>NZ_RQJW01000006.1 GCF_004028635.1 Streptomyces cyaneus | reverse complement strand
GGCCTCGTCCTCAAACGCCGGACGGGCTGAGTAACTCAGCCCCTCCGGCGGGTGAGGAGCGGGGGTCCAGGGGGCAGAGCCCCCTGGCGGGGTCGAAGGGGCGGAGCCCCTTCAAGGACGGGACGGGTAGGGGCGGCGGGGGCGAGGAAAACCCCGGGGCCGCGGAGCATCACGGTTACCTGGCCGGCTGGGCCGTGTTGTCAGTCGTGGCCGATACGCTCGCGGCATGGCTGTGAACACGTCCCCCGAATCGCCCCTGCCCGTCGGTGAGGTGTCGCGGCTCATCGGGGGGTGGATCGATCGGCTCGGGGCGGTGTGGGTCGAGGGGCAGATCACGCAGTTGTCGCGGCGCCCCGGTGCCGGCGTCGTGTTTCTGACGTTGCGGGATCCCTCGTACGACATCTCCGTCAGCGTGACCTGCTATCGGCAGGTCTTCGACGCCGTCGCCGGCGTGGTGAGCGAGGGCGCCCGCGTCGTCGTACTCGCCAAGCCCGAGTGGTACGCGCCCCGTGGCCAGCTCTCCCTGCGTGCCACCGAGATAAAGCCCGTCGGCGTCGGCGAGCTCCTTGCCCGGCTGGAGATGCTGAAGAAGGCCCTCGCCGCGGAGGGGCTCTTCGCACCGGAGCGGAAGAAGCCGCTGCCGTTCCTCCCGCAGCTGATCGGCCTCGTCTGCGGACGCGCCTCCGCCGCCGAGCGGGACGTGCTGGAGAACGCCCGCCACCGCTGGCCCGCCGTCCGCTTCGAGGTGCGCAACGTCCCCGTGCAGGGCGTGCACGCCGTACCGCAGGTCGTGCAGGCGGTGAAGGAGCTCGACGAGATCGACGACGTGGATGTGATCATCGTTGCCCGAGGCGGCGGCAGCGTGGAAGACCTGCTGCCCTTCTCCGACGAGCAGCTGGTGCGGGCCGTCGCCTCATGCCGTACGCCGGTGGTGTCCGCCATCGGGCACGAGCCCGACAACCCCCTCCTCGACCACGTCGCCGATCTGCGGGCCTCCACTCCGACCGACGCGGCCAAGAAGGTCGTACCGGACGTGGGTGAGGAGTACGAGCGGGTGCGGATGCTGCGCGACCGGGCCCGGCGGTGTGTCGAGGCGTACATCGAGCGGGAGGAGCGTGGGCTCGCGCATGCCCTCGCGCGACCCTCGATAGAGGATCCGCACCGGATGATCGACGAACGGGCCGATCACGTGACCTCCCTCCTCGACCGAAGCCGGCGCTGCCTCGGCCACCTCCTCGACCGCGCCGAGTCGGAGCTGACGCACACGCACGCGCGCGTGGTGGCCCTCTCCCCCGCGGCGACCCTGAAGCGGGGCTATGCGGTCCTGCAGAAGGCCGACGGGCATGTGGTCCGTGACCCGGGCGAGGTGACGGCGGACGAGGCGCTGCGGGCGCGTGTCGCCGAGGGGGAGTTCTCCGTACGAGTTGATGGACCGGCCAGTTGATGGACCGGCCGTACAAGTCGATGGACCGCGCGATGCATAGGGTGGGCGAATGACCAGCAAGGTGGAAGAGGCCCTCGGGTACGAGCAGGCCCGGGACGAGCTGATCGAGGTCGTACGGCGGCTGGAGGCGGGCGGTACGACGCTGGAGGAGTCCCTCGCGCTGTGGGAGCGGGGCGAGGAGCTGGCCAAGGTGTGCCGGCGCTGGCTGGAGGGGGCCCGGGCGCGGCTGGACGCGGCGCTCGCCGAGGAGGCCGAGGCCGAGGCGGGGCAGGAGGACGGCGGCGACGACGGGCGTTGACGCCTGGCCGGGGCTGTGAGGCGGATCACCAGACCCCAGTCTTTGTTGAAGCTTGAACTTGTCTCGCGTACCGTCGACGACGACAACCGGTCCCCGGTCCGCTTATGCCCTGGGTCCGCTTACGCGCACGACGAACATCCCGAGAAGGTTCACGTATGTCTCTCGTTCTTGACTCCGCCGCCCAGGACCTGCTGTTCCGCGAGGCCCGCACCGCGAACTCCTTCACCGACGAGCCGGTGACCGAGGAGCAGGTCCAGGCGATCTACGACCTGGTCAAGTACGGCCCCACCGCCTTCAACCAGACCCCGCTGCGCATCACCCTGGTCCGCTCCGCCGAGGCCCGTGAGCGTCTGGTGCAGCACATGGCCGAGGGCAACCAGGCCAAGACCGCCGCCGCCCCGCTGGTCGCGATCCTGTCCGCGGACAACGAGTTCCACGAGGAGCTGCCGGCCCTCTTCCCGGCGTTCCCCCAGGCCAAGGACCTCTTCTTCAGCGAGCGCGCGGCCCGCGAGAACGCCGCCGGGCTGAACGCCGCCCTGCAGGCCGCGTACTTCATCGTCGGCGTCCGCGCCGCCGGGCTGGCCGCGGGCCCGATGACCGGCTTCGACTTCGAGGGCGTCCGCAAGGAGTTCCTGGACGACGACCACACCCCGCTGATGGTCGTCAACATCGGCAAGCCGGGCCCCGACGCCTGGTACCCGCGCTCCCCCCGCCTGGAGTTCGACCAGGTCATCACGACCGTCTGAGTCGACCCGAGCACCCAGCGGGCACCGATCCCGCGCACACGAGAGGCCCCCGGCGCTGTCGCCGGGGGCCTCTCGTCGTCAGCCAAGTGGTCAGCCGAGTCATCAGCCAAGTCGTGCGCGGACGGTCACTCCGCCTTGAGCGCCTTCGCCATCTGGGTCAGCTGCTCGAACGAACCCGTGCCCGCCACCACGGTGGTCGCGCCCTTCTCCTGGTGCACGAGCGCGTCGTACCGCCCGCCCGTGTACCGCGTCCACGTCCGGTCGCCGATCTCCTCGGTCACCTTGGTCGCCTGCCCGCCCCGGGTGGCCTCCTCCAGGAAGGTCGCCGGCTTCTCGGCCGACTGCTCGACCTGCACGTACTGGCCACCCGGGACGTGGAAGCCGAGGTGCCAGGCGTCGAAGTCGTCGCCCTTGAAGCGGACGGACGTCGCCTTCCAGGTGTCGGGCAGGCCCTGGGGCGCGAGCACGGGGTAGGACGCCGCGCGGCGGGCCGTGAGCAGCTCGACGCGGTAGTCGACCCGCGGGAGGTCGGGAGCGCCGTCCTCATGGGGAACGAAGAGATAGATGACCCCCGCCGCGAGCACGGTCACTCCCAGGGAGAGGACCATGTTGCGGACCGACTTCTGCTTGCCGTTCGAACCTGCCACGCCCCCTATCGTCGCAGGTGCCCCGCCTGCTCATCCGTGGGGCCCCCTGCTCATTCTGTCCGCCCGAGGATAGAGTCAGGGAGGTCACCCTCATCCGGCCGTCGTCGTATCAGAAAGGTGCGCTCCGATGACCGAGAATCATCATCATTTGCCGTCCGAGCTCGAAGTACCCAGCGAAGCCCCCGACCGCAACCTCGCCCTGGAACTGGTCCGCGTGACCGAGGCAGCGGCGATGGCCGCGGGCCGCTGGGTCGGGCGCGGCGACAAGAACGGCGCCGACGGTGCCGCGGTGCGCGCCATGCGGACCCTCGTCCACACCGTGTCGATGAACGGCGTCGTCGTCATCGGTGAGGGCGAGAAGGACGAAGCGCCGATGCTCTTCAACGGAGAGCGGGTCGGCGACGGAACCGGGGCCGAGGTCGACATCGCCGTCGACCCGATCGACGGAACCACCCTGACCGCGAAGGGCATGCCCAACGCGATCGCCGTGCTGGCCGCGGCCGACCGGGGGTCCATGTTCGACCCGTCCGCCGTGTTCTACATGGACAAGCTGGTCACCGGCCCCGAGGCCGCGGACTTCGTCGACATCAACGCGCCCGTGTCCGTGAACATCCGCCGGGTCGCGAAGGCGAAGCGGTCCACGCCGGAGGACGTCACCGTCGTCATCCTCGACCGGCCTCGCCACGAGGGCATCATCAAGGAGATCCGGGATGCGGGTGCGCGCATCAAGCTGATCTCCGACGGCGATGTCGCGGGGTCCATCTACGCACTGCGTGAGGGCACCGGCGTCGACATGCTGCTCGGCATCGGCGGTACGCCGGAGGGGATCATCTCGGCCTGTGCCGTGAAGTGCCTCGGCGGCACCATCCAGGGCAAGCTGTGGCCGAAGGACGACGAGGAGCGACAGCGGGCGATCGACGCCGGGCACGACCTCGACCGGGTGCTGCTCACCGACGACCTGGTCGCCGGGGACAACGTGTTCTTCGTCGCGACCGGGATCACCGACGGTGAGTTGCTGCGGGGTGTGCGGTATCGGTCGGAGACCGCGACCACCGACTCGATCGTGATGCGGTCGAAGTCGGGGACGGTGCGGCGGATTGATTCCGAGCACCGACTGAGCAAGCTGCGGGCCTACAGCGCGATTGATTTCGACCGCGCGAAGTAGTGCGTAGCGCCTGAGAGCTCGGGACTGCGGATCGTCGGCGGCTACCGGTTGTGTGTGGTTGATCGCGCCCACGCGGCGGAGCCGCACATCGATGCAGCCCCGCGCCCCTTGGGTTGGCCCGCTCCCCTTGGTCAAAAAGGGCGCCCCCGGTGCGGAGGGGGCGCCCTTTTTGTTGCTCAGCCTGCCTGCGCTATGCGGTTCGTCGCCCTCGCCGCCTTCTTCAGTTCCATTTCGCGGCGGCGGCGCCTGGCCAGGACCACTCGGCGCTCTGCTGCCGTGAGGCCGCCCCAGACGCCGTACGGTTCGGGCTGGAGGAGGGCGTGTTCGCGGCACTCGACCATGACCGGACAGCGGGCACAGACTCGCTTGGCCGCCTCCTCACGGGAGAGGCGGGCCGCGGTGGGCTCCTTTGAGGGGGCGAAGAACAGGCCGGCCTCGTCGCGGCGGCACACGGCCTCTGTATGCCACGGGGCGTCTTGGTCCCTGTCTCGCACTGGCACCCGCTGGGCCGGAACGGCAGCTACCTGCAGGGACGAATGCGGCGGTTGCAGCACGGTCTACTCCTGACGACGGCTTCGCGAGCGAGAGACGATGCAGCAAGGTCTACCCGCTGTACGCGCGCCTATGCAGTCAGTTCCGAACCGCTGGATTTCGGGGGGTCCAGCGGGCCGCCGTACGGCTATCGGGAGGGCTGGGGAGCCGGGTCGGAGGAGGTCCGATTCACAACCGTCAATGATCCAGATGCTTGCGCAAACTCTTGTCGACCTTGCGCTGAACGCGATCGAGGATGTCCGCGACGAACTTCCCCCGCTTCGGCCGGCCCTCGACGTTGCCGAGCACGGCCCAGCCGTCGACATGGACGACCGGCGCCTCGGGGTCCTCCGCGTCGAGGTGGTCCACCTCGAAGTTGCCGAGGACACCGCCGCCGGTGCCGCGCAGCGAGACGTTCTCCGGGACGCGGACCTCGACGCTGCCGCAGACCGAGAACGCCCGGATCACGATGTGCTGGTACGCGAAGAGCGCCTCGCTGAGGTCCAGCTCCACGCTGCCGAAGATCGCGTACGCATGGATTCGGCGGCCCGCGCGCCAGCGTCCCCTGCGGACGGCGCTGCTGAAGACCGCGACCACGTTCTCGTCGGGGTCGGCCGGGATCGCGCCGGGGGCGGGGCGGCTGGGGGCGGGGGCATGGGGTGCGCGGCGCTCGTGGGCTGCGGGCAGGTCCCGTATGAAGACATCCAGTTCACCGACCGTCTTGGCCGCCAGCGCGCCCTCGACGCGCTCGGCGTGCTCGTCGGCGGTGAGGCGGCCCTCGGCCAGGGCGTCGCGCAGGATGTCGGCGATCCGGTCGCGATCGGCGTCGGAGGCACGGAGCTCGGTGGCGGCAGCGGGCACGGTCTGCTTCTGAAGGTCCACGACAGCAGCGTACCCAAACACGATAGATCGCGATACCCCTGTGGATGACGCGCAGGATTCCGAACTGAGCCTTACCTCACAAGCTTCCGGGCTTGGACAGGTTCTAGGCTGATGAGGCCGCCAATGGAGGCGGTTGCCGTCTGTCGAGTGAGGAATGGGCTGAGATGCCTGAGTTCGCGTACACCGATCTGCTCCCCATGGGAGAGGACACCACCCCGTACCGGCTGGTGACCTCCGAGGGTGTCTCCACCTTCGAGGCCGACGGGCGGACGTTCCTCAAGGTCGAGCCGGAGGCGCTGCGCAAGTTGGCCGAGGAGGCCATCCACGACATCCAGCACTATCTGCGGCCCGCGCACCTGGCCCAGCTGCGGCGGATCATCGACGACCCCGAGGCGTCGAGCAACGACAAGTTCGTGGCGCTGGACCTGCTGAAGAACGCGAACATCGCGGCGGCCGGTGTGCTGCCGATGTGCCAGGACACCGGTACGGCGATCGTGATGGGCAAGCGCGGGCAGAACGTGCTGACCGAGGGTGGCGACGAGGCGGCCCTCAGCCGTGGCATCTACGACGCCTATCTGAACCTCAACCTGCGCTACTCCCAGATGGCTCCGCTGACCATGTGGGACGAGAAGAACACCGGGTCGAACCTGCCGGCGCAGATCGAGCTGTACGCCACCGACGGCGGCGCCTACAAGTTCCTGTTCATGGCGAAGGGCGGCGGCTCCGCCAACAAGTCCTTCCTGTACCAGGAGACGAAGGCCGTTCTGAACGAGGCCTCCATGATGAAGTTCCTGGAGGAGAAGATCCGTTCGCTGGGTACGGCCGCCTGTCCGCCGTACCACCTGGCGATCGTCGTCGGCGGTACGTCCGCCGAGTACGCGCTGAAGACCGCGAAGTACGCCTCCGCGCACTACCTGGACGAGATCCCGGCCGAGGGCTCACCGCTCGGGCACGGCTTCCGGGACAAGGAGCTGGAGGAGAAGGTCTTCGAGCTGACGCAGAAGATCGGGATCGGCGCGCAGTTCGGGGGCAAGTACTTCTGCCATGACGTGCGGGTGGTGCGGCTGCCGCGGCACGGCGCCTCCTGCCCCGTCGCCATCGCCGTCTCCTGCTCCGCCGACCGTCAGGCCGTCGCGAAGATCACCGCGGAGGGCGTGTTCCTGGAGCAGCTGGAGACCGACCCGGCGCGGTTCCTGCCGGAGACGACCGACGAGCACCTGGCTGAATCCAATAGCGGCTCCGCCGCGGGGGACGGTGACGTCGTCAAGATCGACCTCAACCAGCCGATGGACGACATCCTCGCCGAGCTGACCAAGTACCCGGTCAAGACCCGGCTTTCGCTCACCGGTCCGCTGGTCGTGGCCCGCGACATCGCGCACGCCAAGATCAAGGAGCGGCTGGACGCGGGCGAGGAGATGCCGCAGTACCTGAAGGACCACCCGGTGTACTACGCCGGGCCGGCGAAGACGCCCGAGGGCTACGCGTCGGGTTCGTTCGGCCCGACCACGGCCGGGCGCATGGACAGTTACGTCGAGCAGTTCCAGGCTGCGGGTGGCTCGAAGGTGATGCTCGCGAAGGGCAACCGCAGCAAGCAGGTCACGGACGCGTGTGGCGCCCACGGCGGGTTCTACCTGGGGTCCATCGGGGGGCCCGCTGCCCGTCTCGCCCAGGACTGCATCAAGAAGGTCGAGGTCGTCGAGTACGAGGAGCTCGGCATGGAGGCCGTCTGGAAGATCGAGGTCGAGGACTTCCCGGCGTTCATCGTGGTCGACGACAAGGGCAACGACTTCTTCCAGGACCCGGCGCCTGCGCCGACGTTCACGTCGATTCCGGTTCGGGGGCCTGGGCTCGCGTAGCGACTGTGGTGCGGCGGGGATGGAGTTCGCCCCCGCCGCCCCTACCCTTCCCGTCCTTGAAGGGGCTCCGCCCCTTCTACCCCGCCAGGGGGCTCTGCCCCCTGGACCCCCGTCGGCCCTGAACGGGCCTCGTCCTCAAACGCCGGACGGGCTGGAATGCCTGGACCGGCACCGGGAAGTGACCGCCGCCGCAGTGAGGCAGAGCCCCCAGCGGGTGGGCGGGGGATCGGGATGGCGGAGCTCGTCCTCAAACGCCGGACGGGCTGAAATGCGTCGGTCGGTTTGACCAGTGACTGTTGACTCCGCTGGCACATCCCGGGCCCCGTTCACCGTTTCCTCACCGCCGCTCCCTCGCAAAACCTGCCTCGACTTCCCCACACTGGGCGCTGAGTAACTGGCAGACTACGCATGGCAGTTGACTCAGCAGTGGACAGCAGCCACGCAGGGGACACGGGGGATGCTCATGGAGGAGCAGTTGGCCGTCCTGGCGGCGACGGCCGCCAACACGGTGGTGAGTTCGCTCTCGACCGACGCTTGGGCGCGGGTGAAAGAGCTGGTCGTGGGCGTGTGGCGGCGGCACCGCCCGGACGAGGCGTCCGCTGCCGAGTCCGCGACGGACGCCGCCCTCGACGTACTGCGCGACTCGCCGAGCGACGAGGAGGAGTCCCGGCTCGTCGAGGCATGGCAAGAGCGTTTCCGTGCCCTGCTCGACGCCGAACCGGCGGCCCGCCGGGCGCTCGACGCCCTGGTCGATGAACTCGCCGCCGAACGGGGCGAACCGGACGATGCCCCGGCTCAGCGCATCGATATGCACGCCGAGGCGAAGGATGGCGGAACGGTCTATCAGGCCGGCCGTGACATGCACGTCAAGCCGACATGACCTCCCCGGACGGCGCCCGGCAGCGGTCGGTGGAGGTCGTGCTGCGCGCCGAGGCGACCGAGCACGGCACCGTCTACCAGTCCGCCCAGAGCATGATCGTCGTGCAGGGCGATGTGAACAGTCACCGGCACGATCACTACCACCACGCCGGTGACGAGTACGACCGGACGAGCAGCCCGGCGACGACCCATGTGTGCCCCTATCCCGGGATGCGGGCGTTCCGGCTGGACGAGGCGGAGTGGTTCTTCGGGCGCGAGGACGTGGTCAGCCAGGTGCTGGCCCGGCTCCGGGGGTGTCTGACCGAGCACAAGCCGCTGGCCGTCGTCGCGCCGTCCGGTGCGGGCAAGTCCTCGGTGCTGCGGGCCGGGCTGTTGTGGGAGCTGGCCAAGGGGCAGGTCGAGGGCTCGGCGAAGTGGCGGCAGCTGCTGTTCACGCCGACGTCCGACCCGCTCAGGGCGCTGTCCGCCGGCCTCGCGCAGGTCGCCGGGGTCGACGAGGCGGTGGTCGAGGAGGCGGTGGTCGGGCAGGCTGTGGGGGACGAGCCGCACGCGCTTCCCCAGCTGTTGCGGGAGCGGCTGCGCCTGGCGCCGGGCGAACGGCTGGTGCTCGTCGTCGACCAGTTCGAGGAGCTGTTCACGGCCTGCGAGGACGAGCCAGCGCGCCACCGGTTCGTGGCGGCGCTCGCCGCACTGACCGAAGGCACCGAGGCCGCGGAACCCGTCGCCCTCGCCGTCTACGGCCTGCGCGCGGACCACTACGGCTCCTGTCTCGCCTTCCCGCATCTGCGGGACGTCCTGGACACCCATCAGGTCATCGTCGGCCCGATGGACGAGGAGGACGTGCGCAAGGCCGTGACTCTCCCGGCCGACCGGTGCGGTCTCAAGTTCGGGCAGGGGCTTGTCGATCTGATCCTGCGCGACCTGCGCGGCACGGCCTGGCGGGACGAGGACACCGCCTACGGATCCGGTCAACTGCCTCTGCTCGCCCACGCGTTGGAGCGCACCTGGCTGGGCCGCAGGGGCGACACCCTCACCGTGGACAGTTACCGCGACACCGGAGGCATCGACGGCGCCATCGAGACCACCGCGCGGAACGTGTTCCGGCAGCTGACTCCGGCCGCGGGGGCGGCGGCGCGGCCGTTCTTCCTCGGCCTGGTCAGGATCGGTGAGAACGGCGAGGTGTCCCGTCGCCGCCGCCCCCTGCGTGACCTGCGACGTACGGCCACCGACCCGGCGGCGGTGGACGAGCTGGCCGACCGGTTCACCGAGGCGCGGCTGCTCACCCGGGGTGTCGCGCACAACGAGGCCACCGTGGAGGTCACCCACGAGGCACTGCTGTGGGCCTGGAAGGAGCTGCGCGACTGGATCAAGGCGGCCGGTCAGCACGGTGTGATCCGCCAGGAGGTGGAGGAAGCCGCCTCCGCCTGGGACAACGCCGGCCGCGGCGACTCCACGCTCCTGTACCGGGGCACCCGGCTGGAACGGGCCCGGACCTGGGCCGCGGACCACCGGCACGACGCCCCGCCGCTGGCCACCGCGTTCCTCACCGCCTCACAGCGGCAGCACCGGCGCGCCCGGCTGATCCGGCGCGGCGCGATCGCGACGATCGTCGTCCTGTTGCTGCTCGCCTCGGGACTGGCGGCGTTCGCCTTCGACCGCCGGAGCGAGGCGCTCGCGCAGCGCGACGCCGCGATCTTCGACCGGGTGACCGCCGAGGCGGACCGCCGGCGCGACACCGACAGCGCCCTCGCCGCGCAGCTCGACCTCATCGCGTACCGGATGCGGCCGACGGCCGCGCTGCGCACGCGGCTGATGCAGGGAGCGGGGACGATTCACGCCACTCCGCTGCCGCAGCGGTTCGACACGGTGTACTCGGTCACCTTCGGTCCGAAAGGCCGACTCGCCACGGGCACGAGCAAGGGCGGGCTGCGCATCTGGGATGCCTCGGAGCCCAGCCGCCCCGCCCCGCTGACCGGCTCGATCAAGACCGGGCCCGGACCGACGGGGCCGACCGCGTACAACGAGCGGGGCGATCTGCTGGCCGTCGGCGACGGCGGCAGCCTGCGGATGTACGACGTCTCCGACGCCCGGCACCCGGTGGCCCTCTCGCCCCTGGTGCCGGTGTCGAAAGGCCCGGTGTGGAGTCTGAGCTTCAGCCCTGACGGGCGGACGCTGGCTCTGTCGACGTACTACCAGGGCGGTGCCACACCGACCGGCACCGTCGAGTTGTGGGACGTGGCCGAACCGAGGCAGCCCCGTCGGCTGAGCACCGTCCACTCCGTCGTGGCGCAGATCATCGCGTCCACGGCGTTCAGCCCGGACGGCGACACGCTGGCCGTCAGCGGCGGCACCGGGCCGGGCACCTCCCGGTCGAGGCTGCTGCGGCTGTGGGACGTCTCGGATCCGGACCGCCCCAGGGCACTCGGGGGTGCGCTCGGCGGTCACGGCGACTACATCGTCAACCGGGTGGCTTACAGTCCCGACGGGCGGACGCTGGCCAGCGCCGGGAGCGACAACCGGGTCGTCGTCTGGGACGTGTCCGATCCGGGCCGCCCGAAGGTGGCGAACACACTCTTCCTCAACAGCCCGGTCATGTCGGTCGCTTTCAGCCCGGACGGGCGGATCCTGGCCACCGGGGACAACTCCGGGGCCGTCCACCTGTGGAACGCGGGAGCGCCCGGTTTCACCAGGGTGCTCGGCCCTCCCCTGCGCGGACACACCACCGCGGTCAACAACCTCGCCTTCGACGCCACCGGCCGCACCCTCGCCAGCAGCGCGGCCGACGGGCGGGTACTGCTGTGGCGGCTGCCCGCCACGCTGAGCGTCATGAGCGGGGGCCAGAGCGTCGAGGCGATGGCGGTGACCTCCGACGGGCGGCTGCTCGCGGCCGCGTCCGGCAACCAGGTCACCCTCTGGGACGTCTCCGACCCCACCCGTCTGACCCCGCTGGGGAAGCTCCCGCCGTCGCGTGCGACCGTCAACGCCCTCGCCTTCCGGCCCGGTCCGTCCCGAAGTCCCCTGCTGGCCACCGGCGACTTCGGCGGCGATGTACGGCTGTGGGACCTGTCGGCTCCGGCTCGGCCTCTGCCGGTCGGCACGGCGCTGCCCGGCCAGACGAAACAGGTCGGGGCCCTGGCCTTCGACGCGGCCGGGCGCTCGCTGGTCGCCGCCACCATGATCCTCAGGGGGGACCAAGCGGGCGGGCTGCGGGCCTGGGACGTCTCCGACCCCAGCCGACCCGACCCCCTGGGCGACGGCGAGGTGCGGGGACAGCAGTTCCCGCTCAGGGGCCTGGCCGCCGCGCCCCGAGGGGGCTACCTCTACACCGCCGACACCGCCGGCTACCTGCGTGTCTGGCGCATGGCCGACGGCGAAGCGCCTTCCCTGACCGGTGAAGTGCTCAGCCCCCAGAACGTCCTCTCCCTCGCGGCCGACCCCCGCGCGCAGCTGATAGCGACCGGCGGCGGGGACAGCAAGGTCAGGCTGTGGGACGTCTCCCGGCCCCGCTCACCGGCGGCCGTCGGGGAACCCGTGCTCAGCGGAGGCATCACGAGCAGTGTCGCTTTCTTCCCCGACGGCACACTGCTCGCCAGCGGCAACGCCATCGGCCAGATCCGGCTCTGGGACGTCTCCGATCCGGCCCGCACCAGCGCGTACGGCTATCCGGTCAACGGCCACGGCGGAGCCGTGTCGGCGCTCGTCCCCAGTCCACGCGGCGGCCACCACCTCATCACAGGTGGCATGGACGGCACCGTACGCCTCTGGCAGACCGACACCGCCCGTGCCCGGACGCTTCTGTGCGCCTCGACGCGGCACGCCATGACCCAGGACAACTGGAAGAAGTACGTGTCGCCGGACCTGCCGTACGAACCGCCCTGCGGGGGCTGACAGGCTGCGCGATCCTGAAACGGGAATAGGCCTCAGGGGCCACGTGCTCTCCCCCGTGGAGGTACAACAATGACGACGACTGCCGACGACGCCGAGCAGGGCTATCGCATCGAGCACGACTCCATGGGCGAGGTCCGCGTTCCCGCGCACGCCAAGTGGCGGGCCCAGACCCAGCGGGCCGTCGAGAACTTCCCCATCTCCGGGCAGCGCATCGAGCGGGCCCACATCGAGGCCCTCGCGCGGATCAAAGGTGCCGCCGCCAAGGTGAACGCGCGGCTCGGGGTGCTCGACAAGGACATCGCCGAGGCGATCCAGGAGGCGGCCGGCGAGGTCGCCGAGGGGCGGTGGGACGAGCACTTTCCCATCGACGTGTTCCAGACCGGGTCCGGGACCTCGTCCAACATGAACACCAACGAGGTCATCGCCACCCTGGCGACCGAGCGGCTCGGGCGGGACGTCCACCCGAACGACCACGTGAACGCCTCTCAGTCGTCCAACGACGTCTTCCCGTCCTCCATCCACATCGCCGCCACGGCCGCCGTCACCCGCGACCTCGTCCCGGCCCTCGAACACCTCGCCGGGTCCCTGGAGCGCAAGGCCGAGGAGTTCGCCGACGTCGTGAAGTCGGGGCGGACCCATCTCATGGACGCCACGCCCGTGACGCTGGGTCAGGAGTTCGGTGGTTACGCCGCCCAAGTGCGGTACGGCGTCGAGCGGCTGGCCGCCTCCCTGCCCCGCCTCGCCGAACTCCCCCTCGGCGGTACGGCCGTCGGCACCGGCATCAACACCCCGCCCGGCTTCTCCGCCGCCGTCATCGAGGAGGTCGCCCGCACCACCGGGCTGCCCCTCACCGAGGCCCGCGACCACTTCGAGGCGCAGGGGGCCCGGGACGGGATCGTGGAGACCAGCGGGCAGCTGCGGACCATCGCGGTCGGGCTGACGAAGATCGCCAACGATCTGCGGTGGATGGCCTCCGGCCCCCGTACAGGGCTCGCCGAGATCAGCCTCCCCGACCTCCAACCCGGCTCCTCGATCATGCCCGGCAAGGTCAATCCGGTCATCCCGGAGGCCGTGCTCATGGTCGCCGCGCAGGTCGTCGGCAACGACGCCACCGTGGCCACCGCCGGCGCCGCGGGCAACTTCGAGCTGAATGTGATGCTGCCGGTCATCGCGAAGAATGTGCTGGAATCCATCCGGTTGCTCGCCAACGCCTCCCGGCTGCTGGCCGATCGCACCGTCGACGGCATCGTCGCGCACCGCGAACGGGCCCTGGAGTACGCCGAGTCGTCGCCCTCCGTGGTCACGCCGCTCAACAAGTACATCGGGTACGAGGAGGCCGCCAAGGTCGCCAAGAAGGCGCTCGCGGAGCGGAAGACGATCCGCCAAGTCGTCCTGGAGAGCGGGTATGTGGAGCGCGGCGACCTCACCGTGGAGCAGCTCGACGAGGCCTTGGATGTCCTGCGGATGACACGGCCGTAACCAATGATCGCGACGGCGTGAACCGTGACGCGCGCCGCAGCGTCGTATGCCTGTGGCACCTAATATCTGTGCATGGCGGACGGTGGAGCGGTGACGACGGAAGTGAAAGCGGGCGGATCGACGGCCTTCTGGGCGCCCGGCACGCAGATCCTGTGGCGGTACCGGGAGAACGCGGGCCCTCGCTTCCACATCGCGCGTCCCGTCACCGTCGTACGTGACGACGCCGAGGTCCTCGCCGTATGGCTGGCGCCGGGGACGGAGTGTGTCAGACCCGTGCTGGCCGACGGGACCGCCGTGCACATGGAACCGCTCGAGACGCGGTACACCAAGCCGCGTTCCGTCCAGCGCGACCGGTGGTTCGGGACCGGGGTGCTGAAGCTCGCGCGGCCCGGTGAGCCGTGGTCGGTGTGGCTGTTCTGGGAGCCCGGGTGGCAGTTCAAGAACTGGTACGTGAACCTTGAGCAGCCGATGGCCCGTTGGGCGGGCGGGGTGGACTCCGAGGACCACTTTCTCGACATCTCCGTGCACCCGGACCGCAGTTGGCACTGGCGGGACGAGGACGAGTTCGCGCAGGCCCAGCGGGACGGGCTGATCGACGACCGGCTCGCCGAGCGGGTGCGGGAGGCGGGGCGTGACGCGGTGGAGGTGATCCGCGCCTGGGGGCCGCCGTTCTCGGACGGCTGGCAGCACTGGCGCCCGGATCCCACCTGGGCTGTACCTTCTTTGCCTGAGGACTGGGATCGCACGCCCGCGCACCTGTCCTCGTGAGACCCTTGATGCGCCCCCGGGCAACAAACGTAGGATCGTCCTCCGCAAGGGCGCGCAAGGGCAACTACCGGAGTGCGCGCCGGGCTTGACCGATCGTCACCGAGGGGCGGCAGGACGTGAGCGAGGGTTACCAGGGCAATGCCGGCAGGGGCAGACGGTCCACCGGCTGCACAGGAACTGCCTCTGGTCACGCGGTGATTCCGTTCCTGGGGCACGTATTCCGGGTATCGGAGTTTCGGCGGGACGAACTGCACGCATGGCGCGCAGCCCCGGACGGATGGATTCGAAAGGCGTGACGGAGCAGCCGATCTCCTTCGAACGCCCCGAGACGGGCGTCGACCCCGCGGAGACCCGCGGGGCGCTTGTGCGTACCTCGACACCGTCGACGGGGCACTCCACGCCGCCGCACACCCCCGGCGGCGGCACCGGAGGCACCGCCGCCTTATCCGCGCAGGCGCGCACCGGAGAGACCCCTTCCACGCCGGGCACCACCGCACCGTCCGGCCCGAGCAAGGAGCCCTCAGACATCGCCGGCAACGGCCCCGAGCACTCGCAGCCCTCCGTATCAGCCGAGCCCGACACGCACCGGCCGCGGCCCGTTCAGGAGGCCATCCCGCCGCAGCCCGGCGCCGAGCAGCCGCCGGCGTCCGCCGAGCGGCGCACCGGGCAGGGGCTGCCGCCCGGCGGGCCCACGCCGATGCGGCGGGACGGGGACCGGCTGCGCTTCGTGGGCGCCGCCACCCGGCGGATCGCCCGCGGTATCGACCTGGACGAGATCGTGATGGGGCTGTGCCGGGCGACCGTGCCGACCTTCTCCGACGCGATCCTCGTCTATCTGCGCGACCCGCTGCCGGTCGGCGACGAGCGGCCCACGGGGCCCGTCGTACTGCGCCTGCGCCGCACCGACCGGATCCCGGAGGAGCGGGACACCGAGGGCGGCTTCCTGGGCGCGGGGGCGCAGCAGCCGGAGCCGAACGAGCTGGCCGAGCTGTCCTCCGTCACCGCCGAGCTGTGCGAGGTGCGGCCCGGCGGTGCGCTCGCCGAGGTGCTGCGCGGCGTACGTCCCGTCTTCGCCGACGCGCCCGCCGCCCGGGCCGCCCTGCCCGAACTCCTCGGCGACGACGGAGAGTTGATCATCCCCGACGGTCAGCGAGCGATCCTCGCGCCGCTACGCGGCCGCCGCCGGGTCATCGGCGCCGCGGTCTTCCTGCGCCGCCCGGATCGCATCGCCTTCGAGCCCGACGACCTCCTCGTCGCCGCCCAACTCGCCACACACAGCGCGCTCGGCATCGACAAGGCGGTGCTGTACGGCCGTGAGGCGTACATCGCCGACGAGCTCCAACGCACCATGCTGCCGGAGACGCTGCCCCGCCCGACCGGCGTACGGCTGGCTTCCCGCTACCTCCCGGCCGCCGAGACGGCCCGGGTGGGCGGCGACTGGTACGACGCGATCCCGCTGCCGGGCAGCCGCGTGGCGCTGGTCGTCGGTGACGTCATGGGCCACTCCATGACCTCGGCCGCGATCATGGGCCAGCTGCGGACCACGGCCCAGACCCTCGCCGGCCTCGACCTGCCCCCGCAGGAGGTCCTGCACCACCTCGACGAGCAGGCCCAGCGCCTGGGCACCGACCGCATGGCGACCTGCCTGTACGCCGTCTACGACCCGGTGTCGCACCGCATCACCATCGCCAACGCCGGCCATCCGCCGCCGGTCCTGCTGCACCTGGGCGGCCGGGCGGAAGTACTGCGCGTACCGGCGGGCGCGCCGATCGGCGTCGGCGGCGTGGACTTCGAGGCCGTGGAGCTGGACGCACCGGCCGGAGCGACGCTGTTGCTGTACACCGACGGCCTGGTCGAGTCGCGCCTGCGCGACGTGTGGACCGGCATAGAGCAGCTGCGCGAGAAGCTCGCCGCGACCGCGCAGCTCACCGGCCCCGACCATCCGCCGCCCCTCGAAGCCCTCTGCGACGAGGTCCTCGACATGCTCGGCCCGGGCGACCGGGACGACGACATCGCGCTGCTCGCCGCCCGCTTCGACGGGATCGCGCCGAGCGACGTGGCGTACTGGTTCCTGGAGCCGGAGGACGCGGCGCCCGGCCGTGCCCGGCGGCTGGCCCGGCGTGCGCTGTCCCGCTGGGGCCTTGAGGAACTCACCGACTCGGTCGAGCTGTTGGTCAGCGAGGTCGTGACGAACGCGGTCCGGTACGCCTCGCGGCCGGTGACGCTGCGGCTGCTGCGGACCGATGTGCTGCGCTGCGAGGTCGGGGACGACGTGCCGCAGTTGCCGCGGCTTCGGCAGGCTCGGGCCACGGATGAGGGTGGGCGCGGACTGTACCTGGTGAACCGGCTGGCTCGGCGGTGGGGAGCGACTCGGCTCAGTACCGGGAAGGTCGTCTGGTTCGAGTTGAATCGGAGCTGACAAGCGCAAACGACAAGGGCGCCCGGCGTGCTGCCGGGCGCCCTTCTCCGTAGCTACTGCCCGTCGTCAGGTCTGACCGGGTCCAGGGTGATGTCGTCCGTCGGTTCGCCCGTCGGCGCCGTCGTGGGTGGCTCGGTCGTCGGCTCCTGCGTCGGTTCCTCGGTCGTCGGCGTCTCCGTCGGCTCCTGGGTCGTCGGCGTCTCCGTCGGCTTCTGAGTCGTCGGCTCCTCCGTCGGCTCCTGGGTCGTCGGCTCCTGCGTCGGTGTCGGCGTCCAGGTCGGCTGGACCGCCGCGCCCTGGTCGGTCTCCAGCTCGAACCTGGCGTCCGGCTTGGTCACACCGAACATGTACGCCGCCCAGATCTGCGCCGGGAAGCCACCACCGTTGACGCGTACCTCGCCGCCCGCGCCGTACATCTTGGTCTGCGCGTGGGTCTTGTCGTCCTCGCCGAACAGGCCCACCGAGGTGACCAGGTCGGGGGTGTAGCCGGTGAACCAGGCCGACTTGTTGTCGTCGGACGTACCCGTCTTGCCGGCGACCTTCTGGCCGTCACGCTTGGGGTTGTTCGCCACGGCCCGCTGCGCCGTACCGTCGTCGACCACGCCCGTGAGCACCGAGGTCACCGAGTCGGCGGCCTCGCGGCTGATGACCTCCTCGCCGATCGGGTTCGGGAGGTCGACGCTCCTGCTGTTGTGCTCGACCGCCTTGAGGATGCTCGGGGTGACCTTCTTGCCGTGGTTGTCGAGGGTGGCGTACACCCCGGCCATCTGCAGTGGGCTGGCGCCCATGGTGCCCAGGGTCTGCGCGGGTACGGCCTGCTCGTTGCTGGTGTCCATGCCGAGCTTGGCCGCCACGTCCATGACGTTCTTCATGCCGACGTCGACGCCCATCTGCGCGAAGACGGAGTTGACGGACTTGTTCATCGCCCGCTGGACGGTGATGTTGCCGTAGTTCTCGTCGTCCTCGTTCTCGGGGGCGAAACCGACCTTGTTGCCGTTGCTGTCCAAGACCTGGCGCTTGCTGGTGCCGTCGTAGATGGCGTTCGCGGTGATCGGCTTGCCGGACCGCGTCCGGGCGTTCTCCTCCAGGGCTGCGGCCAGGATCACCGGCTTGAAGGTGGAGGCGGGCTGGTAGTCCGTGCGCGTCGCGTTGCTCGTGAAGTGATCGAAGTAGTCCACGCCGCCGTACAGGGCGACGACCTTGCCCGTCTTGGGGTCGACGGAGACCGCTCCGGCCTGGACGTCCGCGTCGACCGGCCGCTTCTTCTTGTCGAGCTTGCTGGTGAGCTGCGCCTTGACGGCCTCCTCCAGCGCGGCCTGCTTCTTCTTGTCGATGTTCAGGGTGATGGTCCAGCCCTGGTCGACGACCGCGGCCTCGGCCTGGGAGCGGGTGAGGCCCTGCTGCTTCATCAGCTGGTCCTCCAGCTGGCGGTTGGCGAGGTCGATCAGATAGCCCTTCTGGCCCTCCCGGCCGGCGACGGGCTTCGGCTCCTTCGGCTCCGGGAACTTCATGCCCTGGCGCTCCGACTTGTCGAGCCAGCCCTCCTCGACCATGTTGTCCAGGACGTAGTTCCATCGGGCGGTGACCAGCTTCTTGCCGGTTTCGGACGCGACCGCCCAGTCGTACTGGCTCGGCGCCTGGAGCAACGCGGCGAGGTACGCGCCCTGTTGGACACTGAGCTTCTCGGCGTCTACGTGGTAGTAGGCCTGGGCGGCGGCCTGGATGCCGTAGGCGTTGCGGCCGTAGTAGCTGGTGTTGATGTAGCCGGCGAGGATGTCGTCCTTGGACATCTGGCGGTCGACCTTCAGGGAGATGACCATCTCCCTGAGCTTGCGGCTGACCGTCTGTTCCTGGCTGAGGTAGTAGTTCTTGACGTACTGCTGGGTGATCGTCGAACCACCCTGCGCACCCTTGCCCATCACCGTGTTGAGCAGACCGCGGGCCGTGCCCTTCAGGTCGATGCCGTTGTCGTGGTAGAACGACTTGTTCTCCGCCGCGACAAAGGTGTACTGGACCTTCCTCGGCACCTTGGACAGGTCCACGATCTCGCGGTTGACCTCGCCGGCGCGGGCGAGGGGCGCGCCGTTGCTGTACTTGTAGACGTTGCTCTGGCGCAGGGCGGCCTGGGCAGCCGCGTTGTTCTCCGGGATGTCCACGTACAGGTACAGCGCGATGAAGGACCCGATGCCGAGCAGGCACGCACCGAGGAACGTGCCGAGCATCTTCTTCCAGGTGAAGAGCCGGCGTATTCGGCCCTTGCCGTTGCCGCCCTTGCCCGCGGACTTGGCCGCCCGGCGGGCCGCGGCCCGGCCTCCGACGGCGTCCGACGGTGTGCCGATGACGGTGGTCGACGGGCCGCCCGCAGTGTTCGACGGCGACCCTGACGAACGCCCGGGCGCCGCGCGGCGGCCACCGCGCTGCCGCGCTCGTCTCTCTTCCGCTCGTCCCATGGGTCCGTTCCACTCCGCTTCGCTCTTGTGTGCACTCCTGCCACACAGGTTCGCCGCTCAGGTCAGCTCAGAAAGCTAACACCGGAAGTTGTGACAAAGGCCTGTCGATCCGGGCTTTTAGGGACGTGACAATCAGCACCCGTCCCACCGGAACCGACGGCTGAGGGGCGCATAGGGTTGCCTACACGCGATAAAGTGATATCACTTAGCTAGACCAAAGATTACTGGAGGCTTGCAGGAGCTTCCGGATGAAACGGGGGATACGACCCATGTCGACCGACAAGAACGACCGCACGTCCGCCACCGCCGACGTACCCGACATGCCCGCACCGCAGGTGCGGGAGTTCGCCGCGCACAGCATCGGCGGCGGGCGCGCCCTGCTGCTCGGGCTGGGCGGACTGGTGGTCGCGGGTGGGCTGATAGCGGGCGGGGCCGTCGTGGCCGCCGCCGCCGGCATCAAGGCCTCGCTGATCGTTCCCGGCGTGCTCGCCGCCCTTAGTTCGCTCCTCGCGATGTCCGGACTGAACATGGTCGCGCCGGGCGAGGCCCGTGTCGTCCAGCTCTTCGGGCGCTACCGGGGGACGATCCGCCAGGACGGGCTGCGCTGGGTCAACCCCTTCACCTCCCGCACGAGGATCTCGACCCGCGTCCGCAACCACGAGACGGCCGTCCTCAAGGTCAACGACGCCTACGGCAACCCGATCGAGCTCGCCGCGGTCGTGGTGTGGAAGGTCCAGGACACCGCGCAGGCCACGTTCGAGGTGGACGACTTCCTGGAGTTCGTCTCCACGCAGACCGAGGCGGCAGTGCGGCACATCGCCATCGAGTACCCGTACGACGCCCATGACGAGGGCGGCCTCTCGCTGCGCGGCAACGCCGAGGAGATCACCGAGAAGCTCGCCGCCGAACTGCACGCGCGCGTGGAGGCGGCCGGCGTACAGATCATCGAGTCGCGGTTCACGCATCTCGCGTACGCTCCCGAGATCGCCTCAGCGATGCTCCAGCGGCAACAGGCCGGGGCAGTCGTCGCGGCACGGCGGCAGATCGTCGACGGTGCGGTGGGCATGGTCGAGGCGGCGCTCGCGCGGATCTCCGAGCGGGACATCGTGGAACTGGACGAGGAGCGGAAGGCGGCGATGGTGTCGAACCTGATGGTGGTGCTGTGCGGCGACAGGTCCCCGCAGCCGGTCCTCAACACCGGGACGCTCTACCAGTGACGGTTCCCTCCGGGGGTTCAGCCCCTCAAGGTCGGCCGCAGCGCAAGCAGGTGCTGCTGCGGCTCGACCCGTCCGTGTACGAGGCGCTCGCACGGTGGGCCGGCGACGAGCTGCGCTCGGCCAACGCACAGATCGAGTTCCTGCTGCGGAAGGCGCTCGCGGACGCGGGTCGCCTGCCGAAGGAGACCGGGCCGATCCCCCGCCGCGGCCGGCCGCCCGGGGACTCCGCCCCCAGGCCCCCGTCGGCCTGAACGGCCTCGCCCTCAAACGCCGGACTGATACCGAGAAGCGTCCCTCCGCCCCGAGCCGTCCGCCGCGTACCGCCGTGTAGCAGAACCGTGACAATGACCCCCCACCTGGGCCGTCGCACCCACCGCCATGATCTACACACTCGACGTATACATGCGGCGTATACACCCCGTGTAGAGTCCTTGGCATGTCCATCGGTCACACACTCCTGGGGCTCCTGGAATCAGGCCCCCGTCACGGCTACGACCTGAAGCGGGCCTTCGACGAGAAGTTCGGTCACGACCGGCCGCTGCACTACGGCCAGGTCTACTCGACGATGTCCCGGCTGCTGAAGAACGGGCTCGTCGAGGTCGACGGGATCGAGCCCGGCGGCGGGCCCGAGCGCAAGCGGTACGCCATCACCGACGCCGGGATCACCGACGTCCAGCAGTGGCTCGCGACGCCCGAGAAGCCGGAGCCGTACCTTCAGTCGACCCTCTACACCAAGGTCGTCCTCGCCCTGCTCACCCGGCGCAACGCGGCCGACATCCTCGACAACCAGCGCGCCGAGCACCTGCGCATGATGCGGATCCTCACCGACCGCAAGCGCAAGGGCGATCTCGCCGATCAGCTGATCTGCGACCACGCCCTCTTCCACCTCGAGGCCGACCTGCGCTGGCTGGAGCTCACCGCCGCGCGCCTCGACAAGCTGGCCGAGGTGGTGACCAAGTGACTCCGCCTCCCGGTTCCCTGCTCGCGGCCCAGGAGCTGCGCAAGGCCTACGGCCCGACCGTCGCGCTCGACGGGGCCGAGTTCTCCATCCACCCCGGCGAGGTCGTCGCCGTGATGGGGCCGTCCGGCTCCGGCAAGTCGACGTTGCTGCACTGCCTCGCCGGCATCGTGCCGCCCGACTCGGGGTCCATCACCTACAACGGGCGCGAGCTGGCCACCATGAGCGACGCCCAGCGCAGCGCCCTGCGGCGCTCGGAGTTCGGGTTCGTCTTCCAGTTCGGGCAGCTCGTACCGGAACTCACCTGCGTCGAGAACGTCGCCCTTCCGCTGCGGCTGAACGGCACCTCCCGCAAGGAGGCCGAGAAGGCCGCGCTGACCTGGATGGAGCGGCTGGAGGTCGACGACCTGCGCAAGAAGCGGCCCGGCGAGGTCTCCGGCGGTCAGGGGCAGCGCGTCGCCGTGGCCCGCGCACTGGTCACCAACCCGCGCGTGCTGTTCGCCGACGAGCCGACCGGCGCGCTCGACTCCCTCAACGGCGAGCGCGTGATGGAGCTGCTGACGGACGCCGCCCGGTCGACCAACGCCGCCGTCGTCCTCGTCACGCACGAGGCACGGGTCGCCGCCTACTCCGACCGCGAGATCGTCGTACGGGACGGCAAGTCCCGGGACATGGAGCGCGTCGTATGAGCAGGGGTCAGTGGGCCAAGGATCTGGCCATGGGGGTGCGGTTCGCCTTCGCCGGCGGACGTGAGGGCTGGGTTCGTGCCCTGCTGACGGCCGTCGGGGTCGGGCTCGGGGTGGCGTTGCTGCTGCTGACGACCGCTGTCCCCAACATGCAGTCGGTCCGGCACGAGCGGGAGAGCGCCCGCGCCGACATCGACTACAGCTACACGGATCTGAAGAAGTCGGACCGCACCCTGATCGTCGCGGACGTCGACACGGACTTCCGCAACGAGGACATCCGCGGCCGGGCACTGGAGCCCGAGGGAGCCCGGGCACCGCTGCCGCCGGGACTGGAGAAGTTCCCGGCGGTGGGCGAGATGGTCGTCTCGCCCGCGCTGAAGAGGCTGCTGGAGTCGGACGGCGCGAAGCTGCTGCGCGAGCGGCTGCCCGAGCGGATCGTCGGGACCATCGGGGAGAGCGGGCTGATCGGCTCGCACGAACTCGCCTTCTTCCGGGGCGGCGACGGCCTCGCGCCGTACATCGACGGCGCCCGGGTCGCCCGTATCGAACGGTTCGGTGACACGAGCCCGACCGAGACGCAGACCGATCCCGTGCTGCTCCTGCTGGTCATCGTCGTCTTCGTGGTGCTGCTGATGCCGGTCGCCGTCTTCATCGCCGCGGCCGTGCGCTTCGGCGGTGAGCGGCGTGACCGCCGCCTCGCGGCGCTGCGGCTGGTCGGCTCCGACAGCCGGATGACCCGGCGGATCGCGGCCGGCGAGGCGCTGGCGGGCTCGGTGCTCGGGCTGGTCTTCGGTACGGGCTTCTTCCTGATCGGGCGCCAGATCGCGGGCTCGGTCGAGGTGTTCGACGTCAGCGTCTTCCCGAGCTACCTCAACCCCTCCCCCGCCCTCGCCCTGCTGGTCGGCCTCGCGGTCCCGGCGGCGGCGGTGCTGGTCACGCTGTTCGCGATGCGCGGGGTGGTGATCGAGCCGCTCGGCGTGGTGCGTACGGCGAAGCCCTCGCGGCGTCGGCTGTGGTGGCGGCTGCTGCTGCCGCTGGGCGGCCTCGCGATGCTCTGGCCGATGATCGGCCAGGGCCGCGACAACGGCACCTTCAACGAGTACCTGGTCATCGGCGGCGTACTCCTGCTGCTCATCGGCGTGACCACGCTGCTGCCGTGGATCGTCGAGGCGGTCGTCGCCCGGCTCGGCTCGGGCGGCGTCGCCTGGCAACTCGCCGTCCGCAGGCTGCAGTTGAGCAGCGGCACGGCGGCCCGCATGGTCAACGGCGTCGCGGTGGCGGTCGCCGGGGCGATCGCACTGCAGATGCTGTTCGCCGGGGTGGAGAGCGACTACACCAAGCAGTCCCGGTACGACACCCAGCGGGCGCAGATGCAGGTGTCCATGTCCCGTGGCTCCCAACTCGACCCGGCTGTCGAGAAGTTCCAGGACACCAAGGGCGTCCAGCAGGTCTACGCACTCGCCGAGGGCTACCTGGGCGAGCGGCGCAAGGACCCGGACATGGGTGCCGAGATGACCGTCGGCGACTGCGCGTCGCTGCGCCAGGCGGCCAAGCTTCCCTCCTGCCGGGACGGCGACATCTTCTACGTGTCGAACTCCGAGTACGACGAGGACACCCCGAAGCTGGCGAAGCAGCCGGGCCGGACGCTGTATCTGGACCCGTCGTACGAGGGCGGGCCACCGCGGCAGGAGATCGCCTGGACCGTGCCGAAGGGCCTGAAGCCGGCCCGCACGCAGGAGGACTTCATGGGCATGCAGCGAGGTGGCTTCCTCGTCACCCCGAAGGCGCTGCCCGCGGCGGCCACGCCGGCGCTGCAGGGGCAGGTGTTCCTCAAGCTCGACCGCTCGGTGCCGGACGCGTACGACCGGGTGCGGAACACGGCGACGGCCGCGGACCCGCTGTCCTACCCCATGACCTGGTACTCCACACAGACGGCCGACCGCTACGCCACCATCCGCACCGGCCTGTTCGTCGGCGCCGTCTGTGTCATGGCGCTGATCGGCGCGAGCCTGCTGGTCTCCCAGCTGGAGCAGCTGCGCGACCGCAAGAAGCTGCTGTCGTCCCTGGTCGCCTTCGGCACCCGGCGCCGCACGCTGAGCCTGTCGGTGCTGTGGCAGACGGCGATCCCGATCGCCCTGGGCCTGCTGCTGTCCTCGGTGGTGGGGCTGACGCTGGGCGCGGTCCTGCTGCGGATGACGGCCACGCCGGTGATGGTGGACTGGACGAGCATGCTGTCGATGACGGCCGTCGGCGCCGGCATCGTCCTCGCGGTGACCCTGCTCAGCCTGCCGCCGCTGCTGCGCCTGATGCGCCCGGACGGCCTGCGCACGGAGTAGCTACCGCCGCCTCCCCACTGGCCGCAGGACATCCGGACCACACCGGTCCGCATGCCCTGCGGCCAACAGCCACGACCAAGCCACCGGTCAAGCCCGAGCCGAACAGGCCTCCACGGAGTCCGCCCGCAGCACTCGCCGAACCCGACAGCCCTACGCGGGCTCACACCTCCCCACCCCACACCCGAGCGGGCAACAGACGCAGAGCCTCCCGCACACGCACGACATCTACGGGCGCCACACCGCGCCTGTGCGCCAAGCCGTCCCCCTGCCCCTCGTCGGCCGCGAAGGCCACGCGGGCTCACGCACCGCATCCAGCACCCGAACGGGCAGCAGGCGCAGGGCCTCCCGCACACGCACGACACTGCGACTGCCGTCCCGCCCTTGGGCACAGCCGTCCGGTCGGCCTGCGGTCAGCAGACACTGCCCAAGCGCGGGTCAGGCGCCAGCCGGTCGCGACGCCACACGCCGCACCGCGCCTGTGCACCAAGCCGTCCCCCCTGCTCCTCACCGGCCGCGAAGGCCCACGCCGGGCTCACACCTCCCCGCCCCACACCCGTACGGGCAGCGGGCGCAGGGCCTCGCGCAGGGCTGACGCCAGTTCCTCGTACTCCGCTCCGCGCGCCGCCCCCGAACGCATGGCGAGGGCGACGCGGCGGGTGGGCGCCGGGTTCGCGAAGTAGCCGGTGAGGAGCTGGCTGCTGCGGGTCGTCTCCAGCTTGAGGGCGGTACGCGGCAGCAGCGTGCAGCCCAGGCCGCCCGCGACGAGCTGCACGAGCGTGGACAGCCCGGCGGCCGTCGTGGTGACCGGCGCATCCTCGCGACCGGCCTCCCGGCAGATGTCGAGTGCCTGGTCGCGCAGGCAGTGCCCCTCGTCCAGGAGCAGCAGGTTCAGCTCCTTGAGGGCCTCGCGCGGGATGCCCTCCCGGCCGCCGAGCCGGTGGTCGAGCGGGGTGACGAGCACGAAGTCCTCGTCGAAGAGCGGGAGTTCGGCAACCCCGGGCACGCCGAGCGGCACGGCGAGGAGCAGCAGGTCCAGACGGCCGGTGGTGAGCCCCTCGACGAGGCTGGCGGTCTGCTCCTCGTGCACCTGGAGGTCGAGGTGCGGATACCGGTCGTGGACGAGGCGCAGGACGGTCGGCAGCAGATACGGCGCGACGGTGGGGATGACCCCGAGGCGCAGGGCACCGGTGAACGGCGCCCGGACCGCCTCCGCCTCCTCCATCAGCGCCCCGACCTCCGCCAGCACCGCCTTCGCCCGTACGGCCAGCCGCTCGCCGGCCGGGGAGAGCAGCACCTTGCGGGTCGTTCGCTCCAGCAGCGTGACCCCGAGGGCCTCCTCCAGGGCGGACACGGCACCCGAGAGCGCGGGCTGACTCATACCGATCGCGGCCGCCGCGTCCCGGAAGTGGAGATGCTCGGCGACGGCGGCGAAGGCCCGCAACTGGGCGAGGCTGGGCTGCCGCTTCTTGCCCACGGCCATCAATAGGTACCTCCGATCAACCTGACCGAGTGTAGCTATTTCCCGTATCAATGCAGGTTGTGCCAGCATCGGTAAGGTCCAACCCAAAGGGAGACACCTGTACCGAACAGGTGTCTCTTCGCTGCAAGGAGAGCGCGTGCTCACTGTCGGTGACAAGTTCCCCGAGTTCGAACTGACCGCCTGCGTCTCGCTGGAGAAGGGCAAGGAGTTCGAGACGATCGACCACAAGACCTACGAGGGCAAGTGGAAGATCGTCTTCGCCTGGCCGAAGGACTTCACCTTCGTCTGCCCGACCGAGATCGCGGCCTTCGGCAAGCTGAACGAGGAGTTCGCCGACCGCGACGCCCAGGTCCTCGGCTTCTCCGGCGACTCGGAGTTCGTGCACCACGCCTGGCGCAAGGACCACGACGACCTGCGCGACCTGCCGTTCCCGATGATGGCCGACTCCAAGCACGAGCTGATGCGCGACCTCGGCATCGAGGGCGAGGACGGCTTCGCCAAGCGCGCGGTGTTCATCGTCGACCAGAACAACGAGATCCAGTTCTCCATGGTGACCGCCGGCTCCGTCGGCCGTAACCCCAAGGAGGTCCTGCGGGTCCTGGACGCCCTGCAGACCGACGAGCTGTGCCCGTGCAACTGGAGCAAGGGCGAGGACACCCTGGACCCGGTCAAGCTCCTCGCGGGAGAGTGACCGGCATGTCCCTCGACTCCCTCAAGTCCCGCATTCCGGACTACGCCAAGGACCTGAAGCTCAACCTGGGCTCGGTCATCGGCAATTCGGACCTCCCGGCGCAGCAGCTGTGGGGCACGGTGCTCGCCACCGCGATCGCCTCCCGCTCCCCGATCGTGCTGCGCGAGCTGGCACCGGAGGCGAAGGCGAACCTCACGCCGGAGGCGTACACCGCGGCGAAGTCCGCGGCCGCCGTGATGGCGATGAACAACGTCTTCTACCGGACCCGGCATCTGCTGTCCGACCACGAGTACGGCAACCTGCGTGCGGGTCTGCGGATGAACGTCATCGGCAACCCCGGTGTCGACAAGGTCGACTTCGAGCTGTGGTCCTTCGCGGTGTCCGCCATCAACGGCTGCGGCCTGTGCCTCGACTCGCACGAGCAGGTGCTGCGCAAGGCGGGCGTGGACCGCGAGACGGTCCAGGAGGCGTTCAAGATCGCGTCCGTGATCCAGGCGATCGGCGTCACGCTGGACGCGGAGGCTGTGCTGGCGGAGTAGCCCTTCGCCGACAAACGCAGGGCCCGTTCACCCTCAGGGTGAACGGGCCCTTGTCATCACTCCGCGGCAGACACGTCCTTGTCCTCGTCCACGTCCCTGCCCTTGTCCCCGCCCTTGTCCTTCTCGGGCGGCGGCGGGTCCACGGGAGCCGCATCCATCGCCGTCGCTCCCCTCGGTTCGGGCGCGTAGCGACGAGCCGCCTGCTGCGAGTAGGCCCGCAGATACCCCACGATCGTGTTCGACACCGCCACCAGCGGTACGGCCACCACCGCGCCGCCGATCCCCGCCACCATGCCGCCGGCCGCCACCGACAGCACCACCGCCAGCGGGTGGACGCGGACCGCGCGCCCGAGGATGAACGGCTGCAGGACGTGGCCCTCGATCTGCTGGACGGCGAGGACGACGGCGAGCGTCATGACCGCGGTGAACACGCCCTGCGTCACCAGGGCCACCACCACCGCCAGCGCGCCGGAGGCCACCGCGCCGACGAGCGGGATGAAGGAGAACAGGAAGATGAAGACGGCCAGCGGGACGGCCATCGGCACATCGAGGAAGTAGATGCCGATGCCGATGAAGACGGCGTCGATCAGGGCGACGAGCATCGTGCCGCGTACGTACGCCGTGAGCGTCGCCCACGCGCGCGGGCCGGCGCCGGCGACGCCCGGCCGGGCCGCGGCCGGCACGAGCTTCAGCGTCCACTCCCAGATGCGCTTGCCGTCGTAGAGCAGAAAGAGGGTCGAGAAGGCCGCCAGCAGAATGCCGGTGAGGGCCTCGACGACCACGGTGACACCTTCGAGGCCGGCCGAGGTGATCGCGTCTGTGTTGGCGCCGATCGCCTCTCGGAGGTTCTCGGCGATCTCGTTGATCTGCTTGTCGGTGACATGGAAGGGGCTGTTGAGCAGCCAGTTGCGGAGCTCGTCGATGCCGTCCTGGACCTGGTCGGAGAGGTTGTCGATGTTCTCCATGACCTGCCAGGTCACGAACCAGCCCATCAGCCCGATGACGACGAACCCGAGGATCGCGGTCAGGGCGGTGGCCGGCCCGCGCGGCACGCCGCGCCGCCTCAGCCACGCCACCGAGGGCTGCATCAGCGCGGTGAGGAGCAGCGCGATGACGAAGGCCAGCACGACGAGTTGTACGGCGCTGATGACCCGCATCAGCACCCAGACGGTGCCGGCCAGCACCAGCAGCCGCCAGCCGGCCTCCGCCGCGACCCGTACGCCCCACGGCACGACCTGTGCGGGGTCGGGCCGGGGCGGCGGAGCCGCGGGCGCGTAGTCGGGGGGCCGTGGGACGTGGTCGGCGGGCGGCGGGAGGGCGTCGCCGGCGGAGGGCTCGGGCGGCGGGTCCTCGACCGCGGTGCGCCGCACCGGCTGGAGCTCGTCGCTCTCCCGTTCCACCGCGGCGCGACGCTCGTCCAACCGCTCACTCATCTCGGTCAGTCCGGCGCCGAGCCGACCGAGCCACCCTGGCACTCGCGACATGATCCGTCCTCTTCCCCCGTCTCTCCCCACCACTCCCCCCTGGAGTCGTTGCGTCCGACCGTACAGGGCAATGCACGCAGCAGAGCGAAAGCCCCTCACCCAAGAGACGGTGAGGGGCTGCGCGAAGGTTGAGCGGCGGGCTCAGTACCAGTGGTTGGCCTGCCAGAACGACCAGGCGCCACAGGGGCTGTCGTAGCGCTCGTTCATGTAGTTCAGGCCCCACTTGATCTGGGTTGCCGGGTTCGTCTGCCAGTCCGAGCCGACGGACGACATCTTGGAACCGGGCAGGGCCTGGAAGAGGCCGTAGGCGCCGGAGGAGGCGTTGACCGCCTGGTAGTTCCAGCTGGACTCGTGGTCCACGATGTTGCTGAAGCACTGGAACTGGTCGCTCGGCACCATCTGGCGGGCCATCGCCTGGATCTGCTCGATGGTGTACGAGCTCTGGATGGGGAAGTCCGCGGAGGAGGACCGGGAGGCCTTCGCCTCGGCCTCTTCGCGCTCCTTGGCTTCCTGCGCCGCCTTCTCGGCGGCTTCCTTCTTCTCGAACGCGGTCTCGGCGGCGGCCTTGCGGGCCGACTCCTCAGCATCCTTCTTGGCGCTGACGTCCGCGGCGATGGCCTGTACGTTGGCCTGCGCCGTCAGGGACTCGGTCTGCACCTGGGCCTGCTGGCCCGCGGGTATGTCCGCGAGAAGCGTCGAATCGGCAGCAGCCGTCGCCTCGGCGTCGTTGTTCTGCGCGGTGCTGCCCGAGGCAACGCCGACGACGCTTCCGACAGCGGTGACCGCGGTGGCCGAGGCCACTGCGAATCCCCTGACCGAAATCGGACTCACACGGTTTCCTTCCAGCATCGCCCGCTTCGGTGACCCTGGCGGACGCAATCGTGCCCCTGGCGCTGGCCTCCCAACTGCGGGGTCACGGGAGGCTCGGACCCGGTGGGCAACTCCCGCGAGGAGAGCGCCGCGTGGTGACTCGGGCGGCATACGACGGCGTTATGCAGTTGGGTGGTGTTGCTGTGGTGCCGTACCGCTGGGGGTACAGGTGTGTCGTATGCGGGGCCTGACAGGAGTGAGACTCTGCCGTAACCGGACGCCGCAAGGCAATTCTGTGTTGCGTGTGAAAGCTCACACCTCGTTTGTCCCAGGGGTTTTGCGGAAAGCCGCACACGCCGAGGCGCCGCCCGGATAGGCTCTCGGCCTTTCCGAACGGCGCCAACCAGCGAGTAGCTACCGCAAGTTGAGCACTTGGGTCAGATCTGCCCGTCCTCCAGCATTTCGGTCACAAGGGCGGCAATCTGGGACCTCTCGGACCGCGTCAGCGTGACGTGGGCGAAGAGGGGATGCCCCTTCAGCTTCTCCACGACGGCGACGACACCGTCGTAGCGCCCGACCCTCAGATTGTCCCGCTGGGCCACGTCATGGGTGAGAACCACCCGCGAATTAGCGCCAATTCGGGACAGAACAGTCAGCAGGACATTCCTTTCCAGTGACTGTGCCTCGTCCACGATCACGAACGCGTCGTGCAGCGAGCGTCCGCGGATGTGGGTGAGGGGCAGCACCTCCAGCATGCCGCGGGAAGTGACCTCCTCGATGACCTCGCGGCTGGTGACCGCGGACAGCGTGTCGAAGACCGCCTGCGCCCAGGGGCTCATCTTCTCGGCCTCGGACCCGGGCAGATAGCCGAGTTCCTGCCCGCCCACCGCGTACAGCGGCCGGAAGACCATCACCTTCTGGTGCTGACGCCGCTCCAGCACGGCCTCGAGACCGGCGCACAGCGCCAGCGCCGACTTGCCGGTGCCGGCCCGGCCGCCCATGGACACGATCCCGACGTCCGGGTCGAGCAGCAGGTCGAGCGCGATCCGCTGCTCGGCACTGCGGCCCTTGATGCCGAAGGCCTCCCGATCACCGCGCACCAGCCGGACGTTGCCCTCGGGCGTGATCCGGCCCAGCGCCTTGCCGCGCTCGGACTGGATCATCAGTCCGGTGTGCACCGGCATCTCGGAGGCCTCGGGGACATAGACATGCCCCTCCTCGAAGAGGACGTCCACCTGCTCACCCGGTAGGGTCAGTTCGGACATTCCGGTCCAACCGGAGGAGTCCGTGATGGCGAGCTCGGCTCGGTACTCCTCGGCGAGCAGACCGACGGACGAGGCCTTGATCCTGAGCGGCAGGTCCTTCGACACGACGGTGACGTCGAACCCCTCGGCCTGCAGATTGCGGGCCACGGCGAGGATGCGGGAGTCGTTGTCCCCCAGGCGGTAGCCGGTCGGCAGAACGCTGGGGTCCGAGTGGTTGAGCTCGACACGGACGGTCCCGCCGAGGTCCCCGGTCGGGATGGGGGCATCGAGACGGCCGTACTTCACCCGGAACTCGTCGAGCAGGCGCAGTGCCTGCCGGGCGAAGTAACCGAGTTCGGGATGGTGCCGCTTGGCCTCCAGTTCCGTCACCACGACGATGGGGAGCACGACCTCGTGCTCGTCGAAGCGGTTCAGGGCGTTCGGGTCGGCCAGCAGGACGCTGGTGTCGAGAACGTAGGTGCGCCGGTCTGGCTTGTGGCGCTTTGTGCTGGTCACCACGGAAGGACGTACCCCCTCGGATGAGGTCGGGGAGCGACGGAGTGGAGCTGGACCGGTCGTCGGCCGCCCTGCACGCCGTGCAAGGGCCGAAAACCGGCCCTCCACTGCTTCTTCCGTGCCGTGACCGCACGGTCGAGCTGGTGCAAAGGGCCTCCCGGGCGGACGGCTCCGGCGCCGCCCGCTGAGATACGACACCCGTGGTTCGGGCGTCGACCTGCTTGGCTTATGCCCTCGAACATGCGGTGCCATGCCAGCGCATATGACGGCGCGCTGGTGAACTCCTTGTTACTTCTGTCCCGGAGAGGGTGACTTTCGTCTCGGCCGGATACGGCGATCAGCTGGCCGAAAGGGGCTCAGCCGCCGTAACGCCGGTGCCGGGCCGCGTAGTCGCGCAGGGCCCGCAGGAAGTCGACCTTGCGGAAGGCCGGCCAGAAGACCTCGCAGAAGTAGTACTCGGAGTGGGCGGTCTGCCAGAGCATGAATCCGGACAGCCGCTGCTCGCCGCTGGTACGGATCACGAGGTCCGGGTCGGGCTGGTCGCCGGTGTAGAGGTGGCTGCCGATCAGGTCGACGCTGACGGACTCGGCGAGGTCCTCCATCGAGGTGCCCTTGTCCTGGGCGTCGACGATCATCGAGCGCACGGCGTCGGCGATCTCCTGGCGACCGCCGTAGCCGATGGCGACGTTGACCAGTATCCCGTCGACGTGCGCGGTGGCCTCCTCGGCCTCCTTGAGGGTGGTCTGCATCCCGGACGGCAGCAGGTCGGGCGTGCCGACGTGGTGCACCCGCCAGCGCCCGTCGGCGGCGAGGGTACGGACGACGTCCTCGATGATGCCGAGGAGCGGGACGAGCTCGTCCTGCGGCCGGTCGAAGTTGTCCGTGGACAGCAGCCAGAGGGTGACGACCTCGACGTCCGTCTCGGAGCACCAGCCGAGGAACTCCTCGATCTTCTCGGCACCCGCCCGGTGACCGTGCACGGTGGTGGAACCCGCGGCCTTCGCCCAGCGCCGGTTGCCGTCCATGATGACGCCGATGTGCTTGGGCACCTGAGCGTGGTCCAGGTGACCCTCCACCCGGCGTGCGTACAGCCTGACCAGCAGGCCGCGCAGCTTGTCGCGCAGGTTCACGTGTTTGTCAGCCCCTCCGTACGGATCGGACAGGCGCGGCCCCGGCGTGGTCGCGGTGGTCGCGATGATCGGTGCGCGGCGATGGTCGCGGCGCGGTCTAGGAGAGTCAGCACCCTCCCGGGGCGGTCCCTGTCCGTATGGCGGTCCCCGGAGGCGAAGCCTACCCCTGTCGCGCCGGGGCACCGCCCATGGGTGTCACACGTACGGCCCCTGCGGTACGGCTCCGGGGCGCGGCCGGCGGAACCACAGCGACGCGCCGCCCTGACTGAGCAGCACCACGACGGTGATGGCCCCGGCGAGGGCGATGACGCCGCCCGGCACCCGGTTCGCCAGCGAACCCAGACCGAAGACGATCTGCACGCTCGCCAGGACTATGGAGGCGACACGGACGCCGTTGCCCGCCGTCGGATAGCGGAAGGCCAGGATGAACAGCGGGATGGTCAGCAGGAACGTCGAGAAGAACCGCCCTGAGGCCTCGGCGCCGGAGACAGCGGCCACGACGATCGTGAGCAGCAGGCCTATGCCCGCCATCACCCAGATCACGACCTGGGCGGCGCGTACCGGGCTGGGCATGGTGAGGAACGGTGCCGGGGCGTACGGGTACGGGGGGCCGTAGGGAGCCGGCTGGCCGTACGGGGTCGGCTGACCGTATGGGGTCGGCTGACCGAAGGGCGGCTGCGGGTGCGGGGGCTGCATGCCGTAGGGGCCCTGCGAGCCGTATGGCCCGGACGGGCCCGGCGGGGTGGGCGGAGTCGGTGGAGTCGGATGATCGTTCGACATGGGCCGGACTCTAGTGCGCGGACGAAGTTCGGCCGCCGGTGCGAGGGCGGCTCAGGGGTGTCCGAGGGCAAAGAAAACGGGCCGGTCCGTGGGGGGGAGACGGACCGGCCCGAGGGGGGGTTTCCACCATAACCCTTCGTGAGGGATGCTGCGCGCATCGGCGTGCCACAATCACTCTCCGAAATCGCTCGGCGACGGCCCGGTATCCATGACAGGGCGCTTTCGTGGCGGATTCTCGACGGGATCGGGGCCGATTCCCAGGGGAAACGCGTGGGATGCGGTCGGATCCGGAGGGTTTGCCGCACCTTGGGCCCCGCTCGGTGACTTGTCCGTGCTTCCCTCCCCCGGGTGACCCCGACCGCGAACGTCCACTTGACGAGGCGCACGACTCCGCAGGGCGCAAGCGGGTCCGATGCGATGCGCGTCCATCAGGGGTGCGTACGGGTGCGCAGCACCGCGCAGCCCCCTCCGCTGCGCGGTGCCGCCGCGCAGCTTTGCTTACGCGAATTACCTTGGTCTGAACTTACGTGAGAGGTGGAGGGAAATCGAGTCGGCCGTCATAACAATGTGGAAAAGGTGTGGACTCCTTTGATGCGCAGGAGGCGAAGGGCGTTTGCGCACGGATGCACGGTTTGCATCGCACGGCACAGGGCGGCGCGGGGCGGCACAGGGCGACACAGGGCGGCGGGCCACCAAGCGGACAGAATCTGACCTCTATCCGGCCTAACGTCGCCGTATGACTGTCACTGTGACGTGGGGCCAGGCGAGTGCGCGGCGGCTGGAGCGGCAGTTCCTGGACCGTCCCGCCGAGCGCGGCACGCCGGTCGGCGATGTGGTCGGGGCGATGCTGGGCGCGCATGCGCAGGTGCTGTCCGCGGCCGAGGCCTCGGTGGGGGTGCGAGCCGCCGGGGTGACTCGGGCGGACGTACGGGCCGCGCTCTGGGAGGACCGCTCACTGGTGAAGACGTTCGGCCCGCGCGGCACGGTCCATCTGCTGCCCGCCGCCGAGCTGCCGCTGTGGTGCGGTGCGCTGACCGCGATTCCGACGGGCCCGAGCCCGTTTCCGCCGGATGTGCGGGTGACGGAGAAGCAGGCCGAGCAGATCGTGGCGGCGATCGGGAACGCCCTCGACGGGGTGTGTCTGACTGTGGAGGAGCTGGGCGAGGCGGTGGTCGCCCGCACCGGTTCCTGGGCCGGTGACCTGGTGATGCCCGCCTTCCAGGACCTGTGGCCGCGCTGGCGGCAGGTACTGCACCGGGCGGGCCAGTCGGGCGCACTGTGCTTCGGCCCGAACCGGGGGCGGAAGGTGACGTACACACGGCCGCCGGAGTTCGAACCCGGACCGGTGCCGGGGCCGGCGGCGCTGCGCGAGCTCGTACGCCGGTATCTGCGCGCGTACGGCCCGGCGACGCCCCAGCACTTCGCCAAGTGGCTGGCGGCGCCCGGGGGTTGGGCAGTCAGCCTCTTCAGGGGGCTGGCTCAGGCGGGGGAGGTCGAGGAGGTCGCCTTCGAGGGGGCGGCGGCCTGGGTGGCGGCAGGTGACACGGAGTTCCCCGTCGGACGGGTGCGTGGCGTGCGGTTGCTGCCGTACTTCGACGCGTACGCCATCGCCGCGCAGCCGCGGGAGTCGCTGTTCCCCGGGGAGGCGTACCGGCGGGCGCTCGCGGGTGGCCAGGCGGGGAACTATCCGGTGCTGTTGGTGGACGGGGTGGTGGCCGGGGTCTGGCACCAGCGGCGCCGGGGCCGTCGTACGACCGTCACGGTGGAGCCGATCGGACGGCGCCTGACGGCGCGGCAGGAGCGGGAGTTGGGCGAGCAGGTGGAGCGGGTGGGGGAGGTACTGGAGGCGAAGGCGGAGTTGGTGGTCGGAGAGGTGACGGTCGGCCCCCATGCGTGAGGGGCGCGCAGACGGGTGTGAGGTTCGCGCCGGGCACGCTCAGGCGTCGGGCTTGCGGGCCTCGAAGAGGTGGCGGGCGCTGTGCGCGACGAAGGGGCCGTCGGTCTGGATCTGCTCGTGCAGGGCGCGCAGTCGGGGTCGGTACTCCTCGACGGTGAAGCCGGGGACCATCCACACCACCTTGCGCAGGAAATGGACGACGGCTGCGATGTCGTAGAACTCCATGCGCAGCCGCTCGGCCCGCACCTCGACGATCTCCAGACCGGCCGCCTCGGCGTCGGCGCGCTCATGGTCCGGGTGGCGGCCGGCGCTCTGCTCCTGCGGGAGGGGGCCGAGGAAGTACTCGACCAGCTCGAAGACGCTGCGGGGCCCGACGTGCTGGGCGAAGTACGTGCCGCCGGGCTGGAGGAGGCGGGCGATCTCGGCCCAGTGCGGGCTGACCGGGTGCCGACTGCTGACGAGGTCGAAGGCGCCGTCGGCGAAGGGCAGCGGGGCGTCCTCGGGCGAGGCGACGACGGCGACGCCGTGCGGGCGCAGGAGCGCGGTCGCCTTGGCGATGTTCGGCGGCCAGCCCTCGGTGGCGACGGCGAGGGCGGGTGCCTCGGGAGCGGCGCGGCGCAGGGCGAAGTCGAGCACCTCGCCTCCCCCGGTCTGGATGTCGAGGGCGGCGGTGGACCGGGCGAGCCGCTCGGCGAGGGACGCGGCATACCCCCATGACGGCCGCGCCTCGGTGGCCCGCCCCTCGAACCAGGAGAAGTCCCAGCCTTCGGTGGGCACGGCGGCCCCTTCGGCGACAAGGTCCTCGAAGGTACGGGTGCTGTGCTGCGGGCGCGGCTCCTTCATACGGTGATCGTCCCAGGGCGTTGTCAGCGGGCGCCGCTCATTTTTCCGGGGCGGACAGAACGAGCAGTACGTGTTCGTCGTCGCCGTGGTGGATCGTGTCGGCGCGTTGGAAGCCGTGGCGTTCGAGGAGTCGCACGGAGGCGGTGTTGTCGTGGAAGGGGTCGGCGTACAGCGGACGGGTCGTCTCCAGCGCGAGGAAGAGGGCGAGGGCCTTGGTGCCGATGCCCCGCCCCCAGTACGGCCGCCCGAGCCAGTAGCCGAGGAAGCGGCGGTCATCGTCCCACCAGGAGATGACGCTTCCGGCCACGTCGTCCCCCACCGTGACCGTCTGCACGAGGCAGGTCTCGTCCGGGAGGACTCTCGTCCTCCAGTGCTTCAGGAAGGCCTCGCGCGGCCGAGGCGTGAATCTCGACCGCCGGACGGCCTCCGGGTCGTGCTCGTAGGCGAGGAAGGCCTCGAGGTCGGCGTCCCGCACGTCTCGGAGCCGTACGTCTGCGTAGTCGTTGTCGCTCAGTTTTTCGCCCATGCCCAGGAGTGTGGCAGGAGCCACTGACAACGCCCCTGCGCCGACGAACGGTCCGAACGCGCTACGGCACCAACGGCCGCACTTCCTCGGCCACGAACCGAACGAACCCCTCCGGGTCGGGCTCGTCCCCCGTCGGCTGCAGCACCACGGTGTCGGCACCGGCATCCGCGAGCCGCTGCACCGCCTTCGCGACGGCGCCGGCGTCCCCGGCGACACCGAGGTCGGGCACGGCGGCGAGCCCCTCGGCTTCGAGTTCGGCCCTGAGCCGGGCGGGACCGTCGACCCCGGTGGCGGTGAGCAGATAGACGACGATGCGATGTGGCTCGGCACCGGCGCGTCCGGCGGACTGGCGCCCCTCGTCGATGAGTTGCCGCGCCTTGCGCACCACGTCGGGCGAAGCCGAGGCGGTGAGCAACGTCCCGTCGGCCGCCTCACCGGCCAGCCGCAGCGAGCGCGGCCCGGTGACCCCGGCGATGACGGGTACCGGCTCGGCGGGCGGCCAGTCGAGGGCGACGTCGTCGAGCTTGACGTACCGCCCCTCGACGGTGACCCGCTCCCCGCGCAACAGGGCCCGCAGCACGTCGAGATGCTCGCGCAACAGAGTCACCGGCGACTCGACCCGAGCCCCGACCTGACCCATCCAGTCCTGCACACCGTGCCCGACGGCGAGGATGGGACGGCCCGGGAACATGCGGCGGAGGGAGGCGACTTCCATGGCGGTGATGGCGACGTTCCGCAACGGGACGGGGAGGAGTCCGATGCCGACCCGCACGCGTTCGGTCCACGCGAGTGCGGCTGCGGCCGTGGAGATCCCTCCCTCCCGGAAACAGTCCTCCCAGAGCCAGAGCTCTTCGAGGCCCGACTCGTCGGCGAGGCGAGCGACGGATCGGAGTCGTTCGGGGGCGAGTTGGGGGCGGAAGATTGCACCGAGTCCGGTCATGGGGGTTTTCCTACCCGGCCGGCACTCGGCGGACAACAGAGTTTTGAAGAGGCTCCCAGGAGGTGTCCGACGCATGGGACGACGGTGGCGTGATGGGCCGGGGACGATGGTCGTGCACGGCGAGCGGGGTGACGTTTCGGTTCCCCTGGAGGTCGCGTCGTCGTATCGGGCCCGTACGAAGGGGCTCCTGGGGCGAGACTCCGTCGACGGGGCGATGCTGCTCACGCCCGCCAGCGGCGTGCACACCTTCCGCATGCGCATCCCCATCGACGTCGCGTACCTCGACCGCAAGCTCACCGTCATCGCCGTACGCACCATGAAACCCGGCCGCCTGGGCCTGCCCCGACTCCGCTCACGGCATGTGCTGGAGGCGGAGGCCGGGGCGATGGCGGGGTGGGGGGTGCGGGTCGGAGTGCGGGTCGGGGTGCGGGTGCCGGTCGAGACCGAGTGACGAGCCTCAAAGCCTTCGCACGAGCCGGACAGCTGATCGGTCACTCTGCGTCGATGTCGGGTCGGATCTCCACGGTGAACACCGCGTCCTCGGGCCCGTCGCCTTCCCTGTCCTCCCAGACGATCACGCGCACATGCCTCTGCCCGGCGCCCCCCATCTCCCACTCGGTCACCAGGTCGGTGACGACGAGGGCTGCGACGTACTCGGCGGTCTCTTCAGGATCGTCGGTGACGACGGTCCCCCGCCACCGCTCAGGACGGCTGCCGTAGGGGCCCCAGCCCTGTGAACCGTGCGGCTCGTCCACCCGGTACACCCAGCCCTTCTCGGTGCCCATGGCACCGATCCTGCCACTCGAGGGGGCCATGCGCTGTTCGGATCGGCCTCCCCCTCCAGCCGGCGAGCAGGACGTTCACGTCAGCCCTCCGTACGCGGGAACGACACCTCCACCCGCCGGTTCTTCTTACGCCCCGCCTCCGTCGCGTTCGAAGAGATCGGGTACTGCTCGCCGTACCCCCGTACCTCGTACGTGACCGTCGAGTCGTTCAGTTCCGCTTCCAGGATCCCCTGTACGGCGTTCGCGCGCTTCCTGGACAGGACGTCGCCGTGGGCCGAGGAGCCGAGGTTGTCGGTGAAGCCGAAGACGCGGATCCGGGGGGCTTTCTGGGTCTTGATCTCCTCGGCGATCTCCGAGATACGGGCCTTCGCCTCGCCGGTCAGCTTCGCGCTGTCCTTGGGGAAGAGGACCTCCGCCTGGAGGGCGAACTTCACGTCCGTGTTGGTGTCTTCCCGGCGTTCCTCACCGGCCTGGTCCTCGACGACCTGCTTGATGTCCAGGACCTTGGGTTCCGCAAGGGTCGCCCCCTCGGGAAGCTTGAGGTCGGGGTCGTTCGCGTCCACTTCGACGGGCGCGGCGGCTGTCGCTTCGGTACCGGGCGGGACGACGGGGTCGTCGGCTGCGTCGGCTGTTGTGGCGCCGAGGATGTGGGTGGCGAGCATGACTGTGGCTGCGGTGAGGGTGATCGAGATGCGGGTCATCGGGCGCCTCATCCGGAGATCTGGATGGCCGCGGCGGCGAAGGTCGGCAGCTGGAAGGTGACCTCGGCGGTGTCCGTGGGCGGAGAGGGGAACTGCATGAACACGGCCAGGCTCTCGCCGGCTTTGAGGGACGAGAAACCCGTGGTGGTCAGCGGACGGCCGTCCGTGTCACGCAGGACGTAGTACCGCTTCTTGCTTTTCGAGTCGACGAGTGTGGCACCGCCGAGCGACCTGCCGTTCCTGATGATCTCGGTCTCATTGCCGCTCAACGCGGACGGGACCGAGATGCTCTTGGCCCCGTCGTTCTTCAGGTTGCCGTTCACGGTGATGAAACCGCCAGAATCCCGCTGGGCAGAGGTGATCTGGAGGAGCAGTCCGTCCGAACCCTTCAACTCCGCCAAGGGCTCGTCCGCCTGTCCCTCTTGGGCACTCAGGTCGGATCCACCGTTGGTGGGAGCGGAAGCCGAAGCCTGCGGCTTCTTGTCGTCGTCCCCTCCACCGCCACAGGCGGCCACGCCGAGGGCCAGACCAGCCGCAACGGTCAGCGCGACCATCCCCCTGTGGGCCTTCGTCGTGAACCGAATGCTCATGCCTCTGCTTCCTTCGTCACTCGTCGTTCGCTTGTCAGTCGGCCAGATGGACGTCGAAGAGGTCCTCAGGGTCCGGAAGGGTGGTCGGATCGTCCGGGTCCGGGTCCCAGTTCTCGTCCTCGCAGGTGAGTTGCGGCAGTGGCAGTACGTCGTTCCCGTCGCCGCCCCCGGAGCCCTCGCCGGGGAGTTCGAACGTGCACCGGGGCTCGATCACGGCAGTGGCGAACGCCACCGACTTCTTGTTCGCATTGCCGGGGACGATCGAGTCTCCGACGGGCTTGTCCGTCCTGACCTCGACCTCGTAGCGCAAAATCCCTGGATCGCAGCTTTCTACATGCGCATCGTTCTGCGCCGCGAGCTGATCTGCCCGCCAGCACGACAGATCCAGGCCCTCCACGTCACCGTCGAAAATGTCCTGCCACTTCGTCGGGTCGAGTACGTCCTCCACCCACTTGCCCGCGAGTTGGTCCCGCGTGTCCAGCGCCGCCGCCAAAGCTGCCGCGTCCGCCGCAGTTTGGGCGCCGTTCCGGTTTGCCGCGGCCTGGCCGACCGCAAGGTAAGCGAACGCGAGAAAAAGCAGGCCCGCCACCACCGTGATGTAGATGGGGAAGGCCTGCCCGGCGTCGCCGTACCTTGGTGGTCGCATCAGCCGCCGGTCACCTCGGTGATCTTGTCCGTGATCGCATCGAAGATCGTCTGACCGATGTCCGTCCCCGTAATCGCCAACACGATCGCCACAACCACCGCGATGATCCCCAGATACTCCACCGCCGTCTGCCCCTTGTCGTCGCGAGCGGCACGGGAGCGCAGGTACTCGACGGTCGTGTTGATCCAGTTGCTCATGGTGTTCCCCTCCGGTGTCCGGCGATCGCTGAGCGCTTGGCTCATGCACAGGAGAAACGTAAGCGTGAATACCGGAAACACCAGAGGGTCCCTGGGCCCAATTCCGGGCCCCGGCCGAAAACCATCGCTGTGTCATCGCCGGTCAACTCCGTCCTGGGTGTGAACCCGGGGCCGTACCCAGCCACTTGGCCGCCGCTTCCGCGCGACTGGTGCTATGGAGTTTGGCGAAGATCCTGTTGATGTGGTTCTTGACCGTCTTCTCGCTGATGAAGCAGGCGGCGGCGATCTGCTGGTTGTTCATGCCCGATGCGATGAGGTCCATGATCTCCGCCTCCCTCCTGCTCAGCTGGAACCGCGACCTGTACGACGACGACTGTCCCATATCTGGTTGCAGTTGCGAAAGCGGTTCCTCGAAATTCCCTGTAGCGGTTGGATCCTTGGCGTTTGCTTGCGCGAGGGACGCCAAAGCCGTGGAAGTGAAGTGGGGGCGGCCGTCCTTCATGTCCCGCACCGCCCTGACCAGTTCGTCCGCCGTGAACTCCCCGTGCACCAGATAGCCGACCGCCCCTCGACGCATCGCCGCGCGGACCGTCTCCGACTCCCCGCTGTACGTCAGCATCATCACCGGGGCTGTACGGACAAGGTGCGGGAGCGCCTCGATGCCGTCCATGCCCGGCATGCGGACGTCCAGGAGAATCGCGTCGGGGCGGTGCTGGAGGGCGGCCTCGTGGGCCTCGTGGCCGTTGGTCGCCTCGGCCACGACCGTTATGTCCTCGTGGGCGGAGAGGAGAGCCGTCAGACCTGCGCGGACCACTGGGTTGTCGTCGGCCACGACGATCCGGAGGGGGGTGTTCATGTGGTCGCCTTTGTTGTCGTCAGGGCTGCCAGCGGGAGTTCCAGTCGGACCTCCGTGCCGCGGGAGTGGCTGCCCTTGCCGAGGTGCATGCGGGCGCCGATCGAGGCAGCTCGTTCGGCCATGCCGATCAGACCGAAGTGGCCTGACCGGCGGAGGTGTTCGGAGCTGGTGTCGGTGGGCAGTCCCTGCCCGTCGTCCTGGACCGTCAGATGCAGCACGTCGCCCTGGACACCTGCTCGTACGTCGACCCGGGTCGCGTTCGCGTGGCGGTGGGCGTTCTCCATGGCCTCCTCGGTGATGGTGAGGAGTTGACGGGCGACGGCCGGCGGCACCGGAGGTGCGGGGGCCTCGCCCATGGAGACGTATGCGGCTCGCATGCCGGTACGGGTCGCGAAGTCCTCGATACGAGCGGCCAGTTCCGACGCGATGTCCGTCGCCTGGTCCGGATCGGACTCGCGGCGCAGGTCCGCCAGAAGTTCCCGGGACTCCGCCGCGGCTCGGCGGGCGGAGCGTGCCACCAGTTCCGCCTGCTGCCTGATGCGGGCCGGGTCCATCGAGGCCGACGCCGAGGAAGCCGCCAGCCCCTCCGCCGCCAGCGCCACACCGTGCAGCGTCTTGGCCACCGAGTCGTGCATCTCGCGGGCCAGGCGGGCTCGTTCCGCGCTGACCGCCTCCGTCACCGCCAGGCGGGCCTGGATCGTCGTGAGGGCCTGGGTGGCCGTGCCGAAGCGGAGCATGAGGTTGCGCAGGGACGAGCCGAGCGCACCCGTTATGACGCACAGGCCCGGCAGGAGGAGCTTCTCCGCCAAGCCGCTGCCCGCCTGCGCGTCCCTGTTGATCGCGTAGGCCAGCAGCAGGATCAGGGACTGCGCGCTGGCGAACACCGCCGCGCCCCGGTAGCCGTAGACGATGCCGGCCAGGAGCGGGGTGCAGACGCTGACGTAGGCCAGGGTGGTGTCCGGGCCGGCGGAGATCAGCAGGAGGGAAGTGAAGAGGGTGTCCACCGCCAGGAGGGTGGGGTGGCGCAGGAGGAGCGGTCCGAAGCGTTCCCAGTCGCGGAACAGGGCGTACGAGGCCATGAAGGTGATGACCACCGCCGCGCCCACCAGCCGGGTGCCCAGGCCCGGTGCCGCGTTGAGCAGGGCCCCGGGTGCCGCGAGCGCGATCATGGCGAGGCGGAAGCCGAAGACCTGGCGACACATCGCCTGGAGGGCGTTTATCTGGAGGGGGATCTTCGACGACTGCTCGACTTCCCCGGACTTCCCGGAAGCCCCGCGGCGTCGCAGACGCCGGAAGCCGACCCTCCGTACGCCCGTCCCTGGGCCTGTGCCTTGGCCTGTGTCTGTGCCTGTGTCTGTGCCTGTGTCTGTGCCTGTGTCTGGTGGCCCTGCCCCTGCCCCTGCGCCTGACCCCGAACTCGTCTCCGACCCCGCACTCCTCCCCGACCGCGACCCCGACCCCGACCCCGTCCTCATCCTCACCGGCACACCCGCCATCGCCCGCCCTCCCCTCTACTCCCCCGTCAACGACCCGAAGTCCGTCCCCGACCCCAGCAACAGCCCCGCGCCCAGCAGGATCATCGTCGCCGGGACCATGAACGTCGTGATCATCATCGTGGCCTTGGGTACCGCCCGAGCCGCCTTCCGCCGGGCGTTCTGGGCGTCCGTGCGGCGCATGTCCTTCGCCAGCGCCACCAGCGTGTCGACGATCGGCGCGCCCAGTTCCTCCCCCTGCTGGAGTGCCGTCACGAACATCGCCACCTGCTCGGAGTCGTTCCTGCGCCTCAGCTCCGCGAAGGCCTGGCGGCGGCTCATGCCGAGGTCCATCTGGCGCAGGGTGATGCGCAGTTCGTCGGCCCAGGGGCCCTCGTACTTCGAGGCGACCCGGTCCAATGCCTGGCGGAAGCCCAGGCCCGCGCTCACCACCACCGCCAGTACGTCCAGGAAGTCCGGCAGGGTGCGTTCGATCTCGTCCTTCCTGATCCGGATCGCCGACCAGATGCCGACCTCCGTCCAGAAGGCGCCGAAGGCCAGGAGGAGGAGAGCTATCAGTACCTGGCCGCGCAGGAGGAACACCAGGAAGCCGACCGCGCCCAGGAAGCCGTACACCGCACGCCTGGCCGCATAGCGGTCGATGGTCAGGCCGCCGGGGTTGCCCGCGAGGTCGATCTTGCGGCGGTACTTGGCGACCAGCTTCGGGCCCATCAGGCGCAGCACGGCGGGGGCGTAGCGCATGCCCATGCGGTCGATGAGCGAGTCCACGGCGCCGGTGCGGGTCGCGCCGATCTCCAGGGCCAGCGCCAGATCGCCGGGCAGTTTCGCCTCCGCGCGGTACATGCGGATGCCGGCGAAGATCCCCCACACGCTCAGGGCGGCCACCAGCGCCAGGAGGAATCCCAGTGGTCCCAGTCCCATCATCGTCCCCATCGTCTTCGTCCTCCCTGCCCGCGCCTCAGACGTCGATCCGCGACAGGCGGCGGATCAGGATGAAGCCGACCGCGTACAGCCCGAACGCGATCAGCACCGCCGCCTGGCCCGCCGGCGAACCCGTCATGCGGTCCAGGGCGCCGTCCTTCACGCCGTTCATCAGGAACAGGGAGCCGACGCCCAGTGCCGGGACCGCGTACGACGTCATGCTCACCTGGGAGAGCTGTGTACGGACCTCGCGTCGCGTCTCCTTGCGCTCCTCCAGCGTCTCCGTCAGGTTCCGCAGCGCGCTGACCACCTGGCCGCCGGCCCGGTTGGACAGCACCAGCGTGGTCACCAGGACGACCAGCTCGCGGGACGGCAGGCGTTCCGTGAGCTCACCGAGAGCGTCGTCCATGGAGGCGCCCAGGGCCAGCTGGTTGGAGACCTTGGCGAGTTCCTCGCCAGCCGGGGCCTCCAGTTCCTCCGCGGCCAGGCCGATGGCCGTGCGGAGGGCGAGGCCCGCGTGGGCGGCGTTGGCCAGGATGCGGGCCAGTTCGGGGAGTTGGTTGATGAACTTCTCGATGCGCTTCTGGCGTTGCCAGTTGAGGAACTGGACCGCGGCCCAGATGCCCAGGAGGCCCGCGATCGGGCCGAAGAAGGGCGCGAGGGTCGCCTGGCCGATCAGCCACAGGCCCGCCACCGTCGCCAGCATGTAGACGAAGAACTCGCCCGGGGTGACGTCCAGGCCGGTTGCCGCCAGGCGGAGTTCCAGCCGCTTTCCCAGCTTCGTACGGCGCAGGCGACGGTCCAGGTCCGTGAAGCGGCGCCGGCGGCCGCCGGATCCGGTGAGCTGGCCGGTGGAAGTCAGGCGGTCGACCAGGGCCTGGCGCTGGGCCCGGCCGGCGGCGTGGGCGTGGACGCCCACCACAGCCAGGGCGCAGGTCAGCAGGGCGACGCCGGTCGTGAGGGTGATGCGGGTCTGCAGGTCCATGGGTGGGTCCTACCTGGCTTCTCGGGTGGCGAGCTCGAGCGGGGACTGGGCGACGCCGAAGGCCTGGGGTATCGGCTGGCTCGCCATGTAGAGGCGGTCCGCGGTGCGGCGCGGGAGGGGGTAGTACGCGAAGGCGCCGTGGACGCGGCCGTCCGGCGTCATGGGATGGGCGTTGAAGCGGGCCGCCGTCGCCAGGCGGTACGGCTCCGCGCCGTGGCTGTCCAGGATGGCGATCTCGGTGATCCTGCGGGCGCCGTCCGGGAAACGGGTCAGCTGGATGATCACGTCCACCGCGCTGTTGATCTGGTCGTGCAGCGCCTCGAAGGGGACCGTCACGTCGGACATGGACGCGAGGGTCTTCAGTCGCATCAGGGCGTCCTCCGTGCTGTTGGCGTGCACGGTGGCGAGGGAGCCGTCGTGACCGGTCGACATCGCCTGGAGCATGTCCAGGGACTCACCGCCGCGGACCTCACCGACGACGATGCGGTCGGGGCGCATGCGCAGGGAGTTGCGGACCAGGTCGCGGATGGTCACCTGGCCCTTGCCCTCCACGTTCGGCGGGCGCGACTCCAGCCGGATCACATGGGACTGCTGGAGCTGGAGTTCGGCCGAGTCCTCGATGGTGATGATGCGCTCGCGCTCGGGGATCAGCCCCGACAGGGCGTTGAGCAGCGTGGTCTTGCCCGTGCCCGTGGCGCCCGAGACGATGATGTTGAACTTCGCCTGCACCAGCCCGGCCAGCAGATACACCATGGGCTCGTCGAGCGAGCCGAGGCCGATCATCTCGTGCAGGGTGAAGGAGCGGGGGAAGCGGCGGATCGTCAGCGTCGCGCCGGTGAGCGCCAGCGGCGGGATGATGACGTTCACGCGCTCGCCGGACGGCAGACGTGCGTCCACCATGGGGTTCGACTCGTCCACGCGCCGGTTCACCGTCGAGACGATCCGCTCGATGGTCTGCATCAGCTGGTCGTGGGAGGGGAAGCGCAGCGGCAACTGCTCGACGCGGCCCGCGCGTTCGACGAAGATCGCGTCCGGGCCGTTCACCATGATCTCGGTGATCGACGCGTCCTCCAGCAGCGGCTCCAGGATGCCCAGCCCGAGTGCCTCGTCGACGACCCTGCGGATCAGCTGCGAGCGCTCGACCGTCGACAGCACCGGGCCCTCACGGCTGATGATGTGCCCGAGCACCCGCTCCAGGCGGGCCCGGCGCTCGGCCGCGGCAAGCGAGCTCATCTCGGCGAGGTCGATCTCCTCCAGGAGCTTGGCCCGGTACGAGGCGACCAGGTGGCCGTCCTCGCCCCGCCCGGTGTTCTCCTCGGGGGTGTTGATGCGTGACCTCAGGCTCATGTGGATCCTCGTTCAGTGGTCGAGCGGCATGGTCGCGGTCTTCTGGGCGTCGTCGAAGTTCCAGCCGGGGACGATCGACGGGATCTCGACGACGGCGGTGACGGTGACCTCGTCGCCGCCCTCCGCGGGGACGCAGGTGACGGACAGCCAGTCGCTGATCGCGGTCGCACAGGCGTCCTGCGCGCTCTCGTCCAGCGAGGCCGCCCGGGCGCCCGCCCTGGCCGCGGTGCCGGCCTGCTGGGCGGTGTAGGCGATGAGCCCGACCTGTACGCCGGCCATGGCGACGAGGATCAGGATCGGGATGAACCCGAGGTACTCGATGGCGACCTGGCCGCGGTCGCGGCCTTCGCGGCCTTCGCGGCGGGGGAAAAGTCGGTACGACATCTCAGTCCTTCTCCTCCTGCACGGCCCCCGCATGGCCCTCGACGGTGAACGGGAAGCCGATCGAGCCGGGGAAGAGGACGGGCACCTCCAGCTGCACATCGGCCGTCACGTACAGGCCGTTCGCCTCGCACTGCACACCGGCGCCGCCCTCCCACGCGCTCGGCAGATGCTGTAGCCCGGCCTCCTCGCAAGCCGCCTGCCCCTCGGAGGCCGCGCCCGCCCGCGCTGCCTCGTCCGCAGCATTCCCCGCCAGTGAGAATGTGTATCCCAGCAGCACGAACTGCCACACCAGCACCAGGGTGATGATGATCAGCGGGGTCATGCCGAGGAACTCGATGGTGACCTGGCCCTTGTCGCCCCCGATCCGCCGCCCCTGGTCCCTCCGCCTCTCCTTGTCCCTCCGCCGCCCCTCGTCCCCCCGCCGCCCCCTCACCGCCCGAGCTCCTTGCGCCGCCGGAACGTCAGCGCCGTACGGTCCCCGCCCCGCGCCCGGCCGTTGCGGCGCTGGTGGGCCGCGCCCTCGGTGCCCTTGACCAGGCCCAGCTCCCCCGCGAGCGCCCACAGGGCCTGTTTGACCGACCCCTTGCTGTCCAGCTCGTGCACCCGGCCGGCGTCGACCGCGCCCTGGAGTTCCTTGAAGTTGGCGGGGATCGCGGTGCTCGCGATGCCCGTGCCGGTGATCCGCTGGATCAGGGCGGGCTGGATCTCCGTAGCGCGCGAGTAGCGGTTGACGACGATCGTGGTCTCCTCCGCCTTGCGGATCTGCAGGCGGTCCCACATCCGTACCGTCCGCTTGGCGCCGCGCACCGCGACCACGTCCGGGGTGGTGACGAGGAGCGCCGTGTCGGCCATCTCCACGGCGGCCGCGCTCGCGCCGGTCAGCTGGGCGCCGCAGTCGACGACGACGACCTCGTAGCGGGAGCGCAGGGCGCTGACGATGTGGCGGGCGGCGCGGTCGGTGACCTCCTCGCCGCGTTCGCCGTCGCCGGGGGCGAGGAGCAGGGCGACCCCGGTGTCGTGCCGGAACACCGCGTCCGCCAGCACGCGCGGGGTGATGTCGTTGATGGTGGCGAGGTCGACGACCGAGCGGCGGAACTGGATGTCGAGGTAGGCGGCGATGTCGCCGGTCTGCAGGTCCATGTCGAGCAGAGCGGTGCTGCGACCCGACGCCTGGGCGGCGAGGGCCAGTTGGATGGCGGTGAGGGTGGTCCCGACCCCGCCCTTCGCACCGCTCACCGTCACGACCGTGCCGCCGACGCCGCTGAACACATCGCCGCCGGCGCCCAGATGCCGCCGTACGCCCACCGACCACTGGGCCACGGCGTGGACGCGGCTGGCCAGCTCCTCGTAGCTCAGCGGCAGGGCGACCAGGCCCCGCGCGCCGTAGTCCATGGCGGCCTGGAAGAGGCCGGGGCCGGCGTCGGAGGTGACGAGGATGACGCCCACCGCGGGGAAGCGGAGGGCGACCTCACGGATGAGTTCCAGGGCCGGGACGGGGCCGATGCGCTCGTGGACGACGACGACCTCGGGCAGCTCGTCGATGGACTCGGCGGCCAGCCGGGCGAGGGTGTCGACGAGCTGGGTGGAGTCGGCCACCGGGGCCACCGGCTCGGCGTCGGGGAGCTGGCTGAGCAGCGTCGTGAGGGACCGGACCGCGTCCGCGTCGCCGACCGCCGGGAGGATCCTCGTGGGCATGGGGGCCTCTCACTTGTCCTTGGCGAGTTCGTAGGTGCGGTCCGTCGCGTCGACGTCGGAGCCGGTACCGGGTGCCACCAGGGCGAGCCGGACCTCGTCGGCGAACGACTCGGCGTACGTGATGCGCTGAGCGTCGATGGTCTGGAGGGCGAAGGTGATCGGGAAGGCGTCGGTGGGCTCGCGGTCGCGGTCGTCGGCGTCCGGCTTGAGGGTGATCGGCTCGCCCACGTCGATGACCCTGGCGTTCTCCACGATCAGCTTGGACTGGTCGGGGTCGCCGTCGCGCTGCCCCTGGAAGGTGGCGTAGACGTTGACCGTGGAGCCCGGGGTGATCTTGCCGGCCACGCCGGTCGCCGCGTCGATCATGATGGCGATCTCCTGCTCGCCCGACTTCAGGGCGGGCTGGTCGACGATCATGTCGCTCTGGAGCAGGGAGCCCTTCTGCAGGGTCGTGACGGCGATCTTGCCCTGGATCTCGCGGAGGTCGGTGACCGCGTTCTCCGACAGCCACCGCTCGGGCATCTCGGTCTTCTCGAACTGGCCGGCGCTGAGCTGCGTGTAGGGGGCGACGTTCGCCTTGACCCGGTAGGCGGTGACCTCGGGACCGACCTTGGACTTCACGTCGTTGATGACGGAGAGGACGCCGGCGAAGGCGCCGAGGGCGCACACGACCGACAGGAGCAGGAGTATCACGCCGCGGCGCTGACGGGAGTTCATGAACCGGACAACCTCATTGGGGGAATCGGTCGGGAGCGGTCGGGTGGGTCGGGGCGGCCTTGAGCGGCCGGGGTCCGGTCAGCCTGCGCGGGCCGGTTGCTCGTGGGCGGGCGGGAGGGCGGAGCAGAAGACGCAGCGGTCGCCGATGACGTCGATGCCGCACCAGTGACAGGAGTTCTGCCGTACCGAGGTGACGAGCTGGTAAAGCACCGACAGGTCGGGCAGATAGGCGCAGAACTCGATCAGCTTGGGCGTCCCCCACCAGGTGGCCGACTCGGCGGGCAGCACCGCCTCGCGCAGGCCCTGCGCGTTCCAGACCTTGACCAGGTTGGAGGTGACCCAGTCGGACTGCAGCTGCCCCGGGGCGACCAGCATCGACGTGCGGAACTCCGGGCCGCTGAGGGTGGCGCCGGGGGCGATCCGGACCAGTTGCGGGGTCGGGTGGGCGAGCACGCCGAACTGGCTGCCGGGCACCCAGGACTTGGCGTGCGACTTGAGGTCCACGGGGACGCGGTCCAGCTTGGCGACGGAGCCGAGGAGCGCTCCGGCGTGGATGTAGTGGGTGAGCAGCCGGCCGGCCGAGGCGAGGACGCCGGGGCTGAGGTCGCAGGAGGCCAGCTGCCGCAGCTGGCGGGCGAGGACGGCGAGTCCGAGGGGGGGCAGTTCGGGGCGGAACACGGCGATGCGGTCGCTCTCCAGCAGGGACCGTACGGTGTGCAGCCGCTGCTCCACGGCCCGGGGGACGGCCTGGGAGCAGACGACGACCACATGGCCGTACTGCTCGATCAGCCCCTGTATGTCCTCCAAGGACCGCTCCAGCGGCTCCCGGTCGAGGTCCCCGAGCACGACGGCGGGCACGGTTCGCTCGTCCTGCGCCGGCAGCGCCATGTCGGCGCTGGTCACGGCAATGGCAGTTGGCACGCGCAGCTCCCCGATGACTTCATTGCGTGACTATCTCAGCACTGTATCCACGGCTCTGCGGCCGGAAAACAGCTTCTGTCCAGCCGAGAAGCAACTCCACTCGCACAAGTCACGCCAAAACGGGGCAGGTTGCGCACACGGTTTCTCCACTACCGGAATCTCTTGACAGGTGAATTGGTCTGGACCAAGTTGTTCAGCATGTCTCTTGTCATGTCCATACGCAGCAGATTCCGGGTGGGCGCGGTCACCGCCGCCCTCGCCCTCGCCTTCCTCCCCGCAGGCCCCGCCTCGGCCGCGGACGTCAACAACGCCAAGAACGCCGGCTTCGAGTCCGGCCTGAGCAACTGGACCTGTTCCGCGAACAGCGGCACGACCGTCTCCGCACCGGTGCACGGCGGCTCGGCCGCGCTCAAGGCCACCCCGGCCGGGCAGGACAACGCCCGCTGCACCCAGGCGGTGGCGGTGAAGCCCAACTCCACGTACACGCTGAGCGCGTGGGTGCAGGGCGGCTACACCTACCTGGGCGTGACGGGCACGGGCACGACCGACGTGTCGACCTGGACGCCGGACTCGACGGCCTGGAAGCAGTTGTCGACCACCTTCACCACCGGCGCCTCGACGACCTCGGTGACGGTGTACACGCACGGCTGGTACGGGCAGGCGGCGTACTACGCGGACGACGTGTCCGTGTACGGCCCCGACGGCGGCGGTGGCACCGACCCCTCCCCCACGATCCCGGGGGCGCCCAGCGGCCTGTCCGTGTCGGGTACGACGTCCTCGTCGATCTCCCTGGCCTGGAACACGGTCTCCGGCGCGAGCGGCTACAACGTCTACCGCAACGGCACGAAGGTGACGGCCGTGACCGGCACCTCGGCCACCGTGACCGGGCTCGCGGCCTCGACGTCGTACTCCTTCCAGGTCACGGCGACCAACGCGGCCGGTGAGTCGGCGAAGTCGGCGGCGGTGACGGGCACGACGAACACGCCGACCGGCCCCGGCCCCGCGCTCCCCAAGCACGCGGTGACCGGCTACTGGCAGAACTTCAACAACGGCGCCACCGTGCAGAAGCTCGCCGACGTCCAGTCCCAGTACGACATCATCGCCGTCGCCTTCGCGGACGCGACCTCGACGCCGGGTGCGGTGACCTTCAACCTGGACTCGGCCGGGCTGGGCGGCTACACGGTCGACCAGTTCAAGGCCGACATCAGGGCGAAGCAGTCGGCCGGGAAGAAGGTCATCGTCTCGGTCGGCGGCGAGCGCGGCACGGTGGCGGTGAACGACGCGGCGTCGGCCACGAACTTCGCGAACTCGGTGTACTCGCTCATGCAGACGTACGGCTTCGACGGCGTCGACATCGACCTGGAGAACGGCCTCAACGCGACCTACATGACACAGGCGCTGCGCTCGCTCTCGGCGAAGGCGGGCTCGTCGCTGATCATCACGATGGCACCGCAGACCATCGACATGCAGTCGACGTCGAACACCTACTTCCAGACCGCGCTGAACATCAAGGACATCCTCACGGTCGTCAACATGCAGTACTACAACAGCGGTTCGATGCTGGGCTGCGACGGCAAGGTCTACAGCCAGGGCTCGGTGGACTTCCTGACCGCCCTGGCCTGCATCCAGCTGGAGGGCGGCCTGGCCCCGTCCCAGGTGGGGCTGGGTCTGCCGGCCTCCACGCGGGGCGCGGGCAGTGGGTACGTGTCACCGTCGATCGTGAACAACGCCCTGGACTGCCTGACGAAGGGCACGAACTGCGGCTCGTTCAAGCCGTCGCGGACGTACCCCGACCTGCGGGGCGCGATGACCTGGTCGACGAACTGGGACGCGACGGCGGGCAACGCCTGGTCGGGCGCCGTCGGCCCGCATGTGCACGGGCTGCCGTAGGGGCCCTCACCCCATGGGCCGGTAATGGCCGAGCACCCAGGCCAGCTGCGGGAACCACTCCTGCAGTCGCGTCCGGGGCTTGGCCTCCACCACGCACTCGTAGAACCTGCCGTCCACATGGACCACGGCGACCATCAGGGCCTTGCCGTCCGGGCTCGCCCGGTAGTGGACGCTGCGGACCTCGGGCCACTGGAACTCGATGGTGAGGCCGGACATCTCGAAGGCGACGCCGGACGCGTCGACGACGACCGCATTGCGTTTGTCGATGGCCAGGAACTCCGGGCCGGCCGGAGCGGGCTGGGGCGGGACCTGGCCGTAGGGAGGTTGGCCGTAGGGAGGCTGTACGGGCGCGTGTGGGGGCGGCACGGGCGCGTACGCGGGCTGCGCGGGCGGGAACTGCGGTGGGGGCGGGCCGAAGCCGGGGCCGGGTGATGGTGGCTGCTCGGTCATCCGTCGGGTCCTCGGTCCTCGTACTCGTTGGAACTGATTCGGCTTGCGGTGAAACATTCTCCCAGCCCTGCCGCATCAGTGAAGTGAGGACCTCATCGGCAGCCGGCGCACCGGTGCACAGCAACAGGGGGAACGCATGAGACAGGCCCGCGCGGACGAGTACGCGCAGTTCGCGGTGGCCAGGGCCGGGCATCTGTACCGGTCGGCCTGTCTGCTGACCGCCGGGGACACCCATCTCGCCGAGGACCTCGTCCAGGAGACCCTGGGCCGGATCTACGTCCGCTGGGGACGGGTGTCCCGGGTGGACAACCCCGCCGGGTACGCGCAGACCGTCCTCACCCGCACCTTCCTCGCCCATCAGCGGCGGCGCAGCAGCACCGAGCGGGCCACGGACACGATTCCCGACCGGGCGGCGGCCGACGGCGGACACGGTGACGTGTCGCTGCGGCTCACCCTGCTTCAGGCCCTCGCCCGGCTGCCCGCCAAGGACCGGGCCGTGGTCGTCCTGCGGTACTGGGAGGACCGGTCCGTCGAGGAGACCGCCGACGCGCTGAACGCCAGTTCCGCCGCGGTGCGCACGCGGTGCACCCGGGCGCTCGGGCGGCTGCGCGCGCTGCTGGGCGAGGACCTCGGCGAGTACGCGGCCCGCTGAACCGCGCCCCCTCTCTCACGACCCCCAATCCCGAGCGACCCCAATCCCGAGAAACGGTGGTTTTGCCATGCCTGTGGAACACGACGAGGACCGCTTCGAGGGGCGGCTCAGTCACGCCCTGCACGACGCCGGTGACCGCTTCGACGCCGACCGGACCGCGCTGGTCGCCGCCGGACAGGCGCGGGGGCGGCGGCTGCGGCTGAGGCGGCGGGCCGCGGTGGTGGGCGGCGCGGCCGGGATCGCGGCGGTCGCTGTGGGCGGGGCGCTGCTGGTGCCCTGGGGCGGTTCGCCTGCCCCGCTGCCGTCCAGTTCCAGCGTGGCCGAGCAGCCGTCCGGCACACCGACGCCGTCCGCCGTCCCCCTGACGAGCCGCGAACTCATCGCGACGCTCGAAGATCTGCTCCCCGAGGGCAAGGTCAGCGAGCAGCAGGCACGGGGCACCGGGGATTCGATGCTGCCGCCGTACGTCCACCTCGTCTACGACGACGGCCAGGGCCCGGGGGCCGTCGGCGTCAGCCTGAACCGCGTCGAGCCCGGCAGCGACCAGGCCCGCGAGGCGATCGACTGTCCGGACAAGACGCTGGTCCCGCACGACAGCTGCGTCTCCACCAGGCTGGCCGACGGCTCGCTGCTCAAGCTGTTCCAGGGGTACGAGTATCCCGACCGGCGCGTCGACACCAAGATGTGGTCGGCCGAGCTGATCACCCCGGCGGGACAGCATGTCTCCGTCAACGAGTGGAACGCCGCCGCCCAGAAGGACGCGCCGATCAGCAGAAGCGAACCTCCCCTGTCGATCACTCAGTTGAAGGAGCTGGTGACGGCCCAGGTGTGGCGCAAGTACGTCGAATTCATTCCCGAGGACCCCAAGAAGCCGAAGCCTTCGGCCACTGCGAGCACCGCCGTCGAACCGGGCGTGGACTCGGTCCTGGCCACGCTCGTCCCGCTCCTGCCCAAGGGGGTCGAGGTCGTCGAGAAGGGCAACGACTACACGTACCTCGTCCTCGACGACGGCAAGGGCAGGAGCTACGTCCAGATCGACGTCCAGCACGGCATGGGGGACAAGGAAACCGTCGACCAGCTCTTCGGGGACGACGCCGAGACGCTGCCCGACGGCACGAAGGTCACCACTCGGCGCACCGGCGGCGACAAGGGTGTCGAAGGCGCCGTGATGTGGACCGTCGACACCCTCCGCGCGGGTACGGACGGCTTCCGTGTCGTCATCAGCGCCTTCAACTCCGGCAACCAGCACGACGCCCCGACCCGCGAGACCCCCGCCCTGACCATGAAGCAGCTCCGGGAGATCGCCCTCAGCCCGGAGTGGGACCAGTACCGCTAGGCCGTCAGAAGAACTCCGACCACGGCTGGTCCCAGATCTGCTTCACGCACAAAACCAGGAACAGCAGGCCCGCGGTCGCCAGCATCACGTTGCTCAGCGGGCCGTTGCGCCACTGGCTGGGGGTGCGGGAGGAGTTGAGGAGCCAGATCAGGGTGCCGGCGAGGAAGGGCAGGAAGGCCGCGCCCAGGACGCCGTAGATGATGATCAGGCGGAAGGGCTGGCCCTGGAAGAGCAGGACGATGGGCGGGAAGGTCAGCCAGAGCAGGTAGGCGCGGAAGGGCCAGGAGCGCTCCCGCTCGCCCGAGGCGACCTCCTCGCCCTTCAGCTCCTCCCGCCCCCGGTAGCGGGCCACGAAGTCCGCGAACATCAGGCTCACGCCGTGCCAGACGCCGATGAGGGAGGTGAAGGAGGTGGCGAAGAAGCCGATGAGGAAGAACTTCGCCGTCGCCGTGCCGTACTTGTCCTCCAGGATGTCGCTCAGCTGGATCAGGCCCTTGTCGCCGCTCGCGATGGCGACGTTCGCGGAATGCAGCAGCTCGGCGCCGACGAAGAGCATCGCGATGACGAAGATGCCGGTGGTGGCGTAGGCGACGCGGTTGTCGAGCCGCATGACCTTCATCCAGCCGGTGTTCGTCCAGCCCTTGGCGTTGACCCAGTAGCCGTACGCGGCAAGGGTGATGGTGCCGCCGACGCCGCCGATCAGGCCGAGGGTGTTGAGGATCGAGTCCTTCTCGTCGGGCAGGACGGGCAGCAGGCCCGCGAAGGCGTCGGGGATGTTCGGGGTGACACGGATCGCGAGGTACACCGTCACCACGAACATGACGCCGACCAGGACCGTCATGACCTTCTCGAAGACGGCGTACTTGTTGAACCAGACGAAGACCAGGCCGACCAGCCCGCAGGCGATGGCCCACCATTCGAGGTCCATGACGTGCGGGAACAGTGCCTGGAGCGGGAGCGCGCTCGACGACATCGCCGCCGCGCCGTAGACGAAGCCCCAGATCACGACGTAGATCGCGAAGAAGTACGTGGTCCAACGGCCGAGGCTCGTCCAGCCGTCGAAGAGGGTGCGGCCGGTGGACAGGTGCCAGCGGCCCGCTGCCTCGGCGAGGGAGATCTTGACCAGGCAGCCGACGATCGCGGCCCAGAGCAGGGTGTAGCCGAAGTTGCTGCCCGCGATGAGGGTGGCGACGAGGTCGCCGGCGCCGACGCCGGTCGCGGCGACGACGATGCCGGGACCGATGTACCGCCAACTGGACTTACGGGGCCGGGAGTCCGCCTCGCCGGCCTGTGATGCCGCTGTGTTTCCCGTGGTGTCCGCCATGAGGGTCAAGAAAGCTCAAAGGCGTCGGTCGGACAAGAGGGCGTGCTCGATCTCCACCCGATGTGCTCATGGGTGTTTGGGGCGGGCACTACGGCTGTCGCCGACCGCAACCGTCGGACCCACATGTCGCGAGCTCGAACCACACCGTCTTGCCCGACCCGTCCTGGTGGCAGCCCCAGCGCCGGGCGAGCGCGTCCACCAGGAACATCCCCCGGCCGCTCTCCGAAGCGCCCGCCTCCAGCACCCTCGGAACGCGCCGGCCGCCGTCCCGGACCTCGCAGCGCAGGAGCCCGTGCGCGGCGAACAGGGTGAGCCGGAAGCGGCTCGCGGAGTGCAGCAGGGCATTGGTGGCCAGTTCGCTCACCAGCAGCTCGGCCACGTCCGACAGGTCGTCCAGGTCCGCGAGCCCCCATCCCTCCAACTGTCGACGGACCTCCGCGCGGGCCTCGCGGACCGCGGAGGGACGGGGGTCGTACTCGACGCTCAGATGACCGGCCCCCAGGGGCGGTTGAGGATACGAAGCGAACTGAGGGCCGGGATCCGGGAAGCGCGCCCCGTCGAGGTGCAGCATGGGTCCAGGGTGGCGGGCACGGGGGTACGGCGCACGGGGAGGAATACCTGATTCCATACCTGTGCGGCCGGCTGTGCCCATGGCTGTGCGGGTACTCCGCTACCCGTACTGCAGCCGCACGCTCGCCCCTTCCCCGTCGTCCCGGACGTCGACGTACGCGCACACCTGCCGGGCGAACCACAGCCCCTGCCCCGGTTCCAGTTCCGCGCTCGGCGGCGGTACGAAGCCCGCCAGCGGGTCGTCGACGCGGCGGGCGGTACGCAGTTCGCAGACACAGGCCGGAGCCTCGCCCCACAGCACGGCGCCGTCGAGCGGGCCGACGGCGGCGGCCGCCTCGGTGACGGCCGTGGCGAACAGCTCCGCGTCCGCGGCGGACAGCCCTCGCGCGCCCGCCCAGGCGCCCACGACGTCGCCGGTGAGGGCCGGGCCGGTCAGGCGCTCGGCGTCAGGGGCGGGCGGGGGCAGCGGTACGGCGTCGAGTTCGGCGGCGAGGCGGACGGGGTCCTCGTACACGCCCGTGCCCGGGTGGGCGCGGCGGGCGGCGGCGACGATCGCGGGGCCCGTGACGCGCGAGTCGTAGGCGCACAGGGCGGTCGTCGCGAGCGGGGCGAAGAGGAGGTTGGCGAGCGCCTCGTAGCGGATCCACTCAGCGGTCTCGCGCGGCGAGCGGCCCGCGCGGCCGCCCCAGACGGGTTCCATGAGCAGATGGATACGTCCGCCGGGGCCGGCGTGCGCGGCGAGGTATCCGGCGCCCTGCGCGACCGCGTTGGCTGCGGAGCCGGTGTACCACTCGGTGTGCGGGACGAGGCCGACGCTCTTGGCGTCGGTGCCGAGGGCGTCGCGCAGGAGGTCCAGGTTGCCGGGGGCGGCGATGGCCACGGGCGGGGGTTCGCCGGGGGCGCCGAGGGCTTCGGTGAGGAAGGGGAGGGCGGCGGCGAGGAATTCGTCGTCGGCCTCGAAGACGGTCATGCGGTGGTCGAATCCGGGGTGGGTGGGGATGGGGGTGGGTTGAGTGGTCACGGGTCCGGGCTCCCTCTTGGTGCGATGGGTGCGATGGGTGGATGGGTGCAGTGGATGTGCTGGATGCGATGGGTGCTGTGAATGCGATGGGTGCGGCGGGTGGGAGTCGAGGGCGGGGCGGCTGGGCGGCCGACTCGGTGGCCGGCTCGGTGGCCGGAGGGCTCAGCTTTGCGCCGCCATCCAGGCCGCGATCTGGCTGCGGTTGCTGAAGCCGAGCTTGCCGAGGATGCGTTCGACATGGCCTTCGGCGGTGCGGCGGGCGATGACCAGGCGGTCGGCGATCTGCTGGTTGGCGAGTCCCTGGGCGACGAGTTCGGCGACCTCGGTCTCGCGGCGGGTGAGGCGGACCCCGGCGGCGGGGTGCGTGAGGCGGACCCCGGTCGCCGGGTGGGAGGACCGCGGCCGGCCGCTCGGTCTGCGTGCGGGCGCGGACCGTTGGGGCTGTCTGCCGTCGTGGACGGCGTACTCGACGGCCTCCGCCAGGTCGAGCCCGGCGCCGCGTTCGTACGCCCGCTCGAAGCCGGGTCGGCCCAGGGCCTCGCTGGCTCGGGTCTCGCTGTCGTGGCGGGTCGAGTTGAGGGCCGCCGAGCCCCAGCGGCCGCGGTCGATGCCGGCCCAGGTGCGGTCGGCGGCGCCGAGCAGGACGGCCGCGCGCTCGGGGGCGTCCGCCTGGGTGGCGATGCGGGCCAGGAGGTCGAGGGTGAGGGCGATGCCGATGACGTCGTGGACGGCGAGTTTGAGGCGCAGGGCGTGACGGGCGTGGTGCTCGGCCCGGCGCCAGTCGCGCTGCACGGTGTGGGCGAGGGCGAGCATCCGCAGGACGTACGAGTGCACCCACTCCTCCCCGTGCCGTTCGCACATCCGGCGCACCCCCTCGCAGACCTCGACGGCACGCTCGGCCTCGCCCAGGAACCCCAGGGCGCAGGCGAGTTCGACCTGGTCGAGGCCGTGCAGGCTTAGGTGCTGGCCGGGGACGGGGCCGCGGGCGACGCTGGCCTCGAAGTGCTTCAGCGCGGTCGGCAGATCGTCCATGAAGAGGGTGATGACGCCGATGACGTACTCGGCGTGGGCGGCCTCGGCCTCGTCGTCGAGGTCACGGGCGAGGGCGTGCGCGTCCCGGGCACGGGCGAGGCCTGCGGCGAGGTCATGGGTGGCGGCGGCGAGGAGCCCGGCGATCCACAGGCCGCGGGCCCGTTCCCGGGTCGGCTCCGGGTTGGCGGCCAGGGCGCGGTCGAGCCAGTAGCGGCCCTCGCGGGGGGCGCCGCAGGCGTGCCAGTAGAACCACAGGGTGCCGGCGAGACGCAGTCCGGCGAGGCATTCGCCCGGGGTGGCGAGGCTGAAGTCGAGTGCGCTGCGGAGGTTGTCCTGGTCGGCGCGCAGCCGGGCGACGATCTCGCGCTGGCCCGGTCCGAACCAGGCGCTCTCGCAGGCGGTGGCGCGCTGCAGCATCCAGTCACGCTGGCGGCGCCGGGCCGCGGGCTCCTCGCCGGGCAGCCGGCGCAGGCGGTCCAGACCGTAGTGGCGGAGGGAGTCGAGGAGGCGGTAGCGGATGCCGTCGGGACCGGACTCGCGGGACAGTACGGACTTGTCGACGAGGCCGGTGACGGCGTCGAGAACGTCGTAGTCCCGCACAGGCGCCGCCGCCCCTTCCGCCTCGCCCTGCTCACCTCTCGGGTCGTCCGGCGTCGAAGCGTCGCCCGCGCACACCGCCTCCGCCGTCTCCAGGTCGAAGCTCCCCGACAGTACCGACAACCGTGCCCACACCAACTGCTCGCGCTCGGTGCACAGTTCGTGGCTCCAGTCGACCGCGGCCCGCAGGGTCTGGTGGCGGGGCAGGGCAGCTGGGCTGCCGCCGGTGAGGAGGCGGTAGCGGTCGTCCAGGCGGTCGAGGAGTTGGTCGACGTCGAGGACGCGCATGCGGACAGCGGCGAGTTCGATGGCGAGGGGGAGGCCGTCGAGACGGCGGCAGAGGCGGGCGACGGCTGCCCGGTTCGCGGCGGTCAGGCGGAAGCCGGGCACCACCGCGGCAGCTCGGTCGGCGAACAGGGCGAGGGCCGGGTAGCCCTCGGGGCCGGAGAGGTCGCCGTCCGGGTCCGGGACCGGCAAAGGCCGTACGTCCAGGAGGTGTTCCTCGGTGAGGCCCAGGCGGTGGCGGCTGGTGGCGAGGATCCGCACGCCGGTCGTGCCGTACAGCAGGGCGGCGGCGAGTTCGGCGCAGGCCGGCAGCAGGTGTTCGCAGTTGTCGACGAGCAGCAGCAGCCGACGGTCCCTTACCTGCTCCACCAGCGCCTGCAGCGGCGGCCGCGCGGTGTGGTCGTGCAGGTCGAGCGCGTCGGCGGCGGCGAGCGGGACGAGCGCGGGGTCGTGCAGGCCGGAGAGGTGCACGACGCGCACGCCGTCCGGGAAGGTGCGCCGGACACCGGCCGCGATGCGGGCGGCGAGGCGGGTCTTGCCGACGCCGCCGGGGCCGGTCAGGGTGACCAGCCGCGTCCTGGCCAACAGCTCGCGCCCTGCGGCCAGTTCGCCGCGCCGGTCGACGAAGCTGGTCGTCTCGACCGGCAGTTGTTGGTCCCGTCGTGGCGCTGATCCGCCCATGATCAGCCGTTCCTCCGGGGTGGTGTCGAAGGGAGCCGAGGAGCAAGGGAGCCGAGAAATAAGGGAGTCGGGGAACGCAGGAGTCGAGGAGCAGGAAAGTCGTGGAGCAAGGGAGCCGGAGGGTGCGCCGGTCCCCGCCTTTGCCGCCGCTCCCACCGCTCCCCCTTGCGCGGTTTCTCACCCTCCCCCGCCCGTGCGCCGGGACGCACGCCCGGCTCACACCCCCGAGTGGACTTCGTCCGGGACCGCTCGCCACGCAGTGCGCGCGCGTACACTGCGCGGCTGATTTTCGAATGGTTCACGCCATCAATCACCGTGTCACCCTTGACCTGTCCATGCCACCGGCCCACGATGAGCGCCACACCCGCACCACGCAGTACGTCGCAGTGAACCCCACCCCCCACTCCCACAAGGAGAATTCATGCGACTTCGCACACGCGGCTCAGGCGCCCGCAGCGGCAGACGTACCGCCGCGCTCGCCACGCTGCTCGCCCTCGCCCTCGCGGCGCCCCTCTCCGCAAACATGTCCGCGAGCGCCGACAGCGCCACCAAGGCGGCCTCTTCGAACGATGACGCCCGGCAGTACGAGGTGCACATGCACTCGACCGCCAAGGACCGCACCGCACTTCAGCGGACGGGTGTGACCGTGGACGAGGTGCACGGCCACGGCGTCGTCGTCTCCGGCCGCACCGATCAGATCAAGAAGCTGCGCGACCTGGGTTACGACGTCACCCCGCTCGGCGCGGTCCCCGACCGCTCCTCGGGCGAGGACGACATCCGCCTCTACGACTTCCCCTCCGGCGACTCGCGCTATCACAACTACGCGGAGATGACGAGCGAGATCAACTCGATCGTCTCGGCCAACTCCTCCATCGCGAGCCAGCGCGTGATCGGGCAGTCGTACCAGGGCCGGAACATCGTCGCCATCAAGATCAGCGACAACGTGGGGACCGACGAGTCCGAGCCGGAGGTCCTCTTCACCCATCACCAGCACGCCCGTGAGCACCTCACCGTCGAGATGGCGCTCTATCTGCTGCGCGAGCTGACCTCCGACTACGGCATCGACTCCCGGGTCACCAGCATGGTGAACAACCGCGAGGTCTGGATCGTGCCCGACCTCAACCCGGACGGCGGCGAGTACGACATCGCCACCGGCTCGTACCGGTCGTGGCGCAAGAACCGGCAGCCCAACTCCGGTTCCTCGTACGTCGGGACGGACATGAACCGGAACTGGAACTACCGCTGGGGCTGCTGTGGCGGTTCGTCCGGGTCGCCGTCCTCCGACACCTACCGGGGCGCGTCCGCCGAGTCGGCGCCGGAGGTCAAGGTGGTCGCCAACTTCGTGCGCAGCCGCGTGGTCGGCGGGGTCCAGCAGATCAAGGCCGGGGTCGACTTCCACACGTACAGCGAGCTGGTGCTGTGGCCGTTCGGGTACACGAACTCCGACACGACGACCGGCATGACGGCCGACGACCGGAACGCCTTCGCGACCGTCGGACAGAAGATGGCGGCCAGCAACGGCTATACGCCGGAGCAGTCCAGTGACCTGTACATCACCGACGGGTCGATCGACGACTGGCTGTGGGGCAGCCAGAAGATCTTCGGCTACACCTTCGAGATGTACCCGTCCTCCAGCTCCGGGGGTGGCTTCTACCCGCCCGACGAGGTGATCGAGCGGGAGACGTCCCGGAACCGGGATGCGGTGCTGCAGCTTCTGGAGAACGCCGACTGCATGTACCGGTCCATCGGCAAGGAAGCCCAGTACTGCAGCTAGTCGGATTCCTCGAAGTAGGCGTCCAGTACCGCGTCCAGCTGCTCGTCCCACTCCTTGAAGCGGCTCCTGGCCGCCGCCTCGATCTCGATCGGGTACCAGCGGCGGTCAGGAGTGTGCACCGTGATGGTGAAACGCTTCCCGAAGCGCGCGGCCTCCGTCTCGATCGCGCCGATCTCGTCCCAACGGAACTCGCACTCCTGGTCGTCCAGGGAGAGACGGACGCCCTTGTGGTCGGCGACGATACGGGCCCGGCGGTCGGCGGCATCGAAGACGGGGCCGTCGACCGGAGCCTCTTCGTCGGCCTCGTCGGCTTCCGCGTCGGGCTCGTCGGCGGCCGCGTCATCGGCCTCCGCGTCGGGCTCGTCGGCGGCTTCGAGATCCGTGTCCCCGGAGTCCGTCTTCTCGGAGTCCGCTCTCACCGAATCCGACTTCTCGGAGGCGGACTCCTCGGCCACGTCCTCGTCCTTCACGTCCTCCCGCTTGACGGACGCGGGCGAGGTGAGCCCGGGGATGAAGGCCGGGTCGAACCCGGCGCCTTCCAGGGGCTGGCTGCCTGAACCTATGCGCTGCTCCACAGCGGAGCAGTATGGTCGACAACCCTGTGTCCCGCGCAACCAGCCCCCGCATCGTTACACGAACAAGCTCGCTGCATCCATCAGCGCGCTCCGCGCGCGGGCGCCGCCATTGACGTGCGAGGCGAAGACCGGGCGGCCCTACCAGCAGGGCAGGGCCGCCTCCATCTCTGCGCCATCAGGCAACGGCAGCCGGCGCAGAAAGGCACCATCGCCGCTAGACGAACAAGCTCAAAACCGCCGCCACCACGAACCCGGCCACCGACAGCACACTCTCCAGCACGGTCCACGTCTTCAAGGTGTCCCGCTCACTGATGCCGAAGTACTTGGCGACGATCCAGCTGCATCCATCAGCGCGCTCCGCGCGCGGGCGCCGTCGTCGACGTGCGAGGCGAAGATCGAGCGGTCCCACCACCAAGGCAGGACCGCCACCACCTTCGCGCCACCAGGCAAAGCAACCGCCGCACAAAGCCGCAATCGCCCCTAAACGAACAAGCTCAAAACCGCCGCCACCACGAACCCGGCCACCGACAGCACACTCTCCAGCACGGTCCACGTCTTCAAGGTGTCCCGCTCACTGATGCCGAAGTACTTGGCGACGATCCAGAAGCCGCCGTCGTTGACGTGCGAGGCGAAGATCGAGCCCGCCGAGATGGCCATGATGACGAGAGCGACGAAGGGCTGGGAGTGGTCGCCCCCGGTGAGGAGGGGGGCGACGATGCCGGCCGTCGTGACGATGGCGACCGTCGCCGAGCCCTGGGCCACGCGGAGGACCACCGAGATCAGGTACGACAGGACGATGACCGGGAGGCCGACGTCGTTGAAGGTGTCGGAGAGGGCCTGGGCGACGCCGCTGGCCTTGAGGACGGCGCCGAAGACACCGCCCGCGCCGACGACGAGCAGGATGTTGCCGACCGGCTTGAGCGAGGAAGTCGACACCGTTTCCAGGGACTTGCGGGACCAGCCGCGGCGGATGCCCAGCAGGTAGTACGCGAGCAGCAGGGCGATCGTCAGGGCCACGAACGGGTGGCCGAAGAATTCGATCACCGAGCGGGTGGTGGACGGGTCCAGGGCGATCGAGGAGAACGTGGCCGCCAGGATCAGCAGCAGCGGCGTACCGATGATGCCGAGGACCGTGGCGAGAGGGACGGGCTTCTCCTGTGGTTCGACCCCCGCCGCACGCTGCTCGTTGATCACTGCCTGCTTCGCCTCGTCGGCCGCCTCGACCATGTCCTGCGGTACGGCGACGAAGATGCGCCGCCCGATCCAGCCGGAGAACGCCCACGCGGCCAGCACCGCCGGGATGCCGCAGACGACGCCCATGAGGATGACCCAGCCCAGTTGGACGTGGAGAAGGCCCGCTGCCGCGACCGGACCGGGGTGCGGGGGCAGGAAGGCGTGGGTCATCGACAGGCCGGCGAGCAGCGGCAGGCAGTACAGCAGGATCGACTTGCCCGAGCGTTTGGCCGCCGCGTACACGATCGGCGCGAGGACGAAGATGCCGACGTCGAAGAAGACCGGGATACCGAAGATGAGGCCGGTGAGGCCCATGGCGAGGGGGGCTCGCTTCTCACCGAAGAGGTTGAGCAGACGCGACGCCAACACCTCCGCGCCGCCGCTGACTTCGAGGATGGCGCCGAGCATGGTGCCCAGGCCGATGATGATCGCGACATGGCCGAGGATGCCGCCCATGCCGGACTCGATGGTGGAGACGGCGTCCGAGCGCTGGACGGTGCCGAAGAGTTCGGTGACCGAGAGGCCGGCCATCAGACCGACGGCTATGGAGACGGCGAGGAGGGCCACGAAGGGCTGCAGGCGCGTCTTGATGATCAGGAAGAGCAGAAGCGCGATGCCGATGGCGGCGACCGTGAGCAGTCCGGCCGTACCGTCGATGAGGAGGAGCAGTCCGCCGGTGTGGGGTGGTGTCTCGGCTGGGGCGGATGCGGCGAGCGGGAGGGACAGAGGGGACATTCGGGGGTCCTCGCGGTAAGTACATAAAGCTTTCGGGCAGGGGGGATCGCGGCATGGCGTCCCAGGGGTGGCGGACACCATGCCGGTTACGGCGTGCGGGGGGGAGTTGAGGAGGCGGCGGCGTCAGCCGAGTACGGCCAGCGCGTCGATCTCGATGAGGAGCCCTGCCGGCAGACCGACGTAGACCGTCGTGCGCGCGGCGGGCGGCTGGGTGAGCCCCTGCTCCTCGAAGTAGGTGTTGTAGATGTCGTTCATCTCGGCGAAGTGGGCGACGTCCGTCAGATAGACGCGGATCATCATGACGTCGTCCCAGGAGGCACCGCCCTCCTCCAGGATCGCCTTGACGTTGGCGAGGGTCTGGAGGGTCTGCTCGCGCAGGGTGGGCCCGGCGGGCGTCGGGGGCTTGCCCTCCTCGGCGGGCAGGAAGCCGACCTGGCCCGCGACCTGGAGGATGTTCCCCTTCTTCACGCCGTGCGAGAACTTCGCGGGCGGCGTGGTGTGGGTCTTCGGGGTGAGCGCGATCTTCTCGGTCATACGGTGCCTTTCGCTGAGGTCCTGCCGGAGTACTCGCCGCTGATGTCGTCCGCCGTACGGCGCACCAGCGGGAGCAGGGTGAGGAGTTCGTCGGCGGTGACGACGACGTTCGGCGCGGAGACCGACATCGCGGCGACGACCCGGCCGTCGGCACCGCGGATCGGCGCGGCGACGCAGTTGATGGACTCCTCGTGGCCACCGAGGTCGGTGGCCCAGCCCTGTTCGCGCACCTTGGCCAGTTCCTTGAGGAAGGCCTCCGGATTCGGCGTCGAACGGGCCGTGTACATGGGGTAGTCGAGCTTGTCGGCGAGGGCTCGGCGCTCGTGCTCGGCCAGGTCGGCGAGCAGCAGCTTCGCGACGGCGGCGACGGTGATGGCGACGGGCTTGCCGATCCGCGAGTACATCCGCACGGGGTACCGGCTCTCGACCTTGTCGATGTACAGCACCTCGTCCTCCTCGTACACCGCGAGGTGCACGGTGTGCCCGCACTGCTCGTTCAGCCGTACGAGATGGGGGTGGGCGATCTCGCGGATGTCGAGGTTCTCCATCGCCTCCTGGGCGAGGGCGATGAGGCGGGCGCCGAGGCGGTAGCGCTGGTCGGACTGGCGGTAGACCATGCCGTGCTCGTGGAGCGTGCGCAGCAGGCGCAGGGCCGTGGACTTGTGGACGCCCAGGCGGTCGGCGACCTGCCCGAGGTCGGCGGGGCCCTCCGCGAGCAGCGGCAGGATGCTCAGCGCTCGGTCGACGGTCTGGCTCATGGCGTACGTACCTCCTCGTCGGCCCGCTCAGTGGCTTGCGTCCAGCCGGGGCCGAGTCGAAGTTTCTCCCACGCCGGGTCGTCGAGGGCGACCAGGCGGTCGGCGTGGTCGCGGGAGGGGGGCGCGGCGAGGTCGCCGGGGGCGGTGAGGGCGGCGGCGGCCCAGAGGTGACCGTGCCGGAGGCGGTCGCGGAGGGGGAGGGCGCGGAGGGTGGCGGAGAGAAAGCCGGCGGCGAAGGCATCACCGGCACCGGTGCTCGCTACGACGTCCACGGCGAGGGCGGGTTCGAAGGTGGCCCGGGTGGGGGCCGGCCGGGGGTGGGTGTCGCTCGCCCGCGCTTGCGGGGTGCCGCCCATCTTTGGGTCGGGAGCCGCCCCAGCGGCACGACTGCCCGCAGGCTGGGTGGGACGACTGGCCGCAGGCTGCGTCGCACGACCGACCTCAGGCTGCCTGGGACAGCTGGCGGCGGCTTGTGACCGGCCGCTGTCGGCCGACCCAAGGGGCGCGGGGAACTGCGCGCCCAGCCCACGACTACCCGCACCCGACACGAATGCCGTAGCCCCCACTCCTCCCTGCTTCACCACCAACACCTGCGGCTCGGGCAACGCAGCCCGCACCGCCTCCGGTCCCTCCGAAATCCCCCACGCCTCCTCCGCCTCGTCCTCCCCCACGAAGACCACGTCGGCCCCCCGCGCCAGCTCCAGCAGCACGTCCGGCCCGTCGCCGTCCCCCCACAGCCCCGCCCGATAGTTGACGTCGAACGAAACAAGGGGGCGCCCCGCGCGCGGAGCCGTCAGCTGCCGCATCAGCCCCAGGCACCCCTCCGACAATGCCGCCGTGATCCCCGACAGATGCAGAACCCGTCCAGAACGCACCGCACCCAGGTCCACGTTCTCCACGGACATCGCCGAAGCCGCCGACCCCGCCCGGTAGTACGCCACCTCATGCGCGTCCGTGCCCCTGTCCCCGGCCGTGCGGAAGTACACGCCCGTGGGACGCCTCGGATCCCGCCGCACGGACACGACATCGACGCCGTACCTCCCGATCGCCTCAACGAGGTGGTCGCCGAACCCGTCAGCGCCGACTCGGCTGACCCACCTCGTGCGGTAGCCGGCGGCAGCCAGTGCGCACGCGACGTTGGACTCCGCACCCCCGATCCCCCGCTCGAACGACGGCACATCGGCGAGGCGCCCCGGCCGCGTGGGCAGGAACGTGACCATGGACTCGCCGAGCGCGACAACGTCGACAACGTCGACGACGTCGAGGGCATTGCGGAGTCCGGTGTCAGTCACGATCGTCGTAGCTCCTCGGCGGCTCAGCGGGACGCGGCTTTCGTTGACCCCGCGTGGCCGAGATGTTAGACAGCGGTAAGCGATATACGCAATGGGCGTTGCAGAAGTTGCAACGCCCCAGATCAGGGAGGTTCCATGAGCAACGAGGCGCTCGCCCGACTGGCCGAGGAACGCGTCGATCACCGCTTCAAGGGCCTCCCCCCGGACGCCGACGGCCTGACCGTCGCCGAGCTGGCCGCCCAGCGCCGCAACCTCTTCACCGACGGCTTCGCCACCCCCGTCCTCGCGCTCTCCGCCGAGCGGCTGGAGCACAACCTCGACCTCATGGAGACGTACGCCGCCCGCCACGGCCTCGCCTTCGCCCCGCACGGCAAGACCTCCATGGCCCCCCAGCTGTTCCAGCGCCAGATCGAGCACGGGGCGTGGGGCATCACGCTCGCGGTGCCGCACCAGGTGCGGGTGGCCCGGGCGTACGGCATCGAGCGGATCTTCCTCGCCAACGAGCTCGTGGACCCGGCGGCCCTGCGCTGGATCGCCGGCGAGCTGGCGACCGACCCCGCCTTCCACCTCATCTGTTACGTCGACTCCGTGCGCGGCGTGGAGCAGATGGACGCCGCGCTGCGCGACGCCGGGGCCACCCGCCCGCTGGACGTGGTGGTCGAGCCGGCGGCCGGCGAAGGTGCCCGTACCGGCGTCCGTACGGAGGCGGAGTGCGCGGCGGTCGCGGACGCGGTGGCGGACGTGTCGACGCTGCGACTGGTCGGCGTCGCGGGATACGAGGGCGAGGTTCCGCAGGCGACTCCCGAGCGGGTGCACGCGTGGCTGAGCCGGCTGGTCGCGCTGGCCGCCGACTTCGACAAGGCGGGCCGTTTCGCGGGGCTCGAGGAGATCGTCGTCAGCGCCGGCGGCAGCGCGTGGTTCGACGCGGTGGCGGACGTGTTCGCCGAGATCCCCGAACTCTCCCTCCCCGTACTGAAGTTGCTGCGCTCGGGCGCGTACGTCTCGCACGACGACGGCCACTACCGCAAGCTCACCCCGTTCAACCGGGTCCCGCAGGAGGGCGCCCTCGAACCCGCCTTCCGCCTCTGGTCCCAGGTCGTCTCCCGCCCCACCCCCGACCAGGCCTTCGTCAACGCGGGCAAGCGGGACGCGGCGTACGACCTCGACCTGCCGTTCGCCCAGGTCGTCCGCCGCGACGGGGTGGAACGCCCGGCCACCGGTATCTCGGTGACCGCCCTGTCCGACCAGCACGCGTGGCTGCGGACGACCGAGGAGGCGGACCTGGAGGTCGGGGACTGGCTCGGCATGGGGCTGTCCCATCCGTGCACGTCGTTCGACAAGTGGCAGCTGATTCCGGTCGCGGAGGCGGACGGGACGGTCGTCGACTACATCCGCACGTTCTTCTAGGCGACAGGGGAGGCATCGGCCATGGAAGAGCTGGTGATCCGGGACGCGGAGGTCGTCGACGGCAGCGGCGGCCCCTCCTACCGCGCCGACGTGGTCGTGGACGACGGCAGGATCGTGTCGATCGTGCAGGAAGCGGCCGCGGCGGGCTGTCAACGCCCCGAGGCGCGCCGGGAGTTGGACGCGGAGGGTCTCGTCCTCTCCCCCGGCTTCATCGACATGCACGCCCACAGCGACCTGGCGCTGCTGCGGGACCCCGACCACAGCGCCAAGGCCGCGCAGGGGATCACCCTTGAGGTCATCGGCCAGGACGGGCTGTCGTACGCCCCCGTCGACGACCGCACCCTCGCCGAGGTCCGCCGCGCGATCACCGGCTGGAACGGCTCCGGCGACGACATCGACTTCGACTGGCGCACGGTCGGCGAGTACCTGGACCGACTCGACGCCGGTTTCGAAGGTCGGGGCATCGCCGTGAACGCGGCGTACCTGATCCCCCAGGGGACGGTCCGCGCGCTCGCCGTCGGCTGGGAGGACCGGGAGGCGACGCCGGACGAGCTCGACCGGATGCAGCAGTTGGTCGCGGAGGGCATGGAGCAGGGCGCGGTCGGCCTGTCGTCCGGGCTGACGTACACGCCCGGCATGTACGCCAAGGACGCCGAGCTGACGGAGCTGTGCCGGGTGGTGGCGTCGTACGGCGGCTACTACTGCCCGCACCACCGCTCGTACGGGGCGGGGGCTCTTCAGGCGTACGAGGAGATGGTGGCGCTGACGAGGGAGGCGGGCTGCGCCCTCCACCTGGCCCACGCCACGATGAACTTCGGCGTGAACAGGGGCAGGGCGCCGGAGCTCCTGTCACTCCTGGACAAGGCACTGGAGTCCGGGGCCGACATCACCCTCGACACCTACCCCTACACCCCCGGCTGCACGACCCTCGTCGCCATGCTGCCGAGCTGGGCGAGCGAGGGTGGCCCCGAGGCGGTCCTGGCCCGGCTGTCGGACGACGCCACGGCCGAGCACATCCGCCACCACATGGAGGTCATCGGCGCGGACGGCTGCCACGGGGTGCCGATCGAGTGGGACACGATCGAGATCTCGGGCGTGAGCGACCCGGCGCTCGGGGACTTCGTCGGCCGTACGGTCCAGCAGTCGGCGGACGCGCGGGGCGAGGCCCCCTGGGTGACCGCGCGCCGCCTGCTCCTCGACGACCGGCTGGGCTCGACGATCCTCCAGCACGTCGGCCACGAGGAGAACGTACGGACGATCATGCGGCACCGCGTCCACACCGGCGGTTCGGACGGCATCCTGCAGGGCACGAAGCCGCATCCGAGGGCGTACGGCACATTCCCGCACTATCTCGGCCGGTACGTACGGGAGTTGGGCGTCCTGTCCCTGGAGGACTGCGTGGCCCATCTGACCTCGCGCCCGGCGGCGCGGCTACGACTGCCGGACCGGGGACTGGTCCGCGAGGGCTACCGGGCGGACCTGGTGCTGTTCGACCCGGCGACGGTGGCGGCGGGTTCGACGTTCGAGGACCCGCGGCGGCTGCCGACGGGCATCCCCCACGTCCTCGTGAACGGCCGTTTCGTGATCGAGGACGGCCGCAGGACGGACGTACTCGCGGGGCGGGCGGTCCGCAGGACACCAAGGTGATCCACCGCGGTGACCTGAGGGCCCCCCGCCGCACGAGGTGTGGCTACGGCTTGGGCAGCACGCACCCGCTCGCGCTCAGGTCGAGCTTGTTGTCGACTCCGAAGCAGGCGGGGATCTGGTAGATCTCCTGGGCGTAATTGATGCCCTGACGGACCGTGACGTTGCCGCTCTCGTCGACCTCGCACGGGTTGTTGACCGTGCAGCGCTCGCCGTCCTCGTTGCCGGTGTTGTTGACGGCGACGACCTTGTTGGTGGCCTGGTCGATGACGGGAGAGCCGGAGGTGCCGCCGATGGTGTTGCAGGCGGAGGTGTAGCGGACCGAGTCCTTGAAGGTCCAGTCGCCTTCCTTGAGGCGGTACGCGAACCCGTCGATGTTGCAGTTGTACAGCCGCTTCCAGTAGCCGGAGGCGACGGTGATGGCGGTACCGGCGACCGGGTGGGTGTCGGCCACGGAGAGCGCGTTGATGTTGTACGAGCTCTTGATCTGCGCGTACGTGGTGGTGAGTTGATAGAAGGCGACGTCCGTGTCGGTCATCGTCCCGTAGGCGATCTTGCTGGCACGCAGGGTGCCGACCCGGCTGCCCGAGGAATTGAGCAGACTGAACGTACGGCTGGAGGCCCGGTCGACCACGACCTGACCGGGGCCCGGCATGCCGGTCTCCAGACAGTGGCCGTTGGTCATCACCAGCGCCGGGTCGTTGTCCTCCGAGTCCGAGAAGCGGACGACGGAGCCGGAGCAGTTGCTGAGCGCCACGGTGCCCGCGAAGTTGACCGCCTGGACCTTGGGGCGGTTCAGGACCTGGCCAACGGTGTCCGCGGTGGAGGCGACGGTGTCATTGACCACCGACGTGACCGAGCCCGCGTCCACGCCCTTGCCGAAGGAAGCGGCCGAGTCCACGGGAGCCGCGACCGCGGGTGCGGCGCCGGCCCCGGCTATCGCCAGGGCGAGGAGGGCGGCGCCGAGAGGTTTTCTCATGTGGGGGTCCCCTCATACGAAGAGAGGTGACCGAAGAATTTCCGGTCACCCGCATTTTTGTCATGCGCATTGTCACGCAAGAGGGGGGTGCGGACAAGGAGTTACTGACTGGTGAATAAAGGCCGTAGGGGTTTCCCTATCACGCGACGGGAGCGCGTTGGGTCGACGGCGCAGGACGTTCACGAGAGCGGGATGAGATCACCACAGTCGGCGCAGTCGGCACAGGAGGCACGGGAGGCACAGGAGGCACAGAAGTCCCGCTACTTGGGGCCCTTCGTGTTCCCCAGCCCACGCCCCGGCTTGTCGTCACGCCCGCCGCCCGGTGCCGTCGTGCTCGTCGTGGCGGTCGGGGCCGCGCTCGTGGTGGAAGGGGTCGGCGAGGAACCGTCGGCCTTGCCGTCCTCGGTGGCCGTGGCCGCGGCGGACGCGGAAGCACTCGGCGAGGCGTCCGGGGCCTGAGTGGTCGACGACCCGCTGTCGTCGGACGGGCCGGGCGTGGCCGGGTTGCCGTCCGTGGGGTCGGTCGGGATCGCAGCGTCCCCCGCCGTCGGGCCCGTACGGTCCTGCTTGCCCCGCGAGCCGCCCTCCGGCGACGAGCCGGACAGCGAGAAACCGGCGATCAGCGCAGCCGCCGACACCGCCCCCACCGCGCCGACCACCACCACCGCACTCCGTGAGCGCCAGGCGGCGGGCTTGCGGCGCGCACGCCGCCCCGAGCCGCCCGCCCGACGGCCACGCCCCGCACCCGCACCCGCAGCCACGCCCGTGCCGCCGGCACCTGAGCTCTCGCCCTGGTCGTAGCCGTGGCCGTAGGACACCTCGTCACCCACCCGAGGCAGCTGCGCCGTCTCGTCGTACGCGTTCTGCCAGCCGTGTGCGGCCGCCGGGTCCGCGTACTGCTCGTAGGCGGGGGATGCCGTCCACTGCGGGTGGTACACGTTCGGCGGCGCCTGGGGCGGCTCGTTCTCGCGCTCAGGTGGCCTGGACATGACCGCGCATTCTAGGCAGGGAGCAGCCCGTGGGACAGCTACCGGCGATAACAGCCCAAACCCCCGCGTCTCACGTGTCGGAAAACACGGCCCAGCGGGCTTTGCCGGGCCGTAAGCTCCTTGACATGCAGGTGATCCAGTCGACCAAGCTCGCCAACGTCTGTTACGAGATCCGGGGCCCGGTGCTCGAGGAGGCGATGCGGCTCGAGTCGGCAGGGCATCGGATCCTCAAGCTGAACACCGGAAACCCGGCCGCGTTCGGCTTCGAGTGCCCGCCCGAGATCCTGGAGGACGTCCTGCGCAACGTGTCGTCGGCCCACGGGTACGGCGACGCGAAGGGGCTGCTCGCGGCGCGCCGAGCCGTCGTCATGCACAACCAGACCCTCGGCATCGAGACCGACGTCGAGCACGTCTTCATCGGCAACGGCGTCTCCGAGCTGATCGTCATGGCGATGCAGGGGCTGCTCGACGACGGGGACGAGGTGCTGGTCCCGGCGCCCGACTATCCGCTGTGGACCGCCGCGGTCTCCCTGTCCGGCGGCACCGCCGTCCACTACCGCTGCGACGAGCAGTCCGACTGGATGCCCGACCTCGCCGACGTCGAGCGCAAGGTCACCGACCGCACCAAGGCCATCGTCATCATCAACCCCAACAACCCGACGGGGGCCGTGTACGACGAGGCGATGCTGCGCGGACTGACGGACATCGCCCGGCGGCACAACCTCCTCGTCTGCTCCGACGAGATCTACGACAAGATCCTGTACGACGGCGCCACGCACACCCCGACCGCCGCCGTCGCCCCCGACCTGCTGACCCTCACCTTCAACGGCATGTCGAAGGCCTACCGGGTCGCCGGGTACCGGGTGGGATGGGTGTCGATCTCGGGTCCCCGCGCCCACGCGGACTCCTACATCGAGGGCCTCACCATCCTCGCGAACATGCGGCTGTGCGCGAACATGCCCGGTCAGCACGGGGTCGTGGCCGCCCTGAGCGGACGGCAGACCATCAATGACCTGGTGCTGCCCGGGGGCCGGCTGAAGGAGCAGGTGGATGTCGCGTATGACCTGCTGACGCAGATTCCTGGCGTGACGTGCGTACGGCCCAAGGGGGCGCTGTATCTGTTCCCGCGCCTCGACCCCAAGGTGTTCAAGATCAAGGACGACCGGCGGATGGTCCTTGACCTGCTGCGACGCGAGAAGATCATGGTCGTCCAGGGCAGTGGCTTCAACTGGCCCGAGTCGGATCACTTCCGGATCGTGACGCTGCCGACGGTCACGGATCTGCGGGACGCGGTGGGGCGGATCGGGCGGTTCCTCGACGGGTACAGCCAGCCCTGACGCTCACGCTGCGTGTGCGGGCGGTCTTGTTTTGCGAACGGCTCAACTTTAGACGAAATCTAAGCTAGGATGGCTTCCTGTCAGCGCACAGGAGGCCATCCCCATGTACGAACCGATCCGCACCAAGTCGGTCCACAGCACGATGGCCGGCAATCCCACCGACTTCCCCCACCGGTCGCGCGAGGAGGAGCTGGACATCCAGCTCGCGGGGCATCTCGCGGCGCTGCTCGCCGTCACGGACGAGTTGCGCGCGGCGGCGCCCTCGCAGGACCTGGACATCGCGGCCGAGCGGCTCGCCGGCCAGGTGGCCCGGCTTCGGGAAGGACGTAAGCCGGCCCGCGCGTCGGCCTCCGGCGGTCAGTCGAAGCTTGCGGCCCTGCATGAGCGGGCGCATGCCCTTGCCGGGCGGGCGCTGGTCGTCGCCGCGTCGCGGGCCGATACGGCGGCAGCGATTTTGGCTGCCGAGCGCATGGATGCGCACGCTGCTGCACAGGCCGAGCCGCAGGAATTGACCGGCGTCGGCTGATCCCCCCTGAACGGCCCCGGTCCGCGTGCACCCGCAGCGACGCGCGGACCGGGTGCCACAGCACTGCGTTGGCTTTGGCCGACGTTCGCCTTCGCCGTAGGGGTCGTTGTCGTGTCGCGGCTGCCGGTTCGTCGTGGCTTGTCGCGCCCACGCGGCGGAGCCGCATATCGACACAGCCCCGCGCCCCTAAAAGCCTTGCAGTGGCCCCGTGTTGTACCGGGACCGGTATGACACCTGCCGTTCATCCCTGTTGACGGGGAACGTTGGATTCCGCGAGCACTCTCCCCTGCGTGAGACGTATCGCAGGGATCGTCCTCGCGGTTCTGCTGATCGGTGGCGTGGTGGCCGCCGTCGTCGCGGGTCGCAGTGATGAGGACAAGGGCACGGCAACGAAGACCGTGCAAGCAGTCATCGGATCGGAGAAGGCGGAGTTCTTCGCCGATCCCGACGTGGTGAAGGCCCTCGCCGCCAAGGGCTACACCGTGAAGGCCGAGACCTCCGGGTCGTGGGCCATGGAGGGGCTGGACCTCGAGGGGTACGACCTCGCGCTGCCGTCGAGTCAGGCGCCGGCCGTCGAACTCGCCGCGAAGTACAAGGTGACGGGGTCACTCCCCCGCCCCTTCTACTCGCCCCTCGTCGTCGTGGCGCACAAGAACGCCGCCGAGGTGCTCGCGGCGAACGGGCTCGCCACACTGGACGAGGCCCACCGGGGCACGCTGAGGATGGCCGCCTATCTGGACGCCGCCCGCGCCGACCGCACCTGGCAGCAGCTCAAGGGAGCCGGGAAGTACGGGGAGTTGACGGGCACGCTCTACCTGTCCAGCACCGACCCCGAGACCTCCAACTCCGGCGCGCTCTACCTGGCCGCCGCCTCCTACGTCGAGAACGGCGGCAAGGTCGTCGCCTCCGCTGCCGAGGTGGACCGCACGGCACCGCTGCTGCACAAGCTGGTCAGCGTGCAGGGCGCCCAGCAGTCCGGCAGCGACGCCGCGTTCCGGGACTTCGTCAGCGGTGCCGGCAATCCGCTCGTCGTGGTCTACGAGTCGCAGGTCGCCTCGCTCCTGACGGACGGGGAGCAGCCCGACGACCTGGTCGTCCTCTACCCCGACACCACGGTCAACAGCGACCACACCGCCGTACCGCTCACCGAGGACGGCAAGGCCGTCGCCGAACTCCTCTCCGACGACCCGGAGTTGCGGCGGCTCGCCCTCCGGCACGGGTTCCGGCCGCAGGGCGCCGCCGCCGAGTTCGCCTCGGCCACCACCTACCTCAAGCAGGAACTGACCGGCGTCCGCCAGGCGCCCGTGCCCACCTCCAAGGTGCTGCACGAGCTGGCGCGACGGGCGCGCGGATAAGGGGGACAGCACTTCATGAACAGCAACGACGACACCTTCGTACTGACCCCGCCCGAGCCCGTGGCCACCGTGCCGCGGGAGAAGGCCGGCGGGCTCGTCCCCGTCGACGACGCCGTCCGTACCGAGATGGCCGAGAAGGCCTCCGCCTATGTCGAGGGGCTCGCCGCCCTCGACGCCCGCTCCCCCGAGTTCGCCGGCAAGGTCGGTGAGATCGCCGGCCTCGGTGCCGGTGAGATGCGGACGGCGGCGGCGCAGTCCAACCGGATGCTGGAGCGGACCATCCGGAGCCTGCCCGACACGGGCGGGGACGCCCAGTCGCAGGTCGCGGGCTCGCTCGTCGAACTGCGGCGGGTCGTGGAGGACCTGGACCCGCGGGACCTGCCCGCCTCCAAGGGGCGCAAGCTCCTGTCCAGGCTTCCCGGTGGTAACAAGCTGCGCGACCACGTCGCCAAGTACGCCTCCGCGCAGGGGACCCTCAACAAGATCGTGGGGTCCCTGCGGGGTGGCCAGGACGAGCTGCGCCGGGACAACGCCGCGCTGCAGACCGAGCGGGTGCGGCTGTGGGAGACCATGGGCAAGCTCCAGGAGTACGTCGTGCTGACGCAGGCCCTGGACACGGCCGTCGAGCAGCACATCACCCAGGTCCCGGACCCTCAACAGGCCGACAGTCTGCGGGCCGACGTCCTCTTTCCCGTCCGGCAGAAGCACCAGGACCTGCTCACCCAGCTCGCGGTGTGCGCGCAGGGATACCTCGCCATGGACGTCGTACGGCGTAACAACGAGGAGCTCATCAAGGGCGTCGACCGGGCCGCGACCACGACCGTCTCGGCCCTGCGGATCTCCGTGATGCTGGCGTCCGCGCTCGACAACCAGAAGAAGGTCATCGAGCAGGTCAACGCCCTGCGCGGGACGACCGAGGATCTGATCCGGGGCAACGCCGAGATGCTGGCGACCCAGAGCGGCGAGATCCAGCGCATCGCCGCCGACCCGGCCGTCGGCGCGGAGACCCTGCGCTCGGCCTTCCAGCAGATCTACCGCACGCTCGACGCCATCGACACCTACAAGGTCCAGGCGACCGAGGTGATGGCGACGACGGTGGAGAACCTGACAGCCGAACTGCAGCACGCGAGCACCTACTTGGAGCGCAGCCGTTCGCAGGGCGCGCTGGAGGGTGGGCTCGGATGAGACAGCACCGAGGCCCTCGACGCCTGCTCGCCGGCGCCCTCGCCGCGCTGGCCCTGCTGACGGCCTGCACCCCGGAATCGGACAAGGCCGCCGACGACCCGAACGCCCCGCAACCCGGCACCCTCCGCGTCCTCGCCTCCAGCGAGCTCAGCGACATGACGCCCGTGCTCGACCGGATCGCCGACGACACCGGCATCAAGGTCCGGCCCACCTACATGGGCACCCTGGACGCCGTGGAACTGCTGGCGAAGGGCAAGACGGACGGGCAGTACGACGCCCTGTGGCTGTCCTCCAACGACTATCTGCGGCTGCGGCCCGACGCGGCGAAGAAGGTCGTGTCCGAGACGCCGGTCATGTCGAGCCCGGTCGCCATCGGGGTCAGGACCACGGCGCTCGGCGGGCTCGGCTGGAAGCCGGACGACGTCACCTGGTCGCAGGTCGAACAGGCCGTGCGGGACGGCCGTCTGACCTACGGCATGACCGACCCGGCCCGCTCCAACTCCGGCTTCGCCACCCTCGTCTCCGTCGCCTCGGCCCTGTCCGGCGCCCAGTCGGCCCTGACGGACGCGGACGTCGACAAGGCCACGCCCCGGCTCAAGGAGTTCTTCAAGGGGCAGAAGCTGACGTCGGGGTCTTCGGGCTGGCTGGCGACGGCGTACGAGCGGCGCGGGAACGTCGACGCCCTGCTCAACTACGAGTCCGTCCTCAAGGGCATCCCTGGCCTCACCGTGATCCGCCCCCGCGACGGCGTCGTCACCGCCGACTACCCGCTCTCCTCCCTCGCGTCGACGAGCGCCGCGACCCGCGAGGACGTCCGGCGCCTCACCGAGGCCCTGCGCACCGAGGACATCCAGCGGCTGATCACCGAGCGCACCCATCGCCGTCCGGTCGTCGCCTCCGTCCCGCCCGCGTCCGGCCTCGACCCCGCCCGGCGGCGCGAACTGCCCTTCCCGGGCAGCCGTTCCGTCGCCGACGGCCTGCTCGACTCGTACGAGAACGAGCTGCGCCGCCCGTCCAGGACGGTCTACGTCCTCGACACCTCGGGCTCGATGGAGGGCGACCGCCTGGAGCAGCTGAAGCGGGCGCTCGCCGAACTCACCGGCGACTTCCGCGAGCGCGAGGAGGTCACGCTGATGCCGTTCGGGTCGGACGTGAAGAGCGTGCGCACCCATGTCGTGGAGCCGGCCCGCCCGAAGCGGGGGCTCGACGCCATCCGCGAGGACACCGAGGCGCTCACCGCCGAGGGCGACACGGCGATCTACACCTCGCTGGAGAAGGCGTACGAGCATCTGGGCGCCGGACGGTCCCAGGACACGTTCACATCGGTCGTGCTGATGACGGACGGCGAGAACACCACCGGCGCCGAGGCGGCGGACTTCGACGCCTTCTACGCCGGGCTCGACCGCGACCGGCGGGACACGCCCGTGTTCCCCATCCTCTTCGGCGACTCCGACCGCTCCGAGCTGGAGCACATCGCCGAGCTGACCGGCGGCCGCCTCTTCGACGCCCAGGAGGGCTCGCTGGACGGCGCCTTCGAGGAGATCCGTGGCTACCAATAGGACGGGTACGAGCAAGGCAGTGGCGTACCTGGAGTCCCGCAAGAACATCGCGGGGAGCGCGTGCGGGCTGGTCGGGCTGGTGCTGACCTTCACGGGGGTGGCGGGACCGTACTGGCCCGTCGTGGTCGCGGGACTGTACGGCGCGGGCGCGCTGATCGCCCCGCCGGAGCGGCCCGCGCTGCCCGACTTCCCGGATCCGTCGGCCCAACTGGACGAGCTGCGGGGCGACTTCGAGAAGCTGCGCGGCTATCTGACGGACGTCGAGCTGTCGGTCACGGCGGCCGCGCGACTGCGTGAACTGACCGAGCTGCTGACCGCGTTGCTCGACCGGGGCTGGGTGGCCGAGCTGCTCGCCCACGACCCGGAGGGCGTGCATGTGCTCTCCCGGATCGTGCGGCGCGATCTTCCCGAGGCCGTCGACAGCTTCGTACGGACGCGGTGGTGGACGCGGATGACGCCCGGCACCGAGTCGCCCGAGCTGCATCTGGAGCGGCAGCTCGGGCTGTTGAAGAAGGACACCGAGCGGCTGGCGGCGGGTCTGCGCGAGGTGGAGGCCCGCCGCCAGGAGTCCCACACCCGGTATCTGGAGGACCGGGGCGGGACGGGTGGCATTACCGCCTGACGTACACCGTCGCCGACGCGGACGACGCGCTGTGCAGGTCGTCGCCCGGCCAGCTGACCGTGTAGTCCGCGTCGCCCCGGGTGCGCGGCAGATCGTTGATCGTGAACGTGCCGTCCGCGGCGACCGTCACCGACGACAGGGTGCCGGTGCCGAGCCGGTCGGTCCGCGTGACCTTCAGGACCGCCCGGTCGGGCAGCGCCTTGCCCTGTGCGGTGAACGTGCCGGTGATCTCGACGCCCGTGCTCAGGGAGCCCTCCTCGGGCGCGGTGAGCGCGATCGAGGTGGGTGCCTTGCCGACGGACACCGTGGTGGTGACGTCCTCGGCGGGGCGGTGGGTCAGGTCGCCGAGGTAGGAGACGGTGTAGGTGGCGTCGCCGACGAGGTCGGGCTCGTCGAGGACGGTGAACGTGCCGTCGGCCTTGACGGTGAAGGTGCCCAGCTCGTGGGTGCCGTTCGCGTCGGTGCGGGTCGCCTTGACCTTCAGGGGCTCGGCGGGCGCCGGGCCGTCCTGCTCCAGCTTGCCGCGCACGGCCAGCGGTTCGCCCGCGGCGGCCTGGGCGGGGCTGTGGGTGAGGCCGCCGGTGAAGCGGGCGTCGTACTGGACCGCCGGGGGCTGGATGATGTGCAGCCAGTACTGGCCGCCGGTCGCGTTGGTGGTCACCGCGAACAGCCGGGAGCCGTCCGCCGACCACTCCATGCCGCGGGGTACGACCTTGTCGCCGTCGAGGCTGCCCTCGAAGACGAACTCCAGCGGGGCCGTCGAGTCCGTCGGGTCGGCGGGCTGCACCAGCAGGTCCGGCGTCGAGCCGGTGGCCGCCGCGCCGCGCGCGATGTACTTGCCGTCGCCGCTGAAGGCGACCGAGCTGGCCGTGGCGCCGTCGGGCAGGGCCTGGTAGCCGGTGGCCGCGTCGGACAGGTCGGTGGTGTTCAGCAGCCGCGTCCCGGCGGTGGCGTCGGCCACGGCGACCTTGCTGCCGTCGGCGGACAGCGCCAGGTCCTTGAGGTCCAGGGCGCCCTTGCCGTCGGCGTCGGCGAAGCGCCGCGCGGCGTCGCGCACGGGGCTGGGGCCGCTGGTGTCGTAGACGGTGAGGAAGGGGTTTGCGGCCTTCGCGTTGAGCGGCTGGCCCATGAGCATCCGGTCGCCGGCTCCGGCCTCCAGCAGGAGATCGCCGTAGTCGTTCCAGCCGGTGCGCGTGTGCGTTCCGTCGATGACCGCGTCCAGGTAGGTCTCGGCGGTGGCGCACTGGGAGACGTTGGACGCGAACGGCGTCGTGAAGTAGACCTGGCCGCCGGACTGGGCGACCTCGCGGCCGCAGTAGTCGGTGTTGGCGTAGGCGACGACGGTGCGCTGGTAGGTGGTGGTGTCGATGGCCTCGATCCGGTCACGCAGCCCGGCGTAGAGCTTGCTGCCGTCGGCGCTGACCGCCAGGCCGGAGACATGGGCCTGGTTGGTGGTGATCGTGGTGAGACGCTCGCCGGCGAAGTTGTAGACGGCGATGGTGCCGGAGTTGAGGTAGTAGCCGACGTTGCTGTCCGCCACGAAGACGCGCTGGTGGACGTTGTCGACGGCCAGCGCCGAGTACGACGAGATCGGCAGCTTGGCCACGGCGTCGGACGCCGCCGCGTGCGCCGCGGGTGCGACGGCGACGGTCAGTCCGGTCCCGGCGAGTGCGGCGGCGAGCAGCGTGGCCGCGAGACGTCTGGGACGGTGTGCAGTATTCAACTGTGCCCCCCACAGGCTGAATTGAGCGCTCACTGGGGTCAGTGACGCTCCTGTGGAGACCATGTAACAGTGGTGAAGATCCCGCGATCAAGGCGGCGCGACCGCACAAACGACCGAAATGCAGGCGAGGGCCTGTCGCCGCGCTCCTCCCGTCGGGGCGGACGGGAGCATGCGACGACAGGCCCACAGCCCCGCACGCCGTTGTACGGAACCTCGCCGGTCTGTGGTGCTGTCACCGCGGCCGGCCGTGACGATGTTGCTGGTCAGGGCACGATCGGAGCCGGCCGCGGCGTATTGGGGGCTGTACTCAGCCCAGGCGCTGCACCAGCGCGTTGTACTCGTCCCACAGCTCCTTCGGCGTGTGGTCGCCGAAGGTGTTGAGGTGGTCGGGGACGAGCGCGGCCTCCTCGCGCCAGACCTCCTTGTCGACGGTGAGCAGGAAGTCGAGGTCGGAGTCGGCCAGCTCCAGGCCGTTGGTGTCCAGCGCGCCCTTGGCCGGCAGGATGCCGATCGGGGTCTCGACGCCCTCGGCCTTGCCGTCGAGGCGCTCGACGATCCACTTCAGGACGCGGCTGTTCTCGCCGAAGCCGGGCCAGACGAACTTGCCCTCGTCGTTCTTGCGGAACCAGTTGACGTAGTAGATCTTCGGCAGCTTGGCCTGGTCCTTGTCCTTGGCGACGTCGACCCAGTGGGCCATGTAGTCGCCCATGTTGTAGCCGCAGAAGGGCAGCATCGCGAACGGGTCGCGACGCAGCTCGCCGACCTTGCCCTCGGCGGCGGCGGTCTTCTCGCTCGCCACGTTGGCGCCGAGGAACACGCCGTGGTTCCAGTCGAAGGACTCCGTCACCAGCGGTACGGCGGTGGCCCGGCGGCCGCCGAAGAGGATCGCCGAGATCGGCACGCCCTTGGGGTCCTCCCACTCGGGCGCGATGATCGGGCACTGGGAGGCGGGGACGGTGAAGCGGGCGTTGGGGTGGGCGGCCGGGGTCTCGGACGCCGGCGTCCAGTCGTTGCCCTTCCAGTCGGTGAGGTGGGCCGGAGTCTCCTCCGTCATGCCCTCCCACCAGATGTCGTTGTCGTCGGTGAGGGCGACGTTGGTGAAGACCGAGTTGCCCCACAGCGTCTTCATCGCGTTGGCGTTGGTGTGCTCACCGGTGCCGGGTGCGACGCCGAAGAAGCCGGCCTCGGGGTTGATGGCGTACAGGCGGCCGTCCTCGCCGAAGCGCATCCAGGCGATGTCGTCGCCGATCGTCTCGACCGTCCAGCCGGAGATCGTGGGCTCCAGCATGGCGAGGTTGGTCTTGCCGCAGGCGCTCGGGAAGGCAGCGGCGACGTACTTGGACTCGCCCTGCGGCGGGGTCAGTTTCAGGATCAGCATGTGCTCGGCCAGCCAGCCCTCGTCGCGCGCCATCACCGACGCGATGCGCAGGGCGTAGCACTTCTTGCCGAGCAGGGCGTTGCCGCCGTAGCCGGAGCCGTAGGACCAGATCTCGCGGCTCTCCGGGAAGTGGGAGATGTACTTGGTCTGGTTGCACGGCCAGGGGACGTCCTCCTGGCCTTCCTCCAGCGGGGCACCGACGGAGTGCACGGCCTTCACGAAGAAGCCGTCCTCACCGAGCTCGTCGAGGACGGCCTGGCCCATGCGGGTCATGGTGCGCATGGAGACGGCGACGTAGGCGGAGTCGGTGATCTCCACGCCGATCGCGGAGAGCTTCGAGCCGAGCGGGCCCATGCAGAACGGGACGACGTACATGGTCCGGCCGCGCATCGAGCCGCGGAAGACGCCCTTCTCACCCGAGAAGACCTCACGCATCTCGGCGGGGTCCATCCAGTGGTTCGTCGGGCCGGCGTCCTCCTCCTTCTCGGAGCAGATGAAGGTCCGGTCCTCGACGCGCGCGACGTCGGTCGGGTCGGAGGCCGCGTAGTACGAGTTGGGGCGCTTGATCGGGTCGAGCCTCTTGAAGGTGCCCTTCGCGACGAGCTCCTCGCTGAGCCGGTCGTACTCGGCCTCGGATCCGTCACACCAGACCACGCTGTCCGGCTGCGTCAGTTCAGCGATCTCGTTGACCCACGAGATCAGCTCCTGGTGGTTTGTGGGGACGACGGGGGGAGCCGCGATGTCGCGCGCCACGGTTGCTCCTAAGTGAGGGATTTTGTCCTGAATATGCCCTTGTATGCCCCGTGGGGGCCGCGACCCGGATGCTTCGCGGACTGACTGCTGTCTGGATCTTCCGCGCTCATCCGGTGCCGACCGCACTCATTTGATCATCCGACGCGTCCGCCCATATGTCCAGAGGGCGTCACAGGTGAGCGGCGTGAGCATCGCCACTCATCGAGATGTTTTCAATGCGTCACCACGGCTTCACCCCGGGTGCGCCCGTTCCGGGTACCCCATGAGAGGATGGCCACTTCTGGGCTCTCATCTCGCCGCGCTGATACGTAACTTACGGTTCCGTAGGTACGATGCCCCGCATGACTGCGCCCGTCCCCGACGCGCCCAGGGACACGCGAGCCGCCGGCCGCGGTTCCGACGCGCCCTCCTTGCCGCACCAGATCGCGCACCACGCCCAGCACCTCACGGAGGAGATAAAGCCCAGACTCCGGGGCTGGCTGCATCTGGGCATGTTCCCGGCCGCACTCGTCTCGGGCCTGGTGCTCACCGCCCTCGCAGACTCACCGCGGGGCCGTCTCGCCTGCGGGATCTTCGCCCTCACGGCCTGCCTGCTGTTCGGCGTGAGCGCGCTGTACCACCGGGGCAACTGGAGCCCGCGCATGGACGGCTTCCTGCGCCGACTGGATCACGCCAACATCTTCCTGATCATCGCGGGCACCTACACACCGCTGACGATGCTGCTCCTGCCGGGGGCCAAAGGTCAGTGGCTGCTGTGGGGCATCTGGGCCGCCGCCGCGGCGGGCATCGTCTTCCGCGTCTTCTGGGTCGGCGCCCCGCGCTGGCTCTACACCCCCTGCTACATCGCGATGGGGTGGGCGGCCGTCTTCTTCCTGCCGGACTTCATGCGCACCGGCGGCATCGCGGTGCTGGTCCTGGTGATCGTCGGCGGCCTCCTCTACAGCGCGGGCGGCGTGATCTACGGCATCAAGCGCCCGAACCCGTCACCGCGCTGGTTCGGCTTCCACGAGGTCTTCCACTCCCTCACGCTGGCGGCGTTCATCACCCACTACGTGGGGATCTCACTGGTGGCGTACCAGCACGGGTAGTACCGCGCAGCACCCTTTCCCCATCAGGGCCACGGCTTGCGAGCCGTGGCCCTTTTGCGTGCCCGCAGCAGATCCTGCCTCCCAACAGCAGATCCCCATTGACAGTCACTAGATTTTGAGAGTTACTCTCATTTCACGGAACCTGTCACTTCAGACCCTCGCCGTTGGTGGGCGCTCGGCGCCCTGGTCGCGAGCATGCTGACCCTCGGCTTCGACTTGGCGCGAGCACCGGCCAGCAGCAGTGGATGGCCGACGCGTACGTCGTCGTCTTCGCGGCCCTGATGCTCCCCGCGGGCCTGCTCGGCGACCGCTTCGGGCGGCGGCTGATGCTGATCACCGGGCTCGGGATCTTCCTCGCCGGCTCGCTGATCGGCGCACTGGCCGGCGACGTGAACACGGTGATCGCCGCCCGTGCGGTGATGGGCGTCGGAGCAGCGCTGGTCACCCCGCTCGCGCTCTCCGTGCTGCCCTCGCTCTTCGGCCCCGAGGAGCGCACCAAGGCCGTCGGCATCGTCTCCGCCGCCTCGGCGCTCGGTCTGCCACTGGGCCCGATCATCGGCGGCTGGCTGCTGAACCACTTCTGGTGGGGCTCGGTCTTTCTGATCAACGTCCCGATGGCCGCGATCGGCATCGCCGCCTGCGTGTTCCTGCTCCCGGAGACGAAGGACCCCGCCTCCCCGAAGGTCGACACCGTCTCCACCGCGCTCACCGCGACCGGCCTCGGCGCACTGATCTACGCGACCATCGAGGCGCCCGTCCGTGGCTGGGGCGACTCCCTGGTGCTCGCCGTGCTCGGAGCCGCCGTCCTCCTGATCGCCGCGCTGGTGCTGCGCGAGCGGCGCGTCGAGCGGCCGATGCTCGACATGGCCCTGCTCGCCCACCGCGGCTTCCTCTTCAACACCGTCGCCGCGACCCTGGTCATGTTCGTCCTGTCCGGCCTGCTGTTCGTGCTGCCGCCGTACCTCCAGGCGGTCCTCGGCCACGACGCCCTCGGCACCGGCGTCCGGCTGCTGCCGATGATGGGCGGCATCCTGGTCGCCTCACGGACGGCCCCTCCGGTCGTCACCCGGTTCGGTGCCCGTGCCACGGTGAGCGCGGGCCTGGTGGTGCTGGCCTTCGCCGCGTTCCTCGGCAGCCGTACGACGGTCGACTCGGGCTACGGCTTCACCGCGCTGTGGCTCTCCCTGACCGGTCTCGGCTTCGGCTTCTCGCTCATGCCGGCCATGAGCAACGCCCTGGGCACCCTGCCCCGCGACCGCGCCGGCTGCGGCTCGGGCCTGCTGATGACGCTGCGTCAGGTCGGCGGCGCGATCGGCATCGCGCTGCTCGGCAGCCTGCTCGCCGGCACCTTCCGGGACCGGCTCGACGTCACCGGGCTGCCCGCGCGGGCCGCCGACACCGCCGGGGAGTCCGTGGTCGCGGCGCACCTCGTCGCCGAGCGGGCGAGCCCCGAAAGGGCAGCCGAGCTCGCGGCCTCGGCGAACAGCGCCTACGTCCACGGCATGGGCGTCGTCCTGCTGGTGTGCGGGATCGCGGCCCTCGTCTCCGCGCTGCTGGCGGCCGCGTTCCTGCCGGGCACGCCCGATGCCCGTGAGTCCGAGAGCCCGGACATGGCTGCCGAGCGGGCCGATGCCCGACAATGAGCCCCATGACCTCCGCACACTCCTCTCCCCTGACCGACCGCCCCCAGCTGGGGCTTCGTGAGCGGAAGAAGATCAAGACCCGGACGGCGATCCGCGACGCGACGTACGCGCTGATCAAGGAGCAGGGCTACGACGCCACCACGATCGAGCAGATCGCCGAACGCGCCGAGGTGTCGCCGTCCACGGTCTTCCGGTACTTCCCGACGAAGGAGGACATCGTCCTCACGGACGAGTACGACCCGATCCTGCTGGAGGAGCTGCGCAAGCGGCCGGCGGACGAGCCGTGGATGGAGTCCCTGCGGTACGTCATGCGGCTGGCGATCAGCGCCGGGCTGGCGGAGGGGCCCGAGGTCGTCCGGCTGCGGTCGCATCTGCTGGTCCAGGTCCCGGCGGTGCGGTCCCGGATGCTGGAGAGCATGTCGGTCACCGGCCGGATGCTCGCCGAGGCCGTCGCCGAGCGCAACGGACTCGACCGGGACAGCCTGGAGGCGCGGGTCTACACGATGTCCCTGATCGGCGGCCTCGCGGAGATCTCCCTGTACTGGGCCGAGAACGACTTCAAGGACGACCTCCACGACCTCCTCGACCGCACCCTGGACGTCATCGAGCACGGGCTCCCCGGGAAAAACGCCTGAGGCGCGAGCCCTGTGCCGTGACATCCTGACCAGGTGAACGGTCCCGAGATCCGCGTCGAATTCGCCCCCGAGCTGCGCCTGTTCCTGCCGAACGGACGGCGTGCGGGCGGTGCCGCCCAGGTGAGCACCGACGGTGTCTCGACCCTCGGCCATGTCGTCGAGTCCCTCGGCGTCCCGCTCACCGAGGTCGGCGCCCTGGTCGTCGACGGCCGCGAGGTGCCGGTGGCGCACATCCCGGCGCCGGGCGAGTCCGTGACCGTACGGCCCGTCCAGCGCCCCCAGCGGGTGCCCGGCGCTCCCCTGCGCTTCCTGCTCGACGTCCACCTCGGCACCCTCGCCCGCCGTCTGCGCCTGCTCGGCGTGGACACGGCGTACGAGTCGACGGACATCGGCGACCCGGCGCTCGCCGCCCGCTCGGCCGCCGAACAGCGGGTCATGCTCAGCCGCGACCGGGGCCTGCTGCGCCGCCGCGAACTGTGGGCCGGCGCTTTCGTCTACAGCACCCGCCCCGAGGACCAACTCCGCGACGTCCTGGAGCGCTTCCGCCCCGAGCTGCAGCCCTGGACGCGGTGCACCGCCTGCAACGGCCTGCTCAAAGAGGCCACCAAGGACGAGGTCGCGGACCAGTTGGAGGGCGGGACGCAGCGGTCGTACGACGTCTTCGCGCAGTGCACGCAGTGCGGGCGGGCGTACTGGAAGGGCGCGCACCACGAACAGCTGGTGGCCATCGTGGAGCGCGCCCTCGCCGAGTACGCCGACCCGAGCTAGCGCCGGGTCACATCACCCTTCCCGCAGGCGATTCCGTCCCTGTTGCGGTCCAACCGCAGCGGGTCGTCCTTGCCGTTGACCTTCAGGCGGCCGTAGTCGTTCCTCTTCAGCCAGTCGCACCGGGACTTCGTCGTCGCCTTCACGGTCGGCGGGAAGTCGGTCGGGACGCAGACGTTGGCGGAGCCGTAGTGCCGGTCGCAGCCGGAGACGGTCGGGCTGACCTTCTGGGAGTTCCGCTTCTTGCCCGGGCCCGTGACCTTGCCCTTGAGGCCGTCGGCGAAGTCATGGACGTGCGGCGAGGCGTCCGTGGCGCTCAGGGCCTGCGGGCCCTGGAGGTGCACCCACTTGGCGACCGACGGCACTCCGTTGGCGTCGACCGCGAAGAGCATGTACCAGCCGGGCGGGGCCAGGTTGGGGTTGCTCGTCACGTTCAGGTCGACGTTGTTGCCGTCCACCGACAGCGGCAGGTCGACGAACCGCTGGTTCGGGTCGGAGGAGTGGGTGACGGCGGCCGGGCGGATCAGCTCGGCCTTGGCGATCGGCCGGTCTACGGTGATCCGCTGGGTGTCGCCGTACGTCCACTCGGTGTCGATGACCGACGTGATCGTCGGGCGCGGGCCCTTCAGCAGATACGGCGGGGTGTAGATCGACACGTCGTGGTTCCAGGAGCCGTTGCCCGGGTTGTCGCCCGTCGTCATCACGCGGCCGTCGGGGAGCAGGAACGCCGAGGAGTGGTAGCCGCGCTCCTCCGGGTCGGGGGCCACCGGGTCGAAGGTGTTGGTCGCCGGGTCGTACAGCGACGACTCGTACACCGGGTCGGCCCGGTTGTGCAGCGCGCCGCCGGTCTCCAGGACCTTGCCGTCGGGCAGGAGTACGGCGGAGACGTACATCTTGCCCTGGTTGCCGGTCTGGGCGACCTTGCCGTTGCCCAGGTCGACCGTGCCCTGCGGCAGCGGCGGGCCGGCGACGTAGGACGGGTTGGCCTGCTTGAGGTCGATGACGTCGGTGAGGCGGTTCGCGTTGGGGTTGGAGTCGATGTTGCCGCCGCCGAGGGTGAGGACTTTCTGGTCCTGCGCCGGGGGCAGCAGCACGCTCGCGGACTGGTCGCGCTCGTCCTTGTTCTGCAGGCCCGGGATCTGGGTGACCGTGTTGGCGTTGTAGTCGTAGATCGCCGACCCCGTGCCCGGGATGTTGTTGCCGAAGACATGGCTGCCGGAGTAGAAGAGGCGGCCGTCCTGCATGAGGATCATCGACGGGTACAGGCCCCAGTAGGACCAGGTCTGGTTGACCTTCCAGAGTTCGAGCCACTTCTGCTCGGCGTCCGACCACAGCTCGGCGGTCACCGAGCCGGTGGAGTCCTCCTTCAGGCCGCCGAAGGAGATCACGTCACCGTTGCCGAGGATCGTGGCCGACGGGTACCAGTGGCCGTCGTTCATGTCGTTGGTCTTGCTGTACGTCTCGGTGACCGGGTCGAAGACATACGAGTCCTTGTAGCCCTCGTAGCCGTGCCCGCCCGGCACCGGATACGCCTTGTTGCCGCTCATCACGAGCACGCGTCCGTCGTCGAGCTGGACGTGGCCGGCGCAGAACATGTCCTTGGGCGTGGGGATCTGCTTGTACGTGCCGTTCTGCGGGTCGTAGACCGCGCTGGTGAACGTACCCGCCTCGAACATCTGCTCGCTGTTGCCGGAGCCGGCGATCAGCAGCACCTTGCCGTTGTTGAGGACGACGGAGTGCATGGAGCGGACCGGGTTCTGGGTCGGCAGCACGTCCCAGCGGCCGTTCGCGCACTCCTGCGCCGTGCCCGTGCACACCGGGTCGGGGACGGGGGCGGCGACCTGGTCCATCGTGTAGTCGTCGGTGGTGACGGAGCCGGTGCCGTAGACGGAGACGCCCCAGGCGATCCGGTCGGTGCCGGCGGGCACCTCGGGCGTGCGGACCGTCGCCCCGGTCCAACCCGCCGCCATCTCCAGCGTCTTGAGGTCGGTCCAGTACTGCCAGCCCGCCGTGGTGTCGTGCCGGAAGAGGGTGATCGAGGTGTCGGGGGTGGTCGACTTGTACCAGAGCCCCAGGTCGTACTGCTTTCCCACGGTGACCACGGGCGCGCACTCGGCGGACTCGGTGATCAGCGCCTTGCGGTCGCCCTCGACGCGCCGGGTCAGCGTGACCTTCATGGCTTTGCTGCCGGAGTGGGCGTCGGCCACCGTCTCGAAGGTGAAGTCGTTGTCGCCCCAGCCGGACTTCTTCCAGCAGGAGGGCATGTCGTCGGTGCCGGCGGTCTCGAAGCCGGGGTTCCTGATGAGGTTGGCGGCGGAGGCGGACTCGGGTGAGGTGAGGAGGAGGCCCCCGGTGAGGCCCATGAGGGCCAACAGAGCCGTTCTCCGTCCGGATCTCATGCAGTACTCCTTGCTGTGCGGCTCCTGCGCGGCAGATAGACCAGCGCCTCGGTACCGACGAAGCGCAGGACGAACGTGATGACCAGGGCCAGCGCGGTGGCGGGCAGCACCGCCAGCCCGAACTGCCCCACCAGCAGCGCGATCAGCGGGATGCGCAGCACCAGGTCGGCGTTGGCGAGCAGCGCGAACCGGACCGTGCGGTCGGCCCAGTGGCGGTGCCGGCGCCGGTCGCGGAACAGCAGCTTCTCGATGAGCAGGAAGTTCCAGGCCACGCCGAACTGGTTGGCGACGATCTCCGCGGGGAGGTAGTGCAGCCCGGCCCGGGTCATCGCCCACAGCGCGAGAAGGTTCGGCACGAAGCCCGTCAGTCCGATCAGCCCGAACACCACCATCCGGGCCAGCGGGTCGGCCGTACGCAGCCCGGCGAGGTGGCGCAGGAAGCGCCGCCCCTCCGCCGACGTGGACTTGGACTCCCCCGCGAACCGCTCCTGGAAGACGAACGGCACCTCGGTGACCGCGCGCGGACGGCTCCGCACGGCCAGCTCCAGCAGGATCTTGTAGCCGAGCGGCTTGAGGGCCTCCGCGGTGATGTCGCTGCGGCGGATGGCGAAGAAGCCGCTCATCGGGTCGCTGATGCCGTGCAGCCTGCGCGGGAAGAGGGACTTGGTCAGCCAGGTCGCCGCCCGCGACACGGCCACGCGGTAGCTGCCCGCGAGCCCGGCCCGGCTGCCGCCCTTGATGTACCGGGAGGCGACGACGAGCCCGGCGTTCGCCCGCTCGCCGGTGGCGACCAGGTCCGGGACCAGGGACGGCGGGTGCTGGCAGTCGCCGTCCATGACGACGATCCAGTCCGACCCGGCCGCCTTCATGCCCTCGACGACCGCGCCGCCGAGCCCGCCGACGGGTTGGTCGCGGTGGATGACGGTGACGGGGAACGGGCAGTCCTGGGCGGCCTCCTCGATGACCTGCGGGGTGTCGTCGGTGGAGTCGTCCACGAAGACGACCTCGCAGGGCAGCCGGGACGGCACCGACTCGGTGATCTGGTGCAGCAACTGCCGTACGTTCGCCGACTCGTTGAAGGTCGGTACGACGATGGTGACGGCGCCCGGCTCGGGCACCTCGACACCCTCTACGGTCGGATCGCCCAGCTCTCCGGGAGCGCCGGGGGCGGTGTATTCCTGGCTCATCGCACGCCTCCGGCGGCTGTCTGGATCTGGCGGATCTCGATGCGGTCGTCGCCGCGGCCGAAGACGGCGACCGGCGCCGAGTGCTCGATGGCCGCCTTGACGTTGGGCAGGTCGACCGCGTCGCGCCGTACCGTCGGCGAGGCGACGACGTAGTCGAGGTCCTTCCAGCCGCGCGGCATCGTCTTCGTCACGGCCGGATCGAGGTCGGCCTTGTAGAACCAGATGGCACCGCGCCCGGGCTCGTACCCCGCGTGCACCAGGTCGAGCCACAGCGCGTCGTCGACGAGGACCCGGGTGTCCTCGGGGTCCGCCACCTCGGTGGCCAGCCACTTCGAGGCGGCCTGGTAGGGCGCGTTGGCGTCGGCAGTGACGGCGGTGCGGTCGCCGTCGTACCAGCGCGGGACGACATAGGCGCCGGCGGCGATGGCGAGGACGGCCGCCAGGGCGTACCGACCGCCGGTGACGTACCGCTTCTCCTCCTCGGAGCGCCGTCGCCGCAGTACGGCGTGGGCGACGGAGGCGGTTCCTCCGGCGAGGACGAGGGCGAGGAAGGGCAGCGCCTGGATGACGTACATCGCGGGCAGGTAGCCGCTGGGGCGCATGGCCACCAGGGCGAGGATCACCACCGCGCACGACGGTCCGGCGAATGCCCGGGCGGTGACCGACCAGCGCCAGGTGACCAGGAGCAGCAGGCCGCCGGCGAGACCGCCGAGGATGAGGACGCGGTCGTAGTAGAGCCAGGACTGCAGGACGCCGTGGGAGCCGGAGCCCTGGTCGAGGATGAAGCCCGAACCGGGCCTGGTCATCTGGTACTTGATGCCGTCCCAGAGCGAGACGTGCCCGCTGCCGGAGAACAGCTCGCCCTTCAGCAGGGCGAAGAGCGGATACGACAGGCCGATCAGCGCGCAGGCGGTGACGGCGCCGGTCAGGGCGAACTTGCGGGTGTCGCGGTGGCTGTGCCGCCACATGGTGACGAAGACGGCCGGGAGGACGAAGAGCATCGTCTCCTTGGTCAGCACGGCCGTGGCGGCCGCGATGCCGGCGCCGAAGTGGTGCCAGAGGTGGCGGCTCGGGGAGGCGGCGAGGGCGAAGGCGAGCAGCGTCCACATCACCGCGAGGTTGTCGAGGAAGATCTCCCGCTGGAGGACGACCGACAGCGGCGAAAGGCCGAACAGGACCATGCCGAGCCCGGCCGCCCAGCGCGGCAGGGACAGCCGCCGCCCGAGCACGTACACCAGGGCCGCGCTGACCGCGCTGATGACGAGCATCGCGGCGCGCATGGTGCCGACGGTCATCGACTCGGGGCTGAGCGCGGCCGGGATCCAGGTCAGCAGGGCTATCTGGATCCAGCCGAGCGGCGGATGGTCGTACCAGTACGTGTAGTGGGCGAGGCCCCGGCCCTCCTGGACCGCCCAGGCCTGGGCGAGGTAGGTGCCCTCGTCGTCGCTGAGGGTGGGGTAGTCGGCGATGTTCCAGCCCTGCACGAGGAGGATCGCGACCAGGAGGGCACCGCAGAGGATCAGGTCGGGTCGGGAGGAGCGGAGACGGTTCGGCGGGGCCGTTCGGCCGGTCGAACGCGTTTCTGGGACAGGTTGTCTCTGCGCGGGGACCTTCGGAGTGGTCACCGCGGGAAGGGTGGAGGTCACGCAGGGACGTCCTCTCGGAGGTCTCGGGTCACTTCGGCGGAGGTGAGATGTGCGCCCACATGACTGGTCAGCTCCCAGTCGTTCTGACCGCGCTGCTCACGCCATACGGCGCGGACGGCGGCCCCGGCGAGGAGCACCTGGTAGAAGGGACCGCCCACGATGAGCTTCAGATAGTGGACGAAGCGGACGCGCAGCCCGTACTGCTTGCCGAAGTCGTGCAGTCCGACGACCTCGAAGACGAAGGTGACGAGCGCGGTGACGGCCGGCAGGAAGGTGATGAAGGCGACGGTCACGGACACGTCGAGGAACACCGCGATCGCGATGTTGAGCGGGATGATGAGCCCGGTGAAGGCCTGCATGAACGGCGTCATGAGCGTGTACCGGGCGAGCAGCCGCTGCCCGAAGGTGGGCAGTTGCTTCCAGTCCTTCTTCCGGTAGACCTGCAGGAAGCCCTGGTTCCAGCGGGTGCGCTGCTTCAGCAGCGACATCAGGCTGCCGGGCGTCTCCTCCTTGGTCACCATGTCGGAGTCGTAGGCGACGACGACCTTCTTGCCGACGCTGGACAGCCGCACGCCCAGATCGCAGTCCTCGGCGAGGCAGTTCGGGTCCCAGCCGTCGGCTTCCCGCAGCACATCGGTCCGTACGAAGACGGTGTTGCCGCCGAGCGGGATGAACCCCTTCTGCGCGTGCAGGTGCAGTCGCGACCGGAACCAGAAGAAGTACTCCAGGCAGTTGCGCAGGCTGTACCAGCTGGAGTGGAAGTTGATCAGCTGGACCCCGCCCTGGACCACGTCCGCCTTCGTCGTGCGGAACGCGTGGTCGACGTGCGCGAGGAGCTCCGGGTGGACCTGGTCCTCGGCGTCGAAGACCCCGACGACGTCGCCGCGGCAGTGCGGCAGCGCCGTGTTCATGGCCTTCGGCTTGTTCTTCTTCTCGTGGGTGTCGACGACGACACGGACCCGCGGGTCGCGAGCGGCGGCCCGTTCGGCCACCTCGGCGGTCTCCGGGTCGTCGTGCCCGACGATGACGATGATCTCGAAGTCGGTGTGGGTCGACTCCAGCAGGCGCTGGATGGTGTGGTCCAGCACGGCCTGTTCGTGCCGGGCCGGCAACAGCAGCGAGAACGACACGTGCTCGCCGCCGTCCGGTCTGCTGAACCGGGTGGAGGCGAGCACCTCGGGCGTACGCCACGCGTGCATCTGCCACCACAATGTGAAGGCCGCCATCCAGAACAAGGCCAGCGAGACGACGGCTATGAAGACAGACGTAAGCAACAGATCCCCCCAGATCCCCAATGCCCCCTGCCGCGACAGCGCGTCACATCTGTCGCGGAACTGTGTAGACATTAAGGGCGATCTGTGAAGTCCGCAGGCCGTTTCCATGAAGAGCGCGTTTCATCACAACGAGCCCCGAGAGTGAACAATTCGAACGCAGGTCGCGTAACTGCCCCTTGTCCGCAGCCGTTTCAGCTGGTCAGCGCGGTCCGCAACTGGTCCGGATCGGTGGTCGGGGCATCGCACGTGAAGTTTCGACAGACGTAAGCCGCAGGTTGACCCTGCTGCAGGGGCCGGTCGGCGAGGAGCGGAAACTCGTCACTCTCCGGAGATCCCACGGCCACGACCGCGCCCGGCGCGGTGCCGAGGAGCGCCGTACGGTGCAGTGCTTTTGTGCCCTCGTCGGACAGGGACGGGCCGACCACCGCGATCTCACGCGGCCCGTCGAGGTTCGCCTCCGCCACCGCGAGCCCCCAGCCGATGAAGCGGGGGACGCGCGGGCCGAGGGCCTTCACGACCCCCAACGCCCGCTCGGCGGCGAGGCGATGAGGCTCAGCACCGGTCTGCGCGGCGTAGCTCAGCAGGGCACCGGCCGCGGCACTCCAGCCGGAGGGGGCGGCGTTGTCGGTGGGGTCCTGGGGTCGGCGGATCAGCTGCTCGGCGTCGGCGGCGGTGTCGTAGAGGGCGCCGGACTCCTCGTCGGTGAAGCGGGCCAGGACGTGGTCGAGCAGGAACCCGGCGAAGTCCAGCCAGACGCCCTCACCGGTGACGGAGGCGAGCGCGAGGAAGCCCTCGGCGACGTCGCCGTAGTCCTCCAATACACCCGCGTTGGCGCCGACCTGGCCGTCCTTGCTGGTGCGGGCGAGCCGGGCGTGGTCGTCGAGGTGCAGCCGTACGAGGAGGTCGGCGGCGCCCAGGGCGGCATCCACCAGGTCGGGGCGGTCGAAGTAGGCGCCGGTCTCGGCGAGGGCGGCGATCGCGAGGCCGTTCCAGGCGGCGACGATCTTGTCGTCCCGGCCGGGGGCGGGGCGCTCGGCCCGTGCGGAGAGCAGGCGTTCCTTGACGGAGGCGACCTTCTCGGCGTCGAACACGCGCTCGCTCTGCGGGAGTTGGAGGACCGAGGAGCCGTGCTCGAAGGTGCCTTCCTCGGTGACGTCGAAGTAGTGGGCGGCGAGTTCGGCGTCGTCGTCGCCGAGCACCTCGCGCAGCTGCTGCGGAGTCCAGACGTAGTAGGCGCCCTCGACGTGCTTGCCCGTCCCGTCGTCGCTGTCGGCGTCGAGCGCGGAGGCGAATCCGCCCTCGTTGGTGCGCAGTTCGCGCACCATGAAGTCGGCGGTCTCCAGGGCGACCCGCCGGGCCAGCTCCGAGCCCGTGGCACGCCAGAGGTGGGCGTAGCCGCGGCAGAGCAGGGCGTTGTCGTAGAGCATCTTCTCGAAGTGCGGCACGACCCAGTCGCGGTCGACGGAGTAGCGCGCGAACCCGCCGCCGAGCTGGTCGTAGATCCCGCCGCGGGCCATCCGCTCGCAGGTGTCCTGCGCCATCTGCAAGGCGCCCTCGGATCCGGTCCTGGCATGGTGGCGCAACAGGAACTCGATCACCATGGACGGCGGAAACTTGGGCGCGCCGCCGAACCCGCCCCGCTGCGGGTCGTACTCCCGGGTGAGCCCGAGCAGCGCCTGGGCGAGCTCCTCCTCACCGGGCGCCTCGGTACCGCCGTAGGAGATCTCCCGCCCGGCGAGGTCCCGCACGATCTTCCCGGCGACCTCGTCGACCTCCTCGCGCCGGTCGGCCCAGGCACTGCTGACGCCCTCCAGCACCTGCCGGAAGGACGGCATGCCATGCCGGGCGGCGGGCGGGAAGTAGGTGCCGAAGTAGAAGGGCTCGGCGTCGGGGGTGAGGAAGACGGTCATGGGCCAGCCGCCCTGGCCCGTGGCCGCCTGGACGGCCTCCATGTAGACGGCGTCCACATCGGGGCGTTCCTCGCGGTCGACCTTGACGCTGACGAAGTGGGCGTTGAGGTAGTCGGCGGTCTCCTGGTCCTCGAAGGACTCGTGGGCCATCACATGACACCAGTGGCAGCTGCTGTAGCCGACGCTGAGCAGCACGGGCACGTTACGCTTCCGGGCCTCCTCGAAGGCCTCCGCGGACCAGGGCCACCAGTCGACCGGGTTGTCGGCGTGCTGAAGGAGGTACGGGGACGTCTCGTGCGCCAGTCGGTTCGGCATGGTGTCCATCCTGCCGCAGTACCCGGCCATCACGCGTCCGCACCTCGCCTCCACCGACGCCCAGCTGCAAAAGCTGGTCATGACTGCGGGGAAGAAGACCGAAGAGCGTCAGTGGCACTTCTTCTCCTGGCGGCGCGGGGACCGCAAGGGCCCGAAGATGAACCCGCCATCTGTGCTCGGCGCCGGGGTGCGGAATTCTGCGCGGCCCGAAGGGGTCGGACTCCTCGCCGCAGGGCTTGCGGAGAGGTAAAACGCCTGTGGAGCCCGCGTAAGTCCCCGCAAGCCGGGGCAGTGGGTGATGAAGCAGGAACCACCGAGCGGCAAAGCCGCCTGGAATCCTGGCCTTGAAGGCCAGGGGGAGGCCAAATGCGAGACAGCCATCGGACCGATGCCGAGCGGCTGTTGGCCCGGGCCGTGGAGGAGGAAGTGCGGCGCTCGGGCGGGCGCACCGACGGACAGGTACTGATGTCACGGGCGCGCGGGGCGTTGGACGCCATGGCGCAGACGGCGGCCGAGGAGTACGAGGCGTATACGCGCGCACTGGACGAGGCGGAGGCCGGCCGGCTGACGTTCGGGCAGCGGTTCGCGCGGGAGGGCGGCAGTACGCCGCTGATGGTGGCGGGCGTCGCGGCGCTCGCGGCCGTCGTCACCGACCTGGCGCTCGGCACGGGCACGGGCACCGCGGTGGGCGCGGGCGTGACCGTCGGTGTCGTGGGCGCGGCGGCGACGGTCGTGAAGGTGGCCGGCACGCATCTGCCGGCCGCGCATCATCGCGCAGGTGCCGTGGGCCAGCCCGGCGGCCCGCAACAGCTGCGGCTGCAGTGGCTGACGGCGCTGGAGGTACGGGGCATCCGTCCCTTCCTCGACCAGCAGCGGGTGCTGAGCGCGTCCACCGGTCCGAAGAAGCCCGGGCCCCGGCTGAAGGGCGCGGACAAGAGTGCGGCGGCCCGTGGGCGCAGTGTGCTGGAGCAGTCGTTCGGTCAACTCCCGGAGCCGGTGGGCCCGTTCGCGGGCCGTAGGCAGGAGATGGCCCGTATCCGGCAGTGGGTGCAGGCGGCACGCGCGAGTACGGAGACGAAGCCGACGGTCGTCGTGCTGCACGGGACGCCCGGCAGTGGTCGTACGGCATTGGCGGTCCGTGCGGCCCACGACCTGAAGGACCAGTTCCGCGGTGCGTGCGTGGTGGACCTGCGCGGCGACACCGCGGAGGAGCCTCCCCTGTCCACCCGGGACGCGCTGCTGCATCTGCTGAACCGGCTGGGCGCCCCGCGCGAGCAGCTCCTGTTCCGCGAGCGCTCCTCGGCGGACCAGCAGGTCAAGCGGCTGAGCGAGCTCTACCACCAGCACCTCACCGGCCTCCCGGTCACCGTCGTACTGGACGACGCCTCGGACCCGGAGCAGGTCCGCACCCTCGTTCCCGAGCGCTCCGACAGCCTGGTCCTGGTCACCGCCCGCGAGCCCCTCGACCTGCCCGCCGATCTCGCCGCCTGGGTGCACCAGCTGCCGGTGGAGTCGCTGGACGCGGCCGGCGCGGAGGAGCTGCTGAGCGCGGCGGCGCAGGATTCCTCGGGGCCCTACGACGCCGAATCGGCCGACCGGATACGGGAGTTGTGCGGCGGGCTGCCGCTGGCGCTGTGCATCGCGGGCTCGTCGCTGGGGCCGCGTTCACCGCGCACGCTGGCGACGGACCTGGGTGCGTACGGCCCGGTGGAGCCGATCGAGCGGGTGCTGTGGCTGCGCTACACCGACCAGTCGGAGTCGGCGAGGCGCCTGCTGCGCAGGCTCGCCCTGGCGGGCCGGGCCTCGCTGGGCGCGGCAGCGGCGGCATCGCTGCTGGCCACGGACGAGGCGGAGGCGACCCGCCACCTGGCGGCCCTGTCCCGGTCGGGCCTGATCGACCACGTCCGCGGCAACCGCTACCGCCTGCACGACCTGGTCCGCGCCTTCGCCCACGCGCGCCTCCTCGACGAGGAGGAGCCGTCGGAGCGTACGGCGGCACAGGAACGGCTGATCGTGAACTACGCCGACCTCGCCGACTCCGTCCTTCGCCTGGTCGACGGCAACATGTCGACCCGCTCGGACCGCTTCAGCCCGCACGGCTTCACCTCGCTGGACGACGCGCTGCGCTGGCTGGACGACGAGTCGAGCTTCATCACGGCGGCCCTGCGGCACGCGGAGGACGTGAACCAGGCGGCGGTCCTCAACCTGCTGGGCGCGCTGTGCGACTACTGCCTGCTGCGCGGCGACCTCTACCGGCTGGGCGAGATCAGCGAGCTGGCGCAGGCCGTGGACCAGGGCCTGCTGGTCCGCTCGGTGCAGTGGCGCACCGGCATCGCGGCCCGCCAGCTCGGCGAACTGGACAAGGCCCGCACGACCCTGACCTCGGTGGTCGACCTCTACATGGAGGCCAACCACGACGCCGGCGCGGCCCGCGCCCTGTGCTCCCTCGGCATCACGCTGCATCACCAGGGCAATCTCACCGAGGCGGCGACCAAGCTCCGCGAGGCCCTGGAGCTGCAGTCGGCCCCCGCCCTGGCGACGGACCGCGCCTGGACGATGCACGCGCTGGCGGCGGTGGAACGCGACCGCGGCCGCATCTCCGAGTCACTGGACCTCCTGACCGACTCCCTCGCCCTGCACCACGCGGGCGAGTCGATCCACGGCGAGGCCTGGGCCCACTTCCAGCTCGGCCAGCTGTCCCTGCGCATGGGCGACGTACCGCGCGCGGAGTCGGAGCTGCGGACGGCCCTGGAGCTGTACGGCCGCACCCGCGACGCCCGCGGCGAGGCCTGGGCGATGACCCAGCTCGCCCGCGCCCGCCTGGTCGCCGGTGACCCGTCCCCGGCGGTGGACGGCCTGCGCCAGGCGGCCTCCCACCACCGCGACAACGAGGACGCGCGCGGAGAGGCGTGGTCCGTCTACTACCTGGGCCAGGCCCTGGAGGAGACGGGCAACCTGGACCTCGCGGTACGGGAGCTGGAACGTTCCCGCACGATGTTCTCCCGCATGCGGGACGTCTACGGCCTGGCGTGCGCCCGGCACCACTCGGCGCGGGTGACGCGGGACCAGCGGGCGGCCCAGACGGGCTCCCTGCGCAACTCCGGTTTCGCACGCCAGCTCCTGGTCGACGCCCGCGCCGACTTCCAGCGCATCGGCGTGGCACACGGCGAGGCATGGACATGCCTGGAGCTGGCGGTGGTGGACGCCGGGAACACCCGCACCCAGCAGGCGCTGGCCCTGTGCGACGACGCGGTCGCTCTGTTCGCGTCCTACGGCGACCGCAGAGGCGAGGACTGGGCCCGCTTCCTGCGCTGCACGTTGCTGCCGTATGCGGCGCCGGGGGGTGTCGAGGTCGGGTCGGCTGTGGCGCAGGAGGAGCTGGCCCAGCTCGGGCGCGCCGGGCATGCGCTGCGGGACGGGAAGCTGAACGACTACGTCGAGGCGTATCTGCTCCTGCTGGAGCGCGGGGTGAACCTGGAGGAGGGGTGGCAGGCCTGGCGGCTCGGCATGGTGCCCAACCGACATGCGCGCGAGGTGATGGGGGTGGGCGTCGCGGCCGGGACGTAGGCCCGCGCAACGTCGGCGGGCGCAGGCCTCGCGAACGTCGGCGGGCGCAGGCCCGGCGGATCGTCGATCCGTACGGTTCCGTCACACCCGTCTGTAACGGAGCGTGCCCGCCGGCGCCCAGCCGTCCGCCCGTCAGCCCCGCTGCGACTTCGCCGTGCCGGAGGCCGTGCTGTCCTGGGCGTCCCCGGCGTCCGCCTTCGGGTCCGGGGCCTCCTTGAAGTCGACCTTGCTCATGTGGCGGTTCATGGACTTCATCAGGCCCCACACCGCCAGCGCCATCACCGCGAAGATGATGAAGCCGAGGACACCGGGGGTGACCTTGTCCTCGTCCACCTCCTTGGCGAGGGTGGCGAGCTGTGTCATTGCCAGGCTTGCGCTTGCGCTCATGTCAGGCATTGTCGCGGATGCCCGCAAAGAGGTCGTCCTCGGGGAGGGAGGTATCGACGAGGGACTTCGCCAGCTCGTACTCCTCCGTCGGCCAGACCTCCTTCTGGAGCTCCATCGGGACGCGGAACCAGCCGCCGTCCGGGTCGATCTGGGTGGCGTGCGCGATCAGGGCCTTGTCGCGGATCTCGTAGAAGTCGGCGCACGGAACGTGCGTGGTGATCGTGCGCTCGGTGCGCTCGAACTCGTCCCAGCGCTTGAGCCAATCCCCGTACGGCGACTCCAGGCCGCGGTCGAGCATGGCGTGGTGCAGCGCCTCGGTGCGGGGGCGGTTGAAGCCCTGGTTGTAGTAGAGCTTCTGCGGCTGGTACGCGGGCCCGTACTCCGCCTCCGGGTACTTCTCGGTGTCCGCCGCGCCCTCGAACGCCACCATCGAGATCTTGTGGGTCATGATGTGATCGGGGTGCGGGTAACCGCCGTTCTCGTCGTAGGTGGTGATCACCTGCGGACGGAAGGAGCGGATCTGCTTCACCAGCTCGCCGGCCGCTTTGTCGACGTCCTCCAGGGCGAAGCAGCCCTCGGGAAGCGGGGGGAGCGGGTCGCCCTCGGGCAGACCGGAGTCGACGAAGCCGAGCCACTCCTGGCTGACGCCGAGGATCTCGCGGGCCTCGTCCATCTCCTTCTTGCGTACCTCGTGGATGTGCTCCTCGATGTACTTGTCGCCCTGCAGCTTGGGATTGAGGATGGAGCCGCGCTCCCCACCCGTGCAGGTCACGACCAGCACGTCCACCCCCTCGGACACGTACTTCGCCATGGTCGCCGCGCCCTTGCTCGACTCGTCGTCGGGGTGGGCGTGGACAGCCATCAGTCGCAACTGGTCAGTCAAGACTCAATCCTCAGTAAGTCGGCGCCCGGTGTGAACCGGCGCGATCGGCGGCTTCTATAGTGACCGAATCGGGGGGCGGATAATTCCGGGGTACGGCCCGCAGGCCCCTTTTGGGAGATCCGTCCCGCCCCTGCCGAGAGGACGATCATGAGTACGGCGAGCACGCGGCTGCCCGAGGGCCGCTACGGCCGCTCCTCGGACGCGCGCTCCGACCGCACGCTCAAGGTCGTGGGCGCCGCCCTCGGGGTGGCACTGCTGGCGCTGGTCGGCTACCTCGGTTACCACTACGTCGGCCAGAACAAGATCAGCGCCGAGGTGATCGAGTTCGACGCCGGCAAGGACGCGGTGAAGGTCCACCTGGAGGTCCGCAAGGACGCCGGTGCCTCCGGCTACTGCACCCTGCGCTCCCAGGCGGAGAGCGGCGCCGAGGTCGGCCGGGCGGACTTCCGCTTCGACGGTGACGCCACCCGGATCGACAAGGTCGTCACGCTCCGTACGACGTCCCAGGGGACCACGGCCGAGCTGCTCGGCTGCCACGCCGACTGACCCCCCTCGACCGACGCCGACCGACCGCCGACCAAAACCGACTGAACCTGGTCGACATCGACCGCCTTCGCCCGGAATCCATAGGCGCTGACCTGCGTTGACGTGATTCTGATGGCTTATGTCCTCCCCCTTCGGGCATTGAATTGTTAGGCTCGTGGTTTCGCCCATCCGTGAAGGAACATCCTTCTGGGTAGGGCGATGCTTTGTATTCCCAGTACCTACGAGGAGCACCTGTGACCCAGACCAGCGAGAACGTCACCTGGCTGACCCAGGAGGCGTACAACCAGCTCAAGGCCGAGCTGGAGTACCTGTCTGGTCCTGCGCGCACGGAGATCGCCGCCAAGATCGCGGCCGCGCGCGAGGAGGGCGACCTGCGCGAGAACGGCGGGTACCACGCGGCCAAGGAGGAGCAGGGCAAGCAGGAGCTCCGAGTGCGCCAGCTGACCCAGCTCCTGGAGAACGCCAAGGTCGGCGAGGCACCGGCCTCGGCTGACGGTGCGGTCGCGCCCGGCATGGTCGTGACGATCGCCTTCGACGGCGACGAGGACGACACGCTCACCTTCCTGCTCGCCTCGCGCGAGTACGCGAGCGCCGACATCGAGACGTACTCCCCGCAGTCCCCGCTGGGTTCCGGCGTGATCGGCCACAAGGTCGGCGAGGACGCGGAGTACGAGCTGCCGAACGGCAAGAAGGCCTCGGTGACGATCCTGAAGGCCGAGCCCTACAGCGGCTGACCGGGACCGTGCGGCGGTCGAACCCGCCCGGCATGTCCTTGACGAGCCCCCGGCGCCCACGTGGCGCCGGGGGTTTCGTCACGCCAGGGGGTTCGTCGCAGCGGAGGTCGTCACGCCGTCGCCGAGCGGTACTTCCGTACCGCGAGGGTGCGGAATATCACGATGATCAGGACCGAGTAGATCAGCGAGGCCCAGACCGGGTGCTGCATGGGCCAGGCGTCCGACGGTGACTGACCCGGGTTGGCGAACAGCACACGGCAGGCCTGCACGGTGGCGCTGAAGGGATTCCACTCGGCGATGTGCCGCAGCCATGGGGTCATGTGGCTGGTGTCCACGAACGCGTTCGAGATGAAGGTGACCGGGAAGAGCCAGATCAGCCCGCTGGACGTGGCCGCCTCGGGCGTACGGACGGACATGCCGATCAGGGCACCGATCCAGGTGAACGCATACCCGAGCAGGAGCAGCAGCCCGAAGGCCCCCAGCACCCTGCCGGCGTTGGTGCTTCCGTCCGAGCCGATGCGCCAGCCGACCAGCAGGGCGACCACGGCCAGGACGACCAGGGTCAAAGCGGTCTGGACGAGGTCGGCGAAGGTGCGCCCGGTCAGCACCGCGCCCCTGGCCATCGGCAGCGAGCGGAAGCGGTCGATGAGCCCCTTGTGCATGTCGTCGGCGATGCCCGCACCGGAACTGGCGGTGGCGAAGGTGACGGTCTGCGCGAAGATGCCCGCCATCAGGAAGTTCTTGTAGTCGACGGCGCTGGTGCTGCTTCCGATCTGCATGGAGCCGCCGAAGACGTAGGTGAACAGCACCACGAACATGATCGGCTGGATCAGCCCGTAGATGATCATCTCGGGGATCCGGGACATCCGGATGAGGTTGCGTTTGGCGACCACGATCGAGTCCCGGACGGACTGGCTGACCGGGTTGGCGGCCGGTGCGACCCGCACCGCGTCGGTGAGGGAACTCATTTGACGGCCTCCTTGCCGTTCTCCTCGTCCTTCGCCTCGGCCAGGTGTCCTGTCAGGGACAGGAACACGTCGTCGAGGGTCGGGCGGCGCAGCCCGATGTCGTCGATCTCGATGCCGCGGGTGTCGAGCTCGCGGATGACCTCGGCGAGGAGCTTGGCGCCACCGGTCACGGGCACGGTGAGCTTGCGCATGTGGTCCTCGACCGTGGTGTCCCCCTTGCCGAAGCCGCGGAGCACCTCGGAGGCGGGCTGGATGTGCTCGCGCTCGTGCACCACGACCTCGACGCGCTCGCCGCCGGTGCGGGCCTTGAGCTGGTCGGAGGTGCCCTTGGCGATGACATGTCCGTGATCGACCACGGCGATCTCGTGCGCGAGGTGGTCGGCCTCTTCGAGGTACTGGGTGGTCAGCAGCAGCGTCGTACCGCCCGAGACCAGCCGCTTTATGACCTCCCACAGCAGCTGACGGTTGCGCGGGTCGAGGCCGGTCGTCGGCTCGTCCATGAACATCACGGGCGGTGAGACCACCAGGGCGGCCGCGAGGTCGAGGCGGCGGCGCATGCCGCCGGAGTAGGTCTTGGTGGGGCGGTCGGCGGCGTCGGCGAGGTCGAACTGGTCCAGCAGTTCGACCGCGCGAGCCTTCGCCGCCTTCGCCTTCATCTGGTAGAGCTGGCCGACCATCTGCAGGTTCTCGCGGCCGGTGAGGTACTCGTCGACCGCCGCGAACTGGCCGGACAGGCCGATGGAGCGGCGTACGGCGTCGGGATGTTTGAGGACGTCGATGCCCGCGACGACCGCCGAGCCGCTGTCGGGGCGCAACAGGGTGGTCAGACAGCGGACGGTCGTCGTCTTGCCCGCGCCGTTCGGCCCGAGCAGACCGAGGACCGTGCCCTCGGGGACATCGAGGTCGACGCCGTCCAGAGCCCTTACGTCACCGAAGGTCTTCACCAGGCCTTCGGCATAGATGGCGCCTGGCATATGAATCTCCACGTCGTCGGGGAAACTTCGGAAAGCCTAGGGTTTGCACTTTTCGTTCCGCTAGCAGCACGCCATTGCTCAGCGGTGCGGCGGGGATACGAGACACACCATAACGCGATGTATCGCGTCTCTCAATGGAATTACCCGAACGAGTGACAAAGGGCGTGCGACCTGGGCTTTCGCCCGCCGGCGCCTCGCGCCTAGGGCCTCGCGTCTCAGCCGATGACCGTGTAGCCCGCCTCGCGCAGGGCCTGGCCGACCTCGACGCAGTGCGCGGTGCCCTTCGTCTCCAGGTGCAGCTCGACCTCCGCCTCCGTGAGCCCGAGCCGAGGGTCGGTCCGTACGTGGCTCACATCGAGGACGTTAGCGTCCACCACTGACAACACCCCGAGAAGCGTGGCGAGCGCGCCCGGCCGGTCCGTCAGGCGCAGCCGTACGGCCAGGTAGCGGCCCTGCGCGGCCATGCCGTGCCGCAGGACACGCTGGAGCAGCACCGGGTCGACATTGCCGCCGGACAGCACCGCGACGACCGGGCCCTCGAAGGCGCCGGGGTCGCTCAGCAGCGCCGCGACCGGGCTCGCGCCGGCCGGTTCGACGACCAGCTTGGCCCGCTCCAGGCACAGCAGCAGGGCGGTGGCCAGTTCGTCCTCGGTGACCGTGCGGACCTCGTCCACCAGGTCGCCGATGATCCGGAACGGCACGTCACCGGGCCGGCCGACCTTGATTCCGTCGGCCATCGTCGCCGGGTTGTCGACCGCGACCGGGCGCCCGGCCGCGAGCGAGGGCGGGTACGCCGCCGCGCCCGCCGCCTGTACGCCCACGATCCGCACGTCGGGCCGCAGCGCCTTCACCGCCGTCGCGATGCCGGCCGCGAGCCCTCCGCCGCCGATGCCGACGACGATGGTCCGCACCTCCGGGCACTGCTCGAGGATCTCCAGGCCGACCGTGCCCTGGCCCGCGATGATGTCCGAGTGGTCGAAGGGGTGGATGAACACCGCGCCCGTCTCGGCCGCGTACTCCTGTGCGGCGGCCAGCGTCTCGTCGACCACCTGGCCGTGCAGGCGCACCTCGGCGCCGTAGTCCCTCGTGGCGCTGATCTTCGGCAGCGGGGCGCCCTTCGGCATGAACACCGTGGAGCGCACGCCGAGCAGCGACGACGCCAGGGCGACGCCCTGCGCGTGGTTGCCGGCGCTGGCGGCCACGACCCCCGCCGCGCGCTCCTCCGGGAGCAGCCCGGCGATGCGGACATATGCGCCGCGCAGCTTGAACGATCCCGTCCGCTGGAGGTTCTCGCACTTGAAGTGCACCGGCGCGCCCACCAGCTGGGACAGGTGCCTGCTGCCCTCCATCGCCGTCACCCGCGCCACGCCCGTCAGCATCTTCTGGGCGCCGCGTACGTCGTCGAGCGTGACGGGAGGCAAGGAGTCAGCCGTGCTGTAGCTCATGACTCAAGTCTCGCAGTTCACAGGCGCGAGGCCCTGGTGTGACCAAGCACCGAGATGTGTTTGCGCAGCGCCGGTACACCCCGCGTCCGGGCCGCGTACCCTGTCCCCCAACCCAGCACCCCCTTCATGAAGTGAGCCCCCGGCCATGCCCACAACACCTGAAATGTCGATGGACATGACGACCGTCGCTGACAGCGGTCTCCTCGACACGCTGCAGCACGAGGTGGCGGTGTTCGCCCGTCGTGCCGAACAGACCCGGCTCGGTGGGGTCGGGCAGGTGCGCAACTCCATGGACCGAGCCGCATACCTGCTGCTCAACCGCCTCGACAAGGAAGGTCCCATGGGCGTCAAGGCGCTCGCCGCGAGCATGGGGATCGACTCGTCGACGGTCACCCGGCAGGTGGCGCCGCTCGTCGACACGGGGCTCGTCAAGCGGACCTCGCATCCTGAGGACGGGCGCGCGGTGGTGCTCCAGCTGTCGCCGCGCGGGCAGTCGCGGCTGGAGGAAGTGCGTTCGTCCCGGCGTCAGTTGATGGCCGAGCTGACGCACGACTGGGCGCCGGAGGAGCGCGAGGCGTTCTGCACGCTCCTTACTCGCTTCAACACCGCGTTGTCCTCGCGGATGGCGGCGCAGGGGATCGCGGGCGCGGAGTCGCCTACGGCGTCTTGAGGGACGGCGGTCTTTGGAGCGGGGCTCTGTGAAGCGGGCTTTGTGGAGCGGGGCTTTGTGGAGCGGGGCTTTGTGGAGCGGGGCTGCTGACTAGCGGGGCGCTTCTGACTGGCGGGGCGTCTGAGGAGCGCGATTCGGTGGGGGTGCTTCGCCGACGGCGCGACAGAGGCCCATCGGATCTCGCCCCCGCCGCCCCTACCCGTCCCGTCCTCCAGGGGCTGCCGCCCCTTCGACCCCGCATCCTGGGGGCTGCCGCCCCCAGACCCCCGCTTCGGCCCTGAAGGGGCCTCGTCCTCAAACGCCGGACGGGCTGGAATGCCCGGGCCTGCGTCGGGATGTGACCGTCGGCGTGGCGCAGAGCCCCCAGCGGGTGGGCGGGGGATCGGGACGGTGACAGCCTCGTCCTCAAACGCCGGACAGGCTGAATTGCCGGGGCCGGCGTCCAGAAGCGAAGCCCCCAACTCGGGGATGCCTACCGGCTCGGGCATTCCAGGATGGGTGCCGCTCCCGGCTCTTGACCCCGGGCTGTCGCTGGCCTCATATGAAACCGGGGCCCCTTCTGCGGGGGCCGGTTCCTCAGGGCGTTCAGGCGGGAGGGGCTCGGTGGGACGACGGCGTGCGGCCCAGGATGCTCGCCGGGGCCGGGAGTTCGAGGCGTTTGTCGCGGGCGCGGCAGGGCGGCTGTTGCATGCCGCCACGCTGCTCACCGCGGAGCCCCCGGACGACAACCCGCGCGCGCGGCGCCTGCTGACGCTGTCCCTCGCGCACACGTACGCGTGCTGGGACCGGCTGCGCGGCGAGGACCCCTATGACCGCGCCCGGCAGTACCTGGCCACCCGCTTCTCCCGAGCCGCCTGGCATCAGTACGGCAGCCTGGGCGCCCTCGGCCGGACCCGCCCGCACCCCGACAGCCCGCTCGCCCGGCTCTCCCCGCAGGAACGCCTGATCCTGGTGCTGCGGCTGTACGAGGGGGTCGCGGAGGAACAGGCGGCGGCCCTGCTCGGTCTGCCCACGGAGCGTGTCCACGCGATCTGCGACCGGGCGACGGCGACCCTGCTGCATCCGCCGCGGGGACCCGCACCGACCGTGCTCGAAGCGAAGGTGGCGTCGCCGTGAATCGCATCGAACGTGAGGCGGCCGCACGGCGGATCATGGAGCGCACGCCGCCGTCGGTGCCGCCGGAGCTGTATGCGGAGGTCGTGCGGCGCGGTGGCCGCATGCTGCGCCGCAGGACGGCCGCCGTACGCCTGATGTGGCTGCTGCTGTTCGCCGCGACGGTGACGTTCGTGGTGTGGGCGCTGCTGGCCCAGCCGTGGGTGGAGCCGCCGTCGGAGACGACTCCACCACTGACGGGCTGGTGAACCCTTCCTGCGGGGCCCTGGACTAGCCGAGCGCCTGCTGGAGGTCCTCCAGGAGGTCGTCGACGTTCTCGATGCCCACGGAGAGGCGGACGAGGTCGGCGGGGACCTCCAGGGCCGAGCCGGCCGCGGAGGCGTGGGTCATGCGGCCGGGGTGCTCGATGAGGGACTCGACGCCGCCCAGGGACTCGCCGAGCGTGAACACCTTGGCGCGGTTGCAGACCTCGACGGCCGCCTCCTCGCCACCGGCGACCTGGAAGGAGACCATGCCGCCGAACGCCCGCATCTGCTTCGCGGCGACCTCGTGACCGGGGTGGTCGGGCAGGCCCGGGTACAGAACGCGCGTCACGCGCGCGTGCCGGGTGAGCATGTCGGCGATCCGCGTGGCGTTCTCGCTGTGCCGGTCCATGCGCACCGACAGCGTCTTGGTGCCGCGCAGTACCAGCCAGGAGTCGAAGGGCCCGGCGACCGCGCCCATCGCGTTCTGGTGGAAGGCCAGTTCGTCGCCCAGGTCCGAGTCGCTGACGATCAGGGCGCCGCCGACGACGTCCGAGTGGCCACCCATGTACTTGGTCAGGGAGTGCACCACGACATCGGCGCCGAGGGCCAGCGGCTGCTGGAGGTACGGCGTGGCGAAGGTGTTGTCGACGACGAGCTTCGCGCCCGCGTCCCGGGCGATCTGGGCTACGGCGGCGATGTCGGTGATGCCGAGCAGCGGGTTGGACGGGGTCTCCACCCAGACGACCTTGGTCTTCGGGGTGATGGCGGCCCGTACGGCGGACGGATCGCTGGTGTCGGCAACCGACCACTCCACGCCCCACCGGGCGACGACCTTCGCGAAGAGGCGGAACGTGCCGCCGTACGCGTCGTTGGGGATGACCACGTGGTCGCCGGGGCTGAGCAGCGTACGCAACAGGCAGTCCTCGGCCGCCAGTCCGGACGCGAACGCGAGACCCCGACGCCCGCCCTCCAGGGCGGCGAGGTTCTCCTCCAGGGCGGTCCTGGTCGGGTTGGCGCTACGGCTGTACTCGTAGCCGCCGCGCAGGCCGCCCACGCCGTCCTGCTTGTAGGTCGAGACCTGGTAGATCGGCGGGACGACTGCGCCGGTCAGGGGATCGGCGGTGTTGCCCGCGTGGATCGCCAGGGTCTCGAAGTGCTGACTGATGTGCCTGTCGCTCATGGGCAACGAGCGTAATGCGCGAACGGACCTGATGCCGGACGGCGGGGTTTCCCGGCGCAATCCCACCCTCGAGGGCAGGACACGAGGTGGTCCCACGGCCGCACTCTCGCAGCGCGGCCCCGACCCACCCACCGGCCGTTGGCGCTACGCGCACCCCCACCCAGCCGCACAGAACCCTTTTTCCACAGGCTCCCGACCTCGTTGGCCAATTGTCGGCGGCGTCTGGAACGCTGGAGGCATGGAGATTCTCTGGGTCCTGATCGCGCTCGTCATGATCGGCTTTGTGGTGGTGCCGTTCATGAGGCGTCGGCGGGGCATGATCGAGCAGGTCCCGCCGGGCCACCCGGACGCCGCGGACCCGGCGAACTACGGCTTCGTACTGCAGGAGGAGCTGGACATCCGCATGCCCGGCCCCGACCAGGACCTGCTGGACGTCCTGGACCTGGTGCAGCGCACCCAGGACTACCGCGCGGCCTCGCAGCTGCTGGCCGGCACGGAGGCGGAGGGCGAGGTGCGCTGGCAGCGGGTGCAGGCCTTCGCCGGCGCCGCGTCGCTGGAGCTGCAGCAGCGGCCGGGCGGGGTCAGCGAGTCGCCGGGCGGGCAGTGGCTGCGCGTGTGGCGGGCCGAGCAGCCCAAGGACGCGGGCGGGGCGGCCGTACACGCGGAGTTCCTGGTGCAGCAGGCGTGGCGCACGGCGACGCCGGGCACGGACGAGTTCCGGATCATCATGGAGGAGGCGAAGTCGGCGTGCGGCGACGCGGCGCTGCTCGCCCCCGGTGACCCGATCCCGTACATCATCGAGCTGTCGGTCGCGCGCGGACTCGCCTACTCCCAGCCGGAGTTCGAGCAGCTCTGGCTGAAGATCCTGGACCGCGCCCCGGCCCACATGGGCGCACACCTGGCGGCCCTGCACTACTGGTGCGAGAAGTGGCACGGCTCGCGCAAGCTCGCATACGACTTCGCGGAAGCGGCCGCGGCCCGCGCACCCCAGGGCTCCCTCCTCGCCGCGATGCCGCTTTTCGCCGTCTTCGAGCATCTGCCCGAGGTGAACCTGGTCAGTGGCTTCTACCAGAGCGAGGTCGTGACGAAGGCGATCCACGGCGCGCTGTACGCGGTGCACGCGGCCCGCCCCGACGACCCGATGCTGGCGCACGTACGCCATCTGCTGGTCTTCTTCCTGGTCCGCGGCGAACGCTGGGCGGAGGCCATGAACCAGCTGATAGCGGTCGACGGCCACGTAGGCGCGCTCCCCTGGACCCTCTCCCCCGACCCGGCAGCGGAGTTCGCGGTCTACCGCGCGCTGGCAGTGGCGGGCTACGAGGCGAACGGCGGCAGCCCGGCGACGCTGCCGCACTGAGCGACCTCACTGCCGCCGTCGACCGGGCGAGGGCGCGGGGCGGAATCTGAGGACGCGGCCGTACGTTGAAGGGGGTACCGCCCGGTGGGGAGTTGCCCCTGCCGACGTACCGCAGCCGTGGCCCCGGCCCGCGAGGTCCGGGGAGCCCGTGACCCGCGAGTCCCGTGAGTCCCGCGAGGAAGGAACCCTCATGCTCTTCGGCCGTACGCCCGTCCTGCCCACTCCCGAGCAGGCGCTGCAGGGCCGCCCCGAGCCGGCCTTCACGGTCCCCGACCGCCACACGGTCCTCGGCAACCCGCTCCTCGGCCCCTACCCCGAGGGTCTTGAGATCGCCGACTTCGGTCTGGGCTGCTTCTGGGGCGCCGAGCGTAAGTTCTGGCAGCTTCCGGCGGGCGTGTGGACGACCCTGGTCGGCTACCAGGGCGGCCACACCGAGAACCCCACCTACGAGGAGGTCTGCTCGGGCCTGACCGGCCACACCGAGGTCGTCCGCGTGGTCTTCGACCCGAGCGTGATCTCGTACGAGCGCCTCCTGAAGACCTTCTGGGAGGCCCACGACCCCACACAGGGCTTCCGCCAGGGCAACGACGTCGGCACCCAGTACCGTTCGGCGATCTACACCCACAGCCCGGAACAGGCCAAGACGGCCGAGGCCTCCCGCGCGTCGTACCAGAAGGTCCTGACGGGCTCGGGCTACGGCACGATCACGACCGAGGTCCTTCCGGTGGACGGCCGGGCGTTCTATCCGGCGGAGGGGTACCACCAGCAGTACCTCGACAAGAACCCGGCCGGGTACTGCGGAATCGGCGGGACCGGGGTGTCCTGCCCGATCGGCGTGGCGAAGGCCGACGGCTGATCCGACCGGCTCTTCACAGCGGCTGACCGTACGGGGCCGCCTTCCTCTCGAACGCGAGGGAAAGGCGGCCCCGTTTCTTTATGGCCATAACGGGGCGCCGAACTATTGACAGTAAACCGATAGCATGACCGAACCCACCACGATCACCCTCATCGCCCTCCCTTGACCGAAAAAGCATGCAATTCACCACGACAAGTTACCTATTCGGGCAATACATAACAAATCGACCAAACAATTGATACCTATATCATCGCGGGCATTTTCCCGAATACGACACAGACATGCCCTGTGGGCCACGGCCGGCGTGGCGACCCTGGGATTCCTCATCGCGCTGGAGATCGCCGCGCGCCATTACGGCATACCGGGGCCGATCACCAGTCAGGCCCGAGAGGTGATATTCGCCCCCAAATCGGGATTTCTGCTGTACGCCAGCATGGCGTTGATGATGGTGGTGCTCACCTGGCGGCAGCGGTTCATGGCGATCGGTGCCGCGATCGGTATCGATGTCGTCTTCGTGCTGGTGCGGTGGGTGTTCGACATCAGGACGACCGACGGCCACCCCTTCGGCAACGGCGCGTTGTGGGTGATCCTGGGCTGTGCGGTCATCGCCGTCACGCGCCGCACCGGCCGGGAACGCATCCTGCTGCTGAAGGGCGTCGGACTGAGCCTGCTGCTGGTGGCCGGCCGTAAGACGGGCGACGCCTGGCTGCTCATCACGGCGAAGACCCGACCGACGGTGCTCGACCAGTATCTGGCGACCGCCGATCACGCGCTGGGCAACCCGTCGTGGCTGGTGGGCCGGATCGTCAGGGCCACCGGTCCGATCGGCCCCCATGTTCTCGACTTCGTCTACGTTCAGCTCGCGGTGGCCGCGGTCGTCATCGCGCTGTACCAGCTGCGGAACGTGGCTGCCGAGCGCCGCTTCCCGAGCCATCATCTGGTGCGCACCTTTTTGCTGATCGGCCTCCTCGGGCCGGGCATCTACATGATCTTCCCGGTGGTGGGACCGATCTTCGCTTACGGCACGGGCGCCTTCGGCACCGGCGGTGGGCACTGGGCGTTGGCCAACCTGTGGCCGGACGTGCCGCCACCGCTCAATACCCCGCACGCGATGGTGTACGACCAGATCACCCCCCGCAATTGCATGCCCAGCCTGCACACCGCATGGGCCACCGCGATCTTCATTCATTCCCGCAAAGGCCCGCGCATTCTGCGTTTCGCAGGCACGTTCTGGCTGATTTCCACGCTCGGCGCCACGCTGGGATTCGGCTACCACTACGGCGTGGATCTCATTGCCGGCGTGGTGTTCGTGCTCACGATCGAGGCAGCCCTGCGCTCGCACCAACGCGGCTGGGATCGGTCAGGAATCCAGCTGGTCGCCTACGGCGTGACCGTCTTCGCCGCGCTCTTGCTGTCGTATCGCTATCTGCCGATGGAAATGGCCACACATCCGTGGGTGTCCGGACCACTTCTCATTCTGGCGATGATCTCGGTGATCCAGGGCTACATGCGGACCACCAGAGCGTGGGAACCGAAGGCGGTGGCAGCGCGGCAACCGGAACCGCAGCCCGAACTGGTGTGAATCACGTCGCGCGGCTGTCGGACCCTGCTGCTTTCATGGGGTCATGGGTGGTACGGGTGACACGGGCGACACGGGTGGCACGAGCAGCAGAAGCGTCGTCGTCGAACGGCGCATCGCCGCAGGTCAGGGGCCGTTGTGGGAGGCCCTGACCGACCTGCGGGGCATGGAGCAGGTGCTCAGCGGTGTCACGCGCGTCGATGTCCTCACGGAGGGGGTCTTCGGCGTCGGTACGCGGTGGCGGGAGACCCGTCGGATGTTCGGCAAGGAAGCCACCGAGGAGATGTGGGTGACCGCCTGCGAAGCGCCCGAACGCTATGTGGTGGAGGCCGAGTCGCACGGCACCCACTACATCTCGGAGTGGGTGCTGCGGCCGGACGGCCCGTCGGCGACGACGGTCCGTATGACGTTCACGGCCGCGCCCTCCGGCGGTGTCACGCGTCTGCTCGCCAAGCTCCTGGGCGGCGTGGGCGCACGGGCGGTGAGCAAGGCGGTCGCGAAGGACCTGGACGACGTCGCTTCGGCGGTCGAGGGCCGCGGCCGCTGAGCCGCGCCCGACCGGAAGCACCTCCCACCTCTTTCGAAAACATCTGCGAATTAGGCGCCGCGCAGGCCTAGGCTCCTCCCCATGCCGCTTCGCAGAGCGTTACAGGTGCTCTTGGCCCTCGTCGTAGCCCTGACCGGCGCGTTCGGGGCCGGTACGGGGACGGCGCTGGCCGCGGAGGGCCCGGCGCAGTCCGATCGGCAGCTGCTGTTCTACAACCACGCCTACGGAGTGCTCGACCGGGAGACCGCCGACGCCATCGAACACTCCACGTATCTCCGGGAGTTCGCGAACTTCCATGTCCGCACCACGACCGGGTCCGGCGGACAGACCTGGACCGGCCGGTATCTGATGGGCCGGGAGACGTATCTCGAACTGTTCGGGGTGGGCGATCTGCCCGGCCAGGACGGCACACTCGGCGCAGCCGGGATGGGCGTCTCGACCGAGCGGGCCGGTGATCTGAGCGCGGTGATCGCGCGGCTGCGGGAGCAGGGGATCGCCGAGCCGATCGAGTTCCGTCAGACTCGTGACTTCGGTGACGGGGTGCCGGTGCCGTGGTTCGACGCCGTTTTCACCACCGATCAGTACGACGCCTTCGGTGCCTGGGGGATGGAGTACCTCCCGGAGTACTTCGCCGATCCGCGGAGCAACACCGAGCCGGCGGGTTTTCCCGGGGACGTGGGCCGGGAGCGGTACCTGTCGGACGGCTACCGCGAGCACCTGATGCGTGACGTGACCTCCGTGCACCTCGCGGTGACCGAACGCGACCTGGCCGCCACGGTGCCGTTGCTGCGGGCCGGCGGGTTCGGCGTCCGGGACGTGGCGGGCGGTGGGGTCGTGGCGCGGGGCGGCGGGACGACGATCCGCTTCGACGCGGTCGCACGCGACCGAGCGGGCCTGCGTCAGGTCGAGTTCTCGCTGAACCAGGCGGTGCCGTACCGGCACGAGGAACGCATCGGCCGGTCGACCCTCACCGTCGGGCCAGGCGCTCGCGCCGTGTGGAGGTTCGGCACCTGACGGGAGCCAGGGACGGGGGCGCCCCCACACCTACGGAGCCGACGTCCCCGTACCCGTCGTACCCGTACCCGTCGTGCCGGCAACCCCCGCCTTCGTCGCGTCGGTGCCCCAGCTCGCCAGCAACCGCAGCGCCTCCGCCGACGGCGACCCCGGCTCCGCGTGGTACGTGATCAGGCTCTGTTCCGAGCCGTCAGGCAGGCGGAACGACTCGAAGTTCAAGGTCAGCCCGCCCACCAGCGGATGCCGCAGGTGCTTGACGCCGTAGCTCTTCTCCTTGACGTCATGGGTGGCCCACAGCCGGCGGAACTCCTCGCTCTTGACGGAGAGTTCGCCGACCAGGGCGGACAGGAGCGGATCGTCCGAGTGGCAGCCCGCGTCCATGCGGAGGTAGCTGACCATGTCGTACGCCTTCTGGTCCCACTCCACGAACAGGTCGCGGTACTCGGGCCGCAGGAACACCAGCCGCGCCCAGTTCCGCTCCTGCGGCGGCAGCTCCGACCAGTCGCCGAAGACCGCCGCCGCCATCCGGTTCCAGGCGAGGATGTCCGAGCGCCGACCCGAGATGTACGCGGGCACGCCGTCGATCGAGTCCAGCAGCTGCCGCAGCGCAGGCCGCACCTGCTCCGTCCGCGCGACCTGCTTCTTCTTGTGCTGCTTGGGCTTCGCGAGGTGGGTGAGGTGCGCGTGCTCGGCGTCGCTCAGCCGCAGTGCCCGCGCGATCGCGTCCAGGACCTCCGCCGAGACGTTGCGCCCGTTGCCCTGCTCCAGGCGTGTGTAGTACGCCACGGACACCCCGGCCACCTGCGCCAGCTCCTCGCGGCGCAGCCCCGGCACCCGGCGGTGCCGCCCGAAGTCGGGCAGCCCGATGTCCTCCGGCTTCAGCCGGGCACGCCGGGTGCGCAGAAACTCGCTGAGCTCGGCGCGCCGGTCCAGGCCGGCACCGGGGTCGACGCCCGGGCCGGAGGCGGGCCCCGTCGTGGATTCGGGCTTATCGTCCATGCCTCAAGTATTCCCGGTCGTACGCACACGAGCCTGACCCCGTCAGTGGTAGGACCGGTGAACGTACGAACAACCGAGGTCTGGGTGACTCCGCCGCGTTCCAGCAGGCTGGATCCCGTGCCCGGACCGAAGCAGCAAGTCAGAAGGCAGCCGGGCGCGCAACCCCTCTAGGAGAACCCCGGCATGACCACCGTTGCCGCATACGCCGCACCCGCCGCCAAGGCTCCGCTGGAGCGCACCACCATCGAGCGCCGTGCCGTCCGCGAGCACGACGTGCTGATCGACATCAAGTTCGCGGGCATCTGCCACTCCGACATCCACCAGGCCCAGGAGGGCTGGGGCGAGGCGATCTTCCCGATGGTCCCCGGCCACGAGATCGCGGGCATCGTCTCCGAGGTCGGCCCGGGCGTCACGAAGTACAAGGTCGGTGACCGCGTGGGCGTCGGCTGCCTGGTCGACTCCTGCCGTGAGTGCGACAACTGCAAGGCCGGCCTGGAGCAGCACTGCACCGGCGGCTCGGTCGGCACGTACAACGCCGTCGGCAAGGACGGTGAGCCCACCTACGGCGGCTACTCCGAGAAAGTCGTCGTCGACGAGAACTTCGTCCTCCGCATCCCCGACGGCCTGTCCCTGGACGTCGCCGCACCGCTCCTGTGCGCCGGCATCACCACGTACTCCCCGCTCAAGCACTGGGGCGCGGGTCCGGGCAAGAAGGTCGCCGTGATCGGCCTCGGCGGTCTCGGCCACATGGGCGTCAAGATCGCGCACGCGCTCGGCGCGGAGGTGACGGTCCTGTCGCAGTCGCTGCGCAAGAAGGACGACGGCCTGAAGCTGGGCGCCGACCACTACTACGCGACCAGCGACCCGAAGACCTTCGAGGAGCTCGCCGGCTCCTTCGACCTGATCCTCTCCACGGTGTCGGCACCGCTGGACTTCGGCGCCTACCTCAGCCTGCTCAGGACGGGCGGCGCCCTGGTGAACGTGGGCGCCCCGGAGGAGCCCATCGCCCTGAACCTGTTCTCGCTCATCGGCGGCAACAAGACCCTCGCCGGCTCGATGATCGGCGGTATCGCCGAGACCCAGGAGATGCTGGACTTCTGCGCCGGGCACGGCATCGGGGCAGAAATCGAGCTGATCGACGCGGACCAGGTCAACGAGGCGTACGAGCGGGTGCTCGCCAGCGATGTGCGGTACCGCTTCGTGATCGACACGGCGACGATCTGATACGGATCACCCTGACCGAGGGCCCCGGAGCCGCACTGCTCCGGGGCCCTCAGCGTGTCGCCGTACGACGCGTCGAGGAGCAGGGTCAGCGCCCCGAAGCAGAGCGGCCGCATGGCACCCGGCAAACTCACGGCACCGGTCGCAAGCGCGAGCACGTCGCGACGGCGGCCCCGTGCCCGACGCCGACGGGGCACGAAGCGGCTGGAGGCGGAGCACCGCAGAAGCAGAGCCACCCCTCCCTAAGACCGATGTGCCGTGCGGCCGACCTGACTAGCGTGAAGGCAGGAGCCCGTCCGAACCGTGTGCACGAGGAGGCAGACCCGATGTCCGTCCAGCTCAACCACACCATCGTCGCCGCGCACGACAAGAAGGCGTCGGCCCAGTTCCTCGCCGACCTCCTGGGCCTGGAGGTCAGCCCGCAGTACGGTCCGTTCATCCCGGTCGAGATCCCCAACGGTGTGACCCTGGACTACCTGGACTCGCCCGGCAGCATCGCGCCGCAGCACTACGCGTTCCTGGTGTCGGAGGACGACTTCGACACGATCTTCGGCCGGATCCGCGAGGCCGGACTGACGCACTGGGCCGACCCCGGCCACCGCCGCCCCGGCGAGATCAACCACAACGACGGCGGCCGCGGCACCTACTTCGAAGACCCGAACGGCCACAACCTGGAGATCCTGACCAGGCCTTACGGCAGCGGAGGCTGACGCTGTCGAAAGGCCGCGACGGCCGACTCCAGGTTTGCGCGGCTGGTGCGGGTGTCGGGGTGGTCGGCACCCAGGGTGCGCTCGCGGATGTGCAGGGATTCGCGGTGGAGTTCCACGGCCTGGCGGTAGTCCGCGAGTTCCAGCAGTACGCCGGCCAGGCGGTCGCGGCTGCCGAGGGTGTCGGGATGCTCCGGGCCCAACAGGCGGTTGTCGATGGTGAGCTGGATCTGGCACAGGGCGAGCCGCTCGGCACTCAGACCGGCCTCTTTCAGCACTTCCCCGAGGTCTTCCACGGTACGGCGGGCGTCGCGCATCGGCAGTTGAGGGTCCTGGCCACCCAGCAGGAGCGGGGCGTGCGGGGCGAGGACACGGGCCATCGCCCACCCGGGTCTGCCGGTGGCCCGCACGTCGGCCACGGCTTGCATCAGGGACCGCGCGACGGCTGAGTGCCAGCGAAGGGGATCGGCCGACTCCTCGGCCAGGGCGATGATGTTGATCTGCCGGACCAGGGGATCCAGGGTGATCGTCCGGGCGCCGTTGTGCGTGGCCAGGGCGTCCGGGACGCCGAGGAGCCCGTACCGGTTCAGGCCGGCGAGTACGGCGTCCAGGGCGCCCTGGTCCACCGTTTGCCGAACGGCCGTCTGCAGCAGGTCCGTCGTGATGAGCGACAGGGGGATGGGCGCCTCGCCGAACAGGGCCAGCAGCCGCAGCAGCGGGCGGGCCAGGGCGTACCCCTCGCTGCCCAGTTGGTCGAGTGAGAGTTCCCAGGTGTGGCGGACCGTCTGGCGTGCCACCTCCGGGTCGGCCGCGTTGGGGTCGGCCGATCCCAGCAGCGACCGCATGTCCTCCATCAGGGCGCTGCGGTAGGCCATGAACGTCTGGAAGCGGCTGGTGGGCTTGGCGAGGTAGTCGCTGGTCGAGCGCAGGGCCAGCGGCAGACCGCCGAGCCGGGCGGCCAGCGCCTCGGCCTCGCGCAGCGTCCCCGCCCTGGGTGCGGTGTCCAGCAGAACCTGCGCGGCCGCGTGCACGGTCAGCGGCCCGAGGCGTACGACCTCGGCACACGGCCCCCAGGTGTCCGTACTGGTGTCCCGGCTCGTGACGAGCAGGAGGCCGGGGCGGGGGCGCCGAAAACGGCGTCGTGGCCGCGCTGTGCCGCCCTCCGGACGGATCCAGCCGCGATAGTCCCGTATCTTCTCCGACCCCGGGCCGATCATCCCCGTCTCGTCGGCGTCGTCGATGACCAACAGCCACTTGTGCGCCACGACGAGCTGCTGCCACACGACGTCCGGCAGGTTCTCGTGACCGGCGTTGGCCCGTTCCAGCGCGCTCACCGGCAGACCGCAGGCGAGCGCGACCTGTGTGAGGTGCTTCGCCAGGTCGGCCTGGTTTCGCCAGTGGACCCAGAAGACGGTGTAACCGGCGTTCCTCGCCTCGGCGCACAGGGTCGCCGCCACCGTGGTCTTGCCGATGCCGCCCACTCCACTCAGCACCGCGAACCGGCCCGCCGGGGCCCGTAACAGCCGTGCGAGGTGCTCCAGCTCCGGTTCGCGTCCGCGCACCCGGTCCGGGACGACATGCGGCGCCCGCAGGGAGCTCAGCCCGGCGGTGGTCGCCGCCTCCACGTGGGTCAGGGGTCCGGACGGCGCCGCCTCTCCGTCGAGATACCTGCTCAACAGCCCCAGGAGGACGGCCGAGAGCGCGAGCGAGCCGAAGATCGTCCAGGCCACCCAGGGATTGCGCACCCAGCCGGGCACGGACTCGCTCGCGTAGTTGGTCACCGGCCCCAGCAGGACCGTGACCATCGCCAAGGCCCCGGCTGCCGCCGCCCCCAGCCGCGCCCGGCGTTTGTGTCGCACGCTCTCCCCCTGCCGGCATGCCGGTCCACTGCCAGCATGATGGCGGAGCGGAACGGGGCTTCGCAGCCGACCTGTGGCAACAGCTGAGAACGGAAGGCCGGCGAGGTCCCGAGCCGCACCGTCTCCGGGTGAGGCTGAGCGTCATCCCCGGTACGGCGGCGCGGCCCCCCAGTTCCACCGTGGCACCGGCTGCTCCGCCGGCGGCACCGCGTCCGGTCCCGAGAAGTACACCGCCAGCCGTGTCCCCCACTCCACGTACGCCAGAAACGCCGAGCGGAACTCGGCGTCCGTCGGCAGGCCCGCCTCGTCGGCCGCGTCCTGGATGAGGTTGACCCAGCGGCGGCGCTGGGGCTCGGTGATCCCCCGGCCCATGTGCTTGGCGACCATGTGGCCGTGGCCGCCCTGGGTCTCGGAGTAGGCGGGTGGGCCGCCGAAGACCTCGCCGAGCCAGAGCGCCACGTGCATCGCATGGGCCGGGTCCAGGTCCGCGAACAGCGGGGCCAGGAGGTCGTCCTTGAGGACCTTGTCGTAGAAGACCGACGTCAGGCGGGTGAACGCCTCCGCGCCGCCCGCCCAGGTGTACAGCGTCGGCACCGAGGCGCCCGTGCCGCGCACCGCCGTCGGCTTGTAGTGGCGCATCTCCTCGATGTGCGAGATGTACGGGCGGATCTCGGCGAGGAAGTCGGGGAACAGCTCCGACTCGCGAAAGCCCTCGATGTGGTCCTGCGTCGAGGTCCAGGTGATGCGCAGGACGTAGTGCTCGAAGTCCTCCTCGCAGCGGGCGAGTTCGTAGTCGACACAGTGCTCGGACGCGGCCAGCTGGGCCGCGGCGCGGGTGTAGGCGGCCAGGAACTCGGCCGATTTCTGCTCGGGAATGCGGTACCGGATGTATTCCACCGTGTGAGCCGTCATGGCCTCAACGAAACACGAACCGCCCGCCGGAAGCTGCACTTCCGGCGGGCGGTTCGCTCACGGCTCACATGGGTGCCGGTGGATCACTTGCCGTAGTACGCGTTGTAGATCGAGACCGTCGACTTGTTGCCCTTCTTGTCGGCGACCTTGGCGTGGAAGGAAATGGCCTTCCCCTTCGCCGGGTTCTTCACGGTGATCTTGCCGTCCTTGACCTCGAGCTTCTTCCAGGTCTGGCCGTAGTCGTACGACACGTACACGTGCAGCGACTTGAGGTTGCTGCCCGCGGCCGAGCCCACGACGGTGACCGGGAACGTCACCTTCTTGTCGGCCTCGACCCGGCTGTCCAGGCCGGTCTTGGCGTTGAAGCGGACCGTGGAGGCCGGGAGCTTGACCTCGTCGCCGGTCGGCTTCTTGGAGCGGAAGGTCCAGCTCGCGTCGATCCGGGTGGAGGCGGCGGCGACCTTGGCGCTCCGCTTGACCGAGGTCGTCAGCTTGTACTCGGCCTCCGCGGCCGGGACCTTGAACGGGTTCCCGCCGAACAGCGGGTCGTCATTGGTGCCGATCTTGGTGCCGTTGCGGTACAGGCTCGTGGTGACCCCGGTGAAGTCCGACGAGCCGGCGTGCTTGTTGGCATCGGCGAACAGCGGCAGGGAGCCGTAGATCTCGTTGCCGGAACGGTACAGGCCGTATTCCGTGTTGATGTGCGGGCCGAAGACCGCCGTGTTGAAGGTCTTCGAGTAGCTCTGGCCCGCCTTGAAGAGCTGCGGGAGGCCCAGCGTGTAGAACGCGTCGGCGATCGGGAAGCCGTCCGCGTCCTTGCCCGCGTACTGCTGGAATTCGAACGTCCACTGGATCTTGTCGGACGTCGACAGGTACAGCGTCCGCGAGCCCGGCAGCTTCTGCTCGATCGGTGTGCTGATCGCGATGTCCCCGGGGAAGAAGCCCACGGGCAGCAGCGCACCGGTCTTGTCGGGGGCCGCGGCACCGAGGTTGTTCTTCACCTTGGCGAGCTCGCCCGCCTTGAAGTGGCGGACCTTCTTGCCCTGGATCTTCTTGACCTTGGCGGTGGTGGCGACGTCGTACTCGGCGTCGGCACCCTTGGTCCACTGGCCGTTCCACGTCTGGCTCAGGCCGCTCGCGATCTCCGGACCCAGGTGCGCCATGCGCAGGTCGGCGAAGGACTCGAGCCCGACGCCGATGCCGATGCCCGCCGGGTCGTAGAAGTAACCCGCCATGGCGAGCACCTGCTTGGCCTGTGCGTCCGGCACGGTGATGTCGGCCGACCTGGTCGTGCGGGCGTCGATCGTCACGGAGGTGTTCTTGGTGACGGACAGCTTCGGCTGGACCACCCAGTCGAGGCCGCCTTCCAGGTTCACCCAGTCCTTGGCGATCCAGGCGTCCAGCAGATACGTGCCCTTGGGCAGCCGCATCTTGGTCGTGCCGGACTCGACGACCGGCACCTGGTAGGCCCGGTCCGTCCCCAGACCCGAGTAGCCGAGCAGGACGGTGTTGTACTCGGGGGCCGGCTTGCCGTCCTTGTCGAGGTGCTTGACGGTGACGTCGTACGACTCCACCTCACGCTGCACCGCGGCGGCCGTACGGACACTCTGCCCGTCGCCCTTCGCCGTCACATACGCGGAGTAGGCGCCGTCGACCGTGCCGCCCAGCTTGGTGTTGACGGTCAGGTCGACGGAGGCCTTGCCGCCCGCCGGGACCGTCACCTTGGTCGCACCGAGCTTGAAGAAGCCCGCGGGAGCCGCCTGCCCCTTGGGGTCGGTGGCGGTCGCGGAGAGGGTGAGCGTGACGTCCTTCGTACCGAGGTTGCGGTACGTCAGCGCCTTGGTGACCGGCTTGTCGTCGGTGTGCGGCCACTGCTGCACCCCGAAGCTCACCGACACCGGGTCGGCGATCACGGTCTGCTTGATGGCCTGGTCGACCTGGATACGGCCCGAGCCCTGCTGGAACGGCGTGTACTTGCCGCCCTTGGTGGAACCGGTCAGCGCGCCCTTCAGCTCGGCGTACGTCCAGTCCGGGTGCTGCTGCTTGAGGATCGCCGCCGCGCCCGCGACATGCGGGGTCGCCATCGACGTACCCGAGATGGTCAGGTAGCCGGCCGGCTTCTCGCCGACTTCCTGCTCGATGAGGCTGCCCTTGGCGGACGCGGCCGTGATGTCCACGCCCGGGGCGGTGACGTCCGGCTTGATCGCGCCGTCGCCGAGCCGCGGGCCGGTGCTGGAGAAATCGGCGAGCTTGTCCTTGTCGTCGACGGCGCCGACGGTGAGGGCTGCGTCCGCGCTGCCCGGCGAACCGACCGACTCCGGACCGGAGTTGCCCGCCGCGATCGCGAAGAGGATGCCCTTCTCGGCGGACAGCTTGTTGACCGCCGCCTCCAGCGGGTCGATCTCCGGGGTGTCGCCGCCGCCCAGGCTCATGTTGACGACCTGGGCGCCCTGCTCGGCGGCCCACTCCATACCGGCGAGGATGCCGGAGTCGTCGCCGAAGCCCTGGTCGTCGAGGACCTTGCCGTTGAGGACGTCGGCGCCGGGGGCCACGCCCTTGTACTTGCCGCCGGACTTCGCGCCGGTGCCCGCCGCGATGGACGCGACGTGGGTGCCGTGGCCGACCTTGTCCTCCGCGGTGGCGGCCGGCGTGAAGTTCTTGGCCGCGATCACCTGGTCCTTGAGGTCCGGGTGGGTCGCGTCGACGCCGGTGTCCAGTACGGCGATCTTGACGCCCTTGCCGTCGTAGCCGGCCGACCACGCCTTGGGGGCGCCGATCTGCGCGACCGACTTGTCGAGGCTGGCCTTGCGGACGCCGTCGAGCCAGATGTGCGCGATGCCCGAGGCGGTGTTGTCGCCGTTGGTGAGCGCGTCCCACAGCTCGGGCGTGTCCTGGTGCGGGGTCTGCACCGCGTCCGCGTTGAGGGACTTCAGGGTCCGGCGCAGCTTGCCCGCGTCCCGGACGTCCGCCTTGGCGCCGGCCGCGGCGCCCCGATAGCCGACGATGACCTTCAGGCCCTTGGCCTGGGAGGTACGGGTCGCGGACTTGCTCAACTCGGTGATGTCGAACAGCCGCTGGTCGAGCTTGCCGGTGGCGACCAGCCGCGCCGCGTCGGCCGGGGTGACGAGCGTGTGCCCGTCGGCCTTGCGTATCTGTACGGGTATGTGCTGGCGCCCCTTCGCCCGCTCCAGGCCGACCACGCGGCCCTTGAAGTCGACGGAGACCCGGTCACCCGTGATCAGGGTGATGCGGTGGGGGGACGTGTGGGAGGCAGCGGCGCGGTCCTTGGCGCCGGACGCGCGCTGCTCCGGTTCGGCCGACGCCGGGCTGGTCATTCCCGCGGCGAGGGCGACGGCGGCCGCCGTGGCGACAGAGGCCGCGCATGTTCTTCTGACTTTTCTGCGCAAGTTTCCCCCTTGCAGAAGGTCCGGGTGAATTCCCGTTCACCCGGCCGGGGGTGGTCCCGCACGCATGCGCGTAGCCCCCCGGAATACGCAGTATGCCGAGGGGCGATCAGACACCTCAATAGATGAGAAGACGGTAAGAAGCGCGTCCGCCGACTGTTACGCGCCGGCCTGAACTCTGTTACGAACTCGTCGAGTTACGCCCCCGCGTTCTCCTTGACAGTGATGCGCCCCTTGCGAATGGTCGCCACCCGCGGGGCCTTTTTCGCGATCGCCGAGTCGTGGGTGACCATGATGAAGGTCAACCCGAGTTCCTTCCACATGCGTTCGAGTACGTCCATGATCTCGTCGCGCATCGACTCGTCGAGGTTGCCGGTGGGTTCGTCGGCCAGCAGCACCTTCGGCTCCTTGACCAGCGCGCGGGCGATGGCGACGCGCTGCTGCTGGCCGCCGGACATCTCGCTCGGCAGATGCCCGAGTCGCTCGCCGAGCCCGACCGACTTCAGCGCCTCGGCGGCCCGTTCGCGCCGGTCCTTCGTCTTCACGCCGAGGGGGACGAGGGCGGTCTCGACGTTCTCCTGTGCGGTGAGGGTGGGGATGAGGTTGAAGGACTGGAACACGAAGCCGATGTTCTCGCTGCGGACCCTTGTCAGCCGGGTCTCGGAGAGCCTGGCCAAGTCGGTGCCGTCGAGGACGACTTCGCCGGAGGTGGGCCGGTCCAGACCGCCGAGCATCTGGAGGAGGGTGGACTTGCCGCCGCCGGTGGGGCCCTGGATGACGAGGCGATCGCCGTCGGCGATGGTGAGATCGACTCCGTCGAGCGCGTCTACGGATTCCCTGCCTCGGGTGTAGCGCTTGGTGACGTTTCTGAGTTCGTACATGGTGGTTGCTCCTGGGTGGGGTTCGGGGGTGGATCGGATCGTTTGCGACTGCGGGTCGTGGGGGCTGGTCGCGCAGTTCCCCGCGCCCCTGAGGGCGTTGCAGTCCCGCCTGTGCAGCGGCGGGCATGCGTGCCGCCTGGGCTACTCGACGCGCCTCAGCGCATCCGCCGGACGCAGTCGCGACGCACGCCAGCCACCGAAGGCGCCGGCAATCAGCCCACCCGTCACCGCAAGGCCAACCGCGAGCGCAACCGTCGTAAGACTCACCGGCGCAGTCAGCGCCACATCCAGCGTCGCGCCGGCCGTCTGCCGCCCGGGCCCACCGCCCCCGAAGCCACCGCCCCCCGGACCGCCGCCCATACCGCCACCACCGCCGCCGCCGCTGCCGCCCAACTGCGCCTGCAGCGTCGGACTGATCGCCGTCACGACGTACGCCCCGGCGAGCCCGATCGCGATACCCAGCGCACCGCCGAGCAACCCGTTGACGATCGCCTCGCCGACGACCTGCCGGGTCACCCGGCCCGACTTCCAGCCCAGCGCCTTCAGCGTGCCGAACTCCCGCACCCGGCGCGACACCGCCGAGGAGGTCAGCAGCCCGGCCACCAGGAACGCGGCGACCAGCACGGCGATGGACAGCCACTTGCCGACGCTGGTCGCCAGCGAGGACGCCGTCGACAGGGAGCCCGACACCGTGTCCGCGAGGTCCGCGGAGGTCGTCACCGTCGTACCGGAGATGTTCTTCTGGATGGTCGACTTGACGGAGTCGATCCGCTGGGAGTCGGTCGCCTTGACGTAGATCGTGGTGACCTTGTCCTTCGCGTCGGCGAGCGTCTGCGCCTGCTTCAGCGGGATGTAGAGGTTGGCGGCCGCGTCCCCGCTGTCGGGCGTGGCGATGCCGATCACCTTGAACTTGGTTCCCTTGACGGTGACCGTGGAGCCGACCTTGAGCTTCTTCTCCTTGGCGTAGGAGGTGTCGGCGACGACCACCTCGGCGTCGGTCTCCGACGTCTTGAACGTACGGCCGCTGGTGATCTTCGACGAGGTCAGCGGGCCGAGCGCCGGCTTGGTGACGTCGGTGCCGTAGACGGAGTAGTTGTTGACGTCGAAGTCGGCGCCGCCGCCGCGCACTTCACCCTGCGGCTGGCTGCTGCCGCCCCCGCCCTGGCCGGGCCCGCCACCCTGCTGGCCACTACTGCTGCTCTGGTCCTGCTGGAACTGACCCCGCGTGAACTGCCCGCTGACCTTGATGACCTGCAGGCTCAGCCCGCCGACCGCGTCCGAGACACCGCTTTGGTCGCCGACCTTGGTGACGGTCGAGCTCGCGAGCGTCTGGAAGCCCTGGACCATGACCCGGTCGGTGCTCTGCTCCTCGTCGGAGTCGCTGTCCTGCGCGTCGAACTGGAAGCGCGGCCGCTCGGAGCTGTTCGCGGTCGGCGCGGCGGCCTTGGTGACGGTCATGTCCGTGCCCAGGCCGTACAGGGACTGCAGGACCTTGTCCTGGGCCTTGCTCATGCCGGAGGACACGGAGTTGACCACGATGACCAGCGCGATGCCCAGCGCGAGTCCGGAGGCGACGACGAGGGCCGCCTTTCTGCGGCGGCGCAGCTCGCGCCTCAGGTAGGTGAAGAACATGCGCCGCAAGCTAGGGACGGCGCGTGATGAAGGGATAAAGCCGGAATAAGAGGAGCATGAGAAGGCTGGGACCTACCCCGGAAACACCGATGCCGCCCCTGAGGGCGGCATCGGTCAGCTGTGCGTCGCGTCAGACGGCCGAACCGGCCTTCCACTGCGCCCAGTCCATGTTCCAGCCGTTGAGGCCGTTGTCCGGCGCGATCGTCTTGTCGCCTGTGTTCTGGACGACCACGACGTCACCGACGATGGAGTTGTTGTAGAACCAGTAGCCGGCCGTGCCCTTGTCGTTGGCGCCCTTGGTGTCGGACAGGCCCACGCAGCCATGGCTGGTGTTCACACTGCCGAAGATGGACTTGGCGCCCCAGTAGTTGCCGTGCACGAAGGTGCCGGAGTTGGACAGGCGGATGGCGTGCGGCACGTCCTTGATGTCGTACTCGCCCTTGCCGTCGTCGTCCGTGAAGCCCACGGTCGCGCCGTTCATGCGCGTCTCCTTGAACATCTCGGACATCACCATGATGCCTTCGTAGGTCTTGTTCTCCGGCGAACCGGCCGAGATCGGGATGGTCTTGATGGTCTTGCCGTCCTGCGTGACCTTCATCTGCTTGGTCTTCGCGTCGACGTACGAGACCTGGTTGCGGCCGATCTTGAAGGTGACCGTCTTCTCCTGGACGCCGTAGACACCGTCGGAGCCCTCGACGCCGTCCAGGGCCATCTTCATGGTGACGGTCGAACCCTCCTGCCAGTACTCGTCGGGCCGGCAGTCCATGCGCTGGTCGTTGAACCAGTGGCAGACGACTTCCTGGCCGCTGGTGGAGGAGACGGTGACGCCCTTCTGGACGGCCGCCTTGTTGCTGATCGCCTTGTCGAAGTTGATCGACACGGGCATACCGACGCCGACGGTGGAGCCGTCTTCCGGCGTGAAGTAGCCGAGGAAGCTGTTGTTCGGGGAGACGGTGGTGAAGGAGGCGTTCTCGTGGGCCTCCAGGCCCTTGGAGTCCTTCGCGGTCACCGCGACCTTGTAGGTCGTGGAGCGCTCCAGCTGGGCGCTGGGCTTCCAGCTGGTCTTGTCGGCGGATATCTCGCCCTCGACCGCGGCGCCGTCGGCGGTCGTCATCGTCACCTCGGTGAGCGTGCCCTTGCTCACGGTGACGGCGGCGGAGTTGTTGATGGAGGCGTTGTCGGTGCCGTCCTCGGGCGTGATCTTGATCTGGGCCTCGGAGGTCTTCTTGGCGGCCGCCTCGTCGACCTTGGCCTGCGAGGAGTCGCCGCCGTCACTCCCGGAGGCGTTGTCGTCGCCGCCGGAGCAGGCAGAGAGCACCAGGACACCGCCGAGCAGTGCGGACGCGACCGCCAGGCCCTTGCGCCGCTTACTGTTCGTCATCACACGCTTCTCCATTGTTCCCGAATCCCCAAAACAGCCCGAGAGTCCCCGTCAAATCTTCAACGCTACGACCGGTTCGTCCCGTTCCACATTCCTTGCATGTGTGGGGCACACCACGTCCGCCGGGGCGGATGGTGCGGGTCTCGGTCAGTGCGCCCCATGAGACGACGAAACCCCGGGCGGCGGTTGCCGCCCGGGGTCACGATTTCCCCAAGCCGCGTCAGCCGACCCTCTTGACCCCTTCAGCACCCTCAGCGCCTTCAGCGCCTTCGTCGTCGAAGTCCTCGTCGACATCATCGTCGTCGAGGTCCCACTCCGGCGAATCCGGGTCGTACCCGATGCGCTCGCTGGACCAGGAGGCTTGCGCGAGGTCGATCCCAGGCACCTCGCTGACCAGGTCGAACGGGTCGATGAGATAAGCGAGGGCTTCCGCCGTGTCTTCCGTCACAGCGCTTTCGGCGTGGGCCCGTTCGTCGGCCGGCATGGTTTCGTCGCCGGCGATCCGCCGTAGCGCGGCCTTGGTCAGGGCGTCCTCGTCCTCCACTTCGAGAACGAGTTCCACGCGAAGCCGTACAAAACGTGATGTTTCTGGTGTACTCATGCCCGGAGCGTACGGCTCATTTCCCCCGTGACTTTCCCGTGACCCGCGACTTTCACTAACATCGCCCCACACGGCCAATTCGCCAGCGCCACAAGGGGATCGATATTCCGTGTCCGCCGCTCACCGATCGTCGTCCACCGCACGCCGATCGCTGCTGACCGCCACCGCCGCGGGGGCCCTGCTGGGCGCCCTGTGGTTCGTGCCCTCCGCCAACGCCACGGGGGACGAGCCGGCGAGAACGGAGCCTTCGGCGGCCCCGTCGACGCAGGTCACACAGCAGGCGCGGGCCGCCTCCGAGAGCACGGACGACACCGCCGAGGACAGCACCCGGCTCGCCGACACCGGAAGCTTCGACACCACGCCGTACATCGTCGGCGGGACCGCGTTCCTCGCGCTGGGCGCGGGCTTCGTCGCCTATTCGGTGCGCCGCGAACGTCTCGGATTTTGAATTCGCTTGACGCTTCCTTGACATGGGCTTCATAGTCCGCCCATGAAGAGATCATCGGGCGTGCGTGTAGCCGCCACGGTTGCCGTGAGCGCGCTGTCGCTCGCCCTTGTCACGGGTTGCGGGGGTGACTCCGGCGGTTCGGACGCGAAGGCGCTGAGCTCCGCGGAGTTGAAGAAGGCGATCATCGCCGCAAGCGATGTCGACGGATACAAGGTGGACGCCTCCGGCAAGCAGCTGCCGAAGTCCAAGGACGACATCAAGAGCAGCGAGGACAAGTGCGTCCCGCTGGCCTACGCCATGGGCGGCCTCGCGCCGGGCGACTCGGCCTCGAACGCGGCCGTGATGGCCACGGAGGACAAGAAGAAGCCCTCCGACACCGCCTCCAAGTCCCTGGAGGACCTGAGCGAGGGCGAGTTCGAGGACTCCTTCGCCGACGCGCTGAGCCTCAACATGACCGTCGTGGGACTCTCCTCGTACGACGGTGACGGCGCCGAGCAGACCTTCAAGTCCGTGTCGGACGCGGTGGAGAGCTGCTCCGGGGGCTTCCCCGTCACCATGCAGGGCACGGATCAGAAGATCACCAAGATCAGCTCGGAGAAGGCGTCCGGGGCCGGTGACGAGTCGGTGGCGTTCACCGCGAAGAGCGACCTGGAGGACGGCGACGTGGGCACCACGCACGTCGAGGTCGTCCGGCACGGCAGCACCATCGCCACGTACTACACGATGAACCTCGGTCTGATGATGACGGACAAGGCGTACGACGTCCCGGCCGCCCTCATCGACGCGCAGGCCGCGAAGCTGAAGTAACCCGCACTCGCCGCACCGGGGCCCCGTCGCACGTACGACGGGGCCCCCTTCCATGCCACGGTGGCGTCCTGGGAGTTACGGAATCACTGGAGCGGCCCGGTGACCTTCTCCACCGCCACGACCAGCTCCCCACCCCGCACGAACGCATCGGCCGCGGCGAGGTCGGGCGCCAGGAACCGGTCCGGCCCCGGGCCCTGGACTCCGGCGGCCCGTACGGCGTCGATGACCGCCTGCGAGGCCGGTGCCGGGGCGAGCCCTTCCCGCAGCTCGATGGCGCGGGTGGCGGCGTAGAGCTCGACCGCCAGGACACGCGTGAGGTTGTCGACGGCGGTACGCAGCTTGCGGGCGGCGGACCAGCCCATGGAGACGTGGTCCTCCTGCATGGCGGAGGAGGGAATGGAGTCGGCGGACGCGGGAACGGCCAGCCGCTTCAACTCGCTCACCAGGGCGGCCTGCGTGTACTGGGCGATCATCAGCCCCGAGTCGACGCCGGCGTCGTCGGCCAGGAACGGCGGCAGCCCGTGGCTGCGGTTCTTGTCCAGCAGCCGGTCGGTCCGGCGCTCGGCGATGGAGGCGAGGTCGGCGACGGCGATAGCGAGGAAGTCGAGCACGTAGGCGACGGGCGCGCCATGGAAGTTGCCGTTGGACTCGACGCGCCCGTCGGGCAGGACGACGGGGTTGTCGACCGCCGACGCCAGCTCCCGCTCGGCGACGAGCCGGGCGTGGGCCATGGTGTCCCGCCCGGCACCGGCGACCTGCGGAGCACACCGCACCGAGTACGCGTCCTGGACGCGGGGCGCGTCGTCCTGGTGATGTCCGGTCAGCCCCGAACCCTTCAGCACGGCCAGCATGTTGGCGGCGGAGGCGCCTTGTCCCGGATGCGGCCGGATGGCATGCAACTCGGGTGCGAGCACCTTGTCCGTCCCGAGGAGCCCTTCAAGGCTCAGCGCTGCGGTGACGTCGGCGGACTTGTAAAGGGTGTCGAGGTCGGCGAGGGCCATGACGAGCATCCCGAGCATGCCGTCGGTGCCGTTGAGGAGGGCGAGGCCCTCCTTCTCCCGCAGCTCGACGGGTGCGATGCCGTGGGCGGCGAGAAGTTCTCCAGCAGGCCGCACACTCCCGTCCGGACCCTCCGCCTCCCCTTCCCCCATCAGCGCGAGGGCGCAGTGCGAAAGGGGAGCGAGGTCGCCGGAGCAGCCGAGGGAGCCGTACTCGTGGACGACGGGCGTGATGCCGGCGTTCAGAACGTCAGCCATGGTCTGCGCGACCTCCGGCCGCACACCGGTATGCCCCGAGCAGACGGTCTTGAGCCGCAGGAACATCAGCGCCCGTACGACCTCGCGCTCCACCCGCGGCCCCATCCCGGCGGCGTGCGAGCGCACGATGTTGCGCTGCAGCTGGGCCCGCAGCTCCTGGCTGATGTGCCGGGTCGCCAGGGCCCCGAAGCCGGTGGAGACGCCGTAGACCGGGTCGGGCTTGGCCGCCAACGCCTCCACGATCTCGCGCGCCGCGCCAAGCGCCGCCACCGCCTCCCCCGACAACTCCACACGCGCCCCACCGCGCGCCACGGCAAGAACGTCGGACGCGGTGACCCCGGACGTCCCCACCACCACAGTGTGCATATCCATATTCAGGAGCGTACGCAGTGAAGACGAAGATGTCACTAGTGGGCGGCTGGTACGACCCTTACAACACCGGCGTCAACCGCCACTTCCCAGCACCGGTCGGCATCATCCAGCCCGTCCGGCGTTTGAGGACGAGGCCCGTTCAGGGCCGAAGCGGGGGTCTGGGGGCGGCAGCCCCCAGGGACGGGTCGGGTAGGGGCGGCGGGGGCGAAAACCCGCGAGGCCCGCCCCCGCGCCGGGCACCGTCACGGCAGGCGGCCACGGAAGCGCCGCCGTTCCACGACCCCCTCCCCGGAGGGCTCCGCGTCAGCGAGCCGCACCACAGGATCGTCCGGCCCCTCCCGCCCCGCAACAACAGGCTTCCCGGCCCGAACCGCCTTCGCCTGGTACTGAGCCGCATCAGCAAGCCGAAACAGCCGCCGCGCAGAGCGAACCGGCCCGATGGCATCCTCCGTGGACGCCACCCCACACGCGACCCCTTCCCCCAGCTCCAACTCAGCGGCACGCCGGCACAGTTCATCGGCAGCCTTCACCACATCATCGGCGGGCGCCCCGACGACAAGCAGACAGAACTCGTCACCGCCGAGCCGAGCCGCAAGAGCCCCGGGCAGCATGGCACCACACAGCGACAACACCGACCCGAACCGCTCCAGAAGCCGGTCGCCCACGGCATGCCCCCGCGTGTCGTTCACCCGCTTCAGCCCATTGAGATCGCAGACGACGAGGCTCACGACGACACCGTGACCGCGGTGCCGCTCAATGGCCTCCTCCAACCGCACATCGACAGCCCGCCGATTGGCCAGCCCCGTCAACGCGTCGGTGAACGCCAGCCGCCGAGCCTCCTCCAGCCGCTCGCACTGCGCTATCCCGGCGGCCACGACGGAGGCCAGCACCGTCGCGAAGTCGGCGTCCTCACGGTCGAAGACAGGCGCACCGGCGGAACGGGCTACATACAGCTCTCCCCAAGCACGCCCGTTCAGCACGATCGGCGCCACGACACAGCAGCCCCGTCCACGACGCCGCAGGGCGGCCACCCGCTGGTGGCAGTACCCGGGATGACCGGTGGAGGGACCCTCGGCCGTCTCCACCCAGGCGTTGGGCTCACCACCGGCGGCCCACCGCTCGTGCAGGAATTCGGTGATCTCCGGGAACTGATGCACGGGATAGGCCTCGTCGCTCGGAAACTCCTCTTCCCCCCGAGCCCGGTCCCCCACATTCACGAGCACCCGCAACCGCCCGAGCTCCCGCTCCCACACCGACAGCGCCGCAAAGCTCCCGGCCAAGGCCCGACACGCCCCGAGCGCCGCCGCCCGCCAGGACTCACGCGGGGTGTGCGCCGCCGCCATCCCCTGCGCCAACGCCACTACGGCCGCGAGCCGTCTGTCCTCACCCATCACTCCAGGCTAGGTAGTTTTGCGCCGATTTGGGACGTTGGTGTGGCGAACGGGGAGCAATCCGCCCCTCCCCGCCAGCGATCCACCGCCCCACCGGCAACTCCTGCCACCCCACCAGCAATCGCCCCGCCCCCCAACCGGTCACCCCACCCAACCCCCAAAGGGCCCCCGTCACTCCCCCGGCCACTCAGGCCGCCGCTTCTCGTTGAACGCCGCCACCCCCTCCGCCCGGTCCCCGGAAAACGCCGTCGCCCGCCAAGCCGCGTCCTCGACCTCCAGCCCGGCCCGCAGGTCCAGCCCATGCCCCACCCGCAGCGCACGCTTGGCCGCCCGCAGGCCGACCGGTGAGTTCACGGCGATCCGGCCCCCGAGCGCCAGGGCCTCCTCCCGAGCCCGCCCCTCCTCGACCAGCACATCCACCAGCCCCAGCTCCCGAGCCTCACCAGCCTCGACGCGCCGCGCAGTGAAGATCAGCTCCGCCGCCCGAGCAGCCCCCACTCGCCGAGGCAGCAACTGCGTACCCCCACCCCCTGGAATCACCCCGACCGACACCTCGGGCAGCCCCACCACAGCCGTACGGTCGGCCACGATCACATCGCAGGACAAAGCCAGTTCGAAGCCACCCCCCAGGGCGAAGCCGTGCACCGCCGCGATCGTCGGCACCGGCAACTCCAGCACCCCCGTGTAGGCCCCCCGCGCCACGGGCCGCTGCCGCACCAGATCCGCGTCGCTGAACGAATTCCGCTCCTTCAGATCCGCCCCGACACAGAACGCCCGCTCATGCGTCGAGGTCAGCACCACCACCCGTACGTCACGGTCGGCCCCCAGCGCCGCACACGCCCCCGCGATCGAACGGGCCATCTCCGTCGACACGGCGTTCATGGCCTTGGGCCGGTCGAGGACGAGCTCCGCGACATGCCCGACGCCGCCGTCGCCGTCGCCGTGTCGCCGCACCAGCACGAACTCTCCGTACCGCTGCTCACTCATGACACCCTCCAGTTAACGCGGGTTAACAACACTCATCCCGATCATCGCAGTCGGACCCCGCCAGGGAAAGGCCGGTCCCGACACCCCGTTCGAGTGACATCCCGCCCAACTCCCGCCCTACCGCCAACGACAGCGCATAACGTGCGCGAGCCACGGCGCATCGGGGGCGCGAGCGGGTTGGGAGGGGTCGTGATGAGTCGGACCACGGAAACAACGACGGAAACCGTGACGGTCGGTGAGGACGGACAGACCACCACCCGACTCTTCGGCCCCCGCGGCCGCCACCGGCGCCCCCGCCCCCGCAAGGTCCTCCTGGCAGCCGGCGGCCTGGCCCTGGCGGCCGGCGCCCTGAGCCTCGTACGCCTGACCCCAGACACCGAAGTAGCGGGCCTGGGCGCAACGGAAACGGAGCCCGCCTCGGACTCCGACCCAGGCATGGACGCGCACACGCGCACGGACAACTCGGCAAACGCCGCCGCCACCGTCCCGACGGCCGCCTCACAGCCGAGCCCGTCCGCCACCTCCGTCATGGGCGGCCTGAACACGACACCGACAACGACCACGATCGTCGTACCGAAACCGAACACCACAGCGCCGGCAGGCCCCGGCACGCCGTCGGCAGACACCCCGGCACACCCGTCCGCACCCCGCCCACCAGCGCAGACCAGCCAGACACCCCAACCGGCCCCGCCCCAGCCCCCCAGCCGACCGACGACAAATCCCCCGGCCCCCCAGCCGGATCACCCCGACGAGGACTCAGTCTGCGTGCCGGTCATCGGCCTTTGCGTAGATTCCCTGGCCGACGGCAACTGACAAGATCGCTCACTGCAACGCCCCAAAGGGGCGCGGGGAACTGCGCGACCAGCCCCCACACACCCGCAGCCGACACACCACAGTCAGCTGAACGGCGCTCAGTCCCCCGAGGACGCCCTCCGCGTCAAAAGCCAAGGCTCCACCACACCAAGCCCCCGCACCGGCCGCTGCCACATCGGCTGCAGCGCAAACCGATACACCGGCGGCTCCTCCCCCTCCTTCTCCGCGGCGGCAGCGGCTTCCGCGGCCTCCGCCTCCGACGCAGGCGCTTCACCCGTTCGGATGAGTTCCTCCGCGAAGGCGCTGTCGACGAGAACGGCGTCACGCGGAGCTATCGACGTGAGCCGGGAGGCCAGGTTCACGGTCGTACCGAAGACATCGCCCATACGGGTGGTCACCGTGCCGAAGGCGATGCCGACGCGCAGCTCGGGCATCGTCTCGTCGCCCGCCATCGTCTCGATGAGCCGCAGGGCGATCTCCGCCGCGACCCCCGCGTCGTCGGCCGCGTACAGGACCTCGTCGCCGAGCGTCTTGACCAGTCGCCCGCCGCGCGCGGCCACCAGGTCGGCCGCCGTGGTCTCGAAGGCCTCGACGAGTTCGCCGAGTTCCTCCTCCTCCATACGGCGGGTCAGCCGCGTGAACCCGACGAGGTCGGCGAATCCGACCGCCAGCCTCCGGTCGACCATCTCCTCGTCGTCGGCGGCCTGGATGACGCGGCCGGCCGAGGCGGCGAGCTGGCGGCGCCAGACGTAGACGAGGAACTCCTCCAGCTCGGGCAGGAGCAGCTCGATGATCGGGTACGTCACCTCGGTGCGCGTCATCCCCGGCTCCGGCGGCTCGGTCAGCCCCTCCAGGAAGGAGTCGATCTGCCACTCGGCGAGCCGCGCGGTGGTCTGTCCGGTGGACCTGGCCACCTGCACGGCCATGGCCTCGCTGAGCAGCCCCGCCTCGACGAGACCGGCGAGGCGCCTGAGCGCCAGTACATCTGCCTCGGTCAGCGCCTTGGCCTGCCCGATGTCGGCGAAGCCCATGGCCCGCCAGAACCGGGACGCCAGCTCCATGGAGACTCCGGCGCTGCGGGCCGCCTGAAACGGGGTGTAGCGCCGCTCGGCGCCGAGGATGAGGCCTTCGAGGCGCAGGGCGAGCGGATCCTCGCCGGGGTCGGCGGCGTGGGGGTCCACCCGGCCGTCCGCGCCCGTGCCGGAGCCCGAATCGTCGACGGTCACGCCTGCTGCCCTTCCGATCTGCCGCGGTCAGTAAATCGACCGGCCTTCACTTTACGGCAGGTGTGGGCCACCTCACTCCCGAGAGGCGTACAGCCCCACCCGCACCTACGCCGGCCTCAGATGCACGATGTCCCCCGCTCCTACGGGCTCCTGCACCCCTTCCGCCGTGGCCAGCACCAGCCGTCCGTCGCCGTCGATGGCGACCGCCTCCCCGGTGATCGACCGATCCCCCGGCAACTCGGCCCGCACGACCCTCCCCAGCGTCGCGCACCCCGCCGCGTACGTCTCCTGCAGCCCGCTCACCACCGGGTCCCCCACCGCGGCCCGCCAGCGCCCGTACCACTCCTCCAGCGACCGCAGCACGCCTCGCAGCAGCGGATCCCGGTCCGTGCTCACGGCTCCGGCGAGGGCCAGTGAGCCCGCCTGGGGCACCGGCAGCTCGTCCTCACGCAGGGTGACATTGATGCCGACGCCGATGACCACGCCTTCGTTCCCGGCCCGCTCCGCCAGGATCCCGCCGGCCTTTCGCTCCTCGCCACCGACAGTCACCAGCAGGTCGTTGGGCCACTTGAGTGCCGTATCGACGCCGGCGGCCCGCGACAGCCCCGTGGCCACGGCGACGCCCGTGAGCAGCGGCAGCCACCCCCAGCGGGCGGCCGGCACCTCGGCCGGGTTCAGCAGCACGGAGAAGAACAGGCCCGAGCGGGCCGGTGCCGTCCACTGCCGGTCCAGCCGCCCCCTGCCCGCCGTCTGCTCCTCGGCGACGAGGACGGCGCCCTCCTCCGCCCTGCCCTCGGTGGCCAGGGCCACCAGATCGGCGTTCGTGGAGCCGGTACGCTGCACGACCTCGATGTCGCAGTAGAGCCCGCCGTGTCCGCCGTCCTTGACCAGCCCGCGGCGCAGCGCGGCGGCGTTCAGCGGCGGACGTTCCAGGTCGGACCAGCGGCTGTCGTCTGATGCATCTCGCGGCGTCATGCAAGCCACCCTAGGTGTGTGAAACGCCGCACTGCTGATTCGTAGGCACCCCACTACGCTACGGATGAGTAACCGTCCCCCCTTTTGAGCAGGCAGGGAGCGCCATCCCGATGTCCGAGCCGGAAGAGCGTCACGAGATCCAAGGGATCGACATCCACACCACCGCGGGCAAGCTCGCGGATCTCCAGCGCCGTATCGAGGAAGCGACGCACGCCGGCTCCGCTCGCGCCGTCGAAAAGCAGCACGCCAAGGGCAAGTTGACGGCTCGTGAGCGCATCGAGCTGCTCCTCGACGAGGACTCCTTCGTCGAGCTCGACGAGTTCGCCCGGCACCGCTCCACCAACTTCGGCCTGGAGAAGAACCGCCCGTACGGCGACGGCGTCGTCACCGGGTACGGAACCGTCGACGGCCGCCCCGTCGCCGTGTTCTCCCAGGACTTCACCGTCTTCGGCGGTGCGCTGGGCGAGGTCTACGGCCAGAAGATCGTCAAGGTCATGGACTTCGCGCTGAAGACCGGCTGTCCGGTCATCGGCATCAACGACTCCGGCGGCGCCCGCATCCAGGAGGGCGTGGCCTCGCTGGGCGCGTACGGCGAGATCTTCCGCCGCAACACGCACGCGAGCGGCGTCATCCCGCAGATCAGCCTGGTCGTCGGCCCGTGTGCGGGCGGTGCGGTGTACTCCCCCGCCATCACCGACTTCACGGTCATGGTCGACCAGACCTCGCACATGTTCATCACCGGCCCGGACGTCATCAAGACCGTCACCGGTGAGGACGTCGGCTTCGAGGAGCTGGGCGGCGCCCGCACCCACAACTCCGCCTCCGGCGTGGCCCATCACATGGCCGGCGACGAGAAGGACGCCATCGAGTACGTCAAGCAGCTGCTGTCGTACCTGCCGTCCAACAACCTGTCCGAGCCTCCGGCGTTCCCGGAGGAGGCGGACCTCGCCGTCACCGACGAGGACCACGAGCTGGACCGCATCGTGCCGGACAGCGCGAACCAGCCGTACGACATGCACACGGTGATCGAACACATCCTGGACGACGCCGAGTTCTTCGAGACGCAGCCGCTGTTCGCGCCGAACATCCTCACCGGCTTCGGCCGGGTCGAGGGCCGCCCGGTCGGCATCGTGGCCAACCAGCCGATGCAGTTCGCCGGCTGCCTCGACATCCAGGCCAGCGAGAAGGCGGCCCGCTTCGTGCGGACCTGCGACGCCTTCAACGTGCCCGTGATCACCTTCGTGGACGTGCCCGGCTTCCTGCCCGGCGTCGACCAGGAGCACGACGGCATCATCCGCCGAGGCGCCAAGCTGATCTACGCCTACGCGGAAGCCACGGTCCCGCTCATCACGGTCATCACCCGCAAGGCCTTCGGCGGCGCCTATGACGTCATGGGCTCCAAGCACCTCGGCGCCGACATCAACCTCGCCTGGCCGACCGCCCAGATCGCCGTCATGGGCGCCCAGGGCGCCGTCAACATCCTGCACCGGCGCACCATCGCCGAGGCGGAGGCGAACGGCGAGGATCTGGAGGCGGTGCGCGCCCGGCTGATCCAGGAGTACGAGGACACCCTCCTCAACCCCTACATCGCGGCCGAGCGCGGCTACATCGACTCGGTGATCATGCCGTCCGACACCCGCCGCCATGTCGTACGCGGCCTGCGTCAACTGCGCACCAAGCGGGAATCCCTGCCTCCGAAGAAGCACGGCAACATCCCCCTCTAGGCCTGCTGGGAGCCGCCATGAACATCAAGGTCCTACGGGGCAACCCGACACCGGAGGAGCTGGCCGCCGCACTGGCGGTGGTCCGCGCCCGCGCCGCGGCGGCAGCAGCCACGCCGTCCGGCGCACCCAAGCCGCGGGACGGGTGGTCGGACCCGTCCCGCATCGCCTCACACCGGCTGCCGCAGCCGGGGCCGTCGACGTGGGCGCGCACGTACTGGCCCGGTTAAGTCAGAGGGTCGCCGCCAGGACTTCGGCCATCACCTCGTACCCCGCGTCATTCGGGTGCAGGTGATCGCCGAAGTCGTACGCCGGCCGCAGCCGATCCGGATCCGCCGGATCGGCCAGCGCCCGGTTGAGGTCCACCACCGCGTCGTACTCTCCCGAGCAGCGAATCCATTCGTTCAGCTCGTGGCTCACCTTGGCCGCATGCTCGCCCCAGTGGTCCGAGCCCCCGAACGGCAGCAGCGTGCAGCCGACCACCGTCAGCCCGGCCGCCCTGCCCTGGCGTATCAACTCCCGGTGCCCGGCGACGAGTTCCTCCGCCTCCACCACCGGCGCCGGTTTGTACGTCGGCTGCTCGTCCGTCTCGCCGAACCCGATGTCGTTGAGGCCGAGCAGGACGACGAGGGTGTCCACGCCGGGCCGGTCGAGGACGTCCCGGCGCAACCGGTGGACGCCCTTCTCGCCGTACCAGGCCGAGTCGTTGAGCAGCAGATTCCCGCCGATCCCCGCGTTGAGGACCGGCCGCCCCGTGCGCCCGGCGAGCGCGTCGGACCAGCGCCGGTCCGCACCCACCGTCGAGCCGAACCCGTCCGTGATCGAGTCGCCGAAGAGGGCGACGGCGTCCGCACGGCCGGCGTCGACCTCCACGGCCGACAGGAAGTACCAGGACTCGGTGACCGCGTCGAAGCCCTCGCCGCCCACCTCCGCCGACAGATCGCCCTCGCCCCGGTAGCCGGCCGTGAACGCCTGCGCGTGGAAGGTCGCGGGCCCGGTCGCGGCGTCGAAGTACAGGGTCACGGTCAACGACTCCCCGGCGACGACGGCGAGCGGGACGTCATCGCTGACGATCTCCTCACGCGCCGGTATCCGGGCCTCGTCTGCGCCCCCGAAGGTGAGCCGCGTGAGCGACTCCGGCTCCACGGCGGCTCCGACGGCCGTACGCCCCACGCTCGCGCCCGCGAGGCGCACGGGCGAGGTGCCGTACGCGTTGGACAGCCGCACCCGCACCCGGTCACCGCCCGCCGACAGCCGTACGACCTGCCGCAGCGACTGGCGCCAGAAGCCCTCGCGGGACCAGTTGGGTGTGAAGCCCTCGCCGGGCAGCTGAGGTGACGCGGTCCAGGAAGCCGTGAACATGGCAGCACATCCTCCAAACGGAACTGAAGCACCTTTAACTAAAGGGACCGTAGCACCGTTTGCGGGAAAGTTGAGTATGCGTACTCAGGCGCCGCCCCGGACCCCCGATCGACGATGGAAGGCATGCTGTGGTCCGACCCCGAGAACGAGCCGCCCAAGGAACTGCGCGACATGCAGGAGATGTTGCGGCGGCTGGGCGTTCTCATGGCGCTGGCCATGGTGCTCGCGATGATCGTGCTCGGGCTGAGGTGAGCCCGGCCGGGCACGCCGATACGCTGACCGCATGACTGATCAGCCGCGCCGCCGACTCGTCCTCGCCTCCCAGTCCCCCGCCCGGCTCAATCTGCTCCGCCAGGCCGGGCTGGACCCCGAGGTCATCGTGAGCGGCGTCGACGAGGACGCCGTCACCGCGCCCACCCCCGCCGAGCTGGCGCTTGCCCTGGCCGAGGCGAAGGCCTCCGTCGTGGCGGCGAAGCCGGAGGTCAAGGGCGCGATCGTGATCGGCTGCGACTCTGTCCTCGACCTGGACGGCGAGGCCCTGGGCAAGCCGGCCGACGCCGAGGAGGCCACGGCCCGCTGGAAGTCGATGCGCGGCCGCGCGGGCACACTGCAGACCGGCCACTGCGTCTACGACACCGCAACCGGCCGCTACACCTCCGCCACCGCCTCCACGGTCGTCCGCTTCGGCGAGCCGACCGACGAGGAGATCGCCGCGTACGTCGCCTCCGGCGAACCCCTCTACGTCGCCGGGGCGTTCACCCTCGACGGCCGCTCGGCCCCGTTCATCGACGGCATCGACGGCGACCACGGCAATGTGATCGGCATCAGCCTGCCGCTGGTGCGGCGACTGCTGAGCCAACTGGGCATCGGCATCACGGAGTTGTGGGCGCCGGCGGAGGGGTGACCGGGGAACCGCCCGCAGGGGAGCCGTCGCCGCCCTTGCCCCCGTCGGGAGCGGCGTCGGCGGGCTCCTCGGAGGTGGGCGTGCCCTGGGCGTCGTACGTCATCAGCAGCAGCACTATCAGGCCTAGTACGACGACCATGAACAGGAACGCCGTCCAGCCCACCAGCCCCCAGGCGAACGCGCCCAGCAGCCCGTGCACCACGGCCGCGCTGATGAGCAGGATGCGCCCGAAGCCGGCCGGGGCGCGGTCGCGCACGGCCACGAGCAGGGCGACCAGCCCGCACAGCGCGAAGTAGGCGCCGAAGACCAGGCCGCCGATCTTCGAGGACATCGACATCACGTCAGGGTCCAGGCCCGCCAAGGACATGTCCTGCCGATCGACGACGACGCCGAGAAACCACTGCAGCGCCGCGACGCCGAGCCCCTCGACGAAGAGCACGACCGCCACCACCCACGCCACCGGCCTGCGTACCACCGGTCCCCACCCACTTCCGAGCTCCGCGCTGTTACCCCAAGTACGTACGAGACATCGCGAACGCTACTAACGGGTAAACCCCGGGACAAGGGTTCGGGCGACAGCAAAGAATCATTGGGCCATTCGTAGGGATTCCACAAAGAAACCGAGTGGCCCGCAGCACGTGATGACAGAGACCTTGACCACAGCGGAGGGCTAGGGTTTCCGGGAAGAGACCTGCGTGCCGAGGCGCGACATGGGATTTCGCAGGTCGAGCGAGCCTGGAATCACGCTCCGTGTGGGCAAGCTCACCACTGGGGACGGGTCGATGTGGCGTGTCGGCAGTCCCTAAACTCGGCTTGTTTCAAGGAGGGAGCCTCAATCGTGCGCAAGGTGCTCATCGCCAACCGTGGCGAAATCGCTGTCCGCGTGGCCCGGGCCTGCCGGGACGCCGGGATCGCGAGCGTGGCCGTCTATGCCGACCCGGACCGGGACGCTCTGCATGTCCGCGCCGCGGATGAGGCGTTCGCCCTGGGCGGTGACACTCCGGCCACCAGCTACCTGGACATCGACAAGGTGCTGAACGCCGCGCGTGAATCCGGGGCGGACGCGATCCACCCCGGCTACGGCTTCCTCTCCGAGAACGCCGACTTCGCCCAGGCCGTTCTGGACGCCGGTCTGATCTGGATCGGCCCGCCGCCGCAGGCCATCCGCGACCTCGGCGACAAGGTCGCCGCCCGGCACATCGCCCAGCGGGCCGGCGCCCCGCTCGTGGCCGGCACCCCCGACCCCGTCTCCGGGGCCGAGGAAGTCGTCGCCTTCGCCGAGGAGCACGGCCTGCCGATCGCCATCAAGGCCGCGTTCGGCGGCGGCGGCCGCGGCCTGAAGGTCGCCCGCACGCTCGAAGAGGTGCCGGAGCTGTACGACTCCGCGGTCCGCGAGGCCGTCGCCGCCTTCGGCCGCGGCGAGTGCTTCGTCGAGCGCTACCTCGACAAGCCGCGGCACGTGGAGACCCAGTGCCTGGCCGACTCCCACGGCAACGTCGTGGTCGTCTCGACGCGTGACTGCTCGCTGCAGCGCCGGCACCAGAAGCTGGTCGAGGAGGCCCCCGCGCCGTTCCTCTCGGACGAGCAGGTCGCCGAGCTGTACTCCTCCTCCAAGGCGATCCTGAAGGAGGCCGGCTACGTCGGCGCCGGCACGGTGGAGTTCCTCGTCGGCCTCGACGGCACGATCTCCTTCCTGGAGGTCAACACCCGCCTGCAGGTCGAGCACCCGGTCACCGAAGAGGTCGCCGGCATCGACCTGGTGCGCGAGATGTTCCGCATCGCCGACGGCGAAGCCCTCGGCTACGACGACCCGCCGCTGCGCGGCCATTCCTTCGAGTTCCGTATCAACGGCGAAGACCCGGGCCGCAACTTCCTGCCCGCCCCTGGCACGGTCACCACGTTCTCCGCGCCGTCGGGTCCGGGCGTCCGCCTGGACGCGGGCGTCGAGTCCGGCAGCGTGATCGGCCCGGCCTGGGACTCCCTGCTGGCCAAGCTGATCGTCACCGGCGCCACCCGCGAGCAGGCGTTGCAGCGCGCGGCCCGTGCGCTGGCGGAGTTCCAGGTCGAGGGCATGGCCACGGCGATCCCGTTCCACCGCGCGGTGGTGCAGGACCCGGCGTTCGCGCCGGAACTGACCGGCTCCAGCGAGCCGTTCACGGTCCACACCCGCTGGATCGAGACCGAGTTCGTCAACGACATCAAGCCCTTCGCCGCGCCCGCCGACACCGAGGCGGACGAGGAAGCCGGTCGTGAGACGGTCGTCGTCGAGGTCGGCGGCAAGCGCCTGGAGGTCTCCCTGCCGGCCTCCCTCGGCATGACCCTGGCCCGCACCGGCCTCGCCGCCGGCGCCAAGCCCAAGCGGCGCGCGGCCAAGAAGTCCGGCCCCGCGGCCTCCGGCGACACCCTCGCCTCCCCGATGCAGGGCACCATCGTCAAGGTGGCCGTCGAGGAGGGCCAGGAGGTCAAGGAAGGCGACCTGATCGTCGTCCTCGAGGCGATGAAGATGGAACAGCCGCTGAACGCGCACAAGTCCGGCACCGTCAAGGGCCTGTCCGCCGAGGTCGGCGCCTCCCTCACCTCCGGCGCGGCGATCTGCGAGATCAAGGACTGAGCCGTACGACGTCCTGAGGCGCCCGGTGGACTGAGCGATCAGCCCACCGGGCGCCTCTTTCTCGGTGTCCGGCGGCCGATGGCATGCTGAGCCCACGGAACGAGTGAAGGAAGGGCAGGTGAACCCCATGGCCCGGCCGCCGGCAGGCATGCGCGCCGATGCCCGCCGCAACTACGAGCGTCTGGTCACCGAGGCCCGCTCCGCCTTCGCCGAACGCGGCACGGACGCGTCCCTGGAGGACGTGGCCCGCCGCGCGGGCGTCGGAATCGGCACGCTGTACCGCCACTTCCCCAACCGCGACGCCTTGCTGAGCGCGGTCTTCGAGGACGCGGTCGGCGACCTCCTGACCCGCTCCCGAGAACTCCTCGACACCCCGGAGCCATGCGCGGCCCTGGTGACGTGGCTGCGCGCGATGGTCACCCATGCGGGCGAGTACCGCGGCCTGGCCAGGTCCCTGATGTCCGTCTCGTACGACAACACCTCGGCCCTGGCCCAGTGCAGCGGCCCGATCAGGGAGGCGGGCGGAGCGCTGCTGGCACGGGCGCAGGAAGCGGGCGCGGTCCGGGAGGGCGTGGCGATCACCGACCTCCTCCAACTCACCCACGCAATCGCATTGGCGGCGGAGGAAACACCGGGAGACCCGGGCCTGGCGGACAGACTGCTGCACTTGACGTTGCGGGGACTCAAGCCGACTTAAGGGGCGCGGGGCTGTATCGATATGCGGCTCCGCCGCGTGGGCGCGACAAGCCACAAACAACCGGCACTCGCGCACCACCACAACCTCCTACGGCGAATAGGCGAACGGCGAGCCTAACGCCGCCGCAAATCCGCAACCCGGGCCCGCTCCCGCTCTGCCGGCCCCTGCTCCCCGAGCACCGCCGCAGCGGACCGCAACCCGGGCGCCGGCGCCTGTCCCCGCCTCGGCCCCGGCAGAGCACGCCGCCGCGCCGGGACCTCGTCACCCCCCGGGTTCCCGGTCGCCCCGGCCACGGCGATCTGCACCCCCTGGTCGGCCAGAGCCTGCAACTCGGTGTGGGCGCGGTCGTCGTGAGCCGGCGGATCATCGGTGACGAGCCGTGTGATGACCTCCGTGGGCACCGTCTGGAACATGGTGTCCGTACCGAGCTTCGTATGGTCGGCAAGGACGACGACCTCCGCGGCCGCCTGCACCAACGCCCGGTCGACGGACGCCGAGAGCATGTTGGACGTGGACAGCCCACGCTCGGCGGTGAGGCCGCTCCCGGAGATGAAGGCCCGCGACACCCGCAGCCCCTGCAGGGACTGCTCGGCGCCGCTGCCCACCAGCGCGTAGTTCGAACCGCGGAGCGTGCCGCCGGTCATCACGACCTCGACCCGGTTGGCATGGGCCAACGCCTGTGCCACCAGCAGGGAGTTGGTGACGACGGTCAGTCCGGGGATGCGAGCGAGCCGGCGGGCCAGCTCCTGCGTGGTGGTCCCCGCCCCGACGACGATCGCCTCGCCCTCTTCCACGAAGTTCGCGGCGAGGTCGGCGATGGCCGTCTTCTCGGCGGTCGCGAGATGTGACTTCTGCGGAAAGCCGGACTCCCGCGTGAACCCGCCCGGCAATACCGCACCGCCATGCCGGCGGTCGAGGAGTCCTTCTGCCTCCAGTGCGCGCACGTCCCGCCGTACGGTCACTTCGGAGGTCTGGACGACGCGGGCGAGCTCACGGAGCGACACGGCCCCGTTCGCTCGCACCATTTCGAGGATCAATTGGCGACGTTCTGCAGCGAACACGAAACTGACAGTAACCCCAACGACCGTCTGGTTTCAGCAGTTTGCGCCGAATAACAGAAGTTGTTCGTACGCAAGGGCGAGAAGTGGTATAGGGCCTAGTCCCGCCGCCTATGCCGTACGCATGCTCGACAACTCCCCGTGACCAGCGAGGAGTTGGTTTTGGCCGTCAGATCTCGCCGCCGGCCTTCCTCGTGTGCAACTGCCGTGCCACCTCGGCGATCGACCCCGAAAGGGAGGGGTACACGGTGAAGGCGTTCGCGATCTGTTCGACCGTCAGATTGTTGTCGACCGCGATCGAGATCGGGTGGATCAGTTCCGAGGCGCGCGGCGCCACGACCACACCGCCGACCACGATGCCCGTACCCGGACGGCAGAAGATCTTGACGAAGCCGTCCCGGATGCCCTGCATCTTGGCGCGCGGGTTGCGCAGCAGCGGCAGCTTGACGACCCGGGCGTCGATCTTGCCCCCGTCCACGTCCGCCTGGGAGTAGCCGACGGTGGCGATCTCGGGGTCGGTGAAGACGTTCGAGGACACTGTCTTCAGGTTCAGCGGGGCCACCGCGTCGCCCAGGAAGTGGTACATGGCGATACGTCCCTGCATCGCCGCGACCGAGGCCAGCGCGAAGACGCCGGTGACGTCACCGGCGGCGTACACGCCCGGCGCGGTCGTCCTGGACACCTTGTCGGTCCAGATGTGCCCGGACTCGCGCAGCTTGACGCCGGCCTCCTCCAGGCCCATGCCCTCGGAGTTCGGGATGGCGCCGACGGCCATGAGGCAGTGGCTGCCGCTGATGACACGCCCGTCGGCGAGGGTGACCTCCACCCGGTCGCCGACGCGCTTGGCGGCTGCGGCGCGCGAGCGGGCCATGACGTTCATGCCGCGGCGCCGGAAGACGTCCTCCAGTACGGCGGCGGCGTCCGGGTCCTCACCCGGCAGCACCCGGTCCCGCGACGACACGAGGGTGACCCGCGACCCGAGCGCCTGATAGGCGCCGGCGAACTCGGCACCGGTGACACCGGAGCCGACCACGATGAGCTCCTCGGGCAGCTCGGTGAGGTCGTAGACCTGGGTCCAGTTGAGGATGCGCTCACCGTCGGGCTGGGCGTCGGGCACCTCGCGCGGGTGACCGCCGGTGGCGATCAGGACGGCGTCGGCGGTGAGGGTCTCCTCGGTGCCGTCGGCGGCCCGGACGACGACCTTGCGCGAGCCGTCGAGGCCCTGCATGCCCTCCAGCCGGCCACGGCCGCGCAGGACCCGGGCGCCGGCACGCGTGACGGAGGCGGTGATGTCGTGGGACTGGGCGAGCGCGAGCCGCTTGACACGCCGGTTGACCTTGCCCAGATCGACGCCCACCACCCGTGCGGGCGTGTCGATGTGCGGCGTGTCGTCGGCGACGATGATCCCCAGCTCCTCGTACGAGGAATCGAAGGTGGTCATCACCTCGGCCGTGGCGATAAGAGTCTTCGACGGCACGCAGTCGGTGAGCACCGACGCCCCGCCCAGACCGTCGCAGTCGACGACGGTCACCTCCGCGCCGAGTTGGGCGGCCACCAGGGCCGCCTCGTATCCGCCGGGTCCGCCACCGATGATCACGATCCGAGTCACGTACTCCATTGTCCCGCACGCATCACCGTGCCACTGCCTGGGGGCCCGCCCGAGACACCACCGTTACGGGAGGGGAGGACGATTCGTCTGCCGTACCCTCTGTGCATGTCGCTCTACGCCGCGTACGCCGGCAATCTCGACGCGCGGCTGATGACCCGCCGCGCCCCGCACTCGCCGCTGCGCGCCACCGGCTGGCTGAACGGGTGGCGACTGACGTTCGGGGGCGAGCAGCTGGGCTGGGACGGCGCGCTGGCGACGCTCGTCGAGGAGCCGAAGGAGCAGGTCTTCGTCGCGCTGTACGACATCGCCCCGATGGACGAGGAGTCCCTGGACCGCTGGGAGGGCGTCGGCCTGGGCATCTACCGGCGGCTCCGAGTGCGCGTGGACACCCTGGAGGGCGAGGAGCCGGCGTGGGTGTATGTGCTGAACGCCTACGAGGGCGGGCTGCCGTCGGCCCGCTATCTGGGCGAGCTCGCGGACGCGGCGGAGTCGGCGGGTGCACCGCACGATTACGTGATGGAGCTGCGGAAGCGACCCTGCTGAGCATCCCCGGTCTCACCACCCCCTCCCGCCCCACCGATCGCGCCCCTTCGTTGGAAACGACAAGACAACGATCGCCATCCCGTGAGCTCTGTCATCTACGCGCGTAGGCCCAAACCGGCTACCCTCAGTCGCGTGAACGCATCTCTTCTTCCGGACGACATCCAGGGCGACCCTCACGCCGCCGCCGACGCCGCCGCCGCGCGCCTGCGCGAACTCACCGGCGCCGAGACCCACGACGTCGCCCTCGTGATGGGCTCCGGCTGGGCACCGGCCGTGGACGCCCTCGGCGCACCCGATGCCGAGTTCCAGGTCACCGAGCTGCCCGGTTTCCCGCCGCCGGCGGTGGAAGGGCACGGCGGCAAGATCCGCTCGTACAAGATCGGCAACAAGCGCGCCCTGGTCTTCCTGGGCCGCACCCACTACTACGAGGGCCGTGGCGTGGCGGCCGTGGCCCACGGCGTCCGCACCGCGGTCGCGGCCGGCTGCAAGACGATCGTCCTCACCAACGGCTGCGGCGGCCTGCGCGAGGGTATGCGCCCCGGCCAGCCGGTCCTGATCAGCGACCACATCAACCTCACGGCGACGTCCCCGATCGTCGGCGCGAACTTCGTCGACCTGACGGACCTGTACTCGCCGCGCCTGCGCGCCCTGTGCAAGGAGATCGACCCCACGCTGGAGGAGGGCGTCTACGCCCAGTTCCCCGGCCCGCACTACGAGACCCCGGCCGAGATCCGCATGGCCCGTGTCATCGGCGCGGACCTGGTGGGCATGTCGACGGTGCTCGAGGCCATCGCGGCGCGCGAGGCCGGCGCGGAGGTCCTGGGCATCTCCCTGGTGACGAACCTCGCGGCAGGCATGACGGGCGAGCCCCTCAACCACGAGGAGGTCCTGCAGGCGGGCCGCGACTCGGCGACGCAGATGGGCTCGCTGCTGGCGCAGGTGCTGGGGCGACTGTAAGGCGTTTCCTCGCCCCCGCCGCCCCTACCCTTCCCGTACCTGGGGGCCTGCGGCCCCCAGACCCCCGCTTCGGCCCTGAACGGGCCTCGTCCTCAAACGCCGGACGGGCTGGGTTGCCTGGGCCGGCGTCGTGAGGTGAAGCCCCAGAAACTCAGCCCCTCCGGCGTTTGAGGAGCGGGGGTCCAGGGGGCGGAGCCCCCTGGCGGGGTCGAAGGGGCGGAGCCCCTTCAAGGACGGGACGGGTAGGGGCGGCGGGGGCGAAGAAAAAAGCCCGCCCCGCCCCGCACCGAACGACACGAACGAGAGGTTGACCGACGTGCACGACGATCTCATCGCCCGGGCCCAGGCATGGCTCGCCGAGGACCCGGACCCGGAGACCCGCGACGAGCTCGCCAAGCTCATCGACGCCGCGGACATCGAAGAACTCGCCGCACGCTTCAGCGGCACCCTCCAGTTCGGCACCGCGGGCCTGCGAGGGGAACTCGGCGCCGGGCCCATGCGGATGAACCGCACCGTCGTCATCCGCGCCGCAGCCGGCCTCGCCGCGTACCTCAAGAAGCAGGGCCACACGGACGGCCTCGTCGTCATCGGCTACGACGCCCGCCACAAGTCGGAGGACTTCGCCCGCGACACGGCCGCCGTCATGACCGGCGCAGGCCTGCGCGCCGCCGTACTCCCCCGCCCCCTGCCCACGCCCGTCCTCGCGTACGCCATACGGCACCTCGGCGCGGTCGCCGGCGTGGAGGTCACCGCCAGCCACAACCCGCCCCGCGACAACGGCTACAAGGTCTACCTCGGCGACGGCTCCCAGATCGTCCCGCCCGCGGACATCGACATCGCGGAAGAGATCGCCGCCGTCCCGTCCCTCACCGTCGTCCCCCGCCCCACGGAGGGCTGGGAAACCCTCGACGACAGCGTCCTCGACGCCTACCTCGCCCGCACCGACGCGGTCCTCGCCCCCGACTCCCCCCGCACCGCCCGCACCGTCTACACGGCGATGCACGGCGTCGGCAAGGACGTCCTCCTCGCCGCCTTCGCACGCGCCGGCTTCCCCACCCCGGCCCTGGTCGCCGAGCAGGCCGACCCCGACCCGGACTTCCCCACCGTCGCCTTCCCCAACCCGGAAGAGCCCGGCGCGATGGACCTGGCCTTCGCCAAGGCCCGCGAGACGGACCCCGACCTCGTCATCGCCAACGACCCCGACGCCGACCGCTGCGCCGCGGCCGTCAAGGACGGCGAGGACTGGCGGATGCTGCGCGGCGACGAGGTGGGGGCGCTGCTCGCCGCCCACCTGGTCAACCGCGGAGCACAGGGCACCTTCGCCGAGTCGATCGTCTCCTCCTCCCTCCTCGGCCGTATCGCCGAGAAGGCGAACCTCCCCTACGAGGAGACCCTCACCGGCTTCAAGTGGATCGCCCGCGTCGACGGCCTGCGCTACGGCTACGAGGAGGCCCTCGGCTACTGCGTCGACCCCGAGGGCGTACGCGACAAGGACGGCATCACGGCGGCCCTCCTGCTCACCGAACTCGCGTCCACCCTCAAGGCGGAGAACCGCACGCTCCTCGACCTGCTCGACGACCTCGCCCTGGAACACGGTCTGCACGCCACCGACCAGCTCTCGGTCCGCGTCCAGGACCTGTCGGTCATCGCGAACGCCATGCGCCGACTGCGCGAGCGGCCGCCGACGGAGCTGGCCGGTCTGGCCATCACCCGTGCCGAGGACCTCACCCGGGGCACCGAGACGCTCCCGCCCACCGACGGCCTGCGCTACACCCTCGAAGGCGCCCGCGTCATCGTCCGCCCCAGCGGCACGGAGCCCAAGCTGAAGTGCTACCTCGAGGTGGTCGTCCCGGTCGCGACACACGCCGACCTCCCGGCCGCCCGCGCCAAGGCGACCGACCTGCTCGAGACGATCAAGCGGGACCTGTCCGCGGCGGCCGGCATCTGAGCCGTACGCGGCTTGCCGGTCGCTCCCGTCCCTGGTCGCTCCCGACCGTTCCCGAAAGGGTGCCCCCATCCGGAGGCACCCTTTCGGGCGTTTTCCCCCCGGCAGTTGACCCGCGCTCCACGCCCCGCCCCATCCCCCGGGCAACGGTGGACGGGAAAGCGCACCGCCAACCGCCTGGAGCAGCGCCGTGTACACGACCGCATCCCGGCAGACCACCCGAGCGACCACCCGAGAGGCCCCCACCCCCGGAAACCACGTCCCTCCCGGCTCCCGCCTCCCACCACCTCCACGCACCCTCCCCGCTCCACTGCGCGCCCTGCGCCACGCGGCCCCCGCCCTCCTCGCCTACCTCGCCGTACGCGGCACGGGCCTGCTGCTCCTCACCGTCTGGGCGCACCGCCAACAGCACGGCGTCTGGCCGATCCTGGCGACGCAGTGGGACGCCGACTGGTATCTCGGCATCGCCGACCACGGCTACGCACACGCACTCGGCACCGCGTACAACGCCAACAACCTCGCCTTCTTCCCGCTCTACCCGGTCCTGGTCAAGGCGGTCGCGGCCGTCACGCCCGGCACCCGCGCCAGCACCGGCCTGGCCCTCGCCGTCATCGCCTCCTTCGTCGCCGCGTGGGGCGTCTTCGCCGTCGGCGACCGGTTGCACGGCCGCCGGGTCGGCGTCCTCCTCACGGTCCTGTGGGCCGCGCTCCCGGTCGGCCTGGTGCAGTGGATGGGCTACACCGAGTCCCTGTTCACGGCGCTCGCGGCCTGGTCGCTGTACGGCGTGCTCACCGGCCGCCTCCTCACCGCGGCCTGCCTCGCCGCGCTCGCGGGCCTGACCCGCCCGACCGGCATCGCGGTGGCGGCGGCGGTCACGGTGACGGCCCTGCTCGCGCTGCGCCGCCGCTTCCGCCTCCGTACCCTCGCGGCCGCCGCGGTCGCGCCGCTCGGCTGGTGCGGATACGTCGGCTGGGTGGGCCTGCGCGTGGGCCGCTGGGACGGCTACTTCGCCGTGCAGCGGCTGTGGCGCAATGAGCTGGACGGCGGCCGCGAGACCCTGCGCGTGATGCGACGGCTGCTGGTGTACGACCCGCGGCCCGGGCTGTTCCTGGTGATGGTGACGCTCACGCTGATCGCGTCGGTGGTGCTGTTCGGGCTGTCGGTGTGGGATCGGCAGCCCGTGCCGCTGCTGGTCTTCACGGCCGTACTGCTGACGATCGTCCTGGGCAGCGGCGGCGTCTACTTCCCCCGCGCCCGTTTCCTTCTCCCCGCCTTCCCCCTCCTGCTCCCCCTCGCCCTGCACCTGACCCACGCCTCCCGCCGCTACCGCACCCTGGCCCTTACGGCGGCGGTCGCCGGCTCGGCGTACTGCGGCGCGTACATGGCACTGGTGTATCCGGGCGCGCCCTGAGGTTCCGTCCGCGCTTCCGCGATGCCCACGGCGAGCAGCGCGCGGCCCCAGCGGGCGTCCACGCTGCCGCACGTCACTCACGCCGACTCGCGGCCGAGCAGGCCGACCTACCGACTCAGGCCCTCAGGACGTACCCAAACCCGCAGGCCGCTCAGGCCCCTCAGGCCATCACCAGCAAGATCACCAGCAACACAGCCCCCGCAAGCACCGGCCCCGCCACCTCATAAGCCCACCGCACGGTCACCTCACCCTGCGCGGACTCCGCCGTCTCCCGGTGCTCCAGCAGTTCGCGCAGGTCGTCCATGACCTTGTCGGTCTCGGCCCGCATCGGTCCACTCGCGTCGACATCCCCTCGCGGCGCCCCGAACCCGAGCCCTCCGAGCCCCGTTCCCCCGCCCGCGCGGCCACCGCGCTCGCCCCGCGCGGCGGCGCTCCGCTCCGCGGCCGACCGGGCTGTCCGGCGCGCCGCCTTCTTGCGGGCCCGCAGCGAGACCGGGACCGCCCAGAGCTGGAACTTGGTGCCGGACTTGGTGACGACCTCGTTCGAGTATCCGGAGCGCAGTGCGGCGATCTGCCCCCAGGGGAGCACGATCACACGCAGGGGGTTGCGGATGCGCAGTCGGTCCTCGTTGGCGTAGACGGCGGGCCGCAGCGTGAACGCGGACACCAGCGGCACGATCAGGATCAGCGCCGCGAGCGCCAGCCACTGCGTGCGCCCCTCGCCCCGCACCAGCGCGTCCACGCCCAGCCAGAGCACGATGGCCAGCAGCGCGACGCCGCCGACGATACCCATGGGCGAGCGGAAGACCCGGTCCTTCGAGGCGGGGTCCGGGGTGGGGGGCTGCTGCTCCGGGGTCGTCATGGGCCCGATTCTGCCCGACGCCTCGGACAGCGCTCATACGCACCACCCCCCACACAAGATGAGCGCCCGGGCCTGTACAGCCGCTACGCGCGTAGATATGCTCGTCTGGTGACCATGCCCACCAATGCATCCTCCCCCGCTGCCGAAAGCGTGGGAGGTACCCCCAGCGCCCATGCCCTCACGGACGTGACCGCGTCCGACAGCACGCTGCGCCGCTTCCTCCACGGGCTGCCCGGCGTCGACGCGGTCGGCCTGGAGGGGCGCGCCGCGTCCCTCGGCACCCGTTCCATCAAGACGACCGCGAAGGCGTACGCCATCGACCTCGCCATCTCGATGGTCGACCTGACGACGCTGGAAGGCGCGGACACCCCGGGCAAGGTCCGGGCGCTCGGCGCAAAGGCGGTCCACCCCGACCCCACCGACCGTACGACTCCGGCGACCGCGGCCGTGTGCGTCTACCCCGACATGGTGGCCACCGCCAAGCAGGCCGTCGCCGGCTCGACCGTGAAGGTCGCCTCGGTCGCCACCGCCTTCCCGGCCGGCCGCGCGGCCCTCGCCGTGAAGCTGGCCGACGTGCGCGACGCCGTCGCGGCCGGTGCGGACGAGATCGACATGGTCATCGACCGCGGGGCGTTCCTCGCGGGGAACTACCTGAAGGTGTACGACGAGATCGTCGCCGTGAAGGAGGCCTGCGGGGCGAGCGCCCGCCTCAAGGTCATCTTCGAGACCGGCGAGCTGTCGACGTACGACAACATCCGGCGGGCGAGCTGGCTCGGCATGCTGGCGGGCGCCGACTTCATCAAGACGTCCACCGGCAAGGTCGCCGTGAACGCCACCCCGGCGAACACCCTCCTTATGCTGGAAGCGGTACGCGACTTCCGTACCCAGACCGGCATCCAGGTCGGCGTGAAGCCGGCCGGCGGCATCAGGACGACCAAGGACGCCATCAAGTTCCTCGTCCTGGTCAACGAGACCGCGGGCGAGGACTGGCTGGACAACCACTGGTTCCGCTTCGGCGCCTCCTCGCTCCTGAACGACCTGCTGATGCAGCGTCAGAAGCTGGCCACCGGCCGCTACTCCGGCCCCGACTACGTGACGGTGGACTGATCACCATGGCATCGGCATTCGAATACGCACCGGCCCCCGAGTCCCGCGGAATCGTCGACATCGCGCCCTCCTACGGCCTCTTCATCGACGGCGAGTTCGTGGAGGCGGCGGACGGCAAGGTCTTCAAGACCGTCTCCCCGTCCACCGAGGAGGTCCTCTCCGAGATCGCCCAGGCCGGCGAGGCGGACGTGGACCGCGCGGTGAAGGCCGCCCGCAAGGCCTTCGAGAAGTGGTCGGCGCTGCCCGGCTCCGAGCGCGCGAAGTACCTGTTCCGCATCGCCCGGATCATCCAGGAGCGCAGCCGGGAGCTGGCCGTCCTGGAGACCCTGGACAACGGCAAGCCGATCAAGGAGACCCGCGACGCCGACCTCCCCCTGGTCGCCGCGCACTTCTTCTACTACGCGGGCTGGGCGGACAAGCTCGACCACGCCGGCTTCGGTGCGTCGCCGAAGCCCCTGGGTGTGGCCGGCCAGGTCATCCCCTGGAACTTCCCGCTGCTGATGCTGGCGTGGAAGATCGCCCCGGCCCTCGCGACCGGCAACACGGTGGTGCTCAAGCCCGCCGAGACGACCCCCCTGTCCGCCCTGTTCTTCGCGGACATCTGCCGCCAGGCGGGCCTGCCCAAGGGCGTCGTCAACATCCTTCCCGGATACGGCGACGCGGGCGCCGCGGTCGTCGCGCACCCGGACGTGAACAAGGTCGCCTTCACCGGCTCCACGGCCGTCGGCAAGGAGATCGCGCGGACCGTCGCCGGCAGCCGCAAGAAGCTCACCCTGGAGCTGGGCGGCAAGGGCGCCAACATCGTCTTCGACGACGCCCCGATCGACCAGGCGGTGGAGGGGATCGTCAACGGGATCTTCTTCAACCAGGGCCAGGTCTGCTGCGCGGGCAGCCGTCTGCTGGTCCAGGAGTCGATCCAGGACGAGCTGCTGGACTCCCTGAAGCGGCGCCTGTCGACCCTCCGTCTCGGCGACCCGCTGGACAAGAACACGGACATCGGCGCGATCAACTCCGAGGAGCAGCTCACCCGCATCACCTCGCTCGTCGAGCAGGGCGAGGCGGAGGGCGCCGAGCGCTGGTCGCCGGCCTGCGAGATCCCGACCTCCGGCTACTGGTTCGCCCCGACGCTCTTCACGAACGTCACCCAGGCGCACCGGATCGCCCGCGACGAGATCTTCGGCCCGGTCCTGTCGGTCCTCACCTTCCGCACGCCGGACGAGGCCGTCGCCAAGGCCAACAACACCCCGTACGGCCTGTCGGCGGGCATCTGGACCGAGAAGGGCTCCCGCATCCTGGCGGTGGCGAACAAGCTCCGCGCGGGCGTGATCTGGTCCAACACGTTCAACAAGTTCGACCCGACCTCGCCGTTCGGCGGCTACAAGGAGTCGGGCTTCGGCCGCGAGGGCGGCCGCCACGGCCTGGAGGCGTACCTCGATGTCTGACAAGAACGACAAGACCGAGCGCGCCGAGCGGCTCTCCGTCTTCAAGACCTACAAGCTGTACGTCGGCGGGAAGTTCCCGCGTTCCGAGAGCGGCCGGGTGTACGAGGTGTCGGACTCCAAGGACAACTGGCTGGCGAACGTACCCCTGTCCTCCCGCAAGGACGCCCGTGACGCGGTCGTGGCCGCCCGCAAGGCGTTCGGGGCGTGGTCCGGCGCGACGGCGTACAACCGCGGCCAGATCCTGTACCGCATCGCCGAGATGCTGGAGGGCCGCCGCGAGCAGTACGTCCGTGAAGTCGCCGACGCCGAGGGCCTGTCGAAGTCGAAGGCGGCGGCGCAGGTCGACGCGGCGATCGACCGCTGGGTCTGGTACGCGGGCTGGACCGACAAGATCGCCCAGGTGGTCGGCGGCGGAAACCCGGTCGCGGGCCCGTTCTTCAACCTCTCCTCCCCCGAGCCGACGGGCGTGGTGGCCGTCCTGGCCCCGCAGGAGTCGTCCTTCCTGGGCCTCGTCTCGGTGCTGGCCCCGGTGATCGCCACGGGCAACACGGCGATCGTGGTCGCCTCCGAGAAGTCCCCGCTCCCCGCCCTCTCCCTCGGCGAGGTCCTGGCCACCTCCGACCTGCCGGGCGGCGTCGTCAACGTGCTGTCGGGCCGTACGGCGGAGATCGCGAAGCCGCTGGCCGCGCACCAGGACGTCAACGCGATCGACCTCGCGGGCGCCGACGACGTACTGGCGAAGGAGCTGGAGATCGCGGCGGCGGACAACCTGAAGCGTGTCCTGCGTCCACAGCCTGTGGATTACACGGAGACTCCCGGCATCGACCGCATGACGGCGTTCCTGGAGACCAAGACGGTCTGGCACCCGACGGGGTCGCTGGGCGCGTCGGGCTCGTCGTACTGACACCGGCCCACAGACCAGAGGGCCGTGCCTCCTCTCCGTCCGGAGGAGACACGGCCCTCTTCCTCTGCCCCCCCGATGCCCCGGACGCCCCGGAGGTCACCGCCCCGAGGACCCTCAGGGCGTTCAAAATGTGACGCACGTTTCAATCTCCGTCCACCGGGTCGTTCCCTGGCCTGGCCATGCCTCACACTGGTGTCCCGTGAGTTCCCAACCGCCCATACCGACGCGAGTCGTGCTGCTCTGCGGCCCCTCCGGCTCCGGCAAGTCCCTTCTCGCCGCCCGCTCCGGTCTTCCGGTGCTGCGGCTCGACGACTTCTACAAAGAGGGCGACGACCCGACCCTGCCGCAGGTCCCCGGGAGCGCCGACATCGACTGGGACCACCCGGACTCGTGGGACGCCGACACGGCCGTGGCGGCGATCACGGAGCTGTGCCGCACGGGCCGTACGAACGTGCCGCTGTACGACATCTCGCTCAGCGCCCGCACGGGCGAGGAGGCCGTCGAGATCGGCCGGACCCCGCTGTTCATCGCGGAGGGCATCTTCGCGGCCGAGATCGTGAGCCGCTGCCGGGAACTCGGTGTGCTGGCCGACGCGCTGTGCCTGAGCCGCGGCCCGGTGAAGACCTTCCGCCGCCGCTTCGTGCGCGACTTGCGGGAGGGCCGCAAGTCGGTGCCGTTCCTGCTGCGCCGCGGCTGGCGTCTGATGCGTCTGGAGCAGTCGATCATCGCCCACCAGACGTCCCTGGGCGCCCACGCCTGCGACCGGGACGAGGCCCTCGGCCGCCTCACCGCGGCCGCCGCGGGGCGGTGCCCGGCGGCGACCGGGGCCACCTGAACGAAGCCGGCGCCTGCTCCGTCGTAGGACCGGAAAACGGTCCCGTGGAAAGGAAGCCGATGACGACTGCTCTCCAGGCCGGCCGACGGCTGATCATGACGTCCCTGCTCCTCGCGGCGGCCGTCGGCTGCGCGGAGTCGGGCGGTACGGGCGGTTCGCCCGCGGCGTCGTGTGCGTACCTGGTCACCTACGACGGCCGCACCTACCTGGATGTCGCGAACGTCGACTTCACCGTCGGCGAGAAGCTGGGCACCGCCACGATCCCGGCGTGCGACGACACCCCGAACGACGCCGGGAACACCGTGCCCGAGGGCAGGATCACGGCCTACGAGGTCGAGGGGACGGACCCGGCCGTCGCCATCGCCGTGGGCGACACACCCGCCGAAGCAACGCTCATGAAGGTCCGCTGACCACACAGCGAAGCGGGACTGGACGGACCCCCCGGCCCTCCAGCCCCGCACTCGTTGTGCTCCCCCGCTTCCCGGTCTCCCGGACCCCCGTGGTGGAGCATCCCCCGTGTTTCCCCCGTTGGTCCCCCCGCGGGCCCCCCGGCCCCCGTTGGGTCCCCCCACTTGCCACCGCTCCCCCGAGCGGCCCCCCAGACCTTCAGGCGACGAGCTCCCCGAAGGCGTCCTCCTCGTCACGGCCGAAGCTGAGGACCTCGTCCTCGCGCAGCCGGCGGAGCGACCGCCAGATGCTGGACTTCACCGTGCCGACACTGATGTCGAGGATCTCCGCGATCTCCGGGTCGGTGCGGCCCTCGTAGTAGCGCAGGACCAGCATCGTGCGCTGGAGTTCGGGGAGGCGGGTGAGCGCCTGCCACAGGACCGCGCGCAGCTCGGTGCCGCGCATCGCGTCCGTGTCGCCGGGCGTCTCCGGCAGCTCCTCGGTCGGGTATTCGTTCAGCTTGCGGCGGCGCCACGCGCTGATGTGCAGGTTGGTCATGGTGCGGCGGAGGTATCCGCCGACCGCGGCCTTGTCGCTGATCCGGTCCCATGCCCGGTACGTCGAGAAGAGGGCGCTCTGCAGGAGGTCCTCGGCCTCGAAACGGTCACCGGTCAGGTGGTAGGCGGTTGCGTACAGGGAGGCGCGGCGCTCCTGGACGTAGGCGGTGAACTCCGCCTCCGACAGCGAGCGACGACGCTCCCCCGAGTCCTCCCTGTACGCGGCTCCCCCGTGCGTTTCCCCCGTGAAACCGTCAACCACCGTCATGTACGTGGTGTGCTGACGCCCGGTGCCGCGAGCGCACCCCCGCCCGCTCACGGCACCGGACTTCTCCGAACCCCGGCCCCCGTTCACGTCGTGCAGACGCGTGATCACTGCGCTGGTGCTGGTGCCGTGCAGCGTGTTCATCTCGCGCCCCCCGTCGTGGACTTCCGGTGTTCTGCTCGTTCGTCTTGCTCGACTTGCTGTCGTGCGTCTTGCTGTCTTGCCTGTGCCGAAAAGCTTGCCCGGGCACCTTCATGGCCGTGTCCGCCGACTGTCACAGACCTGTCACAGGGGCCGGCGCCAGAGGTCGCCCCCAGGCGCGGGACAGTCCGGTCACAGACAAACGCGCTACGTGCGCGTAGCCGTACAGCTCGTACAGGTGTCGAAAGACCGCCCCGCATGGGCCAGAATGACCCCCGTGCCTTCCCTGTTGCTGATCGAGGACGACGACGCCATCCGCACGGCCCTGGAGCTCTCACTGACGCGCCAGGGACACCGTGTGGCCACGGCTGCCACCGGCGAGGACGGCCTGAAGCTGCTGCGTGAGCAGCGGCCGGACCTGATCGTGCTGGACGTGATGCTGCCCGGCATCGACGGCTTCGAGGTGTGCCGCCGCATCCGGCGCACCGACCAGTTGCCGATCATCCTGCTGACCGCGCGCAGCGACGACATCGACGTCGTGGTCGGACTGGAGTCCGGCGCGGACGACTATGTCGTCAAACCCGTGCAGGGACGCGTCCTCGACGCCCGGATCCGGGCCGTGCTGCGGCGCGGGGAGCGGGAGTCCAACGACGCGGCGACGTTCGGCAGCCTGGTCATCGACCGCGCGGCGATGACCGTGACGAAGAACGGCGAGGACCTCCAGCTGACCCCGACCGAGCTGCGGCTGCTGCTCGAACTGAGCCGCCGGCCGGGCCAGGCCCTGTCCCGCCAGCAACTGCTGCGCCTCGTCTGGGAGCACGACTACCTCGGCGACTCACGCCTCGTCGACGCCTGCGTCCAGCGCCTGCGCGCCAAGGTCGAGGACGTCCCGTCTTCCCCGACCCTGATCCGTACCGTCCGTGGGGTCGGCTACCGCCTGGACACGCCTCAGTGACAAAGACGCAAGGGGGGGTCCGCGGCTGGTTCGCGGCTCGTAAGGGAGTGTGGTCGCGGCTGCGTTTCACCAGTCTGCGGCTGCGGCTCGTGGTCGTCTTCGGCCTGGTGGCGCTCACGGCCGCCGTGTCGGCGTCCGGCATCGCCTACTGGCTCAACCGCGAGGCGGTCCTGACCCGCACTCAGGACGCGGTGCTGCGCGACTTCGAGCAGGAGATGCAGAACCGCGCGGGCCTGCTGCCCGAGACGCCGACGCAGGACGAACTGCAGCACACCGCCGGGCAGATGGCCAACAGCAGCCAGCGCTTCAGCGTGCTGCTGGTCGCCGACAACGCCGACGGCACGCCCGCCTACGGCTCCTCCGGCGGCCTGGACGGCTTCACGCTCGCGGACGTGCCCGCGTCGCTGCGCACGGCGGTGAACGAAAAGCAGCCGGTCAACTCCACCAACAAGTCGGAGTACCACCTGTACTGGCAGCGGATCGTGGAGGACGACCAGCCGTATCTGATCGCCGGCACGAGGGTGAACGGCGGCGGTCCGACCGGCTACATGCTCAAGTCCCTGGAGCAGGAGGCCAAGGACCTCAACTCCCTCGCCTGGTCGCTCGGCATCGCCACGGGCCTCGCGCTGATCGGCTCCGCGCTGCTCGCGCAGGCCGCCGCCACGACCGTACTGAAGCCGGTGCAACGGCTCGGTGCCGCCGCCCGTCGGCTCGGCGAGGGCAAGCTGGACACCCGCCTCAGGGTCTCCGGAACGGACGAACTGGCCGACCTCTCACGGACGTTCAACAACGCCGCCGAGGCGCTGGAGAAACGCGTCGACGACATGGCCGCACGCGACGAGGCGTCCCGCCGCTTCGTGGCCGACATGTCCCATGAACTGCGCACTCCGCTCACCGCGATCACCGCCGTGACGGAGGTGCTGGAGGAGGAGCTGGAGGCGGAGACCGGCTCCATGGACCCGATGATCGAGCCCGCCGTACGCCTGGTCGTCAGCGAGACACGCCGCCTGAACGACCTCGTCGAGAACCTCATGGAGGTCACCCGCTTCGACGCGGGCACGGCGCGCCTGGTCCTGGACGACGTCGACGTCGCCGACCAGATCACGGCGTGCATCGACGCCCGGGCCTGGCTGGACGCGGTGGACCTGGACGCCGAGCGCGGCATCATGGCCCGCCTGGACCCGCGCCGTCTCGACGTCATCCTGGCCAACCTCATCGGCAACGCGCTCAAGCACGGCGGCTCGCCGGTCCGCGTCACGATCCGGGAAGCGGACGACTCCGTCGTCATCGAGGTCCGCGACCACGGCCCCGGCATCCCCGAGGACGTACTCCCGCACGTCTTCGACCGCTTCTACAAGGCCAGCGCCTCCCGCCCCCGCTCCGAAGGCAGCGGCCTCGGCCTGTCCATCGCCCTGGAGAACGCCCACATCCACGGCGGCGAGATCACCGCCGCCAACTCCCCCGAGGGCGGCGCGGTGTTCACCCTGCACCTGCCCCGGGACGCGTCGAAGCTGGCGGAAGAGGACGGCAACGAGAACGACGGCACGGGCGCCGACGACACGAAGAAGGGGGACGCGTGATGCCGGAGCGGAACGTACGCCGTCTGCTGGCACTCTCCACCCTCACCGCCGCCCTCCTGACCGGCTGCGGCATACGCTCCACGGAGGTCCCCACCGACTTCGGCCCCGCCCCCTCGCGCGTGCACTGCTCACTCTCCGAACCGAACGTGTCGATGCAGGCCGCGCGAGGACTCCCGGTGCAGGTGTTCCTGCTCTGCGGCTCCCAACTGGTCGCCGTCGACCGGACCGTACGCGTACCGGAAGGCACGGCGGACTCGGAGCGACGCGTCCTCGTGGCCCAGGGCCTCCTCGACGAACTCGAGGCAAGTCCGTCGCCGGACGAGAAGGAGGCCGGCTACACCACGGACGTCCGCGGCGCCATGAGCGTGAGCAGCCCCCGCGCCGACGACCCCGACGAGGCACTGCGCCTGAGCACACGCCCCAACGACCTCACGTCGTACGCACTCGCCCAGATCGTCTGCACCTTCTCGGACTCGACAGCAGCCGAGGGCGACGGCTCGGTAATCCTGGGCGGCCCCGACAACGAGCCCCCACGCCGCTACGAGTGCACGGACGAGGTCCGCACCCGCCCAGGCAGCAACGAGCCCCCGTCGACCGAGGTAACGAACGGCTGACACACAGGCTCCGGGGCAGGCAGCCGCGTACGGCGGCGCGGCCCCGACCCACAACGCACCCGCAGGCGCTGCGCGAACCCCCACCAAGGCCGCACAGGCCGCCGCAGGCATCCCCCGGCCCCACCGCCGGAGGCCCCCGCACAGGCCGCCGCAGGCATCCCGGCCCCACCGCCGGAGGCACGTGTGGCGGACGCCTCACCCCACTACGCCCCGTCCCGGAACCGATCCTGCCGGGGGGCGCGTCTTGGGGGGCGTGCAGCGTCAAGGCTCCATCGGCGGCAGCGCCGTGATCCGCATCCGTGCGACTGGGGGTGTCCTCCTGGTCGCGCATCTCGCGTTCGTCGCCTGGCTCACGCTGCGCCCCCTGGACGTCCCCTGGGTGATGCCGGCCAACCTGCGCCCGTTCGCCGGGATCAGGGCGGATCTGGCGCTGGGCTGGCAGGAGGCCGCCCGCCGCATCATCGAGGGGCTCGCGCTGCTCGCACCACTCGGCGTACTGCTCCCGATGGCACACGGCAGACTCACCGCCTCCCCTCTCGGCTCCCTGGTCCGCGCGGTCGCCGCCGGCGCCCTGATCTCGCTGGGCATAGAGCTGCTGCAGACCGGCGTACCCGGCCAGGTCGTAGACGTCGACTCACTGCTGCTGAACACCGTGGGCGTGGCCTTGGCACACACAACGGTGGTCCCCGCGGCCCGCGCCTGGCTCCGCCGCAGGTCCGAGCGCGCACACCGGGCGACGGTCCCCCAGGAGGAGCCCACTCAGGGTCGGACCCCGACGATTCCCAGGGTCGGGATAGCTCCGTAGAGTGACGCTTTGCCCGCTTCGTCGCCATAGCGTTGATGTCAGATGAGGCAACGCCTCGTCAGGCCCCACAAAGGGGCCTTCGACTGACGCTCGCGAAGGAGCCGCACCATGACCGCGCTTGCCCGCCCCACCCACGGCCGCATGATCGGCGGCGTGTGCGCCGCGCTGGCCCGGCGCTTCGGCACCTCCGCGACGACGATGCGCGTGATCTTCCTGGTCTCCTGCCTGCTCCCGGGGCCGCAGTTCCTGCTCTACATAGCCCTGTGGCTCCTGCTCCCCTCGGAGGACAAGGCGAACAAGACGCGCACCGCCTGGTGAACCGCCCGACGCGCAGGCGTACACACGTACGCCGCTGGGGCGCACCCGGTGTCCAAGGGTGCGCCCCAGCGGCGCGCTTCGGGTGAACGGACTCAGCCGAGCGGAAGGCCGTTCACGGGGAGGCCCTGGGTGGGCAGACCCTGCGTGGGCAGACCCTGGGTGAGCCCCTCGGTCGCCAGGCCCTGCACCGGCAGCCCGCCGAGCAGCCCGACCACGCCGGTCGGGCCACCGGCCAGCGCCCGCTCGGCAGCCGGCTGCACGCCGGACTGCACACCGGTCTGCGCGGCGGCCAGTCCGCCGGTGACCGCCTCGGGCCCCTGGGCCAGCCCCGCACCGGCACCCGGCGCCGCCTGGGCGAGGTCCCCGGCAGGGAGGGTCTGAACGGCGCCCAGCGCCGCGCCGGCGGCGTCCGGGGCGACCGGCGCGGCGTTCGCGGCGCCCGCACCGGCGGCGGCGAAGGCGGCACCGAGCGCGGCGACACCGAGGGTCTTGGCAGCAGACTGCTTCATGAAATGCGTCCTCGAAAATTCGATACGGGTTGTGAGCGGTTCTCGACCGTAAACACGCCCAGCACGCCGCCGCAAACATCGAAATGAGGACGGATTGTGAATGGTGCCTGCATTCCCTGTAGGCGGAGAGCCCCCAGTCACCCCTCCTCGGCCGCAGAGTCGCTGGTAGACGTGGCCTGTCGGAAAAGCCACTCGGACTTCAGTTCGGCATATCCGGGCTTGATGACGTCATTGATCATCGCGAGCCGTTCATCGAAAGGAATGAACGATGATTTCATCGCATTGACGGAGAACCACTGCATGTCGTCGAGCGTGTAACCGAATGCCTCGACAAGGTGCTCGAATTCCCGGCTCATGCTGGTGTGGGACATGAGGCGGTTGTCGGTGTTCACGGTGGCCCGGAAGTGCAGCCGGCGCAGCAGACCGATGGGGTGGGCGGCGTAGGAGTCGGCGGCGCCCGTCTGGAGGTTGGAGCTGGGGCACAGCTCGAGCGGGATGCGCTTGTCCCGTACGTAGGAGGCGAGCCGGCCGAGCTTCACCGAGCCGTCGGCGTGCACCTGGATGTCGTCGATGATGCGCACCCCGTGCCCGAGCCGGTCGGCGCCGCACCACTGCAGGGCCTGCCAGATGGACGGCAGACCGAAGGCCTCGCCCGCGTGGATGGTGAAGTGGTTGTTCTCGCGCTTGAGGTACTCGAAGGCGTCGAGATGCCGGGTGGGCGGATGGCCGGCCTCGGCGCCCGCGATGTCGAAGCCGACGACACCGAGGTCGCGATAGCGGTTGGCGAGTTCGGCGATCTCCAGGGCGCGGGCGGCGTGCCGCATGGCGGTGAGCAGGGCGCCCACCCGGATACGCTGGCCGTTCTCCCGCGCGATCCGCTCGCCCTCCCGGAAGCCCTCGTTGACGGCCTCGACGACCTCTTCGAGGGTGAGCCCGCCTTCGAGGTGCTGTTCGGGCGCGTACCGCACCTCGGCGTAGACGACCCCGTCGTCGGCGAGGTCCTCGGCGCACTCGGCGGCGACCCGGACGAGTGCCTCGCGGGTCTGCATCACTGCGACGGTGTGGGAGAAGGTCTCCAAGTACCGCTCCAGGGAGCCGGAGTCGGCCGCCTCGCGGAACCACACGCCGAGCTTGGCGGGGTCGGTCTCGGGGAGCTGGGAGGAGCCCGTCGCGCGGGCGAGCTCGACGACGGTGCCGGGGCGCAGCCCGCCGTCGAGGTGGTCGTGCAGCAGAACCTTCGGCGCCCGGCGGATCTGGTCCGAGCTCGGGATGGTCTCCATCTGGGCAGTCTGGCTCGTCATTTTCGCACTGTAGCGCCTACGCGCGTAGACGGCGCGCTCATCGCGCCGTTTCCCTCGCTGTACGAATCCGTCGATACGTAACGGTGACCCCACGGCAGGGTGGCGTACACCCGCGCTTCTGACACTGTTCTGTCATGGCAACCCAAGCGACGCCGGTTCGCAGGGCCCGGCTGGGCAGAGCGATCGGGCCGGAGCCGACAGCGGTGAGCGGCGTGGTGCTCCTGCTTCCTGGCGGTGATGAGGTCTCACATCGCAAGCCGGCAACGTTGTTGGCGACCTCGTACGTGCGGACGCTGGGGCGCCGCCTGATGCGGGCGGCACGCGGGGAGGGGCTGGCCGCGCATGTCGTCCACTACCGCTTTCGCGGGTGGAACGGCACTGCCGCGAACCTCGCGAGCGACGCGTCATGGGCCGCGGACGAGGTCGTACGGCGCTATGGGGACGTCCCGGTGTGCCTCGCCGGGGTCGACATGGGCGGGCGGGCTGCCCTGCACGCGGGTGGCCACGAGGCCGTCAACTCCGTGCTGGCGATTGCCCCTTGGTTGCCGGAGGAGGACCTGGCGGCCTCACCCGAACCGGTGAAACAGCTCGGCGGGCGGCGGGTGCTGGTGGTGCACGGCACGAATGACGAGCGCACCGATCCCGAGCTGTCGTTCCGGTTGGCGGAGCGGGCGAAGAAGGCGAACAGGGACGTGTGCCGGTTCGAAGTGCACTCCGATCGGCATGGGTTGCATCAGCATCGCGACGAAGTCCTCGCGTTGGCCGAGGACTTCGTCATGGGGGTGCTGTTCGGGAGGGCATTCTCCCGGCCGGTCGCCGACGCGTTCGCGGCTCCGCCGCCGCTGGGGTTGCGGATGCCGTTGGCCTCCGGCTTCGGGCAGAGACGATAGCGCCGTAGGGGTTGCGATTGTCCTCGGACTGCCGGTCGTCCGTGGCTGGTCGCGCCCGCGCGGCGGAGCCGCACAGTGAACAGGGTCCCGCGCCCCCCTAGGTCGGCAGCAGGCTGCCCCTCCTCGAGAGCAAGAACTTCTTGAAGGCGGCCACCGGGGGTGTGTCCGGTCGGTCCGCCAGCCAGGCCACGCCGATTTCGCGGGCCGCGCGTGGGGCCGTGACCGTCAGCTCCGCCACTCCCGGGCGGGGCACCGCCGGCGGGGGCAGCAGGGCGACTCCCAGGCCCGCCGCCACCAGCCCCCGCAGTGTCTCCGCCTCCTCACCCTCGAAGGCGATGCGCGGCTTGAAGCCTGCCTCCTGGCACAGGTCGTCGGTGATGCGGCGCATGCCGTAGCCCGGCTCCAGGGTCACGAAGGTCTCGTCGGCCGCCTCGGCCAGGCGGATGCGTTTGCGCGCCGCGAGGCGATGGTCGGCCGGGACGACCAGGCGGAGTTTCTGTTCGTCCAGGCGGCGGGCCACCAGGTCGGGGGCGTCCGGCACCGGGGAGGTCAGGCACAGGTCGAGCTCACCGGAGCGCAGACGCTCGATCATCGCCTCGCCGTAGTTCTGGACGAGGCTGAAGCGGATGCGGGGGTGGTCGGCGCGGAAGGCGTGGATCAGGCCGGGGACCGTTTCCGCGCCCATGGTGTGCAGGAAGCCGAAGGCGACCTTGCCGGTGGCCGGGTCGGCGTCGGCGCGCACCTCGTCGGCGGCGCGCTCGATCTCGGCGAGGGCGCGTTCGACGGAGGTGAGGAAGGTGCGGCCGGCGGGGGTCAGGGAGACCGTACGGCCGTGGCGGGCGAACAGGTCGACGCCCAGGTCCTGTTCGAGGCGGGCCATGGCACGGGAGAGCGTGGACTGCGGGACCTGCATCTCCTGGGCGGCCCGGGTGACGTGCTCGGTGCGGGCGACGCCGGCAAAGTACGCGAGGCGGGGCGCCAGCAACATCACCATGTCTTCTGTGTCACTGGATGGTGACAGGCGAGCTCGTGACCTCTGCTGATGCTCCATGGGAACGATTATGGCCAATCCATGCATTGGACGGATCAGCGGGATCGTACGTAGCTTCGAAGCATGTCTCCCGCCAGTACCGGGGCGTCCACCATCGTGGGCGCCGCACCCTCTGTCCCTGTCGTCGACTCCCGTATGGCCCCGGGCGGCCCCGGCTACCGCCGGATGAGCTTCGCCCTCTTCCTCGCCGGTGTCGCGACCTTCGCCCTCCTCTACTCCACGCAGGCCCTGCTGCCGCTGATCTCGGGTGAGTTCGGGGTGGCGGCGAGCGAGGCGAGCTGGACGGTGGCGGCGGCGACGGGCGGTCTGGCCCTGTTCGTACTGCCGATGAGCGCCCTGTCGGAGCGGTTCGGACGCCGTACGGTCATGACGGCGTCGCTGGCGGTCGCGGTGACGGTCGGGCTGCTGGTCCCCTTCGCGCCGAACCTGACCGCCCTGGTCGTGCTGCGGGCGGTCCAGGGCGCAGCGCTGGCCGGACTCCCCGCGTCGGCGACGGCGTATCTGGCCGAAGAGGTCCGCCCGAAGGCGCTGGTCACGGCGATCGGCCTGTTCGTCGCGGGCAACAGCGTCGGCGGGATGAGCGGCCGGGTCATCACCGGCTGGGTCGCGCAGGAGTGGGGCTGGCGGGTCGCGATCGGTGTGATCGGCGTGATCGCGGTCGCGTGCGCGGTGGCCTTCCGGCTGCTGCTTCCGGCGCCGCGCCACTTCAAGCCGGGCTCGCTGCGCCCGCGCGTCCTGGCCCGCACGGTCCGCGCCCACCTCGCGAACCCGCTGCTGTGCCGCCTGTACGCGATCGGCGCCCTGTTCATGACGGTCTTCGGCGGCGTGTACACGGTGATCGGCTACCGCCTGACGGAGGCGCCGTTCGGCCTCCCCCAGGGCGTCATCGGCTCGATCTTCCTGGTGTACCTGGTCGGTACGGTGTCGGCGTCGACGGCGGGACGGCTGGTGGGCCGCCTGGGCCGCCGAGGCGCGCTGTACGCGTCGGGCGCGACGACGGCGACGGGTCTGCTGCTGTCCCTGGCGGGCTCGCTCCCCCTGGTCCTGCTGGGTCTGGTCCTGATCACCGGCGGCTTCTTCGCGGGGCACGCGGTGGCGTCCTCTGCCGTCAGCAAGACGGCGACGCAGGGCCGCGCCCAGGCCTCGGCGCTGTACCAGTCGGCCTACTACATCGGCTCCAGCGCGGGCAGCACCATCGGCGCGATCGCCTTCCACGCGGGTGGCTGGGCCGGCACGGTCGGGGTCGGCCTGCTGGCGGTGCTCGGCGTCGTGACGATCACGGTGTTCGGGACCCGGGCGGCCCGGCTGCAGCGGCAGCAGCTGGCGACGGCGGCCTGATCCTCCGGTACGTCCCCTCCCCCTGGTCGGGGCCGGTTGTCAGTGGCCGCGGATAGTCTCCGCGATCACTGACGACCGGGCCGACCAGGGGGATTTCTGATGCAGTTCCGAATCGAGCGGGCCGCCTTCGCCGAGGCCGTGGGGTGGGCGGGGCGCGCGCTTGCGTCGCGCACCCCGGTGCCGGTGCTGGGCGGTCTGCTGCTGGCCGTCGACGCCGGGCGGCTCACCGTCTCGGGGTTCGACTTCGAGGCGGCCGCGCGGACGGAGGTGAGCGCCGAGACCACGGGGGCCGGCGAGGTGCTCGTGCCCGGGCGTCGGCTGCTGGACATCTGCCGGGTGCTGCCGGACGGGCCGGTGAGCTGTGCCCTGGAGGGCACACGGTTCACGGTGGAGGCGGGCGGCACCGAGTTCGGCCTTTCGACGCTGCCGCGGGAGGAGTATCCGACGCTGCCGTCACAGCCTGCGGCGTACGGCAGTGTGGACGCCGCGGCGTTCGCGACCGCCGTCGGGCAGGTCGCCGTGGCGGCCGGGCGGGACGAGACGCTGCCCGTGCTGACCGGCGTGCAACTGCGCCTGGACGGCGACTCGATGACCCTGGCGGCGTCGGACCGGTACCGGTATGCCGTACGGCGGGTGGAGTGGAAGCGGGACGGGGCAGCGGGCTCCGAGGCTGTCGTGGAGGGCTCCGACGGTGTCGTGGACGCGCTGGTGCCCGCACGGCGGCTGCTGGACGCCGCGCGGGCGCTGGCGCGGTGCGGGGCCGTGCGGGTCGGGCTGGACCCGGCCGCCGGTGGTGGGCTCATCGGCGTCGAGGGCGGGGGCCTGCGGACCGTCGTACGGCTGCTGGACGGGCAGCTGCCGAAGTACGGGTCGCTGTTCGACATGGGCGGGGCCGCCGTCGCCGAGGTGGAGTGCGGGGCGCTGACGGAGGCGGTACGGCGGGTCGCCGTGGTGGCGGAGGCGAGCAGTCCGGTGCGGTTGGACTTCTCGGCCGACGGGACCGTGCTGCTGCGGGCCGGGTACGGGGACGACGTGGCGGCGCAGCGGCTGCCGGCCGTGCTGAGCGGCGCCCAGGAAGTCGCCGTGGCCTTCAACCCGGCGTATCTGCTGGACGCGCTGAACTCCTTCGAGGCAGCGCGGCTGCGGCTGGAACTGCTGGGGACGGGGCAGCGGGCACTGCTCAGTGCCGTGTCTGCCGAGGATGGCGCGGCCGACAGTCACCGGCATCTGCTCATGTCCGTGAAGCAACTGGTCTGACACCGGCTCCGACCTGGGCGTTTGTGCGCTCCGGGGGCCATTGTCAGTGGGCTGCGGTAGCTTCCGAAGTGTGGGGCGCGATGAGGCGCACTTCGGGACAGGGCCACAGGGGTGGGTGGACGATGAGCGACGGTACGGCGACTACGACAACGGACCTCGACGTCAGGCTGGAGAAACACCGCGTCGAACTGACCGGGTACTGCTACCGCATGCTCGGCTCGTCCTTCGAGGCCGAGGACGCGGTGCAGGACACGATGGTCCGCGCCTGGCGGAGCTACGAGAAGTTCGAGGGGCGCTCCAGCCTCCGGTCGTGGCTGTACCGCATCGCGACGAACGTCTGCCTGGACATGCTGACCGCCGGCAACAAGCGGGCCAGGCCCATGGACCTGACGGAGTCGACGCCGCTGGCTCAGGCGGCGCTCTCGCCCCGTCCGGACAACACCTGGCTGGAGCCGATGCCGGACAGCCGGGTGCTGCCCACGACCGACGACCCGGCGGAGGCGGCCGTCGCCAAGGAGTCGGTGCGCCTCGCCTTCATGGCCGCCCTGCAGCAACTGCCGCCCAAGCAACGGGCGGTGCTGATCCTGCGCGAGGTGCTGGCCTGGAAGGCGAGCGAGGTCGCCGAGCTGCTCGGCACGACGGTCGCGTCGGTCAACAGCGCGCTCCAGCGGGCCCGCGCGACACTCGCCGAGCAGCAGCAGCCGGGCAGCGGCGCCGACGCCTCCGACCCGCTGGACGACGAACAGCAAAAGCTCCTGGAGCGGTATGTCGCCGCCTTCGAGGGCTACGACATGACGGCGCTGACGGCCCTGCTGCACGAGGACGCCATCATGACGATGCCGCCGTTCGACCTGTGGCTGACCGGCGTCAAGGACATCACCGGCTTCATGACGACCCTCGGCGCCCCCTGCGCCGGCTCGCACCTGGTCCCGGTCCAGGTCAACGGACTGCCGGGCTTCGCCCAGTACAAGCCGGACCCGGAGAAGGGCGGCTTCACCCCCTGGGCGGTCCAGGTCCTGGAGATATCAGACGGCCGGATCACCGGGTTCCACTGCTTCCTCGACACCCAGCGCTGGTTCCCGCTGTTCGGGCTCCCCCTCCATCTCGAAGCGGAGGCCGACCAGGTCGAGGAGGGCGTGTAGGGCCGGGTCCGGGTCGCGTAGCCGTATCCGGCCCCCGGCACGCCGGGCGGCGAGCTGCAGCCGCGCCAGCAGGTCGACGGCGCCGAGCCCCGGCGGCCCGAGCCCTCCGACGTCACACACCACGACTCGGGTTCCCGAGGCCTCCAGCAGCGCACGCACGTCGTCGCACAGCCCTGCCACCTCGTCCCGGGTGACGGGGCCGGCCAGCACGAGTACAGCGGGTGTCATGGCGTCCACGATCGGTAGACCGGGCGGGGCGGCGTAACTCATCGGGCCAGCTCCGGTCGCCGTATTCCCGCTGCTCGTGGCCCGTGCGCGGGTGTCCGCCGACCGAGATCACGTTGACCCGCTGCCCTCCTTCCCCAGAGGGTTGGCTGTATGCCCCACGCATCAGCGCATCCCCGAATACCCTGCGGCCTCCTCTCCGCCGAGGAGGCGCCGTGCAGGGGGTGTTGACGGGGTTCGCGGTGATCGCGGTCGTCATCGGGGTGGGCTATGTGATCGGCCGGCGCGGTTACCTCGGCGGCAATGGCCGCGAGGTGCTGACCAAGCTGGCCTTCCATGTGGCGTCCCCGGCCCTGCTGTTCACCACGCTGGCGCAGACCGACCTCTCGGTGATCTTCTCCAGTCGCCTGCTGGTCACTGCACTGAGCACGGCCGCGGCGGCCGGAGTCTTCGTCACGGTCGGGGTCGTACGGCGCTGGGGCGTGGGCCGCACGACGATCGGCGCGCTGTGCTCCAGCTACGTCAACTCCGGCAACCTCGGCATCCCCATCGCGGTGTACGTCCTGGGCGACGCCTCGCTGGTGGCGCCGGTGCTGCTGTTCCAGCTGGTCGGGGTCACCCCGATCGCGCTGACGGTCCTCGACCTGTCCGGCGAGGGCGAGAAGGGCCCGCTGTGGCGGCGGCTGCTGACGCCGTTGCGCAACCCGATCGCGGTGGGCTCACTGGCGGGGGTGGCGGTGTCGGCGGCGGGGTTGAAGGTCCCGGCGCCCGTCCTGGACCCGCTGACCCTGATCGGCGGCATGTCGGTCCCGGCGGTCCTGCTGGCCTTCGGGATCTCCCTGTGCGGCAGCACGATGCCCGGCCGGGGCCCGGACCGGCATCCGGTGCTGCTCTCGGTCGCGTTGAAGTCGGTGGGCCAGCCTGCCGCGGCCTGGGCGCTGGCGGCGGGGGTGTTCGGGCTGCGGGGCGCTCCGCTGCTGGACGTGGTGGTGACGTCCGCGCTACCTGCGGCGCAGAACCTGTTCACGTACGCGTCGAGTTACGGGGTGGGTGAGCGGTTGGCGCGGGACTCGATTCTGCTGTCGACGGTGTTGTCGGTGCCGGTGCTGGTGGGAGTGGCGGCGTTGTTGGGGTGAGGGCCTCAGGTCAGAGGGAAGATGCCGGTGTCGAGGACCAGCTTGAACGGTGCGGGTAGCGTCAACTCCTCGCCGTACTCCACCGAGGCGAGGACTCGGTACGTGCCGCTCTGAGGTTCTCCGTAGAGCGTCGCCGTGGGGCGCCCCGACTGCCAGGCGTCCAGGAGAAGGTAGAGCGGCACGCCTGCCACGGCGTAGCCATGGGCCTTCTTGATGCGATCGTGGTTCGCATTGCTCCGGGACGTGACCTCGACGACCAATTCCGCCTCGCCTGCGTGCACTCGCGTGCCACGGCGCAAGGCAGCTCTCGGCACCACACACAGGTCGGGAACGAACAGGCTGCCCGTCTCCGGACACGTCAGCCCGAGGGTCTGATAGATACCCCAGTCGCAGCCAGGAGGTCGTGCGCCGTACAGGAGCTCGTGAAGCAGCTCGGCAGTGTCGTTGTGCTCTTCGGACGGCGGCGGCGGCACGGTGACGACCGCTTCGATGATCTCCACCTTGCTGCCCTCGGGAGCGTCCGTCTCCTCCCAGACACGGACGATCTCGTCCCAGTCCGTGCCCTCAGGGGCACCGGACTCGGCGGCGAGTGCGCTCATGGCGGTCTCCAATCGGTCGTCACCGATCCCAGCATGCCGAACGGGACCGGCGCCGGTCCACCGATCCCGTTCACCCGAAAGGGAAACCGCCTGGTCAGGCGATACGTTCCAGCACGACAGGCGACGCCGTGAAGTCCGTCCCCGTCGCCGCGATGTCGTACGACCCCTCCACCGACTGGAGCGCGTACTCGAAGCGCTCCGGGGTGTCGGTGTGCAGGGTCAGCAGGGGCTGGCCCTCGGTCACCGTGTCGCCCGGCTTGGCGTGCAGTTCGATGCCCGCGCCCGCCTGCACCGGGTCCTCCTTGCGGGCACGTCCGGCGCCCAGGCGCCAGGCCGCGACACCGATGTCGTAGGCGTCGAGGCGGGTCAGGACACCGGACGACGGTGCCTTGATCACGTGCTGCTCGCGCGCCACCGGCAGCTCCGCGTCCGGGTCGCCGCCCTGGGCCGCGATCATGCGGCGCCAGACGTCCATCGCCGAGCCGTCGGCCAGGGCCTTGGCCGGGTCGGCGTCCTTCACTCCGGCGGCGTCCAGCATTTCGCGGGCGAGAGCGATCGTCAGCTCGACCACGTCGGCGGGACCGCCGCCCGCCAGGACCTCCACCGACTCGCGGACTTCGAGGGCGTTGCCCGCCGTCAGGCCCAGCGGGGTCGACATGTCGGTCAGCAGGGCCACCGTCTTCACGCCGTGGTCCGTGCCCAGCCCCACCATCGTGGACGCCAGCTCGCGCGCGTCCTCGATGGTCTTCATGAAGGCGCCCGTGCCGACCTTCACGTCCAGGACCAGAGAGCCCGTGCCCTCCGCGATCTTCTTCGACATGATCGACGAGGCGATCAGCGGGATCGCCTCGACCGTGCCGGTGACGTCGCGCAGTGCGTACAGCTTCTTGTCCGCGGGGGCCAGCCCGTCGCCCGCCGCGCAGATCACCGCGCCGGTGGTGTCGAGGACGTTCAGCATCTCCTCGTTCGAGAGGAGGGCGCGCCAGCCCGGGATCGACTCCAGCTTGTCGAGCGTGCCGCCCGTGTGGCCGAGGCCTCGGCCCGAGAGCTGGGGAACGGCGGCCCCGCAGGCCGCCACCAGGGGCGCGAGCGGGAGGGTGATCTTGTCGCCGACGCCGCCCGTGGAGTGCTTGTCGGCGGTGGGGCGGGACAGGGACGAGAAGTCCATGCGCTCGCCGGAGGCGATCATCGCGGCCGTCCAGCGGGCGATCTCACGGCGGTTCATGCCGTTGAGGAGGATCGCCATGTTGAGGGCGGCCATCTGGTAGTCGGCGACCTCGCCGCGGGTGTACGCGTCGATGACCCAGTCGATCTGCTCGTCGCTGAGCTCGCCGCGGTCCCGCTTGGTGCGGATGACGGAGATGGCGTCCATGGCCATGGCTTGGCTTCCTTCCGAGGGTTCCAGAAGTCGTACGGCCCCTCCGAGCCGGTCGTGTGAACAACTCGGAGGGGCCGCACGGGAGTTACGAGTTACTTGGTGAGGTGGCCCGGCCCGAAGGCCTGGGGCAGCATCTCCGACAGCGGCAGGATCCCCGCCGGGGTCTCCAGCAGCAGGTCCGGCCCGCCGAACTCGTACAGCAGCTGTCGGCAGCGGCCGCACGGGACCAGGGGGTCGCCGTTGCCGTCCACACAGGTGAAGTGCGTCAGGCGGCCGCCTCCGGAGTTCTGCAGCTCCGAGACCAGTCCGCACTCGGCGCACAGGCCGAGACCGTACGACGCGTTCTCGACGTTGCACCCGGTGATCGTGCGGCCGTCGTCGACCAGGGCCGCGACGCCGACCGGGTAGCCGGAGTACGGGGCGTAAGCGCGGGACATCGCGTCCCGGGCCGCCGCGCGCAGCTTGTCCCAGTCGACGTCGTGGGAGGCGGCCGAGGTCACTTGCCCTGGCCCTTCCGGTACGGCAGGCCGTCCGCCTTCGGCATGCGCAGGCGTTGCGCGGACAGTGTGAGGACGATGAGCGTGATGACGTACGGCGTGGCGGAGACGACCTGGTTCGGGACCTCGTTGGTGGTGGCGTACCAGGCGTACACCAGGGCACCGACGACCGCGGTGATCATCGACGAGGCGTACTTCTTGGTGACCACGAGCCAGATGGCGCCGATGATCAGCAGGAGCGCGCCGAGCAGCAGCAGGGCGTGGACGTTCTGGGAGCCGCCGCGCAGGTTGAGGCTGTCGGTGTAGCCGAACAGACCGGCGCCGAGGGCGAGACCGCCCGGCATCCAGTTGCCGAAGATCATCGCGGCGAGACCGATGTAGCCGCGGCCGCTGACCTGGCCCTCCAGGTAGAAGGGGTTGGCCACGATGGAGAGGAAGACACCGCCGAGGCCGGCCAGGCCGCCGGAGATGACCACGGCGATGTACTTGTACTTGTAGACGTTCACACCGAGGGACTCGGCCGCCACCGGGTTCTCACCGCAGGAGCGCAGCCGCAGACCGAAGGCCGTACGCCACAGGATCCACCAGGTCGCCGGGATCAGCGCGATGGCGATCAGGGTCAGCCAGGAGACGTCGGTGACCAGGCCGCCGAGCAGGCCGGCGATGTCCGAGATGAAGAACCAGCCGTGGTTGTTCAGGTCCCGCAGCCCGTCGGACAGGCCCGGCACGGTGAAGTGGCCGAGCGAGTCGATCGCCGGGGACTGCTTGGCGGAGCCGCCCGCGTGGCCCTCGAAGGCGAGGGGCGCGAGGTAGCGGGTGATGCCGAGGGCGAGGATGTTGATCGCCACACCGGAGACGATGTGGTTGACCCTGAAGGTGACGGTGGCGATGGCGTGCAGGATGCCGCCGATGCAGCCGCCGATGATGCCGACGACGACACCGGTCCACGGGCCCCACTGGAAGCCGGCCCAGGCGCCGAACCAGGTGCCGAGGATCATCATGCCCTCGAGGCCGATGTTGACGACGCCCGCCCGCTCGGCCCACAGACCGCCGAGACCGGCGAGGCCGATCGGCACGGCGAGCTGGAGGGCGGTGGACATCTGGCTGACGTTGGTGATGCCGTCGGCGCCGGTGATGATGCGGACGATCGAGGTCAGCGCCAGGGCTCCGGCGATGACCAGCAGCAGGACCTGCCACGACAGGCGGCGGCCGGTCGGCGCGGCGGGCTGCAGCGTGGGCTGGTTGACGTCGGTGGCGGTGGTCATCGGCCAGCCACCTCCTTCGTGTTGTTGTCGGCGCCGAGCACGTGGCCGGCGGCGAGTTCTGCGCCGACCCGGCGCTGCTGGCGGCGCAGGCCCCACTCACGGACGGCCTCGTAGGAGACGACGACCGAGAGCACGATCAGGCCCTGCATGATGACCGCGATCTCCTTGTCGTAGCCGTGGAAGTCCAGCTCGGGCGACGCCTTGTCGAGCCAGGCCCACAGCAGGGCGGCGAACGCGATGCCGACGGGGCTGTTGCGGCCGAGCAGCGCGATGCCGATGCCGAGGAAGCCGATGCCGGTGGGGAAGTTCAGGCTGTACGTGTGGGTGTCGCCGAGCAGGATCGGCAGGCCGGCGAGGCCCGCGATGCCGCCGGAGATCAGCATGGCGGTGAGCACCATGCGCTTGGGGTCGACACCGCTGGCCGCGGCGGCGGACTCCGAGGCGCCGGAGGCGCGCAGGTCGAAGCCGAAGCGGGTGCGGTTGAGGACGACCCAGTAGCCGATGCCGAGCAGGACGGCGAGGAAGACCAGGCCGTAGATCTCGCCGGCGTCACCCATGTCGATGCCGGGGACCCAGCCGGACTCGTGCATCTCGCCGGTGGTGTTGTTGTTGCCGACCTTGACGCCGAAGACGTTCGGCAGCCACAGGTAGGCGATCACGGAGGTGGCGATCGCGTTGAGCATGATCGTCGCGACGACCTCGCTGACACCGCGGGTGACCTTCAGGACACCGGCGATGCCGGACCAGAAGGCGCCGGTGCAGACCGCGGTGAGGATCAGCAGCGGGACCTGGAGGGCGGCCGGCAGGTTCGCGTGGGCGCCGACGACGGCGGCCATCATGGCGGCGAGCTGGTACTGGCCGTCGACGCCGATGTTGAACAGGTTCATCCGGAAGCCGATGGCCACCGCGAGGGCCGCGATGTAGTACATCGAGGCCTGGTTGATGATCAGCACCTGGATGTCCGAGAAGCTGAGCTGCTCGAACATCAGGGTGTACGGCTCGACCGGGCTCTTGCCCGAGGCGAGCAGCACGATCGCGCTGAGCACGAAGGCCACGGCGAGCGCGATGACCGGTCCGGCCACGGCGAGGAGCACGCGCTCCTTGTCGAACTTCTTCATCAGCGGGCCTCGTCTTCCGGAGACTCGGGAGACTTGCGGATCTCGGGAGTCTCGGGGGTGTCTGCCGGGGACTCGGGGGTCTCGTCGTGTTCCAGGTGACCGGTGGCGGCACCGGTCATCGCCGAGCCCAGCTCCTCCGGGGTGATGGTGGCCGGGTCGGCGTCGGCGACCAGCTTGCCGTTGTAGATCACGCGGAGGGTGTCGGACAGGCCGATCAGCTCGTCCAGGTCGGCGGAGATCAGCAGCACGGCCAGGCCCTCGCGGCGGGCCTCGCGGATGTGGTCCCAGATGGCTGCCTGCGCGCCGACGTCCACACCACGGGTGGGGTGCGCGGCGATGAGGAAGCGCGGCTTGTGGCTCATCTCGCGGCCGACGATCAGCTTCTGCTGGTTGCCGCCGGAAAGGGAGGCGGCGGTGACGTCGATGCCGGGCGTGCGGACGTCGTACGCCTCGACGATGCGGCGCGTGTCCGCCTGCGCGGCCTTCGGGTCCAGCCAGACGCCCTTGGCGTTGGGCTTCTCGGTGACGTGGCCGAGGATGCGGTTCTCCCAGAGGGGGGCCTCCAGGAGCAGGCCGTGGCGGTGGCGGTCCTCGGGGATGTAGCCGATGCCCTGCTCGCGGCGCTTGCGGGTGGTCCAGCCGGTGATCTCCTCGTCGATCAGCGTGATCGTGCCGGAGTCGGCGCTCTTGAGGCCGATGAGCGCGTCGACCAGCTCGGTCTGGCCGTTGCCCTCGACGCCGGCGATGCCCAGGACCTCGCCCGCGTGGATGGTGAAGGTGATGTCGTCCAGCAGGGCCTTGCCGCCGGCCGCCTCCAGGCGCAGCTTGTCCACCGTGATGACGGGGCGGTCGGTGACCGTCGACTCCGCGGTCTCCGGCGTCGGCAGCTCGCTGCCCACCATCATCTCGGCGAGCTGGCGCGGGGTGGTCTCGGCGGGAACGGCGGTACCGACGGTCGTACCACGACGAATGACGGTGATCTCGTCGGCGACGGACAGCACCTCGCCCAGCTTGTGGGAGATGAAGATGACCGACAGGCCCTCGGCCTTCAGCTCGCGCAGGTTGTCGAAGAGCGCGTCGACCTCCTGCGGCACCAGGACGGCCGTCGGCTCGTCGAGGATCAGCGTGGTGGCGCCGCGGTAGAGGACCTTGAGGATCTCCACGCGCTGGCGGGCGGCGACGCCGAGCTCCTCGACCAGGAGGTCGGGCTTCACGCCGAGGCCGTAGCGCTCGGAGAGCTCCTTGATCTTGCGGCGGGCCTTGGCGCCGATGCCGTACAGCTTCTCGCTGCCCAGCACGACGTTCTCGAGGACGGTGAGGTTGTCGGCGAGCATGAAGTGCTGGTGCACCATGCCGATGCCGCGGACGATGGCGTCGGCCGGCGACGAGAAGGTGACCTGCTCGCCGTCGATCGCGATGGTGCCCTCGTCCGGCTTCTGCATGCCGTAGAGGATCTTCATCAGCGTCGACTTGCCGGCGCCGTTCTCGCCGACGAGGGCGTGGACGGTGCCCTTGCGGACGCTTAGGTGGATGTCGTGGTTGGCCACGACGCCCGGGAAACGCTTAGTGATCCCGGCGAGTTCGACGGCGGTCACCTGACCGTTGACCGCCGCGCCGGCCGGAGGGCTGCTGGACGCGTTGATGGCGCACTCTCCTGGGGACGGGGGTCGTCTACGCGCGTAGCGCCCCTATGGCCTGATAAGGGGCCGACGCACCGCGACAACGGGGTACGGGGAGAAGCTTCCCCGTACCCCGTTGAGCGGACGTAACCCCTCGGTTACCGCTGCTCAGGGTGTTGCTGCAATCAGCTGGACTTGACCTTGATCTCGCCGCTGATGATCTTCTCCTTGGCCGTCTTGATGGCGTCCTGGAGCTCGGTGTCGTCCGCGAACTTCGGGTTGGAGTTCGACAGGCCCACCTCGCCGGTCTTCAGATCGCCACGAACGATACCGGTCTCGGGCTTGCCGTCCTCGACCGACTTCGCCAGGTTGTACACCGCCTTGGCGACGTCCTTCATCGCCGAGGTCAGGATGGAGTCCTTGTACTTGGCGAGGGCTTCCTGCTTGTACTGGTCGGAGTCGACACCGATCGCCCACACCTTGTTGGCGGCGGCGGCCTCGATGACACCCTGGCCGGACAGGCCGGCGGCCGCGTAGACGACGTCGGCCTTCTTCTCGATCTGACCCTCGGCGGCCGACTTGCCCTTGTCCGGGCTGGCGAAGCCGCCCTCCTCCGCGGTCTGCGTGAGGTACTGGGAGAGGACCTTGACCTTGGGGTTGGTGTCCTTGACGCCCTGCTCGTAGCCGGCCTGGAACTTGTGGATCAGCGGGATGTCCACACCGCCCACGAAGCCGACCGTGTTCGTCTTGGTGCTCTTGGCGGCGGCGACACCGGCCAGGTACGAGGCCTCCTCCTCGGAGAAGACCAGGTCGGCCACGTTCTTCGACTCGACCGTGGAGTCGTCGACGATGCCGAAGGTGGTGTCGGGGAACTTCTCCGCGGCACCCTTCACGGCGGTGGCGTACGCGTAGCCGACACCGATCACCGGGTTGTAACCCTGCTTGGCCAGCGACACCAGTCGCTGCTCCTTGTCGGCGTCCGTCTCACCCTCGGTGGGCTCGACGTCGGCGGTGTCGTACTGGAACTCCTTCTTCGCCTGCTCCAGGCCCGCGTACGCGGCGTCGTTGAAGGACTGGTCGCCCTTGCCGCCGACGTCGTACGCGATGGCGAGGCCCTTGTTGCCGCCCTTCGACTCCGACGACGAGGCCGAGGTCGAAGTGCCGCCGCAGGCGGAGAGAGCGAGGGCCAGAGAGGCGGTCGCTGCGCCTGCGACCGTGATCCGGGAAATCCGGCGCATGTGTAGAGCTCCTGTCGGTTCGCCCAGCGCCGGACGGTACAGCTCGGGACAGCTTCACAGCTACGGCGCTGGCTTTCGCCGCAGATTAACGCGCGTAGACCTGCCTGAAAACCCCTTCTGTCCACCTTGTTATGCGCCCGTGGCCAACACCACGTCAGACCTTGACCAAGGCCTTGCCGACAGCAAACAGAGCGTGGCGGTGGGTGATCCGGAGAAGCCGGGAACGACAGAGCGGGCGGGCACCCCCCGGATGCCCGCCCGCTCTGTGTGCGTACGACCGCTGCTACTCGGTCTTGACCTTGATGGAGCCGTCGATGATGCCCGCCTTGGCCTTCGCCACGGCGTCGGACAGGCCCGCGATCTTCGCGAACTCCGGGTTGGACTCGGACAGGCCGACGCCGTTGACCTTCAGGTCGAAGGTCTGGGTGCCGGTCAGCGGCTTGCCGTCCTGGACGGACTTGGCCAGCGCGTAGACCGCGCCACCGACGTCCTTGAGAGCGGAGGTCAGGATGTAGTTCTTGTAGTTGGCGAGCGCCGCCTGCTTGTACTGGTCGGAGTCGACGCCGATCGCCCAGACCTTGGCCTTCGCGGCGGCCTCGATGACGCCCTGACCGGACAGACCGGCCGCCTGGTAGACGACATCGGCCTTCTTCTCGATCTGGCCCTCGGCGGCGGCCTTGCCCTTGTCGGGGCTGGAGAAGCCGCCCTCCTCCGCGGTCTGGGTCAGGTACTGGGAGACGACCTTGACCTTGCCACCGCTGGTGTCCTGGACACCCTGCTTGTAGCCGGCCTCGAACTTGTGGATCAGCGGGATGTCCACGCCGCCCACGAAGCCGACGGTGTTGGTCTTGGTGGCCTTGGCGGCGGCGACACCGGCCAGGTAGGAGGCCTGCTCCTCGGCGAAGACGAGGGAGGCGACGTTGTCGCCCTCGACGACCGAGTCGACGATGCCGAAGGTGGTCTTCGGGTACTTCTTGGCCACGGCCTCCATCGCGGGGCCGTAGGCGAAGCCGACGCCGATCACCGGGTTGTAGCCCTGCTTGGCCAGCGACGCCAGGCGCTGCTCCTTGTCGGCGTCCGTCTCGCCCTCGGTGGGCTCGATGTCGGCGGTCTGGTAGCCGAACTCCTTCTTGGCCTTCTCCAGCCCGGCGTACGCGGCGTCGTTGAAGGACTGGTCGCCCTTGCCGCCGATGTCGTACGCGATGGCGAGGCCCTTGGCCGCGCCGCTCGCGTCGCTGTCGCCGCCGCTGTCGCTGCTGGTACCACCGCACGCCGTGGCAGCGAGCGCGATCGACGCAACCCCCACCGCGACACGGGTCAGTTTGGATATCCGACGCATCGTGAAGTCCCCATTCTCCAAGCCCCGCAGTGGGTGCTGAGTTCGGCGCACATTAACGCGCGTAGACACTCCTGGGAACGGGGTTCCGTCGTGCCGTTATCCATTCGTGCCGATGGCCGGTTACGCCCTTGTGAACCACCGGACCGAAAGGTGCGCATGGGACATTGCACCCCCTTACGCACCACACATTCCGTCACCAGGGCTGTCGTCAGCGTGATGGCGCTCGGGTGGGATCGCCATGCGCTCAGGCTGCCTCCGCGGCACGTCGGCCGCAAGCGGAGGGTGCTCTCTCGGCGCCGCATGCAGCAACGCCCTCAAGGGGCGCAGGGAACTGCGCGACCGGCCACAACGAGCCCGCAGTCGCTGAACAACCTCGCCCCTTACAGCGAGGGCGCTCCGACTAACCCGCGGCAGCGTCGAGCAGCGCCGCCGCCGTGAACAGCTCCACCCCCACCTTGATGGCGGACTCGTCGACGTCGAAGTCCCCTTGGTGCAGATCCCGCCCGATCCGGTCACCAGGCGTGCGTACACCCAGGCGGGCCATGGCGCCGGGGACGTGCTCCAGGTACCAGGAGAAGTCCTCGCCGCCGAGGCTCTGCTCGGTGCCCTCGACGGAGTCGGCGCCGCGGCGGGCGGTCATGGCGTCGCGCAGGAGGTCGGTCGCGGCGGGGTCGTTGACGACGGGCGGGACGCCTCGGATGTAGTTGATCTCCGACTTGGCGCGGTGCAGGTTGGCGATCTCGTCGATGGCGGCGACGACGAGGTCGGGCGCCTGCCGCCAAGTGTCGAGGTCGAGGCAGCGCACGGTCCCGGAGAGCTCGGCGTGCTGCGGGATGACGTTGGGCGCGTGGCCGGACTCGATGCGGCCCCAGGTCACGGCGAGGCCGCTGCGGGCGTCGGTGCGTCGGGCGACCAGCGCGGGCACGTCGGCGACGACCCGGGCGGCGGCGGTGACGAGGTCGGTCGTCAGGTGGGGGCGCGCGGTGTGCCCGCCGGGCCCGTCCAGGGCGATTTCCAGCCGGTCGCAGGCGGACGTGATGGCGCCCTGCCGCAGTCCGATCTTCCCGGCGTCCACCTTGGGGTCGCAGTGCACGGCGAGGATCCGGCCCACCCCTTCGAGCACCCCGCACTCGATGACGTCGGCGGCGCCTCCGGGGAGCACCTCCTCGGCGGGCTGGAAGAGCAGGCGGACGGGGCGGGGCAGCTTGCCCTGTTCGAGCAGTTCGGCCAGTACCAGGCCGGCGCCCAGCACCGCGGCCGTGTGGACGTCGTGGCCGCAGGCGTGCGCCCGGTCGGGGACGGTCGAGCGGTACGGGCAGTCACTCTTCGTGTCCGGGATGGGCAGGCCGTCGATGTCGGCGCGCAGGGCGAGCATGGGGCGCTCGCCGTCCCACTCCCCGATGTCACAGACGAGCCCGGTTCCGATGGCGAGCACGCGGGGGCGCAGGCCTGCCTTCTCCAGGCGGGCCTTGATCGCGGCGGTCGTACGGAACTCCTGGTTGCCGAGTTCCGGGTGCATGTGCAAGTCCCGCCGGAACTCGACGAGTTCCGCACGGAGCGCCTCCGGCAGGATGCCGGGAAGGGCGGCTTCTCCGGTGTGATCGGCCTCGGACTCTGCGGACATCAGTTGGTTCACCCTCTAAAGGGTAGGACGCTGGGGTGGCCAACTGACCCTCGATCAACAAAAGTTCAACCCGTTTGGGGAAGAAAATCTGGCCGCCCGACGCATAGGTATCGGTTTGGGTGGGTAAACTCGCGCGACTTTCCGGCCAGTCGATCATGGAATCGACGGAGACGGAGAGTGACGATTTCAGCCACCCACACCTCAACGCATACCACGCCCCGGACAGAACCGTCGGTTCTGTTCACCTGTCGGGATCGCGGACCCCTGGTGAACTTCCGGACGCCCGTCCGTCCGCCGGACTAGGGTGCGGCCCGTGACCGCCGACTTCCTGCAGGCCACCCGAGCCTCGTACGACGCCATGGCCCCCGCCTACGCGGACCGCTTCTCCGACTGGACGGCCGACAGCACTCCCCTGGACCGCTCCCTGGTCAGCGCCTTCGCCGAACTGGCCCGCGAGCACACCCCGGCTCCCGTCGCCGACCTCGGCAGCGGCCCCGGCTCCGTCACCGCCCATCTGCACACCCTCGGCCTGCCGGTCTTCGGCGTCGACCTCTCGCCCCGGATGGTGGGCCTGGCCCGCCGCGCGTATCCCGAACTCCGCTTCCACGTCGGCTCGATGACGTCACTGGACCTGCCGGACGAGACGCTGGGCGGGATCGTCGCGCTGTACTCGATCATCCATGTGCCGGACGATCACCTGCTCACGATGTTCACCGAGTTCCACCGGGTGCTCGTGCCTGGAGCCCCGGTGCTGCTGGCGTTCCAGTCCGGCGACTGCGAGGACCACCTGCACCTGAGCGAGCGCTTCGGCCAGGAGATAGCGCTCGACTACTACTGGCGCACCCCGGACCACGTCATCGCCCACCTCACCGAGGCGGGCCTGCGGCTGTACGCCCGGATCGTGCGGGAACCCGACGGCGAGGAGAAACGCCCCCGCGCCTTCCTCCTCGCCGAGAAGCCCGTTCCCGGACCGCGCTGACCTCCGCCGTCGCGCTGGGCCACCCCGGCCTCCGGGCCGGGCCGGTCCTCCCCGTCACACCACGCTGACCGCCGACAGCCGATGCACGTCCCGCGCCGTCCCCGTAACCCCCGACAGGAACCCCTGCGCCCGCGGCGAGGCATTCTCCGTCAGCCACGCCGGGTCGATGTCGCACACCGCGACCCGGACCTCCGTGCCGGTCAGGGCCAGTGGCAGGGTGTGGACGACGGTCGACGGGAAGCTCAGGATCGTGCGGCCGATGGGGCCGCGGCGGGCGATCAGCTCCAGGGGGAGGTCCGGGCGGACGATCTCCAGGCCCGTCTCGACCGCCAGCCGGTGCAGTTTCTCCGCGCTCTCGCGACGGTGGGCGAAGTAGCGGGTCGCGCCGTGGGCCTTGGCCAGGGAGCGGACCGCCTCCAGGTAGCGGTCGCCGTCCACGACCCCCGTCTCGACCAGCGACGTACCCACCATGTCCGCGCCCTTGGTGATGCGGGGCGGGCCGAAGCGGGCGCGGGTCCAGGCGAAGGTGTTGGCGGTGACCGTCACCCCCTCGGGTGTCTCCTCCATCGGCATCGAGGAGAAGATCTCGACCGTGCGGTGCTCGCTCGGTGTCAGGCGTTTGCGCGCCGCCGACGACACCGGGGCGAAGACCAGGTCGCGCGGGCCGGGACGGCCGCCCTTGCGGTGCCAGCGCACCAGGCGTTCGCCGCGGGCGAGTTGGGCGACGAACTCCATGGTCGCCGTGCCGTCGTCGACGACGACCAGGTCGCGGGCCTTGGTGATGGTCAGCAACAACTGGACGTACCTGGAGAACGGGTCCCCCAGGACCACGCGGTCGGCGCGGCGGAGCCGGCCCGCGAGGCCGCCGATCGTCTGGAAGGGAGCGGCCGCGCCGCCCCGCGCCTCCTCCCAGCGGACCTCGTGCCCCTCGTCCCGCGCCAGCTCGGCCATCCGGCGCAGCTGGCCGCGGGTCATCGGGTCGATCGGGGACAGGACGACGAGGGTGAGTCCCGCGCCGAGTGCGTGCTCGCGGGCGTGGGCCCACTCGAGCACGTTCAGGAGCTGTACCGGGCTCTCGACGAAGGCGAGAGTGTGGGGGCCGGTGTTGCCGGCGCGGTGGCTCATCGACGTACGACCGTCCCGTCGTAAGGCGCTCATGCGGCGCTCGTATTCAGCTCGTGTTGCTGGTGGTCAGGGAACTCGAACGGCGCCGAGTCCGAGCGCCCCGTACTCGGAGCGCTCGGACATCGGCGCGCGCGTTCGAACTCGGTGCGTTCCGGGTCAGACCGAGACCGGCTCGCCCGCCGCCGCGGCGATCTCCGCCTCGGCGACCACACCGGCGACGCGGCGAAGCTTCTTCATCGGGCCGAGCTCGGAGTCGTAGACCTTCTTGACGCCGTCACCGAGCGAGGCCTCGATGGTGCGGATGTCGCGGACGAGGCGGGTGAGGCCCTGCGGCTCGACCGAGGCGGCCTGGTCCGAACCCCACATCGCGCGGTCCAGGGTGATGTGGCGCTCGACGAAGACGGCGCCGAGGGCGACCGCGGCCAGCGTGGTCTGCAGGCCCGTCTCGTGGCCGGAGTAGCCGATCGGGACGTTCGGGAACTCCTTCTCCAGGGTGTTGATCGCGCGGAGGTTGAGCTCCTCGGCCTTCGCCGGGTAGGTGGAGGTGGCGTGGCACATGACGATGTTGTCCGAGCCCAGGACCTCGACCGCGTGGCGGATCTGCTTCGGGGTCGACATGCCGGTCGACAGGATCACGGCCCGGCCCGTCGAGCGCAGGGCGCGCAGCAGCTCGTCGTCGGTGAGGGAGGCCGAGGCGACCTTGTGGGCCGGGACGTCGAACTTCTCCAGGAAGGCGACGGCCTCGGTGTCCCACGGGGAGGCGAACCAGTCGATGTTCTTGGTCTTGCAGTACTCGTCGATCTGGCGGTACTCGTCCTCACCGAACTCCACCCGGTGGCGGTAGTCGATGTAGGTCATCCGGCCCCAGGGGGTGTCGCGCTCGATGTCCCACTGGTCGCGCGGGGTGCAGATCTCCGGGGTGCGCTTCTGGAACTTCACGGCGTCACAGCCGGCCTCGGCTGCCGCGTCGATGAGCTTGAAGGCGTTCTCCAGCTCACCGTTGTGGTTGATGCCGATCTCGCCGCAGATGTAGACGGGCTTGCCCGGGCCGACTTCGCGCGAACCGAAGGAGCGGAGGCGGGAGTTGGTGCTCATGGCAGAGATGTCCTTACTTGGTGAGGGAGTCGAGAGAGGGGCCGAGGATCCAGCTGGCGATCTCTCGGATTGCGCCGTCGCCACCGGGGGTGGTGGTGACCGCGCGTGCGGCGCCGCGCACGACGTCGTGGGCGCTCGCGACCGCCACGGGCCAGCCCACGAGGGCGAAGCACGGGAGGTCGTTGACGTCGTTGCCGACGTAGAGCACGCGCTCAGGCGCGATGCCCTGCTCCTCGCACCACTGCTTGAGTGCGAGGTCCTTCCGGTCGATGCCGTGCAGCACGGGAATCTGCAGCTTCCGTGCGCGGGCGGCGACGACCGGGTTCTGCTCCGTGGACAGGATCAGCATCTTCAGCCCGCTCTTGCGCAGGGCGGCGATGCCGAGGCCGTCTCCGCGGTGCACGGAGACGAACTCCTTTCCATCGGCATCGATCAGCACCCGGTCATCGGTCTGGGTGCCGTCGAAGTCCAGTACGACCGCGTCGATGTCGTCGGCGGTCGGGAGGGCGCCGGGTCGGTCCGCGTCGAACAGCGGCGCCAGCGCGCGGGCGCGGGCCAGGTCGTGCGGATCATCGATCTCCAGGACCCGGGCGGGGTCGGTGCGCACGAGTTCGGTGCGGCCGAAGAAGCGATGCTTGTGCTCGCGGAAGCCGTCGGCGTCCATCGCGTAGGCGGCGCCGGTCTCCAGGAAGTCCTGGGGGCGGTCCTGGCGGCGCGGGCGGAAGGACTTGTCGTGGTTGACGCCGTAGCCGCCGCCGGCTGCGGTGGTGGTGCGGGTGGCGACGGTGTCGGTGCCGCCCTCTACGGCCTGGCGCTCGGCGCGTACGGCAGCCGTGGGCTCGTCGTCGCCGTGGCGCCACACGAAGCCGTGGAAGGGCGCGACGGTCAGCGAGGTGTCGGCGCCGTTGGCGACGATCGCCTTGACCACGCCGTCGATGTCCTCGCGGACGATGAAGGGGCTGGTGCACTGCACGAGCAGGACCACGTCCACCGGCGAGCCGTGCAGCGCCTCGTGCGCGTCCATGGCGTGCAGCACGGCCGCCTCGGAGGTGGCGGTGTCGCCGGCGATGGCGGCGGGGCGCAGCACGACCTCGGCGCCGGCCTGGCGGGCGGCGGCCGCGATGCCCTGGTCGTCGGTGGAGACGACGACGTCCGTGACGAGCCTGGAGGCCCGGCACTCGCGCACCGCACGCGCCACCAGCGGCACGCCGCCGACGGGCATGAGGTTCTTCGCGGGCACGCCCTTGGAGCCGCCGCGCGCGGGGATGACGGCGAGCACGCGCGGCACCGAAGTGCCTTGACCTGCTTCCGGGTTGGACATGGGTTCTGCTCCTTGACGTGAGGTCTGGCGGCTCACAGCTCGCCCATCCGCCGGATGACCGGCGCCACGCGCTGCACGCCGTGCCGGTAGGCGCCGCGCGCCGCCCGGCGCACTATCTGGCGGACCGGGCCGGGCTCCTTGTCGTGGGCGGGGGCGCCGGGCAGCGGGCTGCCGTCGGGGCCGAGGTGGTGGCGGGCGAGGATGCCGGGCAGATAGCCGGGGGCGGTGGCCGGCGTGTAGTACGGCGTGAGGGCGGGCAGTCCGCCGGGCTGCTGGAGCAGCTTGGCGATGCGCTCGCGGGCCGCGTCGAAGGCGGTGGCATACGAGCCGTCGGCGACGACGCCCTGCCGGGACACCCACTCCTCGTCGGGCGTCGGGCTGTGCCCGTCGTCCAGCTGGTCCCAGGAGGCGAGGCACCCGGAGCCCACGAAGTGGTGGTTGCCGAGCACCTCGCGCACGCCGAGGTCGCTGAGGACGACGGTGGGGATACGGCGGTGCAGGGACTCCAGCGCCGCCGTGGAGCTGATCGTGACCAGCAGGTCGGTGCGGTCGAGGACCTCGCCCATGTTCCCGTACACCAGCTGGAAGTTGGCCGGCGGGTCGAGGCGCTGCACCAGCTTCTGGTACGGCAACTCCTCGATGTGCGTGGTGTGTTCGCCGGGCTTGGAGCGCAGCTTCAGCAGCACCTCGCGCTCGGGGTGCTTGCGGGCGTGCTGGATGAGGCGGTTCAGCAGGTACGTACGGTCCCTGCGGTTGTCCGGCACCGAGGGCTGGGCGGCGAAGACGACCGTGTACGGGTCGTGCTCGCCGGCGTAGGGCTCGCCGCCGAGGAACGGCAGCGCCACCTCGGTCACCGCCGAGGAGTCGGCGCCGACCCCGTCGTACACCGCGCGGAACCGCTCGGCGTCCTGGCGGGAGTTGGCGAGGACGAGGTCCGCGCCGTGCCGCAGCAGCAGGCCGTCGGCGAGCTTCTCGTAGACGACGCCGACATAGCCGGTGACGACGACGGGCCGCTCGGACTGCCCCTCCCAGACCCGCTTCAGGCCGTGCAGCATGGCCTGGACGCCCCCGCCGACGAGGGAGAGGACCAGGACGTCGTACGACTCCTGCGCCATGACGCGCAGGAACTCGACGGCGGTCACCTCACGCAGGGAGTCGGCATGAACGCCGACCTCCTGGAGCTGTCGGGGAGTGGGGGTGGCCCGGCCACGCAGGAGGAATCCGTCCAGGCGGATGTCCGAATTCTCCGGAGCGATGCGGTTCGCGGTGAGCGCGCCCCATTTCCACCGGGTATCGGAATCCGCGAGTACGGCAACTCGTCGGGTCTTCGTCGCACTTGCTGGCACGTCGAAGACGCTAGGAAGCGATTGAGAGGTTCTGCCCAACCCAAATGCAACAAACGGTTAACAGCACATCGACGAACGGCGAATCAGCTTCCGAAGCCGTTGAAAAAAAGTCTGGTTCACTGCATCGCCACGCGTCGTTCACCTGACATCAAGCTCCGGGTAAAGACGGGAGCCGGACCGCCGCCTAACGTCCTTCACGTGGTCAAGCTCTCGGTCATCGTGCCGTTCTACAACGTGCAGCAATACGCGCCAGACACCTTGAAGAGCCTGCGTGCGAACACACGCGAGGACTTCGAGTTCATCCTCGTCGACGACTGCTCGACCGACGGGACACCGGACATTCTCGCGCGCGCGGAGCGTGAGCTGCCGGGCGCGGTGGTCGTCAGACACGAGCAGAACGGAGGGCTGGCCACCGCACGGAACACGGGCATCGACAAGGCGCGTGGCGAGTATCTGACGTTCCTGGACGGCGACGACTGGCTGGCGCCCGGCTACTTCCCGCAACTTCTCGCGGCGATCGAGGAGTTGGGCTGCGACTTCGTGCGCACCGACCATGTGCAGTGCACGGGGCGGGCGCGCAGCATCCACCGGGTGCCGCACGGCCGGCGCTGGACGGTGATGAATCCGCGGGAGGCGATCCTGCCCGCCGACCGGTCGACGTCCGTGGACTACGCGTACGCGTGGGCGGGCATCTACCACCGCCGCCTCGTCGACCGCGGGGTGCTGCACTTCACCCACGGGCTGCGCACCGCCGAGGACCGGCCGTGGATCTGGAAACTGCACCGGGAGGCGGAATCCTTCGCCGCGGTGGGGCTGCTGGGTGTCTACTACCGGCGCGGAGTGGCGTCCTCACTCACCCAGATCGGTGACGTCCGGCAGCTGGATTTCATTCGTGCGTTCGATCAGGTAATCGAGGAAACGGCGGCCGACCCCGAGGCCGATAAGCTGCTTCCAAAAGCCGTGCGTACTTATTGCGCGATCATGGCTCATCATCTCGGACAAATCGAGAGGTTCGAACCCGCCGTGGCTCGAAAACTGCGCTCGATGAGCGCCGCCGCCCTGAAAAGAATGCCGCAGGACGTGCTCGCGGAGGTAATGGACTCGATGGACGCGCAGCGCGCCGCCCGGCTGCGACGGGTGCGCCGCCGCTCGATGGGGGCACGGACGGTGGCCGCCTGATGCCGCGCACCACCCAGATCTTCTGCGCCTCGACGCTGTACGGCGCCGCGACCCTGGCCGCCGCCCTGGACGCCGGGCTCTTCGCACCGGCCGACCGCCGGCTGCTGCTGGTCACCAACAACGCGACCAACCCCGAGATCACCCCGTCCGTCGACGCGATGCCGGGCTTCGCGGCGCTGCGCGAGCGTTTCGACGAGGTGCTGTCCTGGAACGCGACCATCGCGCCGTTCCACCCCGGCGGCTGGTCGCCCCGCGCGGACGACATCCCCATGTGGGAGCGGTACGTACGGCTGCTGTGGCACCTCGGCGACGACGAGGTGCAGCTGGCCGTCGAGTCCGTCCAGGTCAATCCGGCCCTCGCGCTGTGCCAGCTGTTCACCGGCGCTCCCGTCGACGTCTACGCCGGCGGCCTCGTGAGCTACGGCCCCACGCGCGACAAGGTCGACCCGCTGGTCGGCACCCGCATCGGGCGCCTGCTGCACCTCGATCTCGTCCCGGGCCTCACCCCGCTGCTGCTGACCGAGTTCGGCGTCCCGACCGAACTGGTGCCGTCCGAGGCGTTCCTCAAGGTGATCGGCGAACTCGCCGAGGGCGAGGGCGAGTTGACCGCGACCGCCTCGGCGACCGCCACGGCCACCGACGCCCAGCCGGCCCTGTTGCTCGGCCAGTACCTCTCCGCGCTCGGCATCCTCACCGACGCCGAGGAGGAGGACGTGCACCGGCAGATGGTGCGCGGCGCCGTCGAACTGGGCCACCGCAGGCTCGTGTTCAAGCCGCACCCCGTCGCGCCGGCCCGCTGGTCGACGATCCTGGAGGACGAGGCGAAGAAGCTGGGCGCCGAACTCACCCTCCTGGACCGGCCCGTACTCGCCGAGGTGGCCTTCCAGCGGCTGCGGCCCGCCCTCGTCGTCGGCTGCTTCTCGACCGCGCTGCTGACCGCCGCCGGTCTGTACGGCGTCCCGGTCGCGCGGGTCGGCACCGACACCCTGCTGGCCCGGCTCGCGCCCTACCAGAACAGCAACCGCGTGCCGCTGACCATCGTCGACGCCCTGCTCCCCGACATCGCGGACGCCTCCGCGGTCGGCGGCTGGGCGATGCCCCCACGCGAGCGGGTGGACGAACTGGCCGCGCTGCTCAAGGCGGTCGGGTTCGCGATGCAGCCGAAGATCTACCCGGGGCTGCGCGACGCGGCCGAGGCCTACCTCACCCACCACCTCAACCCGCACACCTGGCGCTACTTCAAGCGCAAGCGCCTGACCTCGCTGGCCCTGCCGGGCGCCGTACCGGCCCAGCTCTCCTTCATCCCGCGCAACGCGACCGTACGCCGACTGGCGCGCCGGGCGCGGGCGCTGAAGCGCGCGGCGGTGAAGAGGTAGCGGTGGCTGTTCATCCGAGTGACATCTGTGAGCTCCCCATGCGTCAACCGTCACTCACCTTTCACCCGTCGGAGGTACGTAGGTTCGGTTGTCCTACGACTCCACGAGAAGGGCCCCCAGGATGAGCGCGGCTGACCAGGCCACGGCACCGCACATACGGCTGCCCCTGTCCGACCGGCCGCCCGTCCGGCCCCGGGCGGCGAGCCGGCTGCGCGCCCTGGACGGGCTGCGACTGATGGCCGCGCTGATGGTGTGCATGTACCACTTCACCGGCAAGAACGGCGAGGTCGCCAACTCCTGGCACCAGTCCCCCGGGGTCATGTTCCCGACGCTGTCGCAGCTGTCCACCTACGGCAGCCTGGGCGTGCAGTTCTTCTTCGTCATCAGCGGGTTCGTGATCTGCATGAGCAGCTGGGGCCGCAGCCTCGGCGACTTCTTCCGCTCCCGGATCTCCCGCCTCTACCCGGCGTACTGGGTGGCCATCGTCATGGTCACCGGCGCCGCGGTGCTCCTGCCGGTCGTCGTCCACCCGGTCCGGCCGGACGAGTTCCTGGTCAACCTCACGATGATGCAGCAGCCGCTGGGCGTGCCTCGGGTCCTGGGCGTGTGCTGGACGCTGTGGGTGGAGCTGAAGTTCTACGTGCTCTTCGCGCTGTTCGTGATCTGGAAGGGCGTCACCTACCGCCGAGTGGTCACCTTCTGCATCCTGTGGACGCTCGCCGGTGCCTTCGCCCGGGTCGCCGACAACCCGCTGACCGACGAGCTGGTGATGCGCGACCACGCCCCGTTCTTCATCGGCGGCCTCGCGCTGTACCTGATCCACCGCTTCGGCAGCGACCTGCTGCTGTGGGGGATCGTGGGCATGTCCTTCCTGCTGGGCCAGCGCTACTCGGTCACGGCGCTGTGGCACCCCGGCGCCCAGGGTGAGTTCCACCGCTCCCCGTACGTCATCCAGGCCATCGTCTTCTGCGCCTTCGCCGCCGTCGCGGTGGTGGCGCTGGGCTGGACGAGCTGGGCCAACTGGCGCTGGCTGACGGTGGCGGGGGCGCTGACGTACCCCTTCTATCTGATCCACGAGCACCTGGGCTGGTTCTTCATCCGGGTGCTGCACCGGGGCCTCGGCCTGGGCTCCTACGCGACGCTGGCGCTGTCCGTGCTGAGCCTGCTGGGGCTGGCCTGGCTGATGCACCGGTTCGTGGAGAAGCCGTTCGGGCCGAAGCTGAAGCGGGGGCTGCCGGCCGTACGGTTCTGAGACTGAAAGGCAGTTGGGGCGCCCCGTGGCTCGGGGCGCCCCAACTGCCGTTACGGGTCGGCGCGTTACTTCCGCGTCGTCTGCCGCAGCTGCCGTACGGCCTTGCGGACCGCCGGGTGCCGGCGCAGCGCCTCCGCGCGGACCGGGCTGCCGCCGGGGAGCCGGAGGCTGGTGAGGCGGCGGCGCTTGAAGTAGCGCTGGTACCGGTCCAGGTTGGCGGTGAGCCAGGCGGCGACCTCGTCGCGCGAGCCGTGGTGCTTGCGGGACTGCATGCAGTAGCCGACGCTGCGCACCAGCGGGGCCAGGCCCTCGGCCATCCCGGCGAGTTCGAGCTGCGAGCCGAGCTCGGCGTGCTCCGCGTCGGGCAGGGCCGCGTCGATGATGGTCAGCGGGATGCGGTTGCTGTTCTCGTACGGCGTGATGCGTTCGAGGAGCAGTTCCGTGCCGACTCGGGCGACGGGGATGCCGTAGAAGGCGGCGGCGGTCATCAGCGCGGTGGAGAAGCAGCCGATGACGAGCTTCGGCTTCAGGAAGGCGAAGACGGTCTCGGCGAGGACGGGCTCGTTCAGGACGGTGAGCCTGACGCCGAGTTCGGCGGCGACCGCCTCCAGCGACTCGTTGAAGACGGCCGGTGCGCTCGGGTGCGGCTTGAACAGGATGTCCTGGTGGCCGGCGCGGGCGGCGGCGCGCAGGAACCGGATGTGCAGCTGCTCCTCCTCGTCCTGGGTGATCAGGTCGATGGCCGAGAGGTACTGGCCGAGGAGGACGGCGGTGGGCGGGCTGTCGGCCGGAAGTCGCTCGGCGAGGACACCGGCGCCGGACTCGCCGATCTGGGCGAGGACGTCGATGATCGCCTCGTTCGGGACGGCCTCGGGCTCGACGCCGTACTCGGCGAGGAGCATGGGCGTCAGACCCGGCACCAGGTCCAGGTGGAGGACGCGCTTGATGCGGCTGCTCATGCCGTGCGGGATGCGGTTGCGGGTGGGGCCGTAGCTCATCAGACCGTCCGCGTACACATGGATCGGGCTGTCCGCGAAGATGTCCGCGACCGCGCGGGAGGGGTTGGCCTGGATGGACTCGCAGGCGATCTCGACCGGCTCGTCGCCCAGGTTCCAGGCGAGGCGTACGGCCTTCTCCCACAGCAGGGCGTCCTGGCCGCGCGGTGACCAGCCGGCCGGGTGGTGCGGGGAGATGAACTCGTTCCAGGAGCGCACCTCGTCGAACTCGGGGCGCAGCTTCTCGAAGCCGGCCATCTTGTCCAGCGGGGTGCCGACCTCGGGGATCGCGGCGGTGTTGCTGACGACGAGGATGCGGCGCACGCCCTCGCGCGGGCCGAACTGGCCGGCCCGTATGGCGGCGGTGACCGTCGCGGCCGCGTACTGCGTGGCCGAGAAGAAGATCTGGATCATGCCGCCACTCCCTTCATGCCGCCCCTTATCCGGCGCAGCATGTACACGCGCTCCTCGCCCATCCCGACGAGGGCCTCTTCCAGTTCGTCCTCCGACATCCTGCCCAGCGCCTCCGCGGCCATCTGCTTCAGCTTGGCCGCGATGCTGCGCTCGAACCGGCCGCGGCTGAGCAGTTGGTGGGCGATGACGACGCAGTAGTTGCGCAGCGCCTTCTTGCGCAGCCTGCCCACCTCGGGGTCGTCGGCGAGCTCTGCGAGGACGAGGTCGAAGGAGCGGAAGAAGTCCAGCTGGCGAACGTCACCGATTTGAGTGAGCGAACTGGCCACGCCCCGGCGGTAGAAGACCCCGCGCAGGCTGGCGACGGCGTAGGAGTCGGCCCTGCGGTGCAGGTCCCAGATCCAGGGGCGGTCCTCGGCGGTCTTCAGTCCGTCGTGGAAGCGGAGCATGCCCTTGTCGAGGAGGCGGCGGTGGTAGACGCCGGCCCAGGCGTACGGGTAGTCGACCATGGTGGTGTCGTCGACGGGGAGGATCGAGGTGCGCGGGTCGAGCGGGGTGTGCCGTCGTCCCTCGGGCGCCCGGTGGACGGTCCGCTCGATGCCCGTGACCTGCACGTGGTCGGTCCGTACGAAGTCGACGTCGAACCGCTCGATGGCGTCCACGAGATCCGCGAGATAGCCCGGCGCCAGCCAGTCGTCACCGTCGAGGAAGGTGAGGTAGCGGCCCTCGGCGGCGTCGATGCCGGTGTTGCGCGCGGTAGCCAGTCCGCCGTTCTGCTCGTGCCGTATCACCCGACTGTTCTTGAGTCTCTTCGTCAGCGTCAGCAGCGCTTCGTACGTCTTGTCCTTGGTGGACCGGTCCTCGACGAAGATGAACTCGAAGTCGTCCCGTTCGTTGTTGACCAGGCTGGTCACCGTCTCGGGTACGTACGACTCGATGTTGTAGCAGGGGACGATCACGGACAGGGTGGATTGGTTGGCCACGTGTGCACACCTGGATTCTCAGCGGGAAATCTCCGCGATCCTAGGAACGCACGAGCTGCTTGAACGCGACACCTCGCCGACCTCCAGGTGAACTCGGCATGACATCACCATGCCGCGGCCCCACGCCGGCCGCCGGGCCGCGCCGGGCTTCGTACGGCGTCCATCATTCCGCTACACGATGACCGGCGCGTGTCCATCCCCCGCTGATGAGGTGTGGCCCGGACTGACGTGAGCGCGTCAGTTCGAAGGATTTGTGTTCGACCAACTCTGCGAAGGAGTAAGGGAATGCGTATCCGCAACAGACTGGGCAGCTTGGCCGCCTGTGTCGCCGCGGCGACGGGGCTCACGGTGGCGGCGGCCGGCTCCGCCTCGGCTGTGACGACCACCGTTCAGGTCTGGGGCACCTCGGGCACCTACCTCGGCAGCGGCTACTTCCACGGTGGCGGCTCGGGCGCGATCGAGGTGTACGACGCCTTCTGCGACGGCGACAACGGCATCATCGCCGCCGCCTATGTGTGGCGGAACAGCTCGTGGACGACCAGCGGACTGGTGAGCGTCCGGGGCTGCGGCTCGACCAACTACAACGGCCTCGCCGACAACAGCCCCCGTCCGGCATACGGCGAGGAAGTGAAGTTCACCGTGTGCAAGCTGCTGCCCGACGGCACCTGGAAGGACTGCATCAACACCTACGTCGAGAACTACTGATCGCCTACCCCACCGGGTACCGCGCCTCGATCCCGGCGATCACCAGGGCGAGCCCTTCCTCGAAGTGCCGGTCGTAGTCCTCGAACATCTCCGCGCCCGCCTGAGCCGACAGGGGAAAGTCGGCCATCAGGCGGGCGCGTTGCGCTACGTCGTAGCCCTCGCGGCGCTCGCCGGGCAGCGGCTCGACGCCCTGTTCCTCCGTGACGAAGCCGAGGGTGTAGAAGTACGTCGCCGAGGTCGCGCGGACCGCCTGGGCGAGGGTGAAGCCGGCGGTCGTGAACAGGCGCAGGTTGTCCTCCATCTGTTCGGCGTGCTCGATGCCGGTGAAGCGGGAGCCGCTGAAGACCTTCGCGCCGTCGCGGTAGCGGAGCAGCGCCGCGCGCAGTCCGCGGTTGGACTTGAGCAGCCGTTCCTGCCAGGTGTCGGCGGGGCCGAGGGGCGTCCCGGCGACCATCCGCCGGTACATCTCGGTCGCCATCTCGTCCAGCAGTGCCTGTTTGTCCTTGAAGTGCCAGTACAGGGCCGGTGCCTTGACGTCCAGCTCCTTGGCGATGGCGCGCAGGGTGAGGCCGTCCAGACCGACCTCGTTCAGGAGCTTGAGGGCGGTGTCCGCGACGCGTGTGCGGTCGAGGGGCGTCCGGCGTTCCGTAGTCACGCTTGACAGCTTAACGGCGTTAAGGCCACCCTTGCACCCAAGCGCACTTAACAGCGTTAAGGAGAATGGATCATGGCTGCACGAACCGATGTACCGGCTGTACGGACCGATGTACTGATCGTGGGCGCGGGCCCCACCGGCCTCACCCTCGGCATCGACCTCGCCCGGCGCGGGGTGGAGGCGCTGGTCGTGGAGCGGGCCGACGCGCTCCTCCCCGGATCACGCGGCAAGGGGATCCAGCCGCGCACGAGGGAGGTCTTCGACGACCTGGGCGTACTCGACGCGATCCACGCGGCGGGCGGCAGCTATCCCGTCGGGATGATCTGGCAGGACGGGAAGCGGGTCGGCGAGCACCAGATGTTCGACCCGGCGGAGGTGACGGAGGACTCGCCGTACACCGAGCCGTGGATGGTGCCGCAGTGGCGGACGCAGGAGATCCTGTTCGGCCGGCTGGAGGAGCTGGGCGGGAAGGTCGCCTTCGGCCGGGAGGTCGTCGGGGTCACACAGGACGAGGACGGAGTGACGGTCCGCTTCGCGGCCGGCGAGAGCGTCCGCGCACCGTACGTCGTCGCCGCCGACGGTGGCCGCTCGGCGCTGCGGCGGTCTCTCGGCATCGGCATGACCGGGGAGACCGTCGACCCGAGCCCGATGCTGGTGGCGGACGTCAGGATCACGGGCCTGGACCGCGACAACTGGCACATCTTCCCGCCGAGCGGGGAGGGCGACGGCTTCCTGGCCATCTGCCCGCTCGCGGGTACGGAGGACTTCCAGGTGGTGGCCCAGTTCGCGGAGGGTGCGTCGGTCGACGTCTCCCTGGAGGGCATACGCAAGGTCGTAGCCGCGCGCTCGCATCTGGCGCCGGAGGACGTGACCGAGGTGCGCTGGGCCTCGGACTTCCGGCCGCGGGCTGCGCTGGCGGACCGGTTCCGGGACAGGCGGGTGTTCCTGGCTGGGGATGCCGCCCATGTGCATTCACCGGCCGGCGGGCAGGGGCTCAACACCAGCGTGCAGGACGCGTACAACCTGGGGTGGAAGCTGGGGGCGGTGCTGCGGGACGGGGCGGACGAAGCTCTGCTGGGCACGTACGAGGAGGAGCGGCGGGCCATCGCGGCGGACATGCTGGGGCTGTCGACGAGCGTGCATCGCGGGGAGGTGCGGCGCGGGGAGGCTACGCGTCAACTGGGGCTGGGGTACCGGGAGTCGAGCCTGACGGAGGAGACGCGGGACGCGGTGGGGGCGGTGCGGGCCGGGGATCGGGCGCCGGACGGGGTGCTGGGTGGCGTGCGGCTGTTTGATGCGTTTCGGGGGCCGCACTGGACGTTGGTCGCGGTGGGGGTACAAGCGGCCGAGGTGCCGGAAGCGGTGCGGGTGATTCGAGGGGGCCCCGCGCAGGGGACGTACGGATCCGGGTTGTTCCTGGTGCGGCCGGACGGGTACGTGGGGTGGGCCGGGGACCAGGCAGCCGGGCTCATGGGCTACCTGGCCCGCTTCGGCCTGCGCTAGTCGTCGTCGCCGTCGAGGAGGGTGTCGACGGCGAGTTCGAGGGTGACGCCGACGGATTCGGGGACGGGGACGGTCTGGCCGCGCTTGAAGCGCTGGGGGTCGGCGTACTTGCCATCGGCCGGGTCCTGGTAGAGGAGGACCTCGTCGTGTTTGCGGTCGGCGATGAGGTAGGCAGGGACGCCGGCCTGGGCGTAGCACTCGACCTTGGGGCCGAGGTCGTCGGACCAGTTCGACGACGTCACTTCCACGACCATGCGGAAGACGTTCGGAGCGTAATAGTTCTTCGTGACGTGAGCGTCGCGGAAGTCCTTGTCGACGATGGAGAAGTCAGGGATCGCGAAGTCCTCAGGCAACGTGGGCAGCCAGAGTCCGATGCCCTGGACGTACCTGAGCCCAGCCTTCCGTGCCCCGGCCATATGGAATTGCACGACCAGCCAAGACAACGACAGCGCATGCGAGCCGTCCGGCGGCGGTGTCACAGTGAGCCTCCCCTGGAGAATCTCCACGCGGTGGCCAGGCAGTGCACGGGCAAGCTGGGCGGCAGCCTCGCCCAGGGTCAGCTCCTGCTGTAGTACGGCCATGGCGTCCTCCTTTTCGGGGCCCACTCTGCAACGAGCGTAACCGGAGACACCCGGACTCAGCTCGTGATCACTCATACGGAGTAGTCGCCCAGCTCAGAACGCATCGCTGGGCACATAAGTCCCCCAGATCTCCCGAAGGGCGTTGCACACCTCCCCCACAGTCGCCCGAGCCCGCAGCGCCTCCTTCATCGGGTACAGGACGTTGTCCGCCCCCTCTGCCGCCTTCTTCAGCGCGGCCAGCGCCGAGTCCACCGCCCCCTGGTCCCGCTCCTCCCGCAGCTTCGCCAGCCGTTCCGCCTGCTGGGCCTCGATGGCCGGGTCCACGCGGAGCGGCTCGTACGGCTCCTCCGCGTCCAGCTGGAAACGGTTCACGCCGACCACGACCCGCTCGCCGGCGTCCGTCTCCTGGGCGATCCGGTACGCGCTGCGCTCGATCTCGCTCTTCTGGAAGCCGTGCTCGATGGCCGACACCGCGCCGCCGAGGTCCTCGACCTTCCGCATCAGCTCGACCGCCGCCGCCTCCACGTCGTCGGTCATCTTCTCGATGACGTACGAGCCCGCGAAGGGGTCGACCGTCGCCGTCACGTCCGTCTCGTACGCGAGGACCTGCTGCGTACGCAGGGCCAGGCGGGCCGACTTGTCCGTCGGCAGCGCGATCGCCTCGTCGAAGGAGTTGGTGTGGAGGGACTGGGTGCCGCCGAGGACCGCGGCGAGGCCCTGCACGGCGACCCGGACGAGGTTGACCTCCGGCTGCTGGGCCGTCAGTTGCACGCCGGCCGTCTGGGTGTGGAAGCGGAGCATCAGGGACTTGGGGTTCTTCGCGCCGAACTCCTCCCGCATCACCCGGGCCCAGATGCGGCGAGCGGCACGGAACTTGGCGACCTCTTCGAGGATCGTCGTACGGGCCACGAAGAAGAAGGACAGGCGCGGCGCGAAGTCGTCGACGTCCATGCCCGCCGCCACCGCCGTGCGGACGTACTCGATGCCGTCGGCGAGGGTGAAGGCGATCTCCTGCGCGGGCGACGCGCCCGCCTCGGCCATGTGGTAGCCGGAGATCGAGATCGTGTTCCACTTCGGGATCTCGGCCCGGCAGTACTTGAAGATGTCGGCGATGAGCCGCAGGGAGGGCTTCGGCGGGAAGATGTACGTCCCGCGCGCGATGTACTCCTTCAGCACGTCGTTCTGGATCGTGCCGGTGAGCCGGTCCGCCGGGACCCCCTGCTCCTCCGCCACCAGTTGGTACAGCAGAAGCAGCAGCGCGGCCGGCGCGTTGATCGTCATCGACGTCGACACCTTGTCCAGCGGGATCCCGCCGAACAGCACCCGCATGTCGTCGATCGAGTCGATGGCGACGCCCACCTTGCCCACCTCACCGTGGGCGATCGGCGCGTCGGAGTCGTGGCCCATCTGGGTGGGCAGGTCGAAGGCGACCGACAGGCCCATCGTGCCGTGCGCGATCAGGTCGCGATAGCGGGCGTTGGACTCCGTGGCCGTGCCGAACCCGGCGTACTGGCGCATCGTCCAGGGGCGGCCCGTGTACATCGTGGGATACACGCCACGGGTGAAGGGGTACGAGCCGGGCTCGCCCAGCTTCTCGGCCGCGTCCCAGCCGTTCAGCGCGTCCGGCCCGTAGACCGGTTCGATGGGCAGTCCGGACTCCGACTCGCGCGCCATCGTGTGTGCCTCCGCATCGCTGTGGTTGTTACCCGCCAGTACAGACGATTCGCCACGGACTGTAGCGGCCGGGCCGGCGCCCGATGGAGGGCTCCGCCCTGGGACCTTGCTCACAGGGCCGTGCACTTCCGTGTGCGCTTCCTTGTGCACTTCTGTGTCCAACCATGCCGCGTAGTTCGCAACCGGTCACGCGCGGGGAACATCTCAGGTGACATCAGGGCGGTCGGCCCGGCGGGGTGGCCGCGGTGAGACGACGGGGGCCGGGATGCGTACCAAGGGCATGGGGAGATCGACTGCGGTACTCGCTGCGGGCGCCGCGCTGACGGTGCTGTGCGGCTGTACGGTGCAGGCTTCGGGCGAGGAGCAGCGCTCGCCGGTGCGCATCGACCTCCCGAGCGGCACACCGTCCCCGAAGTCCGCGCCGCCCGACGACAAGCCGAGCGCCGAACCCGCGTCGCCGGCGCCCGCCGTGCTGTGGTCGCGGGGCGACGAGGGCCGTGACGTGCGCGAGCTCCAGGCCCGGCTGCGGCAGATCGCCTGGCTCTTCGACGGGCCGACCGGGACGTACGACGATCTGACCGAGCGGGCCGTCAAGGGCTTCCAGGGCAAGCGCGGGCTGCCGAAGACGGGGAAGACCGACGAGGTCACCTGGGAGCGGCTGCTGAAGATGACGCGCGAGCCCGGCAAGTGGGACCTGTACCTGATGGGCGGGCAGCCCGCCGACGCGCCGGACGCGCGGTGCCTGACCGGGCGGGTGCTGTGCATCAGCAAGTCGAGCCGGACGCTGCGCTGGATGATCGACGGGCGGACGCTGCTGACGGTGCCGGTGCGGTTCGGGGCGCAGTACACACCGACGCGGGAAGGTGTGTTCAGCGTCTACTGGAAGTCCCGGCACCATGTGTCGACGCTCTATGACTCGCCCATGCCGTACGCGATGTTCTTCAGCGGTGGCCAGGCGGTGCACTACTCGTCCGACTTCGCGGCCACGGGTTACGCCGGCGCCTCGCACGGCTGCGTCAACGTACGGGACGAGCGAGCCATCGGGGAGATGTTCGATCAGGTGAGGACCGGCGACAAGGTCGTCGTCCACTGGTGAGGCGCGGGGCGCGGATGAGGTGGGCCGCAGAGGAAGCGGGCCGCAGATGAAGTGGGGCGCGGGCGGGACCGGGGGAACGTGTCCCGCCCGCGCCGATGCACGAGCCGCAGGTACGGGGGGAACCCCGGCTCTGTGCGAGGGCCGATGACCAGTCGGCTCACTCAGATCAGCGCCACGGCGGCCGAAAGTGTCACTCCCGGCGCGAAGAATTTTCCGAGAATCACAAAACCGCAGGTCAGCGACGTGTGACGGGAGTGACTACGACCGACTCCAGCTGGGGCAGCACGGCGCGGTCCGACAGGAGGACGGCCACGGCAGAGGGGGCTTGCCCGGCGTCGGCGGTGTGGTGGCCGCCCACCAGGCCACGGCTGGCGCCACGGTCGGCGCGCGAGCCGGCCGAGCGGTCCTTGTGGCCGTCTCTGCCCTTGTCCCGGTCCAGCGCTCGGTCCGGGTAGTCGTCGTCGCCCTTGTCCTTGCCCTTTTCCGGGCCGTCCTCGCCCTTGCCGTCGTCCGGCAGCGACCGGACGCTTTCGCCGACGCCGGTCAGGACGCTCTTGCAGTACTTGCGCACGGTGACGGAACCGCCGGCCGCGCTCTCCAGGGCGCGGCGGCGGTCGCCGGACAGCTGCTTGCCGTCGCGCAGGTCGCGGCAGGACGAGGTGACGGTCCGCCACCAGCCGCCGGAGCGATCCTCACGGTCGGGGGCGGCGGTTTCGCGGTCCGGGGCCGGGCCGCCGGGTGGCGTGTCCTGGGTGTTCCCGGAGCCGGTGGGGCCCCGCGAGCCGCCGTCGGGCGTGGGCTCGCCCTGCATACCGCGCTCCGGCGAGGGCGAGGGCGACAGGAGCGGGCGGTCCGGCACCGACGCCGAGACCGAGGCAGCCGGGCGGCCCCGCTCGTCGCGGTCGAACGGCGTCGGCAGGACTCCGGTTCCGGCCGCCACGGCGACCCCGCCGACCATGCCGACGGCCAGCGCGGCGGCGAGACCGAGCCGTACTGGACGGGCCCAGCGGGGGCGACGGGCGGCGCGGTCGGGGGCGCCGATGCGGACGAGTCCGGCGTCGGAGCCCTGGGAGGCGCGCGAGGCGGAGCCGTGGCCGAGGGTCGCGGAAGCGTCGTCCCGGTCCGCGCGCGCCGCGCGGAACGCCGCCAACGCGGCGGCCTCTCCGGGGAGTTCCGCGCTGCTCAGCGGGGGTTCGACGGTCAGGGACTCAAGCGTCTTGGCGAGCTGTTCGGCCTGGTCGCGGTCGGCCGCGTCGACAGCTTCGAGTGACTCTCCGCGCAGCAATCGCTCCGCAGTTTCGCGGTCCAGCCACCTGTACTGCTCGTCGGCCATCACACATCCTTCTGCGTCCGCGTGACGCTTTGCGTCACACTCGCAGACGTCACCGCACGGTCGCGGGTTCCTCGCTGGGGAGGCAGGGCATCGAGCACCCCGGCCGATTCCGGATCGTCGCCGAGCAGCTCGGCGAGCCGCTTCAGACCCCGGTGCGCGGCGGTCCGTACGGCACCCGGACGCTTGCCGAGCGTCTCCGCGGCCGTCTTGGCGTCGAGCCCCACGACCACGCGCAGGACGACGGCCTCCGCCTGGTCCTGCGGCAGGCGCGCGATGAGGGAGAGGGTGCCGTCGGTGGCCAGGGCCTCGATGGCCTCGCCCGCGGTGTCGGACTCGGCGGCCTTCCCGGTCAGCTCCGTCTCGTCGCCGCCGATCGCGGGGCGGCGGCCGCGCATGCGTATGTGATCCAGCGCACGGTTGCGGGCTATTCGGGCGGCCCAGCCGCGGAAACGGTCCGCGTCCCCGCTGAATCGCTCCAGGTCACGCGCTATCTGCAGCCATGCCTCCGACGCGACGTCCTCGGCGTCGGGGTCGCCGACCAGCGTCCGTACGTACCCGAGCAGCCGCGGGTGCACGGAGCGGTACACAGTCCGGAACGCGGTCTCGTCCCCGTCCTGTGCCGCAAGCACCGCGGCAGTCAGCTCCGCGTCGTCCCCCAGCACTGGTACCTCAATTGATGGTTGCGGCTTCAAGACCGCAGGTCGTTGCGGTGGTCATACACCCTCCGCGTCCGGCGCGAAAGGCACGTTACGGCCTGAAAGAGCCGCTCGTCCATGTCCGTACAACATGCAACTACCCAGGACAGCGCGTTGTCCGCGTCCAGGTGTGACAGAAAACGCAGTCATGGCGCTGTAGAGAGTACGGGCCGCCGCGCGGCCCGTGCCGCGCGACGGCCGGGGCCTCTCCTGTGGGGGGTGGCGGCCCCGGCCGTTGCCTCGGCCGAGGACGTCGGGCCGACATCAGCCCTGGTTCTCGGCCTTCTCCGCCTTCTCGGCGCCCTTGCCGGACGTGTTCTCGTCGCTCGGGCCCTGATGGCTCGGTCCCTGGTCGTTCGAGCCCTGGTCGTTCGAGTTCTGTTCGTTCGAGCCCTGGTCTTTCGAGCCCTGGCCGTTGCCGGTGGCACCGCCCCCGTCGGCCTCCTTGCTCGGCTCGCCCTTCGCCGCCGCGGTCGCCAGTTGCTCGGCGCAGTACGCGGCCACCTTGTCCTCGCCGCCCGCCGCCGTGACGAGCCGCTGCCAGGACGTCGAGTCCAGGGCCTTCCCGCGCTCCTCGACCTGGGCGTAGGCGCGGCACTTCGCCTCGGTGTCCTGGGCGGTGGCCGGATGGCCGGGCTTGCCGGAGACAGCGTCGGACGCGGCGGAGGACGGTTCGGCGGCCGGCAGACCGGGAGCGCTGTTCGACTCGGTGGGCCCGTCCTTGTCACCGGCGGGGGCGTCCGAGGAACCGGACGAACCGATCGCGGCGAACGCCGCACCGCCCAGCGCGAGGCTCGCGACGAACAGGGAGAGCGTGGTCTTCGCCGAGCGCGCGAAGCGCCGTTGCGCACGGGGCCGCCAGTCGTCCCGGCGCCGGGTGCGCGCCCGGTGGGCCCCCGCGTCCCGGGCGGCCCGGAACGCGGCCACGGCCCGCTGCTCGCCCTCGGCGTCCACGCGGTGCCCGCGCAGTACGGCGGCGGAGAGCAGCGCCTCCAACGCGGCGTCGTCGAGCATCACGGTCGGGCCGGACGCGTGGCCGGTGATGTGCGGGGACGCGTGCCCGGAAGCCATGCCGTCAGGGTGCACACGCCGACGGCCGGTGGACCCACCGCCGCTCTGCCGTTCACCCATGTCCGTTTCCCGTTCCTGTCCGTCTGATCTCAATGCGGCCTACGTGATGCACGTGTCTTACGTGATCTACGTGACCTGTCTGCCAGCTGTGACGCACAAGCTCGTAGAGCCTGTACGTACCTCACGCCCCGTACGACTCACTGCGCACACCAGCTTCGCCTCAACGAGGCGCCGATGTCGCGCCCTGGCCGTCGCCGTCACGCTCACTGTTCATTTCGATTCCCCCAGCGTCCGGGGGCCGTCATCCGTCACACCTTCGACGCCCAGCTGTTTGGCCAGGCGCTTCAGACCCCGGTACGCGGCCGTGCGGACCGCGCCCGGACGTTTGCCGAGGACGCGGGCCGCGGCGGGGGCGTCGAGGCCGACCACGACCCGCAGCAGCACGGCCTCGGCCTGGTCCCGCGGCAGTCCGCGGACCAGCTCCAGGGCGTGCTCCGTGGAGATCGACTCCAGCGCCTGGTCGTACGTGTTGTACGCACCCGGCAGGTCCAGTACGTCCTGTTCCAGCGCCGACGACCGGGGCCGTACCTTCTGCCGGCGCAGATGGTCCAGCGCCCGGTGCCGGGCGATGGTCGCGCTCCAGCCCCGGAACCCGGCCCCGTCGCCCTTGAACCGGGCGAGGTCCCGGGCGATCTCCAGCCAGGCGTCGGACGCCACGTCCTCGGCGTCGTCCCCGACCAGCCCGCGCAGGTACCCGAGCAGTCCTGGCTGCACCAGCCGGTAGGCGACCGCGAAGGCGGCCTCGTCACCTTCCTGGGCCCGCGCGACGGCCGCGCCCAATTCCCCGTCGTGCGCGTGCCCGCGGCGGGGTTCCCCTCCTTGGCGCAAGAACTGTCCTCGTCCGTACCGGCTCGCGGCGCGTCCGTACCTTGCGGCACGGGCGTGCACGCCCTTGTCCTCCACGGTCCTCAGCGTCGTGCCGGAGATAAGTGTCACAGGGCGCCCGTCACCCCACTCCCTCCGGCAACACGACGGCTCTCTCGGACGGCCCCGAGGTCCGCTCGGTCACGGCCTGGCCGTAGCGGATGCTTCCCGTCCCGTGCGGGATGCGCAGCACGCACCGGAAGGTGTGCGAAGTGACCTGATGTGTCAGGGAGTTGAGGACGAGCGTCTCCTCGGCGCGCTCCACGGTGATCCCGCTCTCCGGTGCGGGCACGCCGGCCGCGCGCAGCTGCTCCAGGGTCGGAGCGAGTTCCCGCAGGGCCTTGCGTACGACGCCCTGGTCCCGTACGGCGGGCAGCGCGGCGGACGCGGTACGGACGCGCAGCTCGATCCGCTGGTCCGCGGCAGTGACGGAGACCGCGTCGCCGTACTCCTCGAACGTGTCGAGGGCGGCCACCGGGTCCTCGACCTTGCCCGCGATCTCCGGGTCGGAGAGGGGCCCGTGCCGCCAGGCGGCGTCGCCCTCCTTGACGTAGCCGACGCCGTCGACGACGTAGAGCTCCTCGGACTCGGTCACGCCCTTGCTGCTCCGGCTGCTGCCGACGGAGTGCAGCGCCCATGGCTCGCCGGTCGTCCGGTGCACCTGCGCCGAGTAGGTCGCGCCGCTCTTGTGCCCTTGGAGCACCAGCTCCTCACTCCCCTGCACGCTGAAGCGCCAGCCCTCCTGCGCGGCCATCGCCTGCTTGGCCAGGGCGAGGAACTCGGCGGAGGTCTCGGGGGTGGGTTCGGGTGCGGGTTCGGGTTCGGGGGTGGCGCCGACGGGAGCGGTGGCCCGGCGGTCCGGCTCGGGGAGCGCCGCGTCATCCGCGTCCGCCGAGCACCCGGTGAGTGCGGCCGAGACGACCAGCGCGGCCGTCATGGCGAGGCGTTTTCCCATGGAACTTCTCATGCCGCTTTCTGTGTCACTCTTCATGCCACGGCTCTCCGTGCCCGCCCGTGCAAGGTCAGGTAGAAGGTCTGCAGGGACTCCCCGGGGCCACCGGCCTCGAACCGGTTGTGGACCTTGCCGAGCGGATTCCAGACCCGGCCGTCCGGCATACGCACCCCGACCGACTGGCCGAAGTAGGCGCGCTGGTCGGCGTCGAAGTCCACCCACACCGCCCCCGCGCGGCGCACGAGGACCTCACCGACGTACGCCCCGAGCCCCCGCAGCGTCTCCCGCGCGCGCTCCCGGTCCGCGCCGCCCTTGCGCATGCCGTCGATCAGGAAGTCGACGAGGCGCAGGCTGGCCACCGAGTAGTCCAGCGGCAGCCGGTTCCCGGCGGTGACTCCGGCGACGAAGGTCGCGGCGTACGGGCCCATCTCATGCGCGCCCGGCGCGCGTTCGTCCACTGTGCTCATGGGACCCCACCCCTTTGCTCCGTCGACGGAAGGACTCCTTCTGGTCCCCCCGCTGACCAAGCGGACGTCACCTCGTGAACATCACGGGTAACGAGGGTGTTCATTCACACACAGCAAAGTCACAGGTGACGTACAACCTTTCGGCTTCTCGTGCGTCTTTGATGCGGCCGTCGAGGCCGCGCGGCAGCCGCGTACAACCATTGCGACTCATCGCATGTCAGAGAGCTTGCCGCACACCCGCCTTGCATCGGCGGGGACTTCACAGGGCCAAGCCGCAGCGATGGCATACGATGCGCGCGCCCCCCTCATAAAGTTCACATAAGAGGATGTACACGTCATGGCAACCCGTAGCTCGCACCGTTCTGCTCGTGGCATATCCGCCGTCGTCGCCCTGCTCGCGATCGGCGCCGCGGGATGCTCGGATGTATCGGATGCCGTCGACAGCGCCAAGGACGGCGCGAAGAAGGTGGCCCGCCAGCGGTCGGTGTTCTCGCTGGAGGTCGGGGACTGCTACAACCCCAACAACAAGGGCGAGGGCGAGGAGGTCCTCGTCGAGATCGTGCCCTGCGCCGAGGGGCACACGGGGCAGGTCGTCGCCGATTTCAAGATCGACGAAGGGTCCTCGTACCCCGGTGACGACGCGATCTCGGGGATCGCCGACGAGCGTTGCCCGGTCGAGGCGGGGAAGTTCGCCCCGGACACCTGGGCGCTCCCCAAGGGTGTCGCGATCTTCTACTACACGCCGACCAAGGAGAGCTGGGCGACCGGCGACCGCGCGGTGACCTGCACCTACAACAAGGAGTCGGGCACGTTCACCGGCTCCTTGGACGCCGACGCGAAGTCCTTCAAGGCCGAGCAGAAGACGTATCTGACGGGTTCGAACGCCGTTTACGACGCCCTGTGGGCGAACCAGTCCGAAAAGGACGTCGAGGAGGACCTGGCCGCCTACAAGGCGCAGGCCAAGGCCGTCGCCACCGCGCTCGACGCACACCTCGAGGGCCTGAAGGGCATCGAGGGCGCGCAGGTCGGCAAGCTCCGCGACCAGCTGAAGAAGACGGCCACGCACTGGAAGGCTGCCGCGAACGCCGCCGACGCCGACGCGTTCTACATCGCCTACGACCCGGCCTTCACCGGCATCGACCCGAACAAGACGGTCGCCGCCCGTAAGGAGCTGGGCCTGGCCACCACCGTCCCGGCCGACGAGGCCGAGGTCTGGGCGGCCTGACACCCGTCGGACCAGCGGGGCCGCGTCCGCCGAGGACCCGGCCCCGCCTCCTGTCGGCACCGGCAAGGGCGGCAACTGGAACGCGGGACCTCGGCTACTCCCAGGCGGTCATCTACAGCAAGACCACCCTGGGCACCCCGTCGAGAGCCACCTGACCCGGCCGGGACCCCGCCCATTCACGGGGTCCCGGTCGGGTCATGTCACAGGGGCGCGGGCGGGGCATGCCCGCGCCGCTCCCACGCCGTCGCCTACCGCCGCGACTCCCCGTGCGTGGCGTCCCGGCACAGCAACCGCAGCGACCCGTCGCCCGCGAAACACCGGCGCGCCTCGTCGATCGGGTCCCACAGCCGTCCGTCGGGCGTGCGGATCCAGAAGTCGCCGCCCGACGTCCACCACTCGGCGCCGGTCTGACGGGCGATCACCTCACCGGCGTACGCACCGAGACCGCGCAGCGTGTTCTCCACGGCGGCATACGGCGTCCGCTCGTCGCGCAGCCCCTCGATCATCCGGTCGACCCGCCACAGGCTCTGCGCCGAGTAGTCGAGCCGCAGCCGCGCCCCCTCGCGCATCGTCGCCACCGCGTCCGCCGCCCACCGCACCGGCTTCGTCGCGGCTGGGGGCCTGGTTTCCTGCTGAGTCGTCACATTCTTGAGAGCGTGGCCGAACAGCGTTTCGTCACCCGGATCCGGGGGCTGCCCGGGACCGGTGCAGGACCGCCGCACCGCCACCCCAGCACGGTCACAGGACTCCCTCAGGAAACAGGTTTACGCGGGAGTTCATATTGACGCGAGAGTGACGCTTCGCCGCTGCCGTGCGCTCCAGTCACTGATGAGCATGTACTTCCATCTCCGCGCGGTACCGCCCTCGGCGCTGCGCAACAGCCCCACCTGGTTCCAGCGCCTGTTCGAGGACGACTGGGACACCGTGCGGGAGCGGATCGGCCGGCATCGCGAGGAAGTGCTCGACAAGCTGTACGGCGAGGTCGAGCTCCTCTACTGCGGCATCCCCCCGAACCACGCGCCCGAAGGCCCCCGCACCCACGTGGTCCTCGGCGGCCGCCCGGTGTTCCACACCGGCTCGTCCCTGCCCCCGTTCCTGCTGCTCACCGCATCCCAGGTGACCGGGGTCGCCGAGTACCTGAAGGCGGCCGACTTCGACGACCTGTGGCGGCACGCGCGCGTGCAGCTGCTGCGGCCGTACGGCGCGCCGGACGCGGAACCCGAGATGCGCGGCCTCTTCGCGGCGACCCACCGCGACCTGACCGCCTTCTACGCGCGGACGGCCGACTACGGCGACGCGGTGGTGAAGTGGCTGATGAGCTGACGGCCCGGGAGGGACCGGGCGGTCACGGGTGTGCGTGCGTCAAGCCCTCCCCCGAGCCCGCCGCGACACCACCGCCCGCAGCACGCGCCGCCCCTCCGTCGACACCTCCAGCGCCCGGCGCAGCCCGCCCGCACCATGCTGGGCGAGCAGCTCCAGGACGCTGATCTGGCGGCGCAGTTCGGCGGCGACGAGCGGCGACATGCCCTGCGCACGGCCCTCGATCGTCGGAGCCCCACCGGCCCGAACGGAGTTGAGAGCCTGCGGCAGTGCGTCGGCCGAGGACGCGTCGTCCTCCGCGGGGTCGAGCAGCCGGTGTATCTGCAGCGAGGCGACCGAGCAGGCGTCGGCCCATATCCGCGCCTCGGGGGCGGACCGTACGGCGGGAGCGGCGGCCAGCATCCGCCGGGCGAGCAGCGCGGCCTCGTCCTCGACGTCCTCGTCGTCCACGACCTCCGCGACGCCCAGCTTCCCGCGCACCTGGTCAAGGAGTTCACCCCACGCGGCCGGGTCCCCGCCGGCCGCGAGGTTCGCCCACAGCGGCCGCAATGCCTCGTCGTCACCGCCCAACAGGGGCACACACCGATCCAAACAAGCCAACCCGCTGGCGGCCAGTCCGCGTTCGTCGGCCTGAGCGATCAGTTCCACCAGGCTCATCCACGCCTCCCTAAGCGGGTCAGTCATGAGGGTCGGGGCCCCCGCACAGGCCCCTGGAAGGCTCCTTCCTTAACGGAGCCCGCACTTCCCCTTACTGCGTGCAACGGCCCGTGAGTGTCACAGGGGCACGACGCCGAGCCGGTCGAGCAGCCGGAAGAAGAGGTTTTCGGCCATTGGGTCCGCTTCAGCGGTGAGTACGTCGATCAGCGGCTCGGCGTTCACTTCGTGCCCGGCCTCGGCGGCCCAGGCGACGGCCCGGTCGGCGGCGTCACCGGGTTCGAGGAAGTAGTCCTCGACCGTGAGCCCCTCGTCCCCGGCGCCGAGGTACCCGGCCATCGCCGCCCGCGCCAGACAGGTCGTCCACGCCCCGCTCTCCGGAGCCGCCGCCTCCACGACCACGCAGTCACTGTCCATGACGTACCCGAAGAGCGCGGGCGACCCGGTCTCGCGTGCCAGGGCGTTCATGTTCCCGACCTCGCCGTCCCCGCTCGGGTACTCCCACACCTGCCAACCGCCCGGCGCCCGATCGCGCAGGGTCATGCCCTCGGCGCCCGCCAGCGCGTCCAGCTCCGCCAGCGGCCGCTCGGCGCGGCCCACGACGAAGTACCCCCAGTAGCCCATCCCGGTTCCCCCTGGCTGCTCGGTTCGGCTGGGCCGAATACACCACAGTCGTACGCGGGTTCGCAGCCATATGGGCCAAATCCACAGCTCAGCCCAGGTCAGGCCGGCTCAGCCCGGCTTCAGCTCAGCCGGTCCGCGAGCGCCCTGAACTCGGTCCAGGACAGCTCCGGCTTCCCCGCGTCCCACAGCTTCTGCACCGTCGCCCGCAACGGCATCCGGATCCCGGCCGCGACCTGCGCCTGGGTCTGCGAGTTCGCGAGATCGCACCACACCGCGAAAGACCCGCCCAGGATCTGGTCGTCGTAGCCGGCCGGCACGGCCGCCGTCCCCCGCACGACCCGCGGCGTCCACTGCTCGTAGATCCGCTGGCCGGTGGGATAGACGAAGGTCTGCGGCTGCCCGAGCACGTAGTAGAGGAACTCGTCGTTGTAGTTGATCAGTTCACGCCCGGCCCGCAGATACTCCGCCGGCACCCGCGCACCGATCTCCTTGCCCGTCCAGTACGCGACCTGGATCTCCTTGTCCGGCTGGACGGACGTGTCCCGGAAGAACCCGTCGTTCCAGGCGCGGGGAACCCGGTCGTGGGCCCGGACCGTGTCGGCGCGGTCGTTGAGCCAGCCGGTGGTCAGGTCGGCGACGGTCCCGCCGGAGCCGTAGGCCTCCCGCGCGGCGGTGGCGAGCTGCGGGTAGCTCGCCTGCGGGTCGGACACGGTCAGCGCCTGGTACTCGTCCCCACCGAGATGCCACTGATTGCCGGGAAAGAGACCGACGTACTCATTGAGCAGATCGTCGACGATCGCGGCGGAGTCGGGGTTGGAGATGTCGATCGCCCCGCGCGTGGCGACACCGGACGCGTTCCGCAACTGCAGCTGCGGATGCGCGGCGATGACCGCCCCCAGATGCCCGGGCGAGTCGATCTCGGGCACCACGGTGATGTGCCGACTGGCCGCCAGCTTGACGATCTTCCTGACCTGCGCCTTGGTCAGATGCTGCTGGGAGACGATCTCGGGATGCGAGTCGGACTCGATCCGAAACCCCTGGTCGTCGGAGAAGTGCAGTCCCAGCTGGTTGAACTTCAGGTCCCCCAGCTCCCGCACCCGGTCCTCGATCCAGTCGGCGGTGAAGTGCTTGCGGGCGATGTCGAGCATGAACCCGCGCACCGGCTTGGCGGGCTCGTCGCGCACGACGCCCTCCGGCGCCGTACCCCCACCATGGACCTCCTGCTTGAGGGTCCGGGTCCCGTAGAAGACCCCCGCCTCCCCCGGCCCGCTGACGGTCACCCGCCCACCGCGCACGGTCATGGCGTACGACTCCGGGTCCGCGCCTTCGTCGTCGTTCAGGGCCAGCCGCAGATCCCCGGCCCGCACGTCGTCCTTCTCACCGGCGTACGTCAGCCCCAGCTCACCGGCGACGAGCCGCCCCTCGTCGGCGAGCTCGGCGTCGCTCACGACGACCCGCTCCCCACGCGCCGGACGCCAGCCCGGCCCTCGGGCGGCGGTGTGGGAGGTGACGGCCGGGATGGTGCGGGGGGCTTTCGAGAGCGGATACGACCGAGTGGGTGTCGGAGTCGGATCGGTCGCCTTCTTCGAGGCGGAGGGCGAGGCGGCCTCGGACGTACCCGCGGCCGACCGCCCCTGCTGCGACCCGGCCGGCTTTCCTCCGTCGTCGCCGGTGGCCAGGAGCCCGAGGCTCACCCCTGCCGCGACCGTCACGACGACGACCGCGACGATCAGCACCCACGTCTGCTTCAGCGCCGTCTTCGCCGGGGCCCGGCGCCTGTGCTTGTGCTGGCTCACGGCGCCAACCTAGGCCCTGGGGCCACCCTGAGGCGTCCACCACACGTTCCGAAACTCTCCCGTTCGGCTGAAATTCGGGCATCCGTCGGACACCGCACGTCCACACTCGGTAACGTGGCGCCACTCCTGCCCCAGAATCCCCTGCCGAAACCCACGTGACGCCCACACACCTTCCTGGCCCAGTCGCCATACCGTCGCTGCCCGAGCAGACTCGCACTCCACCGTCCCCCACCGCGCTGGAGTCCTTCAACACTGCCCCCGCCGACGAGATCCTGCGAATTCTCCGAACCTGCCTCCGCAGCCCTCGCTGGGCCACCCGCATCGCCGACCACCGCCCCTACCCCGACGTCGACTCCTTGTTGGCGGCTTCGGACGAGGCGGCGTACGACCTGGCACCGGCGGATCTGGCGGAGGCACTGGCAGGAGAAACGTTGCCTGTACTGCCGGAGGGGGCGTACGGGGCGGCGCATACAGCCATGAGTGCCGCGAATGCCGCATACGAGGCGAGGTTCGGCCACGCGTTCGTCATCTGCCTGGACGGCCTGACACCGAACGAGGCCCTGGACCACGTCCTCGCAGGCATCCGATCACGATTGACGAACGATCCGGAAGAAGAACGAGTCCTTGCGGCAGAGGAACTCCGGCGCCTTGCAAGAGCACGGTTGCTCGACTCCCTAGGGGCGCGGGGAACCGCGCGACCAGCCCCTACGGCGCCGCACTCGGCAAATAACCGCACACACCGCCCAATTAGCCGCCAATAACCCATCCGCGTGCCAGTTTGATCACACCGATAGGCCCGGCGTAATCGCCGCAGGCAACCGTGGATACGATGCTGAGGGCCGGTGGACCGTACCCGGCCGGGCCCGACCGACAGCACAAGCCGGCGCGGCCCCAATCCCCGCTCCCGGAGGAACTTCCGTGCCGGCTGGAACGCTGTACCGCGGCCGGGAAGGAATGTGGTCCTGGGTGGCTCACCGAGTCACCGGCGTCCTCATTTTCTTCTTCCTGTTCGTTCACGTGCTGGACACTGCTCTCGTCCGTGTCTCCCCCGAGGACTACGACAAGGTCGTAGCCACGTACAAGACGCCGATCGTCGCGCTGCTGGAGTACGGCCTCGTCGCCGCCATCCTCTTCCACGCGCTCAACGGCCTGCGTGTCATCGCCGTCGACTTCTGGTCGAAGGGCCCGCGCTACCAGAAGCAGATGCTCTGGTCCGTCGTCGGCCTGTGGCTCGTGCTGATGCTGGGGGCGATCTACCCCGTCCTCGGTCACGCCGCTCGTGAACTGTTCGGGAGCTGACGCGTATGTCCACCACTGAAACCACCACGACCGGTATCGGCCCCGTCGAGGGCGAGTCCCTCTACAACGTCGACAACCCGGCCCCCTTCATCGAGGCCCCGCGCAAGCGCACCAAGAAGACCCCGAAGTCCACGCGGGGCAACTTCGAGATGGCCGCCTGGCTGTTCATGCGCCTGTCCGGCGTTGTGCTGGTCGTCCTGGTCATCGGCCACCTGCTGATCCAGCTCGTGCTGGACGGCGGCGTGTCGAAGATCGGCTTCGCCTTCGTGGCGGGCCGCTGGGCGAGCCCCTTCTGGCAGGTCTGGGACCTGTTGATGCTCTGGCTCGCGATGCTGCACGGCGCCAACGGCCTGCGCACGGTCATCAACGACTACGCGGAGCGCGCGAACACCCGCCTGTGGCTCAAGGGCCTGCTCTACACCGCCACGGTGTTCACCATCCTGCTGGGCACGCTGGTGATCTTCACCTTCGACCCGAACATCCGCTAGGCACGGGGCTGAGGTAATCCACTCATGAAGATCCACAAGTACGACACCGTCATCGTCGGCGCCGGTGGCGCGGGCATGCGCGCGGCCATCGAGTCGACGAAGCGCAGCCGCACCGCCGTGCTGACCAAGCTCTACCCCACCCGCTCCCACACGGGCGCCGCGCAGGGCGGTATGGCCGCCGCGCTGGCCAACGTGGAGGAGGACAACTGGGAGTGGCACACCTTCGACACGGTCAAGGGCGGTGACTACCTGGTCGACCAGGACGCCGCCGAGATCCTGGCGAAGGAGGCCATCGACTCGGTCCTCGACCTGGAGAAGATGGGCCTGCCGTTCAACCGCACCCCGAACGGCACCATCGACCAGCGCCGCTTCGGCGGTCACAGCCGTAACCACGGCGAGGCGCCGGTGCGCCGGTCCTGCTACGCCGCGGACCGCACCGGCCACATGATCCTCCAGACGCTGTACCAGAACTGCGTCAAGGAGGGCGTGGAGTTCTTCAACGAGTTCTACGTCCTGGACCAGCTGATCACCGAGGTCGACGGCGTCAAGAAGTCGGCCGGTGTCGTGGCCTACGAGCTGGCGACCGGTGAGATCCACGTCTTCCAGGCGAAGGCCGTGATCTACGCGTCCGGCGGCTGCGGCAAGTTCTTCAAGGTGACGTCGAACGCGCACACGCTGACGGGTGACGGCCAGGCGGCGGTCTACCGTCGCGGGCTGCCGCTGGAGGACATGGAGTTCTTCCAGTTCCACCCGACCGGCATCTGGCGCATGGGCATCCTGCTGACGGAGGGCGCCCGCGGTGAGGGCGGCATCCTCCGCAACAAGGACGGCGAGCGCTTCATGGAGAAGTACGCGCCGGTCATGAAGGACCTCGCGTCCCGTGACGTCGTCTCCCGCTCCATCTACACGGAGATCCGCGAGGGCCGCGGCTGCGGCCCCGAGGGCGACCACGTCTTCCTGGACCTGACGCACCTCCCGCCGGAGCAGCTGGACGCCAAGCTCCCGGACATCACGGAGTTCGCGCGGACGTACCTCGGTATCGAGCCGTACACCGACCCGATCCCGATCCAGCCCACCGCGCACTACGCGATGGGCGGCATCCCGACGAACGTCGAGGGTGAGGTCCTGGCGGACAACACGACGGTGGTCCCGGGCCTGTACGCGGCCGGCGAGGTCGCCTGCGTGTCTGTCCACGGCGCCAACCGCCTGGGCACGAACTCGCTTCTGGACATCAACGTGTTCGGCAAGCGGGCCGGCATCGCGGCGGCGGAGTACAGCCAGAAGGCGGACTTCGTCGAGCTCCCGGAGAACCCGGCGGAGCTGGTGATCGACCAGGTCGAGCAGCTGCGTACCTCCACCGGCACCGAGCGGGTGGCGACGCTCCGCAAGGAGCTGCAGGAGACCATGGACGCCAACGTCATGGTGTTCCGCACGGAGCAGACGATCAAGACGGCGGTCGAGAAGATCGCGGAGCTGCGCGAGCGCTACCGGAACGTCTCGATCCAGGACAAGGGCAAGCGGTTCAACACCGACCTGCTGGAGGCCATCGAGCTGGGCAACCTGCTCGACCTGGCCGAGGTCATGGCGGTGTCGGCGCTGGCCCGCAAGGAGTCCCGCGGCGGTCACTACCGCGAGGACTACCCCAACCGAGACGACGTCAACTTCATGCGCCACACCATGGCGTACCGCGAGGTGGGCGACGACGGCGCCGAGTCCATCCGTCTCGACTACAAGCCGGTCGTCCAGACCCGCTACCAGCCGATGGAGCGTAAGTACTGATGGCTACCCCCGTTATGGACAAGGTGGAGGCAGAGTCCGCCGCGTCCCCCTACATCACGGTCACGTTCCGAGTCCGCCGCTTCAACCCGGAGGTCTCGGCCGAGGCGACCTGGGAAGACTTCCAGCTGGAGATCGACCCGAAGGAGCGCGTCCTCGACGGCCTCCACAAGATCAAGTGGGACGTCGACGGCACGCTGACCTTCCGCCGCTCCTGCGCCCACGGCATCTGCGGCTCGGACGCGATGAGGATCAACGGCAAGAACCGCCTTGCCTGCAAGACCCTCATCAAGGACATCAACCCCGAGAAGCCGATCACGGTCGAGCCCATCAAGGGCCTCACGGTCCTGAAGGACCTGGTCGTGGACATGGAGCCGTTCTTCCAGGCGTACCGGGACGTCATGCCCTTCCTCATCACGAAGGACACGAACGAGCCCACGCGCGAGCGCCTGCAGACGGCCGAGGACCGCGAGCGCTTCGACGACACCACGAAGTGCATCCTCTGCGCGGCCTGCACCTCCTCGTGCCCGGTCTTCTGGAACGACGGCCAGTACTTCGGCCCGGCCGCCATCGTCAACGCGCACCGCTTCATCTTCGACTCGCGTGATGAGGCCGGCGAGCAGCGCCTGGAGATCCTGAACGACAAGGACGGCGTCTGGCGCTGCCGCACGACCTTCAACTGCACGGACGCCTGCCCGCGCGGCATCGAGGTCACGAAGGCGATCGCCGAGGTGAAGAAGGCGCTGATCACGCGCCGCTTCTGAGGTCGTTTTCGATACGGCCTTTCGTACGGCTGTGAGGGCCCCGTTTCCGTTGGGAGCGGGGCCCTCTGCGGTGCGCGCACCCGTTTGGGTGAAGGTGATCGTCAAGGACATACCGGCGCTGCTCGGCCTACGATGATGCTCTCGGCACCACCCACAGGAGGCACCGATGTCCACAGCAGCCGTCGAGCAGCCTCACGATGACGTCTCGCTGACGGCCCTGGCCGAAGAGATCATGGAACGCCATCCGGGGTATCGCGTCGAGATCATCGGAGGCCAGATCCTCGTGACCCCGTCCCCGGACGCTGCCCACGCCTGGGCTCTGACCACCCTTGTACTGCCCTTCGCCATGGCCGGGCTCCACGGAGGCGATACAGCAGTCCTCCAGAATGTCAGCATCTGGCTACCCGACGCTCCCGAGGACTTCGCTACCCCCGACCTCTGCATCGTCGACGCCGACATCGACGACCACCACATCGAGCGCAACTGCTACGACTCCATCGCCTTCCGAATGGTCCTGGAAGTCACCTCCAGCAATTGGAAGACCGACCTGCACACCAAGGTCGGCGCCTACGCCGACGCCGACGTTCCCGTCTACGTGATCGTCGACCGCAAGCACCAGCGTCTGCACGTCCTCACCGACCCTGCGGACGACGAGTACACGACCCACCGCTTGTACTCCCCTGGTGAGATGGTCACCCTGCCCGATTGCATTGGCGCACAGGTCAAGCTCGATGTCGCGGAGATCCTGAAGGCGGGCCAGGCGAAGAAGTGATGAGGCGGGGCAAGTCGAAAAAAAGGGGGCATTCCTTGGGGCCTTGCGCGCTTACCGTGCACCGGCCTTGCGGATGAGTTCCTCGGCCGCCTCCCGGTCACCCGAGAGGAAGGGGTGCACCAGTTCGACGTAACGCACCTGGCCTTCCAGCGACTTCTTCATCTGCTTCTGATTACGGGCGCTGAACGACACACCGCCCCTCTTCTCGACGACACCTGCCGCGATGGCCAGCTGCTCGACATTGGCCTTGATCTTGCCGGTCTCCGTTTCAAGGACCGCGCTGACCCTGACATGGACTTCGAACCACTCGAAGTAGAACTCGTACGTCAGGCCCCCGCTGCTGTAACAGGACGTGGCGAGCAACAGGTCGGATCTGCGTTCACCCGGCCCCTCCAGCCCCCGCCTCTCGGCCGCTTCCGCGAACAGCGCCCGCACCTCCGCGAAGAACACCTTCGCCGCCGGAACACCCACCCCGTCCCCCTCACGCGATCAAGACACCCCAGGCGCCTTCCTCAGCCAACTCCCCTGCCCTCACTGTGACTTGCGAGAAAGCGGTTGCACACTTTCCGCATGGCATTTCTGAGGAAAGCAGCCGCCGCAATCTGCACCGCAGCGACCGTACTGCTCGCAATACCCGCCACATCATCGGCGACCCCCACGTCCTACGGAACCCTGGCCCGGGAGAACTTCGACCGTCTCCCCCTGGGCCCGGTGACGGCCGGCAGCGGATGGAGCGCCGACACCTCCAACGGCACCCTGACCGTCGCCCCCAGCAGCACCGGCCACGGCCGCGAACTCCGCGTCCACACCGAGGGCAACGGCCGGGCCTTCCTCGCCTTCCCCGACCTGACCGCCCCCGGCAACAGCTACTGGGCCCGCCTCCGCCTCCGCGTCGACGCCTTCCCCACGGCCCCCGACTGGGCCCACTGGACCATCGCCGAGGCGTCCGGCCCGGACTCCCCCACACTGGTCCGGCCCCTGGGCGGCCAGTACGCCCCAACCGACAAGGGCAACTTCTGGGGCGTCGGCTCGGACCTCGGTCCCACGGGCGACTGGACGTCGTGGAAGACATCGGCGCCTGCCACGGCCGGCAAGTGGCAGTGCGTCGAATTCCACCTGGACGCCGCCGACAACCGCGTCACCGTCTACTTCGACGGCGTCGAGCAGCCCGACCTCACGGTCTCCACCGACCACCACGGTGGCACCTCGGATCCCTTCACCTTCCCGACCTTCGACAAGCTGAAGCTGGGCTGGCAGCTCTACCAGGCCGACCCGACGCCGTCGTCGTACGACATCCGAATGGACGACATCGCGGTGAGCACGCGACGGGTGGCCGGCTGCTGAGGCCGACGCCGGGGCCGGCGCCGGGGCCGACTGGCGGGCCTGGCTCAGGGTGACAATCACCGGCTCCGGCGGATCATCCCCTTATTCTGACGGCATGTCAGATGACGAGTCGTACGAACTGCTCGGGTTCGACAACGTGCTGCTGCCGGTCGGCGACCTCGACGAGGCCGTCCGGTTCTACGAGCGGGCCGGGTTCGCGGTCGGGTTCCGGCTCGACGAGGCCGGGATCGCGCTGCTGAAGGTCGGGGGCGAGACGCCGGGCATCCTGCTGCGGCAGGAGGAGGAGTTGAGGCACCGGACGCCCCCGTGGCCCTCCCCGCGCGTGTGGCTGGAGGTGCCGGACGCGCGGGCGGCGGCGCGGGCGTTGACCGACGCGGGCGTCGCGCCGCTCGACGAGCCGTTCTCGGTGGCCACCGGCTGGACCGTCGAGATGGCCGATCCCTGGGGGAATGTCATCGGGTTCACGGACTACTCCAAGCGGCCGGAGCTCGGGCGCAGGCCGTGACAGGGCTCCCGTCAGAGGCGTGACGGAGGCTCTCATCGTGCGTGACGCAGGCCTCACCCAACTGAGTTGAACATGTTCAAAGACGGGCCTAGAGTCTTCCTCGTCAGCATTTTGAACGTGTTCAGAAGGGGGAGGCAATGGACCGCACGGTCATCGCCTACGTCATCTACCTGGTCGTCAGCATCGCGCTGACCATCTGGGTGGCCCGCACTCTCAGCCGCAACGGACGGATCTTCCTCGCCGACGTGCTGCGCGGGAACGAGAAGCTCGCGGACGCCGTGAACCACCTGCTGGTGGTCGGCTTCTACCTCGTCAACCTCGGCTTCGTCGCGCTGTACCTGAGCGACGACGGAACCGTCCTCGACACCCGCGGCATCTTCGAGGCCCTGTCGACCAAGCTCGGCGTGGTGCTGCTGGTGCTCGGTGTGATGCACCTGGGCAACGTCTACGTGCTCAACAAGATCCGGCGGCGCGGGGTGCTGGAGCGGGAGCAGATGCCGCCGGTCACGCCGCAGGACTGGGTCGCTCCGTCGGCCGGGGCGTGAACGACATGGCCGGCGTGACGGACGACACCGACGCCGACGCGATCGCGGGCACGGGTCCGGGTCCGGGTCCGGGCACGGTCGGCGGGCCTCAGGCCTCGCGCCCCGGGCCCGCCGCCCCGGTCCGGCGACTGACCGTCCTCTACGACGCGCAGTGCTCCCTGTGCACGTTCCTGCGCGACTGGCTCGTACGGCAGCCGCAGTTGGTGCCGCTGGAGCTGGTGCCGGCCGGGTCGGACGAGGCACGGCGGCGCTACCCCGGCCTCGACCACGGCGCCACCCTCGAAGAGATCACCGTCGTCGGCGACGCCGGGCAGGTCTACCGGGGCCAGGCCGCCTGGATCGTCACCCTGTGGGCCCTGCGCGAGCACCGGCCGCTCGCCCATCGCCTCAGCACTCCGTCGGGTGCGCGGCTCGCCAAGGGGGCCGTGCTCGCAGCCGCCAAGTGGCGCGGGGCGCAATGGGGTGGGACGCAGCGGGACAGCGCGCAGCGGGGCGGGCGTGGCTATCGAAGCGCGGACGGGTGGTCGTACGACCCGAGTCAGGGCTGGACGTACAACCCGCCGGGCTGCGACAGCGGCAGCTGCGCCACGCGGTGAGGCCGGAGGCGGCCAAGGAGGTCCCGGCGACGAGAGGGCCCAAACCACCCTGAACTGCGCGATTTCCGACCCGGTTTTGGCATGCGCCCTTCCAAAACGCTGCTCGGGTTGGCACGCTGCCTCCGGTTCTCCACTCCGCACACGCACCGACTGTCTGTCAGCCGGACGGCCCACCCGGTCGCCCGGTCCCCCCATCGCAGAAGGAGTACGCGTGAGAGGCATACCCGGCGTCACCCGCATACCCCGCCCCCTCCTCGGCGCCCTGGTCGGCGTCACCGCACTGCTCACCACCGGCGCCCTGGCCACCCCCGCGAGCGCCGCGCCGAGGTCCGACACCTCGACCACCGTCAGCGCGGTCTCGGCCGGCGCGCAGCAACAGGCCCGTGACTTCTGGACGTCGGAGCGGATGCGCGAGGCGACCCCGCTCGACCTGGTGAGCGTCAACGGCCACTTCGACGGCGGCTCTGCGCCCCTCAAGGGCGCGGCGACCACCGTCGCGCCCAGCGCCCCGGCCGCTGCGGTCGGCAAGGCCGTGTCCGACATCGGCCTGCTGGCCTTCCCGAACACCGGCGGTCAATGGAGCGGCGGCGGTGCGGTCGTCTCCACGGCCGGGCGGGTGTTCTTCAGCTACCAGGGGCGTACGGCGTCCTGTTCCGGCAACGCCGTCACCAGCGCCAACAAGAGCACCGTGATCACGGCCGGCCACTGCGTGAAGCTGGAGGGCGCCTGGCACACCAACTGGGTCTTCGTGCCCGGCTACCACGACGGGCAGGCCCCCTACGGCCGGTGGACCGCGTCCAAGACCCTGTCCACACCCCAGTGGACGGCGAGCGAGGACATTAACTACGACGTCGGCGCCGCCGTCGTCGCCCCGCTGGACGGCAAGCTGCTCACGGACGTCGTAGGCGGGCAGGGACTGGCCTTCAACACCGGCTACAACCTGCGCATGTACTCGTTCGGCTTCCCTGCCGCCGCTCCGTACGACGGCGAGAAGTTCATCTACTGCAGCGGCACCACCAACCGCGACTTCCTGCTGTCGAACGACCACGGCATGAACTGCAACATGACCGGCGGCGCCAGCGGCGGCCCCTGGTTCACGCAGTTCAACGAGTCCACGGGCACCGGCCTGCTGTCCTCGGTGAACAGCTTCAAGTACAACTTCCTGCCGAACCGGATGTACGGCCCGTACTTCGGCGCCGACGCCCAGAACCTCTACCAGACGGCACAGACCTCCTGACGTCCGACCGAAACACCACTCGTTAGGCTCTCGTTCCGTGTCCTCGAAGAACGACAGCCCTGAACAGGGCGACGCACCCAGCAAGTCCGAGCAGACCCGCGCGCTGATCCTGGAGACCGCCATGCGGCTGTTCCAGGAGCGCGGCTACGACAAGACGACGATGCGGGCGATCGCCCAGGAGGCCGGGGTCTCCGTCGGCAACGCGTACTACTACTTCGAGGGCAAGGAACACCTGGTCCAGGGCTTCTACGACCGGCTCGCCGCCGAGCACAGGGCGGCGATCCGGGACGTCCTGGCCACGGAGACCGACCTGGAGGCGCGGCTGGCGGGCGTGCTGAAGGTGTGGCTGGACATCGCCACGCCGTATCACGAGTTCGCGGTGCAGTTCTTCAAGAACGCCGCCGATCCCGCCAGCCCGCTCAGCCCCTTCTCCGCCGAGTCGGAGCACGCGCGCGTGGAGGCCATCAACATCCATCGCCAGGTGCTGGCGGGCGCGACGAAGACCAAGGTGCCCGAGGAGCTTCGGGACGTACTGCCCGAGATGATGTGGCTCTCCCAGATGGGGATCGTCCTGTACTGGGTGTACGACCGGAGCGAGGGGCGCGAGCGCAGCTACCGGCTCGCCGAGCGGGGCGCCCGGTTGACCGCGCGGGGCGTGTCGCTGGCGCGGTTCCGGGTGCTGCGGCCGTTGGTGCGTGAGGTGCACGACCTGTTCACGGACTTCCTGCCGGGGATGACGAACGCGATCCCGGATCCGGCGAAGAAGAAGGCGGACAAGGATGCCACCGGCAAGGGGGCGCCCGCCGAGGACGAGCGCCCCTGAAACCGCATCCGGTGGGCGTCAGTTGACGGCGTCCACCTCGTCCTCGGCCGGCTCGCCCTCCGCCAGTTCGACGTCGTGCACCAACGGCCCGTCCGCCACGACCACCTGACCCGCCCGGGAGGCGTACGACACCGCGCTGGTCGCCAGCAGATACGTCCCCGGCGCCGGCACCGAGACGATGTACGACCCGTCGGCCAGGGACGTCACCTGGTCCAGCCGGCGCCCGCCCGTCGTCAGCAGCGTCACCGCGGCGCCGTCGACCGGCTCACCGTCGGCGCCCCGGACGAACCCGTGGACGACCGAGGCCCGGCCCGCCACGACCGGCTCCTCCTCGGCCGCCACCGCCATCTCTTCCTTCGGCTCGACCGCCAGATGCGGCAGCCGCTTCTCCAGCCAGTCCGGCAGCCACCAGTTCGCGTTGCCGAGCATGTGCATCGCGGCCGGCACCAGCGCCGTACGCAGGATGAAGGCGTCCAGGGCGACGGCTGCCGCGAGGCCGATGCCCGCCATCGCGCCCTCCATGTCGCCGCTCAGCACGAACGCGCTGAACACACAGATCATGATCAGGGCGGCGGAGTTGATGACCCGGCTGGTCTCCGCGAGGCCGACGCGGACCGCGCGGGCGTTGTCCTTGGTGTGCACCCACTCCTCGTGCATCCGGCTCACCAGGAACACCTGGTAGTCCATGGAGAGGCCGAACAGCAGGGACAGCATGATGACCGGCAGGAACGAGGTGATCGGGCCCTCCTTGCCGACGCCGATGAGCTCGGTGCCCCAGCCCCACTGGAAGATCGCCACCAGGACGCCGAAGGACGCGGCCGCCGCGATGAGGTTCATGAGGGCTGCCGTCAGCGGCACCACCAGTGAGCGGAAGGCCACCAGCAGGAGCAGGAAGCCGAGCGCGATGATCGTCGCGACGAAGTACGGCAGGCGGTCGCCGGTCACCGAGGCGAAGTCCTTGAAGACCGCCGTCACACCGCCGACATGGGCCTCGGCGCCGGACCGCGGGATCACGTCGTCGCGCAGGCGGTCGATCAACTGGTCGGTCTGCTCGGACTGGGGGGAGGTGGTCGGAACCACCTGGATCACCGTGACGCCGTTCGCAGGCGGCACGGCGGCCACCTGGGCGACGCCCTCAGCCGACCGGATGCCGTTGACCAGGCCTTGTGGTGCGTCGCCCTCGACGACCACTTGGAGCGGGCCGTTGAAGCCGGGGCCGAAGCCCTCGGCGAGCAGGTCGTAGGCCTGCCGGGTCGTGGTCGACTCCTGGTGGTTGCCCTGGTCGGTGGCGCCGAGGCGGATCGACAGCACGGGGATCGCGAGGACCGCCATCACGACGAGGGCCAGCGCCGCGACCGGGCGCGGACGCCTTTGGACGTACGACGACCAGCGCGCCGCAGGGCCGCTCGCCTCCGCCGGCTCCGGTCCCGCCGCGACGAGCCGGCGCCGCTGCCTGCGGCTGAGCACCCGCATGCCGAGCAGGCCGAGGAGGGCCGGCAGCAGGGTGATCGCGGCCAGGACGCTGAGGACGACCGTGAGCGAGGTCGCGATGACCACGCCGTCCAGGAACCGCATGTTCATCACCAGCATTCCGGCGAGCGCGATGCACACCGTGCCGCCCGCGAACAGCACCGCGCGGCCGGAGGTGTTGAGCGCGGTCACGGCCGCCTCCTCCGGCTTCATGCCGCGCAGGATGCCGCGCCGGTGCCGGGTGACGATGAACAGGGCGTAGTCGATGCCGACTCCGAGGCCGATCAACGAGCCCAGCAGCGGGGCCACTTCGGGCACGTCCGCGACATGGCTCATCAGCATCGTCGCGATCATGCCGGTGCCGACGCCCGCGATCGCCACGATGATCGGCAGCAGCATCGCGAAGAGCGAGCCGAAGGCGAGGAACAGCACGACCGCCGCCGCGAGGATGCCGACCGCCTCCGCCGTGCCCTGCGGCGGCTCCTGGGTGCGGGCGATGGCCTGGCCGCCCAGCTCGACCTGGAGTCCGCCCTGTTCGGCGGCCTGAGCCGTGTCGACGACTTCCTCGATCAGCTCCTTGGGGACGGCGTTCGCCTGCTCGGTGAAGGTGATCTGCGCGTACGCGATCCGCCCGTCCTTGCTGATCTGCGCGGCCCCTTGTGCCCCGTACGGGTCGGTGACCTCACCGACCCCCTTCATGCGCCCGATCTCCTCCAGCGCGGGCTCGATCCGGGACCGTACGGACTCGTCCCGTACGGATGCCCCGCCTTCCCCGTCCACCTTCCACACCACCGTGTCGGTGTCGCCGGCGCGCTCCGGGAAGGCCTTCTCCATCAGGTCGTACGCGGTCGCGGAGTCCGTGTCCGGGAGGGAGAAGACGTTCGCGTAGTTCGTGCCCGCGGCCGAACTCGCCGCGCCCAGGCCGAACAGTGCCCCCAACCACAGCACCAGGACCACCAGCCGGTGCCGATAGCACCACCGTGCCAAAGTCGCCACGCTCAACGCTCCTTATTCGGTTCGGTCGGTCCCCCAGGTCCTGGGCAACAGGATTGGTGGCGCCGCGCGCGCGTGGCAGGCGACGGCCATGACTCTCAAGGAACTCCAAAGGGCGAAGGAGCCCGACTGTCAGTGGCCCCGCCGATACTGGGGGCATGACGACGGGTTCTGGCACCGTGCTGGTCGTGGAGGACGAGGAGAGCATCGCTGACGTCCTCGCCATCGCCCTGCGCTACCACCGGTTCGAGGTCATGATCGCGGGCACGGTCCGCGAGGCGCTCGCCCTCGCCGAGCACACCCGGCCCGACGTGGCGCTGCTCGACGTCATGCTCCCGGACGGGGACGGCCGCGCCCTCGGGCGTGAACTGCGCGAGCGCCGCCCGGACCTGGCGCTCGTCTTCCTCACCGCGCGCGACTCGCCCGCCGAGATCGTCGGCGCCCTCGGCTTCGGCGACGACTACATCACCAAGCCGTTCAACATCGACGAGGTCGTCGCCCGCATCACGGCGGTACTGCGCCGCACCCGACCGGCCGACGTCCTCCCGCAGCGGCCGCCGCTGCGCTACGGCGACCTGGAGCTGGACGAGACGACGTACTCGGTGCGCCGCGCGGGCCGCACCGTCGAACTCACCCCCACCGAGTACGCGTTGCTGCGCTTCCTGGTGCGCAACGGCGGCCGGATCGTGCCCAAGGAGCAACTCCTGCGCCATGTCTGGCAGTACGAGCACACACCGCCCGAGTCGACCGTCGTGGAGACCTACATCAGCTATCTGCGCCGCAAGCTGGACGCCTTGGGACCGCCGGTGATCACCACGCGGCGGGGCGTCGGATACGGGCTGGCATGAGGGCTCCCGGGATCCTCGACGTCTGCCGTCGGCGCGGCGTCCACTCGCTGCGCGGCAAGCTGACGCTGGCGAATGTGGCGCTGCTGGCCGTCGGCATCGTCGTGGCGACCGCGGTCAGCCTGATGACCGCGCGGTTCTATCTGCTCGACAAGGTCGACACCGAACTGAAGAGTGCGCGCACCACGCTGGCGAACGCCGGGTTCACCCTGCGGCAGATCGAGTCACTGAGCGAACTCGGCATCGCACTGGACAGATTCACCGACGGCGGGTCGACGGACACGGATCCGCTGCCGAGCCCGACCATGGTGTACGTCGCGGTCGACTCCGCAGGGCAGCCGGTGGCCCTGGGGCCGTTGAAGCCGACACCGCGCCAGCGTGCCCTCGCGGCCGCCGCGAAGGACCCGGTCGCCCTCGCCGCCGGCGAGGAGCCGCGGGACGTGCGGGTCGAGGGTGCCCGCCACCGGATGGTCGGCGCGCGGTTGTCGGACGGGACGGTCGTGCTGATCGCCGTCCCGACCGAGGGCCTGCACGAGGGCATGGGCAAGGCACTGAGGATGGACCTCGCCGTCGGCACCCTGCTGCTGGCCCTGCTCGGCTGTCTGACGATGTTCAGCGTGCGCCGCCGGATGCGGCCGCTGGAGGACATGGTCGAGACCTCGTCGGCGATCGCCGAGGGCGATCTGACCCGGCGCGTCCCCTCCAGCCGCGACCCGACCCTGGAGGTCGAACAGCTGCGGGTCGCCCTCAACTCCATGCTCCACCAGGTGGAGTCGGCGTACCGCACGCGCGAGCGCAGCGCGGCCCAGCTGCGCCGCTTCGTCGGCGACGCCTCGCACGAGCTGCGCACTCCGTTGTCCGCGATACGCGGCTACCTCCAGCTGTACGACAAGGGGATGCTGCCGGAACCGGCCGAGCGCAGACGTGTCTGGGACCGGATGAACGGCGAGGTCGACCGCATGGGGCACCTCGTCGACGAGTTGCTCACCCTCGCCCGTCTCGACCAGCGCCCCGAACTGCGTTTCCGCAACGTCGACTTGAGCCGCCTGGTGCGCGACGCCGCCGAGGATCTGCGGGTGCAGCAGCCCGAGCGGCCCATCACGGTCGGCGCCGAGGGCACCTTGCTCGTGCACGCCGACGAGTCGGGGCTGCGGCAAGTGCTGGGCAACCTGCTGAGCAACGTACGCACGCACACGCCGGCCGATGTGCCGGTGCATCTGGGGGTGGAGCGGGCGGACGGGGTCGTACGGCTGCGTGTCGAGGACAAGGGGCCGGGGCTGTGCGAGGAGGACGCGGCACGTGTCTTCGACCGGTTCTTCCGGGCCGGCGGGGGTGCGGGCAGCGGGCTGGGGATGGCGATCGTGCAGGGGGTGGTGGAGGCACACGGCGGGGAGGTGGCGGTGCGGACGGCGCCGGGTGAGGGGCTGGCGGTGACGGTGACGCTGCCGTCACATTGAAGCTGCCGAGGGGGGTGGCTTTACAGCCGTAAAACTTTGCCGCGTCTCATGGGTTGGCGTCGACGAGGATCAGCGCCCACACCGTCTTCCCGTGCCTCCCCCGGCTCCACACCCCCCACGCCGCCGCCAGGTTCTCCACCAGGTGCAGGCCGCGGCCGGTCTCCTCCCACTCCCCCACCACCCGTAGCCGAGGCTCGAGTTGGCCCTCGTCCGACACCTCTATCAGACAGGAGCCGTCGGCGAGCGCGGTCACGGCGACCTCGAACTCGCGCTCCAGGAGCGGGCCGTGGCGTACGACGTTGGTGGCCAGCTCGGAGACGAGCAGCACCGCGTCCTGAAGCGCCGGATCACGTGGTCCGTGCCCCCAGTCGGCCAGGTGGTCCCTGACCCGGTGCCGGGCGAGGCCGACGGACGCCGGGTGCCGGGGCAGCCGGAAGGCATTGCGTCTCAACACGTTTGCTCCTCACCCCGCGCACACCTCCGTCACATGGTGCAGCGCCGAGTGCCTTCCTGGCATCCCCGCATGAAATGTCCAGGCAGCGAGATCGCGTCAGATCCAGGTGAGGCGCCAGAGCCGGAAGACACCGGTGCCGTCCGACAGATACTGGCCACCGCCGACGTCCTCGCTGGTGACGACGTACTCCTTGGCCTGCCACAGCGGGATCACCGGGACGTCGCGGGCCACGGCCTCCTGCAGTGAGCGGAAGTCCCGGGTGGCCTCGCTGCGGTCGGCGAACTGCTGGCTGGACATGATCAGCCGGTCGACGGCCTTGTTGCTGTACCCGGTGTTCATGGTGCCGTCGGTGCCGACGAGCGGGCCGCCGTAGGTGTCCGGGTCGGGGAAGTCGGCGACCCAGCCGACGGCGTACGCGTCGAGCTTGCCGCCCGCCCAGCGCTTTTGGAAGTCGGTCCACTCGTATCCCTTGACCGTCACCTTGAACAAACCGCTCGACTCCAGTTGCCGCTTGATCTCCGCGGCCTCCTCGGCTCCTGAGCCGCGGCCGATGCCGTAGCCGTAGGTGAAGCGGACGGGCAGGCTGACGCCGGCCTCGGTGAGCAGGGCGCGCGCCTTGGCGGTGCTGAGTTCGGGATAGGTGTCGAAGAACGACGTCGTGTGGCCGGTGATGCCGGTCGGGATCAGCGAGTACAGCGGGTCGACGGTTCCCTTGTACACCGTGGCGGCCAGTTTCTCGCGGTCGATCAGCCAGGCCATGGCCTGGCGGACCCGGACGTCGTGCAGGGGTGAACCCGCGCGGGTGTCGAAGTAGAGATTGCGGATCTCGGAGCTGTCGGCCTCGGAGACGCGCTGGCTGGGGTCGGCGGCGTTCAGGCCGGCGAGGACCTCGGGCGGCAGCGTGCGGGTGGCGACGTCGATCCGCTTCTCCTTCCACGCGCTGTTGAGGGCGTCCGAGTCGGCGTAGTAGCGCAGTTCGACGGGACGGCCGGTGCCCTTGAGGGCGCCCTGGTAGTGCGAGTTGGGCGCGAGGACGGCCTCCTTGCCCTTGGTGTACGCGGTCAGGGTGTACGGGCCGGTGCCGTCGACAGCGTTGTCGCTGCGCAGCGCGTCGGCCGGATACTTCTCGCGGTCGACGATGGCGCCCACCCCGGTGGCCACCTTGAGCGGGAACGTGGCGTCGGGCGAGGACAGATGGAAGGTGACCGTGCGGCCGCTCGCACTCACCGAACCGAGGGTGTCCAGCAGGGAGGACGGGCCCACGTCCGACTTGATCCGCTTGACGCGGTCGAAGGAGTACTTGACGTCCTCGGCGGTCATCGCGCGCCCGCTCGGGAAGGTGAGGCCCTCGCGCAGGTCGCAGCGGTAGGTCTTCAGGCCGGCGCCGGCGAAGGCGCAGCTCTGCGCCGCGTCCGGCACGGGTGCGACCCCGCCCGGCTCGAAGGTCAGCAGTGACTGGAAGACGTTGCTGAACAGCGCCCAGGAACCGGCGTCATAGGCGCCCGCCGGGTCCAGCGCCGTCACGTCGTCCGTCGTGCCGACCGTGATGGTCCTGTCGTCGTTCTGCTGCGACGGCAACAGCTGCCAGCCGCCCACTCCCACGGCCGCCAGCACGAGCAGCGTCGCGAGAATCCGCATGCGAACCGAACGCATGGGTGTGCCCTCTCCCCAGGCCCTCGAAGGGCCCCCGCATGAGCAATGGATTTACGCCACTCCCCTAAGTGGCGCGCACACCTAATCACACGGGTTTCATCAGGGGGAAGAGGATTCTGGCGACATGGGAAAGAACTTACCTACGGGGGTTTCCGGCAGGTTTCACAGGCTGTTCACAGGTCGGGGGTGGCGGGTTGAGGGACGGCCGACGGCGGTCCTCAGGCCTGACGGGACGCCAGCTCGATCACCGTGATGTCCGACGGGGCGCCCACGCGTGTCGGCGGACCCCAGGCGCCCGCGCCCCGGCTGACGTACAGCTGGGTGTCGCCGTAGCGCTCAAGGCCGGCCAGGGTCGGGTTGGCCAGGTCCGCGACGAGGTTGCCGGGCCAGAGCTGGCCGCCGTGGGTGTGGCCGGAGAGCTGGAGGTCGACGCCGTGGTCGACGGCGTCGTGGATCTGGACCGGCTGGTGGGCGAGGAGCACGCACGCGCGTGCCCTGTCCCGGTCGCCGAGGGCCTTGGCGAAGTCGGGGCCCTGGCCCTCGCTCTCGCCCGCGACGTCGTTGACGCCGGCCAGGTCGAAGTGGGGCAGTTCGGTGCGCGCGTTCTCCAGGGGGCGCAGGCCCAGGCGGCGTACCTCGTCCACCCACTGCTCGGCGCCCGAGAAGTACTCGTGGTTGCCGGTGACGAAGAACGCGCCATGTCTTGCCCGGAGTTGGGCGAGCGGGGCCGCCGCCGGACCGAGGTCCTTCACGCTGCCGTCCACCAGGTCGCCGACCACCGCGATGAGGTCGGGCTGGGTGCCGTTGATCGTGTCGACGACCTTCTGGGCGAAGCCCCGGCCCAGGACCGGGCCCAGGTGGATGTCGCTGACGACCGCGATCCGGTAACCGTGCGCCGCGCGCGGGAGCTTGGCCAGCGGGACGGTGACCCGCTTCACCTTCGGGCCACGCAGCACGCCGTAGGTGCCGTAGCCGACGGTTCCCACGGCGGCCGCGGCTGCGGCACCGGCGACGACTCGGGAGACGAAGAGACGGCGGGTCGGGGCGGCCAGGGAGCGGGAGGGGTCCGCGGGATCCGGGTCGGGGGCCGGGGTCGGGGTCGGGTCGCTCGCGGACGGCGGGGGCGGGGCGGTCGTGAGCGCCGAGGTCGGGGCGGACGCGGGCGGGAGCATCTGAGGATCGGCCGGCTGGGTGGCGGGGGTCGTAGCAGGCGTCGCGGCGGGTGTCGAGGCGAGTGCCGTGACCGCCGTCGCTCCCGCCGGCGCGAGCACCGGCTGCTCCTCTACGGGCTCCTCCGCGCGCGCCCGCCGTTCGAGCCACCGACGCAGCAATGGCCGTACGAGTTCACCCGCCAGCACACCCAACAGCAGGTATATCGACAGGGCCAGCCACAGGAAGCCCGGCCAGGCCAGGATCTGCTGGAGTCGGAAGGGCGCGCCCCCGCGCTCGGCGACTAGGGCACCGACCGTCAGCACCCAGCCGCCGGCGATCACCACCACGCCCGCGCGTCGCACGAACCCGGGGCCGCGGGTCGTGTCGCGGAACAGGCGGCGCCACACCAGCCAGTTGCCCGCCACCAGGGCGGACAGGACGAGCAGTGCGACAAGCGCGAAGACGATGACCACGCCGACGTTCCCTTTCCGTTGCGTGCTGAGTGAACGCCCGGGGCGTCGGCCGAGTTCCTATGACGTCCGGCGCAGTGCGCGCACTCCGCGCAACCCGATGACCCCGACGACCGTCCCCAATACGAAGGAGACGACGGCGAGCACCAGGTGCACCCAGAAGTACGCCGTCGGGTGACCGTCGTCGAACGCGAGCCCGCTGCTGTCCTTGATCAGGTTTTTGACGAAAGTGACCCAGATGACCCAGCTCCACACCCCGAAGGCGAGCAGGAACCAGGAGACGGGGCGGCTGAGCTTCATGAGTTCAGTATCGCCGTCGCGTGTCCGGTCCTCCGAGCGGGGTGGGGGCAGAAGCGGGACTTCCATGGCAACGGCATGTACGTTCTCGGTCGTGCCCGCACCCAAGAAGACCGTCAGGCGCTCCCTGCTGGTCACTTCCGCCGTCCTGTCGTCCCTCGCGCTGACCGCGCCCGTCTCCTACGCGGCTCCCAAGCCGTCACCGAGTACGAGCCCCTCGGCCACTCCCCCGGCGAACATGTCGACCGTGGGCGGCGACCGGCTGGGGCAGCCCGGCACGCAGGTGAACCTCGCGAGCGGCGTCCCCGTGCTGCCCAAGGACCTCACCGCCCGCTCCTGGGTCGTCGCCGACGCCGAGTCCGGCGATGTGCTGGCGGCGCACAACGCGCACTGGCGGCTGCCGCCCGCGAGCACCATGAAGATGCTGTTCGCGGACACGGTGCTGCCGAAGTTCCCGAAGACCATGGAGCACAAGGTCGTCCCGTCCGACCTGGCGGACATCGGCTCCGGCTCCAGCATGGTCGGGATAAAGGAGGGCGAGACGTACTCCGTCCACGACCTGTGGCTCGGGGTCTTCCTGCGCTCCGGCAACGACGCCGTGCATGTGCTGTCGAAGATGAACAAGGGCATCAAGAACACCGTCAAGGAGATGAACGAGCACGCCGAGGAGCTCCAGGCACTCGACACGCACGCGGTGTCGCCCGATGGCTACGACGCTCCGGGCCAGGTCTCGTCTGCGTACGACCTCACCCTGATCGCCCGCTCCGGGCTCCAGAAGAAGGACTTCCGCGAGTACTGCTCGACCGTCACCGCCAAGTTCCCGGGCGAGACGAAGAAGAGCAAGAAGGGCAAGTCCGTCCGGGAGTCCTTCGAGATCCAGAACACCAACCGGCTGCTGAGCGGCGACTCCGACATCTCCGTCTACCAGGGCATCGCCGGCGTCAAGAACGGCAACACCACCAACGCCGGCGCCACCTTCACGGGCGTGGCCGAGCGGGGCGGCAAGGTGCTGCTCGTCACGGTCATGAACCCGGAGAAGAGCGAGCACAACGAGGTCTACAAGGAGACCGCGCGGCTGTTCGACTGGGGCTTCCAGGCGGCAGGCAAGGTGCAGCCGGTGGGTGAGCTGGTGCCGCCGAAGAGCGCGACTCAGGCCGGCGCGCAGCCGGGTGCGAACGACTCCGGGGAGGCCGGTGGCGCCGGGAACGCCGAGGAGTCCTCGAAGCCGGCGGTGGGCGCCTCGGCCGCGGGCGGCTCGAGCGGCATCGGGGTCGCGCTGGGGATCACCGGCGGGCTGCTGGTGCTGCTCGCGGCGGGCGCGTTCCTGATCAACCGCCGGTGGCCGCTGCCCGACCTGGTGCGCCGCCGGAGCCGCCCCTGACCCCGGGCTTCTCGGGGACCCCGGGCTCCGGGTCCCCGGCCTTCTCGGGGCCCCCTGGCTTCTCGGTCTCGCCCGTCTCTTCGGAGGCGTCGGCGAGTTCGACCTCCTTGCCCTGCGTCGCCGTCCAGGCGGCGCAGAACACCACCAGCTTCGAGGTGAAGTTGATCCACAGCAGCAGGGCGACCGGCACGCCGAACGCGCCGTACATGCTCTTCGTGGCCACGCCCTGCATATAGCCGCTCAGCAGCAGCTTCAGCAGCTCGAACCCGACCGCGCCGATCAGCGCGGCCACCATCAGCCGACGGCGCGGCGGTTCGACGCCGGGCAGCAGGGTCAGGACGTAGAGCAGAAGCAGGAAGTCGGCGAGTACGGCGACGAGGAAGGCGGCGATCTGCAGCAGCACGCCGCCCCAGCCGCCCTCGTCGATGCCGAGCTGCCGGGTGATCCAGCCGACCATGGCGGAGGCGACGGCGGAGGCCGCGAGCGTCACGAGCACGGCGCCCCCGAAGCCGACCAGGACGCCCGCGTCCTTGGCCTTGCGCAGGACAGGATTCCCCTCGTCCTCGGGCAGTTCCCACACCGCGCGCAGACACTCGCGCATGGAGCCGACCCAGCCGATGCCGGTGAACAGCAGGACGGCGCCGGCGATGAGGCCGACGGTGCCGGCGTTCTGGACGAGGGCGTCGATGTCGAGCTGGTCGGCGATGCCGGGGACCTGGTCGGCGATCTTGTCCTCGAGCTCGTCCTGCTGCCCCGTGCTGAGCGTCGCGGCGGCGATCGCGGCGGCCACGGTGAGCAACGGAAACAGCGCGACGAAACTGGTGAACGTCATCGCGGCGGCCAGCCGTGTCCACTTCACCCGGTCCATGCGCTCGTACGACCGCCACGCGTGCGTGGTCATCAGCCGGGCCACCATCGGCCCGACGCCGGGAAGTTTCTTCAGCCAGTCCATGACCCGACTCTGCCCTCGGTGCGGAAGACCAATGTCCGAGTGCCCCAGAACCGCAGAACTGTAGCCAGCACCATCCCGATTCCTGCCCCGGAGACCGTGTCCGCGCGCTGCGAGGTGAGGCCGAGGCCGTAGTGGCTCACGGTGAGACACAGAAGCTGTACGACCGCTCCGGCGATGTTCACCGCGAAGAAGACGGCACAAGGGCGCACGCCTCTAGGGTGGGTGTGGCGGTAGGTGCCGAGCGCGTTCCCGGCGTAGGCGACCGTGCAGCCGGCGATGAAGGAGAGGGCCTTGGCGGTGAGGGGGTCCAGGGCGGCGGGACCGCGGAGGCAGGTGAAGAGGGCGAGGTCGACGGCGTAGGCGAGGAGACCGACGGCGGCGAAGCCGAGGAGTTCGCGTCGGTCGCCCCACGCACGCGTGCCTACCAATTGGCTACCGCCAGCCCGTACATCGCCAGCCATGCCATACCGATGAGGGCGAGCGCGCGGTCGTGCAGGACGACGTCCTCGGGTTCGCCCGCCGTGCCGCGGTCGGCAAAGACGGCGTAGCGCAGGATCGCGAGGATGAAGGCGACCATGGACAGCTGGCGCCAGGGCAGCACGCTGGTGTGCGGGAGGCCGCCCTCCTCCATGGCCCACAGGCAGTACGCGAGGACGGCGACCCCGGCCGCCAACTGCCAGACGAAGCGCAGATAGCCGGTGGTGTACTCGGTGAGCAACGCACGCGTGGCGCCCTCTTTTCCGGCCATCTGCACGGCTTCTGAGTAGCGCTTGGCCGACACCATGAACAGCGCCCCGAACCCGGTCGTGATGAGGAACCAGCGCGACAGCGGGATGCCGAGCGCGAGCCCGCCGACCATCGCCCGCATCAGGAACCCGGTCGTGACGACGACGAGGTCGACGACCAGGACGTGCTTGAGGCTGACGCAGTACGCCAGTTGCATAACGAGGTACGCCGTGAGCAGGGCCGCCACGGCGGGCGAGGTCAGCCAGGCCGCGACGGCCGGCGCGAGGACGGCGAGGGCGCCTCCGACGGCGTACGCGACGGGCACGGGGACCTGTCCGGCGGCGACCGGGCGGCAGCGCTTGGTGGGGTGCGCGCGGTCCGCTTCGGCGTCACGGGCGTCGTTGACCAGATACACGGCGGCGGCACAGGCGGTGAAGAGGGCGAAGACGAGCGCGAGTTGGATCAGGGCGCGGGTCGAGAAGAGCTCGCCGGCGGCGGCGGGAGCGGCGATGACCAGGATGTTCTTGACCCACTGCTTGGGGCGCGCGGTCCTGAGGAGGCCTTTCGCGAGCGCGCCGAGGCCGCCCTTGCGGGGTGGTGGTGCGGCCTGCCGCGGGGGCGTGCGCTGCTCGTGGAGCATTGCCTCCGTGGTGTGCGCGGCACTCGTGAGGCGCGCTGCCTCAGTCACGGGCGCTCCCCCTCCTCATCCAGCCCGCCCCGGCGCACGCCGTGAGCGCCCCCAGGGCCGCGCCCGCCGCCACGTCCGAGGGGTAGTGCACGCCTACGACCAGGCGTGACACGCACATCGCGGCGGCGAGCGGCGGGATCACATACGCGCCGAGCGCGCCGTAGGCGACGGCGGCCGCCGCTGCGGAGGTCGCATGGGAGCTGGGGAAGGAGTGTCGGCCGGCGGTATGCACGAGGGGTGTGACGTGCGCCGGGCGCGGGCGGCGCACCAGCCTTTTCACACCCATGCTGACGAGGTGCGCCCCCGCGGTGAGCGCCGTGCCGCGCAACCAGGCGCCGCGTCGCCCCCTGTCCACGGCGGCCCCCGCGAGGCCCGCCGCCAGCCACAGCGCGCCGTGCTCGCCGGCCCAGGACAGGGCGCGCGCGGCGGTGGCGACGCGGGGGTCGCGGCCGCGGGCGTGGAACGCCGAAAGGATCCGGTGTTCGGTGCCCCGAAGGCTCCGTCGGTCCGTGCCCCCGCGGCTTCGGTGGTCCATGTCGTCGAGGCGGTCCATGTGGACTCACTGTTCACGTCCACCTCGCCATAACTACGAACATATTGGGCGACATCCCATTAATCACCCATTTTGGGGAGACAGGGGATGTTTCAGAACTAGTAGTCCATATAGGGGCGCTACGGTCGCGGACATGCCTGCCGACACCGTCTCCGTCACGGGATGGGGCCGCACCGCCCCCACCACCGCCCGTCTGATCCGCCCACGGACGTACGAGGAGGCCGCGGCAGCCGTTCGGGGCTGTGGGGCCCGCGGGGGCATCCCGAGGGGCCTGGGGCGGGCGTACGGGGACGCGGCGCAGAACGCCGGGGGCGCGGTGCTCGACATGACGGGCCTGGACCGCGTCCACGCGATCGACGCCGACGGCGGCACCGTGCTGTGCGACTCGGGTGTCTCCCTGCACCGGCTGATGGAAGTGCTGCTGCCGCTCGGCTGGTTCGTGCCGGTGACGCCCGGCACCCGCTATGTGACGGTCGGCGGAGCGATCGGCGCCGACATCCACGGCAAGAACCACCACGTCTCGGGCTCCTTCTCCCGCCACGTCCTGTCCCTGGAGCTCCTCACCGCCGACGGCGAGATCCGCACCGTCCGCCGCGGCACACCCCTGTTCGACGCCACCACCGGCGGCATGGGCCTGACCGGCGTGATCCTGACCGCGACGGTCCAACTCCAGCCGGTGGAGACCTCGCTGATGTCGGTCGACACGGAACGCGCGCGGGACCTCGACGACCTGATGGCACGCCTGGTCGCCACCGACGAGCACTACCGCTACTCGGTCGCGTGGATCGACCTGCTGGCGCGCGGCGCGGCGACGGGCCGCGCGGTGCTCACGCGCGGCGACCACGCGCCCCTGGAGGCGCTGCGTGAAGGCACGCGCGCGCGTAGAGAGCCGCTCGCCTTCCGCCCCTCCCGCCTGCCCGCCGCGCCCGCCTTCCTGCCGGAAGGACTGCTGAGCCGCCGGACGGTCGGCTGGTTCAACGAGCTCTGGTACCGCAAGGCTCCACGCGCGCGTACCGGCGAACTGCAGAGGCTCTCCGCCTTCTTCCACCCGCTGGACGGCGTCCCCCACTGGAACCGGATCTACGGCCGGGGCGGCTTCGTGCAGTACCAGTTCGTCGTCGGACACGGCCAGGAGGACGCCCTGCGCCGGATCGTGCGGCGCATCTCCGAGCACCGCTGCCCGTCCTTCCTGGCCGTCCTCAAGCGTTTCGGAGACGCCGATCCCGGCTGGCTCTCCTTCCCCGTCCCCGGCTGGACGCTGGCCCTGGACATCCCGGCCGGCCTGCCCGGCCTCGCCGCTCTCCTCGACGAGCTGGACGAGGAGGTGGCCACGGCAGGCGGGCGGGTCTACCTCGCCAAGGACTCCCGGCTACGGCCCGACCTGCTCGCCGCGATGTACCCCCGCCTGCACGACTTCCGCGCGCTGCGCGCGGAGCTCGACCCGCGCGGGGTGTTCGTGTCGGACCTGGCCCGCCGCCTCGGCCTTTAGAACTCTCGGACCCTCAGATCTCTCGAACCCTCAGATCTCTCGAACCCTCAGATTCCTCGGCCCCTCAGATCCCTCGGACTCTCAGATCCCTCTAGGAGCTGTCGTGAAGGACGCCTTCGGCATCCCCCAGTCCCTGCTCGTCCTCGGCGGTACGTCCGAGATCGCGCTGGCCACCGCACGCCGCCTGATCGCGCGCCGTACCCGCACGGTCTGGCTGGCGGGCCGTCCGTCGCCCGCCCTTGAGCAGTCCGCGGCCGAGCTGCGCGCCCTGGGTGCCGACGTGCACACCGTGGCCTTCGACGCGCTCGACCCCGAGTCCCACGAGGCGGTGCTCGGCAAGGTCTTCGCGGAGGGCGACATCGACATGGTGCTCCTCGCCTTCGGAGTCCTCGGCGACCAGGCGCGCGACGAGCGTGAGCCGCTGAACGCGGTACGCGTCGCCCAGACCAACTACACGGGCGCCGTGTCGGCGAGCCTGGTCAGCGCCGGCGCCCTCCAGTCCCAGGGCCACGGCTCGCTCGTCGTCCTCTCCTCGGTCGCCGGTGAGCGGGCCCGCCGCGCCAACTTCATCTACGGCTCCAGCAAGGCCGGCCTCGACGCCTTCTCCCAGGGCCTGGGCGACGCACTGCATGGAACGGGCGTGCACGTCATGGTCGTACGCCCCGGATTCGTACGCTCGAAGATGACCACCGGCCTGGCGGAAGCCCCCTTCGCGACCACCCCGGAGGCGGTCGCGACGGCCATCGAAGTGGGCCTGCGCCGACGCTCGGAGACGGTGTGGGTCCCGGGCGCGCTCCGACTGGTGATGTCGGCACTGCGGCATGCGCCGCGCGGGCTGTTCCGCCGCCTACCGATCTGAAGCGCCCAGGGGGCGCGAGGCTGTGTCCAAATGCGGCTCCGCGGCGCGGGCGCGACCAACCACAACGGCGAGGCAGACGCTCGACGGCAAACCGTGGCACCCCACTCGCGGCCCGACCAGCGGAGCTAACTCGCCGGGATGGACCCGTGCTCCACATGGCCCGCCTGCGGCGGAACCACCGTGCCCCCGAAGGTGAAGTCCTTCAGCTTGCGCCACACGCCGTCGGCGCCCTGTTCGTAGAGGGCGAAGCCGGTGCAGGGCCATCCGGCCTGGTAGTCGGCCAGTTCTTCGAAGGCGCGGTCCATCGACTCGTCGTCGATTCCGTGCGCGACCGTGACATGCGGGTGGTACGGGAACTGCAGTTCGCGTGCCACGGGCCCAGAGGCGTCACGGACCTGCTTCTGCAGCCAGGTGCAGGCCTCGGCGCCCTCGACGACCTGGACGAAGACGACGGGTGAGAGGGGCCGGAAGGTGCCGGTGCCGGACAGCCGCATGGGGAAGGCACGGCCGGCGGCCGCGACCTCGACGAGGTGGTCCTCGATCGCGGGCAGCAGCGAGGCGTCGACCTCTGTCGGCGGCAGCAGCGTGACGTGCGTGGGGATGCCGTGAGCCGCGGCGTCGCCGAAGCCCGCGCGCCGCTCCTGGAGCAGGCTGCCGTGAGGCTCCGGGACCGCGATCGACACGCCGATCGTTACGGTCCCCACGTCATCTCCTGTCGTCTGTTGGTGAGCGTGAGTGGCCGCCGTGGCAGCCACTCGGCTATCGACTGTACGGCTACGGCCGGGCTGCGGGCAGGCGCAACCGTAGTGATATGCAGCGCTGTACGGGCTCAGTGCTTCGCGGGCAGGAAGCCCACCCTGTCGTACGCCTGGGAGAGCGTCTCCGCGGCGACGGCGCGCGCCTTCTCCGCGCCCTTGGCCAGGATCGAGTCCAGCGTCTCCGGGTCGTCCAGATACTGCTGGGTGCGCTCCCGGAAGGGCGTCACGAACTCGACCATGACCTCGGCGAGGTCCGTCTTGAGCGCACCGTAGCCCTTGCCGTCGTACTTCTGCTCCAGTTCCGCGATTCCCGTCCCCGTGAGGGTCGAGTAGATCGTGAGCAGGTTGCTGACGCCCGGCTTGTTCTCGACGTCGTAGCGGATGACGGTGTCGGTGTCGGTGACCGCGCTCTTGACCTTCTTGGCGGTGGTCTTGGGTTCGTCGAGAAGGTTGATGAGGCCCTTCGGCGTGGACGCCGACTTGCTCATCTTGATCGACGGGTCCTGAAGGTCGTAGATCTTCGCCGTCTCCTTGAGGATGTACGGCTTCGGGACGGTGAAGGTCTGGCCGAAGCGGCCGTTGAAGCGCTCGGCGAGGTCGCGCGTGAGCTCGATGTGCTGGCGCTGGTCCTCGCCGACAGGCACCTCGTTGGCCTGGTACAGCAGGATGTCCGCGACCTGCAGGATCGGGTACGTGAACAGGCCGACCGACGCCCGCTCGGCGCCCTGCTTGGCGGACTTGTCCTTGAACTGGGTCATGCGGGACGCCTCGCCGAAGCCGGTGAAGCAGTTCATGACCCAGGCGAGCTGGGCGTGCTCGGGGACGTGGCTCTGGACGAACAGCGTGCAGTGCTCGGGGTCGAGTCCGGCGGCGAGGAGCTGTGCGGCGGCCAGGCGGGTGTTGGCGCGCAGCTCCTTCGGGTCCTGCGGGACCGTGATCGCGTGCAGGTCGACGACCATGTAGAACGCGTCGTGGGTCTCCTGCAGCGCCACCCACTGGCGGACGGCACCGAGGTAGTTGCCGAGGTGGAACGAGCCTGCGGTGGGCTGAATTCCGGAGAGCACGCGGGGTCGATCAGAGGCCATGCTCACCATTCTCTCAGGTGTCGGGGGCCGATCCGGAACCGCTCGGAAACAGATGTGACACAGCTGGGAACCGATCCGGTCCGAGCGGTGTACCAAGAGTGTGAAAACGCGGGAGGGGGGCCGCATCGACGATGAGGCCGCGGTGATCGCACGCGTACGAGCCGGGGAGCCGGAGGCGTACGCGCAGCTGGTGCGGGCTCATACGGGCATCGCGCTCAGGGCGGCCGCCGCGCTCGGGGCGGGTGCGGACGCGGAGGACGTGGTGCAGCAGGCCTTCGTCAAGGCGTACTGCTCGCTGGGCCGGTTCAAGGACGGCGCGGCGTTCAAGCCATGGCTGCTGTCCATCGTGGCCAATGAGACGAGGAACACAGTGCGCACGGCGGCCCGCCAGCGCACCCTCGCCGGGCGCGAGGCGGCGTTCGTGGAGGCACAGCCGCTGATACCGGAATCGGCGGACCCGGCGGTGGCCGCACTGGAGATAGAGCGCCGCGCCGCCCTGCAGGCCGCGCTGGAAAAGCTGAGCGAGGAGCACCGCCTGGTCGTCACCTACCGCTATCTCCTGGAGATGGACGAGTCCGAGACGGCCCAGGCCCTGGGCTGGCCCCGGGGCACGGTGAAATCCCGGCTGAACCGCGCGCTGCGGAAGCTGGGGCGCTTGCTGCCGGATTTTCAGCCTCGGGAAGGGGGTGATGAGCGTGAGTGACGGCACCGGGTCCGGCGAAGGCGCCGATCGGAATGGTCTGCGCGCCGGCGGCGGAGGCGCGGGTGATCGCGGTCGGCGTTCGGACGCGACACAGCTGCCGGAGGAGCTGCGGGCACTCGGGCGTTCCCTGGACGCGCCGGGTGCGGCGGACGGCGCCGAGACGATGGTCGAGCGGGTACTGGGGCAGATACTCGCCGAGCGGCTGCCCGTGCCGGTGGCCGAGCCGCCGGGTCCGGCCGAGCGGCTGCGGGCGGTGCGACGCTGGACCCAGGTCCGGTGGCGTTCGCTGACCGCGGCGCTGTGCGGCCTGCTTACGGTGCTCGCGCTCACGCCCCCGGTGCGGGCAGCGGTCCTCGACTGGTTCGACTTCGCCGGTGTCGAGGTGCGGTACGACCCGTCGGCCGTGCCCTCCCCCGGCGCCGAGGTGCCCGGCTGCGGCCGCCCGGTGTCGCTCGCCCAGGCCGAGCGCCGGGCCGGGTTCGAGCCGCTGGTGCCTGAGGAGCTCGGCATGCCGGACACGGTCGCGGTGACGGGTGAACCGCCGGGACGGTTCTTGGTGAGCCTGTGCTGGCGTGAGGACGGGCGCACGATACGGCTGGACCAGCGGCGGGCGAACCTGGACATCGGCTTCACCAAGACCGTGCGCGAACCGCCGGAATGGATCTCCCTGGACCCCCACACCCCGGACGGCGCCACCTCCGACCCGGCCCTGTGGTTCCCCCGACCGCACCTGCTGACGTTCTGGCTGGTGGACACCGGCGGGGAGCGCTACGCGCGCGAGGAACGGACGGCGGGGGCGACGCTGCTGTGGGCCCACAGGGCCGAGGGCGAGCCGGTGACGCTGCGGCTGGAAGGGGTGGCGTCGAAGGAGCGGGCGGTGGAGATCGCGCGGTCGCTGGAGAGGCCGTCCGAGGAGCCATCGAGGTAGTCGGTCCCGACGGGGCCTGTCCGACGGGGCCACTCCGAAGGGGGCCAGACCGGAGGAGGCCGGTCCGGAAATAGTCGGAGTGGGATGGGAACCCAGGCGGGTCGGGCGGTGTACCAGAAGTGACATTGCGGCTCGGGGACGGGCCGCACGGGGATCGCTTGGCTCGGGGGTTCGGATGTGCGGACATGAGGTCGGCCGCTGGGGGGACCGATTGCGGGGGCAGGGGCTCGGCTGCTCGGGAGGCGGATCGCGCGGGCACGGGGCCGGTTGGAGGGGTAGGTGCCGTGAACTGGCAGCGCTGACAGGGGCGTTGGTGGCGGCCCTGGCCCTCCTGGTGTGGGGTGCGGCGCCCGCGTCGGCCGGAGGACCGACAAGCGTGCTCCTGGTCTCACCGGAGAGCACGGAGACGGCAGCGCTCTACTACTCCGACAGGGAGTACGGAGAGCTGGAGCAGCTGCTCGGCACAGCGGGCAAGGGCACCCGTGACAAGCCGCCCGAGGCAGGCCTGACTGTGGCCCGCCAGATCAACATCACGTGGATGGTCCATGACGTGACGCCGTGGCGCCTGGACCGGGTCTACCCGGTCGACAAGGGACAGGACGTCTGGATACACACAGCGGCGAACCTGGACAGCACGACGAACGGCACCTGGCACCGCGCCGATCATCCGTCCCAGCTGCGCGCCCTGCTCAAGAAGCTGGGCCTGATGGGCAAGGTCTCGGGCGGGGGAACGGCTGCGATCTTCCCGCCGGGGTGGCAGGAGGGCGGGGCGGACGATGCCGCGAAGGACTCCTCCGACCTCACGACCGACGCTGCGGACAAGGCGACCGGGGCGTCCCCTGCCCGGTCGGGGTCGGGGTCGGGGTCGGGTGACGGCACTGACTGGTGGTGGGCGGTGCCCGGCGCGGCGGCCGGAGCGGTGCTCGCGCTGGTACTACGCCCCTTCGCCACCCGGCTGCTGCCGTTGGACCGTCTGCGGGGTGAGCCGGGGCCGAGGCAGGAGCTGCGGGACGCATGAGGGCCGGTCTGGGTGGATCCGTACGGCTCGCGGTACTGCTCGCACCGGTGGCGGCAGCGCTGGTCCTGTCCGGCCCCGCGCCGAGCGCCGCAGCAGCGCCGACGCAGGGCGGGGACGTACCCGACGTGGCGATGGTCGTCGCGGGCGGCACGGGACGGACGACGGCGTTGCGCTCCGGCGAGTCGGCCTTCGCCCGCCTGTGGCAGCTGTTGCAGCCGACATACGTCGGTACGGAGCGGGTGGCGGAGGACTGGGTCGAGGGACGTCATCCGCCGATGCGGATCACCGTGGTCTGGGGACTGACCGAGGTCGGCGGCTGGCCGCGGACGAACCGGCCTCCGGGAGGGGACGTGGCCGTTCAGCGGCAGGACCAGCTGTTCGTGACCGCGGACGGCACACCCTGGGTGCGCTCGGATCTCGCACCGGAAGTGGAGGACGACGACATCCGCTGGCATCGGGCGCCGCGCTCGGTCTTCGAGCGGCTGGACCTGGCGGGGCTGCTCGGTGAGACGGAGGACGGGCTGGTCGAGGTCGCTGCCGCCGGGGACCGGCCCGGCCCGGTGATGGGTGATCCCGGGTGGGCGGTGGCAGGGCTGGTCGTCGGGGTCGCGACCGGCGTCGGCGGGACGCTGCTGATACGCCGCGCGGCGGCCCGGCCGGGAGCCGGACCGCCGCGGGAGGAGCCACGACAGGAGTTGATCGACCTGGACGTGTGAGGTCCCTGGCGCTTTGGTGCGGCTGTCAGCCGAGGTCGATCTCCGGGTACAGCGGGAAGCCGGCCACGAGGTCGGTGGCGCGGTGGGAGATCTCGTCGGCGACCTTCGGGTCGAGGACGTGCTGGGCCTTGGACGGGGCGCCCTTGCTGGTGGTGCCGGGCTCGGTGGTGGTCAGGACGCGGTCGATGAGGGCGGCGACCTCGTCCATCTCGGCGGTGCCCAGGCCACGGGTGGTCAGGGCAGGGGTGCCGATGCGGATGCCGGAGGTGTACCAGGCGCCGTTGGGGTCGGCGGGGATGGCGTTGCGGTTGGTGACGATTCCGGATTCGAGGAGCGCGGCCTCGGCCTGGCGGCCGGTGAGGCCGTAGGAGGAGGCGACGTCGATCAGGTTCAGGTGGTTGTCCGTGCCGCCGGTCACGAGGGTCGCGCCCCGGCGCATCAGGCCTTCCGCCAGCGCCCGGGAGTTGTCGACGATGCGCTGGGCGTAGTCGCGGAAGGACTCCTGGCGGGCCTCGGCGAGGGCGACGGCCTTGGCGGCCATGACGTGCGGGAGCGGGCCGCCGAGGACCATCGGGCAGCCGCGGTCGACCTGGTCCTTGAGGGAGTCGTCGCACAGGACCATGCCGCCGCGCGGGCCGCGCAGCGACTTGTGGGTGGTGGTGGTGACGATCTGGGCGTGCGGGACCGGGTCGAAGTCGCCGGTGAGGACCTTGCCGGCGACGAGACCGGCGAAGTGGGCCATGTCGACCATGAGCGTGGCGCCGACCTCGTCGGCGATCTCGCGCATGATCCGGAAGTTCACGAGACGGGGGTAGGCGGAGTAGCCGGCGACGATGATCAGCGGCTTGAACTCGCGGGCGGAGGTGCGCAGCGCCTCGTAGTCGATCAGGCCCGTGGCGGGGTCGGTGCCGTAGGAGCGCTGGTCGAACATCTTGCCGGAGATGTTCGGGCGGAAGCCGTGGGTGAGGTGGCCGCCGGCGTCCAGGGACATGCCGAGCATGCGCTGGTTGCCGAAGGCCTGGCGGAGCTCGGCCCAGTCGGCCTCGGAGAGGTCGTTGACCTGGCGGACGCCGGCCTTCTCCAGGGCGGGGGCCTCGACGCGGGCGGCGAGGACGGACCAGAAGGCGACGAGGTTGGCGTCGATGCCGGAGTGGGGCTGGACGTAGGCGTGGCGGGCGCCGAAGAGCTCCTTGGCGTGCTCGGCGGCGAGGGACTCGACGGTGTCGACGTTGCGGCAGCCGGCGTAGAAGCGGCGGCCGATGGTGCCCTCGGCGTACTTGTCGCTGAACCAGTTACCCATCGCCAGGAGGGTGGCCGGGGAGGCGTAGTTCTCGGAGGCGATCAGTTTGAGCATCTCGCGCTGGTCGGCGACCTCCTGGCCGATGGCATCGGCCACGCGCGGCTCGACGGCGCGGATCACGTCGAGGGCGGCACGGAAGGCGGTGGACTCGTTGGAGAGGGGCTCGGCTGACATGGGGACCTCCGGACGTCGTGTGCAGCGATCACGGTACGGCCCAGGCGCACGGCACTCGGTCTGGACTCGGTCCAGGGGCCGCTCCCCGATGGTTGGTCCATCCCAGCGCGCCAGTCACGGCCCGTCGATCAGCCTACCGGGCGCGCCGATGTCGCATGGTCCCGCGTCCACCATGCGAGCAACGATAGGAAGGGGCCGCAAAGCACTCGTACGGCCGGAAATGGACAGTGGCCACGAGCCTCGTGACTGGCGGAGCACGAGCCCTCGTGGTGGCGGAAACGGAGAGCCCCGTGAGTACGTCGAGCACCACCGAATCCCTGATCGCCGCGGTCGACGCGCACAGCGCGCACAACTATCACCCGTTGCCGGTCGTGGTGGCGACGGCGGACGGGGCCTGGATGACGGATGTGGAGGGGCGGCGGTATCTGGATCTGCTGGCCGGGTATTCGGCGCTCAACTTCGGGCACTGCAATCGCCGGATCGTTCAGGCGGCGAAGGCGCAGCTGGAGCGGGTGACGTTGACGTCGCGGGCGTTTCATCACGACCGGTTCGCGGCGTTCTGCGAGCAGCTCGCCGAGCTGTGCGGGATGGAGATGGTGTTGCCGATGAACACGGGGGCGGAGGCGGTGGAGACGGCGGTGAAGACCGCCCGGAAGTGGGGGTACCGGGTCAAGGGCGTGCCGGCGGAGATGGCCAAGATCGTCGTCGCGGGCAACAACTTCCACGGCCGTACGACGACGATCATCAGCTTCTCCACCGACCCGGAGGCGCGGGCGGACTTCGGGCCGTACACGCCGGGCTTCGAGATCGTGCCGTACGGGGATCTGACGGCGATGCGGGATGCGCTGACGGAGAACACCGTGGCCGTGTTGCTGGAGCCGATCCAGGGCGAGGCGGGGGTTCTCGTGCCGCCGGCCGGCTATCTGCCGGCGGTGCGGGAGCTGACGCGGGAGCGGAACGTGCTGTTCGTGGCGGACGAGATCCAGTCGGGGCTGGGGCGCACGGGTCGTACCTTCGCGTGCGAGCACGAGGGGGTGGTGCCGGATGTGTACGTGCTCGGCAAGGCGCTCGGGGGCGGGATCGTGCCGGTGTCGGCGGTGGTGTCCAGCGCCGCGGTGCTCGGGGTGTTCCAGCCCGGGGAGCACGGGTCGACCTTCGGTGGGAATCCGCTGGCCTGTGCGGTGGCGCTGGAGGTGATCGCGATGCTGCGGACGGGCGAGTTCCAGGCGCGGGCGGCGGAGCTGGGCGAGCATCTGCACCGGGAGCTGGGGCTGTTGGCGGGGACGGGGCGGGTGACGGCGGTTCGGGGGCGCGGTCTGTGGGCCGGGGTCGACATCGCCCGTGCCTACGGCTCGGGGCGGGAGGTGTCCGAGAAGCTGATGGACCGGGGGGTGCTGGTGAAGGACACCCTCCCCCACAGCCTCAAGGGCGCGAGCGGTGCCCCCACGGCGACGATCCGCATCGCGCCACCGCTGGTGATCGGGAAGGAGGATCTGGACTGGGGGCTTGCGCAGTTGCGGGGCGTGCTCGGGATGTGAGCCGACTCGGCTTCGTGACGCGGGTTCGGGGCGGAGGGTGGCGTCACGCCGGGTGAGCTGCCGGGTGCGGTTTCCGTCGTATGCGGATGGCCGGGTGGTCGGCGTCGGCGTGATGCTGGAGATCTGCCGGCAGGGTCGTGGACGGTGGTTCGGGGGAGCCGGGCCGGGCGGCGGCATCGGGTGCGCCGGCCCGGGCGACTCGCCCTCGGGGTGGGGCCGTTACAGGATCACGTGGGGCAGGAAGCGTGCGTACTCGTCGGTGATCAGGCCGGACGACTCGCGGATGCCGAGGCCCGCCGACTCGTCCTCGACGACCCATGCGCCGAGGACGACGTGGTTGCCGTCGAAGGCGGGGAGCGGGGCCAACTGCTGGTAGCAGCAGGGCTCATCGCGGACTACTGCCTCGGCGCCGGGTTCGTGGATGGTCACGCCGGCGCCTTCCCGGCCCAGCAGGGGCTTGGCGACGTAGCCGGTCGTGCTCGCCAGTTCCCTCGGGCCGTCGAGATATGCGGGCAGGAGGTTCGGGTGGTCCGGGTAGAGCTCCCAGAGGATGGCCAGGAGGGCCTTGTTGCTGAGGAGCATCTTCCAGGCGGGTTCGATCCAGAGGGTCGTGCCCGTGCCGCCGCCGTTGTCGAGGGTGTCGAGGACGTGGTCGGCGAAGCGGTCGGTGGTGAGCCACTCCCAGGGGTAGAGCTTGAAGCAGCTGCGGATGAAGCGGAGTTGGTTGTCGACGAAGCGGCCCGAGAGGCGGTCCCAGCCGATCTCCTCCATGGAGATCCAGCTGGTGTCCAGGCCCGCCTGCTCCGCGGTCTCCTTCAGATAGGCGACCGTCATCATGTCCTCGCCGAGTTCGTCGGCGGAGGAGTAGGCGAAGTAGAGGGGGTTGCCGGGCGGGAGCAGGGCGGACTGCTTCTTCCAGGCGGCGACGAGGCGTTCGTGGAGGGAGTTCCACTGGTCGGCGCCGGGGAAGCGCTCCTCCATCCAGAACCACTGGGGCGAGGCGGCCTCGACCAGTGAGGTGGGGGTGTCGGCGTTGTACTCGAGGAGCTTCGCCGGGCCGGTGCCGTCGTAGTGGAGGTCGAAGCGGCCGTAGACGGAGGGGAGTTCGGCGCGCCGGCGCCAAGCCTCGGCGACCGCGTCCGCGACGCGCGGGTCGGTGATGCCGAGGTCGGCGAAGCGGCGGGAGACGACGAGGTGTTCGGCCGCCGTGAGGCACATGCGGTGGAGTTCCTCGACGACCTCCTCCAGCGCCTCGACCTCCGGGAGCGAGAACACATAGTGGGCGCTCTCGTCCCAGTACGGGCGCAGGGAATTGTCGGGGTGGCGGGTGAGGGGGTAGATGAGCCCCTGTTCCTCGACGGTCTGCTGCCAGCCGGGGCGGGGTTCGATCGTGCGGCGCTCCATGTGTACGGGGTCCTGCTCAGCCGCCGCTGCTGCCCGAGCCCGAGCAGCCGAAGCCGCCTCGGTCGACGGCCTCGCTGCGGCTGAAGGTGCCGAAGTCGGCGCGGCCGTCGTCGGTGTCGGCGTCGTAGTACCAGGCGGCGTCGGAGCTGCTGGACTTCTTCCGCTTGCTGCCCTTGGCGTACGACGAGCTCGAACTGGTGCCGGACGTGCAGTTCTTGTCCGCGATGATCTTGTAGCCCTCGTAGGTGTAGCTGTCGCGGTCGACGCAGCGGCGGTCGGGTTCCGAGCCGCAGGAGGTCAGGGCCGCCGCTATGACTCCCATGCCGCCGAGCACGACCGTGCTCGAGCGCAGCCTGCGTCGCGTTTCCGCCATTCGTGTCTCCCCCGTCTGGTGGTTCGTTCCCGCCTGGTTGTTCGTTCGGCGGACAGCCTAGAGATCGTTGTGCGGGCGGCTGTCGGGGGGCCTGCCCTTCTCCCCCTCCCCTACAGTCGCTTTGTGTTGTTTGGGATGGTGTGTGCGCTGGGTGCGGCGGTCTGTTTCGGTACGGCCACCGTCTTGCAGGCGATGGCCGCGCGGGCTGCGGGCGCTCAGGGAGGCGGGGGCGGCGAGGCGGGGGTGTTGCTGCGGGCGCTGCGGCAGTGGCGGTATCTGGCCGGGCTGGCGCTGGACGGGCTCGGGTTCGTGTTGCAGGTCGTCGCGCTGCGGTCGATTCCGATCTACGCCGTCGGGGCCGCGTTGGCGTCCAGTCTCGCCGTGACGGCGGTGGTCGCGGCGCGGTTGCTGCGGGTGCGGTTGAGCCCGGGTGAGTGGGGTGCGGTGGGGGTGGTGTGTGCCGGGCTGGCGATGCTGGGGCTGGCGTCCGGGACGGAGGGGGATCGGGCGGGGTCGGACGCGCTGAGGTTCGCGATGCTCGGGGTGGCCGTGGGGGTGCTGGTGGTGGGGCTGGCGGGTGGGCTGCTGCCGGAGCGGGGGCGGGGGTTGGTGCTCGGGCTGGCGGCCGGGTTCGGGTTCGGGGTGGTGGAGGTGGCGGTGCGGCTGATCGACTCGGTCGCGGTGTCGGAGGTGCTGGTGAATCCGGCGACGTATGCGCTGCTGTTGGGGGGTGGGGCGGCGTTTTTGGCGCTGACGTCGGCGTTGCAGCGGGGGGCTGTGACGGTGGCGACGGCGGCGATGGTGATCGGGGAGACGGTCGGGCCGGCGGTGGTGGGGGTGGTGTGGCTGGGGGATCGTACGCGGGACGGGTTGGCTTGGCTGGCTGTGTTGGGGTTTGTGGTGGCTGTGGCGGGGGCGGTGGTGTTGGCGCGGTTCGGGGAGGCGCCGGTTGCCTCCGGCGGTGAGGTCGAGGGGCGGGGGGCTGCTGTGCGGTGACGGTTCGTCGTGGTTGCGGTCCGGGTGGATTCGCCCCCGCCGCCCCTACCCGTCCCGTCCTTGAAGGGGCTCCGCCCCTTCGCCCCCGCCGGGGGCGAAGCCCCCTGGACCCCCATCGGCCCTGAACGGGCCTCGTCCTCAAACGCCGGACAGGCTGGATGATGCCGGCCGGCGCCGGGAAGTAGCCGCCGCCGCAGTGAGGCAGAGCCCCCGCGGGTGGGCGGGGGATCGGGATGGCCGTACTCGTCCTCACACGCCGGACGCGCTCGAATGCCTGACCTACGCCGGGAAGTGACCGCCCCCTTCGCAGGCCGTAGTGCTCTCACGGCAACGCCCTGCACAGCGCCTCCAATGCGCCCGCCCACGCGTGGTCCGGTGGTGTGCCGTAGCCCACGACCAGGGCGTCCACTGGCTGCGTGATGGCGGCCTCGTGGCGGTAGAAGGTGAGGCCGTGGAGGGCGAGGCCCTGCCAGTTCGCCGCCTGGACCACTGACTGTTCCGTGCCGGGTGGGAGGCGCAGGACGGCGTGGAGGCCGGCGGCGATGCCGGTGACCTGGAGGTGGGGGGCGTGTGTGGCCAGGGCTCGCACCAGGGCGTCTCTGCGGCGGCGGTAGCGCAGGCGGGCGGCGCGGACATGGCGGTCGTAGGCGCCGGACGTGAGGAACTCCGCCAGGGTCAACTGATCCAGGGCCCCGCAGGTGTCCACGCCGCCCTTCGCCGCCGTCACCTCCTCCACCAACGTCGGCGGCAGCACCATCCAGGCCAGGCGCAGGCCGGGGGCGAGGGACTTGCTGGCCGTGCCCAGGTAGACGACGTGGTCGGGGTCCAGGCCTTGCAGCGCGCCGACCGGCTGGCGGTCGTAGCGGAACTCGCCGTCGTAGTCGTCCTCCAGGACCAGCCCGCCGGTGCGGCGCGCCCAGTCCACCACCGTCGCCCGGCGGTCGCGGTGCAGGGGTACGCCCATGGGGAACTGGTGGGCGGGGGTCAGCAGGACCGCGCCCACGTCAGGGGACTGCGTCTGGCGCGTCGACTCCGCCTCGCGCGTCATCTCCGCATCTCGCGTCAACTCCGTTGGATTCGTGCCGAGTTCGTCGAAGGGGAGCGGGACCGTCTCCAGACCGGCCGCCGTCAGCTGCTTCCAGTGCGGCACCAAGCCGTACGACTCCACCGCGACCCTCTCCACCCCGCGCGCCCGCAACACCTTGCCGAGCAGCTGCAGTCCGTGCACGAAACCCGCGCACACCACGATGCGTTCGGGGTCGGCGCGCACGCCCCGCGCGCGGGACAGGTAGCCGGCGAGAGCGGTGCGCAGTTCGGCGCGGCCGCGCGGGTCGCCGTAGCCGAGGGCCTGGTTCGGGGCGGCGAGGAAGGCGCGACGGGCCGCCTTGAGCCACTCCGTGCGGGGGAAGGCGGCGAGGTCGGGGGTGCCGGGGACCAGGTCGTAGGCGGGGCGGGGGCGCTCTCGCGGGGAGAGGGCGGTCGTCGTGCCCGTCGGCGGGGTCACCGTGCGGTCGGCCACCCGGGTGACCGAGCCCTGGCGGGCGGTGAGCCAGCCCTCGGCGACCAGTTCGGCGTAGGCCTCGGCGACCGTGTTGCGCGCAATGCCGAGGTCGGCGGCGAGGGAGCGGGAGGAGGGCAGCCGGGTGCCCGGAGCGAGGCGGCCGGTGCGGACCGCGTCACGCAGGGCGTCGGTCAGGCCCCGGCGCAGGCCCGGGCCAGTCGGTTCCAGGTGGAGGTCGATGCCCAGAGTGGCCCAAGGTTTTGCCATGAAAGTGGACCATACTCCTGGGCTGCTTCGTTCCTAGGGTCGAGATCATGACCACGATCGACAGCACCGCGACCGCCCCGACCGCCCCGACCCCCACGACGACCGACACAAACGGCGCAAACGGCACAAATGGCGCAGCCGACACAATCGTCACGAGCGCCACTGCAGTGGAGTACGCGCCCGAGCACCCCTCCCGGCTGCGCTGGGCCGAGCATGCCCCCGACGTCTACAAGGCGATGATCCGGCTCGACGCTGCCGCTCGGAAGGGGCTCGAACCGAAGCTGTACGAGCTGGTCAAGATCCGTGCGTCGCAGATCAACCACTGCGCGTTCTGCCTGGACATGCACACCAAGGACGCGCTCGCGGCGGGCGAGAGCGTCGAGCGGATCGTGCAGCTCGCCGCCTGGGAGGAGTCCGCGCACTTCTACACCCCGAAGGAGCTCGCGGCGATCGAGCTGACGGAGGCGGTGACCGTACTGACGGACGGGTTCGTGCCCGACGAGGTGTACGACCGCGCCGCCGCGCACTTCGAGGAGGCCGAGCTGGCGCAGCTCATCGCCGCGATCACGGTGATCAACGCGTGGAACCGGTTCGGGGTGACCTGCCGTATGACTCCGGGGCACTACCAGCCGGGGCAGCACCAGTGACCCGTACGGCACCAGTGACCCGTACGAATCTCCTCGACCGTGAGGTCGGGCAGGCCATGTCGGCCGTCAGTGCCGCCGCGAAGGCGGGCCTCGGCGACCCCGCGCTCGCCGAGCTCGTCGTGATCCGGGCCTCGCAGCTCAACCACTGTGCCTTCTGCCTGGACATGCATCTCGCCCTCGCCCGCAAGCACGGCGTGAGCGAGAAGCAGCTCGACCTGCTGGCCGCCTGGGAGGAGGCCGGGGACGTCTTCAGCGAGCGGGAGCGGGCCGCGCTCGCGCTGGCCGAGGCCGTCACCGTCCTCACGGAGGGCTTTGTGCCCGACGACGTGTACGACCGTGCCGCCGCGCACTTCGACGCCGTCCCGCTCGCCCATCTCATCGGGCTGGTCGTCGCCATCAACAACTGGAACCGGGTGATGGTCACCCGCCGCATTCCACCTGGGGGATACACACCGTGACCAAGATCGAGGCCTTCCGCGCGCTGCATCGACGAAAGGCGCCCGGCGACCCGCTCGTCCTGCCCGGACCCTGGGACGCCGCGAGCGCCCGCGTCTTCGTCGAGGCCGGGTTCCCGGCGCTCGCCACACCGAGTGCGGGTGTCGCCGCATCCCTCGGGTACGAGGACGGGCAGACCCCGGCCGACGAGATGTTCGCGGCGGTCGCGCGGATCGTCCGGGCGGTCGACGTGCCGGTGTCGGCGGACATCGAGGGCGGGTACGGGATCGCGCCGAAGGAGCTGGTGGACAGGCTGCTGGAGACGGGTGCCGTGGGGTGCAACCTGGAGGACTCCGAGGACGGGACGCTCAAGGACCCGCGGGCGCACGCCGACTGGCTCGCCGAGGTGCGGCACGCGGCCGCCGACCGGCTCTTCGTCAACGCCCGGATCGACACCTTCATCCGGGCACACGGTGGCGCCGGCCCCAAGCAGGCCATGGAACAAGCCGCCGAACGGGCCATCGAGCGGGCCGCGTTGTACGTCGCCGCGGGCGCCGACTGCGTGTATCCGATCGGTGCCCCCACCGACGTACTGCCGCTACTGCGGTCCGGGATCCAGGGGCCGATCAATGTGCACGGCACCGTGACCGGTGGCCCCTCGCCCGCCGAACTCGGCGAACTCGGGGCCACCCGGATCACGTTCGGGCCGGGGCTCCAGCGCAGGGCCGCCGAGGCGCTGCGCGAGATCACCGCGCACCTCGGCTAGCGGCTCAGGACAGCCACGCCTTCCACGTGGACTCGTGGCTGTCCACCCACTTCTTCGCCGCCTCCTCCGGCGACAGCTTCTGCTCGGCGATCATCAGGGAGACCTCGTTCTGGTCCTCGGTCGTCCACTTGAACTTCTTCAGCAGGGCCGCCGCCTCCCCGCCGGTCTTGGCGAAGTCCGAGTTGAGGTACTTCTGCAGCGGGGTGTGCGGATAGGCGCAGGCGACCTTCTTCGGGTCGGCGTCGCAGCCCTCCTTGTACGCCGGCAGCTTCACCTCGGTCATGGGGACCTTCTTGAACAGCCACTGCGGCTCGTACCAGTACGTCAGGAAGGGCTTCTTCTCCTTGGCGAACTGTTTGATCTGCGTGATCTGCGCGGCCTCCGAACCGGCGAACACCACCTGGTAGTCCAGGTCCAGATTGCTCACCAGCGCCTTGTCGTTGGTGACGTAGGAGGGCGAGCCGTCCATCAGCTGGCCCTTGCCACCGCTCTCGGCGGTGCGCATCCGGTCGGCGTACTTGTTCAGGTTCTTCCAGTCGGTGACGTCCGGGTGCTGCTCGGCGAAGTACGTCGGGACGTACCAGCCGATGTGCCCGGTGACCCCGAGGTCGCCGCCGGGCACGATCGTCTTCTTGTCCTTGACGTACCGCTGCTCCTCCTCGGGGTGGCCCCAGTCCTCCATGAGCGCGTCGACGCGGCCCTGGCTGAGCGCGTCCCAGGCGGGGACCTCGTCGATCTGGACGGTGTCGACGCGGTAGCCGAGCTTGTGCTCCAGGAGGTACTGGGCGACGGCCACGTTGGCCTGCGCGCCGACCCAGGACTGGACGGACAGGGTCACGGTCTTGGCGCCCTGCGCGTTGGCGAACGGCGAGGCCTGCTTGGTCATGTCGGCGGCGCCGCAGCCGGTGAGCAGCAGAAGCGAGGACACGCCGGCCACTACGGCAGTCGTACGGAAATGGCCACGGACAGGTTTGCGAAGTCGCATGTCACGCTCCCTTCTTCGCGCGGCGTTCCGTCGGCTGGGTCACCCGGTCGAGCATCAGGCCCAGGCAGACGATCGCCGCGCCGGCCACCAGACCGGTCGCGAGGTCGCCCTGGGCGAGGCCGGCGACGACCTCGTAGCCGAGCGCGCCACCGCCGACCAGGCCGCCGATGATGACGACGGCGAGGACCAGGACGACGCCCTGGTTGACGGCGAGCAGCAGCGCCGGGCGGGCGAGCGGGAGTTGGACCTGGCGCAGCTGCTGGGCGGGCGTCGCGCCGAGCGAGCGGGCCGACTCCAGGGCGGCCGGGTCGACCTGGCGCAGGCCCTGGGTGGTGATGCGGACGACGGCGGGCAGGGCGTAGACGACGGCTGCCGCGACGGCCGGGGCGCGGCCCACGCCGAACAGCGCGACCACCGGGATCAGGTACACGAACTGCGGCATCGTCTGGAAGACGTCCAGGACGGGCCGCAGCAGGCGTTCGACCCGGTCGCTGCGCGCCGCCGCGATGCCGGTCGCGAAGCCCAGGACCAGGGTGACGGCGACGGCCGCCAGCACCTGGGAGAGGGTGTCGAGCGACGGAGTCCACACGCCCAGGACGCCGATCGCGGCCATGGCGAGCACGGCGGTCAGCGCGGTGCGCCAGGTGCCGATCAGCCAGGCGAGGGCGGCGACGATCAGCAGGACCGACCACCGGGGCAGCCACTGCAGGGTGTCGCGCACGGGGTCGAGGACCCAGGTGGTGAAGTGGGCCGCCCAGTCGGCGGTGCCGCCGATGACGGGGACGCCGGAGTAGAGGTGGTCGGTCATCCAGTCGACGGCGCGGTTGACCGGCTGGGCGATGTTCAGGGCCCAGGCGTCGGGCCAGTCGAGGCGTCCCGCCAGCCGCCCGGCGACGGCTACGGCCACGGCGGCGACCAGGGCGTACAGCCAGCGTGCCCGGCCGCCCGGCCGCGGCTCGTCACCGAGCGCCTCCCCCGCCGCGCCGGTCACCCGGTCCAGTACGACGGCGAGCAGCACGATCGGGATACCGGCCGCGAGTGCCGCGCCCACGTCCACGGACCCCAGCGCCTGGTAGACGCGGTCACCGAGGCCGCCCGCGCCGATGACCGACGCGATGACCGCCATGGACAGCGCCATCATGATCGTCTGGTTGAGGCCGAGGAGGAGCTCCTTGCGGGCCAGCGGGATGCGGGCGGTCAGCAGGCGCTGCCGCGCGGTGGTGCCGAGCGACTCGACCGCCTCCAGCACCTCCTTGTCGGCGCCGCGCAGGCCGAGGGCGGTGAGCCGGGCCATCGGCGGGGCGGCATAGACGACGGTGGCCAGGACGGCCGCGGGGACGCCCATGCCGAAGACCAGGACGACGGGGAGCAGGTAGGCGTACGCCGGGAGCACCTGCATGGTGTCCAGGACGGGGCGCAGGATTTTGTCCATACGGTCGGAGAGACCGGCGGCGAGACCGAGCAGCGCGCCCACGGCGACCGACGCGAGGACCGCGACGACCATGAGCGCGAGGGTCTGCATGGTCGGGATCCACATGCCGAGGAACCCGCAGGCCAGGAAGGCGATCCCGGTGCCCGCGGCGAGTCTGAAGCCGGCGACGCGCCAGGCGACGAGGGACGCGGCTGCGGTGACGCCGGCCCAGCCGGCCGCGAGCAGCACCAGGTACACGGCGCGTACGCAGAGCACGACCGCGTTGCTGATGTGCCCGAAGAAGTAGAGGAACAGCGGGTGGCTGTCCCGGTTGTCGATGATCCAGACGCTGGCCTTGGTGAGCGGCTCGGTGAAGTCGACGGTCAGCGCGGCGGGCCAGGTGCCGCTCGCCCAGCGGGCGTCGGCCAGCGGTACGAGGATCGCGGCGACGAGGGCGAGCAGCAGGAGCTTGCGGATGCCGGGGCGTTTGAGGACGCCGGGAACCGCGATACGAGGGGCGGCAGTGGTGACGGTGGCCATCACGCCACCTCCTTGCTCTTCCCTGCCCCCGCTACGGCACCCTGCTCCGTCCCCGCCACGACGCCGAGGAGGCGTTCGTGGTCGACCACCCCCAGACAACGTGCCCCGTCCATGACCCGGGCCGGGGCCCCGGTACGTGCCACGGCCTCGATCGCCTCCGACACCGTCGCGTCCGGCGCCAGAGCCGGACCGCTGCCCGCCTCGTCCGCCGACGCGGTCCGCATGGCCGTACGCACGGTCATGACCTGCTCGCGCGGGACGTCGCGGACGAACTCGCGGACGTAGTCGTCGGCAGGCGAGCCCACGATCTCCTCGGGGGTGCCCAGCTGGACCACGCGGCCGTCGCGCATCAGGGCGATACGGTCGCCCAGCTTGAGCGCCTCGCTCAGGTCATGGGTGATGAAGACCATGGTGCGGCCCTCCTCGCGGTGCAGGCGGACGACCTCCTCCTGCATGTCCCGCCGGATCAGCGGGTCGAGCGCGCTGAAGGGCTCGTCGAAGAGCAGGACCTCGGGGTCCACCGCCAGCGCCCGGGCGAGGCCCACACGCTGGCGCTGACCGCCGGACAGCTGGCCCGGCCTGCGGTGCTCCATGCCCTCCAGGCCGACCTTGGCCACCACCTCGGCGGCCCGCTCGCGGCGCTCCGCCTTGCCGACGCCCTGGATCTCCAGGCCGTAGGCCACGTTGTCGAGGACCGTGCGGTGCGGCAGCAGGCCGAAGTGCTGGAAGACCATCGCGGCGCGGTGCCGGCGCAGTTCGCGCAGGCGGGTCTTGTCCATGGCGCGCACGTCCTCGCCGTCGATGGCGATGGTGCCCGCCGTCGGCTCGATCAGCCGGGTCAGACAGCGCACCAGCGTGGACTTGCCGGAGCCGGACAGGCCCATGACGACGAAGACCTCGCCCTTGCGGACGTCGAAGGAGACGTCCCGGACCGCCGCCGTGCAGCCCGTGCGCGTGCGCAGCTCGGCCGGCGCGAGCGCGGCCAGCTCGGGGTCGGCGGGGACGCGGTGCGCCTTGGGGCCGAAGACCTTCCACAGGCCCTCGACGGAGAAGACCGGCGCGGTCGGGGGCTTGCGGGTCTCGGGCGTCGAGGTCCCGGGGGTCGAGACCTCGAGTATCGAATTCTCGGGCGTCGAGGTCCCGGACGTCGAGGTCTCAGGCGTAGAAGTCTCGGGCGTAGAAGTCTCGTTCGTAGTGTTCTGAGGCGTCGTACTCATCACGCCTCACCTCCCATCAGGTCCACGGCCTTCTCCCCGACCATGAGCACCCCGATCATCGGGTTCACGGCGGTCATCGTCGGGAAGACGGAGGCGTCCGCGATACGGATGCCCTCCAAGCCGCGGATCCTCAACTGCGGGTCCACGACGGCCAGTTCGTCGTCGGCGGCGCCCATACGGCAGGTGCCCGCCGGGTGGTACACGGTGTGCGCGACCTTGCGCGCGTACTCGCTCAGCTCCTCGTCGTCCGTGACGTCCGGGCCGGGGCACACCTCGCGCTTGAGCCAGCTCGCCAGCGGTTCGGTGGCGGCGATCTCGCGGGCGATACGGATGCCGTCGACCAGCGTCCTGCCGTCGTAGTCGTCCTCGTCGGTGAAGTAGCGGAAGTCGAGGGCGGGCTTCACGGCCGGGTCGGCGCTGGTCAGGTACAGCCGGCCGCGGCTCTTGGGCTTGGGGATGTTCGGGGTCATGGACACCCCGAACTCCGGCCGCTCGTAGCCCAGTCGCTCGGGGTTGTCCGTGAAGGGGATCTGGTAGAAGTGGAACATCAGGTCGGGGCCCTGGTGTTCGGGGTCGCGGCGGACGAACAGGCCCGCGTCGGAGTCCATCGCCGAGTTCTCGGGTATCGGGCCGTGGGTCTCCCAGACGATCACCGACTCGGGGTGGTCGAGCAGGTTCTCGCCGACGCCCGGCAGGTCGTGGACCACGGGTATGCCCAGCTGGGTGAGGTCCTCCTTGGGGCCGATGCCGGAGTGCATCAGCAGGCGGGGCGTGTCGACGGCGCCCGCGGACAGGACGACCTCGCGCCGGGCGCGGATCAGCAGCTCCTCGCCGTCCTTGGTGCGCACGTGCACGCCCTCGGCGCGGGTGCCGTCGAGCTCCAGCTTGTACGCCCAGGTCTCCAGCAGGATGGTGAGGTTCTCGCGCTCGTCCATCACCGGGTGCAGATACGCCACCGACGCCGAGGAACGCTTGTTGTTCTCGGGGTGGTAGGCGAGGTCGAAGAAGCCGACGCCCTCGGTGAAGGGCTGCTTGTTGAAGCCTTCGACGCGCGGCACGTCCAGCGCGCCCTGCGCCGCGTCGACGAAGTCACGGGCGATGGCGTTCCGGTCCTGCTCGTCGACCGGGACGATGTTGTTCTTCAGCCGGGCGAAGTACGCCTCCATCGGCACCGCGCCCCAGCCCTTGGCGCCGGCCGCCTCCCACTCGTCCCAGTCGGACGGCAGCGGCTTGAAGGCGATCAGGGTGTTGTGGCTCGAACACCCGCCGAGGACACGGGCGCGGCTGTGCCGGATGTGCGAGTTGCCGCGGGGCTGCTCGGTGGTCGGGTAGTCGTAGTCCAGCTCGCCGCCGAGCAGGCCCATCCAGCGGCGCAGGGTCAGCACGTCGTCGCGGCCGACGTCGCTGGGGCCGCCCTCGATGACGGCGACGGTGACATCCGGGTTCTCGGTGAGGCGGGAGGCGATGACGGAGCCTGCGGTGCCGCCGCCGATGACGACGTAGTCGTACGTGTGGGGGGTGGTGTCGGGCATGGGGTGGTACTCCAGGGTGGTTCGGGCTGGACGGGCTTACGGGGCTCGGGTCAGCCCGCGAACCAGCGCACCGGCTTGGGCGCGAGGTTCTGGTAGACGTGCTTGCTCTCGCGGTATTCGGCGAGTCCGGCGGGGCCGAGCTCGCGGCCCACCCCGCTCTTGCCGAAGCCGCCCCACTCCGCCTGCGGGAGGTAGGGGTGGAAGTCGTTGATCCAGACGGTGCCGTGCCGGAGGCGCCCGGCGACCCGGCGGGCCCGGCCCGCGTCGGCGGTCCAGACGGCGCCCGCGAGGCCGTACTCGGTGTCGTTGGCGAGGGCGATCGCCTCGTCCTCGGTGCGGAAGGTCTCGACGGTGAGGACCGGGCCGAAGACCTCCTCGCGTACGACGGCCATCTCGCGGTGGCAGTGGTCGAGGAGGGTCGGCTCGTAGAAGTAGCCGTTCTGCGGCCGCTCGGGCGAGGGCTCGGGACGCTTGCCGCCGGAGCGCAGTACCGCGCCGTCCTTGAGCGCGGAGTCGACGTACGCCTCGACCTTGGCGCGCTGCTGCTCGGAGACGAGCGGTCCGCACTCGACGCCGTCCGCGGTGCCGCGACCGAGGCGGATACGGCTTGCCCGGCGGGCGAGTTCGGCGACGAACCGGTCCCGGATCGACTCCTCGACGATGAGGCGGGCGCCCGCCGAGCAGACCTGACCGCTGTGGATGAAGGCGGCGTTGAGGGCCTGGTCGACGGCGGTGTCGAAGGCCTCGTCGGTGGCGCAGGCGTCGGCGAAGACGACGTTGGGGTTCTTGCCGCCGAGTTCGAGGGCGACCTTCTTGACGCTGGGCGCGGCGGCCTGGGCCACCTTCGTGCCGCTGACCAGGCCGCCGGTGAAGGAGACGAGGTCGACGTCGGGGTGCTCGGCGAGCCGGGCGCCGACGGAATGGCCGGGCCCGGTGACGATGTTGGCGACGCCGGACGGGAGACCGGCCTCGACGAGCAGCTCGATCAAGGCGATCGTCGTCAGCGGCGTGATCTCGCTCGGCTTGACGACGAAGGTGTTCCCGGCGGCGAGCGCGGGCGCGATCTTCCAACTGGCCTGGAGGAGGGGGTAGTTCCAGGGCGTGATCAGCGCGCACACGCCGACCGGCTCATGGACGACGACGCTGTGGATGTCGGGCGAGCCCGCGTCGACGACCCGGCCCGGCGCCTCGGCGGCGACGAGGTCGGCGAAGTAGCGGAAGGCGTCGGCGACGCAGTCGATGTCGACCCGGCCCTCTTCGACGGTCTTCCCGGCGTCGCGGCTCTCCAGCAGACCGAGCTTCTCGCGGTCGCGCGTCAGCAGGTCGGCGACGCGGCGCAGCAGGGCGGCGCGCTCGGCGACGGGAGTGCGGGGCCACTGACCCTGGCCGCCGTCGAAGGCCCGGTGGGCGGCCGCCACGGCCAGGTCGGTGTCCTTCTCGTCACCCTCCGCGACCACGGCGAAGGGCAGGGCGTCCGCAGGGTCGAGAATCTCGCGCGTCGCGCCGGTGACGGCTTCGCGCCACTCGCCGCCCGCGTGAATCGTCTGGTGTGCCTGCCGCGCCTGCTGTCCGGTCATGATCGGTGTTGCCTTCCGTTCCTGGTCGGTGCCCCTGAGTCACACAGGTGTCACTCACGAGGACCGTCATCGCCTGCCCGGGCCCTCGGATTGCATGCGCAATCGATGGCCGAAAGTGTGCTGTGTCACTGAACATGCGGGCAAACAGGAACGAAAGGGACGCCGAAGGCTGGTTCAGAAGCCGTGGAGTGGTTCAGAAGTCCGCCGGCGGGTCCTCCCCCACCCGGCCGTCGATCGACTCGCGGATCATGTCGGCCTGGCCGAGATGGCGGGCGTACTCCTCGATCATGTCGACGAGCAGGCGCCGCAGGCTCGGCGACTCCCCGCGTGCCGTGGTGTACGCGGCGAGGTGTCCGGCACCGCCCTCGGCGACGGCCTTGCGCACATGGACCCGCGAGCGCGCCACCGCCGCCGCCCACAGCGCGTACAACTCGTCCGGACTGTCCTGGGCGGCCGAGCGCCATTCCCAGTCGGGCTCGGCATCCCAGTCGGCCGCGTCCCAGGGCGGTCCCAGCTCCACCCCTGACAGGCGCCGGCTGAAGTACTCGTCCTCGACGAGGGCCAGGTGCTTGAGCAGCCCGCCCAGGGTGAGCGTGGACGGTGCGAGCCGCGCGCCCAGGCCGGCTGCGTCGAGGCCCTCACACTTCCAGGCGAACGTCCTGCGGTTCCGTTCGAGGCAGCCGATGAGGGTGTCGATCTCGTCGCCCGCGACGGGTGGCTCGGTGACGACCTGTTCTTCGGTGTCGTAGCTCATGACGGCAGACTAGGGTCGGTTCCGGTCGATCCACTTCCGGAATCAAAGGTCACCTGGGCCGAGGATGAGCCACGACGAAAGCCCCACCGCCCGCGCCCTCCTGCTCCTCGAACTCCTCCAGAACAACCCCGGTATCACCGCCGACCGCCTGGCCGACCGCCTCGGCGTCTCCGAGCGCGCCGCCCGCCGCTATGTCGGCATCCTGCGCGAGGCCGGCATCCCCGTCGAGTCCACCCGGGGCCCGTACGGCGGCTACCGCCTCGGCCGGGGCCTGCGCCTGCCGCCGCTGATGTTCACCCCGACCGAGGCGCTCGGCCTGGTCATGGCCGTACTGGACGGCCATCACGACGCGGCCGACCCGGCCGGCCCGGTGGGCAGCGCGCTCGGCAAGCTCCTGCGCGCCCTGCCCGAACCGGTCGCGCACCCGGCCGAGGCGGTCCGCAAGGTCAGCGCCCGGGGTGGGCCCGACGCCGCCTCCCGCCCCGACCCCGACACCACCGCCGCCCTCGTCCAGGCCGCCGCCGCACACCGCCGCCTGCGCCTCGGCTACCGGCTGGGCTCGCGCGGCGAGCGCACCATGGAGGTCGATCCGTGGGCGGTCGTCGTCCACCACGGCCGCTGGTATCTGCTCGGCTGGTCGCACACGCGCGACGCGCGCCGCGTCCTGCGCGTGGACCGGGTCGCCACGGTGACGGCGCTCCCCGAGACCTTCGAGCCGCCCACCGGTCTGCGTCCCGTCGAGACCCTCGAGGAGCACCTCTCCCAGGGCTGGACGTATGAGGTGGAGATCGTGATCGAAGCGCCGGTCGCGCTCGTGACCGAATGGCTCCCCCGCAGCCTGGGCCGCCCCGAGCCGATCGACGACCGCACCACCCGCCTCCTCGCCACCACCGACGAACCGGACTGGTACGCCGGGCAGCTCACGGCGATCCGAGCCCCGTTCCGCATCGTCGGACCGCCGGAACTGCGGGAGGCGGCCCGAGCACTCGGCCGGCGCCTCACGGAAGCGGCCGAGGGCATGGCCGCCGACGCGACCTTTGACTAAAGTCAAAGATTATGGAGTCAGGGCCAGGGCCAGAACGAGAACCAGGGCAAGAGCCAGAGCCAGGGCATGAGCCGGAACCAGCGCCGGCGCCGACGCCGGCGAGGACTGTGTCCAGGCGCGCATCCGACACGGCGGAGCCGGTCCCGCCGGAGGACGTGACGGCCTTCCGCCGTTTCAACCGCTACTTCACGCGCCGGATCGGCGTACTGGACGACCACTATCTCGGCCAGAACCGCCCGCTCGGCGAGGCCCGGCTGCTGTTCGAGATCGGGGACGGCGCGTCCCTGCGCGAGCTCAGGAGCCGGCTCGGCCTGGACGCCGGGTACCTGAGCCGGATGGCCAAGGCGCTCGAGGCGCAGGGCATGGTCCGGCTGAGGGCCCACCCGGATGACAACCGGCTGCGGATGATCGAGCTGACCCCGGCCGGGCGGGTCGAGGTGAAGGAACAGAACCGGCGGGCCGAGGCGGCCGCGGCCAGGCTGCTCGAAGGGCTGAGCGCGGCACAGCGCACGGAACTGACCGAGGCCATGACGACGGCACGACGGCTGCTGCGCCTCGCCGGGATCACCGTCGAGGAGGTCGACGGAGCGAGCCCCGACGCCCGCGCCTGCCTGGACGCCTACGCGGCCGACATCGACGCGCGTTTCCCCGAGGGCTACGACAAGTCCTTCCTGGTCCGGCCGGACGAGGTGTCCGGGGACGCGGGCGCCTTCTTCGTCGCGTACGAGGAGGGGCGGCCGGTCGGCTGCGGGGCGCTACGGCGCCTGGAACCGGGCGTCGGCGAGATCCGCCACGTCTGGGTGCACAAGGACGCCCGCCGCCTCGGCCTGGCCCGCCGTCTCCTCGGAGCCCTCGAACATGCCGCCGCCGTACGGGAGTTGACCGTCGTACGCCTCGACACGCACGCCACGCTCACCGAGGCACAGGCGATGTACCGGGCCTGCGGATACGCGGAGATCCCCGCCTACACCGACGACATCTACGGCAGTCACTGGTTCGAGAAGCGCCTGCGGCACTCCTGAACCGCCACCGCCACCGCCACCATCACCGTCACCGACATCCCCCGCCCGCCGGGCAGAAGGACTCCAGTGCGGCGGCGAGCGGTTCGCGGACCAGTGCCGGGGCCAGGTCCTCCGGCCCGGCGGCGCGGATCGCGTACGGCGTGCCGTCGGCGGCCTCGAAGCGGTGGTCGATGACCTGGCGCGGGCCCTTGTTCTCGTCGTCGTAGCGGTAAGTGAGCTCGGACCAGGTGGCGGCCGAGGCGCGGTCCAGGGCCTGGTAGCCGGGCTGGTTCGAGAAACCGTAACCGGGGTCGTTCTCGGCGAGGTCGAGGGACTCGGCCGGGGTGTCCTCCGCCAGCGCGAAGATCTGCAGGCTGCGGCCGCCGTCCGGGGAGTCGTAGCGGACCACCGGGGCCTTGTCGCCCTGCTTCTGGCTGCGGATCCAGTCCTCGGGGACGTGGAGGGTGTAGCCGACGGGGTCCTGGGCGCGGCGGTAGCCCGGGAGCGAGGAGGGGGACGGGGAGGGGGAGTTGAGCGTGGGTGCCGACGGCGTGGTGACGGTGACGCGCGGCAGGGGAGCCGTTCCGGTGGCGGGGGCGTCGTCGCGGATGAGGTACCAGACGCCGGTGCCGACGCCTGCGCCGAGGACGGCCGCGGTGAGCAGGGCCGGCAGGAGCCGGTGGGCGCGGCGTGGTGCGGGCTGAGTGGGGGCCGGGATGTGCCAGGGCGCCGAGAACGAGGTCTGGGTCTGGGCCGACGCCCACGGTGGCGGGGTGACCGGCTCCCGTGCGAGCTCCCCCGCGGCCCAGGCCGCCTGGCCTCTCTCCTCGCTCGGCTCGTGTTTGCCGTCCCATCCGCTCATGGCAAGTCCCCCGAATCACCTGATGCTTACTGCTTCCGACGCTAGCGGCGAAAACAGTCGCGGGCCCCGTCCCGGAAGAAACCGGAACGGGGCCCGCGCAGGTTCGTGACAGAACTCAGATGAGGCCGAGGGAGCGGACCGCCTCGCGCTCCTCCTCGAGCTCCTTGACGGAGGCGTCGATACGGGTGCGGGAGAACTCGTTGATCTCCAGGCCCTGCACGATCTCGTACTTGCCGTCCTTGGTGGTGACGGGGAAGGAGGAGATGAGCCCCTCCGGAACGCCGTAGGAACCGTCGGACGGAATACCCATGGAGACCCAGTCGCCGTCGGCGGTGCCGTTGACCCAGGTGTGGACGTGGTCGATGGCGGCGTTGGCGGCGGAGGCGGCCGAAGAGGCGCCACGGGCCTCGATGATTGCCGCACCGCGCTTGGCGACGGTCGGGATGAAGTCCTCGGCCAGCCACTTCTCGTCGCTCACGACCTCGGCGGCGTTCTTGCCGGCGATGGTGGCGTGGAAGATGTCCGGGTACTGGGTGGCGGAGTGGTTGCCCCAGATGGTGAGGCGCTTGATGTCGGAGACCGTGGAGCCGGTCTTCTTCGCGAGCTGGGTCAGCGCGCGGTTGTGGTCGAGGCGGGTCATCGCGGTGAACCGCTCGGCCGGTACGTCGGGCGCGGCGGCCTGCGCGATGAGCGCGTTGGTGTTGGCCGGGTTGCCGACGACCAGGACCTTGATGTCGTCCGCGGCGTGGGCGTTGATGGCCTGGCCCTGCGGCTTGAAGATGCCGCCGTTGGCCTCGAGGAGGTCACCGCGCTCCATGCCCTTGGTGCGGGGGCGGGCGCCGACGAGCAGCGCGACGTTGGCGCCGTCGAAGGCGACGTTCGGGTCGTCGCTGATGTCGATGCCCTTGAGGAGCGGGAACGCGCAGTCGTCGAGCTCCATCGCGGTGCCCTCGGCGGCCTTGAGCGCGGGCGTGATCTCCAGGAGGCGCAGCTTGACCGGCACGTCCGCGCCGAGCAGCTGGCCGGAGGCGATGCGGAAGAGCAGGGCGTAACCGATCTGGCCGGCCGCGCCGGTGACGGTGACGTTCACGGGAGTGCGGGTCATGGCGTTCTCCGTATGACAGCTGGCGGTGAGGGCATCCCTGCCCCGGGGTGCGGGACGTAGAGATGATCGATCTCTTGGCATCAAGAGATCCACCCGTCAGGCTATCGCGCATCCGGGATCTCGCACTGCCGGGTCCGTGTGGCCCGCCCCACAGAATGACCATGACTGCGGCAAAGGGGCGGCCCACTACGGCAAAAGGGGGGCGGCCGCCCGGTCCGGGAGAGGTGGAACCTGGGCGACCGCCGGGTGGGGGTACCGATTGCCGGACTCCCGTGGGGGTACGGTGCGCGTTCCCACTTTGCCGACGGCCATTCCTGTCCGACTCGAAATTTTTCGCCGCTCAACACCCACCACCGGGACGCCGGACACCAGGCGCCAAACGCCGGACGCCGGACGCCGGACAGGCTGGGATTGCCTGTCCGGCGTCGAGAAGCAGAACCGCTGGGGTCCCAGGGGTCCTTACTGCGTGCACCCTTCCTGCCCCGCGGCCAGCGTCGCGCAAGCCGTGGCGTCGCCCGCGTCCTTCACGGCCACCATCGGCGTGTACGCGATCGTGTCCCCGGCGAGGGTGATCGATCCGGTCTGCTTCGTCTTGCCGACCCTCACCACCACCTCGTCCCCTTGCGCGGCCTGAGTGATACGCCCCCACGCCGCGCCGCACGTCTCGCTGTAGCGCACCTCGACCACGGCCGTGCCGACGGTCGCCGTCTTGGCGGTCGTCACCAGGTCACCGCTGCAGCCCATGCTCTCCGCGTCCTTGCCGGTGCAGGAGGCACCGCTGCACTCCACCCCGGCCGGCAGATCGGGATCCGTCGTCACGGAAGGCGAGGGCGACTTGGCCGCGTCCTCGCCCTTGTTCCCGCTGCCGGGGTCGGTGAGGTAGAACACCGCCGCGATCACGACCAGCACACCGACGACCCCCGCGAGGAACATCGTCAGCCGCCGCTTGCCACCACCGCCGCCGGAGGATCGGCCCCCCGGACGAGGCCTCTGCGGAGGCTCGCCGTACGGACTCGGCATCCCCGCCGAAGCCGACGACACCGCCCCGGACACCCCGGGTCCGCCGGACGCGCCGGGCCCGCCGGACCCGCCGGCCGTTCCCGACGGCGCCGCTCCCGCCGTACGACCACCCGACGGCGACGGACCTCGATACCCCGCCAGCCCCCACGAGTTACCGCCGGAGTCGCGGACGTCAGCCCCGCCGGAGCCCCGGCCCGCCGAGTCCCGTACGGCCGAGTCCCGGACCGGGGTATCCCGGACCGCCGAGTCGCGCACCGCGGAGTCCCGCACGTCCGGCGCCGTAGGCTGCGCCGGCACCGTGGGCGGCACGGTCGGGGCCACGCCCGCCGGTCCCGCCACCCCAGGCGTCGCCGTCGCGCTGCCGCTCTTGCGGGCGGTCTTGGCCGCCTTCGCGCTCCCCTTTGCGTTCGCCGGCGGCGCCCCGAACTCGCTCAGCGCGGCGCGCGCCTGGGAGATCCGGATCGCCTCCATGGTCATGTCGTGGCGCATCTCCGAACGGCTCCATGCCCGTTCGGCGAGCTCCCACATCGTCGTCAGATGAACGGGATTGGTGCCCGTGACCTCGGCGAGCGCCACGATCGCGCCCTTGGGCGCGAGCAGCCGCCCGTTCAGGTACCGCTCCCAGGACGTCTTGCTGTATCCCGTACGGTCGGCCAGTGCCGCGATGCTCAGACCGCTGCGGTCCACGAGCCGGCGCAGCTGGCTCGCGAACTCCCTGACCTGCGGATCGAGTTCATCCGGCAAGGCCCTCCAACGAGGCATTGCTTCCCCCCTCTTCCCCCCGGTTCGTGCTGGTGTTTCTCGCGTTTCCCCCGCGCGTGGTGCCCTCTGCCGAGTCCCCGTTCTGGCTACCCACAGGGATGCGCCCAACAAGGATCTCAGTTCCCGGGGTGGGGGCGCACGGGAGCATCGGAACCGTGGCCATGCACCGTTGCACGCCCACCGGACCGCGTCCAGTGTTCCACCGGCTTCCCTCTCCGGCCGACGCAACCCTGGCAGTAAGCCCTTGCCAACCACTCGGGACGCCCCGACCCGTCCCGATCGACCACGCTAGCCCGCCCGTTGAGTGACTTCCTTGCAAATCCGCGAACTTGTCAACACATCGACACACAGAAAGCACATAAACGATCACCTGCGTCACATGCGCCGCATTCGGGCAATCAAGACGCGAACGCCTCGCCGAGCTCAGCCCAGCGCAAGGGCCCCGATCACCGCCGTCAGCACCAGAACCACGACGAGCGCGACGGCGACCGCCAGCAGCCGACGCGACGGTGGCTCCTGCTTCTTCGGCGGGGCGTCCCACCACGGAAGGGTGGGGTCGTCCTCGTACTCCTCGGCCCCGTCCGCACCCTCCGGCTTCGCCGGCACCGTCGCGGGCTTCGGCCACGCCTGCACGGCCAGTTCCCACCGGACCCCGAAGCGCTCCGCCTCCTCCTTGTCGATCCCCGCCACCCGGCACAGTGCGTCGACCGCCTGCCGGGGCGGGGGCTGGGTGGCGTTGAGGTAACGCTGCCAGGAGGACTTGCTGTACGCCGTGCGCGCACCCAGCGCGACCAGGCTCAGGCCCGTACGGTCCTTGAGCTGCCGCAACTGCTCCACGAAGTGCCGCACCTCCGGCGGCAGATCGTCGGGCAGCGGCTGCCAGGCACCCATCGCCTCCGAACCAGATCCGATCGGGTGACGACACGGAGCGGCGCAATGGTTCCCGACGCACCCCGATGTACCCCGACGTAGCGGAACGGTCACTTCCGTGCCACAGCGCACTGACAGGCGTTGAACAGCCCCTTCAGCGTGCCCGAGGGTTGACGAAGACGGCGGCCCGTCCTTCCTCGGGGGAGGGGACGGGCCGCCGTCACGCAAGGACCGGGACCGGAGTCAGTTGCTCACCGTGAAGTGCAGGGTGTCCTTCAGGAACGGGATCACCAGCAGCGGCTTCGGCTGCGCCATCAACGCCAGCAGCACGATCACGAGGCCCAGCCCGCCGTACGTCACTATGTCCGTGAAGCGCGAGCGCACGGCGAGCATGCCGACGCTCGGCAGGAGCCAGCGCAGCACCGCGCCGGCCAGCAGGGCACCGCCGATCACCAGCGTGCCGACGCGGAAGACGTCGAGCGCGGTGATGAACAGGCCGACCCCGACCAGGCCGAGGACGAGCAGGACGGGCCACTGCCGGGCGGGGGCGGGGGCGTCACCGCCCGCGGCCCGGCCGCCGCCCTCAGGGCGGGCCGTGTCCCTGGTGAACAGCGGGAACCGGCGGGTGGTCCGCCGGGGCACACCGTCCGCGTCCGGGGCGCTCACCGGGTCCCGGACCTCGATCTCCTCCGCCCCGGCGGCGTCCTGCGCCCTGGCCATGTCCTCCGCCCTGCCGGCGGAACCCTCAACCGACACTGCGCTCCGCCGCCTCGACCACGTTGACCAGCAGCTGCGCCCGGGTCATCGGGCCGACGCCACCGGGGTTCGGGGAGATCCAGCCGGCCACCTCAGCGACGCCGGGGTGGACGTCGCCCACGATCTTGCCCTCGGCGTTGCGCGAGACACCGACGTCGAGGACGGCCGCGCCGGGCTTCACGTCCTCGGGGCGGACCAGGTGGGCGGAGCCCGCGGCCGCGACGATGATGTCCGCGCGACGCAGGTGCGCCGCCAGGTCCCGGGTGCCCGTGTGGCACTGGGTCACGGTCGCGTTCTCGCTGCGCCGGGTCAGCAGCAGCGGCATCGGGCGGCCGATGGTGACACCGCGGCCGACGACCACGACCTCGGCGCCCTTGATCTCCACGCCGTGCCGGCGGAGCAGGGTGAGGACTCCGTTGGGGGTGCAGGGCAGCGGGGCCGGCTCGTTCAGGACCAGGCGGCCGAGGTTCATCGGGTGGAGCCCGTCGGCGTCCTTGTCCGGGTCCATCAGCTCGAGGATGCGGTTCTCGTCGATGCCCTTGGGCAGCGGCAGCTGGACGATGTAGCCGGTGCAGGCCGGGTCCTCGTTCAGCTCGCGGACGACGGCCTCGATCTCCTCCTGCGTCGCCGTGGCGGGCAGCTCGCGCTGGATGGAGGCGATGCCGACCTGGGCGCAGTCGCGGTGCTTGCCGGCGACGTACTTCTGGCTGCCGGGGTCGTCCCCGACCAGGATCGTGCCGAGGCCGGGCGTGACGCCCTTCTCCTTCAGCGCCGCCACGCGGGCGGTCAGATCGGACTTGATCGCGGCTGCGGTGGCCTTGCCATCGAGAATCTGGGCGGTCATGGGTCCCATCCTCGCGGATGACGCCCTCCCGGTTCCAATCCGGGTCGCCTGTGGCCTTGGACACCGTATCTCCGCCCGTATCCCCCCATGATCAGTGATGTTGCACTTGCACAACACATAGGGAATGCGGCTGGACAAGTAAGAGCCGACTAAAGAACGATGTGACAGAAGTGCCGCGGGCAGTACCGGGGGGACACACCGCATCCGAAGACCTTCCTCCGAACCGTGCCGCGCGTCCCCGCACTCGGAAACAACGGAGGAAAGACCGCCATGAGTTTCGGCGACCCGAACAACCCTTACGGCCCGCCGCAGCCGCCTCAGGGCCAGCCCGGCTACCCGCCGCAGCAGCCCCCGGCCCAGCCGGGCTACGGCTACCCGCAGGGCGCCGCTCCCCAGCAGCCGGCCGGCTACGGCTACCCGCAGCAGGGCCAGGCTGCCTACCCCGGCTACCCCGGCTACCCGGGCGGGAACATGATGCCGATGGAGATGCCCGGTCTGATGAAGACCGCGCGCGTCTTCCTCTTCATCCTCGCCGGTTTCGACATCCTGTTCGGCATCATCACCGGTGTCGCCATCGGTGCCGTCCAGGACGTGTCCAACGGCGTCGGCAGCGGCGACTCCACCGACACCCTGGCCGGTCTCGGCTTCCTGGTCGCGGGCCTCCTGGTGGCCCTGGGCGCCCTCTCCATCTTCCTGGGCGTCAAGTTCAAGAACGGTGGCAGCGGCATCCGCATCACGACGATCGTGTACGCGTCGCTGATGGTCCTCGGCAGCATCTACAACATCGTGGCCGGGGGGACGGGCTCCGCCACCTTCGGCGGCCTCATCTCCCTCGCCATCGCCGGCATCATCCTCGCCTCGATGGTCAACAGCGCGGCGACGGCCTGGTTCAGCCGCCCGCGTTACTGAACGCTGCACGGGATTCACCGAACATTCACGCAGCTTCACGCGTGACTGAAGAGTTCACGCCAATTAACAGCCGGGGCCGTGTCTCACCCGTATGAGGGGGACACGGCCCCGCTGCGTCGCCCTACTCTGACGTGGGTAGCCGTCAGGCACGGGGAGACGCACCTTGTACAGCATCATCGTGGTACCTCCGCCGACCACGGAGGACGAGACGACCGACCGCGCCCAGCTCCGACTCGCGCCCGGCGAGCGGCTCAGCTTCGGGCGTTCCGCTTCCGACAACGACCTCACCATCGCGCACGACGGGGTGTCCCGCAGAGCCGGTGAGATCACCGCGCAGGGCGCCTTCTGGATACTGAGCAACCTCAGCCGGGAACAGACGTACGTCGTGGAGAACCCGGAGGGTGCGGGCGAGCACATCAAGGTCGGGCCGGGGCGGCTGGACGCGCCGGTCCCCTTCGAGTTCTCGCGGATCGTGCTGCCGGCGGCCGGCGATCTGCTGGCGGTCGAGGTGTGGGCGCCGCGCCACGACTACCTCAGCCCCGACGGCGGCCTGGACGGCGCGACGACCGCCCCGGCCTTCTCGGTCGACCGCACCAAGCGGTACTTCGCGGTCCTGGCCGCCCTGTGCGAACCCCGGCTGCGCGGCGAACCGCACGCCCCACTGCCCACGGTCGACCAGGTCGTGGACCGGCTCCGCCCCCACTGGCCTGCGGCGTCCCGTACGTCGGTTCAATGGAACATCGACTACCTCGCCGTGAAGCTGCGGCTCAAGCCCGGCCCGGAGACCGCGGACACCGGCCCGCGCCTCAACGGCAAGAAGGAGTCCCTGGTGTCGCTGGCGCTCCGTTTCGATCTCGTACGGGAAGACGACCTCATCGTGCTGAGAGAGCCCGCGTCCTCATCGGCCCCCGCGCCCGGCCGGGCGGCCCGGTGACCGAGCCGTACGCCGTGCCGGTGCCGAAGGGGTACCGGGTGGGCGGATGGCAGGTGCGGGAGCCGATCGCCACGGGGGCGTTCGGGAGCGTGTACGAGGGCAGGCGCGCCGCAGCCGACACGGACCGGCCGGCCGAGGTGGCCCTGAAGTTCCTGCCCACCGGCACCGGAACCCCCCGCCAACTCGCCCACCTGCGCGAACTCATCGACCGCGAGGTCGAGTTGCACCGCAGACTGAAGCAGCCACGGCTGATCCGGATGTACGAGACCCTCGTCGTCGACGACGCGGACCACCCGGCCCTCGACGGCGCCACGGTCCTCGTACTGGAGAAGGCGGAGCGCTCCCTGTCCGCGCTGCTCCAGGCGGAGCCGCGGCCCGCCGCCGGTCCCGCCCTGCTCGCGCAGATCTGCGAGGGGCTGGCGCAGCTGCACCACGCCGGCTGGGTGCACGGGGACCTCAAACCGGCCAATGTGCTGCTGATGAAGGACGGTTCGGCGCGGCTCGCCGACTTCAACATGGCGGCGGAGCTGGAGGGCACGCACGCGTACACACCCGCCTTCTCGACGCCCGACTACACGCCGCCGGAGCTGCTCTGGTCGGAGATCGGCGAGCGGGGCCGCCGGATCCGCCCGTCGGCCGACGTCTGGGCGTTCGGCGTCCTGGCCCATCTGGTCCTCACCGGCTCCTTCCCGCTCCCCGGCGCCACACCGACGACCCGCCGCGACGCGGCCGCCGCCTACGCCCGCGGCACCGACGAGCTGCGTCTGTCGCCCGAACTCCCGGACGCCTGGCGGGAGATCGTGCGGGACTGTCTGACCCGTACGCACACCGACCGGATCGGCAGTCAGGCGCTGCTGCGGCGGGTGGAGGCCGCGGCGGGCACCGGCCGCTCACCGCGCCTGCCGCGCGTCCTGCTCCCACGCCGCCGCTCCCGCCGTACGACGATGCTGGCCGCCGCGACCGCCGTGGTGGCGGTGTCCGCCCTCGGCTACGGCATCAGCACCTGGGCCGGTACCGGGACCGAGGGTGCCGGCGGCTCGGGCGGCGAGACCACGAAGGCCACGGCCGCGACGTACGGCGCATCCGAACTCCGTACGGACAAAGGCGTCCCGGTGGCCTATCGCCGCCTGATCGTCGACTCCGCCCACGACTGCGTCCAGCCGGAGGTCACCCCCGCGCTGATCGCCGCCCTGCTGAAGGCGGAGAGCAACTTCGACCCGGACCTCTCCGACCCGTCGGTGGGCAAGGAGGGCGAGTACGGCATCGCCCGCTGGACGCCGAGCCTGCTGCGCTGGTGGATCCGCGCGGACGGCGTCCCCGCGACGGAGACCCCCAAGCCTCCCCTCACGCCGGCCGAGTCCATCCCGGCCGTGGGCCGCTACCTCTGCTACATGGAACCGCTCCTCGATCAGAACGGCTTGTCCGGCGACCGCCAGGTGCTGCTGGCGGCCGCGTACCGGACCTCGACCAAGGTCGTGAACAACGCGGGCGGTGTTCCCCCGAAGTACCGCGACTACGCCGCCCGCGTCGCCCACTACCTCAAGGAGTACACGCCGCCCGGCAAGAAGTGACCCTGAGAGGTCTGAGGTACCGCTCGCGGGCGGCCGGCGACACGGTGTTCCTGTCCACCAACGGGGGTGGCACCACCGGAAGGACACCGACCATGAAGCGCATGCTCGCCTCGCTGGGTGCGGCGGCCGTACTGGCCACGGGCGCGATCGCCCTGACCCCGACGGGCGCGTCGGCGGCACCGAACGGCTGCTGGGGGAACGCCGGCACGAAGACCGACCCCGAGGGGCGCACCTACACGGCTCGCTACTGCCACAACTACCAGGGTGGCGACATCATCTGGGCCCGCAACAAGATCGGCTACATGTACGCGGGCGACAACTGGTTCGTCTGCCAGACGAAGACCCCGGGCTATGAGAACCCGCCCGTCGGCAACGCCCGGAACGACTGGTGGCTCTACACCCAGGGCGACACCGGCAGCGAGCACAAGGCCTGGGGCTGGTTCCCGGCGACGAAGGTCTCGGGCGGCAACAACTACGAGCCCGTCCCGGGCCTGCCCACCTGCTGACCACCCGATCCACGGCCTCCGGCTCCCTCGGGGGAGGGCCGGAGGCCGCCGCACGGACGCGCCGGGGCACGGGCAAAGCTTCGTCCTCCGTCATGAACGTCCCCTATTCTCCTCTTAGTTGGACTGGGGGAGGGTGGCCCTCATGGAATCGGGCGAGGGGACGAATCCATGTACAGCGTCATCGTCGTACCACCGGCCTGCGCCAGGGCGGACGACCAGATCAAAATCGCCACAGGTGAACGGCTCGCCTTCGGCAGGGCGGGCACCGGCGGCCTCTCCATCACGCACGAAGGGGTGCCCCGGGTAGCCGGTGAGATCGCGGCGCACCGCAACTTCTGGCTGCTGAGCAACCACAGCGAGGACCAGACCTACGTCGTGGAGAACCCGGAAGGCGCGGGTGAGCACATCAAGGTCGGGCCGGGCCGGCTCGACGCGCCCGTGCCGTTCGAGTTCTCGCGCGTGGTCCTGCCCGCGGCGGGCGATCTGCTCGCCTTCGACGTATGGGCACCACGCCACACCTTCCGCAGCGTCGCGCGCACCGGTCTCTCCGGTGCCCTCACCGCACCGGCGTTCACTCTCGACCGCAGCAAGCGGTACTTCGCGGTGCTGACCGCGCTGTGCGAACCCCGCCTGCGCGGGGAACCGCACGCCTCGCTGCCGGCGGTCGAGCAGTTGGTGGAACGCCTGCGGTCGGTCTGGCCGGCGGTCAGCAGGTCCGCGGTCTACTGGAACATCGACTACCTGGCACTCAAGCTGCGCCTGCGCCCCGGCCCCGATACCGCCGAGCCCGGACAGCGAGTCAACGGCAAGAAGGAATCGCTGGTCTCGCTCGCGCTCCGCTTCGACCTCGTCCGCGAGGACGACCTCGCCGTGCTCGCCGTAGGCCCGAGCGAGGTGGTCCGGTGACCGGGCAGTCGTACGTCGTCCCCGTCCCGAAGGGATACCGGGTCGGTCACTGGGAGGTTCGCGAGCCGCTGGCCTCCGGTGCGTTCGCCACCGTCTACGCGGCGCGGCTCACCGGGGAGCGGGCTCCGGAGCTCCCCCGCGAGGCGGCGCTGAAGTTCCTGCCCACCGGCACCCGCACCCCGCGTCAACTGCGCCACCTGCGCGAACTGGCCGAGCGCGAGGTGGACTTGCTGGGCAGGCTGCGGGCACCCCGGCTGATCCGCATGTACGACACGATGACGGTCGACGCCCCGGACCACCCGGAGCTGGACGGCGCCACGGTCCTCGTCCTGGAGCGAGCCGAGGGCTCCCTGGACGCCGTACTCGAACGCACGCCGAAGCCGGAGGCGGGCCCCGCCCTGCTGGCCCAGATCTGCGAGGGCCTGCACCAGCTGCACCACGCCGGCTGGGTGCACGGCGACCTGAAGCCCGCCAACGTACTGCTGCTCAAGGACGGTTCGGTACGACTGGCCGACTTCAACATGGCCGCCGAGCTCGAAGGCACCCACGCCTACGCCCCAGCCTTCGCCACACCCGACTACACCCCGCCCGAGCTGCTCTGGCCCGAGATCGACGAGCGGGGCACCCGCATCCGGCCCTCCGCCGACGTCTGGGCCTTCGGCGTCCTCGCCCACATCGTCCTGACCGGTACCTTCCCGCTGCCGGGCGGCACGACGGAGGCACGCTGCGACGCGGCGACGCGCTACGCGCGCGGCACCGAGGAACTGCGCCTGTCCCCCGAACTGCCCGACGTGTGGGAGGAGATCATCCGGGACTGCCTGGCACCCAGACACGCGGAACGTGTCACCCGCGTCCCCGACACCCCAGCGCTGCTGCGCCGGGTGGAGCAGGCGGCCGGCACCGCTCGCTCGGCCCGGCTGCCCAGACTGCGGCCCCGCCGATGGCGACGTCCGGTGCTCGTCGCGGCGCTCGCGGCGGTGGCCATGGGGGCGGCGATGACGGTGACGTACACCCTGCGCGACCAGGCCCCGGCCGCCACGGCACCGCCCAGCTGCGAGCGGCCTGTGGTGTACGAGGACGGCAAGCACGGCCACGGCTACACCGCCGGCTGGAACAGCACATGGGACTTCACCATCGCGCAGGGCGACGGCGGCAGCCAGGTCCGCGAGGCCCAGTGCCTGCTCAGGTACCTGCACGGCATCACCGAGGTCGGCGAGGTCGACGGCGACTTCGGCCCGCTGACCCACGGTGCGGTCGTCACCTTCCAGAAGCGGACCGGGCTGGATGCCGACGGCATCGTGGGGCCGAAGACCTGGCAGGCGCTGCGCAAGGCCAAGGAGGCCTGATCTCCGCAGGGTCCCAGCCTCAGAGCGAGCGGACGAAGAGGGCCCAGGCGTGGGTGGGGAACACCAGCGCGGGGCCCTCCGGGTTCTTGGAGTCGCGGACGGGGACGAGGGCGGGCAGGTTGTCGGCGACCTCGACGCACTCACCGCCGGTGCCGTTGCTGTAGCTGCTCTTGCGCCACAGCGCCGAGCTCAGGTCAATCTCGTGGCTTGCCATCTCGATAGTCCTCCGCCGCTGCCTGGATCATGGCCAGGGACGCCTCAGGCGACAATGCGGCGGCCCTGAGCAGATCGTACGACTCGCGGTACTGCTTCACGAGCGCCGGGTAGTCGATGAGTTGCCCGCTGTGCAGACTCTCGGCGTACACCACAGGAGGGGCATCCGCGAAGGTCATGATCCTGGTCATGCCCATCATGAACGGATGGGCGGCCACGTCTTCCGGAACGATCTGCAGAATCGAGTGCGTGGTCCTGACCACCCCCGCGATGTGTTCCAGCAGTTCGGCCATCTGCTCGGCCGGGAGTACCCGGCGCCGGATCAGCGACTCGTCCAGGATCGCCCAGAACTTCGGCGGATTCTCCGAGCCGAAGAGCTCCGCCCGCGCCATCCGGACGTTCACCTTCTCCTCGACCTCTTCGTCGGAGGCACGGGGCATGGCCGCCCGAACGATCGCCCGCGCGTAGTCCGGCGTCTGCAGCAGCCCAGGCACAAGCATCGGCGCCCAGTCCTCGATCGTCTCCGCATGCTTCTCCATCTCCGCGACATCCGCGAAGTACTCCGCATGCCCCGACTGCTTCGCCTTGCGGGCGTCTTCACAGCGCCGCTCGAAAAAGCCGTCCGTCTTCAACACCTTGTCGACGTGCCGGGCCAGATCCATCGGCATGCGCCGCTCGCCCCGCTCGATCTGGCTGAGGAACGGGATGCCCCGAAAGCTCCCTTCCGCCAGCTGTTCGAGCGTCAGGCCTGCGTCCTCCCTCTTGAAGCGCAACTCGGCGCCGTAGAAGGAGGGGATGTTCGCCGACGCGTCGGGATCCTTACGAGGGGGCACAACTCACCACCGCCATTTGCCAGTTACCGTGCGCAATCCAAACGCCTTTCACGGTACGCCGCGTGACGCCAGTCTGTGACTGATTCCTCACAGAACGCACAGGACGCAGAAAGGCGGCGCCCATGCACCCCCACCACGACACCACGGCCTGCCTCGAACAACTCCGCACCGCCCTGGAGGCGAACGGCATCACGCTCCCCTCCCTCGGCATCGACATGCCGACCTTCGCGGCCGGGTACACGGCACCGCCCCTCATCGCACTCGGTAACTGCAACGCGGCCGCTGCCCAGGCCCTCATCACCGCCCTGCGCAAGGCGGCCGACCGGTGACCGGACCGTTCGTCCTCGAACTGCTCGCGCTCCCCAAGGCCGTACCCGAGGTACGCCGCTCCGTACGCGAGCACCTGGGCGTACCGTGCCCCGAAGTACAGCTCTGCGTCAGCGAGTTGCTCACCAATGTGATCGCCCACGTCGGCGAAGGCACACCCGTGACCGTTCGCCTGGTGTGCGGCCAGGACGGCCGTGTGCGGGTGGAGGTCACCGACCCCGATCCGCACGCTTGGCTCATCGCACGCCAGCCCGGCGAGGACGACGAGACGGGCCGTGGGCTCCTGCTGCTCGACGCGGTCGCGCGGCGCTGGGGCGTGTGGCTGACCCCCGCCGGCAAGACCGTGTGGTGCGAGCTGCGCCCTGAATTGTTCTAGGTACCGCCCACCCGTCGATCCCGCCACAGTGGACCTTGAACACCCCGTGGGGGCTCCCCACGGGGCTCGTTGTCCCGAACGGGGGAAGGAAGAACACCATGTCGATCATGCGCAAGTCCGCTGTGGCGGCCGCAGCGGCGGCGGCTCTCTGGGCCGGTGTCGCGATACCCGCCGGTGCGTCCACGACGGATCCTCAGGCGCCTGCAGGGGACGGCTGGATCCGCGTCACCAGCGAGGAGCTCAGCACCAAGGTCTGGAACTGCCATTGGGAGCAGACCGAATCGTGGGGCTCCACGAAGGGCTGCGCCACCCCGCACAAGGCCGAGGGCTGGGTCAAGGATCTCAAGGCGGACGGCTATTGCGTCCAGATCGCCATCCACTGGAAGGGCAAGAACGGCGAGTCCGACTGGGACTACTCGCCCGAGGCTTGCCCGGAGGGCGACAAGGACGAGTTCACCAAGGCGCCCGGCGACGGCAGCCACTGGACGGCCGCCGGTAGGGACGTCTGGTTCAAGAAGGTCTGAGGATCACCTCCGCCAAGGGCCCGTCGGTCGCAACCGGCAGGCCCGGCCTTACGGCCCCGGCTCAGTCCGGTGTCACGGTGAAACACCGCCGTTCCCCTTGACGCATCAGACAGGCCCGTACGCGGTTCAGCTCCGCGTCGGAGACGGCCGTCATGGGCGTCGACACCGAGCTCATCTCGTCGAACTCGTCCTTGACCTGGGCCTGTTGGACATCGTGGCCCGGCACGACGAGCTCCACGCGGTCGCCCCTCGTGCCCCGGTCGATACGGGCCCACACCGTGTCGCACACGTCGGAGTGGCGCACCTTGACCATCGTGCCGTCGAGGCGCTGCTCCCCCAGGGAGAGGGGTGGCTCCGCCGCCGTGGAGCACTCCTGGTCCTCGGCACCCTTGCCGGTGCAGGAGGCGGCGTGGCAACCAGGGCCCGGGGCGGAGAAGTCCGCCGCCGCGGTGCGGTCACCGACCGGGCGGTCGCCGGGGCCGGCCAGCACGATCAGCGTCCCGGCGGCCAGGAGGGCGAGCACGCCGAGGGCTCCGGCGTAGAGCCAGGGGATACGGGATCGGGGCGTCGCCGAATCGGCAGGAGGGGGTGCCGCGCCGGGCCTCGTACGCGCAACCTCCTCCTTCGGCGTCGTACTCCTGGCCGCGCTCTCCGCTGTCTCCGGGCGCCCCGTCCGCCCGGCCCGGCCGCTCCACGCGGCTTCCGCCAGCTGCCACAGGGCGAGCGGGCGCTGCGGTTTCACGCCTGCCAGCGCGCACAGTTGCTCCACCGCCTGCCGAGGCGGCAGGGTCCGGCCGTTGAGGTAGCGCTCCCACGAGGACTTGCTGTAGGGGGTCTTGGTGGCCAGCGCGGCCAGACTCAGCCCCGTACCGACGCGCAGCTCGCGCAGCGTCGTGGCGAGCCGGGCGCACTCCGGGGGCACCTCTCGCGGACCGCCCGCCCGCCGGGGGCCGCGCTCGCTCACGTGCGCAGCACCTTCCAGGTGTCCGGGCCGACTATCCCGTCCACCGCGATCTTGCCCTGGTCCTGGAGCCGCCGTACCGCGCGTTCGGTGTTGTTGCCGAAGGCTCCGTCGACGACGCCCGGCGAGACGCCGTGGTGCTCCAGGAGGCACTGTGCCTCCACGACCGCCCAACGGGACGCGTCCCGCTGGAGCTGCTCCGTGCGCGTGCGGCTGTAGCCCGCGTACAGCAGGCCGTCCTCGTCGTCCCGCTCGACCTCGCACTCGTACGTCGTGCCGGCCTTGTAGACGAACGCTCCGAAAGAGGGGTGGACCGCGCCGGTGTACGGCTTCCGGTCCGCGGCGGCCGGCGTTTGCGTGGCGGTGTCCTCCCACGGAGCCAGTAGCACCAGGCCGGCCAGCATCACCAGGGACGTGGTGACACTGGAGAGCAGGATGGCCGGCCAGGGCACGGGCTGGCGCGAAGCCGGGCGTACCCGTAGGTGGTCCGCATCCGGCGTGTCCGGCGAACCGGCCGTCTCCGGTGCCGACGACGGCATCGGCGCCTCCGCCGCCAGTTCCCGGAGCGCCAGCAGGGGTGCGGCCTCCGTGTCGCAGGCCCGCGCGAGCGCCTCGACCGCCTCCTCCGGCGGCAGCGCCCTGCCGTTGAGATAGCGGTCCCAGGACGATTTGCCGAATCCCGTCCTGGACGCGAGCGCCGTGATGCTCAGTTCGCTGCGGTCCTTGTGCTCGCGCAACTGCACCACGAGCTGCCGAAGTCGCGGATCGAGCGACTCGGGCAGGTCCTTCCACCGGGACATGGTCCACCCCCATGTTGTCCGAACAGCCTGTCCAAGGATCCCAGAGCCGACGTGTCGTGAGCACGTCGCCCACGCCGTCGTTCTGCGGCCGGTCACGGCTCACGGACCCACGGGCCACCGTCACAGCGTCCCGCCCCAACCCCACCAGGGACGGAATCACCGCAGGTCAGAGCCGACCGCATCCCATGATCACCCCACCTCCCCGACCGTGCTGGCGCACCTGATCCGGCACATCGCATCCTCGAACCGTCATGGCAGGCAGCGCGGTCCACCCCCGCGCCGCCTGCCATCCAGAGTCCGAACGCCACAGGGGGAGATGATTCCGTGAGCGATCCCAACGTGCTCGCGGCCCAGAGATGGGTCAACGACACATACGCCGGCGTGGCCGGGTACATCGCCTGCGACGAAGACGGCGCCACCGGATGGGGCACCGTGCTCAGCCTCACGCAGGGCCTCCAGCACGAGCTCGGGATATCCCCCACCGTGCAGAACTTCGGCCCCGGCACGTTCACCAAGGTCAAGGAACGCAACCTCAGACCCTTCGCGGAGACGAACAAGAACATCGTCCGGATCTACAACGCGACCTTGTGGTGCAAGGGCTACTACGGCTCGGCGACGGCCGACACCTGGGACAGCACGGCCCAGGCCTCGATGACCGAGCTCTACGGCGACATCGGCATCCCTGCCGGCCGGCCGGTCGATGCCGAGTTGTGGGCCCGCGTCACCAAGGCGCTGCTGCGCATGGACCAGTTCCGCCGGGTGCCCGAGGGCGAGGCGGCGATCCAGAGCATCCAGCGGTACCTCAATTCCCGCTACGTGGTGGACATCCGGATCCCCGCCATGAACATCGTTCCCTGCGACGGCGTCTACTCGCGCGACGTCCAGCAGGGCCTGATGATGGCCATCCAGTACGAGATCGGCATCGCCAGGGACGAGATCACCGGGTACTTCGGGGACAAGACCATCGCGGGTCTGAAGAGCAACCCGTACACCCCCGGGGACGACGGCCCCCTCGCCATCCTGTTCCGAGCCGCATGCCGCTTCAACTCCCCGACTTACGACGAGGACTACGGCGAGTACCACTACAGCTCGTCCTTCGACGCGGCGGCCGAGGGCGAATGGATCCGCGCGTTCAAGCGTTTCTCCCTGCTCCAGCCGGTCAACGCCGAGGGCGACTACCAGACCTGGGCGCAGCTGCTGGTCTCCATGGGGGACCCGATGCGCGCCGCCAAGGGCTGCGACGGCATCACGACCATCACGCCCGAACGCGGCAAGGCCTTGTACGGCAAGGGTTACCGCCTCGTCGGCCGTTACCTGGACGAGAAGTTCGGACCGGGAGACGACGGCTGGCTCGACAAGGCCATCAAGCCCGGCGAACTGAAGGCCATCTTCGATTCCGGCCTGCGGGTCTTCCCGATCTCCCAGTACTACGGCGGGGAGGCGAGCGAGTTCACCTTCGCGAGAGGCGAGGAAGACGCCGAGAAGGCGTACACGAAGGCCAGGGGACACGGCTTCAACCGGGGCACATGCATCTACTTCGCGGTCGACTACGACGCCACCGGCACCGAGATCAACTCGCACATCATCCCGTACTTCAAGGGCGTCCGGTCGGCCCTGGCGCAGCGCGGCAACTACTACCAGTTCGGTGTGTACGGCTCTCGCAACGTGTGCGACCAGGTGTCCCGCAACACCGGGGCCCGCTGGTCCTTCGTGTCCGGCATGTCCTGGGGGTTCTCCGGCAATCTCGGCTACCCGCTGCCGCGCAACTGGTCGATCAACCAGATCCGCGAGTACGACTTCGACGGCGACGGCGTACGGGACCTCGACCACGACGTCTGGCGGGAGACGACCGACTCCGGGTCGGCTTCGGTCAACTCGGCTGCGGTGGGCCTCGATCAGTTCGTCGTGGGGTTGCAGAAGCTGGAAGCCGCGGCCGACTTCTACGACGACCCTCAGGGCAAGAGCCGCAACCAGCTGGTTCTGGAGTTCTTCCGGTACGGGATCTACGACTCGCTCGCGTGGAACGTGCTGCTCGACCCGATCGACGAGAAATGGATCAAGCATGTAAAGGCTCGGGACATCTCGGTGCGGGACTTCCTGGAGTTCACCGACCCGGTCACGCAGGCCACACTCGGTACCCAGCACCTCATGGCCTCCACCGAGGGCATCGCGGAGTACGCGAGCAACACCAGCGAGGCCAACTTCGGCGACACCGTGGGCTGGGGCGGCGACCTGATGACCTTCTACGCCGAGTGGCGCAAGAACAGGAACGCCTACCCGACTGGTCTGGCGTTCTGCCAGGACCGCCTCGCCAGGCCCGACGTCGACTCCACCTTCGGCTACGGCGACTTCCTGGAGGACGCCGACGCGTTCAACCTCGGTCTCCGCATCCGTTCCGGACAGCGCATCTCACAGGCCGTGTCGGACTACTACTCACGGGCGAGCATAGGTGGCGACGTCAACGCTCCCCACCGCTTCCGCGCCTTCTACGTGAACCGGTTCGGCGCGGACAGCGCGAACATCGAACGCCTCGCCAAGGCCGTTCTGGTCGGCGACGACCTGTTGGAGTCCGGCGCGAACCTGTGGCAGTTGGACGGCCTGCTGGAGGACACCGACCAACTGCCCACCTCGATTCCCGCCTCGGAGTTGAACTCCTTCCTGCTGGGCTTCCGTTGGGCCCTGACCGACCGCGTCGAAGCCGAGGGAGGCTCGCTGTGAGCATCGACCGCCGCACCTTGCTGCTGGGCACCGGAGCAGCCGCCGCGCTGACCGCACTGCCCCGTCCGACATGGGCTGCCGACACGGCCGACGCCCCGGGCACGGCCGACCGGGCGGCGAAGGACTGGACCTCCGAGCACAGCGACAACGGCTGGACGATCGACGCGGACGCCGTCGCGGCGTTCCCCGTAGAGGGCTCCGACGCCACCGTACGGCTGCATCACGCCGCGGCCGCCGTCCTGCTGCACGTCGCGAGGCGCTGGCACTACGAGGTCGCCCCGCTGCACGGTTCCGGGGACGTCGCGGGCCACCGGACCGACCCCGCCGTACGGGCCGCCTTCGAGTCGAACTACCTCTCCGGCACCGCCGTCGCCCTGCACCCCCTGCAGTACCCGCTCGGGGCCGGCGACGGCCTGTGGCCTCACCAGAAGAGGATCGTGCGCGACATCCTCGCCGACTGCGACGGCGTGGTGCGCTGGGGCGCCGATCTTTCTCCCGCGGCCGAATGCCACTTCCAGATCGACGTGGCGCCCCGCTCCAAGGCCCTCGCACGACTCACGAGGACATTCCGCGACCGGTCCGTGAAGCGCGCCGGACCGCGCCCCGGCGCGGTGGACGACCCGACGGCACCCGAACGGCGGGCCAAGGCACGTCGGCTGGAGCAGATACAGGTGCAGGTCACGAACTGACCGGCCACACCCAGAACGAGGAGAGAACAACAGTGAGCAGCACCACCACCGCACGACTCCCGAAGACACTTTCCGCGCTCGGCGTCGCCGTCCTGGCGGCCGGGCTGCTGACCGCCGCCAACGGCTCCGCGGGCGCCGCGACCGGCAACGCACACACGGGGACGGCCGAACGGATCGCGGTCGAACCGGGCGAGGCCCTGCTCCTCGGCTCGGGCACCGTCACTCCGGCGTCGGAGGCCAGTGAGTGGCTCGTCCTCGCCCGCAACCAGTGTTCGCAGGGCTATGCGTGCTTCTTCAAGTACGACCCCGATGTCACAGGGAACGCCTCCGTCGGCCACAAGTGCTCGTACAGCACGAACACACGCAACGCCGACCAGCTCTGCTCCTGGATGCACGGTTTCCAGACCAACGTCTACCCCAACGGCTATCCCGTGGGCGGCATCTACAACAAGAGCAGCAAGCGCGTCTACTACTGGACCAACGGAACGTGCTCGGGAGACCGCATCGGGTCCACCGCGAGCAACACCGGGGGCGGCCTCGCCGGTACGTACAAGGTCAAGGGCATCAAGTTCGGCAGCAGCACGAGCGGTTGCTGATCCACTCGCTCACACCCGAAAGGAACACACCCATGTCCAAGCTACGGGGGAAGATCGGCCTCGGCATCCTGGTCGCGGGCCTGTCGACTCTGCTCACCGTCACCCCGGCACAGGCCGCGTACGCGAACAACTCCGGGGCGTACGGCACCACGTTCGTGGACGGCGACGACAGCCTCACCGACGACTTCGGCGACCACTTCGAGGAACTCGGCAACTCGCTCTGCTACGGCTGCAGCGAATCCTCGAACACCGACATCGTCATGCTCTGGCAGAGCATCCTGGCCGCCGAACACCTGATGGAGCCTTATGACATCGACGGATACTTCGGCGCCCAGACCAAGGCGGCCACCATCACGTGGCAGAAGCGCTACGACCTGACTGCCGACGGATGGGTCGGCGACGCCACCTGGAGCAAGGCCGACGACCGGCTGGAGTGGAGCGGTTCCGCCGTGCGGTACAAGAGCGGCGGGCTCTTCGGGTTCGTGGAACTCCACCGCGGAGACACCTCCAAGTACCACGACGGCGGCGCCTACCACCTCCACAAGGTGATGCAGGGCGACGGGGTCTACGTCTTCGAGACGGGGACGCGCATCTATCACCGCAGCAAGACCATCAGCCACTACTGACGCCGCTGCGCGGTGGCGGTGAGCGTCACGTCGTCACGCTCACCGCCACCACCCCCCGTCGCCCAGCAGCGCGATAGCCTCGTCAACGACCGTGGAAGAAAGACGCGTTGGGGAAGAGAAAGCACTCGGGGGACAGATGAGCGACCAGCGGCAACCCGTGCCGCCGCACGGGCCGACGTCCGATGACGTCGGCCTGCAGCAACTGCAAGAAGCGGGCGCGACCCCGCTGCAACGCACCGACCCCGGCCGCATCGGACCGTACCTGCCCCTCGGCCTCCTCGGCAGCGGCGGCATGGGCCGGGTCTACCTCGCCCGCCCCGCCGACAACACCCCCGGCCTCGCCGCCGTCAAGGTGATCCGCCCCGAGTACGCCGAAGACCCCCGCTTCCGCAGGCGCTTCGAGCGGGAGGCCTCCGTACATGCCCGGGTCCACACCCCGCGTGCGCCGCAGCTGCTCGGCACCGGGTTCGACGACACGCTGCTGTGGATGGCGACGCAGTACGTGCCCGGCCTCAACCTCGCCGACGCCGTGCGCGACTGCGGCACACTGGCGCCGGCCGGCGTGTGGCGGCTGGTGGCGGACCTCGGGCAGGCCCTGTCGGCGATGGCCGCCGCCGATGTCGTACACAGGGATCTCAAGCCGTCCAACGTGATCCTGTCCCCGCAGGGCGCGCACGTCATCGACTTCGGCATCGCGCAGGCCGCCGACAGCAGCGCGATCACCTCGACCGGGAGCAGGGTCGGCACACCGGCCTTCATGGCGCCCGAGTATCTGCGCGAGGGGCGGTGCGACACCGCCTCCGACGTCTTCTCGCTCGCGGGGAGCCTGATCTACGCCGCCACCGGCCACGCCCCCTTCGGGGACGGCACCGGCGTCGACGTGATGCACCGGGTCGCCTTCGAGGAGCCCAAGCAGGAGATCATGGCGGAGCTCTCGGCCGGGGACCCCGCGTTGGCCGCTCTCCTGTCCGCCTGCCTCGCCAAGGACCCCGCCGTGCGCCCCACCCCACGGCAGCTCACCGACGCCGCCACGGCCGCCGGCCACGGCCGCGCGGCCGTCTGGCACGAGCCTCTGAGCGCCCGGCTGCTGGCACGGGGGCAGGCCTGCGACGTACTGGAACAGGTCGCCGTTCACGAGACCGTCCAGTTGCGTGCGCCGGCACAGCAGCCTGCGCCTCCCGGCACCGCGTTCGGACCGTCTGCACCGCCCTCCTGGCAGCACGCCACCCCCATCCAGACCCCGTCGCCGGAGGACGGGGGCGGTGGGAAGAAGCGGAAGGCCCACCTCGCCGTCGCCGCCGGCCTCGCCGTGTGCGCCGTCGCCGCGGGCGCCTTCTTCCTCACCCGCCCGTCCCTCGACGAAACGGCCTCGGCCGCACCGACGACAGTCGGCAGCACCGCCCCCGACGACGCGCACGCCTCTCCCCTCCCCAGCTCCTCCACGTCGCCCTCCGGCGACAAGGACAACGAGAAAGGGAAGGGGAAGGGGAAGGACACCAGCCCGGGGGATGCGGAGGCCGAGAAGTCAGAGAGCCCGAACGCACCCGTAGGCGGCGCAGGCGCAACGCAGTCCACCCCCACCGACGAAGCCGCCCCCACATCCGACGGCGACGACAGCGGCGGCAGCAGTGGCGGCACCGCCCCGACCGCCACCCCCACCAAGACCGCCACCACACCCGCCACCCCGCCCTGGATCTCCCAGTGCACGTACTACTTCGGCACCGAACTCACCGACTACGGCGACAAGGGCCAACGCGTCGTCCAGGTGCAGTGCATGCTCACCAAGCGCGGCTACGGCGTCGGCAGCGCGGGCGTGGACGGCGAGTTCGGCAGGGACACCGAGTCCGCGGTCAAGCAGTTCCAGAGCTCCAAGGGACTTGAGGTGGACGGTCAGGTGGGTCCCAACACCTGGGCGGCGCTGCGCAGTTCCACATGACGCAGGGCCCGCCGTCGATCGAACGGCGGGCCCTGCGTCACATGCGGATCAGTGGAAGAAGTGCCGCGTCCCGGTGAAGTACATCGTGACGCCCGCCTTCTTCGCGGCCTCCACCACCAGCTCGTCACGGACCGAACCGCCGGGCTGGACCACGGCCTTGACGCCGGCCTCGGTCAGGATCTCCAGGCCGTCGGGGAAGGGGAAGAAGGCGTCGGAGGCGGCGTACGAACCCTGCGCGCGCTCGGCGCCGGCCCGCTCGACGGCCAGCTTCGCGGAGTCGACGCGGTTGACCTGCCCCATGCCGACGCCCACCGAGGCGCCGTCCTTCGCGAGCAGGATCGCGTTGGACTTGACGGCCCGGCAGGCCCTCCAGGCGAAGGCGAGTTCCGAGAGTTCCTCGGCGGTGAGCGCCTCACCCGTCGCCAGGGTCCAGTTGGCCGGGTCGTCGCCGTCGGCCTGGAGGCGGTCGGTGACCTGGAGGAGGGCGCCGCCGTCGATGGGCTTGACCTCGGCGGGGTGGGAAGGCGCGGCCGGGGCCTTCAGGACCCGGATGTTCTTCTTCTTGGCGAGGGCCTCCAGCGCGCCGTCCTCGTAGTCGGGCGCGACGATGACCTCGGTGAAGATCTCGGCGACCTGCTCCGCCATCTCCTTCGACACCGGGCGGTTGACCGCGATCACGCCGCCGAACGCCGACAGCGGGTCACACGCGTGTGCCTTGCGGTGCGCCTCGGCCACATCCGAACCGACCGCGATGCCACAGGGGTTGGCGTGCTTGATGATCGCCACGGCCGGCTCGGCGTGGTCGTACGCGGCACGGCGGGCGGCGTCCGTGTCCGTGTAATTGTTGTACGACATCTCCTTGCCGTGCAGCTGCTCGGCCTCGGCGAGACCGACGCCCGTGCCGTCGACGTAGAGCGCGGCGGGCTGGTGCGGGTTCTCGCCGTAGCGCAGGGTGCTCTTGCGCTCCAGGGTGGCGCCGAGGAAGTCGGGGAACATCGAGTCGTCGACGGGCGCGTAGGCGCTGGCGAACCAGCTCGCGACCGCGATGTCGTACTCGGCCGTGTGCCGGAAGGCCTCCGCGGCCAGCCGCTTGCGGGCGGCGAGGTCGAAGCCGCCGTCCTTGACCGCGGCGAGGACGTCCGCGTACCGCGCCGGGCTGGTGACCACGGCGACCGACGGGTGGTTCTTGGCGGCCGCGCGGACCATGGAGGGGCCGCCGATGTCGATCTGCTCGACGCACTCGTCGGGGGACGCCCCCGAGGCGACGGTCTCGCGGAACGGGTACAGGTTGACGACGACGAGGTCGAAGGGCTCGACGCCCAGCTCGGCGAGCTGCTCGCGGTGGCTCTCCAGCCGCAGGTCGGCGAGGATGCCCGCGTGCACGCGCGGGTGCAGGGTCTTGACGCGGCCGTCCAGGCACTCGGGGAAGCCGGTGAGCTCCTCGACCTTGGTGACGGGGACGCCCGCCGCGGCGATCTTCGCGGCCGTGGAACCGGTGGAGACGAGCTCGACACCGGCCTCGTGCAGCCCGCGCGCGAGGTCCTCGAGCCCGGTCTTGTCATAGACGCTGACGAGCGCCCGGCGAAGGGGCCGCTTGTTGCTCTCGGCGGTGGCGGTCACTGAATAACTACCTTTCGTCCCTCAATGCGATAGCCGTTGCGGGCGAGCCGCCCCACGACCTCGACGAGCAGCCTTCGCTCGACTTCCTTGATGCGCTCGTGCAGAGCGCTCTCGTCGTCCTCGTCCCGGACCTCCACCACGCCCTGAGCGATGATCGGCCCGGTGTCGACGCCGTCGTCGACGAAGTGGACGGTGCAGCCGGTGACCCTGGCTCCGTACGCGAGGGCGTCACGGACGCCGTGGGCGCCGGGAAAACTGGGGAGAAGGGCCGGGTGGGTGTTCACGAACCGCCCGCCGAAACGCGCGAGGAACTCCTTGCCCACGATCTTCATGAACCCGGCGGAGACGACGAGATCGGGCTCGTAGGAGGAGACGGCCTCGGCGAGCGCCGCGTCCCACTCCTCCCGGCTGTCGTAGTCCTTGACCTTGCGCACGAAGGTCGGCAGCCCGGCGCGCTCGGCCCGCGCGAGCCCCTCGATGTTCTCGCGGTCGGCACCGACGGCCACGATCTTTGCGCCGTACGCCTCGGCACCGACGGCGGCGATCTCGTCGAGCAGCGCCTGCAGATTGGTGCCGGATCCGGAGACCAGCACGACGAGGCGCTTGGCACGCTCGGCCACGGGCTTGGCGGCCACGGTGGGGCCCTTTCTCGGGGGTGCGTTCTTCATGCGGCCGACGCTTTGTATATTCGTACGAATGCATCGCGCCCCGGGATACGGGGAAGTCTACGAAGCGGCCGACCGTCAGCAACGATACCGGCACTACGGGCAGCCCCCACGGGACGGGGGCGTGGCCGGAAGGTAGCGTCTGGGGGAGCTGGCCCGGGAACGCGGTCGTGGTGCGGTGCGTTCACGAAGTGACAGCTCATGTCGGATCAGTCGTTCACCAAGGGGAAGACGCTCACTTGATGTCGGACCGCAGCCTGCGACTCCTCACTCTCCCTCCGCAGTCCGCGCAGGGAGGGAAGCGTGGCGCCGTCCTGCTGCGAGAGCGGCCCGCCTCGCCTCCCGACGCGCCCTCGGGCAAGAAGCCCGGCGACGAACAGAGCAGCGGCGCCCAGGACGACAACCCCTTCGCGCCCCCTCCGGAGGGCACACCGGACCGCCCGTGGCAGCCGCGGCGCCCTTCGGGCGAGGACGGCTCGCAGGGGTCGGGCGAGGGTGGCGGGCACTCCCCCTGGGGCAGCCAGTGGAGCGACCGCCAGCCGGGCCGCTCCCCCGACGGCTTCGGCGACCGCCCCCGCGGCGGCCCCGAAGGCCCCGGAAACGGCGGCCCGACCTCGGGCATGCGCTGGGACCCCACCGACCCCGCCCAGCGCCGCGCTCGCTACGCCCTGCTCTCCGGTATGTGGGCCTTCTTCTTCGCCCTCTTCAGCTGGCCGTACGTCGCGCTGCTCCTCGGCGCGCTGGCCCTCTACTGGGGCATCACCAGCCTCCGCACCAAGCCCCGCACCCCCGACCCGGACACCCCGGCCCCCCGCCCCACCGGCCGCCCCCAGACGACAGCGGCGGTGAGCGGCCTGGTCACGGCGTCCCTGGCCATCGCGGTGGTCGCGGCCGGGTTCACGGCGCAGGTGGTCTACAGCGACTACTACACCTGCACGAACGATGCGCTGACGAACGAGGCGAAGCAGGCGTGCAATGAGCATTTGCCGGAGGAGTTGCGGGGGGTTCTGGGCACGACGGATTAAGGATCAAGGCGACGGCTCGGGTGACGACTCCGGCGGTTGCTCCTGCGACTGCTCGGCCGACGGCTGCGGCGACGGCTCGGTGAGCGGGTAGTCGTACGGCTCGAAGGTCGTGTCGTGGTCGTACGCCAGGTGCGGGATGCCCTGGCCGGAAGCCTCGTAGGGAGCATCCTCGGCGTACTGCGCAGACCGGGCGTCCTGGTCCTTGCCCTGCTGCGGGAGGGACTGGTCCGGCGCCGGGGCCGTGACAGGGGCCTCCTCGCCGTAAGCGTTGTGCCCCGTCTTGGAGTCCGTCTTCGCGCCCGTCCACGAGTCAGCCTTCGCACCCGTCTTGGAGTCCGTCGGCGCTCCCTCGCGCTCCCCCGACTCCGCCGCCCGCGACAGCCTCCCGCCGGCCAACGGCAGCCGCTCCCGCAACCGGCGTCCACCCGGATCCGAGCCGCTCTCACCCGAGCCACCCTTCCCCGAGCCGCCGTCCTTCGAGCCGCCCTTCCCCGAGCCGCCATCCCCCGAGCCGCCCTTCCCCGACGCCTCCACCCGCGGCTTGCCGATCCGCGCCCCCTGCGTCTCGCTCCCCTGCTCCGCCCGACGCACCGCCCCCGCCCGGCACCGCCACGCCCGCACGAGCACCGCCACAGGGACCGCCAGCCCCGCGACCCACGCCAGCGTCGCCGCCCCCGCCTGCCACCACACCGGCCCGAAGCTCGCGAGCATCCCGACACCCAGCGGCCCACCCGACTGAGCGGCCAGCACAGCGACCACGACCGCGCAGAACACGGCAGCCAGCACGGCAACCGCGGCAGTACGCCCGCCCGACCAGACCTCAGCAGCCACGTGCCCAGCCCGAGACGGGGCCGCGACAGCTGCCCGCCCGCCCTGGGTCCGATACCCCTCAGCGGCCCGCCCGCCCTGGGTCCGAACCTCCTCAGCAGCCCGCCCACCCCCCGTCGCCGCCCCGGCCACAAACCACCCGACCACCACCCCCGCCACAACCGGCACCGCCCCGACCCCCCACTGCACAGGCCCCGCAACCCCCGCGTCCGGCAGCGCCTCCAGCAGCGGAAGCGGCGGCAGCAACGGCGTGGGGGCCGAGGACGCCGGCGCCACCACATGCCCCGCCCCGAGCACGAAACCCGGGCCCAGCGCATACGTCGCCGCCCACACCGCCGCGTTCGGCACGAGCGCCAGGCACAGCAGCAGCACCGCGAACCGCCCCGACCACCCCTCCGTCAGTTGCAGAAATGACCCTCGCGTCGCCGTGCCGTGCCACACCAGCGACCCGCCCACCAGCAACGCCCCGCCTCCGACCAGGGCCGCCGCGCCGGCCACGGCCGCACGCGCCGCCGCGCCGAGACGGGCGCGCGCCCGCACCCCGGGCACCAGCCGCCGTACCCATCTCGGCAGCCCGGCCAGCACACGCTCCACCACCTCGGGCGGCCGTCCGCACGCCGTCCACACCCCCGCCCCCGCCGCTCCCATCACGACCGCCGACACCCACAGTCCGGTCCACCACCACGCGGGCCGCAGCTCGCCCCCCGCCGCGTACACCGCGGCCGCCGTCCCGATCCCGAGGTACCCGAGCACGACGCCCGCCCACGCCGTGCGCCCCGGCACCAGTGGCATCCCATCGCCGCCGTCCGCCGCCGTGTCGCGTGCCGCCCGGTGCACCAGCAGCACCGGCAGTACGAGCAGCAGCATCGGCGTGACACCCATGGGCGCGGGGACGCCGGAGAGGGTGTCGGTGCGGACCAGTTCGGCGCCGTGCGCCAGCAGCCACAGCACGGCGGCGATCCGCAGCGCGCCCCCCGGCCCGCTGTCCGGATACGGCGAACTGACCCACAGCACCATCACCAGCACGGCGAACACACCCAGCCCCAGCCCCGCCGCCACCGCGCCTGACAGAAGGCTGGCGCCCAGCCCGGGCGTTCGGCCGCGCAGCCGCGTGAGCAGGGACGACGGGGGCGTTCTGCGAGCGGTCATGTCGATCACGCCCGCCATGCTCCCAACGACACGCGCTTTTCCGTCGTAACAGGCGAACCTCCGATGTGTCGCTCAATATATGTTTATGTACTTTTTCGTACGAAAGGGCGCGTTATGACGCAGAGTCCCGGCGGGAGGAGAGAGGCGTACGCGGAAGTGCTCAGCTCCCTCGCGGAGAAGACGGAGGCTCAGCAGGCCCCGGAAGAGCTTGAGGTGATGGCACGTCAGCCACCCGAACGGCGCCCCCTCTCCCCCGCCCAGGCCTTCGACGCTCTCTACGCCTTCTGCGCCCCCGCCCTCGTACGGCAGACGTACCTGCTCACCGGCCGCCGCGAACTCGCCCGCGAATCGGTCGAGCGGGCCTTCCAACTCGCCTGGCAGCGTTGGCCGGAGGTGGCCCGTGACCGGGACCCGGCGGGCTGGGTGCGGGCGACGGCGTACGACTGCGCCCTCTCCCCCTGGCACCGGTTCCGCCCCCGATACCGGCACCCCGAACCCCCGCCGCCGGACGCGTCCGACCGCGCCTTGCTGGACGTACTCCTCGAACTCCCGGCGTCACAGCGCCGCACGCTTCTTCTCTACGACGGTGTGGGCCTCGACCTGCCCGAAACGGCGGCGGAGACGGAGGCCAGCACCCCGGCGGCCGCGAACCGCCTCCTCCACGCCCGCGCCACGGTCGCCGCCCGCATCCCGGGTCTGTCCGACCCCACCGAACTCAACCGCCGTCTGGCCGAACTGGCCTCTGTGGAGCGCTTGCGCGCGGCCAAGCCGACGACGGTACGCGACGGCAGCGAACGCCGGGCCCGCTTCTGGACGCGAGCGGCGATCGCGTTCACCGTGGCCCTCATCGGCACGACGGCCCTGACACTGCGAACGGCACCGACCCGATACGAGCCACCGGTACCGCCGGGGGCGACGGTGCGCGGGGTACCGCCGAGAGTGGCGCCGGGGCCGCTGTCGGAGGCGGAGCTGGAGCTGAGGGCGAAGCTGCGGTCCGAGATGCAGAACGGGCCGGAGAGACTGGCACCGCAGGTCGAGTAAACGCCGGTAGGCCCGCTCCCACAGAGGGAACGGGCCTACCGGCGTTCAGCTGGGTGCCGTAACTAAAGCCGCAACTACAGCCGTAACTGCGGCCGTAACTACGTTCAGCCGCCGAGGATCTCGCGAGCCAGCTTCGCCGTCTCGGTCGGCGTCTTGCCGACCTTGACGCCGGCGGCCTCGAGGGCCTCCTTCTTCGCCTGGGCGGTGCCGGACGAACCGGAGACGATGGCGCCGGCGTGGCCCATGGTCTTGCCCTCGGGCGCGGTGAAGCCCGCGACGTAGCCGACGACCGGCTTGGTCACGTTCTCCTTGATGAAGGCCGCGGCCCGCTCCTCGGCGTCGCCACCGATCTCGCCGATCATGACGATCAGGTCGGTGTCGGGGTCGGCCTGGAAGGCGGCGAGCGCGTCGATGTGCGTGGTGCCGATGATCGGGTCACCACCGATGCCGACGGCGGTCGAGAAGCCGATGTCACGCAGCTCGTACATCATCTGGTACGTCAGCGTGCCGGACTTCGAGACCAGGCCGATGCGGCCCGGCTTGGTGATGTCGCCCGGGATGATGCCGACGTTGGACTGACCCGGGGTGATGATGCCGGGGCAGTTCGGGCCGATGATGCGGGTCTTGTTGCCCTTCTTGCCGGCGTACGCCCAGAAGGCGGCCGTGTCGTGCACGGCGATGCCCTCGGTGATCACGACGGCCAGCGGGATCTCGGCGTCGATGGCCTCGACGACCGCGTCCTTGGTGAACTTCTCCGGCACGAAGATGACGGAGACGTTGGCGCCGGTCTTCTCGATGGCCTCCTTGACGGTACCGAAGACCGGTACCTCGGTGCCGTCGAAGTCCACGGAGGTGCCCGCCTTGCGCGGGTTCACGCCGCCCACGACCTCGGTGCCGTCACCGAGCATGAGCTTGGTGTGCTTCATGCCCGTGGAGCCGGTCATGCCCTGGACGATGACCTTGCTGTCCTTGTTGAGCCAGATAGCCATGGTGTGTTGTGTCCTCGTCCTGAGTGCTTACTTGGCGGCGTGAGCCAGTTCGGCGGCCTTGTCGGCCGCGCCGTCCATGGTGTCGACGCGCTGGACCAGCGGGTGGTTGGCGTCGGTGAGGATCTGCCGGCCGAGCTCGGCGTTGTTGCCGTCGAGGCGGACGACGAGCGGCTTGGTGACTTCCTCGCCACGGTCCTCGAGGAGCTTCAGGGCCTGGACGATGCCGTTGGCGACCTCGTCACAGGCGGTGATGCCACCGAAGACGTTGACGAAGACGGACTTGACGTCCGGGTCGCCGAGGATGATCTCCAGACCGTTGGCCATGACCTGGGCGGAGGCGCCACCGCCGATGTCCAGGAAGTTGGCCGGCTTGACGTTGCCGTGGTTCTCACCGGCGTAGGCGACGACGTCCAGGGTGCTCATGACGAGACCCGCGCCGTTGCCGATGATGCCGACCTCGCCCTCGAGCTTGACGTAGTTGAGGCCCTTCGCCTTGGCCGCGGCCTCGAGCGGGTTGGCCGCGTCCTTGTCGTGGAGCTCCTCGTACTCGGGGTGGCGGAACTCGGCGTTCTCGTCGAGCGACACCTTGCCGTCGAGGGCGATGACGTCACCGGAGGCGACCTTCGCGAGCGGGTTGACCTCGACGAGGAGGGCGTCCGACTTGATGAAGGTGTCCCACAGCTTGATCAGGACGTTGGCGACCTTGTCGGCGACCTCGGCCGGGAACTTCGCCGCGGCCACGATCTCCTGGGCCTTGGCCTCGTCCACGCCGTCGATAGCGTCAATGGCGATCTTGGCGACGGCCTCCGGGCGGGTGGCCGCCACCTCCTCGATCTCCATGCCGCCCTCGACGGAGGCGATGGAGAGGAAGGTGCGGTTGGCACGGTCGAGGAGGAAGGAGACGTAGTACTCCTCCAGGATCTCCGGAGCCGTCTCGGCGATCATGACCTTGTGGACCGTGTGGCCCTTGATGTCCATGCCGAGGATGTCGGTCGCCCGGGCGACGGCCTCGTCCGCGGTCGCGGCGAGCTTGACGCCACCGGCCTTGCCACGGCCGCCGACCTTCACCTGTGCCTTGACGACGGACTTGCCACCGAGGCGCTCAGTGGCTGCGCGGGCCGCCTCAGGCGTGTCGATGACTTCACCGGCCAGCACCGGTACATCGTGCTTGGCGAAGAGGTCCCTCGCCTGGTACTCGAACAGGTCCACGCGCTTCCGTCCCTATCAGTGATCTCGCGGTTCGTTGGATGCGTGGGCGTGCCGCGAAGGGCAACGTGACGTCCGCCGTCTGTCACAAGGGAGGCGCACACGGTGTCCGAGCGCGCGGCATGTCCGTCTCGCAGGTTATCGCTGCTTGCAGGAGGCCCCTAAATCGAGGGTCACACCTGAGCGGTGATACCTGTCACATGATGCCGCCATCAGCAAAGATCTCTGGCACAGCGTGCCGCCTGTGAGGTTCCGGTAGCGCGCCGGTAGCGCAACGGGAAGGACCTCACCGGGCTGGGGTTGACCCGGTGAGGTCCCTTGAGCAGCCCGAAGGGGCACGAATGGGCCGCCCCTGTGGGTTTTGGGCCGGTGATCCCCACCCCAATGGGGATCACCGGCCCTTCCGCGGGGTTCCGGTCGGATCGGCCGACGGTGTTCGGCCGTCCGGGTCCCTTGGCCCCGCGGAGTCGGTCGGTCGCCTCGGCGGGCGCGGGTCGCGGACGCGGGTGGTGCGTGCGTTCGCGGTCACGCCCGCCGTGGCGGCGGGTGCGCCGTACGCGGCTCCGCCGGGAGCCGTCGTACGACGCCGGGGTGGTGCGGTCAGCTGTGGTACGCGCCCCCCTGGTAGAGGTCCTGCTGGTAGAGGTCCTGCGCGTAACCCGGCGTGACCGACTGGGCGACCCCCTGCACACCGGTGCTCGCGTTGCCGGCCAGCGGGCCAGCCGAGTACTGGACCGTGCCGGTCAGGTCCTCGGCGAAGGGCGCGGCCTGCGCGGCGACACCGTGCGCGAAGGGGTCGACCTCGCCGACGACCCCGCCCGCGAACGGCCGCACATCGCCGGCCACGCCGTACGCCAGGGTCGTGGCGCTGCCGCCGACGCCCTGCGCGACCGGCTGAACGGTGTCGACGACTGTGTCGACGACGGGCTGCACGGCGCCGGTGACGCCGTACGCGAAGGGCTGCGCATGAGCGGCGACCCCCCCGGCGAAGGGGACGGCCTGCCCGGCCACCCCGTGCGCGAACGGGTCGACCTCGCCGACGACCCCGCCGGCGAACGGCCGCACATCGCCGGCCACGCCGTACGCCAGCGCACCCGCGTCCGCGACGGCCTGCCCGGCGACCGGCACGACGCCGTGGACGGCGGTGCCGGCGACGGGCGGCAGGACGGCACCACTGCCGTCCCCGGTCACCTGACCGACCAGACCGGTGGCGTACGGCGGTACGTCCGCGGCGACGCCCTGCACGACCGGCTGAACGTCGGAGACGGCGCCGGAGGCGATGGGCTGGACATCGGCAACGGTGCCGTGGGCGAAGTGCTGTACGTCGCCGACCGCGCCGTGGGCCACCGGCTGCACGCCCTGGACAGCACCGCCGACGACCGGCTGGACCCCCTGGACCGCACCGGCGGCGACCGGCTGAACGCCCTGGACCGCACCGGTGGCGATCGGCTGGACGCCGGCGACGGCCTGGCCGGCCACGGGCTGGACGTCGGCGACGACGCCGTACGCCAGCGCCGTCGCGGCATCGACCGTGTGCCCGGCGGTCCGGGCGACCCCGGCCACCGCGCCCTGGGCGACCGGAACGACGCCGTCCACCGCCTGGCCGACGACCGGCTGCACCCCGGCCACGGCGCCGACGGCCACGGGCTGGACGCCGGCCACCGCGTTTCCGGCGACCGGGGTCACCCCGGCCGCGGCGTGGGTGGCGGTGGGGACTACACCGGCAACAGCGTGTTGGGCTGTGGGGACGACGCCCTCGACGGCGTGCCCGGCAACCGGGCGCACGCCGTGCACGGCCTCGGTGGCGATCGGCGGGACGGCCGCGTCGGCGGTCTGCCCGACGACCGGGGTGACCGTGCCCGGGACGGCGCTGACCGTGCCGACGACCCGCTGCTCCACGCCGCCGACCGTGCCGGTGACATGGCCGGGGACGGCGGAGACGGATGCCTCGGCGGCCGTCTTGACCGCGGTGGCCTTGCCCGTGGCGGTGGACTTGGCGGCCGTCGCCGTGCCCGCGGTCCTGCTGTCGGCGTAGGCGACGGCGGCCTGCCCGGCGCCCTGCACACCGGCCGCGGTGCGACCCGCGCCCGCGACGGCGTACTGCGCCTTCGTCCGTACGACGCCCTCGACGCCCTGCGCCTGCGAACGGGCCGCCGCCTGTGTGCCCTGCAGCTTCGTCTGGGCGGCGGCGAGCGCCTTCTCCAGCTCGGGGGCGAAGGCGGCGAGGGGGCCGAAGAGGTAGTCGATGGTGCCGGGGAGCTCCGGGGCGTCCTGCGATGCGTTCCTGACATCGGCGACGGCATCGCGGGCGTCCGCGGAGAGATGGGCCCCGGCCTGAGCGGCCGCCTTGTCCGCGCGGGCGGCCTTGGCGCCATGGATGACCTGGGCGGCGCCCTTTGCCTTGGCGGCCTTGGCGGAGGTGGCAGAGGTGGCGGAGGACGGGACCGTGACCTTGGCGTCGACGTAACGGCGGGCCTGCTCGGCGGTGCTGGCGGGCGCCGTCTTGGCCGTACCGGCGGTGTCGGAGGCCGTCTCGGTCACCGTGCTGGTGGCGCCGTCGGTGACGCCGGAGACGGTGTCGGTCACGTCGGAGACGACGCCGTTGACGGTGCCGGTTACGGCGCCGAGCAGGCCGGGGTCATCGGCGCTGTCGGCCGCGGCCGTCGCGTCGGTGGTCGTGTCCGGTACGGAGAGGGTGGAGGCGGGCAGCTCGTCCGCGCTTGCGGCGGCCGAACCGAGCGCCCAGGCGCCGGTGACACCGGCGGCTATGACGATCGAACGGCGGATGTTCTTGTTCATACGTGCGTCGGATCCCTAGATCTTGGGGCTCCGAAGGCCCCCGGAGGAACGGAGATGCGAAGAACTCCATGGAATTCCGGGACTTCGGACGGTTTGGGGACATTCCGGCGCCGGTTCGGGTCGCGGTCCGGGCAGTTGGGGACCAGCGGGACCGGGTACGGCACCGGCGGCTTCCGTCCGGGGGATGTCGGTGACATCCGGGAGCTGGGGGGTCTCCGGACGGGCGGGCAGACCTGTTTCCGCCCCCGCGCGGCAGGTCTACGGCGGGGAGGGTCGGCCTACCGGCCTAAGCGGGGGAAACCGGAATGTCCCGGTGCCTGTCCTGGATCTCGTCCGCGTCGACACGGGCGGCGGCGCCGGGCACGAGCCGCATCGGAGGCCGCTGGTTCAGCGAGACGGCGTGTGCGTCACCGTGCCGCGACGAACCGCTGTCCCCCGCCGAACGGTTGCCCAGCACACCGCCCGGCTGATCGACCGGCGCTGGGTGGACGGGGACGTAACCGACGGTCGCACCGCGGTGCGCGCCGCCGACGACCGGGGCGTGCGACGAGATGACGTCAGCGATGTCGGCGACATCGGCGACGACCCGGGGGCCGAAGACGACGGCCACTTCTTCCTTGCCGTTACGCCCCTCGCCGTCGCGTCCGTCGCCCGACGCGGGCGCCGCGAACCCCGGCTGCGGCGCCCCGGTGACGGGCGCGGGCAACGTCTGCCCCGGCACCGCGGGCACCTCGGGAAGCTCCGTACCGGGAAGTCCTGGCACCCCGGGGAATTCCACCCCCGGCATGCTCGGCCACGCCGGCGACTGGGGCGCCGTCGGCGGCACGGGCAGCGCAGGCAGCGCAGGCAGCGACGCCAACGGCGGCACCTTCGCCTGCAGCTCGGCCAGCCCCTCGGTCAACCCCTCCGTCACGGACCGCACGACGTCGCCGACCGGCTGTACGACATGGGGGCCGACGGCCTGGGGGGCCTGGTCCTGGGGGGCCTGGTCCTGGGGAGCCGGATGCGGAGGAGTTGTCGGCTTGGCCGGAGCGGCCGACTCATCGCGAACACCGCCGGGCTTGGCCGGCACGGTCGCGACCCCCTCGACCGAACTCTCCGTCGCCGACCGCAGATCGGCGGAGGACGCGGAGGGTGAGGAGAGTGAGGAGGCTGCGATGGATGAAGAAGCCGCGTTGGATGAGGAGGCTGCGGTGAACGAGGAGGCTGCGGACGTGGCCGGCGACGCAGACGAACTGCCCACCGACACCCCGTCCGCCGCATACGCCCGCTCTCCGCAGAGGAACCCGAGCGCGAACAGACCGCCCACCAGCAACACCGCCTGCAGCGCACGCCGCCCGGCCGCCGTGCGCACGACGCGCAGAGCGGCACCCGGCAGAGCGGCTGGCCAGGTCAAGGGGGACGGTCCTCCCATGCGACGGAACGAAGTACGCGTGATGCGCAGCGAAGTACCCGTGACGAGCAGCGAGTCGATGCGACGCGGTACGGACGAGCGGAGCGCGGCGCACCGCTGAACAGGTGTCCGATACTCGCACGGCCCTCCCGAGGTTGCGCAAGCCCCCCGTTCCCGATGCGCCTCATGTCCCTTTTGCTGGACCAAGTCGGACGTCACCAGGTCGACAAATCACCAGTCGCTCAGCGCCGTTCCGCCTCGTCACGCTGCCTCCTCGGCCTCACGCCATGTCCTTAGACCGTGTCCGGCACCGGAATCGGCCGCTTCTCGATGGCCGCCGCCATCACATCCGGGAACAGGTCGGGCGTACAGGCGAAGGCCGGTGCGCCCAGCGCCGCGAGCGCCGCGGCATGCTCTCGGTCGTACGCGGGCGCCCCCTCGTCCGACAGCGCCAGCAGCGCCACGAACTGCACCCCCGACGCCTTCATCGCGGCGACTCTCTTGAGCATCTCGTTCCGTATGCCTCCCTCGTACAGGTCGCTGATCAGCACGACCACCGTCTCCGCGGGCCGGGTGATCTGCGACTGGCAGTAAGCGAGCGCCCGGTTGATGTCCGTGCCGCCGCCGAGCTGAGTGCCGAACAGGACGTCGACCGGGTCGTCGAGCTGGTCGGTGAGGTCGACGACGGATGTGTCGAAGACCACGAGCCGCGTACTGATGGACCGCATGGACGCCAGCACGGCCCCGAACACCGACGCGTACACCACGGACGCCGCCATAGACCCGGACTGGTCGATGCAGAGGACGACCTCCTTCTTCACGGACTGCGACGCCCGCCCGTACCCGATGAGCCGCTCCGGCACGACCGTCCGGTACTCCGGCAGGTAGTGCTTGAGGTTGGCCGCGATCGTGCGGTTCCAGTCGATGTCGTGGTGGCGTGGCCGGTTGATCCGGGCGCTGCGGTCGAGGGCACCGGTGAGGGTGGCCCGGGTGCGGGTGGCGAGCCGCTTCTCCAGGTCCTCGACGACTTTGCGCACGACGGCCCTTGCCGTCTCCTTCGTGGTCTCCGGCATCGCCTTGTTGAGCGACAGCAGCGTGCCGACGAGGTGCACGTCCGCTTCCACCGCCTCCAGCATCTCCGGCTCCAGCAGCAGGGTGTTCAGCCCGAGCCGGTCGATGGCGTCCCGCTGCATGACCTGAACGACGGACGACGGGAAGTACATCCGGATGTCCCCGAGCCATCGCGCCACGGACGGCGCCGACGCCCCGAGCCCCGCCGAACGCTCCTTCCCCGGCCGCTCCTTGTCCCCCTTGCCGTAGAGCGCGGCGAGCGCCCCGTCCATCGCGGCGTCCCGCCCGGAGAGCGCGCATCCGGTGCCGTCGGCTTCGTCCCCGCCCAGCACCATCCGCCACCGTCGCAGCCGCTCCCGGTCCGGATCCATGGCTTCGGTCGTCATCGGCATGCTCCCTTGCGAGGCCGATCCCACAGCGGGATCACCGGGATTACCGGGATCAGGGGGATCACCGGGGTCAGCAGCACAGCCGTAGTCGTGGGCCCGCCTGGCACCGGGAACCCATGCGCTTGCCTGCCGGTACCCACCGCTCCGGCCCGCTCCCTCAGCTCCGTCACACCATCAGTCGTCATCCCGTCGCCCCCACAAGGTCGTTCTCACCAAGCTCGTTCTCGAGGTTCTCTTCCAAGTGGTCCAGCCCCAGCAGCAACCGCACCACCGGCAGCACCGCATCCGCCCGCTCCAGGTCGAGCTCGGCGGCGAAGCCGGGTATGCCGGAGCCTCCGGCCCCCGTGCTCCCCCGCACCCCTGGCCCACGCCGCACCAGCTCACCCAGGGTCCGACGCACTCCCGGCTCATACGCCGAGAACGTCCGCCTCAGCAGCGGCAGCACGTCCGTGAACGCCTCCGCCGGCACTCCCGTCAACCACGCATCGACCAACCCGAGCAGCCGCTCGTCATGGACGAGCAGCATCCCGCCCCCGGAACCGCCACCGACGAACCCCTCGATCCAGGCGGCCGCGTCCCCCGGCGGCGTCCCCGGCGACAGCGCGAGCCCCATCAACCGCGCCGCCTCGTCCTGCGCCAACTCCCCGTCATCCAGCAGCAGTCGGACGGCACGCCCCCGGATGACACCCGGCACGGTGTCCCGCACGGCCAGCACCCGAAGCACCCTGTGCCACCGCTTACGCAGGTCGCCGTGGCCGTGGTCGAGGGCGAGGGCGAGCGCGGTGCTCGGGGTGTCGCCGTGGCCTGTGGTGCCGCGTCCTGAGGGGGTACCGCTCTCTCCTTTCTCTCCTTGGGTGCCGCGGCCTGAGGGGACGCTGCTATCACCTTGGGCGCCGCGGCCTGACGGGGCGCCGCCCTCGTCTCGGGCACCGTGTCCCGCAACGGCGGCCTCGCTCTCGGTACCCCCGTCCGATGCGGGAACCTCACCCCCCGTGCTCCGGCCCAACGCGGGTGCCTCGCGCCCTGCACCCCGTCCCGAGGACACCGCGTCGCCCAGCAACCCCACCGCCCCGTGCACCGCGTCCACATGGCGCCGCATTTCCTCCGCCGCGTCCGCGTCCAGAGCGGCGCAGGCCGGGGGGAGGCCGACGAAGATGCGCTCGGCGAGCCCCGCGGCGACCTCCGTGAGCGCTTCGGTGTCCGTGCCGCGCACATCGCCGTACCGCAGGGAACGGACCAGTGCGGGCAGGGCCTGGGCGAGATGGCCGACGTCCGCGTCGAGGGCGGCCCGGTCGGCGAGGATCCGCATCACCGCGGGCAGCGCGTCCGGCAGTTCGGCCAGCAGGCAGCGCTCGGCCAGCGCGGTGACGTCGGCCAGGCCCTGCGCGGCGACGGCGTCCGCCTCCGCCTTGGCGGTCGCCGCGGAGAACACGGTGGTCCCCCACACCCCGGCCTCCGCGACCCGCACGGACAGCTCGGGCTCCCACCGCAGCCGCCACGTCTCCCGGAACGTCCCCGTGCTGCCCCGCGACGCGACCGGCTCTCCCCACTCCACGCCGAGCAGTCGCAGCCGGTGCAGCAGCCTGCTGCGCTCGGCGTCGTTCTCCTTGCGCAGGTCGAGCTCCAACTCCCGCTCCAGCGCCTCCGGTTTGAGCCGCAGCCGACGCTGGATCCGGTCCAGGTCCCGCTGCAACGGCACCGCCGGCGCCGACCGCGGCACCTCCCCCAGCACGTCCCCCACGACGAGCCGGTCGTGCACCAGCGCCAACGGCAGGTCCGAGCCCTCGCACATCACCGCCCGCACCGCGTCGGTCGTCTCGCTCAACCCCGGCAACGGGCGCCCCCGCATCGCCGCGAGCGTCTCCGCCAGCCGCACCGCCTCGATGACATGCGCCGAGGACACGATCCGGTCCTCGTCCCGCAGCAGCCCGGCCACCTTGGTCATCCACCGCTCGACCGGTCGGTCCGGCGCGCCGAAGAGATGCCCGTACCACCCCGGCGAGTCGATCCCCGCCCCGTACCCGCTGACCCGAGCCAACCGGCGATACGTCCACGGCACCCACGTCATGTCGGCCTTGACCTTGGGCAACCCCTTCAGCAGCGCCTTGTCGGCGGCCACGGTGCTCTTCCGCCGCAGCGCGGGCACATGCCACGCCCCGCACACCACGGCCACCTCATCCCCGAACTCCCGCTGAGCAGCCCGCACTTGGAGCCGCATATACGCCTCCCGCACGAGATCCCGCTCATGCCCCCCGCTCCCGTACGCCTCCCGCAACGCCCCCATGGCCTCCTCAAGCCCGAGAAACGGCGCGAACGCGTTACCGTCCCCCACTCCCCGGTGCTCGAAGACGTCCTCCCACCACCGCTCGGGATCGTCATAACCAGCGGCATCGGCGAGCACGGCAAGGGGATCGACCCGGACATCGGCACGGGAGCCACTCCCGTCCGCCCCACCGACGTCAGACGCACGGTCACTCCCTGAGCCGCCCTCCGCCGCAGAACCGCCCCCCGGACCGCCTTCTGGCGTAAGGCCGCCCGACAGGCCGACTTCCGGCTGGCCGCCACCCGCCGAGCCAGTGTCCAGGGTGCCGTCGTCAGCCGAGTCGGGTACCGACACACGGCCCCCTGCCCCACCGGCGTCAGCTGCCCCGCCCTCCTGGCCGACACCCTCGGTTTCCGGCTGAACGCCACCCTCGGTGCCCGGCTGAACGCCACCCCCGTGCCCCGACTGGGCGCCACCCTCAGTCCCCTGCTCAGCGTCGCCCCCCGGCTCCGCCTCCCGCCCCACCCCGCCCCCCGTATCGAGCGCGGCCTCATCCTGCCTGCCCCACGCCAGCGTGTGCGTGGCCGGCAGGTCGATGAAGCGGGCCGGGACCTGGTGCTCCAGGGCCCAGCGGATCGCGACCCACTCCGGGGAGAACTCGGCCATCGGCCAGAAGGCCGAGCGGCCGGGCTCGTCCACGGCGTGGGCGAGGAGGGCGACCGGCGGGCGCATGTCCTCGTCGGCGGCGAGCAGGATCAGGGCATCCGCCTCCGGCGGTCCCTCGATCAGCACGGCCCGCGGCCTGGCCGCATCCAGCGCCGCACGCACGGCCCGCGCCGACCCGGGCCCGTGGTGCCGCACGCCGAGCAGCAGCGGTCCCGGCGGCTTCGATACCGGGGCGGGTGCAACCGAAGTGCCCGAGCACCCCGCCGACACGTCCCCCGCCCAGTAGGCACTCGCCTCCATACCCTCGCTCCCCTCCCCGTCAACGCCTGTCACACCGTCCCCCTCGCCTCCGCTGCCACCATGTGTCCTCACCGCACGCCTCCCGACCTAGCAGTTCCCCCACGGTCACAGAACCGCCCTCACCGCCCCGCCGATCACCGCCCCGCCGATCACCGACTCGCCCACGCGACCACCGCGCGCACCCTCGGCCACCACCCCGGCCGCGCCCCGCGTCACGACGGGCGAACTGCCCCGCACCACGGCCTCCAAGTCACCCCGCGCCATAGCCTCCGAGCCGCCCCGCATGCCGGCCCCGAGGAACCCGCATCACAACCCCCCGAGCCCCCCGCCACACCACCGCGCACACCCCCCTCACGGCCCACCCACCCGGCCTCGTCCAGCCCGCCTCGTCCACCCCGCCTCACCGCGCCACCCCGGCCGCGGATCCGCCCGCCGTCGACCCACCGCCCGCCTTAGATCCGCCACTCGGACGCCCCCACCCAAGGTCGTCGTTCACGCGCTCACCTCCCGGCACGCCCGGTAGAAGTCCGTCCAGCCGTCCCGCTCACGCACGACCGCCTCCAGGTACTCCTGCCAGATGGTCCGGTCGGCCGCCGGATCGCGGACGACGGCGCCGAGGATGCCCGCGGCCACGTCGCCGGATCGCAGGACGCCGTCGCCGAAGTGGGCGGCCAGCGCGAGGCCGTTGGTGACGACGGAGATCGCCTCGGCCGTCGACAGCGTGCCGCTCGGCGACTTCAGCTTGGTGCGGCCGTCGGACGTCACCCCGTCGCGCAGCTCGCGGAAGACTGTTACGACGCGGCGGATCTCGTCGATGCCGTCGGGCGCGGCCGGCAGGTCGAGGGAGCGGCCGATCTGGTCGACGCGGCGGGAGACAATGGCCACCTCGGCCTCGACGCTCTCCGGCAACGGCAGCACGACCGTGTTGAAGCGGCGGCGCAGAGCGCTGGAGAGGTCGTTGACGCCTCGGTCGCGGTCGTTGGCCGTGGCGATGAGGTTGAAGCCGCGGACCGCCTGCACCTCCTGCCCCAACTCCGGTATCGGCAGCGTCTTCTCCGACAGGATCGTGATCAGCGTGTCCTGCACGTCGGCAGGAATACGGGTCAGCTCCTCGACCCGTGCGGTCATCCCCTCCGCCATGGCCCGCATGACGGGGCTCGGCACGAGGGCGTCACGGCTCGGCCCGTGCGCGAGCAGCTGCGCGTAGTTCCAGCCGTAGCGGATGGCTTCCTCGGGCGTGCCCGCCGTGCCCTGCACGAGCAGCGTCGAGTCGCCGCTGACCGCCGCGGCCAGGTGCTCGGAGACCCAGGTCTTGGCGGTGCCGGGCACGCCGAGCAGGAGCAGGGCGCGATCGGTGGCGAGCGTGGTGACGGCGACCTCGACCAGGCGGCGCGGGCCCACGTACTTCGGCGTGATCACCGTGCCGTCCGGCAGCGTGCCGCCGAGCAGATACGTGGCCACCGCCCACGGCGACAGCTTCCAGCGGGCCGGGCGCGGACGGTCGTCCTGCGCGGCCAGTGCGGCGAGTTCATGGGCGAACGCGTTCTCGGCGTGCGGCCGCAACGCCTCGGCCGGTTCCGTCTCCCCCGCTTCGACGGACGTCGGTGCTACGGACACAGGCATGGCAAAGTCCCCCTCCAGCTCGGCCGGTTCAGCCGTTTCGGATCTGGCATCCACCGTGCACCACGCCACTGACAATGCGTTCCGACCTGCGCAAACGCGCCCGTGAGGCCGCCCGCAAGACCTCGGCCCCGGCCGATTGTCAGTGGTGGGATCTACCTTCGATGGCATGACTCAGCAGGGGGTGCGCTGGACCGCGGACCAGGTGCTGGCACTGGCGCCTGACGCCGCATCACGCAAAGCGGGAAGCAAACTCGGCGCGGCGGGGCCGTGGTCCGAGGCGGGGAGTTCCGACGAGGGGACGGTGTGGGGGCTGTGCAAGGGCAGTGGCAGCAAGCCGTATCAGACGGTCATCGACATCGCGGACGCGGCCGGGCCCGCGTACAAGTGCAGTTGCCCGAGCCGGAAGTTCCCGTGCAAGCACGCGCTCGGGCTGCTGCTGCTCTGGGCGGGCGGGGAAGGTGCGGTGTCGCCGGGGCAGCCGCCGGACTGGGCGGAGCAGTGGATAAAGGGGAGAAGGCAGCGCGCGCAGGACAAGCGAGCGGCGGGCGCGTCCGGATCCTCGTCCGCGTCCGGTGACCCGGAAGCGGCTCGGCGCAGGGCGGAGCGCCGGGCCCTGCGGGTCACCGCGGGCGCGACGGAGTTGGAGCAGCGCCTGGCGGACCTGCTGCGCGGCGGCTTGGCCGGCGCGGAACAGGCGGGGTACGGACCGTGGGAGGAGACGGCGGCCCGCATGGTCGACGCCCAGGCCCCTGGACTGGCCGCACGGGTGAGGGACCTCGGGGCGATCCCGGCGTCCGGTCCCGGCTGGCCCGTGCGCCTGCTGGAGGAGTGCGCCCTTGTGCACCTCCTCGACCAGGGCTGGCTGCGCCGCGAGCGGCTGCCCGACGGCCTGGCGGACACGGTTCGCTCCCGCATCGGCCTGCCCGCCTCGGCGGACGGCCCGCCGGTGCGGGACCGCTGGCTGGTCCTCGCCCAGTACGACACGGCGGACACAAAACTGACGACGCGCCGGATATGGCTCTACGGCGCCGACTCGGGCCGCACCGCGCTGCTCCTCTCCTACGGCGCCGCCGGCCGCGCCCCGGAGCTGGCGCTGCCGGTGGGACTGGTCCTGGAGGCGGAGGTGTCGGCGTACCCGGGCGCCGGGCAGCTGCGGGCGGCTCTGGGCGAGCAGTTCGCACCGCCCGCGCCCGCAGCGATACGGCCGCCGGGAGTGACGACGACCGAGGCGACCGCCCGTTACAGCGAGGCGCTCCGCGACGACCCGTGGCTGGACTCCGTCCCGGTGACCCTGGACCGGGTCGTACCGGCCCCGGACGGCGACTCGTGGCAGCTGGCGGACGCCGACGCGGACACGGCACTGCCACTCACCCCGGCCGCCCGCGCCCGCCCCGGTCTGTGGCGCCTGGTCGCGCTGGCGGGCGGCGCACCGGTCAAGGTGTTCGGCGAGTGCGGCCACCGTGGCTTCACCCCGTTGACGGCCTGGCCGGAGGGGACGGGAGAGGCGGTGCAGCTGTGCTGAGCGGCGCGTCTCGTGCCGCCCCTGCGACGGATTGTGCGATACCCGCCGCCCCGGCCGGACGTCCCATCCATCTCACCGGCCACGCGACGGGCGTGGGCCTCAACCCCCTCCGCGGCACCCCTCACTAAGGAAGAGAGGAAGGAACCTCATGAACAGGCCCTCCGTTCCCGTGGGTTCCCCCGCGCCGGGCGCCGTGAATTCGCCCGCGCCGGGAACCGTCGACTCGCCCGCGCCAGGAACCGTCGACTCGCCCGCCCCGGGAGCCGTGGACTCGTCCCCGTCCGGCGCCTGGGAGGAGCTCGTCACGGCGGCGCTGCTCGGCACGGACCGGCGTAGACCCCCGGGCTGCGCGCCGGGGCAGGAGGCGCCGAAGGCGCTGCTGGACGTGGCGGCCGTGGAGACCGTACGGCGGCGGGCGGGGCTGCGGCCGGCGCGAGCGGCGCAGCGTCCGCAGCCGGCCCCCGAGGACCCGCGACCGGCGCTGCCCCCGGCGGCCGCTCGGAGGTTGGCGATGCTGCTGGCCGACCGTCCCGGCGCGGCGGGCGGCGGCCGCAGAGGCACGGCACCGGACCTCATGGAGCTGCTGCCCCAGTGGCTCGCGACGGCGAACGACCGTGGTTTCGCGCCGCCCCCTCAGTCGCTGCCCGCACTGCTGGACGCGGCGCGGGGGCGTACGGATCTGCGGCCGGCGGCGCTGACGTTCGCGGGCCCGCGCGCGGTGTGGCTCGCCCGGCTGAACCCGGACTGGCGGTTCGCCCTGCGCGCGGCGCCCGGCGGGGGCGCGGCGCTGCCGCAGCTCGAGGACTCGGCCAGGGTCCAACAGCTGTGGCAGGAGGGGCTGTTCGCCGAGCGTGTCGGCCTGCTCTCCGCGATACGCGTGCGTGAGCCCGCCGCCGCGCGCGAGCTGCTGACCGCGACATGGGCGACGGAGCGGGCCGAGGACAGGCTGATGTTCCTCGACTCGTTGCGGACGGGGCTGGGCCCGCAGGACGAGCCGTTCCTGGAGCAGGCGCTGGCCGACCGGAGCCGCAACGTCCGAGCGACGGCGGCGGAGTTGCTCTCCGCACTGCCGGGTTCGGCGCTCGCCGCGCGGATGGCGGTGCGCGCCGGGTCGTGCGTGGCGCTGGACCACACGCAGCAGACGCCGGCGATCAGTGTCGAGGCGCCGCACGAGTGCGACACGGGCATGGAGCGCGACGGTGTCGTGGCCAAGGCCCCGGCCGGGCGGGGTGAACGGTCGTGGTGGTTCGGCCAGTTGGTGGAGGCGGCGCCACTCAGCACGTGGCCGGGGCGGCTCGGAGGGCGTAGTCCTCGGGAGATCGTGGCACTGCCGGTGGCGGACGACTGGCAGGGCGAGTTGCACGCGGCGTGGTGCCGGGCGGCGGTACGGCAACGGGACGGCGAGTGGGCGAGGGCGCTGCTCGGCTCACCCTCGGCTCCCGAAGCGGGCGGTCCAGGGGCGGTGTCCTTGGCCGAGCGAGCGAAGCTTCTCGGCACGCTGGGCTCCGCGGAGCGGGCCGAGTGGGTCGCCGGGTTCATCGCGGCGCACGGTCTGTCCGAGGCGTTTCAGCTGCTCGGGGTGTGTGCGGTGCCGTGGGCGGCGCCGCTCGGGCGGGCGGTGGTCGACGCGCTCAACATCGCGCGGGACGCGGGGAGTTATCCATGGAGTTTCAGTGGAGTGATGGGGCTGGCCGAGCGCTGCCTGGACCCGGCCGAGGCGAGCCGCCTGGACGGCCTGCAGGCGGTGCCGGACGAGTCGGAGGACGCCTCGCCTGGGGCCGGGGGGTACTGGGCGGAGGCGTTCCAGCGACTGGTCACGACGTTGCGGCTGCGGGCGGCGATGACCGAGGAGCTGGAGACGTAGACACCCTGAGGCCTCCGGTCGGACTCCGGCCCGCACCCCAGGCTCCTGCCCACGGCCTGCTCCCCGCACGCGGCCCCGGTCGAGCGCAGCGGCTATGCCCCCGCCGGCTGATGTACGTTCGCCCGCACCCAGTCCACGATCGACTGCGTCGTCGCCCCGGGCGTGAAGATCTCCGCGACGCCCTTCTCCTTCAGCGGGGGGATGTCCGCCTCGGGGATGATCCCGCCGCCGAAGACCAGGATGTCCTCCGCGTCGCGCTCCTTGAGGAGTTCGATCACGGCGGCGAAGAGGGTGTTGTGGGCGCCGGAGAGGATGGACAGGCCGATCGCGTCGGCGTCCTCCTGGATCGCGGTGTCGACGATCTGCTCGGGTGTCTGGTGAAGCCCGGTGTAGATGACCTCCATACCGGCGTCGCGCAGCGCCCGCGCGATGACCTTGGCCCCGCGATCGTGGCCGTCGAGTCCCGGCTTGGCCACCACCACGCGGATCGGACCGGCTGCCACACCCATCACTGCCTCCATGAAGCGACTACATCCATCCGTACCGACAAGTACCGCCCATATATGAGTTATGCCGCACAGCTGGCACATGTCATACATGGTGCGCGTATTGCACTTTTCCGCTGCTCACCGCACCGGACGCGCCACTACGGCACGGACGCCCCGGGCCACGCCGCCCGAAGAAGTGAACGAACGTTATCTCCAGCATCCCGCAACCGGCAGTTTCGCGGTGCAGACCGAGGGGGAAATCACACGGTGGGACACGTTCGCCGCGCACCGTTCCACATCTTTGCGGCACACGGGCCGCAGCAGCTTGCGGTACCCGCGTCGCAGCGGGACCACGCGCAACGGGAGCCGCAACGAGGTCGCCGCACCACCGCGCCGCAGGCCGCGCGCCGTGGCGGTGCGGCGCATCGACGGTCGCACGAAGGGCACGTAGGGCAGGTAAGGCACGACAGCGGGGAGCCTCGTCGCCACACCGGCAGGGAGCCCCGGCAGGTCATCGGCGCACCACGGCCGACAGGACTGGCTCACGCCACGCGCCTCGCTCACCCCATGCGCCCTCCTCATGCCCCGCCGACCACCTCCGCCGCGGCTTCCCACGAGGGCACACGGGGGCCGGAGCCGTCCTCCTGCGTGCCGCAAGGAGGTCGGCCATGAAGGTCACCGGGGCAGCACTCCCCTTTCTTCCGCTCTGTCGGCGCCTGCTCCCGAGCAGACTCGCCGGCCTCTCCGTGGCCCTGCTGAAGGCGACCGCCCTGGAGATCGCGATCCTCGCCGGACACCTGCTCCTGTATCCCTCCGGCATCGCCCAGGAGCGCCGGACCACTCCGGCACTCCCCGCACAGGACACCGCCCAGCTGCCGACGGAGACCAAACCCCCCGTCGTCCTGCTGCACGGCTTCATAGACAACCGCTCGGTCTTCGTCCTGCTGCGCCGCAGCCTCGCCCAGCACGGCAGGCACCAGGTCGAGTCGCTCAACTACTCGCCGCTGACCTGCGACATCCGCACCGCCGCCGAACTGCTCGGCCGGCACATAGAGGGGATCTGCGAGCGCACCGGCAGCAGCCAGGTCGACATCGTCGGGCACAGCCTCGGCGGGCTCATAGCGCGTTACTACGTGCAGCGTCTCGGTGGCGATCTCAGGGTCCGCACGCTCGTCACGCTCGGCACACCGCACTCCGGCACCCGTGTCGTCCCACTGGCGAACGCGCATCCCATCGTGCGTCAGATGCGCCCCGGCTCACCGGTCCTCGATGAGCTGGCCAGGCCCGCGCCCGGCTGCCGTACCCACTTCGTGAGCTTCTGGAGCGACCTCGACCACTTGATGGACCCGCTGGAGACGGCCTGCATCGACCACCCGGACCTGATGGCGCAGAACGTCCGCGTGAGCGGCATCGGCCACCTCGCCCTGCCGGTGCACCCCGCCGTGGCGACCGGGATACGGCAGGCCCTGGACACCGCACGGACCGGAGCCGAAGCCGCCGCACAGGCCGACGGCCTGACAGTGGCGTGACCGCCCGCCTGAACAGCACCCTCGACGACCCCGGCAGCAGCCCCAACACCTGATTCACACTCGGCACACAGCCTCAGGACAGCCGCCCGACATCGAACATTCTTCGAACGCAAGGCCAAACTCGCGCCCGCAGTCCGCCAAAACACGGCCGAATGCCCGTTTCCTGCGCGCGCAAAACCTGCCGAAGATTGTCGTGCCCGCGTACCGCCGGGTACAGTCGCCGCACTGCTCTGGCAGCCCCTGTTGTCGAGGCGAGAGAGAAGTTGGTGAACGATCGTCACCCGTCGGGGACCATGACCTCCTCGGCTACGGCTTCCGATGCCGCCTCGGCGCACTACGCGTCGTACGGCGCTCAGGAAGCCCACTACGGTGACTCGACCACCTACGGCACCTACGACGCCAACCAGTTCGGCGCCGCCGGCCACGCCCACGCCGCCCCGACCTTCGACGCGGACCCCCTGTTCGGCAGCCTTCCCGGCGAGAACACGGGCGCGTACGACTCCACGCAGTGGTCCACGGGCAACCACCACACCGTGAACTACGACGCCTACGCGGCCCAGCACCACGCCGCGTACGACAGCGGCGCGTACGACACCACGGCCTGGACGGCCGAACACGAGCGACTCGCTTTCGTTCCGCAGCAGGCCAACGGCCACGACACCTCCGGCCATTGGGACGCGAGCAGTTGGCTCCAGCCCGACCAGTCCAACGCCCCGGCCGACCAGACCCAGCAGTGGGAATGGGGCACGCAGGCATTCGACACCGGGGCGTACGACGCCACGCAGTGGAACTCCGACGGCGGCACCGGCACCCCCGCGCAGGCAGCCGACGAGTACGAGCAGTCAGCAGAATCCTTCGATCAACAGGCGACCGCGCTCTTCGAGCAGATCGAGCACGCCACCCCCACCCCGTACGACGACCCGACGACGTACGACGACTCCACCACGTACGACCCCGCCGCGTACGGCGACCCCGCCCAGCGCGAAGCCGAGTTGAGCGCCACCGGCGAGTTTCCCGCCGCCGCCCCGCTCCTCGACGACCAGGAGGAGTCCGCTCCGGCCCCCTCCTCGCGCGCCGCCTCCCGCAGCGGGGCCCGCTCCCGCCGCCGTACGCCCCCCAAGCGCTCCGCGCTGCTGACGATCGCCGTGCCCTCGGCGTGTGTGATGGGCGTCGCGGGGATCGCCGCCGCCTCCGTCGGCAGCCTGGCGACCGACGACAAGGACACGACGACGACGGCCTCGGACGCCGAGGCCGTGAAGCCGTCCATGGCGAACAACAAGCTGGACACCCAGCTCGAGAGCCTCTCCGCCGGCGCCGACGACTTCGCCGACCGGGCCAGCCGTACGCAGGAGCGCATCGACCTCAAGGCCCAGCAGGCGGCGGAGAAGAAGAAGGCGGCGGAGGAGGCGGCCCGCAAGGAGCGGCTGCGCCCCAAGTTCGCCCTTCCGGTGGCGCAGCACGGCCTCAGCGCCTACTTCGGCCAGGCCGGCATCAACTGGATGTCCGTGCACACCGGCATCGACTTCCCCGTCTCGTACGGCACGACGGTGATGTCCGCGACCGACGGCACCGTCCGGACGCAGTGGAACAGCGCCTACGGCAACATGATGATCGTGACCGCGAAGGACGGTACGGAGACGTGGTACTGCCACCTCTCCAGCTACCGTGTCGCCTCCGGTACGACGGTGAAGGCCGGCGATCCGATCGCGTACTCCGGCAATTCCGGCAACTCGACCGGACCGCACCTGCACTTCGAGGTACGACCGGGTGGCGGCTCGGCCATAGACCCGCTTCCCTGGCTGCGCAGCCACGGGATCAACCCGACGTAGCGCCCCGACGCAGGCGACTCTTCGTGATGCGGCGCCCCCGCCCTGCAGCGGGGGCGCACACTTGTCGTTGCTAGAGCTTCTCCACCGGCGCGTACCGCAGCAGCAACCGCTTCGGCTTGGTGTCCCCGAAGTCGATCGTCGCCTCGGTGTTCGCGCCCGTGCCCTTGACCGCCATCACGGTGCCGAGCCCGAACTGGTCGTGCGTGACCCGGTCCCCGACCGCCAGCTGGACGACGGGCTTCTCCGAGGTACGGCGCGTGGCGAAACCGGACGCGCCCGAGGCCGCGGAGCGTGAGCGGGACGAGGACAGCGAGGCGGCCACACCGGACGCCGGGCCGGAGGAGACCGGTGCGGTGGCGCCCGTGCGCTTCCAGTCCACGTGCGCCGCCGGGATCTCCTCCAGGAAGCGGGAGGGCGGGTTGTACGACGGCTGCCCCCACGCGCTCCGCATCGACGACCGCGTCAGATACAGCCGTTCACGCGCGCGCGTGATGCCCACGTAGGCGAGCCGCCGCTCCTCCTCCAGCTCCTTGGCCTGGCCGAGGGCGCGCATGTGCGGGAAGACGCCGTCCTCCATGCCGGTGAGGAAGACGACCGGGAACTCAAGTCCCTTGGCCGTGTGCAGGGTCATCAGGGTGATGACGCCGGAGCCGTCCTCGTCCTCGTCGGGAATCTGGTCGGAGTCGGCGACCAGGGCCACCCGCTCCAGGAAGTCCGCGAGCCCGCCGGAGGCCTCACCCTCACCCGACTCCTGCTCGAACTCCAGGGCCACGGCCGCGAGTTCTTGAAGGTTCTCGATACGGGTCTCGTCCTGAGGATCCGTGGAAGCCTGCAACTCGGCGAGATAGCCGGTCCGCTCGAGCACAGCCTCCAGGACGGTCGCCGGTCCGGCGCCGGACTCGACGATCGTACGGAGCTCCTCCATCAGCGTGTTGAACCGCTTGACGGCGTTGGTCGACCGCGCGGCCATGCCGTACGCCTCGTCCACGCGCTTGAGCGCCTGCGGGAAGCTGATCTTCTCCCGCTGTGAAAGGGCGTCGATCATCGCCTCGGCGCGGTCACCGATGCCGCGCTTGGGGACGTTGAGGATCCGCCGCAGCGGCACGGAGTCCTCGGGGTTGGCCAGTACCCGCAGGTAGGCCAGGACGTCCCGGACCTCCTTGCGCTCGTAGAAGCGGACCCCGCCGACGACCTTGTAGGGCAGGCCGACGCGGATGAAGACCTCTTCGAAGACACGGGACTGGGCGTTCGTACGGTAGAAGACCGCGACGTCGCCGGCCTTCGCGTCCCCCGCGTCGGTCAGTCGGTCTATCTCGTCGGCGACGAACTGCGCCTCGTCGTGCTCGGTGTCGGCGACATAGCCGGTGATCCGCGCGCCCGCGCCCGCGTTGGTCCACAGGTTCTTGGGGCGGCGGGACTCGTTGCGCTCGATGACCGCGTTGGCGGCGGTCAGGATCGTCTGCGTGGAGCGGTAGTTCTGCTCCAGCAGGATCGTCGTCGCCTGCGGGTAGTCCTCCTCGAACTGGAGGATGTTGCGGATGGTGGCGCCCCGGAAGGCGTAGATCGACTGGTCGGCGTCACCCACCACACACAGCTCGGCGGGCGGGATGTCGTAGTCGCTGGGCGGTACGTCGACCGGGTGCTCGCTGGTCCCGACGAGCTCGCGCACGAGGGCGTACTGCGCGTGGTTGGTGTCCTGGTACTCGTCCACCAGCACATGGCGGAAGCGACGGCGGTAGTGCTCGGCGACGTCCGGGAAGGCGCGCAGCAGGTTGACCGTCGTCATGATCAGGTCGTCGAAGTCGAGGGCGTTGGCTTCCCGCAACCTCGACTGGTACAGGGCGTAGGCCTGAGCGAGGGTCTTCTCGAAGCCGTCCGTCGCCTGGGCGGCGAAGTCCTCCTCGTCGATCAGCTCGTTCTTCAGGTTGCTGATCTTGGCGCTGAAGGACTTGGGCGGAAACCTCTTCGGGTCGAGATCCAGGTCCCGGCAGACGAGCGCCATCAGCCGCTTGCTGTCGGCGGCGTCGTAGATCGAGAAGGACGACGTGAACCCGAGCTTCTTGCTCTCCCTGCGCAGGATGCGGACACACGCGCTGTGGAAGGTCATCACCCACATCGCGTTCGCGCGCGGGCCGACGAGCTGCTCGACGCGCTCCTTCATCTCGCCCGCGGCCTTGTTGGTGAAGGTGATCGCGAGGATCTGCCCCGGATGCACATTCCGCTCGGCCAGCAGATGGGCGATGCGGTGGGTGAGCACACGCGTCTTACCGGACCCGGCGCCGGCCACGATGAGCAGCGGCGTGCCGGAGTGGACGACGGCCGCACGCTGGTTCTCGTTCAGCCCTTCCAGCAGCGCGGCCGCGTCGATGGCCGGGCGCGGGGCGCCGTCGCGGTAGTAGGCGTCCCGGTCCGGAGGCACGTCGAACTTCCCGCCGAACAGATCGTCCGGAACCGGCTCCGGAGAGTGATCGTCCTCGGGCGGCGGGGGTTCTTCCTCGTGGGCCCGTGGGGCCTGGAGGTCCGCCAGGAAGCTGTCGTCAAAGAGGCTGCTCATCGCTCTCCGAGTCTAGGGCGCCCCACTGACAGCCCGCGGCCACCCCGAGAACATCGCCGGTTTCAGAACCAGACGATCTTCCAGACCCGACCCCCCCGCACCCCCCTCACCCTCCACACCCCTCCCGTCACGATCCGCAATCGCCCCGAACCCGGACTTCCCACCGACGACCAAAGCACCCCCCCAGTGACCGAAGACACCTAAAGCCAGCACATCACCCAAAAAACACAACACCCCGCAGACCCACCCCCATCAACCACCACCCCCAACTCCCTGACCCAAGGTCACGAAAATGTATCGGGCATATCGAACATCAACCTTCACAGGGGCCACACGAGTTGGCTACCGTGCCGGACAGGCCGTACGACCTCCACCGGCGAACGTCGCCGGGCCGCACGGCCTCCGCCGAGTCCGGTACGCCGCCGCGCTGCCGGAGCCGGGGACCCACCGAACTTGGGGTGAATCGGCCCGACCCTGCCCAGGGACAGGCCGTAGGGCAACCCTTCCGGACCACCCGCCCGAACCCGACAGCTAACTCGGTAGGCGGAGTACGGAAGGAGTCGCCTCCCTTGGCGTCGCACCGCAAGTCGCGTCCCGCAGGTACGCGCGTAGCAGGCATACGGCCCCCCGCCCTCGCCACGGCGGCCCTCACCTCCGTGGCCCTGCTGTCCCAGACGGCCAACGCGAGCCCCTCGGCGGACGACAAGCCGAGCCTCGAAGAGGTCGAGAAGAAGGTCGACGACCTCTACCGCCAGGCGGAGTCGGCGACCGAGAAGTACAACGCGGCCAAGGAGAAGACCGCGAAGCAGCGCAAGCGCGTCGACACCCTCCTCGACGACGTCGCCCAGCGCACCCAGAAGCTCAACGACGCGCGCGAGGAACTCGGTCGCAACGCCGCCGCCCAGTACCGCACCGGCGCCGCCGCCCCCGACACGGCGACCTTCCTCCTTGCGGACACCCCGCAGGACTACTTCGACCAGACCCAGCTGATGGACCGCATGACGGGCCGTCAGAAGGAGGCGGTCGACGACTACTTCACGCAGCAGTCCGCGACGATGAAGAAGCGCCAGGAGGCCACCCAGAGCCTCGAGACGCTCACCGAGTCGCAGAACGACCTGCAGACTGCCAAGACCACCGTCCAGCAGAAGCTGTCCGACGCACGCGAACTCCTCTCGAAGCTGACGGCGGAGGAGAAGGCACGCCTCGCCGCGATCGAGAAGCGCAAGCAGGAGGAGGCCGCCCGCAAAGCGGCGGAACTGGCCCGGCAACAAGCAGAGGCCGAGGCCGAGCGCCAGCGCCAGGAGGCGGCCCAGCAGCAGGAGAGCAGCGACTCCTCGTCCGACTCGGGCACCTCGGACTCGTCCACGTCGGACTCCTCGTACGCCACCAAGGCCGAGAAGGCCCTCGCCTTCGCCCGCTCCCAGATAGGCAAGCCGTACGTCTGGGGCGCCACCGGCCCCGACTCCTACGACTGCTCCGGCCTCACCCAGGCCGCCTGGAAGGCCGCGGGCGTCGACATCCCCCGCGTCACCTACGACCAGGTCAACGCCGGCACCACGGTCTCCCTCTCCAACGCCCAGCCCGGCGACCTGATCTTCTTCTACGACGACGTCACCCACGTGGGCCTCTACATCGGCAACGGCATGATGATCCACGCCCCGAAGCCCGGTGCGTACGTCCGCGAGGAGTCGATCTACTACGACGGAGAGTCGTCGATCCACAGCGTGGTCCGCCCGGCCTGACCACGTGTAGGTTCCGATTAGAGATGTCGCTGTCCGAGTGGCTTGTCGTCAACTTGTCAGTCGACACGCTCTCTGCGGTCCACGGCCAGGCTCAGAGCCTGGCCGTGCTTTACCGCACGGGTCCACTACGTCGTTGGTCTTCCGGGCTTCTCATTCACGTTACTCGTGGTGGTTGCCAGTGTCTTGGTGTCGATGGCATCGGACACGAAGGGGCAGCCATGGGGACTGGTCCAGGCGTCGCGGACGCGACAGGTAGTCGGACGGTTCGGGCGGCTTATCGGCGGGCCGACGGTCGGCTGGTCGAGGCCGTACTCGACAGGATCCCAGTGGACGAGGTGGCCGGCGGACAGCCGGTACGCGAGTTCCGTTGGTACCGGGGCCGGAAGCACTACTCGGGCTGGTACCACGCCGCCACGACGGGGCGTCTCGTGGCTTACGAGAGTCGGCTGGAGCTCGCCCGCATCATGATCGCCGATTTCACACCGGATGTCGTGGAGATCGCGGCCCAGCCGTTCCAGTTGGTCGGCGCTGACGGCGACCGCATTCGCCGTCATGTTCCTGATCTGTTCCTCGTGCATGCCGACGGTTTGGTGACCGTCGTGGACGTCAAGGCACCCTCACGCATGAGGGAACCCAAGGTGATCGCGCAGTTCGACTGGACACGCCAGGTGTGTTCGCGCCGCGGCTGGGCCTATGAGACCTGGTCGGGGGCCGAGCAGACGGTCGTGGAGAACGTGCGGTTCCTCGCCGGCTACCGGCGCCGGGAGCTGGTGGAAGCCTCGCTCGTCCCGCGTGTGATGGAAGCCGCCGCCTGCCAGCCGACGATCGGGGCCGTCGAGGCCGCGCTTGCCGGGCACCCGTGCGAGATCATCCGTCCGGTCGTCCTGCACCTGGTGTGGTCCGGTCAGCTCGTTGCTGACCTGCGGACTCCGCTGAACCGTGCAAGCCGGATCCGGGTGAGGGCATGAACGCATACGCAGTGTCCCTGTTCCCGGGAACGCGTCTTTTCTTCGGCGGTGACGTCGTCGAGGTCGTGGACGTCGACGGGCTCCGGACGACGGTCCGTAACGAGCGGACGGGCGAGTACGGCTCTGTTCCGCTCGGGCAGCTGGCGGCCAGCGCCCGGTCGATGGATGAGCCTGCGCCGACTGCCGCGGACGGGGTGGGCCTGCTGCTTGCGTCCTTGTCGGCTGACCAGCGTCAGCGGCTGCGGGAACGGGCCGGGCACGTCCGTGAAGTGCTCAGCGGCTACCGGTCCGGGCACGCAGCCGATGCTCTGCCGGTCGAGCCCAGGCCCGAATACGATCCCGATCTCCCGCTCAAGGAGCGGACCGCGGCCAAGGCCGCTGAGCTGGGTGTTTCGCCTCGAACGTTGCAGCGTTGGGTGACCGCCTACCGGGAAAGCGGTGATGCGGGACTCGTGGACGCCCGCGCCGGGAGGGGGTCAAGCATCGATCCCCGGTGGGAAGAGGCGGTCCGCCGCGTGGTGGCGGAGTCGGTGACCAGCTCGACACCTACTCGGTCAGCCCTGTTGTCGCGGGTCGAGGAACGGCTGATCAGCCAGTACGGCAAGGGCGTCGTCGCTGTTCCGTCGCGGAGCACGGCCTACGCGCGGCTTGCCATGTTGACCAAGGGCACGAACGCGGTCTCCGGCAGCGCCAAGGCACGCCGCTCGATCGCGGACAGGCCACGGGGCGCCTACGGGCGGCTGCGGGCTGCCAGGCCGGGTGAGTACGTCGTGCTCGACACCCAGGACCTGGACATCTACGCCATGGAACCGGTGACCTGCCGGTGGGTTCCGCTCCAGCTCACCGTCGCTCAGGACCTTTTCTCACGCTGCATTGTCGGCCTGCGGGTGACCGCCTGTTCCACGAAGGCGCTCGATGTCGCCGGTGTGCTCTTCGAGGCGATCTGCCCTCCGCTGGAGCACTCGGCCCGGCCCGCAGTGGCTCCTTACCACGGCCTGTGGGATGAGGTGGTGTTCACCGAGGAAGGTCTCGTGCCGGGCGGCGGATTGTGTCCCCCGGAGACACTGGTCATCGATCACGGTCGAGCGTTCATGTCGGCGCATGTCATCGGGGTCTGCACCCGCCTGGGGATGTCCATTCAGCCAGCCCAGCCGAAGAAACCCACGGACAAGCCGACCGTCGAACGCTTCTTCCGCACTCTGCGGGAGGGACTCATCCAGCACCTGCCCGCCTACAAGGGACCTGACGTCCACAGCCGCGGCGAGGCGGTCGAGGATGCCGCGTTCTTCTTCATCCACGAGGTGGAGGAGATCATCCGTGAGTGGGTCTCGGAGGTCTATCACCGCCGTGAGCATGACGGACTGGTCATTCCGCAATGGCCGAAGCTGTCGTTGTCTCCGCTGGAGATGCTGCGCATCGGTCTGGCCCGGGCCGGACGGCTGCGCATGCCGGCGTCACCGGAGCTGGCCTTTCAGTTCCTCGCGGTCAAGCCGCGCACTATCCAGCACTACGGGGTCGAGGTCGACGGGCTGCGTTACAACGGTCCCGTTCTGGACGGCTACCGCAACGCACCCAGCCCTTATCCCGGTTTCGGACGGCAGTGGCCCATTCACGTCAACCCTGACGACGTACGGTTCGTCTACTTCCAGGACCCGGCCGACGACTCCTGGCACTCTCTGAACTGGGAACACGCACCCGCACTGCACATGGCGTTCAGCGGTGAGGCCGCCGCCCATGCCCGAAGGCTCGCCGCCCGGAAGGGCCGACACGTCGACTCCTCGCAGGCGCTTGCGGATCTTCTGACCCGTTGGGATCAGGGCATGGTCACCGATCGGCGCGAGCGCCGCATTGCGGTGAGGCTGTCGGCGGAACGCGGGGCTCTGTCTCTGCCGGTGCTGCCGGAACAGTCCGGCCCTCTTACGTCTCCGGAGCTGCGGCTGGTGCCGGAGCTGCCGCCCGGGGAAGGCGACGACGAGGCCGAGCTGTTCGACGTCCCCGAAGGCGACGACTTCTACGCCGACGCCTTCGAGGTGATCGAGTGAGGCAGCCCAATCTGTTCAGCCTCTCCCGCAAGGAGGGCTGGCGGTGCTTCGCCGACGCCTCGCCCCGGCAACGGCCTGAGACACTGACACGGGCCCGGCTGACCGCGCTGGGCGAGGCGGCAGCCGAGGACTACAACGACGCCCGCCACGACTGGCACGCGAATTTCGGCATCGTGCAGACCCCGCAGCTCGCAGCCATTCACGACGAACTCGAACAGATCGTGGCCAGCAACCGTCAGGACGGCGACCGCATCCGTTCCGCCGCCGTGATCGACGCCTTGCCGGGCCTGGGCAAGACCACCATCGCCAACCTGTTCGGCCGCGACTTCGACCGCCAGCAGATGCGCCGTCTGTCCCCGGTTACCGAGGCCGGGCACGAACGCATCCCTGTCTTCCGCGTCGGACTGACCTCCAACACCACCCTGCGAACCCTGAACCGGATGATCTGCGAGTACTACGGCCATCCGGCCACCGACCGAGCGAACGCCGCCGCTCTGGCCAGTCACGCCCTGGACTGCGTCCTGTCCTGCGAGACCCAGCTCGGCATCATCGACGACATCCACTTCATCGACCTGGACCGCCGCGACGGCCTGGCGGTGTCCAACCACCTCAAGTGGCTCGCCAACGAACTACCGGTCACGTTCGTCTACGTCGGTGTTGGCCTGGCCGAGCGGCGGTTCTTCGCCGACGGCCTGACCGGCAAGAACGTGGCCCTGGCCCAGACCGCACGCCGCTGGACCCGGCTGGGTGTCGATCCGTTCCAACTCGACACTGAGCAGGGCCGTCGCCACTGGCGGAGCCTGATCAAGGCCACCGAACGCCAGCTCGTCCTTGCCGAGCACCGGCCCGGGATGCTGCTGCGCAACGCGGACTATCTGTTCGAACGCACCAGCGGGCACATCGGGTCGTACTTCACTCTGGTCATGCGGGGCTGTTACCGCGCGATCCGCAACGGCACGGAAGCCGTCACCCGCGAGGTGCTGGACGGGGTCCGGCTGGACGAAGCATCTGAACAGGCGCGCAAGCAACTGGCCGCCACGATGGCCCACGCGAAGATCACCACCGTGTTCGGTGATGTCTCGTGACCGAAACGCGTGTGCTGCCACTGCGGATACCGATCCTGCCTGGTGAGGGCATGGACAGCTGGCTGGAAGCGCTGAGCCGCCGCAATGGCCTGACCTTCTCGGCGTTCCTGCGTGTCCTGGGTCTGCCCCGGCACTCCCTCACCCGCCCGCTCGTCACCGACCTGCCCACCGCCTCCCTGCGCGCGCTGGAGGCCCGCACCGGCCTTCCGCCCGGCCGCCTCGACCGAGCGATGATCGGCCCCGGCTTCCCCTTCGGCCCGCGACGGCAACGCCGATGCCGGTTCTGTCCCCAGTGCCTGGCCGAGCGGAAGGGACGATGGCTGCTGAGGTGGTGGCTCCCCTGGGTGTTCGCCTGCACCACACACGGGGCACTGCTGCACGACACCTGTCCCGGCTGCGGCAACGGGACACGCGTGAGGCTGCCCGGGCACACTCACCGCTTCCCGCCAGCGGTCTGCACCGTGGGCTCTCGCCTGGCTTCGATCTGCGGCACCGACCTGACCAGCGCCGTGCTCATGCCGTTGGCTTCCGATCACCCCGTGCTGGCCGCACAGCGTCGCATCGATGTCCTGCTCGCCGACACAGCACCGATCACGGCCCGCACGGTCCTGGCTGATCTCAACCACTGCACGTCATGGCTAATGCACACGATCGACGACCACGACGTCGCTCCCATGGGCGCAACGATCCAGCAACTTTGGCAGCACCGGCCGCTGGCCACGCGGACCCCCGCCGACCGGGTCAAGCCTCTCGGCGCCGCCGTCAGCGGCGTCATCGCTCACACGGCTCTGCCCTTCCTCGACACCGATGACGCCTTCGCCGTCCAGGCCGTCCGCCTCCTGCGAGCCCGGCACGACACACCGAACAAGGTGATCCCCCGGGGAATGACCACCGCACAGTGGTCCCAGCTCTCGCCGCCCACGCAACGCCGCTTCCTGCACGCCGGCGACCACACGATGGGCGCCCTCGACCGCGTCCGGTTCTCCTCCTGTACTTCGCGCGCCCGCGTCCCGGAACCTGACGATCAAAGCGCGACCGCACGCATCCGGCATGTCCCACAGCTCCTCTGGCCCAGCTGGACAGTCCGGCTCATGCCCCGGGAGGGAACGCAGGAGAACCTGTTCCGTGGCATCGCCGCGGCACTTCTGCTCCTGCCCGGCGAGCCGGACTTGAGGGCACGAGGCGTCACCGACCGGCTGGGCCCACACCTGCCGAACGCCATGACCGTCACCTTGCAGCGCGCACTCAAGTCCAGTCATCCCGCCGTGCTCACCGCGCTCTGCAACCTCGCCCACTACCTCGACGATCACGGCAGCCCCATCGACTACGAGCGCCGCCGACGCCTCATCCCCGCAACCCCGATCACGCCCGACGAGTGGCGGGAACTCTGCTTCCGCGCAGGCACCCAGCCCGGTGAACAGCTCAACAGCAAGACCTCCCAGGCACCCCGCTACCTCAATGCCCAGCGCTACCTCAACCAGCTACTCACCGGGGCGGACCTGACCGATCCCCGCCATCCCCTCGCCCTGCGATCAGTGTCCGACCGCTCCAGATACTTCGCCTTCCCGCCCTCTTTGACCCTCGCCCAGCGCGACGCGCTCCACCATCACGCGGTCGGCATCCTGCACGACCTGAACATCGACGAACCGCTGACCTGGGAACCACCGCAAGAATGCGCCGACGGGCTCGCCCTTCCCGGCCGACGCCTCGACGACCTCGACCTGGAGGAAGTACGCCGCATCGTCATCACCGAACAACGCGCCCCACGAGAAGCAGCCAGGGAACTGGACACCACCCTCACCCACATCCGGTTCGCACTCGAACGCGTTCCCCGCGAACCCCGCACCTGGGGCAGGCGATCGAGCGTCGGCTCTTGGCGCCTCCGCCAGCAGGCCAAATCCATCTTCACGGCGGACTTCCTCCAGCGCGAGTACGTCGACAACGGCAAGCCCCTCCGAGACATTGCACGGGAAACGGGCATCCCGCGCCCGCTCGCCGTTGCTCATGCCCGCGCCCTCGGCATCACCGTCCGCCGGACGCGCAAGCCCTTCCCCATCGACCCGGCCTGGCTGCGCGAGCAGTACCTCACTCACAAACGCTCCACCCACGACATCGCCGAAGAACTCGGCACAGATGACGAGACAGTCCGCCGACGCCTCAAGCACCTGAAGATCCCCCTGCGGCCACCAGGAGTGCACAGCCGTACGATCATGACTAAGACCGACGCCAGACTCCCGCGGGCCGTCCGGGCCGCCGTCGAAGGCACACTCCATGGTTGGTTGCGGCTCCACCGTTTCCAGATCTCGATGCGCTTCCCGTCTCTCGACAGCGCCGCCCAGTACTTGAAGGCCGAACCGAACGCCCTGGCCACACAGTTTCAGCGACTGGAACACAACATCGGCACAACGCTCTTCAAGCGAGCAGCCTTCGGCCGACCTCAGCAACCCACCCAGCAGGGCCGACAACTGTTGCGCAGCCTCGATGAAGCCCGAGTACAGGTTCTCATGATCAGCGCGCTTCAGCATGATCAGATCACGGCTCCACCCGACGATCACACCCTGGAAGCCGCCCACGCCAAGTTCAGAATCCGCCGCAACCCCAGCCGACCCACCCCCTTTAGCGATATCACTGTCGAGCGTGTTCGCATCACCGGACCAACGCTGACCCTCCTGCGGGACTTGCTGACCCGGCCACGGGAGGAGTTCTACGGAGCCGAGGTCATCAAACGCACCGGGCTCGAAGCAGGAACGCTCTATCCCCAGCTCAAGCGACTCGAACGCGCAGGATGGCTCACCAGCCGCCTCGAAGACGACGTTGCCTGGATGAGCAGAGCCACCCCGGGCCGCGGCCCCGGCAGGCGCCGCACCTTCTACACCCTCACCGCTGAGGGGCACCGAGCCGCCCATCTCGAAACTCAGTACCGCGCCAAGAACTGAAGAAGCAGTGAGGCCGGGTGATGTCAGGCGGCGGGAATCTACAGCTAGTGGGGCGGACCGGCAGTATGCGCGGTCAACTGGGGCCTAGTGCCGTCGCCTTGCTTGAGTTCAGGGTCTGGGGCGTACGCCATCGTCACATCCCGGACAATCTTCCACATCGATGGAATTTACCGCCCTGCAGTCGTTGCAACTCCAATGCGTCGGCGCAGGCAAGGTTTGATGCGCACCCTTCGGCCGGACCGATAGATCAGCGTCTCGGCGCAGCGCTTTCGTGACCGAACCGTCGTGGTCAAGATTTGATGCCACTGAGATCACCATCCCTGCCGCATATCGATAGTCTGCTGAATCCGAGCAGGCGGCCTGGGTCAGCAAAGGCAAGCGTTGGTCACCGGCAGTCAGAATAGCAATTGCGTAGAACAAACCTGCTCTCGACCGCGGCCAACGTGACATATCTTTACTGAAGATCTCCCGACTATCCCACGGCACTCCTCCATCGAGGTTGGCCAGCACATTCGCTGCAGACCATGCTATCCATGAGGAATCCGCTTCGAGGCAGGCCAGCAACGTCAACTGCTGATCTCCAGTAAGACGTCTCTCCAAATGAGGAGACAGCACTGGCTTAACCAATGGCGCGGTTCCTGCGACAAGCCATTCATCGAGTAGAGAGTCCGCCTCGATATTCTGCTGTAGATGCCGCGCTTGGGCGGCTACCTCCGCCTTGTTGATGTCGTACGCATCTGCTATCGCGTCGAGCCATGCGCGGCGAATTACTGGAGTATCATGAATAAACGCCCGATCAATCTCAGATGCAGCGCTCTTGGAGTAGCCGGTCGCTGTGAGCAGATTTCCCATGTCGCCGAGAGACCAGAGGTTTTCGCTTTCGGACTCTGAGTGCGGGCCCCCGAGTGACGTTAGATCAGATAGCAGCTCCGCTCTATCGTCCCTCATATTAGACGCCCATTCACGCATTCTTTCGGTTAGGCCCCGCCAGCGCCCACTTGTATCAAATCCCGCACGTGCGAGTTCAGCAAAAATTTGTTCAGCGATTCTGCCGGGGGCATGCTTCGCAATCTCGAATAGTCGCTCACCTTGGTCGTCAGCAAGTTCGCATAGATATTTAGCTGCGGCCAAAGCGACCTGATCTAGACCGGGTTTGAGGTGGCCGCCGCTAACTAGCTCAAACCGACGTCGCCCCTTCTGAACCATCTCCGAATCCAGCGGAAGGGGGATCGCAAGCACCTCGGCGATGGCAGCAATACCCGAGCTAGTCAATTGGGCAGCGTCCGTTCGTGCATCTGTCAACTCGCACAAGGCGGTTGCAATTGCTTCGGCACTGTCATCGAGCTCAGCACTTCTTATAATGTTCGCTCGCTGACTCCTCAGTGCTGGCGGCAACGCAAGCAGGCAAGCAGCTTCCACGAAAGGCCAAGGGCCTGCAGCACGTGTTTCATCCCAGAGGGTAGGAAATTGCTCCGGAGGGCTGCTGGGGCCACGCGTGGCGGGTGGGGCACCTTCGAGGGACGCAACCACTCCGTCTGCAAGCTCACGTAGACACCAATCCATTTCACTGGCCGAGAGTTTCACGATATCTCGGACCGCGAGATCGGCCACCATGAGAGTGGCTTCTGGTCGCGAAGTGGCTCCGACTTCGAGAAGCACCTCAGTCATTCGGGGATCAAGCCCGGCAGCAAGCGCGATCGCACCATCCGAGTCCGTATATTCAAGGGATGCGGATAGCCAACCCCTCAATTCCTCTGGCGTGCAATCCTTCGCCCACATGGCGGTAGCGATCTCAGTAAACACTTTACTGCGAGTAGTGAGTTCTTCTGCGGAATTCACGACGAACACGGCGACATATTCGTCCCAGAAACGGAGAACGTGTTCTGCCACCTCTGTAGCTGCGGCCGGCGACATGTCCCAATGTTTGGGATCCCTTAGCATCTCGCTCAGAGATTCAAGCGCTTTCTCACGTGTAGGAGTTGCCCCACCGTCAAGGAGTCGCCCAAGTACTACGAACCCGCGAATCAACATGGACGTTGTCAACGCGGGTGACCAAGGCCGATCAGGGTCGAGTGTTCCCCGAAGCTGTTCCCACCTTGCTACAGATTGCTCTACCGCGCGATGCAGCAATGCTGCGCGCCCTTTGGGAAGTTCCGCATCCGATGCGTTGGCACAAATAAGTGCTAGCAAGATGGCAAGCAAGGGCACGGTGAGGAGATGCTCGTGGTGTTCTTTTGCGTCTTTGATCCAGGCACGCCGTCTCGCCAACCACGCTGTTCGGTTCGGCTCGAAAAAGCGCGCATCAGCACACGCAACGAGAATCCTATCTACGCTTTCGCTGAGATCCTTAGGACTTGTGAGTTCCACTCGCGGCAGCCCAAGACGAGTGGCCGGAATCTGAGCGTTCGCCCGTGTCGCCAACACAAATCCACAATTTGGGTGCAATGCAGCCAGAATTTTAGCTAGCTGCTGCGCAACCCATGGGGCGCGAGCGCCACATTCATCAAGACCGTCACATAGGATGATTGCACGTCCGTTTGCAAGTTCATCAGTCAAATATTCGGCAAGCGGTGTACGTTCCGCACTCGATACGGTGTCTGATGTAACGCTGTCAATGATGCCATCGATAGTCAGCCGTTCTGGCTGCTGTTTCAACAAACGCGGCAGCGCTACAGGAAGCGGAGCGGGGGCCTCAGGGTGGGTGGCACAGTGGGCTGCAATCTCACGCAACGCGACTGATTTACCTGATCCCGGTTGACCAATGATCAGCATCCGGCGCCAACGCCTTAGATACTGAAGGAGATACTGGGATGTGCGCTCGCCTTCAATATCGATCTGTAGGCTGCCAATGATATCGTCCACTACAATAGGTGGTAGGTCTTCGGCAAGCAGGCTGAGGTCGATCCGCCCAGCATCCTCCTTGAGTCGAGTGCGGTAGTTATCAACGGCATTCAAGCGGGAGGCCACTCGCATGGCAGTCGGACCCCCCGGGTCAGAAAATACAGCCAAATTTGCGTTTCTTAGCGTAAGAACCCAGTCATCGACGGAACTCCCGAGCGCCTCTCCTGCCTGTCGATGAAAGAAATCAGCTAGAGTACTCACCGCGCGCTGTCCCTGTAGGTCAGCGACGATAAAGTCCATTAGAGCAGCGAGAAAATCCCGGTGGGTTGCTGGGGCAGTTGAGTTGGGTACATGTAGGACACGTGCCCGATCGAGTACTAGCTCATACGCAGCAGGAGGAAGCAAGTCCGTAAGAGTTTTGAACGCTGCTTTTTCGTCGCTGCTCTCCATGCGCAGGTTCGCGCGATGGCGTCGCAAGGCTCGGTCAAGGTTCTTTATAGGGCCAACCAGTTCCTCGCCGGCGATGACTAGAAGGTCATCAGGACCAAGTGTAGGAACCTGCCCTATCCAGCCAGTAACAGTGTCCTCAAGCGGTCGCCCTTTGTCGATCTTTCGCTTCGCGGACACGTAAGCTCGACGCCCATCGGAAAAGGTAACGCGGATATCGTCGGTGGGGTCGCTGGTCTCGAAGTCCAGCCGAGCAGGATCCACTCCAATTGGCAAATAGAGCCCGGAAACCGGGCGGCCGCGGAGTCCATGGACGGCCAAATGCGTAGCCAGTTCACACCGAAAGACGCTACCGACCTCGCCAGCCTGGCCAGCTCTACTCAACGCAACCACATCCCCGCTCTCAGGTTGCCTGCACGCAAGTGCGACGTATCGTGCAACTAAAGGTTTCCATCTAACCGATTTGATGACAACCGCGCTTGCCCATCGGGCCGAGAGTGCGACCTCGGATGCCACTGGGTCCTCGCCCGCCGCAGCATTGGCAGGCCCGACGAGATCTCCTACTTCATCGCCTGCCCCGCCGAGACCACGCTGGACGAGCTGGTCCGGGCCGCGGGGAGCCGCTGGGCGATCGAGGAATGCTTCCAGACCGCGAAGCAGGAGTGCGGCCTGGACGACTACCAGATCCGCTGCTACCCCGGCTGGCACCACCACGTCACCCTCGCCATGGCCGCCCACGCCGCCCTGACCGTTTTGCGGGCCCGCGCCCTCGACACAGGGAAAGCAGACGCGGATTCTCCCCGCTCATAGCTCTGAGCCTCGCCCAGATACGCCGCCTGTTTCAGCCGGCTCACCCAATGCTACTTCGCCCCCGTCGAACAGATCCTGCACTGGTCGCCCTGGCGGCGAGGACACCAGCAGCAAGCTCGCACCTCCACGAACGACGAGGCCACAGCCCATAAGCACGTTGCAGTACCAGTACGTGGCCTCCGCCAGCGCGATGCCCAGACGCCCGCGGGGCCTTAACCAATGTGGTCTGCGGAGTATCGCCCCTTGGTAGGGCGTGGCTGCCGGAGTGAAGACAGCCCACGACCGAGCCGCATCTAGCCAAGGCACATCGAAGGCGGACCTACAGGTCTGCACGCGCCCGAGCAAAGAGGGGCCTCAGAAGCAGCTAGCAAGCTTGATCAACGTTGAGCGGTGCGGTGCCATCCTTACGGCAGCCATCGCTCGAACAGTCAAAAATGGCTGTCTGAAGGCAACTGCCCGCGAGGGGCTGCATTTCCGTGCAGCGAGTCACGGTTCATCGCGTCAGTCTTGCACCGGGGGCCTAGTCTCCGAGAGAGTCCCCTGCTCGACGTCGAAAACAGCCAGTAGCCGGGAAGGTTGGACATGCAGACCGTGAGCAAGGTTGAGCAAGGTCGTCAAGCTTGGATTGCGTTGGCCATGCTCGATATAAACCACTCCGCGGAAGCTCAGGCCGCTATGGTCTGCCAGCTCCTCCAAGGACATGCCCCGATCCTCGCGCATGCGCCGAAGATGCAGTCCGAACGCGTGGAGCACAGGATCGGGCAGTGACGGAGACACGGAGTTGACTTGATCACTCGCGCCTCTTTGACCACCATGAACAGCTGTGCATAATTTTTCTGTGGCGTGTGGAGAGGGCTCAGTAGGTCCAGTCCGTCCGTGACAGGTCCGGCCGCACCCAACGGCTTGGAGGTAGCGACGTGCCCGCTCGGCGTAGGTATCCGCCCGAAGTCATGGAACGTGCCGTGCGCATGGTGCTCGACATCCGCGCGCAGGACCCGGACCGTGTTGGCGTGGTCGGTACTGTTGGCGACCTCATGAAGGTGCACCCTGAAGTCTTGCGACACTGGGTTAAGAAGGCCGACTCAAGCCGTCATACACCCTCGGTTGAGGCTCCAGGGGGCGATCGGCTACACGAGCTGGAGCGCGAAGTCCGAGACTTGCGCCGCGCCAATGAAGTTCTCAGGGCCGCCACGTTGATGTTTGCCTCAGAACTCGAGTGCGTCCAGCTCCGCTGACGACTCAAGATCTCCCGCAGGGCCGGCTCCTCTGAAGCCACCTCCAGCTGGCATGTAGCGCTGAGTAACTACCGGGCTACGGTTGTGCTGTTGGAAGGCCGCAGTATCGGAAACCCGAGGCGCACCAGCGGGCCACGCAGGCAGGATCACCGCATGCTCATCACACCGCGCCCTGGCGCAGACCGGAAGAACATCCGGCAGGTCCTCAGCAGCGTCCACACCACGGCTATGAACCTGCAGCGGCCGTACGGCAGCGCCTTCGAAGGGCTGCTGACGTACTTGGACTGGGCCACGGAGTCCGCGCGGATGCTGCGCTCCCAGATCAGCAATCGGGACCTCGACCAGCTCGTGTTCACCGACCGCTACCGGGCGCTCCTGGGCAGCTGCGGCACGCTCGCCGGGACCGCCCAGCAGCGCCTCGTGAACGGTCTGGTCCAACTTGAGGTCACCGAGCGGATCGAGGCGTTCGAGGCAGCCGTGGCCGCGTTGGATGCACGGATCGGCCGGTGGAGCCAACGGGAGGTATTCGTCGTGGCCGACTCCAGTTTCTACATCCAGAACGAGGTGAAGTTGGCCGACGTCGACATGCACGTGGTGCTCGACGTTCCGCGCTGGCAGTTCGTGCGGCTGTTGTTCCCGATCGTGGTGGTCGACGAGCTGGACGACCTCAAGGATGCGAGCAAGCAGCGGGCCCGCTGGCGTGCCGCCCACACCCTCGGTCTCCTTGACGGGGTCCTCCACGGCGGTATGCACGGCGTCCTGCATGAGGGGGAGCACACCGTTCAGGACGGTGAGACCCGCGGCAGGGTCAACGTGGAGATCGTCCTCGATCCTCCCGGCCACGTGCGCCTGGACCGCCCCGATGTCGAGATCATCGACCGGACAGTAGCTATCCAGGGACTGGCCGGCCGTGATGTTCGGTTGCTGACGTGCGATACGAGTCAGCACACCCGGGGTCGGGCCGCCGGGCTGAAGGTGACGAAGGTAGCGACGAAGGATCCCGGGGACGAGCCGGACTGGTCGGCCCCAGACAAGTCTGGCACTGGCGTACGCGCGCAGCGGCGTGCCCGGCAGGCCGAAGCCGAGGCTCCGGCGGCCAATTGAGAGACGACTACCACAGCACTAACCAGGCGCCCCATGTCACCTGGCGGTAGCCAAACGAGAACAGGCCTAAACCGTAGGCCAATCTTGAACCTCACCTGTGATCGATCCGCTCCCTCGTCGCCGACGTATGGCCCGGCGCGATCAAAGACTCAGTGCGCATTCCGTGCGGGCCGAGGCTACCGAACGCCTCCTGGCGGACCACTGTCGAAGTGCAGACCGTTCTCGTGGGCGGAGCCCTGTGCGACGTGGGAACCGAGACCATACGCCGAAGAAACCGACAGATAGTCCGGACGAAACCCTGACAGGAAGCCTGGACAGCACATCCGAAGCCTCAGGTCACGTCGCCGCCAAACGACAAATGAATTCGGAACCTACACCACGCCTGGCGCGCCTCTTCCCCACGCGCGCGTGTCCTGTTTTCCGGCACGCGCGCGTGTCCTCATTTCCGGCACGCGCGCGGCGTCGTTACGGGCACGCGCGCGTGAGGGCCCACCACCCGGCCTTCCCCCCTGCTGGTACTCGACCTGGCCTGGTACGCAGCCCTGCTCATCGCCGAGGTCGCATGGCCACGGCTGCACTACGACGTACGCCGCTGGGCAACCGTGTTCCCGATGGGGATGACCGCCGCGGCGACACTCTCCGTCGCCACTGCCGTAGACGTGCCGTGGCTCAAGACCCCCGGCGAGGTACTGCAGTGGATCGCGGTGGCGGCATGGCTGACGGTCACCGCAGCCGCGCTACGGACCTACACCGGACACGACACCGGCCCGGGCCCCGGCCCAAGCCCCGAACCCAACGCCGGAGCAAAGACCGCCCCCGGAACCACCCCCGACTCCGACATCACGTCCACAACACAGCGATGAAGACGTTCGCCATGGTCAGCAGCCCGACCACCCCGAACAGACTCTTGTCCACCGTCTCGTCGTCCCGCTTCACATAGACGAGTCCGAGGATCACGATCAGCAGCGCCAGCTTCACACCGATCTTGATGTTGTTGACGGACTGATCGTCCGCCTGATTGAGACCGACGAGGATCACCCCGGTGACCAGCATGGTCAGCGCGCCGTGCAGCATCGCGGGGACGAACCGGGCGGTGCCCTGGCCCATCGCCTTCATCTGGGTGAAGAAACCACCGAGCAGCGCGGCGATACCGATGATGTGCAGGCCGACGAAGAGATGGATGAGTACGTCCATGGAGCCGGAGCCTAATCAGCACCGAACAACCACCCGACACCACCCCACTCGAGGCACTGCCTCGACTCACTTACTCGACGCACTTACTCGACGCACTCCACCCAGCCCCTACCGATCTTGCATATATGCGGCCCATAGCACCCGGCCACCGCCACGACCCCGGAAACCACCACATCGGTCAGCACACTGCGTGAACACGACGGCCCCACCCCGGGATCACGCTCACTTACGGTCATCCCGCGGTCCGCTCCCGGCACTTCCGCACAACGCGTTACCGACCCGACACAGCGAGGTTTAGCGTCCTCCACCAGGTGACCGGCTCCCCACCGCCGCCCGGGCCAGGGGCGGCAGTCGGACACCACCGCCGAGAAAAGTCCGGCGGCGGCCCGCTCCCCCTGTGCAGGCCGCCGCCGGACGCGTAACCCGCCTCCCGGCGCCCTACGGCCGCTCCCCCAGGCGCCAGTACGGGACGAGGCGGTCGTAGGCGGTCGTACGAAAGGACGTGCAGTCCACGTGGCAGCGCACCGCAAGCCCCGTCAGCGCTCGGTCGGCGGCAACACGGCCCGCACGGCATGGACGATCGCCCTGGCGGGTGCGGCGACGGCGACGGGGTTCGACGGGACCGGACACGCCGAGCCGCAGCTGACACCGGAGCAGGTCAAGGCGAAGGTGGACAAGCTGTACCAGGAGGCGGAGGTCGCGACCGAGAAGTACAACGGCGCGAAGGAGAAGGCGGACGCGGCCGAGCGGCGGATCAGGACCCTGCAGGACGAGGCCGCGCGCAAGACGGAGAAGCTCAACTCGGCGCGGGAGGCGCTGGGTTCGATGGCCGCGGCGCAGTACCGCGACGGCGGCGTCGACCCGTCCCTCCAGCTCGCACTCTCCGACGATCCCGACCGGTACCTCGACGGAGCGGAGTTCGCCGAACGCGCCGGCAACCGCCAGGCCGCGTCCGTCGCCGGCGTCCGCGAGCAACTGCGCGAGATCGAGCAGCTGCGCGGAGCCGCACGCGTCGAACTGACCTCGCTGAAGTCCCGCCAGGCCGAACTACAAGGGCACAAGAACACGATCACCGGCAAGCTGGACGCGGCCCGCAGCCTGCTCGCCCAACTGACCGCCGAGGAGCGCGCCCGGCTCGGTGAGGGCCCAGGCGGCACGGACCGCGCCGCACGCTCCTCCACAGGCCCCCGCAACGCCCTGACCACCCCCGGCGCCGCCACAGCACAAGCACCCAACTCACGTGCTGCCGCGGCAATTTCGTACGCACAAACCAAGCTCGGCAGCCCCTACGTCTGGGGCGCGACCGGCCCGAACGCCTTCGACTGCTCCGGCCTCACCCAGGCCGCGTACCGCTCGGCCGGCATCTCCCTGCCCCGCACGACCTACGCCCAGATCGACGCCGGCCGCCGTGTCTCCCGCGCCGAACTGCTCCCGGGCGACCTGGTGTTCTTCTACTCCAGCATCAGCCACGTGGGCCTCTACATCGGCAACGGCCAGATGATTCACGCCCCGAACCCGTCGGCACCGGTCCGGGTGGCCCCGCTCGACGAGATGCCGTTCGCGGGGGCCACGCGGGTGGTGTGAGCCAGCGCGCCGGGACCGGAGCGCTGCCTGTCCGGGCCCGGGTCACACCAGACGTCGTGCCGTCGCCCACCGCGTCAGCTCATGCCGGTTGGACAGCTGGAGCTTCCTCAGGACCGCCGAGACATGGGACTCGACCGTCTTGACGGAGATGAAGAGCTGCTTGGCGATCTCCTTGTAGGCATAGCCACGGGCGATCAGCCGCAGCACCTCACGCTCGCGCTGAGTCAGCCGGTCGAGGTCCTCGTCGACCGGCGGCGCGTCCGTCGACGCAAAGGCGTCCAGTACGAACCCGGCAAGGCGCGGCGAGAAGACCGCGTCACCCTCCTGGACCCGGAAGATGGAGTCGACCAGATCGGTGCCGGTGATCGTCTTCGTCACGTATCCGCGCGCACCGCCCCGGATCACCCCGATCACATCCTCCGCCGCGTCCGAGACGGACAGCGCGAGGAAGCGGACCGGCTGCTCGGCGTCCGCCATCAACGGGGCGCAGCGGCGCAGGACTTCGACCCCGCCGCCACCCGGGAGGTGCACGTCGAGGAGGACGACCTCGGGCCGGGTCGCGGTGATGACCGTGACCGCCTGGTCGACGTCCGCGGCCTCGCCGACGACCTCGACGCCGGTCTGCTCGGTCCGGCCGATCTCGGCCTGGACTCCCGTACGGAACATGCGGTGATCGTCGACGAGGACCACGCGCACGTGCCGCTCGCCCGCGCTCCCGCCGGTCGACTCCACAGGCTCGTTCGCCTCGGTCGGGTCGCTCATGACGTCTTCTCCGCCCTCTCCATCTCCAGCTCGACCTCCGTACCGCCGCCGGGTACCGCCCTCAGTCGGGCCGTACCGCCGTTGCGCTCCATGCGGCCGATGATCGATTCTCTAACGCCCATGCGGTCGGCGGGTATCGAGTCGAGGTCGAAGCCCGGACCGCGGTCCCGGACGGACACGAAGACGGTCTTCCCCTCCACCTCGGCGTAGACCTGTACGGCGCCGCCCTCGCCACCGTACTTCGCGGCGTTCACCATCGCCTCGCGCGCGGCCTGCATCTGTGGGCCGATTTTCTCGTCGAGCGGGCAGTCGCCGACGACCACGACCTCTATGGGGACGCCGTGCTTGTCCTCCACCTCCGCGGCGTTGCGCCGGACCGCGTCGGCGAGGTTGGTGGGTTCGTCGGCCTCGTCCTTGCCGGTGCCCTCGGGTTTGTAGAGCCAGGTGCGCAGGTCGCGCTCCTGGGCGCGGGCGAGGCGACGGACCTCGTTCGCGTTCTCCGCGTTGCGCTGGATCAGGGTCAGGGTGTGCAGCACCGAGTCGTGGACGTGCGCGGCGACCTCGGCGCGCTCCTGGGCGCGGATGCGCATCAGGCGTTCCTCGGAGAGGTCCTGGGTCATCCGGACCAGGTACGGCCCCGCGAGGAGCGTTATGCCGACGAGGACCGCCAGGGCCGCCTGCAGGACGGAGTCCAGGTGGGCGGCGGAGCCCTGCAGGACGAAGATGCCGGAGACGCCGGCCGTGACCAGGACGACGCCGCCTGCGGCACGCAGCAGAGTAAGCGTGCGCCGACGCCGCCCGACCTCCATCCAGCGGGCCCGGCGGGCGTTGTCCGCCTGGCGCCAGACCAGGGCGACGCCCGCTCCGACGAGCACGGCGGGCAGGAGGTAGGCCTTGGCGCCGCTGCCCAGGTCCACGCTGCCGACGAAGACCATCGCCACCACGACCATGAGGAGCAGCGCGACGATCTGCCCCCTGTCCGGCTTGCGGGCGACAAGTCTGCGGCGGCCGTCGGCCGCGGTCTCGGTGGCGAAGGGAGAAGGCCGCTGCGCGTCGACGCCGCCGACGCCGAGCGGCACGAAGAACCAGAACGCGGCATACAGCAGCGCACCGAGGCCGTCCGCCATGAACAGGCCGACGAAGACGAGTCGCACCCAGATGACGGGCAGGCCGAGATGCCCGGCGAGCCCCCGCGCCACGCCCCCGAGCCAGCGTCCGTCGCTGCTGCGGTAGAGCTTGCGCGGCGGCCGCGGTTCGACGAGTGGCGCTGCTGCGGCTTCCGGCATGCCATCGATGTTCACACGGCCGGAGCAGCAGGGCATCAGGGTCGACCCCCGAGACGCCCCTGATCTTCGAGGACCGTCGCGTCGAACGCTTCCCCAGACCCCCCTCAGGGACCGATATCAGGGTCCGACCAGGGTCATTCCGACTCCCGCCACGCCGACCCGCCCGTCACCATGGACACATGACAGATCACCAGCCCGCCGCGGACTCCGTGCCCGAGCCGGACGCCGTGCCCACCGCGGGCACCCGGCCCGGCCCGGCACCCGCGAGCGCCGCGGGTGAGGAACCGCGCGCGCACGTAGGCGCAGAAGCAGGGGCGTCCGCCGAGGCGGGTGCACTCGACCCGCCGCGCAAGTTCCGGCGCGACCGGCGGTACAAGATGCTGGCCGGCGTGTGCGCCGGGCTCGGCCGGCGGTGCGACATGGATCCGGTGATATTCCGGATCACCCTCGCCGTGCTCTCCGCGACCGGCGGCATCGGCCTCATCTTCTACGGCTTCGCCTGGCTCTTCGTCCCGTACGAAGACGAGGACGAAAACGAGGTGCGCAAGCTGCTCACCGGCCGCGTCGACGGCCAGGCACTGACGGCCGTGCTGTTCGCGCTGGTCGGCTGCGGCGTGTTCCTGACACTGCTGAAGAACGGCGGAGTGCTGGCCTTCGCCATCGTCCTCTCCCTTCTCCTCGCGGGCGCCGGTTACTGGTCGCGGCACCGCGGCACCCCCGACCCCGACCCCCTCGCCGCCCAGGCCGTCGCCGACGCCCCACCCGAGGCCCAGGCACCACCGGTCCCCGCCGCCTACCCGTCCTGGTGGCGCGACCCCATCGTCAAGGACGGCACGCACGACGGCGGCACGGGCTATCTCTGGGGCCCTCGCGACTCCCGCGACCGCGACATCGCGGCGGCCGTCAACATCAGCCTCGGCACCACCTGGAGCAGCCGCCAGGACATACGCGACCGACGCCCGCACCAGCCAAAACCGCGCGGCCCCCGTTGGATCGGCGGCTGGGTGTTCCTGCTGGCCCTGCTCGCGGGCGCCCTCGGCACCAGCGCGACGTGGGAGGACCACGCACTCGGCACCAGCCTGCAGACCGGCCTGTCCTGCGCGCTGCTCGTCCTCGGTCTGGGCATAGCGGTCAGCGCCTTCCTGGGCCGCACGGGAGCGGGCTCCATATTCCTGGCGATCATCACGGCAGGCCTACTGGCCGCCTCCGCCGCGCTGCCCAAGGACATCGGCACCCACTGGATCGAGCGGAACTGGCGACCGGCGGCCGTGGCGGACGTACAGCCGCAGTACGACCTCGGCACCGGCGTCGGCACCCTGGACCTGTCCCGGTTGAAGCTCACCGAGGACCAGACGGTGACGACGAGAGCAGAAGTGGGCGTGGGCCGACTGAAAGTGATCGTCCCCAAGGACGTGACCGTGGAGGTGAGCATCGAGGTGGGGGTGGGAGACATCCAGTTGCCGGGTGACGACAAGCAGGACGTGGACGTTGCGCCGGACAAGCACAAGGAGCTGACCCTGACACCGGCCACGGGCACCAAGGACGCGGGCACGTTGGACCTCGACCTCAACGTCGGCGTGGGACAGGCGGAGGTGAGCCGTGCTACGTCATGAGTTCCAGCCCGGCAGACTGGTCGCCGGCGCCTTCCTGACCCTCGCGGGCATCATCTACGCCGGTGACGCGGGCGGCACCTGGGAGACACCGTGGTTCGTGGTGATCCCGCTGGTCGTGGGCGGCCTGTGCCTGGCAGGCACGGCAGCGGTCCTGACCAGGGCGATACGCAGACGCCGAGGATCGCCCCGCGAAGCCAACCCGACGCCCCCGGAGCCCCATCCCGACGCACACCACTGACCCATGCGTCAGGCCCACGCCGACTGGGCTACCGAAAGCCACCCGTCCGCTGCCGTCGCCGCGCGCGAAGTGCGGCGTCCAGGGACAACATGGGGGCGCCCGCAAGCACGAGAGGCAGCCAGGCCATCAAATAGGCCAGGTCATTGCCGTAGTAGTACGGATCGGAGGCCCAGCTCACCGTCAACCACAGACTCAGCGAGATGAGCGCACCGCCGAGTGCCGCCACGCGGGCGAACAGCCCGACCAGGGTGCCGATACCGACGACCAGCTCGCCGAAGGCGATGGCGTAGCCGAAAGCAACGGGGTTCTCCAGCGACATGTCGACCATGGCCGGAATCGCCGCGGAGTCACGAACGGCCCGCATCATGTCGCCGATCGAGCCCGAGCCGGCGTCCTTCATGAAGGCGCTGTCGGTGAGTTTGTCCAGGCCGGCGTAGATGAACGTGACGCCGAGGAAGACGCGGAGCGGCAGTAGCGCGTACCGGCCGGCGGTATCCCGCCAGTTCCGGTCGCCGTCGAGGTAAGGGGTGTGCGTGCCCGTGTGCATACCGTGAGTCATCGCCCGTAGCCGCCTCTCGCCCGCCGTGCCGTGACCCCTCAAAAGACCATACGTACGCAACACCGCCGCCGCTCAACCCTGTCCCGACCGCCTTTTTCTGACCGAGCCCGACTGGAGGTGTGTAACCCAGCCCCCCCCGCTTCGGCCCTGAACGGGCCTCGTCCTCAAACTCCCCCAGAGGGGGCACCCCCAGACGGGCTGAATTGCCTGGACCGGCGTCGAGAAGCGGAGGCCCACCCGCATCGTCCACGCGCACCCCCGCGGCGCCGCAGTCGCCCACGGCGGAAAGGGGACGTGCCGGGGGGTGTCCGCCCGCAGTGGCCGGCGTCAACACGCAGCACCTCTTGGCCTAAGGGCGACCGCCGGTCCGAGGACGGACACCCCCCGGCGCGGCCCCGACCCACAACGCACCCGCAGGCGCTACGCGCACCCCCACCGAACAGCAACGGGCCGCCGCAGGCATCCCCGGCCCAACCGCCGGAGGCAACCGTCACTCAGTCACGTCAATGCCGTACCGGTTGGTCTCCACCCCCGCCGCAGTAACCACCTGCACCTCCACCCGCCCCGGCTCCACATCCGCCGGCACAGGCACCCTCAGCACCGCGTCCGTCGGGTTGCTGAACCCCCCGCTGACCGGCACCAACGGCACATGCACATGCACCGCCCCGATCCGCACCACCATCCGCGACAACCGGTCGGCACCCTGCGCCCCGGGCGGCACGAACCCCGCCCCCCGGATCTCGATGTCGTCCCCCGTACGGATCGGCCCGTCCAAGTCACCGGCCTCCCGCGCCCGCACCACAGAGAGGATCACCGGCCGACCCCCCTCCGCATACTTCCCGGCCAGATACGTCGCCGCCGAGATCAGCACCACCACAGCCAACCCCCATGGCAGATCGGGCAACTGATCCGGCCGCCGCCCCAACCGCACCGCCGCGAACAGCAAAGCGACCCCACTGATCACGACGTACTGGATGTCCGCGAACGTCCCCCGCCCCGCATCATCCGTCAGCAGATCCGCCGCCCGAGGCCGATCCGCCCGCACCTTCTGCAGCCGCTGCCCGAGCACCCGCACCCCGACAACCCGCCGCACCAGCACGGCGATCGCGCACACGACGGCGAGCACGGTCACCACACCGGCCCCCCGCCCGAGCTCGAGACCGGCGATCACCGCGTCGCGCTCCCCGTGCCCGGACGCCCCCACAAGCCGCCCCACCAGCACCAACACGGCGTACGCCACGAACAGCACCCAGGCACCGGCCACCGCACGCGACGTGGACAGCCGGTTGTCCTCACCGATGACCGGCGCCAGCGCCCCGCCCCGCGCCCGGTGGAACCAGGACGCCGCGGTCAGTGCCCCGGCCGTCACCAGCGCCGCCAGCAGCCCGGCCGTACGCGCCGAAGTCCACCCCGCCCCGATCGCCGTGAGCGCCTGCACCAGCAGCAGCACCACGACCAGGACCCAGACCACCGACGCCGTACGCCACCACAGTCGCGCCAGCCACGCCCCGCCCTCGGCCCGCGCTCGCTCGGCGACCAGTTCCGCCGACTGCGTCAGCTCCTCCGAGACCCACTGCCGGGAGGCCGAGGCCGAGTGGGCCACCGCGGCCGGCAGCCCCTGCCCGGCCGCGAACTCGTCCCGCTTCAGCAGGAATGCGGCGACCGCGCGCCGATGCCCCGCACGCGCCCCGTGCGGACAGTCCCCACAGGTGCAGCCGCCCCCATGCGCGCCCGCAGCCGCGCCGCCCTGCCCAGCCTCCTGCACCGCCACGCCCGATGCCCGCCTTCCGTACAACGCTCACGACCTGGTACCCCAGCGACCAGATGACCTCATAGGCCACATGACCTCATGGGTCTCATGACCTCATGGCCCTATTGCCTCATGGCCTTATAGCCGCACGGCCCTCCGACCGGCACCCGGATCTCACATACCGGCCATCACAGATCGCGGCCGCGAACCGGGCCCACCGACAACTCCCGTACGACGAAAGCGAATTGTGCCGCACACCACCGCCCCCCATCCCACCGGTCCGGTGGGTGCGGGTGATGAGAGGGCCATCGTGTTGACCCGGCTGCGAGAATTTCCCTATGGCCGAGATCATCCAGCGCGACGGGACCTGGGCCTTCGACGGCACAACGGTCCGGATCACGCCGGGACTCCACCGCTCCGTGCCGCTGTTCCGGCAGACATACGGGGAGATCGCCGTACCCCTCGAAGCCGTCGCGAGCATCGTCTTCGAGCCCGAACGCAAACGCGGACGACTGCGTATGCGGCTGCGTGAGGGTGCCGACCCGCTGCTCCAGGCGACCGGCGGACGGCTGCCCGACCCGGCGGATCCGTACCGGCTGACGGTGGACATCGACCGTGCCGGGGTCGCCGAGTACGTCGCCGAGGAGATCCGGCACGCACTGCTCCTGGACCAGATCCCCAAGGAACCGACCAAGACCTACCTCCTCCCCGGCCCGCCCGTCCCCGTCTCCGTCCGCTCCTCCGACGGCACGGTCTCCTTCGACGGCACCCAGGTGCGGATCGACTGGTCCGACACCTCCGACCGGGTCAAACGGGCGACCGGCCCGCGCATCATCAACGTCGGTGACCTCGTCCAGATCGAGTGGCTGCCCAACTCCGGCTACGAGGACGGCTTCCTGCGCTTCGTGACCCGCGAGACGGTGTTCTCCAAACTGCCGCCGGAGAAGGACCCGTACGCCCTGGACCTGTGGGGCAGCGCCCGTCGCGACCTGCTCACGGCCCTGGTCGCCACCGCGGTCACCGCCCGTCTGCCCCACCCGTCCACCCGCCCCGGCGTCGACCACGCCGACCGCCCCCAGCTGGCGGCGTCCGTGCCACCTCCGGCCGACCACCACGACGTACTGCTGCGCCGCCTGCGGGAGTTGGGCGAGCTGCACCGGGACGGCGTGCTCACGGACGAGGAGTTCGCGATGACGAAGGCCGTCGTCCTCCGGGGTTTCTGACCCAAAGCCTCTGAACCGCCGGCGGCCCCACCGAACCCTCAGCTCAACAAATCCGGCTCACTCCGGCTCACGTCCTGCCACAACGGCTGATAGTTGATCCACGCCACCAGATCCCCGCCCAACTGCTCCCGCGTGGCCACCGCCTGCCGATGTTCGATGAGCACCGGACGCCCCGCGGCCTTCGCGGTCAGCTGCACCTGACTGGACCGTTCCATCGACAGGAACCACCAGGCCGCCGCGTCCACCGAGTCACCGACGGTCAGCAACCCGTGGTTGCGCAGGACGAGCGCCTTGCGTGAGCCGAGCGCGGCCGCGATCCGCCGGCCCTCCAGGGCGTCGACGGCGACCCCCGAGTAGGCGTCGTAGAGCGCGTGGTCCTCGTAGAAGGCGCAGCTCTCCTGGGTGATCGGGTCCAGCAGTTCCCCCAGTGCCGCGAGCGCCCGCCCGTGCACCGAGTGGCAGTGGGCGACGGCGACGACGTCCGGGCGGGCGGCGTGGACCTGGGAGTGCACGGTGAAGGCCGCCTGGTTCACGTGGTAGCGGCCCTCGATCACCTGTCCCTCGGAGTTGGCGAGGACCAGGTCGCTGACGGTGACGTGCTTGAACGGCATCCCGAACGGGTTCACCCAGAAGCAGTCGCTGAACTCGGGATCGCGCGCGGTGATGTGCCCCGAGACCCCGTCCTCGAACCCGAGCCGCCCGAAGATCCGCAGCGCGCCCGCGAGCCGCTCCTTGCGGTGGCGGCGCTCGTCCGCGACCGACTCGTGCATCGGCGGCATGGCGAACTGCAGCCGGTCGGTCGGCAGCGGCGTGGGCGGAGTGGGCCCGAGGGGCGTCCCGTGCATGTGTCCTCCAGCACTGGGGTGCTTTACGGGGCGGAAGTTACCGTCGGTCAGCGCAGGAGAACAGAGATGTTCCGTGAAGATGACGCACGCAACCCTTGCCGGGGCTCACGGGTCTGGTGTGCGGAACCAGAAATTCAGCGTCACTTTTCAGCCGGGAGCCCCTGTGAGCCTCGCCGACCGCCGCGTCACCGCCCTCATGCGCCAGATCGCCTCCGAGGACGTCGTCGAGATTGTCCACCCCTACACCCGGCTGCGGACCCTGGGCGCACTCGCGTACATCGCCGAGTGCTACGGCTTCCGGTACGCGGACGTCCGCCGCGTCGGCGAGAACAAGACCCTGCACGTGTACCTGGTCCGCGACGACGCCCCCCGGGCACAGCAGCGCGCGGCGGCCAACGCGGCCGCGTTCCCGCAGGCGGGCGCGGGAGGCCCGGTCCCCGGCATGCACCCGGGTTCGCTGACTCCCCTCCCCGAGGCGCAGCCGGACGTCGACCTGATCACCGCGCTCATCAAGCACGACTCCCTCGGGGCGGTGGGCGATCGCAAGCGGCTGCTCGCCATAGCCTGGGCCTCCGCGGCCCTGTTCCCGGTCCTGGCCCTGCTGACCGCCAAGCCCGCCGTCCTGCTCCCGCTCGCCGTCCTGATGCCGGCACTCCTGCTGGGTGCCCTGCGCCTCAACACGACCCGGCGCGCGAAGCTGGCCCAGCAGCTCACCACCGCGGGATGCACGCCGTTGCGGGACGAGGAGGGCCGGGAGAGATACGTCCGCCCTGTGCCGTACGCGGCATGACGCCGCCGTCAGGGGCGGACACCTCGGATACCCGACAGCAGATGTCGGGTATCGGCGCGACACTCACCGTATGACCACACACACGGCAGCGAACTGGGCCACCTTCACCGAGGCGGAACCGGACCTCGCCCGCACCGCGGAGGAGCGGTTCAGCGCCTTCACTCACCATGTCCTCGCCACGCTCCGCAAGGACGGCTCCCCACGCACCACCGGCCTCGAGGTCCGCTTCCTGAACGGCGAGCTGTGGCTCGGCATGATGCCGGACTCGCTCAAGGCGCTCGACCTGCGCCGCGACCCGCGCTTCGCGCTCCAGGCGAACCCGGGCGAGGGCACCGGCATGGGCGGCGGAGACGTGCGGATCAGCGGGCGGGCGATCGAGGTCGAGGACCCCGAGCTGAAGGCGGCGTACACCGAAGAGGTGGAACCGCCGGAGCCGTTCCACCTCTTCCGCACCGAGCTCACGGAGGTCGTGAGGACCTACGTCGAGGACGACAAGTACCTCGTCGTCCAGACCTGGAAGCCCGGAGCGCCGGTGCGCACGCTCAAGCGGACCTAGGACCTAGCAGGACCCGGCGGGGCCTACTCCCACTCGATGGTCCCCGGCGGCTTCGAGGTCACGTCGAGGACGACGCGGTTGACGTCCTTGACCTCGTTGGTGATCCGGGTCGAGATCCGCGCGAGGACCTCGTACGGCAGCCTCGACCAGTCGGCGGTCATCGCGTCCTCGGACGAGACGGGCCGCAGGACGATCGGGTGGCCGTAGGTCCGCCCGTCACCCTGCACGCCCACGCTGCGGACGTCCGCGAGCAGGACCACCGGGCACTGCCAGATGTCCCGGTCGAGGCCGGCCGCCGTGAGCTCCTCGCGGGCGATGGCGTCGGCCTCGCGGAGGAGGTCGAGACGCTCCTTCGTCACCTCGCCGACGATCCGGATGCCCAGGCCGGGACCCGGGAAGGGCTGGCGCTGGACGATCTCGTCCGGCAGACCGAGCTCCTGGCCGACCATGCGGACCTCGTCCTTGAACAGCTTGCGCAGCGGCTCGATCAGCTGGAACTCGAGGTCTTCCGGCAGGCCGCCGACGTTGTGGTGGGACTTGATGTTCGCGGTGCCGGTGCCGCCACCGGACTCGACCACGTCGGGGTACAGGGTGCCCTGGACGAGGAACTCCACGGCCGGGCCCGCGTCCGCGATGATCTCGGCCTGGGCCTGCTCGAAGACCCGGATGAACTCGCGGCCGATGATCTTCCGCTTCTCCTCGGGGTCGGTGACCCCGGCGAGCGCCTTGAGGAACCGCTCCTCCGCGTCCACGACCTTCAGCTGTACGCCGGTCGCGGCCACGAAGTCCTTCTCGACCTGCTCGGTCTCGCCCTTGCGCATCAGGCCGTGGTCGACGTACACGCAGGTCAGCTGGGAGCCGATGGCCTTCTGTACCAGGGCCGCCGCCACGGCGGAGTCCACGCCGCCGGACAGACCGCAGATGGCGCGCTTGTCGCCGACCTGCTCGCGGATGGCCGCGACCTGCTCCTCGATGACGTTGCCGGTGGTCCAGTTCGGGGTCAGACCCGCACCGCGGTACAGGAAGTGCTCCAGCACCTGCTGGCCGTGCGTGGAGTGCATGACCTCGGGGTGGTACTGGACGCCGTACAGCTTCTTCTCGTCGTTCTCGAAGGCGGCGACCGGGACGACGTCCGTGGAGGCCGTCACGGAGAAGCCCTCGGGGGCGGCGGAGCAGGCGTCGCCGTGCGACATCCACACGTGCTGCTCGGCCGGGGTGCCTTCGAAGAGGGTGGAGGACGACTTCGATACGTGCAGATCCGTACGGCCGTACTCGCGCGCACCGGTGTTGTCGACCGTCCCGCCCAGGCTCTGCGCCATGAGCTGGAAGCCGTAGCACATGCCGAAGACGGGGACGCCGGCCTCGAAGAGCGCGCGGTCGAGGCGGGGGGCGCCCTCCTCGTACACGGACGAGGGGCCGCCGGAGAGGATGATCGCCGCCGGATTCTTGGCGAGCATCTCGGCGACCGGCATGGTGCTCGGCACGATCTCGCTGTAGACCCGGGCCTCGCGGACGCGACGGGCGATGAGCTGGGCGTACTGCGCACCGAAGTCGACGACCAGAACGGTGTCGGGGGCGGCTGCGGGGTTCGCTGATGACACGGGTTGCCTTCCGGCGGTGAGCGAGGTGTGTGTGAGGCCGAGTCTACCGGGCGCGGCGGGAGCCCCCTGGGGCCGAAGCCCGTCTCAGGATGCGAACCGTCTTGGACACCGCTCTCCCCCACGGCATACTGACCCCATGCTCACGCACCCGACCTTCCTCTTTACCTATGGCACCCGGCCCGCCGGCTGCCATGGTCGTGCTGCTTGAGCAACTGACAAGCGACTTCCCAGGCGCCCCGGGCCGACAAGGTCCGGGGCGTCTGGCGTTTCCGGATCCTGTCGCTCCGGGGCGGCCCACCCGTCCAGCGAGGAGCCCCCGAAATGACCACCACCGCCACCGAGAAGACAGGCGCGCACACCGCTGAGGCCGCCGGCGTGATCACCGGTGCCCGTGAACGCATCGACGCGCTCGACGACCGGATCATCGGCCTGATCCAGGAACGGATGGCCGTCTCCGCCGTGGTCCAGGAGGCGCGGATCACCTCCGGCGGACGGCGGGTGAACCTCTCCCGCGAGATGGAGATCCTCAACCACTACAGCGAGGCGCTGGGCAAGCCGGGCACGGCGCTCGCCATGACGCTCCTCGAACTGTGTCGCGGTCGCATCTGAGTTCGGGCCCCCTCTCACTCGTCCGGCGCGTGACGCCTCCCGGACCCCTTCGTTGGTACCGGTGTCCGTGCCAGCCAGGGGCGGGCCCGAAAGAACCACGCGTGGCTCGCTGGAGCGATGAGGTGTACGGATCATGCCGTGCGCCGTGGGACCTCGCTCCAGGTAAGTGACCGGACGGCAGGGGACAGCAGCCCGGTCACCCAAGAGAACGGTCGGCTCCGGGGACGCCCGGGGCCGACCGGCGGAAATGCCGGAACGGAGTACAACGCCGGGTCGAGCGGTTGCGGCGGCCTCGCCCGTCCAGCACGATGCGACGACAGGACCAAGGACCAGCGGCGCAACCCCCCGGCGCCGCTTCCCAAGCACCGACGCTGCCCTGACGTCGGTGCTGACGAAAGAAGGGCCCCGCGGCTCCGCCCTGCGGGGCCCTTCTCATGTCCGTTCTCATGTCCGTCGGACTACGACGTCGTCACGTGCGCGAGACGGTGCCGCACTCACCCTCGGCCCTCTCCAGCTCCCTGCTGCGGTCGTACGGGTCGACCACCGTGCCGGAGGGCCCGGGACTGGCGGACAGATCGGCCTGGAACAGCGGCTGGATGAGACCGTCGCCGTCCCGGCAGTTGTCGTTGGAGATCTCGCCGTCGAGGTCGTACACCCAAATGCGCCCCTCGGTTCCCTGGTATCTGGCGGGATCCAAGACGTCCACCTCGACGACCCGGCGGACGATCGTACGGGCGACCTCGCTGCCGCCACCGGCCTTGGCCAGCGGATACACGAAGGTGTAGTCGGCCCGGATCCGCGCCTGGCCGGCGTTGTCACCTGGTTCGACGGTCATCCGGCCGCGGACCCTGACCTCGGTGCCCACGAGTTCGACCTTGTCCGGGTCGAAGCGGGTGAAGGTCCACGTGGGGTCGTTCTTCACCGTGGGGTGGCGCAGGGCGGACCGCAGGTCGGAGAGATAGTCCCGCTGCAGAGGGTCGACGAGCGCCAGTGCCTTCTTCGGTTCGGCGCCGTACAGCACGTCGCGGTCGAGGTTCGAGGCGACCAGGAAGTCCTTGGTCAGGCGCAGCGCCGTCGTGATCCGCGCGGCGGAGACCCCGCGGACGGCCTTGGGCACCTTCGGCACCTCTATGGCGTCCGCGCCCGCGGCCCAGCGGTCGGCCGGGGAGCCGATGAAGGGCTGCTCCCGGGTCGGCAGGCCGGCGGTGCCGGCGGGCGCGTCACTCGGCCGGCTCGTCTCCGGGGCCAGCGGTGACGCCGAAGCGGATGCCCCCGCCGAGTCCTCGGAACCGCCCGGCAGCAAGGACAGCGCGGCGGAGGGCTTGAGCGCGATCAGGGCGACCGCGACGGCGAGCAGCACGCCGAGGGCGCTCCAGACCTTCCGCCGGCGCGAGCTGCGGTCGTTCATCTCCTGCCAGGCGGGGCCGGTGCGCCACCCTTCGGGCTGCCAGGGGTCGGCGGGCGCCTTCTTCCTCCCCCAGCGGCGTCCGGCGCGCGACTTGCGGGCCTCCGCCTCGTCCAGCGCGCGCAGCCGTTCGGCCACCATTCGTGCCCGTGCGGACGGTTCCTTCGGGGCGGCGGCGTGATCGCGCTCGGCGTCCTGGACGAACTTCTCCCATGCGTCGTCCGATATGGACGAGCCCCCGGGCTGGGACGAGGAGCCACCGGAGTCACGGTCGGGCGTGGACTCCGGTCTGGGCCCTTCGGACGGCTTGTCGGTCACGGCGGTGTGCGCTTCCTCTCAGCGGGCTGTCGGCCGGCTGAGCGTACGTCAGCTCCGTACGTCGGCTCCGGGCGGCCGAGCAGATCCCCTCTGGCGTGTGACGCAGGCCACATAAGAAACCTGTTAGTGAGGGCACAACCATTCACAGCCGTCGCCGATCAAACCCTGCGTATCAACGGCCACACCCGCGCCCCACACGCGGAGGCCTCCCTGCCATATGCGTGTTGCGAGGTCGCAGCACTCCGGACTTTCGAGGTCTTCATGAAGCTTCGCCGTGCCCTGGCCGCCGCAGCCACGACGGCTGTCATAGCGCCGATCGCTCTGCTTTCCGCGCCGGCCGCGTTCGCCACGGACGACCCGACGCCGACGGCGTCGGAGAGCACGCCGACCGTCGAGGAGCCGACGCCCACCCAGGACGAGGTCACGCCGACCACCGAAGAGCCGACGCCCACCCAGGACGAGACCGCGCCGACCACCGAAGAGCCGACGCCCACCGAAGACGAGACCGCGCCGACCACCGAAGAGCCGACGCCCACCGACGAGCCCACGGCCTCCACCTCCCCGTCGCCGAGCGCCAGCGAGAGCGCTCCGGAGGAGGTCGACTACTGCGAGGACGCCGACGACGAGTCCATCGGCCTCAGCGAGGACCTGCACAGCGGTCTGTCGGGCCTGCCCGAGACGATCGTCGCCGGCAGCGGCTGGACCAACTTCTCGTTCGACGTCTCCAACTCCGGTGACCAGGACATCAAGAACATCAAGCCGCTGATCGGCGTCGCGGCGCTCGGCTGGGACGACGTCGACTACTCCGGCCAGATCAAGGTCCAGGTCTTCAACAAGGAGACCGGCAGCTGGCAGACCCTCGCGGACGCTGCCGGTGAGGGCGCCACCTTCACCGCGTTCGCGCTCGACGCCGGCCAGTCGACCTCGTTCAAGCTGCGGCTGAATGTCAGCGGCAAGGTGCCGGACTCCATCGGCATCACCGGCGGCTTCGCGCAGTACTCGGACGCCGAGGGCTGCTGGGTCGCCGACGACCCGAACGGCTGGATCTACTTCTTCGACATCCTCGCCGCGGGCTCCGACCCGGGTAACCCGGGCGACGCCAAGCCGCAGACCGGTGGCCAGGCCCCGATCTCCGAGGTCAGCGACGTCGACGTCGACGGCGCGCTCGCCGAGACCGGCTCCAGCTCCAACCTCCCGATCATCGCCACCATCGGTGGCGTCGCGATCGTCGCCGGTGCCGGCGTCATGTTCGCGATGAAGCGTCGTCGGAGCGGTGCCGAGGCCTGAGCCTCATCAAAGCTCGACGCAAGACAGAGAAGGACCTGCGCTCGGAGGGGGGTGCAGGTCCTTCTCTGTTGTCCGTTCTTTGTTGTTCGTCCGGCCGCCTGGCCTACTTCTTCGGCGGCACCGCCGGCATCCCCAGGAATGGCAACCGCAACGCCCCGAACGCCTCCGCCGGGACCGCCGGTGACTGCGGCTCGACCGGCTTCAGGCGTTCGTACGCCGCCCCCTGCACCGGACGCGGGTCGGCCTCGCCCTTGTTGGGCCAGTACGACATCGCCCGCTCGGCCTGTGCGGTGATCGTCAGGGACGGGTTCACGCCCAGGTTGGCCGAGACCGCCGCTCCGTCGACGACCGAGATGCCGGGGTGGCCGTACAGGCGGTGGTACGGGTCGATCACGCCGGTCTCGGGTGAGTCGCCGATCGGGCAGCCGCCGAGGAAGTGGGCGGTGAGCGGGGTGCCCATCAGCTCGCCGACGTTGGAGCCGGCGAAGCCGTTGATGTCGGCCGCGATCACCGAGGCGGCCTCCGAAGCCGCCCTGATCTGCTTGGGGTTGGGCGAGCCATGGCCCTGGCGTGCCGTCAGCAGGCCCTTGCCCACGCCGTCCGGCTTCAGATACGTCGTCAGCGAGTTGTCCAGCGACTGCATCACCAGGCCGATGATGGTCCGCTCCGACCAGCGGCGGTTGGACAGGGAGCGCAGGACCAGCAGCGGGTGCCGGGCCGCGTTGCGGACCCAGGCGGCGACACGCGAGGAGCCCTCCGCGTACGGGACCTGCAGGATCGACAGGCCGCCCATCGAGTTGGAGCCCTTGCCGTAGCGGACCGGCTCGATGTGGGTGTTGGCGTCCGGGTGGATGGACGACGTGATGGCGACTCCGCGGGTGAAGTCGACCTTCGCCTCGCCCGTCGCCTTGCGGTAGCGCCGGTTGTCGGTCTGCGCGCCGACCAGGGCCTCGGAATTGGTGCGGGTCAGCTCGCCCAGCTTGGATGACAGATACGGCAGTTGGCCGCCCGCCTTCATGCGGTGCAGCAGGGTCTGGGTGCCGTACGTACCGGCCGCGATCACCACCCGGCGGGCCTTGAACAGCCTGCCCTCGCCCTTCTTTCTGCGGTCGGTCGGCAGGGTCGCCACCGCGTAGCCGCCCTGCGAGTCGTCCGTGATCGACACGACCGTCGTCAGGGGGTGGACCACCGCGCCCGCCTTCTCGGCCAGGTAGAGGTAGTTCTCGTTCAGCGTGTTCTTCGCACCGTGCCGGCAGCCCGTCATGCACTCGCCGCACTCGGTGCACGCCTTGCGCGCCGGGCCCGCCCCGCCGAAGTACGGGTCGGCCACCTCCTGACCCGGCGTGGCCCGCGCCGCCCCCTCGGCGTCCTTGCCGTCGCCGAAGAAGACGCCGACCGGCGCCATGTGGAAGCTGTCGCCGACGCCCATCTTCTCGGCGGCCGCCTTCAGGTGGACGTCGGAGGGGGTCATCGTCGGGTTGAGGCGTACGCCGAGCATGCGCTGGGCCTGGTCGTAGTACGGCTTGAGCTCCTCCTGCCAGTCGGTGATGTCACGCCACTGGGGGTCGTCGAAGAAGGCCTTCGGTGGTACGTAGAGGGTGTTGGCGTAGTTCAGGGAGCCGCCGCCGACGCCCGCTCCCGCCAGCACCATGACGTTGCCCAGCAGGTGGATGCGCTGGATGCCGTACATGCCGAGCTTGGGGGCCCAGAGGTAGTTCCTGAGGTCCCAGGAGTTCTTCGGGAGGGACTCGCGGGTCCAGCGGCGGCCCGCCTCCAGTACGCCGACGCGGTAGCCCTTCTCGGTCAGGCGGAGCGCCGTGACGGAACCGCCGAACCCCGACCCGACGACGATGACGTCGTAGTCGTACCCGTCCTCGTCCCGGGTCTGGACAGACTTCTCCTGTGACACGTGCTCTCCTCGTTGAGAACGGGTGGTGCTGACTAGCGGAAGCGGAACGCCTTCATCAACCTCAGGCTCCGGCTCATGAACTGCGCGTACTTCTCGTCGTCCATCCCCAGCGACGGCGCCATCGGCAGCAGCCGCTGCTGGGCGACCGTCTGGGCCTCCGTGTACTTGAGGATGCCCTCGGAGCCGTGGCGGCGGCCGAGGCCGGAGTCCTTCATGCCGCCCATGGGCGACTGGACGCTGCCGTAGGCGGGGGCGTAACCCTCGTTGACGTTGACCGTGCCGGTGCGCAGACGGGCGGCTACCGCGCGGCCGCGGCTGCCGTCCTTCGTCCAGACCGACGAGTTGAGGCCGTACGGAGTGGAGTTGGCGTGCTCGATCGCCTCGTCCTCGGTCTTGAAGCGGTAGATGGAGACGACCGGGCCGAAGGTCTCCTCGGAGCAGACGGTCATCTCCGGCTCGACGCCGTCGAGGATGGTGGGCTCGAAGAAGTACGGGCCGATGTCGGGGCGGGCCGTGCCGCCGGCGACGAGCTTCGCGCCCTTGGCGACGGCCTCCTCCACATGCCGGCTGACCGTCTCCAGCTGCCGCTCGCCGACCAGGGAGCCCATGTCCGCGCCGTACGCGAGGGACTTGCCGAGCCGCATCGCCTTGGTGCGGGCGGCGAAGCGCTCGACGAAGGTGTCCGCGACGGACTCGTGGACGTACAACCGCTCGATGGAGATGCACAGTTGGCCCGCGGAGGAGAAGCAGGCGCGGACGGCGCCCGCGGCGGCCTTCTCGATGTCCGCGTCCTCAAGGACCAGCATGGCGTTCTTGCCGCCGAGTTCGAGGGAGACGCCGACCAGGCGGGCGGCGGCACCCTGGGCGACCTCGCGGCCGGTGCGGGTGGAGCCGGTGAAGGAGACGTAGTCGGCGTGCCTGACGACCTCGGGGCCGACGACCGGGCCGTCGCCGAGGACGACCTGGAAGACGTCGGCGGGCAGACCGGCCTCTATGAGCAGGTCACGGGCCCACAGGGCGGTCAGGCAGGTCTCCGTGTCCGGCTTCATGACGACCGCGTTGCCCGCGACGAACGCCGGGAGCGCGTCGCCGACCGACAGCTCCAGGGGGTAGTTCCAGGGGGCGATCTGGCCGACGACACCGCGCGGGTGGCGCAGCTCGGTGACCTTCGTCAGCGTGGGCATGGCGCCCGCGTGCCGCTTCGGCTTGAGGTAGGCGGGTGCCTTACGGCCGTAATGGCGGGCCGCGACGGCTACGGCCTGCACCTCCTCGTGGGCGTGCAGACGGGCCTTGCCGGTCTCCAGCTGGATGAGGTCGAGGACCTCGGCCTGGCGTGCGAGCACCAGGTCGTGGAAGCGGAGCAGGACGGCGGCACGCTGCCGTACGGGGACCTGCGCCCAGACCGCCTGGGCCGTGCGGGCCGCCTCGAAGGCCTTGTGCACATCCTCGGGCGTGGATTCGGGCAGGTCGGCCAGCTTCTCGCCGGTGAACGGCGTGTGGTTGGCGGTGCGACCGGAGCCGACCACGCCCTTGGTGAGCTGGGCCACCAGCTCGGGGGTGACCACGTCGGCGGCGGTACGGGCGCCCTCCGGGGCGGGGGCGAGGGGGTTCGTGCCGGTCTTGGCCGGGGCCTGCGCGTCCGTCATGAGCCGCAGAGTATGCCGGAGCGGGGCCTTTGTGTACCCGTCGGTAACGCGGATTCACCGAGTGCTCACACGACGCCAGTGTCCACTGGCAACAAACGCGCTGATCAGGGCGTTGCACAGGGACGATCAGATGCGGGTCAGTCGGGTCCGATCTCAAGTCGGTCACGGGCGCCCTTGAAGACCGCGGTGCCCTTCTTCTCCGTGGGCGTGCCCTTGGGCATGTCGACGCGCAGCTCGTACATCCGGTCGTCCCCGGTGACCACGAACAGCTGCATCACACGGCTCGGGGACTCCTCCATGTCGTAGGTGGTGTCGGAGAGGACGGCGTCGTAGCCCTTGAAGGTGGTGCGCGTGGACTGGGTGCTCGCGTCGTGGTTGTACATGTCCCAGGTGTCGTGCGCGTTCTGCGCCTGGTCCAGCAACGGGCGGGGCGCCTTGTCCCACTGGGTGAGGCGGACCTGGACGAGGCCGATGTCGTAGACCACGAGCCGGGGCGGGTCGGTGGCGCTGCCTTCCCGCGCCATCTCCTTGTATTCGGCGGGGAGGGAGAGGACGGCGTCCATGTCCTTCTCCCGGTGCTCGATCCAGGTGCCGGCGGAGGGGGTGGGACTGGGGGTGGGGGTGGTGGCTGGGGCCAGGGGGGCCGAGGTGTAGACGGGGTTCATCTCCTTGAGGTCGTCGCCCTTGTCGACGAGGAAGGAGGAGGTGGCGAACCAGGTGCCGCCGACGAGGAGAACGCCCAGCACCGCGACGGGGATCGGGCGGAGGAGGAAGCGGCCCTTGCCGTTCGGGAACGAGGACGTGGGGTCGGAAGGCGACGTGGAGGTCGGCGGGGACGCGGATGCGGATGCGGATGTCTGCCCGGACGCGGATGCGGAAGTCGGCTCGGACCTCGACGTGGCAGTCGGCCCGGACCCCTCCGTGGAAGCCGGCTCGGCCGACGGCTCCGGCATCGCCTTGGCCGGTGGCTCGGGCTCCGGTTCACCCGCCGCTTCGGACGCCGCCGCACCTCCCAGCCGTACCGTCCCCGAATCCTCCGCGAACTCCCGCAGTCCCGAGGCGTCCTGCGGCCCCGACCCTGCCGAACCCCCGGAGGGAACCGGCACCGGCCGGCCCTCCGCCACCGCCTCCAGCGCCGACCCGGCCTCCTCCGCGCCGGGCCTTGCCTCGGGATCCTTCTCCAGCAGCCGTACGATCAGCGACCCCAGCGGCCCCGCCTGTTTCGGCTCGGGTGGATCGGCGGCGAGGATCGCGGCGAGCGTGGACTCCAGTGTCGTACGGCGAAAGGGGGACCAGCCCTCCACGGCGGCGTACAGGAGCACGCCCAGCGACCACAGGTCCGAGGCGGGGCCGGCGCCGGTGCCGGACATCCGCTCGGGGGCGACGAACTCCAGGGAGCCGATGAACTCGCCGCTGACGGTGAGGGATTCCTCGCCCTGGATGTGGGCGATGCCGAAGTCGGTGAGGACGACTCGGCGATGGGGGCCGAGGAGCACGTTGGCGGGCTTGACGTCCCGGTGGACGATCCCGACCGCGTGCGCGGCACGCAGGGCACCCAGGACGGCGACGCCGATGCGGGCGGCCTCGGCCGCCTCCACCGGGCCGCGCTGGAGGAGCTCGTGCAGGGACTCGCCGCGGATCAACTCCATGACGATCCAGGGCAGTCCGTCCTCGACGACGACGTCGTGGATGGCGACGGCGGCCGGGTGGTCGACGCGGGCGGCGGCGCGGGCCTCACGGTAGAGCCGGTGGGCGGCCCGCTGATGGGCCGCGTCCTCGGGGTCGCCGGGCAACCTCGGCTGCTTGACGGCGACTTCGCGCTCCACCAGTTCGTCGAGCGCCCGCCAGACGGTGCCCATGCCGCCGGAGCCGATGCGCTCGACGAGGCGGTAACGCCCGCCGATCACACGCTCCTTGTGGCCAGTGCCGTCCCCGTCGTTGGTCATGTCTCATGACTACCTTGCGGGGCGGGCACTTCGCCAGTTCAGAGCTTGTCGAGGTCCAGGTTCGCGATGGTCGTCTGCGCCACCTCGCGTCCACGCTCCACGAAGTCGCCCGCGCCCGGGTAGCTGACGGTGAGCTTGTACATGTCGCCGGCAGAGGTCTTGTAGTAGAAGATCCGCATTTCGCGGGGGCGGGGGTTCTGGGTGTCGGTGGTGGTGTAGACGACCGTGTTCTCGGCGGACTTCTTGCCTTGGTAAGTGGTCTGCTGGGGATCCGTCTTCGGGTTCGCCGGCATGCTGGCCTCGTAGGAGCCGCTCTGCTTGAAGTCGCCGTCGTCGTCGTACATCTCGGCGGCCGCGGAGCCCGCGATGGTGCTGCTCGTGTCCTCGGCCTTCTTGTCCAGCCTCAAGCCGATCGAGATGGCGCCGCTCGCGTCGGTGTACGTGACCCAGTGGTCGTCGTCCGTGTCCTCGGGCACACCCCGCTTGTAGCCGTCGGGCACCGCGAGGGTCGCGGCGAGGGCCTTCTCCTGGCGGGTCTTCCAGTGGTCCGGCAGCGGCCCCGCGAACGGGTCGGCGATCACCAGGTACGCCGCCACCGCGGCCGCGACGACCGCCGCACCGAGCCCGAGCAGCGCCTTGCGCCCCAGCCGGATGCCGCCCTTGCCACCGTCGGCGATCCGCACGATCTGCGTGGCGACCGGCTCAGGCGGGTTGGCCGCCTGTTCCAGCAGCGCACGCGTCTGCGCGGCGTTCGGGCGGCGCGCCGGGTCCTTCTGGAGCAGGCCGTTGATGACCTCGGCGAGCGGGCCCTGGGCCGAAGCGGGCGGCGCGGGCGTGGCGTTGAGGACCGACTGGAGGGTCGCCGCGGTGTTGCTGCGGCGGAACGGCGAGACGCCTTCCGCCGCCGCGTACAGGACGACACCCAGGGACCACAGGTCGCTCGCCGGTCCCGGCCGCTGGCCCAGCACCCGCTCGGGCGCGATGTACTCGGGCGAGCCGACGAAGCCGCCCGTGTCGGTCAGATTGGTCTCGCCCTCGATCTGGGCGATGCCGAAGTCGGTGAGGACGACGCGGTCATGGCGGCCGAGGAGGACGTTGTCCGGCTTGACGTCCCGGTGCAGGATGCCCGCCGCGTGGGCGGCCTCCAGCGCGCCGAGCACTTCGAGGCCGATTCTCGCCGCATCCCGGGCCCCGAGCGTGCCCTCCTGCAACGCGGCGCCCAGCGAACGGCCCTGCACCAGCTCCATCACGATCCACGGCTGGCCGTCCACGACGGCGACGTCATGCACGTTCACGACCGCCGGATGATCGAGCCGGGCCGCGGCGCGTGCCTCGCGGCGCATCCGCTCGAAGGCATTCGCACGTTCGCGCTCGGGAAGGTGATCCGGTATGCGGGGCTCCTTGACGGCGACCTCGCGGTCCACCGTCTCGTCCTTGGCCCGCCAGACCGTACCCATGCCGCCGTGCCCGAGCTTGGCGAGCAGCCGGTATCGGCCCGCGATCAGCCGGCCGGTTCCGGGGTCCGGGTCGGTGGGCTGGTCGGCGGGCGCGGCGGGCCGACCGGGCACGGACTGTTGCGGTACCGACTGTTGCGGTACGGCCCGAGTGGGCGCCGCGTACGGGTTGTCGGGGTGGGGAACAGGCCCCGGCGGGTTCGGCTGCGGCGGTTGCAGTTCGAAACTCGTCGGCTCGTCGGACCGGTAAGGGACTCCCCCGTTGTTGCTCATGGTCCATCAATATCGCGGCAAGCGCTTCGGCATCCAGCGGGAATGCTTTCCGGTCACAGAGCCGTGACTCAGGTCGCCACTTATCTCCCCTTTATTCGGAGTTGGTGGGGGACAGAGTCGGAGTGCCCGGTGAGGGAGACGTATTCGAGGAGGGAGACGTACTGGGCGAGGGAGACGTACTGGGCGAGGGAGACACACTGGCCCCACCGGACGAACCTGCCGTACCGGACGGCCTCACCGAGGCCTTGGGGGCCGAACTGGTCGGCACCACACCCCCGTCCCCGCCCCCGTTCGCCAGCAGCGCCGCCGCCGACACGCCCGCCACCGCCATCGCAGCGACCAGCATCGCGGTGGCCAGCACGCTGCGCGTGGAGTACCGGCGCTCCGCACCGCCGAACCGTTCCGGCACAGCCATGGCCACAGGCGCAGGCGCGAGCCCCGTCTCCAGGAACTCCCGCAGCATCCGCTCCGCCCCCGCCGCGTCCAACCGCAGCCCCGGATCCCGCTCCAGCAGCCCCTGTACGACGGGCAGGATCGGCCCCGCCTGCGCGGGCGGACGAATCTCGTCGGACACCACGGCGAGCACGATGCCGCTCAACGAGTCGCGCCGGAACGGTGATTCGCCGCTCAGCGCCGCGCACAGGAGCGCACCCACCGACCACAGGTCGGCCGCGGGACCGGTCCTGGCCCCGGACATCCGCTCGGGCGCGGTGTACTCCGGCGAGCCGACGAAGGACCCGGACTCGGTGAGCGTGGAAGTGCCCGGCACCTGGGCGATTCCGAAGTCGGTGAGGACGACACGGTCGGTGCCGTCCTCGATGAGCACGTTGGCCGGCGTGATGTCACGGTGCAGAACCCCGGCGGCGTGAGCCGTGCTCAGTGCGCTCAGCAGGTCGACGCCGATCCGGGCGGCCTCGAACGCGTCGACGGGCCCGTGCGCCGCGATGCGGTCGGCGAGGGAGTCCCCGTCGACCAACTCCATGACGATGTACGGGCGCTCGTCGTGCTCGAGGATGTCATGGACGACGATGACGTGCGGGTGGCTCAACTGCGCCACCGCCTGGGCCTCGCGCAGTGTGCGCTCGCGCTGCCGCCGGGCCTCGGCCGCGGAGAGCGTCTCGTCGAGGGGGAGCTCCTTGACGGCCACCTGCCGGCCGAGCAGTTGGTCGGTCGCCCGCCAAACGACGCCCATGCCGCCGCGACCGAGCGTCTCCTCAAGGCGGTAACGCCCCGCGATCACACGGAAATTGGCGCCCTCGGTCCCCATACGCCCCATCATGCCGCACCGGACTGATCGACTCCGGGGCGCCGATCAGCCAACTATGCAAAGCCGCAAAGCCTCCGCAACGCGGCAAAGAGCCTCAGGAGCCGCCCGGCTGCCAGCCCTTCAGCACCGCCGTGAACTGCTTGCGCGTGGCCGCCCAGTCCGTCTCGGGCGAGGACATGTAGATCGCGTACTCCGTGCCCTCCCGGTCGATGTACGCCTGGTCGATGGCGCGGCGCGGCCCGGGGAAGGGCGTGTCCTTGGCCAGCGCGTTCCAGGTGTACTCCCACAGGGAGCCGTCGCGGTCGCGGTAGAGGTTCTTCTTCAGCGACACGGTCGCGTAGTCGACCAGATGCCGCCTCACCTGGTCCTCCAGGTCGCGCTGGTGGTCGTAGGCGTTCGCGAAGTCGGGTGAGGTGTCGACGGCGATGCGGACGAAGTGCTCGCCACCGTCGGGCGAGTAGTCGACCTGCTGGAGGCCGTCCACCTCCTTGCCGACCACCTTCCGCTCCCAGCCCTTGGGCAGGTACAGGCTGAACCCGAAGGGGTCCTCGACCCGCTCCCAGTCGGCGGGCACGCCGCCCGCCGGGCGCCGGCCGTCCGTCGCCGAGGCACTCGGCGAAGGCGCGGACGATACGGACGTACCGCCATCGCGCTGCGGCCCCCACTGCTGCAGCACCACCGCGGTGCCCCCGCCGACGATCGCGGCGAGCACGACGAGAAGAGCGAGCGAGCGCAGCCGACGGCGAGGCCGGGTCGGCCCGACGGGCGCGGAGCCGGTGCCCGCGGTGCCGTACGGCGGGCCGCTCCTCGCCGGACCGTTCATCGGCGGATACGGCGTGCCCGTCGGGGTCTGACCGTTCATCGGCGGGTACGGCGTACCGGTCGGGGTCTGGCCAGTCATCGGCGGATACGGCGTGCCCGTCGGAGTCTGACCGGTCAACGGCGGATACGGCGTGCCGGTCGCCGCCACCGAGCTCGCACCCGCACCCGCGCCCGCACTCACGGCCGCCCCGCTGTCTGCGCCCCCCGTGCGCACCTCCGGCTCGTACCGCGTGTGCTGCGTCGGGACGTATGCCTGCGCCGTGCTCGGCCGTCGCCCCTCCGCCGCCTCGGCCAGCATCTGCTCAGCCTCGGCCGCGTCGGGCCGGGTGGCCGGATCCTTGCGCAGCAGGGCGGCGATCACGGGCCCGAGCGGGCCGGCGCGTTGCGGCTCGGCGGGCTCCTCGTCGACTACCGCCTGCATGGTGCTCAGCGGCGACGTGCGCCGGAACGGCGAGCGTCCCTCCACCGCCGTGTACAGCGTCGCGCCGAGAGCCCACAAGTCGGAGGAGGCGCCCGGGTCGTGGCCGCGGATGCGCTCGGGGGCGAGGTAGTCGACCGAGCCGACGACCTCGCCGGTGCGGGTGATGGTGGAGTCGCCCTCGATCTGGGCGATGCCGAAGTCGGTCAGCAGGACGCGGCCGTCCTCGGAGATCAGGACGTTGCCGGGCTTGACGTCGCGGTGCAGGACTCCGGCGGTGTGCGCGGCGCGCAGCGCCCGCAGCACCCACAGGCCGATACGGGCGGCCTCGGTCGGCTCGACACGTCCGCTCTCCTTGACCGCGTCGGCCAGCGAGTACCCCTCGACCAGCTCCATCACGATCCACGGCCGGCCGTCGTGCTCCAGCACGTCGTGCACGGTGACGACGGCGGAGTGGTTGATGCGCGCGGCGGCACGGGCCTCGGCGCGCGTGCGCACGAGCAGCCGCTCCAGGTCGCTCTCGTTGACGTAGAGCGCCGCGGTCAGCTCCTTGATGGCGACGGCCCGGTGCAGCACCTCATCATGCGCACGCCAGACACGGCCCATACCGCCGCTGCCGATCGCCTCGGCGAGCCGGTAGCGCCCCGAAACGAGCTGGCCCTGCATCTGATTCACGTTGCCCCGCAATGCTCTTGACAGGCTCAGATTAGGGACCGGCCGAGGGGACGGGAACCGCGGGGGTGCCAAGGAGACCGCACTGTGATGGTTGTCGCTTTCGGGAACGCGACTCAACCCTCACGCAGGGTCGACAGGCGGATTCAGCGGGTGACCCGGCCTTCAGCCGGTGGCCTGATAGGTCGCCGACGCCTGCTCGAACAGCCGCGTCACCTCGTCCCGCTCGGCCTCCGGGCCGCGCAACTGCACCACGTGGTACCGCCCGCCGATCAGGATCGCGACGTTCCGCACGAACAGCTCACGCCCCTGGTCGTCGGTCCAGGTGAACTGCCCCTCGGCCATCGTCCGGTCGCCGACCCGGATGGTCTTCAGCCCGCCGGAGGAGGCCCAGCTGGAGTCCCGGTACGGCTGCAACTCACGCTCGTGCTCCCGCTGGTAGACCATGGGATCACTGCCGTACTCGTCCGCGGTGTCCCGGCCCGGTACGACGATGAGGTCGAACTCGCCGTGCGAGTACACGACCTGCCCGCGCCCGTTCTCCGGTGTGCGGTTCCAGCCGTTGGCCACGGCGATCCGGAAGCCGGCCGCGTCCTTGCGCAGGGTGAAACCGTCGGGGACTTCGGGGCCGTTGGTCTGTGCCTCGGTGGAACCGGCCGACTCCGAGGGGCTGTTGCCGGACTCCGGGGAGGTCTGGTCGGGCCGCGGCTCACTGCTCGCGTCGGCCGACTGCTCGGGCGCCGCCTGAGTGGCCCCGCTCGCGGCTCCGGTGCGATCGGCGTCGGCCGTACCGCCGTTGCCGTTGCCGCTGTCGGCCTTCGGCATGAACAGCATGGCGTACGCGATCGCCGCGGCCATGCCCAGCATCACGAGCAGCAGCAACGTACGCCCGAGCCGGCGCGGTGACGCCGTCTCCTGCTTGGCCCGCTTGTGTCGCCCGTGATGCGCGGGCAGCCCGGCCCGCCGTCGGCGCACCAGCTCGCCCCGGCGCCGCACGATCGGCAGCCGGTTGGGGTCGACCGGCGGAGCGGCGACGACATGCGCGCCGGCCTCCGGCTCGGGCGCGGACCGCACCAGCGAGCGCAGCCAGCCCCGCAGCTCCTCGAAGTCGAGGCGCTCGGTGGGGTCCTGACGCAGCAGCGACTCCACGACCGGCCTGAGCGGCCCGCACTCCTCGGCGTAGGCGGGCGGCTCCGCGCACACCATCTGCACCAGCTCGGCCGTCGACTCCTCCGGATACGGCGCATGCCCCTGAACGGCCCGGAAGAGCAGCGCCCCCAACGCCCACAGGTCGGTCGCGGGCCCGATCGGCGCGGCGAGCTGCCAGTTCTCATGCACGGGCCCGGCCTGCTCCGGCGCCCACCGCTCGGTCACGGGCCCCACCACAGCCATCCGAGCCTGCCGGGCCCGCTCCGCGCCGAGCGCGGTGGTGGGTCCACGGCGAGCGGGGGCGCCGGCTACCAAGTCGCCCCAACGGGTCGGCGGATGAGGGGAGTTGACGGAGGGCGGTGAGGTGGGGCCGGCCGCGGTGGAGGGGCCACCGGGGGCGGGGATGCCCAGGGCAGGGATGCTTGTGGTGCCGCTGAAGTCGGGAGCGGGAATGCCGCCGGCAGGGAACCCGTCGACGCCCGGTGCGGGCGCGCGACCGTCGTCGGCCGCCGGTGCGCCCTCGGCCCCGCTTCGGGGCGTGGCGCCGTACCAGGGCGTGGTCTGCGCGCCGTACGGGTCGGCAATCCGGCCGGGCGGCGTGGTGCTGCCGTTGCCGTCGGGGTACGGCTGCTGCGTCGAGCCGTTGACTTGGGCGGCGGGGCCGCCTTCGGGCGTCTGGCGGGCGCCGGGCAGTGCGGCCCGCCCGTTCTGCTGCGACTCCTGCACCCGGGCGGCGGCACGGGCTCCCGCCCGATACGCGGCGATCGCTCCGGCCCGCGCGGCCCTGATGTCCCCACCGGTTTCGAAGCCGCCGCGCGATGCCGCACCGGAAACCCCTGTCCCGTCACCGGCGTCACCCCCGGGCGCCGACAGCCCCTCGGCCACCCGCGCCTCGATCGCGGCACGCCGAGCAGCCTCGGGATCCGCACCACCGGCACCGGCACCACCGACGCCGGGCGCCCCCGCGCCGCTCGCCGCACCGTCTCGGGGAACCGGCAATCCCCCGGCCGCCCGCGCCTCTATCGCGGCACGTCGGGCAGCCTCGGGATCCACGCCACCAGGGCCGGGCCCGCCACCGAACGCCGCAGTCCCGCCGCCCCCACTCCCGTCACCGTCCTCGACCGGCACCGGGTCATACCCGCACAGCGCCTCCTCCGCGGCCCCGACCGCGAGCCCGGTCAGCATCACCCGGCCGTCGTCGCAGACGAGCACGGTACGGGCGGTGATGTTCCGGTGGACCCAGCCATGCGCGTGCAGCACCCGCAGCGCCATGAGGACGTCGGAGGCGACTTCGGCCGCCCGATACGGCGTCAGCGGTTGCTCGGCCAGCAACGCCGCCAACGGACGCGCGGCCACGAACTCGCTCACTATCCACAGCGAACCGCCCTCGGCGAACACGTCGAAGACCTGGTCCAGCCGAGGATGGTCGGGGATCCGCGCCGCGGCCTGCGCCGCCTCGACCGCCCGCCGGACGGCGGGATCGCTGGGCCGGCGCGCACTCGACCGCGTCGAGGTCCGGCGCCCCGCCCCACGCTCCCGCGTATCCCGGGCGGTGAACCCGTCGGGCAGACCCTCGGCGTCGAGCACCTCCGCCTCGACGACCTCCGGCAACGGCACCTGCCGGACGAGGACTTCCTGTCCGCTGTAGGTGTCGAAGGCCCGGGTCTCGGTGAGCTCGTACTCGTCGGAGGGCGGCAGCGGCAGGCGGTAGCGGTCGGCGAGCACCCGACCCGCGTAGTCGTCCACGTTGCCTCCCCCGGCCGCCCGGTTGGTCAATTCCGCTCGCCTTGCGTCCCGTTCCGGACGCACGACTGGATGCGTACGGTCCGCAAGCATTCACGATACGTGCCGGAGGCAACCCGCAAAGAGGGGTTGCTGTATCTCACCGCTCAACCCTGCCCGCCGCGGCCCCGAACCGAGAGCCGCTCACGTCACGACTTCCGCTCGAACGTGTTCGTCAGCGTCCGCCATGTCTCCTTGCGGAGGTTGCCGTCCCAATTACCGGCTTTCGCGGTGTACATCAGCGCATATCCGAGATGGTCGTTCACGACGAAGCCACGGTCGATCGTCCGGTACTTCGTCCCGCCCTCGGCATAGGTGAACTCCCAGTCGGCCGTGTTCCAGCCGCGGTAGTCCACCGCCTCTATGCGGATCCTCTTGTACTGCGAGCGCACCATGCCCCGCTCCTGGTTCTTCCAGTCCGCCACCGGGTCGTCCTTCGGCGTGGACGTCCAGGCGACGAGCAGCTTCTGCCCGTCGGGCCCGGTGAACCGGTCCCCGGCCGACCCCGTGGACTGGAACTTCCACCCCTTGGGCAGCCCGATCGAGTACCCCTGGCCCCCCTTGTGGGTCGACGCGGCCCCGCTGTCGCTCCCGGATCCCGCCTCGGCACCGCTCCCGCCGGTCGCGCTCGTCCCGGCGCTCGGCGTACTCCCGGTCTCCTTGCCGGATCCCGTCCCCGCACCGGAGTCGGCGGACGCGGTCGCCTCACCGTCCGTACGGGTGCTGTCCTTCTCGTCCTGCTTGGTGTCGGCACTCGCGCTGGCGGAGGCTTTGGCCTTGCCCCCGCTCGCGGACGCCTTGGACCCGTCGCCGTCCCCGTCGAGCACGAAGGCCAGCACCACTCCGATCACGGCCAGCACCACGACCACCGCGATGATCACCAGCGTCCGCTTCGGCACCACATCGGTCAGCGGCGCCCTCGGCACGGGCCGCGGCGGCAGATCCGGCGGCGGCACCACGGGCCACCCCGAACTCCGGCCGCCGCCACTCTGCCCGTTCGCGGTCCGAGCATCCCGCTCACCGGCACCGGAACCGGCCTTGTCACCGACACCAGTGTTGGTACCAGCGTTGGTATCGGCGCCGACGTCAGCCCCGACAGCAGAGCCGGCCGCCGCTGCGTCCTTGCCCCCGGAAGTCCGGCCCGAACTCCCTGCCGCCGCCGACGACGACGCCCCGGCCGCGCCCGCTCCCGCGGACGAACCCCCGGCCGCGCCGCCACCGGACCCCGAGGCAGCCTTCTCACTCCCGGACTTGCCACGCGCCGCAGCCGCCGACCCAGCCGCGCCGGCACTCACCGCGGCCTTCCGCACGGAACGCAGCGCCCCGCGCAACCGCTCCCCGGCCTCCTCGCCCCGCTTGCCCCCAGACCCGGACCCGGCACCCGAACGGCCCTTGTCCGCAGGCGCGTCCGGCTGCGGCGGCAACGGCACGACCCTCGTCGCGTCCAGCGCCGGCTCCGGCTCGTCCTTGGGCTCGGGCGCGTGGATGACGGCGTTGAGCATCGCCCGCGCACCGGCGTCGTCGAGCCTCTTGGCGGGGTCCTTGGTGAGCAGGCCGTAGATGACGTCCTTCAACGGCCCCGCGTTCTTCGGCTCCTCCAGCGGCTCGGTCATCACCGCCGTGAGAGTCGCGATCGCGGAGCCCTTGTCGTACGGCGGCACGCCCTCGACCGACGCGTACAACAGCCCGCCCAGCGACCACAGGTCGGCCGCCGGGCCCGGCTTGTGGCCGCGGGCCCGTTCCGGGGAGATGTAGGAGGGCGCGCCGACGAGCATGCCGGTCGAGGTGATGGACGGGTCGCCCTCGACCTGGGCGATGCCGAAGTCGGTGAGCACGACGCGGTCGGTGTCGGACTCCAGCAGGACGTTGGACGGCTTGACGTCCCGGTGCAGGATGCCCTCGCGGTGCGCGGACCGCAGCACGTCGAGGATCGCCAGGCCCACCTCGGCCGCCCGCTTCGGCTCGAGCAGGCCGTCCTCGCGGATGACCTCGGCGAGCGACTTGCCCTCGACGAGTTCCATCACGATCCACGGCCGGTCGTCCTCTTCGACCACGTCGAACACCGTCACCGCACTGTTGTTGCGGATCCGGGCGATCGCCTTGGCCTCACGCAACGTGCGTGTGATCAGCCGCCGCTTCTCCTCCTCGTCGATGTTCGACGGGAACCGCAGCTCCTTGACGGCGACCGTCCGCCCCAGGGTCTCGTCCTCGGCTCGCCACACCGTGCCCATGCCGCCCCGGCCGAGCACATCGCCCAGCCGGTACCGCCCCGCGAGGAGACGCTCGCGGTTGTCCTGACGAGTGTCCTGACGAGATGTCCCCGCCCGCTCCGCCTCCGACATGCGTCCCCTCATACAACCCGCCCTGACAGAGGCTCCATTGTCTCTCACCCGACAAGTGCCCAACGCCCAGGGTGCCCGTCACATCGCCACGCCACCACACGGCCCGCACCTCCCGGCCACGGCGGACCCGAGCCCAGCTGAATCGAACATTCCGCCGCCCGGCATGATGAGCCGCGACAAGGAAAGGAACCCCGCATGGCGCGACCGACGATGCCGCCGTTTCGGACACTACTGGGCATTCCTGTGTCCCTGGCCCTCCTCGGTCTGGTGTCCGTTGCGCTCCTCGGTCTGGCTCCCATCGCCTCCTCGGCGCCCCCGGTATGGGCGACCGGCGCCCTCCTTCCATTGCTCGTCACCGAGGGCAAGGCCCCCGCCACGGCCCTGCTGGCCCATGAGGAGACCGGCACCCGCTACGCCCAGACCGGTCCGGGCATCGCCCCCACCGACCATTTCCGCGCCGGCAGCGTCACCAAGACCTTCATCGCGACGGTCGTCCTTCAACTGGCCGGCGAGCGACGGCTGTCCCTGTCCGACACGGTGGAGCGGCATCTGCCTGGTCTGGTGCGCGGGGCGGGCAACGACGGTCGCGCGCTGACCCTTCGTTCCCTGCTGACCCACACCAGCGGCCTGTACGACTTCACCGCCGAGACCGGGGGCACCGTCCCCGTCACGCCGCTTCAGGCCGTACGCATCGCACTCACCCACCCCCCTGCCGACCGCGGCAGCTTCTCCTACTCGAACACCAACTACGTCCTGCTCGGCCTGGTCATCGAGCACGTCACCGGCCGCTCCTACGCCACCGAGGCCGAGCGACGCATCGTCGCTCCGCTGGGTCTGACCGGCACCTCCTTCCCTGGATCCCGCACCTCTCTTCCCTCCCCGCACGGCCGCGCCTACGCCACCGACGGGACCGACGTCACCGAGCTCGACCCGCGGGTGGCCGGCGCCGCGGGCGAGCTGGTGACCACGCTCGCCGACCTCGACCGCTTCTACGCCGCACTGCTCGGCGGCCGGCTGCTGCCCCCGCGCCGGCTGCGCGAGATGCTCGACACCCGTGCCGCACATGGCTCGTACGGCATGGGGCTCTTTCCCGTGAAACTGCCGTGCGGCACCGTCGTATGGGGGCACAACGGGCGCATCTCCGGCAGCTACGTGCGCTCCGCGGCCACCGTCGGCGGTCGTCGCGTCCTCACATTCCGGGTGAACACGACGGCGATCGCAGATCCCGGTCTCGAACCCCGGCTGCTCGCCGCCGAGTTCTGCCCTCGCACCTGGTAGAACGGCCGAGGTTCGAGCAGAGATCCCAGCTCCAGCCACCCGTTCGAGTGACGTTCTGTCGCATACGGTGCACTACAACGGCACGATGTCCGGCGCCCCCAATCGCGCCGCGTCCGCCGTCAGGTCGTCCGGCTGCCGCTGCGACTCCCGCTCGGCCTCCACCCGCTTCTGGTAGTGCTCGATCTCGCGGTCGATATGGTCCTTGTCCCAGCCCAGCACCGGCGCCATCAGTTCGGCGGCCTCGCGCGCGCACCGCGACCCGCGGTCGAACGTCTCGATCGAGATGCGGGTCCGCCGCGTCAGCACGTCATCCAGATGCCGCGCCCCCTCGTGCGAGGCGGCGTAGACGATCTCGGCGCGCAGATAGTCGTCGGCGGACTGCAGGGGTTCACCGAGGGTGGGATTGGCGGCGATGAGTTCGAGCACCTCCTCCGCCAGCGATCCGTACCGGTTCAACAGGTGCTCCACCCGCACCACATGAAGCCCCGTCCGCGCCGCGATCCGCGCCCGCGCGTTCCACAGCGCCCGGTATCCCTCGGCGCCCAGCAGCGGAATGTCCTCCGTCACGCACTCGGCGACCCGCATGTCGAGACCGTGCACGGCAGCGTCCACCGCATCCTTGGCCATCACCCGGTACGTCGTGTACTTGCCGCCGGCCACGACGACCAGCCCGGGCACGGGGTGCGCCACGGTGTGCTCGCGCGACAGCTTGCTGGTGGCGTCCGACTCGCCGGCGAGCAGGGGCCGCAGTCCGGCGTACACGCCCTCCACGTCGTCCCGGGTCAGCGGCACCGCGAGCACCGAGTTCACGTGTTCCAGCAGGTAGTCGATGTCCGCGCTGGATGCGGCCGGGTGGGCCTTGTCGAGGTCCCAGTCGGTGTCGGTGGTGCCGACGATCCAGTGCCGGCCCCAGGGGATGACGAACAGCACGGACTTCTCCGTGCGCAGGATCAGCCCGGTCGAGGAGTGGATGCGGTCCTTGGGTACGACCAGATGGATGCCCTTGGAGGCGCGTACGTGGAACTGTCCGCGCTCCCCCACCATCGACTGGGTGTCGTCGGTCCACACACCGGTCGCGTTGACGATCTGCTTGGCGCGGATCTCGTACTCCCCGCCCGCCTCGACGTCCTGCACCCGGGCCCCGACGACGCGCTCGCCCTCACGCAGAAACCCGGTCACGCGCGCGCGGTTGGCGGTCTTGGCGCCGTAGGCCGCCGCCGTGCGCACCAGGGTGGCCACATAGCGGGCGTCGTCCATCTGGGCGTCGTAGTACTGCAGCGCCCCGACCAGCGCGTCCTTCTTCAGAGCGGGGGCGACGCGTAGGGCGTGACGGCGGCTCAGGTGGCGGTGCAGGGGCAGGCCGCGCCCGTGGCCGCGGGCCATCGACATGACGTCATAGAGCGCGACGCCCGAACCGGCGTACAGGCGCTCCCATCCCTTGTGCTGCAGTGGGTACAGGAAGGGCACCGGCTTCACCAGATGCGGGGCGAGCCTCTCCAGCAGCAGGCCCCGCTCCTTCAAGGCCTCCCGGACGAGCACGAAGTCGAGCATCTCCAGATAGCGCAGGCCGCCGTGGATCAGTTTGCTGGACCTGCTCGATGTGCCCGATGCCCAGTCACGTGCCTCGACCAGGCCGGTGGACAGTCCGCGAGTGGCCGCGTCCAGGGCGGTGCCCGCGCCCACGACGCCGCCGCCCACGACCAGTAGGTCCAGCTCGCGCTCGGCCATTGATGCCAGTGACTCGGCGCGCTCCGCCGGCCCCAGTGTCGCTGTCCTCACCGCTGCCTCCCGCTCATCGGTCGCGTAGGCCGCACCCGTCGGGCGAAGCCCGCTTCGTACCCCCCATGCCCAAATTCTGACCGGGTTGCCCGACTTCAGCCACCACGCGCCCCCAGCCTGTGGACAACACTCACGGAAACGCCAACGTCCAATCCCGCAAATCGGTCATATTTACTCCTAGTCTGACATTGCGCTCCCTCGTCCTGTCCACAGGGCTTGCGCACCCGCACCGCTTCGGTTATTGGGAAGGACGGCCCACGCCATGCCCGCAGATCTCGCCGTCATCGGACTCGGCTTGTACGGCCTGCCCCTGGCCCAGGCCGCCGTCGCCGCCGGCATCCCCACGCTCGGTTACCGGACCGGGCCGGAGCCCGGCTCCCTCAGCCCAGCCGAGTTGCGCCGGATGCTCGCGGGGGGCTTCCGGCATGCCACCAGCCCCGCCGAGCTCGGCCGCGTGCGCACCGCCGTCATCTGCGCGCCCACCCCGCGCGGAGCGGACGGCGGGCTCGATCTGAGCCAGGTGGAGGCGGCCGCCCGCACCCTGGCCGGACGACTGCGCCCGCACACCACCGTGATCCTGGAGTCGCCCGTCCCCCCGGGCACCACCGAGAACGTTCTGCGCCCGCTCCTCGAAGAGGGCTCGGGGCTGCGCGCCGGCCGCGATTTCCACCTGGCCTACTCCCCCAGCCGCGTCGACCCCGGCAACCGCGACTTCACTCCCGCCAACACCCCCAAGGTGATCGGCGGCCTCACCCCCGCCTGCACCGAGTCGGCCGCGGCCTTCTACGGTCGGCTCACCGACAAGGTGGTACGCGCGCGTGGACCGCGCGAGGCGGAGACCGTGCAGGTGCTGGAGACCAACTTCCGGCACGTCAACATCGCCCTCGTCAACGAAATGGCCGTCCTCTGCCACGACTTGGGCGTCGACCTGTGGGACGTCATCCGCTGCGCGGAGACCAAGCCCTTCGGCTTCCAGGCCTTCCGCCCCGGCCCCGGCGTCGGCGGACACGCAGTCCCGCAGGAGCTGACCGCCCCCGCGGGCCGCACCCTGCGGATGGTCGAACTGGCCCAGCAGGTCAACAGCCAGATGCCCCGTTACGTCGTCCAGCGTTCCGCCACCCTCCTCAATGAGCACGGCAAGTCCGCGCGCGGCGCCCGCATCCTCCTCCTCGGCGTCACCTACAAGCCCGATGTCGCCGACCAGCAGGCCACGCCCGCCCAGGAGCTCGCGATCCGGCTGATGGAACTGGGCGCGTCCGTGAGCTACCACGACCCGCACGTCGCGTCCTGGAACGTCCTGGACCGCCCGGTGCCGCGCGCGGACTCCCTCTACGATGCCGCCGCCGACGCCGACCTGACGATCCTGCTCCAGCAGCACCGCACCTACGACCTCCAGGGCCTGTCGGTGAAGGCCCAGCTCCTGCTGGACACCCGGGGGGCGACACCCATGGGGGCGGCCCACCGGCTCTGACCACGACAGCCACCGGCCACCCCGCGAATTCACTGGCGAAGCGGGGCGGTCGGCCTGTTACTCTTCGGCGTCTCGTCGCACAGTCGTGCGCAGTCACACCGCTCATTCAAGGTCCCGCAGGGGACCGACAGTCCCGTGGGGGGATTCCTGTCATGACCCAGTCAGTGCCGCCGTCTCAGCCCACCGACGGCAACCCGTTCGCCCAGCAGCCGGACGCCGTGCCCCCGGCCCCGCCCGCGCCCGCGCGCAACAACATCGCCCTCGGCATCGTCGCCGCCGTCGTCGCGGCCCTGGTCACCGCCGGTATCTACGGCGGCATCGTCGGCGCCACCGAGTACGAGATCGGCTACGCCGCGGTCGGCGTCGGCTTCGTCATCGGACTCGCCGCCGGCAAGATCGGCGGCGCCAACCCGGCACTGCCCGTGGTGAGCGCGATCCTCTCCCTGGGCGCCGTCTACCTCGGCCAGCTCATCGGCTTCGCGGCGATCGGCGCCGACGAGCTCGGCGTCTCCCTGACCACGGTCCTCACCGACCACTTCGACGTGGTGACCAAGGTCTGGAGCGAGGAAGCGGACGCTCTGACCTTCGTCTTCCTCGGCATCGGCGCGTTCGCCGCGTTCTCCGGCGCCAAGAAGGCCGCGGCCTGAGCCGTCCCGCACGCATGCGAAGGGGCCCGGAACACCTCTCGGTGGTCCGGGCCCCTTTCGTTCGGGCCGGGCGCGGCGTCAGCGCTGGTGCTGCGAGTCCGCCACCGTCACCTCGACGCGCTGGAACTCCTTGAGCTCGCTGTAGCCGGTGGTGGCCATGGCGCGGCGCAGGGCGCCGAAGAAGTTCATCGAGCCGTCCGGGGTGTGGGACGGGCCCGTCAGAACCTCCTCGATGGTGCCGACCGTGCCGAGGTCGACCTTCTTGCCGCGCGGCAGCTCCTCGTTGACGGCCTCCATGCCCCAGTGGTGGCCCTTGCCCGGCGCGTCGGTCGCGCGCGCGAGCGGGGAGCCCATCATGACCGCGTCGGCGCCACAGGCGATTGCCTTGGGCAGGTCGCCGGACCAGCCGACGCCGCCGTCCGCGATCACGTGCACATACCGGCCGCCGGACTCGTCCATGTAGTCACGGCGGGCCGCCGCCACGTCCGCGACCGCCGTCGCCATCGGCACCCGGATGCCCAGGACGTTGCGCGTGGTGTGCGCGGCGCCGCCGCCGAAGCCGACCAGGACGCCCGCCGCGCCGGTGCGCATCAGGTGCAGGGCCGCGGTGTAGGTGGCGCAGCCGCCGACGATCACCGGGACGTCGAGCTCGTAGATGAACTGCTTCAGGTTCAGCGGCTCGGCCGCACCGGAGACGTGCTCCGCCGAGACCGTCGTACCGCGGATGACGAAGATGTCCACGCCCGCGTCGACGACCGCCTTGGAGAACTGGGCGGTGCGCTGCGGGGAGAGCGCGGCGGCGGTGACCACGCCCGAGTCGCGCACCTCCTTGATGCGCTGCCCGATCAGCTCCTCCTTGATGGGGGCGGCGTAGATCTCCTGCAGGCGGCGCGTGGCGGCCTCCGTGGGCAGCCCGGCGATCTCGTCGAGCAGCGGCTGCGGATCCTCGTACCGCGTCCACAGGCCCTCGAGGTTCAGCACGCCGAGGCCGCCGAGCTCTCCGATGCGGATCGCGGTGGCCGGGGAGACGACCGAGTCCATGGGGGCGGCCAGGAAGGGCAGCTCGAAGCGGTAGGCGTCGATCTGCCAGGCGATCGAGACCTCCTTCGGGTCCCGCGTACGGCGGCTCGGGACGACGGCGATGTCGTCGAAGGCGTACGCCCTGCGGCCGCGCTTGCCGCGCCCGATCTCGATCTCAGTCACGTCTGTGGCCTTTCCCTGATGCGTTTCAGCGTCTTCCAGTATCGCCGACGGGTACGACAAGGGCGGCCCCGGTGCTTCCCGGGGCCGCCCTTGGTGTGCTTCACGCGCGCGTACGGCGACGAACTCCCCACGCGCGCGGGGACGTCAGCTACGGCTCACTTGCGGCTGTAGTTCGGCGCCTCGACCGTCATCTGGATGTCGTGCGGGTGCGACTCCTTCAGGCCCGCCGAGGTGATCCGCACGAAGCGGCCCTTGGACTCCATCTCCTCGATGGTGGCCGCGCCCACGTAGCCCATGGTCTGGCGCAGGCCGCCGACGAGCTGGTGCAGGACGTTGGCCAGCGGGCCGCGGTAGGGCACCTGGCCCTCGACGCCCTCGGGCACGAGCTTGTCGTCGGAGGAGACCTCACCCTGGAAGTAGCGGTCCTTCGAGTACGACTTGGCCTGGCCGCGGGACTGCATGGCGCCCAGCGAGCCCATGCCGCGGTACGACTTGAACTGCTTGCCGTTGATGAACAGCAGCTCGCCCGGGGACTCCTCGCAGCCCGCGAGCAGGCTGCCCAGCATGACGGTGTCGGCGCCGGCGGCGAGGGCCTTGCCGATGTCGCCGGAGTACTGCAGGCCGCCGTCGCCGATCAGCGGGATGCCCGCGGGGCGGGCGGCGAGGGAGGCCTCGTAGATGGCGGTGACCTGCGGGACGCCGATGCCGGCGACCACTCGGGTCGTACAGATGGAGCCGGGGCCCACACCCACCTTGATGCCGTCTACACCGGCGTCGATGAGGGCCTGCGCGCCGTCGCGCGTGGCGACGTTTCCGCCGATCACGTCGACGGAGACGCTGGACTTGATCTTCGCCATCCAGCTGAGGGCATTGCTGTTGTGGCCGTGCGAGGTGTCGACGACCAGGAAGTCCACACCGGCCTCGGCGAGCGCCTGGGCGCGCTCCAGGGCCTCGGGGCTGGCGCCCACGGCGGCACCGACGAGCAGACGGCCCTCGGAGTCCTTGGCGGCGTTCGGGTACTTCTCCGCCTTGACGAAGTCCTTGACGGTGATGAGTCCCTTGAGGACACCCGCCTCGTCGACCAGGGGAAGCTTCTCGATCTTGTGGCGGCGCAGCAGCTCCATCGCGTCGCTGCCGGAGATGCCGACCTTGCCGGTGACCAGCGGCATCGGGGTCATGACCTCGCGCACCTGACGGCTGCGGTCGGTCTCGAAGGCCATGTCGCGGTTGGTGACGATGCCGAGCAGCTTGCCGGCCGGGTCGGTGACGGGCACGCCGCTGATGCGGAACTTGGCGCACAGGGCGTCCGCCTCGGCGAGCGTGGCCTCCGGGTGCACCGTGATCGGGTCGGTGACCATCCCGGACTCGGACCGCTTCACCAGGTCGACCTGGTTGACCTGGTCCTCGACGGAGAGGTTGCGGTGCAGTACGCCGACGCCGCCCAGACGGGCCATCGCGATCGCCATGCGCGACTCGGTGACCTTGTCCATGGCGGCGGACAGGAGGGGGATGTTCACCCGGACATTGCGGGAGATGCGGGACGAGGTGTCGACCGCGTTGGGGAGCACTTCCGATGCACCCGGCAGCAGCAGCACGTCGTCGTAGGTCAGCCCGAGTGTCGCGAATTTACCGGGCACTCCGTCGACGTTGGCAGTCATGACACCTTCCCCAAATGGCCTTGATCGGTGCGGATGTCCATGCTAACGGGAAGCACGGCCAGCAAATTCCACGGTTCTGTATGGCTCCGGGCTTCGTATGTTCGTACGGAATCGAAGAGGAGCCTGTTCATTTGGGGGCGCACTCAAGGGAGTACACGGCGAGCTCTACTGCTCGGCCAGCGCTCGCAGCCTGCTCAGCGCCCTGTGCTGGGCCACCCGGACCGCTCCGGGTGACATTCCCAACATCTGACCCGTCTCTTCCGCGGTCAACCCCACCGCGATCCTCAGCAGCAACAGCTCCCGCTGGTTCTCGGGCAGGTTGGCCAGCAGTTTCTTGGCCCACTCGGCGTCGCTGCTCAGCAGCGCCCGCTCCTCCGGGCCCAGGGAGTCGTCCGGGCGTTCCGGCATCTCGTCGGACGGAACGGCCGTCGAGCCGGGGTGACGCATCGCCGCCCGCTGCAGGTCAGCCACCTTGTGCGCGGCGATGGCGAAGACGAACGCCTCGAAGGGGCGCCCGGTGTCCTTGTAACGCGGCAGCGCGAGGAGGACCGCGACGCAGACCTCCTGAGCGAGGTCCTCGACGAAGTGGCGGGCATCGCCCGGAAGGCGGGACAGCCTGGTGCGGCAGTAGCGCAGGGCCAAGGGGTGGACGTGCGCGAGCAGATCGTGCGTGGCCTGCTCGTCCCCGTCCACGGCGCGATGGACGAGTGCACCGATCGCCCCTTGGGCATAAGCCGCCTCGTCGTCGCGCATCGGTCCATGGTGCCTTGCGGCCGTACGGTCCGCGGCATCACGCCCGATGTTGTGCACTGAAGCGTTATGAGCAGGTGCGCCGGCACTCATCCCCTGCGCCCTCCCCTTCCGCTCGACCGACTCGTCCCCGAGAGACTCCACATCTCAAGGATGCGGCATCCGCGCCGAAACGAGCAGCGGGCACCCGGCAGGCCGCTTTGCCACCACCGCTCACCTTGCGGTACACGCGCGGAATCGCGCTGTGAAAAGCAGCCCCGCCCGCCACGCGGCAGGCGGGGATCCCGGTGCCCCCGCTGAGGCTCACCTACCGGACCAGGCCCCACCGGAAGCCGAGCGCCACGGCGTGCGCCCGGTCCGAGGCGCCGAGCTTCTTGAACAGGCGTCGGGCGTGCGTCTTGACGGTGTCCTCGGAGAGGAACAGCTCGCGGCCGATCTCGGCGTTGGAGCGGCCGTGGCTCATGCCCTCGAGGACCTGGATCTCGCGCGCGGTGAGCGTCGGTGCGGCGCCCATCTCGGCGGAGCGCAGCCGACGCGGGGCGAGCCGCCAGGTGGGGTCGGCCAGAGCCTGCGTGACGGTGGCGCGCAGCTCCGCGCGCGAGGCGTCCTTGTGCAGATAGCCGCGGGCACCGGCGGCGACCGCGAGGGCCACGCCGTCCAGGTCCTCGGCGACGGTGAGCATGATGATGCGCGCACCGGGGTCGGCGGACAGCAGCCGCCGTACGGTCTCGACGCCGCCCAGACCGGGCATGCGTACGTCCATCAGAATCAGGTCCGAGCGGTCGGCGCCCCAGCGGCGGAGGACTTCCTCGCCGTTGGCCGCCGTCGTCACGCGCTCGACGCCGGGCACGGTCGCGACCGCACGGCGAAGCGCCTCTCGGGCAAGCGGGGAGTCGTCGCAGACGAGGACGGATGTCATGGCCGCCCTCCGCAGCTGATGCACGTCACCTTGAGCCTCCAGGCTGGTACGAAATCGTCACCTGTGCGGTCGACCGTCTCGGACGCCTGCCCGAGCGCTTGTTCCTTCAACCGCCTCGCCCTCTCAACGACGGTCACTCGAAAGAGTTACGGGGCCATATGCCGTCTTCGGCACTCTACGTGAGGGGGCGGACACGGGGCAGACATGCACGACGGACCCTCAATGTTTCATCACAACCCATGCCCCATTCAGCCCTTTTTCTTCCCATTTGTTGGCGCCTGAGGCTAGATTCGCAATGAGTCATATTTTCATCTCCTTAGATCGTAGATGTACGGTCGTGGACACCGTATCCGCCCAGAACGGCTACAAGGGGTCACGCAATGGCAGATTTCTCCCGCCTTCCCGGACCGAACGCGGACCTGTGGGACTGGCAGCTGCTGGCTGCCTGTCGCGGGGTGGACAGCTCGCTCTTCTTTCATCCGGAGGGTGAGCGCGGTGCGGCCCGGAGTGCACGCGAGAACTCGGCCAAGGAGGTCTGCATGAGGTGCCCGGTGCGCGCGCAGTGCGCGGCGCACGCGCTGGCCGTGCGCGAACCGTACGGCGTGTGGGGCGGCTTGACCGAGGACGAGCGTGAGGAGCTCATGGGGCGGGCGCGCAACCGGCTGGTCTCGGCGTCGACGACCAGCGGAGAGGCCGGCCCGCACAACTGAAGGAACGTTTCTTCAAGAAGGGCACGCGCACGCGTGCCCTTGTTTTTTCGCTGCGCCCTTGCCTTCGCTAGCGGGCGGCGGCCCGCGTCAGCTGCTCGAGCGTCGCCGCCACCGCCGGCACCTGCGCGAGGTCGGGCAGGGTGAGGGCGACGATCTCCCGCCGCACCGCCGGCTCCAGTGTCACCATGCGTGCGCCCCGCGGTCGTACGGACTCGACGGCGAGCTGGGGCAGGACGGCCACGCCGAGGCCGGCGCCCACGAGGCCGACGACCGCCGGATAGTCGTCGGTGGCGAAGTCGATGCGGGGCGTGAAGCCCGCGCTCTCGCAGACCTCGATCAACTGCCCCCGGCAACGCGGGCATCCGGCGATCCACGGCTCGGCCGCGAGTTCCCCGATGGCGACCGACCCCGAGGGTGCGGTGCGCGCGAGCCGATGCCGTTCGGGTACGAGGGCGACGAGACGGTCCGTCAGCAGCGGGCGTACGACGAGGTCGTCCCACTCCCCTTCCGGGGCGCCCGCGGCACCCTCGTACCGGAAGGCGAGGGCCACGTCGCAGTCGCCCTCGCGCAGCATCTCGACCGACTGCGGCGGCTCGGCCTCCTCCAGGGAGACACGGGTGCCGGGATGTGCGGCGCGCAGAGCGGCGAGGGCGGTGGGGACGAGGGTGGAGCTGCCGCTGGGGAAGGACACGAGGCGTACGCGCCCGGCCCGCAGCCCGGCGATGGCGGCGACCTCCTCCTCGGCGGCGGTGAGTCCCGCCAGGATCCCGGCGGCGTGCCGCACCAGCGCCGCACCGGCCTGGGTCAGCCGCATCTCGCGCCCGGTGCGGACCAGCAGGGGTGTGCCGACGGACGCTTCCAGGGCCTTCATCTGCTGGCTGACGGCGGGCTGGGTGCAGCCCAGTTCGCGCCCCGCCGCGGAGAAGGAACCGGTGGCGGCGACGGCGCGCAGCACACGGAGATGACGAGCCTCGATCACCTGTCGAGCATAAGCGAGCCTTGGACATGGTGCCGAATAATGCATGGACGCTTTGGCTCATGGTCGCCTACCGTGCCGGCATGAAGCTTCTGTCTGTGAACCTGGGCCGTAGGAAGCACGTGTCGTACACGGATCACCCGGAGGGCGTGACCGGGATCGACAAGCGGCCGGTGGAGGGGCCGGTGCGGGTGGCGGCGCCAGGGCCCAAGGGGATCGGGGCCAGCGGGGTGGCCGGGGACGAGGTGTGCAGCATGCGCCACCACGGCGGCGACGACCAGGCCGTGTACGCGGTGGCGCGCGAGGACCTCGACGACTGGGAGCGCGAGCTGGGGCGGTCGCTGGCCAACGGCGGGTTCGGCGAGAACCTCACGACTTTTGGCCTGGACGTGTCAGGCGCGCTGATAGGTGAGCGCTGGCGGATCGGGTCCGAGGTGGTGCTGGAGGTGACGTCCGGCCGGATTCCCTGCGCCACCTTCCAGGCCCATGTGGGTGAGAAGCAGTGGGTGAAGCGGTTCACGGCGAAGGCTGCGCCGGGCGCGTATCTGCGAGTGATCGAGCCGGGCGAGGTCCGGGCGGGCGACGCGATCGAGGTCGTCCACCGCCCGGATCATGACGTGACGGTGGCGCTGCAGTTCCGGGCGGTCACGACGGAGCGGAAGCTGCTGCCGCGGCTGCTGGCGGCGGGTCAGGCGCTGCATCCGGAGTCGCTGGCAGCCGCTCGGAAGTACGTGTCGCAGCACGGGGCCTGACGGTACGTCGGCCAGCGGCCTGCGATGGCGGTCGCCCAGGCGCGGCACGGCTCCTAGGGGGAAACCCCGGACGAGCGGCGGGGGTTGACTCGGGGTGGTCCAAGGGACGACCCGGATGTTCGGCGGGCGGCCGACGAGGACGCTCGAAGCATGTCTCGCTTCAAGCGCGTCCTCATCGTTCTGGGCTCCGTCATCACGGTCCTCGTGCTGGCGGTCGGCGGCCTGTTCGCATGGCTGTGGACCGGCGCCGACGTCAGCACGGTCGGCAAGGCGTCGTTCGACAACGCGCTGGCGATACCGCCGCTGGCCGAGTCGTCCGTCGACAAGGACGGCACCCGCGTCTTCGACCTGCGCATGCGCGCGGGCGAAACGGAGTTCGAGGCCGGCCGGAAGACCCCACCTGGGGCTTCAACGGCTCTTATCTCGGCCCGACGCTCCGTGCGGCGCGCGGTGAGAAGGTCCGCGTGCGCATAGCGAACGGGCTCGACGAGGCGTCCAGCGTGCACTGGCACGGCATGCACCTGCCCGCGCGGATGGACGGCGGCCCGCACCAGATGATCGACCCCGGCGGCACCTGGACTCCCCGGTGGAGCGTGGACCAGCCCGCCGCGACGCTCTGGTACCACCCGCACCCGCACGGCGCGACCGAACAGCACGTGCGCAAAGGGCTGGCCGGCATGTTCATCCTCGACGACGAGCGGTCCACCAAGCTCGCCCTGCCGAAGCGGTACGGCGTCGACGACCTGCCCGTCATCGTGCAGGACGTGCGCTTCGACGGCGCGAAACTCGACGGCGGCCGCAAGATCATGCAGAACGTGGGCTTCCTCGGCGACCGGACGATGGTGAACGGCACGCTGCATCCCTACCGGGAGGTCGACGACGAGCTGATACGGCTGCGGCTGCTCAACGCCTCGACGGCACGCACCTACGCCTTCGGGTTCCCGGACGACCGTGCCTTCTCACTCATAGCGACGGACGGAGGTCTGCTGGAGCGGCCCGAGTCCATGGACCGCCTCCAGCTGTCGCCGGGTGAGCGAGCCGAGATCGTCGTACGGATGCGGGCGGGTGAGCGCGTGATGCTGCGCAGCTTTCCGCAGGACAACTACGGGGACAGCTGGCAGCGGAGGTTCGGTGGGGGCGACGACTCCTTCGACGTGCTGGAGCTGCGGGCGGCCGAAGAGCTGCGGCCCTCGCCCGGGATACCCACCGCGCTGGGCGAGTTGGAGACACCCGACGGCACGGATGCGGTGCGGGGCCGGCACTTCGACCTGAAGCGGTCCGGTATCAACAAGCGGTCGATGGACATGGGCCGTGTCGACGAGACGGTCACGCGCGGGACGACGGAGGTGTGGACGGTCCGCAACAGCAACGGCATGCCGCACAACTTCCATGTGCACGACGTGCAGTTCCGGGTGCTGGAGGTGAACGGTGAGGCGCCGTCGGCGGCGCTGCGCGGGCCGAAGGACACGGTGTTCCTGCCGAACGGGACGACCATGAAGCTGGCGCTGCGCTTCACCGGGCCGGCGGATCCGGACACGCCGTACATGTACCACTGCCATCTGCTGTTCCACGAGGACGAGGGGATGATGGGCCAGTTCGTGGTCGTGGAGAAGGGACAGCGGGCGCAAGCCCCGTCGGGGACACGCGGGACACCCGGTCACTCGGGGCACAAGCACGGCTGACAACGAGCGGAAGCGCACGGTCCGGGTCACTAATCTTGCGCCATGACAACGGCATTGATTACGGGATCGACCGCGGGCATCGGCGCCGCGTTCGCGCGGCGGCTGGCGGCCGACGGGCATGACCTCGTCCTGGTGGCCCGGGACACCAAGCGGCTGCGGGAGCAGGCGACCGAACTGCACGACCGGCACGGCATCGAGGCGGAGGTGCTGACGGCCGACCTGGCGCAGGACAGCGGCATCGAGGCCGTCGCCGCCCGCCTCGGCGACCGCAGGAACCCCGTCGACCTGCTGATCAACAACGCCGGCTTCGGCAACAAGGGCCGCTATCTCGACGTCTCCATGGCAGACGAGCTGATGATGCTCAAGGTGCACTGCGAGGCGGTGCTGCGGCTGACCTCGGCGGCATCGGCGGCGATGCGGGAGCGGGGGCGCGGGGGTGTCGTCAACGTCGCGTCGGTCGCGGCCTTCGTGCCGCGCGGGACGTACGGCGCGTCCAAGGCGTGGGTCGTGCAGTTCACGCAGGGAGCGGCGCGGGATCTGGCCGGGAGCGGGGTGCGGCTGATGGCGCTGTGCCCGGGGTTCGTGCGGACGGAGTTCCATCAGCGGGCGGGGATGGGGACGGACAACATTCCGGGGTGGATGTGGCTGGACGCGGACAAGGTGGCGGCTGCGGCGTTGGATGATCTGGCGCGGGGGAAGTCCCTGTCGATTCCGGATCCTCGGTACAAGGTGCTGATGGGCGCGACGAAGCTGGTGCCTCGGGGGTTGCTCGGGGGGATCAGTTCGAAGACGGGGCGGAAGTACGGGCCGCAGTAGGCGCAGGCTGGTCCGCCGGGCGTCGGCGCAGGAAGCCGACGTTCAGCGGGACGGTGCCGGGCGCGACGCGGATCAGGGCGGGAAGGACCGTCGGCGGCTCAGGCGCCGCATGGCGTCGTGACGCCGTCGCCGACAGGCACAGCGCCCCTCCGGCGGGGAGAATGGTGCTGTCCAGCCGCACCCAGGGGGCCGGGAGGCGATGACGTCATGACCTTCGTACAGCTCATCGACTGCAGGACCAGCCGCTTCGACGAGATGAACCGGCTGATGGACAGGTGGGTCGAGCAGACCAAGGGCAAGCGGACGGCGACGCACGACATCATCGGGAAGGACAGGGCGGACTCGGCGCACTTCATCGAGATCGTGGAGTTTCCGTCGTACGAAGAGGCGATGCGGAACTCGAACCTGCCCGAGACCGATCGGATCTTCCAGGAGATGGTCGCGCTCTGTGACGAGACGCCGACGTTCACCGATCTCGACGTCGTACGGAACGAGCAGCTGAACGTCCTGGCAGCGCGGGCCTTCTTCGAGGCCATGGGGAAGATGGCGCCGGAGGGCATCGGTGAGCACCTCACGGACGACTATGTGGATCACGATCCGTCGTATCCGCAACCCGTGCAGGGCATCGACGGGGTGCGTGAGCAGTACGCCGGCTGGCGTGCCGCCTTCGACTTCACGTTCCGGATCGACGACCAGCTGGCTCAGGACGACCAGGTGTGCACCCGGTGGACATGGGTCGCGCGGCACAAAGGTGAGTTCCTGGGGATTCCGGCGACCGGGCAGGACGTGGCCATGCAGGGCATGACCTGGCAGCGGTTCCGGGAGGGCAGGATCTGCGAGAGCCACTGGCTCTACGACCGGGCGGGGCTGCTGGAGCAGTTGGGGGTACTCGGTCAGTGACCCGGCCGCGAGAAGGCCGGTGAATCGCCCGCGAAGGGAGAAGCCCCCCGATGCGACAGCAACGGGGGGCTTCTTCGGGTGGTGCGTGCCTCAGTGGGCGTGGCCGTGGCCGTGACCAGCGGCGGCCGGCTCTTCCTCTTCCTTCTTCTCGACGACCAGGGTCTCGGTCGTCAGGAGGAGGGAGGCGATGGAGGCGGCGTTCTCCAGGGCGGAGCGGGTGACCTTGACCGGGTCGATGACGCCGGCCTTGACCAGGTCGCCGTACTCGCCGGTGGCGGCGTTGAAGCCCTGGCCCTTGTCGAGCTCGGCGACCTTGGAGGTGATGACGTAGCCCTCCAGGCCGGCGTTCTCGGCGATCCAGCGCAGCGGCTCGACGACCGCGCGGCGGACGACGGCGACACCAGTGGCCTCGTCGCCGGTCTTGCCGAGTCCGCCCTCCAGCACCTTCGCGGCGTGGACGAGCGCGGAGCCACCACCGGAGACGATGCCCTCCTCGACCGCGGCGCGGGTCGCGGAGATGGCGTCCTCCAGACGGTGCTTCTTCTCCTTCAGCTCCACCTCGGTGGCGGCGCCGACCTTGATCACGCACACGCCGCCGGCCAGCTTCGCGAGGCGCTCCTGGAGCTTCTCGCGGTCCCAGTCGGAGTCGGTGTTCTCGATCTCGGCCTTGATCTGGGCGACGCGACCCGTGACGTCCTCGGCGTTGCCGGCGCCGTCGACGACGGTCGTGTCGTCCTTGGTGACCGTGACACGGCGGGCGGAGCCCAGCACGTCCAGGTCGGCCTGGTCGAGCTTGAGGCCGACCTCCTCCGAGATGACCGTGGCGCCGGTGAGGACCGCCAGGTCCTGGAGCATCGCCTTGCGGCGGTCACCGAAGCCGGGGGCCTTGACCGCGACCGCGTTGAAGGTGCCGCGGATCTTGTTGACGACCAGGGTCGACAGGGCCTCGCCCTCGACGTCCTCGGCGATGATCAGCAGCGGCTTGGAGGCACCCGACTGGATGACCTTCTCCAGCAGCGGCAGCAGGTCCTGGATGGAGGAGATCTTGCCCTGGTTGATGAGGATGTACGGGTCCTCGAGGACGGCCTCCATGCGCTCCTGGTCCGTCACGAAGTACGGCGACAGGTAGCCCTTGTCGAAGGCCATGCCCTCGGTGAAGTCCAGCTCCAGACCGAAGGTGTTGGACTCCTCGACGGTGATGACACCGTCCTTGCCGACCTTGTCCATCGCCTCGGCGATGAGCTCGCCGACCTGGCTGTCCTGGGCGGACAGACCGGCCACGGCGGCGATGTCGGACTTCTCGTCGATCGGGCGGGCCGAGGCGAGCAGGTCCTCCGACACGGCCTTGACCGCGGCGTCGATGCCCTTCTTGAGCGCGGCCGGGGAGGCACCCGCGGCGACGTTCTTCAGGCCCTCGCGCACCAGCGCCTGGGCGAGCACGGTGGCGGTGGTCGTACCGTCACCCGCGATGTCGTTGGTCTTGGTCGCCACCTCCTTCACCAGCTGGGCGCCGAGGTTCTCGTACGGGTCCTCGACCTCGACCTCACGGGCGATGGTGACGCCGTCGTTGGTGATGGTGGGCGCGCCGAACTTCTTGTCGATGACGACGTTGCGGCCCTTGGGGCCGATCGTCACCTTGACCGTGTCGGCCAGCTTGTTGACGCCGCGCTCGAGGGCGCGACGGGCGTCCTCGTCGAACTTCAGGATCTTCGCCATGACAGCGGGAGCCCTCTCGGAAATCTGTGGGTGAAAAAGACACTGCGCCCCGGGCGCCCGGCTTCTTATGTGGTCGCGGGGGCCAGGGGCGCAGCTGGAAGCAACTGAATGCTCGAGGTGACTACTTCTCGATGATCGCGAGCACGTCGCGAGCCGAGAGGACGAGGTACTCCTCGCCGTTGTACTTCACCTCGGTGCCGCCGTACTTGCTGTACAGCACGATGTCGCCGGTCTTGACGTCGAGCGGAAGGCGCTCGCCGTTCTCGAAGCGGCCCGGGCCCACGGCCAGGACGACGCCCTCCTGGGGCTTCTCCTTGGCGGTGTCCGGAATGACCAGGCCAGAGGCCGTGGTCTGCTCGGCGTCCAGCGGCTGGACCACGATGCGGTCCTCGAGCGGCTTGATGGCAACCTTGGAGCTGGCGGTCGTCACGATCCGACCTCCCCCTTCGGAGATCTCACGGGGTTAACTGTCTGAGGTGGCGACCAGGTCGATCCGTCGTCGCGGGTGCCGGACCTGCCCGTCGCGTAGTTGGCACTCTCCAGTGGGGAGTGCCAGAGCCGAGACTATGACCGCGATTAGCACTCGGTCAAGCGGACTGCTAATTCGCTCCGCTGACTGAGCCGCGTTCCTGGTCACGTGGCGTTGCCGTGAGCGGGCTGAGATATGCGGACCGACGCCGGAAGTTCCGTCAGACGTAGTCCTCCAACCGGCCCACCGTCAGCCCCCGCCCCTGGATCTCCCGCAGCAGCCGCGTCGTCCGCTCCCGCAGGCTCAGGCCGGTCGGTTCACCCGAAGGGACGGAGACGATGTCGCCGGGACGCAGTCGGGCCGGGCCCTTCGCGTACGTCAGTTCGCCGTCGCCCTCCATCGCCACCCGCCACAGCACCACCGCCGTCACGCCGCAGTCGGCCGCCGCGCGGAGCGTGGTGGTGTCGTACGTGCCGTAGGGCGGCCGGAAGAGCTGGGGCCGGATGCCGAAGCGGGCGCGGAGTTTGTTCTGCTGGCCGCAGATCTCGGCGCGCTGGCCGGCGTACGGCAGACCGCGCAGGGCGGCGTGGTCGAGGGTGTGGTTCTGCATCGACGCGCCCACCGACCGCAGGCGCGCGAAGTGGCCGTAGCCCGGGCCGACCACGCTGTCCGTGAGGAACATGCTGACGGGCAACCTCAGCTCACGGACCATGTCGACGAAGCGGGGATCCTTCTCGGCGCCGTCGTCATAGGTGAGGAACACGACCTGGTCGCGGGTGAGGATGCGGTCAACGACAGGCGGCAGATCGCCCCCGGACGGCCGATCACCCCCGGGTGACACCTGCCGCCGGGCGGGTGGGGACGGGGGCGCGGGCAACGGGGTGGTGAGGCCCCATCGGCGGTACGGCTGCGCGGTGGGCGTCGGGCTTTTCGCCGACCGTGCCCCTCGTGCCGCCTGTGCCGTCTGCGCCGCCTGCGCTGTCTGCTCGCCCGGTCGCCCTCCACCGGGGCCGACCGACTCGGTCGACGGGACGCAACCGGCAAGCAGGGCGGATGCCAGGGCCACGGTCGCCAGAGCCCGTAGCCCCGGCGCCGGCCTCACAGGTAGTCCTCCAGCCGGGCCACCGCATACCCTTCGGCCGTCACTTTGTTCAGGAATCGGCGGATCATGTCGGGCATTGTGCCCTTCCAGTCCTCCCTGCCCCGGAAGTGACTGAGGACGATGTCACCCGGGCGGATCTTCCGGTCCCACTCGCGGTAGTCCCAGTGGTCGACGAAGACCTCCTCGTTCCACAGGGGGACGTACTCGATGCCGCAGGACTTCGCGGCGCGCAGGGTGTTCCTGTTGTAGTTCCCGAAGGGTGGGCGGAAGAGCAGCGGGCGCTTGCCGTAGCGCCTCTCGATCACCTCCTGCATGCCGCAGATCTCATACCTCTGGCGGTAGTAGGAGAGGGCCGGGAGGTAGGGGTGGTGGAGGGTGTGGTTGTTCAGGACCACGCCGTCGCGCTGCATCCGCTTGAAGTAGCCGTAGTCCTCCTTGATCAGGTAGTCGCTGAGGAAGGCGGTGTACGGCACCTGCAGCTCGCTCATCATCCGCAGGAACGCCGGGTCCTTCTCGGCGCCGTCGTCGATGGTGAGGAAGACGACCCGCTGCTTGGTGGGGACGGTCGTGAAGACCGGTGGCAGGCCGAGTTCGTCGTGGCCGTCGACCTCGAAGCCGGCGCGGGTGGTGATCCTCGGCTTCCTGACGGGTGGCGGCGGGGGCGTGAGCGGGACTCGCGCCAGGCGCCAGTGCCTCGCGGCGGCGACACGGGCGGCGTGAGCGGCCTGGGCGGACCGGAACTTCTTGACCTGCGGGTCTTTGGCATGCGGCTCTTTGGGGTGGGGCGCCTTGGCGTGCGGGTCCCCGGCGTGGGGGTCTTTGGCATGCCGGTCCCTGGAATGGGGGTCTTTGGCATGCGCGTCCGGGACTTCGCCGGGGGGCGGTGCCTTGAGGGGCTGCCGACTCGGTGTGGGGCGTACGGCCTCATGCCCGGCCCCGCCACGGTGCCCACCTCCGCCACCCTGTGCACACCCCGAGGCGATGGCGGCGGCCGTGAGCGCGGCGATTCCGCCACGGATCCGTACCCCATTGCGGCGACTTTTGTCATTTTGTCGTACTACTCGCATGGGGCCGGATCCTCGCAGGCACCCGCCCCGCGGATCGGCCGACACCGCCGCCGGGAGACGGACCATCCACCGACTGGCCCACATGGAGAGCAGGGTCCGTCGACTGACCCACATGGAGCGCAGGGCCTACCGGCTGGCCGACTTGGAGCGCAGGGTCCACCGGCTGGCCGACAATGACCCGGTGAACGACCTCGCCTCCTTCTCCCGTCTCCTCACCCCCGAGGGCCGCGCCCTCCTCGACGCCGTACGCGACACCGACCCCGCCGACGAACTCGCCGTCGCCACCCGGCTGCGCCGCGAGCACCCCGCCGAGCTGGTGTCGGCCGCGCTCGGACAGGCACGGCTGCGGCAGCGGGCGGTGCCGAAGTTCGGGGCGGTGGACGCGGGGCGGATGTTCTTCACGCCGAACGGGGTCGAGCAGTCGACGCGGGCGAGTGTCGCCACGTATCGGGCCGGGCGGATGAAGGAGCTGGGGATCGGGTCGGTCGCCGACCTGTGCTGCGGGATCGGGGGCGACGCGATCGCGTTGGCGCGGGCCGGGATCCGGGTGCTGGCGGTGGATCGGGATCCGGTGACGGTGGCGGCGGCGCGGGCGAATGTGGAGGGCCTCGGTCTTGCCGACCTCATCGAGGTGCGGGAGGCCGACGTCACCGAGGTGGACACGAACGGGTACGACGCCGTGTTCGTCGACCCGGCGCGACGAGGTGGTCGCGGGAGGATCTTCGATCCGGAGGCCTACTCACCGCCGTTGTCGTGGGCCGTGGAGGCCGCTCGCAAGGCGCCGCGGGCCGCGCTGAAGATCGCGCCGGGCATTCCCCACGAGGCGATTCCCGATGACGCCGAGGCCGAGTGGATCTCGGACGGTGGGGACGTGAAGGAGGCGGTGCTGTGGTTCGGTACTGCGGCCGGGGCAGTGCGGGCCACGCTGTTGCCGGGGCTGCGGACTCTGCTCTCCTCGAAGCTGCCCGACCCTGAAGTCCGGTCCGTGGGACGGTACTTGTACGAACCCGACGGCGCCGTCATCCGGGCGCATCTGGTCGCGGACGTGGCGCATCAGCTGGACGGCGGACTCATCGACGCGACCATCGCGTACGTCACGGCGGACGAGCTGCGGCCGACGCCGTACGCCTCGGCGTACGAGATCACCGACCAACTGCCCTTCAACGTCAAGAAGTTGAAGGCCCTGCTGCGCGAGCGGGAGGTCGGCACGCTCACCGTCAAGAAGCGCGGGTCGGCGGTCGAGCCGGAGGAGCTGAGGAAGAAGGTCAAGCCGCAGGGGCCCAACTCGGCGACCGTGTTTCTGACTCGGGTGGCGGGGGCGCCGACGATGCTGGTGGGGCGGCCGGCCTAGGGCGTTCCGTTCAGATCATCGGATCGTTGGTCCGGTGTGTCGTTGCCTGATGCGCAGTGGGCGCGGATCGAGCCGTTGCTCCCGGGCCGGACGCCGAAGCTGGGTGGCCGCCGGCGGGATCACCGGGAGGTGATCGACGCGATCGCCTTCAAGTTCCAGACCGGAACGCAGTGGGTGCATCTGCCGGAGAAGTACGGCAACTGGCGAGGCGTCTACAACCGGCTGCGGATGTGGGCCGTCGACGGCACCTGGGAGCGGGTGTTCACTGCGCTGATGGCCCAGGCGGACGCGGACGAGGACCTCGACCGGGCGGTCTCGGTGGACTCCACGATCGTGCGAGCCCACCAGCACGCGGCCGGGGCCCGCAAAAGGGGGCCCCGGCCGACGAACCCGACGACCATGCCATCGGACGGTCCCGCGGCGGACCGACAACGAAGATCCACCTGGCTGCCGATGCCCGCTGCCGTCCTCTGGCTTTCGTCCTCACCGCCGGACAGGCAGGCGATGCACCGGTCTCAGCCACCATCTACCTGGCCGGAATCCACATCGCAGGCATCTTCCTCTGGTCCGCCCGATGATCCAAACGAAACCGCCTAGCCGAACCAGAGGCTCAGGTGAGCGACCTGGTCGGGGTCCGTAATGATCACCAAGCCCGCGCCCGCACCGCTACCTGACCCTCAGTCAAAGACCCGTACAACCACGGGACTTGAAGCCCGCTGGTTTCAGCCTGCGAACGTTTCTGCCCGCGAATTGTGCGAGAAGTATTGACGTCATTCATGGGATGTCTAGCATTCTCCCGATCGATACTTCGACCTTTGTTCGACATAACGAACACAGGGCTGCACCACACCGGCAGCCGGACAGCCCCTGACGGGCCAAACCGGAGTCGCTTGCTCAAGGATGACGAGGTCCTTATGCGCAGACGTAGTTTCAGCCTCAGACGCCCGTCCGCGGTGCTCGCCGCCGTGGTCGCGGCCCTGGCCGCGTTGGCGGCGCTGCTCGTCGCCGGCCCGGCTCAGGCGGCCACCACCAGCGACGTGCGCGGTGTTGATTCCGGCCGGTGTCTCGATGTGGAGGGCTTCAGCCAGACCGACGGCGCGAACGTGCACATCTGGGACTGCCACGGCGGAACCAACCAGCAGTGGACGTCGACGGACAGCAACCAGCTGACCGTGTACGGCAACAAGTGCCTGGATGCCCGGGGCGGCGCCACCACCTCCGGGACCCCGGTGCAGATCTGGACGTGCAACGGCAGTGACAACCAGCAGTGGCGGGTGAACCCCGACGGCACGATCGTCGGCGTGCGGTCCGGACTGTGCCTGGAAGTCTCGGGCTGGGGCAAGGCCAACGGCACGGCGGTGCAGCTCTGGTCATGCCACGGCGGCACCAACCAGAAGTGGACCGGCCTGTCCGGGACGAGCGACACGTGTGCTCTTCCGTCGACCTACCGCTGGACCTCGACCGGCCCCCTGGCGCAGCCGGCCAACGGGCAGCTCGCGCTGAAGGACTTCACCACCGTGAAGTACAACGGCAAGAACCTGGTCTACGCGACCACTTCCGACGGAACGAATTGGGGCGGTACGACGTTCAGTCCCTTCACGAACTGGTCGGACATGGGGGCGGCCACCCAGACCCAGATGAACGACGGCGCGGTGGCGCCCGAACTGTTCTACTTCGCGCCCAAGAACGTCTGGGTGATGGTGTCCCAGTGGGGTCAGTGGCCGCTCTACTACCGCACGTCCAGCGACCCCACCAACCCCAACGGCTGGTCCGCCAGGCAGCCGCTGTTCACCGGCAGCCTCCCCGAGGGCCCCGGGGACCAGAGGGACAAGCCGATCGACCCGACCATGATCGCCGACGACCAGAACATGTACCTGTTCTTCGCCGCTGACAACGGCAAGATCTACCGGGCGAGCATGCCGATCGGGAACTTCCCGGGCAACTTCGGCTCCTCGTACACGACGGTCATGAGCGACGCAAGGGACCTTCTGTTCGAGGCGCCGGAGGTCTACAAGGTCAAGGGCCAGAACCAGTACCTCATGATCGTTGAGGCGCAGGGTACGCACCGCTACTTCCGCTCGTTCACCGCCCCCAGCCTGGACGGTCCGTGGACCGTCCAGGCCGGCAGCGAGAGCAGCCCCTTCGCGGGCCAGGCCAACAGCGGTTCCACCTGGGCCCAGGGCGTCAGCCACGGTGACCTGGTCCGCGACAACCCCGACCAGACCATGACCATCGATCCCTGCAACCTGCAGTTCCTCTACCAGGGCCTCCCCAACAACACACAGGAACCCAACTACCTGAAACTGCCGTACCGGCCGGGCCTGCTCACCCTGCAGCGCTGACCCGCCTGGTCCACGGTGATCGCGATGTGGTGCGGTCCGCCGACGCGTGGACGAGCTGTCAACGGCGTGGGCGACTCCACCTGCTGACCGATACTCACCACCTTGAGGAACCCCGGTCGAGGGTCGTCCGGGGTTCCTCCCTCTCGTGGGTTTCCCTCGCGGGCGCATGGCGGCGTAACGGGCAAGCGTGCACTGATCCGTACCTGACATCCGCGCGCAGTCCGGCAGGATTCGACGACGATCCCGCATTCGAGGAAGTCGTGGCCGAACGCCGCTGGTGCCCGGCTGGTCGGCCTGGTGGATCAAGTCGATGACGTCGTCCACCATGCCCTGGCAATTTGGCCCAGAGACGGCCCAGCCCCACCAAAAGGCCCCCGCCCCGCGGGGAAAGCGCGGGGTGGGGGCTTACTGGCGTCCCGTTACTTCTTCTTGCCCTGGTCTGACGGGCCCGCTTTTTAGCCCTCGTCAAGGGGCTGGCTACCCCAACTGACCTGCGGTCGACCGGTCGTTAGTGGTCGTTGCCTGTCGTCGTTGGTCGTCCTCGGAGGTCCCAGAGAGGTTCCGGGACCAGCCCGGCCGACGGCCCTGTTCTCAATCCGTTTGAGCGGCCCGGTATACCTCGTACTGAGTCCAGGCACGTTCGAGCGTCTCGATAGCCGCGTCGATGGCGCCGCGCTCTTCGAGGTAGTCAGGCCGGCCCTGCCTTCCTTTGCGCGAGGGCCAGTCGGGGTCGGCGGAGACGTCCCGCGCGAGATCCCCAATGAGCTCGAGGAGGCGTTGAAGACCGCCCGGGAGATCAAGGCGCACGCCCCGCACTGCCGGGTCATCTTCACCGTGTTCGAGATGAAGAGGCTGGGGCGCGACGCGGCAGAACTCACCGCCCTCGCGGACCATCTGACCGAGCACGGCCTGGTGCTGGAAATGCTCGCCGGCCCGCTGCCCGGCATCTACGATCCCCCCGGCCCCGGCAAGCTGCTGTTCGGCTTCTTCGCCGCGATGGCCGAGACCGAGCGGGAGAACATCCGGGAGTCGACGCTGGAGGGACTCGATACCGCGGCCCGCAAGGGCAAGTACGGTGGCCGGCCCCCGGTCATGACCGACGACATGCTGCACACCGTGCTGCGGCGCAAGGCACTCGGCGAGTCCGTCGAGCAGTTCCAACCCGCCCTGATCAACCCCACCGGCAAGCGCAAGGGACAGAGCCCGTCCGTCGCCAGCGTCTACCGGGCCCTCGCCGAACACGAGAAGACCAAGGGGTACCCCGAGGCCGTCGAGACAGCACACGCCGACTTCGCCGCCCTTCAGCAGCGCGACCGCAGCCCCAAGTAGTTACTCAGCGCTACACACCACCTGGCGGTAGCTGTACGAGAACAGGGCCGTCGCGGTGGCGGCGGCCGCCGTCTGTCTTTTCCTGTGCTTCCTGTGCGGCTTCAGCCGCTCGGCCACCGCGGGGCGGTGTGCGGCCGGAAGCCTGTGATGGTTCGCGCCGTCGAGGTCGAAAGGGAGCCCGGGCGTGTCACCAGGGCACCGGATCACCGTCTCACCGGGTCCGGTGAGACGGTGCGACCGCGTCTCGGCGAAAAAAGTAATTGAGACGGCAACCTTTCCGCTCTGAGTGGCCACCTAGGGGTGTACCGACGAGGGCGAGCCGTGGTCAGCGGCGCTACGCCCTCTGTGTCAACACCCGATCGGAGCCCCACGTGTCACCAGACGACCCGAGATCCGCATGGCAGCCGATGCCTTGGGGTCGCACGCCCCGCCGTAGCCGGATGCGCCGGCGCTTTGTCGCGGGGGCGGTGGCGGTGCTCGCCGCCTCGGCCGGTGTCGGCGCCCTGGCGCCCAGCGCCGGCGCCGCGCCGACCGTCGGCATCCGTGTGGATGCCGGTACCTCCTTGGGCACGGTGCCCAGCAGTGGTGTCGGCCTCAACACGGGCTTCGGCGATGAGCACATGGGGACCGCCAAGGTGACATCGCTGATGAAGGCCGCGGGAGTTCGGCAGCTGCGCTATCCCGGCGGCTCCGGCGCGGACGACTACCACTGGAAGACCCACACCTACGGCGACGGCAGCGGCTGGATCCCCTCCAACACCGACTTCGACCACTTCATGGCCACCGCGAAGAAGGTCGGCGCCCAGCCGATCCTGACCGCGAACTACGGCTCCGGCACCCCCCAGGAGGCCGCCGACTGGGTCAAGTACGCCAACGTCGACAAAGGCTACGGCGTGAAGTACTGGGAGATCGGCAACGAGGTCTACGGCAACGGGCACTACGGCAACGGCAAGGGCTGGGAAACCGACAACCACGCCGACAAGAGCCCGAAGGAGTACGGGAAGAACCTCGTCGCCTACTCGAAGGCGATGAAGGCCGTGGACCCGAAGGTGAAGATCGGAGCGGTGCTCACCACCCCCGGCTTCTGGCCGGATGCGGAGAAGGCTCCCGGTGACACCGCCGACTGGAACAACACGGTGCTCTCCATCGCGGGAGGCTCGATCGACTTCGTCATCGTCCACTGGTATCCGGGCGGCAAAACCACGGCCGACCTGCTGAACACCCCCTCCCGGATCGCCGGTGTCAGGTCCTCGCTGCGCTCGCTGATCGCCAAGTACACGGGCTCGCGCGCCGCTTCGGTGGAGATCGCGGTCACCGAGAACGGCGCCGTCGGCTCGCCCGCCCAGACCAGCCAGGCCGCGGCCCTGTTCGCGCCGGACACCTACATGACCTGGTTCGAGCAAGGCGCCACCCACGTGGACTGGTGGAACCTGCACAACGGCACGGACCAAGCACCCACCACCGTCCACGGCCAGACCGACTACCAGGACGGGGGTGTGCTCTCCGCCGGCACCTGCGCCGGGGGGAAGTGCGAACCGACGCGCGACACGCCCTTCCCCACCTACTGGGGCATCCGCTCGCTGACCGCACTGGCGAAGCCTGGCGACACCATGGTCAAGTCGTCCTCGGGCAACTCGTCGGTCACTGTGCACGCGGTGCGGAACAGCACCGGCGGTCTCAACGTCATGCTGACCAACAAGAGCCCGAAGAACGCGGCGCAGGTGGCGCTCTCGTACGCCGGATTCACCCCGGCCGCAGGGGCGGTCACGACCGTTTCGTACGCCAAGGGAGACACTGCCCTGACGACGGCGAAGCGGGGCACGGCGGCCGCACAGACGCTGCCGCCGTACTCGATCACGACTCTTCAGCTGAAGCCCGCGCCGGGGACCGCCGGCGCTGACAAGCCGACGCCCGCCCCCACGCCGACCGCCGTCACGCCGGTTGCCTCGGCCCCCGGCACGACCGGCACCCGTGCGCAGGGGGAGGTCGGCGCGCCCGTCGGCCAGGCGACCCCGAGCAGCACGTCCGGCGACCTGGCTTCCACCGGGGCGAGCAGCGCTGTTGTCACGTACAGCGCCCTCGGTGGCCTGCTGGTCATCGCCGCCGGCGGCGTGCTGGTGCTTCGCGGACGTCGCCCCAGGGGTTTGCACGGGAAGTGAGACCGCGTGAGTGACTGACGGCCCGGCAGCAACGCCACCCACCCGTGGCGTACGCGCCGGACCGTCGGCCTCCGCGCCGGCGTCGGCGGTCGGCCGCGTTCCGGGCCACCGTGGAACTGCCGCGCGAGGACTTCGCGATGAACTACAACCAGGTCGTCCAGGTCGGCATGGCCGCCATCGGCACCACGCTCCGCGTCGGGATCGACCTCCAGGCCGTCCAGGGCGAACAGCTTCCGCCGCTCGCCTGACGGCGGAGACGGCTCGGCCCCGCCTCACTCGGGAAGGAGGGGGCCGAGTCGTCTGTGGCCTGTGCCTCCTGGTGGCTGAGCAGGATGTCGACACCGTCCTGGCTGCCGTACAGCGTGATATCGGGAGGAGTCCGGCGGCTGCGGCGGGCAGGTCGACGTCAAGCCGCGCGGCATCGCCTCCCGCGGTACCGGCGGCCGCGCCACCATTCGGAACTCCGGGCACGCAAGGCCTGGATGAACCAGTCGAGTACCGGTGCCAGGTTTTCCGGGGGCGACCAGCCGTTGATCACTGCGAGCAGCTGAACGTACTGCTCCCAGTCAGCGTTGTTCGCGGACCTCGCCGCCGGTCTCGCCGACCGGCGGCAAGGGCCACAGCGTCGACCTGCGCGGGCCCACCCGGCGGTTCGCCGGGCCGACAGTCGCGGGGTCTGTGTTCCCGCACGTCACAGCAACCTGACGGAGCCCTACCCGCTCGACTCACGAGCCTGGGCCTGGCCACACTCCCGGCCTGGCCTCTGCCTACCTGACCCTCAGCCAAAGACCCGTACAACCACGGGACTTGAAGCCGCCTGGTTTCAGCCTGCGAACGTTTCTGCCCACGAATCGTGCGAGAAGTATTGACGTCATTCATGGGATGTCTAGCATTCTCTCGATCGATACTTCGACCTTTGTTCGACATAACGAACGTAGGGCAAGGATGACGAGGTCCTTATGCGCAGACGTAGTTCCAGCCTCAGACGCCCGTCCGCGGTGCTCGCCGCCGTGGTCGCGGCCCTGGCCGCGTTGGCGGCGCTGCTCGTCGCCGGTCCGGCTCAGGCGGCCACCACCAGCGATGTGCGCGGTGTTGATTCCGGCCGGTGCCTCGATGTGGAGGGCTTCAGTCAGACCGACGGCGCGAACGTGCACATCTGGGACTGCCACGGCGGAACCAACCAGCAGTGGACGTCGACGGACAGCAACCAGCTGACCGTGTACGGCAACAAGTGCCTGGATGTCCGGGGCGGCGCCACCACGGCCGGGAGCCCGGTGCAGATCTGGACGTGCAACGGCAGTGACAACCAGCAGTGGCGGGTGAACCCCGACGGCACGATCGTCGGCGTGCGGTCCGGACTGTGCCTGGAGGTCGCGGGCTGGGGCAAGGCCAACGGCACGGCGGTGCGGCTCTGGTCGTGCCACGGTGGCGCCAACCAGAAGTGGACCGGCCTGTCCGGGACGAGCAACGCGTGTGCACTTCCGTCGACCTACCGGTGGACCTCGACCGGCCCGCTGGCGCAGCCGAAGGCGGGGTGGGCCTCGCTCAAGGACTTCACCAGCGTCGTCCACAACGGCAAGCACGTCGTCTATGCCACGACGCACGACACCGTCGCCGGTGAGGATGGGCGCTGGGGATTGACGACCTTCAGCCCCTTCACGAACTGGTCCGACATGGCCACCGCCACCCAGAACACGATTCCCTTCGATGGCATCGCGCCGACGCTGTTCTACTTCGCCCCGAAGAACCTCTGGGTGCTCGCCTACAACGGGGGTTGGCCATACAGCTTCTCCTACCGCACCTCGAGCGACCCCACCAACCCCAACGGCTGGTCCGCGCAGCAGGAGCTGTTCACGGGCACCCTCCCGAAGGGGGGCCCCCTCGACGTGACCCTCATCGGCGACGACACGAACATGTACATGTTCTTCGCCAACGACAAGGGCGACATCTACCGGTCCAGCATGCCCATCGGCAACTTCCCGGGCACCTTCGGTTCGGTCACGACGGTCATGAGCGACACCGAGGACAAGCTGTTCGAGGCGCCGGAGGTCTACAAGATCCAGGGTCAGAACCAGTATCTCATGATCGTCGAGGCCCAGAATTACACGGGGTATGGTCGCTACTTCCGCTCGTTCACGGCCACCAGCCTCGACGGCACGTGGACACCGCAGCCGCAGGCCGAGACCGTGACCAGCCCCTTCGCCGGCAGTGCCAACAGCGGCGCGACGGCCTGGACCAGGGACATCAGCCACGGCGATCTGGTTCGCACCAACCCCGACCAGACCAAGACCATTGACCCCTGCAACCTGCAGTTCCTCTACCAGGGGCGCGACCCCCGCACCGACGGCGGGGACTACGGCACCCTGCCGTACCGGCCGGGCGTGCTGACACTGCAGCGCTAGCCGGTGGCGTGACGCAGGTCCTGGTGTTCCTGACGCTCGCGGGCAACGACGTACGCCGAACCGGGTGAGCGTCACAGCGAGCGATCAGGAACGGGTGGAGTGTGAGCGGCGGGCTCGGTGCAAGGCCGAGCCCGCCCGTGCACGCGGAGAACCCGGATGGTGGCGGCCTCGTCCTGGTCAACCACGAGACGCGGAACGTGTCAGGCCTGGTGAGTCGGTCGGTTTCAGGGTTTGTCGAGTGAGCCGGGGTCGCCGGCGTCCGAGGATCACCGAACGATGACTGCTGCTGTGGGCGAGCCGCCAACCACCCGCTGATCGCCCGGTGTTGACACCCCTCCCACCCCCTCCTACATTCCCGTTCGACAGTCAGAACTTTGTCTGATATCTCGAACTTCGCTCTCGGTCCCCCACACGTGAGGAAGCTGATCTCGAATGTCCTGGCTCCAACACCCCCACAGCCGCCGGAAAGTCATGGCGGCCACGGTCGGCCTGGTTGCGGGCGCCACGCTGCCGGCGATGGGCGCGACGCGCGCGGCGGCGGCCACGACGGCCCAGCAGGAGCAGTTCACCAACCCGGTGATCTGGCAGGACTTCGCCGACCTCGAGGTCATCCGCGTCGGCGACACGTACTACTACACCGGCTCGACCATGCACTACTCGCCGGGCGCGCCCGTCCTGCGCTCCTACGACCTGGTCAACTGGGAGTTCATCGGCCACTCGGTGCCGGTCCTGGACTTCGGCGACGCGTACGACCTCAAGGGCGGACGGGCGTACGTCGGGGGCATCTGGGCGTCCTCGATGCGCTACCGCCCCAGCGACGAGACCTTCTACTGGCTGGGCCAGATCGGCTTCCAGCGGTCGTACGTATACAGCGCCACCGACGCGGCGGGCCCCTGGACCCGGCACGCCGAGATCGGCAGCATTTACTACGACGCGGGGCTGCTCTTCGACGACGACGGCACCCCGTACGTGGCGTACGGCGCGAACGAAATCCACGTCGCGCAGCTCTCCCCGGACATGCGCACCGAGGTCAGGTCCGAGCACGTGCTCACCAAGCCCGCCGAGTTCGGCCTGATGGAGGGCTCCCGCTTCTACAAGATCAACGGGAACTACTACATCTTCGTCACCCGCCCGGCCGACGGCACCGCCGGGCAGTACATCTGGAAGTCCACCTCAGGCCCCTTCGGCCCGTACGAGATGCGGGAAGTGCTGTGGGACCTGTCCCGCCCGATCCCCGGCGGCGGCGTGCCGCACCAGGGCGCGCTGGTCGACACCCCGAACGGCGACTGGTACTACATGGGCTTCATCGACGCCTATCCCGGCGGCCGCGTCCCCGCCCTGGCCCCGGTCACCTGGAACGCCGAGGGCTGGCCCGAGCTCCAGCTCGTCGACGGCGCGTGGGGCGAGACATACCCCTACCCGGTCACCCCGCACCCGCTCCCGCCGATGACCGGCGCCGACACCTTCCAGGGGACGGCGCTGGCGCCGTACTGGGAGTGGAACCACAACCCCGACACCGCCGCGTTCACCGTCGACAACGGGCTCACCCTCAGGACCGCCACCGTCACCGACGACCTCTACAACGCCCGTAACACCCTCACCCGCCGCATCCAGGGCCCCGCCTCCACCGCGACCGTCGTGCTCGACTTCTCCGGGATGGCGGACGGCGACCGGGCCGGGCTGGCGATGCTGCGGGACTCCTCCGCCTGGATCGGCGTCACGCGGCAGGACGGCGTCAGCAGGCTGGTGATGTTCGACGGCCTGACCATGGACGCCCGCTGGAACACCACCGGCACCGGCACCGAGCAGGCCCGCGCCGACCTCCCCGCGTCCGGCAGCCGCGTCTGGCTGCGCGCCGCCGCCGACATCAGCCCGGGGCCGGGCCGCCAGGCGACGTTCTCCTACAGCACCGACGGCACCACCTTCACCCCGCTCGGCCCGGCCTTCACCATGACCAACGCGTGGGAGTTCTTCTTGGGCTACCGCTTCGCCGTCTTCAACCACGCCACCCAGGCCCTCGGCGGCGAAGTGCTGGTGGAACGCTTCGAGGTGAGCACACCCTGACCATCCGATGCAGTCCGGCCCTCAGCCGAACAGCGCGATGCGCACGATGCGCTGCACGGCCATCGCGTCGCGCCGGGACTGCGCCTCGCGCAGCTCGTCCAGCGGCAGCCGCGCGGCGCACTCCTCCAGGGCCCGCAGGGTGGCGACGCTCTCGCGGACGGCGGCGGCCGGGTCGTTCTTCGCCACCATCAAACGGGAGTTGCTCGACACGAGCTCCTGGCCCAGTCGGGCTGCGGCCCGCACCGCGATCTTCGACTTCATCGAGGGCTGGTACCACTTGCACCGACTGCACAGCAGCCTCGGCTACCGCAGTCCCGCCGAGTACGAGACCGCACCTGCGGCCTGACCACCACACCGATGGTGTCCGTCAAAGCGGAACAAGCTCAACGGGGGCCCAGGCGCCCCCGCGCTGCGAGCCTCGCGCACCGTGCTCCCGCTCGCGTCAGGACGACCACACGAACGAGCGACAACAACGATCCCAACTCGCCGACACGGACATGTAGTCCATGAATCGTCGAAGTTCAGAGCCGGTATCCAAGACCACCGTCGTCGTCATCACGGCGAAGTCCGCCGGGCGCAGGGTCTTCGGCCTCGCCACCGCAGGCGTCCGTCTCGCTTGACCTCTTGCGCGTCAGTCCGGCAGCCAGTGCAGCTCGTGCGCCAGGGTTTTGGCGACGGCACGGATGCGGCGGTGTAGTGGCGACTGCTCGCGTGGGAGGACCAGGTGGATCGTCAGGCTGGGCGCGCCTCGCAGCGGTCGCCAGGTGAGACCGGCCGGTTGTGCCGTGGCCGCGGCTTCTCCGGCCGGGGCGAGGGTGACCCCGTCGCGCAGGTCGCGCTGAGACATGTCGAAAGAGACTGCGGGCGTGTGGAATCGGGGGTGTGGTCGGGTGTCTCGGAACAGTGCGGACAGCTGATCGTGGATCACGGGGTTGGCCGCACGGTCCGGGAGTCGCAGCGGATACGCGGCCGCGTCGGCGATCTCGATCTCCGGGTGTTCGGCCAGCGGATGGTGCTGCGCCAGCTGGACCCCGATGCGCGCACGCCGCAGCAGGAACCGGCGCACGCCACGGCCCGGCTGTTCACCGCGGGTGATCCCGGCATCGATGCGGCCGTCGGCGACCGCGGGGGAGATCTCCGGTGTCGCCATCGGGACCGCGCCGACCTCGAGTCCGCTGTTGCCGCGAATCAGCCTGTCCACCAGGGCTGGTGCCGTCTCGGCCCCGGTGCTGAGGCTGTATCCGATGCGCAGCGTGCCCAGTTCACCGGCCGCCGCGCTCCGGGCGGTGTCCCACGCCCGGTCCAGCGCCGCCAGCGCGGGCGGCGCGGACTCCGCCAAAGCCGCACCGGCCGTGGTCAATACGACGCTACGTGTGTTGCGGACCAGCAGGGCCGTACCGAGTTCCGCCTCCAATCGGCGCATCCGGGCGCTGAGTGCGGGCTGTGCGATACCGATCCGTGCGGCCGCGCGGGTGAAGTTCAACTCCTGCGCCAGCACCAGGAAGTACCGCAGGCTCACCGTATCCGGCGCCACGTGCCCTCCCTGCCGATTGATAACGATCCGTTCTGAGTCTATCCCGTACCGGTCTTTCCCTGGACCGCACATCAAGCCCTAACCTGCGCATGCCGGGATCGATCGATCTGAGTGTCAATTCGAAGTCGGACGTGTCCGGCCGAACACAGGAGGTTTCCATGGCCAAGGGCTACTGGGTCAGTGTCTACCCCGCCAGTTCCGACCCTGCGAGGCTGACTGCCTACGACAAGCTGGCCGGTCCGGCTGTCCAGGCTGGGGGCGGGCGCACCCTGTCCCGGATCCCGTCCCGTGGCGGGCGAGTCGTCGCCCACGAGGCCGGAATCACGCAACGCGTCGTTCTGATCGAGTTCGACAGCTTTGAACAGGCCGTCGCGGCATACGAGAGCGAGGCATACCAGAAGGCGCTGGTGGCCCTCCCTGACGGCGTCGAGCGCGACTTCCGCATCATCGAAGGCATCGACTGACCGGCGGGCCCAGCCATCGCTGAGCATCCGTCACCTGATACGCACACGGTGCTGAACGACGACTCACGAGACGAGTTCGAAGCCATGCCCCGCGTCCCAGTTCGTCGTCGACGTCCTCGACGGCCTGATCCTTGTCGGGCGGGCCGCGAAGCGGAGTTCGGGGCAGCCGACACATCATTGCCCGACAACCGACCTGCCTGATGAACGCCCGACCGTGTGCAGAAGAGCATCGGCGGGCCGTCCCGCCGCCCCGAGTGCTCTGATGAGCGTGCACAGTCTTGCCGGCGCCCGGGTCACCGACGACGACGATGCGCTGGTAGCGCTGGAGTGCGTCGATCGGGGCGTAGGTGTGGGACGAGGAGGTGGCCGTGTCGGCGGCCAGGGATTCCTTGCGGGTGCCGTCGCCAGCACGGCTGCGGTCCCGCTCGCCGAGTTCCTCCTCGCGCACGAAGCGGAGGGGCCGCGGTCCTCGCGCTCCCACTCGTGCTCCTTCAACCGCCTGCCGGAAGCCTCCTGGAGCTCGAAGCGTGTTGATGATCGGCGTGCCGGAACCCGCTGCGACGACCGCACTCAGCACCGAACCCCCGTGCCCCGTTTCCTGACCGCCAGTCGATTCTGGCAGCGGCCACTGACACAGGCGGCCCTTTCGCCCTACGAGGCCTCTGTCGCCCGGCGCAGCAGCATCTCCCGCTCCCGCTCGTTCCGCGTCAGCCCCGCCGCCCGCTCGAACTCCGCCCGTGCCTGCGCCGTACGGCCGAGGCGCAGCAGCAGGTCGCCGCGCACGCTCGGCAGCAAGTGGTAGTCCCGCAGGGCCGGTTCGGTGGCGATCGCGTCGACGATCTTCAGGGCGGGTTCCGGGCCGTCCGCCATCGACACGGCGACCGCGCGGTTGAGTTCGACGACGGGGGACGGGGCGCGGGCGGCGAGCAGGCCGTAGAGCGTGGCGATGGTCTTCCAGTCCGTCTCCTCGTAGGTGTACGCGTGCGCGTGGCAGGCGGCGATCGCGGCCTGGAGTGCGTACGGGCCGGGGGCGCCCGTGGCCGTCGCGTCCGCGCGGGACAACGCCGTGATGCCGCGGGCGATGAGCATGCGGTTCCAGCGGCGGCGGTTCTGGTCCTTGAGGAGGATCGGTTCGCCGGAGGGGCCGGTGCGGGCTGCCGCGCGGGACGTCTGGAATTCGAGGAGGGCGGTCAGGCCGTGCACCTCCGGCTCCTTCGGCATCAGTCCCGACAGCACGCGTGCCAGGCGCAGCGCGTCCTCGCACAGGGCGGGGCGCAGCCAGTCGTCGCCGGCCGTGGCGGCGTAGCCCTCGTTGAAGATGAGGTAGATGACGTCGAGGACCGAGCCGAGGCGGGCCTCGCGGTCGGGGCCGTACGGGACCTCGAAGGCGACGTTCTTCGTGGCGAGCGTGCGCTTGGCGCGGACGATGCGCTGGGCGATCGTCGGCTCCGGGACCAGGAACGCCCGGGCGATCTCCGGTGTCGTCAGGCCGCCGAGGAGGCGGAGCGTGAGGGCGATGCGGGCCTGTGGCGACAGCAGCGGGTGGCAAGCGGTGAAGACGAGCCTGAGCAGGTCGTCGTCGATGTCGTCAGGGTCATGGAGGGCAGACGGCTCCTCGGGGGGTGCCGTCGTCTCCAGGTCGCGGCCGATGTCCTGGAGTTTGCGGGCGTAGTTCTCGCGGCGGCGGATCAGGTCCACGGCGCGGTGCTTGGCCGTGGCCATCAGCCAGGCGCCGGGGTTGTCGGGCACGCCGTCCCGGGGCCACTGCTCCAGCGCGGCGACCAGCGCGTCCTGCGCGAGTTCCTCGGCGATGCCGACGTCGCGGACGGTGCGGGCCACGGCGGCGATGATGCGTGGGGACTCGATGCGGAAGACGGTTTCGACGGTACCGCGCGGGTCGGCGGTGGGCTGTGGTTCCACAACCCACCATCGAACACCCCACGCGGCCCCGCGCAAAGGAAGGCTCAGCCCTCCGCGATCTCCCGCACCTCGCAGGTGACCGTCCAGAACTCCTCGTGCACCTTCAGGAACCGCTTGGTCCACTCCAGCGCCTCGGCCTTGTCCTTGCACTGCATGATCGCGTAGCCGCCGACGACCTCCTTGGCCTCGGTGAAGGGCCCGTCGGTGACGGAGATACTGCCGCCCTCCCAGCGCACCCGGGTGCCCTGCGCGGAGGGGGTCAGCCCGGCGGTGTCTAGCATGACGCCGGCCTTGGTGACCTCCTCGATCAGCTCGCCCATGCGCTGCATCAGCTCGGGGCTGGGGCCCTCGGCGGGCATGGTGTTCTCGTCGATCTGCACGAGCGACAGGTAACGGGGCATGGTGACTCCTCGGATCGGATCGGATGGGCCGGGTCCTTTCCGGCCTCTCACTCGTGCGTCGAACGGGAGACCTCCGGATCGACACGCTCGCCGGAATTCCTTGGATTTTTTTCTCCGGCGGGCGTTTCCGCAGGCAGGGCCCCTTTCCCATGCAATGCGCCGGCGGCCAGGGCGGCTGCGGCGAGCAACCCCGCCGCCACCCAGTACGCCGCCGCGTACCCGTCGACGAGCCCCTCGGCCCCGTCCCCACCGGCGCCCGCCGCCACCGTCACCAGCACCCCGAGCCCGACAGCCCCGCCCACCTGCCGCGAACTGTTGAGCAGCCCGGCCGCCATCCCCGTCTCCGCCGGCGCGACCCCGTACGTGGCGGCCGTCCCCAACGGTACGAAGCACATGCCGATGCCGACCGAGGCGACCGCCGACGGTCCGAGGACGGAGAGCCAGAACCCGCCGTCCACCGCCACCGCCGCCGCGAACCAAGCGATGCCGGCCGCCCCGAGCAACCCACCCACCAGCAGCAACACCCCGGACCCGACCCGCCCGACCGTGCGCGCGGCGATCACCGATCCGACCACGACCCCGACGCAGAACGGCAGGAAGGCACTCCCGGCGGCGGTGGGACCGTACCCCAGCACCTGCTGCATGTAGAGGGAGGTGAAGTAGAAGGCGGCGAACTGGCCTGCCGACATCAGCAGCGCGAAGACGTTCGCCGCGAGCACCGGCCCCTGGGCCAGGATCCCGAGCCTCAGCAGCGGCTGCCGTACGCGCGTCTCGACCACGGCGAAGACCGCCAGCAGGACGACTCCCGCGCCCAGCACCCCGCCGGTCTGCCACGCCGTCCAGCCGTGGGTCTCGGTCCGCATCAGCCCGAGGACGAGCAGCGAGGTTCCGGCGGTGACGAGGAGCGCGCCGAGGGCGTCGAGCCGCGGCCCGCTCCCGCTCCCCCGCCGGTCATCGGCGGGTACACCGGGCCGTACGACGGCCAGTACGGCGACCACGACGGGCACGTTGACCAACATGACGGCCCGCCAGCCGAGCCAATCGGTGAGCAGCCCGCCGGCGAGCACCCCGACGGCCCCGCCGACCGCACCGGCGGCTCCCCACAGCCCCAGGGCGCGCGAACGTGCTGCTCCCGACGGGAAGTTGACGGTGATCAGGGCGAGCGCGACCGGTGACAGCAGGGCAGCGCCCATCCCCTGCACCGCCCGGGCAGCAATCAACTGCCCCGGCGCCTGGGCGAGTCCACCGACGAGGCTCGCGAGTCCGAAGACGACGAAGCCGGCCACGAGCACCCGCCGCCGTCCGGCGACATCGGCGAGCCGCCCGCCGAACATGAGCAGCCCGCCGAAGGTGAGCGCGTAGGCGTTGACGACCCAGGCCAACGACTCGGCCTCGAACCCGAGTCCGCCGCCGATGTCGGGCAGGGCGACGTTGACGACGGACATGTCGAGCGAGACGAGGAACTGCACGGCGAGCAGCACCGGCAGTAACCAACGGGCGCCCGGCTTCTGAGAGTTGACGGTATCCACCATGCGAAGCAGATTAATATACGCGTACATAAATTAACCAGGGCCGGCCGGCCCGCCGTCTTCCGATCGGCCGACACCGCCGCGAGACAATGCCTCCCGTGGCAACAGAGGCAGCGAACTCCCAGGGCCGTAAACGCGGCCGTCCGCCCCGCATCGCGGCGGAGCAGATAGTCGACGTGGCCCGGCGGATCATCCAGGAGGAGGGCGTCGAGGCGGTCAGCATGCGCCGGGTGGCGAAGGAGGTCGGCGCCACGCCGATGGCGCTCTACAACCACGTACGCGACAAGGACGAGCTGCTCCTGCTCACCCTGCGGGGCATGGCGGCGGCGTTCCCGCGCCCGCCGCTGCCCTCCGACCCCCGCGAACGCATCCTCACGACCGCCGTCCACATGCACGCGATCCTCAGCGAGATGGTCTGGGTCATCGACGTACTGAGCCTCGGCGACCTCACCGACAAGGACGCGCTGTGGATGCCCGAGGAGATCATCGACTCGGCCGTCTCCTGCGGCCTGACCCCCACCCAGGCCCTCCACGCCTACCGCACCATCTGGTACGTCGTCTACGGCGCCCTGGTCTTCCAGCGAGCCGATGCCCGTCGCGCCGCCGACCCCGAACGCCGGCCGTTCTTCCCGACCTTCCTCACGGAGGAGGACGCGGCGGCACTGCCGCGGATGACCGAGTTGGCGGCGAACTGGGAGGAGATCAAGGGGCGTTACGACATCGCCGAGCAGTTGGAGGCGGTAGTGGACGGGCTGCTGCGGAAGAGGCGTTGACCCGCCGCGCAGCCCATGAATCAAGTTGGGCAGTCATCCGGCCCTCCTAACGCAACGACTCCCACAACTCGCTCGCCTCCGGCTCGTCCGCCACCACCCGGTTCGCGTTCGAGGCCGCCGTGACCACCGGCATGGTCACCGTCTTCACCGTGTCGGAGGACAGGCCCCTCAGGCTCTCCCCCAGGCTCATCAGCTCGCTCAGCGAGTCCAGTCCCGTGTCCGTCGTCAGGCTGCCCGTCACCGCGTCGGCGACGCGGTAGAGCTTGGCCGGGTCGGTGAGGAGGTCGGTGGCGGCGATCTGTTCCAGCAGGGCCTTCACCAGCTTCTGCTGCAGGCCTATGCGGCCGAGGTCGCTGCCGCCGCCTATGCCGTGGCGGGTGCGCGCCAGGGCGAGGGCCGTCTTGCCGTCGAGGTGATGGGTGCCCGCCTCCAACGTCAGGTGGCTGTCCTCGTCGTCGATGTCCTCGTCCGTCGTGACCGTGACGCCGCCCAGCGCGTCCACCAGCTTCGCGAAGCCCGAGAAGTCGATCTCGATGAAGTGGTCCATGCGGACGTCGGTGATCGACTCGACCGTCTTGACCGCGCACACGGGGCCGCCGATCGCGTACGCGCTGTTGAACATGGCGTTGTACGCCACCTGCGTCGAACCGCCCGACGACAGTGGGCAGGACGGGCGGGTGACCAGGGTGTCGCGCGGGATGCTGACGACCGTCGCCTTCGTGCGGCCCCCGTCGATGTGCACCACCATCGCCGTGTCCGAGCGGGCTCCGGTGCTACTGCCGCCGCCCAGCTTCTTGTTCTCCTCGCCGCTGCGCGAGTCCGAGCCCAGGACCAGGATGTTCAGGGAGCCGGTGGGCAGCGGGGACGCCGAGGCGGAGGCCGACGGCGACGGTGTCGTGACCGCCTTCGCGGGGCGGTCGTCGCCGAGCGCGTTGTCGATGTCGACGCTCTTGATGTTGGCGTTCAGATGCCAGAAGGCCCAGCCTGCCGTGCCCGCGCCCAACACCAGGGCTCCCGCGAGGATGAGGCCGGCGGTCTTCAGCGCTCTCGACCGCCGGCCCACTCGTCTGCCGTCGTCCCCGTTCTCGTCTCGTCCAGTCATGGAGAGGAACGTAAGTCCGAATTATTACGTGCAGGAACGCCAGACCGGCTTTTCTTCGGAAAATCTCAGACTTCTCAGCCCAGCGTCACCGTCGGCACCGGATTGCTCCCGCTCCACGACCCGTTGAACCCGAAGGTCACCGAACCGCCGTCGGGAACCGTCCCGTTGTACGAGGCGTTGGAACAGGTGACCGTCGCCCCCGACTGAGTGCAGGTCGCGTTCCAGGCCTGCGTGAGCTGCTGCCCCGCCCCGTACGCCCAGCTGACCTTCCAGGACGACAGCGCCGCCCCCGAGCAGGAGATGCGGACCTGCCCGGTGAAGCCGGTGTTCCACTGGCTGGTGACGCTGTAGGTCGCCGTGCACGCGTCCGTGGGAGGCGGTGTCGTCGTGCCGCCGCCCAGCGACTCGGCGATCGCGGCGTAGGCCGGCTTCGGCGCATAGTTCTCGTCGTACGGCGTCGCCGCGCCCTGCCCCGGGAAGGTGCTCGGGATCCAGGAGTCGGAGTCGGTGAAACCCCACACGGTGACGCCGACGCACCGCGACACCGCGAGGCAGGCGTTCATGACCGCCTTGTAGTCGGCGGCCTGCTGCGTCAGCTTGGCGCTGTCCGAGGGCAGTTGCATACGAATGTCCAGCTCGGTGATGGCCACGTCGACGCCGAGGTCGGCGAAGCGCTGGATGTTCTGCTGCATGGTGGACGGGACCTGGCCGAGGATCAGGTGGGCCTGGAGGCCGACCCCGTCGATCGGTACGCCGCGCTCCTTCAGGGACCGCACCAGGTTGTACAGGGCCGTGCTCTTCGCGTTCACGCCCTCGACGTTGTAGTCGTTGATGTACAGCTTGGCGCTCGGGTCGGCGGCGCGGGCGGCGGTCAGGGCCTGGGCGATGTAGTCGGCGCCGAGGCCGTTGTACCAGAGGGTCTGCCGGTAGGCGCCGTCCTCGTTGAACGGCTCGTTCACCACGTCCCACGTCGCCAGCCGGCCCTTGTAGCGGCCGACTTCGGTGGCGATGTGGTCGTTCATCAGCCCGCTCAGCTCGGCCGGCGTCCAGCTGCCGTTCGTCAGCCAGCTCGGGTTCTGGCTGTGCCAGACCAGGGTGTGGCCGCGCACCTGCTGGCCGTGCGCCTCGGCGAAGGCGACGATCTGGTCGGCCTCGGCCCAGTTGAAGTTGCCGCGCGTGGGCTCGACGGAGCCCCACTTCATGGCGTTGCCCGGGGTCAGCGCGTTGAACTCGCGGCCCGCGATGTCGCCGTAGGCGCCGGTGAGCTTGGAGCCGGTGACGGCCGTGCCCATGACCTTGCCCTTGGCGGCGGCGAGGTCGCGCAGCGGCGTGTCAGCGGCCTGGGCCGGGGTGGCACCCAGCGTGAGCAGGAGGGCGGCGGCTGCGGTGAGGAGCGCGGCAAGACGTGCACGTGACGATCTGGAGGGTCTCATTGCGGGTGCCTCCGAAAGTTTCGGTCGTGCAACCGATTGACTTCGGAGGAGTGTGAAGGCGCCCGTCCCACCCGTCAATACGTCAACTTCCGGCCACCGGGGCCACTCAGGCCCCGTCGGGCGCCGCCGTACTGCTGCGCACCACCAGGCTGGTCGCCAGCTCCACCCGCGTCGCCGCCGGTGTCCCCTCCTCCCGCGCGAGGTCGAGGACCAGCTTCGCCGCCGCCTCCGCCATCTCCGTGAGCGGCTGCCGTACGGTCGTCAGCGGCGGCCCCACCCAGCGCGCGATCGGCAGATCGTCGAACCCGACCACGCTGAGGTCCTCCGGAATCCGCAGCCCCAGCTCACGCGCGGCCTCGTACAGCCCGAGCGCCTGGAGGTCGTTCCCGGCGAAGACGGCGGTCGGCCGGTCCGGGCGGCGCAGCAGCTCCAGGCCCTGCCGGTAGCCGGTCTCGTGGTGGAAGTCGCCGGGGCGGATCAGGTCCTGCTCGACCGGGAGGCCGGCCGTCTCCAGGGCGGCCCGGTAGCCGTCGATGCGGGCGCGGCTGCACATCATCCGGGACGGCCCGGTGATCGCGCCGATCCTGCGGTGCCCCAGCTCGACCAGGTGCCGGGTGGCGGCGAGTCCGCCCTGCCAGTTGGTCGCCCCGATGGACGGCACGTCGGCGCCCGGGTCGCCCGCCGGGTCCATCACCACGAACGGGATCGACCGGCTGGTCAGCAGGGCGCGCTGGGACTCGTCGAGGCCGGACAGCACGAGGATCACGCCGTGCGGGCGCCGGGCGGCGACCTGGTCGGCCCAGGTCCGGCCGGGGGTCAGCCGCCCCGCGCTCTCGCTCAGCACGACGCTCAGCCCGGCGTCCCGGGCGACGTTCTCCACGCCCCGGATGACCTCCATCGCCCAGGCGCTCTCCAGCTCGTGGAAGACCAGGTCGATCAGGGGCGACCGGCTGGCCTCGGCGCGGCGGCGCCGGTAGCCGTGGGCGCGCAGGAGTTCCTCGACCCGGGTGCGGGTGGCCGGGGCGACGTCGGCCCGTCCGTTGAGGACCTTCGAAACAGTCGGCGCGGACACACCGGCCTCGCGGGCGATCTCGGCGAGCGTCGCGGTCTGCGAGGACCGCCCGGCCGACGGTGATGTCGTCCGGGTTTCACGTGTTGTCGTCCGGGTTTCACGCGTTGTCGCCCTGGTTTCGGCGGGCTCCGAGGGTGTCATGGCGGCGATCGTATCCCTGCGCGACCTCTTGACGAACCCTTCTTACCGCGCCTAGGTTCCCGGAACATTCGAGGTGAAGAACGAAACATTCGCGAGAGGGCCTTCCCGTCACCGCCCCGACAGGAGTTTCCAGCCATCGCCCGGACAGGAGTTTCATGACCACCGCCCCCTGGCGCGACCCCGCCCTGCCCGCCGCCGACCGCGTCGACGACCTCCTCTCCCGGATGACCCTTCAGGAGAAGACCGCCCAGCTGTACGGCGTGTGGGTGGGCGCCGCCACGGACGGCGACGGGGTCGCCCCGCACCAGCACGACATGACCGCCGAGTCCGCCGACTCCGCCGCCGAATACGACGAGCTGATCACCCTCGGCCTCGGCCAGCTCACCCGCTCCTTCGGCACCGCCCCCGTGGACCCGGCGCTGGGCGCGCAGGCACTGGCCCGCGCCCAGCGCCGTATCACCGCCGCCGGCCGCTTCGGCATCCCCGCGGTGGCCCACGAGGAGTGCCTGGCGGGGTTCACGGCCTGGCAGGCCACGGCCTACCCGGTCCCGCTCGCGTGGGGGGCCACCTTCGACCCCCCGCTCGTCGAGGAGATGGCCCGGCGCATCGGCCGGGACCTGCGCTCGGCCGGCGTCCACCAGGGGCTGGCGCCGGTCCTTGACGTCGTACGCGATCCGCGCTGGGGCCGGGTCGAGGAGACCATCGGCGAGGACCCGTATCTGACCGGCACGATCGGCGCGGCGTACGTGCGGGGCCTGGAGTCGGCCGGGGTCGTCGCGACGCTCAAGCACTTCGCCGGGTACGCGTCCTCGGCGGGCGCCCGCAACCTGGCGCCCGTGCGGGCGGGCATCCGCGAGTTCGCCGATGTCACCCTCCCTCCCTTCGAGATGGCGCTGCGCGAGGGCGGGGCGCGCTCGGTGATGGCGGCGTACAACGAGACGGACGGCGTGCCGGCCTCCGCCGACCCGGCGCTGCTGACCGAACTCCTGCGCGAGCAGTGGGGTTTCACGGGCACGGTGGTCGCCGACTACTTCGGCATCGGATTCCTCGAGACCCTGCATCGCGTGGCGGGTTCACCGGCCGAGGCGGCGCACGCGGCGCTGGCGGCCGGCATCGACGTGGAGCTGCCGACCCTGAAGTGCTACGGGAAGCCACTGGTGGAGGCCGTCCGCGCGGGTGAGGTCCCGGAGGAGCTGGTGGATCGGGCGGCCCGCCGGGTCCTGCTCCAGAAGTGCGAGCTGGGCCTCCTGGACGAGGACTGGACCCCGGAGCCGGCGACGGCACACATCGACCTGGACTCCCCCGCGAACCGGGTGTTGGCCCGCCGGGTGGCCGAGGAGTCGGTGGTCCTGCTGGACAACCCCGACGGCGTCCTCCCCCTCCCCCCGGACGCCCGTGTCGCGGTCGTGGGCCCGCGCGCGGCGGACGCCCTGGCGATGCTGGGCTGCTACTCCTTCCCCTCTCACGTCCTCACGCACCACCCCGAGGTGCCGATGGGCATCGAGATCCCGACGGTCCTGGAGGCGCTGCGCGCCGAACTCCCCGACGCCAAGGTGACGTTCGCGCAGGGCTGCGGGGTGTCCGACCCGAACCTGGCGGGCTTCGAGGAGGCGGTGGCGCGGGCGTCCGAGGCGGATGTGTGCCTGGCGGTGCTGGGCGACCGGGCGGGGCTGTTCGGGCGGGGCACCTCGGGCGAGGGCTGTGATGTGACGGACCTTCAGCTGCCAGGCGTACAGGGCGATCTGCTGGACGCGCTCGTGGCCACGGGCGTCCCGGTGGTCCTGGTCCTGCTCACCGGCCGCCCGTATGCGCTGGGCCGCTGGCACGGGCGGCTGGCGGCGGTGGTCCAGGCGTTCTTCCCGGGCGAGGAGGGCGGCCCGGCGGTGGCGGGAGTGCTGTCGGGCCGGGTCGACCCGTCGGGACGGCTGCCGGTGAGCGTGCCGCGGGTGCCCGGGGGCCAGCCGTGGACGTATCTTCAGCCGCCGCTGGGGCTGGCGGGGGAGGTCAGCAACCTGGATCCGACGCCGCTGTACGCGTTCGGGCACGGACGCTCCTACACGTCGTTCGCGTGGGAGGACTGCACGGGCGGCGACGGGCCGGCGCAGATCGGCACGGACGGCTCGTACGACGTGTCGCTGACCGTCCGCAACACGGGCGACCGCGCGGGCGCGGAGGTGGTCCAGCTGTACCTGCACGACCCGGTGGCGTCGGTGACCCGGCCGGATGTGCGCCTGATCGGCTACCGGCGTGTGGAGCTGGCGCCGGGCGAGGCGAGCCGGGTGACCTTCCGCTTCCACGCGGATCTGTCGTCGTTCACCGACCGTTCGGGTCGAAGGGTGGTCGAACCGGGCACACTGGAACTGCGGCTGGCGGCCTCCAGCGCGGACGTACGACACACGGCCCGCCTGGAACTCACCGGCCCGGTCCGGGAGTTGGGACCGGGCCGGCGACTTCGGTGCGAGACGGAGGCGTCGGCGCCGGAGTGACACGAGGTGCGCGGGGAACCGTCACGCCTCTTGAGGCAACTCCGTCCCCACTGACTCGAACCGCCACCGATGCACCGCCCGAGTCGCCAACTCACCATCCGGTTCCGGCAGTTCGGGCAGCTCGGCGTCGAACTCGGCGTCCCACCAGGTGATGACGAGCACCCGGTCCTGCGGCGCCCGGAAGGTCTCCCGGCGCAGGGGCCGTACGGCCAACTCCTGTGCCCGCGCCCACGCCAGCAGCTCCTCCCCCCGTCCCGGAACCGCCCGCGCCTCCCACATCAACGCGACCGTCACGAGTACAGGTTCTCCTTGCTGACCTCGTGCACGTGGTCGTGGTCGTGGTCGTGGCTGTGCCCCGGCACATGAGGATCCGTCACCGGCAGCGAGGAGTCCGCCGACAGGTCCCAGCTGGACGCGGCCCGGCCCCGCGCAACCATCTCCGCGCCCAGCGCCGCCACCATCGCCCCGTTGTCCGTGCACAGCTTCGGCCGGGGTACCCGCAACCGGATCCCCGCCGCCTCGCAGCGCTCCTGGGCCAGCGCCCGCAGCCTGGAGTTGGCCGCCACACCGCCGCCGATCATCAGGTGGTCGACGCCCTCGTCCTTGCAGGCGCGAACGGCCTTGCGGGTCAGCACGTCCACGACCGCCTCCTGGAAGGAGGCGGAGACGTCCCGCACCGGAACCTCTTCGCCCGCAGCCCGCTTGGCCTCGATCCAGCGGGCGACCGCCGTCTTCAGACCGGAGAAGGAGAAGTCGTACGCCGGATCGCGCGGGCCGGTCAGACCGCGCGGGAAGGCGATCGCCTCCGGGTCGCCCTCGCGCGCGTACCGGTCGATGACCGGACCGCCCGGGAAGCCCAGGTTCAGCACCCGGGCGATCTTGTCGAAGGCCTCGCCCGCCGCGTCGTCGATGGTCGCGCCCATCGGGCGGACGTCGGAAGTGATGTCCGACGACAGCAGCAAAGAGCTGTGTCCGCCGCTCACCAGCAGCGCCATCGTCGGCTCCGGCAGCGGGCCGTGCTCCAGCTGGTCCACACAGATGTGGGAGGCGAGGTGGTTGACGCCGTAGAGCGGCTTGCCCAGCGCATAGGCGTACGCCTTCGCCGCCGATACGCCGACCAGCAGCGCGCCCGCGAGCCCGGGGCCGGCGGTGACGGCGATGCCGTCCAGATCCCTCGCGCTGACCCCCGCTTCCTTCAGCGCGCGGTCGATGGTCGGGACCATCGCCTCCAGGTGCGCCCGGGAGGCGACCTCCGGCACGACGCCGCCGAAGCGGGCGTGTTCGTCGACGCTGGAGGCGATGGCGTCGGCGAGCAGGGTGGTGCCGCGGACGATGCCGACGCCGGTCTCGTCGCAGGAGGTCTCGATGCCGAGTACGAGCGGCTCGTCGCGTGAGTCAGTCATTGATCTCGGTTCCTTGTACGGAAGTTGAACCCGCGGCGGAGCCGCTGTCGGATTTCGTGTCCAGTCGCATCACCAGGGCGTCCACGTTCCCCGGCTGGTAGTAGCCGCGCCGGAAGCCGATCGCCTCGAAGCCGTAGCGCTCGTAGAGCTTTTGCGCGCGGACGTTGTCCACGCGGCACTCCAGCATCACTTCGGCGCACTCGAAGACGGAGGCGGCCCGCAGCAGTTCGGTGAGGAGACGGCCACCGAGCCCCGTCCCCCAGTAGTCGCGGGCGACGGCGATGGTCTGGATGTCGGCCAGGTCCCCGGCGGACGCGAGTCCGGCGTATCCGACGAGCCGCTCGCCCTCCTCGGCGACGACGTAGCGCCGTGTCGCCTCGGGCCCGCGCGAGTGGGCCAGCTCGGACCAGAACATGCCCCGGGACCAGGCGTCCTCGGGGAAGAGCTCCTTCTCCAGGCCCAGCACGGCGTCGATGTCCCACCAGCGCATCTCGCGCAGCACAGGAGTCACGGGCGGCCCGGTCTCCGGTCCGGTCGTCTGTCCTGTCACTTGGGGGTGACCACCTTGTAGTTCTTGGGGACCTGGGCGTCGGGTCGGCGCAGGTACAGCGGCCGGGGCGCGGGAAGTTCCTCGCCCGCCGCCAGTTTCTCCGCGGCCAGCCCGGCGAGGGCCGCCGCCGACACGTGCTCGGGCTCGTGGGCGCCGGGGAAGGTGTCGGGGTACAGCAGCGCGCCCGCGCCGACGGCGGGCAGTCCGGCGACCTGGTCGGCGATGTCGGCGGGCCGGTCGACGGCCGGGTCGGTCAGACGCGTACGGGAGTCGGCGTACCGCGCCCAGTAGACCTCCTTGCGCCGGGCGTCGGTCGCCACGACGAACGGGCCCTTCTCGATGTCGGCGGCGTACGCGAGGCCGTCCAGCGTGCACACGCCGTGCACGGGGACGCCGAGGGCGAGCCCGAAGGTGTCGGCGGTCATCAGACCGACGCGCAGCCCGGTGTAGGGGCCGGGGCCGATGCCTACGACGATGCCGGTGACGGCGTCGAGTTTGAGGCCGGCCTCGGCGAGGACCCGGTCGACGGCCGGCAGCAGCAGCTCGCCGTGCCGGCGCGCGTCCACCTGGCTCGAGGAGGCGATGACGTCCGTACCGTTGTGCAGCGCGACGGTGACGGCGGGGGTGGCGGTATCCAGAGCGAGCAAGAGCACGCAAACAGCCTACGGCGCTCTCGCCCCAGGAAGCGCCGCCCCGGCGGCGCCCTTGACGGCTGCTACGGTCTGGCTTGATCACGACGTACGACGCGGACGACGGAGGTGGGCGACGGTGGCAAGCAGCAGCTCCGGATTCGTGGCGGGGCTCACCGCGGCCGCCCTCGCGACCGTCGGCTTCCTCACCTACCAGGCCCGGGCTAGCGTCCCGGCCGACCTGGGCAATCCCCGTGCGAGCAGCTCACCCGCGGCGAGTGCCGCCAAGGGGGCCCGCGACGGGAGGGACCCCGGCGCGCTGCCCGCCGGGTCCGGTACAGGTGTGCGGGTCGTGTACTCGCTGGACGACGACCGGGTGTGGCTGGTCGGCGAGGGCGACACGGTCAAGCGCACGTTCCGCGTCACCGCCGGATCGGTCGACCCGGCGCCGGGCGTCTACTCGGTCACCTCCCGCTCCAACGCGGTCACCGGCACCGACGGCACCGCCATCGAGCACGTCGTCCGCTTCAGCGAGGTGGAAGGCGTCACCATCGGCTTCAGCGCGGCCGTCGACGGCTCCACGCCCCTGCCCAACCCGCCCGTGAAGACGGGCGGCATCCGTGAATCCCGGGCGGACGGCACCGCGATGTGGGACTTCGCAACAATCGGCCGAACGGTCGCGGTCATCCGCTGAGCAGAGCGGGCAAGGGCGCGGCAGCGCCCTCAAGGGGCGCGAGGAACTGCGCGACCAGCCACCACGGAGCGGCAGACGAACGACGTGGCAAGGGCGCGGCAGCGCCCTCAAGGGGCGCGGGGAACTGCGCGACCAGCCACGACGGCGCGGCAGACGAACCACGAAACGAGCCCGGCACCCCCCACCGCGGCCCAACCAGCGGAGCTACGCCGCTTCGCGATGCCCGTGCCCCGCGGCCGGCCGGGGCGCCTGCGGCTCGGGAGCCCGCGGCGGGGTCGAGATCACGTTCGCGGCGGCGCCGGCCGCCAGCAGATCACGCATGGACACCCCGGCGACCACCCGCGGCCGCTGCTGGACCTTGTTCTCCGAAGCCGACATGAACGCCTCCTGGGGCCGGGAGGGGACGTAGTTAGGTAGACCTAACTACGGACTGGATACCATGTGACCACGCGCAAGACCGCAAATGCAATATCTTGCCGACGTCTTGTCGGAATGTTCACCCCGGGCCGGGCTCAGGCGGACAGCACGCTCAGATCCACCGCCGCCCAGCGCTCCCCGAGCCCGGTCACGGTCACATGCCGTACCTCGTCGGTCGTGTCACCGACGGCCCGGTGGATCACGACCTGCAGCCGCTCCTCGGTCAGTTCCTCGACCTTGCCCTCGCCCCACTCGACGACGATCACCGACTCGGGCAGCGAGACGTCGAGGTCGAGGTCCTCCATCTCGTCGAGGCCGCCGGACAGCCGGTAGGCGTCGACGTGGACGAGTGGCGGACCGTCGCCGAGGGAGGGGTGCACGCGGGCGATCACGAAGGTCGGGGACGTGACTGCTCCCCTGACGCCCATCCCTTCGCCGAGCCCCCGGGTCAGCGTCGTCTTGCCCGCGCCGAGCTCCCCGCTGAGCATCAGGAGGTCGCCCGCGCGCAGCAGCTTGGCGAGGCGGCGGCCCAGTTCCCGCATCTGCTCGGGAGAAGTGACGGTCAGCTCGAGGTCACCCGCGTTGTGCGGTGCTGCTGGTGCTTCCATAGCCACTTACGGTAGCCCCTGCGGGCACGGCACCCGAGCGGGTGAGCAGGTCGGCCAGGCGGTCGGTGACCACTTCCGGGTGCTCCAGCATCACCAGATGCCCGGCGTCCGGCACCAGGACCAGCTCGGCGTCCGGCAGCAGATCGGCGATCGCCTCGCTGTGCTCGCTGGGCGTGACGAGGTCACCCACACCGGCCAGGACGAGTACGGGCATCTCCGTGAAGAGGCCGAGCGCCTCGGTCTTGTCGTGGTCGGTGAAGGCCGGGTAGAACTCCGCGACCACGTCGATCGGCGTTCCCTCGATCATTCGCTCGGCGAACCGGGCGACGGCCGGATCGACGTCCCGCGACGAGAACGAGTACCGCTTGATGATCCCCGCGAACAGGTCCGCGGTGGCCCGGCGCCCCTTCTCCACCAGCTCGGCCCGCTGGCCCAGCGCCTTGAGCACGCCCGGCAACACTCGCCGTACCGCATTCACACCGGCGACGGGCAGCCCGAAGTTGACCTCGCCGAGCCGTCCGGACGACGTACCGACGAAGGCGGTGGCGACGACCCGGTCGCGGATCAGCTCCGGGTACTGGTCGGCCAGCGCCATCACCGTCATCCCGCCCATGGAGTGCCCGACCAGCACGATCGGCCCCTCGGGCACGGCCGCGTCGATGACGGCCTTCAGGTCACGCCCGAGTTGCTCGATGTCGACGTGCCTGCCGTCCTGCGTCTGGGCCACGCCCCGCCCGGAGCGGCCGTGGCTGCGCTGGTCCCAGTGCACGGTGCGCACGACGCCCCTGAGCGCGGCGCGCTGGAAGTGCCAGGAGTCCTGGCTGAGGCAGTAGCCGTGGCTGAAGACGACGGTGACGGGGGCGGGAGCCTTGCGTCCGAAGAGCCGGCGCCGGCGCGGGGTGAGGGCGGGGGCGGCCTCGGGGTCGATGTCGTCGACCTCGTAGTACAGCTCCGTGCCGTCGTCGGCGTACGCCTTGCCGGGCATGCCGCGCAGCGAGCCGTACGGTCCCGCCGAGTCCAGGGCGAGGCGGGCCTTCTGCCGCATGCCGCGGCCCACCGTCATCCGCTCTATGGCGACGCCGGCGGCCGCCCCCGCCGCGATCACACCTATCGCCGCACCGGCGATACCGGTCGCCCTGCGCCAGTTCGCGGCCGCCCCCGTGGCGGAGGCGACGGCCATGACGGCCTCCGCGCTGCTCTCGCTCACGTACCGCTCCTCTTCGCTGGGTCGGGTGGTGCTGGTGTGACGTAGGTGCTGGATGGTGCAGGTGTTGTTCGCAGGGCTGTTCCGCTACGGGTTACCCGTCTTGTTCCTCATTCACCTAGATGCATGCGGATGGACGCATCCCATGGAGGAATCCTTGGGGGAATCCTTGAGGGAATCCTTGAGGGAATCCTTGAGGGAATCCCACGGAGGAATCCCACGGGTGCATCACACCGACGCATTCCTATAGACGCGCGGAACGCGCGTTCCGATCCGGGTGACGATTTCATAGGAGATGGTGCCCGCGGCCTGGGCCCAGTCCATGGCAGTGGACTCGCCCCGGTCGCCGGGCCCGAACAGGACGGCCTCGCTGCCCGCCGGGGGCTCGTCGCCACCCAGGTCCAACACGAACATGTCCATGGCGACCCGGCCGGCGATCGTCCGCAACTTGCCGTCGACCAGCACCAGGCTGCTGCCCGAGGCCGGCCGCGGAATGCCGTCCGCGTAGCCGACCGGCATCAGGCCGAGGGTGGTCTCGCCCGGGGTGATGTAGTGATGGCCGTAGCTGACGCCGTGGCCGCCGGGGACGCGCTTGACGAGGGACAGCGAAGCACTGAGCGTCATCACCGGGCGCAGGCCGAAGTCCGCCGGGGTGCCCAGCTCCGCGCTGGCCGAGACGCCGTACATGGCGATGCCCACGCGGACCATGTCGAAGTGGCTCTCGGGCAGGGTGAGGGTGGCCGCCGAGTTGGCGATGTGCCGCACCTCGGGCCGTACGCCCTGCTGCTCGGCGTAGGCAGTCATCTCCCGGAACAGGGCGAGCTGGGCGGCGATGGACGGGTGCCCCGGCAGGTCGGCACACGCGAGGTGCGAGAACACGCCGACGATCCGGACCAACCCCTCGGCCTCCGCGCGCAGCGCCGCCGCGACGACTTCGGCCCAGTCCTCCCCGGGCTGGCAGCCGTTGCGGCCGAGCCCGGTGTCGGCCTTGAGGTGCACGCGCGCGGGGCGTCCCGCCGCCCGGGCGGCCTCGGCGACCTCCCGCACGTCCCACATGCTGCCGAGCGAGACGTCGATGTCGGCCTCGATCGCCTGCTGCCAGGGCGCGCCCGGCACCCACAGCCAGGCCAGGATGCGACCGGGAAGGCCGGCCGCGCGCAGCTCGAGGGCCTCCTCGACCGTGGTCGTGCCGAGCCAGGTCGCGCCCGCGGCGAGGGCCTCGCGGGCGCACGGCACCGCGCCGTGGCCGTACGCGTCGGACTTGACGACGGCCATCACGGCGGCACCCTGGGCCCGCGCGCGCAGGGCCTGCACATTGGCGCGCAGGGCGCCCAGATCGATCTCGGCGCGTGCGCGCACTGCAGCGGTCGGCACAGCAGCTGTCTCACTCATCGCGTCCCCTAATCTCTCAGAGGTCGCTAGTCTCTCAGAGGCCGCCGACAGCCCCCGGGCACTGCCCCCTCACGGGCCCTCGGCCCCTCGAGGCCCTCGGGCGCGCTCAGGCACCGGGCCGCCGCCCCCACACATAGACCTTGTCGTTGTTCTTCAGCACCCGCCACAGCTTGCGGGCGTCCTCCAGGGGCAGATTGACGCATCCCATCGAGCCGACGGGGGTGTAGATGTTGCCGTAGACGCCGTGGAACGCCTGGCCGCCGCTGAAGAACTGGGAGTAGGGCATGGGGCTCTTGTACAGCGTCGACACGTGGTTCTTGTGCCGCCAGTACACCGCGTGCCACCCGGTCCGCGTCTCGTACCCCTCCCGTCCGCTGCGGATGGACACGGGACCGTAGACGACGTCCTTGCCGTCCTGTACCCAGATCAGCTGCCGGTCGAGGTCGACACAGGCGACCCGGTACGCCCGCACCGGGCACTTCTTGTCGGCGTTCGGGTTCTTCCCGGCGTCGAGGAGCTGCATGGTGGCCCAGGTGACAGGCCCGGCGAACCCGATGGCGGGCTTGATCCCGTGCTTCTTCTGAAAGGCGCGGATGGCCCGGCAGTCGGCGGCCGACTGCTCCCCGTCCACCGGCAGCTTCAGCCACTCCTCGACCTGCCGCTGCCGCGGGCCCGTCTCCTCGCTGCACTTCACGCCCCCGAGGGCGTCGATGGGATCGACGTACTCCACGCGGTCGTCGGCCTCCTCCGGCGCGTCCTGCGGCTCGACGGCGTCCTCCTCGGCGCTGGGCGTGTACACCTCCGGCGCCAGCGCCTGGTCGGGCGTGTCCGTCTGCCAGAGCGGGAGCAAGGTGAGGGGGACTCCGGGCACGAGCTCGGTCTGCGATCCGGAATCGGGATCCGGGGGGACGGGGTCGGCCGAGGCGCTGCCCACGGGCAGCAGGGTGGCCGCGGCGAGCACCATTGCGATGCTCCGACATGCGATACGTCCGCTGATCATGCGCTCAGAGAAGCGTGAGGGCCTGCCGTGCGGGAGGTGCCGCGCGGCTGGGTCACTCTTTTGAGGAGCCGACTTGCGGGCCCCATAGGGTTCTCGGCATGAGCATCATCGGGGTCGGTATCGACGTGGCCGAGATCGACAGGTTCGAGGCGGCGCTGCAACGCACGCCCGCGCTGGCCGAACGGCTGTTCCTGCAGAGCGAGTTGCTGCTGCCCAGCGGCGAACGCCGGGGCATCGCCTCGCTCGCCGCCCGCTTCGCCGCGAAGGAGGCCCTCGCGAAGTCACTGGGCGCGCCCTCGGGCCTGCTCTGGACGGACGCCGAGGTCTTCGTCGAGGACAGCGGCCGGCCACGGCTGCGGGTGACGGGGACGGTGGCGGCACGGGCGGCCGAACTGGGCGTACGGTCCTGGCACGTGTCGCTGAGCCATGACGCCGGAGTGGCGTCGGCGGTGGTGGTGGCGGAGGGCTGAGCCTCCGCCACCGCGCACCGGGCGGTCAGCAGATCGACTGACTGGTGTTCACGCGGGTGATGTTCCGGAAGGTCGTGTTCTCACCGCAGGGGCTCTCCCTGATCGCCGAGTTGGTCACGGTCAGGTTCTGGACGGTGATGTCCCGGTTGTTCGGGAACTCGGACCGCGCCGCCAGCCGAAGCTCGCCGCCGCCCGTGATCGTGCCGCTCTGGGCGGCGAGGCTGACGTTGTAGCAGTTCTCGATCAGGACCGAGTTGTTGCCGGTGTTGGAGAGGGTCACCCGGTCGATGACGGCCCCGCCGCTCTCGGACACACAGAACACCCCGCGCCCGCCGCCGCGCGCGACGACCTCGCCCACCCGGATGTTGGTCGGGTACGAACTGCCCACCCGTCCGTTCCGGTTGGCCATGCGGAAGGCGGCGTACCCGGTGCCCGTCCCCGCGTTCTCGGCGTCGACCTTGGTGACGGTGGCGTTGATGGTCTGGTTGAGCAACAGACCCGACTCGCCCACGTTCCGCGCGGTCACCGTGCCGATGGTGATGCCGTCGACGCCGTATGTCTCCACGGCGTGGCTGGAGGCCCCGGAGACGTACACGTTGTCGATCCGGACGTTGCGCGTCCACTGGCTGGTGTCCCCGCGGTTGTCGATCCGCACGCCCAGCCCCGCGGACAGCCGCATGTCGATCTGCCCGAGCACAACATTCTGAACATTCCGCATGAAGACGCCGTACAGCGGGCTGCCGGTGAGGTTCAGGTGCTGGACCTCGACGTCCCGGGTGCCGCGCGAGTAGACGGGCGCCTGGTCGCCGGAACCGCTGCCGGTGACGTTGATGGTGCCGCAGACGTCGAGCACGGTGTAGCTCGGCAGGGAGATCCGGGACCCGGCGGACATGGCTCCCGAACCCCGCACCACCACCCGCTCCTTGGCGGTGCGCCCGGAGGTGAGGCTGTTGACGGCGGCCTGCACGGCGGCCCGCATGTCACCGCCCGTATAGACGGTGCTGCTGCCGCGCCGCGCGGTCCAGGTGCTGCCACTGAGCACGGCTTCGGCCTGGTAGGAGCCTTCACCGCAGGCGGCGGCCGCGGCGGGGGTGGGGGCGGTGAGGGTGCCGAGGGTGGTGAGGAGGGCGGTGGCACCGGCGGAGGCGAGGAGGGCGGCTCTGCGTCCCATGAATGCGGCTCTGCGTCCCATGAGGGGCTTCCTCTCGTCGAACCGATCGCATCGAACGGATCTCGTCGCACGGATCTCGTCGCAGGGATCTCGTCGCACGGATCTCGTCGCACGGATCTCGTCGCACGGATCTCGTCGCACGGATCTCGTCGCAGGGATCTCGTCGCAGGGATCTCGTCGAATCCATTCGACTGAATCGATTCATCCTGTGGGGGCCGGTGAGTTTGGCAAAGGCACGGCAAAGCGTCAATGGATGCGACGAGTTCCGCCGGGTACGGGAGACTCGGTCGCATGCGGACTGCGTACGGCGTGGAGACGGTAAGGGCGGCCGAACGGGAGCTGATGGCACGGCTGCCGGACGGGGCACTGATGCAACGGGCGGCGGCCGGACTCGCCGCCGCCTGCGCGGATCTGCTGGGCCGGGTGTACGGCAGCCGGATCGTCCTGCTGGTCGGCAGCGGCGACAACGGCGGCGACGCCCTGTACGCCGGCGCGCGACTGGCCAGGCGCGGGGCGGGAGTTACGGCGATCCTGCTGAACCCCGAGCGGGCGCATGCCGCAGGGCTGACGGCGCTGCGCCGGGCGGGCGGCCGGGCGGCCGGGGTCGATACGGCCGAGGAGTTGATCGAGCGCGCGCATCTGGTCGTCGACGGGATTGTCGGGATCGGCGGCAAGGGCGGGCTCCGCCCGGAGGCGGCACCGCTGGCCGCCGCGGCCGAGCGGTCGCGGGCCGCCGTGGTCGCCGTGGACCTGCCGAGCGGCGTGGACGTGGAGACGGGCGAGGTACGCGGGGCTGCGCTGCGGGCCGACCTCACCGTCACCTTCGGCACGCACAAGCCGGGGCTGCTGATCGATCCGGCGCGGGAGTACGCCGGGGTGGTGCGCCTGGTGGACATCGGTCTGGCGCTGCCGAACGGCGCGGTGGAGCTGGAGGCGCTGCAACACGCGGACGTGGCACTGCTGTTGCCGTTGCCGGCGGCGGAGTCGGACAAGTACCGCCGGGGGGTCGTCGGCATCGCGGCAGGCTCGGCTCGCTATCCGGGCGCGGCCGTGCTCGCGGTGGCGGGGGCGTTGCGGGGCGGGGCGGGGGCCGTTCGGTACGTCGGTCCGGCCGGGGACGCGGTGATCGCGCGGTTCCCCGAGACGCTGGTGTCGGACCGGGGACCGAAGAAGGCGGGGCGCGTGCAGGCGTGGGTCGTCGGCCCCGGCGCGGGGGACGACGCGGCGACGGTGGCGGAGGTGCTGGCGGCGGACGTCCCGGTACTGATCGACGCGGACGGGCTGCGGCTGGCGGACCCGGAGGCGGTACGCGGCCGTACGGCACCGACCCTGATGACCCCGCACGCCGGGGAGGCGGCGGCACTGCTCGGGGTGGCACGGGAGGAGGTCGAGGGGGCTCGGCTGGCTTCGGTAAGGGAGTTGGCGGCGCGGTATTCGGCGACCGTGCTGTTGAAGGGGTCGACGACGCTGGTGGCGGAGGCGGGCGGCACCGGGCCGGTCCGGGTGAACCCGACGGGAACCGGCTGGCTGGCCACGGCAGGCAGCGGTGACGTGCTGTCCGGTTTGGCGGGATCGTTGCTGGCGGCGGGGCTCACGACGGTGGACGCTGCGAGCGTGGCCGCGTATCTCCATGGCCTCTCGGCGAGGTTCGCGGCGGACGGGGCGCCGGTGGGGGCGCATGACGTGGCCGAGGGGATTCCGGGGGCTTGGCGGGATGTACGGGGCTGACGAGAGGGAGTTACGGCGGCGGTCTGCCTCACGGGGCCGGTGTCCCGTCGGGGGCGTCGCATGAGGGCGATCGTGGTCGGAGCCGGCATCGGAGGACTGGCCGCGACACTGAGCCTGCGCCGCGCCGGCGTCGACGTGACGCTGGTCGAGCAGACGGCGCGCTTCACGGAGGTGGGCGCCGGAATCCAGCTCGCCCCCAACGCCACGCGGGAGTTACGCCGACTCGACGTGCTGGACGCGGTCGCCGCCCGGGCCGCCCGCCCTGCCCACGTCAGCTTCCACACCTGGTCGGACGGGGCGGAGATCTGCCGCTACGCGCTGGGCCGCGAGGCGGAGGAGGAGTTCGGGGCGCCGTATCTGGTGGTGCACCGGGCGGACCTGCACGGCGCCTTGGCCGCCGCGGTGCCACGGGAGGCGGTACGCCTGAACACGACGGTCGTCGCGATCGGCCAGGACGACGACTACGCCCAGGTGATGACGGCGACGGGCGAGCGCCTGACCGCGGACCTCGTGGTGGCGGCGGACGGCATCCGATCCGCCGCTCGCCAGTGGCTCTTCGGCAAGGACGAGGCCGTCTTCTCGGGAACGGCGGCATACCGGGCCCTGTTGCCGGCCGAGGAAGTGGCCGACCTGGGCCTCCCTCCACTCGCCGTCTGGCTCGGCCCGGACCGCCACTTCGTCCACTACTGGGTGCGGCGCGGCGAACTGCTCAACGTCGTGGCCGTGTTCAGCACGGGGGAGTTGACCCAGGAGTCATGGACCGCTCGGGCTGAACCCGGCGAGCAACTGCGCGAGTTCGCCGGCTGGGACCCCCGAGTACTGAGCGTCCTCGAACGCGCGGGCCAGGTGTACCGCTACGGCATCCACACCCGCACCCCGCTCCCCCGCTGGAACGTCGGCCGGGTGACCCTCCTCGGCGACAGTGCCCACGCGATGGTGCCGTTCCAGGCGCAGGGGGCAGCGCAGGCGATCCTGGATGCGGCGGTGCTGGGCGATGTCCTGGCGGGAGTGACGCCGGCCGGGGTACCCGACGCGCTGGACCGCTATGTCCGCCGACGGCTGGCGGGGGCCACGGGCATGCAGGCCCGCTCCGCGCGGGCGGGCGGGGAGTTCCATTTGCCGGACGGGCCGGAGGCAGAGGAGCGCAACGCCCGCATGGCGGCGTACGCGGCCGAGCACAGGTTCATGCCTCAGGCGAGGGCGTGGAGGGTAGACCTACTGGCTCCCCCGCCGTGACGGAACCGGCACCCGGAAGGTTCGGGTCCTCGGCGTACAGGTCCTCGGCCCGCTCGACCGTACGGGAACGCTCCAGCCAGGCATCTATGCGATCGAGGTCGGTTCAGCTCGTGATGCGCTCACGCACACTGTCCGGTACGGGGATGCCACGCACCTTCAGCACGAGCAGGATTCCCTTGGCCTTGCCTTCGGCCAGGCCTTTGGCGTACCCGGAGGCCCACTCCTCGGCGTATCCCGGCGGCCACTTCTCGATCTTGCCGCGCAGGTACGCGATCTCCCAAGGAGACAAGGTCTCCCGTTTGAGGATCTCCTTGTACCTTCCGTGGAGTTCGGCCACGCTCTTCTCGGGTGCGAGCCCCAAGGCCATGGCCGCCACGAGCGACGTGGCAATGCCTGAGATTTCCTCTTGCAGCTCCGGGTTCAGGCTCTGCTGATTGTCTTGCAGGTCTGTCAACGCTCACGCCTCTTCAGGACTGGCGCCCGGAACCTGCGGGTCCTCGGCGAACAGGTCCTCGGCCACTGTGGCAGTCAGAGAACGGTCGAACCAGAGAGTGAGCGTGTCGAGGTCAGTGCACGAGGTGATGCGCTCCCGGGTGTCCTCGGGTACCGCGATGCCGCGCTTCTCCAGCGCGCGCAGGATCATCAGGGCGCGGTCTTCGACCTTGCCCTCCAGGTAGGCCGTCTCACGAACCGTCCCCCGACCGGGGAAGTAGCTGACGAACGTCGACATGATTGCCTTCCATTTCTCTCCGGCTGGAGTCTTACCCAGGGCGACTTCGAGGAAGTCGAAGAAGTACTTGGCGGTGGCGGGATCGGTATCCAGGAGTTCCTGAAGGGCTGTGCTGATGGCCTCCAGTCTGGCGTCGCAGTCGCGGCCACGGGCGTGTGCCAAGGCGGAGAGCACTGCCAGTGGGAGGTTCTTCGCCGCGGTCCGCGCGTCGGTGATCACCGGCAGGTTGTCCGGCCCGGCGACCAGCGGATACGTCCGCAGAGCCGTCCACCCGCGCGTGCCGCAGTCGAAGGGACCGGCCGCCCACTTGGCCGTGGCTCTGTCCTGGCAGACGACGAGAAGCAGTACGGGTAGCCCGTACTTCGCCTGGAGGTAGCCGATGTAGTACGCCCAACTCCACTCCTTGCCCGCAACCTTGCCCGACTGCGCCTCGACGGCGAGCAGAAAGTCCTCTCCATCGGATGGCCCGATGCGCAGCACGGTGTCCACGCGACGTTCCAGCGGCCGCGCCTCCGTCACGTCCGTGGTGACGGCGTCCACGGTCGCCTTCGCGGATAAGGGGACGCCCAGCACCCCGAACACGGGAGCCAGGATCTCGGGCCGCTCCTGAAAGATGCGGTGCATGCCCTCGTGAGCTGATGTGACCATGTGTGCAACCTTGATGGCGTGATGGGTTGAAGATCCAGACGATCGGGATACGTCCACTCTTTCGAGTGGCGAGCAAACGTTCACGCCGCCGAAGTCAGCTCGCACCACACGTACTTGCCGCGATTCCCGTCCCTGGTCAGCGGCTGCCACCCCCACAGATCCGAACCGGCCCGGACCAGAGCCAACCCTCGCCCCTCCTCGGCCTCCCCGAGCTTCTCCAACTCCCGCGGCGGCTCAGGCGGTTCGGGATCCGCGTCCCACGCCCCGATCCGCAGCACACCGGCCGACCAGCGCACGCGCAGGGCGGCGGGCCCTTTGGTATGGCGTACGGCGTTGGCGACCAGCTCGGTGGCGAGGAGTTCGGCGGTGTCGGCGAGGTTGATGAGGCCGTGCATGGTGAGGATCAGCCGGAGGGTGCGGCGGGAGACGGTGACGGCTCGGACGTCGTTCGGGATGTAGAGCGTGTACTCCCAGGGTTCGGTTTCGGGCATGCGTGAACTCCGTTCGGGTGGCAGGGGGGTAGTTCAGGTTGCGGTGACAGTGCCGCAGCCGTCACGGCAGGACGGAGCGGTGCGCTTCCGCTACGTATGCGCTACGTCACTGACGGTAGGGGATAATCTTTCGGTCGAGCAAGCCAATCGCGTAATCTGACCCCCGAACGAGTCGCTTCAAGCGTGTTGCACCGAGGAGCAGTTCATGACGACCAGGCGCGAACCAACAGCGCGTCAGATGCGCCTGGCGATCGAGTTGCGCAGACTTCGCGACGCGGCAGACCTCAGCGCCCGCCAAGCGGCGGCACTGCTCGGTGTGAACGCCGTACAGATCAGCCACATCGAGTCCGGCCTGTCGGGCGTGAGTGAGGAACGACTGCGCCGACTCACCTCTCACTACGCCTGCACGGACGAGGAGTTCATCGACGCCTTGGTCGCGATGGCCACCGATCGGACACGTGGCTGGTGGGAGGAGTACCGGGGCCTGCTGCCCACATCGTTCCTGGACCTGTCCGAACTGGATCACCATGCTCGATCTCTGCGCAACGTAGCCACCCTCTACGTGCCGGGCTTGTTGCAGACAGAGGACTACGCCCGTGCCGTCTTCTCCGACAGAATTCCCGAACTCACCGAAGGTGAGATCGAGTTGCGTGTCCGCCACCGAATGAAACGCCAGCAGATCGCCACCTTCCCCTACGAGGCGGTGATCCACGAAGCGGCCCTGCGCATCAGGGTCAGCGACCGTGCGACGTCACGCGCCCAGCTCACCCGCATCCTGGAACGCTCCGATGCGGATCGGATCACGGTGCGCGTGATCCCCTTCGACCTGGATGGCTTCGGCCTGGCCGCGAGCACGATGACCTACGTGAGCGGCCCCGTCCCCAAGCTGGACACAGTGGTCCGTGATGCTCCCCATGGCACAGTCTTTGTCGATTCCGAAGCCCAACTCAGCTCCTTTCGAAGGCTCTTCCATAGAGTGAAGGCAATGTCACTCGAACCCGAGCGCTCGCGTGACTTCATCTACAGACTGGCGAAGGAGCTGTGAGGTTTCCCATGATCACCCCCGAGAACTGGCGGAAGTCGTCCTACTCCGGCGGTGGCGACGGCAACGACTGTGTGGAGATCGCGAACTCCCCCACTCATGTCGCCGTACGCGACACGAAAGCCCCGGCCAGGGCAACCCTCACCTTCCCGGCCGGAGCCTTCTCAGCCTTCCTCGACGCCCTCAAGTCTGCTCGCACCCGAACGGTCGCCTGACGAAGGAGCTGTGAGGCGCCCATGACCATCTCCGACAACTGGCGGAAGTCGTCCTACTCGGGCGAGGGCGACGGCAACGAGTGCGTGGAGATCGCAACCTCCCCCACCCACACCGCCGTCCGCGACTCAAAGACCCCGGCCAGGGCAACCCTCACCTTCCCAGCCGGAGTCTTCACCGCCTTCCTCGAAGACCTAAAGTCGGCTCACTCCACCGTCACCGACTTCGCCAAGTTCCGAGGCTGATCCACCTCGTTCCCCCGAGCCGTAGCCAACTCACACGCGAACACCTGCAACGGCACCGTCGCCACAAGCGGCTGAAGCAAGGTCGGCGTAGCCGGAATCCGGATCAGGTGATCCGCATACGGCACCACCGCCTCGTCCCCCTCCTCCGCGATCACGATCGTCCGCGCACCCCGAGCCCGAATCTCCTGGATGTTGGAGACGATCTTGTCGTGCAGGACGGACCGCCCCCGAGGCGAGGGCACCACCACGACCACCGGCAGGTCGTCCTCGATCAAGGCGATCGGCCCGTGCTTCAACTCCCCCGCCGCAAACCCCTCGGCGTGCATATAGGCGAGTTCCTTCAGCTTGAGCGCGCCCTCCAGCGCCACCGGATACCCCACGTGCCGTCCCAGGAACAGCACCGTGTTCTTGTGGGCGAGCGACCGCGCCAGCTCCCGCACCGGCTCCATGGTCTCCAGCACCCGCTCGACCTCACCACCGATCTTCGCCAGGTCCCGCACCACCGCGTGGATCTCGTCCCCCCACTTGGTGCCCCGCACCTGCCCCAGATACAGCGCGACGAGATAGCAGGCCACCAACTGCGTCAGGAACGCCTTGGTGGACGCAACCGCGACCTCAGGCCCGGCATGCGTGTACAGCACCGCATCCGACTCGCGCGGAATGGTCGACCCGTTGGTGTTGCAGATCGCCAGTACCCGCGCCCCCTGCTCACGGGCGTGCCGGAGCGCCATGAGCGTGTCCATGGTCTCGCCGGACTGGGAGATGGCGACGACGAGCGTCTGCTGATCGAGGATCGGATCCCGGTACCGGAACTCACTCGCCAGCTCCACCTCACACGGAATCCGCGTCCAGTGCTCGATGGCGTACTTGGCGATCAACCCGGCGTGAAAGGCCGTGCCGCAGGCGACGATGACGACCTTGTCGACTTCCCGCAGCTCGGAGGCGCTGATCCGGACCTCGTCCAGTGTCAGTGAGCCGACGGCGTCGATGCGCCCCAGCAACGTATCGGCGACCGCCTTGGGCTGCTCGGCGATCTCCTTGAGCATGAAGTAGTCATAGCCCCCCTTTTCCGCGGCGGCGGCATCCCAGTCGATGCGATACGACCGCACATCCGCCGGCCGCCCGTCGAACCCGGTGACGGTCACCCCGTCCCGCCGCAGCTCCACCACCTGATCCTGCCCCAGCTCGATCGCCGACCGCGTGTGGGCGATGAACGCGGCGACGTCCGAGGCGAGAAAGGCCTCACCCTCCCCAACGCCCACCACCAGCGGCGAGTTCCGCCGCGCCCCCACCACCACATCGGGCTCGTCCGCATGCACGGCGACCAGCGTGAACGCCCCCTCCAGCCGCCGGCACACCAGCCGCATGGCCTCGGCGAGGTCGGCACAGGCCGAGAACTCCTCGGCGAGCAGATGAGCCACGACCTCGGTGTCCGTCTCGGACCCCAGCTCGTGCCCCCGCTCCTCCAACTCGGCGCGCAGACATGCGAAGTTCTCGATGATCCCGTTGTGCACGACGGCCACGCGCCCGGCGTTGTCGAGGTGCGGATGCGCGTTGGCATCCGTCGGTCCACCGTGCGTGGCCCACCGCGTGTGCCCGATGCCCGTAGTCCCGGTCGGCAGCGGCCGCTCCGTCAGCTCCTTCTCCAGATTGACGAACTTGCCCGCCTTCTTCGCGGCCGCCAGCCCCCCGTCCGCCAGCACGGCGACGCCCGCCGAGTCGTATCCCCGGTACTCCAGCCGCTTCAGCCCGGCCATCACGATCTCGAGCGCCGACTGCGACCCCACGTATCCCACGATTCCGCACATGCGCGGCAGCCTACGACCGAACTCCGCTCAGAAACGGCCGCAGCGTGCCCGATTTCGGAAATTATCACCTCACTCGGGTACGACGGATGCCGCATACGCCGCGAAGTCCGCGGCGAGATCGCACAGGTCCCCGTCGTCGGCGGCGCCGGCCCCCGGCGGCCGACGACGCGCCGTCCTCGTTGCCCAGCCTCCTCACGTCTTGGCCCGATAAGCCCTCATGGCCAACGGGCAGAACACCAGCGCGATCCCCGCAGCCCACACCAGCGACCACAACACCGGCTCCGCCACCGCCCCGCCCAGCAGCAGCCCCCGGAAGGCGTCGGACAGATGGGTCACCGGATTGACGTCGCTCCACGCCTGCAGCCACCCCGGCATGGTGTCCACCATGACGAACGCGCTGCTGGTGAAGGTGATCGGGAAGATGATCGTGAAGGCGAACGCCTGCACCTTCTCCGCATCCCCCGCCAGCATCCCGATCAGCACCGCACTCCAGGACACGGCCGCGGCGAACACCACCACCAGCAGGGTGCCGAGCAGGAACCCGCCGAGCCCGCCGGTGATCCGGAAGCCGAGCAGCAGACCGAGGCCGATCATCAACAGCAGCGCCCACACATGCTTGGCGAGATCCGCGGTGATCCGGCCGATGAGCGGGGCGGAGCGGGCTATCGGCAGGCTGCGCAGCCGGTCGAAGACGCCCTTCGTGAGGTCGGTGTTGAGCGCCATCGCCGTGTACATCGTCATGAACAGGGTGTTCTGCACGATGATCCCGGGCAGCGCGTACTTCAGATACGCCTCGGGCGATCCGGCCATCTGCCCGCCCAGCACATACGTGAAGAGAAACACGAACATGATGGGCGTAATGCTGTAGTCGACCAGCTCCAGCGGGTTGTGCTTGACCGCGACCAGGCTCCGCCAGGCCATGGTGAAGGTCTGCCGCAGCCCGTCGAGCGGCCGCACCCGCCCCGACTTCGTGACCGGGGCGGTGATGGTCGTGCTCGCGGTGGTGGCGGTCATGGCCGACTCACCGCCTTCTGAAGCTGGGCGTGCTCGGCGCCCTCGCCCCGGACCGCCGCGCCGCCGTTGCCCTCGGGCGCACCCGGCTCGGCGCGGTGGCCGGTCAGGGCGAGGAAGACCTCGTCGAGGGAGGAACGCCGCAGGGCGAGCTCACCGACCGCGATCCCCTCGCGGTCGAGCGTGCGCACGACGGCCGGCATCAGCTCGGGGTCCTTCACCGGGGCGGTGATCGTCTCGCCCTCGATCCGCGCCTCAGGTCCGGCGGCCCCGGCCACCAGCACATGCGCCCGCGCGAGGTCCTGCCCCAGCACCGGCCGCAGCTCCAGCACCTGCCCCCCGACCTGGGACTTCAACTGATCCGGGGTGCCCTCGGCGATCACCCGGCCCTTGTCGATCACCACGATGTCGTCGGCGAGCACATCGGCCTCGTTCAGATACTGCGTGGTCAGCAGGGCGGTCGCACCGTCCGCGACCAGGCCCCTCAGCAGGTCCCACAGCTCACCCCGGCTGTGCGGGTCCAGGCCGGTGGTCGGCTCGTCGAGGAAGAGGATGCTGGGCCGGCCCACCAGGCTGGCCGCGAGGTCCAGGCGCCTGCGCATACCCCCCGAGAAGGTCTTCACGGCCCGCCCGGCCGCGTCCGTGAGCTGAAAACGCTCCAGCAGCTCACCCGCCCGCGCCCTGGCCTGCCGCCTCGGCAGACCGAGCAGCCGGCCGATGAGCAGCAGGTTCTCCGTGCCGGTCAGGTTCTCGTCCACCGCCGCGTACTGCCCGGTGAGCCCCACCATGGCGCGTACGATCCCGGCCTCCCGGACCACGTCGTGCCCGGCCACCTGTGCCCTGCCCCCATCGGGCCGCAGCAGCGTGGCGAAGATCCGCACCGCCGTCGTCTTCCCCGCCCCGTTGGGACCCAGCAGCCCGAGCACCGAGCCCTTGCGGGCCCCGAGATCGACACCGGCCAGCGCCTCGGTCTCCTTGAACCTCTTGACCAGACCTTCCGCCTCTATCGCATACGTCATGGGTCACCCCTCGGGGGTTCGGTTCAGCGGGCCCCGGCCCGGACCCACCTCTCCCACAACCGTGACGCACGCCACTGACATTCCCCTCTTTGTCCCATTTCCCCCCGAAAATGACCGAGACAAGGACCCGCGTGACGGATCCCACCTCACCGCCTGTTCGTACTCCCGTAACAATGGACTGTGATCTCTCCGGTCTCCTCGATGCCCCGGAGCGCCCACCGGCAGCGGCCGGAGGCGACTCCCTACGTCGACCTCACCCGCGCCGAGTGGAGCGCGCTGCGCGACAAGACCCCGCTGCCGCTGACGGCCGAGGAGGTCGAGAAGCTGCGCGGCCTCGGCGACGTCATCGACCTCGACGAGGTCCGTGACATCTACCTCCCGCTCTCCCGCCTCCTCAACCTCTACGTGGGCGCCACCGACGGCCTGCGCGGCGCGCTGAACACCTTCCTCGGTGAACAGGGCTCCCAGTCCGGCACCCCGTTCGTCATAGGAGTCGCCGGCTCGGTCGCCGTAGGAAAGTCCACGGTGGCCCGCCTCCTGCAGGCCCTGCTCTCCCGCTGGCCCGAGCACCCGCGCGTCGAGCTGGTGACGACGGACGGCTTCCTGCTTCCCACCAAGGAGCTCCAGGCCCGCGGCCTGATGTCGCGGAAGGGTTTCCCCGAGTCCTTCGACCGCCGCGCGCTCACCCGTTTCGTCGCCGACATCAAGGCGGGCAAGGACGAGGTCACCGCCCCCGTCTACTCCCACCTGATCTACGACATCGTCCCGGACAAGAAGCTCACGGTCCGCCGCCCCGACATCCTGATCGTCGAGGGCCTGAACGTCCTCCAGCCCGCCCTCCCCGGCAAGGACGGCCGCACCCGGGTCGGCCTCGCGGACTACTTCGACTTCAGCGTGTACGTCGACGCCCGCACCGAGGACATCGAGCACTGGTACCTCAACCGCTTCAAGCGGCTGCGCGAGACCGCCTTCCAGAACCCCTCCTCGTACTTCCGCAAGTACACCCAGGTGTCCGAGGAGGAGGCCCTGGACTACGCCCGCACGATGTGGCGCACCATCAACAAGCCCAACCTGGTGGAGAACATCGCCCCCACCCGAGGCCGCGCCACCCTCGTCGTCCGCAAGGGCCCGGACCACAAGGTCCAGCGCCTGAGCCTGCGCAAGCTGTAGGACCATCGGGGCGTGAGCCCGTAACGCGGGCCTGTTAAAAAGGCGTCATGCTGCATCTGCGCCTGATCACCCCGGCCGACAAGACCGACGCCGCGGTCCGCCTCATCGAGAAGACGGTCGGGACGACCCACCTCGCCGTCCTGCCGGGCGCCGCCCGCAACCCCGTCGGGGACCTGATCCTGTGCGACGTCGCCCGCGAGGCGGGTGACGAACTCCTCTACGGGCTGCAGGAGTTGGGCATCGAGGAGCACGGCTCCATCGCCGTCGAGAACATCGATCTGTCGCTGTCCAAGCGCGCCGACAAGGCCGAGGCGGAGGCCCCCGGCGAGGGCGCGGACGCGGTGCTGTGGGAGCACCTGACCGACGCGACGCACGAGGAGTCGACGCTCTCCATCACCTACCTCGCCTTCATCACGCTCGCCACGATGATCGCGGCCTGCGGTGTGGTCCTCGACAACGCGATCCTGATCGTGGGCGCGATGGCGGTCGGCCCGGAGTTCGGACCACTGGCGGGCTTCAGCACCGCGGTCGTCCAGCGGCACCCGCGCCTGGCGCTGCGCTCGCTGATCGCGCTGATCGTGGGCTTCGCGGTGGCGATGGCGGTGACGGTCGGATTCAGCCTCTTCATGGACGCGATCGACCTGTTCCACGAGTCCGACCTGGCCGGCGAGCGTCCCAACACCGCCTTCGTCTACGCCCCGGACGCCTTCTCCTTCGTGGTGGCGGTCCTGGCGGGCATCGCGGGCACCCTCTCGCTGACCTCGTCCAAGTCCGGCGCCCTGGTGGGCGTGGCCATCTCGGTGACGACGGTCCCGGCGGCGGCCAACGCGGCGGTGGCCCTGAGCTACGGAGACACGAGCCAGACGATCGGCTCCACCAACCAGCTCCTGCTGAACCTGCTGGGCATCGTCCTCGCCGGAACGCTCACGTTGCTGGCCCAGAAGTGGCTGTGGTCCACCCAGCGCGAGCGTCCGGCGAAGACGGGCAGCGTCTAGAAGCGCGATTCGCAGTTGGCGGCGATGATGTCACCGACGTCACGTTGGACGATGTCGGAGCCGGCGCCACAGGACACCACCGTGTCGTTGCCGGCCACCCCGTCCTTCACGCCGATCGTGTCGTTGCCCCTACCGGTCTCCACGGTGTCCTTTCCCGCCCCGGCATCGACGACGGTGCGGACCGCAAATGTCTCAGGGCTCTCCGGCTTGAAGCTGTCGTCCAGATCACCCAGCCCGATCGAGAGCCGGACGACATTGGCGAGGGAGCCGCACTGGACCTCGGTGGGGGACACCTGAATGCAACCCGGCCCCGCCGTGACACCTGAGGTGTCCGTAAGCCTGAGACGGCCGTCGACGATCCTGGCCGTCACGTTGTTCACCGCACCGGCACGCGCGCTGAGGATGACGTTTCCGAAAATATGGAACGCAGTGGAGCCGGGAGTCTGCGCCGCGGCCGGGGTGGCGAACGCGCTCACGACGAGACCGGCGGCCAAGGCCGGAACGGCCGCGCGTTTCAGGGTGCTGCTCACTGTCTTCATGCTGCGTTTCTCACTTCCGTCGAGGGGCACGCCACGCAAGGGCGGCCTCGACGCCAGTGAAACAATCAGTGATCAACCCGGCACTCTTTGTTACGGCCATGGGGTGACGCACGTCGCGTCGCAGCAGTGGTAGCGGCATGGGCCGTCCGGGACAGAGAGGGGACCTGCCCCGGACGACGTTCCGCGGAACTAACCCAGCGCCGACTTCACCGCATCGGCCAGCCGCCCGGCGACCGACCGTGCCTGGTCGATGTCGGCGGCCTCGACCATCACGCGCACCAACGGCTCGGTCCCCGAAGGCCGAAGCAGCACCCGCCCGGTCTCCCCCAGCTCCCGCTCCGCCTCGGCGACAGCGGCGGCAAGGTCGGCCGACGTCTTCACCCGCGCCTTGTCCACATCCGGCACATTGATCAGCACCTGCGGCAGCCGCTCCATCACCGACGCGAGATCCCGCAGCGTACGCCCGGTCTCCGCGACCCGCGCGGCCAGCATCAGCCCGGTCAGTGTGCCGTCTCCGGTGGTGGCGTGATCCAGCACGATCACATGCCCGGACTGCTCGCCACCCAGCGCGAAGTCCTTCTGCTTCATCTCCTCCAGCACATACCGGTCACCGACCGCGGTCTGCACGAGCTGGATCCCCTCGCGCTCCATCGCCAGCTTGAAGCCGAGGTTGGACATGACGGTCGCCACCACGGTGTCGGACCGCAGCGCGGACCGCTCCCGCATCGCCAGCGCGAGTACGGCAAGGATCTGGTCGCCGTCGACCTCCTCGCCCGTGTGGTCCACGGCGAGGCAACGGTCGGCGTCACCGTCGTGCGCGATACCGAGCGCGGCACCCTGCTCGACGACGGCGGCCTTCAGCTTGTCCAGATGCGTGGACCCGCAACCGTCGTTGATGTTGAGCCCGTCCGGCTCGGCACCGATGGTGACGACCTCGGCCCCGGCCCGCGTGAACACCTCCGGCGAGACGTGCGCCGCGGCGCCGTGCGCCTCGTCGAGGACGACCTTCAGCCCGTCCAGCCGGTTGGGCAGGACGCCGAGGAGGTGGGCGACGTACTCCTCGAACCCCTCGTCGTACGACCGCACGCGTCCGACCGCCGCACCCGTCGGCCGCTCCCACGGCTCACCGTGCCGGTGCTCGTCGTAGACGGTCTCGATACGGTCCTCCAGCTCATCGGCGAGCTTGTGGCCACCGCGCGCGAAGAACTTGATGCCGTTGTCGGGCATGGCGTTGTGGCTGGCGGAGAGCATGACACCGAGGTCGGCGCCGAGGGATCCCGTCAGAAAGGCCACCGCCGGCGTCGGCAGCACACCGACCCGCAGCACATCGACACCCGCACTCGCCAGACCGGCCACCACGGCGGCCTCCAGGAACTCCCCGGACGCACGCGGGTCCCGTCCGACCACCGCCTTCGGCCGGTGGCCCTCGAAGGTGCCCGCCTCGGCCAGTACGTGCGCCGCCGCCACGGACAGACCGAGCGCCATCTCGGCCGTCAGATCCGCGTTGGCGACGCCGCGCACGCCGTCCGTGCCGAAGAGTCGTCCCACTTGTCCTCCTGAGGAAGCATCAGTTTCCGGAGATCGTCCGATCATCCCATCGCCCGATCACACGAGCCCACAGGCACACGAGCACATCAGCCTTTGAACACCTTGTGCCGTTATACGCCCAAGCCTGTGAGAAAACGAACGCCCCGACGGCACTGTGGCGTGCCGCCGGGGCGTTCGGACGTACAGGCAGCGAGGCTTAGCGCTTGCTGTACTGCGGAGCCTTGCGGGCCTTCTTCAGACCGGCCTTCTTGCGCTCGACCGCACGGTCGTCGCGCTTGAGGAAGCCGGCCTTCTTCAGCGGGCCGCGGTTGTTGTCGACGTCGGCCTCGTTCAGCGCACGGGCGACACCGAGACGCAGCGCACCGGCCTGGCCGGAGACACCGCCACCGGCGATGCGGGCGACGACGTCGTAGCGACCCTCGAGCTCAAGAACCTTGAACGGCTCGTTGACCTCCTGCTGGTGCACCTTGTTCGGGAAGTAGTCCTCGAGCGTACGCCCGTTGATCTTCCACTTGCCGCTACCCGGCACAATGCGCACCCGGGCAATGGCGTTCTTACGACGACCCAGGCCGGCGGCGGGCTGGGGCTCACCGAAGCGCGAGGCGAGGGACTCGGAGGTGTACTCACCCTCCACCGGAACCTCGGACTCGGTGGTGTAGCTGTCGATGTCAAGCTCTTCGAGCGGCTGCTCGGCAGTGGTCTCGGCCACGATTCTCCTCAGATTCTCTTCAGTCTTAGGGGGTGGCCGGACTTACTGCGCGACCTGGGTGATCTCGTACGGCTGCGGCTGCTGCGCGCCGTGCGGGTGCTGGTCACCCTTGTAGACCTTCAGCTTCGAGAGCATCTGACGGCCCAGCGTGTTCTTGGGGAGCATGCCCTTGACGGCCTTCTCGATGGCCTTCTCGGGGTTCTTGTCGAGGAGCTCGTCGTAACGGACGGAGCGCAGACCACCCGGGTAGCCGGAGTGGCGGTACGCCATCTTCTGGGTCCGCTTGTTGCCGGAGAGGTGCACCTTGTCGGCGTTGATGATGATGACGAAGTCACCGGTGTCGACGTGGGGCGCGTAGATCGGCTTGTGCTTGCCCCGCAGAATGGAGGCGGCGGTGCTGGCGAGACGACCCAGGACGACGTCCTGAGCGTCAATGACGTGCCACTGGCGCGTCACATCGCCGGGCTTGGGGCTGTACGTACGCACGGTTCGTAGCCTTCGCTTCGAGTGAATGGTCCTGAACAGGTCACCGAAACGATCACGACAGCCTGGACCGCACTGCGGCGACGCATACCGCGTACGTGGGGTCGCTGGTCATCGGCCCGGTGGACCGGTGTAAGGGCCCGTCCCGTGAGAATGAGCAAGCCAATACACAACGAACATGCAGGATACCTGCGGCGCCCGGGCCGGGTCAAAATGGCTCGGCTAAGGCAGTCCTCGCTGTCCGACACCCAGAATAGCCGCCCCCCATGGGTACCCCACCGGCCGAACTGGTCCACACGGACCGACACCCAGCCCCGGACCCCCTGACCTGGCCCCCGGCAAGCACCGCCCAGCGAACCGGCGAAGCCCTGGGCCCAAGACGTCCGCGAGCAGGCAACACGACCGCTCCCGACGCCGGAGAGCGACCGCCATCGCCGGGAAGTGACGACTAACACCCCGAACCGGCGAAGGCCTGCCCACCCCGGGGCACGGCACCCGTGCGAGAAGCGGCCCACGAGCACCACGAGGCGCCCCCACCCCAAGCACCAGAGGCCCCCGCCGCTCAGTTCCCTGCCCAGGCACTCCGACCGCCGCTCAGTTCCCTGCCCAGGCAACCCGACACCACCGCCGCTCGCTCATCACCCCCTTCCCGAGGCTGAAGATCCCGCAGCAAGCGCCCCACACCAGTCACCCCCGGATGCTCAATGCACCCGATGCCCCGCACCCCCACTCCGGGCACCCCGACAACCCGCCTCCACCCCAGGCACCTCGCCCCCCGTCCCTCACTCCCCCACCCCGGCCGCCCCCGACGCCCCCGACCCCCGCCTCTTGGCCGAGCGAGTCGGGTGGGTGGGTGGGCAACCCCCCGGGGGTCTGGGGGCGGAGCCCCCAGCGGGGTCCAGGGGCGGAGCCCCTGGCGGGGACGAAGGGGCAGCGCCCCTGGAGGACGGGACGGGTAGGGGCGGCGGGGGCGAGAAAACCCGACCGCCCCCAAGACACCGACCAGCCACCGTCACCGCCAAACCACACAACGTCACCGCATCCCGGAACGCCCGCCGCTGCACCGCCTCCAGATAAGGCCAGGTCACACCAGGAACCTGCGGCACCAACGCGACCCAGAACCAGACCCCCCGGGCAACAGCCCCCTCACACGGCAGCCCCGCCAACAGCACAGGCACAACAACGAGCAGATAGTGGTCGTACGACGGCCTGGACACCAGAAACGCCGAGAGCATCAACATCGCCGCGGTCTCCGCAAGACACACCGCACCGTTCGAACCACTCAGACCACTCCGACCACTCCCCCCACCTCCCCGACACCACCGCCGATACGCACCCCAAATCCCCACCCCCGCCGCCCCCATCCCGATCCCCCCGGCCACCACCCCCGGCACCCCCACCCTCGGCAACACCGCACCCGGCGAAGCCTCATACAGCCGTACAAAACCGTCGTCCCCCCGCAACAGAAACGGCAACGTACGAGTGAGGAACCCCGCAGGATCCGGCAACAGCAGCGCCGCTCCCACGGACGCCACCACCGGCACCCCGACCAACACCACCAGCCCCCGCCACCGCCCCGCGAACACGAACAACAACCCCACCGGCGCCAGCAACGGCTTCAACGCGACCGCACCACCGATCACCACCCCCGCGGCCACCCACCGCCCCCGCCCCGCGAGCAACAACCCCAACGGAAGGGCAAGCACCGCCGTAGCCGTCCAGTTCCCCAGCAGCACAAGGTGCCCGAACGGCGCGAACCCGACCGCGAGCCCGATCAGCCCGAGCACGGCGAATCGGCTGCGCAAGCCGACGCCGTACAGCCGCAGCGCGCACCCCCACCCACCCACCAGGCACCCGGTCACCACCACCGGCACCACCACGGACAGCACACTCCGCGGAACCAGCGCCTGAGGAGCCGCCGCCAACACCGCGCTCGGCAAATAGAGGAAGTGGGGGTCGTCATACGGCGAACCCCCGCCCAGCCAGACCCGAGCCGCCCGCACGACGATGGCGTTGTCCATCCCTCCGTCCGAGGTCACACGCGCCGTACGCACCACAAGCGCACCCAGCACGGCCCCGAGCACCACCCACAGATGCCAGGTCGCCCGCCGCACCAACCACCCAGAGATGTCGCTTTTGTACTCGCTCACCGTGTGAACGCTAGGTGCGCATGGGCCCCTTGAGGCAGACCGGCACGCCCTCGGCCCGTCTAAGATGCGCCCCATGAGCTTTGGGCAGCAGGGGGGACCCCAGTCCCAGTGGGATCCCTGGACACCGCATTCCCAGCAGCCGTGGAACAGCGGCGCCGACGAGACCCCGGACTGGGCCGCACTCGCCGAGGCGTCCGAGACCCGCAACAAGCGGCGCCGGCTGCTGTTCATCGGCGGCGGCGCACTCGCCACCGTGGCGATCGGTGCCGCCGTCGCCGTGGCCGTGGTGTCGGCGAACGACAGCAACTCGGCCTCGAACGACCCGGCTTCCGGGATCCCCGCATCCGGGAACGTGCCGGGCCAAACCACTGGCCCGGCCCCGTCGTTCGAGTCGACCAGCGCTCCACCGCCGCTGGATCCGAAGGACTTCATCTCCAGCAAGAGCAAGGACACCGCCCCGCTCGGTGCTCAGATCCTCTTCCCGGGCACGCAGCTGACCGTGGGCGAGACGGTGTACAAGAAAGGCGCGACGGACGACACGAAGAGCTGCTCCGCGGCCACCAAGGGCGGGCTCCCGAAGATTCTCACGGCCAACGACTGCACCCGCTTCCTGCGCGTCGCGTACGTCAAGGACGGCATCGCGGCGACGATCGGCGTGGCCGTTTTCGACACCGAGGCGCAGGCCATCAAGGTGGCGGGCACGGTCAACACCAAGACGGACATCATCAGGTCGCTGTCCGGCCAGGGCGTCAAGGATCACTGCACCGCCGCCGTCTGCCTCTCGACCGTCAACGCCTACGGCCGTTACGCCTACTTCACCATCAACGGCTTCACCAACGGCAAGGACGTGACGAAGAAGGACACGAACGTCTTCCAGGTCAGCGAGAACCTGAAGTCCTTCACACGGGATCAGATCTACAAGCGAGGCGCGGTGCAGGCGTCCGCGGCGGCCAACGAGTAGCCCCGCACGACGAACAGCTGCGCCCGACGAACAGCGGCGGCCGACGATCAGCCGGCCGCCGCCGCAGGCTCACCTGTGCTTCAGGCGCAGCCGGATCGGTACGACCGCCGACTCCAGCTGCGTCCTCAGCGTCATCTTCGACACACCTTCCGTCCGCTCCTCGAAGCGGATCGGGATCTCCACGGCGCTGTGCCCGGCCCGCACGGCCTTGTACTTCAGCTCGACCTGGAAGCTGTAGCCCGCGCTGTCCAGGGTGGCCAGGTCGATGTCCCGCAGGGTCGCCGCCGACCACAGGTTGAAGCCGGCCGTGATGTCCCGGATCTTCGTGCCGAGCACGGCTCGGGCGTAGCGGTTGGCGAACCGGGACAGCAGGACGCGGTGCATGCCCCAGTCCTCGTCGAGCGAACCGCCCTCGACATACCGGCTGCCGACGACCAGCCCCACGCCCGAGGCCACCGCGGTCCCCAGCATCCGCGGCACCGCCTCCGCCGGGTGGCTGCCGTCGGCGTCCATCTGGACGACGTAGGCGGCACCCTCCTCCAGCGCGGCGCTCATGCCCGCGACGTACGCCCGCCCCAGACCGTCCTTCTCGGTGCGGTGCAGCACGCTCATCCGGCGCCGCCCGACCGGCTGGTCGGCGTTGTACTTCTCGGCGAGCTCCTCGGCGATCCGCCCGGTCCCGTCCGGGCTGGAGTCGTCGACGATCTTCAGGTGCAGCCCGTCGACCGGCAGCCCGAGCACCAGCTCGGCCATCCGCGGCAGGTTCGCGGCCTCGTTGTACGTCGGCATCACCACGGTGACCGGTACGCCCGGGTATCTGTCGTGGCCGTCACGTCCGTCACGTCCCGTCATGGCTTTCTCTTTCCCTCCCCTAGGAGCCTCTACCGAGGCCCCTCCCCAACGGGCGCGGGCCTTCCCAGCGCCCGGAACCGCCAGCCCGCCGCGGTCCAGCGGTCCGCGTCGAGCACCCCCCGCCCGTCCACGATCCGCGGACGGGAGACCAGTGACCGGGCCCGCGCCGGGTCGATCTCCCGGAACTGCTGCCACTCGGTCAGATGCAGTACGAGATCGGCACGTTGCAGCGCCTCCTCGGCCGACAGCGCGTAGCCGAGGAGCGGGAACGCCTTGCGGGCGTTGTCCATCGCCTCGGGGTCATAGACCGTGACATCGGCACCGTCGAGGCGCAGCCGCGCGGCGACATTGAGCGCCGGCGAGTCACGGATGTCGTCGGAGTCGGGCTTGAAGGCGGCGCCGAGTACGGCGACACGGGCGCCCAGCACCGTCCCGCCGCACAGCTCTCTCGCCAGCTCGACAACCTTGTCGCGGCGCCGCATGTTGATCACGTCGACCTCGCGCAGGAAGGCCAGCGAGACGCCGAGTTCGTCGGCACGGTGCGCGAAGGCGCGGATGTCCTTGGGCAGACAGCCCCCGCCGAAGCCGACGCCGGCCCGCAGGAACTTGCGGCCGATCCGGTCGTCGTACCCGATCGCCTCGGCGAGCACGCCGACGTCGCCGCCGGAGGTCTCGCACAGCTCCGCCATCGCGTTGATGAAGGAGATCTTGGTGGCGAGGAAGGCGTTGGCGGCCGTCTTGACCAGTTCGGCGGTCGGGAAGTCGGCGGTGACGAGGGGGGTCCCGGCGGCGAGGACGGGGGCGTACACATTCCGCAGAATCGTTTCGGCCCGCTCCGACCGCACCCCGAACACCAACCGGTCCGGCCGCAGCGTGTCCTCGACGGCGAAGCCCTCGCGCAGGAACTCCGGGTTCCACGCCACCTCGACCCCGGCATGCGTGTCCGCGAGCCGCCCCGCCGTCCCCACCGGCACCGTCGACTTGCCGACCAGCAGCGCGTCCGGCGCGGCGTGCCCGGCGATCGCCGCGAAGGCCGAGTCGACGTACGTCAGATCGGCGCCCTCGGACCCCTTGAGCTGAGGCGTCCCGACACACACGAAGTGCACGTCGCCGAAGGCGCCGGCCTCCGCGTAGTCGCTCGTGAACCTCAGCCGCCCGCTCGCCGTGTGCTTCGCGATCAGCTCGGGCAGCCCGGGCTCGTGGAACGGCACCCGCCCGGCCTGCAGCGCGGCGACCTTCTCGGGGTCCACGTCGACACCGAGCACCTCGTGGCCGAGCTCCGCCATGCAGGCGGCGTGGGTGGCACCGAGGTAGCCGGTGCCGATGACGGTGAGCCGCATGGGTACGGCCTTTCTTGCTTCAGCGCGGATGCGCTCAGGAGGTCTTGATCCAGATGCGGTACTCGCTCGTGCCGTTCGCGTTGCGGAACGGGATCTCGGCCAGCAGCCGGTAGTGCGAGTTGCCCTTGGTCGCGGCGGCGACGATGTCGTCCACCCTCGGGTTGGTGAGCCCGTCGAGGACGATCAGGTCGAACTTGCCGGCCTTCACCGCCGCCTTGTACGCCTCGTCGCCGCCGTAGTACTTGCCCTTCGCGTCCTTGTACTCCATGCCGAAGAGGCTGTGCCACTGACGGTGGCTGGACTTGTCGTACAGGTAGTAGACGGGCACCTCGGGCGTCGAGGCGAGGTATTCGCCCTTGGAGTCCACATGGGGCTCGATGGCATTGATCATCTTCGTGGAGTTCGGCCAGATGTCGAAGCGCCAGTCCGCCTGCTGAATGCCCAGGCACAGCACGGCGGTCCAGAGCATGACGCCGAGCTGCGGATAGCGGAAGTGCGCACCCACCAGGCGGGTCACTCCCACGCCGGCCATCGGCGCGGCGAAGAGCAGACCGAAGCCGACGTGCTTGAACAGCGAGACCACGGTCCCCAGATGGATCTGGTACGCCGGTGCCAGTACGGCCGTGCCGCACAGCACCAGCCCGAGCAGGGCCCGCCAGCGCCACCCGGGGCCGCTGAGCCGCAGGGCCAGCGGCGACTCGTTCATACGGCTGCGCCGGACGTACGAGACGGCGCCGCCGACTGCGGCGAGGAACATCAGCCCGCCCCACTTGGCGGTCTGCTCCAGCAGGAACTCGACGGAGTCGGTGCCATGGGGACGGTCGGTGGTGGTCTGCCGCACACCGGCCATGAGGTCGGTGGTGTACATCCCCGCCGCCATCAGGCCGCCGATGCCGAGGGCGAGCACCACCATCCGCACGAAGGCCTTGCCGCCCTTGTGCGGCCACGCGGTGAGCAGCGCGAGCACGACGATGGTCGGCAGGTACAGCGCGGACGCGTACTTCACCCCGACCGCCAGCACCCCGACGGGCGCGGCCAGCAGCACGGCGATCACGGGCGCCCGGTCGGTGCGTACGACGATCCAGGTGGTCAGGGCCAGCAGGAACACCGCGGCCGCGTCATAGGTGGCGAAGTAGCCCATGACGACGGTCGACTGGAGCACCGCGAACAGGGCGGCGGCGGCCAGCGCGGCCCGCTCGTTGAACAGGCGCCGGGTGAACGAATACAGCAGCCCGGTCGTGCAGAGCATGAAGAACAGGCTCAGCGTCCGCGCCCCGGCGAGTCCGAACTTCGCGTCCACGAGCGCGGCGAGCAGCGGGTAGAGCTGCGGTGAGCCGGAGAAGTACGCGGCGTAGTCCCGAGGCAGCTCGGTGCCGTTGAGCATGTGGTCCAGCTGGGCATGGCCGGCCGCCAGGTACAGCGCCTCGTCCTGGAACGCCGTGTTCGACAGACGCAGCGACAGTGCCGCCTGGATGGCCATGATGCACAGCAGCACGGCCCGGCTGACCCAGGCCCGCCGCCTGCTCGCCGCCATCTCCCAGCCGGCTTCCGGCGTTTCGGGGATGTGGTACTCGGGCTCGTCGTCCGGCACCTGCTGGTACTGGACCGTGCGCAGCGCGTACGTCGGCTGGTCCTCGTGCTGCCCCTGCGGTTGTTGCGGGACGGCGCCGGCGTACTGCTCGTACTGCTCGTACTGCTGGTAGCCGTAGTTCTGGTCGTCGTACCCGTACCGGTACCCCTGCCGCGCCTGCGGTGCCTGGCCGTCGGAGTTGAACCAGGTCGAGTCGTCCTCGGCATACGGATCGTAGGGCTGAGGCGTGTAGTGATCGCGTCGGGAGGTCATCACGGCTTCCGTACGTCGAAGCCGAAGCTGTCGTCGGCGGCCAGGCGCTTGAACTCCTTCAGCGCCAGCGGGCTCGCCTCCAGTCGCCAGTCGGCACGCTTTTTGTGGTTGAACCAGACGAAGCCGAGCATGTCGTCGTCCGCCGCGACGCCCGCGAACAGATTGCGGATGTCGGCACGGCGCCGCTCACCCGCCATCGCGGCGGTCTCCAGCAGGATCATCGGCTTCTTGGTGAAGGTGCGGACCTGGTCCCGGGTCGGCCCGAAGACGCTGTCGAAGGCGTTGTCCTCGGCGATCGTCCAGTAACCGATCAGCCCGACCCAGTCGACATAGGCGTCGCCCGGGTAGTACGGCTTGAGCTTCACGCTCTTGACCGGGTTGACGATGTTGGGCGACCAGGACCAGATGACGTTCGAGGCGCCGACGTCGATGAAGGTCTCGTGGATGTGCCGCCAGGCGGCCACGTAGTCCTTGGGGGTCACGTTCTTCGTGCCCCACTTCTCCCAGTGGCCGTTGAACTCGTCGGCGAAGGAAATCACGACGGGCAGGTTCAGCTTGCGGACCGCCGTCGCGTACTCCTTGATGTACGCGTCCGACTTGCCCGCCGCGATGTCCGCGATCGGGGTGTCGAAGGGCTCCCACGACATCAGCGTCATGGCACCCTCACCCCAGGCGTTGCGCACACCGGTGGCGTCGAAGCCGTCGCCCCAGGCGGCGTAGTACTCGATGAGGTTCGGCTGCTTGCCGACCATCTTCGTGTACGTGTCGACGCCCTTCATGGAGATCGGCGCACCGTCGACAGCGGCGCCGAAGTACTTCTTGCCCGGCTTCAGAAGCGGTACGACGTCGTAGGGCACGTCGGCCTCGGAGCCGGCCCCGGCATCGGCGCCGGTCTCGTCCCGCTGCCCGGTCTGCGAGGGACCGTCCGACTCCTCGCCGAGGATCGAGCAACCGGTGAGGGCGAGCGCGCCGGCGAGCAGACAGGCCGCCAAAGCCGTACGGATACGAGTGAACGACCGCATCAGGCAGTCACCGCCTTCTCGCGGGGCTGGACCAGGACACGGCCCACGACGAGGGCGTAGAAGAGTCCGGAGGACAGGATCAGGGCGAAGTCCGGGGCGTCCATGGTGAACGTCCGGTAGACCGCTCCCACGACCCAGATCAGCGCGGTACCGCCGCTCCACACCCACATGCCGATCCAGAAGCGCCGGGTCTTGTTCTTCTTGGCGCCGGAGGAGCCGGTGGGCTGCCAGCCCATGCGGTTCTTGCGGAGGATGTCCCAGATGGCGAAGACGTGCGCCCAGCCGTACATCATGCGGGCCGCCCAGGCCTCCAGGCGGTAGGGCGCCTTGTGCCACATCGGGAAGATGATCGTGGTGTAGAGGATGCTGGGCAGCACCAGGATCAGATGCTCGACCTGGAGCTTCTCCGGCATCATCAGCAGCAGCACGATCGGGATGACCGGGGCGGCGAAGGTGAACAGCGCCGTGTGGATGTAGTAGAAGAACCCGGACATGTAGCACAGGCGGCTGGAGAGCTTGATCTTGCGCTGCCAGAACTTCCTGCTGCCGAGCAGGCTCATCGAGCCGGAGCACCAGCGGTACTGCTGGTTGAAGAAGGCGCCCGCGGTGTCCGGGCACACCCCGGTCGACACCGCGACCGGCACGTACCGCAGATCCCAGCCGAGCCCGCGCAGGTCGAAGCCGGTGTGCACGTCCTCGGAGTGCTCGATCAGCGTCGTACCGCCGTTGGTCTCCAGAGCCGCCCGCCGGTACACCGCGCAACTGCCCACACAGATCGCACCGTCGCTGCCCTGCCGCGACACCTGCACGGACCGGTAGAACAGCTCCTGCACCGCACCCGCGCCGCGCTCGATCCAGTTCTGCGAGTCCAGCACCCGGAAGTACTGCGGCGACTGGACGATCCCGATGCGCGGGTCCGCCTCCATGTACGGCAGCAGCTCCTGGAGCAGGTCGGCGCGCGGGGTGAAGTCGGCGTCCAGGATCAGGATGTACTGGCCGTCGGACTGCCCGAACCCGAAGTGCAGGTTGCCGGCCTTCTTGAACCAGCCACGGTTCTCCCGGGTGCCGTAGCGGAACCCGAAGTCCCGGGCCATGGCGGCGAGTTCAGGACTGGCACCGTCGTCGAGCACGAACGGAACACACACCCCCGGATACCGGTCGGCCATCTCCCGCACATGCCGCCAGGTGTTGTGCAGCACCTCGATGGGCTCACCGCACACCGGAAGAAAGACATCGACCGTCGGATAGACCTCCGGCCGCCAGTTGTGCACCAGCCGCTTGTGATGCGCGATGTCGAAGTCCCGGGTGAAGCCGTTCACCCGCAGCGACACCAGGTAGTACAGCACCGTGAAGACCAGCAGCGGCGTGTAGATCCACAGCACCGGCGTCGACTGGGCCAGCTTGAACTGGCTCACCACCAGGCAGCAGAAGCTGATCAGCGAACTGATCGTCAGGATCCACAGATGCCGACGCGCATAGGAGTACTTCTCCTTGTCCGTCGGCGGTAGCGGCAGCAGCCCCAACGGGGCACCCACACCCCGCCCCGCCTTGCGCCGTCCACCGGCACTGTTCTGACGCGCGGTTCGGCGCCCCCCAGTCCGCGCAGGACCAACTGAACTCATGCAAAACCCACCCCCGGGCCCGGATACGGCCCGCTGACCCCCACCCCTACTCGGCCCTCCCCATGTCGATTTCTCGAACAACGGCCGAGCGGCCCGAACTAACGATCGAGCCTCGAAAGGCTATACGAGAGGTATGAAGGTCGTAAGGGGGAACAAGGGGACTTACGCCCAGTAAGTCCCGACATGAGCGCTATCCGACCCCAAATGTCGGGTAACTAACAGGTTTCGCATCCGGACGTCCCGGGCAGAGACCGCCGGTTCCGCGCTTCCTTGCTCCGCGCCGCGAGCAACTCGTCGGCGGGATACCCGACCTCTTCGAGGGTCAGCCCATGGGGCCGTACGACATGCACGGCGGAGTCCCGTACGCCGGCGGCGAGCACCTTGCCGGGCCAGTCGGCGGGCCGGTGCCCGTCCCCCACGAACAGCAGCGCCCCGATGAGCGACCGCACCATGTTGTGGCAGAAGGCATCGGCCCGAACCGTCGCGGTGATGATCCCGTCGTCCCCCCGCACCAGGCTCAGCTCCTGCAACGTGCGGATCGTGGTGGCCCCCTCCCGCTTCTTGCAGTAGGCAGCGAAGTCATGCTCCCCGAGCAGCCGCCGCGCCGCCTCGTTCATGGCGTCGACGTCGAGGGGCCAGTCGTGCCAGAGGACGTGACTGCGCAGCAGCGGATCGACACCGCCGGGATTGTCGGTGACGCGATACGCGTACCGCCGCCAGACCGCCGAGAACCGCGCATTGAACCCACTGGGCGCCTCCCTCAGGGCCCACACCCGCACATCCTTGGGCAACCGCCCGGCGAGCCGCTTGAGCAGCTTCTCGTGGTGCTCACGCCAGACCGACTCCGGCAGATCGACATGTGCCACCTGCCCCCGCGCATGCACCCCGGCATCGGTACGCCCCGCCACGGTCAGCTCATACGTCGTGCCCCCCGACCGCGTGACGGTCCGCAGCGCATCCTCGATCTCCCCCTGCACAGTCCGCCGCCCACCGGCCTGCTTGGCCCACCCGTGAAACTCGGCGCCGTCATAGGACAGATCAAGACGGAGACGGACGTAACCGGCTGCTACTTCATCACTCACACACAGATCCTCTCAGGTACACAAAAGCGGGCCCGCTCCTCGAAAGGAACGGGCCCGCAGTCGCCCCTTCAGGGGCGCGGGGAACTGCGCGAACAACCACGACGAAGCCGCAGCCGCAATATGGCAGCCACCCGGCAGACGCTTAGGCGTCCTTCGACTCCTCGGCGGGAGCCTCAGCAGCCTCGTCGGCCTTGGTCGTGTCGACCTTGGCCTCGGCAACCTCGGCAACCTCGGCGTCCTTGGCGGCACGCTTGGTCGCCGCCTCGGCCTCGCCCGTGGCCTCCTGCGCAACCGTCAGCGCCTCGACCAGCTCGATGACAGCCATGGGCGCGTTGTCGCCACGGCGGTTACCGATCTTGGTGATACGGGTGTAGCCACCCGGACGGTTCTCGTACCGCGGGCCGATCTCGGTGAAGAGCGTGTGGACGACGCTCTTGTCCGTGATGACCTGGAGCACCTGACGGCGGTTGTGAAGGTCGCCCTTCTTCGCCTTGGTGACCAGACGCTCGGCGTACGGCCGCAGACGGCGGGCCTTCGCCTCGGTGGTGGTGATACGGCCGTGCTCGAACAGCGCCTTCGCGAGGTTCGCGAGAAGCAGCTTCTCGTGCGCGGCACTGCCGCCCAGACGGGCACCCTTGGCGGGCTTCGGCATGGTGTTTCTCCTCAGTGTCTGCCCCGGCCGTATCAGGTACCGGGGTCAGTATCCGAGCGGGCGGTCGCCCGTCGGAGATCCGGACGACAGCCCCGAAGGGGCGCCGTCCGGAAGGGGCGCGGGGAACTGCGCGACAAGCCACAGCGCGCCCGCACCCAAGAACCGGCAGTCGGTCCCGAGCTCTTAGTACTGCTCGGTCTCGACGAACCCGGCGTCTGCATCGTCGTCCGCGCCGAAGGCATCCGCCGCGGCGGTCGGGTCGAATCCGGGCGGGCTGTCCTTCAGGGCCAGGCCCATGCCGGCCAGCTTCGCCTTGACCTCGTCGATCGACTTCGCACCGAAGTTACGGATGTCGAGCAGGTCGGCCTCAGAACGAGCGACGAGCTCACCCACGGAGTGGATGCCCTCACGCTTGAGGCAGTTGTACGACCGAACCGTGAGCTCGAGCTCCTCGATCGGCAGCGCCAGGTCGGCGGCGAGGGCAGCGTCCGTGGGGGACGGGCCCATGTCGATGCCCTCGGCGTCGATGTTCAGCTCACGGGCCAGACCGAACAGCTCGACCAGCGTCTTACCGGCCGACGCCATGGCGTCACGCGGACGCATCGCCTGCTTGGTCTCGACATCGACGATCAGCTTGTCGAAGTCGGTGCGCTGCTCGACACGCGTGGCCTCGACCTTGTACGTGACCTTCAGCACCGGGCTGTAGATGGAGTCGACCGGGATACGGCCGATCTCCTGGCCCACCTGCTTGTTCTGCACGGCGGAGACGTAACCGCGGCCACGCTCGACCGTGAGCTCCATCTCCAGCTTGCCCTTGCCGTTGAGCGTGGCGAGGACGAGGTCGGGGTTGTGCACCTCGACACCGGCCGGCGGCGCGATGTCGGCGGCGGTGACCAGACCCGGGCCCTGCTTGCGCAGGTACATCACCACAGGCTCGTCGTGCTCCGAGGAGACGACCAGCTGCTTGATGTTGAGGATCAGGTCGGTGACGTCCTCCTTGACGCCCGGCACGGTGGTGAACTCGTGCAGCACGCCGTCGATACGGATGGACGTGACCGCCGCACCCGGGATCGAGGACAGGAGGGTCCGGCGCAGGGAGTTGCCGAGGGTGTAGCCGAAGCCCGGCTCCAGCGGCTCGATCACGAACCGTGAGCGGAACTCGTCGACGACCTCTTCGGTCAACGAGGGACGCTGAGCGATCAGCATGTGTGGATCAGATCCTTCTTTCGTGGACGCCCGCTATTTGACGCCCGACGGAACCGTCCCCGGCAAAAGGGACGGGTACTGCAAGGGTACGGGCGATACGCCCCCTACAGAGCCGTACCGCCCGAAACCAAGCCTGCTGCGAAGCAGCCGTACGTCAGACGCGACGACGCTTCGGCGGACGGCAGCCGTTGTGCGGGGTCGGGGTGACGTCCTGGATGGAGCCGACCTCGAGACCGGTCGCCTGAAGCGAACGGATCGCGGTCTCACGACCCGAACCCGGACCCTTCACGAACACGTCGACCTTGCGCATGCCGTGCTCCTGAGCGCGGCGGGCAGCCGACTCGGCAGCCATCTGCGCGGCGAACGGCGTGGACTTCCGGGAGCCCTTGAAGCCGACGTGGCCGGCGGAGGCCCAGGAGATCACGTTGCCGGACGGGTCCGTGATGGAGACGATCGTGTTGTTGAACGTGCTCTTGATGTGCGCGTGGCCGTGAGCGACGTTCTTCTTTTCCTTGCGGCGCACCTTCTTGGCAGCGCCCTGACGACCCTTGGGGGGCATCTAGTAACTCCTACGGGGAGGTGGTCGGTCCTACAGCGAAGACCGCTGATGAAGCGTTGTCCGCTGAGGACTACTTCTTGCCCGGCTTCTTCTTGCCGGCGATGGCGCGACGCGGGCCCTTGCGGGTACGAGCGTTCGTGCTGGTGCGCTGACCGCGGACGGGCAGACCGCGACGGTGACGGAGACCCTGGTAGCAGCCGATCTCGACCTTGCGGCGGATGTCGGCCTGGATCTCGCGACGGAGGTCACCCTCGGTCTTGATGTTGTTGTCCACGTACTCGCGAATCGCGACGAGCTGCTCCTCGGAGAGGTCGCGAACGCGGGTGTTCGGGTTGACGCCGGTCGCTGCCAGCGTCTCCTGCGAGAGGGTCCGGCCGATGCCGAACACGTAGGTGAGGGCGACCTCCACGCGCTTGTCGCGCGGGATGTCAACACCGGAAACGCGTGCCATTCAATGGCTCCTGGTGATCTTCGGAGGTCTTCCGCAGAACCGACTCCCAGCCGCCGGCCTCTTCACGCTGTTCAAAAGATGCAGCCAAAGATTAGGTACGAACTGGGTCCCCGGCCTCCGAACCGGGGGTGTCAGGCACGATCGCTCGGCCTGGATTCTGCGTATGAACATATTCAGCTCGCGTCGCGCGAATCTCTGCGATATCGATGCAGAGGGAGTGGACGATCGTGCGTCAGCCCTGGCGCTGCTTGTGGCGCGGGTTCTCGCAGATGACCATGACCCGGCCGTGACGGCGGATCACCCTGCACTTGTCGCAGATCTTCTTGACGCTCGGCTTGACCTTCATTGGGTGAGGTTCTCCGGGTCAGTGCCATCGCCTCGGGAGGCCCGGGGCGGGGGCAAGATCTACTTGTACCGGTAGACGATCCGGCCACGCGTCAGGTCGTACGGAGACAGCTCCACCACGACCCGGTCGTCAGGGAGGATGCGGATGTAGTGCATACGCATCTTGCCGCTGATGTGTGCCAGGACCTGGTGGCCGTTCTGGAGCTCGACCTTGAACATGGCGTTCGGCAGAGACTCGACGACAGTGCCCTCGATCTCGATGGCACCTTGCTTCTTGGCCACGCTTTGCCCTTCGGAATCGACTACCTTGATCGACTCCCCTGCGTCCCTTACGGGCGCATGCAGACATGCGGGTGCACGAGAGCCGACGAGTCAGTCTACGTCAGCGCTCCCGGAAACACGAATCGAGAGATCCTGCCCCAGAGGACAGATCGTTAAGCGCCCCGAAGGGGCGCGGGGAACTGCGCAAGGCGTACTCAGACCAAGGGATCCGGCGCAGCGACAATCCCGTGCTCCGCCAGCTTCGCCTTGCCCCCGTCGGGAGCGGTCAGCACCAGCGGCCCCTCCTCGGTCAGCGCAACCGAGTGCTCCCAGTGGGACGACCACGTACCGTCGGTCGTGATGACGGTCCAGTCGTCCGAGAGGACCTTCGTCTTCGGGGTGCCCAGGGAGACCATCGGCTCGATGGCGAGGCAGAAGCCAGGGACCAGCTTCGGCCCCTTCCCCCGCCGCTTCTCGACATAGTTCAGCAGGTGCGGGTCCATGTGCATCTCGGTGCCGATGCCGTGACCGCCGTAGTCCTCGATGATCCCGTACTTGCCGCCACCGGGCTTCGGCTGCCGGCGGATGTACGTCTCGATGGCACGGGAGACGTCGACGAGGCGGTTGCCCTGCTTCATAGCCGCGATGCCGGCCCACATCGACTCCTCGGTCACCCGGGAGAGCTCGATCAGCTCCGGGGCGTGACCGGACCCGACGAACGCCGTGTACGCGGCGTCGCCGTGCCAGCCGTCGATGATCGCGCCGCAGTCGATGGAGATGATGTCGCCGTCCTTGAGGACGACGTCCTCGGACGGGATACCGTGGACGACGACGTCGTTCACGGAGGTGCAGATCGTCGCGGGGAAGCCGCCGTAGCCGAGGAAGTTCGACTTGGCCCCGTGCTCCGCGAGCACCTTGCGGGCCACCTCGTCCAGATCCTTGGTGCTGGCCCCGGGCACCGCGGCCTCACGCGTGGCCGCGTGAATGGCGGCGACGACCAGCCCCGCCTCACGCATCTTGGCGATCTGCTCGGGGCTCTTGATCTGCACCATGGGGACGGGGGCCTTTCTTGGGCTGGATAGAGGGGACTGCTTCAACCATAAGGGCGGAGCCGGAGCGCCCCACCCCACGCAGCAGCCGCGGCCCCCGAGAGGGAACCGCGGCCTGAGCTACGTACGAGCCAAGAGCGCTCTTACTTGCCGTCCTCGTCGCGCTGAAGCGCCTCCATCGCGCGGGCCGTGACCTCTTCGACCTTGCCCAGCGCGGAGATGGTGACGACCAGCCCCTGCGCCTTGTAGTAGTCGATGATCGGCTCGGTCTGCGTGTGGTAGACCTCCAGCCGCGTGCGGACGGTCTCCTCGGAGTCGTCGTCCCGCTGGTACAGCTCGCCGCCGCAGGCGTCGCAGACGCCTTCCTTCTTCGGCTGGCTGTACGTGACGTGGAAGACGTGGCTGGAGTCCTTGCGGCAGATCCGCCGCCCGGCGATCCGCTTGACGACCTCTTCCTCGGGGACCTCGAGGTCCAGCACCGCGTCCAGCTTCATGCTCTCGGACTGGAGCATCTCGTCGAGCGCCTCAGCCTGGGAGACATTGCGCGGGAAGCCGTCCAGCAGGAAGCCACCCTCGGCGTCCGGCTGCTCCATGCGGTCCTTGGCCATCCCGATGGTGACCTCGTCCGGCACCAGGTTGCCCGCGTCCATGTAGGACTTCGCGAGCTTCCCGAGCTCCGTCTGCTGGCTGATGTTGGCGCGGAACAGGTCGCCCGTGGAGATGTGCGGGATCGACAGGTTCTTGGCGAGGAACGCGGCCTGCGTTCCCTTACCGGCACCCGGCGGCCCGACGAGGACGATACGCATCAGCGGAGGAACCCTTCGTAATTGCGCTGCTGGAGCTGGCTCTCGATCTGCTTCACCGTTTCGAGACCGACACCCACAATGATCAGGATGCTGGTACCACCGAACGGGAAGTTCTGGTTTGCCCCGAAACCAGCCAACGCCATCGTCGGCACGAGAGCGATCAGACCCAAGTACAGCGAGCCCGGCCAGGTGATCCGGTTGAGCACATACGAAAGGTACTCAGCGGTCGGTCGGCCAGCCCGGATGCCCGGGATGAAGCCACCATACTTCTTCATGTTGTCCGCGACTTCCTCGGGGTTGAACGAGATGGCCACGTAGAAGAACGCGAAGAACACAATCAGGAAGAAGTACAAAGTGACGTGCACGGGCGCCGCCGTGTTGGCGAGGTTCGCTGTGATCCAGCTCGCCCATCCCGATGATTGGGAGCCGGCGAACTGCACGATCAGCGCCGGGATGTAGAGCAGCGACGACGCGAAGATGACCGGAATCACACCCGCCTGGTTCACCTTGAGCGGGATGTAGGTGGAAGTACCGCCATAGGAACGGCGGCCGATCATGCGCTTCGCGTACTGCACCGGAATTCGGCGCTGAGCCTGCTCGACGAAGACCACCAGGCCGACCATGAACAGACCGACGGCGATGACCGTGCCGAATTCGATCCAGCCGCCCGCCAGGTCGCCCTGCTGCTTGATGGACCACAGCGCGGCCGGGAAGGTCGCGGCGATCGAGATGAACATCAGGATAGACATGCCGTTGCCGATGCCGCGGTCGGTGATGAGTTCACCGAGCCACATGACGGTGGCCGTACCGGCGGTCATGGTGATGACCATCACGATGGTGGTGAAGATCGAGCGGTCCGGCACGATCTGGCCGGCCACCTGGCAGTTCGGGAACAGCGAACCGCTGCGGGCGGTGGCCACCAGGCCGGTGCCCTGCAGGATGGCGAGCGCCACGGTCAGATAGCGGGTGTACTGCGTGATCTTGGCCGTGCCTGCCTGGCCCTCTTTCTTGAGGGCTTCCAGGCGCGGGATCACGACGGTCAGCAGCTGCAGGATGATGCTCGCCGTGATGTACGGCATGATGCCGAGCGCGAAGATCGTGATCTGCAGCAGCGCGCCACCACTGAACATGTTGACCAGACCGAACAGGCCCTGGTTGGTGCTCGCCTGGTCGATGCAGACCTGAACGGCCCTGTAGTCGACGCCGGGGATCGGAATGTGTGTTCCGATCCGGTAGATCACGATGATGCCGAGCGTGAAGAGCAGCTTCTTGCGCAGGTCGGGCGTCTTGAACGCCCGGGCGAACGCGGTGAGCACGGTGCCTCCTGCGACCCCCGCGCTACTGCGTCAAGGGTGACGGTCTTGAGGTTCGACTAATAGGACGACTTAGCTAACGGTCAACTGCCGCTCAGAGTGCCCCACAAGAAGCACTCCGTAAAAGTGGGCAGTGCAGGCCACCTTACCGGCGAGACCGCCCCCCTTGGAACGACCAACCGGGGATACCCCATTTGTGGGGTATCCCCGGTCGGGATCGCTCAAGTCATCGAGACGCCTGATGGATTCAGACGAGCTCGGTGACGGTACCGCCGGCGGCGGTGATCTTCTCCTTGGCGGAGCCGGAGACGGCGTCGACCGTCACCTGCAGCGCCACGGAGATCTCGCCCTGGCCGAGGACCTTGACGAGGCTGTTCTTGCGAACGGCACCCTTGGCCACGAGGCCCTCGACGGTGACTTCGCCACCCTCGGGGTACAGCGCGGCCAGCTTGTCGAGGTTCACGACCTGGAACTCGGTCTTGAACGGGTTCTTGAAGCCCTTCAGCTTCGGAAGACGCATGTGGAGGGGCATCTGGCCACCCTCGAAGCGCTCCGGAACCTGGTAACGGGCCTTCGTACCCTTCGTACCACGACCGGCCGTCTTACCCTTCGACGCCTCACCACGACCAACACGGGTCTTGGCGGTCTTGGCGCCCGGGGCGGGACGGAGGTTGTGGATCTTGAGCGGGTTGTTCTCCGCCATGATCAGTCGACCTCCTCGACCGTCACGAGGTGGCGGACGGTGTGCACCATGCCGCGGAACTCGGGGCGGTCCTCCTTGACGACCTGCGTGTTGATGCCCTTGAGACCAAGGGAGCGCAGGGTGTCACGGTGGTTCTGCTTGCTACCGATGTAGGACTTGACCTGCGTAATCTTGAGCTGCGCCATGATTACGCACCCGCCCCGGCACGCGCACGGAGAAGAGCCGCGGGAGCGACGTCCTCGAGCGGCAGACCACGGCGAGCCGCGATCTCCTCGGGACGCTGCAGACCCTTCAGGGCCTCCACGGTCGCGTGCACGATGTTGATCGCGTTGTCGGAGCCGAGCGACTTCGACAGCACGTCGTGGATACCGGCGCACTCGAGCACGGCACGCACCGGGCCACCGGCGATAACACCGGTACCGGGGGACGCGGGCTTGAGCAGGACGACGCCGGCAGCCTTCTCACCCTGGATGGGGTGCGGGATGGTGCCCTGGATACGGGGGACCTTGAAGAAGTGCTTCTTGGCCTCCTCAACGCCCTTGGCGATGGCGGCCGGCACCTCCTTGGCCTTGCCGTAACCGACACCCACGGTGCCGTCACCGTCGCCCACCACGACCAGCGCGGTGAAGCTGAAGCGACGACCACCCTTCACAACCTTGGCGACGCGGTTGATCGCGACAACGCGCTCAACGTACGCGGTCTTCTCGGCGGCAGCTGCGCCGCCGTCACGGCCCTTCCGGTCCCGCCGCTCGCCGCCACCGGCACCGCCACCGCGGCGCTGGGGTCCAGCCATTGGATTTACCTCTCTCTTTTCCGCTAGCTACGAACGGCTCAGAACTTCAAGCCGGCTTCGCGGGCGGCGTCCGCCAGGGCGGCAATGCGCCCGGCGTACTGGTTGCCACCACGGTCGAATACGACGGCCTCGACACCGGCAGCCTTGGCACGCTCGGCGACCAGGGCGCCGACCTGCTTGGCCTGCGCGGACTTGTCGCCCTCGCCACCGCGGATCGAGGTGTCCAGGGTGGACGCCGACGCAAGGGTGTGACCCTTGATGTCGTCGATCACCTGGGCCACGATGTGGCGGTTCGAGCGGGTAACGACCAGACGCGGACGCTCCGCCGTACCGTTGATGTGCTTACGGATCCGGATGTGGCGGCGCTTGATCGCGGCGCGCTTGTAGGCGTCGCCCTTAAGGATCTTCTGTCCGTATGCCATGGCTTACTTACCCGCCTTTCCGACCTTGCGGCGGATGACTTCGCCCTCGTACTTGACGCCCTTGGCCTTGTACGGGTCGGGCTTGCGCAGCTTGCGGATGTTGGCCGCGACCTCGCCGACCTTCTGCTTGTCGATGCCCTCGACCGAGAAACGCGTGGGCGCCTCGACCTTGAAGGTGATGCCCTCGGGGGCCTCGACCAGAATCGGGTGGCTGTAGCCGAGCGCGAACTCGAGGTTCGAGCCCTTGGCGGTCACGCGGTAACCGACACCGCTGATCTCGAGCTTCTTCACGTAACCCTGGGTCACGCCGGTGATCATGTTCGCCACCAGCGTGCGGGACAGGCCGTGCAGGGCCTTGTTCTGACGCTCGTCGTTCGGGCGGGTGACGTTCAGAACGCCGTCCTCAGCCCTGACGATCTCGATCGGCGCGGCAACGGTGTGGGTCAGTTCGCCCTTGGGGCCCTTGACCGAGACCGTACGGCCGTCGATGGTGACGTCCACGCCGGCGGGAACCGTGATGGGGAGCTTGCCAATACGCGACATAGCTGTTTCCTCCGTTCCCTTCCGCTACCAGACGTAGGCGAGGACTTCCCCACCCACGCCCTTCTTGCCGGCCTGCTTGTCGGTGAGGAGCCCGTGGGACGTGGAGATGATCGCCACGCCGAGGCCGCCGAGCACCTTCGGCAGGTTGGTGGACTTCGCGTAAACCCGGAGACCGGGCTTGGAGATCCGCTTGATGCCCGCGATGGAGCGCTCACGGTTGGGGCCGAACTTCAGCTCCAGGACGAGGTTCTTGCCGACCTCGGCGTCCTCGACCTTCCAGCCCGTGATGAAGCCCTCCTGCTGGAGGATCTCCGCGATGTGCGACTTGATCTTCGAGTGCGGCATCGCCACGGTGTCGTGGTACGCCGAGTTCGCGTTCCGCAGACGCGTAAGCATGTCTGCGATCGGATCAGTCATGGTCATGAATTGGCCTTCGGCCTCTCTCGCCGGGGTTTCCTGGTGCGCCATCCCTCTCCCCGATCCGAGACGGGACGGGTGCGGCGCGGTGGACCTACGGCGTAGTAAGTCGTACGGGCGTGACAGGCGCCCAACCCCACAAGCCTAAGCCATGCGGGGGCGGGCCCCTGTCCACCCAGATGCTTACCGAGAGCCTCTGGAATCCCTAAATAGGGGATTACCAGGAGCTCTTGGTCACGCCCGGCAGCTCGCCACGGTGAGCCATCTCACGAAGGCACACGCGGCACAGGCCGAACTTGCGGTACACGGAGTGCGGACGACCGCAGCGCTGGCAGCGGGTGTAGCCACGCACACCGAACTTGGGCTTGCGAGCAGCCTTGGCAATCAGAGCCTTCTTCGCCATCTCGCTCACGCCTCCTTGAACGGGAAGCCGAGGTGACGAAGGAGCGCGCGGCCCTCAGCGTCGTTGGTCGCCGTGGTGACCACGGTGATGTCCATACCCCGGGTACGGTCGATCTTGTCCTGGTCGATCTCGTGGAACATGACCTGCTCCGTGAGACCGAAGGTGTAGTTGCCACGGCCGTCGAACTGCTTGGGGGACAGACCACGGAAGTCGCGGATGCGCGGCAGCGCGAGCGACAGGGTGCGGTCCAGGAACTCCCACATGCGGTCGCCACGGAGCGTGACGTGGGCACCGATCGGCTGGCCCTCACGCAGCTTGAACTGCGCGATGGACTTGCGGGCCTTGGTGACGGCCGGCTTCTGACCGGTGATCGTGGTGAGGTCGCGGATGGCGCCCTCGATCAGCTTGGAGTCGCGGGCGGCGTCGCCCACACCCATGTTGACCACGATCTTGACGAGGCCGGGGATCTGCATGACGTTCTCGTACTTGAACTCGTCACGCAGCTTGCCCGCGATCTCCTCGCGGTACTTCGTCTTCAGACGCGGAGTGGTGGTGGTAGCCATCAGATGTCCTCACCCGTCCGCTTGGCAACGCGGATCTTGTTGCCTTCGTCGTCGAAGCGGTAGCCGACACGCGTGACGACCTTGTTGCCGTCCTTCTCAACGACCAGCTGGACGTTGGAGACGTGGATCGGCGCCTCGGTCGTGACGATGCCACCGGCCTGCGAACCCTTGGCGGTCGGGCCGGCCTTGGTGTGCTTCTTGACCCGGTTGACACCCTCGACCAGGACACGCTCGTCGCGCGGGTAAGCGGCAATGACCTTGCCCTGCTTGCCCTTGTCCTTGCCGGTGATGACCTGGACCAGGTCGCCCTTCTTGATCTTCATGCTTACAGCACCTCCGGAGCCAGCGAGATGATCTTCATGAACTTCTTCTCGCGCAGCTCACGCCCGACCGGGCCGAAGATGCGGGTGCCGCGAGGGTCGCCGTCGTTCTTCAGAATGACGGCGGCGTTCTCGTCGAAGCGGATGTACGAGCCGTCCGGACGGCGGCGCTCCTTGACGGTGCGAACGATGACCGCCTTGACGACGTCACCCTTCTTCACGTTGCCACCGGGGATCGCGTCCTTGACGGTGGCGACGATGACGTCACCGATGCCCGCGTAGCGGCGACCGGAGCCACCGAGCACACGGATGCAAAGGATTTCCTTCGCACCAGTGTTGTCGGCGACACGCAGTCGCGACTCCTGCTGGATCACGTCTATCTCCTGTTTGTCTGCCGGTTCCCCGGGCGGGTGTGCAAGTTACACACCCACCCGGAGCCTGGCGGAACTGACCTGCGGATTTGCCCCGCAGGAAATTACTTGGCCTTCTCGAGGATCTCGACGACGCGCCAGCGCTTCGTCGCGGACAGCGGCCGGGTCTCCGCGAGGAGGACACGGTCGCCGACGCCCGCAGCGTTCTGCTCGTCGTGCGCCTTGAGCTTGTTGGTACGGCGGATGACCTTGCCGTACAGCGCGTGCTTGACGCGGTCCTCGACGGCGACGACGACGGTCTTGTCCATCTTGTCGCTGACGACGAGACCCTCACGGGTCTTGCGGAAGCCGCGGGCCTCTGCAGTCTGCTCAGTCACGTTGCTCTCACTCATCAGGCGCTCTCCACCGTCTCGATGCCCAGCTCGCGCTCACGCATCAGGGTGTAGATCCGCGCGATGTCCTTACGGACGGCCTTGAGCCGACCGTGGTTCTCGAGCTGACCGGTCGCCGCCTGGAAGCGGAGGTTGAACAGCTCTTCCTTGGCCTCGCGGAGCTTCGCCAGAAGCTCCTCGTTGCCCAGCTCGCGCAGCTCGGACGCCTTGGTACCGGCCGACATCACGCTTCACCTGCCTCGCGCTTGACGATCCGGCACTTCATCGGCAGCTTGTGGGCCGCACGGGTCAGCGCCTCACGGGCGATCTTCTCGTTGGGGTACGACAGCTCGAACATCACGCGTCCGGGCTTGACGTTGGCGATCCACCACTCCGGCGAACCCTTACCGGAACCCATGCGGGTCTCGGCAGGCTTCTTGGTGAGGGGACGGTCCGGGTAGATGTTGATCCAGACCTTGCCACCACGCTTGATGTGACGCGTCATGGCGATACGAGCGGCCTCGATCTGACGGTTCGTCACGTACGCCGGGGTGAGCGCCTGGATGCCGTACTCGCCGAACGCAACCGTCGTGCCACCCTTGGCAGCGCCGGAGCGCTTCGGGTGGTGCTGCTTGCGGTGCTTGACCCTACGGGGGATCAGCATTTCGGTCAGGCCTCCGTTCCGGTGCTCTCAGCCGGAGCGGACGCGGGAGCCTCGGCCTTGGGGGCCTCGGCGCCGGCAGCCTGCTGCGGCTTGCGACCGCGCCGCTCGCCACCGCGGCCACCACGGGCCGGGCGGTCGGCACCACCACGGGCCGGGCGGTTACCCGCACGGGCCGCAGCGTTCTCGGCGCGGACCTCGGCGATGTTCTTGACGTCGCCCTTGTAGATCCAGACCTTCACACCGATGCGGCCGAAGGTCGTCTTGGCCTCGAAGAAGCCGTAGTCCACGTTCGCGCGGAGCGTGTGCAGGGGCACACGGCCCTCGCGGTAGAACTCCGAGCGGGACATCTCGGCGCCACCGAGGCGGCCACCGCACTGGATCTTGATGCCCTTGGCGCCGGCCTTCATGGCGGACTGCATGCTCTTGCGCATGGCCCGACGGAAGGAGACGCGGGAGGAGAGCTGCTCGGCAACGGCCTGAGCAACCAGCTGAGCGTCGGTCTCGGGGTTCTTGACCTCGAGGATGTTCAGCTGGACCTGCTTGCCCGTGAGCTTCTCGAGGTCACCGCGGATGCGGTCGGCCTCGGCGCCACGGCGGCCGATGACGATGCCCGGACGAGCGGTGTGGATGTCCACCCGCACACGGTCACGGGTGCGCTCGATCTCAACCTTCGAGATACCGGCGCGCTCCATGCCGGACGTCATCATCCGACGGATGGCGACGTCTTCCTTGACGTAGTCCTTGTACAGCTTGTCGGCGTACCACCGGGACTTGAAGTCCGTGGTGACACCGAGCCGGAACCCATGCGGGTTAACCTTCTGGCCCATTACCGGGTTCCTTCCTTGCTGGCGACGACCACGGTGATGTGGCTGGTCCGCTTGCGGATCCGGTAGGCACGGCCCTGGGCACGCGGACGGAACCGCTTCAGGGTCGGGCCCTCGTCGACGTACGCCTCGCTGATGAACAGCGAGGTGGCGTCCGGGTGGTCGTAGTTGTGCGCGGCGTTGGCGATGGCGCTGTCGAGCACCTTGCCGACGGGCACGGAGGCTGCCTGCGGAGCGAATCGCAGAACAGCCTGAGCCTCCGTGGCATCCATGCCACGGATAAGGTCCACCACGCGGCGGGCCTTCATGGGCGTAACGCGGATGTACCGCGCCTGGGCCCTGGCTTCCATGGTTGTCCCTCTCAGTTACTTACGTGTCTGAATGCGATCCGCTACTAGCGGCGCTTCGACTTCCGGTCGTCCTTGACGTGGCCCCGGAAGGTGCGCGTCGGCGAGAACTCGCCGAGCTTGTGGCCGACCATCGACTCGGTGACGAACACCGGGATGTGGGTCTTGCCGTTGTGCACCGCGAGCGTGTGGCCGAGCATGGCCGGCACGATCATGGAGCGACGGGACCAGGTCTTGATGACGTTCTTGGTGCCGGCTTCGTTCTGGGCTTCCACCTTCTTGATCAGGTGGTCGTCGACGAAGGGCCCCTTCTTGAGACTGCGCGGCATCTAAACCCGCTCCTAGCGCTTCTTGTTCGTCTTGCGGCGGCGGACGATGTACTTGTTGCTCGCCTTCTTGGGAGCACGAGTACGACCCTCCTTCTGACCCCACGGGGAGACCGGGTGGCGACCACCGGAGGTCTTGCCCTCACCACCACCGTGCGGGTGGTCAACCGGGTTCATCGCCACACCGCGAACGGTCGGGCGAACGCCCAGCCAGCGCTTACGGCCGGCCTTACCCCAGTTGATGTTGCTCTGCTCGGCGTTGCCGACCTCGCCGACGGTGGCGCGGCAGCGCACGTCGACCAGGCGGATCTCACCGGAGGGCATGCGCAGGTGGGCCATCTGGCCCTCCTTCGCGAGCAGCTGCACGGAGGCACCGGCGGAGCGGGCGAACTTGGCGCCGCCACCGGGACGGAGCTCGATCGCGTGGATCGTGGTACCGACCGGGATGTTGCGCAGCGCCAGGTTGTTGCCCGGCTTGATGTCGGCCCCGGGACCGTTCTCGACGCGGTCACCCTGCTGCAGGTTGCGCGGGGCGAGGATGTAGCGCTTCTCGCCGTCGGCGTAGTGCAGCAGCGCGATGCGCGCGGTGCGGTTGGGGTCGTACTCGATGTGCGCGACCTTCGCCGGCACGCCGTCCTTGTCGTGACGACGGAAGTCGATCACGCGGTAGGCGCGCTTGTGGCCACCGCCCTGGTGGCGGACGGTCACACGACCGGAGTTGTTACGGCCACCCTTGCTGTGCAGGGGGCGGACCAACGACTTCTCCGGCGTGGACCGCGTGACCTCGACGAAGTCGGCGACGCTGGAGCCACGACGGCCCGGCGTAGTCGGCTTGTACTTGCGGATTCCCATTTCTCAGTCCTCGTCCGATATCGGACGATCCGGACCGCCCTTAGGCGGTCGGACCGCCGAAGATGTCGATACGGTCGCCCTCAGCGAGGGTCACGATCGCGCGCTTGGTGGACGCGCGCTGGCCGAAGCCCGTGCGGGTCCGCTTGCGCTTGCCCTGGCGGTTGATCGTGTTGACCCCGGTGACCTTGACCTCGAAGACCGTCTCGACGGCCTGCTTGATCTGGGTCTTGTTGCTGCCCGGGGCGACGACGAACGTGTACTTGTTCTCGTCGAGGAGCGCGTAGCTCTTCTCGGACACGACCGGCTTGATCAGGATGTCACGGAGGTCCGTGAACGCCTTGCTCGCCGGCGTGACGACGGTGTTCTTGCCCTCGGCGGCGTGGCGACGCGCCTTGGCGACGCGAGCGGCCTTGGCCTTCTTCGCGGCCTTCGAGGCAATGGCGGGGTGACGGATAGCCATCAGGCCTCGCTCCCTTCGGTGTCATTGGCCTTCGGGCCCGACACGAAGGACTCGAGCGCGGCCTGGGTGAAGACCACGTCGTCCGAGACGAGAACGTCGTACGTGTTCAGCTGGCCCGGCTCCAGGATGTGGACCTGGGGCAGGTTGCGGGCGGACAGCCACGCGGCCTCATCGGCGCGCTCGACGACCAGGAGCAGGTTCTTGCGCTCCGAGATCTTGCCGAACAGGCTCTTGGCGGCCTTCGTGGACGGGTTCTCGCCCTCGATCACGCCGGAGACGACGTGGATGCGGTTGTTGCGGGCCCGGTCGGTGAGGGCGTGGCGCAGGGCCGCGGCCTTCATCTTCTTCGGGGTCCGCTGCGAGTAGTCACGCGGCACGGGACCGTGCACGACGCCACCACCGGCGAACTGCGGCGCGCGGGTCGAACCCTGACGGGCGCGACCGGTGCCCTTCTGGCGGTAAGGCTTCTTGCCACCACCACGGACCTCGCCACGCGTCTTGGTCTTGTGCGTGCCCTGGCGGGCAGCGGCCAGCTGCGCGACGACGACCTGGTGAAGCAGCGGGACGCTGATCTTCTCTACGTCGAAGATCTCCGCGGGGAGCTCGACGGTACCGGCCTTGTCGCCCGCCGGCGAAAGGATGTCAACAGTGCTCATCGGTTACCTCAGGCCCCCTTGGCCGCGGTGCGGACCAGGACGAGGCCGCCGTTCGGACCGGGAACCGCGCCCTTGATGAGCAGCAGACCCTTCTCCGCGTCAACGGCGTGGACGGTCAGGTTCTGGGTGGTGACCCGCTCGTTGCCCATGCGACCCGCCATGCGGAGGCCCTTGAACACACGGCCCGGGGTGGCGCAGCCACCGATGGAACCGGGAGAGCGGTGCTTGCGCTGGGTGCCGTGACCGGCGCCGAGGCCCTTGAAGTTGTGACGCTTCATGACACCGGCGAAGCCCTTGCCCTTGCTCTTGCCGGTGACGTCGACCTTCACGCCGGCCTCGAAGACCTCGGCCGTGACTTCCTGGCCGAGCGTGTACTCGGAGGCGTCAGCGGTGCGGATCTCGACGAGGTGGCGACGGGGGGTGACGTCGGCCTTGGCGAAGTGGCCCTTGAGGGGCTTGTTCACCTTGCGCGGGTCGATCTCGCCGAAGGCGATCTGGACCGACTCGTAGCCGTCGACGTCGTTGGTACGAACCTGGGTCACGACGTTGGGGCCGGCCTTGACGACGGTGACCGGAACAACACGGTTGTTCTCGTCCCACACCTGCGTCATGCCGAGCTTCTCGCCCAGGATGCCCTTGATCTGCTTAGCCATTCTCAGATCACCAGCCCTCAGAGCTTGATCTCGATGTCGACACCGGCCGGGAGGTCGAGTCGCATCAGAGAGTCAACGGTCTTGGGGGTCGGGTCGAGGATGTCGATCAGGCGCTTGTGCGTGCGCATCTCGAAGTGCTCGCGCGAGTCCTTGTACTTGTGCGGCGACTTGATGACGCAGTACACGTTCTTCTCAGTGGGCAGCGGCACCGGGCCCGCGACCGACGCACCAGTGCGCGTCACCGTCTCGACGATCTTCTTCGCCGAGGAGTCGATGACCTCGTGGTCGTAGGCCTTGAGCCGGATGCGGATCTTCTGTCCCGCCATGGCTACTCAGTAGTCCTGTCTCTCTAACGCTCTGGAACCCGGTGTTCCCGTCCCTCTTCTCCGACCCACGCGGTCGGGCGTGTCGCGCTCTCGCTGACACAGATGTCCCTTGTTCGAACATCCCTTGCCGGGGAGCACGGCCCTTCCGGAACCGCAAGCCGGGGGCGAGGAGGCCCACCGGATGCCTGGCCGGCGCCGCACTGACACTTCCCGAAAGATTCCCGTACGTCCGCCCCAGCGCTGCCTTACGGCAGTTAGGGCGACGAGTACTGTGGGACTCGCTTCCGGTCCTCCCGGCGGGAGGCGCGCAGCATCAACACTCGACCGAGCAACTCGGACAGTCTGCCATATGGGGCAGGGGGCTGGCCAATCGAGCCGGAGAGAATACCCCGAGGGTGACGAAGGTCAAACCCGGGCGGCCGCGCCCTCGGACCGACCGGGTACGCGCCGCCTGACCGGAGCGGTTGCGTCCGCGCCCTCGTCCGCCAGCGCCCGGATCACCCCGTGCTCCGGGGACAACCGGCACGCGGGGTCGGTACGGCCGGCATCGCCGGTGAGCGCGTACGCCTGGCAGCGGCAGCCACCGAAGTCCTCGTCCCGTCGGGAACAGCTGCGGCAGGGGTCGGCCATCCAGTCGGTTCCGCGGTAGCGGGTGAACGCCTTGGAGTGGTCCCAGATCCAGTGCAGGGGATGGTCCCGGATGTTCGGGGGGTCCAGGTCGGGCAGCGCGGCGGCGGCCGGGCAGGGCAGGACGGTGCCGTCCGGGGTGACGGTGAGCGAGACCGCTCCCCAGCCGCCCATGCAGGGCTTGGCCACACCGTCGAAGTAGTCGGGGACGACCCAGACCAGCTCGGGACCCGTGGCGAGCCTGTCCCGCCACCGCTCGACGGCGTCCCGCGCACCGGCGATCTGGGCGCGCGTGGGCAGCAGCGCGGCGCGGTTGAGCAGGCCCCAGCCGTAGAACTGGACGTTGGCCAGTTCGATGCGGTCCGCGCCCCAGGAGATGCCCAGCTCGATCAGGTCGTCGACGGCGTCGAGGTTCTCGCGGTGCAGGACGACGTTGAGGCCGAGGGGGAGGCCGGCGGCCCGTACGAGCTGGGCGGCCCGTTCCTTCTCGGCGAACGACCGGTGTCCGCCGATCCGGTCCGAGGCGCGCGGGTCGGCGTGCTGGACGGACAACTGGACGCTGCGCAGCCCGGCGGAGGCGAGCGCGTCCAGGCGGGCCTGGTCCAGGCCCACGCCGCTGGTGACCAGCTGGGTGTAGATGCCGGCGGCCTCGGCGGCGGTGACGATCCGTTCCAGGTCCCGGCGCAGCAGCGGCTCGCCGCCCGAGAGGTGTGTGTGGACGACGCCGAGCTCGCCCGCCTGGCGCATCACGTCCGTCCACTGTTCGGTGGTCAGCTCCCGCGAACGGCGCGTCAGTTCAAGGGGGTTGGAGCAGTAGCCGCAGTGCAGCGGGCAGGCGTGGGTGAGCTCGGCCAGCAGGGCCCAGGGGCGGGCGGGCGAGGGGGTGGCAGAGGTCATCGGAGCCAGCCCTCCTTGCGCAGGCGTTCGAGGAACGGGGGGACGTCGGTGGCCACCGGGGCGCCGGGGAAGCGTTCGGCCAGGTCGTCGACGATGTCGTCCACTCCGCGGGTGCCGTCGCACAGACCGACGACCGCTGCGGCGGAGCCCGTCAGGACGCCGACGCGCTCCGGGAGGAGCAGCAGGTCGGCGTCGCGTACGGGGTCGTGCCGCCGCACGACGGCGGGGGCGAGCGCGGGCCGCCAGTCGGTCCCGGGTGCCGCCGTCACTCCTGCTCCCGGGGGCCCGCCCGGTCCACGGCGTCCAGCAGCGACCACAGGACGTCGCACTTGAAGCGCAGCCCGGCCACGGCCCGCTCCTGGTCGTCCCGGCTGCGGGCCCAGGTCAGCACCAGGTCGAGTGCCTCCCGGCTGTCGCGCCGCCCCTGGGCGACACGGCTGCGGAAGTAGGCGAGGCCCTCGGCTTCGATCCAGGGGTAGTGGCGTTCGAAGGCGTCTATGCGGGTGCGCATGAGCTCCGGGGCGGACAGTTCGGTGAGTGAGGCGGCGACGGCTTCGAGGGGGGAGCGCAGCCGGCAGAAGTTGATGTATCCGTCGACCGCCAGCCGTACGCCCGGCAGCACGGAGTCGGAGCGCAGCAGCTTCTCGCGGTCCACGCCGGCTGCCTCGCCGAGCCGCAGCCAGCGCTCTATGCCGCCCTCCCCGTCCTGCGGCCCGTCGTGGTCCTGGATGCGGCGCAGCCACATCCGGCGCAGCTCGGGGCTGTCCAGTTTGGCGGTGATCAGGGCGTCCTTGACGGGGATGTGGCGCTGGTAGTGGAAGCGGTTGACGATCCAGCGGCGGAGTTCGTCAGGGCTGAGGTCGCCGCTGTGCATCCGGAGGTTGAAGGGGTGGCGGTGGTGGTAGCGCTCCTCCCCCACCGCGCGCAGGCGTGCCTCGAACTCCGCGTGGCTCCAAGGCTCCGGAAGCGGGGCAGGTCTCGTGTTCACGGCTGTGCTCAAAGCTCGATCACCATCCCGTCGTACGCCACCTCGATGCCGAGCCGGGCGAGCCGCTTGTGCTGGGGAGCCGCCGGGTCGACGAGGGGGTTGGTGTTGTTGAGGTGCGTGTAGAGGCATCGGGCGGGGAGGGCGGCGAGGCGGTCGGCCGTGCCGCCCGGTCCGTCGATGGGCAGGTGGCCCATGCCGGTGGCGGTGCGGGAGGAGATGCCGGTACGGCGGGGCTCCTCGTCGTCCCAGAAGGTGCCGTCGACGATCACGCAGTCGGCCTCGGCGGCGGCCTGCTGGAGGCGGTCGGGCCAGGCGGCCAGTGCGGGGGCGTAGAGGGCGCAAGCGCCGGAGACGGGGTCGTACAGGCGTAGCGCGACGACCCAGGCGTCGTCGTCCGGGGCGTCTGCGGCGTAGCGCGGGCGCTTTCCGGACACCGGGATGCCGCTGATCTGCAGGCCGGACGAGCTGCCCTCGAGCGACTCGGCGCCGTGTCCGGGCAGCTCCCGCCAGGTCACGTCGGTGTAGGGCGCGAGCACTTCGCCGAGGCGCAGGCGCTCCAGCAGGGCCTGGCGGACGGGGGCCGTGGCCGTCACCTGGAGGCCGATCGCCTCACGCAGGCGTGCGATGCCCAGGGTGTGGTCGAGTTCGGCGTCGGTGAGGATCACGCCGGCGATCGGGGTCTGGCGGGGGCCGGGCCCCGGGTGGAGCTCGGGGCGGTCCTCGATCTGGTCGCCGATGTCGGGGGTCGCGTTGACGACGTACCAGCGCCCCTCGCCCGTCCGTACGGCGAGCGAGGCGTGCCGGCGGCGGCGGTGCGGGTGGGCGCGGGCCCCGGAGCATCCAGGGCACGCGCAGTTCCACTGGGGTATGCCGCCGCCGGCGGCGGTGCCGAGTACCAGCAGCAGCACGGCGGCGGCTAGCGGGAGTTGAGGGAGTAGGCGGTGACCTCCAGCGCGGTGTCGATGACCTCGTGGGCGGGGGCCTGCCAGGTGGACTGTTCCGTCTCCTTCGAGGGGGCCTGCTCGACGGGCTCGTCGGTTTCGTTCATCGGTCCTGCGCCCTTTCTGCCGGGAGGGTTACTCGACGCTCACGCGGATGATCATGTCGCCGTCCGCGCTTCTCGACGTGCCCAGCCACAGCTCGTTCCGGCCGGGGACCTTGGCGAGGGCGCGGAGGGCGTGGCCGCCGAAGATGAAGGTCTTCACGGCGTCGCCCGTGCCCCCGGCTGCCGCGTCGGCCGGGATGCGCCACAGCTGGTAGCCGCGCAGGGTCGACACGTAGAGGTTGTCCCCCACGACCGCGATCTGGGCGGGGGCGGTGGTGTGATCCCAGGTGACCTTCGGGTTGGTCATGCCCTTGTCGGTGCAGTGGCCCTCGCAGCTCGGCCAGCCGTAGTTGCGGCCCGGCTCGATCAGGTTGAGTTCGTCCGTCGTTTCCTGGCCGATCTCCACCGACCACAGCCGGCCCTTGCTGTCCCAGGCCAGGCCCTGCGGATTGCGGTGGCCGTAGCTGTAGATGTGGTTGCCGAACGGGTTGCCGGGAGCCGGGGCGCCGGACTTGGTGATCCGCAGGATCTTGCCGTTGATCGAGTTCTTGTCCTGCGCGAGCTGCGCCTGCGTGGCCTCACCGGTCGTGACGTAGAGATAGCCGTCGGGCCCGAAGGCGATCTTGCCGCCGTGGTGGTTCGAGCCCCGCCTGAGCCCTCCGAGCACCACGGTGTAGCCGCTGAGCGCCTTGCCGTCGTAGTGCATCCGCACGACCCGGGTCTCGGTCGCGGTGGTGTGCATGAAGAACACACGCTTGTCCTTGGCGCCGTCCCACGTCGGAGACAGCGCGGCCCCTAGCAGCCCGCCCTTGGCCGAGTCTCCGGGCTGGAAGAGGACCATGTGCGGCACCTTGCCGACCAGGGTTCTGGAGCCGTCGTCGCGGAGGCGGAAGACCCGGGAGGTCTCGTTCTCGGTCACCAGTGCCGAGCGTCCGTCCGGCAGGAATGCGATGGCCCACGGGTTGGACCAGCCCGTGGACAACGTGGCTACGCCGACGGCGGCGCGGGGGGCGGGATCCGTGGCCGCGGCGGTGGCGGACGGTGCGGCGCCCGCCGATGCCGGCTGCGCCAGACAGGCCGCCAGCAGGGCGGCCGCGGCAGTGAGCGAAGGTATGCGGAACCGGGATGAATACCGCACCCAGGAGCCTGAATATGCCATGCACAGCAATCTTTACGAGGCGTGAGCGTGCCGCCACCCGTGGTGAGCCACGAGGGTGAAGTTCTCGCGGCACGTGGCGGGACGGGGCGATACGCCGGACAGGCCGACGGGTCCGCCTCAGCAGACCCGTCGGCCACAGCCGCGCGAGGCCAGGAGCCCCGTGTCAGCACTCCGTTGCTGTCAGCCCTCCGTTGCTCTCGGACCCGGTCCCGCGAGCTGTCCCGCGGCAGGCTCGGAAGGGCTCCGCTGGGCGAGGAGGTGGAGTGCGTCCCGTAGCAGCGTGCTCGAGGTGTGCACGGTGTACGGGAAGTAGACGACCTTCACCCCCACCCGCGCGAATTCGGTCTCGAGAGCCGTCCAGACCTCCGTGCCCAGCCAGTCGTCGCCTTTGAAGATGACGTCGAATCCGACTTCCTTCCAGATCCCGATCTTGTCGTCCACGGTCGCGACGAACGTCTCGTCCACATAGCGCACGCTCTGAACGATCTGCAGTCGCTCGGAGAGCGGGACCACGGGCGGCCTGCCTTTGAGGCGCACCACGAGGTCGTCCGAGCAGACGCCGGCGATGAGCCGGTCGCAGTGCCCGCGCGCCCGGCGCAGGATGTTCAGATGGCCCACATGGAAGAGGTCGAAGACCCCTGGCGCGTAGCCGAGACGTTCTCCCATCAACGCTGTTCCTTCGGAGGCCCATCGGCGGCCGCGGTGACTTCGAGCGTTTTCGACCGGGGCGAGGTGTTCTCGCCGTCGCTGACGGCGATCCGGTAGTGATGGCGGGAGCCGGGGGTGACGGAGTCGGTGTGCGTCATCGTGGGGCGGTTCCACTCCGCGGAGCGCTGGGTCGGTGAGGCCACGAGCTTGCCGTCCCGGTAGACCAGGTACTTCAGCTCCGCGTCGTCCCGGTCCCATGCGGCGCGCCAGCTGAGCGTGATCTTCCCGGCGGCCGACGTCGAGGCCTCGAGCTGGGGCGGCTCCTCCGGGATTCCGCGGTCGCGCCCGGCCGAGAAGCGGACCAGACTCTGCTGCCGTCTGCCGTTGACCTCGGTGAACTCGCCGCCCGCCCAGAGGGCTTCACCGGCCATCTTCAGCGCCCGGGGGCCGTTGCCCTCGCCGGTCCCACCGTCCGTGTCGGGGAACCAGTGCAGGATGTGCCGGTCACGGACCGACTGGGCCAGGAAGTGCTGGCGGTTGTTGAACTCGGGGAAACCGCCCGGTGTGTCCCTGCAGTTGTGGGCGTGGGAGCCGCTGTAGAGCACACCGTTGTGCACGGCGAGGGCCTGGGTGGCGCCCAGGCAGGTGTCCCGCCAGATCATCTCGCCGTTGCCCAGGCGGCCGGCGATGCGGCCGTCGAAGATGCCCGTCCCCTTGCCCTCGGCTGCCACATAGAAGTTGGTCGCGTCGCGCACCAGCGCCTTCACCTTCGATCTCGCCGGCAGCCAGCTCGGGTACGAGGTCACCGTCGTGCCCGTGGCGGGGCGCAGGGCGACGAGCTTGAACTCGAACTCGTCGTTGACCTCGAGGAAGTCGCCGCCGACGATGAGCTTGCCGAATTCGGGCGCGGCGAGGATGGCCCGTACGGGAGCGTCGATCTGCGCCTTGAACGGCAGCAGCGAACCGCTGGGGGTGAGCGCCACGATGCGCTGCCTCTTCTGACCGTTGACGATCGTGAAGTCGCCGCCCAGGTAGACCGCGGCGTCCGTCACCTCGATCGCCCGCACGAACGACGAGATGTGCGGGCGGAAGTCCTTGCGCAGCGAGCAGTCGGCCGTGTTGAGCGCGACCGCGCTGGACGCAGCGGCCTTGCCGACCTTGCCGAACGAGCCACCGACGTACAGCACCTCGCCGTCCGACGACGCCTTCAGCGCCCGTACGGTGTCACCGCCGCCGGAGAAGGAGTGGGCGCACGGCAGCAGCTTGCCGGTGGCGGCGTCGAACGCGGCGAAGTTCTTGCGTGCGACCTCCCTCTGTCCGGGCTTCGCGCCCGGCGGACGGACCTTGTCGAAGGTCCCGCCGACGTACACGACACCGCCTGCGTACTCGATCGACCAGACGATGCCGTCGGTCTGCCAGGTCGCCAAACGGTCGGCGGTCAGGGTCTTTTCGTCGCCGTCGGCTGCCGAGCTCGAAGCGGTGATGAGCGAGGCAGCCGCGAGGAGGGCCACAAGCGAAGCCGTTGTGGCCCCCCGCTTCGTGCTTTTTCTCAGGCGCATGGAACATCCCTGGTTGCAGCAAGTACGGGTGGGAGAAGGGGAGCAGGAGTGGCGGTCTCGGTTCTGAGGCGGCCTCAAGTAGTGCGTTCGCGCAGCACACCGACGAGTTCACGCACTCCCAGGGGTGCACTAAATCGCCACAAACTTATACCGAATACGCAAAATCCCATGGTGATTGCGACGGCAAGTCCGATGGCCGTGTCACCTGCCAGCAGCCGGGCGGGAAGGACCAGCGGCACCGTGAGACACAGGCCGGCGGCGGTCGCCAGGAGATATCCGTGGTCGATGATCGTGAAGCCCGGATGCCGCCGCACCAACGCGGCGGAGACCAGGTTCTCGACGATGGTCGCCGCAGCCCAGGACAGGGCGGCTCCGAGGACGCCCAGGCGGGGTACGGCGAGGAAGCCGACCGTCAGCTGCACCGCGAACGCGACGCCGGTGACCGCCAGATGCCAAGAGCTCTTGCCTGCCATGAGGAGCACCGTCTGGGCGTTTCCCACCCCCACGTTGACTGCCGAGGCGACGCAGAGCACCACCAGCGCGGCCGCCCCCTGCTCGAACTCCGGCCCGAACAACGACAGGACGGTGCCCGGGAAGCTGGTGAGCAGGACGAGCAGCGGCCAGGAGAACAGCACGATCCAGCGCGTCGAGACCCGGTACAGATGGCGGGCCTGTGGGATGTCGCCCACGGCGAGGAGACGGCTGATCTCCGGAGCGACGGCCAGCCGGATGGCGAGCTGCAGCAGCGTCGCCGCGATGACTACCCGGCCGACGGCGGTGTAGATGCCCGCCTCTTCGCTCGTCGCCAGGCAGGACAGCAGGACGACGCCCACCCAGACCGCGCTGATGTCGAAGACGGAGGAGATCGCCCGAGGTACGGAGAATGCCCAGAATCCGTGCCTGGTGGTGGCCGTGTCGGGGCCGGGGGGACGCCTGACGCCGGTACGGCGGCACCGGCGCAGCGCGTGCCAGGCGACGAGGACGCCGGCCAGGGAGGGAACGAGCCAGGCGGCGGCCAGGCTCAGCACACCGGGGGCCAGCAGCGCGACCGGCACGGCGATCAGCACGCGCAGTACCGGTTTGCCGATCTGCTCGACCCCGACCAGCGGAAGCACGGTGCCGTAGCCCTGGGTCGCGCCGAGCAGGATCAGGGTGACCGTGGCCAGCGGGAGAAACAGGGCGAAGAGCCGGACCAGAGTGACTGCGTCCTGTGGTGCCAGGTTCGGCAGCAGTGAGGTGGCCGTGGAGGGGGACAGGAACAGCAGCGCGGCAGCCCCGGTGCTGACCGCGGCTCCCGGTACGACCGCGGTGCGCACAAGTGCGCCCACCTGGCGGCCGCCGCCTGTGGCCACGTCACGGGAGACGAAGCGCACCAGCCCGGTGTCGGCACCGAGCTTGCAGGTGTTGCTGAGGATGGTGAAGACGGCTACGCCGGTGAACACCGCGCCCGACCCGTGCGCCCCGAGGGCACGAGTGACCAGGGTGACGAGGACGTAGCCGAAGACGGCGCTGACCGCTGCACCCAGGAAGCCCCACCACCCGCCCCTCGCGGTGGCGGCGACCCCGCTCCGGGCGGCCTTCCCATCGGCTGTGGGAAGGGCCGTTCCGGAGGCGCTCATCCTTTGGAGGCGGTGAGCGTGTCGTCCTGGGCGGACGAGCTCTGCTGCGGCTGGGAGATCAGCTCTTCCTGCGTGCGGCCGTCGACCTGATGCGCAGCGACGGACAGAGCCTCGGCGCGGGCGGCCGGCATCGCGGACGAGCCCCGCTCCCCCTGCCCGCGGCCACTGTCCAGGGCACCTCGGAGCAGGCTCCGCCGGGTGCCCGGGCAGAGGACCGCGCCCACGATGTGCCCACCCGAGCAACTGATCAGCTCGCGGACCTGCCTGAGGTCGTCGCGTGTGGTGTGCTCCAGGCCGCCCACGATGAGGACGCCGTCCGCACGTTGGGCGACCGCGAGACCGTCGGCGTGTTCGAGCAGAGCCCGCGTGACGACCACCGAGGACCTTCCGGCGGCGCACGACAGCACACGCGCCACCATGGGGGACATCGGGATGTCGCCGGTGGAGGCGCCCCGCCTGTCCGGGCAGAGCATGATGCGCCCCGCCGTGCCCGCGTCGACGACGACCCGGCCGTCCAGAGGCCGCGGCCCTTCGGTCTCGTCGCCCGAATCCTCGGTCAGCAGCGGCAGCCTTGCCGCGAGGCCCGGTGTGCTCGCGGTGGCGTCCACCAGCAGTACGTCCTCACCGGACTCGGCGAACACGGCGGCGAGGTTGATGGCGGCCGCCTCGGCCTCGCGGTCCTGCTTCGGGGCCACGACCAGCAGCGTGCCGCCGGCCGTACGGGCGTCGCCGCTGCGCAGGTGGAAGGCGAGCGTGCGGTACACCTCCGCGCGGCTGCTGGCGACCCGCCCGACCTCCAGCAGCTCGCTGTCCGTCCCGGCACCCGGGAGGATGGCCAGCACCGGGGCCCCTAGCGCGCCTTGGACCTCGGCGACCGAGCGGACCCGTGGTTCGAAGGCGGACCGCAGCCAGGCGAGCACGATGGCCAGCACGAGTCCGCCCATCAGGCCAAGACCGATGAGCGCCACCGGCCCCGGCCCCGCGGGGTGCTTCGGCGGCTTGGGCTTGCGTACGACGTCGCCTCCGCTGGTGTCGCGGGACTCGAAGTCGGAGATCCGCTTCTGCAGCACGTTGATCTGGTCCCGCAGAGCCGCGCTCCCGGGCTTGCCGACTTCGGCGTTGCTCTTTCTGATCAGCGGCGCGACCTGCCGCTTCAGCGCGTTCGCCATCCGCCGTACCGTGGCGTCGGTCCGCTCCTTGCGGTCGGCGAGATAGGCGTCGATGAACGCGTTGTTGACCCGGGCCGCCCGCTTCGCCGTGCCGGCGGTGTACTCGAACCGGAGAATCTGGGTGTGCGGCGCATTGCTGACCCGCAGCTCCTTCAGCAGCGCCTCGGCACGGGACGGTTCGCGCAACGCCTTCGCCGCACGGGCCGCGACGGAGGCGCTGAGCGCGATCTGCTGCTCGGTGCCCATGCTCACCTGGTTGTCGACGGACACGCCGAAGGTGCTGAACGGGTCCACCGTCGAACGGACGAGAACCTCACCGGTGGAGGTGTAGCTGCCTGCGCGGAGCAGTACCAGCAGCAGTCCCCCGAGCAGCCCGAGGACGATACCCAGCGCGATGGTCACGCGGTACTTCAGCAGCTGGCGCAGCTGGTCGCGGAGCTGGTCCGGTTCGCCGTACCGGTCATCGAAGCTGGTGGAGCTGGTCACGGATGCCTCCTGTTCCGGGGATGGATGCGTGGCTGGCGGGCGCGGGTGGCAGCGCCGGTGAAGGGAACCGGGATGGCCGGGCGGCGCGGCGGGTGATGAACAGCGGGACGACCAGGAGCAGCAGCATCGGCCCCACGATGGCCAGGAGGCTGCCGCGCAGGAAGATCATCTGGTAGAAGGCGAAGGCCGGGACCAGGAGAAACGCCAGCGTGGTGCGGCTGTCCCGGAGCCGTTCCCGGATGTCGTCCATACGGCGTCCGGCCGCACCCAGCAGGCAGAAGACGGCGATCACAGAAGGAAAACCGGCCCACATGTAGCTCTCGATCCACAGCGGTGCCGAGAGATTCCAGAAGTCGTAGCCCGCATGCTGGGCGAGCGTGATGCCGATGGCCTGCGGCTTTTCCGGCCACACGGAGCGCGGCACCATGAACACCACAGGGCCGAGCGCGTCCGACGGCGAGAAGCCATTCTCCTTCACATGGTCGACGCCCGTCTGCATCTGCTGGAAGGAGTCGTAGTCCATGTTGGAGGTGAGCTGCTCCGTCAGGCTCACCACTTGGACGGCTTCACGTTCGCTGTAGCGGAAGTAGTCGCTGTACGGGAAGACGAGGAGCACCACCGCCGTGATCGCCGCGGCGATGAGGCGAAAGGCCCGTGGGCGGTTGAGCCGGCTCCATGAGAACAGCAGGACCAGCAGGACGGTGCCGGCCCAGAAGCGCGGCCTGCTGATCGGGTTGTTGACGACCACGTTGAGGCCGAGCAGCAGCGGGAGCAGCAGCAGGCGGGCGCCGCGCAACCACCGGTCGCCCTTCGTCCGGCGGGGCAGGTGAATCAGGCCCACCAACGCCCAGAAGGCGGGGACGGCGAGGATCCAGGTGCGCAGCGTCCGCTCCGAGTCCGTCGCGGCCTTCGACTGCCACAGCGCCTGCCTGCTGGTGAAGAAGGCGCCCCACCCTCCCAGCTCGGGGACGAGTACGACCGCGAGAACGAGCGACAGAACGCTCAGGGCGAGCACGGGCAACGGGGTGAGCCTGCGGGCGAGCACCGGTCCGAGAAGGACCGAGCGATGCCCGGCACGCCTGGCGGCCAGCAGCGCTCCGACGCTGTAGGCGAGGAGCCCGACCTCGATCAGGACGGTGACGAAGAAGGCGTTGGCCTCGTCGGTCCGGTATCCGAGGGGGTAGGTGTCGGTGGCGAGCATGGCGAGCGGCGCCAACCCGAGCCATACATAGGAGAAGAGCCAGAAACCGAACGCGACCAGCCGTACCGACGTAGCGGTGAGCACCCATGTGAGGGCGCCACCGGTGTGCGCCACGACGACACACTGCACGACGAGTGCGGCGCCGACGTGCGCGTCGCGCGTCTGCAGGACCAGCCCCGGCAGCAAGCCGACGAATACAGCGGCCCAGGCGCATACCGCGGCCATGCAACGTTCTTGACTGCCCTGCACCTGCACCCCTCTCACATCGACCCAGTGGTATCTCACATTCGATACATATCGGGTGAATCCAGGAGCGTTTTGCTTGAGGGATGCCGCTTCGGCCGACAAATCATGAAGTACTGCGAGCTCAACCACCAGGGCAGGTTCGGCACCGGGCTCATATGCACGGCATCGATGGAGAACCGCTCCCGCACGACCTCCCGCAGTTCACGGAAATCAAAACCCTTGTGTGTCGTGCGCGGGTTCTGCGGCCGGCTCACATGCATTCCGACCATTGCTTTCAGCACTTCCGCGGGTGTGTACTCCGACTTGAGTGAGCGGCTGCGAATCATCCAGTTCGACACCTTCGGCACGATGGCCAGGCCACACATGATCGGCACGGAAATCACGAGCGCGCCGTTCGGCTTGAGAATGCGCAACGTGTCTTCGAGCAGCGTGTCGAGCTCGTTGGCGTAAAGATGCTCGCAGACCTCGAACGCGGTCAGCACATCCACGCTTTGCTCAGCGATGCTTTCCATCGATTCCGCGTACTTCACTTCGGGATACGCCGGCTCCATGTACGCGTCGTATCCGACGAGCGTGACGTCGGGGCGCGCCTCGCCAAGCGCGTGCAGGAAAAGTCCCGGTCCTGCGCCGAAATCGACGACGGTGCCGTGCTTCGCGCACACTCCGGTGACAAGGTCGATCGCCATCGTCATGCGAGTGCGATGAGCGAAACGCGCCAGCGGATTGCCCGACCTGACCGTTTGTTCTTCGTAGGAAATTTCGCGCATCGACAGCTCCCGACGCTGGTCTGTGAGAAGGCTTGCCATGAACGTTCAGCGAAAAGGTTCAGCCGGTGTCGGAGCGCCTCACGGTCCGCAGAATGTCCTCGAATTGCGAGGCGCAGCCCTCCAGGGCGAACTCCCGCTCGGCCAGCGCCCGGCTCTCCTTGCCCAGCGCCTCCGCGCGCACCGGGTCGTTCAGGACCTTGCGGACCCATGTGGCCGCACCGGCCAGCGAGGACTCCTCCGGGGCGAACACCACCGAGCCGGCCTTCCGCAGCAGCTGCGCCGCCAGATTGTCGGCCGGCATCAGGCCCAGCACCGGGCGTCCGGCGCACAGATAGGACAGCGTCTTGGAGGGGACCGAGAACTCCCCGGCATCCGCCGCCAGCAGCACGACCAGCACATCGCCCGTGCCCAGCACCTCGGGAAGGCGGTCGTACGGCTGGAAGGGCAGCAGGGTCAGATCGACGCCTCGGGCGGCCGCGGCCTCCTTGATGACCGGGACGGCCGGGCCGTCGTTGACGACGACGAGGCGGACCCGTTCGCCCAGCTCGCGCAGCGTCTCGGCCAGCCGCACCAGCAGGGCGGGGTTGTGCTTGAGGCCGATCGTGCCCGAGTACAGCACGGTCCTGACGCCGGTGAGGCCGTGCTCCTGCGACCACGCGTTGGCGCGGGCCACGGGGAGGATCTCGTCCAGCGGCGCCCAGTTGGGGATGACGGTGACCTTGTCGGCGGTGCCCCACTCCCGGTGGACCCGCACGAAGGAGTCGGCGATCACCACAATCGCCGAGGCGCGTCGCGCCGACCACTTCTCGCCCCGCTCGAAGACACCGGCGGCGATGCCCATCAGCCTCGACACCCCGGCGGCGGCGAAGCTGCGAAGGGCGATGGCGGTGATGTCCTGGTGCCACAGCACCCAGGGGATGCGCAGCATCTTCAGCGCCGCCGCGGCCACCACCAGGGTCGGGATCGGCAGATTCCCCAGCATCGCCACGTCCGGCTTCTCGCGCCGTACCTGTCGGGCCAGTTCCAGGCCGAGGCGGGTCTCCTGGAACAGGCGCCGGACGTAGGCGCCCTTGTCCAGCACGATGCCGTCGCCGATGGTGACGAAACGCAGGCCGGCGACCGCGTTCTCGGCGAGGTTGCCCTTCCCGGAGACGTAGGCCGGGCAGGTCGAGTGAACGACGTCATGACCGCGGCGCGCCAGCTCACGGCTGAGCTGCGCCTGGAACGGGTGCCCGCTGTAGTCGTGGACGAGGATCCTCATCGGCTGCTGCTCTCCCTGCCGATCCGAGCGATCACGAGCGATCACGAGCGGGCGAGCTTGACCTGGTCGTAGACCCAGGCATACGTCTTCTCGAGGCCCTCGGCGAGGGGGATCGAGGGCTCCCAGCCGTGGAGTTCGCGGATCAGGGTGTTGTCGGAGTTGCGGCCGCGTACGCCCTGCGGCGCGTCCAGCTGGTACTTGCGCTCGCAGCGGATGCCCGCGATCTCCTCGACGATGTCGACCAGTTGGTTGATGGAGACCAGCTCGGAAGAGCCGATGTTGACGGGAACGCTGCTGCTCCCGTGCATGAGCATCTGCGTGCCGTGCAGACAGTCGTCGATGTACATGAAGGAACGGGTCTGCCGGCCGTCGCCCCAGATGTCGATCCGGTGCGACCCTGATACGGCCGCCTCGGCGATCTTGCGACACACGGCCGCCGGGGCCTTCTCGCGGCCGCCGGTCCAAGTGCCCGCGGGGCCGTACACGTTGTGGTAGCGCGCGACACGACAGGTGAACCCGTAGTCCTCCTCGAAGTGGCGGCACATGCGCTCGGAGAAGAGCTTCTCCCAGCCGTAGCCGTCTTCGGGCTGCGCCGGATACGCGTCCTCCTCCTTCAGCGCGGTGACGTTCGAGGCGGTCTGCTTGTCGGCGGCGTACACGCAGGCGGACGAGGAGTAGAAGTAGCGCTCCACATCGGCCTCGTGCGCGGCCTTGAGCATGTGCGTGCTGATCAGCACCGACATCATGCAGGCGGCCTTGTGGTTCTCGATGAAGCCCATGCCGCCCATGTCGGCGGCCAGCATGTACACCTGACCGGCGCCCCGGACGGCGTCGCGGGCGTGCTCGAGGAGCGACAGATCGGCGACGACGTTCTCGGCGTCGCGGTGCAGTTGGTGCCACTCGTGCTGCGGCTTGATGTCGACGCAGCGGACCGACAGCCCCTGCGCCAGGAGGTCGGCAGCCAGATGCCCGCCGATGAATCCCCCGCCTCCGGCAACGACGACGTCCACCTGCTTGGTCATGGCAGCTCCTCCAGAAACCCGGAATCGGTGATCACTGAGACCCGCCTGGTAGGTTATGCACTAATTATCGGAATTAGGACGATCTGCCACGCCCTTCCGCGCCCCGAGTCATCCGATGCCTCCGTCTGGGCCTGTCATCAACAGACCTCGGGCGTCACATCGATGAGCCTTCAGAGATTTCGGTAGAGCTCTTCCAGTCGGTCGGTCACCGCGTGGATGGAGAAGGCTTCTTCCACTGCGCGCCTGCCCGCTTCCACCAGCCCACGTCGCCTGTTCTCGTCGGCGAGCAGCTCACCGACCGCGTCGGCCATGGCCTGCGGGCTTCCGTCCGTGACGATCGCCGCTCCGCGACGCCCGAGTTCGTCCGCCATGCCGCAGGTCTCCGTGCACACCACAGGGGTTCCTGCGGACAGGGCTTCGATCACGGTCATGGGGAACGGCTCGTCCACGCTCGGCAGCACGTACACCGCCGCCTTCGCATAGGCACGCAGGGCCTCGGCGTACGACAGCGCCCCGCCGTAGGAGACGACATCCCCCAGCCGATGGGTGGCGATGAGCTGACGCACCGTCGCCAGCGAGCCCTCCTCCGGCCCGTGCAGGGTGAACCGCACATCGGGCAGCTTCCGGTGCACCAGGGCGGCCATCTCGACGAACGCCTCCGGGCGCTTGCGCGGATGCAGCCGCGCCATGAAGAGCACCTCCGGCGCCTGCAGCCGACGCCGCACCGCCGCGTTGCGCTCCGGCCGCACGCCATTGGGCAGCGTCAGCAGCGGCGGCCCCTCCGGTCCGATGACCTCGGACACGGCCCGCCGCTCCCGCTCCGTGAGCACCAGACAACCGCGCGCCCGGCGCAGCAGAGGTACATACAGGCGGTCGAAGAGCTTGGCGACAAGCCTGTGGCGTGGCTCCACCATTCCATGCGTCTGCGTGAAGAACCTCTTTCCCCGCAACGTCGCTACGGCCAGCGCGGTGAGGGAGACGAGGTCGCGCCCCGCGTGGATGTGCACCACATCGGCCCTGCCCATGGCACGCCACATGTCCCCGACGAGGAGCGGGTGCATGATCCCGGTGAAGCGGCCCGGAAGCAGGGAACGCGCCGGGCGCGTTCGCAGCGGAACCGAGCCGATGCGCGCCGGTGCCCGGGATCTGCCTCGCCACAAGGACAGCAGCGTGACCTCATGGCCGCGCGCGGCGCACTCCTCGAGCTGCCCCGTCGCCACGCTCGTGGGACCGCCGTACGCCCCGTCCTCGCTGACGAGCGTCACCACATGAACGAGCCTCATCCCATGCCCCTCGCCGTGACGACCTCAGCGGGTGCGATGTCGCGGTGGGCGATCGCCGCGGCACCCACCACAGCGCCACGACCGACCGTGACCCCGCGCAGCACGACGGCCCGCGCCGCTACCCACGCTCCCGGCTCCAGCCGGATGGGCCCGTTGTCGAACTCGAAGGTAGGGCTGAGGCGCTGATGGCTTCCGGTGCACAGCAACGCCCCCTGGGAGACACAGGCATTGCTGCCGATGCTGATCCGCTCGAGGTTCAGCAGCCAGGCGTCCTCGCCGATCCATACGTCGTCGCCGACGTCCAGCCGCCACGGCCAGTGCACGCGCACACGCTGACGGATCAACACCCGTTGCCCGATCCGCGCGCCGAAGGCCCGCAGCAGAGCGGGCCGCCAGCGGGCCGGGAACCACCACTTGACGAAGACGAGGTTGAGAACCGCGAACCAGGCTGCCTGCACGAGCAGCGGGCGCCCCTTGTCGTAACCGGCTCCGGTGAAGCCACGCAGGGAGCGTTCCACGGCGGTCGGCGCGGCGGTGTGTGCCATGGGTCGACCCTTCTTTGTGAGCGGAGTGAATCGAGTCAGGAGAGTTCCCGGAACCACTTGGCGAAGAATGCGGGCACAAGCACCAGGTGGGCCAAGAACAGGGCGACATACAGCGCGAAGAAAAGCCTCTGGCTTCCCAGGAACAGGAAGATCAGGCACAGCAGGCCGAAGTCCACGGGCAGCAGCGCCATACCCCGCACAGCCGAGGCCGGGCGCATCGGGCCGACGTGCCCGTCGGTCCTTCGCCGGCTCAGCTGTTCCGTCAGGATCCCTCCGAAGAACAGCAGGACAGCGGCGATCTGGAAGGTGATCGGGGTGAGCAGCAGGATGGGACGCGGCAGGTCGAAGAAGCGATAGAACGAAATCAGCACCGCCGCATGGACGCTCAGGATCTTCGCGCAGTCCACCACGTGATCCATCCACGCCCCGGCGGTACTGGCCGACCCGTGCAGCCGGGCCAGTTGACCGTCCGCGGAATCAAGCGCGAAACCGACGAGCAAGCCGAGCGCGACCCATCGTCCGAGCGCGTGCGAGGGAGGACAAAGGGCTACCGCGACAATGGCCGGAAAGGTGACCAGGCCGCTTGCGGCAGTCACATGGTTGGGTGAAGCCCCCATACGGTGAGCCGCGGCCGCGAGCAGCCTTCCGGCCGGCCGATTGACGAATCGTGAGTAGCCGGGAACCCCACGGGCGGGCTTCTGCGCCTTCGAGAGCTGCTTCAGTGTGCTGGGGAAGTCCACTCTCTCAACCTCATGCCCGTGATCGTCAGATCACGAACGTAAACGCTCGGGCCTACCGCACCCGATGAGACAAGCGGACTTATCGTGAGATCCACCCGATCGGCCTCGCCCCTGAGCGTGCCCGCGACCGTGGCCCGCACCATTGATGGACCATGCCAACGCTGAGCCGAAATGAATTCCTGTAGCGAAAAGAGCAGGATTCCGACGCAAGGGCAGACGGCATGCACGCTGGGCAGACGGCAGGCGATCTCGGCATCATCCGCACGACGGAAGACCCCGCACCAGCGCGCCGGCCGGCCGACGAAAAGAGACACCAGTCCCTTTCCTACGGACTGTTCGGCGCGGTCCTTCTCCTGCACTCAGCGCTCGCTCTGTTCATCGGGGCGAACGGCTGGGACGACGGATCCATCACTCTGGCTTTTGCGCGCACCTTTGCCGAGTCCGGCCAGATCGCGCTGACACCGCCATCAGAAACGGTCGAGGGATTTTCGAGTCCCCTGTGGTTCTTGCTGATGGCGGGCACCTACCGGGTACTGCCATTGGACTTCGGCGGCATGATCCTGGCCGGCCAGCTGTGGTCCGGGCTCTTCGCAGCCATCGGTGCCGTACTCGTCCACACCATGCTGCGACCGTACGGTCGCGTCCAGGCCTGGATGGTCAGCCTGGTGCTCTTCGGATATGGGCCGTTCCTCAACGAAACCATCAATGGAATGGAGATGACGTCACTGTCCGCGGTGGCGCTCGCGATCGTGTGGCTGTTTCGGAGCGGCCACCGCCATGCATGGATCGGGCTGATGCTGCTGGCTGCCACAGCCCCGTGGATCCGGGCGGAAGCCGTAGGCTACGTCATCGCCGGCGCTGTGGTGCTGGCGCTCTGTTCGAGGGAGTACCGCTGGGCGTGGGTCCTGGCCGCGGGGTCCGTTCTCTCCTTCGCGGTACTCACAGCACTTCGCCTGGCGATTTTCGGCTCGCTGCTGCCGAACACGATGATCGCGAAGCAGTCCGGCCCGTACAGCGCGAACTCGGCGTTCAAGCACATCCTGCAGGTGTGCGTGGCCGCGGTGGAGGTCCTCTACGTCCTGCTGCCGGCAGCGGTCATCGCCATCACCGTGTTGGCAGGCATGCGCAGCGGGTTGCGGCCGGTGGGAACCGAGGCGTTGAGGCGAATTCGCTCACGCAGCGTCCATCCCGTCGCGAGCTTCAGCCTCGGGTACATCGTGGCGATCGCGGCATTCAACGTGGGGATCGGCCGGAACTGGGGCTACATCGGACGGATGGAGCAGTCCGCGATCGCGCTGGGCGTGGTGGCGGTCGCGCTGTCAAAGCCTCATGCCTTGCGGTTTCTGAAATCCACGCCCCGCCTCTTCGCCGTGATCGCCGCGATGCTTCTGCTCACGGCCTGCGGCATCGAGAAGCAGTTCATCGCCGCACGGCTCCACCCCGAGGCCGCGGTTGCCGTCACTCCGGCTGCGTATCGAATGACCGGCGAGGCGATGGATGAGGTGCGGATGAAGCTGGGGCAGCCGGAACTGACCGTGTTGACCCCGGACGTCGGCGGCTCGAGTCTGTGCTGTACGAAGTTGAGGATTCTCGACCTCGCCCTGCTGGCCAATGCTGCACTCGCTCGCGACGGATACGCAGCGATGCCCTCGTACCTGAAAGCCACCAAACCCGAGTTGGTGGAGACACACGGCATGTGGTCGGAGGCCTCGAAGCTGTACGACATCGCCTATTTCCGGGACGACTACACGCCAGTCGTCGTCCGCGGAATGTGGATGTACCTGCGAAACGACCTCCATTCGAAGCTCGGTTCACAGTGCACACCGATCACCCCTGAGGAAACGCGCTCGCTTCGCTACCGCGGCACCGAGGTCGACGAGCAGTATGTGCGCTCCCTGAACCTCGATTCGGTGTGCCGGCTCTCCTGACTGGTTCAGTAGGCCCCGCGTCCGTCCAGCACAGCGCGGACCGTGCGGGCCATGACCGTCATGTCCCAGGTCCACGACCAGTTGTCGACGTACCGCAGATCGAGCGAGACGGTCTCGTGCCAGGACAGATCGGATCTGCCGCTCACCTGCCACAGTCCCGTGAGGCCGGGTTTGACACTCAGTCGGCGCATCTCCACCTGGTCGTAGCGGGCGACTTCCTCGGGCAGCGGCGGGCGGGGCCCCACCAGCGACATATGGCCGAGGAGGACATTGGCCAACTGGGGCAGCTCGTCCAGCGAGTAGCGGCGCAGAAAGCGCCCGGCGGACGTGACCCGCGGATCCCGCCGCAGCTTGAACATATGGCCGTCGTGTTCGTTCGCCGCCGCGAGGTCACCCTTCATCCGGTCCGCGTCCACGACCATGGTCCGGAACTTCCACATGGGGAAAGGTGTCCCGTCCCGGCCGACGCGGACCTGGCGGTAGATGACCGGCCCGGGCGAACTCAAGCGCACGGCGAGCGCCAGCAGGGCGAACAGTGGAGCCAGCACCATGAGCAGGACGAGCGAGCCGGCCCGGTCCGTGGCGGCCTTCAGCAGCGTCGGCAGGCCACGGCGTGTCGGCGGTGAGACGTCCAGCAGGGTGAGCCCGGCCGCCGAGGCGATACGGACCCTGCGCCGGGCCACTTCGACGATGCCGGGCAGCACCATCAGCCGGCGGCCCCGGTCGTGCAGGGCCCAGGACAACCGCCGAAGCCGGTCCCCGCACATGTGCCTGCCCGTGCTGACGAAGACCAGGTCGGCGCCGAGCGCCTCAGCCGCTTCCGCCACCGGCGCGGCATCCTCGTCCGGAGCGGCCCGCTCGCCGACCTGCAGCCGGTCTGACACGGGCACGCCGGACAACAGCTCTCCCTCGCCCAGCACACAGGCCCCGACCACCACATACCCGTGGTCCGTACGCTCGGCGAGCTGTCCGACCACGGCGTCCACCGCCCCGGCCTCACCGACGACGAGGACACGTCGAAGCCCTCGGGCGCGCCGGCGTACGGCCAGGATGCGGCGGTGGATCGCCTTGCGGCAGACCACGGTGACCGCCAACGCCGGACACAGCGCGGCGAGAACCGCCGCGGGTGGCTCGCCGAGCCCGAACACGGTCCGCAGCACGGCCAAGGTGCCGAGCAGCACCAGCCAGTCCCGCACAACCGGCCCGACCGGGGCGCCTTCGTCCCATGTCCAGGGTGCGTAGCGCGTGGCGGCGAGGCCCACAAGCACCCAGATGACCGTGATCACCACCGCCTGGTGCACGGGCCGGGCCGCACCGATCGCGAAGAACGTCACCGCAGTCGGCAGGGCCATCCCCAAGGAGTCGGCACCGACCGCGACCGGTGCGTACCACCTCTCCGCAGGGCGTCTGGGCGTGCTGGACCGGTGCGGTGTGAGGGGAATCGCCTGCCCTGACACCGCGCTGGTGGACTGCCGCATGGTTCTCCCTATGACCCCGGCCCTCGGTGAACACGTGGGGCGCGGCTGCCTCGGAGGAGCAGCTCACGCCCTATGTGAGGGTTATATCAACATTTTTTGAATGTATGTCCTACTTGCATGACTTACTGCCGGGCGTTTCCTGCACCCGGACGACGTGCTCCCAGGCCCGGAAAACCGGCCGCTCCTGGGGCGCGAGGGCCTCGTCGACCGCCCGCGACGACACGCCGACGCTCGGCCTTTCCGGTGCTCTGCAACCCGGACGGCCTAGGCAGAGGAATCGCCGGGAGTGGCGTTGATCAGATTGTGTAAATGATCAGATGCCCGGCAGCGGATGCGAATCAGCGCTCGAATCGCCGAAGGAACAGGCGCCACAGTCCGCGAAGGCCGGTACGCCCAGAACAAGAAGGAGTACTCGTCGTGCGAGTAGCTACTCGAGCAATGACCCCCTCACGACGCCCGAGATGGGGAGCACACTTCGCCGCCCTCGGCCTGTCGACGGCGCTGGCCATGACCTTCGCCACCCCCGCTTCGGCACAGGCGGGAGACCAACTGGACGCCGCCGTACCGCCCGTTGAGTACACGGCGGAGGTGAACCCGGACTGCGAGGACATCAACGGGTTCACCCTGGAGGTCGACACGGACAACGCGCCCGTAGACGGGGAAGTGCTCAACTTCTCTTCAGGGGGCCAGAACGGAACGATCACCCTCGGCGTCACGGAGGGCGAGCAAGGGCAGCTTCTCTCGTTCGACTTCGGCGACGACAGCGCCTTCGCCGCCGGTGCGGTCATCGTCAAGGGCAGCAACAACGCGAACATCTACGACTACCGGCCCACGATGGCCGGCCAGATCGAGGCCGACGAAACGCTGCACGCCCCGATCAACCCCAGCGGTGGCTTCGCCGACCTCAGCCACGTCGCCTTCTGCATCGTCCCGGACGGCTCCAACACCTGACGCGTCCCCCCGCGCCGGAAAAAGCAAAGGGGCCCGCACGACCGAAGTCGTGCGGGCCCCTTCAGGAGCTCGCGCTGGAGCTACCAGGTCAAATCAACAAGCTCACTTGTTGATCTTGGTGACCTGGCCGGCGCCCACGGTCCGGCCACCCTCACGGATGGCGAACTTCAGGCCCTCTTCCATGGCGACGGGCTGGATGAGCTCCACCTTCATCTCGGTGTTGTCACCCGGCATGACCATCTCGGTGCCCTCGGGGAGGGTCACCACGCCGGTCACGTCCGTCGTACGGAAGTAGAACTGCGGACGGTAGTTGTTGAAGAACGGCGTGTGGCGGCCACCCTCGTCCTTGGACAGGATGTAGGCCTGCGCCTCGAACTCGGTGTGCGGGGTGACCGAGCCCGGCTTGATGATGACCTGGCCGCGCTCGACGTCCTCGCGCTTGATGCCACGAAGCAGCAGACCGACGTTCTCACCGGCCTGGCCCTCGTCGAGCAGCTTGCGGAACATCTCGATGCCGGTGACCGTGGTGGTGGTCTTCTCCTGCTTGATGCCCACGATGTCGACGGTCTCGTTGACCTTCAGGACACCACGCTCGATACGGCCGGTGACGACCGTACCGCGACCGGTGATCGTGAAGACGTCCTCGATCGGCATGAGGAACGGCTTGTCGACGTCACGCTCGGGCTGCGGGATGTTCTCGTCCACGGCCTTCATGAGCTCGAGGACGGTGTTGCCCCACTCCTTGTCGCCCTCAAGGGCCTTGAGCGCCGAGACCTTGACGACCGGCAGGTCGTCGCCCGGGAACTCGTACTCGGAGAGCAGCTCACGAACCTCGAGCTCGACGAGCTCCAGGATCTCCTCGTCGTCCACCATGTCGGCCTTGTTCAGGGCGACGACGATGTACGGAACGCCGACCTGGCGGGCCAGGAGCACGTGCTCCTTGGTCTGCGGCATCGGGCCGTCGGTGGCGGCGACAACGAGGATGGCGCCGTCCATCTGCGCCGCACCCGTGATCATGTTCTTGATGTAGTCCGCGTGACCGGGGCAGTCGACGTGGGCGTAGTGACGCGTCTCGGTCTGGTACTCGACGTGCGCGATGGAGATGGTGATACCGCGCTGGCGCTCCTCGGGAGCCTTGTCGATCTGGTCGAAGGCCGAGGCCTCGTTCAGGTCCGGGTACGCGTCGTGCAGCACCTTGGTAATGGCGGCCGTGAGGGTCGTCTTACCGTGGTCGATGTGACCGATGGTGCCGATGTTGACGTGGGGCTTAGTCCGCTCGAACTTCGCCTTCGCCACGGGGTCCTCCTGTGGAGTGGTTCTGAACGCCTTGCTTCATCGGCGCCAGGTGATCTTTGCTGGAAAGCCCGGGCCCGAGGGCATTCCCCCACGAATGCGGGTGAATGCCCCTGCAGGCTCCGGAGTCAAGCCTAAAGCGTGTGAACGCAGCGCGTTGAACGCGGTGTGTTACTCGCCCTTGGCCTTCGCGATGATCTCCTCGGCGACGTTCCGCGGAACCTCGGCGTAGGAGTCGAACTGCATGGAGTAGCTGGCACGGCCGGACGTCTTGCTGCGCAGGTCGCCGACGTAACCGAACATCTCCGAGAGGGGCACGAGGCCCTTCACGACGCGAGCACCCGCCCGCTCCTCCATGGCCTGGATCTGGCCACGGCGGGAGTTGATGTCGCCGATGACCTCACCCATGTAGTCCTCGGGCGTGGTGACCTCGACGGCCATCATCGGCTCAAGGAGCACAGGGCTGGCCTTGCGCGCGGCCTCCTTGAAGGCCTGCGAACCGGCGATCTTGAACGCGAGCTCGGAGGAGTCGACCTCGTGGTAGCCACCGTCGATCAGGGTGACGCGCACGCCGGTCATCTCGTAACCGGCGAGGATGCCGAACTGCATGGCCTCCTGCGCACCGGCGTCGACCGAAGGGATGTACTCCTTCGGGATACGACCACCGGTCACCTTGTTCACGAACTCGTACGAGGCGTCGCCGCCCTCGATCGGCTCGATCGCGATCTGCACCTTCGCGAACTGACCGGTACCACCGGTCTGCTTCTTGTGGGTGTAGTCCACGCGCTCGACGGCCTTGCGGATCGTCTCACGGTAGGCGACCTGCGGCTTGCCGACGTTGGCCTCGACCTTGAACTCACGGCGCATACGGTCGACCAGCACCTCGAGGTGCAGCTCGCCCATACCACCGATGATGGTCTGGCCGGTCTCCTCGTCCGAGTGGACCTGGAAGGAGGGGTCCTCCTCCGCGAGACGCTGGATGGCGACACCCAGCTTCTCCTGGTCACCCTTGGACTTGGGCTCGATGGCGACCTGGATGACCGGCGCCGGGAAGTCCATGGACTCCAGGATCACCGGGGCCTTGTCGTCACACAGCGTCTCACCGGTCGTGGTCTGCTTCAGACCCATGACGGCGATGATGTCGCCGGCGCCCACCGCGTCGATCTCCTCACGCTTGTTCGCGTGCATGCGGTAGATCTTGCCGATGCGCTCCTTCTTGCCCTTGACGGAGTTCAGCACCGAGGTGCCGGACTCCAGGCGGCCCGAGTAGACCCGGACGAAGGTGAGCTTACCGAGGTGCGGGTCGCTCATGATCTTGAACGCCAGCGCGGACAGCGGCTCGTCCTCGGACGGCTTGCGCTTGACGACCTCCTCCGGGTCGTTGACGGCGTGGCCCTCGATGGCCTCGACGTCAAGCGGGGTGGGGAGGTAGCGCACGACCGCGTCGAGCAGGGGCTGGACGCCCTTGTTCTTGAACGCGGTGCCACAGAACACCGGGGTGACCGTGGTGTCGCTGGACTTGCCGGACGCGATGGTGATGCGACGGATCGCGGCGTACAGCTGCTCCTCGGTGGGCTCCTGGCCCTCCAGGTACAGCTCCATGATCTCTTCGTCGTTCTCGGCGACACCCTCGATCAGCTTGCCGCGGTACTCCTCGGCAGCCTCGGTGTGCGTGGCCGGGATGTCGACGACGTCGTACATCTCGCCCTTGGCGGCCTCGGCGGACCACACGAGCGCCTTCATGCGGACCAGGTCCACGACGCCCTTGAAGTCGGCCTCGGCACCGATCGGAAGCTGCATGACCAGCGGCTGCGCACCAAGGCGGTCCGAGATCATGTCGACGCAGCGGTGGAACTCGGCGCCGGTGCGGTCCAGCTTGTTCACGAAGCAGATGCGCGGCACGCCGTAACGGTCGGCCTGACGCCACACCGTCTCGGACTGCGGCTCGACACCGGCGACACCGTCGAACACCGTGACGGCACCGTCGAGGACGCGCAGCGAGCGCTCCACCTCGACCGTGAAGTCGACGTGCCCGGGGGTGTCGATGATGTTGATCGTGTAGTCGTTGTCCTCGAGCGGCCAGTGACAGGTGGTGGCAGCAGAGGTGATCGTGATGCCACGCTCCTGCTCCTGCTCCATCCAGTCCATGGTGGCAGCGCCGTCGTGGACCTCACCGATCTTGTAGCTGACGCCGGTGTAGAAGAGGATCCGCTCGGTGGTGGTCGTCTTGCCCGCGTCGATGTGGGCCATGATCCCGATGTTGCGGACCTTGGCCAGGTCAAGTGAAGTGGTAGCCATAAGGCTTCAGTCTTCTCTCGGTCTCGATGTGGGTAGCGACTACCAGCGGTAGTGCGCGAAGGCCTTGTTGGACTCGGCCATCTTGTGCGTGTCCTCGCGCTTCTTCACAGCGGCACCGAGGCCGTTGGAGGCGTCGAGGAGCTCGTTGAGCAGACGCTCGGTCATGGTCTTCTCGCGACGGGCGCGGGAGTAGCCGACGAGCCAGCGCAGCGCGAGCGTGTTGGCACGACCGGGCTTGACCTCGATCGGAACCTGGTACGTCGCACCACCGACACGGCGGGACTTGACCTCGAGGGTCGGCTTGATGTTCTCAAGCGCGCGCTTCAGCGTGATGATCGGGTCGTTGCCCGTCTTCTCACGCAGACCCTCCATGGCGCCGTAGACGATGCGCTCGGCGGTGGAGCGCTTGCCGTTCAGCAGCACCTTGTTGATGAGCGACGTGACCAGAGGAGAACCGTAGACCGGGTCGATGATGACCGGGCGCTTCGGGGCGGGGCCCTTACGAGGCATTCTTACTTCTCCTTCTTGGCGCCGTAGCGGCTGCGGGCCTGCTTGCGGTTCTTGACACCCTGGGTGTCGAGCGAACCACGGATGATCTTGTAGCGAACACCCGGCAGGTCCTTCACACGGCCGCCGCGCACGAGCACGATGGAGTGCTCCTGCAGGTTGTGTCCCTCACCCGGAATGTAAGCGGTGACCTCGATCCCGCTGGTCAGACGCACACGCGCGACCTTACGCAGGGCCGAGTTCGGCTTCCTCGGGGTGGTCGTGAACACACGCGTGCAGACGCCACGACGCTGAGGGGAACCCTCGAGTGCGGGCGTCTTGTTCTTCTCGACCTTGTCCTGCCGGCCCTTACGGACCAGCTGCTGGATCGTAGGCACTACTTCTCCGGTTTCTGTGTGCCGAATGGTGAAGCTAACCTGGAACGTCGCCGACCCACGCGGTCGGGTGTGTCGAATCCGGCGGATTCCCGCCGCGAGGCGAAAAGAGCACAGATTGCGGTGGCCGCTCACAGCTCGCTATGCGGTTGAAGGCACGCACGAGAGCCAGGGCACACCCCAGGCACAAGGTCTGAGCGTACCTACCTCATTCGCTGCGGTCAAAACAAATGGGCCTCGCCCACCTCGCCGCACGGCCCATGTCAAGACCGCAAGGCATGTTCGATCTTCGAATCGGCGGTCCCGGCACGTCGGAGCCGCAGCGCACAACCCCCGAACCGGCCACTCCCAGCACGTCCTCATGCGGACACCGCGGCGGCCACGAGCATCAGCGTCAGCAGGAGCGCCCAGGTCGCTGTCGACAGCCAGCCGAGCACGAGTCCGGTCAGGGCGAGCGCGTCACCGCTCTCCCCGGTGCGGCGGATCTCGGAGCGGGCCGCGTGCCCCAGGACCACCGCCGGGACGCCGGTCAGCCCGAAGGTCATCAGACACAGCACGCCACAGAGCGCCGAACCGACGGCCTTGCCGTTGGTCTGTGGCCGTGCCGGCAGGAAGGTGCGTGGCACGGCCGTGACGGGCGCAGGATGCGGTACGGGGCCCTGGGGCAGGTCGGCCACCAGCAGGGCCAGCTCGCCGACGGTACGGGCCGCGTAGGCCCGCTCGATCCGCTGGTCGAACTCGCCCTTGTCCAGGCGGCCCTCACCGAATCCCGCCCTGAGCACATCCACGGCACGCTCACGGTCGGCGTGCGAGGCGAGCATCGCCGGACTGCTCTGGGCTGGCCATGGCGGCTGCGGGGCGGCGCCGCCCTGCCACCTGAGCGGGGCATGGCTCCCGCGCCACGGCTGCGGAGCGCCGCTCCCCTGCCACGGCTGCCATGGCTGCCACGACGGATGGGTCATGGAGCACCTCCCCCGTACTGGTCGGAGTCCCTCCATCATGCGCCGAACCGGCATTCCCGGCATCGGGGTCCCCCCGGAGGAAACCCGGAGACGCCCCTGGGAACGCCGAAGGGCGGCCACCCCGAGAGGTGACCGCCCTTCAGTGCTTCAGACGCACGCCTTACTGGTTGTACGGACCGTAGTCGTAGTCCTCCAGCGGAACGGCCTGGCCGGAGCCCGTGCCGAACGGCGAGTAGTCGATGTCGTCGTAGCCGACGGCCGAGTACATCGCGGCCTTGGCCTCCTCGGTCGGCTCGACCCGGATGTTGCGGTAGCGGGACAGACCCGTACCGGCCGGGATGAGCTTACCGATGATGACGTTCTCCTTGAGGCCGATCAGGGAGTCGGACTTGGCGTTGATCGCCGCGTCCGTGAGGACCCTGGTCGTCTCCTGGAAGGACGCCGCCGACAGCCACGACTCGGTCGCCAGCGAGGCCTTGGTGATACCCATCAGCTGCGGACGGCCGGAGGCCGGGTGGCCGCCTTCCTGGACCACACGACGGTTCTCGGTCTCGAACTTCGAGCGCTCGACCAGCTCGCCGGGCAGCAGCTCGGCGTCGCCGGACTCGATGATCGTCACGCGGCGGAGCATCTGCCGGATGATGATCTCGATGTGCTTGTCGTGGATCGACACACCCTGCGAGTTGTAGACCTTCTGGACCTCGCCGACCAGGTGGACCTGGACGGCACGCTGGCCCAGGATGCGCAGCACGTCGTGCGGGTTGGTGGCACCCACGGTGAGCTTCTGGCCCACCTCGACGTGCTCGCCCTCGCTGACCAGGAGTCGGGCACGCTTCGAGATCGGGAACGCCGTCTCGTCGCTGCCGTCGTCCGGGGTGACGACGATCTTCTTGGTCTTCTCGGTCTCCTCGATCCGCACGCGGCCCTGGGCCTCGGAGATCGGGGCGACACCCTTCGGGGTACGGGCCTCGAAGAGCTCGACGACACGCGGCAGACCCTGGGTGATGTCGTCACCGGCCACACCACCGGTGTGGAAGGTACGCATCGTCAGCTGGGTACCGGGCTCACCGATGGACTGGGCGGCGATGATGCCGACCGCCTCACCGATGTCGACCAGCTTGCCGGTGGCCAGCGAGCGGCCGTAGCACATTGCGCAGGTGCCGACGGCGGACTCACAGGTCAGGACCGAGCGGGTCTTGACCTCCTCGACGCCCGCGTTGACGAGCACGTCGATGAGGACGTCACCGAGGTCGACGCCCGCCGGGGCGAGCACCTTGCCGTCGACGACGATGTCCTCGGCGAGGCAGCGCGCGTACACACTGGTCTCGGCGTTGTCCGCCTTGCGCAGGACGCCGTCGGCGCCGCGCTCGGCGATGGCCAGCTTGAGGCCGCGCTCGGTGCCGCAGTCCTCCTCGCGAATGATGACGTCCTGCGAGACGTCCACCAGACGACGGGTGAGGTAACCCGAGTCGGCGGTACGCAGGGCGGTGTCGGCGAGACCCTTACGGGCACCGTGCGTGGAGATGAAGTACTCCAGCACGGACAGGCCCTCACGGAAGGACGCCTTGATCGGACGCGGGATCGTCTCGTTCTTGGCGTTCGACACCAGACCACGCATACCGGCGATCTGCCGCATCTGCATCATGTTTCCTCGGGCACCCGAGTCAACCATCATGAAGATGGGGTTCGTCTTGGGGAAGTTCTCGTTCATCGCCTCGGCGACCTCGTTGGTCGCCTTGGTCCAGATCGCGATGAGCTCCTGAGTGCGCTCTTCCTTGGTGATCAGACCGCGCTCGTACTGCTTCTGGACCTTCTCGTCCTGCGCCTCGTACCCGCGGACGATCTCCTTCTTCGCCTCGGGAACGACGACGTCGGAGATGGCCACGGTGACACCGGAACGGGTCGCCCAGTAGAAGCCGGCCGCCTTCAGGTTGTCGAGCGTCGCCGCCACGATGACCTTGGGGTAGCGCTCGGCCAGGTCGTTGACGATCTCGGAGAGCTGCTTCTTGCCCACCGAGTAGTCGACGAACGGGTAGTCCTCGGGCAGCAGCTCGTTGAAGAGCGCGCGGCCCAGGGTGGTGCGCAGGCGGAAGGTGTCCCCCTGCTGCCACTCGCCCGCGGCGTAGCCGCTGTCGGATGCAGCGCCCTCCTCCTGCACCGGCGGGGTCCAGCCGCGCGGCGGGATGGTGCCCACCGGGAAGCGGATGTCGATCGGCGACTGGAGCGCGAGCTCACCGGCGTCGAACGCCATGATCGCCTCGGCCGTGGAACCGAAGGACCGGCCCTCGCCCTTGGTGTCGCGCAGCTCGCCGTCGGTGGTGAGGAAGAACAGACCGAGGACCATGTCCTGGGTCGGCATCGTCACCGGACGACCGTCAGCGGGCTTGAGGATGTTGTTCGAGGACAGCATCAGGATGCGGGCCTCGGCCTGCGCCTCCGCGGACAGCGGCAGGTGCACGGCCATCTGGTCACCGTCGAAGTCCGCGTTGAACGCGGTGCAGACGAGCGGGTGGATCTGGATGGCCTTGCCCTCGACCAGCTGCGGCTCGAAGGCCTGGATGCCGAGGCGGTGCAGGGTGGGCGCACGGTTCAGCAGAACCGGGTGCTCGGCGATGACCTCTTCGAGGACGTCGTACACGACCGTGCGGCCGCGCTCCACCATGCGCTTGGCGCTCTTGATGTTCTGCGCGTGGTTCAGGTCGACCAGGCGCTTCATCACGAACGGCTTGAAGAGCTCCAGCGCCATCGCCTTGGGCAGACCGCACTGGTGCAGCTTCAGCTGCGGACCGACGACGATCACGGAACGCGCGGAGTAGTCCACACGCTTACCGAGCAGGTTCTGACGGAATCGACCCTGCTTACCCTTCAGCATGTCGCTGAGGGACTTCAGCGGGCGGTTACCGGGACCGGTGACCGGGCGACCACGACGACCGTTGTCGAACAGCGCGTCGACGGCCTCCTGGAGCATGCGCTTCTCGTTGTTCACGATGATCTCGGGCGCACCGAGGTCGAGAAGGCGCTTCAGTCGGTTGTTCCGGTTGATCACACGGCGGTACAGGTCGTTCAGGTCGGAGGTCGCGAAGCGGCCACCGTCCAGCTGCACCATCGGGCGAAGGTCCGGCGGGATGACCGGCACGCAGTCGAGCACCATGCCCTTGGGGCTGTTGCTGGTCTGCAGGAACGCGGAGACGACCTTCAGGCGCTTGAGCGCACGGGTCTTCTTCTGGCCCTTGCCGGTACGGATGATCTCGCGGAGCTTCTCGGCCTCTTCGTCGAGGTCGAAGGACTCCAGGCGCTTCTGCAGCGCCGCGGCACCCATCGAGCCGTCGAAGTACGTGCCGAAGCGGTCACGCAGCTCGCGGTAGAGGAGCTCGTCGCCCTCGAGGTCCTGGACCTTGAGGTTCTTGAACCGGGTCCACACCTCGTCGAGGCGGTCGATCTCGCGCTGCGCACGGTCACGCAGCTGCTTCATCTCGCGCTCGGCACCCTCGCGCACCTTGCGGCGCACGTCGGCCTTGGCACCCTCGGCCTCGAGCTCGGCCAGGTCGGTCTCGAGCTTCTTGGCGCGGGCCTCCAGGTCGGCGTCCCGGCGGTTCTCGATCTGCTGCCGCTCGACGGAGACGTGCGCCTCCAGGGAGGGCAGGTCGCGGGTACGACGCTCCTCGTCGACGTACGTGATCATGTACGCCGCGAAGTAGATGACCTTCTCGAGGTCCTTGGGAGCCAGGTCGAGCAGGTAGCCCAGCCGGCTCGGGACACCCTTGAAGTACCAGATGTGCGTGACAGGCGCGGCCAGCTCGATGTGGCCCATCCGCTCACGACGCACCTTGGCGCGAGTCACCTCGACGCCGCAGCGCTCACAGATGATGCCCTTGAACCGGACACGCTTGTACTTGCCGCAGTAGCACTCCCAGTCCCGGGTCGGACCGAAGATCTTCTCGCAGAAGAGTCCGTCCTTTTCGGGCTTGAGGGTGCGGTAGTTGATGGTCTCGGGCTTCTTGACCTCGCCGTGGCTCCACTGACGGATGTCGTCAGCGGTGGCCAGACCGATCCGGAGCTCATCGAAGAAGTTGACGTCGAGCACTATGCGTCAATCCCTCTCAGGGTTGTAAGTCTTGGGGTCTGAAACGGGGGCCTGGGGGTCGGCGGGGCCCTGTGGGTGAGGGCCCCGCCGGACTCCCGTCAGACCTCTTCGACGCTGCTCGGCTCGCGCCGGGACAGGTCGATGCCGAGCTCCTCCGCAGCGCGGAAGACGTCCTCGTCGGTGTCACGCATCTCGATGGACATACCGTCGCTGGACAGCACCTCCACGTTCAGGCAGAGCGACTGCATCTCCTTGATGAGCACCTTGAAGGACTCGGGGATGCCGGGCTCGGGGATGTTCTCGCCCTTGACGATGGCCTCGTAGACCTTCACGCGGCCGGTGACGTCGTCGGACTTGATGGTCAGCAGCTCCTGGAGGGCGTACGCGGCGCCGTAAGCCTCCAGCGCCCACACCTCCATCTCACCGAAGCGCTGGCCACCGAACTGGGCCTTACCACCCAGCGGCTGCTGGGTGATCATGCTGTACGGGCCGGTCGAACGGGCGTGCAGCTTGTCGTCGACCAGGTGGTGCAGCTTCAGGATGTACATGTAGCCGACCGAGATCGGGTCCGGGAACGGCTCACCGCTACGGCCGTCGAACAGCCGCGCCTTACCGGTCGGGAGCACCATGCGCTCGCCGTCGCGGTTCGGGATGGTGTGCTGCAGCAGACCCGCGAGCTCGTCCTCGCGCGCACCGTCGAAGACGGGGGTCGCGACGTTCGTGCCCGGGTCGACCTGGTCGGCGCCGATCGCCTGGAGGCGCTGCGCCCACTCGTCCGCGAGGCCGGAGACGTCCCAACCGCGGCTGGCGAGCCAGCCGAGGTGGATCTCCAGGACCTGTCCCGGGTTCATTCGGGACGGCACACCCAGCGGGTTCAGGATGATGTCGACCGGAGTTCCGTCCTCGAGGAACGGCATGTCCTCGATGGGAAGGATCTTCGAGATGACACCCTTGTTGCCGTGCCGGCCGGCGAGCTTGTCACCGTCGGTGATCTTGCGCTTCTGCGCCACGTACACGCGCACCAGCTGGTTCACACCGGGGGGAAGCTCGTCGCCCTCCTCGCGGTCGAAGACGCGGACGCCGATGACCTTGCCGGTCTCGCCGTGCGGCACCTTCAGCGAGGTGTCACGGACCTCACGGGCCTTCTCACCGAAGATCGCGCGCAGCAGGCGCTCCTCCGGCGTCAGCTCGGTCTCACCCTTCGGGGTCACCTTGCCGACGAGGATGTCGCCGGCGATGACCTCGGCACCGATGCGGATGATGCCGCGCTCGTCGAGGTCGGCGAGGACCTCCTCGGAGACGTTCGGGATGTCCCGGGTGATCTCCTCGGGGCCGAGCTTGGTGTCACGGGCGTCGACCTCGTGCTCCTCGATGTGGATCGAGGAGAGGACGTCGTCCTGCACGAGGCGCTGCGACAGGATGATCGCGTCCTCGTAGTTGTGACCCTCCCACGGCATGAACGCCACGAGCAGGTTCTTGCCCAGCGCCATCTCACCCTGCTGGGTGGCCGGACCGTCGGCGAGGACCTGGCCCTCGATGATCCGGTCGCCCTCGTGGACGATGACCTTCTGGTTGACCGAGGTGCCCTGGTTGGAGCGGGCGAACTTGGCCAGGCGGTACGTGATGTACGTGCCGTCGTCGTTGGCGGTGGTGATGTAGTCCGCGGAGACCTCCTGGACCACACCCGCCTTCTCGGCCTTGACCACGTCGCCGGCGTCGACCGCGGAGCGGTACTCCATGCCGGTGCCGACGAGCGGAGCCTCGGACTTAATCAGCGGCACGGCCTGACGCATCATGTTCGCGCCCATGAGGGCACGGTTGGCGTCGTCGTGCTCGAGGAACGGGATCATGGCGGTCGCGACCGACACCATCTGGCGCGGCGAGACGTCCATGTAGTCCACGTCGTCACCGGCGACGTAGTCGACCTCGCCACCACGGCGGCGGACGAGCACGCGGTTCTCGGCGAAGCGCATGTCGTCGTTGAGCGTGGCGTTGGCCTGCGCGATGACGAAGCGGTCCTCTTCGTCGGCCGTCAGGTAGTCGACCTCGTCGGTGACGACACCGCCGGTGACCTTGCGGTACGGCGTCTCCACGAAACCGAACGCGTTGACGCGGCCGTAGGAGGCGAGCGAACCGATCAGACCGATGTTCGGGCCTTCGGGAGTCTCGATCGGGCACATACGGCCGTAGTGAGACGGGTGCACGTCACGGACCTCGAAGCCGGCCCGCTCACGGGAGAGACCACCCGGGCCAAGAGCCGACAGGCGGCGCTTGTGGGTGAGACCCGACAGCGGGTTGTTCTGGTCCATGAACTGCGACAGCTGGCTGGTGCCGAAGAACTCCTTGATGGAGGCGACGACCGGCCGGATGTTGATCAGGGTCTGCGGCGTGATCGCCTCGACGTCCTGGGTCGTCATGCGCTCACGGACGACGCGCTCCATACGAGCCAGACCGGTACGGACCTGGTTCTGGATGAGCTCGCCGACGCTGCGCAGACGACGGTTGCCGAAGTGGTCGATGTCGTCGGTCTCGACGACGATCGTCTGGCCGTTGTCGGCGGCCGTCTCGGTCTCGCCCGCGTGCAGCTTGACCAGGTACTTGATCGTCGAGATGACGTCCTCGACGGTCAGGACGCCCGCGTCGAGCGGAGCCTCCGCACCCAGCTTCTTGTTGACCTTGTAGCGGCCGACCTTGGCGAGGTCGTAGCGCTTGGGGTTGAAGTAGAGGTTCTCGAGCAGCGTCTGCGCGGCCTCACGCGTGGGGGGCTCGCCCGGACGCAGCTTGCGGTAGATGTCGAGCAGCGCGTCGTCCTGGCCCTGGGTGTGGTCCTTCTCCAGGGTGGCGCGCATGGACTCGTACTCGCCGAACTCCTCGAGGATCTGCTCGGTCGTCCAGCCGAGAGCCTTGAGCAGAACGGTCACGGACTGCTTGCGCTTGCGGTCGATGCGGACACCGACCATGTCGCGCTTGTCGATCTCCATCTCCAGCCAGGCACCCCGGGAAGGGATGATCTTGGCCGAGAAGATGTCCTTGTCGGACGTCTTGTCGATGGAGGAGTCGAAGTAGACACCGGGCGAACGGACCAGCTGCGACACCACGACACGCTCGGTGCCGTTGATGACGAAGGTGCCCTTGTTCGTCATGAGCGGGAAGTCGCCCATGAAGACCGTCTGGGACTTGATCTCGCCGGTCTCGTTGTTGGTGAACTCAGCCGTCACGAAGAGCGGGGCGGCGTACGTGAAGTCGCGCTCCTTGCACTCGTCGATGCTGTTCTTCGGCGGCTCGAAACGGTGGTCGCGGAACGTCAGCGACATCGACCCGGAGAAGTCCTCGATCGGAGAGATCTCCTCGAAGATCTCCTCCAGACCGGACTTGGTGGGGACGTCCTGACCGGACTCCAGAGCCGCCTCGACCCGACTCTGCCAGGCGGTGTTCCCGAGCAGCCAGTCAAAGCTCTCGGTCTGCAGCGCGAGCAGGTTGGGAACCTCGAGGGGCTCCTTGATCTTTGCAAAGGAGATGCGCAGCGGGGCGGTGCTGGCGCCGTTGTTCGTATTCGCGGTCGAGGCAGTGCGCGAGGCGGCCAAGAGGGGGTCCTTCCGAGGGCTCGGACTCACTACGCGCGTACCGGCCCCTCACCGGGGCACAGAGACAGGTGTTCCTTCTCCGACCAAAGAATGGCCAGGTCAGGGATGGTCCGGTCATCGGTGCTCAAGCGAGGGCATGCCCCTGGTGACGGGCAGGGGACAGCTAACAGGCAGCGCAAAGGGTCAGTGTAGCCACTTGGCACACTGATGTCCAGTGCGGGTTTTTCGCGACCCTCGTTGTTCTCAACGCCCTCGGCATGCTTGCCCTCAATGCACGTTGATACTGCCCTCTTCGCCGCCGATCCATGCCTCGGATTCGGATCCTTGTGACGACGCGTCCTGAGAATTGCGCGCTGCGTGCGGTTCGTCAAGGCCCCCATGCCCGAACCCAGGGGCTCCCGGAGACACGACGAAGATCACCATACCCCCCGCCGAAGCGGGCGCAAGGTAACCGTGGCCGCGCCCCCAGGAACGCCGAAGAGCGACCACCCGAATGGATGATCGCTCTTCGGTGCGACTGCGTTACAGCCTCAGGAGGCTGGTTTCAGCATGCGCGGCGGTCGCACTCGACCGAAAGGTCTTACTTGACCTCGACGGAGGCGCCGGCGCCCTCGAGGGACTCCTTGGCCTTGTCCGCGGCCTCCTTGTTGACCTTCTCCAGAACCGGCTTCGGCGCACCGTCGACCAGGTCCTTGGCCTCCTTCAGGCCGAGGGAGGTCAGCTCACGCACGACCTTGATGACCTGGATCTTCTTGTCGCCGGCGCCGGTGAGGACGACGTCGAACTCGTCCTTCTCCTCGGCAGCCTCGGCGGCGGCGCCACCAGCGGCACCACCGGCGACGACGACCGGCGCGGCAGCGGCGGCGGTGACGTCGAACTTCTCCTCGAAGGCCTTCACGAACTCGGAGAGCTCGATGAGGGTCATCTCCTCGAACTGCGCGAGCAGGTCTTCCTGGCTGAGCTTCGCCATGATGGCGGTCCTTCCACTAAATCGGCAGGTGCCGGGTGTACTGGGTGAGGCGGGCGTACGTCGGCCCGCTGTGGCCTCCGCGGTCAGGCTGCGGGGGCCAGTGTGCGAGCCGAATTACTCGGCACCGCCCTGCTCGGCCTGCTTGGCGCGAAGAGCGTCCACGGTGCGGACGAGCTTCGACGGCAGCGCCTGGAAGACGGAGGCAGCCTGGGACTGCTTCGCCTTGAAGGCACCGGCCAGCTTGCTGAGCAGAACCTCGCGGGACTCGAGGTCCGCAAGCTTCTTGATCTCGTCGGCGCTCAGCGCCTTACCCTCAAGGACACCGCCCTTGATGACGAGATTCGGGTTGTCCTTGGCGAAGTCACGGAGACCCTTCGCCGACTCCACCGGGTCACCGGTGACGAAGGCGACAGCCGTCGGACCGTTGAACAGGTCGTCCAGCGTCGTGATCCCGGCCTCGTTGGCCGCAATCTTGGTCAGCGTGTTCTTCACCACGGCGTACTGGGCGTTCTCACCGAGCGAACGACGCAGCGTCTTGAGCTGCGCCACGGTGAGACCGCGGTACTCGGTCAGCACGGCAGCGTTGGAGTTGCGGAACTGCTCCGTCAACTCGGCCACTGCGGCAGCCTTGTCGGGCCTCGCCATGAGCCTCGGCCTCCTTCCGGGTGATTCTGACCGCGCGGACCCGAAGGAGGACTGGGGAAAACGAAACGCCCCGGCGCAGGCGCACGGGGCGGACTCGACCGGTCGCACACACGTTGACGTACGCGCTCCGGGAGTTCTTCCACTGTCACCTGCGCGGGTCGCCCGCATTTTCAGCGGATCCTTCGGCCACCGCACCCTCTTATGAGTGCACGGCAACGACCAGCGGTCTTTGGCTTCTGTAGGAGAGTACGGGACTCGGTCGCCGTCAAGCAAATCGGCCCCTACGGCCCTCAGCTCCTGTTCTTCTTCAGCGGCTTGCGCAGGTCCGCCGTGTCGTCGGCGCGGGGTGCCGGAACTGTCACCGGCTTGCCGTAGTCGAGGAAGGTGAAGGTGAGGTCGAGTCGGCCGTGCCGGCCGAAGCCCTGGGTGCGCAGCCGTTTGAACTGGTCGTCGGCGTCGATCCAGACGTCCAGGGTGAGCTCGTCCACGCCCAGCTTCTCGTACTGGTCGAGGCTGTTCTCGCGGCCCTGGCGGGTGGCGTTGTCGTCGATCTTCTTGAGGGAGGCGCGGAGTTCGTCCATGGTGGCCGTCCCCGCGTAGTGCGTGGTGTCGGCGCCGTCCACCTTCTCGGAGCCGATCCTCTTCACGTCCTCGGCGGTGGTCAGGAAGGCGGCTTCACGGGCCGGGTTGCGGCTCACCTGGTCGCGCAGGCCGCCGACGTCCATGCGCAGGCCGCCGTGCGTGGTGAACTCGGCGTTCGGGCCGTAGCTGATCCAGTGCCGGCCGCCCATCTCCTCGACCATGTCGTCGGTCGCGCTGCCGTACAGCACCCGGCCGACCAGGCGCAGCTCGGACTCGCCCTTCTGATCGCCGCTCAGGTTGGCCGTCCTGAGTCTGGCCACCGGCGGTTTCGTACGGACGCTCGCCTCGTCCGCTATCCGCCCCCGCTCCGGGAACCGGCCGGTCACCCGGTAGTGCAGGGAAGTGACGTCTTCGGACTTCTTCACGGCCTGCGCGACGGCATCGGCGGCCGGTGAGTCCGCGGACTGCTCCGCGCCGCCCCCTGACCCGCAACCGGCGAGCAGCAGCGCGGCGAGGCCGGCGCCCGCCACCCGACGCGGCACGAAGGCACGTACGGCAAGGCTCATTGATTCCCCCCAAGGAACACACGGCTGGTGCGTGGTCGGCGCACAGCAAGATCGGGAGCGTAACCCGGCAGACCTTAGACCCTCTTCCGAGTTCCATGCCCCCAGCGGCACTCACGGGCGCTCAGGGGCCTTCAGCAACTCCTTGAAGTCCGCGGTGTCCTTCGCCGGGGGCTTCTCGACCGCGGCCTTCACTCCGTAGTCGCTGTAGTAGGCGGTCTGGGTCAGCTGCCCGGTGGCCGTCCGGCCCTTCTCGACCTTCTTGACCAGCAGGTTCCGCTTGTCGACCCATATGTCGAAGGTCTGCGTGGTGGCGCCCTCACCCTGCACCGTGCCGGCGTAGTGCGTGGTGTGCTCGCCTCTCACCTTCTCCTCGCCGACCTTCTTTACGTCCGTGGAGGACAGCAGCAGCTTCACCGACGTGTGCGGCGCGGTGGCGCGCATCTGGTCCGCGAGCTCCGCTCCGGAGCTGCCGGCGAGGCGCTTCAGGTCGTCGTAGCCGTACTTGATCCAGTGCTTGCCGTCGGCCTTCTCGGCGAACGTGTCGCCCATGCGCGCGTAATAGGCGTCGGGGAGATAGCGAGCCTGCATCGACGTGGTGCCCAGCCGGCGCATGGTCTCGGCCGTCGTGCCGCCGGTGTACGTGATCGTCAGGGTGCCGGTGAGGCCGTCGCCCCAGGCGAGGGTGCCGTCGGCCTTCATGGAGAGCGTCGAGCCCATGGTGGTCGTGGAATGGACGCGGGCGGACTCGGCGGCGTCGGTGGACCGTTCCACGGTGCGCAGGGCGGCCGTCACTGCGCGAGCGGGCTTCTCGCCGGGGCGGTCGGAGGACGTGCAGGCGGCCAGGGCCGTCAGCGCGGTCAGCAGCGCGATCCAGAGGACCGACCGGCCCGCCCTCGTGCTCGTCATTCGTCCCCCCTGTGCCCATCCCGTGAATGCACGTTAACCCAGGGCACTGACAAACGGGCCGGAGAACGGGGACGGGCCCCGCACCCGGGAGGGGTGCGGGGCCCGTCTGAGAGCCTGCTGAGCCGTTGGCTCAGACCGCGGCCGGGTCCTCCTCGACGAGGAGGTTGCGGGTGCGGTTCGGGTCGAGCGGAATGCCGGGGCCGATCGTGGTGCTGATCGCGGCCTTCTTGATGTAGCGACCCTTGGCGGCGGACGGCTTCAGACGGAGGATCTCCTCCAGCGCGGCGCCGTAGTTCTCCACCAGCTTGGTGTCGTCGAACGACACCTTGCCGATGATGAAGTGCAGGTTCGAGTGCTTGTCGACGCGGAACTCGATCTTGCCGCCCTTGATCTCGGTGACGGCCTTGGCCACGTCGGGGGTGACGGTGCCGGTCTTCGGGTTCGGCATCAGACCACGCGGACCGAGCACGCGGCCGAGGCGGCCGACCTTGCCCATGAGGTCCGGGGTGGCGACGACGGCGTCGAAGTCCAGGCGGCCCTTGGAGACCTCGTCGATCAGTTCGTCGGAGCCGACGATGTCGGCGCCCGCGGCTTCCGCGGCCGCAGCACGGTCACCGGTCGCGAAGACCAGGACCCGGGCGGTCTTACCGGTGCCGTGCGGAAGGTTCACGGTGCCACGGACCATCTGGTCGGCCTTACGCGGGTCGACACCCAGGCGGAAGGCGACCTCGACGGTGCCGTCGAACTTGGTCGTGGACGTCTCCTTGGCGAGACGGACGGCCTCGAGCGGGGCGTAGAGCTTCTCCCGGTCGATCTTCGCGTCCGCAGCGCGGAGAGTCTTGCTGCGCTTGCTCACTACTGCTCCTGTTGCTTCTTAGGAGGTGTGGTCCGGGCCGAGCAGGCCCTGCCACTCACTTCTGCTTGGGGGTTGGAGGTCAGCCCTCGACCGTGATGCCCATGGAACGGGCGGTGCCGGCGATGATCTTCGCGGCGGCGTCCAGGTCGTTGGCGTTGAGGTCGGGCATCTTGGTGGTGGCGATCTCGCGGACCTGCGCCTCGGTGATCTTGGCGACCTTGGTCTTGTGCGGCTCGCCGGAGCCCTTCTCCACGCCCGCGGCCTTGAGGATCATCTTGGCGGCCGGCGGCGTCTTGGTGATGAAGGTGAAGGAACGGTCTTCGTAGACCGTGATCTCCACCGGGATGACCCAACCGCGCTGCGACTCGGTCGCGGCGTTGTAGGCCTTGCAGAACTCCATGATGTTGACGCCGTGCTGACCCAGGGCCGGGCCGACCGGCGGAGCCGGGTTGGCCGCACCGGCCTGGATCTGGAGCTTGATAAGCCCCGTGACCTTCTTCTTCTTGGGAGGCATGCTCTCTCCGGGTCCTTAGTGAGAGGTGTTCCGCCGCCATCCTTACCGCTGGACACCTGGAACGGTGAACGTGCGGATCATCCGGATGGAGGCATACCGCACAACGATAACGGGTAACGCGTCAGGGCCAAAACCGGCAGCTCAGGCGACCGGCCGTCCGCGGCCCGGACAGGGCGGACGGGGCCGACAGGGAGAACCCCGGCCGCCGCGCGCCGGCCGGGGTCCGCGAGGGATGGTCAGCAGCGCTTGGCCGTGGTGACCTGGCCCGGCACCGGGTCGCCGGGGGCGCGCAGCGTGCCGATCGCCGCGGTGCACTCCTTCACCGTGTCGGCGGGCAGGGACCAGAATTCCTGGCTGTTGGTGGCGTTCCACCAGTCCTGGCCCACGACCTCGTCACGGGCGTAGCTGTAGACGCCGGTACTGACGTCGTAGTCCTTGATCTTGTCGCGGAAGCTCTGCCAGACCCAGACATAGCCGTAGTTCGCGCTGCACCTGGGCGAGTAGAACTGCTTCACCGAGGCGACGTGCGCGCCGGCCCGGTTGATATAGGCGGTGGCGCCGATCTGGTAGGCGTCCGAACAGACGCCGGCCGCCTGCGCCTTGACGCTGAGCGGGTTGCCCGCCTCGGACGGGGAGGTCGAGCGCGCGGCGGGGTTCGCGGTGGAGTTCTGCTTGTTCGGCGACGGGGCAGGGCCCGTGCCGGCGACCGCGGTGGTCGTCGGCAGCAGGGCGCAGGCGGACGCCGCCGCCACGACCAGGATGGTTCGAGCACGCATGAGGAAGTTCCCCCTACTTCTTGGTGACTGACCCGATGGGTGCGAATGCCGACGCGGGCAGCGATCAGCCCCGGGGCAAACCGCCACCAAGAGCCATAGATCGCCATGAAGAACGCTGTCCGCGCGTTTCGGTCATCAGGTCAGACCGGCGGGCTCGGCGGATGGTTGTGGCGCAGCACACATTTATTCCGGGGCGCGGTCTGCACAGAGACCGACGGAAACGACGAAAGGGCCTCCGATCAGCGAAAACCGCTGATCGGAGGCCCTTCGCGAGAGCTCTGTACCGCTAGTTCTTCTGAATCTGGTCGAAGGAGAGCTCGACCGGCGTCTCGCGACCGAAGATCTCCACCAGACCCTTGACCTTCTTCGAGTCGGCGTTGATCTCGTTGATCGTGGCCTGCAGCGTGGCGAACGGGCCGTCGGTGACGGTGACCGAGTCGCCGACCTCGAAGTCCAGCACCTGGACCTCGACCTTGCGCTGCGGGGCGGGCTTGCCCTCGGCCTCGGCGGCCTCGCGGGCGGCCTTCTCCTCGGCCTCCGGGGCGAGCATCTTGACGATCTCGTCCAGGGTCAGCGGGTACGGGTCGTAGGCGTTGCCCACGAAGCCGGTGACGCCGGGGGTGTTGCGGACGACGCCCCAGGACTCGTTGGTCAGGTCCATGCGGACCAGGACGTAACCCGGCAGCTTGTTCTGCTTGATCGTCTTGCGGTCGCCGTTCTTGATCTGGACGACCTCTTCCTGCGGCACCTCGGCCTGGAAGATGTAGTCCTCGACGTTCAGCGAGACCGCGCGCTGCTCGAGGTTGGTCTTCACGCGGTTCTCGTAACCGGCGTAGGTGTGGATGACGTACCACTCGCCGGGCAGGGTGCGGAGTTCCTCGCGCAGGGCGGCGACGGGGTCGACCGGCTCGGCCGGCTCCTCCTCGACGTCCTCTTCCTCGTCCTCGACGGCCTCGACGTCACCGCCGGACTCGTCCTCGACGTGGAGGGCGGATTCCTCGGCAGGCTCGCCCGCCTCGGCGTCGGCAGCCTCGACCTCGTCCAGGTCCTCGTCAGCGCCCTCGACGATGTCGAGCTCGTCTTCCACGGACTCGACGTCCTGCCCGTGCGGCTCGATGGCGTCGTTCAGGTTCTGGTCAGACACGGTGGCTGCTTCTTCCTGGATACATAGGGGTGGAACATGCGAAAGGGGCGCCGGTAACCGCGGCGCCCTTCGCTCTTGGCTCAGCCGAAGACGTACTTGGCGGCGTGGTCGAGCCCATAGTCAATCACGGTCACCAGACCGATCATGATGACGACGAAGAGGATCACCACAGTGGTGTACGTCGTCAACTGATTGCGCGTCGGCCAGACGACCTTGCGGAGTTCCGCGACGATCTGGCGGTAGAAGAGCGCGAGTCGCTTCAGCGGGCCCTTCTTGGCGCGCTTGCCACCCTTTCGGGTCTTCTTCTTGGACTCCGGCGCCTCGTCCTGGGCATCAGGCATGTCGATGGAGCCCACGGCGTCCGTCACTCGTCCTCACCTGATTCCGGGTCGTGGCCGTGCCGCGCCCGGTCTGAGCCGCACGGCGGTGCATTGCTGTACGTACATGCGCACACATCCTGGCGAAGGTGTGTGTAGCAGGGCCGGAGGGACTTGAACCCCCAACCGCCGGTTTTGGAGACCGGTGCTCTACCAATTGAGCTACGACCCTTTGTGGTGTCCCCCAACGTACCGCATCCGACCGAGTGCTCGGTGTGCACCGTGCGACCGCGGGCTGCTGAAGGCCAACGAGGTGAGAGTGTACGTGGTCCCGGGCGCGTCGTCGAACAGAAAGTGCCCGTGGGGGGCTTGGTCCGCGAAAGATCGGCCGAAGATCACCGGTGGTCGGGCGCAAGATCCGCTGGCCGTGGCCCGGATCCGCACGGTTGTTCAGCTGATGTTCAGTCTGTGAAACCCCCGTGCCGGGCGCGTTTCCTGTCTGAAACGATGGGCCCCATGAGCGCTGCAACCCCTCCCACCGAGCGCCGGGTCTCCGCCCGAGTCGGCGCGATCTCCGAGTCCGCCACCCTCGCCGTGGACGCCAAGGCCAAGGCCCTCAAGGCCGCCGGGCGTCCGGTGATCGGCTTCGGCGCCGGTGAGCCCGACTTCCCGACCCCGGACTACATCGTCGAGGCCGCCATCGAGGCGTGCAAGAACCCGAAGTACCACCGCTACACCCCGGCCGGCGGTCTGCCCGAGCTGAAGGCCGCGATCGCCGCGAAGACGCTGCGCGACTCCGGCTATGAGCCCGACGTCTCGCAGATCCTGGTCACCAACGGCGGCAAGCAGGCCATCTACGAGGCCTTCGCCGCGATCCTCGACCCGGGCGACGAGGTCATCGTGCCGGCCCCCTACTGGACGACGTACCCGGAGTCGATCCGCCTCGCGGGTGGTGTCCCGGTCGAGGTCGTCGCCGACGAGACGACCGGCTACCGCGTCAGCGTGGAGCAGCTGGAGGCGGCGCGCACGGAGAAGACCAAGGTCGTCCTCTTCGTCTCTCCGTCCAACCCGACCGGCGCGGTGTACTCCGAGGCCGAGACCGAGGCGATTGGCCGCTGGGCCGTCGAGCACGGCCTGTGGGTGATGACGGACGAGATCTACGAGCACCTGGTCTACGGCGACGCGGTGTCCGTGTCGCTGCCCGCGGTCCTGCCGGAGCTGCGCGACAAGTGCATCGTGGTCAATGGTGTCGCCAAGACGTACGCCATGACGGGCTGGCGGGTCGGCTGGATCATCGGCCCGAAGGACGTGGTGAAGGCCGCGACCAACCTCCAGTCGCACGCCACGTCGAACGTCTCGAACGTGGCCCAGGTGGCCGCCCTCGCCGCCGTCTCCGGCGACCTGGACGCCGTCGCGAAGATGCGCGAGGCCTTCGACCGCCGCCGCAAGACGATCGTGCGGATGCTCAACGAGATCGACGGCGTGGTCTGCCCGGAGCCCGAGGGCGCCTTCTACGCCTACCCCTCGGTGAAGGCCCTCATCGGCAAGGAGATCCGCGGCAAGCGTCCGCAGGACTCGGTCGAGCTGGCCGCGCTCATCCTGGAGGAGGCCGAGGTCGCGGTGGTTCCGGGCGAGGCCTTCGGCACGCCGGGCTATCTGCGGCTGTCGTACGCGCTCGGTGACGAGGACCTCGTCGAGGGCGTGAGCCGGATCCAGAAGCTCCTGGCGGAGGCCAGGGACTGACGACCTGCTCACGTGGGCAGGTGGCGGGCCGTTCCCTTCGGGGAGCGGCCCGCTTCGTCGTTTGCGCGTGCGAGCAAGACCACGTTCGGGGAAACCGCTACCGGGGCGGGCGGGGCGTACGGCAGGATCCTGGAATGGAGCGTGTACGTGATGTCTCTGAGCTGCCGAAAGCCCATCTGCACCTGCACTTCACCGGCTCGATGCGGCCGGCGACCCTGCTGGAACTGGCCGACAAGTACGGCGTGCGCCTGCCCGAGGCGCTGACCGACGCGCTGACCAGCGGGGAGTCGCCGAAGCTGCGGGCGACGGACGAACGGGGCTGGTTCCGCTTCCAGCGCCTGTACGACTCGGCGCGCTCGTGCCTACGGCAGCCGGAGGACATCCAGCGCCTGGTCAGGGAGGCCGCGGAGGAGGATCTGAAGGACGGTTCCGGCTGGCTGGAGATCCAGGTGGACCCCACGTCGTACGCGCCCCGGCTGGGCGGTCTGATCCCGACTCTGGAGATCATCCTGGACGCCGTGGAGACGGCGTCGCGGGACACGGGTGTCGGGATGCGCGTCCTGGTCGCCGCGAACCGTATGAAGCACCCCCTGGACGCCCGCACGCTGGCGCGGCTCGCGGTGCGCTACGCCGACCAGGGCGTGGTCGGTTTCGGGCTGTCGAACGACGAGCGTCGGGGTATGGCGCGGGACTTCGACCGTGCCTTCCACATCGCCCGCGAGGGCGGCCTGCTGTCCGCCCCGCACGGCGGCGAGCTGACGGGGCCGTCCTCGGTCCGTGACTGCCTGGACGACCTGGACGCGAACCGGATCGGCCACGGGGTGCGGGCGGCCGAGGACCCGCGGCTGCTGAAGCGCCTCGCCGACCGGGGCGTGACCTGCGAGGTGTGCCCCGCGTCGAACGTCGCCCTGGGCGTCTACGAGAAGCCCGAGGACGTCCCGCTGCGGACGCTGTACGAGGCGGGCGTCCCGATGGCCCTCGGCGCCGACGACCCCCTGCTGTTCGGCTCCCGCCTCGCCGCCCAGTACGAGATCGCCCGCCAACACCACGCCTTCACGGACGAGGAGCTTGCGGAACTCGCCCGGCAGTCGGTACGGGCTTCCGCGGCACCGGAGGAGGTGAAGGGGAAGCTGTTGGCGGGGGTGGACGACTGGCTCGCCCAGCCCGCCTCCTGACATCGCCCCGGCGATACCGGATCAGTCGGCGATACCGGATCAGTTGGCGATACCGGCGAGCAGCGTACGGGCCAGCCGGGCGGCGAACTCGTCCACCGGCGGTCGTACCGCCTCCTTCGTCGCGTCATAGGCGAACGCCCGCTGTGCGCAGGCTCCCATCAGCAGCGACGCCGCCGCGAACGTGTCCGTTTGCGTGCTGACCCGCCCCAGCTCCTGCTCGGCCCTCAGGTATGTGTCGAGCTCCTGGATCGGCACGTGCGGCCCCGACCCCATCTGCCGCATGGTGTCGTCGTGCCGCTGCTTGAGCTGGGTCTGTGCGTACAGCGACGCGGCGATCGGGAAGCTCTGTTCGTAGAACAGCGCCGCCTGGCGGGCGATCTCGGTGAGGTTCTCCTCGAGGGAGTGCCGGCCCGGCTCGGCGGCGAGGCTGCTGAGCAGCGGGCGGAGCGGCGGCAGCCGCTCGGTGAGCACCCGGATGAACAGCTCCTCCTTGCTCTCGAAGTGCTTGTACAGCGCCGCCTCGGAACACCCGGCCGCCCGCGCGATCTCCTTGGTCGTGGCCCGCGCCAGCCCGACCGTACGCATCAACTCGTATGCGGCGTCGAGGAGTCGAACCTGGGCCGGCTTGTTCTCCATGGCTTTTCCAATCGCCCTTGACGGGTGGGTGAGTACTTACCCACTCTAGAGGCAGTCAGGGTGAGTGAATACTCACCCACCCTTCTCATGCATACGGGAGCCCTCATGAAACTCACCGTTTTCGGCGCCACCGGAGGCATAGGCAAGGAGATCGTCCGCCAGGCCCTGGACGCCGGCCACCAGGTCACGGCAGTCGTACGGGACCCCGCACGCCTCCCTCTCGCCGGGGACCGTCTGGAGGTGTTCCGCGCGGATCTCACCGACCCCGGTGCGCTACGGCCCGCCGTAGCCGGCCGGGATGCCGTCCTGTCCGGCCTCGGTGCCCGCAACCGCGGGGACGCCGGCATCGCGACACGGCTCACCCGTACGGTGCTGGCGGCCCTGGAAGCCGAGGAGGTGCGGCGGCTGCTCGTGGTGAGCGCCGCGCCGGTCGGGCCCGAGCCGGAGGGGGACGGATTCCTGGACCGTGCCGTGCGGGGCGTCGTGTCGGCGGTCCTGAAGGACATCTACGCCGACCTGCGGGAGATGGAGGCCGACGTGGCCCGGAGCACCACGGGCTGGACGGTCGTACGGCCTCCGCGACTGCAGGACAAGCCTGTCACCGGCACGTACCGCACGGTCGTGGGCGGGTTTCCGCTCAAGGGGCGCTTCATCGGGCGGGCGGATGTGGCGCACGCGATGCTGGGGATGGTCGGGGATCCGGCGACGGTGAAGCAGGGCGTGGGCGTCGCCTACTGAAGGCGCGCTGGGCGCCTGCCTGCCGCGAGCCCGCCTACAGGCTCACGCCGACCGTCACCGGCTCGTTGACCAGCGTGATACCGAAGGCCTCGCGCACGCCGGCCACGACCTCGCGGGCGAGCGCGAGCAGGTCCTCGGTGGTCGCTCCGCCCCGGTTGGTGAGGGCGAGGGTGTGCTTGGTGGAGATGCGGGCCGGGCCGGTGCCGTACCCCTTGGTGAAGCCCGCCTTGTCGATGAGCCAGGCCGCGGAGGTCTTGGCGTGCCCCTCCCCCGCCGGGTACGCGGGCGGCTCCACGCCGTCGCCGAGGCGTTCACGCACGCGCGCGTGGAACGCGGCGAACTGCTCGTCGGTGAGGATCGGATTGGTGAAGAAGGAGCCGGCCGACCAGGTGTCGTGGTCCTCGGGGTCCAGGACCATGCCCTTGCCGGTACGCAGCTTCAGCACCGTCTCGCGCGCGGCGGCGAGCGGCACGCGGTCGCCGGCTTCGACGCCGAGGGCGCGGGCCGTCTCGGCGTACTTGAGGGGGGCGGAGAGCCCGTCGGCGTCCTCCAACTGGAAGCGGACGCGCAGGACGACGTAGCGCTCGGGGTCGGACTTGAAACGGCTGTGGCGGTAGGAGAAGGCGCAGTCGGCGTTCGGGATGACGATGGTCTTGCCCGCCCTGCGGTCGTACGCGATCACTTCGGTGATCGTCGAGGAGACCTCCTGGCCGTACGCGCCGACGTTCTGGATCGGCGTGGCGCCCGCGGAGCCGGGGATTCCGGCGAGGCACTCGATCCCGGCGAGCCCGGCCTCGACGGTGCGGGCGACGGCGTCGGTCCACACCTCGCCGGCGGCCAGTTCGAGCGTGGTGCCGTCCAGCTCGACGCCCTTGGTGGCGATGACCAGCGCGGTGCCCGCGAAGCCCTTGTCCCCGATGACCAGGTTCGATCCGCCGCCGATGAGCAGCAGCGGGGTGCCACTGGCATCGGCCTCGCGCACGACGTCGATCACCTCGGCGTCGGTCGTGGCGGTGACCAGGCGGGTGGCGGGGCCGCCCAGCCGGAAGGTGGTGAGAGGGGCGAGGGGGGCGTCGTGGAGTTCCTGCACGGGCTCAAGACTACGAGACGGCACTGACAGCCCCGGCACCCATGCGGAGTGCCGGGGCGCAGGCCCGCACCACGCGCGCGTGCCGATCAGCTCAGCCGCCGGATCGCCTCTTCCCAGCGGAGCGGAAGGTCGTCGCTCGACGCCTGCCAGGTGGCGAACTTCGCACCCCGCATCTGCGCCGACAGGCCCAGCGACGTCGGGGCACGGGCGCCCGCGCGGGCGAAGTCCTTGAGCGCCGCGGGCGACTCCCAGGCGGACAGCGTCCGCCCGGCGTACCCCCTACGGCAGGCAAGAGGAGCCGCCCTACGACAGGTAAGGGGCGCCCCACCATGGAGGACGCCCCTTACCTCACGGCACGCGCGTGCCGTTCACCTCGACATTCACCCCAGCTGTACGACCGCCCGCGACATCCCGAGCACCTTCTGCCCAGCGCTCTTCACGGTCAGGTCCACGCGGACCTTGTTGTCGTCGAGCTTGGCCGCGACCTTGCCGCTGACCTCGATCGTGGCGCCCTGGTCGTCGTTCGGCACGACGACGGGCTTGGTGAAGCGGACGCCGTACTCGACGACCGCGGCCGGGTCCCCGGTCCAGTCGGTGACCACACGGATCGCCTCGGCCATGGTGAACATGCCGTGCGCGATGACGTCGGGCAGCCCGACCTCCTTGGCGAACTTCTCGTTCCAGTGGATCGGGTTGAAGTCACCGGAGGCGCCCGCGTACTGGACGAGCGTGGCGCGGGTCACGGGAAAGGTCTGGGCGGGCAGTTCGACGCCGACCTCGACCTCGTCGTACCCAATCTTGGCCGTCATCGGTCAGGCCTCCCCTTCTTCGGAGTCCGCCCCGCGGGCGACGAGCTTCGTCCAGGCGGTCACGACGTGCTCCCCCGCCTCGTCGTGGACCTCGCCGCGGATGTCCACGATCTCGTTGCCCGCCATGGACTTGATCGCCTCGATGGTCGAGGTGACGGTCAGCCGGTCACCGGCGCGCACCGGCCGGGTGTAGGCGAACTTCTGGTCGCCGTGCACCACCCGGCTGTAGTCCAGGCCCAGCTGGGGGTCGGCGATGACCTGTCCCGCGGCCTTGAAGCTGATCGCGAAGACGAAGGTCGGCGGGGCGATCACATCGGAGTGGCCGAGCGCCTTGGCGGCCTCCGGGTCCAGGTACGCAGGGTTGGTGTCCCCCACCGCCTCCGCGAACTCACGGATCTTCTCCCGTCCCACCTCATAGGGGTCGGTGGGCGGGTAGCTCCGCCCCACGAAGGACTGGTCGAGCGCCATGGCTCGGTACCTCCTGCTGTCTGCTGCGATTGACCTGCGGTGGATCTGCTGGTTCGCCTGGCCGATTCGCCCGGGTCGGCCGGAACCGACCGGTAACCGGGGTGGAAACGACGCGAGGCCGCCCCCCAACGGGGACGGCCTCGTGTACGAGCCTGATTTATCGCGTTTCGCGGTGCGCGGTGTGCGCGTTGCAACGCGGGCAGTGCTTCTTCATCTCAAGACGATCCGGGTTGTTACGCCGGTTCTTCTTGGTGATGTAGTTCCGCTCCTTGCACTCCACGCAGGCCAGCGTGATCTTCGGGCGGACGTCGGTGGCAGCCACGTGAGTGCTCCTAAGACGAACGGATGGACTAATTCAACGCAAGAAAGAGTAGCCGATCGAAGGACCGACCCCGCAATCGGCTACTGTCAGTAGCGGTGACCGGACTTGAACCGGTGACACAGCGATTATGAGCCGCTTGCTCTACCGACTGAGCTACACCGCTTTGATGAGATCGGACCCCGCCTTGCGGCGGGAACCTCTCACACCAGAGCCCCAAAACGGAATCGAACCGTTGACCTTCTCCTTACCATGGAGACGCTCTGCCGACTGAGCTATTGGGGCGAGCGATGAAGACATTACACGCTCGGCTGCCGTTCACCCAAATCCGTTTCCCGGCCCCGGTCTGCGGCCGATCGGCGGAGCGCACAGACGCCTCGCAGGCCACCGCGGTACCGCGGAGACGGCTCCGTTCGACGGACCACACCGGTACGACTATTGCGCTCCTGCACGCCAGGGCCGGATCGCCACCCTAGGCTCGACTCACTCTGCGTGATCTTGCGTGCCCGGTGCAGTTCTCCAGCACCGTTCCCGCAGCCCCGATGCGCAGCCCCGAGCCCCTGGAACGCGATGCCCGACAGTCAGCCCCAGCCGCCCCACTCGTCGTCCTCGTCGGGTTCGTCCGGCCCGACCGACCCGGGTGCTCTGCTGCTGTGCGGGGCGCGGCTCACCGACGGCCGGACCGTGGACGTACGGCTGGGTGGCGGACGCATCGAGGCGGTCGGCACGGCCGGGAGCCTGGCGGCGGGCGACACGCGCGCGTGCGGCGCTCGCGTGGACCTCAGCGGCTATCTGCTGCTGCCGGCCCCGGCCGAACCGCACGCCCACGGCGACACCGCGCTCTCCGCCGACGAGGGCGGACCGGTCTCGTACGACCCCCATGACGTCCAGCGCCGGGCCACCGAGGCCGCCCTGCTCCAGCTCGGGCACGGGGCGACCGCGCTGCGGGCACACGTGCGCGTGGGCGACGTCCAGGGGCTGGGCGCGCTGGAAGCCGTACTGCAGGCACGGCGTTCGCTGCGCGGGCTCGCCGAGTTGACGACGGTGGCGATGCCACGGCTGCTGACCGGGGTGGCCGGCGCCGAAGGGCTCGCGATGCTGCGGGACGCGGTGAAGATGGGCGCGTCCGTGGTCGGCGGCTGCCCCGATCTGGATCCGGATCCGACGGGTTACGTGGAGGCGGTCCTGGAGGTCGCCTCCGAGCAGGGCTGCCCCGTCGACCTGCACACCGACGCCACCGACCCGGCCCGCCTGGCCCGCCTCGCCGCGATGGCCGGCGGACTGCGCCCCGGCGTGACGCTCGGCCCGTGCGGCGGCCTGGGGCGCCTGCCGGCCCAGCTGGCCTCCCGCACCGCCGACCAGCTCGCGGCGGCCGGAGTGACGGTGGTCTGCCTGCCACAGGGTGGCTGCGGGGGCGTGGAGCGGCGGGCCACGGCGCCCGTACGACTGCTGCGCGCCGCCGGCGTACGGCTCGCCGCCGGAAGCGGCGCCCTGCGGGACGTGTCGAACCCGGTGGGCCGCGGCGACCCGCTGGAGGCCGCCTACCTGCTGTCCTCCCGCCACGGGCTGCGCCCCGAGGACGCGTACGACGCCGTGAGCGCGTCGGCGCGTGCGGTGCTGGGCCTGCCCGAGGTGCGGGTGGAGGCGGGCTTCCCGGCCGAGTTGCTGGCGGTGCGCGGGGACCGGCTGGCGGGGGCGCTGTCGCTGGCGTACAGCCGCATCGTGGTGCACCGGGGGCGTGTGGTGGCGCGGACGAGCGCGGTGCGGGAGTACTGCAACTCGGCCGTGGCGGCGGAGTTGGGGCTGCCGCGACAGGGGCGGGGGGAGGTGTCTTGAGGCACGTGGGCGCGTGTGCTTGAGCGGTGGGGAGCGCAGGGAGCGGGTTGGCGCGCACAGGGGCGCACTGAGGGCTCGTGCGCCCGGCGACTGTGCCTGAGGTGTGCGCCTGTAGGGGCATGAGGCGTGGCTGAAGTCGTGCGGCGGATGCGGCCGTCCGGGCGTACGGTCGGAAACATGCGCATTGTCATCGCTGGTGGTCATGGTCAGATCGCGCTGCGGCTGGAGCAGCTGCTCGCCGCGCGTGGGGACGAGGTCGCGGGGATCATCCGCAAGGCCGAACAGAGCGACGACCTGCGGGAGGCCGGCGCCGAACCCCTCCTGCTGGACCTGGAGTCGGCCTCGGTCGAGGAGGTCGCGGAACATCTGCAAGGCGCGGACGCGGCGGTCTTCGCGGCCGGCGCGGGCTCAGGCAGCGGGGCCGCCCGCAAGGACACGGTGGACAAGGGCGCGGCGGTCCTGTTCGCCGACGCGGCGGTCCGGGCGGGCGTACGGCGCTTCGTGGTCGTGTCGTCGATGGGAGCCGACCCGAAGCACGAGGGCGACGAGGTCTTCGACGTCTACCTGCGCGCCAAGGGCGAGGCCGACGAGTACGTCCGCGGCCAGGACGCCCTGGACTGGACGATCCTGCGCCCCGGCATGCTGACGAACGACGCCGGAACCGGCCAGGTACGCCTGGAGGCCCACACCGGCCGCGGCCCGATCCCGCGCGACGACGTGGCCGCCGCGCTCGCGGAGTTGCTCGACACCCCGGCGACGGCCGGCCTGACGCTGGAACTGATCAGCGGTTCGGCCCCCGTGTCGGTCGCGGTGAAGTCGGTGGCGGGGAACTGAAGTTGGGCTCGGAGGGGGTTTCGGCCGCGCAGGAGGCGCTGTTGCGGCGCATGTACGAGGCCTTCTCGACGGACGAGCGAGAAGCCTTCATGCAACTGTGCCTCGCGCCCGACGTGGACTGGCCGAACGTCCTGGACGGAGTCCGGCTGCACGGCCGCGAGGCGGTACGCGCGTACTGGGCCCGGCAGTTCGCCGCCGGGCATCCCCTCGTACGACTGGAGGGCCTGCGCCCCGACGAGGACGGCGCGGCCGTGGTGGCGACCGTGCGGCCCGGCATGCGCGACGCGTCGGGCGACCGGTGGGCGGAGGAGACGGTCGAGCACGTGTACCGGTTCGACGCGGACGGGCTGGTGGCGCGGATGGATGTGCGGGCGGGCGTCTAGGGGGCCTGCGTCGGGGTGGGCCTGGTGGGGGTCGGCGAGGGGACGGTGGGGTTCGGCGAGGGTCCGGTGGAGCCCGGTCGATCTCTTGGGCTCCGTGGAGAGCCCGGCGTGGCTCGCTGGAGCTCTCAGAACAGCGGCAGCTGCCCGGGGAACTCCGGTACGACGTACCCGTCCAATGCGGGCTGGGCGGCCCCCAGTTGCGCCTGCCGACGCGATCCGGGACACGACACGAGTTCCCCGTTCTCCCGCGCGCCGGGCGGATCATGCCGTGCGAACCGACCGGCGACGACGGCGATCTCACGACGGCACTCGGGGCAGCTTCTGCGACGCATGGCCATGCAGCCAGTGTGCCCTGGGCGTGGCCCTGGAACGCGAAAACCCCTCCGCTCTACGTTTCCGCAGATCGGAGGGGTTTCTCAGCGTGGCGGCGCCAGGATTCGAACCTGGGAAGGCTGAGCCGGCAGATTTACAGTCTGCTCCCTTTGGCCGCTCGGGCACACCGCCGGGTTTGCTGCCGTTCGAACCGCTTTTCGGCGGTGCTCCCTGGCAACGACGTAAACAATACCCGATGGGGAGGGGTGCTTCGCCACCCGATTGATCGCCGCCCGGGGGACCAGGGGTGGCTAGGCTTGTCCGGATGCGGTCCGGGGCTTGCCCCGGCTCGGCGGCCACCCCCACACCCGCCGATACGCACCCCATACGCACCCCGATACAAGGAGCCACAGGACATGGCCGACTCCAGTTTCGACATCGTCTCGAAGGTCGAGCGGCAGGAGGTCGACAACGCCCTCAACCAGGCCGCCAAGGAGATCTCGCAGCGCTACGACTTCAAGGGCGTGGGTGCCTCGATCTCGTGGTCCGGTGAAAAGATCCTTATGGAGGCGAACTCCGAGGACCGGGTGAACGCTGTCCTCGACGTCTTCCAGTCCAAGCTGATCAAGCGCGGGATCTCGCTGAAGGCCCTGGACGCGGGCGAGCCCCAGCTCTCGGGCAAGGAGTACAAGATCTTCGCGTCGATCGAGGAGGGCATCTCCCAGGAGAACGCGAAGAAGGTGGCGAAGATCATTCGCGATGAGGGCCCGAAGGGCGTCAAGGCTCAGGTGCAGGGCGACGAGCTGCGCGTCAGCTCGAAGAGCCGTGACGACCTGCAGGCCGTGATCGCCCTGCTGAAGGGCAAGGACTTCGACTTCGCGCTGCAGTTCGTGAACTATCGGTGAGCTGCTGATCCGAGCCGGCTCCCGCTACGGCGCCGGCTGCGACGTCGTACGAGGAAGGGTGGGCACCCCGCGGTGCCCACCCTTCTCGCCTGCTGGCTGCGGTCCGGGGTTGTGCTCGTCTCGCTCAGTTGCGCGAGTGGCCGAACAGGATGCGGTAGGCGATCAGAAGCACGAGGGAGCCACCGATCGCGGCGGCCCAGGTGGTGCCGTCGTAGAAGTCCTTGGTGATCGGATGGTCCAGCCAGCGGGACGATATCCAGCCACCGATGAACGCGCCCGCGATGCCGATGACGGTGGTGCCGATGAAACCGCCGGGGTCGCGGCCCGGCAGCAGGAACTTGGCGATGGCCCCGGCCAACAGCCCCAGAATGATCCAGCTGATGATCGTCATGCCGTGAACCTGCCCCTCCGCGCTGTGCCTGCACTTTCCCGGCACTGTGATTTCGGGCGCGCTTGTTCGTGCTCTGTCGATGAAGAAGACGTCACGAGGACACCCCTCGGTTGCAGCGATCAGTAGGGTTCCGGCCATGACACGGTCAAGCTCTGACTCCTCCGAACTGCGGCGCACCCTGGGAGTCGGGGACGCCGTGGTCATCGGGCTCGGCTCGATGGTCGGGGCCGGAATCTTCGCCGCGCTCGGGCCCGCAGCGGACGCGGCCGGGTCCGGGCTGCTGCTCGGACTCGCGATCGCGGCCGTGGTCGCCTACTGCAACGCCACCTCGTCGGCACGCCTGGCCGCGCTGTATCCGGCCTCGGGCGGCACATACGTCTACGGGCGCGAACGGCTCGGGGAGTTCTGGGGGTATCTCGCGGGCTGGTCGTTCGTGGTCGGTAAGACGGCCTCCTGTGCGGCGATGGCGCTCACTGTGGGCGCGTACGTCTGGCCGGGGCAGGCGCACGCGGTGGCTGTCGCGGCCGTGGTGGCGCTGACCGCGGTGAACTACGGCGGCGTCCAGAAGTCCGCCTGGTTGACGCGGGCGATCGTGGCGGTGGTGCTGGCTGTCCTCGCTTGTGTGGTCGTCGTGTGTCTGGGGTCCGGGGAGTCCGATGCCGGTCGCCTGGACGTCGGGGCCTCGGGCGGCGTGGGCGGGGTGCTGCAGGCGGCGGGGCTGTTGTTCTTCGCGTTCGCCGGATACGCGCGGATCGCGACCCTCGGCGAAGAGGTGCGGGACCCGGCCCGCACCATCCCCCGTGCGATTCCGCTGGCCCTGGGCATCGCGCTGGCGGTGTACGCGTGTGTGGCGGTGGCAGTCCTTTCCGTACTGGGGTCGGGTGGTCTGGGGCAGGCGGGCGCGCCGCTGGCCGACGCGGTGCGGGCGGCCGGGGTACCGGGGCTCGTGCCCGTGGTGCGGGTGGGCGCGGCCGTCGCCGCGTTGGGCTCGCTGCTCGCTCTGATCCTGGGCGTCTCGCGGACGACACTGGCCATGGCCCGCGACCGGCATCTTCCTGGCGCCCTGGCAGCCGTGCATCCGCGCTTCCAGGTGCCGCACCGGGCCGAACTCGCCGTGGGGGCGGTGGTCGCGGTCCTGGCCGCCACGGTGGACGTGCGGGGCGCGATCGGGTTCTCCTCCTTCGGTGTGCTGGCGTACTACGCGGTGGCCAACGCTTCGGCCTGGACCCTCGACTCTGCGCCGACTGCTCGGGTCGTGCCGGTGGTGGGACTTCTCGGGTGCGCGGTGCTGGCGTTCTCGCTGCCGGGGGTTTCGGTTGTTGTCGGTGCGGGTGTGCTGGTGGTGGGGGTGGCTGCGTACGGCGTACGGCGGTGGGTGGCGGGGCAGCGGTCGGGTGCCCGGGGACGGTAGGCCGAGGTACGCGTGCGTGTCGCTGGGTGAAGCCAGGTCGGTCCAGCTGGTGTGCCGGGAGCTTGCGGGCCGGGCGGGCGGGGCGGTGCCGAACCGCACGGCATGACCGGTCCGCTCAGCCGGCTGTCGCGGACCGTTCGAAGGCCGTCGATCCACTCGGTACCGATCAGGCGCTTGACGCACACGGTCCCTCAGCGCGCACGACGCACGCGGCCCCCAGCGCAGACGACGCACACGATGACTGCCGACCACTCAACCGGCCGTCGGTCCACTCGCCGACCGCCGGCCCACGCACCGTCAGGACGCCTGTGCCGCCGCCGTGCGTATGTGGAAGTCAGCCCAAGGAGCCATCTCCAGCTCCTCGTTCATCTCCTCGTACCAGCCCGTGCCGTCGACCCAGGCGCGCAGCCAGTCCGTGAGGCTCGGGGCGTCCACGTACCACGCCCGGTCGGCGTCGTCGGCGTTCGGTTCGAAGAGCAGGACGGCGGCCTGAGGGCTGTGGCAGTCCACGCACGCGTACATCGCGCAGCCCCAGTGGGATATCGGCAGGACGCCTTCGGGCCAGGGCCAGTCGGGGTCCTTGCGGGCGCTCTCGCGGTTGGCGAGGTACTGCGTGACGGCGGCGGGCTCGCCGGCCGGAGGGCTGTCGAGCAGGGGCAACAGGCCGTACTCGGGGCCGAATCCGCCGTCTCCTATACGCAGGTAGAGATCGGCGAGCAGCGGGGGCAGCCGGAAGCCGAGGGCGGACTCGGCTTGGGCCAGCGTCGTCGAGTCCACGGGCTCGGGGAGTGAAGGCCAGCCCCACGGGCGGGTGTTGCGGGCCTTGTCCGCCACCCTCGTCAGCAACTGCTCGATCTCGGTCATGCGTTCATGATGCAAGCCGCCACTGACAATCGGTCGGGCCTGTGGACAACCGCCGGGTTGTGGATAAACCGGCCGTCACCACACCCCACTCACTGCCTTACCAGCTCGACGCGAACGGCTTGTCCGTCGACACGATTTCGCGGCCCAGCGGGAACAGCGACACCGGGATCAGCTTGAAGTTGGCGATGCCGAACGGGATGCCGATGATCGTGACGCACAGGGCAAGGCCGGTGACGATGTGACCGATGGCCAGCCACCAGCCCGCGAGGACCAGCCACAGGACGTTACCGACGCAGGAGGGGGCTCCGGCGTCGCGGCGCTCGACCGTGGTGTACCCGAAGGGCCACAGGGCGTAGATGCCGATACGGAAGGCCGCGATACCGAACGGGATGCCGATGATGGTGATGCACAGCAATAGGCCTGCGGCCAAGTAGCCGAGGAACAGCCAGAAGCCGCTCAGGACGAGCCAGATGACGTTCAGGATGGTTTTCACTGGTGGCCTGCCATCTTCTCGAGCCGGGCGATACGCTCCGCCATCGGCGGGTGTGTGGAGAACATCTTGGAGAATCCCTGGCCCGGACGGAACGGGTTGGCGATCATCATGTGACTGGCGGTCTCGATGCGAGGCTCGGGGGGCAGCGGAAGCTGCTTCGTGCCGTGCTCGAGCTTGCGCAGTGCGCTCGCCAGGGCGAGCGGGTCGCCGGTGAGCTGGGCACCGGACGCATCGGCCTCGTACTCCCTGGAGCGGCTGATGGCCAGCTGGATGAGCGAGGCGGCGAGCGGGCCCAGGATCATGATCATCAACATGCCGAGGAGACCGGGGCCGTCGTCGTCATCGGAACGGCCGATCGGGATCAGCCAGGCGAAGTTGACCAGGAACATGATCACCGAGGCGAGGGCACCGGCGACCGACGAGATCAGGATGTCGCGGTTGTAGACGTGGCTCAACTCGTGGCCGATGACGCCGCGCAGTTCGCGCTCGTCGAGGATGCGCAGGATGCCTTCGGTGCAGCACACGGCGGCATTGCGCGGATTGCGGCCCGTCGCGAACGCGTTCGGCGCCTCCGTCGGGGAGATGTAGAGGCGGGGCATGGGCTGGCGGGCCTGGGTGGAGAGTTCCCGGACCATGCGGTACAGCCCCGGGGCCTCGAACTCGCTGACCGGGCGGGCACGCATCGCGCGTAGCGCCAGCTTGTCGCTGTTCCAGTACGCGTACGCGTTCGTGCCCAGGGCGATCAGGACCGCGACGACGAGCCCCATGCGGCCGAAGAAGCTGCCGATGACGATGATGAGTGCGGACAGTCCCCCGAGGAGTACTGCTGTCCTGAGCCCGTTGTGCCGGCGGTGCACGGTACGCCCTCCAAGTCGTGCGGCAGGGGAACCCTTTGCTGCTCGATCTCCGATGCCACTGGTGCCGTGGTGTCACGTCCAGTGGACCCTTCCGTACTGGTCAACGCCAGGCGAGGGCCACGGGTTCCCTGGTGCGTGGGGCGGCGGGCGTGGGCCGTCCGGGTGAGGACGCCCGCACACGGCCACGCGCGCGTGGGGATCGGGTGCTCCACGCGCGCGCACGGAGTGCGCCAGGGTTCAGAAGAGCCCGGTGTCGGCGAAACGCAGGATCAGCTGGGGGGCTCCGGACAGGGCGATGCCGACGACGCCGGTCAGGGCCATCGTGGCCGTCACTGGCACGGGGACGAGGTGCTTGACGGGCTCGCCCTCGGGGGCGCGGAACAGCAGGGCCGTCCACTGGAGGTAGTAGAACAGCGCGATCACGACGTTGACGGCCATGATGACTGCGAGCCAGCCGAGGCCCGCGTCGACGGCGGCGGAGAAGACGGTGACCTTGGCGAACAGGCCGATGATGCCTGGCGGGAGTCCGGCGAGGCAGAGCAGGAAGAAGGCCAGGATCAGGGCGGACAGGGGGTTTCGGGCGTACAGGCCGCGGTAGTCGCTGAGGCGGTTGAGGGTCTTTGTGCGGCCGACGAGTGCGGCCACCGCGAAGGCGCCGAGGTTCACGGCGGCGTACATCAGGGCGTAGGCGACGGTGGAGCCGATGGAGCGCTCGGCGTCGTCGGAGTAGGCGGCGGCCGCGATCGGCACCAGGAGATAGCCGGCCTGGCCGACGGAGGACCAGGCGAGCAGGCGTACCGCGCTGTACGCGCGCGTGGCTTGCTGGCGCAGGGCGCCGACGTTGCCGACGGTCATGGTGAGTGCGGCGAGCGCCGCGAGGGCCGGGCCCCATACGTCGGCGTACGACGGGAGGGCGACGACCGTGACGAGGATCAGGCCGGTGAAGCCGACCGCCTTGCCGACGACCGACAGGTAGGCGGCGACCGGCAGGGGCGCTCCGACGTAGGTGTCCGGCACCCAGAAGTGGAAGGGCACGGCGGCCGTCTTGAAGGCGAAGCCGACCAGCGTGAGGACGACTCCGGTCTGGGTGAGGGTCTGGAACTGTCCGTCGACGTTTTGGATCCGGTCGGCGATCTGAGTGAGGTAAAGGGTGCCGGTGGCGGCGTAAACGAAGCTGATGCCCATGAGGCTGACCGCGGTCGCGGTGACCGAGGACAGGAAGAACTTCAGGGCCGCTTCGGAGGACTTGCGGTCGCCGAAGCGGAGGCCGACCAGCGCGAAGGCTGGGAGAGAGGCGACTTCGAGGGCGACGATGAGGGTCGCCAGGTCCCGTGAGGCCGGCAGCAGGGCGGCTCCGGCGGCGGAGGAGAGCAGCAGGAACCAGAACTCCCCTTCAGGGAGTCCCTTGTCGGCGTCCTTGAGGGCAGTGACCGACAAGAGAGCCGCGAGGAGGGCGCCGCCGAGGACCAGGAACTGGATGACGAGGGTGAAGCGGTCGGCCGTGTAGCTGCAGATGCCCGGGTCGCCGGTGAGGCAGAAGGTGGAGCGGTCGCCGTCGAGGAGGGGCAGCAGCAGGAGCGCGGAGGCTGCCAGGCCGACCACGGCCGTCCAGCCGAGGAGGGTCTTCTTGTTCTCTGCGACGAACAGGTCGGCGACGAGGACCGCGAGTCCGACGACCGCCGCGATGGTGGGCGGCGCGATGGCCAGCCAGTCGACGGACTGGACGAGATTCACGGCCGGCGACTGGGCCAGGGAGCTCATCGGGTGCCTCCTGCGAGGAGCTGCTGCACGGCCGGGTCGGTGAGGCCGAGGAGGGTCTTGGGCCACAGCCCGGCGACGACGGTGAGGGCGACGAGCGGGGTCCAGGCCGCGAACTCGTAACTCTGGACGTCGGCGAGCTTCGGGCCTTCCTGCGGTGCGGCGCCCATGCAGACGCGGCGGACCACGACAAGCAGGTACGCGGCAGTGAGCAGCGTGCCGAAGGCGCCGATCGCCATGAAGGTGAGGAAGGCCGGGCGGCTGAGACCGGCGGCGGGGTCGAACGCGCCGAACAGCGCGAGCATCTCGCCCCAGAACCCGGCGAGGCCCGGAAGTCCGAGCGAGGCGACCGCGGCGAACGCGAGCAGGCCGCCCAGGCGCGGTGCCTTGCCGTAGAGCGCGGCGCCGGTCTGCTCGGCGAGGGCGTCGAGGTCGGTCGTGCCGGTACGGTCCTTCAGCGCGCCGACCAGGAAGAAGAGCAGGCCTGTGATGAGGCCGTGGGCGATGTTGGCGAACAGGGCGCCGTTCACGCCGGTCGGGGTCATCGTCGCGATGCCGAGCAGGACGAAGCCCATGTGGCCGACGGAGGAGTAGGCGATGAGGCGCTTGAGGTCGCCCTTCGCGCCCTGCTTGGCGAGGGCCAGGCAGGCCAGGGATCCGTAGATGATTCCGACGACGGCGAACGCGGCGAGGTACGGCGCGAAGTCGGCGAAGCCGTCGGGCGTGATCGGCAGGAGGATCCGGACGAACCCGTACGTACCCATCTTCAGCAGGACGCCGGCCAGCAGGACCGAGCCGACGGTCGGGGCGGCGGTGTGAGCGTCGGGCAGCCAGCTGTGCAGCGGCCACATCGGGGTCTTGACCGCGAGCCCGATACCGATCGCCAAAACGGCGATGACCTGCACGGATGCGGTCAGTGACCGGCCGTTGTCAGTGGCGAGTGCCACCATGTCGAATGTGCCCGCCTTGATTCCGATCAGGAGCAGGCCGAGCAGCATGACCACGGAGCCGAGCAGCGTGAAGAGGATGAACTTCCAGGCGGCCTCGGCCCGGCCCTCGCCGCCCCAGCGGGCGATGAGGAAGTACATCGGGATGAGGACCATCTCGAAGGCGAGGAAGAAGAGGAGCAGGTCGAGGACGGCGAAGGTGGCGAGGGTGCCGGACTCCAGGACGAGCAGCAGAGCGACGAAGGCCTTCGGGGTCGGGCCCGACGGCATTTTGAAGTACGAGTAGAGCGCGCAGAGGAAGGTCAGCAGCGCGGTCAGGACCAGAAGGGGGAGGGAGATGCCGTCGATGCCGAGGTGGACGCGCACGTCGAGTGCGGGGATCCAGCTGATGTCCGTGCTGGCCTGCATCTTCGACGGCTGGTCGTGGTCGAAGCCGAGCGCGAGGACGATCGCGGCGATGAGGACCACGCCAGTGACGGTGACGCCGTGCCGGAGCACCGCCTGGCCGGGCGACTTTCCCTTCAGCCCGGGCGGGGCGGGCAGGAGAGCGGCGGCGGCGCCGAGAAGCGGGCCGACGACGACGAACGCCAGAAGGAACTGCATCACGGACTCGTTGATATCGATCACGCCTGCTCACGCTCCCGTGGCGACGAGGACGGCGGCGACCGCGAGGACGACGGTGCCGGCGAGCAGCGCGCTCACATAGGTCTGCACATTGCCGGTCTGGGCGCGCCGCACGGCGATGCCGAGCCAGCGGGGTAGGGCGCCCGCACCGCGTACGTACGTGTCGACGACCTCGCGGTCGAGGAACCGGACGAGACTCGCGCCGGCCTGGACCGGGCGGACGAACAGCGCCCGGTACACGGCGTCGAGGTGGAAGCCGACGGCGGCATGGCGGTGCAGCGGGCCGAGCAGCAGTCGGCCCGGGTCCGCCGGGTCGGGTGCGTAGGCCACTCCTCCGTACACGGGCGCGTGGCTGGCGATGGCCTCGGCCTCGACCTGGGCGGCGTCGCCCTCCGGGTGGGCCGCGACCGCGCCCAGCGGGACGCGCGCCGCCACGGAGGTGGTGTGGCGCCAGGCAGCGTAAGTGACGATGCCGCCGACCAGGGCCACACCCGTGCCGAGGACGGAGGTGGTGAGGGTCGGGGCGAGGTCGCGGCCGTCGAACCAGTCGGGGAGCACGCGGTAGGCGAGCGCGCCGACGGCGAGGGACGGGACGGCGAGCACCCACAGCACCACGGTCATCGTCAGCGGCTGCCTGCCGTGGTCGGGGGCCTCGGCGCCCCGGCCGCGGAAGGCCAGCAGCCACAGGCGCATCGCATAGGCCGCGGTGAGCAGGGCCGTGAGCAGGCCGGCGACGAGGACGATCCAGCCCACGGAGCCGGGGACGCGCTCGGCGTGGCCGGTGGCGACGTGTTCGGCGGCGCCGAGGACGGACTCCTTGGAGAAGAAGCCGCTGAACGGCGGGATCGCGGCGAGCGCGAGGAGCGCCACGGTCATCGTCCAGTAGGCGTCGGGGACGCGGTTGCGCAGGTGGGTCATGCGGGACATGGCGGCCAGCGAGTTGGTGCCGGCGGCGTGGATGATCACGCCGGCCGCGAGGAACAGCAGCGCCTTGAAGGCGCCGTGGGAGAGGAGGTGGAAGACGGCGGCACCGCGGTCGGCGACGGCGAGGGCGCCGGTCATGTAGCCGAGCTGGCCGATCGTCGAGTAGGCGAGGACGCGCTTGATGTCGTCCTGGGCGAACGCGGCGAGGCCGGAGCCGATCATCGTGACGGCGGCCATCACCGCGAGGACGATCATCGCGGCCTGGGAGGCCTCGAAGACCGGGAGGAGACGGGCGATGAAGTAGACACCGGCGGCGACCATCGTCGCGGCGTGGATCAGCGCGGAGACGGGCGTCGGGCCCGCCATCGCGTCGGGGAGCCAGGTGTGCAGCGGGAACTGCGCCGACTTGCCCGCCACGCCCGCGAGGAGCAGCAGGGCGATCAGGGTCGGGTGGTCGAGTCCGCCGCTCGCGACGGTGCCGAGGACCTTCGTGATGCGGAAGGACCCGGCGTCGGTGGCCAGCGCGAACAGGCCGATGAGGAAGGGGACGTCACCGAGCTTGGTCACCAGGAAGGCCTTGATGGAGGCGGCGCGGGCCTCCGGGGTCTCCCAGTAGTGGCCGACCAGGAAGTACGAGCAGATGCCCATGATCTCCCAGCCGACCAGCAGCACCATCAGGTCGCCGGAGTAGACGACGAGCAGCATCGCGGAGGTGAACAAGGAGACGAGCGCGGCGTACGAGGGGTAGCGCGGGTCCTCGCGGAGGTAGCCCGTCGAGTAGATCTGCACGCAGGTCGCGACGACGCCGACGAGTACGGCGACGAGGGCGGCGAAGCCGTCGATGTGCAGGGCGAGTTCGATCGGGACCGAGCCGGTGGGCGTGAGTTCGGTGGCGGCGTTGATCGCCTGGTCGCCACCCTGGCGCACGGCGACCACCGCGGCGAGCACGAGGGACGCGAGCGTCGGCAGGACGGCGAGTGGGCGAACGAAGCCGGGCGCCGTGCGGCCCAGGAGCAGGCCGGCTGCGGCGCCGAGGAACGGCAGAAGGGGGACGAGTACGGCGAGGGTGGTCGTGGTCACGCGGTGGCCTCAGCCTTCTCGGCCTGCGGGGCCGTGGAGGCGTCGTGGTCGGGGCCGCCGGTGTCGTGGCTCTCGGCGGTGTCGCGGAGTTTGTCGATGTCCGAGGTGCCGCGGTTGCGGTAGACGGCGAGGACGATCGCCAGGCCGATGCCGATCTCGGCGGCGGCGATGGTGATGGTGAACAGGGTCAGGGCCTGGCCGGAGTGCAGGGTCTCCTCGGCGGCCTTGCTGAGCCAGACGTCGAAGGCGACCAGGTTGAGGTTGACGGCGTTGAGCATCAGCTCGACCGACATCAGGACCAGGATCGCGTTGCGGCGGGCGAGGACGCCGTACAGGCCGGTGCAGAAGAGGAGGGCGGAGAGTACGGCGGGATAGGCGAGATGCATCAGCGCGGCTCCTTCTCGCTCGGGGCGCCGGGCTCGGTGGGGGCGGGAGCGGGGGCGTCGGGAGCGGGGGCGTCGGGAGCGGGGGCGTCGGTCGCCGACGGCTCGCGGACGGACGGGGCGGGCGCGGTGGTGGAGCGGTCGGACGGAGTGTTCGCCGAGGGCGCGCTCGGGGTGGTGCGGCGGCCCGTCGAGGTTCCGGCACCGGCGCCGGGCTGCTCGGTGGCGGTCGCCTTTGCCTGGCGGGACAGGACGATCGCGCCGACCAGGGCGGCGAGGAGGAGGACGGAGAGGCCTTCGAAGGGGAGGACCCAGTTCTGGAAGAGGCTTTCGCCGGTGGCCCTGGTGGAGCCGGCGGCGGGGCCGTCGAGGTCGATCCAGGTCGTGCGGAAGGCGTCGACGACGACCCAGATCAGGGTGGCCGCGGCGGCGAGGGCCACGGTGAGGGCTGCCCAGCGGTTGCCGGAGTCGGCGTCCGGGGAGCGGCCGATGGGGGCCTTGGTGAGCATCAGCCCGAACAGGAGGAGGACGACGACGGAACCGACGTAGATGAGGACCTGCACCCAGGCGATGAACTCGGCGGTGAGCAGGAGGTACTCCACGGCGAGGCCGCCGAGTGTGGCCACCAGCCACAGGGCGGCGTGCACCAGCTGACGGGTGGTGACGGTGACCAGCGCGGCGCCGAAGGTGACCAGGCCGACGAGCAGGAAGGCGATCTCGACGCCGGTCGGGGAGAGAAAGCCGTGCGTGTCGGCGGCCGTGGTCAGCGCGGCGGAGGTGGGGCTCACGACTCGCCCTCCTGCGGCTCGGTCGGCTCGGTCGACTCTTCGGGCTCGGCCTGCGCGGCCTGCGCGGCCGCCAGCTTCTCGGCGGTCTTGCGGGCGGCGGCGATCTCCTTGGGTTCCTCGGCGCCGGGGTCGAGGGCGGGTGGGGCCGGGACGGTCCACATCCACTCGCGGAGCTTGTCGCGCTCGTGGGTGAGCTCGCGGATGTCGGTCTCGGCGTACTCGAACTCCGGCGACCAGAACAGGGCGTCGAAAGGACAGACCTCGATGCAGATACCGCAGTACATGCACAGGGAGAAGTCGATGGCGAAGCGGTCGAGGACGTTCCGGCTGCGTTCGCGGCCGCCGGGGGTCGCCGCCGGGACAGTCTCCTTGTGGGAGTCGATGTAGATGCACCAGTCCGGGCACTCGCGGGCGCACAGCATGCAGACCGTGCAGTTCTCCTCGAACAGGCCGATCACGCCGCGGGTGCGGGGCGCGAGGTCGGGCTGGGTGTCCGGGTACTGCGCGGTGACGGACTTCTTCGTCATCGTGCGGAGGGTGACGGCCAGGCCCTTGGCCAGGCCACTGCCAGGAATGCGGGGCCGGGAAGGCGGGGGAGGCGCAGCCATGGTTACTGGATCACCACCTTGACGATGCCGGTGAGGGCGATCTGGGCGAGGGAGAGGGGGACGAGGAGAGTCCAGGAGAGCTTCTGGAGCTGGTCCTCGCGCAGGCGGGGATAGGTGACGCGGAGCCAGATCACGATGAAGGCGAGGACTGCCGCTTTGAGAAGGGTCCAGACCCAGCCGAGGCCGTCGGCACCCCAGGGGCCGTGCCAGCCGCCCAGGAAGAGGACGGTCGTCAGGCCGCACAGAACCACGATTCCGGCGTACTCGGCGAGGAGGAAAAGAGCGAATCGGAGTCCGGTGTACTCGGTGTAGGCGCCGAAGATGATCTCCGAGTCGGCGACGGGCATGTCGAACGGCGGGCGCTGCAGCTCGGCCAGTCCGGCGACGAAGAAGACGATCGCGCCGACGATCTGCCAGGGCAGCCACCACCACTCGAAGGCGTCGAGGATGCCAGGGAGAGAGACCGTACCGGCCGCCATCGCCACGGATGCGGCGGTGAGCAGCATCGGGAGTTCGTAGGCGAGGAGCTGGGCAGCGGTGCGCAGGCCGCCGAGAAGGGAGAACTTGTTGGCGGAGGCCCAGCCGGCCATGAGTGAGCCGAGGACGCCTACGCCCATGACCGCCAGGACGAAGAAGATGCCCGCGTCGATGACCTCGCCGACCGCGCCCTCGCCCGGGCCGATGGGGATGGCGAGGAGGACGAGCAGGTAAGGGAGGAGGGCCACTGCGGGGGCGAGCTGGAAGATGCGGCGGTCCGCGCCCGCCGGGACGACGTCCTCCTTCTGCGCGAACTTCACGCCGTCGGCGACGAGCTGGGCCCAGCCGTGGAAGCCGCCGGCGTACATCGGGCCGAGGCGGCCCTGCATGTGAGCCATCACCTTGTGCTCGGTCTGGCCGATGATCAGGGGGAAGGTGAGGAAGACGACGAAGACGATCAGGAGTCGCAGGGTGACGTCGAGCACGTCGTTCACTGCGGGCCTCCTGCGGGGTCTGTGCGGTCGTGGGTAGGGGCTTCGGCGTCGTCGGAGCCTTCGTCGGCTTCGGAGGCTTCGGAGGCTTCGGAGGCTTCGGAGGCTTCGGGGGTGGCTGCGGAGTCGGGTGCGCCGGGCTCGGGGGTGGGAGCGGCAGCCGTGGCTTGCTGAGTTCCGGGGGCCTCTTCGCCGGATGCCGCTTCCGGTGCCTCCGATGCATCTCCCTCGGCGGACGTGGCGGGCTCTGCCTTGGCTGCGGTCTTCGACGCGGACTCGGACTCAGTCTGCGGCTCAGGCTCGGCTCGTTGCCTGGGGTCCGGCTCGTCGAAGGCCGGGCGGGCGTGGTGCCACGGGGCGTCCGGGCTGCGCGGGGCGGCGGGGGGTTTCGCGGTGGACGAGAGGGTTGTCGAGGGACTGGTCGAGGAGGTTGACGAGGGCGTAGCGGCTTCGTCGGCCGCAGTCGTCGACGCTGCATCGGAACCCGCCGCATCAGACCCCACCGCGTCGGTAGCCGCCGCGCTGGCCGCCACATCGGGCGCTGCCGCATCGGACGCCGCCCGCTGGCTCGCGGAGCCCTGCGAGGCGCTGCGGGATCGGCGGGGGCCGACGGGAGTGGCACCCGTTTCCGGGCTCTGCGATGCCGAGCCTTCGTTCGCGCTGCGCGCACGCCGCGCCGGTGGGGTGCTGCTCGCGGCCGTCGCCTCCTGCCCGTCACCCGCTCCGGCGGCCGGCGTGGCCGGCGAGGTGTCGGCTGCCGCCGTAGACGCGCCCGTCTCCGCCGAGGGCTCGGCTCCAGGAGCAGCCGTCTGGCCGGCCGAACCCTCTGCCGCTGTACGAGCACGCCGCGCCGCACCGGCTGAAGGCGCTCCAGCCGCCGAATCCGGCCCCTGCTGACTCGCCGACCCCTCAGCCGCCGTACGCGCACGACGCACCGCACCCGCCGCCGGAGCTCCACCAGCCGTTGCCCCCGCCGCCGGAGCCCCACCAACCGTTGCCGTCGGCGCCTCGCCCTGGCTCGCCGAACCCTCCGCCGCCGTGCGGGTGCGCCGTACCGGCCGGTCGCCGGCCGCCCGTGCCGGACGTTCCCCCGCGGCGCGCCCCGCGCCCCTGGCCGGGCGGGCCGGGGCAGGGGGGAGCTGGCCCTTCAGAGGGCCCCATTCGTTCGGGTCGGGGACGCCGGGGGGCAGCATCTGGCGGCGCTTCGGGCCGCCGTGTTCGGACTCGCCGGGTTCCTTGGCGCCGGGCCAGGCCTTGGCGACGCGGGCCGCCAGGACGAAGTCCTTGCGGAGGGGGTGGCCCTCGAAGTTGTCCGGGAGAAGCAGGTGGTCCAGGGCAGGGTGGTCGGTGAACGCCACGCCGAACATTTCGTGCGTCTCGCGTTCGTGCCAGGCCGCGCCCGCGTACACGCCGACCGCCGAGGGCAGCGCAGGCGCCTCGTGCGGGACCGTCGTACGGACGAGCAGGCGCCGTACCGGAGACAGGGCAGCGACGTGGGCCGCGACGCGGAAGCCCGTGCCCGGTTCGTCGACCGCGCTCAGCCAGTCGAAGTAGGTGCAGCCCAGCGCGTCGCGGGCCGTCTCCAGCGCCGCGATCCAGGACGTCGGGGGCACGTCGACCGTCAGGACCTCGTACGACTCCTCGGCCGTGGCCTCGGGGCCGAAGAGGTCCACGACGGGGGCGGGCAGCCAGCCGATCGTCGTCATCGGTGGGCCTCCCCCGCGCCGGCGCCACTGGTGCCGCTACCACCGGCATCCGGCGCACCCGGAGCCTTGACCAGCCCGCTCTGCAGCGCCGCCGTGGACGGACGGGCCGTCTCGCCGTACCGCTCCCCCAGCGACTCCCGCGCGATCTTCTCCTGGAGCTTCAGGATCCCCTGGAGCAGCGCCTCGGGGCGCGGCGGGCAGCCGGGAACGTACACGTCCACCGGGATGATCTGGTCGACGCCCTTGGTGACGGAGTAGGAGTCCCAGTACGGGCCGCCGCAGTTGGAGCAGGCCCCGAAGGAGATGACGTACTTGGGCTCGGGCATCTGTTCGTACAGGCGCTTCACGGCCGGGGCCATCTTGTCCGTGACCGTGCCGGAGACGACCATCAGGTCGGCCTGGCGCGGGCCGGGCGCGAACGGGATCACGCCGAGGCGGATGAAGTCGTGGCGGGCCATCGACGCGGCGATGAACTCGATCGCGCAGCAGGCGAGGCCGAAGTTGAAGACCCAGAGGGAGTAGCGGCGGCCCCAGTTGAGGATCACCTTCATCGGCTCGGGCGCGAGGCGGGCCAGCGCGCCCAGCCGCTTGGGCTCCGGCAGCAGAACCGGCTGCTGCCCATCGGTGTCTGGCGTCACGTCCATGCCAGGACGCCCTTCTTGTATGCGTAGAGCAGGCCCACGGCCAGGAAGCCGAGGAAGATGAACATCTCCACGAGCGTGGTCGCGCCGTAGCCCGGGTCGGCGAAGACCGTCGCCCAGGGGAACAGGAAGATCGAGTCGATGGCGAAGATCACGTAGAGGAAGGCGTAGACGTAGTAGCGGACCTGGGTGTGGGCCCAGCCCTCGCCTACGGGGTCGACGCCGCACTCGTACGTCAGGAGCTTCTCGGGCGTGGGGACCATGGGGCGCAGCAGGCGGCCCGCCCCGAAGGCGACGGCGACGAACAGGACGCCGACGACGGCCAGCAGTCCGACGACCGAGTAGGACTGGAAGTAGTCCGCCGAGACGACGACGTAATGCACATCCGCCGCGACGACGACGGTCTGTTCCGACACGTCCGCCCCTCGCTCCCTGACCTCGTGACCGATGCCCAGGACCGGACCGGTCCCAGAACCTGAGCCCGAACCAGTCCCTGTAACCAGTGTCCTGCTGCTTGTGAACTCGTGAACACCGCTGTTCGACGATCTGTACGCACGGGAGTCTAGGCCCTGCTAAAGACACCGTAAGCAGCCCGTCACGCGTTGAGATCCCCTCGAGATGCGACGGCCGGGCGACCGGCCGGTCACACGGCCCTATGCCGGCCGGGGGGCGGGGTGGGGATTTCCCCCGGCGACGGGGGCGGCCCGCCTCATGGCGCGGTGGCGTACCGCGCGGCACGCTAGCCCATATGACCGAACGCCCCAGCCCTTCGCGGGACGCCTCCGGGCGGTCCGACAGCGAGCAGCCGCCGCTGCCGCCCGCCCGTTTCGCCTACGACCGGCACACCTGGAAGGAGATCGCGCACCTCCTGGCGAACCTTCCGTTGTCGCTGCTCGGCTTCATCTATGTCGTGACGGTGCTGTCCACCGGTGCCTTTCTGACCCTGACGGTGGTCGGGTTCCCCCTGCTCGCGGCCGGGCTGATGGGCGCACGGCAGTTGGGCAAGCTCGAGCGGGCACGCGCGCGTGCGCTGCTCGGGGTGCGGGTGGACGAGCCGAGTCCGCTGCCGTTGCGCGGCGGCAAGGACGGCTTCTTCCCGCAGCTGTGGCTGGCGCTGAAGGACCCCGTCGGCTGGCGCACGATGCTGTACGACTTCATCCGGCTGCCTTGGGGCATCCTCACCTTCACCATCACGCTGACCTCGCTGTTCGTGCTGTGGCCGGTGCTGCCGTTCATCGCGCGGGGCCTGACGAACGCGGACCGCGCGATGGTGCGCGGCCTGCTGTCGCCCTCCGACGAGCTGGAGCGCCGTATCGCCGAACTGGAGTCGGACCGGGGGGTTGTCGTGGATACGGCGGCCGCCGATCTGCGGCGCATCGAACGCGATCTGCACGACGGCGCGCAGGCCCGGCTGGTCAACCTCGCCATGGGGCTGGGCCTGGCCAAGGAGAAGCTGCTGGAGGATCCGGACGCGGCGGCGACGATGGTCGCGGAGGCGCACGGCGAGGTGAAGCTCGCGCTGCAGGAGCTGCGGGACCTGGCGCGCGGCATCCATCCGGCCGTACTGACGGACCGAGGCCTGGACGCCGCTCTGTCGGCGGTCGCCTCGCGCTGCACGGTGCCGGTGAAGGTGACCGTCGACCTGCTGTCCAGACCGGTGGCGGCCATCGAGGGCATCGCCTACTTCACCGTCTCGGAGCTGCTGCAGAACATCAGCAAGCACAGCGGGGCGAAGTCGGCGTCGGTCGACGTGTGGCGCTCGGACGAACGGCTGCTCATCCAGGTGTGGGACGACGGTCGCGGGGGTGCGCGCCTCGACGGCGGCACGGGCATGCGCGGGCTCGCCGACCGGCTGGACGCCGTGGACGGCCTGTTCGTCATCGAGTCACCTCAGGGCGGTCCTACGACCGTGACGGCGGAACTGCCCTGGCGGGACCGCGTCCCCGGGCAGGGGTAGGGAAAACCCCCCGTTCGAGACGCCGACGGCCTCCATGGTCCCTGGACCTGCGGTCGAGCAGGGTGGAAATACGACGGCACAGCCCCGGCGGCGGGGCTGACGGGACGAGGAGAACGGACGACGCCGATGGCCACGGAGTACGGACAGGGCTACGGGCACGGGCTCGGTCACGCCGAGCGCGGCCTCCCCGAGCACGGCGGCGAGCGACGGCACCGGCTGCCGGCCGGGCTGCGGGCGCCGTTCGAGACACGCAGCTGGCGCGAGTTCGGATACGTGCTGCTGAGCCTGCCGATCAGCATCGTGCTGTTCGTGTACGCCGTCACGATGGTGTCGCTGGGCGTGGGCCTGCTGGTGACGTTTCTGGGCATCCCGGTGCTGGCGGCGGGGCTCGCCGGCTGCCGTGGCTTCGGGGCGCTGGAGCGGGCACGCGCGCGTGCGCTGCTGGACCTGGAGGTGGCCGACCCGGAGCCGCTGCGGATGCGCCGGAGCGGCTTCATGGCGTGGATGGGCGCCGTACTGAAGAGCGGGACGTCGTGGCGGAGCCTGCTGTACGCGGTGCTGCACTTCCCGTGGGCGGTGTTCTCCTTCGTCGTCGCCGTGAACGTGTGGGCGTACGGCTGGGCACTGCTGACGTATCCGCTGTGGTTCTGGGTCTTCCCGGTGTGGGCCGGTCAGGACGGCCTTCAGCTGTACGGCGACGAGACCCACCACATCTACCTCGACAACCCCTTCGAGATCACGGTCACCGCCCTGGTCGGACTGCTGTTCACGCTGGCCACACCGTGGATCGTGCGGGCGCTGACGATGGTGGACCGGCTGCTGGTGCACGGCCTGCTCGGACCGTCGCGGCTGGCCACGCGCGTGGTGGAGCTGGAGTCGGACCGGGGTGTCGTGGTCGATACGGCCGCTGCCGACCTGCGGCGCATCGAGCGCGACCTGCACGACGGTGCCCAGGCCCGCCTGGTGGCCCTGGCCATGGATCTGGGCCTCGCGAAGGAGAAGCTGACGGAGGATCCGCAGGCCGCCGCGCGGATGGTGGACGAGGCGCACGGCGAGGTGAAGACGGCGCTTCAGGAACTGCGTGATCTGGCACGCGGGATCCATCCGGCGGTCTTGACCGACCGTGGGCTGGACGCGGCCCTGTCGGCGGTGGCCTCGCGGTGCACGGTGCCGGTGGAGGTCCAGGTCGACCTCGATGAGCGGCCGGTGCCGGCGATCGAGGGGATCGCGTACTTCACGGTGTCGGAGCTGCTGCAGAACATCAGCAAGCATGCGCGGGCCACGTGGGCTGCGGTGGATGTGTGGCGGGTGGAGAACCGGCTGATGTTGCAGGTCGTGGACAACGGGGTGGGGGGTGCCGCCGTCTCCGGGGGGTCGGGACTGGCCGGGCTGACCGAGCGGTTGGACGCGGTGGACGGGATCTTGGTGGTGGACTCGCCGGTCGGGGGCCCTACGCGGGTTACGGCTGAGCTTCCCTGGCGGACCGTGTAGTTCGGGTGTGCCGTTCGACCCACTGAGGTGGGGATCCGGCTCCGGTTGGTTCGGGGCCGGACTCCCGTTTGTTCGCAAGCACTCCCTGAGCACTCCCCGAGCACTTCACGAGCGCTCCCTGAGCACTCCCTGAGCACTTCACGAGCATGCGCCCCGGAGTCGCCCCCTCCGCGCCGCGCGATCCGAACTGCGGCGGGCAGGTTATCCACAGGCCCGGTGCGGGAGGGCCGATCGCGGGATACTGAGGTCGCGAGGGACGACAGGGCCGGGGCACGCTCGGCCGAATGCCAAGGCTCGGGGGGCCGAGGATCGTGGAGGACAGGGTGCGGGTGGTCATCGCCGAGGACTCGGTGCTGCTCAGGGAGGGGCTGACCCGGCTGTTGACCGACCGTGGGCACGAGGTCGTGGCGGGGGTGGGGGACGGCGACGCGCTGATCAAGACCATCACAGAGCTGGACGGACAGGGCGAGCTGCCGGACGTGGTGGTCGCGGACGTACGGATGCCGCCGACGCACACGGACGAAGGAGTGCGGGCGGCCGTACAGCTCCGCAAGACACATCCCGGACTCGGGGTGCTCGTACTGTCGCAGTACGTGGAGGAGCGGTACGCCACGGAGCTGCTGGCCGGGTCCAGCCGTGGAGTCGGCTATCTGCTCAAGGACCGGGTGGCGGAGGTTCGGGAGTTCGTGGACGCGGTCGTGCGGGTGGCCCAAGGGGGTACGGCCCTCGATCCGGAGGTCGTCGCCCAGTTGCTCGGCCGCAGCCGTAAGCAGGACGTGCTCGCGGGGCTCACGCCACGTGAGCGGGAGGTCCTAGGGCTTATGGCCGAGGGGCGGACCAACTCGGCGATCGCCCGGCAGCTGGTGGTGAGCGACGGAGCGGTCGAGAAGCACGTCAGCAACATCTTTCTGAAGCTCGGACTGTCTCAGAGCGATGGTGATCACCGACGTGTTCTGGCGGTGCTCACCTACCTGAACTCCTGACGATCTGACACTGTGTCAGAAAACCGGGATCTGCCGAGACCGAGGCCTAGAACCAAAGAACGAGCGGGGAGCGTCTTCAAAGAAGCGCCGGGGGGCGTGTAAATCATGACAAGTCTGGGTGGCGAACCATCTCAAATCCATGTCCGTCATGCGAATGGCCCGGGGAGGGCGACCTTTGCGGACGTAGGGTTGATCCTGGGAAGGCTTGCGGGAAGGCCATGCCCAGACACCCGTCTTAAGGGAGGTCCAGTTCAGTGACCAGCCAGGTCAGTAGCCCAGCGGAGCAGGCTGACGAAGCCGTCGTGGGAGAGCAGCGCAAACCGGCAGGGACGAAGGACGTCCGCCGGCTGGACCGGGTGATCATTCGTTTCGCGGGGGACTCGGGCGACGGTATGCAGCTCACCGGCGACCGTTTCACCTCGGAGACGGCATCCTTCGGCAACGACCTGTCGACACTGCCGAACTTCCCGGCGGAGATCCGCGCCCCCGCAGGCACCCTGCCGGGCGTGTCCTCCTTCCAGCTGCACTTCGCCGACCACGACATCCTGACCCCGGGCGACGCACCGAACGTGCTGGTCGCGATGAACCCGGCGGCCCTGAAGGCCAACATCGGCGATCTGCCGCGCGGCGCGGAGATCATCGTCAACACGGACGAGTTCACCAGACGGGCGATGCAGAAGGTGGGCTACGACGCCTCACCGCTGGAAGACGGGTCGCTGGACGGCTACAGCCTCCATCCGGTGCCGCTGACGACGCTGACGGTGGAGGCGCTGAAGGAGTTCGACCTCACGCGCAAGGAGGCCGAGCGCAGCAAGAACATGTTCGCGCTGGGCCTGCTGTCGTGGATGTACCACCGGCCCACCGAGGGCACCGAGAAGTTCCTTAAGTCGAAGTTCGCCAAGAAGCCCGACATCGCGGCCGCCAACATCGCCGCCTTCCGCGCGGGCTGGAACTTCGGCGAGACGACCGAGGACTTCGCCGTCTCCTACGAGATCGCCCCGGCGACGACGGCCTTCCCGGTCGGCACCTACCGCAACATCTCCGGAAACCTCGCCCTGTCCTACGGACTGGTCGCCGCGTCCCAGCAGGCGGACCTGCCACTGTTCCTGGGCTCGTACCCGATCACCCCGGCCTCGGACATCCTGCACGAGCTGAGCCGGCACAAGAACTTCGGCGTACGGACCTTCCAGGCCGAGGACGAGATCGCCGGCATCGGCGCGGCGCTGGGCGCGGCCTTCGGCGGCTCACTGGCGGTGACCACGACCTCCGGTCCCGGGGTGGCCCTGAAGTCCGAGACCATCGGGCTGGCCGTGTCGCTGGAGCTGCCGCTGCTGGTGATCGACATCCAGCGCGGTGGGCCCTCCACCGGCCTGCCGACCAAGACCGAGCAGGCGGACCTGCTCCAGGCGATGTTCGGCCGCAACGGCGAGGCACCGGTGCCGATCGTCGCCCCGTGCACGCCGGCCGACTGCTTCGACGCGGCCCTGGAGGCGGCGCGGATCGCGTTGACGTACCGCACTCCGGTGATGCTGCTGTCGGACGGCTATCTGGCCAACGGCTCGGAGCCCTGGCGGATCCCGGAGCTGGACGAGCTGCCGGACCTGACCGTGCAGTTCGCGCAGGGGCCGAACCACACCCTGGAGGACGGCAGCGAGGTCTTCTGGCCGTACAAGCGCGACCCGCAGACCCTCGCCCGGCCGTGGGCGATCCCGGGCACGCCGGGCCTGGAGCACCGGATCGGCGGCATCGAGAAGGAGGACGGCACGGGCAACATCTCGTACGCCCCGGCCAACCACGACTTCATGGTCCGCACCCGCCAGGCCAAGATCGACGGCATCGACGTGCCGGACCTCGAGGTCGACGACCCGCACGAGGCGAAGACGCTGGTGCTGGGCTGGGGATCGACGTACGGCCCGATCACGGCCGCGGTCCGCCGGCTGCGCACGGCCGGCGAATCCATCGCGCAGGCGCATCTGCGCCACCTGAACCCGTTCCCACGCAACCTGGGCGTGGTACTCGGACGCTACGAGAAGGTGGTGATCCCCGAGATGAACCTCGGTCAGCTCGCCACCCTGGTCCGGGCGAAGTACCTGGTGGACGCCCACTCGTACAACCAGGTCAACGGCATGCCGTTCAAGGCGGAACAGCTCGCCAAGGCGCTCAAGGAGGCCATCGATGGCTGAGACGTCCACGGAAGGCACGGGCACGATCGAGGCGCTCTCGCTCGTCCCCAAGGCCGAGGCCCGCCAGTCCATGAAGGACTTCAAGTCCGATCAGGAAGTGCGCTGGTGCCCCGGCTGCGGTGACTACGCGATCCTTGCCGCGGTCCAGGGCTTCATGCCGGAGCTGGGCCTGGCCAAGGAGAACATCGTCTTCGTCTCGGGCATCGGCTGTTCGTCCCGCTTCCCGTACTACATGAACACGTACGGCATGCACTCCATCCACGGCCGCGCCCCCGCGATCGCGACGGGCCTGGCCACATCGCGGCGGGACCTGAGCGTATGGGTGGTGACCGGTGACGGTGACGCGCTGTCGATCGGTGGCAACCACCTGATCCACGCCCTGCGGCGCAATGTGAATTTGAAGATCCTGCTGTTCAACAACCGGATCTACGGCCTGACGAAGGGCCAGTACTCGCCCACCTCCGAGGTCGGCAAGATCACCAAGTCGACGCCGATGGGCTCGCTGGACGCGCCCTTCAACCCGGTGTCGCTGGCGATCGGCGCGGAGGCGTCCTTCGTGGCGCGCACGGTGGACTCCGACCGCAAGCACCTCACCCAGGTCCTGCGCGAGGCCGCGGCCCACAAGGGCACTGCGCTGATCGAGATCTACCAGAACTGCAACATCTTCAACGACGGCGCCTTCGAGGTCCTCAAGGACAAGCAGCAAGCCGAGGAGGCGGTGATCCGCCTCGAACACGGACAGCCGATCCGCTTCGGAACCGACGGCGCGCGGGGCGTCGTACGGGACGCGCAGACCGGTGACCTGAAGGTCGTCACCGTGACACCGGAGAACGAGTCGCAGATCCTGGTCCACGACGCCCACTCCGCGTCCCCGACTACGGCCTTCGCCCTCTCCCGCCTGGCCGACCCGGACACCCTGCACCACACACCGATCGGCGTGTTCCGCTCGGTGGAGCGCCCGGTGTACGACACCCAGATGTCCGACCAGCTGGACACGGCGATCGAGCAGAACGGCAAGGGGGATCTGGGCGCGCTGCTGGCGGGTGGGGACACCTGGACGGTGGTGGGCTGACACTCGACGACGCGAACGCGTGAGGGCCTGGGTGCGCTGCGGCCACCCAGGCCTTTCTTCGTCACGTGTCGGGGATGTCCTTCTTGGCGCGGACGAGGGTGTCACGTGTGATGACGACGATGCGCTCGTAGTCGGCTCGGGCCGCGTCCGCGGGGAGGAGGGGGTCCAGGTCCGCGGTGGCTTCGGTGCCGATGACGGCGAAGTTGCCGTCGCTCAGCTCGAAGATGTCAGGGCAGTTCGCGCCCGACGCGCTTCCCCGCAGGCGCGGGGGGTCTCCGAGGCGACGGACGATGTGAACGGACGATGCATCCATACGGATCAGGCCTCCTCAGCGAGTCTGCGACTCGGAGTCAGGGCCTACGACCCACCACTCGTCCAGGTCGTCCAGCCGCTCGTCCATGATGGCGTCGACGGCCCTGCCGACCCGCGCTTCGAAGGAGTCCGCGGGCAGGTCCTCCCGTCCGTGGACCGACCGCTGCCAGTACTCCACGAAGACGGGGCTGCGGCGCAACACCTTCAAATGGCCGAGGAGCTCACTGCGGTCGAGGACGCCGACCCGGTGGGCGAGCAGAATGAGCCCGTACTGCGCGTTGGCGTTGAACATCTGCCGACGCTTCTCGTCGGACAGATCCGTGAAGGTGCTCAAGGCGTCGGCGAGGGACGGATCGTCGATCGCCCGGTCAAGCCGCTGCAGCAGGAACCCGTGCAGCTGGATCAGGTTCGCGCGGTGCATTTCCTCGGCCAGCCGGCCAGCCGCCTCCGTCATGCGGCCGAGCAGCTGAACGGCTTGCTCAAGCAGCTCCTGCACGGGCGCTTCCCGCTCTTCGTGGTTCGGCACAGCCATGCCCCGCCCCCGATCCGATGAGAGACAACGCTTCCCACCCCCAGCGTGCAAGCGGGCGTGGGAAGCGGAAAGAGGGCGCCAGGACGAGCATGCAATTCAGGAAGCGCCCCGGCGCGCGTCGTACGCCTCGCGCGCCTTCTGCACCTCCCCCATCCGCTCGCTGGTCCACAGCGCCAGCGCCCGTACCTGCTGCGCTGCCTCCCGGCCCAGGTCGGTCAGGGAGTAGTCGACTCTCGGGGGGATCACCGGCTTCGCGTCGCGGTGGATCAGGCCGTCGCGTTCCAGGGTCTGGAGGGTCTGGGTGAGCATCTTCTCGCTGACCCGGCCGATCGCGCGGCGCAGTTCGCTGAAGCGGTAGGGGCGTTCCAGGAGTTCGATCAGGACGAGGACGCCCCAGCGGCTGGTGACGTGCTCCAGGACGAGGCGGTAGGGGCACATCTCCTCACCGACGACGTACTTGCCGGTCGTCGCGCTGGTCGCGTTCGCTGTCGCGCTTGCCGTCGTACCGGTACTCACTGCCATGCAAGTACCTTACTTCAAAGTGGGTACTTTCGCTGAGTTAGCGCACCTCCTAGGGTTAGTGCCAACACACCCCACAAGGAGTTCTGATCATGAGCATCGTCGTCACCGGAGCCACCGGCCACCTGGGCCGCCACGTCGTGGAGCAGCTGCTGGAGAAGGTTCCGGCCGACCAGGTCACCGCCGTCGTCCGCACCCCCGAGAAGGCCGCCGACCTGGCCGAGCGCGGCGTGAAGATCGCAGTCGCCGACTACAACACCCCCGACACCTTCGACACGCTGTTCGCGGCCGGCGACAAGGTCCTGCTCATATCCGGCAGCGAGGTCGGCAACGACCGCGTCGGCCAGCACACGGTCGTCATCAACGCCGCCAAGGCCGCCGGCGTCGCACTCCTCGCCTACACCAGCGCCCCCGGCAGCCTCACGGCCGCGCTCGCCGACGACCACCGCGGCACCGAGAAGGCGCTCCTGGAGTCCGGCCTGCCGTACGTGCTGCTGCGCAACGGCTGGTACCACGAGAACTACACCGAGAACCTCGCCCCGGTGCTCCAGTACAACGCCGTCACCCACGCCGCCGGCGAGGGCCGCGTCTCCTCCGCCTCCCGCGCCGACTACGCGGCCGCCGCCGTCGCCGTACTGACCGGCGAGGGGCACGAGAACAAGACGTACGAGCTGGGCGGCGACGTCGCGTGGAGCTTCGCCGAGTACGCCGCGGAGCTGAGCCGGCAGAGCGGCAAGGAGATCGCCAACAACTCCGTGTCCGTCGAGGACCTCGTAGGCATTCTGACCGGCGCGGGGCTGCCCGAGCCGCTCCCCGCGATCCTGGCCGGCGTGGACGCCAGCATCGAGAAGGGTGAGCTGGCCATCGGCAGTGGGGACCTGTCCCGCCTGACCGGCCGTCCGACCACTCCGATTGCCGAGTCGATCGGAGCCGCGCTCAAGGGCTGAACTCCCCCGGTGCACGCTGAGCTCTCCCGGGGCGCACCGGACTCCCCGGGGGCGCGCTGAACTTCCCCCGGGGCGCCTTGAGAGCCACACCCCCGCCTGTCATGACCGTATGGCGATACGGACATGACAGGCGGGGGTGTTCGGCGTTACCTTCGTGCGAGCCGTCGTAAGGGCGCGGCCGGATGAGGGTGCGAGGGAGGGGCCGTGACCGGGAAATCGGGCGGCGAGCGGCACATAGGAGTGCTGAACGGCTTCGCGGCATATGGGATGTGGGGGCTGGTTCCCCTCTTCTGGCCCCTGCTGAAGCCCGCCGGGGCGGTCGAGATCCTCGCCCACCGGATGGCCTGGTCCCTCGTCTTCGTGGCGATCGCGCTGGCCGTCGTACGGCGCTGGGCCTGGGCCGGTGAGCTGATACGGCAGCCGCGGCGGCTGGCGCTCGTCGCCGTGGCCGCGGGTGTGATCACCGTCAACTGGGGCCTGTACATCTGGTCCGTGAACACGGGCCATGTGGTGGAGGCCTCGCTCGGGTACTTCATCAACCCGCTCGTCACCATCGCGATGGGCGTCCTGCTCCTCAAGGAACGGCTGCGCCCCGCGCAGTGGGCGGCGGTCGGCGTCGGCTTCGCGGCGGTGGTCGTGCTGACCGTCGGGTACGGCCGGCCACCGTGGATCTCCCTCGTTCTCGCCTTCTCCTTCGCCACCTACGGGCTGGTGAAGAAGAAGGTCAACCTCGGCGGAGTCGAGTCGCTGGCCGCGGAGACCGCGATCCAGTTCCTGCCCGCCATGGGATACCTGGTGTGGCTGACCACGCGCGGCGAGTCGACGTTCACGTCGGAGGGACCCGGGCATGCGGCGCTGCTCGCGGCCACCGGCGTCGTCACCGCCGTGCCGCTCGTGTGCTTCGGAGTGGCCGCGATACGGGTGCCGCTGTCGACGCTGGGGCTGCTGCAGTACCTGGCGCCGGTCTTCCAGTTCCTGCTCGGTGTCCTGTACTTCCACGAGGCGATGCCGGCCGAGAGGTGGGCCGGGTTCGCGCTGGTGTGGCTGGCGTTGACGTTGCTGACGGCGGATGCGTGGCGCTCCGCGCGGCGGAACAGGTTGGCCGAGTTGAGCGCGCCTCGGGTCGAGAAGCCGACGCCTGCCGTTGCGGACGCCTGACCTGGGGCGCCGGCCGCCGCCCGCAGGGCGACGCTGCCGCCCCCTGGCCCCGCTTCGGCCCTGAAGGGGCCCCATCAAGAGCCCCGCCAGGCACCCCGCCAGGCGCCCCGTCAGGCGCCCCGTCAGGCGCCCCGTCAGGCGCCCCGTCAAGACTTGGCCACGGGCCTCGCCAGGGGCTCGCCCTCAAACCCCGGACGGGCTGAGACGTCACCGGCGATTCCCATTGCCACCCCGCTCGCGCCCCCCTATGAGTGGTCGCATGACTCAGGCACCCGAACCCGCACCCACCCCCACCTCCGCCCCCACCCCCCTCCACTGGAAGCTCGTGGTCGACTGCGCCAACCCCCAGTCCCAGGCCGACTTCTGGGCCGCCGCGCTGCACTACGAGGTCGAGGACAACGGCGCGTTCATCGAGCGGCTGCTGGAGCTCGGCGCGCTGCCGCGGGAGGCCGTCGTCGAGTTTCACGCCCGCCTCGCCTTCCGGGACCTGGTGGCCGTACGGCATCCGGACGACCCGTACGACCAGGACAGCGGCACCGGGCTGGGGCGGCGACTGCTGTTCCAGCGCGTACCGGAGGCGAAGACCGTCAAGAACCGGCTCCATCTCGATCTGCATGCGCCGGCCGGGGAGCGCGAGCGTGAGGTCGAGCGGCTTCAGGCGCTGGGAGCGAGTGTGCTGCGGCAGGTGAAGGAGCCGGGCGGGGAGTGGGTGGTGATGGCGGATCCAGAGGGGAACGAGTTCTGCGTGCAGTGAGGAACACAACGCAGGGTTTTCCCTATCCGAACTCCAAGTCCGAGTAGCGCTCTTGACGGAGAGTCAGGCTCACCCTCACCATCCAGGCACCCCATTCACTGTGGATCCCCTGTGGTCACCCCACGGGGGTCCCCCTGGAATTCGGAGCCCCCCACATGAAGCTCCCCGTCTCCTGGCGCGCGTCGGCGACCGCCGCAGTCGCGGCTGCCACGCTCCTGACCAGTGGATCCATAGCCGGCGCGGCATCCAAGGCCGACGTCGAGGCCGCCGCCGCACCGGACATACCCGTGGCGAACGTCAAGGCCCACCTCACCCAGCTGCAGTCCATCGCCACCGCCAACGGCGGCAACCGCGCCCACGGCCGCCCCGGCTACAAGGCCTCCCTCGACTACGTGAAGGCCAAGCTGGACGCCGCCGGATACACCACGGCCATCCAGCAGTTCACGTCCTCCGGCCGTACCGGCTACAACCTGATCGCCGACTGGCCCGGCGGCGACACCAACCAGGTCGTCATGGCCGGCTCGCACCTCGACAGCGTCTCCTCCGGCCCCGGCATCAACGACAACGGCTCCGGTTCGGCGGCCGTCTTGGAAACCGCGCTCGCCGTGTCGCGGGCCGGCTACCAGCCCACCAAGCATCTGCGGTTCGCCTGGTGGGGCGCGGAGGAGCTGGGGCTCGTCGGGTCGAGGTACTACGTCAACAACCTGTCCTCCGCCAACCGCGCGAAGATCAGCGGCTATCTGAACTTCGACATGATCGGCTCACCGAACCCCGGCTACTTCGTCTACGACGACGACCCCGCGATCGAGAAGACCTTCAAGGACTACTACGCCGGCCTCGGCGTCGCGACCGAGATCGAGACCGAGGGCGACGGCCGCTCCGACCACGCACCGTTCAAGAGCGCGGGCGTGCCGGTGGGCGGGCTGTTCACGGGGGCGAGCCGTACGAAGACCGCGGCACAGGCGGCCAAGTGGGGCGGTACGTCGGGGCAATCCTTCGACCGCTGCTACCACTCGTCCTGCGACACCACGTCCAACATCAACGACACCGCCCTCAACCGGAACAGCGACGCCGTCGCGCACGCGGTGTGGGAGCTGTCGGAGTAAGCCGCTGAACCAGTGAGCCACTGACTCATTGGGTCACTGGGTCACTGACTCATTGGGTCACTGACTCACTGATCCCCTGATCAACTCCTTGGCGGTTCGGCCGATTTGGCGGCTCGGGCGGCGAGGCGGTCCATGCGGGCGCGGGCCGACTCCAGCTCCTCGATGTCCTCGGCGGCCGGACCGCCCTCGGCCGTGAGCTCGGTCCACAGGCCGAGCAGATCCCGGCCCAGGTCGAGACCCCGTGCCGGATCCCGTACGGCCCGCCAGGCCGTGGCCGCGCCCAGGAGACTGCTGTAGGCCGCCTCCGCGTCCCGGGTGTGGTGGTGAGCCCGGGCCACGCCGAGGGAGAGCCCGAACGCCTGCACCGGATCGCCCGCCAAGTAGGCGGCGTACGCGGCGAGTTCACGCATCCGCAGCACCTCGGGATGCGCCGCCCCCAGCACCGCGGACGCCTCCGCCACGGTCCGCTCCGCAAGCTCCGTCGCCTCCGCCGCCCGCCCCGCCGTCACGGCCTCGTTGATCCGCGCCAACGGTTCAGCGAAGGGCGAGGCGTCGGCGGCGGTGGGCACCCCCTCCCCGAGGACGGCTTCGGCCACGGCATCGAAGCCGCGGGGCGGGGTGGACATGGGGTCGGGGTCAGGGTCCGAGACGTGGATGGGCTCGGGTTCGTCTGCTTGCGGTACGAGGGTTCGTGGCCCGTCGACTTGCGGTACGTCGACCGGCAGCGGCCTCGCGTCCATCTGGGGCGGTGGACCGAACTCCCCCAGCGGCGGCGCGACCGTGCCGGGCACGGCGTCCCGCACCGGCTCGGGCAGCGCGCGCAACCGGAACGTGGGCGAGGCGTCCTGCACAGCGCTCGGCAGGGGTCGTAGGACATGGGTGGGTTTGTCCCGATACGGTGTCGGGCCGGGGGCGGGCGGCTCCGCAGGTAGCCGTACGGCATCCCCCGGCGGCGTCGGCTCCCCCGGCACGCCCTGCAGCGCCGCCGCTTCCGGCGCTCCCGGTGCTCCCGGTGCTCCCGGTGCTCCCGGCGGAGCCGTCCGTACGGGCTCGGCGCTGAAATGGCTGGAGCCGTCCGCGTCCACCCGCAGCGGAACGACGTAACCGATGCGCTCGTCGTGGACCGTGGCATGCACGGCGTGGCCGGCGGCGAAGGCGATGCGCTGGAGGTGGGCCAGAACGACGTGCTGGATCTCCTCACCGGGCGCCGCGGTGACGGGGACGCCGCCGATCGACGCACCGTCGGCGCCCGGACCGGCGGCGGGGACGCGCACGTCGATCGGCGTGGCCACGGGGGCCGCCGAGGCCGCGGCGCGTTTCTGTTCCCGCTTCTTCGCGCGGCTCAGTAGAGACATCGCTTCCCTCACTCGCATGCGTCGGGGAGTTCGCGGACGGCGCACTCGGGTTCCATGGTGCTCCCTCCCGCGGTCGGGCTCCGCTTCCCGGCGTCAAGGTCCGGTCGTACAGGTCCTACACGTCGTTCACGTCGCTCACGTCGTTCACGTACTGTCGAGTCTCTCCGGCCGCGCGCCGCGCGGACGTCACCGTGGCGTCACAGACTCGTTCCAGGAGCTTGTGCCACGTCACAGCGTTCTCATGCCTGACCCGAAGATCGGTGGCGTGACGAGGGAGGAGTGCGGGCATGCGGACTGACATGCACGTGCAGCAGGGGCAGCCGGAACCGGGGCCGAAGATCTGGATCCGCGGGCCCGTGGCCCTGCCGGAGGAACCGCCGCCGCCCTCCCCTTCTGCCGCCGTGCCCCGGCGCTTCTCCTGGGTCGGCACGCACGGTGGGGCGGGTGTCTCCACGCTCGCCGCGGTCTACGGCGGTCACGACTGCGGCCGTAACTGGCCCGGGCCCGCCGATCCGCCGTCGGTGCTGCTCGTCGCCCGTACGCATGCGGCTGGGCTGGCCGCCGCCCTGAACGCCCTTGAGGTGTTCCGGCGCGGGCACGCTCCGCACGGGCTCGATCTCGATGCCGTCGTCCTCGTCGCGGACGCGCCGGGGCGGCTTCCGCGGCCGCTCGCCGAGCGCGTCAAGGTGATCGAATCGGTCATCGACGTGTACCGGGTGCCGTGGGTCCCCGCGTGGCGGCTGGGCGACCTGAGCGGACAGCCGCCTCGGGAGGCCGAGGCGTTGGCGCGGCTGACGGGGCGCACTCGCTGAGGTTGGAGGCGCGCGGGGCCGGGCTGCGAGTTCACCCTTGCGGGGGTGGCCTCCCGGAGAATCAACCCATGACGACCGCACCCGGCGCCGCTCCCGACCCCGACCCTCGCCCGGACCCTGACGCCGCCCCCGGCCCCCTCCCCGACGCCGACCCTGATCCCGGCCCCGCGCCCGCACGCGCCCCCGCGCCCGCGCCCGCGCCCGCCACCCTGTCGGCCGTGGAGATCGCCGCAGCCGTGCGCTCGCGGACCCTCCGTGCCGTAGATGTCGTCGCGTCGGCGCTCGAACGGATCGAGCGGGCCGACCCCGTCCTGTGCGCCTTCCTCGAGGTGTGGGGCGAAGAGGCGCTTCAGCGGGCCCGCGAGGTGGACGCACGGGTCGGCGCGGGTGAGTGGCTGCCGTTGGCCGGCGTGCCGATCGGGGTCAAGGGGCGGCATGGGCTGCGTGCGGCGGGTCCGCTGCTCGCGGCGGGGTGTGTGGCGGTGGGGGCGACATCCGTTCCGGGGCCGGGAACTCCCTGGCAGACCTGGGGGCTTGGCCGGTACGGCCGTACGGTCAACCCCTGGCGGTACGACCGTACGCCGGGCGGCTCCTCCGCCGGTTCCGCGGCGGCTGTGGCGGCAGGGCTGGTTCCGCTTGCGACCGGGAGCGACGGGGCCGGGTCGGTGCGGATTCCGGCGGCGTGGTGCGGGGTGGTCGGACTGAAGGCCGGCAACGGGCGGTTGCCGTCGGCCGACCGTACGGGTCTGGCGGCGCCCGGGGTGTTCGCTCGGTGCGTGGAGGACGTGGCGGCGTACTGGGACGTGATGTCGGGGGCCAACGAGGGGCGGGCCACCCCATCGGTCTCCTTCGACCGCGACGAGCCACCCGGTCCCGGCGCGCACGACAGGCCGGTCGGCCGGTACGACGACGTCCCGACCGCCGTATGGTCCCCCGACCTCGGCTTCGACTCCCCCGACCCGGACGTCGTAGCCGTCGCCCACTCCGCGGCCGTACGGCTCGCCGAGGCCGGTGCGATACGGCTCGTACGCCTCCGGGCTCCGCTCCGCCTCGACGACCCGGCTCCCGCATGGCTCGCCTTGCGAACCCCGGGCGCCGACCCCGCCCCCGACCCTGCCCTCGCCCTCGCCCACCGCATCCGGGCCGCGAACGACAGCCGCCTTGCCGCCCTGTTCGCCGAGGCCGGGCTACTGCTGACGCCGACCGCCCCTACCCCGCCACACGGCCACGACGGCCCTGGTGACCGGTACTCCACCGCGCTCACCTGGGCGTTCAACCTGAGTGGCCATCCGGCAATCAGCATCCCGGCGGGGTTCGGGCCCGACGGGTGTCCGGTCGGCCTACAGGTGGTGGCGGCGCACGGGCGGGAGAGGGTGCTGCTGGATGTGGCGAGCGGGCCCTGGACGGGCGGGCCCTGGACAGGTACTTGCGTACGCATATAATGCATGAGCGAGTAATTGCCGTACGCCGACCATCTGGGGGATCCCATGACCCGCCGCTTCCTGTTCGTCTTGGGCAGCAGCCGCAACGAGGGCAACACCGAGCTGCTGGCCCGCGAGGCCGCGGAGCAGTTGCCGGAGAGCGTCGAGCAGCAGTGGATCAGTCTCGCCGAGCACCCGCTGCCGGACTTCGTGGACCTGCGGCGCGACAGCGACCATGTGCGCCCGCCCGCCGGAAGCACTGCCTCGCTGCTGCTCGACGCCACGCTCGCCGCCACCGACATCGTGATCGCCTCGCCGTTGTACTGGTACTCGGTGTCCGGTCTCACCAAGCGCTACCTGGACTACTGGTCGGGCTGGCTGCGCACCCCCGGCATCGACTTCAAGGCGACGCTGGCCGGGCGCACCCTCTGGGGCATCACCGCACTCGCCCACCCGGAGACCGAGGTGGCCGACCCGCTCGTCGGCACACTCAACAACTCGGCCGCGTACATGGGTATGCGCTTCGGCGGCGTCCTGTCCGGCAACGGCAGCAAGCGTGGTGACGTACTGAACGACGTGGAGGCGCTGGCGCGCGCCAAGACGTTCTTCGCGCAGGAGGCACCGCTCGCCCGTTTCCCCTACGAGGCCGGCTGAGCGCCTCTCAGGCCGTGACGTCCTTCGCCGTGAACCGCGCCCACGCGGCCGAGCCGAACACCGCCGCGTACAGGGCCTGTATCCCGAGGTTCTTGACCAGTTCGTCCCAGTAGACGGGGTCGCGCATGAGGTCGGCGAAGGACAGCCAGTAGTGGGAGAAGAAGTACGGCTGGAGCGCGTGCAGCTGGGGTATCTGGTCGAGGATCTGGACGGTGATCAACAGGCCGACGGTCGTCGCCATCGCCGCGATACCGCTGTTGGTCAGCGTCGAGACGAACAGGCCGAGGGCCGCCACGCCTATGAGTGACGCGGCGACGACCAGGGCGATCAGCAGGGCGCGCCCCAGCCCCTCGGCGAAGCTGATCCGGGTGCCGGAGATGGTCGTCAGGTCACCGAGCGGGAAGAGCAACGCCCCGACCGTGAGTGCCGAGAGTGCGACCACGAGGGTGGCCACCAGGCAGAAGGCCATCGTGGTCGCGTACTTGGTGAGGAGCAGGCGGGAGCGGCCGGCGGGGGCGACGAGCAGATAGCGCAGGGTGCCGGCGTTGGCCTCGCCGGCTATCGCGTCGCCCGCGATGACGCCGATCGCCATCGGCAGGAAGAACGGGAGCGTCGCGGCCAGTGCGGTGAAGACCAGGAACAGGCCGTTGTTGGTGATCTGCGAGATGAAGGCCGGGCCGCCGCCACCGCCGCCGGGGCCGGCCGCCCCGCCGTCGCTCGTCTCGATCTTCACGGCGATCCCGACCAGGATCGGCACGGCGGCCAGGACGGCGAGCAGCGCGAGCGTGCGCCAGCGGCGGAAGGTGGTGAGCAGTTCGCTGCGCAGGAGACCGAAGGTCCACAGCGGGCTGACCTTTCGGCCGCCTTCGATCGCGCTGCCCGGTCGGACAGCTTCAGCCTGCGGCATCCGGTCGACTTCAACCCGCGACATCGAACCCCTCCCCCGTGAGTGCCACGAACGCGTCCTCCAGAGAGGCCCGTTCGACGCCGAAGCCACGCACCCGGACCCCGGCGGTCACCAACGCCGCGTTGACGTCGGCGAGATCACGCTCCGGCGGCTCGGCGGTCACCCGGTCGTCGGTGATGACGACGTCACCGGCGCCCTGCTCCTTCAGCACCCGGGCCGCGTCCCCGGTGTCGGGCGTGGTCACGACGAGCCGGCCACGCGTCCCGGCGGCCAGCTCCGCCACCGCGCCCTGGGTGATCAGCCGGCCCTGCGCCATCACCGCCGCGTGTGTGCAGACCTGCTCGATCTCGTCGAGGAGGTGGGAGGAGAGGAAGACGGTCGTGCCGTCGGACGCCAACTCTCTTATCAGGGAACGTATTTCACGCATCCCCTGTGGGTCGAGGCCGTTGGTGGGCTCGTCGAGGACGAGGAGCCTGCGCGGCTGGAGCAGCGCGGCCGCGAGCCCCAGCCGTTGCTTCATGCCGAGCGAGTACGCCTTGGCCTTCTTGCCCGCGGCGGCCGTCAGGCCCACCCGGTCCAGCGCGGTCGCGACGCGGGTGCGCCGGGTGCGCGGATCGGCGGTCGGGTCGGCGGCGTCGTAGCGGATGAGGTTGTCGCGGCCGGAGAGGAAGCCGTACAGGGCGGGGCCCTCGATGAGCGCGCCGACGTGGGGCAGTACGGCGCGCGCGGACCGGGGCATGGGCCGGCCGAGCACGCGCGCGGTACCGGAGGTGGGCTCGATGAGGCCCATCAGCATGCGGATGGTGGTGGTCTTGCCCGAGCCGTTCGGGCCGAGGAACCCGAAGACACTGCCCACCGGGACGGTCAGATCGAGACCGTCCACGGCGAGCTGCCCGCCGCGGTAGCGCTTGGTGAGCGCACGGGTGGCGATCACCGTACCGACGTCGTCGACCTGGTCGGCCCCGTCGGCCCCCTCGACCCGGTCGGCCCCGTCGGCCCCGTCGGCTCGGTCGGTCCGGTCGGCCTGATCGACCCCGTCGGTGTCCGCGGCGGGCAGTTCCTCCATGGGCTCCTCAGGTTTCTCGATTCGTGGTGCGTGTACGGCGGTCGGTGCCGGGCTACTTCGCCGAGTCGGCCGCCTTGACGAGCGCGTCCTTGTCGACCGCGCCCACGTAGACCTTGCCGTCGTCCGTGATCAGGGCGTTGATCAGGCGGGTCTTGAAGACCGTGCCCGAACCGAACTTGCCGGTGACCTTGTCGCCCAGGGAGTCGAGGAAGCCGCCCATGTCACCGCCGACCTCGGCGCCGGAGGGGACGCCCTCGCCACCGGTGTCGAAGACGGCCACGGAGTTCCAGCCCTCGCCTATGACCTCGGGACCGCCCTCGGCCGCCTTGCCCAGCTCACCCTCGGACTTCGGGCCACCGAACTCCTTCTCGAGCTCCTTGCGGAACTCGTCCTCGGACTTGGTGCCGCGGTGCTCCGGAGCCTCGCCTTCCAGCTCGCCCTCCTCGGTGACCTTCGCACCCTTGGGCGGGGTGAAGTCGAAGGTCGAGGCGGCCGGCTTGGCGAAGCTGACCTGCGTGAAGCCCGCATCGATCACGGCCGCGCCGCCGCTGGACGGGGTCAGCGTGAACTTCAGCGGCATGCCGGTCTTGGCGTCCACGGCCACGGTGATCGCGCCAACCGTGGTCCCGGACTGCTTGGGCTTGATGAGCAGCCGGTACGCGTCCCGACCCGCGACCTGCGCGGTGCCGTCGACAGTGACGGACGTGGTGTCGTCCACCGCCTTGAGGGCTTCCTCGGTGAGGTCCTTGGGAGTGGCGGGTACCTCTTCGGGCTTACCCTGCTTGTCCTGCTTGTCCTGCTTGTCCTTCCCGGCCTGCGCCTCTTCGGCGGTGCCGTGGAAGACCTCGTTCGACTTGCTGTCGTAGCCCCAGATGTCCTTGCCGTTGTGGATGAGGCTGTACTCGGAGGCGTTCTCCAGCAGGGAGAGCTTCTGCTTGTTCTCGCCGTCGAGGGCGACGCGCAGGGTGTGCGTGCCGGACGCCAGCTCGGTGAGCTTGGCGGACGGGTCGGCGGACGATCCGTCACCCGATCCCGACGCCATGGCGCCGGAGGCGAGGCTCGACTCCAGCCCGCCGAGGTCCGGCAGACCCAGATCGGTGGTGATCTTGAAGGTGCCGGACAGCTGCTGCACGTCCGACTGGCCGATCTTCTCGATGAGTTGCTGCGCGGTGATCTCCGGCAGGTCCGGGTCACCGGAATCGGCGATCGCCGGGACGAGCCCGATGGTCGCCGCCGCGACTCCCACGACCGTGACCGGGACGACGTACCGCGCGGCCTTGCGCCGTCCGGCGCGCAGGTCGTCGACCTCCCCGGCGGTCGTACTGTCGTCCGATGCGTACGGTGCCATGTGTGCCTTACCTCCGTCGTCGGCGGCGGCTGCTCGTCTCGTTTCCTCGCCCGCGAGTCTCTCGACCCCGCACTCGTCCACCCCTGAGCCGCCATTCTCACCCGAATCGGTGAGGAGTGGTGATTTCCGTGGTTTCCATCTGACCAAATCCGCCACGGAGATTCGTCAGCCTTCGGAGCCAACTCCGCGTACACCTGCGGTATGACACACAACGGCGGCACCTCCCCCGACCCGTAAGGGTTGGGCGGGGAAGACGCCGCCGTGGGTACGCGCCACCGCGCGGATCGGCTGTTGCGGACCGAGCCGCTGCGGATGGAACTGTGGCGGATGAAGCCGTTACAGACGAAGCCGTCGCGGATCAGGCGTGGCAGATCAGCCGTTGATGAACACGTAGTCGGCCTGGTACGGCACGCCGACGATGGCGCCGGGCGCGCAGGATCCGGTCGGTGCGACGCCGCCGACGGTGTTCAAGCGCAGGATCTCGGCGGTGTCGGCGAGGAGGCCGTGGTGCTTGCCGGACTGAGTGGCCTTCAGGTCGAGCTCGGGGATGTTCCCGTCGCCGTTGGGCGTCCTGGACAGGACGGCCCCGGTCACGGCACTGCCGTCACGCGCGATCCATTGCGGCGTACCGGAGTTGGGGGCGACGAAGGAGTGCGCGATACGGCCACCGAGTACGGCGCTGACGTCCCGCTGGGCGAAGGCGTACCCGCCGCCCTCGGCCGGCTTGCACTCGTAGATCTGCTTGCCCTTGATGACGGACGCCTGGAAGTTGTCGAGCGCGTCCCGGAAGTCGAACTCGGCGACGGTGACCTTGTGCAGCTGACCTCGCACGGCGCCGCCCGGGAACTCGGCGGTGTGGAGGTTGGCGTAGAACGAACTCGGGTCGGTCTTGAGGGCGTTGAGCAGGACGGGGTCCTTCACAGTGACGGTGCCGGTGAGGCTGTGGCCCTTGCTCTGCCCCTTGCTCTGCCCCTTGCTCTGGCCCTGGCCCTGCCCCTGGCCCTGACCGAGGAGGCCGCCGAAGTCGACCTTGATGCCGCCGTTGGTGCCTTTGGCACCCTGGTGGATGTGGAGGGCGGTCGGCTTCCCGGTCCCGCGCCAGGTGAGCGCGACGGACACCCGGTCACCCTTGACCTTCACGAACTGCAGGGCGGCACCGTCCTTGTCCCCGACAGCGGGCCCACCCTCGACCGGGACCTCGTTCGCGCCGCGAAGACTGGCGGCGAGGACAGTACCCCCGGCGCCCCCACCCAGGGCCCCGCTCTGGCTCACGATCCCCTGAGCATCGCCTCCGGCGTGCCCCGCGTGGTCAGCGCGGTCACCTCCGGCGGCAAAGGCGGGAATCACCGCGGCGGCGACACCACCGGCGGCGGCCACCGCGACAGCGGTGACGATCAGGCTCTTACGGCGCTTAGAGAACGTCGTCTTCATGCCCATGATTCTGTTTTCTCCCCGTAGTGCAGCTGACGCCCCCTGCGTCAGCTTCTGGGCATTCATACGGAGGCGATCTTAGTTTGGACTCAGTCCAGCTTTGTGATGTGAGTCACAGGACCTACCGGTAAGTCCGGCTGTGCGAGTCGACGCCGTCCCGTGCATCTCAGCCCGTCCGGCGCTTCAGGACGAGTACGACCATCCCGAACCCCCACCCACCCGCTGAGGGCTCTGCCTCGCGGCGCTGCCGGTCACTTCCCGACGCCGGTCCAGGCATTTCAGCCCGTCCGGCGTTTGAGGACGAGGCCCGTTCAGGGCCGATGGGGGTCCAGGGGGCGGAGCCCCCTGGCGGGGTCGAAGGGGCGGAGCCCCTTCAAGGACGGGAAGGGTAGGGGCGGCGGGGGCGAGAAAACCTACCCGGCCCGATGCACCACGGCGTCGCACAACTCCATCAACGCAGCCCTGGCATCAATGTCCCGCAACGGCGCCAACGCAGCCCGCGCATCCTCCGCATACCGCACAGTGTCCCGACGAGCCTGCTCCAACGCCGGATGCACCCGAAGCGCAGCCAACGCCTCCGCATGCCGCCCGTCATCACTCAGATCGGAGTCCAGCAGCTCGCACAACGCGAGATCCTCCGCCAGCCCCAACCGCTCGGCCCGCTCCCGCAACCGCAGCACCGGCAGCGTGGGAATCCCCTCACGAAGATCCGTCCCCGGCGTCTTCCCGGACTCATGGGAGTCACTCGCGATGTCCAGCACGTCGTCCGCCAGCTGGAAGGCGACCCCCAGCCGCTCCCCGTACTGGGTCAGCACATCGACCACCGTCTCGTCGGCGCCCGACATCATCGCCCCGAACCGGCACGACACCGCCACCAGCGACCCGGTCTTCCCGCTCAGCACATCCAGATAGTGCTCAACCGGGTCCCGCCCGTCCTGCGGCCCCGCGGTCTCCAGGATCTGCCCGGTGACCAGCCGCTCGAACGCCTCGGCCTGCACCCGCACCGCCTCGGGCCCGAGGTCGGCCAGGATGTGCGAGGCGCGCGCGAACAGGAAGTCGCCGGTCAGCACGGCGACCGAGTTCCCCCAGCGGGTGTTCGCACTGTCGACACCCCGCCGTACCGCCGCCTCGTCCATCACGTCGTCGTGGTACAGCGTCGCCAGATGGGTCAGCTCCACCACCACCGCCGACGGCACGACCCCCGGCGCGTACGGGTCCCCGAACTGGGCAGCGAGCATCACGAGCAACGGGCGGAACCGCTTTCCACCCGCCCGCACCAGATGCTGGGCGGCCTCCGTGATGAAGGGGACCTCACTCTTTGTGGCTTCGAGCAATCCCTCCTCGACAGCCGCCAATCCGGCCTGGACATCGGCTTCCAGAGCCTGGTCCCGCACGCTCAGCCCGAACGGCCCGACGACGGTCACGAGGGGTCTCCTGTCTGCTGGTGTCTTCTGGCGGTTACACGGTTTGTCGATAGGTCGCTGCCATCACTCAAGTCAGCGTATCCGGTCACGTTTCGATCACCGATGCCGCCCACCCGTCCACCATGGGCGGTATTGGATCACGACCGGTATGTTTTTGATCACGTGATAAGGCCGGATATCCATCGACTTATAGGGAAGTAGCGGCCTGTATCCCGAACCGAAGGCGACATCGAGCCCGAGAGCGGCCCCCCGGCCCGCGATGACCAGGCCTTCTTCGGCCAGCCCAGAGGCCTGCTCACGCTCTCCGGCCTCGAGGTCTGGGAACGCATCTCGTTCCTCGGCACGCAGGCCATCCTCGTGCGGCGCTTCGCCGACACGGTCGCCCACGGCGGCATGGGCATGTCGCCGAAACCGCCGCCTCCGTCTCCGCCTCCGCCGCTTCCCTCTCCGCCACCTACGGCACCCTCATCCATCTGGCCTCCGTCCTGGTCTCCGTCGCCGGCGGCTGACTCGCCGACCGCATCCTCGGCTCGTCCCGCGCGGTGCTGTGTGGCGGCATCCTGATCGCTTGCGGCCACTACGCCACGTCGGTGCCGACCGCCGGTATGACCCGGGTGGGCCTCGGCCTGATCAGCGCGAGCACGGGCCTGCTCAAGCCCGACGTCGCCACCATGGTCGACAAGCTCTGCCGCACCGACGACGACCGCCGTGACGCCGGCTTCGCGCACTACTACATGGCCATCAACATCGGCGCCTTCACGGGCCCGCTGATCACCGGCCGGCTCTGCGACCACAGGGGCTGGCACTGGGGTTCCTCGGCGGCCGCGATCGGCATGACGTTCGGTCTGGGCCAGTACGCAGGCGGCCGCCGTCACCTGGCCGGACGGAAGCACGCCGCCGAGTTCGCGCCGGCCCCGGCCTCCCCCACGCTCGAACAGGCTCGCGCGGGGCGCCCCCCATCGCGCCGGGCGAGCCGCCTGATGATCGCGGGCCTCGCGGCCACCGCCGCGGTCACCGTCCTCCTCACCACCGCCGACCGGCTCACCATGGACCGCGGACGCCTGCACCCATACCTCGTCCTCTTCCTCGCCTTGACGGTCTTCAACGCCTCGACCGTCTTCAACTTCATCCTCGTCCAGGCGTACTCGACGATGATGCTGCCGGCCTCGACGAACGCCGAGACGTCGATCCTCGGCTTCGGCTTCCCCGCCGACTGGTACGCCTCCGCCCTGGCAGCCTTCGAGGTCGCCCTCGCCCCGGTCGTCGCCGCGCCGTAGGTCCGGATGGGGCACAGACAGCCACACGCGTCCAACAAGATCGCGACCGGGGTCGTACTCAACGGCCTGTCCTTCCTGCTCACGGCGCTGCCGACCGCCGGGCACTCCTCCGCCGACCCAGTGCACTGACCGGGCGCGTTGCACCCGAGGCACCGACCGGACGGGGATCCCGCTCATGCACATCCGTACGCCCTTCCCCCACGAGACGACTCACGAGGACTCTGGATCCCGCTCCCGGACGGGACTCTGCTGTACGCGCGCGTGTGGCGCCCGCTGACGAACGAGCCCATACCAGCGCTCCTCGAATACCCGCCGTACCGCCTGACCGACTGGACCGCCCCGCGACCACCAACGCCACCCCTGGTACGCCGGCCACGGCTACGCCTCCGCCCGCGTGGACATCCGGCGGGCACGGCGACAGCGGGGGCATGCCGACGGACGAGTATTGGGCGGCGGAGCTCGCAGACGGGGTCGCGGTGGTCAACTGGCCGGCGGCCCAGCTCTGGTGCAACGGCAGGGTCGGCATGTTCGGCATGTTCGGCATCTCCTGGGGCGGCTTCAGCTCCCTCCAGATCGCGGCCCTCGCGCCCGAGCCGCTCAAGGCGATCGTCACGGTCTGTTCAACGGACGATCACTATGACAACGACGTGCACTACACAGGAGGTTCCGTCCTCGCCGTAGACATGCACGCCCGGCCGTCGACCATGCTCACCTTCGCCTCCCGCCCACCGGATCCGCGGTACGTCGGACGAGGCCTGGCGGGACATACGGCCGGGGCGGCTGGAGGCCCTCGCCCCGTTCATCCATACCCGGCTCGACCACCAGAGTCGCGACGCCTACTGGCGCCCCGGCAGCCTCTGCGAGGCTACGGCGCGATCGACGCCACCGTCCTCGCGGTGGGCGGCCGGCAGGACCCGTACCGCGACACGGTCCTGCGCCTGATCGAGCACCTGCCCGCCGACCGCGTCCTCGGCCTGATCGGCCCCTGGTCGCACCAGTACCCGGACCGGGGCCTGCCGCGGTCCGGCGCTCGGCTTCCTCCAGGAGACGCTGCGCTGGTGGGACCGCTGGCTGAAGAACGAGGACACCGGCGTCATGTCCGAGCCCCTGCTGCCCGCCTACGTCAGCGACTCCCACCGCCCGGCCACGGTGTACCCCACGCCGCCGGGCCGCTGGGTCGGCGAGCCGGCCGGGCCCTCTCCCCACGTGCGCAGCATGACGTACGCCTGCTTCGAGTCCGAAGTGGGCGAGGAGACCTGAGTCTTGGGCCTGAGTGTTGGGGCGGCCGAAGGTGCGGCTACGGCTGGCCTCGGAGGTGCCGCGCGGGCAGGTCGTCGCCCGGCTCTGCGACGTGGCACCCGACGGCTCCTCGACCCTGGTCACGCGGGGCGTGCTGAACATGTCGGCGCGCCATGGGCGGGACCGCGCGCTGCCGTGGCCCTTTAGCTGGCGGGGAGCGCACTGGAACTCCCGGTACGCGCGCGTGCGTTGGACGAATCAGCGGACTAGCGGACTACACATCGATCACTTTCGAGGAACCGGAGCAGGCGGAGCCGCTCGGCGTGAACTCGGCACGCGCGCGTGCCCCGACGGCCTGGGGTTCACGGAGGACGCACTGGAGACGTACACGCGCGAAAGGGGCATTTCATCACCTGCAACGAGGTCACTTGCACGGAGGGCGAAGAGGTTCTTTTCCGCCGGATACGGGAGAAACAGACTCAACGGACAGCCGATTAGCAGCGAGTTGGAGCCATTGCCCGATTTGCCGCTCTTGCGGATGCCAGTGAATTGGGTCACGCACACCCGGGCATGCATCCGGCCGGACGCACCCCCTTCCCCCCTTGCGTCGAGCGCAAGTTGAGGGTTGGCAACCGCAAAGGATCAAGCACCCCATACGCACCAGACCATGGTCAACCGGCACGACGGGTGACCATGGCACTTGTTCCGGGCATGTGCTCTCGCATACGTTCCCGCTCAGTCGGGCGGACGCCGAATCCTGCCGCCGCCCGAGTCATCCATCGACGCACTCACTCACGCACGGCAGGAGCGGGGGACCCAGGTAAGTCGCCGCACCGGACGCCTTGATGGCGCACCGGACCGGCTCGGGGTGAAGTTCGCGCTGCCACACGGCGGCGCGGCCGGGCATCTCCCGCCCGAACCCGACAGCTCACCTCGCAGGCGTCGGAGAGGAACAGCGCCATGGCCCGAGGCAAGCACCGTCGTCCCAGAACCAACCCGCTCACCCGCCACGTCGTCGCAGCCGGAACCGGCACCGCCGCCCTCGCCCTCCCGCTCCTGAGCGCGACCACCGCGAGCGCCGCAGCGCCGGCCCAGGCCCCCGCCGTCGCACAGGCGGCACCGCAGTCCGCGCCGTCCGCGGCGAAGGCCAAGACCGTCGCGTACACCACAAAGAAGGGCGACTCGCTCTACGGCATCGCGGACCGGTACGACGCGCAGGGCGGCTGGCGGCAGCTCTACAAGGACAACCGCAAGGCCGTCGGCGACAACCCCCGACTGATCCACCCGGGCCTCGACCTGAAGGTCCGGGCGACGAAGACCGGCACAGCGAGCAAGACGGCCGACAAGGCGTCCGCACCGGCCAAGAAGTCCGCCGTCGCCCACGCCACACCGGCCTCGGTGAAGTCGTACCCGGACAACCTCGACGGCTGGATCCGCAATGCGCTGGACATCATGGCGCAAAACGGAATCCCCGGGTCATACGACGGCATTTACCGCAACGTCATGCGCGAGTCGTCCGGCAACCCGGCCGCCATCAACAACTGGGACTCCAACGCCGTGGCGGGCACCCCGTCCAAGGGCCTCCTCCAGGTCATCGACCCCACCTTCGCGGCCTACCACGTGCCGGGGACGGTCTACGACCCCTTCGACCCGGTCGCGAACATCACGGCCGCGTGCAACTACGCGGCCGCGCGGTACGGCTCGATCGACAACGTGAACGGCCCCTACTAGGCGAAACCATTCCTTACCATTCGAAGAACGGGCACTACTGGGCGAAGTCGGCCAGGCTCCCCGCGAACAGTCGCTCGAGGACGACGGCGATGCCGTCGTCCTCGTTCGAGAGGGTGATCTCGTCGGCGACCGCCTTGAGTTCGGGGTGCGCGTTGGCCATCGCGACGCCGCGCGCGGCCCAGTCGAACATCGGGATGTCATTGGGCATGTCACCGAAGGCGATGGTGTCGTGCGCGCCGAGGCCGAGATGCTCGGCGGCGAGCGCGAGACCGGTCGCCTTGGTGATGCCGCATGGCTGGAGTTCGACGGTGCCCGGCCCCGACATGGTGACCGTCGCGAGGGAACCGACCACCGCGCGCGCCGTCGCCGCCAACTCGTCGTCGGACAGCGTGGGATGGCGCAGCAGCACCTTGCTGATCGGCTCGCACCACAGGTCGTCGCGGTGCCGGACGCGTACGGCCGGCAGGGTGGGATGGGGCATCAGATACCCGGGTTCGATGAGCGTGAGCCCGTCGACGCCGTCCTGGTCGACGGCCGCGTACACCTGCCCCACCTCGGCCTCGATCTTGCCTAGCGCGGTCTCCGCCAACTCCCGGTCCAGGGTGATGGACCACAGCAGACGGTCCGCGCCGGCGTCGTACAACTGCGCGCCCTGTCCGCACACCGCGAGCCCCCTGCTGCCCAGGACGTCGAGGAGCGGCCGCACTCTGGGCGCCGGCCGTCCCGTCACGACGAGGTGCTGGGCGCCGGCCGCCGCCACCTGCGCGAGCGCGTCGAGGGACCGGTCCGAGAGCGTGTCGTCGCCGCGCAGCAACGTCCCGTCCAGGTCAGTGGCGATGAGTGAATATGCGATGGGTGGGGCCATGATCAGAGAATACGGACAGGACGCCCCATCGACTCGATGTGAACCGGACGGCTGCTGTGTTCACATGTGTTGACACCAGTTCCGGTTCCGCTGCTGTTTCCGTGTTCGCTTCCGCGCCGCAACTGCCCTGCTTCGACTGCGATTTCACTCCCACGTGGTGCCCGCGGGCTCCTTGATGGTGGTGTTGACGCGGTTGAACATGTTGGTGACGGCGATGGTGAGGATCAGCGCCGACAGCTCCTTCTCGTCGAAATGATCGGCCACTTCGTCCCACAGCGCGTCCGGCACCGACTCGTGCGAACGGTCCGCGAGTCTCGTCACCGCCTCGGTCAGCTGCAGCGCGGCCCGCTCGGCGTCGGTGAACCAGGGCGCCTCACGCCAGGCGGACACGGCGTCGATCCGCTCACCGCTCGCCCCTGCCTTGCGCAGATTGGCGATGTGGCCGTGGACACAGGCGCTGCACCCGTTGACCTGACTCGCCCGCAGTCCGACGATCTCGACCAGTTCCTGGGGCAGGCCGCCCTCGCCGATCGCCTGGAGGAGCGTGCCGACCCCCTTGATCGCGTTCGGAAGGACGTACGCCGGGTTGGTCATCCGTGCCCGCATGATGCTTGCCTCCTGAGTCGTGTTTCCGTCTTCACTGCACTGACGGAGCGGGGGCAGCGGTTGTGACCGACCGCGCGAAAAGATTCCGACGCACCTGGGGGGCGTAAGGGCGGCCGAGTGCGACGACCTGGCGATTCGCCTGCCTTGGCGACGCGAACTCCGCACTGCCCAAGACCGGCGACTCACCCGTAACGTGTGCCCCGACCACATGGCAATGGCACACGGAGCGGATGAGAGTGAGGCAGCACCCCATGCCCCCCTTCGATCTCCCCGAGGGCGACCCCTTCGGCACGCACAACCTTCCGTACGGCGTCTTCTCCCTCCCCGGCTCGGACTCCGCACGCCGGGTCGGCATCCGGCTCGGCGACCACGTCCTCGATGCGGGCAAGGCGGCGTACGCGCTCGGCTCGCCGTACGCCCCACTGCTCGCGCAGGACTCCTTGAATCCGCTGCTCGCCGCAGGCCGCACCACGTGGTCGGACGTACGGCGCGCACTGACGGCGTGGGTGACGGTCCCGGCGCACCAGGAGGCCATCGCGGACCTCCTCCACCCGCTGTCCTCGGTCACCCTCCACCTGCCCTTCGAGGTCGCGGACTACGTCGACTTCTACGCCTCCGAGAACCACGCCCGGAACGTCGGCCAGATCTTCCGCCCCGACGCGGCGGACTCCCTGACGCCCAACTGGAAGCACCTGCCGATCGGTTACCACGGCCGCTCGGGCACGGTGGTGGTGTCCGGCACGGATGTCGTACGACCGTCCGGCCAGCGCAAGGCCCCCGCCGATCCGGCCCCGGTCTTCGGCCCGTCGATCCGCCTGGACATCGAGGCCGAGGTCGGCTTCGTGGTCGGCATGCCGTCGGAGATGGGCGAGCCGGTGGCGCTGGGCGACTTCCGGGAGCACGTCTTCGGCCTCTGCCTGTTGAACGACTGGTCGGCACGCGACCTCCAGGCCTGGGAGTACGTCCCCCTCGGCCCGTTCCTCGGCAAGTCCTTCGCCACGTCGGTGTCGGCGTGGATCACCCCGCTGGACGCCCTGGAGGAGGCACGGGTGGCACCGCCTCAGCGGACGTACCCGCTGCTGCCGTACCTGGACGACTCCGGCTCCGAAACGGAACCCGGCGGCTACGACCTGCGGATCTCCGTTTCGATCAACGGCCACGTGGTCTCCGAGCCCCCCTTCTCCACCATGTACTGGACGGCCGCCCAGCAACTCGCCCACATGACCGTGAACGGCGCCTCGCTACGCACCGGCGACCTGTATGGCTCGGGCACGGTGAGCGGCCCGACAGAAGGCGAGCGTGGGTCACTGCTGGAGCTGACGTGGAACGGACGCGACGCCCTCGAACTCCCGGACGGCAAGCGGACGTTCCTGGAGGACGGCGATGTGGTGACGCTGTCCGCCTGGGCTCCCGGGCCGGGCGGGGTTCGAGTGGGGCTGGGGGAGGTCACCGGGCAAGTTGTAGCAAGCAGTTGACACAAAGCTCCAGGAGGCCGCATCTTGTACTCACCACTTGATACAAGTGGTGAGTACAAATCTGCGTACAAAACTGCGCACACGACTGCGTACAAGTCGTCTCCACGGGGGTCTGTGTCTCTCATGCTCAAACTCGGTTCGCGCCCTTCCGCGTCGGCGCCCGCGTCCCGCGTACCCGTCGACCGCTACGCCCGCTGGACAGGCCTGGCCGTCGGAGTGCTGGCCTCCCGGCTGCTGGCCCTGAACGACGGGGAGGGCACCCTCTACGCCATCCTCGTCTTCGGCCTGTGCGCGGTGGCCGGAGTGCTGCTGGGCGACGCCCTGACCGCGCCGCACCGGGGCGCCGTACGCACGGCGGGCCTCACTCCACGCCGGGTCCGCGACTACGTGCCGCCCCGGATGACCCTCCTGCTGCTCGGCCTCGCGGCCGCGCTGGTCGTCCTGCTGACGGCCGCGGCCGTGGTGGCGTCGCCGGACGACCTGGGCCGTGCGGGGCGCGCGTTCACGGTGACCTGCCGGGGTGTGACTCAGTCGCTGACCCCTTGGCCCGGCATCTACTACGGCCTTCCCATCCTGGCCTCCCTCGCCCTGTCCACGGCCGCCTGCGGCTGGTCCCTGCGGCGCATCGCGACCCGCCCCGGCGACGAACAGTCCCGCCGCGACCGGACGTTGGCGATCGTCGCCGCCTGGGGCCTGGTGGTCTCGTCCTCCCTGCTTGGCGCGGCATCGACGGCATCGGGCGCGCTGATGAGCACGAACTGCGACGGTGCCGTGGGGACCGCCGCGAACGTGGTGCTGTGGCCGCTGGCCCTGCTGGCCCTGCTCATGGCGCCGTGGTGCCTGTTCACGATCATCTCGCCGCGGGCGACGGCATGGCGGGGCCGTCGGGCCGGCGCCGGCGGAACCGACCGCCGATGAGCGGGGCAGGCCTGCGCGTCGACACGACCAGCCCGGTCCCGCCGTACGAACAGATCCGGGCTCAGCTCGCCGCCCTGATCTCCACCGGCCGCCTTTCGGAGGGCGAACGCCTGCCGACGGTACGGCAGTTGGCCGCCGACCTGGGGCTGGCCACGGGGACCGTGGCACGGGCGTACCGCGAGCTGGAGGCGGCGTCCCTGATCCGCACCCGGCGAGGCGCGGGCACCCGCGTCGCCCCGCTCCCGGAGGGCGTCCACCGTCCCGATCGCGCCGAACTGGCCGCCCTGGCAAGGCGGTTCGCAGACCAGGCGCGTGCGCTGGGAGCGGACGACACAGAGGTGGTGGCGGCCGTCCGGGAGGCGCTGCGCGCCTAGGCCGGGGCGCAGACGCACGGCGACGCCAGGCTGTCGGACGACGACCATGTCGGCGTACACATGATGCCCGGTGGCGAGTTCGGCGGCTCTTTCCCGCTGACTCCGGCGACAGTCACCGTCATACTGGCTGGCGGCGGGAGGTGTGTTCATCGCCCACCGCCCCGTACAGCCGCCCCCGCACCTTCCCTGACCAGGATCCGGAGCCCTCGGCATGACCGTCTGCCTGCTCCTGTTGAGCGTCGTCGCCCTGACGGCCGCCGTACCCGTCCCCCGGGCGCTGACCCGGGCCACCTGGCCCGAACAGGAACCCGTGGTCGCGCTCTGGGTGTGGCAGTGCCTGGTCGCCACGGTCCTGCTGTGCTGCCTGACGGCCCTGGCCCTTGGCACCGCCGCCGTTTTCGGCACGGTACGCGCCCAGCTCTTCGCTCCCGCGCCGCCGTCGGTGACCGAGGCGTACGACCTCTCGGCCGCGCCCGCCTGGGCGGCCACCTTCACCGTGCTGCTGGCCTGCGGTGCCGCCTGGACGACCGCGATGCTGGCCCGCGAGCTCGTCGAGGCGCGTCGGCGACGCGGCCAGGCCAGGGCCCACCTGCGCGAACGCGCCCCCGATCTGCCCGCGGGCCTCGGCTCGGCGCGCGGCCCGCTCCTGGTGCTGGAGGACGAGTACCCCGACGCCTGGTGGATGCCCGGCAGCCAGCCCCAGCTGATCGTCACCACGGGCGCCCTGCATCGCCTGACCGACCACCAGCTCGACGCCGTCCTCACCCATGAGCGTGGCCACGCCCAAGCCCGCCACGACTGGCTGCTGCACCTCTCCACCGCGCTTGCCACCGGCTTCCCCCGCATCCCGTTGTTCGCCCACTTCTGCGACCAGACCCACCGCCTGGTCGAACTGGCCGCCGACGACACGGCGTCCCGCCGCTGCGGTCACCTGACGACGGCCCTGGCCCTGATCGAACTCAACCAACACCGGGGCGTTCTCTCCTGCGCCTCCACCCACCGCCTCCTGGGCGAACGCGTCAACCGCCTCCTCCAGCCCCCGCCACGGCTGGGCCGCCGCCACCGGGCCCTCACGACGGCGCTGGCAGCGCTGGTCCCGCTGCTCCCGCTGCTGATCACGTTCGCGCCGGGGCTGACGGCACTGGCCTGACCGTCGCCGGCCTGACCGTCGCGCCGGGGCTGGCGTTCCTGCGCGGCACCTCGCGCCCAGCCTCAGCGCCGGGGACTCGCCGCGGAGCACACGGCAATTGCCGAGCTCCGCTGCCGACCCCCTAGGCCCAGTCCTCCGGTTCCGGCTCCACCTCAGGCCACTCGTCCACCCCGTGATCGGCCCCCGCATCCGCGTCGGCAGCCACCCCCGCGCCGGTCTCCCCACGCACCGAGGCCAGCACCTCAAGCACCCCCTCCCCATACGTAACCAGCTTCTTCTCCCCGACCCCGCTGACGCTCCCAAGCTCCCGCACCGACGTCGGCGACACCGTCACGATCTCCCGCAGCGTCGCGTCATGGAAGATCACATACGCCGGAACACCCTGCTCCCGAGCCTGCTCGGCACGCCACGCCCGCAGCGCCTCGAAGGCCGGCACCAGCTCCTCCGGCAGCTCGGCCACCGCGGCCTTCGCCTTGCGCTCGCCACGCCCGGAGCCCGCGGAACCCGACGCCGACCGCGAGGTAGCCGCCTTCTTCGGCTCCTTGCGCAGCGGCACCTCCCGATCCCGCCGCAGCACCGACCCACTGGCCTCCGTCAGCACGAGCGTCCCGTACTCCCCCTCGACCGCGAGCAGGCCCTGGGCCAGCAACTGCCGGATGACGCCCCGCCATTCGCCCTCGCTCAGCTCCTCGCCGATGCCGAACACGGACAGCTGATCGTGATCGAACTGGATGACCTTGCCCGTGCGCTTGCCCAGCAGGATGTCGACGATCTGCAGGGCCCCGAACTTCTGCCCCCGCTCCCGCTGCAGCCGCACCACCGTCGACAGCACCTTCTGTGCCGCGATGGTGCCGTCCCAGGTCTCCGGCGGTGTCAGGCAGGTGTCGCAGTTTCCGCAGCCCACCGGATCCGGGTCCTGACCGAAGTAGGCCAGCAGCTGACCGCGCCGGCACTGCGCCGTCTCGCACAGGGCCAGCATCGCGTCCAGGTGCGAGGCGGCCCGGCGCCGGAACGCCTCGTCGCCCTCGCCCGACTGGATCAGCTTGCGCTGCTGTATGACGTCGTTCAGGCCGTAGGCCATCCAGGCCGTGGAGGGGAGCCCGTCACGGCCGGCGCGGCCCGTCTCCTGGTAGTAGCCCTCGACCGACTTGGGCAAGTCGAGGTGGGCGACGAACCGCACGTCCGGCTTGTCGATGCCCATCCCGAAGGCGATGGTCGCCACCACGACCAGGCCCTCCTCCCGCAGGAACCGGGACTGGTGCGCCGCGCGCGTGCCAGCGTCCAGGCCGGCGTGGTACGGCACCGCCTCGATGCCGTTGCGGCTCAGGAACTCGGCCGTCGCCTCCACCGACTTGCGCGACAGGCAGTACACGATGCCCGCGTCGCCCGCGTGCTCCTCCCGCAGGAAGCTCAGCAGCTGCTTCTTCGGGTCCGCCTTCGGAACGATCCGGTACTGGATGTTGGGCCGGTCGAAGCTCGCCACGAAGTGCCGGGCAGTCGGCATGTTCAGCCGCTGGGTGATCTCCTGGTGCGTCGCATGCGTGGCCGTCGCCGTGAGCGCGATCCGCGGCACGTCCGGCCAGCGCTCGCCGAGCAGGGAGAGGGCCAGATAGTCGGGGCGGAAGTCGTGGCCCCACTGGGACACGCAGTGCGCCTCGTCGATCGCGAACACCGCGATCTTGCCGCGCGACAGCAGGTCCAGCGTCGAGTCGAGCCGCAGCCGCTCCGGTGCGAGGTAGAGCAGATCCAGCTCACCCGCCAGGAACTCCGCCTCCACCACCCGCCGCTCGTCGAAGTCCTGCGTGGAGTTCATGAACCCGGCACGCACACCGAGCGCCCGCAGCGCGTCGACCTGGTCCTGCATCAGCGCGATGAGCGGGGAGACGACCACACCCGTACCGGGTCTGACCAGGGACGGGATCTGATAGCACAGCGACTTCCCGCCTCCGGTCGGCATGAGCACGACGGCGTCACCGCCGGCCACCACATGCTCGATGACCGCTTCCTGCTCGCCGCGGAAGGCGTCGTACCCGAAGACCCGGTGCAGCGCGGCCAGCGCCTCGCTACCGCTCGCCTGTGCCGCCTCGGTCACCCTTGGCATCTCACTGATCCCGCCCGTCGCACCCATCGCCATGTCCCCCGTACGTCGTCCCTCGACCACTGCACCCACGATAGGGGCCACCGCCGACAGTGCCGGAGTTATCCACAGGCTCACACCCCAGCCATCCGTAATCGATCGATAACGTTGCGCGATCGACACCACTCTGCCCGGAGCCCTGGTGAACGCGACAAACGATGCGCTGGAGCCCGACTGGCCGATTCCGCCCGACGGTGGCTGGACGGCAGACGACCTGGACCGCATCCCGAACCTGCCACCGCACACCAAACTGATCGACGCGACCCTGGTGTCCCCGTGCCGTCAGTCGGTGTTCCACGAGCGCGCCATGGATTTCTCAGCCGACAGCTGGACAGCGCTGCACCGTCGGAGTTCGCGGTCCTGTGCCGGTTCACCATGGACATCGACCAGCAGAACAGGCCGGAACCGACGTGATCGTCGCCCGGCGAGAAACCTTGGCGAGTTTCGATCTGACCCGCCTTCCGGCGGCCGCCGTCGTACTGGCAGTCGAGGGGTCGAGAACGAGGACGGTCACGCCGCTGTGCACGCCTTCGAGCTGGAGCCCGCCGCGGGCACCTACACGGGCGTAGGCATCTTCCGCGAGCGGATGACGCTGACCGCCCCCTTCCCCATGGACCTCGACCTCACCCAGATCAAGACGCACCGCGGCAAGGACCAGTAGCCGCCCGCCCCGCACACCACGACGGCCCGGCACCCCCGAGAGGTGCCGGGCCGCGTCGTACAGGCAGGTGAGTGCCGTGTCAGCGCACGAACACTCCCGCCTGGCTCGCCAGATCCAGGAAGTACTGCGGCGCCACACCCAGCACCAGCGTGACCGCCACACCCACCCCGATCGCCGTCATCGTCAGCGGCGACGGCACGGCGACCGTCGGCCCCTCCGGGTTCGGCTCGCTGAAGAACATCAGCACGATGACGCGGATGTAGAAGAACGCCGCGATCGCGGACGAGATCACACCGACCACGACCAGCGGGCCGGCCCCGCCCTCCGCCGCCGCCTTGAACACGGCGAACTTCCCGGCGAAGCCGGAGGTCAGCGGAATGCCCGCGAAGGCCAGCAGGAACACCGCGAACACGGCCGCGACCAGCGGCGAACGGCGTCCCAGACCGGCCCACTTGGACAGGTGCGTCGCCTCGCCGCCCGCGTCGCGCACCAGCGTCACCACCGCGAACGCGCCGATCGTGACGAAGGAGTACGCACCCAGGTAGAAGAGGACGGACGACACTCCGGACGGCGTGGTCGCGATGACACCCGCGAGAATGAAGCCCGCGTGCGCGATCGACGAGTACGCCAGCAGCCGCTTGATGTCGGTCTGTGTGATCGCGACGATCGCACCGCCCAGCATGGTGACGATCGCCACGCCCCACATGACCGGCCGCCAGTCCCAGCGCAGGCCGGGCAGGACGACGTACAGCAGACGCAGCAGCGCACCGAACGCCGCCACCTTCGTCGCCGCCGCCATGAACCCGGTCACCGGCGTCGGCGCGCCCTGGTACACGTCCGGCGTCCACATGTGGAACGGCACCGCACCCACCTTGAACAGCAGACCCATGACGATCATCGCGGCGCCGACGAGCAGCAGCGCATCGTTGCCCATCGTGTCCGCGAGCGCCGGGCTGACGTCCGGGACCGTGCCGTCGACGACCTGCGCGATCGCCGCGTACGACACGGAGCCCGAGTAGCCGTACAGCAGCGCGATGCCGAACAGCGTGAACGCGGACGCGAAGGCACCCAGCAGGAAGTACTTGACCGCTGCCTCCTGCGACATGAGCCGCTTGCGGCGGGCCAGCGCGCACATCAGGTACAGCGGGAGCGAGAAGACTTCCAGGGCGATGAACAGCGTCAGCAGGTCGTTGGCCGCCGGGAAGATCAGCATGCCGGCGACGGCGAACATCAGCAGCGGGAACACCTCTGTGGTGGTGAACCCGGCCTTCACCGCGGCCTTCTCACTGTCGCTGCCCGGCACGGAGGCGGCCTGCGCGGCGAAGGAGTCGACCCGGTTGCCGTGCGCCGCCGGGTCGAGTCGCCGCTCGGCGAAGGTGAACAGGCCGACCAGGCCCGCCAGCAGGATCGTGCCCTGCAGGAAGAGGGCCGGTCCGTCGACGGCGATCGCACCCATCGCGGCGATGCCCGCCTTGGTCGTGGCGTACCCACCGGCCGCCAGCGCCACGACAGCGGCGAAGGCCGCGACGAGCGCCACGACGCAGACGAACACCTGCGCGTAGTAACGCGCCTTGCGTGGGACGACCGCCTCGATCAGCACCCCGACGATCGCCGCGCCGACGACGATCAGGGTGGGCGAGAGTTGTCCATACTCGATCTTCGGCGCGTCGATCTTCGAGATCGGGTCGGCCGCGGTTGTCCACAGGCTGTGGACGGCTGATGCGCTCACTTGGCCGCCTCCACCTCGGGCTGGGGGTCCTTCTTCTGTACGTCGGACATGGTCTGCTGGACCGCCGGATTGACGATGTCCGTGACGGGCTTCGGGTAGACGCCCAGGAAGATCAGCAGTACGACCAGCGGAGCGACGACCACGAGTTCGCGCACCCTGAGGTCAGGCATCGCGGAGACCTCCGGCTTCACCGGGCCCGTCATCGTCCTCTGGTAGAGGACGAGGGTGTAGAGCGCGGCGAGCACGATGCCGAAGGTGGCGATGATGCCGATCACCGGATAACGCGTGAACGTGCCGACCAGGACCAGGAATTCACTCACGAACGGTGCCAGTCCTGGCAGCGACAGCGTCGCCAGGCCGCCGATCAGGAAGGTGCCGGCGAGCACCGGGGCGACCTTCTGCACACCGCCGTAGTCGGCGATGAGCCGCGAGCCGCGCCGCGAGATCAGGAAGCCGGCCACCAGCATCAACGCGGCCGTGGAGATGCCGTGGTTGACCATGTAGAGCGTGGCACCGGACTGGCCCTGGCTGGTCATCGCGAAGATGCCCATGATGATGAAACCGAAGTGCGAGATCGACGCGTACGCGATCAGGCGCTTCATGTCGCGCTGGCCGACCGCGAGCAGCGCCCCGTAGACGATGCTGATCACCGCCAGCACGAGGATGGCGGGCGTCGCCCACTTGCTGGCCTCCGGGAACAGCTGGAGGCAGAAGCGGAGCATCGCGAAGGTGCCCACCTTGTCGACGACCGCGGTGATGAGGACGGCAACCGGTGTGGTGGCCTCCTGCATGGCGTTGGGCAGCCAGGTGTGCAACGGCCACAGCGGCGCCTTCACCGCGAAGGCGAAGAAGAAGCCGAGGAACAGCCAGCGTTCGGTGTTCGTCGCCATGTCGAGCGTGCCGTTGGCGCGGGCCTCGGCGATCTCCTGGAGGCTGAAGTTCCCGGCGACGACATAGAGGCCGATCACCGCGGCCAGCATGATCAGACCGCCGACCAGGTTGTACAGCAGGAACTTCACGGCCGCGTACGACCGTTGCGTCGACGCCACCTTCTCGCCGTGCTCGTGGGCACGGTCCCCGAAGCCGCCGATGAGGAAGTACATCGGGATGAGCATGGCCTCGAAGAAGATGTAGAAGAGGAAGACATCGGTGGCCTCGAAGGAGAGGATCACCATCGCCTCGACGGCCAGGATCAGGGCGAAGAAGCCCTGCGTCGGCCGCCAACGGCTGCTGCCGGTCTCCAGCGGGTCGGCGTCGTGCCAGCCCGCGAGGACGATGAACGGGATCAGCAGCGCGGTCAGCGCGATCAGCGCCACCGCGATGCCGTCCACGCCCAGCTCGTAGCGGACCCCGAAGTCCGCGATCCAGGCGTGGGATTCGGTGAGCTGGTAGCGGTCGCCGTCCGGGTCGAAGCGGACCAGGACCGTGATCGCGAGGGCGAGTGTGGCGAGCGAGAAGAGCAGCGCCAGCCACTTCGCGGCGGTGCGCTGGGCGGCCGGTACGGCGGCCGTGGCGATCGCCCCGATCGCCGGGAGCGCCGCCGTCGCTGTCAGCAGAGGAAAGGACATCGGTATCAGACCGCCCTCATCAGCAGGGTCGCGGCGATGAGGATCGCCGCACCGCCGAACATCGAGACCGCGTACGACCGCGCGAAGCCGTTCTGCAGCCTGCGCATCCGTCCGGACAGGCCGCCCATCGAGGCCGCCGTGCCGTTGACGACGCCGTCGACCAGGGTGTGGTCGACGTACACCAGGGAGCGCGTGAGGTGCTCGCCGCCGCGCACCAGGACGACGTGGTTGAAGTCGTCCTGGAGCAGGTCGCGCCGGGCGGCCCGGGTGAGCAGCGACCCGCGCGGGGCGACGGCCGGGACCGGACGGCGGCCGTACTGGGCGTAGGCGATGGCGACGCCGATGACCATGCACGCGACGGTGGCGCCGGTGACCGCTCCCGCGCTGATGGGCGGGTTGCCGTGGGCGTGCCCGGTGATGGGCTCCAGCCAGTGCACGAAGCGGTCGCCGATGCTGAAGAACGCACCGCCGGCCACCGACCCGACGGCCAGCACGATCATGGGGATCGTCATGACCTTGGGCGACTCGTGCGGATGCGGTTCCGCGTGCTCGCCGTGCGTCTCGGCGGCGGGCTCCACACTCGGCTCGGCCGGTGACGCGGTCTTCGCGTGACGCCAGCGCTCCTCGCCGAAGAACGTCATCAGCATCACGCGCGTCATGTAGAACGCCGTGATGGCCGCGCCCAGCAGCGCGCAGCCGCCCAGGATCCAGCCCTCGGTGCCGCCCTTGGCGAACGCCGCCTCGATGATCTTGTCCTTGGAGAAGAAGCCGGACAGCCCCGGGAAGCCGATGATGGCGAGGTAGCCGAGGCCGAAGGTGACGAAGGTGACCGGCATGTACTTGCGCAGGCCGCCGTACTTGCGCATGTCGACCTCGTCGTTCATGCCGTGCATGACCGAACCGGCGCCGAGGAACAGCCCGGCCTTGAAGAAGCCGTGCGTCACCAGGTGCATGATCGCGAAGACGTAGCCGATGGGGCCGAGACCCGCGGCGAGGACCATGTAGCCGATCTGCGACATGGTCGAGCCGGCCAGCGCCTTCTTGATGTCGTCCTTCGCGCAACCGACGATCGCACCGAAGAGGAGCGTGACGGCACCGACGATGGTGACCACCAGCTGCGCGTCCGGCGCGGCGTTGAAGATGGCGCCGGAGCGGACGATCAGGTAGACGCCCGCGGTCACCATCGTCGCGGCGTGGATGAGGGCCGAGACCGGGGTCGGGCCCTCCATCGCATCCCCGAGCCAGGACTGCAGCGGCACCTGGGCGGACTTGCCGCAGGCGGCGAGCAGCAGCATCAGGCCGATGGCGGTGAGCCTGCCCTCGCTCGCGTCGCCGACCAGGCCGGGCTCCCCCTCGCCGCCGAGCACCGGCCCGAAGGCGAAGGTGCCGAACCACAGGAACATCATCATGATCGCGATCGACAGGCCCATGTCGCCGACGCGGTTGACCAGGAAGGCCTTCTTCGCTGCGGTGGCGGCGCTGGGCTTGTGCTGCCAGAACCCGATGAGGAGGTAGGAGGCGAGACCGACGCCCTCCCAGCCGACGTACAGCAGGAGGTAGTTGTCGGCGAGGACGAGCAGCAGCATCGCCGCGAGGAACAGGTTCAGGTAGCCGAAGAAGCGGCGGCGCCGCTCGTCGTGCTCCATGTACCCGACCGAGTACAGGTGGATCAGCGAGCCGACGCCGGTGATCAGCAGCACGAACGTCATCGACAGCTGGTCGAGGCGGAAGGCGACGTCCGCCTGGAAGCCCTCGACCGGGACCCAGCTGAACAGGTGCTGGGTGAGGGTGCGGTGTTCGGCGTCCTTGCCCAGCAGGTCGGCGAAGAGGATCACGCCGAAGACGAAGGAGACGAACGACAGGAGCGTGCCGATCCACTGGCCGACGGCGTCGAGACGCCGGCCGCCGCACAGCAGTACGGCCGCTCCGAGCAATGGCGCCGCGATCAGCAGCGCAATCAGGTTCTCCACGATTCTTCCGACCCCTTAGAGCTTCATCAGGCTGGCGTCGTCGACCGAGGCCGAGTGGCGGGAACGGAACAGCGACACGATGATCGCGAGCCCGACCACGACCTCGGCGGCGGCGACGACCATCGTGAAGAAGGCGATGATCTGGCCGTCGAGATTGCCGTGCATCCGGGAGAAGGCGACGAGCGTGAGGTTGCAGGCATTGAGCATGAGCTCGATGCACATGAAGACGACGATCGCGTTACGCCTGATCAGCACGCCGGTGGCGCCGATCGTGAACAACAGGGCGGCGAGGTAGAGGTAGTTGACGGGGTTCACTTCGACGCCTCCTCGGGCCGCTTGAAGGTCGACGGCTCGATCGCGGTCCGCTCCAGCCGTTCCTCCGCGCGCTGTTCCAGGGCCTTGAGGTCGTTGAGCGCCTCGGTGGACACGTCACGGATCTGGCCGCGCTCGCGCAGCGTCTTGCTGACCGTGAGGTCGGAGGGGGTGCCGTCGGGCAGCAGGCCCGCGATGTCGACCGCGTTGTGCCGGGCGTACACGCCGGGCGCCGGCAGCGGCGGAACGTGCTTGCCTTCGCGGACGCGCTGTTCGGACAGCTCGCGCTGCGTCTTGGCGCGCTCGGTGCGCTCGCGGTGGGTGAGCACCATGGCACCGATGGCGGCCGTGATCAGCAGGGCACCGGTGATCTCGAAGGCGAACACGTACTTGCTGAAGAGGAGGACCGCGAGGCCCTCCACATTGCCGTTCGCGTTCGCCTGGGCGAGGCCGTTGAACTCCGTGATCGAGGCGTTGCCGATGCCCCCGACCAGCAGGATGCCGAAGCCCAGGCCGCACAGAAGGGCCAGCCAGCGCTGGCCCTTGATGGTCTCCTTCAGGGAGTCCGCGGCGGTGACGCCGACGAGCATCACCACGAACAGGAACAGCATCATGATCGCGCCGGTGTAGACGACGATCTGCACGATTCCCAGGAAGTAGGCGCCGTTGGCGAGGTAGAAGACCGCCAGGACGATCATGGTGCCGGCCAGGCAGAGCGCGCTGTGCACGGCCTTCTTCATGAAGACGGTGCACAGGGCGCCGATCACGGCGACGGTGCCGAGGATCCAGAACTGGAAGGCCTCTCCGGTGGAGGTGGAGTAGGCGGCGAGCTGCTCGGTCATCGCCCGATCACCTTCTCGGACGCCGGTTCGTCCTCGCCGAAGGTCGTCGCGGCCTCCTGCGGGACCTCGCCCTTGGAGAGGGCCACTTGGCGCTCGGTCCCCGGCGCGGCCTCCGTCACCAGACCCCGGTAGTAGTCCTGCTCGTCCGTCCCCGGGTAGATGGCATGGGGGGTGTCGACCATGCCGTCCTCGAGTCCGGCGAGCAGCTGCTCCTTGGTGTAGATCAGGTTGGCGCGGCTGGAGTCCGCGAGCTCGAACTCGTTGGTCATCGTCAACGCGCGCGTGGGACACGCCTCGATGCACAAGCCGCACAGGATGCAGCGGGCGTAGTTGATCTGGTACACGCGGCCGTACCGCTCGCCCGGCGAGTAGCGCTCCTCGTCGGTGTTGTCGGCGCCCTCCACATAGATGGCGTCGGCGGGGCAGGCCCAGGCACACAACTCACAGCCCACGCACTTCTCCAGGCCGTCCGGATGGCGGTTGAGCTGGTGCCGTCCGTGGAAGCGGGGAGCGGTGGTCTTCTGCTGCTCCGGGTACTGCTCGGTCAGCCGCTTCTTGAACATGGCCTTGAAGGTCACGCCGAAGCCTGCGACGGGGTTCATGAAACCGGGCTTGGTCTCCTTGGGCTCCTCAGCCATCGGACGCCTCCTTTCCATCCAGAGATCCGTCACTCTGAGTATCGGGCCCACCACTGACAATCAGCTCACGCTCGCGGCGCGGGCGGCGCCGAGGCACCGGCGAAAGCTCCTGTCCGGGCAGTGGCGGTACGGGGAATCCGCCCGCCATCGCGTCGAAGCCGGCGGGCTCCTCGACGGGTTGCGCGCCCGCCTTCGTCCGCTCGCGGAACATGTCCGCGACGAAGGAGAGGAGCAGCAGCGCGAGGACGCCGCCGCCGACGTAGAGGGCGATGTCGGCGAAGTCGTAGTTCTCGTTCCGAAGAGTCCGCACGGTCGCGACGAGCATCAGCCAGACGACGGAGACCGGGATGAGGACCTTCCAGCCGAGCTTCATCAGCTGGTCGTAGCGGACGCGCGGGAGCGTGCCGCGCAGCCAGATGAAGAAGAACAGCAGCAGCTGGACCTTGATCACGAACCAGAGCAGCGGCCACCAGCCGTGGTTCGCGCCCTCCCAGAAGGCGCTCACCGGATACGGGGCCCGCCAGCCGCCCAGGAAGAGCGTCACGGACACGGCCGAGACCGTCACCATGTTCACGTATTCGGCGAGCATGAACATCGCGAACTTGATCGACGAGTACTCGGTGTTGAAGCCGCCGACCAGGTCGCCCTCGGACTCCGGCATGTCGAACGGGGCGCGGTTGGTCTCGCCGACCATCGTCACGATGTAGATCAGGAAGGAGACCGGCAGCAGGACGATGTACCAGCGGTCCTGCTGCGCCTCGACGATCGCCGAGGTCGACATCGACCCGGAGTAGAGGAACACCGAGGCGAAGGCGGCGCCCATGGCGATCTCGTACGAGATCATCTGCGCGCAGGAGCGGAGGCCGCCGAGCAGCGGGTAGGTGGATCCAGAACTCCAACCCGCCAGCACGATGCCGTAGATGCCTACCGAGGCGACCGCGAGGATGTAGAGCATCGCGATCGGCAGGTCGGTGAGCTGCATGGTGGTGCGGTGGCCGAAGATCGAGATCTCGTTGCCGGCCGGCCCGAAGGGGATCACCGCGATCGCCATGAAGGCCGGGATGGCCGCGACGATCGGTGCGAGGACGTAGACCACCTTGTCCGCGCGTTTGACGATGACGTCTTCCTTGAGCATCAGCTTGATGCCGTCGGCGAGCGACTGGAGCATGCCCCACGGGCCGTGCCGGTTGGGGCCGATGCGCAGCTGCATCCAGGCGACGACCTTGCGCTCCCAGACGATGGAGAACAGCACGGTCACCATCAGGAAGGCGAAGCAGAACACCGCCTTGATGACGACCAGCCACCAGGGGTCGCGGCCGAACATCGAGAGGTCTTCAGCGGCGAGGAACGGGCTCATGCCTCCACCTCCTGAGGGGCCTCGGTCGCGAGGGTCGCCGGGCCGATGCGGACGAGTGAGCCGGGCAGCGCGCCGGTGTCGGAGGCGACACCACCGCCCACGGAGTTCAGCGGGAGCCACACCACACGGTCGGGCATCTCCGTGATCTGCAGCGGGAGTTCGGCGACTCCGGCGGGGCCGCTCACGGCAAGGACGTCGCCGTCCTTGACGCCGGCCTCGGCGGCCGTGGCGGCCGACAAACGCGCGTGGGCGGCGTGCCGGGTGCCGGCGAGCGCTTCGTCGCCCGTCTGAAGGAGGCCCTGGTCGAGCAGCAGCCGGTGCCCGGCCAGGACGGCCTCACCGACGGCCGGCCGCGGCAGCTGGGCTGCGATCTCCAGGGGGTCGGTGGCCCGCGGTCCGTCCCAGGCGCCGAGCCGGTCGATCTCCGCGCGCGTGGTGCGCAGATCCGGCAGACCCAGGTGTACGTCCATGGCGTCGGCCAGCATCTGCAGCACGCGCGCGTCGGCCGGGGCGAGGCGACCGGTCATCTGGTCGGGCTTGAGCGCGGCCTCGAAGAACCGCACCCGGCCCTCCCAGTTGAGGAAGGTGCCGGCCTTCTCGGCGACCGCGGCGACAGGCAGCACGACATCGGCGAGCTCGGTCACCTCCCCGGGCCGCAGCTCCAGCGAGACCACGAAGCCGACCTCGGCGAGCGCCTCACGCGCGCGTGCCGGATCGGGCAGGTCGGCGACCTCGACGCCCGCGACCAGCAGGGCCTGGAGTTCGCCGGTCGCGGCGGCCTCGACGATCTGGCCGGTGTCGCGGCCGTAGCGGTGCGGGAGTTCGGCCAGGCCCCAGACGGCGGCGACCTCCTCACGCGCGCGCGGGTCGGTAGCGGGACGCCCACCCGGCAGCAGCGACGGCAGCGCACCGGCCTCCACGGCGCCGCGCTCACCCGCCCGGCGTGGGATCCACACCAGCCGGGCGCCGGTCGCGGCCGCGGCCCGTACGGCGGCCGTCAGCCCGCCCGCCACAGCGGCCAGCCGCTCGCCTACGACGATCACCGCGCCCTCGGCGCGCAGCGCGTCGGAGGCCTGCGCACCGGCGCCGTCCAGGCCGACGCCGCTCGCGAGCGCGTCCAGCCACTCGGTCTCGGTGCCGGGGGCGGCGGGCAGCAGCGTGCCGCCGGCCTTCTCCAGACCGCGCGTGGAGTGCGTGGCGAGCGAGAAGACCTTCTGGCCGTGCCCCCGCCAGGCCTTGCGCAGTCGCAGGAAGACGCCGGGGGCCTCTTCCTCGGCCTCGAACCCGGCCAGCAGAACGGCCGGCGCCTTCTCCAGGAAGGCGTATGTGACGCCCGTACCGTCCAGGTCACGGCCGTGACCGGCGACCTGCGCGGCGAGGAAGTCGGCCTCCTCGCCGCTGTGCACGCGCGCGCGGAAGTCGATGTCGTTGGTGTCGAGCGCCACGCGCGCGAACTTGCTGTACGCGTAGGCGTCCTCGATGGTGAGCCGACCGCCGGTCAGGACTCCGGTGCGGCCGCGTGAGGCGAGCAGCCCCTGGGCCGCGATCTGCAGCGCCTCCGGCCAGGAGGCCGGCTCGAGGTCTCCCTCGGCGTTGCGCACGAGAGGCGTCTGAAGCCGGTCGCGCTGCTGCGCGTACCGGAACGCGAACCGCCCCTTGTCGCAGATCCACTCCTCGTTGACCTCGGGGTCGTTGGCCGCCATGCGCCTCATGACCTTGCCGCGCCGGTGGTCGGTGCGCGTCGCGCAGCCGCCGGAGCAGTGCTCGCACACCGACGGCGAGGAGACGAGGTCGAAGGGGCGGGAGCGGAACCGGTACGCCGCCGAGGTCAGCGCGCCGACCGGACAGATCTGGATGGTGTTGCCGGAGAAGTACGACTCGAAGGGGTCGCCCTCACCGGTGCCGACCTGCTGGAGCGCGCCCCGCTCGACCAGCTCGATCATCGGGTCGCCCGCGATCTGGTTGGAGAACCGGGTGCAGCGGGCGCACAGCACGCAGCGCTCGCGGTCGAGCAGCACCTGCGTGGAGATCGGGACGGGCTTCTCGTACGTCCGCTTCCTTCCCTCGAAGCGGGATTCGGCGTGCCCGTGCGACATGGCCTGGTTCTGCAGCGGGCACTCGCCGCCCTTGTCGCAGACCGGGCAGTCCAGCGGGTGGTTGATGAGCAGGAGCTCCATCACACCCTTCTGGGCCTTCTCGGCGACCGGTGAGGTGAGGTGCGTCTTCACGACCATGCCGTCCGTGCACGTGATGGTGCAGGACGCCATCGGCTTGCGCTGGCCCTCGACCTCGACGATGCACTGGCGGCAGGCGCCGGCCGGGTCGAGGAGGGGGTGGTCGCAGAAGCGGGGGATCTCGATGCCGAGCTGCTCGGCGGCCCGGATGACCAGGGTGCCCTTGGGCACGCTGATCTCCGCGCCGTCGATGGTCAGCGAGACGAGATCTTCCGGCGGGACCGCCGCCTCGCCCCCTCCGGAGGGAGCGCTGGTGGTCACAGTCATGCGTGTACCTCCGTGCGGTGGTCGGCCCAGGCCGTCGACTTGGCCGGGTCGAAGGGGCAGCCGCGGCCCGTGATGTGCTGCTCGTACTCCTCGCAGAAGTACTTCAGCGAGGAGAAGATCGGCGAGGCGGCACCGTCGCCGAGGGCGCAGAAGGACTTGCCGTTGATGTTGTCGGCGATGTCGTTCAGCTTGTCGAGGTCACTCATCACGCCCTTGCCGGCCTCGATGTCGCGCAGCAACTGCACGAGCCAGTACGTGCCTTCGCGGCAGGGCGTGCACTTGCCGCAGGACTCGTGGGCGTAGAACTCGGTCCAGCGGGTGACGGCGCGTACGACGCAGGTCGTCTCGTCGAAGCACTGGAGCGCCTTCGTTCCGAGCATGGAACCCGCGGCACCCACTCCTTCGTAATCAAGGGGGACGTCGAGGTGCTCGTCGGTGAACATCGGCGTCGAGGAGCCGCCCGGTGTCCAGAACTTGAGGCGATGGCCGGGGCGCATCCCGCCGCTCATCTCCAGGAGCTGGCGGAGTGTGATGCCGAGCGGCGCCTCGTACTGCCCGGGGCTCGCGACATGGCCACTGAGCGAGTAGAGCGTGAAGCCCGGGGACTTCTCGCTGCCCATCGACCGGAACCAGTCTTTGCCCCGATTCAGAATCGCGGGAACCGACGCGATCGACTCGACGTTGTTCACAACAGTCGGGCAGGCATAGAGACCTGCCACCGCAGGGAAGGGGGGACGAAGCCGCGGTTGACCACGGCGGCCTTCGAGCGAGTCGAGCAGCGCGGTCTCCTCACCGCAGATGTACGCGCCAGCGCCCGCGTGCACGGTGAGTTCGAGGTCGAGTCCACTGCCCAGGATGTTCTCGCCGAGGTAGCCGGCCGCGTAGGCCTCGCGCACGGCCTCGTGCAGCCGCCGCAGAACGGGGACGACTTCACCACGCAGATAGATGAAGGCATGCGAAGACCTGATGGCATAACACGCGATGACAATGCCCTCGATGAGGCTATGCGGGTTCGCGAAGAGGAGCGGAATGTCCTTGCAGGTTCCGGGCTCCGATTCGTCGGCGTTGACAACTAGATAGTGCGGTTTTCCATCACCCTGGGGAATGAACTGCCATTTCATTCCCGTCGGGAATCCCGCGCCGCCGCGCCCGCGCAGACCGGAGTCCTTGACGTACGCGATCAGGTCGTCCGGCGTCATGGCGAGCGCCTTGCGAAGTCCCTCGTATCCTTCGTGCCTTCGGTAGACGTCCAGCGTCCAGGACCTGTCCTCGTCCCAGAAGGCCGACAGCACGGGTGCGAGCAGCTTCTCGGGGCTGGTGTCTTTCAGCTCGGGTGCCAAGGTCATCACTCCCCCTCCTCGGCGGTAGGCCCTGCCGGGTGGGCCGGGTCGGATGCCGATGTGTCCTGCGGCGCGTCATGCGAACTGAGGTGCTCGGTCGGAGACGGCTCGTGCACCGCGCTGCCCTGCGGCTCGTCATGCGGGCCGCCGTCCCGCGGATGGACCACGCGCGCGGGTGCGGTCTCTCCCTTGGCCAGGCGGAGGCCCACCAGCGAAGCCGGTCCCGCACTGCCGCTTGCCTCGACGGCCCCGGGCCGCTCGTCGGGGAAGCCGGCGAGGATCCGCGCGGTCTCCTTGAAGGTGCACAGCCGCGCCCCGCGCGTCGGCTCGACATCCCGTCCCGCGCGCAGGTCGTCGACGAGGCTCTTGGCGCTCGCCGGGGTCTGGTTGTCGAAGAACTCCCAGTTGACCATCACGACCGGGGCGAAGTCGCAGGCCGCGTTGCACTCGATGTGCTCCAGGGTGACCTTGCCGTCGTCGGTGGTCTCGCCGTTGCCGACACCCAGGTGCTCCTGGAGCTCCTCGAAGATCGCGTCACCGCCCATCACCGCGCACAGGGTGTTGGTGCAGACGCCCACCTGATAGTCACCGCTCGGCTTGCGCCGGTACATGGTGTAGAAGGTGGCGACCGCGGTGACCTCGGCCGTGGTCAGGTGCAGCATGTCCGCGCAGAACTGCATCCCGGTGCGCGTGACATGGCCCTCCTCCGACTGCACGAGGTGCAGCAACGGCAGGAGGGCGGACCGGGAGTCCGGGTAGCGGGCGATGAGCTCGCGCGCGTCCCGCTCGAGCCGTTCTCGAACGTCGTCCGGGTATGCGGGCGCGGGCAGTTCGGGCATGCCCAGGCTGACGCCCCGCTCGGAAGAAGAGGTGGTCACCGGTCGACGCCTCCCATCACGGGGTCGATGGACGCGACGGCGACGATGACGTCGGCGACCTGGCCGCCTTCGCACATCGCCGCCATGGCCTGCAGGTTGGTGAAGGACGGGTCGCGGAAGTGGACCCGGAAGGGGCGGGTGCCGCCGTCGGACACTGCATGCACCCCGAGCTCGCCCTTGGGCGACTCGACGGCCGCGTACGCCTGTCCCGGCGGGACGCGGAAGCCCTCGGTGACCAGCTTGAAGTGGTGGATCAGGGCCTCCATGGAGGTGCCCATGATCTTCTTGATGTGGTCGAGGGAGTTGCCCAGTCCGTCCGGTCCCAGGGCGAGCTGGGCGGGCCAGGCGATCTTCTTGTCGGCGACCATGACCGGGCCGGGCTGCAGCCGGTCCAGGCACTGCTCGACGATCCCGAGCGACTGGCGCATCTCCTCCAGGCGGATCAGGAAGCGCCCGTAGGAGTCGCAGGTGTCGGCGGTCGGGATCTCGAAGTCGTACGTCTCGTAGTCGCAGTACGGCTGTGCCTTGCGCAGGTCGTGCGGCAGGCCGGTGGAGCGCAGGATCGGGCCGGTGGCGCCGAGGGCCATGCAGCCGGCCAGGTCGAGGTAGCCGATGTCCTGCATGCGGGCCTTGAAGATGGGGTTCCCGGTGGCGAGCTTGTCGTACTCCGGGAGGTTCTTCTTCATCTTCTTCACGAACTCGCGGATCTGGTCCACCGCACCGGGCGGGAGGTCCTGGGCGAGTCCGCCGGGGCGGATGTACGCGTGGTTCATCCGCAGGCCCGTGATGAGCTCGTAGATGTCGAGAATCATTTCACGATCACGGAATCCGTAGATCATGATCGTGGTGGCGCCGAGTTCCATGCCGCCGGTGGCGATGCACACCAGGTGGGAGGAGAGCCGGTTCAGCTCCATCAGGAGCACCCGGATGATTTTGGCGCGCTCGCTGATCTGGTCCTCGATGCCGAGGAGCTTCTCGACGGCGAGACAGTAGGCGGTCTCGTTGAAGAAGGACGTCAGGTAATCCATGCGCGTCACGAACGTGGTGCCCTGCGTCCAGGTCCGGTACTCGAGGTTCTTCTCGATGCCGGTGTGGAGATAGCCGATGCCGCAGCGGGCCTCGGTGACGGTCTCGCCGTCGATCTCCAGGATCAGGCGGAGCACTCCGTGGGTGGAGGGGTGCTGCGGACCCATGTTGAGGACGATGCGCTCGTCGTCGGCGCGGGCCGCGGCCTGGACGACCTCGTCCCAGTCGCCACCGGTGACCGTATATACGGTGCCCTCGGTGGTTTCGCGGGCGGATGCTGACTGCGTGCTCACGAGTACGACCTCCGCTGGTCCGGAGCCGGGATCTGGGCGCCCTTGTACTCGACGGGGATGCCGCCGAGGGGGTAGTCCTTGCGCTGCGGGTGGCCCTGCCAGTCGTCCGGCATCATGATCCGCGTCAGGGCCGGGTGACCGTCGAAGACGATGCCGAAGAAGTCGTACGTCTCGCGCTCGTGCCAGTCGTTCGTGGGATACACGGAGACCAGCGACGGGATGTGCGGGTCGCTGTCGGGGGCGCTGACTTCGAGGCGGATCAGCCGGTTGTGGGTGATCGAGCGCAGGTGGTAGACGGCGTGCAGCTCACGGCCCTTGTCGCCGAGGTAGTGGACGCCACTGACGCCGGTGCACAGTTCGAAGCGCAGGGCCGGGTCGTCGCGCAGGGTGCGGGCGACGCGGACCAGGTGCTCGCGTTCGATGTGGAAGGTGAGTTCGCCGCGGTCGACGACCGTCTTCTCGATCGCGTTGTCGGGGAGGAGGCCCTGTTCCTCCAGCGCGCCCTCGAGCTCGTCGGCGACCTCGTCGAACCAGCCCCCGTAGGGGCGACTCGCCGGTCCCGGGAGCCGGACCGAGCGGACCAGGCCGCCGTAGCCGGAGGTGTCGCCGCCGTTGTCGGCGCCGAACATGCCGCGCTGGACGCGGATCTCCTCACCGCCCTGGCCGCGCTGGCCGGGGAGGTTGGAGGCGCTGAGGTCCTTCTCGGGGTTGACCCCGTTCGACCCGTTCGCCCCGTTGGTGCCGTTCGCGTCGCTCACCGCAGCAGCCCCTTCATCTCGATCGTGGGCAGGGCCTTGAGCGCCGCTTCCTCCGCTTCCCGGGCAGCCTCCTCGGCGTTCACGCCGAGCTTGGAGGTCTGGATCTTCTGGTGCAGCTTGAGGATGGCGTCCATCAGCATCTCCGGCCGTGGCGGGCAGCCGGGGAGATAGATGTCGACCGGGACGATGTGGTCGACGCCCTGGACGATCGCGTAGTTGTTGAACATGCCGCCCGAGGAGGCGCAGACCCCCATGGAGATCACCCACTTGGGGTTCGGCATCTGGTCGTAGACCTGCCTGAGCACCGGCGCCATCTTCTGGCTGACCCGGCCGGCGACGATCATCAGGTCGGCCTGGCGCGGGGATCCGCGGAAGACCTCCATGCCGAAGCGCGCCAGGTCGTAGCGGCCGGCGCCGGTGGTCATCATCTCGATGGCGCAGCAGGCGAGGCCGAAAGTGGCCGGGAAGACAGACGCCTTGCGCACCCAGCCCGCGGCCTGCTCGACGGTGGTCAGCAGGAATCCGCTCGGCAGCTTTTCTTCGAGTCCCATGTCGTTAAAGGCCCCTCAGTCCCATTCCAGGCCGCCGCGCCGCCATACGTACGCGTACGCGACGAAGACGGTGAGCACGAAGAGCAGCATCTCCACGAGCCCGAAAACACCCAGGGCGTCGAAGGTGACGGCCCAGGGGTAGAGGAAGACGATCTCGATATCGAAGATGATGAAGAGCATCGCCGTCAGGTAGTACTTGATCGGGAAGCGCCCGCCACCGGCCGGCGTGGGGGTCGGCTCGATACCGCACTCGTAGGCCTCGAGCTTGGCCCGGTTGTACCGCTTCGGACCGATCAGCGTGGCCATGACCACGGAGAAGATCGCAAAGCCTGCCCCGAGGGCTCCCAGTACGAGGATGGGCGCATAGGCGTTCACCGCTCCTCGCTCCTCTCAGTCGGCACTGACTGCTGGCGGTTGCACTGGGCTCACAGCCGCCTCACCGGTCCCACGAGCCCCGCTCGTCCCGGCGAAGATCGAGAACATGTGAAGCAGGTCACAAGCCCAACTGCCTCGCATCTTATGCCCGCCGCTCTGTGATCTGCGACACGGGGTATTACACAAGCTTTGTGATCTCCACCACCTGACGAAGGATCATGAAGCCGGATGAGCGGTGATCTTCGCACGAGAAGCGTTCAGGTGATCACCAGAGGTGACATTTCCGCTCGTTGATGCAGCTCGGAGGGGTCGTCTCAATATCAAGATGGTTCCCTTGCATGCAAATTGGTGCTGGACGGGATGTCTTGATAGAGGCATGCGTTCACACATGAGAGGGAGCCTCGGAGTGGGATGTGGACGCGTGCACGCATTCACGAGCGACACGAGGCGGGATCCGGGCACGGGACGCGCACATCGCCGTAACCGTTGCGTGACCTCTGCCACACCGATGCGAGACCCAGAGAACCGGGCTTGGCCACCGGTTCCAACAAGTGGTAAGCGATGGGCAATTCGGACTTAATGATGAAAGTACGTGATCACGGGCGGGATCGAGGGGGTCCGCAATGTCCGTTACGGCGTCAATAAAGGGCGGCAGGCCGGGAAATTGGGGCGGCGATTGAGTAACTGTGGCGCAGCACACGTTTCTTGAAGGTATGGAGGAGCCCCTGATACCGGTTGTTCTCATGTCCCACACCGCTCACATACGTAGCCACCGGAAGCCCCGCCGCGGCGCATCGACGACCATCGCGATGCGTGCCGGAGTTGCCGGTGGCGTCCTCAGCATGGCAGCGGCAGGTGCTGCGGCCACGGCGAACGCCGCCGAGCCGGTTACGCAGACCCTCGAACTGCCCACCCTCACGGGTGACCTGGCGGACCAGCTCGCCCAGTCCGCGGACGCCACTCAGCTGGCGGCCGCGAACTACGAGCTCGACGCCGAGCGTGACGCGGCCGCCGCCGCTGCGGCCAAGGAAGCCAAGAAGGACCTCGCGGAGGCCAAGAAGAAGGCCGAGGCGAAGAAGAAGGCCGAGGAGGCCCGTCGGGCCGCCGCAGAGGCCGCCGCCTCGCGCAGCGCCGAGCGGGCCACCCTGTCCGCTTCCGCGAGCACCAGCACGAGCGTGGCCGCTCCCGCCAGCGGCAGCGTCGCGACGGTCATGTCCTTCCTTGAGGCGCAGCTGGGCGACGCGTACGTCCTGGGTGCCACCGGCCCCAACGCGTGGGACTGCTCCAGCCTGGTCCAGGCCGCGTTCAAGCAGGTCGGCGTCGACCTGCCGCGGGTCTCGCAGGACCAGTCGATGCAGGGCACCGAGGTGTCGCTGTCCAACCTTCAGGTCGGCGACATCCTGTACTGGGGCGGCAAGGGCTCCGCGTACCACGTGGGCGTCTACTACGGAAACGGTCAGTACCTGGACGCGGCCAACCCGTCCAAGGGTGTCGTCGTCCAGGACCTCTCCGGCTATCCGGCGTCGGGTGCGGTGCGCGTGCTCTGAGCCGTACGGTTTCGGAAGGGCCGCAGCCGCTCGGGGGCAGCGGCCCTTCCGTCTCCTCCCGGAGCGAGCTCATCCCGGGTCGAGGGCTCACCCCGAGGCAAGCCCTCATCCCGGGGCGAACCGTCTCATCCCAGGTCGAAGGTGTTGGGCAGGCCCAGCTTGTAGCGCACCTCGTCGATCCGCTTCAGCGGCTCCAGCTCCGGGGGCCGGTACAGCTCCCAGATCCGGCAGCGCTCGGCGTCCGAATCGTCCGCTTTCAGGAGGGCGTTGACGGCGAGGCGGGCGGATTCGTTGGCGCCCTCCATCGTTGCCAGGTCGACGTCCGTGCGGACGTAGTCGCCTGCGAGGAAGAAGTTCGGGACCTTCGTGTGGGCCGTGGGGCGGTCGTAGAGGGTGCCCGTGGGGTGGATGAGGAGCTGTTCGCGGTTGCGCGGATCGGGGCCTCCGAGGCCCGTCACCGCCGGGTCCATGAACCAGCCGAGGCGGTCCTCGTCCCGGAGCGTGGTCTTGCCGGCGTCGTTCAGGCCGTCCTTCAGCTGGGCCCAGAGTTCGGCGACGACCTCCTCCTTGGTGCACTCCTTGGCTGTCTTGCCGTACAGGATGCCGGGCTTGTCCCATTCCGAGATGATCGCGGAGAGGCAGTCGTGGGCCCGGCCGTCGCCGTAGTCGCGCGAGAAGTCCCGTCCGTCCCAGAACTGGGCCTGGCCGATGCCGGTCACCGACCAGGGTGAGTCGAGGCAGTTGATGTGGCCGTGCACGACCGGGGTGGGTGTGCGCAGGTAGAACATCACGCCGGTCATCCAGTCGGTCTGGAGGGCGTCGCAGCGCGCGAGCTGCGGGTCGGCCGCGCGCAGGGCGGGGCCCCACGTCACGCGGGCGTGCTCGACGGGCAGCGCGGAGATGTAGTGGTCGGCGGTGACGGTACGTTCGTCGGCGCCGTCGCGGGCGGAGACGCGGACGCCGGTCACCCGGCCGCCGTCGTAGAGGATCTCGTGGGCCTGGGTGCCGAGGACGAACCGGACGCCGAGGGAGCGCAGGTGGGCCTCCCAGGGGTCGATCCAGGCCTCGCTGGTGGGGGCGTTGAGGATGCGGTCGATGTCGGCGTCGCCGTCCATGCCGCGGCCGAGCAGGCCCCACAGGAGCAGGGCCTCGATGATGACGCGGCCGACGGTTCGGGTGGACGCCACCTCCGCGCGGGTGGCGACCAGATTGCGGGTCTGGCCGATGCCCAGGAGCGTGCGGTACTCCTCGCTCATCTCCTCGGCGCGTATGAAGTCCCACCATGCGACCTTCTCCCACACCTCCTCACGGCGGGCGTCGCAGCTGGTGAGGTGGACGAGGAGCCGGTCGGCGAAGTAGGCGACCTCGTGGGCCGGGAGGCGGGTGCCGAGGTCCAGCACCGAGAGGATCTGGTCGCGGATCCAGCTGAGGGTGAGATCGCCGGGGCGGGGCGGGGTGGTGGCGCGGCGGAGCGGGAAGTGCAGGTCGGGGCGGCCGGCGGCGCGGGCGAACAGGGCCTCGGTGCCGCTGCGGAGGTTGTCGTGGACGCCGTTCGCGTTGCCGGGGACGGGGATGCGGCGCATGGTGTCCGGCAGGTTCCGGTAGAAGCCGGGGAAGAAGCGGAAGCCGTGCTCGGCGGGGAGGTCCGCGCGGCCGCCGGCCGCCGTGCCGGGGACGGGCATCGAGCGGGCCTTGCCGCCGAGGGTGTCGTAGTACTCGTAGACGGTGACCGCGTAGCCGCGTTCGGCGAGTTCGTGGGCGGCGCTCAGGCCGGAGACTCCGCCGCCGAGGACAGCGACCCGCTTGCCTGCCGCGGCCCGCGCGCTGCCGGCCGGCCATAAGGCGAGGGTGCCGGCCACTCCCCCGGCACCGGCCAGAAAGCGTCTGCGGGTGTGGCCGGATCGCGTGTGACCTGTCTTCTCCTGGGGCTCGTGCGCGTGTTCTGTTGTCATGAATCCGTGAGGGTAGGGAGGGTCTGCGGAGGTCGGAAGCCCGTTTCTCGGCCGACCACAGCATCCTCACAACACGCAACAGCCCAAGGACAACAAGGAGACACAGCGATGCCCAGCGTTTTCGTGCAAGGCAGGCCCGTCGAGTCGTATCCGCCGCTCGCGCCCGAGGCCCGGCGTGGGTCGGTGCGCAGGATCACCGAGGTGGGGGAAGAGGTGCTGCACAAGCCGTGCCGGGACGTCACCGAGTTCGGGCCCGATCTCGCCGCGCTCATCGACGACATGTTCCTGACGATGTACATCGCCGACGGGGCCGGACTGGCGGCGAACCAGGTCGGCGTCGATCTACGGCTGTTCGTGTACGACTGCCCGGACGACGACGGGGTCCGGCATGTCGGGCACATCGTGAACCCGGTGCTGGAGCCGCTCGACCCGGCCGGGCGCAGGCTGCTCGACGACAGCGAGGGCTGCCTGTCCGTGCCGGGCGCGGTGATGGACGTGCCGCGTCCGGACCGGGCCGTGGTGCGCGGGTACGACAAGGACGGCGAGCCGCTGGTGATCGAGGGCACGGGGTACTTCGCCCGCTGTCTCGCCCATGAGACCGACCACGTGGGCGGCCACGTCTACCTGGACCGGCTCTCCAAGCGCGAGCGCAAGGACGCGCTGCGGCAGGTGGCGGACCGGCGCGAGGAGGTCTTCGCACGCCGGGCCGCCAACATCGAGGCCCTCAACGGGTAGTCGCCGCCGGGTCAGGCCTTCGGCGCCACCTTGCTCAGCCCGTTGATGATCCGGTCCATCGCGTCGCCGCCCGTCGGGTCGGTGAGGTTGGCCAGGAGCTTCAGGGTGAACTTCATCAGCACCGGGTGGGTCAGGCCGCGCTGGGCCGCGATCTTCATGACCTTCGGGTTGCCGATGAGCTTCACGAAGGCGCGGCCCAGCGTGTAGTAGCCGCCGTAGGTGTCCTTCAGGACGCGCGGGTAGCGCTGGAGGGCGAGTTCGCGCCCGGCGGGGGTCGAGCGGGCGTGGGCCTGGACGATGACGTCGGCGGCGATCTGGCCGGACTCCATGGCGTAGGCGATGCCCTCGCCGTTGAAGGGGTTCACCAGGCCGCCGGCGTCGCCGACCAGCAGCAGGCCCTTGGTGTAGTGGGGTTGGCGGTTGAAGGCCATGGGGAGGGCGGCGCCGCGGATCGGGCCGGTCATGTTCTCCGGCGTGTAGCCCCAGTCCTCCGGCATGGAGGCGCACCAGGCCTTCAGTACCTCGCGCCAGTCCAGCTCCTTGAAGGAGTCGGAGGTGTTGAGCACGCCCAGGCCGACGTTCGACGTGCCGTCGCCCATGCCGAAGATCCAGCCGTAGCCGGGCAGGAGGCGGTCCTCGCCGGGGCCGCGGCGGTCCCACAGCTCCAGCCAGGACTCCAGGTAGTCGTCCTCGTGGCGGGGGCTTTCGAAATACGTCCGTACGGCCACGCCCATCGGGCGGTCCTCGCGGCGGTGCAGGCCCATCGCCAGGGAGAGGCGGGTGGAGTTGCCGTCGGCGGCGACCACCAGGGGCGCGTGGAAGGTGACCTCGCGCTTCTCCTCGCCGAGCTTGGCGTGGACGCCGGTGATGCGGCCGGTGCGGTCGTCGATGATCGGGGCGCCGACGTTGCAGCGCTCGTAGAGGCGGGCGCCTGCCTTCTGGGCCTGGCGGGCGAGTTGCTCGTCGAAGTCGTCGCGCTTGCGGACCAGGCCGTAGTCGGGGAAGGAGGCGAGGTCGGGCCAGTCCAGCTGGAGGCGCACGCCGCCGCCGATGATCCTCAGGCCCTTGTTCCGCAGCCAGCCGGCTTCCTCGGAGATGTCGATGCCCATGGCCACCAGCTGTTTGACCGCGCGCGGGGTCAGGCCGTCGCCGCAGACCTTCTCCCGCGGGAACTCGGTCTTCTCCAACAGCAGGACATCGAGGCCGGACTTGGCCAGGTGGTACGCCGTCGTGGCGCCGGCCGGCCCCGCGCCGACGACGATCACATCGGCGGTGTTCTCGGAGAGGGGTGAGGAGAGGGGAGAGGAGTGGGGCGAGGAGACGGGCTCGGTCACGTCGGTCACGTCGGGATCTCCCCAAGTTCGAAATCTGTGTGCCGACCGGCACTGGACATGGGCAGTCTATTCAGCAGCGTTGATCACCCGGCTGAAGGGCTGCCCCCGTGAACCGAGTTCTGCCTGTCGTACGGCTCCGTGTCCCCACCGACGAGGACGCCGTCGCCTGGCACCGGGTCTTCGCCCACCCGGATGTCATGGAGTTCCACGGCGGCAGGGCCGCGGAGCTGTCCGTCTACGAGGAGCTCACCGCCCGACAGCGTCGGCACGACGCCGAGCTCGGGTTCTGCCTGTGGACCATGCTCGACGAGAACGAGCAGGTCATCGGCTTCACCGGCGCCCAGCCGTGGGAGCGGGCCTGGGGGCCCGCGGGGGAGATCGAGATCGGCTGGCGGCTCGGGCGGGAGTACTGGGGCAAGGGGTATGTCACCGCGGCCGCGCGGTTGACGCTGGAGCGGGTTCGGGCGGCCGGGGTGCCGAGCGTGGTGGCGATGGTCGACGCCCGCAACGAGCGGTCGATCGCGGTGACGCGGCGGCTGGAGATGCGGCTCGCCGAGGTGTTCACCACACCGGACGCTCGGCAGCAGGGGCACTGCTACCGGCTCGATCTGTGACGCCGGTTTCGCGAATTCGCAAAGCCTTTCGTGACCCTGAGTAACCGACTGCTACAGAAAGATACTTGACGCTTCCGGGCGGTACCCCCGGGCGGTTACCCTGCCAGTACCGCTGGGGGTGACATCTGTGCGTATAACACCCAAAACGCCCGAGGTGCGCGTACCGAGGTTCGTCGGACTGATGGCCATGGACGCGCGCGAGGCAGCGAAGTCGCACGGCCTGCTCCTCAACGCACCGGACCGGCCGGACTTCCACCTCACCGTCGTCGACTACGTCGTACGCCAGTATCCCCAGCCCGGTGCCGAGGTGCCGCGGGACTCTCTGGTCTACGTCTGGTTCGACTTCGGCGAAGGTGAGGGCGGCGGAGGCGTACGCGAGCCACGCATCCCGCGGCCGCCGAAGGGCGGGCTGGAGCGCGAGCTCGACGAGCCAGGAGACCCGTACCCCGTCGTCAGCTCTGCTTGAAGCCCCGGTGCAGGGCCACCACTCCGCCCGTCAGGTTCCGCCAGGCCACCTTCGACCAGCCGGCCTTGCGCAGGCGTTCGGCGAGGGCCGGCTGGTCGGGCCAGGCGCGGATGGACTCGGCGAGGTAGACGTACGCCTCGGGGTTCGAGGACACCGCGCGGGCGACCGGGGGCAGGGCGCGCATCAGGTACTCGGTGTAGACCGTGCGGAAAGGCGCCCAGGTCGGGTGCGAGAACTCGCAGATCACGACCCGGCCGCCGGGCCGCGTCACCCGGTACATCTCACGCAGGGCGGCGTCGAAGTCCTGGACGTTGCGCAGTCCGAAGGAGATGGTGACCGCGTCGAAGGTGTCGTCCTTGAACGGCAGCTTCGTCGCGTCGCCCGCCGTCAGCGGCAGCCACGGGTGCTTCTTCTTGCCGACCTGGAGCATGCCGAGGGAGAAGTCGCAGGGGACGACATACGCGCCCGTCTGCGCGAAGGGCAGGGACGAGGTGGCCGTGCCGGCCGCCAGGTCGAGGACCTTCTGCGCGGGGCGGGCATCGACCGCCTTCGCCACCTCCTTGCGCCACACACGGTCCTGGCCGAGCGACAGCACGTCGTTCGTCAGGTCGTACCGTTCCGCCACGTCGTCGAACATCGAGGCGACTTCGTGCGGCTGCTTGTTCAGGGAAGCGCGGGTCACGCGCTCATTCTTGCAGCCGCCCTGACGGAAGCGGCCGAGGCCCTCACGGAACGAGCTTGGGCTTCTTCTTCCCGGCCACATCCTCCACCCAGCCGCACAGCAGGACGAACCCCGCGATCAGGATCCAGCCGATGCCGAACATGAACCACTGGCTCTCCAGCGGCAGGTACTTCTCGAACGCGGGCACGTTCCAGAACTGGTCGATCAGCGGGACAGCGAGGATCAGGGCGATCTCGTGCCAGAGGTAGATCGTGACCGCACGCGCGTTGAAGAGCGTCACGAGGTGGTCCAGGGCGGCGATGGGGGTCCCCCCGCTCGAGCGAAGCCGAGAGTGGGGGAGGGTCAGCCAGGCGAAGTCGATCCGGAAGAACTCCTTGGCGTACATCAGCAGCGTCACATAGCCCGCCGACCAGAACGCCTGGGCGAGGGGGATGTCGTCCAGGTCGTAGGAACCGGTTTCGGCCTGGTGGGTGAAGGCGTACCAGCCGCCGTACGCGATCGCCGCGAGGGAGAGGGCGGCGACGGCGAACGGCTTCAGCCGCCGCAGGACACCGTCGCGGTGCGCGAAGCCGAGGATCCAGCAGAAGAGGAACGTGGCCAGGTCGGTGAGCGCGCTGCCGAAGCGGTCGTCCGGGGGCTCCCACGCGAAATGGAGGACGAGGATCGGGCCCAGCGAGAGCAGCAGCACCGCCACCGGGGCCAGGCGGAACACCCGCAGCAGCAGGGGGGACAGCAGGACGAACCAGAGGTACGTCCGCAGGTACCAGAGGATCTCCCAGGCCTGCTGGCCCCACGCGTTGCCCGGCGGGTCGCCCAGCGGCACGATCCAGTAGACGATCTGCCAGCCCGGCATCCAGTCGTGGATCAGCATCGCCACGACCACGAAGAAGCCCCAGAACCAGAAGGGTGGCAGGAGCCGGCGCATCCGGCTGCGGATCACCTTGAGCGCGGGGCGTTCCAGGGACTTCGCCATGAGGGTGCCTGCCAGGGCGAACATGACCCCCATCGAGGGGAAGACCATGCCCGCCCAGGCCCAGCCGAAGGTGTGGTAGGCGACGACCCGTACCAGGGCGACGGCGCGGAGGGTGTCGAAGTAGCGGTCCCTCACAGGGGGGTTGGGGCGTGAATCGAGGTCGGTTTCCGTGGCGTCCGCTGCATCGGGACCCGGCGCTGCAGGCTGTGCGGTAGCGGAAGACCCCCCTCTCCTGTGCGCTCCCATCAGCTCACCCCCGCCGGCGTCCCGACCTCGCCCGTGCGCTTCAGCTTCTGCCAGCGCAGGCGGCCGCCGGTCAGGGCCGTGATGCAGGAGTGGATGAGGACGAGGTACATCATCTGGCGGTAGGCGAGCTGCTGGAGCGGCATCATCAGCAGGTAGCGGTACTTCTCCCGGTCCAGGCGGAAGGCGTACGCCGCGCACAGGAGCTGCACCCCGAGCACCGCGAGCCAGGCCAGCAGGGCCGCCTGGAAGTCGACGAAGATCATCGAGTAGACGGTGAAGACGTCGATGAGCGGGGCGAAGACCGGCGTGAGGATCTGGAAGATCACGACCAGCGGCATGCCGACCCGGCCGAAGCGGCCCGAAGGCCCCTTGTCCGTCAGCGACTTGCGGTGCTTCCACAGCGCCTGCATGGTGCCGTACGACCAGCGGTAGCGCTGCGACCACAGCTGCTTCAGCGAACCCGGCGCCTCCGTCCACGCGCGTGCGTGCTCCTGGTAGACGACCCGCCGGCCCTCGCGGTGCATGGCGATGGTGATGTCGGTGTCCTCGGCGAGGGTGTCCTCGCTCATGCCGCCGACCTCCAGCACCGCCTCACGGCGGAACGCGCCGATGGCGCCGGGGATGGTCGGCATGCAGCGCAGCAGGTCGTACATGCGCCGGTCGAGGTTGAAGCCCATCACGTACTCGATGTGCTGCCAGGCGCCGATGACGGTGTTGCGGTTGCCGACCTTGGCGTTGCCGGCGACCGCGCCGACCTCCGGGTCGGCGAAGGGCTGCACCAGCTGCCGTACGGTGTCCGGCTCGAAGACGGTGTCGCCGTCCATCATCACGACGATGTCGTAACTGGCGCTGCGCACGCCGTTGTTCAGCGCGGCCGGCTTGCCAGCGTTCTCCTGGCGGATGACGCGGACGTTGTTCATGCCGAGTTCGTAGGCTGCGCTGCGGGCGATCTCGGACGTACCGTCCGTCGAGCCGTCGTCGACCACGATGATCTCGATCGGATGCGTGCTCTTCGACAGCGACTCGAGGGTGTTGGCGATGCACTCCTTCTCGTTGTACGCCGGGACGATCACGCTCACCGGTTGGTGGACCGGCGGTCCCCAGCTGAACCGGCGTTTGTTGCGCTGCCGGTAGTGGCGGCGGGCGAGGATCAGCATCATGCCGAAGCGGCCCATGACGGCGACGCCGACGACCAGGAGGCCGAACGACAGCACCGGCACTGCCCATTCGGCGACGGCCACGGCCCCGATGAGGGCCTTGCCCTCGTAGAGGGTCGCGCCGGTGGCCTCGCGGTGGGCGGCCTGGAGGTTCGAGCCCCCCGCGCCGGACTGCCCACTCTGCCCAACCTGCCCGGCCTGACCGGCTTGCCCCGCTTGCCCGTTGGGGTCCTGCTGGGTTTGCCCACCGGGCTGCTGACCGCCCGGCTGTTGACCGGAGTCCCCCTGGGTGACCCCGCTGATCGTGGTGAAGGTGTACCCCTTCGCCCGCATCTTCTCGATGTACGTCGGCAGCGCCTTGATCGTCTGCGATCGCTCGCCGCCCGCGTCGTGGAAGAGCACGGACGCGCCCTCGCCGTCCTCCGGCGTGGCCCACTTGATGATCTTCGAGACGCCCGGCCGCTTCCAGTCGTCGCTGTCGGTGTCGACGAAGACGCTGGTGTAGCCGTCCTCGCCGAGCTTCTTGTAGACGGGCCAGCTGTAGTTGTCGATGGCGTCCGTCTCCGAGGAGTACGGCGCCCGGAACAGCGTGGTCGTGATGCCTGCCGCGCCCGCCAGCGCGAGCTGGGTCTGCTGCATCTCGCGGTTGACGCGGGCGTCGCTCTGGTAGGAGAGGTCGACGTGGGTGAAGGTGTGGATGCCCACCTCGTTGCCCTGCTCGACCATGTCCGCGACGATCCCCGGGTAGCGCGAGACCATCGAGCCGACCACGAAGAACGTGGCGGGTACGTCGTACTTCTCAAGGATCCGAAGGACTTGCGGCGTCCAGGTCGGGTTCGGTCCGTCGTCGAAGGTGAGGGCGATCGTCTTGTCCGGGACGGAGACGGTGGTGGCCTGACCGCCCCGGAAGGTGAGGATCGGCCCGCCGTCGAGGACCTTGTCGGGGACCTGGCTGGAGCTGGCCCCGGTGCGCACACGCTGGTCGCCACCGACCTCGGCGCGCAGATAGCCGTCGAGCAGCATGATGCTGGTCAGCGCGAGCAGGAGCAGTCCGGCGAGGATGACGCGCGGTTTCTGCAACGCCGCGGCCTTGCCCGCCGCCCGCTGGATTCGGGTGGGTGCGCGGCGGCGGCCGCGTGAGGGAGTCGTCGTAGTCATGGGTGTGGATGCGTCCCGGTCAATTGGCGGCGGCCGCAGAGGCGGAGGCGGACACGGTCGGGGCGGAGGCGGGCGGCTCGCCGGTCGCGGTGCCCGTCGGCGGCATCCCCGTGGGCTTCACGGGCGGGGTGCCGACGCCGCCCTGCGGCTGGGCGCCGCCGGGGCCCGAGTTCGGGGCACCGGCAGGGCCGCCGCCGCCGAAGGGCAGCAGCTCGGACGGCGTCAGTGAGGTGCCGACGCCCATGAAGGCCATGCCCAGCACGACCGCGTAGCCGAGGCAGGTGACGCCGACCAGGAGGCCGAGACGACGCAGCAGCTTGGAGCGACGTCCGGAGTTGTCAACGAAAACGGGCCCCTCGGCGGAGGCCTTGCCACGCCTGCGGCGGCGACCGCGCACGTCGGCTTGCTTGTCGATGGCAGTCTCGGATTGCATTCCCCGGACGTTACGGAGCCTTTATGTGCCCCGAACTCGCTCTCTATGTGAGACGCATATGAGAAATGCCTGAGTCTGTCCTTTGCCTGAGAGTTTTCGGCTACGGCTGGGGAATGATGAGAGATTTGCCGGCATGCATACGTACCCAAAGAAATCGGCGGCCGCACTCACCTGCGCAATTGCACTGGCCATCACGGGGTGCTCCGCGGGCTCCGCTGACGGTACGGCGGAGGCAACTCAGGCGGCGGGCACGTCGTACGCCCCCTACGTCAGCTCCACCGAGGCCTCCGACAACGACTCCGCCGGCTCCCCGGCGACGTACAACCTGGCCTTCGTGATCTCGGACGGCAGCGACTGCACACCCAAGTGGAACGGCACCGACGCCATCACCGACTCGGCCGCGAAGTCCCGTATATCGCAGCTCACCCAGGACGGCGCCGGCGTCCGTGTCTCCTTCGGCGGCGCCTCCGGCAAGGAGCTGGCGGCGAGTTGCGACAGCGCGTCCGAACTGGCGGCGGCGTACGGGAAGGCACTGGACGCGGCCGGTTCCTCGCAGGCCGACTTCGACATCGAGGGCGACGAACTGACCGACTCCGACGCGGTGGGCCTGCGTTCGGAGGCGATCGCGCTGCTGCAGCAGGAACGCGGCGATCTGGAGGTCTCCTTCACACTGCCGGTGATGCCCTCAGGACTCGACGACGACAGCGTGGCGCTGCTGGAGTCCGCCAACGAGCACGACGTCCAGGTCTCCACCGTCAACATCATGACGATGAACTACGGCGAGTCGTACGCCGATGACATGGGCGACTACGCCCTCACCTCGGCCAAGGCCACCCACACGCAACTCAAGGAGATCTTCGGCACGTCGGACGCCACTGCGTGGCGGGCCATGGCGCTCACTTCGATGCTCGGCGTGAACGACGTCGACAACGAGACATTCACGCTTGACGATGCGGCGCAGGTGCGGGAGTTCGCCGAGGAGAAGGGGATCGGGTGGGTTTCCATGTGGGCGACGTTTCGGGACCGGCAGTGTGACGACGGGTCTTCTTCGGATGACGCCCTGACGAATTGCAGTGGGGTGGATCAGGAGGACGGGGCGTTTGCGGAGGCCTTTTCGGGTTGAGCTCGGGTGATTCCGTTGTACGCGGGCTGCGGGTGGTCGGTGGTTGATCGCGCCCACGCGGCGGAGCCGCATTATTGATACAGCCCCGCGCCCCTAAGGGGGCGCGTCCTCACCGTCGGCGGTAGACCAACCGGCCGTCCACCACCGTAGCCACGCACGTCCCTGCCCCCCGCTCCGCGAGTTCCGCCTCGTCCCTCACGTCGAACACGGCGAACCGGGCGGCGGAGCCGCGCTCCCGCGGGGGCGGGAACTGCACCGGCCACCCGGAGGCGTACGGGTCGAGGGAGGGAACGCCGTCGGGGCGCCCGATGCGGCCCATGACCGCCAGACCGGTGCGCCGCACGGCGTCCCGCACCGCGCGGTTGCGCAGTTCCTCACAGGCAGCGCGGACCGTGCCGTACGCCAGCATCCGCTGCACCCCGCGCCGGGCGCTCGCGCCCCAGCGGGCGTCGTCCATGGTGAGCGCCGCCAGCGCGTCCCCGGTCAGCGGCTCGGTGCCCAGTTCGTCGGCCTCGCGCGGATCGGGGTGGTAGGCCTCCTCCAGCAGCTCGTTGCCGTGGATATTGATCAGCCCGGGCGTCAGAATGCCGGGCCACTGACGCACCCGTGCCCGCGGATGGGCGGCGACGAGTTCCTCCAGCGGCCCGGCGTCGGCGATCCAGTCGCCCTTGACGACGAGTGCGTGGCCTCTGGAGTCGGCGTGAATCGTCAGCACGGTCAGGTCAGTTGGAGGCGAGGATCTTCAGCTCGGGGTGGGCCGTGCCGCCCGCGATCGCCGTGGACGAGATGTGGGACGCGACACGCTCGTCGACGGGGTCGTTCGCCGGGTCGTCGTGCACCACGATGTGCTCGTACGTCGTGGTCCGCTGGGCCGGGACCCGCCCCGCCTTGCGGATCAGGTCGATGATCTCCAGCCGGTTGGAGCGGTGCTTGGCGCCGGCCGAGGAGACGACGTTCTCCTCCAGCATGATCGAGCCGAGGTCGTCGGCGCCGTAGTGGAGCGACAGCTGGCCGATCTCCTTGCCGGTCGTCAGCCAGGACCCCTGGATGTGCTGGATGTTGTCCATGAACAGCCGCGCGATGGCGATCATCCGCAGGTACTCGAAGATCGTGGCCTGCGTACGGCCCTTCAGGTGGTTGTTCTCGGGCTGGTAGGTGTACGGGATGAAGGCCCGGAAGCCGCCCGTCCGGTCCTGGACGTCACGGATCATCCGCAGGTGCTCGATGCGCTCGGCGTTGGTCTCGCCCGTGCCCATGAGCATCGTCGACGTCGACTCGACACCGAGGTTGTGCGCGGCCTCCATGATCTCCAGCCAGCGCTCGCCGCTCTCCTTCAGCGGGGCGATGGCCTTGCGCGGCCGCGCGGGCAGCAGCTCGGCGCCGGCGCCCGCGAAGGAGTCGAGACCGGCCTCGTGGATCCGGGTGATGGCCTCCTCGACCGACACACCGGAGATCCGGGCCATGTGCTCGACCTCGCTCGCCCCCAGGCTGTGGATGACGAGCTGCGGGAACTCCTTCTTGATGGCGGCGAAGTGCTTCTCGTAGTACTCCACGCCGTAGTCCGGGTGGTGACCGCCCTGGAACATGATCTGGGTGCCACCCAGCTCGACGGTCTCGGCGCAGCGCCGCAGGATGTCGTCCAGGTCGCGGGTCCAGCCCTTGGCCTGGTCCTTGGGCGCCGCGTAGAAGGCGCAGAACTTGCACGCCGTGACGCACACGTTCGTGTAGTTGATGTTGCGCTCGATGATGTACGTCGCGATGTGCTCGGTACCCGAGTACTTGCGTCGGCGTACGGCGTCGGCGGCGGTGCCCAGCGCGTGCAGCGGGGCGTCGCGGTAGAGGTCGAGCGCTTCCTCTGGGGTGATGCGTCCGCCCGCTGCGGCACGGTCGAGCACAGACTGGAGGTCGGCCTTCTCGGTCACCGGGGCGTCCCTTTCGTCAAGGGGTTGAACGGACCGAACCAGCCTACGCCAGGCGTTTCGGATGACGGACGTCAGGCCACGGAGGCCGGTCGTCCACCTGGACCTGGCGTCAGGCCGCGTACGCCCCGATCAGCAGCCCCACGAACGCCCCGCCGATCAGGAACGGCCCGAACGGGATCGCCGACTTGCGCCCGGCCCTGCGCAGGAGCACCAGCGCCCAGCCGTACAGCGCCCCGAACAGGAACCCGGCGAAGGTGCCGAGCATCACCGTCGACCAGCCGTACCACCCCAGCACCGCCCCCGCCCCGAGCGCCAGCTTCACATCGCCGAAGCCCATGCCGCCGGGGTTGATGAGATAGAGCACGTAGTAGCCGGCGCCGAGCGCGAGCGTGGCCCACAGGGCGGTGGGCCAGTCACCGGCGTGCTCGGGGACGAGGGCGACCAGGCCGAGCAGTGCGAGCGCGGCGCCGGCCAGCGTGAGGGTCAGCGGGTTGGGCAGCCGCCGTACCCGGAAGTCGACGACCGTGAGCAGTACGCCGACGGGTGCCAGCAGCAGCCAGACGCCCAGCTCGGGCCGGGTGTCCGTGGCGGCGGCGAGGGCGGCGCAGACGAGGGCGGTGACGATGGCCATGAGGGCCGCGCTGGGGCCGTACGTCCGCTCGCCCGCGCACTCCCCGCACCGGCCCCGCCCGATCCACCCCCGGATCGGATGCCCTCCTGGGCACCGGTCCCGCCACGCCTCCTCCTCCGGCACGGAGAACCGGTAGGCGGCCCGAGGCAACAGCACCCCGGCCGCCGCACCCCAGAGCGCGGCGCTGAGGATCAACAGGGCGGTGCTCATCCCGCCGTACCACTCGCTGTGCTCATGAACGTGGCACCGTAGCAGCCGCCGCGGACAGGCCCCCAGGGCATACCGGAACCCACCCTTGATCCGTTTCGCACCAGCGAAGCCGTGCTCAGTAGAGTGCCGGGGTACGGCAGTTCAGCGCGACACGGGGGGACAGCAGCAGTGCGTACAGGCAGGGCATACGGCATACGCGGAACCCGGCGCGTCCTTCTCCTCTTCTGCGCCCTGGCCGCCCTGTTCGCAACCGCCACCACACCGGCCCGGGCGGCCACCGACAGCGCCGCCCAGGCCGCGTACCTCGCAGACCGCCTCCGCACGAACCCGGTCCACGTCACCGACCAACTCCCCCGCGAGGTCCCGCGGTCCACGGCCCCCGCCTTCGCCGAGGTGGCCGAGCGCACCGGCGTCCCGACGTACGTCATCGTCCTCCCGAGCCCCAGCGCCACGGACCCGGGCCTGCTCGACGCGGTCCACGAGCGACTCGGCCGGGACGGGCTGTACGTGCTCATCGACGAGTCGAACGTGGCGGATGCCGCCGCGTACGGAGTCGATGCCCCGGCGGACGACGCCTGGACGGTCGCCCTGTACGAAGTCCCCTATGACGCAGGCCCGTTGCGCCGCTTCGAGCGCTTCGTCGAGGTCGTCGCGCAGGGCGATGAGAAGGCCGCGGCGCGGGCGGAGGCGGCGCGGGCGAAGTACGACGACGGCGAGGAGCCCGCGGCCCTGTACATCGGTCCGTCCGACCGCAGCGACCAGTCGTCGCTCACCGGAGTCCTGCTCACCGGCGTACCGCTGCTGATTCTGCTGCTGGTTCCGTACGTACGACGCTGGTGGCACCGCCTCCCGAGGGCCGCCGGGACCACGGGGGCCACCTGGCGAAAGGAGGTCAAGGCGAGCCGCGCCCTGCGCTGGTCCCTCCCGGTGCTGGCCCTCGCCTGCGCCGTCGCGATCGCCGTGACCGCCCCCCTCGTCTTCGACGAGACCAGGTCGAGCTGGTCTCCCAGGCCCAGGGCGATCGAGCTCAACGCCCGGCTCGACCGGGTGGCGGAGGGCCTGGCACAGGACCCGGTGTACGCGGACCCGGAGAGCCCACGGGTCCTGGACTCCGCCCAGTCGGCCCGCCTGCACGACCGCATCCGTGCGTTCGAACGCTCCCGGGACGGCGGCCCGGTCTTCGTCTCGCTCGTCCCGCAGCTGACGGAGGACGAGTCCGGCGGCGACGAGGAGGCGTTCGCCGCGGCGGTCCACGACAAGCTGGGCGTGGACGGGGTGTACGTGGTCGCCGACCCGGCGAGCGGCTACATCAACGTCTTCAACCACGGCCTGCGGCTGGACGGTTACAGCCTCCTGTTCGACCTGCCGGAATCCATCACCTACGGCGACGACAAGGCGGACGAGGCCGAGGACCACTTCCTGGGCGAACGCCTGGGCGCCCTGATGACGATCCTCGACAAGACCCCGCGCACGGACGAAGCCACCTCCCCCGGCGACCCGTACCCGGTGACGGATCCTGTCAGGGAGGACGAACTGCCGCCGCTCTTCGGCGCCGACTTCTGGCCGGCCCTGTTCATGGGTGTACTCGCGGCCGGGCTGGCGTTCGGGCTGGTCGCGGGTCTGCTGGGGATCGTCCGCAGGCTGCTGCTGCGGCGCCGGAATCCGGCGCCACTGCAGACGTAGGCCCTGCCGGGTGGCGCGGCCCGTAGAGGTCCCGCCCGGCCGGGCTCAGACGGCCGGCAGTGCGTAGATCGCCGGACCGTTCGTCACCATCAGGCGGTTGCCGGCCAGGGCGATCTGCCAGGTGTCCCCGTGGTACTCGCTGGTAGTGAAGGTCCAGCGCAGTTTGCCGGTCCTGGCCTGGAGGGCGACCACGCCGCCGTCCAGGGAGCCGGTGGCGCCGTAGAGGGTGGCACCCGCCTTCAGGAACGTCTCCGGGCCCTCGACGTCGAGTTCGTCGCAGAGCCAGATCCGCTTGCCGGTCTTCACGTTCACGGCCCAGACGCCGTCGTCGTAGTCGCTCGCGTAGAGCACGCCGTCGATGACGGTCGGGTTCTTGAAGCCGCGGCGGCCGTTGGGGGACAGCGTCCAGACGGTGGCACCCGTGTCCGCGTCCAGGGCGGTGAGCCTGGCGCCCGGCAGGAAGACCAGGCCACCGGCGACCGTGGGCCGCCAGCTCCAGTCGTCGCCGATCTTCCTGGTCCACAACTGCCCGCCGGTGGCGGTGTCCCGGACGGTGAGGTTCTTCTTGGAGTCGGTGTAGACGAGGTACTTGCCGGAGGCGGTGCCCTCCACGTCGTAGTCGTCGGTGCCCCAGTCGCGCTTGTGCACCCACACCTTCTTGCCGGTGGTGTGGCTGATCGCGGCGACCGCCGTGCGGTAGTCGGTGGCGCTCTTGGAGTCGCTGTAGTCGGTGGCCGTGACGTACACGTTTTTGTCGTCGATGGCGAGCGTGTCCTCGACGTTCAGCTGCTTGCCGAGTCGGCTGCGCCAGGCCTCCTTGCCGGTCTGCACGGCGTACGCGACGAGTACGCCGTCGTAGTCGCCGTCGGACAGGAACACCTTGCCGCCGTGGAAGAGGAGCGGGGCTCCGGGGCGGCAGATGTCCGGCCTGGACCAGCGTGCCTTGCCCGTCTTCACGTCGTACGCCACCAGCGGGTCGCCGCTGACCAGGAGCAGGCCGCCCTGGACGAGCAGCGGTACGTCGGGGTTGGTGCTGTCGTCCGCGACCGTCTTGTGCCACAGCGGCTGGGGCGCCACTCCGGCCGGCGGGGTGGAGAAGTTCTCCGCTGCGGGCCGGGCCGAACCGCCCCCGCCGCCCTCGCCGTCCTCCGTCGTCGATCCGCCGGACGCCTCGGTGTCCCGCCCGAGCCACAACGCCGTGCCCCCGCCCACCACCGCGACCGCCGCCGCCCCGCCGAGCGCGAGGCCCAGGGCGCGGCGGCGGGAGGGGGCGGCAGGCGAACCGGCCTGGGGGGAGCCCAGTTGGACCGTGCCGGGTTGCGGGGTGTCGGCAGCGGGCGGGTATCCGTATCCCGGCGCGGGTGTGCCGCCTGAAGGGGTGCCGTATCCCGGAGCCGGTGTGCCGTAGGCCGGAGCCGGAGTGCCGTAGCCCGGCGCCGCTGGATACCCGTACCCCGGCGTCGGAGCCGAGGCGCCCGCCGACATATCCCCCACCGTCGGCGGCGGCCCGAAGGACACCGCCGGCCGCGGCGGTTGCGGCTGCTCCGGCCGCTCGGGCGCCTCCAGATCCAGGATCCCCGCCGCATGCGTGGCGATGGTCGACGCCACCGCCGACGGCAGCCAGTCGCTCAGCACTCCTTCGACGCCCTCCGGCGCCAGCGCCGCGACGATCTCCGCGGGAGCCGGCCGCTGCGCCGGGTCCTTCATCAGACAGGCACGGATCAGCCCGAGCAGGGACGGCGGTACGTCCGTCAGGTCCGGCTCCCCGTGCACGACCTGGTACAGCAGCGCCGCGTGCGAGGCGGCACCGTCGCCGAACGCGCTGCGCCCGGTCGCGGCGAAGGCCAGCACCGCACCCAGCGAAAAGACGTCACCGGCAGGCCCCACGTCCTGCCCCAGCGCCTGCTCCGGCGGCATGTAACCGGGCGAGCCGACCACAACTCCCGTCTGTGTCATACGACTTGCGTCCACCGCACGAGCGATGCCGAAGTCGATGACACGCGGGCCGTCGGCGGCCAGCAGGACGTTCGAGGGCTTGAGGTCACGGTGGATCAGGCCCGCGGCGTGGACGTCCTGGAGGGCGGCAGCGAGCCCGGCGGCCAGGGCGCGAACCGTGCGCTCCGGCAGCGCCCCGTGCGCGGCGACCACATCGGTGAGGTCGGGGCCGAGGACGTACGACGTCGCCAGCCACGGCAGCGAGGCGTCCGGGTCGGCGTCCACGACGGGGGCGGTGTAGCGGCCGGAGACCGCCCTGGCTATCTCCACCTCGTGCCGGAAACGGCCCCGGAAGTCGGCGTCCGCCGCCAGATCCGGGCGGATCACCTTCACGGCGACGGTACGGCCACCGGGAGAACGGGCCAGATACACACGCCCCATGCCGCCGGCACCGAGTCTTCTCAGCAGCCGGTAGCTGCCCAACTCCCGTGGATCGTCGGGCTGCAGTGTCTCCATGGTGGGCCTTCCCCGTCGTCAAGCTCGCCTGAGCAGACACAGTAGAGGGTCCCCCGCGGCTACTTGACCTTCGACAGCCGCGCCTCGGGACGCCCCTCCGCATCGCTCTCCGAGCGGTACACCAGATCGTCGCCCGTCGGCGTGATCCGGACGGTGTGCGGGGTCGGGACGCAGCCTCCGTGGTTGGTCTTGTCGCCCACGGACGTCACGACGAGCTCTTTCGCCGTCACCTTCTTCAGGGTCAGCACGTCGTTGCAGACGAAGCCGAGCACGTCCGTCTGCCGGAGTGTGCCCAACTCCCCGCCCACGTCGGCCTTGTGCACCGTGAGCCGATACGTGCCCCCCGGCACCGCACCGTCCAGGGCGGCGGCCCGGCCCTCCCAGGTGCCGAGGTAGCGGACGGGCACGGAACCCCCGACCGGGCTGTCGGCGTCCGCGCCCGGCGGCTGCGACGAGACGGCGCCGGAACCCGCGCTGGTGTCCTGGTCCTGCTCCCCTCCCGGCAACAGCTCGAACACGAACACCGATCCCACCGTCACCGCCGCCAACGCCCCCGCCACCGCGAGCGCCACGGTGCAGCTCAGCCTCCGCCCGCGACCTCCCTCCCCCGGCGTCGAGGCCGCCGCGACGGAGAGGGAGAGCTTGCCGGGAGGGTGGTCGGATGCCGGGCCGGTGTCATGGGAAGGCCGGGCGTCGCGCGGTTCGGGGACGATGACGGGCGCGTCCGCCGGAACCGCGGGCAACACCGGCACGGATGCCGCCCCCGACCCGGCCCCCGGCATCACCGGCGGCGGCCCGAACACCCCGCCTGCCGCCTGCCCGCCGAATCCGACCGGCCCCGACAGGACGTCCGCTCCCGTCTCCAGATTCAGCAACTGCACGGCACTACGACTGACCTGCTCGACCAGCGCCCCCGGCAGCCACCCGCCCGAAACCAGCCGAGCCGCCCCGTCCGGAGCCAGTCGCCGCGCCACCTCACCGGGCGTGGGCCGCGCACCCGGCTCCTTGGCCAGACAGGCCTCCACCAGTTCCCGCAACTCACCGTCCAGCGAGTCGAGTTCGGGCTCCTCGTGCACCACCTTGTACAGCAGCGCCGCCGACGAGTCCCCGCGAAACGGCGGCTCCCCGGTCGCCGCGTACGCCAGCACCGCACCCAGCGAGAACACGTCCGCGGCCCCCGTGACCCCCTTGCCCAGGATCTGCTCGGGCGACATGTAGCCGGGCGAGCCGACGGACACGCCGGTCGAGGTCAGGGACGCCGTGCCGTCCGTGGCCCGTGCGATGCCGAAGTCGATCAGCAGGGGGCCGTCCAGCGTCAGCAGCACGTTCGACGGCTTCACGTCCCGGTGCACCAGCCCCAGCTCGTGCACCGCCACCAGCGCCTCGGCCAGCCCGGCCCCCAGCGCCCGTACGGTGTGCGCCGGCATCGGACCACCCGAGTCCGTCACCGCGGCGGTGAGCGAGGGGCCCGCCGCATACGCCGTGGCCACCCACGGCACCGCGGCCTCAGGATCCGCGTCCAGCACGGGCGCCGTCCAGGCACCGCCCACCCGGCGGGCCGCCTCCACCTCCCGGCGGAAGCGCGCCCGGAACTCCTCGTCGAGGGCGAAGTGCGGATGCACGATCTTCACAGCGACCGTACGACCGCCGGGGCTGCGGCCCAGATACACCCGCCCCATCCCGCCGGAGCCGAGCCGGCCGAGCAGCCGGTACGGCCCGACGACGGTCGGCTCGTCGACTCCGAGCGGCTGCATGGCGTCCACCCCTCCCCCGTAGAACTCCCCGAACTCCCCAGCAGGTTAGTGCGGAACCGGCGGGCCCCACCCTTTACGGCTGCAGCAGATCCACCTTCACATCCGCCGGAAATCCCGTCGTCGGCCCCACCCGCCGCGCGAACTCCGCGACCGCCGCCAGCTGCGGGCCACCGAAACGGAAGTCGAGGGTCGTGAAGTACTGCTCCAGGATCCGCTCGTCGAAGGCCTCCCAGCGGGCCGCCTGCTCGGCGACCTTGCCGACCTCCTCCAGGGAGAGGTTGCGGGAGGCCAGGAAGGCCTCGTGGACCTTGCGGGTGATGACCGGCTCGCGCTCCAGGTAGTCCCGGCGGGCCGCCCAGACCGCGAAGACGAAGGGCAGTCCCGTCCACTCCTTCCAGAGCGCGCCGAGGTCGTGCACCTCCAGGCCGTAGCGCGGGCCGTCGAGGAGGTTGGCCCGCAGCGCCGCGTCCCCGATGAGTACGGCCGCCTCCGCCTCCTGCATCATCAGGCTGAGGTCGGGCGGGCAGGTGTAGTAGTCGGGCCGTACGCCATAGCGCTCGGCGAGCAGGAGCTGGGCCAGGCGGACCGACGTGCGTGAGGTGGAGCCGAGGGCGACCCGGGCTCCGTCCAGCTCGTCCAGCGGGACCTGGGAGACGATCACGCAGGACATCACCGGGCCGTCGCAGCCGACCGCGATGTCGGGGAAGGCAACCAGGTCGTCGGCGTTGCGCAGGAACTCGACGAGGGTGATCGGCCCGATGTCGAGGTCTCCCCGCACCAGCTGCTCGCTGAGTTTCTCCGGGGTGTCCTTGGTCAGCTCGAAGTCGAGGAGCGTGCCCGTTCTCGCGAGCCCCCAGTACAGGGGCAGGCAGTTGAGGAACTGGATGTGGCCTACGCGTGGCCGGGTGCGAGAATTGTCCACATCGCGAGGCTAGACCCTATGAGGTACCGTGCAGGCTTCAGGGTCGCGCCCAGGTGGCTCACCCGCCCCGTCAACCCCGACACGCGACCTTCAAACGTCCGAGTGACGTGATCTTGACCTCTATTGCTTTCGGCTGCCCGCGTGCTAGGCTCGCCGCAAGTTGCAGTTTGGTTTCCCTTGCAGTACAGAGCCTGCGGAGCATGTAACCGCGGGCTCTCGTCGTTTTCAGACGTATGCAGTTGTGCGGCATCTTGTTTTCACACTTGCAGGGTTCTGGAGCAGGGCAACCCTTTGGGCCCAAGGAGGGCTTATGGCTACCGGAACCGTGAAGTGGTTCAACGCCGAAAAGGGCTTTGGCTTCATCGCCCAGGAAGGCGGCGGCCCCGACGTCTTCGTTCACTACTCCGCGATCAACGCGAGCGGCTTCCGTTCGCTGGAGGAGAACCAGCAGGTCTCCTTCGACGTGACCCAGGGCCCGAAGGGTCCGCAGGCGGAGAACGTCACCCCCGTCTGATCCGAGGGATGCCCCTCTGAAGACGTCTGAGAGCAGTACCCAAGGAGCCCCTCGCCAGCCGGCGCAGGGGCTCCTGCCTTTCCCTCGCCCGGCGCCCTACACGTGCTGCATGACCAGCACGAACGTCGTCCCCGGCGCCAGCGCCTCGTACGAGTGCGGCACATCTCCGCGATACGACATGTAGTCGCCGGGCCCCAGATCGACCTCTTCGCCCCGAGGCCCCGCCTTCACCCGCCCCGTGCTGACGACCAGATGCTCCACGGACCCTGGAATGTGCGGCTCCGACTCGCGGGCCGGGCCCGGTTCCGCGCGCAGATGGTAGATGTCCCGCCGGGCGCCGGGCGGACTGGCGGAGAGCAGCGTGGCCACGTAGTCCGCCCGTTCGGACGCGACCGTGGGCCCCTCGCCCGCCCGGATCACCTGCACCGCCGGAGTCGGCGGTTCCACCAGCGCGCTGAACGGCACCCCCAGCGCCACCCCGAGCGCCCACAGCGTCTCCACGCTGGGGTTCCCGCTGCCCGCCTCCAGCTGGGACAGCGTGGACTTCGCGATCCCCGCCCGTTTGGCCAGCTCGGACAGTGACAGCCCGGCCCGGGTGCGCTCGCGCCGCAGCGAGGCGGCGATCCAGGTGAGGGGCTCGCTCATACGGTTTCACTTCCCGTCGTTCGCTCTGCGAGTACGTTCGTTCGCCTTGACGAACGGCCGTCGCGTGTTCATTCTGGAAAACATGCGTTCGCTACTCCGAACACCCATGATGGCACCCCTGATGGCGCCCCTGAGGACACCCCTGATCGCAGCTCTGGTGCGCGACAGTGCACTCGTCTGGCTGGCGAGCGGTGTCGTCGGCGTCTCCTTCGGCGCGATCTCGGTGGCCGGTGGGCTGCCGGTGTGGGTGCCGGTGCTGATGTCGCTGGTGGTGTACGCGGGATCGGCGCAGTTCAGCGCGGTGGGTGTGCTGCTGGCCGGGGGTGGACCGTTCGCGGCGGCGGCCACCGGGCTGCTGCTCAACACGCGTACGGCGGCCTTCAGCCTGGCGGTGGCGGACGTCATCGGCCAGGGCCGCCTCGCCCGCTTCCTCGGCGCGCACCTGGTGACCGACGAGACGGTGGCCTTCGCCCTCGCCCAGCCGGATCCGGCACGGCGGCGGGCGGCCTTCTGGATCTCCGGGCTCGGCCTGTTCGCCGTGTGGAACCTCGGCGTCCTGGCCGGAGGGCTGGCCGGCGGCGCGCTGGGCGACACCGGCGCCTACGGTCTGGACGCGGCCTTCCCCGCCGTCCTCGCCGCCCTGGTGCTGCCCGCCCTGCGCGAGGGTCCGGCCGTCCGGCGGTCCGCGCTGCTCGGTGCGGGGCTGGCACTGGCGGTGACACCGGCCGTCCCGGCGGGGGTGCCGGTGCTGCTGGCGCTGGCGGGGCTCGCCGTGTACGGGCGCGGCGACGGGAGGCGTACGGCATGAGCGCGACGGTGGCCATGATCCTGACGCTGGCGGTCGGGACGTATGCCTTCCGGCTGGCCGGGCCGCTGCTCCACGGGCGCGTCGAGCTCTCGCCGCGGGTGCAGGAGTTGCTGTCGGCGGGCGCGATCGTCCTGCTGGTGGCCCTGCTGGCCACGGGCGCACTGACCGAGGACGGCGGCTTCGCGGGGTGGGCCCGGCCGGCCGGAGTGCTGGTGGGCGGCGTACTGGCGTGGCGGCGAGCGCCGTTCCCGGTGGTGGTGCTGGCGGCGGCGGGGGCTACCGCGGTACTGCGGGCGATGGGGGTGGCATGAAGGGCTCATGGACAACGGACGCGCAGGAAAACGAAGGCGAGTAGCCACCTGCTTCGCTAGGGTCCCCGGCCATGACCGAAGCCGACTTCCTGACCACCACCCGCACCTTCTACGACGCCATCGCCGAGGACTACGCGGACCTCTTCCGGGAGGAGCTCGCGCACAGGCCCCTGGAGCGGGCCTTGCTGGGCGTGTTCGCCGAACTCGTCGAGGGGGACGGCCCGGTGGCCGACCTGGGGTGTGGTCCCGGCCGGACGACCGCCCGCCTCGCCGCACTGGGGCTGAACGTGTTCGGGCTGGACCTGTCGGAGTCGATGCTCGCCATCGCCCGGCGCGAGAATCCGGGGCTGCGGTTCGAGCAGGGTTCGATGCTGGAGCTGGACGTCCCGGACGGCGCGCTGGCCGGTGCGCTGTCCTTCTACTCCTCCATCCACACTCCTGTGGATCAACTCCCCTCCCTCTTCGCCGAGTTCCACCGCGTTCTGGCGCCCGGCGCGCCCCTGCTCGTCGCCTTCCAGGCCGGCGACGAACACCGGCACCACGACCGGCCCTTCGGTCACCCGGTCGCGCTCACCTTCCAGCGCCGCCGCCCGGAACACATCGCCGACCTGCTGACGACGGCCGGCTTCGCCCTCGTGTCCCGCACGGTCCGCGAACCGGACCCGGCGCTCGACGAGACCTCCCCTCAGGCGTTCCTGATCGCCCGGAAGTCCGAGCGCCGGCGCTCCGCTGGGTAGTGCCGGGCGGTGCCGTCCGTTGTCTGCGGCGCCGTCGTGGCTGGTTGCGCAGTTCCCCGCGCCCCTTGGGGCGTTGCCGAACCGCCCTTCTAAGGGGCCCCGGCGATGTCCTTGGCCGCGATATAGGCGAACGTCATCGCCGGGCCGATCGTCGAGCCCGCCCCCGCGTAGCTGTGGCCCATGACCGCGGCGCTGGCGTTGCCGGCGGCGTACAGGCCGGGGATCACCGAGCCGTCCTCCCGCAGTACCCGCGCCCGCGCATCGGTGAGGAGGCCGCCCTTCGTGCCGAGGTCGCCCGGGACGATCCGGAAGGCGTAGTAGGGAGGGAGCCAGAGCGGGGCCAGGCAGGAGTCGGGGAGGACGGACGGGTCCGTGTAGTAGTGGTCGTAGGCGCTGTCGCCCCGGTGGAAGTCGGGGTCCTCGCCGCGCAGCGCCTGGGCGTTGAAGCGGTCCACCGTGGTGCGCAGGGCCGCCGCCGGGACGCCGATCGAGGTGGCGAGCGCGTCCAGGGTCCAGGCCTTGTGCGCGGCGCCGGAGTCGTACCAGCTGGCGGGGAAGGGCAGGGCCGGCAGGACGTCCTTGAAGAGGTAGCGGTTGCGGTAGTGCTGGTCGACGATCAGCCAGGACGGGATGGCCGGGCTGGTGTCGTGCACGTCGTACATCGTGTGGACGACGTCGCTGTAAGGGGCGGCCTCGTTGACGAAGCGGGCGCCGGCGGCGTTGACCAGCAGGCCGCCGGGGAGGGTGCGTTCGGCCAGGCAGAAGTACGGCTGGCCGGGCAACGGGATCGCCGGACCCCACCAGGCGTCGTCCATGAGGCCGAGGGCGGCGCCGAGCCGTGCGCCCGCCTCGATACCGTCGCCGGTGTTCTCCTTCGCGCCCACTGTCCAGTCCGTGCCGATGGGCCGGCGCTGGTAGCGCTCGCGCATCGCCGCGTTGTGCTCGAAGCCGCCGGAGCCGACGATCACTCCTCGGCGGGCGCGGACCAGGGCGGGGCCGCCGTCCCGGGTGACGACCGCGCCGGCTACGGCACCGCTCTCCACGTACAGGTCGGTCAGCGGCGTGTCGAGCCACACCGGCACTCCGGCCGACCGCAGCCCGAGGCGCAGTCCGGCCGCCAGCGACTGCCCCATGGTCAGCGGCTTCTCGCCCCGCAGGGCCGCCGCCGTACCGCGCGCCAGGCACTGCGTCGCCACGGCGGCCCCCTTGGCGTTCACCGCGGCCAGGGCCAGCCACTTGTAGTCCGCGCTGAAGACGACCATGCCGGCGGGCACATCCATGTACGGCGGGTTGAGACGGGCCAGTTCGGCACCCAGCAGGTTGCCGTCGAGCTGGTCGGGCTCGATGGAGCGGCCGCCCGGGAGGCCGCCGGGCAGCTCGGGGTAGTAGTCGCTGTACCCCTCCATCCAGCGGAAGCGCAGAGGGCTGTTGGCCATGACGAAGGAGAGCATCGCCGGACCGTGGGCGAGGAAGGCCTGCTGCCGCTCGACGGGCACGTCCGGGCCGACCACGGCGGCGAGGTAGGCGGCGGCCTTCGCGGGTGTGTCCGGGACGCCGGCCGCCAGGATCACCGAGTTGTTGGGAATCCAGATACCGGCCCCGGACCGGGCGGCGGACCCGCCGAAGGTGGGCGCCTTCTCCAGCACCACACAGCTCAGGCCCTGCTTGGCGGCGGTCAGCGCGGCGGTCATGCCGGCGGCACCGGAGCCGATGACGACGACGTCGTACGTGCCGAGGAGGGGTAAGTCGGCGGCGTGGGCGTTCTGTTGGGCTGCTCCCACGACGCCGAGAGCTGCGGCCGTGCCCGCGGCGAGTACGTGTCTTCGCGAGGGGTTCCCGTCAGTGGTCGTGATTGCGTCGGTGGTCATGATCGCCGCTCCCGCCTGGCCCGTCCGCCAACCCTGACGATGTGTCAGAAATGCGAATGTGGCGCGACTGCCCTGTGAAGTCAAGCGTCAGGCAGTCCCTCCAGGCCGCCTGGCTCAACAACGGCCGGAAGCGGTGGAACAGGGCGAGCAGGTCGGCCCCGTGTCGGTCGCGGAAGGCCGGATCGTGGTCGGTGAGGTCGAGTTCGTTGGCGGCGGTGAGCTCGGCGAAGTCGCGACGCAGGCGGGTGTCCGGTGGGTGGGAGCGGCCCGTGAAGCGGTCGCGGAAGTCGGAGTCGTGCTCCGCGAGGGTCGGATACGTGGCCTTGCGGTCGCAGGCGCCGTAGAAGTACACGATCGACTCCGCCTCCGCGCCGATGATCCCCTCCAGCTCGCTACGGCGGTCGAGGGGCAGCAGGCCTGTCGGGAAGCCGTCGGTGCCGTAGAACGCATGGCAGAGACCGGCGAGTTGAAGCGCCGGGCGGGCGTTCCAGAGGGCGAGGCGGGAGCGCACCCGGCGCAGGTGGGCGAGGAGAGTGCCGCCCGGGTGCGGGACGGTCTCGGCCCCGAGAGCCTCCAGCAGGGACTCGGCTCGAGCGGTGGGAGTCGACACGTGCCGTCCTTTCGGCGCTTGCGGTCGTCTTGGGTCGGCACCCGCTCCCTCCCCCGCACCGGTCCGGACTCCGGCGAGGGCGTGGAGCGGGTTGCCGCCCGGGCCCGCTCAGGATCGTCGTACATCGGGCAAAGTCCAGTCAATCCTTGGGATTTGTCGCTTCACCCAAGCATTAACTTGGAGGTCATGACCCTCGATGATCTGCGTGTGTTCGTGGCCGTGTGCCGGGCCGGGAGTCTCAGTTCGGTGGCCCGGGAGCTGGGGTGTACCCAGTCGGCGGTGAGTCAGCATGTGAAGCGGCTGGAGCGGGAGACCGGGGTCGCGCTGCTGGAGCGGCAGCCTCGGGGGGTCGTACCGACACAGGCGGGGCGGGTACTGGAGGCGGCCGCCGCGGAAGGAATATCCGGGCTGGATCTGGCGGTACGACAGCTACGGGATCTCGTCGACGGGGAGAGCGGATACGTGCGCGTGGCGACGGGGGCGACGACCGTGCGGCACTTCATGTCGGAGGCGGTCGTCGCGTACCGGCGGCGGCACCCCAAGGTCAACCTGGAGTTCCGCACGCTGAGTTCGGGCCGGGGCAGCTTCGACGCGCTGGCCGACGGCACGCTCGACCTGGCCTGGATCACCCTGGGCCCGCCGGTGCGCGGCATCGAGCAGCGGCCGGTGGTGGAGCTGCCGTGGATGCTGGCGGTACGGGCCGACGATCCGCTCGCCGAGCGGCCGTACGTCGATGTCGACGCCGACCTTTGTGACGTACGGCTGATCCGGCTGCCGCCGAACTCCGCCTCGGCCGCTCATCTGGACGCCGCCTGCGCGGAGTTGGGCGTCCGGCTCGCGCACGACACGAGCGTCGCCGACTGGGACACGGCACTGCTGCTGGCCGAGCTGGGGGTCGGGCGGGCGGTGGTCCCCGCGCTGCCCGGGCGGCCCGTCCCTGGTGGCGGCGACGGCGACAGCGACCGTAACCGCAACCGCGATCTGCGTCTGGTCCCCCTCCCTGCCCTGCGGCCCCTGCCCGTCGGCTGGGCCGTGCGCCGCTGGGATGCGCTCAGTCCGCCGGCCCGGGCGTTCGCGGACCTGGTGGAGGGCTACCGCCGGGGCGCGCCGGGCTGACGGACCGGGTCGGCCGCCGGTTACTTCAGGCCGATCGCCGCGCAGTCCGCCGCGTACTCAGGGGTGCAGATCTGCTTGACGGTGTAGACGCCGTCCCGGATCACCGTCTCCTCGATGTTGTCCTTCGTGAGGGCGATCACCGACACCAGCTGTGCCGGGATGTTCTTCTGGGTCGGGCTGTCGACGGAGTCCTGGGTCAGCGCGTCGAACTCGATGTCGCGGCCCTGGACCTTGTACACGGCCATCTTCGCGGCGTTGGTCGCCTCCGTCAGGAACGGCTTGTACACGGTCATGAACTGCTCGCCGGCGACGATCCGCTGCACCGCGTCCAGATTGGCGTCCTGCCCGGTCACCGGCGGAATCTTGGCGGCGCCCGCCTCCTTCAGCGCGTCGATGACGGCGCCGGCCATGCCGTCGTTCGCCGAGTAGACGGCGGCGATGTCGGACAGCCCGACGGACTTGATCGCCTTCTCCATGTTCGCCTTGGCGATCTCGGGCGACCACTTGTCGGTGTTGTACTGCTTGACGATGTCCACCTGGCCCTGGAGCTCGTCGAGGGCGCCCTTCTTGAACCGCGCCGTGTTCGGGTCGGCGGGGTCGCCGTTCATCATGACGACCTTGCTGGACGCCGCCTTCGAGCCGAGTTCCTGGGTGAGCGAGCGGCCCTGCACCTCGCCGACGAGCTCGTTGTCGTGCGAGACGTACGCGTCGATCGGCCCTTCGGCGAGCCGGTCGTAGGCGATCACGGGAATGCCCGCGTCCTTGGCCTTCTGCACGTCCGACGCGATGGCCTTGGAGTCCAGCGCGTCCACCAGGATCACGTCCACCTGGTCGTCGATCATCTGCTGGAACTGCTGGCTCTGCTTGTCCGGGCTCGCCTCGGCGTTGGCGTAGTCGACTTTGCCCTTGCCGTCGGTGAGGTCGCCGACTTCCTTCTTGATGAGGGGGTAGTCGAACTTCTCGAAGCGGGCCGTGTCCTTGTCCGGCAGGAGGAGTCCCACCGTGATGTCGTCGCCCTTCTCCGGAGACGCGGAGCTGTCACCACCCCCGATCCCGTCGATGACACCGCACGCGGTGAGCGAGAGCGCCGAGGCGGACGCGGCGACGGCTATGCCGATCCGGCGTACGACCGAGGTGTGGGGGGTACGAGCGTTCACTAGTGGTGCCTTCCGAGCCGATGAGCGGCGTTACTACCCGGATGGCGGTAGCCAACGCGGCCGCGGCATGTCACGTCAAGCAGTTGTCGTAACGAGACGGCAACCGTTTTCCATGATCACAACGCCTGGCCCTTGAGTGAAGGTTCCACCACTGCGGTCTCCCCGACGTCCCGCTCGGCAACGCCCCAGGTCAGGGCAGGGATTTGGACCAGGATCAGCCCTCGGACACGCCTCAGTACAGGACCTCGCCCATCGGTGAGCCGTCGCCCACGATGTACGCGCGGATCGACGCCAGGTACGCGTCGCGGCCGACCCGGCCGTCGCCGTCGGCGTCCAGCGCGTCGAATGCGGCGGCGGCGTTGCCGGGGGGATTGTTCAGTGCGGTGCGCAACGTCGTGAACTGCGCTTTGTCCAGGGCGCCGTCGCCATCCGCGTCGGCGAGGTCGAAGAGCGCGCCCAGCGCGAACCGGCAGATGTTGTCGAACTTGTCGGCGCCCACCCACGCGTTGTACTCGTCGAAGGTCAGCTGCCCGTCGCCGTCGGCGTCCATCTCACTCCATGCCTTGACGCCCTCCGTGCGGGCGGCGACGACGAGCGGATCGTCCTCCGTGCGCCCGGTGGCCGCGACGGTCCGGTCGATCCGGGAGAGGTAGTCGTGCCGCGTGACGACCCGGTCCCCGTCGGCGTCCATCATGGCGAACACCCGCACGCGCGCGGTCGTCGCGGCGTCGGCGGTCGTACGGCTCACTCGGATCTCCTCCTGCTCGGGTTCATGCGCCTCGACGAGGACGTCCGGCGCTTCCTACCCGCCTTGTGCCGGGCTCCAAGCGACCCACTGCGCCCCACGCGCCCCACCTGGAGCAGACGCGCGCGTGGCGGCGCAAATGTGGCGGGTGGGCGCCGTCTGCGCGCTTCCGGGCGCCCGAAGCAGGCGATTCCCCCGGGCAGTTGAGCACCGGTAGTGCTTCACGACTTGCGGGAGGGCATGTGTTGAGCAGGCACGGCAGGGCGGTCACGCTGGGGTCCCTGGTGCTCCTTGTCTCGTCGCTGTCGGGGGCGCCGGCCAGTCAGGCCGGTACGGGCGGGTACGAGTCCGTCGCCTGTGCGGGCAACGCCGCCAGCCGCTACGAGCCGCCGCTGACCCTCCAGCCCCGTAAGACCCACAACCACGCGGACGTGAGCTACACCTGCACCACCGCCTCCGGCCACGCCATGGCGGCCACCGGCTCCTTCCATGCCGTCGCGCCGTCGGCGTCCTGCGTCTCGCTGTCCGGTGCGCACGGCACCGAGACCGTCCGCTATGCCGACGGCGGCCGGTCGCTGGTCGTCATCGACGGCGCCACCACCGTCCGCGTCGTGGGCGCACTGGTCGTCCTGCAGTCCGGCCGGGTGGTGGAGGGACGCGGCGAAGGCCACGCCGTACGCCGGACCGTGACCGCGCTGCCCCGGCAACTGCCCACGGACTGCCTGACCTCCGGCCTGCGGGGCACCGAAAGCGCCGTTCGGCTGGAGATCCTGCCCTAGCGCGATGTCACCGGGCGCGGCCGCGCTTCCGACGGCCGCGCTCTCCGACGGCCGCGCCCTCGAAAGGGCCAATGCCCGAACAGCCGTGCCAGGTCGCCCTACGGTCTCACGCTGTCACCCGAGTCCCGGGAGACCCGAGATCCAGAGAAGGGAGCCACCATGGCAACCGCCTCCCGTGCGGCGCTGACCGTCGAGGTCATGGAGATGCTGGCCCATTACGACCCCCGGTTGTGGGAGCTCATCGACCCGGACGTGCCGCCCCACCCCATCCACGACAACGGCGGCGGCCTCGGCATCGGCTTCCGTTCGGCGGTCGGCGGCGACGGGGCACGCCTCAACCCGCAGCCGCTGCCGCCCGGTCACGGCCTGCTGTCGGCCGTCCGCGACATGTCCGTCTCGGTGGCGGAGGCGACGATCGCCGCCAGCCTGGCCGGCCGCAAACCCGCCGAGGTCCTGCGGGAGGTCGGGGACGACATCTGCCCCGAGCCGCCGAAGATGCCCTGGCCGAAGAAGTGGCCCGTGCCCGTGCAGCTCCAGCCGCAGCTCCTCGCCGACCCCCAGCGCGTCTCCCCGGCCGTCCAGGCCACAGCCGCCCTGGTCTTCCAGTCCTATGCCCAGCGGACCAAGGACAAGTCCCTGAGCACGGCCTTCACCAACCTGGCCGACCGGTTGCTGGAGCGGGCGCTGAAGACCGCGAACGGTTCCGCCTGAGCCATGGCTCAGGCGTGCTGTCCGATGCGGTCGACCACCTGGATGTCCTGCAGAGTCCTGGTCTCCCAGTACCAGCCGGTCTGCACCCACTCGTCCTTGCCCACCTTCTTCGGAACGCTCCCCTTGGTGCGCAGGCCCAGGTAGTCGTACGTCCGGCGGTCGAAGAGGAAGGTCCAGTCCACCTCGGGATACGAGACTCCGACGGCGCTGCGGCCGGCGACGTCCACGTCGTCGTAGTCCAGGCGGATCCGCGGAAGCTTCGACATTGCTTCGAAGGCGGCGGCCTGCAGGCCGGGGGGCATCACACGCGGCCCCATGATCAGCATGCAGCCCTCGAAGAAGGCATGCATGTCGGCCTCGGGGGAGCCTTTCTGGCCGAACCTCAGCCGCTCCAGAAGCTTGTCCGGGTCCGTCGGCATCTTCTGGAGCTCGGAGTAGACGGTGGGAGGCGATCTCACCTCGTGCTCGCCGAGCGGAGGATCGTTGTGGACCTTTCCGTACTCCTCTCGCAGGGAGGGCTTGGAACCGTCCACCGACATCCAGCTCTCGTCGGTCCAGGTTCTGGTCCTGCCACCCTTCACCGGCGTCCGCGAGATGTAGGTCTTGGTGTAGAAGTACTGGTCATTGCGCGGCGGGGGCAGATCGCTGCCCTGGGTGCGGGACCTGTCAGCGGCCCTCAGCAGCACCTCCGTCGCGCTGACCGTGCTCAGCCGGGGCGTGCTCTCGCCCTCGTCCTCGTCGCCGCGTGCCACGACGACGGTGACGCCCACCGCCGCCGCGGTCATGCCGGCGAGGGTGGCACGGAACATGAGGCGTCGGCTCAGTTCACGGCCGCGGGAGGCGACGCTGCGGGACTCCTCGTCCATGGCGGCTTGGAGGCGGGTCCGGGCGGCGGCGCGGGCCTGGTCGGAGGGGCCGTTGCTGTCGGTGCCCCATTCACGCACCCTCGTCAGTTCATCCATGGTCGGTCTCCTTCCGAGATGCGGTCGAGGTGGTGCGAGCCGGTCTGCCGAGTGCCCGCCGCAGCCTGGTGCGGGCTCTGTGCAGGCGGGAGCGCACCGTGCCGACGGGTACGCCCAAGGCCTGCGCGGCTTCCTCGTAGTCGAGCTCTCCCCAGGCGATGACCAACAGCACGTCCCGGTACCGGGCGGGCAGTTCGGCGAGAGCGCCGGCCAGGGTGCCGTCCGTCCCCCCGGCGCCGAGCCTCTCGGTGACCGCGTCCTCGGGACCGCTGTCTTCGCGGCCCGGAGGCAGGGCCGCCATCCGCGACAGTGCCCGCAGCCGACGGGCCTCGTCCCTGCGGTGACGGCCGATCAGGTTGGTGGCTATGCCGTACAGCCAGGGCCGGGCGTGCGCGTGTGACAGGTCGTAGCGCCGACGGCGCTGAAACGCGATCACGAACGTCTCCGCCATCAGGTCGTCGGCGGTGTCGGAGCCCAGACGGCGTGCGATGTAGCGGTGGATGTCGTCGGCGTAGCGGTCGAAGATCACGGCGAACGCGTCGGGCGTTTCCCAGGACCGTTCGATGACCGAGCCGTCGGAGCTGCCGCTCGCGCCTGCCGCCAGGGCGAAGGCGGCACCCGCGCTCGGCAGGAGCGTCACGTCCTACCTCTGTGGTTCATGTCGTATCCCTCGAAGACCGGGTGTCATGGTCTCCTGCTGTTCGCTGACACCCGCCGCCGAGTTCCACCCCGCAGAGTGACGTGCCTCACACGCTACTTGGCGTACAGCTCCTCCACCTGAGCCGCGAAGTCCCGCATGACCGCCTCCCGCCGCAGCTTCATCGACGGCGTCAGATGGCCGTCCATCTCGGTGAAGTCGGTCGGCAGGATCGTGAAGCGGCGGATGGACTCGGGGCGGGAGACCAGCTTGTTGGCCTCGTCCACCGCACGCTGCAGGATCGCCCTCAACTCGTCGTCGTTCACGAGGAGTTCGGCCGGGACGGGGTGCTTGCCGTGCATCCGGCGCCAGTGGGTGACGCCGTCCATGTCCAGGGTGATCAGCGCGGAGACGTAGGGGCGGCGGTCACCCAGGACGATGCACTGCGAGATCAGCGGGTGCGAGCGGAGCCAGTTCTCCAGCGGTGCCGGGGCCACGCTCTTGCCGCCCGCCGTGATCAGCAGTTCCTTCTTGCGGCCGGTGATCGTGAGGTAGCCCTCGTCGTCCAGGGCGCCGATGTCTCCCGTGGCCAGCCAGCCGTCCGCCGACACCGGGACCACGCCGCCCGCCGCCGGGTCCCAGTAGCCGCGCAGCACCTGGTCGCCGGCGATGAGGACCTCGCCGTCCGCGGCGATACGGATCCGGGTGCCGGGCAGGGGCCAACCCACCGTGCCCAGGCGGGGCTTCAGGGGCGGGGTCACCGTCGAGGCGCCCGTCGTCTCCGTCAGGCCGTAGCCCTCGTAGATCTCGATGCCCGCGCCGGTGTAGAAGGCGGCCAGCCGGCGGCCGAGCGGTGAGCCACCGCAGATCGCGTACTTCACGCGGCCGCCCATGGCGTTGCGGATACGGCGGTAGACCAGGGGATCGTAGAAAGCGCGGGCCGTCTTGAGCGCCGCGCTCGGGCCGCCACCCGTGCCCGCGTGCCGGGCCTCCATCGCCTCACCGTAGCGCTCGGCCACCGACGCCGCGCGGTCGAAGGACGAGGCGCGGCCGCCCGTCTCGGCCTTGGCGCGGGCGCCGTTGAAGACCTTCTCCAGCATGTAGGGGATGGTCAGCAGACAGGTGGGGCGGAAGGCCGCCAGGTCCGGCAGCAGGTCCTCCGCCTTGAGGCTCGGGGCGTGGCCGAGGCGGACCCTGGCCCGGATGCAGGCCACTGCCACCATGCGGCCGAAGACATGCGACATGGGGAGGAAGAGCAGCACCGACGCCTCTTCGCTCGTCCTCGCCTTGAAGATCGGGTAGAGGAGCTCGATCGCGTTGTCCACCTCGGCGAAGAAATTGCCGTGCGTCAGCGCGCAGCCCTTGGGGCGGCCCGTCGTGCCCGACGTGTAGACCAGCGTCGCCAGCGTGTCCGGCACCAGCATTCCGCGCCGTACGCCCACTTCGCCGTCCGGCTGCTGCGCACCGAGCTCCGCCAGCCGTTCCACGTGCCCCTTCTCCATCACCCACATGTGCTGCAGGTCGGGCACGCGGTCCAGTTCGGGGCCGAGGGCGGCCGCCTGGCCGGCGGTCTCGGTGACCAGGGCCACCGCACCCGAGTCCTGGAGGATCCAGCGGGTCTGGAAGACGGAGGAGGTGGGGTAGACGGGGACCGTGACGAGGCCGGCCGCCCATGCGCCGAAGTCGAGGAGCGTCCACTCGTATCGGGTGCGGGCCATGACGGCGATCCGGTCCCCGGGCATCAGCCCCTCGGCGACGAGCCCCTTCGCCACCGCCTGCACCTGCTCGGCGAACTCGGCCGCCGTCACGTCCACCCACTGCCCGTTCTCGCTTTTACGGCTGAGGACCACCGCATCCGGGGCCGCGCCCGCGTTGTCGAAGGGCAGGTCCGCGAGCGTCCCATGGGTCACCGGCGGCGCGAACGGCGGAACGTACGCCTCCCGTACGACGCCGTCCAGCCGCCGCGTCTCGGGCTGCACCAGGGTGGGTCCGGGAGCGTCGTCATAGGCGGCCGAGGGGGCGAAAGAGGGAAGCGGGGTGGACACGGGCGGCTCCTGCGGCGGGCGTGCAGCGAAGAAACTGCTTGCTGCATGACGTACGTGCCTCGCGCACCGTGACGTTCACCTGCCGAGGCCTGCGGAAAGGGTTACCGCTGGTTAGGCAGGCGATCGTACGGGGCCCGCGTGTGGGGGTTGTGCGGGTTCGGGGGTGGTCCCGGGCCGGGTATGTGCAACGTCGGGGGTTATGTGAGGGGCATTCAGTTTCGCTCGAGGATCGCTGTCACACCTTGTCCGCCGGCCGCGCAGACGGAGACCAGTCCGCGCCCCGAACCGCCCTGCTCCGCCAGCAACTTGGCCAGCGTCGCCACGATTCGCGCGCCGGTCGCCGCGAAGGGGTGACCCGTCGCCAGGGACGAGCCCACCACGTTCAGCCGAGCACGGTCCACGGGCGCGAGCCCCCGCTTCTCCCACGCCGCCAGCGTGGCCAGCACCTGCGAGGCGAAGGCCTCGTGGATCTCGACGAAGTCGAAGTCGGGGAGGGTGAGTTCGGCCCGCTCCAGCATGCGGGGGACCGCGTACGCCGGTGCCATCAGCAGCCCGTCCTCACCGCCCGCGACATCGCCGCGCACGAAGTCCACGGCCGCCGTCTCGTATGCGGTGAGGTACGCGAGCGGTTCCAACCCTCTCCGGGCCGCCCACTCCTCGCTCGCCAGCAGCACCACCGCCGCCCCGTCCGTGAGCGGCGTCGAATTGCCCGCCGTCATGGTCGGGGCGGGCTGGTCGAGACCGAACACCGGCTTCAGCGCGGCCAGTTTCTCCGGCGTCGAACCAGGGCGCAGGTTCTGGTCACGGTCCAGCCCCCGGAAGGGCACGACCAGATCCTGGAAGAACCCGCGCTCGTACGCCGCCGCCAGCCGCTGGTGACTCGTCGCCGCCAGGTCGTCCTGGGCCGCGCGGGGGATGCCCCAGGCCCGGGCGGTGACGGCGGCGTGCTCGCCCATGGAGAGGTTCGTGCGGGGCTCGGCGTTGCGGGGGATGTCGGGGACGAGGTGGGTGGGCCGCACGCGGGCCAGCGCCTTGAGCCGCCCGCCGACCGACTTGGCCCGCCGGGCCTGAAGCAGGATGCGGCGCAGCTCGTCGTTGACGCCGAGGGGCGCGTCGCTCGTCGTGTCCGCGCCGCCCGCGATCGCCGACTCGGTCTGGCCGAGCGCGATCTTGTTGGCGGCGGCGATCACGGCCTGGAGGCCGGTGCCGCAGGCCTGCTGGATGTCGTACGCGGGCGTGCGCGCGTCCAGCTTCGAGCCCAGGACGGTCTCGCGGGCGAGGTTGAAGTCCCGGCTGTGCTTGAGCACCGCCCCGGCGACCAGCTCGCCGACCGCGCCCGGATCGCCGAGCCCGTACCGCTCGACCAGGCCGTCGACCACGGCCGTGAGCATGTCCTGGTTGGAGGCGGTGGCGTACGGGCCGTCGGAGCGGGCGAACGGGATGCGGGTGCCGCCGATGATCGCCACGCGCCGGACCGCCGGTGGTTTCACGGGACTCATCTCCACCCACTCCTCACGCCTACCATGCCTTACCTCGGGTAACCTTACTCCGGAGTCAGTACGGAGCGCACTGGGAGTTGGACTGACATGGCCGACCGCTATCTGAGCTTCACCGGCACCGCGCCCGGCCGCTTCCTCACCCGCCGCCTAGGGTTGCCGCAACCCGCACCGCTGAAACGCTGGTCACCGGAACGGGCCGGGTCGCCGGGCGACCGGCTGCTCCTCACGGCCGGCAAGTCGGACCTGCAGCTGACGGACCTGGGCCTCGACCTGACGGCCTCCTCCGAGAAGCCCGCCGCCCTGCTCCTGGACGCCACGGGAGTCCGGGACGTCGAGACGCTCGCCGAGGTGCACGCGGCTCTCCACCCCGCCGTGCGGTCGGTCGCCGAGAGCGGCCGGGTCGTGGTCCTCGGCGCGCCCCTGGACCCCACCGACCACCACCAGGCCGCCGCCCAGCAGGCCCTGGAGGGCCTCACCCGCTCGCTCGGCAAGGAGATCGGGCGGGGCAGGACCGTGAATCTCGTACGGCTGACGGACGCGCGCGCCGCCGAGTCGACCCTGCGTTTCCTCCTGTCCCCCAAGTCGGCGTACGTCAGCGGGCAGGTGATCGAGGTCGGTGCCTACGACGAGAGCGGGGCGCCCGCCGACCCCGACCGCCCCCTCACCGGCCGCACCGCCCTCATCACCGGTGGCGCGCGCGGCATCGGTGAGGCGGTCGCCGAGACGCTGGCCAGGGACGGCGCCCGGGTCGTCGTACTCGACGTACCGCAGGCCGAACAGGACGCGCGGCGCGTGGCCGACCGGCTCGGCGGCATCGCCCTCGCGCTCGACATCACCGCCCCCGACGCGGGCGAGCGCATCGCGGCCGCGCTGCCCGACGGACTGGACGTCCTGATCCACAACGCCGGGATCACCCGCGACCGACTGCTGGTCAACATGCCCGCCGAGCGCTGGAGTTCGGTGCTCGACGTCAATCTGGCGAGTGTGCTGCGCACGACGGACGCGTTGTTGGAGAGCGGGACGCTCAGGCAGGGCGGGCGGATCGTGGCGACGGCGTCGATCGCGGGGCTGGCGGGGAACGCCGGGCAGACCAACTACGGGGCGAGCAAGGCGGGCATCGTCGGCCTGGTCCGCTCCCTCGCGCCGCGCGCGCTCGCCGAGCACGGGGTGACTCTCAACGCGGTCGCGCCCGGCTTCATCGAGACGAAGATGACGGCCGCGATTCCCCTGTTCATCCGCGAGGCGGGCCGGCGTATGAACTCCCTCGCGCAAGGCGGGCTGCCGATCGATGTCGCCGAGACGACGGCGTGGCTGGCGCATCCGGCCTCGGGCGCGGTCAACGGCCAGGTCGTCCGGGTGTGCGGCCAGAGCCTGCTGGGGGCCTGATGCGGACCACGCTCACCAGCTCTCCGGCACTTGGCCCCCTCCTCGCGCGCGGCGCACTCCTCTCCCCCTTCAAGCGGCCCCGCCCGGACGCCGACTACCCGCGCACCCGGCTCGAACTGTCCGGTGTGCGCATCGACCTGACGCGGCTCGCCGCGTACGAGCGGGTGTGTGGCTTCCCGACCGGCGACGACTCGCTGCCGTTGACGTATCCGCATGTGCTGGGCTTCCCGCTCGCCATGCGGCTGATGAGCGGCCGGGACTTTCCGCTGCCGCTGCTCGGCCTCGTCCACACGTCGATCGAGATCACCCGGCACACGGTACTGACGGCCACCGGGGAGTACGAACTCACCGCGTACGTGGACGAGTTGGCGCCCCATCGACGCGGCACGGAGGCCGGTGTGGTCACCTTGCTGCGGTCGGGCGAGCGGGTCGTATGGGAGTCCAGGAGCACATATCTGGCCCGGCACCGCACCGACGGCCCTACGGCTGCGGCAGCAGCAGGAGCGGCAGCGGCCGTGAAGGACGTACCGGAGGAGCACAAGCCCCTCCCCGCCGTTGCCGAATGGCGGCTCGGCGCCGACGTCGGGCGGCGCTACGGTGCCGCTTCCGGCGACCGGAACCCCATCCACCTCCACCCGCTCACCGCCCGCCTGTTCGGTTTTCCCCGGGCCATCGCGCACGGCATGTGGACCGTGGCCCGCTGCCTCGCCGCGCACGGCACACCGGAGGCGGTGCGGGTACAGGCGGAGTTCAAGGCGCCGGTGCTGCTGCCGGGGACGGTGACGTACGCGGCGGAGGGCGGGCGGTTCGAGCTGCGGGGCGGCGGGGATCGCGTCCATCTGGCCGGGGACGTCTGTCCGCTCGCCTCGTGAGGGTCTATCCGCCCGCCTCGTGAGAGACGTCCGGCGGTGACCAGCGTCGGCCGTCCATGAGGTTGCCGAGGCCGGCCCACGCGAAGTTCATCAAGGTCGCCGCCGTCTGTCTCGCCGTCACACCCGGTGTGGCGTTGGCCCAGGCGGCGAGCGACTCGGCGGCGCCCACCAGGGCTTCGGCGAGGCCGGCGACCTCGCTCTCGGGGAGGTCGGGGTCGCGATGGGCCTCCCGGGCCGCCGCGAGGATCAGCTGTGTCACGAACGCGACGATCTCCGCGCGCATCGCGGCGACCTCTGCGGCGAACGGCTCGCCATGGGTGCGGGCCTGGAGGTGCAGGACGGACCAGCCGTCCGGGTTCTGCGCGGTGTGCGTGAAGAACGCGCCGAGCCCTTCCCAGAGTTGGCGGTCGGCGGGCACATCGCGCCGGACGCCCGCGCGGACGGCCTCGGTGAGCGCGGCCGCCTCCCGCCGGATGCAGGCCGTGAACAGGTCTTCCTTCGAGTTGAGGTACAGGTACACCAACGGCTTGGAGACGCCCGCGAGTTCGGCGATCTCGTCCATCGACGCGGCCATGTACCCCCGCTGGCCGAAGGTCCGCACAGCGGCGTCCAGCATCTGCTGCTCACGGACGGCCCGCGGCATCCGCTTGGTCTTCACGGCACCCATGCCCATCAGCCTACGGGCCGGGAGGGAGATCCCACCCGGCCCGCGACCACGCTGTCCTACTCCTCGCCACTCCCGTCGTCCTGGAACCGCGCCAACTGATTGGCCCACTGCCGCCCGTCGACCGACGGCAGGGCCGTCAGCCGGGGCAGCAGCTGCGCGGTGATGAGGGTGGACAGGGCCGAGGTGTCGGCGCTCGTGCCGTCGGTCCGTACGACCACCGGCTGCGGGGCCTTGCCGGCGAGCTTCGCGCCCACCTCCAGGCGGCGACGGGCGAGTTCGTACTGCAGGACGGCGCGGTTGTCGCGGTAGGCCGTGGCCAGGGCGCGCTGGGCGCGGGCCTCGTTCTCGGCGGCGATCAGACCGCTGCGGCCCCGCGTCTCGATCTCGAACCGCACCCGCTGGGCGTTGGTCTCCTGCTGCTCCAGCAGCTGGGCGACCTCCTCGCGGGCCCGGTTCAGCGCGGCCTTGACCTCGACGATCCGGGCGTCCCGCACCTTCTTGGCACGCTCGATGTCCATGCCCAGCTGGTCGATGCGGCGCTTGCGGATGAGCCCCCACTCCTGGTCGTACGCCGTGCGTTCCTTGGCGACCCGCTCCCGGGTGGCCAGGTGCTGCTGGTACTGCGTCGGCAGCTGCACGTCCGGGATGTTGGAGCCGGTGATGCGCACGCCGTAGCCGGAGAGCTGGCGGTTGAGCAGTTCCTGCATGTCGGCCACGTCGGAGCCGCGCAGGTCGTACGCCCGCTCCGTGCGCATCTTCCGCGCCCGCTGCCGGATCGCGTCCTGTACGGCACTGGAGAGCACCAGGTCGAAGTTGCCCGCGCCGATGGTGCGGACGAACAACACGGCGTCGGTGATGCGGAACTTCAGGAAGAACTCGATCGAGCGCAGCGGCACGTTCTCCTGCGTCGGGCAGGCCATCACCGGCGCGGAGTACGGGATTTCGGTGGCCGTGTCGACGACGAAGTCGACCCGGGACCACGGGTGCCACAGGTAGTGGCGGCCGGCGTCCAGGGTGCGGACGACAGCGCCGTAGCGGGTCAGCACGCCGTTGGTGCCCTGCTCGATCTCGACGATCGAGGAGCGCCACCACCACAGCGCGCCGATCAGCAGCAGCACAACGCCGCCGACGTAGGAGAGGGTGGCGAGGGCGCCGTAGGCGAGGTCCCCGGCGGCCGACTCGGCGTCCGCCTCTTGCAGGGACAGCATCACGCCCATGAGCAGGGCGTAGACGCCGAGCCACAGCGGCAGCATCCACCACAGACGGCGCCGGTGGCGGGGGATGATGACCGGGATCAGGGTGTCGGCCTCGCCGCCGCGCAGCAGTCGCGCGATGTCGCTCCAGGGGGCGACCTTCTCGGAGATGACCGACCGGCGGTGGGAGGAACGGGCGGTGCTCACTGGTCGGCCTCCTCGGAGACGTCAGAGCTGATGGAGCTGTCGGAGCTGTCGGTCGATTCGGGCTGGTTGGGCACCTGCGGCACCGTCGGCCGGTCGGCCGCCAGCAGCGCACCGATCTCCGCCTCGCGCGCGGCGATCCGCTCGGACACCTCGGCGAGACGTGCCCGCACGGCGGCCGTGTCCTCCTCGGTGAACAGCTCCGTGCCACGCTCGCCGATCAGCTCGCGGGCCAGCTCCAGGAAGTCGATCCCCGCGTCCGCCGTGCCGCCGATGCGCACCAGGCGCGGCAGATGGTCGGCGACCTGCTCCAGGGTGTCCAGCACCTGCTGCTGGTAGCGGTACTCCAGGATCTCGGGCGCCTCCGCCGCGGTCACCGCGCGGATGTCGAGGGCCTGCGCCTCCAGGAGGGCCGCGTTGGCCTTGGCCTCCGACTCGGCCTGGACGTAACGCTGCCGGGCGAGCGCCTCGGCGCGGTTAGTCTCGCGCTCCACGGCGGTGTCCATCTGCGCCTGGTACTGGGCGATGTCGGCCTGGATCGCGGAGAGAGTCTCGTGGCTGGAGGCGAGTTCGCGGGTGAGGTCGCCCTCGTCCTGCTCCTTGCGGAGCTGGAGCGCGTACTCATGCGTGTACGCCTCCTTGGCCACTCGCACCATCTCGGGCGCCGCCAGGTCCATGCGGTAGCGCTGGTCGGAGGGTTCGGCGTGGGTGATGTTGGCGTTGGTCAGCTCGACGGCCGGGCGGAACTGCTGGTTGAGCAGGTCCAGAAGGCGGCCGGTGTCCTCGCCGACCATGTCGTAGATCCCGGCGGCTTCCTGTTCGTAGACGAGGGTGCGGATCGTCTCGCTCACCGCGTTGCTCAGCTTCTCCTCGAAGCCGCGGACCGCGCCCAGCGTGTAGACGAACTCGGTCGGGTCGCTGATCCGGAACTGGATGAACAGGTCGATCGACGCCTTCACTCCGCCCTTGGTCGGTGCCTCGCGCACCGGGGCGTTGAACGGGTACTCGATCGTGGTGTTGACGATGTACGACACCCGCTTCCACGGGCTCAGCAGCACGATCCGGCCCGGGCCGACGACCTTCTCCAGCTTGCCGAAGCGAGTGATCATCGCCTGGCAGCCGTCCGGCACCATGACCATGCCCTGGCGCCACCACACGAAGGCGACGGCGAGCAAGGAGATGAGCCAGGAGTGCACGCCGAACAGCGGGTTGGTCAGCACGTCGGCACCGGACGCCCCCACGATGGCCGCGCCCACCACGCTCAGCACGAAGAGCATCAGCACCGGCAGCATGGAGAAGATCGAGCGGCCCTTGGGGATCACCATCGGGCAGATGGCGTGCACCATCTCGGCGCCCTCGCGCACCTGCTCGCTACGGCCGAGCGCCTCCCCGGCCTCGTCCAGCGGCACCGTCTTCTGCCGCATGACGGTGGCGGTGGAGCCACCCTGTTCGCGGGCGGCCGGGAAGTCGGCCGGGTCGATGCCCTGGCCCTGCGCGTCGTACCCCTCGCCGCCGTCGGTGCGTGTCCCGCGTCCGCCGATCTGCCGCTGCAGTTCCTCCTGCGCGGCCGTCCGCGGGTCGGTGCCGGATGCGACGGCCTCGGCCACGCGTCGTGCGCCCTGCTTGGCGCGCGCTCGTGCCACGGTTCCCCCTTGTGTTCCCTTGCCCGTTGGATGCGGGTCCTACTGCTGATACACCGGTCACCCCGATGTGGTTCCAGTCATCCCACATCATGATCCGGACAAAGGTAAGGGGGCGACCCGCACAGTTACCCATCGGTATCAGTTACCCATCGGTATCGCTGTCGGGTCGGAGAGACCGTACGGCGGCCCTACTAGGCCTGGGAAGAAGCCTGGCCCTGTGCCCGAGCCGCCTCGTCGACCACGTCGTCCTCCTGGCTGCGGTTGGACTCCAGGTTGGCCTTCACCCGGTCGACCTTCTGGACGATCTGGACGGAGGCGCGGTCGCGCTCCTTGCGCAGGACGACGAAGCTGATGGGGGCCGAGATCAGCAGGGCGAGCAGGATGATCCACATGCCGTTGGAGTCGCCGAGACCGCGCGGGGCGAGGCCGGAGTAGACGAGACCCCAGACGACCACGAGGCAGCCCACGAAGATTCCGAGGCGCATCAGTGTGTAGCGGAGCATCTCAATCCACTCTTCCGATTCCAAAAAGGGCCACTGCCCAGTGAAGCACGCAGCACCGACGATCTTGCAGGGGGGTCAGCAGCGGGGCAGCAGTGGGTCAGACGAGCGGCAGCAACATGATCACGTCGTCGCGGTCCTCGCCCGGTGCGACGCGGATGGCGCCCGGTATCCGGCCGACCTCCTTGTAGCCGCAGGAGCCGTAGAAGCGTTCCAGACCCAGGCCGCCCCGGCAGGTGAGCCGGATCGCCTCGATGCCGTCGATGGTGCGGGCGGCCCGCTCGGCGGCCGTCAGCAGGTCGCGACCGTAGCCCTTGCCCTGGTGCCAGGGGTGCACCATCACCGTGTACAGCCATGCCCAGTGCGTCATCAGCCGGTGCGTGTTGAAGGTGAAGAAGGCCGTCGCGGCCACCTCGCCCGTGTCGTCGTGCCCGACCAGCAGCCGGGTGCGCCCCTCCGCCATCTGCGCGAAGTAGCGCACCACCTCCGGCCGGATCGCCTCCCGTGTCACGGGCGGCACGAAGCCGACGGCGCCACCCGCGTTGGAGACGTCGGTCCACAGGTCGAGGATGCCGTCGCGGAGGGCGGGCGTGACAGCGGGGTCGAGTGTGAAAGTAAGGGACACCAAGACATCGTAACCATTACGACAACGCCCGCGCCGCCACTTTCAGATCCGAGACCAGCCCCTCGTACGCCGCCTTCCGGTCCGCGTCGTCCTGTGCCCGCAGCACCGACGACGGATGCACCGTCGCCACCAGTTTCTCCTGCCGGCCGTGGATCTCCCGCTCCAGCAGCGCCCCGCGCACCTCGCCGACCCGGAACGACGAGCCGAGCAGCGCCTTGCCCGCGCTCGCCCCCAGGAGCACGATCAACTCGGGCTCCACGACGGCCAGTTCGGCGGCCAGCCAAGGTCCGCACGCGGTCATCTCGCGCAGGGTGGGCGCCTTGTGGATGCGGCGCTTGCGGGGCTCGGCCTGCGTGAACTTGAAGTGCTTGACGGCGTTGGTGACGTACGCGTCCGCCGGGTCGATGCCGGCTTCCTCCAGGGCACGGTCCAGGAGCCTGCCCGCGGGGCCGACGAAGGGTTTGCCCTGGCGGTCCTCCTGGTCGCCGGGTTGTTCTCCGACGAGCATGACGCGGGCGGTCCTGTCTCCGGCGCCGAACACGGTCTGGGTGGCGTCCCGGTGCAGGGGGCAGCCCCTGCATTCGGCGGCGGCACGACGGAGGGCGGGGAGACCGCCGCGGTCAGGGAGGAAGGGTTCGGCGGTATAGGCGTCCTCAGGAGCCTTTGTGCTCACCATGGCGGACGAGTACCACGGCCCCGCCCCCGGAAATCACACCCGCATCGGCTGCGGGGACTCGCGACGCAGCGGGTCCGGGCCGTCGTACTCCCTGATGATCTCGTACCGCGTGTTCCGCTCCACCGGGCGGAACCCGGCGTCCCGGATCAGGTCCAGCAGATCCTCGCGGGTCAGCTTGTTCGGCGTGCCGTAGTTGTCCGCGTCGTGCGTGATCTTGTACTCGACGACCGAGCCGTCCATGTCGTCGGCGCCGTGCTGGAGGGCCAGCTGCGCGGTCTGGACGCCGTGCATGACCCAGAAGACCTTGACGTGCGGGACGTTGTCGAAGAGCAGCCGCGAGACCGCGAAGGTCTTCAGGGCCTCGGCGCCGGTCGCCATCTGGGTCCTGGCCTGGAGGCGGTTGCGTACCTTGCCGTCCTTCATGTCGACGAAGTCGTGCTGGTAGCGCAGCGGGATGAAGACCTGGAAGCCGTTCGTCTCGTCCTGCAGCTCGCGCAGGCGCAGGACGTGGTCCACCCTGTGCCGCGGCTCCTCGATGTGGCCGTACAGCATGGTGCACGGGGTCTTCAGACCCTTCTCGTGCGCCAGGCGGTGGATCCGGGACCAGTCCTCCCAGTGGGTGCGGTGGTCCACGATGTGCTGGCGGACCTCCCAGTCGAAGATCTCCGCGCCGCCGCCGGTGAGGGACTCCAGGCCCGCGTCGATCAGCTCGTCGAGGATCTCGGAGGCCGACAGACCGCTGATCGTCTCGAAGTGGTGGATCTCCGTGGCCGTGAAGGCCTTCAGGGAGACGTTCGGGAGGGCGGCCTTCAGCTCGCGCAGCGAACGCGGGTAGTAGCGCCACGGCAGGTTCGGGTGCAGGCCGTTGACGATGTGGAGCTCGGTGAGGTTGTCCGACTCCATCGCCTTGGCGAGCTTGACGGCCTCCTCGATGCGCATCGTGTACGCGTCCTTCTCGCCCGGCTTGCGCTGGAACGAGCAGTACGCGCAGGAGGCCGTGCAGACGTTGGTCATGTTGAGGTGCCGGTTGACGTTGAAGTGCACGACGTCGCCGTTCTTGCGCGTGCGCACCTCGTGCGCGAGCCCGCCGAGCCACGCCAGGTCGTCCGACTCGTACAGCGCGATGCCGTCCTCACTGGTCAGCCGTTCACCGGCCCTGACCTTCTCCTCCAGCTCGCGCTTGAGCCCGACGTCCATGCCCACACCTTTCTCCGACGACCTGTCCAACCGTACGCCCCCACCCTTCGGGCGGGAGGTGCCCCCATACGGCCCTCCGGGCCTACGCCTCTTCGGGCAGCTCTCCGACCCGGTTCTCCCACTTCGTGGAGAGCACGATCGTCGTACGGGTCCGGGACACGCCCTCGGTTCCGCTGAGCCGCCGGATGATCTTCTCCAGCCCGTCCACGTCGGCCGCGCGCACCTTGAGCATGTACGAGTCGTCGCCCGCGATGAACCAGCAGTCCTCGATCTCGCCCAGGTCCCGCAGGCGGTTGGCCACGTCCTCGTGGTCGGTGGCGTCGGAGAGCGAGATGCCGATCAGGGCGGTGACGCCGAGGCCGAGCGAGGCGGAGTCGACGGTGGCGCGGTAGCCGGTGATGACGCCGGCCGCCTCCAGCCGGTTGATGCGGTCGGTGACGCTGGGTCCCGACAGGCCGACGAGGCGTCCCAGCTCCGCGTAGGAGGCCCGGCCGTTCTCCCTCAGGGCCTGGATGAGCTGCCTGTCCACCGCGTCCATGCGATTCGAAGCCTTCCACTGAAGAGGGGTGAGAGTTCTGGGTGTTCCTGAGATGGGTGGTGCGTGGTGCGTGCCGCTCAGGCGGGAGGGCGGGAGCCGCCGCCGATCTCGCCCTGCCAGCGGCGGTAGAGGCCGTGCTCGACGCCCGCCGCGTCGAGGACTCGTCCGGCGACGAAGTCCACCAGGTCCTGGATGTGCGTCGCCCCCGCGTAGAAGGCGGGCGAGGCCGGTACGACGCTGGCGCCCGCTTCGTCCAGGGACACCAGGTGCCGCAGCGTCTGGCCGTTCAGCGGGGTCTCCCGCACGGCCACGACCAGCGGCCGGCGCTCCTTGAGCGTCACGCTCGCGGCCCGCTGCAGCAGGTCCTTGGACAGCCCCAGCGCGACTCCGGCGACACAGGCCGTGGAGGCCGGAACGATGAGCATCCCTTTCACCGGGTACGACCCCGAGGACGGCCCCGCCGCGAGGTCCCCGGCACTCCAGTGCCGTACCCCGTCGATGTCCACCTCGAAGGTGCCCGGCTTGCCGTCGGCCCCGCGCTCCAGCCACTCCCGCAGGTCGTCCTGCCAGTGGGCGTCCCGGAAGGAGATCCCGGTCTCGTCGAGCAGGGTGAGCCGCGAGGCCCGGGACACGACGAGGTCGACGCTCTCCCCGGCGGCGAGCAGCGCGCGCAGCACCGAGGCGGCATAGGGCGTGCCGGAGGCGCCGGAGACCCCTACGATCCAAGGCGTACGCCGCGTCTCTCCTGGCTTGACTGGGTTCACACCCCCGAGCCTATCCGGCGTCGCAGGGTGGGAACCGGTCAAGGGTGGTCGGGCGTTCCCCGGAGGGGACGAGCGAGTGACGGGGGGTGCCATGTCACACACACAGCCGGAGTGGTCCCGGGGCGACCGGGCGAGGGCCGCGGCCAAGCTGATGGTGGGCTGGGTCGTGCTGCTGTGGCTGGTGGAAGTGGTCGACGTGGCGAGCGGCCACGCGCTGGACCGCTTCGGCATCGTCCCGCGCGAGCCCGCCGAGCTGATCGACGTCGTGCCCGCCGCCTTCGTCCACTTCGGCTTCGCCCATGTGGCCGCCAACAGTGTTCCACTGCTGGTCATGGGCTTCCTCGCGGCCCTCGGCGGGCTGCGCCGGTTCCTCGCGGCCTGTGCGCTGATCATCGTGGCCGACGGTCTGGGTGTGTGGCTCATATCCCCGGCGCACACCAATACCGCGGGCGCCTCCGGCCTGATCTTCGGCCTCTTCGGCTTCCTGCTGATCAGCGGTTTCGTGGAGCGGCGGCCACTGGGTGTCGTGGCCGGCCTGCTGCTGGCCGCGATATGGGGCGGCTCCATACTGGCGGGCCTCGCCCCGACCCAGTCCGGCGTCAGCTGGCAGGGCCATCTGGTGGGGCTGGTGGCGGGGGTGGCGGCGGCGTTCGTGCTGCGGCGCCGGGCGGCCGGGCCGGCGCTCAGGGCCGGGGGCGCGCTTTAGGGTCGACGGGGAGGTTGGCGGTGGGGACGGTCAGCTTGCCGAGCGGGGAGTCGACGGTGAGGTCGGGGCCGTAGGGGATGGTGTCGCGGCCGCGGTAGCCGTCGGGGCCGGGGTTCCACATCGTGACGCAGTGGCCCTTCAGCGGGTCGAAGATCAGGTAGTTGGCAATGCCACGCGAGGCGTACCGGCGGGGTTTGACCTCGTAGTCACGGCGGATGCTGCCGCGCGAGACGACCTCGACGACCAGCTCGATGAGGTCGGGTGCGTACGCGATCTCGTTCCTCGCCACCTCCGATGCCGGAATGACGGCCAGGTCGGGGCAGAACTCGTTCTCCTCGTCGAACGGGAAGACGACATCGCTCGTCACACCCCACCGCGGTCCGAGCTGCGGTTCGAGGGCGCTCCAGAGCCGTTGGATCGTCGCTCCGTGATGCGGTGTGACGGGGCTCGCCATCACGCTGCCCTCGACGATCTCGGTCCGAAAGCCGGGGAACGCGTCCTCGAACCGGGCGAGCTGCGAGTGCAGACGGTTCATGGCCCGCACCGTATTCAGACCGTCAGACCCCGAACCAGAAGATCCAGCAGCGCACACCCGAACAGGGCAATCCCGATGAACCCGTTGACGCTGAAGAACGCCCTGTTCAGGCGGGACAGGTCGTGCGGGCGGACGATCGAGTGCTCGTACACGAACGCGCCGGCCACGATCAGCAGGCCCAGCCAGAAGAACGCGCCCGCGTCCGTGGCGAGGGCGTACCAGACGAACAGGGCCGTCGTGATCGCATGGCAGGCGCGCGCTGCCCAGATCGCCGCCGGGATGCCGAAGCGGGCCGGGACCGACATGACGCCGGTCTCGCGGTCGGCCTCGACGTCCTGGCAGGCGTAGATCAGATCGAAGCCGCCGATCCAGATGCCGACGGCGAGACCGAGGATCACGGCGTCCCAGGACCAGGTGCCGGTGATGGCCAGCCAGCCGCCCACCGGGCCCATCGCCTGGGCGAGGCCCAGGATCGCCTGGGGGAAGTTCGTGAACCGTTTGCCGTAGGGGTAGACCACCATCGGGATCACCGCGATGGGGGCCAGGGCCAGACACAGGGGGTTCAGCAGGGCCGCCGAGCCCAGGAAGATCACCAGGGCGATGAGGGCGCCCGTCCAGGCATGACGGACCGACATCGCGCCGGTCACCAGCTCGCGGTGGGCGGTCCGCGGGTTGCGCGCGTCGATCTCGCGGTCGATGATCCGGTTCACCGCCATGGCGAAGGTCCGCAGGCCCACCATGCAGATCGTCACCAGGAGCAGCCGGCCCCAGTGGATGTTCTTGTCCCACTGGAACATCGCGGTGAGCGCGGCGATGTACGCGAAGGGCAGCGCGAACACCGAGTGCTCGATCATGACGAGGCGGAGGAACGCCTTCGTGCGTCCTGGCTGCGGAATCGCGGCGGAGGCGCTGCTCACAGTCCGTACTCCTTCCAGCGGCGGTCGACCTTCGCCGCCGTCTGTGGGTCGGACTCCACCATGTCGGGCCAGCCGCCGTCACGGGTGTAGCCCTCCTCGGGCCACTTCTTCGTCGCGTCGATCCCCGCCTTGCCGCCCCAGAACTGCTGGTAGGAGGCGTGGTCGAGATGGTCGACGGGGCCCTCGACGACCGTGAGGTCACGGGCGTAGTCGGTGTTGCCGAGCGCCCGCCAGGCGACCTCGTGCAGGTCGTGGACGTCGCAGTCGGAGTCGACGACCACGATCAGCTTCGTCAGGGACATCATGTGGGCGCCCCAGATCGCATGCATCGTCTTCTGGGCGTGCTTGGGGTACTTCTTGTCGATCGAGACGATCGCGCAGTTGTGGAAGCCCCCGGCCTCCGGCAGGTGGTAGTCCACGATGTCCGGGACGATGATCTTCAGGAGGGGGAGGAAGAAGCGTTCCGTCGCCCGGCCCAGGGGTCCGTCCTCCGTCGGAGGGCGGCCTACGACGATCGACTGGAGCAGTGGCCGCCGCCGCATCGTCACGCAGTCGATCTTGAGGGCGGGGAAGGGCTCCTGGGGGGTGTAGAAGCCCGTGTGGTCGCCGAAGGGGCCCTCCGGCAGCATCTCCCCCGGCTCCAGCCACCCCTCCAGCACGACCTCCGCCTGCGCCGGCACCTGCAACGGCACCGTCTTGCAGTCCACCATCTCGATCCGCTTGCCCGCGACGAACCCGGCGAACAGGTACTCGTCGATGTCACCGGGCAGCGGCGCGGTGGAGGCGTAAGTGACGGCGGGCGGACAGCCGAAGGCGATGGCGACCGGCAGCCGCTCTCCCCTCCTCGCCGCCACCTGGTAGTGGTTCCGGCTGTCCTTGTGGATCTGCCAGTGCATGCCGATGGTGCGCTTGTCGTGGCGCTGGAGGCGGTACAGGCCCAGGTTCCGTACGCCGGACTCCGGGTCCTTGGTGTGGGTGAGCCCGAGGTTGAAGAAGGAGCCGCCGTCCTTGGGCCAGGTGAACAAGGCGGGGAGACGGTCCAGATCCACCTCGTCCCCGTGCAGCACGACCTCCTGCACCGGCGCGCTGTCCGACTTCACCTTCTTCGGCGGTACGTGCGTCATCGCGCCGAGCTTCCCGAAGGCCTCGCGGACCCCGACGAAGCCGTGCGGCAGTTCGGGCTTGAGCAGCCCGCCGATCTTGTCGGAGATGTCGCCGTACGACTTCAGGCCCAGGGCCTTGAGCAGCCGCCGGTCGGTCCCGAAGACGTTCATCGCGAGGGGCATCGAGGACCCCTTCACGTTCTCGAAGAGCAGCGCGGGACCGCCGGACTTCTGCACGCGGTCGACGATCTCCCCGACCTCCAGATACGGATCGACCTCAGCCTTGACGCGCTTGAGGTCGCCTTCACGTTCCAGCGCCCTGAGCAGGGAACGAAGATCGTCGTAAGCCATGGGGTCAAGTATCCCCGAGCGGCTACCCTGACCCTGAACCCGGGGGCCGTGCCCCCGGACCCGACGACCGTTTCGCTGGAGAGGACCCATGCTCCGGGTGCTGATGTTCCTCGTGCCACTGGCGCTGAGCGTGTACGCGTTCATCGACTGCATCAGCACGAAGGAGGACGACATCCGCCACATGCCCAAGCCGCTGTGGGCGATCCTCGTCCTGCTGTTCCCGCTCGTCGGCTCGATCTCCTGGCTGATCGCGGGCAAGAAGCGCAGCCCGGCCGCCGAGGGCTGGTCCGGCGTACGGGACCAGCGTCGGCGCCAGCAGTGGGTCGCGCCCGACGACAACCCGGAGTTCCTGAAGTCGCTGGACGAGGACGACGGCAAGAAGGACGACGGGCCGAAGCGCGACGAGCCCTGACAGGCTGTACGCCGCTGAGCCTCCAGATGCGGACAATGCGCCCCTGGGCCGGGGCGGGCCCGGGCCGGACACTTGGCTCGCATGACGACTGCTCCCGCCGGGCCGGCCGGCACGATCGCTCCCGAGTACGGCGACAAGGTCATCGCCGTCGAGGCGGCGGGCTCGGAACCCATCCCCGACGCCGAACGCCACGGCGGCCCGCTCCAGTTGCTGTGGACATGGGCCTCCCCGAACATCGAGTTCGCGACCGTCTACATCGGCGTGATCTCGGTCCTCTTCTTCGGCCTGAGCTTTTGGCAGGCGACGGCGGCACTGCTGCTGGGCACGGCGCTGGGCGCGGTGACGCACGGGATCCTGTCGCTGGACGGGCCGCGGTTCGGCGTCCCGCAGATGGCGATCGGCCGCTTCGCGTTCGGCTACCGGGGCAATGTGCTGCCGTCGGGGGTGAACGCGCTGGTCGCCGGTGTCGGCTGGTTCGCCGTGAACAGTGTGAGCGCGGCTTTCGCGCTCAACACGCTGACGGGCCTGCGTCCGCTCCCTTCCCTCTTGCTGGTGGTCGTCGCCGAGATCGTGATCGGCTTCATCGGCCACAACTTCGTGCACGCCTTCGAGAAGTACGCGTTGCCGGCGCTCGCGGTGGTCTTCCTACTGGCCGGCGCCTGGACCTTCAAGGAGGCGGACCTGGCGGGTGGCGGCACGGGCGGCGGCGTCGGCGGCTTCCTGCTGGCGTTCAGCGCGGCATGGGGGTACGCGGCGGGCTGGAACCCGGGCGCGTCGGACTACTCGCGTTACCTCCCGCGTACGGCAAGCCGCGTGAAAACCGCGGTGTACCCCGCCGTAGGCCTGTTCGTGTCGATCGCCGTGGTGGCGGTGATCGGCGCGGCGTCGGCGACGATCGCGGCTCCGCAGGGCGCGACCCCGACGGCGGCCTTCACCGGCCATCTCCCGGGCCGGCTCGGCGACTTGGTCTTGCTGGCGATCATCCTGGGTGCGATCTCGGCGAACGCCCTGAACGTCTACTCCTCCGCCATGTCGATCACCGCCCTGGGCCTGAAGCTGCCGGCATGGCTCGGCCGCAGCGCGATCGTCGTGCTGTGCGGGATCGCCGGTACGGCGGCGGCGTGGGCGTCGCTGGCGGACGCGGGGCACGCCTACGAGGCGTTTTTGCTGGTGATCGCCTACTGGGTGGGGCCGTGGCTGGGCGTGGTGCTGGTCGAGCGCCGACTCCGGTCCCGTACGCCGCACGAGGAGCTGGCGGCACGGCTCGGGAACCGGTCGTACACCAACTGGCCGGGCCTGACAGCACTGTTGGCCGGTATCGCCGTGTCCGTCCCGCTCTTCTCCAACCAGGAGAAGTACGTGGGGTGGGTGCCGGAGCGGTGGCCGCAGTTCGGGGACGTGACGTGCCTGGTGGGGTTCGCGGTGAGCGCGGGGCTGTACGCGGTGTTGCGGAGGCGGGCGGCCGCTCCGGGGTCTTGACCCGGGCGGCGAGGAGGGGGGACTACGCGGCGTACAAGTCGCGCAGCTCCCGCAGCCGCAGCACCTCACGCTGTGCGGCCGCGCGGTGGCCGAGGTCGAGGGCCATCGTGCCGCGGCCGTAGGTGTAGAAGACGTCCTCGCGCGTCTGTGCGCACAGCCCCCGCACTCTGCGCAGGGCGAAGAAGTAGACGTCCAGGGAGAGCTTGGTCCCCGACCTCCAGTCGATGGCCTCGGTCGGAAGGTGGTCGCGCAGGACGTCCTTGAGGTGGTCGCGTGTCAGGCGGTCGGCCTCGTCGGGGCGAGGGGCGCGGGGGCGGTACGGGTGCTCCGCGAGGTCGGCCGCCCACTCGGTCAGCGTCCGGACGGTGTCCTCGGCCGCATCGAGGTCGACGGAGGCTGAAGCGAGGAGTCGATCCGCCAACTCCCGCGCCTCCATGGCCCGTTCACGGTCATCGCAGCACGCGGCCACGAAGGCCGCCAGCGCACCGCCTCGCTGCCGCAACTCGGCAATCCGCCAAGCCCACTCCACTCCCACCATCAAGCCCCCCAACCCCGGCGTTCCTCGCGCCCACCGGGCTACGTCACCCAACACCCACCCCCCACCGCCGCACCACCGAATTACCGGGTCAGCGCGGCTCGGACGCCGGTGAACGCAGGGCGCGCGCGAACGCTTCGAGGGCGGCGAAGTCCGCATCGCACAGGCCGAGCCGCGCGTCCACGCGGTGCAGCAGCGCCGGGCCTTCGTGGTGCGCGGCGACGAAGCCCCGGTCGGCGGCGTCGAGTTCGTCGTCGACCCAGGCGAACGGCCTGCCCTGGGCGTGCGCGACGAGATGGCGGGTCTTCCAGAACGTGCTGTCCGGCCCCGCGTCGTGCATCGTGGGCCACCGCACCACGGCCAGTTCCGGCAGACCGAGGACCGGCGAGATGAAGGTGTTCGCCTCCGCACCCCACGTGGTCGCCCACACCAGGTCGTACAGCTCGCCCAGTTCCAGGAGCCGACGGCCGTGGTCGGCGTTGAGCCACACCCTCAGCGGCCTCACCCGGTGCGGTGGCGTGTCGCCGTGCTGGGCCATCCAGCCCTGGGGCTTCATACGGTGGGTCGAGTAGCCGTCGGGACGGCGTTCGGGCTTCGCGGCATACGGGTTCAGTGGACCGTCGACGTCGAGGTAGAGCAGGGGGCGGGACACAGAGTCGCTCCTCTCGGCGTGAGGGGCCTCGCGGCGAGCGTAGCTCCGGCACCGTGGCGCAGGCCTCCTCTTTTACCCCGGCGCAGCACCCGGACGTCTGGACAACTCGCGGCGAATTTTGGCACGGTGAAGCACAGCGACCCGTAATCGAACACGCGGTCGATGACAGCTCGGGAGGCCATGGTGTCCCTCGCTTACTACGCAGCCCACAGCACGTTCTCCGACCCCGGTGAACTCGCTCACCTGTACGCGGATCTCCCCGGCGATCTCTCCCAGCTGTCCTGTATTGCACGCGACCTGCTGATCCATCGTGTCGAGGGCGAGCTGTTCGGCCACGCGCATCCGACCGACCGTCTGCACAACGACGCCGAGACCCGCTACATCGACGACGTCCTGCGGATCGTCGTCGAGCGCGACCACGCTCCACTCGCTCAACGGCGCGCGGTCGGCGACCGGTTCGTGGGAACCTGCCGGGACTTCACGCTGCTGCATGTCTCGTTCCTGCGTCACCACGGCATCCCGGCGCGCGCCCGGTCGGGCTTCGCCGACTACTTCCGTGCCGACGACTTCCACGTCGACCACATGGTCACCGAGTACTGGGACGACAAGCGCGGCACCTGGCTGCTCGCCGACGCCCAGCTCGCCGACCCCGGCCTCCATCACGCCTGGGACGTGGACTTCGACCCGATGGACGTGCCGCGCTCACGCTTCCTGGTCGCCGGCGAGGCATGGCGGGCCATTCGCGAAGGCGCGGCCGACCCGAGGACGTTCGGACTCCATCCGCCGGAGGAAGGGCCGTTCTTCGGGGAGCGGTTCGTCGCCGGCAACATCCGGCTCGACCTCGCCGCGCTCAACAAGGTGGAGACGCTCCTGTGGGACGTATGGGGAGAGGACGAGGGCAAGCCCGGCGAGCCGCTCCCGCAGTCGTCGCGTGAGTTCTACGACCGTGTCGCTCCTGTTGTCAGCGGAGACCTGTCCTATGACGCGGCACGCAAGCTGTTCACCGAGGACGACACGCTGCGCACCCCACGGACCGTGACGTGCTACGCCCCCTTCAACGGGCCGAGCCTGGTCACCCTGCGCTAGGCGACCGTCCGCAGTCCCCCCACCGAGGCGGTCCCCGTCCCCCGCACCACCCGATGCGCACAGGCCGCCGCCAGCAGCTCCCCCAGCAGATCCGGATCGCCGATCTCCAGCCCGAGCAACGACTCGATCCGCTCCAGGCGCTGGTAGAGGGACTGACGGCCGATGTGGAGGAGGGCGGCGGTACGGGTGGGTGAGCAGCCGTGCCGCAGGTGCACCTCCAGGGTCCGCACGAGGTCGCTCGCATGCGCCGCCTCCCACTCCAGCAGCGGGCCCAGGGTGTGCTGGACCAATGCCGCCAGCCGTTCGCGGTTGGCGTCCACTCCGCCCCGGGTCAGCTCCCGTTCCCACGCCAGCGCCCGTGACGAGGTCACCAGCGGACCGTCGGGGACGCCCGGCTCGGCGGGCGGGACGGTGAGCGCCAGTTCCAGGGCGGTGCGGGCCGCGCGCAGCGTGTCGCTCCAGCGCAGCCAGCCGCCGCCCGCGGCCACGGCATGGCCGACGGCCACGGTCAGCCCGGGTTCGGCGGCCGTGCGGAAGACTTCCTGAACAGCTTTCACGGGGTCACCCGGGCGGCCAGGGCGGGAGACCCCTGGCAGGGACAGCAACGCCAGGACGTCGCCGGGGAAGGCGGCCCGCAGCACACCCGCCCCGCCCAGCAGCCGTACGGCACGGTCGACGACGCCCGCCTCCCGCGTACCGTGCACCGACACCCCGATCAGCCGGGTGCCCGGCCCAGGGTGGAAGCCCGCGAGGGCCGCCCGCGCCTCCACCTCCGGCTGGTTCAGCGCCGCCCGGTCGGCCAGATCCGCCAACAGGGCCGCCGTATGGTCGTCGCCCCACGGCCGTACGACGGAACGCCCGGACAGTCCCCGAGCCACGATCGCCCGGTTCGCCGCCTCCGTGATCCGTACGAAGGGCACCACCCGGTGCAGGGCCAGCAGCGGCAGGCCCACCCGGCGGGCCTCGTCGATCACCTCCGCCGGCATGTGCGGCAGGGAGCGGCCGACCTCCACCGCGAGGCCGGCGGCAGCGCGGGCGGCCAGCTCGCGGACGTACCGGCGCCGCACCTCCTCGTCGGCGTCCGTGAGCCCGAAGCCGTTGGTCAGGAGCAGTTCGCCGCCGTCGAGGAAGTTGGCTCCCTCGTAGACCTCGCTGGAGTGGACCCAGCGCACCGGGCGGTCCAGGGCCTGCTCCCCGGCGAGGAGCTCGGGGCCGGTGGCGCGGACGGGGTCGAGGGTCAGGACTTCGCGGAGGGTGAGTGCGGGCACGGGGACCTCCAGGGCGCTGACAGTTCGTCCGCGGGCGGGCTGCGGGGAGAGTACTTTCCGCACGTTGCCCTCGTGTTTCGCGCACAGGAGAGTGAGAGGCATGGAGCTCTTGGATCAGGCGACCGCCCGTACATGGCTCGCCACCGCCGTCGAGGAGGCCCGGGCGGGGCTCGGCGAGGGCGGCATCCCGATCGGGGCCGCGCTGTACGGGGCCGACGGGGCGCTGCTCGGGCGTGGGCACAACCGGCGGGTCCAGGACGGCGATCCGTCCATGCACGCGGAGACGGCCGCCTTCCGGGCGGCGGGACGGCAGCGGTCGTACCGCGAAACGACCATGGTGACCACGCTCTCGCCCTGCTGGTACTGCTCCGGCCTGGTCCGGCAGTTCGGGATCTCCCGGGTGGTGATCGGCGAGGCGGTCACCTTTCACGGCGGGCACGACTGGCTGGCCGAGCACGGTGTGGAGATCGTGCTCCTGGACGATCCCGAGTGCATCGGGATGATGCGCGACTTCATCAAGAACGATCCGGCACTGTGGAACGAGGACATCGGTGAATGAGCCACGAATGCCACGCATTCCCACGATCGACCTCAAGCCCTGGCTCGAAGGTGACCCCGAAGCGCGCGGGACGATGGCCCGTACCGTCGACGAGGCGCTCCAGACCGCCGGGTTCCTCCTGGTCACCGGGCACGGTGTGGACCCGGCGCTGCGCGCGCGGATCCGGGCGGCGGCCCGTGCCTTCTTCGTGCTCCCGGTCGACGTCAAGGAGGCCTACGAGGCCAAGGTCGGCGGGCGCGGCTGGCTCGGGCCGGGCGCGGAGGCCAACGGCTACGCGGAGGGCACCGAGACCCCGCCGGACCTGAAGGAGTCGCTGACCTTCGCGACCCACGAACCCTTCGAGGACCCCGTCGTCAACGCCGAGTGGTACGCGCCCAACGTGTGGCCGGCGCAGGTGCCCGAACTCCGGTCGCTGTGCGAGGAGTACCTGGAGCGCATGGGCGAGCTGGAGAAGCAGCTCCTCTCGCTGCTCGGCGAGGCCCTCGGCCTCGAACCCGACTTCTTCTCACGGCACATGGACCATCCGACGTACGGCTTCAACATCAACTGGTATCCGGGGACGGAGGTCGTCGGGGAGCCGGCGCCGGGCCAGTTCCGTATCGGGCCGCACACCGACTTCGGGACGGTGACGATCCTCGACCGGCAGGCGGGCAAGGGCGGCTTGCAGGTCTACACGGACGAGGGGGGCTGGGAGGACGCGCCGTACGACCCGGAGGCGTTCACCATCAACATCGGTGACCTGATGGCCCGTTGGACCGGTGACCGCTGGCGGTCGGGCCGGCACCGGGTACTGCCGCCGCCCGCCGACGCTCCCGCCGAGGAGCTGATGTCCCTCGTCTACTTCGGGGAGTGCACGCCCGGAACGCTCGTCGAGTCCGTCCCGGCACCGGTGGGGCGGGTGGCGTACGAGCCCGTCGACTCGCATGTGTATCTGCGGGAGAAGCTGGACTCGATCACCGTCGACTGACCGGCGGAGACTGATGGCAGTCGACGGGGCGCTGTCGGCTGATCGCAGCGACCGTTTCTGAGTAAGGGTTGCCTCGTTGGGCGAGATACCACCCGTTTGGGTGTGTATCCCGCCTCGAATGGAGCCGCCCGTGCGAATGACTGACATCCAGCGCTGCGAGGTCCGGCCCGGACGACTCGTCGAATGGACGCTCAGTCCGGCGACGGTGGCGACGGCGACAGGGCTGCCGGCGGACTCCAGGCCGCCGGCGTACGTCCAGGAGTCCCACCTCAAAACGGTCCACTCCGTGTGTGAGGACGGCCTGTTCCTGCCGACCTGGCTCGGTACGGCGTTCGACGTCCCGGGCCGGGTCGATCTCGACGCACTGCAGGAGGCGCTGCACAGCTGGACGCTCCGGCACGAGACGCTGCGCAGCGGCTTCCGCTGGTCCGGCGGCGACATGCACCGGTTCACGGTCGACGCCGAGACCGTGTCGCTCCAGCGCGAGGTGGTCGGCGACTTCCCCGACGCGGCGGAGCTGGTCCAGTACCTCCAGGACCGCTTCGACGTCGCGGCGTACGCGCTTCGCTGGCCGAACTTCATCTACGCGGCGGTCGTCCGGGACGACTGCACCAGCGTGTACATGGCTTTCGATCACAGCAATGTCGACGGCTACTCCATCATGCGCATCCCCGCCGAGATCCACGATCTCTACGCGGCAGCCGTCGAGGGCCGCGCTGTGGAGGAGCCGTCGGTCGCCAGTTACGTCGACTTCTGCGAGATCGAGCGGGAGGAGGCGGACCGGATCGCCGACGACCATGTGATCGTCGCTCGCTGGCGGGAGTTCATCGACCGCTGCGACGGACAGCTGCCGAACTTTCCCGTCGAGCTCGGCATCGATCCCGTCGGCCTGCACACCCAGAGGCTGATGCGCGAGATGATCGTGGACGCCGACGCAGCCGCGGCGTTCGAGGCGTACTGCCGTCCCTACGGCGGGAGCCTGGTCGGAGTGCTGGCCGCCACGAGCCTTGTCGTGCACGAGATCGGCGGAGAACCCGTCTACCGCACGGTCGTGCCGTTCCACACCCGGGACAAGGCCGAGTGGTCGGACTCCGTGGGCTGGTTCGTCGGCGCCGCGCCGATCGAGATTCCCGTGGCCGACGCATCCGACTTCACCAGCGCCCTGAAAGCGGTGCGCGCCGAGTTGAGGACCAACCGGCCGCTGGCCCGCATCCCGCTCGCCCGGGTCCTGGACCTGCTCGGCTCGGACTTTTGCCCCACGTCGCCCGACCTGTACTCGGTCGTCTCGTTCCTCGACGCCCGAGGCGTTCCCGGCTCCGCGCGGTGGACCGATCTGAAGGCGTACGGGCTGGGCAGGGTGGCGTACGGCGACAAGGTGTACGTGTGGTTCAACAGGCTCCACGAGGGCCTGTGGTTCACCTGCCGCTACCCGGACACCGACATCGCGTACAAGAACATGCGGCTGTATGTGGAGCGGCTTCGGGACATCATCATGTCGACCGTTTCGTAGCGCCCCCGACAGTACGAGCGCGGTCGCGCTGATCGACCGCGAGCACCGCGAGGGCGCCCCGGCAGACGGACCGCCCGCCGAGGCCCGGTCGCCGGTGCCGCAGGCCCTGCTGGTGATCGCCGAGCAACTCACCGAGCCGGTGCCCGGGGCCGGGCGGATCCAGTTCCCGCGGCTGATTTCGGGGCTGGTCGCGGTGGCCGCTGGCCGCTGACGGGACACCGGCTCCGAGCGTATCCGGCTTGAGGTGGAGCGGATCTTGCTGCTGAACGAGAGCGAGTCGTGGATCGCGGGGTTCGCCGGACGCCGGCCGGACGGGTCGCCGCCAAGGTGGCCGCCGCGGCGACCGGTGGCGAGCCCCTGACCGGCCGCAACGCCCGGCGCGGGCTGATGCTGCTGTCCGACCACTTCCGGGTCGGCGTTACCTCCCGCGAGCACGCCGCGCGGTATCGCGGATGACGGGCTCGCAGCGGATGAACGGTTAGCGGTCAGGGGCCCGTTTGAAGCGTCTCGATGAGTTGCTCGAAGCGGGACCGCCAGCGCTCTTCCGACTCCGTCTCGCCCTGGAACTCATGGGTGAAGCGGAGGGCGGCGCCCTCGTCGCCGTCCCGCTCCAGGTGGAACCGGATCCGGCCGCCGCCCTCCAGCGTGTACTCGGCGACCCGCTCCACGTCCCACGCGGTGACCCGCCCTGAGCCGAGGTCACGCAGCGTGACCGCACCATGGAGGTGGGGTTCCAGGACGTCGGCGGAGGTGAACCAGGACGCGAGCCCCTCCGGTGTGGTCAGCGCCGGCCAGACCGTCTCCATCGGGCGGGGAAGCCGCACCAGGAAGTGCAGGATGTGCGTGTTCCCGTGGGTCTGGCTGATGCCCTGTTCTACGGAACCGGTCATGACACCAGCCTGACCCCGCCGGGGGCGATATGCACCCCTTACGGCCGCTGACCTGCCTTGTCCACGACCGTGCGCTCCAGGATCGCGGTGCGGCCGGTCACGTCACCCTTCTTGAAACCCCGGTGACCGCACCACCGCGGTCGGGCCGCCCGAAGGCCGGTTCCATGACCTGAGTCACAGAAACCGGCCCTCAACCTACGAGGGAGATCTACACCCCGGCGTACGAATGCTTGCCGGAGACGAAGATGTTGACGCCGTAGTAGTTGAACAGCCAGCAGCCGAAGGCGATCAGGGCCAGGTAGGCGGCCTTGCGGCCCTTCCAGCCGGCCGTGGCACGGGCGTGCAGGTAGCAGGCGTAGGCGACCCAGGTGATGAAGGACCAGGTCTCCTTGGGGTCCCAGCCCCAGTAGCGGCCCCACGCGTCGCCCGCCCAGATGGCGCCCGCGATGATCGTGAACGTCCACAGCGGGAAGACAGCGGCGTTGACCCGGTAGGAGAACTTGTCGAGGGACGCCGAGGCGGGCAGCCGGTCGAGGACGGAGTTCGCGAAGCGGCCCGGGGTGCCGCCGTTCGCCAGCTTGTTCTCGTAACTGTCCTTGAAGAGGTAGAGCATCGTGGAGACCGCGCCGACGTAGAACACCGCGCCGCAGAAGATCGCCGTGGAGACGTGGATGTACAGCCAGTACGAGTGAAGGGCGGGAACCAACTGGTCGCTGGCGGTGTACAAGACAGTGACGGCGAGGCCGAGATCGAGGAGGACCGTGGTGATCAGGAACAGCCCGAGCCAGCGCACGTTCTTCTTCAGCGCGAGCAGCGCGAGGTACACACCGACGGCGACCGTGGAGAAGGTGATGTTGAACTCGTACATGTTGCCCCACGGTGCCCGCTGCACCGACAGAGCCCGCATGAGCACACCGCCGAACTCGATCAGGAAGGCGAGGACGGTGAGGGAGATGGCGATACGCCCGTAGAGGTCGCCCTGCGCGTCCCCGCCGTGCGCCCCGGGCCCGTCCGGCACGTCCCGCTGACCGGCCGTGGCCCGCACGACGACCTTCGGCCGCTCCAGTACGGCGGTGGAGCCCCCCTGCTTCACGGTGACGGCGGGCGCGTCGGCCTTCTTGGCCTTCGCCGGAGTGAGCGCGGCGGCCGTACGGCCGACCTTGCTGCGGCTGCCGAGGAGCCATTCGGCGATGTACGCGAAGAAGGCCAGGGTGTAGACGGCCATCGACGAGTAGATCAGCGTGTTGCTGATGTTGGCCAGGTTTTCGTTGGTGGCGGCGGCCAGATCGGTTGCGGCGGCGAGAGTCACTTCTCAGCCCCTTCGGCAGGTACGACTTGGGGGTCGGGGGAAGCTTCGGAATCTGCGGGGTCGGCGGCGGTGTCGGGCGCGCCCGGCGCCTGCTCGTACAGGATCCCGGCGAGGTCGCCGAGTTCCTCGGGCACCTTGGCGGACTCGCTGCGGCCGAGGCCGGCCATCTCGACGACCGTGACGCCGTCGCTGCCGGTGGTGGCCCGCACCCATACGCGGCGGCGCTGGATGAAGAGGGAGGCGGCGAGGCCGAAGATCGCGGCGACGGAACCGGCGAGCGCCCAGCCGCTGCCGGGCTGGCGGGCGACCTGGAAGCCGGCCCACTCCTTGATCTCCTTCTCGAAGGTGATCGAGCCGGCGCCGTTCGGGAGCTTCATGGTCTCGCCGGGCTTGAGGTTCTCCCGGAGCTGCGCGCCCTTGGAGTCCTTGAACCCCTTCAGGTTCTTCTTGTTCAGCTGGTACACGCTCTGTGGGAGGCCCGAGTTGACACCGAGTTCGCCGTGGTAGGCCTCAAGGTTGAGCACCGGGTTCAGCAGTGCCGGGAACTGCGAGACCACCGCGGTGCCCGCGCCGCCGTACGTCGGCAGGAAGAAGGCCTGGAAGCCGAGCTGGTCCCACTTGCCCTTGGCGTCGCGGTAGCCGTCCATGACCTTGATCGCACCGGTGGAGGTGACGTTGCCGTCGAGCGGAAGGAGAGGGACCGCGTCCTGGTAGACGATGTCGCCCTTGCCGTCGCGGACCGTGACGACGGGTGCGTAGCCGTGGCTGACGAGATAGACCTTCGAGTCGCCGATCTCCAGCGGCTCGTTGACCTTGACGGTGGTCTTCTTGTCCTTGCCGTAGGCGCCGACGCTGTAGGTGATGGCGGCCTCGTAGGTGCGCGGGGTGCCGCGGTTGGGGCCGGTCAGCTCGTAGGTGCCCTTGAAGTTCTTCAGGGTGAAGCTGAAGGGGTCGAGGTCGTCCTGGCTGAAGAGGCTGCCGGACTTGAAGTCGTCGTACTGGGTGAGGGTGTTGGAGAAGCCGTCGCCCTCGACGATCAGCTTGTTGCCCTCGGACTTGAACAGCTGGCCCCAGGCGAAGGCGATCAGCATCACGATCAGCGCGATGTGGAAGGCGAGGTTGCCGACCTCGCGCAGATAGCCCTTCTCGGCGGCGACGGCGTCACCGGTGAGGTGGGCGCGGAAGCGGCGCTTCTTCAGCAGGGCGAGCGCGGCCTCACGGACCTGCTCGGGCTCGGCCTCGGTGCGCCAGGTGGTGTACGCGGGCAGCCGGGTCAGGCGCCTCGGGGCACCCGGCGGGCGGCCGCGCAGTTGGCCGACGAACTGCCAGGTGCGCGGGACGATGCAGCCGATGAGGGAGACGAACAGCAGGATGTAGATCGCGGAGAACCACACCGAGCTGTAGACGTGGAAGAGGCCGAGCTTGTCGTAGATCGGCGCGAGCGTCTCGTGCGCCTCGCGGAACTCGGCGACCTTCGTCTCGTCGATGCCGGTCTGCGGAATGAGCGAGCCGGGGATCGCGCCGAGCGACAGCAGCAGGAGCAGCAGCAGCGCGACCCGCATCGAGGTGAGCTGCCGCCAGAACCAGCGGGTCCAGCCGATGACGCCGAGCGAGGGAAGGCCGGCGATCTCCTCGGTGGGGGCGGTGGAGAGCTGGGAGCCGGCGGCGCCGAGGTCCTGGTCCTCGGCCGGTCCCGGGGTGTTGTCGGGCGCGCTGGTCTTGGTGTTGCTCATCGATCAGATCCCCACAGTGAAGCCGTCGGACCAGACCTGCATCTCCTGCACGATGCGGTCCCACGCGCCGGTCAGCAGCAGCACACCGGTCACGATCATCATGGTGCCGCCGATGCGCATCACCCAGACATAGTGGCGCTTGACCCAGGCGAAGGCGCCGAGCGCCTTGCGGAAGGCTACGGCAGTGAGGACGAACGGAATGCCCAGGCCCAGGCAGTAGGCGACGGTCAGTATGGCGCCGCGTCCGGCGCTGGCCTCGTTGAAGGCGAGCGTCTGCACGGAGGACAGGGTCGGGCCGATGCAGGGCGCCCAGCCGATGCCGAAGAGGGCGCCGAGCAGGGGGGCGCCGGCCAGCCCGGTGGCCGGCTTGGTGTGGAAGCGGAACTCCCGCTGGCTGAGCCAGGGCATCAGGCCCATGAAGAACACGCCCATCAGGACCATGAGGACGCCGAGGATCTTCGTCAGGACGTCCTTGTTCTCCTGCAGGGTCGAGCCCCAGTAGCCGAACAGCGCCCCGCCGGAGACGAACACGGCGGTGAAGCCGAGCACGAAGAGGGAGGCACCGGCGACCATCCGGCCGCGCCGGGTCTCGGCCAGGTCGGTGCCGCTGACTCCGGTGACGTAGGACAGATAACCGGGGACGAGCGGCAGGACGCACGGGGAGAAGAAGGAGACGAGGCCGCCGAGCACCGCGATGGGCAGCGCGAGCAGCAGGGCGCCGTTCAGCACCGTGCCGTTGTACGTCGCGGCTGCGGCGAGCGTGGACACTGCGCTCACGTCACTTCTCCGCGAGGACGGGCTTGATGATGCTGCGCAGCGTGTCCTCGCCGAGCGGCTGGAGCGCACGCACCGCGATCCTGCCCTGGCGGTCGAAGACGAGCGTGGACGGGATCAGCTGCGGGTTGAGCGTGCCCTTCTTGAAGCGGAGCATCTGCTTGCCCGTGGGGTCGTACAGGCTCGGGTAGGTGACCCCGAACTCCTTCTCGAAGGCCTTCGCGGGGGTGGTGCTGGTGTCCCGGGTGTTGATGCCGACGAACTCGACGCCCTGGTCCTTGAGGTCCTCGTAGACGGTCTGGAAGTTCTTCGCCTCGGCCCGGCAGGGCGGGCACCACGATCCCCAGACGTTGATGACGAGGACTTTGCCCTTGTAGTCGGCGGTGGTGAGCTGCTTGCCGTCGATGGTCTCGCCGGACAGCACGGGAGCCGCGGACCGGTTGGCCTTGGCGACCGTGTCGATGCCGTTGTTGCCGGTGACGAAGTTGGTGTCACCGCCGCCGCCCGACGTGCCGCCGGAACTGCACGCGGACAGGGTCAGCGCGGCGGCCACGGCTGTCGCGGTGAGCAGGACGGCACGGCTGCGGTTCGAGCGCAGGGGGGCACGGCTGGCGGCACTCATGTGAAAAGTTTCGCATGCCCGTTCTGGGGATCTTGCGCACCCCCCTCCCGGACGTAGACCCGCATTTCAGGCGGCGTTTGAGGTGCTTCCCGAGGAGGATGTCGCGGTGCTCGTGCCGGTGGCCTTCAGGAACTCCTTCCAGCCACCGACGGGCTGCTGCCCCTTCGGCAGGGTCCGCAGCTTGGCGAGGACTTCCGGCTTCTGCACGTCCAGCCAGTCCACGAACTGCCGGAAGGAGACGAGCCGTACGTCGGCTCCCTTCTCCTTCTCGCGCGCGATGTGCTTGAAGGCCTGCTCGACGGCGTCCATGTAGATGCCGCCGTTCCAGTGCTCGAAGTGGTTGCCGATGAAGAACGGAGCGCGGTTTGTCTCGTATGCCCGCTTGAAGCCCGATATGTAGGACTCGGCGGCCTGCTTGCGCCAGCCCGGGTAGTTGTAGGAGGGCGCGTTGGTCGAGTTGATCGACTGGTTGGCGAGCATGTTGTAGTCCATCGAGAGGACCTCGAAGCTGTGCCCGGGGAAAGGTATCTGCTGCAACGGCAGGTCCCAGACGCCCCCCTTCTTCTCCGGCCACACCTGCTGACCGCCCGGCGATGAGGCGTCGTAGCGCCAGCCCAGCTCGCGGGCGGTGGGCAGCAGATTGTCCTGGCCGAGCAGGCACGGCGTACGGCCGCCGACGAGTTCCTTGTCGTAGTCGAAGGGCAGGGACGGCAGGTCGGTCCACCCGCTGTTGGTCCGCCACTCCTTCACAAAGGCCTTCGCCTGGTCGATCTCGCTGCGCCACTGCTTCGGCGTCCAGTTGCCGACGGTGCCGGTGCCGGCGCAGAAGTGGCCGTTGAAGTGGGTGCCTATCTCGTGCCCTTCGAGCCAGGCGCGGCGGACGTTGGTGAGCGTCGCCTTGATGTGCTCGTCGGTGAGGTAGCCGATGTCGGAGGCGCCGCGCGGGTTGTTCGGGGGCTCGTAGAGCCGCTTCTTCGACTCGGGCAGGAGGTACAGCCCCGAGAGGAAGAAGGTCATGCCCGCCCCGTGCTCCTTGGCGAGGTCGAGGAAGCGCGGGAAGAGGCCGTTGCCGACCTCGCCGGCACCGTCCCAGGAGAAGATGACGAACTGCGGCGGCTCCTGCCCCGGCTCCAGCGGCTCGGGCTTGCCCGGCTGGTGGGGCTGCTTGCCGGTGTACGAGGTGGAGCCGTCGCCGATGGGACGCGCGCGGTTGGTCTGGGTGCCGGGCTTGTTGTCCGAGTCGTTTCCGGAACCTCCGCCATGGTTCGACCCGTCTGACGGCGTGAGGGTGCCGCATCCCGCGAGTCCGAGGGCGGCGGCCGCTCCGGCTCCGAGCCCGAGAAGTCCCCTTCGGTTGAAGTCGCGCATTCCATTCCCGTCCGTCGCATCCTCTGGTGGTCACCCAGTCAGAGGGCGCGACGAACAGGGAGGTTCCGTCTAATCGCACACATTTCGGAACAAATGAAACAGGACTGTCACAGCGCCCCAAACGGACGTTGCGGACGTTGCCATGCGCCGGACTACGCGCCGAAGGCCTTGTCCTTCCCCTTCACCGGCTTGGCGCCGGCGCGGAGGTGGGCGGGGACGAGGTCGATGGCGGGCTCGGAGTAGCCGACGGACACGATCTTGTCGCCCTGGTACGTGAAGCTCGTCACCGACGCGAGCGTGCACTGCCGCTTGCGCGGGTCGTGCCACAGGCGCCGCTTCTCGACGTAACTGCGCACGATCCAGATCGGCAGCTGATGGCTGACCAGCACGGCCTCGTGCCCGCGCGCGGCGTCCTTGGCGGCATCGAGCGCGCCCATCATCCGGATGACCTGCTCGACGTACGGCTCACCCCAGGACGGCTTGAAGGGGTTGACGAGATGCTTCCAGTTCTCGGGCTTCTTCAGCGCCCCGTCCCCCACCCCGAAGGTCTTGCCCTGGAAGACGTTGTCGGCCTCGATGAGCCGCGCGTCGGTCGCGAGGTCGAGCCCGTGCGCCTTGGCGATGGGCGTCGCGGTCTCCTGCGCCCGCTCCAGCGGGGAGGCGCAGACGTACGTCACGTCGCGGGAGGCGAGATGCTCGGCGACCCGGTCGGCCATCTGCCGCCCGAGCTCGGACAGGTGATACCCCGCGAGACGGCCGTAGAGAATCCCGTCCGGGTTGGCCACTTCGCCGTGCCGCATGAGGTGTACGACGGTGATGTCGCTGTCGCTCTTGCTGATGCCGTCGCTCTTGCCGGCGCCGTCGCTCATGTTGATGCCGTCACTCATGCCGCCGTGGCCTCCGCCGCCGCTCGGGCCGCCGCCGGGAGGGCGTCGGCGATCCGCTGTACGGCCCGCTCGTCGTGTGCCGTGGAAACGAACCAGGACTCGAAGGACGAGGGCGGCAGATAGACGCCCTGCGCCAGCATCGAGTGGAAGAAGGCGGTGAAGCGGAAGGACTCCTGCCGCTTGGCGTCCTCGTAGTTGCGCACGTCCCGGTCCGTGAAGAAGACGGAGAACATGTTGGAGGCGGTCTGCAGTCGGTGCGCGACGCCTTCCTTGGCGAGGGCCTCGGTGAGGAGGGACTGGATCTGCGCGGAGACGGCGTTGACGGTGTCGTACGCGGCCTCGTCGAGGAGCCGCAGCTGAGCGAGGCCGGCGGCGGTGGCCACCGGGTTCCCGGAGAGGGTGCCGGCCTGGTAGACGGGCCCCGCGGGCGCGAGGTGGGCCATCACATCGGCGCGGCCACCGAAGGCGGCGGCCGGGAAGCCACCCCCCATCACCTTGCCGAAGGTCATGAGGTCGGGCTTGACCCCGTCGATGCCGTACCACCCGGCGCGACTGGTCCTGAACCCGGTCATGACCTCGTCGGAGATGTAGAGGGCACCGTTCTCACGGCAGGCGTCCTTGAGTCCCTGGTTGAACCCGGGGAGCGGCGGGACGACGCCCATGTTGCCGGGCGAGGCCTCGGTGATGACACAGGCGATCTCGCCGGGGTAGCGGTGGAAGGCCTCCTGCACGGCTTCGAGGTCGTTGTAGGGAAGGACGATGGTGTCGCCGGCCTGGGCGCCGGTAACACCAGGGGTGTCGGGCAGGGCGAAGGTGGCGACCCCGGACCCGGCGGCGGCGAGCAGCGAGTCGACGTGCCCGTGATAGCACCCGGCGAACTTGATCACCTTGGACCGCCGGGTGAACCCGCGGGCCAGCCGGATGGCGGACATGGTGGCCTCGGTACCGCTGGAGACGAGCCGCACCTGCTCGAGCGGTTCGATCCGGTCGACCATCTCCTCGGCGAGCGCGACCTCGCCCTCACCGGGCGTACCGAAGGACGTACCACGCGATACGGCGTCCTGGACGGCGGCGATCACGTCCGGGTGGGAGTGCCCGAGGATCATGGGCCCCCAGGAGCAGACGAGGTCCACGTACTCACGCCCGTCGGCGTCGGTCAGGTACGGACCCGTACCGGACACCATGAACCGGGGCGTACCGCCCACGGCCCGGAAGGCGCGCACCGGGGAGTTCACGCCGCCCGGCGTGACAGTGGCCGCACGGTCGAACAGAGCCTGCGAGGCAGGCGCATCGTATGGATAGGGCGTTCCTGAAGAGGGCGCTTCGCTCATGACCTGCGACTACTCCGACCTTCTCTGACCTACTCCGATGATCTCGGACTCCGGTTGCCAGTGACCTCCTCAGGGTAGGCCAGGGGGCGGCGGGGGCAGCGGGGTGCTGGTCGGCCGGGGCGGGGCAAGGGGTGATCGGCGCCGCCGGGGCCATGGGGGCCACTACTGACCTGACGTCCAGTTTCTCCCTCGACCACTCCCCCTCCACTCCCTGCTCCACTCCCCCCTCCACTCCCCTCTCCGCTCCCCCTCGCCCCCCATCACCCCCCGTCCCCTCCCCGCGATCTGCGAGACTGGACGTGATACACACAGCTCATGCGGGGCGTGATGGTCTGGGACTGAAAAGATCCTGCGGACAGGTGTTTCAGCGCACGTTTCGGCGGGCGGCCGTGGGGGAGGTCACTGACACGATGATCGGGTTGCGCGGCGGGCGCCACGCGTCCTAGAAAAGCAGTCGGGTGGAGATATGCATCGCGGTGGCGGGCTGGGCGAGGGGACTGATGACCTGGGTCCTCGACGTGCCCGGCGGGGAAGGCACCGGCGCGACGCGGAGGATTCGAACGAAGCACGTCAGGGACACGTAGTACCGGGTATGCCGGGTGTACCGAATGAGTCAGAGCGGGCCGACCGACGCAGCGAACGCAGCGATCGGCTGAGGGCGAGCAGGAATGGTGGTCGGGTGGGGGTGACGTACAAGTACTTCGGCGCGCCCGACGGTGCGACCGCGGCCCGTGTCCCGATCTCGATGCGCCCCGAGGAACTCGGCGGCGACGAGCTCGGCATGAACGGCATGTTCACCAAGATCAAGCCGGAGACCATGGCGGCCATGGTGCTGACGGGCATCGAGGGCGTCCCGCTGCACAAGGTCCCGCCGCTGGAGCTGGTCGTCCTGCACCCCGACTACGCGGTGGTCAAGCTTCCGATGACGGTGGTCGATCCGCTCCGTGGAATAGGAGAGGAAGCGGTCGGCGCGGCCGCCTTCATCTGGTCGACGGTGCCGGACCGGGGCGGGCCTCGGGATGCGTTCAATGTGTACCAACTGCTGCATGAGTGGCAGGACTTCAGCCATCGCCTTCATGAGGCGGGGCATCAGCCGTATTGCCTTGTGTGGCCCTGAGCTGGGGTTTCACTGGTATCGGCGGGGTTTTCGGGCCCCGCCTTCTTCATGTCCCCGGAGGGGCCGCCGGCCGGCGGAGGAACGGCCCCGTGCGTCCCTGACGGGAACCGCCGTCCCTCACAACACGGCGGGACGGCGGGACGGGGGCGACACCGGAGAACACTTTGCCGATCCCGTCAACAAACCGGAGAAGGGGCCCCGTATAGCCCCTCCCCGGCAGTAGGTTGGTCATACGGTCGCCCGCGACCCCGGCCCTCTCCGTGTAGTCCCCTCCCGCGCAACAGAGGCCCTGCGCAAGGCGAAAGCCATCCCACCGACCGAGGAGATGGGGCGTATGGGCCCGCATCCCGACGTGTTCGAGGAGTGCCGCGTGGTCCGGGTCGGCGGTGAGCTGGACGTGACGACCGCGCCGGCCTTCGCGCAGGATCTGGAGGGCGCCCGCCACGACACCGGCCGACTGTTCCTGATCATCGACCTGAGTGGCGTGACGTTCATGGACGGCAGTGTCCTGGACGCGTTGTGCGCGGCGTGGCACGACTGCCGCGGGCGGGGCGGATGGTTACGCGTGGTCCACACCCGGCCGGGACCGGCGCTCGTGTTCCGGGCCTGCGGCCTGGTGGAGCGGTTCCCTCGGTACGCGAGTGCCCAGGACGCCTGGCAGGACCTACCAGCAGACCGGCCGGCGGCGGACCCGCCCGCGTGATGCAAGGCGGAAGCCGAGCGGCGCCCCGCCCCGAAGTGCCCCGGCCGGCACAGGGCGTGGACAGGTGATCAGCGCTGTCGCTGCTGCTGGACGACGGCCGGACGGCCGAACCGTAGTGGTGCCGTCCCGAGTTGAGCGCGCAGTTCGAGGAACTCCAGCTCACGCTGGGCGAGGGTCCGGGCCCGGACCCTCGCCGAGGTGGCCACCATCGCGACGCCTTCGCCGCGTTCCGGTCGTACGCCCGCGCCCGTCACCTGCGTCTGTCGGACCTGGCCACACGGATCATCTCGGGCGCCTTCGACACCGACGTCATCCCGGCGCCCGGGGCGGCCCGGCCCGGGGGGCCGCCCCGGCTGACCGCCGTCACGTCCCCGGCCGTGCCCGCTCGGTGCCGGTGTCGACGAGGATCTGTTCGGCCTGCGTCACGCTGCCGGCGCGGACGGCCTCGGCCATGGCGGCGCGCGCGGCGTCGGGCGTCGCGTGCGGCGGGACCACGAGGAGGGAGAAGAGATCCTGCTCGCCTCGGGTGACGAGGACCGTGTCGTCGCCGACCGGGAACGAGTCGATGTGGACGAGACGGTCGTCGATGGTCATCCGCGTCGGCAGTCCTTCCCAGGCGTCTGCGTCCAGGCCGACCCGCGTGATGGGCCCGAGGTACTCGGTCAGCGCGGTGATCAAGCGGGGGAGCTCGGCGGTGATGTCGCGGGAACGCGGCCACCACGCTCCGTCGAGCACGCCCTGTCGGTCCTGTGTCGTCTCCAGCCGTACGACGGCCGTGCCGGGCCGCACTGCCTCGTGGACGGCGTCCGGCAGGAGCCTGGTCACACGCGGGGAGTCGGAGTCGGACATCGCTCTCGCCTGCCTGCCGGGATCAAGGACACGGTGGCTTCTCGTTTCACGGTACTCTCCGGCCGACGGCGACCGGGAAGCCCGCCGGTCACCCGCGGGGGCTGTGGGACACGCCGGAGTAGAGTGAGAGATCCGGCCCGTCTCGTACCGGGTCATCGAACTCCGAGGTCGCCATGCAGTCCACGGAAGCACCCTCGGGCGGGAACGCCGAGGTACGCATCGTCGCCGCCTCGCCCGAGGTCGCCCGTCGGGTCGCGGAGGTGCTCCGACGTTGCTTCGACGCCACCGAGCAGCGCAGCTACCCCGCGGGCGCCGAAGGAGGGACCCACCTCGACCTCACCGTGGACACCACCCGCCCGGCAGAACCCGCACGGTCGTGGCTGGAGAGCAGCCGGCCCACAGCGGACGGCCGCGGGCGGAGGTGAGCCGGGACCGGGGGAACGGTCCGCCCGGCCCTTTCGGGGAGTAGCGTGAGGTCATCGGGAGCACTTCGCGCACCGGCCCCGATGCCGGCGCCGTTCCCGTCGAGTGACGACACCGGGCGGCTGTGCGTGCACAGGCTCCGGAGACAGGTTTGCGTGATGTCCGCGACCAATTCCCGTCCCCCGCTACGGGCCATTCCCTTCAGGGCCCCGGCCGCACGCCTTGCGCTGAAATCCGAGAGCCCTTCCGCAGGGCCCGCCGAGCTGGACGGTGCCTGGTGGCCTCCTTCACGTGACTTGCCGAGCGAGCTCTCCGCTCTGGCGGACGTGCTGGATCCCCTGTGGGGACAGATCACCCGTATCGCCGTCAACCCCCGCAGCTGGCCGATCCTCCCACCCAGGATCTTCGTCAACGGCCGTGTGGTGAAGGTCGGTTGGTTCACCTCGGAGCTGGATCCGCACGCGATCCTGCTGCTGTCCCGCATCGCGGGCCGCCGGAACCTGCTGGTCGTCCCCCCGGAGACCGGCGCCCCCGCGGCCGCCCGGCTGATGGCCGCCGCAAGCGCGGAGACCGGCCCGCCGATGACCGCCACCGCGCTCATGTCGGCGGAACGGACCGACCACGGTGGTCCGGAGGCCGGGACCGGCGGTGCCTTCTTGTCGTACGGCTGGACTCAGCAGAGCGCCGTGGGGATGTGACGGTTCGAGGCGCAGCGCCCGTCAAGCCTGACCGTTCGCCGCGGCCGCCATGAGCGGTTGTGCGGCCTCCTCGGTCGTGTCCGGAGGTACGACCAGCAGGTCCCAGCGCCCCTTGCCGGGGGCGAGCAGGACGATGGTGTGCGGAGCTGATGCCGCGAGGCTCCTGCGTAGTCGTATGACCTCGTTGAAGACGAGCATCCGGCCGGGTACGGCGGACCATGTCGCTCCGTTGACCGTGACGCTGGTGATGTGACCCCAGGCGTGCGGCAACCCGGCGAGCAGCCGGGGGAGTTCGGTGAGCAGGTCGTACGAGCGCGGCCACCACGCTCCGTCGATGGGCCGGGGCATGCTGCCGAGAGGGGCCAGGTGCAGCCGGAGGACGGGGTGGGAGGGAAGCGGGGGTTGCAGTGCGGTGGTCATGAGGGCTCCTGCCAACTGCCGTGCGCGGACGAGTGGTTGATGTCAGGCGCGGCGGGCGGCGACACGGGCCGGACTCGGCCGGCGGACGTCGTGCACCCAGCCGAGGCGTTCCGCGATGTCGGCGGGATGGATGAGACTCCCTCACAGCAGCCGGCCGGCGAGACCGAGCGCCCGAACGGCAGGACGACGTCGTACCTCCGGGGCGGCGAGGCCGTGTCCTTCGGGACGGGCATGGTGGGGCTGGGTGACATGGAGGGGGCTCCTTGACCTCGGCGAGGGCCGCTGGGGTGGAGGTGCGGCCGGGGTCACGGGCTGCCCCTGATGGTGGGTGAGGTGTTGGGGACGACCTGTCGGTTAGGCACCAAACACCCTCGTTCTCCCCACCGTACTCTCCTTGCGGACGGAAACGGCCGGATGCCACCGGTCGGCGGCCTCCGGCAGGGTGCGTCCACACCGGTACCGCGTTGACACGGACCCTCGCCGGCCGTTGACTGGCAGCACGGCGCAGGCGGTGCCACCGACACGACGGAAGCGGTACACACGACCATGTACGACCAGACACGCGCCCAACAGCCCGCGAGCGGGCAGCCGGGCGACGCCGAACGTCGGCCCTCGGGTCCGAAGCCGCTGCTCTCTCCGGACGGTCGGGACGAGATCGTCCGGCGTCTCGGACATGCCGTCAACACCTTCGAGGACACCCCGCGCGAGGCGCTCGAAGAGGCCGAGGGCGCCTTCGACGAAGCCGCCGCCCAGCTCGTCAAGGCCCTTTCCGAACAACGGCAGGCGCTCCGCGCCGGCTGGCAGGGCCGGGACCCCGAGACGGACTCCGCCGAACTCCGGATCGCGCTGAGGCAGTACCGGGAGATCACCCAGCGGTTGCTGCGCACGTAGCAGCCGACGGGTCGTGCATGCCCGGCGCCACTCGTTCCGACGGCCGCCGTCAGCTCGTCCGAGCGCGGACGGCGGCCGTCGAGGGCTCCCCCGCGCGGCCGTTTCCCCCCTCTTCGGGCGCGTGTTCGGAGCCAGGTGCCCCGCATCGGACCGTACGACGGCGCGCGGGAGCGACCGCGCAGGTCTCGCGACGAGGGGAGGTCATGGGTAGGGCAACGAGGCGAAGGCAAGGGCCGGCCGGAGTGGGCAATGGAAGCCGACGGCTGTGCGAGGGCTGCGAATAGGTCCTTGCCCGGAGTCACGGGGCACGGGCAGCCGTCAGGGCTGCCGAACGCCGCAAGCCTAGGTGCGCCTCCCCCGGATGAGAACCCCCCGGACGCCCCGGACGCCGACCCGCCGGGCCGGAGTGCCGTGGAACGTGCCGGGAGTTCTCCGCACGTCGGCCCTAAAGGCCGAATCGGCGGGCAGAGCACGGACCGCGAACTCACAGGCAGGCCAGGTGGTTCGACAGCCGGGTCCGGGAGGCGCCGGGCGCGTCGCCGAGGTCGGCCGGGCAGGTCGGCGCCTTGTGCAGGGCGAGCAGGATCCGGCAGCGGATCGGGGCGGCGAGCGCGTGGTCGAGACGGGCCTGCACGTCGATGTCGGAGGCGATGGTCAGCACGCCATGACAGTGCAGCCGTACGCTCGGCACCGACGGGACAAGAGAGGGCAGCAGAAGTGACCGACGACGGGCGGGACCTGGCCGAAACGCAACGCGCGCACTGGCAGAGCACCTACACCGCTCACCCCGGAATGTACGGCGAGGAGCCGTCCGCCCCTGCGGTCCACGCAGCCGCCGTCTTCCACGCGGCCGGAGCCCGCGAGGTCCTGGAACTCGGCGCCGGCCACGGCCGCGACGCCCTGCACTTCGCACACGAAGGGTTCACCGTCCAGGCCACCGACTTCTCCGCCACCGGCCTGGAGCAGCTGCGCACCGCCGCCCGCCGGAAGGGCGTGGACGGCCGCGTGACGACCTCGGTCCACGATGTCCGTGACCCGCTGCCACTGCCGGACGCCTCGGTGGACGCGGTCTTCGCGCACATGCTGCTGTGCATGGCCCTGTCCACCCCGGAGATCCAGGCCCTGGTCGGCGAGATCGCCCGGGTGCTGCGGCCCGGCGGCACCTTCGTCTACACCGTCCGCCACACCGGTGACACCCACTACGGCGTCGGCACCTCACACGGCGACGACATCTTCGAGCACGGCGGCTTCGCCGTGCACTTTTTCCCGCGCGCACTCGTCGACACCCTCGCCCAAGGCTGGATCCTGAACGAGGTCCACGCCTTCGAGGAGGGTGACCTGCCGCGCCGACTGTGGCGCGTCACTCAGACACTGCCGCAGACGCCGGGAGCTTGACGGCCCGGCGGGGAGTTCACCGGCGACCGGGCCTTCGTCGCTCGGTCAGGTCAGCTTCTTGAGGATTTCGGCCGCGGCCGGTCCGGCGGAGGCGGGGTTCTGGCCGGTGACCAGGTTGCGGTCGACGACCACGTTCGGGGCCCATGGCTCGCCTTCCTGGTAGTCGGCGCCGATCTCGACCAGGCGGTCCTGGAGCAGCCACTTGGCCCTGGTGGCAAAGTCGGCCTGGGCCTCTTCGGCGTTGCTGAAGCCGGTGAGGCGGTAGCCGGCGAAGGCGTTGCCGCCGTCGGCCGCGGTGGCGGCCAGCAGCGCGGCCGGGGCGTGGCACACCACGCCGAGTGGCTTGCCCGAGGAGAGGGCGTCGACGAGCAGCTTGCCGGAGGTGGGGTCGACGGCCAGGTCCTCCATCGGGCCGTGGCCGCCGGGGTAGAAGACGGCGGCGTAGTCGTCGAGTTCGACGTCCTCCAGCCTGATGGGGCGCTGGATCTCACTGATCGTGGCGAGGACGTCCGCCATCTGCTTGGCGCCCTCCTCGCCGCCGTTGTACTGCGGCGCCAGGCTGACCTGGTCCACCGACGGCACGACGCCGCCCGGCGTGGCCACGACGATCTCACGGCCCGCGGCCTTGAACGCCTGGTACGGGGCGACGGCCTCCTCGGCCCAGAAGCCGGTCGGGTGCTTGGTGCCGTCGGCCAGAGTCCAGTGGTCGGCGCCGGTCATCACAAAAAGAATCTTCGACATGGTGCGGTCTCCGAGAGTCGGGATTCAGGCGCTGACGCTGCGCAGCACTCAGGGCGTCAGCTGTCTCTGGCTCTCGAAACTAGAACTGCTGCAGTGTCCGCGCCATCGGAGGCAGGCACCGGTACCAGTTTCTGCACGGTGCACGGCCGCCTTCCCGCCCTGACCTATCTTGTCGCCCATGCAGTCATACACGATCGGCCAGGCGGCGCGGCTGCTCGGCGTGAGTCCGGACACCGCGCGGCGATGGGCGGATGCGGGCCGGGTGGCGACCCATCGCGACGAGGGCGGGAAGCGGCTCATCGACGGGAAGGACCTGGCCGCATTCTCCGTGGAGCTCGCCAAGGGCGGGAGCGGTGAGGAGGACGCCCCCTATACGTCGGTCCGCAACGCCTTTCCCGGCATCGTCACCGCGATCAAGCTCGGTGACGTGGCGGCGCAGGTGGAGATCCAGGCCGGACCGCACCGGCTCGTCTCCCTGCTCACACGGGAGGCCGTGGAGGAGCTGGGACTGGAGGTCGGCATGGAGGCCACCGCCCGGGTGAAGTCGACGAACGTGCACATCGACCGCGTCTGATCGACCGCGCCTGACCGGGCAGGGCGCACGCGTCCGATCGGGCCGGACGACCCGTCCTGTACAAACGCACATGCCATGCCAGTGAACAGAAGGCCCAGCTCATGCGATGAGACAGGCGACTTTCCCCTCGCACTTGCGGCAGTATCATCTGCGCATACGCACCTACCGGCTCCGTAGTCGAGTCCGGTCAGGATCAGAGGGAGTGGCCCCGTGATGACCCGTTCCGTGCGTCGGACCCGTCGGACCCGTCGGACGCTGCAGGTGACCGGCGCAGGCGCCGCGGCCCTGCTGGCCCTGAGCGCCTGCTCCTCCTCGGACGACTCCACGTCGGCCAAGTCGGACGCCCCGGCGTCGGCCTCCGCCTCGGGCAAGCTCTCCGGCGACGTGACCGTCTTCGCCGCGGCCTCGCTGAAGGAGAGCTTCGAGACGCTGGGCAAGGCGTTCGAGAAGGCCCACCCCGGCACCAAGGTGACCTTCAGCTTCGGCGGCAGCGACGCGCTCGCCGCGAGCATCACCGGCGGTGCCCCGGCGGACGTGTTCGCCTCGGCCAGCCCCAAGACGATGAAGATCGTCACCGACGCCGGGGACGCCTCCGGCACGCCCGCCACCTTCGTGCGCAACCAGCTGGAGATCGCCACCCTGCCGGGCAACCCCGACAAGGTCGCCTCGCTGAAGGACCTCACCAAGTCCGGCCTGAAGGTCGTGCTGTGCGACAAGGCGGTGCCGTGCGGCGCCGCCGCCCAGAAGGCCCTGGACGCCGGCAAGCTGAAGCTCACCCCGGTCTCCTACGAGGAAGACGTCAAGGCCGCCCTGAACAAGGTGGTGCTGAAGGAGGCCGACGCCGCGGTCGTCTACAAGACCGATGTGCAGGCCGCGGGTGACAAGGTGGAGGGCGTGGAGTTCCCCGAGGCGGCCGACGCCATCAACGACTACCCGATCACCGTGCTCAAGGACGCGCCGAACGCCGAGGCCGCCAAGGCGTTCATCGCGCTCGTGCAGTCCACCGAGGGGCAGAAGGTCCTGAACGCGGCCGGGTTCCTCAAGCCATGACGTCCTCCTGGCGTGGGGGCCAGGGGAGTCGCGGGGCTCGCGGGGGCGCACCGCTGCCGCTCCTCCTGCCCGCGCTGATCGGCCTGGCGTTCCTGGTCCTCCCGCTCGTCGCGCTGCTGATCCGGGCCCCCTGGCGGAGCATGCCCGACCTGCTGACCAGCACGGAGGTGTGGCAGGCTCTCCAGCTCTCGCTGGTCTGCGCGACCGCGGCGACAGCGGTCAGCCTGGTCATCGGGGTGCCGTTGGCCTGGCTGCTGGCCCGGGTCGAGTTCCCGGGGCGTGGTCTCGTACGGGCCCTCGTCACCCTTCCGCTCGTCCTGCCGCCGGTGGTGGGCGGTGTGGCGCTGCTGATGGCGCTGGGCCGCAACGGCGTCGTTGGCCAGTGGCTGGACTCCTGGTTCGGGATCACCCTGCCCTTCACCACCGCCGGGGTCGTCGTCGCGGAGGCGTTCGTCGCCATGCCGTTCCTCGTGATCAGCGTGGAGGGCACCCTGCGCGCCGCCGACCCGCGCTACGAGGAGGCCGCGACCACGCTGGGCGCCTCCCGCTTCACCGCGTTCCGCCGGGTCACGCTGCCGCTCATCGCGCCCGGCATCGCGGCCGGTGCCGTGCTGGCCTGGGCACGGGCGCTCGGCGAGTTCGGCGCGACCATCACCTTCGCCGGCAACTTCCCCGGGCGTACGCAGACCATGCCGCTCGCCGTCTACCTGGCGTTGCAGAGCGACCCGGAGGCCGCGATCGCCCTCAGCCTCGTCCTGCTGGCCGTGTCCATCGCGGTCCTGGCGGGACTGCGTGACCGCTGGATGACCCCCTCATGACCGACATCGAGAAGAACCCGAAGGTCAGGCAGTCCGCCATCGGCGCCCCCAGCCCCGCGCATGAGGGAACTGACGCCCGTCGTGAAGGACTCGACGCCCGGCTGGTGGTCGAGCGCGGCTCCTTCCGCCTGGACGTGGCGCTGACCGCGGCCCCCGGTGACGTGGTCGCGCTCCTCGGCCCCAACGGCGCCGGCAAGACCACCGCCCTGCGCGCCCTGGCCGGGCTCGTCCCGCTCACCGACGGTCATCTGCGGCTGGACGGCACGGAGTTGGACCGTACGCCGCCGGAGTCCCGCCCGGTCGGGGTCGTCTTCCAGGACTACCTGCTCTTCCCTCACCTCACCGCGCTGGACAACGTGGCCTTCGGGCCGCGCTGCCACGGCGCCACCAAGGCTCAGGCCCGCGCCCAGGCCGCCGAGTGGCTGGAGCGCATGGACCTCGCCGCCCACGCGGGCGCCAAACCTCGCCGCCTCTCCGGCGGCCAGGCGCAACGCGTAGCCCTCGCCCGCGCCCTGGCCACCCACCCCCGCCTGCTCCTCCTCGACGAGCCGCTCGCCGCCCTCGACGCCCGCACCCGCCTCGACGTACGCGCCCAACTCCGCCACCACCTGGCCGACTTCGAGGCCGTCGCCGTACTCGTCACCCACGACCCCCTCGACGCCATGGTCCTGGCCGACCACCTCGTCGTCATCGAGGACGGCCGCATCGTCCAGGAGGGCACCCCCGCCGACATCGCCCGCCATCCGCGCACCGACTACATCGCCCACCTGGTCGGCCTCAACCTCTACCGGGGGCAGGCCGAGGGGCACACCGTCCGCGTGGACGACACCTCGTCGGTCACGATCACGACCACGGAGGCTCTCACCGGCCCGGCCTTCGTGGCCTTCCCGCCCAGCGCGGTCACCCTCCACCGCGACCGCCCCACCGGCTCCAGCGCCCGCAACCTCTGGCGCTGCGAGGTGGCCGGCCTGGAAACCCACGGCGACCAGATCCGCGCCGCCCTCACCGGCGAACTCCCCCTGGCCGCCGACCTGACCACGGTCGCCGCCGCCGAACTCGACCTCCGTCCGGGTGCCGCGGTCTGGGCCACGGTCAAGGCGGCCCAGACACACGCGTACCCCGCCTGACTCACCCCTGCGGACGCAGCCCCGGGAACAGGGCGCGGGCGCGGTCGGGGTCGGGGGTGACGAAGACCCCGTCGGCCGTGACGAGGGGTGCGTCCGGGTCCGTCCGGGTGGTGATCGACCCGCCCACGAAGATCTTGCGGTCGTCCGTGCCGGTGACGCGGGCGAGGACCCGCAGGGGTGTCTCCAGCGGGACCGGGCGGTGGTAGCGCATCTGCAGAGAGACGGTCAGGCCGGCCATGCCGGCCGCTGCGCAGCCGCGGCCCATGAGTTCGTCCAGGAGCATGGCGCTCATGCCGCCGTGGCCGTAGCCGGGCGGGCGGGCCGTATCGTGAGAGCCGTGAAGGAGACCGCGGCCAAGGAGACAGCGACCGCCGAGCCCCCGCTGCCGCCCGCCCCGGGTGCGGAGCAGTACCCGTCGCTCGCTCTCGTCAACAGCGTCATCGCGGTGCCGGGTGGGCAGTTCGTCGACCTCATCGGCACCCCGGCCGAGGCGAACCGGTGGCTCACCGACCGTGGCCTCGCTCCGGTCGACGCCGGCATGCGGGACATGTGCGCCGCGCAGCTGCGCTCCCTGCGGGAGCAGATCCGGGCGTTGTTCGCCTCGCGGGTCGAGGCGCTGCCCGCTCTCCCCGCGGCCCTGGCCGCCGTGAACGACGCGCTGACCAGGGTTCCCACGGCCCCGCTCCTGCAGTGGGACGAGAAGAACGGCCCCTATCGCGCGGCCTCGCACCCCACCACCGAGATCGTCGACCACGCCCTGGCGACCCTCGCCGCCGACGCCGCCGACCTGCTCACCTCGCCCGACGCCGAACGCCTCACGGCCTGCGGCTCCCCGCCCTGCAACCGCTACCTGCTCCGGCACGGCCGCCGCCACTGGTGCAGCACCCGCTGCGGCGACCGCGCCCGCGCGGCCCGCGCCTACGCCCGGCGCACGCAGTCCCCGACGGACTGACGGCACGCACCACCCGGGCGTGGGCGCCGAGCGAGCCGAGAAGGCGCGAGAAGGTGCAAGAGGGCGCGAGAAGGTGAAAGCCGCTGCCGCCTAGAACCGCCCCTGACGCTCGCAGTCCGGGGTGATGGTGTCGCCGGCCTCGCCGACCACCTGGTCGCTGCCTCCGCTGTCGCAGGTCACCGAGTCGTTGCCGCGCACGCCGTCGCGCAGGTTGATCGAGTCGTTGCCGGCGCCGGTCCGCACGAAGTCGCCGCCTCGCCCTGCATCGACGGAGGTGTTGATGGGCGCCGTGGAGAAGAAGCTGTCGCCGAAGTTGCCCAGGGTGGCGTTGATGCGCGTGACGCCGCCCATTCCGGTGGCGGGGCCGCAGTCGACGGCGGTGCCGTCGGTGCCGGGCATCGGCATACAGCCCCGGCCCGCGGCGATGCCCGCGTCATCCTCGACGATCAGGTGCCCGTTGCGGAGGTCGATGCCGACCCTGATGCCGTTCACCACGTTGTCGCGGGCCTGGACATGGACGGTGCCGCCGGAGCGGGTCGCCGTCGAGCCGGGGGACTCCTGCGCGACGGCGGGGACGGCGAGGGCGGTGAGGGCGGTGAGGGCAGTGAGGAGGGCGGCCGACGTCAGGGACACTCCCGCGGGCAGAACCTTCGTGATCTTCATGCTGCACTTCTCTCCTTGATCCGAGAGAGGGCGCCCGGGGCGACGCCGCTCGGCGCCATCCAAACAGTCCGTAATCGATCACGCACAGTAAGCCACGCGCGCGAGTGTCGCGCATGGGTTCGCGCGCACCCGAGTCACGCCCCGTCGATCAGCGCGAGACCCTTGACGCAGGGACCTTCCAGGACGAGGTCGAACCAGACGGCCTTGCCGTGCGGCACGGCGGGGCCGTGGCCCCACTGTCCGTGCGTGAGAGCGTCCACGAGATACAGGCCCCGGCCGCCCGTCTCCCACTCCTGCGGGGTCAACTCCCGGGGCACCGGCGGATTTTCGTCCTTGTCGTACACGACGACACGCACCCGCCCCGCCTCCACGCCCAGCCACAGCGCGGCACCGTCGCCGCCCTTGGCATGCACGCAGGCGTTGGTGACGAGTTCGGAGGTACACAGGGTGGCGTCGTCGACGAGTTCGGTGTCGAGTCGCAGTTCACGGAGGACGGAGGCGACGAAGTCGCGGGCGATACGAGGGGAGGTTTCAAGGGGTGGGCAGACGAGGGTGTATGAGGGCATGGGGGATCAACTCCGTTGAGGTGAGGGGTGGTTGGCACGCTCGGTCACGTTGCTGTCCGGCGCCCCGGTGTCGATGGTCGGGGTGGCGCTTCCAACGGGGCGCGGGCGTGCGGGAGTTGCGGATGAGTAGCCAGTTGGGCACTCTCCGTGAGTACGGCACGAAGGTACTCGGTATATTTGCAACGGCGCAACTGCGTCACCGGAATTGAGGAGGACGGCATGCCGCCCAGGGTCACGCCCACCACACGTCAGGCGCGACTTGGCGCGGAACTGCGCAGGTTGCGCGAGGCCGCAGGGTTGGTCTCACGGGATGTCGCCGCCTGGTTGGGCACGAGCCAGGCCCAGATCAGCAACATCGAGTCGGGGAAGCACGGCATCAGCGAGGAGCGGCTGCGCAGGCTCGCCGAGCACTACGCCTGCGACGACAACCAACTCGTCGATGCGCTGGTGGAGGTGGCGAACGAGCGGGACAAGGGCTGGTGGGAGGAGTACCGCAGCGTTCTGGCACCCAAGGCACTCGATCTGGCCGAACTGGAGCACCACGCGTCGTACGTCCGCACGTTCCAGGTCGTGCACATTCCGGGGGTTCTCCAGACCGAGGAACACGTACGCGCTGCCCTGGTCTTCGTCGAGCCGGGCACTCCGGAAGACGTCCGTGAGGCTCGCGTCAGCTTCCGCATGCAGCGCCAGCAGGTGCTTGATTCCGGGACGCCGTACGACGTGGTCATCCACGAGGCCGCACTACGAATGCGCGTCGGCGGCTCCAAGGTCGCCCGTGCTCAGCTCGAGCATCTCCTCCAGGCATCCGAGAGGGAATCCGTCACCCTTCGTGTCATCCCCTTCACCAGCGAGGGCTTCGCGGGTGCGGGCCTGGCCATGCAGTACGTCGGCGGAGTCGTCGCCCAACTGGACACCGTGCAGATCGATACGCCGCACGGTGCCGAATTCATCGACGCGCCCGCTCAACTGCACCGCTATCGGGCCAAACTCGAACGCGTTGACAACGCCGCGCTCCCACAGGACGCTTCCCTCGACCTCATCCGCCGTATTGCCCAGGAATTGTGAGAGGCCCCCGGTGTCCCAACCCCTCCGCTGGCAGAAGTCGTCGTACTCCGCAGGCGACTCCGACAACGACTGCCTGGAGATAGCCTCAACCCCCACCACCCTCCACCTCCGCGAAAGCGACGACCCCACCACCACCCTCGCCCCCACCCCCACCGCCCTCCACGCCCTGATCACCGTCCTGAAGGCAGATTGAGGGAAGCGTCAGCTTGATCTTGCGAGCAGGGCCAAGATGTCCTCATGGCTGGCTGGCAGAGGGCTCTTTGGTGGACGTTGGCCGCGGTGGGCGCCGTCGCGGCGGTCGTGCTGCTGGTGTGGGTGTCGACGGCGGATCTGGAACGGTCGAGTCAGGCCGCGGGGGTGATCGGCTCGGTGGCCGGGATCGCGGCGTTGGGGGTCGGGCTGTGGCAGCTCAGGGTCGGGGCGGCGAGCGCGCCCTCGCCCGAGCCGGTGCAGGCTGAGGCGGGCTCGAACGCGGCGCGCGGCAGCATTCGCAACGCCCGGGCGCGAGACACGGCGCCGGGCGCGGGCACATCGCCGAACAGCGGACCGGGGATCCGGGCGACTGGCGGATCGAACGCAGCTGGTGGGGACATCGACGGGTCGACGGCGCGGCACGGTCAGTGATTCAGCGATGAGGAAACCCAAGAGCCAGCCCGGCAGAGACGTGCCGAGCGAACCGGCCATGGCGCCCGCGGTGTCGGCTTCTTCGGGCTCCAATGCAGCAGGGCGCGATGTCGTGAACTCGGTGGCGGTGCATGCCGAGCAGGCGCTGCCCGCGGAGGCGTACGGTCCGATCCCTGACGATGCCGTGGCCGGCGGGGTGTCGAACATCCCCCTGACAGAGCTGTTCGTCGGCCGGGACGCCGCGCTTGATCAGCTGGACGCGGCGCTCGCCGCTCCGGGCGGGGTGGTGTTGCGGGCGGTGAGCGGCCTGGGCGGGGTGGGCAAGTCCACTCTGGCCGCCCGCTGGGCCGCACACCGGGCCACGGCTCGGTTGCGGTGGTGGATCACCGCCGACAGCCCTGCAGCCGTGGACGCCGGTCTCGCTGAACTGGCGTGCGCGCTGCAGCCGGGGCTGGCCGGGTTGCCGGTGGAGTTGCAGAAGGAGCGGGCGCTGGCGTGGCTGGCCGGTCACGGCGACTGGATGCTGGTGCTGGACAACGTCGACCAGCCCGACCACATCGGTCCGCTGCTGGACCGGGTCCCCGGTCAGGGCCGCATCCTGGTCACGACGCGCCGGGCGACGGGTTGGCACCGGTTGACGACCACGCTCCGTCTGGACGTGTTCGACCCGGAGGAGTCGGTCGAGCTGTTCACCCGCATCCTCACTCACGGCGGGCCGAGGGAGACCGACGGCGCGCGTGACGTGTGCGACGAGCTGGGGCACTTGGCGCTCGCCGTGGAGCAAGCCGCCGCGTTCTGCCACGAGAGCGGCACCACGCCCCGCGCCTATCTGGACATGCTGCGCCAGTGGCCGGCCGAGACGTACGCACTCGGTCCCTCGGGTACGGACGCCGGGCGGACGGTGGCGCGGATCTGGCGCATCACCCTGGACCGCCTTGCGGACATGCCCCTCACCGGAGATGTGCTGCGGATCCTGGCCTGGTACGCCCCCGACCACATCCCGCGCACCTTGCTCGACGGCCTCGCCCCACCGCCCGTGCTCGCGGCGGCGGTCGGGCGGCTGGCGGCGTACAGCATGATCACGGAGAACGCCGACGGCACCCTCGCGGTCCACCGGCTCGTGCAGGCCCTCGCCCGCACTTCCCAGGACGACGATCCCCATCGCCGCGATGCCGACATCGCGCATGGCCGACAGGAGGCCACGAGCATTCTCGCTAACGCGTTCCCCGCCGATGCCGCATTGCCCGAGTACTGGCCCCAGTGCCAACTGCTGCTGCCGCACGTCGATGCCCTTGCCAAGCACAGCCCGCCCGAGCAGGACGCGCTCGCCATATCGTATTTGCTGGATCGAACCGCTGCATACCTAGAGGACCAAGGCGCAGTACAGTCCGCCATCAAGTATTTCCTCCGGGCTCATGCCATCGACCAGCGGGTGCTCGGTGAGGAGCACCACGGCTCGTTGGCCTCCCGGAACAACCTGGCGGGTGCGTACGAGGCGGTAGGAGACCTAACGCGAGCCATCCCGCTGTATGAGAAGAACCTCGCCGCAAGCCTCCAACTGCTCGGCGAAGACGATCCCGACACGCTGATCTGTAGGAACAACCTGGCGGGCGCGTACGAGGCAGTGGGAGACCTAACGCGGGCCACCCGGCTGTACGAAAAGAACCTCGCCGACCGGTCTCGGGTACTCGGTGAGGACCACCCCGCCACGCTGGCATCCCGGAACAACCTGGCCTACGCGTACGGATCGGCGGGGGACTTGGCGCGGGCCATCCCGCTACACGAGAAGAACCTCGCCGACCTGGTTCGGGTGCTCGGTGAGGACCACCCCCACACGCTGACCTCCCAGAACAACCTGGCGAGTACGTATCGGTTGGCTGGGGACCTGGCGCGAGCCATCCCGCTGCACGAGAAGAACCTCGCCGACCGGTCTCGGGTACTCGGTGAGGACCACCCAAACACGCTGGCATCCCAGAACAACCTGGCAAGCGCGTACGTGGCAGCGGGAGACCTGGCGCGGGCCATCCCGCTGTACGAAAAGAACCTCGCCGACAGCGAACGCGTTCTCGGGTACGGCCACCCCATGACAGAAGCGGTACGTGCGAGTCTGGACGCCTCGCGCGGCGCGTAGCGGCCGGCCCGCAATCCCCTTCGCTTATTGCGTCCCCACCGCCCGCAACGCAGTCACCGCCAACACCCGCGCCACCCCCACCACTTCCCCCACCGACACCCGCTCCCCCGCACTGTGCGCCACCCGAATATCCCCCGGCCCGAACTGCAACGTCGGGATCCCCGCCCCGGCGTACAACCGCAGATCACTGGCCGCCCGTATCGCCGTGAGCGCGGCGAGGTGGGCCACCAGGCCGGCCTTCATGTCACAGGCACCGCGCCCGTGCACGACGTCCCCGGTCACCCTCGGCACGAACGGATCGCCGTCCCACGCAGCCACATCACCCGGCGGTACGACGTCCACATGGCCCTGCATGACGAACGTAGGCCCGTCTCCGCCGTCCGATGTCACCGCGGCCAGGCCCCAGGCCTCCTCCCGTTCCGCCTCCGTCCCCGGGAAGTCGGGATGCGCGCGCAACGCCTCCAGGTCCATCGACCAAAGGTCGACATCCAGCCCGAGCCGCTCCAGCCGGCCCGCCAGCAGATGCTGGAGCTCCGACTCGGCAGCGCTCCCGGTGACGCTGGGCACGGCGATCAGTTCCAGCAGCGTCCGTCCGATCGCGGCCTCGTCGATCTCCGCCAGGACGGCCGCCTCCACGTCGTTCAGCACGATGACGCTCCCTCCCCAGTCGCCCCCGGTTGTCCCCAGTCGCCCCCAGTCGCCCTCAGGGCCACACGACAGGGGTCCGGCGGGAAGCCTCTCAGGCGGACCCGCCCACCGTGAACCCGATCACCGTCCCGCCCCCCTCCCGCCGGAAGGCGAACGGCGCTCCCCCGTGCGACAGCGCCACCTCCCGCACGATCGACAGCCCGAGCCCCGACCCGGGCAGCGATCGCGCGTCGGCGGCGCGGTAGAAGCGGTCGAAGACCCGGATCAGGTCGTCCTCGGCGATGCCCGGCCCCCGGTCGAGGACCTCGACGCGCACCGTCCCGGGACGGGCGGGCCCGGCGAGGTTGATCTCGATCGGTGCCGTGCCCTCGCGGTCGAACTTCGCCGCGTTCTCGACGAGGTTGGTCACCGCGCGCTGGAGCATCCCCGGCCGACCGTCCGTCGTCGTGTCGCCGCTCGCTCGGACCGTGATCCGCCGTCCCGTGCGCCGCCGGGCGAGCCCTGCGACCTCCTCGGCGATGTCGGCGAGGTCCACCCGCTGGACCGGCTCGGTGTCGGACTGCCCGGCCGCCAGGTCGACCAACTCGTTGACCAGGTCGGTGAGTTCGCGCGCCTCCTGGCCCAGGTCGGCCACCAGCTCGTCGCGTGTGGCGGGCGGCAGCTCGTCGATGCGGCGCAGCAGGGAGATGTTCGTCCGCAGGGAGGTGAGCGGGGTGCGGAGTTCGTGGCCCGCGTCCTGCACCAGGCGTCGCTGGTCCTCCTCCGACTGGGCCAGCCGGCCCAGCATGCGGTCGAAGGCGCGGCCCAGGCGGCCGACCTCGTCGTATCCGGTGACCGGCACCTGGATGCCGAGCCGCCGGGTGCGGGCGACGTCCTCGGCGGCGGCGGTGAGGACGACCAGACGGCGCGTGATGCGCCGGGCCAGCCACCAGCCGAAGAGTCCCGCGAGGGTGACCACCGCCGCCATCAGCAGCAGTGTCCGTTGCTGCAGTGCCCGCAGCAGATCCTCCGTGTCGCTGAACTCCTGGGCCACCTGTACCGCGCCCCGCCCGCCGCCGAGCGCGACGGTGGCGACGCGGTAGACGTCGCTGCCGACGCCGACGTCCCGGTACTGGACCATCCGCCCGGCCGTCCTGTCGGCCGCGATCCGCCGGTCGGCGGCCGTGACCGGCAGCCCCGGACGGCCCGGGTCGACGACGGCGCCGTCCGAGCCGAGCACCTGCACATCCGTACGGGCGGGCCGTACGAGATCGTGGCCCGGCGCGGAGGAGGAGAAGTCCTCGGGCGTCATCGGCCGCTGCCGTACCTCGCCCCGCAGATCCTGCACGACCTCGTCGAACACCGACTCCTGGTCCACCCGCACCAGCCGGGCGGCGGCGCCGTACGACAGCAGCCCCACCAGGACGGTGACCGCGGCGGTCACGGCCGCGAAGGACATGGCGAAGGTGGTGCCGAGTCCCGATCTGCGCCGCCCCGTCAGCAGCCGCCGGAGCCGACGGCGGGCCGGGCCCACTCAGTCCTCCCGCAGCACGTAACCCACGCCGCGCACCGTGTGGATCAGCTGCGGCACGCCCGGCTCGTCGAGCTTGCGGCGCAGATAGCCGACGTAGACGGCGAGGTTCTTGGAGCCGGGGCCGAAGTCGTAGCCCCAGATGCGGTCGTAGATGGTGGAGTGGTCGAGGACGATGCCGGCGTTGCGCACCAGCAGCTCGAGCAGCTCGAACTCGGTCCGCGTCAGCTCCAGCTCCCGCGCGCCCCGCCACGCCCGCCGCGCCTGCGGGTCCATCCGCAGCCCGGCCGCCTCGATCAGCCGGCCGGACGGCTCGGGGGCCTGCGGCTGCTTCGGTACGTCGACGGGGGCGCCGTTCGCCTCACTGGTACGGCGCAGCAGCGCGCGCAGCCGGGCGAAGACCTCCTCGACGTCGAAGGGCTTCACCACGTAGTCGTCGGCGCCCGCGTCCAGGCCGGCGATGCGGTCCTGGGTCTCCACGAGCGCCGTCAGCATCAGGATCGGGGTGCGGTCGCCCTCGGCGCGCAGCACCCGGCAGACCTGCAGCCCGTCGATGCCGGGCATCATCACGTCCAGCACGAGCACGTCCGGCGGCGTGCGATGGGCCTGCGCCAGCGCCTCGACCCCGTCGGCGACCGCGGTGACCTGGTAGCCCTCCAGGGTCAGCGCCCGCTCCAGGGCGTTGCGGATGGCGCGGTCGTCTTCGGCGAGCAGCACAGTCTGGGGCACGGGTTCATACTGCCAAGCCATCGCGGTCGTACGACGTGATGAGCGGCTCACCGGGTGCCTTCTTACTGGCCTCTCACCCAGCCGGTCGCAGTGCCGCCAGCTGCTCCTCGAACGGCACCACCTCAGGCTCCGCACCCTTCTTCGCAGGTCGTCCGGCCATCAGCCCCACCAGCTCCCCCGCAGCCCGTTCGATCCGCCCGTCCAGCCCCGCGGCGCCCCAGTCCTCCGAGGCCGCGTAGACCCCGGTCGGCACGACCACGGCCCGCAGATACGCGAAGAGCGGCCGCAGCGCGTGCTCCAGCACCAGCGAGTGCCGGGCCGTACCGCCGGTCGCGGCGATCAGCACCGGCATGCCCGCCAGCGCGTCCTTGTCGATCACGTCGAAGAACGACTTGAACAGCCCGCTGTACGACGCCGAGAAGACGGGCGTGACGACGATCAGGCCGTCGGCCGAGGTCACCGCATCGAGGGCGGCGGCCAGCTTCCGGCCCGGAAAGCCGTTGGTGAGGTTGTGCGCGATCTCCACCGCGAGGTCGCGCAGCTCGACGACCTCGACGTCCACGTCGACCTGCCTGCCGACCGCCGCCGCCAGCCGGTCACCCAGCAACCGCGTGGACGACGGAACGCTCAGCCCCGCTGACACGACGACGAGCTTCATGCGACGGTCACCTCTTCCGACCCCTTCTCGGCCAGCAGGGAAGCGTGCGTAGGCGCATCCGGCACCTCGGCCGGCCGCCCGGACGCGAACTCCTTGCGCAGCACCGGCACGACCTCCTCCCCGAGCATCTCGATCTGCTCCAGGACGGTCTTCAGCGGCAGCCCCGCGTGATCGACGAGGAACAGCTGGCGCTGGTAGTCGCCCGCGTACTCGCGGAAGGCGAGGGTCTTCTCGACGACCTGCTCCGGCGTTCCGACGGTCAGCGGCGTCTGGGCGGTGAAGTCCTCCAGGGACGGCCCGTGTCCGTACACCGGCGCGACGTCGAAGTACGGCCGGAACTCGCGCACCGCGTCCTGGGAGTTGCGGCGCATGAAGACGTGCCCGCCCAGCCCCACGATCGCCTGCTCGGGCGTGCCGTGCCCGTAGTGGGCGTAGCGCGTCCGGTACAGCTCGACCATCCGCTTGGTGTGGTCGGCCGGCCAGAAGATGTTGTTGTGGAAGAAGCCGTCGCCGTAGTACGCGGCCTGCTCGGCGATCTCCGGCGAGCGGATCGAGCCGTGCCAGACGAACGGCGGTACGCCGTCCAGCGGCCGGGGCGTGGAGGTGAAGCCCTGGAGGGGCGTACGGAACTTGCCCTCCCAGTTCACGACGTCCTCGCGCCACAGCCGGTGCAGCAGGGCGTAGTTCTCGATGGCGAGGTTGATGCCCTGCCGGATGTCCTGGCCGAACCAGGGGTAGACCGGGCCCGTGTTGCCGCGGCCCATCATCAGGTCCACCCGGCCGTCGGCCAGGTGCTGGAGCATCGCGAAGTCCTCGGCGATCTTCACCGGGTCGTTGGTGGTGATGAGGGTGGTGGCGGTGGAGAGGATCAGCCGCTCGGTGCGCGCCGCGACGTAGCCGAGCATCGTGGTCGGCGACGACGGCACGAACGGCGGGTTGTGGTGCTCCCCGGTCGCGAAGACGTCGAGCCCGACCTCCTCGGCCTTCAGCGCGATGGCGACCATCGCCTTGATGCGGTCGCGCTCGGTCGGCGTACGGCCCGTGGTGGGGTCCGGCGTGACGTCGCCGACACTGAAGATCCCGAACTGCATGGTCGCTCACCCTCCAGGTTGTTGACCGTTCAACTACACCCGGAGAACGGAGACGGGCCGGGGACTATTCCCAGCCCCCGGGGCTATTGCCAGTACGGATCCCTGCCGGTCCGCGCGAGCAGCCGCTCGAACGCCGACGCTCCCTCGGCCTCCGGCACCGGCTCCCCGAACACCCCCATCTTCCTGGCCGTCGGCGCCAGCTCGCCCACCGCGCCGGCCAGCTCCGCCACGACCGCTTCGTCGGCACCCGGGTAGTCCTGGCCCGTCGCCCGCGCCAGATCCCACACGTGCACCGTCAGATCGAGCAGCGCCATCGAGCCGACCAACCTCGCGGGCATGTTCATCCCGCCGGTCGTCCCCTCCTCGGCGCCGGGCGCGGACCACGCCGCCACCAGCCGGTCCGCCTCGTCCACGAGCGCCTCACGCCACTCGGGACCCTCGGCGACCCGGTCGGGAGTCTCACCGAAGTCCGACGCCTCCTTCGCGGCCAGCCGCTGGAACTGCACGATCACCTGGAAGAGATGATTGAGCAGGGCCTTCACGTCGTACTCGGCGCAGGGCGTGGGAGCGGCGAGCGCCGCGTCGGGAATGCCCCGCACCACCGGAACCGCCCGCTCGCGCGCCATGGCCAGCAGCTCACCGATGCCGTAGGTCTTCACCTCGTTCGTGTCCATGACTCGACCGTAGGGACGTCCGGGGCCGCCCTTCTTGAAGAAACGCGACGCTCGCCCCACCGCGACGTACGATCCGGCCATGGAGGCACCCCGCCACGACACCCGCGGGATCGTCGACCCGTCCGGGCTGCTCAACCACGTACGGTTCCGCCGCCACGAGCCCGCCGAGCCGTTGCGCCGGTACGTCGAGTGGTACTGGCTGATCGACTGGGACCTGCCCGCGCCCTACGCCTCCCACATCGTTCCGCACCCGGCCGTCAACCTCACCTTCCAGTGGGACGAGCACGACGAGACGGACGCGCCGCCGTACGCCGAGGTCACCGGCGTCGCGCTCGGCCTGTACTCCCGGAAGCTGACCGGCCGGGGCCGGGTCTGCGGGGTGAAGTTCCGTCCCGGCGGCTTCCGGCCGTACGCCCCCGAGGCACCGGTGTCCCGGTGGACGGGCCGAGCGCTGCCCGCCCAGGAGGTGTTCCCACAGGCGACGGGCGACGCCGCCCACGCGATCATCACCCCCGCCGACGACGAGGCCCGGGTGGCCGCCCTCGACGCCTTTCTCCACTCCCTCCCCTGCACCCCGGACCCCCAGGCCGACCTGGCCATGGGCCTCGTCCAGCGCATCCGCGCCGACCGCACGGTCCGCCGCGTCGGCGACTTCGCCCGGGCACAGGGCCTGTCGGTGCGGGCGCTGCAACGGCTCTTCTCGACCTACGTCGGGGTCAGCCCGAAGTGGGTGATCCTCCGCTACCGCATCCACGAGGCCCTGGACCGCGCCGGCACCCGCACCGACGTCGACTGGGCCACCCTCGCCACCGAGCTCGGCTACGCCGACCAGGCCCATCTGGTACGGGACTTCACGGCGACGGTGGGGGTGCCGCCGACGGCGTACGCGGCGGACGCGCGGTCCGGCGGCGCCCCCGGCGACACCGCTACGGGATGAGCACCAACCGCCCCCGCACTCCGCCCTCGTCCAGCCGCGCATGCGCCTTCGCGGCATCGTCCAGCGCGAACGTCTCGGCCACCCGTGTCGTCAGCACCCCGTCGTCCAGCAGCCGCACCAGCTCCGCCAGCTGCGCCCCGTCGGCGCTCACCTCGACCGCCCCGGTCCGTACCCCGCGCACCGACGCGGGCTCCGCCTGCGGGATGACGCCGATGTACCGGCCCCCGTCCCGCACCCACTCCAGCGCCACCTCGCCGAGGACCGCGGCGTCCAGCACGGCGTCGAAGCCGCCCGCCTCGACGGCACCGGCAGCGAATCGGGCCGCCCCCAGGGACCGTACGAGCTCCTCGTCCGCCTCCCGGGCCAGCGCGGTGACCGATATCCCCCGGTGGGCGGCGATCTGGACGGCGTAACCACCGACCGCGCCCGCCGCGCCCGTCACCAGCAGCGACTGGCCCGGCGTCACCTCCAGCAGATCCAGGGCCTGTTCGGCGGTCAGCGCGTTCAGCGGCAGCGTCGCCGCGTGGACGGCGTCCACGGTGACCGGCGCCTTGGCTACGGCATCCGTGGGGACGACCACGTACTCGGCGTGGGTGCCGAGCGGTTCGAACATGCCGTAGTCGAGCGCCACCACCTCGTCCCCGACATTCCAGGCAGCGGCCACACCCACCGCGTCCACGGTTCCGGCCACGTCCCACCCGAGCCCGATCCGCTTTCCCGCGCCCCCGAAGACCCCGGCCCGCACCTCCGCGTCCACGGGATTCAACGCGGCCGCCGCGACCTTGATCCGCACCTCCCGCGCACCGGGCTCCGGCAGCTCGGTCTCCACGACCTCCACGACCTCCGGCCCACCGAACGCGTTCACCACAACAGCACGCACAGCAGCTCTCCTTGATTTGTCGGCGTTTGGGATGTTCTCCCGTCCGTTGCGACAACCCTAGGAAGAGCTACTATCTTCTAGTAAGTAGTTACCTGAGAGTGCGTACGTACCCCGGAGGTGAGCCATGGCCACCACGACGGCGGCCCAGCGCCGCGAACAGGCCCGTATCGAGTACGACGCGTTCCTCAAGAGCTGCCCCACCAACCAGCTCCTGGACCGCATCAGCGACAAGTGGGTCAGCCTCGTCGTCTCCGCCCTCGCCCCCGGCCCCCTGCGCTACAGCGACCTCGGCCGCAAGATCGCCGGCGTCAGCCCCAAGATGCTGACCCAGACGCTGCGCTCACTGGAACGCGACGGCCTGCTCACCCGCACCGTCACCCCGTCCGTCCCGGTCCGCGTCGACTACGAACTCACCGCCCTGGGCCACAACCTCGCCCTGCTGCTGACCGCGGTGAAGGACTGGGCGGAGACCCACTTCGACGAGGTCCACGAGGCCCGCGAGCGCTACGACACCGAGAACCGCGACGACTAGTCGGCCCCGGGCAGGCAGACGGGCGTTAAAAGTAGTACGTGTCCCCCGTGTCCAGCACCAGCACCCGCTGCCGGCGCTTCTCCCGGTCATCGTCCGGCGCCCCACCGCTGCGCACCGTGCCGAACTCCAGCAGCACCTCCGACGGCGTACCCCGCAGCCCCACCCGCAGGGCGATCTGCTTCCCCGCCCCGACCGTGCCCAGCGCCCCGACCCGGCACATCACCATCCGCTCCCCCGCCCGCCCACACCCGTCCGGCAGCTCCTGCCGGTCCGCCAGCGGCTCCGACCAGCGCAGCCGTACCGCCGAGGCCGGCAGGGCGCTCGGCCCGTGGTTGTGCGGCGTGAACCGTACGTGGACCTGGCCGCCGGACAGGGCGGCGGAACCGTGATACGCGAAACCGGCCTCCGGACGTCCCACCGCCCCGCCATCCACCGCGGCGGCATACGGAGCCACCCCACCGACCGCGGCCACGACGGCCGCACCGCACACCCCAGCAACCCGCATCCGCCGCATACCGCCCGCTCCTCACTCCACCGTGGTCGACGGATGTATCCCACGTGGAGCGGCCGACAGGCGCCGTCCAACAGGTGACGCGCGTTCGCCCGGGAGCCCCATGACAAGCTGCCTGCATGCTCGTCCTGCGCTCCGCCGCCCTCTTCGTCGTCGCCGCCCTCTTCGAGATCGGCGGGGCCTGGCTGGTCTGGCAGGGCGTGCGCGAGCACCGCGGCTGGCTGTGGATCGGCGCGGGCGTCATGGCCCTCGGCGCGTACGGCTTCGTCGCCACGCTCCAGCCCGACGCCAACTTCGGGCGCATCCTCGCCGCGTACGGCGGTGTCTTCGTCGCCGGCTCGCTGGCCTGGGGCATGGTCGCGGACGGCTACCGCCCGGACCGCTGGGACGTCACGGGCGCGCTGATCTGCCTCGCGGGCATGGCGGTGATCATGTACGCGCCGCGAGGCAGCTGAAGTCGAGGGTCGGTCGAGGGTCAGGTGGGCGGCAGCAGCCCCAGCTGCCCCAGGAACTCCATCTCGTCGAAGTAGAGCCGGTAGTCGACGATGTGGCCGCTGTCGTCGACGGTGGCGAGATCCACCCCGCGGATCCTGATCTCCTTCTGCGTCGGGGGCAGCGTCTCCCCGGTGGGCAACTGGATCGGCCCGGTGTTCCGTCCGCTGAAGATCCCCTCGTCGATGGCCGTGTTGCCGATCTCGTACGAGTGCACCGACTCGTACGTGCCCTCGGGGACCATCTCCGTCATCTGGCGCCAGTACGCGGTGATGTCGTCGCGCCCGTGGAGCTCACCGCCGTCGGGGGTGACGGCGACCGCGTCCTGCGCGTAGAGCTCGGCGATGGTTTTGGGGTCCGCCGTGGTGATCGCCTCGGTCAGCCGGTCCATGACCTCACGTGCCTGTCCCATGTTCCACCTCCCGTGGTGGAGGATCACCCACCTCATTCTCCCACCGCTGCCCCGGACGGGCCGATCGCAGAGGCCGACCGCAGAGCGAGATCACGAACCGCCCGGACGCGCCGCCCGCCTATCCTGGCCGGACAGGCTTTCGACCGTGCCCGACATGCCAGAGGAGCAGCCATGCCCACCGCCGCACCGTCCGCCGCCTCCCGCATCGCCGTCATCACCGGTGCGAGCAGCGGAATCGGCGCCGCCACGGCACGACAGCTCGCCGCGGCCGGCTACCGGGTCGTCCTGACCGCCCGCCGCAAGGACCGCATCGAGGCGCTGGCGGAGGAGATCAACGCGGCCGGCCACTCGGCGGCGGCCTACCAGCTGGACGTGACGGACCGCGCCGCAGTCGACGAGTTCGCGACGGCCTTCAAGGCGATCGGCGTCCTCGTCAACAACGCGGGCGGTGCACTCGGCGCCGACCCGGTCGCCACCGGCGACCCCGCCGAGTGGCGCACGATGTACGAGACGAACGTCATCGGCACCCTGAACCTCACCCAGGCCCTGCTCCCGAAGCTGGAGGCGAGCGGCGACGGCACCATCGTCGTCGTCTCCTCCACGGCCGGCCACGGCACGTACGAGGGCGGCGCGGGCTACGTCGCCGCCAAGCACGGCGCCCACGTCCTCGCCGAGACACTCCGTCTGGAGATCGTCGGCCGCCCGGTCCGCGTCATCGAGATCGCGCCCGGCATGGTCAAGACGGACGAGTTCGCCCTGACCCGCTTCGCCGGCGACGAGGAGAAGGCGGCGAAGGTCTACCAGGGCGTGGCCGACCCCCTGACCGCCGACGACGTCGCCGACACCATCACCTGGACGGTCACCCGCCCCAGCCACGTCAACATCGACCTCCTGGTCGTCCGCCCCCGCGCCCAGGCGTCCAACACGAAGGTCCACAGGGAGCTGTAGTGGCGGACGGCGGCAAGGAGAAGCCGAAGGACGACGGCCCGCACAACGAACGCCAGATGTGGTGGTGGCTCGGCTACTTCCTCTTCGGCATCCACATCGTGGCGTTCGTCATGATCTACGCGGTGACACACGCGCCGAAGTAGGGTCACGCAGCGTGGACAGACACATACGCTTCGACGCACTGCACAACTTCCGTGACCTGGGCGGCTACACGACGGCGGACGGCCACCGCGTCCGCCCTTCCCGCCTCTACCGCACGGACTCCCTCGGCAAGCTGGCGGAAGACACCCCGGACTGGTCCCGCTTCCTCTCCCTGGGCATCCGCACGGTGATCGACCTGCGCTACCCGTGGGAGATCGAGAACAGGGGCCGCATCCCGGACCACCCGTCGTTCACGTACCACAACCTCAGCATCGAGCACCGCCCGTACAACCAGGCGACCCTGACCGCCGACGTGGCCCCCGGCCCCTACCTCGCCGAGCGCTACCTGGAGGTGGCGCAGGACGGCACGGCAGAGATCCGCAGCGCGCTGGAGCTGGTGGCGAAAGCAGCGGAGTCGGACACTCCCCTGGTCTTCCACTGCGCGAAGGGCAAGGACCGCACGGGCCTGCTGGCGGCACTGATCCTGGGCCTCCTGGGCGTCCCCGACGAGACCATCATCGAGGACTTCACCCTCACAGAACGGGCGGCTCCCGCCTTCCTGGCCGAATGGAAGGCCCTCAACAACGGCCCCACGCCGACCTGGCCGGGCTTCAACAGGACGCCGCCGGAAGTGATGCGCCTGTTCCTGTCGTCCCTGACGGCTCAATACGGCGGAACAGAGGGCTACGTCTCCGAGGCCCTGTCCCTGAATCCGGGGCAACTCTCAACGACCCTCCGCGAAAGCCTTCTTGAGAAGCGACCCGCATAACTCACAAGAGTGAACATCATCGATCACCCGAACGGATGTTGAACTGGCGATCTAGGCTCGCGGCACAACATCAAATCGACGGCCCCCGGCCGGGCAGCATCCCGACCGAGGGCCTGACCAGCAAGGAAGGAAGAGCTTCCTCATGGCTGACTGCGAGCCTATCGCCCACCAGTTCATGGACCTGAGGGTCCCCGAGTACGCGTACATGTTCGGCTTCTTGCAGGCGGACGGGCATCTCTCCCAACAGTCCCGACAGCGAGGGCGGTTGACTGTCGAGATCAGCGCGGGAGACATCGATCTCCTGCGCCGGTTCCAGAAGCTGACGCCCTACAACAGCACCATCACCGAGCGGACCCGAGCCACGAACTTCGCCGAGAGCGCACACTCAGCGCTCTGGAGCCTGCACTCTCTTGAGGCGAGGACCAAGCTCAACGAGCTCGGCCTGCCCTATGGCCGCAAGTCGAAGACGATCGCTCCGCCTCGCGTCGAGTTTTCGCGCCGCGACTATGTCCGAGGAGTCATCGATGCCGACGGTTCGGTGGGGTTCACCAAGCCAGGACTGCCCTTCATCTCCCTGACCACTGCAAGCACGGCGATCGGTGCCTATCTGTGCTTCTACGCAAGGGAGATCACCGGAACCGAGCGCAACATCAAACGCAACGAACGCGACAGCATCTATACGATCTGCTATTGGAAGGAGCAGGCACAGGAGTTGGCCGCCCACTTGTACTACCCCGGCTGCTTGTCCCTGCAACGAAAGCTGACGGCAGCCGACTCACTCGCGAAGTGGGTCCGCCCCGCAGGCATGAAGGTCATGACCCACCGGCGCTGGACGACGCGGGAAGACCGAGTACTGCTGGAACACAACAACGCCATGTCAGCTGCCGAAGCGCTCGGCAGGACCGTCCAAAGCTGCAGCCTCCGCCTCTGGCGCCTCCGCACCGGCCAAGTGCCCATGCCCAGCGACCAGTGACCAACTGATCGAGGTCCCCGGCTCCGCTGGGGGCCTCTTGCGTCACCCCTTCACGCAGACGACCTGCTTCAGCTTCGCCACGACCTCCACGAGGTCCCGCTGTTGATCGATGACCTGCTCGATCGGCTTATAGGCACCGGGAATCTCATCCACGACGCCGGAGTCCTTACGGCACTCCACGCCCCGCGTCTGTTCCTCCAGGTCCTTCGTCGTGAAGCGACGCTTCGCCGCGTTCCGACTCATGCGCCGACCGGCGCCGTGCGAGGCCGAGTTGAACGCCTTCTCGTTACCGAGACCCTTCACGATGTACGAGCCCGTCCCCATCGAACCCGGGATGATCCCGTATTCACCGGAGCCGGCCCGGATCGCGCCCTTCCGGGTCACGAGCAGATCCATGCCCTCGTACCGCTCCTCCGCCACGTAATTGTGGTGACAGGAGATCTCCGACTCGAAGGTCGGCTTTGCTTTCTTGAACTCCTTGCGGATGACATCCTTGAGTAGCGCCATCATGATCGTGCGGTTGTACTTGGCGTACTCCTGCGCCCAGAACAGGTCGTTCCGGTACTCCGCCATCTGCGGCGTGTCCGCCACGAAAACGGCCAGGTCGCGGTCGACCAGGCCCTGGTTGTGCGGGAGCTTCTGGGCCACGCCGATGTGGTACTCGGCCAATTCCTTGCCGATGTTGCGCGAACCCGAGTGCAGCATGAGCCACACAGATCCAGAGTCACAAATATTTACTTCTGCAAAGTGATTCCCGGATCCGAGCGTCCCCATCTGCAAACCCGCCCGCTCCCGCCGGAACTTGACAGCCTCCGCAACCCCATCGAACCGCCCCCAAAAGTCATCCCACCCCGCAGTGGCCAACCCATGGAACCTCCCCGGCTCAACCGGACTGTCATGCATCCCCCGCCCCACCGGAATCGCAGCCTCAATCTTCGACCGCAACCGCGACAGATCCCCCGGCAGATCATTGACCGTAAGAGACGTCTTCACCGCCGACATCCCGCAACCGATGTCCACCCCCACCGCCGCAGGACACACGGCCCCGCGCATGGCGATGACGGAGCCGACCGTCGCGCCCTTGCCGTAGTGGACGTCCGGCATGACCGCCAGCCCCTTGATCCACGGCAGCGTCGCGACATTGCGCAGCTGCTGCAGCGCCACGTCCTCGACCGTCGCCGGGTCGGTCCACATACGGATGGGAACCTTCGCGCCCGGCATCTCCACGTACGACATATCGTCCTCTATCCCCCGGAAAGAAAATACAAGTCTGAAATCGCAAAACCGGCGCCAAGGTCGCTGAAATGGGACAGCGGACCGGCGTCCACGGCGGTGCGTGCGATACACATTGTCTCCAGGGAGCGCCCCCGCGCGGCAAGCGAATAACCAGCGGGGACGCTGAAAGACCGGCAACGGACCGACCACACAGCACCGTCGAGAGGAGCCTGACCGTGCAGCGGAAGGCGTACGTATCCGGCGTCGCCGCGCTCCTCGCGGCGTTGCTGGCCGGCTGCACCGGCAGCTCCGACAGCGGCGGCACGACCGACGACTCCAACCCCGGCGACGCGGGCACGGCGAGCGCGGTGGCCGAGCCCGGCCGGTACCGCACACTGCCCGACCCGTGCGACGTGGTCGGTGAGGAGACCCTCGACTCGCTCCTGCCCGGCGTCAAGGAGCTCACGGACGAGGAGCAGCGCGAGAAGGCGTACGAGGGCACGCCGACGCTCACGTTCGACACCGACCGCAAGGTGGGCTGCCGTTGGAAGGTCGAGTCGGCCGAGGCCACCGACCATCTCCTCGTCGACTTCGAGCGTGTGGTGTCGTACAGCGGCGCGGTCAGCGACGACAGCGAGGCGCAGGAGCTCTTCGCGACCCAGCAGGAGGCGGCCGACCTTCCCGCGCCGACGAGTACCGAGACCGTGAGCGGCGAGGGCACGTCCACCTCCGAGCCGAGCGGCTCGCCCTCATCCTCGCCCTCTGCGTCGGCCTCGACCTCGGCGTCCGGGTCCCCGTCCGCCTCGTCCTCCGCTTCCCCCTCCGGCTCCGGCTCCACCGACGGGACGACTCCCGCCGAGCTCCAGCCCCGCGTCCTGGAAGACCTCGGCGACGAGGCCTTCCTCGACGACGAGCTCAGCAGTTCCGGTTCGACGGCTCAGCAGCGCACGGTGACTGTGGTGTTCCGCACGTCCAATGTGATCGTGCGGATCGAGTACGAGGAGCAGCCGGCGACGGTCGGCACGGTCCCGGACAGCGAGGAAATGCAGGACAGGGCCCAGAAACTGGCCGCGCAGCTGGCGGACGCGCTGACGGAGTGACGCCCCCCGCTCACCCCCGTACGCCCGCATACGACGTAACCGAAACGAGACCACACACCTTCTTCACCGCGTACCGTGGCCCCTCGGACCCGATCCGACCGCAGGAACCACGAGTGTCAGTCATGAGTGAAGGAACCATGCAGCGAGCAGCAGAGCGAGACCAGAGGGACCGCCGTGACGAGCGTGAGCAGCGGGTGAAGGGCCTTCACCGATTCCTTGTCTGCGCGGCGGCGGTGCCCGTGATGTTGATCGCCACGGGCTGTTCCTCGGACTCCGGTTCGGACGACGGAGCAGGCGACGGCGCGCAGACCTCGTCGTCGGCGTCCGCGTCCGCGAGTCCGTCGCCGACGGTGCAGGCGGCCGTGTACAAGTCGCTTCCGCAGCCGTGCAAGGTGCTGTCGAAGAAGACGCTGGAAGACCTGGTTCCGAAGGCCAAGTCCGGCAAGGCGGGTTCGTCGGACGACGCATCGACGCGCGGCTCCTGCTCCTGGAGCAGCCTCGACAACAACGGCGTGAAGGGCTCGCAGTTCCGCTGGCTGAACGTCTCCCTGCTGCGCTTCGAGTCGGACGTCACGCGCGGCTCGGGCGAGAAGCTGGCGCAGGAGTACTACGAGACTCAGGTGCAGGACGCCCGTTCGGTGTCGGGCGCGAAGAACACGAAGTCGGAGCCGGTCGCCGGGGTGGGCGACGAGGCGACGGCGGTGCGCTACGACCTGAAGAAGAAGGAGGGTTCCTTCAAGCAGGAGACGGTCGTGGCCCGGGTCGAGAACGTCGTGGTCATGCTCGACTACAACGGCGCCGGTCTGGCCGGTGAGAAGACCCCGAGCGCGGACACCCTGAACAAGCTCGCGCAGAAGGCGGCCAAGGAGGCGGTGGCCGCGGTGACGAAGGCGAACGGCACCGGCAGCGCGGGCACGCCGAGCAGCACCCCCTCGAAGTCGGCCTCGAAGACTCCGTCGAAGTCTCCCTCGGCCGACGCCTCGAAGGCGGCGTCCAGCTCCCCGTCCAAGTCAGCGTCGAAGAAGAGCTGACCGTCACACCTGCCCCACCGCTGCGTCACAACGCGCAGCTCAGCCCCGCCCGTTGTACGAGCCCGGCCCCCTCCAGGGACCGGGCTCGTGCCGTGCGTGAATCCGTTCGCCGCACGGATGTGCCACTCTGTTGCGCGCAACAACATGCACTGGGAGGGGAGTACGAGTGGCCGCGCCGCAGCTGACTCGGATGCACCGCGTTCTCATCGGCGTGGTCGTGTTCGGCGCCGTGATCATCGCCGGTATCGGCTTCGCCGGTTCCTACGCAGCTGTCCGCGAGCTGGCCCTCAAGAAGGGTTTCGGGAACTTCAGTTATGTCTTCCCGATCGGCATCGACGCGGGCATCTGTGTGCTGCTCGCCCTCGACCTCCTGCTGACGTGGATCCGCATCCCGTTCCCGCTCCTGCGTCAGACGGCCTGGCTGCTGACGGCGGCGACGATCGCCTTCAACGGCGCGGCGGCCTGGCCGGACCCGCTGGGCGTCGGCATGCACGCCGTGATCCCGATCCTGTTCGTGGTGGCGGTGGAGGCGGCCCGGCATGCGATCGGCCGCATAGCGGACATCACGGCCGACAAGCACATGGAGGGCGTACGCCTCACCCGCTGGCTCCTCTCCCCGGTCCCGACGTTCCTGCTGTGGCGCCGGATGAAGCTGTGGGAGCTCCGCTCGTACGAGCAGGTCATCAAGCTGGAGCAGGAGCGGCTGGTCTACCAGGCCCGCCTGCGTTCCCGCTTCGGCCGGGCCTGGCGGAGGAAGGCGCCGGTGGAGTCGCTGATGCCGCTGCGCCTCGCGCGCTACGGCGTTCCCCTGGCGGAGACGGCTCCGGCGGGGCTGGCGGCGGCGGGCATCGAGCCGGCGCTGCTGCCGCCGGCACCGAAGCAGGCCTTGGACGCGGCGCCGGTGCCGGAGGTGGCGCGGGAGACGGCCCCGGCTGCGGCCGGCCGTGCCGCTGTGGCGGCGCCCGTCCCTCAGCAGGCGGCGCCTGGCGGCGAGCAGCGCCCGGAGCTGGTCGCCACCCCCGGCCCCGAGCAGCCCGAGTATGTGCAGGACTGGTTCAACACGCCCCGCAACGTGGAGTACCAGGGCAGCTACGACCCCGCGTACAACCCGCAGGAACAGTACGAGCAGTGGTACCAGGAGCAGCTCCAGGCCGAGCAGTACCAGGAGCAGTACCAGCAGGAGCCCCCCGTCCAGGAACCCTCCCCGGAGGAGACCGGCACCTTCCCGATCCCCGTGAGCCCGAACCGCACCCGCCAGCTCGGCGAGGGCGGCGGCACGCCGGAGCCGGCGGATCCGACGGAGGAGGACTACTACCAGGTCTTCAAGAAGTCGATAGGCGGCACCGGCTACCCGACCCCGCGCGAGTTCAGCGAGAACGTCGAGGCGGAGTTCGGCACCGCGCTCCTGCCGGACGAGGCCAAGCGCATGGTCAACCGGTTCACGAACCTCTACAACGCGGAGCTGGAAGAGAACCACATCGCCTGACGTGCAGCAGAAAGGGGCCCTCGCCGGAGGGCCCCTTTCCCGTACCGCTATCTGGCTTGCTCGTTTACTGGCTTACTCGCTTACTCGCCGAGCAGGCGCCGCACCCGCTCCTGCCCCACCGCCAGCAGCAGCGTAGGCAGTCGCGGACCCGTGTCCCGACCCACCAGCAGGTGGTAGAGCAGCGCGAAGAACGTGCGCTGGGCGGTCTTGATCTCGGCCGGCAGCTCCTTGGGCGTGGCGTCCGCGGAGAACCCGGCCTGGACCTTGGGCACGCCGTACACGAGGTGGGTGAGCCCGTCCAGCGACCAGTGCGACTCCAGCCCGTCGAGGAGCAGCCGCAGCGACTGCTGGGACGCCTCGTCGAGGGACTTCAGCAGTTCGACGTCGGGCTCGTCGCGCACAATGGTCCGCTGGTCGGCGGGCACCTGCGTGTTGATCCACGCCTCGGCCTTGTCGTACCGGGGACGGGCCTCGTCGAGCGAGCCCAGCGGGTTCTCCGGGTCCAGCTCGGAGAGGATCCGCAGCGCCTGGTCCTGGTGCCCGGCGGTGATGTCGGCGACGGACGCGAGGGTCCGGTACGGCAGCGGCCGCACCGTCCTCGGCAGCTCGCCACCGGCCGTGCGCACCGCGCGGGAGTGCGCGGCGACGTCGGCCGGAAGGGCGGACCCGTCGGCGACCTTCCCGTCCAGCTTGTCCCACTCGTCGTAGAGCCGCTGGATCTCCTGGTCGAAGGCGATCTTGAAGGACTGGTTGGGCCGGCGCCGGGCGTACAGCCAGCGCAGGAGCTGCGGCTCCATGATCTTCAGCGCGTCGCCGGGAGTGGGCACCCCACCCTTGGAGGACGACATCTTCGCCATGCCGCTGATGCCGACGAAGGCGTACATGGGCCCGATGGGCTGCTTGCCACCGAAGATCCCGACGATCTGCCCGCCGACCTGGAACGAAGACCCCGGCGACGAGTGGTCGACCCCGCTCGGCTCGAAGACGACGCCCTCGTACGCCCACCGCATGGGCCAGTCGACCTTCCAGACCAGCTTGCCGCGGTTGAACTCATTCAGCCGGACGGTCTCGGCGAAGCCGCACTCGTTGCAGGTGTACGACAGCTCGGTGGTGTCGTCGACGTAGGAGGTGACGGTGGTGAGGTCCTTCTCGCAGTTGCCGCAGTAGGGCTTGTACGGGAAGTACCCGGCGGAGCCGGAGCTGCCGTCGTCCTCGGCGGCCGCCCCCGACCCCTCGGCGGCCTCCAGCTCGGCCTCGTCGACCGGCTTCTGCGACTTCTTGGCGCCGACCTTGGGCTTGGTGCGGTACTGGGCGAGAACGGCGTCGATGTCGCCCCGGTGCTTCATGGCGTGCAGGACCTGCTCCCGGTACACGCCCGAGGTGTACTGCGCGGTCTGGCTGATCCCGTCGAACTCCACGCCCAGCTCGGCGAGCGCCTCGACCATCGCCGCCTTGAAGTGCTCGGCCCAGTTCGGGTACGCGGAGCCCTTGGGGGCCGGGACGGAGGTCAGCGGCTTGCCGATGTGCTGCGCCCACTCGTCCTTGTCGACCCCGGGGATGCCCTCGGGCACCTTGCGGTACCGGTCGTAGTCGTCCCAGGAGATCAGGTGCCGGACCTGGTGTCCGCGCCGCCGGATCTCGTCGGCGACCAGGTGCGGGGTCATGACCTCGCGCAGGTTGCCGAGGTGGATGGGGCCGGAGGGGGAGAGTCCGGACGCGACGACGACCGGTTTGCCCGGGGCCCGACGCTCCGACTCCTCGATGACCTCATCCGCGAAACGGGAGACCCAGTCGGTGGTCTCGGTGCTCTGAGCCACGATCGGCACGTCCTTCTTTCTCCAGGGCAGCCGTACGGTCAACGGCTGGCGCCCTCATTGTCCCAGCAAGGACGTCAACCACGAAAACGCCTTTACACGACCGCCCCCCGATAGGCGGCGCAGCCGCCTATCGGGGGCGCGGGGAACTGCGCGACAAGCCCCCACCGCCCCGCACCCGGGCACGAAGCCGGAAAACCCCTTTGCGGCCCCGTGGGATACTGACCACGTCTACCAATCCACGAGGAGAACGGCTCCCACCCCATGACCTCGGTCACGTCGCTCACCGATCAAGTCCAGCAGCGTCTCGCGAACGCCCTCTCGGCCACCCGGCCGGAGGCCGACGCGGACCCGTTGCTGCGACGTAGCGACAGGGCCGACTTCCAAGCCAACGGGATCCTGGCGCTCGCCAAGAAGGCCAAGTCGAACCCTCGGGAGCTGGCGACGCAGGTCGTCGGCAACATCGTCACCGGTGATGTGATCAAGGACGTCGAGGTCTCCGGCCCCGGCTTCCTGAACATCACGGTCTCCGACAAGGCGATCACAGAGAACCTCGCGGCGCGCCACGCGGACACCGAACGCCTCGGCGTCCCCCACAAGGACACCCCCGGCGTCACGGTCGTCGACTACGCCCAGCCCAACGTGGCCAAGGAGATGCACGTCGGCCACCTGAGGTCCGCGGTGATCGGCGACGCCCTGCGCGCCATGCTCGACTTCACCGGCGAGAAGACGATCGGCCGCCACCACATCGGCGACTGGGGCACCCAGTTCGGCATGCTCATCCAGTACCTGTTCGAGCACCCCGGCGAGCTGGCCCCGCCGGAGGACGTCGACGGCGAGCAGGCCATGTCGAACCTCAACCGGGTGTACAAGGCGTCGCGTGCCGTCTTCGACGCGGACGAGGAGTTCAAGGAGCGGGCCCGCAAGCGGGTCGTCGCCCTGCAGTCCGGCGACAAGGAGACCCTCGAGCTGTGGCAGCAGTTCGTGGACGAGTCGAAGGTCTACTTCAACTCGGTCTTCGAGAAGCTGGACATGGAGGTCCGCGACGAGGAGATCGTCGGCGAGTCCGCGTACAACGAGGGCATGCCCGAGACCGCCCGCCTCCTGGAGGAGATGGGCGTCGCGGTGCGCTCCGAGGGCGCGCTCGTGGTGTTCTTCGACGAGATCCGCGGCAAGGACGACCAGCCGGTGCCGCTGATCGTGCAGAAGGCCGACGGCGGCTTCGGCTACGCGGCCTCCGACCTGACCGCGATCCGCAACCGTGTCTTCGACCTGCACGCGACGACGCTGCTGTACGTGGTGGACGTACGCCAGTCGCTCCACTTCAAGATGGTCTTCGAGACGGCCCGCCGGGCCGGCTGGCTGACCGAGCACGTCACCGCGCACAACATGGGCTACGGCACGGTGCTCGGCGCGGACGGCAAGCCGTTCAAGACGCGTGAGGGCGAGACCGTACGGCTGGAGGACCTGCTGGACGAGGCCGTGCAGCGGGCCGCCGAGGTCGTACGGGAGAAGGCGCAGGACCTCACCGAGGGCGAGATCCAGGAGCGGGCCGCGCAGGTCGGCATCGGTGCCGTGAAGTACGCGGACCTGTCGACGTCGCCGAACCGGGACTACAAGTTCGACCTGGACCAGATGGTGTCGCTGAACGGCGACACGAGCGTGTACCTGCAGTACGCGTACGCCCGGATCCAGTCGATCCTGCGCAAGGCGGGCGAGACGAAGCCGGCCGCGCACCCCGAGCTCGAACTCGCCCCGGCGGAGCGGGCGCTCGGTCTGCACCTGGACGCGTTCGGCGACACGGTCTTCGAGGCGGCCGCGGAGTACGCCCCGCACAAGCTGGCCGCGTACCTGTACCAGCTGGCGTCGCTGTACACGTCGTTCTACGACAAGTGCCCGGTGCTGAAGGCGGAGACGCCCGCGCAGGTGGAGAACCGCCTGTTCCTGTGCGACCTGACGGCCCGCACCCTCCACCAGGGCATGGCCCTGCTGGGCATCCGGACGCCCGAGCGGCTCTGAGGCCGCCCGGGCCGTCCGGTCTGCTCAGCAGGGGTAGAAGACGCTCGCGTCGTTGGCGAAGCGCTTGAACGCGGCGCGGGTGTTCGGCCCCGGGTCCCCGTCGATCCTGTCGCGGTAGTCCCAGCCGTGCTTCAGCATGCGCTGCAGCGCCATGACCGTGTTGGGGCCGGGGTCGCCGTCGATGGTGTCGTTGTAGTCCCAGTACTTCTTGAAGAAGCGCTGGAACGCCTTCCAGCTGTTCGTGCCCAGCTTGCCGTCGATGGAGTCCCGGTACTTGGCGGTGTCGTCCTGCTTCAGGAAGCACTGGACGTTCTTGGCCTGCTGGCTGCTCAGGCCGAAGTTCTGCACCGCCTGGACGGTGATGCTCTGGAGGCTCACCGCCGGCTCGGCGGCCGGCTGGGACGCCGCGAAGCCGGTACCCGCGGCCGCCACCGTTCCGGCGGCGAGCCCGACGACGGCGGTAAGGCTGACGACGGTCCTCGTCAACACGTTCGGTCGCATGCTTTCCCCTCGGGTCGTGGGGCGGCACCTGATGTGCCGCCGGCTGACGACACGACAGTGCGGGGCGGACGGCGAGGGTTGCCACAGTTGCCGCGGAAGTGACGTCGTCGTGGGACGCCTCACTCGCTGACCTGCGCAGACGCCAGCCGGTGGGACGGCACGGCGGGACGGCTGTGGCGGCCGGTGGCCGATTCCGTACCGGTGCGGGAACCGGCTGCCGGTGCGGTCCGTGGATGCTGATGCAGAATGCGACGGGGCACGGGGGACGCCGACCACGGACCGCGGGCCCGAACCATGAACGCGAGTGGGGGGAACATGTCGCGTTGGGCAGCGCTGCCCGCGGAACTGGATCCGCGCGTACGGCAGTTGGTGGTGCGGTTACGCCGCCTGAAGGATCACAGCGGGCTGAGCCTGCGGCAGCTGGCGGCAAGGACGGGCTACAGCCAGAAGTCCTGGGAACGGTATCTGGGCGGCAGGTCGCTGCCTCCCCGGGAGGCCGTCGAGGCGCTGGCCCGGGTCGGGGGTGAGGAGCCGACGCGCTTACTGGCGTTGCACGAGGTCGCCACGGAGGTGTGGGGGAAGCGGCGCGGGGCGGCGACCTCGGCGGCGCAGGCGCCCGTGCCGGAAGCGGAGGCGACCCGGCCGGAGCTCCTCTCGGCCGACGCCACCGGGACGCGGTCGCCCGGCCGTTCGCTGCGCATCGCATTGGTGGCGGGGGCAGTGGCGCTGGTGCTGGCCGTCTCCACGGCCGTCTTCCTCGTCGTACGACTGACAGGCCACGACGAGGAGCGACCGACGGCTCCCCTCGCCGCGACCGCCACGTCGGCCTCCGCGTCGGCATCTGCGCCGGCATCCGCGTCGGCCTCGCGGTCGGCGCCCCCGGAAGGCCCGACGTACACCTGCCGCATCGAGCGGATCGACGGCCGCTGGTACGCGGGCAACAGCCGCACTCAGGACGCCGTCGTCGCCGACGGCCACGCCGGGCCTGAGGTGGCCGAGGCGCAGTGTCTGTTGCGCCGGGCGGGCATCTCACCGGGCGGCATCGACGGGATCTTCGGTCCGATGACGGAACGCGCGGTCAAGCAGGTGCAGAAGCGGGCGGGGCTGGTCGTGGACGGCATCGTCGGGCCGCACACCTGGAAGGCCCTACGGGGATGACGGCGCCGTCGCCGGAACGGACCCGACTGTCCGCCGCCCTACGGGAACTGAAGGCACGCACCGGCCTGAGCCTGGCCGGCCTCGCGGCGAAGACCGCGTTCAGCAAGTCGTCCTGGGACCGCTACCTCAACGGCAGGACGCTGCCACCGCGCGACGCGGTACAGGAGCTGTGCCGCCTCGCCGGCCAGCCGGAGGGGCGCTGTCTGGCCCTGTGGGAGATCGCGGAGTCGGAGGGCAGCGGACGGAGCGGGCCGGCGGCGCCACGGACGCGATCCGCATCGCCGACCGCGGCCCTGGCCACGGTCTCGTCCTCACCTCCATGTCCGACCGCGACGCCGCCTCCGACGCCCCCGCCGACCCCGACCCCGACGCCGATACTTGCTCCAGCCCCGGCCCCGGCTCCGGCTCCTCGGGAAGCCATGCACACCGGTAGCGCCACGCCCACCGGCAACAGCGTCGCCGGCGACACCGCCGTACACCGCGGTGCGGCGGCCGTGGCGGTGCTCGCGTCGGTGTGTGCCGTGGCCGTCGGGGGTGTGGCGGCGGTGGCCCTGCTGCTGCCGCACCGGGACGGCGAACCGCGGTCGTCGCTGACCCCGGCCCCGGCCGCGACCGGGCCGCGCTGCCGGGGAGCGGTCTGCGAGGGCAAGAGCCCGATGCAGATGATCTGCGCCGCCGGGCCGACCACCCTCGCCGCGCGCCGCACCGCCGACGGCGCCTGGATCGAACTGCGCTACAGCGAGGAGTGCGAGGCGAGTTGGGCCCGGATGTGGGGGACGCGCATCGGCGACCGGATCGAGATGACGGCAGGCGGTCGGGACGGCCGTGCGGCTGGCCCCCGCAGCGCGGAGGTCCGGAACACCGGCGACGCGGAGTCCTACGTCTACACCCCCATGACCGCGACTCGTCCCGGAACCGTCGTCCGGGCCTGCTTCCGACCGGCGGCGGGCGGCGAGGGCGACTGCGTCGAGGCCCGTGTGGGCGAGTGAGGGCGCTGCTCATTGTCAGTGCCGCCGCCTACAGTTCACCGACATGGCGACACTTCCGAACCCTCTGCCGAGGCTCGCGTCCCTCGGTCTGCAACTCCCGCCCGGCGCCCTGGTCGACGCGACCGACGACGGGGCGTGGCACGAGCCGCTGCTGTGGCTGGCGGACGGCCCGGCGGCTCCCGGCGACTGGGCCACGCTCCGGCGGACGGCACCCGCCGTGGGCCTGCTCCCGGTCGTCCTCGACGTCGGCGCCGGCCACGGCGGGCCGGAGCTGTGGGAGTTGATGCCCGCCGAGATGTCGTACCCCGGGGACCATGACGCCGAGGAGGTGCTGGAGGAGTTCTGGGACGAGTGCGCGGAGGAGGACGCGGACTGGCCCGGCCTGCTCGACACCGAGCGCACCGACGCCGCCACGGGCCTCGAAGACACCGCCACCGACCCCGAATCCGTCGCCTCCGACGTCGTGGACTCCCTCCTCGACGGCCGTGCCCCCCTCAAGGACCCCCGTCTCGCCCTCGTCCCGGCCCGCCGCAGCGCCGACATCCCCACGGCCATCGGCTGGCTGGGTCCGGCGAACCACGAGAACGACACCGGCCGCCTGTCCGCGGTGCTCCGCTCCTGGGAGGACCGGTTCGGCATACGAACCGTCGCCCTCGGCTTCGACACCCTGCTGGTGTCCGTCGCCGCACCGCCCACCACCCTCGCCGAGGCGGAGGCGCTGGCCGCCGAGCACTTCGCGTTCTGCCCGGACAACATCTGGCAGGGCAGCGACACGACACTCACCGCGTACGCCGAACACCAGCTCCTCAACCAGCCGGCCTGGCACTTCTGGTGGGACTGACGGGCTGACGGGCCTTTGACGAGACTGGCAGGGCTGACGGGCCGCAGAGCTCTCAGGTCAATAGCCGCATCCCCTCAGGTACTTCGATCCCGAACTCCTCCTCCAACAGCCGCCGCGCCTGAGCCTCCTCCGTCACCTCCCGCTCGACGACCGCCCCGTCCACCCGCGTCTCGGTGAGAAGCGGGCCGTTGAGGAGGAGGTGGCGTTCGGCGGTGACGCTCTGGACGTAGACGCGCTGGGTGAAGGGCGAGCGCGGGTTGGTCCCGATGTGCCAGTTGATGACCTCGAAGTCGGGCTCCTCGAACGGCTCCAGCGTGAACGCGTACTGGTCCGTCCAGTCGTCCTTCGCCCGGTCGTGGGCCTGGAGCAGCCACAGCTGAAGCGGCCCGTCGTGCGGCGCGTGGACGAGCCGGTGCCGGCGCTCCGCGTCCCGGAACTCGACACCGGCCGTCAGCGGCACCGGCTCCAGCAGTGCGCCGATCGCGCCGAAGCCGACGTCCGCGAGATACGGCTGCGGATCGCCGGGGGCCTCGACGAGCAGCGCCATGTGGGTGCGTGGGCGGCTCTCGATGCGGTCGGCGCCCACGACGACGCGCGCGGCCAGTCGCGTCACCGTGAAGCCAAGCGCCTTCAACGCGCACGCGAACAGCGTGTTGTGCTCGTAGCAGTAGCCGCCGCGCCGACTGTGCACCAGCTTGGCCATCAGATCGGCCGGGTCGAGGGACGGCGCCGTACGCCTGAGGGCGTCCAGGTTCTCGAACGGAATGGCCCGCATGTGCGCCAGATGCACTCCCCGCAGCGTCGCCGCGTCGGCCCGCCGCTCCCCCTCCCAACCGATCCGCCGGAGATACACGTCGAGATCGAACCCCATGGTGTCGGACATGGCTTCACCTTAGGAACACGCGCCCCGCCCCGTCTGCCGCCCGGAGCCCGACCCGTCCTGGGCCCTTGGCCCTAGGACCGCAGCCCCACAGCCCCGCGGCCCTCGCTACCCCCGCAGCCCCTCCCCCAGTCGCTTCAGCCCCTCCCCGATCTCCTCCGGCGTCTGCGTCACGAAGCACAGCCGCAGCGTCGACCGGTCGGGCTCACCGGCGTAGAAGGGCGCGCCAGGGACGTAGGCGACATCCTGCTGCACCACCTTCGGCAACAGGGCCGTCGTGTCGTACGACTCCGGCAGGCGAGCCCAGAGGAACATGCCGCCCTCGGGCCGGTTCCAGGTGGAGCCTTCCGGGAGGGCCCCGGGCAGGCCGGCCAGCATGGCGTCGCGGCGTTCGCGGTAGGCGTCCCTGACCCGGGCCACGTGTGCGTCGAGGCCGGTGAGGTAGCGGGCGGCGGCGAGCTGGTTGAGGGTCGGGGTGTGCAGGTCGGCGGCCTGTTTGGCGACCACGCAACCGCGCCGCAGGTCGACGGGCGCGCGCAGCCAGCCCAGGCGTATCCCCGGCGCCATCACCTTGGAGAAGGAGCCGAGCAGCGCCGTACGGTCCTCCGCGCCCGGGTACGAGGCGATCCAGGGCACGCGCTCGCCCTCGTAGCGGAGTTCGCCGTACGGGTCGTCCTCGACGATCCACAGCCCGCACCGCGCGGCGACCTCCGCGACGGCTGCCCTGCGCTCGGCGGGCAGGGTTCTGCCGGTGGGGTTCTGGAACGTGGGCACGGTGTAGAAGAGCTTCGGCCGCTCCCGCGCCACCAGTTCCTCCAGTGCGAGCGGATCCACCCCGTCCGCATCGCCCGGCACGGCCACCACCCGGGCTCCCGCGAGGCCGAAGACCTGAAGTGCCGCCAGATAGCAGGGGTCTTCGACCAGGACCGTGTCCCCCGGTTCCAGCAGTGCGGTGGCCAGCAGCGACAGGCCCTGCTGGGAGCCGCTGGTGATGAGCAGGTCGCCGGCGTCCGTCACCAGCCCGCGCGCGGACATACGTGCGGCGAGCCCGCCCCGCAGGCTCGGCTCGCCCTCCGTGGTGGAGTACTGCAGGGCGTGCGCCGGCGTCTCGGCGAACACATCCTGGAAGGCGGCCGCGATGCCCTCCCGGTCGAACAGCTCCGGCGCCGGCAGGCCGCCCGCGAAGTTGATCACCTCGGGACGAGCGGTGACAGCGAGGATGTCCCGCACCGGCGATCCGCCCACCGCCCCGGTCCGCGCCGCGAACGGCGGCACGGCGGCGGTGGCAGTGGCGGTGTCGGTGGCGACGGCGGTGGCAGGGCGGCGGGGCGCGGGCTCAATGACGTTCACGACACGGCTCCTTGGGCTGCGACGGCGTGGGGGGCGACGGCTCGTGCCGGGCAGCCTAGAGAACTACGTGCCACCTACAAGCGACTTTCCGGGATACGGACCACACCGCCTCGCACACCCGGCCTGACCCCCCACACCCGCAGACCTCACCGCCCCGCACACAGGGAGCGGCACCCCGCGTCCACCACTGCGGGGCGTCCCACGCCGGACCGCCGGGACCTGGCATCACTACAGGTCAGCGGCCGTCCCACCACTCGGGCGTCCCGAATTCCCCGCCGAAGGTGGCGACCGGCACGGATGATCACGCAGGCTGGGCCCCGACCCCAATCCCCGCCCCACACCCAAGGAGAGGGCCACCCATGTCGGCGTCCGCACCCCCCGCCCGTCACCCCCGCGTCCGGCTGCTCGCCGCCACGCTGGTGGCGATCGCCGCCCTCACGCTCACCGCGTGCGAGGACGGCCACGGCCTGCGCGACGAGGGCCCGTCGAAGCCGACGAGCCCCACGGCCACAGCGCCCACGACACCGCCCCCGTCCGACGGACGGTGACAGTCCGCCGTAATACGCGCGCTGTTACTGCCGTCCCAGCTTCTGCGCAGCCTCCGTCGCCCAGTAGGTGAGGATGTTGCGCGCACCCGCCCGCTTGATGCCGGTCAGCGTCTCGAAGATCGCCCGGTCCCGGTCGATCCAGCCCTTCTCGGCGGCGGCCTCGATCATCGAGTACTCGCCGGAGATCTGATAGGCGGCGACCGGCACGTCCACCGCGTCGGCGACCCGCGCCAGGATGTCGAGGTAGGGCCCGGCCGGCTTGACCATCACCATGTCGGCGCCCTCCTCCAGGTCGAGGGCGAGCTCGCGCAGGGACTCCCGCGCATTCGCCGGATCCTGCTGATAGGTCTTGCGGTCACCCTGCAGCGAGGAGGCGACGGCCTCCCGGAAGGGCCCGTAGAAGGCGGAGGCGTACTTGGCGGTGTAGGCGAGGATGGCGACATCCTCACGCCCGATCTGATCGAGGGCGTCCCGAACGATCCCGATCTGCCCGTCCATCATCCCGCTGGGCCCCACGACATGAGCACCGGCGTCGGCCTGCACCTGCGCCATCTCGGCGTACCGTTCGAGGGTCGCGTCGTTGTCGACACGCCCTTCGTCATCGAGCACTCCGCAATGCCCGTGATCGGTGGTCTCGTCGAGGCACAGGTCGGACATGACGAGAAGCTCGTCCCCCACCTCGGCCCGCACGTCCCGGATGGCGACCTGAAGAATCCCGTCCGGATCGGTACCGGGCGTCCCGAGGGCGTCCTTCTTCTCCTCCTCGGGCACCCCGAAGAGCATGATCCCGGAGATGCCGGCCGCCACTGCCTCCGCAGCCGCCTTCTTCAGGCTGTCCCGCGTGTGCTGGACCACGCCCGGCATGGCGGCGATGGGCACCGGCTCACTGACGCCCTCGCGCACGAAGGCCGGGAGGATGAAGTCGGCGGGGTGCAGCCTGGTCTCGGCGACCATGCGCCGCATGACGGGGCTGGTCCGCAGACGCCGCGGCCGCGTGCCGGGGAAGGATCCGTACGTCGTCATGCCACCTACGCTACGCCCGCCCCGACAGCACCTTTGCCGACGAGCCGTCGGCACGGGAGCACCCTGTCGGCGACCCGCATGCGCGCCCCCGCCCACCGGGTCCATCCTGAAGAAAAGGCCTCAAGGACCCCACCAGAGCCAAGCTGGGCTCCCACTTGCCCCTCCCTCGAACGCTGTACGCGCACCACGGAGGACGCGATGCCCGCCACCCACCATCTCCACCAGACCCCCGACCTCTTCGCCCTCTCCGACCTCCGCGGCCCGGTCCTGCGCCCCGGCGAAGACGGCTACGCCGACGAGGTCACCGGCTTCAACCTGGCCGCGTTGCACACGCCCGACGTGGTCGTGGGCGCGACAGGCACCGACGACATCGTGGCGGCCCTGCGCTGGGCGTCGGCCACCGGCACCCCGGTCGCGGTCCAGGCTACGGGCCACGGCGCGAACTTCCCGATAGACCACGGCCTGCTGATCAACACGACCCGCATGACGGACGTACGCATCGACCCGGACCAGCGCGTGGCAACCGTCGCGGCGGGCGCGAAGTGGCGGCACGTCCTGGAAGCGGCCGCACCACACGGCCTCGCCGCGCTCTCCGGCACGTCCACGGACGCGGGCGCGGTCGGGTACACGCTGGGCGGCGGGCTGCCCGTCCTGGGCCGGGCGTACGGCTACGCGGCCGACCTGGTCCGTTCCTTCCACGTCGTCACGCCCGACGGCACGCTCCGCGAGAGCGACCCCGACCAGGAGCCGGAGCTGTTCTGGGCACTGCGCGGCGGCAAGGGCAACGTGGGCGTGGTGACCTCCATGACCTTCGAGCTCCTGCCCCTCCCCACGATCCTCGGCGGCGGCGTCTACTTCCCCGGCGAGCACACCGAGGCCGTCCTGCGCGCATGGACCGACTGGACCAGGACACTCCCGGACGAAATGTGCAGCGCCTTCACCCTCCTACGGCTGCCCCCCATCCCGGAGATCCCCGAACCCCTCCGCGGCGGCTTCTGGGCCCGCGTCGCGATCGCCTGGCCCGGAGACCCGGCCGAGGGAGAACGCCTGCTGGCCCCGATCCGCGCGGCGGCACCGGTGGCGGTCGACACGGTGGAGGAAATGCCGTACGCGGCCCTGGACCGCATCCACCTGGAGCCGCAGGACCCGCTGCCCGCCCGAGAGTCGTGCACCCTGATGCGCGACCTCACCCCTGACGCCATCCGTACGTTCCTGGACCAGGTCGGGCCCGAGGTCCCCGACTGCCCCCTGCTCCTGGTGGAGATCCGCCATATGGGCGGCGCCCTGGCCCGCCCCGCCCGCCAGGACGACGCCATCTGCGCCCGGGACGCGAACTACCTCCTGGAAGCGATAGGCGTCCTGGCCGCCCCACCCGCGGCGGAGGCCATAGAACAGGCCACCACATCCCTGCACAGGGCGATGGCCCCCTACGGCACAGGCCGCACAATGATCAACATCCACGGCACCCCGGGCAACGCCTCCGACCGAGCCCGAGCCTGGACCCCAGAGGTCTACGACCGCCTACGCCAGGACAAGTCGACGTACGACCCATCCAACCTGCTCCGCTTCGGCCACACGGTCACCACGTAAACGGGAGCTCATCCGTCGTTTGAGGACGAGTTCACTGCGGTGGCGGTCACTACCCGGCGCCGGTCGGCATCATCCAGCCCATCCGGCGTTTGAGAACGAGCAGGGCCATCCCGATCCCCCACCCACCCGCAGGGGGCTCCGCCTCGCGGCGGCGGTCACTTCCCGGCGCCGGTCCAGGCAATGTCAGCCCGTCCGTCGTTTGAGGACGAGCAGGGCCATCCCGATCCCCCACCCACCCGCAGGGGGCTCCGCCTCGCGGCAGCGGTCACTTCCCGGCGCCGGCCCAGGCAATGTCAGCCCGTCCGGCGTTTGAGGACGAGGCCGTTCAGGCCGATGGGGGTCCAGGGGGCGGAGCCCCCTGGCGGGGTCGAAGGGGCGGAGCCCCTTCAAGGACGGGAAGGGTAGGGGCGGCGGGGGCGAGAATCCCCACCGCCCCCCACACCTACGTAGTGGACCGCCGCCGCCGAGCCCCCGGCCGCCGCTCACTCGGCCGAGTAACAGGATCCCCGGCCTCCACCGCAGCAGCCCGCCGCCGCAGCCCGAAGTCCGCCAACGCCTCAGCCAACTTGTGCACAGACGGCTCCGGAGCCATCACATCCACCCGAAGCCCATGCTCCTCAGCAGTCTTCGCGGTAGCAGGCCCAATACAGGCGATCACAGTCACGTTGTGCGGCTTGCCGGCAATCCCCACCAGATTCCGCACCGTGGACGACGACGTGAAGAGAACGGCATCAAAGCCACCCCCCTTGATCGCCTCCCGCGTCTCGGCCGGCGGCGGCGAAGCCCGCACGGTCCGATAAGCCGTGACGTCGTCGACCTCCCAGCCCAGCTCGATGAGCCCGGCCACCAAGGTCTCGGTGGCAATGTCCGCCCGAGGCAGGAACACCCGGTCGATCGGATCGAAAACGGGGTCATACGGCGGCCAGTCCTCGAGCAACCCCGCAGCCGACTGCTCCCCACTGGGCACAAGATCCGGCTTCACACCGAAGGCAATCAGCGCCTTGGCGGTCTGCTCCCCCACCGCGGCGACCTTGATCCCGGCAAACGCCCGAGCATCGAGCCCGTACTCCTCGAACTTCTCCCGCACAGCCTTGACCGCGTTGACAGACGTAAACGCAATCCACTCGTACCGCCCGGTGACGAGCCCCTTGACCGCCCGCTCCATCTGCTGAGGCGTCCGCGGCGGCTCGACGGCGATCGTCGGCACCTCGTGCGGCACGGCCCCGTACGACCGCAACTGGTCGGAGAGCGAAGCCGCCTGCTCCTTCGTACGAGGAACGAGCACCCGCCACCCGAAGAGCGGCTTGGACTCGAACCACGACAACTGCTCACGCTGAGCAGCAGCGGAACGCTCACCGACCACGGCTATCACCGGCCGCCCGCCTTCGGGCGAGGGCAGCACCTTGGCCTGCTTCAGCGTCTGCGCGATGGTCCCGAGCGTCGCGGTCCAGGTCCGCTGGCGCGTGGTCGTACCGGCGACAGTGACCGTCATCGGCGTATCAGGCTTACGACCCGCGGACACCAGCTCACCCGCAGCCGCACCGACAGCATCCAGCGTCGTCGAGACGACAACCGTCCCGTCCGACGCCCCGACCTCGGTCCAGCACCGGTCCGAAGCCGTGCGCGCATCCACGAACCGCACGTCCGCGCCCTGCGCGTCCCGCAGAGGCACACCGGCATACGCCGGCACACCCACGGCGGCGGCCACACCCGGCACGACCTCGAACGGCACACCCGCCGCGGCGCACGCGAGCATCTCCTCGGCGGCGTACGCGTCGAGCCCGGGATCCCCGGACACCGCACGGACGACCCGCCTGCCGCTGCGCGCGGCCTCCATGACAAGATGTGCGGCATCCCGCACCGCGGGTAGCGCAGCGGTCGTTGACGCGCCGTCAACAACCGCTAGCTGAGGCGTGCCTGTGCCCGAAACGGCGTCCGGCTCAGGACCCGTATCGGTGTACACCTCGGCGACACCGGATCTGGCGTGCTGGCGTACGACGTCGAGCACCTCGTGCTCGGCGACGAGTACGTCCGCGTTCGCCAGCGCCTCGACGGCGCGCAGAGTCAGCAGTCCCGGATCCCCGGGTCCGGCACCGAGGAAGGTGACGTGCCCGTGTTCAGGACCGGCGGCGGGAAGAGTGGTGGGGCTCACTGTGCTCGCTCCCCCATCAGACCGGCCGCGCCCTGGGCAAGCATCTCGGTAGCGAGTTCGCGACCGAGCGCCAGCGCTTGGTCGTGCTTCTCGGGCACGGGACCGGTGGTGGACAGCTGCACCATCCGCGTGCCGTCGGTCGTGCCGACGACGCCGCGCAGGCGCATTTCCTTGACAATCTGCCCGTCGGCCAACAGGTCGGCCAGCGCGCCCACAGGGGCGGAGCAGCCGGCCTCCAGGGCGGCGAGCAGTGATCGCTCGGCGGTCACGGCGACCCGGGTGAACGGGTCGTCGAGTTCGCCGAGCGCGGCGATCAGGTCCGCGTTGTCCGCGGTGCACTCGATCGCCAGGGCCCCCTGGCCGGGGGCGGGCAAAACCGTGTCGACTGACAGGAAATCAGTCACCTCGTCAATGCGGCCGATGCGCTGCAACCCGGCCGCAGCCAGCACCACCGCATCCAGCTCGCCGTCGCGCACGTACCCGATGCGGGTATCCACGTTGCCGCGGATCGGGACCGTCTCGATGTCCAGCCCGTGGCTGCGCGCGTACGCGTTCAGCTGCGCCATCCGGCGCGGCGCACCCGTACCGATGCGCGCCCCGCGCGGCAGGTCGGTGAACTTCAGGGCGTCCCGGGCGACGATCACGTCGCGCGGGTCCTCCCGCTCGGGAACGGCCGCGAGGACCAGTTCCTCGGGCTGCGAGGTCGGCAGGTCCTTCAGGGAGTGCACCGCGAAGTCGACCTCGCCGTTGAGGAGCGCGTCGCGCAGGGCGGTGACGAACACGCCGGTGCCGCCGATCTGCGCGAGCGCCTCGCGGGAGACATCGCCGTACGTGGTGATCTCGATCAGCTCGACGGGCCGCCCGGTCACCCGGCTCACGGCGTCCGCGACCTGCCCGGACTGGGCCATGGCGAGCTTGCTGCGCCTGGTGCCGAGCCGTAGTGGCTGCTGAGTCATCGTGGGCCTCGGTTCTTCTCGGTGCTGTCCTCGGCGCGCGAGACGGAGGCCACCGTCTCCTGGTCGAGGTCGAACAGGGTCCGCAGCGCGTCCGCGTACCCGGCGCCGCCGGGCTCGGCCGCGAGCTGCTTGACCCGCACGGTCGGCGCGTGCAGCAGCTTGTCCACCACGCGCCGCACGGTCTGCGTGATCTCACTGCGGTGCTTGTCGTCGAGGCCCGGCAGACGGCCCTCCAGGCGGGCGATCTCGTTCGCCACGACATCGGCGGCCATGGTGCGCAGCGCGACGACGGTGGGCGTGATGTGAGCGGCCCGCTGCGCCGCCCCGAAGGCGGCGACCTCGTCGGAAACGATACGGCGGACCTGGTCGACGTCGGCCGCCATCGGAGCGTCGGCGGAAGCTTCCGCCAGCGACTCGATGTCGACCAGCCGCACCCCGGCCAGCCGGTGCACGGCGGCGTCGATGTCGCGCGGCATGGCGAGGTCGAGGAGGGCGAGCACCGGCGCGGGGCGGGGTGCCTCGGCGACGGGCTCGGGCTTGCGGCGCTCGGGGATCCGGCCGACGGTGGCCACGGTCGCGGCGAGCGCGGTGATCAGCTCGGCGTCGGCCTCGGGGCTGCGCCGGGCGGCCTCACGTCGGTCGACGGCGCTGCCCGCGGCCCAGGCCGCGTGCTGCTCCAGCGTGGCCGCGTCCATGCCGGCGACGGCGGCCTCCCCGAACACGGAAAAACCTCCCTGCACGGCGGTGAGGTCCAGCGGACAGTCCTCGTCGGTGCCGACGCTGGTGGGCGGCAGCGGAGTCTGCCGTACGTCGCCACCGTCGGCGTTGGCCCTGGCGGCGGGCGCCTTGGCCGTCGTACGACCGCTGCCCTCGGCGTCCTCGAAGGCGACCGGCCGCCCGGTACGGCCCTCTACCGCGGCCGCGATCTCCTCGGCCGTGAGGACGACGCCGGTCGCGCCGGTGCAGGAGACGGCGATGTCGGCACGTGTCAGCTCGACCGGCACCGACTCCATCGGTACCGCGCGGGCCAGCACGTCCGTGTCGTCGGCCTCGCTCGAGCCCTGTCCGTATTGCTCTGCGAGCAGGGCAGCGAGGCGCTCGGCGCGGTCGAAGGTGCGGTTGGCGACGACGATCTCGGCGACCCCGGCACGCGCGAGCGTGGCGGCGGCCAGCGAGGACATCGACCCGGCGCCGATGACCAGGGCCTTCTTGCCGCGGGCCCACGCCATGACGTCCGTCCCCGCGGCCAGCTGCTCCAGGCCGAAGGTGACCAGGGACTGCCCGGCACGGTCGATCCCGGTCTCGGAGTGGGCGCGCTTGCCGACCCGCAGGGCCTGCTGGAACAGGTCGTTCAGCAGCCGCCCGGCGCTGTGCAGCTCCTGCGCCTTGGCGAGGGAGTCCTTGATCTGCCCGAGGATCTGCCCTTCCCCGACGACCATGGAGTCGAGCCCACAGGCCACCGAGAACAGATGATGTACGGCCCGGTCCTCGTAGTGGACGTACAGGTAGGGCGTGAGCTCGTCGAGGCCCACCCCGCTGTGCTGGGCGAGCAGCGTGGACAGCTCGGCGACACCGGCGTGGAACTTGTCGACGTCGGCGTACAGCTCGATGCGGTTGCAGGTGGCGAGCACCGCGGCCTCGGTGGCCGGTTCCGCGGCGACGGTGTCCTGCAGCAGCTTGATCTGGGCGTCCGCGCTCAGCGCCGCCCGCTCCAGAACGCTGACCGGGGCGCTGCGGTGGCTCAGCCCTACGACGAGGAGACTCATGCCGGCATCACGGCGGGTACGTCCCCGTCGGGCCCCTGGTCGGCGGATGCGTCGGACTCCTCGCGGGTGACGGCGGCCGGTCCGGTGCCGTCGGAGTGGGCGGCGTCCTCGCCGGCCTTGCGCTGCTCGTGGAAGGCGAGGATCTGCAGCTCGATGGAGAGGTCGACCTTGCGCACGTCGACGCCGTCCGGAACGGTCAGGACGGTCGGCGCGAAGTTCAGGATGGAGGTGACCCCGGCGGCCACGAGCCGGTCACAGACCGCCTGGGCGGCACCGGCGGGGGTGGCGATGACGCCGATCGACACGCCGTTGTCCTGGATGATCTTCTCCAGGTCGTCGGAGTGCTGCACGGGAATCCCGGCGACGGGCTTGCCCGCCATCGCCGGATCGGCGTCGATGAGCGCGGCAACGCGGAACCCACGGGAGGCGAACCCGCCGTAGTTGGCGAGCGCGGCGCCGAGGTTACCGATACCGACGATCACAACCGGCCAGTCCTGGGTGAGCCCCAGCTCACGGGAGATCTGGTAGACGAGATACTCGACGTCGTAGCCGACACCCCTCGTGCCGTACGACCCGAGGTACGAGAAGTCCTTGCGCAGCTTCGCGGAATTGACCCCCGCCGCGGCCGCGAGCTCCTCGGACGAGACCGTGGGTACCGAGCGCTCCGACAGCGCCGTCAGGGCTCGGAGGTACAGCGGAAGCCGGGCGACGGTGGCCTCGGGAATCCCTCGGCTGCGGGTCGCCGGTCGGTGAGTTCGGCCAGTTGCCACGGTGCTCCTGCGGGTAGAGCGGGGCTGCAGGCGGTCACACGTACCCAGACCGCCCCGTCGACAGCAGGCTATGTCTTTGTGAACGCGTGCACAAAGATGGTGTCCGATTTGCCCGCCCAACGTGACCGGGCTCACGCACGCCCGGCGCACAGGTATGGAACCGGCGCATTCGCACCACCGTTCCTCTGCTCTTGGGGGCAAAACCGCACACTCTCCTCAACGATCCCCGCCCCCGAGACCAAGTCGCCGTCGATCCTAAGCGACTTCCCGGACCAGTTGGACTACTCAGTCAGTGCTTTGCGGAGGCGATTCTCGTTCACGCGCCAGAAGGTGTGCTGGGCGCCGTCGACGAGGACGACGGGGATCTGTTCCCAGTACTGCTCGTGGAGTTGGGGGTCCTGGTTGATGTCCTTCAGCTCCCACGGAACCCCCAGCTCGGCACAGACCTTCTCGACGACGATCTGTGCGTCATCACACAGATGACAGTCCGGCTTTCCGATGAGGGTGACGAGCCGGTCCTGGGGGGACTTGGCCGTGGCACGACGAAACAGAGGACTCATGTCAGCCATTCTCGCGCGCCGACACCCGCGGGCCGAACGGATGCACCACCACGCTGTTTAACTGCGCGGTCGCGGAGAGTTCACAACCTTCAAACCTCTCGACTCCGGAAGCACCGAACAAACTGGCTATGCTCACGGTCATGGCCGCTCTTGGATGGCTCACTCCCCGTAGGCGCTCCGCCACGGCGCGGAGCGTGTTGGCTGGCGAGGCTTCGGCGGAGGCAGCGCGCAAGTCGTCGCAGGAGACGACGGAGGTCTCCGACGCCGAACCGGAGTTCCCGGTACTCGGCGACGACAAGGCCGCCGCGTTCTTCGACCTGGACAACACCGTGATGCAAGGTGCCGCCCTCTTCCACTTCGGGCGGGGCCTGTACAAGCGGAAGTTCTTCGAGACACGCGACCTCGCCAAGTTCGCCTGGCAGCAGGCGTGGTTCAGGCTGGCGGGCGTCGAGGACCCCGAGCACATGCAGGAGGCCCGCGACTCGGCCCTCTCCATCGTGAAGGGCCACCGCGTCGCCGAGCTCCAGTCGATCGGCGAGGAGATCTACGACGAGTACATGGCCGAGCGCATCTGGCCCGGCACGCGCGCCCTCGCCCAGGCACACCTGGACGCGGGCCAGAAGGTCTGGCTGGTGACGGCGGCCCCCGTGGAGATCGCCCAGGTGATCGCCCGCCGCCTCGGCCTCACCGGCGCCCTGGGCACGGTGGCGGAATCAGTGGACGGCGTCTACACGGGCAAGCTGGTCGGCGAACCCCTCCACGGCCCGGCGAAGGCGGAGGCGGTGCGCGCCCTTGCCTCGGCAGAGGGCCTGGACCTCTCCCGCTGCGCGGCGTACAGCGACTCGCACAACGACATCCCGATGCTCTCCCTGGTCGGCCACCCCTACGCCATCAACCCCGACACCAAGCTCCGCAAACACGCCCGCAAGCTGGACTGGCGCCTACGCGACTACCGCACAGGCCGAAAGGCAGCGAAGGTCGGCATCCCGGCGGCCGCGGGGGTGGGAGCGGTGGCCGGCGGAACGGCTGCGGCGATCGCACTGCACAAGCGCCGACGGTAGCGAGCGGCCGAGCCCTCCGGCGACTGGACCGGTGTTGCTTGCGGGAGCCTCTCCCGGTTAGGTCGGCGGGCCTGCGCGGGTGAGAGTTGCCGGTGGATGCCTGCGGCAGCCCGTTGCCGTCCAGTGGGGGTGCGCGTAGCGCCAACGGTCGGTGGGTGGGTGGGTCGGGGCCGCGCCGGGGGTGTCCGTCCTCGGACCGGCGGCCCCCTTAAGCCAAGACGTGCTGCGTGTTGACGCCGGCCACTGCGGGCGGACACTCCCCGACACGTCCTCTTCCCGCCGTACGCGACCGCGGGACCATGGGGGCTACGGGCCACCCCGTCGGCGTGCAGCGGGCTCGCCTGACGACACTGAGGGTTCCCCTTCCGGCGCCGAACCCGGCAACGCGAACCGGCCCTCCCGGCACTGACAGTCACGAGCACCACCATCCCGAACCCCCACCTGCGGCTTCCAGCCCAGCTCGGACCGTCCGCCGCCCGAGGACGAGCACCGCCATCCCAAACCCCCACCCACCCGCTGAGGGCTCTACCCCACGGCACGGACGGTCACGTCCCAGCGCCGGCCCAGTCAATCCAGCCCGTCCGCCGTCCAAGGACGAGCACCGCCATCCCAAACCCCCACCCACCCGCTGAGGGCTCTGCCCCACGGCACGGACGGTCACGTCCCGGCGCCGGCCCAGTCAATCCAGCCCGTCCGGCGTTTGAGGACGAGGCCCCTTCAGGGCCGAAGCGGGGGTCTGGGGGCCGCAGCCCCCCCCAGGACGGCGGGGTCGAAGGGGCGGCAGCCCCTGGAGGACGGGAAGGGTAGGGGCGGCGGGGGCGAGGACCGTTCTTGGGCCACGCCCGGCCGAACAGCCAATCCGCACCCCATACCCCCACAACCCCCTGTCCAGTCCCCTTGGCTGCACACGGCCACAACACGCCCCGGAGTAAGCCGGAACACGGACGACTTCGATCAACAACCGGTCACTCTCCGGCACTTGATCGGGCGTCAATCGGTTACAGAAGAGACGCAATCGGTGATTTGAGCAACTGGGCGTAGCAGTGCCTGCACGAAGCGTTATTCTCCTCAGACGCAAACCGGTACCCCTCCGTCGCTACGACGGGTGAACGGTCCCGCACTGCACGTGATGGAAGCTCTGCCTCTGGGAGTCCCGTGTACCCACACGTCGGGGTTGACGCCTCGGGCCTGGCTACGCTGCGCGCAACGGTCAAAGACCTGTTGCGCGGCTTCGTCCCCACCGCGTACGCCGTCCCCGCCCTCGCCGTAACCAGCGCACCCGTAGGCCCGTGCTACGCGCTCGCCGACGGCAGCGCCGCCGTCGGCAGACGGGGACGCTCGGCCGGTGCGGCAACCGCTCGTCGGCCTGCCGCCGACAGCGACAGCGCTCGAATGATGGATCTCGTGGAACGCGCACAGGCCGGCGAGGCCGACGCGTTCGGACGGCTCTACGACCAATACAGCGACACCGTCTATCGCTACATCTACTACCGAGTCGGAGGGAAGGCCACCGCCGAGGACCTAACGAGCGAGACCTTCCTTCGGGCACTCCGCCGCATCGGCACCTTCACCTGGCAGGGACGGGACTTCGGGGCATGGCTCGTGACCATCGCCCGCAACCTCGTCGCCGACCACTTCAAGTCCAGCCGGTTCCGGCTGGAGGTGACCACCGGGGAGATGCTCGACGCCAACGAGGTCGAGCGCTCCCCCGAGGACTCCGTCCTCGAGTCGCTCTCCAACGCCGCACTGCTCGACGCCGTACGACGCCTCAACCCGCAGCAGCAGGAGTGCGTCACCCTCCGTTTCCTCCAGGGCCTCTCCGTCGCCGAGACCGCCCGCGTCATGGGCAAGAACGAGGGCGCCATCAAGACCCTCCAGTACCGGGCCGTGCGCACCCTCGCCCGGCTGCTCCCGGACGACGTGCGCTGAGCCCGCCACCCCCCTTCGAAACAGCACTCTCCGCAACCCTCAACTCACCATCGGTGACAGTCTGTTGACTTCGCGGTCCGTTCATCCTCCGTCCGTAACCCAAGTGCCAAGCCGCTCGTTGTGCGGGATGCAGGCTCCCTGTGGTCACTCCCTGGCCGACTTCGATCACTCGATCGTGTGGTTTTGGTCAGGGCGTGCAACCCTCAGGACCCCCTGGGGAGTCGACCGTCATCACGAGAGGAGGTGCCGCCAGTGATCGCGAACGTATCGGCGCACCGGCGGGCGAACGCCTTCGCCCAGGCCCTGGAGGAGCTGACCGACCGGGGCTCGGCGGCCGGGCAGGCCGAGCAGTCCGATGGATCGGCACCAGCATCGGTTGCTGCGGAACAGACCGAGCAGGGGCGCCTGTTGGCCGTCACCGCGAGTCTGGACGAGCTGCCCAAGCCCGTGCTCGACCCCGAGGTCAAGGTCGTTCAGCGGGCCCAGCTCGTCGCCGCGATGGAGGCCATGCTGCAGGAGGGCACGGCGGGGGGCGAGGCGGATCCCGCCGTACCCGGGCAGCGCTCGAATCGGGCACCGGGCGCCCACCGGGCGTCCCCGCTGGGGAAGTTGCGGCCGCGTTCACGGCTGACGAAAGGCCTGGCTGCGGGCGGGCTCAGCGTCGGTGTCGCCGCGGGAGCCTTCGGTGGAGTGGCCGCGGCGAGTTCGGACGCCCTGCCCGGTGACTCTCTCTATCCCCTCAAGCGCGGCATCGAGGACTTCAAGCTCAATGTCATGGCCGACGGGGACGACGAGCGCGGGCGAACGTATCTCGACCAGGCCTCCACCCGGCTGAGCGAGGCCCGGCGGCTGATGGAGCGTGATCGCGGCGGACAGCTCGACCATGAGTCGCTAGCCGAGATCCGTCGCGCCCTGTCCGGCATGCGCCACGACGCCTCGGAGGGGCATCGCCTGCTCCGTGAGGCGTACGAGCGCGATCCGGGCTCCCTGGGGCCCATCCAGGCCCTCTCCGCCTTCTCACGCTCCCACCGCGAGGTGTGGGGCCACCTCCGCGAGCGGCTTCCCCTCCAGCTCGGGGACGTCAGTGACCAGGTGTCGTCGGTGTTCGACGCCATAGACGAAGAGGTCGCCCCACTGCAGTCCCTCCTCCCGCCGACTCCGGCGCAGGGCGGCGACGGCAAGCGGCGGGGCGGTTCCGGATCGGCGTCGACCGGTACATCCGGCTCCGACCGATCGGCCCACCCCAGCGCCGGCGGCAGCGGCTCCTCCGACGGCAACCGGTCCAGCCGCCCCAGCAATTCGGCCGAGAGCTCCGGCAGCGAGAGCGAGGGCCTGCTCGGCGGAAACACCGGCGGCCTGCTCGACCCCCCGAAGGACACCAGCGGCACCGGCACCTCACCCTCCACATCGGCCCCCAGCACCGAGCCCGCCGTCACCCTGCCACCACTGCTCCCGGGCCTGCTCCCCGGCCTGGGCATCGAGGGCGAGGACGCGAACTAGCGCCCGCAGAGCAGCGAGTCCGAGTCGTACGACGACGGGGGCCCCTCGTGTGAGGGGCCCCCGTCGTCGTACCAACGCTTCGTACGTCGGAAGAAACAAGACCGCCTGTCAGAAGAAGACAGACCGCCGCTGCACCAGCAACTTGTACAGCGTGTGCTGGATCTGCTCCCTGACCTGGTCGGTCAGGTTGAACATCAGCATCGGGTCCTCGGCGGCCTCCGGCGGATAGCCGTCCGTGGGGATCGGCTCGCCGAACTGGATCGTCCACTTGGTCGGGAGAGGGATCGCGCCCAGCGGGCCCAGCCACGGGAAGGTCGGCGTGAGCGGGAAGTACGGGAAGCCGAGCAGACGGGCCAGGGTCTTCGCGTTGCCGATCATCGGGTAGATCTCCTCCGCGCCGACGATCGAGCACGGGATGATCGGGGTGCCCTGGCGCAGGGCCGTGGAGACGAAGCCGCCGCGGCCGAAGCGCTGCAGCTTGTAGCGCTCGGAGAAGGGCTTGCCGATGCCCTTGAAGCCCTCCGGCATCACACCGACCAGCTCGCCCTGGCCCAGCAGCCGCTCGGCGTCCTCGGCGCAGGCCAGGGTGTGGCCGAGCTTGCGGGCGAGTTCGTTGACCACGGGCAGCATGAAGACCAGGTCGGCCGCGAGCAGCCGCAGATGCCTGCCCGCCGGGTGCTGGTCGTGCACGGCGACCTGCATCATCAAGCCGTCCAGCGGCAGCGTCCCGGAGTGGTTGGCGACGATCAGCGCGCCGCCCTCGGACGGGATGTTCTCCACGCCCTTCACCTCGACCCGGAAGTAGTTCTCGTACACCGGGCGCAGCAGGGACATCAGGACCTGGTCGGTGAGCTCCTCGTCGTACCCGAAGTCGTCGACCTCGTAGTCCCCCGTGAGGCGGCGGCGCAGGAAGGCCAGGCCGCTCGCGATGCGCCGCTCCAGGCCGCCGTCGTCCTGGGGCTTCTGGGGCGGCTGTTCCTCACGTGTCACAGGAACATCATCCTGCGCGAAGGACCGTCCGGGGAGGGGCTGGACCTCGCGTACCAGCGCGGATTCACCGTTCTTGCGCCGGCTCCCCGCGCTCCGGCGCCGCTGCGGCCGCTGTACGGCGCTCCCACGGGACCGGTCGTCGTCGAACGGAATGACCTTGGCGTCCGCCATCGTTGATGCGCTCCTCAGTTGGCGCTCTGCGTCGGGAGGTTGCCGCCGCCCAGGACGGGCAGCGCGGCGATCCGGTCGACGGCCCCCGCAAGGGCCTCCGGCGGCAGGAGTCCGGGACCGCGGCTCTTCGCGAAGTCCGCGAACGTCTCCGCAGTCGTGTACTTCGGCTTGTATCCCAGCGTCTCTCGCATCTGGTCCGTCGACACCACCCGGCCGTGCGTGAGCAGCCTGATCTGCTCGGGCGAGAAGTCCGACATGCCCAGCGTACGCACCAGGGAGCCCGCCCAGGTGACCGCGGGGAGCAGGAGCGGCACGGTGGGGCGACCGAGGCGCCGTGAGCACTGCGAGAGGAGCAGGACGCCGTCGCCGGCGATGTTGAAGGTGCCGCTGTTGAGCGTGCCCCGCTCCGGCTCGTGCGAGGCGATGCGCAGCACCTCGATCACGTCGTACTCGTGCACGAACTGCAGCCGCGGGTCGTAGCCGAACACGGTCGGCAGGACCGGCAGCGAGAAGTACGAGGCGAGCGGCGTGTCCGCGGTGGGCCCGAGGATGTTGGCGAACCGAAGCACACACACGGCAACGTCCGGCCGCCGCCGCGCGAACCCGCGCACATAACCCTCCACCTCGACGGCGTCCTTGGCGAAGCCGCCGCTGGGCAGGGACTTGGGCGGGGTGGTCTCGGTGAAGACGGCCGGGTCGCGGGGCGCGGATCCGTACACGTTCGTACTGGACTTGACCACGAGCCGCTTGACGTTGGGGGACTTCTGGCAGGCGCCCAGCAACTGCATCGTCCCGATGACGTTGGTCTCCTTGACCGTGGTCCGGCTGCCACTGCCCAGCGCGGTACCGGTCACGTCCATGTGTACGACGGTGTCGGCGCCGCTCTCGGCCAGTACCCGCGCGATGGTGGGCTGCCGGATGTCGGCCTGGATGAAGTCGGCACCGCCCAGATGATGCTCGGGCGGAACCGCGTCCACGGCGACCACCCGGTCCACCTGTGGGTCCCGCTGGATGCGTCGTACGAAACGGCCCCCCAGTTGACGGGCCACTCCGGTCACGAGCACGACCTTGCCCAAGATCAGCGCCTTCCTTCCAGCACTCGTACCCCTGCCGAGTTCCCCGTGTGCGGCCAACTTAGCGGGTTGATGTTGCGCTGTGATGACCGCCCAATGCATGAAGTGACGAGAATTCCATGCGTACGACCAGACGGCTCACCCCCTCTGTCCAGTCATATGCACAGCGTTCGACCCTTCGCACAGCGACCTCGCCCAAACCGGTCCACGTGACCGCGATACACGTGTGGCCCCCCACCTGATCTCGGATCTGGTGGGGGGCCACAAAGCACGCCACTTTCGCGGCGCGCAGCGCTTACTTCTTGTTGCGACGCTGAACGCGCGTGCGCTTGAGCAGCTTGCGGTGCTTCTTCTTGGCCATCCGCTTGCGCCGCTTCTTGATAACAGAGCCCACGACTACCCTCGCTCACTTCTCATCACTCGGTGTTTGGGCGCCATGGGCCCACACGACCTACGAGGGGCTAGCCTACCCGCCCAAGCGCTGAGGTCGTAATCGAGGGGACTCGGGGGAATCCTGAAGTGCCCTGAGGATCCCCCCTCGCCCACTGCCGTCAGGCGGTTTCCACCCCCACGTAGCTCTCGCGGAGATATTCGTGAACCGCTTGCTCCGGGACACGGAACGAACGTCCGACCCGGATCGCGGGCAGATGACCGCTGTGCACCAACCGGTACACGGTCATCTTCGACACTCGCATCACCGAGGCGACTTCCGCCACGGTAAGGAACTGAACCTCGTTCAGAGGCCTCTCGCCAGCTGCAGCCATGACACACCTGAACCTTCCGCACTCGACGGCCACCGGCTTCCCCTTCCGGTGACTCTTCGTCGCTGCGTGCTCACTCCCCAATGTAGGGGCGGGTGATGCGAGTGGGGAAGAGGTGCAGCCATCGGCGACCTACTGTGACAGACACGCTCGATTGAGTACGTAGCGGGTAAGCGGCCGGTAGTAATCAGACCGCACACCGTCATCAAGTGGAACGACGACGGACACGACCCCCTCGGCCTCTCCCACAAAGAGCGCGGGGTCATCCGTATCGGCAAGACCAATGGCCTCAAACCCCAGCTGACCTGCCCCGCAGACCCAACCGTGATCCCCGATCACCAGCTCCGGCAACGGCCCGCCGGCCTCCGCCGCGGCAGCCAGCGCGGTACGAACCGGGAGCGGTGAGTGCGAGTGTGCGCCGGTCTCACGCCCGGTGCTCGGAGCGCCGGGTTCCCGCACCAACGCGACTCCTCGTACGTAGTCAAGGTTGTACGTGCGTAGGCCGAACCGGGTCGTTATGTCGACACAGCGACCATGCGCGGGGGTGAGGACGGCACATCCCGCCGCCGACAACGCGTCCGCCAAGGCGGCGTAGAAACCGAGCAGCCGATGCGGATGCCCGGTACCGAGCAGCACGGGCTCGCTGCGCTGGGCGGCAGCACCGACCCGATCGGCGAAGGCATCCAGAGCGACCAAAGTCCGCCCAGGATCGATCACATCAAGGCCGGATACACACCCCGGATCGGCCGAAACCCCACACCTCGCCGCCATCAACCCGATCAAATCCCGCTGCCGCCAGGCCCCTTCAGGATCGAGCCCGATGAGCACACGGGGATCGCGAGCAGCAAAAAGCCGATAACTCCTGAGGCTCTCCTCCCGAGAGGTGGCCACGACCCCGGCAAGCCGAGCGGCCAGAAGATGCGCACGAAGGGCTCCGGCACTCAACACGAGAGCGATGGTGACGCACGGAAGCCCACGGAGACGTGGGAACGGGAAAACACCGCACAGTTGGGCTAATGAGACCGCGGAACACCTCCGCCAGAACACAGACGGCACCCCCTGAAGTCTCCGCCTCACAACACTGACGGCCACTTCCCAGTACGGCACAGCCGGCCATAGGGCCACCCCGCTCCCCCACCCACCCGACTAGGGGCTGCACTTTGAGACGCCGGCCCAGGTATTTCAGCCCGTCCGGCGTCCGAGGCCGAGCACCATCATCCCAATCCCCCACCCACCCGTAGGGACCCTCACCTCTCGACGCCGGCCAGCATCATCCAGCCCGTCCGGCGTCCGAGGACGAGCACCGCCACCCCGAACCCTCACCCACCCGTAGGGGCCCTCACCTCTCGACACCGGCCCAGGCAATCCAGCCCGTCCAGCGTCCGAGCACCGCCACCCCGAACCCCCACCCACCCGCTGAGGGCTCTGCCCCACGGCACGGACGGTCACGTCCCAGCGCCGGCCCGCATCATCCAGCCCGTCCGGCGTTTGAGGACGAGGCCCCTTCAGGGCCGAAGCGGGGGTCTGGGGGCCGCAGGCCCCCAGGACGGCGGGGTCGAAGGGGCGGCAGCCCCTGGAGGACGGGAAGGGTAGGGGCGGCGGGGGCGAAAACCCTCCCAGCACCCACCCCCACCTACGCCAACATCCCCCGCAACGGAAACACCGCCTTACGAGTCGCCAGCACCGCCTGATCCAGCCGATCCGCAGGGTCGTACCCCGCCTCCCAGTCAGCCCACGAGACAGGCCACCGCCCATCAGTCATCCGCGCCGGCCCCAACTGCCGAGTCCGCGCAAAGACCTCCTGCCGCCACCCCTCCGGAATCATCGCCGCAGGCTCGATCGCCCGCCCCGCAGCAATCCCCACCAGATGCGTCCACGACCGCGGCACAACCTCCACCACGGCGTACCCACCCCCACCCAGCGCGACCCACTTCCCACCCGCATACTCGTGCGCCAGGTCATGACAGGCCACCTGCACAGCGCGCTGCGCATCCAGCGAAACAGCAAGATGAGCCAGGGGATCCTCAAAATGTGTGTCAGCCCCGTGCTGGGTCACCAACACCTGCGGCCGAAAGTCAGCGATCAACTCCGGCACCACGGCATGGAACGCCCGCAGCCACCCCGCATCCCCGGTCCCAGCAGGCAACGCCACATTCACGGCCGACCCCGCCGCGGACTCACCCCCGGTCTCCTCAGGCCACCCGGTCTGCGGAAACAACGTACGAGGATGCTCATGCAACGAAACCGTCAGCACCCGCGGATCGTCCCAGAACGCCGCCTGCACCCCATCCCCGTGATGCACATCCACATCGATGTACGCGACCCGCTCGGCCCCCAGCTCCAACAGCCGAGCAATAGCCAACGAGGCATCGTTGTAGATACAGAAACCCGACGCGCCCCCCGGCATCGCATGATGCAACCCACCCGCGAAGTTCACCGCATGCAGCGCCTCCCCCCGCCACACGGCCTCCGCCGCCCCCACCGACTGCCCGGCGATGAGCGCCGACACCTCGTGCATCCCGACGAAGGCGGGATCGTCCATGGTCCCGAGCCCGTACGACTGGTCCGCCGCCCCCGGATCGACCGAGGCCGCCTTCACGGCCTCGATGTAGTCCTGCCGATGGACCAGCCGCAACGTCGACTCCCCGGCCGGCTGCGCCGCGACGACGTCCACGTCCTTGTCCAGCCCGAAGGCATCGACGAGTCTCCTGGTCAGGGCAAGCCGAACCGGGTCCATCGGATGGTCCCGGCCGAAGTCATAGCCCGTTACTGCCTCGTCCCACATCAGCTGTGCGCGGCCGCTCATGCCCGTCACCGTATCGGTCCGGTTGAGCGGCGAACGACCGGGCGTACACAAGCGTCACCAGCACCAACACCATCGGCACAAGCATGGCCCCGCGATAGTTCCACGCATCGCCCAGCGCCCCCACCAAAGGCGAACCGATCAAAAACCCCACGTAATTGAACACATTGAGCCGCGCGATGGCCGCATCCGAACCGCCCGGACCCGTCGCAAGCCGCCCCGCCGCCGCGAACGTCTGAGGCACCAGCACACACAGCCCGAGCCCCAGCAGCGTGAACCCCAGCATCCCGACCCACGCCCCGGGCGCCCCGGCCACCACCGCGAACCCGACGGCCGCGACCACCGCCCCCATCCGCACGACCGCGACAGCCCCGAACCTCCGCACCCCGAAGTCCCCGATGGCCCGCCCCAGCAGGGTGGTCACCATGTAGACGTTGTACGGCACGGTGGCCAGCTGCTCCGAACTCCCCAGCACGTCCTGCAGATACTTCGCACTCCAGTTGGAGACGGTCGAGTCCCCGATATACGCGAAGGTCATCACCAGACACAGCGGCAGCAGCGCCCTGGAGGCGACGGACCGCCCCGCACCCCCGAGCTCACCCTCCACCCGCACGGCCCCCTCGACACGTACGGCCGTCCCGTCGACGTACCACCGACTCCCCACCAGCGCGGCCGGCAGCAACACCACGACGACCGGCAGATACGACACGACGAGCGCCAGATCCCAGTGCGCCCCCGCCCAGGCCAACGAGGCCCCCACAATCCCGCCCAGGCTGTACACCGCATGAAAACTGAGCATGATGCTGCGCCCGTACGACCGCTGCAGGCTCACCCCGAGCATGTTCATCGAGGCGTCGAGCACACCCACGGCCAGCCCGAACACCGCTAGCGCGATCCCCAGTTCGACCATCCGCTGCCCCGCCCCGACCTCGAGCAGCGCCAGGAGCACGACGGGCTGGGACCACCGCAGCAGCCGGCTCGGCGGTATCCGCTTCACCAGCCGCTCGGTCGTCACACTCCCGACGCCGGCCAGGATCGGGACCGCAGCGAGGAAGGCGGGCAGCAGCGCGTCGGAGACCCCGTACCGGTCCTGAATGGCCGGAATGCGGGTCACGAGCAGCGCGAAGGCAACACCCTGAGCGAAGAAGCTGAACGCCAACGAGGCCCTACCGCGCCGCAGCACATCAGTCATGGCGGCGAGCGTAGAGCCCCGGCGTACTGGTGGGTAGATCCAGCCAAAGATGAATTCTCCTCAGCTTCACTTCCACTCACTCGGCAACGGCCCCCACAGCCATGGGAGCACGGCCGGCAGCGGCCGAGCGGTCTGCGCCGCCCTTGCCACACACCTCCCTGGCAAGCATGGCCGCCATCGGCCCCGCCGCCAGGGCCCCGCTGACGAGGAACCCGAGAACCATGGCGCCGATCATGATGACGGTGCCCAGCCACACCATCGTGTCCACCGGCAGCGTGTACGCCCCCAGGATCCGCACCACACACTCGCCGAGCAGCACCACACCCCACACCACGGAGAACACCCGCTCGGCCCGCCGGAAGTCCTCTGACCCGCTCTGCAGCCGCGCCCAGGCGGCCTCCCGTGTCTCGTCACCCTTCACCAGCCACGGCTTCATACCGGCGGTCATCATCGGCTTGCCCATCGCCACGGAGACCAGGATCCCGATCCCGATCGCGCTGCTGACCCCGCTGTCCTTCACGAGCATCAGCCGCGGATCCCCGGCAACGAAACTGAGCAGCAGCCCGACCACGTTGACGAACAGAATCAGCACGGCCAGCCCGTTGACCGTCCGCTCCCTGACCACACCCCACCCGGTCCGCACGGCCGGCACCACACTGCTCCATCCCAACGCGGCGAGCGTGCTCATCCCGAACCCGTTCTTGAACAGGTAGTACGACCCGAGCGGCACTGCCACGTCCACGATGAGCGGCACAAAGGCCTTCTTCTTCGTCATGCCCTCAGCTTCGCGGCAGGCCCCCGGACGCCAGTAGAAACGTTCGTCCGGACCTCGGCATGACAAATGTCAGACAAGCAGGTCAGCCAACTCGCCCATGTCAGAGAAGAGTTGAGTGGCCCCTGTCAGCCTCTCGGCCGGCGTCATCGCGGTGAACCCATACACATCCATCCCGGCCGCGACAGCCGCCTGCACCCCCAACGGGCTGTCCTCGATCACCACACACCGACTCGGTGCGACCCCCATCTGCTCGGCGGCATACAGAAACAGATCCGGCGCCGGTTTCCCCCGCCCCACATCCTGAGAACTGAAGATCCGCCCGTCATCGAACCACCGGTCCATCCCGGTGGTTCGATGCCCCACCCGAATCCGCTCATGACTCCCGGAGGACGCAACGCAGTACGCCACCCCGTCCGCGGCCAACTTCTCCAGCACCCCGACGGCCCCGCCCACCGGCTCCAACTCCCGCTCGAAGGCCGAAAAAACCCGCCCATGAAAGACGTCGTCGAAGTCCTCCGGCAACCGCCGCCCGGTCCGCTCCTCCACGAGATCGTGTACGCGGTGCATGGCGGCGCCCATGTAGTCGCGCAGGGACTCCTCGTACGAGGTCGGATGCCCGAGCTCGGTGAGATAGCCGGCGAGGAGCCTGTTGGAGATGGGCTCGCTGTCGACGAGCACACCGTCATTGTCGAAGATCACGAGGTCATAGCGCATACCCAGACCCTAAACGACCCCGAAATGCAGAAAGCCCCCGTGCCGGTATCCCCGGCCGGGGGCTTTCTCAAAATTTGTTCGGCGGCGTCCTACTCTCCCACAGGGTCCCCCCTGCAGTACCATCGGCGCTGTAAGGCTTAGCTTCCGGGTTCGGAATGTAACCGGGCGTTTCCCTCACGCTATAACCACC
>NZ_RQJW01000005.1 GCF_004028635.1 Streptomyces cyaneus | reverse complement strand
TTCATAGTGTTTCGGTGGTTATAGCGTGAGGGAAACGCCCGGTTACATTCCGAACCCGGAAGCTAAGCCTTACAGCGCCGATGGTACTGCAGGGGGGACCCTGTGGGAGAGTAGGACGCCGCCGAACAAATTTTGAGAAAAGGCCCACACCTTACGGTGTGGGCCTTTTCGCGTTTTAGGACGGCTTCACCAGGCCTGTGTCGTACGCCAGGATTACCGCCTGAATTCGGTCCCGTGAGCCCGTCTTCGCGAGGATGCGGCCCACATGGGTCTTCACCGTCGACTCGGCCAGATGGAGGCGGGTGGCTATCTCCGTGTTGGTCCAGCCCTGGCCGATCACCGTGAGGATTTCGCGTTCGCGGTCGGTGAGGGCGGTCAGGCGGGGGTCCAGGGTTGTGGGTTCCGGGCCGCCGGACGGGTTTTGCGTCGGCAGATGGTGGGCGTATGCGTCGAGGAGGCGGCGGGTCAGGCTGGGGGCCACCACCGCGTCGCCCGTGGCCACCGCGCGGATGCCGGAGAGGAGTTCCTCCGGCTGGGCGTCCTTGACGAGGAAGCCGGAGGCGCCTGCGCGGAGGCCGGCGTAGGCGTACTCGTCGAGGTCGAACGTGGTGAGGATCAGGACCCGCGTGCGGTCGCCGGCGGTGGTGATGCGGCGGGTGGCCTCGATGCCGTCCAGGCCGGGCATGCGGACGTCCATCAGGACCACGTCGGGGGTCAGCTCCGCGGTCATGCGGACTGCCTCGCTGCCGTTGGCGGCTTCGCCCAGGACCGTCAGGTCGTCCTGGCTCTCCAGGAGCATTCGGAAGCCGAAGCGCTGGAGGGGCTGGTCGTCGGCTATGAGGACGGTGGTCACTGCTGGGTTTCCTCCGGGAGGTGCAGGTGGACGCGCCAGCCCTGTTCGGGGTGGGGGCGTGGGCCGGCCTCAAGTGTGCCGCCGTACAGGGCCGTTCGCTCGCGCATTCCGGGGAGGCCGCGGCCGCCCGTGGACTGTGCGGCGCCGGGGGCGGGGCCGCCACTGCCGGTGTCGGTGACTGTCGCGGTGACGGCGCCCCTCTCCTCGTAGAAGAGCTCTATGGCCGCCGTGGTGCCGGGGCCGGTGTGTTTGAGCGTGTTGGTGAGGGCCTCCTGGAGGACGCGGTAGACCGTGAGCTGGCGGCCCGGGGGGAGGGTGGGGGTGCCGTGGGTGGTGGTGGTGACGGGGAGGCCTGCGGCGCGTACGCCGTTGATGAGCTGGTCGAGGTCGGTGAGCGTGGGTTGGGGGGTCAGGTCGGGGTGGGGTTCGTGGGAGTGGTTCTCCTCGCGTAGGACGTCGAGCAGTCGGCGTAGTTCGCCGAGGGCCTGGCGGCTGGTGGTGCCTATGGCTTGCAGGGCCTGGGCGGCGCGTTCCGGGGACTTGGCGGCCGCGTACTGGCCGCCGTCGGCCAAGCCGGTGATGACGGAGAGGTTGTGGCCGATGATGTCGTGCATCTCTCGGGCGATGCGGGCGCGTTCGGCCGCTGCGGCGAGCTGGGCCTGCTGGTCGCGTTCGATCTCCAGGCGTCGGGCGCGGTCCTCGAGGGCCTCGGTGTGCTCGCGGCGGGTGCGGACGGTGATGCCGATGGCTGCCGCCACGGCGATGGACATCAGCACGGGCACGATGTCGCGGTCCGGGCTGCCCTGCGGGTGGCGGGCGGCCAGCACGGCGACGGGTGTGGTGATCAGGGCCGTCGCCCACCACAGATTGCGTGAGGGGCGGCGCAGGGCGATGTGGAAGACGACGAGCAGTTGGAGCAGGAACGCTTGAAGGGCGGCGCCGGTCCAGGCGTTGACGAGGGCGAAGGGGGCGATGGCGAGGAGTGCGGCGCGGGGGTGGGTGCGGCGCCGGAGGAGGGGGACGGAGAGGCCGAGGCTCAGGGTGAGGATCAGCCAACCGGGGTTGTCGCGGTCGCGGGCCACGTTGAGCCAGCCGCCGCCGGAGTAGTCGATCAGGGCCGCCGTCACCCAGAAGCCGGTGAGGTGCAGGTCCCAGACGAGCGGGTGGCGGTGGTCGAAGGCGCGTATGCGGCGGCTGATGCGCTGGACGTGCTGGGTGAGGGGTTCCGTCGTCGCTCGCTCTTCCGGCACATGGTTCACGTGGTCCATCGTGCGGGTTGTGGGATCGGCCAGGACAGGACCGTGGGCAGTATTCCGGGTGAGGGATGTCGTACCCGGGTACTACGGTGGCCGTCATGAGCACCATGAACCCTGGGGCCTACGTCATCCGGTCCATACGTGCCGACGAGTGGCCCGCCGCGAAGGAGCTGCGGCTTGCCGCGCTGCGGGATCCGGTCGCGCCGATCGCCTATCTGACGACCTATGAGGAGGCCGTGGCCCAGCCCGACTCCTTCTGGCAGGAGCGGGCCGCGGGGGCCTGCGAGGGTGCCGAGAAGGCGCAGACCATCATCGCCGAAGGGCCGGACGGGCGGTGGGTCGGGACGCTGACCGTGCTCGTCGAGGAGCCGGGGACGAACGACTGGGCGGGGCTTCCGGTGGAGCGGAAGCAGGGGCATGTCGTCGCTGTGTTCGTGCGGCCCGAGGAGCGGGGGAACGGGCTGACCGAGGTCCTGTTCGACGCCGCCCTGGAGTGGGCATGGGCGCGGGGTGCGGAGCGGGTGCGGCTCATCGTGCACGAGGAGAACGGGCGGGCGCTGCGGTTCTACAGGAAGGTGGGGTTCGTGCCGAGCGGAGTGACCGTGCCGCTCGGCGAGGATTCGGGGGAGTCCGAGTTGGAGTTCGTCCTCGAACGCGCTTAGAGGCTGTCCAGGGGCTGCCGATGGCGGCTCCCGGACAGCCTCAGGTCACTTCCTGCCCTGTGCCAGCCCCGCCTGCGCGAAGCCACTCAATGCCTGTGCGGCCTCCGTCGCGTCCGACGTGACCTGACTGATCGTCCCGAGTGCCGCCACGAAGCCGATCAACTGCGGTTCCAGCACCGCTGAGCCGGCTGCGGCGCCGCCGGCCAGTGCCGCGGTGGTCAGCGCGGCGATGCCGTAGAGACTGGCCAGGGCCAGGATGGCGACGAGGCCGGCGGCGCCGTAGGCGAAGAGGCGCATGGTGTCGTCGTCGAAGGTGCGCTCGTACTTCGTCCATACCGGGAGCAGCTCGGGGAGGAGCTGGGGGCCACGGCGTTCGGTGTACCAGCGCTGGACGATCTGTTGGGCGTCGCGAAGGAGCTCCGGGGGGACCTTGTACTGCTGCAGTTCCTCCAGGGAGATCGTGTGGATGTGGTACAGGACCAGGCCGTCCTCGCCGGTGCCGGACGGGTCGGCGAAGGTCGGTTCGAAGCAGATCCAGTCGTAGCGCAGTGGGCGGGTCACGTCGTTGCCGAAGGGCCCCTTGACCTGGTTTCCCTTCATGTCCTTGACCTTCACGCTCGGCACCGGAAGGGGGCAGACGCGGAGGGAAGGGCGGAAGGGGGAGGCGGCCACCTCGATGCCCCGGGTGGCTGCCGTGTAGCGGCCCTGGAGGGCGCGCGCCAGGATCTCCGCCATCGCGGGCGGCACGACCTGGGTGCGTAACTGGGCGATCTTCTCCTGGAGTTCCTTGCGGGTCGGGGCGAGCTGGCCCTCGGTGCTGACCTCGACCAGTTCGATGCGGGCGGGGTCGGTCGAGCCGGTGATCCCGCACATGTCGGGTTTGCGGAAGCCCTTGATGAACCCGATCGCGTTTTCCAGCATGCGCTCGGTGAGCTTGCCGCTCTCCCGGGCCTTGCGGAAGGTTTCCATCTGGCGGAGCGTCGAGGCGTTCACGAAGTCCGTCCGCATGTACTTGAGGATCGCCGCCACCTCGGGCGAGAACCGCTCGGCGTCGTACGACCAGAAGAGATAGTCCAGCTGCCAGGTGACCGCGCAGCCGAGCGCCGGCTTGTACTGCGCGGGGAACCACTGGCCGAACTGGTAGCGGATGAACAGCTCGGCGGCCGTGTACTCGAAGGCCGACTTCTTACCGGGGCGCACCGGCCACCCGCTGCACGGCAGCTGACCCAGATCGCGCCGGATGCCGGCCGGGCCGAGGAAGGGGGAGGAGGATCCCATGTCCGTCCTGCCTCACTCGGGGTCGTGCATGACGATGCCGATGTCGACGCCGCTGGTCGGCGTGTACTGGTACCACTCGTTGACCAGTACCCCGCGCAGCTTGTCGTCCGCGATGGGGCCGCCGCCCGGATTTGCCGCCGGGATCCCCGGATACGTCCGCAGCGCGTACGCCCGTAGTTCCTGGGCGATCGTCATGTACGGGTGATCGGGTGGGAGTTCGTCGCTGAAGGCGCCGTTCTCCATGAGGGCGGCGAAGGACTCCTCGTAACCGGGCCGGATGGTCAGCACCACCCGCGCCGCCCCCGACCGCAGGAACGACTGCCGGGTCGGGTCGGGGTGGTTCATGGAGCGGACGGAGTCCCAGTTCTCCTTGGGGTCCCAGAAGTACGGGTAGAGGAAGTAGAGGACGTTCTCCCACTCGATGGCCTGGTGCAGGAACTTGACGACCTCGCCGTAGTGGAGGGCGAGTTTCCACTCCTTCAGTTTGTCGGCCTCGGCGCCCGGGAGGCCGCTGGGTTCGCCGATCTCCAGGAGGTCCCCGGCGGGGGTCGGGCGGTACAGGTCGTGGACGTCCGACGGCATCAGGTCGAAGCCGGGCCCGAACAGCCAGCCCAGCACCACCCGCATGATCTCCTCGTGCTCCTCCTGGCGCAGGGTGAGCGTGTCCGTCCCCGACAGCGTCGCGTACAGCGCGGTCCGCTCCTCCTCCAGACGCCGGCGATGGGCGTTGTACATGGTCAGCGCCGCCTCGCGCAGCTTCTCCCAGCAGGCCAGCTGCCAGGCGTACTTGTGTTCGTCGGTGCGGTTGACCGTGAACCGCAGGGTCAGCGAGAGCTGGTCGATCAGCCGGGAGGTGAAGAGGAAGTTCTGTTTGCCGCGCATGCCGTTGAAGGCGGGCGCCGTCAGGTCCTCGTCCAGGAAGGCGACTCCGTCGCGGGCGAGATTGCCGGTGAAGCCGAGCAGCATGAACATCCGGCCGCTTTTGTTGAAGTTGCCGAGCTCCGCGAGGATGTGCGTCTTGCTGACCGCGTAGCCGTCGGGGATCTCGAAGTCGACCACCGCGGTGTGGACGCCGTCGTTGTCGCCGAACTCGTAGTGCTGCGGGGTGGTGCGTACCTCCTGCTGGAGGTCCGGCTCCGGCTCCAGGATGACGTGGTACTGCGTTTGGAGCTGCTTGCGCTTCTCCTCGGTGATGTTCTCCGGGTCCAGGTCGAAGACGAACGACTTGGCCAGTTCTGTGTCGATGCGGCGCAGCCGGGTGTACGTGCGCCGGAAGCCGGCGCCGACGTCAGGGAGGACCAGGTCGTATGTCATCCGCAGGCCGTAACGGTAGAGCTGTACCCGCCACTTGCGTATCAGCGAGTAGTAGTCGACGCGCATCGCCTGGGTCGCGCTCGGGTTGGTGAGCGTCCGGGTCGAGGTCTCCTCCTTGCCGACCACCGACACCGTGGAGATCGTCACCTTGTGTTCCTTCTTCGCCCGCAGGGAGGCCTTCTGGGTCAGCTCCATGCTGTGGTTGGAGCTTTCCCGGCGGGTCGTCGACTCGTTCTCCTCGTGTTTGAAGCTCGAGTCGGTGGAGAACGTGACGAAGCCGTAGCTGCCGGACACATGGGCGCTGAGGTCGAGGGCGTTGGCGACCTTGGTCTGAGACTCGGCCGACTGGCTGAGCTCGGTCTTTTCCGTGACGCCCTTCTCGCTGTAGCTCTCCAGTTCGTCCTTCACCACCGATTCGAAGGTGTCGGTGATCGTCGACCATTCCTTGTGTACGACGTTCACCGTCTCCTTGGGGGAGAGGGGAATGGTGGAGAGTAACTCGCCGCGCTCCGTGCCGGCCGGGGTCATGTCGATGCGTTCGAGGTGGAGTCGGCCGACGGGGGTGATGGCGACGCGTTTGGCGAAGTCCACGGCGGCCTGTTCGGCGAAGGCGGCTCTCGTGAGCGCCGTCGCCGCCCTGGATTCGGTCTCCGCGGGTGTTTCGGTGGGCGCCGCCGCTGTGAGGGTGGCCGCGAAGCCGGTCGGCGCGGGGGAGCGGAGTTGTTCCGCCGCGTCCTTGCGTAACTCGGCCAGGGCGGTGGCCAGTTGGACGAGGTCGGGCGTGGGGACGGGGCCCAGCCGGGCAGGGAGCGGGGTGGTGGACGGTGTGAGGGCGTCCAGTACGCCCGCGGGGGCGGTGCCGCGCTCGCGCAGCTCGTCCGCTTCCGGCTGGGCGATCTCCAGCGACCGTACGAAGGCCGCCTTCTCGGGGCCCCGCATCAGCTCCTGGCTGTCGGTGCCGCCGCCTGTGCGCTGGGGGATGGCCACGGGCGAGTAGGTCGCCTTGTACATGCCCCGTCTGGCGTGCGGGAGTTCTTCGGTGGTGGGCGGGGGTGGGTGAGGTACGGGTACCGGGAGCCCGGGCGGATTGGGCGGAGCGGGCGGTGTGGGCGGATTGGGTGGTGTGGGCATGTGGCGCTCCCCTCGATCCGGCTGAGGGCTTCGCGCAGTTGCCGGCCCCCCTTCACCGGTTCCCTGTGGTGCTGCTGTGGAATCGGGGCGCGCTAGGGCACAAGGAGCGTTCAGGGGTCGCGTGTTGTGTCATGCCCAGCGCGCTCGGCGAGGGGCGGAGGGGTGCGACTACACCGGGAGTGCGACTACACCGGGAGTTCGTCGTGCGGCCAGCGGGAGCGGGCCTGTTCGCGGGACCGGAGCAGGGCCAGGGTCGGCATGCCCCGGTCCGCTCCGGTGGCCAGCAGCTCCGGCAGCTGGGGAAGCGGAGCCACGGCGGCGACGTCGTCCAGGACGAGCGTCAGTGGTGGGTCGAGGCGACCGGAGGATGACCGTTCGGCCATGCGCCGGCCGCGCTCGACCACGCTTGCGGCGAGGGCCGTCAGGAGTGGCATGGCGCCCGGGTTGGCTCGGGGGTCCTCGATGGATTCACCCACCACATAAAGCGTGCCCGCTTCATGGACGAAGGAATCCAAGGTGAGGGCATCAGTTCGGTTTGGAGTGCAGGACTCTCGGATGTTGACCGTGGAGAGCGCGGAGAGTGCGCGGGTCGTCAACTCCTGAGCCATGTCCCGGCGTTCGGGGTGGGCTGTGAGGGCGGCTTCGAGTTCGCCTGCCGAGCCCGGGGCCGCCTTCGGGTTCGTACGGAGGGTTCGTACGGCGTCCTGGATCTGGGTGCCCTGGGACCAGCGGTGGACGTGGCGGATGGTGCGGCCGTCGATGGCCGCGGCGTGGAGGTAGCTGCGCAGTAGCGTTTCGGCGGTGTCGCTGACCGCTTGGTCCAGGCGAGAGGTGGGGCGGACCGGGGTCAGGAGTGCGGTGGCTCTTGAGGCCGCGGTTTGTTTGTCCTCGCAGCCTGTGGTGGGGGACCAGTGGATGCGGGCCGGGGTGTCGCAGAGGTGGGTGGGGTCGTAGAGGAGGACTGGGCCGAGTTTTGAGCGGGCGTCCTTTGTGTCCTGCCAGAGGGCCTCGTTCGAGGTGACTACGAGGGTGGGGCCTTCCGCGTCGAGTACTGCCTGGGTCGCGGTTGATTGGCGGCTTTCCCTCGTGGCTACGACAAGCCTTTCCCACGCACCCACCCGTTCGCCGGGCCCAGACGCGTGGAGGTCGGCCCCGGTCCCCGCCGGTTCGCTGAGTCCCCCGGGCGTGGTGACCGTCGTCGGTCGAGCGGCATCAGAATGCCCAGTTGGCTCCAGCTGCGGCTCCGTTCGGGGCGCCGGTACATCATGTGATGCCGGTACCGGTGCCGGTGCCGCCGCCTGTGCCGGTGCCGGTGTCTCCGCCGGCCCCTGCCCCTCCCCGACGCCCGTCTTCCCCACACTCCGCCCCGCCCTGACCGCCCTCCACCGGGCCACCGTCCCCATCACGAACACGGTCAGCACGATCAGGACCATCAGCTGGCCGATGAACAGCCCCCAGAACAGGCCGTACCCGGACAGCTGACCCTCCGGCGTCTGAGGCCATGCGCCCGGGATGTCGTGTGGCTGGGCGATCAGGGCGCGCATGGCCAGGGGCGTGCGGGTGAAGGTGACGCCGGAGGGCCAGGAGCCGTGGGCGAGCAGGGCCGCGAGGCCCGTGGCCGTCCAGACCAGCAGGGTCATGCCGAGGAGGAAGGCGAGTATGCCGATGAGCAGGCCGTCGGGGATGCCTCCCTGGCCGTCCCGGTGGTCCCGGTGCTCCCGGTGTGCTCGGCGGTCGTCCGGTCTCACACTGCCCCCTTAGCCCTACGCCACCGTCGATTCGGAGTCGCCGAGGTGCTGCTCCACGAAGGCCGCCGCCCGTTCCTCCGCCTCCAGCTCGGCGGCGCGCAGGGCGTCGTCGGTCAGCTCGCGGTCGGCGGACGACTCGGTCATCGCGCGGTCGGTGAAGACCAGGGGGCGTTCCGTCTCCGTGATCAGGTGTTTGACGACCTGGACGTTGCCGTTGACGTCCCACACCGCGATGCCGGGGGTGAGGCTGGGGATGATCTCCACCGCCCAGCGCGGCAGGCCCAGCACGCGGCCCGTCGCTCTCGCCTCGTCCGCCTTCTGGGCGTAGATCGTCCTGGTGGACGCCATCTTCAGGATCGCGGCCGCCTCCTTCGCCGCCGCGCCGTCCACGACGTCGGACAGGTGGTGGACCACGGCGACGAAGGACAGTCCCAGGCGTCGGCCGAACTTCAGCAGGCGCTGGAAGAGCTGGGCCACGAAGGGGCTGTTGATGATGTGCCAGGCCTCCTCGACCAGGAAGATGCGCTTCTTCCGGTCGGGGCGGATCCAGGTGTGCTCCAGCCAAACACCGACGATCGCCATCAGGATCGGCATGGCGATGGAGTTGCGGTCGATGTGGGACAAATCGAACACAATGAGCGGCGCGTCGAGGTCGATGCCGACCGTCGTCGGACCGTCGAACATGCCGCGCAGGTCACCGTCGACCAGACGGTCCAGCACCAGCGCCACGTCCAAGCCCCACGCCCGTACGTCGTCTATGGCGACGTTCATCGCCTCCGCCGACTCCGGCTCGGGGTGCCGTAGCTGCTCGACGATGTCGGTCAGGACCGGCTGGCGCTCGACGACGGTCTCGTTGACGTAGGCGTGCGCGACCTTCAGCGCGAAGCCCGAGCGCTCGTCGAGGCCGTGGCCCATCGCGACCTCGATGATGGTCCGGAGCAGGGCGAGCTGGCCCGTCGTCGTGATCGCGGGGTCGAGCGGGTTGAGGCGGATCCCCATGTCCAGGGCCGCCATCGGGTCCAGGCGGATGGGAGTTATCCCCAGCTCCTGCGCGATGAGGTTCCACTCGCCGACGCCGTCCTCGCCCTGGGCGTCGAGGACGACGACCTGGCGGTCGCGGAAGCGCAGCTGGCGTAGGACGTACGTCTTCTCCAGGGCCGACTTGCCGTTGCCGGACTCGCCGAGGACCAGCCAGTGCGGGGCGGGGAGCTGCTGGCCGTACAGCTGGAAGGGGTCGTAGATGTAGCCCTTGCCGGAATACACCTCGCGGCCGATGATCACCCCCGAGTCACCCAGACCCGGCGCGGCGGTGGGGAGGTAGACGGCCTGGGCCTGGCCCGTCGACGTGCGCACCGGCAGCCGGGTCGTCTCGACCTTCCCGAAGAGGAAGGACGTGAAGGCGTCGGTGAGGACGGACAGCGGGTCCCGCATCAGGTCCTACCTCCGAATGCCGGTGGCGAAGGGGAGCGTGTTGACGAATGCCCGGTGATGCTCGCGGTCGCACCACTCCAGCTTCAGATACGACTTTCCGGCCGACGCCCGGATGGTCCGCTTGTCGCGGGCCAGGGCCTCGGGGGAGCGGGAGGAGACGGTGATGTAGCCGACCAGGTTGACGCCGGCGGCACCGCTCGCGAGGTCTTCTCCTCGCTGGTCGAGGCGGTTGTGGGCGGCGATGTCGCGGGGGTCGACGGTCCGGTTCATCTTGGCGGCGCGGCTGGCCTCCGCCTCGTCGTTCGTCTTCTCGGTCAGCATGCGTTCGATGGCTACCTCGGTGGGTTCGAGATCCATCGTCACAGCGACCGTTCGGATGACGTCCGGGGTGTGGACCAGCAGCGGCGCCAGGAAGTTGACGCCGACCGGGGTCATCGGCCACTCCTTCACCCAGGCGGTGGCGTGGCACCAGGGCGCGCGCGTGGAGGACTCCCGGGTCTTGGCCTGCAAGAACGTCGGCTCCATGGCGTCCAGCTCGGCCGGCCAGGCGTTGCGCTTCGTCATCGCCTGGATGTGGTCGATCGGGTGGTCCGGGTCGTACATGGAGTGGATGAGAGAGGCCAGACGGCCCTGACCGAGGGGCTGCCGGACGCGGATGTCGGCCTCCTGGAGGCGCGAGCAGATGTCCGTCAGCTCGCGCGCCATGACGACCGCCAGGCCCGCGTCCCGGTCGACCTTGCCGCCGTGCGGGCGGGCCGCGCGGGCCATCGCCTGGGCCTCGGCGGCCAGTTCGCGGTTGAAGTGCATGCAGGCGACGAGATAGGCGCGGTGCTGCTCGCTGCTCGTCGACACCATCGACTGGAGTTGGTCGTACGACTGCTGCAGCCAGCCGAGGGCCCGGTCGTCGCCTCGTACGGCGACGTCCTTGGCGTGGGCGTCCGGGTCGGCGGGAAGGGTGCGGGCGAGCATCTGCAGGCGCGTCACGAAGCCGTCGCCGTTCGCCACATGCTTGAGGAGGGTGCCGAAGCGGTCGACGAGGGCTTCCTGGTCCTCGGAGTCGCGCAGGCCCACGCCGGGCCCCTCGATCTCGATCGCGGCCGTGACCGTGCGGCGGTCGGCGTGGAGCAGTACGGCGATCTCGTCCGGCCCGAAGGGGGCGGCCAGCCAGGTGATGCGGCCGATGCCGGGCGGCGGACCGATCTCGACCTCCCGCCCGTCGAGGTGGGTGCCGGCCTCGACGGCGCCGGAGCGGTAGGTCGTGCCCTGGCGGAGGGTGCGCTTGTAGCTGCGGTTGATCTCGTACCACTTGTAGAAGGTCCGGTGCTTGTACGGCACGTAGACCGCGGCCAGCGCGATCAGCGGGAAGCCCATCAGCAGGACGATGCGCAGGGACAGGACGGGGACGAGGAGTCCGCACATCATGCCGAGGAACGCGCCCCCGATGATCAGCGCGATCTCTCCGGTCTCGCGGTTGCGGCCGACGATCGCGTTCGGCCGGGCGCGGCCGATCAGATATGTACGGCGGGGCGTGACCGCGTGGGACACGTGGGACTCGGTCGTCAACGCCCGTCACCTCCTGAACGGTTGCTGCTGCTGTTACGGGTGTTGCTGGCGTGGGGGGTGTTCACCGGGCTGCTCGAACGGGGCGCAGGTGCGGCGGAGGGGACAGATCCGCCGCCTGAGTTCGAGGAGCGCGTGCTGTGCGCGGCGACGCCGCCGGAGACGGCGTTTCCGGGGCGGGCTCCGCCGGAGGACTGGCCGCCGCCGTTGTTGTCCGCGCGGGAGCTGTGCGTCTTGATGCCCTGGGCGACGAGGGTCGCCGGGGAGCTGATGACCGCGGCGGCCTTGCCCTCGGCGCCGCTCATGATGCGGTTGTTGCGGGAGCCGGCGATCTCGTCGCCGAAGCCCGGGACGAAGCGGTAGATCATCGCGCTCGCGAAGATGGCGAGCAGGATGATGGCCAGGCCGGAGACGACGGCCGAGAAGGCGTCCGGGCCGTCGTCGGCGGACAGGGCGCCGGCCAGGCCGAGCACTATGACGATGACCGGCTTGACCAGGATGACGGCGATCATGATGCCCGCCCAGCGGCGGACGTGGCCCCACAGGTTCTTGTCGACCAGGCCCGCGTAGACGACGGTGCCGAGGAGGGCGCCGACGTAGAGCAGGGCGGCGCGGATGACGAGCTCCAGCCAGAGGATGCCGGCGGCGAGGATGGAGACCAGGGACACCACGATCAGCATGATCGGGCCGCCGCCGATGTTCTCGCCCTTCTCCAGGGCGCCGGCGAACGTGCCGAAGAAGGTGTCCGTCTGGTCGCCCGTCGCCTTCGCGAGGACGTCCGAGACGCCGTCCGTGGCCGATACGACCGTGTAGAGGATCAGCGGCGTGAACGCGGACGCGAGGACGGTGAGCCAGAGGAAGCCGATCGCCTCGGAGATGGCGGTGGTGAGGGGGACGCCTCGGACGGCTCGCTTGGCCACTGCCAGGAGCCACAGGAGGAGCGTGAGGATCGTCGATGCCGCGAAGACGACCGCGTACTGCTGGAGGAACTTCTGGTTCGTGAAGTCGACGTTCGCGGTCTCCTTCACGGCCTCGCTGAGCTGCTTGACGGTCCAGCCGGCGGCGTCGGCGCAGCCCTTGGCGAGGGAGGAGAGGGGGTCGAGGGTGGCGGTGGGGTCGGTCAGGGACGGGGTTTTGCTGGTGCCGCCGGTGCCGCCGGTGTCCTTTTCGCAGTAGTCCTTGGCGGGGCCGACGATGAGGTCGCAGTTGTCGCCCGACGGGGTCGGTGACGGTGTGGGCGCGGCGACGGCACGTGTGGCCAGCAGTACGACTGTGGTCTGTACGGCAGTGAAGGCGGCGGCGACCCTGAGTACGCGGCGCGGGCTATCGGGCATACGTGAACCCTCCGTACTCCTCGACGGCCTTGGCCATCTCATCGGCGCTGGATGCCCGGTTGTCCCCGGGGACGGGTGCGGGGCCGTCCTTCTGGGAGAAGCTCTCGACCTTCCAGTCACTGTTTGCCCAGCGAAGCTGGAGCGTCATGGTGAACCAGTCGCTGCTGGCCGGATTGGTCGAGCTCTCCCCGGCCATGCCGAACACGCCGGTGCACCACACCTCGACGGTCGCGGCGGAGTCCGAGTAGCTCGTGACCTTGGTGCCGATGGGCACGGTGCGCGAGACGTAGGTGTTGCCCGCCGTCGCGTTGCCGTTCTCGTCCAGCCCGATGCTGCTCAGGAACTCCTTGGAGTACGCCTTGTCGAACTTGGCCGCGAGCTCCGCCTGCTTGTCGACGACGAAGACCTGCTGGACGATCTCGGCCCGCCGGGCCGGCTGGAGGATGTCGGCCGACACCAGCGCCACCGCATAGTTGGTCGCCGCACTCTGCACCCCCACCTCATCCTGCGCGAACCCCGCCGGAATCCCCCCGGCCTTGCCCTCCACCGGGCGTGAGCCGCTTGCTGCCGTGGTTGAGGATTTCGGCTGGTTTTCGTCCCCGCCTGCTGAATCGGAGTCGTCGCCTCCACGGTTCGCGAAGGCGATCGCGGCGATGAGGAGGACGACCACGCCGACCACGGTGACCAGGCTCCGGGACGACGAGCGGCCGCCTCGCCGCGCGCCCCCGTACAGGTCACCGCCGCTCTCGGGCAGCCGGGTCCGGGTCTGACCGGTGCCTGCGTAACCGCCGGAGGTCTCCCGTTCGTCTCCGAGAGTCATGCCGCGTACGCCCCCTCGACGTCGGACGAAAACACGTAGGAGTACGACGGTAGCCGTGCTGGTGCCCGCGTGGGCGCGGTGTGGTGACTCGACATCAGGGAAACGCAACCTCAGCCGGTGGGCACGACGGGTGGGTGGGGGACTAGGGGGACCGGGCGTGCCCGGAGCGGACGGAGGGGATGGGGACGGCTATACCGCCATGCCGTACACGATGGTGAACAGTGTGCCCAGTGAGCCGATGATGAAGACGCCCGTCAGACCGGCGATGATCAGCCCCTTGCCCTGCTCGGCGCTGAACGTGTCGCGCAGTGCCGTGGCGCCGATGCGCTGTTTGGCCGCGCCCCAGATGGCGATGCCGAGACAGAGCAGGATGGCCACCGCCATCACGACCTCGATCATCACCTTGGCCTCGTTACCCAGGCTGCCGAAGGGGCCCCAGTCCGGAGCGATCCCGCCGATGATGGTGTTGATGTCGCCCTTGTCGGCCGCAAACAGCATGTAAGTCACCGCCCCTGTTGGGTAGTTCCGCGGTCCCCTGCGGTGCGCAGAGGTCAGGCCTCATTCTCGCCGACAATGGCGCCGTCGTATGTCGACTTGGAGTCATTGATGGGCGGGATTCGTACGAATACCTCGTACGGTCACTCTGTGTATCACGGCAGGTCACCCCGGGCAATGAGGCCTGAGCGGAACCTGTCGTGTGGTTCCGTCGTTAGCCATCCTCACGCCGGTGGCCGTTTCTGACGGCCGGTCGGGTGAGGGGTCGTGCCCGTGTTCTGCGGGTGAAGGCTATCCCGGCATGGCGAACGGGCCACGGCGGGGTGCCGTGGCCCGTTGCTGTCAGGGCTGGTGACGGAGGGTCAGCCGGTGAAGGCGTCCAGGCCCTGCGGGGTGCCCCAGCCGGTGGGGCCGTCGTAGCCGGAGCGGGCGGTGCAGAAGTACGACGTGGAGCAGGTGCCGTTGTTGCCGGAGGTGACGTCGTTGAGGGCGGAGGTGCCCGCGGCGGCGTACGGGAACTGTGCCGGGTAGGAGCCGCTGGACGGGGTGCCCGCGAGGGCGTAGACGCCCGCGATGATCGGGGCGGAGGCGCTCGTGCCGCCGAAGGTGTACCAGCCGGCCGTGACGCCGTAGGAGTCGTAGACCGAGACGCCGGTCGCCGGGTCCGCGACGGCCGAGACGTCCGCGATCATGCGCTTGCCGCAGCCGCTGTCGGTCTGCCAGCTCGGCTTCGTGTCGTACGAGGAGCAGCCGGAGCCGGTCCCTTCGGTGCTGCTGGTCTTCCAGACGGACTCCGTCCAGCCGCGCGAGGTGGAGGAGCTGGACAGCTTCGTGCCGCCCACGGCGGTGACGTACCGGGACGCGGCCGGGTACTCGGCGCCGTAGGCCGAGTCGCCGGCGCTGACGGTGATGGCGACGCCCGGGTGGTTGAAGTACGCGGAGTCGTACGAGGCGTCGGAGGAGGACTCCGAGCCGCCGTAGCTGTTGGAGACGTACTTGGCACCCAGCTTGACCGCCTCGTTCACTGCGGTGCCCAGATCCTCCATGGAGGCGGAGGACGCCTCGACCAGCAGGATGTTGCAGTTCGGGCAGGTGGCGCTCGCCATGTCGACGTCGAGGGAGATCTCCTGGCCCCAGCCGCTGTCGGCGGAGGGGAGGGAGGTCGTGGAACCGGTCTGGCCGACCTTCTTGAAGCAGCCGTTGGCGGTGGTGCAGGCGGAGAGGCCGTACTGCGATCGGTACTTGGCGAGGTCGGCCTCGGCGTTCGGGTCGTCGTACGCGTCGACGATCGCGATGGTCTCGCCGTCGCCGTTGGAGGCGGCGGCGGACGTCAGGCCGTAGGCGTCCTGGAGGTCGGACGGGCCGTAGCCGGAGGGGGTGGTGGCGTCACCGGCCTTGGGGGTGGTGCCGCTCTTGGCCGCCCGCTGCTTCTCGAAGGCGGTGGTGCCGCCGGTTACGCGGACCGAGTTGCAGGCCAGGTCGCCCTTGTGCTTGGGCGTGGCGCACGGGGTGGCGGTCCAGGTGACCTTCGTGGTGGCGGAGGAGGTGGCGGGGGTCTGCGGGGTGGCGGTCGCGTGGGTCGCGGTGGCGAGCCCTGCGAGGAGCAGTGCGGCGGTGGTTGCGGCCGCAGTGGCGGCTGTGGAAGTGATGCGGCGCCATCTGCCGGGGGTGGTCGGTGAGTTGAGGGTCGTCGTACGCAACGTACAGCCTCCGGTGAGTGGGGGAAGAGGCCTGCGGGTGGGGGTCCACCGGTGTGGTTCCCGGTGGGGGCGGCGGCCCGCCGACGACTGTCGCTTGTTGAGTACGTGACAACAAGATGAGTTTCGCAATCCTGACTTCCGTATTGCTCAGGGGAGTTGGGGATTGCTGATCAATGGCGTGGGGATGGGTGGGCGATGGCCTTGGCTTGACCGGGGCCGGGGGGTGGGGTGCTGCGGGGGTCAGTTCTCGATGACGTTCGTGGTGATCAGGCGGAGCAGCTGCTTGGCCAGGGCGTCCTGTTCGGGGGTCAGGCCCATGGCGTCGCCGATGGCGAGCGGGACGGTGGCCGCGCGGTCGCGGAGTCCGGCGCCGGCCTCGGTGAGGCGGATGGCGACCGAGCGCTCGTCGTCGGGGCGGCGCTCGCGGTGCAGCAGGCCGCCCGCTTCGAGGCGCTTGAGCAGCGGGGAGAGGGTGCTGGACTCCAGCTGGAGGGCCGCGCCCAGGTCGCGTACGGAGATCGAGTCCTGCTCCCAGAGGACGAGCATGACCAGGTACTGGGGGTAGGTCAGGCCGAGTTCGTCGAGGAGGGGGCGGTAGCGCGCGGTGACGGCGCGGGAGGCGGCGTAGAGGGCGAAGCAGAGCTGGTCGTCCAGGAGGAGGGAGCCTTCGGGGGCCGCTTCGGGGGCCGCTTCGGAGGCTGGTTCGAGGGCTGGGCTCATGGCGGGCTCCTGGTGCGGGGTGCGGGGTGCGGGGTGCGGGGTGCGGGGTGGAGGGTGGAGGGTGCGGTGTTCGGGGTGCTGGATGACTGCTGGGTTGCCCCCGACTCTATCGAGAGCCAATCCATCGAGCACTAATCAGTTGCACACGACTTAATAGCGCGCTACTTTCATGGTGTGCCGCCGAACCCGGCGATCCAGCCGGCAGAGCCTGCCCGTGTGCGTGGGGCGTGCGGCACCCGATCCGAGGAGATCGCCATGACCGAGTCCAACCGCCCCGTACTGGAGCCCGCCGCACAGGCCTTCGCCGAGGCGACCGCGAACCCGCCGTACCTGTTCGACCTCGGGCCGGCGGAGGGGCGCAAGGTCGTCGACGAGGTGCAGTCCGGCGAGATCGCCAAGCCCGCCGTCGACGAGGAGTGGGTCACCGTGGCCGGCGGGCCGACCGGTGAGGTCAAGGTCCGTGTCGTGCGCCCGGCCGGGGCGACCGGGGTGCTTCCGGTGATCATCTACATCCACGGCGCCGGCTGGGTCTTCGGCAACGCCCACACCCACGACCGCCTTGTGCGCGAGCTGGCCGTCGGTACCGGTGCCGCGGTCGTCTTCCCCGAGTACGACCTCTCGCCCGAGGCGCGCTATCCGGTCGCCATCGAGCAGAACTACGCCGTCGCGCGGTGGGTCGTCAGCGAGGGGGCGGGCAACAATCTGGACGCCGGGCGGATCGCGGTGGCCGGTGACTCGGTGGGCGGCAACATGAGCGCCGCGCTCACCTTGATGGCCAAGCAGCGCGGGGATGTTCCGCTGGTTCAGCAGGTGCTCTTCTATCCGGTCACCGACGCTGCCTTCGACACCGGCTCGTACCGGCAGTTCGCCGAGGGGTACTTCCTGCGGCTGGATGCGATGCAGTGGTTCTGGGATCAGTACACGACCGATGAGGCCGAGCGGGCGCAGGTGACCGCGTCGCCGCTGCGGGCCTCCGTCGAGCAGCTTCAGGGGCTTCCGCCGGCGCTGGTCATCACGGCCGAGGCCGATGTGCTGCGGGATGAGGGGGAGGCGTATGCGAACAAGTTGCGGGAGGCGGGGGTGCCGGTGACCGCGGTGCGGTATCAGGGGGTCATTCACGACTTCGTGATGCTGAACGCGCTGCGGGAGACTCGGGGTGCGGAGGCTGCTATTGGGCAGGCGATCAGTGTTCTGCGCGGTGCGTTCGGGGTTTGAGCATCATCGCCATTGGGGCTGCGGTTGTCTGGCGGCTGCGGGTCCGTTGTGGCTGGTCGCGCAGTTCCCCGCGCCCCTGATGGCGTTGCTGCTGGCAGCGCTGAAAAGGGACTGTCAGCGGGGCTTCAGGCCGTGCAGCAAGTGGTGGACCAGGCCCTCCACACCGGGCAAGGCCGCATCCGGGGTCAGCCAGCCGGCCGCGATGAAGCCGGCCATGCCGTGGAGGGCGGCGCCCGTGACGAGGTTGAGTTCCTCGGGGTCGCCCTCGATGATCTCGCCTCGTTTCTGGGCGTCCGCGAGGACCCGTTCGAGGCTGCCGACCGTGCGCTCGACGGCGGCGGCCATCTGCTCCGAGGCGTCCGGGTCGTGCTTGCGGGCGTACATGAGCTCCAGGAGCTCGGCGTTGTCGATGGCGAAGGTGAGATAGGCCCGGGCCAGGGCGGTGAGCCGGGGTTCCAGCGGGAGCGCCGGGTCCTCGGCGGCGTCCAGGGCCTGGGCCAGCCGCTCGTACCCCGCCAGCGCCAGGGCGTTGAGCAGCGCCTGCTTGTCCTTGAAGTGCCGGCCCGGGGCGGCGTGACTGACGCCGACCTCGCGGGCCAGTTCGCGGAGCGAGAGGGAGCCGACGCCCTTTTCGCGCAGGGTGCGTTCCGCGGCGGCGAGCAGGGCGGAGCGCAGGTCTCCGTGGTGGTAGGGGCGACTCTCGGGCATGCGCACCATCGTAGCTTGATGTTGGCGGCGCCATCATTGTTGACGTCGTCACCATTGTTGTCATTGACAGCATTGTTGGCGACGCCTACATTCGAGGGCATGGCTGACAAGACGAAGAAGCAGACGTGGGACGCGAACCGCCTCCCCGACCTCGCCGGCCGCACGGCCGTCGTCACCGGTGCCAACAGCGGCATCGGCCTCACCGCGGCCGACGCGCTGGCCCGGGCCGGCGCGCACGTCGTGTTCGCCGTACGCGACCTGGAACGGGGGCGGGCAGCGGCGGCGACGGTGAACGGCAGCACGGAGGTGCGGCGCCTGGATCTGGCGGATCTGTCGTCCGTGCGGGAGTTCGCGGACGGCTGGCAGGGGCGGCCGCTGGACCTGCTGATCAACAACGCCGGCGTGATGATGCTGCCGCAGCAGCGGACGGCGGACGGCTTCGAGATGCAGTTCGGTACGAACCATCTGGGCCACTTCGCGCTGACGAACCTGTTGCTGCCCTACGTCACCGACCGGGTCGTGACGTTGTCGTCCGGTGCCCACCGCTGGTTCGGCGCGAGGATCCGCTTCGAGGACCTGAACTGGGCGTCCGGCTACGACCCGAACCGCGCGTACGCCCAGTCGAAGCTGGCGAACCTGCTCTTCACCCTGGAACTCCAGCGCCGCCTCGCGGAGTCCGGCTCCCCGGTCCGCGCCCTGGCGGCCCACCCCGGCTACGCCGCGACCAATCTCCAGAGTCACGCGGGGAGTCCGGTGATGCGTGGGTTCATGAAGATCGGCAACAGGCTCTTCGCCCAGGACGACAGGGCGGGGGCGCTGCCTACGTTGTACGCCGCCACTCAGGACCTCCCCGGTGCGAGCTACGTCGGCCCCGACGGGCTGGGCGAGATGCGGGGTGCGCCGACGCTGGTGGGGCGGACGGCGGCCGCGAGTGACGCGGGGGTGGCGCGGCGGTTGTGGACGGTGTCGGAGGAGCTGACGGGGGTTGGCTGGCCGGCGGAGCGGGTGGGGCCGGTGGCGGCCGAGCGGTAGTGCACGCGCCCGACCGCCACGCTCACTTCGCCTGACGCCACGCGCACTTCGCCCGGCGCCGCGCTTGGTTCCCCCGGGTCACGACTCCGGCTGGGTCACGGTCAGCGCCCACCGGATGTTGTCCGCCGAAGCGTCGACGGCCACCTGGAAGGAACCGGCACGCACCACGCCGGGGTCCATGCTCACCGAGCCCACGCCGGCCTCTCCGGCCGGGCAGTCGACCGAGAACGCGGCGACCTCGGTGCCCTGCGACTGCATGGTCACCCGCACATCGCCACCGCCCTCGCACGCCACGGTGAGCACGGTCGGCAGACTCTCCCAAACGCCCGCCGACACGACACCGCCGTCCCCCGTCCACTCCTGCACCCACACCAGGCCCTCCGGCCCGGGATGGGGAAGCAGCACATCGCCCGACGCGGCAGCGGGCACCGCCCCCAGGCCGGTCAGCCCGCAGGCCGCCAGTGCGGTCATGGCGAGGGCTCGACTGGTCCGTCTCGTGGTTGTTCTCATGGTTGTTCCCCCTGGTGTTGATCGGTCGTGTGCGTTGATCGGTCGTGGCGCCACAGTCTGCCGTGGCGGATGACCTTGCGCCTGAGTTTTCGTACTCAGGGGTAGGTAGGGGGCAGGGGCGTAGGGCATTCTCGGAGGTGATCGTTCTATGACTCCGCTGCCGAGCCTGCTCGCCGTCTTCGCCCACCCGGACGACGAGTCCCTGTCCTCGGGCGGAGTCCTCGCCCGGCACGCCGCCGCGGGCGCTCGCACCGCGGTCGTGACGGCGACCTGGACCCCGGACACCGGGCGCGGCGCCGAACTCGCCGAGGCGCTGCGGATCCTCGGCGCCGGTGAGCCGCGGATGCTCGGCTACGCCGACGCCAAGGTGCCGCACTCCGCCCCCGGCAGCCCGCGGTTGCTCGATGCGCCACTGGACGAGGCGGTGGGTCGGCTGGTCGCTCATATACGGCAGTTCCGCCCGCAGATCGTTGTCACCCACGACGCCTACGGCGGCGTAACCGGCCATCCCGACCATGTGCACACCCACCGCGTGACCACGCTCGCGTTCCAGGCGTCCGGCCTCGAGCGCCGCTACCCGGACGCCGGTTCCCCCTGGCAGCCCAGCGCCCTCTACCTGGCCACGCACCCGCACTCGGCCCTCGGGGCGTTGAGCGAACTGGCCCGTGCGGGCAAGGCGATGAACACGGTGCCCGACGAGCGGGTCACCGCGACCGTCGATGTGAGCGCGTGGCTGGAGCAGAAGTGGGCCGCCGTACTGGCCCATCGCAGCGAAGTGGAGCGAGGGGCGGCGCCGGGCCTGCTCGCCGGGTTTGCGCGGGACGTGCGGGAGCGGTTCCTGTCCACCGAGTGGTACATCCGGCAGGACGCGGTGCCGTCCGTGTCGGCCCAGACGGAACTGACCCCTTGAGCGCCTGCGGCGCTGAGCGCTACTCGGCCGCCAGTGTCTCCCGCATGGCCTTCGCCGTGGTGGTCGGGTCGTAGTCCGCTGCGACGCCCTCGACCAGGATGATGTCGCCCTCGATGTGCCGGGCGCGCAGGGGCGCGATCTCCTGGTAGGCGGGAGAGTCCCACCACGTCCGCGCCTCGGCGATTCCGGGGAAGCCGATCATCACGACAGCCCCGGGCCAGCTGCCCTCCTTGGTCTCGTGCGGCGTGGCGTGCACCAGGAAGCGGCCGCCGTACGGCTCGAAGGTGGCGGTGATGCGCTCGATGTACTCGGCGACCTCCGGGTGCGGGGTGGCGTTGCGGAGGTGGGCGATGGCGTAGGCGGGCATGGCGTCCTTCCGGTCGGTCGGGCTTCCTGTGCGCGCGTTGTGCTCACGTTGCTCACGAGCGTGGCACGAGGGCTCGACGGCATCGATTACCTGCCGGGTAATGCGGCGCCGACTCGTGGCGAAAAGGCCTCGGGTGCGGGGCCGGGTCTGTTGAGGGGCGGGGCGCTGTGGGTACAACCTCTGTGCGCGCTGGGCCGTCGGGCGCTTTCTCCTGCTCGAACGCGGCCCGTCCCTGGGCTGGGAGCCGTTCTCCAGTACGGGCTTGTGGCATGCGGTTGGGAGGAGGCGGTGTTGGCTGAGGAGAATGCCTCGATTGCGTGGCAGAAGAGTAGTTACAGCGCGGACGGTAGCGGCGGCAACTGCTGTGAGGTCGCCCTTCTCGAGGCTGAGGTCCGGGTACGCGACGCGAAACTCCCCGAGCGAGCGGTCCTCCGTTTCTCCTTGTCTGCCTGGCGGGTCGCGGTAGCGTACTTCGGCAGGACGCCGTCCGCCGGAGGCAGCCATGAACAGTTGTGATCCAGCCGATCGAGGCGTGCACCCTCAGTGCGGCCGGGGTGAGTTGGCGAGCTACTGCGTGGTGACGGGGCTGGTCGCCGCGGCGGCCGGTGCGGGGGCGTCGCTGCTGGGCGGGGACCTCGTCGTCCGGTTCGTGGTGTGGGCGCTGGTCCTGCTTCTGGTGGCAGCGGTCGCCGGCTGGTGGTGGGCACGGGCGCCCGTTACCGCTCATCGGTGGACGGTGGGTCTTTTGGTGCGTCCGGCAGTGAAGGCCGTACCGCCTCGAACGCCTTTGCGAAAGTCCTGACCAGTAGTACGGCCGCACTGAAACTGCCCACCACGCATGCCTCGGGCGGGATGCCCATGCGGACACCCGCGTACGCCACCAGGGTCAGGGTGGCCGAGGAGAACACGGCCAGGGCGGTCAGGTTGCGCAGCACCCGTATCAGGTCGTCCGTGTGCGCCCTTCTGCGGCGTATGGCGTCGTCCGTGTCGTCGTGACGCAGGCGCCGCAGGCGTGCGCAGGCCTCGTCGCTGGTGATGCCCTGCGCGGTGAGAGGACCGGGCACCGACAGCTCGCGGGCAGGCGCCCGTTTCACCGGCCGGGTGGTCGTGCCGGAGGAGCGGCCGACGTCCGAACGCCGGTCCTTTCGCCTCCGTTTCTCGTTCGCCATGGCCTGTGTGCCCCCGTCGGTGCCTGGTCGTCGGATTCAGGAACGGTTCAATTGGCCGAGCAGTTCGTCCAGGAGAGCGACCGACGCGTCCTGGCTCAGCGCCTTGTCGGTCAGGTCCTCGAAGCACTCCTGGTAGCGGGCGACCATCTCGCGGTTGTCCCGGTTGGTGAGGACGCCGCCGGGGCCGGCCAGGTACAGGACGTCCTCGTCGTCGCGGTAGCCGAAGAGGACGAAACTGTCCTCCAGGCTGTCGTGAGCGCCGGCGCTGAGTGGCAGGACCTGGAGCTTGATTCTCTGAGTGCCCGTCAACTGCCTGATGTGACTGAGCTGGTTGCGCATGACGCCGGGGCCTCCGACGAGCCGGCGCAGCGCGGACTCGTCGACGATCATGGTCACGGCCGGGGCCCCGTCCGCGAAGACGCGTTCCTGCCGGGCCGTCCTGAGGTCGATACGGCGCTGGACCTCGGTGGCGGCGGGCGACGCGGCGAAGAGGGCGCTCATGTAGTCCGTGGTCTGGAGCAGGCCGGACACCAGGGTGGGGTGGTATGCGCGGATGGAGTCCGCCGCGCTCTCGTAGCCCAGGAACTGCGCGAAGGGGGGCGCGATGATGTCGTTGTACTCCGACCACCATGACTGGCCCTTGCTGCCTCGCGCCGCCTGCTCCAGCTCCGCGACGAGTGCCTCGTCGGTGACCTCGTACAGACGGAGCATCGCCTGGAGGTCGGTGACGGACAGGCTCACGGTGCCCGCCTCGATTCGGATCACCTTTGACAGTGACCAGTCAAGGCGGTCGGCGGCATCGCGTTGTGTCAGGCCCGTCTTGTCGCGCGCGGCCTTCAGTGCGAGGCGCAGTTTTCGCCGGTTCAGGCTTGGGTCGGAGGCGGTGGGCATGGGACTCCTTCTGGGGCGCGCTGACCGCGCCTCAGTGCTGCCTGCCACGCGACCAGCTGTTGTCGGGCATGGTCGGGCGCAGCGGTCCGCGCCCGACCCTAACCCTATGAGCAGTCTCGGGTGGGTAGCACTTGGCCACATTCGAATGGGGTACACCCAAACGGGTACACTCCGATCGAACAGCGTCAGAGTGAAAGTTCCCGAAAAGCCATATGTCGAATCGACCGCTGGGCACTCGCCACCTGCAGTGTGATGAACGTCACATGGGCGTCGGGTTCTCGTTGATCCCCTCGACGAAGTGGTCGAACTCTCCCGCCTGTACGCCCAGTACGAAGGCGTCCCACTTGCGGCGGTTGGTGGTGACCACGTTGTCCGGGGCGCTGGTCTCGCGGATGTAGACGGGGGCGTTGCCGTCGCCGTCGTCGCCCTCGCCGAAGGCGATCTCGATCCAGGGGCCCGGGCCGGTGGCGTCGGGTGGGGCCGCGCGCTCCCAGGTGAGGTTCGGGGGGATTTCAGCCACGGGGGGATTCCTTTTAGGTTGTGGGCTCTGCCCGACGGGCTGGACGTATATGAAGTGTCCTCCTTCTGGTCGTCGATCCACGCAAGGTGGGCTAAGTCGCTTCGGCGTACGGCGTTTGACGCTTCTCTCACCTTCGTGGGCCACAGTGGCCCGCGATGAAGCGCACCTCCCGCATCTCCCGCCTGTACCTGTACGCCGCCGGCCTCCTCCTCGCCCTCACCTCCGCCTCCGTCGCGGCCGCTGACGCGGGTGCCGGTCCCTTCGGTGTGACCGCGGTCGCCGTGGCGACGGGGCAGAGTGCTCGGGTCGGTGCGCTGTTCGCGGCCGGTGATCGTGCCCACCTCCGCGGCAGCCACTTCTGCACCGCGTCCGTCGTGCGCAGTCCCCACCACGACCTCATCGTCACCGCCGCCCACTGCCTGGCCGGACGCACGGACGCACTCGTCTTCGTGCCCGGGTACCGGGACGGCGAGGCGCCGTACGGGGTGTGGCAGGTCGGGCGGCGGTTTCTGCCCGACGGGTGGGCTCAGGGGCAGGACGAGGACGAGGACAGTGATGTGGCGTTCGCGGTGGTGGGGCGCCGGGAGGAGAAGGGGGTCGAGGACGTCGTCGGCGGCAATCGGTTCGTCACCGGTACGGCCACCGGGGCCACGGCAGTGACCGTCACCGGTTACCCCAACTCACGCGAAGCACCGGTCAGTTGCAGCGACAAGCCGCGTCTGCACAGCCGTATGCAACAACGCATCGCCTGCCCCGGCTTCAGCGGGGGGACCAGTGGGAGTCCGTGGGTCAACGGAGACGGGGAGGTCGTGGGCGTGCTCGGCGGGCATGAGGGGGGCGGGGCCACGGCTGATGTGTCGTACAGCGTCGTCCTCGGGGCTCAGGCGGCCGCGCTGTACCGGCAGAGCGCCGGTTGCACCGCCGTCCACGTGGGAAGCTCCTAAACTGGCGCGGGCGGACTCCCGGCGGGCGAGGGGCGGTTGACGGTGCGTAAGGCATGGATCGTGGCGGGTGCCGCTGTCGCGGCGGGGCTCAGCTTCGTGATGCTGCTCGTCGTCGGGGTCTACATCGTCGCCGGGAACCTCGCGGGCGGGGTGGGCGGCGGGGCCAAGACCCTTGCCAAGGGGGCTGTTCCGGCCGCGTATCAGGCGCTCGTGCAGAAGTGGGGCAATATGTGCTCCGCCATCAATCCCGCGTTGCTCGCCGCCCAGCTGTACCAGGAGAGCGGGTTCAACCCGAAGGCCCAGAGCCCGGCGGCCGCGCAGGGCATCGCGCAGTTCATCCCGGGGACGTGGGCCACGCACGGCGTCGACGGCGACGGTGACGGCGACCGCGACGTATGGGATCCGAACGACGCGATTCCGTCGGCCGCGTCGTACGACTGCAAGCTCGCCTCGTATGTGAAGGACGTACCCGGCGACCAGACGAAGAACATGCTCGCGTCCTACAACGCCGGGGCCTACGCGGTCATCAAGTACGGGGGTGTGCCGCCGTACAAGGAGACCCAGAACTACGTGAAGACGATCACGACTCTGGAGGAGAGCTTCGCCGCGCCCGTCAGCCGGGTGGATCCGAGCAAGCAGGCCGCCGGCGCCATCTACTACGCCCAGAAGAAACTCGGCACGCTCTACCTCTGGGGCGGTGACGGTACCGCTGAGGACGGTGGGCGGTTCGACTGTTCGGGGTTGACCAAGGCCGCGTACGAGAGCGTGGGGATCACGTTGCCGCGGGTCGCCAATGATCAGTACAACGCTGGGCCGCATCCGGCCAGGGACGAGTTGTTGCCCGGGGATCTGGTGTTCTTCTCGGACGACCTCACCAACTCCCGGGCCATCCGGCATGTCGGGATTTATGTCGGTGGCGGATACATGATTGACGCGCCGAGAACGGGTGCTGTGATCCGGTTCGACCCGATCGACACCCCCGACTACTTCGGGGCCACGCGGGTGACCGAAGATGGCGCGAAAGCGCTGCCCACGGCGGTGTAGACGGAGCGTGAACCCACCCCCTGAGCTGCAGCGATGGGTATCTCTTCGATAACGTCTGCGTGATCATTCAGTGGAGTGTGGAACGTATCAACGGGGGCCGTGCGTTCCTGGTGTAGTAGCCGGATCACAACCACGGGGGTGGGCGGAGCGGCGTACGCAAGATGCGCCGGAGAGACGACGAAGGGGCCGCAGCATCATGGCTGGACTCGCAGAATCCGGGTCGAACCCCGACGTCGAGCTGCTCTACGACATCAATGGCCTGGCCAAGGACGCGCCGCGCTGGTTCGACCGGGTCATGGAGTACGTCGGTGAGTACGGGCTGCTGCTCGCCCTGATCCTGCTCGCGGTGTGGTGCTGGTGGTCCGTGCGGCGGCGGGGCGCGGAGGACGCCGCCTCGTCCGTGGCCGCGCTCGTGTGGGCGCCGCTGGCTGCGGCGATCGCGGTGCTCGTGAATGTGCCCATACGGGGGTTCGTCGAGCGGCCTCGGCCGTTCAACGATCACCAAGGGCTCGAAGTCCTGGTGTCCGGCAAGACCGACTACTCGTTCGTGAGTGACCACGCGACGATCGCCATGGCCCTGGGGGTCGGATTGTTCGTCGCGAACCGGAAGTTCGGGCTGGTCGGGATCGGGCTCGCGCTCCTCGAAGGGTTCTGCCGGGTCTACATGGGCGTGCACTATCCGACCGATGTCGTCGGTGGGTTCGCGCTCGGTACGGCTGTCGCGCTGTTGCTGTCGCCGCTCGCCATGGCGCTGTTGACGCCCGTGATGTCCGCGATCGAGCGGTCGCCGAGGGGTGGGTGGCTGATCAGGTCGCGGGGGTTGTCCCGGGCGGGTGGGCAGGAGGCGTTGATTCCGGGGGCTCGGAAGGAGTCGGCGGGGGCTGAGGAGCGGGACCTCGCCGCCTAGGGCCTGGGCCCGGGCCTTTCGGAGTTCCTGGTTTCTCGTTCCCTGTTCCTCGTCCTCGTTCCTCGTTCCTTGTTCCTTGCGCTTGTAGCGGCTACAGCGCCTGCGGGTACGTGAAGAAACCCTGCGGGTCGTACTGCTTCTTCAGCCTCGTCAGGCGCGTTGCCGCGTCCCCGTAGTACGCCTTGCGCCAGTCCCTCAGGGTCGGGTCGGTGTAGTTCTGGTACGCGGCGCCCGAGGCGTACGGCCGCATCGCGTCGTGGGCCGACTTCAGCCAGGCCTGGGCCGTGGTGCCCGTCGTGCCGGCGCGCCAGGAGGCGATGTACTGGGCCAGCATGCGCGAGCGGCGGTGCACGAAGGCCGTCGCCGTGGGGGAGACGCGGTTGACGGCCCCGCCGAGGGCCGTGAGGGCGATGCTGCCGGAGCCGCCGCGGACCGACTGCATCTGCTTCAGCAGGGTCTGGATGCCCGCGGAGGAGAGGGAGCGGTCGAAGAAGTCCGACTTCGCCGTGTACGTCTCGCGGCCCAGGGCGCCCTGGGGGGAGCGGCCCGGGGTGGAGCCGGGGAGGTGGCACATCGCGTCCGTCTCGAAGGACGAGCAGCCGGCGTACAGCTCCATCGACTCCTCGTACGAGCGGCGCCTGAGGGCGACGTTGCTCGCGGGGCCGGGGCCGCCGGGGCGGTCGGCCAGGCGGTCCACCGCGTTCTGGAGTTCGCGGTAGGTGCCGAGGGAGAACGCGGCGACGGAGATGGTCGGGGTGCCGCCCGCGTGGTTCGAGATGCTCAGGGCCGACCAGATCTCGTCGGGCTGGGTCGGGCCCCACTCCTGCCAGGCCTTGATCAGCGCGGTCGCCTTCGACCAGGGCCAGGTCATGTATGCCGTTACGGCCTGGGGGGCGGGGTGGGTCTTGAAGTGCAGTTCCGTCACGACGCCGAAGTTGCCGTTGCCGGCGCCGCGCAGGGCCCAGAAGAGGTCCTTGTTGGTGGTGGCGTTGGCGGTGAGCTGCTTGCCGTCGGCGGTTATCAGGGTGGCCTGGGTGAGGCTGTCGCAGGTCAGGCCGTAGGCGCGGGAGGTGACGCCGTGGCCGCCGCCGAGGGTGAGGCCGGAGACGCCGACGGTGGGGCAGGAGCCGGCGGGGATGGTGACGCCCTTTGCGGCGAGGGCTCGGTAGACGTCGATGAGCTTGGAGCCGGCGCCGACGACCGCGGTGTTGCCCGAGGCTCGGATGCGGTTGAGCTTGGAGACGTCGATGATCAGGCGGTTGTTGCCGGAGGACCAGCCGGCGTAGGAGTGGCCGCCGTTGCGGATGGCTACGTGGAGGTTGTGGGCTCGGGCGTAGGCGAGGGTGGTGCGGATGTCGTCGGGGTGGGCGACGTAGGCGACTGCGGCGGGCTTCAGGGCGTCGAAGCGGGTGTTGTAGAGCTGGTGGGCCGATTTCCAGTCGGCGTCGCCCGGGCGGATGAGGGGGCCGTCGAGGTCTTGGGCGAGGGCGGTCCAGTTGGCGGGGGCGGTGGAGGATCGAGTGGCGGTGGTTTCTGTGCGGGTGGCTGTGCCTGTGCCTGTGCCTGCGCCCGCGTCTGTGTCTGCGTTGCCCTTGCAGGCGGTTGCTGCCAGGGCGGTGAGGGCTGCCGCGCCGCTGCCGATGAAGGTACGTCGTTCCATGTCGCCTCCTGGGAGTTACGTGGAACGAGACGGGGTGGTGGGGGGCGGGGTTCCATGGTGCGGGTGGTCGTTCGTGTGCGGGGCTGGGGATTCTCGCCCCCGCCGCCCCTACCCGTCCCGTCCTTGAAGGGGCTCCGCCCCTTCGACCCCGCCAGGGGGCGTAGCCCCCTGGACCCCCATCGGCCCTGAACGGGCCTCGTCCTCAAACGCCGGACGGGCTGGATGATGCCGGCCGGCGCCGGGAAGTAGCCGCCGCCGCAGTGAGGCAGAGCCCCCCGCGGGTGGGTGGGGGCTAGGGATGGCGGAGCTCGTCCTCAAACGCCGGACGGGCTGAAATGCACGGGCCGGCGCCGGGAAGTGACCGCTGCCGCAGTGAGGCAGAGCCCTCAGCGGGTGGGTGGGGGATCGGGATGGCCGTGCTCGTCCTCGAACACCGGACGGGCTGAAATGCCGGGACCGGCACCAGGAAATGACCGCCGCCGCCGCGAGGCAGAGCCCCTAGAGGGCGGGTGGGGGATCGGGATGGCAGAGCTCGTCCTCGAACGCCGGACGGGCTGGATGAGGCCGACCGGCGCACCATGAGGCGAAGCCCCGGCGTCTACAAGAACGCCAGATGCACAACCCCGAACGCCGCCGCTGCCACCGCCGCCGCTGCCGGCATGGTGATGAACCAACCCAGGACGATGTTCTTGGCCACGCCCCACCGCACGGCGTTCACCCGCTTTGTGGCGCCGACGCCCATGATCGCGGAGGTGATGACGTGGGTCGTGGAGATGGGGGCCTTGAAAAGGAAGGCTGTGGTGAACATGATCGACGCGCCGGTCGTCTCCGCGGCGAAGCCCTGTGGGGGGTCGAGTTCGATGATCTTGCGGCCGAGGGTGCGCATGATGCGCCAGCCGCCGGCGTAGGTGCCGAGGGACAGCATCACGGCGCACACGATCTTGACCCAGACCGGGATGGGGTCGCCGTAGTCCTCGACGTCGGCGATGACCAGGGCCATGACGACGATGCCCATCGTCTTCTGGGCGTCCTGAAGGCCGTGCCCGAGTGCCATGCCGGCGGCCGAGACCGTCTGGGCTATACGGAAGCCGCGCTTGGCCTTGTGCGGATTGGCGCGGCGGAAGATCCACATGATGGCCGTCATGACCAAGTAGCCGGCGCACAGGCCGACGATCGGTGAGACGAACATCGGGATGACGATCTTCTCCAGTACGCCGTGCCAGTACACCGTTGTTCCGCCGGCCAGCGCCGCTCCCACCATGCCGCCGAACAGGGCGTGGGAGGAGGACGACGGCAGGCCGAAGTACCAGGTGACGAGGTTCCAGGTGATCGCGCCCACCAGGGCGGCGAAGAGAATGCCCATTCCCTTCGAGCCCTCGGGTGTCTGAATCAGGCCCTCACTGACCGTCTTGGCCACGCCCGAACCCAGAAAGGCACCGCCGAGATTCATCACCGCGGCCATCGCCAGCGCGGCCCGCGGTGTCAGCGCGCGCGTCGACACGGAGGTGGCGATCGCGTTCGCGGAGTCGTGGAAGCCGTTGGTGTACGTGAAGAAGAGCGCGACTCCGATGGTCGCGACCAGCGCAAAGGTGTCCATGGGTGGGTCTCAGGACTCCTTGACGGCGATGGTCTCCACCGTGTTCGCCACATGCTCGAAGGCGTCCGCCGCTTCCTCCAGGACGTCGACGATCTGCTTGAGCTTCAGGACCTCGATCGCGTCGTACTTGCCGTTGAAGAGGTGGGCCAGGAGCTTGCGGTGTATCTGGTCGGCCTGGTTCTCGAGGCGGTTGACCTCGATCCAGTACTCGGTGAGGTTGTCCATCGTGCGCAGGTTCGGCATCGCCTCGGCCGTCAGCTCGGCCGCGCGCGACAGCACCTCGATCTGCTGCTCGACGCCCTTGGGCAGTTCCTCGACGTTATAGAGGACGACCAGGTCGACGGCCTCCTCCATGAAGTCCATGATGTCGTCGAGGCACGACGCGAGGTTGTAGATGTCCTCGCGGTCGAACGGCGTGATGAACGAGGAGTTCAGCTGGTGGAAGATCGCGTGTGTGGCGTCGTCACCTGCGTGTTCTGCGGCCCGCATACGCTCTGCGATCTCGGCCCGGCCGGCGGTGTCCGCCCCGAGCAGTTCCATCAGGAGCTTCGAGCCCGTGACGATGTTGTCCGCGGATGCGGCGAACATGTCGTAGAAGCTCGTCTCCCGGGGGGTCAGACGAAATCGCACGTGGGGTCCTCAAGAAGCATCGGTTTCGGTCAGGCTGATGCTAGGCGCATCATCCGGCCACGGCTATTGGGCCGTCCCCCAGTGTCGCCCATCAGACACAGTGGTCGGGACGGGGGCTGCCCAGTGGTCCAGTCCAACGGCCGTTCGCGGCGTCGGCCACAGGCCCTATACCCAGCAAAGTTCGGTACGATATACCCAGTAGGGGTATATGAAGCGGTTTACGTCTGGAGGGCGCGATGACGACCACCGAGGCCGGCGCGGGTGCGACCTCCGAGGCGGAGGGCACAGCCGCCGCCGTCGTGACGGACCACGATCGCGGCATCCATGGCTACCACAAGCAGAAGGACGAGCACCTCAAGCGCCTGCGCCGGATCGAGGGGCAGATCCGTGGGCTGCAGCGGATGGTCGACGAGGACGTCTACTGCATCGACATACTCACGCAGGTGTCCGCCTCCACCAAGGCCCTGCAGTCCTTCGCCCTGCAACTGCTGGAGGAGCACCTCCGCCACTGCGTCGCCGACGCGGCCCTCAAGGGCGGTGCGGAGATCGACGCCAAGGTAGAAGAGGCGACGAAGGCGATCGGGCGGCTGCTGCGGACCTGAGGCCGAGGGCGGTCGGGGCCTGAGGCCGACGGTTGGGGGCCTGGGAGTGGCTGAGAATGGTCACTCGTGGGAGGCGTCCCGTTCCTCCGCGACTCTCAGCACCTCGTCGATGCTCTCCAGGCTGAGCCGGTCCTCGCGGGCGGTCGACGCCGCGATGATCAGCTCTCCGCACAGCTCGATCTCGGCGAGGGCGATGTGGTCCTGAACTGCCGTACCGCCGACCGGAGCCACGTGCATCACCTCTTCTCTGCCGTTACCGACTTCCTAGAGTAGGGAGCGGCCTACACGCCGCGCATGGCACGGACGGGCTAGTTCTTGACGTCCGTCACGCACGTATGCGCCGCCCCTCACTCCTCGGCGATCTTGCCCGCGTAGATGTCGTCGTCGTCCGGCAGCCGTACGTCGGCGGGGGTCCCGAAGTCGTACAGCAAGGTCGTCGAGGCCACGGCGACGGCGTTGTTCTGCTGTCCGTTGACGAAGCTGAACCGGTGCCTGACCTTGCGGATCCGGCCGGAGTCGTCGAGGTAGACGTCGAACGGCACCTGATCCGTGGCGAACCCTTTCGCCGCTGCCGCCAGGGGCTCCTTGTTTCCCTCGGACGCGTCCTGAGCGGCAATCCCCAGGTCAGCCGTCCCCCGGTAATGCCGTACCGGCGTACCGGCGATCTCGTCCTCGCCCACATACGTCGCCGTCCGCGCCCCACGCAGCACCTCGGCGGCGGCGAACGGGTCGGTGGCCCCGCCGGTGACGAGGTTGCCGTCGGAGAGGGACCGGGTGTCGACGCGCACCCATTTGTCGGCGGGTACGCCGGCGCCGCGGTTCTTCATGAACAGGGCGCCGGGAGCGAGGAGTTCCATGATCGGCCGGTGGTCGGGGGTGCCGGCGGGATCCTGCGGCAGCAGGACCTTCAGCTGCCCGATCTGCTTGCGGAAGTCGTACACGCCCTCGCCGCGGATGGTGACGCGGGTGCCGCCGGTGGCCATCTCCATGGAGGTGCGGGCCTTGGAGCTCCGGGCGCCGACGAGCGCGTCGGCGGCGCTCCGCACGGTTTGCACGGCCTCGCCCTCGCGCGCGTCCTCGGCGGCGGCGCCGAGCTCCGCGCACCCGCTGCCCGCCAGACAGACACACAGGACCCCAGCCGCAACGCCCGCCCCGCGCCTCCGCTTGTGCTGCTGCCGCTCCGTCATCGCCTGCCTACCCCCAGCCGGTACGTCCGTCACGGGCCCCTCGTCGTTCCGGTTAACGACGGGTAGGTGCCCTCGTCACGCACGCGGGGGCGTGGCGCTTATTTGCCTTGGGTAACGTTGTCGGTGTGGCGCAGAAGGACGGACCGACCTCTTCCCCAAATCCCGGCGACCCCTTGGCCCACCGAACGACAACGGTGGAGAAGGGCCCTTTCTGCACAGCCCAGTGCAGCTGCGGCTGGCGGGGGCCGGCGAGACGCGCGCGGAGCCTGGCGCGCACGGACGCGGAAGGGCATGTGAGGGGGTAGGGCATCTGCGGGGGTAGGGCATGTGCCCTCCGCCACGGACATGTGCCTTCCATACACAGATACGGGCCCGCCCCCCGGGAGCCAGGGGGCGGGCCCTTTATCTGCCTCGCGGTGGCACCGCCATGCAGCACCGCGAGGGGTTTGTGTCGCCGGGGGTCGGATCAGCCGAAGCGGCCGGAGATGTAGTCCTCCGTGGCCTGGACCGACGGGTTGGAGAAGATGCGCTCCGTGTCGTCGATCTCGATCAGCTTGCCGGGTTGGCCGACGGCGGCGAGGTTGAAGAAGGCCGTGCGGTCCGAGACACGCGCCGCCTGCTGCATGTTGTGCGTCACGATGACGATCGTGAAGCGTTCCTTCAGTTCGCCGATCAGGTCCTCGATGGCGAGCGTGGAGATCGGGTCCAGGGCCGAGCAGGGCTCGTCCATCAGCAGGACCTTGGGCTCCACCGCGATCGCCCGCGCGATGCACAGACGCTGCTGCTGACCGCCGGAGAGGCCCGAGCCGGGCTTGTTCAGGCGGTCCTTCACCTCGTTCCAGAGGTTCGCGCCCTTGAGGGACTTCTCGACTATCTCGTCCAGCTGCGCCTTCTTGTACTTGCCGTTGAGGCGCAGGCCGGCCGCGACGTTGTCGTAGACGGACATGGTGGGGAAGGGGTTCGGCCGCTGGAAGACCATGCCGACCTCACGCCGTACGGCCACCGGGTCGATGCCGGCGCCGTAGAGGTTCTCGTCGTCGAGCAGCACCTTGCCCTCGACGCGGCCGCCCGGGGTGACCTCGTGCATCCGGTTGAGGGTGCGCAGGAAGGTGGACTTGCCGCAGCCGGAGGGGCCGATGAAGGCGGTGACGGAACGGGGCTCGACGGTCATCGAGATGTCCTCGACGGCCAGGAAGGAACCGTAATAGGCGTTGAGGCCGCTGACATCAATGCGCTTGGCCATGTGAATCACAACTTCTTTCGAGGGGGTTTCGGGTCGCTGATTGGCCGCGTCAGCGGCCCGTCTTCGGTGCCTTCCAGCGGGCGATACCGCGAGCCACCAGGTTGAGGATCATGATGAAGGCGATCAGCACCAGTGCCGCCGCCCATGCACGGTCGTACGCCGGACCCAGACCACCACTGTTCGCGAACTGCAGGTAGATGTAAACCGGCAGCGAACCCTGCGGGTCCTTGAACGGGTTGCTGTTGATGAAGTTCGTCACCCACACCAGCAGCAGCAGCGGAGCGGTCTCACCGGTGATACGCGCGACCGCGAGCATCACGCCGGTGGTGATACCGCCGATGGAGGTCGGCAGGACCACCTTGAGGATGGTGCGCCACTTCGGCACGCCCAGCGCCAGCGAGGCCTCGCGCAGCTCGTTCGGGACGAGCTTGAGCATCTCCTCGGTGGAGCGGACGACCACCGGCAGCATCAGGATGGACAGGGCCATCGAGCCGGCGAAGCCGGAGTAGCCCATGCCCAGGATCACGATCCACAGGCTGAGGATGAACAGACCCGCGACGATCGACGGGATACCCGTCATGACGTCGACGAAGAAGGTGATGGCCCTCGAGAGCTTGCCGCGGCCGTACTCGACCAGGTAGATGGCGGTCAGCACACCGATCGGCACGGAGATCACGGTGGCGATGCCGACCTGCTCCAGGGTGCCGAGGAGGGCGTGGTAGATACCGCCGCCGGGCTCGGTGTCGGAGACGACGCCCATCGAGTGGCTGAGGAAGTAGCCGTCGAGGACCTTCACACCGCGCTTGATCGTCTCGTAGATGAGCGATGCCAGCGGGATCACGGCGAGCAGGAACGCGACCCAGATCAGGCTGGTGGCGATGCGGTCCTTGGCCTGCCGGCGTCCTTCGACGCGTGCGGAGATGCCGTAGGAGCCGATGACGAACAGCGCCGCGGCGATCAGGGCCCACTGGATGCTGCTGTCCAGCCCGGCGGCCGCGCTGATGCCGAGGCCGAGGGCGACCGAGCCCGCGGCGACGGCCCAGGCGAACCACTTGGGCAGGGTGGCGCCCTTCAGGCTGCTCGGGCGCTTGTCGGAGAGAGTTGCGTTGCTCATGCGTTGGCCCCCGAGAACTCCTTGCGCCGCTCGATGATGATGCGGGCGGTGCCGTTGACCAGCAGGGTGATGACGAAGAGCACCAGACCGGAGGCGATGAGCGCGTCACGGCCGTTCTCGGTGGCCTCGTTGAACTTGCTGGCGATGTTCTGGGCGAAGGTGCCGCCGCCCGGGTCGAGCAGGCTGGCGTTGATGTCGAAGGTCGGCGACAGGACCATGGCGACCGCCATCGTCTCGCCGAGCGCGCGGCCGAGGCCCAGCATCGACGCGGAGATGACACCGGAGCGGCCGTAGGGCAGGACCGACATCCGGATGACCTCCCAGCGCGTGGCGCCGAGGGCCAGGGCGGCCTCCTCGTGCATCTGCGGCACCTGGCGGAAGACCTCGCGGCTCACGTTGGTGATGATCGGCAGGATCATGATCGCGAGCAGGATGCCGACGGTGAGCAGCGCGCGCGGGGCGCCGCCGCTCCACTCGAAGATGCCGGTCCAGCCGAGGTACTCGTCCAGCCAGCCGTACAGTCCGACCAGGTTCGGCACCAGGACGAGGGCGCCCCACAGGCCGTAGACGATGGACGGCACGGCGGCGAGCAGGTCGATCACGTACGCGATGGGGCCGCCGAGCTTGCGTGGGGCGTAGTGCGTGATGAACAGGGCGATGCCGATGGAGACCGGGACCGCGATGGCCAGCGCGATGATCGACGACACGACGGTGCCGAAGGCCAGGACGGCAATGCCGAAGACCGGCGGTTCGCCGGTGGGGTTCCACTCGAAGGTGGTGAAGAAGTTGGCCTCGTCCTCGCTGATCGCGTTGAAGGCGCGAAGGCTGAGGAAGACGGCGATGGCCGCCATGACCACCAGCAGGAAGATGCCGGATCCACGGGAGAGCGCGAGGAAGATGCGGTCTCCGGGGCGGGTGGCGCCGCGGGCGGCGCGCTTCTGCTCGGTTGTCGGCGGCTCGGGGGTGGGGGGCGCTGGGGCCTTGGGTGTCGATATATCCATTTCGGGTTCTCCGGTCTGCGGAGCCGTCGGGGCTGACAGCTCTGAAGCGGAGCCTTCGCGGGTGAGCGGTGGCTCCTGGCGGCGGTGCACCGGACGGTGCGGCCCGCTCCGGTGGGGAGCGGGCCGCACTCAGGTCAGCTCAGGCCCGAGACGGTGCTGCGGACCTTGGTGATGATCTCGTCGGGGACCGGCGCGTAGCCGGCCTCGGACAGCAGACCCTGGCCGTCCTCGGAGGAGATGTAGGAGAGGAAGGACTTCACGGCCGGCAGGGTCTCCGCCTTGTTGCCCTTGTCGCAGACGATCTCGTACGTGACCAGGGTGATCGGGTAGGCACCCTCGGCCTTCGGCGTGTAGTTCAGCTCCAGCGCCAGGTCCTTGCCCGTGCCGACGACCTTGGCCTCGGAGATGGACTTGGTGGCGTTCTCGGTGGTGGCCTCGACCGGGTTGGCGGCACCCGTCTTGATCTGGACGGCCTTCATGCCGCCCTTCACGTACGAGAGCTCCATGTAGGAGATCGCACCCGCGGTCTGGCTCACCTGCTGGGCCACGCCGGAGGAGCCGGAGGCGGACTGGCCGCCCTTGGCCTCCCACGACTTGCTGTGCTCGTACTTCCAGTCGTTCGGGGCGGCGGCGCCCAGGTACTTGCCGAAGTTGTCCGTGGTGCCGGACTCGTCCGAGCGGTGGAAGGCCTGGATCTTGAGGTCGGGAAGCTTCGCGTCGGGGTTCAGCTTCTTGATCGCCGCGTCGTTCCAGTTGGTGATCTTGCTGTCGAAGATCTTGGCGAGCGTCGGGGCGTCCAGGACGAGCTTGTCGACACCCGGGACGTTGTAGCCGACGCCGATCGGGCCGACGACCATGGGCAGGTCGATGGCCTGGCCGCCGCCCGTGCAGGCGGTCTTCTTCGACTCGGTGATCTCCTCGGCCTCCAGCGCGGAGTCCGAACCGGCGAACGCGGTCTGGCCCTGGAGGAAGGCGGTGACGCCGGCGCCCGAACCCGTCGGGTTGTAGTTGAGCTGCACGCTCTTGCAGGCCGCGGTGTACTGCTTGACCCAGGCGTCGACCGCGTTCTTCTGCGCGGACGAGCCGGAGGCCTGCAGCTGGCCACTGGCGTCGCCACAGTCGATGTTGCCGGCCTTGGCGGTCGACGTGGAGTCGCCGCCGGTGTTCCCGGTGTCGTCGGAGCCGCACGCCGTGAGGGCCAGGGCGCCGGAGACGGCGAGAGCGCCGAGAGCGAGTGCCCGCCGGTTCTTGCGCTGAAGCTTCACTTGAGGGAGTTCCTTCCAGGAGCCGCCGTCCTGAATTCGGCGGCGTGCGAAGAATGGTTGATGCGGGCCAGGCCCCCCGTGGGCGCGGTCCGTCATCGTGCAAGGCCGAAATTAGGCAGGACAGGTGAAGCCGCCGAAGGGCGTAAATGAACGAGGGGTGAACCCCTGGGGACGGTGCGGTGAGGTCACGGAACGCTCACGTTGAGGACACGGGTGCATTCCGAGGCTTTGTGTGAAGTTGCGCCGGACTATGCCAGGCGCAGCGACTGCAGCAGGGCGTCCACGAGGTCGCGGTCCCTCGGCTGGGTCAGACGGCCCCGCGCGGCCGTGGGGGAGAGCCACAGCAGGCGGTCCACCTCGTCGCTCGGGGCGAATGTGCCGGGGCCGGCCTCGGCCGCCCAGTAGCGGACCTCCTTGGGGCGGCCGTTCGCCTGGTACCTGAGCGTCGGCAGCGCGGCGCCCGGCTCCGCGGAGTGCCCTGTCTCCTCCGCGACCTCGCGCAGGGCTCCGGCGAGGGGGTCCTCGCCGCGCTTCAGCTTGCCCTTGGGGTGGGACCAGTCGTCGTACTTCGGCCGGTGGATCAGGCATATCTCCAGCTCACCGTCTACCGGCGATCGGCGCCACAGGACGCAGCCCGCCGCGTGGACGGTGGAGGTGAGGTCGTTTGCGTGAGTCACCGGGGTATGCCTCCTTCAGGGGATGCCCACCGTCTGATCAGGCTTCAGGGGATGCCCACCGTCCGATCAGGGCGTGCCTACCGTCTGGATCTGCCAGGACTGCTGGAACGCGAACCGCGCCGCCTCCACCTCGTGCCGCTGGTCGGCGTGGAGCACGCCGAGGGCGTAGGCCGTCGCCGGGGCGATACGGGGGGTGCGGGCCGCCTGGGCCGCTGCTGCCGCCGCCTCGGAGGCGTCACGGTGCCGGTTGAGGGCCTGGCCGGCCGTGAGCAGCCGTACGTCCACCGAGGTGTCGTCGCCGTCGAGGACCTCGCGGGCGTAGCGGTGCAGGCGCAGCAGCAGGCGGACCTGGTGCCAGGGCGCGTCCTGCGGGTGCGGGGCCGGGTCCGGGGAGAGGCCGTGGATCAGGGCCTCCGCGTTGTAGGGGTGGCCGGCGGTCACCAGGGGCAGCGCTCCCACCGCGTCACTGAGGCGCTCCTCGGCGGCGGCCGCGAGGGGACGCAGGTCGCCGGTGGCCGCGGCCGGGGTGAGGGGGACCTCGCTGGCCAGTACGGCGATGTTGTCGGCGACTGCGTGAAAGCGGCTGCTTCCGAGGGCCTGGAGGGCGGTGCTGTGCGCGCGGGTCCGGGCGAGGGTGAGCTGGCGTTCGAGCAGGGCGCCTGCTTTGGCCGCGCCCACGGTGAGGTTGCCGCGCTCCGGGGCGGCCGCCGGGTGGGTCGGGGGGCCGGCGTGCGGTGGCGCCGCTTTCGGCGGGACGGGCGCCGCCCCGGCGGCACGGCTGCCCGCAGCCACGTGGGCGCGACCGGCTGCGCCTGCGGATGCGGCTGCGCCCGCACGGCCGGTGGCGGTCGCGTCGGCATGGCCGCTCGCCGCCGTGTCCGTCAGCCTGCTCGCGCCGCTCGCGCCCGCAGTGCCGGGCAGGCCGGCCGCGCCCGTCTGCGTCGGCAGCGGCGTGGCCCCGGACAGGCGGTGCAGGGCCAGCAGCAGGCGTTCCAGGCGGGCCGCGTAGGCGTGTTCCATCGCCAGCGTTCCCGAGAGCCAGGCCAGCTCGGGGCGGATGGCCTCCGACCAGTCGGCGTCCAGCAGGGGGCGGAACGTGTGCAGGCTGGCGCTGATGCGGCGGGCCGAGCGGCGCAGGGCCCGGGCCGCGTCGACGGCCACCGCCGAGCCGTTGTCCCCCAGTCTCGAATCCGCTCGACCGGGGGCGCCCCCACCGGTCTCCCGGTGCAGGCGCAGGGCTCGGAGGAACTCCGTGGCCTGGGCGCGCAGGTAGCCCGCGAGGGCGTCCCCCGCCACAGTCCCGGCCGTGGGGTCCGTCGGATCAAGGTGTTGCTGTGCCACGCCGGCGCCTCCGGGCGTCTATGAGCATCTCCTGGACGTTGCGCAGGGGCTGGCCGTCCGCGTCCATCGCGTACCGGGTCCACTCGCCGTCCGGACCGAGGTGCCAGGACGCGGTGGTGTCGGACATACCGGTCTCCATGAGCCGGTTCAGCGCGGCGCGGTGGGCCGGGTCGGTGACCCTGACCAGGGCTTCTATACGACGGTCGAGATTGCGGTGCATCATGTCGGCGCTGCCGATCCACACCTCGGGTTCGCCGCCGTTGCCGAAGGCGAAGACCCGGGAGTGCTCGAGGAAGCGGCCGAGGACCGAGCGGACGCGGATGTTCTCCGACAGTCCCGTCACGCCCGGGCGGATCGCGCAGATGCCGCGGACCCAGATGTCGACCGGCACGCCCGCCTGGGACGCGCCGTAGCAGGCGTCGATGAGTGCCTCGTCGACGATCGAGTTGACCTTGATGCGGACGTAGGCGGGACGTCCGGCACGGTGGTGCTGGACCTCCTTGTTGATCCGCGAGATCAGGCCGTCGCGCAGGGACTTGGGGGCCACGAGCAGGCGACGGTACGTCTCTCGGCGCGAGTAGCCCGAGAGGCGGTTGAACAGGTCGGACAGGTCCGCGCCGACCTGCGGGTCGGCCGTGAGCAGGCCCAGGTCCTCGTAGAGCCGGGCCGTCTTCGGGTGGTAGTTGCCGGTGCCGACGTGGCTGTAGCGCCGTAGTGTCTCGCCCTCCTGGCGGACCACCAGCGACAGCTTGCAGTGGGTCTTCAGGCCGACGAGGCCGTACACGACATGGCAGCCGGCCTCCTCCAGCTTGCGCGCCCACTTGATGTTGGCGTGCTCGTCGAAGCGGGCCTTGATCTCGACCAGCACGAGGACCTGCTTGCCGGCCTCGGCGGCGTCGATGAGCGCGTTGACTATGGGGGAGTCGCCGGAGGTGCGGTACAGGGTCTGCTTGATCGCGAGGACGTCCGGGTCGTCGGCCGCCTGCTCCAGGAACGCCTGCACCGAGGTGGAGAAGGAGTCGTACGGGTGGTGCAGGAGGACGTCCCGGTTGCGCAGGGCCGCGAAGATGTCGGGCGCGGACGCCGACTCGACCTCGGCGAGATCGCGATGGGTGCCCGCGACGAACTTCGGGTACTTCAGCTCGGGCCGGTCGACGGAGGCGATGCGGAAGAGGCCCGTGAGGTCCAGGGGGCCGGTGAGCGGGTAGACCTCGGCCTCGCTGATCTTCAGCTCGCGCACCAGCAGGTCCAGGACCTCCTGGTTGATGTTCTCCTCGACCTCCAGGCGCACCGGCGGCCCGAAGCGGCGCCGCATGAGCTCCTTCTCCAGGGCCTGGAGCAGGTTCTCGGCGTCGTCCTCCTCGACCTCCAGGTCCTCGTTGCGGGTGACCCGGAACGCGTGGTGCTCCAGCACCTCCATGCCCGGGAACAGCTCCTCCAGGTGGGCGCCGATGACGTCCTCCAGCGGGACGAACCGGCCGGGGGAGGCCTCCAGGAAGCGGGAGAGCAGCGGCGGCACCTTGACGCGGGCGAAGTGCGGGGTGCCGGTGACGGGGTTGCGGACCCGTACGGCCAGGTTCAGGGAGAGCCCGGAGATGTACGGGAAGGGGTGCGCCGGGTCGACCGCCAGCGGGGTCAGGACCGGGAAGATCTGGTGCCGGAACAGGGTGAACAGGCGGGCCTGCTCCTTCTCCTGCAGCTCGCTCCAGCGGACCAGGTGGATGCCTTCCTCCGCGAGGGAGGGGGCGACGTCCTCGTGGTAGCAGGCGGCGTGCCGGGCCATCAGCTCGCGGGAGCGGGCCCAGATCATCTCCAGGACCTCACGGGGCTGCAGGCCGGACGCGGACCGGGTGGCGACACCGGTCGCTATGCGGCGCTTCAGTCCGGCCACGCGGACCATGAAGAACTCGTCCAGGTTGCTGGCGAAGATCGCCAGGAAGTTCGCCCGTTCGAGGAGCGGTGTGTTCGGGTCCTCGGCGAGTTCGAGGACGCGCTCGTTGAACGCGAGCCAGCTGCGTTCCCGGTCCAGGAAGCGTCCCTGGGGCAGCTGGACGCCGTCCAGCTCGGTGACCTCGTACGCGTCGAGGTCGGCATCGATGTCGGGTTCCAGATCGGAGACCACCGCCGAGACCGTGTGGGGGCGGTGCGCGGCGATGGAGCCCACGGAGGGCTGTGCGTGCTGGACCGTTGCCTGGGCGTTCGTGGACTGGCTCATATGCCCATTGTTCCGCGTGGCGAGGCTTATGGGCGCGTCGGACAGCACGGGTGGGAGCGTGGCGGGGAGGCGTCGTGCGTCCCCGTTCCTCGCGCTCCCTCCCGGGGGCGGCGCAGGCTCTGGCACGGCGGGCGTCATTGGCTGAGCGTCGCAAGTCCGTCTGAACCAATGGTTACGGAGACATGGCGTGTGGGATATCGGGGGGCGGCTCGCGGGCGTCTGCGTGACGGGGCGTCGGTCCGAGCCGCACGTCCCTCCCCCCCGTGGAGGGACGTGCGGGCCGGAGGTTCGGTACGCCGTCAGGCGGTACGGCGGCGCAGCAGCCGGAAGGCGGCGAGCGTCGCCACGGCGGCCACGGCGAGAAGAATGCCGGTCTCGACGTACTGGAGCGGCCAGAAGTGGGACTGGGGGTGGTACATCGCCCGGGTCGCCCCGGTGGGGCCGGGCCAGCTCATCGCCCAGACCGAGCGCGGCAGCTCGAAGCCGCCCGCGTCGGCGCGGATGACCTTGGGCCAGAGGTCCCCGCGGTAGCGCTCCAGCACGGTGTAGAGGAGCAGCGCGGCCGCGAAGCCCAGCCCGGCGGCGGGCAGTGCCCGGCGGAGCAGCAGTCCGGCGAGCGTGCCGAGGGCGAGGCCGGCCAGAGCGTAGGCGACGGCCACCGGGCCGATGCCGGCGAACTGGTCGGGTCCGTACCAGTCCCCGACGAGGTTCGGGTTGTCGTCCGTGCGGGCCCAGAGGTTCAGCAGCAGGACGGCACCGGTTCCGGCGGTGAGCAGGGCGGCCGGGACCGCGAGCTTGGCTGCCAGCCATCGGGCCGGGGTGACCGACTGGGTCCAGGCGAGCCGGGCGGTGCCGCTCTCCAGCTCCCGGCCGATCAGCGCCCCGCCCGCCCAGGCGGCCACGGGGAAGATCACGTAGCACAGGGCCGTGGTGACCAGGGCGATGCCGTCGGAGTAGAGGTCGTCGACGGTGATCGCCTCGACCGAGGCGCAGGAGGGGAGGCCGTCGTGGGCGGGCTCGGCGCACGGGACGTTTCCCCGGCGGGCGTCGTCCGCGATCGTGTGCATCCAGATCAGGCCCGCCGTCGCGGCGGTCAGGGTGAGCCCCCAGAAGACCAGGGCCGTGCGGTGCACCCGCAGGACGGCCCAGACCAGGCCGCGCGGCCCCCGTGAGGTGAGGCCGGCCGGGGCTGTCGTGGCGGTGAGTGTGGTGGTCATGCGGCGGCTCCGGTGCGGCGGTTCAGCAGCCGGAAGGCGAGCAGGACCGCCAGTGCGGCGACGGCGAGGACGATGCCGGTCTCCACGAGTTGCAGGGGCCAGAAGTGGGAGGCCGGGTGGTAGTCGCGGTAGAAGCCCACGATGTCGTGCTCGGCGAGGCACTTGGCGTTGTCGACGCAGATGGGGTCCGGGACGCGGGCGCCGGTGGAGGTGAGCGCGCCCTCGCCGACGACCATGCCGATGAACTCGGGGTACTCGTTCTTGTCGGTGAGCGTCTCGACCGGCCACAGGTACGGGCGCAGGGCGCCGAGCGCGGCCGCGAGGATCGCGAGGCCCACGACCGCCGTGCCGAGCGCGGCCAGGGCCCGGCGCTGGAGCAGGCCCGCGAGGACGCCGACGGTGAGGCCGAGGAGGGCGTAGGCGGTGGCGAGGGTGCCGTTGGCCTCGAAGGTGGCGCCCTGGTACCAGGCCCGCGAGCCGCCCGTGAGCCGCAGCGCACCGTCCACCGAGAAGACCATGCGGTGCACCAGAGTGAGCACGAGGGTGCCGGAGACGAGCAGGGCGGCCGGGACGGCGAGTTTGGCGGCCAGCCAGCGGGCCGGTGACACGGACTGGGTCCAGGCCAACTGGGCGGTCCCGCTCTCCAGTTCGCGCCCGATGAGCGCGGCGCCCGCCCAGGCGGCGGTGAGGAAGGGCGCGAGGGCGAGGACTCCGGAGCCGAGGGCGATTGCGGCGTCGTACCGGCCGTAGGCGGCACCGGCACCCATGTCGCAGGTCAGGCCACCCGGTGACACGGCATCGCAGCCCGCCTTCCGGAACTCGGCCCACGCGGCGTCCGCCCCCGGACCGTACGCCCACAGCAGTGCTCCCGCTCCGACGGCCACCAGCATCACCCAGAACCACAGCGCCGAGCGGTGCAGTCGCAGCATCGTCCAGAGCAGGCCGCGCGGTCCGCGGGTGGGCGTGGCGGCGGTGGACGTCTCGAGGGTCACGGCGGTCATACGGCGGCCTCCTGCGGGGTGTCGAGCCGCAGGGCCGGGGCCTCGGGGGCGCGCAGGTGGGCCAGGACCAGCTCCTCCAGGGTGGGGGCGGTGGTCTGCCAGCCGTCGCCGAGGGGGCCGTCGGGGCGTACGAGTGCGGTGAGTTGGCGTCCCGTGGTGCGGGACTCGACCACGGTGTGCGGGGCGAGGGAGGCGTCGGCCCGGCCGGTGACCAGCTTGTGCGCGGCGAGCAGGTCGTCCAGCGGGCCGGCGAGGCGGACCCGGCCGGCGCCGAGCAGCAGGAGGTGGTCGCAGGCGCCGTCCAGCTCGGCGACGACGTGCGAGGACATGACAACCGTGGTGCCGTGCTCGGCCGCGTCGGCCATGAGCGTGGCCATCAGCTGGTGCCGGGCGAGCGGGTCGAGGTCGGCCATCGGCTCGTCCAGGAGCAGCAGTTCGGGGCGCTTGCCGAGGGCGAGGGCGAGCGCGACGCGGGTGCGCTGGCCGCCGGAGAGCGTGCGGATCTTGGCGTCCGGGGCGAGGTCGCCCTCGGCGACGATCCGCTCGGCGACGCGGTCGTCCCAGCGGCGGGGGTTCAGCTCGCGGCCGAGGCGCAGGGTGTCGGCGACGGTGAGCTGGGGGTGCAGGGGCTTGTCCTGGGCGACGTACGCGAGTCGCTCGCGGGCCGCCGCCGGGGTCTGGCCGAGGACGGTGATCGTGCCGTCGGTGGGGCGCAGCAGTCCGGCGGCGAGGGAGAGCAGGGTCGACTTGCCCGCGCCGTTCGGTCCGACGACGGCGCAGACGCGGCCTGCCGGGAGCCGGAAGGTGCAGCCGTCCAGCGCCGGCCCCCGGCGCCGCCCGAACCTCTTGCTCAGCGCGGCCGCCTCGATGGCGGTCTCGGTCATGACTCGTCCCCCTTGAAGTGCGTGTCCAGTACAGAAGTGAAGAGCGCGTCCACGTCGTCGCGCTCCAGGCCGGCCTCGCGGGCCCGTACGGCCCACGCGTCCAGTTCGGTGCGCAGCGGCGAGTCGGCCGGCGCGGTGTTCAGTCCGCGTCGCACGAACGTGCCGAGTCCCCGCCGTGCCTCGACCAGGCCCTCGCGTTCCAGTTCGCGGTAGGCCTTGAGGACGGTGTTGGGGTTGATGGCGGTGGCCTCGACGACCTCACGGGCCGTCGGCAGCTTGTCCCCCGGCTCCAACAGGCCCAGGCGCAGGGCCTGTTTGGTCTGCTGGACGATCTGCACGTAGGTGGCGACGCCGGAGCGCCGGTCGATGCGGTACTCGACCATCCGTTCCACCACCCTTTCACTAATTGAGTAGTGAAAGGGTGGTGCAAAAGAAGGGGCGGCGTCAAGGTCACCGCCCCTTCTGGGAGTTATATGCGGTTTGGTGTCACGTCTCCGCCCGGTACATGAGGTCCGTCTCGTACGTCACGAACCCCAGCCGCTCGTACACCGACACCGCCGCCTTGTTGTCGGCGTCGACGTAGAGCATGGCCGTGGGCAGCCCCTGCCCGGCCAGATGCCGCAGGCCGATCGTCGTCAGGGCCTTGCCCAGGCCGCCGCCCTGCGCGCCCGGTCGCACACCGAGGACGTACACCTCGCCCAGCCGTTGCTCCGCGTGGACCTTCGTCCAGTGGAAGCCGACGAGCTCGCCCTCGCGCTCGGCCAGGAAGAACCCCGCCGGGTCGAACCACGGCTCGGCCTTGCGGTCGTCGAGGTCGCGCTGGGTGAGGGAGCCCTGCTCGGGGTGGTGGGCGAAGGCGGCGGCGTTCGCGGCGAGCCAGGCCGCGTCGTCCTGGCCGGGCACGAAGGTGCGGACCGTCACGCCCTCGGGGAGCACCGGGTCCGGCAGTTTCAGGTCCGCCAAAGAGCGGCGCATTTGGCGCAGTTCGCGGAACAGGGTGAGGCCGAGCACCTGGGAGAGATGCCGGGCGGCGGCGTGGCCGCCGTGGGCCCACACCCGCAGCCGCTTGCCGGACGCGGCGAGGAGGGCCGAGCCGAGCGCGCGGCCGTGACCGTGGCCGCGGTGCGAGGGGTGGACGACCAGCTCGGCGGCCGGGGCCTCCACCGGGTCGGTGTCCTCCAGCTGGGCGTAACCGACGAGTTCGTCGGCGACGGTCAGCAGCAGATGCGACACGCCTTCGCGCTCACCGCCGCGCAGCTGCAGTCGGCCCTGCTCGGACACCGCCTGCTGCCCGTCGTTCCGGGCGGCCTCCGCGAGCAGTTCGAGTACGGCCTCGGTCTGCTCCGGGGAGAGCGCGGAGTGGGTCTCGATGGAACGGGTCGGGAGGGGGTGTGCGGCGTCGTCGCTGGTCATGCGTACGAGGGTAAGGGGCGGCTCCGGCAAAGTCCCGGCACAGAAGCAACCCAGCTGTAACCAGGAACCCCCTGTCGCGCTACGCGCGTTGACTCTAGGCTGCCGCCCGACGGGGCCATGTCACTCACGACTCACGGGTTATTCAGGACTCGTGGGTCATTCACGACTCACAGGGGGGCGCATGCCAGCCACATCCCACGACCAGCACCGCCGCAGACGCCGTACGTACGCACTCGTCGCGGCCGCCGCGTCCCTCGCCACCGCGGGCGCGCTGGCCGCGGCGCTTCCCGCGACGGCGACGACGACGGCGGGGGAGAGCTCCGCGAAGCACGGGGGCGGGTACGGCTACAGCCGCTACCAGGACGTGCAGCTGCTGTCCTTCAACGACCTGCACGGCAACCTGGAGCCGCCGGCCGGTTCCTCCGGGCGGGTCACCGAGCTCCAGGCGGACGGCACGACGAAGACCATCGACGCGGGCGGCGTGGAGTACCTCGCCACCCACCTGCGCCAGGCCCGCGAGGGCAACAAGTACTCCATCACCGCGGCCGGCGGTGACATGGTCGGCGCCTCCCCGCTGATCTCGGGCCTCTTCCACGACGAGCCCACCATCGAGGCGCTGAACAAGCTCGACCTGGACGTCACCTCGGTCGGCAACCACGAGTTCGACGAGGGCGCCAAGGAACTGGCCCGGCTGCAGAAGGGCGGCTGCCACCCGACGGCCGGCTGCTACACGGACGAGGAGTTCGCGGGCGCCGACTTCCCCTACCTCGCCGCGAACGTCCTCGACGAGAAGACCGGCAAGCCGATCCTCAAGCCCTACTGGGTGTGGAAGAAGAACGGTGTCAAGGTCGGGTTCATCGGCGTGACCCTGGAGGACACGCCGGGGGTCGTCTCCGCGGACGGCGTCAAGGGCCTGAAGTTCAAGGACGAGGTCGAGACGATCAACAAGTACGCGCGCGTGCTCCAGGCGCAGGGCGTGAAGTCGATCGTGGCGCTCATCCACGAGGGCGGCCTGCCGGCCTCCGGCGCGTACAACTACAACTGCGACTCCCCGGGCGCCGGTGACGGCATCTCCGGCCCGATCGTCGACATCGCCAAGAACATCACGCCGCAGGTGGACGCGCTGGTCACCGGCCACACGCACGCCGCGTACGTCTGCACCGTCCCCGACCCGTCGGGCAAGCCCCGCATGGTCACCTCGGCCGCGTCCTTCGGCCGCCTCTACACGGACACGACGCTGACGTACGACCGCTTCACCGGCGACATCGCCCGTACGTCGGTGAAGTCGGCGAACCACGTGGTCACCCGGACGGTCGCCAAGGCGCCCGACATGACCGAGCTGATCAGCAAGTGGAACACCCTCGCGGCGCCCATCGGCAACCGCGCGATCGGCTACATATCCGCCGACATCCCCAACACCGGCACCGAGTCCCCGATCGGCGACCTGATCGCGGACGCGCAGCTGGCGCACGGCAAGGAGCTGGACCCGGAGACGGACCTGGCGCTGATGAACCCGGGCGGCGTCCGGGCGCCGCTGACCTACGCGGCCAAGGGCAGCGAGGGCGACGGTGTGGTGACGTACGCCGAGGGCTTCACCGTGCAGCCGTTCTCCAACACCGTGAACCTCCAGGACTTCACCGGCGCGCAGCTGATCCAGGTGCTCAAGGAGCAGGTGAGCGGGACGAACGCGGCGGCGCCGAAGGTCCTCCAGGTCTCGTCGGGTCTGACGTACACGCTGGACCTGACGAAGTCGGGTGCGGACCGGGTGGTGACCGACTCGATCAAGCTGAACGGTGAGGCGATCAACCCGACGGCCACCTACCGCGTCGCCACGAACAGCTTCCTCGCGGGCGGCGGCGACGGCTTCCCGACGCTGGGCCAGGGCACGAACGACCTGGTCGGCGGGGACGACCTGACGGCGCTGGAGAAGTACCTGACGGCCAACTCCTCGGCGACCAACCCGATCGCGCCGCCGGCGGCGAAGCGGATCACGGTCGTGAGCTAGACAGCACGCGCGCGTCAAGCGCGGGCAGGCGGGGTCGGTACGCACGGTCGACCGGATCGATGCGTACCGACCCCTTGCCGATCTCCGGCCGCGTTGGTGCAATCGCAGCTCCCTCCTCCTACGGAACGCGTATCCCGGCCTGGTCACCGGGCTGTTTCGGCCGAAACACCGGCACCGACAGGCCTGTTCGGGGGCACCATGAGTGACCCGCCGACAGCGCTTGGTCAGGGCGACCCGAGGCTGAACGGCGGCTTGGGGGAGGGGGGAAACACATGCTGCTGCCCGACAATCCGATTTCGGGACCGGACGGAGATCGTTTCGGATTCAGCACTCATGCCAAGGTGCTCTGCGACGCGATCGCGACCGCGGAGGGCCTGCCGTTGACCATCGGGGTCTTCGGGCCCTGGGGGATGGGCAAGTCGAGTTTCATGAAGGTCTGCGAGGGCCTGCTGAAAGCCCGCGACATCCGGACCGTCTGGTTCAATCCCTGGAAGTACGACCAGAAGGACGAGATCTGGCACGCGCTCATCCAGACCGTACTCACCGAGATCGCCCAGGACCTCGACCACCGACGGAAGTCCGGTGAGGAGACGCCGCAGGAGCGGCTCGGCGCAGCCCTGGAGACGGTGAAGCGGCTGAGCCAGGCGGCGGCCTGGCTGCTCGCGCGCAGGACGGCGGGCCCCCTCACGGCGGGTTTCCTGGGCCCCGAGGACGTCGACGCCGTGCAGAGCGCGCTCACCGCACCGGGCGTGGAGACATATCTGCACGTCAACCGCTTTGAACAGGACTTCAAGGACGTCGTCAACGCATACTCCGACGGCGGTCGGCTCGTCCTGTTCATCGACGACCTGGACCGCTGCCACGAGGACGCGGCGATCACCGTGCTCGACTCCCTGAAACTCTTCATGGGAGAGGGCTCCTGTGTCTTCGTCCTCGCCATGGACTATCAGGTCGTCGCGGACGCGGCGGCCAAACGGTTCGACAGCGAACGTACGGACGGCGCGCGCGGCCGTCAGTACCTGGAGAAGCTGATCCACTTTCCGTTCCACCTGCCCGTGATCCCGTTCGAGTCACTGCAGCTGCACCTTCACGACGAGGTCACGGACCCGGCGCTGACGGGCTCACGCGAGCTCTGGGAGCTCATCGAGGTCGCCTTCACGGCCAACCCGCGAAGGGTGCGCCGCTTCGTCAACGGCCTGAACCACACGGCCCTGACGCTGCACGAGCACAACGACCCGCCCGGGCGGGAACGGCTGCTGCACGCGGGCACACTCCTCGCGTTCCAGATCATGCACCCCGACTTCTACTCCGCCCTGCAGCGCGATCCCGGCGTCTGGGCGCGGTTCGACGAGGCCGAGTTCGCCAAGACCGAACTCGGCGGGCAGGACGCGGAGCTCGCCAGAAGGAACCCCGGGGTACGGCGGCTGATCGCGGCGGTGTCGTCGCGGCGCACGGGCTTCGACTTCCCCCCGCCGCCGACGGCCACCGTGATCAGACTGCTGACCGAGGTGTTGACGGTGGCCGGCGGATCGGCCGCGGCCGAGGGGGCGGCCCATGGCGCATGACACCGAATCCGACATCGGGTACGCGGTCGGCCTGGACCTCGGAGACGGGGAGAGCTCCCTGTGCTGGTTGCCGACCCACGGGCGGAGCAAAGCGCGGGTCTACACCAGGGGAACCGACGGCGCCGCCATCGTGACGGCCCTGGGGCGCGAGCGCATGGACCAGGGCGGATACCGGTACGTCATCGGCGAAGCGGCCGTGATGGCGCAGAACGTCCTGCACTTCAGCGTCAACTTCAAGTCCCGGCCGGACCCGCAGGACCTGGCCGTCCCGGAAGCCGTCCAGTTCGCCCAGATCCTCCTCACCGAGTTCCTGTCCCGGCACCCCGAGGTCAGGGGGAACTGCGTGGTGTACGTCGGTCACCCCACGGGCTGGGACGACGTATCGGTGGCGACGTACGCCAGGCACTTTTCGTCGATGAACGTTCCCGTGCGGCTCGTGGCGGAGTCCCAGTCGGCGCTCGTGCACGTCAGGGACCGAAGAGGCGGACGGCGGGAGGAACGCCGGCTCGACCGGGTCCTGGTCGTCGACATCGGCTCCTCCACGACCGACTTCACGTTCGTCGAGGACCTGATCCCCAGGAACCTTCCGGTGGGCTCCGATCTGGGCTGTGCCGTGATCGACCGGGAGCTCGCCAGGATGGTGCGGGAGGCGTTCGCGGGGGACGAAAAGTTCACCACGGCTCTTGGCCGGGACGACTCGGGGGAGGAGATGCTGCTGCTCGCGTGCCGCCGGGCGAAGGAAGCGCAGTTCACCGGGACGGATGTCCGCCTCCAGGATCTCCAGGTCGGCTGTGACCCCCGGTTCACCCCCTTCCTGGGCCCCTCTTTGGGCTGGCTCAGGGGCGTGGACATTCCAGGGCGCGTCGTGCGTGGGCCGGGCGGCTGGGCCGAGGGCTTTTCGGACGTGCTGACGGAGGTGCGGGGCCTGCTCGGCGCGACGGAGCCCGAGCTGGTGGTGATCACCGGAGGCGGATCGCGTATGCCCGTCGCACGCCGGCTGTGTCTCGACGCGTTCCCGGAGGCCAACGTCGAGAGCGACAGCGACCCTTCCCAGTCCGTGACCCGGGGGCTCGCCAGCGTCGGACGGCACCGAGTCAACGTGGCACGGTTCCGGCACGACATCCATGAGCTCAAGGATCGGCCGGACTTCGAGGAGAAGATCCGCGCCGGCCTGCTCGACGCGTTCGACCAGGCGAGGAACACCCTCCTGACCCGCCTGCTGGAAAGGGCCGACGACGGCAACGCCGATGCCGAGGACGAACAGGACATCGACGCGCTCATCCGTCGGCTCACCGGGATGGACCAGGTGCTCGCTCGCCTGCGCGTACGCCTCACTGCCGAACTCACCCCCATGGCCCTGGAAATCTGCCGCAAATACGACATCAGGGCCGACCAGTTCATGCTTGAGCTCGTCCTGCCCGGGGTCATCGGCACCGCCATCAGCGCGCGGATCCGTCCCATGTGGCGCACGTTGCGTGGTGCCCAGTCCGTGCTCAAGACGATCGGAAGCATGGGGGGTCTCGGCCTTTATGCGATGAGGTTTGCGATGCAGAGCTCGAAGCGTCTCGCGCACTTGGGCGCGCTGGGAGCCGTCGCCGGAGGCGTGCTGGCTCTCCCGAAGGCGACGGAGATGGCCGCCCGCAAGCTCATCCGTACGACACTGGAGAACGCGCAGCTCGATCCCGCCGAGGTGAGCAGCGTGGTCACCCACGTGGCCGAGCAGATCACCGAGCAGATGGACCGGCGTGCCCAGGAGGTCGAGCGCTTCGTCTCCGACAGACCCGGCCCTGAGGCCGGGCTGTAGTGACGTGGGTCGCAGACTCCCGGTACAGGTTGCGGGCGGGGGGCATGTGCATGATCGGATGGATCGATGCGTACCCCCCACCGCATAACCACGCATCCCTATCCAAACCCCTACGAGGAGCTCGCCAGTCTGGACGACGGTCCGCTGGAGGAGTTTCTCCACGAGGACATACGGGACGAGCAGGCGGAGCAGGACGAGGCGGCGGCCCAGGACGATCCCTGGGCCCCGCCCAACCACCGCCGTAACGGCCGGCGCCGCCGACGAGGTCGCTTCGCCGGGCTTCCCCTCGCGCTGAAGGCGGTGGTCGCACTCGTCGTCCTCGCCGCCTTCCTCACCCTCGCCGACCGCTGGGCCCTCCTGTACGCCGAGCGCAGAGCGGCGGACACCCTCAAGAACCGCTTCGATCTGGCCGCGGCGCCCGAGGTGGAGATCGGCGGCTTCCCCTTCCTCACCCAACTCGCCGACGAGCGGCTGGACTCGGTGAAGGTGACCGTCCCCGACGTGGCCGCCGACCGGATCTCGCTCGCGCAGGTGACGGCGACGGCACGGGACGTACGGCTGGACACCGACGGCCCGACGGCGGTGCGCGGCGCCGAAGTCCCGAGGCTGGAGGGCGACGTCCTCCTCTCCTTCGCGGACCTCAACCGCGAACTCGGCGCCTCCCAGGTCACGTTCACGGGTCAGGGCCGTGACCGGGTCCGGGCGCGCGGCACCCTCCCGGTCGCCGGACACGACCTGCGCCTGCGCGCCGAGGCCCGCATCCTGCGCGACGGTGACCGGGGCATCGCGACGCACATCGGCGGAATGCGCCTGGACATCGGGGACCTGGCCACGTACCGCCCCGGCGCCCGCGCCACGGACGGCCTGCACCTGAGCCGCGACTCGGCGGACCGCCTCGCCCGCGAAACCAGCAAGGCGAAGGCGCTCCTGTCGATCCCGTCGGTCGTACGGCGCCTGGGAGTGCCCGACTCCGTCGTCCGCGAGGCCCTGCGCAACGAGTCCAAGCTCACCGACCTGACCGGCACCCCGCGCTTCCTCCACCAGGCCATGCGCCTGAACCTCATCGACCTGGCCCTCGACCACCCCGCCCTGCTCAAGCGCCTGGGCTTCGACCCCGCCCTCCTCGACGCCCTGCCCCGCCTCACCCGCCCGGTCCTCGCCGACCAGCTCTCCCTGGGCTTCCGGCTGCCCGAGCCGCCGAGCGGGCAGCTGCGGCTGCGGGATGTGCGGGTGGAGGAGGACGGGATCAGGGTGCGGTTGGAGGGGGCGGGGCTGGCGGTCGGGCGCCGGTAACTGCAAGACCGCCGCCCCGGCCGCCAAGAAGCACAAGGCTCCCGCCGCGCCGAAGAAGGCGGCCCCGAAGCGCCGCCCGGTCGCGCACAAGGGCTGAGGTCCGCCACGAGGCGGGGTCACCGGAGCGTCCGCGCTCCGGGGCCCCGCCTCGGCCATGTCCGCGGGGACCGCAAAGGGAGTTGAGCATGAGGGAAGTCCGGGACGCCTTCCGGCGTTTCTGGCCGCTGACGCGAGGCGATCGGGAGTGGCTGGCGGCCATCGTGGCCTGCGTCGTCGTCGCCGCGCCGGCCGAGACCGCGTCGATCCTGCTGTTCGCCGAGCTCACCGACAACGCGCTGAAGGCCGGCTCGCTGTCGGCGTTCTGGGGCCCGGCGGCGGCCTGGCTGGGCGTCGCCGCGCTGGGCGCGCTCGTCGGCTACCTCGGCAACTCGCTCGCCACCTGGACCGCCGAGAGATTCGTGCTGCGGCTGCGCGCGAAGGTGTTCCGGCATGTCCAGGACCTGCCGCCGCACTTCTTCCAGAAGCACCGGCAGGGCGACCTGGTCGAGCGGCTCACCGCCCCTGTTCCTCCTGGCCGCCCGCCACTTCTCCGGCCGTATCCGCACCGCTTCCCAGGACGAGCGGGTGGCCGACGGCGGGGGCGTTGGCGGAGCAGACGCTCGTTCTCAGGCTTTGATCGCCGTGGCGTGACCAGGGGGGCGGCATGGCAGAGCGCACGACCGTCCAGGTGTCCCGGCATGCTCGGCTCCAACTGACGTCGGGCATGCCGGGGCGGGCGGGGTTATCCCGCAGGTCGCCGTCGTCAGGCGAGGCGGTGGACGCGCTGGGTGTCCAGGTCGTAGCGGGCGCCGACGATGGCCAGTTCGCCGGCGGCCACCTTCGCGGCGAGGTCGGGCTCTGCGGCGAGGCGGGCGCGGACGGCCCGTACGTTGGCGTCGATGGTGGAGCCGACGCGGGCGTCGCCCGTCTTGGAGTGGTCGATGTTCGGGGCTATCTGGTCGGCGATGTACTGGATGTGGGCCGGCAGCCGCTCACCCGACTCGTCCGCCGCGACGGCCGCCTTCACGGCGCCGCACGACTGGTGGCCCACGACCAGGACCAGCGGGATGTCCAGTTCGAGCACGCCGTAGGCGACGCTGCCGAGTACGGCCTCGTCCAGGACCTCGCCGGCGCTGCGCACGGTCATCAGGTCACCGAGGCCCTGGTCGAAGACCAGCTCCGGCGGCACCCGGGAGTCGATGCAGCCGAGGACGAGGGCGAACGGATGCTGACCCGTCGTCAGGCTCTGCCGCACGGCGGGCGACTCGTCGGGGTGCCGCTCGCGGAAGGTGCGCCAGCGGTGGTTGCCCGCGGCGAGCTCACGCAGGGCTTCCTGAGGAGTGCTGGGGCGGCGACCGGAGGCCCCGGTGGTGGGGGCGGCGGAGGCGGAGCCCGTACCGAGGGCGGCGGTGGCCCCCAGTGCCGCGGCCCCGGTCAGCCCGGCCCGCAGGAGTGCGCGGCGGGCGAGAGAGGGGAGGGCGAACCGCTTGTGAGCAGTGCTGGCCGGCTGTGAGCCGGCGGATCTGTCGGAATTCACGGGGTGGAACGTACGCTCGAAACTTCAAATAAACGTTCCCATTGCTGAATCATGGGCGGGCGCGGGGAACTCATGATCGAGCGTTGGCCGGCTCTTGGCATTCACCCGTGCCTGCTTTGACCTTTCCAGCACGAACCCGCCTGTCAGGAACGGCACTTGACGTCGTCCGCAGGCAGTCGCCCGCTGGTCAGATAGGCGGTCACCGTGCGGGTGGCGCAGGAGCCGGGGTCGGGGTAGATCCCGTGGCCCCGTCCGCCCCGGACCTCCACCAGACGGGAGCCGCGCAAGGCGCGATGCATGGCCCGCCCCTCGGGGAGAGGCGTCTGGGAGTCCCACTGGTTCTGTACGACGAGGACGCCGACCGTGTTGTCGACGCGGGTGGCCGGTTCGGCGCCGCGCGGCCAGAACGCGCACGGGGTGATACCGGAGGCGAAGTCGCCGTAGAGGGGGTGGCGGGCGCCCTCGCGGAGGGCGTCGCGCCGGTACTGCTCCGGATCGCGAGGCCAGGAGGCGGAATTGTCGGCGCAGGTGATGGCCCAGTGGAGCGCCTCGCTATTGGCGTCGTAGGCATCGACCGGAGTATCGGCCGGGCGGGGCTCCGGGCGGGTGGCGTGAGCCCGGCGGAGCGAGACGAGGTCGCGGGCGGCCTGGTAGGGGTCGTTGAAGAACATCGGCCGCAGCGAGTTGCGTATGTCGGCGCCGGTGACGGCCCGGTCCTGGTAGTCGTAGTCGCTGCCGTTGTACTTGAGCGGGGTGCGGTCGGCACGGGCGACGAGCCGGGAGAAGGATGCCCGGACCTTCGCGGGGGTGGCGCCGAGGTGGTAGGTGCCGTCCTTGCGGGCGATCAGCCGGCTCCAGTCCCGACGGCGCCCAGGTAGGTGCCGTAGGACCAGCCGACGTAGGAGATCTTCCGCTCGCCCAGCACACCACGGATGACGTCCATGTCGCGGGCGGTGTTGCGGGTGTTGAGGTACGGCAGGCGGGCGCCTTGGCGTGCGGTGCACTTGCTCGCGAACCGGCGGGCGAGTGCGGTGTCCTCGGCGAAGGCGGCGGCGCGGTACGCGCGCGGCCACTCCACCTCCCGCTCGGTGAGACCGCAGCGCAGGGGGGTGCTGGCGCCCAGGCCGCGCGGGTCGAAGCCGACGAGGTCGTAGCGGTCGGTGACGCTCTTGGGGAACTGCTCCTTCAGCCCGGCCGGATAGCTCAGGCCAGGGCTGCCGGGCCCACCGGGATTGGTCAGGAGCACACCGTGCCGCTTGCCGGGTACGGCGGTGCGCAGGCGCGAGATCTTGAGGCGGAGGGTGGGGCCGGAGGGGCGTGCGTAGTCGAGGGGCACGGTGATCGTGGCGCACCGGAAGCCGGCGGGGTAGTGCGCGCTGCTCGGGCCGCAGCGCTGCCAGGTGGGGTGCTGGTCGTAGTAGCGGGCGAGGGTGGCGGGGTGGTCGGGCGGGGTGGATGCAGTGACTGCCGTCCCGGGAGTCGTGGTCGGCGTCGCCCGCGCCTGGACGGTGGGGACGAAGAGGGTCGCGAGCAGGCCGGTGGCGGCGAGGGCGGCTTTGTGTGTGGTGCGCATGGCATCACCCTCGCCGTGCCCACCAGGCCCGCACCTCGGCCGAAAGGCCGGAAACCCGGGGGCTTCCGGCCTGGTGGGCCCGGCCGAACGGCCGAGCCACGTCCTCAGAGCGAACAGGGGTCGGCAGGACCTAGGAAGCCGTAGGCGTCCAGTCCCCCAACCAGTCCGCGACCTCCTGCCCGGTTGCCTGGGCGTCGGTCAGCTGGGGTCGGTCGGAGCTTGCGGAACCGGAGCCCGCGCCGGAGTTCTTGTACTCGGCGAAACGGTCGTCCTTCCAGGAGAAGCCGCCCATGTCGGACCAGGGCGTGGTCTTGACGGCGGCGCTCAGCGTGCTGTTGCGGACCGTGGTCTGCGGGTCGAGGGACGCGTCACCGCCGGCGTGCCAGTTGCGGCCGAGGAAGAAGGAACGGTCGGACACGTCACCGTTGATCGTGGAGTTGGTGATCAGGATGCCCTTGCGGTTGGCGGGGGTGCTGGGCGCGGTGACATAGCCGGCCGAGGAGCCGTCCCAGCGCTTCTTCAGAGTGATGACAGAGCGGTCGATCACCGCCGTCGCCCGGCCGAAGATGAAGTCGACGTTGCCGACGACGTAGGAGTTCTTCATGTAGACGCGGCCCAGCTTGTCCTTGGCCGCGGTGTCCACGAGCAGGGTGTCCTGGTCGCCGCCGACGATGACGCCGTCGAGGAACACTTTGTCGGCGGCGGTGCGCAGGGCGACGGCCTGGTGGCCGTTCAGGTTCTGGTTCGCCTTCTCGTCGAAGTCGTTGTTGATCGTCAGGTTGCGGGCCTGGAAGTCGTCGGCCTCGACGGCGACGGTGGCGCTGCCGCCCGTGCCGTAGGTACCGCCGCCCGGCTTGGGTGTGCCGGACGCGTTGTTGTAGACGATCACCGTGTCCTTACGGCTGCTGCCCGTGCCCTGGATGGTGACGTGCGGCTTGTTCGCCGGGACCTTGACCAGCTCGCGGTACGTCCCCGGCTTGACCGCGATCACGACCCGTGAGGCGTTGTTCGCGGGTACGGCGTCCACGGCGGACTGCACGGTCGTGTACTGCCCGCTGCCGTCCTTGGCGACGGTGAGCGTCGTGGCGGCCTTGGTGCTCGCCGCCGCGGCCGTCGTACCGATGGAACTGCGCGGTCCCGCGCCCGACTTGAGGAGCGACGGCACGTTCGCCGCCGCGTCGAGCGTGTACGAGTAGTACGTCTTCGGATCGAAGGCCGTGCCCCCGCTCTCATTACGCCCGCTGGTGCCGGAGAAGACGCTGCCGCGCTGGACGAGCGTCGCGGTGCTGTCCTTGATGACGGGGTTGTTGACGCCCTGGAAGTAGGAGTTCTCCAGGACCATCTTCGTCTTGCCGCGCGAGTAGTTGCCGTACGACGACTTGATGTCGGTGCCCGCCACGTCCTCCAGGAAGTTGTTGTAGAGGTGCGCGTGGGCGGCGTTGTCGGTGGAGGGATTGCGCTGCTCGGTCTCGCGGATCCAGTTGTGGTGGATGGTGATGTCGGTGACGACATTCTCGGTCCACCCGATGCCGAAGGCCTTGTTGTCGTTGCTCAGCTTGTTCCAGGACACGGTCACGTTCGTGCTGTCCTTGCGCACGTCGATGAGGCCGTCGGCCATGTGCCGCAGATCGTTGTGGTCGATCCACACATGGTGGGCGCCGTCCATCTGGATGGCGTCGAAGTCGTGGTCCTTGTCGTTCCAGACGCCCTGGTACGCGTCCCGGATGGTGAGGTTCCGGATGATCACGTTGTGCACGCCGGAACCGAGGAAGAAGCCGCCACCGACGATGTGCCCGGAGGTACCGGACCCGACGATGGTCTTGTTCGACTGGACCTTGATCTCCTTGCCCACCGGGTTCATGTTGATGGTCCCGGCGACAACGATGACGTAGGGCTCCGCGGCCGTGGCGTACTTCTCCAGGTCGGCCTGCGTCTTCACGGTCACGATCTGACCGTCCCGGCCACCGTAGGTGCCGTTCTGGCCGAGCGAGTTGACGGACGCGAAGCCGTCGGCGGTGGCAGTGGCCCAGGCGGGGGCGGCGGTGGTCGCGGCGGACGCCTTCTGCTGGGCGTCCTCGCCGAAGAGGCCGAGGTCCGTGCCGTAGGCCAGAGTGCCGGCGGCGGTCAGGGCGAGGGGGATACCGACCGCCAGCGCGCTCCTGCTTCTGCGGTGCCGGGGCCGGTTGCGGGTTTCAGTCACGGCTGCTTCCGTTCAGGTCAAGTGGTGGGGGGCTCACGTCACTTGCCTGTCGAAGCTGTGGAGGGAAAGGTTGCCGTGCTCGGACGTGCTTTGGGGCGCCTACGAGGACGGAGCCGGAGTCGCGTCGTCGTCCCTCGCCGTGGCGTTGCGGTTCTGCCGGCTCAGGTGGACGGCGTGGAGCAGGGTGCCGACCGCTGCCGCGCCGCTCAACAGGGAGCCGAAGGCCGCGATCAGTGAGCCGGGGCCGTCGCCTCCGCCGCCACCCGGGTTCACCGCGACGACGGTCTGGGTCACGACGGTGACAGGGGTCGGTTCACCGGGTGCGGTCGGTTCCTCGGTGGCGCCGGGATCACCCGTGTACGGCGGCTGCGTGGTGTACCAACTGGTCGACGGGTGCCCGGAGGGAGGAGTCCCGCGCGACCCCGAGGTCGCCGCCACGACGAGGAGCGAGACGGCTCCTGCCGTGAACAACAGACCCACGGTGATCCACAGGGCGATCTTCGGTGACGAGTTCTTCGACATGGCTCCCCCTCGCCCCAAGCGTAAGGAGAAACGGCCGGGAAGTGGATCACGTTCCCGGCCGCCTTGGGTGAGAAAGTGCGCCAAGTGGCGCCTGGGGACCCCTACTTGGCGCAGGTGCCCGGGTCCAGCTTCTCCTCCACCTTGTCCTCGCGGCCGTCGGGCTGCCCGTTGGGCAGGAGCTTGTCGGAGACGCCGTCGATGTAGTAGCCGTACGAGTAGATCGTCTTCCAGCTCGCGTCCCGGCCGCGCCAGGTGTGCGTGGTGACGTCGCCGTCACCCTTGTTCCACTGGTAGTCCTCGACGTAGAAGACCGGGTTCACGCGCACCACGCGCTGGTACGGCGTCCAGGTCACGGCGACCTGGGTGCACGGCGGGATGGTCTTCTCGCTGCGGCGCTCGAACTTGGACTCCTTCTCCCAGCCCCACTCGTAGCCGGCGCTGCCGCCCACGCTGCCCGAGAAGATGCTCTTGGCGAGGGAGAGGCCGATGGTGCCGCCGACGCTCTTCTTGGCGAACGTCTTGGTGCCGTAGCTGCTGACGAAGGTCTCCTTGTCGTCCTTCGAACCGCGGTTGCCGATCCACGGCGAGGTGCGGACCGTCGCGCCCTTGGTGGACCAGGTGGACGCCTCGGCGTAACCGCACCAGCCGCGGAACAGCTCCCACGGCCCGGCGGGCTTCCACAGCCCGAAGACGTCCCGCAGGTACTCGTCCTGCGTCTTGAACTCGCCGGTGTCGACGTTGTAGGCGCCGTAGACGCCGGTCAGGCTCCCCTCCTGGTTGCAGAGCCGCTCGATCATCAGGTCGGTGTTCCCGGGGTCCGTACCCCGGATGTTCGACGCGCCGCCCGGCCCGTTCCCGGCCGCCTGCGCGGTTCCGGTGCCGGTCAGCACGCCGGCTATGGCGAGGGCGGTGGAGGCGGTGATCAGGGCGCTCTTCTTGGCGCCCTTCCCGAGCTTCGATTTGCGAATGAGTCGCATGGGGGTTGGCTCACTCCTGTCTGCTGTGCACAGGCGCCGACTGGTACGTCCGGCACCTGTCTGACAGCCAGGAAGATTGCAGAGAACTCGCGAGTAGGGTCGGAATCAGGTGAGGATGACAGGACATCGACAGCTGGGTGGGGGTGTCTGTCGGGTTTTTCCTGGCTTTGGCCTGCTGCCGCTTCACATGAATGCGCGGCCCCCTGGGCGGTACGGACCCCTTCGCCGCGACCGTGGACGTCGGGTGCGCGGCAGGGAACCGTGGCCGTTGCCGTATGCGTTCGCGATCATGTTCCGCGACGGCGCCCGGCCCGGTCCGGGGGGAGGGCGTCGGGCCGGGCGCCGCACCACCAACTGTCGCGTCCCTCGCCTTTGATTCGCCTCGGCCGAAAGGCCGGGTCCCGCCTGCTCCCCTGGCCGCCCCTCGGCCGATCGGCCGACCCCGAGTGAGTGGGGGGCCGGGTCCGAGGGCGCCTCGGAGTGATCAGAGGGCGACCAGGTCGAGGACGTTGATCACGACATCGGCAACGTCTGTACGGTCTGGTACTCGTCTTCGGCGCGACCTCGTGGACGTCCGTCCTGGCCGGCGTCAAGAACTGGTCGCCGACCTCGCGTCGTCGTCCGTCGCCGCGGTGGCGCTGCGGTTCTGGCGGCTCAGATGGACCGCGTGGAGCAGTGTGCCGACCGCCGCGGCGCCGCTCAGCAGGGAGCCGAGGGCTGTGATCAGTGCGCCTGGGCCGTCGCTGCCGCCCCCGCCCGAGGGCACCGCGACGACGGTCTGGGTCACTACGGTCACCGGCGTCGATGGGACGGTCCCACCGCCGCTCGGTTCCGAGGACGTCCCCGGGTCCGGTTCCGTCGGTTCCTCGGTCGGCCCATCGGTGTCACCGGGGTCGTCGGTCGTCTCCGGCCGCGTCGTGTGCCAACTGGTCGACCCGGCGCCCCCGCCCCGGTCCGGCTCCTCGTCCGACCCCGACACCACCGTCAGAACGAGGAGCGAGACGGCACCCGCTGTGAACACGAGGCCCAAGGCGATCCACAGCGCGATTTTCGGCAGCGAATTCTTCAACATGGCTCCCCCTCGCCTCAAGCCTAGGGGGAAACGGCCGGGAAGCGGATCTACTTCCCGGCCGCTTTGGGAGAGCAACTCCGTAGCGGGGCCGTAGCGGTAGACGTGCGGGGTACCGAACGTGACTACTCCTGCGGCTCCGCAGGCGGCGGCGTCGGCGCCCCCGGCAGCCGTACCGTCGCCACCGTGCCGCCGTCCTGCGCGCGGGCCAGCGTGACCTGGCCGCCCGCCTGCCCGACCGTACGGGCCACGATCGACAGGCCCAGTCCCGAGCCCGGCAGGGCCCGTGCGCTCGGTGAGCGCCAGAAGCGGTCGAAGACGTGGGGGAGTTCGTCGGCGGGGATGCCGGGGCCGTGGTCGCGGACGGTCAGGACACCGTCGGCGAGTTGCACCTCGATCGCGCCGCCCTCGGGGCTGAACTTCACCGCGTTGTCGAGGATGTTGACCACAGCGCGTTCGAGGGCCGCCGGTTCTGCCCGTACGTACCAGGGCTGAAGGTCGGCGGTGATCGTCAGCTCCGGGCCGCGCAGTCGTGCCCGGCGCAGGGCGGACTCGACCGTTTCCTCCAGCGAGATCACCTGGACGCGTTCGCCACGCTGGCCCTCGGAGCGGGACAGCTCCTGCAAGTCGCCTATCAGTGCGGCCAGTTCGGTCATCTGAGCCTTGACGGAGGCGAGCAGCGCCTTGCGGTCGGCCTCCGGGATCGGGCGGCCCGTCTCCTCGCTGCGGGTGAGGAGCTCGATGTTGGTGCGGAGGGAGGTGAGGGGGGTGCGCAGTTCGTGGCCGGCGTCGGCGATGAGCTGCTGCTGGAGTTCGCGGGAGCTGGCCAGGGCGGAGGTCATGGAGTTGAAGGAACGGGAGAGCCGGGCCACCTCGTCCTCGCTGTCGTCCTCGACCGGGATGCGGATGTTCAGGTCCTCGGTGCGGGCCACGTGCTCTACGGCGTCGGTGAGTTTGTCGACGGGACGGAGGCCGGCCCGGGCGACCGCGAGGCCGGCGGCTCCGGCACCTACGACTCCGATGCCGGAGACGAGGAGGAGGATGAGGGCGAGTTCGTTGAGGGTGGACTGGGTGCCGCTCAACGGGGCTGCCACGAGCACGCCCACCGGCTTCCCGTCGGAAGCGTCGACGCCCAGGTACACGGTCAGTGCGCGGACCTTGTTGCCGTCCTCGTCGGTGCCGTTGCGTTTGGTGCCCTGGCCGATGCGCTCCGCGGTCTTGAGCAACTCCTTGTCGGAGTCGGTCACCTTGACGGTGCCCCGCGAGAACCGGCTGACGCAGGGATCGCCCTCCTCCTTGACCAGCTGGATGTAGTTGATCCCGAACCGGCCTCCCTCAGTGCCCTGCTGCGGGGTCCGGGAGCAGGTGCTGATGACCGAATCGAGCGTGTCCGGTTTGCGCACCATCTGCTCCAGGTCCTGGTCGACCTGGTCGTACAGCTTCCCTTGCACGATGAACCAACACGTCACCGAAACCGCCGCCACCGCGAACGCCACCGCAGCCGCCACCAGCAACGACAGCCGCGTCCGGATCGGCAGCGACCTGAACCGGCGTAGAACCCTGTTCACTCCGCCCCGCCCTGCCGCAGCACATACCCCACACCCCGAACCGTGTGCACGAGCCTCGGCTCGCCGCCCGCCTCGGTCTTGCGGCGCAGGTACATGACGTACACGTCCAGCGAGTTCGACGACGGCTCGAAGTCGAAGCCCCACACGGCCTTCAGGATCTGCTCACGCGTCAGCACCTGGCGCGGATGCGCCATGAACATCTCCAGCAGCGTGAACTCCGTACGGGTCAGCTCCACCGGCCGCCCACCCCGCGTCACCTCGCGCGTCGCGAGGTCCATGCGCAGGTCGGCGAAGGTCAGCGCCTCGTCCTCCTCCACCGCGCCCGCACCGGCCGCCGCCGAGTAGGAGCTGCGTCGCAGCAGGGCGCGGACCCGGGCGAAGAGTTCGTCCAGTTCGAAGGGCTTGACCAGGTAGTCGTCGGCCCCGGCATCCAGTCCCGTCACGCGGTCGCCGACCGTGTCACGGGCCGTCAGCATGAGGATCGGCGTCGTGTCGCCGGCGCCACGGATGCGGCGGGCGGCGGTCAGGCCGTCCATGCGGGGCATCTGGATGTCCAGGACCACCAGGTCGGGCCGGTAGGCCGTCGCCTTCTCCAGGGCGTCGGCGCCGTCGACCGCGACCTCGGTGTCGTACCCCTCGAAGGCGAGGCTGCGCTGGAGTGCTTCACGCACCGCCGGCTCGTCGTCGACGATCAGGATGCGCTGGGGGTCACGGTCGCCATCGGCGGGGCTCATGGGCTCGGGATCCTCGGGTGCGGTGGGACGGAGGGGCTGATCGGCTGAACGCCTTCAGCGTCGCATGTTTCCGGGCTTTCTCAGCCTCGTACGGTACGGCGGCGGCCGCGGGCGGCAGCGGCCCGGCGACCCGCGCTCGGGCGGGCGGTCGCCAGTTCCGGCGCCCGGGACGGGGCGGTCGGCGCGTGCAGGGCGCCGGCGACCGCGAGGGCCAGGGCGAGGTCGGCGGGACCGACGCCGGTAGCGGTGTGCTCAACCTGCTCAACCTGCTTGATCACGACGTACTCCTTCAGCTCTGCGGGGTCAGCCTGCGGGGTCAGCCTGCGGGTCAGCTCTGCGAACCCGACCGCAGCTTCGCCAGGTCGGACTTGACGGTGTTGATCGGGATGGCGAAGCCGAGGCCCACGCTGCCCGCGTCGGACGAACTCGAGCCGGAGGCCGAGTACATCGCTGAGTTGATGCCGATGATGTTGCCGTTCATGTCGATCAGCGCGCCGCCGGAGTTGCCGGGGTTCAGGGACGCGTCCGTCTGGATCGCCTTGTACGTCGTCGTCGACGAACCGGTGTCGCCGTTGAACTGCTGACCGCCGAACTCGAACGGCCACCCGCCGCCGCCCTGCTGCTGTTGCTGCTGGCCCTGGCTCTCGTCCGTCGAGACGGTCACGTCCCGGTTGAGCGCGGACACGATGCCGCTGGTGACCGTGCCGGTCAGGCCCTCGGGGGAGCCGATCGCCACGACCTGGTCGCCGACCTGGACGCCGGAGGAGTCGCCGAGGGTGGCCACCGTGAGCCCGGAGGCGTTCTGCAGCTTGATCAGCGCGAGGTCCTTGCTGCTGTCGGTGCCGACGACCTCGGCGGTGTACTGCTTGCCGTCGCTGGTCCTCACCTTGATCGACGAGGCGCCGGAGACGACGTGGTTGTTGGTGACGATCTCGCCGTCACTGGTGATGATCACGCCCGAGCCGGTGGAGGATCCGGCGTTCGAGGTCGCGTTGATCTCGACGATGCTGGGGCTGACCGCCTTGGCGACGCCGGAGACCGTGCCCTTCTGGCTGGAGGGGACGACGTTGGTGCTGGTGGAGCTGGTGGTGGCGACGGTGTCGTTGCCGGTCAGCTCCTGGATGCCGTACGCCGTGCCGCCGCCGATCGCCGCGGCGACGATCGCCACGGCGGCGAGCAGCGCGACCGGGCCGCGGGGGCGGCGCCGTGTCTTCGGCGGCTGGGCGACGGGCTCGGTGAGGAGAGCGGTGGGGGCTCCGCCGGCAGGGACGCCGGTACCGGCTTCGGCCTGTGCGGCCGGCTGGTACGCCGGCGGGGGCGGCCACTCGGGGTTCACGGGGGAGGAGGCGTGCTGCTGGGCGCCCTGGTGGGGGTTCGTGTACTGCTCGTACTCGCCGTCGCGGCGGAAGCTCTCGGTCATGACAATGAGCTTGTCGCCCGACCATGAGAGCTTCCTGAGTGCTCCCTGAGAAGCCCGGCAGAAGGTCGTATGCCCGATGTAAAGACCGTTCTCGCGGCTTGGTGAGGCCTCTCAGACAGGCTTCATGAAAGCCGGCCCGGCCCTCACTTGCAGCCGCAGGACCGCCGTACCACCAAGCGCGACGGAAACACCTTCAACCGCTCACGCCGCGACCCGGCAACCCGCAGTCCGTCATCGAGGACCAGATCCACGGCGGCCCGCGCCATCGCTGACCGGTCGGACGCGATCGTCGTCAGCGGCGGATCCGCCAGCGCCGCCTCCTTGATGTCGTCGAACCCGGCGACAGCCAGCTCCCCGGGCACGTCGATCCGCAGCTCCCGCGCCGCCCGCAGCACGCCGATCGCCTGGTCGTCGGTGGAGCAGAAGATCGCGGGCGGACGGTGGGGCCCGGACAGGATGTCGAGCGCTACGCGATACGCGTCGTAGCGGTTGTACGGCGCCTCGAACAGCCGCCCCTCCGTCGGGATCCCGGCCTCGGCCATCGCGCGCCGCCAGCCCTCGACGTGGTCGGAGACCGGGTCGCCGACCGCCGGGGTCTCGGCGGTGCCGCCCACACAGGCGACGTACTCGTAGCCGTGCTCCAGCAGGTGGCGTACGGCGAGCTGGGCGCCGCCGAGGTCGTCGGTGACGACGGCGACGTCGTCGATGGCCTCCGGCCGCTCGTGCAGCAGGACGACCCGGGCGTCCCAGGCCTCGATCTCGGCGGCGGCCAGGTCGTTCAGAGCGTGGGAGACCAGGATGAGCCCCGAGACCCGCATCCCCAGGAACGCCCGCAGATAGTGGACCTCGCGCTCGCCGACGTAGTCGGAGTTGCCGACGAGGACCATCTTTCCGCGCTCGGCGGCGGCCCACTCGACCGCGTGCGCCATCTCCCCGAAGAAGGGCTGGCGCGCGTCCGGCACGATCAGGCCTATGAGATCCGTGCGCCGCGAGGCCATCGCCTGGGCGACCCGGTCGGGCCGGTACCCCAGTTCCTTGATCGCGGCGAGGACACGCTCGCGCGTGGCCGGGGCAACCGGCCGGGGTCCGTTGTTGATGACGTAACTGACGACGGCAGTGGAAGTCCCTGCCAGCCGTGCCACGTCATCGCGAGTCACCTTGGCCACGCGCGGAGTCTACGCGGATGGACCCGCTCTGGGCAGGGCGTGAAGGAGCTTCCCTGTCGCCCGGCTGTCACCGGGCTGTGCGAAAGCAACGCCGATGACGCCCCGCCCGAGCGTCCGCTGTGCCTTTCTATGCCTCGGCCCGCACTTCGGCGTCGTCCAGGACGGCTGTCTCGTCCGCATCCGCCGACTTTGACCGGTCAGCCTTGGCCTTGGCTTCCTCGGCGGCACGGTCGATCTTCTCGGGGGTAACGAATCGATAACCGACGTTCCGGACGGTCCCGATGAGTGACTCGTGCTCGGGGCCGAGCTTGGCGCGCAGTCGTCGTACGTGCACGTCGACGGTCCGGGTGCCGCCGAAGTAGTCGTAGCCCCAGACCTCCTGGAGCAGCTGTGCGCGCGTGAAGACGCGGCCCGGGTGCTGGGCGAGGTACTTCAGGAGCTCGAACTCCTTGAAGGTGAGGTCGAGGACCCGGCCCTTGAGCTTGGCGCTGTACGTCGCCTCGTCGACCGACAGGTCGCCGTTGCGGATCTCCATCGGGGAGTCGTCGTTGACGATCTGCTGGCGGCCCATGGCGAGCCGCAGCCGCGCCTCGACCTCGGCGGGGCCGGCGGTGTCCAGCAGGACGTCGTCGATACCCCAGTCGGCGGTGACGGCGGCGAGGCCGCCCTCGGTCACGACGAGGATGAGCGGACAGCCGGGGCCGGTCGAGCGCAGCAGCTGGCAGAGGCTGCGGACCTGAGGCAGGTCACGCCGGCCGTCGATGAGGATGGCGTCGGCACCCGGGGTGTCGACGAGTGCGGGGCCTTCCGCCGGAGCCACACGCACGTTGTGCAGCAGCAGGCCGAGAGCGGGGAGCACCTCCGTCGACGGCTGGAGGGCATTGGTCAGGAGCAGCAGAGAACTCATACGTCTGGTTCCTCCTCGGTCCCTGCGAGGACGTGTGCGGTACGGAACTGCTCTGCGATCCCGAAGGCCCCGTACACCTGCGGTCACCTGAGGTTTCCCGCGTCGTATACAACGCTTCCGAAAGCACAAAAGGACCCGGGGGCTACGCTGCCCGAGTCCTCTGCCCAGCAGAATAGCCCACATGAGCAACGGTCCGGCAGGTCATGTGGCACGATCGACGGTTCGTCCGCACTCTGAGACAACCAGACGTACACCTTTGCGGACGTTTCTGCACACTGACGACGGCGTGACGATCGATTCCGTATACGACCCGGGTGCGGTCGTATACGACGCCTCCCGTCCACCCGCCGGTGACCTGGCGTTCGTCGTGGCCCACGGCTTCACCGGCGACGTGGACAAGCCGCACGTACGACGGGTGGCGGAGGCCTTCACCCGGCACGGGGCCGTCGTCACCTTCTCCTTCCGGGGCCACGGAGCATCGGGCGGCCGCTCGACGGTCGGCGACCGCGAGGTGCTCGACCTGGCGGCCGCGGTGCGGTGGGCCCGCGAACTCGGGCACACGCGCGTGGCGACCGTGGGCTTCTCCATGGGGGGTTCGGTGGTGTTGCGGCATGCGGCGCTGTACGGCGAGGGGGGCGAAGCCGGGGGCGCGGCCGGGGACGGTGGGGCGCGCGCGGATGCGGTGGTGTCGGTGAGTGCGCCGGCGCGCTGGTACTACCGAGGTACGCCCCACATGCGCCGGCTGCACTGGCTCGTGACCCGGCCGGAGGGGCGGTTGGTGGGCCGCTACGGATTCCGTACGCGCATCCACCACCGGGACTGGAATCCGGTGCCGATGTCCCCGGTGGAGGCGGTCCCGAGGATCGCGCCCACACCTCTGCTGATCGTGCACGGCGACCGGGACGGCTACTTCCCCCTCGACCACCCCCGCATGCTGGCCGCGGCGGCCGGTGACCGGATGGGGCACGCCGAGCACGCGGCCCCCGACGGGCTGCTGGGCCGGATCGGGGACTGGGCTGTCGGTCGGGCGGGCTAGCCTGACGGGGTACACAGCCGATCGATTGAGGAACCCGATGCCAAAGGTCACGGTGCGCTACTGGGCCGCGGCGAAGGCCGCCGCCGGGATCGCCGAGGAGCCGTTCGACGCGGCCACGCTTGCCGAGGCGCTCGACGCCGCCCGCGAGCGACACCCCGGTGAACTCGTGCGCGTCCTGCAGCGATGCTCGTTCCTCGTCGACGGTGACCCCGTGGGCACCCGCGAACATGAGACGGTACGGCTGGCCGACGGCGGCACGGTCGAGGTGCTCCCGCCGTTCGCAGGAGGGTGACGATGAGCGACCAGCCGTATCAGGGGTACGACGGGTACGACCCGTATCAGCAGCAGCCCGCGCCGCAGGGGTGGCCCGGGCAGCAGGCGTACGACGATCCGCAGGCGGCCCAGCAGTACACGCAGCAGTGGCAGGGGCAGACCTGGGAGACGCAGGTGCAGCCACCGGTCGCGCCGGCTTCGGCGGCGGAGACGTCTTATCTGCCGTCGCAGGGCACGTATGCGGGGGCGGGTGCTTCGGATTACCGGGGCGGGGACTCGTCCGGGTATCAGGCGGGCGGCTGGGAGGGGGTGCCGCAGACGCAGGCGCAGTCCCGGCAGGGTCATGTTCATGCCCCGCAGGGCCAGGCTCCACAGTCGCACTCACACTCACAGGCCCAGGCACCCCAGCCCGAGGCGGCTGCGGAGGCGCAGGCCGAGTCGGGCGAAGACCCCGCCTACGGTCCCGCGACCGTCGTCGGCAACGCCCGCATCACCGACGCCCAGCGGGCCCGGCTGGAGGGACGTTCCCCGATCATCGAGCCCGGGGTCCAGCCGGCCGCGCTCACGGCGCTGCTCGGGCTGCTGCTCTCGGTGACGGCGGCGATCGGGTCGTACGCCCTGCTCCTCCCCCTCGTCCTCCTTCAGGCGGTGACGGCGGCGGGCTGGTTCCGGCTGAACGGCATGTGGCCCGCCCGACAGGGCATCGCGTTGGCCTTCGCGGGCGCCGTGACGGCGGACGTGGCGCTGCTGGCGGCCGACCGGGCACCGGCGGCGATCCTCGGCACGCTGGGGGTCTGGGTGCTGCTGGCGCTGGTGCTGCAGCTCCGCTCGCACGCTGATCCGGACGAGCGGATGTACGGCCTGATGGCGGCGGTCGCCTCGGCGGCGCTGTCGATCGTCGCGGCGGGGTACCTCGCGGCGGAGGGGGACGCGGTGACGGTGGGCGCGGTGGCGGTCGCGGTCGCGGTCCTGGCGCGGGCGTTGCCGTTGCCGACGCCGGTCTCCGTGGTCGTCTCGTTGCTCGCTGCGGCGGGGGCCGGGGCTGTGGTCGGTGCGATGGCCGGGGTGGGGACGGACGGGGCTCTGCTCGGTGCCGGTGCCGCGGTGTGTGCGCTGATCGGGCACCGGGTGGCCGGCTACGACTATCCGTCCAGGTTCGTGCACTTCACGGCGGGCGTCGCGCTGCCGTTGGCGGCTGCGGCACCGGCGGTGTACCTGCTGGGGCGGGCTCTGGCCTGAGCGGGGCCGGCGCCGCCCGACAAAACGGGCGCCGCCCGCGAGGTCGGTCTTGCGCCGGCTCGGTCCGTCCCCCCTGTCACAGCTGATCGACAATTCGCCGGGTCAGGCCTTCCGCGGAGTTACGCTCGCGCTGAGACGGCCACCCGGTCGTCGGTGACCGTCGTCGTTGATGACCTTTGAGGTGGGGGAACACCACGTCATGCGAGCCCTGCGGATACTGCTGATCGTCGTCGTGATACTCGGCGGCCTCTTCGTGCTGGCCGACCGGCTCGCCGTCGGGTTCGCCGAGGACGAAGCGGCCGGCAAGCTCCAGGCCAACGAGAACCTGGCCGCCGCCCCCGACGTGTCCATCAAGGGCTTCCCCTTCCTGACCCAGGTCGCGAGCGGCACGCTGGACGACGTCGAGGTGGGGATCAAGGACTACGAGGCCACCACCGGCACCGACAGCAAGACGATCCGCATCGACGACCTCACGGCGAACATGAAGGGCGTCGAGTTCTCCGGCGACTACAGCTCCGCCACCGCGGCCACCGCCACCGGCACCGCGTCCATCACCTACGCCGAGCTGCTGAAGACCGCCAAGTCCGAGCCCACCCAGGTCGCCCCCGGCGTCACCGCCAGCGTCATCGGCCTCTCCGACGGCGGCAACGGCAAGATCAAGGTCGCCGTCGAGGCCACCGTCCTCGGCAACAAGCTGCCCGAGCCGGTCTACGTCCTGAGCTCGGTCACCACCCAGGGCGACACCGTGAAGGTGCACGCCGACAACCTGCCCGACTTCGGCGGCGCCGACATCGCCGAGAACCGGGCCCGTGCGATCACCGACTTCGAGCAGAAGATCGACGGCCTCCCCGGCGGCATCCAGCTCGACCAGGTCCAGGCGGCGAAGAACGGCGTCGAGATCACCGTGAAGGGTTCGAACGTCCGCCTGGCCGGGTAGTACGGCCACCGAACCCGATCCCCCAACACCCGGTGTCCGACTGGCGAGACGGCGCCGTCCGCACCGTAGATGTGATCGCCGATACATCGGCCCGGGGGCCGTGCCGAGACGCTCTCGGCGATGACTCGATCCCGCATCGCGGACGATCCTGTCTCAGCATGCGACACACCGGTGACACGCCCACCTGTCCGTCCCTACGATCGTGGCCATGAAGCGACAGGCGGATCTCACGAAGCGGCGGGCAGTAGACCTGTGCCGCGTTGCCGCCATGCTCTGTCGCCCCTTCTGAGCGGAAGCTCCGACTTCTGCGTTTCCCCGCGCCCTGACCAGGGCACAGGTGCGCCGTCTCGGCCCGAGCGCGCGCACCCCTTCGCACTCGCACGCCCCGCCGCAACTGCCCCGGAGGAGAGAAGAGCATGAGCCGCAGCGACGTCCTCGTCGACGCCGACTGGGTCCAGGAGAACCTGGACGACCCCAACATCGCGATCGTGGAGGTGGACGAAGACACGTCCGCCTACGAGAAGAACCACATCAAGAACGCGATCCGCATCGACTGGACCAAGGACCTGCAGGACCCGGTCCGCCGTGACTTCATCGACCAGGAGGGCTTCGAGAAGCTCCTGTCGGCGAAGGGCATCGGCAACGACACCCTGGTGATCCTTTACGGCGGCAACAACAACTGGTTCGCGTCCTACGCCTACTGGTACTTCAAGCTCTACGGCCACGAGAACGTCAAGCTCCTCGACGGCGGCCGCAAGAAGTGGGAGCTGGACGCCCGTGAGCTGGTCGAGGAGGTGCCCGAGCGCCCGACGACCGACTACGAGGCCAAGGCCCAGGACACCTCCATCCGTGCCTTCCGTGACGACGTCGTCGCCGCGATCGGCTCGCAGAACCTGGTCGACGTCCGGTCGCCCGACGAGTTCTCCGGCAAGCTGCTCGCCCCCGCGCACCTGCCGCAGGAGCAGTCGCAGCGTCCGGGTCACGTCCCGTCCGCCCGCAACATCCCGTGGTCGAAGAACGCCAACGACGACGGCACCTTCAAGTCGGACGACGAGCTCAAGGAGCTCTACGCCGAGGAGCAGGTCGACCTGGCGAAGGACACCATCGCCTACTGCCGTATCGGTGAGCGCTCCGCGCTGACCTGGTTCGTCCTGCACGAGCTGCTCGGCGTGGAGAACGTCAAGAACTACGACGGCTCCTGGACCGAGTACGGCTCCCTCGTCGGCGTCCCGATCGAGCTCGGCGCCAACAAGTAACCACCAAGCCCATCCCGACCGGCCTTCCTTCCGGTCAGACCCCTCTGGAGAAAGACATGTGTGGAGCGAAGGCCGGCGGCCCCGACGCCTCGACGATCAAGCCCGGTGAGACCACGATCCAGGGTCAGGTGACCCGCGACGGCGAGCCGGTGACGGGCTACGTCCGTCTGCTGGACTCGACCGGCGAGTTCACCGCGGAGGTCCCCACCTCCGCCACGGGCCAGTTCCGCTTCTACGCGGCCGAGGGCACCTGGACCGTCCGTGCACTCGTCCCCGGCGGCACCGCCGACCGTACGGTCGTCGTCGCCGAGAAGGGCGCGCTCGCCGAGGTCGCGATCGCGGTCTGAGCGAACTCAGCAGCCGAAGGGCCGCACCCCACGGGTTGGACACCCGGGGTGCGGCCCTTCGGTATGCCCGCGCGGTACGGGCCTACCCTGGAACCATGTACGCACGGCGACGTCACCTCTACTTCGCCATGATGGGGACGTGCATCACGCTCTTCGTCCTGGCCTGGGGCGTCGTGCGCCTGTGGTCGGTTCCGGTGGCCGTGGGCATGTGCGTGGTCGCCATGGTCATCCCGCCGCTCGCCGCGATGGTCGCCAACCGACGAGGGCCGGAGGACCGTTGGTGGGACGACCCGTCCGGTGACCCCCAGTCCGACGAGTGGTGGGACGAGCTGGACGGCAAGAAGCGCCCGCGGTCCCAGTAGAAGTGGGGTCAGCCGGGGGGTCAGTAGACGAGCGCCTGCGTCTCGTCCCCGAGTGCCTCCTGTACGAACACCTGCGCGCCCGCGATACGGACACCCTCGATGACGTCCTTCTCCGTGATGTCCCGGCGGGCCGCGCACTGGGTGCACAGGGTGAGGCGGCCGGCCGCCAGGATCGAGTCGATCAGGTCGGGCAGCGGCGCCGCGTGCGGGAGCTCGAACTCGGCGGCGCGGCCCGGCAGGGCGAACCAGGCGGACTCGCCGGTCAGCCACACGGAGACGTCGACGCCGCTGGCCACGGCCACCGCCGCCACCGTGAACGCCTGCGAGCAGCGTTCGGGGGCATCGGCCCCCGCCGTCACCTTGATCACGAGCTTCTTCGCCATGTCCGAATCGTAGTCAACGCCCATGAGGGTGTACCTCACACAGAGGGCCGGTGCCCGGCCGCGTAAGCTGGGGCCCGGCCCTGTGTACGCAAAGCATTCCCCGCGCTCAATCGAGGAGCACCCCGTGGAGATCTTCTTCGAAGTCCTGCTGGTCCTGGTCGCCGTCGGCGTTCTCGCCTTCGCCGGTCTGACCGTGAAGAAGCTGTACCAGGGCCAGCGCTGACCGCCATCACCGACGTACGAGGCTTCTGAGCTGCTCATGATCGAGATCCCGTCCGACCTCCACAAGGACCTGGTCCCCCTCGCCTTCCTGCTCGGCAACTGGGCGGGCGCCGGCGTGCACGACTTCCCCGGGTCCGAGAAGTGCAACTTCGGGCAGGAGGTCACCTTCACCCACGACGGCCGGGACTTCCTGGAGTACCAGTCCCACACCTGGGTGCTGGACAACGACGGCAACAAGGTGAGGCCGCTGGAGTCCGAGCACGGCTTCTGGCGGATCGACGCCGACCGCAAGGTCGAGGTCACGATGGTCCGCCACGACGGGGTCGTCGAGGTCTGGTACGGCGAGCTCGCCGACAAGAAGCCGCAGATCGACCTGGTGACGGACGCCGTGGCGCGGACCGCCGCCTCCGGCCCCTACACCGGGGGCAAGCGGCTCTACGGCTATGTGAAGAGCGACCTGATGTGGGTCGGTGAGAAGCAGACCCCCGAGGTCGAGCTGCGCCCCTACATGTCGGCCCATCTGAAGAAGGTCGTCACCCCGGAGGAGGTCGAGCGCTGGGCCAAGGCCCTGCCCGACGACATGCCGGACGACGGCATCGCGTTCTTCAAATAAGCGGCTGTTCGAGTAGCTCTAGACTTCCAGTGTGGTGAGCACCGACTGGAAGAGCGACCTCAGGCAGCGCGGCTATCGGCTGACGCCGCAGCGCCAGCTTGTCCTCGAAGCTGTGGACGCCCTGGAGCATGCGACCCCCGACGACATCCTCGTGGAAGTGAGGAAGACGGCGTCGGGGGTCAACATTTCCACCGTGTACCGGACCCTGGAGCTCCTGGAGGAGCTCGGTCTGGTCAGCCATGCCCACCTCGGGCACGGTGCGCCGACGTATCACCTGGCCGACCGGCACCACCACATCCACCTGGTCTGCCGGGACTGCGAGAACGTCATCGAGGCGGACGTCCAGGTGGCCGCCGAGTTCACGGCCAAGCTGAGCCGGACCTTCGGCTTCGAGACCGACATGAAGCACTTCGCGATCTTCGGCCGCTGCAAGGACTGCTCCCTGAAGAGTTCAACTACCGAGTCGTAGGCTTAGGCATATGAAGAGCCCCCTGCTGACCTTGCCCGGAGCCGTGCCCGCCGAGGGCGTGGACGAAGGCGTCGCCGCGCACTACGGCGACCTCTTTCGCGAGCAGCGCGCCCTCGCCGACGGCACCGGTTTCGTCGACCTCTCGCACCGCGGAGTCCTCACCGTCACCGGCGCGGACCGGCTGAGCTGGCTGCATCTGCTGCTCACCCAGCACGTCAGCGACCTCCCGGTCGGCCAGGCCACCGAGGCGCTGATCCTCTCCGCGCACGGCCACATCGAGCACGCGCTGTATCTCGTCGACGACGGCGCGACGGTCTGGGCCCATGTCGAGCCCGGCACCCAGGAGGCGCTGATCGCGTACCTGGAGTCGATGAAGTTCTTCTACCGGGTCGAAGTCGCCGACCGGACGGACGAGTTCGCGGTCGTGCACCTGCCCGCCGGCTCCATCGCCGAGGTCCCCGAGGGTGTCGCCGTGCGCGAGACGCCGTACGGCCGTGATCTGTTCCTGCCGCGCGCCGACCTGGAGTCGTACGCGGGGAAGGCCGGCCCGGCGGCCGGGATCCTGGCGTACGAGGCACTGCGCGTCGAACACCACCGCCCCCGCCTCGGCTTCGAGACCGACCACCGCACCATCCCGCACGAGCTGGGCTGGATCGGCAGCGCGGTGCATCTGCAGAAGGGCTGCTACCGGGGCCAGGAGACGGTCGCGCGGGTCCAGAACCTGGGCAAGCCCCCGCGCCGGCTCGTCTTCCTGCACCTCGACGGCAGCGAGGTCCACCTGCCCACGCACGGTACGGAGATCCGGTTGGCCGACGAGGGCCCCGACGGCCGCAAGATCGGCTTCATCACGACATCCGTGCGCCACCATGAGCTCGGCCCGGTCGCGCTCGCGCTGGTGAAGCGGAACGTGCCGGTGGACGCGCCGTTGATGGCGGACACGACGGCTGCGGCGCAGGAGGTCGTGGTCGAGCCGTAGGGCTCCAGGTCAGTACGTCTAGATCTCCACCAGGACGGTGAACGGGCCGTCGTTCGTCAGCGCCACCCGCATCTTGGCGCCGAACCGGCCCGTCGCCACGGTCGCCCCCAGGGCGCGGAGTTGGTCGACGACCTCGTCGACGAGCGGCTCGGCGACATCACCGGGGGCGGCGGCGTTCCAGGTGGGGCGGCGGCCCTTGCGGGCGTCGCCGTAGAGGGTGAACTGGCTGATGACGAGGAGCGGGGCGTCGATGTCGCTGCAGGACTTCTCGTCGTGCAGCATGCGGATCGACCAGAGTTTGCGGGCGAGTTGGGCCGCCTTCTCCTTGGTGTCCTCGTGTGTGACCCCGACGAGGACGCACAGTCCCTCGCCCACGATCTCCCCGACCGTCTCGCCGTCCACGACGACACTCGCGCCGTCCACCCTCTGCACCACAGCTCGCATGCCGCCATCATGCCGTGCGTGCGGAAGTGCCTCGTAAGGGGCCTCTTTTTTGATCTTAAGCCCCCATCTGGGGCTGTTCATGGGCACTCGGTCACATAGTGGCCAGTTGGGATGGCACGATGCTTCCCACACGCCGCCGGTCGAGGGGACGGTAGAGGCACATGAGCACACCGAGTACCGGGCAGCCCCCCGGGGCAGTCCTGTGGACCCACGCGGGCCAACTGGACGGCCTCAGGCCACCCACGCAGCGCACCGCCGACGATCCGGGCCCGGGTCCGGTTCCACGGCTGCCCGTGGAACCGCCCGAGCACGACCTGACCGTGCTCAGCCTGCCAGAGCTGCGCACCCTGCGTCGGGACGCCCAGCGCGACGAGGCGGACCTGAGTTATGTACGACGACTGCTGCAGGGACGCATCGACATCCTGCGCGCGGAGCTGGCCCGGCGCTCTCCGGCGGGGGCGGCGTCGGTCGTGGAGCGGCTCTCGGAGATCCTGACCGACGCCCCGGCCCGCCACCGCTCCTCGGCCCGCCATGTGACGCTGGGGACCCCGCAGAGCGAGGAGTACCGACGGCTGGCCGCGGAGATGCTGGCCGAGGTGGAGCTGTCGGACCTCCAGGCACGTACGGACATCGAGCTGACCACCGCCATGGGCCGTCTCGTGGGCTACGAACAGCAGGTGTCGCAACGCCGCCAGCACTTGCAGCGAACGGCCGACGACTGCAGCGCGGAGATCACGCGCCGCTACCGCGAGGGGGAGGCACAGGTGGACGACCTCCTCACTTAGCACCACCTGACGGCCACGTCCCAGCGCCGGCCCCGGCATTCCAGCCCGTCCGGCGTTCGAGGACGAGCTCTGCCATCCCTAGCCCCCACCCACCCGCGGGGGGCTCTGCCTCACTGCGGCGGCGGTCACTTCCTGGTGCCGGTCCAGGCATTCCAGCCCGTCCGGCGTTTGAGGACGAGGCCCGTTCAGGGCCGATGGGGGTCCAGGGGGCGGAGCCCCCTGGCGGGGTCGGAGGGGCGGAGCCCCCTGGCGGGGTCGGAGGGGCGGAGCCCCCTGGCGGGGTCGAAGGGGCGGAGCCCCTTCAAGGACGGGAAGGGTAGGGGCGGCGGGGGCGAGGAAAACCCGGCGACACCCCCACGCCCGCCCCCTACCGTGGCCCCATGAGCCGTCCCGAACCCCACATCGACGTCCGCCCGATCACCGAGGCCGACATCCCCGACTGGATCCGGGCCCTGAACACCGGCTTCCTACGCACCCCCGACGTCGCCGAGACGGAGATCGCGGACCGCAGCTCGTACATCGTCCCGGCCCGCACCCTCGGCGCCTTCGACGCAGGCCGCTGCGTAGCCACCTTCCGATCGTTCGCGCAGGAGATCACCGCCGTCGGCGGCACCCCGGTCCCCGCCGACGCGATCTCCAACGTCACCGTCACCCCCACCCACCGCCGCCGCGGCCTGCTCACCCGCATGATGGCCCACGACCTGGCCGCAGCGAAGGACCGCGGAGACGTCGTCGCGACCCTGATCGCCGCCGAGTACCCGATCTACGGCCGCTACGGCTTCGGCCCCGCCACGTCCACCGCCCAGTGGACCGTCGACGTCCCCAGGACCGGCCTCGACCCGAGGTGGGCCGGCCCCGAGGACGGCGGCCGTATCGACATCGTGGACGGGGCGGACGTACGCAAGATCGGCCCGGAGCTGTTCGAACGGGTGCGCCGCGCCCAGCCGGGTGCCGTGGACCGGGACGAGCGCTGGTGGCTGGTCAACACGGGGGTGCTCCGCCTGGACAGGTCCCCGTGGACCGAGCCCTTCTTCGCGGTGTACCGGTCGGCGGGCGGCGAGGTCGAGGGGCTGGTGTCGTACACGGCGGACGACCACTGGGGCGACGGCAAGCAGCCGTTGAACACGGCGTCCGTGAACTGGCTGATCGCGGCGACCCCGGACGCCGAGCGCGCCCTGTGGCACTACCTGTGCTCGATCGACTGGATCACCACGGTGAAGAGCGGCTGGCGGGCCCCCGACGACCTGCTGCCCCTGTACCTGCCCGATCCGCGGGCCGCCCGGGTCACGACGCTGGCCGACTGGCTGTGGGTGCGGATCCTGGATGTCGTACGGGCGCTGGAGGCGCGGACGTACGAGGGGCAGGGGGAGCTGGTGCTCGAGGTCGTGGACGCGGGTGGGCTGAGCGGCGGGCGCTACCGGCTGCAGGCGGCGGCGGACGGGGCGTCCTGCACGCCGACCACGGCCGCCGCCGAACTCACCCTCGACGTAGCCGACTTGGGCCGGCTCTGGCTCGGCGACGAGTCCGTGGTGCGGCTCGTCGCGCTGGGGCGGGTGCGGGAAGAACGAGCGGGCGCCGCCCGGGTGGCCGACGCCCTGCTGCGTACGTCCAGGCGGCCTTGGTGCCCGGACATCTTCTGACGCTCCTCTCTGCCGACGACAGGTCTGCTCATCCGTAGCGAGCTGTTCAGTTGTGGTTGTCGCTGTGGTTGGTGCTGTGGTTGGTGCTGTGGTTCTGGGCTGTGCGCCCGTATGCGGTTGTGGCTGTGCGTTCGATGTTCGGTTGTGGCTGTGCGGTGCGGCTGTTCCACGGCCGCTGTTCAGTTGTGGCTGTGCCTTTGGTGCAGACCGACCGAGCTCCCGGCTCCCCTCCGGAAGGGAGCCCGGACGGCCGAACCTGGTCGCCAGGTCCTGTCGTCGCGACCGGACCTAGTGGGCGAGCAGCATCACGAGGATCGCCGCGCCGATGCCGCCGATCATGGTGTTCTTGGCCTTGATGCCGATGGACAGCGCCAGGAAGGCGATGATGCCCATCGGCCCGTACTTCCACTGGACGAGCTGCTCGAATCCGATGGCGAGTGCGGCGACGGCGAGGTAGAGGAGCGGCATGCCGGTCTCCTTCGGGGCGATGGTCGACAGAACCGACTCTGGTGGCCAACCCTTGGAAAGTTTGACCATGTTGCTTAAGTTGGCGACCAACTTCACTGTACTTATGACCGCTTGGAAGCGTCCTATAACCACCTTCCCTGGAACTGCCCAAAGATGGCGGGAAGTTGTAGTGTTTGGTCGTGGAGCCGAAACCCGTCTCCGTCAATGGGCGGAAGAGTTCACAGCGGCCACAGAAGTCACATCGGGAGGTGGCCGACGAGCTGCGCGCCCGAATCACCTCGGGTGAGTTGCGACCCGGCCAGCGCATGCCCACCCAGGCCAGGCTGGCCGACGAGTTCGGCGTCGAGCGCGGAGCGGTACGGCAGGCCCTGCGCATCCTGCAGTCGGAGCACCTGCTCACCAATGTGTCCAAAGGGGCCCCGGCGACCGTCGCCTCCGACCTGGGCAGGGCGCTGACCGGCCCCGGAGCTCCGCCGCAGCCCACCATGGTGGCCCTCGCCCCGCGCATCGCCGCCGCCTTCGCGGCCCCGCACGTCGAGATCGACGCCCTGTGCCTGACCTCGGTCTCCCTCACGCTCGCCATCGGCGAACCGCTCCGCCAGATCCACGCCGGACAGCTGAATCCGGCCAAGGTCGACGTCCGCATCCTGCTGCCCAGCCGCGACATCTCGCTCGCCTTCCCGACGCCGGTGGACGCCTCGGCCGACGACGCCGACGAAGAGCTGCGCCGGCGCTGGCTGGCCCAGCGCAACGCCCAGGGTCAGGTGCTCCGGCACAATCTGCAGGCGCTGCGCTCCACGCACGGCATCGATGTGCAGGTCACCTTCCGCGCGCTGCCGTTCACCCCGCCGGTGAAGCTGTATCTGCTCAACGGCACGGAGGCGCTCTTCGCGTACTACACACTGGCGCGCCGCGAGGTGGAGATCGACCATCAGCAGCTGGAGATGTACGACGCCCCGGGCATCCAGTCGATGCTGTTCGCCTTCGAGCAGGGGGCCGGACTGCGGGACATGACGTTCGTGGAGCAGTCGCATGTGTGGTTCAACGCGTTGTGGGAGACGATCAGTTCGGAGCTGGTGCTCACGAGCTGATCGTCTCCCACAACGTTTGACCTGTGTGTTTGCTGCATGCACCCATGGTTCACAGGGCGGGGCCCGAGACCAGGAGCGCAAGGACTACGGCCCCGATCGAACTGACTGCCGGGCTCTTGGCCTTGATGCCTATGGTGAGAAGCAGCAGGCCGATGATGCCGGTGGCACCGTACTTCCACTGGAGGGTCTGCTCGACGCCGACGACGAACACGGCGGAGAGGAGTGCGAGGACGGGCATCTGTGTTTCCCCCTTCGGGCTCCTGGGGATGGAAGGATTACTTCCGCCAACTCAACCAACTTGACGCCAACTCTGACTAAGTTGTCCCCACTTGGCCCCTACTTTGAAACAAGCTACAAACAACTCCCCTTAGATGGGTGAGAGTTGTAGCGTTTGGTCGTGACCCAGGAGAACGTGGCAGTGAACGGCAGCAGGAGACTCTCGCCCCAGGAGATCGCCGACATCCTGCGGGAACGGATCCGCGTCGGTGACCTCAGGGCGGGCGACCGCCTGCCCACCCAGGCGGAGCTGGCCGAGGAGTTCGGCGTCGAGCGAGGCACCGTACGCCAGGCACTGCGCGCGCTCCAGGAAGACGGCCTCCTCACCAACGTCAGCAAGGGAAGCCCGCCGCGGATCGCCGTGCCGACCCCCACGAGGGGCGCCCCCCAGACGACGATGGTCGGGCTGTCGCCACGGCTGACGGAGGCCTTCGCGGCCTCGCACGTGCGCGTGGACGTCGTATGCCACACCTCCGAGACCCTGATGCTGGCCCTCGGTGAGCCGCTGCGCCTGATCCACGAAGGCTCGATCCACCCCAAGTCGATCGACGTCCGCATCCTGCTGCCGTCCCGGGACATCCACCTCGCCTTTCCGGTACTGGTCGAGGGGCGCGGAGACGACGAGGATCCGGTCCACAAGCGCTGGCTGGAGATGCGCAATGCGCAGGCGCAGGTGCTCCGGCACAATCTGCAGGCGCTGCGCTCCACGCACGGCATCGATGTGCAGGTCACCTTCCGCGCGCTGCCCTTCACCCCGCCGGTGAAGCTGTACCTGCTCAACGGTGACGAGGCGCTGATCGGCTACTACGTCCTCACCGAACGCGAGGAGGAGTGGGAGAGTCAGACGCTGGAGATGTACGACGCCCTCGGCTCCCAGTCCCTTCTCTTCTCCTTCGTCAAGCAGGCCGGTCAGCGCGACGCCGCATTCGTGGAGGAATCCCAGAAGTGGTTCGACGCCCTCTGGGAAACCATCACCACTGACCTGACACTCTCCTAGTGACTTCTGATACGAAGCAGACTGAACCGGTGACAGGACAGACGGAGCGTCTCCGGGAACTGATCGCCCATGCCCGCGTCGTGCTCTGGGACTTCGACGGGCCGATCTGCCGGCTGTTCGCCGGGCACTCGGCGTCGGGGGTGGCGGCCGGGCTGGTGGAGTGGCTCGAAGGGCGGGGGCTTCATGATCTGCTGACGGTGGACGAACAGGAGACCGAGGACCCCCACGGGGTGCTGCGGGCCGTTGACCGTCGGCATCCCACCAGCGACCTGGTGGCGGAGCTGGAGGAACGTCTCACCCAGGAGGAACTGCGGGCCGCACGCTCGGCGATGCCCACCGCGTTCGCCGACCCGCTGATACACACGTGGAAGGCCGTGGGGTCGCGGCTGGCCATCGCCACCAACAACTCCCCGAGAGTGGTCCGCGGGTACCTGGAGAGCCGTGGCCTGCTCGCCTGCTTCGACCCCCATATCTACGGCCGCAGCCAGGACCTCCGGCTCCTCAAGCCCCATCCGCACTCCCTCAACCGCGCCCTGACCGCGATGGGCGCCGCCCCGTCCACCGCCCTCTTCATCGGCGACACCCCCACGGACTGCATCGCCGCCCGGGAGGCCGGGGTTCCGTTCCTGGGCTACGCGCGTAACGAGCGCAAGGGGAAGCTGTTGAAGGAAGCGGGGGCGACGGACGTCGTGGGGTCGTTGGAGCCGTTGCTGGCGGCGGTGCGGTCGAAGGGGAGACATAGCTGCAAACCGTCCGAATAGCGCCGAACGGGTTGTGTCGTTCGTGGCGTTGCCGAGACCGAGCAGGTTGGGGCAAACCGGTGGCCATCGCCTGGACGTGCACGAATACGTTTGTGCAACGCGCCACAGGGTCCGGAAAGTTATGCACCTGTTGGCATGGCCTCCAGCGCGAAGCGCTAATCTCGGCCACCGTGCCCCCTCTGCAACACGGAGCGCGCTCGTCGCTCGCGCACCGCCTTTTGGAGTCCCGTCGACTCCGAGGCAGGGGCGAGGTGCTCAAGGGCCACCACAACACCAACTACGTGTTGCGGGTAGGGCTGTTGCTGGCCCTGGTCATCGGTGTCGTCCCCTATACGCGGTTCAAGTACCGGGTGCCGTTGAACACGGTCGAGGTCGTCCCCCGCATCTGGCCGCGCGAGGCCGATGTCCTCGAGGTCGTCTGCCGGTATCTGCGCGAGGTGCCGCGCTGTCTCGCCGTACTGGGGGAACTCGGCGACCGCTCCCTGCACCGGTACCGCAGGGGCAAGGCGCTCAGTGAGCGCAATCCCGACGGTGTGATCGACGAGAAGCTGATGCGGGAGTTCGCGGCGTTCTTCGTCAGGACCGCCCAGGTGCCGGTCAAGGAGCTCCCGCCGCCTCCCGAGGACTGGCCGGACGACGGCGACAGCGACAGGTTCCTGCACTGGCTGGTCGACTTCACCGAGCAGCGCGTGCACCAGCCCAACCGTGAGCGGTTCGGCGACCTCTTCGACGCGGTGGGGATCCCCCAGGACGCGATGACGACGTTCAAGGAGAACCATCACGGCCTGACCTCGCGTCCCTTCAAGCTCCTGCACACCGACGTCCACCGCGCCAACGTCGTGGTGCGGCGCGGACGGATCGCGGTGATCGACTGGGAGCTGGCGATATACGGGGATCCCCTGCACGATCTCGCCACGCACATCGTGCGGACGGGGTACGGCAAGGAAGAACAGGAACGAATGGTCGAGCTGTGGGCACGGGCCATGGAGGCGGCCGGCTGCGCCGAGCTCACCGCAGGGCTGCACAAGGACCTCGACACCTACCTGGCCTTCGAGTACGCGCAGTCCGTGTTCCCGGACGTGATGCGCGCGGCGCTCGATCTCCCGGGCGATGCCGAGGAGCGGCACTTCCAGGCGGCGGCGGAGCGGGTGAGCCGCGCCATGGGCCGGGCTCGTGAGCCACTGCGGCTCGTGGCGGTGCCGGACCTGGAACAGATGGTGGAAGCCCTGCGGAAGTGGCACAGCCTGTCCGTGCCGACGGCCGCTTCATGACCGTGGTACGGCGGGAGAGCGAGGGTCTCAGGGCCGCGGCGGAGCGGATCGTGCGGGGGCGGTGCGTGCTGTTCGACTTCGACGGACCGCTGTGCCGGCTGTTCCCCGGCACCTCCTCGGCGCCGCTCGCCGACGAACTGCGGAAGATCGTCGCGAGGCGCGGCGCCCTGGCCCTGCTGCCGCCCGCGGCCTTGGCGTCCATCGACCCCCAAGTCGTGCTGCGTGCCGTGGACTCGGCGCGTCCCGGTGATGCGCTGGTGGCCGAGCTGGACGCCCGTCTCGTCCAGGGCGAGAAGGACGCGGCGAGGATCGCGCCTCCCACCGAGGGCGCGGACGATCTGGTCCGGCGGCTGGCGAAGGAAGGGGTGCGGATCGCCGTCACCACGAACAACTCGCCGGACGCCGTCGCCGTATACCTGCGCCGGAGGGGCCTCGACGAACACTTCGCGGGCCGGATCCACGGCCGTACCGGCGACCCCAGGCGGTTGAAGCCCCACCCGGACTGCCTGCACCGGGCCTTGGACGCGCTCGGCGCCGACGCGGCGGACGCCCTGATGTTCGGCGACACGACGACGGACCTGGCGGCGGCGCGGGCGGCCGGGGTGGCGTTCGTGGGCTTTGCCCCGGACCAGGACCAGGAGGGCCGGGAGGGCCAGGACCCGGGCGTGCGCGAGGCGGAGGCGCTGCGGGAGGCGGGCGTGGCTGTCATCAGGCATCGGTTCGATGATTTCTTGGCCATGATTCCGTGGCGATGACCGCGGCCTCTTCCTGAGGGCCCGCCGAGCGGGCACCATGAGCAGGCTCGATCCAAGTCGGGGGCTCGCAGGGGGAATTGGTGTCGGACACGAGGCCGTCATGGGGCGGCAGACTGGCGGCCGGCTGGGGGCGGCTGGAGCCCACGATCACACGGCTCTTCCTCTTCGCCGTCTTCGTCATCGGACTGGTGGCGCAGTTCGTGAAGCCGGTCGGGGACGCGCTGGCGGACAAGGTCTATCTGGGTGGGTCGCTGGTCACCGTCGTGGGCTATGTGCTCTACGCCGAGGTGCAGCGGCTCAACGGGCGTCTGGACAGCGAGATGCAGAGGCTGAACTCGGGAAGGGTCGTCACACCGAGGGAGCTGGTGAGCGAGTTCCAGGAGGCGCTCGAGGGCAGAGACGTCCGGCTGGCGGCGATGGGATTCACCGGAGAGACGCTCGCCGCCCCACTGAAGACCTTTCTCCAGGAGCTGAGCGAGAACAAGCAGCGCAAAGTGAGCATCCGGGTCCTGGTGCCGGACTTCACCCGGCAGATCGAGGTCCCGGGCTTTGTGGATGCGGACGGCAAGGTCTGCGACTCACCCGCGTTCCGCGCGGAGCTGAGGGAGCAGATCGCGGCGTACGAGAGAAGCCTCAAGGAGCAGAAAGGACGGATGGCCGTTGCCAACCGGGGGACGCTGACCGTCGAGTTCCGGGTGCTGCACATGTCGCCCTCGCTCAAGCTCTACTTCATCAACGACCGGGTGTACGAGGGGATCTACGACAAGATCGACCTGCGCCCCGAACCGTGGACCACCGGCACCCCCGCCCAGCCCGGCCCCGACCCGGCCGACGGTCGTCTCCTGGATCTCATCGGCTACGACTCCCTGCTGACCCGCTGGTCCCCGGACGGCGGCGCCCACGACCGGATGATGATCAGACGCCGCCAAGAGTTCTTCGAAACGCTCTGGAACGCGGCACGCGAGCCGGCGCCGGCGATCCCACACCCCACCCGACCCGACGCTTCCTGAGCGCGGGAGCCTGCGGCGGGCGTACGCTCCAGTACTCGGTGAGGTGGGGAGGGTGCCCATGGGCCCGGAGTCCGTTTCGGTGGCGAGATCGCGTGCCGTTGAGATGTCCGAGGCCGCCGGGGTGGTCATTGGGCCGCTGAAGGGCTATCACCACGAGACCTACGTCATTCCGCTGCCGGGTCGGACGGAGCTCGTCAAGCTCCGGGAGCCGCGCACGGGCCTCCTGTGGTTCGATCGGCGCTGCTTCGCGTCCGAGGAGCAGCTGCTGCGCGCGTTGACCGGGCAGATCACACGGGTCCCCCAGATCTTCGAGGTCGCGGGCATAGGGCTGCAGGTGTTCATCGAAGGCCGCACCATTGGCGCGCGGCGCTGGACAGGCCGTCGCGTTCCCGACGCCATCCACGACCAGATCGTCGGCCGCTTCCGGGAGATGGCGCGGATCGTGCCGTCGTCGCTCAGCGTGGAGCGACGGTGCGATCTCTCGGATCGGTCCGGGGACGGCGACACCAGCCGATTTCTGGATGGTCTGATCGCGTTCGTCGAAGAGCGGGTCTACGCCGGCAACCATGCGGAGTTCGGGGACCTCTTCGAGGAGCTCGGCGTGGGCAGTGACGCGTTCGTCCGCCTGCGGAAGCACGTGCTCGGGCCCGGGCTGTCGGAGCGCCCCTTCTGCCTTCTGCACGCGGATCTGCACCGCGAGAACTTCATCGTCGACGACGAAGGGAGGCTGTGGACGATCGACTGGGAGCTCGCGATGGTGGGCGACCCGCTCTATGACCTCGCCACGCATCTCTACTTGATGCGCTACCCATCGGATCAGCAACGGCGTATGACCGAGGACTGGTGCCGTGCGGTCGAGTCTGTCCATCCCGGTGCCTCGCACGGTTGGGCGGACGATCTGCCGCTGCTCCTCGACTTCAAGAGGGCGCAGTCGGTCTTCACCGATGTCATCCGCGTGTCGCTCTCTCTTCGGGACGGGGCGGAGATCAACTGGGTGGCCCTGCCCCAGGCCGCCGGGAAGCTGCAGCGGACCCTGGCTGCCGCAGCCGTGCCGCTCGGCTTGGTGGAGGTGCCGAGCCGCTCGCAGATCATGGCGGCACTGGTGAGCTGGCTGCGCGGCACGGCCATGGCTCCTGCGTAGGCTCCCCGCATGAGCGACACACCCCCCGCAGAGCCCGGGCTGCGCGAGCGCAAGAAGCGGCGGATGTACGAGACCGTGTCGGACACCGCCATCCGCCTCTTCCTCGAGAAGGGCTTCGACGCGGTCTCCGTGGCCGAGGTGGCCGCCGCGGCCGAGATCTCCAAGCCGACGCTGTTCCGGTACTTCCCGGCGAAGGAGGACCTCGTCCTGCACCGGATCGCCGATCACGAGCAGGAGGCCGCCCGGATCGTGGCCGGCGCGCAGGGGTCGCCTCTTCGGGCGCTGCGGCGGCACTTCCTGGACGGGCTGGAGCGGTGTGATCCCGTCACCGGGCTGAACGACCATCCCGAGGTGCTCCGCTATCACTCGCTGCTGTACGGGACTCCCTCGCTGGCCGCCCGCATGTACGCCTACCTGGAGCGTTCGGAGGCCGCGCTCGCCGACGCGCTCGGCGGGGACCTGGACGCGCGACTGGCGGCCGGGCAGATCGCCGCCGTGCGGAGGATCCTCGCGCTGGAGAACTGGCGGCGGATCGCGGGCGGGGAGCGGGTGGAGGACGTACGGGCCGATGCCGTGGCCGCTGCCGAGCGGGCGTTCGACCTGCTGGCGAAGGGGTTGCCCTACCTCTCCGAATGAGTGAGATTGAGTAAAAAACTTAACTCGGTTACGTTATTTGGGTACGCTTGCTCGAATGACGTCAACCGAACTCGCCCTCCGGCACGCCCTCCTCGACGAACGAGCTCACCACGACCGCTGCCGCGCCGCCCTCGCCGCCATGGTCGACGGCGCCCAGGAACAGGTCGTCGTCGGCGAGGACGTCTCGGCCTCCGGTGCCGACGCCGAGGTCCTCGGCTATCAGCTGCGCAGCCAGGCCAAGGAACTCCGGGAACTGCCCGCAGGTCCCCTGTTCTTCGGACGGCTGGACTTCGGGGAAGAGGGCGAGCACGGCGGGCAGAGCTATCGCGTCGGGCGGCTGCGGATCACCGAGCATCCGGCCGCCCCGCCCCTCGTCGTCGACTGGCGGGCTCCCGTCTCCCGCGCCTTCTACCAGGCCTCCGCCCGTGATCCGCAGGGCGTCGCCGTACGACGGCGGTTCGGCTGGGCGCCGGGGAGTCGCGGGGACTCCGCCGACCTCACCGGCCTGGAGGACGAGCACCTCGACCGGGGGGAGTCGCGGGTCAGCGACATCGTCGCCCGGGAGATCGAACGGCCCCGTGTCGGGCCCATGCGGGACATCGCGGCCACCATCCAGCCCGAGCAGGACGAGCTGGTACGGGGTGACCTCGCCCTGTCCGTGTGCGTACAGGGCGCTCCCGGCACCGGCAAGACCGCCGTCGGCCTGCACCGCGCCGCGTATCTGCTCTACACCCACCCGCAGCGCATCCGGCGCGGCGGACTCCTCATCCTCGGGCCCAACCGGACCTTCCTGTCGTACATCTCCGAAGTGCTGCCCGCCCTCGGCGAGACCGGCGTCCGCCAGTCCACGCTGCGGGACGAGATCGCCCGGCATCCGATCACAGGGGCCGACGACCGGCGGGCGGAGGTCGTGAAGCATGACGTCCGGATGGCGCAGGTGCTGCGGCGGGCGTTGTACGCACGGGTGAGCACGGGAACGGGAACGGGAGCGGAAGCGGGAGGGGGAGCGGGCGCGGGAACAGGAGCGGGAACGGGCACAGGGTCGGGCAGGGGCAACTCCCTTGTTCTTGCCGAGGGTTCGTATCGGTGGCGGGTTTCGGCGGGCGAGCTCGAGCGGATCGTGGCGGGGGTGCGGGCGGAGGAGCCGCCGTATGCCGTCGGGCGGGAGCGGGTGCGGACCCGGGTGGTGCGGTGCATCCGGGACCAGGCGGAGCGGCGCAGCGGGGTGCGGAGCAACGCGTGGGTGCAGAAGGTCTCGCGGTCGCGGCCGGTGGGGACGTACGTCGATGCGGTGTGGCCGCGGGTGCGGCCGGAGGAGGTGGTGGCCGAACTCCTCATCGACCCGGGGGCGTTGGCGGCCACCGCCGACGGGCTGCTGGACGCCGAGGAGCAGAAGGCGCTGCTGTGGGCGAAGCCGCCCAGGTCGTGGAAGTCGGCGCGCTGGTCGGCCGCAGATCTCGTACTCCTCGACGAGGTGGCGGGGCTCATCGAGCATCCGCAGGGGTACGGCCATCTCGTCGTCGACGAGGCGCAGGATCTGTCGCCGATGGAGTGCCGGGCGATCGCGCGGCGGGCGGCCTTCGGGTCGCTGACCGTGCTGGGGGATCTGGCGCAGGGGACGACGCCCTGGGCCGCGCGGTCCTGGGAGACGGTGCTGCGGCATCTGGGGAAGCCGGACGCGGTGGTCGTACCGCTCACGACCGGGTTCCGGGTGCCGGGGGCGGTGCTGGCGCTGGCCAACCGGCTGCTGGAGCGGGTGGATGTGGAGGTGCCGCCGGCCCGCTCGTTGCGCGGGGACGGGGAGTTGCGGTTCCGGGAGGCGGTGGCGGGTGACCTGATGGCTGCGGTCGTGGGTGCCGTACGGGATGCGCTGGGCCGGGAGGGGTCCGTGGGTGTCGTCGCCGCCGACGGGGACGCGGCCCGAGCGCGGGAGGCGCTGGTGGCGGCCGGGATCGAGGCGGGGGGTGCGGACGAGCTGGGGGCGCGGGTGACCGTCGTGCCGGCGAGTGTGGTGAAGGGGCTGGAGTACGACCATGTCGTCGCCGTGGAGCCGGCCGCGATCGTGGAGGCGGAGGAGCGGGGGTTGCAGCGGCTGTATGTGGTGGTGACGCGGGCGGTGGCGGGGTTGGAGGTGGTGCACGGGAGGCCGTTGCCGTTCTAGCTGTCTGCGCGGGCGGCGGCCTCCCGCGCGTCACCGTCGTCCGTTACACGGCGTCCAGGAGCGGGATCAACTGCTCCTCCTCGTACGTCAGATGCGCCTCCAGCTCCGCCGTGAGGCGCTCCACCTCGGTGCGGGCGGAGGCAGGGTCCGGGTACTCGGCGGTCACGACCTGACGCAGATCCTCGACGAGGGCGGCGATGCGCTCGTGCTCCTCGCGGAGGCGCGCCAGGGTGGGGGCGAGTTCGGGGTGGCGGTCGGCCAGGAACGGGAACATGGCCATGTCCTCGCCGGTGTGGTGGTTGTGGAGGCCGGCGCAGAAGGTGAGGCAGTTGACGCGGAGCTGGGCGCCGAGGGTGGAGCCGCCCCTGCCGCCCTCCTCGCCGCCTACGCCGCCCTCCTCGTCGCCCCCGCCGCCCTCCGCGTCGCTCTCGCTCTGGCTCATCTCCTCGCGGATCAGGGCGAGTTCGCGGCGGAAGGCGTCATGGACGACCTTGATCGCCTCGCCCATGGAGGACGCGTTGATGTTCGGGGGGCCGCCCTGGGCGATCTCGTGCAGGGCGACCACGGGGATCACCCGCTCCGTCTTCGCCTGGTACGCGGCCCAGCCCGGATCCGCCTCGACGGCCCGCGCGAAGGCCCGGTCACGCTCCTCGCCCTCGAGGACCACCGCCCGGGCCTCGTAGGTGAACGCACCGCTCTCGACGGTCACTCGGGGGTTCGCGACGAGGTTGTGGAACCAGGCCGGGTGCTTCGGGGCGCCGGCGGCCGAGGCGATGACCAGGACGCGGTCGCCGCCGTCGGGGAGATAGCCGACGGGGGTGGTGTGGGGCCGGCCGGTGCGGGCGCCGGTGGTGGTGAGGAGGAGCAGGCGGGCGCCCTCGAAGTAGCCGCCGACGCGGCCCTTGTTGGCGCGGAACTCGTCGATGACCTGCTGATTGAAGTCGTTGGGCAATTCTTTCTCTTTCTCTTTCTCTGTCGCTGATTCCGTACGGAGGGAAGGCGAAGAGAAAGAGGCGGGCTCCTGGCCCGCCGCCGCGGCCTCACTCAGAGGCCGGGCAACACCCAACTCGCTCACGGCACATGGCCGACCCGGCAGTCATGGTCGTGACTGTAGCTTTTTTGTATGACTGCCACGACCGAATTTCAGGGCATTCCCACGACCACCCTCGCCGACCTGCTGGGCCGCGGCCAGGTGATGGACATCGGTATCCGCCCGCTGTGGGCCCCGGTCCCGCGCATCGCCGGACCGGCGTTCACCGTGTCGTGCCCGCCCGGGGACAACCTCATGCTGCACGCGGCCATCCACCGTGCCGAGCCCGGATCGGTCGTGGTGGTGGAGTCGGGCGACCTGGACTACGCGCTGGCCGGCGGGAACGTCTGCGCCGTCGCCCGCCGCCGGGGTGTCGCCGGGTTCGTCGCCGACGGGCTGATCCGGGACCTGTCGGAGGTGCGGGAGATGGGGTTCCCGGTGTTCGCACGGGGTGTCATCCCGATCCCGGGTGGCAAGTCGGTCGTACGGCCGTTGAACGAGCGGGTGCGGTGCGGGGGTGTGGCGGTCGACGCGGGGGACGTCGTGGTGGCCGACGAGGAGGGCGTCGTGGTCGTGCCGGGCGCCCGCCGCGAGGAGATCCTGACGGCGGCCCGGGCCAAGCTGGCCAAGGAAGCCGCCGAGACCCTGGACGCCTGGGAGGAGGCGCACCGGGCACGCATCGACAAGATTCTTGCGCAGGAGGGGTTCGAGGGCTGAGTAGGCGGTCGAGGGCTGAGCAGGCCTTTTCCCCATGCCGCTTTCGCTACGGCGGCCAGGGGCCGATCCTGTTCCCCCATGCTCCTCTCCCCCATGCTCCTCTTCATCGACATCGACGGGACGCTGATCCCCTTCGGGTCGGAGCGGCCGTACCCGGTGCACGAGCCCCGCTTCCCGCTGCCGCAGTCGGCCGCCGACCAACCCCTCCTCACCCGCGCCGACCCCGCGCTCGGCGTCCGGCTGGCGCGGCTCGCGGCGATCGGCTGCGAGCTGGTGTGGGCCACGACCTGGATGGACGACGCGAACGACGTCGTCGCGCCCTGGCTCGGCCTGCCCCCGCTGCCGGTGGTGGACTGGCCGGACGAGGGTGTGGAACCCCCGCTCGGGCCCCGTGGCCTGACTTGGAAAACGCGGACAATCGTGGCCTGGGCCGCGGGGCGTCCCTTCGTCTGGGTGGACGACGAGGTGACCGACACCGACCGGGCCTGGGTGGCCGCCCACCACCCCGCGCCCGCCCTCCTCCACCGTGTCGACCACCGCTACGGCCTCACCGCCCGGGACTTCGACGTCATGGAGGAATGGATCACTGCCGGGAGTGGGCGGCGCGGGAGCGGCCCAGCAGTTCGGTGACCCGCATGAAGCCGTCCGTCCCGTGGCCGAGGGCGACGACCCGGCGGGCCAGTCCTTCGGCGGCGCGGATCACGCCCGCCTCGATGCCGTGGGACTCGGAGGCCTCGACGATGTGGGCCATGGAGGACACGGCGGAGGTGATCGGGTTGAGTTCGCCGGAGTAGGTGCCGTCGTCGACGTCGCCCGCGAACTCCTCGAACAGCGGCGACAGGATCGCGCCGATGCCCTGGGCGAGGGGGAGGAGCTCCCGTGCGGTGATGCCCTCGGCGCGTGCCACGGCCAGGGCGTGTGCGTAGCCGGCCATCGCCGTCCAGAAGATGTCGAGCAGGGCGATGTCGTAGGCGGCGGCCCGGCCGATGTCCTCGCCGAGGTGGGTGTGGGTGCCGCCCAGGGTGTCGAGGACGGGGCGGTGCTCGCGGTAGAGCTCCTCCGGACCGCTGTAGATGACCACCGCGTCGGGTGTCCCGATGGTCGTGGTCATCGACATGATCGCGCCGTCCAGATAGCGGATGCCGTGCGCGGCCGCCCAGTGCGCCGCGTCCCGGGCCCGCGCCGGGGTGTCGGCGGTCAGGTTCACGACCGTACGGCCCTTGAGCGCGTCGGTGACCGCGTCCTGCCGCAGGACGGCGTCGGCGGCGTCGTAGTTGACCACGCAGACGACGGTCAGCGCACCGGCGGCGACCGCCTCTGCCGGCGACGCGGCCGCCGTGGCACCGCGGGCCACGAGCTCCCGGTCCCGCCCCGGCGTGCGGTTCCAGACGGTGACCCGCAGCCCCGCGTCCAGGAACGCCCCGGCCAGGGCCCGGCCCATCGGCCCGAGACCGATGACGGTGACAGTGGGGGTGGAGGTGGGGGTAGCGGTGGAATCGTGGTCGTAGGCAGGCATGACTGAACTCCCTGTAGGGTGGCGATAGTTGATGAATTGCTGACAAAAGGGGTGGGGGTATGACGCGTCGGCGCCATGACCCGAACGTCTGCGGGGTGACCGCCGCGATCGCCGTGATCGACGGCAAGTGGAAGACGTCGCTGCTGTGGCTGCTGGAGTCCGGCCCGCTCCGCCCGGCGGAACTGCGCCGCCGACTGCCGGGCCTCAGCGAGAAGGTGCTGACCCAGGCCCTGCGCGAGATGGAGACGGACGGTCTGGTGCACCGTGAGGTGTACGACGTCCTGCCGCTGAAGACCGTGTACTCCCTGACCGGGTTCGGCCGTGACCTGGCCGAGGCTCTCGGCCCGCTCTCCGACTGGGGCCACCGCCGCCTGGAGCGACTGGCCGAGACCCAGTCGGCCTCCTGACCTGTAGGCCACCTCCGTCCGTCGTACGACTGCCGGGCGCGTCCTGCGCCTCGTCGATCACCCGTATCCAGGGTCGGACGGGGGCGGAGCGCTGCCAAGTACCCACAAAAAAGTGGGTATCGGCGCTGCGGCTGCTACGACCGTGCCGGTTCCTCCCGCCAGATACGTAGGACCGTCCCGTCCGCCTTGCGGACCACGTCCTGGATGTGGCGGATCGCGTCCGCAGCTTCCTGGTGGTCCTTATGACGACACCCCGTTGAGCGTGCTCAACGGGGTGTCGTTTCGGCCTTTGCCGATGCGGGCCGATGCTCAGCTCAGGCGGGCTCGCAAGAGGCAGAATTCGTTGCCCTCGGGGTCGGCCAGGACGTGCCACTGCTCCTCGCCGCTCTGTCCGATGTCGGCCGGGCGCGCGCCGAGCTTCAGGAGGCGTTCGAGTTCGGCGTCCTGATCGCGGTCGGTGGCGTTGACGTCGAAGTGCATCCGCAGCCTGCCCGCCTTGGGCTCGGTGGTGGGGATGAAGACCAGGGTCGGCTGCAATCCGCCGAACCCTTCTCGTGGTCCGATCTCCACCGCGCCGCCGTCGTCGGGGTCGAGCACGATGAAGTCCAGCACCTCGCACCAGAACGCCGCCAGCTGCTGCGGGTCTTGGCTAGGGATGATCAGTTCGGAGATTCGACAAGCCATGGCCGGCACCCTACGGGGCGTCAACCGCACGCAGCCAGCCCTTAAACGGCCCAAGATCGCAACGCATTTGGGCACGCGGGAGCGGCGGAACGGCCCGCTCGGCCCGCTGCCGCAGCGAGTGCACCACCAGGTCGCACTCGGCTCGCACCGGGCCATGTGGATCACTGTCCGTACGGTCCGTGAGCAGCTCGGTGCAGCGTCGGGGGCCGCGTAGCACGCGGTGGCGGCGTCGGGGACATGCTGTGCCGCGGCCGAAGCCGACCGCTCCGCGGGACACGGCGGTGCGCCCGCGTACCCGGCGGGCTCCGTCGCTCGGCCGCGGTGGCGGCGTCGGGGACACGCTGTGCCGCGGCCGAAGCCGAGCGCTCCGCGGGACACAGCGGTGCGCCCGCGTACCCGGCGGGCTCCGTCGCGCGGTCAGATGCCGCTGCCACCCTGGTCCCGCGTCACCGCCGCCCCTGGCAGGCCCTCCAGCACTCCACCTTGCGGAAGGGGCGGGCGGCCCGGCCCGACACCGCCGGCCACCGCGAAGCCATCAGCGCGGCGAGCAAGTGCCCCAGCAGCACGACGCTCGGGGCCCGGACATCCTCGACCAGCCGCACCGAGGCGCCGTGAAGGGCGGCGACGGTGTGCTTCCGCCCGTCGCTACGGCCCGGGTCTCCCAGCGACAGCAGCATCGGAGGCGTCGGCATCGCCGCTCCCCAGCCGACCTGGGCGCGGGCCACTCACTCCCACTCGACGCCGACCCACGCCTGCTCCATCTGAGCCCCCGTCACGTGGCGTGGCGCACTTTTGCAAGCGGGTGCTTGCAATAGTTAGCGGGGGTGAGGCAAGGTGGAGGCATGGCATCGCTCAACGTCGGCAATCTCGGTGAGTATCTGCGTGAGCAGCGGCGCAACGCGCAGCTGTCACTGCGGCAACTCGCCGATGCCGCGGGGGTGTCCAATCCGTATCTGAGCCAGATCGAGCGCGGGCTGCGCAAGCCGAGCGCGGAGGTGTTGCAGCAGGTCGCCAAGGCGCTGCGGATCTCCGCCGAGACGCTGTACGTCCGGGCCGGCATCCTCGACGCCGAGCGGGACCGGGACGAGGTGGAGACGCGTGCCGTCATCCTCGCCGATCCCACGCTGAACGAGCGGCAGAAGCAGGTGCTGCTCCAGATCTACGAATCCTTCCGCAAGGAGAACGGGTTCGGGATATCCCCCGAGGCGGGTGAGGCTGCCGAGGTGGCCGAGGCTGTCGAGGCAGTAGGTGCTGTCGAGGCAGTGGAAGCCGTCGAGTCGGCCGAGGCCGTCTCGAGCGACGGCCACCCCGACGGTGCGGCGGACGCTCAGGGCAGTGACACCGCCGTACACCGCAAGCCCGCCGCGCGCCGCACCCGCACGACGCGAGCGACCCGCACGACCCGCACACCCCATACGTCCGACGGCAACGACGCCGCCCCGGAGAACCCGAACGACCCCCAGCAGTCGGCCGGCTGACCACACGCACCGGCAGGCCGACCGCGGGACCCAAAACCCTCACCTCGAAGCAACCCGGGAGGACCATCACCATGGCCATCACCGACGACCTGCGTAAGACTTTCAGCGACCCGACCCCGTTCTACTTCGCCGCCGGCACCGCCGACCTGGCCCTGCAGCAGGCCAAGAAGGTGCCCGGCCTGGTGGAGCAGCTGCGCGCCGAGGCGCCGGCCCGGATCGACGCCGTTCGCAACACCGACCCGAAGGCCGTCCAGGAGAAGGCCGCAGCTCGCGCCAAGGAGGCCGGTGCCAAGGCCAAGGAGGCGCAGGAGAGCATCCAGGCCAAGGTCAACGAGTTCATCGGCAGCCTGGACGCCGACATCAAGAAGTTCGGCAGCAACCTGGATGCGGACTTCAAGAAGTTCGGCAGCAGCATCGACGCCGACCTGAAGAAGTTCGGCGAGGGCGCCCAGGACCTCGCGCTGCGCACCGTCGGCGTCGCCGCCGAGTACGCCGTGAAGGCCCGCGAGGCCTACGAGAAGGTCGCCGAGCACGGCGAGCAGGCCGTGAAGACCTGGCGCGGCGAGGCCGCCGAGGAGATCGAGGAGCTCGCGGTCGCCGTCGAGCCGAAGGCCGAGCCGGTCGAGGTCAAGGAGGACAAGGCCGAGGCCAAGCCCGTCGAGACCCAGCCCGCCGCGGAGGCCGCCCCGGCGAAGAAGACCACCGCCAAGAAGACCACGACCCGCAAGACCACCGCCAAGAAGACGACTCCGCCCGCCAAGTAACACGGACGGGTGAAGAAGAGCGGTTGGACACGGGCCGGGCACTTACCCAGTGCTCGGCCCGTTGTTCGGGTAGCGGGCCTGCGGTTGCGGGTACGGTGACCGCGTAGGTACGAGCCGAATCAGGTGGTGGACGTTGTGCTGATGCAGGGCTTCGCGGGGTTCATGTGGCTGTTGAGCATGGCCCTGATCCTTTTCAGCGGCTTCGCGCTGATCGACGCGGCCACGCGCCGTGAGGACGCCTATCGCGCGGCGGACAAGCAGTCCAAGCCGTTCTGGCTGATCATCCTCGGGCTCGCCTTCATCGTGAACCTGATCTTCAACATCCTGTCGTTCCTGCCGATCATCGGCCTCATCGCGACGATCGTGTACATGGTCGACGTACGCCCGGCGATCAAGGGACTTCCGGGCGGGGGCCGCAGCAGAAAGGGCTCCAGCAGCGACGGCCCGTACGGCCCGTGGAACGGCGGTCGCTGATCAACGGAATGACCGCTGTTGATCAACGCCGCTGAGCGGCATCGCCCTCAGGGGCGCGGGGCTGTGTCGATATGCGGCTCCGCCGCGTGGGCGCGACCAGCCCACCACGGCCCCGCAGTCGGCATATGACCCGAACGCACCGGCGGGTATCCGATCACACGGTCCGGTCGAGCAACAGCACAGCCACGTCGTCCGTCAGCTCGCCCCCGTTGAGGTCCCGCACCTCATTGACCGAGGCCCGCAGCAGCGCCTCTCCGCGCAAGCCCTCGGAGAGCTGTCGCCGCACCATCTCCACCATGCCGTCCTGGCCGAGCCGTTCCCGGCCCTCACCGATACGCCCCTCGATCAAGCCGTCGGTGTAGAGCATCAGACTCCACTCCGCCCCCAGCTTGACCTCCATCCGCGGCCACCGAGCCCCGGGCAGCAGCCCGAGCGCGGGCCCGTTGTTGTCGTACGGCAACAACTGCGCGGGCCGTCCGGGCCGGGCCAGCAGCGGGGACGGATGTCCCGCCAGGCACAGCCCCGCCCGACGGCCGTCAGGCGCGATGTCCACCGTGCAGAGGGTCGCGAAGATCTCGTCGTCGGCCCGCTCGTGCTCGAGGACCTGCTGAAGCGTCCCCAGCAGGGCGTCCCCGCACAGCCCGGCCAGCGTCAGCGCCCGCCAGGCGATCCGCAGCTCCACGCCGAGCGCCGCCTCGTCGGGCCCGTGCCCGCAGACGTCGCCGATCATGGCGTGCACGGTGCCGTCGGCGGTGCGGACGACGTCGTAGAAGTCACCGCCCAGCAGCGCACGCGAACGCCCGGGCCGATACCGCGCGGCGAACCGCAGCGAGGAGCCCTCCAGCAGCGGCGTAGGCAGCAGGCCGCGTTCCAGCCGACGGTTCTCCTGCGCCCGCATGCGGCCCTCGGCAAGGCGCCGCTCGGCCGTGTCGGAACGTTTCCGCTCAACGGCGTACCGGATCGCCCGGCTCAGCAGCCGCCCGTCCAGCTCGTCCCGGAAGAGGTAGTCCTGGGCGCCGACCCGCACGGCCTCCGCGCCGCGCTCGGCGTCGCCCGAGGCGGTGAGCGCGAGGACGGCATGCCGGGGCGCGAGCTCCAGGACGTGCTTGAGCACGGCCAGCTCGTCGTCGTCGGCGACCCGGCCGGGCGCCGCGAGGGCGAGGTCCAGCAGGATGCAGTGGACGTCGTCGGTCAGCAGCCGCTCGGCCTCGGTGAGGTTGCGGGCGGTGCGCACGCGGATGGGCTTGCCGGCCGAGTCGAGCAGCTCGGGCACGATCGCCGAGCCGCCGGGATCGTCCTCGATCAGCAGCAGCGTCAGGTTGGTGTGGGTGGTGTTCTCGACCGTCTCTTCCTTACGCGGGGCCTCTTCCTCGGAGGTGCCGCCTGGGGACGCGGCCGGCGCCTGACCACTCTCCACGGCCGGGATCGCTCTCTGCCGCGGTATGGGTAGGGGCATCGTCTTGAGTTCCTTCCCTCCCCCCGAGGGCATGGTGCGAACGAGGGACCTCGATCCACCGACGGGGACCATAGCGGTAGTCGGCGGCGCAACGGAATGGTGTGAGCCACGCCGCGTGGGAGTCGGCCACTGTCATATGCCGCGTTCCGTACCGCAGTTGGACAGGCCGGAAGAGCGCCAGGGATGACGAACGTCACGTTCACCCAGCGTTTGAGGGCGATGTGACGTGGGGTGGGTCACGTGGCGGGGGTCACGGCAGCCATTACAAGACGCCCTGAATCCGCACGTATCAGGAAATCCTCGTGCCACAGGAAAATCCCGGGCCACAGGGAATCCTCGCGGCTCAGGGAATCCTCGCGCTCGGGGGAGCCGGAGCCTCACACATCGACGGAATCCTCACGCATCGGGCCGAACCACCCCGAGAATCGGCATCGAGCCGGCCCCCGCGACCGTCACCGTCCGCCCCGGGCGTGGGGCGTGGATGATGGCGCCGTCGCCGATGTACATGGCCACATGACTGGCGTCGCCGTTGTAGATGATGAGGTCGCCGGGGCGCATGTCCTCGATGTCGATGCGCTTCAGCTGCTTCCACTGCTCCTGCGAGGTCCGCGGAATCCCCTGCCCGGCGCTGGCCCAGGCCTGTGACGTAAGCCCTGAACAGTCGTATGTCTTCGGCCCCTCGGCGCCCCATTCATAGGGTTTGCCCAGCTGCTCCGTGGCGTACTCGACGGCCTTGCGCCCCTGTTCGGACGCCTCGCCCTTGATGTCCTCCAGGATGCCGGAGTCCAGCCAGGCGGTCTGCGCCTTGTAGGCGGCCTCCTTCTCCAGCTCGGCGAGGCGCTCCTTCTCTTCCTCCTCCAGCCGGGATTCGAGCTGTTCGGCCGCCTTGATCTGCTTCTCGATCTTCTTCTGGGCGGCGGCCTTGGCCTTGCGGCCGGCCTCCAGCTTCTTCCACTGGGCGGAGGCGTCCCTGGCGTACAACTCCAAGTCCTGCTGGATGCGGGTCATCTCCGCCAGCAGCCCCTTGGTCGCGCGCTGCCCCTGCAACGCCCGGCCCGTACCGTCGAGGAACGCCTGCGGGTCGTCGCTGAGCATCAGCTTCGCCTCGTCGGGCAGCCCGCCGGACCGGTACTGCGCGGCGGCCGCGGCCCCGGCCCGCTTCTTCAACGCGGCCAGCCGCTCCTGTCCTTTGACGATCCTCTTCGCCAGCGCGACGATCTCGGCGGACTGCTTTTCGGCCGCCTCCTCGGCGGCGTTGTACTCGTCGGTGGCGACGGCCGCGGCGTGGTAGAGCTTCTCGAGCCGCTGGCGCACGGCCTCAAGGTCCTTGTTCGACACGGTGGTCGAGGGCGACGAGGGTGAGGTACTGGGTGACGGGGAGGGCGCCGCGAACGCCGTGCCTGGCGCCGCCAGCACGGTGACCGCACAGACGACGGTCACAGCTGCAGTGATCAGGCCGCGCTTGCCCGAACCCATACCTGTTGCCCCCAAACTGATGTCCCGTCAGTAACTTACGAACGCTCGGGGGATCGTGCCATGGCGACGCGCAAAGTGACAGAGGTCTGCTTCCCCCCGTTCCCTCCCCGTCATGACGATCTCCCCGCCTTTGTGACGAACGACTCCCTCAGATCGTTCCGCCCGAGTCGCCAAGTCAGGCGCGCGGCGCCAACGCCTCCCACCGCACGGTCACTTCACCCTGCCGCCACCGCACCGGCCCGTCCGCCACCGGCCAGTCGACGGCGAGGTCACGCACCGCCCTGATCCAGCGCTGCCGTGCCCCGTACGACGCATAGGGCGCGGCTGCGGCCCAGGCGCGGTCGAAGTCGCGCAGAAAGGCATGGACGGGCTCGCCGGGAACGTTGCGATGGATGAGCGCCTTCGGCAAACGCTCGGCGAGATCCGAAGGCCGCTCCAGCGAGCCCAGCCGGGTCGCGAAGGTCACCGTACGAGGCCCCTCCGGCCCGAGCGCGACCCACACATGCCGACGCCCGATCTCGTCGCAGGTCCCCTCGACGAGCAGCCCCCCACGGGACCCGCCCCCCGGATCGGCCGGCGCGAGCCGAGCACACAGCCGCTCCCAGACCCCGGCGACCTCCCCCTCCTCGTACTGCCGCAGCACATTGGCCGCCCGCACGAGCAGCGGCCGCTGCGGAACGGGAATCTCGAACCCCCCGTGCCGAAACACGAGCCCCTCCCGCTCGTACGGCTTCGCAGCCAAGACCCGAGCCGGTTCGATCTCCACCCCGACCACACGCGCCCGGGGTGCGACGGACCGCAGCCGAGCGAGCAGCTCCACGGCGGTCCAGGGGGCGGCGCCGTACCCGAGATCCACGGCGACGGGCTCGACGGCCCGCCGCAACTCGCCCCCGTACGTGGCGGCGATCCAGCGATCCATACGGCGCAGCCGATTGGGATTGGTGGTCCCGCGCGTGACGGTGCCCACAGGTCGGGCGAAGGCGCGGGATGTCATGCATACGAGGGTATGCGGCTGCTCCGACCGTCGGACCGTGCCACCTACACGCACTCGACAACGCACCCGACAACGCAGCCCACCCCCGAACAGTTGAGCGAACCCCGGTAACGCCTCGGCAAAAACCGCCCCACCAGGAATGGGAACCCCTACCTCCGGCGTTGCACCGCCTTGGAGGGCGCGAGGACCCTCCGTCCGGCATGCCCGCAGCAAGGAGGAACGCCACGTGAGCCAGTACGTCGGCAGGCTCGGGCGTCGCTCCCAGGCCGCCCCCCACCGGCTGCGCCTGCACCGCCGCCCCCGCCGCATCGCCATGCTCTCGGTGCACACCTCACCGCTCCACCAGCCCGGCACAGGCGACGCCGGCGGCATGAACGTATACATCGTCGAGCTGGCACAGCGCCTCGCCGCGATCAACATCGAGGTCGAGATCTTCACGCGCACGACCGCCACAGACCTCCCGCCCGTCGTGGAGCTCGCCCCCGGCGTCCTCGTCCGCCACATCGACGCGGGCCCGTACGAGGGCCTCAACAAGGAGGACCTCCCCGCCCAGCTGTGCGCCTTCACCCACGGCGTGATGCAGGCCTGGGCCGGCCACCGCCCCGGCTACTACGACCTGGTCCACTCCCACTACTGGCTCTCCGGCCACGTCGGCTGGCTGGCCGCCCAGCGCTGGGGCGCCCCCCTGGTGCACGCCATGCACACGATGGCCAAGGTCAAGAACGCCAACCTGGCCGACGGCGACACCCCCGAGCCCGCCGCACGAGTCATCGGCGAGACCCAGATCGTCACGGCGGCGGACCGCCTCATCGCCAACACGGCAGAGGAGGCCGACGAACTCGTACGGCACTACGCCGCCGCCCCCGACAAGGTCGCCGTGGTCCACCCCGGCGTCAACCTCGACCGCTTCTCGCCCGCCGACGGCCGCGCCGCAGCCCGAGCCCGCCTGGGTCTCCCGCAGGACGCCTTGATCCCCCTGTTCGCGGGCCGTATCCAGCCCCTGAAGGCCCCGGACATCCTCCTGCGCGCGGTGGCCGTCCTCCTGGACGAGCACCCCGAGCTGCGCTCCCGCATCCTCGTCCCGATCGTGGGCGGCCCCAGCGGCAGCGGCCTCGCCAAGCCGGAGGGCCTGCAGAAGCTGGCCGCCCGCCTGGGCGTTGCGGATGTCGTACGGTTCCGCCCTCCCGTCGGCCAGGAGCAGCTCGCCGACTGGTTCAGGGCGGCATCGCTGCTGGTCATGCCGTCGTACAGCGAATCCTTCGGCTTGGTGGCCATCGAGGCGCAGGCGGCCGGCACACCCGTGCTGGCGGCAGCGGTGGGCGGCCTGCCGGTGGCGGTCCGCGACGGCCGTACGGGCTACCTGGTCCAGGGCCACAATCCGGCCGACTACGCACGCGTGCTGCACGCCTTCGCCGACGACCCCCACCTGTCCCCCCGGATGGGAGAGGCCGCAGCCCGGCACGCCCTGTCCTTCGGCTGGGACACCGCGGCCGCCGCCACGGCGGACGTATATGTGGCCGCGACCCACGCCCACAGGCGTCGCGTACGCTCCCACCATGGCTGACGCACACAAGGCGGCGCAGGTCGTCGAGGGAGCCCTGAAGGACGCCGAACTGGAGTGGGAGAGCCCCGCCCCCGGCAACTACGTCGTCAAGCTCCCGGGCACCCGCAAGCTGTCGACGACGGTCTCCCTGCTCGTCGGCCGCCACTCCCTCTCCCTGAACGCCTTCGTCATCCGCCACCCCGACGAGAACGAGCCCGGCGTCCACCGCTGGCTCCTGGAGCGCAACCTCAAGCTGTACGGCGTGAGTTACGCCGTCGACCGGCTCGGCGACATCTACGTCACCGCCAAGCTCCCCCTGTCGGCCATCACCCCCGACGAGATCGACCGCCTCCTCGGCCAGGTCCTGGAGGCGGCGGACGGCGCCTTCAACACCCTCCTCGAGCTGGGCTTCGCCTCCGCGATCCGCAAGGAGTACGAGTGGCGGGTGGCGCGCGGCGAGTCGACGCGCAACCTGGACGCGTTCGCCCATCTGACCCAGCGCCCCGCCGACTGATCTCAGGTCTGTACTAACGGCGCCACGGAGGCCGTACGGCCGCGCGATCTGTACGACGCTCAGCGCGCGCTGCTGCGGTAGCGCCCCGGCGGAACCCCTACCAACTTCCGGAAGTGCCGGGTGAAATGGGCCTGGTCGTAGAACCCGGTCGCGGCGGCCACGTCGGCCGGCGACCGGCCGTCCAGGAGCAGCCGCCGGGCCCGGTCGACACGGCGGGACATCAGGTACTGGTGCGGGGCGATGCCGTACGCGGTACTGAACGACCGTACGAGATGGGCCGGGTGGGCGTGCAGCAGCCCGGTCGCCTCGTCGAGGGCGAGACCCTGTACGACGCGCTCGTCGAGAAGCTCACGCAGCCGGCGGGCGAGGGCGGGGTCGCGCCGCGGGACGTCGTCCGTGACGGCTTCGGGCCGCAGGTGGGCGCGCAACCGGTCACCGATGAGGGTCAGCCGACTGTCCGCCTCCAGTTCGTCGCCGGGCTGCGCGAGCGCGGTGTGCAGCCGGCCGACGCGCAGCCGCAGTACGGGATCGCGGAGGTCGGGGGAGTCAACGGCGCGCCCGATCAGGTCCTCGCCCAGCCGACTGCTGTCCAGGTACAACACCCGCTTGCGGAAACCGTGCGAGGTGGCGGGGGAGCCGTTGTGCGGGACGTGCGGCGGGAGGAGGGTCACGGTGTCGTGCGGGGTGCCGTGCTCATGCCGTTCGAGGTCGTAGCGCACGGCACCGTCGTCCACGATGAGCAGCGTCCAGGCCTCGTGGACGTGCATCGGGTAGGCGTACTCGGTGAAGTGGGCGTGGAAGACCTCGGTGACGCCCGGGACGCGGGGGCGCCACGCGGTGACTTCCTGCGTGACTTCCTGCCGGGCGGCCATGCAAAGAACGTACAAGACGAGGTCGTGGGGCGGTCGGCAGTCTCGTCGTATGAGCGAGACGAGCGACATGAGCGGTACGAGCGGTACGAGCACCGAGCCCATCCGATTCGACACGAAGATCGCCGTGCTGCTGAGGGAGGACCTGGAGCCCTGGCAGCGGCTGAATGTAACCGCGTTCCTGGTCAGTGGGCTGGGGACGGAGGTACCTGAGGTGATCGGGGAGCCGTACGAGGACGCGGACGGGGTGGGCTATCTGCCGATGTTCCGGCAGCCTGTGCTGGTCTTCGAGGGGACGAAGGAGACGTTGACGGCGGCGCACGCGCGTGTGCTGTCGCGTGCGCTGCCGCGGGCTGTGTTCACCTCTGATCTGTTCGGTACGGGGAACGACCGGGACAACCGGGCGGCGGTGCGGGCGGTGGGGACGGGGGAGCTGGACTTGGTGGGGGTGGCTGTGTACGGGCCCAGGAACGCGGTGGACAAGGTGGTTAAGGGGGCGCGGATGCATCCGTGATGGGGTCAGCGGCGGCGTTTCCTTGTGAGCTTCTGGGCTTCGTAGGTTTTGCCTTGGGCATGGAGCGTCTCGACGAGGCCGTGTGTGACGATGCCGTACAGGGGGTGGTCGGCTCCCAGGGTTTCGCGGATGCGGAGTCTCGTGGACTTCTGGAGGCGCTCCGCCTCAGCATGCCGGCCCAGGTGGTACAGAGTCCTGGCGAGGAAGTCAGCTGAGGTAACGGTGTCGTGGTGGTCGTTTCCCAGCACTCTCTGGTGTCGTTCCAGGACGTCGGTCAGTGTGCGGTGGGCTTCGTCATGGCGACCGAGTGCGATCTGAACGAAGGCGATGCTTTGGATGGCGCGCAAGGTGTCTGGGTGGTCGTTTCCCAGCACTCTCCGTCGTCGTTCCAGGACGTCGGTCAGTGTGCGGAGTCCTTCGTCATGTCGACCGACTTTGCTCAGGGCAACCCCGAGACTGTAGGCGGAGTAAAGCGTGGCGGGATGATCGTCGCCCAGTACCGCCATGCGCCTGGCCAGGACTGCCTCGTGCATGACGTGCGCTTCGGTGAATCTTTCCAAGTGCCCCAAGGTGGTAGCGAGGTCATGCGCTGAGCTGAGCGTCTCGGGATCGTCTTCGCCCAAAACCCTGCGGCGCCGCTCCAGGACGTCCTCGACGAGCGGCAAAACCTCCTCATGGGCCCACAAACCGTCCAGAGCCCAGGTCAGCATGTGGGCGGCGTGCAGAGCGTCGGGATGGTCATCGCCCAAAGAGGCAGTCCACGTCTCGTGCAGGGTGCTGGCCAGGTCGCGCGCGACCTGGGGCTGAGCGCTTCGGACGAGATATACGGCTGCCCTCAGCAGCACAGGGCGCAGTTCTGCCCTGTCACCCATGAGGTGAAGCGTCGCCATCAGATGCTGCGTGAGCGTCGTCCACCCCAGCCACGTCTCGGGCAGCTCCGGATCACCCGGATCGAGGGCAGTCAGCAGAACGGCCACGTCGTCCTGCAGCGCACCCGCTGCTTCGCCGCTCGCCTTGTCCCGCACCACGGCCTGAGTCAGCCGGTGCACCTGGAACGCGTCGGGCCCCACCACAGCCAGCCCGTACCGGGCCAGCGGATTGAGGGCGCTCTGCGGCCACAGGAAGTCGTCCGGGTCTCCACCGACCGTCACCAGCTCCGCCCGCCCCGCCACCAGCCAAGCCGTCGGAATCCGCTCGGGCCCGAGGAAAGCCGCCAGCCGCAGCACCGCCGTCGCCTCCGGATGCTCGGCGTCGAGGCGGTCCGTGGCGATGGTGACCGTGGCCGCGAGCGAGGCTGGATAGTCGTACACCTCGCCGCGATCGAGAAGCTTGGCGGTGTGCGTCTCCAGAACGCGCAGGTACTGCTCCGGCGGCATTCCCTCGCTCATCACGCCCGCCGCCTGCGCCAGTGCCAGCGGCAGGTCGCCGAGGGCGTCGGCGAGTGCGTCGGCGTGCTCGGGGTTGAGGGTGGGCAGCTGGGCGGTGAGGTAGTCCAGTGATTCCGCGCGACTGAACACCCCCAGTTGGAGTCGCGGCACGACCTTGCGCCAGTCCGGATTGCGGGCCGTGATCAGCACATGCCCCGGCCCCTCCGGCAGCCAGGTCCGCAGTTGCTGCGGATCCTCCGCGTTGTCCAGGACGATCAGCCACCGGTCGTGGGTGCGCAGGTACTCCATGGCGTACCGCGCGTTGACCTCGACACCGGCGTCCGGCTTGGCCACGCCGACGCGGGCGGCGAGTTCGGCGTAGCGGGCGGGTACCTGCTCCCCCTGTTCGGCGTCGACCCACCAGACGAGGTCGTACTGGCCGGCGAAACGGTAGGCGTACTCCAGCGCGACCTGGGTCTTGCCGATGCCGCCGGTTCCGTTGAGCGCCTGGACGGCGGCCTGGCGTTCGGCGAGCAGTTTGCGGCGTACCTCTTCGATGACGAGGTCCCGCCCGGTGAAGTGCGGGTTGCGTCGCCGCTGCCGCAGGTCCCATACGGCGGGGTCGGAGGTGCCGGACGGAAAGCGGGGTTGGGGGCCGGCCGGAGTCTTTCTCTTCCAGGCCCTCGATTTCCCCTTCGGCTTTCCGGGGAAGTCGGGTTTGCCGGCGGGCACGGCGGGCCCGCGTACCGCCTCCAGGAGCGCTGCGTGGGCGTCGGTCTCGTCGAGGCCGTGGAGTTCCTTGCTCAGTCGCCCGGCGAGGATGGCAGGCAGTTGGCCCTCCTGCAACGGCTCGACCACCAGGGGGAGGAAGCGGTCACGCCGGGCGACGACGGCGGTCCACTCCTCCTCCGTGTAGCGGCCGGGGGCGAAGTAGGCGGGTGAGAACAGGGCGACGACGGCGGAGCAGCGCGCCATGGCGTCGTTCATCTTCTTGACGAAGTCGTCGCCGGTCCGCCAGTGCCACAGGCCCAGCTCGACCTCGTATCCGGCCTCTTGGAGGTGCCACGCCACCCACTCCGCCCACTGGCTGTCGGGCCCGGCATGACTGACGAAGATCAACTCGGAACTGTCGGTCATGCCCCACCCCCACCCCAGCGGCCCCAACGGCCCTCGTACCGCAACCTCTTGTATACCCCGCACGCCCCGCGACGCAGGCGGGAGTAGGAGAAGAGCGGCGGCCGGAGAGGAGGGAAGGGGGGAAGGGGGGCGTCAGGCCGCGCCCATCTCCGCCTCCGCCCCGGTCCCGGCCGGGGATTCGGTGGCCGGGGCCACCTCCGTCCCCGTGTCGTCCGGCAGCCTCCGCATCAGCGCCCCGTACCCGAGCCCCGCCACCGTGCCGACCACCGCGCACAGCCCCCACAGCCACTCGGCGCCGAAGCGGTCGATGACGAAGCCGGACATCAGGGGGGCGACCAGGCCGGCCACGGACCAGGACATGGTGTACATGCCCTGGTAGCGGCCGCGCCCATGGACGGGGGAGAGGCGTACGACGAGGCTGGTCTGCGTGGGTGCGTTGACGATCTCGGCGAGGGTCCACACGCACACGGTGAGCGCGAAGACGCCGACCGAACCGGCGAAGGCGGTGAGTCCGAAGCCGTACCCGGCGAGGACGGACGAGATGATGAGCAGCCGCCCTGGATCGCGGTGCTCGATGAACCGGGTGACCGGGATCTGCAGCGCGACGATCAGGATGCCGTTGACGGCGACCGCGAGACCGTAGTCCGCAGAGGTGAACCCGGCCTCGCCCATGGCGACGGGCAGGCCGACCGACCCCTGCTGGAAGATCAGGGCGACGAGGAAGGACAGCCCGACGACGCTCATGAAGCGCCGGTCGCGCAGGACGGTGCCGAGCCCGACCTCCGCCTCGGCGGCCTTGGCCGCGGCCACCGGCTTGGACTCCGGCAGCTTCAGGAACACGACGATCGCGCAGACCATCGTCATGCCGGCCTCGATCAGGAAGCCGGCGAGGTAGCTGACCTCGGCGATGAAACCGGCGGCCATGGTGGAGATGGCGAAGCCGAGGTTGATGGCCCAGTAGTTGAGGGAGAAGGCGCGGACCCGGTCCTCGGGCCGGACGATGTCGGCCATCATCGCCTGCACGGCCGGGCGGGAGGCGTTGGAAGCCATGCCGACGAGGAACGCGACGGCGGCGATCGCGACGGGATCGCGCATGAACCCGAGCAGCGCGACGGAGAGGGCGGTGGAGGCCTGTGCGACGAGCAGCGTGGGCCGCCGCCCGAGCCGGTCGGTCATGACGCCGGCCCCGAGGGAGGAGATCACCCCGCCGAGTCCGTGGAGTGAGGCGACGAGACCGGCGTAGGAGGCGGAGTAGCCGCGGTCGAGGGTCAGGTACAGGGCCATGAAGGTTGCGACGAAGGCCCCGAGCCGGTTGACGAGCGTGCTGGTCCACAGCCACCAGAACTCGCGGGGGAGCCCGGAGACGCTTTCACGGGTGGCGCGTCTCAGGCTGGCGAGTGGCATCGGGACCCCATGGAGGTGAGCGACGGACGTAAGCGACCGGAGGTAAGCGACCGGATGTAAGCGGCTCAGGCGGCGCTCACAACTTACGAAGGTCCACTCCCCGTCGGCTACTCAATTAACAGATGCAGTCAACTGTCCGGCCTTCGGGCAGCCACGCGAGGGGGCGAAAGCGTGGATTACGCTCTGAGGCATGGCCGACGCACCGTACAAGCTGATCCTCCTCCGCCACGGCGAGAGCGAGTGGAACGCGAAGAACCTGTTCACCGGCTGGGTGGACGTCAACCTCAACGAGAAGGGCGAGAAGGAGGCAGTCCGCGGTGGCGAGCTCCTGAAGGACGCCGATCTCCTCCCCGACGTGGTCCACACGTCCCTCCAGAAGCGGGCGATCCGCACGGCCCAGCTGGCGCTGGAGGCGGCCGACCGTCACTGGATCCCGGTCCACCGTTCGTGGCGCCTGAACGAGCGCCACTACGGCGCCCTCCAGGGCAAGGACAAGGCGCAGACCCTCGCCGAGTTCGGCGAGGAGCAGTTCATGCTGTGGCGCCGCTCGTACGACACCCCGCCGCCCCCGCTCGAGGACGGCACGGAGTTCTCCCAGTCGGACGACCCGCGCTACGCCACGATCCCCCCGGAGCTCCGTCCCCGCACGGAGTGCCTGAAGGACGTCGTGGTCCGCATGCTCCCGTACTGGTACGACGGCATCGTCCCGGACCTCCTGTCCGGCCGCACGGTCCTGGTGGCCGCGCACGGTAACTCCCTGCGCGCCCTCGTCAAGCACCTCGACGGCATCTCCGACGCCGACATCGCGGGCCTGAACATCCCGACGGGCATCCCCCTGTACTACGAGCTCGACGCCGACTTCAAGCCGGTGACGCCGGGCGGGAAGTACCTGGACCCGGAGGCGGCCGCGGCGGCCATCGAGGCGGTCAAGAACCAGGGCAAGAAGAAGTAACGCCGACTGGTCAAGCCCCCTACCTGCAGATCTCCTGCGGGCAGGGGGCTTGTCGCTGTCCTGTGGTCGGCTCTGTGGTCGGCCCTGTGGTCGTCTCTACGCCCGGCCCTGAGCCTCGGCTTCCGCGTCCGCGACAGCAATCGTGATGCCGAGCGCCTTGGCGATGTTGCCCGCTGCCGTCATCACACGCGCCGTGCCCACCACGGGGGCGATGGCGACCAGGACATCCTGCACCTGCTCGGCAGTCAGCCCGGCCTGGATGGCAGGGTCGATGTGGGCGACGTACGAGATCGGCGGGGCGTCCGAAGCGGCGAGGGCTGCGATGCGGGTGAGCATGAAGGTCTCCGGGACCAGCCCGCACCGTTCGACCGAGTCGACCGTCATGGCGGCGAGGGTGTCCAGTACCGGGGTTTCAGAGGCTGTGGCCATGGCAGGTCGTCTCCTGTTGGTGTCGTGGGGGAAGTCGACGGGCGGCGCCGGCGCGTGAGGGCACCTCACCCGGTGCAGCGCCCACCGCTCGACCGTAAGTCCGTTTCGCCCGGATCGCCTGTCGAGTGGGCGCCTCCTCAGCCGAGCGTCGGCGTCAGCCGAGCGTCAGCTCGACCCGTACCGCCGCCGCCTCCGTAGCCCCGTCCCCGACCACTGCCCCCACACGCACCGTCGTCTCCGCCGTGCCGGGCGGCCCCATGGCGGGGTCCGCCCGGCACAGGAGGGCGTACTCACCCGGTGCGGGGGCGGTGAGGGAGAACCGTCCCTCGGTGTCCGTCACGGCAGCGATGTCCGGCAAGGGCTGGGGCCCGTCGGTGAACAGGACGTGGGCGCCCGGCACGGGTACCCCCGAGGCGTCGTGGACGACGCCGGTGATCTCCCTGGCGGACCCTGCGGACCCTGCGGACCCCGCTGCCCTTGCCGACCTGCTGTCGTTCATGGGGCTTCGCTCACGCTTTCCAGGCCACGTAGTTGTTGTAGACGGGTGTGGTGAACCGGGTACCCGAGTTCACCCGGGCTCCGCCGTAGGCGTGGATGGCGAAGCCGTAGCGGTTGCCGTTGTCGATGCGGTAGACGGAGCTTCCGCTCTGGCCGCCGGCCGTGTCGATGTCGTAGTACACCTTCCGCGCGGTGACGGAGTCGACGCCGCGGGCCGCGTACCAGAGTGTGCCCGGCGGCTTGTCGCCCGGATAGCCGGCGATGTTGCCGGTCGTCTTGAGCAGGTCCGAGTCGGACCAGACGCCGAAGCCGAACCAGCCGGTGGTGGAGCCGATGTTGGACGGCGTGACGATGGCGCCGTAGTCGAAGTTCTCGTCGCCGTCATTGGTCCAGCCGGTCACGGAGCGGAAGCTCGTGCAGGTGACACTGCCGTACGGCAGCACGGAGCCGTTGCGTCCGGGCATCACCTGGATGCTCTTCACCCAGCCGTCCCGGCCCGCCACGCCGCTGCCCTTGATGTAGACGCAGTGGCCCGCGGTCGCCACGGTGTGCGGTCCGACGAGCCAGCCGGTGCCCTGGTAGAGGGTGTTGTCGCGGGCCGTGATCAGCAGGTAGCAGTGCACCCGCCACGGGTACACCGCGGTGTTGGTGATCTGGACGCGGTCGTCGGGGCCGTGCACCGTCTTCTGCGCCGACGGCGGCGGACCGAACGACGCTTCCCCGATGTCGGGCAGGGCGACCGTCGGGGCGGTCCAGGCCTCGGGCGGGAACCCCTCGGGCAGCCGATAGCCTTCGACCGGCTCCAGTCCCTCGCCCGTGCCGTGCAGTACCTCGCCCTGCGCGCCCTCCGACGGCGGTTGCAGGACGGCTTCCTGCTCGGGGGCCAGAGATACGGTCACGTCCTCCGGCTCGTTCGACACGGCGTTGTGCGGGTCGTGCGGCATTCTCGATCACCCAGCCTCTCGGAGCTGTGTTGTGATGCCTTGCGATGCCTGACGCCGCGGCCGCAACGTTTGGGTCACTGCCCTTCTACTGCCGCCGGACAGGTGCGGCAATGTGCCTTTTGCGCCGACCCGGTGGGTGCCCGCGCCCGCTGCCGGGGGAGTGCGGGGCGAGGGCTGCGGACCTGTCGCCGGAGACCCTTCAGGGCCCCGGGGGCGCGCAGTCACCCGTCGCCCCAGCGCGAGCAGCTGGGCCGGGGCCTCAGTCCCCTAGGGCAGCCCCGGCGGACACGCAGACCCCGAACGCATGGCCGTCCTCTTCCTCGTCTCGTCCCCTGCTCGTCCCGGCCGGCGCCCCACGCCTCGCCCCTCGCAGACCGAAGGGCGCGCGCCGTGCCCTAAATCGATCCCTACAGACAGCAGCAAAAGGGAAGCAAAAGCGAAATTCCACGCTCCATCCGAAATTCCATGCCCCATCCGAACAATCACCCATACCGGACGGCAGCCGCTCAGGAGCGGTGCTCCCGCGGCCATGCGTCGGCCCCCGGCTGCGTCGCCCGCAGGCCGGGGGCCGTCTCCTGCTCAGTTGTGTCCTGCGTCGTGCCGGACTCACACCGCCAGCGGCACCGCGTGGATCTCGTCCGGCGCCCCGCCGCCCCCGCGCTCGTGGGCACGTCGGACCGCCTCGGCCGACGGACCCTCGCTGAGGCAGTACACCGTGCCGGACTCCGGGTCCGCCCAGGCGTGTGCGAAGTGGACTCCTTCTTCCTGCTCGACCGCGGCGGCGGCGTCGTGGCCTTGCTGCAGCTGTTGGGCCGTGATGCCCTGCATTCCGTGGTGGACGTCCATGAACCGCGTCACGGGCCTCGCACCTCCTTCCCGTGTCTCAGACCGACAGCGGGACCGGATGGATCTCGTCGGCCTTGTGGCCGGCGCGCTCGTGGATGCGCTGGACCGCATCCGCCGAGGGGGCCTCGGAGAGGCAGTAGACGACGCCGGACTCGGGGTCGGCCCACGCCCGCTCGAAGTGCACGCGCTCGTCCTTCTCTATGGCGAGGTCCGCGTTGTGGGCCTCCCTTAGCTGGTCAGCCGTGATGCCCTTCATGTTGTGGTGTACGTCCATGTACTGAGCCATGCCTCGCACCTCCTGACGATCCTCGGACTTCTGGTCCTCGGAGTGCGCTCGCCTGATCTCACTCTCCTTCCATGCTGCGCCCGTCCGGGACGACCAGCACGACGAAGAGCGCCGGGCACGGAACGAAGGCCCTGGCATCGACGAAGGGCCCCGGGCATGGAACCAAGGCCCTGGCATAGGACGGTGAAGGGCCCCGGCATCCACGCCGGGGCCCTTCACCGTCGTACGAGATCCACGGCGTCGTACGCCGCAGTACATCCGCACACCTACACCCTCACCGGCTCACCCGCACTGGCAAGGATTCCCCGACTGGCACCCGCACCCGCACCCCGAGCCGCAGCCGCAGGCGCCGAAGAGTGGGAGGCTCCTGATGTCGGTGGGCTGCTCGGACGGGCGTTCCCGGGTGGGGTCGGGTGTCGTGCCGGGGGTGCTGGGGGATTCGGCCATGGTCCCTCCTCAAGGCTGGTGCCTGTGCCCATTCCATGCCCGCCTCGCTGGGCGCATCAACGGCGCACAGAGGCTTGCGCACGCCCCGAGCGGTCCCCAGTAAGCCTGCTTACGGCTTACGCCCCCTCCACACCCGAAACCGGCTGGATGTCGGCCTGCAGCTCATCCGCGTGCTCACCCGTCACCAGGTACACCACACGCTTCGCAACCGCGACCGCATGGTCGGCGTACCGCTCGTAGTAACGGCCGAGCAGCGTCACGTCGACCGCCGTCTCGATGCCGTGCTTCCAGCGCTCGTCCATCAGGTGCTGGAAGAGGGTGCGGTGGAGGAGGTCCATCGCGTCGTCGTCCTGCTCCAGCTGGAGGGCGAGGTCGACGTCCTTGGTGATGATCACCTCGGCCGCCTTCGCCATCAGGCGCTGCGCGAGCTGGCCCATCTCCAGGATGGTGGCGTGCAGGTCCTGCGGGATCGCGCGCGCGGGGTAGCGCAGCCGCGTCAGCTTCGCCACGTGCTGGGCGAGGTCGCCCGAGCGCTCCAGGTCCGCCGACATGCGGAGCGAGGTGACGACTATCCGCAGGTCGGTCGCCACCGGCTGCTGGCGCGCCAGCAGTGCTATGGCCTTGGCCTCCAGGTCGTGCTGGAGGTCGTCGACCTTCTGGTCGGCCTCGATCACGCTCTCGGCCAGCTTCAGATCGGCGTCGAGGATCGCCGTCGTGGCGCGTCCGATCGCCGACCCGACCATCCGGGCCATCTCCACCAGGCTGTCGCCGATCGAGTCCAGTTCCTCGTGGTACGCGTCCCGCATCAGGGTCCCTCTCTTACGTCTGCCTCGGGGGGTTCCGGGGGCCAGGAGACTGTCGTCGAACCGGCAGTCTTGTCGTCCAATCCGGCAGTCTTACTGTCGTGACCTCCGACCATACGGCTGCCGTGAAAACGACAGTCGGACTGTCGTGAAACCGCCAGTGCGATCACCATGCGATCACACCGTGGTCATTCACGCGATCACCATCCGAAATCGCCTGTGCGAACCCCACGCTCCTACCTTCCGGCCGCTACGCGTCCGTTTCCGCCACCCCAAATGAACCAACACTGGCTCCAAGGTGAACTCTGGGCGACGAGTGTTCGAGCTCGCACTCCGACGGCTGTGGCCACCGCCTGCGCCATGCCTAACCTGGACGCATGGACGTGAACGCGGCGGTCGCCGCAGCGGCAGCGATCGCCGGGGTGCTCACCGGCGTCATCGCCATGCTGGCGTTCCGCTGGAGCGAACGCGACCTGAAGCGACCCACCCGAACCTCCCTGCACACCGACCCGGTCCTGCCCCCCGGCGTGGACACGGTCCTGTCGGTGCTGCGCTCCTCCGCCGTCGTCCTCGACGAGGGGGACGCCGTCGTCAAGGCCAGCTCGGCGGCGTACGCCCTCGGTCTGGTGCGCGGTGGCAAGCTCTCCGTCGAACCCATGCTCCAGATGGCCCGGGACACCAGACGTGACGGGGAGATACGGCAGGTCGAGCTGGACCTGCCCAGGCGCGGCACCGGACGCGGCGATGCCCTCGCCGTGTCCGCGCGCGTCGCGCCCCTCGGCTCCCGCCTCGTCCTCCTCCTCGTCGAGGACCTCACCGAGGCCCGGCGCATAGAGGCGGTGCGGCGCGACTTCGTCGCCAACGTGAGCCATGAACTGAAGACGCCGGTCGGCGCGCTCTCCCTGCTGTCCGAGGCCGTCATGGACGCGTCCGACGACCCGGAGGCCGTGGAGCGCTTCGCCGGGCGCATGCAGATCGAGGCGACCCGGCTCACCAGCCTGGTGCAGGAGCTCATCGACCTCTCCCGGGTGCAGAACGACGACCCGCTGGAGGACGCCGAGCCCGTCGGCGTCGACGAACTCGTCGCCGAGGCCATGGACCGCTGCCGGCACGCCGCAGGCACGAAGCAGATCACCATGGCCGCCGGAGGCACGGCGGACCTCAGCATCTGGGGCAACCGCGGCCAGCTCGCCGCCGCCCTCGGCAACCTCGTCGAGAACGCCGTCAACTACTCGCCCGCCCGCACCCGCGTCGGCATCGCCGCCCGCCGGGTCAGCGCCCCGGGCGGAGACCTCATCGAGATCGCCGTGACCGACCAGGGCATCGGCATCTCGGACAAGGACAAGGAGCGCATCTTCGAGCGCTTCTACCGCGTCGACCCGGCCCGTTCCCGTGCCACCGGTGGCACCGGCCTCGGTCTCGCGATCGTCAAGCACGTGGCCGCCTCGCACGGCGGGGAGGTCACGGTGTGGAGCTCCGAGGGACAGGGCTCCACCTTCACCCTGCGGCTGCCGGAGGCCGGTGCGGCCCGAGACCGCGCACAGCAGCACCCCGACCTCGACGACGAGGCCGGACAGACCGCCGGATCGCATCCCCGCAGATCCCCCGACTCACCCCCTGACTCAACCGCGTACGAAACGCTTTCCGCCCCGGAGGTCCTTCCGTGACCCGTGTGCTCGTCGTCGAGGACGAGGAGTCCTTCTCCGACGCCCTGTCGTACATGCTCCGCAAAGAGGGCTTCGAGGTCGCCGTCGCGACCACCGGGCCCGACGGACTCGACGAGTTCGAGCGCAACGGCGCCGACCTCGTCCTCCTCGACCTGATGCTGCCCGGCCTGCCGGGCACCGAGGTCTGCCGTCAACTGCGCGGCCGCTCCAACGTCCCGGTGATCATGGTCACCGCCAAGGACAGTGAGATCGACAAGGTCGTCGGCCTGGAAATAGGAGCCGATGACTACGTCACCAAGCCGTTCTCCTCGCGCGAGCTGGTCGCCCGTATCCGGGCCGTCCTGCGCCGCCGCGGCGAGCCCGAGGAGGTCACCCCGGCCGCGCTGGAGGCGGGCCCGGTCCGGATGGACGTGGACCGTCACGTGGTCACGGTCTCCGGCTCCAAGGTCGACCTCCCCCTCAAGGAGTTCGACCTCCTGGAGATGCTCCTGCGCAACGCCGGCCGCGTCCTGACCCGCATGCAGCTCATCGACCGCGTCTGGGGCGCCGACTACGTCGGTGACACCAAGACCCTCGACGTCCACGTCAAGCGCCTGCGCGCCAAGATCGAGCCGGACCCGGGCGCCCCGCGGTACCTGGTGACGGTGCGTGGCCTCGGCTACAAGTTCGAGCCGTAAACAGCACGACCACCACGACCACCACGGTCGCCACGTAGAAGGGCGGGACCTCCGTTTCCGGAGGTCCCGCCCTTTTATGCGCTACGACCGCTCAGTGACCGGCCGTCGTCTGCGAGGTGCTGTCGGACGGGGTCGCCGCGCCGGCGCCGGTCCCGGCGCCGCTCCCGGCACCGGAACCTGCCGCGGTGCCGGCCTCGTCGGTCGGGGCGGCCGGGGTGCCCTCGGCCGGGGACTCGGTCGGCGAACCGGTCGGGGAGGGCGACTTGCCCGGCACCGACGGGACCTCGCTCGGGCCCCAGCTCTCGAAGTAGTGCTCGGCCGGGACGACGAACGCACGCAGGCTCACATCACCGGTCTTGCTGAAGGTGAAGGTGATCTTCTGGGCGTTGCCGTCCTGGATGGCCTCGCGGCTGCTGGGCAGCACGGCGGAGGCGTTGTCCTTGCCGCCGAGGATCAGTGAGCCGCCGGCCGGGATGGTCAGGCTGCCCCCCTTGGCGGGCTTGAGCTCGGCGGTCTTGTCGGCGCCGTCCACCTTGATCGCGTCCAGCGTCTGGGCGGTCTTGCCGGAGTTGAACAGGGTCGCGGAGACCGCGGCCGGACCGGTCGACTCCAGGTCGGGTTGGGTGATGACGATGGCGTTCTGGATCTTGATGTCGCCAACGGTCGTCGCCGCGTTGTCCGGCTTGATCTCCAGCGTCTGGCTGTTGTTGCCGGCGGCGCACGCACCGAGCGACGTGATCGAGAACGCGATGGCGGCCGCGGCGAGGGCGCCGCGTCGAAGGCTGCTGCTCACGGCGGCGGCAACTCCTTGACTCGAACGGGGCGGGCGCATAAAGCCGCCCTAAGTGTCTGTCAGCGGCCTTAGGTTACCGAGCCGTTCCCGCGCGACTGCACCCGACCCTCCCCTGAGCGGCCATGTGCCGTCGAAGTACCTCTTCCACCACCCATCACTTCACCCACAAGTGACCCGGGAGTCACATTGCCCGCAGGCCCGTCCGCCATTCACATAAGTCCCCTTGCAAGCCCCCGCGCAAAATTTCCGTGAAGGAATGCACGACCCTCCCGAAATTGATCAACGGCTGTGCTGCCGACCTGGCCGTGATCAATTCCGGATTCGTCCGGTACCCGACTCCGGACGCCGAACGGAGTAGCGGAAGTCGCACACTTGGAACCGGACATATGCGGACGTTCGGCCACTCGGACACGCCTCCGGATGTGTGTAACGTGCGCGTTTCACCTCACCCGCAGAGCCGCTCCGACCTGCGAATACCTTCTTCCGGTCGGCCCGCGAAGCACGTTCCTGTTGGAGTTGTCAAGCCCCGAGATATGCCCTGACCTGCGAAAACGCCATTCAGAACCCGCAGTTTCCGTGTTACCCTGGATAGCCACGGAAGGGGTACCTGTCACATGACGTTCAAGGTTGGCGACACCGTGGTCTATCCCCATCACGGGGCCGCGCTGATCGAGGCCATCGAAACTCGCCAGATCAAAGGCGTGGACAAGACCTACTTCGTGCTGAAGGTCGCCCAGGGTGACCTGACGGTACGTGTGCCAGCGGACAATGCGGAGTTCGTCGGCGTGCGTGATGTGGTCGGTCAGGACGGGCTGGACCGGGTCTTCGAGGTGCTGCGCGCGCCGTACGCCGAGGAGCCCACGAACTGGTCGCGTCGTTACAAGGCAAATCTGGAGAAGCTCGCCTCCGGCGATGTCATCAAGGTCGCGGAAGTCGTGCGTGACCTGTGGCGTCGTGAGCGCGAGCGTGGACTCTCCGCCGGTGAGAAGCGCATGCTCGCCAAAGCCCGCCAGATCCTGGTGAGCGAACTCGCTCTCGCGGAGAACACCAACGAGGACAAGGCCGAGGCCCTGCTCGACGAGGTCCTCGCGTCCTGACGCGGTCCATCCGCCTCAGTTCAGCACACGGCTGAGTGTTCATCAGCACACAGCTGAGTTGTTTCAAAAAAGTGCCGCGGTGCCCGATGACGTATTTCTCGTCGCCGGGCGCTGCGGCATGTTCGTACTCGGACGCCGTACGCGGGTTCACCCTCGGAGGAAGATCCCCCGATACTTGGCGTGCCGGGCCCGGGCTGCTGGCTCGACCGGTGTCACGGAAGGGTCCGGTCAAGGCGTCGCGCCCGGCACGCTGAGGCCATACCCACGTAGGCCGAGCACACAAACCTGACAGGAACCGATGTCTGACGATTCGCGCCCTTCGCCCGCGGAACTCCGTACCGCCGCCGTGATCCCGGCCGCCGGCCGGGGCGTACGGCTGGGTCCGGGCGCCCCCAAAGCGCTCCGCGCGCTGAACGGCACGCCGATGCTCATCCACGCCGTGCGCGCGATGGCCGCGTCCCGCGCCGTCTCCCTGGTCGTCGTCGTGGCCCCGCCCGACGGCGCCGCCGAGGTCAAGAGCCTGCTCGACGCACACGCGCTGCCCGAGCGCACCGACTTCCTGGTGGTCCCCGGCGGGGAGTCCCGCCAGGAGTCCGTGAAGCTCGGCCTGGACGCGCTGCCGCCGGTCTACGACATCGTGCTGGTGCACGACGCCGCGCGCCCCCTGGTGCCGGTGGACACGGTGGACGCGGTGATCGAGGCGGTACGCGACGGGGCGCCGGCCGTGGTGCCCGCGCTGCCGCTCGCGGACACGGTCAAGGAGGTCGAGCCGGCCGCCGTCACGGGCGGGCCCGAACCGGTGGTGGCCACCCCGCAGCGCGCTCGCCTCCGCGCCGTGCAGACCCCCCAGGGCTTCGACCGGGCCACACTGGTCCGCGCCCACGAGACGGTCACCGACAACGTCACCGACGACGCGAGCATGGTCGAGCAGCTGGGCGAGACGGTCGTGGTCGTCCCCGGCCACGAGGAGGCCTTCAAGGTGACGCGCCCGCTGGACCTGGTCCTGGCCGAGGCGGTCCTGGCGCGCCGGAGGCTGAACGATGGCTTCTGAGCAGCTTCCGGTCCCCCAGGTCGGCATCGGCACCGACATCCACGCCTTCGAGGAGGGCCGCGAGCTGTGGTGCGCGGGCCTGAAGTGGGAGGGCGAAGGGCCGGGCCTCGCCGGTCACTCCGACGCGGACGTGGTCGCGCACGCCGCGTGCAACGCGCTGTTCTCGGCGGCCGGCCTCGGCGACCTGGGGCAGCACTTCGGCACCGGGCGACCCGAGTGGTCGGGCGCCTCCGGCGTCGTACTCCTCACCGAGGCGGCCCGGATCGTGCGCGAGGCGGGCTTCCGGATCGGCAACATCGCGGTGCAGGTCGTCGGTCCCCGCCCCAAGATCGGCAAGCGCCGCGACGAGGCGCAGAAGATCCTCTCGGAGGCGGCCGGAGCACCGGTGTCGGTGTCGGGCGCGACCACGGACGGACTGGGCTTCCCGGGACGCGGCGAGGGCCTGATGGCAGTGGCGACGGCGCTGGTGGTGCGGGTCGGCTGAACGGCCTTGAGCACGGGGGATGTCACGAATACGTCCCCTTGAGTGGGAAGGTCGCAAGGCACTCGCTCCCGCCCACTACCCTGGACTCGTGACTATTCGCCTGTACGACACCAGCGCCCGGCAGATCCGTGACTTCACCCCGCTCACGCCGGGCTGTGTCTCGATCTACCTCTGTGGCGCCACCGTGCAGGCCGCGCCGCACATCGGGCACATCCGCTCCGGCCTCAACTTCGACATCATGCGCCGCTGGTTCGCCTACCGCGGCTATGACGTGACGTTCATCAGGAACGTCACGGACATCGACGACAAGATCATCACCAAGTCGGTCGACCAGAACCGCCCTTGGTGGTCCATCGGCTACGAGAACGAGCGCGCCTTCACCGACGGCTACACCGCGCTCGGCTGCCTCCCGCCGACGTACGAGCCGCGGGCTACCGGCCATGTCACCGAGATGGTCGAGATGATGCGCGGTCTCATCGAGCGCGGACACGCCTACGAGGCGGACGGCAGTGTCTACTTCGACGTCCGTTCCTGGCCCTCCTACCTGGAGTTGTCCCGGCAGGACCTCGACGAGATGCGGCAGCCCGCCGAGGAGGGCATCACCGGCAAGCGGGACCCGCGCGACTTCGCGATGTGGAAGGCCGCCAAGCCCGGCGAGCCCGACTGGGAGACGCCGTGGGGCCGGGGCCGCCCGGGCTGGCACCTGGAGTGCTCGGCCATGGCCCACAAGTACCTGGGCTCCGCCTTCGACATCCACGGCGGCGGCCTCGACCTGATCTTCCCGCACCACGAGAACGAGATCGCCCAGGCCAAGGCGTACGGCGACGACTTCGCCCACTACTGGGTGCACAACGCCTGGGTCACCATGAGCGGCGAGAAGATGTCGAAGTCGCTCGGCAACAGCGTGCTCGTGTCCGAGATGGTCAAGCAGTGGCGCCCGATCGTGCTGCGCTACTACCTGGGCACCCCGCACTACCGCTCCACCATCGAGTACAGCGAGGAGGCCCTGCGCGAGGCCGAGTCGGCGTTCGCGCGCATCGAGGGCTTCGTGCAGCGCGTGGTGGAGAAGGCGGGCGTCGTCGAGCCGTCCGCCGAGGTGCCGCCCGCCTTCGCCGAGGCGATGGACGACGACCTGGGCGTCCCGCAGGCGCTCGCCGTCGTGCACACCACCGTCCGCCAGGGCAACAGCGCACTGGCCGCCGACGACAAGGAAGCCGCCGTGGCGCGCCTCGCCGAGGTGCGGGCCATGCTCGGCGTCCTCGGCCTGGACCCGCTCGATGAGCACTGGGCCGGCGAGACCGACCGCGGCGACGATCTGCACGGCGTGGTCGACACCTTGGTCCGCATGGTCCTCGACCAGCGCGAGGCGGCCCGCTCCCGCAAGGACTGGGCCACCGCGGACGCCATCCGCGACCAGCTCAACCAGTCGGGCCTCGTCATCGAGGACGGCCCGCAGGGCCCGCGCTGGAGCCTCGGCCCGCGCTGACCGCTTGCGATCACCGAAGATCGATTGTGCCGCCCGGCCCTGCGGGCGGCACACTGCATAGACGTACGAACATTTCACCGACGTAGGACAGGTAGGTCATGGCAGCCAACAACCGCCGCATGTCCGGCAAGAAGGGCGCGCAGGTCGGCAGTGGCGGCCAGCGGCGCAAGGGTCTTGAGGGCAAGGGCCCGACCCCGCCCGCCGAGATGCGCAAGAAGCACAAGAAGAACCGCATCGCGACCGCCAAGGCGAAGCAGGCCGCGCGCCGCCCCGCACCGCGCGGCCGTGGCGGCAAGGGCACGTCCGAGATGGTCGTGGGACGCAACCCGGTCGTCGAAGCCCTGCGCGAGGGCGTCCCGGCCTCCACCCTCTACGTCCAGCAGTTCATCGACAACGACGAGCGCGTCCGCGAGGCCCTCCAGCTCGCCGCCGAGCGCGGTGGCATCAACCTCATGGAGGCCCCGCGCCCCGAGCTGGACCGCATGACGAACGGCCTCAACCACCAGGGCCTGGTCCTCCAGGTCCCGCCGTACGAGTACGCCCACCCCGAGGACCTGGCGAGCGCCGCCTACGACGACGGCGAGGACCCGCTCATCGTCGCCCTCGACGGCGTGACCGACCCGCGCAACCTCGGTGCCGTGGTCCGCTCGGTCTCCGCCTTCGGCGGCCACGGCGTCGTCGTACCCGAGCGCCGCGCGGCCGGCATGACCGCCGGCGCCTGGAAGACGTCCGCCGGCACCGCGGCCCGCACTCCCGTCGCCCGCGCCACGAACCTCACCCGCGCCCTGGAGGCGTACAAGAAGGCGGGCATCGCGGTCGTCGGCCTCGCCGCCGACGGCGAGGCGGAACTCGGCGAGCTGCAGGCCCTGGAGGGCCCGGTCGTCATCGTGGTCGGCAGCGAGGGCAAGGGCCTGTCCCGCCTGGTCGGCGAGACGTGCGACTTCCGCGTACGCATCCCGATGCCGGGCGGCGCGGAGTCCCTCAACGCCGGTGTGGCGGCAGGCATCGTCCTCTACGAGGCGGCTCGTCGACGCGTCTGAACAGACATCCGTGGCATCACCCGTGCGGGTTAATTCTGGTGACAGTGGTGCGACCTGCGCATCCTTGACGGGGTCCGGACAGATCGGACCGGTCAAGGCAGTGTCCTAACCACACGTCACTCGGTTAGTTGAGTGTGGACACCAGAACACCCCGCACACCCACGGGGGACCGCTCGTCGGGATACGACGACGCTCCCGCGCTGAGCATGGTGAAGGTGCCGAGCGATCCGGCGCAGATCATCGTCAATCACGCGAGCTTCCGCGTGCTGTTGGGCACGTCGACGCGGCGCGCCCAGTCCCCGCGGATCGCACGGCACCTGAGCGCCACCGAGGACACCACCCGCATCCCCGTCACCAACGCGGCCGGCAGAGCGGGCGCGGCCACCGGCGCCCGCCGCCGGGTCGCCGTCTGGAACGGCACGTCCGCGCCCGACGACACCGGAGCCCACCGCCTGCTCCAGGCCGTGCGGGACGGCAGCGTCCGCCACGGCGACGAACCGCTTCCCGGTGCCGGGGGCACCCAGGTCATCCCGCGCGTCGAGGTCGGCGGCTATGACCGGGGCTACGAGGGCGGCTACGACGACGACTTGACGCAGACCGTCGAAACCCCGATCGTCGGCCCGCAGCGCACCCACGAGTCCGTCGAGGCCCGGCTGCTGCCGAACATGCGCACGGTCGAAAGCGCATACGACGAGGAACTCCCTTACGAGGAACTCCCCTACGAAGACGAGGAGTTCGACGAGCCCGACACGGCGGACGGGGCCGCCGCGCCACTCAAGCGGCCCGGCGGCGACGACCCCGCGCGGCACGCCTACTACCCCGGCCGCCGCATGAACCTCGGCGTCGTCCTCCTCCCCCTCCGCGTCTTCCTCGGCTTCATCTCCATCTACGCCGGCATGGGCAAGCTCTGCGACCCCGTCTACTTCGACGGCGGCAAGCGCGGCTCGATGGTGAAGTGGCTCAACACCCTGCACCCCTGGGAAGTCGCCGAACCCCTTCGCCAGTTCGCACTCGAGCACCCGGTCGGCTCCGGCCTGGTCATCGCCTTCTTCCAGGTCATCGTGGGCGTCCTCACGGTCCTGGGGTGCTGGCAGCGGGTCGCCGCGGTCGTCGGTGCGCTGCTGTCCGCCGCGCTGCTGGTCACCGTCAGCTGGAAGAGCGTCCCTGCCTACGACGCCCCCGACATCATCTATCTCGCCGCGTGGTCCCCGCTGATCATCGCCGGCGCGCCCGTCTACTCCATCGACGGCCGCCTCGCCGGCATGGCCTGGCGGCGCCTCGGCCCCCGCTCCGACATCTGGGAGCTCCGCAGCTACGTCCTGCGTCGCGGCGCCCTCGTCACCGCGATCGTCACCGGCCTCACCCTCCTCATCGGCTCCGTCCTCGGCGGTGCGGTCCGCGACGCCGACCGCGTCGTCGTCCCCGGCCCCGGCGAGGCGCCGCGCAACGAACTGCCCGGCTCCCCGCTCCCGCAGGAGCCCGACAAGCGGCACAAGAGGACGCCGTCGGCCTCCAACTCGCCCACCCAGGGCGCCACGTCGGGCACGGCCAGCCCCAGCGCGGGCGCCGCGACCACGCCGGGCGCCACCAGCGACGCGGGCACGGCGGGCGCTGGTATGCCCAGCCAGACGCAGGGCACGGCGGGCCAGGCCCCGCCCCAGCAGTCCACCCCGACCGACGAGGCCCCCAGCACCAGCACCGGCCCGACCTCCGGCGGCCCCTCCTCCAGCGGCGGCTCAACGGGCGGCGGCTCACCCGACGAACCTGGCCTGGTAGGTGGCCTGTTGGGATGAACGGACCGGTGGACGACCTACTCGGCCCCAAACCCACCGGCTGACAAGCCCCCCGACGACGATGGGCCCCGGACGCGAATCCGTCCGGGGCCCATCGTCGTGCCGCCCCAGCGGCACGACTGCCCGCGGCCTGACGGGCGGTGGATGGCTGTACCCCCACGGGCCCGCGCCCGCCCACGGCGGGAAGGGGACGTGTCGGGGGGTGTCCGCCCGCAGTGGCCGGCGTCAACACGCGGGACCTTTTGGCTTAAGGCGGCCGCCGGTCCGAGGACGGACACCCCCCGACACGTCCCCGACCCACCCACCGAACCCTGGGCGCTACGCGCACCCCCACCGAACGGCAACGGGCCGCCGCAGGCATCCACGCGCACCCCCACGCGGAGCTCTCAGCGCCCCAGAGCCGCCAGTTCCTTCGCCGCCTCCGTCAGGTCCTTCGCCGTGTCGATGGCTCGCCAGTACGCCCCCTGGGGGATCGGGAAGCCGGCCAGGCGGCGTTCCCGGGCCAGGTGGGGGAACGTGGTGCGTTCGTGGTCGCCGCGTTCGGGGAGGAGGGAGGCGAACCCGGGCGAGAAGACGTAGACGCCCGCGTTGATCTCGAACGTCGACGGCGGGGCCTCGATGAAGTCCGTGATGTGGCCGAAGCCGTCCGTCTTCACCGCACCCCACGGGATACGGGGCCGGGCGAGGGCCAGCGTCGCGACCGCGTCGCGCTCGGTGTGGAAGTCCGCCATGTCGCGCAGCGAGAAGCGGGTCCAGATGTCGCCGTTGGTGGCGTACCAGGCCTTCTCGGGGTGCGGAAGATGCGCGGCCGCGTACTTCAGGCCGCCACCTCGCCCGAGCGGCTCCGTCTCGACGACGGTCGTGACACGGACCGGAAGATCGGCTGACTTCAGCCAGTCCTGCAGCACCTCGGCAAGGTGCCCACAGCTGACCACCACGTCCGTCACGCCCTCCTCGGCGAGCCAGGCGAGCTGGTGGCCGATGATCGGCGTCCCCGTACCGGGGATCTCGACCATCGGCTTGGGCCGGTCGTCGGTGTAAGGACGCAGCCGAGAACCCTGGCCACCGGCCAGAATGACGGCTTGAACGGGGCGGGACGCGGCGTTCGGATCAGTCATGCCCGAACTGTACGCGGCGCCCCGCTCGCGGCATTCGCCTGCAACCGTTCCTTAATCAACCGGGCTAGCTGTGCGCCGCTGCCACCCCCGAAGCGAAGGCGGTGTCGCAGACGGGCCGCGCGTACGACTGCGCACGCGTCGGACCGTACATGCGCACCGCGGCGCGGCCGAGGGCGCGGGCGATCGAGGCGCAGTGCCGGCCCAGGGACGGGCGCTCGTCGACGGCCTGCTGGAGGTGGGTGAGGGCGACGCCCGGGTTCTTCGCCTGCAGCTCGGTCAGGAGCTGGTCGCGCAGCACGTCCTGCGGAGCACGCGGGGCGGTGTTCTTCGCGCCCGCGCTCGTGACGTCGGTCGCGGTGAGCACCGAGTCCGAGGGGTCCCCCGACCAGTTGACCCGGGTGACCGCGAGGGTCCCGGAGAGCACCAGGACGACGGGCAGGACGAGGGCGAGAGTGCGGCCGAGCTGGCGGGCGGGGCCCCGGTGGCCGCGTCGTGTCTGTTGGGTGGTGGAGTGCTTCACGCGAGTGAGAGTAGCGTTCGGTGCTGACATGGCGACATTCGGTCACCGGTTTGGGGGACGGAGCGGGCCCATTTCTCGGCGGTGCGTTGACGCACAGTGCTCGAAATGACCGATCTGCCGGGGTATTTGTCGACAACGAGAAGGGCCCCGCAGGCATCTGCGGGGCCCTCTTCGTCAACCTGGGTGAATTACCCGGGGTTGTGCTGCCTGTACCTGCCCTGAAGCGCGTTCTCAGTCGGAGAGCCGCGCACCCGTGGAGGTCGAGAACACGTGGGTCTCGCCGGAGCGCGGGACGATGTGCAGCGTGCTGCCCTTCTCCGGGACGGCACGGCCGCTGACGCGGACGACGAGGTCCTTGGAGTCCTCGCCGACCTTGGCGGTGCCGTAGACGTACGCGTCGGCGCCCAGCTCCTCGACCACGTTCACGGTGACCGCGAGGCCCTGCTCCGACTCGGAGCCGGCCACGTCGAAGTGCTCGGGACGGACGCCGACGGTCACGGTCTTGTCGGTGGCGGCGGCGAGCGCGTCACGGTCGACCGGGACGACGGAGTTGCCGAACTTCACGCCGCCGTCGGTGATCGGGACCTCGACCAGGTTCATGGCCGGGGAGCCGATGAAGCCGGCGACGAAGAGGTTGGCCGGGCGGTCGTACATGTTGCGCGGGGTGTCGATCTGCTGGAGCAGACCGTCCTTGAGGACCGCCACGCGGTCGCCCATCGTCATGGCCTCGACCTGGTCGTGAGTGACGTAGACGGTGGTGATGCCGAGACGGCGCTGCAGCGACGCGATCTGCGTACGGGTCGACACGCGGAGCTTGGCGTCCAGGTTGGACAGCGGCTCGTCCATGAGGAAGACCTGCGGCTCACGCACGATGGCGCGACCCATGGCGACACGCTGACGCTGACCACCGGAGAGGGCCTTCGGCTTGCGGCCGAGGTAGTCGGTGAGGTCGAGGATCTTCGCCGCGTCCTCGACCTTCTGCTTGATCTCTGCCTTCGGCACGCCGGCGATCTTGAGCGCGAAGCCCATGTTGTCGGCGACGGTCATGTGCGGGTACAGCGCGTAGTTCTGGAACACCATGGCGATGTCCCGGTCCTTCGGCGGCAGGTGCGTGACGTCGCGGTCACCGATGCGGATGGCGCCGGCGTTGACGTCCTCGAGCCCCGCCAGCATGCGGAGCGAGGTGGACTTGCCGCAGCCGGACGGGCCGACCAGAACGAGGAACTCTCCGTCCTCGATGTGGATGTCGAGCGCGTCCACGGCGGGCTTCTCGGTACCCGGGTAGATCCGGGTCGCCTTGTCGAACGAGACAGTGGCCATGGTGAATGGGCCCCCTTCTACCGGCAGGAACGTGCCGGACGATCCGTTGTAGGAAGGTGGTTGGTTTAGTCCACATGTGCGGACTGGCTCTGGACGGTACCTGGCGTTCGCCTGATCTGTCAGTACCTGGAGGCATGTGAACTTCGCGGAAATTTTCGACAGGGCCCACTCGGAACCTGGGTACACTGCACGGGCGCGTGCGTGACAGCGCGTGCAGGCCTCCTTAGCTCAGCTGGTCCAGAGCGGCTGTCTTGTAAACAGCAGGTCGTCGGTTCGAATCCGACAGGGGGCTCCACCCACATCGACAACCCGGCCTGCACCAGGCCGGGTTTGTTTTGTTTCCGTCACCCGTCGGCAACGCTGCGTGCACCCATCTCCCCCCTCGGACACGGGACATGCACCGGCATGGAACGCTGTCGCTACTGCTAGTGTTCGTTCAGTCACAGTAGGCAATCAGCCTCAATGTATTGGTAATGAAAACCGAGGGTTCCATGCGCAAGCTTCACCAGGTCATGATCGTCGCCGCGGCGGCCGGCAGCCTGTCCGCCGTCGGTGCGGGCACCGGCGTCGCCTACACGGCGAGCACCGACCTCTACCGCCCCTACCAGGAGTGCAGCCCGCAGACGGTGGCCGCGACCGACGTCCCGATTGCCGTGCTCGGTCTCTCCGAGACCTTCGACACCACCTGCGGTCAGTTCAACAACGCTTTCACTGGCTGAGGTCGGCGGCGTAGTCGTGCGCGACGCCTTCCGCGGGCCCCTTCGGGGTCACCCCCCGAAGGGGCCCGTTCGCGTACGGGCGCGATGGCAGTGAACTCCGGCGCGTCGATGAGTGGTTGCGCGCGCACGACCTGAACCTCGATGCCCTGAAGCCCTCGGCTCGGGCAGGGGTTGTGGCACCAGCGCCCTCCAGCAGGTCGGTCCTTCACTTCACTTCAGGTCAGTCCTTCACTTCGTAAGCAATGCGGCCCCGCGCGTCCTGGACACGAGTCGGACGCCGGGGCCCGCCTCTCCGACATCCCCGGGGCCTACCGCGGCAGTTCGCGGTGCACGGCACCCGGGGCACCCCTCACAAAGGAGACGCAGGACATGTTCAACGGAAAGAAGATCGCGGCCGTCTCGGGGCTTCTCGGAGGCCTCGCCATGACCTGGATCGGCGTCGGCCAGGCTTACGCCGCGGCGCTGCCGGGCGTCTGTGGCGCCGACGCTCAGGGCAACATCATCTGCACCCAGCGGATCGTGGGTGAAACGAAGGAGGGCGAGGACATCTCCCTGCGCCGGTCGGTGACCTGCCAGCCGACGCAGCCGGTGACCTTGCCCGCGGCCGGCCTGCTGAACCCTGGGCGCGTTCGGGTCGGTCCCGAGATCACCTGCGCCCACGAGGCGCCCGAGCCGTTGGTGCCCCAGAGCGACAACAACAGCTTTGAACCCCGTTTGAGCCAGCTCGGATTGCCCATCTGAGCTCCGGGGCGGAACCTCCCGACTTCCCTGTCTTCAAGCGGCGGATGGCCGGACCAGCGCGACCTGGTCCGGCCATCCGCCGCTTTCGTGTCCATGGACGCTGCGTCGGCAAACGGGTGACCGCTGCGCGCTGCCCGTGACTCGCCCTCGGGGAACTGTCGTTTCTCTCAAGGGAGAACAGTGCCTTTCACGTCCATGGCGAAGCGGACGGAAGGGTTCCTTGGCATGAGCCGACACGACACAGAGAAGGGTCGAAGATCCCAAATTGCTACGGTTCGCATGTATATGCTCACACTAAGTAGTCAACCAGGGCCTCGTGCCCGGGAAGAAAGGGTCAAACTATGCGCAGGTTTCAGCGCGTTGCGGTCGTAGCTGCGGCGGTTGCAGGGCTGTCCTTCGGTGCCGGTGCGGGTGCCGCCTTCGCCGGTGAGGGCGACTGGGGCGGTCAGAACGCCACCGCGGTGGCCACCTCGACTGCCAACGCGGTGGCCACGTGGGGTGGTCACCCGGACGACAAGTCGTACGCTGCCCCCGCTGCCGCCCCCGCTGCCGCCCCCGCCGCCGCGCCCGCCGCCGCGCCCGCGGCCACCACGGAGGCCGCTCCGCAGGCTGCTCCGGAGGTCGCTCCCAAGACCGTCGCCGCTCCGGAATACGGCTACGGCGAGTACGCCGCTCCGACCGCGGCTCAGTAAGGAAATGTCGAGGGGCCGGTGCGCGAGTTTCAGGGCACTGCGGTTGTCGTTGTGACGGCAACGTCGCGACAGGCGCATCGACTTCCCTCGGAACACCGTGGTCAACGGTGTGCTGGACAACACCCTTAGCAAAGCAGCCCGGACGCGCAGCAGACCCATCAGGGTGCGCGGCCGGGCTGCACCCAATCGTATTTCGACTTTCTCCCAGGCTCGGGCGCGTGCCGATCGGCGGCACAGGCGTTCGGGCCTCGATTTGCAAAGGAAGGCAGCACATGATCGGTCGACAGAGGATCGCAGCCGTCTCGGGGCTCCTCGGCGCTCTCGCCGTGCTCTACAGCGGTGCCGCGCCGGCTTACGCCGATGACCCCAAGGGTGACTGCACGATCTCCGAACAGGGCGACATCGTCTGCATCAAGAAGAGCGAGGTCGTCCACAAGGGCAAGCGTGGCAAGTATGTCGTCAAGCAGAAGCAGGCCTGCGAGACGATCGAGCGGCCGCGCTTCGTGCATCCCGAAGGGAACTTCTTGAATGGTGGGGACGTGAAGTCCGGGCCGGTTGTGGAGTGCTCCAACGAGGCGAAATTGCCCAAGGGGTTCAAGATGCCGAAGATCAAGTTCTGAGGGGCGTGATCGGCGAATGCCGGACCGGGGTTCTCCCGATCCGGCATTTCGGCTTTCTGGGGCGACGGGCTGCCGAACAAAAGCCCGGTGCCCCGGCCTGTGCGGCCGGGGCACCGGGAGAAGGACTTGGCTTACCTCACTTGCCGACGGCGTTGTTGCAGCCCATCGACGAGCCCAGGGAGGTCTCCTGCGTGCCGGGGTTGCCCTCGCCGTTCAGCAGGTTGCCACCCAGACCGTTGGCGATGCCGACCTGGCCGAGGACGTCGACGTTGGCGTCGTGCGACCGGCAGGTCGTGCTCTGCAGGATGCTGAGGCTCGAATTGCTCCTGCCTCCGCTCTTCGAGCCCCAGCCGCCCTGGTCGGCGTGTGCGGCGCCGGCGGTCAGGAGCCCGACGCTGCCGAGGGCGGCGACCAGGACGGCAGCCTTGCGAAGCTTGTGCATGTCATCTCCGGTGGAGTGGAGTGGTGCGATCTATTTCAGATCGACTTCGTACGGTTACGGAGGCTAATAGGACGTAATCCAAAGTAATCGGCGGCACGCCGAATTCGGAAAAGTCTCACCACCTTGGCCGATGGCCGGGAAATGCTGACTGCGCGTTGAATATCAACACAAAAAAAGGGGGTCCCGGTACCGTGCCTGAGGCTCGGTACCGGGACCTGTTTCCCGTCGTCGGCCGCCTGTGCGACCCGTCAGGCTCTTAGAAGGCGCTGTTGTTGCAGCCCATGGTCGAGCCGAGGTGGGTGTCCTGGCCACCGGCGTTGCCCTCGCCGTTGAGGCCGTTGCCCAGCAGGCCGTTGAGGATGCCGACCTGGCCGAGGACGTCGAGGTTCAGGTCGTGCGACTTGCAGTTGGAGCTCTGCAGGACGCTGAACTTGTCTCCGCCCTTGCCGCCGTGCCCGTCGTTGCCGTGCGCGGTGGCGGTGCCGGCGCCCAGAAGCCCGACGCTGCCGAGGGCGACGACCAGGACGGCAGCCTTGCGAAGCTTGTGCATGTCATCTCCGGTGGAGTGAGGTGGGTGCGATCCGTGAGAGATCGACTTCGTACAGTTACGGGAGTTAATAAGAAATATCCGTAAATGTCCCGACGACGCGCCGGTGTTCGTGCTCTCGTGGTGGAAGCACCCGGAAGCCGCATTGCGCGCGAGCGGGCCCTTGTCCAGGAGGGACGATCCTCGAGAAAGTACGGGTCACGGCCGCTCGTTGAGAGTGGCGGCAAGGTGTGGCCGGTTCGCGGCGACGGGAGCGCGCGTCTCGGGATCGTGCAGTGGATGCCGCGTGTGCGCGGGTAGTTGGGGTTCGCGCGGGAGCCGTGCGCGCTGCGGGGAGCGTTCGCACCGCGCCGTTGATCGGCTGCCGTTTTGCGTGCTCAGGCGGACGGCCGGACTTGCTGCCCTCGGGGCAACGGTGCGTCCGGCGCCGCCCGCTGAGCCTTCGTCGGATCTTCTCGGGTCGCTCGACGTGATCAGCGCACGACGTCGATCTGCGGCTGAAGTGCGCGCTAGCTGGTGGAGCGGGCGCTGGCGACGGCGTTCGCCTGGCTGTTGGCCTGGTGGCAGTCGATGCCACGGTTCTCGGCGGCGGCGAGTACGGCGACCGGGACAGCGGCGTTGAGCAAGGACTGCGGGCTGCACTCCTGGTACGGGCGGAAGAGGTTGGAGTTGTGCAGCGGGGCTTCCTGCGAGGCCGGCTGAGGGGAGATCTGCGGGTTGATCTGCGGGCTCAGCTGGGGGTTGAGCTGCGGGCTGACCTCGGCGCCCCGCTGAGGGGGTGCCGCCACCTGCCGGTGCGGGGCCGGGGCGTTGGAGGTCTGGACACTGGCCTGCGAGCGGGTCCACGTGGCGGCCTGGGCGTCCGGCCGTGGCGCGGGAGCCGGAGCGGCACCGCCGTACCCGACGGGAGCGTCGGCGACGCTGGGGCCGACGCCGATGGCGGACAGACCACTGGCTGCTGCGACGACGAGCGCGACCTGGTGAAGCTTGCGCATGGAACCTCGGCCCTTCATTGACCTGTGCATGGAACGTATGGAAATGCTATGAGTCGGTGCAGCTTTTGCTTTTCTGCTGCCCTACGGCTGCGATGGGCCATCGCTCTGGCCCTGTGCGGAACGAGATAAGTGCGGGTCCGGTCACGTGGGTGAGGGTGTGGTCACCCATTCGCTTTCCTTGTCGGGGTGACAAGTCCGGAGAACCGGTTATCCGATCGATGGCAATTGAGTGACGGCCTTTTAGATCCCGTGACCTGGCCGGACAAATGTCGTTGCCAGCTGAGAGAGGGCAGCGATCAGGAAGTCAGAGAGAGGGCACGGGATCTGCTGCCGGCTCCGGCGTGAAGTCCACATGACAGCTCAGGCATTACCCCTGTAAGGGCGCAGTACGAATATCAGACTGAGCGCACGCAAGATTGCACTGAAATACAACGGATTTCCCTGCACAGGTAATGAAGGGCCGAGGGTTCCATGCGCAAGCTTCACAAGGCCGCGCTCGTCGTAGCAGCGGCCGGCGGTCTGACCGCCATCGGCGCCGGCGTCAGCGAGGCCGCCGACTACTATCCCCCGGGGTACAGCGGTGCCCCGGCGCCTGCCCCCGAGTACCCGGCGCCTCAGTACGCCCCGGCGCCTGCTCCGTATTACGCGCCGCCGCAGTACGCGGCCCCGGCGCCCCCTCCGCAGTACGCGCCACCTCAGTACGCCCCGGCACCCGCGCCGCAGTACGCGCCGCCCCAGTACGCGGCCCCCGCCCCCCAATACCAGGCACCTCAGCATGCCGTCGCCGAGGCTCGTTCGACGGGTGTCGCGCAGGCCGCGGCTCCGCAGCCGGCGCCTCAGTACCAGGCCCCGGCGCCCGCTCCGGCCCCCGCGCCCGCCCCCGCCCCGGCGCCTGCCCCGGCTCCGGCGCCCGCTCCGGCGCCCGCCCCGCACTACGCCTCCGCCTCGGCCTCGTCGGGCGGCGCCGCGCAGGCCTCCAGCGCGCCGCACGCCCAGCAGCAGGCCGCCCCGCAGCAGTCGCCGGTATCTCAGGTCGTGCCGCAGGTCACCCCGCAGACAGCGCCGCAGGTCATGCCGCAGGTCGCTCCGCAGGTCAACGCGCCTCAGGTCTTCAACCCGGAGCCCCCGCCGCGTGTCGCGCCGCAGGTCAGCCCGCAGGTCAACCCCCAGGTGAACCCGCTCATCAACCCGCTGCTGTCGCCGGCGAGCGCACCGCAGGTTCCCGGGCTCGGCCTCGGCCAGGTCGCGGCGCCTCCCGTGGGCCAGTTGGGGCTGCCCCGGGTCGGCTGAGGGGCCTTTCCGCTGAGGGTCTTTCCGTACGTATCCACCGTCCCAACTCGATCTGCTGCACAGCACATCCGCTAGACCAACGGAGAAGTAATGCACAAGCTTCAGAAGGTCGCCCTCCTGGGCGCCGTCCTCGGCAGTGTCGGTTCCCTCGGCGTCGGCACCGCCTTCGCGCACGGTGAGGGCGGGGCCCACGACCTCGACATCACGCAGGGCATCGAGTGCCGCTCGCACGACATGAACATCGACATCCTCGGCAGCGTCGGCCTCGCCAACGGCCTGGCGGGCAACCTGCTGAACGGCGAAGGGTCGCCGGGTGCGCAGCCCAGCCACCTCGGTTCGGACATGGGCTGCAACAGCGCGGTGAAGTAGCCCGCGTGAAGCGTTAGGCCCGACGCCCGCTCCACCACGGGGCGGGCGTCGGACTGTGAGGTCGGAGCCCGACGGCGGCGGACAGCAAAGGAAGAGGATGGCGACCTATCGCATGAGACTGTCCTGTGCCGACGAGATGTTGCTGCTCAACGGGTGTCCGGGAGTCATCGGACTGGCGGCGGTCTTCGCCGGTGAGCAGCCCGATGTGGCTCAGGTGCGGGCACGGGTCGCCGAGCGGTGGACGGGCCTGGAGCGGATGAACTGTGTGCTCGACCGGTCACCGGGCAACGCCGGGACGGTGCGGCCGGGGCGTGTGCGGTGGGCCGTACCGGGACCGTTCGATCCGGCTGTGCATGTCACCGTGGCGAGCAACAAGTTGGACGACCTGTGGGCGCAGAGTGTGGACCGGCCACTCGTCGGTGGTGTGCCGCCGTGGCGGCTCTTCGTGGTCCCGGACGCGGCGCACGGCGGCGACTTCGCTCTGGCGCTCGTGGCTCAGCATGTGCTGCTGGACGGGCGCTCCCTGGCGACGTTGATGCGCTTGCTGATGGACAGCCCTGTTCAGGCCCGTGAGTCGGGCCGGTCGGCGCCGCTGTCGCGTACCGGGCTGCGGGCTGCGGGCAGGGAGCTCAGGGTGATGGCGGCCGCGGGGCAGGCCCTTCCGATGCGGTCACCGGAGCAGACGTATGCCTCGGTCGCGGTGAGCGAACTGCCCGCGCACACGGTTCGGTCCGCGCGCCGGCAGCCCTCCGACGGCCGGGGCGCGACGTTGAACGAACTGCTCGTGGGTGCGGTGGCCGGGGCACTGCGGGCCCAGTACGGTCCGGTACGGCGGTGGCGGCAGCGGGACGAGCCCGTGTACACGGCCGTACCGTGCGATCTGCGCACCCGGTCGAACCCGAGGGAACTCGGGAACACGCTCACCGTTGTTCGGGTTCCGTTGCCCGTCGACGTGGAGGGGCCCGTGGCGCGGCTGCGGGCGTGTCAGGCCGCGATGGCCACCGTCCCCGACCGGGCCGCGGTGCACGCCACCGTGCTGTTCCCGGCTGCGGAAGCGGCACGCCGGACGGGCCCCTGGGTGACCAGGCTCCTGGCCGATCGCGGTCGGAACTCCTGCTTCGCGGCGACCGCGACCACGGCCATGAAGTGGCCCGGCGGATCGAGCACCTTCCAGGACCGTCGGCTCGTGCGCACGGTCGGGCTGCCGCCCCTGCAGCACCCGGGCACGGTCAGCTTCGCCCTGGCGCAGGCGGCGGACGCGTTCACGCTCACCGCGGTGTGCAACCTGCGCCCGAACGACGCGAGACGGCTCGCCGACGCGGTCGTCACGGAGTTCGAGACATGGGCCCGGACGGCGACGCCGTCGGTGTGAGTCAGCCCTGACGGCACCAGGAGATGGAGGCAGTTGCATGGATGTGGAACACGGCGACGTATGGGAAGCGCTGCGCCCGCTGTGCGCGCGGGTGATGTCGGTGCCGCCGGAGGCGGTCGTGCCGCAGGCCCGGCTGGTGGCCGACCTCGGAGCCGACAGCCTGGACATCACCGAACTGGAAGTGGCCTCGGAGGAGTTGTTCGGAGTGTCCCTGAAGGGGACCGACAAGGCCGGCGTGTCCACCGTGGGTGACGTGGCCGACCTCATCGTGAGGCTGCGCACCCATGACGCCCACAGCCCCCTCGCCCGATGATCCGCCGACCCGCGGTCGCCGTCACCGGCCTGGGAGTGCGGTGCGCCGCCGGAGCGAGTCCGGCAGCGCTGTGGGAGAGCCTGGCGGAGTGCCGTTCGGCGACGTCGCTGCATGTCTTCGACGACGAGGGCGCCGTCGTGTACCCGGCGTGTGCGATGCCCGACTTCGACCCGACCGGCTATCTGACGCCCAAAGAGGTACGACGGGCCGACCGTTCGGTGCAGATGGCCGTGTGCGCGGCCGCGGACGCCGTGGCGGACGCCGGGGGGCTGCAGGTCGGTCCCGGCCGGCGGGCGGTGGTCACCGGTACCGGCTACGGCGGGGTGATCAGTCAGGAGAACGGCATCGGGCATCCCGATGTGCTGTACGCGCCTCGGCTGATGCACAACGCGGGGGCGTACTGGATCAGCGCCCGGCTCGGGATCACCGGCCCGAGCCTCACGGTCTCCACCGCCTGTGCCTCCGGGACGCATGCGGTGGGTGAGGCGATGCAGATGATCCGGGCCGGGTGCGCTGACGTGGTGGTGGCAGGAGGCCATGACAGCCCCCTGACTCCGACGACCGCGCTGGCCTTCGGGCGGGCCGGTGCGATGGTCACCGAGTGCGATGATCCCGCCGCCGCCTCACGGCCGTTCGACGTCGCGCGGCAGGGATTCGTCCTCGCCGAGGGGGCGGCGTTCCTGGTGCTGGAACGGCTGGACCTCGCCCGCGCTCGTGGCGCCCGGATCTACGCCACGCTGACCGGATACGGCCGGACCTCCGACGCCCACCACCTCACGGCACCGCACCCCGACGGTCTCGGTGCCCGGGCGTGCATGGAGCAGGCGCTCGCCGACGCCGGTACGACCGCCGACGCCGTCACCCATGTCAATGCGCACGGCACCGGCACCGAGCTGAACGACCTCGCGGAAGCGCAGGCGATCACCGCCGTGTTCGGCTCCCGTGCGGTGCCGGTCACCGCCCCCAAGGCCGTGACCGGGCACGGGTTGGGGCTGGCGGGAGCGCTGGAAGCCGTGATCACGGCGTGGTCCGTGCACGAGGGGCTCGCGCCTCCGACGGCTCATCTCACGCGGCTGGACCCGCGATGCGAACTGGATGTGGTCACCGCCGAGCCACGCAAGATCCCGGACGGGCCCGTGATCAGCAACAGTTTCGCCTTCGGGGGCCACAACGCCTGTGTCGTGTTCGATTCACCCCACGCCTGATCACGGGAGGCGGGAGGCGAGTACTCAGGGGGGCTTGGGAACGAGAGGCTGGAACATGAGGCTGACGGCCATCGAGGAAGGGCACCTCCGCAACGGAATGCCGGGGACGATCGGCATCGCGGCGGTGTTTCCCGGGGGGCCGTTCGACCTGGCGCAGGTGCGGTCCCGCGTGCGTGACCGGTGGGGCGGACTGGACCGGATGAGCCTGGTCCTCCAGCCCCCCACCGGGCCGGCGGCGCTGTCCGGCCACCGGTGGTCGGCCGCCCGGCCGTTCGATCCCGCCGCGCACATCACCGCCACGGACCAGGAGCTGGAATCCCTGCTCGCCGACGGTGTCAGTCACCGGCTGCCGGTCGAACGGCCCCTGTGGCGGCTGCTGGTCACGCGGCAGGCCATCGTGTTGTTCGCCCATCACGCGCTGCTGGACGGCAGATCCCTGGAGACTCTGTTCCGGCTGCTGATGGACGACGCCGCAGCGCCGGGGCCGCTGGGGCGGGGGGCGGCACACCCGCTCGCGGCGGGGCAACAGCGCCCTGCCGTCGGTCCCGCCGCTGTGTGCAGGGAATTGCGCCGCATCGGGGTTTTCGGCCAGCCCCTCCCGCCGGCTCCCCTCGGCGAACCGCGGCCGTCGGTGGCCGTGATCGAGCTCGACCCGCAGGTCATGCGCACCGCCCGCCGCCAGCCGGCCGACGGGCGGGGATCCACCCTCAACGAGCTGCTGCTGAGCACGTACGCCGGCGCCCTGCGCGCCTGCCACGGCCCTCTGCGGTCCTGGCCGAAGGGACCGACCCCGTTCTACGCCACGGTGCCGGTCGACCTGCGGACCCGCCACAACGCCCACCACCTCGGCAACGGCGTCACCGCGCTGCGCATGGCGCTGCCCGTCGACCTCGCATCCCCGGTGGCGCGTCTGCGGGCGTGCCAGGACGAGGTCGCGGCGTTCGACGGACGCTGCGACGCCCACCGTGCGATCCTTCCCGCACTGCAGGCCGCCGCGCGTACCGTGCCGTGGCTGGCCGGCGCGATGGCCAAGAGGCTGGCACGCCCGGAACTCACCACCAGCCTGTGCACCGCCTTCAAGTGGCGTGACAACCCTAGCCACTTGCACGGCCGTCCCCTGTCGCGCATCGTCCCCCTGCCGCAGCTCTCCCCGCCGGGCACGGCGAACCTCTGCCTCGTCCACACCGCCGACGCCTACACCCTCACCGTCGTCGGCAACCTGCGTGGGGGAGACGCCGGGACGATCGGTGAGGCCGTGGAGCGGGAACTGAAGGCGGTCGCGGCGTCAGATCCGTTCTGAACCGGGCTTTCGCAAGTCCTGGCCGACGGCCCTGGTCAGTTCGGGGCGGGTCAGGACGTCGGTGCTGTCGAGGAACTGGTCCACCGCGCCGACGAGCGGCAGGTCGCGCAGGACCGGGTCGGTGATGCGGGCGGTGAGGGCCTCGGTGAAGCGGTCGGCGCGCAGGACCTGGAAGGGGCGTGAGTGGTACGGGCGCGTGGTGGGGGCGACGCGGTCGGTCAGGGCGAGCTCGTTGTGCAGATGCGCGACGATCTCGTACGCGTGGGTGAGGTGCTGTTCGCGGGTGTGCCAGTCGGTGGCGGCGAGGACGGCCGTGAGGTCCGGGGTCAGGCGGGGGCCGACGCGGCTGCGGGCGAACGCGCTGCCGAGCCACTTGCCGTACGGCGGGTAGCGGCGGTCCATCAGGAGGCAGAGCCGCATCAGGTCGCGGACCAGGCGGGCGGCGGTGACGGCGGAGCCCAGTTCGTCGCCGACCTCGCCCGAGCGGCCCACGAAGGCCTCCTCCTGCGCGATGCGCTGCCACTGGCACGCCAGGACGTACAGCCAGACGTCGTGGGGGTACCAGCGCAGCGCTCGGCGTAACGGGGTGAGCGTGTGCAGGCCGTCGTGGAAGACGGCGCCCGCGGTGACCTCGGCGAGCAGCTGGGTGGGGGTGGCCAGCCAGTCGGCCGGGGTGAGGCCCTGCGCCGGGTCGAAGCCGAGGGTGTCGGTGAACCAGGTGGAGGTGCCGGTGACTTCGACGCGGTGGTGGACGGGGCCGTCGGTGAGCCGCATGACGCGGATGTCCCGGTCCTCCTCTCCCGCCGGGGCGAAGTGGGTGGGGTGGCCGAGGAACGTCTTCGGGAGGTGCTCGGCGAGGACGTGTCTGATGCGGGCCGCATGGCGGGGCACGTCGTGGCGGTGGAGGAAGACCTGTAGGCGCGGGCCCCACTCGTGGTCGGCGGAGCGCGCGGTGTCGTAGCCGAGGACCTCGGAGCCGCTGCCCATGCGGGCGGCGGAGTGGGGGACGCCGGGGGCGGCCTCCTCCAGCAACGGGCGTACGGCGTCGGTGTAGTAGCGGCGGGACAGTTCGAGGCCGGGGATGAAGTCGGGTTCAGGCGCGGGGGAGTTCATGCGGCGCATATTCGTGTGGCTCATGCCGGGAAGCCGTGCCCATTCGGTGGCGTGTCATGCGCAGGACGTTCACACCGCCCCGCGCTCCGGTGCGGCGCCCAGCTCGGCGAGCGCCTCGTCCGTCAGGCGGTACACCGTCCACTCGTCCTGGGGGCAGGCGCCGAGGGCCTCGTAGAAGGCGATGGACGGGGTGTTCCAGTTCAGTACGGACCACTCCAGGCGCTCGTAGCCGCGCTCCACGCAGAGCCGGGCCAGTTCGGTGAGCAGGGCCTTGCCGTGGCCGGCGCCGCGGGCGGTGGGGCGGACGTAGAGGTCCTCCAGGTAGATGCCGTGGACGCCGCGCCAGGTGGAGAAGTTCAGGAACCAGATCGCACAGCCGACGGTCTCGCCGGTCACGTCGTCGGCCGCGATGTGCGCGTAGGCGGCCGGGTGGTCGCCGAAGAGGGCCTCGTGGAGCTGCTGCGGGGTGGCCTTCGCCTCGTGCGGGGCCTTCTCGTACTCGGCGAGTTCGCGGATCAGGGTGTGCAGGGCGGGGATGTCGGCGGGCGTGGCGGGTCGGATCATGGGGCGAGGCTAACCGGGGTGGCTCCGCATGCGCCTCGCGATTTCCATGTGCTCGTCGAGCGGGGCGCCGCCCTCCTCGATCTGCCACAGCGAGTTCTGCAGCACTCGGCCCAGCGTCCAGGCGCGAGCCCGGTCCCGGTCGAGGCCGAGAACCTCGGTCATGGCGTCGAAGCGCCACCGCACCTCGTCCGCGTCGAAGCGGTTCCACAGCGCCGGGAACAGGTCGAACCCGGGGTCGCCGGCCAGCGGCTTGGGGTCGATGGCGAGCCAGGGCGCCCGGTCGGAGCCGAGGACGTTCTCGAAGTGCAGGTCCCAGTGCAGCAGCCGGTCGCCGGGCTCGGCGGCGACCTCGCGCACGGCCGCCGCGCAGTCCGCGACGAGGCGGCGGACGGCCGGGTCCGGGAGGTGCTCCAGGGCCGCCGGCGTCTCGTCCAGCATCTCCTCGGCGATGTCGCCGAGGCCGCGCATGCCCGGTGGGGCCGGGGTGGCGGTGAGATGCGCCAGCAGACGGGCGATGACCACCGTGGCCTCGCGGGAGTCCGGCAGATCGTCCAGGAGCCGGTTCGCGTCGAGCCGCTCCAGCAGCAGCGTGCCCGTTTCGTCGTCGGAGTCCAGAAGCAGCACTGCCCCGTCGCCCCGCCACGCCCGCAGTGCGACCGGCTCTCCCACGGTCTCCTCGTCGACGTCCTGGAGCTTGAGTACGGCCCGTGTACCGTCGGCCCGCAGCACGGGCAGGACCAGCGCGCAGCGGCCGTACATCGTCGGCCCGTCCAGTCGCAGCCGCCAGTGCTCCAGGAAGCGCGCGGCACGCTCCGCGAGCGTGGTGACGTAGGCACGGCCGGCCTCTCCGTCGTAGCGCACGTGCTGGGCGATGAGCGCGTCCGGAATGTCGATCACCTTGTGACCGTACTGGGCTGCCGCAATCGGCTCACCCCAATTACCGTCCTCGCATGAGCAGCTCTGTCAGTGGTGCCGTGAACGGCGGCATTTCCTTCTGGTACGCGGACGACGGCCTCCCCGAGGTGCGGGAGCCGCTCGCGGGGGACGCCTCCGCGGACGTGGTGATCGTGGGCGGTGGGTACACGGGACTGTGGACCGCGTACTACCTGAAGAAGGCGGTCCCCTTCCTCCGGATCACCGTCCTGGAGCAGAAGTTCTGCGGATACGGCGCCTCGGGGCGCAACGGCGGCTGGCTGTACAACGGCATCGCGGGGCGCGACCGGTACGCGAAGCTGCACGGCCACGAGGCCGCCGTACGGCTGCAGCGGGCCATGAACGACACCGTCGACGAGGTCGCCCGAGCCGTCGCCGAAGAGGGCTTCGACGCCGGGCTGCACAAGGGCGGTGTCCTCGAAGTCGCCCGCACCCCCGCCCAGTTGGCGCGACTGAAGGCCTTCCACGAGCACGAGCTGGCGTACGGCGAGAAGGACCGTGAGCTGTTCGGCGCCCGCGAGACCGCCGAACGCGTCAAGATCGCGGACGCGGTCGGTTCGACCTGGACGCCGCACGGGGCAAGGGTGCACCCGGTGAAGCTGGTGAAGGGCCTCGCGGCGGCCGTGGAAGCGCTCGGGGTCACCCTTCACGAGCTGACGCCGGTGACGGAGATCCGGCCCAAGCACGCGGTCACGCCGTACGGCACCGTCCGCGCGCCCTATGTCCTGCGCTGCACCGAGGGGTTCACCGCCGCCCTGAAGGGCCAGAAGCGGACCTGGCTGCCCATGAACTCCTCGATGATTGCCACCGAGCCGCTGACGCAGGAGCAGTGGGAGTCGGTGGGCTGGGACGGGGGCGAGACGCTGGGCGACATGGCGCACGCCTACATGTACGCGCAGCGCACCGCCGACGGACGGATCGCGCTGGGCGGGCGCGGGGTGCCCTACCGCTTCGGCTCGCGGACCGACAACGACGGGCGTACGCAGGACGCGACGGTCGAGGCGCTGCGCGAGATCCTCGTGCGCTTCTTCCCGCAGCTGGCCCCGGTCCGGATCGAGCACGCCTGGTCGGGCGTGCTGGGCGTGCCGCGCGACTGGTGCGCGACGGTCACCCTGGACCGGTCGACGGGGCTCGGGTGGGCGGGCGGCTACGTCGGCTCGGGCGTCGCCACCGCCAACCTGGCGGCCCGCACGCTGCGGGACCTGGTGCAGCAGGACTCGGGCCAGGGCGGGCGCACCGAGCTGACCGAGCTTCCTTGGGTCGGCCACAAGGTGCGCAAATGGGAGCCGGAGCCGCTGCGGTGGCTCGGAGTGCACGGGCTGTACGCCACCTACCGGGCGGCGGACCGGCGGGAGCACACCGCGAACACCGCGGAGTCCTCGAAGCTGGCGCGGTTCGCCGACCGGGTGGCCGGGCGGCACTGACGAAAGTTTCGCCGGCTTTCACCCCTGGATACTCGCGCGTGCGTTGTCGCACCCCTGTGCGACCATCGCCTCAACGACCAATGATCCAGGGGGGATTCCATGTCCGACGACGACTCCTGTCTGCCTGCGAGACGGGGGCGGGCGGCCAGGTCTGCGGCCGTCTTCGCCGCTGTCGTCTCGCTGTTCGCCTCACTGCTGACCCTGACCGGGGCGAGCCCCGCCGTCGCCGCCGACGGGGAGTGCGCGCCGCTCGCGCTCGCGTCCTTCGGCGACCCGGGGGACGCCGTCGGCAAGGCGACCGTGCCGGCCCAGGACAGCGCCTGCTTCTCCGTGACGGCTCCGCAGGCGGGCCTGTACCGGATGTTGCTGGACGACAGCGGGAACAACGCGTACGCGCAGATGTACGCCGCGGACGGCACCCAAGTCGACTGCTACGACGTGCAGTCCTACGACAACGGCTGGTGCCAGGTGCCCGCGGCCGGCACCTACACCGTCAAGGTCGTCAACAACGGCTGGGTGGACCCGGAGCAGGCCGCGGTCACCGTCGTCCCGCTCGGCTCGGCCACGCCGGGCTGCTTCGAGCCGGTCGGCACCTCCTGGGACCTGCCCACGGTGAGCCGGACCTCGGCGAGCCCGCTGGAGGTCGACTGCCAGGCGTTCGAGGGCAAGCCGGGCCAGCGCGTCCGTCTCACCCGGGGGACGAGCGTCTACGGCTTCGTCGTCGCGTGGATCACCGACGCGAGCGGCGCCCGGATCTGCCCCCGCGTCACCGAGGACGACGAGGACACCTTCAGCTGTGTGCTGCCCGGCGAGGGCCCGTACCGGGTGCTGTCCCAGGTCACCGAGGCGGAGAACGGCTTCCCCGCCCAGTACGCGGTCAAGGTGCGCGCGCTGACCGACCCGCAGGGCTGCCGGACCGCGTCCGTGCGCCCCTTCGGGCGGCCGGCGGGCCTGGACTTCGGCACCGACCCCTGCTTCACCTTCACCGTCGGCAAGGCCGGGGCCTACCTGGTCCACGCGGTCGACGACGACTCCGCGAGCCCCGTCCTGGTGTACGACGCGGCCGGGAAGATCGCCTGCCGGGAGAGCGACCCGTGCCGGCTGCCGACCGCGGGCACGTACACCGCGATCCTCGACGGCACCTCCCCCTACAGCGGCGCACATGACGACCTGCTCGTCCTCGACCGCGCCTCGGACGCCGGGTGCGTGCCGACCGGGATGGGGCTGTACAAGGGCGAGTTGAGCAAGGCCGGACAGTACGACTGCCTGACGCTGGACGCCCCGCAGGGTGCCCGGATCGCCGCGCTCACCTCGCTCTCCTCGGCCGGGCTGACCCCCGAGGTGGAGGTCCTGGACCGGGCCGGCACCCCGCAGTGCGACCAGGACGAGCTGAGGGGCGGCGACTGCGCGCTCACCGGCGAGGCGCCCTACCGGGCGCTGGTGCACACCGACGACGAGGGGGACTCGGCGACCGGCGCCTACGCGGTGGCCTTCCACCGCACCGACATCGCGCAGGGCTGCCCCGTCCTGCCCGCCGGCAGCTTCGCCGCGGACGGCGAGAAGGCCACGCTGACCACGGGCGACGGCGTCTTCTCGCAGTGCCTGGGCATCCCGGCGGGCGCGCACACGAACGCCGAGGTCTTCCAGCTGATCGCCACCTCCCAGGCCGCCTCCGCGGAGTTCTCGGTGCTGGACTCCGACGGCAAGCGGGTCTGCGAGCGCTACGCCACCACCAACGGCTGGACCATCTGCTCCCTGACCCCGGGCAAGGCCCACACCGTGCTGGTGACCGGCCGCGACCAGGCCGCCACCTACACCCTGGCCCGGCGGGACGTCACCGCGAGCGCCTCCTCGGCGGGCTGCACGAAGACCGCCGCCGCGAAGGTCGGCGGACCCTCCGTGAAGAGCGCGTACGGCACCCCCGGCACCCTCGACTGCCGTCAGGTGACCACCGCCGCGGACACCGACGTCGTGCACGTCAACGTGCGGGACGCCCTCGGCACCGCCAACTCCGCGGTCGTCGCCGGGGACGGCCGTGTGGAGTGCTCCTTCCGCAACACCTCCTGCGCGGTCACCGGGTCCACCACCCACCAGGTCCTCGTGCAGACCCCGGTCAACCTCAGGGCCGCGCCCGAGTACCGCCTGGACGCCCTGCGCATCGCGACCGCCGACGGGCCCGCGCCGGAGTGCGTCAAGGTGCCGTCCGTGGCCTACGGGTACGGGCCGATCACCGGCACCCTGGACGAGTCGCACACCGCGGTGTGCGCGGCGCTGCCGACCGCCGGGTTCGACCGCTTCGAGACCGACATCAAGGACACCGCCGGCGCCACCACGACGGCGGTACCGGTGCTGTACAACACGTCGACCTGGGACAACGGCTGCACGCACTACATCCCGGAGGGCTACGACTGCGACGCGCTCGGCTCGTCCCCGCAGAGCACGCCGACGCTGTTCCTGCTGGGCCTGCCCGAGAAGGCGCCGAGTACGGCCTACAGCGCCAAGCTGACCTGCACGTCCGCGCCCTGCGGCACCGAGGAGACGGCCGTCACCGCGGTCAGCCCCGACACCGGGGCGGCCGGCGGCAAGGTGAAGCTCACGGTCACCGGAACCGCGCTCGGCCCCGACGTCACCGTCCGGCTGAGCCAGGCCGGGAAGACGATCACGGCGGCGGCCGACTCGGTCTCCGCGGACAACCGGACGGTGACCGCGACCCTCGACCTGACCGGCGCGGCCACCGGTACCTGGAACGTCAGCGTGATCACGCGCGGCTGGGAGTTCGGGCGCGGCACCTTCACCGTGACCGCCCAGCCCAAGCTGGAGAACACGGCCGCCCCCAAGGTGACCGGCACGGCCAAGACCGGCGCCAAGGTGACGGCCTCGCCGGGCAGTTGGTCGGCGACCCCGTCGTCGTACACGTACCAGTGGAAGGCGAACGGTACGGCGATCAGCGGGGCGACGGCGTCGACGTACACCGTCCCCGCCTCGATGGTCGGCAAGAAGCTCACCGTGACCGTCACCGCGGTCAAGTCCGGCTGGGTCAGCGGAACGGCGACCTCGGCGGCGGTGACCGTGGCCAAGGGTGACGCGCCCAAGGCGACCAGGCTGCCGGTGATCAGCGGGACGGTGAAGGTCGGCAAGACGCTGAAGACGTCCAAGGGGACGTGGAGCCTCGCGCCGACCTCGTACTCGTACCAGTGGTACGCGAACGGCAGGGCGATCAGCGGGGCGACCAAGTCGTCGCTGGTGCTGAAGTCGGCGCAGAAGGGCAAGAAGATCACCGTGAAGGTGATCGCGCACCGCACGGGTCACAAGGACGGGTCGGCGGTGAGCAACGCGACGAAGGCGGTCGCCGGCTGACCCGGCGACGGCAGGCAGACCGTCGACGGAGGGTGGGGGAGGGGCTCCGCGGTCCGGTGGGGCCCCTCCCGCCGTTTTTCCCCCGTTTCTCAGGCCCCCGGCTCCGGGGAGGGCTGAGGGATCCCCTCTCGGGAAGGGCGAGGTATCGCCTTCGAGGAGTGCCTGCGGCTGGTCACGGCTCCAGAACCACCTTTCCGGTGGTTCCGCGCGTTTCGAGGGCGCGGTGGGCGGCCGCCGCCTCGGCGAGCGGGAAGCGCTGGACGGCCGGGGTGAGGCGGCCTGCGGCGGCTTCGGTGAGGGCGCGCAGTTCCAGGGTGCGTACGGGGTTGGGGCCGCCGGCCTTCTGCATCATCACGGGGCCGAGGACCTGCTGGGAGACGCCGTCGACGAAGTAGGGCTCGCCGTCGTGCAGCCCCGCGCCGGACCAGCCGAAGACGAGGTGCCTGCCGCCGGGCCCGAGCAGGGCGACGGACTCGCGGGCGACGTCGCCGCCGACGCCGTCGAAGACGACGGTGGCCGGCCGCCCGCCCAGGAAGGCGCGGACCTTCTCGGGCCATGCCGGGTCCGTGTAGTCGACGGCGAGGTCGGCGCCGTTCTCCTGCACCCGGGCGACCTTCTGAGGGCCTCCGGCGAGGCCGATGACGACGGCGCCCGCGTTCCTGGCGTACTGCACGAGCAGGGTGCCGATGCCGCCGGCGGCGGCCGGGATCACGGCGACCGCGTCCGGGCCGAGCTCGGCGAACTGCAGGATCCCCATCGTCGTACGGCCCGTGCCGATCATGGCGACGGCCTCGGCGAAGTCGAGGTTCGCCGGGACCTCGTGGACGCGGTCGACGTCGGCGACGGCCAGCTCGGCGTAGCCGCCCGGCGCGAAGCCCAGGTGCGCTACGACGCGCTTGCCGAGCCAGAGCGCGGCGACACCCTCGCCGAGGGACTCGACGACGCCGGCGACCTCGCGGCCGGGGATCGTGGGCAGCGTGGGCGGCTGCGGCGCCGGGCCCTGGATGCCCTGGCGCAGGGCCGTGTCGAGGAGGTGGACACCGGCTGCCGCTACGGCGATACGAACCTGGCCGGGGCCCGGTTCGGGGGCGTCGACGTCCTCGTAGGTGAGGTTCTCGGCCGGGCCGAAGGCGTGCAGGCGGATGGCGTGCATGAGGGTCCCCCATCGTTTGAACTCGGGTCTGTCAGGCCGCCCACCCCGTCGCCGGAGGCGGCTGCTCGATGCTGCAACCTCAAGCCTGCTTGAGGTCAAGGGCGTGCCGCCCGAGGGCCAGGGACACGGCCGTGAGGGCGCTGTTGAAGGAGACCTCGGACAGGACGCCGGGGGCGGCGACCTGATCGCCCGCCAGATAGATCCCGTCGCCGCGGTCGAGGGCCGGACGGTCGCGCCAGCTGGTGCCGGGCAGGTCGACTGCGCCGGTACGGCCGCTCGCGACGGACTCGCGCCGCCAGGTGACGCGCTCGCGCCAGCCGGGGAAACCGAGGTCGAGAAGCTGCTCGGCACGGGCGATGCCGTCGGCCTTGGACTCGTGCGGGGCGATGGGGATCTGGCCCTGGATCAGCTGTTCACCGGCCGGCGCGAGGGACCGGTCCTGCGCGGTGAACCGCTCCAGCCACCCGGTCTCGTCGAGGTCGGAGACGGCGAAGGCGTCCCCGCGCCGGGTCCGCACGGCGAGGTCGATGAGTGCCGTTCGGCCGCTCGTCCACGTCAGCGAGTCGTCCTTGAGGAGGCGACGGGCGGCGTCGAGGGAGGTGGCGACGACGACGGGCGCGTCGCTCGCCGGGCGGTCGAGGTCGTCGAGGCTGTCGACGCGGGAGAGGGTCTCCATCCGCACCCCGAGATTCCAGGCCCGGGCCGCCATCCGGTCGATCATGGTCGCCCATCCGCCCCGCGGATAGTGCGCCTCCGGCGGCAGCTTGGTGGCCCGGCGCAGCCGCTCCTGCACGAACGCGGCGGACAGGGCGCCGGGGTCGTGGTGGAACAGGGCGACGGCGGAGTAGTGGGCGGCGGCACGGGCGCCCTCCTCGCCGGCGATGTCCGTGGCCCACGTCATGAAGTCGACGTCGACGGGCGCCTGCGGCAGGCCGCGCCGCAGCAGCTTGAGCATGGCGAACGGCGGCGTGCGACGCAGGACGCCGCGGTGCCGCAGCCGCAGCCGGGCGGCCTCCAGGGGCGGGATCGGCGCGAGCGGCCCGATGAGGTCGCGCTGCTTGAGCCAGGCCCAGTGCGGGCCGCCGTTGTACAGGGCGTGCGGTCCTTCGTTCGTCCGGTACGGCCCCTCGGCGGTCCGCGCCCGCCCGCCGAGGGTGTGGTGGGCCTCGTACACGGTGACCTTGGCGCCCGCCTCGGCGGCGGTGATGGCCGCGGTGAGTCCGGCGAAGCCGCCGCCGATGACGGTGATGCGGTGCATGGCTGTGGGTCTCCCTCTGTGTGGGGCTCTTGCTCGGGGTCGCCTTTCTTTCCCTCTGTCGCCACTACGACGGTTCTGGGCCCCGGAATGTGACATCGGTGGTGTCGGCTGTGGCGTCGGCGGGGTGTCGGTGCAGGTCAGGGGGATTGTCAGTGGTGGGGTGCAGCATGGGGTCATGGCGAGGAGAGCGATGGGTGCGGCCGGCGGTCCGGGCAGGGGCGGCGTGAAGGGGGCGCGGCGGCCCGAGGTGCGGTTGCCGCCGCTGGAGCCGTACCGGGACGGGGGGTTGGAGCCGGACGGGGACTACGACGGCCTGGAGTTCCGGGAGGAGGACCTCGGCGGACAGGACGGCGGGGGCGCCCGCTTCATGGACTGCGCGCTGCGGGGCTGCGCCCTGGACGAGACGAGACTCCATCACGCCCGGATCCTCGACTCCGTGCTCACGGGCCCACGGGGCGTCGGCACCGATCTCGCCGAGTCGACCCTGCGTGATGTGGAGCTGGTGGACGCCCGCCTGGGCGGGGTGCAACTGCACGGCGCCGTGCTGGAGCGGGTGCTGATCCGAGGCGGCAAGATCGACTACCTGAACATGCGCAAGGCCAAGCTCAAGGACGTCGTCTTCGAGGGCTGCGTCCTGGTCGAGCCGGACTTCGGGGGCGCCCGCCTCGAGCGGGTGGAGTTCGTGGACTGCGCGGTGAAGGGGGCGGACCTCACCGGGGTGACGCTGGCGGACGTGGACCTGCGCGGGGCGGCCGAGCTGGACATCGCTCGGGGTGTGGAGCGGTTGGCGGGGGCGGTGATCAGTCCGGGGCAACTGCTGGATCTGGCGCCGGTGTTGGCGGCGCAGTTGGGGATCCGGGTGGAGGGTTAGAGGGCGGTCCGAGGCAGGTCGGTCGATCCGGGGAAGGCGGGAGTCGGCGGGGTCGTCCGACGTGCTCGGGCTGAAGTGCGCTCACCCCACCCGGGGAAACCGTGCCTGGAGTGTCCAGATCGCCGGGTTCTCGGCCAGGTCCTCGTGCAGGTCGATCAGGTCGGCGATCAGGTCGTGCAGGAAGTCGCGGGCCTCGCGGCGCAGCTCGGTGTGCGAGAAGGTCAGCGGGGGCTCCTCCGTCGGCATCCAGTCCGACTCGATGTCCACCCAGCCGAAGCGGCGCTCGAAGAGCATGCGGTCGGTGGACTCGGTGAAGTCCAGCTCCGCGTGCTGGGGACGGGAGGCGCGGGAGCCGGCCGGGTCCTGGTCCAGCTGCTCGACGATGTCGCACAGGGCCCACGCGAAGTCAAGCACCGGCACCCATCCCCAGGCTGTGGACAACTCCCGGTCCGCCTTGGTGTCGGCGAGGTAGACGTCGCCGCAGAACAGGTCGTGGCGCAGGGCCCGGACGTCCGCGCGACGGTAGTCCGTCTGCGGGGGGTCCGGGAAGCGGGTGGAGAGGGCGTAGCCGATGTCGAGCACGGGGGTGATGGTGTCACGACCGACCTCATAGGATCACTGGCGTGTCCCGTTTCGCACCTGTTGCCCTGACCGTCACCTCCGCCCTGCTCGTCCTCACCGCGTGCAGCAGCGGCGTCCAGGGCACCCCCGGCGGCTCCGGCGTGCGCGACCCGTACTTCCCCAAGTCCGGCAACGGCGGCTACGACGTCACCCACTACGCCCTCGACCTCGCCTACGACCCCGACGACGACCACCTCACCGGCACGGCGGAGATCACCGCACGCGCCACCCAGGACCTCTCCGCCTTCGACCTCGACCTGTTCGACATGGACGTCGAACGGGTCGGCGTGGAGGGCCAACGCGCTCGCTGGAGCCGCAACGGCCAGGAGCTCGTCGTCCGTCCGCACGACGAGCTCGACGAGGGCGAGACCTTCCGGCTCACCGTCCGCTACTCCGGCACCCCCGAGACCGTCACCGACGCCGACGGCTCCGAGGAAGGCTGGCTCCCCACCGCCGACGGCGCGCTCGCCCTCGGGGAGCCGATGGGATCCATGGCGTGGTTCCCCGGCAATCACCACCCGTCGGACAAGGCGACGTACGACATCGACGTGAGCGTGCCGGAGGGCCTGGAGGCCGTCTCCAACGGGGAGTTGGTGAACCGGACCACCAGCGGCGGCCGTACGACGTTCCGTTGGCACACCTCCGAACCCATGGCGAGCTACGTCGCCACGCTCGCCATCGGCGACTACAAGATCAGCCGCTCCACCACCGACGGTGACCTGCCCGTGTACGTCGCCGTCGACCCGCAGCAGGCGGACGACAGCCGCGAGGTGCTCGCCGAGCTCCCCGAGATCATGGACTGGGCGGAGGAGAACTTCGGCCCGTACCCCTTCTCCTCCACCGGCGCGATCGTCGCCGACGCGGACGCCGCCGACTACGCCCTGGAGACCCAGAACCGGCCCGTCTTCCCCGGCGCCCCCGACACCGAGCTGCTCGTCCATGAACTCGCCCACCAGTGGTTCGGCAACTCCGTGACGCCGAAGAGCTGGCGGGACATGTGGCTCAACGAAAGCTTCGCGACGTACGCGGAATGGCTGTGGGAGGAGGACGACGACGGCGACAGCGCGCAGGAGACCTTCGACGCCCTGTACGACCACGGCGAGGACGAGCACGAGGGCCTCTGGGACTTCCCGCCCGCCAAGCCCACGAGCGCCGCGCACATCTCCGACGCCCCCGTCTACGAGCGCGGCGCGATGGTCCTGCACAAGATCCGCCAGGCTGTCGGCGACGACACCTTCTACGACATCGTCCAGGGCTGGGCGGCCGAACACCGGCACGGGAACGCGGACACCGACGACTTCACGGCATACGTCGAGAAGAAGGCACCGGACGAGGACTTCACGCCCATCTGGGAGGACTGGCTGTACGGCGACGGAAAACCCGACCAGCCGTAATGCCGGCCGCCCTTCAGGCCGGCCCCTCCAGATCCCGCCGCATCGCCGCACGCGCCGCCCATATCGCCTCGGCGTGCCGCAGGCGCCGCTCCTGCAACTCCGGGGAGTCGAGCGGCGGATCACCGGCGGCGAACACGTCCTGGAGCTCCCGCAGGGTTTCGTAGACTTTTTCGAGTACGTCCGACATCTCCTGAGGGGCGCAGATCAGAGCGGTCTCACGGGCCTCGTCGCAGCCCGACGCCCGGAACGCCTCCCGTACCGCCGCGGCCGTCTCCCGGGCCCCGTCCGCTTGGTCGCGACCGGTGACGGCCGCCGCGTGCATGGCCTCGTAGGCCAGCCGGTACTTCGTCAGGACAGTCACATAGATCTGCCTGCGTTCCTGCCGGGTCCGGTCGGCCAGATCGCGGCGCCAGCGGGCCCGGTCGGCGAGCAGCGTCGAACCGACGCCGACGACGGCGCCCAGCGCGGTGCCGGCCAGGGTCGTCCAGTCCACGTCGGTTCAGGCCCCCCTTGCCCGCGTCCCACTCGTCCAGCAGCCGTGCCAGATCCGGTGGCCACACCGCCTCCGGGGCCGAGGAACACGTGGGGCAACTTATCGAAGCCGCGATCGACGTCCCCGAACGCCAAGCCCTCCAACGCCAAGCCCTCCAACGCCAAGCCCTCCAACGCCGGGAGCCCCCGGCCACGGCGTACCGCAGCAAGGGGCTCCTGCTCAGTGCAGCGTCCGTCAGACGTTCACGCCGAAGTCCTGCGCGATGCCCACCAGGCCCGAGGCGTAGCCCTGGCCGACCGCGCGGAACTTCCACTCGGCGCCGTTGCGGTAGAGCTCGCCGAAGACCATGGCGGTCTCGGTGGCCGCGTCCTCCGACAGGTCGTAGCGGGCGATCTCGGCGCCGCCGGCCTGGTTGACGATACGGATGTAGGCGTTGCGCACCTGGCCGAAGTTCTGCGAGCGGTTCTCCGCGTCGTAGATCGAGACCGGGAAGACGATCTTGTCGACGTCGGCCGGGAGGCCGGCGAGGTTGACGTTGATCGCCTCGTCGTCGCCCGCGCCCTCGCCGGTGCGGTTGTCACCGGTGTGGACGATGGTGCTGTCCGGGGTCTGCTTGTTGTTGAAGAAGACGAAGTGGGCGTCCGAGTAGACCTTGCCCGTGGGGTTGACCGCGATCGCCGAGGCGTCGAGGTCGAAGTCCGTGCCGGTGGTGGTGCGGACGTCCCAGCCGAGGCCCACGGTGACGGCGGTCAGGCCCGGAGCCTCCTTGGTGAGCGAGACGTTGCCACCCTTGGACAGGCTTACAGCCATTGTTGGGAGTCCCTTCCCTCGTTGCGGTACGGCTAGAAGCTACAGCTACCCCTATGAACGCGAAGAGGGGTACCTCAAGTTCCAGGTGTCTTTACTTTCTTTGCCAAAGAGCACTCTCAGGGGCTCTCAGGGGCTGTCAGGGGATATTCGCGTGACGTGGACCGGACAGGACAGGGAACATGGACGGCATGTCTGGTCCCTACGTCATCCGTGGCTCCGTCTCGCTCCCCGAGGCCGAGCTCATGTGGCGTTTCTCGCGGTCGAGCGGCCCGGGCGGCCAGCACGTCAACACCAGTGACTCGCAGGTCGAGCTGCGGTTCGACCTGGCGAAGACCGAGGCGCTGCCCGAGGTGTGGAAGCAGCGGGCGCTGCAGCGGCTGGCGTCCCGCCTCGTCGACGGCGTCGTCACCGTCCGCGCCTCCGAGCACCGCTCCCAGTGGCGCAACCGCGAGACCGCCGCCGTACGCCTCGCCGCGCTCCTCGCCGAGGCGACGGCCCCGCCGCCGAAGCCGCGCAAGCCGACCCGGATCCCCCGGGGCATCAACGAGCGGCGGCTGAGGGAGAAGAAGCAGCGCTCGGACACCAAGCGGGGACGGTCCGGGCGGGACTGGGGGTAAGAACTCCGGCCCCGGCCGGCACGCACCCTGCGCCGGGGCAGCGCTTCACGCCGTGATCGGCACCCTGCACCGTGGCCGTGCTTCCACGCCGTGATCGGCACCCCGCCCCGCAGCCACACCTCCGAACAGACCCGCACCGCGCCGTCCCACATCCGCACTCGCGCCGCCGGGCGCCCGCGCCGGACGGTCGCGCATCCGCACTCGCGCCGTCGGGCACTCGCACCGGACGGTCGCGCATCCGCACTCGCGCCGCCCCGCGCCCGCACCGGACGGTCGCGCATCCGCACTCGCGCCGCCCCGCGCCCGCACCGGACCGTCCCGCACCCGCACTCGCGGCGTCAGGCACCCGCACCGCGCCGCCACGCACTCACACCGGACCGTCCCGCGCCCGCACCGCGCCGCCACGCACCCACACCGGACCGTCCCGCGCCCGCACCGCACCGCCACGTACCCACACCGCGCCTGTCACATCCCCGTCGCGCGGTCCGTCATGCCACTGATGGCGGACCGCGACGAGAGGCGTGACGGACGAATGAGTGACAGCGACTTCCTGGCCCAGCGCTTCGAGGCGCACCGTGCCCACCTGCGGGCCGTCGCCCATCGCATGCTGGGGTCGGCCGTCGAGGCCGATGACGCGGTGCAGGAGGCGTGGTTGCGGGTGAGCCGCTCCGACATCACCCGTGTCGACAACCTCGGCGGCTGGCTGACGACCGTCGTCGGCCGGGTCTGCCTGGACATGCTCCGCTCCCGCAAGTCCCGCGCGGAGCAGCCCCTGGACACCACGGCACCCACGGCCGCCGCTCCGGCCGCTCCCGCCGCCTTCGCCCCCGCCGGAGCGAGCGACCCCGAGCAGGACGCGCTTCTCGCCGACTCGGTGGGCGTGGCCCTGCTCGTCGTACTGGACGCCCTGACGCCCGCCGAGCGGCTGGCGTTCGTGCTGCACGACCTGTTCGGGGTGTCGTACGAGGAGATCGCGGCCGTGGTGGACCGTACGCCGGCCGCCGCCCGGCAGCTCGCCAGCCGTGCCCGGCGTCGGGTGCAGGGGGCGGACGCGCCCGAGGCCGACCGCGCCCGGCAGTGGCAGGTCGTGGACGCCTTCCTCGCCGCCGCGCGGGACGGTGACTTCGACGGGCTGCTCGACGTCCTGGACCCGGACGTCGTCGCCCGCACCGAGGTCGGGGTGGCCACGGGCGCGGCGGCGGTGGCGCGGGGCGCGGCGACCATCGGGCCCCTTGCCGGTGCTGGGCGGCCCGCGCTGGTCGACGGCGTCGTCGGGTACGTGGTGCTCGCCGAGGGGCGGGTGGAACGGGTCTTGAAGTTTGCGTTCGTACGGGATCGGATCGCCGTGATCGACATCGTGACGGACGCCGAGCGGGTGTCCCGGCTCGAGGTGGCTCTGATCTAGCCGAGCTCCAGCACGCCCACCGTCTGGCCCCCTGACGTCTCCCCATGGGTGCGGAAACCCAGCCCTAGGTAGAACCCCTCCGGGCCGTCGGGGCCGGGATGCCAGGTGACGTACATCTGCTTGCCGCCCCGGCGGCGGATCTCCGCGGCCACGGATTCCACCGCGAACCGCCCGTAGCCGTGGCCCTGTTCCCCGGCCGCGATGTTCAGCCGCCACAGTCCGGAACGGAAGACGGTGCCGTCGCCATGCCAGTCGATGTCGAAGAAGGCCATCAGGAACCCGACCGGGCGGTCGTCGTCGACGATCAGGCGCGGCCAGGCGACGCCGGCGGGGTGGACGTATGCCTCGGCGAGGGACTGCATGACGGGGGAGACCGCGTGTTCCTGGTCGGGGCGGACTCTAATACCGGTGGCGGCCTCGAAGTTTCCGGGTGTGATCTTTTCGAGCCGGGGCGCTGAAGTGGTCGACGTCATCCCGGCACGGTAAGGCGGATGATCAGTTGTGGGCCATGGAATTGTTCCCGCCCCCGGCTGCGGAGTTCACCCCAACTGCCGGTACCGTCCCCGGAAATACGTCAGTGGCCCGCCGTCCGAACTCGGCAGCGAGGCCGACAGGACACGGCCGATCACCAGAGTGTGGTCGCCCGCCGTAACCCGTTGCTCGGTGCGGCACTCCAGGGTGGCCAGCGCGCCACCCACCAGAGGGGCGCCGCTCTCCTTGCCGCGGATGTAGGGGATGTCGGCGAACAGCAGTCGGTCGCTGACGCGGCCCTTCATGGCGAAGCGGCCGGCGATGTGGCGCTGGCTCTCGGCGAGGACCGAGACCGCCCACAGGGGCTGCTCGGCGAGCAGGTCGTCCATGCGGGAGCCCTCACGCAGGCTGACCAGCACCAACGGCGGGTCCAGGGACACCGACATGAACGCCGTCGCCGTCATGCCGACGTCCTCACCGGCCGGCGCGTGCGGGTCGTCCGGGTCCAGCGGCGGCTCCAGCGCGGTCACCAGGACCACACCCGCGGCCAGCCGCGACATGGCGGCACGGAACTCGTCGTTGCTCACTCCCACAGCATGCCCGCAAGCACTCCGGGCGGTGGGGAGGAGGGCGGTCACGGGCGGCGCGGGGGGAGAAGTGTTCGGCACGCCGAAAACGCTAATGTCAGTCCCGCACACGCCACATCGGCCCTTCGCCCGAGAACGGACCTAGGACTCCGGACGGACTCCGGACGCGCCTGTTCAGAACCGGTTCGTGGCATCTCCACACGCACACAAAGTTTGCGTTCAGTAAACGCACAGGAAAAACGCAGAAACACCGCTCAATTGTTCACGTTTACCTGTGACTTGAGTCACAAGGGCCATTAATTGTTGACCCTGTGTACCGAGTGGGCAGCGCGCTGTGATTCAGTGGCGGGGACTAGCAAGGGACGTTACGCCGAAGTAGGACCCTTGATTCGCTGCGAGGTCTCGGGGGGAGGGCGAGCATGGAGACCGAGTCGGAGCCGTATGTCCGTCTTGCGACCCTGCGACAAGTGCACCAGGTCATGGCTGACATGAATACGGCCCGCAGCCTGGCGGACACGCTGCAGACCGTTGCCGACGGCGTTGTAGCCGGCCTCGGCTACGAGCTCGCGTGCGTCAACCTCGTACGCCCCGACGGCGATCTCGTCGTCGCCGCCTTCTCCGGCAACCCCGCCGCCGAGGCCCTCATCACCGGCCGCGTCGGCTCCCGTGACTCCTGGGAGCGCCGGCTGGCCATGGGCGAGCGCTGGGGCGACCTGGTCTTCATCCCGCACACCGAGGGCTGGATACTCGACGACGACGACGTACCGCAGTGGTACACCGACGGCCCCGCGCCCCGCTTCGAGGACGAGTGGCACCCCTCGGACCGGCTGTTCGCGCCGATGTACACACCCGGCGTGCAGGGCAGCGCATGCGGTGAGCTGATCGGCGTCCTGTCCGTGGACCGGCCGCGCAACGGCCGGCTGCCGGGCGCCTGGGGGCGCGAGGCGCTCCAGATGTACGCGTTCCAGGCCGCCATCGCCATCAGCAACGCACGTCTACGCGCGAATATGCAGCGGGCACTGGTCCGGCTGGAACGCGAGCAGCAGGCCCTGCGCGCGAGTGAGGAAAGCTTCAGGCAGGCCTTCGAGTACGCCCCCTCCGGCATGGCCATCGCCGAGATGGGCGGTGACCAGCACGGCCGGATCCTCCGGACCAATGACGCGCTCTGCCGTCTGCTGGGCCGCCCCGCCTCCGCGATGCGCCGCTACTCCTTCTCCGACCTCGTCCACCCCGAGGACATCGGCACGCTGCTGCGTACGTCGGCGGAGGGCGGCCGGGCGGAGCTCAGGCTCGGGCGCCGTGACGGGTCGTACGTCTGGGTGTCCCTGCGCAACAGCGTCGTCGCCGACGCCGCCGACGGCCCCCGCTTCCTGCTCACCCACGTCGAGGACATCGAGGAGCGCAAGCGCCGCGAGCTCCAGCTCGCCCACCGCGCCTCCCACGACTCCCTCACCGGCCTGCCGAACTCCGCCGAGCTGCGCTCCCGCCTCTCCGCGCGCCTGTGCAAGCGCCCCGCCCACGCGGGCGCCCTGGAGTCCACGGACGCGGCCTACGGCCACCCCGCCGTCTACGACGCCAACGGGCACGGCTTCGACTTCCCCGGCGCGGCGGCGTACGACGCATACGACCATCACGTGCACACCGTCGCCCCGGTCGAGGGCGGGCGCGACGACGGCGCCAAGGGGCTCGCGGTCCTCTTCTGCGACCTCGACGGCTTCAAGTCGATCAACGACCGGTTCGGGCACAACGCGGGTGACGCGGTTCTCATCGAGGTCGCCAGGCGGCTGACGCGCGGGGTCCGCGACGGCGACACCGTCGCCCGGCTCGGCGGCGACGAGTTCGTGATCCTCGCCGACGGGCTCGGCCGGGCCGACGCCCAGGACCTCGCCGTACGTCTGCGCAACGAGATCATCCAGCCCATCCGGGCGGAAGGCCGTGCCGTACGGGTGGGCGCCAGCTTCGGCATCGGGTGGGCGCACTGCGGGATGACTGCGGACGAAGTGTTGAAGTCCGCCGACGAGCGGATGTACGTAGAGAAACGATCTCGTCCCAAACAGCACAGACGCGCTGGGTAACTCCCAGGTCAGCGAGCTGATGCGATCCGAGTCACCCGTTTGGGTCAGCAGGAGCGGGTAGGCTCGCCATTCTGACCCCAATCGCATCCGCCCGCACCTGGTGAGGAGTACCTAGGGATGACGTCCGGCAACAACGGCGCCACTACGCCCGAGGACGACGACCCGTTCGGCTACCTCTACGCCGACGGGCAGGCCAACGGCGCCCAGCCGCCGTCCGGGGGCGGGGGCTACGGCTACCCGGGCTCGGTCAACCGGGTGCGAGCGGTCGGCCAGCGCCAGTACGGCCAGCAGCAGTCGACGGCGGCCTACGGCCAGGTACCGCAGCAGCAGGGCACGTACGGCCAGCCGAACGCCCACTACTCCGCACCGGAGACGTTCCCCGGCGGGGCACCGACGGCCCAGCAGCAGCCGGCGTACAGCGGCGGCAGCGGCTCCGGGGGCGGCCGCGGCGGGGGCCCCAACACCAAGGGCCTGCTGATCGGCGCGATCGCGGTGGTCGTTGCGGTCGTCATAGGCATCGGCGTGGCGATGCTGGGCGGCGACGACGACAAGGGCGACAAGGGCAACGAGGCGCAGTCCACGCCGTCGCAGTCCCAGCAGAGCACCGCGCCGAGCCCGTCGAACAGCAACAGCCAGGCGGCCGAAGAGGACCTCCCGACGATCGACGTCAAGGCCCTGGCCCTCGGCGGCACCGCCGCCACCGCGTCCGACATCAAGGGCGCCAAGGCGGACGGCGGCGTCTACGTCCAGGGGTTCAACCAGGTCGGCTCCTCGGTCACCTGGACCGTCAACGGCATCCCGAAGTCCGGCAAGTACACCGTGTTCGTCGGCTACAGCGTCCCCGGCAAGGACCAGAACGCCACCCTCACGGTCAACGGCACGCCCTCCGACTCCCCGGTCGACCTGAAGAACTGGTCGGGCGGCCCCGAGGGCGACTACGCGAAGGGCTGGACGAAGACCTACAACTGGATCCAGCTCAACAAGGGCACGAACACGATCAAGGTCTCGTGCGAGCAGGGCAACCAGTGTGACGCGCTCCTCGACCAGATGTGGCTGGTCAAGGGCTGGTACGAGTCGTAGATCAGGCCGCGGTGACCTCCCCGGTCACCGCCACCCGCCCCAGCAACTCCTCGTAAGCCCTCCGCTCGAACTCCCCCGCCACCGGTGCCAGCACGGTCGCCGCGCTCAGCGCCGCCGCGCGGGCCAGCCGGTCCGGCCACGGCAGGTGCTCGACCAGGCCCGACAGCAGGCCCGCGACCACCGCGTCGCCCGCGCCGGTCGGGTTGCCGTGGAGGCGCGCGGGTGGGGTGGCTCGCCAGCGGCCCTCGGGGGTCGCCGCCAGCAGGCCCTCCGTGCCCAGGGAGGCGATCACCGCGCGCGCCCCGCGTCGACGGGCGTCCTGGGTGGCGCGCAACGGCTCGTGGGAGCCGGTCAGTTCGGCCAGCTCGTCGGCGTTGGGCTTGATGATGTCCGGGCGGGCGGCGACGCCCCGGCGCAGTGCCTCGCCGCTGGTGTCCAGCAGCACCGGAACCTCCGCCGCGCGTGCGGCCCGTACCAGACCGGCGTACGCCCCCACCGGCACGCCCGGCGGCAGGCTGCCGCACAGGGCCACCGCGGAAGCCGACGGGAGAAGATCCTCGTACGCCTCCTGGAAGGCGGACCACTCGGCGGAGGTGATCGTCGGGCCCGGTTCGTTGAGCTGGGTCGTGTCGCCGGTTCGCTCGTCGACCACGGCGATCGTGCGTCGGGTCGCGCCCGTCACCGGGACCAGCGCGTCCACCACGCCCGGCGTGGCCGTGAGCTGCTCCTGTACGACGCGGCCCGTCGCGCCGCCCGCGAAGCCGGTGACCGTCACCTCGTGCCCCAGGGCCGCCAGGACGCGGGCCACGTTCAGGCCCTTGCCGCCGGGGCGCTCTGTCACCTCGGAGACCCGGTGGGACGCGTGGGGCCGCAGTGCCCGTACGCGATAGGTGATGTCGAGAGCGGTGTTCAGCGTGACCGTGAGGATCACCTGGGCCGACCTCCCCCGAAGAAGTTCGCGATGTGTTTGCCGTCTGTCTGCCGGACGCTTCGCCCGGAGGCCTGATCATGCCAAACGGGCGGCGGCCGTCCCAGTCTCCCAGGACAACCGCCGCCCTCAACAGCGGGACACATCACCCCAGTTGGGGTTCAACCACCCATTCGCCCCGGCGCATCACGCCCTTGAGGTCGAAGTCGGAGTCCAGCAGGACCAGGTCGGCGTCCTTGCCGGGCTCCAGTGAGCCGATGCGGTCGTACCGGCCGAGCAGCCTGGCGGGGTTGGCGGACAGGGCCGCCACCGCGTCCTCGACGGGCAGTCGGTCGATCGTCACCGCCCGCTTGAAGGCGCGGTCGAGGGTCAGGGTGGACCCCGCGATCGAGCCGCCCTCGACGAGGCGGGCCACACCGTCGGCGACTTCCACTTCCAGCGGGCCGAGCATGTAGCGGCCGTCGCCGAAGCCGGCCGCGTCCATCGCGTCCGTGATGAACGCGACCCGGTCCGCGCCCGCGTGACGGAACGCCAGCCCCAGGGCGGCCGGGTGCAGGTGGGTGCCGTCGTTGATCAGCTCGACGGTCACCCGCTCGTCCTCCAGCAGGGCCGCGATCGGGCCCGGCTCACGGTGGCCGAGCGGCGGCATCGCGTTGAACAGGTGCGTGGCGACCGTCGCGCCCGCCTCGATCGCCTCCACCGTCTGCTCGTACGACGCGTCCGTGTGCCCGATCGCCGCGATGACGCCGTGCTCGGCGAGGAGGCGTACGGAGTCGAGGCCGCCGGGGAGTTCGGTGGCGAGGGTGACCATCGTGGCCCTGCCCCGCGCGGCGTCGATCAGCTTGCGGACCTCCGCCGGGTCCGGGTCGCGCAGCAGTTCCTCGGAGTGGGCGCCCTTGCGGCACGGGGAGATGAACGGGCCCTCGAAGTGGATGCCGGCGATGTCGCCCTGCTCGGCCAGTTCGGAGAGGAGGCCGGCCCGCTGGGTCAGGAAGTCCATGTCGCCGGTGACCGTGGAGGCGACGAGGGTGGTCGTGCCGTGCAGGCGGTGGGTGTGGATGCCCTTGACCACGTCGTCCGGCGTGCCTGAGGTGAACGAGGCTCCACCGCCGCCGTGGTTGTGGATGTCCACGAAGCCGGGTACCAGCCAGTGGCCGGTGAGGTCGATGCGGTGAGCGTTTTCTGAAGCTGTGTCGGCGATTCGGGTGCCGTCGACGATCACTTGGGCGTCTTTGAGGGTTCCCGTCGGCATGACCACGTTGGCGCCGGACAGGACGAGGGGCGCCTTGGCGGTTGCGGGGTGCGGGTTGTGTGTGGTTGCTCGCGCAGTTCCCCGCGCCCCCAGGTCGGCTGCCATCAGGGAGTTACCTCCGTACGGTTGATGTGGTCGAGGAGATCCCAGGCCAGTAGGCCGGCGCCGAGGCAACCGGACGTGTCTCCGAGGGCCGCCGGGACGATCTCCGGCAGCTTCTGGAACGTGACCCGCCGCCGGACGGCGTCCCGTAGCGGTGTGAACAAGGTTTCCCCCGCCTCGGCCAGGCCGCCACCGATGATCAGGGTGCGGGGGTCCAGCAGGGTGAGGGCGGTGACCAGGCCGTCGGCGAGGGCGTCCACGGCCTCCTGCCACACCCGTACGGCGTTCGGGTCGCCGGACGCGACGGCCTTGGCGCAGTCCGCCGCGTCCGCCTCGGGGTCCCCGCAGGCGGCGGCCCACGCCTCGCTCACCGCCGCCGCGGAGGCGAACCGCTCCAGACAGCCGCGCTGCCCGCACGGACAGGCGGGCCCGCCGGGCCGTACGACGATGTGGCCGATCTCGCCCGCGAAGCCGTGCGCACCCGCCTCGACCCGGCCGTCGATGCCGATGGCGCCGGCGATCCCGGTGCCGAGCGGTACGAAGAGGAAACGGTCGGCGCCCTTGCCCGCGCCGATCCGGCCCTCGGCGAGACCGCCGGTGCGCACGTCGTGGCCGAGGGCGACCGGGATGCCGCCGAGCCGTTCGGTGAGCAGCTGCCGCAGGGGTACGTCCCGCCAGCCCAGGTTGGCCGAGTAGGCGGCGATGCCGCGCTCCTCGTCGACGATGCCGGGGACGGCGACGCCGACGGCGGCCGCGGGCTCGCCGAAGTGCTGCTCGCCGTGCGCGCGCAGCTCGGCGGCGAAGTCGAGGATGCCCTCGACGACCGCGTCCGGCCCGCGCTCGCGCCCGGTCGGGCGGCGGGCCTGGTGGAGCAGGGGCGTCACAGCGCCGCTCGCTGCCGCCAGGGCGGCCTTCATCCCGGTGCCGCCCACGTCGAGGGCGATGACATGTCTCACGGGGAACAGTGTGTCTTGCGCACCCGCGAGAGGTCTAGTCCACTTACGTGGTGTAGACCTTATGGGGGCAATATGTATGACGTTTCGAAAGTTTCGAACATGGGTGTGGGGCGGGTTTGCGTGCAGCGGCGTAGGCGTACGGGACGTACGGGAGTGATCGCGGCGGTGTCCGCGCTGGGCCTGACGGCGGTTCTGGGCGGCTGCGGGCTGACCGGTGGTTCGGACGAGGTGACGCTGAGGCTGGTCGCCGCGGACTACGGGGACAGTGCGGCGAACGGTTCCCAGAAGTACTGGGACAAGCTCGTCAAGGCGTATGAGGCCGAGCACCCCGGCGTGACGATCGACGTCACGGTGTACTCCTGGAACGACGTCGACGCCAAGGTCAAGGAGATGGTCGACGCCGGGAAGGCGCCGGACATGGCGCAGATCGGCGCGTACGCCGACTACGCCGCGAAGGACCTCCTCTACGAGGCCGACGACCTGCTCTCCATCCCCACCCAGGCCGACTTCGTCCCGCAGCTCGCGGACGCCGGGCAGGTCAACGGGGTGCAGTACGGCATTCCGTTCGCCTCCTCCACGCGCCTGCTCTTCTACAACAAGACCCTCTTCCAGGAGGCCGGCCTCACCGCGCCGACGACCTGGAAGGAGCTGGCCGCCGACGCCGCGGCGCTCAAGGCGGACGGCGTGAAGTACCCGTACGCGCTGCCGCTCGGGCCCGAGGAGGCGCAGGCCGAGACCATGCAGTGGCTGCTCAGCGGCGGGGGCGGCTACACCGACTACGGCCTCGGCACGTACAGCATCGACTCCGCGGAGAACGTCGCCACTTTCGACTGGCTCAAGAACAACCTGGTCGGCAGGGGGCTCACCGGCCCGGTCGCGCCCGGCGAGCTCAACCGGGCCGACGCGTTCTCGGCGTTCGCGGCCGGTGACGTCGGCATGCTCAACGGTCACCCCTCGCTGATGCAGATGGCCGCGAAGAAGGGCGTGAAGTTCGGCATGGTGCCCATGCCCGGCGTGGACGGTCCCACCAAGATGTCCATGGGCGTGGCCGACTGGATGATGGCCTTCAAGCAGAACGGCCATGCCGAGCAGGTGGGCGAGTTCCTCGACTTCGTCTACGACAAGCAGAACGTCCTGGACTTCTCCCGCGAGTACGACCTGTTGCCCGTCACGAACTCCGCGTCCACGGTGATGACCGAGGCCGACGGGGACGCCGACCTCAAGCCCTTCCTCGAGGAACTCCCGCTGTCCGAGCTCTACCCGGTCGGCCGGACGTCCTGGGCCGCGGTCAGTGCGGACATCAAGAAGCGCATCGGCAAGACGGTCTCGTCCGGCGGCAGCCCGGCGGCGATCCTCGGGCAGCTGCAGTCGACTGCTACGCGGGCGGAGAGTGCCGAGTAGGCCGCTTGGCTGTGTGTCAGTGGCGGGCGTTACGGTGCGAGACATGAACCAGGACCAGCCCGAGCCCGCCGCTCTCGCGGAGCGCGAGCAGGCCATTCTTGCTCTTGAACGCCGGGGCTTTGCGGGGCCCGGCGCGAAGGAGCGGGCGATACGCGAGGAACTGGGCCTGGCCCCCGTCCGCTACTACCAACTCCTGAACGCCCTGCTGGACGACGCCCGGGCCCTGGCCCACGATCCGGTGACGGTGAACCGGTTGCGACGGGTGCGGGAGGCTCGGCGGGGGGAGCGGTGACGGGGGGTGCCGCAGAGGGTTTTCGCCCCCGCCGCCCCTACCCTTCCCGTCCCTGGGGGCTGCCGCCCCCAGACCCCCGCTTCGGCCCTGAACGGGCCTCGTCCTCAAACGCCGGACGGGCTGAAAAACTCAGCCCCTCCGGCGTTTGAGGAGCGGGGGTCCAGGGGGCGGAGCCCCTGGCGGGGTCGAAGGGGCGGAGCCCCTTCAAGGACGGGAAGGGTAGGGGCGGCGGGGGCGAGGAACTGGACCGGTGCGTGCCCCTCCCTGGATAAGGTCGTGCCATGGGCAGTCACAAGGATCTGACCGACTCCGGCTCGACCAACTCCACGGACCCCCTGCCGACCCCCACGACCCGACCCGGCCGCGACGGCCTCGCCGCCATCCTCGCCCGGCCCGCCCGGGCACTGATCGCTCTCGACTTCGACGGAACGCTCGCGCCGATCGTGCCGAACCCCGACCAGGCCCGGGCCCACCCCGACGCCCTGCCGGCGCTGGCCGCGCTAGCCCCGAACGTGGCCTCCGTGGCGGTGATCACCGGCCGCCCGGCCGACGTCGCCGTGCGGTACGGCGGATTCGCCGGGGCCCCTGGGCTGGAGCACCTCGTCGTGCTCGGGCACTACGGCGCCGAACGCTGGGACGCCGTCAGCGGCGAGGTCACCGCCCCCGACCCCCACCCCGGCGTCGCAGCCGTCCGAGCCGAACTGCCGGGCCTCCTCGACCGCACACAGGGCGCGTGGATCGAGGACAAGGGGCATGCCATCGCCGTGCACACACGCCGCGCGGCCGACCCCCAGGGCACCTTCGACGCCCTCCGCGAGCCCCTCACCGACCTCGCCACCCGCCACGGCCTCATCGTCGAACCGGGCCGCATGGTCCTCGAACTGCGCCCACCCGGCATGGACAAGGGCGTCGCGCTGAGCGAGTACGTCCGCGGACTCGGCGCCGAGTCCGTCCTCTACGCCGGCGACGACCTCGGCGACCTCCCCGCCTACGCCGCCGTCGACACCCTCCGCTCCGACGGCACCCCCGGCCTGCTCGTCTGCAGCGGCAGCGAGGAGGTCACCGAGCTGTCGAAGAAGGCGGACGTGGTGGTGGACGGCCCGGCGGGGGTCGTACGGCTGTTGCGGGCGATCGCCGATCAGACGGGCTGACCAGCCTCCTGGCCCTCCTGGCCCTCCTCGTTCTCCCCGTCCAGCGCATGCAGCTGGTCCAGGAACCACTGGGCCGGTGGGAGCGCGGTCGCGGCCGCAGCCAGCCTCTTCGACCGTTCCGCCCGCTCCTCCGGCCCCATGGACAAGGCCTCGTGCAGCGCCCGCGCCGTCTCCATCACGTCGTACGGGTTCACGGCGATCGCGTCCTCGCCCAGCTCCTCGAACGCCCCCGCCTCCCGCGACAGCACCAGCGCGCACCCCTCGTCGGAGACGACCGGCACCTCCTTGGCCACGAGGTTCATGCCGTCCCGGATGGGGTTGACGAGGGCCACGTCCGCCAGGCGGTAGGCCGCCAGTGAGCGGGCGAAGTCGTCCTTGACGTGGAGGACCACCGGGGTCCAACCGGGCGTTCCGTACTGGGAGTTGATCTCCTGCGCCAGGCGCTGGACCTCCGCCGTGTACTCCCGGTAGACCGCCAGGTCCTGCCGCGAGGGATACGCGAACGCCACATGCACCACCCGCTCACGCCACTCGGGGTGGTCGTCGAGCAGCTGCCGGTACGCCAGCAGGCCCCGCACGATGTTCTTGGACAGCTCGGTCCGGTCGACCCGCACGATCGTCCTGCGGGCCCTCCCGTCCGGCCCCGCACCGATCTCGCCCCGCAGCGCCGCCATCCGTTCCTCGACGTCGGCCTGGTGCGAGCGCGCCCGCAGGAACTCGGCGTCGGCGCCAAGGCCGTGGACGCCGATCCAGGTGGTGCTCAGGGGCGGCCCGCCCGTGGGCGTGTGCCTGATGTGCTTCGGCTCGCTCGGGACCGGCGAGTACACGGAGATCCGCTCGGCGTCGATCTCGTTCGCGCAGGCCATGAACTCGAACGCCCAACGCCAGGTCAGGAAGCCGAGCCGGTCCGCGCCCAACATGCCCCACACCAACTGCGCGCGGATGTCGTCCGGCAGCATCCGGAAGTACGGGCTCGGCGCCCACGGCGTGTGCGAGAAGTGGCCGATACGGAGATCTGGGCGCAGCTCGCGCAGCATCCCCGGCACCAGGCACAGGTGGTAGTCCTGGACGAGGACCGCGGCGCCCGGCGCGGCCTGCCCCGCCAGCGCCTCGGCGAAGGCCCGGTTGTACGTCTCGTACGCCCCCCACTGCCGCCGGAACTCGGCGTCGAAGACCGGCTCCAGCGGCGTCTGGTAGAGCATGTGGTGGACGAACCAGAGGACCGAGTTCGCGATGCCGTTGTACGCGTCCGCGTGCACATCGGCCGGGATGGGCAGCATGCGCACGCCCTCCTCGCCGACCCCGCGCCGCACCGCCTCGCGGTCACCGTCGGACAGCGCCGAGCACACCCACAGGGCACCGGCGTCCGGCCCGATCGCCGACAGCCCGGAGACGACTCCGCCGCCGCCCCTCCTGGAGTGCAGCGAGCCGTCTTCGCGCACCTCGTACGAGACCGGGCCGCGGTTCGACGCGACCAGCACCTTGGCAGCACCCTGCGCATCCTGCGTGGAAGCCATACGCCTCAACCTAGCCCGGCCCGGAACCGCTCAAACGTGCGGTTCACCTCACTGGCAGGGGCCGTATACGACGTTTCGTACGAGCCTCGGGCCGCCTTCAAGCCACCTTGCGGGAGGCGTACTCCGCGATCTCCGCCATCGGCGGCCGCTCCTCCGTGTCCACGGAGAACGTGCGCGGCTCGAAACCGTCCTCACCCCGCTCGAACTGGGTGAGCGAGGGGCGGATGAGGTGCCCGCGGGCCAGCCGCAGCTGGGCCGTGCGGTAGATCGCGGCGGACATCCGGCCGAGGGCCTGACCGTCCTGGTGGCGGTGCTTGCGGACGCCCACGTCCACCTGGGCCAAGGCGTCGAGCCCCACCAGGTGCAGCGCGTCGACCAGCATGCCGAGCTCGACGCCGTATCCGACCGGGAACGGGAGCTGTTCCAGCAGCGAGCGGCGGGCCGCGTACTCGCCGCCCAGCGGCTGCACGAAACCGGCCAGCTGCGGCCAGTGCATGTTCAGCAGCGGGCGTGCCATCAGCTCGGTCACCCGGCCGCCCTGCCCGGCCGCCCCGGCGAGGGGACGGTCGTACATGGCCTTGACCAGATCGACCCCGGGGTCGGTGAGCAGCGGGCCCACGATGCCGGAGACGAAGTCGGAGGAGAACTCCTTCAGGTCGGCGTCGATGAAGCAGACGATGTCGCCGCTCGTGACGAGCAGTGAGCGCCACAGCACCTCGCCCTTGCCGGGCACGGTCGGGATGCGGGGCAGGATGTCGTCGCGGTGGACGACCCGGGCGCCCGCGGCGGCGGCCACCTCGGAGGTGCGGTCGGTGGATCCCGAGTCGACGACGACGATCTCGTCCACCAGGGGAACCTGCTGCATGAGGTCGTGACGGATGATCGCGACGATGTCGCCGACCGTCTCCTCCTCGTTGAGTGCCGGCAGCACGACGGAGACCGACTGGCCCGTGCGCTGCTTGGCGGCCAGGATCTGGTGGAGCGGGCGATCGGTCACGGACCAGGAGCGGGTGCTCAGCCAGCGCTCGACTTCTTCCAGCACGGTTGGCGGCTCCTCACGGTTTGTCTCGCGGTTCGGACGGACTCTCTCAACTGTCCTGGCCGTCGGTTACAGTCTTGAACAACGCGGATGACCATCGCATGTCCGGGGTCAACCGCCGTTAACAACCGAATACAGCTCATCCAGAGGGGCAGAGGGAAACGGCCCGATGAAGCCCCGGCAACCCTCCAGTCGGTTCTCGTAGCGATCACTGTCGATCTGTCGATCTGACGATCGTCACCGCGAGGCTCCCGGCTAGGGAAGGTGCCAAATCCGTCTCACGGCGAGATGCGTCGTGAGGAAGATGAGGAGAAAGGGCCTCGCCTCACATGGCTGTGCAGACTGTTGCAAGCACCACCGAATCCACCGTAGACCTCGGTCCCGCCGCGGCGCTGTCCTGCCGCGAGTGCGGTCACCGGGTACCCCTCGGACCGGTCTTCGCGTGCGAGGAGTGTTTCGGCCCGCTGGAGATCGCGTACGACTTCTCGGCCTACGACACCGAGGAGCTCCGCAAGCAGATCGAGGCGGGCCCCGCGAACATCTGGCGCTACGCGCCGCTCCTGCCCGTCCCGGCCGACGTGGCCACCAAGCCGAACATCAACCCCGGCTGGACCAAGCTCGTCAAGGCCGACAACCTCGCGCGTGAGCTGGGCGTCGACGCCGGCAAGCTCTTCATCAAGGACGACTCCGGCAACCCGACGCACTCCTTCAAGGACCGTGTCGTCGCCCAGGCCCTGGAGGCCGCCCGCGCCTTCGGTTTCACCACCCTCTCCTGCTCCTCGACCGGCAACCTGGCCGGTGCGGTGGGTGCCGCGGCGGCCCGCGCCGGCTTCCGGTCCTGCGTGTTCATCCCGCACGACCTGGAGCAGGGCAAGGTCGTCATGGCCGCGGTCTACGGCGGTGAGCTCGTCGGCATCGAGGGCAACTACGACGACGTGAACCGTTTCTGCTCCGAGCTGATCGGCGACCCGGCCGGCGAGGGCTGGGGCTTCGTCAACGTCAACCTGCGGCCGTACTACGCCGAGGGCTCCAAGACCCTGGCGTACGAGATCTGCGAGCAGCTCGGCTGGCAGCTGCCCGACCAGCTCGTCGTCCCGATCGCCTCCGGCTCGCAGCTCACGAAGATCGACAAGGGTCTGCAGGAGCTGATCAAGCTCGGGCTCGTCGAGGACAAGCCGTACAAGATCTTCGGTGCGCAGGCCGAGGGCTGCTCGCCGGTGTCGACCGCGTACAAGGCGGGGCACGACGTGGTCCGCCCGCAGAAGCCGAACACCATCGCCAAGTCGCTGGCGATCGGCAACCCGGCGGACGGCCCCTACGTCCTGGACATCGCTCGCCGTACCGGCGGTGCGGTGGAGGACGTGACGGATGAGCAGGTCGTCGACGCGATCAAGGTCCTTGCCAGGACCGAGGGCATCTTCGCGGAGACCGCGGGTGGGGTGACCGTGGGTGTGACGCGCAAGCTGATCGAGAGCGGTGTGCTCGACCCGACGAAGACGACGGTTGTTCTCAACACCGGTGATGGTCTCAAGACGCTGGATGCGGTGGCCGGGACGGGGCTTACTGCGACCATTCGTCCCAGCCTGGACTCGTTCCGCGAGGCTGGGCTCGTCTAAGACCGTTGCTCGCTGCGGGCCGGTGGGGGCTGGTCGCGCAGTTCCCCGCGCCCCTAGGGACGCTGCCCCACCGAACCTGCATACCCGACCGGAGGTCACACCGCATGAGCGTCAACGTCCGCATCCCCACCATCCTGCGCACCTACACCGGTGGGCAGGCCGAGGTCGCCGCCGAAGGTGCCACCCTCGGCGAGGTCATCGCCGATCTGGAGAAGAACCACACCGGGATCGCCGCCCGGGTTCTCGACGACCAGGGCAAGCTGCGTCGGTTCGTCAATGTGTACGTCAATGACGACGACGTCCGTTTCGAGCAGGGACTGGAGACGGCGACGCCGGACGGTGCGGGTGTCTCCATCATTCCTGCCGTGGCCGGTGGCTGACCTTCTGACAGGCTGACCGAATGACCGATCATTACCGTTGGTAACACCGGTCACCAAGAGTTCATCGAATTGCCCCCTCCGTGAGAGAAGCGGAGGGGGCAATTCTGTGTGGTTGAGCGAGGTACAGTTGGGGAACATGCCGCCGATTCACGGGTCGGTGGCCCTTGATTTCTGCCGCGCGCCCGACAAGAAGTAGCCAAAGTGTGCGGGTTTTTTGCGGCTTTTGTTCCTTTTATCGGGTCCGACTTGACCTGAAGTCAGGGGAATTGTCCCCACATTCCCGACCGGTCGTGCCTGGATTTCTCGTCCGATTGACCTGTTGCAGACGGCAGTTGGGCAGATACATTCAGCCGCGGTCGACGCGTTCCGGCGCACGCCCCCGACCGATGGGGGGTGAGGTCTGACCCGGATCCGCGAAGTGTGGATCTGTGCAAGGGCCAGTAATAGGGGAGTTAGGCATGGCTCAGGGCACCGTCAAGTGGTTCAACGCGGAGAAGGGGTACGGCTTCATCGCGGTCGACGGTGGTGCGGATGTTTTCGTCCACTACAGCGCGATCCAGATGGACGGGTACCGCACCCTGGAAGAGGGCCAGCGAGTCGATTTCGAGATCTCGCAGGGTCAGAAGGGGCCGCAGGCGGACATGGTCCGGCTCGCGACCGGCTGAAGCACGCGTCGACTTAAAGCAGCGACGTTCTTCTTCGAAGGGCCCGCACCTCCCGGGGTGCGGGCCCTTCGCCGTGCCCGGGTGTGGGCCCCTCGCCGTGGCCAGGCCTGTGCGTGGCCTGCCCGGAGCTTGCCGGGAGGCTGCCCGGGTCCTGTTCGCGCCCCGCCGAGCGCCCCGCCCGATCCCCGAGAGCCGCTTGCACTCGCATGGGCCGAGTGCTAATCATTGGCGTTAGCACTCTGAAGGTGAGAGTGACAAAGAAGGACCGGGTCGGTGAGGCCCGCAGGCCAGGTGGGGCAAGGAACCACGAGGTGTGCGAGCCGTCCGTCGCGGGCGCGGGCGCGGTCCGAAGGAATCACCCCCAGTCCTGGAGGGACCACTTCACATGGCCAAGATCATCGCGTTCGACGAGGAGGCGCGGCGCGGCCTCGAGCGCGGCATGAACCAGCTCGCGGACGCCGTGAAGGTGACGCTCGGCCCCAAGGGCCGCAACGTCGTCCTCGAGAAGAAGTGGGGCGCCCCCACGATCACCAACGATGGTGTCTCCATCGCCAAGGAGATCGAGCTCGAGGACCCGTACGAGAAGATCGGCGCCGAGCTGGTCAAGGAAGTCGCCAAGAAGACGGACGACGTCGCCGGTGACGGTACGACCACCGCGACCGTTCTCGCCCAGGCCCTGGTCAAGGAGGGCCTGCGCAACGTAGCCGCCGGCGCCAACCCGATGGCCCTCAAGCGCGGTATCGAGAAGGCCGTCGAGGCCGTCTCCGCCGCCCTGCTCGAGCAGGCCAAGGATGTCGAGACCAAGGAGCAGATCGCTTCCACGGCCTCCATCTCCGCCGCCGACACCCAGATCGGCGAGCTCATCGCCGAGGCGATGGACAAGGTCGGCAAGGAAGGCGTCATCACCGTCGAGGAGTCCCAGACCTTCGGTCTGGAGCTGGAGCTCACCGAGGGTATGCGCTTCGACAAGGGCTACATCTCGGCGTACTTCGCCACCGACATGGAGCGGATGGAGGCGTCGCTCGACGACCCGTACATCCTGATCGCCAACTCCAAGATCGGCTCCGTCAAGGACCTGCTCCCGCTCCTGGAGAAGGTCATGCAGTCGGGCAAGCCGCTGCTGATCATCGCCGAGGACGTCGAGGGCGAGGCCCTGTCGACCCTGGTCGTCAACAAGATCCGCGGCACCTTCAAGTCCGTCGCCGTCAAGGCCCCGGGCTTCGGTGACCGCCGCAAGGCCATGCTCAACGACATCGCCATCCTCACCGGCGGCGAGGTCATCTCCGAGGAGGTCGGTCTCAAGCTCGAGAACACCTCCCTGGACCTCCTGGGCAAGGCCCGCAAGGTCGTCATCACCAAGGACGAGACCACCATCGTCGACGGTGCCGGCTCCTCCGAGCAGGTCGCGGGCCGGGTGAACCAGATCCGCGCCGAGATCGAGAACAGCGACTCGGACTACGACCGCGAGAAGCTCCAGGAGCGCCTGGCGAAGCTCGCGGGTGGCGTGGCCGTCATCAAGGCCGGTGCCGCCACCGAGGTCGAGCTCAAGGAGCGCAAGCACCGCATCGAGGACGCCGTGCGCAACGCCAAGGCGGCCGTCGAGGAGGGCATCGTCGCCGGTGGTGGCGTGGCCCTCATCCAGGCCACCGCTGTCTTCGAGAAGCTGGAGCTCGAGGGTGACGAGGCGACCGGCGCCCAGGCCGTGAAGCTCGCCCTTGAGGCCCCGCTGAAGCAGATCGCCGTCAACGCCGGCCTCGAGGGCGGCGTCGTGGTGGAGAAGGTCCGCAACCTCACCCCGGGGCACGGCCTGAACGCCGCGACCGGCGAGTACGTCGACCTGGTCGCCGAGGGCATCATCGACCCGGCGAAGGTGACGCGCTCGGCGCTGCAGAACGCCGCGTCGATCGCCGCGCTGTTCCTCACCACCGAGGCCGTCATCGCCGACAAGCCGGAGAAGAACGCCGCGCCCGCCGGTGGCGGCATGCCGGGCGGTGACATGGACTTCTGAGCCTCTTCGTAAGAAGGCTCGGACCCGGTCCGCAAGTACCGAGGGCGGCACTCCCTGTTCCGACAGGGGGTGCCGCCCTCGGGCGTTTTCAATGGCGGTGGCCGTAGTGGGAGCCGACCGCAGGCTGGCCCGTGTAGTTCGGGCCCGCGCCAGGGTCGGCGCCCAGGTAGCGGAACGGGAGCGTGACCTCGTGCCCGCCTTCCAGGGTGAGCCGGTGGTGGCGGGCGCTGTAGCGAAAGCCGGCCGACCGCAGGGCCGAGACCACTGCCCGGCCCGCCGCCGAACCGTCGGCCCAGCGGACCGACTCCGGGTCGAAGTGCGCGGCGAGCAGTCCGTCGGGGGCGAGCCAGGAGGCGGCGCGGGCGAGGAGACCGAGCTGGTCGCCGACGTAGTGCAGGCCGTGTACGCAGGTGATCAGGTCGTACGTCCGGGCCGGCGCCCAGGACGACACCGAGGCCACGATCTCCGTCAGCGTCGGCGGGGCCGGCCTGCGGACCAGTGGGCCGACCAGGTCGAGGCCGGTGAGGACCGCGTCGTCGGGCAGCGCCGAGGCGGCCTCGCGCAGGGCGCGGCCCTCGCCACTGCACAGGTCCAGCCAGGAGGGGGCGTCGGGTCGGGCGGCCAGCCAGGACAGGGGGTCGAAGCCCAGTTCACGGGCGTAGCTGTTCACTCCGGCGAGTCCGCGTTCCCGGTTCATCGTGTTGTTGGCGACGACGGAGGAACGCTCCAGCTCGGTCGTGGAGAGCAGTGGGGGCTTCGGCATACGGACATTCTCGGTGGCGGGCAGGGCAGGGCAGGGCAGGGCGGGGCGGGGCGCGGCATGGCGGGGGTGGCCGGGATCACGGACGGATACGGCAGCCACGGAATGCGCGGACCCGCATAATCGGTTGCTTAAGTGGGTGCAACAATGCACACGCACATACCACCCGGTCAACCGAACCCTTATCCCAGGAGCCCCCGCGTGACCGTCACCTCCACCCCCGCCTCCCGTGCGGCTCAGATCCTGTCTCGGCCGACCACGATCAACGGCCTGACCGTCCCCAACCGCATCGCGATGGCGCCGATGACGCGCATGTTCTCCCCGGGCGGCATCCCCGGTGAGGACGTGGTGTCGTACTACGCGCGCCGCGCCGCCGCCGGCGTCGGCCTGATCGTCACCGAGGGCACGTACGTCGGGCACGACTCGGCCGGAGACAGTGATCGCGTCCCGCGCTTCCACGGCGAGGAGCAGCTGGCGGGCTGGGCCAAGGTCGCCGAGGCGGTGCACGCGGGCGGCGGCACGATCGTGCCGCAGCTCTGGCACATCGGCATGGTCCGCCGGCCGGGCAAGCTGCCCTACGCCGACGCCCCGGCGGTCGGCCCCTCCGGTCTGCGCATCGGCGCCGAGGAGGCCACCGGCAAGGCGATGACGCAGAGCGACCTCGACGACGTCATCGGCGCGTTCGCCGAGGCCGCCGCGGACGCCGAGCGCATCGGCTTCGACGGCGTGGAGATCCACGGCGCCCACGGCTACCTCGTCGACCAGTTCCTGTGGGAGGGCACCAACCGCCGCACCGACGCCTATGGCGGCGACCCGGTGGCCCGTACGAAGTTCGCCGCGGAGATCGTGGCCGCCGTACGCGAGAAGGTCTCCGCGTCCTTCCCGATCATCTTCCGCTACTCGCAGTGGAAGCAGGAGGCCTACGACGCCCGCCTCGCCGAGACCCCGGAGGAGCTGGACGCCATCCTGGCCCCGCTCGCCGCGGCCGGCGTCGACGCCTTCCACGCCTCCACCCGCCGCTACTGGATCCCGGAGTTCGAAGGCTCCGACCTCAACCTGGCCGGCTGGACGAAGAAGCTCACCGGCAAGTCCGTCATCACCGTCGGCTCGGTCGGCCTCGACGGCGACTTCATCAAGGCCTTCGTCGGCGAGGGCTCCCCGGTCAAGGGCATCGACGACCTCCTGGACCGCCTGGAGCGCGACGAGTTCGACATGGTGGCCGTCGGCCGCGCCCTGCTCCAGGACCCTGAGTGGGCGGCGAAGATCCTCGGCGACCGCCTCGACGAGCTGAAGCCGTACGACGCCGCGGCGCTGCAGACGCTGAGCTGACCCCGGCTCGTCGCGCAGCACAGTCGCTCAGGGCAGCCCCGTGCCTCTTGAAGGCGCGGGGCTGATCTGTGCCGCTTGAGTAAGTCAATCAACTGACTTAAGGTTGCCTCGGTCAATTACGCACCCCTTTTGTGCCTGTACGCCGACGGAGGCTCCGCCATGTCCCACGCCCCTGCCCCTCCCGCCGAGGCCGGGGGTGGCGCCCCGCCGAGGTCGAACGCCGTGGTGGCGGTGCTGGCCTTCGCCGGGATCGTCGTCTCGCTGATGCAGACCCTGGTCATCCCGATCGTCCCGGAGCTGCCCCGGCTGCTCGACGCCCCCGCGTCGGACACCGCCTGGGCGGTCACGGCGACGCTGCTGGCCGCCGCCGTCGCCACGCCGGTGATGGGGCGGCTCGGCGACATGTACGGCAAGCGGCGGATGCTGCTGGTCAGCGTCGTACTGCTGGTGAGCGGCTCCGTGGTCTGTGCCCTGAGCGAGTCGCTGGTCCCGATGATCGTCGGACGGGTGCTCCAGGGTCTGGCGTCCGGTGTGATCCCGCTCGGCATCAGCATCATGCGTGACGAACTCCCCGCGGAGCGCCTCGGCTCCGCCACCGCCCTGATGAGCGCCTCCCTCGGCATCGGCGGCGCGCTCGGCCTGCCCGCCGCCGCGCTCATCGCGGACAACTTCGACTGGCACGTGCTGTTCTGGACGTCGGCCGGTATGGGTGTCGTGGCGCTGCTGTGCGTGGTGCTGGTCGTGCCCGAGTCGAGGGTGCGCACGGGCGGGCGCTTCGACCTGGTGGGCGGTATCGGGATGGCGGTCGGTCTGGTCTGTCTGCTCCTGGCCGTCTCCAAGGGCGCAGACTGGGGCTGGGGCAGTGGGACGACGCTGGGGCTGTTCGCCGCGGCCGTAGTCGTCCTGCTGGCGTGGGGCTGGTGGGAGCTGCGGGTTGAGCAGCCGCTGGTCGACCTGCGGACGACGGCCCGCCGTCAGGTGCTGGTCACCAACCTGGCCTCGATCGCGGTGGGCTTCGCGATGTTCGCGATGAGCCTGGTCATCCCGCAGATCCTCCAGCTCCCCGCGCAGACGGGCTACGGCCTCGGCAAGTCCATGCTCGTCGCCGGTCTGTGCATGGCGCCGTCCGGCCTGGTGATGATGGCGACGGCCCCGGTGTCGGCCGCCATCTCGCGGGCCAAGGGGCCGAAGGTCACGCTGATGATCGGTGTCCTGATCGTGGCCGCCGGCTACGGCCTCAACATCGTGCTGATGTCCGAGGTCTGGCACTTCGTCCTGGTGGCCTGCATCATCGGCGCCGGCGTCGGCTTCGGCTACGGCTCGATGCCCGCGCTGATCATGAGCGCCGTGCCCGCGTCGGAGACGGCCGCCGCGAACAGCCTCAACACGTTGATGCGTTCTCTCGGTACGTCCACGGCGAGCGCGGTCGCCGGCGTGCTCCTGGCCCAGATGACGACGAACCTCGGCGGTTACGCCCTCCCGTCCGAGAACGCCTTCAAGGTGGTCCTGGCGGTGGGCGCCGGGGCGGCGCTGCTGGCGTTCGTGGTGGCGTCGTTCATCCCGCGGCAGCAGGGGGCTGCCGCCGGTGGGGGGCCGGTGTCGGAGGGGGCGGTGGAGCAGGTGGGGGCGACGGCGAAGTCGTAACGGCGAACGGCGGACGGCGAACGCCGAATGGCGGGACCGGGGCCTACAGATTCCCCATCGGCTCGATGTCGACCTTCACCGGCGTACCCCAGACGCGCAGCACCTCGTAGTCGGTGAACTCGTGCACGAGCCGGTAGGCCATGGCGGGGCGTGGGCCGCGACGCGCGGCGGCGAGATAGAGCTCGGCCTCGCGGCGATCGCGGCGCGGGGTGCCGCACAGCTGCCACTCCTGCCCGTTCCACAGCTCCGGCAGCCAGCGCTGCTGGGGCTGGGGGCGGTCGCCTCGGACGCCGTAACGGGAGGGGGCGGTCTCGGTGGTGGGCGGGGGGACGGGACCGCCGTTGTACTCGGCTCGGCGGGCGGCCCGGCGGCGGGTTTCGCAGAGCAGGCACAGGTCGTGGGCGTTCTCGTCGACCGGGCCGTTCGGGTGCTCGGGGCAGCGGGTGGTGGGAGCGGCGCCGGTGACGCTCTCGTCGAGGAGGTCCAGGGCGCGGCGGAGGTCGGCCTTGACCTCGTGCAGCCTGGCGTCCGGGGTGTCGGCGGTGAGGGCCTCGCCGTGCTCGCCGAGGAGGCGGAGGGCGCGGCCCAGGGCGGTGAGCTGGGCGTGGTTCATAGGTATCAGTCTGCGTAGTCCTTGAGCTTCTCGGTGCTCAGGGTGATGTTCACGGGGGAGGGGATCTCCGCGGTGGCTCCCCAAGGGTAGGACGGGGACTGCTGGTAGCGGCCGTCCTTGGGCTCGCTGTAGACCGTGATCGTGTTGTTGTCGCGGTCGATGAGGAGGTAGGCGGGGATGTCGGCTTCGGCGTAGCCGATGGGCTTGTCGATGCCGTCACGCTTGTTGGTATCGGGGTCGTGGGAGGTGATCTCCAGGGCCATGAGTGCGCCGTCCGGGTCGGACCAGTTGCCGTGCCCCCTGAAGTGGTCCACAGGCGCGAGGAAGCCGTCAGTGATGGCACGGCCCTTGCGGTGTACCTCGGCTTTGACGCCTCGCTCGGGCATGAGATCCAGGTCAGGGCGTTGCAGCAGGCATTGCCGTAGCAGCCACATGAAGATTGAACCGTGGTTGCCATCCGGCATTGCCTTGACCTCGAGTTTTCCGTTGATGTACTCAAGCCGGACGGTCTCCGGCGCCCGGCGCTCCAGTTCCTCGAAGTCCTCGATGGGCATCTGCGGACGTTCGGCGGTGCTGGGGGTCATGGCTTCGCCTCCTCCCCTCCATCGTGCCCCGGGGTGGTGCCGTCGGACCGTGGGCGCTGTCATGCGAGTGTCCTTTCGTGTCGTCGTACGGACATTGCGGCACGAATCTCTGCTGCTCGGGCGTGGATTACGGAGGCGTGCAGGGGTGTGTGAGTGCGGTCGGGGGCGCGTTCGCATCGGCACGCGCTGCAGATGCCGCCGGGCAGAGCCTCCGGGCGGCCGGGGACCCCGCACTCCGCGCACTCCAGGATCCGGCGGGGAGAGTGTGGGGCCGGTGCGGGTTCGGGTGGGAGCTTGTCGGTCAGGCGGCGGCGGAGGAGTGCCGCCGGGTGGTGGACCGGCGTGGGGAGGCCGGTCGTCAGGGCGCGGACTACGTCCGTGTCGGTGGCGCCTCGGGCGTGCCAGGCGGTGACCAGCGGGGCGAGGGCCGCGCAGTCGGCCTCGGAGAGGGAGAGGGCGGGGGTCTCGCGGCCCAGGGCGGCGAGCAGGATGTGCGCGCGGGAGCGGGTCGGGCGGGGGTGGTCCGGGGGCTCCTGCGGTACGTCGCCCCGGGTGAACGTCGCCCACCAGTTGTCGTCGCGTGCGGTGCGGGTGAACCACGATCGGGTGATCCATCGCGAGCTGCCCTCGCCGGTGATCCGTTCGCGGCCCCGGCGCAAGTGGCCTGCCCGCTGGAGGTTGTTGAGCGCCGTGCGGAGGGCGCACTGTCCGTACGGGAGCTGCTTGGCCAGCGTTTTTACGGAGATGTCGGCGCCGTCGGGGAGGCGGTCGATGTAGGCGGCGATGGCGGCTTCGCGGGGTGGGAGGGCGGCGAAGTCGTGGGCGGCGCGGGGGCGTTGGTCCGGGGCGCTGCGTTTGCCGTAGCCCGGATTGGCCATGGGGTGTGGGGACGCGTGCGCGGGCAGGGAGGCAGCACTAAGCTTGGCATCAGCCATGGGATCGAACTTGTCCTTCGATCTCGTAGGTCAAGCCCCCGCAGGTGTTGGTAGCACCTGGCGGGGGCTGTTCGTTATGCGGGCACGCTAGACGATCGTTACGGTGCGTGGCAAGCCGAACGCGTCAAGTCAACTCGCCGGGTGGGTGGGTGGGTTGAGGCCCTCCAACCATTCCTTACAAAGAGAGCTCGGGGCTGGACGCTTGAGCTTCGGGCCGGGCGAATCGGTGCGTCAGCCCATGCTCTTCGAGCCGTCCAGGCCCTCGCGGATGATGTCGGCGTGACCGGCGTGCTGGGCCGTCTCGGCGATGATGTGCAGCAGCACCCTGCGGGCCGACCATCGAGCCTCGGGCTCGAACCACGGGGCCTTGGGCAGCGGGTGGGCGGCGTTCAGGTCGGGCAGGGTGGCGACCAACTCGTCGGTCCGGCGCGCCACTTCCTCGTAGTCGGCCAGCACGCCGGCGAGCGTCTCACCCGGGAGCATCCGGAACTCGTCGGCCCGCTTCGCGAAGTCGGCCTCGGTCATGGCCGTGAAGTCGGGCATCGCCGACGGGCCGTGCTGGATGAAGGCCGCCCAGGTCCCTTCCACCGACGTGACGTGTTTGATCAGGCCGCCGAGACACAGTTCGCTGACGGTGGTCCGCTCGCCGGCCTGCTCGTCGGTGAGGTCGCGGGTGGTGAAGCGAAGGAAGTACCGCTGCTTGGCCAGCGCTTCCAGCAGGTCGGCGCGCTCGTCGGTGGCGGTGACGGTGACGGGGCTGTGCGTGGTCTCAGTCATGACAGCCACGTTAGGAGCCGACTAGGTCAGATCCTGACCGCTTTGACGAAGGCCGACCAAGCCGATGCTCGGAATACGAGCTTCGGGCCGTGGGGGGTCTTGGAGTCGCGGACGGGGACGAGGGTGGGGAAGTCGTGGGTGACTTCCAGGCACTCATTGCCGCCCCCACCGCTGTAGCTCGACTTGTGCCAGACAGCCGTGCTCAGGTCGTACTCAGGGATGTTCCTCATGTGCGTAATCCTGCGCCACCGCCTCGATCAACGCCAGGGACTTCTGCGGCGAAAGCGCGGAGGCCGTGAGGAGTTCGAAGGTGAACCTGAGTTGGGCGACGGTGGCCGGGTCGTCCTCCAGTCGTCCGGTGCTAGGCCCCTCGAGATAGACCAACGGAGGGGCGTCCTCGAAGTCCATCAACCGCAGCGAACCCTCCATCGATTTGTGCGCTCCCGCACTGAAGGGAAGTACCTGCACGATGACGCGGCTCCGTCGGGCCAGGTCGGCGACGTGGCGCAGGGCCTCCGCCATCACCGCCCGCCCGCCGGTTTCACGGCGCAGTACCGCCTCGTCAAGCACCATCCACAACAACGGGGTTGTTGGGTTGTTCAGTAGACGCGTCCGTTCCATCCGGCCCGCCACCCACTCGTCGATGGTCTCCTCGGATGCCGTCGGGTCATACGCGCGGTTCACGGCATGTGCGTACGCCGGAGTCTGCAGCAGCCCCGGGATCAGGAGTGGTGCGTACTGTCTGATCGCCGTGGCTTGAGCCTCGGCCTCCGCCGCCTCCGCGAAGTGCTCCGGGTACCTGGACTTGTTGGCCGCCTCGCAGTTCCGCTCGAAGAACCCGTTCGTGCCCAGTACCTCATCGACCAGCGGCGCGATATCCGGCCGCAAGCGCCGCGTACCCGCCTCCAGTTGGCCCACGAACGTGCCGCTGACGAACAGTTTCAGGCCCAGGGCCTCCTGACTGAGGCCCTTCTTCTCGCGAGCGTGACGTAATTCCGCCCCAAGCAGCGCGCGCGGCGATGACGACGGGTCGAGGTCCTTGGGTCCCGGCATGGCAGCTCCCGGTCGAACATCGGAGATGTTGGTGTCCCCTGTATGGCCAGGCTAGAGGCGGGCCCGCCACGCTGTGTTGTGAATCGCAAACTCTGCGTGGAGAGGTGAAGCCAACGTGCGGTCGACCGAAGAAGTCGTGGTGTCCCTGCGGGAGGCGCTCAGGGGTGTGGGCGTCGTGCTGCCCTCCCTGTGCGTGGATCCAGTAACCGGCGCCAGTGACGAGCCGTTCGCTCTGGTCCAGCTCGGGCGTTGCAATGTCCGCACCGCGGAGCGGCTCGCGGCGGTGTTGCGGGGGGAGCCCGTGGAGCCCGCGCCGACGAAGGAGGAGCTGTTGGCGCGGGTTCGGCAGGTCAACAGGGAGGGGAGACTGCCGCGTTAGGGACTGTCAGGCGGGTTGGAGTCAGGAGATCACGCCCATGTCGCAGCCAGAGATCGATGCCGTCGTGTTCGATGTGCTCGGCACGCTTGTCGACGAACCCGCCGGTATCCGGGCCGGCATTCGTGAACTCGATCCCTCGCTCGACGATTCCAGGGTCGAGGACCTTTTGTCGCTGTGGCAACAGCACATCGACCGCGAGCAACGTCGCGTGCTCGACGGCGCCCGGCCTTACCTCACCAGCGACCTCCTCGACCTGGAAGCCGCTCGGCTCGTCGCCGATGCCGTCGGAGTCGACGACCCGATCGCCGTGGCGGCGCTGGCCCTGTCGGGTCGCAGGCTCCCGCCGTGGCCCGACACGGTGGCAGGGCTCGCCCGACTCGCCGAGCGGTTTCCGTTGATGGCACTCTCCAACGCCGGCCGGACGGCGCTGCTGGGACTCAACGCCCATGCCGGACTGCGCTGGCACCAGGCCCTGTCCGCCGAGGACGCCCGGACCTACAAGCCGGACCCGGCGGTCTACCAGCTGGCCGTCACCGTCTCCGGCCGACCGCCGGAGCGCCTTCTGATGGTCGCCGCCCACGCCTGGGACCTGCGCGGAGCACAGAACCTCGGCCTGCGCACCGCCTACGTCGCCCGCCCCGTCGGCGACCCGCCCACCTCCTCGGACCGGTTCGACCTGTACGCCGACGACCTGGCCGACCTGGCCGACCGACTCGACCGTGGCTAGGGCGGCTGCCCCCAGCTGCGGAAATTCGGTGGACCGGACCGGATGTACCGTGCAACGGTCCCGGCATGCCGAGTGCGATCGAGTTGTCAGAGTTCTCCGGGTCCTTCGTATCGTTCGAGTCCTTCGACGGGACAGCCATCAGCTGTCGACAGCTCGGCTCCGGGCCGCCGGTCGTCCTGGTTCACGGTTCCGGCGGTGGGCTGCACTCTTGGCAGCCGGTGGCTGAACAACTTGCCGACCGGTTCGAGCTGTGGCTGCCCGCCCGGCGCGGATACGCCCCGAGTGGGCCGGGCCGGTCGCCGAAGTGCTTCGCTGACGAGGTGGGGGATCTCAGGGCGTTGATCGACAAGATCGGCCGTCCCGTACACCTGATCGGCATGTCCTACGGCGCCACCGTTGCCTTGCACGCCATGGCAGCCGGACTGCCGGTTCGCTCCCTGGTGCTGTGGGAGCCGCCGCTGTACGCGGCGGGCGAGGAACTGGCGCCTGTGCTGGCTGAGTTCGAGGAACTGACCGCGCGCGGTGACCGGCGGCGGGCCGATCGTCTGCTGGGGGAGAAGGTGGCCCGCGTCCCGGCCGCGCTGCTGGACCTGATGGATGCCGGCGAGTCGGACGACAACCACCCCGACGACGCACCCGGCTGGTGTCGTGACCTCGAATCGATGGCCGCCGACTCGGTGGACATGGAGCGGTGGTCCGCTGTCACCGCACCGACGCTGCTGATGCGCGGGGCCGACACCTGGCAGCCGATGCCCGCAACCCTCGACCGGCTCGCGGCCGTACTGCCCCACGTCACCCTCACGACGTTCCCCGGCCAGATGCACTTCGCACCGTCAGTCGTCCCCGAAGCCGTGGCGGCGGAGATCGCTCGCTTCTTGCCGCGCTCCTGAAACGGTCCCTGAGCGGATCCCCGGCCGGAAATGAACTCGATGGACCTAGGCCGACTCGGAGGCGCGGTTCAGGCGGTCGTACTGGTCCTGGGTGAGGCGGACGGCGTTCGCGCCGAGGTTCTCCTCCAGGTGCGTGATGCTCGTCGTCCCCGGGATCGGGACGATCACCGGCGAGTGGGCGAGGAGCCAGGCCAGGACGACCTGCGTCGGGGTCGCGCCGAGTTCCTTCGCCACCGCGGCGATCTCCGACCTGGCCCCCGACTGTCCCGCCGCCACCGGCCGCCACGGCAGGAATGCGATGCCCGCCGACTCGCAGGCCTTGAGTACGGGTTCGTGCTCGCGGTCGAGGAGGTTGTAGCGGTTCTGGACGCTTGCGATGTCGACGACGGTCCTGGCCTCCGCGAGCTCGGAGGCCGTGACCTCGGACAGGCCGATCCGGCCCACCTTGCCCTCGTCGCGCAGGTCGCGGAGAGCGCCGAGCTGGTCGGGGAGGGGTACGCCCGGGTCGAGGCGGTGGAGTTGGAGCAGTTCGACGCGGTCGAGGCGGAGGCGGAGCAGGGCCTCGTCGACCTGGGCGCGGAGGTCGGCCGGCTCGCCCGCGTGCCGCCAGCCCTCGCCGGAGGTGGTCCGGCGGATACCTGCCTTCGTGGCGATCACGAGGTCGGCGGGGTACGGGTGCAGGGCCTCGGCCAGCAGATCCTCGTTGGCGCCCCAGCCGTACATGTGCGCCGTGTCGATCAGCGTGACACCCAGTTCGACGGCCCGCCGGGCGACCGCGACGCAGGCGGCACGGGCCTCGGCGGTCTCCGGCCGCAGGTGCATCGCCCCGAATCCGAGTCGCCGTACTTCCAGGTCGCCGCCGATGCGGAAGGTGGTCGGTGCCGTCATGTGGTCACGCTAACAGGGGAGTTGTCCGTACGGCGGCCCTTGAGAAGTGGGTCAGGTAGCCGCCGCGAGCGCGGCGCGCAGGTGGCCGTCGGATTCCTCCAGGAGGCGGGCGGCCGTGGGGCCGTCCACATCCCCCAGCAGGATCAGGATCGCCGTCTTCACCTCGCCGCCCGCCTCCGTCAGGGCCCGCTCGATGTCGGTGTCGTCCGCGCCCGTGGCCAGGGCGACGATACGGCGGGAGCGGGCCCGTAGCTTGTCGTTGGAGGCGCGGACGTCGACCATCAGGTTCCCGTAGGTCTTGCCCAGGCGGATCATCGTGATCGTCGAGAGCATGTTGAGGACCAGTTTCTGGGCGGTGCCGGCCTTCAGGCGCGTCGAGCCGGTCAGCAGTTCCGGGCCCACGACGATCTCGATGCCGTGCTCGGCGGCAGCGGCGAGGGCGCTGTCGGGGTTGCAGGACAGGCCGATCGTCAGCGCGCCCTGCGCACGGGCGTGTTCGACCGCGCCGATCGCGTACGGGGTGCGCCCGGAGGCCGAGATGCCGACCACGGTGTCGGCGACGGTGAGCGCGAGGGCGTCGAGGTCGGCGCGGGCCAGGTCCTTGGAGTCCTCGGCGCCCTCGATCGAGGTGACCATCGCTTCCGGGCCGCCCGCGATGAGCCCGACGACCTGGGAGGGGCGGGTGTTGAAGGTGGGCGGGCACTCGGAGGCGTCCAGCACACCCAGGCGACCGGCCGTCCCCGCGCCGGCGTAGATGAGCCGACCGCCCTGCGCCATCCGGTCGGCGATGGCGTCGATGGCGGCGGCGATCTGGGGGAGGCGCGAGGCCACGGCGGTGGGCACGGAAGTGTCTTCGCCGTTCATGAGCCGGGCGATGTCGAGGGTGGGGAGCTGATCGATCTCGGCGAGCTCGGGCCGGAAGGCCTCGGTGGTGAGGGAGTCCAACTCGGCGCGGAGATCTCGAGGGTTGGAAGTCGAGGTCATGAGAGACGGCTCTTTCTGATGTGCGGTGTCCTGTCCGACCTTCAGGGGCGCGGGGCTGTATTGATATGCGGCTCCGCCGCGTGGGCGCGACCAGCCACGACGGACCCGCAGACGACCCGCGACCGTTGGACCTACGGTCTATCGACGATGGCGATGCGCCAGTGCCTCATAAGACGCGGCCAACGCAGGCGCCGCCATCTCGTAAGTCCGCTGAGCAACCCCCACGAACAGACAGTCCACCACAAGCAGCTGACTGGTCCGGGACGACATCGCCGCCGGCCGCAGCTCACTCTCCCGAGCCGTCGACGTCGTAAGGATGTGATCGGCGTACTGAGTGACGGGCCCGTCCGGGCGACCGGTGATGGCGACCGTCGTGGCCCCGTGCTCGAAAGCGACCCGCAGCGGCTCGATGACGTCCCCCGTCGACCCGGAATGCGTGATGGCGATGGCCACGTCACCCGCACGGAGCTGCACGGCGTTCGTCACGGCGAGGTGCGGATCGCTGTGCGCGTGGGCTATCAGCCCTATGCGCAGGAGCTTCTGCGTGAGGTCCTGCGCGACCAGCCCTGACGCGCCGACGCCGTACACGTCGATACGGCGGGCCGCCGCGGCAGCCGACACCGCCGCTCCCAGCTGGACGGTGTCGAGGCCGGCGGCCGTGTCGGCGAGGGTCTGCTGCTCGTCGTAGGCGAGTTTCGCCACCACGTCGGCGATGGGGTCGTCCACCGCGATGTCGGTCGTTATGGCGGGGGCGCGGCCCGACTGCTGCTGGGCGGCGAGGCCGGCGAGGGCGAGGCGCAGGTCGCGGTAGCCGGGGTAGCCGAGGAGGCGGGCGGTGCGTACGACCGTCGCCTCGCTGGTGCCGGTGAGTTCGGCGAGGCCGGTGACCGTGAGGGCCGCGCAGCCCGCCGGGTCGTTCGCGACCGCTTCGGCGACGCGCTGCATGGAGCGGGTCATCGACGGGGCGAGCGTGCGCACCTTGGCCGCGAGGGCGGCGGGGGCGGGCGGGGGTCCGCTCGGGCCCGACCCAGCTCCTCCCGACCCGGCTCCTGCGCTGCCGCTGCCACCGCCGCTGCCGAAACTTTCCTTCACTCTCTGGGTCACGTATGAAAGATATTTTCGGCTCGGTGTCTTGGTCAAGAGTGCGCACAATAGGTGCATGGAACCCATCAGTCCGCTGGAGCAGGCGCTGCACGCCGCCCGCGCCCTCGTGCTCGCCGACCTGGTCGCGGGCAAGGTCGCCGAGGCGGACGTCGTGTCGCTGGTCGAGGAGTCGGTCGTACAACGGCGCTGGTGGGTGGACCAGTGGCCGGAGGGTGTGCAGTACGTGGCCGGGCTGGTCGCCCAGGATGTGCAGGACGCGCTGCTGGAACGGCACGGCCGCTGGCCGCTGTGCCCGGTGTGCGGCACCGGTGACCCGCATGCGCTGGACGTCGAGCCGGAGTTGGGGCCCGATCCGCACTGGGTGTGCCACCAGGCGGGGGTGAAGGTCGCGGCGGTGGGCTCGCTGGGGTCGTCCGGCCTGGGCGGGGCGCCGTCCTCGTGAGCCGCGTGAGCCGCGTGAGCCACGTGAGACGCGTGAGACGCGTGACGTCGTGACGATCTATATCGACCCGCCGACCTGGCCGGGGCACGGCCGGATGTGGTCGCACCTCGTGAGTGACGTGTCGTACGACGAACTGCATGCGTTCGCCGACGAGTTGGGCGTGCCGCGGCGGGCCTTCGAGCGGGATCACTACGACATCCCGTCGGATCGGTACGCCGATGTGGTGCGCGCGGGTGCCGTGGAGGTCAGCAGCCGTGAGGTGGTGCGGTTGTTGACGGAGGCGGGGCTGCGGCGGCCGAAGGGGCGGGCGGCCGGCTAGCGCCCCCTCGGTCTCGCGCGCAGTGCTCCCGGCTAGGCGAACTGGCCGGGCTGGTAGCTGCCCGCGGGCTGCTGGATCATGACGTTCAGCCGGTTGTAGGTGTTGATCATGGCGATCAGGATCACCAGGGCGCCGAGCTGTTCCTCGTCGTAGTGCTTGGCGGCGTTCTCCCAGATCTCGTCCGGGACCCCACCGGCGCCGTCCGCGATGCGGGTGCCCTGCTCGGTGAGTTCCAGGGCGGCGCGCTCGGCCTCGGTGAAGCAGGTGGCCTCCCGCCAGGCCGCGACCAGATTGAGGCGAAGCCAGTCCTCGCCGGCGGCCACGGCGTCCTTGCTGTGCATGTCGGTGCAGAAGCCGCAGCCGTTGATCTGGCTGGCCCGGAGCGTCACAAGGTGCTGGGTGCTGAGCGGCAGCGGCGAGTCGTGCACCACCTTGCCGGCCGCCCCGAAGTGCTTGATGACCTTGCCGGTGATCGGGTTCTCGAGGAGGTTCAAGCGGGCGTTCATGGCCAACTCCCTTGCCGTTGTCGTCGGGTTACGCAGATATGACGGAACGGTCGGGCGGGATGTGACATGAGCGAACGTGACGTGGGTCACGCGTGCGTGGCCCGGCGCATGGGGTACCAGGTGTCCCCGGACGGCCGGGGAGGATCCGACAGGTTCCAGCTCCACGAGAGCGTCGGCGTGATGCGCAGATAGTGACCGGGACCCACCATGCCTTCCCGCTCCACGGGGCCGTCCGCGACGCCGTACACCCGGATGCCGCGGGCGACGAACGGCTCGATGGAGAGCAGGTCGTCCACGACGAAGGCCACCTTGTCGCGGCCGTGGGCGACATTGCGGAACTTGCGGGTGCCGAGGACTTCGGAGCGCGGGCCGCCCACCCAGAAGTGGGTCCCGTCGAACTCCAGGGCCACCGGCACCACATCGGGCTGCTCGCCTGCGCAGAGGCTGGCGAAACGGGCGAGCGGGTTGGAGCTCAGGTAGGCGATCTCCTCGTCGGTGAACGACATGGCGGCTCCCTACGGCGGTGCGGGTCGGCTCCGCCCCAGGCTAGGCCGCCGTGGGCCGCCCCCTGCGGACGTACAGCCGGAGCGTCGGGTCCATGTCGGGCCCCTCTTGCACCGCCCGCTCCTCCTCGACCGTCGCCCGCACATACCCGGCGCGCGTGGCGACGCCCTGTGACGGGTGGTTGTCGGCCTCGACGGTGGCGCAGAGGAGTTGTACGTCGTCACGGGCCAGGGCCCACTCCGAGAGCGCGGTGAGCGCCTCGCTGGCGTAGCCGCGGCCGCGGGCGCCCTCCACGAGGTCGTAGCCGACCTCCGCCCGGCCGTCCTCGTCGGGGACGCCGTGGAAGCCCATGCCGCCGACCGCGAGGTCGTCCTCCTTGCGGACGAGGACGAAGAGGCCGAACTCGGGTCGGTGCACGCCCGTCTCATAGGCCTTCATCGTCATCCCGGCCGCCTCCCGCGTCCCCTCGAAGGGGCCGCCCACGACCCAGGTGAACCCGCCGTCGCCGCCCGCGCTCAGGTCGGCGGCGGCCGCGGGGGTGACGCCCTGGAGGGTGAGGCGGTCGGTGGGGATGACGAGGTTGTTGCGCCAGCGCCATTCGCTGACCGGCGCGCGGCCGGGCAGGTCACCTCGGCCGGTGGCCCACAGCAGGGTGCGCCAGTGGTCGGGCCCGGGCTGGACGTGCGGGAAGATCCGGGTGAGGACGAACTCGGGGAGTTCGGCGGGCGGTTCGTAGGTCAGGCCCAGGCCCTCGGCGATGTCGTGCGTGTGGAGGAGGACCTCCGCCACGCCCATCGCCGCGAAGCCCTCGCGGTTCGCGCTGCGGAAGGGGTAGGGGTGGAAGGCGCGCACCTCGGGGGGTGTGGTGCGGATGGTGGCGGTGAGGAGGGCGCCGGTCGTCTCGATGACCTGCAGCAGGCCCTCGTTGTCGGTGCCGTCGTCCAGGGTGATCTCGAACGGGACGTAGTCGTCCTGCGCGCGTCCGGCCAGGTTGGCGGCGTAGGCGATGAGGTCTTCGGCGATATGGAACGCGGTGGCGTGGCAGTCCCACTCCAGCCGTCCGGCGCTGACGGCCGTCCAGTCCCGGTCCGCCGCCGTTCGCAGCAGCGCCACGCAACTCGCGACGGCCTGTTCCACGCGTTCCCCGCTTATGTCTCGCATGCCGAGCAGGCTACGGCGGCGGGCTGGTCAGAGCGACAGCATTTCCAGCTCGGAGGAGAGGTTGTAGCGGGCGGTGGCCTCCCACTTCTCCTGCCCGTACGGCGTGCTGAACAGGCTTGGCAGGTCGAGGAGTTGGCGCAGGATCGCGGCCCGGCCCTCGCGGAAGGCGTCGTTCGGGACGAAGTGGTACTCCTCGCGGACGGCGGCCGTGTAGGCGGCGTACGCGGAGGGCGGGGCGGCGAGGATCGCGAGGTCGGCGTCGCACAGGACCTGGCCGTCGCGGTCGTCCGGTGCCGGGGCGTGGGTAGTGGTGAGGCGGACCAGGCGGGCCACCTCGGCGGTCCGCTCGGCGGGGACACCGGCTTCCGGGAGGGCGCGTTCGGCGAGGCGGGCGGAACGCTCCTCGTTCTCCGACCGGTCGGGCAGGTACACCGCGTCGTGGAACCAGGCGGCGAGGCGTACGACGTCCGGGTCGGCGGCGTGGTCGGCGAGCTCGTCGATGCGGTCCAGGACCGCGGTGAGGTGGGTGAGCGTGTGGTAGTGGCGCTGCGGTTCCTGCCAGCGGGTGAGGAGGTTGTCGGCGTACGGGGCCGGGTCGGGGGTGGTGGCGGGGGAGCGGGTCGCGTCGAGGGCTTGGGCGAAACGGGTGCGCAGGGCGTCGAGATCGGCCATGGAGTCATTCTCCCGGGTGCGCCCGCGTTCTCCCGGCCACGCGCCCGGCCCCCTAGCGTGGAGGCCATGACTACTGCTGACGTGCACGACGTACGGGATCCCGAGCTGCCGGGGCGGCTGCTGGTCGTCGAGCGGGATGCGCTGGTTCCGCTGTTGCGGGCGAGGTCGGAGGCCGACTTCGCGCTGCCGACCGCCGCGTGTCCGGGGTGGTCGGTGCGGGATGTGCTGGCGCACTGTTCGGCCGCGTTGATGCGGGTGGTGGAGAACCGGTTCGAGGAGGGCGTCTTCTCGCCCGAGTCCAACGACCGGGACATCGCCGAGCGGGCCGACTGGACCGACGCGCAGGTCGTCGACGAGCTGGAGCGCGGGATGACCGAGGCCGGGCCGGTGATCGCCAAGGCCGGCGGGGCGCTGGACGGCATTGCGCTGGGGGAGTGGGTGCACGCCGGTGACGTACGGGAGGTGCTCGGGGAGCCGGGGGCGTACGCGGGGGCCGGGCTGCCCGACGCGCTCCGGCTGCTCGCCTGGCTCACCCGCGAGCGGCGGCACACGCCCCTGCACGCCGACCTGGACGACGTCGACGAGCCCCTGCGCCTGGGCGACCCGACGGCCCCACGGCCACCGGCCCGCTACATCGGGGACGCCGCCACGCTCGTACGGCTGTATGCGGGGCGGCCGGTGGAGGGGGCGTCGTACGAGCTGGCGGGGGCGGAGGTGAGGGAGCTGAACATCTTCGCGTGACCCTGCGCTCCCCCGGGCGAGCCTCCACCCCGTACCCTTGGATTGGACTAGACCTGTAGTCGTCGTCGAATGCCGAGGAATGGGGTCCCATGAGCAAGCGTGCAGTCCTGGAGGTGATCGCCCTCGGTGTCGAGGACGCGGTCGCCGCCCAGGCCGGGGGTGCGGACCGGCTCGAACTGGTCACCGACATGTCGGCCGACGGACTCACCCCGCCGGTCGAGACCTTTGCCGGGATCCGGGCCGCCGTCGACATCGATCTGCGCGTGATGCTGAGGCCGGCGGCCGGGTTCGCGGTGGGGGACGTGCGGCGGGTCGTACGGGCGGCGCGTCAGCTGCGGGACGCCGGGGCCGACGAGTTCGTGCTCGGGTTTCTCGACGCCGACGGTGGGGTTGACCTCGGGGCCGTCGAGCGGGTGGTGGGTGAGCTGGACGGATGCCGGTGGACCTTCCACCGCGCCATCGACCGGGCCGCCGACCGGGATGCGCTGCGGAAGCAGCTGGATGGGATGCCGGGGTTGGACACGTATCTCACGGCCGGGTCGGGGGCGGGCGTGGACGACGGACTTCCCACACTGCTCACCGAGGCGGCCAGGGGTGGGGAGCCCGGGTACGAGCAGCGGATTCTGGTGGGTGGAGGGCTACGGCTCGATCATGTGCCGGTGCTGCTGGGCGCTGGGATCGATGCGTTCCACATCGGCGGGGCGGCGCGGCCCGGGGGGTGGGACGGGCCGGTGTCTGTGGCTGCAGTGGCTGAGTGGCGGGCTGTGCTGGACGGGGGTTCGTAGGAGCCTGGCATGGGGGCCGGCCGGGGGCGGGTCGCGCGGCCCGGCGCTTGCGGGGCGCCGCGTCGGCTGCAACGCCCTAAGGGGCGCGGGGAACTGCGCGACCAGCCACCGACTACCCGCAGCCCGGCACGAGTCGTCGCACCCCCGGGCCTCTCGCCAAACCGTGGGACGGGCGCCGCGCTAGGCGCAAGCAGCCCGCGCCTTGGCGAGCGGCATCCCGCAACTGTGTCGGCTGCGTCGCCTGCAACGCCCCAAGGGGCGCGGGGAACTGCGCGACCAGCCACCGACTACCCGCAGCCCGACACAAGACGTCACGCACCCCCGACCCTCCCGACGACGTCACCCCAACTGCGTCGGCAACGGCGCCGCATGCACCACGATCAACCCCGACACCGCCCGCGTCAGGGCGACATACAACCGCCGCAGCCCCGTCCGCTCGTCCGGCTCCCCGTCCACCACCGCGCGCGGCTCGTCCAGCACGACGTAGTCGTACTCCAGACCCTTCGCGAGCGACGCCGGGACCAGCGTCAGGCGGGTCTGCCGGGTCGTCTCCTCACCCGGGGCCAGACAGGTGATCCCCGCAGCCGTGAGCGCCTCCGACAGGGCCGGGATCCGGGCGTCCGCGGCGATCAGGCCGATCGAGCCCTCGTTGCGCAGCAACTCCCCGCACGCGGCGACGACGTCGGCCGTCTCCGACACTCCACGGACCTCGAAGAACCCGGGGTTCTCACGGATCGACGCCACCGGCGTCAGGCCCGGTGCGATGTGGGGCAGGAGGCGGGAGGCGTACGTGATGACGTCCGTCGGGACGCGGAAGCCGGCCGTCAGCTCCTCGATGACGCCCTCCGACTTGCCGAGGTGGGCCAGCGCCTCGTCCCAACTCCGCGTCGCCCAGGGGGTCGTACCCTGCGCAAGATCGCCGAGCACCGTCGCCGAACCCGTCGTGCAGCGGCGGCCCACCGCCCGGTACTGCATGGGCGAGAGGTCCTGCGCCTCGTCGAGGACGACATGGCCGAGGGAGGGCGTGCGCGCGACGATGTCGTTCGCCTCGTCGATCAGCACGGCGTCGGCGGCGGACCACTTGGCGGACTTGACGCTGCGCGCCGGCTTCGCCCACAGGATCGTCTTCTGCTCGTCCTCGCTCAGCAGCCCCTCCGCATGTACGGCGAGGAAGTCCGGCTCCGCGAGCAGGCGCAGGACGAGTTTCGCCGGGTCGACCGGCGGCCAGATCGCCTTGACGGCGGCCTTCACCGCGCTGTTGCGGGCCACCGCGTCCTGCACCCGGTCGTCCGGCGCCTCGCCGGACCGCTCCATCTGCACCAGCACGGCGTGCGCGATGCGCTGCGGGAGGGCCTCGCGGGCGGCACCGTAGCGGATGTCGCGGGCGAGCAACTCACGTACGGTCTCTTCGAGTTCGTACGCCGGGACGCGCCAGCGGCGGGATCCGCGTACGACGACCACCGGCTCGGTCGGCATGGTCACGTGCGAGTAGACGGCGCGCCGCAGCACCTCCGCCATCCTCGCGTCGCCCTTGACCACCGCGGCCGCCGCGTCGTCCGTGCCGCGCACCTCGACGTGCGCGACGAGGTCGTCCACCGTCGCCTGTCGGACCGCCAACTCGCCCAGCGCGGGGAGGACTTGCTCGATGTAGTGCAGGAAGGACCTGTTCGGCCCGATGACGAGCGTGCCGGTGCGGGCGAGCCGCTCGCGATGGGCGTACAGCAGGTACGCCACCCGGTGCAGGCCCACCGCCGTCTTCCCGGTGCCCGGGCCGCCCTGCACGCACACGGTTCCGCCGAGCCCGGACCGTACGATCTCGTCCTGCTCCGGCTGGATGGTCGCCACGATGTCGCGCATCGGGCCGACGCGCGGGCGCTCGATCTCCTGCTGGAGCAGCTTGCTGGTCCGCGCGGCCTCCGACGGGTCGGACAGGTGCTCGTCCTCGTACGCCGTGAGGTCGCCGCCGGTGTAACCGAAGCGGCGGCGCAGCGCGATGTCCATCGGGTCCTTCTTCGACGCCCGGTAGAAGGGCTGGGACACCGGCGCCCGCCAGTCGATGACCATCGGGTCGCCCTCGGCGTCGTGCACATGCCGGCGCCCGATATAGAAGCGCTCACCTTCCGCGCCCTCCGCCCCCTCTGCACCGGGTGCGTGCAGATAGTCGAGCCGGCCGAAGAACAACGGGGTGTCGCTGAGGTCGGCCAGGGCCTTGATGCGCTCGTCGATCTGGCGGGCGAGGACTTCGGCGTTGACCCAGTTCGCGGTGACGTCGCTGATGTCGAGGGATTCGACGTCCTCCCGCATGGCGCGCAGGGCGGACCGGGACTCGGCGAGGTGGGAGCGCTCTCGCAGGAGCGGGTCCAGGGAGTCGTCGACGGGCGTGGACAAGGGGGTGCCTCCGGAGGGACCTACAGGGGGGTGACAGGCAGGCGGTCGTCGAGAGAACCGACCGGTTTCCGTCCGGGCGGCGGCACTCCGCGGGGGAGGCGGGCAAGAGCGGAGATTTTAGGTGAGCGGGGCAGGCGAACGCCAACGAATATTCCGCCCCCTAGGGGATGCGGCCCTACTCCTTGGGGGTAGGGGGTCCGTCCGGAGGTGTACGGAGGCAGTACACGGCTTGGCACCGCAGGCCGATGCGTTCTTTATGGCCGCGAATCCATCATGGAGACATGAGCGCAGCAACCATCAACCCGGCCCCCGTGGGCCCCCACGGAGCGACAGCGCTCCAGGGGAGTCACCACCGTCATCGCATCGGCGAAGCCCTGCGTGCCGTCAAGGTGTTCGCAGGTGCCGCCTTCGACGTGATCATCCTCGGCGAGTACGGCGAGGAGGCGGGCGTCCGCCACAAGTGACGCCTAGGGTCACTCTGTGACCCGTCGATCACACTCCGCAACTCCCTACTGCCTACTGGCGGGTTCCTTCCTCGCCTGCACAGCCCTCGCCCTCTGCGTGCAGCAGCACCTCCCGATGGCCGACGCGCTGGTCTACCGGGCGGAAGGAGAAGCCGTCCTCCGCGGCGGCGCCCACCTCTACGACTTCACCGTCACCGAGTGGCACCTCCCCGCCACCTACCCGCCCTTCGCGGCCCTCCTCTTCGTCCCGGCGGCACTGATCCCGGTGACGGCCCTCAAGGCGACCTTCCTGGCGGGCAACGCGCTCCTGCTCGCCGTACTCGTCCAGCTCTCCGCCCGGTTGTCGGGCCTGGCGAGGATCCGCCTCCCGGCCCTCTGCGCCGCCACGGCCGGGGCCCTGTGGCTGGAGCCGGTCTTCCAGACCCTCCTCTTCGGCCAGATCAACCTCGCCCTGGCCTGCCTGATCCTGTGGGACCTCACCCGGCCGTCGGGCGCCCGCTGGAAGGGCGTCGCGGTCGGCATCGCGGCCGGGATCAAGCTGACGCCGGCGATCTTCATCGCGTACCTGCTGCTGCGCGGGCGCCACCGGGAGGCGGGCACGGCGACGGCGGCCTGGGCGGGGACGGTCGGTCTCGGCGCCCTCGTCCTCCCCTCCGCGAGCCTCGACTTCTGGACCCGCCGCCTCTACGAGACGGACCGCGTGGGCAAGGCCTGGATCGTCGACAACCAGTCGCTGCAGGGCCTGATCGCCCGCGCCCTCGGCGACCCGACACCGGGTCCGGCGGCCTGGGCACTGCCCTGCGCGGCGGTCGCGCTCACCGGCCTCTGGCTGGCCGCACGAGCCGCCGATGACCGCCACGCGATCCTCCTGACGGCGTTCACGGCACTGCTCGTCTCACCGATCAGCTGGTCCCACCACTGGGTGTGGTGCGTCCCGCTGATCGCCGTACTCCTGGCAGAGGGCCGTAAGCGTACGGCCGCACTCGTGGCGCTCGTCTTCACCGCCCGCACGATGTGGCTGCTGCCGCACGAGGGGGACCTGGACCTGCAACTACCGTGCTGGCAGCAGCCGTTGGCGTCGCCGTACCCGCTGCTGGCGCTGCTGCTACCGACGGCTGGGCTTGCCTCCCGGACCTTTGCCCACCCGCCCACCCGTCTCGGTCGGCCAAGAGGCTGGACTCGAAAAGACCCCGAGGGCCCGCCCTTCAGCGTCTCCGCTTCTCAACACCGACCCAGGCATTCCAGCCCACCCGGCGTCTGAGGCCGAGCTCCGCCATCCCGATTCCCCCACCCACCCGTAGGGGCCTTCACCTCTCGACGCCGGTCCAGGCAATTTCAGCCCGTCCGGCGTTTGAGGACGAGGCCCGTTCAGGGCCGAAGCGGGGGTCTGGGGGCGGCAGCCCCCAGAACGCGGGGTCGAAGGGGCGGCAGCCCCTGGAGGACGGGAAGGGTAGGGGCGGCGGGGGCGAAAACCCTCCGCTCAGCCCCCCGCCAGCAACTCGTCCGCATCCATGATCCGGTAGGCATACCCCTGCTCCGCCAGGAACCGCTGCCGATGCGCGGCGAAATCCTGGTCGATCGTGTCGCGGGCGACGACCGAGTAGAAGTGGGCCTGATGACCGTCCGCCTTGGGCCGCAGCACGCGGCCGAGGCGCTGCGCCTCCTCCTGGCGGGAGCCGAAGGTGCCCGAGACCTGGATGGCGACGGTCGCCTCCGGCAGGTCGATGGAGAAGTTGGCGACCTTGGACACGACGAGGACGCTGATCTCGCCCTCCCGGAAGGCGTCGAAGAGCTTCTCGCGCTGGGCGTTGGAGGTCTCACCCTTGATGACGGGGGCGTTCAGATGCTCGCCCAGTTCGTCGAGCTGGTCGATGTACTGCCCGATGACCAGGATCTGCTGCCCGGCGAACCGGCGGACGATGGCCTCCGTGACCTTCCGCTTGGTGTCGGTCGTCGCGCAGAACCGGTACTTCTCCTCCTGCTCGGCGGTGGCGTACGCGAGCCGCTCGGCGTCCGTGAGATTGACCCGCACCTCCACGCAGTCCGCGGGCGCGATGTAGCCCTGCGCCTCGATCTCCTTCCAGGGCGCGTCGAACCGCTTGGGCCCGATGAGCGAGAAGACGTCCGACTCACGCCCGTCCTCCCGCACGAGGGTGGCCGTGAGGCCCAGTCGCCGCCTCGCCTGCAGATCGGCCGTGAACTTGAAGACGGGGGCCGGCAGCAGATGCACCTCGTCGTAGACGATCAGCCCCCAGTCGCGGGAGTCGAACAGCTCCAGGTGCGGATAGACACCCTTCCGCTTGGTGGTGAGCACCTGATACGTGGCGATGGTGACGGGCCGGATCTCCTTGCGCGTCCCGCTGTACTCACCGATCTCGTCCTCGGTCAGCGACGTCCGCTTCACCAGCTCGTGCTTCCACTGCCGGGCGGAGACGGTGTTCGTGACGAGGATGAGGGTGGTCGACTTGGCCTGGGCCATGGACCCGGCGCCGACAAGGGTCTTCCCCGCCCCACAAGGCAGGACCACGACCCCACTGCCGCCGTGCCAGAAGTTCTCCACGGCCTGCTTCTGATACGGCCGCAGCGCCCACCCGTCCTCGGCCAGCTCGATCGGGTGCGCCTCGCCGTCGACGTACCCCGCGAGGTCCTCGGCGGGCCAGCCCAGCTTCAGCAGCGTCTGCTTGATCTGCCCCCGCTCGGAGGGATGGACGGCGACGGTGTCCGGGTCGATACGGGCGCCGACGAGGGGCGCGATCCGCTTGGAGCGGAGCACCTCCTCGAGGACCGGACGGTCGGTGCTCGTCAGGACCAGCCCGTGGGCCGGGTGCTTGCTCAGGGTCAGGCGGCCGTACCGGTCCATCGTCTCGGCGATGTCGACCAGCAGCGCGTGCGGCACCGGATAGCGGCTGTACTGCACCAGCGCGTCCACGACCTGCTCGGCGTCGTGCCCCGCAGCGCGCGCGTTCCACAGCCCCAGCGGCGTCACCCGGTAGGTGTGGATGTGCTCCGGCGCCCGCTCCAGCTCCGCGAACGGCGCGATGGCCCGACGGCAGTCGTCGGCCTGCTCGTGGTCGACTTCCAGGAGCAGGGTCTTGTCGGACTGGACGATCAGTGGACCATTCACGCGCGGCAACCTTTCCGTACGGCCGGACGGCGCGACCAAACGTCCAGTGTGCCTGATCGTTCCCCAGGTCGGGACGGTCGGCGCCTCCGGTCCTACAGGATGTCTATTCAGTCCTGTGGGTGGTTCGGTTGAGCTGTTCGGCGGTCGCTTCCGAAGAATGGCGGATCGTGACGACGACGACAATCGGCTACGCCCTGTTCGCCACTCGCTGGCTCCAGGCCCCGTTGTACTTCGGCCTGGTGGCTGCGCAGGGCGTGTACGTCTACAAATTCTTCTACGAGCTGTGGACCTTACTCGTCCGGTGCGTGAGCGGGCAGGCGACCGAGACGTATGTGATGCTCGCGGTGCTCAAGCTGGTCGACGTCGTCATGATCGCCAATCTGCTGATCATGGTGATCGTCGGCGGCTATGAGACGTTCGTCTCGCGCATCGGTCTGCAGGGCCACCGTGACCAGCCCGAATGGCTCTCGCACGTCAACTCCAACGTACTGAAGGTGAAGCTCGCCACCGCCATCGTGGGCATCTCCTCCGTCCATCTGCTCCAGATGTTCGTGGATGTGCACCACACCTCGCACCACTCACTGCTGTGGGGCACGGTGATCCACATGGCGTTCATCGCCTCGGCGGCGATCCTCGCGTACATGTCGGGGCCGATGGCCGCCCTGGCCGCCTACCGGGCCGATCACGCACCGCACAAGGAGAGCCGGGGGCAGGGAACCGACGCGGCGTCGTCCGCGGCGTCGACGGAAGCGGTGACCGCCGCACGCTCCGTGCCGATCCCCGCCCAGGCGTCCGCCCCGCACCGGGCCGACGACGCCGGCACCGAGGCCCGTGTCCGGGCCGCCGGGTTTCCCGCCCGCAAGCTCCTGGAGGACTTCGACGAGGAGCACCCCCGCGCCTTCGACCGGGAGACCGTGGCCCGGCTCGGCAAGCTGGACTTCGTCGCCGCCCGCCGGAACGTGGTCTTCGTCGGCCCGCCCGGCACCGGCAAGACGCATCTGGCCGTCGGCCTCGGCGTGCGGGCCTGTCAGGCCGGCCACTCGGTGCTGTTCGCGACGGCCGGTGAGTGGGCCGCACGGCTGGCCGGCGCCAAGGACGCCGGCCGGCTCGCCGAGGAGCTCACGGCGCTCGACGAGCACGCCCTGCTGATCGTCGACGAGGTCGGCTACACCCCCTTCGACGCGGAGACCGCCGCCCTCTTCTTCCAACTGATCGCGCACCGCTACGAACGGGCCTCGCTGATCGTGACCAGCGACCGTCCGCTCGGCCGCTGGGACGAGATCTTCGGCGGCCCCTCCGCGCTGGCGATGGTGGACCGGCTGGCCCACCACGCCGAGGTGGTGCGGATCGACGGCGACAGCTACCGGATGCGCCGCGCCACTACTTCAGCGTGGGCAGATTGAGGTTGTTGACCAGCGGCTGGGCGAACAGGTGCCCGTCGACATTGACGAGGGGCTCGCCTCCGGCCCCGGTCGCCGGGAGGGGCAGGGGCAGCGCGGAGGCCGGGGTTGCGGCGGTCACAGGGGCGAGCACGCCGATGAGGAGGGCGGCAGCGACGGTGGCGAGGCGGGCGGGGGTGGGGCGCATGGGTGCGTGTGGGCCTTTCTGATGCCGGGGTGTGACAGTGGCGAGCCGGACGGGCCGGACCCGAGCACGGGTCCGGCCCGACGCGTGCGGGGGCGGGGTCAGACCGGCGGCGTCTCGATGATGAACCCGGCGATGTCGATTCCGACCGCCGCGGCCTGGGTGGCGAAGGCTCCGATCATGGCGGCCGTGGCGGTCAGCACGGTGGCGATGCGGCGCGCAGTGCGCATGGGACAACTACCTCTCTGTTGCGCTCGCTTGAGAGCGTGATCAGGACACCGGGTGGCTGCCCTGCGCCGCGCGAGGCGATGCGGAAAGGCCCGCAAGGTCCCTCAAGAGTTGGAAGAGCCCGGCGTGGCGTGCATGGAGTGCCGCGTACACCCGAACGAGTGGGCCGTCGGATCCGGCCGTCAGATCCGGCCGTCAGATCTGGTCGTCCGCCAGCTCCGCGACCCCCGTGATCCGGTGCAGCGGATACGTCCGGACCTCGTCCGCGGTGTGGTCGTACGCCGTCACGAAGCCGCCCTCGACCCGTACCGGGGCGATGACCCGTTGGCTCGCGGCGCCCTCGGCGTTGACGTAGCCGATCCACAGGGCCTCGCCGGTGAGGACGGCGGCCTGCATGGTGGCGAGGGTCTCCGCGGAGGTCGTGCGGGGGAGTTCACCGCCGGTCACCGGAGCCGTGGCCCCGCTCGGCTTGCGGGGTGTCGTGGAGGCGAGGTCGCCCGCGCGGATGGCGCGGATCGCGGCCGCCAGCAGGGTGGCGTCCGGCGTCGGCGGGCCGTCGGGGACCGGCTCGGGGGCCGTGCGCGGTGGGGTGCGGTGGGCGTCGGCGCGGGTGATCAGGACGTCGCCCTCCGCCGACTCGGCGGCCGGGGCGAAGCCCATCGCGCGCAGGCCGTCGAGCAGCGCCGCCGGGTCCGCCTGGGTGGCGAGCACGGTCGGCGCCAGGCGGCGCAGGCGCAGGCCCGCGGCCCGCTTGTCGGCGAGGATCTCGTTCAGCAGCGCGTCGTCGTCGCAGCGGACGTACGCCGAGGCGGCGCCCACCCGCAGATGGCCGTGCTTACGGGCCACGTCGTCGATCAGGTACGCCAGCGGCTGCGGCACCGGCGTGCGGGAGTGCTCGGCGAGGAAGGCGTGCAGGTCGGAGGCGCTGCGGCCGGCGTCGAGGGCGCGGCGTACCGAGCCGGGCGTGAAGCGGTAGACCGTCGCGCCGCCCTTCGACTCCACGTCCGCGAGCACCCCCAGCATCTCGGCGAGCGGGCGCTGCAGCGGACCGGGTGCCACGGCCGTGAGGTCGGCCTGGAGGAGGACGTGGTCGAGCGGTTCGGGCAGGAGCGGGGTGAGGAGGCGGGCGGCGGCCGCGGAGGCGACGGCCTGCTCGGCCGGGGAGAGAGGCTCCGGGGGAGCGGAAGGGCGAGGGTGCTCGTGGTGGACCGGGAGCTTGTCGCCGGGGCCGGCGGGCCCGACGTCGCGCGGGGGAGCCCCGGACTTCCCGGCGGCCTCCGTCGAAGGCGCCGCGCCCAGCAGCGCCCGCCCCTGCGCCGACAGTGCCCCCCGCCCCGTCACCCCCAGCAGCTCCGCCTCGTTCAGCGTCCACCGGGCGAGGCGGCTGCGCAGGTCGTCGTCCTGCTGCGGCCCCCGCAACGGCCGCTCCCAGCGCAGCCGCGCCAGCACCGACTCGGCGGACGGCGACGCCCCCACCGGCAGCCCGGCGAGCAGGGTCAGCACCCGGTGCCGTACCTCCGGCGCGGCGGAGCGGTCCAGGCCCGGGCCCAGCGCCGACAACGTACGGTCCTTCGCGTCCCGCCCCCCGACCACCCCCGCAGTCCGCGTCGCCGTCAGCCACGCCTCCGCCAGCCGCACCCAGCGCTGTGCGGCGGGCTGCTCCAGCCACTCGTCGTAGGCGGGCGTCGCCGCGTACCGCTCGTCGGCCTCGCCGTCGGAGGCCAGCAGGCCCGCGGCGTAGGCGAGCTCGACCCAGAACGCGGCCATGGGCTCGGAGACGTCGAGCGCGACGGCGGTCCGCTTGAGGTCGCGCACGCTCAGGCCGCCCGCCCGCAGCACGGTCGGCCCGCCCTCGTCCCAGTCCTTCAGCAGTTCCTCCACGGTCGCCAGCGCCGTGTAGGCCTGTCCGGCCGCGGTCGTGTCCACAACCTGTGGATGGTGCGTCGCGGCCGCCTCGACGGGCGGCGGCAGCGGCTCGGTGGTGCGGTGCGCGCGGCCGGCCCGCAGATGCAGGGCCACTTCTCGGGGGAGTACGACCGTGCCGGGCGCCGTCGGCAGGAGCAGGCCGCGGTCGAGGAGCCAGCGCAGCCGGGGCGCCGGATCCGCGGTGACCTGGCCGTACGGCGGCCCCCAGACCAGGCGGGACAGCACCTCCCGGGATTCCTCCGGGGCGTCCGCGAGCAGGTCCGCCATGCGCCGCCGGTCGGCGAACAGCGCGGTGAGCGACGACACGGCGGACACGGCGTCGTGGGTCGAGGCCAGCCCGGCCGTCGTGACGATCTCCTGGATACGGCCCGGCGACATACCCGCGGTGGCTTCCTGCACGGTCGGGCCCAGGCCGGTGGGGGAGGGGTGCTGCGGTGAGGGGGCGAGCAGCTCACGTGCCGTACGGACGAGCCGCAGCCGGTCGTCGGAGCCCCACACCAGGGCCTGGTCGCGCAAGGCGCCGAGGGCGTGCGGCAGGGCGCCCGCGACGGCCTGGTCGCCCTCGTCACCGGTCATCAGGCCGAGCAGTTCGTCGTACGTCGCCGGGTCCGCCGCCACGGCCAGCGCCTCCGCCGTCTGCAGCGCGAAACGGTCCAGCCGCTCCAGGGCGCGCACCACCGAGGCCCGCGTGCCGGCACGGGTCGCCAGCTGCGTGAGGTCGGTCGGGACGGGGGTGATGAGGTCGGGGCGGCTGCGCAGGAGCACGGCCAGGGAGGCGTCGTCCCGCGCACGGAGGGCTTCCGCGAGGGAACGGGGCGGGGTAGCCGGGTCGCTCATCCTGCCCACGTTAGCGGGTGGGGCGACGGGGGAGGGGGTCTGCCGGACGCCTGGAAGACCGTCCGACTCCGCCAAGATCGTCTCCGACGAGTGCCTGGCCGCCCAACTACCCGTACCGGCAGACCGACTCTGCTCCGAAGTGCACAACTGCGGGGAGTGCTGCCCGCTCTGACCCGCACCGCCCGCCGCTGCGGTCGCCCCACCCACGTTGTCCTGCGCTAACGTCGTCCCACCGGGTATCCAACACACCCACCCCGGAGGGGACTTCGTGGGGATCGAGAGCGACCAGGTCGTCTACGAGTATCTGAGCCGCGTCGGCGACGTGGCCCAGCAGCGGCAGTTGCCGTCGGCCACCCGCATGCGCCTGGTGAACGAGCTGCGCGGCGAGATCGACCGGCGGCGCGCGAAGGCCCCCGTCGACAGCCCCGCCGCCGTCCGCCGCATCATCGCCCGCCTCGGCACCCCGGACGAGGTCGTCACGGCCGCCGGGGGCACCCACTCGGGGGGAGGCAACGCCGCCCCCGCACCCCAGTCGCCGGTCACCTCCGTGCCCGTACAGCCGGACAGCAGGCGTGGACGGGACAGCGAGGCCGGCGAGGCACGGCCCAAGGGGTTGCGCCGTATCGTGCCGCGCCCGCGCCCCGCCGAGACGCCGGCGGTACCCGACGATGCGCCCCCGCCGCCCCACTTCGCCAGCACGGAGGACCTGGGCGGCAGCGCGACCCGGCCGGACTGGTGGCGGGTGGACAGCAGCCCCTTCGGCCCCGGCGAGGACGTCCCGGGATTCGTCGGCGGCGTCGAGATCCCGGAGATGCTCAGACGCCCGCCCGCGGCGGAGGAGACGCGGCTCAAGAAGACCGGGCCCACCGAGGACCCCGCCCCGGCCGCCGTCGAGGAGGCCGACGACACGGAGGCGGACGCCGCCCCTCGTCGCCGCCGTCTCCTGCCCCGCCCGACCCTCCCCACCGGCCGCTGGAGCAACCCCCTGCTCCTGCTCGCCGCCGCCCTCCTCGTCGCCGGTGCCGTCCTCGGCAACCTCATCGCCCTGCTCCTCGGCTGGCTCATCGCCTGGGGCTCACGGCGGCTGAGCGACGCCGAGACCAAGTGGGCGGTCGTGATCCTGCCGGGCCTCGCACTCACCGCCGGAGTCGTCTGGCTGTGGGGCCGCACCGAGGGCCGCTGGGGCACCCCCATCGCCGAGGGCCACATGAACGCCGCGATCAGCGAGACCTGGCCGTGGGTGCTGCGGGGGGCGGCGGTGACGTCGGCGCTGTTCATCGTGTGGCGGTCGCAGAAGGAGCGTTAGTCCACCCCCGGCAGTCCCCGGACGAGGAACAGGTCCGAGCTACTGGGCGCACATCACACCCACCCCGCGTCTGCCTCTCCCCCCACCTGGGCACAATGGCCCATATGGCACTCACCGTCGGCTTCGACCTCGACATGACCCTCATCGACTCCCGCCCCGGCATCCACGCCTGCTACACGGCGCTGTCCGAGCGGACGGGGACGTACGTCGACGCCGACCTGGCGATCACGCGGCTCGGGCCACCGCTGGAGGAGGAGCTGATCAACTGGTTCCCGGCGGAGCAGGTCGCGGCGACAGCCGACCTGTACCGCGAGATGTACCCGACGATCGCCATCGCCGCCACGCCCGCCCTCCCCGGCGCCCGCGAGGCGATCACCGCCGTACGGGAGACGGGCGGACGCGCGATCGTCGTCACCGCCAAGTACGAGCCCAACGCCAAGCTGCACCTGGAACACCTCGGCATCCAGCCCGACGCGGTCATAGGCAACCTGTGGGCCGAGCAGAAGGCGGAGGCCCTGCGCGAGTACGGGGCGGGCGTCTACGTCGGCGACCACGAGGGCGACGTACGCGCCGCCCGCGCGGCCGGCACCCTGTCGGTCACCGTGGCGACCGGCCCCTACAGCGCCGATCAGTTGGGCGCGCTCGGCGCGGACGTCGTCCTCACCGACCTGACGCGGTTCCCGGACTGGCTCGCCGGCTACCTCGACGGGACGCCGCGCGCCTGACGCCGGCCGGCCGCGATCGACCGGAACACACCGGCTCCGGCGACGAGGAATCCGACGCCCATGAGCATGCTCAGTCCGAACATGTATGTCGGAAATGGCGTCGTACCGAGCAGGAACGGGGCCACCGTGACCAGAGTGGCCACGGCACCGATGAAGAACACGACCGCACCGGCACGGATCAGTCGGTCGCCGGGAGCGGCGGAATTCGTTTGGGTTTTGTCACGCACCGGACCAGGGTAGTTCCCTGCGCGAAGGAACAACCGGGCGACGTCTTGTCACGGGCTCCGGGAGCATTAGCCTTGGTAGCGGCGGGTCATGGTCGACCCGCTGTAGTGCTATCAAGAGCCGTTTTCAGAAGCAGTTTTCCGACGAGTACGAGGACGAGGACAGACGTGCCTACCGGCAAGGTCAAGTGGTTCAACAGCGAGAAGGGCTTCGGCTTTCTCTCCCGTGACGACGGCGGTGACGTCTTCGTCCATTCCTCGGTCCTCCCCGCCGGAGTCGAGACACTCAAGCCGGGCCAGCGAGTTGAGTTCGGCGTGGTCGCCGGCCAGCGCGGCGACCAGGCACTTTCGGTCACGGTCCTGGACCCGACCCCGTCGGTCGCGGCCGCCACCCGCAAGAAGCCGGACGAACTGGCGTCCATCGTCCAGGACCTGACGACGCTCCTCGAGAACATCACCCCGATGCTGGAGCGGGGCCGCTACCCCGAGAAGGCCGCAGGAAAGAAGATCGCGGGCCTGCTGCGCGCGGTCGCCGACCAACTCGACGTGTAATCCCGCAAAACGGCCGAGGTGAGCGACATACGCACCGAACTCGACGGCGGGGCCACGACCCGGGCCCCGTCCGCCGAGGTGCGCTTCGACGTCCTGCTCGTGCTCGCGATGGCGTGCACCGCCCTGCTCGGCTGGCGTCGGCACCGGGCCGTCGCCGTGGCGGCCACCGCGACGGCGGCGCTGCTGATCTGCGACGCGTGGTTCGACGTGTCGCTCGCCCTCGGCACCCCGGACGTCTGGCTGTCGGCCGGGCTCGCGCTGTGCGTGGAGCTGCCGCTGGCCGTCTACCTCATCCGCAAGGTCCTGGGAATGCTGTCGCTGGCCCAGTGGCCGCCCCGCACATCCCTGGCCGACGGCGACCACGAGCCGGCCCAACAGGACTGCTGAGCGGGCGGGTTCGGGTTCAGGGGAACGAGAGCGCCGCGGGCCCGAGCGCCGGCACCAGCCCCTCGGCCGCCGCACGTGTGAGCAGGCCGCGTACGGCCGCGTAGCCGTCCACGCCGAGGTCGTGGGTGAACTCGTTGACGTACAGCCCGATGTGCTGGTCGGCGACGGTCGGGTCCATCTCCTGGGCGTGTTCCATGACGTACGGGCGGGAGGCCTCGGGGTCGTCCCAGGCGGCGCGTACGGAGGTGCGGATCGAGTCGGCCAGCAGCGTCAGCGTGGCTGCGCCCAGTGAGCGCTTGGCGATGATCGCGCCCAGCGGGATGGGGAGCCCGGTGGTGTTCTCCCAGTGCTCGCCCATGTCCGCGAGCTTGTGCAGGCCGTAGTTCTGGTACGTGAAGCGTGCCTCGTGGATGACGAGCCCCGCGTCGACCTTGCCGTCCCGCACGGCGGGCATGATCTCGTGGAACGGCATGACCACGATCTCGCCGACCCCGCCGGGGAGCGTGTCGGCCGCCCAGAGACGGAACAGCAGGTACGCCGTCGACTTCTCGCTCGGTACGGCGACCGTACGGCCGGTCAGGTCCACCCCCGCCACGCGCGTCAGCACCAGCGGGCCGCAACCCCGGCCCAGCGCGCCCCCGCAGGGCAGCAGGGCGTACTCGCCGAGGACGTACGGCAGCACGGCGTACGACACCTTCAGCACGTCGAACTCGCCGCGCTCGGCCATGCCGTTGGTGATGTCGATGTCGGCGAAGGTGATGTCGAGGGCGGGGGCGCCGGGGACGCGGTCGTGGGCGAGGGCGTCGAAGACGAAGGTGTCGTTCGGGCACGGGGAGTACGCGATCTGCAGAGGCTGTCGCTGCTGCTGCTCACCGGTCATGCGGGTGCCAACCTTCCAGGACGGGTGCGAGCTTCCCGAAGGCCTCGGTGAGGGCGGCGAGGGCGTCGCCGATGCGCCAGGCGGCGCGGTCGCGCGGGCCGACGGGGTTGGAGACCGCGCGCAGCTCCAGCACGGGCGTGCGGTGCGCGGCCGCGGCCTCGGCGACGCCGAAGCCCTCCATGGCCTCGGCGAGGGCGGTGGGGTGGCGCTCGCGGAGCTGTGCGGCGCGGACGGCGGTGCCGGTCACGGTGGAGACGGTGAGGATCGCGCCGGGGCGCGCGCCGGTGGCGGTCGCGACCTCTCGTACGAGTGCTTCGGGCGGACGGTGGGTGACGGTGCCGAAGCCCAGCTCGGTGACGGGCAGGAAGCCGTCGGGGGTCTCCGCGCCGAGGTCGGCGGCGGTGATCTCAGCGGCGACCACGAGGGCGCCGACGGGGGCGTGGGGCGCGAAGCCGCCCGCGATGCCGGCCGAGACGACCAGGCCGTAGGGGGCGCCTTCGAGGGCGGCCGTGGTGAGGGCCGTGGCGGTGGAGGCGGCGGCGAGGGCGGGGCCGACGCCGGCGGCGATCACGTCGATGCCGGGTCGCGCGAGGGCCTGGGCCACCGCGTCCCGCTCAGCGGGGACCGCGGTGGCCACCAGGACACGTACGGCAGACGTAGTCAGCTGTCCTTCTCGAGCTTGAAGGACCACAGACCCTTCACGTCCTGCTCGCCCTCCTTGATCGACACCAGCGTCGAGTCGCCGCTGGCGCCGTACTGGGCGTTGAAGAACACGCTGCCCGGGATGGTGCGGTACGTCTTCTTGCTGGAGTCGGTGAGCGGCTGACCGTTCATGAGGACGGTCCAGCCCTCGTCCGCGATCTCCGGGTCGACTCCGAAGCGCACGGTGTCGTCGGGGTCCACCTTGATGGACTTGATGTCCTTGTCCTTCAGGCACTTGGCCAGGTCCGCGGTCTTCAGGGCGTCGCCCTCACCACCGCAGGTGGCTTCCGCGTTGACGGAGGAGGTGCCGACGGTGATCGTCGCCATCGGCGTCGGCTTGTCGCAGGCCGACAGGACGAGCAGTCCGGCGGAAACGGCGCCGGCGGCGGCGAGCGCGCGGCGGCGTCGCACTACGGATTGCATGGTCATGGGCGAAGGCTATCGGGCCCGTGTGACGCTCTCTCTACGCGGGGGCGGCGTGCCGTACGTCACGGGGGCGCAGCGAGCGTGTCAGTCCACGCGTGGCCGTGCGTGGCCGCCGTGCCGGGCCGAGCCGATCAGACCCTTGATGGTGGTGAGCCAGCCGACGGCGACGATCGCCGCGCCCACCAGCAGGCCCAGGGAGCCCCGCAGCGGCAGCACGATGCCGACCGCGCCGCCGAGCACCCAGGAGACCTGCAGCAGCGTCTCGGAGCGCGCGAACGCCGACGTACGGACCAGCTCGGGCACATCCCGCTGGATCAGCGCGTCCAGCGACAGCTTGGCCAGCGCCTGCGCGAAGCCTGCGGTCGCCGCGAGGAACGCCACCACAATCGCGCCGAAGAAGATCGCCGCCGTGAGCGCCGCGAGCAGCACGAAGCCCACGACCGTCACGATGATGATCTCGGGGGCCCGGGAGCGCAGCCATGCGCCGACCGCCGTACCGAGGGCGTTCCCGATCCCGGCCGCGGCCGCCACTATGCCCAGCGACACGGCCGCGCTCTGGCCGGACATCGGGTGCTCGCGCAGCAGGAACGCGAGGAAGAAGATCAGGAAGCCGGTCAGACAGCGGATGGAGGCGTTGGCGCCGAGGGCGTGGGTGACGGCGATGCCGACCGTGCGCAGCCCGGGGCGTTTGACGGGCTTGCGGTGCGGCCCGTGCAGATGCTGCTCGTCGGCCGCCAGCAGCGCGGTGTCCTCGCCCTTGGCCGAGTCGACCTTCGGCGGCAGGGAGAACGACAGGAACGTGCCGGCGATGAAGATCACGAAGGCGCCGTACAGCGGATAGCGCGCGCCGAGCGCCTGGAGTCCCGCGCCGATGGGCGCCGCGATTCCGGTGGCCAGGAGGCCGCCGAGGGTGACCCGGGAATTGGCCTTCACCAGGGAGAACGCGGGTGGCAGCAGCCGGGGGACCACGGCGCTTCTGACGACGCCGTAGGCCTTGGAGGCCACCAGCACCCCGAGGGCGGCCGGATACAGCTCGAGGCTGCCGGTGACGACCGCCCCGGACAGGACCAGCGCGAGCATCGCCCGGGCGAACATGGCGCCGGCCATCGCGGCGCGGCGGCCATGGGGGAGACGGTCCAGGAGAGGGCCGATCACGGGCGCGAGGACCGTGAAGGGCGCCATGGTGATGCCGAGGTAGAGCGCGACCCGGCCGCGGGCCTCGTCGGTGGGGACGGAGAAGAAGACGGTGGAGGCGAGGGCGACGGTGATCATCATGTCCCCGGCGCCGTTCACCCCGTGCAGTTCGATCAGTTTGCCGAGGCCGGACTCGCCCGCCCCGTGCGCGTGGGTGGCCTTGCGGATGCCGCGGGCGGTGCCGGTGAACGGGAAGTGCAGGGCACGGCCGACCGCACGGAAGGAGCCGCGCGTCCGGCCCGATCCGCCACCTCGATTCCGGCCCCCCTTGGCCCCACCGACACCGGTGGCTCCTTGGGGCGGCTTCGCGGTTGCCACGACGCAATAGTGCCCCGAGATGGGGGTGGGTAGTGCGGTTACGGCGCGTATGGAGGGCAATGGAGGGCAAGGTCTCCGGTCGACGGAGGGTGACTCTCGGGTCGTGGGCGCGGTTCGGGCGCGGTTTCGGCACCCGCCGCGCAGCGGTGAAAGGGCCGTCGGTGTAGGCCCAGCGCTCGCGAACAGGTAGCGTGCGTATCTCAGCCATCCCGCACAATGGATGACGTAGGTGCGCCCGAGCGCGATTCGGATGCGGACGTCGACGCGGCCCACAGGTCCGCTCCGTTCGCTCCACCGCCTTAAGGCACCGCACCCGAGAGACGGCGTAGGAGAGAAGCGATACCTGTGAGCGCAGCGACAACGCGAAGCCGCACCCCCGACCGTCTGTGCGCCGAGGCAGTCGACCTCGCCCGCACCGCAGCCGAGGAGGCCGCCGCGCCCGGCGTCGTGGGCGAGCACGCGGGTCTGGTCTCCGAGGGCGACCGCGTTGTCACGCACTTCTTCGAGTGCAAGGAACTCGGCTACCGCGGCTGGCGCTGGGCGGTGACGGTGGCCCGCGCGTCCCGCGCCAAGGTCGTCACGCTGGACGAGGTGGTGCTGCTGCCGGGTCCGGACGCGCTGTTGGCCCCCGAGTGGGTGCCGTGGAGCGAGCGGCTGCGCCCCGGCGACATGGGCCCCGGCGACCTGCTCCCCACGGACGCCGAGGACCTGCGCCTGGAGCCCGGGTTCTCCGGCGAGGACGAGCCGGTGCCGAGTTCTGCCGTGTCGCACGAGATGGCGGAGCTGGTGGAGGCGGAGGACGCGGACGTCACGGCCGGCGTCCCCGCGGACCTGCCGATGGCCCCGACCCGCGGCTCCATCGCCGCGGTGGCCGAGGAACTGGGCATGCGCCGCGCCCGCGTCCTGTCCCGCTACGGCCTGCACGTCGCCGCGGACCGCTGGGAGGAGGCGTTCGGCGCGAAGACCCCCATGGCCCAGGCGGCCCCGGCCTCCTGCGTCACCTGCGGCTTCCTGGCCCCGATCGGCGGCTCCCTGGGCCAGGCCTTCGGCGTCTGCGCGAACGAGTTCTCCCCGGCGGACGGCCGGGTGGTGTCCCTGACGTACGGCTGCGGCGGCCACTCGGAGGCGGCGGTCATGCCCTCACCACCGCGCCCGGCTCCGCCGGTGATCGACGAGACCCGGGTGGACCCCTTCCCGCTGCGTCCGGCGCCGGATTCGGGGTCGGTGTCGGTCGTCTCCGACGAGGATGCGGCGGAGCTGGGGCACTCTTAGCGAGGTCCGCCCGCTCCGCCGACTATGGCCGCTGACTACTCGGCTTCGAAGATTTCTTCTGCTGTCGGGGCGGTGACGGCGCGACGGTGCCAGCGGTCCAGGATCTCCAGGTCGCCGCACCCGGTGATGCGCTGACGGGCTTCTTCCGGGATGTCGATGCCTCGTTCAGCCAGGACAGCCAGGAGGTCCTTGGCGGCGCGTCGTGCCTCGCCCTCGGCACGGCCTTCGTCCCGGATCTCTTCTGCGATGTACGACTTGTAGAAGGAGAGGTCCACGGCCACCAGCTACTCGTCCGCGAAGATCTCGTCGGTGGAGGGAGCCGTGACGGCGCGTAGGAGCCAGCGGTGCAGGATCTCCAGGTCGCCGCAGCTGGTGATGCGCTGATGGGCTTCTTCCGGGACGTCGATGCCTCGTTCAGCCAGGACAGCCAGGACGTCCTTGGCAGCGCGTCGTGCCTCGCCCTCGGCCCGGACTTCTTCAAAGAGGGGCGACTTGTAGAAAGAGAGGTCCACGGCCACCAGTTTCCTCCACAGTTCTGCGGCCGGGTGCTTGCCCAGGCCTCGTGCGACGAGTTCGATGATCGGGTCGGTGACGGTTCGGGGTGTGTCCTGCAGAACGGTCGTCACTGCCTTCAGTATGGCCCCGACGTCCGGATTCCTGGCGTGGGTGATCGCGGACAGTGTGGCGAGCGCGAGGTCCTTGCGGACCTCGGCCGGATCGGTGATCACCGGCATGTTGTGCGGTCCCGCGACCAGCGGGCGCAGGGTGAGCAGAGGCCACTGACGAGGGCCGAAGTCGACCGGGCGGGCGGCCCATTCCGCGGTGGCGCGGTCCTGGCAGATGACGAGCAGCATCGGCTGCAGCCGGTACTTCGTGAGCAAGTACGAGGCGTAGTACGCCCAGCTCGCGGGCTTGTCCGGGACCTGCTTGCCCTGGGCCTCGACCGCGAGGAGTAAAGGCTTCCTCGTCGTCCTCCGTCTCCAGCCGCAGGAGCGTGTCCACACGGCGTTCGACCGGGCTGACCTCGGTGAGGTCGTTGGGAAGGACGGTGACTGAGGTGGGCGGGGCGAATTCGATGCCCAGCACCTCGGAGACCCGGGAGAAGAGCCCCGGATAGTCCTGGAAGATGCGGTGCATCGCCTCGTGGGACGAGCTGACCATGGTGCGGTTACGGGCCTTTCGTTGGGTACGAGGTAGCCGCTCAGGCGGCCTGTGCGGGATCGGGCGTACGGCAGGCGCGGCAGCTTCCGGGCAGCGGTGCGCGGAAGGCGCGGTCGCAGTCTTCGCAGGTCTGGAAGGGGTGCCGGACGGGCGGCGGTGGTGCGGGTGCGCGGAAGGCGGGTGGGGGTGGCAGCTGGGTGGTGAGGCGGTGGGCCAGGAGGGCTGCCGGGCGGCACAGGGGCTCGGGTGGCAGGTCGGTGGTCAGGGCGTGGCGTACGGCGGTGGGGGTGAGGTCCCGTTCCAGCCAGGCCGCGACGCCGGGGGCCAGGTGGGCTGTGTCGTGCTCGCTGAGCAGTAGGCGGGGGTCGTGGTGGCGCAGGTCTGCGAGGAGGTCGGTGGCCGTCTGGAGGAGGGTCGGGGCCGGGTAGGCGGGTTGGGGTACGGCGGGGAGGGGTTTGCGGGGTGCCGGGGTTCGCTTCTTCCGGGGCGCGGCCGGGTGGGCCTCGGCGTGGCGGTGGCCGGGCTGGTTGCAGGAGATCGTGCGGGTGATGATGCGGCCGTTCGGGATGCGCTTGCGTTCGCGGCGCAGGTAGCCGTGGGTCTCCAGCTCGCGCAGTGCGGCGGCGATACGGGTCGTGCCCTCGGGGAAGCGGGCGGCGAGGGTCCTGATGTCGACGCGGGCGCCTGCGGGGAGCGACTGGATGTAGACGGCCAGTCCGATCGCCAGGGCGGATAGCTCCGGGTGTTGGGCGAGGTGGTTGCCGATCACCGTGAAGCGGGTGGTGTGGCGGGTGTTGTCGTGGACCAGGCCGCTGCCGGAGTGAGGGTGCCGCTGGTTCGGGTTGTTGTTGGCTGCAAGCCGGGACTGGGCGCGCGGGGGCGCGCTAGGGTTCTGCGTATCCATCGGGAAGGGGCTTTCTTCCTTGGTGGTCAGGCCCTCGCACTGGGATTGCCGTCCCGGCGAGGGCCGTTGCATGTCTGCGGTTGTGTTGCGGCGAGCGTAAGGCAGGCAACCTGTCCCGAATCCAGCCGAGTTGGTGATGTTCACCCGGGTGGGTGAGTTTGAGCCGGGGGCGGGAGGGGTGGGGCTTGGTGGGGTGCTTTGACCTTTGTTTCTTGTTTGGGTTGATCGCTTGCGCCACCGAAGCGCGGGCTTCCGGGTTCCGGTGCGAGGTCCACTTCGGCCCAGACCGTCTTGCGTGGCGGCAGCCCCGGTGTGACGCCCCAGCGGTCGGCCAGGGCAGCCACGATGACCAGGCCGCGGCCCGACTTGGCTTCGGCGGTGGAGAGTTCGGTGTCCGGTAGCCGGTCGGCGCGCGTGTCGGTCACCTCGATGCGGACGGTGTCGCCGGCGGCGTGAATGAGGAGCCGGAAGTCCCGTCCGGGGACTCTGCCGTGGGTGACCGCGTTGGCCGCCAGTTCCGCCACGATGTGCGCCGCCGGGTCCAATGGCAGGCCCCAGCTGCGGAGTTGCTCGGCCGTGAGCAGGCGGGCGAGGCGGGCGCCGCGTGGGGTCGAGGACAGTTGCAGGCTGAAGCGGCGGGTGGGGGTGATGAGTTCGGCGGATTTCTGATTCACGTCACTCAGAGTTGCGGTGCGTGCTTACCGTGAACAGTGACTCAGCGGGTGCGTACGGTGACTGTCCGGAGCTTGTCCGGTCGTGTCCGGTCTGTCGGGGCGTTACGTATGGGTAGGGCGCTGCTGCACTGCGGCGGTACGACGGAGGGGTTCGGGATGTCGGTTGAGGCGGACGCGGGGCGGCTCAAGACGGAGGCGGATGAGCCGGGTTGGGAGGTGGATCCGGACGACGAGTGGGGTGTGGCGGTGATCGCGACCGTCGGGCGACAGCTGAAGCTGCGGCGGGAGGCGGTGGGGATGCGGGCCGCCGAGTTCGGGAAGGCGGTCGGGTACGGGGAAGACCTGGTCTACAAGATCGAGGGTGGGAAGCGGATCCCGAGGCAGGAGTACCTGGACAGGGCCGACGAGGTGTTGGGGGCGGGTGGGCTCATCGCGGCGACTTGGGAGGACGTCAAGAAGGTCCGGTACCCCAAGAAGGTTCGGGAGTTGGGGAAGCTGGAGGAGAAGGCGGCCGAGATCGGCGTGTACGAGTGCAACATCATCGCTGGGCTGTTGCAGACGCCGGAGCACGCGCGGGCCCTGATCGAGGCAGCGCAACCGCCGTATGCGCCGGACGATGTGGAACGTATGGTGGCCGCTCGCTTGGCCCGGCAGTCGGTCTACGAACGGGACCCGGCTCCGTCGATCCACTTCGTGCTGGAAGAGGCCCCTCTGCGTCGACAGGTTGGGGGCACAATGGTGTGGCGACAGCAGCTCGAACGTCTGCTGGAGGTAGGGCGGTTGAACAACGTCACGCTTCAGGTCATGCCGACGAACACCGATGCCCATCCAGGGCTGGACGGCAGGATCGAGCTGCTGAAGTTTCCGGATGGTACGGCGGTGGGGCGCTCCGACGGCAAGTTCAACGGGCGGCCTGTCTCTGACCCGAGGCAGCTCCGCATCCTTGAGTTGCGGTATGGCACTATCCGGGCGCAGGCCCTCCCGCCACGGGGGTCGCTGGCCTTCATCGAGAGACTGCTGGGAGAGACATGATGCGCAAGGCCTCCGCCGGGGACGCCTCCGAACTGGCGTGGTTCAAGAGCAGCTACAGCGGCGGCACCGATGGCGAGTCCTGCGTCGAGATCGCGGTAGCGCCCCGCGCGATCCACGTCCGCGACTCCAAGCACCGCGACGCCGGCCCCCGACTCGCCCTCGCGCCGCGGGCCTGGGCTGCTTTCGTCACCTACGCGTCGGAGGGCTGATTCCCGCCAGTGACTCTCTGGCGGATCAGCTCCAGCCATTGCCGGTGTGACATCCCATCCGGTGGCAGAAGGTCGAGCCCCAACGCTGTGGTCGCAGTGTGGAGTTCCTGATCCGAGGACACCATGGTCAGGAGTTCAGTGATCTCCTGCGCTGCCTGCGCACGGTCTTCCGGTTCGGACTGGCTGACGTACTCATCGAGAGCCTCATCGCGAGAATCGTAGATGTAGGAGAAATCCCGGTGAAAGTATGCGCCGAGCAACTGGCTCAACTCGGGGAATCGCTCGTTCCATTCCCAAGAGTTCTGCGGGTTCATCTGGGGAATTCGTGACGGATCTTGCAGGAGTCGGTAGAGGTGGTCCCTCGTGATGCGCAGGCAGTCCTCCACGCTTATGCCCATCGGAGGGCGGATGTGTGGTAGATCCTCTACGTCATCTGCGATTTCTTCGGAGAAGAGGCCAACGGAGAGTAGGTCCTCGATTTGATGGACGGCCGTTTCGGCGCGTACAGGATCCCGTGCGGCGATCCTGAGATAAGAGGCCAGGCCAGGGCCCGGGGTTTCTGTGGTGTCGGTGAATGTGAAGCCGGTGTACGCATAGGCCTTTAGTAGGTCGGCGAGTTCATAAAATCGCTGCCCTGGTGGAAGTGCCGGACTCATTGATTGGCTCCAAGTGTGCGTGTTAGGGCTGGGGGTACGAGGTGAGGACGCGGTATCCGGACGGCGCCGAAGGGTCGCCCTTGAGGATGACGCGAACCCCTCTCACCCACTTCGTCGGTTGCCCGTGGGTGAAGTCGTAGCGAGTGAGGTGGAGTCCTGTGTTTTCGGTGAACTCTGCTTCCAGTCGCAGCGGTCGTTTCGCCCCATCGGCTAGCCAGGAAGATATCTTCCGTTGGTTCTCCTTGGTGGCGAGAGTCTTGTCGGTGAAGTGTTGTGCCGCATCGGTGTCGACGTAGCGTGAGTCCGCTGTGAGATCCGGGTCCTCACGGAAGCGCCTACGCATGCCGGCAATGGTCTTGTCGACGTGCCTGTCGATCGTATGGGCCTTGCTCTTGCCGCCAAGGCTCTTGCCTTCGTCACCGCGGACATCAGCCCGGTGCTCGGGCTTTTGACGCCCCTTGCGTTTGTTCCTCGGCCACGCGTTGTAGTCCCCGCCGGACCCATTCGAGGCGCCCAACCCCATGAGGACGAGCCCGGCCGTGCCGAGGAGGCCGGCGTTGAGGGCCGCCTCGGCTGTGAGCGCGCCGACCGCGCCACCCCCGGCCAGCGCGAGCCCTCCGGGAGGGAACAGGGCGAGCAGGGAGAGCAGGAGCAGGGCGAAGCCGAGGTAGACCAGGAAGGTGTTCAGGGTGTCGAGGAGGTGGAGCGTGCGGATGGCTCTGCCGTCGGGGCCCGCGTCGCCGAGCCCGCGCCACAGCAGCAGGACGCCGGTGGTCGCCGCTCCCAGCGCGGTTCCGAGACGGAAGCGGTGGGCCGCCAGCAGTTCACCCATCGGCTGTGCCGACACCTGCTGCCAGCTGCGCAGCAGGACCGTGAGCTGGTAGGCGATCCAGACCAGGGCGGCTATGCCGAAGCCCATGAGGATCTTCGGCCCGGCACCGGTGCTGAAGAACTCTTGGAGGCCGGCGGTGGAGGTGAATGAGCCGATGCCCAGGAACAGCAGCGAGGGGAGCATCAGCACGCACGGGATCAGCAACAGCCAACGCTCCCGCGAACGGCGGGCTGCCCGGCTCGCCTTCAGCCACGTGCGGATGTTCAGCGTCTGCCAGGCGCGCTGGTTGTCGGACGCGTCCATCCGGGCCGTGATCCCCTCGACGACCTGGCGAAGTTCCCCGGTGGCCTCGGACGGCGCCGACGCGGCGGCGTACAGCAAGGAGCGCCGCAGTCTGACGTAGCGCAGGACGATCAGCAGGCTCCATGGCAGACGCCAGGCCGCGTAGCGCAGCAGGGCGCCCAGGCTGTCGCCTTCGGCGCGCTCGGAGGTGAGGAGTACGTCGGGCACGGTGCGCTTGCCGTGGTGGAGTTGGCGTACGTCCACGGCCATGGCGATGGCCAGGCACACGAGGGGCGCAGCCCACGCCAGCCCGTCCAGGGACTCCAGCCACTCCCTGGCCCAGCCGGTGTGTTCCTGTACCGCGTAGTTGTTCACCGCGTGATGCACGGCGGCGGCCGCGATCGGAAGGGTCGACAGCAGGCGTACCCAACCGCGTGCGCGCCACAGCAGCCCGACGCCGAAGCCGGCCATGGCCGTGAACACCAGGTGCGTGAACGTTTCCGTGACGGGAGGGCCGCCCAGGTCCAGTTGGCTGAACGGTGCCGGGAGCCAGGACGTCAACACCTGCCCCAGGCCCGGAACATAGGGCGGTGACAGGCTGTCGGGGACGATCCAGCCCTCGCCGCGGACGATCGCCCGGTCCGCGTCCAGGCCGAACCGGAGAACCGCCTCCAGCAGCCCGAACCCCGCCCCCAGAGCCGCACCCACCACCACGAAGTCGGTAAGCCCCCACTGTCGGCGAACCCGCAGGCTCAGCCCCGCCAGCAGCAGCGGGGCGACCTTGAGTAATTCCTCCAGCCAAGGGGCCACCGTGTAGCTGGTGGTGTTCACCACCGTCACGAGGGACTGGCCCGACTGATCTGCGTAGATACGGGTGTAGGCGAGTTGCACCAACGCCGTCGCCACACCGCACCCGTACACGCCCACTGCCAGCGCCAGCAGCACGGTCGACAGGCGCACCGAACGCGTCGGCCAGGACAGCGCGAACAGTTGCAGCACGCCCCAGACGGCTGCCACCGCCATCACCAACGTCACGCCAGGCCCCCCAAGCACCGGAACAGTGTTCGATTCGCGATAGTGAACGCGATGCTATGCAGTCAACTGCGAACCCAGCAAGCGAGTTGGGCAAGAGTGTCGATTCCCCGGGACGGGTCCCGTGCGGGTGCCGTGACACTGCCGTCGGTGATCGGCTGATCGAGAGGAGATCGCTGGTGTCCGGCAGGAAGACGCACATCCGCATGACCGTCCACGTGCTGTTCACGGCCGCGATGACGCTCGCCTTGCTGATGGTCACATGCGGTTCGTCCGTGGCGCAGACCCGGTGTGAATCCCGTGGTCAGGTGTACGCCCAGAAGGTCATCGTCACTCACGAGGGCAAGAAGGGGCTCGATTCGATCACGCTGTTCCTGGTGTGCCGACCGAACGGCATCGTGGGCATCGTGGACCACGAGGGCAAGAGCTACCAGGACTTGGACGACTTCCGCGCGAACAACGAGATCCTCAGCGAGGACGACGAGATCACGTTGCCGCGGGACTTCCCCTCGGTCGACACATCGAGGGAGCTCGAGCTCATGACGGTCTCGGGCAAGACGCATGGCAGCGCCCCATGGCTGTGGTGGCTGACCGGCGGAATTGCCCTCGCACTGGTCACGGGCGGCGGTGGGGCCCTGTGGCTGCGTGCGCGTCGACGAGCTGTCCAGGATGCGGACTCTTCAGAGTCTTCAGACTTTTCAGGCTCTTCGGATTCTTCGGACTCTGACGCATCCGACGTAACGGTCACGCCGAGTGCCGCGAGTGAATGACCGTCCCGGCGGCGGTCCTGGCCGGCCTGGCCGGGATGTCGGGTGGGCGGATCAGGCGCGGCGGGCGCGGCGGATCAGTCGGGATGCCGTGAGATACAGCGCGGTGATGACCGCCCAGGCCGCCAGGAACTGGAGCGCGAGGTTCTTGTCGCCCCCGCTCCAGACGATGGCGGTCACGGCCGGACCGCCGGACCGCCGATCCACCAGACGAGCAGGACGATTCCGACGACCAGCGTGACCAGTTGACCGAGGGCCTCCTTGATCAGGTCCAGCATTGTCCGGCGCTCCCCGTGCAGATGAGACGTTTACATGATCAACCGGCTCGGCTCGGGGACTCCTGACCGAGTGACGCGAGTCGCCTCAGGCTCCCGATGAGCGCGCATCCTGTGCTCCGTGCCCCGCTCCCCAAGCGGTACCTTCAACATCACGCCGATGAGGAGAGTCAACGTGAGCAAGTTCGTGCGGCCCGCCCCCGAAGGTGCCGACCCCTTCGGTACGGCCCGTCTGCGCCGCGGCGTGCTGGACGCCTGGGCCACCAGCCCCGCCCGTTTCCGCGAGGACGCCAACGCCGAGGAGGATCTCGTCCTCGGCGGGTATCGGGACCGGCTCGTCGTCGAGCTTGCTCAGAACGCCGCCGACGCCGCCGCCAGGGCGGGAGTGGCCGGGCGGCTTCGGCTCACCCTCCGTGACGGGGTTCTCGTCGCCGCCAACACCGGCGCCCCGCTGGACGCCGCCGGCGTCGAGTCGCTGTCCACCCTCCGTGCCTCCGCCAAGCGGGACGCCCAGCAGCAAGGCGCCGTCGGCCGGTTCGGTGTCGGCTTCGCCGCCGTCATCGCCGTCACCGACGAGCCCGCCGTCGTCGGGCGGCACGGTGGTGTCCGGTGGGGCCTCGCCGAATCCCGGGAACTGGCCCAGGACGTCGCCCGGCACAGTCCCGGCCTCGGAGACGAGATCCGGCGCCGCGACGGGCACGTCCCGCTCCTCCGGCTGCCGTTCGCCGCCGAGGGCACCGCCCCGGACCCGTACGACACCGCCGTCATCCTCCCCCTGCGCGACACCGCCGCCGCCGATCTCGCCGAGCGGCTGCTGCACGCCGTCGACGACGCGCTGCTGCTCGCCCTGCCCGGCCTGGAGGAGGTCGTGGTCGAGGTCGGGGAGAGCGAGCCGCGCACGCTGCGGCGCCGGGTCGACGGCCCGTTCACCGTCGTGGAGGACTCCGACAACGGCGTCACCCACTGGCGTACGGTTGCCGCGAACGGCCCGCTCACGCCCGAGCTTCTCGTCGACCGCCCGGTGGAGGAGCGACTGCGGCCCCACTGGTCGCTCACCTGGGCCGTCCCCGTCAACGCCGCCGACAGCACCCCTGACCGGCCCCGCACCGCACCCGTCGTGCACGCGCCGACCCCGAGTGACGAACCCCTCGGCGTCCCCGCCCTCCTCATCGCCTCCTTCCCCCTCGACACCACCCGCCGCCACGCCGCCCCCGGCCCGCTGACCGACTTCCTCGTGCAGCGCGCGGCGGACGCCTACGCCGAGCTCCTCGCCGACTGGCGCCCGGTGGGCGAAGGCATCATCGGACTCGTGCCCGGGCCGCTCGGCAAGGGCGAACTGGACGGCGCCCTGCGCCAGGCGATCCTGGAGCGGCTGCCTCGTACGTCCTTCCTGCCGCCCGCCGTCGAGCCTCGCGAGCACGACCCCGAGTTGCCCGAGTCGCTGCGGCCGCGTGACGCCGAGGTCGTCGAAGGTGCCGGTACCGAGACGGTGGGTGTGCTGGCCGAGGTCCTGCCCACCCTCCTACCCGCCGGGCTCGAACGACGCGTGGAACTGCGGACCCTGGGCGTCGCCCGCGTCCCGCTCACCGACGCCGTCGACCGGCTCGCCGGGCTGGAGAAGGAGCCCGGCTGGTGGCGGCGGCTCTACGACAGCCTCGCCGGGGTCGACCCGGACCGCCTCTCCGGCCTCCCGGTACCGCTCGCCGACGGGCGCACCACCATCGGGCCCCGGCAGGTCCTGCTCCCCACCCCCGACGGCGCCCGCATCGACCCCGAGATCCTCGCCCGCCTCGGCCTCAAGGTCGCCCACCCGGACGCAGCGCACCCGCTCCTGGAGAAGCTCGGCGCCCTGCCGGCCACGCCCCGCGCGGTCCTCACCACGCCCCAGGTGCGAGCCGCCGTAGCCGCCTCCCTGGACGAGGACGGCGGCGTGAGCTGGGAGGAGGACACCCCGGACGCCGAGGAACTGGCCGACACCGTCCTCGCCCTGGTGCGGGACGCGGGCCTGGAGCCCGGTGACGAGCCGTGGCTCGGCGCCCTCGCCCTGCCCGACGAGGACGGGGAGTTGGCGCCCGCCGGCGAACTCGTCCTCCCCGGCAGCCCCTTCGCCCAGATCATGCGGGAGGACGAACTCGCCACCGTCGACGCCGAGTTGGCGGAGAAGTGGGGCGAGCAGCCGCTCGCCGCCTGCGGGGTCCTCGCCAACTTCGCCCTCGTCCGGGCCACGGACGTCGTCCTCGATCCGGACGAACTGGAGCCACGCGAAGGTGACTTCGCCGAGCCCGACGACGCGGGTCTGCTGGACGCCGTGGACGTCTGGAGCGAGGACATCCTCGACCGCTTCCCGGACACGCCCGTACCGCCGGTCGCCACCGAGCTCATCGCCGTACGCGATCTGGACCTGGTGGACGACGACAAGTGGCCGCAGGCCCTCGCCCTGCTCGCCCAGCCGCCCCTGCGGGACGCGCTGACCCAGCAGGTGCGGATCCTGCTGCCCGACGGCACGCACGAAGTGGTACGGCCGTACACGGCCTGGTGGCTGCGGGGGAACCCGGTGCTGGACGGCCGTCGCCCGGCGGGCCTGCTGGCCTCCGGCGGCGACCCGCTCCTGCGCGGCCTGTACGACGAGGCCGACGCGACCGGCTTCGAGGACGAGCAGGTGCTGCGGGCGCTGGGCGTGCGGACGTCGGTCGCCGCGCTGCTCGACGAGCCGGGCGGCGCCGCCGAACTCCTCGACCGGCTCGCCGAGCCGGAACGTCCCGTCACCTCGCCCCAACTGCACGCTCTGTACGGCGCCTTGGCCGACCTGGACCCTGAGCAGGTGACCCTGCCGGACGAGCTGCGGGCGGTCGTCGACGGGCGGGTGGAGGTCGTGGACGCGGCGGACGCGGTGGTCGTCGACTCGCCGGATCTGCTGCCCTTCACGGAGGGTGTGCCGCTGCTTCCTGTACGGCCGTCCCGGGCCGCCGAACTGGCCGAGCTGTTCCAGGTGCGGCGGCTGAGCGAGTCCGTCACCGGGGAGGTCACGAGTGAGGGCGCCGAGCATGAGGTGCCGGAGTCGGTGCGGGTGCTGCTGGGGGCGCGGACGCCTCAGTCGTACGTCGAGCACGAGGAGCTCGTCGTGGACGGTGTGGAGATCGACTGGCGGCTCACAAATGACGGGGTGCTGCACGCGTCCACCCTGGAGGGTGTCGCGGCCGGGCTCGCGTGGGCGGCGGGGCAGTGGCCGCGGCGGTTCGAGGTGGCGGCGTTGTTGGAGGATCCTTCGCGGACGGGGGAGTTGGCTCGGGATCGGTGGTTCGACTGAGAGCGTGACCGCTGGGTAAGAGGGCGCCGCCGGAGTCACCGGGGGCGCCCTCTTCCCACTGGGCCGTCCGCATTGAGCCTCGGCCTGCTACGCCATGGAGTGCGCGAACGCCGTCATCTGTTCTCTCAAGCACGCCTCGTGCTCGGGCCGGAGGGTGATGGCGGTGCCCACCCGCTCCATCAGGACGAGCGACGTGACCAGCAGGCCCTGCATGAGCCCCCGCAGCACGTCGCTATTGGTGGAGCAGTAGAGGTCGTACATGCGCGCAGTGAAGTCCTGCAACGCCGCCGGATCCACCTCGCAGCCACCCTCGCGGGTGGGCGTCAGACCAGACGGAACCTCGAGGAACTCGGCCGCTCCCTGGACGAAGGAGGCGTACAGCTGTCCGCCGTGGTAGCCCGCGTCCCAGAGCGTCTCGTTGCCGTACTCGAAGGGGTAGCTCAATCTGTGATCTCCATCGATGAGCAGTGGGGGCGGTCCTGCCGGCCCGTCCCCACTGTTCTCGTCAGCCCTCCTCGGGCTCCAGGAAGTACTCGTACTTCTCCAGGTCGAGCGTGATGCCGGTCAGCTCCCGGACGCGCTCGGCGTGCTTCTGCGTCAGCGGATACACGTCGACCAGATGGTCCGCCGGCAGCCCCAGGAGTTCTCCGAAGGCCTCCCCGCCGACGGCGGTGACGTCGGTGATGGCGTCGGGCTGGTCGTCGTCCTTGAGATAGCGGACGACGAGGAGGATCATCATGGCTTCACCTTGTAGTTCGGGTTCGCGGGCTTGGTCTGGGCTCCAGTATTCGGGTCGAACTCCCCAAGGTGCTTGCCGCGCTTGTTGTACTTCTCGACGGTGCCGTGCAGGGAGTCCCACTCGTAGATCTCACCGGACTTGGGGTCCTTCCAGCGCTTGCGGAGCTGGCCCCCGCCCTGCACGGGCGTCTTGCCCTTGACCCGGCCGGCGTTGGGGAACGCCGGCAGGTTGTTCGGCGCCCGCACCGGACCGGTCTGCGCCTTCTGGACCGCGTTGCTCCTGGCCTGCGCCTCGCGCAGCGCCTGGCCCAGGCCGTCGTTGAAGCGGCCGATGCCGTCGGCGGCGGTGAAGCCGCCCCCGACGATCAGGGTCGTGCTCGCGGCGATGGCCGGAGCGCCGGCGAGGCAGCCGATGCCGGTGATGCACAGGGCACCGCCGGCGAGGTCACCGGTCCCGCCGACGCCCATCATCAGGACGCCGGTGCCCGTCTCGGCGAGCCCGGCCCAGAGGTCCGGGTTGGTGAAGATGGCCTCGCCGTAGATGAGGACGGTGTCCGCCTTGTCCTCCAGCCAGTCCGGGACCCAGCCCTCGTCGGGCTTCTCCGCCGGGCCCTCCGGGTCCGGGGCGTTGCGCCAGGCCTCCTCGTTCTTGCGGAACTCGGCCTCCTCCTGGATCTGCTTCGTGACCGCCGTCTGGAAGGCCTCCAGCATGGCCTTGCCGGCCGCCGCCGAGTCCTTGCCCGCGGCTATCTCCGACGCCCGCGCCTGACGTGCCGCGCTCCATGCCTCGTCGGCGGAGCCCCGGGCCCAGTTCGCGGACGCCTGTGCCTGAGAGGCCGAGGTGACGGCCCGGGCCGCCGCCGCATGGGCGCTGGCCTCCGCGGACCGCGCAGTGCGGGCGGAGGCGGCGGCGTTCGCCGCGGACTTCTCCGCCGCCTTGGCGGAGTTGGCGGCGTCGTCGGCGTACCTTTCGGCGGCTTTCCTCGACTCCTCCGCGTCCTTGGCGTACTTCTTGGCGTCCTCAGCGGCCTTACGGGCCTTCGCGGCGACCTCGGCCGCCTCGGCCGCGTTCTTCTGCGCGGTCGCGGCCACGGAATCGGCCTCGGAGATCATCTGCTGCACCAGGGCGACATGGCTCGCCGCGAGCTGGTCCCTGCGCTGCGCCTGGTACTGGCCACGCTGAACGAAGGAGTGCAGCAGCGGCGTGGGACCCTCCAGCGCGATCCGGGCCGCCGCCTTGACCTCGGGGCCGCCGCTGTTGATGAGCTGCGTCGCGCGCACCCGCTCGTCCTCGGTGCGGGCCGCGTACTGGCCGTCGGTGATGAAGGCGCGGAACCGGTCCACGGAGCCTGAGTTCAGCGCCCCGCGCCCCGCTTCCTGGACGCCGGGGCCGCCGTCCGCGATGACCTGCGAGATGTAGACGCGCATGTCCTGCGCCATCGTCTCGTACTGACCGTCCTTCAAGAACGCGTCCACCGCTGCCGAGTTGCCGGTCAGGGCCTTCTCGGCCCCGCCGCGGACAGCCGCCGACGGCGACTCCAGGGCGAGCGTCTCCACCCGGGACCGCTCGTCGTCCCGCGCGGCCTCGGTACGCCCGGAACGGACGTACGACACCACGTCGCCGGCATCGCCGGACAGCGCCTCCTCGGCCGCCGCACGGCTCCAGGGGCCACGGGACTTCAGCGTGCGCAGCGCCACGTCACGGCCCTCGGCGGCCACCCGCTGCACATCGACGTCCTGTGCGGCGGCGGCGGTGCTCAACTGCCGCGCGTCCGCCTCCAGGTCTGCGGACGCCTGCGCCACCCGGTCCTGCGCAGCCTGCTGCCGCTCCTGCTGCGCCTTGAGCTGCTTGGCTCGCTCGACGGCCTCGTTCGTACGAGCGGTCAGCTCCTCGGCCTCGATCTCACGAGCCAGCTTGAACACCGCTCGGGCCTTGTCCACCGCCTTGCTCGCGTTGTCCGCAGCCTCCTTGGCGGCCTTCGCGTGGGCGGTCGACTCGGCTGCCGCGTCCGCGGCCTGCCCGGCCAGATCTGCCGCCGCGTTGGCCGCCTTGGCCGCGTTCTTCGCATGCGTGGCAGCGGATTTGGCCGCGTCACGGGCCTCGTAGGCGGCGGTGGCCGCCTTGCGGGCCAGGCTCTCGGCGGCGTTCGCGGCCCGCGTGGCCTCCGCGGCCTGGGCGCGCGCGGCCCCGGCGGCGGCACGGGCCTCGGCGGAGCTGGCACCGGCCTGGTCCGCGAAGCGGCTGGCGTTTTCCGCGGCGCCGGCGGCGGCGTTGGCGTTGTTGCCGGCGCTCGTCGCGGCCTTCGCCGCGTCCCCGGCCGCGGTCGCGGCGAGACCGGCCTGGTGGGCGGCGTCCGCCGCCTCCTCGGCACCCTTGGCCGCGAGGTTGGCGTCGTCGGCGGCCTTGCGGGCCGCCGACGCCTTGCTTGCGTCCCCGGCCGCGGCGGCGGCCGCCCCGCGTGCCCGGCTGGCGGCCTGGGAGGCGCCGGCCGCGGCTGACGCGGCCTGGGTGGCCGCGTTGGCGGCGGTGCGGGCCGAGTTGTTGGCGGAACGTGCCGCGTCGATGGCCTGCTGGGCCGCCCGGGCGGCCTGGTTGGCCGCGGTGGCCGCACGGGAGGCTGCGCCCGCGGCGCGCACCGAGTCCTTGCGGGCCGCCTCCGTCTCGGCCGCGGCCTTCTGCGCCGCCTCCTTGGCCAGAGCCGAGGCCGCGATGGCCCGCGCCGAGGCGTCCTTGGCCGCCGCCGTCTCCGCCTTCGCCTGGCGTCCGGCCTCCTTCGCCTGGGCGGCGAGCTGGGCGACGGTGGCGCGCTCCTGGTCCCGTGAGCGTGCGACGTACTGGCCGACCTGGAGGAACTCGCGGATGTCGGCGGCGGTTCCGTCCAGAGCGACCCGGCCGGCGGCCCGGATGTTGGAGCCGCCCGTGCTCACGATCTGTACGAGCTGGACCCGCTCGTCGTCCTCGCGCTGGGTGAACTGTCCCTCGTTGAGGAAGGCGGTCATGTCGTCGGTGGTGCCGGCCAGCGCGGCGCGCCCGGCCTTCTGCACGGCGGGCCCGCCCGCGTCGACGATCTGGGCGATGCGGACGCGCTGGTCCTGCTCCAACGGCGCCTTCCAGCCGTCCTTCAGAAACGCCTTCAGATCGTTCTCGTTGCCGGCCAGCGCCTTGCGGGCGGCTTCCTGCAGGCCCTGCCCGCCGATGCTCACGAGCTGGGCGGTCTGGACGCGGTCGTCCTGGTACGCGATCTCGGGTGCGACATCGTCGAGGAAGTGCCGTACGTCGTTGTCGCCACCGGTGAGAACGGCCTCCGCGGCGGCCCGCAGGCCGGGACCGCCCTGCTTCCACAGGTCCAGGACACGGCCGCGGTCGGAGGGCGCGGTGCTCGCCGCAGCGGCGACGGCAGTGGTGGAACCGGTGGAGGAGTCGGCGGCCGAGGCCGGAGCGGGGCCCAGCAGACCGGCGGCGAACGCCATGGGCAACACAGCCACTGCCGTGCCGCGTATCAGGCGTTTTGCTTTCCCGGTGGTATCGAGCTGGTCAGTTCTTCGATTCACTGAGTACCTGTCTCGGTAATCGGCGACGACCCCCGAATAGTGAGTCGCCGAATGGTCGGTGGGTAAGCATAGGCGGGTTCACTCGAAGGGGTGTGGGTTGGCTGAGAGTTGACGGCGGGCGGCTTCATCCTTACTCTGTGACTCGACTTTGCTTTTGCGGTGGGCCTGACCAGCCCGGGGGACCGCGAGCTCTTATCCAACAGGGGGTAAAAGGGGGCCGGTTGCGCGTGTGCGCAACCGGATCATTCGGGCATATCTGGCGACCCTGTGCGGTCGCGGCCCACGCATGTCCACATTTTTCATCGCATCCTGGCGGGGACTCTCGATGCGAGGATCCGCGCCCGAAGGGACTCTTCGGTGCCTTTTCGCGCCCGAAATCTCATTGTTTTCGGAATGGCGGCCGCGTGCATCACGCTGGCTGGAATTTCCGCTGCCTCGGCCGATGATCCGCCGCAATCCCCAGCCGATTCGAACCCGCCTGTCGCGGTCGAGGACTACGGTTATCCCGGTGCCGACCGGATACTTGCCGAGAAGGGAATCCGGCTGAAGAAGGGCGACGGTCGCATTCTCCTGGCCGACTGTGACCCCGCCTCCCAGCAGATGCGGGTGCTCACGCGCAAGGACGACTCCGTCAACCGGGCCGGCACCTACTGCTTCAAGGCGATGGGGAAGACCGGCCGCCTCACCCTGGAGCTCCCCCAGGTCTTCGCCGTAGAGGCGGGCACGGACCACCCGATCCGCGCCGACCTGACCAGCAACGGCCAGACCACCTCGGTCAGCGTCCCCAAGGGCGGGTTCGAGTCCGTCGGCGAGGGGGCCGGCGGCGCTCCGTCGGTCCTGGTCGAACTCCGGGTGACCGGCTGACTCGCTGAGCGGCAGGCCCGCTGAACCTTCACCTGTTCTTCCGCTTCTTCCGCGCGGCCCCGCGCACCGCGGAGAGGCCGGCTTTCTGATTCGAGGGAAACGTGAAAGACGCCCGTCCCCCCAGGACGCGCATGCTGTGGGCCACCGGACTCGCGGCCACCGGTCTGACGACCGGTCTGCTGGCCGCGGCCCCGGCCCAGTCCGTCGTCGGCGACCAGGTCGCGGACGGCACTCACCAGTACGTGGTCAAGGTCCACGTCGCCGACGGCACCGACAATGAACGCGCCTGCTCCGGCACCCTGGTCGACGACCAGTGGGTCCTCACTTCCGCCAGCTGCTTCGCCGCCGACCCGCAGAAGGCGACCGCGCTCACCCGGGGCAAGCCGCCCCTGCCCGCAGTGGTCACCGCCGACGGCAACCAGCCCGTCCCGGGCGTGTCCGAGCTGAAGCAGGGGGTGCGGGAGATCGTGCCCTACCCGGGCCGCGATCTGGTCATGGCGCGTCTCGACGACGTGACCACCGCCGCCGATTTCCTGGACGGCCCGTTCCCTGAGATCACCGACGCCGCCGTCAGCGCAGCCGCGCCCGTCCAGGGCGACCAGCTCAAGGCGCTCGGGTACGGCCGCACCAAGCTGGAGTGGACCCCCGAGCGCGCCCACACCGGTTCCTTCGGCGTGGACCTCGTGAACCCGACGACCCTGGCGATCTCGCCGGCCTCGAGCGGCAGCGCCCTGTGCAAGGGAGACGCCGGCGGGCCCGTGCTCAACGCCAAGGGCAAGGTCGTCGGCGTGGTCAGCGCGTCCTGGGACGGCGGCTGCCTCAACTCCGACGAGACCCGCACGGGGGCTGTGGCCACGCGGGTCGACGACATCGCGGACTGGGTCCAGCGGCTGCGTTTGACCACCCGCCAGAAGTCCATCCAGGACGCCATGACGACCGCGGACTTCAACGGTGACGGCCGCACGGACGTCGCGTCCCTCATGGCGAACGGCACGGTCCAGGTCTTCCACGGCCGACCTGACGGCACGCTGGAGTTCGGCTCACACCTGGGCGGGCTCGGCGTCTCCCGAACGCAGCAGATCCTCGCGGGCAACTTCGATGACACGCCGGGCCTTGAGGTGATCACGGTCTGGGAGAGCGGTGACCTGTTCATCGGGAACAAGCGCGAGCCGTTCCCCATATGGAACAGGAAGAAGCTCTGGACGGACGCCACCTGGAAGGAGCTGCTGCCGGCCGCCGTTCTGCACAGCGCCACTCCGGGACGCGACACCCCGCTGTTCCAGTGGCCGGACGGCTCCCTCTACACCTACAAGAGGGACGCCGACGGCAACCTGGTCAACCAGAAGAAGTCCATGTGGCCGGACAAGACCTGGAAGAAGGAGCGCATCGCCACGGGTGACTTCAACGGTGACGGCCGGGAGGACATCGCGGCTGTCGCTTCCGACGGGGGCTTGAGCCTCTACCCGGGCAAGGCCGACGGCACCTTCGACAAGGCTCGCTCGATGTGGTCCGGCAAGGACTGGACCAGCTATCGCCCGCTGCTGAGCGGTGACTTCAACGGCGACGGGAAGGCCGACCTGGCCTCCGTGGAGGTCAACGGCGACCTGCGCTGGTACGCGGGTGACGGCAAGGGCGCACTGGCGGCCGGCAAGAGCATGTGGCCGAAGGTCTAGCGGCGCACATCCAAGGCACCGTGCGAGAGGGCCGGCTCCGGGTTTCGGTGGCGGCCCTCGCTCGCGCACAAATTCTTCACTGGCCGTACAACCATTCGTGTCCTTCGCGAATCTGATCATCCGAGTCAACAGACTCCCTGATCACTTGGGCCCCGCGAGACGACGAGCCGTAGGGAACGACCAACGCTGGGGCCCTTTCTCCCTATGGAGATCGCATGCGCATTCGTGCCACCGTGGCCGCCGTCTCCGGCGCCCTGGCCCTCTCCGCCCTCGTCGTGCCGGCCGCGCAGGCCGACGGCGCCCCTTCGTACGGCAAGGACGACGTCCAGGCGGCCGTGCAGGCCGCGCGTCAGGCCGACGCCGACGGCCCCGCCCGCAGCACCTTCGCCGCCGAGGACACGGGCACCCCGTACGCCCTGGACGCCACCTTCTCCAACGTGAAGGTCAACAACGGCAAGCCGATCGTCGCCGGCACCACCAACAAGGTGACCGTCCCGGTGACCTACACGGTCACCCACGCCGCGGACGTCGACCTCAACGCGGCCGACACCTGGCTGGACGTCGAGATCTACCGGGGCGAGCTCGGCGACCCCGAGAACGGCAACAGCCTGATCGGCGATGACTGGCCGGTGTGCACCGCGGCTTCCTCCACGGTCGCCACCTGCAAGGGCACCATCGACATCTTCCCGGCCGAGGAGCTGACCAACGCCGACGCCACCACCTGGAAGGCGTTCGGCTACGTCATCGACTGGAACGACCAGGACCCGTTCGGCGAGAACATCGACTTCAACAAGGTCGGCGTCGCCCAGCAGGACAACCTGGCCACCACCAAGCTCCAGCGCTTCTCCAAGCTGACGGTCAACGCCTCCCCGGAGCCCGTGAAGAAGGGCAAGACCATCACGGTCACCGGCAAGCTCACCCGCGCCAACTGGGACCTCGGCTCGTACAAGGGCTACGCCACCCAGTCCGTGAAGCTGCAGTTCCGCAAGAAGGGCTCCAGCACCTACACCACGCTGAAGACCATCAAGACGAACACCTACGGCGACCTGAAGACCACGGTCACCGCGTCCACGGACGGCTACTTCCGCTACTCCTTCGCGGGCACCGCGACGACCCCGGCGGTCAACGCCACGGGTGACTTCGTCGACGTGCAGTAGGTAGCAGGCAGTAGGGCAGTAGCGCAGTAGCGCAGCAGGAACGAAACAGGGCATGCGTCACGAACTTCCCGGCCCCCGCCGGGAGTTCGTGACGAAGCTCACGAAACTTCCGCACCGACCGCACAACCGGAAACCCCCGTCGCCTATCTGATCACATGGGTCAACAGGCCCCACGATCACTCGGGCCCCGACGTGACCGGCAGTGCACGGAACGACGACCAGCGGGGCCCCTTTCCGTACCAGGGGAACGCATGCGCATCAGAGCCACCGTGGCCGCCGTCTCCGGCGCCCTGGCCCTCTCCGCCCTCGCCGTTCCGGCCGCGCAGGCCGACGACTCCGCCGCCGCCCAGCGCGCGGACGTCGCGAAGATCCGCCAGGCAGCGCTCGCCGCGTCCGGCAAGGCCGCGGCCGAGGAGGGCAAGCCGTACGCCCTGAACGTCACCTTCTCCAACTTCAAGATCGCCAAGGCGATCAAGGTCGGCACGACCGAGCACGTCGCGGCCACGGTGACGTACACGCTGACCCACGGCGCGGATGTCAACATCGCCGCCGCGGACTTCATCACCGACCCCTACATCTACAAGGGCTCCTTCGCGAGCCCGGACAACCGGCTCTACGGCAACAAGCCGGCCAAGTGCACTGCGGCCTCGGCGACCACCGCCACCTGCAAGGGCACCATCGACGTCTACCCGGGCGGCCACGAGCTCATCAACTCGGATGCCGGCACCTGGAAGGCCGCGGCCGAGGCCACCGCCCTGAACGGCCAGGACCCGGCGGGCGAGACCTTCGACATCACCAAGACCGGCTACAAGCGCCAGGACGGCCTCGGCAGCACGCTGGTCCAGCGCGCCTCGAAGCTGACGGTCAACGCCTCGCCCGAGCCGGTGAAGAAGGGCAAGACCATCACCATCACCGGCAAGCTGTCCCGCGCCAACTGGGACCGCGGCACGTACAACGGCTATGTCGAGCAGCCGGTGAACCTGCAGTTCCGCAAGAAGAACAGCAGCACCTACACCACGGTGAAGACCATCAAGACCAACGCCACGGGCGACCTGAAGACCACGGTCAAGGCCACCGAGGACGGCTACTTCCGCTACACCTTCGCGGGCACGCCGACGACCCCGGCGGTCAACGCCACGGGTGACTTCATCGACGTGCAGTAGTCACCGCCGGTCAAATCCTCTCTAGGCGGGGAAACGGCGGTCGACCCACTTCCACGTGAACTCCAGGGCGACCGCCGCCCCCGCCGAGATCCCCACCGCGATCCACGGCATCGTCACCCCGACCAGCCGCAGCGCGAAGAACTCCTGCAGCCACGGCACCACCAGCACCAGCAGGAACCCGAGGCCCATCGCGGCCACCAGCGCCAGCCGCCACCAGGTGTACGGCCGGGCGATGATCGCCAGCACCCACATCGAGATCAGGAACAGCGTCAACGTCGCCACGCTCGTCTCGGCATCCAACGCGTCGTCCCCGCTGTAGTAGTGCCGGGCGATCAGATACGTCGCGAAGGTCGCCACCGCGGCCACCAGCCCGCCCGGGATCGAGTACCGCATGACCCGCCGTACGAAATGGGGTTTCGCGCGTTCCTTGTTGGGCGCGAGGGCGAGGAAGAAGGCCGGGACGCCGATGGTGAGGGTGGAGAGCAGGGTCAGATGGCGGGGCAGGAAGGGGTACTCCACCTGCCAGAACACCACCATCAGCGCCAGCAGCACCGAGTAGACGGTTTTGACCAGGAACAGGGTCGCCACTCGCGTGATGTTGCCGATCACCCGCCGTCCCTCCGCGACCACCGACGGCAGCGTCGCGAAGCTGTTGTTGAGCAGCACGATCTGAGCGACCGCCTTGGTCGCCTCCGAGCCCGAGCCCATCGCCACGCCGATGTCGGCGTCCTTCAGGGCCAGGACGTCGTTCACGCCGTCGCCGGTCATGGCGACGTTGTGCCCGTGGGACTGGAGCGCGCCGACCATGTCCCGCTTCTGCTGCGGGGTGACCCGCCCGAACACCGTGGCGTCGTCGAGGGCCGTCGCCATGCCGTCCTTGTCCGGGGGGAGCCGGCGGGCGTCGACCGTCGTACCGGTCAGCCCGAGCTTGCTCGCCACCGCGCCCACGGACACGGCGTTGTCCCCGGAGATCACCTTGGCGCGGACGTTCTGCTCGGCGAAGTAGCGCAGGGTATCGGCGGCGTCGGGCCGCAGCCGCTGTTCCAGTACGACGAGGGCGGCGGGCTTGGCACCGTCGACGACGTCGGAATCGTCGAGGTCGCGGCCGGCGCGGGCGAGCAGCAGGACCCGTAGGCCCTGTTCGTTCAGCCGATCAGTTTCGGCCAGGGCGGGATCGTCGGCGGGGAGAAGGACATCCGGCGCGCCCAGCAGCCATGTACTGGCCTCGCCGTTGCCCTCGCTGAAGGTGGCGCCGCTGTACTTGCGGGCGGAGGAGAAGGGCAGGGACTCGGTGCAGCGCCAGTCCTCGGCGTCCGGGTAGGCGTCGATGATGGCCTTCAGGGAGGCGTTCGGGCGGGGGTCGGACTCGCCGAGGGCGCCGAGCACCCGCCGTATGTACTCCTCGTCGCTGCCGCCCAGAGGCCGTAGCTCGGTGACATCCATGCCGCCCTCGGTGAGGGTGCCGGTCTTGTCGAGGCAGACGGTGTCGACGCGGGCGAGGCCCTCGATGGCGGGGAGCTCCTGGACCAGGCACTGCTTGCGGCCGAGGCGGATGACGCCGATGGCGAAGGCGACCGAGGTGAGGAGGACCAGGCCCTCCGGGACCATGGGGACGATGCCGCCGACGGTGCGGGCGATCGAGTCGTCGAGGTCCCTGTTCTTCACGGTGAGCTGGGTGATGATCAGGCCGATCGCGGCCGGGATCATCATCCAGGTCACGTACTTGAGGATGGTGGAGATGCCGGAGCGCAGCTCGGAGTGGACGAGGGTGAAGCGGGAGGCCTCCTCGGCGAGCTGGGCGGCGTAGGCCTCGCGGCCGACCTTGGTGGCCTGGAAGGCACCGCCCCCGGCGACGACGAAACTGCCGGACAGCACCTGATCGCCCGGCCGCTTGACGACGGGGTCGGCCTCCCCGGTGAGCAGTGACTCGTCGATCTCCAGCCCGTCCGCCTCGACGCACACCCCGTCCACGACGGCCTTGTCACCCGGCCCGATCTCTATCAGGTCGTCGAGCACGATCTCCGAGGTACTGACCTCGGCGGCAGCCCCGTCCCGCCGCACGGTGGGCCGCGCCTCACCGATCACGGCGAGCGAGTCGAGGGTCTTCTTCGCCCGCCACTCCTGGATGATCCCGATGCCGGTGTTGGCGAGGATCACGAAGCCGAACAGGCTGTCCTGGATCGGCGCGACGCACAGCATGATGACCCAGAGCACGCCGATGATCGCGTTGAACCGGGTGAAGACGTTGGCGCGGACGATGTCGGCCATCGACCGGCTGCTGCGCACCGGAACGTCATTGATCTGCCCGCGTGCCACCCGTTCGGCCACCTCGGCGGCGGTCAGCCCGCCCGTCGCCACCGGGGCGGCGGCGGGGTGCACAGGGTTGTCCACTTCGGTGCCCGCGTCGGCATGCGTCATGCATTCGACGGTACGTGCGGATTTACGGCTTCACCCGCCGAGTGGGCGGAAGTTCCGACCTGGGGAGGACGGGGAGTCGTGCCGTGGTTGTAGGGCGCGGCACCTCAGGACGACTGAGGTTCGCCGGTCGTTTCCCGGGGCCCCGCCGAGGTGGCCGCCGCCCGCTTGATCGCCGCGTCGCGCCTGCGGACGTACCAGATGCCGATGAGCCCGAGGCCTCCGCCGGCCAGGCAGGTCCACACCCACCAGGTGTGCCCGTGGTCGTCGAACCAGCCGTAGAAGGGCAGCTGTACGACGAAGAGGACGAACCAGAGGATGGTGCCGCCGGTGATGGTGGCGACCACGGGGCCCTCAAGGGGCTCCGGCGCCTCGTGCTTGGGGGTCCACTTCGCCATGGGGGACAGCTTACGAGGCGATCGGATCCCGATCGGAACTGCTCGGATCTACGCGCGGAGATAGCCGATCCCGGCTTTATATGTTCATACTGAAACGGTTTATGCCTGACCACTTCTCATCGTAGGAAACAACAAAAGCATGCCCGCCCAAGGCGCACTCGACCGCTTCTTCAAGATCTCCGAACGCGGCAGCACGCTGCCCCGTGAAATCCGCGGCGGTCTCGCCACCTTCTTCGCGATGGCCTACATCATCGTGCTGAACCCGATCATCCTCGGCAGCGCGAAGGACATGTACGGCCATCAGCTGGACAACGGACAGCTGGTCACCGCGACCGCCCTGACCGCGGCGTTCACCACGCTGCTGATGGGCGTCATCGGCAATGTGCCGATCGCGCTCGCCGCCGGACTCGGCGTGAACTCGGTCGTCGCGCTCCAGCTCGCGCCCCGGATGTCCTGGCCGGACGCCATGGGCATGGTGGTGCTCGCCGGCTTCGTGGTCATGCTGCTGGTCGCCACCGGTCTGCGCGAGCGCGTCATGAACGCCGTGCCCTACAGCCTGCGCAAGGCGATCTCCATCGGTATCGGCCTGTTCATCATGCTGATCGGCCTCGTCGACTCCGGCTTCGTCTCCCGCATCCCGGACGCCGCCCAGACCACCGTCCCGCTCCAGCTCGGCGGCGACGGTCACCTCAACGGCTGGCCGGTCCTGGTCTTCGTCCTGGGCGCCCTGCTCACCCTCGCACTCATCGTGCGCAAGGTCTCCGGCGCGATCCTCATCTCCATCGTCACGATGACCGTGCTCGCCGTCCTCATCGAGGCCGTCGCGAACGTGCCGTCCTGGGGCCTGACGACCCCCAAGTGGCCCGGCAACCCCGTCGCCAGCCCCGACTTCGGCCTGATCGGCGAGGTCAGCCTGTTCGGCGGCTTCGAGAAGGTCGGCGCGCTGACCGGCGTCCTGTTCGTCTTCACGGTCCTGCTGTCCTGCTTCTTCGACGCCATGGGCACGATCATGGGCGTCAGCGACGAGGCCAAGCTGACCGACGCCCAGGGCCAGATGCCCGGCATCAACAAGGTCCTCTTCGTCGACGGCCTCGCCGTCGCGGCGGGCGGCGCCAGCTCCTCCTCGGCCACCACGGCCTTCGTGGAGTCCACGGCCGGCGTCGGCGAGGGCGCCCGTACCGGATTCGCGAACGTCGTCACCGGCGCGCTCTTCGGTGTGGCGCTGTTCCTGACGCCCGTCGCCACGATGGTCCCGTCCCAGGCGGCCACCCCGGCCCTGCTCGCGGTCGGCTTCCTGATCCTGGCGAACTCCGTCAAGGAGATCGACTGGGCCGACTACACGGTCGCGATCCCGGCCTTCGTGACGATGGTGATGATGCCGTTCACCTACTCGATCACCAACGGCATCGGCATGGGCTTCATCACCTTCGCGGTGCTGCGCCTGGCCGCCGGGCGGGGCCGCGAGGTGCCGGTCGCGATGTACGTCGTGGCGGCGGTGTTCGGCTTCTACTACCTGATGCCGGCGCTGGGCCTCACGTAAGTCCGGGTCTCACGTAAGCCCGGGTCTCACGTAAGCCCGGGTCTCACGTAAGCCCGGGCCTCACGTGAGCCCGTAGAACTTCTCGGTCTCCTCGACCGCGGACTGGAACCGCTCGTCGAAGTCATCGCGGATGAGCGTCCGGACGACGTAGTCCTGGACGCTCATTCCTCTTTTTGCCGCATGCTCTCGGAGTCGTTCGAGCAGCTCGTGGTCTATCCGCAGGCTGAGCACGCTGGTCCCCATGAACACGAGGGTCGCGGCACTCTTCGGTGCGGTGTGTCACGTTCCGGTGCCGGATCACCCATATGAGTGATGTGGCGATTCAGTGGCCGGGGTCACGGGCAGCCATACGTGTTTCCGGGTGGTCTTTAGCGAGAGTAATGAGTTACGCTAATGAACATGTCGGACCTTACCCATGGCGACGACGCTGCCGCCGTGAACTCTCTGCGCTCCGCCGTGATGCGGCTGTCACGCCGGCTCAAGCACCAGCGGGTCGACGAGTCGCTGAGCCCCACCGAGATGTCGGTGCTGGGCACCCTCTCCCTCTGCGGCAAGGCCACCCCCGGTGAGCTCGCCCGCAAGGAGCACGTCCAGCCGCCGTCGATGACCCGCATCGTCGCCCTGCTGGAGTCCAAGGGACTGGTCCGTCTGGAGCCGCACCCGGAGGACCGGCGCCAGAAGGTCGTCACGAAGACCGAGCAGGCCGAGGCGATGCTCGAGGAGAGCCGCCGCAAGCGCAACGCCTTCCTGGCCACCCTGGTCGAGGGTCTCGACGAGGACGAGTGGGCGAAACTGCGCGCCGCCGCCCCCGTGCTGGAGAAGCTCGCCCATCTGTAAGCCGTATTCGCGAGGAGGCGAACACTTTTGAGTTCGGGATCCGGAGCAGCTTCCGCCCCCGCACCAGACACCTACGACTCCGTATCCGCTCCCAAGACCCGCAAGTCCTCGATGTTCAGCTCGCTGAAGGTCAGGAACTACCGCCTGTTCTTCCTCGGTCAGGTCGTCTCCAACACCGGCACCTGGATGCAGCGCATCGCCCAGGACTGGCTGGTGCTCGGCCTCACCGGCTCCGCCACCGCCGTCGGCATCACGACGGCCCTGCAGTTCCTGCCGATGCTGCTCTTCGGTCTCTACGGCGGCGTCCTCGTCGACCGTCTGCCCAAGCGCCGCACGCTGCTCGTCACCCAGACGTCGATGGCCCTCACCGGCATCGCGCTCGCCGTCCTCACCCTCACCGGGCACGTCCAGGTCTGGCACGTCTACCTCGCGGCCTTCGCCGTGGGCCTCGCCACGGTCGTCGACAACCCGGCCCGCCAGTCCTTCGTCTCCGAGATGGTCGGCCCCGACCAGCTCCAGAACGCGGTCAGCCTCAACTCGGCGAACTTCCAGTCCGCCCGCCTGGTCGGCCCCGCCGTCGCCGGCCTGATGATCACCGGTGTCGGCACGGGCTGGGCGTTCCTCGCCAACGGCCTGTCCTTCGTCGCGCCCATCGCCGGACTGCTGCTGATGCGGGCGCGTGAGCTGTACGTCGTCGAGCGGGCCCCGCGTGGCAAGGGGCAGCTGCGGGAGGGGCTGCGGTATGTCGCCGGGCGCCCGGAGCTGATCTGGACCATCGCGCTCGCCGGGTTCGTCAGCACCTTCGGCTTCAACTTCCCGGTCTATCTGTCGGCCTTCGCCGACGACGTCTTCCGCGCGGGTGCCGGCTCCTACAGCCTCTTCAACACGCTGATGGCGGTGGGCTCCCTTGCGGGCGCGCTGCTCGCGGCCCGGCGCGGTACGGCCCGGATGCGGGTGCTGATCGCGGGGGCGGTGGCCTTCGGCGCCATGGAGATGGTGGCCGCGCTCGCGCCCTCCCTGTGGCTGTTCGCCCTGCTCATGGTCCCCATCGGCATGTTCGGCATGACGGTGAACGTCACCGCCAACAGCAGCATCCAGATGTCCACCGACCCGGTCATGCGGGGCCGGGTGATGGCCCTGTACATGATGGTCTTCATGGGCGGCGCCCCGCTGGGCGCCCCGATCGCCGGCTGGATCACGGACGCGTACGGCGTCCGGGCGGGCCTGGCAGTGGGCGGGGCGATCACGGCTGCAGCGGCCGTCACCATCGCCCTGCTGCTGGCCCGGGTCGGCGGACTGCGGCTGACCGTGGGGTGGAACCAGGGGCATCCGCATGTTCGGTTCGTGCCGCGGCAACAGCGGGAGGAGCAGTTGACGACGGTGGCGTAAGGGCGCTCGACGGTCAGTCGCGGGGGAACTCGTCGGTCTTGAGGACCAGGCCGACACCGGTCCGGCTCAGGTCGATGTCCTCCCCGAAGGAGAAGCTGACGTCGCTGTGGTACTTGCCGTCCTTCGGCAGGGTGTGCAGATGCCACTCGCCGGTGTACGGGTCCACGATCAGGTACACCGGCACTTCGGCCGCGGCGTAGGCGTCCTTCTTCGGGCCGTAGTCGTTGGCCGCCGTGTCCTTGGAGATGACCTCGGCCACGAATTCGACGTCCTGATAGCGCCAGCGGCCCCTGCTGTCCTTCACCGACCGCTCGGCCATGGCAGCCAGGTCGCAGGCGAAGCCGTTCAGATTCCCGGGGAAGTCGATCCGCACGTCCGATGCCAACCGCTTGCGGGGGTACTTGGCGCGCAACTGCTCCGCGATGTCGAAGATGATCTCCCAGTGGTTCTGCCGCTGCGGCGACATGAAGATGTTCCCCCCGACGATCTCGACCTTCGTTCCCTCGGGGATGGGCATCTTCTCGAGCCACTCGAACAGGACGTCCAGAGTCAGCTCGCCGCATTCCTCGGCCATCTCGATCCTGTCTTCAAGGACGGTCATCGTGGCGCTCCTCCCCGGCCGCCCTTCGCACAAGTGCGGCCGCGCAGTACAACGATACGCACGGTGACCGCGTCACGTGTGGCCATGGTCACGCTCACGGCCCAGTCATCAGACCCGCCGCGCCAGCACCTGTCCCGGCCAGTCGTCCTTGCCCGTGTACGTCTCCGTGCGGACGAAGCCGTTGCTCTCGTAGTAGCGGACGAGTCCGCCGTCGTCGCCCGCGTAGCAGTCCACCCGCAGCAGCGAGACGCCCGCGCGCCGGGTCTCCTCGGCGGCGTGCGCGAGGAGGGCGCTGCCCACGCCGTGTCCCTTGAAGCGGCGGTCGGAGGCGAGCCAGTGGATGTAGCGCTCGGGCTCGCCGGGCGGCGGGAGGTGGGCCAGGTAGGCGCCGGGCGCGTCGGTGAGGGTGAGGGTGGCGGCCGGCACGCCGTCGACCTCGGCGATGAAGACGCTGCCCTCGTCCATGTTCCGGGTGACCGACTCCACCACCCTCGGGTTCTCGGACAGCGGCTTCGTGCCCCATTGCCCCGGGCGCCCCTGCGAGACCAGCCACTCCACACAGCTGTCGAGCATGCCGAGTATCGCGGGCATGTCGTCGGGCCCGCCCTCTCTGATGGTGATCTCCATGCCGTCATGGTGCCAGGCTGGACCCATGAGACTCTTCGCCGCCGTGCTGCCGCCAGAGGACGTCACCCATGAACTGGCCGCCGAAGTCGCCGAGTTGAAGAAGCTGCCGGGCGCGCAGGGGCTGCGCTGGACCGGCCGCCCCGGCTGGCACTTCACCCTCGCCTTCTACGGCGAGGTCGACGACGATCTCGTACCCGACCTGTCGGCCCGCCTGGAGCGCGCCGCGCACCGCACGTCGTCCTTCCCGCTGGCGCTCAGTGGCGGCGGGCAGTTCGGGCACGGGCGGGCCCTGTGGGCGGGCGCGGAGGGGGACCTGGCGACGCTGGGGCTGCTGGCGGACCGCAGTGAGGCGGCGGCGCGCAAGGCCGGGGTGCCGATGGGGGAGCACCGGCGGTACAAGGCCCACCTGACGGTGGCGCGGAGCCGGGACGCGGTGGACGTACGGCCGTATGTCACGGCCCTCCAGGCGTTCACGAGCCTCACGTGGACCGTGGACGAGCTGGTGCTGGTGCGCAGCAGGCTGCCGAAGTCGGGGGTGGCGGGCGAGCAGCCCCGGTACGAGGCGGTCGCCCGCTGGCCGCTCGCAGGGGCCGGTTAGGCTCGGTGACGTGGACCCGAAAACCCGGAACCGGATCATGGCCGGTGCGCTTGTGTTGATGTTCGCGCTGGTGGCTGTCGCGGCGGCGCTCGGACGGTAGACCCGTCAGATGACTTCGATCAGCCCCAGCCGGACGGCTTCGCTGACGGTGGCGGCCCGGTTCTCGGTGCCGAGCTTGCGGTAGATCCGTACGAGGTGGGTCTTGACCGTCGCCTCGGCCAGGAACAGCGCGCTCGCGATGGCCCGGTTGCTGTGTCCCTGGGCGAGGAGCCGTACGACCTCGATCTCCCGCCCGCTGAGCACCGGCCCCGGCTCGACCGCGTGCCCGACGACACGGGCGGCGGCCTCCGGTGCCAGGGCCATGCCTCCGGCCGCCGCGGCGCGGATCGCGCGGAACAGTTCGTCGGGCGGCCCCGCCTTGAGGACGTAGCCGCGGGCGCCGGCTTCTACGGCCCGCAGGACGTCGGCCTGGCTGCCGTAGCTGGTGAGCACGACGACCCGGCTGTCGGCGCGGGCCGCGAGGATCCGGCGGGTCGCCTCGATGCCGTCGATGGCGTCGACGGGGTCCAGGCCGCCGATGTCGGTGACGCCGGTGCGCGGCGGGCCCGGGTCGGTGAGCCGGAGGTCCATGAGTACGACGTCGGGGCGCAGCCGGGTCACCAGGCGTACGGCGTCGGTGCCGTCGCCGGTCTCGCCGACGACGTCGAAGCCGGGTTCGCCTTCCAGCAGGGCGCGCAGGCCCGCCCGTACGACGGTGTGGTCGTCCACGATCAGGATCCGCAGCGGCGGAGCCTCCGCCTCGCTCATCGGGCGCCGACCGGCACGCGGTCCTCGGCCGGCAGGGCCGCCCGCACGCGGGTGCCGTGGCCGGGCGCGGTGTCGACGGTGAGTGTGCCGCCGAGGGCGCTGAGCCGCTCGCGTGCTCCGGCCAGCCCGAATCCGCGGCCGGCGGCCGTCGACCCGAGGTTCGACCGCACGACGGCCGGGTCGAAGCCCACTCCGTCGTCGCGGACCTCGACGGCCGCCGTCGTCCCGCCGCCGTAGCTCAGGGTGACGTGTACGTGCGTGGCACGCGCGTGTTCGCACGCGTTGGCGAGGAGGCCCTGCGTCACCCGCAGCAGGGCCACGGCCTGCTCCGTGGGCAGGGCGCGCGGGGCGTGCTCGGCGCTGAAGGAGATCCTGGGTGCCTCGGCGGCACAGCCCGTACGGGCGCTCAGCTCACGCAGCGCCGCCTCCAGGCCGTCCCGGGCCAGGACGGGCGGGGTGAGGTCGTCGATGATGCCGCGGGTCTGGGCGAGATGCTCGCCGAGCGCGTCGGTGACCACCCGCACCTGCCGCCGGGCCGCGTCCGGGCGGCGGTCCCAGTCCCGTTCGGCGGCTTGCAGGAGCATGCGGCTGCCCGCGAGTTCCTGGGCGAGGGTGTCGTGCAGGTCGCGCGCGATGCGGGCCCGTTCGGTGAGCCGCCCGGCCTCGCGTTGCCGTCGCGCCAACTCGCCCCGGGTGTCGGCCAGTTCACGCGTCAGGCGCTGCTGGTTGCGGTAGAGGACGGCGGTGGCCCAGACGGCGGCGATCGGCGGGGCGAGTACATCGGGGTCGGCTCCGCCGCAGGCCCGCACGAGGACCGCCACCAGCAGTGCCGTGACGACGCCGAGTGCCACGGCGCGCAGCGTGCGGGTGGGCATCCGCACGGCCAGGACGGCCAACGGGACGGCCAGCCACGCGTAGGCGGACGTGAGCGGGGCCGGAAGGGTCCAGGCGACCCAGGACCACAGCGCCAGCAGCGTCCCGAGCCAGACCGGCCGGCCCGCGCCGCCCAGCCGGTCCCACCCGGCCAGCCCGGCGACGTACAGCAGGGCCAGCGCGGTGGTGGGTGGCGCGATGGACCAGCACAGCTCGTTGTTCAGCTCGAAGAGCCGTACGAGGGTTCCGGCGACGACGACCAGGAACACCAGATGGGGGAGGTGCCGCGCCGACATACGGGGCCGGCGTACGGCGGGAAAGAGGGCGGGCACGACGGTGGCTCCCTGGACGGGCCGAACGGGACTCGGCGATGCCGTCAGGAGTGTAAGGCGTTGCCGGTGTGACCGTTGTAAGGACCACCAGGGAAGGAGCCGCCGTCGGCCGGGCCTCAGCGTCCCGGGTGGAGGCCCAGCCAGCCCGGCGACGGGTCGCCCTTCACCTCACCGAAGTACAGCGCGAAGGTCTGCTTCAGCCGCTCGATCGCGGCGCGGTCCTCCATGAACCGCGGGAAGCCGTCCACATGGGCGTCCGGGTTCTCCCACACCGGCTTCAGGCCGGGGGACGGCGTGACGTCCGTCCGCACCGACCAGCCGTTGAAGCTGGCCTTCTGGCGCTCCTCGGACAGCATCCAGTTCAGATAGAGCTTGGCCGCCGTCGGGTTGGCGGCCTGCTTCAGGATCGCGGCCCGCTGCCCCCACGCCATGAAGGGGTGCCCCTCGGGCACCACCCACTTCGTCACGGTCGACGTGGAGACCGGGCTGCCGGATCCGCCGACCCCGATGACCTTCTGCTTGCCGTTGACCGCGAGACCCGGCGTGTGCGAGCCACGCGCGAACTGGGGCTGCTGCGCGGCGAACTTCGCCACCCAGTCCCAGCCGTACGTGCGCTGGTAGAGGGAGAAGAGGTAGAGCACCGCGTCGTCGTCGTGCGGGTAGGAGGAGGCGATGGCGCCCTTCCAGCGCGGGTCGACCAGGTCCTGCGGGGTCCTGGGCGCGTGGGTGCCGGCGGCCTGGATGTCGTACAGGAAGCTGAAGCCGATGACCATCAGCGCCGTCCACGCGCCGTCGGGGTCCTTGAACCCCTTGTGCACCTTGGAGAACCCGGCGGGCTTGTAGGGAAGCAGCCGTCCCTGCCGCTTCCAGCGGGTGAAGTCCTGGAGCGTCTGCAGCTGTACGACGTCGGGGACCAGGGTGCCGGTCGCGAGCTGGTTGTCGACGCGGACGTCGTGGTACTTGCTGTAGTCCACGACGACCGTCAGGTCGATGTCGGGGAAGCGGTCGGCGAAGCCCGCCCGCACGCCGGCTGCCTGGCCGTCGACGTCTCCGCCCTGGTAGAGGACGAACTTGCCGCCCTCGGCCACCGCCGCCCGGTACAACTCGTCGAGCGAGCGGGTCTCTTCGCGGACTCCGAGGCCGGACCGGAGGGCATCGGCGGTACCGGCCTGCGAGCCCGACGTGGCGGCCGACGCGGTGGACGCCGAGACCGCCGCGGCACCGCCGAGCGCGACACCGGCCCCCGTGGCGAGCAGTCGGCGCCTGCTGAAGTCCCTGGACATGGGGGGTCCTCCAAACTTGTGCGCCGCCACGTCCGTTACGCGGCGGCGCGGCAAGTCTGCCGACGGGAGGCGTTGCTCCGCGTCGTCCACCCGCTGGCTTCCTGTTCAACCGTTCGATGGAACGGCGCCCTGGGAAGCAGGCGTCACCAGGCAAAAGCCTCCGTGGACGGCCCGGGACCTGGGCTGTGCTTTCCCGGGGGGCAACCCCCGGACCCCCGGCAGATCACCAGGCGAAGGCCTCCGGAGAGGGCCCCGGCCCCGGGAAGATCTCGTCCAGCCCCGCCAGCAGTTCTTCGCTCAGCTCCAGTTCGGCCGCCCGCAGTGCGGACTCCAGCTGCCCGGCGGTGCGCGGGCCGACGATCGGGCCGGTTACGCCGGGGCGGGTGAGCAGCCAGGCCAGAGCGGCCTCGCCGGGCTCCAGGCCGTGCTTGTCGAGCAGGTCCTCGTACGCCTGGATCTTCGCGCGTACGGCCGGGTCGGCGAGGACCTCGGCGGCTCGACCGGAGGTGCGCCGTGCGCCCTCGACCTCCTTCTTGATGACGCCGCCGAGCAGTCCGCCGTGCAGCGGCGACCAGGGGATGACCCCGAGGCCGTAGTCCTGCGCGGCCGGGATGATCTCCATCTCGACGCGGCGCTCGAAGAGGTTGTAGAGGCACTGCTCGCTGACCAGGCCGATGGTGCCGCCGCGGCGGGCGGCGATCTCGTTGGCCTGGGCGATCTTGTACCCGGGGAAGTTGGACGAGCCGACGTAGAGGATCTTGCCCTGCTGGATCAGCACATCGATGGCCTGCCAGATCTCCTCGAAGGGAGTGGCGCGGTCGATGTGGTGGAACTGGTAGACGTCGATGTAGTCGGTCTGCAGCCGCTTGAGCGACGCGTCCACGGCGCGCCGGATGTTCACCGCCGACAGCTTGTCGTGGTTGGGCCACGCCTCGCCGTCCGCGGCCATGTTGGCGTAGACCTTGGTGGCGAGGACGACCTTGTCGCGCCGCTCGCCGCCCTTCGCGAACCAGTTGCCGATGATGCTTTCGGTACGGCCCTTGTTCTCGCCCCAGCCGTACACGTTCGCCGTGTCGAAGAAGTTGATGCCCGCGTCCAGCGCCGCGTCCATGATCGCGTGACTGTCCGCTTCGTCGGTCTGCGGACCGAAGTTCATGGTGCCGAGGACGAGGCGGCTGACCTTGAGTCCCGTGCGTCCGAGTTGCGTGTACTTCATGGCCCTCAGCCAACGGCTTGGAGCGCGCTCTATGCAAGCGATCTTGACGCTAACCGCTGGTTAGTGCTTTCCTTTGGTTAGCACTAGCTTGAACTTTCAATCTTTGGAGAGAGAGCGTCGTGACCCCCACCCCCACCTCCCCTGCCCGCAGGGCCCTCGTCGCCGCACTGGCCTCGGCCGCCCTGCTCGGCGCCGCCGCCGTGCCGGCTGTCGCCGCCGCGCCTGCCTCCGCCACCTCCGCCGCGTCCGCCGCTGCCTTCGCCGGTCACTCGGATTCCTTTGCCGGTCACTCGGACTACGCGCGCCTCGGCTACCAGAAGGCCGTAGCCGTCCGTGTCCTCAAGGGCGTGTTCGAGCAGGGCGACACCGAGGTCGTGGACCGTTTCGTGCGGTCGGACTACATCCAGCACAACCCGCTCGCGCCGGACGGCGCCGAGACGCTGAAGAACCTGGGTGTCTCGATCCACCAGCAGTTCCCGGACTTCCGGTACGACATCAAGCGGGTCATCTCCGAGGGCGAACTCGTGTTGGTGCACTCCAACGTGGTCGCGACGCCGGGCGCGCGGGGGCAGGCCGTCTTCGACATCTTCCGGTTCCAGGGCGGGAAGATCGCCGAGCACTGGGATGTCGGTCAGAACGTGCCGGAGTCGTCGGCCAACGGCAACGACATGTTCTCGACCGAGAGTTGGCCGCGCACCGAGCAGCCGGGCCCGGCCTGGCTCACGGCGTACAACAAGAAGCTGGTCACCAAGGCCTTCGACCAACTCCTCGTCCACAAGGACCTGTCCGCCGTCGACCGGTACTGGGGTTCCGAGTACCACCAGCACAACCCGACGATCGCCGACGGAGTGGAGGGCGTGAAGTCAGGGCTGGGCGGCTACTTCGAGGCGTTCCCGCGGCTGACGGTCACGCCGAAGCGGGTGATCGCCGAGGGCGACCTGGTGGCGGTGCACAGCCACTATGTGAACGTGCCCGGTGAGCGGGGCATGGCGGTCGTCGATCTCTTCCGGGTGCGGAACGGGAAGATCGTCGAGCACTGGGACGTGCTGCAGGACGTGCCGGAGACTTCGGCGAACGACAACGGGATGTTCTAGAAGAGGACATGGGTGCGGGGTGACCCTTGCGGCCACCCCGCACCCCATTTCCGGCCGGTTCCGTCCTGTTCCCTAGCGGATCAGTAGTGGATCAGTCGTGGATCAGTCGTGGATGGTCACACAGGCCTTGCCCCGCGGGTAGTTGGACCAGCTGGCGCACGCCTTGGTGCCGTCCCTGAAGGACTTGTTGACCGTGATGGGGCCCCAGGAGAACTCCCGGGCCCTGCAGATCTTGCCGCTGGTCTTCTTCCAGGAGCCGATGGTGATGGTGGCCTTGCCACAGTCGTCGGCGTGATTCTTGGTGAGGGTGGTCTTGACCGTCTTCACCTTGAGCTTGGTGCCCGTGACGGATATGCACTTGGATCCGCTGCTGCCCGGATTTCCGGTGCAGCCGCTGCCCGAGGCGTATGCGGGCGGCGACATGGACAGGGCTCCGATCAGACAGGCCCCGGCCATGATGGCGGTACGCGTGCGATTGAGCACGTCAACTCCCCCTTGGTGCAATTGAGTTGCTCGGTCGGAGTCGACGCTAATGATCGGTGATCTTACCCGGCAAGTTGTTATCGCCGCTTTTCACTGTTGCTGCACAATGTGTTGAGCACGGGCGGCGTTCCGTCGAGATACCAGCGCTTTTCCGTTTCGACCACCTGCCAGGCCGTGCAGGTTCCGGGGCCGTCGACCACGATGAAGGTCGCGTCCGCGGACTTTTTAACCGCTCCTCGGGAATTATTTGCGGCCGTTTTACCGAGCCGATCCAGGTAGTTCGCCGCATAGTCGTCGGCGACGCTGTCCTCGGCGAACAGCAGCTGGAATTCATCCGCGTCCTGGCTGTGCAATGCCGTTACGGTGTGCTCTTCGAGGGCATTCAGGTTCGGGGCTCCACCTGGGGGCTCGTTGTTGATGCTGACGACAATGGTGGTGAGCCATCCCACGAGCAGTGCCCCACCGATCCAAATGCCCAAGCGGCCCTTCCTCATCGGCGCACCTGCTCTCTGCGTCTCGCTTCTCTGATCAATCTGATCAACGTGAGGGAAGCGTAGCTCGGACAATGGGCTCCTGTTCCGGCTGTCCCCCGTGGCCGGGTGGGGAGGCCTCCCGCGCAGAACCGGGGGAGAGCCGGGGCGAGTTACGGCGATTACGTCCGTAGCGTCGAGATCCATGGAGCGGATGAACCCCACGCGCCGAAGCGCCCTCGCGCTCGGCACCGCGGCGGCGGCCACGCCATGGCTCGGGTCGGCCCCGGCCGCCGACGTACCGTGCGGCGGACGTGGGTTTCTGAGGGAGGCGTCGTCAGGCGACCAACCGTCAGGCGACCTCGTACGGCTCGCCCAACCCCCACGCCTGATACATCGCGTCCGCGAAGGCCTCCGCGATCTTGTGCTCGCCGCTCGCGTTCGGGTGTGTGCCGTCGTAGGTGTCGAGGTGGATGTCGTACGACGAGGGAGGGGAGGCCAGGAGCAGGGGCGAGCGTGGCTCGTCCAGGTCCGCCACCGCCTTCGCCAGCAGTTCGTTGAAGCGGGTGACCTCGGTGGCGAAGGGCGCGTCCGATGCGGCGCGGACATTCGGGATCACCGGCAGCACGGCCATCCGCACCTTCGGGTTCGCCGCCCTCGCCGCCGCCACGAACCCGCGTACGTTCTCCGCGGTCTGTTCGGCGTTCGTGTAGAAGCCCAGGTCGATCAGGCCCAGCGACACCAGCAGCACATCCGCCCGGTGCGCCCGCACCGCCTCGCCGATCAGCGGGGCCATGTGCAGCCAGCCCTCGCCCCAGCCGGCGAGGTGGGCACGGGGGAAGTCGGGGTCGGCGTACTCGTACGACGTGGGCGCGTCCAGCGCCTTGTCGTACAGCGTCTCGCGCGGGCCGACGAGGGCGAAGGGGCCGCCGTACGTCTCACGCAGGTGCTGCCACATGCGGTAGCGCCACGTGTGTTCGCCGGCGCTGCCGATGGTCATGGAGTCGCCGACGGGCATGAACCTGAGCATCCGCTCATGATGGACGATCGCTACCGATAGGTAGGGGCGGCTGGGGTGTGAAGCCTGACACGCCCTGAACGGTTCACCCCGCTGCCGACCCGGCCTCCGAACCAGCGGGCCGGATGGCAGGCTTGGGGCATGCGCCGACCGATCGCCCTTCTCGCCGGATTCTTGCTCGCGGGCGCGTGCGCCCTGCCCGCCTCCGCCGCCGACGGCGACGAGGACTTCACGATCAAGGACCCGCGCATCACCGAGTCCAGCGGCCTCGCCGCGTCGCGGCAGCACCCCGGCATCTACTGGACGCACAACGACCAGGACAAGGGCGCCTACCTCTACGCCGTCGACAGCAGCACCGGCGAGACGGTCGCGACGATCACCATGACCGGCGTGGGAACCCCGCGCGACGTGGAGGCGATCGCCATGGGGCCGGGGAACGAGATCTACGTCGGCGACATCGGCGACAACGACGGAGTGGAGTGGCCCTATGTGTGGGTCTACCGGCTGCCCGAGCCGAAGACGCTCAAGGACCAGACCGTCCGTGCCACGCAGTACGTGGTGAAGTACTCCGACGGGCCCCGCGACGCCGAGTCCCTCGTCGTGCACCCCAAGACCGGGCGCGTCTACATCATCGACAAGCAGGAGGACGGCGGGCACCTGTACGAGTCGCCGGCCAAGCTCTCCGCCGGCGGAACGAACGTCTTCAAGCCCATCACCCCGGTCGACATGTGGGCCACCGACGCCGCCTTCTCCCCGGACGGCGAAACGCTCGCCGTGCGCGGCTACTTCGGCGGCATCGCCTACGACTGGAACGGCGGCAAGCTCAAGCGGCTGGAGCGCATCAGCGTGCCCCTGGGCCAGGGGGAGTCCCTCTCCTACTCCACCGACGGCACGAAGATCATGCTCGGCAGCGAGGGAGCCAACAGCAACGTCGTGGCGAAGGACGCCCCCGGGGATGCCGGTTCCTCCGACTCGTCGGCCGATGGCGGGAGTTCGGCCTCCTCGGACGACGGCGACAGCGGCCGGACCGGCGACCTCAAGGTCGGCGCCATCGCCGTGCTCGTCGCCTGCGTCGTCGTCTTCGGGTTCCGGCGGCTGGTGCGCCGCAGGTGAGCGGTTACGGCGCCGGGGGTGATGTCTCCCCGCGCCGGGCGACGAAGACCTCAAGGCCGTCCAGGATGCGTTGCAGTCCGAACTCGAAGTGGTCGAAGTCGGGGCCCCAGGTGTCCTCGTCGAGGGAGGCGAGCAGGGGGTAGCGGCCGGAGGCCATGATCTTCTCCAGCATGGGTGCCTGGGCCTGCCAGAACTCCGTGTCCGTCAGGCCCGTCCGGCGCTCCGCCTCCCGCTGGTACAGCTGGGTGCGGGCGGCCCCGACGACGTACGCGTCGATCATGATGATCGCCGAGACCAGCTCGGGGTCGGTCAGGCCCATCGGCTTGATGCGGTCGAGCACCTTCTCCATGCCGTCCAGAGCGCTCGGGCCGAGGATCGGGCGGGACTGGTTGACCTGGAGCAGCCAGGGGTGTCGGCGGTAGAGGTCGAGGGTGGCTCGGCCCATGGCCTCCAGGGCCGAGCGCCAGGTGCCGTCGCCTAGGTCGGCCGGGTTCTCGGAGGGGCGCTGGACGCGGTCCAGCATCAGGTCGAGCAGCTCGGCCTTGCCGGGGACGTACCGGTACAGCGACATGGTCCCGGTGCCGAGCTCGGTGGCGACGCGGCGCATCGACACCGCCTCCAGGCCGTCGGCGTCCGCCACCTGGACGGCCGCTTCCACGATCCGGTCCAGGCTCAGGGTCGGTTTCGGCCCTCGGCTGGGGCGCCTGCCCGTGTCCCACAGCAGCTCAAGGGTGCGGGCGATGTCGCCGCTGCCGCTGGTCTCCGAACTGCTCGTCATGGGTGCAGCTTAGTTCCCCGGAAAATAACTGGGTACGCCGTACGCGTAATCGGGTACGGTGTACTCAGTTACCGAGGTGGGCGAGACAAGGGGGACCCATGACCGACGGATACGCCGTCCGCGCCGAGGCACTGGAGAAGCGCTACGGCGAGAAGCGCGCCCTCGACGGCTTCGACCTGGCCGTCCGCGAGGGCACCGTGCACGGCCTGCTCGGGCCGAACGGCGCGGGCAAGACCACCGCCGTACGCATCCTGTCCACGCTGATCAGGCTGGACGGCGGCCGGGCGACGGTGGCCGGTCTGGACGTGGCCCGGCAGTCGCGCGAGGTGCGGGCGCGCATCGGGCTCACCGGGCAGTACGCGGCCGTGGACGAGGTGCTCACCGGCCGGCAGAACCTGGAGATGTTCGGCCGGCTCTTCCACCTGGGCGGCAGGCGGGCGAAGGTGCGCGCCGTGGAGCTCCTGGAGCAGTTCGACCTGACCGACGCCGCCGACAAGGGCGTCGGCAAGTACAGCGGCGGCATGCGGCGCCGCCTCGACCTCGCCGCCTCCATGATCCTGGCCCCGGCCGTCCTCTTCCTCGACGAGCCGACGACGGGGCTCGACCCCCGCAGCCGGGGCGAAGTCTGGGATTCCGTGCGGGCGTTGGTGGCCGACGGCACGACGGTCCTGCTGACCACGCAGTACCTGGAGGAGGCCGACAAGCTGGCCTCGCACATCACCGTCATCGACCAGGGCCGGGCCATCGCCGACGACACCCCCGACGGGCTGAAGAACCTCGTCGGCGGCGACCGTATCGAGGTCGTCGTCGCCGAACGGACCGACATTCCGCGGGCGGCGAAGGTCATCGCCCGCGTCTCGGACGGCGAACCCGAGACGGAGGAAGGCGAGTTGCGGGTGCACGCGCCCGTGATCGACCGGGTGTCCGCGCTGACCGAGGTCGCGCGGACGTTGCAGGACGAAGGCGTCCAGGTCGAGGACATCGGGCTGCGCAGGCCGAGCCTCGACGACGTCTTCCTGCGCCTGACCGGACACCGCACCGAGAAGCACGACAAGAACGACACGAACGAGAAGTACGAGAAGCACGACAAGAACGAGAAGCACGACAAGGGGGCCCGCGCATGACCGCCGTAGACCTGACCGTCCCGGCCACGCACGGCCGCCTGTACTGGACCCTCGTCGACGTCTGGAACATCGTCCGCCGCGGCCTCACCCACTACCAGCGCCAACCCGTCAACATCGCCTGGCAGCTGGGCTTCCCGATCCTCTCCGTCCTGCTCTACGGCTATGTCTTCGGCAGCGCGATGAAGGTGCCCGGCGGCGGGGACTACAAGGACTTCCTGATGCCGGGCATGTTCGTGATGACGATGGCGTTCGGCTTCATCAACACCGCCACCCTCGTCGTCTACGACTCCACCAAGGGCGTCATCGACCGGTTCCGCTCCATGCCGATGGCCTCGTCCGCGGTGGTCGCCGGGCGCGGCATCACCGATCTGCTCGCCGCCTGCGCCGAGTTGGCGATCATGATGCTGACGGCCTTCGCGATGGGCTGGCGCCCGGACGGCGGGTTCGGCTTCCTCGGTGCCTTCGGCCTGCTGCTGTGGCTGAGGTTCGCGCTGATCTGGATCGGGGTGTGGCTGGGCCTGCTGGTCCCCAACCCGGAGGCCGCCGGTGGCCTGTTCGCCGTCGCCTTCCCGCTCACGATGATCTCCAGCATCTTCGTCGCACCGCAGCTGATGCCCGACTGGCTGGGCTGGGTGGCGGCCTGGAACCCGATCTCGTCCACCGCCGCGGCCAGCCGTGAGCTGTTCGGTACGCCGGTCGGGGGCGGGGACTCCTGGGTCGAGCAGCATGCGCTGCTGATGGCGTGGGTGTGGCCGGTGATCCTGACGGCGATCTTCCTGCCGCTCGCGGTGCGGAGGTTCCAGAAGCTGAGCCGGTGACGGGGCCCCTCAATGCCGCGCATCTCCTTGACGTGCCCATGGTGCGTCAGTTTCCTGGGAGATGCGCGGTGCATGGGAGCGCTCCCATCGATTCCGGGGCCGCGCCTCCCCGAGAGGAACAAGGGACATGTTCCGCAGCTTGCGAAGAGCGCTGTGCGCGGTGGCCGCCGCGCTCCTGTTACCGCTGACCGGAGCCGGCACGCAGCCGGCCCGGGCGGCCGAGGCACAGGCCGGCGCCGGCTACTGGCACACCAGCGGCCGGCAGATCCTGGACGCGTCCGGGCAGCCGGTCCGTATCGCCGGGATCAACTGGTTCGGCTTCGAGACCGGCAACCACGTCGTCCACGGCCTGTGGACCCGCGACTACAAGAGCATGCTCGACCAGATGAAGTCGCTGGGCTACAACACCCTCCGCCTGCCCTTCAGCGACGACATCCTCAAGCCCGGCACCATGCCGGACAGCATCAACTACGCCGACGGCAAGAACGCCGACCTGCAGGGGCTGACGTCCTTGCAGGTCCTCGACAAGATCGTGACGTACGCCGGTCAGGCCGGCCTGAAGATCGTCCTCGACCGGCATCGCCCCGACGCGGGCGGCCAGTCGGCGCTCTGGTACACGAGCGCGGTGCCGGAGTCGACCTGGATCGCCAACCTCAAGGCACTGGCGGCGCGCTACAAGGGCAACAGCACCGTCATCGGCATCGATCTGCACAACGAGCCCCACGACCCCGCCTGCTGGGGCTGCGGCGACACGACCCGCGACTGGCGCCTCGCCGCGCAACGCGCCGGGAACGCCGTCCTGTCCGTCAACCCCGAGCTGCTGATCATGGTCGAGGGCGTCCAGTCGTTCAACGGCGTGAACGGCTGGTGGGGCGGCAACCTCATGGGCGTGGCCCAGTACCCGGTGCAGCTCGACGTCCCGAACCGGCTCGTGTACTCGGCCCATGACTACGCCACCAGCGTGGCCCAGCAGTCCTGGTTCAGCGATCCGGCGTTCCCCGACAACATGCCGGGCGTCTGGGACAGGTACTGGGGCTACATCTTCAAGCAGAACATCGCCCCGGTGTGGGTCGGCGAGTTCGGTACGACGCTCCAGTCGACGGTGGACCAGAAGTGGCTGGCCGCGCTGGTGACGTACCTGAGGTCGACGTCGACGTACGGGGCGGACTCGTTCCACTGGACGTTCTGGTCCTGGAACCCCAACTCCGGTGACACGGGCGGGATCCTGAAGGACGACTGGTCGACCGTGGACACCGTGAAGGACGGGTATCTGGCGAGCATCAAGGCGCCGGGATTTCCGGGCGGCGGAAGCGGGGGCGGCGGTGATCCCGACCCGGGCGGCGGCACGGCCGCTTGCAGCGCCGTCTACACCGTCAGCAGCGACTGGGGCGGCGGCTTCAACGCCGAGGTGAAAGTCACCAACTCCGGGGCCACGGCGCTCAAGTCCTGGCGGGTGACCTGGACCTGGCCAGGCTCCCAGCAGGTCACCAACATGTGGAACGCGTCGTACACCCAGACCGGGTCGACCGTCACGGCCACCAACGCCGCTCACAACGGGGCGATCGCGGCCGGAGGTTCGGCGAGCTTCGGGTTCGGGGGCGCGCCCGGGGGTGGTGGGGTGCCGACGGTGAGTTGCGTGGCGACGTGAGCTGCGACGTGAGCTGCGACATGAGCTGCGACATGAGCAGTGACATGTGAGCAGGAACGTGAGAGCAACGACTTGAGGGCAGCGACGTGAGAAGGGCGCCCGGTCTGTGCCGGGCGCCCGACTCGAATCCGGGTTCTCAGAACAAGGAGTCCCACAGTTCGAGGACCGCGGGGAACATGGCGCACAGCTGTGCCGCACGGTGAAGCAGGGGCCAGTGGGCTCTGCTGAGGGCGTTCAGACCGGTGAGGCTCTCGATGCGGCCGGTGCGGTGCCGGACCGTCTTCTCGTGGATGTTCAGGGCGGCGGCGACAGCGCGGACGGATCCGTCGTGCCGGTCCAGGGACTGCAGCGTCTCCAGCAGAGAGGTCCGCTGGCCCTCCGGGAGGCGCAGGATGGGGCCGATGACTTCTTCGACGTAGTCGCTGACGTAGTCGACCTGCTGGTTGGCGAGCATGCGGTGCCAGAGCAGTCGCTTGGCGTCGATGACCCGGTCGTCCTGGTCGATCGAGTCACTGAGGGGGAGGACCTCGCAGGTCGCGGTGTAACGGGCCGGCGCTTCCTCGAAGGTGACAGCCCGGGTGTACACGGTGGTGGAGGTGACGGTTCGGCGCAGCCACTTGGTGAAGGGGACGATGTCCTCGGCGGGGCACAGCAGAAGTGTGCGCGGTTCCGGATCCCGGATCGGCGCGGCTATCACCTCGGCGGACCGGCCGATCCGGATGGTCGTGGCCTCGGTGTGCTCGAAGAGGTGGCCACGGGTGACGGCGATGGACGCGGGGAAGAACGAGTCCAGCTCGCTCTCCAGGACCAGCTTCGTCAGGTAGGAGCGCCGCCACGACTGGGTCGGTTCGGTGATGAGGGTGCACAGGGCGTCGATCGGCCGATGATGCTCGCCACCGTGGTGCCGGGCGCGGCGGTGTTCCGCGTATCCGTCCGCGATGAGGCCGACCATCTCCTCGCTGATTTCCAGCAGCCGCTTTCCGTGATGTTCGAGCCGGGTCATCACGGGGCCGGAGAACCCGCTCTCGTCACAGGAGCGGAGGGCTTCGCTGTGCCCGAGAAGCAGGACGCTGTGGATGACGACCAGGGTCGGGGGGCGCCCACCGGACGCGGCGATCGTCTCCCCGACTCCGTGGAGCTCATGGCGCTCCCGGTCATGGAGGGGCCGCTCCTGCAGGCAGGCCCCCAGTCCGATGCGCAGACAGCACCCGATCCGCTGGAGCAGGTGCGCATCCTCGGGAGCGGCCCGGTCGAAGATGGATCCGGCGAGCGCTGTCACGCGTGGAGCGACGATGCTCGCCAATAACGCGATGCGTTCTTCGTCGGGCAGGGCGTCGGTGAGGTCGTCGATCGGGTCATCGGGTAGGTCGTTGCAGGGACGGGACTCGCCGGTCACTTGCCGCCCGTTACGTATCGGCATGTAAAGATTCCCCCTATGCATTTACGCAGCATTAACGCGCATAGACGCACAACGCGTATCGCAGCTACATGCATCGACCATCGTCCACTAAAGCCCCGAGATCCATGTACACCACAAGATGATCACCAAGGCCTTTCGAGACGATCACCAGCAGGGTTCAAGACCTACAACCGGACTCGCGGCGCAAGTGCCGCGGGGCATGACAAAAACCGCAGATCAATGTCTTGACCTGCGGTTTCTGCGGGAAGGTGGGCGGGGGGAGCCGCTCAGGCGGACCGGCTCATGACGTTCTCGAAAAGTTCACATGCCTGGTTGAGTTGGGGCCAGTGATTTCTGGTGAGGGCGTTCAGGCCGGTGAGTGCCTCTATACGGCCGACGCGGTAGCGGAGTGTCTTCTCGTGGATGTTGAGGGACGCGGCCGCCGCGCGTACGGATCCGTTGTGTTTGTCGAGGGAATGCAGTGTCTCGAGGAGGGGGATGCGCTGTGTTTCCGGCAGCCGAAGGATGGGGCCGATCACCTCTTCGACATAGTCGCCCACGTTCTCGATGCGCTGGTTCCTCAGCATGCGGTGCCAGAACAGGCTTCGGGCATCGATGAAACGCTCGTCGTGGTCGATCGGGTCACCGGCGGTGAGGATGTCGCGGGTCGCCGTGTAACGGGCGGGCGCTTCTTCGAAGGTGACGGCCCGGGTGTGCACCGTGGTGGTAGTGACCGTCCGGCGCAGCCACAGCATGAAGGGGCCGGTGCTGGCGGCGGGGCAGAGGATGAGCGTGTGCGGATCCGGAGCGGCGACGGGGGCGACGACGATGTTCGCGGAGTTTCCTATGCGTAGGGTCGTCGGTTCGGTCGCCGTGCCGACATGTCCCTGTGCGATGGCCATGACGGCGGGAAAAATGCCGTCGAGACCGCTCTTCTGGACGATCTTGGTGAGGTAGGTGCGCCGCCAGGAGTCGGTGGGCCCGGTGATGAGGGAACACAGGGCGTCGACAGGGCGCCTCGGCTGCGTCGCCCGGCCGCGGCCGAAGCGCTCCTCCGCGTATCCGTCGGCGATGCAGCCCGCCATTTCCTCGCTGAGCGGGAGAAGCCGCTTGGCCCCCTCTTCCAGGCGAGCGGAGAACGACGGCGGCAGGGCGTTCTCCTGGCAGGCCCGGAGGGCCTCGCCGTGCCCGAGGAACAGCACGCTGTGGATGCCGACGAGGGCAGGCGGTCGTGCTCCCGAGGCCGCGATCGCCGTTCCGACGCGGCTGAGTTCGCGGCGCTCGTCCTTGGTCAGGGGCCGTTCGTGCAGGCATGTCGTCAGCCCGATGCGCAGGCACTGGGTGACGCGGTGCAGCAGGTGTGACTCGTCGGGACCGGTCCGGTCGAAGATCGCTCCTGCCAGGGCGGCCACCCGTGGTGCGACCGCTCTGGCCAGCAGCGCGGCCCGTTCGCGGTCCGCGACCGTGAGCTCCTGGTCTTCCGGTTCCGGTTCCGGTTCTGGTCCGGGTCCCGGTAGTTCCGGTACGGGTTCCGCCACCCGTTCTTCCACCCCGTAGAACACAGTCTTCCTTTCGGTCGTTCGTCGTCCCCGGCCCGGGTCAGTTGGGCAGCTTGGGAATGATCTTCAGACGCTGGTCCATGTCGTCGAGGTCCTCCGACATGCTGGTCAGCGTTCCGTTCATGCCGCCCATCTGCTTGGAGAGATCCTTGATGCTCGACTTCATGTTCTGGACGTTCTTCGCCACCGTGGGCAGTGACGAGGCGTCCTTCTCCAAGGCGCTGACGCTCGCGTTGAGATCAGTGATCTGATCGCTCAGTTTCGCTATCTTGGAGGCCATTCCGGGCAGCGGCTTCATCAGCTCCCGCATGGCGGTCATGTTCTGGTTGAGCAGCAGCATCCGCTGCTTGAGGTCGCCCAGCGCGTTGAGCTTCTTGTTGGTCGTCCCCAACTGCGCGTTGGTGGCGCTGAGCTGCTTGTTCGTGGTCCCCAACTGCTCGTTGGTCGAGTTCAGTTTCTTGTTCGTCTCGCTGAGTTGCCTGTTCGTCGTGCTCAACTTCCTGTTGGTGTCACTGAGCTGCTTGTTCGTCAGGGCGAGACCCGACGTCGTGCCGTCCTGGATGTGGACGAGCGCGTCGTGCATACGCGTGAAGTTGAACTGCAGGACACTCAGGATTCCGAGATAGAGCAGCGGGGCGATGAGGAGAATCCGCTTGGGCGTCCCTCCGCCGGACGGCTTCTCCTTCTCCTTCTTCTCCTTCTTCCTTCCTTTCCCGCCCGTCGGGTTCTGCTCTTCGTCCCCGGGCGGGGTGGCGAATCCCTCGTCCCGGTCGGGGACCGCGGTCAGCTTGTCGCTCATGGGTAACCTCGTTTTTCCGTGGGGGCATGGCTTTGCGCCCGACGAGCGCCGGCGAACGGGGAGGTGCGGGGGCCGGGGGTGTGCGGCTTGGCTGCCGGGCTGTCGCTAGGACGTCGGGAGGGCGTCGTCGCGCAGGCAGGTGTGCAGGATGAGCCGGGAACAGATGTCGGTGGCCTCCTCGTCACTGAGGCTCGTCCACGGAGGCAGGTGGAGGCCTTCGATCAACCCGCATACGGCGATGGCCAGTTGGTCCAGGTCGATCTCCGGGCGCATCCCGGGGTGCGCCGAGAGCAGCTCCAGGCGGTCGCGCAACTGCTTGACGATGCTGTCGCGGATGCCGGTCTCCAGCTCGCGCATCTCAGGGTGATCGATGCACGCGTCAGCCCATGCGGTCAGCAGCCCGGCGGCCCCGCGACGGCGGGTCACCACCAGGGCGACGGTCGCCCTGAGCCCGCCGACCGGGTCGTGCAGGAGCTCGGTGAACTCGGTCGTCTCGACCAGGCCGGTGATCTCCTCGAGGCGCTCGCCCACCACCGCGAGCAGCAGGTCGCGCTTGCTGCCGAAGCGTGTGTACACGCTGCCCACGGACGTGCCGGCCGCCGCCGCGACCCGCTCGACGGAGGTGCCGCGCCAGCCGTCGGTGCTGAAGCCGGCGTCCGCCGCACGCAGCAGCGCGGCGTGGGTCTCCTGGCTGCGCCGCTGTTGCGGTCTGGCCGGACCGCGGCCGAGGGGTCGGCTCCCGTACGAGCTCATCGCAGCCTCCGATATATGAATTCAGATTCGTAAGTCAGGTTCATGTTTCCCCTCGGTGTCTGAGCATGTCAACCACCGATCGCTCGCGGCGTTCCACTGCCGGAGGCCCGCATCCACGGCGTGACCTGCGGCTTTCAAGCCCGGATGCCAAAGCTGGGACGGCCCGATCTGGGCATCGGTGATATTGCTCGTGGCTCTTCCCCGCGGCGAGGCTGAAGCACGTCGGAACAACACGTCGACCGGCACATCGGTCGACACGAGGAACGACGAACGGGGAGACGTGTCGAGATGATCACTTGCCAGGTGCGTCGATGAGCGCACAGACACGGCGGACGTCGGCGCGGACATCGACGGGGCCGCGGATCCTGGCGTTCGGCCACTACCAGCCCGAGCGCGTGGTCACCAACGAGGAACTCGCCGCCCGGGTGGACACCAGCGACGAGTGGATCCGCAGCCGCGTCGGGATCGCCAGCCGGCACATCGCCGCCCCACAGGAGTCGGTGACGGACATGGCGGTCCACGCCGGGGCGAAGGCCCTGGCCGCCAGTGGACTGCCGGCCGACGAGATCGACCTCGTGGTCCTGGCGACCTGTACCCAGGAGACCCAGATACCCGTCGCGGCGCCCGCCGTCGCGCACCGGTTGGGCATCGAGGCGCCCGGGGCCTACGACATCAACGCGGGCTGCGCCGGCTTCACCTACGCGCTGGCCGTCACCGCCGACGCGCTGCGCGCGGGGTCCGCCCGCAACGCGCTGGTGATCGGCTCGGACAAGATGTCGGCCTGGGTGGACCCGTCGGACCGGTCGACCTGCGTGATCTTCGCGGATGCGGCGGGCGCCGCCGTGCTGGCCGGGCGAGGCTCCCACGACGGGTGGATCGGCCCGGTCGCCTGGGGCAGTTCGGGCCGGAACGCCGACAAGATCACCGTCAGGGACCGGCACTCCTTCTTCGCCCAGGACGGCCAGGCCGTCTACCGCTGGGCGACCTCGCTGGCGCCGGTCGCGCTGGAGGCATGCCGGCGCGCCGGGGTCGCGCCCACCGAACTGGCCGCGTTCGTCCCGCACCAGGCCAACCTGCGGATCGTCCGGTCCCTGGCCCGCCAACTGGGCGCTCCTCAGGCGCTGGTGGCCGACGACATCGTCGAGTCGGGCAACACCTCCGCCGCCTCCATCCCGCTGGCGCTGTCCCGGATGACCGAGCAGGGCCGGCTGCACTCCGGCGACCCCGTGCTGCTGCTGGGCTTCGGCCACGGCCTCACCTGTGCGGCCCAGGTCATCACCGCTCCCTGATCAGCCTCCGAGGGCGCTCGTCCCTCACCCACCGCAATTCACCCGCCGCCACGTCACCGCATCCACCTGCCGCGCTACCCGGAGGACAGCCATGTCCCAACCCACCCGCTACCTCGGCCCGAACGCACTCTTCGACTGGCTCGATGCCCAGGACGGCAAAGGGACCGTAGACGTCGTCCTGCTGACGCATCCCCGTGACGAGGGGGACGCACCGCGTCTGTTCCCCTTCATCGACAAGCTCGACCAGCGCGATGTCGCGGGACTGCAGCGCCACCTCAACCCCATGTTCGGCGAGATCATCAGCACCGGTTCCTTCACCGTCGGCATCATGTTCCTGCCCTTCTTCGCCCATGAGCTCATCGAGCCCAAGAGCCGCCGGCGCTGTGCGCAGATCCTGCAGGAGGACGCCGTCCGCATGGCCGCCAAGGTCGGGGCGAAGATCCTCTGCCTCGGCGGGCTCACCGGGGCCCTGTCCCTGTACGGCCGACGGCTGGTCGAGCCGGCCGCGCAAGCGGGCATGACGGTGACCACCGGCCACGCCCTCACCGCCGTCGGCGTCCACCAGACCTATTGGCAGGCGATCAAGGAGCTGCAGCGCGACCCCGGCACCCAGCGGCTGACCGTGCTCGGCGTCGGCAGCATCGGCCGAGCCTTCACCCAGCTGCTGCAGGCGAGCGGGCGTCCGCCACGGGAGCTGGTCCTGGTGGACCGCCCCCAGGCCGCCGGCAAACTCGAGAAGCTGGCCCGGGAGTTCGAGGAGCGGACCGGGACGCCCACGCTCACCGAGGTCACCGACTCGCTCGGCGCGCTCGTGCCCGGCAGTGCCTGCTACGCCACCGACGTCCTGGTCAGCGCGGTCAGCACCCCGTATGTCGTGGACATCGACAAGGTCGCGCCCGGCACGGTCCTGATCGACGACAGCCAGCCGTACTGCTGGGACCGCGACAAGGCGTGGCGGCGTGTCACCGAGGCGGCCGACATCGTGCCGTGCGACGCGGGCCTGGTCGACTGCTCCGGCATCGGCTACACCTCCGGCTTCCCCTTCGACTTCGCCGACGTGGACGCCGACGGCAACAGCACCACGGCCTGGACCTGCCAGACCGAGGGCATGCTCCTCGCCCTGGACGACCGGCTGCCGCGCACCATCGGCGAGCCGTCGATCGAGACGATCCTCGCCTACGAGGACGCCTACCTCGCGAACGGGCTGAGCATCCCCACGCTGCAGTGCGGCCCCAACCCCCTGCCCATCGACAAGATCCTGGCTGCCGTCGCGCCCGGCACCGCCGCCTGACTTCTGAAGGGGAGCAGACAGTGACAGCACTGACACCCGACCAATCCGTCTGCACGCGGTGCGGAATGCCGCTGGCGTACGACGCCTTCCTGCTGTCCGCGGAAGGAAAGCCGCCCTCGCCCGACCCCGAGCTGTGCCTGCACTGCGCGAGCGGGGCCAAGGTGGTGGACCGCACCGGGCAGAGCACCGACAACCAGTGGATCCTCGACCTGATCCTGCGCACGTACCAGGCCAAGAGCCGTGGCACCCGGGGCCTGGCCTCGGTCCTCGGCAAGGTCAACTCCGTACTGCCCTCCGGCATCCGCTCGCTGACCGAACTGGTGGGCAGCGTGCCGGAGAAGAAGCCCGGCTCCGTCGACGCCATGGTGCTCTACAGCGGCGGCAAGGACTCCAGCTGGATGCTCATCGACCTGGCGAAGCGCAAGGAGTTGAACGTCGTCGCCTGGATGCTGGACCAGGGGTACCAGTCGCCGGCCGCGATCAGGAACGCGCAGAAACTGTGCGACAGCCTGGGCGTCGAACTGGTCATCGCCAAGCCGCCCCGCGACCCGATGGACACGCTGTTCCGGCTCGGCTTCACCGTGAACGAGACCGGCGATCCGGAGCTGATGCGCTCGGCCATGACCTACGGCTCGGCCTGCTGGCCGTGCTTCGCCACGATCGCCGCACAGGCCACCCTGTACTGCCACGAGAACGACGTCGCCTTCTGCTTCATCGGCACCCAGAAGGGCCAGAACCGGATGGACCTGGCCGGCTCCCCGGCCCTGTCCGGCGGCGCGCTGCCTCCGGTGATGAGCATGCTCGACAAGTTCGTCGCCCCGATGCGGCAGCACGCGGAGTCGAACGCGCCCGAATCCGCCGAGCTGCTCAAGACCGCCGAGTGCCGCAGCGTGCTCATCCCGTTCTACGAGTTCGTCGAGAAGCCGCCGTTCAAGGAGCAGATCGCCGACCTGGAGCGGGCCGGCTGGCACATGCCGAAGAACACCGGCGCCTGCAGCACGAACTGCATGATGAACGAGCTCGGGCGCAAGGTCATGCGGAACCAGTACGGATTCGACCTCTACCAGATCATCGACGCCCATGAGCGCCGGCTGTCCGACGAACCGACGCCGGCCGACGTCGCCGTACTCGACGAGGACGCCGTCCGCATGGGCGCGAAGCTCATCGAGCTGACGCCCGTGGAGCGCCTGAAGTTCGGAGTCGACAAATGACCGACACAACGAGCGCCCGCAAGAACAGGGCGGACATCGGCGGCTACCGCTTCGTCGACCACGTCGCCCGCCGCGCGGTCAGCTCGCTCTCCCACGTCATCGGCGTCAAGAACGTCACCCGGCCGTTCTGGAACCGCTGGCGCATGTCCGGCATCGACGACGAGACCCTCATGCGGTTCCTGGCCGGCATCGACAGCATCGACGACTGGCCGCAGGCCGCCATGGAGTTGGTGGACGCGGCCGAGCGCGAGCTGGGGACGGCGACGACCCACACCCGCGAGCGGCGGGTGGAGCTGCTGCGGCGGCTGTCGTACCTGGCGCACATGGCCCAGTGGGGCTCGCTGCCGATGACCGACCTGAAGCGCCAGGCGTACCGCAAGTCGCGCGACTACTACATCGAGGCCGAGACGCTGGTCTGGGGCGAGAACTACCTGCGGGTGCGTGTCCCCTTCGACGGACACGAGTACGCCGCCAACCTCCACCTGCCCGAGCGGGCGCCCGAGGACGGCCGCGGCCTGCCCCTCGTCGTGATCCTGCACGGCATGGACGACACCAAGGAGGAGCACCTCGCCACCGAGAACGGCCTGTGCGAGGCCGGTTTCGCAGTGCTGGGCATCGACGGGCCGGGCCAGGGCGAGAGCCTGATCCTGGAGGACAAGACCTGGCCGGGCAACTTCCACGAGATCGTCCCCGCCGCCATCGATGCCCTCGCCGGCCCCTACGGCCTCGACGCGAGCCGCGTCGGTGTGATCGGTATCAGCTGGGGCGGCCTGTGGGCCCTCAAGGCCGCCGCTGCCGACGAACGCGTCGCCGCCGTCTACGACCTGGGCGGCCCCGTCGACGCCGGGCGGTGGAAGAAGCTGCCGTACTTCCTCAAGAGCAAGTACGGCCAGGTCCTCGGCATCGAGGGTCCCGACGAACTGCCGGACTACCAGAGCGTTTTCTCCATCACCGACCCCGGGATCCTGCGCCGGATCGAGGTCCCGGTGCGGATCGTGCACGGCGCGAAGGACCCGCTCGTCAAGGTTCGCGACAAGGAGTGGCTGCGCGACACCCTCCTCGGCATGCATGCCGAGCAGGACGTGACCCTGCTGACCTTCGCGGACGGCGACCACTGCTGCACCGGCCACGGCGCCGAGATCCGCGCCGACGGCGCCGACTTCTTCGGTCGGGTGCTGGGCGTGCCCCAGGGCTCGCGGCTCGCTGCCTGACCCCAACGGATCGGAAAGGAACGGAACATGACCACCCATACAGAGGCCCCCGTGAGCGCCGAACAGCAGGAGATCCTGGCGAAGCTCGCCGCGATCATCGAGGAGATCGCCGAGGTCCCCGCCGACCGCGTCTCCCTGGACAAGCGCTTCGTCGACGACCTGGACATCGACTCCCTGTCCATGATCGAGATCGCCGCGCAGACCGAGGCCACCTTCGAACTCGACATCGCCATCGAGGAACTGGCCGAACTCCTCACCGTCGGGGACGCGGTGCAGCTCGTCCTGGCCGCGCGGGCCTGACGGCCGGCGGACCTGCGCGGAGGGAGCCATGAGCGACAACGACATAGTCGTCACCGGCCTGGGCGCGACCACACCTCTCGGCGGTGACGTCTGGTCCACCTGGAACGAGATGCTGGCCGGACGCAGTGGCGTCCGCAGGCTGGATGCCGAGTTCGTCGAGAAGTACCGGCTGCCGGTCCGGATCGGCGCTCCGCTCGCGGTGGACCCGGCCACCGCCCTGCCGCGTGGTGTGGCCCGCAGGCTGGACCGCTGCGCCCAGGCCGCGGTCGTGGCCGCCGAACAGGCCTGGGAGGACGCCAAGGCCGGCGACCGGGTCGACCCGGACCGGGTCGGTGTCGTCGTCGGAACCGGCATCGGAGGCGTGCGCACGCTCCTGGAACAGGCCGAGCTGCTGGCCCGGGACGGGCTGCGCCAGATGTCCCCGCTGACGGTGCCGATGCTGATGCCGAACGGACCCGCGGCGCACGTCGGTCTGGCCATCGGCGCCCGGGCCGGCGTGCACGCCCCGGTCTCGGCGTGCGCGTCCGGAGCCGAGGCGCTGGCGTGGGCGTGGCGGATGCTGCGCACGAACGAGGCGGACATCGTCGTCGCCGGCGGGGCGGAGGCCAGCCTCACCGGAGTCACGATGGCGGCGTTCGCCCGAGCCCGCACCCTGAGCCTGCGCAACGACGATCCCGAGCGGGCGTCGCGGCCCTGGGACGTCGACCGGGACGGCTTCGTCCTCGGGGAGGGCGCCGGAATCCTGGTGCTGGAGCGGGCCGAGCACGCCCGGGCCAGGGGCGCCAAGGCGTACGCGCGTCTCGCCGGGGTCGGGACCAGCGCGGACGCCCACCACATCACCGCTCCCGACCCGACCGGGCGGGGGCAGGCACGGGCGATCGGCGCCGCGGTCCGCAGCGCCGGCCTGCTCCCCAAGGACGTCGGCCACGTCAACGCGCATGCCACCTCCACGGTGGTCGGTGACATCCCCGAGACCGTCGCGATCCGCTCCGCGCTCGGCGACCACCCCGTACTGACCGGCCCCAAGGGGGCGTTGGGCCATCTCCTCGGCGCCGCGGGAGCCGTCGAGGCGATCGCGACCGTGCTCACCCTGCGGCACGGGATCGTCCCGCCGACCGCCAATCTCGAACGGCTCGACCCCGAAGTGCGGCTCGACGTGGTGGCCGGCCGGCCCCGGCAACTGGACACCGCCGCCGCCGTCACCGACTCGTTCGGCTTCGGTGGCCACAACATCGCGCTGACGTTCACGACGGCCTGACCACGGAGGAACGTGATGCAACTACGCATCGCCCTGGCCCAGATCAACACCGTCGTCGGCGACCTGAACGGGAACGCCGACCGCATCGTCGAATGGACACGGCGCTCCGCCGACGCGGGGGCGCACCTCGTGATCTTCCCCGAGATGGCGGTCACCGGATACCCGGTGGAGGACCTCGCCCTGCGGCCGTCCTTCGTGGACGCCTCGGTGGCACAACTCGAGGCTCTGGCAGGCCGTTTGGCGGACGAGGGGCTGGGTGACCTGCCCGCCCTCGTCGGCTACCTGGACCGCGGCCGCGCCGGCGCACTGAACGCCGCGGCACTGCTCCACCACGGGCGGGTGGTCCTGCGCACGGCCAAGCATCACCTGCCCACCTACGGTGTCTTCGACGAGGCCCGCCACTTCACGCCGGGCACCCGGCTGCCGGTGTTCCGCCTGCACGGCGTCGACATCGCCGTCGCCATCTGCGAGGACCTCTGGCAGGACGGCGGCCCCCTCGCGCTGACCCGCGAGGCCGGGGCACGGCTCCTCGCCGTGCTCAACGCCTCGCCGTACGAACGCGGCAAGAGCGAGGTACGCCGTGAGCTGTGCGCCAGGCGGGCCCGGGAGACCGGGGCCGTGATGGCCTACTGCAACCTGGTGGGCGCACAGGACGAGCTGGTCTTCGACGGGGCCTCGATGGTCGTCGGCCCCAACGGTGAACTCCTCGCGTCTGCAAGGCAGTTCGAGGAGCAGCTGCTCGTGGCCGACCTCGACTTCCCCGATGCCGTACGGACGGTCAGGCCCTGGCGGACACTGCCCGGGCTCGACGACGAGACCCGGCCCGCCGGGCCGACCGTCGAGCGCACGGTCGTCTCCGAGTCCCCGCTCGCACCGTACGAACGCCTGCCGGCGTCCCTCGCCCCTGCCCTCGATCCGCTCGCGGAGGTGTACGCGGCCCTGGTGTGCGGGGTGCGCGACTACGTCCGCAAGAACGGCTTCCGTTCCGTGATCCTCGGTCTGTCGGGCGGCGTCGACTCCGCCCTGGTCGCGACCCTCGCGGCGGACGCGATCGGTCCCGGCGACGTCCATGCCGTGCTGCTGCCCAGCCGGTACTCCAGCGAGCACTCGATCACCGACGCGGACGAACTCGTCAAGCGCCAGGGACTCAACGCCCGGACGGTCCCGATCCGTACGATCGTCGACGCCTTCGAGGCCGAGATCGACCTGCACGGACTGGCGGCCGAAAACCTCCAGGCGCGGGTGCGGGGCGCGATCTGGATGGCCTTGTCCAACGAGCACGGCCATCTCGTGCTCACCACCGGCAACAAGAGCGAGATCGCCACCGGCTACTCCACGCTGTACGGCGACTCCGCGGGCGGCTTCGCCCCGCTCAAGGACGTGAGCAAGACGCTGGTGTGGCAGCTGTGCCGCTGGCGCAACGAGCAGACCGGTCCGGCCGCTTGGCTGCACCCGTTCGGTACGGCCCCGATCCCGCAGCACATCATCGACAAACCGCCGTCGGCGGAGCTGCGGCCCGACCAGCTCGACAGCGACTCACTGCCCCCGTACGAGGTCCTGGACCCACTGCTGCGCGACTACGTCGAGAACGACGGCGGCAGCCACGCGCTGATCGCGGCGGGGCACGACCCCGACCTCGTGGACCGTGTCGTCCGGCTCGTCGACCTGGCCGAGTACAAGCGACGCCAGTATCCACCCGGTCCGAAGATCACGGCGAAGAACTTCGGCCGCGATCGCCGACTGCCCATCACCAGCGGCTGGCGCGAGGGCGGCAGCCACCTTCGGGAGAGGGAGAAAGACCATGCGTAGCACCACGCCCGGGACCGCACCCGAGCCGGCCCAGCGGCCGGACTTCGTCACGGTCCTGCGCAGATGGGCGGCCGAGCAGGGCGATCGCGTCGCCACGGTCTATCTGGAGGACGGCACGCCGGGAACGGACGAGATCGTCTCGACCTATGCCGACCTGGACCGCAGCGCCCGCCGCGTCGCCGCCTGGCTGCAGGCCCGTACGCGGCCGGGGGACCGGGTGCTGCTGGCCCATCTGCCCGGGCCCGCGTTCCTGGACGCGTTCCTCGGTTGCCTCTACGCGGGCGTCATCGCCGTACCCGCGCCGCCGCCCGACGGCCGCCGACGCAGCCTCGACCGGCTGTCGGGCATCGTGGCGGACGCCGGAATCGGCCATCTGCTCACCGACACGCCGACGATGCCCCTGCTGCGGGAGTGGCTCGACTCCGGCGACACCGGCCTGGACCACGTCGCCTCCGACGACCTGGCCGCGGACCCCGAGGACTGGCGGCCGTTCGCGCCGACCGGCGACACGGTCGCCTTCCTGCAGTACACCTCGGGTTCGACGAGCACCCCCAAGGGAGTGATCGTCACCCACGCCAACGTCGTCGCCAACCAGGAGGCGATCGCCGAGGCCGCCGGCTCCACCTCGGAGATCCGGGGAGTGGGCTGGCTGCCGCACTTCCACGACATGGGCCTGATCGGGCAGCTTCTGCACCCCCTCTACCTGGGCGGCACCCTGTACTACATGTCGCCACTGGCGTTCCTCAAGCGCCCCTTCTCCTGGCTGGAGGCGATCAGCCACTACCGGGCCACCATCACCCCGGCCCCCAACTTCGCCTACGAACTGGCCGCCCGGCGTACCAGCGACGAGCAACTGGCCCAACTCGACCTGTCCTCCCTGGAAGTGGCCCTCAACGGCGCCGAGCCGATCAGCATCCCCGTGCTGGAGCGCTTCACCCGCCGCTTCGCCCCCGCCGGCCTGCGCGCCGAGGCGATGAGCCCCTGCTACGGCCTGGCCGAGGCGACGCTGCTGGTGACCGGGACTCCGCGACTGCGGGGCCTGCGCACCTGTGCTGTCGACGCGGCCTCGTTCCAGCAGGGACGGCTGACCCCGGCGCCGTCCGGCGCGGCGGTCCAGCACCTGGTGAGCAGCGGGCGGGCCGGGATCCTCGGGGTGAGCATCGTCGACCCCGACACCCTGGAGGTGCTTCCCGAGGGACGCATCGGGGAGATCTGGGTGACCGGGCCCAGTGTCGGGGCGGGCTACTGGAACAACCCCGAGCGGACGGCGGAGACCTTCGGCCGAACCACCGCCGACGGACAGGGCGGCTTCCTGAGCACGGGCGACCTGGGCGCACTCCTCGACGGCGAACTGTATGTCACCGGCCGGATCAAGGACCTGATCATCGTCAACGGGCGCAACCTCTACCCCCACGACATCGAGGAATCCGTACGCCCCCTGCACCCGGCGCTGGCCACAGGGGCCGCCGCGGCCTTCGCGCTCGGCGGCCATCCCGAGCACGTGGTCCTGGTCCAGGAGGTCAGGCCCAAGCATCTCGACGGCACGGGAACCGCCGAACTCGCGGCCGCTGTGACCAGCCACATCCGCCACGCCTTCCAGATCCCGCGGGCCTCGACCCTGCTGGTCGCCCCGGGCTCGGTCGAGCGCACCACCAGCGGGAAGATCCAGCGCGCCAGGATGCGTGAGCTGTACCTGAGGGACGAGCTGACCGCGCTGGAGGTCGCCCCCGTGCAGACGGCGGAACCGGCCGGCACGTCCCGGGTGTGACGGGTGGGCCGCACGGGGCACGGAAACCGGGTGTGACGGGCGGGCCCCACCCGGCACGGAACCGGATGCGACGGGGCGGGCTCACGGCAGCACGGAAGCGGGCGCCACGAGGAGGGGCCGGAGCGCGAGCAGCAGCGCCTCCTCGGCCAGCCGGGTCGCCCGCCCCGGAGTGAGGCGGGCCGCCAGCCAGGCCCAGGCCGCCGCGACGAGCGGGGCGAAGTGTTCGGGAGCGCAGTGGGTGGCACCGCGGACGATCCACACTGTGGTGGCCGCCCGCCCACCGAGTCCGGTGACGTCGGCGCGCGGGATGTACTGGTCGTCGGAGCCGTTGGCCGCCAGGAGCGGGGCGCCGCCCGTGCGGGCCAGCAGCCCCTGCCGGCGGAGCGAGAACCGCCCGAACAGGTCCGCGAAGGTCTCGTCGTCGGGCAGCTCACCCAGGCCGAGAGCGTTGCCGATGATGCCCGCCATGCCGTGGGGCATGCCCATGAGCTCACCGGGGCCGCGGTCGGTGATGCCGGTCGGTCCGCCCACGTCGACGGCCGCGTCGACCCGGCCGAGCAGGGCGAGCTTGGCGGCCCAGTGGCCCCCGAAACTCAGGCCGAAGAAGCCGACCGGTTTCCCGTAGTGACCGCGCAGTAGATCGACCACTCCGGTGAGGACGAACTCGCTGTCAGGAGTGAGGGGCAGCGCCGACTCCCCGGTGCCGGGCATGTCTACGGCGGCCACGAGCAGGCCGGTGGCCAGCGCCGACGCCACGAGGAGACGGTGCAGGTCCATCTTCCAGGTGTCGACTCCGCCGGAGACCAGGAGCACGGCGCGAGGCTCGGACGCGGTGCCGCCGCGGCGCCGGAACAGATGCACCGGGACCGGGGTGGTCCCGGTGCCGTGCGGAACGTCGAGGACCAGCCGCTGGAAACGTACGGGGAAATGCCGGGCGGCCCTCAGATAGCAGTCCAGCTGCCGCTCCTGGGCCAACTGCCGCTCGGGGGTGGCCAGTGCGGGAAACCGGGCCGCGCCCCAGCACAGTGAGGCCGACAGCAACTTCCCTTGCCGCTCGGCTCGTTCGGCGTGCCGGGCCCACACCGGTACCCAGCCGCCCGTCCCCGCCCCCCACATGTCGTCGATCTCGGCCGTGGCCCGCGCCACGATGCCGGCCGGGATGCCGAGCCTGGTCAACTGCCGGGTGCGCTCCCGTAACAGAGCCTGGGGATCGAGGGGGAAGGTGAACACGTCTACTCCTGTCCTGGCCGCCGGCGGCGGACCGGCGCATGGACGTGCTCCTGCGGCAGGTGCGGCCGCAGGAGCACGGGCTATGGCTACGACGACGATCGGTTACAGCGGTGCCATCGCTTACAGCGTTGCTATCGGTTACAGCGGTTCCATGACGAAGTCGCCCTTGGCGGCGCCGCATTCGGGGCACAGCCAGTCGTCGGGCACGTCCTCCCAGCGGGTACCGGGCGCGATCCCCTCCTCCGGGGCGCCCAGCTCCTCGTAGTAGACCCAGCCGCACAGCAGGCACATCCATGCGCGGCGGGCGGTGCGGACGTCGAGGTCGCTCACCCGAGCTCCTTGGCGAGGTGGGCGCTCAGCTCGTCGATGGTCTGGTACTCGTAGAGCAGCCCGGGAGAGAGCCTGCGCTCCACGACCTTCTCCAGCGCGCCGGACACCTGGACCGCCGTCCGGGAGTCGAGGCCGAACGCCTCGAAGGTGACCGAGGTGTCGATGTCGTCCTCGCCGACCTTGAGATGACCGGCAACGTACTCCACCAGCCAGTCACGCAGCACGGACTGCGTTAGCGGGCCGCTCGGCCGGACGACCTTCTTCTTGAACATGCCGCTCACTCCGCCTTCTTGGTGGACAACGCCCGCTCACGCTTGGTCTGAATCTGTTCCCTGGACGGTTCACGCAGCTCCCGCACCACACCGACCTTGCCGAGGCCGGCGAGGATCCACCCGCTGAGGTCCGGCTCCAGCCAGGTCACGCCGTGCCGGTACGAACCGGGGAAGGCGTGGTGGTTGTTCTGCAGTCCCTCCCCGAAGGTGAGCAGCGCGACCGGCCAGTTGTTGGCGCTGCGGTCCTCGTTCGCGAACGGGCGCCCGCCTATCGCGTGGCAGACGGAACCGACCATCCAGGCCGCCTGGTTGGCCAGGAAGATCCGTGCCAGGCCACCGAAGACGACACCGGTGAGGGCGGACCGCGCGCTCCCCTCGACGGTCCAGCCGATCAGCCCCGGCAGGATCACCCCACTGACGACCCAGACGGGGTAGGTGCGGTGGAAGTACATCAGCCGACGGTCGCGCAGGACGTCGGGGGCGAACACCGACCACCGGGAGTTCTCGTCACTGAGCATCCACGGCATATGGGCGTACCACAGGCCGTGCAGTCGCTGCTGGAGAGTGCGCCCGTGCAGATTGGGCGAGTGCGGGTCGCCCTCCCGGTCGCTGAACCGATGGTGGCGCCGGTGCGTCGTCACCCACCACATCAGGGGACCCTGGGCTCCCATGGAACCGGTGATCATCATGATCGCCTCGAACACCGGCCCCGTGCGGAAGGCCTTGTGCGCCAGGTACCGGTGGAAGCCCACCGTGATGCCGAACATGTGGACGAAGTACATCCCCGCGAACAGCCAGAGGTCGACGGCCGTGAACCGGCCGGTCAGCAGGAAATACGCCGCCGCCGCGGTACCCAGCAGCGGCAGGATCATCGTGGTCAGCGCGGCGAAGCGCTTGGTGCGCAGACTGATCGGGTCCAGCCGGACGACGGCTTTCGCCAACACCGCCGCGTCAGTACTGGCTGAGGACATCAGGCAACTCCCTTTCCTTTCACGGTCTTTCGGTCCGGGTAGCGCACATCGGACACCAGGCCGAGCTTGTCCAGGACCCGGATGACGGTCCCGGTCGGATCGAACTGCCAGAACCCGTGCCGGTTGTGCGCGAGCGAGGGCCGGGCGTGGTGGTTGTTGTGCCAGGCGCCACCGACCGAGAAGGGCACCAGGGGCGGCACGTTTCTGCTGCCGTCACGTGTGCGGTAGGGCCGGTTCCCCAGCGTGTGGCCGATGGAGTTGACGGACCACGTCACGTGGTCGAGCAGGAAGATCCGCGCCAGGCCTCCCCAGAGCAGGCCGCCCACGGCCCCACGCACCGTCCCCGTCAGCAGCCAGCCGAGCAGCGTCGGCAGTGCCAGGCCCAGCAGGACCCACCCGACGTAGTACTGGTTCAGCCGCATGACCAGCCGGTTGCGCACCAGGTCGGGGGCGAGCCTGGCCCAGTTCTGCCGGCGCACCTTGAACAGCCAGCCCGCGTGCCCGTGCCACAGACCCCGCAGGCGGGCCAGACGGCCTTGGCCCAGCGGCCGGGGCGAGTGCGGGTCACCCTCCCGGTCGGTGAAGGCATGGTGCTGCCGGTGGATCGCCACCCAGAACACCACCGGCCCCTGGGCGGCCATGCTGCCCGCGATCGCCCACAGCGAGGTCATCACCGGCTTCGCGGAGAACGAGCGGTGGGAGAAGAAGCGATGGAAGCCGCCCTCGATGCCCAGCGACGTCACCGCGTACATGCCGGCGAGCAGAGCGAAGTCCACCCGGCTGAACCCGTAGCGCATCGCGAACACCACCGCCGCGACGGCACCCGAGGTCGGAACGCCCACCGTCACATAGGCGAACCGCCGGGCCCCGGCATCGATCTCACCCACCTCGGGCTTCCCCTTTTCGGGCTCCCGACCGACCGCCTGTCCGGCCGCCGCGGCGCTCATCGTGCCGCCGCCGTACTGCCGTACGGCACCGCGAAACGCTTCAACGTCCCCTCCAGGAACGCGGCCCGGGTCGCCCTGCGGCGCACCTTGCCGCTCGTGGTGGTCAGCACCGTGCCGGGCGGTCCGAAGTGCATCTCGGCGGGCCGCACTCCGTGGTCGCCGGTGATCGCCGCGGTCACCTCGGCACGCAGGGTCCGCTCCGCCGTCGCGAACTCCCGGGACCTGCCCCAGAATTCGGCGACGACGACCACCTGCTCTCCCTCGCCGGGCACGGAAAAGACGGCGGACCGGCGCAACTCCCCGTGGCAGCGCTCCACCGACGCCTCGAGATCCTGTGGGTAGAGGTTGCGGCCGTCGACGACGATCAGGTCCTTCAGCCGCCCGGTCACGAACAGTTCACCGTCGCGTACGAAGCCCAGGTCGCCGGTGCGCAGGTATTTCCGGCCCGCCTCCGTCGCGCCGGACAGGCGGGCGCCGAACGTCTCGGCGCTCAGGTCCGGCCGCCGCCAGTAGCCGGCCGCGACGTTCGGACCCGCGACCCAGATCTCACCGACCCGCCCCTCCGGCAACACGGTCAGGGCCCCCGGATCGACCACCAGAACCTCATGGCCCACCGCGGCGATGCCGCAACCGACCACCGGCGTACCGGTTCCGTCTAGGGGCTCGGTCCGCACGGCACCGCTCGTCGCCGCGCTGCCCGTGACGAACAAGGTCGCCTCGGCCAGGCCGTAGCACGGGATCACCGACGCCGCGTCATAACCACAGCCGGCGAACCGCTCCCGGAACCTCTCCAGCGTCGCGGCGGAAATGGGCTCGCTCCCGCAGAACACCTGGCGCAGCGAGGACAGGTCGAGCCCGGCGAGGTCCGCATCCGAGATCGACGAAGTGCACAGGTCGAAGGCGAAGTTGGGCCCGACCGTGATCGTCACCCGGTACTCGGTCAACGCCTTCAGCCAGCGGTGCGGGTCCTGCACGAAGTGCCCCGGCGCCATCATGACCAGCGGCCAGCCGCCGTGCACGGCCAGCATGATGGTGCCCATCAGGCCCATGTCGTGATACGGCGGTAGCCAGGAGCAGCCGACCCGGTCGGGCTCCATCCCGATGTGCGCCTCCAGGGCCCGGCAGTTGCCGACCAGATTCTCGTGGGTCAGCACGATGCCCTTGGGGTCACCGGTCGAGCCGGAGCTGTACTGGATCAGCGCCGGGTCGGCGAGCCGCACCGACGTATCGGTGCCGTCGTCCCTGCGACAGGGCCGCTCGTCAGGGAAGATCCACTGGACGCTCTCCCCGTTGCCGTCGTTCGGGTACGCCCCCGCCAACTCCGCCGCCTTCGACGCGAACCGGCCGTCGGCCAGGGCGGCCTGCGGCGCACAGTCGGCGAGGACGGACACAAAGCGCGCAACCGCACGTCGGCCGGACGGCGGGAACGCGGGCACCACGGTGCATCCGGCCCGCAGCACGCCGAAGAGCGCGGCCACGTAGTCGAGTCCGGGGTCCAGCGCCAGGACCATCCGCCCACCCGCGAGCCCACGCCGACGAAGCCCCCGAGCCACCAGCCGTGACCTGCGGTCCAGATCCCGGTACGTCCAGTCCACCGGGTGATCCGTCGTACCGTCGGGCAGGAAGCGCAGGGCCAGGGCGTCCGGGTGGGCCTGGGCACGGGCCGCGAGAATCTCCGGCAGCGAGAGGCCACGGGGTGGGCTTGCGGCTGGTTCCATCGGGCAACTCCCGTTCGCCGTTCGATCGACGAACTGCAGCCTTGCTGCCGACGAGCGCCCCGGACAATGTCACCGATACCCAGACTCGACCGGCCCCCGATTTGCATCCGAGGTAAATCCCGCAGGTCAGGCCACGCTCACGACGAAGGGCGCCCGGTGAACACCGGGCGCCCTTCGTCGTCGTACCGAAGTGATCAGAGCTGCTGAGTGTTCAGAGCTTCTCGATCACGTAGTCGATGCACTTCGTCAGCGCGTCGATGTCCGCCGGGTCGATCGCCGGGAACATCGCGACGCGCAGCTGGTTGCGGCCGAGCTTGCGGTAGGGCTCGGTGTCGACGATGCCGTTGGCGCGCAGGACCTTGGCGACGGCGGCGGCGTCGACCTCGTCCGTGAAGTCGATCGTGCCGATGACCTGGGAGCGCTTGGCCGGGTCGGTGACGAACGGGTTGGCGTACTTGATGTCCTCGGCCCAGCCGTACAGGGTGCGGGCGGAGGTGGCCGTACGGCGGACCGCCCAGTCGAGGCCGCCCTGGCCGTTGATCCACTCCAGCTGCTGGTTCAGCAGGAAGAGGGTGGCGAGCGCCGGGGTGTTGTACGTCTGGTTCTTGCGGGAGTTGTCGATCGCCGTGGGGAGCGAGAAGAACTCCGGGATGTGGCGGCCGGACGCGTGGATGCGCTCGGCGCGCTCGATCGCGGCCGGGGAGAAGACGCCGATCCACAGGCCGCCGTCGGAGGCGAAGGACTTCTGCGGGGCGAAGTAGTAGACGTCCGTCTCGGAGACGTCGACCGGGAGGCCGCCGGCGCCGGAGGTGGCGTCCACGAGGACCAGGGCACCCTCGTCGGCACCGGCCACACGCTTGATCGGCATGGCGACGCCGGTGGAGGTCTCGTTGTGCGTGAAGGCGTAGACGTCGACGCCAGCCGCGGCGACCGGCTCGGGGTGCGTGCCCGGGTCGGTGGAGATGACCTCCGGCTCGGCGAGCCACGGGGCGAGCTTCGCGGCCTTGGCGAACTTCGAGCTGAACTCACCGAAGGTGAGGTGCTGCGACTTGTTCTCGATCAGGCCGTGCGTCGCGATGTCCCAGAACGCGGTGGAGCCGCCGTTGCCGAGGACGACCTCGTAGCCGTCGGGCAGCTGGAACAGCTCGGAGATGCCCTCGCGCACCTGGCCGACCAGGTTCTTGACCGGGGCCTGACGGTGGGAGGTGCCGAGGAGAGAGGTACCGGTCGCGGCCAGCGCGTCCAGCGCTTCCGTCCGCACCTTGGAGGGGCCCGCGCCGAAACGTCCGTCGGCGGGCTTGATGTCAGCGGGAATCTGGATCTCAGCCACGGTGGGAGCGTAGCTGTTTCGGGAAACCTGGGTGAAACCTCGTCCGTCGGGTGAGACGGCGTTTCGGTGGGCGTCGGACTCGAGGCCGGGTGGGCTGATTGAGTGGAGATATGTCGGAACTAGAGGCGGAGCTGCGCAAGGCCGTCCGGGGAGACGTCTACTTCGATGTCACCTCCCGGGCGCTCACGACCATGGATGCTTCCAACTACCGGCGTGTCCCATTGGGTGTGGTGGCACCACATGACGCCGACGACGTCGCCGCCGTACTGGAGGTGTGCCGGGACCACATAGTGCCGGTCGTGGCGCGTGGCGGAGGTACCTCGATCGCGGGACAGGCCACCGGCACCGGCATCGTGCTGGACTTCACCCGCCACATGAACCGGATCGTGTCCCTGGACCCGGAGACCCGCACCGCCGTCGTCCAGCCCGGCCTCGTCCTAGACCGCCTCCAGGACGCCGCCGCCCCGCACGGGCTCCGCTTCGGCCCCGATCCCTCCACCCACAGCCGGTGCACGCTCGGCGGAATGATCGGCAACAACTCGTGCGGCTCGCACTCGGTGGCGTGGGGGACGACCGCGGACAGCGTGCGGGAGCTGGACGTGATCAGCGGACGCGGGGAGCGGCTGCGGCTCGGGCAGGGATGGGCCGGCGCGCCGGACGGGCTCCGGGAGCTGGTGGACGCGGACCTGGCTCGCCTGCGGACCGGCTTCCCCGAACTGCCCCGCCGCATCTCCGGGTACGCGCTCGACGCCCTGCTCCCCGAGAAGGGCGCCGACGTCGCCCGTTCCTTCTGTGGGAGCGAGGGCACCCTCGGCATCCTCACCGAGGCGACCGTACGGCTGGTTCAGGCGCCACGCGCGCGTGCCCTCGCCGTGCTGGCGTACGCCGACGAGAGCGCGGCCGCTGAGGCGGCGGCGGGGCTGCTGCCGTACGGGCCGCTGACGGTGGAGGGCATGGCGGCGGACCTCGTGCCCCCGGCGGCTTCGGCCGCGCTGCCCAAGGGCGGGGCCTGGCTGTTCGTGGAGACGGGCGGGGAGTCGGCGGCGGAGGCACGCGCGCGTGCGGAGGCGATCGTGCGGGCCGCCGACGTCGTCGACGCGCTGGTCGTGACCGATCCGGCCGGGCAGCGGGCCCTGTGGCGCATCCGGGAGGACGCGAGCGGTACGGCGACCCGTATGCCGGACGGCAGCGAAGCCTGGCCCGGCTGGGAGGACTGCGCGGTGCCCCCGGAGCGGCTGGGGGCGTACCTGCGCGACTTCCGCGCGCTGTTGACCGCCCACGGGCTGCGCGGGACGCCGTACGGGCACTTCGGCGACGGCTGCATCCACGTCCGTATCGACTTCGACCTGCTGACCGAGGCGGGCGTCGACCGCTTCCGGCGCTTCTCGGAGGAGCTCGCCGAGGCCGTCGTCGCGCACGGGGGCTCGCTGTCGGGGGAGCACGGGGACGGGCAGGCGCGCGCCGAGTTGCTGCCGAAGATGTACGGCGACGACATGGTCGCCCTCTTCGAGCGGGCGAAGGGCGTCTGGGACCCCGACGACCTGCTCAACCCGGGGATGCTGGTGCGCCCGGCCCCCCTCGACTCGAACCTCCGCTTCGCCGTCCTGCCCCGCAAGCCGGTCGACGTGGCCTTCGGCTACCCCGCCGACGGCGGCGACTTCTCGGCAGCCGTACGGCGGTGTGTCGGGGTCGCCAAGTGCCGTACGACATCGGCGTCCGGCTCTGCCGTCATGTGCCCTTCGTTCCGCGCGACCGGCGAGGAGGAGCACTCCACGCGCGGGCGTGCCCGGCTGCTGCACGAGATGCTGGCCGGGGAGCTGGTGACCGACGGGTGGCGGTCGACGGAGGTGCGGGACGCGCTGGACCTGTGCCTGTCCTGCAAGGGGTGCCGGTCCGACTGCCCGGTCGAGGTCGACATGGCCACGTACAAGGCGGAGTTCCTGCACCACCACTACGAGGGCCGCCGACGCCCCGCCGCGCACTACAGCATGGGCCGACTGCCGCAGTGGCTGCGCGCGGTGGCACGCACGCGTACGGCGTCACTGGCCAACGCCCTGGCCGCCGTACGGCCCTTGGCGTGGACGGCGAAACGGCTCGGCGGGATCGCGCCGGAGCGGGAGATTCCGCGGCTGGCGACACGGACGTTCAGCGGGTGGTGGGAGCGGCGGAGGGAGGAGGCGGCGGCCGTTGGTGGGGGCGGTGAGCGGCAGCGCGGAGAGGCTTCCGCCGGCGACGGCGACCTGGTCATCCTGTGGCCGGACACCTTCACCGAGCACCTCTCGCCCTCCGTGGGGCAGGCGGCCGTACGCGTGCTGGAGGCGGCCGGGCTGCGGGTGGCGCTGCCGCCGACGGTGCGGCTGAAGAGGACGCCGACGGGTGACGGCGAGACGGGGCGTGACGGTCGGACTCTGGGCGGCGGTACGACTGTGGCGCTGGATCCCGTGTCCCTCCTTCGGGGCCGGGGTCGGGTCTGCTGCGGGTTGACGTACATCTCGACGGGGCAGCTCGACCGCGCCCGCGCGGTGCTGCGGCGCACGCTCGACCTCATGGAGCCGGTGCTGGAGACGGCCGCCCCGGTGGTCGTCCTGGAGCCGAGCTGCGCGGCAGCCCTCCGCGCGGACCTCCCGGAGCTGCTGCACGACGACCCCCGCGCCCGCCTCCTGGCCGACCGCGTCCTGACCTTCGCGGAGACGCTGGAGCGCCACGCCCCCGACTGGACGCCGCCCCGCGTGGACCGGGCGGCGGTCGGGCAGACCCACTGCCATCAGCACGCGGTACTGGGGGACGCGGCCGACCGCAGGCTGCGTGAGGCCGCGGGGCTCACCGGGGAGCTGAGCGGTGGGTGTTGCGGTCTCGGGGGCAACTTCGGGTTCGAGAAGGGGCACTTCGAGGTGTCGGTGGCGTGCGCGGAGGAGCAGTTGCTGCCGGCGGTGCGGGGAGCGGGGGAGGGGACTGTGGTGCTGGCGGACGGGTTCTCCTGCCGGACGCAGCTGGAGCAGCTGGCGGGGGTGCGGGGGAGGCATCTGGCCGAGGTGCTGGCTGAGGGGCTGGCGGAAGGGCTGGTGGAGGGGCCGGCCGAGAGGTTGGCAGAAGGTCCGCCGTCGGGCGAGTGATGGTGGCGATGTGAGGGGGGCGAACTGTGCAGGGGCTCGTCCGGAGTTCCCACTCGTGATGCCCTCGCGTTCTGCGTCATCCCCGACAGCGACACGGGCACGCCAGGGACCACGATCCCGGAAGGCGGCTTCGTAGGCTGGCCCGACCAGCCACCCGCAAGGAGCCCAGCCCGTGACGCGACCGCCCCTCCATATCGAGCCCCTCACTCGTGACCAGCACCTCTCGTTCGTCGCAGCCCGCCCTTCCGCCAGCCATACGCAGCTCCCCTCCTGGGGTGATGTGAAGCCGGACTGGACGGCGGAGAGCCTGGGCTGGTTCGACGGGGAGGGGCGGCTGGCCGGGGCGGGGCTCGTGCTCTACCGGCCGCTGCCGAAGGTGAAGAGGTACCTGGCGTATCTGCCCGAGGGGCCGCTGCTCGACTGGCACGCGCCCGATCTCGTCGAGCGTTGGCTGCAGCCGATGCTCGCCTATCTCAAGGGCAAGGGCGCCTTCTCGGTGAAAATGGGCCCGCCCGTCGTCGCGCGGCGCTGGAACACCGAGGCGGTGAAGGCGGCCATCGCCGACCCGGCCGCCCGGCGACTGCGGGACGCGGAGCCGACGTCCCGTGAACCGGGCGCCCAGGACATCGCCGACCGGCTGCGGCGGGCCGGCTGGCGGCAGACCGAGCCGGGCAGCGAGGAGGGCTTCGCCGTCGGGCAGCCGCGGTACGTCTGCCAAGTGCCGTTCGCCGGGCGGTCGTTGGACGACATCCAGCGCGGCCTCAACCAGCAGTGGCGGCGCAACATCAAGAAGGCCGGGAAGGCCGGCGTGAAGGTCGTGCGGGGCGGCTACGAGGACCTGCCCGTCTTCTACGACCTCTACGTCGAGACCGCCGAACGCGACCGTTTCATCCCGCGCCCGCTGCCTTACTTCCAGCGGATGTGGACCGCGCTCACCGCCGAACACCCCGACCGTATGCGGCTCTACCTCGCCCACCACGACGGCGACACCCTCGCCGCCGCCACCATGCTGACCGTCGGCGACCACGTCTGGTACTCCTACGGCGCCTCCACCAGCCGCAGGCGCGAGGTCCAGCCGAACAACGCCATGCAGTGGCGCATGATGGCCGACGCCCACGAACTCGGCGCCGCTGTCTACGACTTCCGCGGCATCACCGACACGCTGGAGGAGTCCAACCACCTCCTCGGCCTGCTCCGCTTCAAGGTGGGTGCGGGCGGAGAGGCCGTCGAGTACCTGGGGGAGTGGGACTTCCCGCTCAACCGGCTGCTGCACAAGGCGCTGGACCTGTACATGGCGCGGCGGTAGCTCCCCTCCCTCGGAGTCCGCCCAACCCTCGGAGTCCGCCCAACCCTCGGAGTCCGCGCGTCCACACTCTGGGACAGCGGCGTAATGGGTTCACACACCTGTCGATGTCCAATACTCTGGACTGTGCAGTACAGCATGGTGAACAAACTGAGTCCCTGAGTCGAGCCCTGGAACGCCCGTGAGTACCCCTGACGCCGCCGCCACCACGCCCGCACCGTCCCGCGCTCGGGCCACCCCCGAGCCGACGGTCGGCGCCCCTCGCCGCTGGGGCTCCCTCGGCCCCGTGGGTCTGGTGCTCGCCGGAGGGATCTCGGTGCAGTTCGGCGGCGCCCTGGCGGTGAGCCTGATGCCGCGGGCCGGAGCGCTCGGGGTGGTGGCCCTGCGGCTGCTGGTGGCGGCGGTCGTCCTGCTGCTGGTCTGCCGGCCTCGCCTGCGCGGCCACTCCCGCACCGACTGGGGCACGGTGATCGTCTTCGGTATCACCATGGCTGCGATGAACGGCCTCTTCTACCAGTCGGTCGCCCGCATCCCGCTGGGCCCCGCGGTCACTCTGGAGGTACTCGGCCCGCTCGCCCTCTCCGTCCTGACCTCGCGCCGAGCGATCAACGTCGTCTGGGCCGGACTCGCCCTCGCCGGCGTCTTCCTCCTCGGCGGCGGAGGCTTCGGCAGCCTCGACCCCATAGGTGTCGCCTTTGCCCTGGGGGCCGGCGCCATGTGGGCGGCCTACATAATCTTCAGCGCCCGCACGGGCCGACGCTTCCCGCAGGCCGACGGGCTGGCGCTCGCGATGGCGGTGGGGGCCGTACTGTTCCTGCCCCTGGGGATCGTCGAATCGGGCACGAAGCTCATCGACCCGGTGACCCTCGCACTGGGCGCTGCCGTGGCGATCCTCTCCTCGGTCCTCCCCTACACCCTCGAACTCCTCGCCCTGCGCCGCCTGCCCGCCGCCACCTTCGCCATCCTGATGAGCCTGGAGCCGGCGGTCGCCGCGGCGGCGGGCTTCCTGGTCCTCGACCAAGCCCTCTCCACCACGCAGGCCGCCGCCATCGCCCTGGTCGTCGCCGCCAGCATGGGGGCGGTACGGACGCAGGTGGGGCGGGGGAAGGCCGGACGGGGCAAGGTGGGACGGGGCAAGGTGAAGAGGGCGCAGGGCTGAGGGCCCGCCCGGCCACGAACGCCGACGGCGACGCCGAAGCCGTCCGCCCGTCCCGGCCTACCGCATGAGCAGGCCGCGGACGGTGAGGCCGTAGTGAAGGCGCAGTCGGCGCAGTTCCCACAAGCCCACCGCGGTCACGGAGAGGGGGGCGCCGAGGATGAACACGGCCCGGACCGGCCCCGGCAGACCCGCGTGGGCGCCCGTGAACACGTCGATCAGCGCCATCTCCCACACAAGGGCCATGGCCAGGAGCGGCGGCATGGTCTGGTGGATGTCGGCGGTGCGGAACACGTGGACGAGGGCCAGCCCGATGCCGTAGATGACGAAGGGCAGCACCCACACGATGATGAGCACGTTGGCGGTGTAGGTGACGGCGGTCATCACCGGGTTGGTGGTGAAACGGCTGCTGCCGAAGCCGAAGTCGGTGAGCACGGTCAACGGGAATACGAACATCGCGGCCACGATGGCCACCATCGCGCCGAAGCACCTGGCGGCCCTGCGCAGCAACTCCCGGCGGGCCGAAGGCGCGGCCAGGGCGAGCAGGACACCCACGACGACCGGGAAGGTCACGCACAACACCAGGACGCTGATCCAGGACTGGTTGAGGCGGTCCCTGGCGACGTCACTCACGGAGTCGGCGATCTTGTAGGTGACCGACATCCACACCACCGCACCCAGACCCACCAAGGTGCGGATCTTCTGCATATGGGTCACCAGGGGGTCCTCGATGATGCCCGGCCTGGACGGCTTGAAGACCCTGCGCGCGGTGTGGATGGGGCCGATCTTCTGCCGTAGCCGCGTGAAGGGCCCCGGTGGTGCGGGCGTCGGCACAACCGGATACGGCGGGTAGGGCGGATCGGGGTGCGGCGCGTAAGGGTGCGGGACCTGGGGCGGATGGCCTCCGGCGGGCGGTGCGGGGGCCGGGGGCGGGTACGGCCCGGGCTGCGGCGGATACGGCTGCTGACCGTGCGGGTCGTAGGGCGGCTGCCCACCCGGGTTCCAGTTGCTCATCCTGGTGCTTCCCCCGATGCGTGACTCGTGCGTTGCGTTGCTGACGCAACAGGCGCGACGGCCGAGTGTATTGAGCGCCCGCCACACCCACACCCTTCCCGGAGTGAACACTTCCCAATTAATGCAAGCACGCTTGCTTGTTTTAGTTCGCCCTGCCATGCTCCTCACCACTACGCCGTACGACCACCCCGCACGACCACGCCGCACCACCCCGCACACCGCCGTGCCCCGAGGGGAGCGCACCGTGTCCGATCCGACGCCCGTGTTCGACGATCTGCGCGAGGAGAGCGAGGAACTCGACCGGCTCGTGGCCGAGTTGAGCCCGCAGCAGTGGGGCCTCGCGACTCCCGCGCCCGGCTGGAGCGTCGCCCACCAGATCGCGCACCTCGCCTGGACGGACCGCTCGGCGCTGCTGGCGGTCACGGACGTGGACGCGTTCCACACGCTGGTGGAGAAGGCGCTGGTGACGCCGGGGTCGTTCGTCGACGAGGGGGCGCAGGAGGGGGCCGGTCTGCCGCCCGCCGAGCTGCTGGCGCGGTGGCGGGAAGGGCGGACCGCCCTCGACACGGCCCTGCGCGAGGCACCCCAGGGCGTCCGGTTCCCCTGGTACGGCCCACCCATGTCGGCCGCCTCTATGGCCACGGCCCGACTTATGGAGACCTGGGCCCACGGTCTGGACATCGCCGACGCAGTGGGTGTGGTGCGCACCCCTACCGACCGGCTGAGGCATGTGGTGTGGATCGGGGTACGGACCCGGGACTTCGCCTTCGGCGTCCACGGACTCCCCGAGCCGCTCGACGACTTCCGCGTCGAACTCGTCTCACCGTCCGGCGAGTTGTGGACCTACGGCCCCGAGGACGCCCCGCAGCGCGTGACCGGCCCCGCCCTCGACTTCTGCCTCCTGGTCACGCAGCGGGCACACCGCTCCGACCTCGCGCTGCGCGCCGAGGGCCCCGACGCCGACCGCTGGTTCGACATCGCCCAGGTCTTCGCGGGCCCGCCGGGTGAGGGGCGGGCGCCGAAGGGGGCCGCCCAGTGACTCCGCCCGCGCCGCCCGCGCCGTCGACCCCGGCGGTCCTGCGGATCGGCAACGCCTCCGGCTTCTACGGCGACCGCTTCGACGCCATGCGCGAAATGCTCACCGGCGGCGAACTGGACGTCCTCACCGGCGACTACCTCGCCGAGCTGACCATGCTGATCCTCGGCCGGGACCGGCTGAAGGACCCCGGCGCCGGATACGCCCGCACCTTCCTGCGGCAGCTGGAGGAGTGCCTCGGGCTCGCGCACGAGCGCGGCGTCAGGATCGTCGCCAACGCGGGCGGCCTCAACCCGGCCGGACTCGCGGGCGCCGTCGGGAAGTTGGCCGATCGCCTCGGCGTCCCCGTCCGGGTCGCCCACGTCGAGGGCGACGACCTCACCGCCTCCCACCCCGGCAGTCTCGCCGCCCACGCCTACCTCGGCGGCTTCGGCATCGCCGCCTGTCTGCGGGAGGGCGCGGACATCGTCGTCACCGGGCGGGTGACGGACGCCGCCCTGGTCACGGGGCCCGCCGCCGCCCACTTCGGGTGGGGGCCCGGGGAGTACGACCGGCTCGCGGGCGCGGTCGTCGCCGGACATGTGCTGGAGTGCGGGGCGCAGGCGACCGGCGGCAACTACGCCTTCTTCCACGCCTCCCGCCACGACAGCGGCGGCGACCTGAGGCGCCCCGGCTTCCCGCTCGCCGAGCTCCACGAGAACGGCGCCTGTGTCATCACCAAGCACCCGGGCACCGGCGGCTTCGTCGACGTCGGCACGGTGACGGCCCAGCTGCTGTACGAGACGGCGGGCGCCCGGTACGCGGGGCCGGATGTCACCGCCCGCCTGGACACCGTACGGCTGACGCAGGACGGGCCGGACCGCGTCCGCATCGAGGGCGTACGGGGCGAGGCACCGCCCCCGACCCTCAAGGTCGGCGTCAACCGCCTCGGCGGCTTCCGCAACGAGGTCGCCTTCGTGCTCACCGGCCTCGACATCGAGGCCAAGGCCGCTCTCGTGCGCGAGCAGATGACGGACGCGCTCGCCAAGTCACCGCCTGCCGAGGTCCGTTGGGATCTCGTCCGCACCGACCGGCCCGACGCCCCGACCGAGGAGATGGCGAGCGCGCTGCTGCGGCTCGTCGTACGCGACGCGGAGCAAGCCGTCGTCGGGCGGGCGCTGAGCGGGGCCGCCGTGGAGCTGGCGCTCGCCAGTTACCCCGGCTTCCATGTGCTGGCGCCACCCGGAAAGGGCTCGCCCTATGGGGTCTTCGAGGATGTGTACGTCCCCCATGGTGCCGTCGACCATGTGGCCGTCCTCCACGACGGACGCCGGGTTCCTGTGCCGCCGGCCCACGACACCGTCGTACTCGACGAAGTCCCCGACGTATTCGACGAAGTCCCCGAGCCGTCCGAGCCGCAGCCACTGCCGCCCGGCCCCACCAGGCGCGCCCCCCTCGGTCTGGTCGCGGGTGCTCGCAGCGGCGACAAGGGCGGGAACGCCAACGTCGGTGTCTGGGTGCGGACGGACGACGCCTGGCGCTGGCTCGCGCACGAGCTCACGGTCGACCGATTCCGGCAGCTGATCCCCGAAAGCGGCCAGCTGAAGGTCACCCGGCACCCGCTCCCCAACCTCCGTGCCCTCAACTTCGTCGTCGAAGGCATCCTCGGCGAGGGAGTCGCCGCCCAGCACCGCTTCGACCCGCAGGCCAAGGCCCTCGGCGAATGGCTGCGCAGCCGCCACCTCGACATCCCGGAGACTCTCCTGTGACCGTCCTCGCCTCATCCCTGGACACGAAGAGCCCCGAACACGCGGCCAACCGTGAGGCCATGCTCGCCAAGCTCGCCGAACTCGAGGCCGAGCACGCGAAGGCCCTCGCGGGCGGCGGGGAGAAGTACGTCGAACGGCACCGGGGGCGCGGCAAGCTCCTCGCCCGTGAGCGCATCGAACTGCTCCTCGACCCCGACGCACCCTTCCTGGAGCTGTCGCCGCTGGCCGGCTGGGGCAGCGACTACACGGTCGGCGCGTCCCTCGTCACCGGCATCGGGGTCGTCGAGGGCGTGGAGTGCCTGATCACCGCCAACGACCCGACCGTGCGCGGCGGAGCGAGCAACCCCTGGTCGCTGAAGAAGGCCCTGCGCGCGAACGACATCGCCCTCGCCAACCGGCTGCCCGTCATCAACCTCGTCGAGTCGGGCGGCGCCGACCTGCCGTCCCAGAAGGAGATCTTCATCCCCGGGGGCGCCATCTTCCGGGACCTGACACGGCTGTCGGCGGCCGGGATCCCCACCGTCGCGGTCGTCTTCGGCAACTCGACCGCAGGCGGCGCCTACGTCCCGGGCATGTCCGACCACGTGATCATGGTCAAGGAGCGCGCCAAGGTGTTCCTCGGCGGTCCGCCCCTGGTGAAGATGGCCACCGGCGAGGAGAGCGACGACGAGTCGCTGGGCGGCGCGGAGATGCACGCGCGCGTGTCGGGTCTCGCGGACTACTTCGCGGTCGACGAACCGGATGCCCTGCGCCAGGCACGCCGCGTGGTCGCCCGCCTCAACCACCGCAAGGCGTACGGCGACCCGGGACCCGCCGAGGCCCCCAAGTACGACGCGGACGAACTGCTGGGGATCGTGCCGGGCGATCTGCGCACCCCCTTCGACCCGCGCGAGGTCATCGCCCGGATCGTCGACGCCTCCGACTTCGACGAGTTCAAGCCGACGTACGGCACGAGCCTGACCACCGGCTGGGCGGCCCTCCACGGCTATCCCATCGGCGTCCTGGCGAACGCCCAGGGCGTCCTGTTCAGCGAGGAGTCACAGAAGGCCGCCCAGTTCATCCAGCTCGCCAACCAGCGCGACATCCCCCTGCTGTTCCTGCACAACACCACCGGCTACATGGTCGGCAAGGAGTACGAGCAGGGCGGCATCATCAAGCACGGCGCCATGATGATCAACGCGGTCAGCAACAGCCGCGTGCCCCATCTCTCCGTCCTCATGGGTGCGTCCTACGGCGCCGGCCACTACGGCATGTGCGGCCGCGCCTACGACCCCCGCTTCCTCTTCGCCTGGCCCAGCGCCAAGTCGGCCGTCATGGGCCCCCAGCAACTCGCCGGCGTGCTCTCGATCGTCGCCCGGCAGTCGGCGGCCGCCAAGGGACAGCCCTACGACGAGGAAGGGGACGCGGCCCTGCGCGCCATGGTGGAGCAGCAGATCGAGTCCGAGTCCCTGCCGATGTTCCTGTCCGGGCGGCTGTACGACGACGGCGTCATAGATCCCCGCGACACCCGCACCGTCCTCGGTATGTGTCTGTCCGCCATCCACACCGCGTCGTACGAGGGCGCGCGCGGTGGCTTCGGCGTCTTCCGGATGTGAGGGATCACCAGTGATCACTTCTGTGCTCGTGGCCAACCGGGGCGAGATCGCCTGCCGGGTCTTTCGCACCTGCCGTGAGTTGGGAATCCGGACGGTCGCCGTGCATTCGGACGCCGACGACAACGCCCTCCACGCGCGCGTGGCCGACGCCGCGGTACGGCTCCCGGGGGCGGCGCCCTCCGACACGTATCTGCGCGGCGACCTGATCGTGAAGGCGGCGCTCGCGGCCGGCGCGGACGCGGTGCACCCCGGCTACGGCTTCCTCTCCGAGAACCCCGGCTTCGCCCGCGCGGTCCTCGACGCGGGCCTCACCTGGATCGGACCGCCCCCGAAGGCGATCGAGGCGATGGCGTCCAAGACGCGCGCCAAGGAGCTGATGGCCATCGAGCCGCTGCGCGCGGTCACCGAGGCGGACCTGCCGGTGCTGGTGAAGGCGGCCGCCGGCGGCGGCGGGCGCGGCATGCGGGTCGTACGCCGGCTCGCGGACCTGGACGCCGAACTCGAGGCCGCGCGCGCCGAGGCCCACAACGCCTTCGGTGACGGCGAGCTCTTCGTCGAGCCCTATGTGGAGGACGGCCGCCACGTCGAGGTGCAGATCCTCGCCGACACCCACGGCACGGTGTGGGCGCTCGGCACCCGGGACTGCTCCCTCCAGCGGCGTCACCAGAAGGTGATCGAGGAGGCCCCGGCACCGGACCTGACACCCGAACTGACCGACTCCCTGTACGAGATGGCCGTGCGCGCCGCCCGCGCCGTCGGCTATGTGGGCGCCGGCACCGTCGAGTTCCTCGTCGCCGGTGACACGGCGCACTTCCTGGAGATGAACACCCGCCTCCAGGTCGAACACCCCGTGACGGAAGCCGTGCACGGCATCGACCTGGTCGCCCTCCAGATCCAGGTGGCCGAGGGCCACGCCCTCGAATCCGAGCCTCCACGCGCGCGTGGCCACGCCGTCGAGGCCCGCCTCTACGCCGAGGACCCGGCCCACGACTGGGCCCCGCAGACCGGCACCCTGCACCGTTTCGCCGTACCCGAGGGCGTCCGGCTGGACACCGGCTTCAGCGACGGCGACGAGATCGGCGTCCACTACGACCCCATGCTCGCCAAGCTCGTCGCCCACGCCCCCACGCGCGCGGGCGCGATCCGCAAGCTCGCCGGCGCCCTGGAACAGGCGACGATCCACGGCCCCCTCACCAACCGGGACCTCCTGCTCCGCTCCCTGCGCCACACCGAGTTCACGACCGCCCGCATGGACACGGGTTTCTACGACCGCCACCTCCCCGACCTCACCACGCCGGCCCCCGACCCGTACGCCCCCCTGGCCGCGGCCCTCGCCGACGCCCACGACCGCTCCCGCTTCGGCGGCTGGCGCAACGTGCCGTCCCAGCCGCAGGTCAAGCGGTACGTCATGGCGGGCCAGGACATCGAGGTCCAGTACCGGCACACGCGCGCGGGCTTGGAGGCCGACGGGGTCCGGGTCGTACACGCGGACGCGCGTCTCGTCGTACTCGAGGCGGACGGCGTCCGAAGGAACTTCGAGGTCGCGAGGTACGGGGACGAGATCCACGTCAACGCCACCCGCCTCACCGCGTTGCCGCGCTTCCCGGACCCGACAGCACAGCACGCCCCGGGCTCCCTCCTCGCCCCCATGCCGGGCACGGTCATCCGAGTCGCGGCCGGCCTGACAGCAGGAGCCGCCGTACAGGCCGGAGAGCCCCTGCTGTGGCTGGAGGCGATGAAGATGGAGCACAAAGTCGTGGCGCCGGCCTCGGGGACGCTGAGCGCTTTGCATGTCGTACCTGGCCAGCAGGTGACGGTCGGCGCATTGCTGGCGGTAGTGCAGGAGACCTAAAGGGGCGCGGGGCTGCATTGATATGCGGCTACCGCCGCGTGAGCGCGACCAGCCACACACAACCCGCACCTGGGAGGAGCCCCATGCCCACCACTCTCGAATCCGAAGAACACAAGGGCCTACGAGCCGCGGTGGCCGCCCTCGGCAAGCGCCACGGCCGCACCTACGACCGCGAAACACTCTGGTCCGAAGCAGCCAAGCTCGGCTACCTCGGCGTCAACCTCCCCGAGGAGCACGGAGGCGGAGGCGGCGGCATATCCGAACTCTCCATAGTCCTCGAAGAACTGGGCGCCGCAGGCTGCCCCCTGCTCATGATGGTCGTCTCCCCGGCGATCTGCGGCACGGTGATCGCCCGCTTCGGCACCGAGGAACAGAAGCGAGAGTGGCTGCCCGGACTCGCCGACGGCACCCGCACCATGGCCTTCGGCATCACCGAACCCGACGCCGGCTCCAACAGCCACCGCATCACCACCACGGCCCGCCGCGACCCGGACACCGGAGACTGGCTGCTCACCGGCCGCAAGGTCTTCATCTCCGGCGTCGACATAGCCGACGCGACCCTCATAGTCGGCCGCACCGAAGATGCCCGCACAGGCAACCTCAAACCCTGCCTGTTCATCGTCCCGCGCGACGCCGAAGGCTTCACACGCCGTCAGATCGACATGGAACTCGACGCCGCCGAGAAGCAGTTCGAGCTGACCCTCGACGACGTACGCCTGCCCGCCGACGCCCTGGTCGGCGACGAGGACGCGGGCCTCCTCCAGCTCTTCGCCGGCCTCAACCCCGAGCGCATCATGACGGCCGCCTTCGCGATCGGCATGGGCCGGTACGCCCTCGCGCGTGCCGTCGCCTACGCGCGCGAGCGCACCGTGTGGAAGGCCCCCATAGGCGCCCACCAGGCCATCGCCCACCCCCTCGCCCAGGCACACATCGACCTCGAACTGGCCCGCCTGATGATGCAGAAGGCCGCCTACCTGTACGACGCCGGAGACGACGCAGGCGCCGGCGAGGCCGCCAACATGGCGAAGTACGCGGCCGGGGAGGCCTGCGTGAAGGCGGTCGACCAGGCCGTGCACACCCTCGGCGGAAACGGGCTCACCCGCGAATTCGGACTCGCCTCGTTGATAACCGCCGCGCGCGTGTCTCGTATTGCTCCGGTGAGCCGGGAGATGATTCTCAACTACGTCTCCCACCAGACCCTGGGCCTGCCCAAGTCGTACTGACCGGCAGCCGTCCGGCACCGTGTCGCGAGGAGGAACCGTGTTCCGCAGCGAGTACGCAGACGTCCCGGCCGTAGAACTCCCCATCCACGAGGCCGTACTGGGCCGGGCCGCCGCCTTCGGTGACGCGCCCGCGCTCATCGACGGCACGGACGGCACCACCCTCACCTACGAACAGCTCGACCGTTTCCACCGGCGCATCGCCGCCGCCCTCGCCGAGGCGGGCGTCCGCAAGGGCGATGTCCTCGCCCTGCACAGCCCCAACACGGTCGCCTTCCCGACCGCGTTCTACGCGGCCACGCGCGCGGGTGCCTCCGTCACGACCGTGCACCCGCTCGCCACGCCGGAGGAGTTCGCCAAGCAGCTGAAGGACTCGGCGGCCCGCTGGATCGTCACCGTCTCGCCGCTGCTGGAGGCGGCCCGCCGGGCCGCCGAACTCGCCGGCGGGGTCCGGGAGATCTTCGTCTGCGACAGCGCACCGGGACACCGCTCACTCATCGACATGCTGGCGTCCGCGGCCCCCGAACCGCAGACCGACATCGACCCCGTGACGGACGTCGCGGCCCTGCCGTACTCGTCGGGCACCACCGGCATACCCAAAGGTGTGATGCTCACCCACCGCCAGATCGCCACCAACCTCGCCCAGCTCGAACCCGTCATCCCGGCCGGCCCCGGCGACCGCATCCTCGCCGTGCTGCCCTTCTTCCACATCTACGGCCTGACGGCCCTCATGAACGCGCCGCTGCGGCTGGGCGCGACGGTCGTCGTCCTGCCCCGCTTCGAGCTGGAGACCTTCCTCGCGGTGATCCAGAACCACCGCATCACCGGCCTGTACGTGGCCCCGCCGATCGTCCTCGCCCTCGCCAAGCACCCGCTGGTCGCGCAGTACGACCTGTCGTCCCTGAAGTACATCGTCAGCGCCGCAGCCCCCCTGGATGCGAAGCTCGCGACCGCCTGCTCGCAGCGCCTGGGCCTGCCCCCGGTCGGCCAGGCGTACGGCATGACGGAACTGTCCCCCGGCACCCACGTCGTCCCCCTCGACGCCATGAACGACGCGCCCGCCGGCACCGTCGGCAGGCTCATCGGCGGCACCGAGATGCGCATCGTCTCCCTCGACGACCCCGACAAGGACCTCGGCATCGGCGAGTCCGGCGAGATCCTCATCCGCGGCCCCCAGGTCATGAAGGGCTACCTCGGCCGCCCCGACGCCACCGCCGCCATGATCGACCCCGACGGCTGGCTGCACACCGGCGACGTCGGCCATGTCGACGCCGACGGCTGGCTGTTCGTCGTCGACCGCGTCAAGGAACTCATCAAGTACAAGGGCTTCCAGGTGGCCCCCGCCGAACTGGAGGCACTCCTGCTCACCCACCCCGGCATCGCGGACGCGGCCGTGATCGGCGTCTACAACGACGACGGCAACGAAGTCCCGCACGCGTACGTGGTCCGCCAGCCGGCCGCCACCGACCTCTCCGAAGGAGAGGTCATGATGTACGTCGCCGAACGCGTCGCCCCCTACAAACGCGTGCGCCAGGTCACCTTCATCGACGGCGTCCCACGGGCCGCCTCCGGCAAGATCCTGCGCCGCGAACTGCGGGCACCCAGGGAGGCCACATGACACTGATCGGCCGTACACGCGCGCGTGCCGTGCAGACCCTCACCCTCGACTCCCCGGACAACCGCAACGCGCTCTCGGCGGCGCTGGTGGGCGAGCTGACCGACGCGCTGTCGGACTGCGCCAAGGACGCCGACGTACGCGCGATCGTCCTCACCCACACCGGCAACACCTTCTGCGCGGGCGCCGACCTGCGCGACCCGCCGCCCCCGGACGCACTGGTGGCGCTGCTCCGGCAGATCGTGGAACTGCCCAAACCGGTGGTGGCCCGCGTCACCGGACACGTACGCGCGGGCGGCCTGGGCCTGCTCGCGGCCTGCGACATATCGGCGGCATCACACGAGGCCACCTTCGCCTTCGCCGAGGTCCGCATCGGAGTGGCCCCCGCGGTCATCTCCCTCCCGCTCCTGCCCCGCACCGACCCCCGCGCCCTGGCCCGCTACTACCTCACCGGCGAACGCTTCACCGCGCGTGAGGCCGCCCGCATGGGCCTGCTCACGACGGAGGGCGAGGACGTCGACGAGACCCTCGCCCCCGTCCTGGACGGCCTGCGCCGCGCCTCCCCCCAGGCCCTGGCCGAGACGAAGGCGCTGCTCACGGCTAAGGTGCTGGAAACCTTCGACCGGGACGCGGCCGACCTGACCGCACTCTCGGCCCGGCTGTTCTCCTCCGCGCAGGCCCGCGAGGGAATGACGGCCTTCCTCGAAAGACGGGATCCCGAATGGGTGGTGTGAGCACAGTCGGCGACCGCGTGGACCGCGCGGACCGCGTGCCCAAACAGGACCGCAGCCGCGCCACCCGGCAACGGCTCCTGGAAGCCGCCGTGGCCTGCCTCGCCGAGCACGGCTGGACGGGCTCCACGGTCTCCGTCGTCGCCGAACGCGCCGGAGTCTCCCGCGGCGCCGCCCAGCACCACTTCCCGACCCGCGAGGACCTCTTCACCGCGGCGGTCGAGTACGTAGCCGAGGAACGCTCCCTCGCCCTGCGCGCCCTGTTCCCGCAGGGCGCCGCGGGCGACCGGCGCGCGGTCGTCTCCGCCCTCGTCGACCTCTACACCGGCCCCCTGTTCCGCGCCGCCCTGCACCTGTGGGTGGCTGCCTCGAACGAGGAGCAGCTGCGGCCCAGGGTCACCGAACTGGAGGCCCGGGTGGGCCGCGAGACCCACCGGATCGCGGTGGATCTGCTGGGCGCCGACGAGTCCAGGCCGGGCGTGCGGGAGACGGTCCAGGGCCTCCTCGACATGTCCCGAGGCCTGGGCCTGGCCAACCTCCTCACCGATGACACGGCCCGCCGCGATCGCGTGGTGGCGCAGTGGGCGGTGTTGTTGGAGGAAGTGCTGGACTGAGGGCCTCCCCGCGGCGCTGAGGCCGGAGCCCGATTGTCAGTCGTCCTCGCCGCTGTCTTCGCCGTCGTCGTCCTGTTGCGCCTCGCGCTGCTTCTGCAGGTCCTTCGTCTCCTGATCGCGCAATTTCTGTTCGCGTTCCTCTTGCTCCCGCTTCGCCTCGTCCTGCGCTTCCTGAACGGCGCTCGCCTGCGCCACCGGGCTCGGGGAGGCGGTCGGGGACGGGCTCGATTCCAGGGGGGAGGTGGATGCGGAGGCGCTCGGGCTGGGCGGTGACTTCGTACCCTCCGACGCGGTGTTGTCGGGGGAGAACCACAGCATGCCGAGAAGCATCGCGGCCACGAAGAGCACCGCTCCGGCCACCATGGCGGCCACGCGCCGGGTCCCGGCCCGGGAACGGGATCGGGCGCGGGAGCGGGGGCCGGATCGGCTTACGGAGGCTGTTCCTTGGGCCGACGGCAGCATGTACGTGGTCGGCGTGCTCGCCTCACCCACCTGCTGTGCCCGGGCGGGGGACGCCGGTGCGACCGCCCGCTGCCGGGACGGTGACGTCGCGTCGGGCAACGGCTCGGGGCGTCCCTGCCAGGCGCCGCCGGCGAACCAGTCGGCGGCCTGCTGGGCGGCCGGCCGGTGCTCGGGGTCCTTGGCAAGCAGGCCGAGGAGGTAGTTCTCGAAGGCCGGCGGGAGGCCGGAGACGCCCAGCTCGCGGGGCGGCACGGGGGCGGCGTCGAGGTGCTGGTGCAGGATGGCGACGGCGGTGTCCGCGTGGAACGGCGGGCGGCCGGTGAGGAGTTGGTAGAGCACACAACCCAGCGCGTAGACGTCGGAGGCCGGGCCCGCCGGCTTTCCCAGGGCGCGCTCGGGGGCGAGGTAGAGACTCGTGCCGACGATCTGGCCGGTGGCGGTGAGCGCGGCGCCGGGGTCGTCCAGGAAGCGGGCGATGCCGAAGTCACCGATCTTGAGGGTGCCGTCGGCGTCCAGGAGCAGGTTGCCGGGCTTGATGTCCCGGTGGACGATGCCCTGCCGGTGCGCGGCGGCAAGACCCGCGGCGGCCTGGGCGGCGATACGTGCCACGCGCTCGGCGGGCAGCGCGCCGAACTGCGACGCCACCCGGGCGAGACTGTCGCCCGAGACCAGCTCCATCACCAGGTAGAGCCGGTTGTCGTGCTCGCCGAAGTCCCGGACGCCGACCACGTTCGGATGGTCGATCCGTGCCGCGGTCTGCGCCTCCAGCCGGAACCGGGAGGTGGCGGTGGGGTCGGAGTCCTGGGGCAGCAGGAGCTTGACGGCCACCGGCCGGGCCAGCGTCTCGTCGTACGCCCGCCAGACCTCCCCCATCCCACCGCGCCCGATCGACTCGCTCAGCCGGTAGCGGCCCGCTATCAGCACCTGTTCTCATCCTCATGCCGTGGGACGTCTCGGTCGCCGCAGGCCGTAACTCACCACATGGGGACGGGTGATGGTGAGGGGGCGCCGCAGCCGACCCAGCATACTGGCGCAGTGGATCAGTCACGTTCCGTATGCCTGCGTCACCGGCGCGGGCCGGCCGCCGAGCGGCATCACGCGGAGCCGGTCCGCCCAGCGTGATGCCGGCCCGCCGCAGAGGTCGGGGATCCCGGGAGCGCTCAGGATCAGTGCGAAATGTCCGCGTAGCCCTCGACCTCGCGCGGGTCGCGCGAGCCGGGGCCGATGTAGCGCGCGGAGGGGCGCACGAGGCGGCCGGTGCGCTTCTGCTCCAGGATGTGCGCCGACCAGCCCGCCGTACGGGCGCAGGTGAACATGGACGTGAACATGTGCGCCGGGACCTCCGCGAAGTCCAGCACGATGGCGGCCCAGAACTCGACGTTCGTGGCCAGCACCCGGTCCGGACGGCGGGCGTGGAGCTCCGCCAGGGCCGCCTTCTCCAGGGCCTCGGCGACCTCGAAGCGGGGAGCGCCGAGCTCCCGGGCGGTGCGGCGCAGGACCCGGGCGCGCGGGTCCTCGGCGCGGTAGACGCGGTGGCCGAAGCCCATGAGGCGTTCACCCTTGTCGAGGGTCTGCTTCACATACGCCTCGGCGTCACCGGTCCGCTCGATCTCCTCGATCATGTGCAGGACACGGGAGGGAGCGCCGCCGTGCAGCGGGCCGGACATGGCTCCTACGGCGCCGGAGAGGGCGGCGGCCACATCCGCGCCGGTGGACGCGATGACGCGGGCCGTGAAGGTGGACGCGTTCATGCCGTGCTCGGCGGCGGACGTCCAGTACGCGTCGACAGCGGCCACGTGCTTGGGGTCGGGCTCGCCCCGCCAGCGGATCATGAAGCGCTCGACGACGGACTGGGCCTTGTCGATCTCGCGCTGCGGAACCATCGGCAGGCCCTGACCTCGCGCGGACTGGGCGACGTAGGAGAGGGCCATGACGGCGGCGCGGGCCAGATCGTCCCGGGCCTGCTCCTCACCGATGTCGAGGAGGGGTTTCAGTCCCCACACGGGGGCCAGCATGGCGAGCGCGGACTGGACGTCGACGCGGATGTCGCCGGAGTGGACGGGGATCGGGAAGGGCTCGGCGGCCGGCAGACCGGGCCGGAACGCGCCGTCGACGAGCAGACCCCAGACATTGCCGAACGAGACATGGCCGACCAGGTCCTCGATGTCGACGCCCCGGTACCGCAGCGCGCCGCCCTCCTTGTCCGGTTCGGCGATCTCCGTCTCGAACGCGACGACTCCTTCGAGCCCGGGTACGAAGTCGGACATCAGGCGGCTCCTCGTGATGTGTGCGACGGATGGGTTGTGGGTGGGACGACCACATGTCGTCGGCAGAGATCGGGACTACGCCCGGTGGATCCACGGTCACGAACTCGGGGACTCGCGGTCCGGGGCGTACCCCTGTGATGCCCCGCGCGGTCGGCGGTCATCCAACCGCGACGACATCTGAACGATATCTCCGAGTGCCACCTTTGGGGAGACCTTGCGGCACTCAGTGCCATCCGAGATGGGCGACACCATGCCGGACGGCGGTCGCCGCATACGGCAAGATGACCGCGTGACCGACCGAGACGCCGTCCCCCTCGATCCCGCCGAACCCGTCCCCGACCCCGCCGCCATGCGCAAGCACTACCGGGCCGAGGGCCTCGCCGAGACCGACCTGGCAGCCACTCCGGTGGAACAGTTCGCGCGCTGGTTCAGGCAGGCCGCCGCGGAGGCCCACCTCTTCGAGCCGAACGCGATGATCGTCTCCACCGCGGACGCCGAGGGCCGGCCCAGCTCCCGCACGGTGCTGCTGAAGCAGTTCGACGAGCAGGGCTTCGTCTTCTACACCAACTACGACTCCCGCAAGGCCCGCGACCTCGCCGAGAACCCGTACGTCTGCCTGCTCTTCCCCTGGCATCCGATGGCCCGCCAGGTCATCGTCACGGGCGTGGCCCGGCGCACCGGTCGCGACGAGACCGCCGCGTACTTCCGCACCCGCCCGCACGGCTCCCAGCTCGGCGCCTGGGCCAGCGCCCAGTCCTCCCTCATCGCCACCCGCGCCGACCTCGACGCCTCGTACGCCGAGCTGGCCGCGCGCTATCCCGAGGGCGAGCAGGTGCCGGTGCCGCCGAACTGGGGCGGATTCCGGGTGGCGCCGCAAGCGGTGGAGTTCTGGCAGGGCCGGGAGAACCGGCTGCACGACCGGCTGCGGTATGTGGCGGAGCAGGACGGGAGCTGGCGGGTGGAGCGGCTCAGTCCGTGAGCGGCGGGGCCGGTACAGGGGCCTGCGACAGCAGACGACCCGCGAGCTCGGGTCCCTCCGCCTGACGGCGGGGGAGCCGGCCGGACGTACCGGCGAGCTCGCGGGTCGGGTGACTGCGTTGGATTGGCCGGCTGCGCGCATTGCGCACACGCTGGTCCGGCACCGCACTGGGTGGGGTGTCGGGCCGTTAGCCCGCAGCCACCTCGCGTGTCCGGGTTTCCGTCATTAGCCGAACCACCTCCTCTCTCACGTGAGCAGCACTCTAAAAACCGGTCGGCCACCGATCAACCGGTTTTTCGAGATGTTGACGGCGGAGATTCCAGTCGAGTGCTGTAGCCGTACCCATCGCCCTGTTGCAGGAGCCGAAGGTTCCAGTGCGAAACATTGATCCGGCCTGTAGGAGTTGTGAGGCTGTGCTGTCCCCTGGCCCGGACTGAGATACGTGCCGTCCAGGTCCCTGCCCACTTGCCGGTGGGCATGACGGCGCGCACCAGATCACCGGTTACGTATCCGAAGTGCTGCTTGGTTCGAGCTTCCTCGGCTGCGGGGTGTGAGGTGCTCGATGTTGAGGGGGACGCCGGTGGCGTCGCAGTAGGCGCAGGCGTTGTTCCACTTGGCGCGTAGGTGGGCGCGATCGTCGGTTCCGGCGAGTGTTCCTTGCTCGTGTTCGGCTCCTCTGAGGGTTCTGCCCGCGCTCATGGAGTGGGTGTCGAAGGCGACGTTTTCCACGTGGATCTCGCTGACGGGGGCGTAGCGGCTCAGGCGGTTCGCGAGGGAGCAGGTGGTGTCGACGCGATGGCGAAGGGAGGGCGGTAGCCATCCCGCCGGGTGGGTGCGGTTGTCGTGGCGGGGCGCTCGGTAGCGGCAGTTGGCGGATCGCCGTCTGTGTCGGTATCCGGCACGCTGACGCATGCACGCTCGGATCTGGTCGCCGCGATGCTGGAGCTCGATGGAGATGAGGGCGCGTCGGACGGTGACGGTGGTGCCGTGTTCGTCGGTTTCCTTCTTCTCGTCGGTGAGGACGAGGCCGGTGCCCTTGGAGCCGGGGTCGATGCGTAGTTGCACGCCGTCGACTGCCGATTCGGCTCGCGTGCGGTCCTTGATGCGGATGGTGAAGGGGGCTTGCCGGGCGACGACGGCTCGACCCTTGCCGAGGAGTTCGCGGGCCCGGGCAGGGTGGCAGGGCATGAGTGGTTGCCCTTCTTTGGACAGCACGAAGACTCTGCCCGCGCCCACGCCACCTGTGTACGACCGGATATGTGTGGGAGCGTCACCGCTCCCGTTCTCTGCCTCCTTCGCCGCAGCGGCGGCGCGCTTGGCGTGACGCCGACGGGCCCTGGTGCCGTGCCCGCCAGTCTCCCCTCGCCCATGTTCCCTGCCGGTGCCCCGCGCGGTGGCGGGGCGTCCGTGAGCCGTTTCGTCCCTACTCCCAGGGGTGTCTGCTCCCACGAATTCCAGAGCAGGCTGCTGAGGAAGCACAGCCTGGTGGGTTTGCTCGCCTGCAGGAAACGTAGTCATCAGTGCACCTCCCTGATCATGCCGATCGTGATGACTGGGGCTGGTCACTCGGCGACCTTGTGGTCGGGGAGCGAGTGACCTCCTTTCCGAAGTACGCGGCCCCGCTGTCAGGAGGTTGGTTACGCGATAGACGTATCAGTGCAGGTCACCTAGCGTTCCGTACATGACAGAGCAGCAGGCGGTACGGCAGGCGATCCTCAGCGGTTCGACGTTCGAGGAGCAGATCGGGTACGCGCGTGCCGTGGTCGACGGGGACTGGGTGCATGTGTCGGGGACGACCGGGTTCGACTATGCGTCGATGACGATCTCCGAGGACGTGGTGGAGCAGGCCGAGCAGTGTCTGCGGAACGTGGGGGCCGCGCTGGAGGAGGCGGGGTGTTCGTTCGGCGATGTGGTGCGGGTGCGGTACCTGTTGCCGGAGCGGGCGGACTTCGAGCCGTGCTGGCCGGTGCTGCGGCGGTACTTCGGGGACGTGCGGCCGGCGGCGACGATGATGATGTGCGGGCTCGCCGACCCTCGTATGAAGATCGAGATCGAGGTCTACGCCCGGCGGGGGAGTGGCGCTCGTGTCTGACCTTTCCGGATTTCGGACAGCGCCGGTCGACGGCGAGGTCATGCTTCAGGAGTGGCGGCACGTCCACAACGTGATCGTTCCGCCCGCGGCCATGGATCTCGACGAGGTACGGGAGCGCAGCGGGCGGTACCGCCTGCGGAACGCGTACGTCGGTGACGTCCTCGTCGGCTGCTCGACCGTGCGGCCGCCGGAGGGTGAGGACGCGGTGGCGACGGTCATCGCGCGCGTGCTGCCCGAGTACCGGCGGCGCGGGTACGGCACGCAGCTGTACGAGGAGGGGCTCGCCCACGCGCGCGTGCTGGGCGCCAGGGTGATCGAGACCTGTGTGCTGGCGGTCAACGAGGACGGGCTGCGGTTCGCCGAGGCGCGCGGGTTCGTCGAGACCGATCGGTATGTGCTGGACGGCGAGACCGATGAGTGGTTCGACCTGCGGCTGGAGTAGTCGCGGAGCGGCGCGTACAACGATTCCTTCAATCTTGGGGAACACGGTGTGTGCTGCGTCACGTTCGAGTTAGATGATTGCAAGTGAGCGAACGGACGCGTCGTACGTGCGGACGCAGCTTGGCAGGGGGTCCAGGTGAGTGCTTCCCGGCGTAGTGGGACCACCGACGAGCTGGGGCCGGACGAACCCGAGCGGGATGGTCCGGACGGTTCGGCAGGTGGTTCGGAGGGTTCTGCAGGCGGCTCGGATCTGCTGGCCGCGCTGCTGGACGGCATGGACGCGGCCTTGTGCGCCTTCGACGCGGACGGGGTCGTCACCCATTGGAATCGTGAGGCGGAGCGGATCCTGGGGTGGACTGCGGCCGAGGCCGTGGGGCGGCACGGGTTCGCGGGGTGGGCCGTGCGCGAGGCCGATGCCGAGGAGGTCGAGGGGCGGCTGATGGCCGCCATGCAGGCGCCCGGGCGGCAGGTCCATGAGTTCGCCCTGCTGACCAAGGACGGCGGGCGGGTGCTCGTACGGACGCAGTCGGCGGCCGTGCGCGGTCCGGACGGTAAGCCTGCCGGGCTGTACTGCGCCTTCAGCGAGGTGCATGTGCAGATCGATCTGGAGCGGTCGATCGCGCTGAGCGAGGCACTGTTCGAGGACGCGTCGTGGGGTGTGGTGCTCGTCGACGCGGATCTGCGGCCTGCGGTGGTGAACGCTCATGCCGCTCGGGCGCTGGGTATCGGGCGTACGTCCGTGCTCGGGCGGCCGCTCGGGGAGTTGCTCGCCCAGGGGGTCGAGGAGCTGGAGAGCGCGCTCACGCATGTGCTGGCGGAGGGTGCGCCGCCCGCGCCGGCCGAGATCTGGGTGAGTGTGCGGACACCGGAGGGTGAGCGGCGTCGGTGCTGGCGGTGTGGCTTCGTACGGCTGGCCTCGCCGCTCGCGGAGGAGCCGGTGCCGTTGGGGGTGGGCTGGCTCTTCCAGGACGTGACCGAGGGCAAGCAGGCGGAGCAGGAGGGGGCGCAGCTGCGGTTCCGCACGAATCAGCTGCATCGGGCCGCGCGGGCTGCCGCGGAGTGCGAGGACCCTGCGGAGGCGGCGACGGTACATCTGGACTTCGCGCTGGCCGGGTTCGCCGATCATGCGCTGATCGACCGGGTCGCGGGCGGGGAGCTCCTGGATGCGGACACGGCGGGGTCGGTGCGGCTGGTTCGGGTCGCGGTGACGCCCTCCGGGGCGCCGGGGCCGAGTCTGCTCGGCGGGGAGGCCGGGTTGCCGGTGCGGTACGGCGAGGGGCATCCGGCGTTGCGGTGTGTGGCGCGGGCCGGGTCCGTGCGGGCCGACGCCGGTGATGTGCCGGCGGAGCAGGCGCGTGCGTGGGCGGTGGGCCGGCAGTGGCCGGCGGAGACGGTGCACGCGCTGTGTGCGGTGTTGCGGAGCCGGGGGCGGACGCTGGGGGTCGTGACGTTTCTGCGGGGTGCCGGGCGCACTGCGTTCGAGCGGGGCGATGCGGTGTATGCGGAGGGGGTGGCGGTGCGGATCGCTTCCGCGTTGGATTTGGCGGGGGCGCTGGGCTCGAAGGGTTCGAGAGGCTCGGAGGGTTCGAGGGGCTCGGACGCTTGAAGTAGCGATGCGTTGTGAGTGCCGGTAGCTGTCAGTGTCGGTAGCTGTCAGTGCCGGTAGAAGATCCGGTCGCCGTACTTCTCGAACACCTGGCGGTTCCACTCGTGGCCGCCGTCCACGTTGCCGGAGCGCAGGAGTGGGGGCTCGATGCCGCGGGCGGCCAGGGTGGCGGCTGCCGTGGCCATGACGGCCTGGAGGAGCGCGCTGGTGACGACCGTGGACGCGGGGGCGAAGGGGGCCGGGATCGCGTCGAGGGTGAGTTCCGCGTCGCCGATCGCGATCTTCGAGTCGAGGACGATGTCGCAGTGGTCCTTGAGGTAGGTGCCCGAGACGTGGCGGGACGTCGTCTCCGAGGCGTACGCCACCGATGTCACGCCGATGACCCTGGCGCCGAGGGTGCGGGCGTGCATGGCCATCTCGACGGGGAGGGCGTTGCGGCCCGAGAGGGAGATGATCACGAGGGCGTCGCCGTCGCGGAGGGGGGAGCTGTCCAGGACCGCGCTCGCGAGGCCGTCCACGCGTTCCAGGGCGGAGCCGAGGGTGGCGGGCATGACGTCGACGCCTACGACGCCGGGGACGGCGAGCAGGTTCATCAGGGCGAGGCCGCCCGCGCGGTAGACGACGTCCTGGGCTGCGAGGGAGGAGTGGCCGGCGCCGAAGGCGAAGAGCCGGCCGCCGGTGGCGACGGTGTCGGCGAGCAGGGTGCCGGCTGCCTCGATGCTCTCGGCCTCCTCGTCACGGACCCGCTGCAGCAGGCCGATGGCGGCGTCGAAGAACTGGTCGGCCGGCTTGCTGTCGCTCATGCGGGGCCCTCCGGGGTGGCGGTCGCGTCGGGTGGTCGGGTGGGGTGTGTCGCGGATCACCGTGCGGTCTGGACCAGTGTGGTGTCAATACGGCCGGATGCCTGCGGCGGCCCGTTACAGACGCCCGTCCGCGTGCCGGCGCCGCGGGGAGGTGCGGCCATATAACCCCCTGCTTTCAACGGCGCGGCACGGTTGTCTGTGGTATCCGGCAGAATTGACTGCAGGGCCAGCGCACGCGCCGTGGAGCTGTCTCGCTTCCGGCTGAGCTAATCGCAGAGCTAATCGAGGGGCACGTATGTCCGGACTGATCGACACCACGGAGATGTATCTCCGCACCATCCTCGAGCTGGAGGAGGAAGGTGTGGTCCCCATGCGCGCCCGGATCGCCGAGCGGCTGGACCAGAGCGGACCGACCGTCAGCCAGACGGTGGCGCGGATGGAGCGTGACGGACTGGTGTCCGTGGCGACCGACCGGCACCTGGAGCTCACGGACGAGGGGCGGCGGCTGGCCACCCGTGTCATGCGCAAGCACCGCCTCGCCGAGTGTCTGCTCGTCGACGTGATCGGGCTGGAGTGGGAGCAGGTGCACGCCGAGGCGTGTCGCTGGGAGCACGTGATGAGTGAGGCGGTGGAGCGGCGGGTGCTGGAGCTGCTGCGGCATCCGACCGAGTCGCCGTACGGCAACCCCATCCCCGGCCTGGAGGAACTCGGCGAGAAGGACGGTGCCGATCCGTTCCTGGACGAGGGCATGGTCTCGCTGGCCGACCTCGACCCGGGGGTCGAGGGCAAGACGGTCGTCGTACGCCGTATCGGCGAGCCCATCCAGACCGACGCGCAGCTGATGTACACGCTGCGCCGGGCGGGAGTGCAGCCCGGCTCGGTGGTGAGTGTGACCGAGTCGGCGGGCGGTGTGCTCGTGGGCAGCGGCGGTGAGGCTGCCGAGCTGGAGGCGGACGTCGCCTCCCATGTTTTCGTCGCCAAGCGCTGAGTCGGCGGCACCTGTCATCTCGAGTTCCCTCCCGTGTAATTCCCGGTAAGGGAGCGGGAGTTGTGGCGATCCGTCGATCTCGTCGATTCCAAGATCCAGTGCGCTGAATCGCAGCGCTCGGCCGTTTCGCGTGCCAGGCTGTCGACAGCGATGCGTCCGGCCGGGGAGGGGGCGGGAGGATGTGCCGTGAGTGTGGAGAGGGCCCCGGCGCCGTGTGGCGCCGGGGCCTGTCCTCCCCTGTGCTGACCCGGAGCCCCGAGCTCCCAGGGTCATTCCCCTCGGACCGTTTTCCCCGAGCGGTCCGCCTCCCGCTGAAGATCTCCCCTCGGCGATGGCGATCAATCCTCGCGGGGGGTCACTCGAATGAGGGGTGTTGCCCGCAGAGACCGCATTTTCGAATAGAGGTTCGATAGCCTGCGGGTGACGGGTCATGCGGAACGTGCGCTTCATGAGTGTGCGCATAAGATCACGTCAGACACACAGGACATGCACATCGCGTGCGAGGGCGTCTACGCTGCGTGCGGCGCGGGTGGCGCGCCGTGTTCGCGTGAGCGACGGCAGATACGGCAGGCACAGCAGACACGGCAAGCAGGACGCGGTTCACAGGATCGGCCGACTCGAGCGGGAGCGAGCGGTCCGAGCGGAGCTAGGGGGGTGCCAGGACCAATGGCGCGGCGCATCGACGTGACCGGTACAGGCGGCGTACGTCTCGCAGCCTGGGAGTTCGGCGACCCTCCCAAGACCGACCCCGCCAAGGAGCACGACCGTACGCCCGGCGTTCTGTTACTGCACGGCCTGATGGGCCGCGCCTCGCACTGGGCCTCCACCGCCCGCTGGCTCTCCGAGCGGCACCGTGCGGTGGCCCTCGATCAGCGCGGCCACGGCCGTAGCGAGAAGCACGTGCAGGCCGCCTTCACGCGTGAGGCGTACGTCGACGACGCCGAGGCCGCCCTCGAACAGCTCGGCCTCGGCCCGGCCGTCCTCATCGGCCACGCCATGGGCGCGCTGACCGCCTGGCAGCTCGCCGCCAAACGGCCCGACCTGGTGCGCGGCGTGATCATCTGCGACATGCGGGCCTCCGCGCTCGGCTCGGCCTCGCAGCGGGAGTGGGCGGACTGGTTCAAGTCCTGGCCCGTTCCCTTCGCCACGCTTGCCGATGTGCGCAAGTGGTTCGGTGAGGACGACCCGTGGGTCGAGCGGCCGAACCCTGCGCGCGGGGAGTTCTACGCCGAGGTGATGCACGAGTGCGAGGACGGCTGGCGGCCGGTTTTCGAGCCGGACCAGATGCTCAAGTCCCGGGAGCCGTGGGTGTTCGACGCGCACTGGGAGGAGTTGGCGCAGGTTCAGTGTCCTGCGTTGGTTGTGCGCGGCCTCGATGGGGAGTTGGGCCGGGCCGAGGCTCAGGAGATGGTGCGGGTGCTGCCGCGAGGGGAGTACGCGGAGGTCGCTGACGCCGGTCATCTGGTGCACTACGACCAGCCGGAGGGGTGGCGAGCTGCCATCGAGCCGTTCCTGGATTCGGTGAGGGTGGGATGACTTGTGTCAGCCCTTGCTCACCGCCGTGAGGATCTCCGGTAGGCGGGCCGCCGTCCGTGGTGCCGCCAGGCGCAGGCCCAGCCACGTGATCGTCGCCCCGTACGCCGAGCCCACCGGCAGCAGCAGCCAGCTCCACGCTTCCCCGTCCTCGCTCACGTTCAGCCAGATCGTCACCGCGATCACGGGCGCGCACAGCAGGGCCGCCGCGATCATGCCGCCGAAGATCGAGATCCAGGCCAGGCCCGTCTGGCCGGGTGCGACGTTCTTGTAGCCGTCCTGCGGGATGGAGTACGGGAAGCGGGCCGACGTCCAGGCGCCCGTCGCCAGCATCGCGCCGAGGAGGGCGAAGGACAGGCCCAGCACCTCGGGGAGCTTGGGCCAGTCGCCGAGGAGCGCTGTCGTCAGGACGGTGACGAGGGCGGCGTAGGGCAGGGTGATCAGCAGCAGTGCCAGTGCTCGGCCGCGCAGCTCGACGTAGGCGTCACGAGGGGACGAGATCGTCATCGCGACCATCCAGAACGCGGACGTGTCCTGCCCGAACTGGTTGTACATCTGGATGCCGAGCATCCCGGCGGCGAAGCACGCGAAGTAGATCGAGCCGGTGCCCTGCAGCGCGTTGAACAGCGGCACGATCAGGCCGATGGCGAGCGAGGTCACCCAGGCCGCCTTGGTCTTCGGGTCGCGCCAGACGTAGCGCAGGCTGCGTTCCATGACGGTGCCGGTGCGGCCGGCCGGCAGAAGGCGGGCCAGGCCGGTCGAGGTCCGTTCCCGTACAGCGGCCTCGGTGACCGCCTGGAGCGTGGAGCCGTCGGGCGAGGTCATCAGCCGTGTCAGGTGGCGTGACCATACGGCGATCAGCACCGCCAACGCAGCGGTACTCAAGGCCAGTTGAAGGACGCCGACACCGTACGACCCCTCGCTCACCGACTCCACCGCCCCGATCGCGGACGCCGGCGGCACCCACCGCAGCACATCCGCCGCCGGATCGAGCTGTCCGAGCCCCGACGAACCCAGCCGCTGCGCACCGAAGTTCACGACCTGCGCCCCGACCGCGATGACCAGCCCGCTCAGCACCGCAAGATCGCGCCCCCTACGGCTGGTCAGCAGCCGGATGTTGGCCGCGGCGACGGCCCGCGCGAGCGCCACGCACACCAGCAGGGCCAGAACGACCCCGATGACACCGACGACGTACGCCATCCCGCCCCGCGCGACCGAGATCACGGAACCGGTGAGGAGGCACAGGGTGAACAGCGGCCCTATCCCCACCAGCGAGGCCGCGAGCAGTGCCCGCACCAGTGGCCGGGGCCGCAGCGGCAGCATCACGAGCCGCGTCGGGTCCAGGGTCTCGTCCCCGCCGGGGAAGAACAGCGGCATCACGGCCCAGCCGAGGGCGAGGACCGAGACCAGGAGGACGACCACGGTGTCGGCGTGCGCGTTGCCGCGCAGCAGGATCAGGCCGAGGAGTTGCAGCGCGGCGAAGAGGAGAACGAGGACGGCCGAGGCGGCATAGGCGGCCCGGCGCCCACCGGACTGCCGCAGCCCGTTCCGGAGCAGCGACAGCTTCAGCCGTACGACGACTCCCGTCACGTCGGCACTCATCGCGCCCCGCCGCCCAGCCAGTCGAGGTCGGATCCGGCGTCGCGCCCGTTCGCGCCGACGAGTTCGAGGAACGCCTGCTGCAACGAGGCCGCCTGCCCGCGCACCTCGGCGAGGGGGCCGTGGGCCCGGATGCGCCCGGCGGCCATGACGGCGACCCAGTCGCACAGCGACTCGACGAGCTCCATGACATGGGAGGAGAAGACGACGGTCGCGCCGGAGGCGGTGTAGCGCTCCAGCACGCCCCGGATGGTCTGGGCGGAGACCGGATCGACGCCCTCGAACGGCTCGTCCAGGAAGAGCACTTCGGGATTGTGCAGGAGCGCGGCGGCGAGCCCGATCTTCTTGCGCATACCGGTCGAGTAGTCGACGACCAGCTTGTGCTGGGCCCCCGCCAGATCGAGCACATCGAGCAACTGGGTGGCCCGCTTGTCGACCTCGGCCCCGGGAAGCCCGCGCAACCGCCCCGTGTACGCCAGCAATTCACGCCCCGTGAGCCGCTCGAAGAGCCGCAGCCCCTCAGGCAGCACCCCGATCCGCGCCTTCACCTCGACGGGGTCCCGCCACACGTCATGCCCGACGACTTCAACGGCCCCCTGATCGGGCCGCAGCAACCCGGTCACCATGGAGAGCGTGGTGGTCTTCCCGGCCCCGTTCGGCCCGACGAGCCCGATGAACTTCCCCGCAGGCAACTCCAGATCGATCCCGGCAACGGCAACTTGCTGCCCGAACCGCTTCCAGAGCCCACGCACACTTACGGCCGACGTCATGGATGCCAACTTAGGGGCGCGGGGAACTGCGCGACCAGCCAAAAACAACCGGCAGCCGCCAACGATGATCAACCAGGCAGATGAACCGGCGAATTACCGATCCCGCCCGCAGGCGTACGCCAACGGCGAGATCAACTCCTCCGCATCCGGCAACCACCGATTCGCCGGCGTAGGCCGACAGGCCCACTGCACCGCTCCCCGAGACCCGAACCGCGTCGGAGGACCGGCGACGTACGCCCCCTCTCCGAGCGCGACCAGATCCAGCGACCCGACCGACCACCCCAGCTTGCGCACCAACTCAGGAATCTTCACCGACGCACCCGGCAACACGAAGAAGTGCATCCGACGATCCGGCGTCAACGTCACCGGCCCCAGCGTCAACTCCATCCGCTCCATACGGGCCAGCGCGAGAAACCCCGCAGTCTCCGGGACAGAAATCGCATCGAAGGTCCGCCCCGTCGGCAACAGGATCGACGCGTTCGGCTGCTTCTGCCACATCCGTCGCGCGACCGTCGCACTTCCCGTCGCCTGCGTCGCCCAGTCGGGGCGTGCGGCGTGCGCGCCGGGCGCGGGGCACGCGGTGTCGCCACAAGAGCACAGCTGTACGCCGTCGACGGCCTCCAGCCAGGTCCCCGGGAACACGTCCCAGTGGCGCTCCTCGGCATAGCGAACGGCGGTCTCCAGCAGCGTTTCGCCGCGCTGCTTCGGAATCTGTGCGGCTTCGGTGGCCGGGATCGTCTCTTCCACGCTGAACACAACTCCCGCACCCACCTCGGGTTACGGCCGGAGCGCGCGCGGGGGAGGAGCATTGATTCCTCATCTGGGGCGCATGGGTGCACGTGTGGGGGCGCGTGGGAGGAACCGTGGCCCGAGCTGGGTAGCCACCTGTGGGGTCGGCTTCCGCCTTTACCCCGGCAATCCTCACAAGCCTCGCATTTTCGGTATGCCGACGGGGCATTGATCTTCACGGCCGGAACCATGCGGTGCACATCCAGTGAACCGGGCCGGATCCGGCGATCGAAGAACGTCAACTCGGTGCGTGGGCAGGCACCGCAGCCACAGGGGGTACGCCATGGCCGCCAGGCCTCTCGTCGCGCGACAGCCGAACGAACGGCTGCAGGCGCTCATCCAGGAAGCGGGCTGCTCGAACGCAGGGCTGGCCCGCCGGGTCAACATGTGCGGCGCCGAGCACGGCCTCGATCTGCGCTACGACAAGACGTCCGTGGCCCGTTGGCTCCGTGGACAGCAGCCGCGGGGGCGGGCACCGGCGATCATCGCGGAGGCGCTCGGCCGCAAGCTGGGCCGTACGGTCACGATCGACGAGATCGGCATGGCCAACGGCAAGAACCTCGCCTCGGGCGTCGGTCTCCAGTTCTCGCCGACTGTACTGGGGGCCATCGAGCAGGTCTGCGAGCTGTGGCGCAGCGACGTCGGGCGGCGGGACTTCCTGTCCGGCTCGTCCGTCGCCGCGTCCGCGCTGGTCGAGCCGAGCCGCGACTGGCTGATCTCGTCGCCCGACTCACAGGTGGCGCGCTCGGCGGGGCCGCGCGTGGGGCAGTCCGACGTGGCGGCCGTGCGGGCGATGACGCAGGCGCTCGTAGACCTTGATCACCAGTACGGCAGCGGGCATGTGCGGCCGGTCGTCGTGCACTACCTGAACAGTGTCGTCTCCGGGCTGCTGGCCGGGTCGTACCGGGAGGCGGTCGGGCGGGAACTCTTCGCCGCCGTCGCGCGGTTGACCGAGCTCGCCGGGTACATGGCCATCGACACCGGGCAGCCGGGGCTCGCCCAGCGGTACTACATCCAGGCGCTGCGGCTCGCGCAGGCGGCGGGCGACCGGGGCTACGGCGGGTATGTGCTGGCCGCCTCCATGAGCCACCTCGCCGCGCAGCTCGGGAACCCGCGTGAGATCGCGCAGTTGGCGCGGGCGGCGCAGGAGGGGGCGCGTGGGCGCGTGACCCCGCGCGCGGAGGCCATGTTCTACGCGGCAGAGGCGCGCGGGCATGCGCTGATGGGCGACGCGCGGTCCGCGCAGGTGGCGTCCGGGCGGGCGGTGACCGCGCTGGAGACGGCGGATCCGGAGTCCGGCGACGACCCGGCGTGGATCGCGCACTTCGACGAGGCCTACCTCGCCGACGAGTTGGCGCACTGCCACCGCGACCTCGGCCAGGCCGAGGCGGCGGCGCGGCGCGCGGAGGAGTCGCTGGCCGGGCTCCCGGAGGGCAAGGCGCGGCGCCGGGCGATCGGCTATGTGCTGCTCGCCACAGCGCAGGTGCAGCAGCGCGAGATCGAACAGGCCTGCCACACCGGGCTGAAGGCCGTGGAACTCCTGGAGACCCTGCGCTCCAACCGGGGTGCCGAGTATCTGGAGGACTTCCAGCAGCGGCTGGAGCCGTACCGGGACGAGCCGATGGTCAGGGAGTTCGGGGCGCGGCTGGATCTGCAGGCGGCGGCGTGAAACGTCGGGGTACGAGGGCGTGAACGGCAGGGAAATGAAGGCGTCGGTGTGGGAAGGAGGGCGTATGTAGGGGATGGGGGACCGGGACTGTTACGGCGGTCACAGGGACGGAGGTCACGCCCTGGGCTGCGTAGCACCCGGATCGGCGGAGCCGGTAGCGTGAGCCGACGATTCACAAGGTCCCCCATTGGTAGGAGTCCCGGTGACGCAGAGTGGACAGGGCGAGGAGCCCTCGGCGCGGCCCGCGCGCGAAGGCATCGTGCTGCCCTCCGACGGTGGTGAGCCGCTGCTGCCGGGTATGACGGGCGGGCAGGCCGGCCGGCCGATGTCGGTACCGGCCACGCCACCGTCCCAGCCCGCGCCCTCGGCACCGCCCGGCGGCCAGTCCTGGGGCACCCCCTGGGGACCCGACCAGAACCAGCACCCGACCCCGCCGCCGGCCGCGCCGGGCCAGGCCTGGGGAACGCCGCCCGGCCAGTCCTGGGGCGGCCAGGAACAGCCCTACCAGGCGCCGTCGCCGTCGCCGTACCAGTCGCCGCCGCCGGCCCAGTGGGGCGCGGCGCCGGACGCCGCCGCGGGCGCGCCGTCCCAGCCGCTGCCGCAGGAGGGCGTGTCGTACGGCGGGGGCGCGCAGGGTGCGCCGGGCACACCGTCGTACGGCCATGGCGCCCCGGCCGGCTCACCGATGCCCGCGCCGCAGCCGCCGTACGGGCAGGCCGGTCCGTCGTCGACACCGCTGCCGCCTGCGGGCGGGCAGGCGTACGGGGCTGCCGGCGGGGGTGCGCCGCTGCCGCCCGCGGGTCAGCACGGCCCGGGTGGGGCGCTGCCGCCTGCCGGTGGGGTGACGTACGGCGCTCCGGGCTCCGGCGCGCCTTTGCCGCCGGCCGCGCACAACGCCCCCGGCGCGCCCCTTCCGCACGCCGGTGCCGGTGGCTTCGGGGCCCCGTTGCCCCCGGCCGACGAGGGCGCCACTCAGTACATACCGCCGGTCGTCGGTGCCCCCGCGGGCGCGGACGACCAGGCCACCCGCTACATACCGCCCGTCGCCGCATCCCCCGCACCTCCCGCGTCCGCCGCCGACGAGGGGGCGACGCAGTACATCCCGCCCGTGGGGCCGGGGGCGTTGCCGCCCGAGGTGTCCGGTGAGAGCACGCAGATCCTGGGGCGCGCGCGGCAGGGAGGCGGCGTCGGCCCTCAGGGCGGTGCCGGACCGATGCCGTCCGCTTCGGGGCCCGACGCCCAGGCCACGCAGTACATCCCGCCCGTGCCCGGCCAGACCGGCGGGGCGCCGCACGCAGGGGCGGAGCGGCAGCCGCTCTCCGACTTCGACAGCCTCTTCCGCAGTGAGCCGGGCGCAGAGCCCCCGGCCGCGGCCACCCAGCAGCTGCCGCGCTTCCAGCAGCCGCAACCGCAGCCGCAGGGCGGACACGGGGCGGCGTACTTCCCGCCCGGCCCGTCCGGCCCGCACGACCCCTACGGCCCGAGCGGTGACGACGGCGGCCGGGGCGGTCGTACGCGCTCTCGGGTGCCGCTCATAGCAGCCGTCGGCATCGGTATCGCGGTCCTCGGCATCGGCGCGGGCGCGCTGCTCGCCGGCGGGAGCGGGGACGATCAGAAGAACGACAAGAACCAGCCCGTCTCCGCCACGGCCCCGGCGACCGAGGGCTCCCCCTCCCCGTCGGCCGACCCCGCCGAGCAGCAGGCGATCGCCCTGGACAAGCTGCTGGCCGACAGCGGCGACAGCCGTACCGCCGTGATCAAGGCGGTGGCCGCCGTGAAGTCCTGCGGCAACCTCGCCCAGGCCGCCACGGACCTGCGCGGCGCGGCCAAGCAGCGCAACCAACTGGTCACCGACCTGTCCAAGCTCACCGTCGACCAGCTCCCGAACCACACCGCGCTGACCACCGCGCTGACCAAGGCGTGGCAGGCGTCGGCGTCCGCCGACAACCACTACGCGGCGTGGGCCGACCAGGTCGCCGCAAACAAGAAGCTGTGCAGGAAGGGCCAGGCCCGCTCCACCGGCCAGACCCAGGCCGGCAACCAGGCCAGCGGCACCGCCAGCGCGCAGAAGAAGACGGCCGCGCAGCTGTGGAACACCATCGCCAAGAAGTACGGGCTGACGGAGCGCCAGCCGACCCAGCTGTAGTACGGCGGCTTCGGTACGGGCCGGGCGGTCAGTTCACTTCGGCGTTCTGCAGCGTCTTCGTCACGTCGATGAAGCCCTTGCGGGCCGCCACCAGCCGCCCGTCCCGGACGACCTGAAGGGTCACCTCGCGGTTGACGAGACGGGGGAAGCCGACGGCGGCCAGGACGTCCTGGAACTTCCACCGGAGGGTCGGTGTGAGGCCGCCCGTGGAGACCTTCAGGCCCCCGTTCAGAGCCTCCCGCACGGAAGTGGCGGTCACCTCGCCGCCGCCCAGCGACTCGACGGCCCTCTTGAACACCGTGTACGCGATCCATGTGGTCTGCACACCGGCGTCCGCGGGGTCGATGCGGTTGTCGCCGAAGGCCTGCTCGCTGATCACCTTCTTCATCGCGTCCCAGCGCGGATCGCTCGCGACCGGGTACCAGCCGGTGATGTACGACCCCTCGTACGGCCCCGACGCCCCGCCGCCCGCATTGATCACGGTCTGGTCGACGCTGCCGAGTACGGCGGCGGTGCGCACGTCGGGGTAGTCCTCGCGGGAGCGCCGGAAGGAGTCCATGAAGGTGGTGGTGCGGTCGCCGAGGGCGGGCACCACACAGCCCGTCTTCGTCGGGTCGTCGGTGGAGTAGTTGAGCGCCCGCGCCGACTGGCTGCCGTACTCGGTGGCGTCCTCCTCGGCAAGCTGGTCGGCCGAGGGCGAGTGCCCGCCCGCCTTGAGGCCCGAGTTGAGCAGGGGCGGCAGCTCGTCGCCCGCGATGCTGTCGGGGCGCACCAGCGCGACGGGGCCGCAGGAGCGGGCCAGTTCCTTGCCGAGGCCCGCCAGGAGGGTGGGCTGGCCGCCGTTGACGGGGTAGGAGAGCGGGCTGGTGAACTCGGCGTTGGTGATGCCGTAGCCGCCGATGTACGGGATGCCGGCGCCCTCCAGCGAGGGCAGGAAGGTGTCGCCGTACTGGCTGTAGGAGCCGATGACCGCGACGACGTTCTCCTCGATCGCGCGGTCGGCGCACTTCGCCGCGGCCACGCTGTCGTTGCGGTCGTTGCAGGTGAGGACCTTCAGCTCGCGGCCGCCGAGGCCGCCGTGGGCGTTGACCCAGCGCGCGTACGCCTGGGCGAAGGCCGGCATGCCGGGCTTGTTGGTCGCCTTGGTGTTCTGCGGCGCCCAGGTCATCACAGTGATCGTGTCATCCCCGGAACCCCCCGTGGTACCGGGGATGACCCCGCAACCGACGGCGAACGACGCACACGCCACCAGTGCCGCCGCGGTACGTGCGGCGGCTCGGACGGGCCGGTCGGTGATCGTGCGGAGGACGGTGCTGCGGGTGCGTCGCCTGCCAGTCATGGATACGCACGATTCCGCCACACCACTAACCCCGGCGTGACCTTTGGTTATCACATGGTGACGGGAAGGTGAATTACGGGGGCCGGTGGGGCGAGTGTGACGGGGAACGTACGATCGATGACCGTGCAAGGTTCGGAGAACTCTTCCCGTCGCGGCCGTCGCTCATCCACCATGGGCGGCATGCCACTGAACGACATGCCGTGGTGGCGCTGGCGCAGCAATGTGCGCTCCGCGCTGCACATGCTCTCCGACCCGGTGTTCCAGCGGGACGTCTGGCTGGCCGGCGCCGACGGATACGGCGACGTGACCGACGCTGTGTACCGCCTGGTCGAGGACACCTGGCTGGACAACTGGTCCGCCGAGAAATACGTCGGCACGATCTTCAGGGACTCGCAGGAGGCGGCGCTCGTCGACACCGCCGTGCTGCGCGTGCTGCGGATCATGCACCAGGTCGGCCCGGACGCCCCGGTCTCCGCGTACGTCGAGAACCAGGGCTGGCCGGAGGCGATACGGGCGGCGCGGGACGCGCACGTCCGGATGGCCATGGCCGACGGCGAGGACCCGGACGCTCCGCCGCGCACGCTCGAGGTGCTGCGGATCATGACGCGGTCCGCGTAGCGGGACGGCGCTCCGGTGAGGGTCTGGGATATGGGACCCTGTGCTGCATGAACGAGCAGTCCGACCGAGCCGCGGTCCCCTCCGACCAGTACGTCCTCACCCTGTCCTGCCCCGACAAGCAGGGCATCGTGCACGCCGTGTCGAGCTACCTCTTCATGACCGGTTGCAACATCGAGGACAGCCAGCAGTTCGGCGACCGCGACACGGGACTGTTCTTCATGCGCGTCCACTTCTCGGCGGAGGCGCCGGTGACGGTGGACAAGCTGCGAGCGAGCTTCGCGGCCATCGGGGACTCCTTCCAGATGGACTGGCAGATCCATCGGGCCGAGGACAAGATGCGGGTCGTGCTGATGGTCAGCAAGTTCGGGCACTGCCTGAACGACCTGCTGTTCCGGGCCCGCATCGGGGCGCTGCCGGTGGAGATCGCCGCCGTGGTGTCCAACCACACCGACTTCGCCGAGCTCGTGGGGTCCTACGACATCCCCTTCCACCACATTCCGGTGACGAGGGACAACAAGTCCGAGGCGGAGGCGCGGCTGCTGGAGATCGTGCGGGAGCAGGGCGTCGAGCTGGTCGTGCTCGCCCGGTACATGCAGGTGCTCTCCGACGATCTGTGCAAGCAGCTCAGCGGGCGGATCATCAACATCCACCACTCGTTCCTGCCGAGCTTCAAGGGCGCGAAGCCGTATCACCAGGCGCATGCGCGGGGTGTGAAGCTGATCGGGGCGACCGCGCACTACGTGACCGCCGACCTCGATGAAGGGCCGATCATCGAGCAGGAGGTCGAGCGGGTCGGGCATGACGTCACGCCGGACCAGCTGGTCGCGATCGGGCGGGACGTGGAGTGCCAGGCGCTGGCTCGGGCGGTCAAGTGGCATGCCGAGCGGCGAATTTTGCTGAACGGGCGGCGGACGGTCGTTTTCGCCTAACAGCTCGGATTCGCCTGTTTCAGGGCGGCTGCGGGTTGTTTGTGGTTGCTCGCGCAGTTCCCCGAGCCCCTGGAGGCGCGTCCACTGCACGTACTCAAGGGGCGCGGGGAACTGCGCGAACGGCCCCCACACACCCGCAGCCGCCCGCGAACCCTCGACCCACCCCTACATCCGGCTCAAGCTCGCCGCCGCGAACAGCACGTCCCTGATCGCCTCCCGATCCCCCACCTGCCCGGCCGCCGCTTCCGCAGGAGACACGTGCCCCGCCGCCAAGCGGCAGAACTCCGCGCCGTCCAGCGCGACATGGGCCACCTCATGCTCGGCGGAGCCCACCGCCGCCGGGGAGTCCAGGGGAATCAGCCACTCCCCACCACCCGAGCCCTCGATCTCCAGGCGCAGGCTGCGGCCCGGCGCGCCGGCGGGTACGAGACGGCGGTGCGGGCCGGGAGGCGGCGCCGCCGCCAAGCCCGCGCGGCGGCGGGCCGCCAGGACCGTGGGGAGCATGCGGGCCGCCAGGTCGACCATGTGGTGCAGATCCCGGCCGGACGGCGCCTCGTACGGGTAGTCCACCGCCTCGGCGATGTCCTCGGCGTGCACCCAGCACTCGAAGGCGCGGTCCAGCATCGCGTCGCGCAGCGGCAGCTCGAAGTCGCCGTAGGGGACGGACAGTTCGCCCGTGCCGCCGCCGGTGAAGGACACCGTGCGGACCAGGTCGTGGGTCTGCTCCCGCCAAGGGGCCCGTACGGCGCGCGTCGGCGGGAAGTGCGAGGCGCGCCAGTACGCCTCCGTGCGCGCGGACGGGGTCGGCCGGTCCGCGGCCACCTCGCCCATGGGGTCCTCCAGGCCGAGCGCGATCGCCACCAGCCCGTCGACCGTCAGCAGATGCGCGATGACCCCGGCGACGGTCGTACGACGGCTCGTCGGCTCGTCCCCGCGGAACCACCGCAGCCGCACGGGCGCGTGCCACTCGGCGTCCCCGAAGTCCTGCAGCAGAGCGTCGAGACGGGCCGCCTCGGCGTCGTACGGCGTCGCCCACTCGGGTACCGGGATGCGCGGCGGGCGTCGCTCCAGGCAGCCCTCCAGGACGCGGGCGCGCAGGGCGGGGTCCAGGTCGAGGGTCTCGGCCGGGTGCAGCAGGCCCACGGCCTCGCGCAGCCGCCGCGCCTCGTCCGCGCAGGAGCCGCAGTCGCCGAGGTGCTCCTCGACGGCCGCCGTCTCCTCCGGAGCGCAGGCGGCCAGTGCCCAGGCTCCGAGGAGCGACTTCAGGACACGGTGTTCGAGGACGAGCGGGGCCGGGCGTGGTGCCAGGTCGCCGAGGTCCTCCAGGGCGGGCAGGGGGCGTCCGGTGTCCTCGACGGAGGCGCGGGGGAGCGGTATGCGGGGCGGCTGGTCCGGGCTCGGCTCGGGGGTGGGGTGCTGGTCGTCGCCGTTGCCGCTGCTCATACCGTCGGCTCCGCGGGTTTCTCCGGAGCCGTTCTTCTCCTTGTCCTGGGCGTGCTTGGGCCGGTCGTGTTCGTGCTGGTCGCGCTCGTGCTGGTCGTGCTTGTTCTGGTCATGGTCCTTGTCGGGGAACCGCTCCGCCTCGTTCACACCGCACCCCCGTATCCCGGCGGCGCCCCCGGGGCGGCTCCCGCGTCGTGGGCCGTGGACAGCAGTTGCAGGCCCAGGCGCAGTCGGCGGCGGGCCTCGTCCTCGGTGACGCCGAGGTCGGTGGCGGTTTGGCGGTAGTCGCGGCGCTGGAAGTAGGCCAACTCCAGGGCGGCGCGCAGCGGCACGGGCATGGACTGGACGATGTAGTCGGCGCGGGCGGCGACCGAGGCGTGGCGCACCTTGCGCTCCAGCTCCTCGGTGGAGCCCTGACCGGCCCGGACGAGGGCGGCGGTCTCGGTGTCGCGCAGCCGCTGCACGGCGAGACGGTGGGTCAGCGTGGCGACCCACGAACGCAGTGGGCCCTGCCTGGGGTCGTAGGTGTCCGGGTGCTCCCAGACATGCGCGAAGACATCACGGGTGATGCGGTCGGCGGCGCGCTCGTCGCCCAGCACGGTGTGGGCGAGGCCGTGCACGAGCGAGGCGAACCGGTCGTAGAGCTCGCCGAGGGCGGCCGCCTCGCCGCGGGCGAGCCGCTGCTGCATCTTGCGGTCCCAGCGGGGCGGTGCGTCCTTCTTCGCCATGCGGCCCCCCTCACCGGTCCGTCCGCGTCCAGCGTGCGTCCACCTTCTCCCCGAATGTAGTCGGCACGTCTGACAGCGCACGCCCCTTTGTCGCATTGTGCGCCCCTCGACGAGCAGTGGGTGGTAGTGGACCTTGATCTGCCTGTCCTGTCTTGCAGCCTGTCTTGTCGTCCTGTCTTGTCGGCCCTGCAGTCGCTCGGTTACCCGGCCGTCGGGCGATCGGAACCGATCGAACAGGATCGAATGCGATTGAAACAAGCCTCTTCTGATCGGTGACCGTTTTCGGGAGGGTGTTTCAGGGAACAGCCGCTGGGCAGCCGCGCTGCAAGGAAGCGTAGGAGTCGCTTCCGTTTCGGCCGGCGAGGGGCGTGGTGGTGACGTTGAAAGTGACCGGTGGCGAGCGAGGCGACTGGGCTGTGCTCCAGGTGTCCGGCGAGCTGGATCTGGTGACCTCGCCGGTGATGCGCCAGCACATCCATGACGTGGTGGCCGAGGGGCGCCACAGCCTCGTCCTCGACCTCTCCGAGGTCATGTTCTGCGACTCCAGCGGTGTCGGCGTCCTCATCGCCGCCCGCCGCCTCATCCGCTCCTGCCAGGGCAGCCTGCGGCTGATACTCCCGGCGCAGGGCGCGGCGGACGGGTCGCACGTCAACCGGGTGCTGGGCGCGCTGGGCGTACGTCGGCTCTTCGAGGTCTACCCGGACGTCGCGGCGGCGGTCGCGGACGACGCCCGGCCACTGTCGGCCTGACCTGACCTGACCTGACCCGACCCGACCGGAGCGGACCTGACCGGAGCGGACCTGACCGGAGCGGATGCGACCCGACCCGGCTCGCGGTGACACCGCACTCGAAGTGCCACACCGTTGTCCCAAAATTCCCCCGGTCTTGGCACAACCGCCCCTTTCCCGCGCCCGGACGCCCCCCGGCGTCGTACGCTCCGTGCGAGATGCACCCCACGTGACGTAAGGCGGCCCGATAAGACATGGTCAGCAGCGAGTACGAGCGCAGGATCGCCGCCCGGTTCGCCACCTTCGACCAGGACGGCAACGGTTACATCGACCGGGAGGACTTCAGCGCGGCGGCCAAGGCGCTGCTCGCGGAGTTCGGCACCGCCGCCAGGTCCGACAAGGGCCAGGCCCTGTACATCGGCGCCGAGGCGTTCTGGCAGGGCATGGCGGGGATCGCGGACCGGGACGGCGACCAGCGCATCACCCGCGAGGAGTTCGTGAACGGCGCGGTCAAGCGGCTGCGCGACAACCCCGACCGGTTCGCCGAGATCGCCCGCCCCTTCCTGCACGCAGCCCTCGCCGTGGCCGACCCGGATGGCGACGGATCCGCCACCGTCGCCGACACCGCGCGCGTGCTCGTCTGCCTCGGCGTGCAGCAGGACATCGCCCGCGCAGCCGCCGCCACGCTCGACGCGGACAGCGACGGCAAGGTGGCCGAGGGCGAGATCGTGACGGCGTTCGCCCGCTACTTCACCGTGCCCGAGTGATCCGAGCGATCCTGAGCCATGTGGGTCGGGCCCATGTGGGCCGGGCCTACGTGAGCCGGCCTATGTGGACCAACGCCACGTGAGTTGGACCCATGTGGCCGACCCCCTGTCGGCCGGGCCTGTGTGGACCAACGCCACGTGAGCCGACCCCATGTGGACTGACCCCATGTGGGCGTGACTCACGTCGGCCGGACCCATGTGGCCGTGACCCATGTCGGCCGGACCCATGTGGGCCCGACCCCTACGCCCCCGACCCCTACGCCCCCGAGAAGCGCTCCCTGAGCTTGTACTTGAGTACCTTCCGCAGGGTCTCGTTGCGCGGAAGGGCGTCCACCACCTCCAGCTGCTCCGGCAGCTTGTGCGTCGACAGCCCTTCCCCGCGCAGGTACGACGTCAGCCCCTCCAGCGTCAGCTTCTCCGCACCGGCCGGCTGTTCCACGACCGCGCAGACCCGTTCCCCGCGCTCCGCGTCCGGCAGCCCGATCACCGCCACGTCCCCGACCGCCGGATGCCGGTGCAGCAGGTCCTCGATCTCCTTCGCCGAGACGTTCTCGCCCTTGCGGATGATCACGTCCTTCAGGCGGCCGGTCAGCACCAGATGCCCGCTGTCCGTCAGATGGCCCAGGTCACCGGTGCGCAGGAACCCCTCCTCGTCGAAGGCCGCCGCCGTCTGCGCCGGATCCAGATAGCCCCGGCACACCGCCTCCCCGCGCAGCCGCACTTCCCCCTCCACGATCCGTATCTCCATCTCGGCCGGTGGCCGCCCCTCCGTCGTCGCCAGGTTCTCCGCTGTGTCGTCCGGCGCCCCCATCGTGATCATCGGCACCTCGGTCATGCCGTACCCGTGTGTGAGCTGCACGCCCATCTCGCGGACCACGGCGTGATACAGCTCCGGCGGCTTCGGCGCCCCGCCGCCCGCCAGCAGCCGTAGCGAGGGGACGACCTTCCCGCCGCCCGGCTCCTTGCGCTGCTCGGCCAGGAGCATCGAGTAGAAGGCCGTCGACCCGCCGGCGATCGTGACGCCGTGCCCGCGGTACGCCGCCAGCGCGTCCGGCAGCGCGAACTGCTCGAACATCACTGCCGGGAAGCCGTACAACAGCAGCATCACCATGTAGTCCGGGCCGCCTATGTGCGCGTACGGGAAGGCGATCGAGCCGACGTCGTCGGAGGTCGGGCGCAGCGCGTGCGCAAGGCAGGAGCCGCCCGCGATCAGTGAGCGGTCGGTGTGCAGTACGCCCTTGGGGTCGGACGTCGTCCCCGAGGTCCAGTAGATCCAGCGCACCGAGGTGCCCTCGGTGGGCGGCGGGGGCAGTGCCGACGGATCGCCGTCGGGCAGGCTGTCGTACCCCTCGAAGATGCCCTTCGCGCCCAGTCGCCGTGCCATCTGCGTGTGGTCGAAGCCCCGCCACTCGCCCGGTACCGCGAAGAACTCCGCCTTCGACTCCCGCAGCGCGAAGCCGACTTCGCGGTCCCGGTAGAACGGGATGACCGGCGACTGTACGGCGCCCAGGCGGGCCAGCGCGCAGGAGAGCAGGGCTGTCTCGATGCGGGTGGGCAGCTGCCAGGCGACGACCGTGCCGGGGCGTACGCCCATGTCGTACAAGCCGGCCGCCACGCGCTCGGCACGCGCGCGTAGAGCGCCGAAGGACAGTGAGCGGTCGTCCTGGAGGAGGACGGGGCGGTCGGGGGTCAGTTCGGCACGGCGTGCGACCAGTTCCCAGAGTGTGCGCGAGGAACTCAGGGCGTGTGCGGTGTCGTTCACGACAACCCCCTTTGCTGACGGTGTGTCAGATCGTGCCGAGAGCGTAGGGCTCGGCGCCTTGTCGGTCCAGGGGTGCGGGGCTAGCCTGCGGATGAATCTGACGGACCGTCAGGCAGGTGGTGGATGAACCTCACGGACACACCCGAAGAGGAGGAGTTCCGGGCGCGGTTGCGGGAGTGGCTCGGCGAGGTCCTTCCGACGCTCCCGCCGAAGCCGTCCCCCGACGACTGGCCGGGACGCCGCGCCTACGATCTCGGCTGGCAGCGCAGGCTGTACGACGCCGGGTACGCCGATGTCCACTGGGGCGCCTCCCCGACCGTACGGCTAATCTTCCTGGAGGAGACCGAGAAGGCGGGCGCGCCCTATGTGGGTGCGGGGTTCGTCGGGCTGCTCCACGCGGGGCCGACCATCGCCGCCGAGGGAACGCCTGAGCAGCGGGCGCGCTGGCTGCCGCCGATCCTGCGCGGGGAGGAGGTCTGGTGCCAGGGCTTCAGTGAACCGGACGCCGGGTCCGATCTCGCGGCGCTGCGCACGCGCGCGCGTAGGGACGGTGACGACTATGTGGTGAGCGGGTCCAAGATCTGGACCTCCCACGCCGAAGTGGCCGACTGGTGCGAGCTGTTGGTGCGCACCGACCCGCAGGCCCCCAAGCACCGTGGGATCAGCTGGCTGGCCATGCCCATGGACGCGCCGGGCATCACCGTACGGCCGCTGAGGACCCTGGCCGGGTCGGCCGAGTTCGCCGAGGTGTTCCTCGACGAGGTGCGGGTGCCGGTCGCCAACCGGGTCGGGGACGAGAACGACGGCTGGCGCGTGACGATGGTGACGCTCTCCTTCGAGCGCGGTACGGCCTTCGTGGGCGAGGTCGTCGCGTGCCGTCGCGTGCTGCGCGAACTCGCCGGTGAGGCCCGCAAGAACGGGCGCTGGGACGATCCGGTACTGCGGCGAAGGCTCGGGCGGCTGAACGCCGAGTTCCGGGCGCTGTGGCGGCTGACGCAGTGGAACGTGAGCGAGGCGGAACGTACCGGTGGTGTGCCCGGGGTCGGGGGTTCGGTTTTCAAACTGAGGTATTCGCACGCCCGCCAGGAGCTCTACGACGCAGCCGCCGACGTACTGGGGCCACAGGCGCTGGACCTGGACCGGCCGTGGGTGCTCGACCGGCTGTCCTCGCTGTCGTACACCATCGCGGCCGGCACCTCGCAGATCCAGCGGAACATCGTGGCCGAGCGGATCCTCGGGCTGCCGAAGGGGCGGTGACGGATGCGTTTCCAACTGACCGAGGACCAGCGGGCGTTGCGGGACGGTGCGCGCGGGCTGCTGGCGCGGCGCTTCGGCCCGGCGGCGCTACGAACCGCCGTCGACGAGCCCGGCCGCCTGGACCGGGCGCTGTGGCGGGAGCTCGGCGCGGCCGGGTTCTTCGCGCTACGGCTCCCGGAGGCGCGGGGCGGGGTCGGACTCGGGCTGCCCGAGGCGGTGTTGGCCTTCGAGGAGGCGGGGCGGACGCTGCTGCCCGGACCCTTGGTGGCCACGCATCTCGCGGCGGGGCAGGTGCCGGGCGCGGCCACCGGAGAGGCGGTCGTGGCGGACGTCGGCGCATGCGGGCTGGTGGAGTGGCTCGCGGAGGCGGACGTCGTACGGGGGGACGCGGCCGGGGCCGTACCGCTGCGGTCGGTGGATCCCCTGACGCCCCTGCACCAGGCTCCCGTGGCCCGTGACGTGCACCCTGTCGCTGTACTCCTCACCGCCGCCGAGCAACTCGGCAGCGCCACGCGCGCGTGCGAGCTGGCCGTGCAACACGCCCGGACGCGCGAGCAGTTCGGGCAGCCGATCGGAGGCTTCCAGGCGGTGAAACATCTGTGCGCGGAGATGCTGGTGCGGACGGAGACGGCCCGTGCCGCCGTCTACGCCGCGGCCGTCACCACCGACCCGGCGGACATCGACACCGCCCGGCTGCTCGCCGACGAAGCCGCCGTGCGGGGTGCCCGCGACTGTCTTCAGGTGCACGGCGGCATGGGATTCACCTGGGAGTTCGAGGTCCATCTGCATCTGAAGCGCGCATGGCTGCGGACTCATCGTGCGGGAGACGCTACGGAGAGTGAGGAGAGTCTGGCCGCCGAACTTCTCGCACAGCCGATCTAACGCCGCCTGGTCTGCGGCGTCGCCGACGGCGCTCGCGCGGATGTCGCGGATTGTGGCATACCGGAATTACGGAGCGTTGATATCGGGTTGTGTCCTACGCGTGACTCGTCACGGCCTGGAGTCGACTGCCCGCTCCGGTACCTTGTGTGAGATGCGAGTGGTTCCGAGCACGAGCCATGCCGGAGTTGCCCTTGAGGCGGCGCCGGATCCGGCGGTGCGCGCCAGTGTTCGCAGGGCGGGAGGGCTCTCGGCCCCCGCCTGTTCGACTCCCCGCAACAAGCGTCGCACAGTATGCCGCAGGGGTACTCCTTCGCGCTGGAATATGCCCGAAGCGCTTGTTGGGGTGACTGTACGTCAACCATGCTGTCAGCTAAGGGATTCACGTTCCGTGACCCTGGCTTTGGCCATTGTTCTGGCCATGAAAAGAATGGCTAGGATCGTGGCCCTCGTGAGGCGCGGGGCTAAGTGTCCGCCGGTTCGGATGGTGTGAGCGGTGCAGGTGCTTCAAGTGCAGCTGGAGATCCGGCCCGACCCCGCTGAGGTGGGGCGAGCCCGGCGGTGGGCCCGCTCGCGGCTTGCCGGGTCCGGGATAGAGGCCGACGAACCGCTCGCCGAGACGCTGATCCTGCTCGTCTCCGAACTGGTCACCAACGCCGTGGTGCACACCGGTTGCCCGGCCGTGCTGCGACTGTCCCTGCCGGGCGCGGCCGAGGAGTCCACCACCGTACGGCTGGAGGTCGCCGACCGCAGCGACCGCGCGCCCGTGCCCCGGTGCGTCGACGGTGACGCGACCGGTGGCCGGGGCCTCGCGCTCGTCGACGGCCTCGCGGACCGGTGGGGCTGGAGCTGCGAGGGTGCCGGCAAGCGGATCTGGTGCGAACTGGACCGCGAAGCGGAGGCGCGGGGGCCCGCATCCGCCTTTGGGAGCGGGGCGTCGGCGTACGAGGGGCTCGCGTACGAAGCGGTGTGACGGGCGCACGGTGCGCCAACTTCGCCGGGTTCGGTGCACGGTTGCAGAAAGCGCTGTCGCCCCAGTGTCGTGGGGGCTCGGTGCGCCCGTGCATGCTTCCGTGCGCGCCTTCTACAAATAGGGTGTAAGTAACAAATCCCCGAGTGGGTGTTGACGCCGGGTGTCCGGTTGATCACGCTTGTGTTCAGCGATTCGCCGCGAGGGGACGACGAGGGTTTCGGTGACGGAAGCCCTCGCCGAGTGTGGGTCGTGATTCGGCGTCGGTTCTTCAGGGCCCGGAGAGCCGGGGCGGGTACGCCGGAGTCGGATGGCGGCGCGCGGTGCCGTGCTCGGGGCGATCACTGCCGCGCCGCCACCCGACCTCGTCAGAGCACGGCCACGGGCGCCACGGGAGTTCCCGTACCGCCGACGAAGGGCTCGGGCATCGCCGACAGCAGGAACGTATAGCGGCCCACTTCTCCACAGGCTGTGGACAACTCTTCGAGATTCCAGTTCTGGCCCTGGAGCATCCCCATTTCCACCAGGTCGAGCGCGTGCACGGGCAGCCATAGATCCTCGACCTCGGGCGGAAAGATCTCAAATGTGAGGGTGTCGTTCGCCACGGCCGCCACATCGCGCGCGTGGAACCACTCCGGCGTACGGATCGACAGACCGGGCGAGGGATAGCCGTACCCGTGCTTGTCGCCGGCGAGGCAGACCTGGATCTGCCCCGTCCGTACGAGCACGATGTCGCCGGCACGCACGCGTGTGCCCGCGAGTTCCTCGGCCGCCTCCAGGTCCTCCGGTGTGACCGCGTGTCCGCCGTCCAGCCGGGTGACGCCACGCGCGCGTGCCACGTCCAGCAGCACGCCCCGCGAGACGATGTGCCGCGCCTTGTCGATGCCGCTGAACTCGGCGCCGCCGTGCGGGGTGATGGTGCCGGCGGGACGGCCGTTGTAGAGCCGGCCCGAGTGCGAGACATGAGTGAGCGCGTCCCAGTGGGTCGCGGCCTGCAGCCCCATGGTCACGGCGTCGTCGCTGCAGGCGACGGTCCCCGGGCCGAAGATCTCCTGGTTGATCTGCACCATGGCGTGCAGCGGGTTGACGCGGCCGGGGATCATGCCGGTCTGTATGCCGTCCTGTTGCAGGGGGAGGGCGAGGGGGATGCGACGGCCGGTGCGGACGCAGGCGGCCGCCTCGCGGACCACCTCGTCGGTGATCAGGTTGAGGGTGCCGATCTCGTCGTCCGCCCCCCAACGGCCCCAGTTGTTCACGCGCTTGGCGATCTCGTGGAACGCGTCCGGCAGTGACATGAGTCCTCCCCGGGGCTTGTCTCCGCGTATCTGACGGGTCGTAGAATCAAGTCGAATCTAACGGACCGTCAGAAACTGCGGGAAGGGGCCGGGGCATGGGGAACTTCTTGGCAGGCAAGGTCGTCGCCGTCACGGGCGCCGGGCGAGGCATCGGGCGGGCGGTGGCCTTGGCGGCCGCGGCCGAGGGGGCGCGGGTGGTCGTCAACGACTACGGGGTGTCCGTGGACGGGGTCTCGCCCACGAGTGAGGTCGCCGAAGGCGTGGTCAAGGAGATCGAGGCGGCGGGCGGGGAAGCGGTCGCCGTGGCCGACGACGTGTCCACGATGGCGGGTGGACAGCGGGTCGTGGATGCGGCGGTGTCGGCGTACGGCCGTATCGACGGGGTTGTGTGCGTCGCCGGGATTCTGCGGGAGCGGATGCTGTTCAACATGACCGAGGAGGAGTGGGACCCGGTCGTCGCCACGCATCTGAAGGGGACGTTCACGGTGTTCCGGGCCGCGTCGGCGGTGATGCGGAAGCAGGGGGCGGGGACCCTGATCGGATTCACCAGTGGGAATCATCAGGGGTCGGTTTCGCAGGCGAACTACAGCGCGGCGAAGGGTGGGGTCATCTCGCTGGTGCGGAGCGCTGCGCTGGGCTTGCACCGGTATGGGGTGACTGCCAATGCGGTGGCGCCGGTGGCTCGTACGCGGATGTCGGCCGGGGTTCCCACGGAGTTGGCGGAGATGGGGGAGCCGGAGGACGTTGCCGCGTTGGTGGTCTACCTGTTGTCGGATCCTGCTCGGGAGCACGGGGTTACGGGGCAGGTGTACACGGTCGCGGGGGCGAAGATCGCGGTGTGGGCTCAGCCGCGGGAGCTGCGCTCTGCCTATGCCGACGGTTCCTGGACGCCGGAGCGGATTGCGGAAGTGCTGCCGGGTTCGGTCGGGGTGGACCCGATGCCGATGCTGGAGCGGGTGGAGGCGATGAGGCGGGCCGCCGCTGAGGGTTCGCGGCCCAACGCCTAAGAGCTCGGGGGCGGGGGCTGGGTTGGCGGGTGCGGGTTGTTTGTGGCTGGTCGCGCAGTTCCCCGCGCCCCTGAAAGAAGGGGCGTTGCCCATGGCCGGAGATGGTGAGGAGACCTCTATGGACTTCGGGTTTGCGGCGGAGGACGAGGCGTTTCGTGTGGAGGCGCGCGCGTGGCTCAGTGAGCATGCGAAGGACGTTCAAGATCGCCGTAGTTGGGAACGCAGCCTGGGCAAAGCAGGGTGGATAGGACTCGGGTGGGCCGAGGCGGGCTACGGCAATCGGACCGCCACCCTCACTCAGCAGGTCGCTTGGGCCGAGGAATACGCCCGGTCGGGCGCGCCTGCTCGCTCGGGGCACATCGGCGAGAAGCTTCTGGCGCCCACCCTCATCGCGCACGGCACTCAGGAGCAGAAGGGGCGGTTTCTGCCGGCGATCGCGGCTGGGGACGAGCTCTGGTGTCAGGGGTACAGCGAACCCGGGGCGGGGTCGGATCTCGCGGGGGTGCGGACGAGAGCCGAGCTTGGTTCGGACGGCACGTATCGCATTACCGGGCAGAAGATCTGGACGTCGCTGGCGCATGAGGCCGACTGGTGTTTTGTGCTTGCCCGTACGGATCCGGAGTCGAGCCGTCATCGCGGGCTGACGTTCCTTCTCGTGCCGATGGATCAGCCGGGGCGTATTGAGGTGCGGCCCATTCGGCAGATGACGGGGACCAGTGACTTCAATGAAGTGTTCTTCGACGGGGCACGCGCGCGTGTGGAGCACGTGGTGGGGGGAGAGGGCGGTGGCTGGCGCGTTGCGATGAGTCTGCTCGGGTTCGAGCGGGGGGTTTCGACGCTCGCCCAGCAGGTCGGGTTCGCAGCCGAGTTGGGGCGGGTGGTGCGGGCGGCCGTCGAGTCGGGTGCGGTCGGGGATCCCGTTGTGCGGGAGCGGCTGGTGCGGCAGTGGGCCGAGCTACGGGTGATGCGGTGGAACGCGTTGCGCACGCTCGGGAGGGCCGGGGACGCGGGGGCGCCCAGTGTGGCCAAGTTGCTCTGGGGCGGCTGGCATCAGCGGCTCGGGGAGCTGGCGATGCAGGTGCGGGGAGCGGCCGCGGGGGCCGGGCCTGTGGAGTGGTCGCCCTCGGCGCCGTACGAACTCGACGAGGCGCAGCACCTGTTCCTGTTCTCCCGGGCCGACACCATCTACGGCGGGTCGGACCAGGTTCAGCGCACGATCATCGCCGAGCGGGTGCTCGGGCTGCCAAGAGAACCCAAGGGGGCTGTGTGATGCGCGGCGTGGTGTTCGACGGGAAGCGGGTCGAGGTCGCGTACGACCTTCAGGTGCGGGATCCGGGGCCGGGTGAGGTGCTGGTCGCGATCCAGGCGGCCGGGTTGTGCCACAGCGATCTGTCCGTGGTGGACGGGACCATACCTTTTCCGGTTCCTGTGGTGCTGGGCCATGAGGGGGCGGGCGTGGTCGAAGCGGTGGGTGTGGGGGTCACCCATGTGGTGCCAGGGGATCATGTGGCCCTGTCCACGCTCGCCAACTGCGGTACGTGCGCCGAGTGCGACCGGGGGCGGCCGACCATGTGCCGGCAGGCCATAGGGCGGCCTGGGCAGCCGTTCACCCGAAGTGGGCGGCCCGTCTTCCAGTTCGCGTCCAATTCGGCGTTCGCGGAGCTGACCGTGGTGAAGGCCGTGCAGGCGGTTCGGGTGCCGAAGGACATTCCCCTGCCGTTGGCCGCGCTCATCGGGTGCGGGGTGCTGACCGGGGTGGGCGCCGTGCTCAACCGGGCGAAGGTGGACCGCGGGGACAGTGTGGTCGTGATCGGTGCCGGTGGTATCGGTCTCAACGTCATTCAGGGCGCCCGGATCGCGGGTGCGCTGCGGATCGTCGCCGTGGACGCGAATCCGGCGAAGGAGGCGGTGGCACGGCAGTTCGGGGCGACCGACTTCCTGACGTCGGTGGAGGCGGTGCGCGAGCTGCTGCCCGCGGGGGCGGACCATGCCTTCGAGTGCGTGGGGCGCGTGGAGTTGATCCGGGCGGCCGTCGATCTGCTCGACCGGCATGGGCAGGCGATTCTGCTGGGGGTTCCGCCGGCCGGCGCCGAGGCCTCCTTCGTCGTGTCCTCCATGTACCTGGACAAGTCGATCCTGGGATGCCGGTACGGGTCGTCGAGGCCGCAGCGGGACATCGCGCTGTACGCCGAGTTGTATCGGGGCGGGCGGCTGCTGCTGGACGAGCTGGTGACGCAGACGTATCCGGTCGAGGAGTTCGACAGGGCGGCGGCGGACGCGGAGGCGGGGAAGGTGGCTCGGGCGGTGCTCACGTTCTGAGGGCTCCGGCGCCTGCGCCTGCGCGGAAGGTGCGCCGATAGCTGGTGGGTGTGACGCCGAGCGCCGCCTGTAGGTGCTGCCGCATCGACTGGGCGGTGCCGAAGCCGGCGTCCCGGGCGACCTGGTCGACGGACAGGTCGGTGGACTCCAGCAGGTGCCGGGCGCGTTCGACGCGCTGCTGGGTGAGCCACTGGCCGGGGCTGACGCCGACCTCCTCGCGGAAGCGGCGCGTGAAGGTCCGTACGGACATGGCTTCCTGCTCGGCCATGTCGCGCAACTGGATCGGCTCGTGGAGCCGGCCCAGGGCCCAGGCACGGGCCGTGGTCGTGGACGCCTGCTGGGGGTCGGGGACCGGTCGGTGGATGTACTGGGCCTGGCCGCCGTCCCGGTGGGGCGGTACGACCGTGCGGCGGGCCACCTCGTTGGCGATGGCCGTGCCGTGGTCGTGGCGGACCATGTGCAGGCACAGGTCGATCCCGGCCGCGACCCCGGCCGAGGTCAGTACGTCGCCGTCGTCGATGAACAGGACGTCCGGGTCGACCTCGATCTTCGGGAAGAGCTCCTGGAGGTGCTCGGCGTCGGCCCAGTGCGTGGTGGCGGGGCGGCCGTCCAGGTAGCCGGCGGCGGCGAGGACGTACACGCCGGTGCAGATGGAGGCGAGCCGGGTGCCGGGGCGGATGTGGGCGAGCGCGGCGGCCAGTTCCTCGGTGAGGACGCCCTGCTCGAAGACCGGGCCGAGTTCGTACGACGCCGGGACGATCACGGTGTCGGCGGTGGCGAGGGTCTCGGGGCCGTGCTCCACCTGGATGGCGAAGTCGGCGTCGGTCTGTACCGGGCCGGGTGGCCGGATCGAGCAGGTGACGACCTCGTACAGATGCCGTCCCTGGGCGTCCTTGGGGCGGCCGAAGATACGGTGCGGGATGCCCAGCTCGAAGGGGAGCAGGCCGTCGAGGGCGAGGACCACCACGCGGTGCGGGCGGAAGTCGCGGTCGTTGGTCCCCGCGCCCATGGTCTCGGCGCCTATGGTCCCCGTGCCTATGGTCTCCGCACCCATGGTCTCCGCGCCCATGGTCTTCGTCCCCTTGGTCTCCGCGCCCATGGTCTATGTCCCCTTGGTCTCCGTATCCACGGCCCGATCCTAGCGAATGCTGTCCTTCGGGCCACTCGTTTCGGACCGATCGCAGGCCCGAAGCTCTATGTCGTGACCCAGACAACCGAGGCAGCAGCCACCGCAGAGGGCATCCGTCCGAACAAGAGGTCCCGTCCGCCGCGGAGCCGCAAAATGTCACTGCACCGGGCGTGGTTCGTCGCCGCCGTGGCCTTCGTGACGATCATCGGTGCCGCAGCCTTCCGTTCCGTGCCTGGGTTGCTCATCGACCCGCTGCACCAGGAGTTCGGCTGGTCGCGCGGCACCATCAGTGCCGCTGTCTCGATCAACCTCGCGCTGTACGGGCTCACCGCCCCCTTCGCCGCCGCCCTGATGGACCGCTTCGGCATCCGGCGCGTGGTCGCGGTCGCGCTCACCATGATCGCGCTCGGCTCGGGCCTGACGGTGTGGATGACGGCGGCCTGGCAGCTGCTGCTGTGCTGGGGCCTGCTGGTGGGCCTCGGCACCGGTTCGATGGCGCTGGCCTTCGCCTCGACGGTCACCAACCGCTGGTTCACCGAGCGGCGTGGCCTGGTCACCGGCATCCTCACCGCTGCCTCGGCCTCCGGCCAGCTGATCTTCCTGCCCGTGCTGTCCTTGATGGTCGAGGCGGGCAAATGGCGCCCGGCGGCTGTCACGGTCGCCCTCGCGGCCCTCGCAGTCGTCCCCTTCGTCTGGCTGCTGCTGCGCGACCACCCGGCCGACCTGAACCTGAAGCCGTACGGCGCGAAGGAGTTCGTGCCCAAGCCGGCCCCCGTGCCGGGCGCCGCGCGCCGGGCACTGAAGGTGCTCTTCTCGGCGGCCCGCACCGGACCCTTCTGGCTGCTGGCGGGCACCTTCGCGATCTGCGGCGCTTCCACCAACGGCCTCATCCAGACCCACTTCGTGCCCGCCGCCCACGACGAGGGCATGCCCGTCCCGGCCGCCGCCTCGCTGCTCGCGGTCATCGGCGTGTTCGACGTCGTCGGCACGATCGCCTCCGGCTGGCTCACCGACCGTTTCGAGCCGCGCCGCCTGCTCGCGGTCTACTACGCCCTGCGCGGCATCTCACTGCTGTTCCTGCCGATGCTGCTCTACCCGACGGTCCACCCGCCGATGATCTTCTTCATCGTCTTCTACGGCCTCGACTGGGTCGCCACCGTCCCGCCCACCGTCGCCCTGTGCCGGGAGCAATACGGCGACGACAGCGCGATCGTCTTCGGCTGGGTCCTCGCCTCCCACCAGGTCGGCGCCGCGTTGGTGGCCTTCCTCGGCGGAGTCGTGCGGGACGTCTTCGGGACGTACGACATGGTCTGGTACGCGTCGGGGGCGCTGTGCGCGGCGGCGGCGCTGATGGCGCTGGTGATCCGGCGACGGACGGCATCTACTGCGATGGCGGCCTAGTTGAGGCACGCGTGGGGCGGGCCTGGAGCAGGCCTGGACGAGGTTCGGACGAGGTTCCGAGGACGCCTAGAGGAACCGCCCCTTGTGGAACAGCAGCGGCGCCTCGTCCCCGTCGCTCGCCCCCAGGGCTTCCACTCGGCCCACCACGATCAGATGGTCGCCCCCCGTGTGCACCGCGTGGATCGTGCAGTCGATCCACGCGAGCGTGCCCGCGAGGCGGGGTGAGCCGGATACCGGCGCCGCGTCGTACGTGACCCCCGCGAACTTGTCCGCGCCGCTCACCGCGAAGGCGCGGCACAGCTCGCCCTGACCGGCGCTCAGGACGTTCACGCAGAAGGCGCCCGCGCGGGCGATGCGCGGCCATGTCGTAGACGTACGGCCGACCATGAAGGCGACCAGGGGCGGGTCGAGGGAGAGGGAGGAGAAGGACTGGCAGGCGAACCCGGCCGGTGGGCCGCCGATTGTGGTTGCCGGTGCCGTGACAACGGCGACGCCCGTCGCGAAGTTCCCCAGCACCCGCCGGAACTCGGCCTGCCCGACCGGTGCCCGCTCGTCCTCGCCGACGCATCGCAGCTCAGGGCGCGGCAGCACTTCGACGGGCTCCCGTTGGGGGGCTGCCTTGACCGACCTGAGGTAGCGGACGGCGGCGGCCGCCATCCCTGCGTGTCCCATCACACCGACCATTGAAGCTGACGGTATGTCAGATTGGAAGGGGTGTGCGGGGCGCGGCACACGCGCGCGTACGCTGCGCATATGGGGTGGGAAGACAGTGCCGACGGCCCGGAGGGCGGCAGACCCGGCGATGTGCTCCGGCCGTTCGTCGACCTGAACGCCACGGCCGCGGTGTGCGCGGCCCAGCCTCCGGCGGTCGGCCTGATCTGGTGGATCGGAACCCAGCGGGGTGACGACTACGGCGGCAGCCCCTACGGCCTCTTCTTCGCACTCGCCCTCGCCTGCCTCCTCGTCGTCGCGCCGCTGGTGCTGCCGTTCGTCGGCCTCGCGCACGCGGTCGCCCACATCGTGCCGGCGGATTTCCTTGCCCGCCTCGCCGTTCGTCACGTACGCGGCCCTGCATGGGCCTGGCACCTGGTGTGCACGGTGGCGCTCGGCGCGGCCTGGGCGGCACTCGCCGCCCTGCTGTGGGGCTGGTCGTTCACGGTCGCGGCAGCCCTCCTCACCGCCCTCGGTGTGCTGCCCGTGCTCGGCCTCGCGTACCTCCGCACGCGCGCGCGGACAAGGGGGCGGCCGCAGGGTTTCTGGGCCGTGTGGCTCCCCTCGCTGTTCGCCTCCGTCACCCTGTTCCTGCTGGTCTTCGTCGGCGGAGTGCTGGCCACGGCCACGGGGCTGGTCGAGGAGTACGAGCCCCCGCACCTGTCCGCCGGGCAGCTCGCCGGGGTCTGGCGTGGTGCGGACGGAGCCGTTCTGCGGCTGGATCCGGGCGCCAAGGCCCAGGTGAGCAAGCTGCCCACCCAGTCCGAGTCCGGCGACTGGTACCAGGACCCGATCGACGTGTGCGACGGCACCGGCAGCTGGTCACCCGGTGAGCAGGGCGGTCGCGACGTCGTGCTCGTACGACTCGACGGCGGATGCGGGCGGGACACGTACTGGACGATCGGCGGCACGGAACGGGAGCCGGAGCTGTTCGTCCTGTTCGGCGACCCGGACGCGGGTGACCTGCGGATCCTGAACCGGACCTCCTGAACCGGACCTCCTGAACCGGACCTCCTGAACCGGACCTCCTGAACCGGACCTCCTGAACCGGACCTCCTGAACCGGACCTCCTGAGCGTCACCACCCCTTGTACTCGGCGCTCCTGCGCTCCACGAAGCTCGCCACCCCCTCCCGCGCATCCTCCGTCGTCATGTTGATCTCCTGCGCGGCCGCCTCCGCCGTGAAGGCCGTGGTGCGGTCGGCGTCGAGGGAGGCGTTGACGAGCTGCTTGGTGAGGGCGAGGGCGCGGGTCGGGCCGGCGGCGAGGCGTTCGGCCCATTCGCGGGCCGTCTTGTCCAGCTCACCGTCCGGCAGGACGCGGTTGACGAGGCCCAGCCGCTCCGCGTCCGCGGCGGTGAGCGCGTCGCCGAAGAACATCAGCTCCTTGGCACGCTGGGGGCCGATGAGGCGGGGGAGGAGATAGGCGCCGCCGCCGTCGGGGACGAGGCCGCGACGTACGAACACCTCGATGAACTTCGCCGATTCAGCGGCCAGTACGAGGTCGCAGGCGAACGCCAGATGCGCCCCGAGGCCGGCCGCGGTGCCGTTGACCGCCGCGATCACCGGCTTCTCGCAGTCCAGGACGGCGGCGATCAGGCGCTGGGCGCCGAGCCTGATCGTGCGGGCGACATCGCCGGCGACGCGCTCCGCGCCGGTCGTCGCGCCGGATGCCGTCCCTCGCAGGTCCGCGCCCGTGCAGAAACCACGGCCCGTGCCGGTCAGTACGACGGCCCGTACGCCGGGGTCCGCGGAGGCGTCGGCGAGCAGTTGGATGATGCGTTCGCGCTGGTCAGGGGTGATGGCGTTGAGGGCCTCGGGGCGGTTGAGGGTGATGCGGCAGACCCCGTTGTCAGTGGCGTGCTGTACCAATGAATCAGCGGAAATCAGCGGCTCGATTTCCGGCTCGGTCTGCGGCTCGACGGACTTTGCGACGGACTTTTCGGGGGAGGAAGTCATGGGGGTACTCCGCGTCTTACGACGGCTGTTCAGGGGTCGGCCGACAGATGGCCAAGGCGTCCAGCGCCACGGCCCCCTGCCCCTGCGGCAGCACCATCAGCGGGTTGATGTCGAGCTCCGCGAGGTCGTCCTCCAGTTCCAGGGCCATGCGCTGCACCCGCAGGACGACTTCCACGAGCGCGTCGAGGTCCGCCGGGGGGCGCCCCCTGACCCCGTCGAGCAGGGCCCGCCCGCGCAGTTCGGCGAGCATGTCCCGCGCCTGCTCCTCACCGAAGGGCGGCACGCGTACGGCGGTGTCGCCCAGTACCTCCACGAGCACTCCGCCGAGTCCGACCGTCACGGTCGGGCCGAACAGCTCGTCGTGCGCGGCACCCACCACCATCTCGACACCCCGCTCGACCATCTGGCAGACCAGTACGCCGTCCAGGGAGACGTCCTCGTAGCGGGCGATGTCCGTCAACTCCCGGTAGGCGTCCCGGACCTGGCTGGCGGAAGTGAGCCCGATCTTGACCAGGCCGAGTTCGGTCTTGTGGGCGATCTGCGCGCCGGAGGCCTTCATCACCACGGGGTAGCCCACCAGGCTCGCGGCCCGTACGGCGGCCGCCGCGCTGGTCACCAACTGCTCGCGCGGGACACGGATTCCGTACGCCCGCAGCAACTGCTTCGCCGCGTGCTCGCTCAACTGCTGGCCCGGGCGCATCAGCGCCTGTGCCTTGCGGAAGGACGGCGAGGGGGTGCGCGGGGCCTCGTCGAACGGGGAGCGGTAGCCGGTGACGAAGCGATGGTGGTCGAGGTAGGCGCGGACGGCGGTGATGCAGTTCGCCACCGTGCGGAAGGTGGCCACGCGCGAGGAGCCGAGCAGCACCTCGCGGTACGCCGGCTCGGTGCCGACCGGCGACCCCCACACCACGCACACCAGCTTCTCCGTCCGCTCGGCCGCGTCCACCAGGTCCTGGACGAGCCGGTCGCTGAGCGGCGGGAAGGGGCCGGTGACGGGGCAGATCAGTACCCCGACCTCGGGGTCGTCGAGGATGGCGTCGATGATCTTCCGCCCGCGCCAGTCCCCTACCGGATGGCCGCCGTTGTCGACCGGGTTGGCCACGCTCAGGTACTCGGGTATCCACTGGTGCAGCTCGGCCTGCTTGGCCTGAGACAGAACCGGCAGCCGCAGCCCCGCCTCGGTCGCCAGGTCGGCGAAGTGCGCGCCCGTGCCGCCCGAGATCGAATAGACGACGACGCCCTCGGCGCGGGGCGGGCGCGCGCGGGCCAACAGGGCTGCGGTGTCCTGGAGTTCGTCCAGGCCGTCGACCCGGATCACCCCGTACTGCCGCATCGCCGCGTCCACCACCGTGTCCGCGCCGGTCAGCTTGCCGGTGTGTGAGGCGGCCGTGCGGGCGCCGGTCTCGGTGCGGCCCACCTTGACGGCGACGACCGGCACCTTGCGGCGGGCGGCCCGGTCGGCGGCGAGCAGGAAGGACCGGCCGTCCTTGAGGCCCTCGACGTAGCAGGCGATGGCTCCGACCTCGGGCCGCTCGGCGAAGTAGGAGATGAAGTCGGCGGTCTCCAGGTCGGCCTCGTTGCCGGTGGGCGCCCAGTGGGTCAGGCGGATGCCGAGTTCCTGGAGGGCGAAGACGGGGCGGCCCTGGTGGCCGGACTGGGTGATCAGGGCGATCGCGGGACCGTCCAGGTCGTCGCGGAACCGCTCGAAGGCGTTGAGGTTGGTGTTGGGGCCCAGCAGCCGCATCCCCGACCGCTCGACGGCGGCGGTGAGCCGGTCCTGCGCGGCGGCGCCGTCGTCACCGGTCTCCGCGAACCCGGAGGCGAAGGCGACGGCGAACTTCACCTTGGCCTGGGCCAGTTCCTCGATCACCGGAAGGGGGTCGGCGACCAGCAATACGGCGAGATCGACCTGTTCGGGCAGGTCGGCGACGGAGGGAGAGCAGGGGATGCCGAAGACGGACGGGCGGTTCGGGTGCACGGGATGGAGCCGGGCGCCGACCCGCTCGGACCAGGCGATCAGCTGGCGGGTGACACCGGTGTTCGGCCGGCCCTCGGCGTCCGAGGCGCCGATCACCGCGACCGACTCCGGCCGGAAGAAGCGGTCCAGATCGGGCACGTCGCAGTACAGCGGACGGCCGCTGACGTCGAGATCGTCGACCTCGGCCGGACGGCCGTGGACGGCGGGCCCGGGCTGTTCGCCGCAGGCGATGACCCGGGCCCGGCGGGAGTCGGTGGTGAGGGTGCCGTGGGTTGATCCAAGCATCGGTCCGCCCGCTCCTGTGTGACAGCGATTAACTGACGCAGTGTCAGATTAAAGGAACTGACGCTTCGTCAGGAATGGCTGTGCACGCAAAGTTGGGCGAGCCGACGCGGGATCCTGCGCGGCGACCTCGCGCAAGACGCCGCTCAGAGCGCCTCCAGCACATCCTTCGCCACCCGCTCCCCCGACCGCACCGCCCCGTCCATGAAGCCCATCCAGTAGGTGGAGGTCTCCGTCCCGGCCCAGTGGATGCCGCCGACGGGCGCGCGCAGGGCGGGGCCGTACTGGGTCAGGACACCGGGTGCGGCGATGGAGACGGGGCCGCCGCGGGTGAAGGCCTCGTTGTTCCAGCGTTGCAGGACGAAGGAGGTGGGGGAGGCCGCTTTCTCGCCGAAGTACGTGACGTAGTCCTTCAGTACGGCCGCCCGGACCTCCGCCTCACTCGCGGCGTCCAGCTTGCGGGCCTCGTCGGCCTCGATGAAGCCCATCAGGGCGCCGTAGGAGGCGTCGGGAGGGGAGTTGTCGAAGGTGGAGCTGACCACGCCGGTGTCGCTGACGACCTGGCCGTTGAGGCCGTCGGCGCGCCAGAAGGGGGTGTCGTAGATCGCGATCGCCTTGCCGACCGAGGCCATCGGCAGGCGCTGGGTGAGCTGGTCGCGGGCGGCCGGCAGGAGGGGGTCGTACGAGATACGGGCGGCGATCGGCGGGGGTACGGCGACGACGACCCGCTTGGCCGTGACGGTGATGCCGTCGGCGGTCACGACGTAACTGCTGCCGGACCGGGTGATCGTGCGCACCGGGGCGCGCAGCACCACCCGGTCGCCGAGCGTGGCGGCGAGTTTGATCGGCACCAGCTGGGAGCCGCCGACGAAGCGCAGTTCCTGGGCGCCGTTCGCGGTCTCGGTGAGGCGTTCCAGGGTGCCGGGGTTGGCGGCGTTGCCCGCGGCGGCGATGTAGAAGAGGACGAACAGGAAGGAGAGTTCACGGGGCTCGGCCGAGAAGATCGACGTGCAGGCCACGTCGAAGAGGAACTTGGCCGACGGGATCACGGCGTTGGCGCGCAGCCAGGTCTCGAAGGTCTGCCGGTCCCATTCGTCGGCCTTCGCGGCGGTCCAGGGCGCGTCGACCGGGATCTGCTTGGCCAGGTCGTCCAGTGTGGCCTGCACGATCGCGGCGTTGGCGAGTCCGGCCGCGTCGATAGGCGGGACCGAGCCGAGGATGCCGTCGGTGGCGTAGGGGGTCTTCTTGCCGTCCTTGTAGAGGAGGTTGTTGCCGGTGTTGTAGGTGGCGAAGGTCGCCACGCCGAGCGAGTCGGCGAGGGCTTTGATGCGGTCCTGGGTGGGGCCGATGAACTCGCCGCCGCCCTCGGTGACTCCACCGCCCGCGAGGTTCAGGCCCACCACCCGGCCACCCACGCGGTCGCGGGCCTCCAGGACGACGACCGACTTGCCGGCGGCGACCAGGTCGCGGGCCGCGGTGAGGCCGGCCAGGCCGGCGCCGACGATGGCGACGTCCGCCGCGCGGGTGGCTGCCGAGGCGGGGCCGGCGGTGGTCGCGGTGAGCGTCGCGGCGCCGGCTGCGGCGGCCGCGCCGCCGAGGAGCGAGCGCCGGGACATCCGGGGGAGCGGGGGGAGTTGGGGGAGCTGTCTTTCGCGTGCCACGTGCGTCCTCCGTCGTAGCAAGAGGGGGTGGAGCCGGAAAGTTGAACAGGGCTCACATTCTGGCTCCGCACGGGGGCGCGGTACAGCTCTCGCGCAACTTCTGACCCAGAAGTAACGAGCGGCGTGCGCAGGAGAGTTGAGGAGGACTGTGCAGAGAGCCGAGGATGGCTACGTCACGGTGCCCGCCGTCGGCGGCGATGGCCTCGTGATCCTCGACGCCGTGGGCTCAGCTCCGCTTCGGGCCGGTGATCGTCTCGCCGATCACGAATCCCTTGGCGGGGCCTTCAGGGATGGTGACGTCGGTGCCGTAGGCGACGCGGTGGACTCCAACCCAGTCGGCCTTGTCGGGCTCAGGTTCGGTGAGAACGGTGACGGTGCCGTGGCTGTCGTAGTCGTCGATGAGGACGTGGACGGGGCAGTCCTGGCACCCCGACGCCCTGCTCGCGTCGTCCGACTGGCTCCAGCGCAAGGCGTCCGCCGCTTCGAACGCTGACGCCCTCGAGCTCCTCGCCGAGCGCGGTCGCACCAAGCGGATTCGCAACAGCGCCAGGACCAGCCTCAAGAACCAGTGATTGCTGTGGTGGTTTCGATGTCTGCGGCCCCGCTCGGCTCTGTGGTGGCGTGGTCGGGGCGGGTTCGCGGCAGCAGCCGTACGGCCAGTAAGGCCAGGGCGGCGACGAGCAGGGCGCTGATGGCGCTGATGGTGTTCAGGCCGTGGGTGAAGGCGGCGCGTGCGGGATCGAGCAAGAGGTCGTGCAGCCGGCTGGGGAGGCCGTCCGCCATGGCCGTCGCGTCGGACAGGCTGTCGCGAGCGGACTCGGCCTTCCGCGCCGGGACCTCGCTGGGGAAGGTTCCGGTCATCCGATCGCGGTAGACGGCGGTGCCCACTGTGCCGAGGACCGCGACGCCCAGGGCGACGCCGAACTCCGTGCTCGTCTCGGACATCGCGGCGGCCGAGCCCGCCTTCTCGGGCGGGGCCGCCCCGACGATCAGGTCGGTGCCCAGCACGAACATGGGGCTGATGCCCAGGTAGACGATGACGAAGCCGGTCACGAGGACGGGCAGCCCCGAGACGCTGTCGACCTGGGTGAGTACCAGGTAGCCGACCGCCGAAATCGCCAGCGAGGCCCCGATGATGTGCGCGGCGGGCACCTTGCGGGCAAGCGCCGGAGTAAGGGCGGACGCCAGGATGAGCGCACCGGCGGCGGGCAGCAGCCATAGCCCCGCCTTGAGTGGCGAGAGTCCCTCGACCAGTTGTGTGTACTGGGTGATGAACAGGTAGACCCCGCCCAGGGCGGCGATGCTGAGCAGCTGGATTCCCAGGGCGGCGCTGAACGAACGGTTCCTGAACAGCGTGACGTCGACCAGGGGACTGGCCAGCCCGGACTGCCGGTGTACGAACAGCACTCCGAGTACCAGCCCCCCGGTCAGGGTGGCCACGGGCAGCACCGCGAGGCCGCCCTTGGCCAGCTCCTTGATGCCGTAGATGACCGGTAGGACGGCGGCGAGGGACAGCACGACGCTGGTCAGGTCCAGCCGACCGGCCTGGGTGTCGCGGTATTCGGGAAGCAGCACCGGGGCGGTCACCAGCAGAAGGACCATCACCGGCACACCCAGCAGGAAGACCGACCCCCACCAGAACGCCTGGAGCAGCAGCCCGCCCAGCACGGGCCCCAGCGCCACACCGGCCGAGAAACAGGTCACCCAGACAGCGATGGCCGTGCCGCGCTGCCGCGGGTCACGGAACATGTTGGTGATCAGCGCGAGGGTGGACGGCATCAGGGTCGCCCCGGCCATCCCCAGTAGCGCGCGAGCCGCGATCAGCATCTGGGGGCTGGTGGAGTACGCGGCGAGCACCGAAGCGACGCCGAACGCGGCCGCCCCGATCATCAGGAGCTTCCTGCGGCCGATCCGGTCGCCCAGCGTGCCCATGGTGACCAGGAAGCCGGCGATCATAAAGCCGTAGATGTCGGCGATCCAGAGCAGTTCGCTGCCGCCTGGTCGGAGGGCCACGCTCAGGTGCGGGACGGCCAGGTACAGCACGGTGGCGTCCATGGCGAGCAGCAGGGTGGGGAGCGCGAGCACGGCCAGCCCGAGCCATTCTCGGGGCCCGGCCGGCTGTCGGGGGAGGGGCATGTGGGGCGATTCCGTTGACATGCCGCGTAAGCTAAACCCTCACGACGATGTCAGAGTCAACTCGCTTTTCCGGGGAGCTTGTCATCACATGCGTATCGGGGCGTTGTCGCAGCGGACCGGAGTCAGCGAACGGGCACTGCGGTACTACGAGGAGCAGGGGCTGCTGAGTCCGCTGCGACGGCCGAGCGGGTACCGCGAGTACACCGACGAGCATGTCCACACGGTGCGGAGCATCCGCACGCTGCTCGCCGCCGGGCTGGGCACCGCGACCATCGCCGACGTACTTCCCTGCATGGTCGAGGAGGGCGGGCAACTCGCGGCCGCCTGCCCCGACCTGCTGGTGGACCTGGCCAGGGAGCGGGATCGGATCACCGCCGCCATGAACGAACTGCGCGCCGCACGCGAGATGTTGGACGCGATCATCGCCGCGCCCGTCCCTGCGGAGGCGGCCCGGGCGCTGGACTGCGAGGAGGCAGTCGGCACTGAGTTCGGCGCATCGCCGGTCCCGTCGCGCTGAGTCGCCGGCCCCTCGGTCACGGCAGACGCGAAACCCGTCCGTCGCCGCTGCGGGCAATGGACTTCGCGATCTTCTGCGCGTCGATCGCCATCTCCCGGAGGTTGCCGCTGATCGGGTTGGTGAAGCCGGTGAAGTACAGGCCGGGGGTGGTGGGCGGGGTGCGGGCGCCCTGAACGACCGGCTTGCCGCGGGCGTCGAGCACGCCGAGGTGGCCGACGAGGTCCTCCAGGGCGCGGACGTACCCGGTGGCCGCGATGACGGTGTCCGGCGAGAGGCGGCTGCCGTCGGTGAGGATGACTTTCCCCTCCTCGAAACCGTCGACGGCGGCCACGATCTCGACCCGGCCCTTGCGTACGGCGTTGATTAGGCCGACGTCGAGGACGGGAATCGACCCTTCCTTGACTCGACTGTAGAGGCCGGTGTCGGGGCGGGGCAGTCCGTGGTCCGACAGATCCGGCACGCTGAGCTTGGCCACGGGCCTCGCGAGCCGGTCGACGAGGCCGACCGGCAGTCGTCGTACGAGGATGCTCGTGAACTGGGCGGCCCACCCGGCGGTGGAGCGCCGCACGATGTGCGGAACCGTCCGCACCGCCAGCCGCACCCGCGCCGCCCCGCCCTCCACCAGGTCCACGGCGATCTCGGCACCGGTGTTGCCGACGCCGACGACCAGGACGTCGCGGCCGGCGTAGGGGGTGGGGTTGCGGTACTCGCCTGCGTGGAGGAACTCGCCGGTGTAGCCGGCTCGGCCGGGCCAGTCCGGGACGCGCGGGGTGTGGTTGTGGCCCGTGGCCACGACGACCGCGGCGCCGGTCAGTTCACGTCCGCCGGTGGCGTGCAGCAGCCAGCCGGAGCCGTCCGGCGAGGGCTCGACGCGGGAGACCTCGACGCCGGTGACGATCTCCAGGTCGTGGTGCTCGGCGTACTTCTCCAGGTAGCGCACCACGTCGTCCCGGGACACCCAGCGCCCGAAGCGGCGCGGCATCGGCAGCCCCGGCAGGCCCGACAGCCGTCGGGTGGTGTGCAGATGGAGCCGGTCGTAGTGGCGCCGCCAGGAGGCGCCGACCCGGTCCGACTTCTCCAGCACGACGGCACGCAGCCCCTGGGCGCGCAGCGCGTACGCGACGGAGAGCCCGCCGGGGCCGCCGCCTATGACGTAGACGGGGCGGTCCGTGGGGGGCGGGTCCGTGGGGGTCGGGGACGCTGTGGAGTCGGCCATGTTCGGGAGCGTAATCACGCAGCCGATTGATGGGTCTCGGTCAAGACCGGAATTGGTTGCGGATCGATCACGGCTGTAGGGGGAGTGGGTGGGGTCTGTGGCGTAGATCTCCTGGTTGTGGGCGTGGAGCCACTGGTGTGGGGGTGGATTTCTTGGCGTGGGGGCGGGGTGAGGGGGCATGGGACGGGCGGCGTACTCCGACGGGATGTCGGTGTACGCCGCCCTGGGGTGGATCTCGGGTGGATCTCGGGTGGGTGCTCAGGTGGGTGCTCGTGTGGGTGCTCGGGTGGGACCGGTTGCGGGAGGTGGCCCGCGTTGTCATCGCGGTTACTTCGGGTCGTCGTTGAACTTGGAGGTCGACCAGAAGTAGCCGAGCACCGCGAGGCCCAGGCACCAGGCGACGGCGAGCCATCCGTTGTGCCCGATCTCGGTGCCGAGGAGCAGGCCGCGCAGGGTCTCGATGGCGGGCGTGAACGGCTGGTACTCGGCGATCGGCTGGAACCAGCCCGGCATCGCGTCGACCGGGACGAAGGTGCTGGAGATGAGCGGCAGGAAGATCAGGGGCATGGCGTTGTTGCTCGCGGCCTCGGCGTTGGGGCTGATCAGGCCCATGCCGACGGCGATCCAGGTGAGCGCCATGGCGAAGAGCACGAGCAGGCCGAATGCCGCGAGCCACTCCAGGACGGTGGCGTCGGTGGAGCGGAAGCCGATGGCCACGCCGACGGCGCCGACGAGGACCACGCTGACGATCGACTGCAGCACGCTGCCGACGACATGCCCGACGAGCACCGAACCGCGGTGGATCGCCATCGTCCGGAAGCGGGCGATGATGCCCTCGCTCATGTCGTTGGAGACGGAGACCGCCGTCCCGATCGTGGTGCTGCCGATGGTCATCAGCAGCAGACCCGGCACGAGATAGGCGACGTACTCCGAGCGGTCGGCGCCACCGCCGCCGATGCCCGCGCTCATGGTGTCGCCGAAGATGTAGACGAAGAGCAGCAGCAGCATGATCGGCGTGAGCAGCAGGTTCAGGGTGAGGGACGGGTAGCGCCGGGCGTGCAGGAGGTTGCGGCGCAGCATCGTGGCGGAGTCGCGTACGGCGAGGGAGAGCCGGGACGGGCGGGCGGGAAGCTGGACAGTGCTCATCGGGCGGACTCCTTGGGCTGGTTGGGGATGTCGGCGCCGCCGCCGGTCAGGGCGAAGAAGACGTCGTCGAGGTCGGGGGTGTGCACGGTCAGCTCGTCCGCCTCGATGCCGGCCGAGTCCAGCCGGTCGAGGAGGGAGCGCAGCTCGCGTTGGCTGCCGCCGCTGGGGAGTTGGAGGGTGAGGGACTCGTCGTCCCGCGTGACCTCGCGCAGGGCGGAGGCGGCGGACTGGTAGGCGGCCGGGTCGGTGAAGCGGAGGCGGACGTGGCCGCCAGGGACGATCCGCTTCAGCTCCTCGGCGGTGCCCTCGGCGGCGATCCTGCCGTCGTTGAGCACGGCGATGCGGTCGGCGAGTTCGTCGGCCTCCTCCAGGTACTGCGTGGTGAGGAAGACGGTGACGCCGTCGGAGACCAGCTCCCTGATGATCTGCCACATGTTGTGCCGGGAGCGCGGGTCGAGTCCGGTGGTCGGCTCGTCGAGGAAGATGATCCGCGGGTTGCCGACCAGGGTCATGGCGATGTCGAGGCGGCGCTTCATGCCGCCGGAGTAGGTGGAGGCGGGCTTCTTCGCCGCCTCCACCAGGTCGAAGCGTTCCAGCAGTTCGGCGGTGACCTGCCGGCCCTCGCTCTTGGAGAGGTGGTGCAGGTCCGCCATGAGGAGCATGTTCTCCTCGCCGGTGATCAGACCGTCGACGGCGGAGAACTGCCCGGTGACACCGATCGTGGCGCGCACCGCCTGGGGGTCGGCGGCCAGGTTGTGGCCGCCGATGTGGATGTCGCCGGTGCCGGGGTCGGCGGAGATGAGGGTGGAGAGGATCTTGACGGCGGTGGTCTTGCCGGCGCCGTTCGGGCCGAGCAGGGAGAAGATCGTTCCTTCGGGGACGGTCAGGTCGACACCGTCGAGGACGGTCTTGTCGCCGTAGGACTTGCGCAGCCCGTTCGCCGCGATGGCCAAGTCGGTCATGAGGGGGTGCTCCTTTTGCAGGCTGCGGGTTTTTACAGGCTCCGGGCGGTGATGTCGCCGTGCGAGGTGGTCGCGCGGATGTTCAGGCCGGCGGCGGCGCCGTCGGTGTTCTTGAGCGTGTTGTTGATCCGGCCGTAGCCGGTGCCGGCGTCCAGGGAGGCGGACACTCCCTGGGCGGCGCCGATGGTCACGTCGCCCATCTGGGTGGTCAGCACGACCGTGCCGTCCACCGCCTCGGCGATGTGGATGGCGCCCTGCTGGGTGCTGATCTCCGCGGGGCCGCCCAGGCGGCCGACCGAGACATCACCGGTGGCGGTGAGGCGAACGCTCGCGGCCTCGTCGATCCTGACCGCGCCGTGCGCGCCCTCGAAGTCGACGTCGCCGAGGCGTCCGACGACGCGGAGTTCAGCAGCGGCCGCCTTCGCCTCGACGCGGGAGCCGGCCGGCAGCTGGACCGTGACCTCTACGGATCCGAATGAGCCGAGGATCCGGTTCTTCGCCGCCGGGGCCTCGATCCGCAGGACGCCGTCGCCGTAGGCGACCTCGATCTGCTCCGCCGCCTTCATGTCGCGGCTCTTGGAGGCGTCCGCGGGCAGGATCTCGACCGTGGTGTCGGCTCGGTCGGCCGCGATGAACCGGATGCGTCCGGCGGGGATGTCGAGGACGGCGGAGACGGGGGCGGGGGTGTCGAACTTCTGCATCGTGCTCTCCTGTGTTCGGTGTTGTTTCCGACGAAGGAAAAGCTACGTTGCGTTCATCGATGCGGCAACATAGTCGTTGCGCTTTATTGGCATCGATGCAGGTGAAGGCCTAGAAATCGTTGCAACGGCTCTAGATTTAACGCAACGTCAGCCGTCTATCCGTTGCAATGAATGGAGAGTGAACGCTATTCTGGAGGCGTCAAGGAAGCACGAAGGGAGACCGCGGTGCCGGGAGGCAGGCTCACTCAGCAGGAACGCCAGCAGATCGCGCTGGGGCTGGCCGACGGCCTCGCCTACGCGGAGATCGCCAGGCGACTGGACCGCCCGACCTCGACCATCACGCGCGAGGTGATGCGCAACGGCGGGCCCACCGCCTACCGCGCCGACCTGGCCCACCGCGCCACCGAACACCGCGCCCACCGCCGCAGGCAGTCCGCGCCCCGAGGGTCGCAGGCGCCCGAGCAGGCCCACGGGCGCGACGCCGAGGCCGTACGCGAGTACGAGGAGGCGTGGACCACCCTCCTCATGCAGCAGGGCCTGCCCAAGATGATGTCCCGGGTGCTGACCTGCCTCTACACCACCGACGCGGGCAGCCTCACCGCGTCCGAACTCGTCAAGCGCCTCCAGGTCAGCCCGGCGTCCATCTCCAAGTCGGTCACGTTCCTCGAAGGCCAGGGCCTCATCCGCCGGGAACGCGACGAAGGCCGCCGCGAGCGCTACGTCGTCGACGACGACGTCTGGTACCAGGGGATGATCGCCAGCGCACGCTCCACCGCCCAGCTCGCCGAGACCGCACGGCAGGGCGTCAGCGTCCTCGGCCCCGACACCCCGGCCGCCACCCGCCTCGAGAACATCGCCCGCTTCGTCGACTTCGTCGCCGAGAGCATGACCCGCGCCGCGGAGCAGGCCCGCGACGTCCTCTATACGAAACCCGGAACGACCTCGGGCGGCACTGCCGAGCCGAGTCCGGATCGCTGACAGGAAAGGCACGACGCCGAGCCCTGACATTGGTCGGGCCCGGCGTCGTGCGGGCGGTGGCCGGAGTTATGACGGGAAACCGGCACCGCGTCTTGAGGGACTACTCGGCCCCATGGGACTACTTGGTCCGCTTGCCCTTGTAGCCGCTGATCTTGGCGATCCACTTGATGAAGTCGCCCGGGTCCGAGTTGGCGCCGTGGCCCTCGTCCCAGTAGTAGAGGTGGCTGACCTCGTCGCCCAGGCCGTTCGCGGCGGCGGCGAGGTTGGCGGAGACCGTGTGCGAGGTGTCGGAGTCGTTGGTGCCGAGGCGGATCCACCAGTGCTTGGTGCGCTGCGGGTTGGCCTTCTCGACGAGGAAGTACATCGGGTTCATCAGCCGCAGCAGCTCGGGGATGTCGCTCGCCACGCGCTTGCTGCTCAGGCCGGTCGTGTCGTGCTTGGCGCTGTAGGCCGTGAAGTGGCGCGTCTGGGTGGTGCCCTTGCCGAACAGGTTGTTCTCGCCCGTCGACAGGTCGAAGGCGTCGAAGGCGGGGGTGGTCTTCTTGCGGGCGCCCACGTGGGTGAGGAAGTCGGCCCAGGAGAACGTCGCCTTGCCGCCGGCCCAGGTGATGAAGGTGTTCGAGGCCAGATACGACGCACGGTCCGCGTCCGACAGGGCCGCGAGGTACTTGGTCGCCGACGGCTCCACGTACTGCTTGACCAGGTACTCGTCGTAGTTGCGCGCGGTGAGCGCGCCGAAACCGCCCAGGCCCTTCAGCCTCAGGGACGCCTGGTACTCGGCGAACTGTGACTGCAGCTGCTTCGACACCGTCTGGTCGACCTTCGAGCCGGAACTCGTGGCGTTGGAGCCCCAGTTCCATTCGTAGGCGCCGTCGGCGTGCTCCAGATCGGTGATCGGGCACCAGGCGCCGGTGGCGTAGATGGCGTCGCTCGCCTCGGCCGCGCCGATCTCCTTGAGGTACCTGTCGTAGAGCGGGCTGTCGCCGGACGCGCCGAGCAGGGAGGACAGGGCGCCGCCGGCGCTGGTGCCGGAGGAGACGATGCGGTTGACGTCGCCGGGTATGCGGCCCCTGTTGAACCGCACGTACCGGACGGCGGCCTTGAGGTCGACGATCGCGGCGGGGGCGACGCCGTAGTACTCGCCGGCGGAGTTCTTGAGCGTACGGCCGCGGGCGCCGGGTTCGACGACGACGTAGCCGGCCGCGAGCGCCAGCTGCGGGAGGCTGACCATCTTGCCCTGGCCGTTCACCATGCCGTTGCCGCCGGAGGCGACCTCACCCGAGCCGGTGGATGCCGACCCACTGGACGCCGAGGCGCTGGGAGAGGCCGAGGCGTTCGGGGTGCCGCCGCCCGCGCCACCCCCCGGCATCCCGGTCATCCCGCCCCCGCCCACGCCGGTCGCGTCCGCAACGGACGACGGCATGTACCCGCCGACCGAGTTGGCGAAGAGGATCGGGGCGTCGGTGGCGTCCACGGCCGTTCCGTCGATCTTGACGGGGACGCTGACGTTCAGGCTCTGGTACGCCTCGTCGACCGGCTTGGTGACGTACGTGATCGCCTTGTAGAAGCGGTACTCCACCTCGTGGTCGGTGCCGTCGGCGTCGGTGATGGTCGTCGTCAGGGTCGAGTACGCCTCCTTGTCGAAGACCAGGGCGTCCGACGACGAGGACGACGGGGACGACGGGGACGACGACGATCCCGAGCCGCTCGTGCCGCTCGACGCCTGCGCGGTCAGGGCGATGCCCCCGACCGCCGCGACTCCGGCGGTCGCACCGATCCCCATGACGACGCTCCTGCGCTTGACTGCCCTGTGCTTCACGTCCAGCTCCCTCGGCTCCCTCGGCGTTATCGGCTTGCGTCTGCGAACCTAGCGGGAGTGCGGACAAGATTGCCAACAATTCTGTTGAACTCATCGCGGGTGCACAGGCGATTGTCAGGCTCCTCTTATCTGACGTACCGTCAGATCCATGGACGCGATCTGGCTCACAGGTGCGGAATGGCTGGCCGTGCTCCGCATAGGCCTCGGGCTGTGGTGGCTGGAGAGCTGGCGGCACAAGGACAAGAAGAGCTGGTTCGAGGGGTCCGGGATCGCATGGGCGGCGGACGTGGCGGGCAAGCACCGCTGGAACGCCGTACGCTCCGGCTTCGAGCTCGTCGTCACGCCACGGCCGCGGACCATGGCGTACGTCGTCCTGTACGCGGAACTGGCCCTCGGGCTCGGGCTGATCCTCGGGTTCCTGACCCCGATCGCCCTCGTCGGCGGGCTGCTGCTCAACGGCCTCTACTTCGCCCTGATGATCCACGACTGGGCCGAGCAGGGGCAGAACTCGATGATGGCGCTGATCTCGCTGGTCGCGCTGTTCGGGATGTCATGGCAGTCGTGGTCGTTGGACAGCGCGCTGGGGCTTTTCTGATGGGCGGCTCGCGCGCCGATGGTCCAGGCTCAGTCGGTTCGCCCTCCGGCAGCCCGCCCCCCGCCGGCCCTCACCCCGCCGGTCCGCGCCACGACCTCCCGGAAGCCGACGCCTTCACGCGCGCGTACTGGGACGCGGCGGCCGAAGGGCGGCTGTTGGTCCGCCGCTGCCGGGCCTGCGGACGTGCCCACCACTACCCCCGCGAGTTCTGCCCGCACTGCTGGAGCGAGGACGTGACGTGGGAGCCCTCGAGCGGTCGGGCCACCCTCTACACCTGGTCCGTCGTCCACCGCAACGACCTGCCGCCCTTCGGGGAGCGGACGCCGTATGTCGCCGCGGTCGTCGACCTCGCCGAGGGGCCGCGGATGATGACCGAGGTCGTGGAGTGCGCGGACGCCTCGCGGCTGCGGGCCGGCGCGGAGCTGGAGGTCGCATTCCGGGACGGGATGCCGGTGTTCCGGACTCGAGAGTGACCGACGCGGGCTTCAATGGCCCCATGCCCCATGCCGATATACGACCTTCCGAACACCCCTTCCCCCGCCACTCCTTCCCCGACCACTCCGTCCCCGCTCACCCCATCCCCGACCTGCACGGCCACGGCCTCCGCCTGCGTCCCTGGGACGCGGACTCCGACGTCGACCTCGACGCATGGTTCCGGGGGCGCACCGACCCGGAGTTCCGGCGCTGGAACACCCCGCTGAAGCTCACTACGGACCTCGACAGCGCCCGGGAATCGCTGCGCAATACGGCACGGAAAACGGCGGAGGGCACGGCGGCGACCTACTGCGTCACCGACGCGGCGACCGGCGCACCTCTCGGACAAGTCGGCGTCAACGTCATCGACCGGGTCATGAGCTGCGCCCGCGTCGGCTACTGGGTCCTGCCCGAGGCCCGCGGGCGCCGAGTCGCCACCCACGCCCTCGCCCTCACCGCCCGCTGGGCCCTCGCCGGGCCGGGCATGGGCCTGGGCCTGCACCGCCTCGAACTCGGCCACGCCGTCGGCCACGACGCCTCCTGTCATGTCGCCGAGCGGTGCGGTTTCCGGCACGAGGGGACCCTGCGGGATGCGATGTGGGAGGCGGGGCGGTACGACGCGTACCGGGACGTGCATCTGCACGCGCGGCTCGCGACCGATCCGGACGTCAGCCCTCAGGCCACGAGGCACGTCAACCCGTAGACCACGAATCGCGTGAACCCGGCGCCCCTCAACCCCCGCCTGGGAGTGGGGTCTTGTGTCGGCTTCGTGTCCACGGCGGAAAAGGGTGCACAAGCGCCGCCCGGGCGCGGGATCATGAGGTATGCGCCCGGACGACTGGTACTGCACCCAGGACCTCACCGGTTTCCTCTCCCACGCCGGTGGCTTCCTGCGCTCACGCCCCGATCTGCACACCGTCGCCCTGACGGTGACCGAGACGCTGCGCAGGAGCGGGTTGCGTGCCTACGGCGACGAGGCACCCGTCTTCGGCGTGCTGGAGCTGGGCGGGCAGGTGCGCGCCGCCTACTTCCGCACCCCGCCCTTCCGGCTGAACGTCACCCCCCTCAGCCCCGACGAGGCCGAGTCCCTCGCCGCCCACCTGGTCGCCCTCGGCCAGTCGGTCCCCGGCGTCATCGCCGCCCAGGAGACCGCCGAGGCCTTCGCCGCCGCGTGGCGTCGACAGGCGGGCGCCCGGGGCACCGTCAGCCAGCGCCAACGCCTGTACCGGCTCGGCAACTTGACCGCCCCGCACCCCCTCCCGGCGGGCCGGGCGCGAGTGGCCGGCAAGGAGGACCGGGAGCAACTGGTGCGCTGGTACGGCGAGTTCGTCGATGCCGTCGGCGACCACGCCGCCCGCGACGCCGCCGCCTGGGCCGACTCGCGGATCTCCTACGGCGGTGTCACCCTCTGGGAGGGCGAGGACGGCACCCCCCTGTCCATGGCCGGCGTGACCCCGGTGGTCGCCGGCCAGGTCCGGGTCGCCCCCGTCTACACCCCGGCCCACCTGCGCGGACGCGGCTACGCGGGCGCGGTCACCGCACAGGTCAGCCGGTCAGTGCTCGCCTCCGGAGTGCGTGAGGTGCTGCTCTTCACGGACCTGGCCAACCAGACCAGCAACAGCCTCTACCAGCGCATCGGGTACCGGGCGGTGGCCGACTTCACGGCGTACGACTTCCGGGGGAACCGCACCTACTGAGAGGCGTCAGGTCCTCAGGGTCGACGGGTTCGCAGGGGCGACAGGCCCTCAGGGCCAGAGCAGCTCAGTGGCCCAACCATCCTCCGTACGCCGGTAGTTGAGCCGAATGTGCCGTCGTCGGGCATCCCCCTGGAAGAACTCCACCGCCTGCGGGCGCAGGTGGTACAGCGTCCAGGTGGGCACCGGAGCGTCGGGCTCGCGCTGGGCCCGCTCCCAGGCCGCTTCCGACCTTCGTGCCAACTCCTCCAGTGAGCCCAGGACTTGGCTCTGGCGGCCGGTCAGGGCCGCCGCCAGGGCTCCGGTCGAGCGGGCGTGCAGGTCGGACTGGGACTCGGCGGACGGGGCGGCCGTCACCGGGCCCCTCAGTCGCACCTGGCGGCCCTGCGCGGGCCAGTAGAAGCCCAGGGCCGCGTGCGGGCGGGCGGCGAGCTGACGTCCCTTGCGGCTGTCGGCATGCGTCGCGAAGGACCAGCCGGACGCGTCGGCGCCGTGCAGCATCACCGTCCGTACGTCCGGCAGGCCCTCCTCGTCCGTCGTGGCGAGGGACATCGTGTGCGGCTCCACCTGCCCCGCCGCGACCGCCTCCGCGAACCAGGCCGTGAAGAGGGCGAGTGGTTCTGCGGGTGCCGTGGCCGGGTCGAAGGCGGGCAGGTCGACGTCCCACACCCGAAGCGACCTCAGCAGCTCATGAAGATCCGTTCCCATTCCCCGATTGTCGCGTGCGGCACGGGCTCACACCTGCCCGAGGTCGGACGACACCCAGCGTTCGGGCCGCATGTGGATGACGACCTGCTCGCCGTGGTCCTTCCAGGCGAAGTCGACATAGCCGTCGACCTTCTCGGCCGGGAGGTAGCGGGCGGAGATCTCACGGAGCTGTTCGAGGGTGGCGGGGGTCGTCCTGACGATCGGCCCCTCGACCGACGCGTACCGGATCGTGGGGTCGAGCCGGTCGACCATCAGCGAGAACCGGCCCGCCGCCTGGATCAGCTGGTTCTTACGGCTGTCCAGCCCGGTCATGATCCAGATGTCGCCGCCGGGCTCGTACTGGTACCAGATCGGCACGGTCAGCGGAGCACGCCCCGCGCCCGCGTCGACCGCCAGCGCGGCGATGTGGGGCTCGGCCAGGAACTGTTCACGCTCTTCACGGGTCAGGGCCATGCCTGTTTCCTCCGGATTTGCTCTCGACAGTCTCAATCCCTGCCCAGTACCAACGTCCCCGACGAGCAGAACCATCCCCCGGTCGCCGAAGCGACCCCCAGCCGAGGCAACTCCCCGTCCCGCCCCCGCACTTGCCGCTCCCCGCCCTCCCCCCGCAACTGCCGCACCGCCTCCACCAGAAGGAACAGCCCCCGCATCCCGGGATGTTGGGCCGACAGCCCGCCCCCGTCCGTGTTGACCGGCAGCTCCCCGCCCCGCACCAGCAGCCGCCCCTTCTCCACGAACGCCCCGCCCTCGCCCTTCCCGCAGAAGCCGAGGTCCTCCAAGGTGACGAGGGTCATGTAGGTGAAGGCGTCGTAGATCTCGGCGAAGTCGATCTCCGCCGGGCGCACCCCGGCCCGCTCGAAGGCGAGCCGCCCGCTCATCGCCGCCGGGCCCACCGTGAAGTCGGGCCACTCGGACATCGCGGCGTGCGAGACGTGCTCCCCGGTGCCGAGCACCCACACCGGGGCCGTACGGCAGTCCCGTACGAAGTCCTCGGCGGCCAGCAGTACCGCCGCGCCGCCGTCGGAGCGGATGCAGCAGTGGAGTTTCGTGAAGGGGTCCGCGATCATCGGGCCGCTCAGCACGTCGTCGACCGTGATCGGGGCGCGGAACATGGCCTCGGGGTTCAGGGCGGCGTTCGCCCTCGCCTGGACCGCCACCTCCGCCAGCTGCTCGATCGTCGTGCCGTGCTCGATCATGTGGCGGCGGGCGGCCATGGCGTACTTGGCGATGAGCGTGTGGCCGTAGGGGACCTCGAACTGCAGCGGGCCCCGGGCGCCGAAGGACAGATTCCCCGTCCGCCGCCCCGCCTTGATGTCCGCGCGGGCCGTGGAGCCGTAGACCAGGAGGACGGCGTTCGCGTGCCCCGCCGCTATCGCGTCCGCCGCGTGGGCCGCCATGACCTCCCAGGTCGAGCCGCCGACGGAGGTGGAGTCGACCCAGGTGGGGCGCAGGCCCAGGTACTCGGCCACCTCGACGGGGGCGAGGGTGCCGAGCCCGGCGGACGCGAAGCCGTCCACCACCTCCCGGCCGAGCCCCGCGTCGGCCAGGGCGCGGCGGGCCGCCTGGGCGTGCAGGGCGTACGGGGTCGCGTCGTCCACGCGGCCGCAGTCGGAGAGGGCCACGCCGACCACGGCGACTTTCCGGTTCCGGGCAGTCATGAGAGGCCTCCAACCCCTGTGTGTCCAAGCTCTGTGCATCTCGTTGCGGCCCTCCTAATATGACGGCCCGTCAGATCTGGAGGGAAGAGCCGGAGGAAAGAGCCCATGGACGCCAGCTTCACCCCCGAGCAGGACGAGATCCGCCGTACCCTCCGCGAGCTGCTCCACAGCCGCTGCGGCCCCCGCGAGCTGCGCGCCGCCCTCGACACCCCCGCCGGACACGACCCCGCCCTGTGGACCGCCCTCGCCGAGCAGCTCGGCCTGCCCGGACTGGCCCTCCCCGAGGCGTACGGCGGTGTCGGCTGCTCGGCGACCGAACTCGCCCTCGCCTGCGAGGAGGTCGGGCGGGCGCTGGCCCCCTCCCCCCTCCTCGCCACCGCCGTCCTCACCGCCCCGCTGATCACCGCCCTCGGCACCGAGGCCCAGCGCGCCGAACTCCTGCCCAGCCTCGCCTCCGGCACCCTCACCGCCGCCCTCGCCGTCCCCGGCACCGCACTCGCCGCCGCCCTCGCCCTCACCGGCACGGGCGACGGCGACTGGGCCGGCGGCGGACGTGCCGGGGGCGTGCAGGCGCGGCGGGTGGAGGGCGGCTGGCGGCTGTACGGACAGGTCGACCAGGTGCTGGACGGCCACAGTGCCGGGCTGCTGGTGGTCGCCGCGCACGCCGGGGGGTTCGCCCGGTCGCGGACGCTGCTGTTCCTGGTGGCGGGGGATGCCGCAGGAGTCGTACGGCAACGGCAGACCGCGCTGGATGCGACGCGACCGCGGGGGCGGGTGCAACTGCGGGATGTGGAGGCGGAGTTGCTGGGGGAGGAGGACAGTACGGATGTGCTGGGTGCCCTCGCCGATGCGGGGAACATGGTCGCCGCGGTCCTCGCCTGCGAGGCCGTGGGGGCCGCTGACCGGGCGTTGGAGGCGACCGTGGAGTACGTCAGGCAGAGGGAACAGTTCGGCCGACCGATCGGCTCTTTCCAGGCGGTGAAGCACAGGCTGGCAGATGTGTACGTGGCGGTGCAGGCAGCAAGATCGGCGGCCTATTACGCGGCCTGGGCCGCAACGCCCCCCAGGGGCGCGGGGAACTGCGCGACCAGCCACAACGAACCCGCAGACGCCCGACAACACATCGCGGCACCCCCAGAGGCGCGCCTCGCCCTCGCCCAAGCCCTCGAAGCGCTCCGCACGGCCTCCGCCGAAGGCATCCAGCTCCACGGCGGCATCGGTTTCACCTGGGAGCACGAGGCCCACCTGTACTTCAAACGGGCCGCCGGCGACGAGCTCCTCTTCGGCCCCGCCCACCGCCTACGGGCACACGCCGCCGACACGGCCCAGCTCTTCGAGACATCCGCGGAGCGGGAGGTGGCGGTGTGATCGGCGCACGGATAGTGCAGAAGGTGTCCTCGACACGCGGCTTCGCCAAGGTCGCCCCCCACGTCATCCCCGCCCTCGACCGTGCCGTGCACCGCCTCACGCGCGGAAAGGTGCTGCTCAGCGCCCAGATGCTGCCCGGCGTGATCCTGATCTCGACCGGTGCCCGCAGCGGCCTGCCGCGCCGTACGCCGCTGGCCTGCATGCCCGAGGAGGGCGGCCGCAGCTGGATCCTCGTCGGCTCCAACTTCGGCCGCGCCGGCCACCCCGCCTGGACCGCGAATCTCCTCGCCCACCCCGACGCCGAGGTCAGCTGGAAGGGCCGGGACATCCCCGTCACGGCCCGACTGCTGGAGGGGGAGGAGCGGGCGGCCGCCTGGAAGGCGGTGCTGGCCTTCTGGCCGCCGTACGCGACGTATCAGGCCCGGGTGGAGCGGGAGATCCGGCTCTTCAGGATCGTCCGCAGGTCATAGCGTCAGAATCTGCCGCAGGTCACAGCGTCGCCAGGCGCTGTACGAGGAGGAACGCGCCGATCCCCAGCATCGCCGCCCCGGACGTGCGGGTGACCGCGCGTGCCGCCGCCGGGCGGGCGCCGAGGACCGCGCGGGCCGCGAGGCCCACCGTCAGATAGACGGCGGCGCAGCACGCCATGTGGAGCAGTCCGAGTACGGCGGTCTGGGCCGGGACCGGCAGGTGGTCGCCCTTCGTCACCAGGAACTGCGGCAGTACGGACAGGTAGAGCAGCAGGCCCTTGGGGTTCAGGCCGCTGATCGTGGCGCCGCGCAGAAAGACCCGGGCCGGGCTCGTGGCCACGGTCTCCTCGGCCGCCCCCGGCGTGCCCGGCCGGCGCAGCACACTCCAGCCCAGCCACACCAGGTACGCGGCCCCTGCGGCCGTCAGCGCGGTCAGCAGCCTCGGCTCGCTCGCCACCAGCACCGCGAGGCCTGCCACCGCGAGCACCGTGTGCAGCGCGTACCCCGTGACCAGGCCCGTCACGGCCATCACCGGCGAGCGGTCGCGCAGCCCGGCGGAGATCGCGTACGCCCAGTCGGCGCCCGGTACGCAGACGAGCAGCAGGTCGATGGCGAGGAAGGAAAGGAGCAGTCCGGAGTCCATGGTGGCGACATTAGGCGGAAATGGCCCGAAAGTGTTGTCGAAGTTTGCTCGCTACCGGCGGTTATGAGGGAAGATCTGCCTCATGGACGACGTGGACAGAAAGATTCTTGCCGAGCTCCAGCAGGACGGGCGGCTGACCGTGACCGAGCTGGCCGCTCGGGTGCGGCTCAGCGTCTCGCCGTGCCACCGGCGGCTGCGGGAGCTGGAGCGGGTCGGAGCCATCAGCGGGTACCGGGCCGTCGTGGACCCGGCGGCCGTGGGACTGACCTTCGAGGCGCTGGTCTTCGTGTCCATGCGGCAGGAGGACCGGGACACGGTCGCGGGGTTCGAGCGGGCGATCGCGGACATCCCCCATGTCCTGGACGCGCAACGGCTGTTCGGTGAGCCCGACTACCTGCTGCGGGTGGCCACCGCCGACCTCGCCGCCTTCCAGCGGCTGTACGACGAGCGGCTGGCGACCCTGCCGGGGGTGCAGCGGCTGACCTCGACGCTGGTGATGAAGCACGTCGTACGGGATCGTCCGCTGCCCGCATAGCACGGCAGGCGGCGGCTCACGTCGGGTGAGCCGCCGCCTGCCAGACAGGACTTGAGCTGGACGTGACTACTTCGTCGGCTTCTTGCCGGTCACGCCCAGGTGTACCAACAGGGCGAGGTTCGGCTTGAGTTCAGCCTGTTTTACGCCCCACGTCTGGAAGCCCTTCTGGTGCGAGGCCACCGCCGCGAGCATCGCGACGATCGAGCCCGCGACCGCGGCCGGGTTGACGTCCTTGTCGACCTTGCCCTTGGCCTGCAGCTGAGTGACCGCTTCCGACAGGGAGTTGTTGACGGAGTTCAGGATCTTCATGCGGATCTTGTAGAAGCGTTTGTCGCCCTCGGACGCGCCGAGGTCGACGACGCGCAGGATCGCGTCGTTCTTCCGCCAGAACTCCAGGAATCCGTCGACGAGTTCCTGCGCCGTCTGCCAGCCGGCCTTGCCGACCCAGCTGCGGCCCTCGACGAGCTCGGTCAACCCGGCGCCCTCGGTGGCCATTTGCTCGGCGATCTCCAGGACGGCGCCCTCGACGTCCGGGAAGTACTGGTAGAAGGTCGCGGGTGAAGTGCCCGCCTTCCGGGCGACATCGATGACTTTGACGTCCCGGTAGGGGGAGGAGCTGAGCATCTCGCTGAGGCAGTCGAGCAGCTTCTGCCGGGTCGCCTGCCCACGCCGACCGGCCACGCGGCCGTCGACGGTACGCACTTGTCCTGTCATGTCGTCAGCTTACCGAGGCGTGATCGGGGCGCGATTCGGCCGACTGCAAATGGGGTGCAGGAGGATGCGGAGGCTGGTGTGCCTGGTCTGCGCGGTGCGTAAGACGCCGTTACTTTGGCCGCATGGCCGAAAACAGGGCATCCGCAGACGGAACGGGATACTCGGAGGGCGTTCCGTGCTGGGTGGACGCGCAGCTTCCCGACGTGGAGGCGGGCAAGCGGTTCTACGGTGAGCTCTTCGGGTGGGACTTCGAGGAGGCGTACGACTCCACCGTGCTCGCCCGGCTGGACGGCGAGCCCGTCGCCTCGCTCTCGCGCAAGACGGACGGGCGGTTCCCCACCGTGTGGACGGTGTTCTTCGCCACCCCGGACGCGACAGCGCTGGCGAGGCGGATCCGCGAGGCCGGGGGACAGGTGGTCACCGCGCCCGTGGAGGTGGGGGCGGGTCTCGGGACGGCCGCGCTGGTCACCGACCCGGAGGGCGCCGTCTTCGGGCTCTGGCAGGCCGGCGAACACACCGGGTTCGGGCGCCGGCACGAGGTCGGCAGCTTCGGGTGGGCCGAGCTGTACGCCCGGGACACCGAGGTCGCCAACGACTTCTACGGCGGGCTCTTCGCCGACGCCCTGTTCGGGCCGGACGCCAAGCCGGACTTCGGGCGGGCGGCCGTCGAAGAGGTCTTTCCGGCGATGATGCCGCCGCATTTCGTCGTCCACTTCCGGGTGGAGAACTGCGAGGCCGTCCTCGCCACGGTGACCGGGCTCGGCGGACGGGTGCAGGTGCCGCCCTTCGAGACGTCGTACGGGAAGGTCGCCGTGGTCACCGACAATCAGGGGGCGTCCTTCGCGCTGCTGGAGCGCCGCGGAGCGCCGGAAGTCTGACCGCACTCTTCTCTCGCCCTTCCCTCACTCTTACCTCCGGCGTCCCAACATGCGAACCGGCGCTTCCCGTCGGGCGTCGGGGTGTGGTTTTGTCCCAAGACACCCCGTTCCGCCCTTGGGTTCGCAACCACGCCCCAGGACAGGAAGAATCAGGGTGCGTGCCGCCAAGGCGGTGCGGTGGTGAGACGCTGCACGGGGTCGCGTAAACATGTCGGTGGCGCGGCTCGTACGGGGAGGTGGCAGGCAGAGTGGTGGATCAGCTGACGCAGCACGATCCGCGCAGGATCGGGCCGTTCGAGGTGCTCGGACGGCTGGGTGCCGGCGGCATGGGGCTGGTCTATCTCGCGCGCTCGGCTTCGGGCCGGCGCGTGGCGATCAAGACGGTCCGGACCGAGCTCGCCGAGGACCAGCTCTTCCGCGTCCGCTTCACGCGTGAGGTGGAGGCGGCCCGGGCGGTCTCCGGCTTCTACACGGCGGCCGTCGTCGACGCCGACCCGCGCGCGGCCGTTCCGTGGCTGGCCACCGCGTACGTTCCCGCGCCCTCCCTCGAAGAGATAGTGAACGAGTGCGGGCCGCTCCCGGCCCAGGCGGTGCGCTGGCTGGCGGCGGGGGTGGCGGAAGCCCTGCAGTCCATCCATGGCGCGGGTCTCGTCCACCGCGACCTCAAGCCGTCGAACGTGCTCGTGGTCGAGGACGGCCCCCGAGTCATCGACTTCGGTATCGCATCCGGCGTTTCGAACACGCGTTTGACGATGACGAACGTGGCGGTCGGTACGCCCGCCTACATGTCGCCCGAGCAGGCCAAGGACTCGCGGAGCGTGACCGGCGCGAGCGACGTCTTCTCGCTCGGCTCGATGCTGGTGTTCGCCGCCACCGGGCACCCGCCCTTCCATGGCGCCAACCCGGTCGAGACCGTCTTCATGCTGCTCCGTGAGGGCCCGGACCTCGAAGGCCTCCCGGACGAGCTGCGCCCGCTCATCGAGTCCTGTATGCAGATGGAGGCGACGGCCCGCCCCAACCCCGCCGACCTCCAGGCCCAGCTGGCCCCCCACCTCTTCGGCTCAGGCTCCGACGACAGCGGTACGGCGTCGGCGTGGCTGCCCGAGCGGGCGGTGAGCCTGATCGAGTCGCGGCGCGGCGGACGCCCGGCGGCGAAGCCGTCGACGTCCTCCGGTCGCAGCGGTGGCCGCGTCGCCCCCGCCCCGGTCCCCGTGCCGCCCCCGCCCCCGCACGACCCGGTGGTCCCGGTCCCGCAGCCCGCGCCGGTCCCGGTCGGCGCCCCCGACACCGGCCCCGTACGCCTTGCGGGCGCTGCCGTCCCGATCGGCCCCGGCCCCCGCGTCGCCGACGTCCGCGCCGCCGCCGTCAAGGCGCCCCCTCCAGAGGCCGGCCTCGTCGCCTCCTGGTCCCGCCCCACCCCCGGCGTCAACGGCACGGACCCTGCCGTGGGCCCCGCTGTACCGGCACCGCCGCCCGCGCCCCCGGAGGCGGCGGCCGGCTGGCGCCCCTGGCGTTTCCGCATGTCGAACGACGTCTGGGGCACCCCCTCCGTCGCCGAAGACCTCGTCTACGTCACCTCCTTCGAGGTCCACGCCCTCGACGTGGCCACCGGCCGCCGCCGCTTCAAGACGCGGGACGTGGCCTGGTCGATGGCGGTCGCGGACGGCCGTATCCACGCCTCCGACGGGCCCACCCTGTTCGCCCTGGAATGCCGCGAGGGCGCTGACCTGTGGCGCCTGCAGACGGACGCCTGGGTGTACTCCCTCAAGGCCGAGCGGGGCACGGTCGTCACCGGCACCCGCGGCGGCGGCGTGCAGGCCTGGGAGGCCTCGAACGGCCAGAAACTGTGGGAGATCACCGGGGCGCAGACCGACTTCGAGTCCCCGGAGGCGGGCCCGGCGCTGTACGACGGCACCGTGTACGTCTGGAAGGACGCCCGCCTGCGTGCCCTGGACGCCCGCACCGGCGACGAGCGCTGGTCGTACCCCATCGGCGACGCCGCCTCCTGCGGCGGGGTGCCGGTACGGGTGGCGCAGGCCCCGGACGGCTATGTGTACGTGTCGGCCGGCACGCGCGTGCTCGCGATCGACGCGGCGAGCGGTCACGTCCGCTGGCACTTCGAGGCCCCCGCGGTGTTCCTGTGCCCGCCGACCTTCGTGCCGGGCCCCGCGGTGACGGGCGGCGGCGTGTACCTGGCCGACTACCTCGGCACGGTCTACGCCCTGGACGCCACCGACGGCCGCGACCGCTGGCGCATCGCCACCGAGTCCCGCTCCTCCATCGAGCCGGTCCTGGTGGCCGGCGGGCACGTCCACGTCGGCAGCGGCAAGGGCCTGTACACGCTGGACGCGGTCACGGGGACGCCGAAGTGGCGCTTCCAGGCGGGCGGCGACATCGTGGGCGCACCGGCGGTGGCGGAGGGCCGTATCCACTTCGGCTCCACGGACCACCTGCTCTACACCCTGAAGGCCGACGACGGCCGCCTGAGATGGAAGCTCGCCACCGGCGGCGAGATCACCGGCTCGCCCGTGGTGAAGGACGGCGTCGTGTACGCGTGCAGCAAGGACCGCTGCGTGTACGCGTTGGACGCGGAGAAGGGCACAGGGACGGCCAGAACGGCCTAGGGCAAGCGCCTGGTGGCACCCGATGGCACCAGGTAGCGCCTGATAGTGCCTGGTAGCGCTGATGTCACCCGATGACGGCCGTCGTGCCGGATGCACGGAAGGGGCCGGACGGCGGCCGTCGCCGGGGTGAAGCGGTTTCGTGGCCTGCTGGGGGCTTTCTTCACCGCTCTCACACAAGACGCTACGCCCGGTGAGGGATCCCCGCCATGCGGCGCTGCTAGCGTGACGTGCTCACGATCAGTACGGCGGGGTTGCAGAACATTTTTCGGGGGTTGGACAACGTGAAGATTCGCCATGTGCGCGCGGTGGCGGTGGCCGTCTGCGTGGTGGTCGCCCTGACCGGAGCCCGGCGCTCCCACGGTGGCGGGTGCGACGACAGCTCGAGCTCCCACAGCTCGTCGAGCAGTTCGGGCGGCACGTCGGGCGGCAGCACCTACTACGACGACGATGACGACTACGACACGGGGTCGTCCTCGGGCGGCGGTGCGCAGGCGAGCGAGGGGCCGTCCGCGGAGAGCACCGGGGACGTGAAGATCGAGACGTGCGAGTACGACGCGGCAAGGGGGATCGTCGCGCGCGTTCGCGCCACCAACAGCAGCGCGACCACGACGTACTCCTACACGTTCGACGTCACCTTCAAGGACGCGACCGGCACGACGTTGGACACCGTCACCTCCGGGATCCTCGCGGTCGACGCCGGTGCCACCGAGACCGTCGACGCCGTCTCCCGGCAGAGCACCTCCAGCGGCGGCAGCTGCGAGCTGGGCGGCGCGATGCGCATGGCCGACCACTACTGATGCCGCGGCGCCAGGTCACCGGGTCCTGAACTCCCGGCGCCGCGCCCGAAACAGCTCCGCCTGCCGCTCACCTGGCAGGTTCCCGAGCGTGATCAGGTGCGGTGCCTGGGCGAAGGCGTGGGCGAGGGCGGTCTCCCTGGCCGCCCACAGGGCCCGCACGGTCCCCTGTACGCCCTGCGTCGGATATCCGGCGATCACGGCGGCACAGTCGAGCGCGGCCGCCAACGCCTCGCCGGGCTCGGTGAGTTCGGTGACCAGGCCGATCTCGTGGGCCCGTCGCGCCGACAGCCTCTCCGCGCTGCCCATGAGCGCCATCCGTGCGACCTCCCCGTGCGGCATGCGCAGTGCCATGAGCATCGACTCGTAGGCGCTGACCATGCCGTAGGTGGTGTGCGGGTCGAAGAAGGCGGCGGTCGGGTCGGCGACGATGAAGTCCGCCTCGCCGAGGAGGTAGAAGGCGCCCCCGCAGGCCATGCCCCGCACGGCGGCGACGACCGGCTTCCACAGGTCGTTGGACTTCGGCCCGACCCGGAGCAGCGGATCGTCCATCATGTACGGCGAGTCGGGCTGCGGCACGACGACATCCCGGTCCAGCCCCGTGCAGAAGGCCCGCTCCCCGGCACCGGTGAGTACGACGGCCCGTACGTCGTCGTCGAACCGCAACTCCCGCCAAGCCGCGACGAGTTGGTCCCGCGTCGCGAGGTCGATGGCGTTGTGGCGTTCGGGCCGGTCGAGGGTGACGACGGCGACGCCGGTGTCCTTGTCCCTCGTGATGGTGAGGCTCATGGGCGTTCCAGGACCCATTGGGGCAGGCCGGTGCCGCTGAAGACGGCGTGCACCTTGGCGCCGATGCGGATCCGGTCCGGAGGCAGGGAGTTGAGGGGAGCGTCCGGGCCCGTGACGAGGTTGCCGACCAGGCGGATGCGGGGGGCGTCGGTGAGTTCGACGACGACGACGTTGTACGGCGCCTGCTCGGCGTAGTCGGGCAGGAGGGGTGGGTGGGGGACGACGTACGACCAGATGCGGCCCTGACCGCAGGCCCTGATCCATTCGCTCGCGAAGGACTGGCAGTGCGGGCAGCAGGGGCGGGGCGGGAAGCGGGGTTCGCCGCAGTCGGCGCAGGTCTGGACGCGGAGCTCGCCCTGGGCGGCGTACTGCCAGAAGGGGGCGCCGTCGGGGTCGGTGACGGGGGAGAGCATCTGCGGTCAACTCCTCAGGAGCAGCGCGGAGGTGGGGACGCCTTCGCCGGCGGTGACGAGACAGGTGGCGGCGCCGGGAACCTGGGCGGTGCTGGTGCCGCGGAGCTGCTTGACGCCTTCGTTGATGAGGTTGAAGCCGTGGACGTAGGCCTCACTGAGCCCGCCGCCGCCGGTGTTGAGGGGCAGTCGTCCGCCGATCTCCAGGGCCCCCTGCTCGGTGAAGGCGCCGCCCTCGCCCCTCCCGCAGAACCCGTACCCCTCCAGCGAGAGCGGTATGAGGGCCGTGAAGGCGTCGTAGATCTGGGCGACGTCCACATCCTGTGCAGTGAAGTCGGCGTGCTTCCACAGATGCCGGGCGGCGGTCCAGGCGGGGCCGGTGAGCGGGTCGTCGTTCCAGTAGTTGACCATGCCGTGGTGCTGGGCGGGCAGGCCCTGGGCGGCGGAGTGGACGTAGACGGGGGTGTGCCGGCAGTCCCGGGCGCGCTCCCGGCTGACGATCACGCACGCGAGGGCCCCGTCCGTCTCCAGGCAGTTGTCGAAGAGGCACAGGGGCTCGCTGATCCACCGGGAGGTCATGTACATCTCGCGCGTCAGGGGCCGTTCGTACATCACCGCGGCGGGATTCTGGTTGGCCCTGTTCCGGCAGGCGAGGGCGACGTTGAACAGGTGGTCGCGGGTCGCGCCGTACTCGTGCATGTAGCGGCGGGTGAGCATGGCTATCTCGTCGGCGGGGCGCAGCAGGCCGTAGGGCCGGGTCCACTGGGCGGGGGTGGGCAGTTGGGCGGCGGTGTTCCGCCAGGGCCGGGGCCCGCTGCCGCGCTTGCGTGACCGCCAGGCGACGCCGACCGTCGCCTGTCCGGTGGCGATGGCGGAGGCGAGATGCGCGACGGTGGCACACGAACCCCCGCCCCCGTAGCCCACCTTGCTGAAGAAGGTCAGATCACCGAAGCCGACCGCCTTCGCGAGCTCGACCTCGTCCGTCTCCTCCATCGTGTACGAGGCGAGCGCGTCGACCTCACCGGGCGCGATCCCGGCGTCGTCTAGGGCGGCGAGGACGGCACGGCAGGCGAGGGTCTTCTCGTCCTCGGGGAGGTGTTTGGCGAAGGGCGTCTGTCCTATGCCGACGATCGCGGTCGCGTCCTTGAGTCCGGCCATGTGCACACCTCCGCGCTGCGGACGGGCTGCTGACAGGGCGTCAGGCTACAGCTAATCTGACGGGTAGTCAGCTAGTGAGTTCGGGGAGGCCCATCGTGGAGTGGCAGAGCATCCCGGAGCTGGTCCGTCGGGCGGCCGAGCGGTACGCGGACACCGAGGCGGTGGTGGAGGGCCGGACCCGGATCTCCTACGGCGAACTCGGCGCCCGCGTCGAACGGTCGGCGGCGGCCTGCCTGGCGAACGGCATCGCGCCGGGTGACCGGGTCGCCATCTGGGCCCCGAACACCCTGGACTGGATCGTCGCGGCGCTGGGCGCGGTGTCGGCGGGGGCGGTGCTGGTACCGGTGAACACGCGGTTCAAGGGCACGGAGACCGCGGACGTGCTGCGCCGCAGCGGGGCCCGACTGCTCTTCGTGACCGGCACCTTCCTGGGCACCTCGTACGTGGCGTCGCTGCGCAGGGCGGTCGCTCAGGGGCCGGGGCTGCCGAAGCTGGAGCAGGTGGTCGTGCTGTCGGACGACGCCCCGGCGGACTTCCGTACCTGGAAGGACTTCCTGGCGAGCGGGGACGGGGTGGGCGAGGCGGCGGTGCGGGCGCGCGCGGCGGCAGTGGAAGGCTCCTGGCCGTCGGACATCGTCTTCACCTCCGGTACGACGGGCCGTCCGAAGGGTGCGGTGATCAGTCACGCCCAGACGCTGCGGGCGTACGAGGTGTGGAGCGACCTGGCGGGACTGCGGCAGGGCGACCGCTACCTGATCGTGAACCCCTTCTTCCACACCTTCGGCTACAAGGCCGGGGTGATCGCCTGTCTGATGCGGGGCGCGACGATGATCCCCCAGCCGGTGTTCAACGTCGGCACGGCCCTGGCGAACATCGCGGCGGAACGGGTGTCGGTGCTGCCGGGCCCCCCGACCCTCCACCAGTCTCTCCTGGACCACCCGGCGAGGGCGTCGTACGACCTCTCCGCGCTGCGGCTGGTGGTGACCGGTGCGGCGGTGGTGCCGTTGCGGCTGGTGGAACGGCTGCGCGGGGAACTGGGCGTGGAGACGGTCCTTACGGCGTACGGCCTCTCGGAGGCCAGCGGCATCGTGACGATGTGCCGCCGCGGCGACGATCCGACGGTGATCGCGTCGACGTCCGGACGTGCGATACCGGGCACCGAGGTCCGGGTCGAGGCCCCGCCCGGCGAGCCCGGCGAGGTTCTGGTGCGGGGCTTCAACGTCATGCGGGGCTACTACGAGGACGCGGCGGCGACGGCCGAGGTGCTGGGGGAGGACGGGTGGCTGCGGACGGGCGATGTGGGCGTCCTGGACGAGGCGGGCAACCTGCGGATCACCGACCGCATCAAGGACATGTTCATCGTCGGCGGCTTCAACGCCTACCCGGCGGAGATCGAGCAACTGCTCGGCCTGCATCCCGAGGTGGCGGACGTGGCGGTGATCGGCGTACCCGATGCGCGGCTGGGGGAGGTCGGCAAGGCGTACGTGGTGCGGCGGGCGGGTGCGGTGCTGACCGGGGACGACCTGATCGCGTGGGCGCGGCGGGAGATGGCGAACTACAAGGTGCCGCAGGTGGTGGAGTTCTTGGGGGAGCTGCCGCGGAATGCGAGTGGGAAGGTGGTCAAGGGGGAGTTGCGGGGCAACTAGACCGGTGCGCCGACGCGTCGGGGGCCGTGCCGGGGGCGCTTGAGCTGAGTGGGGACAGCAGCCGGGGAGAGTGACCTGTGGGGGGCGGGAGGGGAACGGTGCGCAGAGGGTGTGGGGACGGGACGCGGCATCGCGTGCGGCTCAACGCGGGACGCGCCTCGTCAGGACACACGACGGCCGCGGCGGCTCCCCTCCGCGCCGCCGCGGCCGATCCCCGTGGGAAGGAGGCTTCAGCTGGTCGGCTCGCCGGTGGCGTGCGAGTTGTCCGTGGTGGCGTCGCCGGTGCCCTCGTCGGCGGCGAGGACGGTCTTCAGCGGCTCGCTGGTGGCGTGGCTGTTCAGCGTGGTCACCTTGGCGGCCTCGGTCTTCGTCGCCTCTGCCTCAGTGGTCTTCTTCTCGTTGCTCATGACTGGCTCCCCTGAATGTTCGTGGTGCGGTGAGTGGTGGGACCGGCCCGGCAACTCCCCCGCGGGCTGCCGGGCCGTTCACCTCCGGGCCGCAACACCTTAAGGTGCGGCCACCGGTCGCCCCGCCTGCCCCCCGACGCGACGGATCGACACGACGAGAGTGCCGTGGGGCGATAAACGAACGATGAACGCGTACGTGCCTTGTCAGGCGAGGGTAAGAGGCTGGAGAAGCACTCGTACTTCTTCGGCCTCGGGGGCCTTGAGCTCCTCGAAAATCTCAAGAGCTTCCTGCCAGCACACCTGAGCACGACCGGTCTGCCCGATGCCGCTCAAGGCCCGCCCGAGCACGGTGAGTACGTTTCCGCGTCGCCATTCGCCGCCGATTCCGCGGAGAACCGTCAGCGCCAGTTCCGCGTTCGCCGCGGCCTGCCCCGGGCGCCGGGCGGCCAGGTCGACCTCGGCGAGACGGAAGAGGGTCATACCCTCCCAGAGGCGTTGTCGGCTGTCCTGGAAGACTTCGAGCGCCTGCTCCAGCCGATCGGCGGCTTGATCCAGCTGACCGCTTTGGGTGAGTGCGAGGCCCAGCGCGTACCGGCCGTTGGCTCCCTTCAGCGCGTGCCCCATGTCGTCGTACATGGCGGTGCCCTGTTCGGCCAGGGACACCGCGCTCGCGGTGTGCCCTATGGCGAGATGGATCCGCGACAGATTGCACAGGGCACTGGCCTCGCCCGGGCGATCCTCACAGGAGCGGAAGCTCTCTATGGCGCGGGTCAGATGTGTCTCGCCGTCCTCGTACCTGCTCTGGTAGAGCGCGATGATGCCCAGCATGTTGGACGCCCAGCAACGGGGTAGCGGGTCCCCCGCGGCCTCTGCCAACTGCACCGCGTCGGCGGCCTCCTGATCCGCGAGCTCGAAGTGGCTGCCCGAAAGGTGATGGCCGTTGGCCAGGGTCACGAGGGCCCGGGCTTCAGCCCGTTGGTCTCCGGCGGCGTGCGCCGCGGCGCGCATGGACGCCGCCGTCGCCTCGTACTCCTTGGAGTTTGCGCCCGACTCGGTCAGGTCGATGGCAAGCCAGAGCAGGTCGACGGCGCGCCTCAACTGCTGGGGAGCCGTGGACTGACGCACACAGGCGAGCAGGCAGACGGCCTCCGAGTACAACCAGTCCTGCGCGTGACGCCGGTCCTCGAACGTCAGCCCCGGATACTCGGTCGCCGCCAGATGATCCACCAGCCGATCCCCCGGCCGCTCGATCGCATAACCCCCCGCCGCCGTCGCCAGATAAAAGTCCAGCAACCGCGACAACGCCGCATCCCGCTCACTCGGCGGCCACTCGTCCCGCTCCGCGCACGCACGCGCGTAGAGCCGCACCAGATCGTGGTACCGGTACCGGCCGGGCGCCGCCGATTCCAGCAGCGAGGTGTCGACGAGGGACTCCAGCAGGTCCTCCGTCTCCTCCACCGGGAGGTCGAGGACCGCCGCGGCCGCCGCCAGCGAGATGTCCGGACCGTCCGCGAGGCCCAGCAGCCGGAACGCCCGGGCCTGGGCCGCGTCCAGTGCGCCGTATCCCAGCTCGAAGGTCGCCTTCACGGCGAGGTCCCCGGCCTGGAGCTCGTCCAGCCGGCGTCGCTCGTCCGCGAGCTTGGCGGCGAGTACGGACACTGTCCACGTACGGCGTGCCGCGAGCCGTGACGCGGCGATGCGGATCGCCAGCGGCAGGAACCCGCACGCCGCGACCACGTCGAGTGCCGCCTCCCGCTCGGACGCGACGCGCTCCTCGCCCACGATCTTCGTGAAGAGGGACAGCGCCTCCTCCGGGGACATCACATCCAGGTCGATCAGATGGGCACCCGCCAGGTCCACCATCCGCACCCGGGACGTCACCAGCGCCGCGCAGCCCTCCATGCCCGGCAGCAGCGGGCGGACCTGGGCCGCGTCCCGGGCGTTGTCCAGCAGGACCAGGACCCGGCGGCCGTCCAGCACGGACCGGTACAGCGCCGCCCGCTCCTCCAGCGAGTCCGGGATCGCCGAGTCCGCCGTGCCCAGGGCGCGCAGGAACGAGCCCAGGACCGTCTCCGGCTCCGCAGCCCGCGCGCCCGCGCCCTGCAGGTCGACGTAGAGCTGCCCGTCAGGGAAGGCCGACCGCGCCTGGTGGGCCACGTGCACCGCCAGCGTCGTCTTGCCCACCCCGCCGATGCCGGCCAGCGCCGACACCGCCATCACCCGGCCGTCGGTCCCCGAGGCCGATGCCAGCACTTCGCTCAGCTCCCGCACGAAGGCCGATCGCCCCGTGAAGTCGGATACGGACGCCGGGAGTTGAGCCGGGCGCACCGGGAGCACCGGCGGCTCGGTCACCGGTGCCGACGGTTCCGCGAGGCCGGGGTCGGCCTGGAGGATGCGCTGCTGGAGCTCCTTCAGGCCGGGGCGCGGGTCCACGCCCAGTTCGTCCGCCAGCAGGCGCCGCGTGTCCGCGTACACCGCCAGCGCCTCCGCCTGACGGCCGCTGCGGTACAGCGCTAGCATCAGCAGCTCCCGCAGCCGCTCACGCAGCGGGTGTGCCGCCGTCAGCGCCGTCAGCTCCGACACCGCCTCCGCGTGGCAGCCCTGTTCCAGGTCCATGTCGAGGCGGGACTCCAGGAGTTGGAGCCGCCACTCCTCCAGGCGGACCCGCTGAGCCTCCGCGTACGGCCCGGGGACCCCCGCCAGCACCTCCCCGTCCCACAGCGCCAGCGCCCGCCCCAGCAGCTTGCGCGCATGGCACAGATCCCCGGCGTTCCTGGCCTTCTCCCCCTCCGTCGCCAGGTCCTGCGCCACCGCCAGGTCCAGCGCGCCCTCGGCCAGGCCCCGCACCGCGTAGCCGCCCGACTCGCTCACCAGGACCCCGGGGTCCAGCACCTTGCGCAAGCGCGAGGCGTACGTCCGCAGCGCCGCCAGCGCCTGCGAGGGCGGCTCCTCGCCCCACAGGGCGTCGATCAGCTCCGCCGCGGTCGCCGTACGGCCCTCGCGCAGCACCAGGGCCGCGAGCAGGGCGCGTTGCTGGGGGGAACCGGTGGGGAGCTGCTCCTCGCCGCGCCAGGCGCGCACCGGACCGAGCACACTGAAGCGCAGCGCCGCCGCCGGCTCCGCCGCATCTGTCGAGGAGCCGGGACGCCTCTGCTCCGGCACTCGCGGTACCCCGTCCATCGCAGTCCCCCTAGGCCCTCTCGTTTGGATCATCCCGGCGTCGCGGGCCCTGGCACGCACATCTGCGGCGTTGTCGTCGGTCGCCGACGCTCCGCGTCGACTCCCTCCTCCGCCTTGCAGCTGCACGCGCCATGCCCCGCTCGGGTCGGCCGAGAGGAACCGCACCTCGCAGCCGAGCTGATCCAAACGACAGGGCCTAGGACCCGTTTACATCCCCGCCAGTTTGCCTTGTTCATGGCAGTTGCGTCAGCTGTGGAGAGGGTGATCACAGCCAGGCGCGCGGGATATCACAAGGTCCTCACGTGGTCTCCGCACGGCGGTGCCCGCTCCCGCATGACCGACGGCATAGCTGACGGACCGTCAGATCGGCGCTACCGTGACGGACATGGACACCGAGACCGCGTTTCCGCTGATCATCTCCGTCGACGACCACACGGTCGAGCCGCCCACCGTCTGGCAGGACCGGCTTCCGAAGAAGTACCTCGACACCGGGCCGCGCATAGTCCGCGCGCCACTGAAGGAAATGACCTTCCTCGGCGGCCGGTTCAAGCCCGTGATGGGCCGGCCGGGCGACGACGGGCCCATCGGCGACTGGTGGGTGTACGAGGACCTGCACCGCCCGATCACCCGCCTCGACACCGCCGTCGGCTACAGCAGGGACGAGATCAAGCTGGAAGTCATCACCTACGAGCAGATGCGCGCGGGGTCCTACGACGTCCCCGCCCGCCTCGCCGACATGGACGTCAACCACGTCCAGTCCGCCCTCTGCTTCCCGACCTTCCCCCGCTTCTGCGGCCAGACCTTCACCGAGGCCGCGGACCACGAGCTGGGCCTGCTGTGCGTCCAGGCCTACAACGACTGGATGGTGGAGGAGTGGTGCGGGCCGGATGCGCGAGGCCGGCTCATACCGCTCACCCTCATCCCCCTGTGGGACGCCGAGCTGGCGGCCGCCGAAGTCCGCCGTAACGCGGCACGCGGCGTGCGCGCCGTCGCCTTCTCCGAGATACCCCCGCACCTCGGGCTCCCGTCCGTCCACACCGAGGACTGGGACCCCTTCCTCGCCGCCTGCGACGAGACGGGCACGGTCGTCGCCATGCACATCGGTTCGTCGAGCCGTATGCCCTCCACCTCGGCCGACGCGCCGCCCGCCGTCGGCTCCACCATCACCTTCGCCAACTGCTGCTTCTCGATGGTCGACTGGCTGATGAGCGGCAAGTTCGAGCGCTTCCCGAACCTCAAGGTCATGTACGCCGAGGGCCAGATCGGCTGGATCCCGTACATCCTGGAGCGTGCCGACGTCGTGTGGGAGGAGAACCGGGGGTGGGGCGGGGTCGCCGACAAGGTGCACCGGCCGCCGTCCGAGCTGTTCGCCGACCACGTCTACGGCTGCTTCTTCGACGACGCCTTCGGGCTCAGGAACCTGGACGCGATCGGGGTCGGGAACGTCCTGTACGAGACCGACTACCCGCACTCCGACTCCACCTGGCCGAAGTCCCGCGAGGTCGGCGAGGCGCAGATGGGGCACCTGGACGCGGACGTCGTGGAGCGGATCGTGCGGGGCAATGCCATCGAGCTGCTGGGGCTGACGCCGCAGGGGCTGTGGGCGCCGGGAGGCGGCCGCTGATCGTAAACAACCGGTGTAGATCGGAACCCCGACCGCGTACAAGCCATCTTCCCCTCCGAGGTGCGAAGCGCCTCGTACATGACCATTACGTACATATTCTCTTCGGTCGGGGCAAGCATGGCTCTTCAGGACGCGCAGGTCACCGTCGTCGTCATCGGGTACGACGACGCCGCCCATGTGGCGGACGCGGTGCGTTCGGCGCTCGCGCAGGGGCCGGCCGTCGGCGAGGTGATCGCGGTCGACGACTGCTCGACGGACGGCAGCGCGGAGCTGCTGGAGCGGCTGGCCGCCGGGGAACCGCGTCTGAAGGTGATCCGGCGCCCGACCAACAGCGGCGGCTGCGGCACCCCGCGCAACGACGGGCTGAACGCCGCGACCTCGCCCTATGTGATGTTCCTGGACAGCGACGACGTGCTGCCGCTGGGTGCCGTCGACGCGCTGCTGGGCGCGGCCGTGCGGTACGACGCGCCGGTCGCGGCCGGGCTGGCTCTGCGCAAGGAGCTGCCGTCCGGGCGCGAGACCCCTTGGCGGCACGAGCTGTACACGCGGCGCACTCTGGTCGCCCACCCCGCCCGGCGGATGCGCCTGGTGCACGACACGCTCTGCGTCAACAAGCTCTACCGCACCGACTTCCTGCGCGGGCACGGCATCCGCTTCCCCGAGGGGCGCTTCCCCTACGAGGACTTCGTGTTCCTCGCACGCGTGCTGGCCGCCGGCCCGAGGATCGCGCTCGTCCCGGAGCCGGTGTACATCTGGCAGGTGCGCCGGTCGGCGGCCCGGCTGTCCATCTCCCTCGACCGCTCGAACATCGCCAACTGGCGCGACCGGATCCACGCCGACCAACTGTCGTACGACATCCTGCTGGGCGCCGGGGAGAAGGGTCTGGCGCGGGCCACGCGGGCGCGCTTCCTCGACCGCTCGCTGCGGATGTACGCGCGCGAGCTGGACCTGCGCAGCGCGGAGTACCGGCGTGAGTGGTGGACCCTCACGCGCGCCTATCTGAGCTCCTTCGACGAGAGCGACCTCACTTCGGCGCCCGGGCCCGGGCGGATCGTCGCCCGGGTGGTCCTCGCCACCGAGGAGCCGCACGACCTGGGCCGGCTCAAGGAGATCGCGGCCCGCCCGGCACGGCTGAACCCGCCGTACGCGCGCGCGGACGACGGCTCCCCGATCTGGTCGGCGGACCTGCCCCAGGTGGAGCTGGACCACCTCCTGGTCCGCCCGGCGCGCCTGCTGCCGGTCGCCGTCGACGCCGAACTGCGGCCACGCGCGCGTAGGACGGTTCTCCGGCTGCGCCTGCACGAGCTGTACGGGCGGATGGCGCAGGCGGGTCCGGAAGCCGTGGAGGCGGAATTCACCGAGCGCGACGACGGGCGGGTGGGGTTCGCCGGTACGGCGTCCCTCACGGCCCACCCGGACTCCGACACCTGGTCGGCCGAGTTCCCGCTGGACCTGGCGGCGTGGGGCGGCGGCACCTGGGACCTCAGGCTGCGGCTGCGCTTCAAGGACGGCACGTACCGGGTCATCACCGGCCACGCCGTCGCCGGCGCCGGGCTGCTGAGCCGGCGAGCCCTGCCGAGCCTGCGGCACGCCGTGCTGCTGGTGCAGCCGTACGCGACCCACTCGGGGGCGCTCGCGGTACGGCTCGCGCCCGGCTTGAGCGGAGTGACCGACGTTCTGCGGCGCCGCCTCAAGCGTGTCTTTCGCTGATATGTGACTCATTCCTACCGAACGCATTCCTGCAAAGCATTCCTGTGAAGGGACGTCTGTACATGACCTGGCTGATCACCGGTGGCGCCGGCTACATCGGGGCGCACGTCGTGCGCGCGATGCTCGACGCGGGCGAACGAGCGGTCGTCTACGACGACTTGTCCACGGGGATCGCCGAGCGGGTGCCCGACGGCGTGCCGCTGGTCGTCGGTTCCACGCTGGACGGTGAGCGGCTCGAGCGGGTCATCCGGGACCAGGGCATCACCGGCGTCGTCCACCTCGCGGCGAAGAAGCAGGTCGGTGAGTCCGTCGAACGGCCGCTGCACTACTACCGGGAGAACGTCGAGGGCCTGCGCACCCTGCTGTCCGCCGTCACCGACGCCGGGGTGGCGTCGTTCGTCTTCTCCTCCTCGGCGGCCGTGTACGGCATGCCGGACGTCGACCTCGTCACCGAGGACACCCCGTGCGCGCCGATGAGCCCGTACGGCGAGACGAAGCTGGTAGGGGAGTGGCTGGTACGGGCCACGGGCCGGGCCACCGGTCTGTCGACGGCCTCGCTCCGCTACTTCAACGTGGCCGGCGCGGCGACCCCTGAGCTGGCCGACACCGGCGTCTTCAACCTCGTACCCATGGTTTTCGAGAAGCTCACCGAGGGAGCCCCGCCGCGGATCTTCGGCGCCGACTACCCGACCCCCGACGGGACCTGCGTCCGCGACTACATCCACGTCGTCGACCTGGCCGAGGCCCATGTGGCCACCGCGCGGCGGCTGCGCGAGGCACCGGGCATCGACCTCACCCTCAACATCGGGCGCGGGGAGGGCGTCTCGGTGTGCGAGATGATCGACCGGATCAACGCGCTCACCGGCCACGCCCTGCCCCCGGTGGTCGTGGACCGGCGGCCGGGCGACCCCGCCAGGGTCGTCGCCTCGGCCGACCGCGCCGCGACCGAGCTGGGCTGGAAGGCTCGGTACGGGGCGGAGGACATGATCTCGTCGGCGTGGGCGGGCTGGACCCTGAGCCACCCCGCCTGAAGCAGCCTTTCTGACCCCTACCGCTCCGGCTTCCTGTACCCCTACCGCTCCAGGAACCCGAACAGCGCTTCCCACCGCCCCGCGATCTCGTCCGCCCCGTACCTGCGGATGTTCTCCCGCGCCGCGTCTCCCATCCGGTCCCGCAGCGCCGAGTCCGACATCAACAGGTCCAGCTTGCGGGCGAGTTCGCCGGTGTTGCCGGGCCTGGCGAGGAGGCCGTCCTCGCCGTCGTGGATGATCTCGTGGACGCCGGGGGCACAGTCGAAGGCGGCGCAGGGGACGCCCATGGCCATGGCCTCCATCAGGGCGAGCGGAAAGCCCTCCCCTCTGGAGGACAGCGCGAACACCGAGCCGCCCCGCAACGCGCCCGGCACATCGCCAGTGCGCCCCATCCAGGCCACCGAGTCGTCGAGGCCCAGGGCGGTGCACTGCTTCCTGAGGATCTCCTCGTCCTCCCCGGAGCCGTAGACCTTCAGCACCCAGCCGGGGTGGCTCGGGGCCACCTCGGACCAGGTGTCGAGGAGCATGTCGACGCCTTTCTCGTCGCTGAGCCGGCCGATGCTGATGACGGCCCTCTCGGTGCGCGGCGAGGGCACGTCCGGCAGCCAGGGAACGGCGTTCGGCAGATACGAGGCGTTGTTGAGGCCGGCGCCTATCCACAGGTCGGCGTCCTCGCGGGTGAGGACGAGCATGCGGTCGACGTCCGCGTAGTGCTTGAGGACCCGGCGGAAGCGTGAGGAGCGTTTCGAGGTCTCGAAGGACTCGTGGCTCATCCCGATGACGGTCAGGCCGCTGGTGTCGGCGAGGTTCACCCACTCCATCGCCCACACCTGGGTCACGATGACGACCCCGCCGGGGCGCGCGGCCCGGAACAGGTTCGTCAGCACGGTGGCCTTCTCCCGCATGCTCGCGTCCCGTGCCCGGCCGGGGGCCGGCGGCTGGCCGCCGTACAACCGGGTGGTGGGGTAGGGGAGTTCGCCGAGGTCGTGCGGGTCGTCGGGGGTGGTGATGCCGATGACGTGGACGCGGTGGCCGCGCTCGGTGAAGAGCCGGGCCATCTGGTGGGACCAGCTGGTCACTCCGCCCAGCTCGTCCACGCTGTTGGAGACGAGGAAGACGTCCCGCCCGCCTCGCCCGTCCCGCCCCGTCGTGTCGTCCTTCACTGTGCCTTCTTCTTCCACTCGCTGAAGAACTCGTCGGCGATGCGCTGCGCCGCCGTGCCCTCGTCGTACTCGCCGAAGTCGGCCACGAACCGCTCCCGTGCCGCCGCGTACTTGACCGTCTGCTCCTCCAGCGACGACGCCGCCAGCACGGCGTGCAGTTCGTCCTCCGTGCGGACGACCGGGCCCGGTGCCCGTTCCAGCAGGTCGAAGTAGGTGCCGCGGCCCTGGTGCACGTACTCCTCGTAGTCGTGGGGGAAGAACAGCATCGGGCGGTCCAGCAGGGCGTAGTCGAACATCACCGACGAGTAGTCCGTGATCAGGGCGTCGGCGAGCGCGAGGAGAGGGGTCACGTCGTGGTGGTCCGAGACGTCGATGACGCGGCCCCGTACGGACGGCGGGAGCACTACGTGGTTGAGGTAGTGCGCGCGGACGAGGAGGACGTACTGGTCGCCGAACTCCTCCGCGAAGCGGTCCACGTCGAAGGGCAGCGCGAACCGGCGCTGTCCGTGGTGGCGGAAGGTGGGGGCGTACAGCAGCACCTTCTTGTCCGACGGGATGCCCAACTCGACGGCCAGCGGCGGCCGTTCGGTCGCCTCGCGGGCCCGCACGAGCTCGTCGTTGCGCGGGTAGCCCACCCGTAGCAGCGTCTTCTCCCGCAGCCGGAAGGCCTTGGCGAGGGTGCGGACGTCGTGCTCCGAGCGGATCAGGAAGTGGTCGAAACGGTCCAGGGTGCGCTGTTGCTCCGCCTGCTCGGGGCGGGACTTCAGCTTCCAGCCGGCCTCGTCGAAGCCCATCCGCTTGAGCGCGGAGCCGTGCCAGGTCTGTATGTACGTCGTCCCGGGGCGCTTGGTCAGCTTCAGTGGGTAGCTCTGGTTGTCGATCCAGTACTCGGCGCGGGCCAGCGCCCTGAGGTAGGGCAGCGACCAGCGGCGTACCAGGGTGGCGTCGGCGGGGAAGCCCTTCGGACTGCCCGTGTACGACCACACCGCCTCGAAGTCGAGCCCCTGGCGGCGCATCTCCTCGTAGATCGCCCGGGGGCTGTCGCTGTACTGCCGGCCCAGATGGCTCTCGAAGACGACCAGCCGCTTCTGCACCGGCATCCGCAGGAAGACGTCGTGATAGAGGCGGAGCTTGGTCTCCCCGGAGGTGGCCTTCGCGCGCAGTGCCTTCGCCTTGCGGAAGCCGGTCTTGGCGAGGCGGCCGGGAGTGCCCTGGAGGCCGCGGACGACGAGGTCGTTCGCCTTCTTGCCGGGGACGAGACGGAAGGCGAGGTGGCCGCGGCTGGAGACCTCCGGCTCGATACGGTCGGCGACCAGCCGGGTGAGGCGCGGGCGCACCGGGATCTCGCCGGTCGTCAGGCCGGGCCTGGTGGCGGTGAGGCGGGTCGTGGTGCGCTCGCCGTCGACGTCCAGGTGGAGCCGTACGTCCCAGACGGCGTCCACGATGCCGAGCGGGCGCAGCCCCTTCGCCAGGTCCGCCGAGGCCTCCCAGGACACGTACGGGCCCTCGTGCCGGACCGTCGCCACCGGAAAGCGGAAGGTCTGCAGGCGCAGCCCCTTGCGGCGGGCGTAGAACTCCAGCTCGGCGGTGAGCCGGGCACCGGCCGGGACGACCCCCAGGGGGTTGGTGACGCGCCCAGCGAGCCGGACGACACCGGCCCTGCCCTTCTCCCGCTCCTGCCGGTACTCGGTCAGCTCGTTGCGCGGGAACAGCTTCGAGACCGGCCGGGTGTGGTAGCCGAGCTCGGTGACGTCCAGGATCCGGCGTGCGAAGGGGTCCTCGTCGATGTGCTCGGCACACCAGTAGACCCGCCCGTCGCGCTCGGCGAGCGGGGCGGAGACCTTGTCGCGGTTGGTGAGCGTGTCCACGGCGGGCAGCAGGTTGTCCCAGTCGCTCATCCGCAGCAGGTAGGCGCAGACCGCGTGGATCGGCTCGACCTCGTCGTAGGCGGCCGGGTCGATGGACTCCAGGTAGGTGCGGGCGAGGGCGGCGAACTCCTGGCGGTAGGCGGCGTCCCGGAAGGGCAGGTCGCGCAGGTGCAGCACCAGGTCGTGCTTGAGGAACTTGACGTCCTTGCGGAACTTCAGCTCCGCCATGTCCTTCTCGGCGAGCAGCCGGTCGACCCGGCGGTGCATCTCCATGCGGTGCGCGAAGTTGGCGATCTCGGCCCGCCGGTTGCTGATCGACTTGGCGTCGGCCTTCTCGACGACGTTCCAGTCGTAGACCCGGTTCGGTATGAGCGTGATGCGGCGGGCCGCCGTGTACGCCTGGGCGGAGAAGAGCAGGTCCTCGTAGTGGATGCCGACGGGGAACTCCAGGCCGGCGTCGACCAGGAACTGGCGGCGGTAGCACTTGTTCGTCGACAGGGTGTCGAAGACCAGCAGGTCAGGCAGCTCGGCGATGGAGTCGAGGGTGCGGGTGCGGGCGTACAGCCACGGGTACCACTTGACCTCCTTGCGGTGCCGCGAGTCGACGTGGACGCGTACGCACATGCCGGAGACGAGGTCGGCGCCGGTGGTCTCGGCCGCCTCCAGGAAGTTGCGGCAGGCGTCGCGCTCCAGGACGTCGTCGCTGTCGAGGAAGAGGACGTACTCACCGCGGGTCTGCTGGATGCCGTGGTTGCGGGGCGCGCCGCAGCCGCCGCTGTTCTCGGGCAGCCGGTAGGCCCGCACCCGGCCCGGGTGCTCGGCGGCGAGCCGGCGGGCCACCTCGTACGAGCCGTCCGTGCTGTGGTCGTCGACGATCACGACCTCGACGCTCCGCAGTGACTGCTCCAGCACCGAGCGTACGGCCGTGGGCAGCCTGGCCTCGTCGTTGTAGACGATCACGACGACGGACATGGCGGGTCGCTGATCCCCGTCCACATTCACCCCATTCATCACTTCTTCCGCCCTCTGGGGCGATCACGCGCTAGAGGGTCACTTGGGTAGATGTCCAGGGGGGCGGGCGGGTTGCTTCGGTGGAACATCCGTCACCGCCCCGGTCTTGTCTGACGGTCCGTCAGCTACGACGATGTAGTCCGCGTCACTCCCCGTGCCGGACCGCCAGTGAAGGGGGCGCCATGCCCGCGCTGCCGTCGGAAGGGCGACGACTCGCCTACGGCATCCAACTTCCCGTCCAGTCCCAGAGCACGATCTACGCCGAACCCTGGGAGGCCGCCGCCGGCCCCGACGACCTGCTCGCCATCGCGCGAGCCGCCGACCGCGCCGGCTTCGCCTACCTCGCGAGCTGCGACCACGTCGCCATCCCGCGCCGCCTCGCGTCCGCGATGAGCACCGTCTGGTACGACCCCGTCGCCACCCTGGCCTTCCTCGCGGCAGCCACCGAGCGCATACGGCTGCTCAGCCATGTGGCCGTCGTGGGCCTGCGGCATCCCCTCGTGACCGCCAAGCAGTACGCGACCCTCGATCATCTGTCGAGCGGCCGCCTGATCCTCGGGGTGGGGGCCGGGCATGTGCAGGAGGAGTTCGAGGCGCTCGGCGTCGACTTCGAGCGGCGCGGATCCGTGCTGGACGAGTCGATCGACGCGCTGCGAGCCGCCCTCGGGCCCGAGGAGTTCCCCGAGTATCACGGCAAGCTCTACGACTTCGAGGGGCTCGGCCAGCGGCCACGTCCCGCCCAGGAACACGTCCCGGTGTGGGTCGGCGGATCGTCCCCGGCCGCCGTACGCCGGGCCGCCCTGAAGGGGGACGGGTGGCTGCCCCAGGGGGATCCGCGGGACCGGCTGCCCGCGCAGATCGCCCGGATACGGCGGCTGCGCCAGGAGGCCGGCATCCAGGGCCCGTTCGCCGTCGGTGCCATCGCCGAGCCGCTGTACGTCGGCGAGCCCCGGTGGGAGGTCGGCCGCAGGACCGTCACCGGCCCGCCCGAAGCACTCGCCGAGTCTCTGCGCGCCTACCGCGCCATGGGCGTGCAGCAGATCCAGGTGCGGTTCCGGTGCCGGAGCCGGACCGAACTCACCGACCAGATGGAGGCGTTCGGGGCCGAGGTGGGACCGCTGCTGTAGCCGGACCGACACAGCGCGCTCCTTGAAAGCTGAACATGTCCACGTCGACCGCCGTATGTATGGACGTACTGACGTAGATCTACGGCCGTACGCCTTCGGCGGAAGGACACCCTCACGTGCGCGCTTCCCGGAAACTCACCGTCGCCCTCGCCTGCCCCGAGGGCGCCTGGCCGCACCCCGACTGGCCGGCCCCCGACGACCCGTACGTCGAGCGGGTCGTGCCATGGGCCGCGCCCTTCGCGCCGGGGGAGGACGCGGACGTCGTGATCCTGTGCTGCGAGGACCCCTCGGCGGCCCTCCGGCAGCCGTGGGCCGCCGATGTCCCGGTGATCGTCATCAGCCCGCGCCGGGACATCGAGACGATCGTCGAGGTGTTCCGCGGCGGGGCGGGCTATCTGGTCGAGGGGGACTACTGCACCTGCATGCTCTCCTCGGCGGTGGTGGGTGCCACCGTCGGGCACACCTACCTCTCCCCGGCGGCCTGCGCCGCCCTCCGTGAAGGAGCGCGGCGGCTGCCCAGTGGCGGGGAGGCCATGGAGCGGCTGCGAGCGCTGCTCTCGCCGCGCGAACGGCAGATCATGGAGCTGCTGTCGACCGGGCTGGGCGCGCAGGAGATCGGGCTGCGACTACGGCTGAGCGAGAAGACCGTCCGCAACAACCTCAGCAACATCTACGCCAAGCTCGACGCGCGCGGCAGCACGGACGCGGTCCTGCGGTGGCTGGGAGCCGCGCCCGTGCTTCGCATCTGAGAACCGGAAATCGTGGATCACGGTGCCGGGATTACGGTGCCGGAACCTCCGACAGCGGGATCTCGACGTCGGTGACGTTCTCGCCGCCCGCACCGAACCCGGGTTCCGACCTGAGGGCGCGGGTCGAATTCTGAATGCCGGAGGCTTCCGGAGTTCCGCACTTCACATTGCGCAGCCAGAGGCGGCCGTCGGGGGTGCCGTTCTTCAGGATCTGCGGATAGAAGACGTGCACGCTCGTGGCGCCCTCACTCGGCGAGAAGAACACCTTCTGGCCGTCCTGCGGCTCTTTGTACGTGGCCCGCAGGAAGCCGCTCACATCGGTGCGCTTGGCCGACCACATGAAGAAGCCGACGCTGTCCGCCTGCACGGTGTCCGTCCTGCTGAACGCCAGCGTCGTCGTCTTGTCGTCACGCGTGATGTTGATTTCCGACGTGCTGAACTTCACGCCGATCTCGAAGAAGGAGTTGCCGAGCTTCGTGTCGGCGGCGGCGGTGAATCCGTCCTCCAGCTGGATGGTCCGGGTCACCGACGCGCTCACGTTGAAGGTCTTCGAGGCCGTGCCCGTCGAGCCGCAGTTGTCACTCACCGGGGAAACACGTTGGTTGGGCCCGAGGTTGTCCCTCTTGAACTGGACGTCGACGAACTCGCAGTTCTCCAGCTTGTCCGAGTCCGCCGAGCAGTCGGCGCTCACCTCGGAGGGAGTGGCGGCACCCGCCGAGTTCATCAGCGGTACGGCCACCGCGACGGCCACCAGCGGGGACAGGGCGAGGGTGATGCGCTTCTTCTTGCTCCGGTGGCTTCTGGCGCGGCCGGCGCGTGTCATGGGGGTTCTCCTATGGAATGTGGGGGGTCAGGGGGGTGTGGTGGTCCGGGTCAGCAGTCGGTCAGTACGGCCTTGGAGGTGCCGTCCACGACACCGGGAGCACCTGCCGCGCCCGGCAGGATGACGGGGCCCTCGACGACGTCCGGTGCCACGAAGTTCTGCTCGGGGGTGGGGTTGGTGACGGTCGTCGCCTCACGGGCGTCGATCCGCACCCGCCATTCGCCGGTCATGCGCTGCAGCTTCGGCGTGAACTCCATGTGCAGCACCTTGCCGACCGGCACTTCCCGCTGCTCCGTGTCACCCGCCGTCGCCGACTTCACGGTCATGTCGAGGGTGCCCTTGTGCTTGAGCCAGGATCCGGTCAGCGCTCCGAAGAGCCCTCCGCCGCCGCCCTGTTGGGTCACGGTGTACTTGCCCTGCCCCTGGGCCGCCGTCGCCGACCAGGTGATCGACACCTTCGCCGCCTCGGTGGCGTTCGGCTCGCAGTTCGGGAAGTCGATGGAGGCCTTTTCGGTCGGCCCGTCGAAGGTCTCGAACTTCGTCTCGACGAAATCGCAGTTGTCGGAGGCGAAACTCGGCCCGGCGATCGGGTGGCCGCCGAAATCGGAAATCGACTGCTGCTTGCCGTTGAGCACCTTGGCCCGCTGGCACATCGTCATGATCTGCTCGGGCGTCTTCTCGTCGGCGGCGTTCGCCGACGGCAGCAAGACGGCGGCCAGGGCCCCGCCGGTCACGACGGCTGATCCGACCGCCACGATCCGGATCTTCCTGTTCTTCAGTCTCCGCTTGGACATGGGAGGGATTTTGGATTCCCTCGACGGACGCCGACAGGGTCAAACATCCCTACCTGTGAGTCACGTGAGATTCGCCTCAGCAACGCCCAGGACTTGCATCTGACGCTTCGTCAGGTATGGCGCTACGATGCGGAGTCCACCGTGTCCACCGCCTGAAGGGGGCCGTAATGGGCAAGCTCGACGGACGGGTCGTCATCGTCACCGGGGCGGCGCGCGGACAGGGGGAGCAGGAGGCGCGGCTGTTCGCCGCGGAGGGCGCGCGCGTGATGGTCGCCGACGTGCTGGACGAGCAGGGCGAGGCCCTCGCCGAGGAGATCGGCGCGCGGTACGTCCACCTCGACGTCGGCCGGGAGGGCGACTGGCAGGCCGCCGTAGCCGCCACGCGTGAGGCGTACGGTCAGGTCGACGGGCTCGTCAACAACGCCGGCATCCTGCGTTTCAACTCCCTCGTCGACACGCCCCTCGCCGAGTTCATGCAGGTCGTACAGGTCAACCAGGTCGGCTGCTTCCTCGGCATCAAGACCGTGGCGCCGGAGATGGCCGACGGCGGCACGATCGTCAACACCGCCTCCTACACGGCCGTGACGGGCATGGCCGCCGTGGGGACGTACGCCGCCACCAAGCACGCCATCCTCGGCCTCACCCGCGTCGCCGCCCTGGAGCTGGCGCCCCGAGGCATACGGGTCAACGCCATGTGTCCCGGCGCCATCGACACCGCGATGTCCAACCCCTCGCTGCTGGATCCGGGAGCGGATCCCGAGGAGACCTCACGCGCGCTCGACGGGCTCTACCGCAAGCTCGTGCCGCTCGGCCGGATCGGGCGGCCGCAGGAGGTGGCGCGGCTCGCACTGTTCCTGACCTCGGACGACTCCTCGTACATCACCGGACAGCCGTTCGTGATCGACGGGGGATGGCTGGCGGGCGTCTCCGTCATCTGACTGTCCATCAGCCCTTGACCATCCATGCGCCCGGTGCCACAGTCGGCGGCAGATCGCCGATCTGACGAACCGTCAGAAACGAAGCGTCAGAAACGAACTGGGGACGGTGAACCTCCTTGGAATTCGGGCTCTTTGTACAGGGATACGTGGGCAAGCGCGCCGAGACCGACCCGCTCGCCGAGCACAAGGCACTGATGGAGGAGACCGAGTACGTCATCCAGGCGGACCGGTCCGGGTTCAAGTACGCGTGGGCGTCCGAGCACCACTTCCTGGAGGAGTACTCGCACCTCTCCGCGAACGACGTCTTCCTCGGGTACCTCGCGCACGCGACGGAGCGGATCCATCTCGGGTCGGGGATCTTCAACCCCCTTGCCCAGGTCAACCACCCCGTGAAGGTCGCCGAGAAGGTGGCCATGCTCGACCATCTCACCGAGAACCGCTTCGAGTTCGGCAGCGGGCGGGGAGCCGGGTCGCACGAGATCCTCGGGTTCCTGCCGGGGATCACCGACATGAACTACACCAAGGGGATCTGGGAGGAGACCGTCGCCGAGTTCCCCAAGATGTGGCTGCAGGACGAGTACGAGGGGTTCCAGGGCAAGCACTGGCAGCTCCCGCCGCGGAAGGTGCTGCCGAAGCCGTACGGGAAGTCCCACCCCGCGATGTGGTACGCGGCCGGGTCGCCGCCGTCGTACGCCATGGCCGCGAAGAAGGGGCTCGGGGTGCTCGGGTTCAGCGTGCAGAAGGTCGCCGACATGGAGTGGGTGCTGGAGCAGTACAAGACGGCGGTGGTGAACGCCGAGCCCATCGGTGACTTCGTCAACGACAACGTGATGGTGACGACGACGGCGATCTGTGCGCCTACGCATGCCGAGGCGATCGAGATCGCGGTGCGGGGTGGGTTGCACTATCTGCCCTCGCTGGTGTTCCGGTACCACGACACGTTTCCTCGTCCCGAGGGGTTTCCGGTGTGGCCGGAGACGTTGCCGGAGTACACGCCGGAGTTCGTGGAGCTGCTGATCGAGGAGGAGCTGCTGATCTGCGGTGATCCGGACGAGGTGTTCCGGCAGTGCAAGCGGTGGGAGCAGGCCGGGGCCGATCAGTTGAGTTTTGGGTTGCCGGTGGGGGTGCCGAAGGAGGAGACGCTTCAGACCATCCGGCTGATCGGGGAGCACGTGATTCCGAAGATCGACACGGATCCTGTGCATCGGACGTCCCGTTTCCGGCAGTCCGCCTGATCGCCGTAGGGCTGCTGCCCGTCAGGCGGCTGCGGGTTCGTTGTGGCTGGTCGCGCAGTTCCCCGCGCCCCTGAAGGGGCGCAGCCCGCACCCGAAATTCGAGGAGGAACCGTCATGCTCGATCACGTCATCAAAGGCGCGACCGTCGTCGACGGCACGGGCGCGCCCGCCTACACCGCCGACGTGGGGATACGCGACGGTCGTATCGCCGTCATCGGCGTCGTCACCGAAGAGGCACGCACCACCGAGGACGCGACCGGGCTCGTCCTCGCCCCCGGATTCGTCGACCCCCACACTCACTACGACGCGCAGCTCTTCTGGGATCCGTACGCCACCCCCTCCCTCAACCACGGGGTGACCACCGTCGCCGCCGGGAACTGTGGGTTCACGCTCGCGCCGCTCAATCCCGCTCGTCCGGACGACGCCGACTACACGCGGCGCATGATGTCCAAGGTCGAGGGGATGTCGCTGGTCGCGCTGGAGGAGGGGGCGCCCTGGAGCTGGCGGACGTTCGGGGAGTATCTGGATGCGCTTGAGGGGCGGATCGCCGTCAACGCCGGGTTCATGGTGGGGCATTGTGCGCTGCGGCGGTATGTCATGGGGCCGGAGGCGATCGGCGGGCAGCCGAGTGCGGAGCAGTTGGACGAGATCGTGCGGCTGTTGCATGACGCGATGGACGCCGGTGCCTGGGGGTTTTCCACCACGCAGTCGTCAAGCCACTCGGACGGGGACGGCAATCCGGTGGCCTCTCGGCATGCCGGGCCGGAGGAGTTGCTGGCGTTGTCGCGGGCGGTCGGGGAGCACGAGGGGACGCAGATCGAGGCGATCGTCGCGGGGTGTCTGGATCAGTTCAGTGATGCCGAGATCGAGCTGTTCGTGGAGATGAGCGCCGTTGCGGGGCGGCCGCTCAACTGGAATGTGCTGACCATCGACTCGGCCGTTCCCGAGCGGGTGCCGAGGCAGCTCCTCGCGAGTGAGCAGGCCCGGAAGGCGGGCGGACGGGTGGTGGCCCTCACCATGCCGATCCTCACGCCGATGAACATGTCGCTGGGCACCTTCTGTGCGCTGAACCTGATCCCGGGATGGGGGCCGGTCCTGGGGCTGCCCGTCCCGGAGCGGATCGAGCGACTGCGCGACCCGTCGGTCCAGACCGAGCTGCTCAGGCACGCCACCTCCAAGGAGGCCGGTGTCTTCCGGCGGCTGACGAACTTCGGGCGGTACGTCATCGGCGACACGTACAGCGAGGCGAACCGGGGGCTGAGCGGACGGGTCGTGGAGGACATCGCTCAAGAGCGCGGCCTGGAACCCTTCGCGTGCCTGGTGGAGATCTGTGCCGCCGATGATCTGCGGACCGTCCTGTGGCCGATGCCGACCGACAACGACCCGGCGTCCTGGGCCCTGCGCGCCGAGACCTGGCAGCACGAGGACGTGCTGCTCGGCGGCTCCGATGCCGGGGCGCATCTGGACCGGATGTGCGGGGCGCCGTACACGACCCGGTTCCTCGGGGACTGTCTGCGCGGGCGGAAGCTGGTCGGGCTCGAGCAGGCGGTGAAGATGCTGACCGATGATCCGGCGCGGTTGTTCGGGCTGCGTGAGCGGGGCCGGGTGGCGGAGGGCTTCCATGCGGACCTGGTGCTCTTCGACCCGGAGCGGATCGACGCCGGTACGGCCACTCTGGTGCACGACCTGCCGGGTGACAGTCCGCGGCTGGACGCCAAGGCGATCGGTGTGCGGGCCGTGTGGGTCAACGGGGTCGAGGCGATCCGGGACGACATGGTGACCGGGGCGGTGCCGGGGCGCGTGCTGCGCTCGGGGCAAGACACCAGGACGGTGGCCACCAGGTGAGCTTCGAAGGTTCTGACCGGCAGCGGTTGGTCGATCGACAGCGGCTGTTCGTCGGCGGGGTGTGGGTCGAGCCGGACGAGGGCTATTACGCCGTGATCGACCCGGCATCCGAGGAGACCGTCGGGTGGGCTCCGGAGGCCTCGCGGGATCAGGTGCACGCGGCCTGTGCCGCGGCCCGCGAGGCCTTCGGGCCGTGGTCGCGTACGGCGCCGGAGGAGCGGGCGGCCGTGCTGGCGCGGGCGGCGGACATCATCCGCGGCCACCTCGTGCCGTACGCCGAACTGGCCCAGGCCGAGACCGGCGCGACCACGGGGACGGCGCGGGGCATGCAGGTGGGCGTCGGGGTGGCCCGGTTCCGGCGGTACGCGCGCGTGGAGCCCGCCGAGTGGGCGATCCCGCCGCAGGTCAACGAGGCCGGGCATGGGGGTGCCTCCCACGCCTTTAAGGCAGTGGGGGAGGGGAAGGCCGGTGTGATGGGTGCGCTGGCCGTCCGCCAGCCCGTCGGGGTCGTCACCTGCATCACCTCGTACAACAACCCGTGGGCCAACCCGGCCGGCAAGATCGCCCCCGCGCTGGCCATGGGCAACACGGTCGTCGTGAAACCGGCGCCGCAGGATCCGCTGTCCGTCTACCGGATGGCGGAGGCGCTTGAGGCGGCCGGGGTGCCGGCGGGTGTCGTGAACGTCGTCTCCGGCCGGGCGGTCGCGGTCGGTGAGGCGGCCGTCTCGTCCCCGGACGTCGACATGGTGAGCTTCACCGGCTCCACGGCGGTCGGGCAGCGCATCGCCGAGGTGTGCGGGCGGGACATGAAACGCCAGCTGATGGAGTTGGGAGGGAAGGGCGCGGCGGTCGTCTTCGACGACGCGGACCTCGGGTCGGCGGTGGCCGGGATCGGCACCACCTTCTCCTTCTACAGCGGGCAGATCTGCACGGCGCCGACGCGGGTGCTGGCCCAGCGGGGCGTGTACGACCGGCTGGTCGAGCAACTGGCGGTGTATGCGGGCCGGTTGAAGGTCGGCGATCCGCGTGAGACGTCCACGATCGTCGGGCCGGTGATCTCGGCGGAGCACCGGGACCGGGTGGAGGCGTACGTGGAGACGGGCCGTAAGGAAGGCGCGGTGGTGGTGGCGGGCGGTGAACGGCCGCCGTACGAGCGGGGTTTCTACGTCTCTCCCACCCTCCTCGCGGACTGCACGAACGACATGCGCGTCGCCCGCGAGGAGATCTTCGGGCCGGTCGTCTCCGTGATCCCCTTCGAGGAGGAGGAAGAGGGCATCGCCCTCGCCAACGACACGGACTACGGCCTGATCGACTACGTCTGGTCCGGCGACGTGGCCCGCGCCTTCCGGGTCGCGCGGCGGCTGCGGGCCGGCGGGGTCGGGATCAACACCGTGGGCCGCAACATGGAGGCGCCCTTCGGTGGCTTCAAGAAGAGTGGGGTGGGCCGGGACGTCGGGTCGTACGCCCTGCACGCATACAGCGAGGTTCAGTCGATCGTGTGGCCGGGCTGACCTCGGCCGAGCGTCTGCCGTGTGTGGCGGACGGGGTGCGGCACAGTCGCCGCATGGAAACCATCGTGAAGGTCGACGGCGGCGAGGTCTGGGCGGACGACACGGGCGGGGACGGGGTGCCCGTGGTGCTGCTGCACCCCGGGGTCGCGGACTCCCGGGCGTGGGACCGAGTCGCCCCGGCCCTCGCCGAGCGTCACCGGGTGATCCGGTACGACTCCCGCGGCTTCGGCCGGTCCGCGAGCCCCACCACCGAGTACTCCCTGGTCGCCGACCTGCGCGCGGTCCTGGACCACTTCGGCGTGCAGCGCGCGGTCCTGGTCGGCTCCAGCATGGGCGGCGCCACCGCGATCGGCCTCGCGCTGGACGAGCCCTCGCGCGTCGCCGCCCTCGCCCTGCTGGTCCCCGGGGTGACCGGGTATCCCGAGCTGGAGTCACCGGAACTGACCGCCCGGCTCGGTGAGTTGGCGTCGGCCGGGGACATGGACGGGCTGATCGCGCTCTCCCTGACGGTCTGGGGAGCGGCGGGCACACCGCCCGACACCGAGGCCGTCGACCTGCTGCGCACGGCGATCCCGGCCTGGCCCGCCATGTACCGTCACCGGACGGAGGACCCGCCCGCCTTCCCGCGCCTGTCCGAACTGTCCGTCCCCTGCACGCTGTTGCTGGGCGAGCGGGACCTGCCTCGCGTGGTCCGCTGCAACGAGGCGATGGCCGCCGCCATCCCCGGCTGCCGACTCGTCCGCCTCCCGGACTGCGACCACTTCCCGACTCTGCGGGCACCGGGGACCGTCGTGGACCTGGTGGCAGAGCTGTGCGCCGGCATCACGGAAGCCGTGTGAGCCGGTAGGCCTCCCGCCGGGACCGGGCTGCGCGTTCCTCCCAGTGGTCGGCCCAGATCCGGTCGGCGTGGTCAGAAACTGGGCGGCGTCGAACTCGTAGCCGGAGAACCACCAGATGAGCCGGACGGCGCCCCGTCCAGATCCACCCGCACCGTCAGCTGCCCGACCCCGATCACCCGCACCGCGGCGCTGTTGAGCCGGGGCAGGGCGCGCAGTCGGGCGGTGGTGTCGTCGTCCGGGAGGAGGTGGGCCGTACCCGTGTGCCACCGGCCGCGGATGCGTACCCGCACTCGCGGATCGGCCTTGATGTTGCGCACGTACTGGGACCGCTCCCCGAACTCCGACACGAGCCAGAAGGAGTCCTCGACCCGGCGTCCGCCGACCGGAGTGCGGCGGGGCAGGCCGGAGGTGCGGCCGGTGGTTTCCAGGAGGGTCTGGAGCGGCAGTCGCCGCATCACGGTGTTGAGCACCCGCTGGAAGGCGGCGACGGTGCGGTACTTGGTCTCTGCGGGGCGGGACATGGTGTGTGGGTCTCCTGTCTCCTGTGTCTCATGGCGGTGCCGATGCTCTTCAATGTCTCGCACAGGGGGATCGAATGACCGGCCGAACCTCGAACGGTTCCTCGATGAGAGACGGTGGCCCCATGCGGGTCGTGACCTGGAATCTGTGGTGGCGCTTCGGGCCCTGGGAGGTCCGGCAGAAGGCGATCCTCGCCGCGCTGCGCGAACTGCGCCCCGACGTCGTCGGCCTGCAGGAAGTGTGGGCCGCCGGTGGCGAGAACCAGGCCGAGTGGCTGGCAGGCGAACTCGGCATGCACTGGGCCTGGGCCCCCTCGCCCGCCCCCGAGCGCTGGCGCCGGCGGATCGGCGACCCCACGGTCGACATCGGCAACGCCGTACTGAGCCGCTGGCCGGTCACCGACCGGCGCACCCTGCGCCTGCCCGCCCCCTCCGACGTCGACGACGGCCGCCTCGCCCTGTTCACCCGCCTGACCACCCCCTCCTACGACATCCCCTTCTTCACCACCCACCTCACCTCCGCCCTGCACGCCTCGGCCGTACGCTGCCACCAGGTCACCGCGCTGGCCGAGTTCGTAGCCGAGAACCGGGGTGAACCCCCCTTCCCGACGATCGTCACCGGTGACTTCAACGCCTGGCCCGACTCCGACGAGATCCGCCTCTTCGGCGGCTACCGGACCGCGCCGGTCGTACCCGGCCAGGTCTTCTTCGACGCCTGGCAGTACGCCGACCCGGCCGCCCCCTCCGCCACCTGGGACCGCGAGAACCCGTACGTCGCGGCGGGCCGGGAGCCGAGCGTGCGCATCGACTACATACACGTGGCGCCGCCCGGGGCGGGTGGACTGGGGCATGTGCGGGGTGTGCGGCGGGCCGGGGACGGGGCGGTCGACGGGGTATGGCCCTCGGACCACGCTGCCGTGGTCGCGGACCTGGAGGGGCAGGCCGACGCCCTGACCGGGTCAGGTGTGCGGTGACTTCAGCGCGGTGAGGAGGGCGTCGAAGGTGATGGGGCTGGTGGCTGTGATTGCCCATCCGCTCCTGGCACGGGGTCCTACGATCTCAGCGATGGCCAGTCGTACGTCACGTCGAAGGGGGCTCACGTGGCTGAGCTTGTCCGGCAGCAACACGTCGATGCGCACGTGGGCAACCACGGTTTCGGCTTTCAGGAGTCCGACGACGGCGATCTGCCGGTCCCGTTCCCGGATGACTTCGAGCAGGGAGGCTTCCTCCACGCGTTCCCAGGACGGCTCGACATCTACAGTGCCGGCCACACCCACACCGCTTCGGTCGCCGTGGAGGTGTGGGACGGGCAGCCTCCCGCCCAAGACCCGGCGCAATGGGATGAGCAGGCAGAAGCCGCTTTCGAATCGATCAGCGGCGAGGTGGCTGTGTGGTCAATGGACCTGGGCCGCGCTGACGACGTGATCACGCTTGCCGACTCGGGCGGTTCGTGGCGGGTACGGGTGAGCTGTACTGGCCGGGATGAGGCCGCGGCCCTGTCGGAGGGGGAGGGCACGGGGCACGGTGTGGAGAAGTACCTCGTGCAGTTCTGGCCAGCCAACCTCTGAACAGGACATCAGGGGGCGGTCCACAGGCGGACGGCCCCCGCTTGGTCCACCGGTCAGGACACGATCTTCACGATGAAGCCGTCATCCATGCCGTCGATGATGCGGTTGTTGCTGTAGAAGCTGCGCAGGATGTTGCCGGCTGCGCCATTGTCCGCCTTCGCGATCGGCTTCACCGGTTGGTTCCCGGCCGACCCATGTGCAGCCGCGCCGCCCAGTCCTGAGTCTACGAACGCCCCAGGAAAACCGGGTTCGTGAACGCCGCCAACGCCCCCGGCAACGGTCCCACCGCCGTCTCGTGCCGCAACTCCGCTCGCACATAGGCCGCGTACGACGGCGTCGTGCGCCACTCCACGACACCCGACCCCGACACCGGCAGCGGCGGGCTCGTGAACAGCACGCCCTGGTCGGTCACGAAGCGGACCGTGCAGCGTGGGGCGCCGGTCGCCTCCAGGCGTACGGTCACCGGCGAGTTCCGGCCGACCTTCAACCGCTCGCCGATGCCGGCGTGTTCGCCCTTCGGGCCGAAGGCGCCGAAGGTCAGTGAGACGTTCTTCGACTCGGCGACGTACGACCGCCCCGCCTTGATCCCTTCCTGGATCGCCTCCCGCGTCAGGTCGTCCGCCAGGACCACCGTCTGCGGGCTGCCGACCGGGTCGGGGTCACGGTGGGCGTCGCTGTTGCCCATCGCCGGGATCCAGTCACGGCCCTCCCGCACCGACGCCACCAGCATGCTGTCCCAGTCCGCCAGAGCCACTTCGTCGTCCGGCGTGTAGGGCCCGTTCCACACCTCGACCGCGTCCGCCTCGCCGAAGCCGAACTTCCAGTTGCAGCCGACGCAGGTGGCGTGCGGGTGGGCGGGGACGACGAGGCCGCCGGACTTGCGGATCTGGCGGGCGAAACGGCCGAAGCGGTTGTCCCGGGCGCGGTAGCGCCAGTCGACGAAGGTGCCGGGGTCGGTGCCGAGCGCCACCACGTGGCCGTTGCGGGTCGTGACCTCCTCGCCCAGCATGATCAGGAGGTCGTCGCCCGCCTCGGACGCCCAGTGCGCGTGCGCCGAGTGCGTGTTGTGCTCCGAGCTGTTGATGAAGTCCAGGCCCGCGGCACGGGCGAGCGCCGCGATCTCCGCGGGCGTACGGCGGCCGTCGGAGTACCAGGAGTGCAGGTGGCAGTCCCCCCGGTACCAGGCCCGCCCCCGGCCCTTCGCCCGGTCCGGCGGGTACGTCGGCTCGACGACCGCGCCGGGCTCGCCGTAGGTGAGCGTGATGGTGAGCTCGTACGGCAGCCCCTGCGGCGCCACCGTGTAGGGGCCGAGGGCGATGGACCAGGTGCCCTCCCGGACCGGGCCCGGCAGGTAACCCGGCGTCGCATCGTCCGCCCGGATGAAGAACTCCGTGCGCGCCCCGCCCGACCAGCCCCGGAAGCCGCGGCCGCCGAGCTCCGTGCCGCGCCAGTCGAAGATGCCGATGTCGAGGGCGTTGCCGGGGGTGCCGGCCGGGACGGACGGTTTCTCGTAGGTGTAGGAGACCTTGATCTCCCGTACCCCGGACGGCACTTCGACCGGCACGTACACGAAGTCGGGGGACCCGGGCGGCAGGGTGCCCCGCACGGTTCGGGTCTCCGCGTCCTGGGTGTCGTCGGCGCCTGAAGCGAAGGTCACGCTTCCCAACGTAAGCGCGGTGGCGGCGCCCGTCACGAACAGTGCGCGTCTTGCCAAGCCGGCGTGGCGGGCGTGGCCCGCGTGATCGTCCTCGCACATGCTGCTGCTCCCCAGGTCGTCGTGAGTGACAGGGCGTGGGTGGTGCAGTGGTGGTGCGTGCAACTCTCGTATTCAGCCGTGAACTCCCGTGCAAGGGAAGGGAATCGGCAGCCAATCGGCAGCTGACCGGCAGCAGGCGTGAAGGCTGTGCCGACCGGTCGGTATCGACATCCGGGCAGTCGCGCGGTACAGATGCCCTCATGCGCATCTCCGTCACGATCTTCCTCACCGACGAGACCATCACCCCGATCCGGCTCGCCCGTGAGCTGGAGCAGCGCGGGTTCGCCGGGCTGTACCTGCCCGAGCACACCCACATCCCCGTCGAGCGGACCACCCCGTACCCGGCCGGCGGCGACCTGCCGCCCGAGTACGGCCGTACCCTCGACCCCTTCGTCGCCCTCGGGCAGGCCGCGGCCGTCACCGAACGGCTCGGCCTCGGCACCGGCATCACCCTGGTCGCCCAGCACGACCCGATCGACCTCGCCAAACAGATCGCGACCGTGGACCACCTCTCCGGCGGGCGGTTCACCCTCGGCCTCGGCTTCGGCTGGAACGTGGAGGAAGCCGCCGATCACGGCGTCGAGTGGGCCACGCGCCGCGAACTCGTCCGGGACCGGATGGCTCTGATGCGGGCGCTGTGGGCGGACGAACCCGTAGCGTATGAGGGGGAGTTCGGTGCGGTACGTGCCAGTTTCGCCTACCCCAAACCCGTACAGAAGCCGCGCGCGCCGAAGGTCGTCGGGCCTCGCACCCTCATCGGCGGAGCCGCCGGGCCGAAGCTGTTCGCGCACATCAGCGAGTACGCCGACGGGTGGCTGCCGATCGGTGGGCGCGGATTGTCCGAAACTCTTCCCCGGCTGCGGGCTGTCTGGGCCGACGCCGGGCGCGACCCGAACGCCCTCCAGGTCGTGCCGTACGCCGTCTATCCCAGCCCCGGCAAGCTTGCGCACTATGCGGAGCTGGGGATCGAGGAGGTCGTGGTGCAGTTGCCCCCGGCGGGGGAGGGGGAGGTTTTGCGGGTGTTGGACGAGTTTGCCCAGTACGTGTGAGTTGGTCCAGCGCCCCTTTGGAACGCGTGAATTCGGGCCGCGTTTATTTGTACTGATCACCTCGCTCGTATGCTCGAAGGATGACGACTTCCGCGACCTCCGGAACCGGCTCGACACCTGGCTCGACACCTGGCCCGACCGAGAACTCCATGCGTCGCGCCCTCAAACGCGCCCGTGACGGCGTCGCCCTCGACGTCTCCGAGGCGGCCGTACTGCTCCAGGCCCGCGGCGAGGCGCTCGACGACCTCGTCGCGTCCGCCGGCCGGGTACGGGACGCGGGCCTGGAGGCGGCAGGCCGGCCCGGCGTCATCACGTACTCGAAGAGCGTCTTCATCCCCCTGACCCGGCTGTGCCGGGACAAGTGCCACTACTGCACCTTCGTCACCGTCCCCGGCAAGCTGCGCCGCGCCGGGCACGGGATGTTCATGTCGCCGGACGAGGTCCTCGACATCGCCCGCAAGGGCGCGGCCCTCGGCTGCAAGGAAGCCCTCATCACCCTCGGCGACAAGCCCGAGGACCGCTGGCCGGAGGCCCGCGAGTGGCTCGACGCGCACGGGTACGACGACACCATCGCCTACGTCCGCGCCATCTCCATCCGCATCCTGGAGGAGACGGGACTCCTCCCGCACCTCAACCCGGGCGTCATGACGTGGACCGACTTCCAGCGCCTGAAGCCCGTCGCCCCGTCGATGGGCATGATGCTGGAGACGACCGCCACCCGCCTGTGGTCCGAGCCCGGCGGCCCGCACCACGGCTCCCCGGACAAGGAGCCCGCCGTACGGCTGCGGGTACTGGAGGACGCGGGGCGTTCCTCCGTCCCCTTCACCTCCGGGATCCTGATCGGCATCGGTGAGACGTACGAGGAGAGGGCCGAGTCCCTCTTCGCGCTCCGGAAGATCTCCCGGGCCTACCACGGCATCCAGGAACTGATCATCCAGAACTTCCGCGCCAAGCCGGACACCGCGATGCGCGGCATGCCGGACGCGGAACTGGACGAGCTGGTCGCCACGGTGGCCGTCGCCCGGCACATCATGGGCCCCGCCGCCTGCCTCCAGGCCCCGCCCAACCTGGTCGACTCCGAGTACGAGCGGCTGATCCGGGCCGGCATCGACGACTGGGGCGGGGTCTCCCCGCTGACCATCGACCACGTCAACCCCGAGCGCCCCTGGCCGCAGATCGAGGAGCTGGCCGAGCGGTCGGCCGCCGTCGGCTTCGAGATGCGCGAACGGCTGTGCGTCTACCCCGAGTTCGTCCAGCGCGGCGAGCCCTGGATGGACCCGCGGCTGCTCCCGCACGTACGGGCGCTCGCCGACCCCGAGACGGGACTGGCACGTCCGGACGCGGTGGTCGAGGGGCACCCGTGGCAGGAGCCCGAGGAGGCCTTCGTCGCCTCCGGGCGTACGGATCTGCACTCCACCATCGACACCGAGGGCCGTACGTCCGACCGGCGCGACGACTTCGACGAGGTGTACGGCGACTGGGGCGCCCTGCGCGAGGCCGCCGCGCCCGGCATGGCACCGGAACGCATCGACACGGACGTCCGCCAGGCGCTGCGGGTCGCCGCCGACGACCCGACCCGGCTCACCGACGAGGACGCCCTGGCGCTGCTGCACGCGGACGGCCCGGCGCTCGACGCGCTCACCCGTATCGCCGACGACGTCCGCAAGTCGGCGGTCGGCGACGACGTGACGTACATCGTCACGCGGAACATCAACTTCACCAACGTCTGCTACACCGGCTGCCGCTTCTGTGCCTTCGCGCAGAGGCGGACGGACGCCGACGCCTACACCCTGTCCCTGGACCAGGTCGCCGACCGCGCCCAACAGGCCTGGGACGTGGGGGCGGTGGAGGTCTGCATGCAGGGCGGCATCCACCCGGACCTGCCGGGCACGGCGTACTTCGACATCGCACGAGCCGTGAAATCCCGCGTCCCCGGCATGCATGTGCACGCCTTCTCGCCGATGGAGGTCGTGAACGGCGCCACCCGCACCGGCATGTCCATCCGCGAGTGGCTCACGGCGGCGAAGGAGGCGGGCCTGGACTCCATCCCCGGTACCGCCGCCGAGATCCTCGACGACGAGGTCCGCTGGGTCCTGACCAAGGGCAAGCTCCCGACGGCGACGTGGATCGAGGTGGTGACGACCGCGCACGAGCTCGGCATCCGGTCGTCGTCGACGATGATGTACGGCCATGTCGACCAGCCCCGCCACTGGCTCGGCCACCTGCGCACGCTGTCCGGGATCCAGCAACGGACGGGCGGTTTCACGGAGTTCGTGACGCTGCCGTTCATCCACACCAACGCGCCGGTGTACCTGGCGGGCATCGCGCGGCCTGGCCCGACGATCCGCGACAACAGGGCGGTGACGGCGATGGCACGTCTCCTCCTGCACCCGCACATCCCCAACATCCAGACCAGCTGGGTCAAACTGGGCACGGAGGGCGCGGCGGAGATGCTCCGCTCCGGCGCCAATGACCTCGGCGGCACCCTGATGGAGGAGACGATCTCGCGGATGGCGGGTTCGTCGTACGGCTCGTACAAGTCGGTACGCGACCTGGTGGCCGTCGCCGAGGTGGCCGGCCGTCCGGCGAAGCCCCGGACGACGCTGTACGGCGAGGTGCCACAGGAGCGGCAGCGGGCGGCGGAGGCCTCGGACGGGCATCTGCCGGAGCTGTTGCCGGTGCTGGACTGAGAAGGACCCCGCCGCGGGGGTCGGTACGATGATCCGACCCCCGCCGGAGGGGTTCCGTAGCTGAGGAGATGCGTGCCCGTGCCTGCTCCCAAGGTCTGGGTGACCGGTCTGACGGTGGGCGCGATAGCCGCCGTCACCGTTCTCGCCGTGCAGGCCGACAAGGGGCCGCACCCGACAGCGACGGCGGCCCGCCCGAGCGCGTCTGCGTCGGCGGGGGCGAGCCCCGCCCCGTCGAAGTCCACCGCACCCGCCGCCGTGCCGGAGGGCTCGGGCACGGGACGCCGGGTCGTGTACTCCCTCGGCCAGAAGCGGGTCTGGCTGGTCGACGCGAGCGACGCGGCCCGCCGTACCTTCACCGTCTGGCCGGGCACGGTGAGCCCGGACCCCGGCACCTACACGGTGTCGTCGCGCAACATGGCCACCACGGGCTCGGACGGCGTGCAGATCGAGAACATCATCTACTTCGCCGCGAAGTCCGGTGTCTCCATCGCCTTCTCCAACGCCGTGGACGGTTCCTCGCCCCCGCCCGCCGAGGGCAAGCAGACCGGCGGGGTCCGGATGCGCGCGGCCGACGGGGCGGCGCTGTGGACGTTCGGGGAGACGGGTACGACTGTGGTCGTGGTCGAGTAGGGGTCCGCTGCATCCTTCGATGTAGGGCAGGTTCGACTTCGCTCACGACGATTCGGGCCGTTGCCGCCGTGACGATGAATCCATGACGCACACGGACGCGCGCGCCCCGCAAGCACTGGATTCCTCGCCCACCGGACGGCGACTGCCCCTCCTCGACGTACTGCGCGGGGTGGCCATCCTGGGCACGCTCATGACGAACGTATGGATCTTCACCGGTCCGGGCGGGGAGTGGGGAGCCCTGGAGTCCGGTTCGAGCGAGCCGTCGTTCGGATCGCTCGCGGGAGCCGTCGAAGGAACCTTCAGTGTGCTGGCGAACGGCAAGTTCCTGTCGCTGCTGACGATCCTGTTCGGCGTCGGGCTGGCCATCCAGTACGGCTCGGCGGCGCGACGCGGACAGCCGTGGCCGGGGCGCTACCGGTGGCGGGCGCTGTTCCTGTTCGGCGAGGGCACGGTGCATTTCGTGCTGGTCTTCGCCTGGGACGTACTGATGGGATACGCGGTCACCGCACTCCTCGTCGCCTGGCTGCTGACCCGCTCGGAACGGGCCCAGCGACGGGTGATGTGGTGGGCGGCGGGGGTGCACCTGACGGTGATCGGCCTGCTGACGACGGCCCTGGTCCTGACCGGTGACGGCGAGGACGGCGGCACCGTCTCCCGCGAGGTCGTCGACCTGTACGCGCACGGCGACTACCTGGACCAGGTCACCTTCCGCCTGGAGAACGCGATGGCGCTCCGCATGGAGCCGGTGCTGACCTTCTTCCTCCTGATCTTCCTCTTCCTCCTCGGCGTACGGCTGTTCCGGGCGGGGGCGTTCGGCGCGGACGAGACGGCGCGGAGGCTGCGCTCCCGCCTCCTGCTGTGGGGCCTGGGCCTCGGACTGCCGCTCAACGTGGCGGCCACACTGGCCGGCCCGGACCTGTTCCTACTGGCCCGGTACGGCACCGCCCCGCTGCTGGCGCTCGGGTACATCGGGCTGATCGGCGCCGTGGTGGACCGAGTACGGCGCCCGGGCCCCCTGATGACGGGGCTCACCTCCGTCGGCCGAACCGCCCTGTCCGGCTACGTCCTCCAGAACGTGCTCTGCGTACTCGTCTCCTACGGCATCGGACTGGGCCTCGCCGAACGCCTCGGCGACACGGGCCCCTGGTGGGTCGTGGGCCTGTGGGCCACGGTCTGCGCGGTGCTGATGGTGGGCTCCACGCTGTGGCTGCGACGCTTCTCGGCAGGGCCCCTGGAGGCGGTCCAGAAATGGGCCCTGCGCCACTGAACCGATACGCGTCAGCCGGCGTCGGCCTGCCGTCCCTGCCCGAACGGCAGGTGGTTGACGATCAGTACGACCCCGCTGAACACAAACACTCGGGTCGCGGCGTCCAGCCCGTTCCAGTCGCCGGACTGCCACATCGAGAACCACTCACCACCGATGGCGATGAACCCGCCGCCGAACAGCAGCATCAGCATCAGCAGGCCGTAGGTGGAGAAGCGGCGGGCGCGCAGGTCGTCGCGGCGGAACCAGAGCCAGGTGCCGTATATCAGCACGAGGGCGGCGACGGTCTCCCAGACGATGATCGCGACGTACGCCGCGTCCTGAAGTCCCTTGCTGGTGATGGCTCTCCACATCAGGTCGTCGTCCTTGAACGTCGTATCCATCGCCAGGACGTGCCGCACGAACTGCTGGTTCGTGCCGAAGTCGGTGATGTTGCCGAAGGCGACGAGGGCGATGTAGAGCGCGACGGTCGCGGTGAGGAGGGTGGCGGCGAGATGGAGTGCGCTGCGTGGGGGTGTGGTTGGCATGGTGGTCATCTTTCCTGTGGGGGTGCTGTGTTCCGCATGCATTGAGCCAGAATGATGGCGCAGAGGGCCCGACCGAGAGGACGCACGGGTGGCGCAGTCGCAGCCGTCGATGCAGGAGCTGATCGCGCGGCGTCAGCGCGCGGGGTTCGCGGGACGCAGCGCAGAACGGGCTGCCTTCCGGGCGAACTTCGACGTTCTCCCGGAGGACGACAGGCATCGGTTCCTGTTCCACGTGCACGGGAACGCGGGGGTCGGGAAGACCTTCCTGATGCGCGAGCTGGAGCAAGTCGCCCGCGAGTGCGGCGCGTTGACCGCGTTCGTCGACGAGAACGCGGGAAGCGTGCCGGAGGCGTTGGCGGTGATCAGCCGCCAGTTCGCCGCGCAGGGGCGGCGTTTCAAGGATCTGGAACGGTTGCTGGCCGTGCACCGGGAGCGGCGGCACGAGGCGGAGGCGGCCGCGGTCGCAGCGCTCGAACCACGGCCGGAGACGCCTTCGACAGGCAGCATGGTGGTGGCAAGGGCGGGCCTGGTGGGACTGGGGATGGTACCGGTGGTGGGACCCTTCACCGGCGCACTGGATCCGGCCCCACTCGCCCAGGGAGCCGACCGGCTGCGGGCCCGCCTCAGCGCGCGCTTCCGCAGCCACGAGGACGTCGAGCTCGTGCTCTCGCCCGAGAGCGTGCTCACCCCGGTGCTGCTGAACGAGCTGTCCGACGCGGCATCCGCGGTGCCGTGGATCGCCCTGTTCTTCGATACCTACGAACGGACCGGGTCGTTTCTCGACGGCTGGCTGTGCGATGTGATGACCACCGACCGGTACGGCGCGCTGCCGGCCACGGTCGTCGTGGTGACGGCCGGTCAGCTGCCCTTCGACAACGGCCGGTGGCGCGGCTTCGGCGAGTTCATGAAGGACGTACCGCTCGGGCCGTTCACGGACGCGGACGTACGGGCGCTGCTCGCGACCCGGGGAGTGGTGGCCGAGCCGGTCGTCGACGAGGTGCTCCGCCTCACCGGCGGACTCCCGGTCCTCGTGTCGATGCTCGCCGAGGCCCGCCCCGCAGGCCCGGACGAGGTGGGAGACCCGAGCGCCACCGCCGTGGGTCTGTTCCTGGAGCGGGAACAGGATCCGGTACGGCGGGACATCGCCCTGGTGTGCGCGCTGCCCCGGAGGCTGGACGCGGACGTGTTCAGGGCCCTGGTCGACCGGCCGGAAGACGAACTGGATGCGCTGTACGAGTGGCTGCGGGGCATGCCGTTCGTCGGAGAGCGGGGTGATCGACTGCAGTACCACGACGTCGTACGGGCACCCATGCTGCGCTGGCAACGGAGCCGGTCGTCCGTGACGTGGGCGGAGCGGCACCGGTCGCTGGCGGCGGTGTTCCGGGAGCGGCGGACCGAGGCCGCAGCGGGCCGAGGCGCCGAGAAGGCGTGGGCCGACGAGGAGTGGCGCGAGCTGCGGCTGGCGGAGTCGTATCACCTGCTGTGTGCGGGGGAGCGGCGGGTGATGCCGGAGGTGATGCGGGACCTCGTCGACGCCTGCGATCAGGGTGAGTCCATCGCCGGGCGGTGGCTGCAGATGCTGGTGGACGCGGGGCGGGACGCGGCCGTGGAGGCCCTGGCCGGAAGGGCACGAGAACTGTCGCAGGCCCTGTCCGCCGGCGGAACGGCGGCTGTCCTCGGGGTGTTGCTGCGGGAGGCGGGGTTCGACGGGGTGGCCGGTGTGGGCGTCCCTGGTGCGGGGGCGTCCGGCGTGGGTGGCGCGGCGGCGTCCGGCGTGGGTCGGGGCACAGCCGCGGGCGGCAGGGGCGGCGTGGGCGGCATGGGGGCGCCGGGCCGGGGCCGTGGCACAGCAGCCCGGCCCGGTACGCCCCGTGGGCCCCTACCGCCGGGCCTGGGCCGCGGGGCAGGGGGGCGATCACGTGGCGGTGTGGTGGGCGGCGGACGCCGGGGCGTGCCGACCGGGGAAGACTGGAGCGCCGTGCTGCCCCGCGCCGCGGCGGCCCGTGCCTACCGCGTCCGGGCCATGACCCACGACCTCGCCGGCAACCTCCGAGCGGCCGTCGCCGACCTCGACCGGGCCCTGTGGCTGGCCCCACAGGACGCCCGCAGCCTCACCCTGCGCGGCGAGTACCACCGGGCCCTCGAGCACTACGACAGAGCGCTCAACGACCTGGACCGGGCAATCCGGCTCAACCCCACCGACGACTTCGCCTGGGCCTCCCGCGGCGCCACCCGCCTCAGCCGCCACGAACTCGACGAGGCGCTCGCCGACCTCGACCGGGCGGTGGAGCTCAAGCCGGACTACCCCTGGGCCCTGGTCCGCCGGGCCCGCGTACACCGCGCCCTCGGCAACCCCGACCGCCAACTGGCCGACCTCGACAGGGCGGTGGCCGTGGACCCCGACTGGGCCTGGGTCCGCTGCGAACGCGGTGACGCCCTGCGCGCCGCCGGCCGCGACGAGGATGCCCTCGCCGACTACGACCACGCGCTCGCCCTGGAGCCCGACTACCACTCCGCCCGAGCGAGCCGAGGCGCCTCACTGTCCAACCTCGGCCGCCACGCGGAGGCTCTCGCCGACCTGGACCGGGTTGTGGAGCGGAGGCCGTCGTATGCCTGGGCCCTGCGTCAGCGGGCGGCCGTCCATCGCCACCTCGGCGACGACGCCGGGGCCGCCGCGGACGAGGAGATTGCCCAGGCTTACGAGTAGATGCGACTGATCTCGATGGCGAGGGCGCCGAGCGCTTCCTTCTTCAAGGGCGTGGGCGGCACCCCATCCCACCCTCCGGAGCTGCCGACGTGACCGAACTTTCCGCCGCACACGACGCCGCTGTCACCGACCGGGTCCGCCTCGCCGGGAGCGCCTACAGCAGCGACCGGGACCTGGCTGCCCGCCAGTCGCTCTACCAGTGGCAGACGCCTCGTTACGACCTGCCCGGCATCGTCGCGGAGCAGCTGGGGGGTGTGCGCGGACGAGGGCGTGTGGTCGATGTCGGCTGCGGCAATGGCAAGTTCATCCAGCGGCTTCGCCAGGACCGACCCGATCTGGACCTGCTCGGCCTGGACATCGCACCCGGCATCCTCGCAAGTGTCTCCGCCCCGGTCGCGGTGGCGGACGTCACCCGTCTGCCGCTGGCCACGGGGAGCATCGACGCCGCCCTGGCGCTGCACATGCTCTACCACGTCCCCGACATCCCCCAGGCGGTCAAGGAACTGTCGCGCGTCGTCTCCCATGACGGGCTGGTGATCGCCTCCACCAACAGCGAACGGGACAAGGCCGAACTCGGCGACCTGTGGCAGCGGGCAGCGGGCGATGTCCTCGGCACCGGACGGGGCCCGGCCCGCATCTCGCTCAGCGCCCGTTTCACCCTGGAGAAGGCCCCGTCATTCCTGAGGGAGGAGTTCGGCCGGCTGGAGACGATCGGACTGCCCGGCATCGTCACGGTCCACGATCCCGAGCCGGTCATCGCGCACATGGCGTCCTACCGGGCCTGGGCGGACCAACACGATGTGCCCTTCGACGCCACGATCGAGCGGGCCCGCACGATCCTCGTCGATCACATCGCTCAACACGGGGCCTTCGAGGTCACATGCCTGGGCGGCATCCTGGTCTGCCGCCGCTGAGGGCCGACTCGGACAGCTCCACACCGACCGCACCCTCCGCATCGAGGTCACCGACGCCCGGGGCGACCGGATCCCGCAGGTCCGGGACGCGGTGGGCGCCGACGCGGAGTCGGGACGGGGCCTGCTGATCGTGGCGGCGTACGCGGACCGTTGGGGCGTCGACGAGGCTCCCGCCAACTGCAAGACGGTGTGGGCCGAACTGGCGCCGGATCGCGGGGAGTCGTGACCCGGCAGTTCCCGGCGCCAAAAACCAAAGAACCGGGAAAAGAACCAACCCGCCCCCACCGCCCCCGTCGATCACCCGCAGGGGTGAACATCGCCAACTCGGCTGGCGCGCAAGGGTTTCGGTGGTGCAGCGTCAGCCACGGACAACCGCAAACATGAATCGGCCCCCGCCGGGACTGGCATCCCAGTGCGAGGGCCTAACACCGAGGAAGAAGAGACCTTCCCGATGACTGAACAGCACCCTAGCGCGCCCGCGCGCGCCAAGTCCGGCCATTCCGCCGGAGGCGTCGAGCACGTCACCGCACCCCACCACGACCACTTCGTCGTGGTCGGAAACCACCTCGCCCAGCACCCGGAGCTGTCCCTGACGGCGATCGGCCTGGCGGTCCACATCCAGTCGCTGCCCGCCCGGACCCCGATCGGGATCAAGGCGCTCACCGCGAAGTTCCCCGAAGGCGAGATCCGGATCGCTGCCGCCCTGCGGGAGCTGGAGACGCACGGATACCTGGCTCGCACCAAGGAGCGTCTTCAATCGGGCCGAGTCGTGACCCGGACGATCTCGTACAACAAGCCGGGGCGGACGGTGGTCCGAGCCGCCGCGGAGCCCACACCGCGCCCGGCACCGCCGTCCCGCCCGACCTCGCCGCCTCGCCCGGCGGCGCCGGCCGCACCCCGCACCGCCATCGACCTCCTCGCCGGTCTGCGCGCCTACGACTCCCGTCTGCTGCTGCCCGAACGTGACGTACACCGCCTGGCCCCGGCCGTCTCCGCCTGGCTGGAGCGGGGCGTCCCGCCCACCGCCGTACAGCGAACGCTGTCGACCGGCCTGCCCAAGGACCCCATCCAGAACCCGGCGGCATTCCTCGCCCACCGTCTCGAAGCGCTCCTCCCGCCGCCGCTCCCGGCCCCGGCACCCCACCCGACCCCCGTCCGCCCGGTCCCACTCCAGACCTGCGAAGGCTGCGACCGGGCGTTCAGGTCCCCACAGCCGGGCCGATGCCGGGACTGCCGTTCGGTCGGCGTGGCGGCGTAGAGACCCTGGAGTGAGCGCATGCCCGAGCTGACCCCGGACGCGCTGCGGGCTGCGATCGCGCGCATCGCGCCGAGCCGGATCCCGGCCCTGACGCAGCACCTCTTCGAGGCCACGACGAACGCCCAGCGAACGCAGAGCCTCGCACCGCTCCGCGCCTTCGCTCACTCGTGGGCCGTGTTCGTCGCGACCGAACGCCACCCGGAGCGCGCGGCCCGGCTGCGAGAGCTGGAACGCATCGTGGACGTGGGGAAGCAGGACCCGGGGGAGGCCATCGCCGAGATCCGCGCGATCAGGGAGGCGGCCGAGGCGGAGGCCGGACTGTGACGGACTGAGCATGGCGCTGCAATGTCACCTGGTGCGGGTGATAAGTGGCCACCCAGGATCACTCGTGACCATTTAGGCCACACCTCGCATACCATTCCGCCCCCTGAACCGACCGTCCCCATTCGATTACAGTGGCGAATCGTCGTACGGACGGACGCTGTAACGGGGAGGTCTTGGTGGGTGCGACACTCGGCGCCGTCTGGGGCCGTACCGAACAGCAGGACTTCCGCAGCCGGGTGCGCGGCACGCTTCTCGGGGCGGCAGTGGGGGACGCCTTCGGTGCGCCGGTGGACGGGCTCGGGCTGGACGAGATCCGGGAGCAGTACGGGGCCGAGGGTCTTGTCGATCTCGGGTTCGGGTACGGGCGACGCGGTGCCGTGACTCATCTCACTCAGCTCACGCTGTTCAGCGTGGACGGGTTGATAAGAGCGCAGGTCCGGCGGGACACCGGCGCCTGGCATCCGCCCACCGACGTGCACCGGGCGTATCTGCGCTGGGCCGCCACACAGCGGGACTGGGGTCCCGACGAGCGCCGTAAGGACGACGGGTGGCTGGCGCGGGAGGAGTGGTTGTACGCCCGCCGGGATCCCACCCGTGCGCTTCTGCTCGGTCTCGGCGACGAGACCATGGGCACGCTGGAGTCGCCCAAGAACGCCGCCGAGCTCGGACCCGAGGCCGTCGCCCGTTCCGGGCCCTTCGGGCTGCTCGTCGGCTGGGAGCCGCAGCTCGTCGTCCAGCTCGCCGTGGAGTGCGCGACGCAGACCCACGGCCATCCGATCGCCTACCTGTCGGCGGGCGCGTACGCCGTGATCGTGCATGGTCTCGCCTGCGGGGAGAGCCTCGACGGGGCCGTGCAGCGGGCGCTCGCGCTGCTCGCCCTGCGGCCCGGTCACGAGCCCGTGTCGGACGCGTTGCAGCACGCGCTGGGCGCCGTACGGCAGGGCATGCCCACCCCGGCGCGGGTGGAGGAACTCGCGGCCGACGGCTCGGCGGACGGGCTGCTCGCGGCTGCCGTGTACTGCGCCCTGGTGGGGGAGGACGTACGGCACGGGCTGTGCCTCGCCGTGAACCACGACGGCCCCTCCGCCGCCGCGGGCGCCCTCACCGGCGGCCTGCTCGGTGCCCTGCACGGCGAGACGGCTCTCCCGCCCGCCTGGCTGGCCGAGTTGGAGGGCCGCCCCACGATCCTCGAACTCGCCGACGACTTCGCCATGGAGATGACCCAGGGGCCTGCGCTGCACGGGCCTGCGGGGGCGTCACCGGGGTGGCTGGCCAGATATCCGCGGGCTTAGGGAGCACGGTGGGGGCGACAGGGAACACGGTCGTACGGACCGTCATATGGCTGGTGCTGTCTGTCATGGCTCTCGTCGTGGGAGTGGTGATGGCCTTCGAGGTCCGCGGAGCGCTGGAGCGGGAGCGGGAGTTCCGTGCCGCGCCGACGTGCGCCTCCGTCCCGGTGAAGGCGTCGGGGTGCCTGTGGGAGCAGGACTTCACCGTTCGGAAGGCCGATTTGAACCGCGGTAGGAGAAACGGGGGGCCGGAAGCGGAGCTGCTGCTGCCGACCGGAAAACCGTGGGGCGTGACGTTCCGGGATACGGATCCGGTGGTGTCGGAGATGGAGCCGGGCGACAAGGTCGTCGGCCTGATCTGGCACGGTCAGGTCGTCGAGGTCCGGGACGCCGACGGACGACGGCAGCAGACCTCGTCCGGGCCCGTGGGATGGCCCGAGGACCGCCTCGGCGGCGCGCTCGCCTGTATCGCGTTCGGCCTGCCCGCCCTGGTCGGATCGGTGTGGCCGCTCTTCGCACGGGGCAACCGGCGGCACGCGAAAGCGGCGACCGTGGTGCGGTGGCACGGCGTCGGTATCGGCGGCGCGGCCATCCTGACGCTCTGGGCGCAGTCGGCCAACGACTGGCCGATGTGGGCGATCCCGGCGATATGGGGGCCGCTCGCGCTGCTCCTCCTGGCGTGCATGGTGGCCTTCGTCCTCGCCGCCCTGCGCGGCGACCTGGACGACGAGGCCCCGTCCACCCCGCCGGTACTCCAGTCCTGAGCGGCCTGGAGGCCGCGGTCGAGGTGGTGCGGGAGCACGCCGGGCGCGATGTCCCTCGGGACGCCGGGCGCGATGTCCCTCGGGAGGGGTCCCGAGCAGCCGCTGGTACTCCCTGGTGTGCCGGCGCCCTCCATCCCCTCGAGCCAGGGAGCTCCCGTGCACCGTCCCTCCGTAGGTGTCCTCGCCCTTGTGCTGCTCCTGGCCGGCTGCGGCTCCGCGTCGGACGGCGGCACCTCCGCCGATCCGCGCCCCTCCGGCCCCGCCACCGCATCGACGGCCCCCGACCAACCGCCCCCGACGCCCGCCCCGCCCACCACGTCGGCCCCGCCCTCGACCGCCCCGACCGCGGCCGACGGCACGCGGTACTCGGCGTGTACGGACGGCACCTGCGAGATCCGGGTGACCGACGCGGCCAGAATTCCGGTGCCGGACCGGTTCGGCCTCGGCCCGGTCACGGTGACCGCGGTCAGCGGAGGGACGGTCACGATGTTCGCGCCGCTGACTCAGTCCGAGTTCGCCTCCGACGGTGGGTGCGAGGCGTCCTTCACCGGACCGGCGGCGGACTCCTCCGCGGTCGCGCAGCTGACCTGCGACAGGGGCGCGAAGGCGGTGGTCAACCAGATGGGACTTCAGGTCGTCCACGTCGGTGACGGGGCCGCCGTCCTCCGCATCCGGCCCGCGACGTGACCGAGGCCGGTGTGGGCGTCGCCCCGGCAGGCGCCCACACCGGCCACGGGATGTCAGTCCTTCGCGCGCGTGCCCACCGCGTCCTGCACGCCCCCGGCCGGCGTCGGCACCGCGGCCGCCGCGGCCCCGTCCCCGTCGGTGTTGATCTTCTCGATGATCGCGAGCCGCTCCGGGGTGTCCTCCGGCTTGATGAAGCCGACGAGGATGTACAGGACCAGCGACACCGCCAGCGGGATCGAGACCTGGTACTGGAGCGGGACGCCGCCGTCGATCTGCCAGCTGATCGGGTAGTTGACCAGCCAGAAGGCGAGCAGCCCCATCGACCAGCTGGTGAGCGCGGCGGTCGGGCCCGAGCGGCGGAAGGGGCGCAGCAGGCCCAGCATCATCGGGATGGCCATCGGGCCCATCAGGCCGGCGACCCACTTGATGACGACGGTGATGATGTCGCCGAAGGTCGGTGAGTTGACCTGCGTCGCCGCCGCCATGGACAGGCCGAGGAAGACGACGGTCGTGATCCGCGCGACCCGCAGACCCTGTCCCTCGCTCCAGGCCCGCGCCCTGCGCCACACCACCGGCGCGCAGTCCCGGGTGAAGACGGCCGCGATCGCGTTGGCGTCGGAGGAGCACATGGCCATGGTGTGCGAGAAGAAGCCGACGATGACCAGGCCCAACAGGCCGTGCGGGAGCAGCTGTTCGGTCATCAGGCCGTACGAGTCGGAGCCGTCCCCCTTCTGCGACGTGACCAGCAGCGGCGACATCCACATGGGGAAGAACAGGACCACCGGCCAGACCAGCCACAGCAGCGCCGACAGGCGAGCCGAGCGCTCGGCCTCGTACGCGCTGGCCGTGGCCATGTAGCGCTGGGCCTGGTTGAGCATGCCGCCGTTGTACTCGAAGAGCTTGATGAAGAGGAAGGCGAGGAGGAAGACCGTGCCGTAGGGGCCGACCAGCGGCTCGCCGTGGCCCTGCAGCTCCGGCCGGTCCCAGGCGTCGAAGAAGCCGATGCCCTTGTCGTTCAGCTTCATGACCACGGCGACGAACATCGCGACGCCGGCCAGCAACTGGATGACGAACTGGCCGAGTTCGGTCAGCGCGTCCGCCCACAGGCCGCCGATGGTGCAGTAGACGGCCGTGATGGAGCCGGTGATGAGGATGCCCTGGTTCAGCGAGATGCCGGTGAACACGGACAGCAGCGTCGCGATCGCCGCCCACTTCGCGCCCACGTCCACGATCTTCAGCAACATGCCGGACCAGGCCAGCGCCTGCTGGGTCTTCAGGTCGTAACGGTTCTTCAGATACTCCAGCGGAGAGGCCACATGCAGCCGCGACCGCAGCCGGTTGATCCGCGGCGCGAACAGCTTCGAGCCGATGGCGATGCCGAGTGCGATGGGGAAGGACCAGGTGACGAAGGACGTGACGCCGTAGGTGTAGGCGATGCCCGCGTACCCGGTGAACATCACCGCGCTGTATCCGGACATGTGGTGCGAGATGCCGGACAGCCACCACGGCATCTTGCCGCCCGCGGTGAAGAAGTCGCTGACGTTGTCCACCCGCTTGTGCGACCAGACGCCGATCGCCACCATCACGCCGAAGTAGCCGATGAGCACGGCCCAGTCGAGACCGTTCATGTGCGCCCTCCCAGGGTTCAGCCCGGCGCTCATCCTGGGCGCTGTCGCGTGAACACGACAAGTGAGCGTAAGGTCAAGGGAAGGTAAAAGTGTTCGAGATGAGAGTCTGTGTTCATCCATGTGAACTCAGCGCATCAGCTCCCCCGCGTTGACCAGCAACGACTGCCCCGTCAGGGAGCGTGCCCTGTCCGACGTCAGGAACACCACCGCGTCCGCCACGTCCCCGTCCGTGGCGAGATCGGGCAGCGCCATCCGTTCGGTCAGCCGTTTCAGTACGTCCGCCTCGGGCACGCCCTCCGTCTGTGCCGTGAACTGGACGAACGCCCGCACCGGAGGCCCCCACATCCAGCCCGGCAGCACGGTGTTCACCCGGATCCGGTACGGGCCCAACTCCCGGGCCAGCGAGTACATCGCGCTCGTCAGCGCCCCCTTCGACGCCGCGTATGCCGCCTGCCGCACCTGCGAGGGGGCGGCGACCGAGGACTGTGTCCCGATGAAGACGACCGAGCCCCCGCGCTCCTTGAGGGCCGACAGACAGGCCCGTGTCATCCGCAGCGACCCCAGCAGGTTCACGTCGATCACCGACTGCCAGGTGGTGAAGTCCGCGTCCTCCAGGCCGCCGAAGTAGCTGTCCCAGGCGGCCACATGGACGACCGCGTCGATCCGCCCGAACCGCTCCCGCGCGAGCGCCGCCAGCGCCTCGCACTGCGCCTCGTCGGTGATGTCGGTCGCCCGGTACGCCGTGTGCGCCCCGTCCGGATCGATCTCGGCCGCGCTCTTGGCGAGGTTGGCCTCCGTGCGCGCCCCGAGGACCGCGTTCCCGCCGTCGCGCACCACCGTGGCGGCGACCTGGTGACCGAGCCCGGCGCCCACTCCCGACACGACGACGGTCTTGCCCGCGAGCAGTGACATTCCGCTGCCTCCCGACTCTGGACGCAATATCTGACGGTCCGTCAGAGTATGGGTGACCGCAGGAAAGGGGAACCGCATGAGCGAGGACACCCGCAGCGAGACGTACGCCGAACTGGCCGCCGTCGGCCCGTACGGAGTCCGCCCCGGCCATGCCCTGATCACCATGGTCGAACCGCACCCGGGCCACGAGTACGCCTACAACCGCTGGTACGAGGACGACCACTACTACGCCGGCGCGATGGCGATGCCCTGGATGTACGCGGGCCGCCGCTGGGTGGCGACCAGGGACCTCCAACTCCTGCGCTACCCGGAGAAGTCGGCGATCGCCCAGCCGGTCACCGCCGGCTGCTACATCTCGACGTACTGGATCACCGCCGGCCGCTACGACGACCACATGCGCTGGACGGTCGCCATCAACAAGCGCCTCAACCGCGACGCCCGCGTCTACCAGGACCGCACCCACGTCTTCACGGCGTTCCAGGACCACGAGGCGACGGTGTACCGCGACGGCGCGGCGGGCCCCCGCGACTTCCACGCCCTGGACCACCCCTACGCGGGCCTGGTGGTGCAGGTCATCGACGCGGACTCACCGCAGCAGCGCGCCGAGCTGCTGGAGTGGCTGCGCGCCCGTCACCTTCCCAAGCGCCTCGCGGGCTCCCCGGCCGCCATGGTGACGATCTTCCGGCCCACGCCGCTGCCGCTGGACCGCATGTCGTACGTCAAGCAGGTCGAGGGGGTGGATACGCGCCTGACGCTGCTGTGGTTCCTGGAGGCGGATCCGAGGCAGTGCTGGGAGGGGCATTTCTCCGACCTGGACACGGCGGTCGGAGAGTCGGGACTGGGGAGGGTGGAGCTGGTGGCGCCGTTCATTCCGACGGTGCCGGGGACGGAGAAGTACGTGGACCAGCTGCGCTGAGGCGGCAGCCCCCAGAGACGCCGGTCAGCGCAACTCCTCCGGGCAGGGAGTACCTCGCGGCACCGTGTACGGCGCAGCCAACCTGTACTCGCCCGCCCGCGGAGCGACCAGCATCGTCCACTGGTCGCCGAGCGCGTCCTCCTCCGTCTCCATCAGACAGCCGTTGACGTTGTCGTACGACTTCGGCTCGTCGTCGGGGCGGTTCTTGGACGCCTCCGTCTCCTGCGGCGGGTCGAGCTTCTTGCCCTCGGCGTCGACGATGCTCAGCCAGGGCGAGTAGGGGATGCGGATGAGGATGCGGCCGGGCTTGCTCACCCGCATGGTCATCTCGCCCTGCTCGGCCCGCTCGACGACCGCGTTCGGCTCGGCGAGCGGCGCCGGGTGGGTCACCTCGAACAGCTGCCAGTTGGCGTCGCCCCACACCTGCCTGAGGTACGGCATGCCGCGCTGCACCAGCTCCCGCTCACGCTCCGCCGCCGAGGGGTCGGGCTCGTCCTTGGGCAGGACCACGAAGTGCACGGCCCAGCGCTTGAGCCACTCGTAGTAGTTCGCCGAGTTGAGCGTGCCGTCGTAGAAGAGCTGGTTGCGCTTCATGTCGGCCTGGCGGTTCCAGCCGCGGGCCAGATTGACGTACGGCGCGAGGGCGGCGGCCTCACGGTGGGAGCGGGCCGGGACCACCTCGACGCGGCCCTTCTCGGCACCGACCTCCTGGAGCTCGTTGACCAGCGGCGCCAAGTCGCGAGCCCAGGACGCCTCCGGGGCGGCGTGGATGATGTCGTCGATCGTCTTGTAGCCGATCCAGCCGGCGAAGGTGAGGAGCGCCAGCACACCGGTGTACCACTTACGCGAGCGCGGCACCGTGAAGGGCAGCGCGGCCACGAGGGCCGTCCCGCCGAAGAGCATCGCCAGGCGCGTGATGTTGGAACCGATCTGCGAGCTGATCACCCAGACCAGGACGACCGAGAGGCCGTAGACGGCGGACACCAGCCGGACGGTCTTCCACTCCTTGGGCACCAGGACGAAGGTGCCGACGGCGACCAGCAGCGGCAGCAGCACCGAGCCGATCACCATCGGCTGCGTGCCGGAGAAGGGGAACAGCCAGGCCGACACGGCCACGACCGCGGTCGGCGCCAGGCCCAGCGCCCATGCTCCCGGCCGCCTCTTCTGCAGGAACAGCGCCACCGCCACGAAGCCCACGAACAGGCCCGCCACCGGCGACGACATCGTGGCGAGCGCGGCCAGCGGGGCCGCGCACAGGGCCTTCGCCCACCGTTTGTAGCGCCAGCGGTAGGGCCAGCAGAACACGACGGCGACCGCGCCCAGCGCGAACATCATGCCGAGGCCGAAGGTCACCCGTCCCGAGATCGCGTTGCACACCAGGCCGAACACCCCGGCCAGCGCCGCCCACAGGGGGTTCTTCACCGAGCGGCTGCGGAGCAGGACCAGTGTCAGCAGGCCCGCGGAGATCGTCCCCGCGATCATCATCGTCGTACGGACACCGAGGACCGACATCAGATACGGCGACACCACGCTGTACGACACCGGGTGCATACCGCCGTACCAGGCCAGGTTGTACGCCGAGTCCGGATGTCGGCCGACGAATTCGGCCCAGGCGTCCTGGGCCGCGAGATCACCGCCGCTGCTTGCGAACGTGAAGAACCAGATGACGTGGAGGAGTCCGGCCAGAGTCGTGATCGACAGCACCGGATGGCGCAGAAGGCGCTCACGCAGGGTGAGGAGGACAGTGTTCAGACGCGACGGCGGTCTGTTCTGCATAGGGCTTTGACGGTCTTCCCGGCGTGGCGCGGGCACGCGTATTCGCGGACCGGCTCCCCGTCCCGGATCGGCGTCGTCTGCGCGTGTCGGCTCCGCAGTGGCCACCTTTGAGGCACTCCCCGTACTGTCCCGTCTTCTGTTCTGGCCGCGTTCCGTTTCCCGCGTCTTGTCGGCCCAGTCCCTGAAGATTCTTCGGCCGCGCCTCGTGAACGACGACCTGCCCGTTTCGTGACGCTAGCACGCAGCCCGCCGACGAGCGCCGTCGGCGGGCTGCGGTGCGCTGCCGCTGTGCCGTCCCGGGGGTCAGCCGAGACGGGTCAGCTTGTCCGTGAAGCCCGGTTCGGTGAGGTCCTGCTGGAGGGCCACCGGGATCTTGACCGCGCCGCTCGTGCCGTCACCCACGGTGAGCGTGCCCACCTTGGTGCCGGCCTTCGCGGTGTGCGGTACGGCGTCGGAGGCGAAGGTCAGCTCGACCTTCAGCCCGGACCAGCCGACCGCCGTGACGTCCTTGGTGGCGACGACCGGGGTGCGGCCGCCGAGGCCGTCGTCGACGTATCCGACGACGTCGCCCTTCTTCAGCAGCGTCGCCGACTTCAGCGCGCCCTGGGCGGCTCGGATCAGCTGGTCGCCGGAGGTCAGGGCGGCGCTGAGGATGGTGTTGTCGACGCCGCCCGCGGGCTGGCGTACGACGGCGCCGATGATCGTCCGGGTCTCGCCGCCGACCTCCTTCTTCGCGGCGAACACGAGGTTGCCGAGGGCGGAGGTGGTGGTGCCGGTCTTGATGCCGACGACGTCGTTGTGGCCGACGAGCTGGTTCCAGTTGGAGTGGTTGACGCCCTTGTAGTCGTCGTACGACATCATCGCGGCGACCTCGCGGAACGCGGGCTGCTTCATCGCCGCCTTGGCCAGCTTCACCTGGTCCACGGCCGTGCTCACGGTGGTGTTGTTCAGGCCGGAGGGGTCGGTGTACGTGGTGTTCGTCATGCCGAGTTCCTTGGCGGTGGCGTTCATCTTCGTCACGAACGCCTTCTCGGAGCCGGCGTCCCAACGGGCGAGGCGGCGGGCGATGTTGTTCGCGGATGCGATCAGTACGCTCTCCAGGGCCTCGCGCTGGGAGATCTTGTCGCCGGCGGTCACGTCGACGGTCGACTCCTGGCCCGCGTCCGACTGGTCCTCGGCGGCCTGGTCGATCTCGATGTCCGGGCCCTCGGCGCCGCTCTTGAGGGGGTGCTCGCGCAGGATGAGGTACGCGGTCATCACCTTGGCGACGCTGGCGATCGGCACGGGCTTCTGGTCGCCGGAGGAGCCGAACGTGCCGAGGCCGTCCACGTCGAGCGCGGCCTGGCCCTCGGTGGGCCACGGGATGTCGACCTTGCTGCCGTCGAAGGTGTACGTGTCCTCGGCGGTGAGGTCGAGGGTGGGGGCCGGGAGCGGGCGTACGGACTGGACGACGCCGAGGATGATCACGAGCAGCAGGACCAGCGGGGTCCAGATCTTGATCCGCCGGATGATCGTGCGGACGGGGGTGTCCGGGGGCGGAGGCGTGTTCGTCAGCTCGGCGAGCAGGTCGAGCGGGGGCCTGGGGGGCAGCGGCTGCTGCGTGGTGCGCTCGGGGCCGACCTGGGGGACGGCGGCGGTGACGTCGGGGGCCGCCGGAGTGCCCGGGGCCTTCGGGGTGTCCGGGGCCTTCGGGGTGTCCTGCGTGATGTCCGGCTTGAGCGCGATGAACTTGCTGGTGCGCTCGGCGGGGGTCTCGGGCTGCTTGGGCGCCTTGAGGGTGGTGGTGGGCTGGTCGACGGAGGGCTTGGGGCGTACGGGCTTGGTGGGGCGTACGGCCTTGAAGACGGCGGTCGGCTGATCGACGGGCTTGGCTTCGCCTTCGCCCTCACTGTTCCCACCCGCACCACCCGTGCGGCTCTCGTCGCCGGGTGCGGGTGGCCCTTGCGGGGCGCCCTCGCCGTCGGCGGCTGCCGGGTCGTCGTCGGACGTCTCCGCGGCCGCGTCAGGGGCCTCAGCGGGGTCGGTGGGGCTGTCCCCGGCGGCTTCGTCGGCATCGGCCTCCGGCGCCGCCTCGTCGTCCTCGGCGTCGGTGCCGGAAGCCGCCGTTGCGTCCTCGTCCTCGTCGGTGTCGGAGTCGGCACCCTCGGCCTTCTCGGCGCCCGGCGCCACAGCGTCCCCGGCGCCCTCGTCGGTGGCGTCCGCGGAAGCCACCCAAGCCGCCACAGCGGCCCTCAGCCGATCGTCACCCGGCGCGGCAGCCTCGTCACCATCGCCCGGCGCGCCGGACGAGGCCCCGTCCGCAGAGCCCTCGCCTCCGGAATCCCGCGAGCCCTCGGCGTCGCCAGTCTTGGTGTCAGCGCTCCCGGCCTTGCTGCCCTCGGCGTTCCCGGCCGCAGCCTCTGCGCTGTCGGCGTCCGAGTCGTCGGCGTTCCCGGCGTCGGCGTCGCCGGTCTCAGCCTCCGCGTCCCCGGCCTGGGCGCCCTCGGCGTCGTCGCCCGCAGGCACCGCGCTCCTGGCCTCGCTGCGCTTGGCGCTCTCGCCCGCAGCCTCGGCGCCCCCGGCGGACGCGCTCACACCCTCGGCGTTCTCGGCGGCCGTGCTCGCGCCCTCGGCGTTCCCGGCCGCAGCCTCCGCGCTGTCGGCGTCCGAGTCGTCGGCGTTCCCGCCCTCGGCGTCGTCGCCCGCAGCCTCCGCGCCCTCGGCCTGCGCGCCCTTGGCGTCGCCGGTCTCGGCGTCAGTGCTCCCGGCCTCGCTGCCCCCGGCGTTCCCGGTCTCAGCCTCCGCGCCCCCGGCGTTCCCGGCGTCCGAGTCTTCGGCGCTTGCGCCCTCGGCGTCGCCGCTCCCGGCCTGCGCGCCCTCGGCGTCGTCGCCCGCAGGCTCCGCGCTCCCGGCCTCGCCGCCCTCGGCGTCGTCGCCCCCACCCTCGGCGTCCCCGGCGGACGCGCTCACACCCTCGGTGTCCGCGGCGGCCGTGCTCACACCCCCGGCGTTCTCGGCGGCCGTGTTCGCAGCGTCGGCGCCCCCGGCGCCCCCGTTCGCCTCGTCGTCCTCGGCCTTCGCCAGTTCCGCTCTCACGGCCTCCAGCTCTCGCCGGGACAGGACCCTGGTTGCCGTGTCCACGCTGCCGCGGGGCGTGGCGGTCGACTCGCGTGCCACCGCCAGGCGAGGGTCTCGCTTCTCACCGGTGTCGGCTGCGCGCGTGCCGTCGGACTCGGGAACCGGACCCGTACTCCCCGACGTCGGTTCTGCCGACGACTTGCGCTGCTTCGACCTGTCGGGGGACTCGCCCGCCACCGATGCCTCCTCCATGTGCCGCCGCACGCCCTCCGTGCGTCTGCCGAACCGTGAGCCGTCGCCCGGACACCGCGCCCGCACGACCCCCCCCGGTGCCGCTGCCCGAACCATGTACCAGTGTCCTGTGCGCGACCCTCAACTTCTGCGGTAGACGAGAACGACATACCTACTGGTTCCCTTACGAACCGGTCACGCACTCTCGACAGACCAATGTGAGAGGGGTCACCCTGTCATTCATCCACGCGGGGAGGCATGGATGGGCAGGAGCCGCAGAACGATTCCGGAGGAGCTTCTGCTGCTGGCGTTGGACCCGACCACGGGTACCACCGCACAGCCGCAGTCGCTCGACCTCGGTCTGGCCGGAGCACAGCTAGTGGAGCTGGCGCTGGCCGGACGGATAGCCCCAGACGGGGATCGTATCGCCGTGGTCGTACCACGGCCGACTGGAGATCCAACACTGGACTGCGCATTGGAGTTGCTGCGAAGGCGTGGCGCTCCCGTGCGTGCCGTCCACTGGATTGGCGGGCCCCGACTGGGGCTGCGCCAGACCTATCTCTCGCATCTGGAGCGGTGCGGCATGGTGCATGCCGTGGCGGGTCAGATGTGCGGGGTGTTGCCGACGACTCGCTATCAGGCGACGGACAACGAGATCAGCCGGGAGATCAGGGCCCGGCTGGATTCCGCGATCCGCACCGGCGTTCCGCCGGACCCGCGGACCGCGGCGCTCGCCGCACTGGCGCACGCGGTCGGTCTCGGCAAGCACCTGTATCCGGGGAATGAGGGGCGTTCCTCTCGCTCCCGGCTGCGGGACCTGATCAGGCACGACCCCATGGGCGGTCTCGTCGCGCACGCCGTGATGGACGTCCAGAACGGCGTGGGTGCACAGCCACGCCGCAGCCCGGCCCCGGCCGGCCGTCAGGCCGCCCCCGGAGGCAGGGCCGCAGCGGAACCCACCCGTGGCGTTCCGGTGCAACCGCGCCGCGGATCCATGGCGCGCGTCGTGGCCCACTGAGCCGCAGTCCCACGACCCGCACCAACCGGTCCACCGCACGCACCGCTTGCTCCACACGCACCGCTTGATCCACCGCACCGCCTGATCCACACGCTCCACAAGATTCATACGCACGCCACGTGCAGCGCCGCACCGCAGTCCCCAAGACCCGGTACGGGAGCCGCTGGTCCGCGCGGGGCGACGGGACCGTACGTCCGGACGACGACACGGTCCCGCCGCCCCGCGCGGCCGTATTTGCCGGGGGTGTCCCCGAACTGGCGTGTATCCAGCGCATATCCACCGTTTCCCAGCGGTAGTAAGCACCTTGGTGGCAGTCTGCTCAGCAGCAGATACGCAAAGTGGCAATCAGCAGTCACGCAGCCGGAGGTGCACGTCCCGTGGCGTCCAATGTCAATCCCACCGTCAGGCGACGCCGGCTGGGCCAGGAGTTGCGCCGGCTCCGCGAGCTCAAGGGCATGACGGCCGAAGAGGTGGCCGAACGGCTGCTGGTGTCCCAGTCGAAGATCAGCCGGCTGGAGAACGGACGGCGCAGCATCAGTCAGCGCGACGTCCGCGATCTGTGCGGGGTCTACGAGGTGGAGGACCACCGCATCGTCGACTCGCTGATGCAGATGGCCAAGGATTCGCGACAGCAAGGGTGGTGGCATTCCTTCGGCGACATTCCGTACAGCGTCTACATCGGGCTGGAGACGGACGCCGCGAGTCTGCGCGTGTACGACCCGCAGGTCGTCCCCGGGCTGTTGCAGACCAAGCAGTACGCGGAGGCCCTGATCGCAGGGGCGTTGCCGGAGACACCTTCCGCCGAGGTCGAGAAGCGGGTCCAGGTGCGCATGCGCCGACAGGAACGAATCTCCACCGAGGAGAACCCGCTGCGCCTGTGGACCGTCCTGGACGAGGCCGCCCTGCGCCGGGTCGTCGGCAACCGCTCCCTCATGCGCGACCAACTGGAACAACTCGTCGAGCAGTCCCAACTGCCGCATGTCACCGTGCAGGTGATCCCCTTCGACATGGGAGCGCACCCGGGCCTCAACGGGCAGTACGCGATCCTCGAGTTCCCGGACGCGGCCGACTCCAGCGTCGTCTACATCGAGGGCGTCACCAGCGATCTGTACCTGGAGAAGGCGAACGACGTCCAGAAGTACAGCGTGATGTACGAGCACCTGCGGGCGCAGGCCCTGAACGTGGACCAGTCGCGGCAGTTCATCGCGGACATCGCGAAGGAGTACGCGCGCTGATCATCGGCGCCGGTCACTCGTGCGGGGGACCATCCCGGCCGGAGGAGCGCGGCACGGTACACCTTCTCCCGGCCGGGATGGAAGGCTCCACTGGAATATGCCATCCAGTCGAGTGAATAGTCGCTTCGTAAGCCGATGTTGGCTAGTAGCGTCGATCACGCCACCGAGCAACAACGTTGGCGTGAATCGCATTGCGAAGTCCGGTTCAGTCCGGACGGGCAGCGCGGTGACAGCAACTCAACATCTGGCAATTCGGAGCAAACATGGCAATTCGTCAGGGTGCCACGGAAACGTGGACCAAGTCCTCGTACTCCACCGGGAACGGCGCGTGCGTCGAGGTCAAGTCGCCGGTCACAGCGGCCATGGCGGTACGGGACTCCAAAGTTCCCGAGGGCCCGGTCCTGGCGTTCCCCGCGAACGCGTGGAACACCTTCGTGGCGTCGGTCAAGGCGTGAGGGGCGAGGCTGTCTGATCCTCACCCTCGACCGGCCGCTCGCTCAACAACTGCACAAGCACCACAGGAAGAGCCCTCTCGACCAGCCCGCCGTCCTTGCCGAGAGGGCTCGGCCGTGCCCCGGCGAACCAGCCGAGCGCCGGGGTCACGTCGCCGGTCACCTCACCGGTCACCTCACCGGGAACGCCACATCGCACACCGGGTCCTCAGCCCCCGCCGCGGCCCAGTCCGCGAAGTACACCTCCCGGCACGGGCCCGCCTGCCACAGTCCGTGCTCCGGGATCCACTCCTCCACCGCCTCGAAGGCGGCCAGGATCTGCGGATGGGCCACCTGCGCCTTGGTGATCCTGGTGTAGGCCAGCCGCTGGGCCGGCTCCACCCGCACCTTTGTCTCCCGCGCTCGGCCCTGCTTCTCGACCCACGCCCGGGCCGCCGCCTCGTCGGCCACCGGCACACACGACTCGGCCGGTCCGTCGCTCTCCATCGACACGTCGGAGTGGTACACCACGAACGGCGCCGCCGTGATGCCGCCGCACTCCTTCGCCGCCTCCTCGAGGCGTCCCAGCGACGCGCCGATCCACGCCGGCAGCTCGCCCGCCAGCACATGGCGCGTCTCGGTGATCAGCACCTGCTCGGGCACGTCCACCGTCTCGACCACGAACTTCCCGTACATCTCGGAGCTCCTCCCCGACAGTCGTCCACGGAGGTACTCGGCGAGCGTCCGCTGCCCGGCCACCCGCGCCTCGACGTCCGCCCAGTAGGCGGTGAGCCGATCGGCTGCCGCGGCCCCGTCCGGCGCCTCGACGACCTCCGCGACCCGCGCGAGCGGCATGTCCAGCTGGCGCAGGAGCGCCACCAGACGGGCGCGTTCGATCTGGCCGACGCGGTAGTAGCGGTAGCCGCTGGCCTCGTCGACGTGTGCGGGGGGCAGCAGTCCGAGGCGGTCGTACAGGCGCAGCGCCTTGGCCGACAGCCTTGCCCGCGCGGCGAACGCGCCGATGGTGAGCAGTTCGTCGTCCACGGCCTCATCCTCCGTCACCGGGCGGCTCTTCCGCCCGGTGCGAAGGACGTTCCGCCCTGCCCCAGGGGCAAGGTCAACACCGGCTAGCCGAGCGCACCCTCCACCGCCGCCACGAGCTCCGCGGCCTCCGGCTCGGTCTGCGGCGAGAAGCGGGCGACGACCTTGCCGTCGCGGCCGATCAGGAACTTCTCGAAGTTCCAGCGGATGTCCCCGCTGTGCCCCTCGGCGTCCGCGAAGCCGACCAGGCGCTCGTAGAGCGGGTGCCGGGCCTCCCCGTTCACCTCGACCTTCTCGGTCAGCGGGAAGGTCACGCCGTACGTCGCCGAGCAGAACTCGGCGATCTCCTCGGCGCTGCCGGGCTCCTGGCCGAGGAACTGGTTGCAGGGCACGCCGAGCACGGTGAAGCCACGCTCCGCGTACTGCTCCTGGAGCTTCTCCAGACCGGTGTACTGCGGGGTCAGACCGCACTTGGAGGCCACGTTCACGACGAGCACGGCCTTGCCGGCGTACTGGGAGAGGTCCGCGGAACCGCCCTGGAGGGCGCCGATCTCGATGTCGAGGGGGGATGCGTTGGTGTCAGCAGTCATAAGCGGATGCTAGCTCCGGTAGGTGCCGGATCCTGGGGCGGGTCCGCCCGGCCCGTCGGCCCCGCCCGGCTCGTCGGCCCCGCCCGGTCCGCCAGGTCCGCCCGGTCCGTTGGCCCCGCCAGGCCCGCCAGGCCCGCCAGGTCCGTTGGTCCTCCCAGGCCCGCCAGGTCCGCCCGGTCCGCCCGGTCCGCCCGGTCCGCCCGGTCCGCCAGGTCCGCCCGGTCCGTTGGCCCCGCCAAGCCCGCCAAGCCCGCCAAGCCCGCCCGGTCCACCCGGCCCACTCGGCCCGCCGGGCCCCCCGGCCCCGCCCGCCTTCACGAGCACCTCCCCGGCCGCCGTACGCGAATACAGCACTGACCGCCCCGCCCGCCGCCGCTCCACCAGCCCCGCGTCCAGCAGCACCCGCAGATGCCGCCCGACCGAGCCCAGCCCCTGGCCGGTCACGGCGACCAGCTGGGTCGTGCTGACAGGGGAGTCGAGGAGTACGAGCACGGCGGCGCGCGCGGGCCCGAGCAGGGCGCCGAGGCTCGCGGGGACCGTCCGGGCGCCGGGGTCGGTGAGTGCGCCCGCGCACGAGTAGATGACGGCGTACCGGTCGGGCTCCTCCCAGGAGACCCAGCCGCCCTTCGGTGTGACCGGTACGAAGACGAGTTCGGCGCCGGAGATCTCGCGGGGCGGGTACTCGTGCAGGTTCACCTGGAGCCGGTTGTCGCCGAGCCAGCGCGTGCGCCCGGGCCGTAGCGAGTCGAGTACGGCCGCCCAGCCGCCCCGGCTCACCTGCGCCGTCCGCGCCACCACATCGGCCTCCAGGACGCGCCGGCGCCGGTCCCAGTCCGGACGCACGGCCTCGGTCCAGACGTGTTCCAGGAGTGCGGCGGCACGGGCGGGCAGGTCGTCCCGGTCCAGTACGGCGGGGAGGGGGCCGGCGAGGGAGACGGTGAGGTGGGCGCGGGCCTCGCCGGGGTCGGCGGCGCGCACCCGTGCCACGCCCTCCTCGAAGGGCTCGCGGTCCCTCGGGGTCGGGGTGAGGAAGTCGGCGATCCAGTCCTTGCCGAGCCCGGCGCGGACGAGGTGCGCGGTGACCGGGTCGGCGGCCAGGCGGGCCCGGTAGGCGGGACGGTGCGCGTCCAGCCAGGCGCGCTCACCGGGGTGCGCGGCCCGCCCCGAGTGCAGCAGCTTCAGCGCGGCGAAGGTCTCGGCGAGCGGGGAGAGGACGAAACGGCTGCCGGCGAGCGTGTCGGCGTTGATCTGCCACCAGCCCATGCCGCCCCGCCCCCCCGGCCTCCCGGTCCACGCCGACCTTTCGCCCCCGCGCGAAACAATAACGACCTGTCGCCGGCCCTCCCAGACTCCGACTATGCGCAGCTACCGACAGCTCTTCCGCACCCCGGAGTTCACGCCCCTGTTCCTTGCCTCCTCCGCCAACGTCCTTGCCCAGACGGTCAGCGGCCTGGCCCTCGGCACGCTCGTGTTCCGGGCGACGGAGTCACCGCTGCTGTCGGCGGTGAGCATGTTCGGCCCGTCGCTGGCGCAGATGCTCGGCGCGACCTTCCTGCTGTCCGGTGCCGACCGGCTGCGCCCGCGGTCCGCGCTGACCGGCATCTCCCTCGTCTTCGCCGCCACCACCGCCGTCCTCGCGTTGCCCGCCCTCCCCCTGTGGGCGATCTTCGCCGTGATCCTCGGCCAGGGCCTGGTGGCGTCGCTGGGCGGGGGAGTGCGCTGGGGGCTGGTGAACGAGATCCTCTCCAAGGACGGCTTCATGCTGGGGCGTTCGGTCTTCAACATGATGGCCGGGATCGCCCAGATCGTCGGATACGCGACGGGCGGTCTGCTGGTGGCGCTGCTCTCGCCACGCCTGTCGCTGCTGCTGTCGTCAGCCCTCTACCTCGCGGCGGCCGCCGTCCTGCGTCTCGGTCTGACCCCGCGCCCGCCCCGCGCCCAGGGCCGCCCGTCGGTCGCGGCGACCTGGCGCAGCAACGCCCTGCTGTGGTCCTCCCGCCCCCGCCGCCACGTCTACCTCGCCCTGTGGATCCCCAACGGCCTCGTCGTCGGCTGTGAGTCCCTCTACGTCGCCTACGCCCCCGACACCGCGGGCACGTTGTTCGCCTGCGCGGCGCTGGGGATGTTCGTCGGCGACGTGACGGTGGGCCGCCTGCTGCCGCCCCGGCTGCGCCCGCACCTCGGCATACCCCTGCTGGTGCTCCTTGCCCTGCCGTACCTGTTCTTCACACTGCGCCCGACGTTGCCGTGGGCGGCCGTCGCCGTGACCGTGGCCTCGATCGGCTTCGGCGCGAGTCTCGTCCAGCAGGAGCGCCTGATGGCCCTGACCCCGGACGAACTCAGCGGCCACGCCCTGGGGTTGCACGGCGCCGGCATGCTCACGATGCAGGGGGTGAGCGCCGCGCTGGCGGGCTCCGTGGCCCAACTGACCTCTGCGGCCACGGCGATGACGGTGATGGCCGTGGCGTCCCTCGCGGTGACCCTGTCGCTGACGGCGGCGAGCCTGCGCCATGCGGGGGAGGGCGGGCTGGTGGTCCTGGGCCGGGGGTGAGCGGCGGCTGCCCGCTCACCGTCCCCGCTCCACGTACTCCCTGAACTGTTCGAGATCGCTACGGACGAGCCGCTCGATGGCGTTGGCCTGGGCGAACCCCTTCGGCCCGCCGAAGGTCTCCCTGACGATGCCGGGGTCGTACTCGAGCCGTGCCTGCACACGGGTGCGGTTCCGGTCGATCGGCAGCAGCGAGAGGGAACCCGCCAGGTCAGGAGCGCCCGTCGTACGCCACTCCAGCACACGTTCCCCCGCCCGATCGGAAACCTCGGCCTCGAACTCCCGGGCCCGCCCGCCGGCCTCTACGTCCAGATGCGCCCGGCCGTCGGCTTCCGTACGGGCGTCGCGCACTCCCTCCAGGAAGCGCGGATAGTCGTCCACCCGATGAAGGCTCTCCCAAGCCGTGTCGATCGGAACTCCCACATCGACGTGTTCTTCGAGGGTGCTCATGGCCCACCTCCACGTCCGGCTCATAAAGCATGACCTGCTGCTTCCAGTGTGCGCCTGGCCGGCTTTGGGCGAACATGCACCAAAGATGACAAAATCGATATCTGTCTCTGTGGCGCAGAGAGGGACGCAGATGGACGGGGAACGGGCCCGGGACCTGGACGGTCTGGACAGTGTCGCCGACGAGCTGTACGGCCTGCGGCCGGAGGAATTCATCGCCGCCCGCGCCGCACGTGCGGCCGCGGCCCGCACGGCCGGTGATCGCGCCCTCGCAGACCGGATCACCAAGCTGCGGCGCCCGAGCCTGTCGGCCTGGGCCAGCAACCTCCTCGTCCGCGAACGCCACAGCGAGGTCGAACCGTTGCTCCGCCTCGGAGAGGGGCTGAGACAGGCGCATCGCGACCTGGACGGCGCCCAGCTGCGCGAGCTCAGCCGCCGGCAACGAACCCTGATCAACGCGCTGTCCCGGCAAGCCGGGCAGCTGGCTGCGTCGGCAGGCCACCCGATCAGCGACGCCGCCCGGCACGAAGTCGAAGACACCCTGCGCGCCGCCCTCGCAGACCCCGGGGCCGCCCAGGAATGGGCGAGCGGCAGACTCAGCAAGCCCTTCAGCGCGACCACCGACTTCCCGGCCGTCACCGGCTTCCCCGGGGCTACCGACTTCCCCGCGGTCACTGAGAAGGCGACCTCCCGCCGCGCCCCCGCCGCACCATCTCCGACCGAACCCGCTCCACCGGCTCCACCGGCTCCTCGTGACCGCAAGGCCGACGCCGACCGGCGCAGACGTCTCGCCCGAGCCCGCAAGGACGCCGACGAGGCCGCGCGGGACCTACGGGCGCGGGAGGACGAGGCGGCGAGCGCGAGCCGTGAGGCCGACGTGGCCAGGAAACACCTGGATCAGGTGCAGCAGCGCGTCAGCGATCTGACCGCCGAACTGCAACGCGCCAGGGACGAGCAACGACAGGCACGCTCTGCCGAGCAGGCGGCGCGCGACCGGGTGCGTACGGCAGATCGGCAGGTCCGCGAGGCCCGGCGCCGGGCGGAGGCCGCCGCCGTGGCCGTCGAGCACCTCACGGCCTGAGGCCCCGTCTCGCTGACGGCTCTCCCGCCGTCGGCGGCGCGGGACGCTGCCACCGAGCGACTGAATCCGCAGGCTGGGCAGCGTGTCTGGCAGGCGGGGCGGCCGGCTTGGAGCAGGGTGGTCGGTGCTGTCGCCGTAGAGGAGGAACCGTGAAGCGTCGTGTCGTCGCCGCCCTGGCCGTGGCCATCGCCGGGCTGATGCTGTCCGCAGTGCCGGTCGCGGCCCTGAGCGGCCTTGGTGAAATGGGCCGCGACGACTGGAACATCTTCCTCACCAACATCGGCCTGTAGCAGCGCCGGATTCGTAACGCCCGGCCCAGGAACGCCCGGCCTAGGAACGCCACCGCCTCGCCGTGGCTACGGCCGTCCCGACCCCCGCGATCACCAGCCCGATCCCACCGAAGATCAGCGGCAGCAGCCACAGCGAGGCGAACCCGTTGATCCGTGCGTCCTCGGGGGAGTCGGGGCGGTAGAGCACCTCGACCCGCTCACCCTCCTCGTACGACGGTGGATTGGAACCCGTCGAGCTTCGGAACCTCCTCGACGTGCCGTCCGCCGACGCGAACTCGACCACCGGGTACGCCACGGGCTCGTCGTTCGTCCTCTTCTTACGGGACGCGCCGCTGTTGTCGTCCCGCCACTCCAGCGCGACCACCGTGCCCCGGGCACGCTCCGCATCCATCAGGAACGACACCGACATCCCCGCCAGGACCAACCCGACGACCAGGAACACCGCCCCGAACGCGATCGCCCCGAACGCGACCCACTTACGGGCCCCCCGCCCACGCACCTGAACCTGCACGACGTCCCTCTCACTCGCTGGAAGTGAGGGGGACGTTATCCCAGGCGCGTGACAGATTGCATCCGCAACTGGCATGCTCACGGTCGCGATCGATCATTGTCACCATCGGGGGAACGATGACTACGGGGCCTGGAGGGTTCTCGGCACGAGCAGAGTCCTTGGACGGCAGTTCGCATCTCTTGAACGAGCTGGCCGGACTGCTGTACGCCGGGCGCATGGACGGGGAGAACGCCACGCAGTGCCGCGTGCCGCGAGCGCATCCCCAAGTAGCCGAAGCAGTCGAGGACTTCGCGCGCTACGCGCAGGATCAGTACGGGGACCTGGTGACGTTGCTGTCGGCCCTCTCAACGAAGCTGCAGTCGACGGGAAACGCCTACGTGAAGGCCGACGCCGATGCGCAGCGCGCGATGGACGACCTGCTCGACAAGGGGCGTTACGTCGCGCCCGAGGACCGGTGAGCGCCATGGCCTACCGCGCAGACGTGGAGTTCCTCGACGCCTCGAACCCGCAGCTGATCGAACGGACCGCAGCCGAGTACGGCCGCCTGCACACCCTCCTGGCTTCGTGTGACGACGACTTCCGCAAGGCCGGGAAGGTCGAGTGGGAGAGCGAACACCGGGAGCGTTACAGCAAACGATTGAAGGAAGCGCTCGACCTGGCGGAGCACCTCTCGGCAGCCTTCAGCCGCGTACGCAAGGCGCTGGACGCCTACGCCACGGCTGTCGAGCAGGCCAAGGGGCACTTCAAGAGCGGGCGGACCACAGAAGACCGTCTGGTCGAGGTGATGTCCCGTGAAGCCCACGCGATCACTCCCACCGCGCGTGCTGCGGAACCGCTGCATCAGTGGGAGGACCTGCGAGGCACGACCGGTTTCCTCGACTGGGCGGCAGAACTCACCGTCGACGTGGACGCGATCCGCGAAGAGGCCGAGCACTACTACAACGCCACCAGGAACCACTACGGCGACGCCCAGCGTGTGGAGTCCGCGGCCCGAGAGGACTGCGTGCACGAGATAGGGGCAGCCTTGCGTTCCCTGCCGGACTTCCGCGGCGGAGACGCCGACTACCCCGCCCTGCTGGCCGGCGCCGTAGACGCGTTGCGCCAGGAAGTGAGCGACGCGAGCCGCAACCCGAACGCACAGCTTCCCGGCACCGGCATGAAGATCGACTCGATCCCCACGGCGTCGAGCGACACCCCGGTCTCGCCGTCGCTGCAGCGCATTCGGGACAGGCTCGCGCATCTGCCGGGCGCGCAGGACCACTACCTGTATCTGCCGTCCGACGACGACGCCGGCCGCCGCAAGTACATCTCGGGGAACAAGGCGCTGATCAACGATGCCGCGCACAACTCCGGGTTGCCGCCCGAGATGTTGGCGGGCATTGCCTGGCGGGAAGTCGAAGGCGACCCTTCCTGGATCGACGAGGCCGCCTACGGGGTCCGTCGTCACCTCCCCGGCATGGGAGAGGCGGACCAGACCTCCATGGGGCCGATCGCCATCCAGGTGCGCCGGTCTGCCGAAGTGCTCGGCTACGACCCGGAGAACCTCACCGACGCACAGCGTGAGGAGGTGGTCAGCGCGAGCAAGGACCCAGGCCAGAACATCTACATCGCAGCGGAGTACCTTGCCCAGCTCAAGGCCGAGAGCGAGTTCGCCGACGTGCCGCCGGAGCAGCTGACCAGGGCGCAGATGCAGGAGCTCGCAGCGCGCTACAACGGCGGCCCCTATTACCGGAGCGATGACGCCCAGGCATACGGCCGCCAGTTCGACAGGGACGTGGACGACGCGAAGCAGGCACTCGAGTCATGACCGTGCAGCAGGCACCACAGCCGTCACAACCGCCACAGCCACAGCCGTCACGACGGCCACAGGCGTCACGGGCCAAGGGTGTCGTGTGCGCGGTCCTGCTGGTCACCGGCTTCCTCGTGGCGGGAGCCGCAACGGGCATCGCCTATCTGTCGAATCCGCTCGGCCCCTGGGACCACCAGGCTTACGACCACATCCGGCTGTTCGGAAAGCTCGGGCTCTCCTTCGCCTTGCTCACGGCACCGCTCGCCGTTTTGGCCGCCGCACGCCGCTGGCTACGGCTGTGGTGGATCGTTCCGTGTGCGGTGGCCGCGATGGCGGCTTGGGGACGCCTCACGGTGTTCTTTCCAGCACGCTGACGACCTTCGGCTGCGCGCCGGGGTGACGGTGTGTGTGGGGCGCGCGAGGCAGCCCCTCACATCCTGGCCTTCGTATCCGACCCTCAGGGAATGCCGCAGCCTGAGCCGGTCAGAACACCGCTAGGCAGCCTTGCGCCGCGCCGCATGCGGGCCCGGGGCGGGCTCCTGCGCATCCTCGACCTCGGACCAGAGGATCTCGTCTTCTCCGAAGTCCGGGGCATGGAAGGGGTTCGTCGCCGGAGGCGGCGATACTGCGGTGGAACGGCGGGGTTGCCCTTCCGGAGCGGAGAACAGCGACGTGGAGTCGATGAGAGGTCTGCCTTTCGTTACAGGTCCCTGATGGGGCCTGGTGTGCCGTGACCGGGCACAGCGGTCCTAGAGCTTGGTCATCTTGGCGTACGGGCTCAAGATCCGCATCTGGGTTGAGCCGAAATCCACGAGCGCCGCGATTCCGTCCTCGATGCCGACCACCCGGCCGAGGCCGTACACGTCATGTGTGACCTGGTCGTCTATGGCGAAGTGCTTGGGAGCCGGTGCGGACGGGGCCTTGAAGGGGCTGGTGGGCAAGTGACGCTTGGGTGCCGCAGACTTTGTCATGGCTCAGTATGCGCCTACGAGCCCCCTGCTCGCTGTGGCCATCGGCACAGATCCACACGGAACAGCCGCGTCGCAGTGTCACAAGCGTGTTCGGAAACGGCTCCCGCTCGGTGTGAGCAGGCGGAAGCATCGCTGTCATGAGGCACGATCACCGGGAAATTCCAACTCTCGGGGGACTTCTCATGGCTCACGCAGCTCGTTCACGCCGTACCACCGCGGTACTGGCCGCTCTCTCGCTCGGCATCCTGGCACTGACCGCATGCAACGGCGATGCCGAGAAGGGCACGGCCGCTCCGAGCGCGGTGGCGAGCCCGTCCGCTGCGGCTGCGGACAAGGGCTCCGAGACGCCCTCGACGGCCGGCCCGGGTGACGGCGGCAGCGCCGGCGGGGGCTCCTCCGACAGCGGTGGCAGCACCCCGCCGTCGTCCGAGTCCAGGTCCGACGACGGCCAGGACGGCGGAGTGGGCATGTGCGAGACGACCGACTTGAGCTACAACGTCACCGTCGCGTCCAAGCCCGTCAACCACGCCTTGCTGACCGCGACGAACAAGGGCAGCGACCCCTGTCTGCTGCCGACGAACGACCTGGTGATCACGATTCCGGGGCTCGACGGCGCCGCCGAGCACATGGGCCCCGACGGCAAGGACTGGATTCTGAAGGCCGGCGAGCGCGCCTACGCCGGGATCATGTTCTCCCGCGCCGACACCGCGGGCGGCAAGAGCGCCGACAAGGTGGAGGTTGCGCTCACCTCCTCCGAGAGCCCTGCGACAGTGCCGATCGACGGTGGCCCTGTCACGGTCAACGACGGCCAGGTCACCAGCTTCTTCGGCACCGCTGAGGATGCACTCACCTACTGATCACGCCGCGCGCCCGACCCCGAGGACATCGAGCATCGCGCGGGTGGCCGGGCTGGGGTTGAAGCGGCTCCACGCCAGGTACTCGATGCGATGCGGTCCGTCGGCCACCGGGACCAGCGCCAGTTCGGGGTCGTCGGTGGCCCGAGGTCGGATGAACGCCGACGGCAGCAGCGCGATGCCGAGCCCGCGCGCGACCAGCCGGGTGATCAGCTCTACGACGCCGGCTTCGTACGCGACGTCGCGGACCAGGCCCGCCGCGGCGAACGCCTGATCGGACTGGGCCCGGGCGGGCGTCCCGCTGACAAAGTCCACGAAGGTCTCCTCGGCGGTCTCCCGCAGTGTGACCCGGGAAGCGCCCGCCAGCCGATGCCCGGCCGGCACCACCAGCACGTGCTCGTCGTGATCGAGAACAACGCTCTCCACGCCGGAAGGCCGTTCGTTCTCCGGCATGCCGAGGAAGGCGATGTCCAGGTCGCCGTTGCGGACCGCCGCCGCCAGTTCGTCGCTGCGTCCGGAACGGAGGGCGACGCGGACGTCCGGGTGCCGGGCGCGGTACCGCTGCAGCAGATCGGGTACGTCGACGGCAGCCGTCGTCACGATCACACCGACGGCGAGCCGCCCGCGCACCACGCCGGTCGCGGCGGCGGCGTCGGCAGCCGCGCGGTCGGCGGCGGCCAGGCACTCGCGTGCGCCGGCGACGAACGCCGCTCCCGCAGGGGTCAGCTCGACGCGGCGGCTGGACCGGGCGAACAGCTTGACCCCGAGCTCCCGTTCCAGGCCGGCGATCCGGTGGCTGAGCGACGACTGCACCACGAAGCAGCGCTCCGCGGCACGGGTGAAGTTGCGGGTTTCGGCGACGGCGACGACGTAGCGCATCTGCTGGAGATCCACCCAGCCATCGTTCTGGTTCATGGCTGCGATGGCAAGCATGTGTTGGACTCATGGCCGGCCTGGATCTGAGACTTCATCACATGCATACCTCGACCGAGCGGGCACCGGGCCCGCCGCGGATCTCGTACCCGCAGCAGGTGGCCACCGTCGCACTGACCGCACTCGCCCCCGCGACCTGGGGCACGACGTACGTCGTCACCACGGAACTGCTCCCACCCGGGCATCCGCTGTTCGCCGGGATGCTGCGCGCCCTGCCCGGCGGGCTGCTCGCGCTGGCGATCACCCGCGTGCTCCCGCGGGGGGACTGGTGGTGGAAGGCCGCCGTCCTCGGCGCGCTCAACATCGGCGCCTTGTACCCCCTCTTGTTCGTGGCGGCCGAACGACTCCCCGGCGGTGTCGCCGCCACTCTCGGTGCCACGCAGCCGCTGATGGTCGCCGGGCTGGCCGTCGCGCTGCTCCACGACCGGCCGACGGTGTGGCGACTGACCTGGGCCGTGCTCGGCGTGGTCGGTGTCGGACTCGTCGTACTGGGGCCGCAGGCCCGGCTGGATGCCGTCGGCGTCCTCGCCGGCCTCGGTGGTACGGCCACCATGGCCGCCGGGATCGTCCTCACCAAGCGCTGGGGCCTTCCCGCGGGGGTCGGTCCCCTGACCCTGACCGGTTGGCAACTGGCGGCCGGCGGCCTGCTGTTGCTGCCGCTCGCCGTCGCGATCGAGGGGGCTCCGCCGCACATCGACGCCGGTGCCGTCGGCGGATACCTGTGGCTCGGCAGCGTGGGTGGGCTGGTCGCGTCCACGCTGTGGTTCCGCGGCGTCGGAAAGCTGCCGGTCGGCGCGTCCGCACCGCTGGTGCTGCTGTCCCCGCTGGTCGCGGCCGTCATCGGCATCGCGCTGGGGGAGTCCCTGAGCCTGCTGCAGACCTTCGGCTTCGTCCTCGCCCTGGCCGCGTTGCTCGCGGCGCAGCTCAATGGCCCGACCCTGTCGGTCCGCGTGGTGCGCGGCAGACCGACAGAAGCCCGCATCCGAGAAGGCCGGACACAGGGTGAACACGCGCAGGGCGAACACGCACAGGGAGGTCGGATCCGATGAAGGCAGGCATGAAGATCGCCGTACTGGGTGCCACCGGGATGGTCGGCAGCCGGGTGATCAATGAGGCCGGCGCACGCGGACACCAGGTGCTCGCCCTGTCCCGGAAGCCCGCGAGTGAGAACCCGAGGAACCGGAACGTGACGTCGATCGCGGTCGACGCGAACGACTCGCACGCCATACGCGAGGCGCTGGCGGGCTCCGCCTCCCACGGCGCTGCGGACGCCGTCGTACTGACCGTTCGGACCATGCCGGTCGACGAGGAGTTCCTGGTCGGCACCACCCGTACGGTGCTGGACATCGCCGCACAGCTCGGGATCCGCGTCCTAGTGGTCGGCGGCGCCGGCGCATTGCGCAGCCCCGACGACCGCAATCTGCTGGTCGCCGACAACCCGACGTATGTGCCCGCCGAAATCAAGGCCGTCGCCGCCGCCGGAATCGCCCAGCTGCGAACCTGCCAGTCCCATGCCGATGCCGATTGCGTCTACCTGAGTCCACCGGCCCTGCTCGAACCCGGTGAACGAACCGGCCGCTATCGGCGCGGCACCGACACCTTGCTCATCAGCGCCGACGGCCGATCCTGGATCAGCGCCGAGGACCTGGCCGTCGCCGTGGTCGACGAGCTCGAGACCCCTGGTCCCGACCACCTCATCACGGTCGTCCACCGCGGCGAAAGCCGTCAGTGAGCCGGGCCTCCTTGCCTGCCTGGCTGCCTGCCTGACCGCTCGGCGAGGCGCCAATTGCTCATGCCTCGGACTGGAGGCGGCGCCTTGGCCGTACCCTTCGTGTGTCAACGGCGTCACATAGCGGGCGCCAAACACTGGAGGCAATACCTCGTGCTGATTGCTCAGCGTCCCTCACTGACCGAAGAGGTCGTCGACGAGTTCCGCTCACGGTTCGTGATCGAGCCGCTGGAGCCGGGCTTCGGCTACACCCTCGGCAACTCCCTGCGTCGTACGCTCCTGTCCTCGATCCCCGGAGCGGCTGTCACCAGCATCCGCGTCGATGGTGTCCTGCATGAGTTCACCACCGTGCCGGGCGTCAAGGAGGACGTCACCGACCTGATCCTCAACATCAAGCAGCTGGTCGTCTCCTCGGAGCACGACGAGCCTGTGGTGATGTACCTGCGCAAGCAGGGCCCGGGTCTGGTCACCGCCGCCGACATCGCGCCGCCGGCCGGTGTCGAGGTGCACAACCCCGACCTCGTCCTCGCCACGCTCAACGGCAAGGGCAAGCTGGAGATGGAGCTGACGGTCGAGCGTGGCCGCGGTTACGTCTCCGCCGTGCAGAACAAGCAGGTGGGCCAGGAGATCGGCCGTATCCCGGTCGACTCCATCTACAGCCCCGTGCTGAAGGTCACGTACAAGGTCGAGGCCACGCGTGTCGAGCAGCGCACCGACTTTGACAAGCTGATCGTCGATGTCGAGACCAAGCAGGCGATGCGTCCGCGTGACGCCATGGCATCGGCCGGTAAGACGCTGGTCGAGCTGTTCGGTCTGGCCCGTGAGCTGAACATCGACGCCGAGGGCATCGACATGGGCCCGTCCCCCACGGACGCCGCCCTCGCCGCCGACCTCGCGCTGCCGATCGAGGAGCTCGAGCTCACGGTCCGTTCGTACAACTGCCTCAAGCGGGAGGGCGTCCACTCGGTGGGTGAGCTCCTGGCGCGTTCCGAGGCCGACCTGCTCGACATTCGTAACTTCGGTGCGAAGTCGATCGACGAGGTCAAGGCGAAGCTGGCCGGCATGGGCCTGGGCCTCAAGGACAGCCCGCCCGGATTCGACCCGACCGCCGCTGCCTTCGGCGCCGACGACGACGCGGACGCGGGCTTCGTGGAGACCGAGCAGTACTGAACACCGCGCCGGGTTGCGGGGGAGCCGGGACGGCACAGCGGCCGGCGATGAGCGCCGGCCGCCCGCAGCCCGGCTCCCCCAGGGCCCCGGCCCCGCCCTCGGCGCCGGGACCCGGGTGAGCTACTTGCCGAGGACGATGGTGTTGTTGCAGCCCTGGCTCGAGCCGAGGTCGGTGGTCTGCGTGCCGGGCGAGCCCTCGCCGTTGGACCGGTTGGCTTCCCGGCCGTTCTCGAACCCGATCTGGCCCTGTACGTCGACGTTCTCTTCGATCGTGCTGCACGTGGTGCTCTGGGCGATGTAGACCGTCCTGCTCTCTTTGCTGTCGGCCTTGTGTCCGCGTCCGTGCTTGTGCCCCTGCTTGTGCCCCTGCTTGTGTCCGTGCTTCTGTCCGTGCTTGTGTCCCTGCTTGTGTCCGTGCCCCTGCCCGTCGGCGTAGGCGGCGCCGGTGCTGAGGAAGCCGATGGCGCCGAGGAGGACGGCCACGACAGCGGTCTTGCGAGGCTTGCGCATGTCTTCTCCGAGCGTTGAAGCGGACGCGTACCCGTACGCGATCCGCCACGTCATAAGGTGACGAGAGGTTAATCCTCAAATGTCCGAGATATGCTCGTCGGCACGCCGGATCTTCTGATCAACGAGCAAGGGTGTGGGCCCCGCGGTCGGCCCAAGTTCCCTGTACGGCCAAGGCATCACGAAGCCGAACGCGGGCAAGAGGCGCTCCGCGCAGAACCACCCGTGTGGCCGCGCCACGAGCGCGAGGCGGCCCAGGCTCTTCGCCGCTGACCCAGGGCGCCGACGAAACTCCCGTGAAGCGTCGACGAGTTCAACTCGGGCACGGTCGGCTTCGCTCGCCGGGCCTTTGAGGCCGACCTCCGTCATCAGTGACGGAGGTCGGCTTCTCGGCGCTGAGAGGGAGGGGCGCGCCGCGCGTCCCTCCCGTCTCATGTTCCTCTGGGGGGACTTCCTTGACCACGACACCGTCCGGCGGCCGGCACAGACGCCGGATACGCATCGCCCTGCCCGTCGCCGCCGCCGGTGTCGCCGCGGCCGTCGCCGCCGCGGTGATGACCTCCTCCGCCGGTGCGGCCACCGCCGTGCCGACCCCGACGGTCAAGCCGGCCATCGACTCGCCCTCGCTGTCCACCCTGGAGAAGCGCATCGCGGGCGCCCTCGCCGCCGACGACACCGCGGGGCAGGCGACCAAGAAGTCGTCGCTGAGCTCCGGCACGAACACGTCGAGCGTCGAACCGATGGTCATCGGTGGCAGCGAGACCACCGTCAGCACGGCCCCGTGGATGGCCCAGCTCTGGTACCACGACGACAGGAACACCCCCGAAACCACCGACGACGTGGACTTCTTCTGCGGCGGCGCGGTCGTGGCGCCGACGAAGATCCTGACCGCCGCCAGCTGCCTCAGGCAAGACAACAGGGACTACAACTGGCAGGCCCACGGCGCCGTCGTCACGGGTACCGACCAGCTGCCCACCACCGACTCCACCGGCACAGCCGACCTGCACGGCGGGCAGGCCACCGCCGTGCTGCGTCAGTGGTGGCAGCCGGGGTACGACCCGGTGGACAAGGAGGTGGGGAAGAACGAGAGCGACCTCGGCATGCTCACCCTGTCCGTCCCAGTCAAGGCCACGCCGATCCGCATGGTCACCTTCGGCGACACCGCCTCGTACGCCGCCGGTACCCAGGCCAAGTTCTACGGCTGGGGCCGTACCAGCTCCACCAGCCAGGACATCTCCCAGACGCTGCGGACGGCCACGCTGACCCTGCAGTCCGACAGCACCTGCTCAGGCGTCTACGACTCGGCGTTCGTCGCGGGGCGCATGGTCTGCGCGGGCACGCAGAGCGGGAGCGACACCGATACCAGCGCGGTGTGCGACGGTGACTTCGGCGGCCCGCTCGTGGTGGGCGGCAGGATCGCCGGAGTGGCCTCCTGGGGCCATCACAGCGGCTGCGCGGCGAAGGGCTACTACAGCGTCTTCACCAAGATGAGTGCCTACGCCGGTTCCGCCTATCGCCAGATCGACGACACGAACCTGAGCACCTTCAACAACAAGGCCGACGGCAAGGCCGACATCTTCGTCCGGGCCTCCTCCACGAAGACCGGCTACGAGAAGGACTCCAGCGGCAGCTCCTTCGGCGCCCGCGTCTCCTGGGGCAACTGGGGCGGCGCCAACCTGGTCCTCCAGACGGACCTCAACCGGGACGGCTACCAGGACCTGGTCTACCGGGTCAGCTCCACCGGTGACGTGTACTGGACGCACTACGTGCTCAACAGCGCCCGTACGGACGGCTCCTGGACCGACACGAAGATCTTCACCGGCTGGAAGACCCGCACCCGGATCATCGCGCCGGGCGACGTCACCGGCGACTACCTGCCCGACATCCTGTCGGTGGACTCCGGCGGGACCCTGTGGATCTACCCGGGCAAGGGCAACGGCACCTTCGGCTCACGCTTCTCGGTCCGCACCGGCTGGAACCAGTACAACTCCGTGCGCGGCCACGGCGACTTCACCGGTGACGGCAGGGCCGACCTGCTCGCCCGCCAGGCCGGCACCGGCGACCTGTACCTGTACAAGGGCACCGGCAAGACCGGCGCCGAGGCCTTCTCCTCCCGGATCAAGGTGCGCAGCGCCTGGACCGGCTACAACGCCTTCGACGCGGTCGGCGACGTCAGCGGCGACGGCTTGGCCGACTTCCTCGCCCGCACTCCCGGCGGCACGCTCTACCTCTACAAGGGCACCGCGAAGGCGACCACCGAGATCTTTGCCCCACGGGTCTCGGTCGGCACAGGTTTCCAGCAGTACGACATCTGGGGCTGAAACCGAGGTCGGCGTACGTACAACTTTTGCGTACAACCTTTCGGCTGCCGGGTACGTCGTAGAGCGCAGTTGATCAGATCAACCAAATCAACAGATCAACCAGATCAACCAGGTCGACCAGATCAACCAGGTCGCTCACAGCACGATCTCGACAACGGAGACCCATGCGCGCCAGACGTACCGCCCTCGCCGCTGCCGTGGCCCTCGCGGCAGCGGTCGGCACACCGCTCCTGACGGCCCCCGCGGCGTCGGCGGCCCCCGCCAAGCTGTCCGACGACTTCAACGGCGACGGCTACCGCGACTTCGTCATGCTCGGCGGCTCGCACGGCAAGGACGGCCGGGTCACCGTCGTCTACGGCACGTCGGCCGGCCCCGGCACCCGCGTCCAGACCCTCCACCAGGACTCGCCCGGCATCCCCGGCGCGGTGGAGGAGGGCGACTGGTGGGGCGCCGCCGCCACCACCGCCGACCTCGACCGGGACGGCTACGCCGACCTGGTCGTCTCCTCGCCCGGTGAGAACGTCGGCACCATCCAGTCCCGGGGCGGGCTGACCGTGGTCTGGGGCAGCGCGAACGGCCTCGGCTCGGGCACGGTGTTCAACTCGCCGGTCCCGCAGGAGTACGAGAACCAGGGCGACTTCTTCGGCGAGGACGTCGTCTCCGGCGACTTCGACGGCGACGGCGACCCGGACCTCGCCGTGACCAGCAACAGCCAGGTCGGCGTGGTCCTCCTGAAGGGCCCCTTCACGCGCGCCGGCGGCAAGAGCGGCTGGGATTCCCTGGGCGGTGGCTACGGCTATCTGCACGCCCCCAACCTCGTCGCCGGCCGGGTCACCGCCGACGCCGCGACCGACCTGTACATGCTCGGCTCGGATCTGCAGGACGGCGACATCAACATGCGCGCCTACTTCCACCGCGGCGGCAGCACCTTCACCCAGCGTGCGGGCGAGGTGCTGGTACCGGACGACGGCGGCCACCAGGGCGGCGACATCCTCGCCATCGGCGACTTCGACAAGGACGGCTACGGCGACCTCGCCATCGGCCGCGGCTACGAGACGGGCGACGGCGAGCGCGGCTACGTCACCGTCCAGTACGGCGGCTCCGGCGGCCCCAACGCGGCCCGCAAGCCGGTGAAGTTCACGCAGAACACCACCGGCGTACCCGGCTCCTCCGAGAACGAGGACTACTTCGGCTCCGCCATCGCCGCAGGCGACGTCAACGGCGACGGCTACGCGGACCTCGCCGTCGGCGCCCGCGGCGAGGACCTCGGCACCAAGCGCAACGCCGGCTCGGTCACCGTCCTGCTCGGCCGCGCGGGCGGCCTGTCCGGCACCGGCGCCAAGTCCTACTCCCAGGACACCTCCGGCATCACGAGCAGCCCCGAGACCGATGACCAGTTCGGCGCCTACCTCAAGCTCACCGACTACACCCGCGACGGCCGCGCCGACCTGATGATCGACACCAACGAACAGCTGGGCTACGAGGACCGCTGGGGCCTCGTCCACCAGCTCAAGGGCTCCACGTCCGGCATCACGACGACGGGCTCGAAGTCGTACTCCGTGACGTCGCTGAACCTGTCGTACGCACGGCTGGGCGGGCCGTTCGCCCGCTGAGCCCGCTGAGCCACATTGACCCCTGGGCCTTCGGCGACCGCTGAGGAGCGATCCACATCCAGCCCCCTGCCTGCCGGCAACGAGTCGGCAGGCAGGGGGCTTTGCTCGCCCAGGCTTGTCCGACACGCCGTCGTACCAGGAAGATCGTCGGTCATGCGCCTCGACGAACTCAACGCTCCCGAACGGCGGTTGTGGGACTCCTTCTCCCAAGGACGCACCGTCGATGTCGATGCCCTGGACGATCCGGCATCGGCGGAAGCAGTGGTCCGGGCCGACGTCATCGCGGCGCTGTTGCTGGGCGCCGGCGTTGATCACGTACCGGGTGACCGCCCTGCGCTGCGCCTGACCGGTGCACGCGTCACAGGCTGCCTGGATCTGCGATTCACCGAGATCGCCGTGCCGGTGGTCCTCACCGACTGCCGCTTCGACGAGGCCCCCCTGCTGCAGGGCGTCCGGACCCGTGAGTTGGTCATGAGCGGCTGTGACCTGCCGGGCTTGGTCGCCGACACAGCGCAGATCGATGGGCGTCTGGTGCTCTCCCGTTGCCACGTGACGGGGCCCCTCGTGCTCACCCGTACCCAGATCAACGGTGATCTGGACCTGCGTGACATGGTGATCACGTGCCCCGACGGCGAGGCGATATCCGCCGTCCACGCCAAGGTGGGCGGCGATGTGCTGTGCACCAACCTGGCTGTCGAGGGGCGATTCCGGCTGTCCGGTGCGTCCATCGACGGCGAGTTCGATCTGGAAGGCGCTTCGCTGCGCAACCCTGGCGGTCACGCCCTGGACGCCTACCACGTCCAGATCGCCGAGGACTTCACCTGCCACCCGGGATTCAGCGCCGAAGGACGGATCATCCTCTCCGGTGCCACGGTCGCGGCAGCCATCGGCTTCTGCGGCGCCCGACTGAGCAACCCCGGCGACATCGCCCTGGAAGCGGTCGATGTCACGGTCAGCCGCAACTTCGACCTCGGCCGTGGTCTCACCGTCGACGGCGCCATCCAACTCGACGGCACGCGCATCGGTACGGAACTCAGCTTCCGCGACGCCGAACTGACCCACCCCGACGGCACCGCCCTGTCCCTGCGCGCGATCCAGACCCGGGAAACCGACCTGCGCACCCGGCGTCCGATCGCTGGCGTCGTGGACGCACGCAACGCCCAGCTCGGGACGCTGTACGACGCCCCCGACACCTGGCCCGCCGACCTCCGGCTGGCCGAGACGACGTACGACGCCCTCGCGTTCCCCCTGTCGGCGGCCGAGCGAGTCCGGTGGATCCGGCGCACCAGCGGCGGCTACCTTCCACAACCGTACGAGCAACTCGCGGCGGCCTACCGGAAGTTGGGGCACGAAGACGAAGCGCGTACGGTGCTCCTCGCCAAACAACGCCACCGCCGCACCACCCTCTCCCCGCACACCCGCGCCTGGGGCCACATCCAGGACGTAGCCGTCGGCTACGGCTACCGGCCTCTGCGCGCAGGTCTCTGGCTGATGGCGCTGCTCGTCTGCGGCGCACTGTTCTTCGGCCTGCATCCGCCCGCCCCGCTCGAAGCCGGCAAGGCGCCGGACTTCAACGCCGTCTTCTACACGCTCGATCTGCTGGTGCCGATCATCACGTTCGGGCAGGAAGGCGCCTTCGCGCCGCGCGACAGCGGGCAATGGCTGGCCTATGGGCTGATCGCGGCCGGCTGGGTCCTGGCCACCACGGTCACGGCCGGAGTGTCCCGCGCGATCAGCCGTCAGTGACCGACGTTCCACCCGATCGAAGCACGGCGACCCGGCGGCACCTTCTGTAACCGTTCCAGTTCGGACTGTTGACATTTCACGTACTTCCCCTTTAACGTCGCGCCAATATTTCGAACATGTGACTACATTTCGAACGTTGAAAGGCGAGTGCCCTGTGCGTTCCCGGAATCAGCACACATGCGGTCGGAACGCGGCACCGATGCGAACCAGGTCCACCCGCGCGGCACCCATGTGCGGGACCTGACCCTCGACGACATCGCCCGGGAGCGGGTACGGCGCGTCCCGTTCCACGAGAAGAACAAGGAACAAATCACCATGTTCAATCGAAGAACCGTCCTCGCTGGAGGTGCCTCCCTCGGCCTCACCCTGTCCGCCTGCAGTAAGGGCAGTGAGGGCGGCTCAGCGGACAGCTCCGAGGGCGGTACCGTCGGCATCGCCATGCCGACCCGGTCCTCCGAGCGCTGGCTCACCGACGGCAAGAGCATCGTCGAGGACCTCAAGGGCAGGGGGTACAAGACCAAGCTGGTCTACGGCGACGACAACCCGAAAGCCCAGGTCTCACAGATCGAGAAACTGATCCGGCAGGACGTCGACGCCCTGATCGTCGCGGCCATCGACAACAGGTCGCTGAACGGCGTGCTTCAACATGCCGCCGACGCGGACATTCCGGTGATCTCCTACGACCGGCTCATCCTCGGCACCAAGAACGTCGACTACTACGTTTCCTTCGACAACGAGATGGTCGGCATGATCCAGGCCCACTACATCGTCGATAAGCTCGGCCTGGAGGACGGCAAAGGCCCGTTCAACATCGAGTTGTTCGCCGGTTCCCCCGACGACAACAACACCAAATACTTCTTCGACGGTTCGATGACGCACCTGCAGCCGTACCTGGACAGCAGGCAGTTGGTCGTCCAGTCCGGCGAGACCGAGCTCAACCAGATCACCACCCCTCGCTGGGACGGGCCCACCGCGCAAAAACGCATGAGCGGCATCCTCACCAAGTGGTACCGCAGCGAGCGGGTCGACGCGGTCCTGTCGCCGTACGACGGCATCTCGAGGGGCGTTCTGTCCGCGCTGAAGTCGGGCGGCTACGGCTCCGACCTCAAGCCCCTCCCCGTCATCACCGGCCAGGACGCCGAACTGGCGTCGGTGAAGTCGATCATCGCGGGTCAGCAGTCACAGACCGTCTACAAGGACGTCCGTCGGCTCGCCGAGGCCGCCACAACCATGGTCGACGACATACTCAAGGACAGGGTGCCGTGGGTGGACGACTCCACGGGTTACAAGAACGGCGTCAAGGCCGTGCCCGCCGTTCTGCTGCAGCCCACGAGCGTCGACAAGACCAATTACGACGTCCTTGTCACGGACGGCTACTTCACCGCCGCCGAACTCAAGTAGCGGCACGGCCTCTACGTGTCAGAGGCCGCGGAACTCGCCCGCCGTGAACGGCCGGACGTCGTGCTGATGGACGTACGCATGCCCCAACCGGACGGCATCGAGGCGACCCGGCAGATCTCCTGGCTGGTTAGTCCGCGGTTTCCGTGATGAGGACGGCGGTGGTGACCGGGCCCGGCGCGTCAGTGGTGGCCGCGGCGGCTACGGCATCCCGGACGGCGCGGGCGACTTCCAGTGGATGGTGTCCGGGGGCGACCGCGAGGTGGACCTCGATGCGTCGGCCGGGTGGATCGTCATGGTCCTCCACCTTGACCGGGCGGCTTCCCAGCACGGTGGTGAGGCGGGTGACGCCCGGAACACCCGTCGCGACGTCCGCCAGCTCTCCGACGGGCCCCCGCACGGGTCCTGTTCCGGTCACACGGGGCGAGCCCCGTGTGGCCCCCGCTTCCGGCTCGGACCCCACGGCCCTCCCCGCGGTCCGCGACTTCACGCCTGTCTCCGGGCCCCCATGGATATCCGTGACGCGCAGGTCAGCTGTCACGGCGGCCAGGCCGAGCCGTTCGGCGGCTGCGGTGAGCAGTGTGCTCCTCAACTGATCGACGGTCTCGGGGAGGGGCTGCGCGAGGGACGCTGTGAACGCGGCCTCGATCCTGAGCGGGCCAGGCGGTAGCGCGCTGGCCGGCGGACGGACGGCCGGCTCGGACACGGGTTCGAGCGGTGCCGACCCGATGCGGAGAGAGTCCAGCCACACACCGGGAATCTCAGCGGCAGCCCGCCCGAGGGCCCGGACGGCCGCTTGCTCGGTGATCCATGTCCCGTCGTCGGGCCCGCCGAGCGGGAGCAGTCGGCCAAGGCCGAGCTGGTGCCGTACTGCCTGCGTCCACGCCTCGGTTTTCACCGGCCTCTCACCCTCTCTCCCTGGCCGCGGTCCTCCACCCCGCCTCACGTCGACGTTCGGAGCGAAACGTACTAATTCGAATATAATCGTCACAAACGGTGCAAAGCGGGCTTCCGGAGGGAGGAATGCCCTGATGACTGAGAACACCGGCGCAAAGTATGGCGGTGCGCCCGGTTCTCGTGGCCGGACGACCATCGCCGATGTGGTGGTGGAGAAGATCGCCGGAATGGCGGCACGGGACGTGCTCGGCGTCTATGCCCTGGGCAGCGGATTCGTACGCTCGATGGGATCCATGCGGGAGCGGATGCCTGGCGCCGGTAGCGGCAAGTCCGTCACACGCGGGGTCGATGTCGAGGTCGGAGAGCTGCAGGCGGCCATCGATCTGGAGATCGTCGTCGACTACGGCGTCTCGATCACGGACGTGGCCGGTGCGGTGCGGGAGAACGTGATCTCCGCAGTGGAGCGGATGGCGGGCCGGGAAGTCGTGGAAGTCAACATCACTGTCAGCGACGTGAAGCTGCCCGACGAAGAGGACGAAGAGGAAGAGCGGCAGCGGATCCGGTAGCCGAGGCGGAGCAGCCCGGTTGAGTGAAGGAGCGCGTGATGAGCAGGGCCGTGGTGGGCTTGATAGCCGGAATGACCCTGGGTTTCGCCGCGTATTTCGGTGACTTCTGGGCCTTTCTGCTGGTGCTGGGGCTGGGCGTGGTCGGTCTCGTGGTCGGGCGGTTCATGGAAGGCGATCTCGAACCGGGCGACTTCGTCCGCCGCCGAGACCGGCAGGAGCGGATCCGCGATGACCGGCGCCGGGTTCGGGGAGACTGGCGGCAGTGACCGCTGAAGCAGATCGGCGTCCGGGCATTCCCCGCGGAGAGCGCGGCGCGATCACCGTCGCCGACCGGGTAGTTGCGAAGATCGCTTCCCAGGTGGCGCGCGACGCGCTGAGCCGGTTCACCGAATCGGCCGGCCAGGTACCACCCGGCCGCCGGACGCCACGCGTGACCACATCCGTGCGGCGGGCACCGGAGCGGAATACCGCTCGGGCACCGGAGCGGAATACCGCAGGACGAGACGCTGAATCCGCCGCCGGACGGCAGGCGTTGCCCTTCGAGGCGCGGATGCGCATCGCCGTCGAACTCGGCTATCCGTCCGACATCGGGGCGCAGTGTGCCGCGGTGCGCGGGGAGGTGACCGAACGGCTCAGGACGTGGGCCGGCATGGAGGTGTCCGACCTCGTGGTGTCGGTCGAGAGGCTGCACTCGGTGCACGTGCGGCACACGGACCAGGAGAGGGTGAGATGAGCGCGAACACCTGGCGGCAGCCGACCAGTGACAGCGGCCTTCCCTCCGAGTCCGGACAGACAGCTACGTCCGCCGACGGCACCCCGGGGGCGGGCGAGGGCGCGATGACGGCGAGGGATGAATCAGGCCGGTCAGGGCGCCGCTTCTGGTCTTCGCGGCGGATTCCCGCGGCCTTGGTGGCCCTGCTGTCCGCCGCGGCCGTCGGACTGCTCCTGTACGACGTGGTCTCGGTGCGGGCAGACCGGACTGCGATGCGCTGGCGGCGGCGGCTCGCCGAGGAACTGGCCACACGGCCACTGGATGACGTCTGGATGATCGTCGGGGCCGCGGTGGCCATGGCCCTCGGCCTGTGGCTCTTCTGGCTGGCGGTGACGCCGGGACTGCGTGGGCTGCTGCCCATGCGGCAGCCCACCGACATCCCCGGGGCAGAGGAGGTGCGCGCCGCGCTCGACCGCCGCGCGGCAGCCCTGATTCTCCGCGACCGGGCCATGCAGGTGCCCGGTGTCCAGTCGGCACAGGTCGCTGTCGGCCGCCGGAAGGTCAAAGCCCGGGCACGGGCACATTTCCGTGATCTCGAGGACGTCCGCACCGACCTGGACGCCACGCTGGGGGAAGCCGTGACGTCCTTGCATCTCGCCCGGCCACCCACGCTGACCGTACACGTCCGGCGCCCGAAGGGCTGAGGTGATCCCGATGCTCAAGACAGTGAACCGGGTGCTGCTGGGGCTTCTCGGCCTCGGGCTGTTCGCCCTGGGCGGCGGCGTACTGCTGGGCGGGCTGGATCTGCAGCGCCACTGGGATTTCGGCATGCCGGGCTGGTGGCCCTTCCGTGGGCCGGACGATGTGGTGCTGGGCGCCGAGGGGCGCACCCGGTGGCGGGACGAGGGCTGGTGGTGGCCGACCGTCATCGCGGTGCTCGCCGTGCTGCTGGTCCTGCTGCTGTGGTGGCTCCTTGCACAGCGCAGACACCACCTGGGCCAAGTCCTCGTCGACAGCGAAGACGGCGCGGCAGCCCGACTCGACGGCCGCACGCTGGAAGACGTGATCGAGGAAGAGGCGCAGGCCCTGGACGGGGTCTCGCGGGCTCATGTACGGCTGACGGGCCGAAGTACCGCTCCCACCGCACGCGTACGGCTGTTGCTGGAGCCTCACGCGGATCCAGCATGGACCCTGGAGCGACTGAGCCGGGAAACGCTCGCACACGCACGAGACTCGGCAGGCCTGGACCGCCTCCCGTCGAAGGTCCGAATCCGGGAAGCCCGCCACCGCGCCCAACGCGCCGCCTAGGCCCACGTGGGCCGCAGTCTTACGGGGGTACCGGCTGTGAGGCGTCCCGGATTCCTGGAACCCGAGCATTGCCCTGCAGGGGATCGGACGCCCGAGAATGACCATACGGCGCGTTCCAGCGACCTGATCCTGCCTGGACGGTGGATCGTCCGGCCTGCGACGGCACCGCCACGGGACTGGTCCGACCTACTCTGGCATGACGGGGATCCTGACTCTCGACTCTCGTCGGAGGCCCTCCATGACCGCCTCGCAGTCGTCCTTCCCGTCCGGTAGCGGCCTGTGTGCCGAGGCCTTCATGCACCACTCCTCGGCCGACGCGACACCGAGCACAGTCACAGCGTGTCCCGCCATGCTCAAGAGGCCACGCAGCTCTCGCGCGGCCCTTCCCGAGGGCATCCCGTCATGATCCTCTTCCTGACCCTGCTCATCGCCGGCATCGCTCTGGTCGCCATCGGCGCAGCCGTCGACGGCGTGCTCTATGTGTCGTCCGTCGGCGTACTACTCCTCATCGCCGATCTGCTCTACCTGGCGGCCCGCTCTGTGTGGCGCTCCCCGCGGCGCCCGGCCCGTTGAAGAGCCCGACCACGGCGACGGCCCCAAGTGCCGCCGAGCGTGCAGCCGTTCGGGGCTGCCACGGTGCCGAACCGACCGACCGACCGTCCGGCCGAGCCGGCGCGGCGACGGCGGAAAGGGCGGCGATCGGGTCTCGTACCGGTCGCGGGCGGGGAAAGCCGGGCCCCTTGCCAGGGGCGCCATCGGCGAGTCTCCGCCGGTCCGGCTCCACGCCCCACCGACCTGAAAGACAACCAGGAGATGCTCGGCCACTCCTCGATCACCATCACGGCCGACACGTACACGAGCCTGCTTCCCGAAGTGGATCTGGCGACCGTCCCCGATCCCCGATGCCGCGGCCCGGCTGGTGATCCATCGGGAGAGAAATCGGAGACCATCTGCCCGACCGGGCGGAGGTGCCAGTGCCGATCCCCGGGCCGCGCGGAGCGCAGGGGGAGAAGGGCGAACCGGGCGAGCCAGGGCCAGCCGTCACCGGCCCGGTGGTCCGCAGGGGGAGCCGGGCGAGTCGGTGACTGGCCCGCAGGGACCCCCTGGTGAGTCGGTGACCGGACCGCAGGGGCCTCAAGGCGAGCAGGGCCCGCAGGGCGAGCGGCGGGAGCCGGGCCCGGCCTGCCCGGACGGCTATCACCTGGAGGCCCCGTCGTGGGATCCGTATGCACGGTTGTGCAGGCAGGCCGGAGCGCCGCCGGATGAGCCGGGCAACTCGGAGCAGGGGCCGCAGTCGTTGGCGTTGGATCCACAGCGTCGGCAGTACGTTTAGCTGGTGGGCGGCTATGGCTCCCGCCGTTGCCCTTCGGGGCGGCGGCGGGGGCCGCATTGTCGTGCGGGGGATCAGGCGGCGGCCACGACTTCAGCGCGCTCGGCCGCCGCCCACTCCACCACCAGCAGTTCGTAGGCCGCCCGTTCCTCATCCGTGAGCGGTCGCCCCCACGCCGACCGGGCGAGCGCACGAATGTCCTCGTTTACCGCCGCAGCAGGACGCGGCTGGCCAGAGCCAAGGGGGTTGGGGGACATGCGCCAAGCCTACGGGGCGACCGCCGACAGCAAGCCCCGGGTTTCAACGTCGTAGGCTTCCCGAGGTGATTGAGACCATCGTCCTCGACGTCGGCGAGACCATCACCCGCGACGACCGCTACTGGGCATCGTGGGCCGACTGGCTCGACATCCCCCGGCACACGCTCTCCGCCCTCGTCGGCGCCGTGGTCGCGCAAGGCCGCGACAACGCGGACGCCCTGCGCCTCGCCCGCCCAGGCATCAACGTCGCAGCCGAGTACCGAGCCCGTGACGCCGCCGGCCACGGTGAGGCTCTCGACGAAAGCGACCTCTACGACGACGTCCGCCCCGCTCTCTCCGGCCTCCGCCAGCTGGGCATCCGAGTCATCATCGCCGGGAACCAGACGCCCCAGGCGGGCGAATTGCTGCGCGGCCTGAACCTGCCGGCCGACCTCATCGTCACCTCTGGAGAGTGGGGCGTGGCCAAGCCGCACCCCGACTTCTTCCGCCGGGTGGTGGATGTGGCACAGACCGCCCCCAGCGAGACCGTGTACGTCGGCGACCACCCGGCCAATGACGTATTCCCAGCGAAGGCCGTCGGTCTGCGGGCGGCCCACATCCGACGGGGCCCATGGGGCCACCTGTGGGCTGACGACCCGGAGGTGATGGCCGCCGCGGACTGGCGGATCGACGGCCTCACCCAGCTCACCTCGATCATCGCGGACTGATCGTCAACGACACGGCCCCACCTGCGAGACGCGGGCGGGGCCGTTCGCGTACCCGTGCAGTTACGACGCCGGTACGGTCCGGAGTGGACGCATCGAACTGGGAGCCAGTATGCCCGCCACCAGCACGCGCGATGTAGGCAAGAGCATCGCCACCATCCGGCACGCCCGCCGGCTCACGCAGGCCGACCTCGCCCGCGCTGCCTTCCTCTCCCTCTCCACGATCAAAGCCATCGAGCGTGGCGCCCGGACCCCGAGCGTCGGCGCCCTCGACTCCATAGCCGCAGCACTTGCCGTGGACCCCAGCCACATCGTCAACGGCAACACACGCACCGACAGCCGCGTCCACGCAGCCATCCCCTCCATCAGCGCCGCGATCGCTGCCTACGACATCCCCACAGACCCACCCGCCCTATCGCTCGACGAGCTCCATTCCGCCGTCCACGAGGCCGTTAACTGGCGCCTCGGCGCCCAGTACGCACGCATCGCCAAACACATCCCCACGCTGCTCGACCAGACATTGCGCACTCTGCACCACAGTGCAGGCGCGCAACGCCTCCAGGCCGCCCAGCTCCTAGCCTCCACCGCCCGCACCGCGGATGCCGCTGCCTACAAGTACGGCCACCATGACCTCTCCGCCCGGCTGGTCGAGTTGATGCGGTGGGCCGCCCGCCAGGCCGAAGACCCGCTCACTGCAGCGACCGCGGCCTACGTGCGCACGGAGACGTTCTTCGCCGCTCGCGCCCACACAGCGGGACTACGCGCCCTCCAGCACGCGATCGACGCGAGCCCGAGCCCCCGCGGCCGGGAGACCATCGCGTCCCTCGGTGCCTTGCATATGCGGGCGGCGGTCATCGCCGGGCGGGCCGGAGACGGCGACGCGTCAGACCTCCACCTGGGCGAGGCCCGCCGGCTCGGCGACCGAATTCCCGAAGGGGAGTATCACGGGACGGCATTCGGCCCGGACTCGGTCCGCGCCCACGAAGTCTCGGTAGCGGTGAGCCTGGGCAGCGACCACGTCTCCCGCGCGCTGGACGTAGCCCGGGAGTGGACACCGCCAGCCGACCTACCTGCGGAACGGCAGTCCGGATTCTGGATCGAACTGGCACGTGCTCAGCTCTGGGCAGGGCTGGCCGACGACTCGTTCGAGTCGCTGAAGGTCGCCCGGCTGATCGCTCCGCAGCACACGCGTGAACACCCCTGGGCCCGCGATACCGCCGCCACGCTGCGCCGCCTCAAGCGGGCGGACGCCGAGACCCTCACCTCATTTGCCGAGTGGGTCGGCGCCGTCTGACCCACCCAGCCGAGGGACACAGGGGGACACAGCTTGTGTCCCTTGTCGCCCTTGCTGCGTCCCATGATCTGTCTGTCCGTGCAAACAGGCAGATGGGAACGGGGCATGAGCGACACAAGCACCTCCTCACCGGTCCGCGTCGATGGGCCGGTGAGCATTGCACGACTGCATGGCCGGGCGTGCTGGGGCTGCGGCGCCGTCGCCAAGGACCTGACGCCCGCTGGAACGGTCAGGCTCGGCGAAGACGGCCGTGAGTGGGCGATCGTCACCTGCGGATGCCAGACGACGGCGGTGGCGTGAGCGTGACCAGCGATCACAGCCAACAGGCCCCACCTGCGGCCGGGACGCTGCAAGTCCTGCCACTCCCCAGAACATCGACGCTGTCGGACGCGCAGCGCCGCGGCGTGACCTGCGTGTGGTGCGGCAGCACCCTCACCTCCAAGACCGCCCGCGACCTGGGGGTGCGCCCCGCTCCGGGCGGCGGTCAGATGTTCCCCCGTGGCTGCTCCTCCTGCGTCTCCTGCGAGGCAGAGCGCGTCTCCGAGGTGCACTCCCGCAGCTGCAAGCGATGCGCCGCCGATCGCACCGCTTGCGGCACCGGGCGCGCCCTGCAGCGCCTTGCTCGGGAGGGACGCTGATGACCGCGCGCACGCCAGATCGGACGGCGCCCATGGAGGGTGTCGCCCTACTCGTCATCCCGCGCCTGGGCACCCTCTCCGAACGCCAGGTGCGAGGCATCACCTGCGTCTGGGACGCCGCGCTCCTCACTCCCTGCAACGCCGTCAGCCTCGGTCCACGCAGGGCGAGCCGGGCAGGCGAGCGCGTCACCTGGTACCCGCGAGGCTGCCGCTCCTGCGTGGCCGTCGCGGCGCTCATGCGGCTCACCATCCACGTCCGCGCCTGCCCCAACTGCCAGCGTGAAGACGGCGATCCGTGCGACACTGGACGCGTCCTGAATCAGCTCTTCAGGGAGTACCCGCGATGACCTCGGCACAGAAGGCGCTCTTCGCGCTCGGCGACCACTGCTACGACTGCCCCACCTGCAAGCCGATCTGGCAGGGCGACACGGCCCTTCATCAGCCGTGCTCGATTGCCGAACTGCTGTATCAGCAATGGCGAAAGGTCTTCAAGGAGGGGCGCACGGCATGATCTGCGGAGACTGCGACAAGGCGATCCTGCCCGGCGAGCCGTACAGGACGTACAACATCCCGTCCCCGTCTGGGCCTGGCACGACCGTGTATTTCCACACGCGGTCCTGCAAGAAGGTGCCGGTCCAGACGACGCAAGGTCCGATACGTCGTCACTGAGCCCCCGCTACCGGCCCGGCGCCGATCGTGCCGGTAGCGGGACGAGGACGGCCGCTAAGCCCCCCGAGGCGGCCACGGCCCGCCGCCGCGCGTCCCCCTGGGTGCGGGGCGGGTGTGCTCGTCTGCACGGATGACGGCGAGGAAAGCGTGCGCGAGCATGGCGAGGGTGACCCAGCGGGACCAGGAGGTATAGCGGCGGACCTGGTGCTCGTCGAGTGCGGCCAGGCCCTTGCCCGACTGGAAGAACTCCTCCACCCGCCATCTTGATCCGGCGACTCTGACCAGCACGGTCAGCGGCACGGACGCGGGCGAGTAGCAGCGGTAGTAGGCGAGTTCGCCGGTGCTGCGGTTACGGCGCATCAGTAGCTGACGACTCCCGGGGCGGGGGTCGGGGAGGTCGATCACTGCCCAGTTGTAGACGCGGTGCCCCTTGGCCCCGGCCCCTGCGGAGAGCTTCTGCCAGGCCCGCTTGGGCACCTTCTTGGCCAAGATGTCCGCACGGAACTTCCCCGCACCGGTGGTGACTTCGTGCGAGCAGGCCACCGCGAGGACGTAGCCGGTGCCGCGTTCCTCCAGTGCGGTTCGCAGCTTCGGGTTGCCGCCGTAGACCTCGTCGCCGGCAACCCATGCGGCCTGGTGACCGGCGTCCAGGAACCGGGCGACCATACGAGTGGCCAGCTCCGGCTTGGTGGCGAAGGTGGTGTCCTCGGCAAGGCCCGCGGCGCGGCAGCGGTCGGGGTCGGAGGTCCAGGAGCGCGCAACGTAGAGTTCCCGGTCCACTGCGGCGTGGCCGCGCTGACCTGCGTAGACCAGGTAGACGGCGACTTGGGAGTTCTCGATCCGGCCGGCGGTGCCGGTGTATTGGCGCTGGACGCCGACCGTGCCAGTGCCCTTCTTCACATCGCCGGTTTCGTCGACGACCAGCACCGCCCGGTCGTCATGCAGGTGCTCCACCACGTAGCCGCACACGTCGTCGCGGACCTGATCGGCATCCCACTTGGCCCTGCCCAACAAGTGCTGCATGCCATCCGGAGTGGTCTCGCCAGCCCACTCGGCGATGGTCCAGCAGTTCTTGCGCGGCAGATCGGCCAATAGACCGAGCACCAACCGCGCCGCCCTGCGCCGGGGTTCGACCCGGGCGAAGCGCCCCGCGATCCGGCCCATCAGGCCCTCGAACGCGTCCCGCCAACGGGTGGGTTCTATCCTGTGACCTGCGGCCACCGTCTCTTCGTCAGTCCACACAACTCACGATGATCAACGGTGGCCGCAACCGTCTCCACAACGCGTCAGGGTCGCGCAGTTCCGCCTGCCGTCCTGAGTCAGGAGGACATGTGCAATGTGGCGAAGTCTGGTGGGTGGAGTTCGACGAGCGGCGGCTGGTCGTACTGCTGGCGGCAGACAACGCGTCCAGGATCCGGGCGATGCAGGTCGTCACTCCTGCGGGCGTCGACATCAGCGGTCTGGGCGTCGAAGTGCAAGTAGGTGCCATGGAAGGACTGCCCTTTGAAGGCGTGCTGCGGTTCGCGTTCCCGCGCGCGGGCTTTACCCCCTGCACGTGGCTGACCACCGTGTCCCAGGACGACCTGATCGAGCGGGCGGGCGTCCTGTCCTCCGCGAAGCTCAGCGAGATTGAGGACGCCCTCCGTCTCGGCGAACAGGCGAAGGAACGGACCCCGGCGACAACCGCGAAGCTCAGCGAGATAAGGGACGCCCTCCGTCTCGGTGAACTCGGGTAGGCGGAGAGGCGCCACTCACCATCGAGATCACGATCTACGGCTGGAGTATTAGGAGATCAACTCTCGTAGTGAGGGTGTATCCAGGCCGTAGTGAGTGTGTAGCCAGAGTGGGCATGCGGGGCACGAGAAAGACCCCGGACCTCCCTGACCTGGAAGTTCCGGGGCCTTAGCCCTGATCACAGCTGTGCCCCCGGCAGGATTCGAACCTGCGACACCCGCTTTAGGAGTTCGATTCACGCGGCCGCACAGCATGAGCATTAGCGGGATGTGAGGTTGGCGAAGACTGCACGTGGCTGCTGCTGTCCGCCGTCGTTGATGTCAGGCGTGGATGTCAGATGGGGATTGTTCAGGCCGTTTGAGATCCGCCCTGAGCGAGCATCCGAGAGTCAACCGCAGCGCCGTGCTGCAGGCATTGACATGGAAGTGATAGTTCAGAGCGGCTCCTCAAGTACTGACCGCGCCGCTGCGCCAAAATCATCCTTCGCTTGTTCGATTCGTCGCAGGCCTTCATCGCACTGCGCGTCGTAGTTGGGCGCGACGCCGAGACGAACGGCGTCCAGGAGCATGCGGAGGCCGATCACTGCGGACTGGACCCTCCGGGCGGCTAGAGAGACCGACTCAGGGCCAGCAAGGTCAACGCGGCTGGCCGACGCGTACAACTCATGCACTCCACGTTCCACAAGCTCCCTGGCTCGGGCGAGAACTGCGGCATCCTGGCTGGGCACCTGGTTCAGGTCCATCACAAGTATGTTTGCGGCCTGGTCGATGGTCTCCACGGCCTGGAAGAAGGCCAAGTACGCCTCTCGGCGCTCCGTTCTGAGCGAGCTACTCTGAGCGATTCGCCCCTGATCACTGGCTTGCCTTCGCGCCGCCAAATACGTCAGAGCGGCCGTTCCTACCGTTCCGAGCACACCGACACTGGCCCCCAGAATCGCCGATATACCTTGATCCATGTGCTCATCGTGCCTTGATCGTGGGCTCATTGCGCTCGGTCAGGAAGCCTTGGAGTACCGCCTTAGGAGATAGGCGGGGCGTGAGGGCGCTGACCTGGAGCTTCGATACCTGGTCAGGATGCCGAGAACTCGACTGCGAGACACCCCCGTTGACCGTGACTGACCCCCGCATCTGGCACGGCAGCGACACGAACCTAAGCCGAAGACAGTTAGCTACAACGGCGGGTGCCCCGGCCGATTAGGGGTGCGTATGTCATGGCTCCGTACAACCCGGCCTACTCGGTTGAGGACTGCGCGCTGATGATCTCGGAGCTGGTGACCAACCCCATCTGCTACAGGTAAGCGGACGAACCATGGGTCGTGCGGGTGGAGTGGTTCCGAGAGGAGACCTCGCTCCGCATCGAAGTCCACAATCCGGGCTTCCAGCGAACGTGCGGATACGGCGCCCGGACGCCAACGACGCGCATGGGCGCGGACTACTGCTGGTTGACTCGATCGCCGAGTCGTGGCACTCCGGACCTAGTCGTTGCGGCGGAACGGTGGCTTCCAATGTAGCCGCGGACGCTTGGTCGGCCCAGGTGTGTTGCCGATCCCGAGATCTGTCTTGAATAGATCGATCAAGGCGAGGCGACGATCATTCATGGCGGGCTCCTCAGTCTTGGCCACGCACGCGCGGCTGGCGATGCGGGCGTGTAGACGTAGGACGTCGTCCGTCAGAACGCGAGCCGCGCAAGAGACCTTGCTTCCTGAGAGGATCTCGATCTCAGCTGTAGCTGCCAGGAGCCTGGCGTCCTCGGAGCGATCTCTCTTGTGTGACTTGGCTTGAGCGTAGCTCGCACTGATTGACCTGAGATACTCGGTATAGACGCCGCGTTTTACATCCCTGAGCGAGTCTTCGCGTTGCCAGTTGCGACTGCGCGATGCGTGTACCAGCTGGTAGGCGCTGGTGATCGCGACCCCCAACAGGGTTCCGATGACACCGACGATAACGGAGCCCATGCCTCCTCCTGGCGTGCCCGGCAGACGGCTTCCTTGCGGCAGTGTCCGATGGCTGCCCTCTGACGGCCAGGAAGCGCGCTGATCCTGTTGCGCCTTCCGTGCCAAACGCTAGGCGGCTTGAACAGTTCGAGACGGAGCCAGTGGCGTATGAAGTCGAGGCACCAAAGTACGTGCGTCTCGCCCAGACGATTCAACAGGCACGCGACAACTGATCACTGAGCACAGCAGGGAGGGCCCGGGTCTCTGACCTGGGCCTTAGCCTTGGAGCGGGTGACGAGACTCGAACTCGCCCTGTCAGCTTGGGAAGCTCAGGTGTTCTGTGGCCGGTTGGTCTCCTGACCTGCCGCGGAGCGAGGGCGGCGCCTGCTGGGCTGTCGAGCGTGTCCCCGGTGTTCCCCGTGGCTCCCTGCACGATCTGGCATGGGTCTGGCACGGACCTGTCTAGCTTGAGCGACTGGCGGGTCAACCGACTGGAGTGTGTTGTCCTCCAGCCCGCCATACCTGACGTACCACACGAGCGACACCCACAACAAAAGTCTGAAGAAGCTCCTGTCCGACCATCCGCGTGCCTGGTGGTACGCGCACCGCACCTGACAGGCTGCTGATCCCCCTCACAGGAACCACCTAGGAGTGCGCTGTGGAGCGTCGACATCTTCTGGCCGTGCCGGCCGCTCTGGCCGCTCTGGCCTTCGCAGTCGGCTGCTCGTCCGCTGACGACGAGGCCAAGTCCTCAAGTCCCTCGCCCCCCTCGGCCTCGGCAACCTCCGACGGGGCCCACGAGGCTGTCGTGGCATACGTGAACGCCCTCAACTCGCGCAGCACCGCCGGTCTGATCGAAGTCGGGGGCGTGAAGGACGAGAAGGGGTCCAGGCACGAGGCCGAGCAGATCCTCGCGGACAGGGGTGGACGGGGATGGAAAATCAAGGACGTGCAAGTCGAGCACGACATGGGTCCGGACACCGGCTCGGCCCGCCTCATGGCCGAGGACAAGGCAGGCAAACACCTGCGGGACACCTTCACCGTGACGCGGGAGAAGGGCACCTGGCACGTTGTGGTCTTCACACAGCAACCCGCCGAGTCCGGCAAGGAATCCGCCGTGACTGACAAGCCGAGTTCCTGACCGGTCTGTTGGGACGGCCTGCACCTGGCACTCGGATTGCGGGCCGTCCCAGCCGTTCGGCTTCGCCGGTGACGACACCGAAGCGAATCCAGATGTCCTTCGACGGTCAGGGGCACGGCCTCATGGTGGACGGTCAGGATGTGACCGGAAGCGTCGTTGCAGCGCGTAGTGGCCGTTGCTGTCGAAGTGCACGCTGAGCCTTCAGGGGCTGGTGTGGGGCTTGAAGTCGTATGCGCAGGCTGGGAGTTCGGTGCCATTGCGGCGGGCGAGCGGCACGAAGAGCACTGGCCGGATCGCCCATGTGACGCGGATGCGGTCCTGAGTGATCGACATCAGTGACCGACCCCGTTGATGTCAGAAGTAGATGTCAAAGGCCCCGGACCATGATCGGTCCGGGGCCTTTTGGCTGGTGCCCCCGGCGGGATTCGAACCTGCGACACTCGCTTTAGGAGTTTTACCCGGGCGAGGCTGTGACCTGCGGAAACAATGGCGACAGGGCTCCTCGTCCGAGAAACACCCCTCCGTGGTTCTCACGTGTTCGCGGAGTTTCCCGGCCTCATGTGTGCTGAATCCGTTCCGCGGGAGCGCCTGTCCACCGACGCGCGGCGAACGAGGTCGCCGCGCCGTCTGGTGTGTTGTCGCTGCCCTCTCCCTTGCCGTTCGGGTTTGGCGGTCAGTACCTGGTCACGATGACCTCCGCCGGGGAGGGCAAGTTCATCATGCCGCTCCCGGTTTCACTGCTGCAGTCGGAGCCACGGCGCGGCCGGTTTGCGGGGAGATCATGCCGGCGCACAGGCCCCGGGCGGCCAACCCCTGGGCGATGCGCGGGATCGCCGCGAGGGAGTTGGCGGACCAGTCGTGCATGAGGATGACCTGGCCATGGGTGAGCCGGCCGGCCGCCGCCACGATCGCTTCGGTACTCGCGCCGTTCCAGTCCTGCGAGTCGACGTTCCAGATGATCTCGGTGAGGCCGTACTTGGCTGCGATGGCCCTCACTGTCGAATTGGTCTCGCCGTACGGTGGCCGGAACAGCTTCGGCGTGCCGCCGCCCGCGGCCGCGACGGCCTGCTGGGTCCGGGAGATTTCCGAGTCGATCGTCGCCTGGCTCTGCTGGGTCAGATGTGGGTGGGTGTAGCTGTGGTTGCCGACCCACATGCCGGCATTGACCTGCGCTTTGACCCTGGCCGGGTAGGCGGCGGCGTGCTGGCCCTGGTTGAACATGGTGGCCCGCAGCCCGTTCTGCGTGAGCGCGTTGAGCAGGGCCGGGGTGCTGTTGGACGGTCCGTCGTCGAAGGTGAGCCCGACGTACCCGTTGCAGGTGGCGGCCTGCGCCGGGGCGGCGGCGTCGACGGTGAGGGCGCCTGCTGCGAGTGTGACGACGGCGAGTAACGAGAGACTCGGTGTGGCCTTCATGACGAGCGGTCCTCCGGCCTGGGGGTTTGGGGGGATCGAGGGGATTGGGTGGGGGAGGGGGACCCCCACCGGGGGGACGGCACGTTCATCGGCGCAGTCGCCGCGCGACCGTACCCCGCAGCCGCCGCCCCCTCTCCGAACTGGTCTATCTCACCGTGATGTTGGAGCTCCCGCTGCTCTGGTATCCCTCGGTGGCGAGGATCATGTAGTACTTGAAGCTCCCGAGGGGCATTCCGGCGCGGGCCCAGGCGTCGAAGTGGTTGCCGGTGGTGATGGTGCCACCGGTGCGCTTCGACTGCCGGACGCTCCAGTACTGGTTGAACGTGCGGGTGCCTTCGACGGACGGGGCGTTGTAGCGAGTGGTCTGGTAGATGTCGTACGTGCCGCCGTCGCTGGTGACAGTGCCCTTGTACGTCCCGGTGGGCCGGTAGGTGCCCCAGTTGTCGACGACGTAGTACTCGACGAGCGGGTTCGACGTCCACCCGTAGAGCGTCAGGTAGCCGTTGCCGGACGGGTTGAAGCTGCCGGAGTAGGTCACGGTCCGGCGTGAGCCGTTGCTCCAGCCCTTGCCGGCGACGAAGTTCCCGGTGTTTCTCCACGAAGTGCTGTAGTTCCCGCCGGAGTTCAGGGTCATGGAGACCGTGCCCTGGCTGTCCGTCCAGAACGAGTAGTAGTACCCGTTGTCGGTTCCGGTCTGGTTCGTGCTGATGACCGTGGCCGCCTCGGCGGTGCCGGGCAGGGCCAACGTGGCCCCGGTGGCCAGCAGCAGGGTGCAGACGCTGCGGCGCGTCGGGTTTGCGGGTCCGTCGTTCATGAGCGTGCTTCCTCCTCGTCCTCGTAAGGCCGACGGGGGGCTGGCAACTTGTGCCGACGGGTGGTTCGTGCCAGCCCGCGTCGACAGCGGTCGAGCTCTGCCAACGGCGAACAGTTTTGGTATGGCCCTGCCAACTGTCAATAGTTTCGGCATTTATTTCGAAACATTCGCATGGCTCAATTACTCCTGCGGGTGGCATTTCCCCTGCTCATGGCCCCATTCGGTGAAGTGAAACAGAACTGATCGTCAAAGCCCGCAATAGCCAGATCAATTTGCAGGGTCGTCCCTTCGAATGTTTCGAAGGAATTCCGATCACGTGCGTCAGGTGCGCGTGGCCTTCATTCCGCCGAGACCATGGGTGTCAGCCAGTGACGGCCAAGGGCCGAGGCGGCCCGGACGGGTTGTGACACGAACACGAGGTCATGCCGGCGACCTGTGCCGCTGTGCCGGCGAGCCCGTGGAGTTGCGCTCGGTATGCGAACAAGTGACGCCCGCTTCAGGCGTGGGATCGAATCCTTGCCGGGTGGTACCTGGCTGTGCCGTGTGGAGCTGTTCTTCCTGATCAGCGCCACGCGGTACACGGGGAGGAACCAGCATGTGACGGCTCGTCCCGCACCGTCCGCTCACGCACCGCGCACGCGCGTGGGGCGTTCTCACCTGCGGCGGAGTGGGCGTCTCCGGGCGGGCCGTGGGGAGGGGGACCGGACGACAGGGGCCTGGCAGGGGCTGTCGGACCGGACGTCTGCGGAGCGCAATGGGCCCGGCGAGCTCGGTGAAGATCGGCTCCAATTCGGGGCGGGAACCTTCCGCTACGGCTGCGCTATACACCGATGACGGGCGTGAGTCGCGTCGTCGTGGTCACGCCTCCTTCAACGCCGTCTGGGCCGTCCGGGGATGAGGCGTCGGTGAGTGGGTGACAAGGTCCGATTCACCGGCCGCCGCCGACGCTCACCCTTGAGGGGGAGGAACCGGGAAAAGCAGGCAGCTACTGGTGGCGTGGGCGAGGAGACGGTCTTTCGTGTCGACCAACTGCGCCTGTGCGAGGGCGGTTTGGCGGCCCTTGTTGACAACCGTGCCGACGGCGCGCACGGTGCCCGTCTCCACTGTGATCCGCCGGAGGAACTTCACCGTCAGGTCGAGTGAGGTGTACGCCATGCCTTGCGGGAGGGTGGTCTGGACGGCGCATCCCGCCGCCGAGTCGAGGAGGGTGGCGAAGATGCCGCCGTGCACGCTGCCGATCGGGTTGTAGTGCTCCTCGCCCGGCGTCAGGGAGAAGACCGCCCTGCCGGGCTCCACCTCGTCCAGGCTGAAGTCGATGGCGTGGTTGATGGGCGGCCTCGGCAGTTGCCCCGCCTGCAACTCGCGCAGGAAGTCGATGCCGGCCATGCGTCCGGCGGCCTCCGCCAGGATCGCGGGATCTTCCCATTGATACGTACGTGTCCGTCCCACGACCGAGCGCCTTCCCGTCTGACTTTTGCAAGTGAAGCTAGCTTCCGTCTCACCTGACTGTCAATGACGAAGCCAGGCCCCTACGATGGCTGGATGGAGTGGCTTGAGGCGAGCACGGAGAACTGCCCCGTCCAGCGCACGCTCGACGTGGTCGGAGAGAAATGGACGTTGCTGATCTTGCGGGACGCCGTCAACGGAGTCCGCCGCTTCGACGACTTCCACCGTCACATCGGCTTGTCCGAGGCCGTCCTCAGCGACCGCCTCCGGAAGCTGATCGCGGCCGGCATCCTCAAGACCGTCCCCTACCAGGAGCCGGGCAGCCGCTCCCGCAACGAGTACCGCCTGACCCGCAAGGGCTGGGACCTGTGGCCCGTCCTGATGGCGCTGAGGCAGTGGGGTGAGGCGTACGCCCTCGGCCCCGAGGGGCCTGTACTGGACGTTCGCCACACCGACTGCGACGCTCCGGTCCGCGTCGTCGTCGAGTGCTCCGAGGGGCACTCCACCCTCACCCCTGGGCAAGTCACCGCCCGGCTGGGACCCGGTGCCCGGCTTGAGTCGTGAGCCATCGGCGTAGACCGCAGCCGGGGCTCGACGTCACCCTTGAACCTACCCTCCGATTCCGCGAGCCCTGCTCAAGGGCATGCCGGCGAGTACTCCCGCTCGTACAGCGTCCCTGGCGCCATTCGGCCTGGTGTCCGACTTGTCCGATGGAGCTGCTGCAGTCGCCGGGTAGCCGCTCGCCGAGTCAGGAGGTCCACCGCTCTTCGGTGGCCGTGGGTGCTTACGCCTGTCATCGCCGGGGCGCCCGCGACATGACACGCGCAAAGTGCCCATCCCTTGGTCGGCGGGCCGTGCCCCATGGAGCCCGGTGGGCGGGGTGACCCATCGCCAGCCGCTCCGGGAGCCGGCCCCGTTCACGGGGTGTGGTCGGCGCGGCGGAGGACCGGGCGCAGGGCCTCGATGACGCCGGGGTCGTCCACCGTGGAGGGGATGGGCTCGTCGTGGCCGTCGGCGATGCCGCGCATCGTCTTGCGCAGGATCTTCCCCGAGCGGGTCTTGGGCAGGGCGGCCACGACCGCGACGTCCTTGAGGGAGGCCACCGCGCCGATGCGTTCGCGTACGAGCCGGACGAGCTCGGCCTCGACCTCGCTCGGTTCGCGGTCGGTCCCCGCTTTCAGGACGACGAAGCCGCGCGGTACTTGTCCCTTCAGAGGGTCGGCGACGCCGATGACGGCGCACTCGGCGACGTCGGGATGGGCGGCCAGGGCCTCTTCCATGCTGCCGGTGGACAGTCGGTGGCCGGCGACGTTGATGACATCGTCGGTGCGGCCCATGACGAAGACGTAGCCGTCGTCGTCGATGTGGCCGCTGTCGCCGGTGAGGTAGTAGCCGTCGTAGGCGGAGAGGTAGGAGGCGACGTAGCGGTCGTCGTCGTTCCAGAGAGTGGGGAGTGCGCCGGGCGGCAGGGGCAGCTTCACGACGATCGCACCGTCGACGCCCGCGGGCACCGGATCGCCCGAAGGGTCGAGGACGCGGACCTCCCAGCCGGGCAGCGGGCGGGTGGGGGACCCGGGCTTAACGGGAGCGGCCTCGATGCCCACGGGGTTGGCGACGATGGGCCAGCCGGTCTCGGTCTGCCACCAGTGGTCGATCACCGGGATGCCCAGAAGATCACTCGCCCAGTGATAGGTCTCGGGGTCGAGGCGCTCGCCGGCGAGGAAGAGGTGGCGCAGGCCGGTCAGGTCGTAGTTGGAGGTGAGCGTTCCGAGCGGGTCCTCCTTGCGGATGGCCCGGAACGCGGTGGGCGCGGTGAACATGGTCTTGACCCGGTGCTCGGCGGCAACGCGCCAGAACTGGCCCGCGTCCGGTGTGCCCACCGGCTTGCCCTCGTACAGGACCGTCGTGGCGCCGACCAGCAGGGGTGCGTAGACGATGTACGAGTGCCCGACGACCCAGCCGACGTCCGAGCCGGTGAACATCGTCTCGCCCGGGCCCACGTCGTAGACGGCGCCCATCGACCAGTGGAGGGCGACCGCGTAGCCGCCGCAGTCACGCACGACTCCCTTGGGTTTTCCGGTCGTTCCGGACGTGTAGAGGATGTAGAGGGGGTCCGTGGCAGGGACGGGAACGCAGTCGGCCGGCGGCGCGGTGGCAACCAGGTCGCCCCAGTCGAGATCGTCGGGCCCCAACTCGGCGGGCTCCTGTGGGCGTTGCAGGATCACGCTCTTCTGCGGCTTGTGGGTCGCGAGTTCGATGGCCTGGTCGAGCAAGGGCTTGTACGCGATGACACGCTTGCCCTCGATGCCGCAGGAGGCGGAGACGACCACCTTGGGGGCCGCGTCATCGATACGGAGGGCGAGTTCGCGCGGGGCGAACCCGCCGAAGACGACCGAGTGGATCGCGCCGATACGCGCGCAGGCCAGCATCGCGATCACGGCCTCCGGGACCATCGGCATGTAGATGACCACACGGTCGCCGTGCCCCACGCCGAGCTGCGCGAGTGCTCCGGCGAAGGCCGCCACCTCGTCCCTCAGCTGTGTGTAGGTGTAGGTGCGCCGGGTGTCGGTCACGGGTGAGTCGTAGATGAGCGCCGGCTGTTGGCCGTGTCCGGCGTCGACGTGCCGGTCCAGCGCGTTGAAGCAGATGTTGAGCCGCCCGTCGGGAAACCAGCGGTAGAAGGGTGCGCCCGAGGAGTCCAGGGCGCGATGCGGGGTGACATCCCAGTCGATGGCCTCCGCCGCCTTCAGCCAGAAGCTTTCCGGGTCTTCGGTACTGGCGCGGAAGACATCCTCGTACGTTCCCATCGCGCACTCCTTCGTAGCATCGAGGGACAGACGTGTGGTGGCGGGCAGGACGGTGCCGGACACAAGTACCGCATGCCGGCCGACATGGTCGAGCAGCATGCCGGTGGCCCGGTCACCGGCATCGCTCGGCCTCGATCCTGTCTCGGCCTTCGATGCGGCCTTGATCACCGGTGGACTGCCTCTGATCTGTGCGGAATGGACGCACGGCGCCGGGATGTGGGAGTTCCTGCGGGCGGCGCTCAGCGATCCCGTGTCGGCCTTGCTGGTGTCGGCGGAGCGCTCGCTCGGCGCAGAGTTTCCCCAGCAGGTCCAGGCCCGCACCGTCCTCTCGGCGATCGGCAGCGGTGAGCGGACGTTCTCCAGTATCGCCCGAGCCGCCGGTGGGATTGGGGCGACCCCGCTCCAGCGGTCGTTGGCACCGCGCCGCGCTCACGCCTGATCCCGTGCCCGTGATCGCCATCTCGTGCAGCGGGACCGACTGCGCGGGGCTCGACGCTGCGTACGGCCCGGCGGAACTCCTCGCGGCGTGGTCCTCCTGAGCACGCCGGGACACGAGTGGGTGCCAGGTGTCTATGGCCTGTCGTCCCGCCGAGCCTCCGGCCCACCGCTACGGTGACGTCCTCCCGCTCACGCAAACCGGCCCCGGACGAGGAGTCCGAGGCCGAGTAGGAGCCCTCCCTGGGTGAGAAACCCCAGATCAGAGCGGTAACGCGTTGTGCCCCCGGCAGGATTCGAACCTGCGACACCCGCTTTAGGAGATTTTTCTGGTCAGGGCTGTGATCTGCGGAAACGTCGGTTGCAGGGTGTCTCGTCTGGGAAAACACCCCTCTGTGGTTCTCACGTGTTCACGCGGTTTCCCGGCCTCATGTGTGCTGAATCCGTTCTGCCCGCCACCGTCTGACGGGGCACCGGCCGCTGGTCAACCGCTGATATGGGGCACCGGCCTCTTGCCTCAAGGCAGCGGTCAGGGGAGCCGTCAGGGTTCCCCGGCATGTGCCTCGTCGGCAAGAAGGCCCAGCAGGATGATGTCGAGCGCCCCGGCGAGGCGCTCGTGCAGGTCGAAGGGGGCCGGTTCCTCGCGGATCCAGCGCAGGATCGTCGAGAAGTAGCAGGCGGCCAGCAGTTGGCCGGCCTGGTCGCAGTCGACGCCCGCCCTGATCTCCCCGCGTTGCCGCCCCTGCTCGACGATCCTGGCGAGTTCGATTTCCAGGGACGGGTCCTGCAGGAGGTGCCCGTACCGCGCTGAGGCGTCCATCAGGACGGTGGTCTCCGCGCGGGAGGCGACGTTGAGGTCGCCCATCTCCTTCAGGTAGCGGCGCAGCCGGTTGCCGACCGGCAGGTCCTCGGCGTGCTCCGCGCCGAGGATCTCGGCGACGCGGGCGCGGCGGCGGACTCCCCATTCCTCGAGGAAGCCGACCTTCTGCGCGAAGTGGTTGAAGACGGTGGCCCGGGCGACATCGGCGGCCTCGGCGATCTGCTCCATGGTGGTCGCCTCGTATCCCTGGGCGACGAAGAGACCGACCGCCGTCTCGTACAGCTGGTCGTGCAGCTTCCGGCGCCTGCGCTCCTGGCGCCCGACGGCCGCGCCGCCCTCGGAGGCGGATGCCGCGTCCCGGATCTTCATGGCCCCCAGTACAACACAGGGCCGCACGGCTCTTGACCCCTCCCCGGCATCTATCTAGATTCCTCTCCATTGTTGGACTCCAGTCCAGCAATGGAGGAAAGTCTCGCGATGTAGATCGCGGGACGCTGACAAGGAGGCAACGTGGCTTCCGTGACAACCCCGACGGGCTGTGTCGAGCTCGGACACGGCTGTTACGCCTGGATCGCGGGCGATGCCGGATGGGGCATGAGCAACGCCGGGCTGATCACCGGCCGGGGCGCGTCGCTGCTCGTCGACACCCTCTACGACCTGCGGCTGACCAAGACCATGCTCGACGCGCTGACGCCCCTGACCGCCCCGGCGCCGATCTCCACCGTGGTCAACACCCACGGCAACGGCGACCACTGGTTCGGCAACCAGCTCGTGTCCCACGCCGAGATCATCGCGGCCCGTGGGTCCGTGGCGGACATGCGGCAGGTGGGCCCTGCCGAGATGCGGGCGTTGACCGGCATGGACAGCCCGGCCGGACACTTCGCCCGCCGGATCTTCGGCCGCTTCGACCACACCGGCATCGAACCCGTTCTCCCGAACCGGGTCTTCGACGGCGAGACCGTCCTCGACATCGGCGGGACGGAGGTCCGCCTCATCGACGTGGGGCCCGCGCACAGCGCCGGCGACACGATCGTCCATGTGCCGCAGGCCCGCACCGTCTACACCGGCGACATCGTCTTCGCCGGAGCGGCGCCGGTCGTCTGGCACGGTCCCTTCGCCCGCTGGCTCGCCGCCTGCGACCTGCTGCTGGGCCTCGACGCCGACATCGTCGTACCCGGCCACGGCCCCGTCACCACCAAGCAGGCCATCCGCGAGATCCGCGAGTACCTGGAATACGTCCACGAGCAGGCCACCGCCCGCTTCACCGCCGGCATGCCCGCCATGGACGCGGCACGCGACATCCGCCTGGGCCGCTTCGCCGACCTGGACGAGAGCGAACGCCTCGCCGTCAACGTGCACACCGTGTACCGGGAGCTCGACCCCTCACTGCCCCCGCTCGACGGCCCCGGGCTCTTCGGCTGCATGGCCGAGCTCTGCCCCAGCCTCTGAAGTCTCTGACGCCGCTCCCCGCACCAACGGCTCTCCCCACCGTCCCCTCGGGCCGCACGACCCGCCAACCCCCTCCCCAAGGAGGAGACATGGTCTCCACCCCTGCCTACGACCCACCCGCCACCTCGTCCGAGACCGCACCGGCCGCCACCGCCCGGCACACCGGCACGATCATCGCCGGCTGTCTGGCCGTCTGCCTCGCCCAGATCGGCCTGGTGCTGCCCGCCGCGATCAACGGCGAGATGCAGCGCACACTCCAGACGTCCGGCGCGGAACTCACCTGGATCAGTGACGCCTTCCTGGTACCCGCCGCTGTCCTCGCCCTGACCTTCGGCGTCGTCGGCGACCGCTACGGCCGTAAGAAACTCGTCGTCGGCGCGGCGCTGCTGGCCGCCGTCGGCTACCTGGTGTCCGCCACCTCCGACACCCCGGCCCAGCTGATCACCGGCCAGGCGATCTCCGGCATCGGGGCCGCCGCGCTCTTCCCCGCCTCCCTGACGATGATCACCGCGATCACGACCAGCCCGGCCGCACGCGCCAGGGGCCTGGCCTCCTGGACCACAGCGCTGTCGCTCGGCGCCTTCATCGCCCCACTCATGTCCGGCGGCATCGTCGAACACGCGCCCTTCCAGTGGGCGTTCGGCGTGACCGGCGTGCTCGCCGTGATCACCGCCGTGGCGGCCTGGCTCCTGGCCGCCGAGTCCAGCGCCCCGGAGGGCCGCTCGCTGGACTGGCCGGGGCAGATCACCATCGCCGTGGCCATGCTCGCCCTGCTCTACGGCATCATCCAGGGTCCCTCGGACGGCTGGGGCTCGGCCCCCATCGTCGCGTCCTTCGTCACCTTCGCCGTCTTCATCGCCGCGTTCATCGTGGTGGAGAACCGCAGCACGGCCCCGATGCTGCGACTGAGCCTCTTCCGTATCCCGGCGTTCGCCGCGTCGGCCGCGATGGCCGTGATCGGCATGCTGGGCTTCCTCGGCGGCGCGTACGACCTGAGCATCCGCCTCGGTGTCATCCAGCACCAGGGCCCCTTCGAGGCCGCGATACCGGTCATGATCATCCAGGCGTGCACGCCGTTCATCTGGCCCCTGCTGGTCCGTCTGCTACACCGCATCGGACCTGGCCCCATGCTCGTCACCGGCTTCCTGGCGATGGCCGCGGGCCAGCTGTGGCTGCGGGCGCTGCCGATCCACGAGACCGCTCTGCTGCCCATGCTGGGTCCGCTGATCCTGAACGGCGTCGGCTTCGGCCTGGTCGTCGCCGCGATCACCGCCGCCGCCGTCAACGTCGTACCGCAGAACCTGACCGGCATGGCAGCGGCCACCACCAGCCTGGTCCGCGACCTCGGCCAGACCCTCGGCCCGGCCGTCGTCGGCGCCGTCGCCCTCGGCATGGCCGCCGGCCAGCTGACCGGGAGCCTCGCGGATGCCGGACTGACCCCCAAGGAGCACGGCACCGCCTCCGCCGTGCTGCACGAGGGCGGCCCGCTGGCCCTGCACACCGTCGACCTCGGGCCACTCAGCGCCAAGCTCGCTCCCTACACCACGGACGCCTTGGCCCACGGCTACAACAACGGACTGATCCTCACCGCCGCCGCCTGCGTGACCGCCGCCGTGATCGCCGCCGTCTTCGTCGGCTTCCGACGCGGCGGCACCGCGCCGGCCGAGGCGGAGGGGAGCGCGTCGTGAAGTTCGCAAGCTTCGTCCACGACGGGAAACGGCAGTCTGGAGTCGTCGCCGACGACCAGCTCCACCCCTTCGAACGCCCCGTCGACCTGCTGGACCTGATCGTGGAGGGCGAGGAGGCCCTGCGCGGGGCGGGAGAACGCGCCCTGACCGCCTCCCTGCCCGTGCCCCTGACCGACGCGCGCCTGCTGCCTCCGCTACAGCCGCCCACCGTTCGCGACTACATGACCTTCGAGAGCCATGTCGAGGGAGTCGCACGGGGATACGGCGACACCGTCCCCGAGGAGTGGTACGCCGCACCGGCGTTCTACTTCACCAACCCGTACGCGATGATCGGCGCCCACGACGACGTGCCGGTACCGCCGGCCTGCGAGCGCTTCGACTTCGAACTCGAAGTCGCCGCCGTCATCGGCAAGGCGGGCCGGGATCTGACGCCCGAGCAGGCACGCGACCACATCCTCGGCTACACGATCCTCAACGACTGGTCCGCCCGCGACCTCCAGGGCCGTGAAATGAGGGTCAAACTCGGCCCGGCCAAGGGCAAGGACACCTCCACCACCCTCGGCCCCTGGCTCGTAACCGCCGACGAATTGGAACCCCACCGCAACGCCGACGGCTTCCTCGACCTCGCCCTCACCGTCGCCGTCAACGGCGAGACGGTCGGGCGGGACCGACTGGCGAACATGGCCTGGACGTTCGAGGAGATGGCGGCGTACGCCTCCCGCGGCACCTGGATCCGCCCCGGCGACGTCCTGGGCTCCGGAACCTGCGGCAACGGCGGCTGCCTGGCCGAACTCTGGGGCCGGGGCGGCGTCCTCGAACCCCCGCCCCTCGTGCCTGGTGACACCGTCACCATGACGGTCGAGGGCATCGGCACCATCACCAACACCGTCGTCGAGGGCGTCGCTCCCGTGCCGCTGTCCTCGGCCCGCCGCAGGAGCTGACCACCGTGCGATGAGCGCCGTCCGCCAGCCGCCTGAGAGGCGACTGCCGTCAAACACCGCCGTCAAAACGGCCCGGACCATGATCGGTCCGGGCCGTTTGTGCTGGTGCCCCCGGCAGGATTCGAACCTGCGACACCCGCTTTAGGAGAGCGGTGCTCTATCCCCTGAGCTACGAAGGCAGAAGGTGCCCTGACAGCGTAGCGGATCCATCCCTCGGCGCTCGCCCCGGTTGTCGGTGATCGGCGACGCGCGTCGTCGATCTTCTTCGATCTGTTCCGGGGCGCGCTTGACCTCAAGTTAACTTGAGATTTTACGTTGCTTGCGCGGGCCCACCCGGGGCCGCATCGCGGACTCTCCCGACCACCCGGAATCGAGGCACTTCCATGTCCCAGTCCCCGCGCACCCTCACTCCCCACCCCCCACTCAAGATCGGCGTCCTCATCGGCAGCGTCCGCCCCGGCCGTTTCGCTGACAAGGTCTCCCAGTGGTTCGTCTCCGAGGTCGGTCGGCGTGACGACATGGAGACGCACGTCATCGATCTGTCCGAACCGGCTCTCGCCGACGAACTCAAGCTCACCCTGGAGCGGTCCGCCGCCCCGGACGACGCCCCGACGCTGGCGCAGCGCATCGGCGGGCTCGATGGGTTCGTCGTCGTCACGCCCGAGTACAACCATGGGTACCCCGCCGCGCTGAAGCTGGCCATCGACTACGTCTACCGGGAGTGGCGGGCCAAGCCGGTGGGGTTCGTCTCGTACGGCGGTATGGCCGGAGGGCAGCGGGCGGTGGAGCAGCTGCGGCAGGTCTTCGCCGAATTGCACGCCGTGACCCTGCGCGACACCGTCAGCTTCCACATGGCCTGGGAGAAGTTCGACGACGAGGGCCGCCCGCACGACCAGGACGGCACCGCCAAGGCCGCCGCCGTGCTGCTGGACCAGCTCGCTTGGTGGGGGCTGACTCTGCGCGAGGGTCGTGCCGTCAGGCCGTACGACGGCTGAACCCCTCAACGGGCTCAGGACACCGCGACCCGAGCGAACCGCCCCGCCACCCGCAGATCCCCCTCCACCCGCCCGGCCGTCTCCAGCAGCTCCGGCAGCACCTCCCGTACGCACTCCTCCACCGACCGCCGTGCCGCATGCATCGCCACGTTCACCGCGGCGACCACCCGGCCCGTCCGGTCGCGTACCGGCACCGCCACCGATCGCAGGCCCACCTCCAACTCCTCGTCGACCAGGGCGTATCCGCGTGTCCGGACCTCCTCCAGCACCGTCGCGAGAGCCGAGGGGTCCGTGATCGTGTGAGGGGTCAGCGGGAGCAGCTCGCCCAGCGAGGCGGCCAACTGTCCTGCCCCCGCCGGGGCATCCGCCAGCAGCACCCTGCCCAGCGACGTCGCATACGCCGGCAGCCGCGTGCCGATCGTGATGTTGACGCTCATCACGCGGCTGGTGGCGGCCCGGGCCGTGTACTGGATCTCCTCGCCCGACGGCGTCAGCACCGCCAGTGACGCCGACTCGTGGACCCGGTCGGCGAGTTCGGCCAGGTGCGGGGTCGCGATCTCGGACAGGGACGTGCGGGACAGGGGCGGGTAGCCCAGCGACAGCACGCGCGGGGTCAGGGCGAAGGTCCGCTCGCCCGACTGGCGTACCAGGCCCAGATGCTCGTACGTGATCAGCGCCCTGCGTGCCGTTGCCCGCGCCAGCCCTGTCGCTCGGGCCACGTCCGTCAGCGTCAGCTCGGCCCTGCCCTCGCCGAAGGCGGTCAGTACGGTCAGCCCGCGCGCCAGCGACTCGACGAACTCCCTGCCCAGCTCCTGCTTGGAGGCGCCCGTCCAGATCGCAAGGCCCGCCGTCGCCGCCCCGGGCTGCGGCTGCGGCTGCGGTGCCTCGCGCAGCTCGCGCTCCATCTTCGCCACCGCCGCCCGCAGGCGGGGCAGGAGCGTGTCGCGCAGGTCCGGGGCGGTGTGGCGGCTCGTGTGGCTGACCACGTTCGCCACGCAGGCGATACGGCCGCCCGCGCGGGGATCCCGTACCGGTACGGACACGGCCACTAGCCCCGGCTCGATCAACTGGTCGTCCAGCGCCCAGCCGTCCTTGCGTGCGTGCTGCGCCCGGCGCTCGAAGTCCTCGTCGGGCGAGGCGTGTTCCCGGGGCGGTACGGCGGGAAAGTCCCGGTCCTGCGGGTCCGCCGCCCGGCGCTCGCGCCAGGCCTGCCACTCCGCGTGTGTCCACTCCGTCGCGAACAGCGGGCCCGGCGCGGTGCGTTCGGCCGGGAGCAGGTCGCCGATGCGGAAGCTGAGGGACATCGCTCGGCGGCGGGTCGCCTGGTGGATGAAGCGGATGCCGTCGCGGTCGCCGACCGCCAGCGACACCGACTCGTCCAACTCGTCGGCGAGCGCGTCCGCGTGGGAGGAGAGGAGGGCGGGCAGGCCCAGGGCCGCCAGGTAGGCGTTCCCCAGTTCCATCACGCGGGGCGCCAGGACGACGTCGCGGCCGTCGAGACGGACGTACCCCATGCGCGCGAGCGTCGACGCGATGCGGTCCACCGTGGAACGGGCCAGCCCCGTCGCCCGCTCCAGCCCGCTCGCGCTCAACGTCCCGCCGGCCTCCGTCAGCCGCCGCAGCACCGCGACGCCACGGATCAACGGCGTCACCGCCTCCGCCGGTACTGCACGGGCGGCGTCCATGGTCGTCTTCGCGGGCATCGGCTCTCCGGTACGGCGGTCGCAGCAGGCTCTCACCGTAATGCGACCCACGCGCGCGTACGGCGACGTGGACGCACGCGCGCGTACGGCGACGTGGACGCACGCGCGCGTACGGATCGCCGGGCACGCCGCACGTACGGATCGTCGGGTACGCCACCCCCACCCCGCCTCGCCACCCCCTACCCCCTAGCCACCCCTATCCCCACAACCACCCCCACCCCTACTCCCGAGACACCCGCACCCGATACTCACCCCCCACATCCGCCCCCACCACCGCAATCCGCACCCCCCGCTTCGTATCCCGGAATTCCTCCCCCGGCACGAACGTCGCGTCCGACAGCTCGGCGTGGACGTTCGGGCTGCGGGTGCAGCCGCCGCTGTCCTCGTGGGAGTCGTGGACCTTCACCGGGCCCATCCCGGTGTCCACGTCCGCGTCGACCTTGTAGATCAGGACGCCGGGGCGGCACACGGTCTCGTCGTTGCCCTCGCGGGTGCGCAGTTCGACGGCGTAGCCGCTGCGGCGGTCCAGCGGCACGAACACCAGCTTGGGGCCGCCCTCGCCGGCCAGCGGGGTCAGGGCGTACTCGGACGGGTCGGGGCCGGTCGCGCACCGGACCTGCGACGCGTCCAGCCAGCCCAGCTTCCACTTGTGCCAGCCGAGCAGGTCGTTGTTGGCCCCCCAGTCCTCGCTCATGATGTCCCAGTGGCCGACCGCGCCCCCGCCCTCGGCGGTGTACAGGTCGGGCAGGCCGAAGACGTGGCCGTTCTCGTGGGGGAGGACCCGGTAGCCGGTGCGGTGGTAGGTGCCGGAGCCGTCGTCCTGGCGGGAGTAGACGAAGGAGGCGTTGGCCACCGAGACGCCGTCGGCCACCGGGGCCTCCATGTTGCCGGCGAAGGACACCGACAGGACCGTGTCCAGGGCCGACGGGCCGGCGTTCGGCGTCACCAGCACGTTCAGGAAGTCGTACGACCGGAAGTCCACCTTGGGATCGGCCGCGGCCACGATGTCCTGGACCAGCTGCCGGTACCCGGGGTCGAAGGGCGCGCCGCGCTCTATGCCGTACGCCCGGAAGGACTTCGGCATGCGCAGCCAGCCGGAGATCGGGGTCCGGGCCTGGTAGTCGAGGCGGCCGTAGGAGCTGGTGCGGAACCACTCCTGGGTCTTCGGGAAGAACTCCGCGAAACGGTCGAGCGCGTTGCCGGGTCCGGGCGCGTCGGGGAAGTCGACCATCAGGGTGAGGGCGCGGACGGTGCCGGTGGAGCGGGCGTAGCCGCGCGCTGTCGGTACGCCCTCCGACATCTGGACCGTCGGACGGCCGCTGATCATGCAGGGACCGAGAGGAGAGGAGCGGGCCAGCGAGATCGGGCCCGCTCCGGTTGCCGTCGGGGTGCCCGCCGTGAGGTGCCCGGTGCCTGCCGAGGTGCCGACCGCCAGGGTCAGAGCGGTCACGGAGGCGAGGGCGGCCACACGGCGGGGGCGTATCCGACGGCTCGGCTGCATGCATGGGCCCTTCAGTCCATGGCAGCCCGCCGGACGCGCACTGCACCCTCTCGATCACCCTGTGTCGAGGGGTGCGCGGGCGCGCGCTGGAGGAGACCGAACGTGGGTTCTTAGGAAGCGTGATTGTGACTCAGGTCACAAGGAATCTTTTTCGGTGCGGGAAATAACCGGGGATCCCTTCCCCGTTTAGCCATGTGTCCGAGCGAAACGGGGACACCTTCCCCGGATCGCCCTTCACCGCAACTCAGGAGTACGCCGTGCAGACCGCAACCCCCGTAGCGCGCAAGGCGACCCGGCCGCGCGCCGACGCCCTGCGCAACCGGGAGCGGATCGTCACCGCCGCCCGGGAGATGTTCGTCGAGTTCGGCCCCGACGTGCCGCTGGACGAGATCGCCCGCCGGGCCGGCGTCGGCAATGCCACGGTGTACCGCAACTTCCCCGACCGCGACTCGCTGGTCCGCGAGGTCGTCTGCTCCGTCATGGACCGTACGGCGGAGGCGGCCGAAGCCGCGCTCGCGGCGACCGGGGATGCCTTCGAAGCCCTGGAGCGCTTCGTGCACACCGCTGCCGACGAGCGGATCAGCGCGCTGTGCCCGATGGTCCAGAGCACGTTCGACACGAACCACCCGGATCTGGAGGCGGCGCGCGAGCGGATCGAGCAGCTCACCGAGGAGATCATGGACCGCGCCAAGGCAGCCGGCCAGCTCCGCTCCGACGTGGGTGTCGGGGACGTCATGCTCATCGCGTCCCAGCTCAGCCGGCCCCCGGCCGGGACCGGGTGCGACCTCGCCGACCGCTATGTCCACCGCCATCTGCAGCTGTTCCTGGACGGGCTGCGGGCCCCGGCCCGCTCCGTCCTGCCGGGCACGGCGATGACCATGGAGGACCTGCGCCAGGCCTGACCGATTAGTTCAGAGCGCAACAACTGTCACTACACCGGCCGTCACAACACCGGTCGTCACTGGACCGGTCGTGACTACACCGGATCTCACCGGCCGTCACAGCCGACGAGCCGTCCCCTTTAGACACGCTTTTTCCATCACGAAGTCCCGAAGTGGGTACCCCCATGTCTGAAACAGCCGCAAAGGCTCCCGGCACACCGGCGACGTCCGGTGACGCCAACCGCTGGAAAGCGCTCGTATTCATCGCGCTCGCCCAGCTGATGGTCGTCCTCGACGCGACCATCGTGAACATCGCCCTGCCGTCCGCCCAGGTGGACCTCGGCATCTCCGACGGCAACCGCCAGTGGGTCGTCACGGCCTACGCGCTGGCCTTCGGCGGTCTGCTCCTGTTCGGTGGCCGGATCGCCGACCTGTGGGGCCGTAAGAACGCCTTCGTCGTCGGTCTGATCGGTTTCGCCGCGGCCTCCGCGCTCGGTGGCGCCGCCACCAACGAGGCGATGATGTTCGGCGCCCGCGCCCTCCAGGGTGTCTTCGGCGCCCTGCTCGCGCCCGCCGCACTCTCCCTGCTCGCCGTGATGTTCACGGACGCCAAGGAGCGTGCCAAGGCGTTCGGCATCTACGGTGCGATCGCCGGAGGCGGTGGCGCCGTCGGCTTCATCCTCGGCGGCGTGCTGACCGAGTACATGGACTGGCGCTGGACGTTCTTCGTCAACATCCCGTTCGCGATCGTCGCCGCGCTCGGCGCGTACTTCGTCATCCGTGAGCCGGAGGGCGGCCGCAACCGCAACCCGCTCGACATCCCCGGCGTCCTGCTGTCCACCTTGGGCCTGGTCGCGCTGGTCTACGGCTTCACACGCGCCGAGTCCAACGGCTGGGGCGACTCCGTGACCGTGGGCATGTTCGTCGCGTCGGCAGTCCTGCTGCTCGCGTTCGTCGTCACCGAGGCCAAGGTCAAGGCCCCGCTGCTGCCCCTGCGCGTGGTCACCGACCGCAACCGCGGCGGCGTCTACCTCTCGCTCGGCATCGCGATCATCGCCATGTTCGGCACGTTCCTCTTCCTGACCTACTACCTGCAGATCGTGAAGGGCTACTCGCCGATCAAGACCGGCTTCGCCTTCATGCCGATGATCGTCGGCATGATGGTCGGCTCCACGCAGATCGGCACCCGCCTGATGACCCGGGTTCCGGCCCGGGCGCTGATGGGCCCCGGCTTCCTGGTCGCCGCGGTCGGCATGCTGCTGATGACCCAGCTGGAGATCGGTTCGTCGTACGCCTCGATCATCCTGCCGGCGATGCTGCTGCTCGGCCTCGGCATGGGTACGGCGTTCATGCCCGCCATGTCGCTGGCCACCCTGGGCGTCGAGCCCCGGGACGCCGGTGTCGCCTCCGCGATGGTCAACACCTCGCAGCAGGTGGGCGGCGCGATCGGTACGGCCCTGCTGAACACGATCGCCGCCTCGGCCACGACCTCCTACATCGCCGACCACATCGGCTCGGCGAGCTCCCGGTCCCAGCAGCAGCTGGTCCAGCTGGAGGGCATGGTGCACGGCTACACCAACGCGATCTGGTTCGCCGTCGGCATGCTGGCGCTCGCCGCGGTCATCGTCGTGACCCTCGTCAACGCCGGCCGCCCGGACGGTACGACGGTGGCGTCCTCCGAGGAGGGCGCCGAGGACGAGGTGCGGGTGCCGGTCGTCGCGCACTGAGGCCGACGACGACCGTACGGCCGTACTCCTTCGGGAACCTGGCGTACGTACGGGGATGGGGACGCTCCGTACGTACGACCTCCAGGACCTGCCCCGGCTCTCTGAACGCTTCTTGAACGAACGGTTCAGCGGAGCCAGGGCAGGTCCGCACCCGCTTCGCTGGGCTGCAGGCCCTCGGCGACGATCCGCATGATCTCGCCGAGGGCCTTCTGCTGTTCGGTGGTGAGCCGGTCGAACATCGCCTGGCGCACGGCCTCCACATGGCCCGGTGCGGTCTCCCGCAGCACCTCCATGCCCGCGTCGGTCAGGACCGCGAACTGGCCCCGCTTGTCGTCGGGGCACTCCTCGCGCCGCACCCAGCCGTTCTTCTCCAGCCGGGCGATGGCGTGCGAGAGACGGGAGCGGGTGATCTTCGCGTACATGGCCAGCTCGGTCATCCGCAGCCGGCGGCGCGGGGACTCGGCGAGCTTGACCAGCAGGCCGTAGTAGACGTGCGGCATGCCCGCGTCCCGCTGGAGCTGGCGGTCCAGGTGGTCCTCGAGCAGGGTGGCCGCGTCGATGTAGGCGCGCCATACGCGCTGCTCGTCGGCGGTGAGCCAGCGCGGTTCCGCCGAGGACGCGGATGCCGGCGAGGGTGGTGCGGAAGTCGATGCCGTATTCATGTACTCCACTGTACGAGAGCTCTCCTTGAAATTTTAACTACCTGGGCGTACCGTCTTCCGAGTAGGGAAGCTTTAGATTTGAAGCAAATAGCGCTTCAGGTCTCCGGAGGGAGTCGCCGCCATGTCCGCCGCCACGCAGGAGCGCATGCCCGCTCTCTATCTCAGCCACGGCGCCCCGCCCCTCGCGGACGACCCGATCTGGCCGGGTGAGCTCGCCGCCTGGTCCGCCGGACTGCCGCGTCCCAAGGCGATCCTCATGGTCTCCGCCCACTGGGAGGAGGCTCCGCTCGCCATCGGTGCCACCGAGACCGTTCCTCTCGTCTACGACTTCTGGGGATTCCCCGAGCACTACTACAAGGTGACGTACGCGGCACCCGGCGCGCCCGAACTCGCCGAGTCCGTACGGAAACTGCTGCGCGCCCCCGGCATCCCCGTGCAGGACATCCCCGACCGCGGCCTCGACCACGGCGCCTACGTCCCGCTCGTCGAGATGTACCCCGAGGCCGACATCCCCGTCCTCCAGGTCTCCATGCCGACCCTCGACCCGGTGAAGCTGATGGAGATCGGCCGCAAACTGGCGCCGCTGCGCGACGAGGGCGTGCTGATCGTCGGCTCCGGCTTCTTCACCCACAACCTCGCCGCCCTGCGGCAGGGCGGCATCCCCGCCTGGTCCGTGGAGTTCGACGACTGGGGCCGCCGGGCGCTGGAGGGCGGCGACTGGGACGCCCTGCTGGACTTCCTCCACAAGGCCCCGGCCGGCCGCTACGCCCACCCGCGCACCGAGCACTTCGCCCCGCTGTTCGTGACGATGGGCGCGGCGGACGCGGCCGGCGAGCCGTCGGCGCAGAAGTCGGTGATCGACGGGTTCTGGATGGGGTTGGCGAAGCGGTCGGTGCAGTTCGGCTGACGGCCTACAGGGCCGGCCGACGCTACAGCTCCTTTTCGTACCAGGCCACGTCCCAGTACCGGCCGAACTTGCGGCCCACCTCGCGATACGTGCCGACGTACCGGAAGCCGAACCGCTCGTGCAGTCGCGTCGACGCCTCGTTCGGCAGGGCGATCCCGGCGTAGGCGCGATGCAGGTCCTCGCCCTCCAGGGCCTCGAACAGGGCCTTGTAGAGGAGGGTGCCGACGCCGCGCCGGCCGGCGTCCGGCGCGAGGTAGACGGTCACCTCGACGGAGGTCGCGTAGGCGGGCTTCGCCCGGAAGCCGCTGGATGTGGCGTAGCCCAGAATCCGCTGTGAGTTGCCCCCGGAGCCGGTCTCCACGGCAACCATCAGTCGATGCGGGCCGTCTTCAGGGTGGGAGAGCAGCCAAGGGCGGCGCTCTTCCGGCGTGAAGACCGTGGTATCGAATGTGATGGGCGTCTCACGTACATAGTGGTTGTAGATGTCGGTGAGGGCTTCGAGGTCACTCTCGACTCCCGGTCTGACCTGCACCTCTGTACGTGCCGACGGCATCGTGCCTCCCCATGTGGTCGGACAGGGTACTGCAAGATCAGAAAAATAGAGGGGCGGGTTGGGAATTCTGTCCTGATTCCAGTCGTTGTTTCCATCGAACGGCGGGCACTCGAGGAGAGTCCCAAGCGTTCAAGAACCACCCGCCAGTCCACATCGCAAGGGAGCACGCATGGCAACCCGTGCCGTCGCCCGTCGTCAGTCCGCCACCGGCGGGACCGCCGACGCGGCAAGCAGCGTTCGCGCCCATGGCGGCGAGATCGCGGACCGCGACCTGGTCGGCATGTACCTCGATGAGATAGCGCGTACGCCGCTGCTCGACGCAGCCAAAGAGGTCGAGCTGTCGCAGATCATCGAGGCGGGTGTGTTCGCAAGGCAGGTCCTCGACGGCTACGAGGAGGCCAAGGCGGACGCCACCCGCGAGGAGCTTCAGGCCCTGGTCGCCGAGAGCGAGCGGGCCAAGGACATCTTCATCCGCTCCAACCTCCGCCTGGTCGTCGCCGTGGCCCGCCGCTACCCGCGCAGCGGCCTGCCCCTCCTCGACCTGATCCAGGAGGGCAACGCCGGCCTGGTGCGCGCGGTGGAGAAGTTCGACTACCGCAAGGGCTTCAAGTTCTCGACGTACGCGACCTGGTGGATCCGTCAGGCCATCACGCGCTCGATAGCCGACCAGTCCCGCACCATCCGCCTCCCCGTCCATCTGGTCGAGGAGCTGGGCCGCATCCGCCGCGTCCAGCGCGAGTTCAACCGTGAGCACGGCCGCGACCCGGAGCCCGCGGAGATCGCCGCCGAGCTCGGCTCGAACCCGGACCGCGTGATCGACGTCCTGGACTGGGCCCGCGACCCGGTCTCGCTGAACATGGCGGTGGACGACGAGGGCGAGACCCAGTTCGGCGACCTCCTCGAGGACACCTCCGCGGTCTCCCCCGAGCAGTCCGTCCTGACCCTCCTGCGCAGCGAGGAACTGGACGACCTGATCGGCCGCCTCGACCAGCGCACGGCCTCCATCATCAAGATGCGGTACGGCATCGAGGACGGCCGCGAGCGCACCCTGACCGAGGTGGGCAAGGAGCACGGCCTGACACGCGAACGCATCCGCCAGATCGAGAAGCACGCCCTGCTGGAGTTGAAGAAGCTGGCCCGCAGCACCGGCTTCGACGCGGCCGCGTAGCCCCTGCGGCCGCGGCGGCGGGGGCGTACGACCCGTGCGGGCGCGTACGCCGGGTGGCCAAAGACCGCGCAAACATGGCGATGTAACGCCGCTTCAAGGCGCGGGGCACCGGGAACAAGACTTCCGGGTAAGGGAGTTCGGCTCCTGAGGCGACGGCCTTCAGGCCCCCCGGACAAGGACCACGGCGCTCCAGCAGCCGACCACGACCACACCGAGTACCGACAGACCAAGTCCCGACGCACTCCCCCCGGCGCCGGGACTCTCCCCGAGCCGGGCTTCGGCGCCTATCCCCCCTGGGTGCCGGGGCCCGGCTCGTTCTTCGGTCACCGGGCATGGAGACGGGTGGGCCACCCCGTACCTGAACCACGGGGTGGCCCACCCGAATGGCAGATTGTGCCACACAGGCATAGCCTGCCGAACGTGAGCAGCCCCACCCCCGCCACCTCCCTGTCCCTCACGGAGCGACGCAAGGCGGCGACCCGCATGGAGATCGCCCGCGCCGCTGCCGCCCTCTTCGTGAAGCAGGGTCTACGGGCCACCCGAGCCGAGGACATCGCCCAGGCCGCCGGCATAGCGCCGCGCACCTTCTACCGCTACTTCGCCACCAAGGAGGAGGCGGTGGCCCCCCTCTACGCGGTCGGCGCCGACCGCTGGGCAGAAGCAGTCCGCACGGCCCCACCCGAACTGCCCGTACCCCAAGCCCTGGAACACGCAGCCCACCACACCCTGACCCCGGACGCCGGAGTCTCCGCACCCTCCTGGGAGTGGGCCCGCACACTGGTCCGCCTCGCCGACTCGAGCCCCGCCCTGCGCAAGGTGTGGGCGGAGGTGTGCCACGAAGCGGAGACAAGGCTGGCGGAAGTACTGGCAAGCAGGAGCCACGACAACGTTGCCGAGCCCACCCCCGCCCTCCGCTTCGCCGCAGCCGTGGCAGCCGCCGCCGTACGCGTGGCCGTAGAAACCTGGGCAGCGGGAGACGCCCCCGCACAGGGCCCGCAGGGCCCGGCGGCCCTGGCGATGCACAACTTGGCGGCACTGAGGGACTTCCCATGGGAGGACATCACGGTCGGCCCGCGCCCGGCGTGAACTAGCGGGAATCGCGCGCACCCCCACGGGCCCGCGCCCGCCCACGGCGGGAAGGGGGCGTGCCGGGGGGTGTCCGCCCGCAGTGGCCGGCGTCAACACGCAGTACCTCTTGACTTAAGGGGACCGCCGGTCCGAGGACGGACACCCCCCGGCGCGGCCCCGACCCACCCACCGACCTGTGGGCGCTACGCGCACCCCCACCGAACAGCAACGGGCCGCCGCAGGCATCCCCGCCCAACCGCCGGAGGCCGCCGCAGGCATCCCCGCTCAACCGCCGGAGGCCGCCGCCCGACTCAACCGCCCCCCCAACCCCCGCACACACCGCACCAGTTCCTCCGGCGACTCCACCACGAACTCGCAGTCCACCATCGCCAACCGCACCGCCATCCACTCCACCGAGTCCCCCACCGTCCCCCGCAACCGACACCGCCGCCCACCCTCGACCGCCTCCGGCGCCCCCATCCACCCAGGCAACCGAGCCGCGACGAACTCCGCAGGCGCCTCGAACGTCACCGAGAAGTCGTACGTCTCCTGCCGCCGCCACATCGACTGCCGCAGATACTCCGCCGCACTCCCCGTCGGCAACTCCCGCGGAGCGAACCGCGCCCCCGTCGCGAACGGCTCGCTCACCCGGTCCACCCGGAACGTCCGCCAGTCCCCCCGATCGAGGTCGTACGCGACGAGGTACCAGCGCCGCCCCGTGGACACCAACCGATACGGCTCGGTCAAGCGACGCGACTCCGTCCCGTCCCCCGCCCGGTAGGCGAACCGCAGCCGCTCCCGCCCCGCCACACTCGACGCCATCACGGTCAGCGTCTCGGGCGCGATACTCGCCCCGTCCCCGCTGGTCAGCGGCGTAGTCGCGGCCTGGAGCGTGGTCACCCGGTGCCGCAGCCGGGCAGGCAGCACCTGCTCCAGCTTCGCCAGCGCCCGCACGGACGCCTCCTCCACCCCCTCGACGGCATGCCCGGCCCCGGCCCGCAGCCCGACCGCGATGGCCACGGCCTCCTCGTCGTCCAGCACGAGCGGCGGCATCGCCTTGCCCGCCACGAGCCGATAACCACCGTCGGCCCCCTTGGTCGCCTGCACGGGATACCCCAGCTCCCGCAGCCGGTCGATGTCCCGCCGCACGGTGCGCCGGGACACCCCGAGCCGGTCCGCGAGCTCGCCGCCGGGCCACTCGCGGGGTGTCTGGAGGAGGGAGAGGAGCGTCAGGAGCCGTGCCGGAGTATCCGTCGTCATGAATCCGAGGATGCCGCAGAAGTAGGACACGATCTGACCTATTGAAGGAATAGCTTCAGGCCATGACCTCAACCGAGACAGAACCCGCATCCGTGACGGACCTCAGTACACCGCCCGCAAAGCCCGCCGCAGGCGACCGCCGCCGCTGGTTCGCCCTCGCGATCGTGATGACCGCGGCCTTCATGGATCTCGTCGACGTCACGATCGTCAACGTCGCGATCCCGTCGATCCAGCGGGAGGCCGGTGCCACCTTCGGCCAGATCCAGTGGATCACCGCCGGCTACGCCCTCGCCTTCGCCGCCGGCCTGATCACCGGCGGCCGTCTCGGTGACATCCACGGCCGCAAGCGGCTGTTCCTCGTCGGCATCGGCGGCTTCACCCTCGCCTCGGCGCTGTGCGGCTTCGCCGCGAACCCGGAGATGCTGGTCGCCTCCCGCATCCTGCAGGGCGCGATGGCGGCGCTGATGGTCCCGCAGGTCCTGTCGATCGTGCACGCCACGTTCCCCGCGCACGAACGCGGCAAGGTCTTCGGCCTGTTCGGCGCGGTCGTCGGACTCGGCGCGGTCACCGGCCCCCTGCTCGGCGCACTCCTCACGGAGTGGAACCTCTTCGGCCTCGAATGGCGCCCGATCTTCCTGATCAACCTCCCGGTCGGCGTCGCGGGCCTGATCCTGGGCAGCCGCTTCATCACCGAGTCCAAGGCGCCGAAGGCACTGAAGCTCGACCTCGTCGGCGTCGCCCTCGTCACCCTCGGCCTGCTGATGCTGCTCTACCCGCTGACCCGCGGTCGCGAGCTGGGCTGGCCGCTGTGGGGGTATGTGTCGATGGCCGGCGCGCTCGTCGTCCTCGCGGCGCTGGTGGCGTACGAGAGGTGGAAGACCGCCCGTGACGGCTCCCCGCTCGTCGAGCTGTCGCTGTTCAAGGTGAAGAGCTTCGCGGCCGGCATCGCCGTACAGACCGTCTTCGGTGTCGCGCTCGGCATCTTCTTCCTGGTCTGGACGCTGTACATGCAGTTCGGCCTGGGCTGGAGCCCGCTGAAGGCCGGCCTGACCGGGGTCCCGTTCTCGCTCGCCGTCTCTACGGCGGCCGGCCTGTCCGTGCAGAAGTTGGTCCCGCGCTTCGGCCGCAAGGTGCTCCAGGCGGGCGCGCTGGTGATGGCGATCGGCGTGCTGCTCTACATCTGGGAGTCCGGCCGCTACGGCCTGTCCATCGCTCCCTGGCAGATGGCGCTGCCCCTGGTCGTCATGGGCGTCGGCATGGGCCTGATCGTGGCCCCGCTGACGGACGCGATCCTGTCGGACGTGCCGCGCGAGCACGCAGGTTCGGCGTCGGGCCTCATCAGCACCGTCCAGCAGATGGGCAACGCACTCGGTCTGGGCCTGGTCTCGGTGGTCTTCTTCGGGGTCGTCGACGACCGGCTGGCCGAGGCCAGGGAGCGCACGGCGGCCGGCCTGGCCTTCGCGGACGGCTTTCAGCACGCGCTCGGGTGGGTGGCCGCGGTGATGGGCGTCATCTTCCTGCTGATGTTCGCGCTGCCGAAGCGCCCGGCGCAGCACATCGAGGGGGCGGCCGAGGAGCCGTCGCCGACACCGGAGAAGGAGAAGGAGCCCGCGCTGGTGGGCTGAGCGGGGGAGGGGCCCGGCACTTCGGTGCCGGGCCCTTCGTCGTGTCCGTGTCTCGCCGCACCCGTGTCTCCCCCTCCCCAGCCCGCGTCCGTGTCTCCCCAGCCCGTGTCTGTATCTCCCCAGCTCGAAAGCCCGACCATGCCCGATTGAGCCCGAACCTGTTTACTTTCTGGAAATCCGGGCGTAGTCTCCCGGCGAAACCACAAGTTCGGGCACAGTTCGGAGGCGAACGGACATGTACGCACCGGAGCGGCAGCAGGAGATCCTTCGGCTCGCCCGTGACGGCGGCCGAGTGGACGTCCTGTCGCTGGCCGAGGAGTTCCAGGTGACGGCGGAGACGATCCGCCGGGATCTGAAGGCCCTCGACCGCGCCGGGCTCGTGCGCCGGGTGCACGGTGGTGCGATCCCGGCCGGCCGCCTGGACTTCGAGCCGGACCTCGCCGAGCGCGAGTCGACGGCCGCCGACGAGAAGGACCGCGTCGCGAAGGCGGCCCTCGCGGAGCTGCCCACCGAGGGCACGATGATCCTCGACGCCGGTTCGACGGTGGCGCGCCTCGCCGCCGCGCTGCCGCTGGAGGCGTCCCTCACCGTCGTCACGCACAGCCTGCCCATCGCGGCCCGCCTCGCGGACCACCCCGGCATCCAGCTCCACCTCGTCGGGGGGCGCGTACGGCACCGTACGCGCGCCGCTGTGGACGCCTGGGCGCTGCGGGCGTACGGCGAGATCCGGGCGGACGTCCTCTTCGTCGCGGCCAACGGTTTCTCCGCCGAGCACGGTCTGACCACTCCCGACCTCGCCGAGGCCGCGGTCAAGCGCGCCGCCGTGGCCGCGGCCCGCCGTGTGGTGCTGCTCGCCGACTCCTCCAAGCACGGCCAGGAGCACTTCGCCCGCTTCGGTGACCTGAGCGATGTGGACCTGCTGATCACCGACAGCGGGCTCAGCCCCGAAGACGCCACCGCGATCGAGCGCGGCGGCACGGAAGTAGTGCGCGCATGATCCTCACCGTCACCCCGAACCCGTCCCTGGACCGCACCTACGAGGTTCCGTCCCTCGACCGCGGCGAGGTCATACGCGCCACCGGCGAGCGCATGGACCCGGGCGGCAAGGGCGTGAACGTCTCGCGCGCGGTCGCGGCCGCCGGGCAGCGCACGGTCGCGGTACTGCCCCTGGGCGGTGCGCCCGGCGCGCTCGTCGCCGACCTGCTCGACGCGCAGGGCATCGAGGTGGCGCCGGTCCCGGTCGCCGGGGCCACCCGCTCGAACATCGCGCTCGCGGAGTCGGACGGAGTACTGACGAAGATCAACGCGCCCGGCCCCGAACTGACTGCGGCCGAGCAGGAGTTGCTCCTGGAGACGGTCCGCGAGCAGTCGCGCGACGCCGACTGGATCGCCTGCTGCGGCAGCCTGCCGCGCGGCCTTGCTCCGTCCTGGTACGCCGATGTGGTCGCCCGGGCGCACGCGGGCGGCGCGCGGATCGCGCTGGACACCTCCGGGCGCGCCCTCCTCGAAGCCCTGCGTGCGCGGCCCGACGTGGTGAAGCCGAACGCCGAGGAGCTCGCGGAGGCCGTCGGGCGCCCCCTGTCTACCGTGGGTGACGCGGTGAAGGCGGCCGAGGAGTTGCGTGAGATGGGCGCGCGCGCCGTGCTCGCGAGCCTGGGCGCCGACGGGCAGTTGCTCGTGGACGACGCGGGCGCCTGGTTCGCCAGTGCGCGCGTCGATGTCGTACGCAGCAATGTCGGCGCCGGCGACTCCTCGCTGGCCGGCTTCCTGATCGCCGGCGGCAGCGGCCCGGAGGCCCTCGCCTCGGCGGTCGCCCATGGCGCGGCGGCCGTGCAGCTCCCAGGCAGCGTGATGCCGTCCCCGGGTGACCTGGACATGGCGGCGGTGACGGTCACGGCCGAGGTGCCGGTGGATCGCGTACTGAAGGAGCCGGTGTCATGACGAATGTCGTGGTTGTCACACTTCTTGCCGATTCGGTCCGTGAACGGCGAAGCTCGGCGTTACTCACGCCCGCCGACGGACGGCAGGGCCTCCTGAGCCGCTCTGTCGCCCGGGGGAGGCGGGTGTTCCCCGACCCCGCCTCCCCCACCTCCAAACCCCCCTCCACCCCCGCCGCCCCCCACCGCATTCACGCCGCCCCCCCACGGCACCCCCGTCCCCTTCACCGCCCACCAGACTCCCCGGGCGATACGCGTGCGAAGGAGCCCGCGATGAGCGACATGATCACCGCGGACCTGGTCGATCTCGACCTGTCCGCCGACACCAAGGAAGCGGCGGCGCGTGCCCTCGCCGAGCGCATGGTGGCCCTGGGCCGGGTGACCGACCTGGAGGGCTTCCTCGCCGACGTGGCCGCGCGCGAAGCACAGATGCCGACCGGCCTCGACGGCGGCATCGGCATCCCGCACTGCCGTAGCGAGCACGTCACCGAGCCGACGCTCGCCTTCGGGCGCAGCGCCGCCGGCATCGACTTCGGCGCGGCGGACGGTCCGGCCGACCTGATCTTCCTGATCGCCGCCCCGGCCGGCGCGGACGACGCCCATCTGACGATCCTGTCGTCGCTGGCCCGCCAGCTGATGAACACAGAGTTCACGGACGCGCTGCGGTCGGCGGGCGACGCGGCATCGGCGGCGGCACTGATCCGGGGCGAGGAGCCCCCGGCGGCCGAGGCCCCCGACGCGCCTGACGGCGCCGTTCCTACAGACTCCGTGGCGTCGTCGGTGGCGGCCTCCGCCGACGCCGCCACGGGCACCACCACCCCTGCCGAGGGCACCCCCGCCGAGACGTCCGGCGACCGCCCCTTCCGTATCGTCGCCGTCACCTCCTGCCCGACCGGCATCGCCCACACGTACATGGCGGCCGAGTCCCTGGAGAACGCGGGCCGCGAGGCGGGCGTCGAGCTCGTCGTCGAGACGCAGGGCTCGGCCGGCTTCACCCGGCTCGACCCGGCCGTCATCGCGGCGGCGGACGGCGTGATCTTCGCCCACGACGTGTCCGTACGGGAGAAGGACCGGTTCGCCGGCAAGCCGACCGTCGACGTCGGCGTGAAGGCGGGCATCAACCGCCCCGCCGAGCTCATCGCCGAGGTGCGCGCCAAGGCCGAGCGCGGTGAGGTCACCGCGGCCGCCCGGCCCGGCGGCGGTACCCCCGTCGAGCGCGCCGGCGAGCCCGGCGAGGGCTACGGCACCAAGCTGCGCAAGTGGCTGATGTCCGGCGTGAGTTACATGGTCCCGTTCGTCGCGGCCGGCGGTCTGCTGATCGCCCTCGGCTTCGCGATCGGCGGCTACCAGATCAACGAGGCCAAGTCGGTCACCGAGCACTTCGACTGGGGCCAGCTCGACAGCTGGGGCGCGCTGATGTTCCAGATCGGCGCCGCGGCCTTCGGCTTCCTCGTCCCGGTGCTCGCCGGATACATCGCCTACGGCATGGCCGACCGGCCAGGACTCGTGCCCGGCTTCGTCGGCGGCGCGATCTCCGTCACCATCGGCGCGGGCTTCCTCGGCGGTCTCGTCGCCGGTCTGATCGCCGGCGGTGTGGTCCTCGGCATCCAGCGCATCAACATCCCGCCGGTGCTGCGCGGCATCATGCCGGTGGTGGTGATCCCGCTGGTCTCCTCGGCGGTCGTCGGCTTCCTGATGTTCGTGGTGATCGGCAAGCCGATCTCCGAGGCGCAGAAGGGCCTGACCGACTGGCTGAACAGCCTCTCCGGCACCAACGCCATCCTGCTCGGCGTCCTGCTCGGCCTGATGATGTGCTTCGACCTCGGCGGCCCGGTCAACAAGGTGGCCTACACCTTCGCGACGGCCGGAATCTCGGTCGCGGCCCCCAGCGACTCCGCCATGAAGATCATGGCCGCCGTGATGGCCGCGGGTATGGTCCCGCCGCTGGGCATGGCCCTCGCGACCTTCCTCCGCAAGAAGCTGTTCACCCCGGCCGAGCGCGAGAACGGCAAGGCCGCCGTGGTCCTGGGCGCCTCCTTCATCTCCGAGGGCGCGATCCCCTTCGCCGCGGCCGACCCGCTTCGCGTCATCCCCGCCTCCATGGCGGGCGGCGCGGTCACCGGCGCGCTGACCATGGCGTTCGGCTCGACCCTGCGCGCCCCGCACGGCGGCATCTGGGTCACCTTCCTGATCGGCAAGCCGTTCCTGTACCTGCTGGCCATCGCGGTCGGTACGGCGATCACGGCCGGCCTGGTCATCCTCCTGAAGGGCATGCGCAAGACGGCCCCGGAGGGCACGGCGGCCGCCGAGTCCCCGGCCGCGGCGACCGCGGAGGCGAAGCAGCCGGTGGCGGCGTAAGCCCTCCGCCGGGCAAGCCTCCCGCTTGTCCCTTTGATGCGCTGTGAGTTGTTCACGGCACCTGCGAGATACGTCACGGTCCGGGCCCAAAGGCCCGGACCGTGGTGTCTACTGGGGCGCATGCCTGAGCACGTCTCGTTCCTCCAGCTGCTGGGGCCGGTCGTCCTCGCCCTGGCGGCCGTGCTCTGGGTGATCGGCCTGGCCCGCGTCCTGCGCCGAGCCCGCCTCAAGTCGTCGCCGTGGCGCACGCGCCCGGCTCCCTCCGCGCTCCCGCACCAGCGGCAGACCGCCCCCGAGTTGGAGGCGGTGGAACTGACCCCGGCGGAACGGGACGCGTTCGCGGGACTGGTACGACAGCTCAGCAACGGCCGCTGAACGACGGGTTCGGCGTCACGACACCCGCGCCGCCCGCCGCTCCATCGCATCCCTTGCCGCGTCCTCGCTGACGTACACCTCGCACATGTGCCGCCCGTCCGGTGTCGCCGTGTGCTCGACCTCCCAGAGGGAGACCTCCCTGCCGTCGTGCAGCAGGAAGGCGTGCTCGTAGAGCGAGAAGCACAAGCCGGGGCGCCTCGCGCGGCCCGGGCGCCCGAACGCCTGCGTGATCTGGTGCGCGAACGCCGTGGTCAGCAGCGCGGCCGTCGCCGCGTCCGGCCGGTCGGCGTTCTCCGCCCGGCGCAGTAAGCGGCGCGCGTGGTCGGCCGAGTCGTCCGGCACATACGCGTGCCGGGGCCCGGGTATCGGGGACAGCTGCACCGTCACCGGCAGTTCGAAGTCCGGCGCGTCCGGCGGCAGCGGCAGCCGGGCGGTCGCTGCGCGCAGCTCCTCCTCGTCGACGTACACCTCGTGCTGCGGGGCGCGGCCCTGCGCGGTGTTGTGGACGAGCTCCCACAGTGTGAGCGCCGAGCCGTCGGCGAGCAGCCAGGTGTGCCGATACGTCTCGCGGTGCAGCCCCGCGCTGTGGTGCGCGGAGTGCAGCGAACTGTCATGAGCCAGCGCACAGTCGAGCAGCCGTATCGTCTCGTCGGGCAGCTCGAAGGAGTTCAGGGCGCGGCCGAGGAGTCGCGCGAGGTGCTCCTCCGGAGACTCCGGCGACTCGGGTGGTTCGTACGCTGCCGTCTCGTACGGAACGCTCAAGGCTTCTCCCGGCGTTGCTGCATGTCACCTTGTGGGTGCATACCGTAGCCCCTCGGGCGGACATCATGTCCGGGAACCGAGAAAACGTACGTCCGGTAAAACGCGCGGGCCGCGCGAGAAGTTCCCGCGCGGCCCGACGAACTGTCAAGAATCCCTGCTCGGACGGTACTTCAGTGGATCACGCGGCGCTGCCCGCGACCCACTCGCTCCACGCCATGTTCCAGCCGTTGAGCCCGTTGTCCGGCGTGACGGTCTTGTCGGGGGAGTTCTTGACGATCACCACGTCGCCGAGGATCGAGTTGTCGTAGAACCACTTGGCGGGGGTGTCTCCCTGCCCGCCCCGCATGTCCCGCAGGCCGACGCAGCCGTGGCTGGTGCCCTGGCTGCCGAAGGGCGGGTTGCCCTTGTTGTACCAGTAGTTGCCGTGCAGGAACGTCCCCGACTGCGTCAGCCGCATCGCGTTCGGCACGTCCTTGATGTCGTACGCGTCGGCGAGGTTGACCGTGCGGCTGTCCATGCGCAGCTTCTTGTACTTCTCGGAGATCACCATCTGCCCGTTGTAGGTGGAGAACTCCGAGCTGCCCGCCGAGATCGGAACGGACTTGACGGTCTTGCCGTCCCGCACGACCGTCATGGTCTGCGTGTTCACGTCGACGGTGGACACCTGCGAGCGGCCGATGGTGAAGCTGACCGTCTTCTTCTGCACCCCGCGGATGCCGTTCGCGCCCTCGACACCGTCCAGGTCGATCTTCATCGTGACCTTGGAGCCGGCCTTCCAGTACTCCTCGGGCCGGAAGTCGAGCCGCTGCGTCCCGAACCAGTGCCCGACGACCTTCTGGCCGCTGCTGGAGGTGACCTCGATGTGCGACTGCACGGCCTTCTTGTCGCTGATCGCCTTGTCGAAGTTGAACGACACCGGCATGCCGACACCGACCGTGGTGCCGTCGTCGGGTGTGTACCTCCCGATGAAACTGTTGGCCGAAGTGACCGTGGTGAAGTCGGAGTCGGCGGCGGCCGTACGCCCGTCCGCGTCCTTCGCGGTGGCCGATATCTGGTACTTCGTCCCCCGCTCCAGCTGCTCCTTCGGCTGCCAACTGCCTCCGTCGGCGGACAGGGACCCCGGCACGACCTGCCCGGTCTTCGCCACCGTCATCTTCACGTCGGTCAGCTTGCCGTCGCTGACCTTCACACCGGTCGTGTTGATCGACGCGCCTGTCGAGCCGTCCTTCGCCGAGATCACGATCTTCGCTGCGGAGGTGTTGGACGAGCCCTGCCCGCCCTTGGCGTCCTCGTGGTCGGCGTTGGCGCTCCCACCGCAGGCGGTGAGGGTCAGGGCGCCGATCATCAGGGCGGCACAGGCCCCCACTGCGCGCCGCGCTGCTATGTCCGGCGTTGTCACGAGCTGCTCCAGTTCTTACGATCTGCGGGATCCGTTCCGTTCCACGGTGCAAGAGGCCACCGTCACCGGACCGGGTTCCCGCCGTTCGCGGTGAATGCCATCACGTGACACAACCGCGACAATCGACCGCGCGGACCCGGTGCCACCCCCTCAGTGTTGCCCCCTGTCACCGGCGCTCCCGTACAACTCCCCGTACGACGGCCACACTCCACCCGGTCCGTCCACCGACTCGGCCGCGCGCACGGCCCGCACGATCGCCCGCGTCACCGCGTCCGCGCCCGCAGCGAGAAGCTCGTTCAGCGCGAGCGGGTGCCCGGCGTCGAGCGGCCGGTCCCCGGTGGCCAGCGCGAACACGGTGTCCCCGTCGTTGAGCAGATGCACCGGCCGCACGGCGCGCGCGATGCCGTCGTGCGCCGTACCGGCCAGCTTCTGCGCCTGCGCCTTCGACAGGTCGGCGTCGGTGGCGACCACCGCGAGCGTGGTGTTCAGCGGGGGCGGCGCGTTCTTCGCCGCGACCTCCGCGAGGCGCAGGCGCGCGGCCTCATGGACCTGCCCCTGCGGATAGTCCACACGCCCCTGGAACAACTCCCCGTACAGCACCCCCGTCTCCGGATCCACCGCCGCCCCCGCCGCGTTGGCCACCACCAGCGCCGCCACCGTGATCCCCGAGTCGAGGACGACGCTCGCCGTGCCGATCCCGCCCTTCACCGACCCGACCGTCGCCCCCGTACCCGCGCCCACGCACCCCTGCCGCACGGGCGACCCCGCCTCGCTCGCCGCGGCCGCCTCGACCGCAGCCCGCCCCGTGGCCGCGTCCGGCCTCGCTCGGAAGTCGCCGCCCCGGCCCAGATCGAAGACGCAGGCCGCGGGCACCACCGGCACGACATGCGCCGGATCCACCCCCACGCGCACCCCGCGCCCCCGCTCCTCCAGCCAGGCCATCACCCCGGACGCCGCGTCGAGCCCGTACGCGCTGCCGCCGGTCAGCACGATCGCCTCGACCTTCTGCACGAGGTTGCGCGGATCGAGGGCGTCGGTCTCCTTGGTGCCGGGGCCGCCGCCGCGCACGTCCACCGCTGCGACGGCCCCGCCCTCGGGAGCGAGGACGACCGTGGTGCCGGTGAGCCAACCGTCGCCGATGCGCGTCGCGTGCCCGACCCGCAGCCCGGCGACATCTGTCAGAGCGTCAACTGTCATGGGGCCAGTCTCGTCCAGCAACCGACGCGGCCCCGCGATGTCCGGCCATGTGGGGCCGGTCAGGCGACCGGCGCCCGCGCCGCCGTCCCGCCCGCTCCGGCAGACCTGCGCGCCGTCAGCGTCTCCCCGGTCGCCACCGCCCCCGCCGATATGAGGCCGGCCGCGAGCACCGCCCAGTCGCCCAGGAACGTGCAGCAGATCACCAGCAGGGCCGTGGTCGGCAGCACCAGCTGCTGGGTGATGCCGAACTTGAAGTGGCGCGAGTGCAGCGCCCAGACGGTGAGCAGATAGAGCGCCGTCGGCAGGGTCACCGCCGCCGACGCGGCCAGCGTCGAGATGTGCGCCTTGCCGACGACCTGCTCGACCGCCACCTCCAGGCCCGCGCCGATCGCGGCCGCCGAGGCGAAGACCAGGTAGTGACCGTAACCCCACAGGAACGCCTGCTTGTTGGAGCGCAGGTGCCCATGGATCGGCACCACGAAGTAGATCCACCACGCGGCGAAGATGATCAACAGCCCGCCCGCGGCGATCGGCAGCAGGTCGCCCAGCGCGTCGTTCTCGTCGATGCCGGCCTTCACGGCGACCGTGGCCGCGGCGATGGTCTCACCGAGCACGATGATCGTGAACAGCCCGTACCGCTCGGCGATATGGCGCGGATGCCAGGACGTGGGGTGGTCCTTCTCCGCGTACGGCGGCACACACAACTCGAGGATCGCCATGACCAGGAACAGCCAGGGCCTGGCGTCCTCGGGCAGCACCACCAGCCCCAGCCAGCCGACCAGACACAGCAGCACGCCGACGGTGTACCGCAGGGCCATCGTCCGCTCCGGGCCCTCACTCGACCTGGCCGCCCGCAGCCACTGCGCCGCCAGGGCGAGCCGCATGACCACATAGCCCAGCCACACCGCCAGGAACTCATGGTCCTCGAACGCCCGGGAGACCCCGGCCGCCAGGACCAGCACACCGGCCATCTGGATCAGGGTGACGACCCGGTAGAGCACGTCGTCGTTGTCGTAGGCCGAGGCGAACCAGGTGAAGTTCATCCAGGCCCACCAGATGGCGAAGAACACCATCGCGTAATTGAGGATCCCCTCGCCCGCGTGCCCCTCGGCGACCGCGTGCACCAGCTGCATGCCGGCTTGGGCGATGGCCACCACGAAGCACAGGTCGAAGAAGAGTTCCAGCGGGGTGGCGGCGCGGTGCGCCTCACCCCGGCCTCGGGCCGTGAGCCTGCGCAGCGGGTGGCGGGTTCCGGGCGGGCGGGGGGAGTCCGGCGCGGGAGTCGAACTGGACGTCATGGGGTCAAGCACAGCAGATGGGGCGGGGAATTTCTTGCGAAGGGATCACAAGCGCGCAAGCGCCGGGATCGCCGCCGGGAGGGTTGTCGCCGTGGAGGGCCGCCGCACGGGCCGTACCCTGGACGCATGAGTACCGCCCCCGCCCCCGAGCCGCGCGAGCCGAAGTCCGCGCTGATCTTCGACGATCCGCTGGACCAGCAGTCCTCGGACGACACGGACCGAGGATGGGGCGAGCGGCCGGGCGCCGCCGGTGACAGCGCGGCCGACCTGAAGCGCTTCCTCGACGAGAAGCCGCCCCACCACCTCTGAGCCGTTACTGCTCGTTGTGCCCTGAACCGCGCTGCGCCACCAATGCGTCGCGGATCTCCTTGAGCACCTCCAGCTCGGTCACCTCGACCACCTCGTGGGCACCCTCCTTCGCCTTCCTGCGGGCCTCCACCCGGGCCAGGTACTTGGCCATCGGCAGGACCATCAGGAAGTAGACGACGGCCGCGGTGATCACGAAGCTGAGGGTCGCGCCGAGGACCGAGCCCCACAGGATCGTGATTCCCTGCTCGCCCTCGCACGTCGAGCTCAGGCACGAGCTGTAGTGATCGAGGTTCTTGGTGCCGATCGCGCCGACCAGTGGGTTGATGATCCCCTTCACCACCGCGTTGACGATGTTGGTGAACGCGGCACCGATGACCACCGCCACGGCCAGATCGACGACGTTCCCGCGCATCAGGAAGGCCTTGAAGCCCTCCCAGACGCTCGGTTCCTTCTTCTCGCTCACTTCGGAGCCTCTCCTCGCGCGCACAGGTTGTGGAACAAACCGATCCGCAACCTACGTCAGGGCCCGGCCACCCTGTCCAGTTGGGCCCCCGGCTCAGCACCACGTCACCGCCAGCCGCGCCGTGGCGCTCGCGCCGGCTAGGCGCGCCGCGGTCGCACGCGGCACCGACAGCACTACCAGCGCCCCGCTCTCTCCGGCGGCGTCCAGCGGCTCCGGCACCTTCGTCACCCGTGCCCCGCGCGCGACCACCCGGGCGGCGTCGGCGCCCGTCGCCGTCTCCTGCGCGGCGATCACATCGACCCGGTCGCCGGGCCGCAGCAGCCGCACGGCGGCCCCGTCGGCGATCCGCACCGGCGCGGAGACCCGCTCCACTGCCCGGTGCTGGTGTACCGGTTCCGCCACCGGATGCCCGCGCGCCCGGTCGGCCTCCCGCGGGCCGGCCGCCACGAGTGCAGCCGCGGTCACGGCGAGCCCGACCGCCACGGCCCGCCTCCGGTGCCGTACGAGCCGGCGTAGTCGATACCGCCCACCACGCACCCGTACCGGAGCGAAGTGCGGCACCTCGCATGTGGCCGGAGCATCCGTGCCCGGCGGGAGCGGAGCAACGGGAGAGGAAGGGGGAGGGGGAACGGGAGAGGAAGGGGAAGGGGAAGGCGGGTAAAAGGGCGACGGAGCAACGGACATCGGGACCACCACCTGCGACGACGGAACGGCTTGCGTGCCCACGATGAGGCATCGCGCCGCCGCCCGCCGGAGCCCGTGGACTACCGACCGGTTGTGGAAAACTCCCCCACCCGAACGAGGAGTTCCGCCCTACTCGACCGAGGAGTGAGGAGTTCCGCCCCCCCGAACATCCGCCCCCTACGGCAGCTCGAACCCCGGATCCATCCCGCCCAGCGCGTTCGTGCACAGGCAGTCCCGCTCCTCGTTCGCCGGCAGCGCGGCCACCGCGTCGAAGAGCACGCCCCGCAGCCGGTCCACGTTCGCCGCGAACACCCGCAGCACCTCGTCGTGCGAGACGCCCTCGCCGGTCTCGGCGCCCGCGTCGAGGTCGGTGACCAGGGCCAACGCGCTGTAGCAGAGCTCGAGTTCACGGGCGAGCGCCGCCTCGGGGTGACCGGTCATGCCTACCACCGACCAGCCCTGCGCCTGGTGCCACAACGATTCGGCACGGGTCGAGAAGCGCGGCCCCTCTATGACCACCAGCGTGCCGCCGTCCACCGGCTCCCAGTCCTGCCCGCGAGCCGCCTTCAGCGCGGCCGCGCGTCCGGCGGGGCAGTAGGGGTCGGCCAAGGAGACGTGCACCACGTTCGGTACGGCGCCGTCGGGCAGCGGCAGCCCGTCGAAGTACGTGCCGACCCGGGACTTCGTGCGGTCGACCAGCTGGTCCGGCACGAGCAGGGTGCCCGGCCCGTACTCGGGACGCAGACCGCCCACCGCGCACGGGGCGAGGACCTGGCGCACGCCGAGCGAGCGCAGGGCCCAGAGGTTGGCTCGGTAGTTGATCCGGTGCGGCGGCAGATGGTGGCCGCGTCCGTGCCGGGGCAGGAAGGCGACCCGTCGGCCGGCGATCTCGCCGAGGAAGAGGGAGTCACTGGGCGGCCCGTACGGGGTGTCCACCTGTATCTCGGTCACGTCGTCGAGGAACGAGTAGAAGCCGGAGCCGCCGATCACGCCGAGTTCTGCGTTCGCCTTGTTCGCCATGCCCGCACCCTAACCGGACCCGGAGAAGCCGAGGACCCCGCCGCCGGATGACGACAGGGTCCCGTAAGAAGTGGGGTCCTACGCGCGCGTAGGAGGCGCTTACGCGGCGGAGCTGCTGCTGGAGGAGGTGCCGGCGCTCGACGACTTCGAGTCCGAGGACGACGTAGAAGACGTCGAGGAGGACGAAGAGGACGAGTCGGACGAGGAGGACGTCGACGGCTTCGACGACGCCGGCGAGCTGCTCGACGAGGAGCCGCGGCTGTCGTTGCGGTAGAAGCCGGAGCCCTTGAAGACGATGCCGACCGCGGAGAACACCTTCTTGAGGCGGCCCTGGCAGCTGGGGCACTCGGTCAGGGCGTCGTCCGTGAACTTCTGCACCGCCTCGAGGCCCTCGCCGCACTCGGTGCACTGGTACTGGTAGGTCGGCACTGTCTTCCTCCTGGCACTCTCACTCGATGAGTGCTAACGACGGTCAAGTGTGTCGTATTCCAGCCGTTCAGTCCACTGCCACCGGGACTCGGTGACCGACGCCACGTGCGACGGTACGGCCGCGGGGTCGCGCCGACAGCCGCGAGCGCAGCGCCACCAGGGTCGCCAGGGCGAGCAGCGTGCCGCCCATCGGCACCAGGAATCCGGCGCCGCCCCAGAAGCGGTCCTCCAGCTGTCCGGCGACCGTGACGGCGGCGGCCTGGCCGAGCGCGACCGCGCCCGTGAGCCAGGTGAAGGCCTCGGTGCGGGCGCCGGCCGGGACCAGGTCCTCGACCAGCGTGTACCCGGTGATCAGCGCGGGCGCGATGCACATGCCGACGAGCAGGCCGAGGCCGGCCAGGACGAGCACCGAGTGCGCGGCCCACAGCCCGGAGGCCGCCAGCGCGAGGGCGGCGTACCCGACGACGAGGCGGCGCTGCGGGGCCACCTTCCAGGCGATGGCGCCGCAGGCGATGCCGGAGAGCATGTTGCCCGCGGCGAAGGTGCCGTACAGGACCCCGTTCAGGCCGGGCTCGCCGATCGACTCCGTGAAGGCGGCCAGGGAGACCTGCATGCCGCCGAAGACCGAGCCGATGCCGAGGAAGGTCACGATCAGTACGCGCACGCCGGGGACGCGCAGCGCGGAAGCGTGCTCCACGCGTGCGTGCCCGTCGACGGTGACCGAGGGCTGGGTGCTCTTCTGCGCGGCGAACAGCAGACCGCCGAGCAGTGTGAGCGCGGCCTCCGTGACCAGGCCCGCGGCCGGGTCGACGGCGGTGCACAGCGCGGTGGCCAGCAGCGGGCCGACGACGAAGGTCAGCTCGTCCGTGACCGACTCGAAGGCGGCCGCGGTCGTCATCAGGGGCGAGCCCTGGAGCTTCACGCCCCAGCGGGCCCGCACCATGGGCCCGACCTGCGGCACCGAGGCGCCGGTCGGCACGGCCGCCACGAAGAGCGCCCACAAGGGGGCGTGGTTCAGGGCGAGCGCAGTCAGGGTCAGGCCCGACAGGGTGTGCACCAGCACGCCGGGGATCAGCACGGTGCGCTGTCCGTAGCGGTCGGCGAGACGGCCGCTGTAGGGCGCGAACAGCGCCATGGAGACGCCGGTGACGGCGGCGGCGGCGCCCGCCGCACCGTACGAACCGGTGGTGTGCTGGACGAGCAGCACGATGGAGATGGTCAGCATCGCGAACGGCTGACGCGCCGCGAAGCCGGGCAGCAGGAACGTCCAGGCGCCGCGGGTGCGCAGCAGCTGTCCGTATCCCGGGCGGGATGAGGCCGACGAGTCCTTCGACTCCTCCGACGGCTCGATGGTGACCGTGGATGCCACGGCCCGTGCCTTTCTGCCGCCTGGTAGCACGGCCCCGTCGGGTGGGGGGCGGCGCCGAGAGCTGTCCTGTCGCGCGGAACTGCGGTAGATACCGGCGCCCATCGAGGAAGGACGTCACGGCCGCCATACGGTCGCGCCAGCTCTGCGTCAGGCAGAGTTGGTTCGATCTGGGTTACGCCTGCATAGTACAGGGAGCGGGGCCCGTTGATCCTGTGAAAATGAGCACTACTCGGTGCTTCACCTGCGATACGGCGGCCCCGTTTTGGTCGCCCCATCGGGTCGCCCTATCGGGTCGCCCCGTTGGTCCCCAGCCACCCGGCCAGCTTGCCCCCGGCCCCCACGGCACGCAGCCGGCGCTCCGCGGCGTCCCGTACCGGATCCGTGGCGACCACGAGCAGCTCGTCCCCGAGCCGCAGCACCGTCGTCGGCAGCGGAACGAAAGATTTTCCGTCGCGGACGACGAGGGTGACGGCCGCTCCGGCGGGCAGCCGCAGCTCGTGGACCTCGACGCCGTGCATCTTCGAGCCGTCGGGGATCGCGACGGACAGCAGATGTCCGCGCAGCCGCTCCAGCGGCGCCGACTCGATGCCGAGGTCGGCGGCCTCGGGGCCCTGGCCGAGGTGCAGCTTGCGGGCGAGCCAGGGCAGCGTCGGACCCTGGACCAGGGTGTAGACGACGACCAGCACGAAGACGATGTTGAAGATGCGGCGGCTGTCCTCGACGCCGCCCACCATGGGGATCGTCGCCAGGATGATGGGCACGGCGCCGCGCAGCCCGGCCCAGGACATCAGTGCCTGCTCCCGCCAGGGGACGCGGAACGGCGTCAGGCACGCGACGACGCTCAGCGGGCGCGCCACCATCGTCAGCACCAGCCCGATGAGCAGCGCGGGCAGGATGTCGTCGCCCAGCTCGTGCGGGGTGACCAGCAGGCCGAGCAGGACGAACATGCCGATCTGGGCGATCCAGCCGAGCCCGTCGGCGAACCCGCGTGTGGCGGGCCAGTGCGGCAGTCGCGCGTTGCCCATCACCATCGAGGCCAGGTACACCGCCAGGAAGCCGCTGCCGTGTGCCGAGGCGCCCGCCGCGTAGGCGGTGACGGCGATGGCCATGACGGCGATCGGGTAGAGGCCGGAGGCGGGCAGCGCCACGTGCCTCAGGCCCCAGGCGCCCAGCCAGCCCACCGCGATGCCGATGGCGGCGCCGATGGCCAGCTCCAGGGTTATCTCGCCCAGCAGCGCGTACCAGTGCTCGATCGGACCGGACTGGGAGAAGGCGACGACCAGGATCACCACGGGGGCGTCGTTGAAGCCGGACTCGGCCTCCAAGGTGCCCGTCACGCGTGAGGGGAGGGGGATCTTCCGCAGGACGGAGAAGACCGCGGCGGCATCAGTGGAGGAGACGACCGCCCCGATGATCAGCGCCTGCCGCCACTCCAGCCCGACCAGGTAGTGCGCGGCCGTCGCCGTGACCCCGACGCTCACCGAGACCCCGACCAGCGCCAGCGCGGAGGCGGCCGGAAGCGCCGGCTTGATCTCCTTCCACTTCGTGCCCAGACCACCTTCGGCCAGGATCACGACCAGCGCCGCGTACCCGATGACCTGGGTCAGCTCGGCATCGTCGAAGCGGATGCCGCCGATGCCGTCCTGGCCCATGAGCACGCCGATGCCCAGGTACACGAGCAGGCTGGGGAGCCCGCTGCGCGAGGAGATCCGGACCGCTGCGACGGCGACGAGCAGGACGAGCGAGCAGACGAGCAGGAGCTGGTTGAGGTCGTGGACAGTCAGCGGCCGTTCCCTTCCCTGGCCCCCGCGCACGCGCGCGTGGGCTCACGTACATAGGACACGAAGTGGCGGTTCTCCGCACCCAACTACTTCGTTACCTTACCTAACTCTTGACGATTTCTTGACCTCGGCCGGGCATGATCGAACGTCCGTCCGTGCTGGTTCCCCAGTCCGCGTCAAGTGGGACCAGGCCCTGCGCCTATGGTTGCTCCAGCACTCCAGGACCGCCTGCCGCTCGCGTTAGGACAGCAAGGACAGCGATGCCCCCCAACACCACCGCCTCCACGGGTCAGCAGCCCGGCAAGTCCGGCAGGAAGAAGGGGCGCAGAGCCCGCCTGCTCGTTCTCGTGCTGGTGCTGGCCCTCATCGGAGGCGTCACCGGCGGGGCGTACTGGTCCATCAGTACCGTCCGTGCCTCCTTCCCGCAGACCAAGGGCTCCCTCACGCTCGCGGGCCTGTCCGGGCCCGTCGACGTGAAGCGCGACGACTACGGCATCCCGCAGATCTACGCCTCCTCCGACGAGGACCTGTTCATGGCGCAGGGCTACGTCCAGGCGCAGGACCGGTTCTACGAGATGGACGTGCGCCGTCACATGACGTCCGGGCGCCTGTCGGAGATGTTCGGCAAGAGTCAGGTCGACAACGACGAGTTCCTGCGCACTCTCGGCTGGGACCGGATCGCGCAGCAGGAGTACGACAAGACGCTGTCGGCCTCCACCAAGAAGTACCTCCAGGCCTACGCCAAGGGTGTCAACGCCTACCTGGACGGCAAGGACAACAAGGACATCTCCCTGGAGTACGCGGCCCTCGGGCTCACCAACGACTACAAGCCGCAGAAGTGGACCCCGGTCGACTCGATCTCCTGGCTGAAGGCGATGGCCTGGGACCTGCGCGGCAACATGCAGGACGAGATCGACCGCGCCCTGATGACCAGCCGCCTCGGTCCCAAGGAGATCGCGGACCTGTACCCGGACTATCCGTACAGCCGCAACAAGACGATCGTCCAGGCGGGCCAGTACGACGAGGTCACCAAGACGTTCCAGCAGAACGGCGCCACGTCCTCCGCGGGCTCGTCCACGAGCGGCACGGCGGGCACGGCCTCCACCTCGGGCAGCACCGGCCTGCAGAGCCAGCTGTCGGGCCTGCAGAACGTCCTGGACGACCTCCCGACGGCCGTCGGCGTGAACGGCAACGGCATCGGCTCGAACTCCTGGGTGGTCCGCGGGAAGTACACGATCACCGGCAAGCCGCTGCTGGCGAACGACCCGCACCTGTCGGCGTCGCTGCCGTCCGTCTGGTACCAGATGGGCCTGCACTGCCGCTCGGTCTCCAGCGCGTGCCAGTACGACGTCACCGGCTACACCTTCGCGGGCATGCCCGGCGTGGTCATCGGCCACAACCAGAACATCGCCTGGGGCATGACCAACTCCGGCGTCGACGTCACCGACCTCTACCTGGAGAAGCTCTCCGGCGACGGTTACCTGTACGACGGCAAGACGGTGCCCTTCATCGCGCGCGAGGAGACCATCAAGGTCGCCGGCGGCTCGCCCAAGAAGATCGTCGTCCGGGAGACCAAGGACGGGATGCCGCTGCTGTCCGACCGCAGCAGCGAGCTCGTGAAGGTCGGCAGGAAGGCCGCCGTCGACACCGCCGCCCCCGACCGCGGCGACGGCTACGGCATCGCGCTGCGCTGGACCGCGCTGAGCCCGGGCACCACCATGGACGCCGTGTTCGCCATGGACCGGGCGGCGAACTGGAGCGACTTCCGCGCCGCGGCCGCCCTGTTCGACGTGCCCTCGCAGAACCTGATCTACGCCGACACCAAGGACAACATCGGCTACACGCTGCCCGGAAAGATCCCCACGCGCGCGCAGGGCTACGACGGCTCCGTCCCGGCACCGGGCTGGGACTCCAAGTCCCGCTGGACCGGCTACATCGACGAGGACGAGCTGCCGTACGAGTACAACCCGTCCCGCGGCTACATCGTCACCGCCAATCAGGCCGTGGTCGACAAGGCCAAGTACCCCTACACGCTCACCACGGACTGGGGTTACGGCGCCCGCAGCCAGCGCATCACGGACCTGATCCAGTCGAAGATCGACGACGGCGGCAAGATCTCCACCGACGACATGCGCCAGATGCAGCTGGACAACAGCAGCGAGATCGCCAAGCTGCTGGTGCCCAAGCTGCTGAAGATCGACATCGCGGACAAGGACGTCCGCGAGGCGCAGGAGCTCCTGGAGGGCTGGGACTACACCCAGGACGCCGACTCGGCGGCGGCCGCCTACTTCAACTCGGTCTGGCGCAACATCCTCAAGCTCGCCTTCGGCAACAAGCTACCCAAGGAGCTGCGGGTCGAGGGCCAGTGCCTGTGGGTCGATCCCGTCAACACCACCGGGCCCGCGGACGAGACGAACAAGGTGCGCGAGTGCGGCGAGCGCGACACCGACCAGGCGCAGCCGGACGGCGGCGACCGCTGGTTCGAGGTCGTCCGCACACTCATGGACGACCAGAAGAGCGACTGGTGGTCCACGCCCAAGTCGCTCACCCGGCCGGGGGCGAGCGACAACCGCGACGATCTGTTCAAGCGCGCCATGATCGACGCCCGCTGGGAGCTGACCGCCAAGCTCGGCAAGGACATCGACACCTGGAGCTGGGGCCGGCTGCACCGCCTGTTCCTGAAGAACCAGACCATCGGCACGGACGGCCCCGGCTTCCTGCAGTACGTCCTCAACCGCGGCCCCTGGAAGCTCAGCGGCGGCGAGGCCACGGTCAACGCCTCGGGCTGGAACGCCGCCGGCGGCTACGGCGTCGTATGGGTGCCGTCGATGCGGATGGTGGTCAACCTCGGCGATCTCGACAAGTCGAAGTGGATCAACCTCACCGGCGCGTCCGGGCACGCCTACAGCGCCCACTACACCGACCAGACGGACAAGTGGGCCGACGGCGAACTGCTCGACTGGTCCTTCTCGGACGGCGCGGTCGACGAGAGCACGAGCGACACCCTGGTGCTCAAGCCGTGAGTCGCCGACGGTGAACGGCTGAGGTGAAACGCTGAACGGGCCCTCCACGCACGCGTGGAGGGCCCGTTCGCATGAGAAGTGCGTGAGGAGCGCGTGAGGAGCGTGGCTCAGGGCTCCCGGAAGCGGCGCGCGCCCGACGGCGTCACCACCGCGTGCACCGGCCGGTCGTGCGGCTCTTCGGGGACGTGCTCGACGACCTCGGAGTCGTACAGCAGCACAACGAGCGAGGGATGAGCCCCCGCGCCTTCCAGCCGGGCGAGGACGCGGTCGTAGGACCCCCCGCCGCGCCCCAGCCGCATCCCGCGCGCGTCGACCGCGAGGCCCGGCAGCAGCACGACGTCGGCGTCGGTCACGGCGTCCGGGCCGAGGCGCTCGCCGGCGGGCTCGAAGAGGGCCATCTTTCCGCCGTGTTGGACGCGGGCGAGGGACCCCTCTCCCGTGTACGCGCCCCAGTCGAGGTCGTTGTCGGGCAGCAGGGCGGGCAGCAGGACGCGCACGCCCCGCGCGCGCAGCGCGTCCAGCAGTGCGAGCGTGCCGGGTTCACTCCCCACGGAGACGTACGCCGCCACCGTGCGTGCATGCGCCAGCTCGGGCAGCTCCAGTGCCCGCCCGGCCAGCGCGGTCGCCGATGCTCGCAGGTCATCGGCCGTCAACCTGTTCCTCACCGAGACGAACTCTCGCCGCAACGTTCGCTTGTCAGTCTCGGCCGGACGCCCGCTGTGACTCACTGGTCGTTCCCGAACCCTTCCTTATGCGCTCATATGAGAGCCAATTAACCGGAGCCTCAGATTCCCTGCAAAGGCACCGGATATGGTGTCGGGCATGACTCAGTCACACCCTCGGATCAGCAAGGCTGTCATCCCCGCAGCGGGCCTAGGTACCCGCTTCCTGCCGGCCACCAAAGCCACTCCCAAGGAGATGCTGCCGGTCGTCGACAAGCCGGCGATCCAGTACGTGGTCGAAGAGGCCGTCTCCGCCGGCCTCGACGACGTCCTCATGATCACGGGCCGCAACAAGCGCCCCCTGGAGGACCACTTCGACCGCAACTACGAGCTGGAATCCGCCCTTCAGAAGAAGGGCGACGCCGACCGGCTCGCGAAGGTGCAGGAGTCCAGCGACCTCGCCACCATGCACTACGTGCGCCAGGGCGACCCCAGGGGCCTCGGCCACGCCGTGCTGTGCGCCGCCCCGCACGTCGGCCACGAGCCCTTCGCCGTCCTGCTCGGCGACGACCTGATCGACCCGCGCGACCCGCTGCTCAAGCGGATGGTCGAGGTGCAGGAGCAGCGCGGCGGCAGCGTCATCGCGCTCATGGAGGTCGCGCCCGAACAGATCCACCTCTACGGTTGTGCGGCCGTGGACCCCACCGAGGACGGTGACGTCGTCAAGGTCCACGACCTGGTCGAGAAGCCTGCCGCCGTGGACGCCCCGTCGAACTACGCGATCATCGGCCGTTACGTCCTCGACCCGCACATCTTCGACATACTGCGCAAGACCGAGCCGGGCCGCGGCGGCGAGATCCAGCTCACCGACGCCCTCCAGCAGCTCTCGCAGGACGAGAAGGTCGGCGGCCCGGTGCACGGCGTCGTCTTCAAGGGCCGCCGCTATGACACCGGTGACCGGGGCGACTATCTGCGTGCCATTGTCCGACTCGCATGCGAACGTGAAGACCTGGGCCCGGACTTCCGGACCTGGCTTCGCAGTTACGTAGCCGAGGAGATGTAGCGATTTGAGCACCGCCGCGACCCGCCCCGCCGGCCAGGACCACCTCTGGTCGGTGGACGAACACCTGGAGGACATCCTCGCGACCGTCCGCCCCCTCGAACCCATCGAGCTGCAACTCCTCGACGCCCAGGGCTGTGTCCTGGTCGAGGACGTCACGGTGCAGGTCTCCCTGCCGCCGTTCGACAACAGCTCCATGGACGGGTACGCGGTGCGGGTCGCGGATGTCGCGGGCGCGAGCGAGGAGTTCCCCGCCGTCCTGGAGGTCGTCGGGGACGTGGCGGCGGGCCAGGCCGAGCTGATTCACGTGGGCCCCGGCCAGGCCGCCCGCATCATGACCGGCGCCCCGCTGCCGCCCGGCGCCGAAACCGTCGTACCGGTGGAGTGGACCGACGGCGGCCTCGGCGAGGGCCCGGTCACCGGGATGCAGGCCCGCAGTCTGGCCCCCGAGGGCGCCCAGGGCGATGTGCACGTGTACCGCCCGGCGGAGGCACGCGCGCACGTACGCGCGAAGGGCAGCGACGTGAAGTCCGGCGACCGCGCCCTCGAAGCCGGCACCGTCCTCGGCCCACCGCAGATCGCCCTGCTCGCCGCGATCGGCCGCGGCACGGTCCGCGTGCGCCCACGCCCGCGCGTGGTCGTCATGTCCACCGGCAGCGAACTCGTCCAGCCCGACGAGGACCTGGGCAGTGGCCAGATCTACGACTCCAACAGCTTCGCCCTCACCGCGGCCGCCCGGGACGCCGGCGCCATCGCCTACCGCGTGGGCGCCGTCGCCGACGACGCCGAGACCCTGCGCTCCACCATCGAGGACCAGCTCGTCCGCGCCGACCTCATGGTCACCACCGGCGGGGTCAGCGTCGGGGCGTACGACGTCGTCAAGGAGGCGCTGTCCCACGTCGGCGACGAGGACGAGGCCGGAGCCGGTGTCGAGTTCCGCAAGCTCGCCATGCAGCCCGGCAAGCCCCAGGGCTTCGGCTCCATCGGCCCCGACCACACCCCGCTGCTCGCGCTCCCGGGCAACCCGGTGTCGTCGTACGTCTCCTTCGAACTGTTCGTGCGCCCCGCGATCCGCACCTTGATGGGCCTGGAGGACGTCCACCGGCCGAAGGCGACCGCCACCCTGACCGCGGACAAGGCGCTGACCTCGCCCAAGGGACGCAGACAGTTCCTGCGCGGGACGTACGCCGACGGCGCGGTGCGGCCGGTCGGCGGCGCCGGATCCCATCTGATCGCGGCCCTGGCGCACGCGGACGCGCTGATCGTGGTCCCCGAGGACGTGGAGAGCGTCGAGCCCGGCAGCGAGGTCGAGGTGGTCCTGCTCGGCTGAGAGGCCCTGGCCCGCGGTACCGTGTCGCGCACAGCAGGCCCGTGCGCCGCACCGCGACGGGCCCGGACCGGGAGCGCCACACGAGCATGAGCATGCAGGACCGACCCACGCAGGACCGACTCACGCACATCGACGACGCGGGCGCGGCCCGCATGGTCGACGTCTCGGAGAAGGACGTGACCGCCCGCACCGCCCGCGCCAGCGGCCGGGTCCTCGTCTCACCCCGCGTGATCGAGCTGCTGCGCGGTGAAGGCGTCCCCAAGGGCGATGCCCTCGCCACCGCGCGCATCGCGGGCATCATGGGCGCCAAGCGCACCCCGGACCTGATTCCGCTGTGCCACCCGTTGTCGGTGTCCGGTGTGAAACTGGATCTGTCGGTCGCGGACGACGCCGTGGAGATCCTGGCCACCGTGAAGACCACGGACCGCACGGGCGTCGAGATGGAGGCCCTCACCGCCGTCTCCGTCGCCGCGCTCACCGTGATCGACATGGTCAAGGCGGTCGACAAGGGAGCGGTCATCACGGACGTACGGGTCGAGGAGAAGACGGGCGGCAAGTCGGGCGACTGGAGTCGGGCATGACGTATCGCGCTCTGGTCGTCACCGCCTCCAACCGGGCTGCCGCGGGGATCTACGAGGACAAGGGCGGCCCGCTGATCGCCGAGGGCCTGAAGGGCTTCGGCTTCGACGTCGAGGGACCGCAGGTCGTGCCCGACGGAGACCCGGTCGGCGCCGCCCTGCGCGCCGGTGTGGACGCCGGGTACGACGTCATCGTGACCACGGGCGGCACGGGCATCTCGCCGACCGACCGCACGCCCGAGGCGACCCGCGCTGTCCTCGACTTCGAGGTGCCGGGCATTCCCGAGGCAATCAGGGCGTTCGGACGGGAGAAGGTACCCACGGCGGCGCTGTCCCGAGGGCTCGCCGGAGTCGCCGGGCGCACACTGATCGTCAATCTGCCCGGTTCCAGCGGCGGGGTGAAGGACGGCCTGGCCGTCCTGGAGCCCCTTCTGATCCACGCCGTCGACCAGATCCGCGGCGGCGACCACCCCAGACCCAGCAGTGGGGGTGCGAGCTGAACAGCCCATCCTGGCCCGTCGTGCTGGGGGACGGAGATGTCGTCCTCCGGCCGATAAAGCTGCGCGACCAACGGGCCTGGCGCGAGGTCAACCGGCGCAACCGGGACTGGCTGCGCCCCTGGGAGGCGACCATTCCGCCGCCCACCCCCAGCGGGCCGATCGCGCACCGGCCGACCTACCGCCAGATGGTCCGGCATCTGCGGTCCGAGGCGAACTCGGGCCGGATGCTCCCGTTCGTCATCGAGTACCAGGGGCGGCTGGTCGGGCAGTTGACGGTCGCCGGTATCACCTGGGGCTCGATGTGTTCGGGGCACGTCGGGTACTGGGTGGACGAGGCGGTGGCGGGCCGCGGGGTGATGCCGACCGCCGTGGCGCTCGTCGTGGACCACTGTTTCCGCACCGTCGGTCTGCACCGCATCGAGGTCTGCATTCGCCCCGAGAACCGCCCGAGCCGCCGGGTCGTGGAGAAACTCGGATTCCGCGAGGAGGGGCTGCGTCCGCGATATCTCCACATCGACGGAGCCTGGCGGGACCATCTCGTCTTCGCGCTCACGGCGGAAGAGGTGCCGGAAGGGTTGCTGAGCCGCTGGCACCGGGCAGTCTCGCAGCAGACACCGCACACGAACCCGCAGAACACCCAGGGCAATCCCGCGTAGCCGGGAAGGGAGCCCCGGAAATTGAATAAGTGTTCGAAATTGATCGCAGGATGACCGGCTCGGGGCATTAAATTCCCGCCCTCGGTGGGCTGCTGATCGCATCGGTCACAAAAAAAGTTCGAAATATCAGCCAGATCGTGCGACACACCGGCTCAATTGGCAGATGGCCTCACGCAAACCCCTCTACCGTGTGAGGCGTGAGCAGCAGCGGCCTCATCTACGCAGTCATTGTCGGGGCCTGGGCCGCCTACTTGGTGCCGATGTGGCTCCGTAGGCAGGACGAGCTGAACGAGGCCCGTCCGACGGAACGCTTCAGCACAGCCATCCGGTTGCTGTCCGGACGGGCGGGGATGGAGCGCCGGTACGCCAAGGACCTGCGCGCGCGCTCCACCGACGAGGGGGAGCCCAGCGCCGATGACCCGGGCGACGTCACCGAGTCGGTGGACGTCCGGGCCTTCGCCATGCCTCCGACCCGTCCGCAGACCCAGGCGACGGTTCAGGCTCAGGCACCGGGGCGCCCGGAGCCGGCGCGTGAATCCCCCCGCGAGCCAGCGGCCAAGTCGGCACCGGAGCGCGTCGGCGCACCCGCACCGGAACGCGCAGGCGCACCGGAACGAGTAGGCGCACCCGCGCCCGAATCGGGCTCCGGCCCGGCGGACAGCGCGCGCAAACGCGTGCCCGCGGCCCGGCGTCCCCCTTCGGACGAGGCGGCCGCGGCACGGGCGCGGCGCTTGAAGGTGCTGGCGCGCCGTAGGCGCACCACCGTCGTACTCTTCCTCGCCTTCACCCTCGGCGCGATCGTCGCCGCGGTCGGCGGGCTCGCCTTCCTGTGGGCGCCGGGCGTACCCGCCGTGATGCTCAGCGGGTACATCGCGTATCTGCGCTCCCAGGAGCGCCGTCGCTTCGCGTACCAGATGGACCGGCGCAGCGCCGAGGCCGCCGCGCAGCGGCTGCGCGAGCATGCGCGCCAGTCCCGGCGGCGCGGCACCACCGACACCGGGGCCGGGATCGACGAGCCCGACGAGAGGCCCGAACCAGGCACGGACACCGGGATGTCCGCGCTCGCCGCGGACCGGCGTGCGCTCGTCGAGCAGACCGATCACGCCGAGTGGGTCGATCAGCAGCGCGAGCGGCAGCGGCGGCCGGGGCACGGGGACAGCTGGGAGCCGGTTCCGGTGCCCTTGCCGACGTATGTGACCGCGCCGGTCGCTCCGCGGGCCACCCCCGACGTGGATCTCGGCGCGCCGGACGCGTGGAGCTCGGCACGGTCGAGCTCCGTCGGGCGGGACCGGGATGCGGGGGCCGAGGCAGGCTCTGCTTCCGGCGGTGCGCCTCGGGACGGTTCCGCGCGGGGCGCCGAGTCGGACGAGGCGGCTCCCGACGAGGAGAAGGCCGAGGGGGGCGGTCGTAGCGACGCCCGCCGGGCCGCTTCCGCCCGCCGGGCGCGCGAGCGGGGCCGTACGCCACTGTTCGACCAGTACGAGGACGGTGACCGCCCCCGCGCGGCCAACGAGTAGCCGCCCGGCCGGGGCGGGAACGGATTTCCAAGCAGGCCGATCGGGGTGCTAAAGTTTCACTCGTTGCAAGGGCCTGTGGCGCAGTCCGGTAGCGCACCTCGTTCGCATCGAGGGGGCCAGGGGTTCAAATCCCCTCAGGTCCACCGCAACAACTTTCCAAGGGAACTTGGGAGTTGAAAGATCCCGTCCGATCGGTTGATCGGGCGGGATCTTTGTTATGTCCGAGGGGGAGCGTGGAGAAGGCCGCCGCACGGTTACGGGCGACGCGCACGGCGACGCCGCTGCGGAACGCGGCCTTCCGGCGGTTCGTGACCGCCAGTCTGATCTCCGCCACCGGATCCGCGATGGCGCCCCTCGCGCTCGCCTACTCCGTGATCGAGCAGGGTGGAGGAGCCGGGGCGCTCGGTGTGGTGCTGGCCACGAACACCGTTCCGACGATCGCCTTCCTCCTCATGGGCGGGGTGCTCGCGGACCGTGTGTCCCGCAGCCGACTGCTCTTCCTCGGCAATCTGCTCGCGGCCGCCGCCCAGGGGGCCCTGGCGGCCGTCGTCGCCACCGGGCATGCCACGACCGTCTCCATCGCGGTCTGCGGCTTCGTCTCCGGGACGGCGGTGGCCTTCACCGTGCCCGCCGCTCAGGGGGCCGTGGCCCAGATCGTGCCCGCGGAGCAGTTGCAGCAGGCCAACGCCCTGCTCAGGCTGCCGAGTAACGCGGTCAAGGTGCTCGGTCCGGCGATCGGCGGGGTCGTTGTCGCGGCCGGCGGCCCGGCCTGGGCGCTGGCCTGGGACGCGCTCACCTTCGCCGTCGCCGCCCTTCTGCTGCTCGGGCTGCGCCTGGACGCACCGGTCACCGTCACCAGCGTGCTGAGCGATCTGCGGGAGGGGTGGGCCGGCTTCTGGTCGCGGACCTGGTTGTGGACGTACACGGTCGCGGGGACCGTCCTTGTCGCCGCGTGGCTGGCGGGGTTCCAACTGCTGGGGCCGGTCGTCGCGGCGGAGCGGTACGCCGGGGCGCGTGACTGGGGCCTTGTGCAGGGGGCGTTCGCGGCGGGGCTGCTGGCCGGGACGGTGGTGTGTCTGCGCTGGCGGCCGTACCGGCTGCTCGCGGTGGCCGTCGCGGCCTGTCTGCCCATGGCCGGCCCCCTGCTAGTCATGGGCTGGGGACTGCCGCTGCCCTGGCTGCTGTTGACCGCCCTGCTCGCGGGCATCGGGCTGGACGTGGCGATCGTCGCGTGGACGACCGCTTTCCAGCAGCATGTGCCGCAGGGCGAGTTGGGGCGCATGAGCGCGTTCAACAGTGTCGGGGAGCGGCTTGCGATTCCGCTCGGCTATCTGCTGACCGCCCTCGCGGCCGGCACCTGGGACAACCGGACGGTGCTGGTGGCGTGTGCCGGGCTCGTCGTCGCCTCCGCCGTCCTCAACCTCTGCGTGCGGGACGTCTACCGCATCAACGCCCCACGGAGCTGACCGCTCACAGCGCCTTGGCGTAACACAGGCTCAGCTCATGGAAGCGGTAGTAGCCGAACTTCTCGCACGGCTCGTACCCGCTGGACGTGTACAGCGCCACCGCCTCCGGCTGCTTGGCGCCGGTCTCCAGCACCATGCGGATGCGGCCCGCCGCCCGCGCGTCCTCCTCCAGCGCGGCCAGGACACGTCTTGCCAGGCCCCGCCCGCGCATCTGCTCGACGACGTACATCCGCTTGAGCTCGGCGTCCCCGTCCGCGTTGCCCTCGCCGTTCTCGTCCTGGGAACGCCAGCCGCCGGAGGCGACAGGGGCGCCGAGCTCGTCGTAGGCGATCAGGTAGAGGCCGTTCGGCGGCTCGAAGTCCGCCGGGGCGAGGAGCGTGGCGTCGCCGCCGTCGCCGTAGCGGACGCCGTACTCGGCCTGCACCTGGTCGTTGAGCTTGACGGCGTCGGGGTGGTCGAAGGAGACGCGACGTATATGCATGCTGGTTACCGTATATCAATTCAAGATCAAGAGGTTCCAGAATCGGACAACGTCCAGTGTGCCGGTATGGTGCCGGGGTGCTCACTGTGACCTCTGTGAATGTGAACGGGCTGCGGGCCGCCGCGAAGAAGGGCTTCGTGGAGTGGCTCGCCGGTACCGAAGCCGATGTGCTGTGCCTGCAGGAGGTGCGCGCGGAGCCGCAGCAGCTGCCGGAGCAGGTGCGTACGCCCGACGGATGGCATGTCGTGCACGCCCCCGCCGCCGCCAAGGGGCGCGCCGGTGTCTCCCTCTACACCCGCCGTGAGCCCGACCGCATCCAGGTCGGCTTCGGGTCGAGTGAGTTCGACGACAGCGGCCGCTATGTCGAGGCCGACCTGCCCGGTGTGACGGTCGCCTCCCTCTACCTCCCCTCCGGCGAGGTCGGCACCGAGCGGCAGGACGAGAAGGTCCGCTTCATGGGCGAGTTCCTCGCCTATCTGAAGGACCTGCGCGAGCGTGCCGCCGCCGACGGCCGCGAGGTCCTCGTCTGCGGCGACTGGAACATCGCCCACCAGCAGGCCGACCTGAAGAACTGGCGCGGCAACACCAAGAACTCCGGCTTCCTGCCGGAGGAGCGCGAGTGGCTGGGCGAGGTGTTCGCCCCCACCGCGGGCGGCTACGTCGACGTCGTGCGGTCGCTGCACCCGGATGTCGAGGGGCCGTACTCCTGGTGGTCGTACCGTGGGCGTGCCTTCGACAACGACACCGGCTGGCGCATCGACTACCAGGTCGCGACGCCTGGGCTCGCCGCCAAGGCGCTCAAGGGGTACGTCGAGCGGGCGGCGACGCATGGCGAGCGGTGGTCGGATCATGCGCCGGTGACGGTTGTCTACGACCGTTGAGCCCGCCGCGATGTGTCGTCGGTTGTCTGCGGCGCCATCGTGGCTGGTCGCGCAGTTCCCCGCGCCCCTTCAGGGCGCTACCGCTCGCCCTGCTTCCGCAGCTGTCGGTCCAAGGCCAAGGACAGCTCCGCCTCCACCACGCTCCTGGCGAGGGGGCGCAGGCGTTGGAGGTCGTTCGCGTGGGCGTAGCGCAGTACCAGGTCGGCGAACATCTCCGCGATGTCGTCGACGTGTTCGCGGACGCGCTTGCCCGCCGCCAGCACCTCCGCGAGAGGGATGCCCTCGCGGACCAGGGCCGAGGAGACGTCCAGCAGGCTGCGGCTGACGTGGACGATCTCGTCGCCGTCGGTGCCGAGGTAGCCGAGGTCCAGGGCGAGGGCGAGGTTCTCCGGGGTGACCTGGCCTTCGAAGCGGGAGGCGAGTTCCTCGGGGGTGAGGCGGACCGGCTCCTCCTCGGTGGGGGCGGCGACGCCCAGGAGGTCGGCGACGTCGCGGCCGTGGTCGAGGGCCTCGGCGAGTTCCGCGATGCCGGTGAGGGTGTGGCCGCGCTCCAGGAGGGCGGCGATCGTGCGCAGGCGGGCCAGGTGGTGGTCGTCGTACCAGGCGATGCGGCCCTCGCGGCGGGGCGGCGGGATCAGCTTGCGTTCGCGGTAGAAGCGCAGGGTGCGCACCGTGATGCCGGCCACGCGGGCCAGCTCCTCCATCCGGTATTCACGCTTCTCGGTCACCTGGGAACCTTAAGTCGTACCGGCGGTAACTTTCCTCGCCGGTTTTCCTCGACCGACCCCTACCGGTCAGTACAGACCTCCTCTACTCTCCCCATTGCGCCAGTGTTCACTGGCATGGTTCCGGTTCCGGGGTGAAGTTCCCGGTGAAGCATGGAGGCACAGGCATGGCCGAACGCGAGCATGTGCGGGTCGCGGTGGTCGGGTCCGGGTTCGGCGGGCTGGGGGCCGCCGTACGGCTGCGGCGCGAGGGCGTCACCGACTTCGTCGTCCTGGAGCGGGCCGACAGCGTCGGCGGGACCTGGCGGGACAACAGCTATCCGGGATGCGCGTGCGACGTGCCGTCCCATCTGTACTCCTTCTCTTTCGCACCCCACCCCGACTGGCCGCGCACCTTCTCCGGACAGCAGCACATCCGCGCCTACCTGGAGCACGTCACGGACGTCTTCCGGCTTCGCCCCCACATCCGCTTCGACTCGGAGGTGAAGCGGATGACCTGGAACGGCGAGCGGCTGTGCTGGGACATCGAGACCAGTGGGGGGAATCTGTCCGCGGACTTCGTCGTCTCCGCCACCGGACCGCTGTCCGACCCGAAGATCCCGGACATCCCGGGCCTGGACTCCTTCCCCGGGAAGGTCTTCCACTCCGCCCGCTGGGACCACGACTACGACCTGCGCGGCAAGCGCGTCGCCATGGTCGGCACCGGCGCCTCCGCCATCCAGATCGTGCCGGCCGTCCAGCCCGAGGTCGAGCGGCTCACGCTCTTCCAGCGCACCCCGCCCTGGGTCATGCCCCGCGTCGACCGCGCCATCAGCGGCGCCGAGCGCTCCCTGCACCGGGCCCTGCCCTTCACCGCGCAGCTGCGGCGCGGGCTGCTGTGGGGCATCCGGGAGCTGCAGGTGCAGGCGTTCACCAAGCACCCCGACCAGCTGGGCCTCGTAGAGCAGTTGGCCAAGCGCAACATGGGCCGGTCCATCAAGGACCCCGCCCTGCGCGCCAAGCTCACCCCCGACTACCGCATCGGCTGCAAGCGGATCCTGCTGAGCAGCGAGTACTACCCCGCGCTCGCCCGGCCCAATGTGGACGTCGTCGCCAGCGGGCTGAGCGAGGTCCGCGGCTCGACCGTCGTGGCCGCCGACGGGAGTGCGGCCGAGGTCGACGCGATCATCTTCGGTACCGGGTTCCATGTCACCGACATGCCCATCGCCGAGCGGGTGGTGGGCGCGGAGGGCAGGACGCTCGCCGAGGTGTGGAAGGGCGGCATGGAGTCGCTGCGGGGCGCCTCGGCCGCCGGGTTCCCCAACTGGATGACGATCATCGGACCCAACACGGGGCTCGGGAATTCGTCCATGATCCTGATGATCGAGTCCCAGCTGAACTACATGGCCGACTTCGTACGGCAGCTGAACGTCCTCGGAGGCCGTGCGGCTCTCGACGCGCGGCCGAGCGCCGTTGCCGCCTGGAACCGGCGGGTGCAGGAGCGGATGAAGCGGACGGTGTGGAACACGGGCGGGTGCACGAGTTGGTACCTCGACGCCAACGGTCGTAACAGCACCATCTGGCCCGGTACGACGACCGAGTTCAGGCGGGCCACGCGGCGGGTGGATCTGGCGGAGTACGAACTCCTGCGAGTGCCGGTCGAGAAGGACGCCAAGTCGGAGGTGACCGCGTGAGCCGGCTGATGAACGTCGCCTCCGGGCCGTACGCCCCGCCCGCCCCCGCCCGTGAGCTGACGGCGATATCCGCCGACGGCGCCCGGCTGCACGTCGAGATACACGGTCCCGTGGACGACACCGCCGCGCCCGCCGTCGTTCTCGCGCACGGCTGGACCTGCTCGACCGCCTTCTGGGCGGCGCAGATCCGGGAGCTGGCCGCCGACCACCGGGTCATCGCCTACGACCAGCGCGGCCACGGACGCAGCCCGGCGAGCCCGGCCTGCGGCACCGAGGCCCTCGCCGACGACCTCGAAGCCGTACTGAAGGCGACCCTCGCACCCGGCGAGAAGGCGGTGATAGCCGGGCACTCCATGGGCGGCATGACGGTGATGGCCGCTGCCGCGCGCCCGGGGTTCCGGGAGCACGCCGGTGCCGTCCTGCTGTGCAGCACCGGCTCCTCGCGGCTGGTCGCCGAGTCCACGGTCGTACCCCTACGGCCGGGGCGGCTGCGGACCTGGCTGACCAAGCGCATACTCGGCTCCCGGGCGCCGCTCGGGCCGGTCACGCCGATCGCCCGGGCGATCCTCAAGTACGGGACGATGGGGCCCGGTTCGGCCCCGCACATGGTCGAGGCGTGCGCGCGGATCGTGCACGCGTGCCCGCGCAAGGTGCGGTACGTCTGGTCGCAGGTGCTCGACCTGCTCGATCTCGACCACGGCGTGCGCGAGTTGGCGGTGCCGACCGCCGTGGTCGTCGGTACGGCCGACCGGCTGACCCCACCGGTGCACGCGCGCTCGCTGGCGGCCGCGCTGCCGCACTGTCTCGGCGTCACCGAACTGCCCGGCCTCGGGCACATGACGCCGATCGAGGCGCCCGAGCTGGTGACCGGGAAGATCCGGGAGCTGGTCACGACGTACACGCAGGCCGAGACATACACGCAGGTCGACACATACCCGCAGGTCAAGGAGGGCGCATGAGCAGGGTGAGCCTCGAAGGTCAGGTCGCCGTCGTCACCGGGGCGGCGCGCGGCGTCGGTGAGCTGCTCGCCCGCAAGCTCTCCGCGCGCGGTGCGAAGGTGGCGCTCGTCGGGCTGGAGCCGGACGCCCTCAAGGAGGTCTCCGAGCGGCTGCACAGCGACAGCGACCACTGGTACGCCGATGTGACGGACCATGAGGCGATGGCCCGGGTGGCGCGGGAGGTCAAGGAGCGGTTCGGGAAGGTCGACATCGTCGTGGCCAACGCGGGTGTCGCGACCGGCGGGCCGTTCGTCGACTCCGATCCCGAGGCGTGGCGGCGGGTCATCGAGGTCAACCTCATCGGGTCGGCGGTGACGGCGCGTGCGTTCTTGCCGGTGCTGATGGAGAGCCGGGGGTATCTGCTGCAGATCGCCTCGCTCGCGGCCATCACTCCGGCGCCGATGATGACCGCGTACTGCGCGTCCAAGTCGGGTGTGGAGGCGTACGCACACAGTCTGCGGGCCGAAGTCGGTTACCAGGGTGTACGGGTGGGGGTCGGGTATCTGTCCTGGACCGACACCGACATGGTCCGCGGGGCCGATCAGGACGACGTCATGCGGGAGTTGAGGAAGCGGCTGCCCTGGCCGTCCAACAAGACCTATCCGCTGGGGCCGGCGGTCGACCGGATCGTGGCCGGGATCGAGCGGCGGTCCAGCCATGTGTACGGGCAGTGGTGGCTGCGCGGCATGCAGGGCGTGCGCGGGTATCTGCCGGGGATCATCGGGACCGTGGGGCAGCGGGAGATGCGGCGCTTCGCCGGGCGCCTGGAGGGGATGCGGACGGGGCTGGTCGGGGCGGGGGGCGCCGCCGATGAGCAGGAGAGGACTACGCGGCGTAACTGATCGACATGCGTGCGGTTATCGCCCGTGTGAATCTGGTCGAGGCCCCACCGAGGGGCCAATCCCCCCACTCACTACGGGAGTGAACCCACATGGGCATGAAGGACCAGTTCCAGGAGAAGTCCGAGCGGATGCAGCAGCAGGCTCGTGAGAAGGCCCAGCAGGCCAAGGAGCAGGCGCAGCAGCGTGGGCGCCAGCGGCCGCAGCGGGACGAGGAGAGCGAGCGGTCGCTGCGTGAGGAGCGGGAGCGGCTCGACCAGGACTACGACGCCTAGCCGCTGCGCTCGGCTTTAGCCGGATTGCGTGGGGTGCCCTGTGTGTTGGGGCGCCCCACGTTTGCGTTGCCGGTGGGGTTTCGTTGTCGGGTGCGGGGCGGTGGGGGCTTGTCGCGCAGTTCCCCGCGCCCCTGGGTGGGCTCTCCCGGCGTGTCTCAAGAGCGCGGCGGCAGCTTGGGGCGGGAGCGGTCCGGGACGTGGGCGTAGTCCGGGGGTGTTGCGGGAGGATTCGTCTCCAGTAGCTCGAGGGCCAGTTCCACCGCGTCTGTCAGTTGGGCGTGGCGGCCCTCTGCCCAGTCCAGGGGGGTGCGGAGGACCTCCACGTCCGGGCTCACTCCCTTGTTCTCGATCGTCCAGCCGTAGGCGTCGAACCAGGCCGCGTTCATGGGGACCGTGATCACCGTGCCGTCGCCGAGGCGGTGGCGGCCGGTCATGCCGACTACTCCGCCCCAGGTGCGTTGGCCCACTACCGGGCCGAGTTTCAGGAGCTTGAAGGCCGCGGTGATCATGTCGCCGTCCGAGGAGGTCGCCTCGTCGGCCAGGGCGACCACCGGGCCGCGCGGGGCGTTCGACGCGTACGACACCGGCTGGGCGTTTCTCGTCAGGTCCCAGCCGAGGATCGTGCGGGTGAGCTTCTCCACGACCAGCTCGCTGATGTGGCCGCCCGCGTTGCCGCGTACGTCGACGATCAGCGCGGGGCGGGACATCTCCATCCGCAGGTCCCGGTTGAACTGGGCCCAGCCCGAGCCGCCCATGTCCGGGATGTGCAGGTAGCCGCAGCGGCCGCCGCTCAACTCCCGTACGACGTCGCGGCGTTTGGCGACCCAGTCCTGGTAGCGGAGCGGGCGCTCGTCGATGAGCGGGACCACTGCCACCCGGCGTGCTCCGCCCGCCTCGCCCTCGGCCGGGGTGAACGTCAGCTCCACTGTGGTGCCGCCCGAGCCGGCCAGGAGGGGGTAGGGGCCGGCCACCGGGTCCACCGGCCTGCCGTCCACGTGGGTGAGTACCGCTCCCTCGCGGATTCCCGTGCCTGCCAGGGGGGAGCGGGCCTTGGAGTCGGACGATTCGCCGGGGAGGATGCGCTTGACGATCCAACCCTCGTCGCGGCGTACGAAGTTGGCGCCCAGCAGGCCCTGCCAGCGCTGGTAGTGCGCCGGGCCCTCGTTGCGGCGGGCGGGTGAGACGTAGGCGTGCGAGGTGCCCAGTTCGCCCAGTACCTCGCGGAGCAGGTCCGCGAACTCGTCGGGGGAGGCGACCCGTTCGACCAGGGGGCGGTACTGCTCGAGGACCGCGTCCCAGTCGATGCCGCACATCTCCGGCTCCCAGAAGTACGCCCTGATCAGCCGGCCCGCCTCCGCGTACGACTGCCTCCACTCCGCCGTCGGGTCCACCTCGTGCAGGATGCGGCGCAGGTCGATCCAGACCGTCGTGTCGCTGTCGCCGGACTCGGAGGCGGGCACCGCCCGCAGGTCGCCCTCGTCGACCAGGACCAGGCGGGACCCGTCGCCGCTCACCGTGAACCAGTCCAGGTGGTCGACGAGTTCGGCCTTCTTCGCCTTGCTGATGTTGAAGTGTTCGAGGGTCGGCCGCCCGGTCATGTCGTCCGGGTTGGCGAAGGTCTCGCCCAGCGCGCCCGAGATCGGCCAGCGCAGCCAGACCAGTCCGCCGCCCGCGACCGGGTGTAGCGCAGAGTACTTGGAGGCGGTGACCGGGAAGGGGGTGACCCTGCTCTCCAGGCCCTCGATCTCGACGGTGGTGGTGCCGGCATCCCCGCCCTCCTCGTCCTCCACCGGGTCCAGGCCACCGGCGGCCGGCCGGCCCTCCGGGTTCAGGGCGAACGGGGAGGGGGTCGCGGAGGACAGGGGCACCAGGTAGGGGCGGCAGCCGAGCGGGAAGGACAGATCTCCGGTGTGGACGTCGTACACCGGGTCGAAGCCTCGCCAGGAGAGGAAGGCCAGGTAGCGGCCGTCCCGGGTGAACACCGGGTTCTCGTCCTCGAAGCGGCCGTTGGTGACGTCGACGATCGAGCGGGCCCCTTCCCCGGTTCCGGAGATCCGGGCCAGCTTGATCTGGCGCAGGGAGCGGCCGATGCCCGGGTGCGACCAGGTCAGCCATGTCCCGTCCGGGGAGAAGGCCAGGTCCCGTACGGGGCCGTTGATCGACCGGATCAGCTCTGTGACCTCGCCGCCCGAGTCCTCCGTTCCCGCGGCGGTAGCCGCCTCATCGGGCACAGTGACGAGGAGCAGTCGGCCGTCGTGCGAGGCGATCGCGAGCCGCTCGCCCTTGGGGTCGGCGACCATCTCCAGGACCCGGCCCAGCTCGCCGGAGGCCAGTCGGCGCGGCTCTCGGTCGCCCGTCGCCCGCGGCAGGTACGCGATCTCGATGGCGTCCTCGCCCTCCGCGTCCGTCACATACGCGACCTGGCCGACCGAACCGAGCATCTCCGGGAGCCGGACCCGTACACCGGGGGTGTCGGTCATCGTGCGGGCCGGGCCGTCCCGGTGGGTCAGCCAGTAGAGGCTGCCGCGTACGACCACGGCGCTCGCACGGCCCGTCTCGTCCACGGAGATGCCGTCGATGTGCTGGGCGGCGGGCACCTGGTACCTCCGGCGGCCGGCGCCGGGGCCGCTCAGGCGTACGTCGAGGCGGCGGGGCTGGGAATCCGCGTCCGCGGCGAGGTCGTCCACGATCCACAGATCACCCGCGCACTGGTACACCACTCGGGTGCCGTCACTTGAGGCATGCCGGGCGTAGAACGCGTCGTGGTCGGTGTGGCGGCGCAGGTCGGAGCCGTCGTACGCGCACGAGTAGAGGTTGCCGACGCCCTCGTGGTCGGAGAGGAAGGCGATACGGCCGCCGACGAACATGGGGGAGTGGAGGTGGCCGCCGATGTCCGGCAGCAGGCGTTCGCCGTGCAGCCAGAGGCGGCCCGTGGCCCCGCCCCGGTAGCGCTTCCAGGCGGCCGGTTCGTGGGGCGGGGTGCCGGTCAGGAGCAGGGTCTTGCGCTCGCCGTCGATATCGGCGACCTGGATGTCGGAGCACGGTCCCCAGGGGAGTTTGCGGCCGGGGTCGCCGCCGAGGCTGAGCTTGTAGGCCCAGGTGAAGTGGGAGAAGGGCTCGCCGTGGGAGGCGACGGCGAGGATGATGCCGTCGGGTGTCCAGCCGCACACCTGGGTGTCCGCCGACCCCCAGTGGGTGAGCTGGCGGCCGGGGCCGCCCTCGACCGGTACCAGGTGGATCTCGGGGACCAGACTGCGCCAGCTCGTGTACGCGATGTGGCGGCCGTCGGGCGAGAAGCGGGGGTGGCCGATCTTGGTGCGGTCCACGGTGAGCCGCCAGGCGCGGCCCGGGCCGTCGAGGGGGGCCAGCCACAGGTCGTCCTCGGCCACGAAGCACAGCAGATCGCCGCTCAGATGCGGTAGGCGCAGGTAGCTCACCTCCCCATGCTTTTCCCGTGGACGTACCTGGGCAACTCGTGACACAAGGACTTACGTGACCGGCGCGAGAGCCGGCGGTGACCCAGAACACGAACGAAACCGTTTCGTTTCGATGGGGGATGGGGTACCTTTCTTGGTGTACGAAACCGTGTCGTTCGGAGTGGGAAGGTGGGAACGGTGACCGAGGTCGCAACAGGACGTCGCAGCCGCATCACCCCTGAGCGTGAGGCCGAGTTGTACGAGGCCGTGCTCGACCTGCTCCGGGAGGTCGGCTACGACGCCCTCACCATGGACGCCGTGGCGGCCCGCACCCGGTCCAGCAAGGCGACGCTCTACCGCCAGTGGGGTGGCAAGCCGGAACTGGTGGCGAAGGCGGTCCGGCACAACAAGCCGGGCAATGTCGCCGACGTCGACACCGGGTCCCTGCGGGGCGACCTCCGCGCCCTCACAGCACGCGAGGACGACTGCACCATGCAGCAGAACGCCGCGCTGATGCGGGGTCTGTTCATGGCGGTGCACGGCAACCCGGATCTCCTCCAGGCGTTCAAGGAACTGCTCATCGAGCCGGAGATGGAGGAGTTCCACCGGGTGGTGCGGCGAGCCGTCGACCGCGGCGAGGTCCGCGCCGACTGCCCCGCGCTGGACTACGTGGTGCACATGCTCGTCGGCGCCTTCGCCACCCGCACCCTGATCGACGATCAGCCGCCCACCCAGGCGTTCCTCATCTCGTACATCGATGCCGTGGTCCTCCCCGCCCTCGGCGTTCCGACCGGCTGACCCTTTCCCCAGCAAGCCCTCCACCTGACGTAACCGCTCACGTCGTCGGGCTGATCACCCCTGCCCAAGTACCGACCCCACGACCTGACCGGGAGACGCCTCCGTGGCCACGTTCCTGTACAAACTCGGCCGGCTCGCCTTCAGGCGACGGCACTTCGTCGCCCTCATATGGGTCGCGCTGCTCACCCTCGCGGGCGTTGGCGCGGCCAGTGCCCCCAGCGCCGGATCCAGCTCCTTCTCCATCCCCGGCACCGAGGCGCAGAAGGCCTTCGACCTGCTGGAACAGCGCTTCCCGGGCGGTAGCGCGGACGGCGGCACCGCCCGTGTCGTCTTCAAGGCACCCGACGGCGAGAAGATGACGGACGCCGCCAACAAGGCGACCGTCGAGAAGACCGTGGCGGAGCTGTCCGACGGCTCCGAGGTCGTCTCCGTCGCCGACCCCTACAAGGCGCACGCCGTCAGCAAGGACGGCACGATCGCGTACGCCTCGGTGCGCTACGAGGTGCCCGGCATGGAGTTGAAGGACGCCAGCCGGGACGCCCTGGAGGACGCCGGGCAGCAGGCGCGGGACGCCGGGCTGACCGTGGAGATCGGCGGCGACGCGCTCCAGACGACGCCCGAGGCCGCCTCCTCCGAGATCATCGGCCTCGCGGTCGCCGCGGTGGTCCTCGTCATCACCTTCGGCTCGCTGATCGCGGCCGGTCTGCCGCTGCTGACCGCGCTGATCGGCGTCGGCATCGGCGTCTCGGTGATCACCGCGCTGGCCAGCGCCCTCGACCTCGGCTCCACCACCTCCACCCTCGCCATGATGATCGGCCTCGCGGTCGGCATCGACTACGCCCTGTTCATCGTCTCCCGCTACCGCGCCGAACTCGCCGAGGGCCGCGACCGCGAGGAGGCGGTCGGCCGGGCCACCGGCACCGCGGGCTCCGCGGTCGTCTTCGCCGGCCTCACGGTGGTGATCGCACTCGTCGGCCTCGCGGTGGTCAACGTCCCGATGCTGACGAAGATGGGTGTCGCCGCCGCGGGCACGGTCGTGATCGCCGTACTGATCGCGCTGACCATGGTCCCCGCACTGCTCGGCTACGCGGGCCGGAAGGTCAAGCCGGCCGGAGAGAAGGGCAAGCTCCTCGGACGCGGCAAGAAGGCCGCCGCGAAGGCCGGCGGGGAGGAAGGCGAGAAGGCCGCCGCGGACAAGCCGAACATGGGCACACGCTGGGCGAGCTTTGTCGTACGCCGTCCCGTGGCCGTCCTCCTGCTCGGCGTCCTCGGCCTCGGCGCCGCCGCCCTCCCGGCGACCTCCCTCGAACTGGGCCTCCCGGACGACGGCTCCCAGCCGACGTCGACGACCCAGCGCCGCGCCTACGACCTGCTCTCCGAGGGCTTCGGCCCCGGCTTCAACGGCCCGCTCGTGGTGGTCGTCGACGCGAAGGCGAGCGACGCCCCGAAGAACGCGGTCACCGAGGTCTCCGACGAGATCAAGGGCCTCAAGAACGTCGTCACGGTGACCCCGCCGACGTACAACAAGTCCGGCGACACCGCGACGATCACCGTGATCCCCGACTCCAAGCCGTCGTCGGTCTCCACCGAGGACCTGGTGCACTCCATCCGTGACGCGGGCACCGGGATCACGGCCGAAACGGATGCGAAAGTGCTGGTCACCGGCACGACCGCGATGAACATCGACTTCTCGCAGAAGCTGAACGACGCGCTGGTGCCGTATCTGATCCTGGTGGTCGGCCTGGCCTTCCTGCTCCTGATCCTGGTGTTCCGCTCGATCCTCGTCCCGCTGAAGGCGGCCCTCGGCTTCCTCCTGTCGGTCCTCGCGGCCCTCGGCGCCGTCGTGGCGGTCTTCCAGTGGGGCTGGCTCGCCGACCTCTTCGGCGTCCAGGAGACCGGCCCGGTCATGTCGATGATGCCGATCTTCATGGTCGGCGTGGTCTTCGGTCTCGCCATGGACTACGAGGTGTTCCTCGTGACACGGATACGCGAGGCGTACGTCCACGGCGAGCGGCCCGGTCAGGCCGTGGTGACCGGGTTCCGGCACAGCGCGCGGGTCGTCACGGCCGCGGCGATCATCATGATCGCGGTGTTCTCCGGCTTCATCGGAGCCAGCGAGTCGATGGTCAAGATGATCGGCTTCGGCCTCGCGATCGCGGTCCTCTTCGACGCGTTCGTCGTCCGCATGGCCATCGTCCCGGCCGTCCTCGCCCTGCTCGGCAAGACGGCCTGGTGGCTCCCGAAGTGGCTCGACCGCGCCCTGCCCAACGTGGACGTGGAGGGCGAGGGGCTGCGCACGGACGCCGAGGCCGGGAAGGACACGGACCCCGACGAGGACCGCACGCTGGCACGTGTCTGACCGTTCACCCTTGAAGTGGACCGGCCGGTGAGGGCTCCGTGGGGACGGGGGCTCTCACCGGCTTTTCATGCGGTGCCGCTGCAACGGCCCAACGCAGGGAAGACGGTGCCCACTTCATCCGCTCCGTCGGCGCCGACCCCGCGCGCTGATCAGCGGCGGGGAGTTGACCACGAACGCCGGGTCTCTCAGCAGCGCGTAGAACCGCTGCAGCTCGGCCTCCGTCACGCCGTCCGCCCGCAGCCCCGTCTCCGCCTGCTGCATGTTCACGCGGTGCAGGGCGATGCCCGGGCTGCCGCCCTGCCAGGACTCGGCGTACGTCGTCGCCGTGACGCCCTCCAGGCCCGCCCGCCGCATGGCGCCCAGCACGCGCCGGCCCCAGAGGGTGTCCGCGCCCGCCTTCTCCAGTTGCGCGAGCAGGGCCGCCTGGACGTGGTCCCACAGGGCCGTGGACGCCTCGTCCGGGGTCGCGAGCACCGGAGTCCAGTGGCAGTCGAACTCCTCCAGGACCAGGACGCCGCCCGGGCGCAGGGCCGTGACCAGCCGGTCGAGGACCTGGAGCCGTTCCGGCAGGTGGATGAGGACCAGCCGGGCGTGGATCAGGTCGTAGCCGTCGCCCGGCAGCGGGTCGTTGACGATGTCGTGGTGGATGAGGCGGAGCTGGGGCGCGTGCGGGCGGGACTCGGCCCAGCGGGGGTCGATGTCGGTGACGGTGACCTCGCCGTCGGGGCCGGTTCTCTCGGCCATCCAGTCGCCCAACGAGCCGCCCCCACCGCCGACTTCGAGACAGCGCCAGCCGGGCGAGAGACCGGCCAGTTCGAGCTGGCGGCGGGAGACGTGGTCGTAGCAGGACTCCAGGACGGCGAAGCGGTCCGGTGTGCGGGCGTCCGTGTTGTCGAAGAGATACCGGGACATATCGCCATCTTCGGGGAGTTCGGGGTGGATGAACGGGGAGAGCCCGAGGACACGCCGCGCGTGCGTCGCACATGACCAACTCGGTCGCATGGGCCGTACACGCACCGCTACCGTGCCCTCCATGACGACAGCCGCCCACCCCCGTTTCGCCGCCGCCCTCGAAGAGCTGGGGCTCGGTGAGTTGCACGAGCGGATCCGCCGCTTCCCGGACGCGACCCGTACCGCCGCCGAGGCCGCCGCAGCCGTCGGGTGTGAGCTCAGTCAGATCTGCAAGTCGCTGATCTTCGCGGTCGACGGGGTGCCGGTGCTGGTGCTCATGGACGGGGCGTCCAGGGTGGACTTGGAGCTGGTCCGCAAGGAACTCGGCGCCGAGAAGGTCACAAGGGCCAAGGCCGACGTCGTACGGGAGACCACCGGGTACGCCATCGGGGGCGTACCGCCCTTCGGGCACCGTACGAAGACGCGGGTGCTCGCCGATCGTTCGCTGCTGGAGCACGACGTCGTGTGGGCCGCCGCCGGGAACCCGCATGCCGTGTTCCCCATGGCACCCAAGGACCTTGTCACCCACGCCGGCGCCACCTTGGTGGACGTGCGCGAGCAGACGCAGACTTCGTGACCCCGCTGGTCACCGCCGCCGTGCTGCTGGCGGCCGTCACGCACGCCAGTTGGAACGCCATCGCCCACAAGATCACCGACAAGCTGGTCGCGTTCACGCTCATAGGGGGCGGCGGGGTGCTGATCGGGCTGGCCCTCATACCCTTCGGGGCGTTCCCGGCGGCGGGTGCGTGGCCGTATCTCATCGCGTCCGCACTCGTCCACGTCGTCTACTTCGCGCTGCTCATGAAGTCCTTCCGGCTCGGCGACTTCGGGCAGGCCTACCCCATCGCGCGCGGCACCGCGCCACTCGTCGTCGCCGTACTCGCCGCCCTCGTCGCGCACGAGGTGCCGGACGGGTGGGCGGCGGCCGGGATCGCCTGCTCCTGCGCGGGACTTACCGGCGTCGCCCTGTGGGGTCTGCGCGGGCGCCGGCCCGACTGGGCGGCGATCGGCGCGGCGTTGGCGACCGGGCTGAGCATCGCGGTGTACACCGTCCTCGACGGGCTGGGTGTGCGGGCCTCCGGCTCGTCCCTCGGCTATGTCGCCTGGCTGATGGCGGTCCAGGGCCTCGCCGTCCCGGCGTACGCCGTCTGGCGCTGGCGCGGGGAGACGGTCGCCGTGCTGCGGCCGTTCGCCGGGCTGGGGCTGCTGGGTGCCGCGCTGTCCGTCGCCGCGTACGGGCTGGTCCTGTGGGCGCAGACGAAGGCGGAGCTGGCGCCGATCGCGGCCCTGCGGGAGTCCTCGATCATCGTGGGGGCGGCCATCGGGGCCGTCTTCTTCAAAGAGCGGTTCGGAGCTCCGCGGATCGCGGCGGCGGCTCTGCTGGTGGTGGGCATCGGGATGATGCTGCACGCCAGTTAGGCCAGGCGGTCAGCTGTTCGCTGACCGCCTGTGATCTCTGGTACTGCCAGAAGGGCTGGGCTAGAACGCGCTGTTGTTGCAGCCCATCGTCGAGCCGAGGCGGGTGGCCTGGCTGCCCTCGCTGCCCTCGCCGTTGAGCGCGCCGCCCAGTGCGCCGTTGAGCACCCCGACCACACCGAGAATGTCGATGTTCAGGTCGTGGGACTTGCACTGGGTGCTCTGCTGGACTTTGTACTCGTTGCCCTTCTGGCCCCGGCCGTCGGCGTGGGCGGTTCCGGCGGCCGCGAGGCCGACGGTGCTGAGGGCGGCGACCAGGACGGCGGCCTTGCGAAGCTTGTGCATGTCATCTCCGGTGGAGTGAGGGTGGGTGCGCTGCATGCAGGATCGACTCCTTATGAAAAGGAGCGACTCCTTACGATTAAGGGAGATTAAGTAGGAAAGGCCCCAAATCATCCTGAGGCACGCCGAGTTTCACGATCTTGCACTAGAAGTGCCGCGCGGCAGGGCCTAGGCGAGGGCCGGCTTGCCCACCCGGAACGCGAACTGGCCGCAGTACGTCAGCTTGCGCAGGTTCACCAGGGCCGTCCTGCGGCGGCCGTTCTCCGCCGCCCACTGGTCGATCTCGGTGTTGAGCGGGGACTGTTCGTTCCAGTAGCGGCTGTACTCCGGCGGTCGGCCCAGATAACTCCGCATGATCAGCGCAACTCCGTCGAGGGAGGGCCGGATCTCCTCCAACGCGAGCCCCGCCTCCTCGACCAGGACCCGGAAGCCGTACGGGGTGTAGTTCCACAGGCTGAAGGAGTGGTACGGCTCGAATTGGGATGTTGATCCGATGAAAAGCCCGCCGGGTTCCAGCACTCGGGCGATCTCCGCCAGCAGTTCGCGCGGGCGGGCGACGTGTTCGAAGACCTGGTGCGAGTAGATCAGCGGGAGAGAGTCCGAGCCGAGGGGGAGGTGGACGCCGTCGTAGTGCACCACCGGGTCACCGCCGGGCGTGCGCTGGCCGGCCTCCGGCGAGTCCCGGATGTCGACCCCGACCCAACGCACCTGCGGGGCGTGCTTACGGAAGAGCGCGGCCGACGTCCCGCGGCCGCACCCCAGATCGACGACCAGCCCGGGTGCGCCGGGGGAGCCCATCACCTCGTCGACGTAGTAGCGCGAGGTGACCTGACGGGCGTGGTCGTCGGGGATGCAGTCCCGCATGAGGTCCCAGAGGGTCGCCATGCTTCGATGCTACGGACACTCGCTGTTACGTGCGATTCACGCCCCGTGAAACCGTGACTCCCGACAGATCGTGCGAGGTCACGCTGTTACGGTCGGTGACCGATCGGCCCAGGGCATGGTGGGGCCAAAGACCCGCGGCCACCCGGCGGCTGCGCTCGCTCCACTGTCGGGCCGCCAGGTCGCCGGACTTGTAGTGGTTGAGGGCGTAGCCGCCGGAGTGGATGCGCAGGAGGGTGAAACCGCCGGGGTACTCCTTGGCGGCGGCGACCTCCTGCTGGGTGACGTGCGGGGCCCGCGTCAGCACGGTGCGCTTGTTGCGGTGCGTGTGGCCCGCGTGGTGGAGGAAGACGCCGGGCGCGGACGCGTAGGCGTCGACGACCGCGCGGGCCTGGCGGCGCTCCAGGCAATGGCCGCGGGTCACCGGGAAGACCGAGTCCCGCACGGTCAGCGGATGGTGGCCGAACACGAGCGTCGGCTGGTCCGGCGCTTCCCTCAACCTCGCCCGGAACCAAGCCAGTTGCTCGGCCCCGAGCCCGCCCGCGTCGGCGCCGTTGCCGGTCTTGACGTAGGTGTCGAGGCCGATGATCCGCAGCCCGCCGAGGTCATGGGCGAAGTACTCCAGCCCGTCGTCGCCGCCGACGCCACCCGCGAACGCGGTACGGAAGGTGCTGGTGTCCTCGGAGCGGTCGTGATTGCCGCGTACGACGAAGTAGTCCCGCCCGTGCGTGCCGAAGCCGTCCAGGATCCGCCGGGCCTCGCGCAGGTCGTGCGCGCCTCCACCGGCCGAGATGTCGCCGCCGGCCAGCAGCAGGTCCGCCCCGCGCCGCCGGGCCTCCTCGACCAGGGCCCGGCTCATGAGCTCCGGATACGGCGCACGCCCCGGCTGCTGCGAGATCCCGCGCGGCAGGGGCAGACCGCCGACCAGGCCCGCGGTGGTCTCGCCGAGGTGCAGGTCGTTGCAGAGCGCGACCGACAGCAGGAGCCGGCCGGGCGGAGGCTGCGGGGTGGTGAAGGAGTACGGCCCGCCGCCCGAACCGAACCCGAACGTCGACGTGCCCACCGCGTTGCCGCGCACCAGGTGCAGCGGGGTGGGTGTGGCGGCCACGCCCCGTGAGCGGGCCTGGTAGTAGTACGTCTGCCCCGGCTCCAGGCCGGTCAGCTCGACCTGGTGGTGGGCGGTCGGCCGGCCCTCGGACGCGGTGCGGTTGAGCCGGGAGGGGTGGGTGCCGTAGACGACCTCGCCCTCGGTGATCGCGGGCAGGGGGTGGCCCAGGCCGTCGTCGGTACCGGGGATGCCGGTGTACCAGGTGATGACGGCGGTGTCCTCGGTGAGGGTGACCAGTTCCAGATTGACGGCGGTCAGGTCGTCGGGGTGGTGGGAACGCGCCCGCTGCATGGCGGCCGAGGCCGTGCGCAGCAGGGCAGGGGCGAGGCGCGCGCCGGAGCGCAGCACCTCGCAGGGGCCGGGGAAGGCCGACAGTGCCGCGAGAGCGGGGAGGTGGGCGGAGAAGCAGCAGCGCATGTCCTCGATGTGGCCCGGAGCGGTGAACGGGGGAGGTGGCGTTGGCGGCGGGGCCAGGTCCGGCGCGCGACATCTCCGTGGAACGGGACATCTCCATGGAAGCAGGGCGGAGCCGGTCACCGAAGCGAGTGTGCCGAGTCTCACTGATCCCGAGTTGTGGTCTTTGCTCCGGTACTACGATCGGACGTGCGAAAACTTCACCGAGGGGGCGGGGCAGTGACTGCGCTGAGCGAGGGGTCGGATTCGGGCGCCGGAGTCGGCGGCAGGGCGCCGCTGGACGCGGACCGGATCAAGCATCTGGAGTTCATCCAGGCGACGATCACGCGCTTGGGCACCAACTCGTTTCTCGTGAAGGGCTGGGCGCTGACCCTGGCCGCGGGTCTGCTGGCGCTCTCCGCAAGCCGTCTGAGCTGGCAGCTCGCGGCCGTCGGCGTGGTGCCGCTGCTCTGCTTCTGGTACCTGGACTGCTTCTTCCTGCGCCAGGAGCGGGCCTTCCGACGGCTCTACGACGCCGCCCGGGTCCCCGACAGCACGGTCGAGGTGCTGTCCATGAACGTGGGCCCGTATCTGGCGCGGATGCCCTGGCCGGAGGTCTGGATCACGCCGACGTTACTGCTGTTCTACGCGCCCTTGCTGCTTGCCGACCTCGCGCTGGTCGTCATCGCCTTGTGAACTCAGCGCGCCGGACCGGCGATCGCCTCGCAGAGCCGGGCGGCGAGCGCGTCCGCGGCGGCCTCGGCCTCGTCGACGTCCTCGTCCCGGAACCCCGCCCCCTTCGGCGGCCAGATGGGCCCCATCGCGTCGCCGGGCCGGCGCGGCACGAGGTGCACATGGGTGTGGAGCACGGACTGCGAGGCCACCGCGCCCGCGGAGTTGATCACGTTCATGCCGTCGGGTTCGAGGACCGCGCGCAGCGCCCGGCCCACCACCATCACGGTCTGGAACAGGCGTTGGGCATCCGCCTCGTCCATCGCCCACAGGTCCGCCGAATGAGCCCTGGGCACGACCAGCGTGTGCCCGCGCGTGGCGGGCGCCAGCGGGAAGAAGGCGAGGGTGTGCGCGTCCTCGTACACCACTCGCGCCTTGCCGGTGCCGGCGACGATCTCGCAGAAGGCGCAAGCCTGTTCACGGGCGTCCATGGAACTTCCCTGTCGCTCTAGGGTGTGCGGGGTGGGCGGCATCTTCATCAACTACCGCAGAGGCGATCACGAAGACGTCGTGCGGGAACTGTACGACCAGCTCGAACAGCATTTCGGCGAGGACCAGGTGTTCCGGGACGTCGCGTCCATCGTGCCGGGGCAGCGGTACCCGGACACGCTGCGGGAGCGGGTGGCGGACTGCGAGGTGCTGCTCGTGGTGGTGCACCGGGGCTGGCTCGACGCGCGGGGCCCGTCCGGCGGGCTGCGGCTGGACGACTCGGGCGACTGGGTCCGCCGGGAGATCGACCAGGCCCTGCACACCGGCAAGACCGTCATCCCCCTGCTGCTGGACGGCGCCGACCCGCCGAGACCGGACCAACTGCCGCGGCCCATCCGCGAACTGGCCCACCGCAACGCCCAGTCACTGCGCGCGGCCCGCTTCGAGGACGACCTTTCGGAACTGATCGCCGTACTGGAGACCGACGTCTCCCGCACCTGGCGCCCCGTCCCGCCGCCACCGCCGGGACACCGGCCGGGGTGGTGGCTCGGCGTCCTCACCGCCGTGCTGGCCGGCGCCGCGCTGCTCGGGGTTCCCGCGCTGCCCCAGGACGACGGCTGGGCGCGCGGGGACGGCCTCCCCTGGACCCTGTACGCCACCCTGGGAGGCTGCCTGCTGCTGTGCGCGCCGCTCGTCGCGGTCGCCGTGGGCCGCTTCCTGCTCCGCCGCCCCATCGACAACTGGGAGCGCGACCTGCACGCCGTCAAGCATCAGACGTACGTCCGGCAGACCTGGCCGATGGGCGTAGGGCTGGCGCTCATCGGGTTGTTCTCGGTGCTTCAGCTGTGGGGCGACAAGGGCATGTGGGCCTCCTTGGCCCTCTTGGTCGTCATGGGCCTCGCCGTCGCGCGCACGGGCGCCACCCACATCCGCCTCAAGCGGCGCGACGCCGACCTGTGGGCCCGCTGGCCGCAGGGCCTGCCGGACCGGGTGACCCGGCCCGTGCTGCGCCGGGCGATCGCGCGGCTGGAGCTCCGCCTGGCCGAGTCGCGGCCGCCGCTCTCCCGTGAGCAGCGCGAGAAGGCCGGCTGGGAGCTGGCGGACATGCGCGGGGCGCTCGGGCGGCTGGCGGAGGAGGCGCGGCGCTCTCGAGTGAGGTGGCTGTGCCAGGACCACCCCTGGATCTTCGGCGGCTACTGCGTGGGGCTGGCCCTGATCACGGCCCTGGCCGTGGCGTCCGGGCTCGCCTACGACGCGGCGGGGGAGGGCAGGCCCCGTGTCCATCTCGCGCTGGCGGTCTTCGTGCTGATCGGCGCGGCCCTGGCGCTGGCCACCATGGAACTCGCGCTGCGCCACCAGCGCCGGCTGCGCACCGACCTGGTGACCGAGGCCGCCGGGCGGATCGCCCTGCTCGCCGACCGCGTCACCGCCCTCAGCGCCCCCGCCCGCACCAGGCGCCCCGCCCCGGCCCCGCGGCCCGAGGAGTTCGCCGAGCCCGACTAGGCGCCGAGCCCGACTAGTCGGCGGACCCTTCCGAGGCGCACCCTGGAAGCAGTACTTCCGGAGGTGATCGTCATGATGCACACCGCAGTGGGATGGCATGTCGAGCTGGAGTTCCAGGAGGACGAAACCCACACCAGGGCAGTCGCGATGGTGCGGCTCCCCGACGGCACCGAGGTACGGGCCCACGGGCACGCCTCACGGCACCACACCGACGCGAATCAGCCACGCGTGGGTGAGGAGATCGCCGGTGCCCGCGCGCTGAACGAGCTGGCGATGCAGATGCTCACCAAAGCGCACGGGGAGATAGACCAGGCGTCGGGGCGCACCTCGCACCCGATCCACGTCTGAACCGACCGCTGCGCGAGGGACCCTGAGGGCGAGGGACCCGACCGCTACGCGAGCGCCGCCCGCAGCGCCCGTATCAACCCCTGCGCCCTCGGATCCGCCGTCACCGTCTTGCGGAAGCCGTTCGTCACATAGCCGAACGCGATCCCCGTCTCCGGGTCGGCGAAGCCGAGGGCGCCGCCGCGGCCGGGGTGGCCGAACGAACCCGGTCCCAGCAGGGGCGACGCGGTGCCGTGCAGCATGTAGCCGAGGCCGAAGCGGGTGTTGACGACCAGGACACGGTCCGGGCCGGCCGACTCCTCCGCCCGAGCGAGCTCCACCGTCGCCGGGTCGAAGAGCCGTACGCCGTCGACCTCGCCGATCAGCGTGGCGTAGAAGCGGGCCAGAGCGTCGGCCGTCGCGATGCCGTTCGTGGCGGGGAGGGCGGCGGCGCGGTACGCGGGGTCGTTCTGCTCGGGGAACGGGGTGATCGCGGCGAACGCGCGGCGGGTGAGGGAGTTCGGGTCGTCGTAGGCCTCGGTGACCGTGCGCTTCGGGCGTGCGCGCAGTCCGCCCACCGGCTCGGGCCCCTCGACCCGGCCGCTGCGGCCCACCCGTCCCGCCTCCGACTCCGGCAGCCCCAGCCACAGGTCCAGGCCCAGTGGGCCGGAGACCTCCGCGGCGAGCCACTCGCCGGCCCAGCGCCCCGTCACGCGCCGGACCAGTTCGTCGACCATCCAGCCGTACGTCAGCGCGTGGTAGCCGTGGTCGGTGCCCGGCTCCCAGGCGGGCGCCTGCGCGGCCACCGCCGCGGGGCCGCGGTGCGGGTCCAGCGCCTCCTCGGGCGTGAGCGGGCGGTCGAGCACCGGGAGCCCGGCACGGTGGTTCAGCACGTGCCGGACCAGCAGCCGCTCCTTGCCGTGCGTCTTGAACTCCGGCCAGTACTCGCCCACCGGCGCGTCCAGGTCCAGCTCCCCGCGCTGATGGAGGACGAGGAGCACGGCGGCGGCGACACCCTTGGTCGCCGAGCGCACGACCTGCGCGGTGCCGTGCTGCCACGCCTGCGTACCGTCGACGTCCTTCGTGCCGGCCCACAGGTCGACGACCTTGCGCCCGTCCCGGTACACGGCGACGGCCGCGCCCCGCTCGCCGAGCGTGCCGAAGTTCCGTACGAACGCCTCCCTGACCGGCTCGAAGCCCTCGGCCACTGTGCCGTTCACGCTCACGTCCGTCTCCTCGTCCTGCCTGGTGCGGGTGCCCTTCTACCCAAGCAGGATGGTGACGTCGATGTTCCCCCGGGTCGCGTTGGAGTACGGGCAGATCTCGTGCGCGGCGTCCACCAGCTTGGCCGCGAGGTCGGCGTCCAGCACCGGCAGCGAGACGCTGAGGGCGACCGCGAGGCCGTAGCCGCGGTGCCTGTTGGGGCCGATGCCGACCTTCGCGGCGACCGTGGATCCGGTGAGGTCGTAGCCCTCGCGGTTGCCGACCAGGATCAGCGCGTTGTGGAAGCAGGAGCTGTAGCCGGCGGCGAACAGTTGCTCGGGGTTGGTGCCGTTGCCGTCACCACCGAGCGCCGGCGGCATCGCGACCTTCAGCTGGATCTGGCCGTCCTGGCTGGTGACATAGCCGTCCCGACCGCCGTGCGCGGTGGCCTCGGCGACGTACATGATCTTCGTCGGACGGGTGTCTACGGCGGTGTCCTCGGCGGTCATGGTTGGCCCTCCCCCAGAAGCTGTGCCAATGTGCGGCGCACCGCGTGGGCGCACAAGTACATCGTGCACAAGGTACTTGCCGGTAGGGGATTTGTTGTTACCAGGGGGTAGTAACTGTCGGTAAGCCGAGATCAGCGGGCGCGGTCGGCGACCGCCGTCGCCTTCGCCGCCAGCTGCCACAGCTCCTTGCGCAGCCGCTCCACCTCCGGGCCGCCGAGCCCGGTCTCCGCGAGCAGCGTGCCCGGTACGCACTCCGCGCGCTCCCGCAGCGCTTCGCCCTGCCCGGTGACCGCGACGAGCACCGACCGCTCGTCCCGCGCCGACCGCTCCCGCCGTACCAGCCCCGCCGCCTCCAGCCGCTTCAGCAGCGGGGAGACGGTCCCGTAGTCGAGCCGAAGGGCGGCCGCCAGTTCCTTCACCGGCATCTCGCCGCGCTCCCACAGGACCAGCAGAACGAGGTACTGCGGGTAGGTGAGGCCGAGTTCGTCGAGGAGCGGGCGGTAGGCGGCCGTCACGGCGCGCTGGGCGGCGTACAGCGCGAAGCACAGTTGCTCGTCGAGCAGCAGCGAGCCCTTGGTCTCCTCGTTCGTCACGCGCCCATTGTCACGGACCGCGGATCGAATCCGAACGGCAGCTCCAGGCGATGGGCGCGCATCAGCTCGTCGTCGGACAGCAGCTGCGCCGTCTTGCCGTCCGCCGCGATCACGCCCTCGCTGAGGATCAGGGAGCGCGGGCACAGCTCCAGGGCGTACGGCAGGTCGTGCGTGACCATCAGGACGGTGACGTCCAACGAGCGCAGGATGTCGGCCAGTTCGCGGCGGGAGGCGGGGTCGAGGTTGGAGGACGGCTCGTCCAGGACGAGGATCTCCGGCTCCATCGCGAGCACGGTCGCCACCGCGACCCGGCGCCGCTGGCCGAAGGACAGGTGGTGCGGCGGACGGTCCTTGAACTCCGCCATGCCGACCCGCTCAAGCGCCCGGTCGACCCGCTCCTCCAGCTCCGGGCCCTTGAGCCCGGCCGCCGCCGGCCCGAAGGCGACGTCCTCGCGGACCGTCGGCATGAACAGCTGGTCGTCCGGGTCCTGGAAGACGATGCCGACCCGGCGCCTGATCTCGGCCATGTGCTGCTTGCCGACGGGCAGCCCGGCGACGTGCACGGTGCCCGTGCCGCCGGTCAGGATGCCGTTGAGGTGGAGGACGAGCGTCGTCTTGCCGGCGCCGTTCGGGCCGAGCAGCGCGACCCGTTCGCCGCGGGCGATGGAGAAGTCCACGCCGAACAGGGCCTGGTGGCCGTCGGGGTAGGCGAAGGCGAGGCCGGAGACCTCCAGGGAAGCAGTACTCACAGGGCCCATCCCAACAGACAGACGACAAGGGCGGCGAAGGGGAGCGCGAGGGCGTACGACCACTGTGTCCGGGACGCGGTCACCTCGTCGATCACCGGCATCGAACCGGCGTACCCCCGGCTGATCATGGCCAGATGTACGCGCTCGCCGCGCTCGTAGGACCGGATGAACAGCGCGCCCGCCGACTTCGCGAGGACGCCCCAGTGCCGCACGCCCTTCGCCTCGAAGCCGCGCGACTCGCGGGCGATGCGCATCCGCCGCATCTCGTCCGTGATGACATCGCCGTACCGGATCATGAAGGACGCGATCTGCACCAGGAGCGGTGGGAGCTTCAACCGCTGGAGGCCGAGGAGCAGTTCACGCAGCTCGGTGGTGGAGGCGAGGAGTACGGAGGCGGCGACGCCCAGGGTGCCCTTCGCCAGCACGTTCCAGGCACCCCACAGTCCGCTGACGCTCAGCGACATGCCCAGCACCTCGACCCGCTCGCCCTCCGCCACGAACGGCATCAGCACGGCGAACGCGACGAACGGCACCTCGATCAGCAGCCGCTTCAGCAAGAAGCCGGCGGGCACGCGCGCGACATACGCGACGAGCGCGAGCAGCACGGCGTACAGGCCGAACGCCCACATCGCCTCCCGCGGCGTCGACACCACGACCACCACGAACGCGAAGACCGCGGCGAGCTTGGTGTGCGGCGGCAGGCCGTGCACGGGCGAGTGCCCGTGCCGGTAGAGCCTGTGCGCGTGCCCGGCGCCCACGGTCAGACGCTCGTGCTCGTGGGCGACACGTCGGCCGCCTCGTCCGTACGGCGCCGGCGCACCGCCCAGAAGATGCCGGTGCCCGCGACGACCGTGGCGCCGACGCCGATCACGCCGGCGAGGCCACCGGACAGGCGGGCGTTGTCGATGTCCTTGATGCCGTAGTCCGCGAGCGGGGAGTCCGCGTTGGCATGCTCCTCGGCGGACCCCGCGAAGCCCTTGTCCTCGGCGACCTTCTCCAGGCCGTCGGGGCTGGCGGAGGCGTAGAAGCTGACGAACCCGGCGAGGACGAGGGAGGTGACCAAACCGCTGATCCACAGCGTGCGGCGCGAGGTCCGGGCCGCGACCGGCTGCCCGGCCCCGGCGGCCGGAGCGTCGACGAGCTCCCCGCCGACCCGCAGCTTCAACGGCTGTCGCAGGTCACGGGCGCCGTACACCAGGTCCGGGCGGACGGCGACGACGGCGCCGATGGTCAGCGCGGTGATCGCCGCCTCGCCGATGCCGATCAGCAGGTGGACGCCGACCATGGCGGTGGCGACCTTGCCGATCGAGACGTCGGTGGTGCCGCCGATCCAGAACAGCAGCGTGAACGCGAGGGCCGCGGCCGGCACCGACACCACCGACGCGACGAACGAGGCCGCGGTGATCGACCGCCGGGTCTTCGGCAGGACCTTCACCAGGCCACGGAAGACGGCGTAGGCGACGACGACGCCGACGATCGCCATGTTGGTGATGTTCACGCCGAGCGCGGTGAGGCCGCCGTCCGCGAAGAGGATGCCCTGCATCAGCAGGACCACGGAGATGCACAGGGCGCCCGTATAAGGGCCGACGAGTATCGCGGCCAGCGCCCCGCCGAGTAGATGTCCGCTGGTCCCGGCCGCGACCGGGAAGTTCAGCATCTGCACCGCGAAGATGAACGCCGCCACCAGGCCGGCCAGCGGCGCCGTCCGCTCGTCGAGCTCGCGGCGCGCACCGCGCAGGCTCACGGCGACCGCGGCCGCGGCGACCACCCCGGTCACGGCGGAGGTGGGGGCGTCGATGAATCCGTCAGGTACGTGCACCGTTCGATGATAGTGGCTTAATGCGAATGAGTTGCAAGAGCGAGGAGCTTGTGTATCGCATCCGTGTATCGCATCCGTGTATCGCACATGTGAGATACGGCGGCTACGGGGAGCGCTTTCGGGAAGATATGCGACATTGGAGGGGGAGCGGAAGCACAGCTTTCGCACAGGTCACGCAGCGTGAGAGGGCCGTCCGATGTCGGTAGTCGAACAGTACGCGCGAGCCCATATCGTCACGGACGCCGATCTCTTGCAGGAAGAGCAGGAGGCCGTCCCGGTCGTCCTGTGCTACGACCCCGATACCGACCCGCGCTCGGTGCGCGTGCGGTTGCCCGGGCGCGAGGCCCACGAGTGGACGTTCTCGCGCTCCCTGCTGGAACAGGGGCTGCGTGCCCCCGCGGGGAGCGGTGAGATACGGGTGTGGCCGTGCGGGAGGGTGCAGGCCGTCGTGGAGTTCCACTCGGACCAGGGCGTTTCCGTGGTGCAGTTCGAGTCGAAGGCCTTGATGAGGTTCCTGCGGCGGACGTATCTGGCCGCCGCACCCGTGGCGCGCTGAGACTCAGCCGCCCCTCTTCACCGCCGCTCAGCCGCCCATCTTCAGCAGCGCCGCCACGATCGGGCCCGCCGTGTCGCCGCCGTGGCCGCCCGCCTGGACCACGCCCGCTGCCGCCAGGTCGTTCCGGTACGCCGTGAACCAGCCGTTCGGCTTCTTCTGGCCGTCGACCTCCGCCGAGCCGGTCTTCGCGCCGACATCGCCGACGACCCCGGACATCGCCTCGGCCGCCGTGCCGTAGGCCGCCGTGTAGGCCATCAGCTCGCGCAGCTGCGACAGCGTGGCCGCGGACATGGAGCGGGAGGCGGTGGCGAGGGTGCGGTTGTCGACCGTCGGGGCCACCAGGTAGGGCTGCTTGAAGGTGCCCGTCTTGACGGTCGCCGAGACCGACGCCATGTTCAGCGGGTTCATCCGCACGCCGCCCTGGCCGATGAGCGAGGCCGCCATCTGGGCCTGCGACTGGACCGGGACGGCGCCGTCGAAGGTGGGGACGCCGACGGACCAGTTGTTCATGGAGAGGCCGAAGACCTGCTGGGCCTGCTTGGTGAGGCTGTCGTTGTCCAGCTCGGGGGCCTGGCTGATGAAGGCCGTGTTGCAGGAGCGGGCGAAGCTCGCCTTGAACGTGCCGCCCTTGATCTCGAACTTGTCGTCGTTCTGGAACTTCCAGTGCCCGTACGTGAAGTACTTCGGGCAGGGGTGCTGCTTGTCCGCCGACGCGAGGCCCTTCTCGATCAGCAGCGACGAGGTGATGACCTTCATCGTGGAGCCCGGGGCGAGGGAGCCCTGGAAGGCGGTGTTGAAGCCGTGCGAGGAGTTCGCGACGGCCAGGATCTCGCCGGTCGAGGGGCGCAGGACGACCACCGAGGCCTTGGGTCTGTCGGCCACCTGCTTCTCCGCGGCGGCCTGCATGGCCGGACTCAGCGTCGTCTTCACGGTGCCCGGCGTGCCCTTGCTCAGCTCCAGCAGGGACTTGTCGGACAGCTCGGCTTCCTTGGACTCCTTGCCGCGGATCACCTGGAGCTCGACGCCCGCCTTGCCGCCGGCCTTCTCGCCGTACTTCTCGCGCAGCCCGTCCAGGACCGAGCCCAGCGACGGGTACTCGGCCTCCGTCAGCTCGCCGCCGTCCCGGTCGAGCGCCTTGACCGGCGGGGTGCCGGACTCGCCGGTGACGAGGGTGTCGCCGTCCTTCAGGTCGGGGTGGACGATCGCGGAGTGCCAGTCGACGAGCGGCTTTCCGTCCTCGGCGCGGCGCACGACGGTCAGCGAACTGTCGTACGCCAGCGGCTTGCTGGTGCCCTTGTACGACACCGTGCCCTTCACGGAGAAGGGGACCTTGTCGCCGGTGCGGGGGCCGGCGGTGAGGGTGACGTCCTTGATGTGGGCGTCCTTGGTGTAGCCGGTCAGCAGGGTCTGGGCCGCCGTGGCGTCGTCCGTGGCGGCGGCCGCCGCGGTGACCTTGCCCTGCTGCCAGGCGGTGAGGAACTCCCGGGCCGCGGACGTGACCTCGGTCGCCGACAGCGGGCCGGTCTTGACGTCCTTCGCCTTGTCGTCGGCGCTCGACGACGTCGACTGCGTACGGCTGTCGGCGACGGCACCGCCGCCGAACAGCGCGTAGGCGCCGAACCCGGCGCCGCCGATGACCACGGCGATCATCCCGCCGAGTACCGCGGGGTTGGTCTTCCGTCGCTCGGCGACGAGCCTTCTGTTACCCACTTCTTTCCGTTCCCTCGCGTATTCCAGGGGCCCCCGCCGCCCCGCCGATCTCACGCATACCAACGACGACGACCACCCTAGAGTCCCGTGCCGCGGGGGATAAGTTCAGCCGGAAGCTCGTAGCACGGCTGCGACAATCGGCCCGGCCGCGTCGCCGCCGTGGCCGCCCTGCTGGGACAGGGCCGCGGCCGCCACATCATCACGGAAACCCGTGAACCAGCTGTCGGAGGTGGCCTTTCCGTCGACCTCTGCGGACCCGGTCTTGGCGCCGATGTCGCCGCCGAGCCCGGACATGACCCGCACGGCGGTGCCCTGGGCCGAGGTCGCGGTCAGCCGCATCATCTGCTTCAGCTGGGCGGCTGTGCCCGCCCGCAGCCCGTCGGCGGTGGCGAACGGCCGGTCGTCGAGGTCGCGCGAGACGAGATACGGCTGCCGGAACGTGCCGGTGATCGCGGTGGCCGTCACCGACGCCATGTTCAGCGGGTTCATCTGGACCTGGCCCTGGCCGATGGCGTTGGCCGCGCGGTCCGGGCCGGCGGAGGCGGGGACGCTGCCGTCGACGGAGGTGATGCCGGTCTTCCAGTCGCGGCCGAGTCCGAACCGCTCCTCGGCCTCCTGTGTCAGCGAGGCGTCGGTGAGCGGGTCCTCGTCGACGAGCTTGATGAAGGCCGTGTTGCAGGAGCGCATAAAGCCGTTGGCGAGCGTGGCGTTCGCGCTCTCGTCGGCTTTCAGGCCCGTGAGGTTCTTGAAGGTCTGGCTCTGCCACATCGCCGAGTCAGGGCAGGGCGCGGGGCCGTTCATCGAGGTCACGCCGTTGTCGATGAGCATCGCCGCGGTGATGATCTTCATCGTGGAGCCCGGGGCGACCTTGCCCTCGAAGGCCGCGTTGAAGGCGTCGTCCCGGTGGTTCGCGACGGCGAGGATTTCGCCGGTACTCGGCTTGAGCGCCACCACCGAGGACTGCTTGTGCTGCTGCACCGCCTTCTCGGCCGCCGCCTGCACGCTCGCGCTGAGCGTCGTCTCCAGCTTGCCCGGCTTGCCCTTCGCGAGGGTCAGCAGCGAAGTGTCCGGCGACTCGTCGGCGTGCCGTATCGCCAGCTCGATGCCGGGCGAGCCGCCGGCCTTGCTGCCGTACCGCTCGCGCAGGGTGTCCAGGATCGGGCCGAGCGAGGGGTACTTGCCCTTCGTCAGCACGGTGCCGTTGCGGTCGACGGCCTCGATGGGCGGGCTGGCCGCCTCGCCGGTGACGAGGGTGTCGTCCTTCCTCAACTCCGGGTGGATCACGGTCGGTTGCCAGTCGACGAGGGCCCGCCCGGTGGTGAGCCCGCGCACGACGGTGAGCCGACTTTTGTAGCTGAGCGGCTCGGACTTGCCGCTGTAGGACACCTTGGCCTTCACCGTGTACGGCACGGTGGCGCCCTTCGGCGCACCCGGCGTGATCTTCACGCCGGTGATGTGCGCGGCCTTGCCGTAGGACGTGAGCACGGCCTCCGCGGCCGCGTCGTTGTTCGTGTACGACGCCGCCTGCGCCGCCTGCCCCTTCTCCCAGGCCGCGAAGAACTTCGCCGTGGTCTCCTCGACCTCGTCCCCACTAGGCGGCCCGGACCGCACCGGCGCCGGCCCACCGCCCTGCCCCGTGGCCCCGCCGCCGTTCAACGCGGACATGATGTTGTACGCGCCGTACCCGGCACCCCCCACCATCACGGCGAACACCCCGCCTATGACGGCAGCCTTGACCCCCTTGGACATGGTCCCCTCCCCGTTTTCGTCTTCCGCACTGTAAGTGGCGTGAGGGAACCCTGTGGGAGGAGTTTTCTTTTGTTGGCCGCTTTATGGGCGGTGGAGTGACCGAAGAGCGTCGTAACGCCGTAGACGCGACTGAGCGCTGCGGTCGGCCTGGTCGGCCGGCCGCAGCGCTCAGCGGGAGACGATCCTCAGAGGACGCCGAAGAGAAGGGCGGCCGCGGGAGCAGCCGCCAAGGGGAGGATGCCCGGCGGGTAGGCGGCCGAGTACGGGTACACCAGGTTGGTGGACGTCTGCGCGGGCTGCGTCTCGCGCGCATCGCGCGTGTCGGCGCTGGCGACGGTGGTGGCCGACAGGACAGCTGCGCCGGCGAGGGCGATGACAGCGAGTGTTCGTTTGGTTACGTTCATGTTCAGTGAACGATCATCGACTGCTCCTGTTACGCAAACTACACCCATGTATCCAGCCACATCCGCGACCGCCAGTCGTCGACCGGGATCGCCGTGCCCGTGTAGATCGGCCAGAAGTAGATGAAGTTCCAGGCGATCAGCAGTACCAGTACGCCCGCGCCCGTGGCGCCCACGACCCGGCGGGTCTCGCCGGCGCGTGCGGGGCCGATGATCGCGCCGAGGAGCATGGCTACGGCCAGACAGAGGAAGGGGAGGAAGACGACGGCGTAGAAGAAGAAGATGGTGCGTTCCTGGTAGATGAACCAGGGGAGGTAGCCGGCCGCGACGCCGCAGGCGATGGCGCCCGCTCGCCAGTCGCGGCGGAAGGCCCAACGCCACAGGATGTACAGGACCGCGAAGGCGGCCACCCACCACAGCAGCGGGGTGCCGATCGCCAGGACCTCGCGGGCGCACTTCTCGCCCGCGTCGACGGGGCAGCCGTCCTTGCCGGGCAGGGGGGACTCGTAGAAGAACGACACCGGGCGGCCGTCGACGATCCAGCTCCACGGGTTGGACTGGTAGGTGTGCGGGGACGACAGGCCGACGTGGAACTTGTACACCTGGCTCTCGTAGTGCCACAGGCTGAGCCACCAGTCGGGGAACAGCCACGACCAGCTGCTGGCGCGCTCGTCGGTGCTCGCCCAGTCGCGGTAGTAGCCGCCGCTGCCGTCCGTCGGGGAGAGAAGCCAGCCGGTCCACGACACGAGGTAGGTGACGATCACCACCGGCACGGTCGCGAGGAAAGCGAGGCCCAGGTCGCGCTTGACCACCGCCATGTACGGGTAGCGGGCGCCGGCGACCTTGCGGGCGCCGACGTCCCACAGCACTGTCATCAGGCCGAACGCGATCAGGAAGTACAGGGCGTTCCACTTGGTGCCGAAGGCCAGGCCCAGCATCAGACCCGCCAGCCAGCGCCATGGGCGCCAGCCGAGGAACAGGGTCTCGGCGGTGTGCGCGTCGGGGCGGACCCGGCCGTCGGCGTCGGCGGGCAGCGCGGCGGCGAGTTTCGCGCGGGCCCGGTCCCGGTCGATGACGAGGCAGCCGAACGCCGCCAGCACGAAGAACATCAGCACCCCGTCGAGCAGCGAGGTGCGGGCCATCACGAAGGCCAGCCCGTCGACCGCCATCAGCCCGCCGGCCAGGCAGCCGAGGAACGTCGAGCGGAAGATGCGGCGGCCGATGCGGCACAGCATCAGTACGGCGAGCGTGCCGAGCAGCGCCGTCATGAAGCGCCAGCCGAAGGGGTTGAAACCGAACATCAGCTCGCCGAGCCCGATGACGTACTTGCCGACCGGCGGATGCACGACGTACGCCGCGTCCGTGGGGATCGGGACGTGACCGTTCGTCGACAGGATCAGGTCGTTGGCGTTCTTGTCCCAGTTGACCTCGAAGCCGCGGTGGACGAGCCCCCACGCGTCCTTGGCGTAGTACGTCTCGTCGAATATCACCTTCTTCGGGCTGCCCAGATTCCAGAACCGCAGCAACCCGGCCAGCAGCGTCACCAGCAGCGGACCGCCCCAGCCGGACCAGCGCGCGATCCGCTCGGCGAGCAGCCGCGGGACGCCGAGGAACTGCCACATCCGCGGGCTGGGCTGGACGTACGGCGGCACGAGCCGGTCGCGTACGTCGCTTCTGGGCGCCGCCGTGTAGCCGAATCGGCGCAGCCGCTGCTGCCACGAAGGTCGCTGCTCGTGGGTCGCCTGGCCCTGCCGGGTGTCCGTGGAGGACGCGGTACTGGTCACCGCGCCATCGTAGGGAACACGTCTGTGGGAGTCCCGTGGATGCGCCCTGCGAGGATGGAAACGTGACAGGAACCCTTGTTTTGGCAGGCACCCCCATCGGCGACATCAAGGACGCCCCGCCCCGGCTCGCCGAGGAACTGGCGGGAGCGGACGTGATCGCCGCCGAGGACACCCGGCGGCTGCGGCGCCTCACCCAGGCGCTGGGCGTGCAGCCGGCCGGGCGGGTCGTGTCGTACTTCGAGGGCAACGAGTCGGCTCGTACGCCCGAACTCGTCGAGGCGCTCCTGGAGGGCTCGCGCGTGCTGCTGGTCACCGACGCGGGGATGCCGTCGGTGTCGGACCCCGGGTATCGGCTGGTCGCCGCGGCCGTCGAGAAGGACATCCGGGTCACCGCCGTACCGGGGCCGTCCGCCGTGCTCACGGCGCTCGCGCTGTCCGGGCTGCCCGTCGACCGGTTCTGCTTCGAGGGGTTCCTGCCGCGCAAGGCGGGCGAGCGGATGTCGCGGCTGCGGGAGGTGGTCGAGGAGCGGCGGACGCTCGTGTACTTCGAGGCCCCGCACCGGCTCGACGACACGCTCGCCGCGATGGCCGAGGCGTTCGGCGCCGAGCGGCGGGCCGCCGTGTGCCGGGAGCTGACCAAGACGTACGAGGAGGTCAAGCGGGGCGGGCTCGGGGAGCTCGCGGCCTGGGCCGCGGAGGGGGTGCGCGGGGAGATCACCGTCGTGGTCGAGGGCGCGCCCGAGAAGGGGGCCGAGGAGGTCGGTGCCGAGGAGCTCGTGCGGCGGGTTCGCGTGCGTGAAGAGGCGGGGGAGCGGCGCAAGGAGGCGATCGCGGCGGTGGCGGCGGACGCCGGGGTGCCGAAGCGGGAGGTCTTCGACGCGGTTGTCGCGGCGAAGAACGCGGGGGCGTGAAATGCCGTGTGAGCAGGGCGTATATCGCATGAGCGCGCGCCCCATGCCGAGGTAAAGGGACCCGGCCCTTACGGCAAGGAACGCCCAAGTCGCCGCCAACACTGGACAGATGGCGTGCGTTCGCTCCTGCCGAGGAGTCCACTGGGTGGTGGGACGCGACCCGTCCCACCCAGCGGACCACAGGAGCTGGCATGAGTGAGATCGCACAGCAGACCACGGGCCTTCGCAGCGCCGCGACCGCCGTCGTCCACGAGTCGTATTCGTTCGCCTGCATGCGCTGCGGGCACGGCTGGGAGCAGTCGTACGAGATAGAGCACCACATAGACGGTGACGGCCGCGAGTTCGTCATGTACGTGGCCGACGGCCAGGTGGTTCCGTCTCCGTTGAGCCGGCCCACGTGTCAGAACTGCGACAACCACGTCGTCCGCATCATGCGGGCCGGGCAGGTGTCCTCCGTGCAGAACTCCCTGCACCCCCACCGGTCGATCCCCCGGCAGGCGAAGCCGGAGTCGGAGTCGGCGGCCGGGGCGGACCACCACTGGCATCTGTCCGATCTCCTGCACGTCTTCCACCGCAAGGCGAGCTGAGCCGAGCGCCCGGACGATCAGGCATGCCCCTTTCGTAGGATCGGGGCATGCCTTCGAACGCCACCGACGCTTCCGACAAGCACGCCGCCCCGCCCCTCCCGGAACCGCTCCGGGTGCCGGTCGCCGACTCCCACACCCACCTGGACATGCAGTCCGGCACGGTGGAGGAGGGCCTGGCGAAGGCGGCGTCGGTCGGGGTGACGACGGTCGTGCAGGTGGGCTGCGACGTACGCGGCTCGCAGTGGGCGGCCGAGACGGCGGCACGGCACGACGCCGTGCACGCGACCGTCGCCCTGCACCCGAACGAGGCTCCGCGCATCGTGCACGGGGACCCCGACGGCTGGTCCCGGCAGGGCGCACGCGAACCCGGCGGCGCGGCGGCGCTCGACGAGGCGCTCGCGGAGATCGACCGGCTGGCCGCACTGCCGCATGTCAAGGGCGTCGGCGAGACCGGCCTCGACTACTTCCGCACCGGGCCCGAGGGCAAGGAGGCGCAGGAGGCGTCCTTCCGCGCCCACATCGAGATCGCCAAGCGGCACGGAAAGGCCCTGGTCATCCACGACCGCGACGCCCACGCGGACGTCCTGCGCATCCTCAAGGAGGAGGGCGCCCCCGAACGGACCGTCTTCCACTGCTACTCCGGGGACGCCGAGATGGCCCAGGTGTGCGCCCGCGCCGGCTACTACATGTCCTTCGCCGGCAACGTCACCTTCAAGAACGCCCAGAACCTGCGGGACGCGGTGGCGGTGGCCCCGCTGGAGCTGCTCCTCGTGGAGACCGACGCGCCCTTCCTCACGCCGGCCCCGTACCGCGGACGGCCCAACGCTCCGTATCTCATTCCGATCACGGTGCGCGCCATGGCCGCAGTGCGGGACATCGACGAGGACGCGCTGGCGGCGGCACTCGGACGGAACACGGCACATGCCTTCGGCTACTGACCGATAACCGACGGATAACGCTCGCGCGGGTTCACCTCGGATCTCTGGTTACGCTGCGTAGTCGGCGGCTTTGGAGAGTAACCACCCCTCCGCTAGGTTCTGTGGGCCCGATCCGGACCCCTCCGCTGGAGCGTGTCGTCGTGAGCAACGTGCAGTTCGAGACCTATGGCCCGAGCCCCGCCCACGAGCCCCTGGCGTACGGCGGCTTCGACCCCTACAGCGCTCAGACGCTGGGGTACGGGGTGCAGGGGGCGTACGGGATGCGTACGGACACCTATGGACCTGTGTACGGGGTGTACGCGGGCTACGGCGACCAGGGGGACTACGGCGGCCACGGGGACCACGGGGACCACGGGGACCGTGGGCATTACGGGGACTACGGCGATTACAGCGAATACGAGGACACGTACCGGCCCGCGTACGAGCTGCCCGAGGAGGCGCCCGCGCCCGTGGTGCGCCCCCGGCGTGGTCGGCGGGCGGCGCGTCGGCACCGGGCGCGGGGCGCGGAGCGGGTGGTGGACGGGCCCATGCGGCGGCTCGTGCCGCAGGCGCTGGTCGTCGCGTTCCTCGCGGGCGGGACGACCGCCTTCGTCGCCAAGGACAAGGCGATCGAGCTGACCGTCGACGGCGAGCCGAGCAAGATGCACACCTTCGCGGACGACGTCACCGAACTGCTGGCCGAGCAGGGCGTGGCGGTGGGGGCGCACGACGTGGTGGCGCCCGCTCCCGACGCGGCGCTCTCCAACGGTGACGAGGTCGAGGTGCACTACGGGCGCCCCGTGCGGCTCACGCTCGACGGTCAGCGGCGCGAGGTGTGGACGACCGCGCGCACGGTCGAGGCGGCGCTCGAGCAGCTGGGGGTGCGTGCGGAGGGGGCGTATCTGTCGACGTCGCGCTCCCGGCGGATCGGGCGCGAAGGGCTCGCGCTGGATGTGCGCACCGAGCGCGCGGTGACGGTCATGGCGGACGGCCGGGCGCGCACGATCCGTACGAACGCGGCGACCGTGGGCGAGGTCGTCGAGCAGGCCGGCATCACCCTGCGCGGGCAGGACACCACGTCCGTCCCGCACGAGAGCTTTCCGCGCGACGGTCAGACGGTCACGGTCCTGAGGATCACCGGCCGCAAGGAGATCCGCGACGAGGCGATCCCGTTCGCCGTGGAGCGGATCGAGGACGCCTCGGTGTTCAAGGGCACGGAGGTCGTCGAGCGGGCGGGGCAGCCGGGGCTGCGGCGGATCACGTACTCGCTGCGCACCGTCAACGGGGTCCGGCAGAAGCCGCGGCGGATCAGGTCCGAGGTGGTGCGGGAGCCGCGGACACAGGTGGTGAAGGTGGGGACGAAGCCGTTGCCGACGTCCGTGCGCAGTGCGGGTGATCTGAACTGGCAGGGGCTGGCGGCGTGCGAGTCCGGGGGGCGCGCGGATGCGGTGGATTCGTCGGGGACGTACGGCGGGCTGTACCAGTTCGACACCCAGACCTGGCGGAGCCTCGGGGGCGAGGGGCGCCCGCAGGACGCACCGGCGGAGGAACAGACACAGCGGGCGAAGAAGCTGTATGTGCGGCAGGGGGCTAGTCCTTGGCCGCACTGTGGGGGGCGGTTGCACGGGTGACCGTCCGCGCGCGGTTGCCCGGGGATCCGTCGGCTGCGGAGCCCGCTGCGCTGGTGCGATCGTGCCCGGCGGTGCCCCGTACCCTTGTCGGGTGAGCAGCCCCACCCCTGACGCCCTGCTGGGCCCCGCCGACATCCGTGAGCTGGCGGCCGCCCTCGGTGTGCGTCCCACCAAGCAGCGCGGCCAGAACTTCGTGATCGACGCGAACACGGTCCGCCGTATCGTCCGCACCGCGGAGGTCCGCCCCGACGACGTGGTGGTCGAGGTGGGCCCGGGGCTCGGCTCCCTCACCCTCGCCCTGCTGGAGGTGGCCGACCGCGTCACCGCCGTCGAGATCGACGACGTACTGGCCGCCGCGCTCCCCGCGACCATCGCGGCCCGCATGCCGGAGCGCGCCGACCGTTTCGCGCTGGTGCACTCCGACGCGATGCACGTCGCCGAGCTCCCCGGCCCGCCGCCCACCGCCCTGGTCGCGAACCTCCCCTACAACGTGGCCGTCCCCGTCCTCCTGCACATGCTCGAGACTTTCCCGAGCATCGAACGCACCCTCGTCATGGTGCAGTCCGAGGTCGCCGACCGGCTGGCCGCCGCGCCCGGCTCCAAGGTGTACGGCGTGCCGTCCGTGAAGGCCAACTGGTACGCCGAGGTCAAGCGGGCCGGTGCCATCGGGCGCAATGTCTTCTGGCCCGCGCCGAACGTCGACAGCGGGCTGGTGGCGCTGACCCGGCGCGCCGAGCCGCTCAAGACCACCGCCTCCCGGCGCGAGGTCTTCGCCGTCATCGACGCCGCGTTCGCCCAGCGCCGCAAGACGCTGCGGGCCGCGCTCGCCGGGTGGGCGGGTTCGGCGGCGGCCGCCGAGGCGGCGCTCGTCGCGGCCGGGGTCTCGCCGCAGGCACGTGGAGAGGCGCTGACCGTCGAGGAGTTCGTGCGGATCGCCGAGCACAAGGAAGCCGGCGTCCGGCCGGAGGCGTCCGGCGCCCAGCACAAGGAGTCCGAGTAAGTGAGCGCGAGCGTCGCCGTCCGCGTCCCCGCCAAGGTCAACGTCCAGCTCGCGGTGGGCGCCGCCCGTCCCGACGGGTTCCATGACCTGGCCAATGTCTTCCTCGCCGTCGGCCTGTACGACGAGGTCACCGTGACCCCGGCCGAGGAACTGCGCGTGACCTGCGAGGGGCCGGACGCCGACCAGGTCCCGCTCGACCGTACGAACCTGGCGGCGCGGGCGGCGATCGTGCTCGCCGAGCGCCATGGGATCGACCCGGCCGTACACCTCCACATCGCCAAGGACATCCCGGTCGCCGGTGGCATGGCGGGCGGCAGTGCGGATGGCGCGGGCGCGCTCCTCGCCTGCGACGCGCTGTGGGGTACGAACGCCTCCCGCGAGGAACTCCTCGACATCTGCGCCGAGTTGGGCAGCGACGTGCCGTTCAGCCTGGTCGGCGGGGCGGCCCTCGGCACCGGGCGGGGCGAGAAGCTCCGCGCGCTCGACGTGGGCGGCGATTTCCACTGGGTGTTCGCGATGGCGGAGCGCGGGCTGTCGACGCCCGCCGTCTTCCGTGAGTTCGACCGGCTCGGCGAGGGCACTCACATCCCCGAGCCCGTCGCCTCCGAGCCGCTGCTCGACGCCCTCGCGAAGGGCGACCCCGACGCGCTCGCCGCCGCCGTCTCCAACGACCTGCAGCCCGCCGCCCTCTCCCTCTTCCCGGAGCTCGCCGACACCCTCGCCGCCGGCCGCGCCGCGGGCGCGCTCACGGCGCTGGTCTCCGGGTCGGGTCCGACGACGGCGTTCCTCGCCCGCGACCCCGAGTCGGCGGTCAAGGTGGCCGAAACTCTACGGTCGTCGGGGACCTGTCGGGCGGTGCGTACGGCGTCCGGGCCTGCGCCGGGCGCCACCGTACTGTCTGCATAAAACCGCCACAACATCTCCACATGGGTCAATGTGGCCCCTTGATCTGCATAGATATGTGGGTCAAGTGTTAGCTAGTTCACGGTAGTTGATTGTTAGACAATCATGTTCATGGTCCCTTTCGCGCCACTGTGCGTCATGGAAACGGCTGGCATGATCAGCCATCCCCGGTCCTCTGTTACCGGTGGTACTCCTGAGGAGCTCCCATGGGGCACATGGATCACTTCAGCGCGGGATGGGTCACCCCCGTCCTGTCCTACGCGATGGCCTGCGTCGGCTCGGCGCTCGGACTGCGCTGCACCGTCAGGGCACTTGAAGCGGACGGCGCCTCCAAGCGGAACTGGCTGCTGCTCGCCTCCCTCGCCATCGGCTCCGGCATCTGGACCATGCACTTCATCGCGATGATGGGCTTCAGCGTCGACGGCACCCCGATCCGCTTCGACGTCCCGATCACCGTGCTGAGCCTGCTGATGGCCGTCGCCGTGGTCGCGGCCGGCGTCTTCACCGCCGGATACGGCCGCTCACGCGTGATGTCGGTCGTCCTCGGCGGCCTCGGCACCGGGCTCGGTGTCGCCGCCATGCACTACACCGGCATGGCCGCGCTCAACCTCCACGGCGACGTCGACTACGACCCGATGCTCGTCATCGCCTCGGTCGCGATCGCCGTCGTCGCCGCTACCGCCGCGCTGACGCTCACGCTCATCGTGCGCGGCCCGGTGCTGGCGACCGCCGCCGCGCTCGTCATGGGGCTCGCCGTCAGCAGCATGCACTACACCGCGATGTACGCCGTGAACATCTCGCTGGCGCCCAGCAGCGCGGCCCTGCCCGGCGCCACCGCCACGGAGTTCATCTTCCCGCTGGCCGTGCTGCTCGGCTCGTTCCTCTTCCTCGCCGCCGCGTACGTCGCCCTGTCCCCGACCGGCAAGCGCCACGAGTCGGCGGCCGCGGCGCAGCTGCTGCGCGAGGTCGAGCTCACCACGGCCTGACGGCTCCCCCTGCTCCCTGAGCTTCTCCCCTGACCCAGGTCGAACGAGGTCCCTCATGCGCGTCCCCCGCCGTACCTCCGCCCGGCTGCGCCCCAGATCGGTGCGGGCGAAGATCGTCTCCCTGCTGATGCTGCCCATCGTGTCCCTCATGGCGCTGTGGGGCTTCGCCGCCGTGACGACCGCGTCCAGCATCGGCGACACCGAGCGCGCCAAGGACGTCAACGCCGAACTGCTCACCCCGGTCGGCGACTTCGTCACCGTGCTGCAGGCCGAGCGCACCGCCGCGATGCGGTACGCGGCCGCCCCGGAAGCCTTCGCCAAGGCCCGCCAGGCCACGGACAAGGCCGCCACCGCCCTGCTGAACGGCATCAACGCCTCCAGCTCCGACGCCGCACTCCTCGACGCGAGCCTGCCCGGGCGCATCGAACAACTGGAGGCCGACGCCGGAAGGCTGGCGAAGCCGCGCGCCGAGGCGACCGCGAAGAAGGCGGGGGCGCCCTCGGCCGCGTACACCGCGTACTCGGCGATCATCGAGCACGCCTTCGCCGTCACCGGCGCCCTCACCGGCGACCAGGGCACCGACGCCGCGTCCGAGGCGCGCGTGGTGCTCGAACTCGCCCGCGCGCGGGAGGCGCTGGCGCGGGAGCAGGCGCTGCTGGGCGCCGCCGACGCGCGCGGGACGCTGAGCCAGGGGCAGTACGGGCTGTTCGTGGGCGCCGTCGCCACGCAGCGCGAACTGCTGGAGCCCGCGGTCGCCGACCTGAAGGCGGCACACCGGGTGGCGTACGAGGAGGTCCTGGACGGCGACGGGTACGCGCGCGTGCGGGCCGTCGAGAACCGGGTGCGGGACGCCGGTGCCGGGGCGGCGGCCGTGACGGCCACTTCGCTCGCGGGCTGGGACACGGCGGTCTCCGGCGTGCTGACGGAGCTGACCGAGGCCGAGACGGCGGCCGGAACCGGGGCCGCCGCGCAGGCCGACCCGTTCGGCTGGGACACCCTCGGCGCCTCGGGCATGGCGGTGGTGCTCGGCCTGGTGGGTGTGCTGCTGTCGCTGCTGGTCTCCGTGCTCGTCGGCCGCGGCCTCATCGTCGAGCTCCTCGACCTGCGCAACGACGCCCTGGAAGTGGCCGGCCGACGCTTGCCCCAGGCCATGCGCAAGCTGCACGCCGGACAGGGCGTCGACATCGACGCCGAGGCACCCATGCGGCGGCTGGTCGGCGACGAGCTGGCCCAGGTCGGCACCGCGCTCACCGCGGTGCAGCGGGCGGCGCTGAAGGCGGCGAGCGAGCGGGCCGAGCTGCTCAGCGGGATCTCCGGGGTGTACGTCAGCCTGGCGCGCCGCAGCCAGGTGCTGCTGCACCGTCAACTGGACCTGCTGGAGGGGATGGAGCGGCGGCAGCAGGATCAGGCGGAGCTGCAGGACCTGTTCCGCGTCGACTACCTCGCGACCCGGATGCGCCGCCACTCCGAGAGCCTGCTGATCCTGTCCGGCATCGCGCCGGGACGTGGCTGGCGGGACCCGATTCCGCTGGCGGACGTGCTGCGCGCGGCCGTCGCCGAGATCGAGAACACGCAGCGCGTGCAGATCTGGGCGGTGCCGAGGGTGTCGCTGGTGGGCGGCTCGGTCGCCGACGTCATTCATCTCCTCGCCGAACTGGTCGAGAACGCCACGGCGTTCTCCCCGCCGAGCACCAAGGTGCAGCTGCGCGCCGCCCGGATGCGCGAAGGGCTCCTCATCGAGGTCGAGGACAGCGGCTTCGGCATGAACGAGGACGCACTCGCCGACGCCAACCGCAAGATCCAGTCCGAGAAGGTCGACCTCCTCGACGCCAAGCAGATCGGCCTGTTCGTGGTGAACCGGCTGCGCGAGCGGCAGGGGCTGCGCGTCGAGCTGCGCGCGTCGCCCAACGGCGGCGTCACGGCGGCGGTCCTCGTCCCCGAGAACCTGCTGCGCGACGACATGCCGGTGGGCGAACCAGCGGTCCAGGGGCGGGGCTTGGCCCCGGCGGCGGCGCTGATCGCGCACCGGCGTGCGGACGAACCCGGAGCGTGACGCCGTACTCACAAGTAGGTCTTCTTTGCCCGATCTTCACACGGATGTACTGCGATCGGAGTACTCGTGGGACAGCTGGGGCGATTAGGGTCGGTTGACGTTTCAAGCGTCGGGCCTCCCCCTGCTCGACGCCCGTCACATGCACTTCTGGAAGGCGTACTTCCGTGTCCGAATCCCCCACCCCCACCCCCTCGTCCCACCGTAGAAAGCGCTCGCTCTCCCGGCGTGGCGTGATCGGCGCCGCCGGAGCCGTGGCCGCCGGTGCCGCACTGACACCGGTGGTGTTCGCGTCCACCGACTCCGGCGAGACGGACAACTCCCCGTCCGGCTCCGGCGATTCCGGTACGACGCCGGAGAAGTTCCCCGCCACCCGGACCGAGGCCGCCACCGGCACCGGCGAGGCCACCACCGCCTTCGCCGCCTCCTACGTCGGTGTGCGCTGGTCCGGCGCGAAGCAGGGCGCCGCCATCCGGCTCGCGGACGGCGACTGGCAGACCCTCGCGAGCGGCTGCGCCACCGTCGAGGACGGCGGTACCGCCCTGGTCGCCGCCGCCGACGCCACGGCGTACGAAGTGAAGGCCCCGAGCGGCATCGACGGCGTCCACTCGCTGGCGATCGACACCACCGACGGCCCCGACCGCACCTTCAAGGTGCCGAGCGAGCCCACGCGCGTGCGTGGCGTCGGCTACCTCTCGCGCCCGGCGTGGGGCGCCGACGAGTCCAAGCGGTTCAAGGCGGACGGCTCGGTCAACACGCCGGAGACGTACTACCCGCTGCAGATCATCACGGTCCACCACACCGCGACGCCGAACGACGATCCCGACCCGGCCGCGACGGTGCGCGCGATCTACGAGTACCACGCGATCACCAACGACTGGGGCGACATCGGCTACCACTTCCTCATCGACGAGGCGGGCACGGTCTACGAGGGCCGTTACTCCGGCGACGACGGCATCCCGGCCTTCAACCCGGACGGCGACCTCGTCACCGGCTTCCACTCCGTGGGCTACAACTCCGGCGCCCTCGGCATCGCCCTGATCGGCACCCTCCAGGAGCAGGGCCCGACGGAGGCGGCCAAGGCCTCCCTGATCCGGCTGATCAAGGTGATCTCCCGGTTCAAGGGCCTGGACCCGCAGGCCCAGGTGACGTACGTCAACCCGGTCAACGGCACGAAGAAGGACACGCACGTGGTCGGCGGTCACCGCGACTACTTCGCCACCGAGTGCCCGGGCAACATCATGTACAACCTCCTCGCCGAGGTCCGCGAGGCAGCGGCCCGCCGCTGACATCGGCCACAGTGACGCGCCCCGGGGATCGGCGTCCCCGGGGCGCACTGCTGTTGCGGAAGGTGCGCGGACCCTCGGTCAGAAGGTCAGCTTCCAGCTGTTGATGTATCCCCTGTCGCGCTGCAGTCCGGCCCGACCTGGGGCCTGGACCGTCCGCTGCCCGCGCTGTCCGGGTAGGTGCGAGGGGCTGCTGCACGAACGAGATGGGGGTAGGACCCCTTCTCCCTACGTCCGGGTAAGGGGGAGGGCGAGAAGCGGGGCGAGGAGCTGTCGGTGCGCGCGACTACGCTGGGAGGCTGACCCACGCGGCGAAGCCGCATGTCGATACAGCCCCCTGGGCAGGAGAAAAATGGCCGTCAATCTGGTCAATGTCGAGAACGTCAGCAAGGTGTACGGCACCCGTGCCCTGCTCGACGGTGTGTCGCTCGGCGTCTCCGAGGGGGACCGCATCGGTGTCGTCGGGCGCAACGGCGACGGCAAGACGACCCTCATCCGCATGCTGGCCAAGCTGGAGGAGGCCGACACCGGCCGCGTCACGCACTCCGGCGGGCTGCGGCTCGGCGTGCTCACCCAGCACGACTCGCTCGACCCCGAGGCGACCGTCCGGCACGAGGTCATCCGGGACATGGCCGACCACGAATGGGCCGGGAACGCCAAGGTCAGGGACGTACTCACCGGGCTTTTCGGCGGCCTCGACCTGCCCGGCTTCCCGCAGGGGCTCGACACCGTCATCGGCCCCCTCTCCGGTGGCGAGCGGCGTCGGATCGCGCTCGCCAAGCTGCTCATCGACGAGCAGGACCTGATCGTCCTCGACGAGCCCACCAACCACCTCGACGTCGAGGGCATCGCCTGGCTCGCCCAGCACCTGCGCGAGCGGCGCTCGGGTCTGGTGTGCGTCACGCACGACCGGTGGTTCCTCGACCGGGTCTGCACACGCATGTGGGACGTACAGCGCGGCTCGGTCTACGAGTACGAGGGCGGCTACTCCGACTACGTCTTCGCCCGCGCCGAGCGCGAGCGCATCGCCGCCACCGAGGAGGTCAAGCGGCAGAACCTCGTCCGCAAGGAGCTGGCCTGGCTGCGCCGCGGCGCCCCCGCGCGTACCTCCAAGCCGCGCTTCAGGGTCGAGGCCGCCAACGAGCTCATCAAGGACGTGCCGCCGCCCCGGGACAGCAGCGAGCTGATGAAGTTCGCCTCGTCCCGGCTCGGGAAGACCGTCTTCGACCTGGAGGACGTGACCGTCCAGGCCGGCCCCAAGGTGCTGCTCAAGCATGTGACGTGGCAGCTCGGTCCCGGCGACCGCATCGGCCTCGTCGGTGTCAACGGGGCCGGGAAGACGTCGCTGTTGCGCGCCATGGCCGAGGCGGCGCGGACGGAGGGCGAGACGCAGCCGGCCGGCGGACGGGTCGCCGTCGGAAAGACCGTCAAGCTCGCCTATCTGTCCCAGGAAGTCGGCGAGCTGGACCCCAACCTGCGTGTGCTGGAAGCCGTTCAGCGGGTGCGCGAGCGCGTGGACCTCGGCAAGGGGCGCGAGATGACCGCCGGGCAGCTGTGCGAGACGTTCGGCTTCAACAAGGAGAAGCAGTGGACGCCGGTCGGTGACCTCTCGGGTGGTGAGCGCCGCCGCCTGCAGCTGCTGCGCCTCCTCATGGACGAGCCCAACGTCCTGTTCCTCGACGAGCCCACCAACGACCTCGACATCGAGACCCTGACCCAGCTGGAGGACGTCCTCGACGGCTGGCCCGGCTCGATGATCGTCATCTCCCACGACCGGTTCTTCGTCGAGCGCACCACGGACCGGGTGTTCGCCCTGCTCGGCGACGCCACCCTGCGGATGCTGCCGCGCGGCATCGACGAGTACCTGGAGCGCCGCCACCGCATGGAGGCGCAGGTCGCCGTCGCGGCTTCCACTCCGGCTGCCGAGAAGGCCGTACCGGAGCGGAGCGCCGCCGATCTGCGCGCCGCCAAGAAGGAGTTGCAGAAGATCGAGCGGCAGCTCGACAAGCTCTCCGAGCGGGAGACCAAGCTGCACGCCCAGATCGCCGAGAACGCCACCGACTTCGCGAAGGTCGCCGAACTCGACGCCGAACTGCGTGACTTGGCGGGTCAGCGGGACGAACTGGAGCTGCGCTGGCTGGAACTCGCCGAGGACGCGTAGCGCTCCGCTGAGGGTGCCGCGATGTGTCGTCGTGCAGCTGCGGCGGCGTGGGGGCTGGTCGCGCAGTTCCCCGCGCCCCTTTAGGGGCGCTTCCCGGCGCCCCTTCAAGGCGCCTCCGCGTGCTGTGTGAAGGGGGCGTGCAGGTGCATAACGGGGGTATCACGGGCCGGTTCTCCCTTGGGTACAGGGGTGGAGACGGGCCGGTGCGTTGTCGGTGGCGGGTGATAGAAAGAGCCGTCTGAGAACAGTCTGAGAAACGCCTGGTGTGGCGGAAACGCGACGGCAATGCACGTGGCACCACACCGGTCACAAGGGGGAACCGCGCATGAGCCAGCCGCCCAACCAGCCGCCGCAGGGCGGTTTCGGTGCACCACAGGACCCACGCCAGGGCGGCTTCGGCGCACCCCAGCCTCCGCAGGCTCCGCCCCCGCCGCAGGGCCCGCCCCAGACGCCGCCGCCCCCGCAGGGCCCGCCGCCCGGCGCCCCGCAGCCCGGCTACGGCTACCCGCAGCAACAACCCCCGGCCCAGCCCGGGCAGCCGGGCCCCTACGGCCAGCCGGGCCCGTACGGTCAGCCGCAGCAGCAGCCGGGCCCGTACGGCTACCCCCAGCAGCCCGCCCCGGGTTACGCCTACCCGCCCCAGCCGCAGTACCCGGGCGCCCCCGGCACTCCGCCGCCCGGCTCGCGCAACCCCTTCAAGGGCAAGCCCGCCCTCGTCATCGGTGCCGCGGTCGCGGCGCTGCTCGTCATCGGCGGCACCGTGTTGGCGGTGACCCGCGGCGGCGACGACGACCCGAAGAATCCGGTCGCCCAGCCGAGCGGCGACCCGAAGGGATCCGAGTCCCCGACCGACGACTCCGGCAACGGCAGCGGCGGTGGCGGTGCCGACCCGGAGAACCTCAACGGGGGCCGCCAGGCCGGTGAGGCGAAGGTGCTCTGGTACCAGCAGGCGCCGGACGCGCCCGCTTCCGGCGCCGACGCCCTCGGCATGTGGATCACTGACAAGGCGGCGGTGAAGGCGGCGTACAAGCAGCTCTTCGCCTACAACGTCGGTGACGGCGCGGCCACTTGGGACCCGATCACCTTCCCGCAGAAGATCTGCGCGGTCACCCCGCAGAAGTCGGCCGACGACAAGATCGTCGTGGCGTACATGAGCGGCAGCAGCGACCGCGCCAAGTGCAACCAGCTCCAGCAGATCGACCTCAACACCGGCGCCCAGGGCTGGAAGGCCAGCGTCGCCAACGGCCAGCTGTTCGACAGCACGCTCGACGTCGAACTGTCCATCACCGGCAAGACGCTGATGGTGGGCCGCTCGCAGTCCGGCACGGCGTACGACATCGACAGCGGCGAAAAGCTGTGGGACAAGACGAGGTTCGGGGACAAGTGCTTCCCGGACGCGTTCGCGGGCGGCGAGAAGCTGATCGCCGTGGCGGGCTGCGACGCCACCGGCACCAACGAGCACGACGAGGTGCAGGAGCTCGACCCGGCGACCGGCAAGGCCAAGTGGACCTGGCAGTTCGACAAGGGCTGGAAGGTCGCCCGCGTCTTCTCCCTCGACCCGCTGGTCATCTACAGCACCAACGAGGACAAGAAGCAGTGGAACATCTCCACGTTCGCCTCCGACGGCAAGCGCCGCTCGCAGGTCGGTGTCGCCCTGGAGATCGGCGCCCAGTGCGGCTGGGCCATCCTCCAGCGTGACCTACAGGGCTGCAGCGGTGTGGCCGCCGACGCCGACACGCTCTACATGCCGACCAAGGCGACCACCGGCCCCAACGAGATCATCGCGATCAACCTCGCCAACGGCAAGGAGAAGTGGCGCGTCAAGTCCCCGGCGGACGAGTCGATGCTGCCGATCAAGGTCGAGGACGGCAAGCTCATCGCTTACGTCGATCCGTCGTACGACGCCGGCGGCCAGGTCGTGGCCATCCCGGTCACCGGCAGCAGCCACCAGCCGGCGAAGCTGCTGCAGAACCCCGCGAGCGCCGCGAGTGTCGAGAACGGCTTCTTCTCGAAGGCGTTCGACTGGGTCGGCGGGCGCTTCTACCTCTCCAGCACCCGGCTGAGCGGCAACGACGAATCCAAGGAGAAGCTGATCCTCGCCTACGGCAAGTAACTCGCCTACGGCAAGTAGGGCGTGCGCCCGCTCTCCCCTTCCCCGCCGTCCCCGCCGCATCCCTCGTCGTCCCCCTCCCCTGAGGTACCCACGCCATGACCCAGCCGCCTCCTCCGCCCCACCAGCCCCCGCCGGGGGGAGGGTTCGGCGCGCCGCAGCCACCGCAGCAGCCTCCGCAGCCGCCCGGCCAGGCACCTCAGACACCTCCGGCACCCCAGGGCCCGCCCACGCCACCGGCCGCCGCACCGCAGCAGCCGCCGCAGCCCGCGTACGGCTACCCCCAGGCGCCGCAGGCACCCCAGGGAACCCCGCAGACCCCGCCGCCCGGGTACGGCTACCCCGGCCAGCAGCCCCCCGCATACGGCCAGCCGCAGAATCCGTACGGACAGCCGCCGAACCCGTACGGCGGGCAGCAGCAGAACCAGTACGGGCAGCAGCCCGGCTACGGCTATCAGCAGCCGGTCACGCCGCAGTACCCCCAGCCCGCGGTGCCGGGCGGCGGCTCGAAGTTCAACGCGCAGGTGGCCGTCGTCGTGGCGGCGGCCGTCGTGGTGATCGCGCTGATCATCGGCGGCGGCGTGTGGTACGCCAAGTCCGGTGACGAGGGCGGCAAGGACGACACCGCCAGCTCCAGCGGCGGCACCGGTGGCGGGGACGACGGCGCCGGCGGCGGCGACTTCCCCGACGGCACGGAGAAGGTGCCCGCCAACCCCGGCTCCCAGGTCCTCTTCCGGGTCCCGCCGCCCGACGTCGACGACAAGACCAGCGTCGTCGTGTCCGGCTCGTGGCTGACCGACAAGGCCTACGTCAAGAGCGGCGTCGCCGAGATCGTCGGCTACGACCCCGACAAGGGCACCAAGCTGTGGACGATCCCGCTGCCGGGTCCGGTCTGCCAGGCCGCAAAGCACCTCACCGAGGACAACCTGACGGCCATCGCCTTCGAGCCCGCGATGCCGACCAAGGCGAAGCCCTCGAACGGCTGCACCCAGGTCGCGGCGCTCGACCTCGACGCCGGTAAAAAGCTGTGGACCAAGACCGCCGAGGTCGAGGGCGCCCCGATCCGGTACGACAACATCACCGTCAGCGGCGGCACGGTCGCCGCCGGCGGCACCAGCGGCGGCGCCGCGTTCGACCTCCGCACCGGCAAGCCGCTGTGGATCCCGAAGGCCAACGACAGCTGCTACGACCTCGGTTACGCCGGCGGCCCCAAGCTGGTCGCGGTCCGCAAGTGCGGCTCCTACGACAAGCCCCAGCTGAACATCCAGACCATCGACCCGAAGTCCGGGAAGGTGATCTCCGAGTACAAGATGACCGAGGGCGTCGAGTACGCCAGTGTGATCTCCACCGAACCCCTTGTCGTGGCCGCTGAACTCGGCGAGTCCCAGGACGCCATCGGCATCACGGACGCCTTCTCCATCGACAGCAAGACCGGCAAGCTGCGCATCCGTATCTCCCTGCCGGGCGGTCAGTACAACGCCCGCTGCTCCGGCGTCACCAAGATCGAGTCCTGCACGGGCGTCGTGGTGGGCAACGACCGGCTCTATGTGCAGACCGAGGAGCACGCCAGCGGCGGTGCGCGCGGCCGGACCAACGAGATCGTCGCGTTCGACCTGGCCACCGGCAAGCAGACCGGGCAGCGCGCGGACGCGGGCGACGGGTACGCGATCACGCCGCTGCGCATGGACGGCGGCAATGTGATCGCGTACAAGCGTCCGCCGTACGACAAGGGCGGCCAGATCGTCAGCATCGACGGCGGCAGCTTCAAGGAGACGAAGCTGCTGGAGAACCCGGCCACGAAGGCGGTGCGGGACGTGGAGACCCGGATGTCTCCGGACTACGCCGAGATCGTCTACGCGCAGGGGCATCTGTACATGGCCGCCATGTACGCGAGTGAGTTGACGACTTCGGACACGAGCAAGTCCCATGTGATCGCGTTCGGTACGACCGGCTGACGAACGCGACCGGTCGGCGAACGATCGGTATCGGGTGTGCCGACGGCCCCGTCCCTGTTCAGGGGCGGGGCCGTGCGCGTACCGCTCATCACCCTCGAATGCCGGGAAAGCCAGAAATTCCGTCGATCCGGGGCACTTCTCACCGGTAGGGGGAGCGCAACGTCGAACAAGCGTGTAGCTTCCGGGGGCATGAAGGGCGGGGGAGCCGGGAGGGGGCTTCTGTCCGCGCGGACCAGTGGGCATCCATAGTGGGGCATCCGGGCCGGCGCAGCTGGTTCTGGGTGTTGATGGGGATCCATTGGGGGGACTGGGGGGTTGCTCGATGGGAGTGCGGCTCATGGTGGTCGACGACCACCGATTGCTCGCCGAGGCGCTGGCCTCGGCACTGAAGCTGCGGGGGCACCGGGTGCTGGCCGCGGCGGCTCCGGCCGCGGGGGCGGCGGAGCTGGTGATCGCGCGGGCGCCCGAGGTGTGCCTGCTGGGTACGGCGACACCGGCGGAGCCCGGCATGTTCGACCCGGTGGTGAGGATCAAGCGGGAGCGGCCACAGGTGGCGGTCCTCGTGCTGGGCCCGGTGCCGAGCCCGCGCGGGATAGCGGCGGCGTTCGCGGCGGGCGCCTCGGGTTATGTACGGCATGACGAGCGCATCGAGGGAGTCGAGCGGGCGATCATGAAGGCCCGGTCGGGGGAGGCGGCGGTGGCGCCGCAGCTTCTCCAGGGCGCGTTCAGCGAGTTGCTCAACCCGGCCGCCCAGCCGGACGACGAAGGCCAGCGCCTGCTCCAGATGCTCACACCCCGGGAGGTCGAGGTCCTGGTCCGCGTGGCCGACGGCGAGGACACCCGCCTGATCGCAGCGGGCATGGGCATCGCCCCGTCCACGGCCCGCACCCACGTCCAACGCGTCCTGATGAAACTGGGCGTCGGCTCCCGCCTGGAGGCGGCGGCACTGGCGGCTCGCACGGGGTTGCTGGACCGGGCGGGACCGCTGCCGCAGCCGGAGGCGTGATCTCGGGTGCCGGTGTGGTGCCTGCGGCGCCTGTGCGGGGGCGGGTGGGGGCGCGCGTAGCGCCCGTGGGTGCGTTGGGGGTCGGCGCCGTGCCGGGCCCGTCCGGCGTCCGAGGAGGAGGCCGCACCATCCCGATCCCCCACCCACCCGCTGGGGGCTGCGCTTCTGGACGTCGGTCCAGGCATTTCAGCCCGTCCGGCGTTTGAGGACGAGGCCCGTTCAGGGCCGAAGCGGGGGTCTGGGGGCGGCAGCCCCCAGGGGCGGGGTCGAAGGGGCGGCAGCCCCTGGAGGACGGGACGGGTAGGGGCGGCGGGGGCGAGGGACACCCGGCTCCCCCCACCGACGTCACTCCTTCGACTCGCCCCCCGCTACAACATCCGGCGGCGGCGGAGCCATGGGCCGCAGCTTCAGCCATGCCAGGAAGAACAGGCCGAGGAGCAGCATGCCCAGGCCGGTCCAGAGGTTGATGTTGACGCCCTCGGCCTTGTCGATCGCGGCGTCGTCATCGGTGAGGCCGGTGATCGTGACGATGACGCCGTAGAGCACGAAGAGGCCGCCGATGATGCGCCGGATGTCGAAGAGACGGGCCGCTGTCGCGGACTTCCCCTCCAGTTCGGTGACTTCGCGCAGGACGTCCCTCTCGGAGTACCCGCCGTGTCCGTGACGCTCGGAGGCGTCGGGGTGCTCGGGGCGTTCGGGATGCTCGCTCATGGTCTCTCAACCTCCGGTCGTCAGAAGGAGAACGGGATGTAGCAGGCGGCCGCCAGCACCACCGCACCCCACCCCAGCAGCGCCGGCTTCCGGTACCAGGCCTCGTCGCCCGGCGCCGGCGGCTCGGCCATGCCGGGGGAACGGGTGCCGTAGACCAGGCCCTGGAGTTCCTCCGTCGGCTTGGGCGCCGTGAAGAGGGAGACGGCGACCATCACGACCGCGCCGGCCACGAAGCCCGCGATCGCCGACACGAAGTTCGCGCCCTGGTCGGAGGGGATCGAGATGACGTCCTGCTTGTAGAGGACGAAGTAGTTGATCATCGCCGCCGTCGTGCCGGCCAGCAGGCCCCAGAAGCCCGACTTCATCGACGCCCGCTTCCAGAACATACCGACGATGAAGACCACGAACATCGGCACGTTGAAGAAGGAGAACAGCGTCTGCAGGTAGCTCATGATGTTCGAGAACGACGACGCCAGGAACGCCGTGCCGATCGACGCCAGCACCCCGATCGCCGTGATCAGGCGGCCGAAGCGGACGTAGTAGGAGTCCTCGCGGTCCGTCACCACGTACTTCGCCCAGATGTCCGTGGTGAACACCGTGTTGAAGGACGACACGTTCGCCGCCATGCCCGCCATGAAGGCCGCCAGCAGACCGGTTACGGCGATGCCGAGGACGCCGTTCGGCAGGAGCTGTTCCATCAGGTAGGGGATCGCGTCGTTGTATTGCAGGTCCGAGCCGGAGGTGCCGATCTTCGGTACCAGTACCGCCGCCGCCAGGCCCGGGATCATCACCAGGAACACGATGAAGATCTTCGGGAAGGCCGCGATCAGCGGGGTGCGCTGGGCCGCCGAGAGGTTCTTCGCGGAGAGCGCGCGCTGGACCTCCGCGAAGTTCGTCGTCCAGTAGCCGAAGGAGAGCACGAAGCCGAGGCCGAGCACGATCGTCAGCCAGTTCGCGCCCAGCGGGTTCGCCTCGCCGATGCCGGTGCCGCCCCAGGCGGTGACGAAGTCGTCGCCGTGGGTCTTGGTCAGGGAGTCCGTCAGGCCGTCCCAGCCGCCCACCTTCTTCAGCGCCAGCACGGTGATCGGGATCAGCGCGGCGAGGATCACGAAGAACTGCAGGACCTCGTTGTAGATCGCGGAGGACAGGCCGCCGAGGGTGATGTAGGCGAGGACGAAGAAGCCGGCGACGACGATGGCCACCCACTGCGGCCAGCCCAGCAGGGCCTCGACCACGATCGCCAGGGCGTAGAGGTTCACCCCGGCGATGAGGATCGCGGCGAAGGCGAACAGGACCGAGCTGAGCAGGTGCGCCCACTTGTCGAAGCGCAGCAGCAGGAACTCCGGGACCGAGCGGACCTTGCTGCCGTAGTAGAAGGGCATCATCACCAGGCCCAGGAAGACCATGGCCGGGATGGCGCCGATCCAGTACCAGTGGACGGTGTAGGCACCGTACTGCGCGCTGTTGGCGGCCATGCCGAGGATCTCGGTGGCGGCCAGGTTGGCGGAGATGAAGGCGAGGCCCGTGACCCAGGCGGGCAGCGAGCGGCCCGAGAGGAAGAAGTCGAGGCTGGTCTTCACCGAGCGACGGGCGGCGAAGCCGATGCCCAGCACGACGACGAAGTAGATGCCGAGGATCGTGTAGTCGAGCCAGTTCGTGGGGAGCCGCAGCTCGGCGGCGAGGTAGGTGGGTCCGTGGGGGAGGCTGAGGCTGGGGGTGGGGGAAATTGTGGGGGTTTGCATATGTACTCGCTTCGTTTCGCGAACCGATACAGAGCGGAACCTACGCCCCTGCGTTCAGCAATTGAACACGTCCGTTGATGCTCTTTGTTTGATTGTGATGTTGACGAAGGTGGTGAGTTGTGTTTCTCTATGTTTAGTTCTGTTTGATGGAGACTCGGATGGAGTCCGCCGTGAAGAAGACCTCGACCCAGCTGGCCGACGGTCGTGAGCTCATCTACTACGACCTGCGCGACGACACGGTGCGGGACGCGGTCGACCGCCGTCCCCTGGACCGGACCGTCACGGCGTCCGAGGTCCGTCGCGACGCGCTGCTCGGCGACGCGGTCGCCATCGCCTCGCACCGGCAGGGGCGGACGTACCATCCGCCGGCCGACGAGTGCCCGCTGTGCCCCTCGGAGGGCGACCGGCTGAGCGAGATCCCGGACTCCTCGTACGACGTCGTCGTCTTCGAGAACCGCTTCCCCTCGCTCGCCGGTGACTCCGGGCGCTGCGAGGTCGTCTGCTTCACCTCCGACCACAACGCGTCCTTCGCCGACCTGACCGAGGAGCACGCGCGCCTGGTCCTCGACGCGTGGACGGACCGGACCTCGGAACTGTCATCGCTGCCCTCCGTGGAGCAGGTGTTCTGCTTCGAGAACCGCGGCGCCGAGATCGGCGTCACCCTCGGCCATCCGCACGGGCAGATCTACGCCTACCCCTTCACCACCCCGCGCACCGCCCTGATGCTGCGCTCCCTCGCCGCGCACAAGGACGCGACCGGTGGGGAGAACCTCTTCGACGCCGTCCTGGAGCGTGAACTCGCCGACGAGCGGGTCGTCCTGGAGAGTGAACACTGGGTGGCGTTCGTGCCGTACGCCGCGCACTGGCCGTACGAGGTCCACCTGTACCCGAAGCGCCGGGTGCCGGACCTGCTGGCCCTGGACGAGGACGCGCGCACAGAGTTCCCCCAGGTTTATCTGGAACTCTTGAGGCGCTTCGACCGGATCTTCGACGGGCGGGACGCCGGGGAGAAGTCCGCGGGCGAGCCTCCCACCCCGTACATCGCCGCCTGGCACCAGGCGCCGTTCGGCACACTGGAGGAGTTCGAGGGGGTCGTCCGTGAGGACTTCGCGCTTCACCTCGAGCTTTTCACCATCCGCCGCACTTCCGGCAAGCTGAAGTTCCTCGCGGGTTCCGAGTCCGGCATGAGCGTGTTCATCAACGACATCCGGCCGGAGGCCGCGGCCGAGCGACTGCGAGAGGTAGCGAGTTCATGAGTGGGAAGTACCTGGTCACCGGTGGCGCCGGCTATGTGGGCAGCGTGGTCGCCCAGCACCTGCTGGAGGCGGGTGACGAGGTCGTCGTCCTCGACAACCTCTCGACCGGCTTCCGCGAGGGCGTACCGGCCGGGGCTTCCTTCGTCGAGGGCGACATCCGCGACGCCGCCAAGTGGCTGGACCCCTCCTTCGACGCGGTGCTGCACTTCGCCGCGTTCTCGCAGGTCGGCGAGTCGGTCGTGAAGCCCGAGAAGTACTGGGACAACAACGTCGGCGGCACCATGGCAATGCTCGGCGCCATGCGCGAGGCGGGCGTGCGCAAGCTCGTCTTCTCCTCCACGGCGGCCACGTACGGCGAGCCGAAGGAGGTGCCGATCGTCGAGTCGGCGCCGACCCGGCCGACCAACCCGTACGGCGCCTCGAAGCTCGCCGTCGACCACATGATCACCGGCGAGGCGGCGGCCCACGGACTGGGTGCCGTCTCTCTCCGCTACTTCAACGTCGCGGGCGCCTACGGCGACTGCGGCGAGCGCCACGACCCCGAGTCGCACCTCATCCCGCTGGTCCTCCAGGTCGCTCAGGGCAGGCGCGACGCGATCTCCGTCTTCGGCGACGACTACCCGACGCCGGACGGCACCTGCGTGCGCGACTACATCCACGTCGCCGACCTGGCCGAGGCCCACCTGCTGGCGCTCAAGGCCGCCCAGCCGGGCGAGCACCTCATCTGCAACCTCGGCAACGGCAACGGCTTCTCCGTCCGCGAGGTCATCGAGACCGTCCGCCAGGTCACCGGGCACCCGATCCCCGAGGTCGTGGCCCCGCGCCGCGGCGGCGACCCGGCCGTCCTGGTCGCCTCCGCCGACACCGCCCGCGAGCGGCTCGGCTGGAACCCGTCCCGCGCGGACCTCGCGGGGATCGTCGCGGACGCGTGGGAGTTCGCGCAGCGCCGCGACAGTTAAGTCGTACGGCCGGTACGGACGGCCGTAAGTTCTACGGTCGGTACGGATGGCCGTAAGTTCTACGGTCGGCATGGACGGCCGTAAGTTCCACGGCTGTTCGGCCGGTCAACTCACCGGCCGCTTCGGCCGGTTCAGCAGGGAAGGTCAGGGTCAGGGGATGAGCGTCGAGACGGCAGCCGCGGTCGCCGAGCGGTTCAAGGAGCTGTACGGGGCCGAGCCGGAGGGGGTGTGGGCCGCGCCGGGCCGGGTCAACCTGATCGGCGAGCACACCGACTACAACGACGGCTTCGTCATGCCGTTCGCGCTGCCGCACACCGCGGTCGCGGCGGTCTCACGGCGGGAGGACGGCGTCCTGCGCCTGCACTCGGCGGACGTCGAGGGCGACGTCGTGGAACTGCGCGTCGACGACCTGGCGCCCGAGTCGGACCGGAACTGGACGGCGTACCCGTCGGGCGTGGTCTGGGCGCTGCGCGAGGCCGGCCACGCCCTGACCGGCGCCGACATCCACCTCGCCTCGACGGTGCCGGCGGGCGCGGGCCTGTCGTCGTCGGCAGCGCTGGAGGTCGTCGTGGCGCTGGCGCTCAACGAGCTGTACGGACTCGGGCTCAAGGGCTGGCAGCTGGCCCGCCTGTGCCAGCGCGCCGAGAACGTCTACGTCGGCGCCCCGGTCGGGATCATGGACCAGACGGCGTCCGCGTGCTGCGAGGCCGGCCACGCGCTCTTCCTCGACACCCGGGACCTCTCGCAGAAGCAGATCCCCTTCGACCTGGCAGCCGAGGGCATGCGCCTGTTGGTCGTCGACACCCAGGTCAAGCACTCCCACAGCGAGGGCGAGTACGGCAAGCGGCGCGCGGGCTGCGAGAAGGGCGCGGCGCTGCTGGGCGTGGACGCGCTCAGGGACGTCGCCTACGACGACCTGGACTCGGCGCTCGATCGGATCGGCGACGACGAGGAGGTGCGCCGCCTGGTACGCCATGTCGTCACCGAGGACCAGCGCGTCGAGCGGGTCGTCGCCCTGCTGGAGTCCGGTGAGACGCGGGCGATCGGCCCGGTGCTGACCGAGGGCCACGCCTCGCTGCGGGACGACTTCCGCATCTCCTGCCCCGAGCTGGACCTGGTCGTCGACACCGCCCTGGCGAACGGCGCGCTGGGCTCCCGCATGACGGGCGGCGGCTTCGGCGGCTCGGCGATCGTGCTGACGGAGGCGGCCGACGTCGAGACCATCACCAAGGCAGTCGAAGAGGCCTTCGCCTCGGCCGGTTTCACGGCACCGCGGGTGTTCGAGGCGGTGCCGGCGGCGGGGGCGCGGCGGGTGAGCTGAACCCGACGCCGCCGCGGCTCACCCCAGCCGTTTGGTGAGCGTGTACTCCGTGATCCCCGGCGGATAGTCCGGGATGACGCACACCACGTCGTACCCCTGCTTCTTGTAGAACTCCGGCGCCTGGAAGTCCCATGTCTCCAGGCGTACGGAGGTGCAGCCCCGTTCGGTGTGCGCCGTGCGCTCCGCGCGTGAGAGCAATCGCGAACCGAGACGGGCGCCTCGGTGGCGTTCGTCGACCCAGAGGTAGGTGACATGGAGCCAGGTGGTCCAGGTGTGCCCGACCAGCCCGCCGGCCAGGGCGCCGGAGTCGTCCAAGGCCCAGACCTGGAGCGGACGTTCGCGTTCACCTGGGGTTCCGCGCAGGGCGCGCAGGATCGGGGAGAGGGCGCTGTTGGTCTCCCGCAACCGGCGGCGGAGCAGATCCTGCCGCGATTTGTCGACTTCTGTCTCCAGACGAAACATGCGGCTCACCATAAACGCGCCGGACTACCAGTTCTGCAAATTACCTTCCGCTCCTGCCCCCCGCCCGTACTCTGATGAACGGCACCGGTGGGGGCCGGTGCTGATCAGGGGGCGAGACAAGTCGGGTTCGACGCCCGAAGTGGGGGTAGCAGTTTCTGCACGGCGGCGGCCGTGCGGCCCATCATGCTTCGGGCGTCGTACCCGCGACCGTGTTCGTCTCCCGGTGTCGTCCTCATGACGATGGGGTATCCCCTGCTCTTCGAGAGCTTGGGGAAGGGGGTTTCGTGGTTCGCATCCGAGTGCTGGTCGTCGACGACCATCGCATCTTCGCCGAGTCGCTCGCCGCCGCCCTGGCCGCCGAGCCAGACGTCGACGTCTCCGCCGCCGGCAGCGGCCCGGCCGCGCTGCGCAGCCTGGAGCGCGCGGCCGCCGAGGGGCGCCGGTTCGATGTCCTGCTCGTCGACGCCGACCTGGGTGGCAATGTGGCGGGGATACGGCCCGCCGTGCCCGTTCAGGAGGTGGGCGAGGACGGGCTCGTCGACGGCATCTCGCTCGTCGCCGGCGTCCGCACCGCCCAGCCGGCCGTACGGATCGTCGTCCTCGCCGAGAAGGACGATCCGCGCCGGGCCGCGCACGCCCTGCAGGCCGGGGCGTCCGGGTGGGTGGCCAAGGACTGCTCGCTGTCCCGGCTGCTCACCGTCATCCGCGGTGTCCTGCGCGACGAGACCCATCTGCCGCCGGCCCTGCTCACGGGCGTACTGCGGGAGTTGACGGCCGCGCGCAAGCACCGCACCGAGAGCGAACGGCTGGTGGAGTCGCTGACGCCGAGGGAGCGCGAAGTGCTGCGCTGCATGGTGGCAGGACTGGGGCGCAAGGCGGTCGCCGAGCGCCTGTACCTCTCCCCGCACACCGTCCGTACACACATGCAGAACGTCCTCGGCAAGCTGGGCGTCCACTCGACGCTGGCCGCGGTCGCGCTCGCGCGGCGCGCCGGGGTCGGGCCGGTGGACCTGGGCCCTCCCGGCCGGATCATGCCGGAGGAAAGCAGCAGCGCCTGATCAACGCCGCTGAGCTGCAACGCCCCAAAGGGGCGCGGGGCTGTGTCGATATGCGGCTACCGCCGCGCGGGCGCGACGAGCCCGCAGACGACCGACTACCCATCGCGGCACTCCCCACTCGGCTCTCCCCAGCGGAGCGCTCAGCCGGGGATGTTGTCGAACGGGGCGGTCAACTGGCGTAGCAGACCGGCCAGTTCACCCCGCTGGGCGCGCGACAGCTCCGCGAGGATCGCGCGCTCCTGATCCAGCAGGCCGGCGAGCGCCTGGTCCGCGCGGTCGCGGCCCTCGTCCGTGAGGCGGACGAGGACGCCGCGCCGGTCACTGGGGTCGGGGAGGCGCTCCACGAGGCCCTTCTTGGCCAGGCGGTCGATGCGGTTGGTCATCGTGCCCGAGGTGACCAGGGTCTGCGTCAGCAGCTGTCCCGGGGAGAGCTGATACGGCGTACCCGCGCGCCTGAGCGCGGTCAGTACGTCGAACTCCCAGGGCTCCAGGCTGTGCTCGGAGAAGGCAAGCCGCCGTGCGCGGTCCAGATGCCGGGCCAGTCTGCTCACCCGGCTGAGCACCTCGAGCGGTTCCACGTCGAGGTCCGGGCGCTCCCGGCGCCACGCTGCGACCAGCCGATCGACCTCGTCCTCCATGGAGATCAGTGTAGTGGTTGTGTCGACGTGAAGTCTCTTGACGTCAAGATACTTGCGGGGGCAGGCTGGAGAGCGACAGACAGGAGGCCTTGCCCATGTCCGCTGCCGCCCCCACCTGGGATCCCGTCCAGTACCTGCGTCACGCCGACCACCGCGCCCGCCCCTTCACCGACCTCCTCGCCCGGGTCCCCGACCTCCCCGCCGAGCGGCCCCGCATCGCCGACCTGGGCTGCGGCCCCGGCAACGTCACCGCCCTGCTCGCGCAGCGCTGGCCCACGGCCCGGATCACCGGCTACGACAACTCCGCCGACATGCTCGACAAGGCTCACGTCGAGCACGAAGGGCCGACGCCGGGCGGCGGCCGCCTCGACTTCGCCCACGCCGACGTACGGACGTGGACGCCCGGGGAGCCGTACGACCTGATCATCAGCAATGCCACCCTGCAGTGGGTGCCCGGGCACGTGGACCGGTTCGCGGACTGGGTGCGGGGCCTGCGCCCCGGCGGCACCCTCGCCTTCCAGGTCCCCGGCAACTTCGACGCCCCGAGCCACCGCCTGATGCGCGACCTCGCCCACCGCCACGGCCTCACCGACACCCTGCGCCACGACGACGCCGTGCTCACCCCGCAGGCCTACCTGGCCGCGCTGACCGGCCTGGGCTGCACCGCGGACGTCTGGGAGACGACGTACGTCCATCTCCTGACCGGCGAGGATCCAGTACTGGACTGGGTGAAGGGAACAGGCCTGCGCCCCATCCTGACGGCCCTCGCCGACACCCCCGACCAGCGGGAAGCCTTCCTGCACGACTACCGGGCGGCCCTGCGGGAGGCGTACCCGCCCGGCGCACACGGCACGCCGTTCCCGTTCCGCAGGATCTTCGCCGTCGCCCGCAAGGAGGCCTGACCTTGCTCACCGCCGTCGACCACGTCCAGCTCGCCGCCCCGCGGGGGTCCGAGGACCGGCTGCGCGCGTACTACGTCGATGTCCTCGGCATGACCGAGGTCCCGAAGCCGCCTGTACTCGCGGCGCGGGGAGGGTGCTGGTTCCAGGCCCAGTCCGTGCAACTGCACCTGGGGATCGAGGAGAACTTCCGGCCGTCGAAGAAGGCGCACCCCGGGCTTCGGGTCACCGGCATCGAGGCGTACGCGGCCCGGCTGGCGGACCGAGGAGCGGCCGTCACCTGGGACGAGAACCTGCCGGGGCACAAGCGGTTCTACTCGTACGACCCCGCCGGCAACCGGCTGGAGTTCCTGGAACCGGTGACCGTTGTTTGAGCCCTCTGTTTGAGCGCCACCGCGGAGGGTCACCCGCTGGGTGGACCACGACGTCAAGCCTTGCGAGGAGTGAGGGACGTGGCGAAGGAAGAGAAGGCCAGGGGTAAGAAAGAACAGCTGAAGGGCAAGGCCAAGGAAACGATGGGCCGCACGGTCGGCAACGAGGAGCTGACCGCCGAAGGCAAGGCCGAGAAGAGGAAGGGCAACGCCCGCCAGATGAAGGAGAAGGGGAAGGACACCTTCAAGGGCTAGCTCTTGCGGTGCCCTATCAGTCGCGGCTTCGGCTCCAGGCCGTCCAGCCCGTGCCAGGCCAGGTTCACCAGATGGGCCGCCACCTCCGCCTTCTTCGGGCGGCGGACGTCCAGCCACCACTGGCCGGTCAGGGCGACCATCCCGACCAGGGCCTGCGCGTACAGCGGGGCCAGCTTGGGGTCGAAGCCGCGGCTCTTGAACTCGCGGCCCAGGATGTCCTCCACCTGGGTGGCGATGTCCGAGATGAGAGACGCGAAGGAACCCGTCGACTGCGGGATCGGCGAGTCACGGACCAGGATGCGGAAGCCGTCCGTGTACTCCTCGATGTAGTCCAGCAGCGCGAAGGCCGCCTGCTCGCACAGTTCCCGGGGGTGCCCGGCCGTCAGGGAGCTCGTCACCATGTCCAGCAGGCGGCGCATCTCACGGTCCACCACGACCGCGTACAGGCCCTCCTTGCCACCGAAGTGCTCGTACACCACCGGCTTCGAGACGCCCGCCTTCGCGGCGATCTCCTCCACCGACGTGCCCTCGAAGCCCTTCGCGGCAAAAAGGGTGCGACCGATCTCCAGAAGCTGCTGGCGGCGCTCGGCGCCCGTCATCCGGGTGCGCCGCGCACGCCGCGGCTTCTCATTGCTCGGGGTGCTGCTGGAGTCGGTCGCCACGCCGTCAATCATGCCGCCTTCGCAGGCTCCTTCCGGCGCCGGGAGCCGCCTTCCTCGGTGTTCCGGCGTGAATCGATACGCGAGCGTGACGGCCAGCGCACGTCATAGGCCCAGCCGAGCATCTCGAACCAGCGGATGAACCGCGCCGAGGAGTCGATCTGCCCGCGCTCCACACCGTGCCGCGCGGAGGTCGGGTCGGCGTGGTGCAGGTTGTGCCAGGACTCGCCGCACGACAGGACCGCCAGCCACCACACGTTGCCCGAGCGGTCACGCGACTTGAACGGACGCTTGCCCACCGCGTGGCAGATCGAGTTGATCGACCACGTCACGTGGTGCAGCAGGGCCACCCGGACGAGCGAGCCCCAGAAGAACCCCGTGAACGCGCCCCACCAGGACATCGTCACCAGACCGCCGATCAGGGCGGGCAGGGCCAGCGAGAGCATCGTCCAGTAGATGAACTGACGGGAGATCGCGCGGATCGCCGGGTCCTTGACCAGATCCGGCGCGTACTTCTCCTGCGGCGTCTGCTCCTCGTCGAACATCCATCCGATGTGCGCCCACCACAGGCCCTTCATCAGGGCCGGAAGGGTCTCGCCGAACCGCCACGGGGAGTGCGGGTCGCCCTCGGCGTCCGAGAACTTGTGGTGCTTGCGATGGTCGGCCACCCAGCGCACGATCGGGCCCTCGACCGCCATCGAGCCCGCGACCGCCAGCGCGATCCGCAGGGGCCGCTTGGCCTTGAACGAACCATGGGTGAAGTAGCGGTGGAAGCCGATCGTGATGCCGTGGCAGCCCAGGAAGTAGAAGAAGACCATCAGGCCGAGGTCGAGCCAGCTCACTCCCCAGCCCCAGGCCAGCGGAACCGCCGCGACGAGCGCGACGAACGGGACGGTGATGAAGAGGAGGAGCGCGATCTGCTCGATCGACCGCTTCTTCTCCCCGCCCAGCGTGGCAGAGGTGGTCGTGGTGTCGTCGTTCGCCTTCGGGGCGTCTTCGATCACATCGGAGCTCGTGGTCATGGGCGTCCCCTGTGGGGTTTCGAGGGTTGTGGCAGGTGCCGGGTCGCGGGAACTGTTCCCAGGTTCCGTTACATCGGACCCTACGGTTCCGTAACCTACGGCGTCGTAAGTATGGCAGTGCGTCGCCCGGCGGCAAGAGCCCGAGAGACTGCGCGTCCGCATGGACACCTATCCTTGGAGTCGGTCGGACAGCGCGGTCCGCTCTGAATTCTTCCCGGATGCCAGGAGCCGTATGCGGCCCCCGCCGCGCGGCCCCAGGGCGCCGGGTTCCCTCCCGGACGAGCTTCAACACTGCAAGGAGCCGCACCTGTGAGCAGTGCCGACGACCAGACCACGACCAGCAGTGAGCTGCGTGCCGACATCCGCCGACTGGGTGACCTCCTGGGCGAGACCCTCGTCCGGCAGGAGGGCCCCGAGCTGCTCGAGCTCGTCGAGAAGGTCCGCCGCCTCACCCGCGAGGACGGCGAGGCCGCCGCCGAGCTGCTGCGTGGCACGGAGCTGGACACCGCGGCCAAGCTGGTCCGCGCCTTCTCCACCTACTTCCACCTGGCCAACGTCACCGAACAGGTCCACCGAGGCCGCGAGCTGCGCGCCCGGCGCGCCGCCGAGGGCGGCCTCCTCGCCCGTACGGCCGACCGGCTCAAGGACGCCGACGCCGAACACCTGCGCCAGACGATCAAGCACCTCAACGTCCGCCCCGTCTTCACGGCCCACCCCACCGAGGCCGCCCGCCGCTCCGTCCTCAACAAGCTCCGGCGCATCGCCGCGCTCCTGGAGACCCCGGTCCTCGACGGAGACCGACGCCGGCACGACACCCGACTGGCCGAGAACATCGACCTCGTATGGCAGACGGACGAGCTGCGCGTCGTACGCCCCGAACCGGCCGACGAGGCCCGCAACGCCATCTACTACCTCGACGAACTGCACGCCGGCGCCGTCGGCGACGTCCTGGAGGACCTCACCGCGGAACTGGAGCGCGTCGGCCACAAGCTCCCCGACGACACCCGCCCGCTCACCTTCGGCACCTGGATCGGCGGCGACCGCGACGGCAACCCCAACGTCACCCCCCAGGTGACCTGGGACGTCCTCATCCTCCAGCACGAGCACGGCATCAACGACGCCCTGGAGATGATCGACGAGCTGCGCGGCTTCCTGTCGAACTCCATCCGCTACACCGGCGCCACCGAGGAGCTCCTGGACTCCCTCAAGGCCGACCTCGAAGCCCTCCCCGAGATCAGCCCCCGCTACAAGCGCCTCAACGCCGAGGAGCCCTACCGGCTCAAGGCCACCTGCATCCGGCAGAAGCTGGAGAACACCAAGACGCGCCTGGCCAGGAACATCCCGCACGAACCCGGCCGCGACTACCTCGGCACCAGCGAGCTCCTGCACGACCTCAAGCTGATCCAGACCTCACTGCGCGCACACCGAGGCGCACTCTTCGCCGACGGCCGCATGGACCGCACCATCCGCACCCTGTCCGCGTTCGGCCTCCAGCTCGCCACCATGGACGTCCGCGAACACGCCGACGCCCACCACCACGCCCTCGGCCAGCTCTTCGACCGCCTCGGCGAGGAGTCCTGGCGCTACGCCGACATGCCCCGCGACTACCGCTCCAAGCTCCTCGCCAAGGAGCTCCGCTCGCGCCGCCCCCTCGCGCCCACCCCGGCGCCCGTCGACGCCGCCGGGGAGAAGACCCTCGGCGTCTTCCAGACCATCAAGAAGGCCCTGGCGGTCTTCGGACCCGAGGTCATCGAGTCGTACATCATCTCCATGTGCCAGGGCGCCGACGACGTCTTCGCGGCCGCCGTCCTCGCCCGCGAGGCCGGCCTGATCGACCTGCACGCCGGCTGGGCCAAGATCGGCATCGTCCCGCTCCTGGAGACCACCGACGAGCTCAAGGCCGCCGACACCATCCTGGAGGACATGCTCTCCGACCCGTCCTACCGGCGCCTGGTCGCGCTGCGCGGCGACGTCCAGGAGGTCATGCTCGGCTACTCCGACTCCTCCAAGTTCGGCGGCATCACCACCAGCCAGTGGGAGATCCACCGCGCCCAGCGCCGCCTGCGTGACGTGGCACATCGATACGGGGTGCGCCTGAGGCTGTTCCACGGCCGCGGCGGCACCGTCGGCCGCGGCGGCGGCCCCTCCCACGACGCGATCCTCGCCCAGCCCTGGGGCACCCTGGAGGGCGAGATCAAGGTCACCGAGCAGGGCGAGGTCATCTCCGACAAGTACCTCGTGCCGTCCCTGGCGAGGGAGAACCTGGAGCTGACGGTCGCGGCGACTCTGCAGGCCTCCGCCCTGCACACAGCCCCCCGCCAGTCCGTCGAGGCCCTCGCCCGCTGGGACGCCGCCATGGACGTCGTCAGCAACGCCGCCGAGGCCGCCTATCGCAAGCTCGTCGAAGACCCCGACCTGCCGACGTACTTCCTCGCCTCCACACCGGTCGACCAGCTCGCCGACCTGCACCTGGGCTCGCGGCCCTCCCGCCGCCCCGGCTCGGGAGTCTCGCTCGACGGACTGCGCGCCATCCCGTGGGTCTTCGGCTGGACCCAGTCCCGGCAGATCGTCCCCGGCTGGTTCGGCGTGGGATCGGGGCTGAAGGCGCTGCGCGAGGCCGGCCTCGACACCGTGCTCGACGAGATGCACGAACAGTGGCACTTCTTCCGCAACTTCATCTCCAACGTCGAGATGACGCTCGCCAAGACCGACCTGCGGATCGCCGCCCACTACGTCGACACGCTGGTGCCGGACGAGCTGAAGCACGTCTTCGACGCCATCCGCGCCGAACACGATCTGACCGTCGCCGAGGTCCTCAAGGTCACCGGCGAGAAGGAACTCCTCGACGCGGCACCGGTCCTCAAGCAGACCTTCTCCATCCGCGACGCCTACCTCGACCCCATCTCCTACCTCCAGGTCGCCCTCCTCAAGCGCCAGCGCGACGCCGCCGCCGCGGGCGCCGACCCCGACCCGCTGCTGGCCCGAGCCCTGCTGCTCACCGTGAACGGCGTGGCGGCCGGCCTGCGCAACACCGGCTGAACAACCCCGCACATGACGGTGCCCCCGTGCTTCGTACGAGCACGGGGGCACCGTTCGTTCCACAACCCCGGCGATCAGGCCTTACGACGCCGGAACACCAGGTACCCGCCCGCGCCCAGCAGCGCCGCCGCAGCCGCCGACAGCAGGCCCACCGGAGCACCGTTACCGGTCTCGGCGAGGTCACCCTCGGCGCCGCCCTGCGGCGACGGGGACGCCGCCGGGTCGCCCTCGGAGGACGTCGACGGGCTCGCGCCCGGGTCGGTGGTGGACTCGCCCGGCGTGCCGGACGGGGACGCCGAGGCGGACGGCGAGGCCGTGCCGCCGCCACCCGGCTCCTCGTCCTCGCAGTCCGTCCAGAACACCTTGTGCTTGGCGGAGCCGTTCTCGCCCTCGAAGTTCCAGAACAGCTTGTAGTGCCCATCGGCCAGCGTCATGTCCTCCGTACGGCCATGACCCTCGCCGTCCAGGGTGATCGCACCGGACTTCACCGTCTCGCCCTTGACGGCGGCGGTCGGCGCCCACGCCTCGATGTGCCAGTCGACCTTCTGAACGCTGTCGAAACCGAACGCGTCCAGGTAGAACTCGCACACGTGCGGCTCGTTCTTGCGCAGCTCCTCGCCAGTAGTGGCGTCGTGGATCTTGACGGTGCCGTTGTCACCGGGAGCGGTCGCGTGAGCGGCGGCCGGTGCGGAGAAAACAGCGGCCGCGGCGACGGCGGACAGAGCGCCGACGCGGGTGAGGGTTCGCATGAGGCAGTAGTCCATCTTCGTGAAAGGAACGGGAAGATGTGGAGGGGGCGGCTCAGCATCCAGCCCGCACTGACCCCAGGTCAATCACGAACAGAGAACACTCAGATCCTCCACAGACATGGAGAACGCCGAAATCCTCAGATCGTCACGAAAGCTGCCGTCAGCAGCGCGATCCCCGACCCGGCCATCACCCACGCCGCCCGCGTCCGCCGCAGCCCACCTGCGACAACGACCGAAGCCAGCAACAGCGCACCACCCAGCGGAACCCAGGCGTAGAGAACACCCGCGGGCCCGGACCGTACGACATCGTCACTACCCGGCTTCACCACAACCGTGTACGTCTGCCCCTTACGCACCGCCACGTTCTTCTCGATGACGACCGACTCCCGCGGCTGCGACCCCGCCGAGATCGGCGCGTACGGCCCACTGCACGTGTGAGCACCACACCGCGTCACCTCGATCGTGCCGCTCTCCCGCCCCTTCGTCAGCATCACATGGTGCGCCGTACCCCACGACGCCCACACACCCGCGATCAGAATCAGCGCCGCGACCGTACCCATCGCCGCGAGACGCCCGAACCGCAGCACGGCCACAGCGCCCTGACTGGAAACAACGGCAGAAGGCATGGCCGCGATCCTTGGCCATGCCCCCACGCCCGGTCAACCTCGGCCCGGTCGAGCGGGCGGACAATTCACGAGTTGTACGTGCTTTGCGCCCGCTCCAACCCCTCGATCACCAGACACTCCACCGCGTCCGCCGCACGGTCCACGAAGTAGTCCAACTCCTTGCGCTCCGCCGACCCGAAATCCTTCAACACGAAGTCCGCCACCGGCATACGCCCCGGAGGCCGCCCGATCCCGAACCGCACCCGGTGATAGTCCGAACCCATCACCTTCGTCATCGACTTCAGCCCGTTGTGCCCGTTGTCCCCGCCACCCAGCTTCAGCCGCAGCATGCCGTAATCGATGTCCAACTCGTCATGAACAGCCACGATGTTGCCCACCGGCACCTTGTAGAAATCCCGCAAGGCATTGAGCGGACCACCGGAAAGATTCATGTACGACATCGGCTTCACCAAAACCACCCGCCGGTTCAACGGCCCCGGCGGCCCGATCCGCCCCTCCACGACCTGCGCCTGAGCCTTACCGGCCCGCTTGAACTTCCCCCCGATCCGCCCGGCCAGCAGATCCGCCACCATGAACCCCACGTTGTGCCGGTTCATCGCGTACTCGGGTCCCGGATTACCGAGGCCGGCGATCAGCCAAGGCGCGCTCGGGTCGCTCGTCACGTCCATGTCTCCTTGATACGCGCCAGCCGCTGCCCCCATCGGGAACAGCGGCTGACAAAGCGATGACAGAGCCGACGATCACGCCTCTGCCAGAGCCGAGAATCAGGCCTCGGCGACTTCCTCGCCCTCGGCGGCCCCACCCTCCGGGGCCTCCTCGGCCTGCGCGGACAGGACCTGCAGGACGACAGCGTCCTCCTCGATGGCCAGCGTGGTGCCCTTCGGCAGCGTGATGTCCTTGGCGAGGATGGAGGCACCGGCCTCCAGACCCTCGACGGACACGGTGACCGACTCGGGGATGTGCGTGGCCTCGGTCTCGACCGGCAGCGCGTTCAGCACGTGCTCCAGCAGGTTGCCACCAGCGGCCAGCTCGCCCTCGGTGTGCACCGGGATCTCGACCGTGACCTTCTCGCCCCGCTTGACCAGCTGCAGGTCGACGTGCTCCAGGAAACCCTTGATGGCGTCACGCTGGACGGCCTTCGGGATCGCCAGCTCGTTGGTCTTGCCGTCGATGTCCAGCGCGATCAGAACGTTCGGCGTACGCAGCGCCAGCAGCAGGTCGTGACCCGGAAGCGTCAGGTGCAGCGGGTCCGAACCGTGGCCGTACAGGACACCGGGAACCTTCGAGTCACGACGGATACGACGGGCGGCACCCTTACCGAACTCGGTACGGGTCTCGGCGGAGATCTTTACCTCGGACATGATCACTCCTCGTAGAACTAGAACGGACGTGGTCACCCGGCCACGAACGGCCTGCTACGAAGAGCGCGTCGATAACGGACCGCCGTACAAGCCTCACAAGAAGCGGTACGGCCTCCCTCGCCGAGCAACTGAAGCAGTCTACTCGGCAAAGGAGGCCGCACCCAAAAGGATCTCTACTGCTCGTCGAACAGACTCGTCACCGAACCGTCCTCGAACACCTCACGCACCGCACTCGCGATCGTCGGCGCGATCGACAGCACCGTCAGCTTGTCCAGATCCCGGCTCAGCTCACCCGGCGTCGGCAGCGTGTTCGTGAACACGAACTCACTCACCCGAGAGTTCTTCAGCCGGTCCGCAGCCGGCCCCGACAGCACACCGTGCGTCGCCGTGACGATGACATCCTCGGCACCATGCGCGAACAGCGCATCAGCCGCCGCACAGATCGTCCCACCAGTGTCGATCATGTCGTCGACCAGCACACACACACGACCCTTGACCTCACCCACGACCTCATGGACGGTCACCTGGTTCGCCACGTCCTTGTCCCGCCGCTTGTGCACGATGGCAAGCGGAGCACCGAGACGGTCACACCAGCGGTCAGCCACCCGAACCCGCCCGGCATCCGGCGAGACAACGGTCAGCTTCTCCTTGTCGACCTTGGCACCCACATAGTCCGCAAGCAGCGGAAGAGCGAAGAGATGGTCGACCGGACCATCGAAGAAGCCCTGGATCTGGTCCGTGTGCAGATCCACGGTCAGGAGGCGATCCGCACCCGCGGTCTTCATCAGATCCGCGATCAGACGCGCCGAAATCGGTTCACGCCCACGGTGCTTCTTGTCCTGCCGCGCGTAACCGTAGAACGGCACGATCACCGTGATGGAGCGAGCCGACGCACGCTTCAGCGCGTCGATCATGATCAACTGCTCCATGATCCACTGATTGATCGGAGCCGTGTGGCTCTGAATCACAAAGCAGTCCGCACCACGCGCCGACTCCTGATAACGGACATAGATCTCACCGTTGGCGAAGTCGAAGGCCTTCGTCGGGACAACCCCGACACCCAACTGCTGGGCGACCTCCTCGGCAAGCTCGGGGTGGGCGCGGCCGGAGAAGAACATCAACTTCTTCTCGCCGGTCGTCTTGATCCCGGTCACAGCACTGTCTCCTCAGAGGTGTCGCAGCTGGGTGTCGAGACACCACGCCGCTGCGCGCGACGAGCCGTCTCAGCTGGTGGGTGCGGGTGTGCACTTATCACGGTACGCCGTGTTTGACGCACCTGTTTCCGGTCAGTCCTCGCCCTCACCCTGACGAGAGGCCACCTCAGCCGCCTTCGCGGCCGCACTGCCCGGACGCTTACGAGCCACCCAACCCTCGATATTCCGCTGCTGACCACGGGCCACAGCCAGCGAACCGGGCGGCACATCCTTCGTGATCACAGAGCCGGCCGCGGTGTACGCGCCGTCCCCGATCGTGACAGGAGCCACAAACATGTTGTCCGAACCGGTACGGACATGCGAGCCGACCGTCGTGTGGTGTTTGTCCTGTCCGTCATAGTTCACGAAAACACTCGCGGCACCGATGTTGGAGTACTCACCGATCGTCGCGTCCCCCACGTACGACAGATGAGGCACCTTCGTCCCCTCACCGATCGACGCGTTCTTCGTCTCCACATACGTACCGATCTTGCCCTTCGCACCCAGCCGGGTACCGGGCCGCAGATACGCGTACGGTCCCACCGACGCACCCGGCCCGATGTGAGAGCTGTAGGCCACCGTGTTGTCGACACGGGCACCGGCGTCGACACGCGTGTCCGTGAGCCGACTGTTCGGCCCCACCTCCGCGCCCTCACCGACGTGAGTGGACCCATGCAGCTGGGTGCCCGGGTGCACGACCGCATCCTGCTCGAACGTGACGGTCACATCGACCCAGGTCGTGGCCGGGTCGATGACCGTGACACCGTCGAGCATGGCCCGGTTCAGCAACCGGTCGTTGAGGATGCGACGCGCCTCGGACAGCTGCACACGGTTGTTGATCCCCGCGATCTCACGGTGATCGCCGGCAACGGAAGCACCGACGCGGTGACCGGCCTCGCGAAGAATCCCCAGGACGTCGGTGAGGTACTCCTCGCCCTGACTGTTGTCGGTGCGGACCTTCCCGAGCGCGTCCGCGAGCAACTGCCCGTCGAACGCGAAGACACCGGAGTTGATCTCCCGGATCGCCCGCTGCGACTCCGTCGCGTCCTTGTGCTCGACGATCGCGGTCACAGCACCGGAGACACCGTCGCGCACGATCCGGCCGTACCCGGTCGCGTCCGGCACCTCGGCCGTCAGCACGGTGACCGCATTGCCGTCGGCGGCGTGGGTGGCGGCGAGGCGGGTCAGCGTCTCGCCGGTCAGGAGGGGAGTGTCCCCGCAGACGACGACCACGGTCCCGTCGACCGTGCCGCCGAGCTCCTCCAGAGCCATCCGTACGGCATGCCCCGTGCCGTTCTGCTCCGCCTGGATCGCGGTGCGCACACCGGGGTCGATCTCACCGAGGTGCGCGGTGACCTTCTCCCGCGCGTGACCCACGACCACGACCAGGTTCTCGGGCTGCAACTCGCGTGCGGCGGCGAGCACATGACCCACGAGGCTGCGTCCGCAGAGCTCGTGCAGGACCTTGGGTGTGGCCGACTTCATACGGGTGCCCTCACCCGCTGCGAGAACGACGACGGCTGCCGGGCGAATGGCGCTCACGGGATGCCCTTCGGCTGTGGAGGGGGTGGGGTGACATCCGCAGGATACCGGGGCGTTTCGTGGGGGACATGGGAGCGGGCCCTGACTTGGCAGTCAGGGCCCGAACCGAGGTCTTGTGTGCTGTGGCTCCCCCGCAAGGATTCGAACCTTGTCCTGCTAGATCCAAAATCTAGTGTGCTGCCAGTTACACCACGGGGGACAGCGCTTCAGACCTTACCGGAGACGTGCTTGCGCGTGGGCCACGATCCCGCTCCACCAGCCTTCGATGCGGTTGTACAGGTCAGCGCTTCTTGCCACGCCGATGACCAGGCAGCCGTGGTAGTCGTCGCCGGTGTTCTTCCGGACGGTCTTCGGGTTGTGCTTCTTGAGCGTCGGCTTGGCAAAGATCGAGACGTCGATGTCGGCGATCTCTGCCCAAAACCGGTGCGCGGCGTCAATGTCGGCAGACTCGTGGATAAGGACACGGAAGCCCAGGCGTTCCCGGTTCACATCGAGCAGTTCGAGCCAGGCTAGGTAAGTCTGGATCACGCCCGGGTCGCTGTTGACGAAGATGGCGCGCTCTCGGCGGTCGTACGGCTTGCTCTTCGATCCCTCGGCCCAGTACAGCGCGACCCCTGCCATGAACAGCTCGCGGTCCGTCAGTTCGCCGATCTCCCGGCAAGCTCCGAGCTTGGTCTTCTTGCGCTCCGCGTTCTCCGCCGCACGCCTCCTCGCCAGGCCTTCGTGCATGAGGGCCCGCTGTTCCTCCGGTGTGTAGCGAGGCTCGGGCCTTGGCAGATCCCGTACCCAAAGCGACACCGAGCTCCTGGAGCACCCCAGCTCCGCCTCGATCTGGTCGTACGTCCATCCCTGGAGCCGTAGCTCCCGCGCCTTCGCCTTCAGGTCGTCCTTCGCGTTCGGTCGCTTCGTCCACTCCGGCGGTGGTTCCCCCTTCACTAGCTGGTTGAGGATGTCGTTGTTGAAGATCTTCAACTCGTCGCGGATCTGCCGAAGGCTGTAGCCCCGCCGCCGCAGTGCCACCGCCTGCTCCCGCAGCCCCTCGAAGTCGGCGTATTTGCCTTGTGGATGTGCCATAGGCATACCGTCCGGGCGGAATGATCGCTTCCGGCGTCGAACGGTGAGCGATTCAGCAGTTCGAGGGATATCGGGTGGTTTCGCTTACGTTCGGTTACGCGCTGTGGTGTAGGCCAGTCCACAAAAGTCGCCGGAAAACCGGGCCGGGGCGCCCGTAGGCTGGAGGCATGACCACGACGGGGGAAGCCCACGCAGAGGCGCCGCCACCGGGGGCGGGGCCGTGGTGGTGGGGCAGGGTGCGCAGTGCGGTGCTGGACGTGAGTCTGGCTGTCGTGTCGGCGCTGGAGTGCGGGGGCGAGGGGGTTCGGTTCGCGCGGGATGCCGGGATTCCGGAGGCCGCGGGGGTTGTGTTCGGGGTGTTGGCCGGGTCGGTGCTGGTGTTGCGGCGGCGGTGGCCCATCGCTGTGGTGCTGGTGTCCATTGCCGTCATGCCCGCCCAGATGGGGTTCCTGATGGGCATCGTCGGGCTGTACACCCTCGCCGCTTCCGAGCTGCCGCGGCGGATCATCGCCTCGCTGGCGGGGATGTCGTTCGTCGGGATGCTGATCGTGACGTTCGTGTGGGTGCGGCAGGGCGTGGCGAGTGGGGATCTGACGTTCGGGGACTGGGTTGTTCCCCTTGCCTCTCTCACCACCGCGGTCGGTATGACCGCGCCGCCTCTTCTGCTCGGGCTGTATGTGGGGGCTCGGCGGCGGCTCATGGAGAGTCTGCGGGAGCGGGCCGACAGTCTTGAGCGGGAGCTTCAGTTGCTCGCGGAGCGGGCCGAGGAGCGGGCGGAGTGGGCGCGGGGCGAGGAGCGGACCCGGATCGCGCGGGAGATGCATGACGTCGTCGCGCATCGGGTGAGTCTGATGGTGGTGCATGCCGCTGCGCTGCAGGCTGTGGCGAGGAAGGATCCCGAGAAGGCTGTGCGGAATGCCGCGCTCGTGGGGGACATGGGGCGGCAGGCGTTGACCGAGTTGCGGGAGATGCTCGGTGTGCTGCGCAGTGGCAGTGCGGAGAGGGTTCAGCGGGTTGTCGTGCCGCTTGCCGCTGTGGGGGCTGCCGCTGCTGCGGCTGCTGATCGGGAGATGGGTGGCGGTGGGGACGAGGGTGGTGCCGAGGGGCCTTGTCTGTCCGAGTTGGATGAGTTGATCGGGCAGTCGGCCGCTGCGGGGATGGCGGTGGATCTGTCCGTGGAGGGGGAGTCGCGGTCGTATGCGCCGGAGGTCGAGCAGACGGCGTATCGGGTGGTGCAGGAGGCGTTGACGAACGTCCACAAGCATGCGGCGGGGGCGAAGACGCATGTGCGGTTGGCGCATCGGGTGTCGGAGATCGCGATGCAGGTGGAGAACGAGCCGCCGCCGGAGGTGTCGTCGGCGGGGTCGGCGCGGTTGCCGTCGGGGGGCAACGGTCTGGTGGGGATGAAGGAGCGGGTCGTGGGGCTGGGCGGGGTGTTTGTGTCCGGGCCGACGGATGCGGGGGGTTTTCGGGTGTCGGCGGTGATTCCGGCGGCGTAGTGGCGTCGGCGGGGGTGTGTAGGTGTGTCAGCCGGCTGTGAGGCGTGCCGGTTCTATGCCTGAGACGAGGCCGGCGAGGGCTTGGTCGATGTCGGGGCCGAGGTACCAGTCGCCGGTGTGGTCGAGGGCGTAGATGCGGCCTTCGGTGTCGATGGCGAGGAGGGCCTGGGTCTCGGTTTCGGTGCCGAGGGGGCAGACCTCGGTGTCGAGGGCGCGGCCGAGGTCGCCGAGGGTGCGGGCCATGTGGAGGCCGTGGAGCGGGTCGAAGTGGACGTGGGCGGGGGCGACCTGGCGGCCGGGGCCGGTGGGGGTGAGGTGGAGGCCGCCGAATTCGGCCCAGGCCTCTACGGCGGCGGGGAAGACGGCGTGGCGGTGACCGGCGGGTGAGGCGTGGTCGCGGAGGGTGTCCGCCCAGTATTCGGCCTGTTTGATGTCCCAGCGTCCGGGTTGCCAGCCGGCGGCGCGCAGGGCGGCGTCGACGGGGACGGGGAAGCGGGTGGTTGAGGTGCGGTCGGCTTGCATCGGCCCTTCGTTCGTCTCGTTCGTCGTCCGTGCTGTGTGTGCGTGTGTGTGCGTGTGTGGTGCGGTGGGGGTCAGTTGCCGGGGGTCGTCGGGTCGACGATGCGGACGCCGAAGTGGGCGCTGAGGGCGGTGCAGGCGCGGCAGGGTGTGGCGAAGCTGCCGTGGAGGGGGTCGCCGTCCTCGCGGATGCGGCGGGCGGTGAGCTTGGCCTGTTTGAGGGCTTTGCGGGCTTCGCCGTTGGTCATGGGTTTGCGGGCGGCGCGTTTGCTGCGGGCGTCGTCGGCGGCGGCGAGGTGCCGGGAGATGAGGATGGTCTCGGCGCAGCGGCCGGTGAAGCGGTCGCGTTCTGAGCTGGTGAGGGTGTCGAGGAAGTCCTGGACGAGGTGGTGCAGTGGTGGGGGTTGGTCGCCGCGGGCGGCGGTGCCGGTGAGGGTGGCGCCGCGGACGGAGAGGGCGGCGGCGACGGTGGGGAGTATGCCGTCGCGGCGGTGACGGAGGGTCGGCGCGTGGGGTGTTTCGGCGGCGCTCCAGCCGATGCGGGGGTCGCCGGAACTCGCTGCGTGTGGGCCTGTCTGCGTCGCGTTCATGTTCATCATCCCCTCCCGAGCATCCCCCGGGCATGCTCTCGGACGTCACAGAGTGCCAAAAGGCGTGGCGGGTGCGGAAGCTGGGGCCGTGCGACACGCCCGGGTTTGGGCGGGCTGTCACGGCGGGGTGACGGCTGGTCACGGAAGCGGAGGGGGTCGTGGCCGGTGCCGGTGACCGGTGTCGTCGTACCGCATAGGCTGTCGGCACCGCTTTCCGTGCGGTGACGTATGGACGCAGACGAGACAGTCGATACGGGGTGTTGTGACCGAGTGTGGTCATGGCGGGCCGTATCAGAACGCCGCAGGGGGCAACCGCCATGACGACAGGTCGGCTCGGGCAGCAAGCCGCGCCGCCGAACGCGGCCTACGCCGGGCAGGTCGTGCATTTCCCGGATCCGGTTCGGGCGTCCCGTCACCCGAGAGGAGTACGGGTGGACGAGCGTGGTTACCCCGACTTCTCGCCGTATGCGCGGGCGGCGGCGGAGATCGCGGAGCCGCCGGAGGGTTTCGGTGTCGACGAGTTGCGGCTGACGGACTATGTGTCGGCGAACGCGGCGCTGGCGGCGTCCGGGCACGATCTGTGGGACACGATCCCGGCGGTGGCGACGCCGCATGGCTGGACGTGGCATCACGTGGTGGGTTCGCGGCGGCTGGAGTTGGTTCCGGTCGAGGTGAAGGCGCTCCTCAGGCATCACGGTGGGATCGCGACGTCGACGGTGGACCAGCACAAGCGGGGGACGCGGCCGTTGCAGGAGACGCGGCCGGCGCATTTCGGGCTGCCGAAGTCGGGTGTGGCGGTGACGGAGCAGCAGGTGCTGGGGGTCGAGGAGGATCTCGGGTATCGGCTGCCGGGTGCGTATCGGTCGTTCCTGAAGGCGGCGGGTGGGTGTGCCCCCGTGGGCACGGCGCTGGACGCGGAGTTGGGGCTGCTGGTCGATCAGCCGCTGTTCACGGTGCGGGACGAGGCGGCGGTCAATGACCTGGTCTACGTCAACAAGTGCCTGCGGGACCATCTGACCAAGGACTACCTGGGTGTCGGGTTCGTGCAGGGCGGGTTGCTGACCGTGAAGGTGAAGGGCGAGCGGCTCGGTTCGGTGTGGTTCTGCGCGTACGACGACGCGCGGGACGTGGATCCTTCGTGGTCGCCGGCCGAGCGCGTGGAGCGGTTGCTGATGCCGTGCGGTGAGGACTTCGACGTGTTTCTGTCCCGACTGGCGGGTTCTCCGCCGGAGTTGGAGACGGTCGCGAATCTGATGGTGGACGGTGGCTTCGCGAGTGCGGTGCCCGTGGCTGCCGCGGCTGTGGGGGAGTGAGCTTCGCGATGGTGACGTTCGCGCAGGCGCAGGAGCGCGCGGAAGAGTGGATCAACGGGGATGTGCCGTCGTACCAGCATCGTGAGGTGCGGGTGCGGGAGTTCGAGCTCGGGTTCGTGGTGTGGGCGGAGGACCGTGCGGACGGTCCGCGCTCGGGCGGGGGTGCGCAGCGGCTGGTGATCGCCCGGGACAGTGGTGAGGCCACGTTGTGGCCTTCGCTGCCGGTGGGTGAGGTGATTCGCCGGTACGAGGAGGAGTACGGCCGTGCGGCCACGGTTGCGGAACCGGCTCCGGCGGCTCCGGCTCGGGTGGACCTGAATCAGACGTCGTTCCTGTTGACACCGCCGGAGTGGTTGCAGGAGGCGGCGGACCGGATAGGGGTTCCGGATCGGCGGGGCGGGGGTTCGAGCTCGGACTTCGACACGCGTGCCGGTGCGGGTGCGGGTGCGGGTGCGGGTGTGGCTGTGGATGCGGGCGAGGGCGCGTCCGGCGGTACGTCCGGTACGTCCGGAGGCGGGGCGCTGCCTGAGACGCACGGCGGGGTGCCGGGCGGCTCTTCGGCGCCTCCCGCTGCGGGGCTGCCCGGTGTGCCGGACGGGGCGACCCCTTGGGCCGGGACGGACACCAACGCCGATGCCGGTGAGGACCGTTCCGTGCCGTTGCCGGAGACGGTGTTCGCGCCGCCGTTGAGTGGTGACGACACCGCGCTGCCGGATGCCAAGACGGCGCTGATGTCGGGCGGGAGCCGGCTTCCGCCGACTGCGGTCGAGCCGGCGGTCGACGAGCCGAGCGCGCCGGGTGGCCAGGGTGGTGCGCCGCAGGGCAGCACGCCGCCACCGGGTGCGACGCCGCCGCCTGTGCCGGGGCCCGGTGGGGCGTCGTACGGCTATCCGCAGGGTGCGGGTGTGCCGGGTACGCCGCCTCCAGGGGCGACCCCTCCGCCGGTGCCGGGTGCGCCTTCGTACGGCTATCCGCAGGGTGCCGGTGCGCCGCAGGCTCCGGGTGGGCCGGGGCAGCCGCTCGCGCCGAACGCCGGGGACATCGCCGATGCCGCGACGCGCAAGGCGGCGCCTCCTCGTGCGCGGGGTGGGGCGACGCCGCCTCCGCCGCCGGGTGCGCCGGGGGTGCCGGGTGCGGGGGGTACGCCGCCTCCGCCGCCGCCCGCTCCGGGTGTGCCGTCCGCTCCGGGTACGCCGGGTGCGCCGGGGGTGCCTGGTGCGCCGGCGGGTGGGTACGTTCCGACGCAGCTCGTGTCGGCGCTCGGGCCCGATGGACCTGAGGGTGCTGCCGGGCCGGGGGCTCCGCAGGGGCCGGGTGTCGCTGACGCGCCTGGCGTGCCGCAGCCGCCTGGTGCCCCCAATCCGCCCGGCACGCCCGGCGGTACGCCTCCGGGCGGGGTGCACCATGCCGCTACGGTGCTGGCCGACCCGGGGCAGATGGGTGGCCCTCCGCAGCCTCCGGGTGCCCCGGGGATGCCTGGTGCTCCGCAGCCTCCCGGTCCTCCCGGTCCTCCCGGTGCGCCGCAGCCCCCGGGCGTCCCGCAGCCTCCCGGTGCCCCGGGCATGCCGGGTGGACCGGGCGCCCAGGGTTCCTCCGGCGGTGCGGGCGGTGCCGTTCACCACGCGGAGACCGTGCTGGCCGCGCCTCCGGTGGGCGGCCCCGGTGTGCCTCCGCCGCCGCCGGCGCCCGGGGTCCCGCAGCCACCGCAGGTCCCTGGCGTGCCTCAGCCTCTTGGCGCTCCCGGCGTTCCTGGTATGCCGCCGGGCGCCCCCCAGCCTCCCGGCGCCCCCGGTATGGCCCCGCCCGGCCCCGGTATGGCTCCGGGCGCCCCCGGTATGGCTCCGGGTGGTCCGGGTATGCCGCCCGGTGCCCCGCAGCCGCCCATGCCGCCGGGTGCGGTCCCGCCGCCTCCCGGTCAGCCCGGGCCAGGTCAGCACGGCCCCGGTCAACCTGGGCCGGGTCAGCCGGGTCAGCCGGGTCCCGGTCAGTCCGGGCCGGGCCGGCCCCCGGCGTACGGCTACCCCCAGCAGCCCACCGGCCAGCCGACCGTCGGCCCCGGCTATCAGGCCGTTCTCCGCTACCGCGCGCAGGACGGGTCGGAGCAGCAGCTGATCCGGCGTTCGGCGCCGGGGACGCCGCACCCGGAGTGGCAGATCTTCCACGAGCTGCGGGGCATGAACGTGCCCCCGGACCAGGTGCTGGAGCTGCACACCGAGTTGGAGTCGTGCGAGCTGCCGGGTGCCTACTGCGCACGGATGATCCGGGAGCAGTGGCCGCAGGCGCGGATCACGTCCATCGCGCCGTACGGCACGGATCACGCGAGCCGGCAGCAGGGCATGCAGCAACTGCTCGCGCACCAGGGCGAGTTGCACCAGGTGGCCGACGGGCCCGCCCGCCCGGCGCCGGTGCGCGCCCCGCTTCCGCAGGTGCACGCGGCGCCGCCGATTCCGCCGGAGGGCGTGGCGCAGGAGCTTGCGGGGGCGTTCGGGCCGGGGCTCTTCCGGTTCGAGCAGGCCGCCGTGTCGCGGCAGGGCGTGCCGCCGGTCGTGGCGCACAGCCTCGTCGTCGGCGGTCTGCCGATGGACATGGGCCCGTTCTTCTGGGCGCAGGCCCAGCCGGGGCGGCCCGTTCCGACGCTGGCGGAGCTGGCGGCCGAGCGCGGGGTGCAGCCGGCGTCGGACGCGGGCTCGTATCTCGTCATGGGCAGCGACTTCGGCAGGGCTCTGTGCGTGCAGTACGGGACGGCGAACATCGTCGCCGTGCCCGTGGAGGCGGGCCCGGGCGGCGCGCCCGTACCGCCGCAGTTCGTGAACACCGGGCTGCCCGAGTTCCAGCGCTGCCTGGCGCTGCTCGGCCGGATGTGGCGTCTTCGCTTCGGCCTGAACCAGGAGCAGGCGGGCCGCTGGACCGTCGACTTCCAGGCCCAGCTCGCCGCCCTCGACCCGGCGGCGCTCGGATCGCCGGAGAGCTGGTGGTCGGTGCTGCTGGAGCAGATGTGGGACGGGTTGCTGTGACGCCGCCCGGCTGCTTGTCGTGAGGTGACATCACCCGACTGCCGCTGACGGCGGCGGGTGGGTGGTGAAAGGGCCGGCTCTCGGTTGTGTGACCGGGGCCGGCCCTTTCGCATGCCCCGGGCGCCCGCATGCCATGACGCCCCGCACCAGCACGCCCGCGTGCCTTCGCCCCGCACGCCATGACATCCCCGCGCCCGCACGCCCCGCGCCCTCCCGACCCGCCCCTTCGCGCCCCTGTGCCTCGGCATCTCTCCTCTGTGTCTCCGCGCCTGTGCCGTGCCCCTGCGCCTACCTCGTGCCCCTGCGCGCGGAGTGTCGCGTTATGAGCGATTCCACCTGATACATCAAGATGGGCGCTAAATCATCATTTTTGTCGTTCGGTGGAGAGGGGTTCCAGGATGAGCAGCGCACCGGTCTCGCTCTACGACTTCGCGGTCGTACGAGGGCGTGGCTACCGTCCCGAACAGGTCGACGCCTACGTCGACGCCCTCTTCCACGACCGCGACGCCGCCTGGGAACGGGCCGCCCGCCTCACCGTCCTCGCCCGGGAGATGGAGGAGGAGGTGGAGCAGCTGCGTGAGGAGGTGGCGCAGCTCGCCCCGCAGACGTACGAGACGCTCGGGGGGCGTGCGCGGCGGATCCTCACGCTGGTGCAGGAGGAGGCCGAGAACCTGCGGGAAGGTGCGCGGCAGGAGGCACAGGCCCTGGTCGACGAGGCGCAGAAGCGCGCGAACGGCGTGCGTGACGCGGCACAGGCGTACGCGGACGCTGTACGCGCCGACGCGGAGGAGCGTGCCGATGAGCGGTTGCTCGCGGCGCGCGCCGAGGCGATCGAGCTCCGTGTCACCGCCCGGCGCGATGTGAAGGAGGGGCGCGGGGAGGTGCTCGGCACGTTGCGTGAGGTGCGGGAGCGCACCGCCGGGATGCTCACCGAGCAGGACAAGGAGCACACCACGCGGTGGACCGAGTTCGAGCGGGAGGCCGAGGAGCGGCTGGCGGCGCTGGAAGTGTTCGAGAAGGAGGGGATGGCGCGGGCCGAGGCCTCACTGGCCGAGGCGGAGCAGGAGCTCGCGGACGCGCACGCCTCGACGCAGCGCTTGCAGGAGGAGGCGCGGGCGCGCGCGACGGAGCTGCTCGCACAGGCCCGGCGACGGTCGGACGCCATCGCCCGGGAGACGGAACGGGTGCTGCGCGAGCACGGGGACATGTGGGACGACGTGCGGGCGCACATCGGGCAGATGCGGGTCAGCCTGACGGCGCTGACGGGGCAGGCCGCCCTGGAGTGAGCGCGCCGCCGGTTGCGGGCCGCTGCGTTCGGGCGGGGAGGGGACGGGACGGGACGGGAACTGGTCGGCACCGGAGGTGAGTTGAGGCTCCGCGCCGCCCCGGGCCCGGTCCGGACCCGGCCCGGCGTCGCCGCGAGATCGCCGTACTGGCAGAGGTGGCCCTGCTCGGTTGCGCCGTCGCCTTGCTCGCCGCCCGGCCCGTACTCGACGAGCCCCACCCCCTCGGCTTCCCGGCGGTCAACTCGCCGCAGTCAGTTCCCCCTCCGTACCGCCCCCGCCAGAATCCACCCCTCCACAGCCTCGTACTGCCGTCGCTGCTCCTCCGACTTCCGCCGCCCCGACACGACCGTCCCCAGCCAGCCGAAGAGGAACCCGGCCGGGACGGACACCAGCCCGGGCGTCGTGAAGGGGAACCAGTTGAAGTCGGCGTCGGGGAAGGCCGAAACCGGCGATCCGGAGACCAGGTTGGTCCCCGGCATCAGCACGAGCACGACCACCGAGCCGCCGATGAGGGTCCACAGCAGACCGGCCCGCGTGTACCGGCGCCAGAACAGGCTGTAGACGAGGGCCGGGGCGATGGCCGAAGCCCCCAGGGAGAAGGACAGGGTCACCAGCGGCTGCAGGCTGCGGTGCTGGACCATCGTCGCCAGCACGATCGCCGGGACCCCCACCGCCAGCGCCGACAGCCGCGCCAGCATCATCTCGCGGCGGCCGGACAACTCCCGTACCCGGACGGCGAACACGTCATGGGCGAGGGAGTTCGCGCAGGCGAGGATCATGCCCGCGACCGAGGCGAGCACGGTGAGGAAGATGGCCGTGGTGACCGCCGTGAACAGGAAGGTCTCCGCGGCGGAGACGTCGGCGCCGAAGGCGGCCCTGGAGCCCAGCAGATAGGCCGTGTTGCCCTGCGGGTCCGCCCCGGCGATGACCTGACGTCCGATCAGCGCCGTCGCGCCGAAGCCGATCACCGTGATCACTAGCACGAACAGCGCCACGCCGGCCACCGCCCACGACATCGAACGCCGCACCTGACGCGCGCCCGTCGCCGTGTACATGCGCATCGTGATGTGCGGCAGACACGCACCGCCGAGGACGACCGCGAGTTGCGAGCTGATCATGTCCAGGCGGGGATGCGGTCCGCCCGCGAACTGCAGCCCCGACTCCAGGAACGCCGAGCCGACCCCGCTCTGCTGCGCCGCGGCGCTGAACAGCGCACTCGGATCCCAGTCGAACCGTGCCAGCAGCAGTACGGCGACGACGGTGCCCGATCCGAGCAGCATCACCATCTTCAGGATCTGGATGAGCGCCGTGCCCTTCATCCCGCCGATCGCCGCGTAGCTGATCATCAGCACGCCGAGCCCGATGATGCACCCCGTCTTCAGCGAGTCGCCCGAGAACCCGAGGATGAACGCGAGCAACTGCCCGGTCCCCGCCAGCTGCACCAGCATCAACGGCACCAGCGCGGCCAGCGTCACCGCGCACGCCGCGATACGCACCCCCCGCCCCGGCATACGGCGCGCCAGCGCGTCACCCATCGTGAACCGGCCCGCGTTGCGCAGGGGTTCGGCCAGCAGGAACATCAGCAGCATCAGCGACAGGACCGTGCTCAGCGCCAGCACGACCCCGTCGTACCCGCACAACGCGACCACGCCGGTCGTGCCCAGTACGGTCGCCGCGCTGATGTAGTCGCCGGCGATCGCCAGGCCGTTGCGCATCGGGGACAGGGAGCTGTAGCCCGTGTAGAACTCGTCGAGGTCGTCGCGGTCCGGGCCCATCATCACGCACAGCAGCAGCGTGATGGTGGCCACGGCACAGAAGGCGACCAGGGACATCGCCTGCGCGTCTCCGCTGAAGTCAGTCATCGCCCCGTCCCCCTCTGCCCCGCGCTCCTCTGCCCTGTTCCCCTCTTCGCCGACTCCCGCTTGGCTTCCACCGCGGCCTCCTTGCGGATGCGGTCCGCGAGCGGGTCGACGTAGCGCTGGGCGGTGTGCTCGTACAGGCCTATCGCCAGCAGGGTGACGGGCAGTTGCAGTAGCCCGAGCAACAGCCCGGCGGGCAGCCCGTCGGTGACGGTGCTCGACATGAACCCGGGCGCGAAGGCGGACAGGATCAGGAAGAGGGTGAAGTAACCGAGCGCGGTGAGCGTCGCCACGCGCCGCTGCCAGCGGTAGGCGGTGCGCAGGATGCGCAGGTCGCGGTGGTGGCCGAGGGGCGGGTGGTCGGGGGTTCGGTGTCGTGGGGGTGGGGGTGGCTGAGGTGGGGCGGGGGGCTGCCAGGGATAGGTGGGCGAGGGTGGGTCGTACGGGGAGGACATCCCGTTGCTCCTTGCATGGCTCGGGTCCGGTGCGGCCGGACCGCAGGGAGGTGGGGGGCGGGCGAGCCATGCACGTTACTTCGGAGTACCGGGAGTGTGTGCGGTTTTCATCAAACTGAGCGGTCGGTATGCGCTTACTACGCCAAACCGTGTCTGACCTGGGGTGTTACCCCCGTTAACTCGGACCATTGAAGCGGCTGTGGGCTCCTCGGTCGCTGGGGCCGGAGGCGCGGGCGCGGAGTGCCTTGCGGTAGCTGTCGACCGCTTCGCCGACCCATTCCATGCGCTCTCGCATGTCGTCGGAGGTGCGGCTTCTGACGAGGGTCCGCAGTAGGTAGTCGGGAGAGAACTCCCCCGCGAAGCCGTCCGGGGCGTTGGAACGGATCATCGGCTCGTTGGTGAACACCGAGGAGTCGTCGTCGGAGTGCTGGTACGTCCAGCGGCACGGCCAGCGCCGCAGCGCGGTCTCTCCGACGTACCTGACCGCGCCCTCGAAGAACCCGTCTGCGGCCACCGCCTCCAGCGAGGCGGGGCCGTCGAAGCGGTCCAGCACAAGCCGTTCCAGCTCCGAGAGCGAGTCGAGCGAGTAGTCGAAGGGGAAGCCGTCCGGCAGATGGGCCGTTCGCCACCGGTCCAGGGCGGCGTCCATCGAAGCCAGCCACTCGTCAAGACACCGGCGGGACTCCTCGCTCGCATGCAGGCGGTCGTCCTCCAGGTACCAGGCGATCGTCTCGGGCTCCGCCGTGGGCATTCCGTCGCGAACCCAGTTGCCGAGCTGCACCGGCATCGGCAGACCGAACTCCTTCAGCCCTTCTAGCTGGTCGGGCGTCAACAGGAGCCACCAGGCGTCGTAGGACTCCTCGTCCAGCTGGTGGAAGCCCCGTGGATCGTCGTTGCCGGGCACGAGGTCGCCGATGGCGTCGAAGGCAGCGTTCCAGTCCATGTAGCGGGTGCTGTCGGAGAGGTGTTCCGTCGGGTGCCAGATCGACCGGCCATTGCGCCGGAAGTGCAGGTACTCGTCTCCGTCCTCGTCCGTCACCAGCTCGACGTCCTCGACGACCACCGAGCCGCCCGAGCACGCCGCCGCATCGAGCAGCAGCTCCTCGTACCCGTCCGCAAGATCGCCCGACACCTTTTCCGGCATCTGAAAGCCGAGGCCGCATTCGCCGAGGAGGAAGGTCAGCTCGGCGGTGTCCTCGAACTCCTCGTCCAGGTCCATGCCGATCCCGGCGGCCTTGGCCAGGCCGGCTGCGGCTTGTTCGTCCGTCGCTATGCCCAGGCGGACCAAGGTGTCCGCAAATCCACGGAGGGTGCGTCGTGTTGCGTTGGTCATGACGGCACCCTGTCATGGCCCCGGTGATGAGGTGAGCTCCGCGAACACGTCTCCCTCCAGCGCCTGTTGAGCCATCATGGACGCACTCGTAGTGGTGCGCGGGATGCAAGGGGGAGGCCACATGAGTGATGTGTCGGTGCCGGGGCGGGTGTTCATCTCGTACGCCCATGACGACGCGGGGCACATCGACAAGGTCAGGGACTTCTACCACTTCCTGCGCCGGTGCGGAATCGACGCCGACTTGGACCTGCCCGCAGGCGAACGCCGCCGGGACTGGGCGCTGTGGATGTTGCGCGGCATCCGGGACAGCCGGCACGTGATCGTCGTCGCCTCGCCGGAGTACAAGCGGCGTGCGGAGGGCGATGCGGCGCCCGGTGAGGGCAAGGGGGTGCAGTGGGAGTCCATGCTGCTGCGAAACCTGGTGTACGAGGATCATGCCGCCGCGTTGGAGAAGATCGTCCCCGTCGTCCTGCCCGAGGGCTCCGCGAAGGACCTGCCCGTGTGGCTGGGCGGCAGCCCCACCGGCCACTACGCCGTCGAGGGGTTCGCCGTCGACGGCGCGGAGAAGCTGCTGCGGCTCCTGACCGGTCAGCCGTACGAGACGGAGCCGCCGCTGGGGCCGAAGCCGGTGCTGGCGCCGCGTGAACCCGTTGCGGCCGCCACACCGTTGGTACTGCACCCGCCGGTGACCGCGTCGGCGCCGGTGCCGCCTCCGGATCCTCCGCCGCCGACCTTCGTGATGCCTGAGCCGAAGGATCTGATCGACGCGCTCATGGCCTGCCGGAAGCTGCGTCAGCTGTACTACCGCCATGAACTCCTGGAGATGATGAGCGAGTCGCTGGGCGGCCCGGACTATGTCTTCGACGTGCCCGAGTCAGCCGAAGCCCGGACACATCTGCGCGCGCTGGACGGCCGTATCCGGCGTACGACACTGATGGCCGACGCGGTGCTGAAGGTGATGTACCTCGCCTTGGAGGAGATCGCACCGGACGACATCGGCACCAAGCGAGTGCGGGAGCTGCTCGTCGCCTGCGGACTGGTGCTCGGGGAGGCGTGAGTGTTCCGCCACCTGCGTCGCAGGCTTTCCGTCGGCCGTACCGCACCCCAGGGCACCGGCCCGCCCCCGCCCCGCCCGGAGCGCGAGACCGAGCGGGACACGGAACAGCTCCTTGTCGGGATCCTGGCCGCCATCCCTCGGCTGCGGTCGGTCGACGGGCGTAAGGACCTGCTGCAACAGGCAGACCCCCGGCTCGGCGACGCCGCCCCCGAGCACAACGTCACCCGTGACCATCTGCATGCCATCGTCGCCACCGCTCGGCGCACCGGGACGCTGCAGTCGTTGCGGGACGCTCTGGCGTGCGTGGAGCCGGACGACATCGCCACCGAGTGGTTCGATCTGGCGGTCGTGGTCCTGACCGGGCCACCCGGCCCGTTGCCCGCGCCCTTCATGCTGGAGCTCATCGGCGGACTGCACAGACAGAAGGTGGGTTTCGGCTGGACGGCGGTGCACCAGTACCGCACCGAACGCCGCACCGCAGGCCGACCACTGGACGCCGACCGGCTCCCGCAGGTGCTGTCCAAGCTCTACGACGCACGGGTGACTCCCGCCGAACCCGACACCCCACGCACCCAACTGCTGCGCTTCCTCGCCCTGCTGGCGGCGGAGCCCGCCATCGGGCCGCAGCTCGCCCGTCTGCTCGCCTCCGTCCAGGGGCGGGGAGCGGGCGCCGGAACCCCGCCCGCGAGCGGCGACCGGCAGGTCATCATCCAGATACGGGTCGAGGAGGAGGACGCGCCGAGCGACCTGCCGTACACCCAGCGCCGCTACTCCCTGCGCGGCTACCACTACGAGCGCGTCGGTGACGGCCGGCCCGCCTTCCGGGGCTCGCAGTCCCTGCCCGGCACCTTCGCCGGCGGCGAACTGATGGACTGCGGCCGCGGTTTCCTTGCCGCCTGGCAGGAACCGGCCGAGGCCGGCCGGGGAGTGAACAAGCGGGTGGAGTTCCTGCTGCCGCACTCGCTGCTCGACCACCCCGCCGAGTCGTGGCCCGGTGGTTCGGCCGGCGTGCCCCTCAGCCGCAGCTGCCAGGTCGTCGTCCGCTCCCTGACCCGGTACAAGGACAGCACGATCCACGACGAATGGATCCGCCGCTGGCAGGCACTGGAAGCAGCGGATCGCGACGGTACACCGGGCGACGCGCTGGAACGCATCGGCTGGATGGGGCCCGACACTCCGGAACGGGCGGACGGCCGGAACCCCACGGCGAAACCCTGGAGTTGTCCCGGCAGCAGCTATTCGTCCCTGCGGCTGTCCGACCCCGCCGACGTCGCGGACTGGTTGCTCGAACACGCCGACCTGTCCTGCCTGGGACTGGGGATCCCGTACGACCACCGTGACGAGCTCATCCGGGAAGCGGTACGAGGCGCCCTGCTGGAAGACGGAATCCCGGTCATGGTCTGGCGTCGCGACGACGGCGACCCGGGCTCGCTGCTGGACGTCCTGCGCCACTGCCGGCCGCTCGACCGGCTGGCAGACCTGCCGCACAGCGTGCACGAGGCCCGTAAGCGCGGGCGGCGCGATCCCGAGAGCGTGCACAACCGGATAACCCTGCTGTGGGACGACCCGACATGCGTCTTCAGCGGCCAGGACCAGCAGATGACCGGTACCCGCGGGGCCGGCGAAGGAGCAGCATGACGAAGAAGCCGGACTGGTGGGTCTACGAGGGGACGGGCACCCCGCACGACGGCATCAAGAACCTGCCCAAGGCGCCCCCGTGGCGCGCCTTCCGGCACGGCGGCGAACAGCCGGCCCGGCTGCTCGACACCCCGCAGGCCCCCGACGACGACGCCGTCCACCGCCATCTCGGCCGAGAGGGCCAGGGCGTCGCGTACCAAGCCGGTGAGCGCGAGATCCACCTCGTCAACCTCGCCCTGCACCTGCGCCGCCCCCTGCTGCTCACCGGCAAGCCCGGCACCGGCAAGTCCACGCTCGCGTACGCCGTCGCGCAGGAACTGAAGCTCGGCCCGGTGCTTCGCTGGGGCATCACCAGCCGTTCCACCCTCAAGGACGGGCTGTACGAGTACGACGCCGTGGGCCGTCTCTACGACGCCGGCCTGCGCAACGCGGGCTCCCTGACCGGCGGTCGGGAAGGCGAGGCGCCCCCGCCGCCCGACATCGGCAAGTACATGTGGCTGGGACCGCTCGGGACGGCCCTGCTGCCGTGGAAGCGGCCCCGGGTCCTGCTGATCGACGAGATCGACAAGAGCGACATGGACTTCCCCAACGACCTCCTGAACGTCTTCGAGGAGGGCGAGTTCATCATCCCCGAACTGGCCCGGATGGAGGGCAAGGAACAGACGGTCATGACCGCCGACCGTAAGAAGGTGCAGGTCAAGGGCGGTGAGGTGGCATGCGCTCAGTTCCCGTTCGTCGTGCTGACCAGCAACGAGGAGCGGGAGTTCCCGATGGCGTTCCTGCGCCGCTGCATCCGGCTGGAGATCGGGGCGGCGGACAAGGGGCGTCTGGCCGGCATGGTCGCCGCGCACCTCGGGGAGCCGGGGACCGGCGGCGACGGCTCCTCCGCCGAGGTGCGGGGCAAGATCATCGGCGACTTCCTCACCAAGCAGCGGGAGAAGGGCACGCTCGCCAACGACCAGCTGCTCAACGCGCTGCTCATGGCGGAACGCGGGCTGTGGAACGACGAGACGGGGCGGGCCCTGCTGGACGAGGATCTGCTGCGGCCGCTGGATCGGGGCTGAGCGGGCTGTGACGGGGGCTGAGGGAGCCGACGGAGCGGGGGGAGCCGGGGGAGCCGCGGCCGGGCCCGGTTCCGTGCCCGACGACGTCCTGCGGGAGGAACTGGCCCGCCTCCTGGACGCGGGAGGCGCGCCGGACGTCGACGATGCCCTCGACGTGCTGTGGATCGCCCGGCTCAGCGGCCTCGACCCGGTCGACTGGTCGCTGCTCGGCAACGGGACGGACCCGACGCAGCCCCCGCCCCCGGCCGCCCCGGTCGCGCCCCCACCGCAGGACGACGACTCCACCCCTGACACCGGCCCCGAGTCTCCGTCGGCCCGCCTCCACCTTCCAGGCGGCACCGACGGCACAGCGTCCGCCGGCCCCGGCGGCGCACACGCCATCCGCGTCGCCCAACCCCAGGCCCTCCCCGATGCCCTCGCCCTGACCCGAGCCCTGCGCCCCCTGCGCCAGACGGTGCCCTCGACTCGCGCCCGCACCCTCGACGTGGAGGCCACGGCGGCAGCCTCGGGCGATACCGGGCTGCTCCTGCCGATCCTGCGCCCCGCCCCTGAACGCCGGTTCTCCGTCGACCTGTTGATCGACACGGGCACGACGATGAAGGTCTGGCACCGCCTCGCCGATGAGCTGCGGACCCTGCTCGCCCGGCACGGTGCCTTCGCCGACGTGCGGGCGTGGGCGCTTCAGACCGACGGTCCGGAACCGACGCTGGCGCCGTTCCGACGCAGCGGCGCGCAGGCGGCGTCGCCGGTACGGCGCTGGCGGCAGGCCTTGACGGACCCGGCCGGGCGGCGCGCGGTCCTGGTCCTGACAGACGGGGTGGGCCCGTCCTGGTACGGCACGGAGCTGCCTGCGGCGCTGGCCGACTGGTCCGTACGACGCCCCGTCGCCGCGCTCCAGGTGCTGCCCGGACGGCTGTGGCACCGTACGGCGCTGCGTACGTCTGCGGTGCGGGCGCGTGGCACGGAGACCGACCGGGCGACGATCGAGGTGCGGTCGTCGGGGCCGTTGCCGGGCATTGCCCGCGGGCGTGCGGGGGCGGAGGACCGGGCGCGGATCCACTGGCTGCCGGTGCTGGAGGTGTCCGGTGACTGGCTGAGCCCGTGGGCGCGGCTCGTGTCCGGCCGTACGACGGACTGGGTGCCGTTGCGGGCCGCCGCGCTGACGATGGTGAAACGGCCGACGCTGCCGGGCGCGGGGGCGGGGGCGAGCACACCGGGGGAGTGGATCGAGCGCTTCGAGGAGGGCTACTCGCCGGAGGCGTTCAAGTTGCTGCGGCTGCTGGCCGCCGCACCGCTGAGTCTGCCGGTGATGAGACTGGTCCAGCGCACCATGCTCCCGGCGTCGACGCCGATGCATCTCGCCGAGATCTTCCTCTCCGGGCTCCTCGTACGCCGTACGCCGGCCTCCGTACCGGGTGAGGATCCGGACAGCGTGCTCTACGACTTCCGGGACGGTGTACGGGATGCGCTGCTGGACCGGCTGACCCGTACGGAGTCGCTGCGGGTCCTTGAACAGGTCGTCGACGGCGTGAGCGAGCGGGTGGCGGCGACGTTCGGCGGGGTGACCGACTTCGGGGCGCTGCTGGCTGCCGTGGGGGAGCGCGGCGGGCTGGACGGACGCGAACTGCCGGAGGGCAGCCGGGCGTTCGCGGAGGTCGCGCTGGCCGTGGTCGCCGGGGTCGGCGGGGATCACGCGGAGGTTGTGGAGAGGCTGACGCGGGGGCGGGGGAGGGGCGCTGCGCCGACGGAATCGGTGCCGGAGCAGGGGGAGGAGCGGAGGCGGAGGCGGGGGCTGTTCTCGTGGTGGCGCAGGAAGGGGGCGCTGGAACCGGAAGTGGGTGAGGCGCGGCGAGAGGGCAGCGTCGTGGCCGGCGGGAACATCGGGGTGGCTCGGACCGGTGAGAGGGTGCCGAGTCGGATACCTCCAGGACCGAAGTTCTACGTCCGCAGGGAAGAAGAGGCGTCGAGTGTCCTGCGGTCGATAGCCGGGAGTAACCGCGACGCTGTCGCGCGGGGGCTGCTGCCGATGTGGACACAATGCATGATCGTTGGAGCTCGCGGCGTGGGCAAGACCGCGCTGGCCATCGAATGTGCCCAGGCGTCTGCCGACACGTTCACGATGGTCCGCTGGATCCGCGCCCACAAGCCTGACATCCTGCGGGAGGACCTTGCCGCCCTTGCGGACGACCTCGGCATCACGCTTCCTGAGAACACGCAGTGGGAACGCCTGGACCGCCTCTTCGCCTATCTGAGTGACAATCCGGGCTGGCTGCTGATCTACGACGGCGTCACTTCGGAAACCTTCTTGACCGACGAGGATGATTCGGATCCGTGGCCCACCTGGTTGCCGCCGCCGCACTCCGGCAGCTTGTTGGTCACCCTCTCTGAGGGGACGCGATGGTGGGAAGAGCCGTACGAGACGGTGACACTGAGCGACCTGAGCCGTGAAGCGGCTGTGGAATTCGTTCGGGAGGCGCTCGCTCCGTATCGCGGAGAGGTGTGGCACGAGGTCGCCGAACTGGCCGATGTCGTGGAGCTCATGGGGACGAACCCAGGAATACTGGCGGCGGTAATTTCGAATTTCACGGAGCGACGCGTGCCGATCGCCCCCTTTGTCGAGGGGCTTCTGGTCGGTCGTCTGGACACACGCGAGTTCCTGTCCTCTCTCGTCAGCATCAGCCAGGAGGGTCGCTTCGTGGGTACTGGCGTCGCGGTGAGACCGGACGTCGTGCTCGCCGCCGGATTCAGCCCGAGCCCAGGAGTACTCCAGGTCCGAGGACCGGACGGTGTGGAGTTCCGAGTCGTCCGCGCATCTGTGGTACCTGAAACACCGAGGCTAGTCAGCATCGAGCTGGAAGAGGCCGGTCTTCCCGCAGTCCCTCTTGCCCCCTCTGGCGAAAGCGCCTTCGCCGCAGCGTGGTACGAGGAGCCCGTGGAAGGCTCGCGGACACCCAAAATCAAGCTGAGCCTTGCCTCCTCGGAGGCTCTGGTTCCTCCCCCGGGTGCGGTGGTTACTGACGCGAACGGAAGACTGTGTCACCTGCATTCCGCGAAGGGCGTGGCGTGGCCCGTCAGTCCTGGACTCATCGACCGGATCGCGCTGTCCACGGGGAGGGTCTCGCACGTTCGTGAGCGCGAACCGGAGGCGATGCCGTCCGAGGCGCCTCGGGAAGGGCCGCTGTTCTTCCTGAGCTACAACCGTGCGGCATATCCGGCTTCAGGTAAGACACATGGCAATCCGGAAGAGGACTTCTTCCACCTTTTGAGCCGACACGTCATGGAGATGACGGATTTCGCCGGAGAGAGTCCCGGCTTCATGGCTGCCAGCCTGACCAAGGGTGCACGCTGGCAGGAGGAGACATACGCTGCCCTGGCCGAGGCACGAGTCTTTGTGCCGTTGTTCTCGCCCTCGTACTTCGAGAGCGCGTGGTGCCGCAGGGAGTGGTCGGTCTTCAGGTGGCGTCAATCCCTGGGCGGGGTGATCGCGACGGTGCCTGTGCTCTGGGAGCCCGCCGACCCCACACAACTGCCGCGAGAGGTCAGGGAAGTGCAGTACATGTCACCGACACTCGACAGCGAACTTGCCGCAGTGGGTGGTCTGCGGGGCCTGCGCGAGTCCGGGCAGTGGTCGCAGTACCGACGTGTTGCCTGGGCCATCGCGCAGACGATCGTGGAGGTGGCCCAGCGTCAGGCTCTCCCTCCGGTCGACACCAGCCTGCTCGCCGACGTGCGCGACTTCTCCGAGGAGGAGCAACCTTGACGAACCGGATTGTCCTCGATCGCCACCCGTGCAACTCGCCTCCGTGCGGAGACCGTTGTCACGGCGTTGGCGTGGAGCAACCCAGTCCGACCTCGCGAGCCGCTTCCCGCCCCGTCAGTGCCCGAGATGCGTGCGCCGATAGCGGACCGCGGGCCGACCGCCCACAACGACGTCTTCCACGACGGCGAAGGAGTTCCGCTCCAGGACGGCCCGGGACGCCAGGTTGTCCAGGTGAGTGACCGCGACCAGGGCCGTCAGCCCGTAGGCCGTACCGGCCACCTGGCACACCTCCGCAACCGCCGCCGTGGCGACGCCCTTGCCCGCCGCTCGCTCGCCGATCCGGTACCCCAACTCGGCGGAACCGTCGACCGCATCCATCAGGTTCACGCGGCCGATGAGGCGACCCTCGTCGTCCAGCACGAGGTGGAAGTGGCAGACCCCGGCCTCCTGTTCGGCCAGCAACGCCTCGTGCCTGGCGGCGAACCCGGCGGCGCTGAAGTACGCGTCCCCGCGGTCCGGCACCGTACGCGCGAAGTACTCCCGGTTCTCGCGCTCGAAGGCGAGCACGGCGTCCGCGTGGTCGGCGCGTAGGCGCTCCAGGGTCAGCATGACGGACAGCGTAGGTGCGTACCTCCATGGTAGCACGGGGTTATCGGGAAGGGGGGCCTGCGGGATGACGCCAGGTCAGCGGGGCGCGACCTACCGTCTTCCGCATGAACAGATCACGCTTCTTAGCGGTCGCGGCATCCGCGGTGCTCACGCTCGGGCCGGCCCTCACCCTGCCGGTCGTCAGCGCTGGGTCCGCCTCCGCCTCCGCCGCCTCCGCCACCCCCGTGTCCGACGCTTCCCCGGTCGCCGACCCGGCCCGACTGCCCCGCCCCACCGGCCCGCACACCGTCGGCCGCAGCACCCTCCACCTCGTCGACGCCGACCGACCTGACCCCTGGGTACCGTCAGCCGGCCCCCGTCAGCTGATGGTGTCCATGTACTACCCCGCGCGCCCCGGCACGGGCGGCCCGACGGCGCCCTACATGACCACCGAAGAGGCCCGCCACCTACTGGAGTTGAGGGCCCCGGACGCCACGATCCCGCCCGAGGCGATCAGCGGCGTCCGTACCTGGGCGCACACCGACGCGCGCCCGGCGCCCGCCAGGTTCCCGCTCGTCGTGCTCTCGCCCGGGTTCACGCTCCCGCGTGCGACCCTCACCGGCCTCGCCGAGGACCTCGCCAGCCGCGGGTACGTCGTAGCCCTGGTCGACCACCCGTACGAGAACGCCGGTACGACCCTGCCCGACGGACAGACCCTGCCCTGCGCCATCTGCGACGAGTTCTCCTCGATCGGCGGCTCGACCGTCGCCGAGAGCAGGGCCCAGGACGTCTCCTTCGTGCTCGACCGGCTGACCGGGCGCCACCCGGCGTGGCGGTACGCGCGCGTGATCGACGCGAAGCGGATCGGCATGGCCGGGCACTCCATCGGCGGCAACGCCGCCGCCACGACGATGGCCGCCGACGCGCGCGTGCGGGCCGGCGTGAACATGGACGGCACCTTCTTCGTCCCGGTGCCCGACACCGGTCTCGACGGCCGCCCCTTCCTGATGGTGGGGGCCGAGAACAGGCCGCCGCTCGACACGACCTGGGACGAGGCCTGGGCCCACCTGGACGGCTGGAAGCGCTGGCTGACCGTCGCCGGGACCGACCACGGGTCCTTCACCGACGTACCGCTGCTCGCGGAGTTGGTCGGCATCCCGGACATCGCACCGCTTCCCTACGAGCGTTCGTCGGCCCTCACGCGCGCGTACGTCGCCGCCTTCTTCGACCTGCACCTGAAGGGCGTTGCGCAGCCGCTGCTCGACGGGCCGTCACCGGCCAACCCCGAGGTCAGCGTCCGTCTTCCTTGAGGACGTCTTCTTCGAGGACCTCTTCCTTGAGGACGTCTTCATCGAGGGCGTCTTCCTTGAGAACCGGGAACCGCCTCGGCGCCAGCAGCAACAGCACCAGGAAGGCCAGCGCCGCCGCGCACGACGCGCCCAGGTATACGGCGTGCACCGCGTCGGCGATGGCCCGCCTGGTCGCCTCCGGTGCCGTGCCGCCGGAATCCAGCGCCCGCGTCACCGAGTCCAGGTCGCCCGCGCCGCCGAGCCGGGACGCCAGTACGCCGTTCGCCACCGCGCCGAAGAGGGCCGCGCCCACCGTCTGGCCCGTCTGACGGCAGAAGAGGACGGACGCCGTCGCCGTACCCCGCTCCGACCACCCCACCGTCGACTGCACGCCCACGATCAGCGGCAGTTGGAACAGGCCCAGCGCAGCCCCGAGCAGCAGCATCAGCAGCGTCGGCTGCCACGCCTGACCGGGATAGGGCAGGAACGGGAACGCCAGCAGGATCAGCGACGCCGACCCGATCCCCAGCATCGCCGTGTTGCGGAAGCCGATCCTGCGATACACGTGCTGACTGAGCGCCGCCGACACCGGCCAGCTCAACGTCCAGACGGACAGCACGAATCCGGCCGCCACCGGGGCCAGGCCGAGGACCGACTGGGCGTAGGTGGGGAGGAAGACCGCCGGCGCCACCATCAGCAAGCCCAGCGCGCCCAGCGCCAAGTTCACCGCTGCGATCGTCCTGCGCCGCCACACCCAGCCCGGGATGATCGGCTCGGCCGCCCGGCGTTCCACCAGCACCACGACCGCCACCAGCGCAAGTCCCGTACCGAACAAGGCGATCGACGGTCCCGACAGCCACGGCCACGCCACCCCGCCCTGCACCAGCGCCGTCAGCAGCACACCCCCGCACGCGAACACCGCCAACGCGCCCGCCCAGTCGACACGCGCGCGCGTACCCGTCGCTTCGCGCTCAGGTTCGTGCAGGTACCGCACGATCAGCCACAACGCCACCGCCCCGATCGGCAGGTTGATCAGGAAGATCCAGCGCCAGTCCGCGTACGCCGCCAAGACCCCGCCCACCCCCGGTCCGGCCACCGCCGACACCGCCCACACCGTGGACAACTTGGACTGGATCTTCGGGCGTTCCTTCAGCGGGTACAGATCCGCGGCCAGTGTCTGCACCGTCCCCTGAAGGGCCCCGCCGCCCAGCCCCTGCACGATCCGGAACGCGATCAGCGCCGCCATGTTCCAGGCCACCGCACACAGCAGCGACCCCAGCAGGAACAGCGCCGCGCCCGCGATCAGCACCGGCTTGCGGCCGAAGGTGTCGGAGAGCTTGCCGTACACCGGGAGGGTCACGGTCACGGCCAGCAGGTAGCCGGAGAAGAGCCAGGAGAAGACCGAGAAGCCGCCGAGGTCGCCGACGATCTGCGGTACGGCCGTGGAGACGATGGTGGCGTCGAGCGCGGCCAGCGCCATCGCGAGCATCAGGGCCGCGACCACGGCTGCGCGCTTGTCGGTTCCGGTGCGCTGTGCGGTGTCGCGTATCGCGGGTCTCGTACTGCCCACCGGGCTCCTCTCCTAATGCATTCCCCTTGCACCTATATACCGGCGAACAGCTTCCCACTTGACCCTGACGTCGCGGGAGGGTGGAGCCTGGATGCGTCCGAGGGCGGAGACGACCCCGAGGCCTCCTCCACCGGAGGGTGGACTGCCCCTAGGGGTACCTCCGTACTAGGTCTCGGGGAGGGTTGGTACCGCCGGAGGACGAGACGCGGCGGGGGCGGTCCTTAATCTGGCTTTACGCCGCTGGGGGGGCGGCCGACCGAACCGGCGGGGGTGGGGTTTACCCCCGTACAAGACGGGGCCGGGCACCAGCGCGCCGGGCCCGTCCCCGCCACGAGACTGACTCTCGTACCCAGGCTTCGTGATTCACCCACGTACCGATCTGCGTCCATCTATTGACCGACTTAGGAGACATACCGTGACATCGGCTGTAACCATTCCCAGGCACGGGGGCACTGGAGGGCGTACGGCCGTTGCCGCGCGGGCGCGGCAGGTCGTCAAGGCGTACGGGTCGGGGGAGACCCGCGTCGTCGCCCTCGACCATGTCGATGTGGACATCGCGCGTGGGCAGTTCACCGCGATCATGGGACCGTCAGGGTCCGGCAAGTCCACCTTGATGCACTGCCTCGCCGGGCTCGACACCGTCACCAGTGGGCAGATCTACCTCGACGACACCGAGATCACCGGGCTGAAGGACAAGAAGCTCACCCAGCTGCGCCGGGACCGGATCGGCTTCATCTTCCAGGCCTTCAACCTGCTGCCGACGCTCAACGCACTTGAGAACATCACGCTGCCCATGGACATAGCGGGCCGTAAGCCGGACAAGCAGTGGCTCGCGCGCGTGGTCGACACAGTGGGACTTTCCGACCGACTGAAGCACCGGCCGACCCAGCTCTCCGGCGGTCAGCAGCAGCGTGTCGCCGTCGCCCGGGCCCTGGCCGCGCGGCCGGAGATCATCTTCGGTGACGAGCCGACCGGCAACCTCGACTCCCGGGCCGGTGCCGAAGTCCTGGGCTTCCTGCGCAGGTCGGTCGACGAACTCGGGCAGACCATCGTGATGGTCACGCACGACCCGGTCGCCGCCTCGTACGCGGACCGGGTGCTGTACCTCGCCGACGGACGCATCGTCGACGAGATGTACAAGCCGACCGCCGACGCCGTCCTGGACCGCATGAAGGACTTCGACGCCCGGGGGCGTACGTCATGACCGTCGTGAAGACCTCGATGCGCAACTTCTTCGCGCACAAGGGGCGTATGGCGCTGTCGGCCGTGGCCGTGCTGCTGTCGGTGGCCTTTGTCTCAGGGACTCTCGTCTTCACCGACACGATGAACACCACCTTCGACAAGCTCTTCGCCGTCACCTCCTCCGATGTCACCGTCAGCCCCAAGGAAGCCAAGGACGAGGACGACGGCGGCGGTACGGGACGGCCCAGCTCGCTGCCCGCGTCGGCCGTCGAGCAGGTCGCGGCCGTCGACGGGGTCAAGAAGGCGGAGGGCGCGGTCGGCTCGACGAGCGTGACCGTCGTCAACTCCGAGAACAAGAACATGGGTTCCTCCACCGGCGCGCCCACCTTCGCCGGCAACTGGACCCAGAGCGACCTGAAGTCCATGGAGATCACCTCCGGGCACGCCCCGCGCGGGCCCACCGAGGTCATGGTCGACGCGGACACCGCCGACAAGCACGACCTGAAGCTGGGCGACGAGCTGCGCACCATCGCCGCCACCGGCGACATCCGCGCGCGCATCGTCGGCATCGCCTCCTGGAAGGTGACCAACCCGGGCGCGGCCGTCGTCTACTTCGACACCGCCACCGCCCAGCGCACCCTGCTCGGCAGCACCGGCCGCTTCACGCAGGTCTCCGTCACGGCGGCCGACGGCGTGAGCGACGCGCGGCTCAAGCAGGACATCGCGCAGGCCATGGACGGCGCGTACAAGATCCAGACGGCCAAGGAGACCGCCGACGAGAACCGCAAGGACGTCGGCGCGTTCATGAACGTCATCAAGTACGCCATGCTCGGCTTCGCCGGGATCGCCTTCCTGGTCGGCATCTTCCTGATCATCAACACCTTCTCGATGCTGGTCGCCCAGCGCACCCGCGAGATCGGCCTCATGCGGGCCATCGGCTCCTCCCGCCGCCAGGTCAACCGGTCTGTGCTGGTGGAGGCGTTGCTGCTCGGCGTCGTCGGATCGGTGCTGGGCGTGGGCGCCGGTGTCGGCATCGCCGTCGGCCTGATGAAGCTCATGTCGATGGCCGGCATGAACCTCTCCACCGACGACCTGACGGTGAAGGTCACGACCCCGGTCGTCGGCCTGCTCCTGGGCGTCGTGGTCACGGTCCTCGCCGCCTACCTCCCCGCCCGCCGCGCCGGCAAGGTCTCCCCGATGGCCGCCCTGCGCGACGCCGGTACGCCGGCCGACGGCAAGGCCGGCTGGATACGCGCTCTGGTCGGGCTGGTCCTGACGGGCGCGGGCACCTTTGCCCTCTACGCGGCCGCCACCGCCGACAAGGCGAGCGACGGTGCGCTGATGCTGGGCGGCGGCGTGGTGCTGACCCTGATCGGCTTCGTGGTCATCGGTCCGCTGCTCGCGGGCGGGGTGGTCCGGGTGATCAGCGCCGTGCTGCTGCGCGCCTTCGGGCCCGTCGGCCGCATGGCCGAGCGCAACGCCCTGCGCAACCCGCGCCGCACCGGTGCCACGGGCGCCGCCCTGATGATCGGCCTCGCCCTGGTGGCGTGCCTGTCGGTGGTCGGCTCCTCGATGGTCGCCTCGGCGACGAGCGAACTCGACAAGTCGGTCGGCGCGGACTTCATCGTCATGAGCGGGCAGCAGAAGATCGTGGAGAAGGCCGAGAAGGCGATGCAGCAGACGCCGGGCCTGGAGCACGTCACCCGCTCCAAGGAGGTCCGCGCCACGCTGACCTCGCCGGACGGCAAGACCGACGACACCGGGCTCACGGCCGCCGACCCGACGTACGCCGAGGACCTGCGCCGTACGACCACGGAGGGCACCCTGACCGCGGCCTACGGCAAGGACGCCATGTCGGTCGGCTCCGAATACGCCGCCGACCACGGCGTGCACGTCGGCGACACCGTCACCGTCGCCTTCAAGGGCGGCGAGAGGGCGAAGCTGAAGGTCGCGGCCATCACGGACGACGACACCTCCTTCGACCAGGGCGCGCGCTACATCAGCATCGAGACGCTGCAGAAGTACCTCCCCGCCGACCGGATCCCGCAGAGCGACATGCTGCTCGGCAAGGCGAAGGACGGCCAGGAGGAAGCTGCCTACGCGGCCCTGAAGAAGTCGCTGCACGACTACCCGCAGTACCCGGTCCGCGACCAGACCGACTACAAGCAGGAGCTCAAGGACCAGATGGGCCAGCTCCTGAACATGATCTACGGCCTGCTCGCCCTGGCGATCATCGTGGCGGTCCTGGGCGTGGTGAACACCCTGGCCCTGTCGGTGGTGGAACGCACCCGCGAGATCGGCCTGATGCGCGCCATCGGCCTCTCCCGCCGCCAGCTGCGCCGCATGATCCGCATGGAGTCGGTGGTGATCGCCCTGTTCGGCGCCCTGCTGGGCCTCGGGCTCGGGATGGGCTGGGGCGCGACGGCCCAGAAGCTCCTGGCTCTGGAGGGTCTGAACGTCCTCGACATCCCGTGGCCGACGATCATCGGGGTCTTCATCGGCTCGGCCTTCGTGGGCCTGTTCGCGGCGCTGGTGCCGGCGTTCAGGGCGGGCCGGATGAACGTACTGAACGCGATCGCGACCGAGTAGCCGGCCAAGAGCCACCGCACACGGGGGTTGCGGAGGACGGGCCCGGTCCGGGAGGAGACACCACCTCCCGGACCGGGCCCGGCACTGTGTAGGAGGCCGCCTACCCGCTCACCCGCTCACCCGCTCACCCGCTCACCCGGTCCGTCGCTCCAGGAGTACGACGCCGTAGGCGGTGCCCTTGATGGCGTACTGGGCGCGCGGGTGCAGGGCGTGGGCGTAGGCCTCGACATCGCGGTAGCGCTTGCGGGAGTTGTCCAGGGCGATGAAGTCGGGGTTGATGCCGCGTGTGTTGCTGACCCAGAAGACCCGGCAGCGCGAGGTGAGCCGGCTGATCGGAGCGATGTTCGCCTCGACGGAGGCGTTGTCGGGCACCTGGGCGAGGAGCCGTTCGATGGCCGTCACGCGCGCGGGCTTGCGATAGATCTCGCTCTCGGTCAGCGCGGCGAGCGGCAGCGAGGTGGTCAGCGCGAGTGAGGCGGCCGCGACGGCGGCGGGCAGGTGATGGACGTACGACCGCAGCCACGCGCGCGTGCTGTGCCGGGAGGTGTCGAGGGCGTCGACGAGGGCGAGGACGACGATGGGCATCAGGACGGCGTTGTAGTGCCAGTCCGTCCCCCAGTACTGCGGGTAGGAGGAGACGAAACGCCAGCCGATGGTGGGCAGGGCGACGAGGAGGAGCGGGGACCGCAGGGCGAGCAGTCCGGTGGTGGGGATGAGGAGCCAGCAGAGCGTACGGAGTTTGGTGTCGAGGCCGTCGAAGGGCCCGCCGCCGCCCGACGACTTGCTCACCTTGTTCCAGTAGTCGTAGGTGCCGGCGGAGTTGAAGCTCGGTATGACCAGCAGCAGGGTGGCGGCGACGGCCACCACGCCGAAGACGGCGACGCCGATCGCGTACCGGGACGCGAGCGGGGAGCCTTGCCGAGCCCGCCAGGCGACGACCAGGGCGATGGCGGTGAGGGTGAACCCCAGGTCCTCCTTCACCAGGACGAGCGGAATCGCCCAGAGCAGCGCGGCCCGCCAGCGCTTCGCGAGCATCGCCTCCAGACTGAAGGCGATGAGCGGTACGGCGAAGCAGATCTCATGGAAGTCGAAGTCGACGGCCTGCTGAAGCCCCCACGACAGCCCGTACGCCACCCCGATCGCAAGCCCACGCCGCCGCCCGAGCAGCCGGGCCGCGGCACGGGTGACGGGGACGGCGGACAGGGCGAACAACGCGGCCTGCGCGACGAGCAGGGTGACCGGGGAAGGAAACACCCGGTAGAGCGGCGCGAGCAGGGCCGTCACCGGGCTGAAGTGATCGCCCAGGATGTTGAAGCCGGGCCCCTTGAGATCGGCGATCGGCGCCTGAAGATGCGCGTACGACCGGATGACCTGCTCGAAGATCCCGAGATCCCACGACCGCTGCCCCAGATGCCGGTAACGACCGACGGACACGATCGCATAGCCCACGAAGAGCGCGGCAGCGAGCAGCCAGGGTTCACGCCGCCCGGGATCGGGCTGCGCCTGCCCGCCGGAGGGCGTGGCGGGGTCCGGTATGTGGGGGTCCGAGGACGTCTTCGGCGTCGCGGAGGTGGCGGGGGTGGGCATGGAGGGACCTTACGCGGTACGGGGTCGGGGCCCTTTGCCCACCCGCACATTGCGAGCCCGACCCACCCGCGGGGGGCTCTGCCTCACTGCGGCGGCGGTCACTTCTTGGTGCCGGTCCAGGCAATGTCAGCCCGTCCGGCGTTTGAGGACGAGGCCGTTCAGGCCGATGGGGGTCCAGGGGGCGGAGCCCCCTGGCGGGGTGGAAGGGGCGGAGCCCCTTCAAGGACGGGACGGGTAGGGGCGGCGGGGGCGAGAAACGCCCGACCCCCGCAGCCACGCCGGAGTGACAGAGAACGGACGTTATCCACAGCCCCCGGCACCCGCCCCCGCAGCGACGTACGCTGGAAGCCCCCGGCCCGTCACACGCGTCGGGCCCTTCGTGTTGCCCACCCCGGACGAAAGCGCCCCCGAATGAGCCTGCACGGTCTGCTCGACGCCGTAGTCAAGGACACCGCCCTCGCGGAAGCGATCACGGCCGCCGCAGACGGCAACCGCATGCACGTCGACCTGGTCGGCCCCCCGGCGGCCCGCCCGTTCGCGATCGCCGCCCTGGCCCGCGAGACGGACCGCCCGCTCCTGGCGGTGACGGCGACGGGCCGGGAGGCCGAAGACCTGGCGGCAGCCCTGCGCTCCCTCCTCCCCCCGGAGGGCGTCGCGGAGTACCCGTCCTGGGAGACCCTCCCGCACGAGCGCCTCAGCCCCCGCAGCGACACCGTCGGCCGCCGCCTCGCGGTCCTGCGCCGCCTGGCCCACCCCCGCCCCGACGACCCCGAGACGGGCCCGGTCTCCGTCGTCGTAGCCCCCATCCGCTCGGTCCTCCAGCCCCAGGTCAAGGGCCTCGGCGACCTGGAACCGGTCGCCCTGCGCACGGGACAGACCGCCGACCTCAACGAGATCGTCGAAGCCCTCGCCGCCGCCGCGTACGCACGCGTGGAGCTCGTCGAGAAGCGCGGCGAGTTCGCCGTACGAGGCGGCATCCTGGACGTCTTCCCGCCCACCGAAGAGCACCCCCTGCGCATCGAGTTCTGGGGCGACGACGTCGAGGAGATCCGCTACTTCAAGGTCGCCGACCAGCGCTCCCTCGAAGTCGCCGAGCACGGCCTGTGGGCCCCGCCCTGCCGCGAACTCCTCCTCACCGACGACGTACGCGCACGCGCGCGTGCCCTCGCCGAACAGCACCCCGAGCTCGGCGAACTGCTCGGCAAGATCGCCGAGGGCATCGCGGTCGAGGGCATGGAGTCCCTCGCCCCCGTCCTCGTCGACGACATGGAGCTGCTGCTCGACGTCCTGCCCAAGGGCGCCATGGCCGTCGTATGCGACCCGGAGCGGGTACGCACGCGTGCCGCCGATCTCGTGGCGACGTCGCAGGAGTTCCTGCAGGCGTCCTGGGCCGCCACGGCCGGCGGCGGCGAGGCGCCCATCGACATCGGCGCGGCCTCCCTGTGGTCCATCGCCGATGTCCGCGACCGGGCGCGCGAGCTGGAGATGATGTGGTGGTCGGTGTCGCCGTTCGCGGCCGACGAGACGCTCGACGCGGACACCCTCAAGCTCGGCATGCACGCCCCCGAGTCCTACCGCGGCGACACCGCGAAGGCCCTCGCCGACACCAAGGGCTGGCTCGCCGACGGCTGGCGCACGGTCTTCGTGACCGAGGCCCACGGCCCGGCGGCCCGCACGGTCGAGGTGCTCGGCGGCGAGGGCGTGGCGGCCCGCCTGGAGACCGACCTCGGGGAGATCGCCCCGTCGATCGTCCATGTCGCCTGCGGCTCGATCGACTACGGCTTCGTCGACCCCGTGCTCCAGCTGGCCGTCCTGACCGAGACCGACCTGTCCGGGCAGAAGGCGGCCGGCAAGGACGGCGCCCGCATGCCGGCCCGCCGCCGCAAGACCATCGACCCGCTCACCCTGGAAGCGGGCGACTACATCGTCCACGAGCAGCACGGCGTCGGCCGCTACATCGAGATGGTGCAGCGCACCGTCCAGGGCGCCACGCGCGAGTACCTCGTCGTCGAGTACGCCCCCGCCAAGCGCGGCCAGCCCGGCGACCGCCTGTACATCCCCACCGACCAGCTGGAGCAGATCACCAAGTACGTCGGTGGCGAGGCCCCCACCCTGCACCGCCTGGGCGGCGCCGACTGGACGAAGACCAAGGCACGCGCGAAGAAGGCCGTCAAGGAGATCGCGGCCGACCTGATCAAGCTGTACAGCGCGCGCATGGCGGCCCCCGGGCACACCTTCGGCCCGGACACGCCCTGGCAGCGCGAGCTGGAGGACGCCTTCCCGTACGCGGAGACCCCCGACCAGCTGACGACCATCGCAGAGGTCAAGGAGGACATGGAGAAGTCGGTCCCGATGGACCGCCTGATCTGCGGCGACGTCGGCTACGGCAAGACGGAGATCGCGGTCCGGGCGGCCTTCAAGGCGGTCCAGGACGGCAAGCAGGTGGCCGTCCTGGTCCCCACGACTCTCCTGGTGCAGCAGCACTTCGGCACCTTCTCCGAGCGCTACTCGCAGTTCCCGGTGAACACCCGGCCCCTGTCCCGCTTCCAGACCGACACCGAGGCGAAGGCGACCCTGGAGGGCCTGAAGGACGGCTCGGTGGACATCGTCATCGGCACCCACCGCCTGTTCTCGTCGGAGACCAAGTTCAAGGACCTGGGCCTGGTCATCGTCGACGAGGAACAGCGCTTCGGCGTCGAGCACAAGGAGCAGCTGAAGAAGCTGCGCGCGAACGTCGACGTACTGACGATGTCCGCGACCCCGATCCCGAGGACCCTGGAGATGGCGGTCACGGGCATCCGCGAGATGTCCACGATCACCACCCCGCCCGAGGAGCGCCACCCGGTCCTGACCTTCGTCGGCCCGTACGAGGAGAAGCAGATCGGCGCCGCGATCCGCCGCGAACTGCTGCGCGAGGGCCAGGTCTTCTACATCCACAACCGGGTCGAGTCGATCGACAGGGCGGCCGCGCGGCTGCGCGAGATCGTCCCCGAGGCGCGTATCGCGACGGCGCACGGCCAGATGTCGGAGCAGTCGCTGGAACAGGTCGTCGTCGACTTCTGGGAGAAGAAGTTCGACGTGCTGGTCTCGACGACGATCGTCGAGTCCGGCATCGACATCTCCAACGCCAACACCCTGATCGTGGAGCGCGGCGACAACTTCGGTCTGTCCCAGCTGCACCAGCTGCGCGGCCGAGTGGGGCGTGGGCGCGAGCGCGGGTACGCGTACTTCCTGTACCCGCCGGAGAAGCCGCTGACGGAGACGGCCCACGAGCGGCTCGCGACCATCGCCCAGCACACGGAGATGGGTGCGGGCATGTACGTCGCCATGAAGGACCTGGAGATCCGGGGCGCCGGCAATCTGCTGGGCGGTGAGCAGTCCGGCCACATCGCGGGCGTCGGCTTCGACCTGTACGTGCGTATGGTCGGCGAGGCGGTCGCGGACTACCGGGCGTCCCTGGAGGGCGGCGTCGAGGAGGAGCCGCCGCTCGAGGTCAAGATCGAGCTCCCCGTCGACGCCCACGTCCCGCACGACTACGCGCCCGGCGAGCGGCTCCGCTTGCAGGCCTACCGTTCCATCGCCTCCGCCAACACGGAGGAGGACATCAAGGCCGTACGCGAGGAACTCGTCGACCGCTACGGCAAGTTGCCGGAACCGGTCGAGAACCTCCTGCTGGTGGCGGGCCTGCGCATGCTGGCACGCGCGTGCGGCGTCGGCGAGATCGTCCTGCAGGGCAACAACATCCGATTCGCGCCCGTGGAGTTGCGGGAGTCCCAGGAGCTCAGGGTCAAGCGCCTGTACCCGGGCACCGTCATCAAGCCGGCGGTGCATCAGCTGCTGGTGCCGCGTCCGAAGACCGCGAAGGTGGGCGGGAAGCCGCTCGTCGGGCGGGAGTTGCTGGGGTGGACCGGGGAGTTCCTGGCGTCGATTCTGGGGTCGTGACCAAGGCGGGTCGTCTCAGGCGGCCCGCACCTCGGTGTTCTGGCAGGCGTGCAGCAGCCATCTGCCGTCGTCCTGCCTGGTCATGACGTACAGCGGGGCGCCCTCGGTGTCGCCGTTCGGTGAGTGGTAGACCTGCCGGACCTTGACGGCCGCCACGTCGGGGCGCAGGAACTGCGTGTGCACCACCTCGTAGGTGACCTCGCCGTCCCAGGTCGCGGCGGGCAGCACGGCACGGGTGAACTCGGCGATCGCGTCGAAGCCGATGAGGACCTTGCCGTGGGCGGTCGTCCACAGGGCGTCGGGGTGGAAGAGGGCGAGGAAGCCTTCGGCGTCCTTGGCGCGCTGGGTGCGTTCGACGGTGGCGACGACCTGCTCGATGGCCTTGCGGTCGGCCTCTCGGACGGCGTCGAGGGCCTTGACGGCCTTGCTGTCGGCGGCTTCGGTGGCGTTGCTGTCGGCGCCTTCGGGGGCGTTGATGTCCGCGGTTTCGGTGGTCATGCGGAACACCCTGCGACCTCAACCGGACTTGAGGTCAAGCGCCGCGGCAGCGCGAAGCCGCCCGCGGGAAATGGGTCTCCGCGGACGGCCTCCGTTCTCGGGCCAAGTGGTCCTTCGTGGTCCTCCATGGTCCTCCGCGGTCCTCCTCGGGGCTCCGGTCCCTACGGCCGATCGGGCCTGTCGCGGTCCATGCCGAGTTCGCGTTCCATCCGCTGCTGTGCGTCGTCGGTCTGGCTCTCGTACTTGTTGCCCGTCTTCTCGTTGACCTTCTGTTCCGCGGCGTCGGACATGTTCCTGGCCTTGTCCTGCGCGTGGCGGTTCTTGAACCTGTCGAAGATGCCCATCCAGAGCTCCTTCCGGAGTGACTCACCACCGACGATACGCCCGGGTTGTGAGGTATGCGCGCTTGAGCCCGTTGTGGTCTGGACCTCTTGAATGCCGCGGTGCGCCGGGCCGCTACCGTGTGCCCGACGGGGTACCAGGGAAAACCGCCTGTGCGGGGCGGAGCGGGCGACAAAGGGAGGGGCGCATCGTGATGCGTCTGAGGGGCGGGGCGGCGAGCGCCGCGGCGATGCTCGGCATGGTGCTGGTACTGGCAGGGTGCGAGAACGTCGACCTGCCCGTGGACGGCGAGCCCACCGGCTCCGTCCCGGCCACGGGTTCCGGCCGTGCCGTGAGCCCACTGGACAACCCCGACGGCACGAAGCCGGGGCTCGCGCCCCTCACCTCGGACGCCGACCGGGCCGAGGCGCGCGCCCTGATCGAGAAGGTGGCGACGAAGGGCCGCGGCCCCAAGACGGGTTATGACCGGGACGAGTTCGGCTATGCGTGGATGGACTCGGCCCCGGGTGGTATCCCGTTCGCGCGCAACGGCTGCGACACCCGCAACGACCTCCTGCAACGCGACGGCGAGGACATCCGTTTCCGCTCCGGCTCGGACTGCGTGGTGACCTCCATGACCCTGCACGACCCGTACACGGGCCGGACGATCGAGTGGGCCAAGTCCCACGCGACGAAGGTGCAGATCGACCACGTCATGCCGCTGTCCTACGACTGGCAGATGGGCGCCTCCCGCTGGCCCAAGGGCAAACGCCAGGACATCGCCAACGATCCCCTCAACCTCATACCGGTCGACGGCCCCACCAACGGCTCCAAGGGCGACTCCGGCCCCGCTTCCTGGCTGCCCCCGAACAGGCAGATCCGCTGCTCGTACGCGGTGCGCTTCGCCCAGGTGTCGCTGAAGTACGAACTTCCGGTGACGACCGCCGACAAGGAGATGATGCTGGGCCAGTGCGGGGGGTGACCAGGCGCGCGACGGAGAGGCGGTGGGGCGAAATCGGCTTTCCGGTGCGGCCGCCCCGCGCCTACGGTGGCGGGCATGGAGCTGAAGATATCGAGCCTCGCCGAACGCCCCGAGATGCTCGATCGGGTCGTCGAAATGGCGGACACCTGGCCGGAGTTCACGGTCCAGGACCTCGTGGGCAACGCCCACTACGGCCGGATCCCGCGCGAACTCCCCCAGTACGTGCTGTTCGCCGAGGACGAGCGGGGCGAGGTCGTCGCCCACGCCTACAGCGTGCCGTTCGCCCTCGCCGCCGAGGGCCGGCGCCGGCTGCCCGCCCGAGGCTGGGACGAGGTGCTGGTGTGGGCCTTCGCCGACCTGCGCAGCGGCATCCGTCCCGACACGGTCAGCGCCATCTCCGTCGTCATCGCCCCGCACGCCCAGGGCAGCGGCCTGTCCGCCCGGATGCTCTCCGCGATGCGCGACAACGCCCGGTCCCACGGCTTCCACGAGGTCGTCGCCCCGGTCCGCCCCAACGCCAAGCACCTCGAACCGCACACCCCCATCGAGGAGTACGCCCGTCGCGTACGCCCCGACGGCCTGCCCCACGACCCGTGGCTGCGCGTCCACGCCCGCGCCGGCGCCACCATCGACTCCGTCGCCCCGGCCTCCATGACCGTCGCCGGCTCGCTGGAGCAGTGGCGCCGCTGGACCGGCCTGCCCTTCGACACCGCGGGCGACATCGAGGTGCCCGGCGCGCTGGTGCCGGTGCGATGCGAGCCGGAGCGGGACTACGCGGTCTATGTCGAGCCCAACGTGTGGATGCGGCACCCGCTGTGAGACCGCCTGATCCGGAGGCCGAGCCTCCGTGCGACCTGGGGCGTCGTGCGAAGTGATCAGCACGACAACGGTTCGGTACAACCGGTGACCGCATGTCGGTGTCGACCTATACGCTCGAAGCGACAATCGCACGACCGAGGTTGCCCCGCACCGGGCAGGGTCGGTCGACACCGTACGCCCACTTCAGGCATCAGGAGCAGTCATGCAAGGCCACGGCTACACACAGCCGGTGAAGCAGCAGCCGCCCACCGGGGTGCTGGTCTTCCTGCGCGTGTTGTTCGTCGTGCTCTCGGTGTGCAGCTTCGGCACGCTGACGTGGGCGATGATGCTGCGTCTGGCCATCGTGACCCGCAAGGTCCTCGACTGGTGCCTGTTCGGGGCGTCGATCGTGGTGGAGTTCCTCGGCCTCTACCTGATGGGTTCCGAACCCGGCGACGAGATCCACACCCCGGGCGGCTGGACGGGCCTCGCCCTCGTCCTGGGCGGCCTCGTGGCCGCGATCGCCTACTACCTCTCCGCGGAAATACGCCACTTCCACCAGCTCCGCTTCTCCGGCTACCCCACGCAGCAACCCCCGGCCCCGGCCTACGGCTACCCGCAGCCCCAGTCGCCGTACACCGCCACGACCGTGCCGCAGGCGCCGCCGATACCCCACACCCCGATACCTCGCACGCCGGCACCCCGCGACGCCACCCCCCACACCCCCGTACCGCCGCCCCCGGCCCCGCGCCCCGCGCCCGCGCGTATCGACCAGGTGCGTGCCGAGCTCGACGAGCTCAGTGACTACCTGCGCCAGCACGACGGCCGGCAGGACGGCAACCACGAGGGCGGAAGGTGACCGTGGCGACAGCACGTGTCGTCGCAGGCCGCTATGAACTGTCCACGCTCATCGGACAGGGCGGCATGGGACAGGTGTGGACGGCGTACGACCAGCGGCTCGACCGGCGCGTGGCGGTGAAGCTGCTGCGCCCCGACAAGGTGGCCGGGCAGGATGCGGACGAGCTGCGCCGCCGGTTCGTGCGCGAGTGCCGGGTGACCGCGCAGGTCGACCACCCCGGGCTCGTCACCGTGCACGACGCGGGCAGCGAGGGCGAGGAGCTGTTCCTCGTCATGCAGTACGTCGACGGCGCCGACCTCTCCGACCACCTCGCCGAGCGCAACCCGTACCCGTGGCAGTGGGCGGTCGCGGTCGCCGCGCAACTGTGCGCCGTGCTGAGCGCCGTACACGCCGTGCCGATCGTCCACCGCGACCTCAAGCCGCGCAACGTGATGGTGAAGCAGGACGGCACGGTCACCGTCCTCGACCTCGGCGTCGCCTCCGTCATGGACGCCGACACCACCCGCCTCACCCACACCGGCACCCCCATCGGCTCACCCGCCTACATGGCCCCCGAGCAGGCGATGGGCGGCGCGGTCGGCCCGTACACCGACCTGTACGCACTCGGCGTACTCCTGCACGAACTCCTCAGCGGTGACGTCCCGTTCTCCGGCTCGACGGCGCTCGGCGTGCTGCACCGGCACCTGTACGAGGCCCCGCTTCCCGTGCGCCGTATCCGCCCCGAGGTCCCCGAGGCACTTGAAGCCCTGGTCCTGCGCCTGCTCGCCAAGGACCCGCAGCACCGCCCCGCCTCCGCGCAGGAGGTGTACGAGGACCTGGCGCCGCTCCTGCCCGCGCGCGGGACGCCCACCGGATCGCCCCTCGACCCCACCCGCCCCTTCCTGCGCCCGCACGCCCCCTGGCCGGACCGCGCCCGCACCCCCGCGCCCCAGCCCGCCCCCGTCACACCGGTCGCGCCCGCCACCGAGAAACCGGACGTCGCGCGCGCCGTCGACGAGGTCAAGCGCCTCCTAGGCGAGGGCCGTATCACCCAGGCCGTCGACATCCTCGGCGCGATCCTGCCCGCTGCCGCCGAACAGCACGGCGAGAACTCCCCGGTCGTGCGCACCCTGCGCAAGCAGTACGCGGCCACCCTCATGGACGACGGCCAGTACCGGCGCGCGCTGCCCGAACTGCGCCGCCTCGCCGACGAACGCGCTACCGAGGCCGGCCAGGCCGACCCGCAGTCCCTGCGTTTCCGCTACGACGCCGCCCACTGCCTGGAACAGCTCGGCGAACCGGCGGCCGCGCTCGCCGAGTACCGCTCGCTGCTGCCGTACTACGAGAACCAGTACGTCTCCGGCGACCCCCAGCTCGCCCACGACGTGCGCCGCCGCATCGGCCACCTCCTGCTCGCCCTCGGCGACCGCCCCGCCGCCCACGACACCCTGGCCCGCCTGCTGCTCGACGTGGAACGGCTGCACGGCCCCGGCCACCCGCTCGCCGGGGACGTACGGCGGACGCTGCAGTGGCTCGGGCAGGTACGCGGCTAGTTTTTGCCGGGGGTTGAAAGATCCTTGTGACGCCCGCGGGGCGGCGTTTCCCGAACCCAGGACGAGTGCCGGTTACGTTGCGAGCCGCTTTCTTGTCACGCGAAGTCACGCGAAGTCATGCAGACCATGGGGTGGGGCCGGACATGTCGAGTCACCGTCAGTCGAAGAAGCGCAGATACCTCACCTGGGCGGTGGCCGGCGCAGCAGTCGTCGCCGGGGCCGGCATCGCCGCGCAGACCTCCATGGCCGCCACCACCACCTGGCCCGCGCAGCGGACGTACACCGGCCGCGCCTTCGACACCTGCGCCGCACCCTCCCTCTCCGCGATGAAGGCCTGGCGCACCAACGGCTTCTACGGCGCCGCCGCCGTCTACGTCGGCGGCAAGAACCGCGGCTGCTCCCAGCCCAACCTCACCGCCTCCTGGGTGAAGTCGGTCAGCTCGGTCGGCTGGAAGCTCATCCCGATCTACCTCGACATGGAGCCGTACGACATCACGAACAAGGCGTGCAACGACGCGGTCCTCACCTACGTCCGCGCCTTCGACAAGGGCCTGCGCGCCAAGATCTACCGCGCCGGCTACTACGGGGTCACCAGCTCCAGCGCGAAGGCCGTCGCGACCGCCACGGACAAGACCGACCTGCCGGGCAAGCTCTGGTATGCGCTGTGGGACAAGCAGAACACCACGACCGCGGACTGGCCGTGGGGCGCCACCCAGTACACCGGTCACAGCCGCGGCTACCAGTACATGGTCAACAGCAAGGAGACGCGGAACGGCTACACGATCACCGTGGACCGCGACGCGTGGGACGCGCCGGTGGCCATCACGGGCTGAGCAGGCCAAAGCGGGCCGAGCGGACCGAGTGGGCCGTGCGGGTCGTGCCGGGGAGGCGTCGGTGCCCGAAGTCCTCGTGAATCGTTGGTCGAATGGGTTGGCCAGAGCTTGCCGACTGCCTACCATCGATCACCGCAAGACTTTGTGCACCGTCGCACAATCTCCTCGGGAGGTTTCCTTGCACCGCCGCCGTCGCACCGCGCTCCTGCTCTCCGCCGCGATCGCCGCGGCGCCCTTGCTCACCGCTTGCGGAAACGATGCGCATCCCGGTGCGGCGGCCGTCGTCGGCGGCCAGCGGATCACCGTGGCGCAGCTGGAGAACAGGGTGAGCGAGGTGCGCGCGGCTCAGCGCGCGGCCGTGCCGGACGACGCCCAGTACGCGCAGGTCATCGCCAAGTCGGGCACCCTCCCGCGCGACGTTCTGCACAACCTGGTCCTCGACCGGGTGCTGCACCGCGCCGCGCAGGACGCGGGCGTGACCGTCACCCGCAAGGAGCTCCAGAAGATGCGCTCCGAGCTGGAAGGGCAGGTCGGCGGGGCCAAGGCGCTGGAAACGGCCTGGCTCCAGCAGTACGGCATCGCCCCGGAGCGCCTCGACGAGAACCTCCGCCTCCAGCTCGAGGCCCAGAAACTCGCCGCCGCCCTCGGCACCGACACCGGCAAGCCGGCCTTCTGGAACGCCCTGGCCGAGGCCTCCAAGAAGCTCGACATCGACCTCAACCCGCGCTACGGCACCTGGGACGTCCAAAAGAGCAGCCGGGCGGACGCGAAGACGCCGTGGGTGCGCGAGGTGACGGCGGCCGGGACACCGCAGACGGCGTAACGCCACGGCGGGGCGGCCCGCCCCCTGTGGACAACCGCGGAGCCGCCCGGCCTGTGGACAACGACGGGCAGCCCGCCTGTGGATAACTCAGGGGGTTGTGCGTGGCTTGGGTTACGTTCGGATCGTGAACGCAACCAGTCCCGAAGCCGCCCCCGGCCGCATCGTCCTGCTCACCACCAGCCACCGCGTCGCACCCGGCCTGCTGTCCTGGCCGGCGTGGCAGGCGCTGCACGCCGCCGACCGCGTGCTGTGCGCGGACGGCGCGCATCCGCAGCTGCCGTATCTGCGGGAGGCCCGGATAGCGGTCGACGAGGCCGCCCCGACCGCCGAGGAACTGATCGACGCCTGCGCCGGCGGCCGCACGGTCGTGGTCGTGGCCACCGGTGAGGGCGAGCCGGCCCTGACGGACGGCCTGGCCCGCCTGGCGGGCAGCGGCCGCATCCAGATGCCGGAACTGGAGCTGCTCCCCGCCTCCTACGACCTCCCGGGCGCCCGCCTCCTCGACCTCGTCCAGGTCATGGACCGCATTCGCGCCGAGTGCCCGTGGTCCTCCCAGCAGACCCACAAGGGCCTGGCGAAGTACGGCATCGAGGAGGCGTACGAACTCGTCGAGGCGATCGAGGACGGCGACCGCGACGAGCTCCGCGAGGAACTGGGCGACGTGCTGTTGCAGGTCGTCTTCCACTCCCGTATCGCCGAGGAGGACCCGGAGTCCCCCTTCTCCATCGACGACGTGGCCGGCGGCATCGTCACCAAGCTCATCCACCGCCACCCGCATGTCTTCGGCGACGAGACGGCGACGACGCCCGAGGAGGTCAAGGAGCACTGGCTGCGCACGAAGGCCGTGGAGAAGCAGCGGGAGTCGGTGACCGAGGGCATACCCCTGGGCCAGCCGGGCCTCGCCCTCGCGGCGAAGCTGGCGTCGCGGGTGCGTACGGCGGGGCTGGAGGTGCCGCTGCCGTCGGGTGAGGGCATCGGCTACGAGCTGCTCGCGATGGCGGTGCGGGCGGAGGCGGCCGGGGTGGATCCGGAGGCGGCCCTGCGGGTTGCCGCGCGGGCCTACCGGGATGCTGTGCGGGCTGCTGAGGGGGTGTCCTCTTAGTACCGTGGGGGCAACGGGTGGGTGCGAGCCGTGGGGGCCGGTGTGGCAACGGAGTTGGAGGAGCTGAGGGACGCGCTGTTGCGCGCCATGCTCGACTCGCGGGACGCATCGCAGCGGGTCTTGAAGCCGCTGATGCGGTCGAGCATCGCAGGGGCGGCGGACCTCTGGATCCGGACAGCCGGAATCGCCTCCACGGACAGTGCGGACGCCCACGACTGGGTCAGGTTGCTGGCGATCCTGCGCAGAAACCATCCCCGGGAGTTCTCCGACCTCAAGGCGATCGCGGCCGACCACGCCGCCCCCTTGCCCCCTCCGACCAGCACCGCCTCCGGCGTCACGGCCGGCGGTCCCCGTTCCGTCGCGGCGGGCGGGGACATCGGGCTCGCCGTGACCGGCGACAACACCCGCTCCAGGTATGTCGCCGGTGACCACATCGACTTCCGCGACTCAACCTTCCACGACCGCGTCGTCGGGGTGCAGCACAACCACTACGGCACCGTTCCCGCCCCGGCGGAGTTACGGCCGGTGGGTGATGTGGGGCCGCGGGAGTTCGGCGTACGCCCGACCCGGCCCGTCCCCGGGCTGCCCGACGTGCCGCCGTATGTGCCGCGCGACTGCGACGAGAACCTGCGTGCCCAACTCGCCGGCAGCAGCCTCGTGCTGATCCTGGGTGAACCGTGCGTGGGCAAGTCGTACACCGCGTGGCATGGCGTGCGGTCCTTGGAGGGGCACCGCCTGTACGCCCCGGATCCGGGCGAGGACCTGCGGCCCCTGGCGGCCGCACTGCAGAGCAACCCCGGCAAATCCGTCGTCTGGCTGGACGAGCTGACCGGCCATCTCGGCGCGGGCCGCCTGGATCTGCGGCTGCTGGGCCGGCTCAGCGATCTCGGTGCCGTCGTGCTCGCCACGATGAGCTTCGCCGACTACTACCGGCGCCGCACGGGGACCACCCCCGGCGACCGTGTCATCGCCGCGGCGCGCACGGTGGAGCTGGCGCGCGAGTGGACCGAGGCCGAACTGGCACGGCTGGCGCCGCTCGACGATCCACGGGCGTATCCGGCGTACGTGTGGAGCGGCCGGGAGGGCGTGGCCTCGTACTTCGCCGTCGGGCACCACCTGTACGACGAGTGGCGCCGCGTAGGCACGCGACTGGAGCACCCCCGCGGGCAGCTGCTCGTCCGGGCAGCGGTCGATCTCGCCCGCTGCGGGGTCACGGGAGCGGTGCCGGCCGGGCTGCTCGGGAGGGTCCAGGAGCAGTACAGGGCGGAGGACCGGGAGTCGTTCGAGGACGCCCTCGCCTGGGCGACGGCACCGATGTTCGGGGTTTCGGGACTGCTCGTGGCGGGCGAGGAGGACGGCACCTGGCGGGCGTACGGGGCGCTGGTTGCGGAGGCCCTGCGGTCCGGCGACCTGGAGCCGGTGCCGGACGGGGTGTGGTGGACGCTGCTCGACGCCGCCCGGGAGCCGGACTCCTCGCTCGACTTCCCCGCCGTCCTCGACGCGGCCCGCAATGCGTTGCACGACCGCGTGGAGGCGGGGGACACGGAGGTCGCGCTCGGGTTCGCCCGGCGCACCGAGGGCGACGAGCGTGAGGTGTGGCTGCGGCAGGCGGCGGATGCGGGGGATCCGTGGGCGGCCGTGGAGCTGGCGGAGATCCGTCGGGACCGCGGGGAGGAGGCCGACGCGCTGTCGTACCTGGAGCGGGCGGCCGAGGCGGGCAGCGCGCGGGCCGCGGCGAGGCTCGGGAGCCTGTTGCGGGACCGGGCCGAGCACTGGCTGCGTACGGCGGCCGAGGCCGGTGAGGCAGGGGCGGCGCACGACCTCGCCCAACTCGTCGGCAGCACGCCGGGGCGGGGGAACGAGGCCATGCGCTGGCACCTGAAGGCGTACGCGCGTGGCAAGACCTCGGCTGCGGTCGCCATCGCCAAGCTGCTGCACGCCGCGGGCAGCGAGGAGGAGGCCGAAGCGTGGTACCGGCGCGCGGTCGACGAAGGGGACGTGCAGGGGGTGTGCGACCTGGGGGCCCTGCTCTTCCACAAGGGCGCTGATCACGACACGGAGGCGGAGTCGCTGCTCCACAGGGCTGCCATGGCCGGGCACGTCCAAGCTCCGACCATGCTCGGCATGCTGAAGGAACGGCAGGGCGACACCGATGCCGCACTGGCGTTGTACGGCGAGGGGGAAAAGCGAGGCGACCCGGCCGCCGAGTACTTCAGAGCCGCGTGCAGCGGTGAGCCGCTGACCTCGGAGTGGCTCCGCAGGGCCGAGGAGCAGGGCTACTACTGGGCGTACAAGATGCGGATGGCCATCGAGCGGGATTCGTCGGCCCGGCCGGATACCGTCAAGGAGTGACCGACCAGCCCACCGCCTCCTCCGCCTCCGCGGTTCCCGCCCCCGAACTCTTCACCTGGGAGTTCGCGACGGACCCCTATCCCGCCTACGCATGGCTCCGCGAGCACGCCCCAGTGCACCGCACCCGCCTCCCCAGCGGCGTGGAGGCCTGGCTGGTCACCCGCTACACCGACGCCAAGCAGGCCCTCGCCGACGCCCGCCTCTCCAAGAACCCGGCCCACCACGACGAACCGGCCCACGCCAAGGGCAAGACCGGCATCCCGGGTGAGCGCAAGGCCGAGTTGATGACGCACCTGCTGAACATCGACCCGCCCGATCACACCCGCCTGCGCAGACTCGTCTCCAAGGCCTTCACCCCTCGCCGCGTCGCCGAGTTCGCCCCCCGCGTGCAGGAGCTCACGGACCACCTCATCGACGGGTTCGCAAAGAAGGGGAACGCCGACCTCATCCACGAGTTCGCCTTCCCGCTCCCCATCTACGCCATCTGCGACCTGCTCGGTGTCCCCCGCGAGGACCAGGACGACTTCCGGGACTGGGCGGGCATGATGATCCGGCACCAAGGCGGCCCCCGGGGCGGCGTCGCACGGTCCGTGAAGAAGATGCGCGGCTATCTCGCCGACCTCATCCACCGCAAGCGCGAGGCACTCCCCGACACCCCCGCCCCCGGCGAGGACCTCATCTCCGGCCTCATCCGCGCCTCCGACCACGGCGAGCACCTCACCGAGAACGAGGCCGCGGCGATGGCCTTCATCCTGCTGTTCGCCGGCTTCGAGACGACTGTCAACCTCATCGGCAACGGCACCTACGCCCTGCTCACCCACCCCGAGCAGCGCGCCCGCCTGCAGACCTCCCTCGCCCGCGGCGAAACCGCCCTCCTCGCCACCGGCGTCGAGGAACTCCTCCGCTACGACGGCCCCGTCGAACTCGCCACCTGGCGCTTCGCCACCGAACCCCTCACCATCGGCGGGCAGCACATCGCACCCGGCGATCCCGTCCTCGTCGTACTGGCCGCCGCCGACCGTGACCCGGAGCGGTTCGCGGACCCCGATGTCCTGGACCTCGGCCGCCGCGACAACCAGCACCTCGGCTACGGCCACGGCATCCACTACTGCCTCGGCGCCCCGCTCGCCCGCCTGGAGGGCCAGACCGCCCTCGCCACTCTCCTCACCCGTCTGCCGGACCTGGAACTCGCGGTGGATCCGGCCGAGTTGCGGTGGCGGGGCGGCCTCATCATGCGTGGACTGCGCACACTGCCGGTCGAGTTCACACCGACCCGGTAGGGGCGCTCTCTGTACCCAGCACGGCCCTCTCGCACACCTGAAGATGACAGACCCTCTAGTCTGTGATCTTCACGTGATCTACGCGGCATTAACTTGTGACAAGTGATCGCCTGCCTATACGTTCACGGATCAGCGCGGCCCCTGCATCACCGGCTTCACCCGGTCGCGCCGGTCCCTGCTGTCTCGCGAAAGGCCCCTGCATGCTCTCCGGGAACGGTCGTCACCGTCGCCCCCGTCAGGCTCCGGCGCTCCTCGTCGCGGCCGGAGTGACCGGGTCCGCCATCGCCATCCCGCTCCTCGGCGCCACGGGCGCGAGCGCGGCCGAGGGCACCGTGTGGGACAAGGTGGCCGACTGCGAGAGCGGCGGCTCCTGGAGCGCCGACGAGGGCAACGGGCGCTACGGCGGACTCCAGTTGACGCAGGACGACTGGGAGAAGTACGGCGGCCTCGACTACGCCTCCAGCCCCGACCTGGCCAGCCGCTCCCAGCAGATAGCCGTGGCGCAAGACGTCCTGGCGGACCGGGGAACCAGCCCCTGGGGCACCTGCGCAGTACTCAACGGACTCACCAAGACGTCCGGGTCCGTCGACCTCGACACCGGGGTGGCGGGAGACTCGCCCTCCGAGGTGTCCGGATCCTCCGGTTTGCTCGATTCGTCCGGATCGTCGAACTCATCCAGCTCGTCCGGTTCATCGAGTTCATCCGACTCGTCCGAGGGTTCGACGTCGTCCGACGGCTCCTCGAACTCGCCGAGCGGTTCGCCCGACACTTCGTCCGAATCGCCCGAGAATTCCTCGTCTTCGTCCTCTTCGTCCTCTTCGTCTTCTAAGGCCGAAGACTCCTCGAAGTCCGATGCGTCCTCGGGCTCGAAGGCCTCAAAGTCGCCGGACAGCTCACCCACTGCGAGCTCGAAGAGCGACAATCGGGACAACTCTGAGCAGGATGTGGGTTCCTGGAGCCTCGTCGACACCGGGTCGATCGACGACACGGCAGCCGGCTCCGGACGTCATCGCGGTCCCAGTGCCGACGAGAGCGAGGACTCCGAGGCGGCGACCAAGTCCTCCGGCCGGCATGCCTCGTACACCGTCCGCGCCGGCGACACTCTCGCCTCCATCGCCGACTCCCTTGACCTCGACGGCGGATGGTCCGCGCTGTACGACGCGAACAAGCGGGCCATCGGTACTGACGCGAACCACATCTTCCCCGGTCAGACCCTGGATGTCCCCACCAAATAGGGGGCGAACAGGGCGAAAAACAGCGGAAGTTCGCGTCACGGTTCGCACTGTATGTCCGTTTTGAATGTAGTGAGAGATAGATCTCAGAAGCCCTGATCGTCTTTGAAATTCCGCGAATCGCGTGGCTACGGTCATGACCGCTCGTCACCACGAGCCCCGGCTGCCGCAACGCCGAATCCTGCCAGCGGCCGTACGGGAACAGTCGTCGCGTAAAGCGCCGTAGGCAGGAGCGGGGGACCCAAGGTAAGTGCCGGGTCCGGCAGTTGAGGCCCTTCGGGGCCGCACGGCCGGAGTCGGCTTGGGGTGAAGCCGCGCAACGGGAGCCGAAAGGCGAACGTGCGCGGCCGGGCAACTCAACCGGCCCGAACCCGACAGCTCACCTCGCAGGCGTCGGTGAGGGGATCTCTCCATGCTGTTTTCCAGCAAGGGCAAGCACCGTCGTCCGTCCAAGGCCGCTCGCGCCATAGCCGTCGTCGGTGTCACCGGCGCCGCCGCCGTCGCCGCCCCGCTGATGGCGGCCGGCAGCGCCTCCGCCGCCACCGCCTCCGAGTGGGACACCGTCGCCCAGTGCGAGTCCGGCGGCAACTGGTCGATCAACACCGGCAACGGCTACTACGGCGGTCTGCAGTTCTCCGCCTCCACCTGGGCCGCGTACGGCGGCACGGCCTACGCCTCCACCGCCGACCAGGCCAGCAAGGCCCAGCAGATCCAGATTGCCGAGAAGGTCCTCGCCAGCCAGGGCAAGGGTGCCTGGCCGCACTGCGGCACCGGCCTGTCGAGCGCCGCGTACAGCGGCTCCGGCTCCTCGTCGAGCGGTTCCTCGCAGAGCAGCGAGACCACCACCCGCTCCACCGAGCAGCAGTCGGCCTCCCGCTCCAGCGAGCGTCCCGCCGCCAAGAAGAGCACCAAGACCGTCACCACCCCGACCGGCAAGAAGGTCAAGAAGGGCGACGGCGAGTACAAGGTCGTCAAGGGCGACACCCTCAGCTCGATCGCCGCGGAGCACGACGTCAAGGGCGGCTGGGAGAAGCTCTTCCAGCTGAACAAGGACATCGTCGAGGACGCGAACCTGATCTACCCGGGTCAGCAGCTGCACCTGAAGTAGTCCTGAAGCGATAAGCAATACAGGGCCGACAGCTGAACCACAGCGCCCTCACATCCGTGGACTTCATAGTGAAGACCTCGTGAGGGCCACCCCCGTCCCCACGGGCTCCCCGCTCCGGTGCGTGTTCCCCCGTACGCACCGGGGCGGGGCTTTTTCTTTCCCTGTATGTCACCCACCCTTTGTTCCGGCAGGGAACAATGGGTACGGTTCGGTCCTGTCCACGGGACGGTCGGTCGGCTGCCGATGTCCCCGAGGCGGTTAGGCTCTAGTCGCAAGGCTCACAGCCCCGCACTACCAGCGTCACATCCACGAAGGAGATGCTCGTGCCGTCCATCGACGTCGTCGTAGCCCGGGAAATCCTCGACTCGCGAGGGAACCCCACCGTCGAGGTCGAGGTCGGCCTCGACGACGGCAGCACGGGTCGTGCCGCCGTTCCGTCCGGCGCCTCCACCGGCGCCTTCGAGGCCATCGAGCTTCGCGACGGCGACCAGAACCGCTACCTCGGCAAGGGTGTCGAGAAGGCCGTCCTCGCCGTCATCGAGCAGATCGGCCCGGAGCTCGTCGGTTACGACGCCACCGAGCAGCGCCTGATCGACCAGGCCATGTTCGACCTGGACGCCACCGACAACAAGGGCTCGCTCGGCGCGAACGCCATCCTCGGCGTCTCGCTCGCCGTCGCCCATGCCGCCTCCGAGGCCAGCGACCTCCCCCTCTTCCGCTACCTGGGCGGCCCGAACGCGCACCTGCTGCCGGTGCCGATGATGAACATCCTGAACGGCGGCTCGCACGCCGACTCCAACGTGGACATCCAGGAGTTCATGATCGCCCCGATCGGCGCGGAGACCTTCTCCGAGGCCCTGCGCTGGGGCACCGAGGTCTACCACACCCTCAAGAAGGTGCTGAAGGGCCGCGGCCTGTCCACCGGCCTCGGCGACGAGGGCGGCTTCGCCCCGAACCTCGGCTCCAACCGCGAGGCCCTCGACCTCATCCTCGAGGCCATCAAGGAGGCCGGCTACACCCCCGGCGAGCAGATCGCCCTCGCGCTCGACGTCGCCGCGTCCGAGTTCTACAAGGACGGCTCCTACCTCTTCGAGGGCAAGGCGCGCTCCGCCGCCGAGATGACCGACTACTACGCCGAGCTGGTCGAGGCGTACCCGCTGGTCTCCATCGAGGACCCGCTGTTCGAGGACGACTGGGACGGCTGGAAGACCATCACCGACAAGCTCGGTGACAAGGTCCAGCTCGTCGGCGACGACCTGTTCGTCACCAACCCCGAGCGCCTGGCCCGCGGCATCGACGAGGGCGCGGCCAACGCCCTGCTGGTGAAGGTGAACCAGATCGGCTCGCTCACCGAGACCCTGGACGCCGTCGAGCTGGCCCAGCGCAGCGGCTTCAAGTGCATGATGTCCCACCGCTCGGGCGAGACCGAGGACGTCACCATCGCCGACCTCGCCGTCGCCACCAACTGCGGCCAGATCAAGACCGGCGCCCCGGCCCGCTCCGAGCGCGTCGCCAAGTACAACCAGCTGCTGCGCATCGAGGAGATCCTCGACGACGCGGCGGTGTACGCCGGCCGCAGCGCCTTCCCGCGGTTTCGCTCTGCGAACCATTAAGCACAGCAAGGGCTGAGCCCCGGCTGACCCCAACCTGGGGTGAGCCTTAGCCAGTCGTACGTACGTCCCCGTACTCGGTCCCGTACCGTGTGCGGGGACGTACGCGTGTGAAACGGGAGGCGGGACATGGCCGTGAAGGACCGGGACCGGTTCTCCACCGCGACCAGGATCCGGTTGCTCGGAGAGCAGACGGCGGCCCGCGTCTACCGCTCCCAGACCAAGCGGCAGGCCCGGCGCTCCAGGCTCACCGGACGCGCCGCGCTGCTCGCGCTGGTCGTCTGCTCGCTGGTCGTGGCGCTCGCCTACCCCATAAGGCAGTACGTCTCCCAGCGCGCCGACATCGCCGACATGCGGCGGCAGAAGGAAGAGGCGGCCCAGCGCGTCGAGCAGCTGCGCGATCTCAAGGCACGCTGGCAGGACGACGCGTACGCGAAGCAGCAGATCCGGCAGCGGCTGCACTATGTGATGCCCGGGGAGACCGGTTACATCGTGATCGACCCGGACGCGGCCAAGCAGTCGCGGAACGAACTGGGCGCGGCCGACCGGCCCTGGTACACGAACATCTGGGACGGGGTCGACAAGGCCGACGCCTCCGACCACTGAGACCGGCGAACCGGTCGCCCGGACCCGTCGTCCGGACCGGCCGACGGGTTCGCCGACGAGAACCGATAGAAAGACAGGCATGGAAACGCCCCCGCCGCCCACCCCGCGTACCGACCCCACCGACGCGGACGTCGAGGCATTCAAGCAGCAGCTCGGACGTCCGCCGCGCGGGCTGCGCGCGATCGCGCACCGGTGCCCGTGCGGGCAGCCGGACGTGGTCGAGACGGCTCCCCGGCTGCCCGACGGCACGCCCTTCCCGACGCTGTACTACCTGACGTGCCCCAAGGCGTCGTCGGCGATCGGCACGCTGGAGGCGAACGGCGTGATGAAGGAGATGACGGCGCGGCTGGAGACCGACCCGGAGCTGGCGGCCGCGTACCGTGCCGCGCACGAGGACTACATCCGGCGGCGCGACGAGATCGAGGAGCTGAAGGGCTTCCCGAGCGCGGGCGGTATGCCGGATCGGGTGAAGTGCCTGCATGTGCTGGTCGCGCACTCGTTGGCGGCCGGGCCTGGTGTCAATCCGCTGGGGGACGAGGCGATCGCGATGTTGCCCGAGTGGTGGGCGAAGGGGCCGTGCGTGGTCTCCGCCGAGTGATCTCGCCACCGCCGCCCCTACCCGTCCCGTCCTGAAGGGGCTCCGCCCCTTCGACCCCGCCAGGGGGCTCCGCCCCCTGGACCCCCGTCGGCCCTGAACGGGCCTCGTCCTCAAACGCCGGACGGGCTGAGAATGTCCCGCACATCGAAAGGCACCCCCATGACCCGCGTCGCCGCCATCGACTGCGGTACCAACTCCATCCGGCTCCTCGTGGCCGACGTGCACCCGGTTACCGGTGAACTCGTCGACCTGGATCGCCGTATGACCATCGTGCGGCTCGGACAGGGCGTCGACCGGACCGGCCGGCTCGCCCCCGAGGCGTTGGAGCGTACCTTCGCCGCCTGCCGTGACTATGCGGCGATCATCAAGGAGCACGGCGCCGAGCGGCTGCGCTTCGTCGCCACGTCCGCCTCCCGGGACGCCGAGAACCGGGACGAGTTCGTGCGCGGGGTCATCGACATCCTGGGGGTCGAGCCCGAGGTCATCTCCGGGGACCAGGAGGCCGAGTTCTCCTTCACGGGCGCGACGAAGGAGCTGGCGGAGCACGATCACTTCCCCAAGCCCTATCTGGTGGTGGACATCGGCGGCGGGTCGACCGAGTTCGTCGTCGGCGAGGAGCACGTGCGCGCGGCACGCTCCGTGGACGTCGGCTGTGTGCGGATGACCGAGCGTCACCTGGTCCGCGACGGCGTCGTCTGCGACCCGCCCTCCGCGGAGCAGATCGCGGCGATGCGGGCCGACATCGAGGCGGCCCTCGACCTCGCCGAGGAGACGGTGCCGTTGCGCGAGGCGCGCACGCTGGTGGGGCTGGCCGGTTCGGTCACCACGGTGTCGGCGATCGCCCAGGAGCTGCCCGAGTACGACTCGACCCGCATCCACCACTCCCGGATCACCCGCGAGCGGGTCCGGGAGATCACCGACTGGCTGCTGCACTCCACCCACGCCGAGCGCGCGGCCGTACCGTCCATGCATCCGGGGCGAGTCGACGTCATCGCGGCGGGTGCGCTGGTGCTGCTCGCGATCATGGAACGGATCGGTGCGCAGGAGGTCGTCGTCAGCGAGCACGACATCCTCGACGGCATCGCCTTCAAGGTGGCGGAAGCCGCGGAAGAGCAAGGGCACGGCGGCTGATCTGCGGCGGCGACGCAAAACGGCCCCGGTACCTCGTGGTGAGGAACCGGGGCCGTCGTCTTGGCCCGTGCGGGCTGTCCGTCAATTGCAGAGAAGGACCAGGAGGCCGCTGCACGACCCGCCGTCGTGGTCGCCGTGGCCGTGGTGGTCGTGGTGGTGGTGATGGTGGTGGCCGCCGTCCGCGGCCCTTGTGACGACGCGTGAGGTGGACGGTGCTGCCGCAGCGGATGCGGCGGTTGCCGCCCCCACCGCGAGAGCGATGCCCAGAGCCGCGCCGACCGAGACTATTCGCGAGGTGGCCCGCTTGAGGGCCTTCTGTGAGGTGATCATGGCTGCACGCTATGCACACTTCTGTCCATGCGCGCGCGGAATGTGCCTGACGGGTGAACGGTGATCCAGGCCGCCGCAGGAGGGTGGTCCGGGTCTCGTTTGCTACTGGACGGTAGCCGCCGACTGAGCAGGTCGGCTAGCGTATGAGCGCCCCCGAGGGGGTCTTCCGGGCCCTTCGGGAACCCTCCGGAGGCACCCGCCGAAGAAACTTCGTGAAGTTCTTCACAAGGAATTCTGCCCTGTCGGGGCGCGGATCGGCGTCGGTTGACCCGTCCGAGGGGTGAACAGGCCCTTGAACATGTTCAGATGGCCGGTGTAAGGGTGGGCGGGGAGCCTCTCGCCGGAGGGTGTTTCGACCCGCTCACAGGGCCTCCGAAAACCCAGAGAGGCAGCTCACGCGGCATTGACAACGGGGTGTAACGCACCCTGGTTCCCGATCGTGACCATGACCTGCGTCACGCGGGCCGGGGAGTGTAGCACAGGGCCTGCAAGAGCTTGTGAAGGGGCGCACGAGCGACCCCCCTGAGACGGGTGGATACTCGATGGCATGAGCACCACGGAGCGTCCCAGGATCCTCGTAGTAGGCGGTGGGTACGTAGGCCTGTACGCAGCTCGGCGCATTCTCAAGAAGATGCGCTACGGCGAGGCGACCGTCACGGTCGTCGACCCCCGGTCGTACATGACCTACCAGCCCTTCCTCCCCGAAGCCGCCGCCGGCAGCATCTCCCCGCGCCACGTCGTCGTCCCGCTGCGACGCGTGCTGCCCAAGGCGGAGGTCCTCACCGGCCGGGTCACCACCATCGACCAGGACCGCAAGGTCGCCACGATCGCCCCGCTGGTCGGCGAGGCGTACGAGCTGGCCTTCGACTACCTGGTTATCGCGATGGGCGCGGTCTCCCGCACCTTCCCGATCCCCGGCCTCGCCGAGCAGGGCATCGGTATGAAGGGCATCGAGGAGGCCATCGGCCTGCGCAACCACGTCCTCGAGCAGCTTGACAAGGCCGACTCCACGACCGACGAGGAGATCCGCCGCAAGGCGCTCACCTTCGTCTTCGTCGGCGGTGGCTTCGCGGGTGCGGAGACCATCGGCGAGGTCGAGGACATGGCCCGCGACGCGGCCAAGTACTACACCAGCGTCTCCCGTGAGGACATGCGGTTCGTCCTCGTCGACGCCGCCGACAAGATCCTTCCCGAGGTCGGCCCGAAGCTCGGCCTGTACGGCAAGGAGCACCTGGAGGCCCGCGGGGTCGAGGTCTACCTCTCCACCTCGATGGACTCCTGCGTCGACGGCCACGTCGTGCTGAAGAACGGCCTCGAGGTCGACTCCAACACGATCGTCTGGACGGCCGGCGTCAAGCCGAACCCGGCCCTCGCCCGCTTCGGTCTGCCGCTCGGCCCCCGCGGTCACGTCGACTGCGAGACGACGCTCCAGGTCAAGGGCACGGACTACATCTGGGCCGCGGGCGACAACGCCCAGGTCCCGGACCTCGTCGGCCGCAAGGCGGGCAACGACAACGCCTGGTGCCCGCCGAACGCCCAGCACGCGCTGCGTCAGGCCCGCGTCCTCGGCGACAACGTGATCTCCGGTATGCGGGGCTTCCCGCAGAAGGACTACTCGCACGCCAACAAGGGCGCGGTGGCGGGCCTCGGCCTCCACAAGGGCGTGGCGATGATCGTCATGGGCAAGATGAAGATCAAGCTCAAGGGCCGTCTCGCCTGGTACATGCACCGCGGCTACCACGGCCTGGCGATGCCGACCTGGAACCGCAAGGTCCGCGTCTTCGCCGACTGGACCCTCGGCATGTTCCTCAAGCGCGAGGTCGTCTCCCTCGGCGCGATGGAGCACCCGCGCGAGGAGTTCTACGAGGCCGCCAAGCCGGCGCCGGTCGCTGCCGCGAGCAAGACCGACAAGGCTGACAAGGCCGACAAGGGCGAGAAGGCCAAGGCCTCCTGACCCTCGCCGGTCGCTGAACCAACCGAAGGACCTCCCGCCATCCGTGGTGCGGGAGGTCCTTCGGCGTTCGTCCCTCCGGGACGGTTGTTTGCCCAGCTGTAACGCGCGTGGGGGACTGCGCACGGGGCTCCCAGGTGTTTACGTGGTGTTGGACATTCCGGGATCCCATCACGGAGGTGTGCGCCATGGCAGACGCCGCTGTGCGGCTGAAGGGCCTGCTGGAACAGTTGCTGGGAGTTCCGCTCCCGGTGCGTATCCGCGCCTGGGACGGTTCGCAGGCGGGTCCGCCGGGCGCGCCGACCCTGGTCGTACGCAATCGCCGTGCCGTGCGGCGGTTGTTGTTCAAACCCGGTGAGCTGGGGCTCTCCCGGGCCTGGGTCGCGGGGGACCTCGACATCGAGGGGGATCTGTACGCCGCCCTCGACCTGCTCGCCGGACTCGTGTGGGAGCGGGGGGAGGACGCCCGGAGCCTGGCTCAGGCGCTCCGGGATCCCGAAGTGCGGGCCGCCGTACGCGGGCTGGTCAAGCTCGGCGGGCTTCCGCTGCCGCCCGCGCCGCCGCCGGAGGAGGTGCGCCGGGTCCGCGGCCATCTGCACACCAAGCGCACCGACAGACGCGCCATCAGCCATCACTACGACGTCGGCAACGACTTCTACGAGATCGTCCTCGGGCCGTCCATGGTGTACTCCTGCGCCTACTGGTCGGCCCCGCCCCCGCACGGCACCCTCGAAGCCGCCCAGCACGACAAGCTCGACCTCATCTGCCGCAAGCTCGCCCTGAGACCCGGCCTGCGGCTGCTCGACGTCGGCTGCGGCTGGGGCGCCATGGCCGTGCACGCCGCCCGCGAGTACGGCGTGAGCGTCGTCGGCATCACCCTCTCCCAGGAGCAGGCGGCGTACGCCCGCAAGCGCGTCGCCGACGAGGGGCTCACCGACAAGGTGGAGATCCGCGTACAGGACTACCGGGACGTCGAAGACGGGCCCTACGACGCCCTCTCCTCCATCGGCATGGCCGAACACGTCGGCGCCGAGCGGTATCTGGAGTACGCCGATGTGCTGTACCGGCTGCTGAAGCCCGGTGGGCGGCTGCTCAACCACCAGATCGGGCGGCGGCCGCAGCGCGACGAATCCACGTACCAGGTCGACGAGTTCATCGACTCCTACGTCTTCCCCGACGGCGAGCTCCAGCCCATCGGCGTCACCGTCGCCCAGCTGGAGCGGGCCGGCTTCGAGGTGCGTGACATGGAGTCGCTCCGGGAGCACTACGCCCTGACCCTGCGCCGCTGGGTCGCCAACCTGGAGGCCGACTGGGCGCGGGCCGTCAAGCTCACCAGCCCGGGGCGCGCCCGCGTCTGGCAGCTGTACATGGCCGCCTGCGCACTCGCTTTCGAGCGCAATCGCATCGGGGTCAACCAGGTGCTGGCCGTCAGAACACCCGATTCCGGTGACTCCGGGATGCCGCTGCGGGCCCGCAAGTGGACGGAGACCGGGCGCGGTTGATCCGGACGCAAGCGGAAGGGCCGGGCTCCCCCGTCGTGGGGAAGCCCGGCCCTTCGGTGTGCCGGGGCGTGGCTACTCGGCCTTGATCGCGTTGAGCATGTTCAGCTTGGCGGCGCTGCGGGCCGGCCACAGCGAGGCCAGGACGCCCACCAGCGCGGCCAGCACCAGGAAGATCCCGATCCGGTCCCAGGGCAGGACCAGCGCGTAGCCCGGGACCTGGTCCGCGAAGGTTTCGCCGATCGCCCAGCCGAGGAACGAGCCGAGACCGATGCCGACCACCGCGCCGAACACCGAGATGACCACGGCCTCCAGCCGGACCATCCGCTTCACCCGGCGCCGGTCGAGACCGATCGCCCGCAGCATGCCGATCTCCTGCTGCCGTTCGAAGACCGACATCGCGAGGGTGTTGACGACGCCCAGCACCGCGATGATCAGGGCCATCGCCAGCAGGCCGTACATGATGTTCAGCAGGGTGTTGATGGCGCCGCCGAACTCGTTGCGGATGTCCTGCCGGTCCATGACCGTGATCGCGGGGTTGTCGCCCAGCGCGTCGATGAGGACCTTCTCGTTCGCCGCGGACTGGCCGCCGTCCACCTTCACGAAGATCTGCCGGATGTACGGCTTCACCTCGTGCGGGTTCACGACCTTCGTGTCGACGAGGACGGGGGAGAGGAACTCGCTGTCCTTGAAGACGGCGCCGATCGTCAGGGTGTCCTTCTTCTCGTCGTTGAAGGTGACGGGGACGCTGTCGCCGGTCTTCCAGCCCTTGCTCTTGGCCGTCTTCTCGGCGACCGCGATCTGCCCCTTGGCGAGCGAGCCGATGTTGCCGCTGACGACGTCGACGTTCAGGACCTGCTCGATGTCGCCCGGCGTGACCGCCGAAGCGGACACGAAGTCCTCGTCACCGGCCTGGAAGTAGACGTCCTGCTGCGGCGAGACCGCCGAGACGCCCTTGGCCTTCTCCAGCGCCGTCAGTGCGGTCTGGTCGAGGTCGCCGCCGTTCGCCATCGAGACCATGTAGTCGGCCTTGATGTTGGCCGTGGTCATCTTGTCGATGGCCGTGCCGACGGTGATACCGAGCACCGACAGGCCGGTCACCAGCGTCAGCCCGATCGCCAGCGCCGAGGCGGTGGCGCCGGTACGGCGCGGATTGCGGACCGCGTTCTGGCCGGCCAGCTTGCCGGCCACCCCGAACGGGCCGACCAGCAGCGGACGGACGAGCGCGATCACGGGCCGGGACAGCAGCGGGATCAGGATGATCACACCGATCAGCGCGAAGAACGCGCCCGCCCCGATGTACATCCGGCCGTCGTCGCCGCCGGCCGAGGCACCCGTCACGATCGCGGCAGCGCCCAGAGCGGTGATGGCCGCACCGATGGAGTTGCGCACCACCAGCGACTTGGTGGTGGCCACCGCGTGGACGCTGTTCATGGCCGCCACCGGCGGGATCTTCGCGGCCCGGCGGCCGGGCAGCCAGGCGGCGAACATCGTGATCAGCACACCGACGCCGATCGCGGCGATCACCGGCGTGGCGGAGATGATCAGCGGGCCGCCCGGAATCTTCATGTCGAACGCGGCCATTCCGGAGCGCAGACCGACCGCGAGGCCGATGCCGAGGACGAAGCCGATCACCGAGGCGACCAGGCCCACCACCGCGGCCTCGGCGAGCACCGAGCGGGTGATCTGCTTGCGCGACGCACCGACGGCGCGCATCAGGGCGATCTCCTTCGTGCGCTGGGCGACCAGCATCGTGAAGGTGTTGGAGATCAGGAAGATCCCGACGAAGAGCGCGATGCCCGCGAAGCCGAGCAGCACCTGCTTGAGCGAGCTCATACCCTGCTCGATCTGCTCGGCCTGCTCGTCGGCGAGCGCCTGGCCGGTCTTGGCCTCGGCGGTGTCCGGCAGCAGCGGCTGGACCGCGTCCAGGATCTTCGCGTCGGACGCGCCGGGGGCGGCGGTGACGGTGGCGCTCTCGAAGTAGCCCGGCTTGAGGTACTGCTTCTGGGCGACCGCGGTGTCGAAGAGGACGAGGCTGCCGCCGGCGTTCACGGCGCCGTCGTCGGTGGTGAAGACGCCGCTGAGGGTGTACTCCTTCACCGGCCCGTTGGTCGCGACGCGGACCCGGTCGCCGACCTGGTACTCGCCCTTGGCGGCGGAGTCCTTGTCCAGGGCGATCTGATCGTCCTTCACCGGGCCGGAGCCGTCGGTGAACGTGTAGGCGGTGTCCTTGCCGTCCTTGCCGGGAGCGAAGTTGGAGCCCTTGTTGGACCAGCCGACGCCGATCAGCTTCCCGTCGGGGTCGGCTACCCCGGCGAAGCCCTCGACGCGGCCGTACGCGCCGGCGACGCCGTCCACGGCGGCGATCTTGTCGAGGGTCTTCCGGGAGAGGCCGGGCTCCTCCTTGGCGTCGTCCGGGTCGGCGTGCGAGGTGATGGCGACGGCGACGTCGTCGTAGCTCTTCGCCGACTGGTTGCGGAAGGCGTTGGAGAGGGTGTCGGCGAAGACCAGGGTGCCGGAGACGAAGGCGACGCCGAGCATGACGGCGAGCACGGTCATCAACAGCCGGGCCTTGTGCGCGAGTACGTTGCGCAGGGCGGTGCGGAACATCAGCTGGTGCGGCCCTTCGCGTCGAACTGCTTCATGAAGTCGAGGACGTTGTCCGCGGTGGGCTTGTACATCTCGTCGACGATCCGGCCGTCCGCGAGGAACACCACCCGGTCCGCGTACGCCGCGGCCACCGGGTCGTGGGTCACCATCACCACGGTCTGCCCCAACTCCCGTACGGAGTTGCGCAGGAAGCCCAGCACCTCGGCGCCCGAGCGCGAGTCGAGGTTTCCGGTCGGCTCGTCGCCGAAGATGATCTCGGGCTTGGAGGCCAGGGCGCGGGCCACGGCGACGCGCTGCTGCTGGCCGCCGGAGAGCTGGGCGGGGCGGTGACTGAGGCGATCGGCCAGGCCCACCATCCGGATGACCGAATCCAGCCACTGCTTGTCAGCCTTGCGGCCCGCGATGTCCATCGGGAGGGTGATGTTCTCCAGGGCCGTCAACGTCGGCAGCAGGTTGAACGCCTGGAAGATGAAACCGATCTTGTCCCGGCGCAGCTTGGTGAGCTGCTTGTCCTTCAGGGAGCCCAGCTCGGTGTCACCGATGCGCACCGAGCCGGACGAGAAGGTGTCCAGGCCGGCGACGCAGTGCATCAGCGTGGACTTGCCGGAGCCGGACGGGCCCATGATCGCGGTGAACTCGGCCTGCCGGAAGTCGACGGAGACCCGGTCCAGGGCGACCACCTGGGTCTCGCCCTGTCCGTAGATCTTCGACAGATCCGTGGCACGCGCGGCCACGCTGGTGGCCCGGTCGGCGATGGATGCGGTGGTCACGAGAAGGCGCTCCTGAGGGACGACGGTGTGTTCGAGGACGTCATCCATCGTCCCGGCCGAGTGCCGCCGTGTAGTCAGTCGCTGTTCTGGTTCCGAAGGCAGACTCCGGAGGGACCGGGCACCGTCGTGTCATACCTGAGGATGACGAGGAACCCTGACGGGTGTTCGTGTCAGGAACAGGTGGAGCGTCCTCGTTCGGACGGTGAAATTCCGTCATTCCGTATGCGCCGCCGAGCGCCGCACGTAAGGCTATTGGCAAGTGCGGATGGCGCGTTCCGTGGGCTGATGCACCCTCAGACGTCAATAAAATAAGACAACATCGGTCCGCCCGTCCGCTGTTCGGGGGATGTATCCCGATAGGCTCGGAACCTCGATGCGGAGCCCATGGCCTGCCCAGATGGTGGAATGCAGACACGGCGAGCTTAAACCTCGCTGCCCCTTCGCGGGCGTGCCGGTTCAAGTCCGGCTCTGGGCACTTCCGAGTCTCTCCTTCCCTTCAAGAGTTCACGCGCAACCGTTGACAGCGGGCGTGCGCGGCCGGAGACTCGCGTCAGGAAATGGTGAATGAAACTTCACCTGGCGAACAACGATGGAACAGTGACGAACAGCGAAGGGAAGCGACCGATGCGCACCACCGTCGGCATCATCGGAGCGGGCCCCGCCGGCCTCCTCCTCGCCCGGCTGCTCCACAACGCCGGCATCGACTCGGTCGTCCTGGAGAGCCGCGACCGCGCCTACGTCGAACACCGCCAGCGCGCCGGAATCCTGGAGCAGGGCACGGTGGACGTGCTGCGCGCGGCCGGCGCCGCGGAGCGCATGGACCGCGAGGGCCTGCGCCACGACGGCATCGAGCTCCGCTTCGACAGGCAGCGCCACCGCGTCGACTTCCCCGCCCTCACCGGCGGCCGGTCCGTGATGGTCTACGCCCAGACCGAGGTCTGCAAGGACCTCATCGCCCTCCAACTCAAGGAGGGCGGCCCGCTGCTCTTCGAGGCGGAGGCCCTGGCCGTCGAGGGCGCGGACACCGACAGCCCGCGCGTGCGCTTCCGGTACGAGGGGAGCGAGGTCGTCCTCGAATGCGACTACGTCGTCGGCTGCGACGGCTTCTGGGGCGTGTCCCGCAAGGCGATCCCCGCCGAGCTCACCCGGGTCTTCGAGCGGACGTACCCCTTCGGCTGGCTCGGCATCCTCGCCGACGTACCGCCCTCGCACGACGAACTCGTCTACGCCCGCCACGACCGCGGCTTCGCCCTGCTGTCCATGCGCTCCCCGTCCGTCTCCCGCCTCTACCTCCAGGTGCCCGAGGGCACGGACGCCGAGGCGTGGAGCGACGACGCGATCTGGGCCGAGCTGGAGCGCCGCTTCGAGACCGCCGACGACTGGCGCCTGGAGCGCGGACCCATCACCCAGAAGTCGGTCACGCCCATGCGGTCCTACGTCCACGAGCCCATGCGCCACGGCCGTCTCTTCCTCGCCGGTGACGCGGCACACATCGTGCCGCCGACCGGCGCGAAGGGCCTGAACCTGGCCGTCGGTGACGTCGTCACCTTCGCGAGGGCGTTGACGCACGAGCGGCGGACCGGTTCGGCGGAGCTCCTCGACGCCTACTCCGAGACCTGTCTGCGCCGCGTCTGGCAGGCCGAGCGGTTCTCGTACGACATGACGACGCTGCTGCACCGCGCCCCCGACGCCACGCCCTTCGAGGACCGGCTCCAGCTGGCGCGACTGGAGCGGATCGCGGGGTCGAGGGCGGCCGAGACGGATCTGGCCGAGGGATACACGGGGTTCCCGTTCGGGTGATCGAACCTGTGGGGCGGGGGAGTGATCTCCGGATCTCCGGCCGGTTCCGGCCACGTACCAGGTTCGTCATGAATGAGCCCCTCCGTGGCTGGGAATCACCCGGCCGCGTAGCGTGTTGCGCAGCACGACGAGGGAAAGATCCTCCCCAAGCACTAGGGTCAATCCTTTGCCTACCTATTACTCTTGAGCCAAGGCCACGCCTGGTGGCCATGGAGGAGTGAAATGAGGAGCAGCAACCCGGTCTTCTCGCGACGGGGGTTCAGCCGCGACAACGGCTACGCGGGCTTCAACACCGCGCCGCAGGCCGGGGGCGCCGCTGTCGGCACGCAGGGCAACCCGTACGCCCAGCCGCAGGCCGGCAACCCGTACGCGCAGAACCCTTACGCCCAGAACCCGTACGCCCAGCAGGACCTGCAGCACGGCGCACCGCCGCAGGCCCCGGCCACCACCGGCCGGATGACGCTGGACGATGTCATCCTGCGCACCGGCACCACGCTCGGCGTCCTGATCGTCACGGCCACGCTCGCCTGGGCGCTGCTGCCCGTCGACGAGGCGAACATCAGCCGGTCCTACGGCATCGGCATCGGCGCCGCGCTGATCGGCATGGTCCTGGCCTTCGTCCAGTCCTTCAAGCGCAAGGCCTCGCCCGCGCTGATCCTGACCTACGCCGCGTTCGAGGGCGTGTTCCTCGGCGTGATCTCCAGCATCGTCGACAACCACATCGCCGACGGTGCGGCCATGCAGGCGGTGCTCGGCACGATGGCGGTCTTCGCCGCGGTGCTGGTGGCCTACAAGGCCGGCTGGATCCGCGTCAACCGCCGCTTCGTCGGCTTCGTGATGGCGGCCGCGCTCGGCTTCATCCTGCTGATGGCGGTCAACCTGCTGTTCGCCGTCTTCGGCGGCGGTGACGGCCTCGGCTTCCGCAGCGGCCCGCTCGGCATCATCATGGGTGTCGTCGGCATCCTGCTCGGCGCCTGCTTCCTCGCCCTGGACTTCAAGCAGGTCGAGGACGGTCTCGCCTACGGCGCGCCGCGCGAGGAGGCCTGGCTGGCGGCCTTCGGCCTCACGCTGACGCTGGTGTGGATCTACATGGAGTTCCTGCGGATCATCGCGATCCTCAACAGCAGCGACTAGTCTGCGACGGTTGTGCAGCGAAGGGCCCCGGGCGTTTACATCATGCGGCTACCGCCGCGTGGTCCCGGGGCCCTTCGTCGTCTGTGAGCGGTCCGTCTGTGCGCGCCTAGAGGAATTTGCGCGCCGCCCTCCTCAGGTCGTACTCGTGGACGATCGCCTTCGCGTGGCCGTACGCGAGGTCGTATTCGTGGCGAAGCCAGCTGACCTTCTCTTCGAAGCGGAAGAGAGCCGGTCCTTCTTCTACGGTGCGCAGCCAGTCGGAGACTTCACGACCGGTGCAGTGGGGGATGCGGGCGAGCATGTTGCGGTGGGTCTCCTCGGAGAGGACGTGGGACATCGGCGCCTCCGGACGCAAAGGGGATGTAAGCCGGTCCTTCAGGTCACCGTGCCTGAGCGTTCGCCCGTTGGCAACAGTCGCGGTGCGACGCGTAGGTTTGTGGGGTGGTTGATACGACGCCCTTGACTCGTGCCGTTGATCACTTCGCCGACCGTTTGAGGGCCGCGCCCCAGAGTCGGCTGCAGAGGGGGGCCGCGGGGGAGGCACTGCGGCTGGCCAGGGAGTTGGCCCGGTGGGCGCAGGTGGTGGAGGCGCCCGGGGTGGAGCCTCGGGAGATGCCGGACGCCGGCATGTTCGCCGCGGCCGACCAAATCACCGTTGCCGTGCACGACTTGGCTCTCGTACTCACGAACGAGGGTGAGGTCGAGGACGCGCTGAGGCTGGTGGAGGAGGCGCAGAAGCGGGCGGGGGTGTGACCGGGTGCAAACCGAGTGCAGCCCCTAGAGGGACGCTATGACCCGGTCCGCCAGGATGTAGACGTTCTCCTCGCCGCAGGCGAAGGTCAGGGTGTACGCCCCCGACACTCCCGAACCGCCCAGCAGCACCGGCGTCTGGCCTGCGCGCAGGGCCGCCGCCAGGCGTTCCGCGGTCTCGCGGTGGCCCGGGGTCATGCACAGCGTGGTGCCGTCGGCGAAGACGTAGACGTCGAGGGTGCCGAGCGGGCCCGGGCGGACGTCGGTCAGTTCGGTGGCGGAGACGGCCAGTTCCTCAAGGGTGGCCACCGTGCGCTCGTGATCGTTCACGGCCGGTGACGAGACCGGGACGAAATCCGGGTGGGAGGGGTGGCGGCGGCGGGCCGCGGCCAGCTCCGGGGACTCCCCGGCGAACTCGTCGGCGTCCGCGGTCGTCTCGCTCACCGGCTCCAGGTGCTCCAAGCCCGCGAAATCGGCCTGGCGGGGCAGGAACAGCTCGCTGTCGGACAGGCCGAGCAGAGTGGGTGCGTCGGAGGCGTCGCGGGCCTCCTGGGCGGCCCAGAAGGCACGCGCCTCGGCCAGCTCCCGCTCGCGTTCCTCGGCGAGCGCCTCGGCCACCGCGGCGCGTATCTCATCGGCGTCGGCGGAGAGGCGGGCGGGCGGAACGAGACCGCGGGCCGCGGCCGCGTTGGTCTGTGCCAGCTCGGTGTGCAGGGCCGCGACCTGTCGGCGCAACACCATGAGGGTGCGCAGGACGGCGACGCCCACGGCGCCGGTGGCGGCCGTGGTGAGCAGCAAGGCGATCGGCATGGCGCTCACTGACGTACTCCCGGTTCAAAGTCGACCCCCGACTTCCTACATCAGCTTGAAGGGCGGACTATCCAGCTGTCAGTGCGTAACGTCACGAAACGGACAGGACTTTGGGCCCTGTGTTTAGTGGTGAAGCGGCTCTGACCTGCGTAAATCCCTCCGCGAAGGGAGATAGGTCACATCCTGGGGGAGATTGGATCACAAATCGGCCCAGAACCTTGGAGTTTCCCGGGTTCTGGGCCGAAGGCTCACGCTGGGTGGTGAGTTGACTACCTAGGGGCTGGCTCGGGGCTGCCTCGGGGCTGCCTCGGGCTGCCGAGGTGATCTGGATCGGTGGGTCAGCTCAGGCGCTCGATGACCATCGCCATGCCCTGGCCGCCGCCGACGCACATCGTCTCCAGGCCGAACTGCTTGTCGTGGAACTGGAGGGAGTTGATGAGCGTGCCGGTGATGCGGGCGCCGGTCATGCCGAAGGGGTGGCCGACGGCGATGGCGCCGCCGTTGACGTTCAGCCTGTCGAGGTCGATGCCCAGCTCGCGGTAGGAAGGGATCACCTGGGCGGCGAACGCCTCGTTGATCTCGACCAGGTCGATGTCGTCGATCGTCAGGCCGGCGCGGCGCAGGGCCTGGTTGCTCGCCTCGACCGGGCCGAGGCCCATGATCTCCGGGGAGAGGCCGGAGACGCCGGTGGAGACGATGCGGGCGAGCGGGGTGAGGCCGAGCTCGCGGGCCTTGGTGTCGGACATGATCACGACCGCGGCCGCGCCGTCGTTGAGGGGGCAGCAGTTGGCGGCGGTGACGAGGCCGTCGGGGCGGAAGACCGGCTTGAGGCCCGCCACGCCCTCCATGGTGACGCCGGGGCGAGGGCCGTCGTCCTTGGAGACGACCGTGCCGTCCGGGGTCGTGACCGGGGTGATCTCGCGCTCCCAGAAACCGTTCTTGATGGCTTCCTCGGCGAGGTTCTGCGAGCGGACGCCGAACTCGTCCATGTCCTGGCGGGTGATGCCCTTGAGGCGGGCCAGGTTCTCGGCGGTCTGGCCCATCGCGATGTACGGGTCGGGGACGAGGCCGTCCTCGCGCGGGTCGTGCCAGGTCGTGCCCTCCTGCTGGGCGACCTCGGCGGTGCGGGCCTCGGCCTCGGCGAACAGGGGGTTGTGCGTGTCCGGGATGCTGTCGGAGTTGCCCTTGGCGTAGCTGGAGACCATCTCCACGCCGGCCGAGATGAAGACGTCGCCCTCGCCGGCCTTGATGGCGTGCAGGGCCATGCGGCTCGTCTGGAGGGAGGAGGAGCAGTACCGGGTGATGGTGCAGCCCGGGAGGTGGTCCATTCCCATCTGTACGGCGACGATGCGGCCGAGGTTGTTGCCCTGCTCGCCGCCGGGGAGGCCACAGCCGAGGTGCAGGTCGTCGATGTCCCTCGGGTCCAGCTCGGGGACCTTGGCGAGGGCCGCCTGGATGATCGTGGCGGTGAGGTCGTCGGGGCGCAGGTCTTTCAGGGAGCCCTTGAAGGCGCGGCCGATGGGGGAGCGGGCGGTCGAGACGATCACGGCTTCGGGCATCACGGCTCCATTGGCATACCGGGGGTCAGGCAGGGCTGTGAGGGAAGTTACCCGTCCGTACGGCCAGGGTCACCGGTAGTGCGGTGTGACCCTGGCCGCAATTTTCTAAGCGCTTGCTTTCCTCGCCCCCGCCGCCCCTACCCGTCCCGTCCTCCAGGTGCTGCCGCCCCTTCGACCCCGCCTCCTGGGGGCCTGCGGCCCCCAGACCCCCGCTTCGGCCCTGAAGGGGCCTCGTCCTCAAACGCCGGACGGGCTGAAATACCTGGGCCGGCGCTGAGAAGTGACCGTCGACGTCGCGAGGCTGGGCCCCCAGCGGGTGGGTGGGGGATCGGGATGGCCGTGCTCGTCCTCGAACGCCGGACGGGCTGGATGATGCTGGCCGGCGCTGGGAAGTGACCGTCGACGTCGCGAGGCTGGGCCCCCAGCGGGTGGGTGGGGGTTTGGGATAGTGACGGCCTCGTCCTCGAACGCCGCCGGACGGGCTGGATGAAGCCGGCCGGCGCCGGGAAGCGGAGGTGCTGGAGGGCGGGTCTCAGAGTCTTTTCGAGTCCAGCCTCTTGGCCGACCGAGACGGGTGGGCGGGTGGGCAAAGGCCCGGGGGTCTGGGGGCGGAGCCCCCCAGGGCCTTTCGAGTCCAGCTTCCTGGCCGACCGAGTCGGGTGGGCGGGTGGGCAAAGGTCCGGGGGTCTGGGGGCGGAGCCCCCAGGGTCTTTCGAGGGCAGCTTCCTGGCCGACCTGCGGGGTTGAAGGGGCGGCGGCCCCTTCATGGGGACGGGGTTGCCGGGGAGCGGTCCGGTTCGGGGACGCGGCGGCGGCGTCGGCGCTTCAGCAGGGCCCAGGGCCCCTTCGGCCCCGTCGGCATCGCTGCCGTGACCTCCGTGCCCGCCTCCGACGCGGCCTCGGCCGCCGCGCGGGCCACCGGGAGGAAGCCCTCGCGGCGGGTGACGTCGGGGCGTTCCTCTTCCGCCGGCCACAGGCCCAGGGCCGCGCAGACCGTCGGGAGTACCGCCATCGCCGCCGTGGCGTAGCCCTCCGCCGAGGGGTGGTAGTTGTCGGGGCCGAAGAGTTCACGTGGGTTCGCCGCGAACTCCGGACCCAGCAGGTCGCCCAGCGACACCGTGCGGCCGCCCTGTTCGACGACGCCGATCGTCTGGGCGGCCGCCAGCTGGCGTGAGGCCCGGCGGGCCAGCCAGCGCAGGGGCTGCTGGACCGGTTCGATCGTGCCGAGGTCGGGACAGGTGCCGACCACCACTTCCGCACCGGCCGTGCGCAGGCGTCGTACCGCCGAGGACAGGTGGCGCACCGAGCGCGTCGGTGGCATACGGTTCGTGACGTCGTTGGCGCCGATCATGATCACGCAGATGTCGGGCAGCAGGGCGGGGTCGGCGAGCACCAGGGCCACCTGGCGGTCCAGGTCGTCCGAGCGGGCGCCCGGCAGGGCCACGTTGCGCATCAGCACCGGACGTTCCGCCACCGCCGCCAGCCCCGCCGCCAGCAGCGCACCCGGGGTCTGACCTGCCCGGTGCACGCCCTGGCCCGCGGCCGTCGAGTCACCCAGGATCGTCAGCCGCAGCGGCGGTTCGCTCGGGGTGTCGTACAGGTGGCCGTAGCGGCCGTCGGCGTTCGGTACGTGGTTGTCGGTGCCGTTGCCCACATGGCGCCTTGCCAGCCGTACCTCGGCGAGAAGGAGACCGACGGCCGCCGCGCCGGCCAGACCGATCCCGCCTCCGCCGTACGCCGCGCCCGCCGCGATCCGCCGGGCCACCCTCGCCCTCGACATGCTCGTCATGCGTCGCCGCCACCTCCTCGTAGCCGTACACCCACTGCTTGCCCCGCACGGACCGTGGCCCAATCCCAACGGCGAGTGAACGACCTTTACGAGCCCCCCGCAGGCCATAGGCTGGCGTAACCACTACGACCACCTCTTTTTCAGCATCCGGAGACAACGGTGCATTTCCACGACTCGATGATCAGCCTCGTCGGCAACACCCCGTTGGTGAGGCTCAACAACGTGACCAAGGGCATCGGGGCGACCGTCCTGGCCAAGGTGGAGTACTTCAACCCGGGCGGATCCGTGAAGGACCGCATCGCCCTGCGCATGATCGAGGCCGCGGAGGAGAGCGGTGCGCTCAAGCCCGGCGGGACCATTGTTGAGCCGACCAGCGGTAACACCGGTGTCGGGCTTGCCATCGTGGCCCAGCAGAAGGGGTACAAGTGCATCTTCGTGTGCCCCGACAAGGTCAGCACCGACAAGATCAATGTGTTGCGGGCCTACGGGGCCGAGGTCGTCGTCTGCCCGACCGCCGTCGATCCCGAGCACCCGGACTCCTACTACAACGTCTCCGACCGGCTCGTGCGCGAGACGCCCGGCGCGTGGAAGCCGGACCAGTACTCCAACCCCAACAACCCGCTCTCCCACTACCACTCCACCGGCCCCGAGCTGTGGGAGCAGACGGAGGGGAAGATCACCCACTTCGTGGCGGGCGTGGGCACCGGCGGGACGATCTCCGGTACCGGTCGCTATCTGAAGGACGTCAGCGACGGCAAGGTGCAGGTCGTCGGCGCCGACCCCGAGGGCTCCGTGTACTCCGGCGGGTCCGGGCGGCCGTATCTCGTCGAGGGCGTCGGTGAGGACTTCTGGCCGACCGCGTACGACCGGACCGTCGCCGACGAGATCGTCCCCGTGTCCGACAAGGACTCCTTCCAGATGACCCGGCGGCTGGCCCGCGAGGAGGGGCTGCTGGTCGGCGGCTCGTGCGGCATGGCGGTCGTGGCCGCGCTGCGGGTCGCCGAGCGGCTCGGGGAGGATGACGTCGTGGTGGTGCTGCTGCCGGACAGCGGGCGTGGCTACCTCTCCAAGATCTTCAACGACGAGTGGATGGCCGACTACGGCTTCCTCGAGGACGAGGGCCCGAGCGCACGCGTCTCAGACGTCCTCAACGACAAGGAGCACGGCGCCATCCCGTCCCTCGTCCACATGCACCCGGACGAGACGGTCGGCCAGGCCATCGAGGTGCTGCGCGAGTACGGCGTCTCGCAGATGCCGATCGTGAAGCCGGGCGCCGGCCACCCGGACGTCATGGCGGCGGAGGTCGTCGGGTCCGTCGTCGAACGGGAACTGCTCGACGCGCTGTTCACCAAGCGGGCCTCGCTCGACGACCCGCTGGAGAAGCACATGTCGGCCCCGCTGCCGCAGGTCGGCTCCGGTGAGCCGGTCGGGGACCTGATGTCCGTGCTGGGCGCGGCCGACGCGGCGATCGTCCTCGTCGAGGGCAAGCCGACCGGTGTGGTCAGCCGGCAGGACCTGCTGGCCTTCCTCGCCAAGGGCGGGAAGTAGCGGCGAACCTGCGGTGAACGGGCCGTGTCCGCGGCGAACTTGCGGTGACCGGGGCCGCTCGGGCCGTCGCGGAACTGGTACGAGCGCGTCACGTTCACGCAGCACCGGCTTAACACGGGTCCGGCACATTAGTGGGTGTCGGCAGGGCGGGAGCGGCTCCCCGCCCAGGCCGGCACCAAAACGGCGTCAAGGACCTCCGGAGCGGCTCCCGGACCTCCACCGACGCCTAGGACGCGCAAGCCCGGCCTGACCCGGCCCGCGTCCCTCGCGGGGACCGCCGTCGTCCCGCCCCCCGGAAACGGGGGTGCGGCGGTCCCCGCGCACAGCTTTTTCAGGGCAGGGCTACGCGTGGGTCGTTGTCCAACTGGCCAGCAGCGCAAGCCTCTCCGCCGTCTCCGAGCCCGGCTCCGGCGTGTAGACCACGAGTGTCTGTTCCGGTGCCTCCGGGAGCGTCAGCGACTCGTACGGGAGGGTCAGCAGGCCCGCGACCGGATGCCGCACCCGCTTCACGCCGTACATGCATGCCTTGACCTGGTGGTCGGCCCACAGGCGGCGGAAGTCCTCGCTCTTGACGGAGAGTTCGCCGACGAGTTCGCGCACGCCGCGGTCGTCGGGGCGGGCGCCCGCGCTCAGCCGCAGGTGGGCCACGCTCTGAGCGGCGATCGCGGCCCAGTCGGGGTAGAGGTCGCGGCCCTCGGGTTCGAGGAAGAGCCGGCGGACCATGTTGCGCCGGGAGGGGGCCATGCTGCTGAAGCCGGTCAGGGCGTCGGCCAGGGCGTTCCAGGCCAGGACGTCCAGGCTGGGCCCGAGGACGAAGGCCGGTGTGCGCTCCATGCTGTCGAGCAGCAGTTGGATGCCCGGGCGGACGCGTGGCGTACTCCGGCGGCGCTCGCCCTTCTTCGGTGGCCGGGCCACCGCGTGCAGATAGGCGTGCTCGGTCTCGTCCAGGCGCAGTACGCGCGCGATCGAGTCCAGTACGGCGTCCGAGACTCCCCCAGACTTCGTCCGGGAGGTGCCCCCAGGTCCCCGGCCCTGCTCCAGGCGGATGTAGTAGTCGACGCTCACCCCGGCCAGCTGCGCCACTTCCTCGCGGCGCAGCCCGGGCACCCGGCGCCGGCCGTGCGAGGCCGGCCCCACGCCTGGATACGGCCGCGGAAGTCTTCAGAACCGTGACTTCGCAGCGCACCCGGCGTTGCAGCCGCTGTCTGGGGGCTACGCCCCCAGACCCCCCGTTTCGGCCTGAACGGCCTTGTCCTCAAACGCCGGACGGGCTGGTAATGCGCACCAACCCGGCACCGAGAAGCAACGGCCGACCCTGCGGAGCCAATGGCGGCATCGGCGAGGCCGTCGCCGTACTGCTGGCCGCCCAGGGGGCGCGGGTCGCGCTGCTCGCGCGGCGCGGGGAGCGGCTGGAGGCGATCACCGAGAAGATCCGGGCCGACGGTGGACGGGCGCTGGCCGTGGTCGCGGACGTCACCGACGACGCGTCCGTGGCGGCCGCCGCGGACCGGATCCACGAGGCGTACGGGACCGTCGACCTGGTCGTCAACAACGCCGGCGTCATGCTGCCCAACCCGATCGAGGACGCGCGCGTCGACGAGTGGCAGCGGATGATCGACACCAATGTCACCGGTGTCCTGCGGGTCATCGGCGCCTTCGCCGAGGATCTGACGGAGGCGGCCGGGCAGGGCCGCAGCGCGGATCTGGTGAACGTCTCGTCCATCGGCGCGCACGTCACCGGCTTCACCAACTACGCCGTGTACGGGGCGACGAAGGCCGCTGTCACCCATCTCTCGGCGCTGCTGCGAGGCGAGTTCGGGCCGCGGGACGTGCGGGTCACCAACATCGAGCCCGGGCTGACCGAGACCGAACTCGCCTCGCACATCGACAACGACGGTCTGCGCGAGCAGGTCGGCGGGATGGTCGAGGCGATGGGCACACTGGCGGCCGGGGAGCTCGCCGATCTCGTCGCCTACGTCGCCAGCCGCCCCCGGCACGTCAACCTGCGGCAGGTCGTGGTGCTGCCGACCCGGCAGGCGTGAGGGCCGTAGCCGCTCAGGGAGGCTCAGTCCTCCCAGCGGTCCTCGTCCTTGGCCGACTTGCGGCGCCAGCTCCGGAACAGCCCGGGGTTGGTGCGGGCCGCCTGGACGACGTTGACGCCGACGATGCCGACCCAGCTGACCAGCAGGCCGGGGAGGTGGGCGGTGCCGGCGCCGATCGCGGACAGCGGGACCGCCAGGACCAGCGAGACGATGCCGAAGCCGAAGCGCTCGCCGAAGGAGTCCGTGGCCTTCGGCGACCGGGCGCCCCGGGCCACCACCATCTGCTGCTCGGCCAGCTGCCGCCGCAGCCGGCGCTCGACCGCCCCGTCGATGCGCTGGTCGACCTTCTCCAGGAACGAGTCGACCAGCGCGGACTCGTATTCGTCGCCTAGTTCCCTACGGGCCTGCAGGGTTGCGTTGAGTTCCCTCTTGAGCTCGGTGTCCCGCGCATCCATTCCGGTCATACGCCCACGGTAGGGAGCGCGGGCGGTGGCCGCACTGGGGTTAGCCCCCCTGTTGGCATGGGGGTACACGGCAGGGCGCCGTCACTTCACCAACCCGTGCTCCTTCGCGTACGCGTCCGCCACGTCCTGAGGGTCCTTCTTGTCCTTGTCGACCTGCCGGTTCAGCTCGGTGAGCTGGGCGGTGGTCAGGGTGTTGCCGAGGCGGGCGAGGGCCTTGCGGACCGTGGAGTCGGCCTTGCGGTCGGCGATGAGGGGGACGACGTGCTGGCCGGGGATGAGGTTCTTGGGGTCGGTCAGGACCACCCAGTCGTTGGCCTGGATGTCGGTGTCGGTGGTGAAGAGGTTCGCCACGTCCACGTCGCCCTTCTTCAGGGCGCCCTTGACCAGCGGACCGGAGGAGTCGAGGGATTTGAACTCCTTGAACTCCACCCCGTACACGTCCTTCAGACCGACCGCGCCCACCTCCCGCTTCTTCACCTCGGGTGCCGCGCCGATGACCAGCTTGCCGTTCTGCTTCTTCAGGTCGGCGAGGGAGGTCAGGCCGTACTTCTCGGCCGTCTCCCGGGTGACGACGAAGGCGTCGGAGTCCTCGGCCATGCCGTACGGCAGCACCTGGAGGCCGCTGGGGAGGGCGATGGTGAGGGCGTTCTGCATCTCGCCCTCCTCGGTCGCGGTCGCCTTGGGGGCGACGTAGTGGAGCAGGGCGCCCTGGTACTCGGGGAGCAGATCGATGTCGCCGCCCTTGAGCGCGGGGATGAGGATCTCGCGGGTGCCGAGGTTGGGGCGGACGTTCACCTTCACGCCGGCCTCCTGCAGCACGGCGGCGTACAGGTACCCGAGCACCTGGTTCTCGGTGAAGTTGGCGGTGCCGATGGTGATGCCGCCCTTGCTGGAGCCGCCGCCACCGCTGGTCGAGCCCTGGCTGTCCAGGGACGTGATGCCGCTCGCGCAGGCGGAGAGGGCGGGGACGGAGGCCGCTGCGAAGAGGCCGCCGAGGAGAGTACGTCGGTTCATCGAAAGGGTCCCTAGGCAGTGCGGTGGCGGAAGAGGATGCGCTGGAGGCCGGAGAGGGCCAGGTCCAGGGCCACGGCGACCACGGCGACCAGCACCGCGCCGCCGAGCACCTGCACGAGGTCGCGCTGGGCGAGGCCGTCGAAGACGTAGCGGCCCAGGCCGCCGAAGGAGACGTACGCGGCGATGGTGGCCGTCGCCACGACCTGGATCAGTGCCAGGCGCAGGCCCGTCATGATCAGGGGGAGGGCGAGGGGGAGTTCCACCTGGAACAGGACCTGGTGGCCGCGCATGCCCTGGCCGCGTGCCGCGTCCTTCACGTCCGGGTCGACGGCCGTCATCCCGGCGTAGGTGTTGGTGACGATCGCCGGGACCGCGAGGGCGACCAGGGCGACGTAGACCGGGAGCATGGACAGTCCGCCGGCCAGGAAGACCAGGACGACCAGGCCGACGGTCGGCAGGGCGCGGCCGAAGGACGCGAGGTTGATCGCGAGGAAGGCGCCCTTGCCGGTGTGGCCGATCAGCAGGCCCAGGGGGAGGCCGATCGCCGCCGCGATGAGCGTGGCGACGAGGGAGTACTGGAGGTGTTCGGCCAGGCGGTGGCCGATGCCGTCCGGGCCCGACCACTGCTCGCCGCTGACCAGCCAGGCGCCGAGGTTGCTGAAGAGTTCGTACATGTCAGGCTCGCCGCCTCCGCCAGGGGGTCAGGACGTACTGCAGGGCGACCAGAGCCGCGTCCGCGACCACGGCGAGCAGGAGGGTGAGGACCACTCCGACGATCACCGGGGTCGGGAAGTTGCGCTGGAAGCCGTCGGTGAAGAGCTGGCCGAGGCCGCCGTCGCCGATGTAGGTCGCGACCGAGACCAGGGAGATGGACATGACCGTCGCGATCCGGACGCCCGCCATGATCACGGGGAGGGCGAGCGGGAACTCGACGGTGAGGAGCGTGCGCAGGGGGCGCGTGCCCATTGCCTTCGCGGCCTCCTTCACCTTCACGGGGACCGAGTCGAGGCCTTCGACGGTGTTCCGGAGCAGCACGACCAGCGTGTAGATCGTCAGGCCGATCACGGTCGTCGTGCGGGTCAGGCCGGACACCGGCAGCAGGAGCACGAAGATCGCGATCGACGGGATCGTGAACAGGACGTTCGAGAGGCCGAGCAGGAAGCCGCGCAGGGGGCGGATCCGGTGGGCGATCACCGCGAGGGGGAGGGAGATCAGGACGCCCAGGAAGACGGCGGTGAGTGCGGCCTGGAGGTGGGAGATCGTCAGGGTGGTGAGGTCGTCGGTGTGGTCGCCTATCCACGACCAGTCGATGGTCATGCGGCCACCCGCGCCTCGGTGTGGGCCTGTCCGGCGTGCTCGTGGATGTCGTCGCGGGACGAGACGCCGGTGAGGGCGCCCTCCGCGTCGACGCGGGCTATCAGGCCGGTGGGGGAGGCGATCGACTCGTTCAGGGCCGCCAGGAGCGAGTCGGTGTCCTTGAGCGGTCGTACGGGGAGTTCGGCGCCCTTCGTGTCCTTGGTGGCCTTCGCCGCCCAGTGCAGGGGCTTGTTCGCCGCGTCGAGTACGAGGCTCCAGTCGCCGCTCTCCGGTGCCGGGCCCTGCGGGACGTCCGCGAGGGTCCGCAGCGACAGCAGCTTCAGGCCGCGCTCGGCGCCGAGGAAGTCGGCCACGAAGTCGTCGGCGGGGCGGGCGAGGAGCTCGGCGGGGGAGGCGCACTGGACGAGGTGGCCGCCGGTGCGGAAGACCGCGATCTGGTCGCCGAGCCGGACGGCCTCGTCGATGTCGTGGGTGACGAAGACGATGGTCTTGCTCAACTCCTTCTGGAGTCTGAGCAGTTCGTCCTGGAGCTGGGTGCGCACGACGGGGTCGACCGCGCCGAACGGCTCGTCCATCAGCAGCACGGGCGGATCGGCGGCGAGCGCGCGGGCGACGCCGACGCGCTGCTGCTGGCCGCCGGAGAGCTGATGTGGGTAGCGCTTGCCGGCGTCGGCCGCGAGACCGACGGTCTCCAGCAGTTCCGCCGCCCGGGCGCGGGCCTTGCGGCGGCTCCAGCCGAGCAGCAGCGGCACGGTGGCGATGTTGTCGAGCACCGTGCGGTGCGGGAACAGGCCCGCCTGCTGGATGACGTACCCGATGGAGCGGCGCAGTTCGGCGGCGTCCTGTCGGGTGACGTCCTTGCCGCCGACCCGGATGGTGCCGGAGGTCGGCTCGACCATCCGGTTGATCATCCGCAGGGTGGTCGTCTTGCCGCAACCGGAGGATCCGACGAGGACGGTCACGCCGCCCTCCGGCATCTCCAGGGAGAGGTCGTGGACTGCTGTCGTGCCGTTGGGGAAGCGCTTGTGGACCGCGTCGAACTGGATCATGAGATGTCCTCTGCCCGGCTGTATAACCTCATGCAGAGTTCTCGGTGGCTGAATAGATTGTCAATACTCTGCTGTTAATCCGCGGTAACGGATGGCCGGGGAGCGGGACTGGGTGACCGACTTGGGGGTGTTTCAGGGGTTATGGCGTCTCAGATCGTGGATGGATGTCACTCGTGCCCGAGGGGTACGCGGGCCGGAACGGTCCAGTCGGCCGGTGCTCGCCAGTCACGCCACTGCTCCCACCAGCACGCCCCCCGCTCGATGAGATCCACGACGGAGGCGGCCGCCGCACGGACGGCGTCCGCCTCCTCGGCGTCGAAGCCGCCCGTGCGCACTCGCTCCTCGAAGTGTTCGACGTCCTTCCATCGGTACGGGGAGCCGTCGCCCGGGATGATCAGGTCCAGCTCGTGGTCCAGCGTGTCGAACCCGCGCTCCGTGCGGACGAGGGGTGCCTGGAAGTTGACGTACCACTCCGACAGGGCGCCGTCCTCCCAGCGGCCCCACACGGAATAGCCGTCCCCGGGGCGCTGCAACTGCAGGACCCCGCTGGACTGCCACACGTGCTCGAACTCGATCCAGGGGTGCAGGCCCCACCGGAAGTCGCCGTGCCCGAAGGTGAGCGGCGTGCCCTGGGCCAGGTACACGGCGAGCGCCCGCTCGTCGTCGCTCGCGACCCGCACCGGGTACACCAGCCATTCGCGGCCGGACAGAATCTCCCGCCGGACGACGACCTCACCGCTGCGGAACCGTGACCTCATGGCGCCCGACCCTAGTGGATCATGAGATGTCCCTTGCCCGGCTGTATAACGTCATGCAGAGTTCTTGGTGTCTGAATACGTGGTCGAAGCTGCACGGATTGAGGGGTGTTTGAGCCTTATGTCGTCTCGGATCGTGGACACACCCGGCGCTGTGCACACCGGGCACACCGGCCTGGTCGTCCTCGACGGGATCGGGCTCCGCGTCGAGGACGTCGTACGCCTCGCGGGCGGCACCGCGCGCCCGGTTCCCGCGGCCGACGCGATGAAGCGTGCCGAGGAGTCCTGGGACGCCGCCCGCCTCATCGCCGCGACCGGACGTGTCTACGGCCGCTCCACCGGCGTGGGCGCCAACCGGAACGAGGACGTGCCCACCGACGCCGCCGCCGAACACGGCCTGCGCCTGCTGCGCAGCCACGCCGGCGCCATCGGCGAGGAGCTGCCCGCCCGGCAGGTGCGGGCCATGCTGGCCGTCCGCGCCAATCAGCTGCTCGCCGGCGGTGCCGGCCTGCGGCCCACCGTCGTCACCGCGCTGTGCGAGGCGCTGGAGAGCGGGGCCCACCCGGTCGTGAACGAGTTCGGCTCGGTCGGCACCGGCGACCTCGCGGCGCTCGCGCAGACCGGCCTCGCGCTCGCGGGCGAGCACCCCTGGCGCGGCTCCGGCGCCCCCGAGCCGCAGCAGCTCGACAACAACGACGCCCTCGCGTTCATCAGCAGCAACGCCCTCACCCTCGGCCAGGCGGCCCTGGCCCTGCACGAACTGCGCGGCCTCGTCGCCGCCACCCAGGTCGTCGCCGCCCTGTCCCTGCTCGCCGTCGACGGCTCCCACGAGGCGTACGCCGCCCCCGTGCACGCCGCCCGACCGCACCGGGGCAGCGCCGAAGTCGCCCGCCGGATGCGGGAGTTGATCGGCGCCGAGGACCGGCCGACCCCTCCGCTCGGCCGGATCCAGGACCCGTACGGCTTCCGCTGCCTGCCCCAGATCCACGGTCCCGCGCACGACGCGGCCGACGCCCTGGAGGAGGTGCTCGCGGTGGAGATCAACGCCGCCGCCGAGAACCCCCTCATCTCCCCCGAGGACATGGCCGCCTACCACCACGGCGGCTTCTACCAGGCCCAACTCGCCCTCGCCCTGGACCACTTCCGGCTGGCGCTGACCCAGGTGGCCCGGCTGTCGACGTCCCGCCTGTCCACCCTGAACGAGCCCGCGTACACCCGCCTCAAGCCCTTCCTCGCCGACCACGAGCCCGCCTCGTCCGGCGTGATGATCCTCGAGTACGCCGCCGCGGCCGCCCTCGGCGACCTGCGCGCCTTCTCCGCCCCCGCCTCGCTCGGCCACGCTGTACTCTCCCGGGGCGTGGAGGAGCAGGCCAGCTTCGCCTCGCTCGCCGCACGGCAGACACTGCGCGCGTGCGGCGCGTACCGTCTGGTCGTCGGCTGCGAACTCGTCGCCGCCGTACGGGCGTTGCGGCTGCGCGACCTCAGGCCCGACCCGGATCTTCCGGTGGGCCGGGCACTGGAGCTGGCCGAGTCGGTGCTCGACGACGACCTGGCCGACCGCCCGCTCACCGATGACGTGACGGCGGCGGCAGCACTGCTGGACCGGTTCACGGACATCTGGAGGGGGAGCGCCGCATGAGCGCGGACAGGAACACGAACGGGTCGGCGCACGGGACGGACAGCCCCGCCGCGCGGCTCCAGGCGCTCTTCGAGGGCCACCGGCTCACCCCGACCCAGCGGCGCATCGCGCACAGCATGGTGCGGCAGGCCGCCGACGTGCCGTTCCTGTCCAGCGTGGAACTGGCCGAACTGGCCGGGGTCAGCCAGCCCTCCGTGACCCGCTTCGCCGTCGCCCTCGGCTTCGACGGCTACCCCGCGCTGCGCAAGCACCTGCGCGAGGTCGCGCCCGTGGAGCCGGCCCCGGACGCCGGCTCGTACAACGAGTACCAGCAGGCCGTCGAGGCCGAGATCGAGAACCTCCGGCATCTGGCGGAGGTGCTGGCCGACCCGCGCCCGGTGCAGAAGGCGGGGCGGCTGCTCGCGGCCTCGCGTCCGCTGCCGGTGCTCGGCCTGCGGGCGGCCGCCTCCCAGGCGTACGGCTTCTCCTACTTCGCCGCCAAGGTGCACCCGGACGTACGGCTGCTGCACGAGGGCGGCACGATGATCCACGACCGTATCGACGCCGCCGTACGGGCCGGCGCGACGGCACTGCTCTGCTTCGCGCTGCCCCGGCACCCGCGCGAGGTCGTGGACACCCTGGCGTACGCCAAGGAGGCCGGGCTGACGGTGGTGACGGTGGCCGACTCCGCCTTCGCGCCGGTCGCCAAGGTCTCCGACCTGCTGCTGCCCGCCGCCGTCGGCACGGGCCTCGCCTTCGACACGGCCTGCGCGCCGATGCTGCTGGGCCGGGTCCTGCTGGAGGCGATGTGCGACGACCTGCCGGACGCCCAGGCGCGGCTGGAGGAGTTCGACGCGCGGGCGGTGGCGCGGGGGCTGTTCGTCGAGTGAGTCGTCGAGTGAGTTCCTGAGGGCCGAGCGAGTTCTTAAGGCTCGTCTCACATTGACTGGCTAGCGTGCGCGCACAGCAGCTGGACAGACGTGAGACGGGAGGCGGAACGTGGCACGCGGAGGTGGGCAGGGGCTGGCTCGGGTGGCCGTCGTCGTACGGGCCGGGGCGGCACCGCTGTGGTGGCTCGGGGTGTTCGCGGCGGGCATCGGGGTGCTGGTGCCGGGGCTGACGGGCCGCAGGATCGGCGTCATGGCCGGCGCCGCACTGTTCATCGTCGCGACGGCCGTGGTCGCGTACGCCCGCCGCAGGCGCTACACCGCGCTGAGTCGTTCGGCCGCCCGCGCCGGCAAGCACGACGTGCTCCAGGACCGTGCGGTCGCCGTCCGCAACTGGCGCCGGGGTCACCGCTGGTGGCTGGTGCTCGCCTTCGTCGCCGCGCTGGGCAGCGCTTTCGCCGTGCCTGCGGTGGGCGGGATGCTGCTGGCGGGGTGCGGGGCGGGGCTCCGGCTCAAGGCCGCGTGGCTCGGACGGCTGGAGCGGGCCGAGAACGCCCTGCTGTGGGTACGGGTGGACTGGCTCGACGGCCGGAGCGGCCGGCCCGCGGGCAAGGCGGTCAAGGCCTACCGCAGCACGGGCATCGCGGCGGGCGACGCGGCCCCGGGCGGGGCGCGCCGCCGCACCGCGGCACTGGTGTAGGGCGCGGTCAGACCTCCAGGTCTTCCTCGATCTTCTTCAACTGGTGCCGGGCCATCGCCAGGTTGGCGCGCTTGGCGTCGAGGACCAGATACAGGAAGAGACCGTTGCCCCCGCGCCCGGTGATCAGCCGGATCAGGTGGTACTGGTCGCTGAGGGTGATCAGGATGTCCTCGATGCCGCCCTTGAGGCCGAGGTGCTCCATCGTGCGCATCTTGGCGCGGACGACGTCGGTGTTGCCCGCGGCGGCGACATTGAGGTCGAAGGTCTTGCTGCCGCCCAGCGTGCCGAGCGCCATGCCGCTGGTGTAGTCGACCAGCGCGGCCCCGGTCGCGCCCTCGATGGAGGCGAGGCATTCCTTCAGGGTGGTCTCGGTGTTGGCCATGACGTGTGGTCCTCTCAACTCTCGGTAGTGGTACGCGCGTTGGCGGCAGTACGTGCCGCACGCGCGGTTCTCGTGCGGGTGGGCATGGGTTTGGCGGGCTCCTTGGCGGAGCTCTTGGCGGGGCTCCTCTTCGGGGGCGCCGCGTCGGCGTCGACGAGCTCTCCGATGCGGGCACCGGCGCGGCGGCCCTCCAGGTGCAGCCGGCCGACGTTGACGCCGTCCGTGGCGAGCAGGGTCAGTACGGCGGTGCGTCCCGCGGCGTACGTCGCCACATAGCCGTCCGTCCCGCGCACGAGCAGCTCGCGGAAGTCGCCCCGGCCGGTCGCGTCCGTCACCCGCATCGCGACGCCGAGTGCGGCGGCGGTCAGCGCGGCGAGGCCGTCCGGTTCGACGCCGGGGGTGTCGTGGGCGAGGACGAGGCCGTCCACGCCGGCCGCGAGTGCGCCGGTCAGCTGGGGCACGCGGGCTCTGAGCCGGCGGAACTCGTCGAGTATCGGGGCCTCGGCCGCCATCAGGTTTCTCCTCTCGGCGCGGGACCGCTGCGGCGGGCGAGGCACCCCGTCCGGCTCACGGTCCTCGAACGATTTGCGGTCAAAGGGCCTCCAGCGCATCCCTGACCCTCTTCAGCAGCGCGACGTAGGGATCGGCGGCGGCGTCGTCGGGCGGGTGGTCCTCGGCGGCGGGCGGCGGCTGCGGGGACACGAGCCCCGCGGCGGCCAGCCGCCGTAGGTGCACCAGCGTGTGGAACGCCGGTCTGCCCAGCTCCCGCGCGATGTCGGCGGCCCGCCGTACGCCGTCCACCCGGGCGAGCACGGCGGCCTGCCTCGGCGGGACCGCCGGGGCCGCGACCGGGTCGGCCCGGATCAGGGGTGCGGCGTCGGTCGCCGGGTCGGGCCAGATGCGGCGCAGCAGGGCGCGGCGGCGCAGCGTCTCGCGCTCCAGGGCGGCGACCGGCACGGGGTGCACGGAGGCGAGCCAGTGGGCGGTGCCGTAGCGGAAGCGGCCGGGCGTACTGCTGGGGGCGAGGGCGAAGTACGCGGCGTCGTACAGGGCGCTCGCCTGCGCCAGCTCCAGCGCCCCCGGCGTGACACCGTGCCGCAGCAGCCGCCCCTCGTCGGCGCTGCCCTCGGCGTCCTGCCAGGTCTCGGCGTCGAGGGTGCCGTGCAGCGTGAGGAGCATGCCGAGGCCGGGGGCGAGAGGGCTCTCGGCGTGCACCACCCGCCCCTCGACGAGATGCAGCGTGCCGTGCTCGCGGTCCAGGACGCCGGTGGCCCGCTCCTCCGCGAGCCGGGTCAGCATCGGCGAGACACCGCCCCCGGCCCGCTGGTGTGCGGTCGTCCGGTCCCGGACCGGCAGCCGCGGAGGCGGCGTGGTTCCGACCACGGTCATCCCAGCACCAGCCGCTCGGCCATCTCGCCCAGCCGGATACGGGCCAGCGCGAGGTTGCCGTCCGCGCGGGCCAGCCACAGGTACAGGAACACGCTGCTGTCGAAGGTCGTCGGCACGAACCGCAGTACGTGGTAGCTGTCCCGGTTGCTGAGGATCACGTCCTCGACGGGCGGATCCCCGGCGTCGGCGCCCTCGCCCGGCCCGAACGCGTGCTGCTCGGCGGCCAGCCGCGCCAGCTCCGCCGCCTCGGCGGCCGCCGTCTCGTGGTCACCTCCCGGAGGATCGCCCACGGTGCCCAGGGCCAGCCCGCTGGTCCAGTCGACCAGCGCGGCGCCCCGTGCACCGGGCAGCCGCATCGTCTCCAGCAAGCACTCGTCGATTCCGGGCACCGTCGCTCCCCTCCCGCCTGGGGTTCGGCTGAGTGATGGCCAAACTACGCAACGTGTGTGCGGCGAGTGAGCGTTCGGGCATTTTCCAGTGGAACATGCGCCGAGTGACTAAGGTGGGTCAACTGTCCCTGTTTTCACTCCAGTTGATCACATAACGGCGTACTGCTCCTCGTCGGCGTGCATCAACGGCGCTTCGGCGCGGGCAGGGTGGTGAGCGATGTCGCGTGCGCCCCTCCGGATTCGGCCACGATCTCGTCGAGCGACTGCGGCTCGCGCACGGTCGCGAAGGCGATGCCCCCCGCCTCGTCCGGAGCGAAGCCGTAAACGCCGGGCCGGGCGAGGGAGTTGTAGGCGTAGTGATGTGCGAAGTAGTACGCCCCCGTGTCCACCGCCGCCGCGTAGTCCCCTTGCTCCAGCAACGGCAACGCGCACCCCTCGGCCAGCAGGTCGCCCGAGAAGCAGGCCGGCCCGGCCACGTCCTGCACCACGGCCGGACCCTCCTTCGGGCACCCCTTGCCGTCGTACGCGGAGATCCTCAGCGGCCAGCTCCCCGGCGCGTACACCGTCCGCGTCGCGACCTGCACGCCCGCATGCGTGACCGCCACCGGCCGCCCGCCCGCACTCTTGGCGTACTCGACCCGCGCCACGACCGTCCCGTGCTTGGCGAGCAGTGACCGACCGAACTCCGTGACCAGCCCGTACCGCCCGTCGAACAGCCCCGGCACCGCCTCGTTCAGCAGCCGCGCGTACTGCGCGTACGTCGGTGTCGTCGCGTCCGAGGCGAAGTTCACCGGCAGCCCGCCGCCGATGTCGAGCGTGTCGATCTGCCGCCGCCCGATCCGCCGGTTGATCTCCTCCGCGAGCGCGTACGTCTGGGCGACCCCTTGGGCCATCAGCGCCAGCGGGATGCCCTGTGACCCGGTGTGCGCGTGCAGCCGCGTCAGCCATGGACGGTCCTGGTACGCCCGTACGACCCACTCCCGCGCCCCCTCGTCGCGTAGCGCCACCCCGAACTTCGAGGTCGCCGTGGCCGTGGACGTCGCCTCGATGGAGCCCCCGCCGACCTGCGGATTCACCCGGATCCCCAGCGGGGAGCGGCTGGCGGCCGACCGCACCAGGCCGTCGATGCGGTCCAGCTCCTGCGGATTGTCCGCGTTGACGGCGATGCCCAGCGCCAGCGCCTCCCGCAGCTCGGCCGGCGTCTTGGCGGGCGAGTCCAGCACCGTCATCTCCGGGCGCAGCCCCGCCGCCCGCGCCAACGCCAGCTCACCCGGGCTCGCCACCTCCGCGCCGATGCCCTCCTCGCGCAGCAGCCGCAGCACCGGCACCAGCGGGGTCGCCTTCACCGCGAAGGCGTGCAGCACGGGCGTGCCCGGCGCCACCACCGCGTCGAACGCCGCCCGCAGCGCCGCCGCCGACTCCCGGATGCCGGTGACATCGAGCAGGCCGACGATGGGGGAGCCGGGCCCCAGCAGCCCCTGCTCCACGGCGGCCCGCACCGCCTCGTCCCGCCGGGTCACCCGGTCGGCGTCATACGCCGGTATCTCGAAACCGTTGCCCACTCCGCTGTCCACAACATCCCCCGTCATGTCGTTGTCCGAGCCCATACATCCAGCCAAACATCCGTGACGCGCGAGCGCTGGCCCGCGAACGTATTGACTAGCTCTATTCAGACAGTCAGGATGTGAATACCAACCTCAACAGTTCGCAGTCACAGTCCGCTGGGAGGCAGACCATGTCAGGACCCCGCCCCGTCCGAGCGCCGCGCGGTACGGAACTGAGTGCCCTGGGATGGCAGCAGGAAGCCGCCCTGCGGATGCTGCAGAACAACCTCGACCCCGAGGTCGCCGAGCACCCCGACAAGCTCGTCGTCTACGGCGGCACCGGCAAGGCGGCCCGCGACTGGCGCTCCTTCGACGCGATGGTGCGCACGCTGAGGACGCTGAAGCAGGACGAGACCATGCTCGTCCAGTCCGGTCGCCCCGTCGGCGTCATGCAGACCCACGAGTGGGCCCCCCGCGTCCTCATCGCCAACTCCAACCTCGTCGGCGACTGGGCCAACTGGGAGGAGTTCCGCCGCCTGGAGGCCCTCGGCCTCACCATGTACGGCCAGATGACCGCCGGCTCCTGGATCTACATCGGCACCCAGGGCATCCTCCAGGGCACCTACGAGACCTTCGCCGCCGTCGCCGCGAAGAAGTTCGACGGCACCCTCGCCGGGACGATCACCCTCACCGCCGGCCTCGGCGGCATGGGCGGCGCCCAGCCGCTCGCCGTGACCATGAACGACGGTGTCGCGATCTGTATCGACTGCGACCCGCGCGCCATCGAGCGGCGTATCGAGCACCGGTACCTGGACGTGAAGGCCGACTCGCTCGACCACGCGTTGCAGCTGGCCGTAGAGGCCCGTGACGCCCGCCGCCCCCTCTCCATCGGCGTTCTCGGCAACGCGGCGGAACTGCTCCCGCAGCTCCTCGCCATGGGCGCCCCCATCGACATCGTCACCGACCAGACCTCGGCGCACGACCCGCTCGCGTACCTGCCGCTGGGCGTCGACTTCGAGGACATGGCGGACGCCGCCGCCAAGGACCCGGCGGGCTTCACCACCAAGGCCCGCGAGTCGATGGCCCAGCACGTCGAGGCCATGGTCGGCTTCATGGACGCCGGTGCCGAGGTCTTCGACTACGGCAACTCGATCCGGGGCGAAGCCCAACTCGCCGGTTACGAGCGGGCGTTCGCCTTCCCCGGCTTCGTCCCCGCCTACATCCGCCCCCTCTTCTGCGAGGGCAAGGGCCCCTTCCGCTGGGCCGCCCTCTCCGGCGACCCCGCCGACATCGCCAAGACCGACAAGGCGATCCTGGAGCTGTTCCCGGAGAACGAGTCCCTGGCCCGCTGGATCAAGATGGCGGGGGAGCGGGTGCACTTCCAGGGCCTGCCCGCGCGCATCTGCTGGCTCGGCTACGGGGAGCGGGACAAGGCGGGCGAGCGGTTCAACGACATGGTGGCGAGCGGCGAGCTGGCCGCGCCGCTGGCGATCGGGCGCGACCACCTGGACTGCGGTTCGGTGGCCTCTCCCTACCGCGAGACCGAGTCCATGCTCGACGGCTCCGACGCGATCGCCGACTGGCCGCTGCTGAACGCCATGGTGAACGTGGCTTCGGGTGCCTCCTGGGTCTCCCTCCACCACGGGGGTGGCGTCGGCATGGGGCGGTCGATCCACGCCGGCCAGGTGACGGTGGCCGACGGCACGAAGCTGGGCGGGGAGAAGATCCGCCGGGTGCTCACCAACGACCCCGGCATGGGCGTCATCCGGCACGTGGACGCGGGCTACGACATCGCGGAGTCGGTCGCCGACGAGCGCGGTGTCCGCGTCCCGATGCGCGAAGGTGACGACGCGTGACCTTTCACAGCATGTGGGCGGAGTTGCTGCCGATCGGCCGCAGCTCCGCCTCCGGCGGCTACCGCCGCTTCGCCTGGACCGGCGCCGACCTCGACTGCCGGGCCTGGTTCAAGGAGCAGGCCGAAGCTCGCGGGCTCGCCTACGAGGTCGACCGGAACGGGAACCAGTGGGCCTGGCTCGGGGATCCCGCCGCCGGGGGCGCCGTCGTCACCGGGTCGCATCTCGACTCCGTGCCGGACGGAGGCGCCTTCGACGGGCCGCTCGGGGTGGTGTCGTCCTTCGCCGCTCTCGATGAACTGCGCGGCAGGGGGGTCGACTTCGCCAAGCCCCTCGCCATCGTCAACTTCGGCGATGAAGAGGGCGCCCGGTTCGGGCTCGCCTGTGTCGGGTCACGGCTCGCCGCCGGGCAGCTCACCGTCGACAGCGCCCACAAGCTGACCGACGGGGACGGGGTCAGCCTGCCCCGAGCGATGGAGGCCGCCGGGTACGACCCCGACACCATCGGCGCCGACCCGGAGCGGCTCGCCCGCATCGGTGCCTTCGTCGAGCTGCATGTCGAGCAGGGGCGGGCCCTGGACCTGTCCGGCGACCGGGTCGGCATCGCCAGCGCCATCTGGCCGCACGGCCGGTGGCGGTTCGACTTCCGGGGCGAGGCCAATCACGCGGGGACCACACGCCTCGTGGACCGGCGCGACCCCATGCTGTCGTACGCCGAGACCGTGCTCGCCGCCCGCCGGGAGGCCGAACTCGCCGGTGCCGTCGCCACCTTCGGCAAGATCGCTGTCGAGCCCAACGGCGTCAACGCCATCCCCTCCCTGGTGCGCGGCTGGCTCGACTCCCGGGCCGAGGACCAGGCGAGCCTCGACGCCGTCGTCGGCGGCATCGAGAAGGCGGCCCGTCAGTACGCGGAGGCCCACGGCATCGACCTCGACATCGTCCGTGAGTCCTTCACGCCCGTCGTCGAGTTCGACCACGCCCTGCGCGACGAACTCGGCCGCATCCTGGGCAAGGACACCGACCTCACCGTCCCCGTCCTGGGTACCGGTGCCGGACACGACGCCGGAATCCTCTCCGGGAGCATCCCGACCGCCATGCTGTTCGTACGCAACCCCACGGGCGTCTCGCACTCCCCGGCCGAGTTCGCAGCCGAGGACGACTGTGTGGCCGGAGTCATCGCCCTCGCCGACGTACTGGAAGGACTGGCCTGCACGTGACGCCCACCCAGCAGACCCGTACGTACTGGCTGGAACACGCCTGGCTCGACACCCACGTCGAGCCGGGCGTGGCCGTGACCGTGTCCATGAGCGGCTCCGCCGCGGGCGCGGACGGCCGCATCACCGCCGTCCGTACCGGCGAGGAAACCCCGCCCCCCGGCGCCGAGATCCTCCGCGGGCTCACGCTCCCCGGCCTGGCCAACGCCCACTCGCACGCCTTCCACCGCGCCCTGCGCGGCACCGTCCAGGTCGGCTCCGGCACCTTCTGGACCTGGCGCGAGGTCATGTACTCGTTCGCCGACCGGCTGACCCCGGAGACCTACCACGCCCTCGCCCGCGCCGTGTACGCCGAGATGGCGCTGGCGGGCATCACGGCCGTCGGTGAGTTCCACTACCTCCACCACGCCCCGGGCGGCACCCGGTACGCCGACCCGAACGCGATGGGCGAGGCCCTCGTCGCGGCCGCCGCCGACGCCGGCATCCGTATCACCCTCCTCGACACCGCCTATCTCTCCTCCGGCTTCGGTCAGCCGCCCAACAGCCACCAGCTCCGCTTCTCCGACGGGAACGCCGAGGCCTGGGCCGAACGCTGTTCAGTTCTCAAGGACCAGGATCACGCACGGATCGGGGCGGCGATCCACTCCGTACGGGCCGTGCCCGCCGACCAGTTGGCGACCGTGGCGCGGTGGGCCGAGGAGCGGCGGGCCCCGCTTCATGTGCACCTGTCCGAGCAGACCGCCGAGAACGAGGCGTGCCTGGAAGTCCACGGCTGCACGCCCACCCAGCTCCTCGCCCTGCACGGTGTGCTCGGCCCGCGCACCACCGGCGTCCACAACACCCACCTCACCGCTGAGGACATCTCCCTCATCGGTGGCAGCGGCACCGGCACCTGTATGTGCCCGACCACCGAACGGGACCTCGCGGACGGCATCGGGCCGGCCGTCGCCCTGCAGAACGAGGGCTCCCCGCTCTCCCTCGGCTCCGACAGCCACGCCGTCATCGACCTGCTCGAAGAGGCGCGCGCGATGGAGCTGAACGAGCGCCTGCGCACCCGCACCCGAGGTCACTGGACGGCGGCGGCCCTCTTGCGGGCGGCCTCGGCCGACGGCCACGCGGCTCTCGGCTGGGACGACGTGGGCACCATCGAGCCCGGCGTACGCGCCGACCTCACGACGATCGCGCTCGACTCGGTCAGGACGGCAGGGCCGCTTCCGCGGCTCGGGGCCGAGACGGCCGTATTCGCTGCGTCGGCAGCAGACGTGTCGCATACGGTCGTGGGCGGTCGGCACGTCGTGCGGGACGGGGTCCACACCCTCGTACCGGATGTGCCGAAAGCTCTCGCGGACGCCGTCGAAGCCCTGCGCGGCTGACCCCGGCCCCCTCACCCGCGCGGCCCGCCTGGGCCCCCGCCCCCGAACCCACCGCCGACCAGGCCACCAAGGACGCCATGAGCAACGCGACGACCGTCAGCCCCGCCCACTCCGCGAGCACCGCAAGCACGCTCATCACCAACATCGCCGCCCTGGTCACCAACGACCCCTCCCTCGGTGACGGTTCCCCCCTCGGACTGGTCCAGGACGCGGCCGTCGTCATCGAAGGCGACCGCGTCATGTGGACCGGTGATCAAAGCAAAGCACCCGCCACTGACAATCGGGTCGACGCAGGCGGCCGGGCGGTCATCCCGGGCTTCGTCGACTCCCACTCCCACCTCGTCTTCGCGGGCGACCGGACGCAGGAGTTCAACGCCCGCATGTCAGGCCGGGCCTACAGCGCGGGCGGCATCCGCACGACTGTCGCCGCCACCCGCGCCGCGAGCGACGAGGAACTCGAGGCCAACCTCACCCGTTACCTCCGTGAGGCGCTGCACCAGGGCACCACTACCTTCGAGACCAAGTCCGGCTACGGCCTGACGGTCGAGGACGAGGCCCGGGCGCTGCGCATCGCCGCCGCCCACACCGACGAGGTCACCTACCTCGGCGCCCACATCGTCTCGCCGGACTACGCAGAGGACCCGGCGTCGTACGTCGCCCTCGTCACCGGTGAGATGCTCGACGCCTGCGCCCCGTACGCCCGTTGGATCGACGTCTTCTGCGAGAAGGGCGCCTTCGACGGCGACCAGGCCCGCGCGATCCTCACCGCCGGCAAGGCCAAGGGCCTGCACCCCCGCGTCCACGCCAACCAGCTCACCTACGGCCCCGGCGTCCAGCTGGCCGTCGAACTCGACGCCGCCAGCGCCGACCACTGCACCCACCTCACCGACGCGGACGTGGACGCCCTCGCGAGCGGCAACACCGTCGCCACCCTCCTCCCCGGCGCCGAGTTCTCCACCCGCGCCCAGTGGCCGAACGCCCGCCGCCTCCTCGACGCGGGCGTCACCGTCGCCCTCTCCACCGACTGCAACCCGGGCTCGTCCTTCACCTCCTCCGTGCCCTTCTGCATCGCGCTCGCGGTACGGGACATGGGAATGACCCCGGACGAGGCGGTCTGGTCGGCCACTGCGGGCGGCTCGGCAGCCCTCCGCCGCGACGACATCGGCCGCCTCACCCCGGGCGCCCGCGCCGACCTACTCCTCCTCGACGCACCGAGCCATGTGCACCTGGCCTATCGGCCGGGCGTTCCGCTGGTCAGCGGGGTGTGGCAGAAGGGCATTCGGGTAGGAAGGTGATCCCCGCGGACGCGTGTTGGTGCCTTACCGGGTTGGCTTACGCCGCCCCCGCCCGCCACCGCTGCCCCACACCCCCACCAACCGGCTCCAGCGACAGCCTCCCCCCGGCGCCGCCTTCAGGCGTCACCGCCGTCTCGAAGGCGATGGCCGGGCGGATCAGTCCGTCGCCGTCCACCATGAACATCAGGTTCTGCCCGTTGCGGCCGTAGACGGAGTCGCAGGTCCAGATCCCGACCCCGCGGTCCGTCGAACCTCGGCTGTCCAGGCAGAAGTCGGGATCGGCCGCCGACTGCAGCAGACCGCGAGCCGAGTCGACCCGCCAGCGCTGCGTGCGGGAAGAGGTGCAAGGAGCCGTGATCACGTCGGTCCCGTTGAAGAAGGCCCCGCCGACGTCCAGGCACAGCCCGGAGCCGACGTTCACGACCTGGGCGTACGTGCCGTCCGGCGGGTGTGTGGGGGAGGGCGACGGCTTCGGGCGCGCCTTCTTGGTCGGCGTGGAACTCCTCGTGGGGGAAGGAGACTTGGACGCCCGCGACGGGGACGGTGAGGGCGAGGGTGATGACTTCGACGGTGTCGGTGTCGGCGTCGGTGACACGGTGGCCGTCACCGTAACCGCCACCGGCGGCACACTCACCGGCGTCCCGACCGAGCCCACCGGCGCCTGCGACGACGAACCGCCCTGCGCCACCAGGAACGCCACCAGCGGCAGCAGGGCCACCCCGAGCGCCGCCGACACCAGTACGAACCGACGGCGATCCCACGGCCAGGCCCCCTGCGCCCACCTCCCCTCCGCAGCACGGCCGCCTGCGCGCCCGCCAGCAAGGCCGGCGGCCTTCCCCTCTCCCGCGTCGCCCGCCGCATACGCCGTCCCGCCCCATGGCAACAGCCCCTCCGCCAACACCGTGCGTGGAGTGTCCCGGAGCGCCGACAGTTCCTCGTAGGCCGTCGTGCAGTGCGGGCAGCGCGCCATGTGGGCGTGCAGGTCGGCGCTGTCGCGCGGGCTGTCCGGACGTACCGACTCCTCGATGAGACGGCCGAAGTCGGGGCAGTCGGGATCGTCGGAGGCGGCGAGACGGGTGCGCAGGCAGGCGCGGGCCAGCTGCTGGAGCGCGGGGGCGGTGCCGTACGTGACGTCCGCGCGGGTGAGGCCGAGGAGCCCGGCGGTGCGTTCCACGGGCTCGCGCTCCACGACCCCGTACCAGATCAGGCCCTGCGTGCGGGACGGGAGCGACTGGAACGCCGTGAGCATGGGCGGGACCGGGCCGGAGGGGCCGGCTGTGTTCAGGACGAGCAGCAGGCTCGCGTCGAGGCCCGCCGCCCGCTCGTCCATGGCCCATGTGCGGGTCAACCCGGCGGTCAGGAGCAGGAGTTGATGCCGCCAGGGCAGGCCCGGGTCGACGCCGCGTGCCGTCTGGCGGGCCGCGAGCGCGAACGCCTGGGCCGCCAACTGCCGTGCCGTGGAGTCGTTCGGGGTGCACAGGCGGGCGTAGGCGAGGACGGGTGCGTGATGGCGGGCGCGGAGTTCCTGGAGCGCCGGGTACGCGGTGACCGTGTCGGCGCGCAGCAGCTCGGTGAGGCGTGCGTCGGAGGCGCCCGCGTGCGCCCCTGGGTCAGAGTCCCTGCCGTCGTCGGCCCGAGCCATCCGCCTGCCTCCTTGCAGCCTTGCGACCCGTCCGGGACCTGACTTACCGGCGGGTATGACGGCTCATAGTGGAGGAAGGCGAGTTCTGGGGAAAGGGTTTCTGTGGGTAACCGTGATCGGAAGGCTTCGGACGGCTTCGGACGGCTCGGTCAGGACGGCGGCGCGAACCTGAGGCTGCGGAGCATCCCTTCGAAGCGGGCGAAGTCGGCCGACGTGCCCCGCTCCTTGTCGCGGTTCACGTTCTCGAGGTTCACGGTGCTCCAGGCCACCAGCACCTTTCCGGCCACGTCGACGACGGCCACCCGCAGTGCCAGGTCGGGCTGGAGCCCGTAACAGTCGACCACGTCCTCGGCCTCCGCGGGGCAACCGAGTATGCCGTCGAGCGGCCAGTCGGTGGTTCCGGTCAGCAGGGTCGCGGGCCGGCCGTCGACGGTCGTTTCGACCTCGTCCCGCCACTTGGCGTGATACTCGACCTGCTCACGCAGGAAGGCCAGGTACTTCTCGTAGCTTCCGGGCGGCTTCTGCCGGTTGGGGTGCTCGGGCCGGTACACGGCCGTCGGCAGCAGGAAACTGACCTCGTCGCTGTCGGACTTCACCCAGGTCAGAAATGTCCGGGTGTCCGATGCGGGGCGCGGCCCGAGTGAGGCCGGGACGGCGACGGTGAACGGCACGGCGAATGCCTTGCTCGCATACGTCACCGATGACGCAGCCGTGCGGCCGGCAGGCGACGAAGGGCTCTCGGCCGTGGACCCGGTGCTGCACGCGGAGGCGGCGCACAGGACAGACATGGCCAAGGCGGCCATCAGGCGTCGACGATTCACCATCCGCCCTCACCATCCGCACTTACCTCACCCAGCCAGGACCGGCTTCCGCGCCTTCTGGCACGACTCTGAACCACTCCGTGAGCCGCGGCAACCGCAAGCGAGCCCTGCCGGTGAGCAGGGCGAAAGCACTGTGCCCGGTGCCCGGCCGACCAATTCGGCGGGGCACCGGGCACAGTGCACGTCAGCGCGAGGGAGGCATCGCTCCCGCGGTCATTCCTCGACCGTCAGTCCCTTGCGGAGCCGGATCAGCGTCCGCGACAACAGCCTCGACACATGCATCTGTGAGATGCCGAGTTCGTCGCCGATCTCCGACTGGGTCATGCCCGCGACGAACCGCAAGGAGAGGATCTTCCGGTCTCTGGGCGGCAGTTCGGCGATGAGCGGCTTCAACGACTCGACGTACTCGATGCCTTCGATGCCGTGGTCCTCGTAGCCGATCCGGTCGGCGAGCGCGCCCTCGGCGTCGTCCTCCTCGGGCTGGGCGTCCAGCGAGGAGGCGGTGTACGCGTTCGACGCCGCCATGCCCTCGACGACCTCGTCGTTGGTCAGACCGAGGCGCTCCGCCAGTTCCGCCACCGTCGGGGCGCGGTCCAGCTTCTGGGCCAACTCGTCGCCGGCCTTGGCCAGGTCGAGCCGGAGTTCCTGCAGCCGGCGCGGGACGCGCACCGACCACGAGGTGTCGCGGAAGAAGCGCTTGATCTCGCCGACGATGGTCGGCATCGCGAAGGTGGGGAACTCCACGCCACGGCTGAGCTCGAAGCGGTCGATCGCCTTGATCAGGCCGATGGTGCCGACCTGGATGATGTCCTCCATCGGCTCGCTGCGCGAGCGGAAGCGGGAGGCGGCGAACTTGACCAGGGCGAGGTTGAGTTCGACGAGCGTGTTGCGGACGTACGAGTAGTCGTGGGTCCCTTCCTCCAGCGACTCCAGCCGCTCGAAGAGGGTCTTGGAAAGGGCCCGCGCGTCCACCGGCCCCACCTCGTCGTAAGGGGGGATGTCCGGAAGCCCGGCGAGTGCGTCGTCCTGGCCGAACTCCTGACCGAAGTCCTGGCCCAAGTCCTGTTCGGAACGAACGTCGCTGCTGCGCTCGATGGGATCCAGATGTTCCGGTCGGGGTGCCGACGTCGCCGTCTGGGTATGCGATGCGTCGAGCCGGGGTGACATGATGTCCTCCATCGTTCTCGGCATATGGCTGCCGAAGCCTGTGCGTGCACTGCGGTGTGCGGCGCCTCCAAAGCCGGCCGAGTCGGTTACGTGTCTCTACTAGCCCTACCCGCTTTCGGGAGCCCACCGCAAGTGCGCTCTGTTCCGAAATGTCCGTTTCTGGGTGGATGTTCGGGTGTTGGAGGGCGTAGGGAAGGCGTAGTGTTCGAGAGCGTCAGTCAGCAGCCACGACGTCGGGAGTGAGAGACGGCATGGACCGCGGGACGGTCGGCAGCGCACAGTCTGGCCGACTTCTGGTCGAGGTGCGGGAAGAGGGCTCCAGTGCCGTCGTGACCCCGGCGGGTGAGTTGGACCACCACACCGCCGATTTGTTGCGTGAGCCACTCGAGGACTGCCTCGGCAAGGGCTTCAGTCGGCTGGTCGTCGACTGCTCGCGGCTGGAGTTCTGTGACTCCACGGGGCTGAACGTGCTGCTCGGGGCGCGGCTGAAGGCGGAGGCCGCCGGTGGCGGGGTGCATCTCGCGGGCATGCTGCCCGTCGTTGCGCGCGTGTTCGAGATCACAGGGGCCGAAGCGGTCTTCACGGTCCACGACTCGCTCGCCGACGCCCTGGCCGACGAGGCCGACGGGCCGGATTGAGCACTCGCGTCCGGCACCGCATCGGACGTCACATCATTCGTGCCGAATCCGGGGGTGTTCCCTCGGCGCGGTCGGGCAGGAGCATCCTGAAACTGTCGGCTGTGAGGTCGGCCACCGGGGGTGGGGGACTGTGACCGAGGTATCAGGCAAGGACGTGTACTGGCGTACTGACTCTGCGTACAGACTTGTGAATCGTGTGAACGTTGAACTGGTGAATCGGTGAGGTGAAGCGCTGATGAGCACCACCCGGCCTTTCTCGCCGGGCGACCGCGGCCCCGAGCCCAGCGGCGCTTCCGGGGCGGCCAAGGGGGGCGTACCGGCGACGGGCGGCGCCGAGCAGGGCGCCCCGGTGGCCGGAGCGTCCGACGGGGGCGCCGTGCCGTCCCTGCCGCCCGAGAGAGCCGAGAGGCCCTTGGGGGGCGAGGGGCCCGAGGGGGCCGTCTCGGCCGCCGAGGCGTCGGTGGCGCGTCAGGTCCGTCGGCTGGGCTTCGAGGGGCAGAGCGGGGTCGTTCCGCTCGCCCGCGACTTCGCCCGCCAGGCCCTGTACGCGTGGGGCTGGCTGCCCGCCGCCACCGCCGACCAGCGGGCCGCCGCCGAGGACGTACTGCTCGTCGTCTCCGAGCTGGTCACCAACGCCTGTCTGCACGCCGAGGGGCCGGACGAGATGTGGATCGCCTGCGACAACAAGGTGATCCGTATCGAGGTCTCCGACAAGGGCACGGGCCAGCCGGCCCCGCGTACCCCGCACCGCGCGGGCCGCCCCGGCGGCCACGGCATGTTCATCGTGCAGCGGCTGTGCCTGGACTGGGGGGTCGTACGGACGCCGGGGGTCGCGGGCAAGACGGTGTGGGCGGAGCTGGGAGCACCGGCGTAATTCGTTTCCGCCGGTCGAAGGTGCCCCTTACGCTCGTCTGCAACGCGCTGACGGAGACGAGTAGCCCGGGCCCCGCGAGCCGAGAGAGCCGCCACCTGCTGTGAAGGCGGCCTCGCGCACCCGGCGTGAATCCCCTCCCGAGTGCGGGGAGGAAATGCCCCGCCGGCCGGCCCCCGTCATCGGGCCCGAACGAGTCCGTCGTACGGCCACGCAGGTGGTGTACGGCGGTGAAGGCGTGGTGGCACCGCGAGCACCCTCTCGCCCACGCCCCGAGGGATCACCCCGGGGCGGACCGTGCGCCCCGGCCGACCGGACGGAGCGCGCACCATGCTCGACGTCACCCTCATCCGAAACCACCCCGACCAGGTCCGCGAGGCCCTGCGCAAACGCGCCGTGGACGCCGACATCCCGGCCTTCCTCACCCTCGACACCGCCTTCCGCGAGGCCCGCACGGCCGTGGAGCGGCTGCGCGGCGAGCGACGACGGATCTCGGCGGAGATCGCCGCACGACGCCGGGAGCACCCCGCGACCGACGAGCCACAGGCCACCGCCGGGCCCCAGGCCGACGAACCCCGGGCCACCGCCGGGGCTCAGGCCGGCGAGCCGCAGGCCGCCGCCGGGAATGAGGTCGACCAGCTCCGGGCCGCCGCCGGGGCTCAGGCCGACGAACCCCGGGCCGCCGCCGGGGCTCAGGCCGGCGAGCCGCAGGCCGCCGCCGGGAATGAGGTCGACCAGCTCCGGGCCGCCGCCGGGCCCCAGGCCGACGAACCCCGGGCCGCCGCCGGGGCTCAGGCCGGCGAACCGCAGGCCGCCGCCGGGAATGAGGTCGACCAGCTCCGGGCCGCCCCCGGGCCCCAGGCCGACGAACCCCAGGCCACCGCCCGGACCCAGGTCGACGAACTCCAGGCCGCCGCCAAGACCCTGACCGGCGAACTCGCTGAGGCGGAGGCTCGTCTCGCCGAACTGGCCCGCAGGCACCAGGAGTTCCTCGACGCTCTGCCCAACCTCCCGGACGACGACGTCGTGGCGGGTGGCAAGGAGAGCAACGAGGTCGTACGGGTCGTGGGGGACGCACCCGCCTTCGACTTCCCGGCCAGGGACCACGTGGAGCTCGCCCAGGACCTCGGTCTGGTCGACTACAAGCGGGGCGCGGCCCTCGCAGGCAACGGCTACTGGATCTACCGTGGCCAGGGCGCCGCCCTGGAGTGGGCGTTGCTCAACCACTTCCTCGACGCACACCGCCGCGCCGGGTACGAGTTCGTGCTGCCGCCGCACCTGCTGACGTACGAGGCCGGGTACACGGCCGGGCAGTTCCCCAAGTTCGCCGACGAGGTCTTCCGCGTGGACGAGCACTTCCTGCTGCCCACCGCCGAGACCGCCCTGGTCAACCTCCATCGCGGCGAGACGCTCGACGAACGCGAGCTGCCGCGCAAGTACGTCGCCTACACGCCCTGTTACCGCAGGGAGAGCGGCAGCCACCGCACGGCGGACCGCGGGACGCTGCGGGGCCACCAGTTCAACAAGGTCGAGCTGTTCCAGTTCGCCCGGCCGCAGGACTCGGACGCCGCGCACCTCGAACTACTCGCGCGGGCAGAGGAGTTGGTCGCGGGGCTCGGCCTGCACTACCGGGTCACCAAGCTCGCCGCCGGGGACACCAGCCCCGCGCAGGCCAAGACCTACGACGTGGAGGTCTGGCTGCCCAGCCTGGGCGCATACGCCGAGGTCAGCTCGGTGTCGAACGCCCGCGCCTACCAGGCCCGGCGCGGCGGCATCCGCTACCGTCCGGCCGCCGGCGGCAAGGCGACCCACCTCCACACCCTCAACGCCTCGGGCCTGGCCACCAGCCGGCTGCTGCCCGCGATCCTGGAGCAGTACCAGCGGGCGGACGGGACGGTGGTCGTGCCGGAGGTTCTGCGGCGCTGGGGGATGCCCGAGGTGCTGCGCCCGGCCTGACCCTGGGTTACCGAGGGTCACCCTCTCCACCCGACCCCCCTCACGCGCACGCCGGATCGTCACAACTCCGGCGTGCGCCGTGTCTTCCTTCCTCAGGGCCCCGGGCGTACCTTGACGGCCGATCTGATGTGCCGTCAGGAATGAGGGGATCGTGTCGAAGCAGAAGCGAACCGCCGCGCTCGCGACCGCCGCGGCCCTGGCCGGCTCGGCGGTGTTGATGGCCGCCCCCGCTGCCCGGGCCGAGGTCGTCGACGTCAACTACGCCTGCAAGACGCCGATCGGCGACAAGAGCGCCGTCTCGCCCATCGACATCAAGGGCGTCAAGAGCGGCAGCGGCTACAAGATCACCATGTCGTGGCAGAAGGGCGTCTCGTCCAGCCCGGTCGAGCTGGGCAAGGGTGCGATGAGCCCGAGCGCCACCATCAAGCTGGGCGGCGCCGACAGCGGCACCATGTCGGTGACCGGCCCGGCCAACCAGGAGAAGATTCCCGCCAACACCCCCATCAAGATCAATGACTTGACGGGCACGTACACCCCGAAGAAGACCGGCAAGGTCACGTTCACGGCGGCCGTGCTCACCATCAAGGCCCTCGGCACGACGACCACGTGCACGCCCACCAACAGCCCCGGACCGTCACTGACCCTCGACGTGACGGCGGCGGCCGGCGCGGGAAGCGGCACCGGTCAGGGAGGCTCCGGCTCCGAACTCCCGCAGACCGGCCCCGAGGACTCGGCGATCGCCCTGGGCACCCTCGGCGGCACGGTCCTGCTTGCGGGCGCGGCCGGCGCGCTGTGGCTGACGCGGAGGGGGCAGGCGGCGGTGCGCCGCTGACCGTTCTCGTCCCACACCGCTGGAGCCGCCGATGTCGTCAGCTGCCCGTGTCCTGTGCCTGTCCCTGCTGGCTCTGCTGGTCGCCGCCGCCCCCACGGCGACCGCCGCCGAGGGCTGGTCCGTCGCGCCCTCCGGCGGCGGGCGGCCGTCCTTCTACGCCGAGGGTGAGGCGGGGGCCTTGCTGCAGGACACGGTGTCCTTGACGAACCCGGGCCGCGAACCGGTCACCGTACGGCTGCACGGCACCGGCGTCCCGATCGCCTTCGCCGAGAGCCGGGTACGGATACCGGCCCGCACCCGCGCCGAGGTCCCGTTCACGGTGACCGTCGGGGCGGGCACGGCCCCCGGTGACCGCTCCGCCGGGATCATCGCCCGCGACACCGACGGCCGCACGCAGACCGTCCCGCTCCGCCTCCGTGTCACCGGCCCCGAACTGTCCGCGCTCACCGTCGAGCATGTCGCGGTGCGCGCCGAGGGCATCACATACGAGCTGGTCAACCGGGGTACGACCGCCCTCGCCCCGACGCTCGCGGTGCGCGCCGACGGTGTCCTCGGCCGCCTCCTCGACCGTGCCCCGCGCCCGCTCCCCGTCGATCTGCCCCCGGGCAGCCGCACCGAGCTCACCGAGCCGTGGCCCGACCGGCCCGCGCTCGACGCGGTCGACGTACGGCTGACGGTGACGGCGGCGGGCGGCGCGAGCGACACGGCTCAGACATCGGTGAGGTTCGTGCCGTGGGGCGGGGTGGCGGGCGTCGCGGGGGCACTGGCGACCGCGGGCGCCTTGTTCGCCGTACGGCATCGAAGGCGCCGTAAGCCGTACGACGGCGAACGGGACGAAGCCGAACGGGACGAAGCCGAACGGGACGAAGCCGAACGGGACGGAGCCGAACGGGACAGGGCCGAACGGGACAGGGCCGAACGGGCACTGCGGCCAACCGAGTTGACGGGAGCGGGGACGTGAACGCCAGGGTGCGGATCGCGGCGTTGCTGGCCGTGCTGGCGCTGCTGTCGCCGGCGGCGGCCGTGAGCGTTTCGGCGGCGGACGGGCCGCCCACCGTGAAGCTGTCCAAGTCCCAGGCGGGGACGGGCGGTTCGATCACCGTGACCGGCAGTGGCTGGCGGCCGCGCACGTTGCTGATGATCCTGATCTGCGGCCAGTCCGTGCCGTCGACCGGCGTGACCGGTGGCACCAACTCCTGTGCCAACGCGGACGGCAGGGCCGTGACGACGGATGCCGAGGGGCGCTTCAGCCGGAAGCTGCCGGTGGCCGAGCCGCCCGTGCCGTGTCCGTGCGTGGTGCACGTGGCGACCGCCACCGGGGCGAAGGCCGAGGCCGACGCGATCTTCCAGGTGGCTGGGCACGCCGTCGAGCCGCTGCCCGCGGAGCCGACGGGCGGGCGCCTGTCGGTGCTCACGGACACCCGGCTGGAGGGCGCCGGCGGCCTGCTGACGTGGTTCGGCGCACCGCCGGCGCGGACGCTCGTCTTCACCGTCGGCAATGTGGGCACCTCCGCCGTGAAGAACCCGGTCTTCCAGGTCGGCACCTCCCATGGCGTGTTCGCCCCCCAGTGGGAGGAGCAGCAGTGGCGCGGCACGATCGAGCCCGGCAGGAAGGCGCGGATCGAGCTGCCGGTGGAGCTCGCCGCCGGGGCGCACGGCGGCTACACCGTCTCCCTGAAGTACGGCGGCAAGGTGATGGCCGAACAGCCCTGGGGCGTGGGCCGGCCCTGGGGCGTGACGCTGTTCTGGGTCCTGGTCTGTCTGGTCGTACCGGCGGCGTTGTTCCGCGTCGGGATGGCGGTGGTGGACCGGGTACGGCCGCGGCAGAGCGCCCGCCGCCGCGGCTTCCGCCTGCCTGAAGTCGCCCTGCGCATCCCGGGGTTGAAGCCCCGCGAAGAGGCGATGCACGCCTCTTCCGCCCCCTCGACCCTGCCGTGGTTCACCCCGGACAACGACCCGGGCACGGCCGGTCGGCTCTCCGCACCGCACGACGACGACAGCCCGACGAGTCGTACGAGTCCTACGGGTCCTGCGGCTCCGACCAGGAAGGGACCCCCGTGAGCAAGCGAAGGAGAGTCACACCGGCAAGCCCGAGAAGAGGTGGCGCGGCGGGCGTCGCCCTGATGCTCGGCGGCGCGGGCATCCTGCTCGGCGTGTCCGCCGCGCCCGCTCAGGCCGCCGAGGTGTCGTACGCGACCGAGTGCATCCCGCCCGCCATCTCCGGGCTGCCGCCGGTCCAGGGCACGACCAAGGTGGAGATCACCGCGCCCGCGGAGGCGAAGGTCGGCGACGAGGTGGAGATCGTCTGGAAGTTCGTCCAGGCGGCGTCGAAGAACCCGAACATCCTCGACCTCGGGCAGGACACGGTCCAGCCGACGGGGACGCTGAAGGCGGCCGGTGCGCAGACGGCCGCCATCGCCATGGAGGGGCCGCGGCAGAACCCGCCGATCCCCAAGAACAGCGACATGAAGCTGTCCGACATGAAGGGCAAGCTGAAGCTGACGGCGCCGGGCGAGGTGACCCTGACGCCGGACGCGTACAACATCAACGTCAACAAGCCGATCTCCACGGACACCAAGTGCACGCCGAAGGAGACGGTGAAGTCGGCTGCGACCATCAAGGTGACGGACGGGGGCGGGAGTTCGGGCGGTACGACGGGAGGGTTGCCGACGGTCGTGCCGACGCTGCCCACCAGTGTGCCGACGGACCTGCCGACAGGTCTGCCTACGGGGTCATCGAGCCCCTCCAGCCCCACGCCGAGTGAGAGCGAGACGGGCGGGGACACCGGCGGTTCGAGCACCGGTGGCGGGGGCGGTGACGGCGGCCAGACCGACTTCACCGGCAAGGAGGTCCAGGTCCCGTACAAGTGCAAGACGCCCATCGGCGACAAGGAAGCGACCTCGCCGGTCCAGATCAACGCCAAGAAGGACGGCGGCAGCTTCGACCTGACGGTCCAGTTCAAGAAGTCGGTGATGGACAGCCCCGCCGACATCCCCAAGGACTCGGTCAAGCCGTCCATGGAGGTCGTCCTGGGCGGCTCCGACAAGGGCACGGTCCATGTCGAGGGCCCGACCAACTCCGAGGACATCAAGTCGGGCGAGCCGATCGAGATCCCGGACCTGACGGGCACGTACAAGCCGGGCGCGAGCGGCGAGTCGACACTCTCCCCGGGAGTCCTGACCATCGAGGCCCTGGGTACGACGACGACCTGCACGCCGGCCAAGACGGAGGTGTCCTTGACGCTGGACACGACCGAGCAGGCGAGCGGCGCGTCCGGCGGCGGCTCGGCGGGCAGCTCGACCGGCGGTTCGGCGGGCGGTTCGTCGACGGACGGCGGCCTGGCGGCGACGGGCGCCGAGGACCACGGCTCGCTGAAGGCCCTCGCTCTGGTGGCGGGGACGGCACTGCTCCTGGGGGGAGCGGTGTTCACCTTCATGCCTGGGCGTCGCCTGCGTTAGCCCCAGCGCCCAGTGCCCAGCGCCCAGCACCCACCGCCTCGGCCGACGTGCCGCGCTTGCACGCCGGCCGAGGCGCCGCCGCCTCCTCACCTGCCGTGGTCCACCCGTAGATGCGTCCGCATCAGCACGTTCGCGTCGGCCACCGCGCTGTGGTCGTACGCCTTGCGTGCCGCGGCCCGTCGTGCCGCGAGTTTCCGGCAGGGCTCGCAGCCGTCCACGGGGACCGGTGAGCGGCTCACGTCGAACGAGGGGTACGGCGGCGGCTGGGTCACGGCGCGCACCCCCGTCCGACGCTCCAGTGCTCCCGCAACTCCCGTTCGCAGGCGCCTGCTTCGGCGGTCCGGCCCGCCTCTCTCGCCGCGTCCCGCTGGGCCAGTAACGCCCCGCACACGTCACAGGCGGGCGGCGGCGGGGGCGCCGCCACCCATGCCGTGCGCGCGGTCACGCGGACCACCGCTCGAGCGCCGACTCCATCGCGCGCAGCACGGTGGGCGTAGGCCGCGCCCAGCCGCCGGGCGGCGTCCAGGTGACGGACGAGCGGTTCGGGCGCGTGCGGCGGGGGAGTCGGGGGACGCGGGGGAGAGACGTGGCCGTCATGGCTCACTCCTTGAGGTTCGCTTCCGAGGAACGCCTGTGCTGCACGCATTCGCTGGATTACGCTGCGTGTTCAGGTGGTGCAGGTACGAGCATGCCGTGCCGGGGACGCGAAAAGGCTGCTGAGACGCGCTAGTTCCACGTTCGGCACTCCAAATTCCACAAATTCCACAACCCGGCGGAGGGGGAGACAGGGTGCCGCAGCGACGGACAGTGACGAGCCGGAGCCATGAGCCGCGATTGAGGTACGCGGAGGAGGTGCGGCGGCTGCGGGAGGGGAGAGGGCTCACCTTGCGGGAGCTCGCCGATGAACTGGGCTGGGACTGGTCGACGCTGGGGAAGCTGGAGAGGGGCCAGACGCTGGGGAGCCCTGAGGTGGCCCAGGCGCTGGACGAGTTCTACGGGACGCCGGGGCTGTTGCTGGCGTTGTGGGAGCTGGCGGTGGGGGACCCGACGCAGTTCAAGGAGCAGTACCGGAGGTACATGCTGCTGGAGGCCGAGGCGGTGGGCTTGTGGCAGTTCTCCGTGAGTGTCCTGCCGGGTCTGCTTCAGACGGCAGGGTACGTGCAGGAGGTGCTCACGACAGGCGGGATCAAGGGCGAGGAGCTCGCCAAACAGGTGGACGCACGGCTGGGCCGTCGGGCGCTGCTGATGGGTGAGGATGCCCCGCCGTTTCGCGCCATCCTGGCCGAGGCGACGCTGCGCACACCGCCGAGAGACGCCGGGGCTTGGCGGGAGCAGCTTGAGTATCTCGCGGAGGTGGCCGAGCGCCCGAACATCACGCTCCAGGTGCTACCGCAAAGCTCCGGTCTGCACGGCTTGGTCGGGACTGACGTGATGTTCCTCAAGCTGCAGGACGGTCGAACCGTGGCCTACACCGAGACCGCGTATCACGGCGAACTTGTCCAGGAAAGTAGGGAGGTTGACCGGCTGCAACGTGCGTACGATTCGATGCGTGACCTGGCGTTGTCCCCGGCCGAGTCGCTGAAGTTCATCGGGCAGATGCTGGAGGAAGCACCGTGCGATCCATCGACCTGAACGGCGTGACGTGGCGCAAGAGCAGCTACAGCAACCCTGACGGCGGTAACTGCATCGAGGTCTCCGACGACTTCCTCACTGCCGCCCCCCTCGTCCCCGTCCGAGACTCCAAGAACCCCCACGGCCCCGCCCTGATCCTCCCGGCGACCGCGTGGGCGTCCTTCGTCACGGCCGTACGGCACGGCGAGCTGTCGAACTGACCTGACCCGCACAACACGGAGGCCGTCGCACCCACACGAGTGCGACGGCCTCCGTCCGCTCAGCTCAGCCGCAGGCGCTAGCGCACGTCGCCCATGAGCGCCTTGACCTTCTTGCGGTACATCCACACCGCGGCACCGGCGATGACGGCGAGGGTGGCCTCAAGCGCGACGAAGCTCATCTTGTTGAGGTCGACGCCACCGGCGGCCGGGTCGGACAGAAGCGCGGTGACGGAGTCGCCCGCGGTGACCGCGAGGAACCAGACGCCCATCATCTGGGAGGCGTACTTCGCCGGCGCCATCTTCGTGGTGACCGACAGACCCACCGGGGACAGCGTCAGCTCACCGAGCGTCTGGACGAAGAAGATCGCCACGATCCACATCGCCGCGGCCTTCTCGCCGTCCTGGGCGATCGACAGCGGGATGAGGAACACGAAGAAGGACACACCGATCAGGAGCAGACCGGACGCGAACTTCACGGCCGTGCTCGGCTCCTTGCCGCGCCGGTTCAGCCACACCCACAGCCAGGCGAACAGCGGCGCGATGGCCATGATCAGGACCGGGTTGACCGACTGGTACCAGGAGACCGGGAACTCCCAGCCGAAGACCCGGTTGTCGGCCGAGGAGTCGGCGAACAGCGACAGCGTCGTGGCGCCCTGGTCGTAGATCATCCAGAAGACGGCCGCGGCGACGAAGAAGTAGATGTACGCCGAGACCTTCGACTGCTCGGTGGAGCTCAGGTCCTTGTCCCGCTTGATCCGGGCGATGACCCAGATCGGGACGATCAGGCCGATGACCGTGAGCGGGATCGTGGCCCAGGCCTCCGTGAAGTGGCCGGAGAGGCCGACGACGGCGTAGAAGACCGCGGGCACGGCCAGCCACAGCAGGCCCTTGCGCAGGGTGTTGCGCTTCTCCACGGCGTCCATCGGGGTCGGCACGATCTCGCTGCGGGCGCTCAGGTGGCGGGTGCCGAGCAGGAACTGGGCCAGGCCCAGCGCCATGCCGAGCGCGGCCAGCGCGAAGCCGAGGTGCCAGTTGACCTTCTCGCCGACGGTGCCGATGATCAGCGGCGCGGCGAAGGCGCCGGTGTTGATACCGATGTAGAAGACGGTGAAGGCACCGTCGCGGCGCGGGTCGTTCGGGCCGTCGTAGAGGTGGCCGACCATCGTGGAGATGTTGGCCTTCAGCAGGCCCGAGCCGATCGCGACGAGGGCGAGTCCCACGTAGAAGATGCCGGCCGACGGCAGGGCCAGGGTCAGGTGGCCGAGCATGATGATCAGGCCGGCCAGGGCGACCGTCTTACGCGGGCCGAGGATGCGGTCCGCGACCCAGCCGCCGGGCAGCGTGAGCAGGTATACGAGAGACACGTACACCGAGGCGATGGTGATGGTGGTCGCGCCGCTGAGGTTGAGGCCGTTGTCGGCCACCAGGTACAGCGGGAGCAGCGCCTTCATGCCGTAGTAGGAGAAACGCTCCCACATCTCGGTCATGAAGAGAGTGGCCAGGCCGCGGGGGTGGCCGAAGAAGGTCTTCTCGGAGCCGGGGGTGCCCGGGCGGGCCGAGTCCTTCGTCAGGCTGGACGCCATGGTCGATCCTTGCTGTCGGGACGCGCACCGACGTTGACTGTCACGCGCCCGGTGGGGGGCGGCCGGCACCGGCGGGGCACAGTCGCCCACCCCCACGCCCACGGGGAGTTCCGCTCCGGGTCACGAAGCGGCGGACGGCGGCCACCGGGATCCACGCCCCCGTCCTTGGGGGCCCGGCCACAGGTCATTCCAGGCAGACACAAAAGAGACCCTCAGCGTCAAGTGCCGCCGAAGGTCCCTGTAGTGCTACAGGCGTAGATTCACCATACGTCAGGACACTGCCGGATATGGAAGGACTTGAGACACGTATCACAGGTGTCGAGGGAACCGCAGGCACCCTTTCCAAGGTCCTTTCCAGGATCGCACCTCGCACACGATGGTCTGTACCACAGCGCCCGAAGGTAAGAGACGCGCCAAGAACCGGTAAGAATCAAGGCGCCCGATCACACCCCAGCTCTTGTCATGGGCGGACTACCATCAGCTCATGACCCGTGTACTGCTCGCCGAGGACGACGCGTCCATTTCGGAGCCGCTGGCCCGCGCACTGCGCCGGGAAGGGTACGAGGTCGAGGTGCGGGAGGACGGCCCCACCGCGCTCGACGCAGGAATGCAGGGCGGTATCGACCTCGTCGTGCTGGACCTCGGCCTGCCCGGCATGGACGGCCTGGAGGTGGCCCGGCGACTGCGTGCCGAGGGCCACGCCGTGCCGGTCCTCATCCTGACCGCACGTGCCGACGAGGTGGACACCGTCGTAGGCCTCGACGCGGGCGCCGACGACTACGTCACCAAGCCGTTCCGGCTCGCCGAACTGCTGGCCCGGGTCCGGGCCCTGCTGCGGCGCGGGTCGGCCGAGCCGCAGCAGCCGCCGGCCACGCACGGCGTGCGGATCGACGTCGAGTCGCACCGGGCGTGGATGGGCGACGAGGAACTCCAGCTCACGGCCAAGGAGTTCGACCTGCTGCGGGTGCTGGTGCGCGACGCCGGCCGGGTGGTGACCCGGGACCAGCTGATGCGGGAGGTCTGGGACACGACCTGGTGGTCGTCGACCAAGACGCTCGACATGCACATCTCGTGGCTGCGCAAGAAGCTCGGCGACGATGCGGCGAACCCTCGGTACATCGCCACGGTGCGGGGTGTGGGCTTCCGGTTCGAGAAGAGTTGACGCGGTCGCGCCGTTGCGGGCTTGTGGCTTGTGGCTTGTGCAGTGCGCGGCTGCGGGTTGTGTGTGGCTGGTCGCGCAGTTCCCCGCGCCCCTTCCAAGGGCGCTGTACGCACCGGTCGTTTTAGTGTCACTGTCCGGAGGGACCTGTGCGTCGCCGTCTTATCCAGTCGACCCTCGCGGTCGTACTCGTTGTCATCGCCGTCTTCGGCGTCTCCCTCGTGATCGTCGAGACCAGGACGATCACCAACACCGCACAGGAGCGGGTGGACACCGAGGCGGTCCGGCTGGTCAGCATCGTGGACAGCCGGCTGCTCGGTGACGAGACCGTGGACGCCGCGGTGCTGCGGGACCAGATCCAGGGGGATCGTTACGCCGAGATCCGGATCCCGGGCAAGCCGGTGATCCAGGTGGGCTCCAAGCCGACCGGTGACGTCATCAGCGCCAAGGAGACCGGCGAGGAGGGCGAGACGGTCGTCGTGCAGGAGCCGCGGTCGTCGGTGACGCGGGAGGTCGGCCGTACGTTGCTGATCATCGGCGCGGTGGCCCTGCTCGCGGTGATCGCGGCGGTCCTGCTGGCGGTACGCCAGGCGAATCGCCTCGCCTCCCCGCTCACCGACCTCGCGGAAACGGCGGAACGCCTCGGCTCGGGCGACCCGCGCCCCCGCCACAAGCGGTACGGCGTCCATGAGCTGGACCGAGTGGCGGACGTGCTGGACTCCTCGGCCGAGCGCATCGCCCGCATGCTGACGGCGGAACGCCGCCTGGCCGCGGACGCCTCCCACCAGCTCCGCACCCCCCTCACGGCCCTGTCCATGCGCCTTGAGGAGATCACCCTCACCGAGGATCTCGACACGGTGAAGGAGGAGGCGACGATCGCCCTGACCCAGGTGGAGCGCCTCACCGACGTGGTCGAACGCCTCCTCACCAACTCCCGCGACCCGCGCAACGGCTCCGCCGTCACCTTCGACCTCGACGAGGTCATCCAGCAGCAGCTGGCCGAGTGGCGTCCGGCGTACCGCAGTGTCGGGCGGGCGATCGTCAGCTCGGGCAAACGTCACCTCCAGGCGGTCGGCACGCCGGGCGCGGTCGCTCAGGTCCTGGCGGCCCTGATCGAGAACTCCCTCATGCACGGGGGCGGCACGGTGGCCCTGCGGACGCGTGTCACGGGCAATCAGGCGGTCATCGAGGTCACCGACGAGGGCCCCGGCATTCCTGCGGACCTGGGCGCCCGCATCTTCGAGCGGGCCATCAGCGGGCGCAACTCCACGGGCATCGGTCTCGCGGTGGCCCGTGACCTCGCGGAAGCCGATGGTGGCCGCCTGGAGATGCTCCAGACGAACCCTCCGGTACTCGCCCTGTTCCTCTCCCGCACACCACCGCTGAAGAAGTCGGCGGAGGATGCGGGTCCGACGGTCAGGTAACCGCAGGGGTTCTCGCCCCCGCCGCCCCTACCCGTCCCGTCCTCCAGGGGCTGCCGCCCCTTCGACCCCGCCGTCCTGGGGGCCTGCGGCCCCCAGACCCCCGCTTCGGCCCTGAAGGGGCCTCGTCCTCAAACGCCGGACGGGCTGGAATGCCTGGGCCGGCGTCCAGAAGCGCAGCCCCGGACGGGCGGAAATGCCGGGACGGCGTCGAGAGGTGAAGCCCCCCTGCGGGTGGGTGGGGGATCGGGATGGCGGAGCTCGTCCTCAAACGCCGGACGGGCTGAAATACCTGGGTCGGCGCTGGGAAGTGACCGTCGGCGCCGCGAGGCACAACCCCCACCTCAAGCGCCGGGCGGGCTGGAATGCCCTGGGTGAAATCAGCCCGTCCGGCGTTTGAGGACGAGGCCGTTCAGGCCGATGGGGGTCCAGGGGGCGTAGCCCCTTGGCGGGGTGGAAGGGGCGGAGCCCCTTCGAGGATGGGACGGGTAGGGGCGGCGGGGGCGAGGAAGCCCAGGGTGTACCCCCGGCGGCCTCGGCGCGTCAGCCCACCCGCTGTCGTACCCGCGGCTTCTCCGCCGCAGCTTGCCGAGGCGGCTCCAGGAACGATTCCGCTCCGGTCACTGCCTGCTCCGCCTCCTCCGCAGGAGGAAGCGCGCGGAACACCCACGTCCGATACGACCAGAACCGGAACAGCGTCGCGATCCCGATGCCGAGGAACTTGAAGATGTTGCTCTGCAGCGGACTGTCCCACCCGAACCCGTACGTCGCCGCGTACAGCACACCGTTCTCGATCACCAGACCGACCACGCTGAACAGCAGGAACAGACCCAGTTCCTTCGTACGACGACTCTTGTCGCGATCCCGGTACGTGAAGTAGCGGAAGCCGACGTAGTTGAAGACGATCGCGACGACGGTGGCGATGACGCTCGCCCGCACCACCTGGAGGTCGGTCACATGCCGCACCAGGTTGAACACGAGGAGATTGACCAGCAGCCCCGCTCCACCCACCGCGCCGAACTTGGCAACCTCACGCATCAGCCGGTCAAAGCGCTGCCGCACAGCACTGCGAGGTACTGGAGGCGCCGCATGAAGCCCCGAGGAACCACGTCCCATGGTCGTGAAGGCTCCTGTCGGTCGATATGTCGGTCGGTTTTCGTCAACCCAGCCATGCTAACCACCCCCCTCCACGATTGCCTGTGGGCGAGCTCATAGGTCGGGACATAGGTCGGAAAGAGACCCGGAAAAGTCCGGTAAGAGGGTCGCCCCGACGCGGCCGATACCCTAGGGGCGTGACGTTCCCGGTAGTCGGCATGGTCGGCGGGGGGCAGCTCGCTCGTATGACACACGAGGCGGGCATCCCGCTCGGCATCAGGTTCAAGCTCCTCAGTGACACCCCTCAGGATTCCGCGGCGCAGGTGGTGAGCGATGTCGTCCTCGGCGACTATCGCGACCTCGACACGCTGCGCGACTTCGCGAGGGGCTGCGATGTGATCACTTTCGATCACGAACACGTACCCACCGAGCACCTCAGGGCTCTGGAGGCGGACGGCATCCCCGTCCGCCCGGGCCCTGACGCACTCGTGCACGCCCAGGACAAGGGCGTGATGCGCGCGAAGCTCGACGCGATCGGCGTGCCGTGCCCACGGCACAGGATCGTGACCGACCCGGGCGACGTCGCCGCCTTCGCGGGCGAGGGCGACGGCTTCCCCGTCGTCCTCAAGACCGTCCGCGGCGGCTACGACGGCAAGGGCGTCTGGGTCGTCGACTCCGTCGAGGAGGCCGCCGAGCCGTTCCGCGCCGGCGTCCCGGTCCTCGCCGAGGAGAAGGTCGACTTCGTACGGGAGCTCGCGGCGAACGTCGTACGCTCCCCGCACGGCCAGGCCGTCGCCTACCCGGTGGTCGAGTCCCGGCAGGTCAACGGCGTCTGCGACACCGTCATAGCCCCCGCGCCCGACCTCGACGAGAACCTCGCCCTCAGGGCCGAGGAGATGGCCCTCACCATCGCCAAGGAACTCGGCGTCGTCGGCCACCTCGCCGTCGAGCTGTTCCAGACCCGCGACGGCCGCATCCTCGTCAACGAACTGGCGATGCGCCCGCACAACTCGGGCCACTGGACCCAGGACGGCGCGATCACCAGCCAGTTCGCCAACCACGTCCGCGCGGTCCTGGACCTCCCCCTCGGCGACCCGCGCCCGCGCGCCAAGTGGACCGTCATGGTCAACGTCCTCGGCGGCGACTACCCCGACATGTACTCCGCGTACCTGCACTGCATGGCCCGCGACCCCAAGCTCAAGATCCACATGTACGGCAAGGACGTAAAGCCCGGCCGCAAGGTCGGCCACGTCAACACCTACGGCGACGACCTCGACGACGTGCTGGAACGCGCACGTCACGCAGCCGGCTACCTGAAGGGCACGATCACCGAATGAGCACCGCTGTCGGCCCCGTCGTGGGCATCGTGATGGGGTCGGACTCCGACTGGCCCGTCATGGAGGCCGCCGCCCAGGCCCTCGACGAGTTCGAGATCGACTACGAGGTCGACGTCGTCTCCGCGCACCGGATGCCGCGCGAGATGGTCACGTACGGCGAGCAGGCGGCCGAGCGCGGCCTGAAGGTGATCATCGCGGGGGCGGGCGGCGCCGCTCACCTCCCCGGCATGCTCGCCTCGGTGACGCCCCTGCCGGTCATCGGCGTCCCGGTCCCGCTGAAGTACCTCGACGGCATGGACTCCCTGCTCTCGATCGTGCAGATGCCGGCCGGCGTCCCGGTCGCCACCGTCTCCGTCGCCGGCGCGCGCAACGCCGGTCTGCTCGCCGCCCGTATCCTCGCCACCCACGACGAGGACCTGCTGCAGCGGATGCGCGAGTTCCAGCAGGAGCTGAACGACCAGGCCACCGAGAAGGGCAAGCGCCTGCGCGCCAAGGTAGAGGGCGCGAACGGCTTCGGCTTCGGCTCGGGGAAGTGACGGCGATGACCTCCCTGGAGGCAGCCCGGGAACTCCTGCGCGAGTTCCCGGTCGTCGACGGCCACAACGACCTCCCCTGGGCCCTGCGCGAACAGGTCCGCTACGACCTCGACGCCCGCGACATCGCCGCCTCCCAGGGCGCCCACCTGCACACCGACATCCCCCGCCTGCGCGAGGGCGGCGTGGGCGCGCAGTTCTGGTCGGTGTACGTCCGCTCGGACTACGCCGGCGACAAGGCGGTCAGCGCCACCCTCGAACAGATCGACTGCGTACGGCAGTTGCTGGCGCGCTACCCGGCCGACCTGCGCCCCGCGCTGACGGCGGCGGACATGGAAGCCGCCCGCGCGGAGGGCCGTATCGCCTCCCTGATGGGTGCCGAGGGCGGCCACTCCATCGCCGACTCGCTCGCCACGCTGCGGGCGCTGTACGCGCTCGGCGTCCGCTACATGACGCTCACCCACAACGACAACATCGCGTGGGCCGACTCGGCGACGGACGAGCCCGGCGTGGGTGGTCTGTCGGCCTTCGGCCGCGAGGTGGTCCGGGAGATGAACCGCGAGGGCATGCTGGTGGACCTCTCGCACGTGGCGGCCACGACGATGCGGGACGCGCTGGACGCCACGTCGGCCCCCGTGATCTTCTCCCACTCCTCCGCTCGCGCGGTGTGCGACCACCCGCGCAACATCCCCGACGACGTCCTGGAACGCCTCCCCGGCAACGGCGGCGTCGCGATGGTGACGTTCGTGCCGAAGTTCGTGCTGCAGGCGGCGGTCGACTGGACGGCCGCGGCCGACGAGAACATGCGCGCCCACGGCTTCCACCATCTCGACACCACCGCCGAGGCGATGAAGGTGCACCGCGCCTTCGAGGAGAGCACCCCGCGCCCGATCGCCACCGTCTCCACGGTCGCCGACCACCTGGACCACATGCGCGAGATCGCGGGCGTGGACCACATCGGCATCGGCGGCGACTACGACGGCACCGCCTTCACCCCGGACGGCCTGCGCGACGTGTCCGGCTATCCCAACCTGATCGCCGAACTGCTGGACCGCGGCTGGTCAAAGCCCGACCTGGCCAAGCTGACCTGGCAGAACGCGGTACGGGTACTGGGCGCGGCCGAGGACGTCGCCCGCGACCTTCAGGCGACGCGGGGCCCGTCCAACGCGACCATCGAGGCGCTGGACGGCTGATCGTCGAGGGCGGGGTAGTCGGTGTAACCGGTCGCCCCGCCCGTGTACATCAGGTACCGGTCCCGGACCGGGTTGAGCGGTGCGCCGAGGCGCAGGCGGGTGACCAGGTCCGGGTTGGCGAGGAACGGCCTGCCGAGGGCGACCAGATCGGCCCCGGCGGCCAGCATGCCGGCCGCGGCCCGGGTGACGCCCGCGGTGGTGAGGTCGGGCAGTACCGGGTTGCCGATCAGGACGCCGGGCCAGTCCGCGCGGATCCTCCGGTACACCGCTGTGTCCGGGTCGGCGTGCACGAGGTGCAGATACGCCAGGTCCAGATCCCGCAGCCGGGCCACCAGCGCGGGGTAGAGGACGTCGGTGTCGTCCTCCTCGATGCCGTTGACGGTGTTTCCCGGGGAGATCCGCACGCCCACCCGGTCGGCGCCGATCGCGTCGGCCACCGCCTCGGTCACCTCCGCCGTGAACCGGACCCGCCGCTCCACCGGCCCGCCGTATCCGTCCGTCCTGCGGTTGGTGTTCCCGGCGAGGAACTGGTGCAGCAGATGCCCGTTGGCCGAGTGCACCTCGACTCCCTCGAAGCCCGCGTCGACGGCCCGGCGGGCGGCCGCGGCGAAGTCGGCGACGGTGGCCCGGATGTCGGCGACCGTCATCTCCCGGGGGACGACGGCCGGCAGGTGCCCGCGCGGCGTGAAGATCGTCTCCTGCAGCGGCACGGGGGAGGGCGCGACGGGCGTCAGGCCGGTGGTCTCCGGATGGCTGACCCGCCCGCCGTGTTGGAGCTGCAGGAACATCCGCCCGCCGCCCTCCCGCACGGCCTCGGTCACCCGCCGCCACCCGGCCAGGTGCCGGTCGGTGTGGATCGCTGTGATGTTCGGGTACGTCTGCCCGACCGCGTTCGGTGTCGAGGCCTCGCCGATGATCAGGCCGGCCGTGGTGCGCTGGGTGTAGTGGGTGACCATGAGGTCGGTCGGGGTGCCGTCCGCCGCCGCGCGGTTGCGGGTGAGCGGTGCCATCACCAGGTGGTGGGGAAGTGCGAGCCGGCCGAGCCGGGCCGGTGCCAGGAAGTCCGTCGTCTGCGTCATTCCCGTACGCTAAAACTTGACATCAGTGTCAGATTCAAGCCCGGGCAGTCGGCGGGCGCGGACGCGGACGCAGAGGCGGAGATGCGGATCGGTGAACTCGCCCGGCGCACCGGCGTGAGCGAGCGGTCGCTGCGCTACTACGAGACCCAGGGCCTGCTGCGCGCCGAGCGCACCCCGGGCGGCCACCGCGACTACCCCGAGGCGGCCGTGGACCGGGTCGTCCGGATCCAGGAGCTCTTCGCCGCCGGCCTGCACAGCAGCCGGATCGTGCAGTTGCTGCCCTGTATGCGGGACACCGACGGCGGCCCCTCCGCCGTCGCCACGCCCCGGCTGGTCGAGGACCTCACCGCCGAACGCGACCGCATCGACCGCATGATCGCCGACCTCGTCCGCTCCCGGGACACCCTGAACGAGGTGATCGAGGCGGCGCGGCAAGGCTGACCGGCCGCGCGCGTGCCCCGTACGCCCGTACGCCCGAACACCCTGTCCACCAGGTCGCCGTCTGCCCGGCCCCGCGGGGGCCGCCGTGAAGATCGCCGACCTCGACCGCGACCGGAGGGTTCGCTACTCGCCGTGCTCGATCCGGCAGAGGCAGAACGGGTGCCCCGCCGGGTCGGCGTACACCCGCCAGTCCTCCTTGTCCTCGGCGTGCAGCAACCGTGCGCCCAGCTTCAGCACTTTCTCCTCGGCCGCGTCGACCTCCTCCCAGGTGGACCCCGCGTCGAAGTCGAGGTGGAACTGCTGCGAGTTGCGGTCGGCCCGCGGCCACTCCGGCGGGGTGTGCCCGGGCGCCGCCTGGAAGGAGAGCCGTGGCCCGCCCGGGATCTGGAGTACGACCCATTCGGGGTCGTCGTCCTCGGGCGCACCGCCGCCGACACCGGCGTAGAAGCGGGCGAGGGCGCGCGGGTCGGGGCAGTCGATGACGACGGAACGTAGGCGTGCCACGGGACTCATGGATTCCTCCGGCGGTCGAGGCGTGATCAGCAGGCGCACAGGCAGAACGGGTGCCCGGCTGGATCCGAGTAAACCCGGAAGCTCCGCGACCGGTCCTCGGCGTCCAGCGGCTTCGCCCCCAGTGCCAGTACGCCTTCCTCGGCCGCGTCCAGGTCCGCGACGGTCAGGTCCAGATGGAACTGCTGGGAGTGATCGGGCGCCGGCCACTGCGGCGGTACGAACCCGGGGGCGGCCTGGAACGCCAGCGACTGCCCGCCGGGCACCTTCAGGTCCACCCAGTCCCCTTCGCCCTCGACGTTTCCGCCGAGCACGCGCGCGTAGAAGTCGGCGAGGGCACGGGGGTCGGGACAGTCCAGGACGACGACGCCCAGTTCGGCGATGGCCATGACTTCCTCCTTGAAGTCTCGGTGCCTTGGTTACCCCTACAGCACTGCATGGGGTAACCCCGTTACTGCATGCTCCCGCATTGGCGGTAACGTCGCAAGGGGAATCGGGAGGTAGCGTGCAGCCATGAGTGAGAGATCGCCCGCGCCCGGGGGCCTGGAGCTGGTCGAGTCCCTGGTCAACACGCTGGACATCGAGTCGGGCGCCGACTCGCTGGACACGGCGGAGGGCCGGGCGCGCTTCGGGCTGGCCGAGGAGGACATACCGGGAGCGCGGGAGCTGCGGGAGTCGCTGCGGGTGGTTCTTCTCGCACACGCGGGGCATCCGCCGCATCGTGCCGTGACGCCGCTGGGTGAGCTGCTGGCGGCGGGCCCGCTGCTCGTCACCGTCGAGGCCGCCGACGGCTCGGCCGGCCTCGCCCCCGCCGACGAGGGCCCGCTGCTCTCCCGGGTGGCGGCGGCCATCGCCCAGGCCCTCGTCGAGGGCACGTGGCACCGGCTGAAGGCCTGCGAGGCCGTCGACTGTCACTGGGCGTACTACGACCGCAGCCCGGCGGGCCGCGGTCGTTGGTGCTCGATGCAGGTGTGTGGGGCGCGGGCGAAGATGCGGCGGTATCGGGCGAAGTGACGTCATGACGCCATGACGCCTGGAAGTGACGTCATGACGCCTACTGGAAGTGCCCCGCGCCCCTCAGGGCATTGCTGTCAGGGCGTTGCCGTCAGGGTTTCTCCTCGCGGGTCCGGGACGCCCGGGAGCCCACCAGGAGCAGGCACAGGACCGCGACGCCCGCGACTATCCCGGTCAGGACCAGGAGCGGGTCCAGCGGGCGGGTTGTCGACGCGGTGACCTGGGTCTGCGGCACAGAGGTCGGCGTGGGTGCGGGCGACGGTGACCCGGGTGGCGCGGACGCCGCAGCCGACGCGGACGGTGTGGACCGTACGGGCGAGGGGGCCGGTGAGTGTGTCGCCGCTGTCGGACTCGGTGCGGTCGCGTGGTGACCGGACGACTGGTGTCCCGTCGACGACCCGGTACCCGAGTGGTCGTGCGTCGGCGCGGGCGCCGAAGTCTTCGGTGCCGCCGCCTGGACCACGATCCGGGCCGTCATGTTCGGGTGGACGGTGCAGTAGTAGGCGTACGTCCCCGGGGTGTTGAAGGTGAAGCTCCAGCTTCCGCCCTTGTTCAGCATGGGGGAGTGGAAGGCGGCCGGAGCCGACGTGGTCTTCACGTCGTGCGGGGCGGTGTCCTGGTTGGTCCAGGTCACCGTGGAGCCGGCGGTGACGGTCAGGGTCGCGGGGCTGAAGGCATAGCCGCTCATGGCGACCCGGTACGTCGCCGCCGACGCCCGGCCGACCGGCAGCACGAGCAGCATCCCGACCAGGACGGCCAGGACAGCCAGGGCGAGGACGGTCCCCGGGACCGCTCGCCGTGCCGCCCTCATGCGAACTCCCCGGCGACCAGCAGCCGCAGCCGCGTAGTGGGCCGCAACCGGCCGAACCGGAAGCCGGTGGCGCGGCGCAGCAGCCGGTACGACAGTCGGGCGGTGCCCACGAAGAGCAGCAGGTCGTCGGACCGCTCGACGACCCGCAGCCGCAGCAGCGCGGGGAAGTCGGTGCCGTCGATGCCGAGGTCGCCGGTCAGCTGGACGATGCCGGTGCCCTCGTGGGCGTGGGCGTGGGCGTGCGCGTGGTCGAGGGTGAGCACGCCCTTGAGGTGGGCGCCGTCGAGCTCGAAGCGGAAGGTGGGGTGTTCGTCGGTCTCCGGGACGGTGAGCGCGGCCGCCGCGAGGGTGAGGCGGCGGCGCCGGAGCGGCAACGGGCCGCACAGAGCGGTGAGTTCGACCAGCGAGCGGCCGGGGGCCACGGCATACCGGCCGGGCAGGGGCAGCCAGGGGGGCGAGCCGGGAGCCCCGGGCGGGGTCGGGTCGACGGGCAGGGTGACGGTTGTCATCCCGGTCTCCTTGGAAAGCGGTTCCGGAAGGGCGGCGGTGACGGGGACAATGGGGGAGCGCCGGTCCGGCCGACTGAGCCTCGGCCGGACCGGCGTCCGTCTTGCGCGCGGGCGGTGTCAGCAGCTGTTGGTGAGGAAGTCCTCGGTGGGCGTGAGCAGGTGCTCGGCCCAGACCGTGTGCATCTGCACGTAGCTGTCGACGTTCAGCAGATCGGCCACCTGCTGCCCGGGCGACTCCTCCAGGTGCGCCTTGTTGATGTGGTTCAGCAGCACGCTGAGCGTGTCGTCGAGGATCGTGCCGCCGCCCTTGGTGGCGGGCGTCAGGATGCTCTCGATCCACACCGTGTGCGTCTTGATGTACGCGTCCAGCGCCAGCGCGTCCTGCACCTGCTGGCCCGGGGACCGCTCCAGGTGCGCCGCGTTGAGGTGCTGGAGGATCGGCAGCAGCACGTCCTGGACGCTGGCGCACTGCTCGTCGCCGCCACCGGAGCCGCCGCCGGACGTACCGCCCGACGAACCGCCCGACGTGCCGCCGGAGCCACCACCGGACGTACCGCCCGTGCCGCCACCCGACGTACCGCCCGTGCCGCCACCGGAGCCGGAGCCACCGGAGGAGCCGCCGCTCGACCCGCCCGAGGAACCACCGGACGAGCCTCCGGACGAACCGCCGGACGAACCGCCGCCGTCGGGGGCGACGACCTTCACGGACGCCACCATGTCCGGGTGCACCGCGCAGTAGTACTCGTACGTCCCGGCCGTGGTGAAGGTGTACGACCACGAGTCGCCCTGCTCCAGCGTGCCCGAGTCGAACTTCTTCGGGCCCTTGGTCGTGGTGACCGTGTGCGGCACGCTGTCGTGGTTGGTCCAGCGGACCGTGTCGCCGACCTCGACGACGAGCTGTTTCCCGTCGCCGAACTTGTTGTTCATGATGTCGACCTGGTGGTCCGGCGCCGCGTCGGCCGCCGGCTGGGCCTGGGCCGCGGCGGCAGCGGGCGCCTGAGCCGCGCCCGCGTCCGCCGTGGAGGCTGCCCCGGCCGAGGTGCTCGAGGCGGCCTGGAGCAGCCCCAGGCTGAGCACCGCGGCCAGCGCCGCGCCGACTCCGGCGACCAGCAGTCCCCGGTTGCCCGCGGGCGGCCGGTGACGCGGTGCCGCGTCGCTCTCATTACGTGGATTCAACGCAACTCCTTTGATTTGCATGGGAGTTCACTGGCCAGGGTTGGCCGTGACCAGCAGACCCGTCACGGCGAGCACGACGAGGACCAGCCCCGTCTCGGCCGCGACCGAGTAACCGAAGGGCCGCACGGTGGCGGCGTCGCCGCGCAGCAGCACGGCGAGATCGAGGCGGGTACGCACCCACTGACGGCTGGCGAGGGCGACCAGCAGGACGGCCGCGAGCACGGCGGTCTTCGCCAGCAGCAGATGCCCGTACGAGGTGTGCAGCAGGGCGTCGTACGACCCGACGACCTGCCACGCCAGTACCAGTCCGGCGGCCACGATGCCCGCCACGCTGACGGCCGCCAGCCGTGAGTAACCCGGTACCACCGCGGCCAGCTCATCGGGACGCCGCCGCGGCAGCACCGCCAGCGCGAGCATGACCAGACCGCCGATCCACAGCGAGACGCCGAGCACATGCACGAGGTCGGCGATCGCGCCCCAAGTGGGCTCACTTCCCTCGGCGTTGTGGCCCGCCATGCCGGTCGCCCGCAGCAGCCCGAGGCAGACCGCGAGCGCGCCGACCCGCCAGCCGGGGGAGCGGGAGGTGCGGGGCCCGCCCTGGAGCAGCGCGCTCAGCACCACGGCCGCGAGCACCCACAGCAGGACCCGGGCGGCGAGCACGACGCCGGGCTCGGTGGTCAGGACGTCCGCGTACGTCTCGGCGCGCAGGGCCTCCCGCAGGCCGCCCAGCGTCGCGTATGCGCCCTGGAGCCCGATCGCCGCGACCGACGCCAGCAGGCCGCACGTCCAGGCCAGTCCCAGCAGCGCCCGGGCCCGCGGCTCGTGCGCGCCGCGCGGCCACAGCAGCGTGACGAAGGCGAGGCCCCCGATGAACAGCGCCAGGGAGAGATAGCCGGCCCAGCGGGCGGCGACGAGGCCGTTGCGCACCAGGGGGGACGGTGCGGTCACGGCCTCGTCGCCGCGGTCCTGTGCGGCCGGTGCCGCGATGCCGAAGTCGAGCCGGCCCGAGGAGGCGTGCCCGTCCTCCTCGTCGACGACCGACCAGACGACGGCGAAGGAGCCGTCCGCCGGGCGCCCGAGGGCGGCCCGTACGACCTCGCCCTTGTGCCCCGGCACGAGGGACACCGGGAGCCGGTCGCCGTCCACGGTCATGACACGGACCCCGGCCGGCTCGACAGGCTCGTCGAAGGTGAGCGTGAGGTGGTCGGGGGCCTGCTTCAACTCGGCGCCGTTCGCGGGGCTGGAGGTGACCAGCTCGGTGTGGGCGGAGGCCTGCGGGGAACCGAGGAGGACGTAGAGGAGCGGGGTGAGGACGAGGAGGAGGAGCGTGCGGCGGGGGGTCACGGCGTCGCCTCCGGGGAGGGGCTGACGCCGCCGAGGAGGGACGGGAGCGGGGCGAGGCCGACGCAGGGGGAGGGCTGCGGGGCCGGGGACGCCTCGGCGGTGGGGTTGAGGAGACCGAAGACGGGCTCGGTGAGGCCGGTCAGGAGCGGCCCGGCGAGCCGGACCTCGCCGTCCTCGCAGGTGGCGTCGTCGCCGGGCGGGGTGGTGCCCGGCGCGGACGGGCCGGAGGAGGGCGGGGACGTGGGGGCGGAGGGCGTGGGGGAGCCGCCGTGGCCTGTGTGGCCCGTCCCGCCGGAGGTGCCTGTGTGGCCGGTGTGATCCGTGCCGCCGGGGTAGTAGACGCCGGTGACCGGCAGTGCCCCGGCCCCTGCCGCGCCCCCCGCGGCTCCGCCCGGGATGTCGCCCGGGGTCTCCGACGGGGTGGCGGCCTCGCCCGGGGGTGACGGCGAGGTGACCGCGGGCGGCGGGGCCGCGGTCGCGTCGGAGGAGGCGGCGGGGGCGCCGATGCCCGACGCGTATCCGAGTACGACCACCACGGCGCCGACGAGCGCTCCCGCGACCAGTTCGTCGCGGTGGTCGTGCGGCCACAGGGACCGGCGGAACAGGGGCATGGTCACTCCTGGCATGGGCTGTTCAAAACCAGCGAACGCCGACCAGTGGAGTGGCACGCGAATTCCGCGCGGCTACGCGTCAGTTAAACAGCTGTTGCGGCGCCTCTCTTTCGAGGGGACCCCCGCTGTGAGACCGGGTGAGACCATCGCTATTCCGCGCAATGCGGCTGTGAAGAATTCGCGTGCGAGTATTTCTTTTCCCTCACGCTACTCGAATAGAATGCGAAGCCGCGTGAGGATTTCAAGGAGAATGGCATATGCGTTGTGCGGGCTAGCCGTGGGCCGACCGCGGGCGCCCGCGGGCCCGTCCCCCCGAGGGGAGGGCCGGGCGAGCGCGATTTCTCTGCCTGAACGGCCCGCCTTAACAGCCCGCCTGAAACGACGGGCCTTTTCTCAGGCCGTCGGCCGTCCCATCGCCCGATAAGTCCAGCCGGCCTTCCGCCACAACTCCGGGTCCAGGGCATTGCGCCCGTCCAGAATGACCCGAGCCGCCGCGACATCGCTCAGCGCCGCCGGGTCCAGCTCGCGGAATTCCCGCCATTCCGTCAGATGCAGTACGACGTCGGCGCCCCGTACCGCCTCGATCGCGCTGTCGGCGTAGCCGAGGGTCGGGAAGAGGCGGCGGGCGTTGTCCATGCCCTTGGGGTCGTACACCGTGACCTGGCCGCCCTGGAGGTGGATCTGCCCGGCGACGTTCAGCGCGGGCGAGTCCCGGACGTCGTCCGAGTCGGGCTTGAAGGTGGCGCCGAGCACGGCGACCCGCTTGCCGAGGAAGGGCCCGCCGCCCAGCGCCTGCCGGGCGAGCTCCACCATCTGGCCGCGCTGGCGCATGTTGATCGAGTCGATCTCGCGCAGGAAGGTCAGCGCCTGGTCGGCGCCCAGCTCGCCGGCCCGGGCCATGAAGGCGCGGATGTCCTTGGGCAGGCAGCCGCCGCCGAAGCCGATCCCGGCCCGCAGGAACTTCTTCCCGATCCGGTCGTCGTACCCGATGGCCTCCGCGAGCTTGGCGACATCGCCGCCGGCGGCCTCGCACACCTCCGCCATCGCGTTGATGAAGGAGATCTTCGTGGCGAGGAAGGAGTTGGCGGAGGTCTTCACCAGCTCGGCGGTGGGGAAGTCGGTGACGACGAAGGGGGAGCCGGCGGCGATCGGGGTGGCGTACACCTCGCGCAGCAGCTTCTCGGCCCGCTCGCTGCGCACACCGACCACGATCCGGTCCGGGTGCAGGGTGTCGTCCACGGCGAAGCCCTCGCGCAGGAACTCCGGGTTCCAGGCGAGCTCGGCGTCCTCGCCGACCGGCGCGTGCGCGGCGAGGTAGGCGGCGAGGCGGTCGGCGGAGCCGACGGGGACGGTGGACTTGCCGACGACGAGGGCGGGGCCGGTGAGGTGCGGGGCGAGCGACTCGAAGGCGCGGTCGACGTACGACATGTCACAGGCGTACTCGCCGTGCCGCTGAGGCGTGTTCACGCACACGAAGTGCACATCGCCGAACGCCCCGACCTCGGCCCAGTCCATGGTGAACCGCAGCCGCCCGGTGGACCCCTCGATCCCGGCGACATGCTTGCGCAGCAGCTCCTCCAGTCCCGGCTCGTACATCGGGACCTCGCCGCGCCGCAGCATCTCGATCTTCTCCGGCACGACATCGAGCCCCAGCACCTCGAAGCCGAGCTCGGCCATGGCCGCCGCGTGCGTCGCGCCGAGATAACCGGTGCCGATCACGGTGATCTTGAGGGCCATGGGGTACTCCAGAGGTCTACGGGGTTCGGCAGAGGTCAACGAAGGTCCGGCGGTGATGCGGGCCCGAGCATAGTCGGGCCGTTCGACGGGCAACTTTCCAGCTGTCGCCAAGCTCACGTATCACTCCCGTGAGCCGCCCCCTAAAATTTGAGTTACTTAACGGTAATTAGCGCCGGTGGCGCACTTAGACCACACAGCATCCTCTAGACCACACAGCGTCCTTGGAGCGTGAGAGACCTTGGCCGGATCGGCTGACTTCGACCTGTACCGCCCGTCCGAGGAGCACGACATGCTCCGCGACGCGATCCGCTCGCTGGCCGAGGCGAAGATCGCGCCGCACGCGGCCGCGGTGGACGAGGAGGCCCGCTTCCCGCAGGAGGCGCTGGACGCGCTGGTCGCGGCCGACCTGCACGCGGTGCACGTACCCGAGGAGTACGGCGGCGCGGGCGCGGACGCCCTCGCCACGGTGATCGTGATCGAGGAGGTGGCCCGCGTCTGCGCGTCCTCCTCCCTCATCCCCGCGGTGAACAAGCTGGGCTCGCTCCCGGTGATCCTCTCCGGCTCCGAGGACCTCAAGAAGCGGTACATGACCCCGCTCGCCAAGGGCGACGGCATGTTCTCGTACTGCCTCTCCGAGCCGGACGCGGGTTCCGACGCCGCCGGCATGAAGACGAAGGCGGTCCGCGACGGCGACCACTACGTCCTGAACGGCGTGAAGCGCTGGATCACCAACGCCGGTGTCTCCGAGTACTACACGGTGATGGCGGTCACCGACCCCACCAAGCGCTCGAAGGGCATATCGGCCTTCGTCGTGGAGAAGTCGGACGAGGGTGTCTCCTTCGGCGCGCCCGAGAAGAAGCTCGGCATCAAGGGCTCCCCGACCCGCGAGGTCTACCTGGACAACGTTCGCATCCCGGCGGACCGCATGATCGGCGAGGAGGGCACCGGCTTCGCCACGGCGATGAAGACGCTGGACCACACCCGCATCACGATCGCCGCGCAGGCCCTCGGCATCGCCCAGGGTGCGCTGGACTACGCCAAGGGCTACGTCCAGGAGCGCAAGCAGTTCGGCAAGCCGATCGCCGACTTCCAGGGCATCCAGTTCATGCTCGCCGACATGGCCATGAAGATCTCGGCCGCCCGCGCCCTGACCTACCAGGCCGCCGCCGCCTCCCAGCGCGTCGACGCCGACCTCACCTACCTGGGTGCCGCCGCCAAGTGCTTCGCGTCCGACGTGGCGATGGAGGTCACCACGGACGCCGTCCAGCTGCTCGGTGGCTACGGCTACACCCGTGACTACCCGGTGGAGCGCATGATGCGCGACGCCAAGATCACACAGATCTACGAGGGCACGAACCAGGTCCAGCGCATCGTGATGGCGCGCAACCTGCCGTAGGACCGCCGTAGCACTGCCGCGGTCTGTCGTAGCTCCTCTCCGATCGCCCTTCGCTCTCCCCGGGCGGAGGGCGATCCGCGTTCGGCGCCCAAGTGCCGTGCGTCCACGCCGAGTCGGGCCTGCCTCGGTGCGTCTTCGCCCACGTAGCGGCGGACGCACGACCCGGAGGCGCTCCCGGTCGTCCGCCGCCTCTTGGACCGGCGTCGTCTCCTGCCCGCCCCGGCCCCGGACGCCGCCGACGGGGAGCCGTAACCCCAATGGGGGCGGATCGGGGGCGTCCGTCCGATGGCGCGGTGCGGCGGGCGGGCGTAGGACGGAAGGGCACGGGGCCCGCCCCGGGCTCCCGCACGCACCCCAGGAGGAGCCATGACCCAGCAACGAACCATGACCACCATGAGCAAGGAGATGCAGGCCTGCGTCGACGCGTGCATGTCCTGCCACGTGGTCTGCGAGGAGACGATGAGCTCCTGCATGCAGATGGGCGGCCAGCCGCAGATGCAGATCATGCGGGCGCTCATGGACTGCGCCGAGACGACCCGTATGTGCGCGGACATGATGATGCGCCGCTCGCCCATGACGGCCGAGATGTGCGCGATGTGCGCCAAGGCCTGTGACATGTGTGCCGAGGCGTGTATGTCCATGCCGGACGACCCGCAGATGATGCGCTGCGCCGAGGCGTGTCGCCGCTGCGCCGAATCCTGCCGCGCGATGTCGGGCGTCACCATGTGACGACCGTCCGGCAGCACTCCCCGAAAACACTCGAGGGCACCCGCAGGGGTGCCCTCGACTGCTGTGCCCTCGACTGCTGTGCGCCGCTCAGTTGCCGGAGACGGTCACCGTCTCGTCGTTCTTCAGCTGCTCCACCAGCGTCTTCACCTTCGCCTTGTTCCAGACGAGGTTGCCGTTCGCGGAGCCGGAGATCGGCATGTTCATCGACTTGCCGTCGCCGCCGGTGACGCCCTTCATGGACCAGAACATGTCCGCCAGGTCGAACAGGCTCATGTCCTTGTCGACGATCAGGGTGTCCAGCCCCGCCCCCATGGTCGGGTACAGCTTGAACGGGTTGAGGATCGTGCTCGGCGTCGCCACCTGGTTGGCCAGGGCCGAGAGGAACTTCTGCTGGTTCTTCGTACGGTCCAGGTCGGAGCCGGGCAGCGCGTACCGGGTGCGGACGAAGGCGAGCGCCTCCTCGCCGTTCAGGGTCTGCTTGCCCTTCTTGAAGTCCGCGCCGGACTTGGAGTCCTTGATGTCCCGCGGGATGTCGATCTCGACACCGCCGACCGAGTCCACGATGTTCGCGAAGCCCGCGAAGCCGATCTCGACGTAGTGGTCGATGTGCAGACCGGTGTTGAACTCGACGGTGCGGACCAGCAGCTCCGGGCCGTCCTCGGCGTACGCGGCGTTCAGCTTCACGTGCCGGCCCGTGCCCTGGTACGTCTTGCCGGACTCGGAGCCCACGAAGGTCGGTATCTCGACGTCCGAGTCACGCGGCAGTGAGATCAGCGTCGGCCCGTTGTCGCCGGTGTGCAGGATCATCATCGAGTCCGTGCGCTTGCCCTCGGCGGACCCGGTGTGCAGCGCCTTCTTCTCCTCGGCCGACATGCCCTCACGGCTGTCGGAGCCGACGATCAGATAGTTGGTGCCCTCGCCCGCCTCCGGCCGGTCGATGACCTTGGACAGGTCGACCTCGCGGTTGAGCTTGGAGTCGGCCCAGAAGTAGGTGGCGACGGACGTCACGACCAGGAGGGTCACGACGGTGATCGAGGTCACCTTGATACGGCGCCGCCAGTTCGGCGCGGGCCGCGGCTCGCGCGTCCCGCGGCCTCCGGGGCCGCCCGTGCCGCCCCCGCCGTAGACCTGGCCGGTGTTGTAGCCGCTGTCGTACCCGTCGTCGACGGGGTCGTCGCCGTAGCCGCCGTAGCCGCCGTGGCCCTGGCCGTTCACGTACGACGGCTGCTGCGGCACCCCGCCGTACCCCTGGCCGGGCGGCGCCGTCGGACCGCGGCGGACCTGCCGCATCACGCGTGCACCCTCGGGCTGTGCGCTCGAGCTGCCGCGTCCGTAGCGGTTACCGCGATTGTCGTCGGACCATCCACCGGGCCAGTCATTCATGCGCCCCAGTGTGCAGGGCACGGCCAGGTGACTTACAAGGTTCGGGGGAAAATAGAGGCACGGCTGTTGCGAACCCAACACAAAGTCCGCGAATGTCGGGGCGGCATAAGGTGGAGGCCATGACACACCAGGTCACCGCAGCGGAATCCGGCACTCCGGAAATCCCGGGCAAGCCGACATCCGCATCCCGCACCACCCTCAGCCACATCATGACCCACAACGACACCAACCTGCTGGGTACGGTGCACGGCGGCGTGATCATGAAACTCGTCGACGACGCGGCGGGCGCGGTGGCCGGCCGGCACAGCGGCGGCCCCGCCGTCACCGCCTCCATGGACGAGATGGTCTTCCTCGAACCCGTCCGCGTCGGCGACCTCGTCCATGTGAAGGCCCAGGTCAACTGGACCGGCCGGACCTCGATGGAGGTCGGCGTAAGGGTCTTGGCCGAGCGCTGGAACGAGTCCGACCCGGCCACCCAGGTCGGCTCGGCCTACCTCGTCTTCGCGGCCGTCGACGCCGACGGCAAGCCGCGCCGCGTCCCCCCGGTCATACCGGAGACCGAGCGCGACAACCGCCGCTACCAGGAGGCCCAGATCAGGCGGACGCACCGACTGTCCCGCCGCCGCGCGATCAAGGAACTGCGCGAGAAGCGGGCGGCGGAGGGGTACGAGGACTGAGGGGTACGAGGAGTGAGGGGCCGGGGACCAAGGGGTGCCGGAAGCCCGGATCACCCGGAGCCCGGGTCACCCGAAGCTACGCGCACCCCGCCTCGTCGCCCCGCACGACCACGGACTCGCCCTGGGTCGGGTCCTCGGCGCGTACCTTGCGTACCTGTCTGAAGTCGGTGCCGACGATCACCTTCAGGGTCGAGCCCATGCCCTTGACCGCGCGCAGCTCGCTGCCCGGCAGTGCGGCCGCCAGGGACTTCGCCGAGCGGTCCCAGCGTGGGTCGTGGGCGACGACCGTCCGCTTCACCGGGCGGTCCGCCGCGCTCACCGGCCGCCCCGTCGTACGGAAACCGGTCGCCGCCAGCGCCGCATCGACGTGCTCGCCGAGGTCGGCCGCCTGGGTGCCGTTCTCCACCTGGACGTGGATCTCCTGCGGGGCGACCTCCACCGGTACCGCCCTTCTCCTCGGCCGGTGCGCGGACAGGGGCTCGTCCTCGCGCAGGGCCCTGAACAGGCGCTCGGACTTCGCGGCGTCCCACTTCACCGTGGAGCCGACGCCCTTCACGGTGTACTCCAGCTGGCGGACGGGCACGGTCGTGAACTCCGACGACGACGGCGAGAAGTTCCGCATCGCCCGCCCGAGGTCGAGCAACTCGCCCGTCCCGAAGCCCTTGTCGGCCCGCACCGAACCCAGCACCGCCCGCGTCACATCCCGGAACCGCATCGGGTTCAGCAGGATCCCGGACGACGTCGCCCGCTCGATCAGCGCCGCCATGAAGCGCTGCTGGCGCTGCACCCGGCCCAGGTCGGAGGCGCTGTCGACATGCCGCGCACGCACGTACTGCAACGCCTCCCCGCCCATCAGCCGGTGCGTACCGGCCGGCAGGTCGAGCCCGGTGTAGGAGTCCTTCATCGGCTCGGCGGTGCAGATCTGCACCCCGCCGACCACGTCCACCGTCCTCATGAAGCTGGTGAAGTCGACCTCGAGGTAGTGGTCGATCTTGACGTGGGTCATGTGCTCGACCGTGGCGACGGTGAGGTTCGGGCCGCCCTCCGCGTACGCCGCGTTGATCTTGATGGGGTGTGCCTTGCGCCCCTCACCGGCGGGCACCTCGGCGTACGAGTCGCGCGGCAGGCTCACCACACTCGCCCGCTCCCGGTCCTCCGAGATGTGCACGATCATGATCGTGTCGGTGCAGTGGCAGGGCGCCCCGCCCAGCCGGTACTTGCGCCGCTGCGCCTCGCTGATGCGGTCGCGGCCGTCCGTGCCGACCAGCAGGACGTTCATCCCGTGCCCGGCCTGCGGCCGGTTCTTCATGTCCTTGAAGGGGTCCACCCGCGCGATCTTCGCGTCCAGGCTGGTCACCACCGCGTGCCCGATCCCGGCGGAGGCGAGGACCACCACGGACAGCGTGGTCACCGCCCGCATGGCCCAGCGCGGCCTTCTCCGCCGCACGGGCGCGACCGGCCGCGCCCCGCCGCGGGACGGCTGCGGGCGGCGCTGCGGAGGGGCGGGGGAGCGGCGGGGCGGCGTGGGCATGGGGGGCTACCTTCCGCTGGGGCTTGCCCTGGGGGCCGTACGTGGGATCCGTGAGCACCGTAGGCCCATACGATCTGCTGACCGGGGCAGCGACCCCGGCGGGGCGCACCGGTGTCCCCCGTTCGCGGTAACGTGAGGCCCCTATGAACGCCAATCCCGACGTGCAGCTCCCCGCCGTGTCCGTCATCATGCCCGTCCTGAACGAGGAGCGGCATCTGCGCGGAGCAGTCCAAGCGATCCTCGCGCAGGAGTACGCCGGCGAGATGGAGGTCGTGATCGCCCTCGGTCCGTCCACGGACCGCACGGACGAGATCGCGGCTCAGCTCGTTGCCGAGGACTCCCGCGTCCATACGGTTCCGAATCCGACCGGGCGTACGCCCGCCGCGCTCAACGCCGCGATCAAGGCCTCGCGCCACCCGATCGTCGTGCGCGTCGACGGGCACGGGATCCTCTCGCCGAACTACATCGCCACCGCCGTACGGCTCCTGGAGGAGACCGGCGCACAGAACGTCGGCGGCATCATGCACGCCGAGGGCGAGAACGACTGGGAGCACGCCGTCGCCGCCGCCATGACCTCGAAGATCGGGGTCGGCAACGCCGCCTTCCACACCGGTGGCGAGGCGCAGGCGGCCGAGACCGTCTACCTCGGCGTCTTCCGGCGCGAGGCGCTGGAGCAACAGGGCGGCTACAACGAGGAGTTCATCCGCGCCCAGGACTGGGAGCTCAACTTCCGGATCAGGGAGGCGGGCGGGCTCATCTGGTTCTCGCCCGAGCTGAAGGTGTCGTACCGGCCGCGGCCGAGCGTGCGCGCCCTCGCCAAGCAGTACAAGGACTACGGCCGCTGGCGCCACGTCGTCGCCCGCTACCACTCCGGCTCCATCAACCTGCGCTACCTCGCACCGCCGACGGCGGTGTGCGCGATCGCCGCGGGCCTCGTGCTGGGCGCCCTGGTCACCCCGTGGGCCCTGGTGATCCCCGGCGGCTACCTCGCGGCCATCACCGCCGGCTCGGTCCCGGCGGGCAAGGGGCTGCCCCTGAAGGCACGCCTCCAGATCCCCGTCGCCCTGGCCGCCATGCACATGTCCTGGGGCTACGGCTTCCTGACCAGCCCGCGGTCCCTGGCGAAGAAGGTCATCGCCTCGCGCCGCCCGGCGGTGCGCAGGGTCGACGCGGCTTCATGAGGGAACGGCCGTAGTACGAGTGATGGTTGTCGCGGCTGTGCCGCGACAACCACCACTGCCCGCAGACCTCAGCCGCAGTGGAAGTAGCCCGACGGGGGCACGTGGTCCTGCAGGAAGTTGGCGCCACCGTTGGGCTTCCACATGTCCAGCTCGAAGTTGATGCAGGTGTTCCTGCCGTTCACCTTGACGGGGCCAGCCTCGTAGCTGAAGTAGCCGTTGTCGTTGTCGTGTCCGCCGGCCTTCGACCACAGGTCCAGGTTCATGCGGGAGCTGACGCCGTAGTAGGAGCCCGCCTTGACGGACCTCGCACAGTTGTAGGTGCCGTCCCAGTACAGGTAGGTCGTGGCGACGTGCGGGTGCGAGCTCACCGAGTAGTCGTAGTGCTTGATCTGGTCGATCAACGTTCCGCTGCAGGAACCGGCGGCGCTCGCCGCGGGGGCGACGGCGATGGGCATCGCGACGCCCAGGCCGAGGACCATCGCCGCGGTGGTGATCCAGCGGGTGGTTCTGAACTTCACACGCTTGAACATCAGTTGAGACCTCTCACTTTCGAGACGCGATTGAGCCGCCCACCTCGATGTGGGATCTCGTGAAGCCCCCGTGAACGGCGTGACGATAGTGGCATGTTCCGGTCACAAGATGATCATTTAGTTTCACCGATGACTGGAAACCAATGTCAATTGGCCGAGAAAAGCGGAACCGCCCTCAAGTTGAGGGCGGTTCCGCAGGTCGGCGCGGTGTCGGCTGTCGACTACCAGCGGTAGGGCGCGTACACGTCCATGCACTGCCCCTCGTCCGAACCGTTGATGGCGTCGGAGTTACTGGGCAGGCTGCCCGCCGACGGCTTGGACTCCTTCGGGTACGCGGTGCCCGTGCGCCAGTCGGAGCCCACGACGACCGTGACACCGGAGACGTCGGTGGACTTGCGCACCGAACTCTGCGGGATTCCCAGCGACTTGGCGACCTGCTGGGCATCGCCCTTGAGGTCCTCGCTCGGGTAGCGCACGACCGTACGCTCCTCGGAGACCGCCGGTGACGTGTCCTGCATCGCCTGCGTGAACCCCTTGCCCACCAGCTGCTGGGCGATCGCCCCCGCGCGCCCGGCGACCGGGGCGAGGGTGTCGGTCCTGGTGCCGTTCACCACCGTGACGCCGATCCGGCCCGGCGGGGACGAAGGGGAGGTGGTGGGCGTCTTCTCCTCGTCGCCGTTCTTGTCGGCCGTGCCGCCCTTGCCGCCCTTGCCGTTCTTGTCGAAGGGCACGTCGTCGCGGAGCATCTGCCACATCTTCTCGGCGCCCTCCGCCGGGATGAGGTGGTTGGCGTTCTGCGGATCCTGGACGTTCGGCATCGTCGTCATGGTGATCCGGTCCGTCGGCACCGACTTGAGCTGCATGCCCAGGTCGTACAGCTTCTTCACGGTGCCGATCTCCTCGGAGACCTTCAGCGACGTCGTGGCCGACTCGGCCAGGCTCATCAGCCGCCCGCCGTCGGTGAAGACGTTCTGCTTCTTCAGCGTGCGGATCATCGAGTTCATGTACATGTGCTGGGCCCGCGCCCGCAGCGGGTCACTGCCCCACGCGTGCCGGGTGCGCAGCCACTGCAACGCCTGCTTGCCCTTGATGTCCTTCCGGCCGGCCTTCATCTTCAGGCCGGAGCCGCCGGGCACGCCGGGCAGCGGGCGGTCCCACACGTTCTGGTTCACACAGACCTCGACGCCGCCGATGGCGTCCGCCATGCTCACCACGCCCGCGAAGTCGATCGTCATCCAGTGGTCGATGTAGACCCCGGTGAGGTTCTGCCAGGTGGCCAGGGTGCAGCCGGCTCCGCCACGGGCCAGCGACGTGTTGATGATGTCGTTGGTCGCCCGGAAGGTGTCGCCCGTCTCCGGGTCGGTGCACTTGGGGATGTCGACCCGGGTGTCGCGCGGAATACTCACTACCGCGGCGCTCTCGCGGTCCGCGGACAGGTGGATGAGCATCTGCACGTCGCCCAGCGGCGGGTTGCCCCGGTTGTCCCTGCTGCCGCCCAGTGCCACGTTCGCATCGGAGTTACGGCTGTCGGAGCCGATCAGCAGGATGTTCAGCGGTGTCTGCCCGGCGGCGTTGGGCTCCGCCTTCTCGGCCTTGGAGTCGCCGCTGCTGCGTTCGCCCTTCTCGATATTGCCGTTCAGGTGGCGGTAGTACAGGTACCCGGCACCGGCGGTCCCCAGTATCACGACCGCCAGAAGCGTCGCCGACCAGCGCAGCGCACGCCGTCTGCGGCGCCTGCCGTCGGCTCCCTGGCCGCCCCGGCGTCCCCCTCTGCGCCGCCCGCCGCCGTGCCGGCCGCCCTGGTCGGCCGACGTGTCCTGGTCGGCCTGCCGGGTGAGCGACATGGTGTCGTCCACAGCGGGGGCCTCCCCTCGCACACTGCTCTGCGCCAACTCTCTGCCCTTCCCCACCCTTAGCCCGACATGGCTTCGCTCCTCCGCGCCGGACCTCCCTGTCCGGTGCGGAGCGCACCATGTCAGACCTCCCTGTCCGACACCGGTTCGCACCATGTCAGACCACTGTGTGTCCGAACCGGGTTGGCCACGTGTCGGCAAAATCCAGGCCCGGCACGGCCGTGCGGCATGTCGGACGAAGGGCGCCTGACACAACCACGGCCGCCGCCTGACACAACCACGTCCTGTGTCAGACCAACGAGCGTGCGGCACAGTTGCGTTCCCGGCCGGAGTTTCAGAGCCGAATCCTGCGTACCGACAACGGGCCCGTCTTCAGCCCGAGTCGGCTGTGGGACGGACCCGTTGGGCCGGTACTACTTCGCGCACTCGACCTTGTCGGCGGTGGACTTCTCCACGTCGGGCGCCTTGGTCGGAGCCGTGAGGGACACGCCCGCACCCTTGAAGTCCTTGCCCAGCGTCAGTGTCATCGTGGGCAGGCCCTGGGAGTTGGTGACGCTCTTGCCGGGCTTCATCGCGGAGCCGGAGAGCCCCATGATGGCGGCGAGCCGGCGCGCCTGGTCCGCCTGGTCCGGCGCGTACTCGAGCGTCGTCTTCGCCAGCGTCGCCGGGGCGTTGCCCGCGTTCTCGGACTTGGTCACGCCCTCCTCGGTCTGCAGCCAGGTGAGCGTCGACGACGCGCTGCCGGCGACAGCACCGCCGTTGAGGATCCGCACCCGCACCTCGGAGGCGTCGGACTTGGTGCCCTTCAGCCGGGCGGCCACGGCGGCGGCTTCCTTCTTCTTCTGCTGCTTGACCTCGGTGAAGGAGACGTCGTTCTGGATCGCCTCGAAGACCTGGGGAGCCGTGGTCGGGTTGAGGACGACGGTCACCTTCACCTTCTCGGCCGGGTTGTCGATCACCGGAACCGTCGTGAAGGTGAGGTTCTTGGTGTTGAGCTTGCCCAGCTCCAGACCCAGGTCCTTCAGCTTGTCGATGCTGTCCAGCTGGGAGTCGACGGTCAGCGCCTTCGTGCCCGCCTCGGCCAGCTTGATCATCTTGGTCGGGCTGGTGAGCGTGTCGTTCGACTTCAGCTTCCGCATCAGCGCGCTGAGGAACTGCTGCTGCAGCCCGATCCGGCTCAGGTCACCACCCAAGCCGACGGAGTGGCGGGTGCGGACGAAGGCCAGCGCCTGCTCGCCCTCGATCACATGCTCGCCCTTGGTGAGGTTGAGGTGGGAGTCGGGGTCGTCGATGTCCTTGCCCAGGCACACCTCGACGCCGCCGACCGCCGTCGTCAGCGTCTTCACCGCGTTGAAGTCCGCCACCATGAAGTTGTCCGGCTTGATCCCGGTCAGCTCGGTGACCGTGCGCGCCGTGCAGCTGGGCGTACGGCCTTCCTGGCCGAGGCTCTTGTTGAAACGTTGGCCGGTCTCGCCCGGGATGACCTTCTGGGAGCCGTCTTCCTGCGTCGTCGGGCAGTCCGGGATGTCGACGATCAGGTCGCGCGGGATGCTGAGCGCGGTCGCGTTCGAGCGGTCCTTGGAGACGTGGAGCAGGATCGTGGTGTCGGCGTGCCCGGCGCTGCCCGAGTCGCCGTACTTGTCGTTGCCCGCGCCGGTGCGCTTGTCCGTGCCGATGAGCAGGATGTTGATGGCCTTGTCCTTGCTGAAGCCACCGGTGCTCGCGCCGTCGTCGGAGACGGACTGGATGTTGCTGTTGAGGTGCTCGATGTAGAGGTACGCGCCGGTCGCCGCGGCGACGACTACGAACGCCATGATTCCGCCGGTCCAGAGCACGGCCTTCTTCGCCTTGCTCTTCTTCTTCGCCGGCCGACGACCGCGCCGCCCCGGCGGCGGCTCCTCCGGGGCCCCCCGGCGCCGGCGTTGCGGCGGGACCTCACGCCCCGGCGCCGGCCGCGTCTCGGGTGCCACGGTCCCGTTGCGCACCGCGCCGCCCGCGCCGCCTGCCTTCGTGCCGGCGGCCCGTGAGGCGGCGCCCGCCCGTGAGGCGGCTCTGCGCGGTCCGGGAACCGACGACTGCGGAACGGAAGGGGTCAGTCGCAGTTCGTATTCACCGGTGCTCGGATTGAGTACCCACTGGTCTGCGGGGTCGATGTCGTCCGCCCGCCCACGGCCTTGCGCGTCCACGGTTGTCTGATTCCTCCGTCGGGGCCACGCGGCGCCTTCCCCCTCCAAGGCGCTCGGGTCTCTCGGTCAAACAGTGCGCAAGCCTAACTACGGCCGGGTGCACCGGATCGCTCACACTATCCGCCCAGTTCAGCGTCAAGCGACGACGGTGACAAATTCCACTTCCCTACAACTGGGCAATCCATCCCATTTCTTTGAACTGGGGTTCGCCGACTTGGTGAGCGTTTTACTTACAGGAGTTCTCGGCGGCGGTGTTACCGCGGAAGGTGGGTGCCGGGGGAGTGGGCCCTGTGTGCTCGTCGGGGCGCTGGGCGCCTGCCTTCCCATCGCCGGAATGGGAACTCCTGTGCGGAGATGTGTGCAGAGCTCCATGGGACGTTTCGGGCGAATTGGCTACTTCCACCGGGGCGTCGACACGCAGTCGCTCGAAGAGCCGATCGGCCTCGGGCTCCACGAGTTGGTCGCGGTTGGAGTTGTAGGTGTACGACTCCCGAGGAACGGTGAGGAATTGCACGCGTTCGGTGGGGATGTCGCGCACGCCGCGGACGAGTTCGTACAAACCGCGCAAGCTGGCCAGGGCCGGGTCGGTGGTGAGGGAGGACGTGGCGGCGTCCAGGACGGGGTAGAGCCTGACCGGATTCAGCAGTACGTCGTTGCTGCGCACCTTCTGGACGAGCGCGGCGAGAAATTGTTGCTGGCGTTCCATGCGATCGGTGTCGCTGCCGTCGCCGAGGGACTTGCGGGCGCGGACATAGCCGAGGGCCTGCTCGCCGTTGAGGGTCACCTTGCCGGCGGGGAGCCTGAGCTTGGCGGCCTTGTCGTTGATGGGCTCGGTGAGGCAGATCTCCACGCCGTCGAGGGCGTCGACCATCTCCTTGAAGCCGTGGAAGTCGACGACCACGTGGTGGTCCACTCGGATGTTCGTGAGCCGCTCCACGGTGCGGACGGTGCAGGCCGAGCCGCCGACCTGGAAGGCGTAGTTGAACATCGCGAACATGGGCTCGCTGCGGCGGCCGTCGGCGCGCCGGCAGCCGGGGACGTCCACCATCAGATCGCGGGGTATCGAGACGGCGGTGGCGCTGCGGCGCCCTGCGGACAGGTGCAGCAGGATCGTGGTGTCGGACCGCTCGGTCCCGGAGTCGCGGCCGTAGCGCCGGTTTCCCTCGCCCGCCCTCGAGTCCGACCCGATGAGCAGGATGTTCCGGGCGTCGCGTACGAGGGAGGTGGGGCGCTCCTTCTCGTACCGGGCGAGTTCGGCTGCGGCGGCCTCGTCGGGCGTGATGTTGGAGTCGAGCTTGGCGTAGACGGCCCACCCGGCTCCGCCGGCGGCGACGAGTACCAGCCCGATCCCCAGGGCCCCTCGCCGCATCCACCGCCGTACGGGCCCCCTCCTACGGGCCGACGCCCCCCGGCGCGCGCGTGCGGTGTCGGTCACGGCTGGGTCCACCCCTCATGGCGTCGTGCGTGTGGTGTGGGCTGCTGTTACGACCATGGCTTGGATGGGGGGTGGGGGGTGGGTGGTGGGGGGCCGAATGGGTGACGGTTGCCTCCGGCGGTGGGGCGGGGATGCCTGCGGCGGCCCGTTGCTGTTCGGTGGGGGTGCGCGTAGCGCCCAGGGTTCGGTGGGTGGGTCGGGGCCGCGCCGGGGGGTGTCCGTCCTCGGACCGGCGGTGCCCTTAATCCGAGAGGTCCCGCGTGTCGACGCCGGCCACTGCGGGCGGACACCCCCCGGCACGTCCCCTTCCCGCCGTGGGCGGGTGCGGGTCCGTGGGGGTGCGCCCGGAGGGGGGCCGCGCGGCGCTGACGGTCACTTCCCGGCCCAGGCAATTCAGCCCGTCCGGGGTTTGAGGACGAGACCGCGCCATCCCCAGCCCCCACCCACCCGACTGGGGGGCTTCGCTTCTCAACGCCGGTCCAGGCAATTCAGCCCGTCTGGGGGTGCCCCCTCTGGGGGAGTTTGAGGACGAGGCCCGTTCAGGGCCGAAGCGGGGGTCTGGGGGCCGCAGGCCCCCAGCAGGGCCCGCGTTGATGCCGGGGGCTGGGCAGCTACGGCGTGTGGTGGTCCGGCCTGGCTGACGCCGTCACCCGTTCGCTGTCGATGCGCTTGGCCAGGGCCTCCTCGTCCAGGGACTCGAGGTGGCGGCATAGAACCACCGAGCCGTCCGTTGCCAGCGCCGCGTACAGGCCGGCGTTGAGGCCGTCCCAGGTGTCGTAGGGGAGGGAGGAGAGGATGCGGGAACCCGGGCCCGTGAGGCCCAGCCCCGGCGCCTCGGCGCGGGCGCGTTCGACGACCTCGGCGCCGCTGAACTCTCGGCCGGCCACGATCAGGGCCGGGTCCTCGGGATCGACCGGCGCGTACGGGGCGAAACGGTCACCCTGGCTCGGTACTTCCACGGCGTAGTCGGCGAAGCCGGCCGGCGGCTGCGGGAAGCGGCCCCCCAGCGGCCGTAGCGCCAACGCGACACGTTCCCCTCGGCACGCCCGAGCGGCCTCCAGGGAATCCGGTCCGCTCACGACCACGTCGGCCGCCGCCGGATCCCCGCCCACATCCGCGATCGCGCCCACCGACGAACACGCCAGCAGCCAGACCGCCGTCTGCCAATGGGCGGGCAGCAGGAGCGTGACGCGGTCACCCGGCCCGGCCCCGAGGTCGCCCTGGAGGAGATTCGCGGTCTTGGCCACCCAATTGGCGAACGTGGCCACGGACAATTCGACGCGTTCCCCGGTGGCGTCGTCGTAGAAGGTCACCAGGGGGCGTCCGGGATCCGCGGCGAGCGCGGAACGCAGCAGGTCGGCAGGGGTGCGATCGGTGGCGTTCACCTGCGCAAGCGTACGCGGACAGGCAGGCGCACACCCCCCGTTGGGGGCACCCGGCCGCCACCGGTTCGGGCGAATCGGATACCGACACTCCGTCAACTTCCAGATGGACAGGTTTGTATGAATATGTCCAACATCGGGGGTATGCGTGGATTCCTTGCTTCCTCGATCGGTGTCACGTGCGCGGCCGCTCTATGCCTCCCGCTCACCCCACCCGCCGTCGCGTCGACCGCGAGACCGGCGCTCAGCGCGGAAGCGGCCACGCGCGGGGAGACGGTGGCCGGGCCGGCGGTGCGTCAGGGCGACGCCGAGTCGTACGTCCCCGGCAGCACCCAGTCGATGCCCCTCGCCCCACTCACCCCCCTCGCCCGTGACCGCGTCGTCGGCGCCCCCGCCGAAGAGGGCCTGTCCCCGAGAGACGTACGGCACTTCTCCCTCGTCGGCGTCGTCTGGGACGACCCGGACGCCGAACTGCACGGCCGCGTCCAGGTCCGCACCCGCGCCGTCGACACGGGCACCTGGTCCGGCTGGCAGGACGTGGAGACGCACAACGGCGAGCACGCGGCCGACCCCGGCAGCGTCGAACGCACCTCCGGCCGGGTACGCGGCTCCACGGCACCGTTGTGGGTCGGGGAGTCGGACGCGGTGGAGGTGCGGGTCACGGCGCAGGCCGTCGAGACCGGCGCCAAGGAGGGCGTACGGGGGCCGGGCAGTGGTGACCCGACCCCGCCGGCCGGCACCAGCGTCGTCTCTCCGCTCCCCGCCGGCCTCCGCCTCGAACTCGTCGACCCCGGCGAAGCCGCCCCCGCGCCGGACGACCCCGGCGCCCCCCGCCCCGGCTCCCTGCAGGCCGAGACCGCCGAAACCGCCGAGGCCCTCGGTGCCTCCGCCGCCGACACGGCCGCCTCCGCCGCCAACGCCGAACTCGCGCCCCTCGGTGTCTCCGAGATCCCCGCGCTCGGCCGCGCCGAGACCGAACGGGAGCTGCTGGCCCTGCGCGGTAACGAGTTGACGCAGGAGCAGAAGGCGAAGCCGTACATCGGGCCGCGGCCGCGCATCGTCACGCGGCGCGGCTGGGGCGCGAACGAGGGGTGGCGGGAGCGGCAGTTCGTCTACACGAAGAAGGTGAAGGCGGCCTTCGTGCACCACACGGCGACCGGCAGCAAGTACTGGTGCTCGCAGGTCCCCTCGCTCATTCGCGGTATCTACCGCTACCACGTCAAGAGCATGGGCTGGCGCGACATCGGCTACAACTTCCTCGTCGACAAGTGCGGAAACATCTACGAGGGACGCGCCGGGGGAATGGCGAAGCCGGTCCTGGGTGCCCACACTCTCGGTTTCAACACCAACAGCATGGGGATCGCCGTCCTCGGCAGCTACGGCTCCACCAAGCCGACCCGCGCCGCGGTGAAGGCCGTGGCCCGCCTCACGGCTTGGAAACTGGGCCTCTACGGGGCCAATCCGCGCGGAAAGACATACCTGAAGTCCGCCGGTGGCAATCTCTACCGAAAGGGAAAGAACGTACGACTGAATGTGATCTCCGGCCACCGGGACGGCTACTCCACGGAGTGCCCGGGACTCCAGCTCTACCGCAAGCTCGGCACGGCCCGCGCAACGGCTGCCCGCTACCAGGGCCGCTGAGCCGGGGGCGGAGTACCACGCTGCCGTCGAGGCCGCCGGGCAACGGACTGCGTACAACGGACTGCGTGCAACGGTCTGCATACAACGGTCTGCATACACTGGCCGGCCGAAAGACAGTACGGCCGGTCCCGGCAGGAAGCAGAGACGACAGGTGACAGAAGCGATCCTCCTGGTCGGCGGCAAGGGCACTCGGCTGCGTCCGCTCACCGTGCACACGCCGAAGCCCATGGTCCGGGCGGCCGGAGTCCCCTTCCTCACACACCAGTTGGCGAGAGCGAGAGCGGCGGGCGTCGAACACATCGTCCTGGCCACCTCCTACCTGGCCGAGGTCTTCGAGCCGTACTTCGGCGACGGCTCCGCACTCGGACTCCACCTGGAGTACGTGACGGAGGAGGAACCCCTCGGCACGGGCGGCGCGATCCGCAACGTGGCTTCCCGTCTCCACTCAGCGCCCGACGACCCCGTCCTCATCTTCAACGGCGACATCCTGACGGGCCTGGACATCAGGGCGCTGATCCGCACGCACGAGACGACGGGCGCGGACGTCTCCCTCCACCTCACCAAGGTGACGGACCCGAGGGCCTACGGCCTGGTCCCCACGGACGACACGGGCCGGGTGACGGCGTTCCTGGAGAAGCCCCAGACCCCCGAGGAGATCGTCACCGACCAGATCAACGCGGGGGCGTACGTCTTCCGCCGCTCGGTCATCGACACGATCCCGGCAGACCGCCCGGTCTCGGTCGAACGCGAAACCTTCCCGGACCTCCTCTCGGCCGGGGCCCACCTCCAGGGCATGGTCGACTCGACCTACTGGCTCGACCTGGGCACGCCGGCGGCCTTCGTCCGAGGCTCGGCGGACCTGGTCCTCGGCCGTGCCCCTTCCCCCGCGGTCCCCGGCCGCTGCGGCGACCGCCTGATCCTCCCCACGGCCAGGGTGGCCCCCGACGCCAAGCTGACCGGCGGCACGGTGGTGGGCGAGGGCGCCTTCGTGGCCGAGGGGGCGCGCGTCTTCGGCAGCACGATCCTCCCCGGCGCCGTCATCGAACCCGGCGCCATCATCACCGACTCCCTCATCGGCACCCGCGCCCGCGTAGGCGAACGCTCCGTCCTCACCGGCACGGTCATCGGCGACGGCGCGGTAATCGGCGCCGACAACGAGCTGAGGGAGGGCGCCCGGGTGTGGTGCGACGCCCGCATCCCAGCAGGAGCGCTCCGCTTCTCACCGGACCTGTAGCCCCCACCCCACCCCGGTGGGCCCAGGCATTTCAGCCCGTCCGGCGTTTGAGGACGAGCTCGTACCGTCCCTGGCCCCGCCCACCCGCCGGGGGCTGTGCCTCGCGGCGTCGACGGTCACGTCCCGGCGCCGGCCCAGGCACTTCAGCCCGTCCGGCGTTTGAGGACGAGGCCCGTTCAGGGCCGAAGCGGGGGTCTGGGGGCCGCAGGCCCCCAGGGAGCGGGGTCGAAGGGGCGGCAGCCCCTGGAGGACGGGACGGGTAGGGGCGGCGGGGGCGAAAACTCCGGCGGCAACCACAGCGCACAGGCCCCTCGTCACAACTGCCCGATATCCCCCCGATACATCCGCGGCGCCCGCCGAGCCGGAACCCGCCCACTCAGCAAAATCAACCGAGCCGCCCGATGCCGCTGCCCCGCATACGGCTCCAGCAACTCCAGCATCACGGAGTCATCCGCATCCCGATCCCCGGCAAGCGCCCACCCCACGATCCCCGGCAGATGCAGATCCCCCACAGTCACGGCATCCGCCGCCCCATGACTCCGCTGCACAACCTCCGCAGACGTCCACGGCCCGATCCCCGACACGACCTCCAACCGAGCCTGCGCCTCCGCCGGAGACATCCGCACAGCCTCCTCCAGCCGCGCAGCAACCCGTACCGCTCGCAAAATCGTGGACGCCCGCTTGTTGTCGACCCCGGCCCGATGCCACTCCCAGGACGGAATCAGCCGCCACGTCCCCGCATCCGGCATCACACACATCCGCCCCGGCGCGGGCCCCGGCGCAGGCTCCCCGTACTTCCGTACCAGCAACCGCCACGCCCGATACGCCTCATCGGTCGTGACCTTCTGCTCCAGAATCGACGGAATCAACGACTCCAGCACCAGCCCGGTCCGCGTCAACCGCAACCCCGGCCGCCGATGCCGAGCCACCGCCACCAGCCGATGCCGCGGCACGAAGGCGGACGGATCGTCGGCGGCCCCGAGCAACTCCGGCAACTGCTCCAGCAGCCACTCGGCCCCGGGCCCCCAGGCCTCGCCCCGCACTTCGGCACCCCGCACGGTGACCCGCAGCGTCCCGGCCCCGGCAGGCGTACGACAGGCCCGCCACACCGCCCCGTCCGGCATCGCCCGGAACGTCGGATCCCCCGGCCCACGCCTCAGCGGCCCCAGCACCAGCCCGAGATCGAGCGGCCCGTCCGGCACCACCGTCCGCACCTTCGCCGGCGCGACAGCCTGCCGCGGCACACCCGCAGGCACAGCGACATGCCCACCACGCACAGTCGTACGCGTGGGCCGCGGAGCGAAACGTCCTGCCACGAACAACGTCCTAGGGGTACGGAGGGGTCCTACGAGCATAGGTACCGGACGAGTCCTACGAACGCAGGAACCGGCGGATTCCTACGAGCGCAGGAACCGGACGAGCCCTACGAACGCAGGAACCAGCGGAGTCCTACGAGCCCTGTATCGAACCGTTCCTACGAGCCTATGCGCCGCGCGGCGCCCATCAGCGGACCTCGATGAAAGCCCCCGCATCCCGCTCCGGCCGCGCCCGCGGTTCCTCCGCCGGATGACCGACCGCCACCGCCCCCATCGGATCCCAGTCCTCCGGCAACCCGAGCACGTCCCGCACCACATCCCGGCAGAACATGGTCGAGGACACCCACGCCGACCCCAGCCGCTCCCCGGCCAGCGCGACCAGGAAGTTCTGCACCCCGGCACCGGTGGCGACGACGAACATCTCCCGCTCGGCCCCGTCCCGCCGCGCGTCGCCGTACGTGTGCGACCCGTCCATGACCAGGCAGGGCACCACCAGATACGGCGCGTTCCGCAGCACGTCCCCGCGTCGCACCCGCTTGGCGATGGACTCCTCGCTCTTGCCGTCCCGCCGCAGATCGGCGACCCACGCATCGCGCATCGCGTCGAGCAGCCGTGTCCGCGACTCCTCCGACTCCAGCAGCACGAACCGCCAGGGCGTCGTGTGATGCGGCGCCGGCGCCGTCACGGCCGCCGCGACCGCCCGTCGCACGGCTCCGGGGTCGACGGGCTCGTCAGTGAAGGCCCGTACGGTACGCCGCTGGGTGACCGCCTCCCGCACGGCCTCCGACGTCCCCAGCCGGAACATGTCGTCACGCGCGCCGCGCACCAGGGCCCGCGCCCCCTCCCCGTGGTCCTCGGCGACCGTGTGCGCCAGCCCGCGCACGACGGCGACGGGCAGCCCGGCGGCCTTGCCCTTCACCAGGTCACCGGCGGCGGCCAGTTCGTCCGCCGTCGCCACGACGGTCGCGCTGAGCGGATTGCCGTACGCGTCCGTGCCCCCGCGCAGATCGTCGAGCACCCGCACGCCCGCGGCGCCGATCGCCACGTCTGTGAGCCCGGCGCGCCAGGGCCGCCCGAAGGTGTCGGTGACGACGACCCCGACCTCGACGCCGAGGGCGTCCCGCAGCCCCTCCCGGATCGCCCGCGCGGACGCGTCCGGGTCCTCGGGCAGCAACAGCACGGTCCCGGCCGGGGTGTTGGAGGCGTCGACCCCGGCGGCGGCCATCACGAGCCCCTGCCGGTTCTCGACGATACGGAGGGCGCCGCGACGAGCCACGACCCGTACGGTCTCCGCATCGATCGCGGCCTCCCGGTCGATCGCCTCGACCATGCGCCCTTCCGCCTTGGACACGATCTTCGAGGTGACGAGGAGGACATCCCCGTCGACCAGCCCGGGTTCGGCGGCGGCGATCAGCTTCGCGAGGTCGTCGCCCTGCTGGATCTCGGGAATCCCGGAGACGGCCCAGACCCGGTAGCCGTCGGCAGCCATCTCGCTCAAGCCCCCCGCACCTCCTCCGCCAGGGCCAGGGCTTCCCTGGCCATCTGCGCGGTCGCGTCGGCGTCGGTCATCATCAGCGGTACGGCCCGGCAGCGGATACCGGCCGCCTCGACCCGCTCCACGGCACTCCCGTCGACGGTGTCGACGAGCCAGCCGTCCAGCAGTCCCGAGCCGTAGTGCTCGGCGACCGCCGCTGCCGTCGACTCCACGCCGACCGCCGCGAGCACCTTGTCGGCCATCCCGCGCACGGGCGCGTCCCCGACGATGGGGGACAGGCCCACCACCGGCACCCCGGCGTCGGCGATCGCCTCACGGATGCCGGGCACGGCGAGGATCGTGCCGACCGAGACGACCGGGTTGGACGGCGGGAAGAGGATGACGTCCGCCTCGGCGAGGGCCTCCAGGACGCCCGGCGCCGGCTTGGCCTGCTCCGCGCCGACCGGCACGATCGCCTCGGCCGGTACCGAGGCGCGCAGCCGCACCCAGTACTCCTGGAAGTGGACGGCCCTGCGTTCGCCGTCCACCTCGATCGCGACATGCGTCTCGACGCGGTCGTCGGTCATGGGGATGAGACGGACGCCCGGCTTCCAGCGGTCGCACAGCGCCTCGGTCACCGCGCTGAGCGGGTATCCGGCGCCGATCATCTGCGTCCGCACGATGTGCGTGGCGAAGTCCCGGTCGCCCAGCCCGAACCACTCCGGCCCCACGCCGTACGCCGCGAGCTCCTCCTTGAGATGGAACGTCTCGTCGGCCCGGCCCCAGCCCTGCTCCTCGTTGATGCCGCCGCCGAGCGTGTACATCACCGTGTCGAGGTCCGGGCAGACCTTCAGCCCGAAGAGGTGGATGTCGTCCCCGGTGTTGCCGATGACCGTGATGTCCGCGTCCGGCGCGGCCCGCTTCAGACCGCGCAGGAACCGGGCACCACCGATGCCGCCTGCCAGAACCACAATGCGCATGGGAGCAAGTCTTGCAGGCGGGTACGACAACGGGTCAGGCAGTCACCGGACTCGGCTCGATACGAGCCTCGCAGGCCGCCGGTGCGTGCATCGGCATCTCGGTCAGGCCCGGGTAGTACACGTGCAGGCTCACCGCCGGCTCCAGCGCGTCGTTCACGACCTCGTGCATGTAGCCCGGGGCGAACACGCGCTGCGCTCCCGCCTCCAACACGCGCGTACCGCGCTCCGTGCGCTCGGTCAGCGTGCCGTCGAGGACGGTCAGGACGCCGGAGGAGCGGCCGTGGTCGTGCAGTCCGCTGCCCTGTCCGGGCACCCAGGACAGCAGCCACACCTCGTAGCCGGGGCCGGTGCGCAGCCGGTGGTACCAGCGCGTGGTCGCGTCGTACCGGACGAGGTGCTCCCACTGGGCGCGGTCGGCGGCGATGGAGCGGGCCAGGCCGACGAACTCGGCGACGGTGGCCGGGTGCTCGCGCGGAGCCTGGAGGAGGTGCGGGACTTCGAGGATGTCGCCGGCGATCTGGAGGTCGCTGTCGCTGTTCATGGGGTGCGGTGGTTCCTCAGTGAAAGTGGTCAGAGGGAACGGAAGCCGAGTCGCGGCCGACTCGACCTACAGCTGGAGCAGGTGTGGCTCAACAGCTGGAACAGCAACAACAGCTACAGCGAACGTGGGCAGCACCGAGGGACCCGGCGGTGCGGGTCGAGGTGAGTGCCAAGTTCGCGAGCATGCCCACAAGGACAGCGGTTTGCACCTCCACTGTCAACTCGACGCCCGTTATGTGGGACATGTTTCACCTCATCCGGTTCATCTCTGTGGCGAAAGGTTTGTTCATGGGTTGACCGGGACACATGGCGCACATCCGGGCGCACGGCGCCGTTGTGATCCTGTGATTCGACTGTGATCCGGTTCGCTTCTGCGGGCGTGTGCAACGAGATCGAACTTCTGGGCGTCCTTTTCCGTACAAGCTCTGCGCGGGGCTGGATGCCCTCCTGGGTCTCGTCTGCTTGTCAAGGTTTAGGACGATTTGAACACTTTCCGCTAGGCCTTGGTTCCGCAGAGTGAATAAGGGGCTCAATAGCAGATCTCGGCTTGACTCGCCCGGAGCAGCACACTTGTAATTTCACTCGTGTCGTTCAGCCGAAATCGGTAACGGCTACATCACGGGGACGCGGAAAGAACAGACGAGGGGCGCACATGACCGAGCTGGTGCAGCAACTGCTGGTCGACGACGCGGACGAGGAACTCGGCTGGCAGGAGCGCGCGCTGTGCGCCCAGACCGACCCCGAGTCCTTCTTCCCCGAGAAGGGCGGCTCCACCCGCGAGGCCAAGAAGGTCTGCCTCGCCTGTGAGGTCCGCTCCGAGTGCCTCGAGTACGCCCTCGCCAACGACGAGCGCTTCGGAATCTGGGGCGGTCTGTCCGAACGTGAGCGCCGCCGGCTGAAAAAGGCGGCCGTCTGACCCGCCTCCCGGCCGCAACCGCGCGTACATCTGCCATACCCGCGCGTACACGGCCATATCCACGCGTAACTCCATGCGTGCACGCGCGTACACACGCGTACATACGTCTCGCACACGTCTCGCACACGTCTTGAACGGCCCGTCGCAGGTGGTTATCCACAGGCGGCGGGTCGCCGTCATGCCCAGCCGATAGTGTGGTCGCTCGTCCGAGACGCCCCGCTGCCCCCTCGGGGCACAGGCGTCCACCGCAGTCCACCGAACCGGGGCCCGTACCTCGATGTCCGTGCACAGCCACACGGCAGCCCATCAAGACGCCGCTGCCACACCTGAGTTCCCGCGTCATGTGGTGACCGCGGTGCTCGTCTCCCACGACGGCGCCCGCTGGCTGCCCGACGCGCTCGCCGGGCTGCTCGGCCAGGAGCGCCCCGTCCAGTTCGCCATGGCCGCCGACACCGGCAGCGCGGACCAGTCCGCGCAGCTGGTCACCGACGCCCTCGGCGACGACCGCGTACTGCACCTCGCCCGGCGCACCGGATTCGGCCAGGCCGTCGAGGAGGCCAACCGCACGGCCCCCGTCCTGACCCCGGACGAGCTCACCTATCTGAAGCGGCCGAGCGGCTGGGACCCCGTCACGCGCACGTGGCGCGACGACGCCTACGACATGCCCGAACTCCCCCACGGGGAGCCGGTGCAGTGGCTGTGGCTCCTGCACGACGACTGCGCCCCCGAACCCGACGCCCTGGCCCAGCTGCTGCGCGTCGTGGAGAACGAGTACGAGCTGGGCCGCGACGACGTCGCCGTCGTAGGCCCCAAGCTGCGCGGCTGGTACGACCGCCGGCAGCTCCTCGAGGTCGGCGTCACCATCGCCCACTCCGGCCGCCGCTGGACCGGCCTCGACCGCCGCGAACAGGACCAGGGCCAGCACGACCACGTCCGGCCCGTGCTGTCCGTGTCCACCGCCGGCATGCTCATCCGGCGCGACATCTTCGAACAGCTCGGCGGCTTCGACCGACGGCTGCCCCTGATGCGCGACGACGTCGACCTGTGCTGGCGCGCCACGGCCGCCGGCCACCGCGTCCTCGTCGCCCCCGAGGCAGTCGTACGACACGCCGAGGCGTCCTCCCGCGAGCGCCGCACCGTCGACTGCGTGGGCCGCACCGCCGCCTCCCCGCACAAGGTCGACAAGGCCGGCGCCGTCTACACCCTGCTCGTCAACAGCCGCACGGCAGTGCTGCCCTGGGTGCTGCTGCGCGTCGTGCTCGGCACCGTCCTGCGGACCCTGGCCTACCTCGTGGGCAAGGTCCCGGGCCAGGCCCTCGACGAGATCCGTGGACTCATGGGCACCCTGCTGCGCCCCGAGCGGATCATCGCCGGGCGGCGCAGGCGCGGAAATCCCGTCGTCGACAAGGGCGAGCTGCGGGCGCTGTTCCCGCCGCCCGGCGCGACCGTGCGGGCCACCGTCGAACAGGTCGCGAGCAGCCTCGTCGGCCGCTCCGACCCCGAAGTGGCCGCGGGCGCGGGACGGCACGGCGGCGCGATCGAGTCCGGGCCCGGCGGCGACGACGCGGACTTCCTCGAGATAGAACAGTTCGCCCGCCTCAAGCGCGTCGCCCGCAAGCCCGGCCCGGTGCTCTTCCTCGTCCTGCTGTTCGTCTCGCTGATCGCCTGCCGGGAACTGCTCGGCGGCGGCGCGCTCGCGGGTGGTGCGTTGCTGCCTGCTCCGGCCGACTCCGGTGAGCTGTGGTCGCATTACGTGGACGCCTGGCACCCGGTGGGCGTCGGCGGCACCCCGTCCGCGCCGCCGTACCTGGCGATCGTGGCGATGCTCGCCTCCACACTGCTGGGCTCGACCGGCCTCGCGGTCACGGTCCTGCTCGTCTGCTCGGTGCCGCTGGCCGGGCTCACCGCCTACTTCGCCTCCCGCCCGCTCGTCGAGTCGCGCCTCCTGCGCGCGTGGGCGGCCGTCGCCTACGCCTTCCTGCCCGCCGCCACCGGCGCCCTCGCCGGCGGCCGCATCGGCACCGCCGTCCTCGCCGTCCTGCTGCCGCTCATCGCGCGCGCGGGCATCGCCGCCAGCGGCCTGGCGAACAGCTCCGGCGCGCGCGGCAGTTGGCGCGCGACCTGGGCGTACGCGCTGCTGCTGACGATCACCACGGCCTTCACGCCGATCGTGTGGCCGATCGCGCTGGTCCTCGGACTCGGGCTGCTCGCGGTGCGGCGCGCCGACATCACCGCCTACGGCCTGCGCTTCCTGGCCCAGTTCGGCGTGCCCCTGCTGGTCCTCGCGCCCTGGTCGCTGTCGCTGCTTCCGTTCGGCTTCTTCCAGGAAGCCGGTCTCAAGTACGGCACCTCGGCCGCGTCCGGCCTGGACCTGCTCGGTGCCAGCCCCGGCGGGCCCGGCACCGTCAGCGGCCTGATGCTCATCGGCGTCGTGCTGGCCGCGCTGGCCGCCCTGATGCGCTCCGAGCGCCAGTTCGGAATCTGGACGGCGTGGGCGGTCGCCCTGGTGGGCCTCGTCTTCGCGGCCCTGTCCAACAGCTCCACCTGGTCCGGTCCCGCGACCCTCGTCTACGGCATCGCCCTCCTGGCCGCCGCCCTCCTCGGCGCCGACGGGGCACGCTCGCGGGTGGCCGAGCAGAGCTTCGGCTGGCGCCAGCCGGTCGCCGCGCTGATCGCCTTCGCCGCGGCTGCCGGCCCGCTGCTCGTCGCGGCCGGCTGGATGATCCGCGGCGCCGACGGGCCGCTGGAGCGGCGTGACCCCGTGCAGGTGCCCGCGTTCGTCGCCGAGGAGAGCAACACCCGCGACCAGGCCCGCACCCTCGTCCTCGACAGCGACTCCCCGGCCCACGTCGGCTACGTGCTCGTCCGTGGCTCCGGCGCCCGCCTCGGCGACGCCGAACTCGCCGCCGAGGACGGGGAGAACGCCGCGCTCGACAAGATCGTCGCCAACCTTGTCGCCGGCTCCGGCGCCGACCAGGCCGACCAGCTGGGCGCGTTCGCGGTGCGTTACGTCCTCGTCCACAAGGGCGCGCCCCGCGAGGTCGCGCGCGTGCTGGACGCCACGCCCGGGCTGTCGCGGCTGAGCGAGCAGAACGGCAGCGCGTTGTGGCGGGTCGACCGGCAGGTGTCGCGGGCGGCCGTCGTCGCCGGCACCGGGACCGGGTCGGGGTCTGCATCCGGCGCTGGGTCCAGTGCCGCTGAGCCTCAGCCCGTCGCCGCAGGGCCCGTCGAGATCCACACCACGATTCCGAGTGGCTCCGAAGGGCGTGTCCTGCGCCTCGCCGACAGCGCCGACGACGGCTGGACCGCCACCCTGGACGGCAAGCCGCTCACCGCGACCACCGTCGACGGCTGGGCCCAGGGCTTCGAGCTCCCGGCAGCCGGCGGCAGGCTGGACGTCACCTACGACGACCCGATCGGCCACACCGCCTGGCTGTGGACCCAGGGCTTCCTCGCCCTCGTCCTCGTCGTGATGGCCCTTCCCGGACGACGCCGCGACGTCGACGACGACCTGCCCGAGGAGCCGGCCGTCCCGGCCGAGGCCATGGTCGGCGAGGGCCGGCGGGCCCGTCGGCTGCGGGCCCAGGCCGAGGCCGAAGAGGCCGAGCAGGGCGGCGAGTTCCCGGCTCCTCCCACGGAGCCACCGGCTGCGGCGATTCCGCAGCAGCAGCCCTATGGCATGGGGGTCCCCCCGGGCGAGGATGTTCGAGCCTGGGGGAGGGACACGCCCACTTACGCGGGCGCCGAGTACGGCGGCTACGGCGGTGAGCAGTACGAGGGCGCACAGCAGTACCCGGCGGGCGGCGCCTACGACCAGACGTATCAGGCGGATCCGTATCAGGGCGGCCAGTACGACCCGTACGCGTACGGCGGACAGTCCTCGACGGGGTCGTACGAGGGGACCTACGACGCGTCGTACGACCAGACGTACCAGCAGGGCTACGACGCCACGTACGACCCGGCGCAGCCGCATCCGAACGGCAGTGAGCGTTCCGACGGGAGCCAGCAGTGAACCGCACCACCCTGTCCCTGATCGTCGGCGCCACCGCCCTCGCCGCCATCACCGGGATCGCGACGCTCACCACGCCGGACGCGTCCGGCACGAACACCGCCGAGGCGGCCGCCGAACTGCCCGTGGAGCGTACGAGCCTGGTGTGTCCGGCGCCGAGCATCTCGGACCTCGCCGAGACGACGTACACGTCGTTCACGCCCGTCACGAAGGGGGCGGGGAGCGGCGGGAAGGCGGCACTGCAGTCCGCGGCGCAGGAGTCGGGTGCCGGAGCGGACGCCAAGGGCAAGAAGGCCGGTGAGGCCGGTAAGGCCGACAAGCCCGTCCTGGAGGCCAAGGAGCCGGGTACGCCGGTCACCGGGGACGCGTCCGGAGGTGACTCGCCGGCGCTCATCGGGACCGCCGACGGGAAGTTCGCGCCCGGCTGGACCGTGCAGGAGACGACCGAGGTCGCCGTGGGCACGGGGCGTGGCCTGCAGGGCGTCAACTGCACCGCGCCGGACACCGAGTTCTGGTTCCCGGGCGCCAGCACGGCTGCCGACCGCACGGACTACGTCCATCTGACCAACCCCGACGACTCCGCCGCCGTCGTCGACATCGAGCTGTACGGCAAGGACGGTGCCCTCGAGACCACGGTGGGGGAGGGGATCACGGTTCAGCCGCACTCCGGTGAGTCGATCCTGCTGTCCACGCTCACCGGTGAGAAGCAGACCAACGTGACCGTGCACGTGAGCGTGCGCAGTGGCCGGGTGGGTGCGGCGGTGCAGGCGCTGGACGACAAGCTCGGTGGGGACTGGCTGGCCGCGTCCGCCGATCCTGCGGGGAGCCTGGTTCTGCCCGGCATCCCGAAGGACGCCAAGGCCGTGCGACTGGTCGCCTTCACGCCGGGGGACGCGGATGCGGACCTCAAGGTGCGGCTTGCCTCGCCGTCCGGGGCGATCACGCCTGCCGGGAACGAGACGTTGCACGTCAAGGCGGGCATGACGAGTTCGGTGGACCTCGGGGACGTCATGCGCGGCGAGGCGGGATCGCTGGTGCTGACGCCCACGGACCGGTCCGTGCCGGTGGTTGCAGCGGTGCGGGTGGTTCGTGGTACCGGCGCCAAGCAGGAGACGGCGTTCATTCCGGCGACCCGACCGGTGGGCACGCGCGCGACGGCGGTGGACAACCGGGCCAAGGGCACGACGTTGTCTCTGACCGCTCCCTTCGGCTCGGCGGAGGTCAAGGTGACGGCGTCCGCGGGGAGCGAGGGTGGCACGGCGGCCTCCAAGACGTACACGATCAAGTCCGGGACGACACAGGACGTCGAGATCCCTGTGCCGAGCGGCCTGAAGGGCACGTACGCGCTGACGGTGGAGTCGGTGTCGGGTGGGCCGGTGTACGGCGCTCGGACGCTGGCCGTGACGGAGGAAGGGGTGTCCGGCTTCACTGTGCAGACGCTGCCGGACGATCGGGGGATGGTGGCTGTGCCGGAGGCGGACGAGGACTTGTCGGTACTGCAGAAGTAGGGCGGGGGATGCCTGCGGCGGCCCGTTGGCGTTCGGTGGGGGTGCGCGTAGCGCCTGCGGGTGCGTTGTGGGTCGGGGCCGTGCCGGGGGGTCCGTCCTCGGACCGGCGGTCGCCTTAGGCCGAGAGGTGCTGCGTGTTGACGCCGGCCACTGCGGGCGGACACCCCCCGCACGTCCCCTTCCCGCCGTACGCGACTGCGGGCCCGCGGGGCCACCGGCCCATTCCTGCGTTCGCCCCTGCTGTGCGCACCCGGCCGCGGCGCGCAGCTCGTCCGCCCCAGCCGCGGGCAGTCGTGCCGCTGGGGCGGCACGGGTGGGCGCGGGCGGCACGCGTGACTTGGCCCAGCCGACGCAGTTAGTCCTCGCCGTAGCGGGGGTCCACCGTCTCCGGTGTCAGGCCCAGTAGCTCGGCCACCTGTTCTACGACCACCTCGTGGACCAGGGCTGCTCGTTCGTCTCGGCCCTTGGTGCGGATCTCCACCGGGCGGCGATAGATGACCACGCGCGCGGGGCGGCCCTCACGGGCGGGGATCGTGCCGCCGAGGGGGACCGCTTCGTCGTTCCAGGTGCGGCCGGGGCCGTCCAGGCGGGGGACCTCGAGGACCAGGAAATCGATGTCGGCCAGTTGGGGCCAGCGGCGTTCGAGGCGTTCCACGGAGTCCTGCACCAGGTCGGCGAAGGCGTCGGCCCGGCTGGCGGCGAGCGGGACCTGGGGCGGTGCGATCGGGCCGCGCATGCCTCGCCCGTGGCGATCACGGCGGCGGGGCCCGGGGCCGGCGGCACGGGGCGGTACGGGGGCGTCCATCACTGATGAAGCGTAGTCCTCGGGACCGGTGCGTGTCCGATCACGGTGGGGTGATCGAGGTGTGCATCCACTCGCCGTACGGCATGTCGGCAGATGACCATTCCAGCCAAGGTTGGGCTCGATTCCGTATCTCTCCGAGACCGGTGGGGTCGAGGTGTTTGATGTGGTTTGTGGTAAGTGGTACCCGGTCTCGGGGGTGTTCGGGATCTCGGAAGAACGCTTCCGTGCAGGTCAGTGGCGTGGGGCGTAAGGGGCGTGTGGGGTGTTTCACAGCACGACACGGTGGGGTGACCTGGGGGAGAGTCGTCGCGGCCCGCTCAAGAGTGCGGTACCGTCCAACGTCGTGAGCCCTGTACGTCGCTGTTCGCGCACCGCTTGCGGCCGTCCCGCCGTCGCGACGCTGACGTACGTCTACGCCGACTCGACCGCGGTCCTCGGCCCGCTCGCCACCTACGCCGAACCCCACTGCTACGACCTGTGCGCCGAGCATTCCGAGCGCCTCACCGCCCCCCGTGGGTGGGAGGTCGTGCGGTTGCTGGACGGCTCGGCTCCGGCCCGTCCCAGCGGTGACGACCTGGAAGCGCTTGCCAACGCTGTGCGTGAGGCGGCCCGTCCGCAGGAGCGCGCGGCCCAGGCCGGTGGAGGCGGGGGGCGTGGCGCCGATCCGATGGAGGTCGCGCGGCGAGGGCACCTGCGAGTGCTGCGGTCGCCCGACAACTGACGGTCGGTTTTCTCCGCCTGTGCGGGTGTTTCCCGTGTGCTTGTTTCGTTGAGTGATGCACAGGCATTGACGTGTCATTGGCGCGGACACGACCATTCCGTATGCCGGAACGAGAAATCGCTTTCCGCATGGCGGAATCCGGGGAGGCGCCCGTGTACGTCCAGGAACTGGAACCCGTCGCCGACTCGCTCGGCCTGTCCGCATCAGTGGCGGCGCTGCCGCTCGTGATCGTGCTCGTCCTGCTGGGTGGGGTCCGGCTCAAGGCGCACTTGGCGGGGCTCACGGGGCTTGTGGCGGCCGTACTGGTCGCCTGGCTCGCGTACGGCATGCCGCTCGGTCAGACGCTCTCCAGCGCCGCCCAGGGGGCCGTCTTCGGGCTCTTCCCCATCCTGTGGATCGTCGTCAACGCCCTGTGGGTGTACCGGATGACCGTCCGGACGCGTCATTTCGACATCCTGCGGCGGTCGTTCGGGCGGCTGTCCGACGATCCGCGGATCCAGGCGCTCGTCGTCGCATTCTGCTTCGGAGCCCTGCTTGAGGCCCTTGCCGGGTTCGGGGCGCCAGTCGCGATCTGCTCGGTCATGCTGGTGGCGCTCGGGTTCGAGCCGGTGCGGGCGGCGGTCGTCGCGCTGGTCGCCAACACCGCGCCCGTGGCCTTCGGCGCGATGGGGACGCCGGTGGTGACGCTGGCTCAGGTCACCGGGCTGCCACTGGATGATGTGGCCTCCGTGGTGGGGCGCCAGACGCCTTTGCTGGCCCTGGTCGTGCCGCTCGTGCTGGTCGGGCTCGTGGACGGGCGGCGCGGGCTTCGGGAGACGTGGATCCCCGCTGTCGTGTGCGGAATCGCCTTCGCCGTCGCCCAGTTCGCCGCCTCGAACTACGTCTCCGCGCAACTCGCCGACATCGGCGCCGCCTTGGCCGGCGCGGGCGCCCTGGTTGCCGTACCGCACGCGCGCGTGCCCGCCACCGAGGCCGTACGCGCGTCCGTGCTGACCGGGGCGCGGAGCGAGGAGCTGGACGAGGACGACCCGCCGCGAGAAGTCGTACGGGCCTATGCGCCGTACGCGTTGATCGTCGTGATCTTCTCCATCGCGCAGATCCCGGTGGTCAAGGACTGGCTGGCCGAGGCGACCCAGATGTACGACTGGCCCTTCCTGAACGTCGTGAACCCGGACGGGGAGCCGGTCGGCGGCAATGTCTTCAGCTGGCCGATCGTGTCCACCGGCGGCACGCTCGTGCTGCTCGCCGGGGTGTGCACGGCGGTCGTCCTCGGCGTGCACGCGCGCGTGGCGGTCAAGGAGTGGGCCGCGACCGTGCACGAGTTGAGGTTCGCCATCCTGACCGTGACGTCCGTACTGGCACTCGCGTACGTCATGAACCTCTCCGGACAGGCCGCCACCATCGGCTACTTCGTGGCGGCGGCCGGCGCCGGACTCGCCTTCCTGTCGCCGGTTCTGGGCTGGTTCGGAGTCGCCGTGTCCGGGTCGGACACCTCGGCCAACGCGCTGTTCGGCGCGTTGCAGGTGACGGCGGCCCGGGAGTCGGGGTTGTCGCCGGAACTCCTGGCGGCCGCCAACAGTTCAGGTGGTGTGCTCGGCAAGATGATCTCGCCGCAGAACCTCACCATCGCGTGCGCGGCCGTAGGCCTCGCGGGCCGGGAGGGGGACTTGCTGCGGCGGGTACTGCCGTGGAGTGTGGGCCTGCTGCTGGTGATGTGTCTGATCGTGGTCGGACAGAGTTCACCGGTGCTGGGCTGGATGCTGCCCTGACGTCGGCGCTGACCTGAGGTTACGGCTCGGAGTCCACTCGGTGGGCACACAGCGCACTGTCAGTGAGGGCGGGTAGTTTGGGGTGACCGACAGGACTTTCAGGAGGGTTGGCCGTGGCTGCTGATCTGTCACAGCTCGTGAAGGCGTACGACGTCCGCGGGGTCGTCCCGGACCAGTGGGACGAGCCGCTGGCCGAGCTCTTCGGGGCCGCCTTCGTCCAGGTGACCGGCGCGAGCGCGATCGTGATCGGGCACGACATGCGGCCCTCGTCCCCCGGCCTGTCCCGTGCCTTCGCACGCGGAGCGGCGGCCCAGGGGGTCGACGTCACCGAGATCGGCCTGTGCTCCACCGACCAGCTGTACTACGCCTCGGGCGCGCTGAACCTGCCGGGCGCGATGTTCACGGCCTCGCACAACCCGGCCCAGTACAACGGCATCAAGATGTGCCGCGCGGGCGCGGCCCCGGTCGGCCAGGACACCGGCCTCGCCGAGATCCGCGAACTGGTCGAGGGCTGGACCGACTCGGGCGCCCCGGCACCGGCCGCGCAGACCGGCACGATCACGCAGCGGGACACGTTGGAGGACTACGCGGCCCACCTCCGCTCCCTCGTCGACCTGACCTCCATCCGCCCCCTGAAGGTCGTCGTCGACGCGGGCAACGGCATGGGTGGCCACACGGTCCCCACGGTCTTCGAGGGCCTGCCCCTCACCCTCGTCCCGATGTACTTCGAGCTGGACGGCACGTTCCCGAACCACGAGGCGAACCCGCTGGACCCGGCGAACATCGTCGACCTCCAGAAGCGAGTCCGCGAAGAGTCCGCCGACCTCGGCATCGCCTTCGACGGCGACGCCGACCGCTGCTTCGTCGTCGACGAGCACGGCGCCCCGGTCTCCCCCTCCGCCGTCACGGCCCTGGTGGCCTCGCGCGAGCTCGCCAAGCACGGCGGCAAGGGCACGATCATCCACAACCTGATCACGTCCTGGTCGGTCCCCGAGGTGGTGAGGGAGAACGGCGGGACCCCGGTCCGCACCCGCGTCGGCCACTCCTTCATCAAGGCCGAGATGGCAAAGACCGGCGCCATCTTCGGCGGCGAGCACTCCGCCCACTACTACTTCAAGGACTTCTGGAACGCCGACACGGGCATGCTGGCCGCCCTCCACGTCCTTGCGGCCCTGGGCGGCCAGGACGGCCCCCTCTCCGGCCTGGTAGCCCAGTACGACCGCTACACCGGCTCCGGCGAGATCAACTCCACGGTCGCCGACCAGACGGGCCGCCTGGCAGCCATCAAAGCTGCCTACGAGGGCCAAGAGGACGTAGAACTGGACGAACTCGACGGCCTGACGGTGACGGCCGCCGACTGGTGGTTCAACGTCCGCCCGTCCAACACGGAACCCCTACTGCGCCTGAACGCGGAGGCAAGGGACGAGGCGACGATGGCGAAGGTACGGGACGCGGCGCTGGCGATCATCAGGGGCTGAGGGCTGAGGGCTGAGGGCTGAGGGCTTCGCTCCTCACACGCCGGCCCGCATGCCTCGGCCCGTCCGCCGTTCGAGGACGAGACGCATCATCCCCAGCCCCCACCCACCCGGCTGGGGGCTCTGCCTCGCGGCGCTGACAGCAACTTCCCAGCGCTGGCCAGCATCATCCAGCCCGTCCGGCGTTCGAGGACGAGGCCATTGCCATCCCGAACCCCCACCCACCCGCTGGGGGCTTCGCTTCTCAACGCCGGCCCAGGCACTCCAGCCCGTCCGGCGTTTGAGGACGAGGCCCCTTCAGGGCCGAAGCGGGGGTCTGGGGGCGGCAGCCCCCAGGACGGCGGGGTCGAAGGGGCGGCAGCCCCTGGAGGACGGGACGGGTAGGGGCGGCGGGGGCGAGAACATCCCGACGCGTACCCCCACGCCCCACCCCCCCACCGCCCCCGCCCACCTCTCCCCGCCCAACCCCGGCACCCCGCCCCCACCGGCGGTACGCTGACCAGGCACATCCGCACACCCGCACGTACCGCACACACCCACCCCAGAAGGGACCCCTCATGCCGCTGGAAGCCGGCCTCCTGGAGATCCTCGCCTGCCCGGCCTGCCACGCCCCCCTGAAGGAGCAGGACACCGAGCTGATCTGCACCGGCCAGGACTGCGGCTTGGCGTACCCCGTCCGCGACGGCATCCCCGTTCTGCTCGTCGACGAGGCCCGCCGCCCCGCGTAAGGCGACGGCACGGCCACCGGCCCCAAGACGCCCGGTCACCGTCCAAGACCAAGACGACCACCGACGTACGGATAACCGACCACCGGCATGAGCCACCGCCGCCCGGCGTACGGACCTACAGCTACCCGCAACCGGACCGCACACCACCGGCACAGAGAAACCCGCCCACCGGCACCCGCCGCCCCCCCCCCGCCACCAGCGACCGGCAACGGACAGCAGACAACGAGCACCAGGCACCGGGGCACCGCGCACCGGCACAAAAACACACGGCGCCCGCATAAAGACCCCCCGCCCGCGCCAAGACAAACAAAGACACCCCGCGGACACCCCGCGCCCGAGCAAAGCCCCCGGCGAACACAACCGCGCAGGAAACACGGCCGCAGGAAGTACCAAGTACCCCCGCAGAAGTACCCCCGCAGGACAAAGCCCCAGACGACCCGGCGATCGGAGGCTGCCGCCCATGCTCGACGAATCGCTGCTGGACACGCCGGAGGCCCTCGCAGAGGCCGACCGCCGTGCCCTGCTGCGCGGCGCGGCCGAAGCCGGCGCCCGCGTCCGCACCGCCGCCCGGCACGCCGCCGAGGCCGGCGTCCACGACCTCAAACCCGACGGCCGTCCCCGCGCCATCCTCATCGCGGGCCCCGGCGCAGCCGCCATCTGCGTCGCCGACCTGCTCGGCACGCTCGCCGGCGTCACCAGCCCCGTCACCCGACTGGCCCCGGCCGGTGTCGCCCCCGCCGCGGGCGCCCTGCGATGGGAGCTGCCCGGCTGGGCCGGCTCCGTGGACCTGCTGCTGATCACCACCCCCGACGGATCCGAGCCGGGCCTGTCCCTGCTCGCCGAGCAGGCCTACCGCCGCGGCTGCACGGTCGTCGCCGTGGCCCCGGCCGGCTCCCCGCTCACCGAAGCGGTGCACAACAACCACGGCCTGTTCGTGCCGATGGCAACCGCCCCGTACGAGCCGGTCGAACCCTTCGCGGCCTCCGCCCCCGGCGTCCTGTGGGCGCTGCTCACCCCGCTCCTGGCGCTCCTCGACCGCACCGGCATGATCACCGCCCCGCCCGAGGCTCTCGAGAAGGTCGCCGACCGCCTCGACCACATCGCCGAGCGCTGCGGCCCCGCCATCGCGACCTACAGCAACCCCGCCAAGACGCTGGCCGCCGAACTCGCCGACACGCTCCCGTTGATCTGGACCGAGGGAGTCTCCGCCGGCCCGGCCGGCCGCCGTTTCGCCGCCGCGCTCGCCGAGCTCTCCGGGCATCCCGCGCTCGTCGCGGAGCTGCCCGAGGCACTCGCCTCGCACAACGCCCTGCTCGCCGGCACGCTCGCGGGGAGCGCCGACCCCGACGACTTCTTCCGCGACCGCGTGGAGGAGGCACCGGCTCTGCACGCGCGCGTGGTGCTGCTGCGCGACCGCCCGCTCGGCGGCCTCACCGCCGCGCCCGCCGCCCGGGACCTGGCCCTCAGCCATGACACGCCGATCAGCGAACTGGAGCCGGAGCCCGGCGGCGAACTCGAGACCCTCGCGGAACTGATCGCCATCACGGATTTCGCCGCCGTTTACCTGGCGCTCGCCTCGGGAGCCTGATCTGTCTCAGGACGCCCTGACCGCCGTACGCGCAAGGAACCACTAGTCGTACACAAGGCGAACCCGCGTCCTACCGATGAGACCCGAAACGACCCGGCGTCACGCACAGAGAGCAGGCAGAAAACCGCATGGACCGCCTCGACAACACCATCCGCCCCTACGCCTGGGGTTCTACCACCGCGATCCCGAAGCTCCTCGGCGTCGAGCCGACCGGCGAACCGCAGGCGGAGATGTGGATGGGCGCGCACCCGGGCGCACCCTCGCGCACCGAGCGCGGGACGCTCGTCGAGGTCATCGAGGCCGACCCGGAGCGGGAGCTGGGCGCCACGGCGGTGGCGAAGTTCGGCCCCCGCCTGCCCTTCCTCCTCAAGATCCTCGCCGCCGGCGCTCCGCTCTCCCTCCAGGTGCACCCCAACCTGGCGCAGGCGAAGGGGGGTTACGAGGACGAGGAGCGCCGCAACATCCCCGTGGACGCCGGCCACCGCAACTACAAGGACGCCAACCACAAGCCCGAACTGATCTGCGCGCTCACCGAGTTCGACGGCCTGTGCGGCTTCCGCGCCCCGCTCCAGGCCGCCGACCTGCTCGACGGCCTCGGCGTCGACTCCCTCAAGCCGTACGTCGACCTGCTGCACGCGCATCCCGAGGACGCGGCGCTGCGTGAGGTCCTCACCGCCGTCCTCACCGCCGACCCGGACGAGATGGCCCACACCGTCGCCGAGGCCGCGGCCGCCTGCTCCCGCCTCGGTGGCGACTACGCCCCGTACGCCGACATCGCCCACCACTACCCCGGCGACCCCGGCGTCATCGCCGCGATGCTCCTCAACTCCGTACGCCTCCAGCCCGGCGAGGCCCTGTTCCTCGGCGCCGGCATCCCGCACGCCTACCTCAACGGCCTCGGCGTAGAGATCATGGCCAACTCCGACAACGTCCTGCGCTGCGGCCTGACCCCCAAGCACGTCGACGTCCCCGAACTCCTGCGCATCGTCCGCTTCGAGGCCGCCGACCCCGGCGTGCTGCGCCCGGAAGCTGCCCCGGACGGCGAGGAGGTCTACGAGACCCCGATCGAAGAGTTCCGGCTGTCCCGCTACGTCCTCCCGGAGGGCACCACCGCGCACGACCTCACGCGCGCGACCCCGCAGATCCTGCTCTGCACGGCGGGTTCGGTCCGCGCGGGAGAACACGAGCTGACCCCCGGTCAGTCCGTCTTCGTACCGGCGGGCGAAAAGGCCGAAGTGTCCGGGGCCGGTACGGTCTTCCGCGCCACGGTCGTGGCCTGACCGAGAGCCGTCCGACGACCCGGCGCACCGTTGTCGGACCGGGCTGCAACAATGGCCCACCGGCAAAGGACGGGCAAAGCCGCTCGGGGGCCGCACGCTTCCGTCGGCGACGCCTGGACTGCGTACGTACGAAGGCCGTGATGGCTACGACGGCCGTGAAGGCTACGACAGCCGCGAAGGCTACGAAAGCGAAGGGACAACGCGACACATGAGCGCGTCAGGCGGTACCAAGGCGATCGTGGCGGCACTCGCCGCCAATCTCGCGATCGCGGCATCGAAATTCGTGGCGTTCGCGTTCAGCGGCTCGTCGTCGATGCTCGCCGAGGGCGTGCACTCGCTCGCCGACTCCGGCAACCAGGCCCTGCTGCTGGTGGGCGGCAAGAAGGCCCAGCGCGAGGCGACCCCGCAGCACCCCTTCGGCTACGGCCGCGAGCGCTACATCTACGCCTTCCTCGTCTCGATCATCCTGTTCTCGGTCGGCGGCATGTTCGCCCTCTACGAGGGCTACGAGAAGATCAAGCACCCGCACGAGATCGAGCACTGGTACTGGCCGGTCGGCGTCCTCGTCTTCGCGATCATCGCCGAGACCTTCTCCTTCCGCACGGCCATCAAGGAGTCCAACTCCCTGCGCGGAACGAAGTCCTGGAAGGAGTTCGTCCGCCACGCCAAGGCCCCCGAGCTGCCCGTCGTCCTCCTGGAGGACCTCGGCGCACTGGTCGGTCTGGTCCTCGCCCTCGGCGGCGTCGGCCTGGCCCTGATCACCGGCGACGGCGTCTGGGACGGCATCGGCACCATCTGCATCGGCATCCTGCTCGTCCTGATCGCCATCGTCCTGGCCGTCGAGACCAAGTCGCTGCTGCTCGGTGAGGCCGCGGGCGTCGAGGACGTCCAGAAGATCGAGGCCGCCATCGTCGACGGCGACACGGTCACCCGCATCATCCACATGCGCACGCTCCACCTCGGCCCCGAGGAGCTCCTGGTCGCCGCCAAGATCGCCGTCCAGCACGAGGACACGGCCACCGAGGTCGCCTCCGCCATCAACGCCGCCGAGGCCCGCATCCGCGACGCCGTCCCGATCGCCCGCGTGATCTACCTCGAGCCCGACATCTACAGCGAGACCGAGGCGGCCAAGGGCCCCGACCGCGACGCGACGCCCGGGGGACCGGCACCGCACGGCGCCGGACACTGACGGCCCACCCATGCCGAAGGGGCCCGCCGGAATTCCGGCAGGCCCCTTGGTCTTCTGCTCTTCGCCCGGGACCGCGTCCTCAGACCTGCACAGCCCACGGCGGTGGGGGCGGCATCATGGCCCGCGCCTTCCGCCGTACGACCATTGCGGCGATCCCCAGACCGATCCCGACCAGCACCAACAACACCCCGAGCATCATCGCCGTCCCCAGTAGCGCCGGCATGGTGTAGTCGTCGATCACGCGCCCTCGGATCGCGGACTCCGGAAGTGTCCCGCCGTGGTCGTCGAGGAAGGCCCGCGAGTCACGGGAATTCGCGCGGTGGTCGCCCATCAGGAACAGCCGGCCCTCGGGGACCCGCACGTCGTAGGACATGGGGTAGCCGCCATGGGCGTCCCCGCCCTTCACATACGGCTCCTCGAGCGGTTTCCCGTTCACGGTGACACGGTCGTCCGCCTCCGCTCCCGTGCAGCACGCCACACGGTCGCCGCCCACGCCGATGACCCGCTCTATCACCAGCGCGTCGAAGCCGTACCGGTCCGGCGCCGAGAGCACCACGACATCCCCGCGCTGCACCTCACTTCCGTCGATCCGCTCGTAGACGAGCCGGTCGCCCGGCCCGTACGTCGGCGTCATGCTCGTGCTCGACACGACGGAGCCACCGAAGGCGTGCCGCGCGTAGCCGAGAGCGCCCAGCCCCAACAGCAGCCCCACCAGCCCCACCACGACGGCTGCGATCCCCAGTCCCCGCCCTTTGCCCGACATCACGTTCCCCTCCACGCGGCCCATCCGCGGGCGCTGAGGGTAGCGGACGCCTGTGCACAGACTGTGCGGGCCGACACCCGACCACGGGGCCCGCGCCCGACCACGGGGCCCGCGCCGACCACAGGCGCGGACCGACCACGGGCGGGCGCGGACCCGGCCACGCGGCTACCCGACTTCGCCCAGCACCCCGAGCACGGCCGAATCGTCCGGCGCGCCCAGCAACCGCTCCCGGAACCCCGCATCCGTCAACTTCCGCGACAGCAGCGCCAGAATCCGCAGATGCTCGTCACCCGCGGCCGCTTCCGGTACGGCGATCATGAACACCAGCCTCGCCTTCGTACCGTCCAGCGAGCCCCACTCCACGCCCTCGGCGGACCGCGCGAAACCGACGACCGGCGCGGTCACCGCATCCGTCTTGGCATGCGGAATCGCGATCTCCTCCCCGAGCCCGGTCGTCCCCTGCGCCTCCCGCCGGAGCGCGGTCGCCACCAACTCGTCCACGTCCGCGACCCGGCCGGTACGCGCCAGCAGCGCGGCCATCTCCCGGATCGCGGACTCCTTGTCCTCCGCGTCGAGTTCGACCTTCACGGTCTGCTCGGTGAGATAGCCGGAGAGAACCTCGGCCGTGGCGCCCTCCGCAGCCGTAGCGGTCTTCGTACGCACGGCACCCCGCTCTGCGACGGCACCAGCACCCGGCACCCCGACGCCGGCCCCGACCAGCGCGGGCTCGAGACCTGCCGTGCCCGCACCTGTGCCCGTACCCGTACCTGTGTCCGTAGCCGCACCCGTGCCCCTACCGACGACCGCCTCCCCACGCAGCCTGCGCTCACTCAGGTCGATCAGCGCCACCGTCGTCAGCGCAGTGAGGACCGAGCCGATCACCACGGCCACGAAGAACATCGGCACGCCGCTCACCGCGCCCAGCACGGCCACGATCGGCCCGCCGTGCGGCACAGCGTCCTCGACCCCGGCGACCCCGGCGATCGCACCGGCGACCGCGCCGCCGATCATGTTGGCGGGGATGACCTGCGCGGGTCGTGCCGCGGCGAACGGGATCGCGCCCTCGGAGATGCCGAAGCAGCCCATGAACAGCGAGGCGAGCCCGGTCTCCCGCTCCTGCTCGGTGTACAGCCGCCTGCGTATCAACGTGGCCAGGCCCTGGCCGAGCGGCATGACCGGGATCGCGGCGGCACACATGCCCATGACCGTCTGGTTGCCGGTCGCGATGAGCCCGGCGCCGAACAGGAACGCCGTCTTGTTGACCGGCCCGCCCATGTCGAACGCGATCATCAGCCCGAGAATCGCACCGAGCAGGATCGCACTCGTGCCGGTCATCCCGCTGAGCCAGCTGGTCAGGTGCTCGAACACCCAGGAGATCGGCTTCCCGATGACGTAGATGAAGAACAGCCCGAGCGCCGTCGTCGCCACGATCGGGATCACGATGATCGGCATGATCGGCTGCACGAACTTCGGGACCTTGACCTTCTTGATCCACAGCACCAGATACCCGGCGAGGAACCCGGTCACGATCGCCCCGATGAAGCCCGCGCCCGCCTTGGAGTCGTACAGCGAACCCGTGTTGGCGATCCAGCCACCGATCATGCCCGGCACGAGCGCGGGCCGATCCCCGATGGCATACGCGATGTAGCCGGACAGGATCGGCACCATCAGCGTGAAGCCGATGACGCCGATGTTGTTGATGTCCATCCAGAAGGAGCCCTTCGGGATGACCAGACCGCCCGACGGGTCCGTGTGCCCGCCCAGCGAGAGCGAGATCGCGATCAGCAGCCCGCCGACCACGACGAACGGGATCATGTAACTGACCCCGTTCATCAGCGCCTTGTACCCGACGCTCCGCTCCTTGCCGCGGCCACCGCTACTGCCGCCACCGCCGGCCACCGAAGCCGCAGGTCCGGCCCCCGCCTCGTGCACGGGCGCCGACAGCACCCGCTCGATCAGCCGCTCAGGATGGTGAATGCCCTCGGCCACCCCGACACTGAGGACCCGCTTGCCCGCAAAACGGCTCAGGTCCACGTCCTTGTCCGCGGCGACGATGACGCCGTCCGCGGTTTTGACATCGTTGTCATCGAGGACGTTTTCGGCCCCGATGGATCCCTGTGTCTCCACCTTCATCTCGATACCGCGGCTCTCGGCGGCCTGCGCGAGCTTCTCAGCCGCCATGTACGTGTGAGCGATGCCGGTCGGGCACGCGGTCACCGCGAGCAGCTTCAACCGCTTCCGCTCGCCACCGCCGCTGCCCGTGGGGGGAGGGCCGGCCGGACTTGTCACGTCGATCTCCTAACGCCTTTGTCATGCGGAAACGCCGTCCCAGACATCCCGCAAGATCGATCAGATGTTCCGATTCCCTGGCATCCTGCACCACCTCACCGCAGGCTCAAAGGCGCGAAGGTCCCGCATCGTCCCGGTCTGCCGCCTCCTGTTCGCGGTTCGTTGGTGTCCTGTTATCGCTCCCGCACCCGACCTCCACCTGGACCTCCCGCCGACCCGTGAAGCCCCCTCGTACTCCCCCTGCACGGCCCCCTTCATGGCCTGATCTCTTCGGAGGCGGACTGGGGGCCGCCGGGGCTCCCGGTGTAGCTTGGGTCAGAGCCAGACGTCGCTGCTGATGGCGGTCGGGCGGTCCTGACACGGACCGACCGAGGGAGAGAGGGCCTCCGACGGACTGCGCTGCGCGTACGCGGGCATGCCTGTGTCCTCTTCGGGCACCCCTGTGTCCGCCGCCGCGCAGACCAGCCGTACCCACCCTCGACCCAACCCCGAGGAGCAGCTCGTAATGACGACTGTCGAGAACCGACAGGACTTCAAGGTCGCCGACCTCTCCCTGGCCGAGTTCGGCCGCAAGGAGATCACCCTCGCCGAGCACGAGATGCCCGGCCTGATGGCGATCCGCAAGGAGTACGCCGAGGCGCAGCCGCTGGCCGGCGCCCGCGTCACCGGCTCCCTGCACATGACCGTGCAGACCGCCGTCCTCATCGAGACCCTGGTCGCCCTGGGCGCCGAGGTCCGCTGGGCGTCCTGCAACATCTTCTCCACCCAGGACCACGCCGCCGCCGCGATCGCCGTCGGCCCGAACGGCACGCCCGACAACCCCCAGGGCATCCCGGTCTTCGCCTGGAAGGGCGAGACCCTGGAGGAGTACTGGTGGTGCACGGAGCAGGCCCTGACCTGGCCGAACACCCCCACCGGCGGCCCGAACATGATCCTGGACGACGGCGGTGACGCCACCCTCCTCGTCCACAAGGGCGTGGAGTACGAGAAGGACGGCAAGGTCCCGGACGTCGACACGGCCGAGTCCGACGAGCACCGCGTCATCCTCGAACTCCTGCACCGCACCATCACGGATGGCTCGCAGAAGTGGACCCAGCTGTCCTCCGAGATCCGCGGCGTGACCGAGGAGACCACGACCGGCGTCCACCGCCTGTACGAGATGCAGCGCGACGGCATCCTCCTTTTCCCGGCGATCAACGTCAATGACGCCGTCACCAAGTCGAAGTTCGACAACAAGTACGGCTGCCGCCACTCCCTGATCGACGGCATCAACCGCGCCACCGACGTACTGATCGGCGGCAAGACCGCGGTCGTCTGCGGCTACGGCGACGTGGGCAAGGGCTGCGCGGAGTCCCTGCGCGGACAGGGCGCCCGCGTGATCATCACCGAGATCGACCCGATCTGCGCCCTGCAGGCGGCGATGGACGGCTACCAGGTCACGACCCTCGACGAGGTCATCGACAAGGCCGACATCTTCATCACCACGACCGGCAACAAGGACATCATCATGGCCTCGGACATGGCCAAGATGAAGCACCAGGCGATCGTCGGCAACATCGGCCACTTCGACAACGAGATCGACATGGCCGGCCTCGCCAAGGTCCCGGGCATCGTCAAGGACGAGGTCAAGCCGCAGGTCCACACCTGGACCTTCCCCGACGGCAAGGTCCTCATCGTCCTGTCCGAGGGCCGCCTGCTGAACCTGGGCAACGCCACCGGTCACCCGTCCTTCGTGATGTCCAACTCCTTCGCGGACCAGACGCTGGCCCAGATCGAGCTGTTCACCAAGCCGGACGCCTACCCGACCGGTGTGTACACGCTGCCCAAGCACCTGGACGAGAAGGTCGCCCGCCTCCACCTGGACGCACTCGGCGTGAAGCTGACGACCCTCCGCCCCGAGCAGGCCGCGTACATCGGCGTCGAGGTCGAGGGCCCGTACAAGCCGGACCACTACCGGTACTGAGCCGAGCCGCTGCCGAGCCGAGTTGCTGCTGAACCGAGCCGGCGTGAGCCGGGCTTCCGGGCGATGGATTTCGCGAGGTAGCTCCCGGCGAGCGTGGGTCGGCACGGCAGCTCTCCGGCAGCGTGTCCGTGCACTGACACGCCCCTCAGCAGCAGATCCTCAGAGGCAGGCCCCCGCACCCCCGTGCCGGGGGCCTGCCCCTTTGGCCCGCATGGCCTCCCTGGCCCATGCGGCCGAACCAGCCCGTCAAGCCCCAGGACCCCGATGCCCCGCGGCCGATATTCGCTCCATGATCCGCACGATCACACCCCCCTCGCAGAAGAACACTTCCACTGCGCCCCCGGCCCTTCCGGCTGGCGCTACGTCTCCCAGCTGACCACCCCTGCGGGCGACCACAGCGGCTCCGTCGACCTCACCCTCGACGAACTCGGCCGCCCCATCCGTCTCGAACTCCACGCCGGCGGCTGGCAGGTACGCGGTGCCGCCCTCGACGGCGTCACCTGGGTCCGAACCGACCCCACCGGGGCTCACGCCACGGAAGGCAATGTGCGCGCCCATGCCTTCACCGGGATGTCCCCCGCGTTCCTCATCGCCACCACTCGTCTCCTGCGCCTCACCCCTTCCACCTCAGCAACCCGCGTCCGCCTCGTGGCCCTCACGGATCCGGTCCTCGCCCCGCGCACCGTGGACCAGTCCTGGGCCTTGGTGAACAGAGAAACACACGCCACTGACAACGCCCCCCTGACCGTGGACGAATACCAGGTCACAGCCCTGGACACGGGCGAGCAGCACGCCGTACACATCGCGGGCGACGTGGTCCTCGCGGCACCCGGCATCGAACTGGAGGACCTGGACTCGCCGCCGTCGACGTTCGCTTGACCGACGCCGGGCAGATCGGAAGTCCGGGCGGGGCAGGCAGTTGGCCGACGCGAGGAGTGAGCCAAGGCACGCGGCAGCTTCCCGCGCTCGGCTGGCCCGACTCGCGGAACTGGCGGCCCGTCCCGACGCCCCGCGCCTGGCCGTTGCGGCGCTACGCCGGTGGGACGAACCCGGTGGTGGGCCGGTCGGCCGATGGGGTCTCCTGCGACGCCGGAGCCTGCTGCTCGGCGTCCTGCGGTACAGGGGAACGATCTCCTTCGGCCTGAACGGAGGACTGAGCGCCGAGCGAAGCCGCCCCTACGCCGTAGGCGCCAGGCTGAGACGGAGCAGCGACAGGCGACATAGCCGGCGGGCCGTACGCGCCCGGCGCACCACCCCCAGGGCTCGCACCACCTGTCGCGCCGGTACCACCGGCGCCAACAGAGGCACCACCCGAAGTCGGCCCATTCCCGAACGCGCGCCGCGCCTCCCGCGCTTGCCGTTCCTGCAGAACCGCCGCGAGATACGCCGCCGGCGGCACACCCTGCGGCGCCGAAGCGCCCGTGCGCGCCGCCAGGTCCGTCGCGAGCCGCTCCGCCATGCTCCATCCGACCTGTGGGTCGAGTTGCTGCATCCGCGTCAGGTATTGGCGAATGGCCAGCCACAGCCCATCCGGAACCGCCGACAGGTCGAGCCCCGAGAACCGTCCGGCCAACCACGGCGGAGGCGGGGGAACGAAGCCCGTCCGCGCGAGAGGCACTCGTTCTCGTACGACGAGAGTCCCGGCGAACACGTCACCGAGCCGACGCCCGCGCGCGGACACCAGAGAAGCGATGACGGCGACGACGCCGAGCGTCATCAAAATCTCGATCACACCTATGAGGCCACGCACCAGAGCGTGCCGGAAGCGGATCGGTCCGCCGTCATCACGCACCACTCGCAGCCCGCACGCCAACTTCCCGAGAGAGCGCCCGTGGCTGAGCGTCTCCACCGCGATCGGCCCGCCGACCAGCAGCAGAACGAACGTCGCGATCGACAGCGCGGTCTGCGCCGCCTCGTCCAGAGAAGCGGTGGCAGCCACCACACCAATGGTCACGACGATGTAGGCGATCACGGCAACGGCCAGATCGAGCAGCACGGCCAGCGCCCTGCTGGGCAGCTTCGCAGGGCGCAACTCCAGCGCCACCGCCTCGCCCGTCACCAGCTCACTCACGCGGTCCGTCCTTCCCCTGCCCTGCCCCTGGAATGGCCAGTCTGCCAAGCTGAGGGCGCATTGCGTCGCAGTACGACAAGCTGACACCTACGACGAGTCGCCGACGAACAGCCGAGGAGCAGGAAAGCAGATGGACCTCGACGTCTTCGTCACCGCCCACCGCGCAGAGTGGGACCGCCTCGATGCTCTGCTCGGGCGCCAGCGCCGTCTCACCGGCGCCGAGGCCGACGAACTCGTCGCCCTCTATCAGCGCACAGCCACCCACCTTTCCCTGATCCAGTCCAGCGCCCCAGATCCGCAGTTGACGGGCCGGCTCAGCCAACTGGTGGCACGCGCGCGTAGCGCCGTGACAGGCACGCGACGTGCCTCCTGGCGCGATGTCACCCGCTTCCTTACCCACGGCTTCCCAGCCGCGGTCTACCGATCGCGCCACTGGTGGATACCTACGGCGCTCCTCTCCACCCTTGTCGCAGCTCTCCTGGGCTGGTGGATAGGCACGCACCCCGAGGTACAGGCCACCATCGCGGCCCCCAGGGAACTGCGCGAGCTCACCCGCCCCGGCGGCCAGTACGAGACGTACTACTCAAGCCACCCGGCGGCCTCCTTCGCGGCCCAGGTCTGGACGAACAACGCCTGGGCCGCCGCCCTGTGCCTGATCCTCGGCGTCTTCCTCGGCCTCCCGGTGCTCTGGATCCTCTTCCAGAACATGCTCAACCTCGGTGTCGGCTTCGGTCTCATGTCCTCGGCAGGACGCCTGGACACCTTCCTCGGCCTCGTCCTGCCGCACGGCCTCCTCGAACTGACCGCGGTCTTCGTCGCCGCCGGCACAGGCCTACGCCTCGGTTGGACCCTCATCGACCCGGGCCCTCGCACCCGACGCTCTGCCCTCGCCGAGGAAGGCCGAGCCGCAATCGGCATGGCGATAGGCCTCGCACTGGTCCTCTTCGTCTCCGGCGCGATCGAAGGCTTCGTCACCCCGTCGGGCCTGCCCACGTGGGCCCGCATCACCATCGGCGTCGCCGCTGAGCTGGCTTTCCTCGCATACGTCTATGTCCTCGGTGGACGTGCCGCCCGCGCCGGTGAGACAGGCGATGTTGAGGCAGCCGAGCGAAGCGCCGCCGTGCCGACGGCCGCCTGATGTGCGAACACCCCTGCTGAGCTGCTAGTCTCCTCTTCGCCCCACAAGAACCGTTGACACGGAGCGCGTGGGGAGGTAGATTCGAACAGTTGCCTGGAAGTGGACGTAGAGCCCGCCCCGGCAGAGTGAGTGTCTGTCTGCTTCAGTGGAACATCGATTCCCGAAGAAGCCCCTCCCGATGATTTCGGAAATGAGTGGCCGGCCAGTCCGGCCCGGAACTTCTGATAAAGTCGGAACCGCCGGAAAGGGAAACGCGAGAGCGGGAACCTGGAAAGCGCCGAGGAAATCGGGTCGGAAAAGGATCTGATAGAGTCGGAAACGCAAGACCGAAGGGAAGCGCCCGGAGGAAAGCCCGAGAGGGTGAGTACAAAGGAAGCGTCCGTTCCTTGAGAACTCAACAGCGTGCCAAAAATCAACG
>NZ_RQJW01000004.1 GCF_004028635.1 Streptomyces cyaneus | reverse complement strand
CGGCCCTGAACGGGCCTCGTCCTCAAACGCCGGACGGGCTGGAATGCCTGGACCGGCGTCGAGAAGCGAAGCCCCGTGGGCCCGCAGTCGCCCCCGGCACGTCCCCTTCCCGCCGGGGGGTGTCCGCCCGCAGTGGCCGGCGTCAACACGCAGCACCTCTTGACCTAAGGCGACCGCCGGTCCGAGGACGGACACCCCCCGGCACGGCCCCGACCCACCCACCGACCGTTGGCGCTACGCGCACCCTCAGCGCGCGCCCGCGAAGTGCTCCCCCACCAGCGACCGCACCACATCCAGATCCCCGGCGATCAACGCGTCCAGCAGCGCCGTGTGTTCCGCCGCGTCGGCGATGAGGTCGGCGTGGCCCCGGCCGGATGGGCGGACGGCACTCACCAGGGGCCACTGGGCGCGGCGGTGGAGGTCGTCGGCGATCTGGACGAGCTGTTCGTTGCCGCAGAGGGAGAGCACGGCGCGGTGGAAGGTGCGGTCGGATTCCGCGTACGTCGCGCGGCAGCCGGTCGATGCCGCCCGGACCGTCGCCTCCGCCAACGGGCGTAGTTCCGCCCAGCGTTCGGCGGACACGGCGCGGGCGAGCCGAAGCATCACCGGCACCTCGATCAGCGCACGGACCTCGGCCAGCTCGGCCAGCTCCCGGGCACCGCGTTCGACCACCCGGAACCCCCGGTTGGGGACGACCTCGACGGCACCCTCCAGCGCGAGCTGCTGCATGGCCTCGCGCACCGGCGTGGCGGAGACACCGAAGCGGTCGCCCAGTGCGGGGGCCGAGTAGACCGCGCCGGGAATCAGCTCGCCGGAGACGAGTGCGGTACGCAGGGCGTCGAGGATCTGCCCCCGCACCGAGGCCCGCTGGACGACCGGACGCGGCCGCGGAATGGGCTGCTCACTGTGGGTGTGCTCACCCCGAGCCGTCGGCGCCGAGACACCGGTACCGGTACCGGCACCCCGCGCCCGGTTCACGCCGTCCAGGCCCATGTCCACGCCCACGTCCGCAGCCCGGCCCTGCGGCGGCACCCGCGGCACCCGCGGCACGCCCTCCTCCGAGACCTGTGGAATCCCCGTTGCCGCGGAGCCCTGCGCGCCCTGCTTCACGGGCCCTCCTCCGGACGTGTCAGTACTTGGGGTCATTACGGCGGGTTGTTACTCGCCCGTCAAGCACCATAGGCGCAGAACTCGACAGTTCAAACCGCAGCGATCTTGGGTAAGGTAAGCCTTACCTTCAAAGTCTCACGGATCGGCGGCCCCTATGTCCGTGCCCCACATAGCCCTCGCAGACGCCTACACCCGTCTCGCCGAGGTCTTCCCGGGGCTCGACATCACTCAGCTGTCCACCGGCGAGCAGCTCCCCAGCCACGGCGGCTGGGTCACCGCCACCGCGCTGGCGGAGGGCCACACCGGCCTCGACACGTTTCTGGCCTGGGACGACGCACAGATACTGCGCGACTACGGACAGCCCGCCCGCCCCGACGTGGTCGCCGGCTTCGGCCTGCACCGGTACGCCTGGCCGGCCTGCCTGCTGATCACCGTGCCGTGGTTCCTGCTCCGCCGCGTCCCCCGCTTCCCCGTGACGCATGTCTCGTACGACCGCACGGCCCCCGGCCTCGCCATTGGCCGCCTGGCCGCCCGCCCCGCCTCCTTCGCCTGCCTGCCCGGCGACCCGGCGGCGACGCTGCCCGGCGCGAGGGTCGTACCCGACGAGGAGGCGCTGCGCGCGGAGGTACGGGCCGCCGTGGCCGAGCACCTGGAACCCGTACTCACCGGCTTCGGACCGCGCATGCGCCGACGCGGACGCGCACTGTGGGGCATGGCGACGGACGAGGTCGTCGAGGGATTGTGGTACGTCGCCCACCTGCTCGGCGACGGCGAGCAGGACCGGGCACGGCGCGAACTGGAGCTGCTGCTGCCGGGCGCGACACAGCCGTACGTCGGCTCGGCCGCCTTCCGTGAACTCACCGGACCGGACGGCGAGTCGCTGCCCACCCGGGACCGGGCGAGCTGCTGCATGTTCTACACGCTGCGCCCCGAGGACACCTGCGCCACCTGCCCGCGCACCTGCGACGCGGACCGGGTCACCAAGCTTGTGGCCACTGCCAGTTGAGGCACCCTCAGACACGGGCGTAACCCAGGCTGCCGTAAGATCACTCGCGAGCGGGACACCCGTTCCGGTTACAGGCGTTTCACAAATTCCTCACTTCGCGCAGGAACTTTCCGTGGAACCACCCGTCCGGGTAGTCTTGTTCGAACTCAACTCCCGCCCCTCAAGCGGCAGTTCGAGCAGAACGTCGCCCTGGGCATCCCCTTGCACCTCCTTGGCGGCCTCTTGCCCCGAAACCCCCTGAGGGCCGTTGGGATTGGGCCACTATGGCGGGCGTTACGCCCTATCCCAATGCAAGGGACCCCAGATGAGATTGACCGACATATCGCTGAACTGGTTGCTTCCGGGCGCCGTCCTGCTCCTGGGCCTGCTGGTGGCGATAGCGGTGCTCCGACGCGGGAAGGCCTCCTCGGGGAAGGACGCAGGCGCGGACGACTCGTGGGAGCGCAGCGAGGAGCGCCGTAGGCGCAAGGAGGCCATATACGGCACCGCCTCCTATGTGCTGCTGTTCTGCTGCGCGGCCGTGGCCGCCGCCCTCTCCTTCCATGGCCTGGTCGGCTTCGGTGAGCAGAACCTCGGCCTCCACAACGGCTGGCAGTACCTCGTGCCGTTCGGTCTGGACGGCGCCGCGATGTTCTGTTCCGTCCTCGCGGTGCGCGAGGCCAGCCACGGTGACGCGGCCCTCGGCTCCCGGATACTCGTGTGGACGTTCGCGGCCGCCGCTGCCTGGTTCAACTGGGTGCACGCGCCCAGGGGCATCGGCCACGACGGCGCCCCGCATTTCTTCGCCGGCATGTCCCTGTCCGCGGCCGTACTGTTCGACCGGGCGTTGAAGCAGACCCGCCGGGCCGCCCTGCGCGAGCAGGGCCTGGTGCCGAGGCCCCTCCCGCAGATCCGGATCGTCCGCTGGCTGCGGGCTCCCCGGGAGACCTACAAGGCCTGGTCGCTGATGCTCCTGGAGGGCGTGCGCAGCCTGGACGAGGCGGTCGACGAGGTCCGTGAGGACAAGCGGCAGAAGGACGAGAGCCGACTGCGCCGGCGCGATCAGCAGCGCATCGAGCGGGCCCAGCTGAAGGCCATCAGCCGGGGCCACCGCGGCTTCATCGGCCGCGGCAACGGACGGCAGGTCGAGCCGCAGGCCCTGGAGCGTGCCTCGGCCCAAGTCTCCGCGGAGCCTGCCATATCCACGCCGGAGCAACTGCCCGTACGATCGCGTCCCTCACTGCAGCCCGTACGCACCGGTTCTGAGCCGGTCGCCGTCGACCTCACCGCGGAGGACGACACAATGGCGCTGCCGCGACTCGACTCCCTGGAGCGCAAGCTCAAGGATCTTGAGCAGCAGTTCGGCTGAGAACGCCTCTCATCGACGGGGAGGGGCGCGACCCGAGCTCGGGTCGCGCCCCACCCCCGTGTCGGCCGCCCTGGAGCGCAAGCTCATGGTTGTGGAGCGCCCGTTCCGCGGTTCCCGCCCCTCCCCGTTGTCGTACCTCGCCCCGGGCCCGTGGTCATACGGCGCCCGCGTCGAGTTCGAACCACACCGCCTTCCCCACGCCATGTGACCGCACACCCCAGGCGTCCGCGAGGGACTGGACCAGGATCAGGCCTCTGCCGTTCGTACCGCCGTCGGCGTTCGGTACGCGCAGTCTGGGTCTGCGGGCCACGAAGTCCCGCACCTCCACTCTGAGTCCGCCCGGTCCGACGGTTGCCGTCAGGACCGCTTCACGGTCGGTGTGGACGAGCGCGTTGGTGACGAGCTCGCTGGTGAGGAGTTCGGCTATGTCCGATCGTCCGGGCCTGCCCCAGTGCCGTAACAGCTCGCGCAGCGCCCTGCGTGCTTCCGGTACGGCCCGCAGGTCCGCCCTCCCGAGTCTGCGCCTGAGCTGAGGCGTCTGCGCGTGTTCCCCGGCGCTCGCCGCCCTGTCCTTGACTGCCTCCGCCGAGGAGGCCCCTACCGCTATGGGACCGCCTCCTCGTGCCTGCCTCTTCATGACCCCCGCCCGCGTGCCGATGTCGGTTCCCCTCCTGGCTCGAACACGTTCACGGGAACCATTTCCCAGGGGGACCTGCGGCAGTCATGTCGAATCGTCGACGACTGGGTGTTCGGCCACGGTCACGGCTGCCCGTGCCGGTGGATGAAACCCGGAACGTCACCCACCGGCCGCCCGAACGTCACTGTGCGCGCGGACCGAACCGTGTCGGCCACCGGCGGCGGAGCCGGCTTCCAGGCCGAGGGCGGGCTTCCGGCGAGAGGAGGCGTGGCGGTTCGATCCGCTCCTGGAGGGGCGGCCGACCAGGGCAGTCCCGCACGGATCGGTGCCGACTCCCCCGGGCGCGTCCGGACCGCAGGGGATCGGCCCAACTACCGATCGCCCCCTGCGGATCCGGCCGTACCCGGCGCGGACGCAGGGCTGTCGGGGCTCGACGCCGAGGACGCGCCGGAGCCGATGCCCGCACCCGGCGAAACTGGCCGGAATTCACTGCCTCAACCGCCCTCGACGCCCTTGTGCCGCGGCTGTGCCTGTACGGGTGCGGGGCCGCCCGCCCGACCCCCGTCCGGGAGGGCGGCCCCGCTGTTGTGGTGGTGCGGTGGTGCGGTCGTGCGTCGGTCAGTAGAGCTTGTTGACCGCCGTCGTGGTCGTCTTCTTGAAGGCCTTCACCGGCGCGCTCGTGAAGTCGCCCATCTGCCCCCACTGCACGACGGTGACGGTGCCGCCGTCCCGGCCGACGGAGAGGAGGTGGATGTCCATCGCTCCCCACGAGGCGCGGGTGTGCACGCCGTGGACGCGGGCGCCCTCCTCGACGGGCAGGCTGCCGTAGCTGCGGTACTCGGCCTCGATCTCCGGGTCGGCGTCGCTGCGCAGGGCGCAGGACCGGATCTCCTTGTTGAGGCGGGTGGCGAGGGCCTTGGCCTTGGCGTTGTCGCCGACGACGACGTTGAGCTGCTGGGCACTGGTCTCGAGCTCGGTGCGGAAGGTGCGGTAGCGGGAGTCGTAGGCGAGCAGCGCGTCGCCGAAGCAGTACTGCATCTCCTCCGGGACGCCGTCGGTGACCTTGTCGGCGGTCCAGGCGGAGGAGGGGTGCGGCGGGAGTTGGGACGCGGACAGGAACTTCGGTGCGGGCGTCTTCGTGGCGGCGCCGGCCGGTGCGGCGTTGAGTGCGGCGCCTGCGGCGAGGCCCGCGACGGCGAGTGCGGCGAGCACGCCGGCTCGAGTGCGCTTGGGCATGGTTGTCCCCCGTGAATGAGATGAGTGCGTGAACGATCAGAAGTGGGTCGTCACCGACGCCGGATGGTCCGTCCGGCCCCGAGGCCGGCCCTGTCGGCTCGGTCGGTGCGACACCAAGAGCATCAGCCGTCACAGTCGGTGAGCGCAACCGTCAACGCCCGATCGGCGACGGTGGAACCATCCCAGCCCTTCTGACGTGCAGATATATGGAGTGCCTGGGATGCCGTCCCGGGACGGGGAGGACGCGGGGGAACAGTGTCGGAAGTACAGGACGACGACGTCCAGGAGTTCGCGGCGTTACTCAGACGCCTGAAGGACCGCACCGACCGCAGCTACGGTCAGCTGGCCCGCCGTCTGACCATGAACACCTCCACGCTGCACCGCTACTGCGCCGGTGACGCGGTGCCCCTCGACTTCGCGCCCGTGGAACGCTTCGCCGCGCTGTGCGAGGCGACACCGGAGGAGCGGCTGGAGCTGCACCGGCTGTGGATCCTGGCGGTGGCGGCGCGGCAGCGGGCTCGGACGGCGAGTCCCCCGGCGGCGGACAGCGCCCTCTCCTCTGCAGACGGTTCCCCGGCCAACTCCCCCGACTCCCCGTCGGGGGCGCCCGAAGCGCCGGCACCGGGTAAGCCGCCCCACCGCCCCCGCCCCTGGTACCGCCGCCGACGGCTCCTGGTCTCCGCGGCCGTGGCGACAGCGCTCCTCGCCACGCTGGGCAGCCTGTCCGCACTGCCGGACGACGACCGCCCGCGGGCGAGCGACTCCGTCCAGGGCGCCGATCCGACCCGTACGACCGACGCGGGCACCGGGCGCCCGAAGTCGACCAAGTCGACGAGCCCCACCCCCACGGCCGCATCACCCTCGGCAAAGGCGTCGAAGAAGTCCTCCGCCGAGCCCACCGAATCCGCCGCCAAGCCCTCCGAGAAAGCCGGACAGAAGCAGCCGCCGGTCGGCCTCCCGCTCACCTGGAGCGCCAACTCCCATGTCTGGCAGGCCGGCTGCGGCCACGACTACGTCATCGCCAAGTCCCCGGAGCAGGTGCCCCCGCCTCCGGTCCCGCAGGACGCCGGGACCTGGGCGGCGACGCAGAACGCCGTGCACGGGGGACAGACCATGGTGGAGATCTCCGTACAGGGGCGGACGTCGACGGCCGTCGTCCTGGACGCGCTCCGCGTGCGCGTGGTCGGCCGCTCGGCACCCGTCGAGGGCACCTCGTACGCCATGGACAACGGGTGTGGCGGAGCGCTGACGCCCCGCTACTTCGACGTGGACCTGGACAAGGACCGGCCCATCGCCCGCCCGGTCGACGGCAACGACACGGGCACCCCGATCCCGGCGATGAAGCTGCCCTACCGCGTCTCCGCCGAGGACCCGGAGGTGCTGCTGGTCGACGCCCAGACGGAGAGCTGCGACTGCAGTTGGTACCTCGAACTGGACTGGTCCTCCCAGGGCCGCACCGGCACGGTCCGCATCGACGACCACGGCCGCCCGTTCCGCACGACGAGCATCGAGGGACTGCCGAGCTACGGGTACGACACCTCGGCCCGCAAGTGGGTGCCGTACAGCTGAGCCGCACCTCCGACGGCGGAGCTACGCCTCCCACACTCCGGCGGCCGTACGGTCGTCGGCGTAGCCCTTGACCCGGACCTGGGTGTCGGCGAGGAAGGCGGCGAGGCCGGGCGGCTCGGGGCCGGACCAGCGTGCGATGAGGTGGGCGGCGAGTTCGGGTTCGCCGCGCAGGGGGTCGGCGAGGCCGCCGGTGCACATCAGGAGCGTGTCGCCGGGCCGGGCGACCGAGGCGCGGAAGCGGAAGGGTTCGCGGGGCGGCTCGGGGGCCGGGTCGTAGGGGGTCGGGGGTGTGGTGATGCCGAGGTCCATGGTGAGGCGGTCGCCCTCGGGTGTCTCGGCCGGCAACGAGCCGAAGCCGACGACGGGTTCGCCGGTGACGTCGGTGACGCGGGGCTCGATGTCCTGCCATTCACCGTCCCGCAGCCGGAAGAGTCCGCCGCCGCCGACACCGAAGAAGACGCGCGTACGGCACTCGGGGTCGGCGGGGAGGAGCAGGCAGCGCAGGGTCGCCGCGTACTCCTCCGGTTCGATGCCCTGTTCGGCGGCGCTGGCACGGAGTTTGCCGAGGCTGCGGTCGGTGAGGCGGTGCAGGCCGGACTTCAGGTCGCCGCGCCGGGCGGCCCTGATGTCCTCGGCGAGCTTCGGGTGACTGCGGCCGACGGCCCGGCCGATCCAGTGACAGGCCTCGGTGGCAGCGCGGTGGGCATTGGGGGTGGCCCGGGCGCCGGTCGCCATCGCCACGAGGACCAGGGCGTGCTCGCCGGTGCCGAAGCGGGCGGTGAGGAGGGAGTCGCGGCGCGGTTCACCCCGGTAGCGGGCGGAGTCTCCGCGCAGGGAGACGGCTCGCAGGGTGCAGGCGCCGTAGTGCGCGCCGTCCAGGACGGTGTCGGCGACCAGGTCGTCGAGGTCGTCGGGGTCCGCGGGTGGGAGGGCGGTGGGTTCGGGGGCGTAGGTCGGAGGGCCGTTGCCCACGTAGTCGAGGGGATCCGGGGGGAGGGTGGGGAGGTCTACGTGGGTCGCCGTCCGGGGCTCGTCGTCACTCGCCGGGGTCGCTTGCTCGTCGGGCGCCTCCACGGTGAATCCCGGCGGCTTCGGCAAGCCCGCCGGGAAGGTCGACGGCGCCGGCGCGGCATCCGTGACGGGCGTGCCCGCCCTCGGCGGCACAACCGTGGCACCCGCCCCGGACGCCACCGCTCCCGACGCCACCGCCCCCGATGCCGAGGCGAACCGGTCGTCCAGTGAGTCGGGCGCCGCTGTCGGGCCCGTGTCCTCGGTGGCGTCACCGTACAGCTGCCCCCACCAGTCGTCCTCGTGACCGGTGGGCCTTCCCCCCTGCTGGCTCATGCCCCCAATTGTCCACCGCACGGGCCTGATGAAAACGGGGCATCCGGAAAATCCGACCCGGTGAAGCGACTCGAAAAGGCGTTGTCGGGTGAGGTGTTGAACAGTCTTGCGATACATCGGGCGCCACAAGAGGCGAAACATGTCGCCGGGCGGTCCCACCCCCCACGGGAGAACCGCCCGGCGACTGCCGAGCGACCGAGGCGTCGTCCGCGTCGGTCAGGACGGGTCGAGCGCCTTCAGTCCGTCATGCGGCAACGTGTACCGCGGGAACGGCCGAGGTATGCCCTGCGGTATCGCTCTTCCCAAGATTTCCTTCTTCTCAAAGCGGGCGGCCGTTGATGCTGCCGTGGCGACACGTTGGCAGAGTGACAGGTGGTGCGGCGATGATGTGCCGAGGCGGTTTCACGCCGTGGCCGTTTTCCGCCACGGACCGAACACCGGTGTTCTTTTGTGGAGGGGCGCGGCCCGATGCTGGGAGTGATTGGTCTCGACGAGACGCATGAGTCGGCGTACCGGGCCCTGGTGTCCGTGGGCGCCGCCGACGTACCGGATCTCGCGCGGCGGCTGACACTCGGCGAATACGACACCGAGCGCGCCCTGCGTCGCCTGGAGCGGCACGGGCTCGCGGCGCAGTCCTCGGCCCGGCCCGGCCGCTGGGTCGCCGCGCCGCCCGGGGTGGCGCTGGGCGCGCTGCTCACCCAGCAGCGGCACGAGCTGGAGAAGGCGGAACTGGCGGCCGCGATGCTCGCCGAGGAGTACCGGGCGGGGGTCGCGGAGCCCGCCGTGCACGACCTCGTCGAGGTGGTGATCGGCGCGGCCGCGGTCTCGCAGCGCTTTCTGCAGCTCCAGCTCGGGGCGAGCAAGGAGGTGTGCGCGCTGGTCACCGGCAACCCGGTCGCCGTCACCGGCATGGAGAACGACGCGGAGGAGCAGGCCGCCGACCGGGGCGTCCACTACCGGGTGGTCCTGGAGCGCTCGGTCCTCGACCAGCCGGACGGCATCACCGAGCTGTCCGCCGCCCTCGGCCGCGAGGAGCAGGTGCGGGTCGTGGACCGGGTTCCGACCAAGCTGGTGATCGCCGACCGGACCCTGGCCCTGGTACCGCTCACCTCGCACACCTCGGAGCCGGCCGCCCTGGTCGTCCACGCGAGCGGGCTCCTGGAGCTGCTCTCCGGGCTGTTCGAGTCGGTGTGGCGGGAGGCGCTGCCGGTACGCCTCGGCACGTCCGGTGTCACCGAGCAGCAGCCGGACGGGCCCGACGACACCGACCTGGAGGTGCTGTCCCTGCTGCTGGCCGGCCTGACCGACGCGAGCGTGGCCAAGCAGCTGGACCTGGGGCTGCGGACCGTACAGCGCAGGGTGAAGCGGCTGATGGAGCTGACCGGGGTGACGACACGGCTGCAGCTGGGGTGGCACGCGTATGAGCGGGGGTGGGTGGCGCGGGAGCGGCAGGGGTGACGGGGCCGCGGGAGCGGCAGCGGTGACCTTGGCGCACCCCCTGCGGCAAGGCTGATCTGCGCGTTCTCGCAAGCTCCGGCACTCTGGTGAGATGGGAGTGTGGGACCTAGTGCTGGTCGGCCTGGTCCTCCTGCTCGGCCTCTGCGGAGTGCTGGTGCCCGGGGTGCCGGGGTCCTGGCTGGTGTGGGCCGCGGTCATGTGGTGGGCGCTGAAGGACCCCCAGCCGGTCGCGTGGTGGGTGCTCGTCGGGGCCACCGTCGCGCTGTTCCTGTCCCAGGTGGCGCGCTGGGCACTGCCGCCCCGCCGACTGCGCCCGAACTGGGCGAGCCCTCGCATGACCGTGTACGCCGGCGCGGGCTCGTTCCTTGGCTTCTTCCTGATCCCCGTGCTCGGTTCGATCCCCGGCTTCATGGCCGGCGTCTACCTCGAGGCACGGCTCAGGCTCGGCCGCCACGGTGAGGCGAGGGCCGCGCTGCGGACGGCGATGCGGTCGGGCGGGTCGAGCGTGCTGGCGGAGCTGTTCACGTGCCAGCTGATCGCGGCGGCGTGGGTGGGTGCGGTGATCTGGGGCTGACTGGACCGCTAGAGCCTGCCCTCCAGCGTGAGCAGCCGTACCTTGCGGTCGAGGCCGCCCGCGTACCCGGTCAGCGACCCGTCGGCCCCGATCACACGGTGGCACGGGCGGACGACCAGCAACGGATTGGCGCCGATCGCACCGCCGACGGCCCGCACGGCGGCCCGGGAGGCGCCGATCCGCGCGGCGATCTCGCCGTACGTCGTCGTAGCCCCGTAGGGAACATCGTCGAGGGCCGCCCAGACCTTCTCCCGGAACTCGCTGCCGGCTGTGCTCAACTCCAGCTGGAACTCCTTGAGTTCACCCGCGAAGTACGCGGCGAGCTGTTCCTCGGCCGCACGGAAGAGCGCGGGGTCGCGCCGCCAGCCCTCCTGGACGGTACGGCCGCCCTTCTGGCCGGGCACGGAGAGGGAGGTCAGGGCTGCGGTGGTCGGGTCGGCGGTGAGGAGGAGAGGGCCGAGCGGGCTGTCGAGCTCGGTCCAGTGGGTCAGGGTGGTCATGGTGGTCATGGTGGTCATGGTTACTCCGACTCTCCTGCTGCACGCAGGTGTTGCGAGGCGTAAGAGCGCCAGGGGCGCCAGCTGTCGGGGGCGTCGACGCCGGGCGGGGCGACGTCCGGGTCGCCGAGAGCGCGGGTGCGGATGACGGCGACGGTACGGGCGTCCAGACCGGGCAGGCCGAGCAGCGCTTCGTGCGCCTCGTCCCGGTCGGCGCCCGGGTCCAGCCGTACGGCACCGTCGGCGAGGGCGGCGGTGAGCGCGCCGAGGGGGCCGTCGGGCTCGGCCTCGGCGAGTACGGCCGCCTCGGGGAACAGGTGGGTGAGGCTGCCGCAGGGCGCGTCGAGCGCCTTGCCGTACCGCCGGACCAGCCGTTCGGCCTCCACCGGCCCGACGAGTGCCCGCACCGCCAGCTCCTCCGCATCGGCGGCACCGGGGGACCGCAGCCCCGGCCGGGCGGCGACCAGCGGGGCGAGGCGGGGGTCGGCGCCGAGCCGCTCGTCGACGGCGTACGGATCGGCGTCGAGGTCGAACAGGCGCCGCAGCCGTTGCACGGCGGTGGTCAGGTCGCGCGGATCGGTGAGGTGGAGGCGGGCGTCGAGCCAGCCGCCGGGGTGGGTGGCGGAGGCGGGGGCGGCCCGGGATGACGCCGCCGGGGACGCCGCCCCCCGGTCCGCGGCCACTGCCGACGTCGGCGTCGGCACCACCGCAAGCGTCGGCACTCCACGCCGGGCCGCGGATGTCTGCCGCCCGGTGCCGCCCGGCCGCTCCTCCACCGCCACGATGGCGGTGCCGTGCGGCAGCCGGAGGGTGCGCCGGTACGTCCGCCGCCCGGCCGGCCCGCCGAGATCCTCGACGCCGGGCACGGCCTCGCGCTCCAGCAGGTCGAAGACTAGGCCGGCCTGGTACGGCCCGCGGTAGGCGAGCCGCAGCGGTATCCCGGCCGACGGGGTGCCCGCACGCCGGGTGCCACGGCCGCCCCTCGGCGCGGCGGCGGCCCGCAGCTCGCTCGGCGTGGACGCGTACACCTCCCGCATCGTGTCGTTGAACTGCCGCACGCTGGCGAACCCGGACGCGAACGCGATCTCGGTGATCGGCAGCTCGGTGGTCTGCAGAAGCACCCGCGCGGTGTGCGCCCGCTGGGCCCGGGCCAGCGCGACCGGCCCGGCGCCGAGCTCGGCGGTGAGCTGCCGCTGGACCTGCCGCGCGCTGTATCCCAGCCGCGTGGCGAGCCCGGCGACGCCCTCCCGGTCGACGATGCCGTCGCCGATGAGCCGCATGGCCCGCCCGACGACATCGGCCCGTACGTTCCACTCGGCGGACCCCGGCACGGCGTCCGGCCGGCACCGCCGGCAGGCCCGGAAGCCCGAGCCCTGCGCGGCGGCGGCCGTCGCGAAGAACCGCACGTTGCGCCGCTTCGGCGTGACGGCCGGGCAGCTGGGGCGGCAGTAGATGCCGGTGGTTTCGACGGCGAAGAAGAACTCGCCGTCGAACCGGGCGTCCCTGCTGCGGACCGCTTCGTACCTGGTGTCTGCGTCCATCACGCCCTCCAGTCTCCGCCTGCCCGGGAGGCACGGCTGGCGGAAATCGGACGTGACGCTGCGCTACCGTCGGCGACGCTCCTACCTCCAGCCGCCCCCGCTACCTCCAACGAGCCCGCTACCTCCAACGGCCCCGCTTGGCATCCATCGCCGCCCTCCCCTCGGCCCCCTTGCGCTTCCAGTCCTTGCGGATCTCGGCCCGAAGCCGCGCGTCGGTCTTGGCCACGATCCGCTGGTTCTCCCGCAGCAGCTTGCGATAGCTCTCCAGCCGCCGCTCCGGCAGCTCACCGGCGTCGATGGCATCGAGCACCGCGCACCCCGGCTCGCTTTCGTGCGCACAGTCGTGGAAACGGCACCGCTCGGCCAGCGCCTCGATCTCGGCGAACACCTGCCCGACCCCGCTCTCGGCGTCCCAGAGCCCGACGCCGCGCAGCCCCGGTGTGTCGATCAGTACGCCGCCGCCCGGCAGCGCGAGCAGATTGCGCGTGGTGGTCGTATGGCGCCCCTTGCCGTCGACGTCGCGTGCGGCCTGGACCTCCATCACGTCCTCGCCGAGCAGCGCGTTCGCGAGCGTCGACTTGCCCGCGCCGGACTGCCCGAGCAGCACGGACGTGCCACCGCCCACGACCGCGGCGAGGACGTCGAGTCCCTCCCCCAGCGTCGCGCTGACGGTCAGCACCGGCACACCGGGCGCCGTCGTCTCCACGTCCTCGACGAGATGCGAGAGCGTCACCGCGTCCGGCACGAGGTCGGCCTTGGTGAGGACGACGACCGGCTGGGCGCCCGACTCCCACGCCAGGGCGAGGAAGCGCTCGATACGGCCGAGGTCGAGCTCGACGGCCAGCGAGACGGCGACGATCGCGTGGTCGATGTTGGCGGCGAGGATCTGCCCCTCGGACCGCTCGGAGGAGGTGGAGCGTACGAAGGCGGTACGGCGTGGCAGATACGTCCGTACATAGCGCGGGTGGCTTCCCTCGGGTTCGACGGCGACCCAGTCGCCCGTGCACACGACCCGCATCGGATCGTGCGGGGTGACGAACGCCGTGTCGGCCCGTACGACGCCCTCGGCGGTGAGGACGTCGCACTGCCCGCGGTCGACCCGGATCACGCGTCCGGGAAGGAGCCCGTCGGGCTCGTGGGGGGCGAACTCGTCCGCCCATGCCTCGTCCCAGCCGTAGGGAGCGAGAGCGGAGAAAACAGATGAAGCAGCGGAGCTGGAAGTCAAGGGTGACCCTTCACAAGGGCGGCCCCGGCCGTCGCGCGCACGGGCGCGGAAGGAGACTGGTCGTGTCAGCCGGTGGCCACGGAGGTGGACTTGATGGATTCCTGGATGCGGGCAACGCCCATCGCAAAGACAGCCATCGGTCGACACCTCCTCACTCACGTCCGCTCGTCGGCGGCGGCCACCGGCCACCGCCCTGATTCGCCGTCACTCTAGCCGGGCCCCACGAAGTCCCTCAACCGGTTTTGGACGCGGTCGGTGCTAGGCGCAGTCGTGCCCGTTCAGCGTGAAGTCGTACCCCGGCGAGTTTCTCTCGCCTTCCCACGACGCGAGGAACCCGAAGGCGAGTTCGCCGTCGGCGGGGACCGTCTTGTTGTAGTCGGCGGCCTTGGCCGTGACCCGGGAGCCGTTCTGGGCGAAGCTCGCGTCCCACATCTGGCCGACCTTCTGGCCGTCTCGGAAGGACCAGGCGACGCGCCAGTTGTCGAGGGCCCGTTCGGTGGTCACGGTGATGGTGGCCTGGAAGCCGTCGGGCCATTCGTTGACGAGGTCGTACTCGACGCTGCAGGTCGCCGGTTCGCTCACGGTCGAGTCCGGGTCCGGGTCCGGGTGGTCCTCACCGGCCGTGGACGAAGACGTGGTGCCCTGCGGTCCCGGGTCGGGGTCCTTCGGCCCGGGCGAGTCGTCGTCCTTCGTGCCGCTCTGCGACGGCTCCGGGGAGTCCGAGGAGGGCCGCGTGGCGGACGTCACCGGCATGGAGAAGCCGGGGTCGGCCACCGGCTGGCGGTCGGAGGGGTCGCCGCCCGCGGTGCCGCCGTCGCCGGTGGAGCCGGCGGGCATCATCGACACCGCGAGGGCGAGCGCGGAGACGAGGACGGCGGCGACGAGGAGGCCGTTGCGTACGACGCGCGCCTTGTGCGCGCCGGGGTTCGGCGGGCCGGCGTCCGCGTCCACCGGGTCGGGGCGTCCGGCACCGAGGCGCACCTCCGCGGCTCGGCGGCGCCGCTCCAGGTAGGCGAGGCCGCCCCAGCCGATCACGCCACCGGCGAGGGCCCCGGGCAGCCCGCCGCCGTGCAGCCGCAGACAGGCGGCGGCCTCGGCGCACTGCACGCAGGTGGCGAGGTGGCGGGAGAGGTCGCCGGGGGTGTCGGCGGCGGTCGAGCGGGTGACGGCGTCGAGGAGGCGGGCGTAGCTGCGGCACTGCGCGTCCATCGGCGTGTCCAGGTGGCTGCGGTGGCAGCGGTCTCTGAACAGGCCCCGTACCTGGGTGAGTTCCTCGGAGACGGTGGCCGGGTCGAGGCCGAGCCGGCGGGCCACCACGTGCAGCGGCAGCGCCTCCACCTCGGCCAGCCACAGCAGAGCCGCGTCCGGTTCCTGCATGTCACGCAGTCCGCGCAGCGCGATCGGGCGCTGGAGCGGGGGTCCGGTGTAGCGGGCGGCCTTGTCGGAGTTGAGCCACAGGCGCAGGTCGGGGTCGAGCTTGTGGCCCTGCCCGCTCTCCTCCCAGGTGGCCGCCGTGGTGCGTACGGCGGTCAGCAGCAGGGGGATTCGGGGCAGGCGGGCCGGGCGGCGGCCCACGCTTCTGAAGGTCCCGGTCTCGGCCTCGCGGGCCTCGCGTATGCCGGTCGAAAACGCCTCGGCCGCCAGCTGGTTGGCAGCGGCGGAGCCGGCCGTGCACAGGTCGGCGTACGACAGCACGGCGTCCCAGCACTCGGAGAACAGCGCGGCCTCGGTGGCGTCCTGGGGAGTCGGCAGGTCGGGCATGAGTCTCCTGCATCCACATGCGAGGTCAACTCGCCATATTGGCAATGGAGTTGGGGGGAACCTCGCGGCAGGACATGAGCCTTTCACGTATTCAACACAACTGACAAGCGCCGTGTTCAATTGTCATGACAGGCCGCGCGCCCCTACAACTCCAGCCACTTGTACGGACGCGGGCCCCGTCTGTCTCAACTAAACCGCTGCGGAATCCTCCGCCGCCGGGGACTCCACCGCCGGAAGACTGTCCATGAAGGAGCTGACCGAGAACACCGCGTGGCCGGGGCCGGGCGGGCCGTAGCCAGGGGGCGAGGAAAGGCCGAAGTCCTCCATCGTCTGGCGATAGGCCTGGAGCAGCCGGATGTGGTACTCCAGCGGGGCGCCCTGCGGATTGGCCTTGCCGAGCGGGGTGGTCGGCTCCGGGCACCACGTGGTGAAGCGGGGCGTGATCCCGTGCGACATGAAGAACCGCAGGCCCTCGGTGGTCGACGCGATCGCCTCGTCGACCGTCTTGAAGCCGAAGGGCTCCGCCATCTCGACGCCTGCGACGAAGTTGGGGATCACGTTGCGCGCCCCGAACACCTCCGCCGAGTCGAGGATCCTCTTGTGCCAGACGTCCCGGCCGACGTACCGCTCCTTGCCCGGGCAGTACATCTTGAAAAGGTACTCGTCCCACACCTCGTAGTTGGGGTGGTAGATCTGCACGCCGTAGTCCTTGAAGCGCTGCACGTCGTCGCGCGGCAGCGCCTGGGCCACGACCTTGCCGATCCACCGCCCCGGGAAGCGCTCCTCGATGGCCTTGGCGTAGTGGCCGTAGAAGTCGGCCTCGTCGCGCCCGGAGACCGTCTTGGTGATGGCACCGCCGGTGAGCGTGTAGGCGGTGGACACCTTGGCGGTGTCGTACCGGTCGATGATCTCCAGGGCCTCGAGGACCTCCTCGACGTCCTTCACCCCGGTGTACGGGCGCCCGGCCGCCTTGTGCTGGCGCCAGTTGTGGTTGATGTCGCAGTACTGGCACTCCTCCTTGGCGCCGAAGTACTGGCAGACCCGGAAGACGGTGAGGTAGATCAGGTAGCCCCACTGGATGGTCGGGGCGACCTCCATCACCGACTTCCCGCTCGCGAGGGTGTGCCGGTAGTACTCCGGCATCGGTGGCACACCGACGTCCGCGATCCGCTTGCCGTCGAGGTACAGCCCGAGCATGCCCTCCTCGTCGGCGGCGACCCGGTACGGCGACGACGGGTTCACGCGCACGGAGACGACGGTGCGCCGCAGGTCGTACGGACCGCCGGTCAGGATGATCTCCTCCGGCGGGCGGCGCAGGGCGGCCTCGCCGAGCTCCGGCAGGGTGCCGTGGTCGAAGGAGAAGATGAAGTACGACTTCGGCTTGACCTCACCCCCCTCGTTGTCGCTGAGGGCGGATGGGTCGAAGGCCACCCCGCCGCGGAGCAGATCCTCCTTGAAGACGGCTTCCCGCGGAACGTGCGGGAATCGCTCCATCAGATCCTCGACCAGTGCGGTGCGGCTGCCCATCCGTAATCTCCTCCCGGCTCAGGCGTACGACTCCTCACGGTATGCCCCTGCCTGAGCCCCGGCTGCACTGGGTCCCCTCCCGGACGAACGTGTCAGCGTCGTGTCAGCCTCCTCCTCGGCCGCGTAGCACCAGAAGCGCAGCAGGGGGTACGAGCTGGCGACGGGGAGCTTCGCCTCGCACCGGGCACCCTCGGTCGTGGTGCCGAGGGTGTGCAGGTCGGTCCAGGTCAGCCCGCCGTCGATGGAGCCGCGCAGTACGGTGCCGGTCGCGAAGGTCGCGCGCGGGAGGACCCGGAGCCGGTCGCCGAGCAGCAGGCCCGTCTCTCTCTCTCTCCCCCCCCGAGCTCGTACGCCGCGTACCCCTCGTCGATGAGGGTGCCGCGTAGCTCTTCCTCGGCCCCTCGGCGGGTCCGCCCGACGCGCCCCCGACGACCACCACGGACGTACGGGTGCCGCCGTCCGGCGAAGGAGCGGCAGCAGGCAGCCCCCGCCGGCGCCTACGCCTCCCGCCCCAACACCGCCGGGTCGACCGCGTGCGCCAACCCCCCACCCCCCACCAGGCGTTCGGCCTCCCCCACGACCGCCAAGCCAAGGCGGGCCACCTCGTTGCCCTGGGAAACCCGCCAGGTGCAGGGAGATGAACGCGTTCGCCAGGCCTCATGGGGGAGCGAGCCCGCGTGACGCGGCCGGGGCGCGGCTGGACAGGGACACGTCGGCAAGCGACAAGACGTCGCACCCGAGAAAACCCGCACAGGCAGCCCCCGCCGGCGCCTACGCCTCCCGCCCCAACACCGCCGGGTCGACCGCGTGCGCCAACCCCCCACCCCCCACCAGGCGTTCGGCCTCCCCCACGACCGCCAGGCCCAGGCGGGCCGCCTCGTTGCCCTGGGAGCCCGCGAGGTGGGGGGTGATGAAGGCGTTGGGGAGGTCGTACAGGGGGGAGTCGGTGGGTAGGGGCTCGGGGTCGGTGACGTCGAGGATCGCGGAGAGGCGGCCGGTGCGGAGTTCGGTGGTCAGGGCGTCGTGGTCGAGCAGGGTGCCGCGTGCGGTGTTGATCAGGACCGCTCCGTCGGGCATCAGGGCCAGCTCGCGGGGGCCGATGAGGTGGCGGGTCTCCGGGGTTTCGGGGGCGTGCACGGTGACGATGTCCGACGTGCGCAGGAGGTCGTCCAGCGGCAGCAGCGGTACGCCGAGCGCGGCGGCGTCAGCCTCGTCGACGTAGGGGTCGGTGAGGCTGGGGGCCAGGTCGAAGGGGCGCAGCAGCTCGATCACCTTGCGGCCGATGCGCGACGCCCCGATGACGCCCACCCTGCGGCCGTGGTTGCCGATGCCGGGGACGAGCCCCCAGCCGGGGAAGGCGCGCTCGGTGCGCAGGCGGTCGCGGGCGGCGAAGAGGTCCTTCCCGGCGAGCAGGATCATGGCGAGGGTGTACTCGGCGACCGGCACGGCGTTGGCGACGGCCGCCGAGCTCACCGCGATGCCGCGCCGCCACAGCTCGGGCGTGGCGAGGCTCTTGACCGACCCGGCCGAGTGCAGGACCGCACGCAGCCTCGGGGCGGCGTCGAGTACGGCCGCGTCGAGGCGGGGGCAGCCCCAGCCGGTGACGAGGATCTCGGTGCGGGCGAGCGCGTCCTTGAAGCGCGGGTCCGTGAAGTCCTCGTAGTCCTCGGCCACCAGGGCGGGATCGATGTCCACCGACTCCCGCAGCCGCTCCAGCACCTCCGGCGGGAAGACCTGCGGCACGTTCTCGGCGGACATGGCGAACATGGCGTACGGCCGCTCGGTCAAGGACGTGGCCTCCGGCTCGGCGAGGTGAGGTGAGGTGCGAATGGGGTTGGAAAACGGTCTCTACCGTAGGCATCCGCGGATGAGAGGGTCAACGCACGCACACGCACTCACCTTGAAGGACGGCGAGGATGACGGAGATGACCACCAACTGGGCGGGCAACATCACCTACACCGCCAAGGAGCTGCACCGGCCGTACTCGATCGACGCGATCAGCGCCCTGGTGGCGGGGAGCGAGCGGGTGCGGGTGCTGGGCAGCGGGCACTCCTTCAACGAGATCGCCGAGCCGGGCCCCGAGGGCGTCCTGCTGTCGATCGCCGGTCTGCCGCCGGTGATCGACGTGGACGGCACGGCCCGTACGGTCCGGGTCTCGGGCGGCGTACGGTACGCCGAGCTCGCCCGCACGGTGTACGCGCACGGGCTCGCGCTGCCCAACATGGCGTCCCTGCCGCACATCTCGGTGGCCGGCTCGGTCGCCACCGGCACGCACGGTTCGGGGGTCGGCAACGGCGCACTGGCCACGTCCGTGCGGGAGGTGGAGCTGGTCACGGCGGACGGATCGGTGGTGACCGTCGGGCGGGGCGAGAAGCGGTTCGGCGGTGCCGTCACCTCCCTGGGCGCCCTCGGTGTCGTCACCGCGCTCACCCTCGACCTGGAGCCGTCCTTCGACGTCGAGCAGCACGTCTTCACGGAACTGCCGCTGGACGGGCTGGACTCGGCGGCGTTCGAAACGGTGATGGCGGCGGCGTACAGCGTCAGTCTGTTCACCGACTGGCGCGAGCCGGGCTTTCGGCAGGTGTGGCTCAAGCGGCGCACCGACCAGCCGCTGCCCGACTTCCCGTGGGCCGCGCCCGCCACCGAGAAGATGCACCCGGTGCCGGGGATGCCCGCGGTCAACTGCACGGAGCAGTTCGGGGTACCGGGGCCGTGGCACGAGCGACTGCCGCACTTCCGGGCCGAGTTCACGCCGAGCAGCGGGGCCGAGCTGCAGTCGGAGTATCTGCTGCCGCGCCGGTACGCCGTCGACGCGCTGCATGCGCTCGACGCGATCCGGGAGACGGTCGCGCCGGTGCTGCAGACCTGTGAGGTGCGCACGGTCGCCGCCGACGACCAGTGGCTGAGCCCCTCCTACGGACGGGACACCGTGGCGTTTCACTTCACCTGGGTCGCGGACACGGCCGCCGTACTGCCGGTGGTGCGGCGCCTCGAGGAGGCGCTGGACGGCTTCGAGCCACGGCCGCACTGGGGGAAGGTGTTCGCCGTGCCGGCTGCGGTGGTGCGCGGGCGGTACCCGCGGCTGGGCGACTTCCGGGCGCTGGCGCGGGAGCTGGACCCGGGTCGGAAATTCGCCAACGCCTTCGTGCAGGACATACTGGGTGACTGACACCGGGAGGACTTCGTAAACCCCCTTTCCTAACCCCTTGTCGAAAGTCCGCGCACGCCATAGCCTTGCGCCGCGCCGGTGCCGACGAGGACCCGGCATGAGCGAAGGGACGGGGGCGCCACCGGTGCTGTGTTTTCCCGGGGGACGCCGTGTCCGATGGCCACTGCGCGGCGGGCCGGACCCCCGGCCGACCCGACCGCAACGGTGCTTGTCTGTGAGGGGAGTTCGATGAAGCGCGGCACATCACGCGACATCCGCACCGCGAACCGCTACGAGGTGCTGCGCCAGATCATCGCCGCGTCGCCCACCTCCCGGCAGGAGCTGGCGGCCGCCACCGGGCTCAGTCTCGCCACGGTCGCCACCCTCGTGGGCGAACTGCTCGACCTCCGCATGATCACGGAGGTCGGGTTCGAGGACTCGGCCGGCGGCCGCCCCCGCGGGCTCGTGGCCGTCAACGCCTCCGGGGGCGCCCTGATCGGCGTCGACATCGCCGAGACGTACGTCCGGGTCGAGCTCTTCGATCTCGCGCTGGACGTCCTGGCCCGCGCCGACGAGGACATGCGCCCCGGCGAGAGCCGCCCCGAGCAGGTCGTCGGCCATGTCGCCGCCGCCGTCGGCTCGGTGGTCGCGCAGGCGGGCGTGGAGGGCGCGCGGGTGCTCGGCGTCGGGGTGAGCGTGCCGGGGCAGGTGGACCGGGACACCGGCGTCTCCGAGTACGCGCCCAACTGGGACTGGCACGACGTGCCCCTGCTCGATCTGCTCGCCGAGCAGATCGCCTACCCCCTCTACATGGACAACCCGTTGCGCGCCTGCGCGGTGGCCGAGCTGTGGTTCGGTGCCGCGCGCGGCAGCGGGGACGCCGTGGTGGTCAACCTCGGGACCGGGGTGGGCGCCGGGCTCGTGCTCGGCGGCGGGCTGCACCGGGGCGTGAGCAACAGCGCCGGCGAGTGGGGCCACACGACGCTCGTGCTGGACGGACGGTTGTGCCACTGCGGCAACCACGGCTGTGTGGAGACCTATGTCGGTGCGCCCGGGATCATGGTGAACCTGCGGGAGCTGGCCGCCGACAGCGCGCTGCTGCACCCCGAGGACCAGACGGCCACGATCGACGCGCTCGCCCGTGGGGTCGCTGCGCACGATCCGGTGGCGCTCAAGGTGGTCCGGGACACCGCCCGCTATCTGGGCGCCGGGATCGCCGACCTGGTGAACCTGTTCAACCCCGAAGTCGTCGTGCTCAGCAGCTGGGTCGCCGCCACCCTGGGCGAGCCGCTGCTGCACGAGGTGCGCGAGGCCGTGGCCCGGCACGCGCTGAGGCGGCCCCTGGCCGCCACCCAGATCGTCCTCTCCCCCATCCCCACCGACCCGGTGTGTCTGGGCGCGGCGACGTTCGCACTCGAGGGTGCGCTGCAGTCGGCCCCGCAGAAGAGGACGCAGCCTGCCGCGAAACGCATCACACCGGTAAGGAGCCGTGCCGTACCACCCTCATGACGGGGCTGATTTCCCTTTCGTGAAAGGGAGTTGCCGGTCGCTGGTGCGGCGTCCCGCAGTCCCCTCACGTCCGGTATTCCGAACGTTGCACAACGCTTCGCACAGACTTCGTCCAACCCCTTGCCGAAGCCTTAGCCGAAGGTTAACGTCCCGCACCGCAACCCCATTTGAGCCAACTGGCGCTGAGCCGCTCCAGCCACAGGCACACAGGCACAGAGCCGCAGCCGTACTCGAGACAAGGACGTCAGCATGTCGGCATTGAGCAACACCAACTGGGACCGCCGAAACGTACTGCGGGCCGCGATGGGCCTGGCCGCCGCCGGCGGACTGGCCGCGTGCGGCAGCAACACCGGGCGCGGCAGCGGAGGCTCGGGCGACGGCCTCGTGCAGTACTTCCACGCGTACGGCGAGGCGGGTGTCGAGCAGGCCGTCAAGAGGTACGCGAAGGCCTACGACAAGGCCGACGTGACCACGCAGTGGATCACCGGCAACAACTTCGAGCAGAAGCTGTTCGCCGCGCTGCTCACCAAGAACGCGCCGGACGTCTTCGAGTTCCACCCGCAGATCCAGCTCATAAAGAGCGGTCAGGTGGCGGACCTGACCGACATCATCGAGCCGGTCAAGGACGACTTCAACGCGGCCGACATCAAGTCGCACACGGTCGACGGCAAGATATACGGCGTCCGGATGATCGACGACCCGCAGTTCTTCTTCTACCGGCCCTCGCTCTTCGAGAAGGCGAAGGTCGAGGTGCCGACCACGCTGGAGGAGCTGATCGAGGCCGCCGCCAAGCTCAAGACCAGCAAGGTCAAGGGCGCCTACCTCGGCAACGACCTCACCCCGGTCCAGCACAACCTGATCTGGTCGGCCGGCGCCGACACGCTCACCGCGGACAACAAGCCCGCCTTCAACACCGACGCTGTCGCCGAAGGCCTGAAGCAGCTGCGTGGCCTGTTCACCAGCGGCGACCTGCTCCTCGACGCGCCCGCCGACTGGTGGGACCCGTCGGCCTTCACCCAGGGCCTGACGGCGATCCAGTGGTGCGGCATGTGGGCCATGCCCGCCATGCAGCAGGCGCTCGGCGACGACATCGGCGTCTTCCCCTTCCCGAAGGTCGGATCCGCCGGCAAGGAGTCGGTCTACAACGGCGGCTGGTCGATGTTCGTCAACGCCAAGGGCAAGAACGTCGAGGCGGCCAAGGAATACGTCAAGTGGCTGTGGATCGACCAGAAGAAGTACCAGGAGGACTTCGCCACCTCCTACGGCTTCCACATCCCGCCGCGCACCTCGCTCGCCGAGTCCGCGACCAAGCTCAAGACCGGTCTGCCGGCTGAGGGCGTGAAGCTGTTCAACGAGTTCGGCCACTTCGACAACATCGGCTGGACGCAGGCCATGATCGCCGCGATCAACGACGTGATGGCGAACTCCGTCCGCAAGGACAGTGACCCCAAGGCCCAGCTCGCCGCCGCCGAGAAGAAGGTCGACGCCGAGCTCAAGAAGCTCTTCGGATAGGCCGCCGGAACGGATCTCGACATGTCGACCACCACCACACCCGGGGTCGCCAAGAACCCCGCCCCGGCCAAGGTCTCCAAGGCCCGGCCGCGGCGGGGCCTCCGGGCGAGCAGCACCTTCAACTTCTGGCTCTTCACCGGGCCGTTCCTGATCGGCCTGGTGATCTTCGTCTTCGTGCCCATCGGCTGGAGCCTGTATCTCAGCTTCTTCGAGGCACGGTTCACGGTCACGCCGAGCGAGTTCGTCGGCTTCGACAACTACCGGCAGATCCTGTCGGACACCGACTTCAGGAACTCTCTGCTCACGTTCACCGTCTTCGCCGTGTTCATCGTGCCGACCACCTGGGCGCTGTCGCTGGGACTGGCGCTCCTGGTGAACCGGCTGCGGTTCATGCGGGCGTTCTTCCGGTCGGTGTTCTTCCTGCCGACCGCGGTCAGCTACGCAGCGGCCGCGCTCATCTGGAAGATGTCCATCTTCAACGGCGTCCGCTTCGGCCTGGCCAACACGGTCGTCGGCTGGTTCGGCGTCGAGAACATCGCCTGGCTGGGCAATCCCGATCCGCCCTGGTACTGGCTGGTCATCGTGACCGTCCGGCTGTGGCTGCAGTCCGGTTTCTACATGATCCTCTTCCTGGCGGCGCTGCAGAACATCCCGCGGGAACTGTACGAGGCCTCCGCGATCGACGGCGCCAAGCCGGGCTGGCAGACCTTCTGGTACATCACGCTGCCCCAGCTGCGCGCGACCTCGACCGCGGTGATCCTGCTTCTGCTCATCGCCGCCTACCAGGCCTTCGACGAGTTCTTCATCCTGCTCAACAAGGCCACTTGGGGCCAGCCACCCCTGGTCGAGCTGTACAAGATGGCGCTGGGCGAGAACCAGAACTACGGCGCGGGCAGCGCGGGTGCGCTGATCCTGACCGCGCTCATCTGCCTCGTGACCCTGCTCCAGGGCAAGATCATGGGCTTCGGAAGGGGTGAGGAGTCCCAGTGACCACCACAGCACCCGATGTCAGGGAGCCGGTGAAGGCCAAGCGCCGGGGCGGCGTCATGAGCAACACCGGTCTGTACATCGCGACCGGCGTGGCCGCCGTCCTCTTCCTCGTCCCGTTCTATCTGATCGTCCGCAACGCCTTCATGACGGACCCGGAGATCACGGGCGAGGAGTGGAAGTGGTTCCCCACCGACATCCAGTGGGGCAACATCACCGAGCCGTTCGACGACGTCACGGTCGACTTCGCCCGGTCGATGTGGAACTCCCTGGTCGTCGCCGTCCTGCACACCACGGGCATCCTGCTGATCTGCTCGCTGGCCGGGTACGGCCTCGCCCGCATCCCGTACCGGCACGCCAACAAGATCTTCTACGCCGTACTGGCCACCCTGATGGTCCCGACGGCCGTGACCTTCGTGCCGAGCTTCGTGCTCGTCTCGTCGCTCGGCTGGGTGGACACCTACCGCGGACTCATCATTCCGGGCCTGTTCAGTGGTTTCACCTGCTTCCTGTTCCGGCAGTACTTCCTGGGGTTCCCCAAGGAACTGGAGGAGGCGGCGCGTGTGGACGGACTCAGCTACTGGGGCGCGTACTGGCGTGTCGTCGTGCCCAACTCGCTGAACTTCTTCGCGGCGATCGCGACGATCACCTTCATCGCGGGCTGGAACGCCTTCCTGTGGCCCCTGGTCATCGGCCAGGACCCCAGCGCGTGGACGGTCCAGGTGGCCCTCTCGTCGTACGCGACCAACCAGACCGTCAACTACCACCTGATCTTCATGGCCACGGCCATTTCCATCCTGCCCCTGGTGTTCGTGTTCCTCTTCCTCCAGCGCTGGCTGGTCCAGGGGATCGCGCAGACCGGCATCAAGGGCTGACGCCTTCTTCTCAAGACCTGGAGACCGATGTCTTTCCGCACCACCCCACCCGTCGACTACGTCGAGGACGTCTCCCCGGGCCGCGGGGCCCTCGCGCCCCGCGCCTGGTACGCGTCCTCGGACGCGAAGTCCCTGTCCCTGAACGGCAGCTGGCGCCTGCGCGTGTCGCCGACCGCCGACGCCGAGGACGACTCGTTCGCCGAGGAGGGTTACGACGCCGGGGACTGGGCCGAGGTCACGGTCCCCGGGCACTGGGTCCTGCAGGGCGACGGCGCGTTCGGGTCGCCCATCTATACCAACCACCTGTACCCCTTCCCGGTGGACCCGCCGCACGTCCCGACGGAGAACCCGACCGGCGACCACCTGCGGGTCTTCGACCTGCCGGCGGACTGGCCGGCCGACGGCGACGCCGTCCTGCGCTTCGACGGCGTCGAATCCTGCGCCCGGGTCTGGCTGAACGGCACGGACATCGGCGAGTTCAAGGGCTCCCGGCTGCCGCACGAGTTCGCGGTCGGGCAGCTGCTGAAGCCGACCGGGAACGTGCTCGCGGTCCGTGTGCACCAATGGTCGGCGGGCTCGTACCTGGAGGACCAGGACCAGTGGTGGCTGCCCGGCATCTTCCGTGACGTCACCCTGCTGCACCGCCCGGCGGGCAGCGTGGGCGACTTCTTCGTGCACGCCTCCTACGACCACACCACCGGCGAGGGCACCCTGCGCGTCGACTCCGACGTCGACGGGCGGGTGTCCGTGCCCGCCCTGGACATCGATGTCGCGACCGGCGAGCCGGTGACGGTGGCGGTCGAGCCGTGGTCGGCGGAGACGCCGAAGCTGTACGACGGCGAGCTGGTCACGGCGGGCGAGCGCGTGCCGCTGCGCATCGGCTTCCGTACCGTCGTCCTCGAAGACGGTCTGATCAAGGTCAACGGCAAGGCGATCCTCTTCAAGGGCGTCAACCGCCACGAGTGGCACCCCGAGAAGGGCCGAGCCCTCGACCTTGCGACCATGCGCGAGGACGTGCTGCTGATGAAGCGGCACAACCTCAACGCGGTCCGCACCTCGCACTACCCCCCGCACCCGGCCTTCCTGGACCTGTGCGACGAGTACGGCCTGTGGGTCATCGACGAGTGCGACCTGGAGACCCACGGCTTCACCGAGCAGGCCTGGCGCGACAACCCCGTCGACGACGACCGCTGGACCCCGGCCCTCCTGGACCGCGCCGCCCGCATGGTCGAGCGCGACAAGAACCACCCCTCGATCGTCTTCTGGTCCCTCGGCAACGAGGCAGGCACCGGCCGCGGCCTCACCGCGATGGCCGAGTGGATCCACGGCCGGGACTCCTCGCGCCTGGTGCACTACGAGGGCGACTGGAACTGCCGGGACACCGACGTGTACTCGCGGATGTACGCCTTCCACGACGAGGTCGAGAAGATCGGGCAGCAGCTCGACGGCGGCACCCACAAGCGGCGTGAACTCCCCTTCATCCAGTGCGAGTACGGGCACGCCATGGGCAACGGCCCGGGCGGACTGGCCGACTATCAGGAGCTGTTCGAGAAGTACGACCGGCTCCAGGGCGGCTTCATCTGGGAGTGGATCGACCACGGCATCAAGCACCCCGAGCTGGGCTACGCCTACGGCGGCGACTTCGGCGAGGAGCTGCACGACGGCAACTTCGTCTGCGACGGCCTGATCTTCCCGGACCGCACGCCCTCCCCCGGGCTCGTCGAGTACAAGAAGGTCATCGAGCCGGTCCGCATCGAGGGCGACGGCGCCGACGGCACCGTACGGGTGACGAACAAGTACGACTTCGCCGATCTGTCGGGGCTCGCCTTCGAGTGGTCGTACCAGGTGGACGGCGAGACGGTCGAGGCGGGCGCCCTGCCGGTACCGGCCCTCGCCCCTGGGGAGTCGGCGGACGTGAAGCTGCCGGAGCCGCCCTCGCACGGGACCGCCGGCGAGACCCGGTGGACCGTACGGGCGCTGCTGGCGGCCGACACCGCATGGGCGCCGAAGGACCATGTGGTCGCATGGGGCCAGTTCCCGGTGTCCGCACGGCAGTTGCCGTCGATCGCGGCCAGCGACCGGCCCACCGGGAGCGAGCGGCTGATCACCCTCGGCCCGGCCTCCTTCGACGCCCGCACCGGCGCGCTGAAGACCATCGGCGGCGTCGAGGTGACCGCTCCGCGGCTGGACGTGTGGCGGGCGCCCACCGACAACGACGACGGCGCCGAATGGCAGACCGACACCCGCTACGGGATGCTGTGGCGCAAGTACGGCCTGCACCGCATGCGGCACCGGCTGGACGCCGTGGAGCTGGGCGACGACGCGCTGACGGTACGGACCCGGGTGGCGCCCGCCGCCTGGGAGGTGGGCCTTGCCACGGAGTACCGGTGGACCTCCGACGGCACCCGGCTGAAGCTGACCGTGTCCGTGACGCCCGAGGGCGACTGGAAGGTGCCGCTGCCGCGGCTCGGCGTCCGGTTCGGGCTCGCGCAGGCGGACGCCGTGCGGTGGTTCGGCGGCGGTCCCGGTGAGGCGTACCCGGACACCAGGACGGCGTCGATGGTCGGCCGCTGGCACTCCACCGTCGACGAGCTGCAGACGCCGTACGTCCGACCGCAGGAGAACGGCGCCCGTGCCGACGTCCGCTGGGTGGAGCTCGGCGGGCTGCGGATCGAGGGCGACCCGGAGTTCTGGTTCACCGCCCGCCGCTGGACCAGCGAGCAGCTGGAGGCCGCCCGGCACCTGACCGACCTCACGGCGGGTGAGACTGTCTGGGTCAATCTCGACCACGGCCAGCACGGCATCGGCTCCCAGTCCTGCGGCCCGGGCCCGCTGCCGCAGTACTTCCTGAAGGCCGAGCCGACGGAGTTCTCGTTCGTGTTCTCGACCACCGCGTCCGCGAAGTGAGAAACCGTGGTGAGAAAACCGTAAATCGATTGACCGATTGATCGACTTTCCGACAGCGTTCGGAACGTCGCCTGCGGCCGGTCGGCAGACATGCCGACTGGCCGCACTGTGCGTTCAAAACAAGGGAGTTGATGCACTTGAATGGCAATATCGAGGTTCGCGGTCTGTCCCGAACCTTCCACACCACCGTCCGCCGCCCCGGTTTCGCGGGCGCACTCCGCTCACTGGTCAACCCGCAGAAGGTCGCCAAGCACGCCGTCTGCGACGTGAGCTTCTCCGTCGCCGCCGGCGAACTCCTCGCCCTGCTCGGCCCGAACGGCGCCGGCAAGTCCACCACCATCAAGATGCTCACCGGGATCCTCACGCCCACCGCGGGCGAGGCCCGGGTCGCGGGCGTGGTGCCGTACGAGGAGCGTGAGCGCAACGCCCGTAACATCGGCACGGTGTTCGGGCAGCGCACCCAGCTGTGGTGGGACCTCCCGGTGCGCGAGTCGTTCGCGATCCTGCGGGACATCTACGAGGTGCCGAAGGCCGAACACGCGGCGCGGCTGAAGGAGTTCGACGAGCTCCTCGACCTCTCCTCCTTCTGGGACACCCGGGTCCGCCATCTCTCCCTCGGCCAGCGCGTCCGCTCCGATCTGGCCGCCGCCCTGCTGCACGACCCGCCGGTGGTCTTCCTCGACGAGCCGACCATCGGCATGGACGTGGTGGTGAAGGAGCAGGTGCGGGAGTTCCTGCGGCACCAGGTGGAGGAGCGCGGCCGTACGGTCCTGCTCACCACCCATGACATGACGGAGGTCGAGCGGCTCGCCGAGCGGGTCGTCCTGATCAACCACGGGCGGCTCGTCCTGGACGGCACCCTCGACGAGATCCGCCGCAAGTTCGGCTCGACCTGGCAGGTGCGGGTGACACTCGCCGACCCGCACACCGAGGTCGGCTCCCTGCCGGGCATCGCGCTGCTGCGGCACGAGGGCCCACAGGCGGTCTTCGGCCCGGACGGCCCCGACGCACCGACCGTGCACCAGGCCCTGAAGCAGGTCATCGAGCGGTACGAGGTGACGGACCTCGCCCTCGACGAGGCGGACCTCGAGGACGTGATGCGGGCCGCGTACGTGCACGCCGAGTCCATCGCAGAAGGAGCCTGAGATGGCAGCCGTACTGCACGGCTGGCGCGCCGCCCGCGTCACCCCGCTCGGCGAGCTGCACACGCCGCCCCGGATGACCGCCGTCCTGCTCCGGCTGACCGTACAGGTGGTCCTGGTGGCGTCGCTGTGGCGCGGCCTGTACGCGAACACCGGCACCACCGCCGGACTGGGCCGCGACCAGGCGGTCACGTACGCCGTCCTGGCCGTACTCGCCTCCCGACTACGGGAGTTGGACCAGTCCGCGGGCCGGGACATGGTGCTGCAGCACATGCACTTCGGCACGATCGTCTACTGGTACCTGCGCCCGCTGCCACCCCAGCGCTACTACGCCCTGCGCGCCCTCGGCGAGCAGCTGTACGGGCTGGTGTGGGCCCTCGGCGGATACGTGGTCTGCCTCGCCGCGGGCGTCGTGGAGCCCCCCGAGTCGGCGGCCGTGGCAGGGGTGTTCGTGGTGAGCATGCTGCTCGGCCAGTGGGTCCTGTACTACGTGATGCTCGTCCTCGACCAGCTGTGCTTCTTCACCATCCGCAACAACTCCGCGATGCTGATCCTGATCTTCGCGCAGAACCTGCTGTCCGGGGTCTACGCCCCGCTGTGGTTCTTCCCGGACTGGTTCATCACCCTGAGCGGCTTCCTGCCGTTCCAGGCGACGCTGAGCGTGCCGCTGTCGATCTACGTCGGCCGGATCGAACTGTCGGACGCGGGGGTGCAGTTGGCCGTTCAGGCCGCCTGGGTCGTCGTGCTGGCGCTGTTCACCCGGTGGGTGTGGCGGCGGGCCGCGCGGCGCGTGATCTCGCAGGGAGGCTGATGTGTCGCAGAAGACCATGAAATCCCTGCGCATCGTGTGGCGCATCACCCTGCTCAACATCCGTGCCTCGATGGAGTACCGCACCGAGTTTCTGCTGATGATCGCGATCGGCGCGATCTGGCAGGTGTCGGTGATCGTGTTCGCCACGGTGCTGCTGGCGCGGTTCACCGGGATGGGCGGCTGGGACAGCTCGGACGTGCTGCTGATCCCGGCGATCCGGATGCTCGCGCACGGGTTGTTCGTGCTCCTGCTGGGGCGTATGCACTTCATCGGCCGGCAGATCCAGGAGGGGAAGATCGATGTCTATCTCCTGCGCCCGATGCCGGTGCACCGCCAGGTCCAGCTCGCCTTCTTCCCGACCAACGCGATCGGTGACCTGCTGGTCGCGGCAGGCCTGATGGTGGGCGCGCTCAGCCGCAGCGACCTGGACTGGACGACGGGCCGGGTCTCGTATCTGGTCGCCGCGATCATCGGCGGCATGCTGCTGGAGGCGGCCCTGTTCACGGTGGTGGCCAGTGCCTGCCTGCGCTTCCCGGCCGCCGACTACTGGAGCCGCTGGCTGGAGGAACTGCTCGGCACGTTCGGCAGCTATCCGCTGAACGTGCTCCCCCGAGCGGTGGGCGGCTTCCTGACGTACGCCCTTCCGCTCGCGTTCGTCGCCTACCTCCCCACGGCCGTCCTGACCGGCCACGACCAGGACATCGGGGTGCCGTACTGGCTGGCGGCGGCGTCTCCGCTGCTCGGGATCGCCGGGTATCTGGCGGCGCGACTGGTGTGGCGGTGGAGCCTGAAGCACTACACCGGCGTGAACGGATGACGGCCGAGCGCCACCCGGCGTGCTGTGCCGGGTGGCGCTCGGGTGTCGCGTGGGGAGGTCGGACCGTCGGGGCTACGGACAGCTGATCCGTGTGTCCCCGGTGTCCGTCGTGCAGGTGTCTGTGCCCGGGCCGCCGTTGGCGGTGTCGTTGCCGGAGACGTTGTCGACGGTGTTGAGGCTGTCGTTGCCGTAGTTGCCGATCAGGTTGTCGTTGCCGGGGCCGCCGTTGAGGGTGTCGTTGTTCAGGCCGCCATCGGCGCGGTCGTTGCCGAAGTTGCCGTACACCGTGTCGTTGCCGGCACCGGCGTTGATCGTGTCGTCGCCGCCGAGGCCGCAGATGATGTCGGTGCCGCTGGTGCCGGTCATGGTGTCGTTGCCGCTGGTGCCGATGCGGGTGCACAGGCGGGAGTTGTTGACCGTGGTGGTGACCGTGGCGGTGTTGTTGCCGGTGGCCGGGTCGGTCGGGGTGGCGCTCACGGTGGCCCGCTCGGTGAGGGTGCCGGTTGCCCTGGGTTCGACGACGACCCTGACGATCGTGCTCGCGCCGGTGGCGAGGGTGCCGAGGGCGCAGGTCGCTCCGGTGGCGGAGGTGGTACAGGTGCCCTGATCCGGGGTGGCCGAGACGACGGTGGCGGCGGGGCCGGTGACCGTGTCGGTGAGGCTGACGCCGGTGGCCGCGGTCGTGGCGCTGTTGTTGGTGACCGTCAGGGTGTAGGTGGCTCGGTCGCCGATGCTGACGGTGCCGGGGCCGGACTTGGCGACCGACAGGTCGACCTCGACGGGCGGCGGCGGGGGCGGCGGCGGGGTGCCGACGCCGCCGAGGTAGCGGGCCAGGGCGCGCAGGCCGTCGCTGTTGCTGCCGAAGGCGACGATCTTGCCGTCGGACTGGAGGGCGAGGCTGTTCACACGATCGCCGGTGCCGAAGTCGGTGGTGGTGCGGCCGCCCGTGCCGAACCCGGTGTCGAGGCTGCCGTCGGCGTTGAAGCGGGCGAGCGCGAAGTCGCCGACCGCCCCGCCACCGCCGGCGACGATCCGGTCGTCGGGCTGGAGCGCCAGGTCGTACACGCCGACTGTGCTGCCGAAGTCCGCGGTCGCGACACCGCCGGTGCCGAAGCCGCTGTCGCGGCTGCCGTCGACGTTGTAGCGCACGAGCGTGAAGCGGCCGCCGCTGGATCCGGAGGCGACGATCTTGCCGGTCGACTGCACGACCACGGTCTCGCCCCAGTTGTATCCGCCCAGGTCCGTGGTGACCCGGCCGTCGCCGCTGAAGGTGGTGTCCAGGCTTCCGTCGGAGTTGTAGCGGGCCAGAGCGAAGTCGAAGTTGGTCTCGCCCGAGTAGCCGACCAGGACGATCTTCCCGTCGGGCTGGAGTGCCATGTCCTGCGCGACGGCGCCGCCCACGTCGGGGAACGAGGTGATGGTCACGCCGTCACCGCCCCCGAAGGCGCCGTCCGGGCTCCCGTCGGGCAGGTACCGCACGACCGCGAACGAGCCGCCGGCCCGGGCTCCGGCGACGATCTTCCCGTCGGGCTGCACCGCGACGCCGGCCGCGTCCTCGGCCCCGCCGGCCAGGCCGGGGCTGACCCAGCCGTCGCCGCCGCCGAAGGCGGTGTCGACGCTGCCGTCGGCGTTGTAGCGGGCCACCGTGAACCAGCAGCAGCCCGCGAACTCGTCGTCGGTCTCCTGGTGGCGGCCGACCACGACGATCTTCCCGTCGGGCTGGACCGCGACCCCCTGGGCCACGTCCTCGCCGTTCTCGAAGTCGGTCAGCACCTCGCCGTCGCCGCCGCCGAAGGAGGTGTCGACGCTCCCGTCGGAGTTGTGCCGCGTGAGGGCGAACTCGGAGTCGAGGTACTCCGGGTCCTGCTCCCACCCGACCGAGATGATCCTGCCGTCGGGCTGGATGGCCACCTCCTGGCCCTCGGCGAAGGTGTCGGTGGTGATGCTGACCTTTCCGTCGTTGCCGAACGTGGGGTCCAGGTCACCGGGTGCGGCGAACGCGCCGTGCGGCACGGCGACGACGAACGCCAGCGCCGCGACCAGGGCGGTCACGGCGCGCAGAGATCCCCGCAGGGAGGGAAGGATGGGCATGCTGCCAGACTCCTGATGCGCCCGCGCCACGGCGCGACGGCTGGCCGGCGAATCGGCTTACTGGGTCGCAGAGTTCCACCCTGCGGGGTGACCGGTCCGACGATAGTGACGGCCGGGTGCCGGGCCGTCCGGGACGCCGGTCAGGGGCGTCGGCCCGACCGCCGTATCGGCGTGCAGAGCGCGGCCACGGCGATCAGTACGCAGCACCCGCCCGCCACCAGGCCGACCGGGGCCGTGCCGTGGTGTTCCGCGGCCCAGGTGAGGACGGCCGCGCCGACCGGGGCCGCCGCGTACTGCAAGGTCCAGAAGGCGGAGGTGACCCGGCCCAGCAGCGGCTCCGGGGTCACCTCCTGACGCAGCGACATGGAGCAGGTGCCCGCCATGCCGGCGCAGGCCAGGAAGGCCGCGCTCAGGGCCGCGACGGCGGGGACGTCCCGGGCCCAGCCGAGCCCGGCGAAGGACAGCCCGCACACCGCGACCGCGCCGGTCCAGGTCGCTCCGAAGCCGAGCCGGCGGCGAACGCGGGCCACCAGCAGGGCGCCGGTGATGGTGCCGAGCGCGCCGACGGCCATGACGGTGCCCACCGTGCCGTCGTCGTGGCCGAGGTCGTGCTTGAGGTGGTAGATGACCAGGTCGTTCAGGCCGAGGGTGAGGAAGCTGAAGACGAACAGCAGGGCCGTCAGCGCGCGTAGCACCGGGTGCCCGTGGAGGAAGGCGATCCCGGTGCGCAGGTCCCGCCACAGTCCCGTCCGCTCAGCGGGCTTCGCCGGCCGTCCCCGGAGCCGTACGAAGGCCAGACAAGCGGCGGAGACCCCGAAGCTTCCCGCGTCCACGCCGACTGCCGTGGCGGGGCCGGACCAGGCGGCGACCAGGCCGGCGCACAGCGGCCCGAGCACGCCGGCCGCGGCGGCGGTGGCGTTCAGCCGGCCGTTGGCCTCGGTGAGCTGCTCGGTGCCGACCAGGCCGCGGACGACGGTGACATAGCCGACGGCGAAGAGCATGCCGACGGCCTCGCACAGCGGCAGGACGAGGTAGAGCAACCAGATCTGCGGCCCGAACAGCCATACCGACGGCACCAGTGCGTACAGCGCCATGCGCACCAGGTCGCAGCCGATGAGCAGCCTGCGCCGGTCGACGCGGTCCACGACGGCCCCGGCGAACACCGCCGCGACCACCGCAGCCGCCCCGCCGACCGCCGTCAGCAGGCCCATACGGGCGAGCGAGCCGGTCGCCTGGAGCACCAGAAGGGGCAGGGCGATCAGAGCGAAGGAGTCACCGAGGACGGAGAGGGTCTGCGCGGCCCAGAAGATCCCGAAGTCCCGCTGCCGCCACAGCGGGCGGGCGGGTCCGCTCGGCGAACCCGACGGCGTCCCACTGCCGGGTCCGCTCCCACACCGTGTCTCCTCGTACGTCATCCGCACCCCGTCGACCCGAAACCACGGCAACTTTAAGGGCGTTGGCGGCAACCCATGAACAGCGCCCCCGCGCCCCGCACCCCCGCCCCCACCTAGACAGCCGGCGAAAACTGCCTGGGCGTCCCACGCTGCGCCGGCGTCACCGTCTGGGGCCTGACCGACAAGCACTCGTGGGTGCCGGGGACATTCGGCGGGTACGGGGCAGCACTGCCGTACAACGAGAGCTACGGGGCGAAGCCTGCCTACACGGGGCTGTCGAACGGGCTCAATCCGGCGGCCTGAACAGGGGGGTACGGCCGCGTGCCCCGGATGTGGCGCATCGTCACGTCCCTCACTGTTTCCCCAACCGCCCTTGTGCGTCACCCTGGTTGCCATCGAACCTGAACAGCGCTCATCTTCTTCGTCACCCATCGGAGACGCCCCCACCATGAGAAGACTGATCGGCACGCTCGCGGCCGCGGCCCTGGCCCTCACCGGCCTCGCCACCACCGGCTCGACCTCCGCGGTGGCCGCCACCACCGGCACCTTCAACGCCCTGACGTACAACGTCGCGGGCCTTCCGGAAGGCCTGAGCTCCGGCAACCCGGAGAAGAACACCCCGTTGATCTCGCCGCGGCTGGCGGCGTACGACATCGTGAACGTCCAGGAGGACTTCAACTACCACGCGGCCCTGTACGCGGGCGACAACCACCCCCACCGCACCGCCACCAGCGGCGGCGTGCCCTTCGGCGACGGCCTCAACACCCTCTCGGACTACGCCTTCGAGGACTTCGAGCGGGTGAAGTGGAAGGACTGCACGGGCACCAACTGCCTGACCCCCAAGGGCTTCTCGCTCGCCCGGGTCCGCCTCGCCGAGGGAGTCTTCGTGGACCTCTACAACGTCCACACCAACGCCGACGCCACGGAGGACGCGCTGGCCGCCCGCCGCTCCAACGTCGAGCAGCTGTCGGACTTCATCCAGGCGAACTCGTCCGGCAACGCGGTCATCGTCATGGGTGACACCAACACCCGGTACACCCGCAGCGGCGACAACATCCGCACCCTCGCCGACGAGAACGGCCTGACGGACGCGTGGGTGCAGCTGGTCAAGGGCGGCGTCCGGCCGACGCAGGGCGCGGACGCGCTGCTGTGCCCGACGACGGCTCCGCCGAACGGCTGCGAGGTCGTCGACAAGGTCCTCTACCGCGGCAGCAAACTCCTGACGCTCGACGCCACCCGCTACAACAACGAGTGGGCGTCGTTCCTGGACTCCGCGGGCGGCAACCTCTCCGACCACTTCCCGCACACGGTCGACTTCTCCTACACCCTCAACTCCTCTTTGAGAGCCGGCGACTTCATCGGCGGTCCGCACGGCACGGCCTTCAACGACGCCGACGACCTGCCGGCCACGCCCGCGCCCCGCACTCTTACCCTGCGCGGCGGATCCCGCCTGGACGCGGTGTCCCTGACGCACGACGGCGGCACCGCCCTCACCCACGGCGGCACGGGAGGCACGGCGACGTCCCTGACCCTGGCTTCCGGCGAGCACCTCACCGCCGTAAAGCTGACGCAGGGCCAGAAGGACGGCCGTACCCGGATCTTCTCGGCGGCCTTCACGACGGACAAGGGCCGCGGCCTCTCCGCCGGTACGGCGACTTCGGACACCAAGACCTTCACGGCACCGTCCGGTTGGCAGATCGTCGGGTTCACGGGGCGGGCCGGCGACGAGATCGACAAGCTGGGGGTGCTGTACGCGCCGATACGGTGATCACCGGCACCACCCCTGTTCGTCCCTCGCCGGAGAGAACCTGGCCGAGCTGCAAGCAGCCTCTCAGCGGCTGCTCGCCGCCGCGGTGAGGCGTCGCAGTGCGGCCTGGCCGGGAGGGCCCCAGGTGGGCTTGCCTCCGGGTCGGCCTCGAACACCCGCCTCTCCGATGAGGATGCCGCCGAGGGCGCGCATCACCGCCCAGCCTCGGGCGCGGCGCAGGGTCGCGGCGTCCGGGGTCGGCTGGTAGGCGGCGTGGAAGCGGTCGGCGGCGCCGTCCGGCAGCAAGACCCAAGGGGCGGCGAGATCGCAGGCCGGATCGCCCGCACAGAGCTCGCCGAAGTCGATCACGCCGCAGAAGGTGCCGTCCGCGGTGAGGATGTTGGCCGGGTGCAGGTCGCCGTGGAGCCACAGAGCGGGGCCCGTCCACTCGGGCGCGGCGGCGGCGTCCTCCCAGACCGCGCGGACGGCGTCCGGGTCGGGGATCAGCCCCATCTCGGTGGCCGAGGCCAAGCCTTTGGCGACCCCCTCGGCGTGGTCGGCCAGCGGCCCCCCGCGGCCGCGGCCGGCCGGAGCCCCGTCGGGGGCGGGGCGGTGAAGAGCAGTCAGGAAGGCGGCCAGGGTGTCGGCCGCCTCCGCGGCGCGCGTGGCGGGCGCCCGGTCGGCAGGCTCGCCCGGCACCCAGGTGGTGACGATCCAGGGCCGCGGAAACCGGTCGGAGGGCTCGCCGAGGCGCTGCGGGACCGGGACCGGAAGCGGCAGGTGCGGGGCGAGGGCGGGGAGCCAGGCGTGCTCCTTCAGCAGGAGCACGTCCGCGGTCTGCGTCGCCCAGGGCAACCGGACGGCGAGGTCGTCGCCGAGCCGCCACAGCTGGTTGTCCCAGCCCCGCGCGCCGAGCTTCACGGGGCGGTCGGCGAGGTCGGGGTGTTGGTCGTGCAGGAGGTCCCGGACCAGCTCCGCGGTGATTTCGATCTCTGTGGTGGTCATGCGGAGCAACGGTAGTCAGGGAGCCGCCGATCGCCCCTGCACGGCCGCCGATCGACGGCATCGCCCGCCACACCGCTCACCTGTTCACTCGCTCACTCGCTCACTCGCTCACTCGCTCCGCAGCAAGTGCGGCCAGTGCCGGGGCCTCCCAGACGTCCGTCATACAGGCGGGCAGGGTGATGTCCACGGCGGCCGTCATGCGCGGGACCACCAGGTGGTAGCCCGCCATGCCCAGCGGGATGCCGTCCGGCGTCGGCAGCCCGGGCCGCACGGGCGTAAGCGGCGCGCGGCGCCAACGTGGTCAGCGTCGGCCAGTCAGCTGCGACCACGTCGGCGTAGCTCTCCATGAACTCCCCGACGACCAGCACCCGTTGGGGCCGGGCGAACGGCAGGCCCACGCCCAGGCGCACCGAGCGCGGCGAGGACGCAGACGGCGGGTATGCCGAGCAGGGTGACGGCGTTAACCCCCGTGAGGTGGACGGCGACAACCTGCCCCGGTCGAAGGCGCGTGAACTCGGCCCCGACGCCGGCCGGGACATCACCCACCTCACCGGCCGGCCACCCACCGTCGTCCTCGCGCGAGACTGACCTCACTAGGATGCCCCCTAGAAGCTCTAGGGGCCCCAGGCCAGGTCACGTATCCGGAGGTCACCCACCCCATGGCCCGCGCAGGACTCACCGCCGACCGCCTCGCCGCGGCGGCGGCCGATCTCGCCGACGAGGTCGGGTTCGAGAAGGTCAGCCTGTCCGCGCTGGCCCGCCAGTTCGGGGTGAAGGACGCGAGCCTGTACTCGCACGTCAGGAATCTCCAGGACCTGCGGACACGGGTCGCGCTGCTGGCCGGCGGCGAGATGATCGACCGGATCGCCGCCGCCGTCGCCGGACGCGCCGGCAAGGACGCGCTCGCCGCCTTCGCGGACGCCTATCGGGAGTACGCCCTTGAGCACCCGGGCCGATACGCCGCCACCCAGATCCAGGTCGACCAGACCCTCGTCGCCGACTCCCCCGCCATGCGCCGTACCGCCGAGATCACCTACGGCATGCTCCGCGCCTACGGCCTCGAGGAACCCGACCTCACCGACGCCGTCCGCCTGCTGCGCAGTACCTTCCACGGCTACTGCGCCCTGGAGTCCACCGGCGCCTTCGGCGCACCCCGGGAGGTACGCAAGTCCTGGGAGCGCGCCGTCGAGGCCCTGCACGTGGCGCTCGTGAACTGGCCACGCGGCGAGCACGACCGGCAGCCGCCCCAGTTGTCACCCTGACCACTTAGACTGGAAGCTTCGCGGAGGTCACACGCCGCCGCCACGGGGGAGGGAGCGTGTCTTGTCCCAACAACAGCTCGGACGCGGCCCCCTGAGGCTCCGGCAGACCCGTCCCGTGCCTCCCGCTCCCGACGAGGAGACCCCGGACAGCTCGCCCCCAGCGCGTTTCGTCGGCTGGCTCGGTGGCCTCGGGTGTGTGGCCGCCGGGTACGGCGTGTTCCAGTTCCTGTTCAGTGTGCTGCCCGGCTCCATCGAAGCTTCGGCCGCCCGCTATCTGATCGCCGGCATCAGCGGACTCGGCACCTCCGTGGCGGCCTGGCTGGCGGCGGCGCTGCTGCGGGCCCGGGCGGCAGCCGGTGGGCGGGCACCGGGCACCGCCGTAGGACCCGCTGCGATGGCGCCGGGGGCGCCCGGTCCGCTCCCCCAGGCCTTCGCCTCCGCCTACGACAGCCTCGTCGACCAGGTGTCCGTCGTGGACGACCCGGAGCTCGGACGGCTCACCGGCTGGCCGCACTCCCTCGGCGAGGACTCGCCCTCCCGCCCCACCCCCGTCGGCACCGCGTACGGCCTGCACATGATGCTCGACCTGGGCGTGCCCGAAGGACGGCTGAACACCGGCGACCTGGTGGACACGCTGTGGCGGCTGCGGCTCCCGGAAGGCGGCTGGTCGGCGCGCTCGCAGGGGTCCGAGGCGCGTCCGGAGGTCACCGCGCTGGTGCTGGGCGCGCTGGCCCGGGCGGGCGGCTCCGCCGAGCGGCTGGCCGCGGAGGTGGACCGGTGCACCAGCGCGTTCACGCGTCAACTCGACCGTGCCGGGCGGGAGTCGACCCATGTCGTGACGACCGTGCTGCGCGGGCTGCTGCGTGCCGCGCCCCGCTGCGAGGTCCTGCCCGTGCTGCGCGATGCCCTCGCGGACGGCGCGATCAGCGACCCGCGCCGCGATCATCTGCGCTGCTGGGGCTACCGCCTCGACCCCCCGCACGGCTGGCCGTCGCCGCTGCACACCGCGCAGGCCGTCGTCGCCCTCGACCGGGCCGCCCGGGTCCTCGGGGAGAACGCCGGTGCGCGCGCCGCCCGTGAGGACGGCGTCCGCTGGCTGCTGACCTGCCCGGAGGCCTCGCACGACACCTGCGCGGATCTGAGGAACCTGCACGAGGAGGTACGCCGACCGCGCACGGACGACCCCTCGCGCCACGAGGTGCTGAACGTACGGCACTTCACCGCGTCCTGGGTGGCACGTGCCCTGCTCTCGCCCGGCGCCGTGGAGATCGCCCGCGCCGACGGCCTGGAGGAGCAGTGGCGGGTACGGCTGGACGGGGCCGTCGCCGCGGTGTGGGCGGGGCAGACGGACGGCGTCTGGTTCTGGGGGCGGGGTGACAGCACCGAGCTGCGGCGGCCCATGTGGATGACCTATCAAGGTCTTTCGACGCTGCGCGCGCATGCCGTATGGATGTATCAGCCGGGTGGCTGAACTCGGATGTCACGAGCGGTCGTTGGAGGATGAGTGCATGGGCGGTCGGCAGGTCCTGGCGACGCGGCGGCTGCTGGCCGGGGCACTGGACGGTGAACTGCCCGAGCACCGGCTGGCGTCCGCCGCCCGCTCCGTTGTCGCCGAACTCGGCTCCCCCGACCGACTGCCCGAGCTGATCGACGAACTCGCCTCCGGGGAGGGCGATCCCGAGGGCTGCGCGCGGCTGTCGTACCGCCATGTCCTGGGCTTCGACAAGCTGCTGCTGATCGACGGCGGCCCGCGTCACATGCTGCGCGCGCACGTGTGGCATCCGGGCGCGGGCGGGGTCGGCGAGGAGGACATCCACAACCACCGTTCGCCACTGGCCTCCTATGTCGTGCGGGGCCGACTGGCCATGGAGTTGTACGAGGTCTGCGGCGAGGGCGGCGATCACGCCGGTGACGCCGGTGACACCGATGCCGGAGTCGGCGGTATCGCGGCGGTTCGGTACGAGGAGTCGCTGGCGGAGCGGTCGGCGGACTGGGTGCTGGAGCCGGCCGGTGCGGCGCGTCTTCGGCTGACGCATGTGGGGCAGTACGCGGCGGGCAGTTCGTACGCCCTGCCCGCGCACACTCTGCACCGGGCCTGGTGCGACACGGACGCGCCGACGGTGACGCTGTTCCTGGAGACGGGCACGGGGCGGCGGCGACACACCGATGTGTTCACGGCGGCGGGCCCGCATCCGGGCGCGGTGGCGAAGGTGCCGCTGGATGTGCGGGGCTATCTGGAGGCGTTGAGGGATCTGGGGGAACGGCTCAGGGCCTTGTGACGGGTGCCTTGGGAAGCGCTTGTGACGGGCCTTGCGACGCCTTGCGGTACCCCGCCGCCCGGCGGCTCTGTGCGCCGGGCGGCGGGGTCGGCACGGGTTACGGGAGTTTCACGAACGGCGACAGGAAGGCTCGGGCGCCCGGAGTGTCCAGGCGGTACGTCACGTTCGTCGCGTAGCACGGGGTGTCCCCGGTGATCGTGGTGGCGGCCAGGACGTTCTTGCCGCCGATCACCGCGAAGTTGGGGCCGCCCGAGTCGCCGTAGCAGGCACCGCCGTTGCCCTGCGGCGCGGTCATGGCAAGGCGTGCCCAGGAGTCGTTGAGGGCGTTGAAGGTGACGGGCGCCTTCAACCGGACGCCACCGCCGGGGTGGGTCTGCCCGCCGGGGCCGTTGGCGGCCTCCTGGGTGCCGTATCCGGCGACGAACCAGTCGGTGGCGTTCAGGCCCTGCGGTCCGAGCTTGCCGAGCTGGTTCGCGGCGGGCAGGGTGGCCGGGGTGAAGGTCCAGCGGGCCTTGACCAACGTGCCGGGCAGCTCGATCACCGAGATGTCGTGGGTGTCCGACGCGGGCCCCGGGAAGTCGGGGTGACTGTGAGCGGTGCCCTGTACGGCGACGGCCCTCGCCTGGGCGGCCGGGTCGCCGGGGTACTTCTTGGCGGCGGCGTCGAGGCCGGCCTGCACGTCCTGGTCCAGTGACACGTAGAACTTCACGTTGTCGGGCCAGTCGGTGGTGCAGTGCGCGGCGGTCAGGAAGGTGTCCGCGTCGATCATGGTGCCGGAGCAGACCCAGTCGACCCGGTCCGGGGTCGCGGGATCGCCGTCGTTGTCCCAGGTGGCCACTAGCGCGCCGACCTCGGTGCGTTCGGGGGCGGGCGTCGCGTTGTACGAGTTGATGGCCGAGGACGGCAGCGCCGTGGCGAGCACGGCCGCACAGGCAGCCGCGGTGACGGCGGTGGCGCGTATGGCTGACAAAAGAACTGACCCTTCTGCAGGTGAGCTGGGTGTTCTCCTGTGGGGGGGTGCGCCAAGTGAAACGTCTGGAGGCGGCGGCGACAAGAGCGTGCCCGCTCCTCCAGGGTTTTCCCTATGTGTTCCCTGTGCGCTCCCCGTGCGATCAGCTCGCAACGCGGAAGTGCCCCTACGGGCTCAGGACTCGGTGAAGGCCTGGTGCACGATGTCGAGGTTGTACGCGTCGACGTCCACGCTGGTCAGCTCGGACCGGCCGAGCCACCGCGCGTCCTGATCCGGCTCGGGGAGGGTGACGCTCGCAGTCAACGGCCTGACGAGGAAGTTCTCCTGCCAGTTCTTGATCTCGTGCCCTCGGTAGTCGCTGAGGAAGGACGACTCGCCGACCTTGCGGACGACTTCGCCCAGCAGTCCGGTCTCTTCCTTCAGCTCGCGCAGGGCGCCGTCCTCGGGACTCTCGCCGGGCTCCAGCTTTCCGCAGGGGACACCCCACACCCGCGGCAGGAACCGTTCCTTCTCGCTGCGGCGCACCAGAAGCACCCGCTGCTTGTCGTCCATCACGACGGCGGCCGCCAGTCGCCTGTCGCCGGGGATGTCCATGGTCATGGTTCCTCGGTCTCTCGCCGGTGATGAGTCCAAAGGGTCTGATACCCGGGAAAGAGTCAAGGCTAACAGGAAGCTACGGCCCGTAGCTGTGAGGCAGGTCGCCCCGGCGGCTGAGCGCGTCCACGGCACCGTACGAGGGGACGGCCCCCTGCGGTGTCCGCCCCTCCCTGATGTCCACGACCGCTTCCAGCGCCGCGCCGAGTGCCCGCCGGTAGAGCAGCGAGCCGAGACTGACGCGGCGGACGCCGAGGTCGGCGAGGTGGGGGACGGTGGGGCCGTTCGGGGTGTAGAGGATGTTGAGGGGAACGTCGAGGTGTTTCACCAGGGCGGCGATCTGTCGGGGGTCGGTGAGCCCTGGCACGAACACGCCGTCGGCGCCTGCCTGCTGATAGGCGTCGAGGCGTTCGAGGGTCTCCTCTCCGTCGCCCAGCCAGTACGTGTCGGTGCGGGCGTTGAGGAAGAGGCCGGGGGCCGCCGACTTGACCGCGGCGATCTTCGCGGCGTGCAGCGCGGTGGATCCGAGCCGGTCCTCCAGGTTGATGCCGACGGCTCCGACCGCCGCCAGTTCCCGGGCGAACTCCCCCACCTGATCGGGGTCTTCGCTGTAGCCGTCCTCCGCGTCCACGGAGACGAGATACGGATCCGAGCCGAGGTCGAGGGCGAGCCCGAGTGTCTCGTCACGGGTGGCCGAGGTCCCGTCGGGCAGGCCGGCGGCCGCGGCGACACCGAGGCTCGTCGTGCCGATCGCGGGAAAGCCTTCGGCGGCGAGCGCCCTGGCCGAGGCGTGGTCCCAGGCGTTGGGGAGCAGCAGGGGCTCGTCACCGTGGTGGAGGTCGGCGAACGCGGTCATGAGAGGTCCTCCGGGACGGCAGCGGTTACGACAGGTCTCCTACGGCGTCGGCGTAGTACGTCGATCCCTCCAGGTGGCGGGCGAGTTCGCGGAAGCTCCAGCCTTCGCCGGGCGAGTCGTCGAGCTGCTCTTCGCCGAGGGCGTCCAGCCGGTTCGCCCAGACGCGGGCGAGGCGGGTCAGCCGGCTGCGGGCCTCGTCCAGGTCCTGCGGGGTGAAGGGGGCGAGGTCCGCTTCGGTGGTGATGGCGGAGGCGTGCCAGTGGTCGGGCTGGGGCTCCTCGCCGGCCAGACGGGCTTCCAGTTCGGCGAGGTGGTCTATGAGGTGGTCGGCGACGCGGCGGATGGCCTTGTGCGGGGTGTGGACGCGGTCGTCGACGTGGGCGGGCTTGCCGTCCCAGTTCGGCCAGGTCGCGGCCAGGGTGAGGACGTGGTCGACCATGGCGGTGACGGCGTCCGCGGGGGTCTGACGGGCGGTTTCGGTCATGCCCGAACGCTAGGCGCACGTCGTTTCGGTGCCGGCCGAAGTGATCCGGCCCCCAATCTGTGAAACTTCAGCAACTTTCCCGGCCCGGGCGGCGACCGGGATACATGACTTCCGCAAGACGCACGACGTCCGCCCCCGTGTCCGGCGCGCCCAGGCATCGTCGGGCCCACGCCGCCCGCAAGCCCCTCATCGCGGGCCTCGCCGCCACCGCCGCCCTGGTGGGAGCCTGGTACGCCACCGCCGGCGCCGCCCCCACGGCCGCCCCCAGCCTTTCTCCCACGACCACCACGGTGAACCTGCCCGCCAAGTTCCCCTACCTGTCGGCCGGTTACAACAACACCCGTGAGTGGACGCGCACGGCGACGGCGGTGGCCCCGAACGGCACCCTGCGGGTGGCCTGGCCCGCCTCGGACGGCATCCACGTCACGCCGCTGACCGCCGCCGGCAAGCGCTCGGGCGCGGACACGATCGTCAAGGGCACCAAGGAGGTCGGCGGCCTCGTCGCGCACAACGACGGCTTCGCGCTGCTGACCCGGGTCGCGGACACCAACAAGTGGAAGGAGACGGCGGCCGCGTTGATCCGCTACGCCAACGGCAAGCAGACCTTCCGCACCAAGCTGACCGGCACCTCCTCCAACGACACGGCACCGACCCTCGACGGCCGGCTCACCTGGAACGGCACCAAGTACGGCGCGTACTTCGTCGTGCACGGCGCGGGCGGCTTCGCCGACGGACACTTCGGCGACAAGCTGTCGTACGTCGGCGCCAAGGGTGCCAAGCTCAGCGGCGGCTGGAGCTGGGGATGCAGCCACAACGAGGGCATCGCCCTGCATGCCGAGAAGACCGGCGCCTTCGCCTCCCTCTGCTTCGACGACTGGCGCTCGGGGCTGTTCGTGTCGACGGGGATCGGCGCGCCCGACAACGCCCCGGTCGTGCAGCGCGAGCAGTGCTGGGCGGGGTACTGCGGCGGCACGTTCGCGGGCCGTACCGGAGACATCGTGAAGTCGGCCACCGGTCGCTACGCCACCGCCTTCGCCTCCCGTGGCGCCGCGTCGGCCGCGAAGAACCCGGACGACTCGAGCGGCCGCGGCTGGACGGTCAAGCCGAAGACCAGTACGCACCAGGTGGCGGTCGCCTTCCTCAAGAACCGCAGCACCCCGGCGGGCAAGGCGACCCAGCTGTCCAACACCAAGGACGTCGAGCACGTCAACGTCCATATCGCCCCGTACGGCAAGGACCGCCTCCTGCTGTCCTGGGAGTCCCTGAAGAACGCCAAATGCGCGAACGGCACCTGCACCGGCACCTTCGCGGGCACGTCCTTCCGGCTCATCGACTGGCACGGCAAGTTCGTAAGCGCCACGAAGGTCGTCGGCAGCCGGATCACCGGCGACATCGCGGTCCAGAAGGACGGCACCCTGACCTGGGCGTACGCCCCGGTCACACCGTCGTACGCAGCGCCGCTGACGGGCGCGTCCCCCACCTCCACGACACTTCGGATCGCGCGCCTCACGCCCTGAGAGTCCAAGCATGCCGAGGATGCGCTGCTGGTCGGCGAGATGATCCGGCTCGTGATCACCATGCTGCCGGCCACCACTCACAACCGACCCGGCAGGCTCAGGAGAGCGTGACGCCCACCCCGTTCTCATCCAGCTCATCCAACCGGACCCGCACCTCGCGCCCCGCGCTCCAGCGGACGTGGATCTCGCCCGACTCCGCCACCTGTACGGCCACCAGCTCCTGAAGCGGCACGGGGTCCGGCTCGGCGGTGAGGCGGGCGAGAGCGACGAACACGGTGGGACCGTCCCCCGTCACTCCCGTCAGGCCCGTCGGCTCGGAGTCGCTCAACAGGCCGTACACAGGCACGAGTTGGGCCTTGACGCCCTCCCCCGCCGCCCACCCCGTCACCCGCACCGCCGTCCCGGGAGCCGCGCCCACGACCTGATGGATGCGCACCTCCACCGCACCCTCGGCCAGCACCACACTGCCGACCCGGATCCCGTCGCCGACCGAGTGCCGGGAAGCCGCCCAGCCCTCCCCCACCCCCAGCGGCACGATGTCGGTACGGCTCGGATCGTCACCGACGATCACGCTGTTGTCGTACGACGACGAAGGCGCCGTCACCGTCGAGTAGGCGAGGCGCGTGTAGTACGGGTCGTAGCGGACGTCCTCGCTGCCGTGGTTGTGGAGGCGGACCAGGCCGTCCGAGCTCGTGGACTGCAGCAGCCAGTTGGGGGCGGCGATCGCCGTGAGCGCGTTCGTGCGCTCGGACGGGGCGGGTTCCTCCGGCGCCGTCCAGACCTCGTGGTCCGGCGGCAGGAGCAGGCCGAGGAAGGCCTTGCTCGCCCAGTACGGGGACGCCGGGCCCGAATAGCCTTGCAGGACGGCCTCGTCGGGGCCGTGCCAGCCGAGGGTCAGCAGCCCGTCGGCATCCACCGCGCCCCGCTGAAGGAAGTACTTCAGCGCGCCGGAGGCCAGCCGCCTCGTCTCTCCCGGCGTGAGCGGCGTACGGCCCGTCAGGGCGCCGAGCCACAGCGGGGCCGTGGTCGCGAAACGGTAGGTCAGGGAGCGGCCCTGGTGCATGGGGGCGCCGTCGGCGCCGAACAGGCGGGCGTAGTCCTCCAGATGCCGTGAGAGCCGGCCCCCGTACAGCTCCAGCAGCCGCTCGTCCCGCGCCAGCCAGGCGTGCAGCACCGGGTACAGGTGCATCGCCCAGCCGTTGTAGTAGTCGAACTTCCGGCCGTCGCCGTCCGTGTACCAGCCGCCGCCGACGTACCAGTCCTCGATGCGCTCCAGTCCGCGGTCGATCGCCTTGCGCGACTCCTCGGCCTCGTGGCCGATCTCTTGGAGGAAGCCGCCCACCGTCACCGGGAACAACTCCCAGTTGCAGGGCCAGGCTTCGGCCGTCACCGCGTCGCCGAGCCAGGCCGCCGCCCGCTGTCGCACCCCGTCGTCCAGCCGGTCCCACAGCAGTGGCCGCGTCAGCCGCAGCGCGAGGGCGATCGACGCCGCCTCGACCAGGGGCTGGCTGCGGTCCTCGATGCGGGGCCAGACGCCCGAGACACCGGCCGCGAGTCCGTCGGCGTAGCGCTCCAACGCCGTCTCGTCCCGGCGGAAGGCCGCCAGGAGCAGCGTGCGGGCATAGCCCTCCAGGCCGTCGGAGAGGCGGCCCGACCAGCTCTCGCGGTCGCCGGGGAAGTGGTACAGGGCGCGGTCCTCGGTGGCGTACGGCTCCACCGCGGCGAGCAGGGCGTCGGCGGCCGCCTCCCAGTGGGCGCGGGTGTAGCCGGTGCGCGGGCTGCGGGTGCGGTCGTCGGGGGGCAGGTGCATCGGTTCTCTCTCTTGCCGACTCGGTTCAGACCTGGGGCGCTCCGGTTCCGGTCGAAGCGCCCCAGGGGCTCATCCCACCCGCACCAGACCCTCGAGCACCAGATGCCGGGCGGCGAGTTCATCGCGGACCAGGCCCGCGTACACCGTGGCGCCGTGCACCGAGGTGTGGGTGTTGTCCCGCTTCTCGTTGTAGAGGTACAGCGCCTTGGAGGCCTCGACGCCCAGGGACTCCACCAGCGCCTTCGTCTTCGCCGTCAGGTCGATCAGCGGGACGTCCTCGGCGGCGGCGATCGAGCGGATGACGGCCGGGTGGTCCACGCCGAGGCCGTTCACCAGCAGGGCCGTGCCGTTGTTGAGCGTGCCGTCGGCGTTGAACCAGCGGCGCACGATCGGGGTGACGAGGACTGGCTCGCCGCCCTTCTCGCGCACGCCTGCCACCAGAGTCTCCAGGTTGGCGCGGTAGGTCGCCTCGTCGGTCGTCTTGTCGTTGTGGGCGAGCTGGATCAGGACCAGGTCGCCGCGGCGGATCTGCGGCTGGACGGTGGCCCAGAGCTGCGGGTTCCCCAAGTAGGTGACCGTACTCTCGCCGGAGTCGGCGTAGTTGGCGACGGACACGCCCTTGCGGAGGTACTGCGGCAGCTGCTGGCCCCAGCCGGAGTACGGGTCGCCGGGCTGGTCGCAGACCGTGGAGTCGCCGACGAGGAAGATCTGGCGGGCATGCCGGGCCGGGGTGACCTTGATGTCGGCGAGCGCGGGCGCCGAGCCGCCGAGGACCAGGTCCAGGCCGGGGGTCCCTGCGGGGCCCGTCGGCTCGCCCTCGGGCGTGCGGACGTTCACGGTGAAGCTGCGGGAGGCGCGCTCGCCGGCCGCGGCGACCGTCTCGGGGAGCAGTGCGCGGCGCGTCTCGCCGGTGACGCTCGTGCTGGACGCGGCCTCGCCGCCGAGGAGGACCTTCACGTCGTACGTGCCGGGCGGGACGTCGAAGTGGCAGGCGGTGGCGGTGCAGTTCTCGATGCCGAGGGGACGCTGAGCGCCGTACGGCTCATGCGCCTGAGCCGGTACGGCCGTCAGGACCGACAGGCCGGTGCTCAGCGTCACCGCCGCCAGGGCGGCACGGTTGAAACGTCTCATTCGTCGACTCCTCCACAGGACGACATGGCCTGGCGCTGGACCGTACCCGTTTCTGCAAGCGCTTTCTAGACCTCGGTTCGATTTCACAAGACTGCCAACTTCTCAGCGGCGAAAGCCCTTTCGCGAAATTGATTCAACTGTCACCCTCGCTCTCACCCGCACCACCCCCACACCTCTCTCGAAGGAGGCACCCCCCATGTCCGGATCCACCCCCAGACCGGTCCGCCGCCGTACCTTCGTGCTCGGCACCGCGGCCGTGGCAGGCACCGCCGCGCTGAGCGGCACGGCCTCCGCCGCGGCCTTCGGCTGGAGTGACGACGGCTCGAACTACGTCGTCGACACCGGCGCCAACCTCGTCTTCAAGGTCAGCAAGACCAACGGCGACCTGACCTCGCTGGTCTACCGGGGCACGGAGTACCAGGGCTACGGCGGCATGAACTCGCACATCGAGTCCGGCCTCGGCAGCTCCACCGTGTCCATCAAGCAGTCGGGTACGACGATCCTGATCTCGGTCGCCTACGGCACACTGCGGCACTACTACGCGGCCCGCAGCGGCGAGAACAACATCTACCTGTGGACCAACAAGGCCGACACGTCGGTCTCCGCGACCCGCTACATCCTGCGCGTGAAGAAGGGCCTGTTCCTCAACGACGAGCCCGACTCCTACACGTACACGAACAGCACCATCGAGGCCTCGGACGTCTTCGCGAAGTCCGACGGCCAGACCCGCTCGAAGCACTACTCCAAGCTGCGGGTGATGGACTACAACTACGTCGGCTGGACCAGCGGCAGCGTCGGCCTGTGGATCGTGCGCAGCAACCACGAGAAGGCGTCCGGCGGCCCGTTCTACCGCTCCCTGCTGCGGCACCAGAGCGCGGACGGCGGTGGCCTGTACGAGATCCTTTACTACGGCCAGAACCAGACCGAGGCCCAGCGCTTCGGCCTCCAGGGCCCGTACGTCATCGCCCTCACGGACGGCGGAGCACCCTCCTCGTCGCTGTTCCCGGGCACGCTCACCACGTCGTGGGCGGACTCGCTCGGCATGTCCGGGTACGTCGGCGCGAGCGGGCGCGGCAAGGTGGCCGGGGTCGGGATCTCCGGGCGGAACACGGCGTACGCGTACACGGTGGGCCTCGCCAACTCGGCTGCGCAGTACTGGGGTTCGGCGCGGTCGTCGGACGGCTACTTCTCGATCGGGGGTGTGCTGCCGGGGACGTACACCCTCACCGTCTTCAAGGGTGAACTCGCCGTCCACACGACCTCGGTGTCCGTCACGGCCGGCGGCACGACCACCCTCAACACCATCGCCATCCCGTCCTCGAACGACCCGAGCAACGCCACCGCCATCTGGCGGATCGGCGACTGGAACGGCACACCGGGCGGCTTCAAGAACGCCGACCTGATGACGTACGCGCACCCCTCGGACGTCCGGGCGGCCTCCTGGACCGGCAACGTGGTGATCGGCAACAACGAGACGGCGTCCTTCCCTTGCTACCTCTGGAAGGACGTCAACAGCGGGATCCTCGTGTACTTCAAGCTGACGGCGGCGCAGGCGGCGGCCGCGCACACCCTGCGGATAGGGGTGACGACGGCGTACGCCAACGGACGCCCCCAGGTGTCGGTCAACGGCGCCTGGACGTCCGCCATCCCCTCCCCGCCCACCCAGCCGAACACCCGGTCGCTGACCAACGGTTCGTACCGGGGCAACAACCACACGTTCACCTACAGCGTGCCGGCGTCCGCCTGGCTGACGGACACCGGCCAGTACAACGTGCTGAAGATCGACGTGGTGAGCGGTTCGGGGACGACGGGCTATCTCAGCGCGGGCACGGCGATCGACGCGATCGACCTGCTCGCCTGACGACACCTCATGTCCCGCGCGCCCACTGCTGGTTCGTGCCGCCGTTGCACGTGTACGTGATGACGGCGGCGGAGTTGGCGGTGGATGCCCCGTTCACGTCCAGGCACTCGCCGGTCGCCCGGGACTTGACGTTCACGTAGGAGCCGGTGGTGGTGAGCGACCACTGCTGGTTGGTCGAGGAGGCGTTGCAGTTCTCCTGGGTGACCGTGTTCGCGTTCTCCTGGACGCACAGGGAGCTGCTCCTGACCATCAGCTGGTAGTAGCCGCTGCCCACCGACTTGAACCAGTACTTCTGGTTGTTGCCGCCGTTGCAGTCGTACTGCTTGATCTGGGCGCCGGCCCACAGCGACTGGCTGGTGACGTCGGCGCACCTGCCGCTGTGCCGTGCGACGAGCGTGTTGTACGTGGCGCTCGTCCCGCTGATCGACCCGGTGGCCGTGTCGATGGTGACCTCCGGGGTCCAGGACATGGACATCGAGGTCGAGGAGGGGAAGGTCAGCGGCAGCCAGACGTAACGGGAGTCGTTGACGGTGCCGCCGAAGGAGTTGCCCCAGCGGTCGCCCAGGTAGAGGTACGAGGTGGTCGAAGTGCCCTGCACGGGAAGGACGTACGCGGTCTGCGAGCCGTACGTCGTGGAGTCGCCGATGTTCGTCATCGCGGTCCAGGGGCCGGCGATGCTGGTGGCCGTGGCGTACTGCTGCTGGTTGGGGTTCCAGCCGGTGGCGCCCGACGTCAGCATGAAGTAGACGCCGTTCCGCTTGAACAGGGCGGGGGCCTCTCGGTGGCCACCGTGCCAGGGGTCCGCGACCAGGGCCGCGATGCCCGTGTAGTCGCTGGTCAGGCGGTAGATCTGCAGGTCGTAGTTCTCGCGGGCGGCGGAGGCCATGTAGCCGGTGCCGTCGGTGTCGACGAAGACCGTGATGTCGCGGGACATGTGCTGGCCGAGCGGGCGGAAGCTGCCCTGCCAGGTGTAGTTGCCGTCGACGGTGTCGGAGACGGCGACGGCCGCGCGGGCCTCGCTGTAGTCGGTGCCGTTCTCCTTGTGCATCCACATCACGAACTTGCCGGTGGAGGCGTTGTACATGACCTTCGGACGCTCGATGTTGGCGGTGGCCAGCTCCGAGGCGCTCGACTGGGTCAGGACGTGGTTCCTGAACTCCCAGTTCTTCAGGTCGGTGGAGCGGTAGGCGTCCACGTACCGGAAGGTGTTGTCGGCGTTGCGGTGCTCGCCGAACCAGTAGTAGTAGGAGCCGACCTTGATGACGCCGCCGCCGTGCGCGTGCACGGGGTTGCCCGAGGTGTCGGTGAACTGCGTGCCGTTGGTGATGGTCTGGGCTGCCGCCTGGGCGGGGCCGGCGGTGGCCAGGGCGCCGGCCAGCGCCAGACAGAGGGCGAGCAGAACCGCGTACGCACGTCTCATCTTCACGCACTCTCCTTCACCGAGTCGGCGGCGGCGTCCGTCGCCGTGTCTGCCACGGGTATGCCGAAGTCGGGGGTGCCGTCCGCGTTCCAGTTCAGCTTCTGGATCCGGGTGTGGCGGTTGGGGTCGTTCAGCGGGTCGCCGACGATCTCCTTGTACTGGCGGGCGTGGTAGACGAGGACGTCGCTGCGGCCGTCCTCGGCGACGGTGAAGCAGTTGTGGCCGGGGCCGTACTGCTTGGTGGTGTCGTTGCTCGTGAAGACGGGGGTCGGCGACTTGGACCAGCTGGCCGGGTCCATGAGGTTGGCGTCGGCGTCGACGGTCAGCATGCCGACGCAGTAGTGGTAGTCGGTCGCGGAGGCCGAGTAGGTGAGGAAGATCCGGCCGTTGCGCTTGAGGGCGTAGGGGCCTTCGTTCACCTTGTAGCCGATGCACTCCCAGTCGAACTCAGGGGTGGACAGCCTCACTTGAGGCCCCGTCAGCGTCCATGGGTTCGCCATCTCGGACAGGAAGAGCCCGGTGTTGTTGTCCATCCCGGGTTCGTGCTGCGCCCAGCACAGATAGCGGGTGCCGCGGTGGGTGAAGGTGGTGGCGTCGAGGGAGAACGTCTCCCAGGCCGTCTTGACCTGGCCCCTCTCCACCCAGGTGCCCTTGAAGGGGTTGGGGTGGGAGTTCTCCAGGACCCAGATGCGGATCTTCCACACGTCCTCGGCGGGCGCGGAGGCGAAGTAGATGTACCACTTGCCGCCGATGCGGTGGAGCTCGGGAGCCCAGATGTGCGCGCCCATGTCGCCGGTGGTGTGGGCCCGCCAGATGACCGACTCGGCTGCCGTGGACAGGCCGTTCAGGGTGCGGGAGCGGCGCAGGATGATGCGGTCGTACTCGGGGGCGGTGGCCGTGAAGTAGTAGAAGCCGTCGGTGTGGCGATGGATGTGCGGGTCGGCTCGCTGCTGGACGAGGGGGTTCACGAAGGGGGCTGCCTTCGGGGGTGCGGCGTGGGCGACACCGGGGAGGGCGGAGGCTGCGGTCAGGGCGCCGGCGGCTGCGGCGCCCTTCAGCAGCAGTCTGCGACTGGGGACTTGAGGGCTTGGGGGGAGGTGGGGCAGGTCGTCTGCGCGGCTCATGCGGACTGCCTCTCGGGGGTTCTCAAGGGGGGAGGTTCGAAATGCCGGACACCATCTGCCATTCCGAACGCCGAAAAGGTAAAGGTGTGCAGCTGAGAGGTCAACGGGTCCGACGTGACGGAGAGAGCGCTTTCCATTTGGGCGTCATTTTTTGTTATCGGCCCCCCTCCCTCCGCGTCTCCCATGACGTGCGCAGCCATTCCCCCAAGACAGCAGCGGCCGTCGGCGCCCTCGCCATGGTCGCCGCCCTCACCGTCACCGCTCCCCCCGCCGTGGCCGCCGGTCCCCGAGACGTCACCGCCGACGTTCTCGGGGGCCGGGACGTGACGCTCAGCGGTGACACGGTCGTCACCGTGCCGGCCGGGACGACGACGTACGACGGCGTCTTCCGCGGCGAGGGCACGCTCACCGTGCGTGGCAGTGGGACGCTGATCCTGACCAGGGACAGCGACTTCACACTGCCGAAGTCCCGGCAGCGGCAGAAGGTGAGCATCCTCGGCGGCAACCACCCGTACGTCACCACGACCGCCGCGGACCCACCGGCGATCACGGTCGAGCGCGGGGCGACCCTGCAGTACGGCAACGGCGGCACCACCGGCCTGATCGGCCACTTCCCGTACAACACCCCGGCGTTCCGGCTCAACCAGGACAACATCCGGGTCGACGGCACCCTGCGGCTCTCCCTGAAGAGCGCCTACAACCTGGGCACGATCAGCGGCTCCGGGCTCATCACCCAGCCGCGCTTCCTGTGGGGCACCTGGGACCTGTCGGGCGCCCACTCCTTCTCCGGGGTGATCGACAACGGCACACAGGTGAACGCCGGACGCCCGGAGTTCGCGACGTCACTGCCGAACGTGCGCAAGATCCTCAACCAGGGCACGTACACCGTGGACACCCCGCTGGGCCAGACCGTCACCATGGGCATGGACTTCTACCAGCGCGAGTACGGCAGCGACATCAACGTCCAGTCCCGGCCGGGCAGCAAGGTCGTCCTGACCGGCCAGTACAGCTGGTCGAACCAGGGCGGTGACACCAACCCCTCCCTCAGCGACCCGTCCCTGAACTGGACGCCCGCGCGCAAGAACGTCAACAAGCGCGGCACCAACATCAAGGGCGCCAACGTCCAGTGGGGCGACGGAACCACGAACAAGATCTTCATGCCGGGGACCGCCGAGACCGTCTACATCAACCTCCTCGCGGCCCGCTCCCGTTCGCAACTCACCTTCGACTACAACGGACCGGTGACGCTGGGCGCCCCCATCGGCGGCGGCCGCTTCCACGACACGCTGGCCGCGCCCGGCGCGGGGGACATCGTCATCAAGGGGACGAAGGGCAACGACGTCACCTTCGCCGCCGTGCAGTACTACGACGGCTCCACGACCGTCGAGAAGGGCGCCGTGCTGCGGCTGGGCAGCGGCAGGTCCGGCGGTGACGGTGGGCTCTACACGAGGGGTGACCTCTACAAGATCGTCAACAACGGCTCGCTCGTGCTGAACAACACGCGCAAGGCCCTGTCCCTGTCCCGGATGAGCGGCAGCGGGTCGCTCACGCAGTCGGGGGCCGCGACGACGACCCTGACGGGGAGCGCGGTGACGTACACCGGCACGACGACGGTCAAGAAGGGCACCCTCGCCCTGCGCGGCGGCGCGACGCTCGCCCGCAGCAGGGCGATCCGGCTCACGTCGGCGAAGTCCCGTCTGGACGCGGGGACTTCGGGACTGCGTGTGGGCGAGGGGAAGACGCTGACCGGCAAGGGCACCGTGCAGGGAGCGGTGACGAACGGCGGCGTGGTCGCGAGCGGTCTGACCGTCTCCGGCGACTACACACAGTCGGCGAAGGGCGAACTCGTCCTGCGGGACGGTCCGTTGAAGGTCACCGGCGCGGTACGCCTGGCCGGCGATCTGGACCTCGCGGCCGCCGCCACCGCGACGAAGCCCGCCCGGAAGATCACCGTCCTGGACCACCGGGGCCGGGCGAGGACGACCGGCGCCTTCACCGGCCTCAAGGAGGGCAGGAAGCTCCAGCTGGGCGAGACCACCTACCGGATGAGCTACCGCGGCGGCGACGGCAACGACGTGGTCCTCACCGCCGTCACCGCCACCCCCTCCCCCGGCGCCGACACCCCCCGCACCGCGGCCGACACGGTCGCCTCCCCCGGCACCCGCACCGCCAGCGCCACGAGCAGCGGCCTCGGCTGGTGGCCGTACGTCCTGGCCGCGGGTCTGCTGGTCGGGCTCGCGATACCGGCGATGCGGTTCGGACGGGGCAGCGGACGGCGCCGGGGCGGACGGCACGCGGCGTAGGGCTGGGCAAGCCGGTCAGTGGCGCCCGCTCGGCGGCTCCGGGAAGCCGAGACGTGGGGCGAGATCGCGCGCCTCGGCCGCCCAGCCGGCGAGGAAGGCGAGGGCCGACCCGCGTTCGCGGTAACGGAGTTCGGCGGAGACCGTGCCCCGACCGCCGTAGTCCAACTGCTCCTCGCCGGCCCGGGCGAGCATCAGGGCGGTGAGCCAGTCGTACTTCACGGCCGAGGCGCACACCGCCAGCCGTACGAGGTGTTCGTCGCCCCGCCAACCGCTCTCGCGCAGGCCGTGCAGATACGCCTCGTACGCCGCCGCCGCGTACTCGGGCAGCCGCGCGGCCGGGACGAACAGGTCGAAGACGGAGTCGGGCAGATAGTTGCCGAGGTCCTCGCCGAGGGCGCCGTCGCCGGTGAACGCCCAGTCGAACAGGACGTCGTCCGGGCCGTGGGCGCGGAGGTTGGCAGGCCAGTGGTCGAGGTGGCTGAGCGTGCGCGGCAGGGACTCCATGATCTGCAGGAACCACTCGCGGTCGTGGTGCAGCCGGACCATCTCGTGGCGCAGACCGGCCGGGAAGTGGTCTCGGACCAGGGGCTGTTCCCAGGCCTCGTCCTCGTCGAGCAGCTCCTGACCGAGGGTGTTGCCGCCGATGTACTCACGCAGGAAGCGGTGCGAGAACCACGGCTGCGCCGGGCCGGGGACGGCGGCTCCCTGGGCCGCGCCGAGGCGCCGGGCGTGCTCGATGTGCCGGGCGAGCGACCAGGACGGGCCGGCCTCGCCCGGTACGTCCTCCAGCCACAGCGCGATGTCGCCGTCGGCCCGTGGGGCGCTCGCGAGCAGCCGGGGCGCACGGATGCCGTACGGCTGCCAGGTCCGAGCGAGCCCCGACTCGTAGACGTGGGCCTCCCGCCGCCAGTAGTTCCAGTGCCGGGGGTCGTCCGAGGCCGCCCAGTGGCCGGCGGCTTCCTTGTTCCGGGTGAGCACCTTCAGTACGGCCGAACGGTCACCGGCGCGGACCCGCCAGACGCCGGCGGTGACGCCGTTCTTCGGGTTGTGGGTGAGGGGTTCGACGGCGACCCGGCCGGCCCCGAGAACCTCATGGGCCTCGGCCTCCGGTAAAGCGGTCTCAGGCATGCGCCAAGGCTAGATCCCAAGGAGGTTCCACCGATGCCCCACGGAGGTCTCACCGATGCCCCACGCAGGTCCCAGGCGGGCCCACGGAGGCTCCACGAGCTGTCCCACATGCCGGACACCCGCCCCTCCTCGACTACCGTCGTCACCATGACCAGCACCATCACCCTCGCCGAAGCGCTCGCCGCCGGGACCGTCGTGCTCGACGGCGGCATGTCCAACCAGCTCGAGTCCGCCGGGCACGATCTGAGCGACGAGCTGTGGTCGGCGCGGCTGCTCGCGGAGCGGCCCGAGGCGATCACCGAGGCGCATCTCGCCTATTTCGAGGCGGGGGCGGACGTGGCGATCACATCCAGCTACCAGGCCACGTTCGAGGGGTTCGCGGGGCGCGGCATCGGACCGGAGCGGGCCGCCGAACTCCTCGCGCTGAGCGTGGAGTTGGCGCGCGAGGCGGCCCGGCAGGCGCAGCGAAAGGGGATCACGCGTCCCCTGTGGGTGGCCGCGTCCGTCGGGCCGTACGGGGCGATGCTGGCGGACGGCTCCGAGTACCGGGGTCGGTACGGGCTGAGCGTCGACGAACTGGAGCGCTTCCACCGGCCCCGGCTGGAGGTGCTGGCCGGGGCCCGGCCCGATGTGCTGGCGCTGGAGACCGTGCCGGACGCCGACGAGGCCGAGGCGCTGCTGCGGGCGGTGCGCGGCCTGGGTGTCCCGGCCTGGCTGTCGTACTCGGTCGCCGGTGACCGCACCCGCGCCGGCCAGCCGCTGGAGGAGGCCTTCGCGCCGGCCGCCGACGCCGACGAGGTGATCGCGGTCGGCGTGAACTGCTGCGCTCCGGAGGATGTCGAGGGCGCCGTCGAGACCGCCGCCCGCGTCACGGGCAAGCCCGTCGTCGTCTACCCCAACAGCGGCGAGGCCTGGAACGCCGAGTCCCGCAGCTGGGACGGCCGCTCCAGCTTCGCGCCCGAGCAGGTGCGGGGGTGGCGGGAGTCCGGGGCGCGGCTGATCGGCGGGTGCTGCCGGGTGGGCCCGGAGGCGATCGACTCCATCGCGCGCACGCTGGCGGCGGTGGGTTAGCCAGCGCGGCGACGTGGCCGGCGGTGGCCACGGACCAGGCCTCCTCTTTCGGGTAGCGCTCACGGGCGTCCGATAGGTTTGCCCGCCATGACCGAACTCGGACCCGTCGCCTGGCCACCTGCCCCGATACGGACCGAACGGCTCGTGCTCCGCGAGTCCGAGGCCCGGGACCGTGCGGCGTTCATCGAGCTGTTCGCATCGCCACAGGTGGGCACGTACATCGGTGGCCCTCGACCGCGTGCTGAGCTCGAACGCGCCGTGCCCGAGGTGCCCGGGCGGCGCCCCGGCCTCTTCGTGATCGCTCTCGACGGAGCGATGATCGGCATGATCACGCTCGACCGGCGCGACGCGGAGCGTCCGGGTCACGTCCGTCCGGACGCCGGGGAGGCCGAGCTCGGCTACCTTTTCCTGCCGCAGGCGTGGGGATGCGGGTACGCCGCCGAGGCGTGCGCAGCGGCACTCGACTGGTTCGCCGACGCGCTTCCCGGCGAGCCCGTGGTGCTCTGCACCCAGACCGCCAACGCCCGCGCGATGCGCCTCGCGGCGAAGCTGGGGTTCACCGAGGTGGAGCGGTTCGAGGAGTACGGCGCCGAGCAGTGGTTCGGCGTGCGGTCCTCGGTCACGCCGTCCGGTTGAGCTCGGCCGTTTCTTCCGAAGCAGCCCACGCCCCCGCACAGGGCTCGTCCCCGCCCTCGCCCCGCTGCTAGCCTCCGCATGGGAACCGGTTGCCATCGTGTTGCCACAGGTTCCCCAGGGGGAGCGCGAGGGTGCCCGGAGAGGGGCGAGGCAGGGATGACCAGGAAGAGCGAGGACGCGGGGCGCAGCACCATCCGGGACGTGGCGGCCCGTGCGGGGGTGTCCGCGTCGACCGTGTCGCGGGTGCTCGGCGGGGTGTATCCGGTGAGTTCGGCGACGCGTACGCGCGTGATGCGGGCGGTCCGTGACCTGGATTACGTCGCCGACGCGCGCGCCAAGGCGATCGCCGGGGTCGGCACGCCCACGTTGGCGTTCGTGCTGGAGGACATCACCGGGCCGTCGTTCGCGCACATGGCGTACGGGGTGGAGCGGGAGGCCAGACGGCTCGGGCATCTGTGCCTGGTGTGCACGACGGAGGGCGACGTCCAGCACGAGGTGGAGTTCGTCGAGATGATGCGCGCCCAGCGCGCCGCCGCCGTGATCCTGGTCGGCGGCTCCGCCGACACGCCCGAGTACCGCGAGCGCACCCGCCGTATGGCCGACTCGCTGGCGTCGGCGGGCTCCCGGCTGGTGCTGTGCGGGCGGCCGCCGCTGGGCCCCGGGGCGCCCGTGACGGTCATCGAGTACGACAACGAGGGCGGCGCCTACGCCCTGGTCGCCCACGTCCTCGCCCAGGGCCACCAGCGGGTCCTGTTCCTCGGCGGCGCGTCCGACCACACCACCGCACAGGGCCGCGAGCGCGGCTATCTCGCCGCCCACCGCGCCCGTGGCCTGGACCCCGACCCGGCGCTGCTCCTGCACGGCGACTTCACCCGCGACGCCGGGCACCGTCTGATGCGCGAGGCCCTCAAGGAGGGGCTGGAGTTCACGGCCGTGGTCGCCGCCACCGACATGGTCGCCGCCGGCGCGCTCACCGCCCTGCACGAGGCCGGCCTCGACGTACCCGGTGACGTCTCACTCGCGGGCTACGACGACATCCCCTTCGCCCGTGACCTGCACCCGGCCCTGACGACGGTCCACGTCCCCTACGAGGAGCTGGGCCGCCTCGCGGTACGCACCGCGCTCGGCCGGACCCCGGAGCATCCGGACGAGCATCTGCTGCTGGGCACGCATGTGGTGGTACGGGACTCGGTCGCACCGCTCGCCGAGTGACGAGCCGTCAGCGAGCCGTCGTCAGTACCCAGCCCCCGTCAGTACCGAGCCGTCGTCAGTGCCGACGGACGGCGCCGGGCAGGCGCAACCGCCGTACCACTGACCGCAGTTCCGTACCGCGCGTGAGCGAACCGTCGGCGAGGGCCGATGCCGGCGTGGCTTCCGGGGGCGTGACGGCGGCGGCCCACAGGGCGAGTTCGGCGTCGCGCGGGCCGTACGCCGTATGTGTCTCGCCGTCGCCGAAGACCCGCACCGGGTGCGAGTCGTCCCACGCCTGCCATCCCGGGTCGCCCTCCACCGCGAACCGCAGCCACGCCCGGTGCATCTCGTCCGCCAGCTCCTGCGGGGCGCCCTCGCCGGCCAGTTTGCGGGACTCGGGGACGTCCCCGGTGTCGAAGACGAAGCCGAGCTCCAGCGCGTGACAGGCGCCGAGGTCGGGGAGGGTGGAGGGCCAGGCGAACTCGTACACGTACGACGATCCGGGGCGGGCGTCGGCCAGGCGGTGCAGGGGGACGCGCAGCAGGTGGTCGGTGACCATCTGGCCGACGATCTCGGCGGTGCCGGCCTCCGGGTGCAGGGCGCGGTAGCCGCGGGGCACGTCGGCGCCCACGTGGCAGCGGGCCATGGCGCCGGCCAGGGCGACCGCGCCGAGCCGGTCGAGGCGCTCCAGGAGCCCGCCGGGCACCAGCCACAGGCGGTACTCGTCGCGGGTCCAGCCGGTCATCAGGTCGACGCCGGCCGCGGCGTCGCCCTCCGTCAGCGCCTCCAAGGGGTCGCGGGGGACGATGTCGCCGTCGACGACGATCCCGAAGGCGGGGCCGCCCACCACGGGGCTGCTGAGCCTGCCCACCTCGGCCTGGGTGCGCAGGAGCAGCTCGCGGTCGACCTCGGCGAAGGCGGCGGCGGTCGCGGGGATCTTCAGCCGGGTGGCCATACGGCGCACCATCCGCCGTACCTTGTCCCGCTCGGCGGCCTCGGGCGGCCCGCTCTGCAGGACGGCCCGCCGGACAAGGCCCTGGGCCTGCGGGGCGGCGAGCAGCGCGCCGATGCTGATGGCGCCGGCGGACTGGCCGGCCAGGGTGATGCGGTCGGGGTCGCCGCCGAAGGCCTCGATGGACTCGTGCACCCACTTCAGGGCGGCGAGCTGGTCACGCAGACCGGCGTTGGCGGGGGCGTCCGGGAAGTAGCCGTAGCCCTCGACACCCAGCCGGTAGTTGACCGAGACGAAGACGACACCGTCGCGCGCGAAGGGCCGGCCGTCGTACACGGGCATACCCGAGGAGCCACGGGTCAGGGCGCCGCCGTGCACCCACACCAGGACCGGGAGCCGGGCGCCCGGTCCGGGCTCCGGGGTCCAGACGTTGAGGTTGAGGCAGTCGTCGCCGGGCACGACGGGATCGGACAGGTACTGCGCGAAGGCCTCGGAGTACGGCGGTTTCGGCGGGGTCGGCCCGAAGGCGCCGGCGTCGCGCACACCGTCCCAGGGCTCGGGTGGCTCGGGCGGCCGGAACCGTCGTGGGCCGAACGGGGGCGCTGCGTAGGGGATGCCCCGGAACACCGCGACGCCGTCCTCTTCGTACCGGCCCCGTACGGCACCGTAGGGCGTGCTCACCACGGGGTCTGTCACGGAATCTGTCTGGACTGCTGTCATACGTCCACCAGCCTCCTCACCGCGCTCGTGCACCGTGAAGATCAGAGCAACTCATTGTGGCCCGATATTCCGGTGCACGAGAGGGTGAGAGGGCTATTCGGCGTATCCGGCTACTTGGCGTACATCAGTGTGCCGAAGCCCAGCTGGTCGAAGCCTCCGCTGGTGGTGCCGTAGTCACCTCCTCCGCCCTCGGGGGCGACCGAGAAGCACATCTGGGCGATGTACTTGTCGTCGAGGAGCAGACGTCGGCCGTAGTGGTAGTGGAGCATGGCCCACACCGGGCGGACCTGACCACGACTGCCGGAGCCGATCACCGTCTGTGACTGCTGGGCGCAGTTCTGGCCGCTGCCCCAGGTGTAGGTGGTGTAGGGCACGTTCATGTTCAGGTTGTACTTGGCGACGTACTGGGCGGCCTTCATGAAGCGGCGACCGTCGTACGAGTACAGATCCTCGCCCTGGTTCCAGGCCATCTCGCAGAGGGCGCCCATCTGGCCCATGCCCATGACGGTGTGGCCCTGGTCGCGGCCGGACTCCTGCCACTGGCCGAGGTCGTAGCCCTCGACGCCCGGGTACAGGAACGGCACCGCGCGCCTGATCTGACCGTTGCCGCCGCCGTTCTTGAAGTAGTTGACGGCCTGGTCGTACTTTGCGCCGTCGTCGCACAGGATCCCGATGGCCATGATCGAGGCCATGTTGCACAGGTCCCAGTTGGCCCAGTAGTTGGTGATGCAGGCGTCGTTGTGGCCGGTCAGAAACTGGTTGTTGAGCGGGTAGAAGACGTTGAGCATCATCGTCTTGAACCGGTTGAGGTCGAACCCGGCGTACCCGCGCATGAGCTCGGCGACGTTCGCGAACTGCCAGCCGTAGATGCCGGCGGCCAGGAACCGGTCGGCGTTTCCGGTGATGCTGGTGAGCGTGGACGACCAGGCGTTGAGAATGCGCACGGCGCAGTCGCCGTTCGCGGCGGTGCCGCCCACGTGCCAGCGCAGCGCGTTCTGGTAGGCGGCGTGGATGTCGTTGTAGAGCTGGGGGTAGTTCTGGCCGTCGCCGCCGCGGATGATCGTGGCCGTGGGGCGAGGCGCCCAGGTGGACTGTGAGTGGGAGTTGGCGGTCAGCCGGTTCCAGCCGGACAGCCAGGGGTCGGTGCCGGCGGCGACCCTGACCTTGGCTCGGTTGATGTCTCCGGCGTTGTGCAGCATGCCGGGGTGGGTGAAGGTCGCGGGGGCCGCGTCCGCCGTGGGGGCGACGACCGCCGTGGTGACGGCAGACGCAGCACCCAGTGCGACGGCCGCGGTGAGACCGCCGGCGGTCTTCAGCAGACCGCGGCGGCTCAACTCACCGGTGGGGTGGTGCTGGTGGTGCTGGTGGGGGGAAGTGCGGCTCATTGTCGTGCACTCCAATCCGTGGGGGGATCAGTCGGTGGTGATGCTCACCTCGTCGAACTCGGTGGTGCAGCGGGCCAGTTGGTTGCGGGAGCAGACCACGAGGCCCACGTAGTAGGGGGCGTCACCGAACCCGGGGATCTCGCCGGTGGCGAGGGTGGTCCAGGTGGCGCCGTCATCGGTGGACAGGGCTGCGGTGAAGGCGGTCCCGACGCGCTTCAGTCGCAGCAGGCTGGGGAGGGTGGCGGTTGCGTTTCCGGTGAAGGCCGACTTTCCGGCGACGGTCGTGCGCAGCATGAGCTGCGCGTTGGTCCCGCCGGTGACGACGGCCCCGGCGGCCTGGTCGAACGGTGACAGCGACTTGGCCATCAGCAGTCCCACCTGGTCGGCGCTCGCGCCCGTGCGGGAGCCGAGCCGGGCGGTGATCTCGCAGTCGCCGGTGACGGGCCGCCGTACGAACTGACCCGTCATTCCCTGGTTGTTGACGCTCAGATCGACACCCGCACCGCGCACGGTGAAGGTCCCGCCGTCGTACGACGTGCTGCCCGGGGTACGGATCGCGGCCACGCCGAGCGTCCCGAAGGCGCGGTCGTCGAGCACCGGGTCACCCAGGTCGCCGTAGGTCCAGGGTGCGGGCGGGGGTGTGCCGACGGTGAGGGTGAGCGTGCCGGTGCCGTCGCCGGCCGCGTTGCCCGCGGTGGTGGTGACGGTGAACTCGCCGCTCTCGGTGGGCGTTCCGGAGACCAGGCCGGTGCGCTTGTCCAGGCGGAGGCCGTCGGGGAGTCCGGCCGCGGTGAACCGTACGGGCTCGTGCGAGCCGCGCAGGAGGTGGCGGAAGGGGACGCCCTTGTTGGCGAACGCCTCGGCGGCGGAGGTGAGTTGGGGCACGCCCGGAGTCGGCATCGGTGCGGAGACCGGCTCGGGGAGCGGGCCTCGGCCGCCGCAGTTCGTCTTCGCCACGACGTAGTGGTACGTCGTCCCGGGCGTGCCGGTGGCGTCCGCGTACCGGATGCGGGTGCCGAAGCCGACGGGGCCGATGCCGGTCGCGATCGTCTCGTAGCGGCCGTCGGCGCTCGTGGCGCGCAGCACCTTGTAGCGGGCGGAGAGGTCGGGGTCGGTCCAGGCCAGCTCCACGGCGTCGGCGCCGGTGGACGCCTTCAGATCGGTGGCGGTGCGGGCGGGGCGGGGCGGGGACCAGACCTCGCCGGACGCGGCCGAGGTGACGGCGACGTTGTCGAAGGCACCGGTGCCGGTCTCGGCGTACTCCGCGTCGACACCGAGGCAGGAGGTGAGGACCAGGCCCGCGTACGCGGTGCGGCCCAACTCGACCTCGCTGGAGCCGACTTGGGTCCAGCGGATGCCGTCCGGGGAGATCGCACCGGTGCAGTTGCGCCCCCTGCGGGTCACCCGTACCCAGTAGGGCGCCCGCAGCCGGTAGCCGTCGCCCGCGCCCTCGACGTACGGCGCCTCCAACGGGGTCGCCGACTCGGGCAGCTCACCGAGGTCGGAGATCGGGAAGGCTGCGGAGGTGGTGATGGCCTGCCGCTGGGTGGGCGGTACGGGCGTGCTGCCGGTGGCGGAGACCGCCGCCCCCGTCTTGGGCCGTACGCTCCACACGCCGCTCCAGGTGTGCAGCGGCAGCCCCTGGATCAGCATCGCGGCGTGCGCGGCGTCCGCGTCGAGGGAGTCGCGCAGGGTGACGCCGATCTTGGCGTACTGGGAGCTGAGCGGGAACACGATCCGTGCGGTGATCGTGCCGTCGCCGGGCAGCGGGAGATGGACGCAGCGGTAGGTGTCGGCGGTACCGGACGCCTCCAGCACGAACCGCTCCCCGTCGAAGGTGGCGGAGCCGGGGATCCGTACCTCGCCGATGTCCTGGCCGGTCCAGGGCTCGGGGAGACCGGCGCAGGCGGCGGCCGGGCTCGATTCGGGGCTGCTGCCCAGGGAGTTGGCGGCGGTGACGGTGTAGTAGAAGGTCCGGCCGCCGCGCGCGTCGCGGTCCGGGTACGTCGTACCGTCGACGTCCGTCGCGATCTCCTCGTACGGCCCCTCGGGACGGGTCGCCCGGCGCACGGCGTACGTCGTCGCCCACGCGGACGGCAGCCACGTCACGGTGACTTTCGTGCGGTCGCCCACCGCCGTGACGCCCGCCGGAGCCGTCGGTGCGGTCGGCGTCGGGGCCTTCGTGCCGGCGTAGGTGAAGGTGCCGAAGCCGGGCAGGTCGTCGTTGCTGCCCTCGACGACGCGTGCGCCGCCGGTGCCGCGGAAGACGGCCGCCTTCGTGTACGGGGTGTCGAGGTCGCGGACGCCTGCGTAGTGGGCGTAGTACATCTCGTAGATCGGCGGCAGTGTGCCGCGGACCTTGTCGGAGACGGTCGTCTTGATGTACTTGCCGGTGCGGTCGAGGTCGGGGGTGAAGGGGACGTCGCCGCCGAGGTTGTAGCGGGCGGCGTATTCGGCATTGGCGAGGATGCGGTTGCCGTCGAAGGCCCACAGGTCGACGCCCTGGTTCCAGGCGACCTGCGCCGCGTCGCCCATCAGGCCGACGGCGAGCTGCTCGTGCCCTTGGTCGCGCCCGCTCTCCTGGCCCTGACCGGCGTCGGTGACGATCCGGCCCCGGACGCTGCCGTTGCCGGCGCCGGCCGCGACGAAGCGCAGGGCGTCCTCGAAGAGGGTGCGCTCCTCGCAGAACACGCCGATGGCGAGGATGGACTGAATGGCCGTCAGGTCCCAGTTGCCGTTGGCGTAGAGCATGTAGCCGGAGATCGCCGGATACCAGACGTCGAGGAAGGACCGCTCGCAGCGGGCGATGTCCTGCGCCGTCCAGCCGTCGTACTCGCTGTGGCGGAGCAGTTCGGCGGCATTGACGAACTTGAAGGCCTGCAGTCCCGCGCCGAGCGGGCCGTCGGCACCCGTGACCATGGTCAGGGACGCCGACCAGGCGCCCAGGATGTCGCGCGCCTTGTCGGCGTGGGCGCGGTTGCCGGTGACGCACCACATCAGGGCGTTCTGGTAGGCGGCGGCCGCGTCGGCGGGAGCCTGGTTCTGGAAGTTCGCGGGACCACGGCCCCAGGAGGTGATCTGGCCGGTGTTCTGGACGGTGTACGTCGACTTCGAGCGGGCGTGGGCGGAGAACGCCAGGTACCCGTCGTAGATCGGCGATTCCTTGGCGGCGACCGCGGCCTTCATACGGGCGAGGTCGGCGGCGCTGTGCAGCAGTCCGGGGTGGGTGAAGGCGCGGGACGAGGTGGTGTCGTCCTGGGCCCATGCCGCCGCGGCGGAGGCGGACAGCAGCCCGCCTCCGGCCGCGGCCACCAGGCCCGCCGCGCCGAGGAAGGACCGTCGGCTGAGAGGAAGCACGGGTGACTCCATGGTTCTACGGGCGCCGCGTCACGCGTGCTCGACGGTGAACGTGACGGTCTGCGTCGCGGTGCCCACACTGTTGGTGGCCGAGACCGTGGCGGTGCAGCTGCCGACGTTGTCCCTGACGGTGCCGGAGATCAGACCGGTCGCGGTGTCGATGTCCAGCCCCTTCGGCAGGCCCTCGGCGGCGAACGAAGTGGGCAACTCGCTGGCGGTGATCAGGTAGTTGAAGACCTGGTTCTTGGTGGCCGTCGCCTTGTCCGGGCTGGTGATCGCGGGCTTGGTGGTGGACGTGGCCTCGGTGGAGGTCAGGAACCGGGTGTTCACCACGTGCTCGTTGGCGTACGCCGGCATCATGTCCTCGAACCTGTACCAGCCGGGCTTTTTCATCCCGTTGCCGATGAACTTGCCGTTGATGACCAGGTTCTGGAAGGTGACGTTCTTGATGGCGTGGTCCGCGTCGTAGCCGACCATGATGGCCGGATTGGCGTGCGTGCCGTTGTAGGACAGGTTCTTGATGTACACGCCGTCGATGCCCCGGCCGATGGAGGTGTTGTACTTGGTGTTGTACATGATCCGCATGTTGATCAGCTGACCCCAGCGGAAGTCCTCCACCCGGATGTCCTGGGCGCGGACGTTGCGCACCAGGTTGCTGTCGCCGGGGTTGAGTGCGATACACCCCTGGTAGTCCATCTGCGGTTCGCGGTGGTCGAGGATGTCGATGTTGCTGAAGACGAGGTTCTCGATCGTCTCCGGCTTGTCGGTGTTGCCGTGCGTACCGACGTTGATCGGGTGCGCGACGTCCGCCCAGAGGGTGGAGTCGCGGACGGTGATGTTGCGGCAGTCGCCGTAGTAGTCCCAGCGGTGCGTGTAGATCGCGATGCAGTCGTCGGAGTTGCGCATCCAGACGCCCTCGATGAGGACGTCCTCGCTGGAGAAGACATCGATGCCGTCGCCCCACTGGCCGTGGCTGTAGGAGTGCAGGTTGCGGACGGTGACCTGCTTGGACTGGCCGACGGTGACGGAGTAGCCGCTGCTCGGGTTGAGCACCATGATGCCGTCGATCTCGATGTTCCTGGAGTACTGGAGCAGGACGCCGCTCGGCGAGTTGTACAGCACACCGCGGCCGATCAGCCGGGCGTTCTCGACGCCCACGAACTCCACCCGCGAGGTCAGCACGGCGCCACCGGCCAGATAGACCGTCTTGCCGCTGGGCACCTTCACCACGTTGTCGGTGGTCTTGTGCAGGCCCGGCCCGAAATAGATGACGTCGGGGTCGTCCGGGTCGGGCGCGTGCGTCTCGATCGGGTTGGCGTGCAGCTGAAGGTTGTTGAAGATCTCGCCGTCGATCTCGATGGAGAGGTTGCGCGGCTCGGTGAGGGTGAAGCTCACCGTGGCGCCGTCCACCGTGGACTTGGTGTCGTACGACAGGGGGCGGATCCGCGCGGCGCCGATGGCGCCCTTGGCCGAGGTGACGGAGACTTCCACGGTGCCGCTGAAGTCGAACGTGGCGACGGAGGAGTTGAAGACCGGGCCGCTGCCCGTGTTCGCGTCGACCTGCTTCGCCCGGGCGCGGTAGACGGGCACCGTCTGCCATTCGCCGCCCGGCGTACGCGCCTTGACGGAGAAGCTGGAGTTGGTCGGGACCCCGCTCGGGATGGGGTACACCACCAGCTTGTCGGCGGACGCGGGTGCGTCGTCCGCTCTCGCGGTACCGGTCGCGGCGCCGATCAGTGAGTACGCGGCGGCGGTGGCACCCGCGGCCTGGAGCAGGGTGCGCCGGGACAGGCCGGTGCTCTGGGCGTCGTTCATGGAGAAGTTCCTTCAGTAAAGGGGAGATGAGAGATACGGAAGGTCAAAGGGGGCAGGTCAGGGGCAGGTCACGGTCACTTGAGACCGGAGGTCGACATCCCGGCGACGAACCCACGCTGGGCGATCAGGAAGATCAGCAGGATCGGGACGACGTACATCACGGAGGCGGCGGCCTGGAGGTTGGTGACCGGGGTGCCGGCCGAGGTGACGTAGGTGGACATGACCGCGACCGCGAGGGTGGTGCGGTCGGTGGACAGCAGCAGCTGGGGGGCGATGTAGTCGCCCCAGGTCCAGGTGAAGGCGATCACGAAGCTCGCGGACAGCACCGGCCAGGACTGCGGGAGGAAGATCCGCCAGAAGATGGCCGTGTAGCCGCAGCCGTCGACGATCGCCGCCTCCTCCAGCTCGCGAGGAAGGCCGGCGAAGAACTGGCGGAAGAGGAAGACCAGATAGGGGGCGGCGGACAGGCCCCACAGCACCCACGGCCAGTATGTGTCGACCATGCCGAGCTTGGCGAAGATCAGGTAGGTCGGCAGCAGGGTGATCATCTGGGGCAGCATCATCGAACCGAGCAGGATGCCGAACAGGGTCTTCTTGCCGGGGGCTTCGAGGCGGGCGAAGCCGAAGCCGACCCAGGCGGAACTGAGGGTGACCAGGGTGGCGTAGATGAGCGAGATGACCAGGGAGTTGCGGGCGTAGCCGAGGAAGTCGATGAGGTTGAAGGCGTCGGCGAAGTTGTGCCACTGGACCTGGTCGGGCAGCCAGTGCACGGGAGAGGCCGCAAGCTCGGCCGGGGTCTTCAGGCCGGAGATGACCAGCCAGCCGAAAGGGCCCAGGAACAGGCCGGTGATCGCGACGAGGACCGTGTAGAGGACGAGACGGTTCACACGTATCCGGGGTGCGGACTTGGGGGTCAGGCTCGTGGCGGTCACTTCTTCGCCTCCGGGTCGACGTTGTAGAACACCACGCCGGACGTGGCCTTGAAGATCAGTCCGGTCGCGACGAGGATCAGGACGAAGAGCACCCACAGCAGCGCGGAGGCGTAGCCGTAGCGGCCGAACGCGAAGTACTCCGCGAACACGTGCATCATGTAGAGGTAGTTGGACTGCGGGAGCGCGGTGATACCGGCCGGGGTGGGGTCGGGCGCCAGCAGCAGCGGCATGATGGTCTGCACCGAGGCGATGACGCCGGTCACGGTCTGGAAGAGCAGCACCGGCGACAGCAGCGGTACGGTGATGCTGCGAAAGCTCCGCCAGGCGCTCGCGCCGTCGAGGCGGGCCGCTTCGAGGAGCTCGCGGGGGATGTCCTGGAGCCCGGCCAGCGAGATGATCATGATGTTTCCGGCCGTCCAGAGCACCGTCATGATCAGTACGTAGCGGGCGTAGGGGTCGGCGAGCCAGCCGAGGGCGTCGACGCCGAAGAGGTTCAACGCACCGTTGGCGGCACCCGAGTTCTGGTCGAAGAGCTGCTTGAACGCCAGGCCCGCGCCCACCGGCGGCACCACCGCGGGCAGGTACAGCAGGGTGCGGAACAGGCCGCGTGCCTTGAGCGGCCGGTTGACCAGTACGGCGAGCCCGAGCCCCGCGATGATCGACAGCGGCACCGAGGTGATCGCGAACAGACCGGTGCGGCCCAGGGAGTTCCAGGTCTGGGAGTCGGAGAACAGCTCGCGGTAGTTACCGAGACCGACGTAATGCCAGTTGGGCGAGAGGCCGTCGAAGGTGGTGAAGCTCAGCCACAGCGCGTACGCCATCGGCGCGATGGTCAGCAGCGCGAACCCGATGATCCAGGGCGAGGCGAACATGTAGAACGCCCGGTGCCTGCGGGTGGCGATGGAGGTGTGCGGCCGGGGCCGGGACTGCCCCGCGGCCGGGGCGGAACCGCACCGGTCCACGACCGAAGGGATCTGATCGACCGTCATCCCACCTGCTCCTTACCACGCTTGAGCTGCTCGTTCATGGCCGAGTTCAGGCGCCGGGCGAGGGTGTCGACGGACATCTCGCCGTTCATGGCGGCCGGGGCGATCTGGTTGAAGAGGCCGAGAAGCGAGTCCGCGGTGGCGTACGGCGTGAAGGCGATCACCGAGTAGTGCTTCAGCTCGGCCTCCTGCACCTTCAACACGCGCTTCTGGTAGTCCTCCTGGGCCGGCATCAGCGAGCGCAGGGACTTCAGGGTCGGAATGCCCCAGCCGCCGGAGGCACGCGCCTTGGCCGGCGCCTCACCGAAGAACCACTCGAAGACCCGCCAAGCGGCGTCCTTGTTGTGCGACTTGCTCGGTATCCAGAAACCGGTGCCGGCCTGGCAGGGACTGACCCGGGTGCCGCCCTCGAAGAACGGGGCGGGGGCCAGCCGGGACAGGGGCGCCAGCTTCTTGTCGGCGTTGATCAGGCCGCCGAGCCAGTAGCCCGAGTTCGACATGGCCAGCCGGTTCGCCTGGAAGGTGGGCCCGTCCCAGGTGTTGGGGTCGGGCTGGATGATGCTGGGCCCGACCTTGGTCCGGCAGTAGTCGATGTACCAGCCGAGCGCCTTGCGGGCCTCCGGCGCGGTGAAGTCGACCCGGGAGAAGTCGTCGGTGAAGAGGTTCCCGCCGGCGGCCACCGTGAGGCTCGCCAGGAGATTGGGGGTGAGCACGCCGTTGTAGCTGCCGCCGAAGACGGTCGTCTGGCCGTTCTTGCGCCGGGTCAGCCGCTTGGCCTTGTCCAGCCACTCTTCGTAGGTGACCGGCTCCAGCTCCGCCGGGTAGTCCACGCCTGCCTCGTCGAAGAGCCCGGTGTTGTACCAGAACATGGAGTCCTGGGAGAAGTCCTTCGCCATGCCGTAGCGCGGGCCCTTGCCCTGGGTGCGGCCGTCGTAGCGCCACAGGTCGTTGACCGGGTCCAGGTCGTCGAGCTTGAGCACGCTGCTCTTGGCGAAGTACGGGTCCAGGTCCTCCATCACACCCCGGGCCGCGTAGTACGGGGCGTCCACGGCACCGACGCCGCGCACCAGGTCGGGCGGGTTGCCGTTGGTCATCATCGCGATCAGCTTGCTGGTGCTGTACAGCACCGTGTTGATCTTGACGCCGATGTCCTTCTGGGCCTGCTTGATCAGCTCCGGCGAGATGTCGTCGGCCTTGGCCATCACCGTGACGGTCTCACCGGAGCCGCTGACGGCGTTCGACACCTGCATCGCACAGCCGCTCAGCGCCGCCGCACCGGCCGCGGCGCCGCCCGCGGAGAGGCTGAGGAATCGGCGGCGGCTCAGCGCGGCACCGGCATGTGGGCGCATGAGCGCACCACCTCCTGCTCTGTTCGTTCGCTATGTCGACCATGGAGCGACTCGACATCGACCATGGAGCGACTCGACGGTCGAGAACCGGCCAGATTGACAACCGGTTGTCGTACGTTGGGGCAGAGCTTCTTCCGGTCCGGAAACGGCGTCAAGAGCCTTGACGAACTTTCGAAAAGACTGTGTAACCTCGGCTTCATGGTCGCCGGGGAACTGCGCGGCCTCGGAAACACGGGCTGATCAGCGCAGTCGGTGGGGATTTGGGTGGCGAGGTGGGGCGGGCTGGCGGGAACCGGTTGCTGGCGGGTTGGGCGACGGCTACCGGCAGCTGCCGACAGGCGCCGACAGACCACCGAAAGCCATACCAACCGCTGAGACAGTCGCGACCTCGCGACACCACCTTGCGACACCACCTTGCGGCACCCGGGAACGGGGCGACGACGCGGGAACGCACAGGAACACCAGGAAACCGATTTCGGTGAGATCTGCTCGCGGTGCAAGCCAGCCCAGAACGCCACCCGCACGACCCCCGGAACTCCGCTCCTCATCCGGGTGATTGACCGGCCCTTCCGCCAGATCTACGGTAGAAGGCGCTTTCTGAAAATGTTTCCACTCAGTGTCTCAGGAGAGCCATGCCCAGCCCGCTCCCACCGAGGGCCGTGTTCGCGATGGATCCGGTGCACCTCCCCCTGCTCTTCCCGCCGCCGCTGATGGCCCGCCTGACGCAGGCGTCCCAGCTCGACCCGGCGCTCGTCGTACAGGACTTCACCGACCCGGCAGCCGCCGAGGTCCTCGCCCGCACCGAGGTACTGATCACCGGCTGGGGCTGCCCCCGGCTCGACGCCGACGTCCTCGCCGCCGCGCCCCAGCTACGCGCCGTGCTGCACGCCGCCGGCTCGGTCCGCTCACTCGTCGGCGACGCGCTGTGGAAGGCCGGGATCACCGTCTCCAGCGCGGTCACCGCCAACGCACTGCCGGTCGCCGAGTACACGCTCGCCATGATCCTGCTCGCCGGGAAGGACACCTTCTCCTTCCGGGAGCGCTTCCGCTCCACGCACGCCTACCCGACCCATACCGAGACCGCCCCGATCGGCAACGTCGGACGCCGCGTCGGCGTCATCGGGGCGTCCCGAGTCGGCAGACGGCTGCTGGAACTGCTGCGGCCGTTCGACTTCACGGTGCTGTTGCACGACCCGTACGTCAGCCCCGCCGAAGCCGCCGAACTCGGCGCCGAACTCCTGTCGCTGGAGGACCTCCTGCGGCACAGCGACATCGTCAGCCTGCACGCGCCGGACATCCCCGAGACGTACCGGATGCTCGACGGGGAACGGCTGAGCCTGATCCGGGACGGCGGCGTGCTGATCAACACCTCGCGGGGTGCGCTCGTCGATCCCGCGGCGCTCACGGACGAGCTCGTCTCCGGGCGACTGCACGCGATTCTCGACGTGACCGAGCCGGAACCGTTGCCTGCGGGGTCGCCGCTGTACCACCTGCCGAACGTCATCCTCACGCCTCATATCGCCGGGTCGCTCGGGAACGAGCTGGAGCGGCTCGGGCGGATCGTGGTGGAGGAGTTGGAGCGGGTGGTGGCGGGCGGGGCGTTGGTGCATGAGGTGCAGCATGCTGATTTGGCTCGGGTGGCTTGAGGGTGAGGTGGGAGGTGTGGGGCGGTGGGGCTGAGGGCGCTGGGGCTGCGAGTCCTGCAGCTGGGAGCACTGGGGCCGAGAGCCCTGCAGCTGAGAGCGCTGGAGCCGAGAGCCCTGCAGCTGGTGTGCCGAATGTTTGGCTCGGTCGCCTACGGGCGCTTTCAGCCGGTGTCGAGACGGCGATCGTGCTCAGCGCTTCGCGCCTCCGCGCTCCCCCAGAGGGGGTACCCCCAGCCGTCTCGACACCGGCGCGCCCTTCGGCTCCCTCGCGGCCGGTGTCGTCGGCCCAGTGCAGGTTGGTGGGCACTTGCCCGGCGTTGGAGGGCTCCAGTGGGCGGTGCTTGGTGTTACGCGGGCACAGGGGGCCGGAGAGTGTATGGGATACGGTTTCTGTGAGGCAGGGGCGACGGTGAAGGAGCCGCAAGGGTGAGTCAGCGCAAGGTGGCCGGTGACGCCGGTCGGGCCACCATCCGGGACGTCGCGGAGCGCGCGGGCGTCTCCGTCGCCAGCGTGTCGCGCGTCCTGTCCGGCAACTACCCGGTGTCGGAGGATCTGCGCCGCCGGGTGATGAAGGTCGTCCGGGACCTGGACTACGTCACCAACGCCCACGCCCGCTCCCTGGCCGGCGGCGGTACGCCCACCGTGGCCATCCTCATCAACAACATCACCGGCGCCGCGTTCGCCCATGTGGCCAAGGGTGTGGAGGGTGCGGCCACGCTGCGGGGCTGGCTTTCGCTGGTGGGGACCACCGGGGACGACCCGGAGCGGGAGCTCGCGCTGGTCAACCTGATGCGCCAGCAGGGTGTCGCTGCGGTGGTGCTGCTGGGCGGGGCCTACGACTACGACGAGTACCAGCTGCGCATGGCCCGGTTCGCCCGCTCCCTCGATGCCGCCGGGTCGCATCTGGTGCTGGTGGGCAGGCCGCCGCTGGAGGGTGATGTGCCGGCGACGACGGTGGACTACGACAACGAAGGCGGCGCCTATGCCATGGCCAGCCATTTGCTGTCGGCCGGGCACCGTCGGGTCCTGGTGCTGCCGGGGCACGCCGAACTCACCACCGCCCAGGGCCGTTTGAGAGGCGCCCAGCGTGCCTTCGAGGCGTACGGCGTACCGTTCGAACCTGGGCTGGTACGGCATGGTCCGTACGACTACGAGCACGGGTACGAGGCCGTCGAGGCCGCCCTGGAGGAGACGCCGGACTTCACCGCCGTCCTCGCCGGGACGGATGTGGTCGCCGCCGGGGCCATGCAGGCGCTGCGCGCGGCGGGGTTGCGGGTGCCCGAGGACGTGTCGATCGTCGGCTACGACGACATTCCGCTCGCCTCCCAGCTCACCCCCCAACTCACCACCGTCCACGTGCCGTACGAGGAGATGGGCCGGGTCGCGCTGCGTGCCGTGGCCGACCGGCGGGAGGGCGGCGCGGGCCGCCGCAAGGGCAGTGACGGCGACCATCTGGTGCTGGGCACCCATGTCGTCGTACGCAACTCCGTACGGCCGCCGAGCCGGAGGGGCTAGTCGGAGAGGCCAGTCGGAGGGGCCAGTCGGAGAGGCCCCTCCCGCGCATCGCTGTTACGCGTGGCTGAGCATGCGTTACGTAATCGGTTTCTTCGGGTTTTTCGGCCCCTCTCCGGGTTGCCCAGAGCCTTGTCCTCGGTCGTCGCGGCTCTCGGCCCGACGTGCTTGACCTGCGGGTATGTGGGAGTTGCTGGGAGCTGTCGACGCGTCATCGCAGGGTGATCCCGCCGACAAACCGAAGTAACAAATTGCCGCGCACCTCTTGCTATGGACGAAGGCGTCGGCCTACCGTCCCTGCAACCGCTTACTACAGCTTCTGCTTGGCCGACCCCCCGCAACCGCGAGCCGATGGTTTCCGGCCGCCGTTCCTGGCCAGCACCACCGAGCCGCCGCCGTTCCGATAGAACGCACTCATTCCGAAGGATCACGGTCAGATGAACTTCACCAGCCCCCGGAGAAGGTTCGCCTCCGCCGCCGTTGCGGGAATCGCTCTGACAGGTCTGCTCGCCGCCTGTGGCGGATCCGGCTCCGGAGACTCGGACTCCGGTTCCAACGCCTCCGGCCCCGTCACCCTCGACTTCTGGGGCTGGGCCAACGGCCAGGAGGCCGTCGTCAAGGCGTTCAACGCCGGCCACAAGGACATCCAGCTCAAGTACACCAAGGTCACCGACCAGCTGACCATGCAGAAGCAGCTGACCAACGCCGTCAAGGCGGGCAACGCGCCCTGTCTGCTGCAGAACACCGGTGAGTACGTGACCAGTTGGGTCGCGCAGGGTGCGCTCGCCGACATCACGAAGTACGTCGAGGCCGACAAGGACAAGTTCAACCCCGGCTCGTGGGCCACCGGCCAGGTCCAGGGCAAGGTCTACGGCGTGCCCACCGCCTCGGCGCCGGCCTTCACCATCTACCGCACCGACATCTTCCAGAAGTACGGCCTGAAGGCCCCGGCGACCTGGGACGACTTCATCGCCGCCGGCAAGGAACTGAAGAAGCACGGCATCGAGATCACCAACTACGCCGGTGAGGACCCGAGCACCCTGGAGGTGCTGGCCATGCAGGCCGGGGCGAACTGGTACAGCATCGACGGCGACTCGTGGAAGGTCGACTTCCAGGACGAGGGCACGCTGAAGGCCGCCAAGGTGATCCAGGAGATCATCGACAACGACCTGAACGCCAAGCTGTCCTTCGCCGACTACGCGGCCGTGCAGCGCAGCTTCGACACCGGCGCCACCGCGACCCGGCAGATCTCCACCTGGCAGATGTCCGGCATGGTGCAGAACTTCACCAAGTCCTTCGGCGACTGGGCGCTCGCCCCGTGGCCGACCTTCGCGGGCGAGGCGGCCCGGACGCCGGCCGGCACCAACCAGAGCGGCAACCTGACCCTGGTCAGCGAGCAGTGCAAGAACAAGGAGCAGGCCGCCGAGGCGGCGCTGTGGATGTCCACCGACACCGGTGCGGTCAAGACCATGGCGAGCCCGGAGACCGGCAGCGGTGTGATGCCGGCGCTGGCCGACAGCGATGCGTATGTCTCCGAGGCGATCTCCGAGAAGCTGCTCGGCAAGAACTACGAGCCGGCCAAGAAGGTCGTCACGGACAGCCTGGGTACCGTCCGCACCGGCTGGACCTTCGGCCCGAACTGGACCGCGATGTTCACCGAGATGCAGGCCGAGTGGGCCAAGGTCGTCAGCAAGAAGCAGAAGGTCACCGACCTCCTGGCGCACATGCAGGAGTGGACGGTCGACGACCTCAAGCAGCGCGGCATCAGCGTCAAGGGCTGAGGCAGACTCGATGATTCGCTCCCAGCGCTGGAAGGGCGCCGCGTTCACGGTGCCCTTCCAGCTCGGCTTCGTCTTCCTCTATCTGCTTCCGATCGGTTACGCGGTCTACCAGTCACTGTTCCTGGAGAAGTCGTCCGGGCTGGGGCTCGGCGGCGCGACCACGGAGTTCGTCGGCCTGGACAACTACGGCAAGGGCCTGACCGACTCGGCGTTCATGACCTCCATCCTGCGGGTGGTGCTGTTCGCCTGCGTCCAGATCCCGTTCATGCTGCTCATCAGCCTGCTGCTGGCGCTCCTCCTGGACGCGGTCACGGCGAAGGCGGCCGGCCGGTTCCGGATCCTGCTGCTGGTGCCGTACATGATCCCGGGCGTCGTCGCCGCCCTCGTGTGGATCAATCTGTACAGCCCCGCGGTGGGTCCGCTGACCCCGCTCGGTGAACTCTTCGGCTTCGACTGGAACTTCTTCTCGCCCTCCATGGTGTGGCCCGCCATCGGCAACCTGCTGACCTGGCACGGCATCGGCTACAACATGGTGATCATCTACGCCGCCCTCCAGGGCGTGCCCCGCGAGCTGTTCGAGGCCGCGCGGCTGGACGGTGCCTCGGAGCTACGGATCGCACTGAGCATCAAGATCCCGTTCGTGCGCGGGGCGTTGGTGCTGACCGCTCTGCTGTCGATCATCCAGATGCTGCAGATCTTCAACGAGCCCGCGCTGTTCCGGAACGTGACTCCGGAGACGGTCAGCGACAGCTTCACCCCGATCATGATCATCTACAACCAGGCGTTCAATGCCGCCAACTACCACTACGCCGCGGCCCTGTCGGTGCTGCTCGCCCTGATCCTCGGTCTGGCGTCCTTCCTCTTCTACCGGCTGACCTCGAGGGAGGCGGACTGATGGCGCTGACGGAAAACGTCAAGGAAAACGGAGCGGAAACGGCCGCCGTGCCCCCTCGCGGGCGTACCGTCCGCCGGCTCACCAACCCGGATGCGGCCTCACGTTCCAAGGGCGGCCAGCGCTTCGTGCTGCTCGGGCTGATCCTGGCCAGCGCCTACAGCCTCTTCCCGGTGTACTGGCTGATGATCGCCGCGACGAAGGACCGCGTGGGGCTGTACCAGAGCAACGGGCTGTGGTTCTCGGGCTGGCATCTGTGGGACAACCTCCAGCAGGTCTTCACCTACGAGGACGGCATCTTCCTGCGCTGGACCGCCAACTCGTTCCTGTACGCCGGTGTCGGCTCCCTCGGCGGCACGCTGATCGCACTGGCGACGGGCTACGGCCTCGCCCGCTTCGACTTTCCCGGGCGGGGGGCGGTGTTCGCGTGCGTGGTCGGCTCCTTCCTGATCCCGATCGCGCTGCTGACCCTGCCGCTGTATCTGCTGTTCTCGGCGATCGGCATGGTCGACACCCCCTGGGCGATGCTGATCCCCTGTCTGATCAACCCGTTCAGCGTGTATCTGGCCAAGGTCTACACCGAGGCCACCATCCCGTTCGAGCTGCTGGAGGCGGCCCGTCTCGACGGCGCCGGTGAGCTGCGGATCTTCTTCAGCATCGTGCTGCGGATGATGACGACGGGCGGCGCGACGGTCTTCCTGCTCGCCTTCGTCAACACCTGGAACGCGTTCTTCCTCCCGCTGACCGTGCTGCGTGGCGAGGAGAACTGGACGCTCAACCTGGGTCTGTACAACTGGTCCGGCAAACGCCTGGAGTCGGGCATCGACGTGACCAGCCTCGTCCTGACGGGCGCGCTGCTGTCCATCGTCCCGATGGCGATCATGATGGTCGCGATGCGGCGCTACTGGCGGACCGGCGTGACATTGGGGGCCCTCAAGTGACCGTCGCCCTGGGAGTGTTCGAGTGACCCTGCTGCACAATCCCGTCCTCCGCGGTTTCGCCCCGGACCCCTCCCTGGTCCGGGTCGGCGACTGGTACTACGTGGCGACCAGTTCGTTCGAGTGGTTCCCCACGATCCCGATCCACCGCTCCCGGGACCTGGCCCACTGGGAGTACGCGGGCCATGTCCGGGGCGCGGTCCCCGGTGACTCGCTCGCAGGTGTCCCCGACTCGGGTGGCATCTGGGCGCCGTCGCTGAGCTGGGACGGGGAGCGGTTCTGGGTGGTGTACGCGGTCGTGCGCTCGGTCGGGACGCCGTACTTCGACCTGGACACGTACGTCACCACGGCCGCGGACGTCGACGCCAAGTGGAGTGCCCCGCGTCGCATCGCGAGCCACGGCTTCGACCCCGCGCTCTTCCATCACGAGGGCCGGCTGTGGCTGCTCAACATGCAGAGCGACCACCGGCCGAGCGGTCAGCGTTTCGCCGGGATCGTCCTGACCGAGCTGGACCGTGAGAGCCTGGCGCCGGTCGGCGACACGCATCTGCTGCTTCAGCACGAACGGCTCATCGAGGGGCCGAAGTTGCTGCTCCGCGACGGCTGGTTCCATCTCGTGCTCGCGGAGGGCGGCACGGGGATCGAGCACGGGGTACTGGTGGCACGCAGTCGTGCGATCACCGGCCCGTACGAGCTCGACAGCCAACCCCTGTTGACGACGCGCGACGATCCGTCAGTGCCGTTGCAGAAGGCCGGGCACGCGGAGCTGGTCGAGATGCCGGACGGCGAGTGGGTGATGAGCCACCTCACGGCACGGCCGTTGCGGACGCCGGACGGCCCGCGCTGCCCCCTCGGGCGGGAGACCGCCATCCAGGCGGTGACGTGGGACAAGGCGGGCTGGCCCCGGCTGCGGCACGGGGGCTGGCACCCGGCGGTCGAGGTCGACGTACCGACGCGTCCCACCGAGCCGGAGCCTCACCTCGCCGACTCCCAGGATCCGCTGGGCTGGCCCTGGAGCACCCTGCGCGGCTACGCCGACCCGAGCTGGGCCGACGCGACCACCCGCCCCGGCTGGATCCGGCTGCGCGGCCGGCACGGTCCCGAGTCGCGGTGGGCGCACAGTCTGCTCGCCCAGCGCATCACCGAGCACCGCGCCGAGGCCGAGGTCACCGTCGAGGCGCGGCCGCGCACCTTCACGCAGGCCGCCGGGCTCGTCCTCCGGTACAACGCGGAGGCGTATCTGAGCCTCGACCTCACCTGGGCGGAGCCCGACGGCGAAGGACAGCACGGGCAGCAGTGGCGAGGTGAGGGCCGTACGGTGCTCAGCCTCGTGGAGCGTGAGGAGTTCGGCACCCGGCAGGCGGCCGTCGTGGAGGTGGACGCGAGCGTGCCGTTGACCTTGGGCGTGACGGTCGACGACGGCCGGGCCCGGTTCTGGTACGTCCGCGAGGGCGTCCGCACGCCGGTCGGTCCGCCGCTGGACTTCACCAAGCTCTCCGACGACTACGGCTCCAAGCTGCGCTTCACCGGGGCGATGGCCGGCGTGCACGCCGTGGACCTGGTCGACTCGGCCTTCACGGCCGACTTCACGGGATTCCGGCTCACCTGCTGGTAGCCCGAGCGCCTGAGCCGGTGGCCCAAGCCCTCTGAGCATGTTCGAAGTTTCGAAAGTCGCGACCCGTGGATTCCTGCGAACTCCGGCCTCTTCCGGACTCCTCGCGGCGAATCTAGGGTAGGAAGCGCTTACTGTTTCCGGCTGGTCGAAACTTTTCATGGCCCTCGGGCGGGCCGGAGAGGTGGTTCCCGATGGTCCGTACGGGAGTTGCGAGCGTGGCGGCCGGGCCGACTCTGGCGGTCGTGGCCCGCGAGGCAGGGGTGTCCGTGCCGACCGCGTCCAAGGTGGTCAACGGCCGCGAGGACGTGGCTCCCGAGACCCGGCGCCGGGTCACCGAGGCGCTGGACCGGCTCGGTTATGTGCGCAGACCCCGCTTCGACGCGGCGAAGACGCCGGGCCTGGTCGACCTCGTCGTGCACTCCTTGGACACCTCGTGGTCGGGCGCTGTGCTGCACGGCGTGGAGGAGGCGGCCCACGACGCGGGACTGGAGGTGGTGGTCTCGGCCGGGCTGACCCGGACGCGGGGCGGGCGCCCGGAGCGCGGCTGGCTGGACAAGCTCATCGCGCGCGGCTCGTCCGGGGTGCTGTTCAACCTGGCCGAGCTGACGGCGTCGCAGTACGCGTGGCTGGAGCAGCACCGCATACCGTTCGTGATGATCGACCCGGTGCTGGAACCGCCGCCGGGTGTGGTGTCGGTGGGGGCGGCGAACTGGCACGGCGGGGTGACGGCGACCGAGCATCTCCTCTCGCTCGGTCACGAACGCATCGCCGTCATCGCCGGTCATCAGCGCAAGATGTGCAGCACCGCCCGGGTGGCCGGCTACCGCTCCGCGCTCGCCTCGGCCGGGGTGCGGCACCGTCCCGAGTACGTCCGGCACGCGAGCTTCGACGAGGGGGTGGCCCGCCGCCGCATGCTGGACCTCCTCGACCTGCCCGAGCCGCCGACGGCCGTCTTCGTCTGCTCGGACCGGATGGCCCTCGGGGTCTACGAGGCGCTGGCGGAACGGGAGTTGAGCGTGCCGGACGACATCAGCGTCGTAGGCTTCGACGATCTCCCGGAGGCCCGCTGGATCGCCCCGGCCCTCACCACGATCCGCCAGCCGCTGTCGGAGATGGCGGCGACGGCGCTGCGTCTGCTGGTGCGGATGATGGACGGGGACCGGCCGGAGAGTACGCGGACGGAGCTGTCGACGCGCTTGGTGGAGCGATCGAGCACGGCCGAGCCGCGCGATCGGTCCTCTTACTGAGCTTGTTCTTTAACTTCCGCCCACGTCGTAGGGCGGGGACGGAAGGTTCCAGACGGCGTCAGACCGACTGACGATCTTTCGAAGTTCGCGGGCGCTTCGTGGCGACATAGCCTGCATCACGGTGTCGAGGAGGGCTCGGGCTTCGAGAGGGTTGCCGCAGCAGTACCAGTGCCCGTTGTCCCACTCGTAGTCGTGCCACAGATCACGCTCGGGCTGGTGGACGTAGTCCTTCCACAGGCCCACAGCCGCGCTGACGTCGCCTGGCTGCAGATAGTTGCGCGTGTGCTCGAGACGGATGATCTCGGACAGTGCACGCGAAGACAGGCCGTCGATGACTGGCCTTGCACCTGTTGTCCGGTGGCTGCCGGAGGCGCCGGCACGGATCTGTCCTGGCCGTCTACGCGGCATGGACCTTTCGGTTCGTCGTCATGCGGTACATGGTGCCACGGTCTCGAATGGCGTCTCGAACGGATTCCCTCGCAAGGGGATTCGCCGGACGCGGGGGCGACCTTCGTCTCTGACAGCCTCCCCACACCAATGGCATCCCACGCCCCGATAGCACCGCTGCCCCCGGCGCCAACGCCCGCTCCGCCCACCGTCATTGGCGACTTGGCTGACGTGTACGTCCCGGGCGCCGGCGCGCGGTCCGGCCGGAGCCGCTGGGTGTTGGTCGGCGCCTCGCTCGCAGTCTCAGCACTGTTCGCCGTGGCCGGTTTCGTCGGCGCGGACGTCTACGACCGGTGGAGGGCCAAAGCCCACGCCGTTCAGGACGACGCTGTCCAGTTCGAAGTGGACGAGGCGAGGGTGCCGTTCACCACGGTCGTGAAGAGACTTGAGGAGCCCGAGGACAACCCTGTGCACGTCATCGACCGACCGTTTACACCGAATGAACTGGACGAACTACTCGCACTGGACCTGCAGGACAGGGAAGATATCGACAAGTTCGACTCGATCATGGCGGCACGGCAGGTTCGGTACGTGAAACCCCCGTCATTTCCCACCGATATGCCGACTCAAGTGAGCGTCTACCAACTGGACATTCACAGCGAGAGAGACAATGCCCTGACAATCACCGGCCTTGAAGCAACAGACCTGCGCTGCGCCGACACCTTCGCCGCGAAAACCCTGATCAAGTTCCCGAGCCAGGGCGAGATCACCGCGGCCGGGATGCTTCTGGATCTGGATTCCCACCCGCGGGACCCGATCAACGTCGACCGGGACTCGTCGGATCAGGGAAAGTCCTATTTCTCACGCCACGCCATCACGGTCGGCGGGTCCGAGTCCCCGGGTCTGGTGCGACTGGAGGCAGCGACAGGAAAGCCGCGCTGCTCATTCAATCTCAAAGCCACCTTCACATACACGGACGAGACGCACTCGACCGTCATCACGAACAACGGAAAGCCCTTCGTCTCCGAGTCCGTCCCTGAGCGCCCGGAGCAGGAGCTCGTCTTCAGCATCCCGGACAAATCATTCGTGGATTGCTCGCAGCGTTGGGTCCCCGGGTGCAGCGATTCCTGGAAGTGATCTCTCGCCCTCACGTTGGACCGACAGGGTGGTCGATGCGCCGCTCGGCTCGTCTGCCCTGGTGGCGGCGGTGACGGCTGCTAGCTTCGCGAGCTGTCGAGGGGTCCCGGGCGCATCGCGCAGAGCGGGGCCGTAGCCATGAGCTGAGGCGAGGGTGACGGGTTATGGGCGAAGAGCCGGACGAGTCGGCAGTGTCTCCGTTGAGGCGCAGGAGTTTCCTGGCGTCGGCTGCCGTGGCGGCAGGCGCACCGGCCGCGGTCGCCGGTCCCGCGCAGGCTGCCGCGCTGCCGGAGGGCGCGCCGCTTGCCGCGCCCGGTCTCGGATCCGTGGCGCGTCTGCTGGCCGTTCCGCAGGAGGGCCGCGGAGTCGACTGGATCAGGTCGGCCCTCCAGGTCGCCGTAGGGCTCGAACTCGCCACCATCCCTCCGTACTTGTGCGGCTGGTGGTCCGTCAAGGACCGCCGCAGTGAGGTCGCACGAATGATCAAGCGCATCGTCGGCGACGAGATGTACCACCTGGGCATCGTCAGCAACCTGCTCGTGGCCGTGGGCGGAAAGCCACAGATCAAGGCTGCCGCGCCCGTCTTCCCCGGCCCGCTGCCCGGCGGTGTGCGTGCCGGCGTGACCGTCTACCTGTCGGGCCTGACCAAGCCCTTCGTGCGCGACGTGATGATGGCGATCGAGGCTCCCGAGGAATCGCTCGTGCGGAGCGCGGGCACCTCGCCCACCGTCGGCGAGTTCTACGCCGAGATGGTGAGGGCGTTCCGGACGGTGCAGCCGGAACTGTCGGTGCGGGGGCAGCTGTCCCAGTACGTCTTTTCCGACGAACTGCATCCGGTCGAGACCCTCGACGACGTCGAGCACGCCATCGAGATCATCAGGGAGCAGGGCGAGGGCACCGGCAGCTCACCGTCCGATTCGTTCGAGGACGACTACCCGGCGCACTACTACGCCTTCGGCGAGATCTACCACGGTCGGGAGCTGCGCCAGACCGACGACGGCTGGAGGTACGTCGGCGCGCCCGTGCCCTTCCCCGACGTGCGCCCCATGGCCCGGGTCCCGGTCGGTGGCTGGCCCCACCCACCCGTCCACGTCGGGCAGCTCCTGTTCCGTTTCGACGCCACCTACAGCACCGTGCTGGACGGCCTTGACGCGGCCTGGTCCGGCGGCGGCCACCGCGCCCTGAGCGCGGCCATGCACGCCATGCGCGCGCTGGAGGATCCTGCCGTGGAACTGATGGAGACGGCGCTCCGCTACGCCCCGGGCACCTACGGCCCCCAGTTCCGCGCGCTCCGCAAGCCGCGTCGCCGAGCGTGACGCCGTAACGGCGAGGCGAACCCCGGCGCGAGACGAACGCGCCGGGGTTCGATCGGAGAGCCGGCGAGATCAAAGCCGGGCAGCGGTAGGTGTTCAGCGGCGCGCGCGGGCGAGCAGCGCCGCATGGGGCAATGTCAGCACACCGGCTTCGTCGGCGAACTCCGCGCTGAAGAGGTCGAAGTGGCGCTTGATCTCGGCCCGGACCTCAGGGGTCTGGCTCTGCACCATCTGACCGCCGAACGCCACGCCGGCCGCGGGACCGCTCCACCACTCCTCGGCGCCGGCCCGGTGATCCCAGCGCAGGGTCTCGCACATCGCCTCGCGCAGCCCCGCCGCGTGCATCAGACCGGCCAGGCCGCTCTCGTCACGGGGAAAGTCGTCCTCGGGGGCCAGTCCTGCGGGCAGGTGCCGAGGACGCACCGCACCCGCGGCTTGGATCGCGCGGCCGAGGAGAGCCTGCCCCGGGGCCGGTGGCGCCGCCCAGATCGTCAGCGCGATCCAGCCGTTCGGCCTGACGACGCGGCGCAGCTCGGCGAGGGCGAGCCTGGGCCGGCCGACATGGTTCAGCACGAAGTTGGCCACGACGGCATCGAACTCCCCGTCGCCGAAGGGAAGCTCCGGAAGCGCAGCCACTCGCACGTCGGCCTCGGGCGCGGCCTGCATGGCCAGCTGGACCATGGTCGGTTCCGCATCCACGGCCGTCACCCTCGCGCCCCGGGCACACGCGGCGGCGGCGACTGTCCCCGGCCCGGTTCCCGCATCCAGGACCCGCACGCCTGGCCGGACTTCAGCGGCATCGAGCAACCGCGGCACCGGATGGCCGCACAGCCTGGCAAAGCTTCCGGCATAGGCGGCCGCCCGGCCCGCCCACATCAGCCGCTCACTCGCATCGAAACTCGTCATCAACACCTGACCTGTTTCGCCGCCCAGTTGATCCCGCCGAGGAGGTGGGCGCGGAAGTCCGGGTCCTCGTACGCCTCGGAGGCGTGCCCGAGCGCCGTGTAGAAGACGCGGCCGGATCCCTGCTCACGGCACCACACCAGCGGATGGTCCTCGCCCATGCCGCCGCCGTCGTACGACGACTCGTCGGCGCGGGCCAACACCCGTACCGCGCCCCGTGGGTTGGTGCGGAAGTCGTACCACTCGTCGACGAAGTCCCATACGGCGGACAGGTGCCGGGTGGCCGGGTGGCCGTGGTCCTCCACGACCACCTTGCCGGGCTGGTACTCGGGGTGCCGGTCGAACCGCGCGCCCAACAGCTCGCCGTAGTACGGCCAGTCGTACTCGGTGCAGGCCGCCGCGTGCACGCCGACGAAGCCGCCGCCCGACTCGATGTACGCGGCGAGCCGTTCGCGCCCGGCGGGGGTGAGTACCTCGCCGCTGGTGGAGAGGAAGACGACGGCCGCGTAAGCGTCGAGGGGCTTGTCGAAGGCCTCGGGGTCCTCGGTGTGGTCCACGTCGAAGTCGCCGATGGTGCGGACGGCCTCGACGCCGGCGGGGATGGAGTCGTGCCGGTAGCCGGTGGTGCGGGTGTGGACGAGGAGTCGTGCGGCCATGCGGGCGAGCCTAGGGGAGCTGAGGGTTCGGTCCTGCTGCTGCCGGTGATCCGAAAATTTCGGATCACCGGGGCACCCCAACAACCCGGGTTGTTGGGTCGCTTCACCCCCGCGTGCACCCCCGCCCCGGAAACAATGCGTGTATGACCCATGACTGGCAGCAACAGATCCGCACCCTGCACGACGAGTTGATCCGCCGTGACGACCCCGCCGCCTGGGTGCGGGAGGCCGACGCGGTGGACGCCTCTCTGCGCTATCCCGGGTTCGCCCTGCGTGGGCCGGTGTTCGGGGTCGCCGTGCAGGATCCGGCGGTGGGGCCCGAGTGGCGGGTGCTGAAGCCGGTCGTGAACGGGATGCCGCAGATGTGCCGGGACTCGCTGAACTCCTATCTCTGGTTCCGCGCGAAGGACGACACCGACGATCCGGCCGTACGGCGTGAACTGCTCGCCGCCGTGGGCGTGTTGGAGCGGGAGTCGGTGAACGAGGTCGAGGCGTGCGGGGTGCGGTACCGGATCGTGCGCGGGGACGAGTTCACGCGCTGCGACGACAACAACCGGCTGGAGCCGCCCCGCCCCACCGACCCGGAGCCCGCGGAGCGGACCTGGGACCGGCGTGCCGACCACACCCCCTCCCCCGACCTGGACTTCGTCCTCGACCCGGACCGTGTGGAGGGCGGCCCGATGGCGGGCGCCCTGCTGGCGGCGCTGCGGGACTTCGCGTACCGGGGCGTGCGCTTCCCCGTCGGCCTGCGCAGGGAGTCGGAGCGGGCGGTGCACTCGCACCCGCAGGTCGTGCTGTTGCCCACCTGCTTCGCCGTGGTCGAGCGCGAACGGACCGGCTGGGAGCCGGCCCTCGCCCTCCAGTCCACCCCGCACGACGCCCGACGCGTGCTCTACGACGCGATGAGCGAGATGTGGCCCATGCTGTACAAGTTCGACGACGAGAAGAAGGCCGTGTACGAGAAGGCGGCCGAGGAGTTCCGGGCGCTCGAGCGCGCCGACGAGGCCCGTGTGGCGGGCCGGGTGTTCCGGATCTGCCGAGCCGAGCGCCTGCTGCGCATGGGCCCCGACGGTCCGGAGACCCCGCGCCCGTCGGACATCGACGAGTACGGCCCGATGAAGATCCACCCGACGCTGCTGGAGGACGGCACCGTCGTCTTCGAGGAGTGAGACACCAGCCCCGTCCTTGCGCACAGGTGTTCCATAACGCAGGCCGCTCTGCGTAGCCTCGGCTGCGATGAACGCCATCCCCGCGCTCCTGGACCATCTCGTCCTCGCGACCCCGGACCTGGCCGCCACGGTCGCCGACTTCGCCCGACGCACCGGCGTCACCCCGGCCCCCGGCGGCGTGCACGTCGGACTCGGCACCCGCAACTACCTGGTGTCCCTGGGCGGGGCCAGTTACCTGGAGATCATCGGCCCGGACCCCGAGCAGTCCGCGCCCGGGCAGCCCCGCCCCTTCGAGGTCGACGGGCTCACCGCCCCGCGCACGGTCACCTGGGCGATCAGCCCACCCGACCTGGACGCGGCGATCGCGGCCGCCCGGGCCCAGGGGTACGACCCCGGCCCGGCGCAGCCGATGAGCCGCCGCAGACCCGACGGCACCCTGCTGGAATGGCGGCTCACCGACGGCGACGACGCCCACCCCTCCGGCCTGGTCCCCTTCCTCATCGACTGGAGCGCCACGGTCCACCCCACCGCCTCGGACCTGCCCACCACCCCGCTGCTCTCCCTGTCCGCGAGCGCCCCCGAGCCGGACGAGATCCGGCCCCTGCTGGCGGCCCTCGGCACGGACCTCGACCTCACGGCGGGCCCGGTGGGAATGTCGTTCACGGTGGACACGCCTCTGGGACCGGTGACCTTCCACTAGACGTCCGACAGGGTGTCCACCGGGGCGTCCGACAGGGTGTCCACCGGGGCGTCCGACAGGGTGTCCGAGCGGGGCGTCCGAGCGGGACGTCCGATTCCTTCAAGACCGGCCGTCGCCGGGCTGCCTACGGTGGCCGCATGACTCCACGATTCGATGCCATCGGCCTCGTCGTCTCGGACATGGCCGCCTCCGTCGTCTTCTACCGTCGCCTCGGCTTCGCCTTCCCCGACGGTGCCGAGAACGAGCCGCACGCCGAGGCGGAACTGCCGGGCGGGCTGCGGTTGCTGCTCGACACGGAGGCGACCGTGCGTTCCTTCCTCCCCGAGTGGCAGCCGCCCACGGGCAGCGGCCGGCACTCGCTGGCGCTGCGGTGCGCGGATCCGGGTGAGGTGGACGCGGTGTACGAGGAACTGGTCGGCGCCGGCTACCACGGCGAGCTCAAGCCGTGGGACGCCTTCTGGGGCCAGCGGTACGCCTGCGTCCAGGACCCGGACGGAAACGGCGTCGACCTGTTCGCGCCGCTAGCCGCCGCGTCGGCCGAGTAGCTCACCGAGCGGCATGCCCGCCAACTCCTTGACGTCCCGCGCCAGATGAGCCTGATCGGCGAACCCGGCCAGCGCGGCCGTGTCCGCGAAGGCCACGCCGTCCCGTGCCAGGGCGAGGGCCCGTTGCAGCCGCAGGATCCGGGCCAGCGTCTTTGGGCCGTAGCCGAAGGCGGTCAGGCAGCGGCGGTGCAACTGCCGTGCGCCGAGGCCGAGTTCGTCGGCGGTGGCGGCGACGGGGCGACCCGAGTCGAGGGCGGTGACGACCCCTCGTAGCAGTGGGTCGGGTGGCTCGGCATCGGCGGCCCGCTCCAGCGCCACGTCTTCGAGCGCGGTCACGGGATCGGCCGCGGCACCGACACGCCCGCACAGCCGCCGCACCTCCGAGGCCGGCCACAGCTCCGCGAGCTCGACCCGCCGGTCGCGCAGCTCATGCGCCGGCACGCCGAGCAGGCCGGGCGCGGTGCCGGGGTAGAAACGGACGCCGACCCAGGTGCTGGGCGCGCCTTCGGCGACGTACGCGTGCGTGTCGGGCCCGGCGACGAGCAGCCGCCCCTCGTTCCAGAGCAGATCCATGCACCCGTCGGGCAGGACAGGCCCGACGCCGGACCCATCAAGGGTGTTCGCCCACACCACGGCACCAGGAAGCCGCGAGACCCGCTCGGCGTACATACAGACGAGGCTACGCCACCACCACCCGCGCCCGATGCTCCTGCGGACTCACCCCATAGACCCGCTTGAACGCACTGGACAGAGCAAAGGCGCTGCCATAACCCACCTGCCGCGCAATGGCATCCAACGTGTCGTCGGTGTCGCGCAGCGCATCCGCCGCCAGTGCGAGCCGCCACCCCGTGAGGTACGTCATCGGCGGCTCCCCCACCAGCTCGGTGAAGCGACGCCCCAGTGCGGCCCGGGACACCCCCGCCTTGGCGGCCAGCGAGGCCACCGTCCAGGGGTGCGCGGGGTCGTCCTGGACCAGGCGCAGGACACGGCCGACGACCGGGTCCGCCAGCGCCCGGTACCAGGCCGGGGCCTCCGCCTCCGGGCGGGAGAACCAGGCCCTGAGCGCGGCGATGACGAGCAGGTCGAGCAGGCGGTCCAGGACGACCTCCTGGCCGGGTTCGTCGCGGACGATCTCCTCCATCAGATACGGCGTCAGCGGACAGTCCCACACATCGGCCGTGAGCAGCAGCAGCGGCGGCAACGCGTTCAGCAGCCGCCCGCTGATCTCGCCCTGCCACAGATATGTGCCGATCAGCATCACGGCCGAGCCGTCGAGCCGGTCGCCCCAGGTGCGCACGCCCAGGTCCATCGAGCCGTTGAGGGAGCGGCCGTCGGGGTAGCGGCACTCGGCGCCCGGCAGGATCAGGGCCTGGGGGGCGGTGGCGGGGTCGTCGGCGCAGGTGTAGGGGTCGGGGCCGCGGGCGATGGCGAGGTCGCCGGGGCGCAGCCGGATCCTCCCCCGGCCTTCGGCCGGGGGGACCCCCGTCTCGCTTCGCTCGCCCTGGTCCGGGATCACCCAGGCGTCGCCGCGGACCATGACCATGACCGTGAGTGGGGCGCGGTCCTCGACGCGAATCGACCACGGCGGCTCGAAACACGCGCGGATCATGAAGGCGCCACGCGCGCGTGGACCCTCCAACAGGCCTGCAAGGGCGTCCATGCCGTCAGCGTAGACGTCCGCGCATGGGAATGAGCCGTTCAGCGATGGGCTGTTGGGGCGCGCGACCGTTGACTGGAGGCATGACGGAAAACGCAGCCGACACGGCGAACACGCAGCGGATGACGGTAGTGGTGACCGGTGCCTCCGGTCGTACGGGGAGCCGGGTGGCCCAGGCCGCGCGCGGGGCGGGCCTCGCGGTGCGGGCCGCGTCCCGGGCGCGGGGCTTCGACTGGGAGGACCCGACGACATGGGCGCAGAGCCTGCGGGACGCGGACGCGGCGTATCTGATGTACCCGTCCGACATCGGCTCCCCGGCGGCGGCCGAGGGCATCGGCGCGCTCGCCCGGGAGGCGGTCGGGCTCGGCGTACGGTGGCTGGTGCTGCTGTCGGCGCGCGGTGAGGACCAGGCGCGGCCGGCCGAGGAGGCGCTGAAGTCGTCCGGCGCGGACTGGACGATCGTACGGGCGGCGTGGTTCTCGCAGAATTTCAGCGAGGGGCCGCTGGTGGAGGGGATGGTCCACGGAGAGCTGGTGTTTCCTGCGGGTGAGGTGGAGGAGCCGTTCGTCGACGTGCGGGACATCGCGGACGTCGTGGTGGCCGTGCTGACGGCCGGGGATCGCCATGTGGGCCGGACGCTGGAGCTGACCGGGCCGCGGCTGCTGTCCTGGCGTTCGGCGGTCGCGGAGATCTCCGAGGCGACGGGCGGCACGATCACGTACACGCCCGTCCCGGTGCGTGCCTACGGCGAGGCGCTGACCGGCTTCGGCGTCCCGCCCGAGGAGGTGGACCTCTTGATGGAGGTCTTCGAAGCCCTGATGGACGGCCGCAACGCCCACGTCACCGACGACGTCCGCGAGGTGCTGGGCCGGGAGCCGCGTGACTTCGGCGACTTCGCGCGGGAGGCTGCGGCGGCGGGGGCGTGGAAGGCGTGAGCGGTCGGCCTCTGTCGCCCGGTGTGGACCGAGGCCGACGGCTCGCAGGCTACGCCACCCGGCCTCGACGGCGGAGTCGGACAGTGCCGAACGCCAGAGCCCTCGGCCGTCAGGGCCGCGCCGGCCGTCGGCCCTCTCAGTCCCTGCCGTGGTCCTCCGGCTTGTGCGGGGGGTGCGTGTGCGTGCTCTTCACATGGGTCCGCAGCCGGGACGACACGTCCTCCGGCGGCAGGAAGCGGGACCACCGCTCGGGGAACTCCGACGGCATGTCGGGGTCGTCGGGGTCGTCGAGCCCGGGCTCGCGGCCGGCGGCGTGGCGGGCGACGTACTCGGCGACCTGGGCCTCGCGCAACCGCTCGTTGGCGGCGCGGGCCGCGGCCGTCGCGGCGGCCGGCCAGACCCGGTCGATCGCCGCGTTGACCGCGGCCCCGACGAGCACGGCGAACGCGGACACACCGATCCACAGCATCACGGCGACGGCGGCGGCGAGGGAGCCGTAGATCGACGCGCCCTCGATCGTGTTCGTCAGGTAGATGCGCAGCAGGAAGCTGCCCAGCACCCACATGCCGAGGGCGACCAGCGCGCCGGGCACGTCCTCGATCCAGGGGGAGCGGACCGGCACGGACACGTGGTAGAGCGTGGTCAGGAACGCGATCGACAGGACGATCACGACGGGCCAGTACAGGACCTGCACCAGGGTCTCCGACCACGGCACGATCCGTACGACCGCGTCCGGCCCGGCCACCATCAGCGGCAGTGCCACCGAGCCGATCAGCAGGGCGGCGATGAACAGCAGGAACGCCACCAGCCGGGTCTTGACGATGCCCCGGACGCCGTCGAGGCCGTACATCACGGTGATGGTGTCTATGAAGACGTTCACCGCCCGCGACCCCGACCACAGGGCGAACAGGAAGCCGACGGAGATGACGTCGGGGCGGCCGCCGTGCATCACGTCGTCCAGGATCGGCTGGGCGATCTGGCGCACCCCCTTGTCGGACAGGACGGTGCGCGAGGCCTCGATGAGGTTGGCCTCCAGGCTGCTGATGGTGTCGGTGCCGGTCCAGTCGTCGACGTAGCCGAGGAGGCCGATCATGCTGAGCAGCAGCGGCGGCACGGACAGCAGCGTGAAGAACGCGGCCTCGGCGGCGAGGCCCAGGATGCGGTACTCGATGCAGGAGTTGACGGTGTCCTTGAGCAACAGCCAGGCGGTCCTGCGCTTCGAGACGTTCCGGTAGAGGACACGCGCGCGGTGGAGACGGCCGGAGGGCCGCTGGGGGGATTCACTTACTGGCTGCACGACCTAAAGGTATCCGCCGTGCGGGGGCGCACTCATCGCGGCGCCGGGTGCGCACCCTCGCGACCTGCCCGATCCCCCGCGCCGGTGCCGTGTCAGGGTGGAGACCACCGCCCCACTCAGGGATAGGTTCACAGGTATGGCAGGCAGCACGCACACCGTGACCAACCAGCCCCCGCCCCTGGTCGGATACGACGTCTACACCGCCGACCGGGCCCTGACCGCAGCCGTCGAACGTCACCTCGCCCCGGAGCTGCTGGACGAGGTCCGAAGCGAGCTGTCGGGGCTCGGGCGGACCTGCGGATCGGCGCAGGTGCAAGAGTGGGGGGCGCTGGCGAACGCGAATCCGCCGCGGCTGCGCACGCACGACCGCTACGGCCACCGTATCGACGAGGTCGAGTTCCATCCGTCCTGGCACCGGCTGCTCGGCAAGGGCGTCGCGGCGGGGCTCACCGCGGCCTGGGTACGGCCGGGCGGGCATGTGCGGCGGGCCGCGGCCTTCCTCATGTGGACGCAGGTCGAGGCCGGCATCGGCTGCCCGCTCTCCATGACCCATGCGGCCGTACCCGCCCTGCGCACGGAGCCCGACCTCGCCGCCGAGTGGGAGCCGCGGCTGACATCCATGATCTACGAACATGAGCTGCGGCCCGCGCGGCTCAAGGCCGGGGCCCTGTTCGGAATGGGCATGACGGAGAAGCAGGGCGGCAGCGACGTACGCGCCAACGCGACGGTCGCGCGCCCGCTCCCCGACGGCGAGTCGTACGAGCTGACCGGGCACAAGTGGTTCTGCTCGGCACCCATGTCGGACGGGTTCCTCGTGCTGGCGCAGGCTCCGGGCGGGCTCTCCTGTTTCCTCGTGCCGCGCGTGCTGGAGGACGGCACCCGCAACGTGTTCCTGATCCAGCGGCTCAAGGACAAGCTGGGCAACCGCTCGAACGCCTCCAGTGAGGTCGAGTTCGACGGGACGTGGGCGCGCCGGGTCGGTGACCAGGGGCACGGGGTGCGCACCATCATCGAGATGGTGGCCGCGACCAGGCTCGACTGTGTGCTGGGCTCTGCGGGTCTGATGCGGCAGGCGGTCGCGCAGGCGATCCACCACTGTGACCACCGCGAGGCGTTCGGCGGGAAGCTCGTCGACAAGCCGCTCATGCGCAACGTCCTGGCCGACCTGGCCGTCGAGTCCGAGGCGGCCGCCACCCTCGCACTGCGGCTCGCGGCCGCCTACGACGACGGCGGCGAGCAGGAGCGGGCACTGCTGCGGATCGCGGTGCCGGCCGCCAAGTACTGGGTGACCAAGCGGTGTGCGCCGCTGACGGTCGAGGCGGCCGAGTGCCTGGGCGGCAACGGGTACGTCGAGGAGTCCGGGATGCCCCGCCTGGTGCGCGAGTCACCGCTGAACTCGATCTGGGAGGGCGCGGGCAACGTCCAGGCGCTGGACGTGTTGCGGGTGTTGCAGCGGGAGCCCCTGGCGCTCAACGCCTATCTGCAGGAGGTCGGCAAGGCCCGCGGCGCCGACCACCGCCTGGACGCGGCGATCAAGGGCCTGCTGACCGAACTGGCCGACCTGGAGGGCATCGAGGCCCGGGCCCGACGCCTGACGGAGCGGCTCGCGCTGGTCCTACAGGGATCGCTGCTCGTCCGCTTCGCGCCCCCGGAGGTCGCGGACGCGTTCTGCGCCTCACGATTGGGAGGCGACGGGGGCGCGGCCTTCGGCACCCTGCCCCACAGTCTGGACCTGGCGTCGATCGTGGACCGGGCCCGCCCGGTGCCCTGACACGTCCAGCACACCGGCCGACCTAGGGGCGCGGGGAACTGCGCGACCAGCCACAACCGGCCCGCAGTCGCCGACGAAACATCAATCGGCACCCCCGTCGCGCAAGCGGCCCAACCGCCGGAGGCAGGGGGTGGTGCTGCGCCGACACGGCACCACCCCCGCCATGGCCCGTTCGAGGCCGCGAACGCCGCTCGGGACGGCGTTGCTCAAGTTTCAATCAGGTCAGGACGGTCCACCAGGGTTGCAAGGGGTTGCAACTTGTTGGCGTCTGAGTGCGGAGTGCATCCCTCCGCGAGCGACGGACGGCACTATGAGACGCACGGTCTGTACGAGTCGAACCGGGAGGAACCCGTGGCGCTCTCGCCGACGGACGTGACGCAGCTCGCCGCCGTGGACTCGGCGCGGGCGGCGCGTGTACTCAGCGACGTCCGCTCCGCCACGCTCTCCGGCCGACGCGCGCCCGTGGCGCCGCGCCCGGTGATCGAGCAGTCCTGGTCACGCATGCTGCGCAGCGGTGTCGATCCGGACCACGACTTCCGGTCCGGGCTGCTGTCCCGCGAGGAGGTGCAGCGGCGCCGGGAGACCACCACGCTCAGACATGTGCTGCCGGTGTTGCGCGAGGGCCTGCTGTCGGTCGCGGACATCGCCCACCACATCATGGTCGTCGCCGACGACGAGGGCCGGGTGCTGTGGCGGGAGGGCAACTCCTCCGTGCTGCGCAAGGCCGACGGCCTCGGCTTCGAACTCGGCGCCGACTGGCGGGAGAGCGTGGTCGGCACGAACGGGGTGGGCACTCCGGCGGTGGTGCGCCGGCCGGTGCAGGTCTTCGCCTCCGAGCACTTCCAGCGCTCGCAGACCTCCTGGACCTGCACCGGCGCCCCCATCACGGATCCGCGGGACGGCCGGCTGGTCGGCGTGGTGGACATCAGCGGACCGCTGGAGACCATGCACCCGGCCACGCTCGCCTGGGTCGACTCGGTGGCCAAGCTCGCCGAGGCCCGGCTGCGGGAGCTGCATCTGACCTCGCTGGAGCGGCTGCGCGCGGTGGCGGCGCCGGTGCTGGCCCGGCTGTCGGGACGGGCCCTGGTGGTGGACCGGGACGGCTGGACGGCCGCGGTGACCGGGATGCCGTACGCACACCGGATCGCGCTGCCCAAGTCCCTGTCGCCGGGCCGACGGTGGCTGCCCCCGCTCGGCGTGTGCTCGGTGGAGCCGCTGGCCGGCGGCTGGCTGCTGCGGGCCGCCGACGAACCGGTGCCGGCCGGGGCGACGCGGATCGCGCTGGACCTGACGCAGGCGCGCCGCTGGTCGGTGACGGTGTCCGGCAGCGCGGGCTCCTGGAGCCATGAACTGAGCCCTCGGCACGCCGAGTTGCTGTATCTGCTGGCCGTGCACCGCACCGGCCGCAGCGCGGCAGGGCTGGCCGAGGACATGTTCGGCGACGCGGGGCGCACGGTGACGGTGCGCGCCGAGATGTCGCGGGTACGGCGCTATCTCGGGGTGTTCCTGGAGCATCGGCCGTACCGCTTCCGCGAGGACGCGGAGGTCGAGGTGCTGCTGCCGGGCGACCCGCGCGACTTGCTGCCGCATTCGACGGCACCGGCGGTGGTGCGGGGGCGGATCTCGGCCGATCTGCCCTGAGAACCCATCTTTCTCCGGGTGCGAAAGGAACCCTGTCTCCCTCAACCGCGCCACGACATGGACCGGGCGTCCTGACGTTGGCCGTTCGCCCCCTATCAGGTCATGCTCCGCGCCCGCCGGCGCCGGCCTGGCGGCCGTCCAGACCGGCGGATCGGGCGACGTCACGCAGGGACGACGAGCGGCGGGTGCTCGAGCACGCGGGGCTTGTACTCGACCAGCTGGATGCGGCCGTCGAAGGTGCGGTGCTCGATCATCTCGAGGGCAACGTCCGGATAGCCGTCGTAGATGCGTTCTTCGCCCGTGGCCCCGGTGATCACCGGGAACATCACGACCCGGAAGCGGTCGACGAGTCCGGCTCGTAGCAGGGACCGGCACAGGCTGAGGCTGCCGATCGTGCTGAGGAGCCCCGAGCCACTCGACTTCATGGCGCGGACCGCCTCGACGGCGTCGTCGCGGACGAGCGTGGAGTTGGCCCACGTCAGTGGCTCCTCGAGTGAGGAGGAGAACACCACCTTGGACGCTTGCGTGAGCTCGTCGACGGACGCCTCTTCTTCGGGCCTGAACTCGTCTTGGCCATCCGGGACCTCGCCTGCGGCGAAGCCCGACATCAGGCGGTAGGTGTTCGCTCCCATCAGGTAGGTGGCCTCGGGCTGTTCGCCGAGCCATGCGAGGTACTCCGGGCCCTCGAGGCCCCAGAACCCGGGCCATCCCTCTCCCGATGCGTAGCCATCGAGGGAGGTGATGAAGTCGACGAGAAGCTCCGACATGGCGGTGTCCTTTCCTAGGTGTCATGAGTTTGGACCCGCCGGGAGCCACAAACTCATCGGCCGCGCTGTGGAGTAACGAGAAAGCCATGACGCTGCAGCCGATCAGGTCGGCGGAGCGGCACTGCTTCGGAGGGCCCGGAGGGCCGGTGCAAAGACGGGTTCTGAGTCCGCCCTGCCCGAGTGGCATCTTCCGCATATTTGCAGGGTCTTCGTCCGCAAGCGTGCCTCACTGCCGTAGCATCCCTCTACGAGCCACCCCACCTGCTCTTTTGGTCAACACGCAGACCAATAGCCGCAGTTGGCTCGCCTCGGGAGGTTTGATGAAGCACCGCGGCAGACACCGTCGACGTAAGCAGGGCCGCGCCGTGCGCGCGTTCCTGGCCGGAACCGCCCTCGCGCTCACCGCGGCCGCCACGATGATCAGCGCCTCGCAGGCCACGGTCGGCGACAACCCCGGGGCGCTGGAGCCTCTCACCAGGGCCGCCGACACCGGTGCGCTCAGCCTCCACGAGCAGCTGGTCCCGCAGGCCACGCTCGACGAACTCGCATCCGGGATGGGCAAGCCGGTCGGTGTCAGTGCCGTCCTGCAGAGCGCCGACCGCAGCCTGCGTGGCGCGGCCGGCTGTACGGCCACCGAGCGCACCGCGCTGCCGGTCGCCCCGGCCGCCACGCGCGCGTACTGCTGGGACGCCGCCGACACCCGGGGCTGGCAGGCGGGGGCGGTCACCACCTCGGGGGACGCCGACGACGACGGCTGGTGGAAGGACAACCGGGTACTCCTGGCCGGCTGGAGCCGGGGCACCACCGACCAGAGCACCGCCGACCGGAGCACCAGCGCCCAGAGCACCGCCGACCGCGGCCTCGCCCGGGTCTCCTTCGTCGACGCGAACGACCTGACCCGCCTCAGGTACGCCTCGGCCCTCCTCGTCGTCCCGGTGGACGGCGGACGCGACTACCGCGCCCTGTCCTCCCGCCTCTCCGGCATGGTCTGGTACCAGGACAAGCTGCTGGTCACCACCGCCGACGGCCTGTACGTCTACGACATGAACCGCGTCCAGCGCACCACCGTCGACAGCGCCGCGGTGGGCCGCGTCGCGGACGGCTGGTCGGCGCACGGCCACCGCTTCGTCCTGCCGGCCGTCGGCTCGTACCGCCTGACCGGCGGGAGCGCCGCTCCCCGACTCGGCACCATCTCCCTCGACCGCAGCACGGCACCCGACAGCCTGGTGGCGGGCGAACGGACCGCGGCCGACAGTGACCGGCATGCCCGGCTGTGGCGCTACGACTTCGACACGGACCCGGCCCGCCCCGGCCTGCCGGCCACCGACGCCACCGGCTCCGCGCACGCGGTCGAGGCGTACGAGACGGAGGCGTCCGGCATCAGGGGCCTGCTGTCGCACCGGACGACCGGGACGGACCGCTCCGACTGGTACCTCGGCCGCGCCCCGGGCGCCACCGACCGGCACGGCAGCCTCTGGCGCCAGGACACCGAGGGCGCCGAGGCGACCCGCTGCGGCTCGGAGAACGCCCCACGCTGCTGGGGCCTCCAGGCCGGCCCCCTGTCGTACTGGGAGGCGACCGGCGAGGTCTGGTCCCAGTCGGGCCAGATGCTGTTCGCCGTGCCGCTGGAGTCGATCGACAGGGCGCTGGACTGACAGCGGGGCGCCGGGCCGGCGGTCACGGACACCGATCGACAGATCGGCCACTCGGATGATTCCCTGGCCGCCATGACCAACATCCCCGTGACCACCTGGTCCCTGGAGCAGACCTCCCCCACCGACGCCCTGCCGGCCGCCGCCCCGGAGGGGGACGTGCGGATCGTGCGGGCCGAGGTGCCCTCGCCCGAGTTCAGCCGGTTCCTGTACGCCTCCGTGGGCGGGGACATCCTCTGGCTGGACCGGCTCGGCTGGACGTACGCGCAGTGGCAGGAGCACCTGGCGCGTCCGGGTGTCGAGACATGGGTCGCCTACGACCGGGGGACGCCGGCGGGGTATGTGGAGCTGGAGCCGCAGGACGACGGGGTCGTGGAGATCGTCTACTTCGGCCTGATTCCGGCCTTCCGCGGACGCCGGATCGGCGGGCACCTGCTGGCGTACGGCGCCGCCCGCGCCTGGGACCTCGCGGAGCGCTGGCCGGGGCTGGGGCGGACGAAGCGGGTGTGGCTGCACACGTGCAGCAAGGACGGGGAGCACGCCATGGACAACTATCTGCGCCGTGGCTTCAAGCTCTTCGACACCAAGGTCGAGGAGGAGGCCGCGGCGGCGCCGACCGGTCCGTGGCCAGGGGCGTACCCTGGCTGACCTGGACAGAAACGGCCCAAATGGGCCATGTGACCGACAACACCCTTGTCTTGCTCTACGAGACAAGGGTGTCCGCATAATGGACGAAGCTGGACTGTGTCCAGATCGCCGTGACACGCTTCCGTCATGTCTGGAACTGGAATTGCCTTGGTGAGTCGACGCCACGTCGACCTCGGCCGCATGTCCAGCGCCATCTGTCCGGCGCGCTGACAGCCCCGCAGCGCCCGACATCCCCCCTCTTTTCGCTTCATTCCCGCGCAAGGACGCGCAGGTCTGCCCGCGCGCGCGTATGCGCAGGTCAGAGCCGCTTTCCCGCCTGTCCCGAAGGACGTATCAACCATGGCCGCCACCCCGCAGAAGCCTGCCGCCGCGACTCCCCGCCGCAAGGTGAGCCGTCACCGCGGTGAGGGTCAGTGGGCCGCGGGGCACTTCACCCCGCTCAACGGCAACGAACAGTTCAAGAAGGACGACGACGGTCTCAATGTGCGGACACGCATTGAGACGATCTACTCCAAGCGCGGCTTCGACTCCATCGACCCGAACGATCTCCGTGGCCGTATGCGCTGGTGGGGGCTCTACACCCAGCGCAAGCCCGGGATCGACGGCGGCAAGACCGCGATCCTGGAGCCGGAGGAGCTCGACGACTCCTACTTCATGCTGCGGGTGCGGATCGACGGCGGTCGGCTGACCACCCAGCAGCTGCGTGTCATCGGCGAGATCTCGCAGGAGTTCGCGCGCGGCACCGCGGACATCACCGACCGGCAGAACGTCCAGTACCACTGGATCCGGATCGAGGACGTGCCCGAGATCTGGAACCGCCTGGAGGCCGTCGGGCTGTCCACCACCGAGGCCTGCGGTGACACGCCCCGCGTGGTCCTCGGCTCGCCCGTCGCCGGGATCGCCGCGGACGAGATCATCGACGGCACCCCCGCCATCGACGAGATCCAGCGCCGCATCATCGGCAACAAGGCGTTCTCGAACCTGCCCCGCAAGTTCAAGTCCGCGATCTCCGGCTCGCCGCTGCTGGACGTGGCGCACGAGATCAACGACGTGGCCTTCGTCGGTGTGAACCACCCCGAGCACGGCCCCGGCTTCGACCTGTGGGTCGGCGGCGGCCTGTCCACCAACCCCAAGATCGGCGTCCGGCTCGGCGCCTGGGTGCCGCTGGACGAGGTCCCCGACGTCTACGAGGGCGTCATCTCGATCTTCCGCGACTACGGCTACCGGCGGCTGCGCACCCGCGCCCGCCTGAAGTTCCTCGTCGCCGACTGGGGTGCAGAAAAGTTCCGTCAGGTGCTCGAGGACGAGTACCTCAAGCGGAAGCTCGTCGACGGCCCCGCGCCCGCCCAGCCCGTGGAGCGCTGGCGCGACCACGTCGGTGTGCACCGGCAGAACGACGGCCGTTTCTACGTCGGTTTCGCCCCGCGCGTCGGCCGCGTCGACGGCGCCACCCTCACGAAGATCGCGGAGCTGGCCGAGGCGCACGGCTCGGGCCGGGTCCGTACCACCGTCGAGCAGAAGATGATCGTCCTCGATGTCGAGGAGGCGCAGGTCGAGTCGCTGGTCGAGGCCCTCGAGGCGCTGGACCTGACCGCCAAGCCCTCCCCGTTCCGGCGCGGCACCATGGCCTGCACCGGCATCGAGTACTGCAAGCTCGCCATCGTCGAGACCAAGGCGCGCGGCGCCTCGCTGATCGACGAGCTGGAGCGCCGGATCCCGGACTTCGACGAGCCGATCACCATCAACCTCAACGGCTGCCCGAACGCCTGCGCCCGTATCCAGGTGGCGGACATCGGTCTCAAGGGCCAGCTGGTCCTCAACGACCAGGGCGAGCAGGTCGAGGGCTACCAGGTGCACCTGGGCGGCGCGCTCGGCCTGGAGGCCGGGTTCGGCCGCAAGGTGCGTGGCCTGAAGGTCACCTCCGACGAGCTGCCCGACTACGTCGAGCGGGTCCTCAAGCGGTTCCAGGAGGAGCGCGAGGACGGCGAGCGGTTCGCCACCTGGGCCGCGCGCGCATCCGAGGAGGCCCTCTCATGAGCGAGCGGGCCGCCCCCTTCTACTGCCCCTACTGCGGCGACGAGGACCTCCGGCCCAGTGAAGCCTCGGAGGGCAGCCACGGCGCATGGGAATGCGCGGCGTGCAACCGCGCATTCCAGTTGAAGTTCCTCGGGCTGCTCGCCCGGGGCCTTCAGCAAAACGACGCAGGGGGAGACCGGATATGACTGCGATTCAGGAAGAGCGCACGACCGAGGACCTGAAGGCGCTCGCCGAGCAGGCGGGCCGTGACCTGGAGGACGCCTCCGCGCTGGAGATCCTCCAGTGGGCGACCGACACGTTCGGCAAGCGCTTCTGCGTGACCTCGTCGATGGAGGACGCGGTGGTCGCCCACCTCGCCTCCCGGGCGATGCCCGGCGTGGACGTCGTGTTCCTGGACACCGGCTACCACTTCGAGGAGACCATCGGCACCCGCGACGCGGTCGAGGCCGTGATGGACGTCAACGTCATCACGCTCACCCCGCGCCAGACGGTCGCCGAGCAGGACGCCGAGTACGGCCCGAAGCTGCACGACCGCGACCCCGACCTGTGCTGCAAGCTGCGCAAGGTCGAGCCGCTGGAGCGGGGCCTCAAGGGCTATGTGGCCTGGGCGACGGGTCTGCGCCGTGACGAGTCCCCGACCCGGGCGAACACCCCGGTCGTCGGCTGGGACGACAAGCGCCAGAAGGTCAAGGTCTCCCCGATCGCCCGCTGGACCCAGGACGACGTGGACGCCTACGTCGCCGAGCACGGCGTCCTCACCAACCCGCTGCTGATGGACGGCTACGCCTCCGTCGGCTGCGCGCCCTGCACCCGCCGGGTACTGGAGGGCGAGGACGCGCGCGCCGGCCGTTGGGCGGGCCGCGCCAAGACCGAGTGCGGGCTGCACGGCTGACCCATGACCGAGTCTTCTACGTTTCCCGCGTCTGCGAATTTGGAGAACCACGTGACGAGCGGAGCCACCGTCTGGCTCACGGGTCTGCCGAGCGCCGGCAAGACCACCATCGCCTACGAGCTGGCCGGCCGGCTCCGCGAGGAGGGCCACCGCGTCGAGGTGCTCGACGGCGACGAGATCCGCGAGTTCATCTCGGCGGGCCTCGGCTTCAGCCGCGAGGACCGGCACACCAACGTGCAGCGCATCGGCTTCCTGGCCGAACTGCTCGCCCGTAACGGCGTCAAGGCGCTCGTCCCGGTGATCGCGCCCTACGCCGACAGCCGTGACGCGGTGCGCAAGCGCCACCAGGAGAGCGGGGCGCCGTACCTGGAGATCCATGTGGCGACTCCGGTCGAGGTGTGCTCCGTACGCGATGTGAAGGGTCTGTACGCCAAGCAGGCCGCGGGCGAGCTGACCGGACTGACCGGGGTCGACGACCCGTACGAGCAGCCCGAGTCGCCCGATCTGCGCATCGAGTCCCAGAACCAGACCGTGCAGGAGTCCGCGGCGTCGGTGTACGCCCTGCTCAGCGAAAGGGGACTGGCATGACGACGACCGTCGCCACGGTGAAGGGGGGCGAGGACGGTACGGATTCCCCGTACGCCCTCTCCCACCTGGACGCGCTGGAGTCCGAGGCGGTGCACATCTTCCGCGAGGTGGCGGGCGAGTTCGAGCGGCCGGTGATCCTGTTCTCCGGCGGCAAGGACTCCATCGTCATGCTGCACCTGGCGCTGAAGGCGTTCGCCCCGGCCGCGATCCCCTTCTCGCTGCTGCACGTGGACACCGGGCACAACTTCCCCGAGGTCCTCGAGTACCGGGACCGCACGGTCGCCAAGCACGGGCTGCGGCTGCATGTCGCGTCGGTGCAGGACTACATCGACCGGGGTGTGCTCAAGGAGCGCCCGGACGGTACCCGTAACCCGCTGCAGACGCTGCCGCTGACGGAGAAGATCCAGAGCGAGAAGTTCGACGCGGTGTTCGGCGGTGGGCGCCGGGACGAGGAGAAGGCGCGGGCCAAGGAGCGCGTCTTCTCGCTGCGGGACGAGTTCTCGCAGTGGGATCCGCGCCGGCAGCGGCCCGAGCTGTGGAACCTCTACAACGGCCGCCACGCGCCCGGCGAGCACGTCCGCGTGTTCCCGCTGTCCAACTGGACCGAGCTGGACGTCTGGCAGTACATCGCCCGCGAGGGCATCGAGCTGCCGGAGATCTACTTCGCGCACGAGCGCGAGGTCTTCAAGCGGGCCGGCATGTGGCTGACCGCAGGTGAGTGGGGCGGGCCGAAGGACGGCGAGACGGTCGAGAAGCGGCTCGTCCGCTACCGGACCGTGGGCGACATGTCCTGCACCGGTGCCGTCGACTCGGACGCGGTGAGCCTGGAGCAGGTCATCACCGAGATCGCCGCCTCCCGGCTCACCGAGCGCGGCGCGACCCGCGCCGACGACAAGATGTCCGAGGCCGCGATGGAAGACCGCAAGCGCGAGGGGTACTTCTAAGCATGAGCACGACCACGACCGAGGAGCTCTCGGCCACCACCCTGCTGCGGTTCGCCACCGCGGGCTCCGTCGACGACGGCAAGTCCACCCTCGTCGGCCGGCTGCTGCACGACTCCAAGTCGATCCTCACCGACCAGCTGGAGGCCGTCGAGCGCGCCTCGGCGAGCCGTGGCCAGGAGGCCCCGGACCTGGCGCTGCTGACGGACGGCCTGCGTGCCGAGCGCGAGCAGGGCATCACGATCGACGTGGCGTACCGTTACTTCGCCACGCCCCGGCGCCGCTTCATCCTCGCCGACACGCCCGGCCATGTGCAGTACACCCGCAACATGGTCACGGGCGCTTCGACGGCCGAGCTGACGGTGATCCTGGTCGACGCCCGCAACGGCGTCGTCGAGCAGACCCGCCGGCACGCGGCCATCGCGGCCCTGCTGCGGGTCCCGCACGTGGTGCTGGCCGTGAACAAGATGGACCTGGTCGACTACCAGGAGTCCGTGTTCGCCGCCATCGCCGAGGAGTTCACGGCGTACGCGCTGGAGCTGGGCGTCCCGGAGATCACCGCGATCCCGATCTCGGCGCTGGCCGGCGACAACGTGGTGGACCCGTCCGCGAACATGGACTGGTACGGCGGCCCGACCTTCCTGGAGCACCTGGAGACGGTCCCGGTCACCCACGACCTGAGCCACTGCCACGCCCGGCTGCCCGTGCAGTACGTGATCCGCCCGCAGACCGCCGAGCACCCCGACTACCGGGGTTACGCCGGCCAGATCGCCGCCGGTTCCTTCCGCGTCGGCGAGTCGATCACCGTGCTGCCGTCGGGCCGTACGTCGAAGATCTCCGGCATCGACCTGCTGGGCGAGCCGGTCGGCATCGCGTGGACCACCCAGTCGGTGACCGTCCTCCTCGAGGACGACATCGACATCTCGCGCGGCGACCTGATCGTGCCGACCAAGGACGCGCCCGCGACCACGCAGGACATCGAGGCCACCGTCTGCCATGTCGCCGACGCCCCGCTGACCGTCGGCCACCGTGTGCTGCTCAAGCACGGCACCCGCACGGTCAAGGCGATCGTCAAGGACATCCCCTCCCGGCTCACGCTCGACGACCTGTCCCTGCACCCGCACCCGGGACAGCTCGTCGCCAACGACATCGGCCGGGTGAAGATCCGCACCGCCGAGCCGCTGCCGGTCGACTCCTACGCCGACTCGCGCCGCACGGGCTCCTTCATCCTGATCGACCCGAACGACGGCACCACGCTCACCGCGGGCATGGTCGGCGAGTCCTTCGCCTCGCCGGAGCCTGTCAAGGACGAGGCCGAGGACGACGGGTGGGACTTCTGACATGAAGACCCGGGACTACTTCTCCACGTTCGCGAAGGAGGGTGGCCGCGTCGGCAGCGGCGCCGTGGGTAGCGGGCAGGGCGGAGTGGCGCGATGTGTGCGCTGACCTGCGCGCACCGCATGCGTGCCGTTCCGCACGAATCCGCCGACTCCCCGGCCACGACCTGACACGGGCGTGAGCGCCGGGCCACCGAGAGGAACCCCTCCCGTGCCTGCCACCCCCGCCTTGCGACGGACCCTCGCGGTCCTGGCCGCGCTGCCGCTGCTCGCCCTCGCGGGCTGCGGCTACGGCTCGCAGGCCAAGGAGAACACCGAGCAGGCCGTAGCCGGGGCGCCCAAGGTCGACGGCCTGGACTCGGTGAAGATCGGCTACTTCGGGAACCTCACCCATGCCACCGCGCTGGTCGGCCGACAGGAGGGGCTGTTCCAGAAGGAGCTGGGCGGCACGACGGCGCAGTACGTCCCGTTCAACGCCGGTCCCTCGGAGATCGAGGCGCTGAACGCCAAGTCCATCGACATCGGCTGGATCGGCCCCTCCCCCGCCATCAACGGCTACATCAAGGCGGCGGGCAAGAACCTGCGCATCATCTCCGGTTCGGCGTCGGGCGGCGTGAAGCTCGTCGTCGATCCGGAGAAGGTCAAGTCCCTGAAGGACGTCAAGGGCAAGCGGATCGCCACCCCGCAGCTCGGCAACACCCAGGACGTGGCGTTCCTCAACTGGGTCTCCGAGCAGGGCTGGAAGGTCGACGCGCAGAGCGGCGAGGGCGACGTCTCCGTCGTCCGCACGGACAACAAGGTCGTCCCGGACGCCTACCGGTCCGGTTCGATCGACGGCGCCTGGGTGCCCGAGCCGACCGCGTCGAAGCTGGTCGCCGAGGGCGGCAAGGTGCTCCTCGACGAGGCGGACCTGTGGCCTGACAAGAAGTTCGTGATCACGAACGTCATCGTGTCGCAGAGCTTCCTGAAGGATCACCCGAAGGCCGTGGAGGCCGTACTGCGTGCCTCCGTGAAGATCAACAAGTGGATCGACGCCAACCCGGAGAAAGCGAAGGCTGCGGCGAACGCCCAGCTGAAGGCCGACACCGGCAAGGCGCTGCCGGCCGGTGTGCTCGACCCGGCGTGGCAGTCCATCCACGTCACCGACGACCCGCTGGCGGCCACGCTCGACACCGAGGCCGAGCACGCGGTCAAGGCGGGGCTGCTGCAGAAGCCGGATCTGACCGGCATCTACGACCTGACTCCGCTGAACAAGGTCCTCAAGGCCGAGGGCGAGCCCGAGGTCGACGATGCCGGTCTCGGCGTCGAGTAAGCCCCATTTTCCGGATTCCGCGAGTTCCCAGGAGGTGACGACCATGGCAACCGCCCTCGCCAAGGCCGCCGACACGGATGCGTCCGTGGAGCACGCCGCGCGTATCGACCACGTCTCGAAGTCGTTCGCCGGCCCGGCCGGGCAGCAGCTCGTCCTCGACGACATCACGCTCGATGTCGCGCCCGGCGAGTTCGTCACCCTCCTCGGGGCGTCCGGCTGCGGCAAGTCGACGCTGCTCAACCTGGTGGCCGGGCTGGACAAGCCCAGCGCGGGCAGCATCACGACCGACGGCCGGCCGGCGCTGATGTTCCAGGAGCACGCCCTCTTCCCGTGGCTGACCGCGGGCAAGAACATCGAACTCGCCCTCAAGCTCAGGGGCGTACCCAAGGCCGAGCGGCGCGAGCGGGCCGAGGAGCTCCTCGAACTGGTCCGGCTCAAGGGCGCGTACGGCAAGCGGGTGCACGAGCTGTCCGGCGGTATGCGCCAGCGCGTCGCCATGGCGCGGGCGCTCGCCCAGGACAGCAAGCTGCTGCTGATGGACGAGCCGTTCGCCGCGCTGGACGCCATCACGCGCGACGTGCTGCACGACGAACTGACCCGCATCTGGCGCGAGACGGGGGTGTCGGTGCTGTTCGTCACGCACAACGTGCGCGAGGCGGTGCGGCTCGCTCAGCGCGTCGTCCTGCTGTCCTCCCGCCCCGGCCGTATCGCCCGGGAGTGGACGGTCGGGATTCCGCAGCCGCGCCGCATCGAGGACACCGCAGTGGCGGAGCTGTCCCGGGAGATCACCGAAGAACTGCGTGGGGAGATCCGTCGCCATGGCCAGCACTGAGACGACCGCCGTCAAGGACGGCAACGATCTCGACGGAGTCGAGGCCGGCCTGGACGCCCTGGAGACGGTCCAGACGAGCCGTACGCCGCTGCGCGAGACCCTGACCCGCAAGGTGCTGCCGCCCGTCACCGCGATCGTGCTGGTGCTGGTGGTGTGGCAGCTGCTGGTGTGGGCCGAGGTCGCCCCGGAATACAAGCTGCCCTCGCCGTCCGACGTATGGGGCGAGGTCCGCGAGTCCTGGCTCCAGGGAACCCTCTTCGACTACATCTGGACGTCCGTCTCACGCGGCCTGCTCGGCTTCCTCATGGCCCTCGCCATCGGCACGCCCCTGGGCCTGGTGGTCGCCCGCGTGAGGTTCGTCCGGGCCGCCATCGGTCCCATCCTGTCCGGCCTGCAGTCCCTGCCGTCCGTGGCCTGGGTGGCACCCGCGGTTCTCTGGCTGGGCCTGAACAACTCGATGATGTACGCCGTGATCCTGCTCGGCGCCGTCCCCTCCATCGCCAACGGCCTGGTGTCCGGCGTCGACCAGGTGCCGCCGCTGTTCCTGCGAGCGGGCCGCACGCTGGGCGCGACGGGTCTGAAGGGCACCTGGCACATCGTGATGCCGGCCGCACTGCCCGGCTATCTGGCGGGCCTGAAGCAGGGCTGGGCCTTCTCCTGGCGCTCGCTGATGGCGGCGGAGATCATCGCCTCCCACCCCGACCTGGGCGTGGGCCTGGGCCAACTCCTGGAGAACGGCCGCAACAACAGCAGCATGGCCATGGTCTTCTTCGCGATCCTGCTCATTCTCGTCGTCGGCATCGCCATCGAGCTGCTGATCTTCAGCCCGCTGGAGCGGTGGGTGCTGCGCAGCCGCGGTCTGCTGGCAAGGAGCTGAAGTCCTGTGTTCAACAAGCCGGTTCTTCTCGTCATCGCCCACGGCAGCCGTGACCCGCGGCATGCCGCGACGGTGCATGCCCTGGTACGCCGGGTGCGCTCGCTGCGCCCGGACGTACGGGTGGAGACCGGCTTCCTGGACTTCAACATCCCGTCGGTACAGGGGGTCCTGGAGTCCCTGGCGGCGGAGGGCGTCCGTGACGTCGTAGCGCTGCCCCTGCTCCTGACCAGGGCGTTCCACGCGAAGGCCGACATTCCGGCGGTCCTGCGGGACGCGCCGCCGCAGCTGCGGATCCGGCAGGCCGAGGTGCTGGGGCCGTCGCCGCTGCTCCTGGCGGCCCTGGAGCGGCGGCTGTACGAGGCGGGGCTGACGCCCGCCGACAAGTCCTCGACCGGGGTCGTGCTGGCCTCGGCGGGGTCCACCGACCCGGAGGCGATCGCAGTGATCGCAGAAATCGCGCGGGAGTGGCGGCACACCGGTTGGTGCGCCGTGCGACCTGCGTTCGCCTCCGCATCCCTTCCCCGCACGCAGGACGCCGTGCGGGAGCTGCGCGCGCTGGGCTGTGCGCGTGTGGCGGTGGCACCGTACGTCCTGGCCCCCGGGTTCCTCCCGGACCGCATCGCGCGGGGCGCGGCCGAGGCGGACGTACTGGCGGACGTGCTCGGCCCGGCGCCCGAGGTGGCGCGACTGCTGTTGGAGCGGTACGACGCGGCCGGGGTGCCGGTGCTGGCGGCGGTCGGGGCCTGAGGGCGGGCTTCGGCGGCGGGGCCGAGCGCGAGGCCGTCGCAATCCGCCCGTGCGGGTGCGCTTGCGCTTGCGATGGCGCTGGAAGAAGTCGGCCCCGTCTATGAAGCGCCCGCCGCCCCCACCGCCTCGTCCGCCAGCCGCACCAGCTCCTCCACCGGCATCGAGCCCGCCGCCCGTCGCTCTCGCGCGAAGGTGTTGGCGAGGTGCTGGAGGAGTTCGTTCAGCGGGGTCGGTACGCCGTGCAGGCGGCCGAGGAGGACGATCTCGCCGTTGAGGTGGTCGGCCTCGATGGTGCCGGTGCCGCGGGTGAGGGACTGCCAGGAGGAGCCGCCACCGCGCGGGGCGCCGTCGAGGGGCACGAGGGTGACCTTGTCGCCCCGTACGGCCTGCTGTTCCTCGGCGCTCGCGTACGCGATCCCGGCGGCGTCGAGCACGGCCGCGCCCTCGGCCCGCGCCCGCCGGAACAGTGCCGCGGCCGCCTCGCTGTCGACGGGGCCGGTCACCGCCTCCAGGGAGTTGCCCAGGTTGCCCAGCAGTTTGGCGTACTGCCAGCGCGCCACGTCCGCCACGACCGGCGCCTCGAAGTGCGACTTCTCCAGGTCGGCGGCGATGAGGCGGGCGGTCTCGTCGGTGCCGTGCGGGTGGCGACCGAGATGCAGGATGCCGGTGAGGGGGCTGCCGGCGGCGGAGACGACGCCGGGTTCGACGTACGTCGACGGCAGCCAGACGCAGACGCCGTACACCCGCCGGAAGAGCCGCAGGGCGAGGCGCTGGCTCTCGACGCCGTTCTGGGCGCAGACCAGCGGCAGGCGCTCGGCGGCCGTACCGCCGCCCGTGACCGGGACCGGGCCCCACGTCTGCAGCGCGGCCGTGCTGTCCTGTGTCTTGACGGCGAGGACGAGGACGTCGTCGGGGCGGAGCTCGCCGAGCGCGGCCGGCCCGTCGACGACCGGCAGCCGGTGCGTCAGCTCGCCCTCCGGCACCTTGAGCCGCAGTCCGTGGTCCCGTAGGGCCTCGAAGTGCGCACCCCGCGCGACCAGTACGACCTCGTGTCCCGAGCCCGCGAGCCGTCCACCGATGACGCCGCCGACCGCCCCTGCCCCGATGATGATGTAGCGCATACGACGAGCCTCGCACAGCTGTTCCGCCGGGTTGACCTTGCCCCTGGGGCAGGCTTCAGGGTTCCCGCGGCATGGACGACTTCTACCTAAAGCAGACGCCGTACAGCGATCCGGGGGACCTGGACATCAGTGGGCTGCCGAGCGAACCGGGCCAACTAGCGCATGTCGTAAGGAATGCGATCATCCATCAGGGCGACGGCCCGCGCCTGGGTACGCCATCCCCGAGCAACGGCTGCGCGAGGACGCCGAGTCCCGCTACGTCACCGAGATCCTGCGACGCCCGCCCGGGTCCGCGGCGGCTTCGGCACCTACTTCGTCGACGGCTTCCACGAGGACCACTGGATCACCGAGTACCGTCTGCCGGACGGGAGTTGGCGGCTGGTCGACCCGCAGGTCCTGCATCCGGCCTACGGCGACCTGGGCTTCGACCCGCTGGACGTGCCGCGCGACCGGTTCCTCGTGGCGGGCGAGGCATGGCGGGCGTGCCGGGCCGGGGAGGCCGATCCGGAGACCTTCGGGTTTTGGTCCGTCGAGAGCCTGCGCGGGATGTGGTTCGTCCGGGGCAGCCTCGTCCTCGATCTGGCCTGCCGGAACGGCGTCGAGACGCTGCCCTGGGACGGCTGGGAGCCCCTGGCCGGCTTCGGCGACCACGAGTCGCTCTCCGCCGACGACCTCGCCCTCCTGGACGCCGTCGCCACCGCGCACACCGACGAGGAGGTCAGGCGCCTGTACGAGGAGTCACGGCTGGCTGCGCCCCGCGAGATCCTCTCCCAGTCGCCCGGCTTCGGCTTGCGCAGGGTCACGCTTCCTCAGGGGTGAACGGCGTCCCCTGGTGGAAGTACATCTGCCATCCGTCGTCCGTGCGCCGCCACAGCGAACTGCGGTGCACCCGGCGGCCGTTGTTCTCCGTGTCGAAGGTGAGGTGGACCACGTCGGGGGCGAGCTGGACGCCCTCCATCCGCGAGACGACGACGGGTCGTGGCCCTGGGGCGACGCCCGCGAGCAGGGACTCGATGATCGACGTCCGGTCCCAGTACCGCCCCGACGCGCCGAACTCACGGAACTCGGGGTGCAGAAGCTTCTCGAGCAGCTCCGGCGAGGACCGGACCTCCGGCCTGAGCAGGCGCAGTTCGCCCTCGACGGCGGCTTCCACGGCAGGGGTGCGGACTTCAGTCACCTGTCATCTCCACTAGTTTCACCACGGTGTTCCAGTTACGGCTGGTGGCGATCAAACCCTTGTTGAGCCGGGGTCGCGACAGGATTTCGGCGAGCTTGGAGCGCCCGAGGCCGTTCGGGGCGTACAGGTACAGCGCGCGGTCGCCGAGCCGGAACTCCTCCGGGAGGTAGGCGGCCTGGTCGATCTCCGCGAAGCGCTCGGCGTCGACCGGGGCGGAGAAGTAGGTGACATGGAGCTGCTTGGGCTCCAACTCGGCTGCGGGGAAAGGGCAGTTGTCGGCGATGGCCTTGAGATAGGCGTGGTCGCGCACGATCACGTCCACGGCGAACCCGAAGTGCTTCTCGATCGCCGACGCGAGCTCCGCGGCCAGGGACTCCTCGTCGCCGTGGTCGGCGGCGAAGACGGCCTGGCCGCTCTGCAGGTAGGTGCGTACGCCGTCGTGACCAAGGCCGGTCATCAGGGTGCGCAGGTCGGCCATCGGGACTTTTCTGCTGCCGCCCACGTTGATTCCGCGCAGCAGCGCCGCATACGTCGTCGTCATCCGGTCACCTTAAGACGCGCCACTGACACCGACGGGGCCGTCACGCCCATCGACATCCCCGAGCCGCCTCCCCGACACGTCCGGATAGATGTAAGGGACCCTCATCCTCCCCAGTGGGGAGAGCCCGGTGGCCGAGGGGATGAGTTCCGGCCGTCGCACTTCACCGGGCAGCACGACGAGATGGCTTTATCCGGCCCATACCTTCGAAACGAAAGGGGGCGGCAGGGGGCCGCCACCGCAATCAAGGGGGCAAGCCCGTCATGGGGAACGGAGACACACGCGTGCGGGGACTCGCCGCCCGCGCCGGCGGCTGGAGCGCCCGCCATCGATGGGCCGCCGTCGGCATCTGGGTGCTGTTCGTCGTCCTGGCGATGGGGCTCGGTTCGGCGGCGGGCCGGGTCGACGTCAAGGACAGCGACCAGCTGAAGGGCGAGACGCACACCGCGGCCAAGATCATCGAGGACGCGGGGATCGAGGAGCCGGCCAGTGAGACCGTCCTGATCCAGGCGAAGGACGGCGGCCTCAAGGCCACGGACGCCGAGTTCAGGTCGGCGGTCACCGCGGTCGTGAAGGCGGTCGAGGGCACCGGCAAGGTCACGGACGTGACGTCGCCGTACGACACGCGGACGATCTCGAAGGACGGCCGCAGCGCGCTGGTGCAGTTCGACATGCGCGGCGAGTCGGACACCGCGGGCGAGCGTGTGGAGCCCGTGCTGAAGGCCGTCGAGGACGTCCAGAAGGACCACGAGTCGCTGCGGATCGAGGAGATCGGCGGCGCGAGCATGATGAAGACGTTCGACGACGCGTTCGGGGACGACTTCCAGAAGGCCGAGTACTCCGCGGTGCCGGTGGCCCTCGGCATTCTGCTCATCGCCTTCGGCGCGCTGGTGGCGGCCCTGCTGCCGGTGCTGCTGGCGGTCACCGCGATCATGGCGACGATGGGTCTGATGGGCATCGTCAGCCACGTCATGCCGATGAGCGACACCGCCAACTCCGTGATGCTGCTGGTCGGCCTGGCCGTGGGCGTCGACTACTGCCTGTTCTATCTGCGCCGTGAGCGCGAGGAGCGCGAGGCCGGCCGGGACGCGCAGACGGCCCTGAGGGTCGCCGCCGCCACCAGTGGCCGCGCGATCATCGTCTCCGGTGTCACGGTGTGCGTGGCGATGGCGGGCATGCTGTTCACCGGGCTCGCCGAGTTCGAGGCGATGGGCCTGGCCTCGCTGATGGTCGTGGCGGTCGCCATGGTCGGATCGGTGACGGTGCTTCCGGCGCTGCTGTCACTGCTGGGCGAGCGGGTCGAGAAGGGCAAGATCCCCTTCCTGCACCCGCAGAGCAAGCTCCGCAACCGTGGGCGCGGCAACCGCGAGAGCCGATTCTGGACGGCCGTACTGAAGGGCGTGCTCGCCCGGCCGGTCATCTCGGTCGTCGTCGCGGCCGGTGCGCTGCTCGCCATCGCGGCTCCCGCGCTCGGCATGAAGACCCAGCAGCTCACCCTGGACAAGGAGTTCGGCGACTCGCTGCCCATCGTGCAGACGTACAACCGGCTCAACGAGGCCTTCCCGGGCGGCTCCGAGCCGGCCGAGGTGGTCGTCAAGGCGAACGACATCAACGCTCCCGAGGTGAAGTCCGCGCTCGCCGACTTCCGTGAGCGGGCGGTCAGTTCGGGCGCCTCGCGCGGCCCGGTCGAGATCAAGCTGCACGACGACCAGAACGTCGCCTTCGTGTACGTCCCGCTGGTCGGCGGCTCCGACCTCGACAAGGCAGGGGCGAGCCTGGACAAGCTGCGCGACGAGGTCCGCCCGGCCACGCTCGGCAAGGTGGACGGCGTCGAGGCGCCGATCACCGGACAGGTCGCCGGCTCGAAGGACTTCAACGACGAGCTGGCCGGAGCCGTCATCCCGGTCTTCGCCTTCGTCGTGGTCTTCGCCTTCGTGCTGATGCTGCTGTCGTTCCGCTCGCTGACGGTCGCGATCACGTCGATCGTGCTGAACCTGCTGTCGGTGGGCGCGGCCTACGGCATCCTCGTCGCCGTCTTCCAGCACGGCTGGGGCGCGTCCCTGGTGGGCGCGGAGGGCGTCGGCGCCATCATCACCTGGCTGCCGCTGTTCCTGTTCGTGATCCTGTTCGGCCTGTCGATGGACTACCACGTGTTCGTGGTCTCGCGGATCCGCGAGGCGCGTCTGCGGGGCCGTACGACGAAGGACGCGATCCAGCACGGCGTGGTCACCACGGCCGGGGTCGTCACCAGCGCCGCGGTCATCATGGTCGCCGTGTTCGCGATCTTCGGCACGCTGTCGATGCAGTCCATGAAGCAGATGGGCGTCGGTCTCGCGGCCGCGGTCCTCATCGACGCGACGATCATCCGGGGTGTACTGCTCCCGGCGGTGATGGCCCTGCTGGGCGAGCGCAACTGGTACCTGCCGAAGTGGCTGAACCGCCTGCCTGACCTGACACACGACGAGGCGCCCGAGGCCGTGACGCGCAGCGCGGCCCGGGACGACGAGGGCGAGCGGGTGCCCGTCTGACCCACCCTCCCGACCAGCAGGGCCCGTTGACCACAGGGGAGTCAACGGGCTCTGCTCCTTCAGGTGTTCCCGTGCGCTTCTCGTACGGCGGCCAGCTCGGCCTCGATCAGGTCGGCGGCCCGCGTGGTGCCGCCCTCCTGGGCCATCTGCGCCTGGATGTCCTTCAGGCGCCGGGCGACCTCCGGGTCGTCGACGAGCGTGAGGACGGCGGCGCGCAGGGCCTCGGCGGTCGCCTCCTCCGTGGGGATGTGGCGGGCGACGCCGAGGGACTGGAGTACGTCCGCGTTGCCGAACTGGTCGGCGGCCTGCGGTACGGCGACCATCGGTGTGGCGGTCGCGAGCCCCTCCTGGCTGCCGCCGGCACCCGCGTGCGTGATGAAGGCGTCGGCCTGCTTCAGGATGGCCAACTGCGGTACCCATTCCCTCACTTCCACGTTGGCGGGGATCTCGCCCAGCTCGGCCGGGTCGACGTGCCTGCCGATCTGCAGCACCATGTGCCAGCCGGGCAGGTCGCCGAAGGCCTTGGCGCACTCGCGGTAGAAGCCGGGTTGCTTGGTGAAGGCGGAGCCGAGGGAGACGAGGAGCACCTTGTCCGCGCCGGCCGGTCGCCGCCAGTCCCCCTGGGCCGAGCGGTCGCCCTGGCAGGCGCCGACGAAGGTGTAGCGGCTCTCGTCGACCTGGTCGGCGTTCCACTGAAGTGCCTTGGGGATGAGGACGAGCGAGCGGTCGGGTCGGCCGCCGAAGGAGTCGGGGTCCTGGTCGATGCCGTTCTCGTCCAGCCAGGCCTGGAAGCGGGCGTAGTAGGCCTTGCCGCGCTCGGTCTTCTTCGGCTCGGCCCACATGGGCTCGGTGACCTCCTCCTCGTAGCCGTCCCAGGCGACCATGTGCGGCGAGAGCGAGATCGCCCTGACTCCCCAGCGGTGGGCGAGGACCCGGGCCGGGTAGGAGGCGGTGTCGTGCAGCACGAGGTCGGGTTCGTCGCCGTCGTAGGCCTCGATCAGCTGCGGCAGGGCCTGGATCGCGTCCGCCAGGAAGGGCTCCACGTTGTCCAGGAGGGTGGTGCCCCACGCCGCCGGGTCGTCGTCGGGTCCGGGCAGCGTGGAGTTCCAGAGCTTCGGCTCGGCACCGGTCTCGGCGACCTTCTCGGCGAACAGGGGCGGAATCGCGTAGGTGACCCGGTGCCCGCGCGCCACGAGCTCGCGGATCACTTCGAGGCTGGGGTTCACGTGGCCGTGGGCGGCGATGGAGAACATGGCGATGTGTGCGGGGCGACTGGTCATGAGCCCCACCGTAAGCGAGACGAGACGTCTCGTGCAATCTGATTGCCGATCTCGGTCCGGGATGCCTGCGTCACCGTTCGGGACAGCTCGCGCCGCCTCCCTCCGCGCGTCGGCCGTCCGGCCCCGTGACGGTCACCGGCAGTGGTTCGGCCGACGGGGCGGCCAGGCGCTGGACACCGAGGACCGTGCAGGTCAGCTGGTCCACCGCCAGGCCGGACAACTCGCCTGCCGCGGCGGTCAGTTCGATGGATATGCCCTTGTCGCCGGTCGTCGCCCTGACGGGACCGGCCGCGGCGAGTCCCTCCGGCGCGGGACCGTAGGAGGCATCGGGGGTGCCCCACGGGTCCGGTGCGAGCGTCGGCAGCATGCCCGGCGGTCGCAGCCCCGTCGTCAGCCCCTTGGCGCGTTCCGCGTCGGTCGGGCCCAGGAGCAGGAGCTCCACCGCCGACTCGGCATCGACCATCACGATGCTCCTGCGCGATACGGCGACGAGAGCGCCGTCCGCCGCGAAGTACACCCGTATCGTCGGCACCACCCCACCGGCGGGCCCGCCCGCCTCCACCACACCGGTCTCGGGGATGCCGCAGGAAGCGAGCCCGAACAGGGCGGGAACGGCCAGCAGCGCGACTCGGCGCACGGCTCTCACTCTCCACTCTCCGAGGTCGATGCGTCCCGGCGCAGCGGGAGTTCCACCGTGAAGACGGCGCCGCCCTGCGGACGGTTCGCCGCCCGGACGGTGCCGCCGTGCACCCGGACGTTCTCCGCGGTGATGGCGAGGCCGAGACCGCTGCCCTCGGTGCGGGTGCGGGCGGCGTCGGACTTGTAGAACCGCTCGAAGACATGCGGGAGCACGGTGTCGGGGATGCCGGGGCCACTGTCCAGCACTTCGATGACCGCGAGGCTCTCCGTGCGGCCGTACAGCCGCAGCCGGACCGGTCGGGCGCCGTGCCGCAGCGCGTTGCCGACCAGGTTCGCGACGACCACGTCGAGGCGGCGCGGGTCGACGCGTCCGCGTACGGCGTCGGGTGGTGGCAGGTCGGCGTCCACCTGGTCGGTCCAGGCACGGGCGGCGAGCGTGCGCCGCAGGGACTCGGCGAGGTCGATCTCGTCCAGGTGCAGCACGGCCGCGCCCGCGTCGAAGCGGGAGATCTCCATCAGGTCGTCCACCAGCCGGGCCAGTTTCACGGTCTCCTCGCTGATCAGCCGGACCGCGGTGGCGGTGTCGGGGTCGAGGCGGGCGGCGTCCTCGTCGAGGACGTCGGTGACCGCCGACATGGCGGCCAGCGGGGTGCGCAGTTCGTGCGAGACGTCCGCGGCGAACCGGCGGGCCCGGGCCTCCATGCCGCGCAGTTCGGCCACGGACGCCTCCAGGGCAGCGGCCGTCTCGTTGAACGTGTGCGAGAGGTCGGCGAGTTCGTCGGAGCCGTCGACCGCGAGCCGGGTGTCGAGGCGCCCCTCGGCGATCCTGCGGGTGGCGTGCCGCAGCGCACGCACCGGCCGCAGCACCCCGCGGGCGGCGAGCAGCGCGAGCAGTACGGCGAGCCCGAGGGCGGGCAGGGTGGCCCGTTCGATGGCGGTCACCAGGGCGTCGACGGAAGCCGCCTCGGCGGTCTGCGGAACGGTGAGGAAGACCTGCACCCCGGAGGCGGCCATGTCGGGCGTGGCGAAGGTGACCGTCATGCCGACGACCAGCGCGGTGTGGTCGCCGCTGCGCACCCGCTGGAAGACGGTGGCCCGGCTGGAGTTCACGGCCTCCCGCAGGGCAGGGGTCAGTTCCTCGAACGGGTCGTCGACGGCGGACTTCACGCTCAGATCGCCGTAGGCGACCAACACCCGCCAGGTTCCGGCCGGTTCGGCGGCGGCCACGTCGGCCGCGAAGCGCCGCAGCTCCGACTCGCCCGGGGGGACGGCGAGTTCGGGGGCGAGCCGGTCGAGCTGGGCGCGCAGCTGCTTGATCACGGCGTCCTGGCTCTGCTGGAGCACTCCCGTGCGTGCCTCCCGGAACGTCAGGGCGCCGGTGGTCGCGGCGGTGAGCGCGGCGACGAGTACGAAGGCCACCACCAGCCGCACGCGCAGGCCGCGCAGTTGCGGGGGTCTCATCCGGAACGTCGGCCTCGACGCGGATCCGTCGCGCGCCGTCATGGGGAGACGAACCGGGCGGCGAACCGGTAGCCGAAGCCGCGCACGGTCTGGATGTAGCGGGGTTCGCGCGGGGGTTCGCCCATCTTGGCGCGCAGACGCTTGACGCAGGCGTCCACCAGGCGCGCGTCGCCGTGGTAGCTGTGCTCCCAGACCGCCTCCAGGAGCTGCTGCCGGCTGAACACCTGGCCGGGCGCGGCGGACAGGGTCAGCAGCAGCCGCAGTTCGGACGGGGCCAGCGCGACCGGCTCACCCCGCCAGGTGACCGAGAGCCCGGCCCGGTCGACGGCCAGGTCGCCGTAGGTGTCGATCTTCGGTATGCCCCCGTCGGCGGGCGCGCCGCCCGCCCGGCGCAGCACGGCCCGGATCCGCGCCTCCAGCACCCGCGCCTGCACGGGCTTGACGACGTAGTCGTCCGCCCCGGCCTCCAGTCCTACGACGATGTCCTCGTCGTCGCCCCGCGCCGTCGCCATGATGATCGGCAGCGTCTGGTCGAGGGCGCGCATCCCCCGGCACACGTCCAGACCCGGCATCCCGGGCAGCATCAGGTCCAGCACCACGACGTCCGGCCGGAAGGACCGCAGCCGCTCCAGCCCCTCCTCGCCGGTCTCGGCGGCGGCGACCTCGTGGCCCTGGCGGCGCAGCGCGAGGGCGACCCCCTCCCGCACGGCACGGTCGTCTTCGATCAGCAGAACGCGTGGCATGGGCCCAGTATCGGCACGTCGTTCACGAGTTCAGGGCGCTGTTACCGGATGATCACATCAGGCGCCGTTACCCTTTCGTTATCACTTGAGCCAGATCCGATCACATCACGATCACAACCTGAACCACCATGACCGCACACCGAGCAACTCCGTCCCGCAACCGTCGCCGCAGGAGCGGCCCCGCGCACGCCCCCGCGCGCGGGTGGAGGGGACCGCTGTGGGGAGGTCTGACCGCGCTGGCCGTCCTCGGGGCCGCCGGTTTCGCGGCTGCGGGATGGACGTTCACGTCAGACTCCACGACAGAGGCCGCCGCGCCCACCGGGCGGGCGGGGGCCGGTCGCGCCCCGAGCCCGCCTTCGAGCCCGAGCGCGTCGTTGAGCCCGAGCGCGTCTTCGAGTCCGTCGGTGAGTCCGTCCGCCCGGCCCTCCAAGCCCGTCGTCCCAGCCACGGGACCCGGCACGTTCACCACCGCGCCCGGCGCAAGCGCAAAGGTGGGGACGGGAACGGCCCTGCGCTACCGGGTCGAGGTGGAAGACGACCTCGAGCTGTCGCTGACCGAGGTCGCCAAGCAGGTGGAGAGCATCCTGGGCGACCCGCGCGGCTGGACGGCGGACGGCAAGTCGGCGTTCCAGCGGGTGTCCGGCGGCGCCACCGACTTCGCCCTGCGCGTCGCGACCCCCGGGACCGTGGACAAGATCTGCGGGCAGCACGGGCTGGACACCGGCGGCGAGTACAACTGCAGCGCGGCCGAGAACGTCATGGTCAACCTCAGGCGTTGGGAACTGGCGACGCCCGTCTACGCCAAGGACGTGACGGCCTACCGGGCGCTGATCATCAACCACGAGGTCGGCCACTTCCTCCACCACGGCCACGTCGGCTGCCCCGGCGCAGGGAAACCGGCCCCCGCGATGATGCAGCAGATCAAGGGCATGCACGGCTGCGTACCCAATGTCTGGCCGTACGACGAGGACGGGCGGTACATCACCGGCCCCGCCGTGCCCTGAGGCGCGCGGGCGGACGTGTGGCTCAGCGCTGGTAGCGGGCGAGCACCAAGTTGCCGTCCTGCTCCAGGCGTTCGCGCAGTTCACCGAGGTCGATGGCGCCGCTGTAGTACTCCTGGAGCGCGGGGGTGGCGACCTTGTCCTTCCACTCGGGGTAGCCGCGCACGGACTGCGCGGGCGCCGAACGCAGGTGCGCGGCGAGCGCGGTCCCGGTCGCCCAGCCGTCCTTCGTGGTGTGCAGGGCGGGGTCCTTCAGCGCCTGGGTGCCGGTGGGCAGCATCCAGTCGCCCAGGGCGAGCCGCACCATGTTCCGGGGCCGCAGCAGGAAGTCGATGAACTGGGCGGCCTCCTTCTTGTGCGGGCTGTCCTCGGCGATGGACAGGGTCTGCGGGCTGACGCCCTGGGTGAGCCCGTCCGCGCCGGCCGGGGCGGGCAGCACCTGCCACTGGAAGCCCTTCGGTGCCTGCTGGACGATCTGCTGACGGTACGAGAAGCCGAGCGGCACCATCGCGTACTTGCCGCCGAAGAAGCCGGGCAGGGTGTCCGAGCCGCCGCTGCCGAGGGTGGTGGGCGAGGCGCTGCGGTCGGTGTTCGCCTGGTCGTGGACGGTGCGGGGTACGACCTCGTCGGCCTCCTGGAAGCGGATGGTGACCTTGCCGTCAGCGGCCCGGTGAAAGAGCTGTCCGCCCGCCGACAGCGACAGGTTGAGCGTGGCGGAGACGGGTTCCTTCAGCGGCCAGGCGACCCCGTACTTGCCGTCGCCGCTGAGCTGTTCGGTGATCCTCCGGAACTCCGGCCAGCTCCAAGGACGTTGGGGAGTGGGCATCCGTACGCCGGACTCCTTCAGCCACTTCGCGTTGGCGATGAGGACACGCGGCTCCTGGAGGAAGGGGACGCCGTAGATCCCGTCGCCGAAGGTCGTGGTGTCCCAACCGCGCTGCGGGATGTCGGACTTGAGCCGCTCGGGCAGCAGGTCGGTGAGATCGGCGAGGTAGCCGCCGTACGCGAAGTCCGCGAGGTCGTCCGAGGCGTCATGGATGATGTCGGGCGCCTCACCGCCCTCGAAGGAGGTCAGGAGCTGGTCGTGGACACTGTCCCAACTCCCTTGTACGTACTCGACCTTGACGTCGGGGTGAGCGGCGTTCCACTCCTTCACCAACTCCTTGTTGGCCTCGACGGACTCCTCCTGCCAGGCCAGGGACTGGAAGCGCAAGGTGACACGTCCGTCGGTTCCGCCACCGTCGTCGCCGCTGCACCCGGCGAGCAGCAGAGCCAGAACGACCAGGGGCAACAGCACTCTCGTACGCATCAGCTCTTCACCGCCCCGGCGAGCATGCCGCCCGTGATCCGCCGTTGGATGATCGCGAAGACGACCAGTGAGGGAAGGGTCGCCAGGAAGGCGGCCGCGGCCAGCGGGCCGAGGTCGGCGACGCCCTCCGCGCCGATGAAGTGGGTGAGGACGACCGGGAGGGTCTGTTTCTCCGGGGTCTTCAGCAGAACGAGCGCGAAGAAGAACTCGTTCCACGCCGTGACGAACGCGAACAGCGCCGTCGCCACGATCCCCGGCGCGAGCAGCGGCGCGGTCACCGACACCAGCGTCCGCAGCCGCCCGGCCCCGTCGACCGCGGCCGCCTCCTCCAACTCGGGCGGCACCGCACGGACGTACCCGACGAGCATCCACAGCGCGAACGGCAGCGCCCACACCACGTACACCATGACCAGCCCCGGCACCGAGTTGATCAGCCGCAGGTTCTTCAGCACCAGGAACAGCGGGATGATCACCAGCACCAGCGGGAACGCCTGGCTGACGACCACCCAGCCGGTCGCCGCGCGCGCGAGCGGGGTGCGGCGGCGGGCCATGACGTAGGCCATCGGGGTCGCGAGCAGTACGGCGATCAGGGCGGCGCCGAGCGCGGCGATCAGGGAGTTGAGGGCGGCGTGCAGCAGGGGCTGTTCGTCGAAGGCCTGGCGGAAGTTGGCGAGGGTGGGGTCCTTCGGGATCCAGGTGGGGTGCAGGCTGCCCAGCTCGCGTGGCGGTTTGAAGGCGGTGGAGATCAGCCAGAGGAAGGGGAACGCGAGGAAGACGAGGTAGGCGAGCAGGGCGACGTACTGCCCGGCGCGCCCGGTTCGGCTGGTCCTCATGCGTCGTCACCTCCCCTGAGCCGGCCCACCAGGAACAGGGCGAGGAGTATCGAGATCACCGCGACCATCACGCATCCCATCGCCGCCGCGTAGCCGAACTGCCCGTAGCGGAAGGCCTCTTCGTAGGCGAGGAGCATGGGCAGGCGGGTTCGGCCGCCGGGGCCGCCGCTGGTGAGCACGTAGACCAGGGCGAAGGAGTTGAAGTTCCAGATCAGGTTGAGTGCCGTGATGGAGAGGGCAACCGGTCTGAGGGCGGGCCAGGTGACGGTGCGGAAGCGGCGCCAGGCGCCTGCGCCGTCCACGGCCGCCGCCTCGTGCAGTTCGCGGGGGGTGTTCTGCAGGCCGGCGAGCAGCGCGACCGTCGTGGTCGGCATGCCCGCCCAGATGCCCACGACGATCACGGCGGGCAGGGCGGTGCCGAGCCCGCTGAGCCAGTCGCGGCCGTCGCCGAGACCCAGGTCGCGCAGCGTCTCGTTGAGGATGCCCGCGTCGGGGTTGTAGACCAGCCGCCACATGACACCGACGACGACCTCGGGCATGGCCCACGGGACGATCGCCAGCGCGCGGGCCAGCCAGCGCAGACGCAGGTCCTGGTTGAGGAGGAGGGCGAGGCCGAGCGCCAGCAGGAACTGCGGCACGGTGACGCCGACGGCCCACACCAGGCCGATCCGGAACGACTCCCAGAACAGCGTGTCGTGCAGCAGATCCCGGAAGTTGAGACCGCCGATCCACTGGGTGGGCTGGGTCCGTCCGGACTGGGCGTCGGTGAAGGACAGCAGGATGCCGTAGAGCAGCGGGCCGACGCTCAGGATCAGGATGGGGATCAGGGCGGGGAGTACGAGGAACCAGGCGCCGTGATCCGTGACGCGCCGCTTCCTGGTGCCGCCCGGCGCGCCTCTCACCGGCCTCTCCGTCTCCGTCACCGTTGTCACGGAATCAGCCCCTTTGCGCCGCTCGGGATGGGCCCCGTCATGGTCGTGAAGGCGCTCTGCCCCGTCAAGACAGCTCGCACGCGGTCCGACCTGTGCGAATGCGAGACTGAGCGGTGGATGGCGGGAATCCGACGCCGTTCATGGCGGCGTACGACCACACGGAGGCGGGCGATGGACGAGGCACGGGCGCGGGACGTACTGGCCGCGGCGGGGGTGGTGGCCGTCCCGGCGCGAGGCGCGCGACTGCTCGCCCTGGGCGAGAACGCGGTGTTCGCCGCCGGTGACCTGGTCGTCAAGGTGGGTCGCGACGCCGAACTCCTGGGCCGGGCCCAGCGCGAACTGGACATCGCGGGCTGGCTGGCCGAGGCGGATGTGCCGGCGGTGCGGGCGGCCGAGTCCAAGGCGCTGCTGGTGGAGGGGCACCCGGTGACCGTGTGGCACCGGCTGCCCGATCCGGTACGGCCCGCCGAGCCACGGGATTTGGCCGAACTGCTACGGGTCGTGCACGCGTTGCCGGCACCCTCCTTCGCACTGCCGCCCCGTGAGTTGCTGGGCGGCGTGGAGCGGTGGCTGCGGCTGGCGGGCGACGCGATCGATCCGGCGGACGCGGCGTATCTGCGGGAGCGGCGGGACGGGTTCGCTGCGGCTGCGGCGGGGCTGACGCCCCGTCTGGTACCGGGGCCGATCCATGGGGACGCCCTGCCGCGCAATGTGCATGTCGGTCCGCACGGGCCGGTGCTGGTCGACCTGGAGACCTTCTCGGCCGACCTGCGTGAACATGACCTGGTGGTGATGGTCCTCTCCCGCGATCGGTACGGCCTTGCGGCCGCGGCGTACGACTCCTTCACCGCGGCCTATGGCTGGGACGTACGGGAGTGGGAGGGCTGCTCGGTGCTGCGGGGGGCTCGGGAGACTGCCAGTTGTGCGTGGGTGGCTCAGCATGCGCCGAGCAATCCGAAGGCGTTGGCGGAGTTCGAGCGGCGGGTGGCTTCACTCAGGGAGGAGGATGAGACGGTGCGGTGGTATTCGTTCTGAGCGCCCTCGCCCAGTCCCTGCTGATCCAGCGAGCCGCAGCCGCACGTCGTCGTGACGGTCAGGCGGGTTGGGCGAGTTCGGCGCGGCCGAACAGAAGCGCGTAGCCGGAGGGGAGCCGGCGCAGGATGCGGGTGAGCAGTTCGGGGCCGGCCAGGGCGGCGACGGTGGTGAGGACGGAGCCGGTGTCCCAGCGGGTGGTGGCGGGGGTGGCGCCGGTGCGAGTTGCGAGGTCCTTGACCATGGCCCAGCCGGTGAGGGGCTGGGTGTCAGGGATCTGTTCGGTGAGGATGCGTGCGGCTTCAAAGGGCAGGCGGGCGGCCAGTTCGACGCGTTCATCGCCCGTCAGCTGGCGTCCAAGTCCCGAAAGGACCAGGCGGACAGCTTCCTCGGCCCGTTCCCTGGTGGGATAGGCGCCTTCGTAACGGACCTTCTCCAGCATCTGCTCGAACGTCATCACGGACAGGTGCCGAAGCGGTGCACGCCGGTCGGACATCACTGCGGAGTTTGCCTTTCTCTCGCCGAGGTGGTGGTGCCGGTGTCCGGCGGAGCGTGCGGGCACCGGGTGGTGTGGGTGGTCAGGTGGGCTGGGGGCGGCCGAAGAGCAGGTCGTAGCCTGCGGGGAGCTGCAGCAGGATCTGCTTGAGCAGGTCGTCGTCGGCAGCGTCGGCGACGGTGCTGAGGACGGCGCTGACATCCCAGGCCGCGGTCTGCTCGGTGGCCCCCTCGATCCAGGCCGCCGTCGCCCGCACGAACCGCTCCGGTGGCAGCGGTTCGGCGCTCTGCAGCGGGCTGAGCAGGATCAGGGCGAAGTCTTCCGGCAGTCTCGCCGCCAGTTGGGCACGCACCTCGCCGACCAGGTGTGCGCCCAGCAGGGCGAGTACGACGCGGGCCGCGCGTTCTGCTTCCTGCGGGCTTCCGTACTCGCCGCGTTCCTTCACATGGTCGAGGAATGCTTCCCATCGCAGGGTCACGTCGGCCGCCACCCTTCTCTTCAGTTCCTTCTTCCGGTCCCGGGGGATGCGGAGGACGGGTGCGGGGGGGGAGGAGAACAGGTGCCCGTCCTCCGCCGACTGATCGGCCCGGGTCGACGGCTCAGCCGGAGATCTCCCGGCGGGTGGATTCCCCGCCGACGGTGATCTTGCGGGGCTTGGCTCGCTCGGCGATCGGGATGCGCAGGGTGAGCACCCCGGTGTCGTAGTCGGCCTTGATGTGCTCGGTGTCCAGCGTGTCCGCCAGCACGATCTGGCGGGAGAAGACGCCCAGCGGCCGCTCCGACAGCTCCATCTGCACGTCGTCGGCCTTCGCCACGGGGCGACGCTCGGCCCTGACGGTCAGCATGTTCCGCTCGACGTCGATGTCGATCGCCTCCGCGCTGACGCCGGGAAGGTCGAAGGCCACCACGTACTCGTCACCCTCGCGGTAGGCGTCCATCGCCATCGTGGACGGCCGCGACCAGGTGCCCGGGCCCATCATTTGCTGAGCCAGCCGGTCGAGCTCACGGAAGGGGTCGGTGCGCATCAACATCACGAAACACCTCCAGAAGGTTCAGGCAGTACCTGCCAATGCGCCTCGTTGAAACCGTTGTAACATGTCATCCAATGGATGACAAACATGATGTCGTCGAAAGGATGACGACCCTGAAGGGGGTGCCCATGGCAGCAGCCGACCAGTCGGCCTCTTCCAGCGCCGACACGCAGACGCCGGCTTCGTTTCTCGCCGCCGCGGCGGCCCTGGAGACCATCCACAACGCCCTGCACGCCGCCCAGCACGAGACCCCCGTCGGCCCCACCGCCCAGGTCACCGGCCCGGAGCAGGCCCTGGCCTCCCTCCTGCTGTTGCGGCAGGTGCGCGAGCAGCTCGCCGGATGGGAAACCGGCCTGATCGAAACAGCCCGCCACGCAGGCGCCAGCTGGGCCGACCTCGCCCATCCCCTCGGCGTCGCCAGCCGCCAGGCCGCCGAACGCCGCTATCTGCGCAACCGGCCCGGCCCCGCCGGAAGCACCGGCGAACAACGCGTCCAGGCCACCCGCGAGCGCCGCGCCGCCGACCGCACCCTCGCCACCTGGGCCCGCCACAACGCGGCCGGCCTGCGCCGCATCGCCGGCCAGATCACCGCACTCACCGACCTCCCCACCGCGGCCCGCCGCCCGCTCAGCCAACTCGACGCGGCCCTGGCCCATGACGACCCCACCGCCCTCATCCAGCCCCTGCACGCCACCCGGCCCCACCTGTCAGCGGCCCACCCCGACCTCGCCGCCCGACTCGACACCCTCACGAAGGACATGGCCTCGGCCGACACCCCCGACTGACCGGTGCACAGCGCAGGTACGCCCTCCGAGAGCGCATACAGGCGCTCAGCGCGTCAGCTCGCCGTCGACTTCCCTGTTCTGGATGCTGCGCGCGGCACGGCGCAGTTCGGTCAGGACTGTGCGGACTGCTGTGCGTGCCGTGCGCTCGGGTCGGTAGAGGGCGTCGATATGGCGTCGCGCCTGCACTCCGCTGAGCGGCCGCAGGGCCAGTGCCGGATGCGGGGGCATCGTCCAGCGCGGCATCAGGGCCAGGCCCCCGCCGGCCGCGACGGCCTCGGCCACCACCGCGAACTCGTTGATGCGGTGGGCCAGTTGGAGTCGGCGTCCGGCCGCGGCAGCGATGGCTTCGATGACCGCCAGCACCGGGAAGCCGTCGTGCACGGTGATCCACTGCTCGTCGGCCACGTCGCGTGGGCTGACGCGGCGCTTGGCGGCGAGCGGGTGATCGACGGGCATCGCCACGTCCAGCGGCTCGCGCAGCAACGTCGTCGCGGTCACCGTGTCCGGCCAGGGCGGGGCGTGGTCCAGGCGGTGGGCCAGGACGATGTCGTACTCCCGGGTGAGCCGGGGGAAGTCCTCCTGCGGTACGTCCTCGTCGGCCAGCCTCGGCATCGGCTTGCCCGGTCCGGCCAGCGCGCGGATCAGCAGCGGGAAGAACGCCGTGGCCGCACTGTGGAACGCCGCCACCGACACCTCCCCCTCCGGCCGCTCGACGAACTCCTCGACCGCGTGCCGCGCCCGCGCGAGCGCCGTCTCCACCTCGACGGCCGCCCCCGCCAGCGCCTGTCCGGCGTCGGTGAGCACCAGCCGGCGCCCCTGCCGCTCGGTGAGCGGCACCGGAATCGCGCGCTGCAGCAGCCGTAGCTGCTGGGAGATCGCCGACGGCGTCACCAACAGCGCCTCGGCGACCGCCGTGACACTGCCGAGTTCGCCGAGCTCCCGCAGGATCCTCAGCTGCCGTTCGTCCATCGCCTCAGTGTAGAGACGATGTAGGGCTGCTAAATGATCGTTTTAGAAGGTGGTACTGGGCTACAGGGTCGCCGCCAGTGCACGGTATGTGCGTGTCCGAGATCCGCCGTACCGATGCGGTACTCCTCCTTGTCGCGCTCGTCTGGGGTTCCAGCTATCTGTCGGCCCAGACGGCCACCGCCGCGCTCCCCGTCCTGCTGGTGCTGTTCGCCCGCTACGCCCTCTCCGCGCTCACCTGCCTCGGTGTCATCGCCTCCCGCAAGCGCGGGGCGCGCCGGTGGACGCGTGCCGAGCTGCGGGCCGGTGTGCCCCTGGGGGTGACCCAGGCCGCGGTCCTGCTCGTGGAGACGTACGGCGTCACCCACACCAGCGCCGCCAACGCCGGGCTCATCATCAGCCTGACCATCGTCCTCACCCCGCTCCTCGACCGCAGTGGCCACCGCGGCGCACTTCCCGTGTCCTTCTTCGCCGCGACCGGCGTGTGCGTCCTGGCCGTCGGGCTGCTGATGTCCGGCAACGGCTTCCACACGCCCCGTCTCGGCGACCTGCTGATGCTCGGCGCCGCGCTGATCCGGGCCGGGCATGTCGCGCTGGTCGGCCGCTTCACCACCGGGCGGGCCATCCGCCCACTGCACCTGACGACCGTGCAGACCCTCGTCGGCACGGCCCTGTTCCTGCCGGCCACTGCCCACGACCTGCCGACGCTCGCTCACGCGGCCCCGGCCACCTGGGCCCAGCTGATCTATCTCGCCCTGTTCTGCAGCGTGTTCGCCTTCCTCGCCCAGACCTGGGCCGTGCAGCGCACCTCCGCCAGCCGGGCCAGCCTGCTGCTCGGCACGGAGCCGGTCTGGGCCGTCGCGGTGGGCATCGCGCTCGGCGGTGAGCATCTCACCGCGCTCACGGGTCTCGGGGCGGCCCTGATGGTCGCCGGCACGTACTGGGGGCAGGCAGTGGAACGGGCACACCGAAGCGCACCGCAACGCCGACGCCCCTCACCCCACACCTCGCCCCACCCCCTCGACAAGGAATCGGAATGCCCGAAAGCACATACGACACCTACGACCACCTGATCTCCCTGCTCGACTCCTCCTCCGTCGACTACCGCCTCATCGACCACGAGCCCGAAGGCGCCACCGAGGCCGTCTGCGCCCTGCGCGGGCACCCGGCCTCCGAGGCCGCGAAGTGCATCGTGCTCCGGGTCAAGCTGGACCGCCGCACCACCCGTCATGTCCTGGCGGTCGTCCCCGGAGACCGCCGGGTGGACCTGGACGCCGTCCGGGCGCTGTTCGCCGCGCGCTACGTCGGCTTCAGCGAGCCGGAGACGGCCGAGCGGCTGGCCCGCGCCGTCCCCGGCACCGTCCTGCCGTTCAGCTTCGACCCCGACCTCGAACTGATCGCCGACCCGGACGTCGTGGCCCAGCCGAAGCTGTATTTCAACGCGGCCCGGCTCGACCGCTCGCTGCTCATCTCGGGCGCCGACTACGAGCGGCTGGCCAAGCCCCGGATCGAACGCATCGCGGCGCCCGCGTCGGTGTGACGGAGGGCGGCGCCGCACAGGCTCGGATCCCTGTGGCCACCGGCCACGGGTATTGGTGTGCCGAGCGCCAGCACGGCCCGGCCTGCCGGAACTGGGGCCCAGCCGGATCCAGGACCCGACCGAACCGGGCCTCGATCGAACCGGGGCCTCGACCGGACCAAAACTGCAACCGGTCTGCCCCGCGGCCCTCAGACCGTCTCGCCCGCCACCGTCTCCCCCGTCGGCTCCCTGAGCGGCCACGTCCCGTCGACCACCGCTGTCGCATCGCCCTTGCGGCGCAGGAAGCTCTGGAAGTCCGCCGCCCACTCGGCGTACCACTCGATCTGGCGGCGGTGCAGCTCCGCCGGGCCGAGGGCCGCGACCTTGGGGTGGCGGCCGGCTATCGCGCAGGCCAGCCGGGCCGCGGCGAGCGCGTCGGCGGAGGCGTCGTGCGCGGAGTCGAGCGAGATGCCGTACTCCCGGCAGACCGCTTCGAGGTTGCGCTTGCCGCGACGGTAGCGGTCGGCCCAGCGGTCGATGGTGTACGGGTCGATGACCGGGGCGGGATCCACGCCGCCCAGGCGGTCGCGCAGGGACGGCAGTCCGTATCGCCGCAGTTCGGCGGAGAGCAGGCTCAGGTCGAAGGCCGCGTTGTAGGCGACGACGGGTACGCCCGTCTTCCAGTACGTCGCGAGGACGTCGGCGATGGTGTCCGCCACCTGGTCGGCCGGGCGGCCCTCAGTGGCCGCACGCTCATTGCTGATGCCGTGGACCGCGACCGCGTCCGCCGGGATCTCCACGCCCGGATCCGCCAGCCACTCCTTGTGCCCTAGGGTCTGCCCGTCCCTGACCTCGATCACGGCGCCCGTGACGATGCGCGCCTCGCGCGGATCGGTCCCGGTCGTCTCCAGGTCGAAGCCGATCAGCAGCTCCCGGTGCCAGCCCATGGGCGGTCCCCCTTCTTGGTGGTGCTTTCCCCCAGTGGTCTCCACCCTCCCATGCGCCACTGACAATCAGAGGACCGCATTCCGCTTCCGCGGTGGGACAGTGCTTCCACGGCCGGACGGCGCTTCCACAGTGGGACATTCCACAGTGGGACAGTTCAGGACACCGGTCTCGAATCCGCCCACATGAGCTCGAACTCCTCGCGATACGTCGGGAAAAGCCCACTTGGGTCGATCTCTTCAGACTTGACCACCCGGCTGCCGTTGCGCAGCACCAGGGCCGGCGCCTCCAGCCCTCGGGTGCGCCGCAGATAGGACTGCACGATCGCGATGCCGTCGGAGCCGTCGCCGTCCACGAGGTACGCCGTGAAGCGGGGCGTCTCGTCGAAGACCTGGATCTCGAAGGCGCCCGGGTCCCGCAGCCGGGACCGCACCCGGCGCATGTGCAGGATGTTCATCTCGACCGCGCGGCTCAACTCGCCCCGCTTGATGCCGAGTTCGCGCTCGCGCCGCTTCACCGCGCTGGAGGCCGGGTTGAGGAACAGCAGCCGCACCCGGCAGCCGGACTCGGCGAGGCGCACCAGGCGTCGACCGGAGAAGTTCTGTACGAGCAGGTTGAGGCCGATGCCGATGGCGTCGAGCCGGCGCGCGCCGCCGAAGATGTCCTCGGCCGGGAACTGGCGCAGCAGCCGTACCCGGTCGGGGTGCACCGCGACCACATCGGCGTACCGGTCGCCGACCAGGTCCTCTACCGCGTCGACGGGCAGCCGGCGGGCGGAGGGTACGTCGCCGCCCGCGCCGAGGATCTCGAGCAGGCGCGCCGAGGCCCGCTCGGCCTGGTTCAGGACCGCCTCGGACAGGGCGCGGTTGCGCGAGACGACGTTCCGGGTCACTTCGAGTTCGTCCAGGGCGAGTTCGACGTCCCGACGGTCGTCGACGTACGGCTCGAAGCACGGCCAGTGCTGCACCATCAGCTCGCGCAGCTGCGGCAGCGTGAGGAAGCTGAGGACGTTGTCGTCGGCCGGGTCGAGCAAGTAGCCCTTGCGGCGGCTGACTTCGCGGACGGCGACCGCGCGCTGGACCCACTCCTGACCGGCCGGTCCGGCCGCCGCCACCACCCAGTCGTCGCCGTGGACGGGTTCGTAGATGGGGCGCAGAACAGCGGCCACGACCGCGCGCAGCCGCTGTTCGACGAGGTTCAGCCAGATGTAGGCCCGGCCGGCGCGCTGGGCGCGTGTACGCACCTCGCGCCAGGCGTCGGTGTCCCAGTCCAGCTCCGGGCCGATGGAGTTGGTCTCCATCGGCCTGGCCAGGGACACCGCGCCGGGCGGGACGTCTGTGGAGTTCCCCTCGTGACCCTCGTCACCAGGGGGCAACTCCAGCCCTCCCGAGCCCACCCGCGCACCGCCTTCCGCTCCCCCGAGCACTCCCCGTCTCAACGATCAAGGAAGGGTACTCCGGGAGCGGTCGACGGTGCAGCCGGATGGACAGGGTCGTTTCTCAACTGCGGGGCCGCCAGTGGCCGTTCTGCCAGGCGAGCTCGCTCGGAGTGAGCGGATTCATAGCCGTCACGTCACGCGGGACGATGGAGAATCCCTGCCAGTGAACCGGCATGGGCTGCTGGTCCTCGTCCCGGGCGATGTGGTGGAAGCCCACGTTCATCCAGACGATCGGGTGCGTGAGGTTCTGGCCACCGACCCACTTGTCGACGGACTTGGGGTGGCCGTTCCCGCAACCGGGGTTGTTCGTGGCGAACTTCTCGCACTTGTTGTACTCGGTGACGTACATGTCGTGCTTGGTGAAGCTGCGGCCCGGGTACTTGGTGCTGGCGCCGGGGACGATCTCGTACGAGCGCGCGTGGCCGTCCTTGTTCTTGCCGGTCGCGCTGACCGCGCGCCACCAGCGGTACGCCTTGGCGTCGCCCGCGAGTTCCTTGGTGACCTTGGTGCTGGTGGTCTTGGTCTTCGGGGCGGGGGCGCCGGCGGAGGGCGCGGTCACGGCGGAGTCGTACTGCTCGATCCGGTTCTTGGTGGAACCGTCGAGGCCGAAGTCGAGCCGCCAGAAGACGTTGTGGCTGTGGCTGGTGGCCTTGGCCGTGTTGCCCTTGCCTATGGGCCAGCCGCGGCCGTCGCCGGCGTCGTAGTCGTCCCAGGAGAGGCTGCCGGTCGCGCCGACGTTCATGGTGACCGTGCCGTCGTCCTGGAAGCGCCACTCGGTCATGTACTCGTACCAGCCGACCTGGTTGACCGTGTAGACGAGCAGGTCCTTGCTCTGCGCCTGGTAGACCTTGCTCGCGCTGTCACCCTGCATGCGGTAGGCGTGCCCACGCGCGCGCGTGGTGGTGCACAGGCCCTTGACGTTCTGGTTCTGCGGATCCCAGGCCTCCGGGACCTTGACGGACTTGATGGTGCCGCCGGGGCACTCGGCGGGGTTGAGGGTCATCAGTCCCTGGGCGAAGCCGAAGCCCGTCAGGTCGTCGTACTCGACGCTGCCGTCGTCGTACGGGACGTGGATCTGCCCGAGCCTGGCGCTGTTGAGGACCTTGATCGGCTTGGCCTCGCCCTTGGGCTGGTAGGAGATGTTCTCCAGGACGAGCCCGGCCTTGCCGTCGTAGCGCCAGCACATCCGCCAGGTCGTGCCGCCGGTGAGCTTCTGCTCGATGCGGTAGGCGGCGCTGCACTCGGCGGCGGGTGCCGGGGCGTTCTTCGGCTGTGCGGAGGCGGGTCCGGCGCCGGTCGTCGCGCCGGCGGCCAGGGCGGCCACCGACAGGCCCACGGCAGCGCCCTTGCGGGCACGGCTCATTCTCCGCGGCGGGACGCCGCTGATCGAACTCTTTACGCGCATGAAGAAATGACTCCCTTACAGGAGGTGCAAGTGCATGGGATGCGAGTTGGAAAAGTGAACGGAGAGCGGCTCAGCGCATGTCGAGCTTGGCGACCTTGCGGGCGCTCAGGTCGATCACGAAGGACCGGGCGTCGATCCAGGGCCCGTTCTTGACCTTCGGGAACAGCCGCACGCACCGGTGTTCGCCGCACTTGTCGAGTACGGCGGGCTGGGCGCCCGGAGCGGCCCGGTACACGGCGCCGTTGAGCAGCAGCTGGTCCGGGGAGGTGAGCTCCTTGTCGGTGGCGTCCTTGTAGTCCGCCTTCATGCCCGCGCCCAGCGGGTCGGCGATCAGGAGCTCGGCCGCCTCGGCGTACTCGGCACGGCTCAGCGGTGGCTGGACACCGTGCTCGGTGGTGCTCTGCTCGACCTTCCCGGTGTCGAGGTTGACGGTCCTGGTGACGAGCGCGTCGGCCTTGTAGTCGTAGAACGTCACCTCGGCCCGGCGCGGTGCGCTCCGGCCGTCGACTTCGGCGGCGTCCGGCTCGGCGAGATCGACGCCGACGCGCTGCGGGCCTCGGTCGCCCTCGACGTTCTCGCCGCCGTTGCGCAGCTGCGGGCTCGCCGCGAGCTTCGCGGCCCGTTCCATCTCGTCATCGGTCAGCGGGTCGTCGCCCGTGCCCTTGTCACCCTCGCTGGGCGCCTCCTCGACGACGCCCGGCGGTACCGCGTCGGCGCCCTGTCCCGGGGCCGTCTGCTGGGCGGTCTGACCGCCGTTGTTCCCTCCCGTGTCGTCGGCCCCGGCCGTCCCCGGCAGGGTGATTCCGACCATCACGGCGGTTCCGGCCACCGCAATGGCCGCACCTGCCACCACCTTGCCCAGATGGCGGTGCACTATCTTGCGCACATCTTCCCCCTACTCCCCCTACATCCCCGGGAGTACGTGTTGGCCCCACCGGGTACGCCACTATCTGGCACACCCGCGTCTGCACTGGTCGACCGGTAAGAGGGACGTAAGTCATAGGTGGTTCCATCACTTTCGGGGAGACTCGACGGCAAGGCGCCCCCGACGGCGAGGTCCAGCTGAAAGAGTCGTGTCCATGCAGGTCTGGCCTGGAGAGGCATATCCACTCGGTGCCACCTACGACGGCGCCGGCACCAATTTCGCGGTCTTCACGGAGGCCGCGGACCGAGTAGAGCTGTGTCTGCTGCACGACGACGGCTCGGAGACGGCGGTGGAACTGCGGGAGAGCGACGCCTTCGTGCGGCACGCGTACGTGCCGGGCGTCATGCCAGGACAGCGGTACGGCTTGCGGGTGCACGGCCCATACGCCCCGGAGCGCGGTCAGCGCTGCAACTCCGCGAAGCTGCTGCTCGACCCGTACGCCAAGGCGGTCAGCGGCTCGATCCGCTGGGGCGAGGAGGTGTACGGCTACCACTTCGACAAACCCGACCGGCGCAACGACCTGGACTCGGCGCCGCACACGATGTCGTCGGTCGTGGTCAACCCGTACTTCGACTGGGGCGACGACCGGCGGCCGCGCACCGAGTACCACCACACAGTGATCTACGAGGCCCATGTGAAGGGCCTCACGATGCGCCACCCGGGCCTGCCCGAGGAACTGCGCGGCACCTACGCCGCCCTCGCGCACCCGGCGGTCATCGAGCACCTCACCGAGCTGGGCGTGACGGCGCTGGAGCTGATGCCGGTCCACCAGTTCGTGAACGACCACCGCCTCGTCGACATGGGCCTGAACAACTACTGGGGCTACAACACGATCGGCTTCTTCGCCCCGCACAACGCGTACGCCTCCTGGGGCGACCGCGGCCAGCAGGTCCTGGAGTTCAAGTCGGCGGTGCGGGCGCTGCACGAGGCCGGTATCGAGGTCATCCTCGACGTGGTCTACAACCACACCGCCGAGGGCAACCACCTGGGCCCCACGCTGTCCTTCCGGGGCCTGGACAACCAGCGCTACTACCGGCTCACGGACGACCCGCGCTACTACATGGACACCACGGGCACCGGAAACTCCCTGCTCATGCGGTCCCCGCACGTCCTGCAGCTGATCATGGACTCGCTGCGCTACTGGGTCACCGAGATGCACGTCGACGGCTTCCGCTTCGACCTCGCGGCCACGCTGGCGAGGCAGTTCCACGAGGTGGACCGGCTGTCGTCGTTCTTCGATCTGGTGCAGCAGGACCCGGTGGTCTCCCAGGTGAAGCTGATCGCCGAGCCGTGGGACGTGGGCGAGGGCGGCTACCAGGTGGGCAACTTCCCGCCTCTGTGGACCGAGTGGAACGGCAAGTACCGCGACACCGTACGGGACCTGTGGCGCGGAGAGCCGCGCGCGCTGGCCGAGTTCGCGTCCCGGCTGACGGGCTCCTCCGACCTCTACCAGGACGACGGGCGTCGCCCGCTGGCCTCCATCAACTTCGTGACCTGCCACGACGGGTTCACGCTGCACGACCTCGTCTCGTACAACGACAAGCACAACCACGCCAACGGCGAGGACAACCGGGACGGCGAGAGCCACAACCGGTCCTGGAACTGCGGGGCGGAGGGCGAGACCGACGACCCGGCGGTCCTCGAGCTGCGCGCCCGCCAGATGCGGAACTTCATCGCCACGCTGATGCTGTCCCAGGGCGTGCCGATGCTCAGCCACGGCGACGAGTTCGCGCGCACCCAGCGCGGGAACAACAACGCCTACTGCCAGGACAGTGAGCTGGCGTGGATCGATTGGCCGCAGGACAGCGCCGAGGACGGGGAGGAAGGCTCGGCCGGCGAGGGCGCGAACGGGCTGCCCCGCGAGCTGCTCGCCTTCACGCGCGCGATGGTGTGGCTACGGCGGGACCATCCGGTCTTCCGCAGGCGACGCTTCTTCCACGGGCGGCCCGTGGAGGGCACCCACGACGACCTGTCGGACATCGCCTGGTTCACACCGCAGGGCAAGGAGATGGCCCAGCGGGACTGGGACCGGGCGCAGGCGTCGACGCTGACGGTCTTCCTCAACGGCAACGCGATCTCGGAGCCGGGGGCGCGCGGCGAGCGCATCACCGACGACTCGTTCCTGCTGATGTTCAACGCCTCCCCCAAGACCCTCGACTTCGTCGTGCCGGTCAACCACGGCCGCCAGTGGCAGGTGGTCGTCGACACCGCCCGCACGGACGGGGTGCCGCCGGGAACCGGAGCGAAGGTGCAGGCCGGGGACCGGCTGACGCTGGTGGACCGCAGTCTGACGGTGTTGCAGCGGCCGGTCTAGAGCGGCGTGTCGGTGGGTGCCTGCCCGGTCCCGGTCCCAGTCCCGGTTCCGGTCTCGTCCTCGTCGGGCACGCGCGCGTGGAGGTGGCTTTCGACGGCGCGTGCGGTGTACGACGCCGGGCGCGCCGTCAGCGCTGTCGCGCAGGCGAGCGCGGCGGCGAGGCTCGCCGCCCCGAAGGCAGCCCCGGGGCCGTACGACTCGGCCAGGCGGCCGGTGACGGCGACCGCGAGGGCCTGCCCGCCGACGAGCGCGCTCGTCGCGAACGCCATCGCCTCCGCGAGCCGCTCCGGTGGAACCACGCGCTCGGTGAGCCCGAACAGCGTGATGAGGTGTGGGGCGTAGGCGGTGCCGAGGACGGTGACGACCGCGTAGTGGGCGGGGAGGCTGCCGGTCCACAGGAGGGGCAGCGAGAGCAGGAACGCCGCCGCGGTCGCTGCTCGCCACCGGGCGTTCAGCCCCACGCGGGCGGGCACCGCGGCCATGGAGAGCCCGGCGACAGCGCTCATCACTCCCATGGCGGCGTATACGAGGCCTGCCTGCTCCGGCTGGCCGAGACGCTGGGTGAGGGCGGTGATGCCGGCCTGGCAGGCGCCGAACATGGCGCCTTGGAGGGCGAGGGCGGCTCGCAGGGCGTGGATGGAGCGGGGGATGGACGTCGGGACGGGACTGGATCGTCGCGCCGGCTGCGTAGGGACGGCACCGGATCGTTGCGTCGCGGGCGCAGGGACGGCACCGTCTCGTCCTGCCGAGGGCGTTGGGACGGCACCGGATCGTTGCGTCGCGGGCGTAGGGACGGCACCGGATCGTCGCCCCGCGCGCGTCCGGACGGAACCGGACCGTCCATCCGTCGACGTGGCGACGGGCCCGGACCGCCGTGCCACCACCGCCGTCCGATGCAGCGCGAAGCCGGTGCCGCACAGGCCCACCAGCACCGCGGCGCCACCCAGCGCGTACCCAGGATGTGCCGTCACGGCAGCCAGACCGACGAACGCCGGCCCAAGGACGAACGAGATCTCGTCCAACGTGCTCTCGAAGGAGAGCGCCGCGCCCACAGTGCTCTCCCGAGTCCCGGCACGACGCGCGAGAGCGACAAGACGCGCTCGCGCCATGGGGCCGATCTGCGGCACCGTCGCCCCGGCCACTGCCCCGAGCACGGCCAGCACCGCCGCCGGCAGCCGCGCAAGCGCTCCGGCGACCAAACCGGCGATCGCGAGGGCGTTGGCGAGGGAGAAGGCGAGCACGACCGTCCGCTGGCCGTGCCGGTCGGCGAGTCGGCCCACCGGCGGGCCGCAGGCCACCTGCCCGATGGCGAGCGCGCCACCGGTCAGCCCCGCGGCGGTCAGGGAACCGCTCGTCCGCGCGACCAGCAGCACGCTGCCGAACTGGACGGTGGCGGTCGGCAGCCGGGCCAGGAAGGACATGACCGGCAGCAGCGGCCCGGTCAGGCCGATCACCTCGCGGTAGGTCGCCGACGTACCGACTCGGCCGCCTGCACCGCCTGCACCGCCTCGACCACTCGTCCCCGTCTTTCCCATCGCTCGAAGCTAGGCACGCGCGTGGGCCCACGTGGAGGGGACGATGACACGAAGGGCGGCAGGGCGGGTACGTAGCTTTCCATGACACCTGAGCGACCTGACCCGATGGTGCCGACCGCAACCTACCGGCTGCAGCTACAGCCAGAGTTCCCGTTCGGGGCCGCGGCGGCGGCCGTGCCGTATCTGGCCTCGCTCGGCGTCTCGCACCTGCACCTGTCCCCCGTCCTGGAGGCGGTCCCGGGGTCGGGGCACGGCTACGACGTCGTGGACCACGCGCGCGTGCGCGAGGAACTGGGCGGCGAGGAGGAGCTGCGCGCGCTGGCGCGTACCGCGCGCGAGCACGGCCTGGGCCTGGTCGTGGACATCGTGCCGAACCACATGGCCATGGCCCCGCGGCACAACCGCGCCCTGTGGGAGGTGCTGCGCGAGGGCCCCAAGTCGCCGTACGCGAGGTGGTTCGACATCGACTGGGAGGCGCAGGGCGGCCAGGTGCTGCTGCCGGTGCTGGGGCACCCGCTGGGCGAGGAGCTCGGGCGTATGGAGGTGGACGGCGACGTCCTGCGGTACTACGACCATGTGTTCCCGCTGCGCGAGGGCACCGAGGAGCTGCCGCTGCCGCAGCTCCTGGACGCCCAGTGGTACCGGCCGGTGTGGTGGCGGCTGGCCCGTACCGAGCTCAACTACAGGCGGTTCTTCAGCATCTCGGAGCTGATCGGGCTGCGGGTCGAGGACCCGGAGGTGTTCGAGGCCACGCACGCCAAGATCCTCCAGCTCCTGCACGAGGGCGTGATCGACGGGCTGCGCATCGACCATCCCGACGGCCTCGCCGACCCCGACGGTTATCTCCGGCGCCTCCACGAGGCGACCGGCGGGCGCTGGACGGTCGTGGAGAAGATCCTGTCGGACGGGGAGCACCTGCCCGCCTCCTGGCCCGTCGCAGGCACCACTGGCTACGACGCCCTGCGGCAGGTCGACGGCCTGTTCACCGACCCGGCGGGGTTCGGGGAACTCCTCGGCCAGTACCGGCGGTTCGCGGCCCCGCAGACGGACCGGGGCGGTGACTGGGAGGCGACGGTGCGGCGGGCGGCGTACAAGGTCCTCACGCACGAGCTGGCCACCGAGATCGACCGGCTGACGAGGGTGGCGCACCGCGTGTGTGCCACGTCCCCGGAGCCCGCGCTGCGCGACCGTGCGCCCTGGGCGCTGCGCACCGCGCTGCAGGAACTCCTCGTCCGGCTGGAGGTCTACCGGCCGTACGCCTCCGGTGACGCGGCCCGTGTGGTCACCGAGGAGGCCGCTGCCGAGGCCCGGCTCGCCTTCGTCGTGCCCGAGGAGGCCGGCGCGGTCGATGTCGTGCGCGAGCTGGTGCTCGGGCGGGCCGGGGACGGGCCGGAGCACGTGGAGTTCCGGACGCGGTTCGCGCAGACCGCGTCGGCGCTGCGGGCCAAGTCCGTGGAGGACACGGCGTTCTACCGGTATGTGCCGCTGCTGTCGGCGACCGAGGTGGGCGGGAATCCGGGGAGCCCTGCCGTCTCGCCCGAGGAGTTCCACGCCTACTGCGCGCGCGTGCAGCGCGACTGGCCCGTGACCGGGACGGCCGTGTCGACGCACGACACCAAGCGCAGTGGCGATGTACGGGCCGCACTGGCCGTGCTCACCGAGTGCCCGGAGCGCTGGGCGGACGTCCTGACCGAGGTGACACGCGACGGCGAGGGCGTCCCCGACGCGCAACTGGCATGGGCGGCCTGGCAGACGGTGTTCGGGCTGGGCGAGGCGGCCGTGGACCGCGTGCAGGGCGCCCTGTTGAAGCATGTGCGGGAGGCGGGACTGTTCACGAGCTGGACGGAGCAGGAGCCGCCGTACGAGGAGGCGGTAGCGGAGTTCGTCGCGGCGGGGCCGTGTGGGGGGCCGTACGCGCGCGTGGCCGCATTCCGGGGCGCCCTGGAGCCGCACATCCGGGCCAACATGCTGGGCACGGCCCTGGCCCAGCTGACGATGCCGGGCGTCCCCGATGTCTACCAGGGCACCGAGGGCGAGTACCGGGCGCTGGTCGACCCGGACAACCGGCGGGCTGTGCGCTTCCCGCACGAGGATCCCGGCGAGAAGGGCGCGGTGACGGCGGCAGCGCTACGGCTGCGCAGGCGTCGCCCCGATGTGTTCGGTGACTCGGCGTCGTACGCGCCCTTGGCCGCCGAGGGGCCGTCAGCCGCGCACTGTGTGGCCTTCGTGCGCTCCGGCGAGGTGGTCACCGCCGTGACCCGGCTGTCGCTGCGGCTGGCGCGCTCGGGCGGCTGGCGTGACACGCTGCTGCCGCTGCCGCCGGGGCGGTGGGCCGACGTGCTGGCTCCGGAGCGGGAGTTCAGCGGGCACACGCGCGTTGAGGAGCTGTTCGGGCGGCTGCCGGTGGCGTTGCTGGAGCGGGTCGGCGTGGAGGAGTCGCCGTGAGCGGGGCCCGAGCGGCCGTGCTGCCGTGCTGCCGTACGGCGTTCCCATGGAGCGCGTGCTCGGGCGCGTAGGGCTGCCTCGCGCGCCGTGGTGTCCTGTCGGCGACCGGCTCGGGCCCGCGCACACTCCCGGGGCTCGGGCACGACGGCCGGCGCATGGTGACGAGCGTCGACGCCCTCGTCGCGCCGAGGCTGCCGACAGCCGCATGGGCGGCCGGAAGTGGCGTGAACGGGTTGAAACCGGGCCGGCCACCCGGGCAGGACGGCCCTGGCACTCCCGCTGACGCCGGTCGCCGCGTACCTGCTGGGGGCAAATGCAACTGGGCGCCCCCTGGAGCCTCCCCCGTGAACTCCTTGACACATAAACCAGACCATGGGGTACTGCGGATTGCGAAGCAGGGCGGACGTGACGGGGGTGAGTCTCCTGCCGGAGCTGCGTTACCCCACGCTGACCGAACTGATCCTGTCCGCCCGAGCGTTGGCCGCTCACCGGCCCGACCTGTGCGTACTCAGACAGGTGGGGGCCTCCCGCGCGGGTAGACCCCTACATCTGCTGTCCATCGGTCACGCCCGACGCGCCGTACTGGTGGTCGCGGGTGCGCACTCCAACGAACCGACGGGGAGTTCCACCCTTCTCGCGGTCGCCGAACGGGTCATGCACGAGCGGGAGTTGCGGGACGACATCTCCTGGCACTTCCTGCTGTGCGCGGATCCCGACGGGGCGAGTCTGCATGTCACTCCGGCGCCCCGCAGCCTGTTCGAGTACCACCGCGGCTTCTTCCGGCCCGCGGCCCCGGAGCAGCCGGAGTGGGCACCGGCCGCGTTGCCGCCCCACCGGCTGCCGCCCGAGACGCGCGTGCTGACCCGGGTCATCGACGAACTGCGCCCCTACCTCCAGGTGACCCTGCACGGCACCGATCTGGGCGGCAGCTGGGTGCAGTTGACGAAGGACGTCCCCGGGCTCGCCGAGCCGTTCGCGAAGTCGGCGGCCCAGCTGCACATCCCGGTGGAGACCGGCGCCTCGGACGCGGCGGGCTGGCCCGCGGCCGGGCCCGGGGTGCACGTGATGCCGGCGCCGGGCGCGGGCGCGGCGTATCCGAGCATGCCGGACGACGCGCGCAGCAGCACCTGGTATCACGTGCACCGCTACGGCGGCCTGACCGCGGTCGTCGAGGTGCCGATGTGGGCCAGCGACCTGGTGGACGACCCGGCGCCGCATCCGGCCCCGGCCAGGGCGATGCGACGGCTGGCGGCCCGGCTGCTGCGGGACGCGCTGCAGGTGGAGCGGGTCCTTGGCGAGGCGCTCCCCCGCCTGGACGGCGTCGACGGGCCCCTTTTGCGAGCCGCGAAGTGGTCGCTGGAGCTGGTGCCGGGGCTGGCCGCCGACTGGATGCACACGCCGCCCGCCGACGACACCATGGCGTACGTCGGGAGCGTGGACGCCTTCGGGCGGCGGCTGCCGCTGCGGGCGGCGGCCATGCTGCTGCGTGTCCTGCAGGAGACCGGCGACCGCGCGGCACCGCCGCTCGAACGCCTCGTGGCGACCTGGAGCGACGCCTTCGCCGAACGCTTCCGCGCCCGCTGGGTGCCCTTGGAGCACCAGGTCGAGCACCAGTCCCGGACGGTCGTCGCGGCAGCGCTGCACGCACGTGACCGAGCGGCGTGAGCCACGCCGCGGCATCCGCGGCCGGGACGCGGCACACGCGCGTGCAGCACCGTCCGGTACGGCGTCAGCCGTCCACAGCGAACACCGCGCCCGTGCGCGCCGACAGCCCGCAACCGTTCGAGAACGTCTCCCGGTACTCGACCGGGCGCCCGTTCCACTCTCCGCGCGCGTGGGCGGTCACCGGCGCGTAGATCATCGGGCAGAAGGCGTCCTTCCGCTGGAGTCGGCCGATGTCGCCGCCCACCCTGTCGAGCTGTTCGCAGGCCTCGGCCGCCTTGCCGTGGCCCTGCGGCGGATCGCACAGCAGCAGCCGGCCGGGCGCCTCGCTGTGGGGGGCGTCACCACGGGTGACCGTGACGAAGAGCCAGTTGCCGGGGTCGGAGTCCTGAGCCGTCGCCTGGGGCGCGGCGGCGCCGAGGGCGAGGGCGGCGGCTGCCGTGAGCAGAGCGCCTCGTACGGCTGTGATGCGTTGCGTCATTCCCGATGCATCGGCACGGCTGCCCCGGCATTCCAGCCCGACTCACCCGAACGGGAGCACGCGGGCGCGTACCGCCCGGCCAGTTCGAACGCGGCGAGCACCACCCGCGACTGGTACTCCACCTGGCGCGCGACAGGTATCCAACGCGCCCCGCAGCCGTCGCGGTAGTCGTCGCACCACTCGTCGAGGAGCCGCTCCAGTTCCGGCAGCACCCGGGCCGGGTCACGCCCGGCGCCGGTCACGAGCTGGTGCAGCAGTCCGGCCGTGCGCAGGGCCAGGCGCCGCCCGGCGATGCGCAGGGCGGCCAGATGGGCGGTGCTGAGCGGCGGAAGCGGGCGTGCGCCGCCGACGTCCTCGACGTCGGGGTCCCAGGTGTCGGCGAGCCCGGGGCAGACCAGTAAATAGTCGTCGACCGGGGCGAGCAGCCGGGCCGTCTCCGGTCCGGCGGGAAGGTGCGGCCGCAGGCGCTCCAGCAGCCGATTCAGGACGCGGGTGTCGTGGCGCAGGGTGTGACTCACCATCCGCAGGACCGTTTCCTCATCGGCGTGCGGGGCACCGTCCTCCACGGCGGCCACGCCCCACATGGGGGCCTCGACGACCGCCGTGACGGTGCCGTGCCGGTGCGGATGGAACCACGTCGACTCGACGGCCGCCTCGGTGATGGCGGCGGCCAGATCGCCCCGGCGGGGCCTTGGGATCCGGTAGACGGCGGGTCCCAGTGCCGGCCAGTACAGGGTGTCGTAGGGGCCGAGCTCGCGTGGGATGCCGAGGCGGGCGGCGGTGTGCGCGACGCGCTGGGCGAGGCCGGGCAGGTCGTGGGTCAGCTCGACGAAGCCGCCGCCGACGTCGACGCCGTGCAGGGAGCACTGGAGGAAGGGCCGCAGTTCGTCCTGGAGGTCGAGCAGGGTGCGGGTCTCGGGCAGTGTGGCGGCGTCGGCACCGTCGGGCAGCCATTCGGGCTGCTCCAGGAATCCGGGCCGGAAGAAGTTCCGGAAGTAGCCGCCGAGGGCGTACGGGCCGTGCAGCCAGCCCTCGTTGCGGCGCAGACCGTCGGGATCCAGGCACAGCAGCAGGTTCCAGGTGGCGTCGGCGCCCTCGTGCAGGCGGGGGTCGGCGAGCACCCGTTCGGCCAGCCGCAGCACGGTGGCGCCGCCCACCGGTTCGTTGGCGTGCGGGCCGGCCACGATGAGGGCCTGGCGGTTGCCGTGGCCTACGGACAGCAGCAACAGGGGCGTGCCCGCGCGGGACGTCCCCACCCGGCGCAGCCGTGCGTCACGGGGGCGGCGGGCGACGAGCGCGGCCGCCCGGGCGCCCAGCTCGTCGACGGTCGGGTAGCGGAGGAGTGGCGGCAGGGCACACCTCCACAATGCGGTGCCGTCGATTCACCTGGTGTGCACGGTGTACGCACAGTCAGTCACGAGTTGACGACTACGTCAACACCACAGAGGGCAAAGGGACTTGAGTCAACGCTTCAAGTAATGCCGGGGCCAGAGCTAAGGTTCGGCTCAGTTCGCGGCGAGGCGGAACGACATCCGGCCGAAGCCGACCTGGTCGCCCTCGCGGACCACGACGGCACCGATGACCCGTCGGCCGTTCACCGTGGTTCCGTTGGTGGAGCCGAGGTCACGCAGCACCCATATGCCGGCCTGATGGCTCAGTTCGGCGTGCACGCGGGACACCGTCTCGTGGGTCAGCCGCAGCCCGTTGGCGGGGTCGCGACCGATGCGCAGCGGATGACCGGTCGCGGGGTGGGGCAGCAGCAGCTTGGGCAGCCGCTCGGCCTGCCATGCCCTGCGCAGCCGCACGGTGAAGCCGGAGATCGCCTCGACCGAGCCGAACACCAGACGCGACATGCGGCTCTCGACGGGCAGGTCGGCGGTGAGTACGGCGAGCTCGTCCGCGCGGCGGGCGGCAAGGGCCAGTTCCATGCGCCGTACGAACGTGTCGTGCGACAGCCGGCCCATGGCGACGCCGTCACGGAGCACCTTCAGCGCCTTGTCGCGCTCCGCGTCGGAGAGCCGCGCGGGGTAGGTATTGAACTCGAAAGACGACGTCACGGAGCTGATTGTCGGTCAGTGGACCCACGGTGTCCAGAAAACGGGGAAACGGCCGCCACACACGCGTGATCGACGGCACCGGCCACGACACCTGCCACAAAAGGGAAGATTCAAAAGCGGATTGATCTAGTTTGAAGCACCATGGACGGGCTACATCACGGTGAGCAGACGAAGGGGAACCGTCCGTGCAGTTCGAGGTGTGGGCACCGCAGGCCGACCGTGTGACGCTGCATTGCGAGGGCGCCACGCGCGCGTTGGAGCGCGATCCCGATCGCGCGGGATGGTGGTGGGGGGAGGCGGAGGCGCGGGACGGCACGCGGTACGGCTTCGCGCTCGACGACGGCCCCGTGCTGCCCGATCCGCGCTCGCGCCGGCAGCCGGACGGCCCTGACGGGCTCAGCGCGATCGTCGACCACGGGCGGTACGAGTGGCGTACCGAGTGGGCGGGCAGGCCACTGCCCGGCGCGGTGCTGTACGAGCTGCACGTGGGCACGTACACGCGCGAGGGCACGCTGGACGCGGCCGCCGATCGGCTCGGACACCTCGTCGAACTGGGCGTCACGCACATCGAGTTGATGCCACTGTGCCCCTTCCCGGGGCGAAACGGCTGGGGATACGAGGGCGTCTCCCTCTGGGCCGTGCACGAGCCGTACGGCGGGCCCGAGGCGCTGAAACGCTTCGTCGACCGGGCGCACGAAGTGGGCCTGGGCGTGGTCCTCGACGTCGTGCACAACCACTTCGGCCCGTCCGGTAACTACCTGCCTGCCTTCGGGCCCTACCTCACGGACAAGCACCACACCCCCTGGGGTTCCGCCGTCAACCTGGACGCGCCCGGCTCGGACGAGGTGCGCGCGTATCTCCTGGAGAGCTCGCTGGCCTGGCTGCGGGACTACCGGATCGACGGGCTGCGCCTGGACGCGGTGCACGCGCTCAAGGACACGCGCGCGTGCCACTTCCTCGAGGAGCTGTCGACAGCGGTCGACGGCCTGGCCGCCGACCTCGACCGGCCGCTGTATCTGATCGCCGAGTCCGACCTCAACGACCCTCGGCTCATCACCGCGCGCGAGGAGGGCGGCGTCGGTCTGCACGCGCAGTGGAACGACGACTTCCACCACACCCTGCACGCCGCGCTGACCGGCGAGTCCCAGGGCTACTACGCCGACTTCGCCCGCGCCCCCATGGCAGGCCTCGCCAAGACCCTCACCGGCGGCTACTTCCACGACGGGACGTACTCGAGCTTCCGGGGCCGGCGCCACGGGCGCCCCCTGGACCGTACGCGCGTCGCGGCGCACCGTCTCCTCGGCTACAGCCAGACCCATGACCAGGTGGGCAATCGGGCCCAGGGCGACCGTCTCGCGGCCTGTCTCTCCCCCGGCCTGCTGGCCTGCGCGGCCACGCTGACACTGACCGCGCCGTTCACGCCGATGCTGTTCATGGGCGAGGAGTGGGCCGCGGGCACGCCCTGGCAGTTCTTCACCGACCACACCGATCCGGAGCTCGCCGAAGCCGTACGGCGCGGCAGGCGGCGAGAGTTCGCGGAGCACGGCTGGGCCGAGGAGGACGTGCCCGACCCGCAGGACCCGTCGACGCGGGACCGCTCGTGCCTCGACTGGTCCGAGCTCGAAGGCGAGCACCACGCGCGCGTGCTGGCCTGGTACCGCCGTCTCATCGCCCTGCGCCACGAGCAGCCCGACCTCACGGATCCCGACCTCGCGGACACCAAGGTGGCCTACGACGAGCAGGAGCGCTGGCTCGCCTTCCGGCGCGGCGACGTACGCGTGGCCGTCAACCTCGCCAAGAATCCGGCGGCGATCCCCCTGGGGCCCCGCCAGGCGGCCGTACTTGCCGCGTGGGTGCCCGTGCAGGCGCCGGGCGCGGACGGGGTGCTGCATGTGCCCGGGGAGTCGGGCGTGGTGCTGTTGCAGGGGTGAGCGGCCTGACGCTGTTGCTGGGGTGAGCGGGCGGCCGGGGGCGGGAGAGTCCGCGTATGCGGCGCCGTGTCCGTATCCGCGTCTACAGCTCCTCGTCCGCCTCCTCCGTCTCGTCCTCCCTGAACTCCGTCACGCGCTCCAGGAGGATCGCCTCCCACGCGTGCCGCAGCTGCACCCTCAGCAGCGGGAGCGGCGTGTCGCCCTTGCCGTCGAGGCGGTCCGCGAGGCGGACGAGCGCGTCGCAGCGGGCGAGCCAGAGGCCGCGCAGGCAGGGGCGGGCGCCGTAGCCGGCGAGGGTGGCGGCGCGGACGGCGGCCGGGGAGCCGACGGCCAGGGCGAGGCCGGCGATGTCCTCGGCGGGGTCGCCGAGCACGGTGTCGGCCCAGCCGAGGACGCCGCGCACCCGGCCGTCGGCGCTGACGACGAGGTGGTCGCCGGTGAGGGCGTGGTGGACGAGGACCGCGGTGCCGGGCTGGGCCGCGAGCTGCACGGCGGCCGGCTGGGTGAGCTGGCGCAGACGGGCGGCGTCGAACTCGTCGGCGTCGGCGAGGCGCCCGGCGGCACGCTCGGCGGCGCGGCGCAGGGCCTCCAGCGAGCGCGGCGCAGCGCGCGGCACCCCCAGCGTCTCGGCCTGCCGGACCGGGACCTCGCGCAGCCCCGTGAGCAGCCCGGCCAAGTCGGCCTCCCCGAGGGCGGACACCTCGTGCTGCCCGCCGGCCCCGCCGGGCACCTTGGTGTCCAGGGTGTAGGTCAGCCCGGGCGCCCACTCCCCGTACGCGACGCTCGTCGGCACCGCGACCGGGACGTGCGGGCGGACGAGGTCGCGCAGGCGCAGCTCGCGGCGCTGGCGGGCAGCGGCCTCGCGGTCGGGGGCGAGGCGCAGGACATGGCGGGTGCCGACCCACCAAGTGGCGGGTTCGGCGCCCGCGGCGGCGGGCCGGACCTCGGGTCCGGCCGAGTCGTCCACGCCGTCCTTGAGCAGGGAACGGACCAGTCGGCGGACGGTGTCCGCGGTGGGTGTCGGTGCCTGGGTCATGGTCGCGCCGTTGTCGCTCGGGGGTCTACGGGGGCTCCTTGCGCCGGGATCGGTCACCGGGTCAGTCCACTATGACCATCTCGCGGGTCGTGTCGTTGAGGCGCCGGCCGCCGTCCTCGGTGACCGTCACGATGTCCTCGATGCGCACCCCGAAGCGTCCGGGCAGATAGACGCCGGGCTCCACGGAGAAGCACATACCGGGCACCAGGGGCTGCTCCTCACCCTCGATCATGTACGGCGGCTCGTGCGTGGTGACGCCGATGCCGTGCCCGGTGCGGTGGATGAAGTACTCGCCGTACCCGGCGTCCGCGATGACCGCGCGGGCGGCCCGGTCGACCTCCTGACAGGCGACGCCGGGCCGTACGGCGCGGTAGCCCGCCTCCTGGGCCTGGCGCACCAGGTCGTGCACCCGGCGCTCCTCGTCGGTGGGTTCGCCGACGTGGACCGTGCGGGAGGTGTCGGAGCCGTAGCCGTCCTTCAGGCCGCCGAAGTCGAGGACGACCATGTCGCCGCGTTCGATCACGCGGTCGCCCACCTCGTGGTGCGGGTTGGCGCCGTTCGGGCCGGAGGCGACGATGGTGAAGTCGACCTGGGAGTGTCCGAAGCGGCGCAGCAGGTGGGCGAGGTCGGCGGCGACCTCGGACTCGCGGCGGCCGCCGAAGGGAACCTTCCGGATCTCCTCGAACGTTGCGTCTGCGGCCGCACCCGCGGCCGCCAACAGCTCCAGCTCGGCGGTGTCCTTGACGGCCCGCAGCATCGGCAGGGCGTCGGTGAGGGAGGCGTAGGAGGTGCCGGGCAGCGCTTTCTGCAGGGCCAGCAGATGCAGCGCCCAGGCGTTGTCGCTGATGCCGAACCGGCCGCTCGCGTCGAGGAGGGCGGCGGTGGCGGCGTAAGGGTCCTTGCCGTCGGTCCAGTCGCGCAGGGCCAGACCGGGCACGCCGACGGCCTTCGCGGCGTCCGGGGCCTCCAGGGCGGGGACGACGAGGACGGGGTCCTGGCCGGGGACGAGGACCAGCAGGGTGAGGCGCTCGGTCTCCGCGGTGGGCGCGTAGCCGGTGAGCCACACCAGGTCCGGGCCGGGTGCCACCAGGAGGCCGGCCAGACCGGCGTCCGCCGCCGCCCGCGCGGCACGGTCTCTACGGGCCCGGTAGTCGTCGGCGGTGAAGGGCGCGGGTGCGGTGCCGGTCATCCGGGCCTCCCTGGGCGCGTGAAAGGACTACGGTCAGCATCCTGCCCGGACGCACGGGGCGGCGCGAGCCGGTCGGCGGGGCTTTCGTGCGGCTCGTCGGGCATGGCGTCAGCCGTCCAGCGCCATACGGACACCCAGGAGCAGCAGCACGCCTCCCGATACCTGCTCCAGGCGCCGGCGCACACCCGCGCGGGACAGCACTGACTTCATCCGGCCGACGAACCACACGTACAGGCCGTAGTAGCCGACTTCGTAGACCGCCCAGAGTGCGGCGAGGCCGACCATGGCCGGCAGGTGCGGGGCGCCCTCCGGCACGAACTGCGGGAGGAAGGACATCGCGAAGACGGCCGCCTTGGGGTTGGCGAGGTTGAGCAGCAGACCGCCGCGGTAGGAGGCCCAGCCGCTCTTCTGCGTGCCCGCCCATGCGTCCTCTGAGTCCTCCTCCGGGGTCCCCTTTGCGCGGCGCGCCTGGCGTAGCGCCTGGATGCCGAAGCCGACGAGCACGACCGCGCCGACGATCCGCATCACGTCGTACGCGATCTCGGAGGCCGTCAGCAGCGCGGTCAGGCCGAAGGCGGCGACCACGCCCCAGATGAAGACGCCGGTCTCGTTGCCGAGCACGGTCAGGAACCCGGAGCGTCTGCTGTGCAGCGACTGCTTGATGATCAGCACGGTGCTGGGGCCGGGCGAGGCGGCGACGAGGGTGCACGCCCCCAGGAAGGCGAGGAGGGTGGTCGGCATGGGGTCATCGTGGCCCTGTCGGCGGAAGGTGACCAGTGGTTTTCACATACTCCGCCACGGGATGCGGGGTGGTCAGGTGACGACGCCCGGGACCACCGTCAGCTGCTGGTAGCCGCCGCTGCGATGGCGCACCGTCAAGGTGACGTCGCTGCCCGGGCGGGCTCCGGCGACGGCTCGCGCGAGGTCGGCGGCCGAGTCGACGCGGGTCTGGTCGAACGCGAGGACCACATCTCCCCGGATCAGGCCGGCCGTGTATCCCGGGCCGGGCACGTGGACGCCGACGACCTGGGCGCCCACCTTCTCGGCGTCCACGACCTCCACGCCGAGGGTCGCGACGGCGGCAGGGAGCGGCGAGGAGGTCGGCGTCGGGGCCGATGGGGCCGAGACTCCGGGGTCCGCCGAGGGGGCCGGGCTTCCCGGGGCGCCCTGGCCCGCCTGCCGCTGCAGCTCGGCGAGCTTGCTCATGCCGATCACCGTGGCCCCCAGCGTGCCGAGTCCGACCCCGGACAGGACCAGGACCGTCCCGACGAGCAGGGCGACCAGGAGGGTCGTGAGCCGTCGGCCGCATCGGCGGGGCGCTGCGTGCGGGCGCCGTGCGCCGGAGTCGGACTTGGCACCGTCGCCGGCCCCCTGACCTGGCATGGGCTTGGGTCGCAACGCAGTCTGTTCCATCGGATCGCCTCCGGCTGGTGCCTACCCTGCACACCGGCGCACAACGAGCCACGATCGAGTGAGACTGACCAGTGGTCAAGAACGGGAAGCCATAGGCGTCACGCCGCGCAAAACGTGCTCACGCGCGCGTGACGCCCACGGGTCCGTGACGCGCCACGCGCGCGTGCTTCAGCCTGTGTGTCCCGCCCTGTGCCCGCCGTGCCCGCCATGCCCGCCGCCGTGGTCGAACTTCAGTGCCTCCGGGGGCATGACGACGAAGGGCCGCATCATGCCCATGTCCTCGTGCTCGAGGAGGTGGCAGTGGTACATGAACCGGCCGTACGCCCCGTCGAACCTGCCCATGACGCGCAGCATCTGGTTCCCCGGCACCCGGAAGACGTCCTTGTGGCCGAGTTCGTTGGGTGCCAGCGGGATCGGCGTGCCGGCGTCGTGCCGGATCGGGGTGCGGGTTCCGCCCACTGCCGGGTCGAAGCCCGAGACGTCGTAGGCGTCCCGGCCCAGCAGCTGGAAGTCGGCCAGGTGGATGTGCATGGGGTGGACGATCGGTGCGAGGTTGAGGAAACTCCACTGCTCATGGCTGCCCTCGGCGATGGTGAAGCCGAGGCCGTCGTTGAACGTCCGGGCCGTGCGCCGGTATGTCTTGGTCTTCCCGTCCGGGCCGGTGACCTCGATGACGCCGTCGGTGGGGACCTGGATGTCGCCCGGGTTCTCGACCTCCGTCATCTCCCAGATCTCCGGGTGGCCGCCGGCCCCCTTGGTGGCGGGCGGGGTGAGCACGATCAGCCGGTGGCCGTGCTCGATGTCGTGCGTGAGCCGGCGGAATGAGCCGGAGAGCACCTCGGGCAGTTCGAACGTGTCCGTCTCGCAGCTCTCCCGGACCCGGAACTCCATGACCGCCGGACAGCGCACGTCGCCCGCCGGGTCGGGCACGCCCGGCGGCTGGTTGCGGCCCTTGTTGACCAGGCGCAGCTTCCTGCCCGCGAGAGAGCGGAAGTCGACGAGCAGGTCGAAGCGCTCGGCCGGTGCCGCGGTCAGTGTGGGCAGGGCACCGTCGAAGTCGATCGGCACCGGACGCGGCAGCAGTCCGCCGTCGCTGCCGATCTGGTGGACGATCCCCGGGACCGGGTTGTCGTCCTCGTCGAGGAGGACGAGGTCGTAGATGCGGGCGTTGGACGCGTTGACCAGCCGGAAGCGGTACCAGGCGTCGTCGACCTCGGCGTACGGCCAGATGCGCCCGTTGACCGTGGTGTAGGGGCCGCTGAACGGGATGGAGACCGGCTTGCCCGTCTCGGGGTTCTTCTCCTGGACGATCACTGTCTTGTGCAGCAGCCGGCCGTTGAGACGGCCGTCCTCGTCGGTGTCGAGGTTGCGGTCGGCCAGCAGCAGGGGGATCTCCCGCTCCCCGCAGGGGAGATGGAGGGCGTCCTCCTCGTCGTCACGGACGAGGTAGGTGCCGTACAGCCCCGTCATCACGTTCCACCGGGTGATGTTCATGGCGTGGTCGTGGTACCACCACTGCACCGCCTGGTGGTCGTTCGGATACTCGGACAGCTGGGCGTCACCGGAGCCGACGGCGTTGTCCGCCCAGCCGTCGTTGCCGCCGCCCGTCTGGGCGCCGTGCAGATGGGTCACCGACCAGGCGGGCAGGGCCGCGACGTCCTTGTTGGGCTCGACGCCCTCGCGGCCGGGCTCGGTGGTGGACTGCGGGCGGCCGTCCCTGCGCAGCGGCACCTCGACGGAGGTGACCGGGTACTCGCTGTCCTTGGGGATGCGGTTGGTCCAGGCGATGCGGACACGCTGTCCGCGCCGCACCTCGATGGTCGGGCCCGGCACCTGGCCGTCGTACCCCCACATCAGGGTCGGCGGCAGCTGCGGGTGCAGCCGCACCCAGGTCGGGCGCAGGGCGATCTCGGTCTCCTGTAAGACGTCCTCGGACGACGGCCGCAGGACGGGAGGGACGGGCAGCGGGGCCACGTACGGCGTGAGCTCGCCGGTGTCGAGCGGCAGCCTCCCCGTGTCGGTCTCCCGTTCCGTCCCCGTGTCGCTGCCGGTGTCGCTGTCCGTGAACCTCTCGATGATGTCGGTCAAGGTCGAACACCCCCGTTGTGCTCTTGTTGTCTGTTCCCCTTCATCCCGGAAGACTCCCGGCGCATCGGCGGAGTTCCAGGAATGCCCCGTTCCGGCCGAAAGGTTTCGAAAACCGCCTCCGGAGGCCAGAAGTCCGTTGTCAGTGGCGGCTGTTACGTTCTGTGACATGACCGATCGCGCACTGCGGCTGCTCCGCGAGAACCCCCGCCTGGCCGAACTGGCGGCCTTCCCCTTCACCTTCGACATCGCCCGCGCGGCCCATGGCCACGTCGAGGAGGTGCGTCTCGCTTCGGGGGGAGCGCTCGACATAGTGGCGGGGGACGACACCGGCGGTACGTACTTCGTGCGCGCGGACGGCTCGGTGCTGTACGCCGACTCGGAGGGATCGGCCGGGATCATCGGCTCCAGCGTCGACGAGGCGCTCGAGATCATGATCGGGCTGGCGGTAGCCGAAGAGGACGAGGAGGAGCCCCACCAGCACCGCGACCTCGAAGCGGCGCGGGCCGAACTGCGCGCCGCACTGGGCTTTCCGGAGCGCTCTCCCGCCGAGCTCGAAGCTCTGCTGAAGGCAGCGCTCCTGCGCACCGAACCCGACTTCGTGCTGCTGAACGGGACGGAGCACAACGCCTACCAACTGCTCGACTCGTATCCGCGCCCGCCCCTGTGGGAGCCGGTGCTCGCCGGCGGCCGCGCCGACCTCGCCCTGCTGCGGGCGAGTGACCGTGAGGTCTGGGACGCGGTGGCCGAGGATCCCGTACGGCGTCGACTCGCCCTGCGAGCGGCGCAGTTCGACCGTGCCGAGGACGATGTGGACGTGCTGAGGCATCTGCTGCGGCACGAGGCCCGGTCGTCGATGACGGACGAACTGCGGCTCGCCGCCGTACTGGTGGGGCTGCACGGACAGGTGACGGACCTGCCGCTGCTCCACGAGGTACGCGAGACGGACTACGACACCGCGTGCGGGCTCGGCGGGATACCCGAACCCGGGGCGAGCGCCAAGGAGTTGCGGGCCTGGGCGCAGGAGCTCGACGAGTCGCTGTTCGGTGCGGATCCCGCGGACGAGCCGGTGTCCACCTGGACCGACTTGGCCCGCGACCAGGGCATGACCGAGCTCGCCAGGATCGCGCTGATCCGCCGTCTCGACGAGATCGTCATGGACCAGAGCAGACTCCGTCGGCCCGACGCGCCGCGGGAATTGACCACGGCTCCGCTGCGCGCGCTGGCGCACGACTTCGAAAGGCTCGGCGACCGCCTCCAGGCGCTGCGTGCCCAGCGCTTGTCCGCCGCGTTGCGGGAGAGAGCGTGGGACCGGGTGTTGGCCCGCCTCGACCAGGCCCGCCTGGAGCGTGCTGTCGGGCAACTGACGCAAGCCGTCAGGACCTTGGTGTCCGTGCGCGCAACTCTCGCGGCCCCGGAGGACGACTCCCTGCGTCACTGGCGGTGCGCGAGCCTCGGCCGCTTCGTCGCCAAGGAGCACTACAGGCTGACCCGCGCCCTGGTCGACGCGGGCCGACCGGAGGAGGCCCGCACGCTCCTCGCGGCCGCCGACGCGATACTCGGCGAGCTCTCGGAAGACGCCGTGAAGAGCGTACGAGAGCTCGCCGAGGAGGCCGCGGCGCGGGTGCGGGAGGTCAGCTGAGGACGGGCACAGCCGGGGCGCGGTCCGGCAGGAAGCCGTGGGCGCGGCGGGCCAGGTACTCGGCCTTGTAGCGGGCGACCTCGCGGTGCCAGTTCAGGATGCCTGCCAGCCAGTTCTGCAGGTCGACCACATAGTTCCCCATGGCCTCCCGCGCCTCGTCCGAGAGCCCGAAGTCCTCGTACACGATGGGCAGTTCGTGCGCGGCCACGTGCTCGAACTGCTGCATGCGCTGGGTCATCAGGTCGTGGACGACAGCGAGCGCGGTCGGGTAGTCGATGCCGAAGAAGTTCTGTACGACGAGGATCGCGTTGTGGATCTCGCCCTCGTACTCGATCTCCTTCTGGTAGGAGAAGACGTCGTTGAGGAGGCACGCGTAGTCGACGGCGGCGTTCTCCAGCGAGCGGACGGGTCCGCTGCGGTACACCTCCGGCGGGACGGCGGGGCCGTTGCCCATCCGGCAGAGGCCGAGGGTGAGGTCGGCGCCGAAGGTGGCGCGACGCATCTCCAGGTAGTCGACCGGGTCGGGGATGCGGTTCTGGAGCTGGTTGGACAGCTCCCACACCCAGCTCTCGGTCATGACGTTCACCGCGTCCTTGAGGACACGCCGTGACTCGGGGGTCATGTCCGCCGTCGTACGCACCCACAGATCGGCGAGTCCGCGCTCCATGCCGTTGAGCGGGACGGTGGCCTCCTCACCGTCGAGGGGCATACAGGCCGCGAGGCGTTGTGTGGTCAGCCGTGCGGCGGCCAGGTCGCGGCGGTGGCCGAAGACGAGGGGGTAGTAGTCGTCGCCGTAGGTGCCCCAGGCGAGCCATTGGGCGCTGAGGTCGAGGGCCTCGGGTGTGGCGTCGGGGTCGAGGCCCGCCGAGCAGAGCGGGAGGTCGTAGGCGGCCAGCTTGTCCTCGTCCCAGACGCCCTCCTGGAGCATGCCCATGCGGTGCATCCACTCGGTGAGGCGGGTGCGGGTGGGCTTCAGATGCGGGCTGAGCTCCACCTGGAAGGGCATGTAGAAGTCGGGCAGCAGGGAGGGGCCGACCTTCTGGAACGGCACGTGTGTGTAGGCACGCAGGCGTTCGGCGCCGGCCGCCGCGAGCAGCGCGCCGATGTCGGCGGCGGAGGTGCCGGCCCCGGTCAGGCCCTTCCAGGGCGCGGTGGATTCGGCGCGCTCGTTCATGTACCGGCTGGAGCGCATGTGCCATTCGTGGCCGCCGGACTGCCAGTCCTGCAGCCCCTGGGTGTACGCCGCGACCGCGGCGACCTCCGCAGGGGTGAGGCCCTTCTCCAGGGCCAGGGCGGGGACTTCGGTGAGGGCGGTGTGCTCGAACTGGTGGAGTCGGGAGGTGAGGACGTCGTTGACGGTGTCGGCGGCCTCCTGGGTGGTGCAGCCGAAGAAAGTCTCCAACACCAGCACGCCGTTGCTGAGTTCGCCCTCGTCCTCGACCTCGCGCTGGTAGGAGAACAGGTCGTTGCGCAGGTGCACGGCGTCCGAGAAGGTCTCCATCAGGACCCTCAGCGGCCTCGACTCGGCGACGGACGCGGGGACTTCGGCCGTCGCGAACTCCACGAGACCCGACGACCAGGGGGCGCCACCCACCTTGCGGCGCATCTCGATGTACTCGACGGGGTTGGCGACGCGCCCCTCGTTGATGTTGGACAGCTCCCACAGGGACTCATTGAGAAGGTGCTCGGTGGCGACGGCGAAACGGCGGCGCCAGTCGGCCGACATCGAGGGCACCGTGCGCTTCCACAGGTCGGCGAGGCCCGCCTCGACCGGGTTCTGCGGCTCGGGCGTCGGGGTCGACAGTTCCATCGGCATGAACAGGGGCAGCCGGTCCAGATATGCCTTGCCGCCGGCGCGGTCCTGGGTGCGCTTGAAGATCTCCAGGAAGTGGTCGTCGAAGAAGAAGACCCACACGTACCAGTCGGTGATCAGGGAGAGGGCGGGGCCGTCGCACTCGGGGTGGGTATAGGCGCAGAGCAGGCCGTAGTCGTGCGCCTCCAGATCGGCCTGTTCCCAGACCCCGGACCCCTCCAGCATCCCCATCTCGCGCGCCCACTCGGTCGAATGGGCACGCGCCTCGTCGAGGTGCGGGTTCAGCCGCGCGGGATACGGCATGTAGAAGTGCGGGAGTTCGAAGGGCTGCTGCGTCATGGCCGGGCCCTACCCCCGGGCCCCAACAGGCATCCGCAGCACGGGACATGATCACACGATCGCGTGAATCACATGAATCACGGGTGAATCCGGGAGTTCTCGCCGGGTCTTGTGGCGTTCATCTCTACGCGCGCAGACTTTTCGAGCTTCATGTGTTCCCGTCCCTCGTGTCCCCTCTCCCTCTCCGGAGTCGCGATGAACCACACCGGATCTCTCTCCCGCCGCACGGCGCTCGCCTCCCTCGCCGGGGCGGCACTGGCCACGACCGCTGCGTTCCCGGCCTCGGCGGCCGAGCGGCACGGCCGCCGGTCCGTACGGTTCGCCACTTTCAACGCCTCCCTGAACCGCTCCACCCAGGGCGCGCTGATCACCGACCTGTCCACGCCGGACAACGCCCAGGCACGCAACGCCGCCGAGACCATCCAGCGGGTCGACCCGGACATCCTGCTGATCAACGAGTTCGACTACGACGACCAGGGCCGGGCGGTCCGCCTGTTCCTGCGCAACTACCTGTCCCTCGGACACAACGGAGCGAAGCCGATCCACTTCCCGTACCACTTCACCGGCCCCGTGAACACGGGCGTCGCCACGGGTGTGGACCTCGACGGGAAGAACGGCGCGGTCACGACGCCCGGTTCGGACGCCTACGGGCAGGACGCGTATGGCTATGGCTGGTTCCCGGGGCAGTACGGCATGGTCGTCCTGTCGAAGTACCCGATAGACAGGCGCGCGGTGCGGACCTTCCAGCGCTTCCTGTGGCGGGACATGCCGGGCCACATCATGCCCCCGGGCTACTACAGCGACGAGGCCCGCGCGATCCTCCGGCTGTCGTCGAAGAGCCACTGGGACGTGCCGGTGTGCATCGGAAACTCCACCGTGCATTTCCTTGTCTCGCACCCGACCCCGCCCACGTTCGACGGCCCCGAGGACCGCAACGGCCGCCGCAACCACGACGAGATCCGGCTGTGGGCCGACTACATCGGCGGGCGCGGGCGCAGCTCCTACCTCTACGACGACAAGGGCGTGCGCGGCGGACTGCGGCCCGGGGCGCGGTTCGTGATCGCGGGCGACAACAACGCCGATCCGTACGACGGCGACAGCTACGACCACGCCATACGGCAGCTGCTCGACCACCCGGCGGTGCACCTCCCGGCGACTCCCCCGGCCAGCGCGGGCGGCGTGGAGGCCGCGAGGCTCCAGGGCGGCGCCAACGCCTCGCACACCGGCGACCCGGCGTACGACACCGCCGACTTCGGCGACACCGCTCCCGGGAATCTGCGCGTCGACTACGTCCTGCCGTCCAAGGGCCTGATACCGGGCGCGAACGGCGTGTTCTGGCCGACGTCCGACGACCCGCTGTACCGGCTGGTGGGGAACGGGACGACGGTGCCGACGTCCGATCACCGGATGGTGTGGCAGGACGTGCGCCTGGGCTGAGGGGTCGGGGGGCGACGGCAGGGCTGACGGGCGGAGCGATCGGCGGCGCTGACCGGCGGCGCTAACCGGCGGGCCCCGCTCAGGGAGCGCGCTACCTGTTGCGAACCGCCCGCCCGACCTCCGACCTCAGGGCGACGAACTCCGCCAGGCCCCGGGTCGTGATCTGGTCCCGGGTGCCGGGGAGTTCGACCGGTAGGTCCAGGACCACCTTGGCGCCGGGTCCCGGGGAGAGGACGACGACACGGTCGCCCAGGTACACGCTCTCGTCGATGTCGTGGGTGACGAAGACGATCGTCGCGCCGTCCGTGCGGTGTACCTCCAGGAGGAGGTCCTCCAGGTCCTCGCGGGTCTGGGCGTCCAGCGAGCCGAAGGGTTCGTCCATGAGGAGGAGGGAGGGTCGGCAGACCAAGGCGCGGGCGATCGCCACACGTTGCTGCATGCCGCCCGAGAGCTGCCAGGGGTGGCGGCGGGCCGTGTCGGTGAGGCCGACCCGGGCCAGGATGCGGTCGGCTTCGGCCCGGCGTTCGGCTCTCGGCAGACCCCTGCGGCGCAGCGGGAGCGCCACGTTCTCGCGGACCGTGAGCCAGGGATAGAGGGAGCGGGCGTAGTCCTGGAAGACGACGGCCAGGTTGTCGGGGACGCCGTGCACGGGTGTGCCGTCCAGGGTGATCGTGCCGTCGTACGCCGGTAACAGGCCCGCGATGGTGCGCAGGAGTGTGGACTTGCCGCAGCCGGACGGGCCCACGACGCACAGGAGTTGGCCGTCGGGCACGGTGAGGGTGATGTCGTGCAGGACCTGGTGGTCGCCGTAGTGCCGGCCGACCGCGTCTAGGCGGAGCATGGATGTCCTTGGGCGAAGATGGTTGGGGGCGTACGGGTCATGCGGTCGTCGTCCTCCCCCTGCCGACGAGCCGCTTCTCGACTGCCAGCAGACCGGTGTTGAGGAGGTAGCCGAGGGTGCCGAGCAGGGCCAGCGCCGCCCAGACGGTGAGCAGGTCGGAGCGGGACTGGGCGTCGGTGAGCGTGAAGCCGATGCCGTTGGCGGTGCCTGGCAGCAGTTCCGAGAACACCATGAGGATGAGGGAGAGGGAGAGGCTCAGACGCAGGCCGGCGAAGATGCGGGGCAGCGCGGAGGGCAGGATCAGGAAGCGGAGCCGTTCGGTCGGGGTCAGGCGCAGGACCGCAGCGACTTCGAGACGCAGCGGATCGGTGTCGCGGGCCCCTTCGGCCGTGTTGATCAGCACCGGCCAGACGGCGCTGAAGACGATCGACGCGATCTGCATCGGCGTACCGAAATCCAGGAGCACGACGAAGACGGGGACCAGGGCGGGCGGCGGGACGGCCCGCGCGAACTGCAGGACGGGGTTGCAGAGGGCGTACACGCGCCGCGAGCGGCCGACCGCGATGCCGAGCGCGATCCCGACGACGGCGGCGATCCCGAACCCGGCTGCCATCCGGCCGAGGCTGGGCAGGATGTCGGCCACGGCGTCCTCGGTGAGGAAGAGGTGCCGTACGGGGCCGGAGAACCAGAGGTCGCGCGCGTGCCGGGCGATCTCGGCGGACGGCGGGAAGTAGACGCTGCCGTGAGCCCGGGCGACCAGCTGCCAGCCGGCCACGGCGAGCGCGAGGACGAACCAGCGGAGGAGGGCGTGGCGGACGGGAGCGGGGGCCAGGGTGCGGCGTACGAGGGGCGGGAGCAGGACGTGGCGCACGGCGAGCGGGAGCAGGGAATGGCGTACGGCGGGCGTCCGTCGGTCAGGCGACCGGGCTGATTCGGATGCGGTGGTGCGAGGTTGGTTCATTCGCCGCTCCTCGCCCCGCGATGCTCGGCGCTCCTCGCCGCGCGGTGCGGGGAGCGGCGGGGATGCTCGGTGCGCATCGGCGTGGGAGTGGGCGGGCGGGTCACGGGCGCGGCGCCAGGCAACCCCCCGCGCAGACCCCACGCGTCCATGCCCGCGCCTACGTCTACGCCCTCACCCTCGCCAAGCACCCCACCCCGAGGAACGCCCCGCACGCCCAGGCGGCCCGCCCCATCCCCGCTCACGTCACCCACCGCCCCCTTTCGGCACCGCTCCTCCTGCCACGCCCCACACCCACTTCGGCACCGCCCCACCCCGCCGCAGCACCGCCTCTTCCCGCACGGCCCTCCCCGGACCACCCGGCCACGGCACCCCACGCAGGGCCCCGCCAATCGCCCCACAGCGCCCCCTCCCACACACACGCACGGGCCGGCCAATCCCCCGCTCCCGCACCGCATCCCACGCACAGGCCGCCAACCCCGCCCCCGCAATGCCCCCCGGCACAGGCCCGCCAATCCCCCCACCAAGCCACCAAGCCACCAAGCCACCGCACCCCTCCCCTACCCCCCACCCCGACGCCCCGGCGTCCACGGGAACAACCTCCGCTCCCCCCACACCAGCGCCCCGTTGATGACCAGCCCCAGGGCCCCCGCCCACACCACCCCGGCCAGCACGTCCCGCGTTCCGTCCGTGGCCAGCCCCGCCTGGGCGATGAAGATGCCGAGGCCCTCTCCGAAGCCGGACAGGATCTCCGTGGCCACGGCCAGGATGAGGGCGACCGCCGCCGAGATGCGGATGCCGGCCGCGATGAAGGGGGCCGTGCCCGGCAGTTCGACGCGGAGGAGGACGGCGAGGCGGCCGAAGCCGAAAGCGCGGAGGGTGTCCTTGGCCAGCGGGTCGGTCTCGCCGAGGCCGTAGATGGTGTTGAAGAGGATCGGCCAGACCGACGCGTACGTCACCAGCGCGACCTTGGTCTCGGTGCCCGAGCCGAGGAGGAGGGAGACCAGGGGAATCAGCGCGACGGACGGCAGCGGCCGCAGGAACTCGACGATCGCGCGTACGGCGGCGTCGACGACCGGCACACTCCCGAGGACCAGACCGACCGGGACGGCGATGGCGCAGGCCAGGCCGAGACCGAGCGCCCAGGCGCGCAGTGTGGCGGCGATGCCGTCCAGGAAGACCGCGTCGCCCGCCAACTCCACGGCACGGGCGAGGACTTCGGAGGCGGGCGGGAGGTAGTCGCGCCGTACGAAACCGGCGCGGGAGACGGCCTCGCAGGCGCCGAAGGCAAGGAGCACACCCAAAGCGCCCAGTGCGAACCGCTCCTGACTGGCCTTCATGTCAGCAGGTCACTTGACCATCAGCGTCGCCGGGTCGATCGGCTTCTTCAGCATCCCCTGCTTTTCCATGAGGTCGGTGAGGCGGGTGAGTTGCGCGGCGTCCACGGTTGGGGGAAAGACGGGCAGATCGATCGACTCGGCCTGCTTCCCCGTCACCTTGGTGTACGTGGGCAGGATGTCGCGTACGACGGACGGGTCCTCTTCGGCGATCCGCACGGCCGCCTTGATGGCCCGCTGGAACGCGGCCAGCGTCTCGCCGTTCTCGTCGGCGTACTTGCTCGCGCTGATGTACCCGCTGAGGGGAATGGCCTCCACAGGCGCGGAAGAGCCGTCGACGAGGACACGGGCCTTCAACTCGTCCTGGATGGCGCTGTCGTAGGGCTCGACCGCGTGCACGGCGTCCACCTGCCCCTTGTCCAGGGCGGCGCCCATCTGCGGGAAGGGAATCGCCCGGTAGACGGGGCGGCCCACGCCCTGTTTGTCCAGGATCTCGTTGAGGGTGAGTGACTGGACGTTGTTGAGGGTGTTGACGGCGAGCTTCTTGCCCTCGAGGTCGGCGACGGTCTTGAGGTCCGAGTCCTTGGGGACCAGAACTTCCATCATGCGCGGCGCGGCCCTGATCGCCTCGGCGACGATCCGGATGTCGAGAGTGCCCTGTTCGTGGGCCTGGAGATAGGTGACGTAGTTGGCGCTCGCAACCATGTCGATCTGGCCCTTGGCCAGGGCCGGCAGCGCCTGGAGGCTCTGCTGGATCTGCTGGATGCGGACGTCGAGGCCCTCCTTCTCGAACAGGCCGCGGTCCCGCGCGATGTAGAGGGCGGCGCAGTCGATCAGTGGCAGAGCGGCCACCCTGACGGTCTCCCGCCCGCCGGGCCCGGATGAGGAGTCCCCGTCGTCACCGCAGGCGGTCAGCGCCACCAGCATGAAGGTGACCGCGACGGCCGCCGACCTCCCCGCCCTCGCCCCCGCTCTCCCCGTCCCCGCTTCCCCCGTCCTCGCTTTCCGCGTCCCCGCTTTCCCCGTCCTCGCTTTCCGCGTTCCCGCGTCACCCGTTCCCGCGTTACCCGTTCCCGCGCGCAATTGACGTAACGGCATGTCGACATGCCTACCAAGCTTTTGTCATGATCACCACATACAGCATGTGAACGGCGCCCCGTCAATCTGCCGGTCTTCGCCGTTATGCGCCACCTTGGTCGCATGACCTCCTTCACACTCCCGCACGAGCTGCACGGCGACGGCGCCCACAAGGTGTTCGCCGTGCACGGCTGGTTCGCCGATCGCTCCGCCTACGCACCCGTCCTCCCGGACCTCGACCGGACGGCCTTCACCTACGCCCTGGTCGATCTGCGCGGCTACGGCGGCGCCAAGGACGCCGTCGGTTCGTGTACGACCGCCGAGGCCGCCCTCGACCTCGTGGAACTCGCGGACCGGCTCGGCTGGGAGCGCTTCTCGGTGGTCGGGCACTCGATGGGCGGCGCGGTCGGACAGCGCCTCCTCACCGTCGCCCCGCACCGACTGCGCAGGCTGGTCGGGGTCTCGCCGGTTCCGGCCACGGGGCTGGCGCTGCCGCCGGAGCAGTGGGAGCTGTTCGCGGACGCGGCGCACAAGCCGGAGAACCGGCGCGCCATCATCGACATCACCACCGGCAGCCGCCGCCCGGCCGCCTGGCTCGACCGTATGGTCGCCCGTTCGCTCGCGGTCAGCGACCAGAAGGCGTTCCGGGCCTGGTTGGACTCCTGGGCCGGCGAGGACTTCCACACCCAGGTCGAGGGCTCCCCGGTACCCGCGCTCGCCGTGACGGGCGCCCTCGACCCGGCCCTCTCCGCGGATCTGATGCGGCAGACCTGGATGACCTGGTATCCGCGCGCCGAGCTGCACGAACTACCCGCCGCCGGTCACTACGCCATGGACGAGACGCCCCTGGAGCTGATCCGAGTGGTCGAGGACTTCCTGCGCGCGGACCCGCGGCTCCCCGGATTCGGCGTCGGCGACGGTGACGGCGTTGGCGTTGGCGACGCGGGCGAGCAGGCGTGACCGTCCACCACGCTCCCCCGGTGCCCGACGTCTTCGACCCCCGGCAGTACGCCGCCGGCGTGCCCCACGACGCCTACCGCATCCTGCGCGACCACCACCCGGTGGCCCGCCAGGACGAGCCCGAGGTGCTGGGCTGGCCGGCCGGGCCCGGGTTCTGGGCGGTGACCCGGCACGCGGACGTGGTGCGGGTACTCAAGGACTCGGCGACGTACTCCTCGTACATCGGCGCGACCCAGATCCGCGACCCGGACCCGGACGACCTGCCGTTCATCCGCCGCATGATGCTCAATCAGGATCCGCCGGGCCACGGGCGCCTGCGCCGGCTGGTCAGCCGGGCTTTCACCCCCGGCCGCATCGAGCGTTTCACCAAGGTCGCGCAGGAGCGGGCCCGAGCGCTCCTCGCGCACGCCCTGGACGAGGCCTGTGCCTCCGACGGTACCGTCGACCTGGTCACCGCCGTCACCGACGACTACGCCCTGCTCAACCTCGCCGACCTGCTCGGCGTGCCGAAGTCCGATCGCAAGCTGCTGCTGTACTGGACGCAGCGGGTGATCGGCTACCAGGACCCCGACGAGGCGGGTGCCCCGGTGCTGGACGCGGCGGGCAGGCCGGTCAATCCGCGGTCGCCCGCGATGCTGGCGGACATGTTCGGGTACGCCCAGCAACTGGCCGCGCACAAGCGGCGGTTCCCCGACGACGACGTCATGACCACCCTCGCCCACGACGCCGAACTCTCCCGCGCCGAACTGGAGATGTTCTTCTTCCTGCTCACCGTCGCCGGCAACGACACCGTCCGCAGCGCGGCGCCCGGCGGTCTGCTCACGCTGGCGGAGCACCCGGAGGAGTACGAGCGCCTACGGAGCGGTGACGTCGAACTTCCCTCGGCCGTCGACGAGTTGCTCCGCTGGCACCCGCCCGTCCTCACTTTCCGCCGGACCGCCGCCCAGGACACCGAACTGGCGGGCCGGCGTATCCGCGCGGGCGACAAGGTGGTCGTCTTCCACTCCTCCGCCAACCGCGACGAACGGGTCTTCACCGACCCGGACCGGCTGGATCTGTCCCGCGCCCCGAACCCGCACGTCTCCTTCGGCGACGGCCCGCACGTCTGCCTGGGCGCGCACTTCGCCCGGCTCCAGTTGAGTGTGCTCTACCGGGAGGTCCTGCGTGCCGTGCCGGTCCTGCGGACGGCGGGGCCGCCAAGACGACTGGTGTCGAACTTCATCAACGGCCTCAAGTCGCTGCCCTTGCAGGTCACTTGACCCAGCACCGGGGGGGTCAGCTCCGCACCTGGATCAGCGCATGCGTCCCGCCGGTCCGCCACTTCTGCCCTTCCGCCGCCACCAGCGCCGCCTCCGTGCGGGCGTCCAGGCCGGTGATCACGTCGGACTTCAGGGTGCGCAGGGCGGCGACCGGGCCGGGGAAATGAGCGGTCACGTCGGTGAACGGCGTCGTCGGCGGCCAGAGTTGGTCGCCGACGAGGCGTCGGTAGTTGAGGTCGCCCTTGACGATGGTGAGGGTGGCCGCCGCGAGCTCCTCGCGGAGGTCGCCGGGCATCGCCGCGTACGGCAGAGGGGCGCTGGAGAAAGGGTGGGCGCGGACGGTGAGGCGGCCGTCCGTCATCGCCGACCAGAGGACGCGGCCGTACGTCGCGGCCGCGCCTGGCGCCTCGGTCAGCCGGCGCAGGCCGTCGAGCACGTCGGCGTGCGTGGCGTCGGAGACGTAGTAGGGGTACGGCTTGACGTGGAGGACGGCCCGTCCGATCCGCCCCTGGGTGAGGAGGTGGGCGATGAGGAGCAGGTCGGGAACGAGTTCGCGGCCGGCGTTGTCGGCGATCAGGCACAGGGTGGCCGCGCCCGAGGTCGGGAGCAGGGACCACAGGGTCTCGCTGTCGTCGGCCACCAGGGGCGGGGTGTCCGAGGACGCCTCGTCCTGCACGGCCGACATACGGAATCCGAGGTCCGCACGATTGCCCCACAGCGACCCGTGCAGCAGCGCCCGGTCCTGCTCGTCGGCGGGCCGGTCCGCGAGGGCGTCGAGGGCGTCGAGTTCCTCGTCCGTCTCGGGGGCGTCGAGTTCGGCCAGCTTGGAGGGCCGGAAGGGGTCGATGCCCTGCCAGGGGCCCGGGGTGAAGTAGCCGACGGCTTCGAGGAGTTGGCGGTAGAAGTAGCTCTCCGACCACAGCCACGGTACGTCGTACCAGGACCGGCCGGTGCAGGCGCCCGCGCCCCATGAGGCCCAGCGCTGCCCGTCGTGCGCGTCGGTGGGGAGGGGTTCGATCACGCCCTTGGTGCAGCTCGTGAGGAGCGCGTCCAGCGCGCGGTGCTGCTCGGGGCCGTACGGGAAGGAGTCCCGTACCTGCCGGATGATCGCGGGGTGCCGCTCGGCGAGCACGCTGTGCGGGAACGAGCCGGGTTCATTGCCGAGGAGCACGGGCGCGAGCGGGGTGGCGGACCTGTCGGGCATGCGGCTCACGGTATCGCGCCTGTCATACGGCTCTGATCTCCCGCTCCAGCTGTGTCGCGAGCGCGAGATAGCGGGCCCGGCGGGGTACCGGGACCAGGCCGCGGATCATGAGGTGCCACATCTCGGCCACCCGGCGGGGCTGGCGTGCGACGGGTTCGAGGGAACGGCCGACGACGCGGGTGCCGACGAAGAAGCAGACGAGGGAGTTGGCGGCGGCCTCGACGTCGAGGTCCGGGTGGATGTCGGACTCCTTGGCGGCGCCGAGGAGTTTGCGGGTGGTGATGTCCAGCAGCTCGGTGAAGGGGTGCCGCAGGGGTGGCCGTATCACCACTCCCCCCGTGGCCAGGCGCAGGCCGGCCCGGGGTATCGGCCCCTCGACGGACAGGCGTGTGATGCCGAACGTCGTGCGTATCAGGGCCTCCAGCGAGGAGTAGCCCCTGCCGTCCATCTCGGTCGCCATCTGCCGGGAGGCTCTGGACTGGAGCTCCATGATGGCCTGGGCGAGGTCCTCCTTCGCCGCGAAGTGGAAGTACAGGGCACCCTTGGTGACTTGGGCGTGTTCGACGATGTCGCTGAGGCTGGTCGATTCATAGCCGTGACGGTCGAAGAGTTCGGCGGCGGCTGTGAGGATCGTGGTGCGGGTCTGTTCGGCGCGTAACTGCCTCACCATCGGCTGGACACTCCTGGGACAGAAAAGAACGGGTCATGCCGTTTGTTTCTCACTCTGCGCACACGATATCTCACCGCTCCTCGGTTCCGACCTCGCACTCGAAAACCTTCGACTCTCCCTGCCTTCCCAGGACTTGGACGCCGAAGCCGTTCGCGCCCTCCCCGTCGACGGCCTCGATCCAGGTTGGCTGGTCGAGTTCGGCGTACTGATGGAAGACGGCATGAAACGAAACGGGCCGCCGTCGGCCGTTGCGCGTGTGAGTCCGTGCGGCCTGGCGGGCGGCCTCCAGCAGTAGCATTCCGGGCACATGATCGAGTGGATGATCGAAGAAAACAGCATGCGCGGTATCAACTCGCAGCCGCCAGCGCCCGGGGTGGTCCGCCGGGGCGAGGACGACGTCCGCGGGCAGGGCGCGGTCCACCTCGGCGGGCGGCAGACCGGGTGGGAGCGGCAGGGCGGACACGGTGGTCGCGGTGCGGCCGCCACGCAGCCTGCGGTAGACGGCTTCGTTTGTCCAGGTCACGGCTATGTGCCCGGTCGCGACGCGTTCGCCGCCGAGCCGTATGTCCGCGTCGTAGCTGAAGCCGGCCGGGCGGCCGCCGCGGTGGTCGACGTCGGAGACGGTGATGTGGAGGACGGGTTCGGCGGGTGCGACGCCTACGGCGAGGTGCTCGGGGCGAGTGGTGAGCCGCAGTTCCCTGAGCACGAACTGGTGGCCCAGCGGCACGTCGTAGGCGGTGTGCGCGAGAAGTGCGCCGGCCTGGCGGACGGTCTCCGCGACCAGCAGCGGCTCGTATGACGACCGGTCCGGCGACACGTGTAACTGATGAGCTCGCGGCCACTGGGCGAAGACGGTGAACTGGTCGGTGTCGGTCCTGGTCGCCCCTGTGAGAAACGTTTCGGCGACGGAGGCTCGGTGGACGAGCTGACGGGGTACGGTGGCGGTCAGGCCGTCCGGCACCGTCGGGGTCTCGGCAAGCGTGATCGTGGCGAATTGCCGCGGATGAGGCATGTCCCCTCCTTGGGTCCCCCCGTATGTGCGTGGACAGACGGCGAGATGCCCGTGCCGCGAGCGTTAGAGTACGAGGCGACCGGTTTGTTTTCAATGCGGCCTCGGGTCGCCCGACCGTGCCCGAACCCGCTCCGGCGCACGCCGGGCGCAGAGGTCAACTCGGCGCAGCGGAGGGGCGGTTATGGCGAGGCAGGAGCGCGCCATCAGAACGCGGAAGGTCATCCTGGAGGCCGCGGGCGCGGTCTTCGACGAGCACGGGTACACCGCGACGACGATCGCGATGGTCCTGGAGCGGGCCGAGGTGACCAAGGGTGCCCTGTATTTCCACTTTTCCTCGAAGGAATCCCTCGCCCAGGCCGTGCTGGACGAGCAGTTGTCGCTCGGCGCGGTGCCGCCGCAGCCGTGCAAGCTGCAGGAACTCGTCGACATCACCTTCGTGTTCGGGCAGCGACTGCTCACCAACTCGCTGCTCAAGGGCAGTGTGCGGCTGGCGGTGGACCAGTGCGCACCGCCCGGGGTCGATCACTCCGGGCCGTTCAGGCAGTGGGCGGACCATCTGGTCGGAATACTCGAACGGGCCCGTGACCAGGGCGAGTTGCTGCCCACCGTGCAGCCCAGGCAGACGGTGGAGCTGCTGGTCGGTGCGTTCGCGGGCATCCAGCTGATGTCGCGGGCGCTGAACGACCGCGATGATCTGGCGGAGCGGATCTCGGTCCTGTGGGGGCACCTCCTGCCGAGCATCGCGCTGCCCGGCATGCTGACCGGCATCGACCGGGAGCCCGATCGCGGGGTGCGCGTGCTGGCCGCCCTCGATGCCGCGGGCGTCGAACCGGTCGCCATGGATCTGTCCGCACGCTGAGTACACGCCGAACGCACGACACCGACCGGATCGACGGTTTCCGCCGGGCCGGTCGGTGGTCGTAGCGGTCTCGATGTCGATGGTCGTAACGATCTCGATGTCGATTGTCGTAACGGTCTCGACGTACGACGGGCCGGCCGATGCCCCATCCGCACCGGCCGGCCCGCCCGCTTGTGGTACGCACCCGTTCGGGGCACGCGTTCAGTTGTTGCTCAGAAGGTCAGCTTCCAGCTGTTGAGCTTGCCCGTGTCCTGGGCCGCCGTGTCCTGGACGCGCAGCTTCCAGGTGCCGTTGGCGGTCTCGCTGGAGGCGTTGACCGTGTAGGTGGTGTTGACGTTGTCCGCGGAGTCCGAGGAGCTGGCGGACTTCAGGCGGTACGTCGAGCCGTCCGGGGCCACCAGGTCGATGACCAGGTCACCGCGGTAGGTGTGGGTGATGTCCACGCCGACCTGGAGAGCCGACGGGGCGTTGCCGCTGCGGCCGCTGACGGCGATGGAGGACTCGATCGCGGAGCCGTTGTCCGGGATGGAGACCGCGGACGTGCTGGTGAAGGTGGTGCCCCCCGTGGAGCCGCCGGAGCTGCCGCTCACCGCCTGCACCGTCTTGGCCGCGTCGGCGAGACCGGCGCCGCAGCCGCCCGAGCAAGTACCCGGCAGAGCACGCGAGTTGGTCTTGATCGCGGACTCGATCTGCGCCGGGGTCAGCGACGCGTTGGCCGACTTCATCAGCGCGACCAGGCCCGCGATGTGCGGGGTGGCCATGCTGGTGCCCTGGTAGTACTCGTAGCTCTCGCTCGACGGGCCCTGCGAACCGGAGTTCAGCGTGGACAGGATGCCGTCCGTGCTGCTGGTGGCGGTCATCTCACCACCCGGGGCGGCGATGTCGACGACCGAGCCGTAGTTCGAGTAGTTGGCGCGGTTGCCGGCGCGGTCGGTCGCCGCGACGGTGATGACGTTGTTGCAGTTCGCCGGGTTGGAGTTGGAGGCGTTCTGGTTCTCGTTGCCCGCCGCGACGACCACCGTGGTGCCGCGGTTCACGGCGGCGTTGATGGCGCTCTGCGTCGCGGCGCTGCACGCGCCGCCCCCGCCGAGGCTCATGTTGATGACCTTGGCGACGTTGGCGTTGGCCGGCACGCCGGAGACGGTGCCGCCGGACGCCCAGGTGATGGCGTCGATGATGTCGGAGTCGTAGCCGCCGCACTGGCCCAGCACCCGCACCGGGGAGACCTTCGCGCCGTACGCGATGCCCGCGACGCCCTTGCTGTTGTTGGTGACCGCGGCGATGGTGCCCGCGACATGGGTGCCGTGCCAGGAGGAGGTGGTGGCCGTCCAGTCGCTGGCGCACTGGCCGTCGGTGGTCCAGTCGCCCGTGTCGGCCGGGTTGCTGTCGCGTCCGTTGCCGTCGTTGGAGACCGCGGTGTCGGAGATGAAGTCGTAGCCGGCGACGATGTTCGCACCCAGGTCGGAGTGGGTGACGTAGCCGGTGTCGATGACGGCGACGGTCACGCCGCTGCCCGTGGTGACGTCCCAGGCGCCCGGCACCCGCATGCCCGCGGTGGTCTCGAACAGGTCCCACTGCTTGCTGTACTCGGTGTCGTTGGGGGTGGCGAGCGGCTTGTTCAGCCGGTCCGGTACGACGTAGGCGACCTGCGGGTCGGCCTGGTACTCGGCGACGACGTCGGCGACATCGGCCTTGGTGAGCTTCTCGCCCAGATCGACGAGGGCGGCGCCGGAGCCGAGGCGGCGCTGGAAGTCGAGGTCCTCGCCGGCCTCCTTGCCCTTGGCGGCGGCATCGGCCTCGGCGGCCTTGTTCGACTTGGCCTCGGAGGCGCCGGACTTGTAGCCGACGATGAGGCGCTCGGCCGTGGTGCCGGGTGCGGCCTCGGTCTGGGCCGCCGGGACGGGGGCGGCGGCCTGCGGGGAGACGGCGTCCTGGGCCACGGCGACGGTGGTGGCGGCCGTGAACAGCGCGGCGGAGACCGCGGCGACGGATATCAGCTTCCGTCTGGTGGATGCAGAGGTACGCAAGGGATTGCCTTTCGTGGCCGGCCGTACTCCGGGCAGCGCGGAGCGGCGGTCGATTTCGCTTCGTCGTCGAAGCGGCGGGGGGTACGCCGGAAGGCGGGGTGGGGTGGTGCGAAGTGCGGGGCGCGGCGGCCGGCCTGGCGCGAGCTACGACCCGTTCGGGGTTACCTGTGGGTCGGCTGTGGTCGAACGATAGGCAAAGAAAAGGTCATCGGGATACAGGGGAAACCCTCGATCCGGCTGGATAACCACCCTCTACGTCGGACGGTTGACCGGTAATGACGGGCTTTGCCCGGCTCGTCGCGCAGTGAACGCGCCGGGCCGGTTTCCCGTACTGCACGAGGACCCTTCCCGTGCCGGCCGAGGAGACGTTCCGGATGTCCCGGATGCCCTGGATGAGATCGCACCGCACCGCCCTGGCGGCCACCGCCGTCACGCCTTTGCTGCTCACAGCGTGGGCGGCGGGCCCGGCCCATGCGCACGGTGCGCCGACGGATCCGGTCAGCCGGGTGTACGGCTGCTCCCCCGACGGCGGCAGCGCGTCCCGGTCGGCGGCCTGCCGGGCGGCGGTCGCGTCGAACGGCGGGCCCTTCACGGCCTGGGACAACCTGCGGATCGCGAATGTGAACGGCCGGGACCGGCAGGTCGTCCCCGACGGGCAGCTGTGCAGCGGCGGACTGCCGGCCTACCGGGGCCTCGACCTCGCCCGCACCGACTGGCCGTCGACCCGGCTGACGCCCGGCTCCGCCCTGACGATGCGGTATGTCTCGACGATCCCGCACACCGGCACCTTCAAGCTCTACCTCACCAAGCCCGGCTACGACCCGACGAAGCCGCTCACCTGGTCCGACCTCCCGGAGAAGCCGTTCGCGCAAGTGACGGACCCGGCACTGACGGACGGGGCGTACCGGATCAGGGCGACGCTGCCGTCCGACCGGGCCGGGCGCCATGTGCTGTACACGATCTGGCAGAACAGCAGCACGCCGGACACGTACTACTCGTGCTCGGACGTGGTGTTCCCGGCGAGCGGGAACGGGAACGGCGGCGAGGGCGGGGGTGGAGGCGGAGGCGCCGAGGAGAGTGGCGGCGGGAGCACGGCTTCGGCCGCCGCGAACGGGGATCGCGGCAACGGCCGTACGACTGCCGGTGCTTCGGCGGCGACCGAGTCGGCGGGCAAGCCGCCTACGACCGCCTCCCCGACGGCTTCCTCCTCGGCCGGCTCCGCGACCGCGGACACCCAGGAGGGCGCCGTGCGCGACAGCACGCCGGTGGCGTCCACCGGCGGTGCCGGTACGGGGCCCTCGACGCCCATGCTGGCGGGCGGCGCCGCCGCGGTGCTGGTGCTCACCGGGGGCGCCGCCCTGGCGCTGCGGTTGCGTCGGAGGTGAACTCCGTCGCCGTACGGGCCAGTTGCCCTAGGCGTCAGTTGACGTAGACCGGCTCGCCGCTGCCGGTCACCGGGGCGTACTTGGCGGTGAAGTAGCCGTTGGCGAAGCAGAGGGACGAGCCCGAGACCTTCGCGAACGGCGCGCCGGCGAAGTTGATGCTGTTGTCGGCGTTGCTCGCCGTGCCGGACAGGCTGGGGGCCTGGTAGACGCAGTTGATGCTGCCCAGCAGGGTCCGCAGTACGACCGTCGTCTGGATGGTGGAGCCCGCGGCCGGAGTGACGGTGACGGTGCCGTCGGAGGCCACGGCGGCGCTGTACGGCAAGTTGTTGACGGTGATGCTGGTGACGCCGAGCACGCCGACGACGTTGGTCGTGCAGCTGGCGGCGTCGAAGGTGTGCCCGGTGACCGACTCCGTCGCGGTCCCGGGTGCGGCGGGGTTGTCGGTCACGGCGGCCGTGAACTGCGACGAGGTGCAGGAGATGCCGCTCGTACCGGTCGCGCTGGAGTAGAACGTGGCGGCGGTGCCGCTCGCCAGCGGCGCGGTGAGGACCTCGCCGACCGCGACGGCCGTACCGCCGACGGAGCCGGTGGTGAGAACGGTGCCGTCGGCCGCGGACGCGGGGCCGGCCATGGGGAGGGTGAGGGCGGCGACGGTGCCGGCGAGGGTGAGGAGGGTGCGCGTGCGCATGCGGGTGTACCTCGGCTTTCGTTGCGGGGGTTTGCCCTGAGCGCAGTCGAGCGGCTCAGGGGTTCGGGGGTGGGGGTGGGGGTGTGGAGCGTGGGGGGTTGGGGGGTGGGAGGTTGAGGGGGCGCCCGAGTCGGTGTGCGCTGTTGCCGGTCCGTGACGCCTTCTCCGTACATCACGGACCGGCAACGGCAGCCCGACCGGGACCGGCCGGAGACCGTGGGGAGGGCTCCGGGCGGACCGGGCGGGGGGCGTCCGGCACGGACCGAAGGGGGGAAGTGACCGTGACGGCGCCATGGAGTGATCTCGAGAAAATGTGAAGGACATCAGGTCCGGGAACGCGGGCAAAGGCCACGCGGCGGCGGATCCGGCGCCACGGATCCAGGGGGGAGCCAGGGCAAGTTGTAGACCTGAGTGTCAGTCAACGTCAAGGCATAACAGGGGAGTTGATGTTTGCTTCGCAGCTCTGTGAGGCCACTGAAGGCTGCTCGACTCACAGGCGGCACACAATCAACACCCTTTTTCCATAACTGCCTTGACCCTCGCCTGTAACCACCGGTAACTTCCCGGCTGGCTACTGCGGAGTACGAGAAAGCCCTTGCGCCCGCCGGGAGTTGCGAGGGGCGTGCGCCGTGGGCGCTGTCCGCGCCAGGACAACGTGCCACTGATGCCCTACCCGCACTTTCATGCACCTGGGAGCAGTTATGGCCTCGTCCTCGGACGTCACCTCGTCCGCCGACAACTTCCCCGAGAACCCGGAAAGCGGTTCCGGGTCCGAAGCGTCCGGCACCACCGACGGCCCCGCGAGACGCGGGCGGGTCCGGGCGCGCCGGGCCGCCGTGATGGCGGTGCCGGCCACCCTCGTCGCCGGCGCCCTTGCGGTCCTCACCGCCGAAGGCGCGCTGGGCGTGCAGTTCGCCATCTCCGGCATGCCCTTCACGGTGACCGCGACCGAGCTCAACGGCACCGGGTTCGAGCAGTTCGGCGGCCTCGACGAAATGGCGCCGGGCAGTCCCAACGCGGGTGACACCGGCGGCCAGGTACTGGTCGTCACCTCCGCGATCAAGAGCGCGACGCTCACGAAGCTGTGCCAGAGCGTCGACCTCGGCGGCACGAACCTGCTCATCACCGCGGGCAGCGGGGCGGAGAAGGTGAGCGCGAGCGATCTGACCACCGACTCGACCGAGCTGTCGGGTGACGCGGCGTTCACCAACATCGAGATCGGCAACGACGCGAGTACGTTGACCAAGGCCGGGGTGAAGGGGCCGATCGGTGTCTTCAGCCAGCAGGCGGACACCGTGCGCATCGCCAACCTGCGGCAGACCAACTATGCGACGACTGCGGGTGTGTTCAAGCTTCCGGGTCTGAAGCTCCGCTTCAGCAGTACGGGTTGCTGATGAGTGAGCGTGCGGGTTTCCGGTCGGCCTTCCGTCGTTGGCGGGCCGACCGGCCGTTCTGGGGCGGGCTGCTGCTTGCGCTGGGCGGGGCGGAGGTTCTGCTCACCATGAAGGCGTCCATGAAGGTCATGCTGCATGCCGGCATGCAGGGGCTGGCCGGGTATCTGTTGCCGACGCTGATGGTGCTGCTCGGTGTGCTGATTCTGTTCAACCCGGCGCAGCGGCTTTTCTACTCGATCACCGGGGTTCTGGTGACCCTGGGGACCTGGCTCACGTCGAATCTGGGCGGGTTCTTCGTGGGGCTGCTGCTGGGGGTCGTGGGGAGCAGTCTGGCGTTCGGGTGGCTTCCGGATCAGGCGCCGCGGGAGCGTCGGCGACGGCGGCGGAAGGAGGCGGCTGCTGCCGTGGTGGCCGCTCAGCAGGCTGGGGAGCCCGCCTGAACCGGGTTCCTTGGCTTGCTGTTGGTCGCCGGGGGCCGTGCGTGGCGTTGTTTCGCCGCAGCGCCGTAGGGGTCGGTGGAGTTCGGCGGGTGCGGGTGTGTGGGGGCTGGTCGCGCCCACGCGGCAGAGGCGCAAAACGACACAGCCCCGCGCCCCTGGGTGGGCACGCTGACCGTCAGCTTCACAGCACCGTCGGGGTTGGTGTGCCGAACCAACGGCCTCCCAGCACCCCAGGGTTCACGCGTCCCGAACCAACGGCCTCCCACCACCCCAGGGTTCACGCGTCGAACCGCCGGCTTCCCGACGCTCCCAGAGGTAGACCTGGGCTCCGTCAACTTCCCTGCGAGCCAGGGGCGTTGACAGACTGGTGCGGACCGTCGCCCATGTCCCGGAGGCCTTATGTCCGCCGATCGTATTGACACCGAGACCGCGCACTCCGCCCGCATCTACGACTACATCCTTGGCGGCAAGGACTATTACCCCGTCGACCAGGAAGCCGGCGACGCCATGGCTCGTGAGTGGCCGGCGTTGCCGGTTCATATGCGGGCCAACCGGGACTTTATGAATCGGGCCGTGCGGTATCTCGCCGAAGAGGCGGGGATACGGCAGTTCCTGGATGTCGGGACCGGGATTCCTACGTCGCCGAGCATTCATGAGATCGCCCGGTCGGTCGCGCCCGGGGCCCGGGTCGTCTACGTCGACAACGATCCGCTCGTCCTCGCGCTGTCCCAGGAGCTCTTGTCCAGCACGGGCGAGGGCAGGACGGCGTACATCGAAGCCGACATGCGGGAGCCCGCGACCATTCTCGACAGCCCGGCGTTCCGCGAGACCCTCGATCTCGGTGAGCCGGTCGCGCTCGCCGTGATCGCGATCGTGCACTTCATGCTGGACGAGCACGACGCCGTCGGGATCGTGCGGCGGCTGCTCGAACCGCTGCCTGCCGGCAGCTACCTCGCGATGTCCATCGGCACCGCCGAGTTCGCGCCGGACGAGGTCGGCCGGGTCGCCCGGGAGTACGCGGCGCGCGGCATGCCGATGCGGTTGCGCACCCTCGCCGAGGCCGAGGAATTCTTCACCGGTCTGGACCTCGTCGAGCCGGGCATCGTGCAGGTCCACAAGTGGCGTCCGGACAGAACGGGCACCGAGGCGGTCCGGGACGAGGACATCGCGATGTACGGGGCGGTCGCACGCAAGCCGAGTTGACCCGGTTTGCGAGCGCAAGCGGTGGGGGCGGGACGGTCGTCGGCCCGCGCTCCCGCCAGCGGTTCATCACGATGTGGCAGCAACGACTCACCCCTTGTGGTTGCACACTTGACTACCGGTGGTCACACGCGATTGGCTCCGGCCCAGCGAGAGTTGACCAGGTCGGCGCACTTTCCGGGCGGCGCGGGCCGTACTCTCGTTCGTTCCTCCGGCTCGGCCGCACAGCGAGGTGCCGCACCCTCATGAAGACCTCACCCCCCTCCCCCGCTTTCACTCGCGTCGCCGCCCTCACGGCCGCCACCTGTCTGCTGCTGGCCGGCTGCTCCGCCGTCGGCGGGACCGACGACACCTCGGAGGCGGCCGCCGCGTCCGGCGGTCCGCGGCTGAAGATCTCTCTGGTCACCCACGGCGGCGAGGGGGACGCCTTCTGGGAGTTGGTGCAGAAGGGCGCCCAGGCCGCGGCCGCCAAGGACAACATCGACCTGACCTACGCGAACGACTCCGACCCGGCCGGACAGGCCGAGCTGATGCGGGACGCGATACGGCAGAAGGCCGACGGCATCGCGGTGACCCTGGCCAAGCCGTCGGCGATGACGAGCCCGGTCAGAGAGGCACGGGCGGCCGGCATACCGGTGGTCGGCCTCAACTCTGGTATAGACGAATGGCAGTCCGCAGGGCTGCTCGGGTACTTCGGCCAGGACGAGAGCGTCGCGGGCCGAGCCGTCGGCGACAAGCTCGACGACCTGAAGGTCAAGCACGCCCTGTGTGTCATCCACGAGCGCGGCAATGTCGCCCTGGAGGCGCGCTGCGCGGGTGTGAAGAAGGCGTTCGGCGGCGAGACCGAGAACCTCTATGTGGACGGCACCGACATGGACGCGGTGACCGAGACCGTCGCGTCCCGGCTGACGCAGGACCCGAGCATCGACGAAGTCGTCACACTGGGCGCGCAATTCGCGCTCGCCGCGGTGAAGTCGGCCGAGGAGGCCCACAGCAAGGCCCATGTCGCGACCTTCGACATCAACAAGGACCTCGTCGAGGCGGTCCAGGGCGGGGACGTGCAGTTCGCGGTGGACCAGCAGCCGTATCTGCAGGGCTACCTCGCCGTGGACTCGCTCTGGCTGTACCGGACCAACGGCAACACCCTCGGTGGTGGCGAGGCCCCCGTCCTCACCGGGCCGGCGTTCGTCACCAAGGCGAACGTCGCCGCGGTCGCGAAGTTCGCCGCCAACGGAACCCGCTGACCGGACACTTCCGCCGACGGTGTCACCGAAGATTGGGGCATGCGTGACGCGTACGCTCACTTGTACGGATAACATCCTGCGCACCCCCTGTGACGTATCGGACACGCGTCCACCTCTCGCGCTCGTCCCCCTTCCCCTCCTCCGCTGATCGCCCTAGGACGACAATGTCTCCACGGACAGGTCCCCGGCGCCGCCGCCTCGGCTCCATACGTCTCTCCCTGATCCTCCTGGCGCTGGTGCCCAGCGTCACGCTCGCCGCCGTGTGGAGCGTGACGACGATCCAGATGTTCTCGGAGGGCCTGACGCTGCGCTCGCAGACCGGGCTGAGCAAGTCGACCGGCGCCATGGGCACCGAGGCCACCCTCGCGCTGCAGCGGGAGCGCAGCTTCTCGGCCGTATGGCTGGCCTCGCACCAGGACGCGGCCCGCAGCGCGCTGGACGAGCAGCGCCGCAAGACCGACAAGGCGGTCGCGAAACTCCTCGGCCAGTCGGACGAGATCCAGCAGGCGCCACCCCGGGTCAAGGACCGGCTGTACTCGGTCGTCGCGTCGGCGAGCAGCCTGGAGTACTACCGGGGCCAGGTGGACAACCCCACGGACATCAAGGCCGTGCAGGCGCTGGATCAGTACACGTCGATCATCGACGACCAGATCCACGCCTTCCAGGAGCTCTCCCAGGTCGACGACGGTGACCTCACCTCGCAGGCCGGTCCGCTGGTCTCGCTGGAGCACGCGGCGGAGCTGGTGTCCCAGGAGGACGCGTTGCTGACCCTGGCCGGGCCGGCGGGGAAGATGGACAACAAGACGTGGACCGAGTTCGCGGAGCTGGTGAACACTCGCCGCTGGCTCGTCGAGGACCAGATCCTGCCTTCGCTGACCGGGAACGCGAAGGCGGAAACCGAGCGGATCCTGGGGAGTGCGCAGTGGCGGACCCTGGAGTCCGTCGAGGACCGGGTGTTCGCGGCCCGCGCGGCGGCGCGCGGTGACGGGGACATCGCGCTCCCGGACGTGCAGAAGGAGTGGCGGGCCGCGCTGATCAAGGTCTCCGACGAGTACGCGGTGCTGATCCAGCAGCAGACGACCGGACTGCTGCAGCGCAGTGCCGACGACGCGCGCGGCCTGCTGATCAAGGCCGCGTCCCTGAGCGCGGGCGGTCTGGTCGCCCTGCTGCTGTGCGTCTGGATGTCCTGGCGGATCACCCGCTCGCTGTCCCGGCGCCTGCGCGGGCTGCGCGAGGCCACCCTGAGCCTCGCCCAGGAGCGGCTGCCGGACGTGGTGGCCCGCCTGGAGCGGGGCGAGAAGGTCGACGTGGAGCTGGCGACCCCGCCGCTGGACTACGGCCATGACGAACTCGGCCAGGTGGCCAAGGCGTTCAACACCGCGCAGCGCACGGCCGTGCACACCGCCGTCGAACTCGCCGACACCCGGCGCGGCTTCCAGAAGATCATCCTGGGCATCGCACGGCAGAGCCAGAACCTGGTCAACCTGCAGCTCACCAAGCTCGACGCGCTGGAGCGCGCGCACCAGGACCCCGAGGTCCTCAAGGGCCTTTACGAACTGGACTCCACCGCCAGCCAGTTGCGCCGCTACGAGGAGAACCTCGTCATCATCAGCGGTGAGCGGCCCGGCCGCAGCTGGAGCGAGCCGGTCGCGCTGATCGACATCCTGCGCAGTGCCGTCGGCGAGGTCGCCGAGTACCAGCGGGTGGAGGTGCACACCGAGGAGGAGGTGCATCTCGCGCCGCCCGCGGTGGCGGACGTGATTCATCTGCTGGCCGAGCTGATCGAGAACGCCACGCTGTACTCCCCCGCTCCGGCGCCGGTCACGGTTCGGGCCGCGATGGTGGCCAAGGGCCTGGCCGTGGAGGTGGAGGACCGCGGTCTCGGCATGTCGGAGGAGGACTACGACTCCTTCAACGCCCAGTTGGCCGACCCCCCGCAGTTCGACGTGGTGGCCCTCGCCGACGATCTGCGGCTCGGCATGTTCGTGATCTCCCAGCTCGCCCACCGGCACGGCATCGCCGTGACCCTGCGCTCCTCGCCGTACGGCGGCACGACGGCGATCGTGCTGATCCCGCACGACATCGTGGTGCGGGACCTGCCCGCGCCGGACCGGGACGAGGTGCAGCACGCCGGGGCCGCCGAACCGCAGGAGCCGGTACGGGAGCCCCGTCCGGTCGTCCCGCCCCGCACCGCACCCGCCCAGGCCGCCGCATCCGCCCAGGCCGCCGCGCCCACGCCCACGCCCGCAGCAGGCCCAGCACCCCGCGGTGGCCTCTCCCCGCTCCCCCGCCGGGTTCCGCAGACCAGCCTGGCCGCCGAGCTGCGCGAGGAGGCCCCCGCCGCCGAAGAGGACGGGCACGCAGACGACTTCACCGCGGAACGAGCCGCCTCCTCCCTCGCCTGCTTCCAGCGGGGGACGCTCCAGGCTCGCGACGAAAGCGACCGCGAGGCATCCAACGCGCCCGAGGCCGAGGACCAGCGGGTCCCGGCCACTCGGGGGGCGCGTGACGACGGTGCCCGTGCGGAGCCGCCCACGGCCGCCTCGGCCGGCTCCGCCTCCTCCCCCACGTCCTCCTCCCCGCCCGCCGACCGCTCATGAAGGACATCGCCATGACACGCCCCACCCCCGCCACGGACACCCAGCTCGATCAGTTGCTCACCGGACTCGTGGAGCGGGTCGCCGACGTCAACCACGCCGTCGTGCTCTCCGAGGACGGTCTGGTGGTGAGCAAGTCCACCGGGTTCCTGCGCGACGACGCCGAGCGGCTGGCGGCGACCGCGTCCGGCCTGATGAGCCTCAGCAAGGGCGTCAGCCTGGACTTCAGAGGCGGGCCGGTGCGCCAGGCGCTGATCGAGATGGCCCACAGCTATCTGATCCTGACCTCCGCCGGGCCGGGCGCCCACCTCGTCGTCCTCACCAACCAGGGCGCGGACGTCGGTGTGGTGGCGTACCAGATGAACATGCTGGTGAAGAAGATCGGCGAGCATCTGTCGGCGGCACCGCGGGCCCATGTCGGCCCTGGCGCGTGAGGTGGGCCCAGATGATTCGGCGGGCCGGCTGGTACGTCCCTTCACCCTGACCGGCGGCCGGACGCGGCCCAGCCGCACCGACTTCACACTGATCACGACGGTGACGGCGGTGGATCCGCCGCCGGAGCGGGCGCCCCGTCCGCAGCCCGAGCAGGCCCGGATCCTGCGGCGCTGCGCCCGGCCGATCGCCGTCGCGGAGCTCGCGGCCCATCTCGACCTCCCGGTGAGCGTGGTCGCCATCATGCTCTGCGATCTGCTGGAGGCGGGCCTGATCACCGTTCACCCGCCGCACCCCGTCACCTCCCGCACCCCGGACCTGGACCTGCTGCAGAAAGTGAGGGACGGCCTTGGCCGGCTCTGACACCACCCTGGAACCGGTCGCGCCGCCCGACACGGTCAAGATCCTCATCGCCGGCGGTTTCGGCGTCGGCAAGACCACCATGGTCGGGTCGGTCAGCGAGATCGCCCCGCTGCGTACCGAGGAGCCCCTGACCACGGCGGGTCTGGGCATCGACGACCTCAACGGCATCGAGGAGAAGCGGGCCACCACCGTGGCCCTGGACTTCGGCCGGATCACCATCAGCCAGGAGCTGGTGCTGTATCTGTTCGGTACGCCCGGGCAGCAGCGGTTCTGGTTCATGTGGAACGACCTGGCGATCGGCGCGCTGGGGGCGGTGGTCCTGGTCGACGTCCGCCGGCCGGAGTCCAGCTTCGCGGCGCTCGACTTCTTCGAGCGCCGGGGCATCCCCTTCGTCGTCGGCGTCAACGGCTTCCACGGCGAACATCCCTACCCCGCCGACGACATCCGGGACGCCCTCGCACTCCCTGAGCATGTGCGGGTGCTGCTGTGCGACGCGCGGGAGCGTGAATCGTGCCGGGACGTACTGATCGCGCTGATCGACCAGTTGATCGCCGATGCCCGTCAGGCGAGCTGAACTGAACCGAGCTGAACTCAACCCAGCTGAACTGAGCTGCGGGGTCCTACTCCTCGGGGCCGGTCAGCGGCCGGTTCGCCGGCGCGACGAGCCGGGCCGTGAGGTCCGGATCGGGCATGCCGGGGTCGAAGGGGAACATCGGCCGGCGAATGCGGTGGTGGCCGAGCCGGGGCAGGTCCTGGTCGACGCCGCCCGGGGTGAGGGCCATCTTCCAGTAAGGGGCGTAGCTCAGATGGCCAGAGCGCCGGTCTCCAAAACCGGATGCCGCAGGTTCGATTCCTGCCGCCCCTGCCACTGATCACGTCTTCAGAGATCTGCTGCGGGCCTCAACTACGAACCCTCCCCGCCGAGCGGAAAATCCGGCGACCCGAGGAGACCGCTCTACTACGGTCGCGGGGGAGGTAGACGCGTGTCCTGGCCATCTGTGATCGTTCTTGTCCCCGCGGAGCGACGCCCGTCGCTTGAAGGGCGAATCCGTTCCCTTGAGCTCGTGCCGGATCCCGTGACGGGCGACGAAAGGCTGCACCAGCACGGGTACTCGTATTACATCGACCTCTCCGGCGGGATCCTGGCGGACTACGAGCCGGAGGAGCTCGAGCAGGTGAGGGCCCGGATCGGCGAACCGTACGCGGTCTATGTGTCGTGCCAGTCCATGGACGCGGCCCGGGCCTTCCTCCGCGACGTCCTGCCTGGCGTGGACGGTCTTGTCGACACCAACCACCACGAGATCCTGCAGGCGAGCGAGTTCCTAGGATGGCGGCCAGGGGCAGTGCGGCCTTGGTAAGCGACAGCAAGCTTGTCCGTCCGGCTTGCAAGTCCCCGCCAGTGCTGTCGGCGCGGGTCATGGCGGAGGTGACCTTGTCGTGGCCGAGGAATCCGGAGCGGATGCGGCCGGTGGCGGGCTTGTTCGTCGGGTTGGTGATGCGGGCGATGGTGTAGTCGAGACCCGAGCCGGTGACGGCCTCGGTCATGCCCTTCAGCTCGGTCAGCGCGTTGGGGAACATCAGCCCGGCCATGACGGGCAGCACCTTGTGCTTCCAGTGGGGCCTGTCGCGCGGATCGGCCAGTGAGGGCGTGGCCAGGCCGATGAACCGGTCCACCTTCTGTGCCTGCATGGCCTGCACGATGGTGCGGGTGCCGTCGGTCACCTGGGTGCCAGGCCCACTGCCCTCTACCGCGCCATGGTCCGCCTCTCACGAACCGGCCCGGGCACCGCCTAGGGTGGCGGCCTCGGCCCGTGGTACGCGTTCACGCCATGGTGGGCGTCCGCCGACAAGGCTCGTCACGGCGGGCCTGCCGGCCGTCACCACCGTGGTCATCGGTGGTGACCCGAGCCGCTCCTGGGCGCTGCTGGAGCATCCGATCCGCGCCCCCCTGACCGGTGAACCACCCGTCAGCGGCCATCCCGTCCTCGTTCGGCCCTCCGGTCTCGGCGCCGACGCGGTGGCGGTCGGGGCGGCGGCATGCGCGCGTGCGGAACTCGGGCTCCTGCCCGGCCGGGTGGCGGGAATCCGCCAAGGACGACCGTGTGATTGACGCGGGCCCGACACTCTCTTACCTTCTGGTCGATTAACCGAACTGCGTTCGATATTTCGACAGTTACGGCCGTTCGGTATCTCGGCCAGAAGGCCCGCACCCCCCTGGAGAGCACATGGCCCACCCCTCCCGCAGACACTTCCTCGGCATGGCGGCGACCGTCCCGCTCGCCGCGACCGGCGCCCTGGCCCTCGGCGCGGGAACCGCCCACGCCGCCGACTCGGCGTACGTCATGGCGTACTTCACCGAGTCCACGACCATGCTGGAGGCCAACTACGGTCTGCACCTGGCCGTCAGCACCGACGGTCTGCGCTGGATGCCGCTGAACCAGAACAACCCGGTGGTCACCCCGACCGGCGGTGCGGGAGGCCTGCGCGACCCGTTCATCCTGCGCAAGCAGGACGGCACCTTCGTCGTGCTGGCGACCGACCTCAGCGGCACCGACTGGAGCCGCAACAGCGTCTACATCCACGTCTGGGACTCGGCGGATCTGCGGTCCTTCACCGGGTACCGGCTGCTGAAGCTGCACGACATGACCAACACGCACAGCTGGGCGCCGGAGGCCTTCTGGGACGCCGGGCGCGGGCAGTACGGCATCCTCTACTCGTCGGTGAACAGCAGCGGCCACAACGTGATCATGGTCAGCTACACGACCGACTTCCGGACGACCACGAATCCGCAGGTGTTCTTCGACCCGGGTTACGACGTCATCGACGGCAACCTCACCGTGGGCGTGAACGGCGTCAACTACCTCTACTTCAAGCGCGACCAGACGTTGGTGGGCGCTCGGTCCACCTCCCTGAACCCCGGCAGCTTCACCGTCTTCAGCACGCCCGCCTCCCACGGCGGCACCGAGGCGCCGACGGTGGTGAAGTCCCTGACGTCCAACACCTGGTACCTGTGGGGCGACACGTATACGCCCAACGGCGTCTTCTACGCCTGGCAGTCGACCGACCTCGCGGCCGGCACCTGGACGGCGCTCGACCAGCGTCTGTACACCCAGCCGCTCAACTCCAAGCACTGCGGCATACAGCCGATCACCTCGACCGTGTACGACAACCTGGTCGCCAGGTGGGGCGCGCCGGCCTGGAACCGGCTCAAGTCGTACAACTTCCCGGCGCGTTACGTCCGGCACAGCGGCTTCGCCGGACGGATCGACGAGTACCCCTTCGACCCGTACCCGGACTCCCAGTGGAAGCTGGTGCCGGGCCTCGCCGACTCGTCCGGGGTGTCCTTCCAGTCGGTCAACTACCCGACCCGGTACCTACGGCACTACAACTACGCCCTGCGCCTGGACGAGAACGACGGCACGTCGACGTTCGCCGGCGACGCGACCTTCTACCGGACGGCCGGGCTCGCCGACTCCTCCTGGGCGTCGTTCCGCTCGTACAACAACCCGACGCGGTACATCAGGCACTCCAACTACGCCCTGCGCATCGACCCGATCTCCACGGCCACGGAGCGGCAGGACGCCACCTTCTACGTCGGCTACTGAGCAGGGCTGCGACGGCAGGTGGGGTGGTGGCCGGGCGGTACCGTCCGACCACCACCCCACCCGGGTGACGTCCAGTCCGGACCTGCTAGGCCAGACCGGCCGACTTCAGCCAGGCCTTGGCCACGTCCAGCGGGTCCTTGTTCTCCAGCTGGACCTGGGAGTCCAGGTCCAGGAGCGTCTTGGTGTCCAGCTTGGCCGAGACCGCGTTGAGCGCGTCGATGCCCTCCTGGGAGACACCGCTCTTGTAGACGAGCGGGGTCACGTTGGCGAAGCCGAAGAGGTTCTTCGGGTCCTTCAGGACGACGAAGCCCTCCTTGGTGATGGTCGGGTCCGTGGTGAAGATGTCCGCGGCCTGGACGGTGTTCTTCGTCAGCGCCGCCTGGGTCAGCGGGCCGCCCGCGTCCAGCGCCTTGAAGGACTTGAAGTTCAGGCCGTACTCGGACTCCAGGCCCTTCAGGCCCTGCTGCCGGGTCTGGAACTCGGGCGAACCGCCGATCACCAGGTCCGGGGCGATGTCCTTGAGGTCCTCGAGGCTGGACTCGCCGGTCAGCTTGTACTTCTTCGCCGTCTCGGCGTTGACGCTGACGGAGTCCTTGTCCTCGGCCGGCGAGGACTCCAGCAGCGTCAGCTTCGAGTCCAGCTTGGTCTTCACCGCGGCGTTCACGGCGTCGGCCGACGTCTGCTCCGCCTTCGGGTCGAGGTAGGCGAGCAGCGAGCCGTTGTACTCCGGCAGGACCGTGACGGAGCCGTTCTTCAGCAGGCCGTAGGTCGTCTCACGGCTGCCGATGTTGGGCTTGTAGGTGACCTTGATGCCCTTCGCCTTCAGGGCCTCGCCGTAGATGTCGGCGAGCAGGATGCTCTCGGCGAAGTTGTTCGAGCCGACGACCACGGTGTCGCCGCTCGCTCCGCCCTCGGCGAGCGGGTCGGACTTGTCGTCGGAGGAGGAACATCCCGCCAGCAGCGCCGCCGTGGCGGCGAGCGCGACGGCGGCCGCGCCGGGATGGTTCCTGAAGGACCTGCTGCGTGAGGCGGTGGAAGTCACGATTCCCGTTCCGGTTTCAGGGGGTTGGGAGAGCTCTTCCACTGATCCAATCCAGCCGGTTCTCGGTCAGTCAAGGGCGACCAGGTCACCGATTGGCCTCAAAAGTCGGAAAGTAACGGACAGTTGCACCCCGAGGTGAAGGCGGGACGGCAGGGGTAAAAGGGGTCGTTTACGGATTCGTGACGTACAGTTCCGGTCACGGCGATCAGAGGGCGGTACTGTCCCCCAAACAAAGCCGATCCCACTCGAACAACAACGGTCACGTGAGACCTCGCGCGCCGTGTGGCGCCCGCGAAGGAGGCAAGTCGGTGTCCACGAACGAGGTGGGCGCGCCCCGCCCGCGTCGTATACGCGGTTTCGCCGTCCGCTGGCCCTTCAGGCGGAAGCTCAATCTGCTGGTGGGTGTGCCGCTGACCGTGGTCGCGGCTCTTCTCGCCTACCTCATCGCCGACCAGAGCGCGCAGTCGCGCAACGCCGCGGACGCCGCCTGGCTGGTCCGGGAGAGCGCCGAGGTCGCGACACTCGTCGACCGACTCGCGGCCGAGCACCAGCAGGCCGTCCTGCTCTCCGTACGGCACGAGGCCGCCGAGGGCAGCGCGCCTTCCCCCGCCGCCTACCGCACCGCGCAGTCCCTGACGAACGCCCAGGTGGAGCGGGTGCGCGATGCCTTCGGGGACCGGCTGCCGGAGACCGAGGCGCAGGCACTGCGCGGGGTCGAGGGCCTGAGCAGCCTGCGTGGCACCGTCGAGCAGGGGTATCTGCCCGCCGAGAACATCGACCCCGCCTACACCCACGCCGCGCAGGGGCTGATCGACGGCCTGGCGCTGGACCGCAACCCCGATCTCGCGACCACTTTCACGGGCAACCTGCTCGACTCGCTGCTGCGTGCGGGCGCCGCGCACAGCGCCTTCGAGACGGGCGTCTTCTCCGCGTCGACCGGTGACTCCAACGCGCTCATCGAGTTCATCGGCGCGATCGGCTCCTACGACGAGTACACCCACCAGGCCGACCGCTTCGCCCGGTTCGCCACCGAGACACAGACCGCCCAGCTCGCCGGGATCAAGTACACCGCCGCACAGAGCGTCATCAGCCGGCAGTTCGCCGAGCTGCAGATCGCCCCCGGTGCCGTGCAGGCCGGCTCGCCCGCCGAGATCCGCAAGTCGCTCGCGGAGGCGCTCGACTCCTACCCGGCCTATCGTGACCAGGCCAAGACCCGGCTGGCGATCACCACTTCCCTCATCGGCCAGATCGCCGACCGGGCGGACAGCGCCTCCGAAGAAGCGGCGTGGCGCGCGCTCGTGCTGCTGGGGTTCGCCCTGTTCGGCTTCGCCGGCTGGCTGGTCCTCGTGATGCTGGTGCGCCGCTCGGTGGTCCGCCCGGTGCAGGCCCTCACGGGTGCGGCGCGGCAGGTCGCCGGCGTCGCCGAGCGCGAGCTGGCCCGGGTGGCCGACGACGACGCCGAGGACGACGGTCCGCCGCGGCTGCACGAGTTGCCGGTCGTGGCCCGCGACGAGATCGGCGAACTCGCCGAGGCCTTCAACCAGGTGCAGACCACGGCGGTCGCGCTGCTGGAGCGGCAGGTGCTCAGCCGGCGCAACACGGCGGAGATGTTCGGCAACGTGGGCCGCAGGGTCAGCAACCTGACGTCACGTCAGCTGTCGCTGATCGACGCGGTGGAGCGGGGCGAGACCGACCCCGCGCTCCTGGAGCGCCTCTACTCCATCGACCACATCGCGGTCCGGCTGCGCCGCAACGCCGACAGTCTGATGCTGCTCGCCGGCATCCACGAGGCGGTCCTCGACACCGGGCCCCTCGCGCTCACCACCGTCGTACGCGCCTCGCTCGGCCAGATCGAGGGCTACCAGCGGGTGGAGCTGCGCGCGCGGACCGAGGTCGTGGTGGAGCCGGAGGTCATCGGCGACCTGACGCTGATGGTGGCCGAACTCCTGGAGAACGCGGTGTCGTTCTCGCCGGAGGGCCGCCCGGTCGAGATGACGGTGGCGGACGGCGAGGACGGCAGCGCGGTGATCGTCGTCGCCGACCACGGCCTGGGCATGAGCCCCGAACGCCTCGACGAGGAGAACGCCCGCCTCATCCGCCGCGAGCGACTGGACCTCGTACCGACCAAGGTCCTCGGCCTGTTCGTGGTCGGCACGCTGGCCCGCCGCTGGGAGATCGCGGTCACCCTGTCGCGCACACCGGGTGGCGGCGTGACGGCCGAGGTGACGGTGCCGTCGTCGCTACTGGTGACCGGGAGCACGACGGGGACGACGGCCGTGCGGGCCCTCGCGGCGGTTTCCGGGGGAACGGGGGCGGGGGCGACCGCGACCCCGGACGCGGTGGCATCCGACGGGACAAGGACGGACCACGACGACGCCACCACCGACCGTACGGCTTCGGTCGACGGCCAGGCGTCCGGCGGCACGACGCCGTCGGCCCCCGCCTCCGGGCCCCGACCCTCGGCCGTCGCGCAGGCAGATGCCGTGCGGCCGGACGACGGCGCGGACGGCGATGGGCTGCGGCCCCTCCCCCGCCGGGTCTCCCAGCGGGGTGCCGCCCCGGGCGACGACGGCGACACTGCCCCCGCCGACCACGCCCGGGCCGACCAGCCCGACCCGTCGGCGCGCGCCCGGGTCGAGCAGTCGGCCTCGGCTCTCGCGGGTCGTACCGACGAGGAGCCGTCCTCCGCGGCCACCCGACCCCTCCGTCGCCGTGTCCGCGGTGCGACCCTGCGTACGACCGCTGCCGCCGCCCCGCAGGCGGTGCCGCGGCAGGGCATGCGTACCGTGGACGCCGAGGCTGTGCGGGCCGAGCTCGACGAGTTCGAGGCCGCTGTGGAACGCGCGCACCGCGACACCGGAGAACACTCCGTCCCAGCCCCACCCCCAACCCCCCATACGCAAGACCAGAACGACCCCCCGGAAGGAGCGGAGCAGTGAGCACGTCGACAGGTGGCACCCCGGCGGGAGGCACCACACCGGCCGAACTGCAGGCCGCCGCAGCCGACTTCACCTGGCTGCTTAATCGCTTCGCCAAGGAGACGGCCGGCGTCGTGGACGCCATCGCCGTCTCGTCCGACGGGCTGCTCATCGCCGTCTCCGAACTGCGTGAGCACGCCGACTCCGAGCGGCTCGCCGCGATCGTCTCCGGCATCACCAGCCTGGCCGCCGGTGCCTCCGGCAACTACGGCCTCGGCGGCCTCAACAAGGTCATCATCGACCTGGAGGGCGGCCACGTCCTGGTCTCCGCGATCGGCAGCGGCGCCGTGCTCGGCGTGGTCACCGACAAGGAGGCCAAGCTGGGCAACATCGCCTACGAGATGACCGTGTTCGCCAACCGCGCCGGGTCCGCCCTCAGCCCGCAGCTCGTGCTGGAGCTGAAGAACAGCGTCGGCGCCGCGTCGACCCGCTGACCGGGCCGGGAGGAGAGCCGGGAGTCACGAGGCACCCGGTCGAGGAGGACGGACTAGCCCATGGCGGACGGCATCCCACCGCCGGACCTTGAAGGACCGGAGCCTGACGGACCGGAGCCTGGCGGACCGGAGCCCGGCGGATCGGCCCCGGTCGGACCCGCCCCCGCCGTACGGCCCTTCCTGGTCACCGCCGGCCGGGTGGCGGCCCACGCCGACGGCCGGTCGATGCCCGTCGAGACCCAGGTGGTGGCCACCACCGAGGGGCTCGACGCGCTCGACCGGCTCGCCTTCGAGCAGCACGACATCGTCGCCGTATGCCGGCTGCCGCAGTCCATCGCGGAGATCGCGGCCCGGCTGCGGCTGCACCTCAACGTGGTGCGGGTCCTCGCCGAGGACCTGCGCACCGCGGGGCAGTTGACGGTGCACGTGCCCGACTCCGGCATCGTCCACGACGCATCCGTATTGCGCAGGGTCATCGACGGCCTGCGCGCCATCCCCGACTCACGAGGGGTCACTCCGTGACGACGACTGAACCGGCCTCCCCCAGCCTCCGGCCGGGGGGACCCCCAGGCGCGCCAGCCGCGCAGGCGGCCACCGTACGACCGCCGCTGCCGGTCAAGATGGTGATCGCGGGCGGCTTCGGCGTGGGCAAGACCACCACCGTGGGCTCCATATCGGAGATCGAGCCGCTGACCACCGAGGCCGCCATCACCGAGGTCGCGGCGGGCGTGGACGACCTCAGCCACACCCCGCGCAAGACCACGACCACCGTGGCCATGGACTTCGGCTGCATCACCATCGACCCGACCCTGAAGCTGTATCTGTTCGGCACACCGGGCCAGGAGCGGTTCGGGTTCATGTGGGACGACATCGTCGAGGGCGCGGTCGGCGGGCTGGTCATCGTCGACACCCGCCGCCTCGACGACTGCTACGCCGCCGTCGACTACTTCGAGCACAAGGCCATCCCCTTCGCGGTCGCCGTCAACGCCTTCGACGGCAAGGTCGAGCACACCCTGGAGGAGGTCCGCTGGGCGCTCGACGTCACCGACGGCGTCCCGGTCGTCGTCTTCGACGCCCGCGAGCGCGGCTCGGTCAGGGACGCCCTGCTCGTCGTACTGGAACTGGCGCTGGCGCGCACGCAGGGATGACGGCGGACGCGGAATGCCCGTGCCCCGCAAGGGCGTTGGCATCTGCCATGAGCCTCGACGAGCGCACCATCACCAACCCGCCCGCCCTGCACGACCCGACCCCGTTCGGCTACAGCCACGCCGTCTCGGCGCCCGGCGAACTCGTCTTCATCGGCGGCCAGTACGCCTCCGACGCCACCGGCGCGCCCGTACCCGGCGACTTCGCCGCCCAGGTGGAGCTGGCCTTCGACCGGCTGCGCTCGGCGCTGGAGGGCGTCGGCCTCGGCTATGAGCACGTGGTCCGCCTCGGCACGTTCATCGTCGACCACGATCCCGGCAAGCTGGAGGCCCTCGGCAAGGCGCTGCACGCCCGCTTCGGCGACCGGCTCCCCGCCCAGACCCTGAGCGGGGTCGCCTCGCTCGCGCTGCCGGGGATGCTGTTCGAGGTCGACGCGGTCGCCGTACGGCCGGCTCGGGGGCGTTAGCGGTGCCTGCGCGTCAGTGCGGCCTGCGTACCCCCGGCGACACCGCGAGCCGGCCCAGCGCCCAGAACACCGCGAGCGTCGTCAGCGCCATGGCGGCGACGAGCGTGGCGCCGCCCACCACCTTCTCGTAGTTCCTCTGGTAGAGGCCGTCGATGATGTAGCGGCCGAGACCGCCAAAGCTGACGTACGCGGCGATGGTGGCCGTCGAGACGATCTGGATGGCCGCCGAGCGCAGGCCGCTGAGGATCAGCGGGAGGGCGACGGGCAGTTCGACCCGGAACAGGACCGCGGTCTCGGCCATGCCCATGCCGCGAGCAGCGTCCACCGGCGCGGGGTCGACGGAGCGCATCGCCTCGTTGGTGGTGACGAGGATGGGCGGGATGGCCAGCACGACCAGCGGGATCATGACGGGTGCCATGCCCAGGCCCAGCAGGATGAACATCAGCACCATCAGGCCGAAGCTGGGCAGCGCGCGGGCGGAGGTGGCGATGAGGCCGAGCGCGTTGCCGCCGCGCCCGGTGTGGCCCGTGAGCAGGCCGATCGGCAGTCCGACCGCGGCGGCGATGCCGAGGGCCATCAGCGTGTACTCGATGTGCTCACCGACCCGTGTCGGGATGCCGTCGTAGCCCTGCCAGTGGGCGTTGTCGCTGAAGAAGGAGCTGATGAAGTTCAGTACGTTCACAGGGCGCCCTCCTTCGCGGCCGCCGTGCGCGAGGCCGTACGGGTGCCGCGCGGCATCCAGGGCGTCACCAGCACTCGCAGGACGATCAGCAGGGCGTCCACGAGGATGGCGAGGACGGCCGTGCTCACCACGGAGAGCCACACCAGGCGTGGCTGGTTGAACCTCATACCGCTGTCGAGCAGGTTGCCCAGTGCTCCCTCGTTGCCGATCAGCATGCCGACGCTGACGAGGGAGATGCTCGACACGCACGCCACCCGCAGCCCGGCGAGGATCGCGGGCGCCGCGATCGGCAACTGCACCTGGACATAGCGTCGTACCGGCCCGAAGCCCATGGCGGTGGCGGCGGCCAGCGTCTCCTGCGGCACCGACCGCACGCCGTCCACGATGGCCGGGACCAGCACCACCAGGCTGTATACGGCCAACGGGATCATCACCGTGAGCTCGCTCAGGCCGGTGTAGTCGATGAGGATGACGAAGAAGGCGAGCGACGGGATGGCGTACAGCACGGTCGTCACCCACAGCACCGGCGGGTACAGCCAGCGGAAGCGGACGCACAGCTGGGCCAGGGGCAGTGCAACGATCAGCCCGACCAGCACCGGGAGCAGTGCCTCGCGCACGTGCAGGCCGACCAGGCCGAGATAGCTGTGCTCCAGGTAACTGGGCATGTCGAAGAGTTCGTTCACGGCGCGACCTTCTGGGCCGTGTCGTCCGCACGCCGCTCCGCGTGCGCCCCACGGATGGCCTCGCCGATGACCTGCTGCGAGACGACCCCGGCAGCCCGGCCCTCGGCGTCCACGGCGACGGCCCATCCGGTCGGCGAGAGCACGGCGCAGTCGAGCGCGGCCCGCAGCGAGTCGCTGCCGGCCACGAACGGGCGCCCGTACGACAGCAGTCGGTCGGCCTTGATCTCCCCGGCGGTGAGCTCCTGCGGCTCGCTCCAGCCGAGGGGCTTGCCGTCCGGGTCGGTGACGAGGAGGTAAGGGGCGTCGCCCGCGCCGGCTGCGGTGATCTGCTCGGCGGTCGCGTCGACGGCGACGATCGGGGCGGTCAGCAACTCCAGTCCCGCCGACGGGAAGAAGGACAGCCGCCGGATGCCGCGGTCGGCGCCGAGGAAGTCCTCCACGAAGGCGTCGGCGGGGTGGGACAGCAGCTCGGCGGGCGGGGCGAACTGGGCGAGATGGCCGCCGGTACGCATCACGGCGACCATCGTGCCGAGCTTGACGGCCTCGTCGATGTCGTGGGTGACGAAGACGATGGTCTTGCCCAACTCGCCCTGAATACGGAGCAGTTCGTCCTGCAGCCCCTTGCGCACCACGGGGTCGACGGCCGAGAACGGCTCGTCCATCAGCAGCACCGGCGGATCCGCCGCGAGCGCCCGCGCCACACCGACGCGCTGCTGCTGCCCCCCGGACAGCTGGTACGGGTACCGCTTGGCGAGCGCCCCGTCGAGCCCCACCCGCTCCATCAGCTCCCGCGCCCGGGCCCGGGACTTCTCCTTGCCCCAGCCGAGCATGCGGGGCACGGTGGCGATGTTGTCGAGGATCGTGCGGTGCTGGAAGAGACCGGCGTTCTGGATGACGTAACCCATGGACCTGCGCAGCGTGTTGACCGGCTGCTGCTGGATGTCCTTGCCGTCGAGGAGGATGGTGCCCTCACTGGGCTCGACCATCCGGTTGATCATGCGCAGGGTGGTGGTCTTCCCACAGCCCGACGGTCCGACGAGGACGGTGATCGCGCGGTCGGGGATGTCCAGCGAGAGGCGGTCGACCGCCACCGTGCCGTCCGGATATCGCTTGGTGACTGAATCTATCCGTATCAAAACGCCGAATACCCTTCGGGTGTGGGGTCGTCCGGCAGAGTCTAGACCTCTTGTGTTTCGGGCCTTCGGGGGCCGTTTCCTCGGCGCCGGTCAGCACTGTGCTGTGCGCACCCTGTGAGTTCGCTGATTCTCACCCTTCCCTCAGAACGGCCTCAGCGATCCCCCAGAAGCGGCCTCGATCGTCAGCGGCATGAACGAAACGAACGCGGGAGGCGTCCGGCGGCGGTCGGTCGAGACCATGGTGCCGGTCCACAACGAGGCGCCCGTCCAGGACGACGGGCCCCGGCACCGGGCCGAACCCCCGGCCGGCGCCCCCGAGGACCCGCGCTGGGCCCGCCCCGCCCTGTGGGCGATCCTGCTGCTGGCCACCGCCCTGTACGCCTGGAACCTCTCCTCCGTCACCGGCAACACTTTCTACAACGCGGCCGTCTACAGCGGCACCAAGAGCTGGAAGGCGTTCTTCTTCGGCGCACTGGACGCCGGTAGCTTCATCACCGTCGACAAGCCGCCGTTCGCGCTGTGGGTGATGGGCCTGTCCGCCCGCGTCTTCGGCTACGGCACCTGGCAGTTGACGCTGCCGATGGTCGCGGTGGGCGTCGGTTCGGTGGCACTGCTGTACCGGCTGGTCAAGCGGGACTTCGGGGTCGTCGCGGCGACGATCGCCGCGCTGGCCCTGACCCTCACCCCGATCACCGTCGCCATCACCCGGGACACCAACCCCGACCCGATCCTGGTCTTCCTGATGCTGCTCGGCGCCGCCGCGCTGCTGAAGGCCGTGCGTACCGGGCGGCTGATGCCGCTGGTGTGGTCGGGCGTCGCGATCGGCTTCGCGTTCAACACGAAGATGATGCAGGCGTACGTCGTCCTGCCCGTGTTCTTCCTGGTGTACCTGTGGGCCGCGAACGCCTCCCTGGGCCGGCGGATCCGCAATCTCGCCGTCGGCACGGTCGCGCTGGTGGTGAGCAGCGCCTGGTGGATGGTGGTCGTCGATCTGATCCCCGCCTCGTCGCGTCCGTACATCGGCGGCTCCACCGACAACACCGTCTGGGACCTCGTCATCGGCTACAACGGCTTCGGCCGTATCTTCGGGGCGAGTTCGTCGGTGGGCTCGCAGGGCAACGGCGCGAGCTTCGGCGGCGACGCCGGGCTGTACCGGATGTTCAACGAGATCATGGGCGGCCAGATCTCCTGGCTGATCCCGTTCGCGCTGATCGCTCTCATCGGCGGCCTGGTGCTGCGTGGCCGGGCGCCCCGGACCGACGCCAAGCGTGCGGCGCTGATGCTGTGGGGCGGCTGGTTCGTGCTGCACTACCTGACGTTCGCCCTGGCCGAGGGCACCTTCCACCCGTACTACGTCACCGCCATGGCGCCGGGCATCGCGGCTCTGGCCGGCATCGGTGCCGTGCTGCTGTACCGGGCGTTCGTGGAGGGTTCGGCGGCGAAGTGGGGTTGGGTGCTGCCGGGTGCGGTGGCGGCGAGCGCGGTGTGGGCGGTCGTGCTGCTCCAGCGGGTCTCCGGCTCCGGGACGCTGTACACCGTCGCCGAGGTCGTGGTCGGCGTGGCGGGCGCGGTGGCCGTACTCGGGCTGCTGATCGGGCGGTTCGCCAAGCGGCGGCGACTGATCGGGCTCGCGTCGCTGGCGGCGCTCGTGGCACTGCTGGCCGGTCCCGCCGCGTACTCGGTGTCGGCGGCGACGACCGCGAACACCAACGGCACCAACCCGACGGCCGGGCCGAACACCGGCGGCGGCATGGACGGTGGCGGCGGCATGGGAGGCGGCCAGCGGCCGAGCGGCACCGGTGGCTCCGGTTCCACCGGGCAGTCCACGGGTCAGCCTCCGTCGGGCAACGCCCCGTCCGGCAGCAGCTCCTCCAGCACCAACTCCTCCGGCAAGGGTGGCGGCATGGGCGGCGGCACTCAGGTCACCTCCGAGATGATCACGTACCTGAAGAAGAACCAGGACGGCGCCACCTGGCTGGTCGCGGTGGCCACCGACCAGACGGCCTCCTCGATCATCCTGGAGTCCGGTGAGCCGGTGATCTCCATGGGCGGCTGGTCCGGCAGCGACGAGGCGATGACCCTGGCCAAGCTCAAGAGCCTGGTGAAGGCGGGCAAGTTGCACTACATCGTGATCAGCGACAGCGGTCAGGGCAGCACGAACTCCGAGATCTCGACCTGGGTCAAGAAGAACGGCACTGCGGTGAGCGACTACAGCGGGCTGTACCGCCTGGACGCCTCCGACGTCGGCTGAACCACCGGCCTTACGTGCGACGCCCCCGGCATGCTCGATGCCGGGGGCGTCATTCGTGCACTCCGCTTTACGCCGCCCGCGTCTCCACCCCGGCCACGGGGAACCCTTGCGTGCGCAAGACCCGCCGCTCGGCGTCCACCGCGAACACCTCGCAGCCCTCCCGCGAGGCGGCCCACTCGACGCCGTCCGCGCCCATGGCGAAGGCCGCCGTGGCCACCGTGTCCGCCACGGTCAGGGAGGACGCCACGACGCTGAGGGAGAGCAGCCCGGTCGCCGGACGCCCGGTGCGGCCGTCGATGATGTGGTCGCCGCGCTCGTAGCGGGCGGACGTGGCGATCGCCCCGTCGGTGAGCTCGGCCACCGTGCACACCTTGTCGGCGTGCTCGGGGTGGCGTACCCCCACCCGCCAGGGCCCGCCGGAGGCGACCACGTCACCACCGGCGTTGAGGACGAAGCGCTGCGCTCCCGCCGCCTTCAGCAGCTCGGCGGCCCGCTGCACGGACCAGCCCTTCACCACCGCGCACGGATCCAGCCCGCGCCCCGGCAGCCGTACGTCGAAGGCGCCGCCGGTGGCGAGTCGGTACTCCTCGCACAGGCCCAGCACCTCGTCGAGGTCCGCGCTGACGTCACTTCGTGCGATCTCGTCCCGGTCCAGCCGGGACACCTCGCTGTCGGCCTTGAAGGGGCTGAACCGGGCGTCGACCTCGCGCAGCCAGGCGAACACGGCGTCGGCGGTCTCCGCACCTCGTTCATCGAAGCGCTCGTCGTCGATCCGCAGCGAGACCGGGAACCCCATGACGTGTTCGACTCGGTGCATGATCAGCCCTTCGCGTCGATCGCGGCCTGCAACGACTCCTTGTAGCCGTCACTGGTGATCGTGGCACCGGAAACCGTGTCGATGTCCGCGCTCTGTGCCTGAAGCGTCTCCGCGATCAGCTTCGGCACCGCCGCCGTCGTCTGCGGGTGGTTCGGCTGCTGGAGCATCTTCACCGACGCGATCTTGTCGCCCTCGAAGGTCACCTGGACCTGCACCGGGCCCTTGTCGGTGTTCACCGTCGAGCCGTCGACCGTCTGCGACTGCGCGGCTGCGGAGGACGACGCCGACTCCGCGTTCGCGTCGATGGCGGCCTGCAGCGACTCCTTGTAGCCGTCGCTGGTGATCGTGGCGCCCGACACCGTGTCGATGTCCGAGCTCTGCGCCTGAAGCGTCTCCGCGATCAGCTTCGGCACCGCCGCCGTCGTCTGCGGATGGTTCGGCTGCTGGAGCATCTTCACAGCCGTGATCTTGGAGCCCTGGAAGGTCACCTGGACCTGCACGGGGCCCTTGTCGGTCTGCACGGTCGAGCCCTTGACGACCGTGCTGCCGGAACCCGAACCCGACGCGGCGGAGGACGACGCCGAGGGCGTCGAGGCCGGTGTGGCGGCTTCCGTGGAGGCGGTGCCGAGGGACGGCTCGTAGAGCCAGACCGGGACCAGGCCCGCGACGCTCAGGACCAGGACAGGTATTGCTCGCTTCACGATGTCTTTCCCGTCCTTCTCAGCCGGCCAGGCTGAAACGCTCGAAGTGGACCTGCTGCTTGGGCACGCCCAGCTCGCGCAGGCTGCCGATCACCGCGTTCATCATGGGCGGCGGGCCGCAGAGGAAGACGTCGCGGTCGGTGATGTCCGGAACGAGGCGCGCCAGCTCGGCGGGGGCCAGCTTGTCGGGGACGACCGGGCCGGTCAGCAGGTGCAGCTCGGCGCCCTTGGCGTGGGCGAGCTCCACCAGCTCGCCGTACAGGACCGCGTCCCGGTCCGTGGCGACCCGGTAGAGCACGACTGCGTGGCCGTGCAGCTCCTCCAGCAGCGCCCGGATGGGGGTGACGCCGACGCCGCCGGCGATGAGCACGGCCTCCGGCCGGGTGCGGTGCATCGTGGTGAAGGCGCCGTAGGGGCCCTCGGCGAAGACGCGCGTGCCGACCTTGATGTGCCTCAGGCCCGCCGAGCCGGCACCGGCCGCCTTGGCGGTGAGCCGCAGCTGGTTGCCGTCGGGCGCGGCCGACAGGGAGAACGGGTTGGCCTGCCACCAGCGGTCCTTCGTCAGGAACCGCCACAGGAAGAACTGGCCGGCCCGCGCGGGCAGCTTGTCCAGGTCGCGGCCGGTGACGTAGACCGAGACGACGTTGTCGGACTCGGCGACGACCGCGGAGACACGCAGCTGGTGGCGCCAGTTCCGCCACAGCGGCAGGACCAGCCGGCCCACGAACACCGAGGCGAGGGCGACGCCCCACACCGCGTACCAGTACGCCGTGGCGGCGGAGGAGGAGGTGAAGGACGTACCGACCGCGACCTGGTGCGTGAAGGCCAGGACCACCGCGACGTAGGTGTACAGGTGGATGAAGTGCCACGTCTCGTACGCCAGCCTGCGTCGCGCGAACCGGGCCGAGACGACGCCGATCACGATGATGATCCCCAGCGCGACGACGGCGCGCAGCACGCCCTCGACCGTTTCGGCGAGGTCGATCAGCTGGTTCACCGGGTCCAGGGAGGACGACTCGGCGTAGCCGAAGGTGATGAAAACGGCGTGCGCGAGGAGGGCCCACAGGACGCTGAAGCCGGTCCAGCGATGCCAGGAGGTCAGCCGGTCCATGCCGATCCGGCGGTCCAGCCAGGGCAGTCGGGCCACCAGCAGCAGCTGGAAGGCCATGAGCAGGGCGCCGACCAGGCCGGCGAGGCGGCCGAGCACGATGAGCGTGTTCGAGGCGAAGCCGGCGGCGAAGAAGAAGTAGAGCACCACGGCCACGTTCGCGGCCAGCAGGGCGTACAGGCCCGTGCGGGCGACCACCCTGGGGCGTATCGCCGTGGGGGGCGCAGGGGGCGATTGGACGGTCGTCACGGGCGACAGCTCCTTGATCTCGTCTGTGGATACCGAGCTTGTCCGGCCGCAGCTGTCGAAAAGCTGTCGTACTTCTTTCAACTGGTTATCGATGTGGTCGCGGCGCCGCACCCGCCCCCGAGGACCGGTGCTCGGTGCCGCACTATGAACGGGTGGAGAAAGTACGCCTTCTCGTCGTGGACGACGACCCGCCCATCGCCGACCTCGTGGCGACGGTCGCCCGGTACGAGGGCTGGGAGGCGATGACCGCGAACTCCGGTGAGGAGGCGCTGCGGCGGGCCGCCGAGTTCCATCCGGACATCGTGGTGCTGGATCTGATGCTGCCCGACCTGGACGGCTTCGGCGTCCTGGACCGGCTGCGCAGCGCCGGGACGATGGTGCCCGTGGTGTTCCTGACCGCCCGCGACGGGGTCGCCGACCGGGTGGCCGGGCTGACCCGGGGCGGTGACGACTACCTGGTCAAACCGTTCGCGGTGGAGGAGCTGATGGCCCGGCTGCGGACCGTGCTGCGGCGCAGCGCCGGGCCCGGCTTCCAGCGTTCCGTCCTTCGGGTGGCCGACCTGATGATGGACGAGGACACCCGCGAGGTGCGCCGCGGCGACAAGCTGCTCACGCTCACGCCGACCGAGTACGAGGTGCTGCGCTATCTGATGCGCAAGTCACCGACCGTGCTGACCAAGGCGCAGATCCTCGACCATGTGTGGGAGTACGGCTTCGGCGGCCGCTCGAACGTCGTCGAGCTGGTCGTCAGTCGACTGCGCCGCAAGCTCGACGACGCCGGCGCGCCGCTGATCCACACCGTGCGGGGCTTCGGGTACGTGATCCGGCAGGCGGCCGAGTGATCGGGCGGCTGCTGCGGGCGTACCGCGGGATGCGGCTCGGCACTCGGCTGGCGCTGGGGCTCGGGGCGCTGTCCCTGGTCGTGTTCGGCGTCGTCGGCACGGCTCTGACGACGTACATGCGGGACTATCTGTCGGCCCAGCTGGACACCCAGCTCGCGCAGGGCCAGATCGCCCAGTCCAAGAGCATCGCGGACTACGGCACGCTCTCGGGCAAGAAGTACTACAGCTGGTTCTACGCCGTGTACGACGTGGCGGACGGCACGCCCGAGCTGCGCAAGCCCGAGGACCCCGCCGACCTGCCGAAGGACGTCGACGACTTCACGGCCGTGGCGCGGGCGCAGGCCGCCGCGGACACGGAGGTCCTGCGCACCGAGCACCTGCGGGGCAAGGGCGAGTACCGGTTGCGCGCCTGCGAGGTCGAGCCCGGTGTGGTGCTGGTCAGCGCGGCGCCCATGGACGACATCGAGGACACCGTCGGTCAGCTGATCACCATCCAGGTGGTCACCTTCGGACTGGCGCTGCTGGCCCTCGTGGTGGTCGGGCGGGGGATGCTGCGGCGCGGCCTGAAGCCGCTGAGCGACATGGCGCACACCGCCCGCGGCATCACCTCGCACGACCTGACGGACTCGGCGCGGCTGACGGTGCGGCACGACGGGCGCAGCGGCGGCCCCGAGGTGGAGGAGCTGCGCACCGCGTTCAACACGATGCTGGAGCACATCGACGACTCCCTCGCGGTACGGGCGGAGGCGGAACAGCGCCTGCGCCGCTTCGTGGCGGACGCCTCGCACGAGCTGCGCACCCCGCTGATGTCGGTGCGGGGCTACGCCGACCTCTTCCAGTACGCGGCCGCCAACGCCCCCGAGGAGCGGGACAAGCACCTGGCCCGCCTGCGCGCCGAGGCCGCCCGCATGGGCTTCCTCCTCGACGACCTGCTGCTGCTCGCCCGCCTGGACGCCGCGGAGGTCGAGACACCGCTGCGCCCGCAGGAGGCGGATCTGGTGGAGCTGGTCGCGCAGGCGGCGGATGCGTTCCGGGTCACCCACGCCGACCATCCGCTGACGGTGGCCCCCGGCCCGGGTTCCCTCAAGCTCCGCCTGGACCCCCAGCGGGTCCGCCAGGTCCTGGACAACCTCCTCACCAACGCGGCGATGCACACCCCGTCCGGCACCCCGGTCTCCGTGGCGGTCTCGGTCGCGAACGGCGCGGCCCAGGTCCGGATCGCCGACGCCGGCCCCGGCATCCCGCCCGCCGACCGGGAACGCGTCTTCGACCGCTTCTACCGCGTCGACAAGGCCCGCAGCCGCGACCGGGGCGGCAGCGGCCTGGGCCTGGCGGTGGCCCAGTCCCTCATCCACGCGCACTGCGGCCGCATAGACCTGACCAGCGAGCCGGGGGCGACGGTGTTCACGGTCACGATCCCGTTGGCCCTGGACCGGGCAAGGGAGACTCGCGCCACCGGCTGACACACGCCGCCCCACTGGCGCCGGAAGGCGGAGGTCGGATTCGCGGAGGGAATGCGCGAGTTCGCGGAGGCCGGGATGCGGGAGGCGTAGTCTGCCTCGGACCGGTGGTGCTGCCCGCATCAGGAAGCGGCAGCGGGCAGCACCACCTCGAAGCGGCAGCCGCCGGGGACGTTGCGTACCGTGGCCCGCCCGTCGTGCGCCTCCACGATGCCCCGCACGATGGCGGGGCAGGCCTCCTCGGGAATGGCCGTGGCCGGGTCGCGGTGCAGGCGGTGCTCGCGTTGCTCGTCAATCACCGGCTGCTGACGGGTTGGTGACCACAGAACGGGAAGGTAGGTTAGGCTTACCTAACTAGAAGCCCCCGGTTCCTCCCACAGGTTCGAAAGGCCCTCATGTCTGCTGCCACCTGCCCTGAGCCGACGCCCGCCGAGCGTGCCCGCTCGGTGCTGGCGGCGGCCGGCTCGCTGACCGTCACCACGCACGGCCGGCGCATCGAACTGATCGGCCTGCACACCGTCGACGCCGCCGCGCGACTGCTTCTGCACAACCCGCCGGACGGCCATCTGGCCGCCGAGTTGGCGGTGGCACCGCACGGCGATCTGGCCGCCCTCGTGGAGTTCACCGACATCGCCCCCGTCGCCGTACGCGAGCGGGTGCGCGCCCGGCTGACGCTGGGCGGCTGGCTCACCGCGCTCGGCCCCAAGACCCTGGTGTTCAACACGGCCCGGGCCGTGCTCACCGAGGACGACGGGGCGACCGTCATCGGCCTCGACGAACTGACCCTGGCCTCCCCCGACCCGCTGGCCACCCACGAGGCGGAGATGCTGGCCCGGCTGGACGCCACCCACACCGACACGGTGGCCCCGCTCGCCCGGCTGCTCCCGCCCCGGCTCCAGCTCGGCGCGACCGAGGTACGGCCGCTGCGGCTCGACCGGCACGGCCTGGTGCTGCGCATCGAGACACCGGACACGCACCACGACGCCCGCCTGCCCTTCGCCACCCCGGCCACACACCCGGGAGAGGCGGTGCGCCAGTTCCACCTTCTGCTCGCCCAGGCCACCGCCCGCCCGCGCCGCCGACGCCTGCCTACCAGGTCGTAGCAGAGAGCGCGCCGTGCCCCAGTGCCGCCGACCTCCGGGCACGCGCCGAGGCTTTCCCGTCTCCTCGGCGAATGTGCCCGGAGGTCGGCTCATGTCCGGGCCCCCGCCTCCAGGCGCTCCGTCGTCTCCATCAGGGAGATCGTGAACGGATGCCTGGGCGCCGTCAGGATCCGCTGCGCCGGGCCCTGTTCGACCAGCTCGCCCGCGTCCAGTACGGCGATGCGGTGCGCCAGGCGTGCGGTGTCGAGGTCGTGGGTGATGAGGACCAGGGACAGGTCCTCGCCGTCCCCGACCAGACCCGCGAGGACGTCGAGGATGCCCCGCCGGGTGACCGTGTCCAGGCCTGACGTGACCTCGTCGCAGATCAGCACCCTGGGGCGGGCCAGCAGGGCACGGGCGAGGGCGGCGCGCTGGAGTTCGCCGCCGGAGAGCTCGCCGGGGCGGCGGTGGGCCAGATCCGCCGGCAGGCCGAGGCGGTTCAGGGTGGCCGACGCCTCGTCCGTCGCCGCCCGTTCATCGGCACCGCGCAGCCGCATCGCGGTACGGGCCACCTGGTGCAGGACGGGTCGGTGCTCGTCGAAGGCGGCGCGGGCGTCCTGGAACACGTACTGCACGGCGGCGAGTTGGGCGCGGCTGCGGTGGCGCAGGCTGCGCGGGAGCGGGGCACCGTCGAGCAGGATCTCGCCCTCGTGGTCGCGGTGCAGGCCCGCGAGGCAGCGGGCGAGCGTGGTCTTGCCACTGCCCGAGCGGCCGACCACCGCCAGGCATTCGCCGGGGTGGAGTGCGAGGTGCGGGGCGCGCAGGACGGTGGTGCGGCGGTTGTGCACTGCGATCAAGTCCCGTACTTCCAGGACGGGTTGACCCGACTGCGCTTCCGCCTCCACACCGCCCCGCTGGACTGCGCGCTGCTCGTCGAGCAGTCGGCGCGTCCACTCGTGCCGCGGCGCCGACCACAGCCGCTCCACCGGGCCCGACTCGACGACCCGGCCCGCGCGCATGACGAGGACCTCGTCCGCGAGGGCGCGTACGACGTCCAGGTCGTGGCTGAGCAGCACGATCGCAATGCCGCGTGCCGCCACCGCCGCGAGCTGCTCGACGACCCGGCTCTTGGTCAACGCGTCCTGGCCGGTGGTGGGTTCGTCGGCGACGATGACGCGGGCGCCGAGCAACAGGGCCTGGGCGAGGACGACGCGTTGCTGCTGGCCGCCGGAGAGCTGGTGCGGATAGCGGCGCAACAGGGCTTCCGCATCGGGGAGTTGGGCGTCGGACAGGGCCCGCAGGACCAGTGCGCGGGCCGCCGTTCGGCGTTCGGCGCGGGGCAGGTGGCGGACGTGGGGGCGGGCGATGTCGTCGAGGAGGGCGCTGACGCGGCGGGCCGGGTTGAGGACGGCGGCGGGGTGCTGGGGGACGTAGCCGACCGGGCCGTCGTAACCCACCGGGCCGTCGCCGGTCCGCCGTATCTCGCCGGTGACGCGGGCGCCGGGCGGGTACTCGCCCAGCAGGGCGAGACCGGTGGTGGTCTTCCCGCTGCCGGAGGCGCCGACCAGGGCGGTCACCTTCCCGGGGAGCACCCTGACGTCGACTCCGTCGACGATCGCCCGTCCGTCGATCTCGACGCGCAGGTCGCGGATCTCGGCGACGGCAGCATCCGTTGTTCGGCTCACCGGCGTCCCTTCTTCTCCAGCGCGGCGTCGAAGAGCAGGTTGGTGCCCATCGTCAGCGCCACGATCAGCAGCGCGGGCACCACCACGGCCCACGGCTGCACGAACAGGCCGGTGCGGTTGCGGTCGACCATGACCGCCCAGTCGGCGGCGTCCGGCGCGACGCCGACCCCGAGGAACGCGGCCGTCGACACCAGGTACAGCACGCCGGTCAGCCGGATGCCGGCGTCGGCGGCGAGGGTGCGCATCGTTGACCGGCCGACATAGCCGACGGCGATTCGCCACCAGCTCTCCCCCTGCATGCGCAGTGCCTCGACGGCAGGGCGTGCGGCGGCCTCACCCGCGGCCGCCCGCACGATACGGGCCGCGTCGGGCACGTTCACCAGCGCCACGAGCAGCGCCAGCCCGGCGGCGCCCGGCGAGAGCACGGAGGCCACCAGCAGGATCAGCAGCAGCGACGGCACGGCGAGCAGCACGTCCAGCGGTCGCATCAGCAGCTCTTCCAGCCACCGCAGGCGGGTGAGCGCGCTGACGAGCGCGACCGGGACGGCGACGAGATAGGCGAGCGCGGTGGCGGCCAGGGCGGTGACGACGACCGTACGGCCGCCCAGCAGGACCTGTTGCCAGACGTCGCGGCCCACGAAGTCGGTGCCGAGCCAGTGGTCGCCGCCGAGGGTGAAGGAGGTGGCGCGGGGGCCGGGTTCTCCGGTGAACAGCGGTCCGAGGAGGGCGAGGAAGAGGGGGACGGCGATGACGCCGAGGCCGAGCGCGAAACGGCGATGCGTGGTCATGCGGCCACCTCCGCGCGGGGAGTGAGCCTGTGGGCCACCAGGTCGGCACCGAGGTTGAGTACGACCGTCAGCACCCCGAACACCACGGCCAGCCCCTGCACCACCGGTACGTCACGTTCGGCCACGGCGTTGAGGAGGACCGTGCCGAGGCCCGGGATCACGAAGAGGGCCTCCACGACGATCACACCGCACAGCAACCAGTCGACAGTGCGGGCGAGTTGCTGCACGGCCGGGGCGAGGGCGTTCGGCAGGGCGTGGGCGTAGCGGACCCGGGCGCCGGGGACGCCGTAGCGGCGGGCGTGGGCCGCGTAGGGAGAGGCGAGGGCGTCGACCATGCCGGCCCGCACCAGGCGGGACAGGGAGCACACCGGGCGGGACAGCAGGACCAGCACCGGCAGGACCAGTGCCGCCGGATGGGCGAGCAGGTCGGTGCCGTAGCCGAGGGCGGTCGGCGGCAGCCACGCCAGCTTGATGGCGAGGACCGTCACCAGCAGCACCCCGAGGGCGAACTCGGGGACCGCGTACACGGCCAGCGTCACCGAGCTGACCAGCCGGTCGACGAGCCGCCCCTCGTGGCGGGCGGCGAGCACGCCGAGGCCGAAGCCGATCGGGATCAGAAGGGCGAGGGTGAGTGAGGCGAGCAGCAGGGTCGGGCCGAAGCCGTCGGCGATGTACTGGGTGACCGGGCGGCCGGAGGTCAGGGAGGTGCCGAAGTCGCCGTGCAGCAGGCCGGTCGCCCAGTCGGCCAGCCGCTCGTACGCCGGGCGGTCCAGGTGCATCGCCTCGCGGATCGCGGCGATGCGCGCCGGGTCCGGCTGGTCGCCCGCGAGGGCCACCGCCGCGTCGCCCGGCAGCGCCTCGGTGAGCGCGAAGACCAGCAGCACGACGGCCACGGTTTGGGCTGCGCCGAGTAGCAGGCGCCTGGCGACGAAGGATGTGCCGCGGAATGCCGGTTGTCGAGTGCGGCGCCATGGTGGCTGGTCGCGCCCCGCGGCGGAGCCGCATATCGATGCAGCCCCGCGCCCCGTTGGGGCGCGCTTCACGCCAGCCACACCTTGTCGAAGCGGGCCCAGTCCAGGGTGTTGGCGGGGGCCTTCGTCTCCACTCCCTTCACCGTGCGGGCGGTACCGATGATCCAGTCCGCGAAGCCCCAGATGAGGAAGCCGCCCTCGGTGTACAGGCGGCGCTGCATGCGCTCGTAGACGGCGGCCCGTTCTGTCTTGTCGCGGGTGGACTGGGCCTGCTCGTACAGGGCGTCGAAGTCCTTGTGCCGCCACTTGGTGGCGTTGGTGGTGGAGTCGGTGAGCAGCCGCTGCGAGATGTGGGCCTCGATGGGCATGGCGCCGGAGCGGTAGCAGGACAGGGTGCCGTTGTCGAGGATGTCGCTCCAGTAGGAGTCCTTGCTGCCCATCTTGACGTCGATCGTGACGCCGGCCTTGGTGGCCTGGTCGCGGAAGATGCCGGCGGCCTCGGTGAACCCGGCAGCGACGGCCGAGGTGTCCAGGGTGACCTTGAGCTTCTCGGCGCCGGCCTGCTTGAGCAGGGCGCGGGCCTTGTCGAGGTCCTGCTCGCGCTGCGGCAGGTCGGCGGCGTAGTACTCGTAGCCCTTGCCGAACAGGTCGTTGCCGACCTCGCCCGCGCCGGACAGCGCGCCGTCGACGAGTTCCTGGCGGTCGGCGATGAGGAAGAAGGCCTCGCGGACCCGCTTGTCGTCGAAGGGCGCCCGGTCGGTCTTCATGCAGAACGCCTGCATGGCGCTGTTGCGCAGCCGCACGATCTCGATCTGGCCCTTGCCCTCGTGCGCGCGGGCGGTGGTCGGGTTGAGCTCGTGCGCGTACTCGACCTGGCCGCCGAGGAGGGCGTTGACGCGGGCGGACTCCTCGTTGGCGACGACGAACTCGATCTCGTCGAGGAGCGGGGCGCCGTCCCAGTGGTCGTCGTAGCGGCGGAAGACGGCGGAGCGGCCCGGCGCGAAGGACACGAACCGGAAGGGGCCGGAGCCGATCGGCTCGGCGTCGAACTCGGTGGCGTTCTCCGGGACGATGTACGCGCCGAACGCGGCCAGAATGTTGGGGAATTCGGCGGTCGGCCGCTTCAGCACGAACTCGATGCTCCGCTCGCCGGTGGCGCGGCTGGCGTCGAGGTCGATGGGCTCCAGGGACGCCTTGGCGCGGAACGCCTGCTTGGGGTCGGCGATACGGCGGTAGCTGTAGAGGACGTCCTTGGCGGTGACCGGCTTTCCGTCATGGAAGGTGGCCTGACGCAGCGTCACCTGCCAGCGGTCCAAGGCCTTGTTGGACTCCCACTTCTCGGCGAGGCGGGGCTGGGCTCCGAGGTCGGCGCCGTAGTCGGCGAGCTTGTCGAAGAGAGCCTTGGCGCGGGCCACGTCGGCGAAGAGGTTGGCCAGGTGCGGATCGAGGGTCTCGCTCGCACCGCCGCCGGCGAACGCCGCGCGCAGCCGTCCGCCGCGCTTCGGGGTGCCGGAGGCGCCGGCCGTCTTGTCGTCGGTGCCGCCTCCGCAGCCGACGAGGGCGAGGGCGGCGGCGCCCGTGGTGGCGGCGAGGAAGCCGCGGCGGCGCAGGCCGGGGAAACGTACGTCGTACATGACTGGTCCTTACTCGTACTTCGGGTCAGATGGTGTGCCGGCGCGCGACGACGTGCAGTCGGTCCGCGTCGGTGGTGGCGCCGGGCAACTCGCCCTGCCGCCAAGGAGGTTCGGTACGTGGTCCGGGGCCGTCGTGCAGTTCGAGCACCTCGAAGCCGTGCGCGGCGAGGAAGTGCCGCAGCTCGTGCGGGAACAGCAGCCGCCAGGCGGAGCGCTGTTCGACGGGCGGTGAACCGTCGATGCCGCCTACGCCGTCGGCGGCCGTCCATACGCGGGTACGGCGCAGGAGTTGGGCGGTGCGGTCGACGGTCAGGGTGGTGGTGGACCGGTAGGCGGTGCCCTGCCAGGTGAAGGGGTTGACGGACGGGGTGTCGAGGAGGTCCGTACGGCCCAGGAAGTACGCCCCGTTGCGCATCTCCGCGACCAGCAGCCCACCGGGTGCGAGGGCACGGCGGCAGGACGCGAGGAAGCCGTCGAGCTGGTCGTTGGTGTGGCAGTACAGCAGGGAGCTGTCCAGGCAGACGACCGCGTCGAAGGCGGCCCGCCCCAGGTCGAAGCCGTGCAGGTCGGCCCGGACGTACGCCGGGCCCGGGTGCTCGGCACGGGCGTGCGCCAGCATCTCCTCGGAGAGGTCGGCGCCGGTCACCGTACGGCCGGCGGAGTGCAGGTGCGCGGCGTCGCGACCGGTGCCGCAGCCCATGTCGAGGACGCGCGGCCCGGCGTGGTGGCGGCGCAGGCAGTCCTCGGCCCAGCGTCCGGCGAGCCGGTCCGGGTCGGGGAAGCGAGCCTCGTAGAGGGCGGGGTTGTCGGTGAGGAGGTTGCGGCCGCCGCCCGGCCACTCGCCGACCGTGCGCCGCTCCGCCTCGTCTCCTGCGCGCACCGCCCTCACGCCGAGCTCCTCTGTTCGGCCTTCGCGGGAGCGGCCGGTGCCGGATCCGCGGGCAGCGCCCCGCGCCGGTGCAGCAAGGCCACACCGCCCGCCGACGCCAGCCCGAACACGGCACAGCACACCCACGGAAGCCACGCATGGCCCCCGCTCTCCCCCGCGTCCATGGCCCACCCGACGACCGTGTTGCCCACGGCCGCGGCGATTCCGGAGACGACGTAGAAGATCCCGAAGTAGGTGCCGGTCAGCTCGGGTCGCCCGAAGCGCGGGATCAGCTCCATCACGAACGGCGAGGCGACCATGACGCCGAGGTAGAGCAGCAGCGCGCCGAGCAGCACGGGCCCGGCGTCCAGCCAGCCGGGAGACTGCGCGCCCGCCACCAGGGCCGGCGGCAGGAAGGCCAGCCCCATCACCGCGAGGCCGAGGGCGATCCAACGCGCCCTGTCGCCACGGGACTTCAGGCGCCTGGTGATTCTCAGCTGAAGCGCCAGATTGGCCACCGTACCGACGAGGAAGACGATGCCCGCCGCACCGTCCCAGCCGGTGGCCGCGCGGGCCCCGTCGGGCAGCAGCAGGTACAGCTGGTTCTCCAGGGTGAACATGCCGACCATGGCGAGCGCGAACGCCAGGAAGGCCCGGTTGCCGAGCACCTCACGCCAGTCCCCGAGCACACCGGTGCCGCTCGGCTCGACCTTCCGCGCGGGCAGGACGAGGGCCTGCGCCACGGTGAGCACCGCGAAGATCCCGGCGGCCGTCAGCGCGGAGGTACGGAAGTCGACGAGGAGCAGGGCGCTGCCCAGCAGCGGCCCGATCAGAGCGCCCGTTGTCGCGAAGACGTTGAACAGCGCGAACGCCTCCGCCTTCCGCTCCCCCGCCTCCTGCGCGAGATACGCCCGCACGGCCGGGTTGAACAACGCCCCCGCGAGCCCGCTGAGCACGGACGCGGCGAGCAGCACCGCCAGCCCGTCGCCGAGCGCGAACAGCGCGAACCCGACGGTCCGCAGGGCGCACCCGGCGATGATGACGCCCCGCGCCCCCAGCCGGTCCGATGCCGAGCCGCCGATGATGAACAGGCCCTGCTGGCTGAGGTTGCGCACACCGAGGACGATCCCGACGACCGCCGCCGACATACCCAGGTTCTCGCCGAGGTGGGTGGCGAGATACGGGATGAGGAGGTAGAAGCCGGTGTTGACGCCGAGCTGGTTGACCAGCAGGAGCTGGACGGCGACCGGGAAGCCGCGCATCTCACGCCACGTCTTCATATGCCGCCACCTCCTCGACTCCCAGTCCGGGGCGTGAACTTGCCCGTACGAAGCCGTCGGTGCCGCCGATGCCGCCCCACGGGTCGTGGGCGAGCAGCAGATGTCCGTCGAGGTCGGTCCAGCGGGCGCGGTCGGCCAGGTGGACGGCGGGCGCGAGTCCGAGGGTGCTGGCGGTGAGGCAGCCGAGCATCAGCTCGGTCCCGCTGCCCTCGATCGACTCGGCGATACGCAGGGCCGCGTGGACGCCGCCGCACTTGGCGAGCTTGACGTTGACGCCGTGGACCCGACCCGCCAGGCGCCGCGCGTCGGCCGGTGACACGGCGTCCTCGTCGGCGATGACGGGCAGCGGCGACTTCTCGGCGAGGGCTCCCAGCGCGTCCGGGTCGCCGGGCGCGAGGGGCTGCTCGACGGCCTCGACGCCGAGGTCGGCGAAACGGGGCAGCAGGGCGGTGGCCTGTGCCACGCTCCAGGCGCCGTTGGGGTCGAGGAGCAACCGGGCCTGGGGAGCCGCGTCACGGATGACCCGTACGCGTTCGATGTCCTCCTCGGAGTCGGGGGCACCCACCTTGACCTTGACGACCTCGAAGCCGCTCGCGGCCAGGCGGCGGGCCTCGGCGGCCGCGTGGGCGAGCGAGGTGATGCCGATGGTGCGCGCGGTGGCCGCCACCGGAGGGACCGAGGCGCCGAGGAGGCGGTGCACGGGGGCGCCCGCACGCTTGCCGACGAGGTCGAGGAGCGCGGACTCGACGGCGGCGGTGACGGCGGGGGGCACGGTGGCGGCCGACGCCAACTCCCCGTCCTGCAGAGCCCGAAGGGCGCTCTCGGGATCGGCGAACCGTTCCAGACCGACCGCCGAGATCAGCCGTACGAGCGTGTCGGCGTCCAGCCCGTAGTACACGCTGCTGACGGCCTCGCCGTATCCGGTCACCCCGTCGTGCTCGACGCCCAGCCACACGGCGTCGCGGGCGGCCATGGTGGAGCGGGAGATGCGCAGCGGCTCGGCGAGTTCGAGGCGTACGGTGCGCAGGTAGGCCTTCACTGTGTCCTTCCGGGAGAGAGCGGATCGGCGACCCGTGCGCACCGCACCCACCCGCTCGCCTCGGCGGCATACGGATGCGGTATCTCCACGGGCCGGGTGGCGGCGCCGGCGAGGTCGAGGCCGTGGGCGGTGAGGAAGTCGTCGTCGTAGACGGTGCCGAGGTAGCGGTGCGGCCCGTCGGGGAACACGGTGGCCACGACCGCCCCCGGGTGCACACAGGCCGCCCAGGCGGCGACCCGCGCGACGGCGCCCGTGCTCCAGCCGCCGCTGACGAAGCTGCCCCGGGCGAGCCGTCGGCAGCTGTCCATGGCCTCGGCGGGGCCGATCCAGTGGACCTCGTCGAAGGCGTCGTAGGCGACGTTGCGCGGGTGGATGCTGCTGCCGAGGCCGCGCATCAGGCGGGGGCGGGCGGGCTGACCGAAGATCGTGGAGCCGGTGGCGTCGACGCCGATGAGCCGGAGCGCGGGCCAGTGTCGACGCAGTGGGCCGATGATGCCGGCGCTGTGGCCGCCGGTGCCGACGCTGCACACCAGAATGTCCAAGTGGTCCAGCTGGGCGCCGAGTTCGGCAGCGAGGGAGGCGTAACCGGCCGTGTTGTCGGGGTTGTTGTACTGGTCGGGCCAGTAGGCGCCAGGCAGTTCGGCGAGCAGTTCGCGCAGCCGGCCGAGGCGGGCCGCCTGCCAGCCGCCCTGGGGTGCCGGACGGTCGACGAGCTCCAGCCGTACGCCGTGTGCGCGCAGCAACTGCCGCATGGACGGCTCCAGTTCGCTGTCGCCGACGAGCACGACGGGGTGGCCGAGCGCCTGCCCGGCGAAGGCGAGCCCGATGCCGAGCGTGCCGGAGGTGGACTCCACCACCGGGGCGCCGGGCCGCAGCTCACCTCGCTCGCGCGCACCGAGCAGCATCGACACGGCGGCCCGCGCCTTCATACCGCCCGCCGCGAGCCCTTCGAGCTTGGCCCAGAAACCGGGATGGGCGTGCGGCAGGTCGGTGGTGACCCGGACGACCGGGGTACGGCCGAGCAGGGCGAGCAACTCCGGGCGTGCGGTGGGGCGTAGGACGGTGGCGGTCATCGCACACCCCCGGAGGATCCGTACTGACGAACGACCCCGGAAGAACCGTGCCGATCCACGGCCCCGGACGACCGGTACCGGTGGACGACCCCGGGTCCGCCGTCCAACCAGAAGAAGGGGTACGGCTCCGCGCACACCGCGCTCACGCCGTGCCCCAGGAAGCGGGGCAGGATCGCGCTGCCGGTCTGCGCGAACATCACCAGCTGCTTGTCGTGCCGCAGCGCGTGCTCGCGCAGCGCCTCGAAGGTGCCGTTGCCCAGGGTCATCCCGGAGACCAGCAGCGCGTCACAGTCACCGGCCGCGGCGAGCGCGTCGGCGACGACCGGCTCGCCCCACTCCGTCACCCCGCCCTTGAGGTCGCACGGGACGTATCCGATCCCCCGCGAACGCAGCGCCTCCAGCAGGGAGTTGACGACGCCGACCACCAGCACCGTACCCCCGGCCGACAGGTCCAGCAGCTCGACCACGGCCCTCGCCCTGGCCGTGGATTTCTCCAGCGACGACCCGGCGGGCAGGGCGACGGGGTGCGCCCCGTGGTCCGGCGTGTGCGGGGTGACGTGCATCAGATAGGCGTCCAGAGCGGCCACCCGCACCGCCGCCAGCGGATGCTCCAGCAGCCCTGCCACGTCGGCGCCGACGCAGTCGTCGAGCGCGCTGTCGGGCAGTTCCCCGGGTTCGACGGCACACGAGCCGACGGCCTCGGCGAGGCGCAGGCTGAGGACCTCGTTGCGGTAGCCGGTGCCACGCCCGTCGTGCCGTACGGCCTGCCGGGTGGTGAAGGCGACGGCGATTCGCTGGGTGCGGGGGTCGGGGCCGAGGGCGCCGGCGCGGACGCGGGCGACCAGATCGTCGTACGTCCGACAGGGCGCCGTCGGCGTCGCGCTGACGGCGGTCATCGGATCACCAGCCCCGCGCGCAGTCCGGCCAGCAGGTCTTCGACGCGGTCGCGGGCGCCGGGCCCGTCGGGGTCGCCGGCCATGACGTGGCCCAGGTACTCGTTGTTGCTGCCCGCCGCCTTCACGGCCTTGCCCGGCTCGGCGAGCTGCACCTCCAACACGGAGGGGTCGTCCGCCAGTTGGTTGCCGTCGAGCGCTTCCAGCGTGCCCGCGCGGTCCGGGACGAGGAAGCCGATGGCGGCGCTGCGCAGCCCGGTGTCCGTGCGCCTGAGGTCGGGTTGGCGGCCGAGGGCGACGTCCACGAAGGCGGCGGCGAGGTCTATGCCGGTGACATGGCGGACGAGCTCGGTGATGCGGTTGCCGGCGGGCCGGGGGTTGACCTCGACCACGCGCGGCCCCGCGGAGGTCAGCTTGATCTCGGTGTGTGCCACGACCCCGTCCGTCAGCCCGAGCGCCTTGAGCGCGCCGAGCGTGGTCTGTTCGGCGGCGTCGATGTCGGCGAGCGGCAGGGCGGCCGGGAACATGTGCCCGGTCTCGATGAAGGCGGGCGCTCCGCCGATGCTCTTGTCGGTGACGCCGATCAGGTGCACGGCACCCCCGTGCGACACGGTCTCGACGCTCACTTCGGGGCCGTCGAGAAGCTCCTCCAGGAGCACGGCGGAGGTACGCCGCTGCCCACGGGCGTTGACCGGGAAGGCGGCCAACGCCCGGACCGCCTCGGCGAGTTGGGCCTCGTCGTCGACGCGCCGCACATACATGCCCGCGCACAGGTCGACCGGCTTGACGACCAGCGGGTAGCCGATCTCCTTGGCGGCCCGCGCGAGGTCGGCCCACTCCTCGTGGACGGCGAAACGCGGTCCGGGCAGGCCCGCGTCGGCGAGGACGCGGCGGGTGGCGTCCTTGCGGCAGGCGTTCTCCACCGCCTCGGGGCCGGGGCCGGGCAGACCGAGGTGCCCGGCGATCCGGGCGACCGTCGGCAGGTAGTAGTCGCAGGAGGTGACCACCCCGTCGAAGCCGAGCACCGAGTGCAGCCGCTCCACCTCGGGCAGCAGGGCGTCGATGTCGTTGGTCTCGGCGGTGATCGCGTTGCGGAAGCCGAGCAGCGGGTGTGCCGTCCCCTCGGGCGCCGAGCGCAGGTAGTGATGCAGGTCCCGGGTGAGGAAGGTGAACTCGTGTCCGCCCTCCCGGATCGCCCGTGGCAGCAGCCTGCTCATCGACCCGACCCAGCTCTCTACCACCAGCAGATGAGCCACAACTCCCCTTTTCGTGCCGTGAGTTCAGACGTCAAGGCAGCCCGGGGCGCCCCTCGGCCGGAGGGGTGCCGGACTTGACGCGCACACGTTAGCGATAATCATTTTCATTTACCACCCCGTTCTTACCCAGCCTTCGGAGAGTCGGAGAGACCTTGTCCGTCCTGCCCCGCCCCACTGCCCTGCTGTGCGCCCTCGTGGCCGCGGCCGCCCTGCTCCCCACGGCCACCACCCCCGCCCGGGCGTCGGCCTCCCTGGCCTTCGGCGCCTGCCCCGACTCCGTACCGAGGCCGCCGGCCCCGGACCGCGTGGAGTGCGGGCGCCTCACCGTCCCGCTCGACTGGCGGCACCCGTCCTCCGGGCCGCGCATCGAGATCGCCGTCTCCCGCGTCCCCGCCTCCGGCACCCCGGCCGAGCGGCGCGGCATCCTGCTGGTGAACCCCGGCGGGCCGGGCGGCTCCGGGCTCCCCTACGCGGTGACCAAACGGGCCAAGCTCCCGGAGAGCGTGCGGCGTTCGTACGACGTCATCGGCTTCGACCCGCGCGGTGTCGGCCACAGCGCGCCGGTGGGCTGCGGTGGGATGGGCGGCCTGTACGCCGCTCCGGGACCGGACCCGGTACCGACGACCCGGAAGGCCGAGCGCTCGTACCTCACCTCACTGCGTCACCTGGCCGACGACTGCGCGGCGGGCGCGGGCACGCAAGTGCTGCCGTACCTGTCCACCGAGCAGACGGCGTACGACATGGACGCGATCCGCGCCGCGCTGGGCGAGCCCCGGACGGGCTTCCTCGGCATCTCGTACGGCAGTTACCTGGGCGCGGCCTACGCGGCGCGCTTTCCGCACCGGGTCGGCCGCATGGTGCTGGACAGCGTGGTCGGCCCGTGGGACTGGCACGACTTCGACGTCATCCAGAGCCGGGCGATGCTGCGCGCCCGCGACACCTTCTTCGCCTGGACCGCCGCTCACCCGGAGCGCTTCGGGCTGGGCGCCGACGCGGATGCCGTACGGCGGTCGTATCTGCGGGTCCGCCGAGGACTCGCCGACCGGCCGGTGAGCGGCTTCGGCCCGGCGGAGTTCGACCGGGCCGTGTACCGGGCCCTCGGCCGCACCGAGCGCTGGGCGGGCCTGGCCGACGGGCTGCGCACGTATCTGACCGACGGCAGTCCGGACGGCCTGCGCCCCGCGTCCGACTTCGACGGCCCGGAATCCCGCAACTACGAGGCGGCCAACCGGATCGTGAAGTGCGCGGACGGTCCGGGGCCGACGCCCCGGGAGGTGGTGGCGGACATACGGCGCATCCGCCGGGTCGACCCGCAGCCGATCCTGACCGGCCTGGAGGCGTCGACCTGCGCGTACTGGCACCACCGCCCGAACCACCGCACTCCCCTGGGCAGCCCGGCCGCTCCGCCCGTCCTGCTGGTCGCCTCCGCGCACGACCCGGTGACCCCGATCGAGGGCGCCCGGCGGCTGCGGGAGGTACTGCCCGGCTCCCGCCTGGTCACCCTCGACGACGACTACTCGCACGGCGTGTTCGCCAGCCGCGGCAACGCCTGCGTGGACGGGACGGTGGCCGCCTACCTCGTCGACGGAACGGTGCCCACGGCCGACGTGCGCTGCTCCGGTCCGGGGCTGCCGGTCACGGCAACGGCTGCTCCGTCCAAATGATCTTCCCGTTGGGCGTGTACCGCGTTCCCCAGCGCTCGGTGAGCTGGGCGACGAGGAACAGACCGCGGCCGCCCTCGTCCGTGCTCTGGGCCCGGCGCAGGCGCGGCGAGGTGCTGCTGCCGTCGGAGACCTCGCAGATCAGGGCGCGGTCGCGGAGCAGGCGGAGCTGGACGGGGCCGATGGCGTGGCGGATGGCGTTGGTGACCAGTTCGCTGGCGATCAGTTCGGTGGTGAAGGCCAGGTCGTCCAGGCCCCAGGCGGCGAGCCGGCCGGTGACCGCCTCACGCGCGCGGGAGACGACCGCCGGGTCGATGGGCAGGTCCCACTGGGCCACGCGGTCGGCGCCCAGCGTGTGGGTGCGGGCAACCAGCAGGGCGACGTCGTCGCCGGGCCGGGTCGGGAGCAGGGCGTCGAGAACGGCCTCGCAGGTCTCCTCCGGCGGACGGCCGACGCCGGCCAGGACGGTGCGCAGCTGGTCCAGGCCGGTGTCGATGTCGCGATGCCGGTCCTCGACCAGGCCGTCGGTGTAGAGCACGAGTTGGCTGCCCTCGGCCAGCTCCAGCTCGATCGTCTCGAAGGGCAGGCCGCCGAGACCCAGGGGCGGGCAGGAGGGCAGGTCGACGAACTCGACCGTGCCGTCGGGCGCGACGACCGCGGGCAGGGGGTGCCCGGCGCGGGTGAGGGTGCAGCGCCGGGACACCGGGTCGTAGACGGCGTACAGGCAGGTGGCGCCGACGATGCCGGAGTCGGGCGTGTTCTCCGCCGCCCAGCCCTCGCCCCGGTCGAGCCGGCCGACCAGGTCGTCGAGGTGGGTGAGGAGGTCGTCGGGCGGCATGTCGAGCGCGCAGAAGTTGTGGACCGCCGTGCGCAGGCGGCCCATCGTGGCGGCGGCGTGCAGACCGTGTCCGACGACATCGCCGACGACCAGGGCGACGCGGGCGCCGGACAGCGGGATGACGTCGAACCAGTCGCCGCCGACGCCGGCCTGCGCGGGCAGGTAGCGGTAGGCGACCTCGACGGCGCTCTGCTCGGAACGGCCCCGCGGCAGCAGGCTGCGCTGCAGGGTGAGGGCGGTGTTGTGCTCGCGGGTGTAGCGGCGGGCGTTGTCGATGCAGATCGCCGCGCGGCCGGAGAGCTCCTGGGCCAGGGACAGGTCGTCGTCCTCGAAGGCGGCGGGCTGCAGGGATCGGTAGAAGCTGACCACGCCGAGGGTCGTGCCGCGCGCCCGCAACGGCACGGTGATCAGGGAGTGGATGCCCGCCGCCAGCACCCGTTCCAGCCGTGCCGGGTCCTGCGCGATCCAGCCGCCCGCGTCGGCCAGGACGGGTTCGAGCACGGACCGCCGGGTCTCCAGACAGCGGGCCTGCGGCGTCGACGGGACGTACTCGACCAGGTCGCCGACGTCGTACAGATTGTGCGGCTCCTTGCGTACGGCGCGGATGGCCACGCGGCGCAGCGCGGTCCGCCCGCCCAGCGCTTCTGGTTCCTCGCCGCGCAGCACGGAGTCGGGCAGGTCGACGGCTACGAAGTCGGCGAACCGGGGGACGGTCACCTCGGCGAGTTCCTCCGCGGTGCGGGTGACGTCCAGGGTGGTGCCGATCCGCACGCTCGCGTCGTGCAGCAGCTCCAGCCGCCGCCGCGCCAGTACGGCCAGCCGACCGACGCCGGGCTCACCGACGAGAAGCAGCCACCCTTCGGCACCGCCGCCGTCGCCGTCGCCGTCGGGTTCGGGGCGGGTGGTGGAGGGCTGGGGTGCGGGTGCGGGTTCGAGGGTGGATGGGGTGGGGACGACGGTGCGCGTCGTGACGGGCGGTGCCGTGGCTGATTCCGGTACGGGCGGTGCGAGCTCGTCGGACGTGGGCGGCACGGCCTGGACGGGCCGGACGGCCTGCGCGGCGGACCCGAGCGTGCTCGGCACGGCCGATGATGCGGCCAGAGCCTGCGCAACCGTCGGTGCCGAGCGGACGTGACGCAGCCGTGGGCCCCCGAGGACACGGGCCTCGACGGCGACGCCGATCTCCCCCGCCGCTCCCCTGACCTGCCGGCGCAGCAGGGTGGCGGTCCGGCCGCTGGGCAGGGTGACCTCGGCGACGGTGCGCTGCGGTGAGGCGATGAGTTCCTCGGCCCGCTCGCGCAGCACCGCCAGATCGATCCGGCCGAGAGAGCCGAGAGAATCGACGTCGTGGCCGAACGGCAGCGCCGCGGGCTGCTTGGGCCACCCCCGCGCGTGGCCGTCGGCCCGCCGGTACGCGGCGAGAAGGGCACGTTCCCGCTGGGTGGCCTGCTCCAGCAGCCGGCCCTCGATGTCCCGGGCGGCGTCGCGGACCATCCGCACCATGACCGGGTCGCCCTGATCGCGCAGGCAGGTGAGGTCGAGGACGGCCTCGATGCGCCCGCTGAGCGGGTCCCGGACGGGCGCGCCCGCACAGGCGAAGGGCTGCAGGCAGTCGGCGAAGTGCTCCCGGCCGGCGACGTAGACCGGGCCGCGCTCGGCGAGAGCGGTGCCGACGCCGTTGGTGCCCACGGCCGCCTCCGAGGCGTCGAAGCCGGGCGCGAACTGCACCTCGTCGAGGCGCTCGCACAGCTGCCGGCCACCGCCGAGCCGCTGGACCATGCGGCCCTGTCCGTCGCACAGGGCGATGGTCATCCCCACGTCGGCGAGCGAGGCGGCCAGGTCCTTCAGAACCGGGTCGACAGCGCGCAGCAACCGGTCGTCCAGGGCCACGTCCGCGGTGTAGCGGACCAGCAGCCGATGTGGCTCGAGCCCGACGGAGCGGCATCGCTTCCACGAATCGAGCACCGAGTCCCGGACGTCCGACTCGACCAGTGAGCCGGCGAGGAAACGTTCGTGAGCATCGACGAGCCCGCCGATGTCGTCCCAGGCGACGGACAACGGGATCACTTCCCTCACCTGAAGCCGGACCGATCACGCGCGCCGCCACTCGACCCGCGGACCGATGGGATTCTCCAGGCGCTATCACCCTAGCCCTTCTGTGACGCGCATCACAACGGATCCCTCAGGCGATGGGCGAGCAGGCCGGACCGCCCGCCAGGGCCGGGACGAGGACGCGGGGCGCCCGATGGCCGACGAGCGCGGCGGGGACCGCACCGCAGCTCCGGGGCCGCCGACGGCGGTACGGGCAGGCCAAGCCCCGGCGGGGTCGGAGTCGGGGACACCAGCGCAACCAGCCGACCCAGGGCAGCGGGCACCATCGGCGATGGGCGAGCAGACCGGAGGGACCGCCCGCCAGGACCGGGACGAGGACGCGGGGCGCCCGATGCCGGCGAGCGCGGCGGGGACCGCACCGCAGCTCCGGGGCCGACGACGGCGGTACGGGCAGGCCAAGCCCCGGCGGGGTGGGAGCCGACCAGGGCAGCGGGCACCACACCACAGCCCAGCGGCCCGACGCAGGACGCGCGGACAGACCAAGCCCCGCCAGGGCCGGAGCCGGGACACCGGCGCGACGGCAGACCAACGCAGCGGGGACCGCACCGCAGGCACAAGGTCCACGGCGCAGCACAGAAACCGCGCCCACAGGCACAGGCACAGGCACCGTACCCGCAAGCACAGGCACCCACCGTGGCCGTGCGCGGCGGCATCGGGGCGCGGGGCCAAGCACCTCGGACGGCGGGATACTTGACCGCATGCCGCTCCTGCGGGGCACGTCCCGTCTCGCCGCCGGGCTGGCGCTGGTGCTGGTGGCCGCCGTCGGCTGCACCGGGAGTGACGTGGAGGGCTCGTCCCGTACCGGCACCCCACCGACGTCGAACCGGACCGAGAGCGCGCGGGGCGAGACCCCCGGCTCGACGCCCCCGCCTCCCCCCACACCCGCCGATCCGGTCTCCCTGCCCGCCCTGATCCAGCGCGAGCACCAGGGCTCCGACCTGCGCCTCGGCGCCGTACGGGTCCGCACCAGCGCGTACACGCAGTACGCCGTCACGTACCGGTCCAACGGGCTGACCATCTCCGGGATCATGAACGTCCCCCGGGGCGAGGGCCCGTTCCCGGCGCTGGTCCTGGCGCACGGCTATATCGACCCGGCCGTCTACACCACCGGCCGCGGCATGCCCCGCGAGCAGGACCTCCTCGCCCGGAACGGCTATGTCGTCCTGCACACCGACTACCGCAATCACGCGGGCTCCGACGACGACCCCGACAGCGACGTCAACCTGCGCCTCGGCTACACCGAGGACGTCATCGCCGCCGTCCTCGCCCTGCGCTCCGCCGCCCGGCCGAACGTCGACGACGACCGGATCGGCCTGCTGGGGCGGTCGATGGGCGGCGGCGTCGTGTACAACACGCTGGTCGTGGCGCCCGGCCTGGTCGACGCCGCCGTCGTCTTCGCGCCGGTCAGCTCGCGCCCGGAGGAGAACATCGACCGCTTCCAGCGGCCCGAGGGCGATCCGGTCGTCGCCGAGATCGAGGCCGCGCACGGCACGCCCGAGGACAACCCCGAGTTCTGGCGGCAGGTGTCGCCGGTCACCTACGTCGACCGGGTCACCGAGCCGCTGCTGATCCACCACGGCACCGCCGACGACACCTGCCCCCTGGCCTGGTCGAGGCGGACGGCCGCCGCGTTCGAGGCCGCCGGCAAGGACGTGGAACTGCGGACGTACGCGGGCGAGGGGCACACCTTCGGGCCGCGTTGGCCGGATTCCATGGACGCCACGATGGATTTCTTCGAGCGCCACCTGCGCTGAGACCCCGAATGTGACGCACAACGCACAGCGGGCCCCAATCTTTTTGCCTGCAGCGGTGATTGTTTCGCGCTTCCCCTACGTACCTCCTGGGGACCGAGCAGCTCACGTCAGGAGGCAAGGCACGATGCCCATCTCGCGCCGCATGGTAGGAACCGTCTTCGTGGGAGGCGCCCTCGTCCTCACCCTCTCCGCCCTCGCCTACCCCGCCATGCTCGGCGTGGAGACCACGTCCGCCTCGCAGGACCGCATCATCGCCAACACCCGCTACGGGCCGCTGACCGAAGCCGACCGGGACTTCGTCGTCAAGGTCCGCGCCGCGGGGCTGTGGGAGCACCCGCTCGGGTTGATCTCGATGCAGAAGGGCACGACGGCGGCCATGAAGGAGGCCGGCGAGCACCTGGTCGTCGGACATGGCCGACTCGACGAGACCTGCCGCAAGATCGCGCCCGAACTGGGCATCACCCTGCCCAACCAGGCGAGCCCGCAGCAGCAGCAGTTCGTGGCGACCGCGGACTCCAAGACCGGCAAGGAGTTCGACGCCACGGCCACCGCCATCATGCGCGTGACCCACGGGCAGATCTTCCCGGTGGTCGCCAAGATCCGGGCCAACACCCAGAACACGCTGGTCCGTCAGCTGGCCGACCAGGCGAACGACACCGTGCTCGACCACATGACGGTCCTGGAGAAGACCGGCCTGGTGAACTTCGACGCGAACAACTTCCAGCAGACCACCCCGCCGAAGCTCCCCAAGGACCAGACCACCCCGCCCCCGCCGCAGCCGGGCACCCCGGTCCTCACCCTCCCGATCCCCAAGGGCCTGGAGGACCTCAACACCGCGTCCCCGGCCCCGAGCCCGGCAGCGGGCTGACGGAACGCAGCAGGTAGCTGACCGCAACGGGCGGTGGGCCCGGCAGACGGAGGACGGGTTGACCCGGCAGACAGTGGGCCGCCGTATCAGCCCGTCTTCCACCCCCACGGCGTGTCCATCCGCTCCCACTCCGCGGCCCACTCCTCCAGCCGCCGCCGCTCCAGCCCCAGCCGTACCACCCAGGTGGAGCCCAGCACGAGGCCTGCGCCGGCCGCACCGGCCAGGACGCCTCCGGCGATCGAGTGCAGCACCAGCTCGCCCTCGGACAGCGGCTCGTTGGCGACGGTGCCGTTGCGGTCGGTCCACACCTCGACCTTGCTGCCCGCCTGCGCCTTCGGCGGCACCCGCGCCTCGTCCGTGCGGGTCGAGCCGTCCGGTTCGGTCCAGCGGACGGTGGCCCACACCAGATGGTCGGTGGTGACCCGCGAGGGCCCCGGATCCTCGGCGTCCTTCACGAGTACCGCCGTGACCTTGCGGCTCTCGGCCCGCTGCTGCTGCGCCGAGTGCACCACGGCGTCCGCCGCCGCCAAGCCCGCGAACAGGGCGCCGACCAGCGCGAACACCCAGCCGCACAGCACGACCCAGGCCTCGATGACGTCACTGCGCCGCCGCAGCGGACTGCGCCGCCACCGCCACAGCCGTACCCTCTTGCACTCCGACGCAGCCATGCCGACACCCCCTTGAGCACCGACAGCACCCTTCCAGTGTGCGCCCATCCGAGCCGCGGCGTATGTTCCGGCACCATTGAATGAATCATTCAGCATCCCTAGCATCTCCCGGTGGATACATTCACCCCGGGAGGACCTGTGCTTCCACCCCCTCGTGTCAGACGTCCACGGCGCCCGGTCATATCGGCCACCGCAGCCCTGCTGCTGACCATCGGCCTCTGCGCCCCGGCCGTACCGACCGCAGCCGCCGCCCCCGAGCCCCCCACCCGAACCCCGCAGGTATGGCCGACCCCCAAGAGCATGCAGACGGGCTCGGCCCGACTCACCGTTCCGGACAGGGTCGTTGAAGTCGTCGGTCCGGGCACCGACCCCGCTGCCCGGCGCCTCGTCGAATCCGTGCTGCGCGATGCCGGCGCCGAGCGCATCGTCACCGTGAACGCGGGCGAGAAGCCGCCCGCCTCCGGCCTCACCGTCTATGTCGGCGGCCCCGGCGAAAACACCGCCACCGGGGCGGCGTTGAGGAAGCTCCACGCCAAGTCGCCCGCCGGGCTGCCCTCCGGTGGTCATGTCCTCGCCGCAGGACGCTCCCACGGCCACGCCCTCGTCGCCCTCTCCGGCGTCGACCCCACGGGCACCTTCTACGCGGCTCAGACCCTGCGCCAACTCGTCACCAGGCACCGCGTGCCCGAGGTGACCGTCCGGGACTGGCCCACGGCCGGCCTGCGCGGAGTCATCGAGGGTTTCTACGGCACCCCGTGGTCGCACGCCGAACGCCTCGCCCAACTGGACTTCTACGGCCGTACGAAACAGAACGTCTACGTCTACTCGCCCAAGGACGACGACTACCTCCGCGCCCGCTGGCGCGACGAGTACCCGCCCGCCGAGTTGGCGAAGCTGACGGAGCTGGTCGACCGGGCCCGCGCCAACCACGTCCGTTTCACCTACGCCCTCTCCCCCGGGCTCTCCGTCTGCTACTCCTCCGACGCCGACATCAAGGCGCTCACCGCCAAGTTCGACTCGCTGTACGACATCGGCGTCCGCTCCTTCGCGATCCCGCTCGACGACATCAGCTACACCAAGTGGAACTGCGCCGCCGACGAGGCGGAGTTCGGGACGGGCGGGGGCGCGGCGGGGGCGGCGCAGGCGCACCTGCTCAACACCGTGTGGCGGGAGTTCTCCGCCGCGCACACCGACCTCCAGCCCCTGGAAATGGTCCCCACCGAGTACTCCGACCTCGCCGACTCCCCCTACAAGAAGGCCCTGCGGGAGAAGCTCGACCCGTCCGTGGTCGTCGAGTGGACCGGTGTCGGTGTGATCGCGCCGACCATCACCGCCGAGCAGGTGGCACAGGCGCGCGAGGTGTACGGCCATCCGATCCTGATCTGGGACAACTACCCGGTCAACGACTACGTCACCAGCCGTCTCCTGCTCGGCCCCTACACCGGCCGCGAGCCTGGCGTGGCAAGCGCCTCGACCGGTGTGACCGCCAACCCGATGGTCCAGGGCGAGGCCAGCCGGATCGCGCTGTTCACCTCCGCCGCCTATCTGTGGAACCCGGACGCCTACGATCCACGGGCCGCGTTCCTCGCGTCCGTACGGGATCTCGCCGGATCCGGCACCGGCGCCGACGCGGCCAAGTGGCTGCGGATCTTCGCCGAGAACAGCTACTCCTCCCAGCTGGACCCGACCGAGTCCCCCACCCTCACCCAGCTGATCGCAGCCTTCCGCAAGGCCTACGAGCAGGACAGCGGACTCGACCGAGCGGCAGCCGAGTTGAAGTCGTACTTCGCCGACATGGCCGCCACCCCCGCACAGTTGCGCGCCCGTCTCGACAACCCCGGGTTCCTCGACGAGACCTCCGCCTGGCTGGACAAGCTCGGCCGCTACGGCAGCGCGGGCGTGACGGCCGTGGACCTGCTCCTGGCCGACAAGCGCGGTGACGCGGACGCGGTCTCGACGTACTGGACGCAACTCCAGAAGGAACGCAAGGAGTTGGACGCCGTCCCGCAGCAGGTCTCCCCCGGCGTCATGGACCAGTTCCTCTATACGACGATGCTGGGGGCCGCACCCGACCCAGGTGTCGATGCCTCCTTCTCTCCCCCCTCGCTGTCCTTGAAGCCCGGCGCCTCCGCAACGGTCACCCTCGATCTGTCCGACGCGCAGGCCAAGTCCGTCGCCTGGAAGCTCGACGTGCCCGAGGGCGTCACCGCCACGCCCGCCGAGGGCACGGCGACCACCCCTGCGTCGGTCACCATCACCCTCACCGGGAAGACGCAGGGCGTCCACTCCGTCGTCGTCTCGGGCACCGGCCTCCTCGATCGCGCACTTCCCGTGCAGGTCACCGACGGCACCGGCACTCCCCGAGCCCTGACCGCCGACTTCAGCGGCGCGTCGGTGAGTTCCATCGACCTCGCCACCGGCACGACCAAGAACATCGGGGTCGGCAACAACCCCGGCGAGGTCGTCGTGAGCGCGGACGGGCGCACCGCGTACGCCGCCAACCAGGGCTCGAACACGGTCAGCGTGATCGACGTGGCCGGCGGCGCGGTCACCGCCACGGTCGCCGTCGGCAAGGTCCCGGCCGGGCTCGCGCTCACCCCGGACGGCGACACGCTCTGGGTCGCCAACTACACGGACGGCACAGTGCAGTCCATCGACACCGACACGCTGAGAACCGGCACGCCCGTCCCGGTCGGCGACGGACCTGAGAACATGGCGATCACCCCCGACGGCAAGACCCTGTACGTGGCCAACATCCACGACAACACGGTCAGCCCCGTCGACCTCACCACCGGCCGGGCGGGCCGGGCCATTCCGGTCGGCCCCCGCCCCTTCAACGTCGTCGCGGCGCCGGACGGGAAGACGGTGTACGTGTCCAACTCCGGCGGCTCTACGGTGACTCCGATCGACACGGCGTCGAACGACACCGAGCCGACGCTGCTCGTCACGGGCCAGGCCTACGGGCTGGGCCTGTCACCGGACGGGCGGACGCTGTGGGTCAGCCCCAGCACCGGGGACTACGTCACGCCGGTCGACACGGTGACCGGCGCCCCCGGCACCAAGGTGACGGTCGGGAGGTCCGCGTTCGACGTCGGCCTGGACTGGAACGGCCGCACGGCGTACGTCACCACCGCGGACGGCAACGCCCTGGTACCGGTCGACACCGCGTCGGGCACCACCGGGGCGCCCCTGAAGACGGGCGCCTATCCGCTGGCGGTCGCGCTGACGCCGGTCCCCGTGGAGTGATCAGCTCGCGGTGCGCCGGATCCGTCCGGCGTACCGCTTCTCCAGCTCCAGGTTGCCCTCGAAGCCGCCCGGGACATTGGCCGAGACGTACACCGGCGGTCGCTCCCCGGCGGCGAGGAGCTGCGCGGAGGCCTCGGCCACGGCCATCTGGACGAGCAGCACGCCGGTCAGCGTGGACAGCGCGCACACCGCGCCGCCGCCCGGAAGCTCCAGCAGCGCGTCGCCGCGCGGGGCCGCGTTGTCGAGGACGACGTCGGCGAGGTCGGCGAGCTTCTTGCCGCTGGGGTGGCCGGCGGGGACGGCGCGGGTGTGGGTGAGGGAGGTGATGGCGAGGACGCGGTGGCCGTGCTCCTTGGCCTCCAGGGCCATCTCCACGATGACGTTGTTGACGCCGGAGTTGGAGATCACGACGAAGAGGTCCTGGGGGCGCGGTGCGGCGAGACCGTAGAGCCGGGCCGCCACCCCGGCCCGGCGCTCCAGGAGCGGGTCGTCGAGGACGCTCGGCGGGTCGCCGCCGTACAGGACCAGGTCGGCGATGCTCAACCGGTTCGTCGGCACCAACCCGCCCGCCCGGCCGGCGAGTTCGAGGACGATGGCCTGGGAGTGGCCGGTGCCGAAGGCCTGGATCACGCCGTCCGCGCGCACACAGTCGGCGATCAGCTCGGCGGCGCGCGCCACGTCGTCGCGGGCGGAATCGGCAATGCGGTCGAGGACGGCCATGCTCTCGTGCGCGAAGCGCTGGGCGCTCACAGACTCGTCGGACACGCGTCACTCCCCACTGGTGGATTGAACCACCCCGTACGACTGCATCGATGAATCAATAAATCACACGGGGATGGCAGGGGCAATGAGCGTTCGGTCGGAGCTCGGTCGAGGAGCGATGAGCGCATGGGTGGCGAGCCCGCCTCCTCGGTCCTGGTATTCATACTGCGGAGCAAACGGTGGCTGGTACCTTCTTCCCATGCCCCCGACGGACGTCACCACACTGATCCGTACCGAGCTGCCCCGGCTGGCCGGCTCCCTGCGGAAGGTCGGCGAGCTGATCCTGGAGGATCCGGCCGCCGTCACCCACTGCTCGGCCGCCGAGCTGGGTCGCCGCACCGGCACCTCCCAGGCGACGGTGACCCGCTTCTGCCGGGCCATCGGCCTCGACTCCTACCAGCATCTGCTGATCGAGCTGGCCCAGGAGCGCGGCCGCGGCGAGGTCTCCGACTGGGGCACCGCCGAGATCGGACCCGACATCTCCCCCGACGACAGCCTCGAACGGGTCGTGCAGGTCGTCGGCAGCGCGGACCTGCGCGCCATCCAGCAGACCATCGAGCGGATCGACCTCGACGCACTGGAACGCGCGGCCCAGGCCCTGGCCCGCGCCCGCCGTATCGACGTCTACGGCGTCGGCGGCAGCGGCGCGGTGGCGCAGGAGACGGAGACCCGGCTGTTCCGTATCGGCTGCCAGGTCCGCGGCTGGACCGAGGTGCACGGCGCTGCCACCTCGGCGGCCCTGCTCACCCCCGCCGACGTGGCCATAGGCATCTCCCACTCCGGCGCCACGCGCGAGACCCTCGAACCGTTCGAGATGGCCAAGGAGCGGGGCGCCACCACCATCGCCATCACCACCGACCCGCGTTCACCGCTGGCCAAGGCCGCCGACATCCGGCTCATCTCGGCCACCTCGGAGACCAGCTTCCGCACCGGCAGCATCGGCGGCCGGCACTCCGTCCTGATGATCGTCGACTGCCTCTACGTCCGCGTCGGCCAGGTCTCCTACCAGCGCGCCAGCGCCTCGCTCGCCCTGACGGACCACATCACCCCGCAGCACGCGGTGAAGAACCGCCGGACTCGCTGAGCCCGACCGCCGACCATGTATGACTCAACCACCTTGGAAACATGAAGATGGTTGTTTGAATCATCCCCTCAATGCCAGGATGGGGCTCCCCACGAGCACTCGTAGGAGCCCCATGCGCGTCATCTCTGTCGAGTCGACCGAACTTTTCGTCGGTACCGAGGACCAGCCGCACCAGGTGGTGGCCGCCGAGATCGGACATGTCCCCGGCCGGGCGGTCCGGCTCACCGTCGAGGGGCCGGGTGTCCACGGCACCGCCGAGGCGACCGCGGGGGACGACGGCACCGTGCGCGCCGAGATACCGGTGACGACCGACCTCACCCCCGGCGACCGTACGCACGTCAGGGTCACGGCCGAGGACGCCGACGACCCGGACCAGACGGCGGAGCGGACGGCCGAGTTCACGGCCGCCGAACCCGGCTGGACCATGTTCATGGTCAGCCACTTTCACTACGACCCGGTCTGGTGGAACACCCAGGGCGCCTACACCGAGACCTGGGACGTCGCCGACGACCCCGCCGGCACCGGCCTGCCCGCCCGCACCTTCGACTCACGCGGCCAGTCCGGCATGAGCCTGGTGCGGGCCCACAGCGATCTGGCGCGGCGCGACCAGGCGTACACCTTCGTACTCGCCGAGGTCGACTACCTCAAGCCCTACTGGGACGCCTTCCCGGAGGAGCGCGCCTTCCTGCGCCAGCTGATCCGCACCGGCCGCGTCGAGATCATGGGCGGCACCTACAACGAGCCGAACACCAACCTCACCGGCGCCGAGGCGACCGTACGCAACGCCCTGTACGGCGACGGCTTCCAGCGCGGGATCATCGGGGCGTCCCCTCAGACGGCCTGGCAGCTGGACGCGTTCGGGCACGATCCGCAGTTCCCGGGGCTGATGGCGGACGCGGGGGTGAGCTCCAGTTCGTGGGCGCGTGGGCCCTTCCACCAGTGGGGGCCCACCCTCTCCGTCTTCGGCGAGGAGCCGCGGGATCCGCAGCGGATGCAGTTCCCGGCGGAGTTCGACTGGATCGCCCCCTCGGGGCGCGGCATCCTCACCGCGTACATGGTCAACCACTACGGCGCCGGCTGGGCGATCGACAACGCGCCGACCCTGCCGGAGGCCGAGCAGGCCGCCTTGAAGCTGTTCAGGGGCCTGAAGAAGGTGGCGCTCACCCGCAACGTCCTCCTTCCCGTCGGCGGTGACTACGCGCCGCCGTGCCGCTGGGTGATGGACATCCACCGGGACTGGAACGCCCGGTACGTCTGGCCGCGCTTCATCAGCGGGATCCCGAGGGACTTCTTCACGGCCGTGCGCGCGGAGCTGGAGGCGGAGGGCCGCAAGGCCTCCCCGCAGACGCGGGACATGAACCCGATCTACACCGGCAAGGACGTCTCCTACATCGACACCAAGCAGGCCCAGCGGTACGGCGAGACACTGCTCGCCGACGCGGAGGCCTGGGCGACGCTCGCCTCCCAGGTGACAGGGCACCCGTATCCGGACGCGGCGCTCGACAAGGCCTGGCGTCAGCTGATCTACGGCGCCCATCACGACGCCATCACCGGCTCGGAGTCCGACCAGGTCTACATCGACCTGCTCACCGGCTGGCGGGAGTTGTACGACCTCGCCGAGACCGTGCACGCCGACGCGACCGACGCGTTGGCGAGCAGGGTCGCCCAACTGCCGGGCGGCGCACCTGACCTGGTGGTGTTCAACGCGGCGACCTGGCAGCGGCGGGACGTGCTGGCGGTCGAGGACGCGGGGCTCGTCCCGCTGAACGACACAGGGCTGCCGCTGCCCGCGGTACGGGAGGACGGCGAACTCCGCGTCGTCGTTCCGGAGGTGCCGGGCATGGGCCTCAAGGCGCTCCCGCTCGCCGAGGGGACCGTCCCCGAGTGGGCGCCCGGCGAGGGCGTCACCATCCGCAACGAGTTCTACGAGGTGACGGTCGACCCCGCGCGCGGCGGCACCGTCAGCAGTCTGCGGGCACTGGCGGAGGGCGGCCGGGAACTCCTGCGCCCCGGCGACATCGGCAACGAACTCGTGGTCCAGGAGGAGTACTCGCGGCACCCGCGCTTCGGCGAGGGCCCATGGCACCTCACGCCGACCGGCACGACGGCCGCCCGCAGCCGGGACGTGCGGGCCGACATCGATGTCGAGCACTCCCCCGCCGGTTCCCGCATCACCGTCCGCGCCGACCTCGGCCTGTTCCGCTACACGCAGCGACTGACCCTGTGGAAGGGAGTCGACCGCCTCGACCTCACGACCACCCTCGACGGCTACGACGGCGCCGACCGGCTCATCCGGGTCCGCTGGCCGTCCGATGTGCGGGGCGGGCTGCCGGTGCACGAGGTGGCCGACGCGGTGATCGGGCGCGGGTTCGGGTTCGTGGAGGTGGACAGCGAGCGGTTCCCGTGGACGCTGGACAACCCGGCCAACACGTGGTTCGGTCTGGGGTCCACGGCGCGGGTCGCGGTCGCGGACGGCTCCGGCAGGCGCCTGGGCGAACGGTCCATCGGTGTCGCCGAGTTGGTGTACGCGTCCTGGGAGGACGCCGGTGAGCTGGGCAGTGCGCTCGCGGCGGCCCTGGTGCGCGTGGGCGTGACGGCGACCTCGACGATCGCCGGGGGCCCGCGCTACGGCGACCTGGAGGTCGACTCCAACCTGCCCGACATCCGCATCGCGGTGGGCGCCCCCGAGCGCAACTCCGTGGTCGCCGAGGCCCTCGGCTGGGACCCGGCGGCAGGACGCGAACTGCGCCGACAGCTCGCCGAACGAGGGGTGGCCGCCGTCTGGGTCGCGCCGCGCGCCTCGCTGCGGGAGGAGTGGGTGCCCGGCGCCGACCTGCGCGACCTGGAGCGGCTGCCGCTGCTCGTGGTGGCGGGCACCCGGCCCGAGGACGACGCCAAGGCCGTCGACGCGCTGATCGCCGACCTGGACGACGCGGTCGTACACGTCACGGCGGCGGGTGGCGGGGAGGCCCTGCCGCCGGGGGACGCGTGGGACCAGCGCAGCTTCGCCGTCCTGAACCGGGGAACGCCCGGATGCGTAGTGACCTCCTCCGGCGACCTCTACATGTCCCTGATGCGCTCCTGCACGGGCTGGCCCTCCGGCATCTGGGTCGACCCGCCCCGGCGCACCGCGCCCGACGGGTCCGCGTTCCAGCTCCAGCGCTGGTCCCACACCTTCGAGTACGCCGTGGTCGCGGGCGCGGGCGACTGGCGGGAGCTGCGGCTGCCGCAGGCCGGGCACGCCTTCAACCATCCGCTGACGGCACGGTTGCGGCGAACGGCGGCCGAGGATGCCGTACTGCCCAGGAAGGCCGTGCTGTTGGGGCTCGAGCCGGCCGGGGAAGTGCTGCTCGACGCGCTCAAGGCGGCCGGGTCGCCGCTCGCGCGGGGCAGTGTGGCGGCGGCTGATCCGGGGCGCGGGGTCGTCGTACGGGTGCATGAGGTGAACGGGCGGCCGGTGCGGGCGCGGGTGCGCGGGCCTCGGCAGTGGACGGAGGGTGCGCGGGCTGACGTACTGGAAAGGCCCGGGGACCCACTGACACCCGATGATCAGGGGGCACTCGACCTCGACCTGACCGGCTTCGAGGTGGCCACCGTCCTCGCCACGGCGGACGCGGAGACCCGACCGGACCCCGGCGTGGCCGCGCACGAGCCCGCCCAGCCCATCCCCACCCGTTACTGGCTCCACAACTCCGGCCCCGCCCCACGCGGCAACATGCCGGTCGCGGTGTACCTCTCACCGACCACGCTGACCGTCGCCGACGGCCCGCTCACGGCGACGGTCCGGGTGAGCTCGGAGCTGACCGACGCGCCGGTGTCGGGCACGGTGAGCCTGCACGTCCCGCCCGGCTGGTCCGTCGAACCGGCCGAACTGCCCTACGCGCTGGGGCCCGGCGGCTTCACGGTCGCGGAGGTCACGGTGACCGCGCCGCCCGACCCCGAGCCGGGACGGCACTGGCTCGCCGCCCGGCTGGCGTACGGCGGGCAGACGTACGAGGACGTGGTGGCGCTGGATGTCGCGGACGGGCATATGGGCCCAACGCTCATGACTCGGCTGGGAGTTGAACGGATCAGCGTACGCCGCGGCGAACGGGCCCGGGTCCCCGTGACCCTGCACAACCCGACCCGAGGCCCGGTCAGCGGCACGCTCTGGGCCGTCTCGTCCTGGGGAACCTGGGCGGCCGTGACCCCCGGCTGCCAGGGCTTCACCGTGCCGGGCGGGGAGCAGCTGGAGTGCGCGATCGAGGTGGACGGCGGAGCGGTGCCCCCAGGTTCGTACTGGCTGATGGCGAAGGTGGGCTGGCACGGCTGCGTGGCGTACACGGCGGCGGTGGAGCTGGAGGTGACTCCGTGACAGGACAGCACGACGTCCCGGAGTACGCGGCACGCATTGACGGCGAACCGGTCCGGAGGGAACGGGTGGACGCCTTCTTGGCCCACGAACCCGCAGACACACGACGGCCCGTCCCGGCACTCGCCAAGGACCGCTTGGCCAGGGCGGAACGGCAACGTCGACGATGGGCCACCCAAGTCGTGGTCATCGACGAGTTGGCGCGACGAACCTGCGCGGAGCGCGGCTGGGCAATCCAGGCAACCGTATCGCCGGAGGCCATGCTCACCGTCGCCGAAGCCGACGTCGCCGACCTGGGCAGCATCGTCGCTGCGGCACTGTCCCACTCCCCGGCCGCGCGCCTCCTCCTCACCACCCTGGAGAGCGAGCAGCACATCCCCGAGGAGGCCGTACGGGACTACTACGAGCGCAACCGGGACCGCTACCTCACCCCTGAGGCACTCAGGCACGGCGTCGACCCCTACGGCACATCGGCCACCCCGGCGGACTTCCTACCGTACGAACGGGCCCGCGAGGGCATTGAGCACGACCTGCGCCAGGCGGCAGCCCGGTACGCGTTCTTCGCCTGGCTGGACCAAGCGCGCACCGGCGTGGAGTACGCCCCGGGCCACGAGCACCCGGGCGACCCGTCCCACCCGGACCACGAGCACCGGCACTGACCGGAACGTAAAAGCAACACGGCAACCCATTGACCTCCGATGAATCCTGGTCCATCTTTTCATCAATCAGAGTCCGAGTTGGTGATTTGAACCAGCGAAATCGAGCCGTCTCCCCGGTCGGCCGCAGGAGGGCACCCATGCGCGCAAGCAGACTTCCCGGATCCCTGGCATGTTTCCTCGCCCTGGCACTCGCGGCCGCCGGCTGCGGTCTCTCCGGCGGCTCCGACGACGGCGAGGCCACGGCCGGCGGCTGCAAGGTCGACAAGGCGAACGTCGGGTCCGGCGCGCTCTCCGGGGACGTCAAGGGCGACATCACCTTCCAGACGACCAACCTCAAGAAAGACTTCGGCGACTACTTCAACGGCGTCATCGCCGCCTTCGAGAAGGAGCACCCGGGCACGAAGGTCAAGTGGATCGACGACCCCGGCGACTCCACGTTCACCCAGCGCCTGGTCGCCGACGCACAGGGCTGCACGCTGCCGGACGTGGTCAACATCAACGTCAACACGGCGGTGGCGCTGACGAAGAACGGCTATCTGCTGAACCTCGACGACAAGGCCCCGGACGCGGGCAAGCCGTTCACCGAGTCGATGTGGAAGTCGAGCACCTACGCCCAGGCCGACGGCAGCAAGGTGCACAGCGTGCTGCCCTGGTACTCCGGCGGCATCGTGCAGACCTTCAACACCGACCTGCTGAAGAAGGCGGGCCTGGACCCGGCCAAACCTCCGACGACCGTCCTCGGTCTGTTCGACGACGCCAAGAAGATCGCCGAGGCGTCGGACGGCAAGTACTACGCCTTCCTCGCCAACCCCTCCCTGCGCATCCCGGCCGACTGGCAGCAGATGGGCATCAAGGTCCTGTCGGACGACGGCAAGAAGTTCACCTTCGCCGACGACCCGAGGACCGCGCAGTGGGTGGAGGGGATGACCGAGCTCTACAAGGCCGGCGCGATGCCGAGGGACTCGCTCTCCTCCAACCAGGACCCGTCCAACGTGTACGGGCAGGGCAAGCTGGTCTACGGCTCGACCAACCCCAACTTCCTGCGCTTCATCCAGCAGAACAACCCGTCCATCTACAAGAAGACGGGCGTCGCCCGCTACATGCTGGACGACCTCGGCCACACGGTCGGTGCCCCGCAGTACATAGGCACCGCGTCCACCAGCAAGAACGCGGTGACCGCGCTCGCCTTCGCGCAGTTCCTGACCAACGCGAAGAACCAGTTGGAGTGGGCGAAGGACCCGAACGTCGTCATCTTCCCGTCGACCACCGAGTCGCTGAAGGACCCGTTCTTCCAGAAGGTCGAGGGCACCGACCCGTTCGCCGAGGCCCGCAAGATCGTCGCCGGTGACCGGCAGACCGCGACGGCCGACGAGATCGCCCTGACGCCGGGCGAGTTGAACGCCATCTCGGCCCAGATCCAGCTGGCCATGCAGGGCAAGAAGAGCGCCGCGGACGCCCTCAAGGAAGCCCAGTCCAAGGCCAACGAGCTGATCGAGCAGGGCAGCTGACGATGGATCAGCGCACCGCACTGGACAAGGCGCCCGTCCCCGCTCCCCCGGGGGCGGGCGCCCCGCGCCCCGGCGCCTCCCCCGCGCCCGCCCCGCCAGGGCTGCTGCGCCGCGTCCTGCGCTCCGTGACCCCGGGCCCGACGGCGGACGCGGGGGGCGCGGCGCTCTACCGCCGCTGGTGGCTGCCCTGGCTGTGGATGCTCCCGGCGATCGTCGGCACGACGGTGTTCGGGGTGTTCCCGTTCCTCAACACGATCCTGGTGTCCTTCACCGACGCCAAGCCGCTGGGCGGCGCGTACAACCTGGTCGGCCTGGACAACTACCGGCGGATGCTCTCCGACTCCGACTTCTGGCTGGCCACCCGCAACAGCCTGCTGTACGCGCTGATCGTGGTCCCGCTGATGGTGCTGCTGCCGCTGCTGCTCGCCATCCTGGTCGAGAAGAACCTCCCGGGCATCGGCTTCTTCCGCTCCGCCTTCTACACGCCCGTCCTCGCCTCCAGTGTGGTCGTGGGCCTGAGCTGGCAGTGGCTGCTCAGCGACCAGGGCCTGGTCAACACCTGGCTGCAGAAGGCGCACATCATCCGGGACGCCATCCCCTTCCTGTCCGACTCCTGGCTGATCCTGCTGTCGGCGATGGGCCTGACGCTGTGGAAGGGCCTCGGCTGGTACATGATCTTCTACCTGGCCGCGCTCGGGAACGTCCCCAAGGAACTGCACGAGGCGGCCGCCGTCGACGGCGCCGGCGCGGTACGCCGCTTCTGGCACGTCACCGTGCCCGGCGTCCGCACCTCGATGATGCTGGTCGGCACCCTCACCGGCATCGGCTCGCTGCGCGTCTTCACCGAGATCTACATGCTCGGCGGCGCCACCGGCGGCCCCGGCGGCGCCGACCGCACGCTCCCCTTCTACATCCGGGACGTCGGCCTCGACCCGCTCACCGGCAACGCCGGTTACGGCGCGGCGGTCAGCGTCGCCCTGTTCGCACTGACCCTGGGCCTCACGCTGCTCGCACAGCGCCTGACGAAGGAGGACGAGGCATGACGACCGCGCCTGTCCCGGTGAAGCGCCGCCGCCTGACGCCCCGCTGGCGCGACTACGGCCGCCCCCGCGAACTCGTCCTGCGCTACGTGCTGTTGGTCTTCGTCCTGTTCATCACCGTCGGCCCGCTGATCTGGCAGGTGCTGTCGTCACTCAAGGGCGCGGGCGAGGACGTCTTCGGCGCGGGCGCCTCCCTGATCCCGCACCACCCGACGCTGCGCGCCTACGAGCAGGTCTTCGACCAGGTCCCGGTGTGGACGTACATCAGGAACAGCCTGTTCGTCGCGGTCATCTCGATCGCCAGCCAGCTCGCCTTCTCCACCATGGCCGGCTACATGCTCTCCAAGCCCGCCTGGAAGGGCCGGGGGCTGGTCTGGGTACTGCTGATGGCGTCCATGATGTTCCCCTTCGAGTCGATCATGGTGTCGCTGTTCCTCAGCGTCCGGGACATGGGCCTGGTCGACAACCTCGTCGGCGTCTGGCTGCCCGGCTTCGTCGCCGCCATCAACGTCCTCATCATGCGGGCGGCGTTCCTGTCCGTCCCGCGCGAGATCGAGGACGCGGCGATGCTGGACGGGGCGGGCGAGTGGAAGCGGTTCCGCTACCTGTACCTGCCCTCCGCGTACGGCGCGATCCTGGTCGTCACCATCAACACCTTCATCAGCGCCTGGGACGACTTCCTGTGGCCGCTGATCGTGCTGCGCTCCGAGGAGCACTTCACGCTGACGCTGGGTCTGGCCCGGCTGCAGACGTCGTCGTTCGGGTACGACCAGCGGCTGGTGATGGCGGGGTCGGTGATCTCGGTTGTTCCGGTGCTGGTGCTCTTCGTGATCACGCAGCGGTGGTTCTACAAGGGGGTCTCGTCGGGAGCCGTCAAGCTCTGAGGTCCAGCACGAGGGGTACGGCGTCGAGCGCGGCCCGGGAGGACTCCGCGACCCGGACCTCCACGGTGCCGTCCCTGCCGAGCTGCTCGGCATCGAGGCGGAGGGTCACCGCACGGCGCTCCCCCGGCGCGAGGTCGACACCCTCGAACGCGCACAGTTCGAGGGTGCGCGGCCAGACGGACGTGATCAGACGCCGCAGATAGACCTGCACGACCGTACGCCCGTGCCGCTCCCCGGTGTTGGTGACCTCGACCGTGACGCTGCGACCGGACAGGCTCGGCGGGCCGTAGGAGAAGCTCGTGTACGACAGCCCGTGCCCGAAGGAGTGCAGCGGCTCGGCGCTCTCCTCCACGTAGCCGCCGTACTCGGTGTCCTTGTGGTTGTAGTAGACGGGGAGTTGGGCCGCTGAGCGCGGCACGGAAACCGACAGCCGGCCGACGGGCTCGGTGAGCCCGAGCAGCACCTCGGCGATCGCCGTGCCGCCCCACGGCCCCGGGTACCAGGCGGTGAGCAGGGCACCGGCCGTGTTCGGCAGGACATGCGGGCGGCCCTGGACGAGTACGACCGCCGTCGGCGTACCCGTCGCGACCACGGCGTCCAGGAGCGCGTACTGTGCGGCGCCCAGCCGCAGTCCGGCCAGGTCGGCGCCCTCACCGCAGGTCATGTGCGAGACGGCGGTCCGTGCGGCCCCGTTGGCGTCGAACTCCGTGTCGGGCGTACGCGCGCTGCTGCCGCCCAGCACCAGCACGGCCAGGTCGGACGCGGCGGCCGCGGCCACTGCCTCGGGAATGCCGGACAGGTCGTCGCCGGTGAGGGCGCAACCGGGGGCGTGGCGGATGTCGACGCCGGGTGGGGCGAGTGTGCGCAGAGCGTCAAGGACGCTGGTGCCCGTGCCCGTGCCCGGGCGTTGCGGGGCGGTGTAGTCGCCCAGTTGGTGGGCGACGGTGGCCGACTGGGGTCCGAGGACGGCGATACGGGAGGCGGTCGCCGGTAGGGGCAGGGTGCCGTCGTTGTGCAGGAGAGTGACCGTGGCCCGGGCCAGGGCGGTGCTGAGCTCCCTGCCCTGGGCCGGGAAGGGCTTGCTCTCCGCGCCCTGCCGGTCGAACAGTCCCAGCCGGAACTTCAGCCGCAGGACGCGGGCTACGGCGGCGTCGAGGACCTCCTCGGCGACCAGCCCTCGCTCGACAGCCTCCTCCAGGTGGGTGAAGCCCTCGTCCCAGAGGCTCAGATCGACACCGGCATTGAGCGCGAGGGCACCCGCGGAGACCTTGTCGCCGGTGATGCGGGCCAGCCGGTCCACGGCGAGACCGTCGGCCATGACGAGCCCCTCGAAGCCCCAGCGATCCCGGAGCAGTTCGGTGAGCAGGGCCCGGTTGCCGGAGCAGGGCGTCCCGTCGACCTCGTTGTAGGCGGCCATGACGGCGGCGGCCCCCGCGCGGATGCCGGCGCGGGCGGCGGGGAGGTGGATCTCGTGCAGTTCCCGCAGGCCCAGGTCGGACTCGGCGGAGTTGCGGCCGCCGACGGTGGCGCCCTGTCCGGCGAAGTGCTTGAGGACGACGGGGGCCTTGTCGGCGGCGAAGAACTCGGCGGGCGCGCCCTGCATGCCGCGTACGACGGCCTCCGTGAAGCGGGCGGCGAGGTACGGGTCCTCGCCGAAGCACTCCTCCGTACGTCCCCAGCGCGGGTCGCGGGCGATGTCGAGTGCCGAGACCAGGGCGACATGCCCGCCGCGAGCCCGCAGTTCGGCGGCGGCATGGGCGGCCGCCCGCGCGTACAGCTCGGGGTCCCAGGTGGCGCCGACGGCCAGATTCACCGGGAGGACCGTGCCGTCGAGGGCCATGAGCCCGTGCGGTACCTCCTCGACGAACAGTGCCGGTATGCCGAGCCGGCTGCGCTCGACGACATGCCGCTGCACCAGGTCGGCGAGGGCCGCGCCGTCCTCGGCACCGGGCCCGTTGGTGTGGTCGACGCCGGACCAGGCGTCCGCGCGCTGGAGGCCGTAAAGGGCGCCGAGTCCCTCGAAGCGGTCGGTCTCGGCGTACAGGGCCTCGGTGAGTTCGAAGCCGCCGTCCGGGGTGCGGCGGTAGGCGTTCCAGCCGTACATCCGCTGGTTGAGCTGGCCGACCTTCTCGCGCAGGGTCATACGGGAGAGCAGGTCGCGGACTCGGGCGGACACGGGGGCGGTGGGGTCGCGGTAGAGCGGGGTGGCCGGGGGGCCGGCGCGGTGCCGCTGCGCGGCGAGGCCGCTCATCCCTCGTACCCCAGGCGGGCGAGAGCTACGGCGCCCTGGGAGCCGTCGGCCACCCAGTCGAGGGCCAGTCCGAGGGGGTCCAGCCGGGCGGTGAGCGGTGTGGTCAGTGGTCCGTCCGGGCCGAGCAGACCGCCGGTCGCGACGACCCGCTCGCCGGGGCGCGGCTCGAGGGCACGGAGGGTGGCGGTGAGGTGGTCGGCTGCCGCCTCGAGGATTCCGGTGGCGACGGCGTCCGCGCCCCGGGCAGCCTCGGTCACCAGGGGCGCGAGGCGGGCGAGGTGGACGGGCGGCTCGGCCATGACGGCCGGGAGCAGGTGCATGCGGTAGGCCTCGCGCCGGGCCCGCGTCCAGGAACCTTCGTCGTACGGTCCCGAAACCTCCCCAGGCAGGACGTCCTCCGGCACCCCCAGCGTCCGGCCGACCGACGCGGCCAGCGCTGTGGGCCCGCCCCGCCCGTCGGCCATGCGCAGGACCACCCGTGCCGCCTCGCGCCCGATCCAGAAGCCGCTGCCGTCGTCGCCGAGCAGCCAGCCGTCGCCGCCGGCGGTCGTGGTGCACGCGCGTGCGGTGATGCGCGCCGCGACCGCGCCGGTGCCGGCCACCAGGGCGAGGCCGTCGGCCGGGTTGCCGGGCGCGGAGGCGAACGCCGCCTCGATGTCGCTGTGGATCTCGACCGAGGCGGCGTCTATGCCCAGCCGGCTCAGCGCGACGGTGAGCGCGGCGTGCGCCTTGACCCGGCCCGGCTCGTCCGGGGCGGTCCGCGAGGCGCCCGCGAACCCGCCTGCCACGGCCACGACACGGCTGTGCAGCCCTTCGGGCACGGCGTGTGCGAGGGCCTCGACGAGGTGCTCGGTGAGCTGGGCGCCGGGGACGGTCAGGGCGTTGCCCGGCCCACCGACTCCCTCTCCCCCGCCCTCGCCCTCGGCATCGCCGGCGCGCAGGGGTGCCAGGACGGCGCGGGTGCGGGTGCCTCCGGCGTCCAGGCCGACGACGTACGCCGAGGTCGGCGAGGTTGGCGCGGATGCCGAAGTTGGGTTCAAATCACTATTCATTGGCGACCATGGTGGTTGATACATTCGCGACGAGCAAGAGCCGAGCCCTGGCAAGCGCAAGCGCAAGAGCCAGGCTCGGACGAGACCGGACCCGAGGAGGATCCCATCCACACGCTCCGCTTCGGCGTCAACTACACGCCCCGCCACGGCTGGTTCCACTCCTGGCACGACTTCGACCCGGCACGCGCGCGTGCCGACCTCGACCGGATAGCGGGCCTGGGCCTCGACCACGTCCGTGTCTTCCACCTGTGGCCGCTGCTCCAGCCGAACCGCACCCTCGTCCGCACCGCCGCCGTGGACCAGCTGGCGCACCTCGTGGACCTGGCCGGCGAGGCCGGTCTGGACGTCATGGTGGACGGCATCCAGGGCCATCTGTCGAGCTTCGACTTCTACCCGGAATGGACCCGCAGCTGGCACCACCGCAACGTGTTCACGGACCCGGAGGCCATCGAGGCCCAGGCCACCCTCCTGCGCACCCTCGGCCGCGCACTCACCGGCCGCCCGAACCTCATCGGCCTCCAGCTCGGCAACGAGCTCAACAACCTGGTCGAGCACAACCCGGTGACGGCGGACGAGGTCGACCACTACCTCGACACCCTGCTGGCCGCCGCCCGGGACGGACTCGGCGCGAGCGGCGGCCTGGTCACGCACTCCGCGTACGACGCCGCCTGGTACGGCGACGACCACCCCTTCACCCCCGAGGCCTCCGCCCGCAAGGGCGACCTGACCACCGTCCACCCCTGGGTGTTCTCCGGCGACTGCGCCCGCCGCTACGGCCCCCGCTCGCCGCAGGTGCGGCACCTCGCCGAGTACGGCACCGAGCTGGCCAAGGCGTACGCCATCGACCCCGCACGTCCCGTCTGGGTCCAGGAGACGGGCGCGCCCGAGCCGCACATCCCGGCCGCCGACGCCCCCGAGTTCGCGCGCGCGACCGTACGGAACGCGGCGGAGTGCGCGGGACTGTGGGGGGTGACCTGGTGGTGCTCCCACGACGTGGACCGGTCCCTGGCCGACTTCCCGGAACTGGAGTACACCCTCGGCCTGTTCGACTCGACGGGCCGCCCGAAGCCGATCGCCGAGGCGTTCGCCGAGACCATCGCCGAACTGCGCCGGGACCGCCACCCCGCGCAGCCACGCGACACCGCCCTGGTCCTGGACTGCACGCCGGGCACTCGGTCGGTGTCCGGTCCGGGCGGTGCGTACTTCGAGGCGTGGATGCGGATGCGGACGGAAGGCGTCTCCCCGGCGGTGGTCCTGGCCGCGCGGGCCCAGGACACGGAGTACCTGGCGGCGCGGGGGATCAAGGAGGTCGTACGGCCGTCCTGAGCGACCTGTGACGGGCGGGCGCGCCTCAGTCGTCGGTGACGCCCGCCAGCACCTCGGCGACCGCCCGCAGGTTCGCGCGCCCTCGGCCGTACGAGCACAGGTCGCCGCCCTCCGGCAGCCCCGTGTCCACCCGTACCGCGTCCGGCCGTCGGGCCAACAGGGCGTCGCGCAAGCGCAGTTGCCAAGGATGCAGTCCGGCGTCGCACGTGGCGACGACCAGGGGCGTCTCCCCGCAGCAGCGCAGCGTCCCGTCGGCGAGCTCGGCCGGGTCCGCCGGTTCGCCGGTGACCGAGGTGCCGGTGGCCGTGGGGTCGACGGCGCGGACCTCGGTCAGCAGGTCCTCGCCGCCCCAGTTGAGCGCGGGGTGCGGCGACGGGAAGAGGTCGACGACATGGGCCCCGCGTACGGCAGGCGGTACGCCCCGGCGACGTACGGCTCGGCGCGCGGCCACGAGACCGGCCTCCGCGTCCCAGCCGGCCACCTCCAGGGGCGGGGTCGCATAGCGCGCGGCGAGCCGCCGTACCCGCCCCGCGGCCTCCTCGATGCGCTCCTGGGCCAGCACGCCGCTGCGCAGCGCCTCCAGCACCGCGTCCCGGCAGTCCAGGGTGACACCCAGGTCGCCCACGGCGACGATGACCTGGTCCGCGCCCGCCGCCAGCGCGATGCGCGCGCCGGCCGCCTCGCCGTACGCGTCGGAGATCGCCTTCATCTCCAGCGCGTCGCTGACGAGGACGCCGTCGAAGCCGAGGTCGTGGCGGAGCAGGTCGCCCAGGATGCGACGGCTGAGCGTGGCGGGGCGGTTGGGGTCCAGCGCCGGGAAGACGACATGGGCGCTCATCAGCATCGGCACGCCCGCGGCGACGGCCGCGCGGAACGGTTCGAGGTCGGCGCTCAGTTCGTCGTACGGCCTCGGGTCGACCGCCATCCCGTGGTGGCTGTCGGTGACGGTGCCGCCGTGGCCGGGGAAGTGCTTGGCGCAGGACGCTATGCGGCGCGCCTCGGTGGCGGTGATCCAGGCGTGCAGATGGCGGGCGGCGAGCTCGGGGTCGGCGCCGAAGGAGCGGGTGCGCACGATCGGGTTGTCCGGCCGGTGCTGGAGGTCGGCCACGGGGGCGTAGGAGGCGGTGATGCCGAGGCCGGCCAGATGCCCGGCCAGCGCGTCGGCGCAGCGGGCGGTGAGGTTCGGGTCGTCGGCGACGCCCAGGGCGTAGGAGCCGGGGACGTCCGGGGCGCCGGCGCTCACGAGGTGGCCGATGCCGCCGCCCTCGTTGTCGATGGCGACGAGGAGGTCCGGGCGGATGGCCCGCAGCTCGTCCGTGAGGCGGCGCACCTGCTGAGCGTCGCGGATGTTGCGGGTGAAGAGGATGACCCCGCCGAGGCCGCGGTCGATGAGCTCCTTGAGCGTGTCCGGCACGCTCGTGGCCCCGTCGAACCCGGCGACGAGGCAGCGGTGGGCGGCTTCGTCCAGGTCGGCGGGGAGTGCGCTCGACCTGGACGATATGTACTCGAAGTGGCTCACCCCGGCAATGCTCTGGCTCGACCAGCCGAAAGTCAACCGTCTGATGGCTGACCGATTCACCCTCGCCCTCGGCCGCCTTCTCGGGGCCCGCGGAAATGCGGTTGAACGGTGATCACACCGGCGTCTAACCTCGGCCTCCATCGGCGTGTAGCTCAGTAGCAGAGCACCGGGCTTGAGACCCGGAGGGCGCAGGGGCGGAACCTGCCACGCCGGCTTATGAACGACAACGCTGAGCAGCAGCCCCTCACCGCGGCCCCGTCCTATGCGGCAGCCCAGCTGGCCAAGGCCTTCACGACCGCGCTGACTCACGAGGACGCCGACACCCGGCGCCGCGCCGAGGTGCGCGGGCAGCGCTGGCGGGCGGTTCTCGCGGGGATGGCCGCGGGCCGGCTGACGGTCGGTTCGCGCACCCCGGTGGCCGGGCTGCCGGCCTGGGTGACGCCCGAGGTGGTGCGCGGCGGCTTCGCCACGGGAACCCCGAGCGCGGGCGGCCCGCTCCAGCCGTACGAGACCGAGGCGGCGGAGAGTTTCGGGGTGCCGGCCGAGCGGCGCGCGCTCTTCGCCCACTGCCTCACCGAGGCGGGACTCGCCTGGCTGTGGGCCCGGTTGGACAGCGGCCACTACGGGATCGGCGTGCCCGAGGAGGCCGCGCTGCTCACCATGGCCTGGCTGGTGCGGCACGGTGAGACGGACGCGGCGCTGGATCTCGCGGCGGAACTGGAGCCGTTCGCCGACCGGTTGCGGTTCCTGCCGCGCCCGGCGGACGGCCCCGCGCACGAAGCCGGCCCGGCGGACTCCACCGCGGCCGTCCACCGCTACACCGTCTCCGACGCCGTCGACACCCTGGTGCGGCGGCGCCCCAACACGGCCGTCGAGACCCAGCGCGAGGCACTCGCCGTATGGCAGCCGTTCAGCGACGAGCTGCTCACGCACTGGCTGGAGAGGGCAGGCGACGGCCGGGTGCTCGAACTCGCCCCGGACGCCGACTGGCTGGCGCGCGGCGCCGCCCTGCTGGACCGCTACCGACTGCTGGCCGCAGCACACACCCGCTGCACCAAGCACCGCGACCCCAAGGAGAACCTGGGCATTCTGCGCGGCGCGCTGGAGGAGACCGTCGCCGGACGGCCGCTCGACGCGCGCCGGCTCGGGCTGCTGCGGCACGCGGTGCGGTCCATGGTGCGGCGGCGCGGCCTGCCCGGCTCCGCCCCGCACACGGCCCTGCGCCGGCGCCAGGCCGAGCAGGCGGCGCTCCCCTCCCACCACGCCCTGGCCCAACTGGTGCTGCGCCGGCTCGCCGTACTCCCCCAGGAGACGGGCGTCCCCGATGTCGCCCCGCTCGTTGGCGCGGTGACTCAGGAGGAAAGCCGGGAGACCGGCCTGCCCGTCGGGGCGGCCGTACCGCCGACGATTCGGCAGGTGGCCGAGTCCGCGCTGAGCGCGCCGATCGGCACGCTCGTGGAGCAGGGCGTCGTCCCGTCCGCCGAGGTACTGGCCGAGCTGGTACCGCAGTTGGTGGCGGCCACCACCGCGCAGGCGTACGGCGACGAGACACTGCGGGCGCTGATGGCCGCGAACCACCGGGCGTTCAGCAACCGTCGCTCCCTGCTCCTGCTCAACCTGGAACGCCAGGTGCGCATCGAGGAACTGCCCTGGGTGCGGGCGGTGTCCGGACAGCGCGCCGCGGTGATCGGCAAGCCGGACGGAGCAGGCGCGCTCGACGTGCTGCGGCAGCTGGGCGAGCTGGCCGTGCAGGCCTTCCCGGGCACGATCCTGCCCAACCCGCTCGTCCGCGAGCTCGGCGTGCTCGCCCGCCAGTGCGACCTGGGCGCCCCGTTCGTGGAGGAGCTGGCCGCCGACATCTTCATGGACACGTTCAGCCCGAAGTTCCTCACGGCGGCCCGGATCGCGGGAGAGCTGCTCCGCGGCACGCTGTACGAGCGCTACTACGGCATCGACTACGGCGCGATCCGCAACCTGGCGATCGCCGAGACGGGCGCGGCGCTGAGCCGTTCGTACCGCCCCCGTACGTCTCCCGGTTTCGCGCGACTGTGCGCCGAGCGGGCCGGGACGGCGTCCGGGTCCGAGGCAGGGTCCGGTTCCTGGTCGGTGGCGGCGAACGGCACGGTGATCGAGCAGGCGCAGATCCTCACCACGCACAACCTGGCCACGCTGGTCCACCGGGTGGGCATCGCACCGCGGCCCGGCTGGGCCGACCTGGCGCACCGCGGCTTCGTCACCGTGTGCCGACTGACCGCCCGCGTGCACGGCAACCGGCGTCCGTTGCCGACCATCAAGGACGCGGCGTACGCCTGGCGCCAGATGCTGTTCCACCTGTCCCTGTGCCGGCCCGAGGAACAGCGGCGGTTCATCGCCGGCCTGGACGAGGAGACGGCCCGCCACCCCGCCCACGTCACGACCCGACTGGCCCCCGCCCTGGCGGGCCTGCTCCTGGTCGCGGAGGGCGGCACCTTCGACACGGACGGCACGGCGTCCGGCGGCCGCGCCCGCCGCTTCCTGGGGTGGAGCACCGGGGGGCGCTGGATGCGGTGAGGGCCGGAGCAAAGGGGGGCCGGGCGCGCGGTCACCGGTCGCGTCGCCCACCCGCCGACGCCGCTTCGGCTGCCGGACACCACGGCGTCACACCGGACGGGCACGTTTTCGGCGTCCCCTCCTGCCTCGCCCTCTAGCAGTCACCCCGCGTCCGCGCGGAGGTGCCGCGGAAGGACGACCGCGCCGTGTCCTCGCTCCCGCTCAGCGATCTCCCCGGACCGCTACCCACCCGCCCTGTCCCCGCTCCCGCCCCCGCCGGCTCCCCCTTCTCCCCCACCCGTCTCACCCGCCACGCGCTGACCCTGCTCCCGCTCCTGCTGATCGGGGCGTGGGCGGCGGCCGACTGGCGCACCTTCGTCGACGGCACCACCCGGCTCGCCTCCGCCGACCCCTGGTGGCTGCTCGCCGGTGTCTTCTTCACCTGCATGGGCTGGGTGGTAGCCGCGTGCATCCGCCAAGGGGCCATACCGGAACGGCTCCCGCCGGGCCTGCTGCTCGCGTCGCAGTTCGCGGCCGGCGCCGCCAACCACGTGCTGCCGGCGAGCATCGGCGCCCATGCCGTCACCCTGCGCTTCCTGCAGAACCGCGGCATCTCCCTGGCCCGGGCCACCGCCTCACTCGCCCTGTACTCGCTGGTCAAGCCGATCGCGAAGACGGCGGTACTGCTCGGCTTCCTCGTGGCCTTCCCCGACCTGCTGCACCTGGGTGAACTTGTCCCGGACGAGCGGACGTTGCTCCTGGTGGCCGCGGGCGCGACGGTCGCCCTCGCCACGGCGGGCATCCTCGCGGCAGCCGTACGGCCACTGCGCCGCCCCCTCGTCCGCTGCGTACGCACCGCCCTGACCGACGCGCGGACCCTGCACACCCGGCCCAGCCGGGTCCTCGCCCTGTGGGGTGGGGCCGCCGCCACCCCGCTGCTCCAGGCGAGCGTGATCGCCTCGGTCGGCTTCGCGCTCGGCCTGCCGCTGTCCTGGACACAGGTGACCCTCGCGCTCCTCCTCGCCAGCACCGCGGTGGGCGCCGTACCCGCACCGGGCGGCATCGGCCCCGTGGACGCGGCGCTGGTGTTCACGATGGTCACCTTCGGCGCACCGTTGAGCCTCGCCGCGGCCACGGTCGTCGGCTACCGCGTCCTGACGGTCTGGGTCCCCCTGCTGCCGGGCGCACTGGTGCTCTCGATCATGGTCCAGCGCAAGATCCTCTGAGCTGTTCGTGCTCGACCGAGCTACTCGTTCCCGACTCGCACGACGGCCACCGTGATGTTGTCGGGCCCGCCCGCCTCGATGGCGGCCTTCCACAGCTCGAAGGCCGCCCGGCCGTCGTCGTGCTCGCGCAGGACCTCGTCCAGTACGTCCTCCTTCACCGGGTCCGTCAGACCGTCCGAGCAGACGAGGTAGCGCTCGCCGGGGGTGAGGGACTCGGCCGTGACATGGGGCTGGACGGCACGGTAGGTGGGTGAGCCGCCCAGGCACTGGGTGACGAGGGAGGTGGTCTGCCCGGCCGGGTGCGGTGGGCTGTCGTCGACGCTCACCTGGCGCAGCCCATCGCCGGATACCGCGAAGACCCGGCTGTCGCCCACGTTGAACGCCAGCAGCGAGCCGGGCTGTACGACGACTCCGGCCACCGTCGTCCCCATGGCGGACAGCTTGCCTCCCGCGTCGCCGCCGGCCGCCTGGTACACGGCGCGGTTGCAGGCGTTCAGGGCGTCACGGACGGCGACCTCGCTGCTCAGGGCGGGACCGAGCGAAGCGATCCGGCGCACGACCAGAGAGCTGGCCACCTCGCCGCCGGGATGCCCGCCGAGCCCGTCGGCGACGGCCACGACCAGGGGCGTTCCGAGCGGGAAGACCAGGGTCTGCGGATTCTCGGTGACGGTGGCGCACAGCGTCCACGGGCCGACCACGAGGCTGTCCTCGTTCCGCTCGCGCAGCAGTCCTGGATGACTGATCGCACTCACAGCGACGTACGGCATGCAGCGCCACCGCCTTCCCGCACCGAACCGACCACCGGCGCCGGACGTCGACGTCCCTTACGAGTCTAGGAACACCGGCATCCGGCGTGCCAGCGCGGCCGACAGCCGCACCCCTCCCGACAGCCGAACCCCTCCCGGCAGCCTCGTCCGGCGTCAGCCCTCGTGGGGCGTCAGCCGCAGCGAGATGCTGTTGATGCAGTACCGCTGGTCGGTCGGGGTCGGATACCCCTCGCCCTCGAAGACATGCCCGAGATGCGACCCGCAGCGGGCGCAGCGCACCTCGGTCCGCACCATCCCGTGCGAGCGGTCCTCGATGAGCTCCACCGCCTCGGTGTCCTTGGGGTCGTAGAAGGACGGCCAGCCGCAGTGCGACTCGAACTTCGTGGTGGAGGTGAAGAGTTCGGCTCCGCAGGCGCGGCAGGAGTAGACGCCCGTCGTCTTGGTGTTGGTGTACTCACCGGTGAAGGCGGGCTCCGTGCCGGCCTGGCGGAGGACGGCGTACTCGGCCGGGCTCAGCTCCGCGCGCCACTGCTCGTCCGGCTTTTCGACGTCGTACGACATGAGTACTTGCCCCTCACTTCGACAGGCGGTCCAGGATGAGCGGGCCGAGGTCGGTGACATCGCCCGCGCCCATGGTGAGAACGAGATCACCGGGCTTCGCCATTCCCGCGATCAGCGCGGGCACCTCGTTCTTGTCGTGCACCGCCGTCACCTCGGCGCCCGCCGCCCGGGCCGCCTCGATGATCAGGTCGCTGGTGACACCGGGGATCGGGTCCTCGCGCGCCGGATAGATGTCCAGGACCAGCGAGGAGTCCGCGAGGGCGAGGGCGTCGCCCATCTCCTTGCCCAGTTCCTGCGTCCGGGAGAAGAGGTGGGGCTGGTAGACGACCAGGATCCGGGCATCTCCGGCGGCCGCGCGCATGGCCTCCAGGTCGGCCGTCATCTCGGTCGGGTGGTGGGCGTAGGAGTCGATGACCTGGACGCCCGCGGCCTCGCCCTTCAGCTGAAGCCGCCGCTTGACGCCCGTGTAGGCCGCGAGCGCCGGGGCCAGCTCGGCGGCCGGAACGCCGAGCGCCGCGCCGGCGGCCAGGGCGGCCACGGCGTTCAGGGCGTAGTGGCGGCCGGGGACCGAGACCGTGAAGGTGAGCTCCTGGCCGTCCAGGAGGACGTGGACCTGGCTCTTCAGCCCCTGCGCGACCACGGACAGGACGCGCACGTCGGCGTCCTGCGCCTCGCCGTACGTCACCACCCGCACGCCGCGCGCGGTGACCCGCCGGGTCAGCTCTCGCGCCCCGTCCTGGTCCGCCGAGATCACCAGTGTGCCGCCGTCGGTGATGCGGTCCGCGAACGTCTCGAAGGACTCGTAGATCTCGTCCATCGACGCGTAGTTGGCGTGGTGGTCGAGCTCGACGTTCAGGACGATCGCGACGTCGGGCGCGTACTTGTGGAAGCTGCGGTCCGATTCATCCGCCTCCGCCACGAAGATGTCGCCGTCGCCGTGCAGGGCGTTCGAGCCGGGGGCGTCGAGGTCGCCGCCGATGGCGTACGACGGCTCGAGGCCGAGCTCGCTCAGGGAGACCGCCAGCATCGACGTCGTGGTCGTCTTGCCGTGCGTACCGGCGACGGCGATCGGGCGCAGCCCGTCCATCAGCGACGCGAGCGCGTCGGAGCGGTGCACCACCGGAATGCCCAGCTCGGCGGCGCGGGCCAGTTCCGGGTTGTCCTGCCGGATCGCCGACGACACGACGACACAGCTGGCATCGTCGGCGAGGTGCTCCGCCGCATGCCCGATGTGCACGGTCGCCCCCAGGGCCCGCAGCGCCTCGGCGGTCCCGGACTCCTTGGCATCACTGCCGGCCACCTTGGCCCCACGCTGCGCGAGAATCTTCGCGATCCCCGACATCCCGGCGCCGCCGATGCCGATGAAGTGCGGTCGGTCCATGGCGGTGGGAAGGCCGGGTGCCATGCGTGTTCTCCCAAGATTGCGGTACGTGCGATACGACGGTGAGCCCTCAGCCTATTGCGTGAGGGGGCGGACCTTGCGCCTGGGACGCCGGGAACTGTGCCCACCCAGGGGCGCGGCGCTGTATCTGTGTGCGGCTCCGCCGCGTGGGCGCGACAAGCCACGAACGACCCGCAGCCGGGAGATGTCACCAGCCCCCACGGCACTCCCCCGAGAACCCCTACGCCTTGCTGTGCGAGAACAGCTTCAACACCGGCACCCCCACCTTGTGCCGAGCCCTCGACGCCCAGTCCCGATGGAAGAACTCCTCCACGTAATGGGGGTCGGTCAGCACGATGACCTCATCCGCACGGACCTCGTCCACCACAGCCCTGAGCGCGTCCAGCGGATGGTCCTCCAACAGCCGCCCCACGGCGTCCGCCCCGGTCCCCCGAAGGGCCGTGAGCGACACCTCCAGCGCCCGCTCCCCCGTGCTCAGCGCCTCCTCGCCCTCCGGGGCCTTCCCCTCCCGGACCGCCTCGTCCAGCTCGCCGAGCGCGATGTCGTCGATGGCGCGCAGCAGTCTGTCGGCCTGCTCACCGCGCGGCTGGAGCAACACGTGGAAGGCGACCTGCTCGTCCCCGTGCAAGGTGGTGACGAACTCCACGTCGGCCGATGTCAGGGCCTTCTCGATCATCAAAACGCTTGTGAACACCGGGCGCCCCTTCTGCGGAAACCATCCTGCCCCGCGCTCGCACGGGGACTGCGACTTTCAGTGTGCCCGGCGGAAGCTAAACGGAACGGTAGATTCCGCCGTTTTCAGGACCACGACACCGATAGAACCCTTTTCCGAACCGTTCAAACCGTCGTCACGTCCGCCGGTACCGGCCGAACAGGAACCCCTCCTCCTCCAGCAGCGACACCAGCTCGAACCGTTTCGGGACCGACACCGAGGGCCCTCCGGCGATCCGCTGCGCGCCACCCGCGGTGAGCATCGGGGAGATCGTCAAGCACAGCTCGTCGAGCACTCCGGCGGCCACCAGCTGCCCGAGCAGCCGCGGGCCGCCCTCGGTCAGCAGCCGGGTGTGGCCGAGCTCGGCGAGGGCCTGGACGGCACGTACGGGGTCGACGCCGACGCCGTCACCGGCGATCACCACCTGGGCGCCGGCCTTCTCCGCGGTCGCGATGCGGTCCGGGGCCGCGGCGGCACCGGTGAGGACGAGGGTCGGCACCAGAGGCGAGGTGAACAGCGGAAGGCTGAAGTCGAGGTCCAGGCTGGCGGTGACCACCGCGATGGCGGGCGCGGGCCCCTGCCCGGCCGCCTCACGCGCCTCGGCGAACTCCGCACGCGCGCGTGCCGGACGGTACCCCTCCAGACGTACCGTTTCAGCGCCGACGATCACCACGTCCGCCAGCGCCCGCAGCGTGCCGAAGATCCGCATGTCGGTCGCGGTGGAGATGGGCTGTGAACGCCCGTCGTGCTGGGCGGCCCCGTCCAGCGTGGACACCATGTTGGCCCGCAGCCAGGCCTGCGCTCCGCCGGGCGCCGGCTCGGGATAGGCATAGGCGGCGGCGATCTCGGCGAGGCTCCACTCGCGCTCGAGAACCTCATCGACAGCTCCGGCACCCCCTTCCCCGGCCGAACCGCCGGAGGCCCTCGCTGCTGTTTCATCGGTCACAGGGAACAGGCGTCGCATGTCAAGGAGTGTGGCACGGCGATTAGCATGGTGAACCGTGTCGTCCTCCTCCGCCGCCTCCGGTCCGCACCCGATAGCCGAAGCGAGCCCGCTGTCCCTGTGCGGCCGTGAGCCGCACGTCCCCGCGGACCGGCTGGTCGCCGAGATGGTGCCGCCGCCGCGCTTCGACTCGGTCCGGTTCAGCACGTACATACCGGACCCGAACCAGCCCAGCCAGACCGAGGCGGTCGGCATCCTGGAGAGCTTCGCCGCCGGGCTCGGCGGTGCGCACGCGAGCGGCGCCGGCAAGGTCAAGCGCGGCTTCCTCGGGTTCGGCAGGCCCAAGGCCCCGAAGGTCCCCGCGGGCCCCCGCGGCGTCTACCTCGACGGCGGCTACGGCGTCGGCAAGACCCACCTGCTCGCCTCCCTGTGGCACGCCACCCCGGCCGAGCCGTCCCTGAAGGCCTTCGGCACCTTCGTGGAGCTGACGAACCTCGTCGGCGCCCTCGGCTTCCAGCAGACGGTGCAGACCCTCTCCGGTCACCGCCTGCTGTGCATCGACGAGTTCGAGCTCGACGACCCCGGTGACACCGTCCTCGTCTCGACCCTGCTGGGCAAGCTCGTCGACGCGGGTGTCGCCCTCGCCGCCACCTCCAACACGCTCCCCGGCAAGCTCGGCGAGGGCCGCTTCGCGGCGGCCGACTTCCTACGGGAGATCCAGGGCCTGTCGGCCCACTTCCGCGCATTGCGCATCGACGGTGAGGACTACCGCCACCGCGGCCTGCCCGAGGCGCCGGCGCCGTACTCCGAAGAGCAGGTGACGAAGGCCGCGTACGCCACCGAGGGCGCCTCGCTCGACGACTTCCCGCATCTGCTGGAGCACCTGGCCCGCGTCCACCCCAGTCGTTACGGCGCGTTGACCGATGACCTGAAGGCCGTGTGCCTCACCGACGTCCAGCCGGTTCCGGACCAGTCCACCGCACTGCGGCTCGTCGTGCTCGCGGACCGGCTCTACGACCGTGAGGTCCCGGTCCTGGCCTCCGGACTGCCCTTCGACAAGCTCTTCAGCGAGGAGATGCTGAAGGGCGGCTACCGCAAGAAGTACTTCCGCGCCATCTCGCGCCTCACCGCCCTGGCGCGCGACGCGCAGGGCCTCGTCACCGCCTGACGCCCCCTTAACCGGCCAACTCCCCCTGGTCAAGGGGGAGTTCAAGCCATGCCACCCTCGCATTTCAGGCTCTCTTCAGCTTGAAACGTTAAGTTAACCCTGCAAACAACTTTGCCGGGCTAATGTGTTTCTTGACCAACGGTTGACCAAGTGTTGGTGCGTTCAAGAGGCGTGGACTGACGAGAGGGGGGTGCATGTTTCGAGGTACGACGGTTCGGACCGCGGTTTCGATCCTCGCCGCCGTCCTGCTCGCCCTCCAGTTCTTCGCACCCACCGCTTCCTTCGCACACGCGCACACAGTCAGTCAGGCAAAGGCCAAAGCCCAGCCCGGAATCAAGCTCTCCGGGAAGGCGCTGCGCGACGAAACCCTCACGTCCCGCCACTGCGTGCCGTCGGGCCAAGGGGACCCGACCGGTCCGCTGCGCACCCGGGACCATCTGCGCTACGCCGACACCGGGCCCCAGGCGCCCGACCGGCCGTTGGTCGCCCGGGACCCCGCGTCCGCGCACCAGCCGGCCAGAGCCGGCGCCGCGCACCAACGCACGTCGAGATCCTCGACGTCCCACACTCCGGCGGGACTTCAGATCTTCCGCTGCTGAGCAGCAGAGCAGTCCCCCCACCTCTGTCATGTAAACCCCGACGCGCCGCTGCGGCGCGCCAGGAGGAGTCACCACATATGCAGCCCCTCATCGACAACGCCCGTACGTTCGGACAGCGCCCTGAGGAGTTCGCCAAGCTGGCCGAAGGGCAGTCCCCGCAGGTCCTGTTCATCACCTGCTCCGACTCCCGCGTCGTACCCGCCCTCATCACGGGCGCCCGCCCCGGCGAGCTCTTCGAGCTGCGCACCGCGGGCAACATCGTCCCGCCGTACGCCTCCGAGCACCCCACCAGCGAGGCGGCCACCATCGAGTACGCCGTGGAGGTCCTCGGCGTCAGCGACATCGTGGTCTGCGGCCACTCCCACTGCGGTGCCGTCGGCGCGCTGGTGCGCGGCGACGACCTGGACGCCGTACCGGCCGTGCGCGACTGGCTCTCGCACGCCACCCCGCGCCCGTCGGGCGCCGTCGAGGACCCGGAGGTCGCCGAAGGCGTCCAGGCCCATGTGCTGACGCAGCTGCTGCGGCTGCGCTCGTACCCGTGCATCGAGAAGAAGCTGAAGGAGCGTCAACTGACCCTGCACGCCTGGTACTACGAGGTACACAAGGGCGCCGTGCGCGCCCACAGCGCCGAGACCGACGCGTTCGAGGCGCTGTGATCGCCATGATGACCAAGTTCCCCCACCTGCGGCAGGACTTCGCCGCCTCGTTGGTCGTCTTCCTGGTCGCACTGCCGCTGTGTGTCGGCGTCGCCGTCGCCTCCGGAGTGCCCGCCGAACTCGGACTCGTCACCGGCATCGTCGGCGGCATCGTCACCGGCATGATGCGCGGCAGCAGCCTTCAGGTCTCCGGACCCGCCGCCGGTCTGACCGTGCTGGTCTTCGAGGCCGTCCAGGAGTTCGGGCTGCCGGTCCTCGGTGTGCTGGTGCTCGCCACCGGCGCGCTCCAGCTCCTCATGGGCGCCCTGAAGCTGGGGCGCTGGTTCCGGGCCATCTCGATCTCCGTCGTCGAGGGCATGCTGGCCGGTATCGGCCTTGTGCTCATCGCCGGACAGCTCTACGCGGTCGCGGACGCCAAGGCGCCCGCCTCCGGCCTGGAGAAAATAGCCGGGCTGCCCGGCGCGCTCGCCGATGCCGTCGGGAACACCGGGGCGCTGGCCTCGATCGGGCTGGGCGCCGGCACCATCGCCGTCCTGGTGCTGTGGAAGCGGATGCCGGGCAAGGTGCGCACGATTCCCGGTCCGCTCGCCGCGGTCGGTCTGGCGACGCTGGTGTCCGTGGTGTTCTCCCTGCCCGTCGCCACCGTCGAGGTCAAGGGGCTGCTGGGCTCCATCCAGCCGCCGTCCCTGAGCGCCTTCGGCGAGCTCGCGAACGTGGGCGTGCTCGCCACGATCGTCGCCTTCACGCTCATCGCCTCGGCCGAGTCGTTGTTCAGCGCCGCGGCGGTGGACCGGCTGCACGACGGGCCGCGCACCGAGTACGACAAGGAACTGATGGCGCAGGGCGCGGGCAACGCGGTCTGCGGTGCCCTCGGCGCGCTGCCGATGACCGCGGTCATCGTGCGCAGCTCCGCCAACGTCCAGGCGGGCGCGAAGACCAAGGCGTCCCGGGTCATGCACGGCGTGTGGCTGCTGCTGTTCGCGGCGCTGCTGCCCGCCGCCCTGGCGCTCATCCCGATCCCCGCGCTGGCCGGCATCCTGGTCCACGCCGGCTGGAAGCTGATCCCGTTCCGCGGGATCGTCTCCCTGTGGCGGGGCCACCGGGGCGAGGCGCTGATCCTCGTCGTCACCGCCGTCTCGATCGTCGCGGTGAACATGTTCGAGGGCGTCCTGATCGGCCTGGCCCTTTCGGTCGCCAAGACCGCCTGGGAGGCCTCGCACGTGAAGCTGGAGGTCGTCGACAAGGGCGCAGGACCCATCCAGGCGCACCTGTCGGGCAACGCGACCTTCCTCCGGCTGCCGAAGATCCTCGACAGCCTGGAGGCCCTGCCCCAGGACCGCCCGGTGGAGCTGGACCTGTCCGGCCTGCACCACCTCGACCACGCCTGCCGTACGGCCCTGGAGAGCTGGGCCGAGCGGCACAGCTCGGCAGGCACGGAACCGGTGCGGGTCACGGCGCCCTGACCGGCGTATGACTCCCGCTGAGGTATGACCCTGGTCCGGGGCCGTGCATGGCCCCGGACCAGACACCGGGCATATCGTTACAGGAGCATACGGAACGGGCCTCTCGGCAAGGAGGTCGTCATGGTCGAGGAGCTACTGGGCGTCGCCGTAGGTGTCGGCGCGGCGGGACTGGTGTACCTCGCGGCCGCCGCACGCGTCGTCAAGCAGTACGAGCGCGGGGTGATCCTCCGGCTAGGGCGTCTGCGAGGCACGGTGCGCCACCCGGGATTCACGCTGATCGTTCCCGCAGTGGACCGGCTGCACAAGGTCAACATGCAGATCGTGACGATGCCCGTGCCGGCCCAGGAGGGCATCACCCGCGACAACGTGACCGTGCGGGTCGACGCGGTCGTGTACTTCAAGGTCGTGGACGCTGCGGCCGCGATCATCAACGTCGAGGACTACCGCTTCGCCGTCTCCCAGATGGCGCAGACGTCGCTGCGCTCGATCATCGGCAAGAGCGATCTGGACGATCTGCTGTCCAACCGCGAGAAGCTCAACGAGGGCCTTGAGCTGATGATCGACAGTCCGGCCATGGGCTGGGGCGTGCAGATCGATCGGGTCGAAATCAAGGACGTGTCCCTGCCGGAGTCGATGAAGCGCTCCATGGCCCGGCAGGCCGAGGCCGACCGTGAGCGGCGGGCCCGGGTCATCAACGCCGACGCCGAACTCCAGGCCTCCAAGAAGCTGGCCGAGGCCGCGCACCAGATGGCCGACGCGCCCTCCGCCCTCCAGCTGCGGCTGCTGCAGACGGTGATGGCGGTGGCGGCGGAGAAGAACTCCACGCTGGTGCTGCCGATCCCGGTGGAGCTGCTGCGGTTCCTGGAGAGGGGGGCACAGCATCCCGACTACCAGGCCGTCAAGCCGTCCACCGAGCGCACCGCGCCGCCCATCGAAAGCACCGAACCTTCCAACAGCCTCGACCCCGGCACAGAAGAGAAGTGACACACGCTACGCGCGTGGTTCACGGGACTCGCACCAGGTGATAGACACAGCGGGGTCACAGTTCCTGTCCGCCAGCAGGAAGGTTGCCCCATGTCCGAGAACATGACCGATGACCGTACGACGCGCCGTCAGGTCCTGGCCCGTACCGGCGCGTTGGGTGTCTCGATCGCCTTCGCCGGAAACCTCACCGAACTCTTCGCGGGCACCGCCGCCGCACAGAGCCTGGGCCACACCGGATACGGCCCCCTCATCCCCGACCCGAAGGGCCTGCTCGACCTGCCGAAAGGTTTCCGCTACCAGGTCCTCTCCCGCGAGGGCGACCGGCTCCGCTCCGGGGAGGGCCTGGTCCCCTCCAACCACGACGGCATGGCCGCCTTTGCCGCGGGAAAGGGCCGCGTCCACCTCGTGCGCAACCACGAGAACCGCAACACCGCGAAGATCCCCGTCCCGACCGTCGCGGGCCTCACCTACGACCCGGCGGGCATGGGCGGCTGTACGGCGCTGACGCTGGACTCGCGCAACCGGGTCCTGTCCGAGCGGGTCGCCATCGCCGGTACGGCCGTCAACTGCGCGGGCGGGCCCACGCCTTGGGGCACCTGGCTGACCTGCGAGGAGACCGAGGACCGGGCGGGCACCAACGGCTACACCAAGGACCACGGCTTCATCTTCGAGGTCGATCCGGCGAACCCGCACCGCTCCGGCGCGGTCCCGCTGACCGCGATGGGCCGCTTCCAGCACGAGGCGATCGCGGTGGACCCGGGGCGCGGCATCGTCTACGAGACCGAGGACGCCTTCCTCAAGCCCTTCGGCCTCTTCTACCGCTTCCTGCCCCACGCGCCGCACGGCGGCCTCGGTTCCCTGCGCGCGGGCGGCCGCCTCCAGGCCATGCGGGTGCCGGGCGTACCCGACCTCTCCTCGATCCAGGAGACGGGCGCGAGCTTCGAGAAGATCGAGTGGGTCGACGTACCGGACCCCCTCGCCACCCAAACCCCCATCCGCCTCCAGGACTTCGGCCCGAAGGGCATCACGCACGCGCAGAAGCTGGAGGGCTGCTACTGGGGTGGCCGCAGCGTCTACTTCGTCTCCTCCTTCGCCCGCAGCGCGGACGGCTCGGCGGCGGACCACTACGGGCAGATCTGGCGCTACGACCCCGCCGCGCGCCGCCTCACCCTGGTGATCGTCTTCGGCCCCGACACCGACCTCCAGCTCCCCGGCGAGTCCCCGGACAACATCTGCCTCGCCCCCAGCGGCGGCCTGATGGTGTGCGAGGACGGCAACGGCGCCCAGCATGTCTTCGGCGTGACGCGAGGCGGCGAGGTGTACGCGATGGCGCGCAACGCGCAGGCGATCACATCAGCCGCTACCGCGGCGGGCGGGACCCCTGCGGAGCCGGAGTGGGGCGAGTTCGCCGGCGTCACCTTCTCGCCCGACGGCGAGACGATGTACGTCAACTGCTACACGCCGGGTACGACGTTCGCAGTGACGGGACCCTGGCGCAGGTAGCCGCTCCGGCACGCCCGCGCGAGCGGAGGCGTCCTCTCCGGCACGTCCTCTAACCTGTGCCGCATGAACGCTTCGGGGGATGTCGTCGACGGCCGGTTCGAGCTGGTGGAGCGGCTCGGCAGTGGCGGAATGGGCACCGTGTGGCGGGCTCGCGACACGGTGCTGCACCGCGAGGTCGCGCTCAAGGCGGTCCGGTCCGACGCGGACACCGTCGGCGTGGTGCGCGAACGGGTGCTGCGGGAGGCGCGGGCGCTGGCCCGGCTCAGCCATCCGCATGTGGTGACGGTCCATCAGATCGTGGACACCGACCCGCACCCGTGGATCGTGATGGAACTCGTGCCGGGAGTCTCGCTCCAACGGCGCCTGGACGACGGCCCGTTGACCCCGGTGGAGGCGGCCCGCCTCGGCCGCCAGGTGCTCGCCGCGCTGCGGGCCGCGCACGCGGCGGGCATCCAGCACCGGGACGTCAAACCCGCCAACATCCTTCTGCGCCCCGACGGGGCGGCCGTCCTCACCGACTTCGGCATCGCCGCCCTGCAGGGCACGACCGCCCTCACGGCCACCGGCGAACTCGTCGGCTCGCCCGAGTACATGGCCCCGGAGCGGATCCGGGGCCACGACGACGACCCAGCCGCCGACCTGTGGTCGCTGGGCGTGGTCCTGTACGTGTGCGTGGAGGGCGTCAGCCCCCTGCGCCGCCCCACCACCCTCGCCACCCTGGCCGCCGTACTCGACGCCCCGCTCCCGGTCCCCACCCGCTCGGGCCCGCTGACGCCGGTGCTCGACGCCCTGCTGGTACGCGACCCGGAGGCCCGCCCGGACGCCGCCCGACTGGACGGGATGCTGGCGCAGGTGGAGGCAGGGGCGACACCGCACTGGGCTCGGCCGACACTGACCGCCGGCGCCCCGCACCACCCGACCCCGACGGCGCCCCCGGCGCCGCCACCGATCCCCACCCAGCTGGACACCCCGCGTCCGACGGTTCCGCAGCAGCCGCGGGGCCCTCGACGCCGTACACCACTCGTGGTGGCCGCGAGCGCGGTGCTGGTGATCGCCACGGCGGCGGCCCTGGTCTTCGCGCTGCGCCCCGACAAAACCGACGGCGACGACAAGGCCGACGGCACGACGACCCCGGCGGTCACTAGATCCACCCCCGGCCCGGCCCCACAGCAACCGTCCCCCTCGCCGACTCCCACTCCGACGACTCCCAGCCCGACGACCCCCACTCGCACTCCCGTCGGCGGGTCGGAAGGCCGCTGGATCGCCCAGCTCCACTCCGAACCCATCGCCTCGGGCACCGCCGCCCGGGACCGACGGCTCGCCACCATCCGCCGGTCCATGCCGGAGGCGACCGTCCTGCGCAGCGACGACTACGCCTCCCTGCGCCCCGGCTACTGGGTGATCTACGCCCCCGGCCCCTTCACCGACGGCCGCGCCGCCCTGACCTTCTGCGCCGAGCGCGGCCGAACCACGGCGAACGCCTGCCTCGGCCGCTACCTGAGCACGGACGCCACCGACAACACCCTCCAGTGCCGCCCCCCGGCCACCGCACCGACGGGCTCCTGCACCCGCACCGACTGAGAAGACCGGCCCCGCCGGGCGAGTGACGCGGACCCGGCACACCTGTCGACGCACCGATATGAGCAGTTGATCCTCATATCTTCATGCGGTGATCACTCTTGTACGCCGCGTCACCGCCGTCTGCGCCCTGGGCGCGGCGCTGAGCGCACTCGCCTCGTGTGCGCCAGAGACGACCCGCGCTCCCCTCCCGGCGCCCAGCGCCACCGCCGCCTCCTCCCCCGTGGCCGAGCCCCCGACGCTCGCGCCCGGGCCCGCCGGCCTGACCCCGGTCTTCGAGCACGGCCCCCGCACTCGGGACAAGGCCGTCGCGCTCACCTTCGATGCGGACATGACCTCCGATCAGGGGCCGCGGGCGGCGAGCGGCGAACGGTTCGACAATCCGGGGCTGATCGCGGCGCTGCGGGAGCTGAAGGTGCCGGCGACCGTGTTCATGACGGGCCGGTGGGCCGAGGAGTATCCGGTGCAGGCCCGGGCCATCGGGCGGGATCCGCTCTTCGAGGTCGCCAACCACTCGTACAGCCACCACGCCTTCACCGACGACTGCTACGGCCTGCCGACCGTCGACGAGCAGCGGATGCGGACGGATGTGGAGCGGGCGTACGCCTCGTTCCGGAAGGTGGGGGTGCGGGATGCGATGCCGTACTTCCGGTTTCCCGGCGGCTGTTACGACCGGCGTGCTCTGAAGGCGCTGACCCCGGTCGGCGTCACCGCCGTGCAGTGGGACGTGGTGAGCGGGGACGCGTTCGCCACGGACGCCCGCTCGGTCGCCCGAGAGGTGCTGGACGGGGTGCGGGCGGGGTCGGTGGTCGTCCTGCACTGCACGCTCAGTGCCGCTCCGACGACCGAGCGAGTGGTGCGGAGCGTCGTGCCCGAGCTGCGCGGGAAGGGCTTCCGGTTCGTCAAGGTGTCCGAGCTGATCGGGGCTGCCGGCGGGCGGCGGTGACGCTCGTACGGTGGAGAGATGAGCCTCGTACGGTGGAGACATGGGCCTCGTACGCTGGGGACATGAGCGAGGAACAGCCCACGACCGACTACTGCCTGATCAACGCGACCAGGCCGCCCAAGGCGGACGGGCCGCCCTACGCGGAGTGCGTGCTGTGCCGGGAGCCGACGGAATACCCGGAGTCGTACAAGGGGATCACGCTGTGCCCGGTGTGCGAGTGGCAGGAGGCGCAGCGCACGGCGTGTTCGGGGTGACCTGCCGTCCGGGGTGACCTGCCGTTCAGGGCGATCTGCGGGACGTGAGCGCACAGGCCACGGCCGTCGCCGCCGCCGTGAGCAGGGCCGCCGCGGCCAAGGGCAGCAGGGGCAGGGGAACCGTGCCCGAGCGGGAGCCGGTGACCAGGCCGCTGACCGCCGCTTGGGCCGGGGAGCCGGTCACCACGACGGACAGCAGCGCCGCGAGCAGCATCGTGGGGACCGCGCGGCCGGTCGAGCGCAGCAGCGGCCAAGTGGTGAGGGCACCGACGGCGGTGCCGAGCAGGGCGCAGGCCAGCGCGGCGAGCAGCCCGGCGGCGCCCGCGGGCCACCGTGGCACACGGGTCTGGAGGTCGGCGCTGACCGGGTTGCTGATCAGGGTCACGAAGACGGTCGCCACCGTGCCGAGGGCCGCCGCCGCGGCCAGCGCCACCAGCAGCGCGGCGAGGTGCGCCCGCCCCGGGCCGACGGCCGCGGAGACGCAACTGCGGGCGGCGGGCGGCTCGTTGGTGACGCAGATCCGCACCAGCCAGGCGGCGACGGGCAGCAGGGCCGCGGCGGCGTAGCCGAGCGAGTCGAGCACGGGCTGCCCGCTCTGCACACCGACGCCGAGGAAGGCGGCGTACAGGATGAACGGCGGTAGCCAGCGCTGCGAGCGGGCCAGCAGGGCGGCCTGGTAGCGCAGGAGGGCGTTCATCGGTGTCATCGGCGTCATCGGCGGCTCTCGGTTTCGGGTCGGGCAGGTCTCTCCTGGGTCACGCTCACCACGTGCCATGGCGGACGGGCGGTCAGCAGGGTGCGCAGGAGGATGTCCGAGTGGGACGCGGGGACGGTGAGGCGGTGGGTGCCGGGCGTGGGTTCCTCGACCGATGTGACGGTGCGGGGCACGTCGGTGGGGAGTTGTCCGCCACGCGGGCCCTGGACGACGACGATCACGTGCGGGCCGTCGGGATCCGAGGGCGCCTGGTCCGTACGGCGGTCGAGGCCCGCGTCGCGCACGGTGTACGTCGCGTCGGGCGCCCCCGCCAGGCGGCGCGGGTCGTGGTCCACGAAGACCACGGCGGTGCCGCCCGCCGTGCGTTCGGCGACGGCACGCTCCAGCTCCTCCCGGGCGGCGGCGTCGAGGCCGGTCCACGCCTCGTCCAGGACGAGCAGCTCCGGTTCGGCGAGGAGGGCCTGTACGACGGCGACCTTCTGGCTGCTGCCCTTCGACAGCTGGGCCATCGGCATACGGGCGTACGGGGCGGCGCCGAAGCGGTCGAGCCACTCCAGGGCGGCACGGCCGGCCGCCGGCCGGGACAGGCCGTGGACCGTGCCGAGGTGGGTCAGGTAGCCGAGGGCGGTGAAGGGGAGGGCTGTGGGGAAGCGTTCGGGGACGTACGCGGTGCGGGGGCGACCGGTGATGCGGCCTTCGGAGGGGGCGTCTATGCGGGCCAGGAGGCGCAGGAGGGTGGACTTGCCGGTGCCGTTGGGTCCGTCGATGCGGATGAGCGTGCCGGGGGGCACGGTGAGGTGGACGCCGCGTAAGACCCATGGGCCGCGTATGCCGTAGCGGCGGCCTACGTTGTCCAGACGAAGATCGCGTTGCATGGGGCTCATCCTCTCGCGCCGAAGAACGGATCTTCCGCCTGGCAGACTGGAGGACGTGACCAGTGATCCCTCCGTTCCCGGCGAGAGCCCCTTTCGTACCGAACCTTCGACGCGCGACGAGGCACCTCAGTACGTCCTGCCCCTCGTCGTCCGCATCGAGCGGGCCGCTCCCCCGCCCCGTACGGACGCCCTGGAAACCGCCGCCCGCGCCGTGCTGGTCATGCTGAGCGACGAGCGGTCCCTCGGCGAAGGCGAGTGGGCCGAGGCCGTGCGGGACTGGCAGGACGCCCGTATCCGCAAGGTGGTGCGGCGGGCTCGCGGAGCCGAATGGCGGCGGGCCGAAGGGCTGCCGGGCATCACTGTCACCGGCAAGTCGGCCGAGGTGCGGGTGTTCCCGCCCGTGCCCCTGGACGGGTGGCCCAAGGAGCTGGCGAAGCTCCAGGTGTCCGGGACCGACCTCGACGATCCGGAGCCGCCCGTGGACGCCGACCCGTCGGCGCCCGTGCTCTGGCTGAACCCCGACCTCGACATGTCGGCCGGCAAGGCGATGGCGCAGGCGGGGCACGCGGCGCAGCTCGCCTGGTGGGAGCTGTCGGACGAGGAGCGGGACGCCTGGCGCGACGCGGGCTTCCCGCTCGCCGTACGGACCGCACAGCCGGGGCGCTGGGCCGAGCTGACGACCAGTGTGCTGCCGTTGGTGCGGGACGCGGGGTTCACGGAGATCGCGCCCGGGTCGTGCACGGTCGTCGCCTACCACCCGGCTCTGCGGTAGGCCTCCGGCTTTTGAACATCCCCGGCGTCCCGCGCGTACGACCTCGTGGTGGCCGTACGCGGGGTGCGAGACGTGGGCCCCAACCTCAAATGTTGCTCTGAAGGTGCCGTCCGCGAGGTTCGGTCGGGACCTTCGGGGCCATACCCCCGTCACGTCCGGCACGTCCGAGGAGACGGGGCAGCGGGTACGGAAGAGGCCGAGGAGGGGACGATGAAGCGACTGGGCACGGGGATCGGATGGCGTCCGGAGATCGCGGACGCCGTGGAGCGAATGCCGGGCATCGACTGGGTCGAGACGGTCGCCGAGAACGTCTGCCCCGGACATCTGCCGGAGTCCCTGGTACGGCTGGGGGAGCGCGGGGTGACTGTGATCCCGCACGGCGTCTCGCTCGGGCTGGGCGGCGCGGACCGGCCCGACGCCGGGCGGCTGGCCGCCCTCGCCGAGCGGGTGGAGGCACTGGGGTCACCGCTGGTCACCGAGCACATCGCGTTCGTACGGGCGGGCGGTCCACTGACGGCGTCCCCGCGCCTGGAGGCGGGACACCTCCTGCCGGTCCCCCGCACCCGGGACGCCCTCGACGTGCTGTGCGAGAACGTCCGTATCGCCCAGGACGCGCTGCCGGTGCCGCTGGCCGTGGAGAACATCGCCGCGCTCATCTCCTGGCCGGGCGAGGAGATGACCGAGGGGCAGTTCCTGTACGAACTCGCCGACCGCACGGGCGTAGGCCTCCTCATCGACGTCGCCAACCTGCACACCAACCACGTCAACCGGGGCGAGGACCCCGCCAAGGCGCTCGCCGAACTTCCGCTGGAGGCCATCGCGTACGTCCATGTCGCGGGCGGCTTCGAACGCGACGGCGTCTGGCACGACAGCCACGCCCACCCTGTCCCGGAGCCGGTCCTCGACATCCTGACCGACCTCGCCTCCCGCGTGTCTCCGCCGGGGGTCCTGCTGGAGCGAGACGAGAACTTCCCCGAACCGGCAGAGCTGGAGCGGGAGTTGGGGGCGATTCGGGGGGCTTTGGAGAAGGGAGGCGCTGAGAGGGGGGCGGCTGTCGTAGGGCCGTACGCGGAGGGGCCGGTTGCGGGAAGGCCGTCCGCGGAGGGGCCGACTGCGGGCGGAGCGTCCCCGAGGAGGGCATCCGCGGAGGTGTGTCGCTCGGAAGAGGCCTCTGCGGAAGGAGCATTCGGGGACGGGGGGTCGTCAACGGAGAGCTCGTCGACGGGGGCTTCAAGGGGTTCCGCGCCTGGGGAGAGGATCTCTCAGGAGGCGCGGGAGGCGGAGTCGGCACGCAAGGGGGCGTCGTCGACGACGGACGCCTCCGGAAGCTCGGCGCCCGTGGAGGGGACCTCGCAGCAGGCGGTGCGCAGGCCGGAGGCAGTGCGTGAGCCGGAGGGGGCGGCGTCGGGCGGGGCGTTCGCCGACCCCGCTCGGCAGCGCCTCGCTCTCGCGCAGGCCGCGCTGTTGTCCGCGCTCGTCGCCGGTACGCCCGTGCCGGAGGGGTTCGACCGGGTGCGGCTCGGCGTGCAGGCGCGGGCGCTCGCCGGGAAGCGGGCGGACGTCGTGGCCAAGGTCGCGCCCGAGTTGCCGGTGATTCTCGGGGGCGGGTATCGGCGGGCGTTCCTCGCGTACGGCCACGGGCACCCGATGACCGACGGCTATCGGCGCGACGCGCTGGACTTCGCCGGGTATCTGCTGGCCGAGGGCCGGCTTGAGGACGCTCGGGTACGCGCGGAGTTGCGGGAGTGGTGGCTGGAGCGGTCGGGGCCAAGGCCGCGGTCACGGCGGCCGGGGGTGCGGCTGGCCCGGGCCACACGGCGAGTGCTGCTGCGGCGGTGAGCGGGCTACGCGGCCCATCAGCTCTGCGCCCATAGCCCGGCGGACCCCGCCTACGCCAACTCCCGCTCCCCCACTGGACGCCCCCGCCCCGGCGAGTGTGCCGGGGTTAACACCCCCGCTCACAACACGGTCAGCCCGCCCGCTTCGTCCGCCTTTGTCACCGTACGCCGCCCACGTCTCCTCCCCTATTCGCCCGTAACCACCCCCGTTGCAACCATTCGCTCCGGTACGGCAGTTGGCGTAGCCCCCGAGGTACCCCGAAGTAATATGCCAACCCAACCCCCGAAGCGCACTAACGTGCGGTGCCGCAACAGGAGGCACCATGCGACCGCGACCGCGACCCCCCATCAACGGCCGAGGCATCTTCAGCGGCACCGGGCTCATCATCACGGGCCTGACGGCGACGCTGCTGGCGATGATCTTCCCGATCTGGTCGTACGCCGACCGGTCCGGGACCGGTCTGGACGTTCTCAACGCCGAGACCGTCTCGACCGGGTACGGGCCGCTGTCCGCCCTCGACCGCGACTTCATCACGAAGGTCCGGCTGGCCGGGCTGTGGGAGCTGCCCGCCGGCCGGCAAGCTCAGCAGAAGGGCATGACGCCGGCCGTACGGACCGCGGGGCAGCACCTGATCGAAGGGCACGCGTTCCTGGACGAGCGGGTGCGTGACGTCGCCGCCAAGCTCAGCCTTCAGTTGCCCAACGAGCCGACCGAGCAGCAGCAGGAGTGGCTGGCCACCCTGGACTCGGCCCAAGGCGTCGAGTACGACCGGCAGTTCGCCAACATCCTGCGGCTGGCGCACGGCAAGGTGTTCTCCGTCGTCGCCCAGGTGCGGGCCGGCACGCGCAACTCCCTCGTGCGCAAGCTGGCCGACGACGCCAACACCACGGTGCTGGACCACATCACGGTCCTGGAGGCCACCGGTTACGTCGACTTCGACGCCCTGGCCCGCGACATGGTCGCCGACAGCACCCCTCCGCTCACCCCTGCCCCCGCTCCGCCCGGCCCGACTCTCGACCCCGCTCCGGCCGTCCCGGTGACCCCGCCGCCGACACCGACGTACACCCTGCCGCCGGCCGCCACCAGTCGCCCACTCGAGAATGCCGGTAAGCACTGATAAACCACCCCAAAACCGCAACCATCAATGGAGAAACCCCCACGGCGAGCAACCAACTCCGCGAGAGCGGCGGCGGTTTGGCCGCAAAATGGGTGCCATGTTCTGGGTCCTTCTCCTGCTGCTGGCCTGGGCCGTCGCCGGCACCGCGTGCACCCGGCTGTGCCTGGCCGCCGTGCACGCCGCGGCCATGGAAACGAATGAGGCGACCGCGGGCCAGGGCCGCGATCTGACGCTGTACGAGGCCGCGTTCCTGTCCGGCGGCCCCCGGCGGGTGGCCGATCTGACCCTCGTCTCCATGGCGCGGCAGCGGCGGCTGCTGCTCGCGCGCACCGGCTGGGCGACGGTCGTCGATCCCCGGGGCCGGGACGAGATGGAGCGCTCGGTGATAGGGGCCATCGGGCCTCAGGGCCAGTCCCGGATCGAGCCGGTGCGGGACGCCGCGGCCGCCGCCGACGCGGTCGGCAGCCTCGCCGACCGGCTGGTCAGCGCGGGCCTCGCCGTACCCGACGGGACGCGCAGCGGCATCGCGGCCGCGATCCGGCAGGTGCAGCTCGCCGCGGTGGTCGTCCTGGCGCTGGGGGCGGTCGCCCTGCTGGCGCCGGCCCAGTCGGACATGCCGGCGCATCTGGTCGCCCTGTGGTTCGCGCTCCCCTTCGTGCTCACCCTGAGCTGCCTCGCCATCGCCCGGGTCGAGATCCACCCGTACGCGCAATGGGCCTCCCCGGCGGGGCAGCGGTTGCTGAGTGGCCTGGTCCGGCGTTCCCGGGGCGGGGGCGACCGTACGTTCCTCACCTCCGTCGCCGTACGGGGCGTACGCGCGATCGGCGAGCCGGACCTGCGCGCGGCCTTCGCGCACCGCGAGCCGCACCACGAGGCAGGGCACTGGAACGACTGACCGGTGCGGGGTTCGGTGGCGCATAGGGGGCATTGACGCCGACACCGGCAGGTGGTGCTTGCCTTCACCAACAGACAAACGAAATATCCCTTTTGTTGCTGCCGTGCTGCGAAGGGATACGCCATGAGAGCTCCCGCCCTCTACTCGGCCGCCGGGGCCCTGCTCCTGACGCCCCTCGCCGCCGCCCCGGCCGGCAGCACCGGGGGCGCCCCGGGCGCGGACGAGTGGCACGGCACGACGGTGGCCGTGGCACGCGCCGAGGTGAGCGGCCTCACCTTCGGCAGCTGCCCGAAGGAGCGGGAGCTGCCGGACAACGTGCAGTGCGGCACGGTGTCCGTCCCGCTCGACTACGCACATCCCGACGGCAAGCAGATCAAGCTCACCGTCAGCCGGATGCGGGCCACCCACAAGGACCCGCACAACAGCAAGCACCGCGTGCCGCGCCAGGGCGCCCTGGTCTACAACCCGGGCGGCCCGGGCGCCTCCAGCCTGCACTTCCCGCTGATCGGTGTCCTGCCCGCGTGGAAGCGGCTGGCGGGCGCGTACGACCTCGTCGGCTACGCCCCGCGCGGAGTGGGACCTTCCGCGCCGCTGTCCTGCCAGGACCCCAAGCACTCCCTCAAGGGGCCCACCCACGCGCCGACGCACCCCTCGGAGTCGTACAAGAAGGAGCGCATCGCCCGCGCGAAGGCCTACGCCCGCGGCTGCGCCCAGCGCTCGGGCAGCGCCCTGCGGCACTACAACTCCCTCAACAACGCCCGTGACCTGGACGTCCTGCGCGCCGCGCTGGGCGAGGAGAAGCTGACGTTCATGGGCGCGTCGTACGGCACCTACTTCGGCGCGGTGTACGCGACTCTCTTCCCCTCCCACGTACGGCGGATGGTGTTCGACTCTGCGGTGAACCCCGACCCCGCGCAGGTCTGGTACCGCAACAACCTCGCCCAGTCGGCTGCGTTCGAAGGGCGGTGGGAGGACTTCCGGGAATGGGTCGCCAAGCACCACGACGTCTACGGGCTCGGTGACACCCCCGAGGAGGTGCTGCGCAGTTACGACAAGGCGCGGGCGCGGCTGGCCGCGGAGCCGGCGGGCGGGAAGATCGGGACCGGGCAGTTGCAGGAGGCGTTCCTGCAGGCCGGGTACTACGACGACTACTGGCCCGCGCGGGCGCAGGCGCTGTCGGCGTATCTGAAGGGCGACCCCAAGCCGCTGGTCGAGCTGGCCGCACCCGTGACGGAGGCGGCGGCCGAGGCCGAGAACTCGAGCGCGGTGTACACGGCCGTCGAGTGCAACGACGCGCCCTGGCCGACGGACTGGGCGGTCTGGGACCGGGACAACACGCGGCTCGCGCGCGTGGCGCCGTTCGAGACCTGGGACAACGTGTGGATGAACCTGCCGTGTGCCTACTGGCAGGCACCCCGGCAGGCGCCCATCGACGTGCGGACGGGGCCGGGTGAGGTGCCACCGATTCTGATCCTGGCCGCCGAGCGGGACGCGGCCACGCCGTACGAAGGGGCACTGGAGATGCACCGGCGTCTGGCGGGCTCGGTCCTGGTGACCGAACGGGACGCCGGTACGCACGGCATCGCGTACGGCCCGAACGCCTGCGTCAACGGCCACCTCGACGCCTACCTGCTGGAGGGCCGCCTCCCGGCGCGACGCGCCTCGTGCGAAGGGCACCCCGAGCCGAAGCCGGAGCGCCCGGGCGACCCCCAGGCGAAGAAGCTGCGCCAGCAGACCGAGACCAACCCGGGCGGCCGACCCCAGACTGCCGCAACCGCCCGGCTACCGCACTGATCAGGCGACCCCGGCCCGCCCTCGCAGCACCGCGTCCGGTCAGGCCAGCCCGGCCACCAGCTCCGCCACCGACTTCCGGCGCCCCGTGAAGAACGGCACCTCTTCGCGGACGTGCATCCGGGCCTCGGAAGCCCGCAGGTGGCGCATGAGGTCGACGATGCGGTAGAGCTCGTCGGCCTCGAAGGCCAGGAGCCACTCGTAGTCGCCCAGCGAGAACGAGGCGACCGTGTTGGCGCGCACGTCGGGGTAGCCGCGGGCCATCTTGCCGTGGTCGGCGAGCATGCGGCGGCGGTCCTCGTCGGGCAGCAGGTACCAGTCGTAGGAACGCACGAAGGGGTAGACGCTGACGTAGTTGCGCGGCGTCTCGTCGGCGAGGAACGCCGGGATGTGCGAGCGGTTGAACTCGGCGGGGCGGTGCAGCGCCATGTTCGACCAGACCGGCTCCAGGGCACGGCCCAGCTTGGTGCGGCGGAAGAGGTTGTACGCCTCCTGCAGCTGATCGCTGGTCTCGGCGTGCCACCAGATCATGACATCGGCGTCGGCGCGCAGGCCGGAGACGTCGTAGGTGCCGCGGATCGTCACGTCCTTGGCGGCGAGCTGGTCGAACAGCTCCTGGACCTCGTCGGCGTAGCCCGCGCGGTCCTCGGGGAGCACGTCCTTCAGCTTGAAGACGGACCAGAGGGTGTAGCGGATGACCTCGTTGAGGTCCTTGGCCAGCTTGCCCTTGTTCGGGATCCTGCCGGACTCGGTGGTGGGGGCGTCGTCACTCATGTCCCTTATTCTCCCGCTCCTCCGTGCAGACTCTGCACCGGGTTGGCGGTGAGCTCCTCCACACGGCTCAGGTCACCGTGGATCTGGTCCACCGCGGCGTACGCGCTCGCGATGCACGCCGGGATGCCCACGCCGTCGTACTGCGCGCCGCACACGGCGAGGCCCGGCACCTTGGCGACGTGCTCGCGGATGCGGGCCACGCGCGCGTGGTGGCCGACGGGGTACTGGGGCAGGCCGTCGGTCCAGCGGGTGACGCGGGTTTCGAGGGGGGCGGCGTCGAGGCCGGTGGCTTCCCTGAGGTCGCGGCGGGAGACCTCCACGAGGTGGTCGTCGCCGCGCTGAAGGATCTCCGTCTCGCCGTACCGCCCCACGGACGTGCGCAGGACGACCACATCCGGGTTCTCGTCGGCGATCCAGCCCCACTTCTGGGAGGCGAACGTCGACGCCTTGATGGTGCGCCCGTCGACCGGCGGCACGAGGAAGCCGCTGCCGGCGGGGAGGTCGGTGTCGGCGCGGCGGTAGGCGAGGGTGACCAGGGCCATGGAGGCGTACTCGATGCCGGTCAGCTCGGTGGCGGCTTCGGGGGCCTCGGCGCGCAGGAGGGTCGCGGCGGCCGGGGCGGGTACGGCGACGACGACCGCGTCGGCGTGCAGCACACGGTCATCGGTGACGACGCGCCACCCGGTGGGCTCCTCCCGGCGCAGCTCCGTCACCGGCGCCCCGGTCACGATCTCGCCGCCCCGCGCGCGCACCGACTCCGCGACCGCGAGCGGGAGTTGGCCGACTCCGCCCTCGATGCCCATGAACACCGGCCCCGTCTGCTGGTTGGCCGCGGCCTTGGCCTGGACCTCGCGGACCGCCTCCGTCAGGGAGTCGTGCGTCTGCGCGGCCTGGTAGAGCTGCGGGACCGCCGAGCGCATCGAGATGCGGTACGCGTCGCCCGCGTAGACGCCGCCCAGCAGGGGCTCGACCAGGCGGTCGACGACCTCGCGGCCGAGGCGTGCCGCCACGTACTCGCCGACCGCCACGTCGTCGCCGACCTCGGTGCGGGGCAGGTCGGCGTCGCGCTCGATGCGGGCCAGGCCCTCGTCGGACAGAACGCCGGAGAGGGCGGACGCGGTGCCGGGGACGCCCATCACATGCCCCTTGGGCATGGGGCGCAGGGCACCGCGGGTCCAGATCGAGGCCGTCGCGGTGGCGGGCGACTGGAGACGGTCGGCGAGGCCCACCTCGCGGGCGAGGGCGACGGCCTCGGGGCGGCGGGCCAGCATCGACTCGGCGCCGAAGTCCACCCGCGCACCGGCGATCTCGCCGGGCAGCAGCTTGCCGCCGACCCGGTCCGACGCCTCCAGGACCGTCACCTGCCGGCCGGCGTCCAGCAGCCGGTGGGCCGCGGCGAGCCCCGCGATCCCGCCCCCGATGACGACGACCCGGCCCGTGCCCGTACGAGTCTCCACTTCGCGCATGTCCACAGCCTCTCAGACCCCACTGACAATCCGTCCGCCCCCCGGTGTCCTTCACGAGTCCCGACCGTGACCGCATCGGGACCGTTTCCCGCCAACGTTCCGCCGGACCCGGGCGTCGAAGAAGCATCAGTCGTCACGACGACCCTCGGGGGGACGCCCACATGCGCGCACGACGCTCCGCACGATCCGTTCGACCAGTCCAGGCCCTGGCCGGCATCCTGCTGGCCGCGGCCCTCGCGCTCACCGGCTGCAGCGGCGCGGCGGACGACTCGGCCTCCGGCAGCAACGCCGGGGGTGAGGCCGCCCAGGCCGACTCCAAGGCAGGTGTGCAGGAGGGCGCCCCGGGCACCGGCTCCGCCGCCGACAAGGCGAGCGCGGCACCCAAGGTCACCGCGAGCCACATCATCCGTACGGCCTCGCTGACCGTGCAGGTCAAGGACGTACCGAAGGCCCTGGACGAGGCCCGCACCAGCACCGAGAACGCGGGCGGCTACGTCGGCAACGAGACGACGACACGGGACGAGGAGGGCCATGAGCACACCCGCGTCGTCCTGCGCGTACCCGTCGACAGGTACGCCGAAGTCCTCACCGAACTGGAAGGCGCGGGCAAGCTGATCGAGCGCAGCGCCAAGGCGCAGGACGTCACCGACCAGGTCGTCGACGTGGAGAGCCGCATCAAGTCGCAGCGCGCCAGCGTGGCCCGGATCCGCGAGCTGATGGACCAGGCGACCAAGCTCAGCGACGTGGTCACGCTGGAGGGCGAGCTGAGCTCCCGCCAGGCCGACCTGGAGTCGCTGCTCGCCCAGCAGGCGTCCCTGAAGGACCGCACGAGCCTTGCGACCATCACCCTCTCCCTGTCGGAGACGCCGGTGAAGAAGGCCGCGAAGGACGACGACCCCGGCTTCCTGGACGCGCTCGCGGGCGGCTGGGACGCGTTCGTGACGATGCTGCGCTGGCTCGCGGTGGCGTTGGGCGCCGTGCTGCCCTTCGCCGCGGTGGCGGCGCTGATCGTGCTGGTGTGGCTGAAGGTCCTGCGCCCCCGGCTGCCGCGCCGGCCGGCCACCGCGCCCGCGACGACCGCCCTGGGCCCGCTGCCGACAGCCCGCCCGGCACCGACGCCCACGCGCGCGGGGGACGAGCGTGGCGCCGGACAGGGCGGCGAGCAGGACTGAAATGCCCGGCCCTCGTAGCGTGTTCGCATGAACATGAGCGCTGCGAGGGGTGTACGGGGTACGCGGGAGCGACTGGTCGTGATCGGGGGCGACGCCGCGGGGATGTCCGCGGCGTCGCAGGCACGGCGGCTCAAGAGCGCCGAGGAACTGGAGATCGTGGCGTTCGAACGCGGCCACTTCACCTCCTACTCGGCCTGCGGCATCCCGTACTGGGTGGGCGGCGACGTCCCCGACCGGGACCAGTTGATCGCCCGTACGGCCGAGGAGCACCGCGCGCGGGACATCGACCTGCGCATGCGGACGGAGATCACGGAGATCGACGTGGCCGGCGGCCGGGTACGCGCGCGTGACGTCGATTCCGGCGCCGAGTCCTGGACGTCGTACGACAAACTCGTGATCGCCACCGGCGCCCGCCCGATCCGCCCCGACATGCCGGGCGCCGACGCCCCCGGCGTGCACGGCGTGCAGACCCTCGACGACGGCCAGGCCCTCATCGACACGCTGGCACACACGCGTGGCCGCCGCGCAGTCGTGGTCGGCGCCGGATACATCGGCGTGGAGATGGCCGAGGCACTCATCAACCGCGGCTACGAGGTGGCGGTCGTCAACCGCGGCAGCGAGCCCATGTCCACGCTCGACCCGGACATGGGCCGCCTGGTGCACCAGGCCATGGAGGGCCTGGGCATCACCATGGTCAACGACGCCGAGGTCACCAAGATCCTCACCGGCGAGGACGGCCGCGTCCGCGCCGTGGCCACGGAGGACGCCGAGTACCCCGCGGACGTGGTCGTCCTGGGTATCGGCGTACGCCCGGAGACCACGCTCGCGCGAGCCGCCGGCCTCCCCCTCGGCAACCACGACGGCCTGCTCACCGACCTGGCCATGCGCGTGCGCGGCCACGAGAACATCTGGGCGGGCGGCGACTGCGTCGAGGTCCTCGACCTGGTCTCCGGCCAGGAACGCCACATCGCCCTCGGCACCCACGCCAACAAACACGGCCAGGTCATCGGCACGAACGCCGCCGGCGACTACGCCACGTTCCCCGGCGTGGTGGGCACCGCCGTCAGCAAGGTCTGCGACCTGGAGATCGCCCGCACGGGCCTGCGCGAGAAGGACGCGCGCAGAGCGGGCCTGCAGTACGTGACGGCGACGATCGAGTCCACCAGCCGCGCGGGGTACTACCCCAGCGCGTCGACGATGACGGTCAAAATGCTCGCGGAACGCCGCACCGGCCGACTCCTGGGCGTACAGATCGTGGGGAGGGAGGGCGCGGGCAAGAGGGTCGACGTCGCGGCGGTAGCCCTGACGGCGGGGATGACGGTGGAACAGATGGTGTCCCTGGACCTGGGTTACGCGCCTCCGTTCTCGCCGGTCTGGGATCCGGTGCTGGTGGCAGCCAGGAAGGCGGCAAAGGCGGTAAGCGCCGGACCCTCATAACAGGCGGCGCGAGCAACGCCCTAAAGGGGCGCGGGGAACTGCGCGACCAGCCAAAGACAGCCGGCAGCCGCCGAACCACCCACACCCCTACGGCGACTAGGCAGATCCGTTGATCCTCTCAATGGCCTGCCGAGCCTGCTCAGCCGGCGGCCGCGAGGGCAACGACGACACCGACGCACTCACACTCGGCGGCATGGCGGCGGCAGCAGCCGGCTGCTCCCCCGCCGGCTTGGCATGCGCAGCCGCAGGCCTGGAGGACCGCAACCGATGACTGACGGCCTCATCAAGCGTCACCGGCCGCTGCATCTGCGCAGCAAGCCGCCCCGCCTCCTGCCCCAGCCGGGCCACGTCTTCCCACGGCAGCCGCACCACCATGGAGAGCTCGGCCTCCCCGTCCGGCAACGCGTGCATCGGAGGAGTAACTCGGTCGTTCATCGCCTGTTCCTCACGTAGTCCCCGCGACCCGCCTTCCCCGTGCCGCGGGCGGTTGAGAAGACATACGCGCGCACAGGCGACGGCGTTCACCGGTTCGCCGGACGTATCCCGGGCAGAAATCCCTCGTGGTCATACCCGTCCATGACGTGAACCCGGTCCGCCGCACCCCGTGGGTGACCTACGCGCTGATCGCCGCGAACGTCCTCGTGTTCCTGTCCACGCCCGGCATAGCCGGCTCCGTGGCCGGTGAGAGCAGCCTGGCCCAGCTGTGCCATCTGCACGCGTTCCTGGACCACTACGCGGCGGTGCCGAGGGAGTTGATCCACGACCAGCTGCCGAGGGTGGTCCCCACGGGCGAGGTCGCCGTGGGCGCCCAGGGCCCCGGCTGTGTGATCGGCGCGCCGGAGTACGACAAGTCCCCGGCGCTGTCCGTCTTCACCGCGATGTTCCTGCACGGCAGCTGGCTGCACCTGCTGGGCAACCTGCTCTTCCTGCTGATCTTCGGCAACAACATCGAGGACCGCATGGGCCATGTGCGGTACCTGCTCTTCTACGTCGTCTGCGGCTACGCGGCGTCGTACGGCTTCGCGATCCTCAACGACGACTCCGCCGACCCGCTGATCGGCGCGTCCGGGGCCATCGCGGGCGTGCTGGGCGCCTATCTCGTGCTGTATCCGAAGGCCAGGGTGTGGGTCCTGGTCCCGTTCCTGATCTTCCTGCCGCTGCGGCTGCCGGCCTGGCTGGTGCTCGGCTTCTGGTTCGGGCTGCAGGCGGTGTACTCGTCCGGCGAGGGCGTCTCCGAGGCGGGCACCGTGGCGTACGCGGCGCACATCGTGGGCTTCCTCGCGGGCATGGCGCTCGCCTGGCCGCTCAAACCGGGGACACCGTCGCCACCGGAACCGCGCGGCCTGCTGTTCGGCAGGCGGGCGCGGCCCCGGCAGACGTGGTGAGCGCCTCTTGCCGAGCCGTCCGCTTCCTTACCGGTTCACCGGGCCGTCTGCGTGTGGACGTACTCGACGAGCCGGGTCAGCGCGTCCGGGTCGGTGGACGGCATGACGCCGTGGCCGAGGTTGAAGACATGGCCCTCGAGACCGGCGGCGGCGTCGAGCACCTCGCGGGCCTTGGCCTCGACGGCCTCGGGGGTGGTGAAGAGGATCGTCGGGTCGAGGTTGCCCTGGAGCGCCTTGCCGGGGCCGACGCGGCGGGCGGCCTCGTCCAGCGGCACGCGCCAGTCGACGCCGACGACGTCCGCGCCGGCCTCGCCCATGAGCTTCAGCAACTCACCGGTGCCGACGCCGAAGTGGATGCGCGGGACGCCGTACTCGGCGACCGCCTGGAAGACCTTGGCCGAGTGGGGCATCACCGAGCGCCGGTAGTCGGCGGGGGCGAGGGAGCCGACCCAGGAGTCGAAGAGCTGGACCGCGGAGGCGCCGGCCTCGATCTGGACCTTGAGGAAGGCGGCCGTGATGTCGGCGAGGCGGTCGAGCAGGTCGGACCAGAGCTCGGGGTCGCCGTACATCATCGCCTTGGCGTTCTCGTACGTGCGGGACGGGCCGCCCTCGACGAGGTAGCTCGCAAGGGTGAAAGGCGCGCCGGCGAAACCGATGAGCGGGGTGGCGCCGAGTTCGCGGGTGAGCAGGCCGATGGCCTCGGTGACGTACGAGACGTCCTCGGGGGTGAGGTCGCGCAGCTGGGCGAGGTCGGCGCGGGTGCGGATCGGGTTCTCGACGACCGGGCCGACGCCGGGCTTGATGTCGAGGTCGATGCCGATGGCCTTGAGCGGGACGACGATGTCGCTGAAGTAGATCGCCGCGTCCACGTTGTGCCGGCGCACGGGCTGCAGGGTGATCTCGGTGACCAGCTCGGGCCGCATGCACGACTCGAGCATCGGGATGCCCTCGCGCACCTTGCGGTACTCCGGCAGGGAGCGCCCGGCCTGTCGCATGAACCACACGGGCGTGTGCGGCACGGGTTCGCGCCTGCACGCCTTGAGGAAGGCTGAATCCTTGACTGCGTCGGGCGTGGCTGGCGGCGGCGTCTGGTTGGCACTCACGGGGGCAAGTCTCGCACGGCCGCACAGGGCCCGGCGTTGGGGTTGCCGTGTTGTCCGGGTGTCTCTCCCTGCACGAAGCCCCCGTTCCCCTTAATCTTCCCGGCATGGCTGCGGCTCAGGAACGACTGTCGGACGGCGCTGGCGGAATGGACGCAAAGGACGCCAAGGAGGGCGACTTGGACGGGAGCAGTACGGCTCCGGCGCCCTTCCGGGCCGCTGTCGACGCGCTCAGGGCCGCGCGACTGCGGCCGCAGATCGAGGTCGAGCAGACAAAGGCGCCCCAGCGCCTGGCTCCGTACGCGTACGCGCTGGAGGCCGCCGTCGTCGACGGTGACCAGGACCTGGCCGACGGCCGTCTGGTGCTGCTGCACGACCCGGCGGGGCACGACGCCTGGCGGGGTTCCTTCCGGCTGGTGACCCTGGTGCGCGCGGAGCTGGAGCCGGAGATGGCCGCCGACCCGCTGCTGCCCGACGTGTGCTGGTCCTGGCTGACCGGCGCGCTCCAGGCCCGCGGACTGTCGTACGGCGAGGCGAGCGGCACCGTCACGCGCGCGAGTTCGCACTACTTCGGCGGCCTGGCCGAACGCCCGGCGGCCTCGCAGATCGAGATCCGGGCCTCCTGGACGCCCCGTGAGGGCCTGGGCGGCGTTCCGGACACCGCGGCCCATCTGGCGTCGTGGTGCGACCTGCTGGCCCAGGTCGCGGGCCTGCCTCCGGCGGGGCCGGGTGACGCGTCGGTGGTGACGCTGCCGCAGCGCCGCGATCCGCAGTCCCGCTGACCGCCGTCCGCTCGCTCGCCGCTCGCTTGACGGTCACCTGCTCGAACCGCCACACGCTTGACCATCACTTTGTCGATACGGCCACTTTCGGTCAGGAATAGCTCTCGATCGAGCCAATTCGCTCACCGAACGATCGACCACGTGTCTGAATTGCCCCGATTGTTACTCACTAAATCGTGATCTTTCCCTAAAGGGCCACGGGTTTGGTGCCGAAGACGACTGTGACCTTGAAAGCCGTCCCCGCACCCAGGAGGCCTGGTGTCCGTTCTCCTCGAGCAGCCCGCAAGCCTGGTCGCCTACCGCCCGAACAAGCCCACCGCCATGGTGGTCGTCGCCGATCCCCGCGTCCGCTCCACCGTCACCCGACATCTCTGGGCGCTCGGTGTGCGCGACGTCATCGAGGCCTCGTCCATCGCGGAGGCTCGTCCCCGCATCGGCAACCCCCGCGACATCTGCGTCGCCGACGTCCACCTGCCCGACGGCTCCGGCCTCACCCTCCTGTCGGAGACCCGCGCCGCGGGCTGGCCCAACGGCCTCGCCCTGTCCGCCGCCGACGACATCGGCGCCGTACGCAACGCCCTCGCCGGCGGTGTGAAGGGCTACGTCGTCACCGGCACCCGCACCAACGTCGGGCTCCCCACCCGGCCTGGTGCCGCCCCCATCGGCGCCGCCGCCGCCCGTATGCACCGTCGCCACCCGGGTGCCCCGAGCCACCCGGGCGGCTACCGCGAGCTGTCCGGTCGCGAGGTCGAGGTGCTGCGGCTGGTGGCGGAGGGCCAGTCGAACAAGGCGATCGGCGTCTCGATGGGCCTGTCCGCCCTGACCGTCAAGAGCCACCTCGCCCGAATCGCCCGCAAGCTGGGCACCGGCGACCGCGCCGGCATGGTCGCCGTGGCCCTGCGCACCGGCATCATCCACTGAGATCGGCTGACATCCATTGACCTCTTGATCATTCACTGACGTGCAGGGGATCGGCCGCCGATCCCCGCCCGCGTCCCCGTCCGTCGTGAACCGGACCTCTCGCTCGACCCACTGGTTCGCGACCCTCAGGCGCCCGCCGACGGAACGTTCCGTCGGCGGGCGCTGTCCATTCACGGCAGGTGAAGATCACTCGCGGGCAGGAGCGGGAGGATGTGAAGATCCTTCAGGAGGGCAGCCCGGGCTGATAAACAGTCGCACTGACGAGCGTCATCTTCCGACCCTCGTGGTCCTCCCCGCCCTGAACGGAGCCCGTTATGCCCAAGTCCCCCTCCTCCTTGGCCGCTTGGAGCCTCGTCACTGCAGCCGCCGCCGCGCTGCTGGTGGGCTGCTCCTCGGAGGCCAAGCTGTCCAAGGACGAGGTGGCGAACTCGGTGGCCGAGAAGCTCGCCGCGCAGACGGGACAGCCGAAGCCGGACGTCACCTGCCCCGAGGACCTCGTGGGCAAGGTCGGCACCTCGTTGCGCTGCAGGCTCACCGCGACCGACGGCACGAGCTTCGGTGTGACGGTCAAGGTCACCTCGGTCGACGGCGGCACGATCAAGTACGGCATCCAGGTCGACCAGACGGCCTCCTGAGCCGGACCGGCACCGCGCTCGCCGGACCGTTCCGGCGGGCGCGGGGGAAATGTGTGACCGCGAGGTGCGGATTGTGATGGAGCACCAGGGGGGTGGGCCCGCAGAGGGGCCTCGGGGGATGCTGTCACCATGAGTGGAGCGGAAGCAGTCCTGGTCCTGGTGTGGTGGAGCGGCGTCGCGGCGCTCGTGGTGTGGGCGGTCCGGCGCAAGGCCCGCAAGAAGCGTGCGGAACAGGAGGGGTACGCCCGGCTCCAGTCGTTCGCCGAGAGCCGCGGGTGGACCTACGAGGAGACGGTACGGGGCCTCGTCGACGCGTACGAGGGGGCCGAGCCGCTCCCGATCAAGGCCGGCAACGCCGCGGGGGACAACGTCGTCAGCGGCACGTACCGCGGATTCGCCTTCCGCGCCTTCGAGTACCGCTACTACGACAGCGACATCGACTCGGAGACGACGACCGTGACCGTCCACTCCGTCTGGGCCCTGAACGTGGGCGTGGAGGTTCCGGACCTGCGCGTCTACCGCGACGGCTGGTTCGACACCCTCTCCCGGGGACGGGCCATGCAGGTGGGCATTCCGCAGCTCGACAAGGACTTCCACATCGTCTCCCGCGACGAGGAGCAGGCCCGCGCAGTGGTGCTCGGCGGCCTGGCGGAGTTCCTCACGTCCGACCGTCGTGCCTTGGAGCTGCCGCTCCGCCTCCACGACGGCCAGCTGATGACCTGGCGCGAGCGGACACCGCTGAGCACTGAGACGCTCGACGAGCCGCTTGAGTATCTCGCCGACGCCGTCGGCCACTTGGGCGCCCTGTCACCCGCCCAGCCTCCGCAGGCGCCGTAAGGCCGCCCCGAGGCACCGGATGCGGTCGCTCTATGAAGCTTCCCGGTAGGAATCATGTGAGGTCCGAGGCCGGTGTCGCCGCGTCTTTGCCTTTGGTAGACCCTCTTTACGTTCTCAACAATCAGGGTGCGGACGCGCGTTCGCACCCTCTTGGACGTAGAGGGGGGAGCGAATGGGCCAGTTCGATGTCGAGCCGTCCGAGCTGCGGTCGGCTTCCAAGAAGATCAAGGACTCCGTGGGCCGGAGCGACAAGGTGAAGCTCGACGAACTCGGGGACTCCAGCGGCGACTTCGGCCACGGCGACGCGGCCAAGGAGTTCGGCCAGCTGATGGCCACCTGGATGGAGGCCATCAAGAGCCCGATGAAGGAGGACGGGGAGAACTCGGCGGCCAAGCTGGACGAGAACGCCACGTCCTACGAGCGCGCCGAGCAGGAGTCCCAGAACCACTTCACCGGGCCCGCGGTCGCCGGCCCGAGCTACTGACGGGGAAGCAATGGCACAACTTGGCTCCACTCGGGACCCACGCGCACTCATCCCGGGAAACCCGTCGAAGCTCACAGGCGACGCGGACAAGCTCGACGGTCATGCGAAGACCCTCGACGGCATCGGGGACGAGCTCGGCTCCGTCCGTATTCCCAGCTGGCACGGACAGGCCAGCGATGCCTTCTGGGAGGACTTCTCGGGCCAGAAGCAGAAGTGGTACCGCGGCTCGGACGCTCTGGGCGCGGCCGCCGGGGCGCTGCGGGACTACGCCAGGGCCCTCCAGTGGGCCCAGGGGCAGGCGGAAGAGGCCATCCGGCTGTACGACGGGGGCGACGAGAACGGCGGCGAGCAGCTGCTGGAGTCGGCGCGCGCCCATGTCGAGGCGGAGGGCGACGCGGCGGCCAAGAAGTTCAAGGCGCAGGGCGGCGAGGGCGACAACGCGCCCGACTGGCTCTTCTGGGCCTCCGAAGCGGCACAGGACGACACAGGCGCGACGTCCAAGCAACTCTTCGAGCTGGAACGGGCACGCGACCCACGGACCATCAGGACCTGGGGCGACCACAAGAACATGACGCAGCAGGAGAGGGAGGCCCTGCGCGAGGGCAAGGGTCCGGGCGTCACCGTGGCCGGCCCGTCCGTCACCGCCGACGCCAAGGTGTGGGGCGCCGAGGCCAAGGGCCGCGGTGAGTTCGCGGGCGGCGAGGTCTCCGGCAAGGCGGGCGTCAACCTCCTCGGTGTCGACGCCTCCGCCGGTGTGGGTCTCGTGGACGGGAACGCCACCGCACAGGCATCCGGCAAGGCCTACCTCGCCCAGGCCACCGCCGAGGGCAAGTACGGGGTCGGTGTTTTCGAGGCCTCCGGCAAGGGCGAGGCATACGTGGGCGCCGAGGCCGGCGTCAAGGGCTCCATCGGCACAGACGGCGTCCACGTCGGCGGCGAGGCCTTCGCCGGCGCCAAGGCCACCGCGGAGGGGCATGCCTCCGTCGCCGGTGTCGGCGTCGGTGGCACGGCGGAAGCGTGGGCCGGCGCCGGTGCCGAGGCCCACTTCGACGCCGGCATGAAGGACGGCAAGTTCGTCATCGGCGGCGACGTCGGCGTGGCCCTCGGTGTCGGTGGCAAGCTCGGTGGCCAGATCGAGATCGACCCGGGCAAGGTCACCGACGCGGCCGGCGACGCGGTCGACGCGATCGGGGACTGGTTCGACTGACCGCCACGGGGTGGCCCAGCCCGGGCCCGCCCGGGCCTCCCCGCCGCCGCCCCTTCCCGTCCCCCTCCTGTCCCCTCTCCCCGTCGCTTCCCGTACCGTCGGAACCCGTACCGCAAGGAGTTGATCCACCATGCCGGGCACACTTCCGGTGCCGCTCGAAATCGAGCTCCCGCAAGGCTGGCAGTCGGCACCCCCGGACGAGGTCGGCGCCCCGCACGCCGCCTTCGTCGCACTGCACATGGCCTCCAAGGGCCAGGGCTTCATGCCGAACATCACGGTCACCGGCCATACCCTCGAAGGCTCGTCGAGCCTGCACGGCCTCGCCGAGGAGTCGGTGCGGCGGCTGCGCGAGAACGTCGGCGCCGTCGAGATCGTCAAGCGCACCGAGGTGGGCACCTCGCCCGCGCCGGGCCTCATCGACGCGCCCGGGATCGTGCAGAACCTGCGCATCCAGGCCACCGTCAACGGGCAGCCGATGGAACTCGCGCAGAGCCAGTTCATCCTGGTGCTGGAGAACGAGCAGCGGCGCAGTGAACGCGCCGAGATCGAGATCGCGCTGACGGCGAAGACGAGCCAGCTCCAGGACGTCCTCGAGGACTTCCAGACCTTCATCTCCACCCTCCGCCCGGCCACCGCCACCCCGGAGGCCTAGCCGGACGCCGGGACCGGCGAGCGGTTCGCCTCGGCGGCGCCACGCCCGGCCCCGGCCCCTCTCGGCATGATCCGTGCGACGCCCTCGAACGGAGGGTTGTTATGGGCTGCCTTCGGAGGATTCCGGCGATCTGCAGGGCACAGCGAGGGCCCACGTGGCCGAGAAGCACCGGTGCGCCATGAGAAACGACGAGCCGTGTTTGCCCAGGTCAGCGCCGAGGTGTCCAGAAGGCGCAGGTCAGACGCTCATCCTTACAGATACCCTTGACATGTGACCGACGCCCAAGAGACCGCAGCAGACAGTTCACTGCGAACCACCGGAGGCGCCCCTCCGGACGACGGCGGATCTTCTGTTACGGAGGCGCCGATTCCTTTGCTGGAGCCGCGTGAGGGCATTCCGCCCGTGATCGCCGACGAGGCGGCGCTCGCCGAGGTGATCGCCGCCTTCACCGCGGGCTCCGGCCCCGTCGCCGTCGACGCCGAACGCGCGTCCGGCTACCGTTACGGCCAGCGCGCCTATCTGGTGCAGCTGCGCCGCGAGGGCGCGGGGTCCGCACTGATCGACCCCGTGGCCTGCCCCGATTTGTCCGGGCTCGGCGAGGCGCTCTCCGGAGTGGAGTGGGTGCTGCACGCGGCCACCCAGGATCTGCCCTGTCTGCGCGAGATAGGCATGGTGCCGACCCGGCTGTTCGACACGGAGCTGGCCGGGCGGCTCGCCGGGTTCCCCCGGGTCGGCCTCGGCGCGATGGTCGAGAACGTGCTCGGGTTCGTCCTGGAGAAGGGACACTCGGCCGTCGACTGGTCGACCCGGCCGCTGCCCGAGCCGTGGCTGCGGTACGCGACGCTCGACGTCGAGCTCCTGGTCGATCTGCGCGACGCACTGGAGAAGGAGCTGGACCGCCAGGGGAAGCTGGAGTGGGCGCTGCAGGAGTTCGACGCGATCGCGGCCGCACCGCCGGCCGAGCCGCGCAAGGATCCGTGGCGGCGTACGTCCGGGATGCACAAGGTGCGCCGGCGCCGGCAGCTGGCCGTGGTGCGGGAGCTGTGGGAGACGCGGGACCGTATCGCTCAGCGGCGGGACGTGTCGCCGGGCAAGGTGCTCGGTGACGCGGCCATTGTCGAGGCCGCGCTCTCCCTGCCCGGGAACATGCACGCCCTCGCCGCGCTGAACGGGTTCGGGCAGCGGATGGGGCGGCGGCAGCTGGAGCAGTGGCAGGCCGCCGTTGATCGTGCGAAGGCTTTGAGCGACTCTCAGTTGCCGGCGCCCGGGCAGCCGGTGACGGGGCCTCCGCCGCCCCGTGCTTGGGCTGACAAGGACCCTGCTGCTGCGGCTCGGCTTTCTGCGGCTCGGGCCGCCGTTTCCGCGCTCGCCGAGCAGCTCAACATGCCTCAGGAGAACCTGATCACTCCGGACACCGTGCGACGGGTGTGCTGGGAGCCGCCGAAGGTCGCCGACGCGGAGTCGGTCGCGGAGGCGTTGGCTGGTTATGGGGCTCGGGCGTGGCAGGTCGAGCAGGTCACGCCGGTTCTGGTTGCTGCTTTGTCCGCCTAGTCGCCGCAACAGGGCCCTGAAGGCGCGCCTCACCTGGTCGCGCCTTTCATGAAGCCGTTGTAGATGAACCTCTGCAGCAGCAGGAAGACGATCAACGTCGGCAGGATCACCAATACCGCTCCTGCCGAGATCGTTTCCCAGTGGGCGCCGAACGGGCCCTTGAAGCGGAACAGGGACGTCGAGATCACGCCAAGGTCTTCCGACGGCATGTAGAGGAACGGGATGTAGAAGTCGTTGTAGGTGGTGATGCCCTTGACGATCACCACTGTCGCGATGGCCGGCTTCAGCAGCGGGAAGATGATCTTGCGGTAGATCGTGAAGGCGCCCGCGCCGTCCAGGCGGGCCGCCTCGTCCAGTGAGGTCGGGATGGAGCGGACGAACTGCAGGAAGATGTAGATCGAGACGATGTCCGTGCCCATGTAGAGGACGATCGGCGCCCAGAGGCTGTCGAACATGCCGAAGCTGTTGACGATCTGGAAGGTCGCCACCTGCGTCGTGACGCCCGGGACCAGGGCGGCGATCAGGAACAACGCCACGACCAGCTTCTTGAAGCGGAAGGTGAAGCGGTCGATGGCGTACGCCGTCATCGAGCCGATGAGGACCGTGCCGCCGATGGCGAAGAGCAGGATGATCGCCGTGTTGGCGAAGGCCGAGAGCATCCGGCCGTCCTCGAACGCCGTCGCGTAGTTGTGGAAGTTCAGCAGGTCGTCGGGGAGGGACAGCGCCCCGCTGCCGCTCGCCATCTCCTTCTCGGACTTGAGGGACGTCAGGACGACCGCCGCCAGCGGGAGCAGGACCACCACCGTCGCGGCGATCAGGGACAGGTACACCAGGGTGCGGGCCACTGCGCGGCGGGTCATGCGAGGTCCACCTTGTCGTCGGGGACGAGGCGCCGCTGTACCCAGGTCACCGCCAGGACGATCAGCAGCAGGACGACCGCGGCCGCGGAGGCGAGCCCCGTCTTGTTGAACTGGAAGGCCAGCTTCACGGTCTGGATCACGAAGGTCTCGGTGCCGGTCGCCCCGCCGGTCATGATGTAGGGGATCTCGAAGACCGAGAGCGAACCGGAGATCGAGAGGATCACCGTCAGGCTCAGGACCGGCTTGATGCCCGGCGCGATGATGTAGCGGAACTGGTGCCAGCGGCCGGCGCCGTCCAGTTCGGCCGCCTCGTACAGCTCCCCCGGGATCGACTGGATCGCGCCGAGGAAGAGGACGAAGTTCAGGCCCAGGTAGCGCCAGACGGAGACGGCGGCGAGGGAGGTGTTCGCCGACTCCGGTGTGCCGAGCCAGGCGCGGTCCGTCTCCACGCCGAAGAGGCCGAGGACGGCGTCCAGGGTGCCGCCGTCCTGGAAGAAGTACAGGAAGACCATGCCGATCGCGACCCCGTTGATCAGATACGGGAAGAACAGCACGCCCTTGAAGAAGTTCCGGAAGCGGACGTTGAAGCTCAGGATCGTCGCGAAGTAGAGGGCGGCGACGATCTGGAAGACGGACGCGGCCAGGTAGTAGCCGCTGACCCAGAAGACCTCGAACAGGTCGGAGCGGGTGAAGAGTTCGGCGTAGTTCTCGGCGCCCGTGTAGTGCAGTTCGGGGCTGACGCCGTCCCAGTCGGTGAAGCTGTACGCGACCATGTTGGCGATCGGCGCGTAGGTGAAGGTGAGCAGGAGGGCCAGCGGGGCGAGCAGGAAGAGCCAGGGGGTGGCCCCGCGCCGCAGACGTGCCGTGCGCGGGGCGGGGGCCGGTTCGGGGGCGGCGCCCACCGCCCCCGTGGGGGCAGTGGCAGCCGCCTTCTCGGTCGTCGTGTCCGTCATCAGGACCCCAGCGACTTCTGGGTCTCGGTCCACTTCTCGCCGAGGCCGTTCAGGAAGTCGTCGAGGCTGCCCTTGGTGGCGCCGCGGGCGAGGTCGACGAGGTCCTGGCGGTAGTCGGGCTTGTAGATGCCGATCTCGGACTGGTTGTCGATGGACTTCACCTCGGCGCCCAAGGCGTCGTCGAGGTCGAGGATCTTGACGCCCTGCTCCTCGTACGGCTTCAGGACGTCGGGCAGCGGGGCCTCCTTGAGCGGGGACAGCGCCAGGTTGTCCGCCGCGTAGCCGGACTTGTCGGTGAACCAGTCGATCCAGGCGCGGGCGGCCTCCTTGTGCTCGGAGTGGATGTTGACGGCCTGGTTGTAGTCGGGCTTGGCCACCGCGCAGAACGTGCCGTTCTTCTGGGCGGGGAAGGGCATGAACCCGATGTCGTCCGGGTCGGCGCCCGCCTGCTTCGCCGCGCCCTGCATCTGGATGACCGCCCAGGAGCCGAGCCACATCGTGGCGATCTCGCCCTTGGCGATACGGGGCTTGGACGCCTCCCAGTTGGTGGTCGTCGGGTCCTTCTCGACGAGGCCCTCGCGCACGATGTCGTACAGCAGCGTGTCGGCGGTCCGCAGGTCGGCGCCGTCGGCCCACGGGTCGCCCTCGGCGAGCCTGGTCGTGGCCTGCTCGTCGCAGCTGACCGAGCCGTTGACATCCGTCCACTGGGTGAGCGGCCACATGTCCTTGAAGTTGGTGTAGTACGGGATCGCGTCGGTCTTCGACTTGATCGCCTTCAGGTCGTCCAGGAAGCCGGCCGGCGTCGTGGGCCAGTCGGTGATCCCCGCCTCCTGCCACACCTTCTTGTTGTAGATGAACCCCGGGACCGCGCCCAGCGGGCTCTGGCCGTACACCTTGCCGTCCACGGTGGTGTAGTCGGTGAAGCGGTACTTCTTGCTCCGCTCGGCCTGAGTGCCCAGCGAGGCGAAGAACTTGGGGTAGTCCTTCTTCTCGATCACGGCCGGGATCATGAGGACGTCGCCGTAGTTCTCCGTGTTCATACGGATCTTGACTTCGCCCTCGTAGTCGGTGATGGCGTCGAACTCGACCTTCACCTTGGGATACGTCTTGTTGAACTCGGTGGCGTACTTCGCCATCGTCCCGTCCTGCACGAGGTCGGTCCGGTGGGTGAGAACCGTGATGGTGCCGCTCACCTTTGACGGGTCGTCGGCCGCCTTGGCCTCGGCGCCCTGCGAACTTCCTCCGGTGCCGGTGCACGCCGATAGCAGCAGGGCACCGGTGACCATGGCGAGGACTGTACGGCGGTTCATGTGCATCAGCTCCGTTCTCGGGACGGACGAGCACGAGCGGGTTGGCTGGTTCCGAACTCTGACAACGTTTTCTTAACCGGTAAAGTCCGTATCTCGCCAACGATGCCAAACTGATTCCCAGCGCTGGGATAGATCGGTTTAGGAGTGCGCGCATGCTTCAGGCCACACCGCTCACCGACGGATGGATCGTGCGGCACGAGTCAGCCGCGCTGCCGGCCACCGTGCCCGGCTGTGTGCACACCGATCTGCTGGCGGCGGGGGTGATCCCGGATCCCTTTCTCGGACGCGACGAGGCCGAGGTGGCGTGGGTGGGGCGGCGGGACTGGACCTATGAGACCGATCTGCGGGCCCCCTCCCCGCACGAGCAGACCGACCTCGTCTTCGACGGGCTCGACACCGTCGCGGAGATCTCGCTCGACGGTCAACTCCTCGGCCGGGTAGGGAACATGCACCGCTCGTACCGCTTCGACGTGACGGGGCTGAGCGGGCGGCTCTCGGTGCGTTTCGCCTCCGCGTACGCCGAGGCCGAGGCGGTGCGCGGCAAGCTGGGCGAACGGCCCGCCGCGTACACCGAGCCCTATCAGTACATCCGCAAGATGGCCTGCTCCTTCGGCTGGGACTGGGGGCCGACCCTGGTGACGGCCGGGATCTGGCGGCCGGTGCGGCTGGAGCAGTGGTCGACGGCCCGGATCGCCCGCGTGCGCCCCCTGGTGACCGTCGAACAGGGCACCGGGCACGTCGAGTTGGCGATCGACGTCGAGCGGACCCGGGTCGAGGCACCGCTCACCCTGGCGGCGACGGTCGGCGGGGTGCGGGCGCGGGCCGAGATCGACGGGACGGGTGGCGTCGTACGGCTGACCGTGCCGGACGTCGGACTGTGGTGGCCGCGCGGATACGGTGAACAGCCGCTGTACGACGTCGAGTTGACGCTGCTGCACGGCGACGACGCGCTGGACGTGTGGCGTCGGCGGATCGGCTTTCGGACGATCGAGCTGGATCGCCGGGCCGATGAGCACGGCACCGGATTCACCCTCGTCGTCAACGGCGAGCGGCTGTTCGCGCGGGGCGTCAACTGGATCCCGGACGACGTGTTCCCGTCCCGGATCACCCGCGAGCGGTACCGGGAGCGGCTGCGGCAGGCGGCCGACGCGGGCGTGGACCTCGTACGGATCTGGGGCGGCGGGATCTACGAGAGCGAGGACTTCTACGACGCCTGCGACGAGCTGGGGCTGCTGGTGTGGCAGGACTTCCCGTTCGCCTGCGCGGCCTATCCGGAGGAGCAGCCGCTGCGCGGGGAGGTGGAGGCCGAGGCGCGGGAGAACGTCGTACGGCTGATGCCGCATGCCTCGCTCGTGCTGTGGAACGGCAACAACGAGAACCTGTGGGGGTTCCGGGACTGGGAGTGGGAGCCGCGGCTGGCCGGGGACTCCTGGGGCGAGGGGTACTACCTGGGCGTACTGCCGCGTGTGGTGGCCGAGTTGGATCCGACGCGGCCTTACACGGCGGGCAGTCCCTGGTCCGGGTCGTGGGAGCGGCATCCGAACGACCCCGCGCACGGCACGCACCACTCCTGGGAGGTGTGGAACCGCGAGGACTACGCCGACTACCGGCTGAGCGTGCCGCGTTTCGTGGCCGAGTTCGGCTGGCAGGCGCCGCCCGCGTACGCCACGCTGCGGCGCGCGCTGCCGGGCGAGGAACTCGCGGCGGACTCCCCCGGCATGCTGCACCACCAGAAGGCGGACGACGGCAACGGCAAGCTGCGGCGCGGCCTCGAGCGGCATTTCGCTTTCCCCGAGGGGGACTTCGACCGCTGGCACTACCTCACACAGGTCAACCAAGCGCGGGCCGTGGCGGCCGGGATCGAGCACTGGCGGTCGCACTGGCCGGTGTGCGCGGGCACGGTCGTATGGCAGCTCAACGACTGCTGGCCCGTGACGTCCTGGGCGGCGATCGACGGGGACGGGCGGGAGAAGCCGCTCTACCACGAGCTGCGGCGGCTGTACGCGGATCGGCTGCTGACGCTGCAAGTGCGCGAGCGCGGGCAAGTGCCGGAATGCGGACTGGAGTTGGCCGTCGTCAATCAGGCGGCGGAGGGGTGGGCGGGGGCCGTGCGGCTGCGGCGGATGTCCGTGGACGGGCTGGTGGTCGGCGAGGTGAGTGTGAGGTTCGGTGCCGAGGGGCGGGCGGTGGCCCGGGTCGGCGTACCGAGGGAGCTGGAGCCGGTCGGGCCGAAGGAGTTCCTGGTCGCCGACGCGGACGGTCTGCGGGCCGTGCACTTCCCTGCGCCGGATCGGGAAAGCCCTTATCCGCGCCCGGAGTTCGATGTCGCGCTCGTGCCGGGCGGGGTCGTGGTGACCGCCCGTACTCTCGTACGGGACCTGCTGCTCCAGGCCGATCGGCTGCATCCGGGCGCCCGGGCCGACCGGGGGCTCGTCACATTGCTGCCCGGCGAAGAGGTGACCATCGGGGTGCGCGGCTGGGAGACTCCCGACGCGGAGGCCGCACGCTCCGCCCTGTACTGCATGGAGCCCAGCCGATGACGGCCACGCCGACCCCCCGCGTCACCATCAAGGACGTCGCCGCGCGCGCCGGTGTGTCCAAGGGCGCCGTGTCCCTCGCCTTCAACCACAAGCCGGGGCTGTCGGAGGCGACCCGGGACCGGATCTTCCGGGCCGCGCGGGAGCTGGGCTGGGCGCCGAACCTCACGGCGCGAACGCTCGCCGGGTCGCGGGTGGACGTGGTGGGCCTCGCGATCTGCCGGCCGGCCCGGCAGCTCGGCCTCGAGCCCTTCTACATGGAGTTCATCTCGGGCGTGGAGAGCGTCCTGACCGAGCACTCCTGCTCGCTGCTGCTCAGGCTCGTGCGGAATCTGGACGAGGAGGTCGGGCTCCAGGAGTCGTGGTGGCGGGGGCGGCAGATCGGCGGGTCGATCCTGGTCGACTTCCGTGCGGACGACCCGAGAGTGGCGGCGGCGCAGCGGCTCGGGATACCGGCGGTCGCGGTCGGGCACCCGTCGCTGACGGGCGGGCTGACGTCGGTGTGGACCGACGACGCCACCGCTGTGACGGAGGCTGTGCGGTATCTGGCCGCGCTCGGGCATCGGCGGATCGCGCGGGTGGGCGGGGCGGCGGCCCTCGGGCACACGTCCATCCGTGCGGCAGCGTTCGACGAGGCGGCGGGGGCGCTGGGGCTGGCCGGGGCGTGGCAGGTGGCGACGGACTTCTCGGGCGATGCGGGGGCGCGGGCGACGCGGTCGCTGCTCACGGCGTCCGCGCCGGATCGGCCGACGGCGATCGTGTACGACAACGACATCATGGCGGTGGCGGGGTTGTCGGTGGCGGCCGAGATGGGGCTGCGGGTGCCGGAGGACGTTTCGCTGCTGGCCTGGGACGACTCCCAGTTGTGTCGGCTTACGCATCCGACCCTGTCCGCGATGAGTCATGACGTGCACGGGTTCGGGGCGGAGGTGGCTCGGACGTTGTTCGGAGTGATCATGGGGGATGGGGTGGGGTCGCATCCCGTGCCTACTCCGGTGCTGACTCCTCGGGGGTCCACTGCGCCGCCTCGGTGACGTTCGTGGGGGGCTGCGGACTGGTCGCGCCCGCGCGGCGGAGCCGCAGATTGATACAGCCCCGCGCCCCTTCCCGGCACTTCCGCACCGCCAGCTTCGATGTGACGTTCACCGCTCCACTCTCCAGGACTGTGCAGCTACGTTACCCGTAAGTAGCATGGGTCCTGAGCGCGCGCTCAGCGCATGCGTGCCGCAGCAGTGCCATCCCGCATCTGGAGGAGAGCCATCGTGCCTCGTACCGTCAGGGACGTCGTCTTCGTCGACGGCGTCCGCACCCCGTTCGGCAAGGCGGGCCCGAAGGGCATCTACCACGAGACCCGTGCCGACGACCTTGTCGTGAAGGCGATCCGGGAGCTGCTGCGCCGCAACCCCGGTCTCGACCCGAAGCAGATCGACGAGGTCGCCATCGCCGCGACCACGCAGATCGGTGACCAGGGCCTGACCCTCGGCCGCACGGCCGGCATCCTCGCGGGCCTGCCGCAGTCGGTGCCCGGCTACTCCATCGACCGCATGTGCGCCGGCGCGCTGACCGCCGTGACGTCCGTCGCCGGTTCGATCGCCTTCGGTGCCTACGACGCCGTCATCGCCGGTGGTGTCGAGCACATGGGCCGCCACCCGATGGGCGAGGGCGTGGACCCGAACCCCCGGTTCGTCAGCGAGAAGCTGGTCGACGAGTCGGCGCTGTTCATGGGCATGACCGCCGAGAACCTGCACGACCGCTACCCGACGATCACCAAGCAGCGCGCGGACGAGTACGCGGTGCGTTCGCAGGAGAAGGCCGCCAAGGCTTACGCCAACGGCAAGATCCAGCAGGACCTGGTGCCGATCTCGGTGCGTCGCACCAACGCCGAAGCCGGTGAGACGGGCTGGGGCCTGGTCACCGCCGACGAGCCGATGCGCCCGGGTACGACGCTGGAGAGCCTGGCCGGTCTGAAGACCCCGTTCCGCGTCCACGGCCGGGTCACCGCCGGTAACGCGGCCGGTCTGAACGACGGCGCCACCGCCTCGATCATCGCCTCCGAGGACTTCGCCCGCGAGAACAACCTCCCGGTGAAGATGCGCCTCGTCTCCTACGCCTTCGCGGGTGTCGAGCCGGAGGTCATGGGCTACGGCCCGATCCCGGCGACGGAGAAGGCCCTCGCCAAGGCCGGCCTGTCGATCGAGGACATCAACCTCTTCGAGATCAACGAGGCCTTCGCCGTCCAGGTGCTCGCCTTCCTGGAGCACTACGGCATCGCCGACGACGACGCGCGCGTCAACCAGTACGGCGGCGCCATCGCCTACGGTCACCCGCTGGCCTCCTCCGGCGTGCGTCTGATGACGCAGCTGGCCCGCCAGTTCGAGGAGCAGCCGGAGGTCCGTTACGGCCTCACCACCATGTGCGTCGGCTTCGGCATGGGCGCCACGGTGATCTGGGAGAACCCGCACCACAAGGACGCCGGAGGCAACAAGTGAGCACCACCGCTGAGCTCCTGAAGGGCGCGGCCGAGCTGTTCCCGGACGAGGTCGTCACCCAGGCGCACGTACGCCACCTCGACCTGCCGTTCGGCGCCGGGCGCTTCGCCCTGATCACGCTGGACAACGGCTTCGACCACACCAAGCCGACCACCTTCGGCCCGCAGTCGCTGGCCAACCTCGACACCGCCATCGACCAGGTCGAGGCGGAGGCCGCGGCCGGCGACATCGTCGGTGTCGGCATCACCGGCAAGCCGTTCATCTTCGCGGTCGGCGCCGACCTCAAGGGCGTCGAGCTGCTGAAGGAGCACAAGGACGCGCTCGCCATCGGCAAGGGTGGACACGAGGTCTTCAAGCGCCTGTCGGCCCTCGCGGTGCCGACCTTCGCGTACTACAACGGTGCCTCGATGGGCGGTGGCGTCGAGGTCGGTCTGCACTGCAAGTACCGGACCGTGTCGAAGGCGCTGCCCGCCTTCTCGCTCCCCGAGGTCTTCCTCGGCCTGGTGCCCGGCTGGGGCGGCTGCACGATCCTGCCGAACCTGATCGGTGCCGACAAGGCCGTCTCGGTGATCATCGAGAACAGCCTCAACCAGAACAAGCAGCTCAAGGGCCAGCAGGTCTTCGACCTCGGTATCGCGGACGCGATCTTCGAGGGCGCGGACTTCCTGGAGCAGTCGCTGATCTGGACCGCGAACGTCCTCAAGGGTGACGTCGAGGTCGAGCGTCCGGTGATCGACCGCGGTGAGGCCTGGGACCAGGCCGTCGCCAAGGGCCGTTTCATCGCGGACAGCAAGGTGCACGGGGCCGCTCCGGCCGCCTACCGTGCGCTGGACATCATCGCCGCCGCGAAGAACGGCGACCTGCAGCAGGGTTACGACGCCGAGGACGTCGCGCTCGCCGACCTGATCATGGGTGGCGAACTGCGCTCCGGCATCTACGCCTTCAACCTGGTGCAGAAGCGCGGCAAGCGCCCGGCCGGTGCGCCGGACAAGTCGCTGGCCCGCCCGGTCACCAAGGTCGGTGTCGTCGGCGCCGGTCTGATGGCCTCGCAGCTCGCCCTGCTCTTCCTGCGCCGCCTGGAGGTGCCGGTCGTGCTGACCGACATCGACCAGGAGCGCGTCGACAAGGGTGTGGGCTACGTCCACGCCGAGATCGACAAGCTGCTCGGCAAGGGCCGTATCAACCAGGACAAGGCCAACCGCCTCAAGGCGCTGGTGAGCGGTGTCCTGGACAAGGCCGAGGGCTTCGCGGACGCGGACTTCATCATCGAGGCCGTGTTCGAGGAGATCGGCGTCAAGCAGCAGGTGTTCGCGGAGGTCGAGGCGGTCGCCCCGGCGCACGCCATCTTCGCGACGAACACCTCCTCCCTCTCCGTCTCGGAGATGGCGTCGAAGCTGAAGAACCCCGAGCGGGTCGTCGGCTTCCACTTCTTCAACCCGGTCGCGGTGCTCCCGCTGCTGGAGATCGTCCGCGGCGAGAAGACGGACGACGCCTCGCTGGCCACGGCCTTCGCCGTCGCCAAGAAGCTGAAGAAGACCGCGGTCCTCACCAAGGACGCCCCGGCGTTCGTCGTGAACCGCATCCTCACCCGCTTCATGGGCGAGATCCAGAACGTCATCGACGAGGGCACGTCGGTCGAGGTCGCGGAGAAGGCGGTCGAGCCGCTGGGTCTGCCGATGTCGCCGCTGGTGCTGCTCGAGCTCGTCGGCCCGGCGATCGGCCTGCACGTCTCGGAGACCCTCAACCGGGCCTTCCCGGACCGCTTCACGGTCTCCCCGAACCTCGCGGCCGTCGTCAAGGCGGGCAAGCGCGGCTTCTACGTCTACGACTCCGGCAAGCCGGAGCTGGACCCCGAGGTCGCCGCGCTCCTGAAGCAGGGCGATGTCGTCCTGACCGAGGAGCAGGTCCGCGACCGTGTCCTGGACGCGGTGGCCCAGGAGATCGGCCTGATGCTCGACGAGGGCGTCGTCGCCGAGGCCCAGGACATCGACCTCTGCCTGATCACGGGCGCCGGCTGGCCCTTCCACCTGGGCGGCATCACGCCGTACCTGGACCGCGAGGGTGTCTCCGAGCGCGTGAACGGCAAGAAGTTCCTGGAGCCGGGCGTGGCGAGCGTCCCCGCGTAAGCGCTCCGCTGTGAACGCCGGTGCCCTGTATGCCGACTTGGCGTGCAGGGCACCGGCGTTGTGCGCAGGTACCTGGGGGCTCCGCCCCCAGACCCCCGTATCGGCCTAACGGCCTCGTCCTCAAACGCCGGACGGGCTGAAGATGCCGGTCCCGGCGTTCAGAAATCGCCGGAACCAGCGACGCCCCAAGGGGCGCGGGGAACTGCGCGAGCAACCACGTACCAGCCGCAGCCGCCGTACAAGAGCAGCCGCCCACCCCTCAGGCGCCTTAGACCTCCCGCCACGCCTCCAGCGCCAGCCCAGGCTCGTCCTTGCGCCTTGTGGTCAGCAGTTGCCCCGTCGACGGGGACACCGAAGCCGCCACCACTCGCTCGCTCTCGTCCACCGCCAGCCCCACCACCGCATCCACCGGCAGCTGCGGGCCCGACTCCGTCCACCACGCCCCCGCCGACTCCTGCTCCGTCGGATACGCGGCGAAGGCGACGCGGCCGCTCGCCGAGCGCTGGGCGAGCAAGGTGCAGTCGTGGCCGTCGAGTTCGCAGCGGATCGCGCGGACCGGGCCGGGGCCGGCGGAGGCCAGCAAGGTCACCGGTTTGGTGCCGGGGCGCCAGGCGCGCAGGTCGCCGGAGTCGTCCGCGTAGAACAGGGTGGTGTGGTCCGCGGAGGTGGCCAGGGCATACAGGGTGCCCGGGCGGACCGGGGTCTCCATCGCCTCCTCCAGGACGGGGACGCTGCCCGGCTTCTCCTGCCGCCAGTGCAGGATCGCGCCGGGGACGGCCGCGTACAGCTCGACGAGCCCGGACTCCCCCGTCACCGCGGCGAGCCGGTCGTCGACCTCACGCCCCTTGAGGTCACGCCACGGGCCCCACCCGCCCACCTCCTTCTGACCGCGCATGCTCACGCCGCCGCCCCCGTTGCGCACGAAGACATGCGCCCGCCCCTGCGCGTCGACCGTGACGGCGGGCGTGCCGGTGCGGTCGCCGGTGTTGTTCGGGTGGCCGATGGAGATCCAGTCCAGGGCGGCCAGGCGCGGCCGGAAGTGCGTGGAGTGGACGAGGCCCGCCTCGCCCGCCTTGGTGGGGCGCCAGGCGGCCAGGTGGGCGTAGGCGTCGGCGCCCTGCCCGACCGCGGGGCCGGGGCGCAGCTTCTGGTCGCCGCCGACCCGGCGCGGGGGTTCCCAGGGGCCGCCGGATCCGAGTTCCGCCCGGCACAGGACGCCGTCGTCGGTCGGCAGATAGACGCTGAGGCGGCCGTCGCGGCCGCGGATGAGCCAGTCGCCGTTCACCGGTTCACTCTATTCGGGGGCGGTCCGCGGGGCCGCCCCGGCCCCGGGCAAGCTGGATCACATCAGCAACGTCCGTACGAGAACAGGAAGCCGACGTCATGACCGACAAGCTCACCGTGAGCGTCCTGGGCACCGGCATCATGGGCGCCGCGATGGCCCGCAACCTCGCCCGCGCCGGACACACCGTCCGCGCCTGGAACCGTACCCGCGCCAAGGCCGAGCCGCTGACCGCCGACGGCGCGTTCGTCGCCGACACCCCAGCGGAGGCGGTCCAGGGGGCCGACGTCGTCCTGACCATGCTCTACGACGGCCCCGCTGCGCTGGACGTCATGCGTGAGGCGGCGCCCGCGCTGCGCTCCGGTGCCGCCTGGGTCCAGTCGACGACCGCCGGCATCGAGGCCATCGCCGACCTGGCCGCCTTCGCCCGGGAGCACGACCTCGTCTTCTACGACGCCCCCGTGCTCGGCACCCGCCAGCCCGCCGAGGCCGGCCTGCTCACCGTGCTGGCGGCGGGGCCGGCCGAGGGGCGCGGGACCGTGACGCCGGTGTTCGACGCCGTCGGCGCCCGTACCGTGTGGACCGGCGAGGACGGCGGGGCGGGCACGGCCACCCGGCTGAAGCTGGTCGCCAACAGCTGGGTGCTCGCGGTGACCAACGCGGCCACTGAGGTGCTGGCGCTGTCCAAGGCGCTGGACGTGGATCCGCAGCGCTTCTTCGAGGTGATCGACGGCGGCCCGCTCGACATGGGGTATCTGCGGGCCAAGACCGGGCTGGTGCTGAACGACGAGCTGACCCCGGCCCAGTTCGCGGTGACCACGGCGGCGAAGGACGCGCGGCTCATCGTGGAGGCGGGCGAGCGGTACGGCGTACGCCTGGACGTGGCCGCGGCGAGCGCGGAGCGCTTTGAGCGGGCGGCTGCGCAGGGGCACGGGGACGAGGACATGGCGGCGGCCTATTTCGCCAGCTTCGAGGAGGCGGCGGAGGAGCGGGAGAGGTAGGCCGCGGACTGAGCCGTGCGACCCTTGCCCCATGACTGAGGACGCCCCCCTGCTCGTGATCGTGGACGCCGCGAATGTCGTCGGGTCGGTTCCCGACGGGTGGTGGCGGGATCGGCGCGGGGCCGCGGAGCGGCTGCGGGACCGGCTGGCGGCGGACCGGGTGCCGGGGCATGCGGGACCGGTCGAGATCGTGCTCGTGGTCGAGGGCGCCGCTCGCGGAGTGGAGACCGTGCCGGGCGTGCGGGTGGAGTCCGCCGCCGGAAGCGGGGACGATCACATGGTCGAACTCGTCGCGCGGGCCAGTGGGCGGCCCTGCCTGGTGGTGACCGCGGATCGGGAACTGCGCCGAAGGGTCACGGAGTTGGGGGCGGAGGTGGCGGGACCGCGCACGGTACGGCCGTAGGGGTACGGCTCCGTGGCTAGGTGCGGCTCCGTGCGTACAGCACCGCCCCGTCCACCACCCCCACCTCCTCGTACCGCGCCGCCAGCAGCCGCCGCAGGCTCGGCACCCTCTCCGGTCCGTACGGCTTACCCCGCGAGTCGTCGACGACCAGCGCCGGCGTCCGCTCGGTCATCTCCTCGCCGAAGACCGCCCATGCCCCGTCGACCGCGTATCGCTCGCCCACCTGTGGGCCGTCGCGTCCCCCGCTGTAGTTGGTGAGGAGCCCCGCCGTCAGGTAACGGCTCGCGGGTCTGCGGTCGGCCAGCCAGTACGTCTCGGGGTGTATGCCCCAGACGAGGACCCGCTCCTGTGGCTCGGTCCGGATCGCCACCTCGTCCGCCAGCCTCCTCGCGTGGTCGAGCTCGGGTCGGGGCGCGAGCAGCCCCCAGGTGAGGAACAGGGCGCAGCAGCAGGCCGAGGTCAGGACCGCGTGGGTCGTGCGCTCGCGCGGCAGGATCTGCAGCGCGGCCGTCGCCAACAGGGTGAGGGGCGGCAGGAGTTGGAGGTAGTAGTGGCCGAAGAAGTGGAAGCCGAGCAGGACCGCGCCGGCCGACGCGGCCGACCACAGCCACAGGTCCGCTGCCCCCGTGCGGGCCAGCCGCAGGACTCGTAGCACCGGCGGGATCAGTCCCGCGCAGGCCAGCGCCAGGATCGCCGCGTTCGTCAGGCCCCGTGCGAGGACATGGATCTCGGAGCCGGTGAAGGAGGCGTACGCCCCCGATCCCGTGACCGTCCAGAACAGGAACCCCGCCGGGTCGGTCACCGCGGCCACGCCCAGCACCGGCGCCACCACTCCGGCGCCCAACCGTGCCAGTCCCCCGGCCCGGACCTCCCTGAGGGGTGCCTGCTGGCTCGCGCCGGGGCACCCTCCGGCCGACACGCACAGCCACATCACCGGTACCAGCACCGCCCCGCCGGTCTGTTTGACGAGGAAGGCGCCCGCGACCGCGAGGCCCGCCGCGCCCCACCGGCGCCGGTCCGCGCACCACATCGCCGCCGCCGTACACGGCAGCATGAACACCTCGAACGTCGCGGCCTGGGCGTCCTCCGGGTTGAGCCCGACCGAGACCAGCAGATACAGCACCCCTGCCGTCCCGCCCGCCGTGTCGCCCCAGCGGCGACGGGCCAGCGAGGCCAGCAGCACGGCGGTCAGCAGCTGGGCCCCGACCGCCAGGACCCGCACCGGCGTGAGCGATCCGGAGCCGGCCACCGCGAACGCGGCCTGGTACAGCCACGGCAGCAGCGGCGGCTTGCGATCGACGACCGTGTCGTACAGCTCTCCGCCCTGTGCGAGCAGCCGTGCCTGTACGGCTAGATAGCCCTCGTCGGGGTTCCACAGCGGGCGGGTGAAGGAGGGGACGCGGGTGACGCAGGCCAGCAGGGCCAGGGTGGGGAGCAGCCGCCTCCAGTAGCCGCGTGCCGCGCGGGGTTCGGGCACGGAGCGTGGCGGTGGGAGGAGCTCGGCGAGCATGGGGTGAACGCTATCCGGCCCCGCAGTTCCTACCGAAGCAGGACATACGGGGCCGGGGAGTCGGGTGTTGACCACCCGTCAACCGCTGGTTTCGGCTACGGGGTGTCTCCGCGCGGCGGCTTCGTGACTTCACCGACGGTCGTCTCCTCATGCCGTCCGAGGCGGCTGTGGGAGCGGCCGTAGATGAAGTACACGACGAAGCCCACCAGCATCCAGATGGCGAAGCGGACCCATGTCTCGGCCGGCAGGTTGATCATCAGCCACAGCGAGGCGCACACCGACAGGATCGGGATGACCGGCACCCAGGGGGTGCGGAAGGCCCGGTGCAGATCGGGGCGGGTCCTGCGGAGGATGATCACGCCGATGGCCACCACCACGAAGGCGAACAGGGTGCCGATGTTCACCAGGGCGGCGAGTTCGGTCAGCGGGGTGAAGCCGGCGAGGATCGCGATGACCACGCCGAGCAGGATGGTCGGCCGGTGCGGGGTCTTGAACCGCGGGTGGACATGGGAGAAGAAGCGGGGCAGCAGTCCGTCGCGGCTCATCGCGAAGAAGACACGTGTCTGGCCCAGGAGCAGGATCATGCACACGGTCGTCAGGCCGACGGCGGCGCCGAAGCTGATGAAGCCCGCGTACCAGGGGTGTCCGGTGGCCTTGAAGGCGTCGGCGAGCGGGGCGTCCACGGACAGCCGGCTGTAGTGCTGCATGCCGGTGACGACGATCGACACGGCGACGTACAGCGTGGTGCAGATGAGGAGGGAGCCGAGGATGCCGCGCGGCATGTCGCGCTGCGGGTTCTTGGTCTCCTCGGCGGCGGTGGCCACCACGTCGAAGCCGATGAAGGCGAAGAACACGACCGAGGCGGCGGTGAAGATGCCCATCACGCCGAAGTTGGAGGGCGCCCAGCCGAACATCAACTGGATCAGTGGCGCCTGGAGACTCTCCCCCGCCTCCACGGCCTTCTGCTTCGGGATGAAGGGGTCGTAGTTGTCACCGTCGATCAGGAACGCGCCGGCGATGATCACGGTCAGGACGACGACCACCTTGATGGCGACGACCAGGGACGTGATCCGCGCCGACAGCTTCATGCCGAGTACGAGGATGAAGGTGAGGACAAGGACGAGCGCGGCGGCGAGGATGTCGAAGCCGAAGGCGTCGGCGCCCTCTCTGCTGCCCAGGGACGCGGGCATCTCCCAGCCCGCGTTGTCCATCAGCGACTGGATGTAGCCGGACCAGCCGACGGCCACCACCGCCGTCCCGAGCGCGAACTCCAGGACCAGGTCCCAGCCGATGATCCAGGCGGGCAGTTCGCCGAGGGAGGCGTACGAGAACGTGTAGGCGGACCCGGCGACCGGGACCGTGGAGGCGAATTCGGCATAACAGAGCGCGGCCAGCGCACAGGCGACGCCGGACGCTACGAACGCCAGGGCCACCGAGGGTCCGGCGTTGTTCTTGGCGACCGTACCGGTCAGGACGAAGATGCCGGTGCCGATGATGACGCCGACACCGAAGACGGTCAGATCCAGCGCGGACAAGGACTTCTTGAGCGCGTGCTCTGGCTCCTCGGTGTCGAGGATGGACTGCTCGACTCTCTTCGTCCGGAAGAGACTGCTGCTCACGGGCTTACCTCCCACGCTTGGCGTCCTCGACATGATCGAGAGGGGGCGTGGTACGCCTGCCCCGGCGCGGGCGGATTCACACAGATGGGCCGGTTTCGCCACCGTCACGGGTGGAGAAACCGGCCCATCCGGCCGTACGAGGGTGTCAGTCGCGGGCGGGCTGCACCGAGTCGACCTCGGCCGCCGTGCGGTCGAACCGGCCGTCCAGCTTGGCGACCAGACCGGTCACCTGGCGGGCGATGTCAGGGGCGGTGAGGCCGATCTCGGCCATCACCTCGGCGCGGGAGGCGTGGTCGAGGAAGCGCGGCGGGATGCCGAAGTCACGCAGCGGGACGTCGACGCCCGCGTCGCGCAGGGCCTGTGCGATCGCCGAGCCGACGCCACCGACGCGGGAGTTGTCCTCGACGGTGACGACCACGCGGTGCCGCTCGGCGAGCGGGGCCATGGCCTCGTCGACGGGCTTGACCCAGCGCGGGTCGACGACGGTGGTGGTGATGCCCTGCTTGTCGAGCAGGCCGGCGATCTCCAGGCACATCGGCGCGAGGGCGCCCACGGAGACCAGGAGCACGTCCGGGGTGTCGGTGCCGGGCTCGCGCAGCACGTCCATGCCGCCGACCCGGCCCACGGCGGGTACGGCGGGGCCGACGGCGCCCTTGGAGAAGCGGACGACGGTCGGCGCGTCCTTGACCGTGACGGCCTCGCGCAGCTGCGCCCGTACCTGGTCGGCGTCGCGCGGGGCGGCGAGCCGCAGGCCGGGCACGACCTGGAGGATCGACATGTCCCACATGCCGTTGTGGGAGGCGCCGTCGGTGCCGGTGACGCCGGCGCGGTCGAGCACGAAGGTGACACCGCACTTGTGCAGCGCCACGTCCATGAGGACCTGGTCGAAGGCGCGGTTGAGGAAGGTGGCGTAGACGGCGAAGACGGGGTGCACACCGCCCGTCGCCAGACCCGCCGCCGACACCGCGGCGTGCTGCTCGGCGATGCCGACGTCGTAGATCCGGTCCGGGAAGGTGTCCGCGAACTTCTTCAGGCCGACCGGCTGCAGCATCGCCGCGGTGATCGCCACGATGTCTTCGCGCTCCTTGCCGAGCTTGACCATCTCGTCGCCGAAGACGGACGTCCAGTCGGCACCCGAGGCCTTGATCGGCAGGCCGGTGTCGGGGTGGATGGGGCCGATGCCGTGGAAGCGGTCGGCCTCGTCCTGGAGGGCGGGCTGGTAGCCGCGGCCCTTCTCGGTGAGGCAGTGCACGATGACCGGGCCGCCGAACCGCTTGGCCCGCGCGAGGGCCGACTCCAGGGCCTCGATGTCGTGCCCGTCGATCGGGCCGACGTACTTCAGGCCCAGGTCCTCGAACATGCCCTGCGGCGCGATGAAGTCCTTCAGGCCCTTCTTGGCCCCGTGCAGGGTCTCGTAGAGGGGCTTGCCGACGACCGGCGTGCGGTCGAGGATCTCCTTGGTGCGGGTGAGGAAGCGCTCGTAGCCGTCGGTCGTGCGCAGCGTCGCCAGGTGGTTCGCGAGGCCGCCGATCGTCGGCGCGTACGACCGCTCGTTGTCGTTGACGACGATGACGAGCGGGCGGTCCTTGGCCTCGGCGATGTTGTTCAGCGCCTCCCAGGCCATACCGCCGGTCAGCGCGCCGTCACCGATGACGGCCACGACATGGTCGTCGCGTTTGCGCAGCTGGTTGGCTTTGGCGAGGCCGTCGGCCCAGCCGAGGACGGTCGAGGCGTGCGAGTTCTCGATGACGTCGTGCTCGGACTCGGCCTGCGAGGGGTAGCCGGACAGGCCGCCCTTCATCTTGAGCTTGCTGAAGTCCTGGCGGCCGGTGAGCAGCTTGTGGACGTAGGACTGGTGGCCGGTGTCCCAGAGCACCTTGTCCTTGGGCGAGTCGAAGACCCGGTGCAGGGCGATGGTCAGCTCCACCACACCGAGGTTGGGGCCGAGGTGGCCGCCGGTCTTGGACACCGCTTCGACGAGGAAGGTCCGGATCTCCTCTGCCAGCTGGTCCAGCTGCTCAGGGCTGAGCCGGTCCAGATCGCGCGGTCCCGTGATGCGGGTCAGCAGCGGCACCCGTGCCTCCTTGCAGTAGAGCTGTTCGAGCTGTTGCCGGGCTCGTCGAGTCTAATGTTCCGCTCAGACGGAAGGTTCCCGGCCCACACCTCATAGGTCACGCATTCGGCTCTACCCATCGACGCCCCGTGCTACAACGCCGCGAGGGGCGCGGGGAACTGCGCGACCGGCCACAACGGACCGGCACCCGCCAGTTCACCCACGCCCCTACGGCGCTCCGCGTCAAATGCGCTAGGCGCGCCCCGCGGTCTTCTGCGTCTTACGGGTGATGGAGTCGATGACCACCGTGGTCAGCAACACACCCGCGGTGATCATGTACTTCACCGGCTCGGCGATCGACTCCAACTGGAGCCCGTACTGGATCGACACGATCACCAGCACACCGAGCAGCGCGTTCCACGTACGCCCACGCCCACCGAAGAGCGACGTACCACCGATGACGGCCGCGGCGATGGCGTTCATCAGCAGGTCACCCGTACCGGCGCTCTGGTTGGCGGAAGCGATCTTCGAGGCCAGGAACAGACCACCGATCGCGGCGAAGCCACCCGAGATCGCGAACACGGAGATCCGCACCGCGGTGACGTTGATACCCGCACGACGCGAGGCCTCGACACTGCCACCGAGCGCGAACACCTTGCGGCCGTACGAGGTACGCCGCAGCAGGAAGTCCGTGCCGACCAGGAAGACCAGGAAGATCACCGTGGCCAGCGGCAGGCCCTTGTACTGGTTGTACATGATCGCCGCGGCGAACGAGACCACGCCCAGCAGCACCGTCCGCAGGATGGTGTCGCTCAGCGGCCGGGACGGGATCCCCGCGGCGTCGCGGCGGCGGTTGCTCAGGAACGAGGTGATGAAGAACACCGCGGTCATCACGGCAGCCAGCCCGTACGCGGCCGCGACGTCCGTGAAGAAGTACGTCGTCAGCTTGCCGATCAGACCGTCGCTGTCGAGGTTGATCGTGCCGTTCTCGCCCAGCGTCTGGAGCATGAAGCCGAGCCAGAAGAGCAGACCGGCGAGCGTGACGGCGAAGGCCGGCGCGCCCAGCACCGCGAAGAAGAAGCCGTGCGCCGCGCCGATGACGACACCTGCCGCGACGGCGAAGAGCACGGCCGCCCACTCGGGCCAGCCCTGGTTGACCGCGAGCACGGCCGCGATGGCGCTGGACGCGCCGCTGACCGAGCCGACGGACAGGTCGATCTCGCCGAGCAGCAGCACGAAGACGATGCCGACGGAGATCATGCCCGTGCCGACCATCGTGACGGTGATGTCGCTGATGTTCTGCGCGGACAGGAAGGCCGAGTTCAGGCTCTGGAAGATGACGCAGATGACGACCAGGCCGACGATGACCGGCAGGGAGCCCAGCTCACCGGCCTTCATCTTGCGCCGGAACTCGGTCAGGTAGCCGGCCAGGCCCTGCTCCTGCACCAGCAGGCGCGGGTCGACCGCGGTCACCGCGGCCGCTGCGGCCTCGGTGTTCAGGACCTCGTGCTCGTCCTGCGCCGTCGCGGAGGTCTTGTCGATGCTCACTTGGAAACCTCCCCGGTCGTGCGCGCCGCACGGCGGGTCACGGCGTTGTCGGTGGCGCCGGTGATGGCGGAGATGATCTCCTCCTGCGAGGTCGTCTTGACCTCGAAGACGCCGTTGTTGCGGCCGAGGCGCAGCACGGCGACCTTGTCCGCGACGGCCTTCACATCGGCCATGTTGTGGCTGATGAGGATGACCGCGTGGCCGCGCTCGCGCAGCCGCTCGACCAGGTCGAGGACCTGGGCGGTCTGCTCGACACCGAGGGCGGCGGTGGGCTCGTCGAGGATGACCAGCTTGGGCTCGCCGAGCATGGAGCGGGCGATGGCCACGGTCTGGCGCTGACCGCCGGAGAGCGAGGCGATCGGGATACGCACGCTGGGGATGCGGATCGACAGCGTCTGGAGCAGCTCGCGCGAGCGGCGCTCCATCTCGACCTCGTCGAGGACGCCCCATTTGCGGACCTCACGGCCCAGGTACAGGTTGCCGACGACGTCGATGTTGTCGCACAGCGCGAGGTCCTGGTAGACCGTCGCGATGCCCAGGCTCTGGGCGTCGTGCGGCCGGTTGATCGAAACGGCCTTGCCTTCCCATTCGATGACGCCCTCATCGATGGGGTGCACGCCGGCGATCGTCTTGACCAGCGTGGACTTTCCGGCGCCGTTGTCGCCCACCAGGGCGACCACTTCACCGGCGTGGACCTCAAGCTCTACGTCGGTGAGCGCCTGGACGGCACCGAATCGCTTGGAGACCCCGCGCAACGCCAACACGGGCGTAGCGGACACGTGAACCATCTCCTTCGCCGCCTGACCCGGCGGAAGGTTGTGCAGAGAATGCAGGTGGGTGGGCGGGGGGATACCCGCAGGGTTCCGTCCGGCGCCCCGCACCGAGCTTGCGGGGCTGACGTATGCGCGGGGCGCCGGAGGAGTCTGGAGCAGTCATGTCCCGTGCGGGAATTCAAGGCTGAATTCCCGCACCTTGGAAAGGGACCTGACGTTGCTTACTTGAGGCCGATCTTGTCGCAGGCGCTCTTGTACTTCGCGGTGCAGATCTCGGGGACCGTGTAGAAGCCCTCCTTGATGACCGTGTCGTTGATGTTGTCCGTGGTCAGCGACACGACCGGGATCAGCGCGGACGGGACGTCCTTCGCGCTGTCGCTGGAGACCTTGTCCTTGGCGATGGAGTCCAGCTTCTCGCCCTTGGCCAGCGCGACGGCCATCTCGGCGACGGCGTTGGCTTCCGACGGGTACGACTTGAACACGCTCATGTACTGCTCACCGGCGACGATGCGCTGTACGGCGGCGAGCTCCGCGTCCTGGCCGGTGACCGGGACCGTGAGGTCGGCGGCCTTGAGGGCGGTGATGATGCCGCCGGCCATGCCGTCGTTCGCGGAGTAGACGCCGGCGATGTTCTTCGCGCCGACCGCGGAGATCGCGGCCTCCATCTCGGCGTTGGCGTTGTCCGGCGACCACTCCTTGGTGTCGTACTCCTTGGCGATGGTGACCTTGCCGTCGAGGACGGAGTGGGCGCCCTTCTTGAACTGGGCGGCGTTCGGGTCGGTGACCGAGCCGTTGATCATGACGATCTTGGAGGACTTGGTGGCCTTGTCGCCCAGGCCCTTCAGCAGGGCCTCGCCCTGCGTGCGGCCGACCTCCTCGTTGTCGAACGAGGTGTAGGCGCTGATCGGGCCCTCGGCCAGGCGGTCGTAGGCGACGACCTTGATGCCCTGGTCCACGGCCTTCTGCACGGAGTTCTTGATCGCCTTGGCGTCGACGGCGTCCAGGATCAGCACGTCCACCTTGTTGGTGATCATGGTGTCGACCTGCTGGGCCTGAAGGTTGGCGTCCTGCTTGGCGTTGTTGTAGAGGAACTCCGCCTTGTCGTTCGTGAGCTCCTTGACCTTCTTCTCGATCAAGGGGCGGTCGAACTTCTCGTAACGCGCGGTCTTGTTCTCCGGGAGCAGGAGACCGACCTTGATGTTGTCGCCCTTTGCGGTGGCGGTGGAGTCGTTGTCCCCGCCCGCTTCCTCGGCGCTGCCACAGGCAGCCAGCGAGATGGCCATCGCACCAGCGGCAACGGCAACGGCGGCACGACGCATACGCGTGTTCACTTCAGAAACCTCCCTGACGAGGCCGCGACGTTGCGGCCGAGGTGGCTGGAAGTCAACTCGGCCACACGTGCGACGTCAAGAAGTAAATCCTTAACGAGATGGCAACGGTGCCATCCGTTCTCTAAGTGAAGGCAGGCGCGGCCGCATGCAGCGTGCTGTCCAAAAGGGTTGAATCACCCATCTCACTGAGCGCGAGAGCGAGTGCTCCGAGCACCTCCGCACGACCGCCAAGTGCCCCGGGGAGAACGGACAGTTGGCGCGCCGCGCTGGGGATGGCGTAGCGGCCGACGGACTCCCGGATCGGCCCGAGCACCAGCTCACCGGCCTCGGCGAGATCACCGCCCAGGACCACGCGGCTCGGGTTCAGGAGATTGCAGAGGTTCGCGACTCCACTGCCGATATGGCGGCCGACGTCGGCGATCACCCGACGGCAGCCCGGGTCTCCGTCCCTGGCCAGCCGTACGACACCCTCCATGGTCAGATCCGTGCCGTGACTGGACTGGAGGAGCGGCAGCACATAGCGCGCGGCCGCGAAGGTCTCCAGGCAGCCCCGGTTTCCACAGCGGCAGACCGGGCCGGACTCATCAAGAGTAATATGACCGATTTCTCCCGCTGTGCCACCCGGGCCCCGGTAGATCTTGCCGTCGATGACCAGACCGGCGCCCACACCGCTGGCGACCTTGATGTACGCCAGGTCCCGCACGCCCCGCCCGCTGCCCCAGACCAGCTCGCCCAGGGCACCGAGGTTGGCGTCGTTGTCCACGTGCACGGGCACGCCGAGCCGGCCGCGCAGCTCCTCGGCGGGCTTGGTGCCGGTCCAGCCCGGCAGGATGGCGGTCGAGCCGAGGGTGCCGGACTCGACGTCGATCGGGCCGGGCACACCGAGGCCGACCCCGGCGATCTTGGAGCGGTCGACGCCGGTCGCCGCGATCAGCCGGTTGACCAGCTGCTCGGCCCGGTCGAACCCTTGTGTCGAGGAAGCGTCCACATCCAGCGGCTCGGACTCCTCGGCCAGCACCTGGTGGGCGAGGTTCCCGACCGCCACGCGCAAGTGCGTATGGCCGAAGTCGACCCCTATGACGATCCCGGCGTCTCCGCTCAGGGAGACGCTGCGGGCCCGGCGGCCACCCGCCGAGGTGGGCGTGACCTCGACCGTTCCGCCATCCTTGAGTTCCCGGACGATATTGGAGACCGTCGCCGCGGACAGACCCGTCGTCCTCGCGATCTCCGCCTGGGTGAGGGATCCGGCCAGCCGGACGGCCCGTACGACCCGCTCCAGGTTGGCTCGGTGCAGCGACGACTGCGACCCCGGAGTCTCCACGACGACCTCCTGCGCGCGGGACCGCTTCGACGAGGCCCCGTTACGTGTCCAACTAGTGAACTCTAAGCTGAGCCGTTCGGGTTGCCTCCCGTCAAGAGGTTGAACCGGATCCGGGAGTGTGTACACGCGCGCGCGAGCCGCCCCGGTGTGGGACGGCTCACGTGTGACGTGGGGTGATGTGATGCTTACGGTGGAGCGAACAGAGAGCGTTTACTTCAGCGCACCGGCCGTCAGACCCGCCTGCACCTGCCGTTGGAAGATGAAGTACACGATCAGCACCGGCAGCATCGCGATCATCATGCCGGCCATCAGCGCGCCCCAGTCGTTCTCGTAGCCCTGCTGCAGGGCGATCATCGCCAGGCCCTGGGTGAGTACGTACTTGTCCTCGTTCTGGTTGAGGACCATCGGCAGCAGGTACTGGTTCCACTGCCCCAGGAAGTTGAAGATGCCGATGCTGATCAGGCCCGGCTTGGCCATCGGCACCATCACCTGGAAGAACGTCCGCGTGTGCGAGGCGCCGTCGATCAGCGCTGCCTCCGCGACCGACGTGGGCAGCGTGCGGAAGAACGCGGTCATGAAGAAGACCGTGAACGGCAGCGAATAGGCGATGTAGACGAGGATCAGACCCTGGTACGTCGCCAGCAGCGAGCTGCCCGGGAAGTCCCGCAGCACGAAGAAGAGCGGGATGACCAGCATGAAGACGGGGAAGGACATGCCGGCCACGAACATGAAGTAGATGAACCGGTTGCCCGGGAAGGTGAACCGGGCCAGCACGTACGCGGCCATGGAGCCCAGCACCATGGTGCCGGTCACCGAACCCCCCACCACGATCAGGGTGTTGAGGAAGTACTGGCCCATGTTCGCCTTGTTCCAGGCGTTGGCCCAGTTCTCGAAGTGCAGCGAGGTCGGCAGCCCCCACGGGTCGGAGAGGATGCCGTTGCTCGTCTTGAAGGAGCTCCACAGCACCCACAGCAGTGGCACACCGACCATCAGCGCCCACAGCACGAGCATGCCGTGCGAGAAGACGTGCAGGACACCGCCCTCGGAGCTGCGGCCGTCGGTCGCGCCGAGCTTCTTGGTGAGGCTCGGGCGGTCCTCCCCGTCCGTCTTGGTGACCGTGCCGGTGTTCGTCGTGTCCGTCGTCATGTCGCCCCGTACCCCTAGAACTCGATCCGCTCACGCCGCGCGAAGCGCATGGTGAGCACTGCGAACGTCATGGTGACGATGAGCATCGCGACGCCCATCGCGGACGCGTAGCCGAACTGGCTGTCGCGGAACGCCGTCAGATACAGGCGCAGCGGCATGACGTCCGTGGCGCCGTCGGGGCCGCCCATGTTGACCGACATGATCTGCACCAGGGCGAAGCCGTCCAGGGCGATGATGCCCATGTACACCCAGCCGGTCTGCACGGTGTCCCACAGCAGCGGCAGGGTGATCCTGAAGAAGGTGGGGAAGCGGCCCGCGCCGTCCAGCAGCGCCGCCTCGTAGATGTCCCGCGGGATGGACGCCATCGCCGCCGAGAAGAGCACGACGTAGAAGCCGACGTGCGACCAGATCATCACCGCCATGATGCACAGCAGGGCGAGGCTCTTCTCGCCCAGCCAGGCGTTCTGGAGGCTGTCCAGACCGACCGCGCCCAGCAGGGAGTTGAGCATGCCGTCCTGCGGGTCCGGGTTGTAGATGTTGAACCAGATGACGGCGATGATGGTGATGGAGATGACCTGCGGGAAGAAGAAGACGAAACGGTAGAACTTCGAACCCGCGACCCCGGTGATGACTTCGTTCTTACGTCGCTTTCCGCCGACATTGAGCATGAAGGCGAAGAACAGGCCGAGCCCCAGCGTCACGATCGGCACCGCGATCAGCATCCAGACGTTGTGCCACAGCGCGTTCCAGAAGTCCTCGTTGTGCCACAGCTTTTCGAAGTTCTCGAATCCGACGAACTTCGCCGTGCCGACGAGCCCCGACCAGTCGGTCAGCGAGATCTGGAATGCCTGGACGAACGGCGAGATCACGAAGACCGCGTAGACGATGATGGGCAGGGCCAGGAAGCCCACGATGAATCGGTATTTGCCGTGTTGCATGGTACTTCCCGGCCCTTCCCCTTGAGTGCCGTGGTGCCTGACCGGACTTTCAGCTCTCGCGCTTGAACTTCTTCACCGAGTCGTCCTTCGCCACGGCGTCGGCGTATGCCTGTGTCTTCTTGATCCACTCGGCCGCCTTCATCTCACCGGTGAGCAGCTGCCCGGTGAGACCGCCGATCTTCTCGTCCGTGAGCGAGGGGTACCACTCCTGGAGCTGGAGGCTGATGATGTTGTCACCGGCGTCCTTGAACGCCTTGCTCGCCGAGGCGAGGCCCGGCGACAGACTCATGCCCTCGGTGGCGTCGACGACACAGGTCAGGGACTTCACCAGCTTGGCGAAGTTCTGGGCGTGCTTCTTGGACAGCATGATGCGCAGGAGTTCCATGCCGCCGGCCGGGTTCTTGCCCTTGCTCGCCACGATGTACGGCTCGCTGGGCTCGGCGCGCAGGGTGCCGTGCGGCATCTTGTCGCCGCCGCCGTCGAAGAGGGCGCCGACGGACATCTGGAAGTCCTTGGGCGTGGTCGGGGCGGCCTCGTTCTCCACCCAGGAGCCGTTGGGGATGAAGATGGCCTTGCCCTTGTTCCAGGCGGTCTGCGACTGAATGTGCGTCAGGCCCTGGCTGCCCTGAAGGAAGTACTTCTTGGCGGCCAGCTCCTCGTAGTGCTCGACGACCTGCTTGACCGCGTCGTTACTGGTCCAGGCGTTCGCCTCCAGGTTGTCGATGGCGATCCAGCCCTCCATACCGCCGATCTTGGCGATCTGGGCGAACAGGTTGAAGTGGACGTAGTACGGATACTTTCCGGCGTACGTCCAGGGCGCGATGCCCTTCTTCTTGATCTCGCCGCAGAGCTTGACCATCTCGTCGAAGGTCTTGGGGTACTCCCAGCCGTTGTCGTCGAGGGCCTTCTGCGAGTACCAGGTGCCGTAGATGGTGAAGGCGTAGTACAGCACGTCGAAGGTGTCGCCGTGCTTGCCCTTCTCGATGGTGCTCGGGTGGATGACGTCCGAGATCTTCTTGCTCGGGTCGTCCATCGAGGGGGCGTCGAGCAGCGCCTGGAGGTCCTGGAGCTGACCCTGGGTGGACAGCTTGTTCATGTCCAGGTGGTCGGCGCCGGAGTTGTCGATGACGTCCGGCGGGTTGCCGCCCGCGAAGCGCGGGGTCAGCTTCGGGCCGACCTGCTGGGTGCCGGTGTGCTTGACGGAGGCGCCGTAGGTGGCCTTGTAGTCGGCCTCCGCGTCCTTGGCGTACTGGTCGCCCAGGCCGCCCTTGAAGATGAACGCCTCCAGGGCGACGCCCTTCTCGACGCCGAGCGGGTTGGTGGCGGACTTCGCACCACCGGGCGCCTTGGTCTCCTTCTCCTCGCCCCCACCACCGCCGGTGGCACACGCGGACAGGAAGCTCATCGTCGGTACGGCGATCAGACCCAGCGCGGCGGACCGCTTGATCAGATCGCGGCGCCCCACAGCTGCGGAGCCGTTCTTCTCAGGGTTCTCGGCGGAAGTGGATCCCATGCTCAAGTCCTCGCCTTCTCCAGGACTCAGGCGGTGAACCGGATCCTCCCCGGCACCGCGATCGGGTCAAGCTGGGGTTGTGCAGGAAGTGCGGAATCATGTGAAGTGCCGACAGGTATAGTCCACTTCCCGCCAGCGGAGCAAGATCGAATGCAAGTTTGGCCGATGGTCTTTTCCGAGTTGAGACCTCACGGAAATATGAGCGCCCTGTGGGCGGCTTGCCGGAAAAATCCGCGACATAGGCCTCGAATGCCACAGGCAACACCCTTGACAATGCTTGGCACTTGAGCCACAACTGATCCTTGCGCAGCGAAGTTGACAACGTTGTCCCGTGCGCAGGGAGGGTACCGGCTTATGCAGCAGAGAGCTCGGCACAGATGGGGTACGGCGGTCGTGTCGGCGGCCGCCTTTTGTTTGACCGTGGGCTCACAGGGCGCGGCGGTCGCCCTGCCTCAGGCGCCCGCGACGGCCGACGGGGAGTTCGCGTCCTCGTTCGAGGCGGCCGATCCGGCACCCGACTGGCTCAATACCGTCGACACCGCGCCGGACGGCGGCAAGCGGGCCTCGGGTGTCGACGGTGGCTACAGCAGCGGCATTCCGGGCAATGTGACCGACCATGTCACGGACGTACGGGCGAGCGGCGAGAACACCGGCGGCGGGGAGGTGAAGGAGAACCTCGCCGACGGGGAGCCGAGCAGCAAGTGGCTGGTCTTCGCGCCCACCGGATGGGTGGAGTTCGACCTGGACAAACCGGTAAAGCTCGCGAAATATGCGCTCACGTCGGCCAACGACTACGCCGAGCGCGACCCGCAGGACTGGACCCTGAAGGGCTCCACGGACGGCAAGGAGTGGAAGACCCTCGACACCCGCTCCGGCGAGACGTTCGCCGAACGGTTCCAGACAAAGACGTACGACATAGCGGAGCCGGCCGAGTACCAGCACTTCCGGCTGGACGTCACCAGGAACAACGGCGCCGCCGACATCCTCCAGCTCGCCGACGTCCAGTTCTCGACGGGCGGCAGTGACGGCCCGGTCCCGCAGGACATGCTCTCCCTCGTCGACCGCGGCCCGAGCGGCTCGCCGACCGCGAAGGCGGGCGCGGGCTTCACCGGCAAGCGGGCGCTCAGGTACGCCGGCCGGCATACGGCCAACGGGCGGGCGTACTCGTACAACAAGGTCTACGACGTGAACGTGGCCGTCGGCCGCGACACCCGCCTGTCCTACCGCCTCTTCCCGTCGATGGCCGACGGCGACCTCGACTACGACGCCACGAACGTCTCCGTCGACCTCGCCTTCACCGACGGCACCTACCTGAGCGACCTCGGCGCCACCGACCAGCACGGCTTCCCGCTGTCGCCGCGCGGGCAGGGCGCGGCCAAGGTGCTGTACGTCAACCAGTGGAACAACGTGGCCTCGCGGATCGGGTCGGTCGCGGCCGGCAAGACCGTCGACCGGATACTCGTGGCGTACGACTCCCCCGAGGGCCCGGCGAAGTTCCGGGGCTGGCTGGACGACATCGCTCTGAGGTCCGTCGCGCCCGAGAAGCCCAAGGCGCACCCGTCCGACTACGCGCTCACGACCCGCGGCACCCTCTCCAGCGGCGGGTTCTCGCGCGGCAACAACTTCCCGGCGACCGCCGTGCCGCACGGCTTCAACTTCTGGACACCGGTGACGAACGCCGGGTCGCTGAGCTGGCTGTACGACTACGCCCGATCGAACAACGACGACAACCTGCCGACGATCCAGGCGTTCAGCGCCAGCCACGAGCCCAGCCCCTGGATGGGTGACCGGCAGACCTTCCAGGTGATGCCGTCGGCCGCCTCCGGCACCCCGGACACCGGCCGTGAGGCGCGTGAGCTGGCCTTCCGGCACGAGAACGAGACCGCGCGGCCGTACTACTACGGGGTGCGGTTCGAGAACGGGCTGAAGGCGGAGATGGCGCCGACCGACCACGCGGCGGCGCTGCGCTTCACCTACCCGGGCGACGACGCGAGCGTCCTCTTCGACAACGTGACCGACCAGGCGGGGCTCACGCTCGACAAGGAGAACGGGATCGTCACCGGCTACTCGGACGTGAAGTCCGGGCTGTCGACGGGTGCGACACGGTTGTTCGTGTACGGCGAGTTCGACAAGCCCGTGACCGAGGGGTCCGCCGACGGGGTGAAGGGATACCTGCGCTTCGACGCCGGCGACGACCGAACCGTCACTCTCCGCCTCGCCACCTCGCTGATCAGCATCGACCAGGCGAAGGACAACCTGCGCCAGGAGATCCCCGACGGCACCTCCTTCGACACGGTCAAGTCGCGCGCCCAGCGCCAGTGGGACCGGCTGCTCGGCAAGGTCGAGGTCGAGGGGGCGACGCCGGACCAGCTGACCACGCTGTACTCCAGCCTGTACCGGCTGTATCTGTACCCCAACTCCGGTTTTGAGAAGGTCGGTTCGAAGTACCAGTACGCGTCCCCGTTCTCCCCGATGCCGGGCCCCGACACCCCGACGCACACCGGCGCGAAGATCGTTGACGGCAAGGTGTACGTCAACAACGGCTTCTGGGACACCTATCGGACGACGTGGCCGGCGTACTCACTGCTGACGCCCAGTCAGGCGGGTGAGATGGTCGACGGCTTCGTGCAGCAGTACAAGGACGGCGGCTGGACCTCCCGCTGGTCCTCCCCCGGCTACGCGGACCTGATGACCGGCACGTCGTCGGACGTCGCCTTCGCGGACGCGTACGTCAAGGGCGTGGACTTCGACGCGAAGTCGGCGTACGACGCGGCCGTGAAGAACGCGACGGTCGTGCCTCCGTCATCGGGCGTGGGCCGCAAGGGCATGGTGACCTCGCCCTTCCGCGGCTACACCAGCACCGAGACGCACGAGGGCCTGTCGTGGGCGCTGGAGGGCTACCTCAACGACTACGGCATCGCGCGGATGGGCCAGGCCCTGTACAAGAAGACCGGCGACAAGCGGTACAAGGAGGAGTCGGAGTACTTCCTCAACCGCGCCCAGGACTACGTCAACCTCTTCGACCCCAAGGCCGGCTTCTTCCAGGGCAGGGACGACAAGGGTGACTGGCGCGTCGAATCCTCCAAGTACGACCCGCGGGTGTGGGGGTACGACTACACGGAGACGAACGGGTGGGGCTACGCCTTCACCGCCCCGCAGGACAGCCGGGGCCTGGCCAACCTCTACGGCGGCCGCGGCGGCCTCGCGGACAAGCTCGACGAGTACTTCGCCACCCCGGAGACGGCCTCGCCCGACTTCGTCGGCTCCTACGGCGGCGTCATCCACGAGATGACGGAGGCGCGGGACGTCCGGATGGGCATGTACGGCCACTCCAACCAGGTCGCCCACCACGCGAACTACATGTACGACGCCGCCGGACAGCCCTGGAAGACGCAGAAGAACGTCCGCGAGGTGCTGTCGCGGCTGTACGTCGGCAGCGAGATCGGGCAGGGCTACCACGGTGACGAGGACAACGGCGAGCAGTCGGCCTGGTTCCTGTTCTCCGCGCTCGGCTTCTATCCGCTGGTGATGGGCAGTGGCGAGTACGCCATCGGGTCGCCCCTGTTCACCAAGGCGACGGTCCATCTGGAGAACGGCCGGGAGCTGGTCGTCAAGGCGCCGAAGAACAGCGCGCGCAATGTGTACGTACAGGGTCTGAAGGTCAACGGCGTTCCGTGGAGGTCGACTTCACTCCCCCACTCGCTGATCGCGAAGGGCGGTGTCCTGGAGTTCGACATGGGGCCGCGGCCCTCCTCATGGGGCACCGGCAAGAACGCGGCACCGGTGTCGATCACCAAGGACGACGAGGTGCCCGTGCCGCGGGCGGATGTGCTGAAGGGTGAGGGGGCGCCGTTCGACGACACGTCCGCGACCGAGGCGAGTGTCTCCTCGCTCTCCTCGCTGGATCTGCCGGCGCCCGGGCGCACCAAGGCCGTGCAGTACACCCTGACGTCGCCGTCGGACCGGACGAAGGCGCCGACCGGCTGGACGCTGCAGGGTTCGGACGACGGGACCACGTGGCTGACCCTCGACAAACGCTCCGGGGAGTCGTTCGCCTGGGACCGGCAGACACGGGCGTTCTCCGTGGGGTCTGCGGGTACGTACGGGAAGTACCGCCTGGTGTTCGACGGTGAGGCGGTGGTGTCGGAAGTCGAACTGCTCGCCTGAGCAGGTGCATTGGGGGCCTCATGCAGGGTGTCGATCCGGCCTGGCTGCCGGACGAGGTGTTCCGGCCGATCGGCACCCGGCGGACGCTGATCCGCGGCTCGGGTCCACTGGTGGACACGGTGCACGGGGAAGTGGCCGGGGCGTGTGACCGGTTCGGGGGACGTGTCGAGCGCGACGCGTCCCCCGGCCCGTTCGACCTGGTGCTGGAGCTGACCGGCGCCGACGCGTCCGAGGGGTTCACATTCGAGCGCGGTGACGGCTGTACGACCGTCACCGCAACCGGGCAGTCCGGGCTGCTGTACGGCCTGTTCCACGTCGTCCGGCTCGGCGAGGACGCCTTCCGCAAGCAGCGGCCCCGGGAGACACACGGTCCCGCGCTCGCGTTGCGCATGCTCGATCACTGGGACAACGTGGCCGTGCATCCGGTCATGGGCCAGGTGGAGCGCGGATACGCCGGCGGGTCGCTGTTCTGGCAGGACGGACGGGCACGCGGTGAGCTGCTGGGCCGGGTGCGGGCGTACGGCAGGCTGCTGGCGGCCTGCGGGATCAACGCCGTCGCTGTGAACAACGTCAACGTGCACGCGACCGAGGCGCATCTGCTGACCGACCGGCTCGGCGAAGTGGCCGACATCGCGGGCGCGTTGCGGCCGTACGGCGTCCGCACCCATCTGTCGGTCACCTTCGCCGCGCCCATCGTGCTCGGCGGGCTGTCCACGGCCGATCCGCTGGACGACGACGTGCGTGGCTGGTGGGCCGAGGCGAGCGCGCGGGTGTACGAGGCGATACCCGACTTCGGCGGGTACGTGGTGAAGGCAGACTCCGAGGGCCAGCCGGGCCCGTTCGCCTACGGCCGCAGCCACGCGGACGGCGCCAACATGCTGGCCGCCGCGCTCGAACCGCACGGCGGCACGGTGCACTGGCGGGCGTTCGTCTACAACCACCGCCAGGACTGGCGGGACCGGACGACGGACCGGGCGCGAGCCGCGCACGACCACTTCGTGCCGCTGGACGGCGAGTTCGCCGACAACGCCGTGCTCCAGGTCAAGCACGGGCCGATGGACTTCCAGGTGCGCGAGCCGGTCTCGCCGTTGATCGGCGCGATGCCGCGCACCCGGCTGGCGGTGGAGCTGCAGGCCACGCAGGAGTACACCGGGCAGCAGCGGCATGTGTGCTGGCTGGGGCCGATGTGGAGCGAGGTGTTGCGGTTCCGGGCCGACGGGGAGTGCTCTGTCGGGGAGGTGGCGCGCGGCGGGCTCGTCGCCGTGTCCAATGTCGGTGACGACCCGTTCTGGACCGGGCATCCGCTGGCTCAGGCGAACCTGTACACCTTCGGCCGACTGGCCTGGCAGCCGCACGCGGATCCGCATCAGATCCTCGACGAATGGATCCTGCTCACCTTCGGCACCGGTCCGGCGGCAGGGCTGCGCGCGGTCCTGGACGGCTCGTGGCGGACGTACGAGAAGTACACCGCTCCCCTCGGCGTGGGCTGGATGGTGCAGCCGGGGCACCACTACGGGCCGAGCGTCGACGGCTATGAGTACAGCCCTTGGGGCACCTACCACTTCGCCGACCGCGACGGCATCGGTGTCGACCGGAGCGCGGCGACGGGATCCGGGTTCGCGGGGCAGTACGCCAAGCCGTGGGCCGAGATGTACGAGTCGCCGGACACCTGCCCCGACGAGCTGCTGCTGTTCTTCCACCACATGTCGTACGGGCACATGCTGCACAGCGGGAAGACAGTGATCCAGCACATCTACGACACGCACTTCGAGGGCGTGGAGGAGGTGGAGGCCGCCCGGGATGTGTGGGCCTCACTGGTGGACCTCGTGGACCGGGCGCGCCACGCGCGGGTGGCGGAGCGGTTCGAGGAGCAGCTCCGGAGCGCCCGCGAGTGGCGTGACCAGGTGAACAGCTACTTCCTCCGCAAGTCGGGTGTGCCCGACGCACATGGGCGCCGCATCTACTGAATGCTGAGGATTGCTGTGCCGAGCGGGTCGAGGGTCAGTGGCTCGCCCTCCTCGACCCGCTTGCCGGTCAGCAGGTCGGTGGCGGTGGTGTGGGCCGTCAGATGGGCCGGTTCCGGCGCGTGGTTGAGGAGGAAGACGAGGCGGGTGCCGTCGGGGGCGACCCGGGTCGCGGTCTCCAGGGCGGGGTGGTCGGCGTAGGGGCCGAGCAGGTCGTGGCGAGCCAGGATCCGGCGGACGATCCAGTTCACGCCGGGCTGGTCGAGGGCGGTGGCGACGTACCAGCCCTCGCCTTCGCTCTCGCCGAAGCGGTTGTGGGTCACGGCCGGGGTGCCGGCGTAGAAGTCGGTGCCGTAGGTCCCGACCGGCTCGGCGTCGCGTGGCAGCACGATCTCGAAGACCAGGCGTGCCTCGCAGGTCAGCTCCCCCAGTTGGACGGGTTGTACGACCTCCGGCGGCCGGGCGTCCCACTCGTCGACGCGGACGCCCATGAGCGGGGCGAGCGGGCCGGGGACGTCCGTGAGGAAGGCGCGGTCGTGTTCGTCGACGCGGCCCGAGAGGAAGGTCGTCAGGACCGTGCCGCCGCGTGCGGCGACGGCTTCCAGGCGATCGGCGAGGTCGCCCTTCACCATGTGCAGGACGGGGGCGAGAACCACGTCGTACGAGGTCAGGTCGGCCGTGACCGGGACGACGTCCACGTCCGCGCCGGCCTCGCGGGCGGCGCGGTAGTAGGCGTGCACCACCTCCTGGTACTTGACCAGCCGGGACGGTCCGTCGGAGATCTCCAGGGCCCACCAGCTGTCCCAGTCGAAGAGCAGGGCGGTGCGGGCGGGGGTGCGGGCGCCGAGGGTCGCGTCGCCGAGAGTCGCCAACTCCCGCCCCAGTTCGGTCACTTCACGGAACAAGCGGGTGTCGTCGCGGCCCGCGTGGCCGATGACCGCGCCGTGGTACTTCTCGCAGGCGCCGCGTGAGGCGCGCATCTGGAAGTAGAGGGCGGCGTCGGCGCCGTGGGCGATGGCCTGGAAGGTGGCGAGGCGGAGCTCGCCGGGGCGGCGCAGGGGGTTGACGTCACGGCAGGCCGTCGTGGACGGGGTCTGCTCCATCAGCCAGAAGGGGGCGCCGTTCTTCAGGCCGCGCATCAGGTCATGGGCGAGCGCGGGCCAGGTGGGCGGGGCCTCCAAGGGCGGGTAGCTGTCCCAGGACGCGAAGTCGAGGTGGGGCGCCCAGCGGTGGTAGTCGAGGGGACGAAACATGCCCATGAAGTTGGTGGTGACGGGGGTCTGGGGGTCATGGGCGCGGATCACCTCCTTCTCGGCGAGGAAGCAGCCGAGCAGCGCGTCGGTGGTGAAGCGGGAGTAGTCGAGCGTGATGCCCTGGAAAGCGGTGTGGTCGGGGCCGCGCCAGTGCTCGGTGAGGGCGTTAGGGGGCTCGATCTCGTCGAAGTCGGTGTAGCGGTGGGACCAGAAGGTGGTCCACCAGGCGTCGTTGAGGGCGTCGAGGGTGCCGTACCTGTCCCGGAGCCAGCTGCGGAAGGCGGCCGCGCACAGGTCGCAGTAGCAGACACCGCCGTACTCGTTGTTGATGTGCCAGGCGAGCAACGCCGGGTGCTGCGCGTAGCGTTCGGCGAGGCGGGCGGCCATTGCCGTGGCGTGGCTGCGGTACGCCGGTGAGCTGGGGCAGAAGTTGTGTCGCTGGCCGTAGCGGTGGCGGCGGCCCTCGAAGTCGGTCCGGTTGACCTCGGGGTGCCGATTCGCGAGCCAGGGTGGGAGGGCCGCGGTGCCGGTGGCCAGGCAGATCCGGCGGTTCTCGGCGGCGGCGCGGTCGAGGATGCGGTCGAGGACCGTGAAGTCGTAGGTGTCGGGGGCGGGTTGGGTGAGGGACCAGGAGAAGACGCCGACGGTGAGGGTGTCGATGCCGGCCTGGGTGAACAGGCGGTGGTCGTCGTCCCAGACGGGTTCCGGCCACTGCTCGGGGTTGTAGTCGCCGCCGTACGGGATCCTCGGGGTGCGCGGCGCGGTCATGCGGTGAAGTCCTCCTGGGTCTCGGCGATCACCGGGCGGCTGCTGTGCAGCAGGGAGAGCAGCAGCGGGGCGGCCAGCAGGGCCGGCAGGGCTTCGGTCAGCAGGGCTGTCGACGCGGCCGTCAGCAGGAGCAGGGAGGCGGCGCCGAGGGTGGCCCGGGCGTGCCGGACGAGGAAGTACGCGGCGAGGCGGGCGGTGTCGCGGGCTCGGAACGTGAACAGCGAGGTGAGGACCAGTGCGTGCGCACCCCACAGCAGGGAGCCGGCGCCGATCACGCCGAGCAGCACCGCCCACCAGCCGGGCAGGCCGGTGGCGGAGAAGTGGGTGAGGGTGAAGGCGATGACGGTCAGCCAGGCCAGCAGGGGCGTCCAGAGCTTCAGCGCGGGGAGGGCGTTGAGCCGCCAGCCGCGTGCGTAGGTCCGGGCCGGGTGCAGTTCCGTGAGGTCCCGGCCGCGGTGGTGCAGGGCGTACAGGGCGGCGGACAGGGCCGGGCCGAGCGGGAGGAGGCATACGGCGGCCAGCGGCAGGTTGGCCGGGTCGGGGCCGACGAGGAGCAGGCCGGCGAGTCCGGGCGCGGCGGCCAGGAGCAGCAGGGCTTCGACGGTGACCAGGGTGTGGATCAGGGCGGCGGCACGGGAGAGGGCTCCGGCGCCGAAGTCGGCCGCGTGTGGTACGCCGCTGCTCACCCGTTCTCCTTCTTGAAGCGTTCGTACGCCTTGTTGTGCAGGTCGAGGAGCTGGTCCAAGTTCTTGGCCTTCAACTCGGTGACGTAGGCGTCCCATTCGGACAGGGGGCGCTTGCCGAGGACGAACTTGAGGGTGTTCTGGGTGACGTGATCCCTGAGCGGGGTGTCCCAGAGCGTGGCCTGCTCCTGCTCGACGGACTGGAGCGGGTGGGCGGGGCCGATGGGCGTCTGTTCGCGCTGGGACATGGCGTCCTGGAACTTCTTCTCGTCCGGGCTGAACGTGGAGGAGACGAGCTCCCAACTGCCGCCGTAGGCGAAGACGCCGTTGTAGAAGCCGTAGTCCTTCTGCATGTCCTTCGGGGCGTCCGGGTCGGAGCCCATGAGGCTGATGCCGGGCTTCACCTTGTACTGGCTTCCGGTGCGGGTGTAGGTGACACCCTCGACGCCCCACCGCGCGAACCGCTGGCCCTCGTCCGAGTACCACAGCCAGTCCACGAACTGCATCATCGCGACGAAGCTGTCGCTCTTGAGTGCCTTGCTGGAGATCATGACGCCGTTCTCCAGCCGGACGCCGCCCAGCACCACGGGACCGGCGGGTCCCAGCGGCACCGGAATCATCTCGATCTCCGCGCCCTTGACCTGCTTGTTGAGGTTGTACCGGTATTCCTGCACCAGTACCTGTGGGTTGGCGCTGATCGCGAAGGACTTCTCACCCAGCAGCTTCTGCGCGGCCTCGTCGTCGGTCTGGGTGAAGCTCTCCGGGTCCACCAGCTTCTCGGCGACCAGTTTCCGCACGTACTCGATCATCTGCCGGAAGGCGTCCGTCGCTCCGGTGAAGACGTACCTCTGCGCGCCGGCGTCCCAGCTGATGTTGTCGTACGTCCAGCCGGCCCGGACACCGTAGGCCTGGCCGAGGTAGCTGAAGAGGGCGGCGGCCGGGTAGGGCGTGTTCTTGCTCCAGCGGTCGGAGAACGGGTAGCGGTCCGGGTACTCCTCCTTGATCGCCTTGAAGACCTCGTAGACCTCGTCCCAGGTGGCGGGCAGGCTCAGTCCGAGCCGGTCGAGGACGTCCGTGCGCAGCGCCAGCGAGTAGCCGGCTCTGGCCTTCTCGTGCAGACCGGGCAGCAGATAGAACTTGCCGTCGGACTGCCGGATGGAGTCGATCTCCGGCTCCAGCTTCCAGCGCTTCACCTTGTCCTGGAAGTTGGGCATCAGGTGCACGTAGTCGCTGACCGGGAGGATCGCGCCCGACGACACGAACGCGATCTCCGAGGGGTGGTACGTCTTGGGGATCAGGAAGGGGGCGTCGCCCGAGCCGATCAGGACGCTGCGCTTCTTCTCGTAGTCGACCAGGGGGACGTCGACGGGCTCGAAGGTGACGCCGGTGCGCTTGGTGATCTCCTTCCAGAACAACCAGCCGCTCTTCATCGGGTAGACCGGGTTGTTGTTGTGCAGGACGGAGAAGGACAGCGGTTTCGTCGCCTTGAACTGCTGGCCGACTCGGTACTCCTTCATCGCACCGTTCTGCTTCTTCGACAGGTCCTTGGAGTCCCCGCCGTCGTCGCCGCTGCCGCAGCCGGTGAGGGTGGCGAGGCCGATGAAGCCGGCGGCGGCGAGTATCTGACGCCGCGACAGCTGTCCTGCGTTGTTCACGGATGACACAGGCACTCCTTTGTTAGCCCTTGACCGCGCCGAGCATCACGCCCGAGACGAAGTAGCGCTGGACGAACGGGTACACGCAGAGGATCGGCAGCGAGGTCAGCACGATCGTGACGGCCTGGATGTTGGCCCCGACCTGGCTGAGCTGCGCGTCGGCGGCACCGGCGTTGCCGCCCGTGGTGGCGCCGGAGATGAGGTTGCGCAGATAGACGGTGACCGGCATGAGCTCGGATTTGTCCATGTAGAGGAAGGCGCTGAACCAGGAGTTCCAGAAGGACACCGAGTAGAACAGCACCATCGTCGCGACGACCGCCTTCGACAGGGGCAGCACGATCCGCAGCAGAGTGCCGTACGTACTCAGGCCGTCGATCTGCGCGGCCTCCTCCAGTTCGGTCGGCAGACTCTCGAAGAAGGCCTTCATGACCAGCAGGTTGAACACGCTGATCGCGTTGGGGAGCGCTATGGCCCAGACGCTGTTCTTCAGGCCGAGGCTGGTGACCAGGACGTAGTTGGGGATCAGGCCGCCGGTGAAGAACATGGTGAACACGGCGACGCCGACCAGTACGCCGCGTCCCTTGAGGTGCTTCTTCGACAGGACGTAGGCGTAACAGGTGGTCAGGACCATGGCGACGGCGGTGGCGACCACCGTGTACAGCACGGTGTTGCCGTAGTTCCGCCAGAAGACCGAGTCCTGGAAAACGATCTTGTACGTGGTGAGGTTGAACCCCTCGGGCCACAGCGTCACCTCACCGGCCCGGATCTGCCGCTCCGAACTGAACGAGCGGGCGACGATGTTGGCGAACGGGTACAGGGTGACGATCACGACCAGGGTGAGGATGACGCCGTTGACGCCCTGGAAGACGCGGTAGGAACGGCTCGGCTTCACCACAGGCTGGTCCCCACTGTGCGGCGTGAGAGCTGGTTCGCGGACGTGATCAGCACCAGGCCGATGATCGCCTCGAACAGCCCGATGGCGGCGGCGTAGCTGAAGCTGTTGGACTCGACGCCCGTGCGGTACAGATACGTCGAGATCACGTCGGCGGTCGGATAGGTCAGCGGGTTGTACAGCAGCAGGACCTTCTCGAAGCCGACTGCCATGAACGTGCCGATGTTGAGGATCAGCAGCGTGATCATGGTCGGGCGGATGCCGGGCAGGGTGACGTGCCAGATCTGCTGCCAGCGGTTGGCGCCGTCGATGCGGGCGGCCTCGTAGAGGTCCTCGTCGATGGTGGTGAGCGCGGCGAGATAGAGGATCGTGCCCCAGCCGGCGGTCTGCCAGATCTCGGAACCGATGTAGACGGTGCGGAACCACTCGGGTTCCTGGATGAACCGGATGGGCTCGTGGCCGAACCAGCCCAGCGCGTGGTTGATCGGGCCGTCCGTGGCGAGCATCTGCATCGTGATGCCCGCGACGATCACGATCGACAGGAAGTGCGGCAGATACGACACCGACTGCACGAATCGTTTCAGCGAACGCCGGCGCACCTCGTTGAGCAGCAGCGCCAGGACGATCGGGATCGGGAAGCAGAAGACGAGCGTGAGCCCGCCGAGCCACAGGGTGTTCCGGAACACCTGCCAGAAGGTGGGGTCGCTGAGGAACATCTCGACATAGCGCAGGCCCACCCACTGCTCACCGAAGATCGAACCGCCCGGCTCGAAGCGCCGGAAGGCGATCACGTTGCCGATCATCGGCAGATAGCGGAAGACCAGGAAGAACAGCAGCGGCAGCACGGCCAGCGAGTACAGCTGCCAGTCCCGGCGCAGCGCCGACCGCCAGCCGGTGCGCTTGGTACGCCGCCCTCGGCGGGGTGGAGCCTTGGTCGGCGGCGGCTCCTGGGTGCCGGGCGGTGGAGCCGACGTGGTGGAGGTGCTGCTCATGCGGTGGCCTCCCGGTGGCACCGAAAGTTTCGGAGTCGTACCGGCAACTTTGCGGCGAGGTTAGGGGCGGGTGTAATGGCTGTCAATGGGGCTGACACGGAAGGTCAGTTGGGAAGACTGTTACTGGAGCGAGCCAGAGACGGCGAAACATTCTGCGACAGAGGCGCAACAATCGGAGGTGGCCATTGCCCGCGTTCGACCTGCCGCTCAAGGACCTGGAGCGCTACCGCCCGGACCCCCAGGAGCCCGACGACTTCGACGAGTTCTGGCACGACACCCTCAAGGAGGCGGCCCGGCAAGAGGTGTTGGTGTCGGCCGACCCGGTGGCGACCGGTCTGCGGCTCACCGAGACCTGGGACGTGACGTTCCGGGGGTTCGCCGGCGATCCGGTGCGGGCGTGGTTCAGCAGACCGGCCGGGGTACGCGAACCGCTGCCCGCCGTCGTCGAGTACGCCGGCTACGGCCGCGGCCGCGGCCTCCCGCACGAGCGGCTGACCTGGGTGAACGCCGGGTACGCGCATCTGCTGATGGACAACAGGGGCCAGGGCGACCAGTACGGCAACGGCGGCGCCACCCCGGACCCGCACGCCACGGCGCCGGGCGGACCGGGCCCCGCGGTTCGCGGCCTGCTGTCCCCGCACGACTACCACTACCGCCGCCTGATCACAGACGCGGTACGTGCGGTCGCGGCACTGCGCGCACTGCCGGGCGTGGACGCCGCACACATCGCCGCCGTCGGCAACAGTCAGGGCGGCGGGCTCGCCCTGGCCGTCGCGGGACTGGTCCCCGACCTCGCCGCGCTCCTGGTCACCGCCCCGTTCCTGTGCGGCATCCGGCGCGCACTCGACCTCACCGACGCGTCACCGTACGGCGAGATCGCCGCGTACCTCTCCGTGCACCGGGGCGCCGAGCGGGCCGCGTACGACACGCTCTCCTACATGGAGGGGATCGCCTTCGCCCGCCGCGCCCTCGCGCCGGTCCACTTCGGGGTCGGCCTGCGCGACACGGTGTGCCCGCCGAGCGGGGCGTACGGCGCCTTCAACCGCTATGCCGAACTGTCGGGCGCCGATCCGCGCAAGGAGCTCCACGCCTACCCGTTCAACGGCCACGAAGGCGGCGACGCGGTGCATGTGCGCCGCCAACTGGACTGGCTGGCCGATGTGTTGGACGCACCTCAGCCGACCGCACCGGTGGTCCGCCCGGCGCCCAGCGACGCCCAACTGGCTTGACGTCGTTGTCCGTTGACGCGATAGAGTCATGCACGGACCAGTCGACAACGTTGTCGCACCGCGACGTCACGCAAGCCACTCACCGACCGGACGGTCCCACTTCCCCCCTCGGGCCCGTCCGGCTCGCGGACCCGGTGGACGACGGCTCAACGCCCACCGGGTCCGCCCGAGAACCGACATCACTCCGTCGCGGCCGCCACCTCCACGGAGAGGTCGTTGTCGACCGTGAAGTAGGGGCGCACGGTGACATCGCCGACCGCGGCGGTCGGATAGACGAAGATCTCCTTGCGGTCCGCCACATCGTCCAGCAGGCGGCCGATCCGGATGGGAGGGGTTCCCGCGGCGGGTCCGGGCTGGACGGAGATGTCCCAGACTCGGGCTCCGGCGCCGGCAGTCGGCCCGTGGTCTGCGGCCAACTCCTCGTAGTCCACGGTGAAGGAGAACGCCCGGCCGTCGCTCTCGGCCTGCGGCCCCAACGTCCGTACGACACCGTCACCGCCCCGCCGGCGCAGCCGTACGGCCGCGGCTGTCTCGGCGAGCGTGGCGCCGTGCAGCCGGGCCCTGACCGTCATGGACCGGTCCGTGACGTCGAGCCGCTCGACCTCCGCGTGGGCGGTGCGCAGCCAGGTCCGCACCGCGAGGTAGCCGTCCTTGGTGGTGTACGGGATGCGCACGGCCACCGGTGACGGGTGGTCACGGGTGTGTCCGTCGACCAGGGCGCGCTGGTCGCGCAGCCCGGGGCGCATGCGCTGTCGTTGCGCTCCAGGTGCGGGGAGCAGGTAGACGTCCCACCGGCCCTCGGCGAGTGTGGGCTGCGGTTCCAGGACGGCGCTCAGGCGGCTGTCGTCCGCGAGCTCCAGATCGAGCACATGCAGGAGCTTTTCGGGTTGGCCCTTCTTGGGGCGCAGCCTCAGCAGCAGCTGGGGCGACTGGAGGGCGGCGGTCGCTGGTTGCTGAAGGACGAAGGTGATCCGGCCGTCCGCGGCGGCCGTGCAGTGGACCCGAAGGTGCGCGTCATGAGTCGTGTCACGGGTCTTGTCGCGCGTCGTGTCGCGTGACTTGTCGGGTTGGGTGTTCATCGACGTCCCCTCCGTACCGTGCGCAGGGCGCCGGAGGCCACTGCATACGCGGCGTCGCGTGCGGCGAAGCCCTGGCTGACCAGGGCGCGTTGTATTCGGCCGCTCTGCGGCGTGACCAGCTGCCCGGCCCTGCGAGCCGACATCGCCTCGCCGATCAGGCGCTCCGCCTGCTCCACGACCGGGACCGGGGCGAACCGTCGCGCGTTCTCCATCGCCGTACGGCCCATCCGCCGGCGTCGCTCGTCGTCGCGGACCAGGTCCAGCAGGGCGGCGCCCAGCGCGTCCCGGTCCCCTACCGGGACCAGCCGGCCGTCGACGCCGTCCTCGATGATCTCGCCGGGCCCGTACGGGCAGTCGGTGCTCACCACCGGCAGACCGCAGCGCATCGCCTCGACGATGGTCATGCCGAACGGCTCGAAGTTGGACGCGGCCGCGCCGATCGAGCCCTTGACCCACTCCGCCTCCATGGGGGCGGCCGCGCCCATCAGGAAGACGTTCTCGCTCAGGCCGAGGCGGTGGACGAGCTGCCGCAGCCGGGCGTACTCCTCCCCCTTGCCGTAGATGCGCAGCTGCCAGTCGGGGCGTTCGGCGGTGACCAGGGCGAAGGCCTCGACGAGCAGGTCGTAACGCTTCACCGGGACCAGTCGGCCGGCCGCGACCACCACCTTCGCGGTGCCGTCCGCCGCGGGCAGCACCGGATCGGGGACGCTGTTCGGGAGAGCCGCCACCCGGACGCCCGGCAGCCGCATCTTGCGCCGGTAGGCGGCGGCGTCCGCCTCGGTGACCGTGGTGAGCACGTCGAGTCGGCGGTAGGCCCGGCGCAGGGCGGTGCGCAGCCGGGGTGGATGGTTGTCGAGGGTGAGGTGCTCCTGCCCGACGCGGACGACGTGCTCCGGTGCCTGGAGCGCGAGGTGCACGTTGAGGCCCGGCCGGGTGCCGATGACGACGTCGGCGTCGATCGCCGCCAGACACTCCCCGATCCGCTGGTCGGTCAGCTCGCTGTACTGCTGGTAGCGGTACTCGGCAACAGGAAACACTCTTGCCGGTCTCAGATGCAGGGGGTGTTCCTTCTCGTGGCGCAGATCCACCAGGGGCCGTAAGGACACCCTCGGGTCCAGGGTGAAGTTCGGGCGTTCCCGGTGGCGCAGCACGGAGACGATCTCCACCTCGTGCCGCTCGGCCAGCGCCTGGGCCAGATTGAACGTGGTGGTGATCGTGCCTCCGATCCCGTAGGCGTTGTGCAGCAGGAAAGAGATCTTCATGGCGGGCTAGACCAAGCCGGATGTCTTTCAGTTGCCCGCTGTTACCAGTTTGTTTTCCTGTCAAACACTCCTTCGGCACTCCTCGGACTCTGCCGTGCACGGTCGATGACGGCCCCGGCGGGCAACGGACCCGGCGGCGACGGACCCGGCGGCGACGGCTCGACGCCCACCGGGTCCGCACCGAACGGGGGTTCAGCCGACTCGGCAGGGCAGAGTCGTCGTACTGTCTCCGCCCGAGCCGGAGACGACGTAGCCGAACGTCGTGCTCTGACCGGGACTCAGGGAGCCGTTCCAGTCGGCGTTGTGGACCATCACGTCCTGGCCGTTGTAGGTCGCGTTGCCGCTCCACAGGCTTTCGACCTTCTGCCCGGCGGGGAGCTTCCAGTCGACCATCCAGCCGAGCATCGGGACGTCGCCGGAGTTGGTGACGGTCACCTCGGACTGGTAGCCGCCGGACCAACTGCCGGTCGTGCGGCGGGTGGCGGAGCACTCGCCGGGCACCGGATCGGTCGGGTTGCCCGGCTCCTTGATGCCGGTCACCTCGCCGTTGCCGCCGTCGAAGACGATGTCGGAGCAGGAGTAGAAGGTTTCCTGACTGTCGGAGCGCTGCCAGACCATGTAGACGATGTGGCGGCCCGACTTGTTGTCAGGAAGCTTTCCTGTCCAGGAGTAGTTGGCCTCGACCGTGCCCGGGGAGCCGTTGAGCGGCGGGTGGTCGACCGACAGGAAGGGCCGCTCCTCCATGTCGTCCCAGGTGAGGGCCTGCTTCGGATCGAAGCCGTCCTTGGTGATGTAGACGTAGAACCAACCCGGGTGCGCCGCCCAGGCGTTGTAGGAGAAGTCGACCGTCGCGCCGGAGGTGAGGTGGGTGAGCGGCCAGTCGTCGCGCGGCACGTTGAAGCCGGTGAAGTTGGTGTTGCCGCCACTGCACAGTTCACCGTCGGGCACGAAGCCACGGGTGCGGCCGGCGCCGTCGGAGCGGAGCACCGAGAACCAGTTGTAGAACGGCGTGGTGCCGCTGATCTGTTGGGCCGCCCTGCAGGCCGGGTTGACCGGTTTGATCTCACCGGTGTCGGTGAGGCCGTCCTGCCAGCACAGGAAGGTGCGGCTGCCCGGCTTCATGGGGGTGCCGTGGGCCTCTGCCTCGCCGCCGGTGCTCATGACCAGGGCGACGGCCGGGATGGTCGCGAGCAGGGAGACCAGGACGAGGAAGAGGGCTCTGGCGCGGGTGGGGAGAGTTAATCGGCGGGGCGGGGCGTCCGCCGCGCGCAAGGTTGTCAGGATCATGACAGACGAGTCCGTTCCTTGAGGTACGGGGCGTGCGGATGCGTGTGTGAGGATGCGTGCGTTGGTGCGCGCGCGTGCGTGCGGGTGGCGCTTGCAGGTGCGTGCGGGTCGCGCTTGTGGGTGCGGGGTAGGAGCGGGCCGGAGCGGCGGGTTCCGGTCCACCGCCCTATGGGAGCGCTCCCACCCCGTCTCTTGCGGAAGGTAGCGCCGTGGGGCGTGGTTGTAAACGCCTGGCGCGAGAGGAACCGGAGGGGAGGCGGGCGCGGGCGTCGCGGTGAACGCCGAGCGTATTGCTGCTCCATCAGCTTTCCCGCGGTGCAGTAGCTTCCCAACTCCATTGCAGTCGTGAGCTGCCGTGCAGCAGAGCAACCGGAGGGTCGTGCATGCCCCGACAGGCGCCTTACCTGGAAGTGGCCGACGCGCTGCATGCGCGGATCCTCGCGGGCGAGTGGGCGATCGGGGAGCGGCTGCCGTCGCGGGCGCGGCTCGCCGAGGAGTACGGGGTCGGGCGCAATGTCACGCAGCGGGCCGTGGACCACTTGATCGTCGAGGGCCTCCTCGAAGGGCGCGCGGGCTCGGGGACGTACGTCCGGGTGCCGCGTGAGCGCCTGCGGATGGTCCGCTCGCGGCACGGCGCTCCGTCGCTCGCCGCCATGAAGGAGCGGGGCAGGGCCGGGGCCTGGGATGCGCACAGCGAGGTCCGGGTCCCGGCCCCGGCGGCGATCGCCGAGCGGCTCGCGATCGGACCCGGCGATCTCTGCATCAACACCCACTACGAGTTCCTCGCCGACGGGCAGCCGGTCCAGCTCTCGGATTCCTGGGAACCGATGGCCATCACGGACGGAACACCGATCATGCTGCCCGAAAAGGGGCCGCTCGCGGGAAAGGGAGTGGTCGAGCGGATGCGCGCCATCGGCGTGGACATCGAAACGGTGATCGAGCTGCCGCGCCCGGCTCGCGCCACCCGAGAACAGGCGAACCTCCTGGGTGTCGGCGTCGGGGATCTGGTGCTCCGGATCGAGCGCATTATTTACGACACCGACGGACGTCCGGTGGAAACCGCCGACATCGTCATTCCGGACGCACGGCGGGAAGTGGCCTACGAGTTCGCGGTTGAGCGGCACACCAAGTGACCCGTATATCGATACTCCCCCGGCCCGGAGTGTTACGGGATCCGGATTTCCGCCGGCTGTTCGCCGCCACCGCATTCGGTCAACTGGGGGACCGCGTCGTGTTCCTGGCGCTTCCGCTGGTCGCCCTCACGGCTTTGCAGGCCGACGAGTTCCAGGTCGGACTGCTGACCACGATGACGACGGCGGGCTCGCTCCTTGTCGGGCTGCCGGCCGGCGCCTGGGTGGACCGGATGCGGAAGCGATCGGTGCTGATCAGCACCGATCTGGCGAGGGCACTGGTCCTGCTCACCATCCCGTTGGCGTGGTGGGCGGATCTGCTGAGCATCTGGTGGCTGTACGCGGTGGCACTGGTTCATGGGGTGCTGACGGTCTTCTTCGACGTCGCGTACGTCAGCTATCTGCCGCATCTGGTGGGGCGCGACCATCTCATGGAGAGCAACTCGAAGCTCTCGGCGATTCGCTCGACGACCAGTATCAGCGGGCCCGGGCTGGCAGGGCCGATGGTCGACTGCGTCGGGGCGCCCGTGACGGTGCTGGTGGGTTCGGCCGGGATGGCCTTGTCGGGAGTACTCGCGATCGGCATCCGCAAACGCGAGCGGAAGCCGGAGCCGAGTCGGCCTCCCCAACTGGGCCGGGAAATCAGGGACGGCCTGAAATTCGTGCTCCGGAATCCCGGCCTGCGCGCGATCATGCTGGGCGACGCGACGTTCAATCTCTTTCTGGTCATGTATCAGGCCATGCTGCTGGTCTTCCTGGAGAGGGAAATCGGCCTCGGCTCCTTCGGTATCGGCGCCGTTCTGTCAGGGATGGGGGGTGGTGCGCTCGTCGGGGCGCTGGTGGCGACCCGCATTTCACGGTGGGTCGGACAGGGGCCGGTCATCTGGCTGGCGCCGCTCGTCACTTGTCCCCCGACGGCCTTAATGGCGTCGGCCCGACCGGGGTGGAGCGTGTACGCGGCGGCCGTCGGGCTCGCGGGCCTCTCGCTGGGCGGCGTCGTGCGCGTAGTTGCCCAGTCGAGCTTCCAGCAGGTCCTCGCCCCGGATCGGCTCCTGGGCCGGGTGAGCGCGACGGCCCGCTTCGTCTCCTGGGGCGGGATTCCGCTGGGCGGACTGTCGGGTGGAGCTCTCGGCTCGGCGTTCGGCGCGACGGCCACCTTGTGGATCGGTGCGGTCGGCATGACGCTCAGTGCCGTCCCGACCTTCCTGTCACCGCTTCGCAGCATGCGCACCGCGCCGAAGGAGGAAGCCGCCGCGCTCGTCCGCCGACGCATGGGGACCTGATCCTCAGACGCGCTGCCCCGCAGTCGCCGCGTCCGGGAGCAGCGCCATCGGAAGCGTCACCGCGAGGGGGAGCCATATGGTGAACTCCGTACGGCCCGGCTCGCTCTCGACCTCGATCCGCCCACCGTGTGCCGACACGATCGCAGCCACGACGACGATGCCCAGCCCGGATCCGCCGTGTGCGGGCCTCTTCGGGGGCGGGAGGTGTCGGCGCGGGTGAAGCGGTCGAAGACCGTTTGGATCAGGGCGGGCGGGCTGCCGGGGCCGTCATCGCGGATCCGCAGGACGACGCGGTGCCTGTCCTGTGCCTCCACCGTGGCCTGGACCGTCGTCCCGTAGGCGTGTGCACGCGCACGTTGGCCAGCAGGTGGGCCACCGCCTGCTGCAGCGGGGCCTCTTGGCCTCAGGCACCCGGAATGGCGACCGCTATCTCGCGCGAGGCGGCACCGTCGGCTCCCCACCCGCTGAACGAACTGTCGGCGATCGCACACACGCGCCGTAACCCATTCGCCACCTGGGCGTTAGTCCGTTTAACAGCCAGGGAGGTGGACCATGAGGGCTGATGCCGGACGGAAATATCGCGCCTATCCGCGCGCAGATCAGGAGCGGATCCTGATCGAATGGGGGCATGACGCACGTGCCCTGCGGAATCTCGCTCTCGACCACCGACTGATGGTCGGCCGCAAGCATGACGGAAGTTGGGTGTGGTCAGCAGAGCAGTGTGTCCTGTTGACCGAGATCCGAAATGACGCCGATCCCTCCGTCAACTGGATCCGTGACCTCCCGGCCCAGTCCGGACAGCAGATCCTGCGCCGCCTTGATCGAGCGTTCGCCAACATGGCCAACTCTGATCATCCGGCAGGTCCCCCTGCCTTCAAGCGCCGTGGCGATCGAATGGGGATTCCCTTCACCGGCCAGGCGGTCCAGTTCCGCAAGCTCAACAGGCACTGGGCGGAGATCCGTTTCCCGGTTCTGGGGTGGCTGAGAATCAGGCTTTCCCGAGCGGTGGGTGGAGCCATTCGCAACGCGACCATCGCCTGTGACGGACTTGGATGGCACGTCTCCCTCGGTGTTCACTCCGGCGCCAAGCCGGCAGCCCCCAACGGAGGCCCCGGCTGCGGTGTCGACTTCGGGGTCTCCATCTCGGCATGGGTGTCCACTGAGCCGACGGGACGGTCCATGCGCCCCACGCTGACAGCCGGTGAGGAGAAACGCCTAACGGCTCTGGAACAACGGAAGGAGCGCCAACTCACATATGCCGAGAAGTACAACCGTGGTGCGCGTTCAAAACGGCTGATGCGCACGATTGCCGCGATCGGAGCGCTCCGGGCCAGGCAAGCCAGAAGAAGGCTCGACTTCACTCACAACCAGAGGTGTTCTGGACAACACTCCTGGCGAACGGCGTCGCCAACTGGCATACAAATGCCCCCTGTATGGGAGCGATCTACGTCCGGTCCCCCCACAGGGAACATCCCAGACGTGCCCTTCTTGCAAGAAGCGTGATCCGAGGAACCGTCTCCGTTGCGGCCGAGAGTTCGCTTGCGTTCACTGTGGACACCTCGACCACGCGGATCACATCGCCTCGATCGAAATCGAGGCCCGTGCACGCCGGATGGGCGACACGGTCACCAAGAGCACGCGCAGTCTCCAGGCGGGGGCGAGAGGCCAAACGAGTGGCGCTCGGATGCGTGCAGCACTGGCCGCCGCCCCGTGAAGGGCGACGGCCAGAACCCTAGGCACTCATGCCAAGGGGCACATCAATTGCGGATCAGGCTGCGCAGCACGTACTGCATGATGCCGCCGTTGCGGTAGTAGTCGGCCTCACCGGGGGTGTCGATGCGGACGACCGCGTCGAACTCGACGCCCGTGTCGGTGGTGACCTTGACCGTGCGCGGCGTGGTGCCGTTGTTGAGCTCCTCGACGCCGGTGAAGGAGAAGGTCTCCTCGCCGGTCAGGCCGAGGGACTCGGCGCTCGCGCCCTCCGGGAACTGGAGCGGCAGGACGCCCATGCCGATGAGGTTCGAGCGGTGGATGCGCTCGTACGACTCGGCGATGACGGCCTTGACGCCGAGCAGCGCGGTGCCCTTGGCGGCCCAGTCGCGGGACGAGCCGGAGCCGTACTCCTTGCCGGCCAGGATGGCCAGCGGGACGCCCTGCTCGATGTAGTTGCGGGAGGCGTCGTAGATGAACGACACCGGACCGCCGTCCTGGGTGAAGTCGCGGGTGTAGCCGCCCTCGGTGCCCGGCGCGATCTGGTTGCGCAGGCGGATGTTGGCGAACGTACCGCGGATCATGACCTCGTGGTTGCCTCGGCGGGAGCCGTAGGAGTTGAAGTCACGACGCTCCACACCGTGCTCGGTGAGGTACTTGCCGGCCGGGGTGTCGGCCTTGATGGCACCGGCGGGCGAGATGTGGTCCGTCGTCACCGAGTCGCCGAGCTTGGCGAGGACGCGGGCGCCGGTGATGTCGGAGACCGGGGTGGTCTCCATCGTCATGCCCTCGAAGTACGGGGGCTTGCGGACGTAGGTCGACTCGGCGTCCCACTCGAAGGTGTTGCCGGTCGGGATCGGCAGCGCCTGCCACTGGGCGTCGCCCGCGAAGACGTCGGAGTAGGACTTGTTGAACATGTCCTCGCCGATGGCGTTCGCCACGACGTCGTTGACCTCGGCCTCGGAGGGCCAGATGTCCTTCAGGAAGACCGGGTTGCCGTCCTGGTCGGTGCCCAGGGCGTCGCGCGTGATGTCCACCTTCATGGATCCCGCGAGGGCGTACGCGACGACCAGCGGCGGGGAGGCCAGGTAGTTCATCTTGACGTCGGGGTTGATCCGGCCCTCGAAGTTCCGGTTGCCGGAGAGGACCGAGGTGACCGCGAGGTCGTGGTCGTTGACGGCCTTGGAGACCTCCTCCGGCAGCGGGCCGGAGTTGCCGATGCAGGTGGTGCAGCCGTAGCCGACGAGGTTGAAGCCGACCTTGTCGAGGTACGGGGTCAGGCCCGCCTTGTCGAAGTAGTCGGTGACGACCTTCGAACCCGGGGCGAGGGTGGTCTTGACCCACGGCTTGCGGGTCAGACCCTTCTCCACGGCCTTCTTCGCGACGAGCGCGGCGGCGACCATGACGTACGGGTTGGAGGTGTTGGTGCAGGAGGTGATGGCCGCGACCGTCACCGCACCGTGGTCGATCTCGTAGGTCGAGCCGTCGGGGGCGGTGACGGTGACCGGGTTGGACGGGGCGCCGTTGGGGTGGACGGCCGGAGCGTCGGAGGCCGGGAAGGACTCCTTGCCCGCCTCGTCGACGTCGTCGACGTAGTTGCGCACGTCCTGCTTGAACTGCTCGGCAGCGTTGGCGAGGACAATGCGGTCCTGCGGGCGCTTCGGACCGGCGATGGACGGGACGACCGTCGACAGGTCCAGCTCGAGCTTCTCGGAGAAGTCGGGCTCGGCCTTCGGGTCCAGCCAGAGGCCCTGCTCCTTGGCGTACGCCTCGACGAGCGCGAGCTGCTGCTCGGAGCGGCCGGTGAGCTTCAGGTACTTGATGGTCTCGCCGTCGATCGGGAAGATCGCGGCGGTCGAGCCGAACTCCGGCGACATGTTGCCGATGGTGGCGCGGTTCGCGAGGGAGGTGGCGGCGACGCCCTCGCCGTAGAACTCGACGAACTTGCCGACGACGCCGTGCTTGCGGAGCATCTCGGTGATGGTCAGCACGAGGTCGGTGGCGGTGGTGCCGGGCTTGAGCTCACCGGTCAGCTTGAAGCCGACGACGCGCGGGATGAGCATGGAGACCGGCTGGCCGAGCATCGCGGCCTCGGCCTCGATGCCGCCGACGCCCCAGCCCAGGACACCGAGGCCGTTGACCATGGTGGTGTGCGAGTCGGTGCCGACGAGGGTGTCGGGGTAGGCCTGGCCGTTACGCACCATGACGGTCCGAGCGAGGTGCTCGATGTTGACCTGGTGGACGATGCCGGTGCCCGGCGGGACGACCTTGAAGTCGTCGAAGGCGGTCTGGCCCCAGCGCAGGAACTGGTAGCGCTCGCGGTTGCGGCCGTACTCCAGCTCGACGTTCTGCGCGAAGGCGTCGTTGGTGCCGAACTTGTCGGCGATGACGGAGTGGTCGATGACCAGCTCGGCCGGGGAGAGCGGGTTGACCTTCGCCGGGTCGCCGCCGAGCTCCTTGACGGCCTCACGCATGGTGGCGAGGTCGACGACACAGGGCACGCCGGTGAAGTCCTGCATGATCACGCGGGCCGGCGTGAACTGGATCTCCTGCGACGGCTGGGCCTGGGAGTCCCAGCTGCCGAGGGCGCGGATGTGGTCGGCGGTGATGTTCGCGCCGTCCTCGGTGCGGAGGAGGTTCTCCAGCAGCACCTTCAGGCTGTAGGGGAGGCGCGCGGCGCCCTCGACCTTGTCCAGCCGGAAGATCTCGTACGACTCGTCGCCCACCTGCAGCGTGCTGCGGGCGTCGAAGCTGTTCGCCGACACGACAGTCTCCTTCATTGATGTGCGCGTACCACCACGATCCTGCCGCGACGACTACTTGGCCGATCCGCTAAGGTAAGGCTAAGTTAGGTAACCCTTACCGTCGGACCGGGGATGCCGCGCGGCTGCGGTGCACCTCGGCAGATATCTCGATGTCGAGATAACTCTAGTACATGGGGCCGGGATGGTCATGCCCAGCCTCCCTCCCGCGCGCGCCAGAGCCCTTCTTCCCATGAAGTTCCTCATGAAGTTCCCCATGAAGAGAGGCCTTCGGCGCACCCCCTTTGCATGATCATGCGCAATCATGCATACTCTTCCTATGTCCAAGGTCCTCACCTCCCTCCCCACCGGCGAGCGCGTCGGCATCGCCTTCTCGGGCGGACTCGACACCTCGGTCGCGGTCGCCTGGATGCGCGACAAGGGCGCCGTCCCGTGCACCTACACCGCCGACATCGGCCAGTACGACGAGCCCGACATCGCCTCGGTGCCCGGCCGCGCGAAGACCTACGGCGCCGAGGTCGCGCGCCTGGTCGACTGCCGGGCGGCGCTGGTCGAGGAGGGCCTGGCCGCACTCACCTGCGGGGCGTTCCACATCCGCTCGGGCGGGCGGGCGTACTTCAACACCACGCCGCTCGGCCGTGCCGTCACCGGCACCCTGCTGGTGCGGGCGATGCTCGAGGACGACGTCCAGATCTGGGGCGACGGCTCGACCTTCAAGGGCAACGACATCGAGCGGTTCTACCGGTACGGCCTGCTGGCCAACCCGAACCTGCGGATCTACAAGCCCTGGCTGGACGCGGACTTCGTGACCGAGCTCGGCGGCCGCAAGGAGATGTCCGAGTGGCTGGTCGCCCACGACCTGCCCTACCGGGACAGCACCGAGAAGGCGTACTCCACCGACGCCAACATCTGGGGCGCCACCCACGAGGCCAAGACCCTGGAGCACCTGGACACCGGCGTCGAGACCGTCGAGCCCATCATGGGCGTGCGGTTCTGGGACCCGTCGGTCGAGATCGCCGCCGAGGACGTGACGGTCGGCTTCGAGCAGGGCCGCCCGGTCACCATCAACGGCAAGGAGTTCGCCTCCCCCGTCGACCTGGTGATGGAGGCCAACGCCATCGGCGGCCGCCACGGCCTGGGCATGTCGGACCAGATCGAGAACCGGATCATCGAGGCCAAGAGCCGCGGCATCTACGAGGCGCCCGGCATGGCTCTGCTGCACGCCGCGTACGAGCGTCTGGTCAACGCGATCCACAACGAGGACACCCTCGCCCAGTACCACAACGAGGGCCGGCGCCTGGGTCGCCTCATGTACGAGGGTCGCTGGCTGGACCCGCAGGCGCTGATGATCCGCGAGTCGCTGCAGCGGTGGGTCGGCGCGGCGATCACCGGCGAGGTCACCCTGCGCCTGCGGCGCGGCGAGGACTACTCGATCCTCGACACCACCGGCCCGGCGTTCAGCTACCACCCGGACAAGCTGTCGATGGAGCGCACCGAGGACTCGGCGTTCGGACCGGTGGACCGGATCGGCCAGCTCACCATGCGCAACCTCGACATCGCCGACTCGCGCGCCAAGCTGGAGCAGTACGTCGGCCTCGGCCTGATCGGCACCGGCAGCCCCGCCGTCGGCGCCTCCCAGGCGGCTGCGACCGGGCTCATCGGCACCATGCCGGAGATGCCCGAGGGCGGCGCCGAGGCCATCGCCTCGCGCGGCGAGGTCTCCGAGCAGGACGCCCTGCTGGACCGCGCCGCGATGGAGTCGGGCACGGACTGACCGACCACGAGGAGACGGACCCCACGAAAGGCCGACTCGGCGCCGAGTGCGCCGAGCCGGCCTTTTTCGGCGCATTCCCCGCCTGCCCCAGGGCCCGCGCGACTAGGCTCACCTGGTGATCATCTGGCTGAACGGAACCTTCGGCGCGGGCAAGACGACCACAGCCAACGAGTTGGTCGGCCTCGTTCCGGACGCGACGATCTTCGACACCGAGCAGGTCGGCTACATGCTGGGGCACGTCGAGAAGCTCCCCCGGGTGGATGACTTCCAGCACTGGCCGCCATGGCGCCACCTGGTGGTGGAGAGCGCCGCGCAGTTGCTCGGCTACATCGGCGGGACGCTGGTCGTCCCCCAGACGGTGCTCGTCGAGCAGTACTGGACGGAGATCCGCAGCGGCCTGGAGAAGTACGGCATCCCGGTCCACCACTTCGTACTCCACGGCGACCCGGACACGCTCACCGAGCGGATCGAGTCGGACGGCGAGACCAACACCCGGTTCCCGAAAGCCCGCCAATGGCGCCTCGACCATCGCGCCGCCTACCTCGACGCCCTGCCGTGGCTCACCCGAGAGGGCAAGGTCGTCGACACCGCCCGGCTGTCTCCGTCACAGGTCGCCCGGCTGGTCGCGGACACCGTCCCCGCACCCTCTCCATGAGGAGCTGCCATCAATCGGCCAAGTCGGGGTAACCGAGGGACAAGTACCGCAACCTCGGAGGGAGGCATTCATGCCCCTCACGTTCCGCAAGAGTTTTCGGATCCTGCCCGGAGTGCGGCTGAACATCAACCGGCACTCCTGGTCCATCACCACCGGCGGTAAGCACGGTCCACGACGCACACACAGCAGCACCGGACGTCGTACGACATCGATGGATTTGCCCGGACCTTTCGGATGGCGTCGCACGCGTTCCGCCAGGCGACATTGACGGCCCGTCACCCGAACAGCCCCCCTGGGATGTGCCATCTCATATCTGAGATAACCTCAACCTCATGGCAGACGATTACCTCGTACGCATCGGCAAGCTCATCCGTGACGCCCGGCAACACCGAGGCTGGACACAGACGCAGCTGGCCGAGGCGCTCGGCACCTCCCAGAGCGCCGTCAATCGCATCGAGCGCGGCAACCAGAACATCAGCCTTGAGATGATCGCCCGAATCGGTGAGGCCTTGGACAGCGAGATCGTGTCCCTGGGATACGCCGGTCCGATGCATCTGAGGGTCGTCGGCGGACGTCGACTGTCCGGCTCCATCGACGTCAAGACCAGCAAGAACGCCTGCGTGGCCCTGCTGTGCGCCTCGCTGCTCAACAAGGGCCGCACGGTGCTGCGCCGCGTCGCCCGCATCGAGGAGGTCTACCGCCTCCTGGAGGTCCTCAACTCCATCGGTGTGCGCACCCGTTGGATCAACGACGGCGTCGATCTGGAGATCGTGCCGCCGGCCGAGCTGAACATGGCGGCGATCGACGCCGAGGCCGCCGTACGCACGCGGTCCATCATCATGTTCCTCGGCCCGCTGCTGCACCGTATGACCCACTTCAAGCTGCCGTACGCCGGCGGCTGCGACCTCGGTACGCGGACCATCGAGCCGCACATGATCGCGCTGCGCCGGTTCGGCCTGGACGTGGCGGCGACCGAGGGCCAGTACCACGCCATGGTCGACCGTGGCGTACGCCCCGACCGGCCGATCGTGCTGACCGAGCGCGGCGACACCGTGACCGAGAACGCGCTGCTGGCCGCCGCGCGGCACGACGGCGTGACCGTCATCCGCAACGCGTCCTCCAACTACATGGTCCAGGACCTCTGCTTCTTCCTCGAGGCGCTCGGCGTCCGGGTCGAGGGCATCGGCACCACCACACTCACCGTGCACGGCGTACCGAACATCGACGTGGACGTGGACTACTCGCCGTCCGAGGACCCGGTCGAGGCGATGAGCCTGCTGGCGGCCGCCGTGGTCACCGAGTCGGAGCTGACGGTGTGCCGGGTGCCGATCGAGTTCCTGGAGATCGAGCTGGCGGTCCTGGAGGAGATGGGCCTCGACCACGACCGTACGCCCGAGTACTTCGCCGACAACGGCCGTACCCGGCTGGTGGACCTCACCGTCCGGCCCTCCAAACTGGAGGCGCCGATCGACAAGATCCACCCGATGCCGTTCCCGGGCCTGAACATCGACAACGTCCCGTTCTTCGCGGCCATCGCGGCCGTCGCGTCGGGCAAGACCCTCATCCACGACTGGGTCTACGACAACCGCGCGATCTACCTGACCGACCTCAACCGCCTCGGCGGCCGCCTGCAGTTGCTGGACCCGCACCGCGTCCTGGTCGAGGGCCCGACCCGCTGGCGCGCCGCCGAGATGATGTGCCCGCCCGCCCTGCGGCCCGCCGTGGTCGTCCTGCTGGCGATGATGGCGGCGGAGGGCACGTCCGTACTGCGGAACGTGTACGTCATCAACCGCGGTTACGAGGACCTCGCCGAGCGACTGAACTCCATCGGGGCACAGATCGAGATCTTCCGGGACATTTAGAGGCCTCAGCCGAGAGTCCACACGACGCTGTCGGTGTAGGTGGCTCCGTTGATGGTCGCGGTCACTGCCACGGTGTTCTCGCCCTGCTTCAGGGTGATGCCGGTCCACCTGAAGATGTGGATCTGCCGGTCGTGGGTGACCAGGCCCTTGTCGTTGATCCCGGGCCGGCCTCCTTCGTTGCGGCCGTCGGAGGCGAAGTCGAACATGTCCCAGACGAACGTGCCCCAGATGTACGGGCGGGCGGCGAGCTGCTTCCAGGCCGCTTCGTGGAACAGCGACTGGTACTCCTCGGGGTGCCAGGATCCACCCGGTTCGGGCTTCGGCGGGTTGAGGGCGTGCTGGGTGGGGTTCGCGCCCACGCCGTACTCCGACATGGCGATCCTGCGGGACGGGGAGTTCGCGTGCAGGCTGTCGGCCCATGCACCGAGTTCGCCGTCCTTGGAGCCGTAGTACCAGCCGAAGTACTTGTTGAAGCCTGTTGTCCGCGTGTGCAGCCCGGACTGCGCGTCGTCGGGGTCTTCGCCACGCACCGCGTAGGTGGAGAGCCGGTCGGGGTCCTCGGACTCGATGATGCCGGCCAGTGAGGCGAGCAGGGTGTTCGTGGCGGTGCCGTTGTAGTCGGTGAGTTCGTTGCCGATGCCCCAGAACGCGATCGACGGGTGGTTGTAGTTCTGCCGGATCAGCTCACGCAGTTGGTTCTGGGTGCTCGCGGTGAAGGCTGTCGAGTCGGTGACGGAGTTGACCAGCGGAATCTCCGCCCATACGACCAGCCCGTGTTCGTCGGCGAGGTTGTAGTCCTTCTGGTCGTGCTGGTAGTGCGCCATCCGGACGGCGTTGGCGCCGAGCTCCCGACGCGGACTACCTGTTCCTCATCGACCACTCCGGAGCGGGCGCCGAGATCCCGGCCCACGGTGTGGAACTCCTCACCGGCAAGTCCGTCCACGGCTCGGTCACCGTTCCCGACGGGGGCCTTGCCGTGGTGCGCGAGCCGCGCCGACCGTAGGCCGAGGCTCCTGTGCCGTCGAGAGGTGTACGGCCTCTTGGTCACCGGCACAGGAGCCTCGGCTCACCCCACGTGGAGTGCCCACCTGCTGCCGTCGACGGCCTCCGTGCCGGGCAGCGCTATCAGTTCGGGTTTGAACAGGGGTGGTGCGCCCATCGCCGGCTCCCAGGTCGCCAGCTCTTCCTCCTGCGGGACCTCGATCCGCCTGCCCTCGGCGAGGTCGGCGACCACCCGCAGGAGCAACCGCACACCCAGCGGGGCCAGGTGCTCGCGCCACAGGCTCTGCGCGGTCGAGCCCGGGGGCACGAACAGGTGCTCCTGTGCGGCGATGGGGCCGCCGTCGGTGCGCTCGGTGAGGTGGTAGACGCTCCCGCCCGTCACCTTGTCACCGTCGCGGATCGTCCATCGGATCGCGTCCCGGCCGCGGTGCAACGGCAGCAGGCTGGGGTGATAGCCGATGGCGGCGACCTCGGCCCTGGCACGCGTCCGGCGGCCGATGAAGGCGTGTGAGTGCGCGGCGATGATGATGTCCACTCCGTCCGGGACATGCATGGCGCGCAGCTCGACCGAGTCCGTCCAGTGGATTCCCCTGGGGTAGGCCCAGGCGCGCAGCCGGTCCCAGGACAACGCGTTGCTCTCGTCGGAGTGCCCGTTGCGCAGCCGGGGGGCGGCCACGCCCACGATCCGGTGTCCTTCGTCCAGCAGGGCCTCCGCGACCTGTACGGCGAATGCCCCTCGTCCTGAAATGTAGATGTTCACTCGCGCTCTCCGCGGTCGCTGGTCAGGTGTCTGTTCGGTGCGCCGTGGTCAGGTCGTCGGTGCTGCCGCCGTCGCGGTGAAGTTCTGCTCGACGTAGTCGAGGGCACCGTCACGGTCAGGGCCGGAGTAGACGATCTGCCAGCCCTTCGGCACGTCCAGGTGCGGCCGCCACAGCGCGTATTGGCTGTCGGCGTTCGTCACCACCAGCCAGCCGCCGTCGTAGCCGTCGCCGCCGTCGAAGGGGTTGCCGCTCATCAGTCGACCTCTTTCAGTCCGCGGTGGTCGGGCCGGAACCGCACCGGCAGCGTGGAGAACCCGGTCAGGAAGTTGGACCGGATGCGCAGCGCCTCACCGGTCTGCTCGAATCCGGTGGTGAAGTCCCGTAACGCCATGAGCAGTTCGGAGATCTCCACCTTGGCCAGGTGTGAGCCGACGCAGAAGTGCGGGCCGTAGCCGAAGGCCATGTGCTTGTTGGGGGTGCGGCCGAGGTCGAACACCCCGGGCCGGTCGAAGATCCGTTCGTCCCGGTTGCCGGAGGCGTGCCAGAGCGTGACGATCTCGCCCGGTCGCAGCTGTACGCCGTGCAGTTCGGTCTCGCGGACGACGCTGCGCCCGAAGTGCATCGTGGGTGACGCCCAGCGCAGTATCTCGTCGACGGCGGTGTCGATCGCGACCTCGCCGTGCTTGAGCCGCCGCCACTGCTCGGCCTGGGCCGCGAGCGTGTGGACGCTGTCGATCATCGTCAGGCGGCTGGTCTCGTCGCCGCCGATGATCAGGCTGTAGCAGTTGAGCACGATGTCCTCGTCGGACAGCGGCACACCGTCGATGGAGCTGCCGATCAGCATGCTGATCACGTCGTCGCCGGGCGACTCGCGGCGCTCCTCGACGATGTCCATGAAGTACATCAGGATCTCGTTGCGGGCCATCTCGGAGTCGAGCTCGTCGACGTCCTCGTCCTCGGTCGACAGCGCGGTCTTGGTCTGGGCGAGCAGGAAGTCCCGGTCCTGCTCGGGCACGCCGAGCAGGTTCGAGATCGTGGTCATCGGGATCCGGCTGGCGATCTGCTCGGCGAAGTCGCAGCCGCCGGTCTCGACCGCCTCGCGGATCAGCTGCCGGGTGTTGACCCGCACCGCCGCCGCGACCTCGCTGAGCACCCTCGGCGAGAGCACCCGCTGCAGGATCTTGCGCAGCTCGTGGTGCCGGTGTCCGTCGGTGACGGCCAGCATCCGGCCGGCGCCGGCGTCACCGCCGCCCAGCAGCGTGACGAGTACGTTGCCGCGCTCGGACGTGAGGTTCACGTCGTCCCGGTAGGCGGCCAGGATGTCGTCGTAGCGGGTGAGCACCCAGAATCCGCGGCGGCCGTCGGCCGGCGGGTTCCAGTGCACCGGGGCGGTGTCCCGCAGGGTGCGCCAGTACTCGTCGAGGTCGTGGTCGTGGTCCGCGAACGTGTTCGGGTCGCCCAGGTCCATGGTGTCCAGTGCCGGTGTGCTCACGGTCACCAGTCCGTACGCCAGAACCGGCGCGGCTGGAACGGGTAGGTGGGCAGGGGCACCCGGTGGCTGGTCTCCTCCAGGTGCAGGGAGTCGAAGTCCACCTGCCGGCCGTTCACCCAGGCGGCAGCCAGATCGAGCAGCGCCTGCTCGTCGTCTCCGGACGGCACGATCCCGTCGTCGTTGCGGCGGAAGGAGTCCACGTCCACCCGGGGCGCGGCACCGGTCGCGGCGACCGTGGCGGGGGTGGAGTCGGCGGACAGCGCTTCGATCAGCTCCTGACGGCTGCGGACCACGGCCGCCCAGCGGCGGGCCATCACCTTGCGGCCCACGTTGAGGCTGAAGCAGATGTCGTCCAGGCGCAGGTCGGGGTCGGCCACCAGCCGGTCCTTCAGCCGCGCGCGCTGACGGGCCAGCGCCTCGTCGTCCAGGGCGGACAGGGTGGCCAGCCGCGGCCTGCCGACGGCTTCGGGGGCACGCTCGGCGACGGTCGGCGCCTCCTCCAGCACCAAGTGCGCGTTGTAGCCACCGCCGCCGATCGCGGTGACGCCCGCACGGCGGATGCCGCTCTCCGGCTCCCAGTCCGCGAGCTCCCGCTGCGGTACGAACGGGGTGCTGGGGAAGTCGAGGTCCGGGTTGACCTCCGTCAGGTTGATCGTCGGTGCCAGTGTCTTGTGGTGCAGGGACATCAGAGCCTTCATCGAACCGGCGCCGCCGGCGACCACCCCGCCGTGGCCGATGTTGCCCTTGACCGAGCCGATCGCACAGGTGCCGGTCTGCTTGCCGAACGCCATGGTCGCCGCGGTCACCTCGAGCCCGTCGGTCATCGGCAGACCGAAACCGTTGGCCTCGTACATGGACACGGTGTCCGGGGCGACGCCACCGACCTCCATGGCGCCCGCGATGCACGCGCTCAGCCGTTCGGGTTGCGCCAGACCGTAGGCCATCACATTGACGCCGTTGTTGTTGATGGCCGTCCCCTTGACCACGCCGTAGATGTGGTCGCGGTCGGCGACGGCCTGGGCCAGCGGCTTGAGCAGCACCGTGGCGACACCGCTGGCCAGGACGGTGCCGGTGCCGTTGGCGTCGAACGGGCGGCAGCGGCCGTCCCGGGAGAGGATGCGGCCTTCCTCCCACAGATAGCCACGGCGGTGCGGCAGACGGACCAGCACACTGCCGGCGACCGCCATGTCGGTCTGGCCGAGCAGCAGCGACTGGCAGGCCAGGTGCACCGAGTAGTGGAAGCCGGCGCAGACGGCGGTGACGGTGAGGGCCTCACCGGTCAGACCCATGTAGTACAGCGCGTTGGACGTCATGGTGTCCGGCGTCCACGCCAGGCTGCGGTCCATCACCTCGGGGCCGACCGACGCCCAGTCCGGCGGGGATATGTAACGCGCGGCGGTCTGCGGGTTGTTGGCGCCGTAGATGCCCACCTCACCCTTGATCCGCTCCGGGTCGTAGCCGCCGTCCTCCAGGGTCTCCCACGCGCTCTCCAGGAACAGCCGGTGCTCCGGGGTCATCAGGGTCGCCAGCCGGTCGGTGATGCCGAACACCGACGGGTCGAACTCGTCGTAGCCGTCGAGCAGGCCGACGGCCCCCACGTAGAACGGGTTGTGGATCAGAGTTTCGTCGACCTCGATCTCGTCCTTGCTCAGGAGCGTCACGGACTCCCTGCCGTGCACGAGGTTGTCCCAGTACTGCTCCTTGTTGCGGGCGCCGGGTAACCGGCACGACGCGCCGATGACGGCCACATCGCCCGGGTCGTAGTCCTGCTCAGGGCTGTCGGACATGCAAAGGCTCCTGCTTCGAGGGGGGTTGGGGGTAGCTCAGCTGCCGCTGGAGGTGGCGCGGCCGCGCAGCACGGCGCGGCGGGCGGTGGCGCGGCGGCGAGCCGACTGAACCATTTCGGAGTCGTCGCCGCTGTCGTCGTCGAGCCAGCGGCCGAGGGAGGAGATGTCGCGGAAACGGAACAGGTCGGGCACGCCGACGCGGCGGCCGAAGCGCCGGGTCATCATCCTGGCCAGCCGGACGAGCAGCAGCGAGTCGCCGCCGAGGTCGTAGAAGGTGTCCCGGACCCCGATGCTCGACGGTTCGCGGCTCAGCAACTGGCCCCAGATCTCCGACAGCGCCACCTCGGTCGGCGTGCCGGCGGTCTCCGTGGCCCGTTCCGGGGCGGCGGTCGGCGGCTCGGGCAGCGCGGTGCGGTCGAGTTTGCCGCCGGGCCCCAGCGGGAGCGCGGTCAGGAACACGAGCGTCCGGGGGACCATGAAGTCGGGCACCTCGGCGGCGAGCTTGCCGGTGATGGTGGTCTGGAGGCCGGCGTCCAGCCAGACGCCGTCCCGGGTGTCGCCCTCGGGCACGACGTAGGCGATGAGCCTGTCGTCGCGTACGGCGGCGGCGGCTTCCTGGACTCCGGGGGTGCCGGTGAGCCGGGCCTCGACCTCTTCCAGCTCGACGCGGTAGCCGCGCATCTTGACCTGGTGGTCGGTGCGGCCGACGAACTCCAGTTGGCCGTCGTCGGTGAACTTGACGACGTCGCCTGTGCGGTACATGCGTTCGCCGTCCTGGAACGGGTCCGGCACGAACCGTTCGGCGGTGGTGCGCGGCCGGTTGACGTAGCCGTGGGCGAGGCCGGCGCCGCCGAGGTACAGCTCGCCGGGCACGCCGTCCGGCTGCGGCTTCAGGTTCTCGTCGAGCACGTGGATCCGGGCGCTGACCGAGGGCGAGCCGATCGTGGGCTCGCCGGCCCCGTCCTTCGGCACCGGTCCGAACGTGCAGAACACGGTGCCCTCGGTCGGGCCGTAGGCATTGAAGACCCGGTCGGCTGCGGTCTCCTGGTACGTCCGGTCCACCAGCTTGCGCCGCAGGGGCTCGCCGCCGAACACGACCGTGCGCAGGTTCGGGGGCAGGCCGCCGGCGTCGAGCAGGGTGTTCATCACCGACGGGATGGCGTGCAGATGGGTGATCTTGTCGACGTGCGGGCTCTCCGGCAGATGGACGGCGCTTTCCACGAGCACGACGGCGCCGCCCCGGCACAGCGCGCAGAAGATCTCCATCACGGACATGTCGAAGCAGATCGAGCTGGCGGCGGAGACACCGCTGCGGTCGCAGTCGCCGAGCACCCGGTCCATCTCGGCCAGCATGGTGACGCAGCCGCTGTGCCGGACGGCCACGCCCTTGGGCCGGCCGGTGGAGCCGGAGGTGTAGATCACGTACGCGGTGTCCTCGGGCACGACCGGCACGGGCTTCTCGCCGGGCTCGGTCGTCACCGTCTCACCCAGCACGAGCACGGTCGGGCCGGCCGGGCAGTTGGCCCGGGACGCGGGCGTGGTCAGCAGCAGGTGGGTGCCGCTGTCCCGGACCATGAGGTTCAGCCGCTCGGCCGGATACCTCGGGTCCAGCGGCACATAGCAGGAGCCGGCGCGCAGGACGGCCAGGATGCCGACGACCAGGTCGGGTGTGCGCTCGACGCAGACGCCGACGGGGACACCGGGGCCGGCGCCGTCGGCGACGAGCCGTTCGGCCAGCGCGCGGGACTTCTCGTCCAGGTCGCCGTAGGTCAGGACGCCGGCGTCGGAGTAGACCGCGGGCGCGTCGGGGTTCTTGACCGCTTGCTCGACGAACGCGGCGTGCAGGGTTTCGGTCACTGGTCCCTCTCCTCGGGACGGCTGCTCGGCGTGATGTCCTCAAGTGCCAGGTCGGGGTGGGCGATCGAGTCGAAGAGCACAGTGCGGTAGAGCGCGAGCAGTGCCGTCACGGTCTGCCTCTCCAGGTAGCTGGGTTTGTACTGGACGTGGCCGACCACCTCGCCGGAAATGTCGGCCATCGAGATCTCCAGGTCGAACTTGGCGAGGTGCCTGCGCACCTGCAGCGGTTCGAGCGGCAGGGCGCCCTCGGGTGCGATGGTGTCGCCGAGGCCGTGGAAGAGCTTGACGGAGCGGGGGAACGCGTCCGAGGACAGCCAGTTCACGACGACGTCGAACCACGGGGAGCGGCCCTCGGCCCTGGGCGGTTTCAGGGTGGACGCCAGCAGGTCGAGGGGGTAGTTCATGTGCTCGAGCAGACCGAGCGAGAACGCGTGGACGTCGCGCAGCAGATCTCGGAAACTGCGGTCGCCGGCCGGCTTCGCCCGCACCAGCACGGTGTTCAGGTAGTAGCCGATGGCGGACTCCCAGCCGGGCTCGCCGCGTTGGGCGATGGCGGTCGCCAGTACGGAGTCCTCGACGTCGGCCGCCCGGTTGAGCGTGGCGAAGAAGCCGGCCAGCACGACGGTGCTGATCGACACGCCTTCGCGCACCGCGAACTCCCTGAGCCGGCTGGTCTCCTCGGCGCTCCAGCGGAAGGTGAGGTCGCGGCCCTCGTAGGTGACGCCGGGAGGTCGCTCCATGGTGGACAGGTCGAGGTGGGCGGGCGGGTCGGCCAGGGCCTTTGACCACCAGCTCAGTGCCGCGTCGGCCGCCGGGCTCGCCAGCCACTGGCGCTCCCACTCGACGAACTCCGTGTAGGGGGCGACCGGCTCGCTGTCGGCGGGGTCGGCGCCCTCGTAGAACTCCTGGAGTTCGCGGATCATCACGTCGGCCGACGCCGCGTCCGACGCGATGTGGTGCACGAGCACCAGCAGGTAGTGGTCCGCCGGCCCACGTGTCATCAGCACCACACGCACCAGCGGCCCGTCGTCCAGGTTCAGCGGCAGGTGCCCGTGCTCGGCCAGTTCCTCGCGGGCTTCCTCGTCGTCCAGCTCCGTGCTGTCCACGACCAGGAACTCGTAGACCGGTTCGTCCAGGATGACCTGGTGCGGGCTGCCGCCGGCCTCGACGAAGATCGTGCGCAGCGCCGGATGCCGCTCCATCACGGCCCGTACGGCGCGGTCGAGGGCCTCTTCGTCGACCGCGGTCCGGATCCGGGCGGCCACCATGAAGTTGTAGGGCACGGCGTCCGGTGCGACCTGCTGCATGAACCACAGGGCGGCCTGGCCGTGGGACGCCGGTGCCAGTTCGAAACCGAGGCCGTCGGCGCGCAGTTGGTCGTGCGGCGGTGCGTCGGTGGGGTCCAGCAGCCCGCGGGCGGCCAGTTCGTCCAGCAGTTCCTCGGCGTCCAGCTCGGAAAGGTCGTCGAGGAACGTCCGGGTCGGCTTGGTCTCGGGCGTCGGTTCGGGCGCCGGTGCCGGTTCGGGTGCCGGTGCCGGTGCCGGTTCGACCGCAGCGGGCGCGGTGGGCGCGGTGGGCCGACCGACGGTCTCGACGACGTGGGCGACGATGTCGGGTATGGAGCGGCCGTCGAGGAACACCACCGGAGACACCCGCTCACCGAACAGCGACTGCAACCTGTTGACCAGGCGGATCGCCAGCATCGAGTCGAGACCGAAGTCGCGCAGGCTGGCACCTTCGTGGAACCTGTCCTGCGGCACGCCCACCGCGTCGGCGATCTCGCCGAGGACGATCTCCTCCACCGGCCTGCTCTCGACGGCCACGGCCACCGCCGCGGTCTCGGTCACGGTCCCGGCTGCGGTCGCGGCCACGCTCACGGCCTGGGCCGTGGTCGCGGCGGCCGGTGCCGGCGCGGACGCGACGCGAGGCCTGGTGTCGGTGTCCAGCCAGTAGCGGTCCTTCTGCCACTGCACGAGCGGGGTCTCGACGACCTCGACGTCGTCGGCGAACAGCGAGTCGAAGGTCAGCGGTACGCCCCTGACGTACAGCGACGCGATGGCCCCCAGCAGACAACGGACGTCACTCTCACCCCGCCGCAGGGAGTTGATCGCGTGCACGGGGGCACCCCGGGTCAGCGCGATCTCCTCGACCGCACCGCGCAACGTCTCGTGCGGGCCGATCTCGATGAAGGTGCTCACACCGTCCTCGACCAGGGCACCGATCGTCTCGGCGAACCGGACCTGGTTGCGCAGGTTGTGCACCCAGTAGTCGACGTCGGCGACCGGGTTCACGGTGTCGGCCAGTGCCGTGGAATGGAAGTCGATGGTGTTCGTCAGCGGGGTGATGCCGTCGATGAGTTCGCGCAGCGGCTGGATCAGCGGATCCATGCCGGGGCTGTGCACCGGCCGTTCGACCCGGATGTTCCTGGTCGAGATCCCGGCCCGCTTCAGGTCGGCCTCCAGGGCGCGTACGGCGTCGGGTGAGCCGGAGACCGCCGCGCTGGTGGGGCTGTTCACCACGGCGATGGCCAGGTGCTCGGCGTACGGGGCGATCCTCGGCAGCAGCTCCTGCTCCGGCAGGTCGACCGAGATCATGGCGCCGGGAGCCGCTTTCCGTTCGAGCAGGTGCGACCGGGCGACCACGACACGGGCGGCGTCGTCCAGCGACAGCGCGCCGGCGACGCACGCGGCGGCGGCCTCGCCCAGGCTGTGCCCGACGACGGCGGTCGGTTGGATCCCGAGTTCGAGCCAGACCTTCGCCAGCGAGACCTGCAAGGCGAACAGGACGGGCTGCTGGAAGTCCATCTCCTCGAACCGCGCCTCGTCGGCCGGGGCGGCGAGATGGTCCAGCACCGAGCAGCCGCCGGCCGCGCGCACGGCGGCGTCGCAGGCGTGCATCCACTCGCGGAAGCCGGCATGCGAGCGCATGAGCTCCCGGCCCATGCCGACCCACTGCGTTCCACCGCCGGAGAACACCAGCGCCACCCGCCGGTCGCTGTTGCCCGCGACCGCGCCCGTGACGACATCGGGGTGCGGCTGACCGGCGGCGACCCGGGCGAGTCCGTCCAGGACTTCCCCCCGGTTGCGGGCGAACAGCGCTGTCCGGTGGTTGTGGTGGGTGCGCCTGGTCGCGAGCGTGTAGGCGAGGTCGGACACCCGCAGGCCCGCGTCGCGTTCGACATGGTTGGACAGCTCACGACAGGTGTCGGCCAGCGCGGCCGCCGACTGCGCCGTGACGGGTACGAGATGCACCTGCTCGTCGGCCGTGCCGCCGCCCTGGCTCGGCGTGACGTGTCGTCCCCGGTCACCCGCGAGGAACGGGGCGGCCGTGACGGGGTGGCCGGCGGTGTACAGCGCGCCGAGCGAGCTGAGCAGGGTCCAGGCCTCGTCGGTGCCACGCCGGAGCGAGGGCAGGGTGGTCGCCGTCAGGACCTCCCCCACGGACTTGAGCAGTACGGGATGCGGGCTGAGCTCGACCACGGCGTCGATGTCGTGGCCGCGCAGGGTCGTCAGAGCGTCGGTGACCCGGATCTCCTGTCGCAGGTTGTTCGCCCAGTAGTCCGGCCCGAGCTCGGCGCCGTCGACCGGCTCGCCGGTGACCGTGGAGATCATCGGGACGCGGGTGGTCCGGGGCGTGATGCCGTCGAGTTCGGCCCGCAGCGGGGCGAGCACATGGTCGACCAGCGGCGAGTGGGGCGCGTGGCCCATCCGGACCCGATGGCTCGTGATGCCCTCTTCGGTCAGGCGCTGGACGAGGCCGTCGATCTCCGGTGGTGTGCCGGTGACCAGTGTGGAGTTCGGGCCGTTGTAGCCGGACACCGTGAGCCGGCCGGTCAGGTGCTTCTTGACGGCGTCCGGACCGGTCGTGACCACGATGCCGTCGCCGCGTCCGACGGCCAGCTGCTGCAGGAGCCGACCGTGGCCGGCGGCCAGGCGGGCGGCGTCGTCGAAGTCGAGCGCCCCGGCGATGTGGGAGGCGGCGAACTCACCGACGCTCTGTCCCAGGACGACGTCCGGCTCCACCCCCAGCGAACGCCAGGCGTCGGCCAGGGCGACCTGCATGCAGAACAGCAGTGGCTGGAAGACGTCCATGTCGTCGATACGGCCGTCGGAGGCCAGCAGCTGGTCGACCAGCGAGAAGCCCAGCAGTTCGCGCATCCGTTTGTCGGAGCGCATCATGGACCGCCGGAACACGGGCATACCGGCGAGCAGTTGCCGGCCCATGCCCACCCACTGCGAACCGTTGCCCGACAACAGGAACGCCACCCGCGGCTTACGTTCGGTCTTCTCCCCGGCCTCCCCGACGCTCAGCCCGGGAACAGTCGTGCCGGCGGTGAAGGCGTCCAGCTGCGCCCTGAGTTCGGTCAGGTCGCGGGCGGCGGCCGCGAGCCGGAACCTGCCCTCGCCGGGTGTCCGCCCGCAGATCGCCCGCAGGTCGTCCTCGTCACGCAGCGCCAGGACCCGCTCGGCCAGTGCCTCCCGGGAGTCCTCGGCCAACAGCAGGAGCGAGGCTTCGGGGCGCGGCAGCTCCTCGACGGCGACGTGACAGATCGCGCCGCCGAAGCCGAACGAGCTGACGCCCGCCCGGCGCGCGTCGGACCGTCGAGGCCAAGCCGCCAACCGGTCCTGGACGGTGAGGTTGTACTGGTCGAACAGGATCTGTGGGTTCGGGGTGACGTAGTGCAGGCTCGGCGGCAGTACGCCGTTGCGGATCGACAGCGCGAGCTTGACCAGGCCGACGATGCCTGCGGCCGCCTCCAGATGCCCGACGTTGGACTTGACGGAGCCGAGTCGCAGCGGCTCCGGCCGGTCACCGCCGAGGACCGCGCCGATGGCATTGACCTCGATCGGGTCACCGAGTGGCGTGGCGGAGCCGTGGCACTCGATGTAGTCCACGAGGGACGGTGCGATGCCGGCCCGTCGGTAGGCGGTGCGGAGCATCAACTCCTGCGCCTGGGGGTTCGGCGCGGTCATCCCGTTGCTCAGGCCGTCGTTGTTGGCCGAGCTGCCCTTGATCAGGCAGTACACCGGCAGTTCGCGCTCGAGCGCCACGCTCAGCGGAGCGAGTACGACGACCCCGGCGCCCTCACCGCGGACGTAGCCGTCGGCGCGGGCGTCGAACGTCTTGCAGCGGCCGTCCGGGGCGAGCGCGCCCATCGCGTCCATGGCGGTGTAGTAGTCGGAGACGAAGCTCAGGTTCACGCCACCGGCGAGCGCCAGCTCGCTCTCGCCCATCCAGATCGACTGGCATCCCAGGTGCACCGAGACCAGCGAGCCCGCGCAGGCGGCGTCGATGGCCATGCTCGGGCCCTGCAGGCCGAGGATGTAGGAGACGCGGTTGGCGATGATGCCGTCGTGCATGCCGGTCGCGGTGTGCGGGGTGATCTGGGAGTCGGGGCCGCGATAGTGCGCCAACGCGGCGTAGTCGCCCCAGCAGGAGGCCATGAACACGCCGGTGTCACTGCCGACGAGACTCATCGGCGCGACACCCGCGTCCTCGAGGGCCTCCCAGGAAAGCTCCAGCACCAGACGCTGCTGCGGGTCCATCTGGACGGCTTCCCGGGGTGAGATGCCGAAGAACAGCGGATCGAACTGGTCGATGCCGTCGATGAACCCGCCCCAGCGCGCCGAATCGCCGATGAGCTCGCGCCGTGCGGCCGGTACCGGTCCGACGGCGTCGCCGCCCTCGACCAGCATCCGCCAGAACGCGGAGGGGTCAGGGCCGCCGGGGAACCGGCAGCCGATGCCCACGATCGCGATGGGCTCGCGCGACACCACGCGGCGATCGGCACTCGGGGCGGTCTGCGCGGCACGCGGCCCCTCGACGAGCGCACGGGACAGCTCGTCGACGGTCGGGTACTGCCACATCCATGTGACCGGAACCTGCCAGCCGAGGAATTCGGACAACGAGGCGACAAGCCTCGTCGACTTCAACGAGTCCAGTCCGTATCGATGCAATGGCGCCCACCGGTCCACCGCGTCCTTGGGCACATCCAGCAGCTCAACGACGCGCGAAAGTAAAAACTCCGTAATGGAATGTAAGTCACGTGCTCCGCGTTCTTGGGGCAATTCGGCTCCTCAGCAGGGCGGACGGAATTATCAGGAGGGTGGCTCCGTTATTCGGCACGCTTTTCCCGGCAAAGCAGCGGGGTGAAGTGGCCATGGACACACGACTGAAGTCGGCTATTCACGAAATGGCCATCAAGTGACAGACAGCTCGCCATCGAGTGTCTGAGACGCGCGTGATCGAAAATCGGCCACAACGCAAAAATGACGCAACGCTGCGTCAGGTTTGAGGGGCGAGGCACGGCCTCACCAGGGCAAATAAGTCCGCGCGGCGCTGGGCAACCTGCCCTCGCACACCGCCCCGGACAGGTAAGCGTGACTGACGAAGAACCCGTGCGTGCACTGCGAACTACCCCCGTTGAGCCAACCTGGCCGAATCAGATCGCCATCTGGTTTTAAGCGTCCTTCTCCCGGTTCGAGCTGATCGACGACTGTATTTACAGCACCGGATTTTCGGCGCTCGCCCGACCGGACGACATCAGGCTGCCATTCGGTGATTGGTTGAGACAAGTGCGAATGGCTTGCAGGAAGGCGCACTGGCGTGAACTGACCCCGATGTGGCCAGTTCTCTCGCCCTCTCACGCGACGACCGTGAGAAATTTTAAAGTTCACGGAAAGTGGTTGGGTCGTTGTGGTCTTCCCGCATTCGCGACGAGCGCGACGCCGGGACTGCAGGTCAGTCGCGAAGTGGCGGGCGTCGGGGATGAAGCCCGCCCCCCCCCCGGTCGTGCCTTCGGCGGCGTGGGCAGGACAGGACACGACAGGACAGGACAGGGCAGGGCTCGAGGGCCCCGCCCTGCCGCGGTGATGTCGTGTCCCTGCCGGTGCTCGCCCCGCAGGGACGTCGGGTTCAGCTCTTGGTCAGGGTGATCTCCTGCTTGTCCTGCAGGGCGTGGAAGCGGGGCAGGGGCAGGCCGCCCACGGGGTGGAGTTCGACGATGGTGGCCTCGACGTACGCCTTGCCGGCCTGGAGGGGAGCCAAGGACTGGCCTGTCTGGGGCGTGCCCGTGTTCTTCCAGCTGTGCACCTTGCCGTCGCACACGGCGAGGGTGCCGCCGATGCCGTACCGGAGGTCGGAGGACCTCTGGCCGATGGTGGAGCTCACGAACGTCGGCCCCGTGTTGTCGACGCAGCGGTAGGTGCCGGACAGGGTGACGGTGCCGTCCGCGGCAACACGGCCGGTGTCATCGACCGTCACCATCTCCTTGGGACCGGCGACGGCAGCGGGGGCGGACGGGGCGGCGACCAGCAGAAGCAGGGCGGCGCCGGCGGCGGTGGCGAGAGCGGGGCGCAGGGGCATGGGATGAACCTCCCGGATAATCGGAGTGGGGCCTTCCACTGGTACCCGGCAGGTGCGCCCATGGGCGTGACCGTCACCCCTTCGGTGGCGAGTCCGCCCCGACCTTCGTGGATCGGTCAGCGTTCGGTCAGAGTGTTGTCCGTGTGTTGTCACGGTTCACGTTGGGCCGTTCCGGCGAGTTCGAGAGGGGAGCATGGTCTACCCATATGGACGACCCACACGGCTCGTCCGCCCAATGTGGAGGTGCGCCATGTGTTCCCACCAGCCTTCGTGCCCTTCCTCCGATGGCCGAGCCCCCCATGTGGTGGCCGCACACCCCGAGCAGGGCTGGAGCCTGCTCTGCACCGGCGCGATCGTGTTCGACGACAGTGGTGAGCTGCTGCCCGACGGCCGCGTGGTCGCACCGCACCGGGTACCGGCCGAGCGGCTCGCCATGGCGGCGTGAGCGAGCCCTGCGAGGGGTGAGCGAGACCTGCGAGGGGTGAGTAGGAACCACATCGGTACGGCGAAGCCCTACGGCACCACGGCGGAGCCCTACGGCAGTACGGCGAACCCGTCGAGCTCCACCATCGCCTCTTCGTCCCAGAGGCGCACGACCTCGACGACCGCCATCGCTGGATAGTCCCGCCCCGCCAACCGCCGCCAGATACGGCCGAGTTCGGCGACCTGGGCGCGGTACGCGGCGACGTCCGTGGCGTAGACCGTGACCCGGGCGAGGTCGGCGGCGGTGCCGCCGGCGGCGTCGAGCGCGGCCAGCAGATTGGCCAGGGCCCGCTCGAACTGCTCGGGCAGGGTGTCCCCGGTGACCTTGCCGTCCGCGTCGAGGGCGGTCTGACCGGCCAGGAAGACGACCCGTGAGCCGGTGGCCACGACCGCGTGGGAGAAGCCGGTGGGCGGGGAGAGGTCGGGCGGGTTGACGCGCTCGGTGCTCACTGGCCGGCCTCCATGTTCGCGTACAACTCCTTGGCGATGATGCCGCGTTGAACCTCGCTGGCCCCCTCGTAGATGCGCGGGGCCCGCACCTCGCGGTAGAGGTGTTCGAGCAGGTGACCGCGGCGCAGGGCGCGGGCGCCGTGCAGTTGGACGGCCTTGTCGACGACGTACTGCGCGGTCTCGGTGGCGAGCAGCTTCGCCATCGCGGCGCGCTTCGGGACGTCCGGGGCGCCTTCGTCGTACGCCGTCGCCGCCGCGTACACCATGAGACGGGCGGCCTCCGTGCGCAGGGCCATCTCGGCGACCTGGTGGGCGACCGCCTGAAGGTCTTTCAACTTGCCGCCGAACGCGTCCCGTTGGGCGGTGTGCGCGAGGGTCGCATCCAGGGCCGCCTGGGCCATGCCGACGGCGAAGGCGCCGACGCTGGGCCGGAAGAGGTTGAGGGTCCCCATCGCGACCCGGAACCCGCGGTCGGCCTCGCCGAGCATGTCGTCGGCGGTGACGGGGACGGCGTCGAAAGTGAGGCTGCCGATGGGGTGCGGGGACAACATGTCGAGGCCCGCTCCGGTGAGGCCGGGACGGTCGGCGGGGACCAGGAAGGCGGTGACGCCACGGGCGCCGGCGCCGGGGGTGGTGCGGGCGAAGACGGTGTAGAAGTCGGCCTCGGGGGCGTTGGAGATCCAGCACTTCTCGCCGGTGAGCCGCCAGCGGGCGGGACCGTCGGGCTCAGCGGCAAGTGAGGCGACCGGCGAATCCCCCGCCCCTCCCAGCTTCCGCGACTCCCCCGGCTTCCCTGGCCCTCCCGGCTCCCCCGGCCTCCCTGGCCCTTCCAGCTTTCCTGGTCCTCCCAGCTCCCCCGGCTCCCTTGGTCCCCCCAGCTCCCCCGGTCCACCCAGCGCCCCCAGCTCCCCGAGTTCTCTCGGCTCCCCGAGTCCCCCCGGCTCCCCCAGCCGCCGCGCCTCCCGTTCCGCCCGCAGCTCCAGCGCCGCCGCGTCCGACCCGGCCCCCGGCTCGCTCAGCGCGAAGGCCGCCACCGCGCTCCCCTCGGCCACCCGGGGCAGCCAGCGCTCCCGTTGGGCCGGGGTGCCGTACGCGTGGACGGGATACGCGCCCAGACCCTGCAGGGCCAGCGCGGTCTCTGCCTCCGTGCAGGCATACGCGAGGGACTCCCGCATCAGGCACAGGTCGACGGCTCCCGAGGTGAACAGCCGCTCCAACAACCCCAGTTGACCGAGCTCGGCGACCAGCGGGCGGTTGACGTGCCCGGGTTCGCCCTTCTCCGCGAGCGGGCGCAGCCGTTCGGCGGCCAGGGCACGTAGCTCGGCACACCATGCGGTTTGCGGTGGATCGAGTGAGAATGCGGGCATTGCCGACCTCCCTGCGGGGCCGTCCGCGACGGACCCTCTCGACAGACCCCCTCGACGGACCTATTCGACGGACCTACCCGACGATATCGCGCACCATTGACTGTCGTCACCAACACGATACGCTCCCTGTGCGAGCCCACCACGATGCCCAGAAGCACGACGCCCACAAGGCAGCCCACACGGCAAGGGGGCGAACCGCCATGGCCGGTCTGCACCGCTCCGCCCACGTCGACACCTTCGCCCGCGAGCACCTGCCACCGCCCGACCAGTGGCCCGAGCTCCGCTTCGACCTTCCGGCGCTGCGCTACTCCGATCGGCTCAACGCAGCCGCCGAGTTGCTCGACGGCCCCGACGACGAGCGGCCCGTGTTCCACACCCCGTCCGGCGCCACATGGACGTACGGCACACTGCGCGCCCGCGTCGACCGGCTCGCGCATCTGCTCACCGGCGACCTCGGCGTCGTCCCGGGCAACCGGGTGCTGCTGCGCGGCCCGACGACGCCCTGGCTGGCTGCCTGCTGGCTGGCGGTACTGAAGGCCGGCGCGGTCGCCGTCACCGTATTGGCCCAACAGCGGCCGCACGAGCTGCGGACCATGTGCGAGATCGCCCAGGTGCGGCACGCGCTGTGCGACGTCCGGGCCGTCGACGAGCTCGCCAAGGCCGAGATACCGGGGCTGCGGATCGCGACGTACGGCGGTGACGCCCCCGACGACCTGCTGCACCGGCCGGCGCCCGAGGGGCCGTACCCCGCCGTCGACACCGCGGCCGACGACGTCGCGCTCATCGCCTTCACCTCCGGTACCACCGGACGGCCCAAGGGATGTATGCACTTCCACCGGGATGTGCTCGCGATAGCGGACACCTTCGCGGAACATGTGCTGCGCCCACATGTGGGCGATGTCTTCGCCGGCAGTCCCCCGCTCGGCTTCACCTTCGGCCTCGGCGGGCTCGTCATCTTCCCGATGCGGGCCGGTGCCAGCGCCCTGCTCCTCGAACAGGCCGGTCCCAAGCAACTGTTGCCCGCGATCGCAGCGCACCGGGTGTCCGTGCTGTTCACCGCGCCGACGGCCTACCGCGCGATGCTCGACGAGCTCGATTCGCACGACATCTCCTCGCTGCGCCGCTGTGTCTCCGCGGGCGAGAACCTGCCCGCCGCCACCTGGCAGGCCTGGCACGAGCGGACCGGCCTGCGCATCATCAACGGCATCGGCGCCACAGAGCTGCTGCACATCTTCATCTCGGCGGCCGACGAGCACATCAGGCCCGGCACGACGGGGGTGCCGGTACCCGGGTGGCACGCGCGCGTGGTCGACGGCGAGGGCCGGGAACAACCCGACGGGGAACCGGGGCTGCTCGCCGTGCGCGGGCCGGTCGGCTGCCGCTATCTCGCCGACCCCCGGCAGCGCGAGTACGTGCGCGACGGCTGGAACATCACGGGCGACACCTACGTCCGAGAGAGTGACGGCTACTTCCGCTATGTCGCCCGCGCGGACGACATGATCATCTCTGCCGGTTACAACATCGCGGGCCCGGAGGTCGAGGAGGCCCTGCTGCGCCACCCGGACGTGCTGGAGACGGCGGTGGTGGGGCGGCCGGACGAGGCGCGCGGCCAAGTCGTGGTGGCATACGTGGTGCTCAGGGAGGGTGCGCGACGGGACACGGAGGCGCTGCGCACGTTCGTCAAGGGCGAGCTGGCGCCGTACAAGTGTCCGCGCGAGATCGTCTTCCTGGACGCTCTGCCGCGCACCGCGACCGGCAAGCTTCAGCGTTTCCGACTGCGCGCGGGTGGTGACCCGCAGGGTGACCAGCAGTGATCCGTACGACCTAAGATGATCAACGTGTCCGACCAGCATGCACCACGGTCTCTCATCGTCACGCTCTACGGCGCCTACGGCCGCTATATGCCCGGGCCGGTGCCGGTCGCCGAGCTGATCAGACTGCTGGCCGCGGTCGGCGTGGACGCCCCCTCCGTGCGTTCCTCGGTGTCGCGGCTGAAGCGACGCGGGCTGCTGCTGCCGGCCCGTACGGCACAGGGCGCGGCGGGGTACGAACTGTCGCCGGACGCCCGCCAGTTGCTGGACGACGGCGACCGGCGCATCTACACCGCCGCCCCGCCCGAGGACGAGGGCTGGGTGCTCGCGGTGTTCTCGGTACCGGAGTCCGAGCGGCAGAAGCGGCATGTGCTGCGCTCCCGGCTGGCCGGGCTCGGCTTCGGGACGGCGGCTCCGGGCGTGTGGCTCGCGCCGGCGCGGCTCTACGAGGAGGCCCGCCACACCCTGCAGCGGCTGCGCCTGGAGGAGTACGTCGACTTCTTCCGGGGCGAGCACCTCGGCTTCGCGCCGACCGCCGAGGCCGTCGCCCGCTGGTGGGACCTGGCCGCCATCGCCAAGGAGCACGAGGCGTTCCTCGACCGCCACGCGCGCGTGCTGCACGACTGGGAGCGCCGGCCGGACACCCCGCCCGAGGAGGCCTACCGCGACTACCTCCTCGCCCTGGACTCCTGGCGCCACCTCCCCTACACCGACCCCGGCCTGCCCTCCCGGCTGCTGCCCGAGGACTGGCCGGGCGCCCGCTCGGCGGCCGTCTTCCGGGGACTGCACGAGCGGCTGCGGGACGCAGGGGCCGCTTACGCCGGTCTGTGACCTCAGGCCCGGGGCAACGCCGACCGCGGGGATGGTGGGGCTGTAGCACGCCTCCCTTGCAAACAGAATGTGCGCTCTACACATAGGGCGTACGCCCTCAAGTCCCGAGCGTCAGGCGGGGCTTGGGGGCGTCCGTGCGTCCTGTCTGCGGACGGCGGCTGCCTGCCCGGTACGGGGCCGGCCAGACGACGCCCGGCCCCTCGTAGCCCTGCTCGGCCGCCGCGTGCAGCGTCCAGTGCGGGTCGTAGAGGTGGGGGCGGGCGAGGGCGCACAGGTCCGTACGGCCCGCCATGATCAGGGAGTTGACGTCGTCCCAGGAGGAGATGGCGCCGACGGCGATCACCGGCAGGCCGGTTGCGTGCCGGATCCGGTCCGCGTACGGCGTCTGGTACGACCGCCCGTACTCCGGCTGCTCGTCGGCCACGACCTGCCCGGTCGACACGTCGATCGCGTCGGCGCCGTGCGCGGCGAAGGCGCGGGCGATCTCGACGGCTTCCTCGGCCGTTGTCCCGCCCTCGGCCCAGTCGGTGGCGGAGATACGGACGGTCATGGGCCGTTCCTCGGGCCATACGCCCCGTATGGCGTCGAAGACCTCCAGCGGGAAGCGGAGCCGTTTGTCGAGGGAGCCGCCGTAGGCGTCCGTGCGGCGGTTGGTCAGTGGGGAGAGGAAGCCGGAGAGCAGATAGCCGTGCGCGCAGTGCAGTTCGAGGAGGTCGAAGCCGGCCCGGGCGGCACGCCAGGCGGCTGATGTGAACTGCTCGCGAATGTCTGTGAGTTGGGCACGGGTCAGCTCGCGCGGGGTCTGGCTGTACGGCTTGTAGGGGATCGGGGACGGGGCCACCAGGGGCCAGTTGCCGTCCTCCAGGGGCTCGTCGATGCCCTCCCACATCAGCTTGGTCGAGCCCTTGCGCCCGCTGTGTCCGAGCTGCACGCCGATCGCGGTGCCGGGTGCCTGTGCGTGCACGAACTGGACGATCCGCCGCCAGGCCTCCCCTTGTTTGCCGGTATAGAGGCCCGCGCAGCCAGGGGTGATGCGTCCCTCCGGGCTGACGCACACCATCTCGGTCATCACCAGGGCGGCACCACCGAGGGCGCGGGCGCCGAGGTGGACCAGGTGGAAGTCGCCGGGAACGCCGTCCGTGGCCGAGTACATGTCCATCGGGGACACGACGACCCGGTTGCGCAGGGTCAGACCGCGCAGCCGGAACGGTGTGAACATCGGGGGCGTGCCGGGCGGGCAGCCGAAGTCGCGCTCCACCGCCTCGGTGAAGTGGGCGTCGCGCAGGCGCAGGTTGTCATGGGTGACGCGACGGCTGCGGGTGAGGAGGTTGAAGGCGAACTGGCGGGGCCGCTGGTCGAGGTAGAGGCCGAGGTTCTCGAACCACTCCAGGCTGGCGCGGGCGGCGCGCTGCGTGGAGGCGACGACGGGCTTGCGTTCCTCCTCGTACGCGCTGAGCGCGCTTGCGATGTCGGGCTGTTCCTCCAGGCAGGCGACGAGCGCGAGGGCGTCCTCGACGGCGAGCTTGGTGCCGGAGCCGATGGAGAAGTGGGCCGTGTGGGCGGCGTCGCCGAGCAGGACGATGTTGTCGTGCGACCAGCGCTCGTTGACGACGGTACGGAAGGTTGTCCAGGCCGACTTGTTGGACTTGAGGGGCCGTCCGCGGAGCGCATCCGCGAAGATCTTGGCGCAGCGCTCGACGGACTCCTGCGGGGTAACTTCGTCGAACCCGGCCGCGTGCCACACCTCCTCGCGCATTTCGATGATGACGGTGGAGGCGTCGGCCGCGTAGGGGTAGCCGTGCAGTTGCATCACGCCGTGCTCGGTCTCGGCGATCTCGAAACGGAAGGCGTCGAAGGCGAAGTCTGCGGCCAGCCAGATGTAGCGACAGTGGTGGGTGGCCACATGGGGGCGGAACACATGGGTGTAGGCCTCGCGGGTGGTGCTGTGCACACCGTCTGCGGCGATGACCAGGTCGTATGTTTCCGCGAGCCAGGCCGGGTACGGGGCCTCGGAGCGGAAGCGGAGTTCTACGCCGAGGTCGCGGCACCGGTCGTGGAGGATTTCCAGGAGCCGTTTCCTGCCGAGTGCGGCGAAGCCGTGTCCTCCGGAGGTTTGGCGGGTGCTTCGGTGGACGATGTCGATGTCGTCCCAGCGGGTGAAGTGCTGTTGCAGGGCCTCGTAGACGACTGGGTCGGCGTGTTCGATGCCGCCGAGGGTTTCGTCGGAGAGGACCACTCCGAAGCCGAAGGTGTCGTCGGGGGCGTTGCGTTCCCAGACGGTCACTTCTCGGGACGGGTCGAGGCGTTTGAGGAGGGCTGCGGCGTAGAGGCCGCCGGGGCCGCCGCCGATGACGGCGACTCGTAGGGGGTGGCTGGTCCGGTTCGGCGGCTGCTGGTTCGTCGTGGCGGGTCGCGCCCGCGCGGCGGTAGCCGCAAATTCAACAGAGCCCCGCGCCCCTTTGGTTGGCACAGCCCCGTCAGCCGGAAACATCCCTACCTCCCCTGCCACTTCGGTGGACGCTTCTCTGTGAAGGCCGCGTGGAACTCTGCGTAGTCCTCGCCGTTCATCAAGAGGGCCTGCGTGGCCGCGTCCATCTCCACCGCCGCCGCGAGCGGCATGTCCAGCTCGGCCGTCAGCAGGGCCTTCGTCTGGGCGTACGCCAGTGCCGGGCCGTCGGCCAAGCGGCGGGCGAGGGCTTGGGCGGTTTCATCCGCCTGGCCCTCTTCCGTCAGTTCGCTGATCAGGCCGATACGCTCGGCCTCCGGGGCGCGGACCGGTTCGCCCAGCATCAGCAGCCGGGTCGCGTGACCGAGACCCACCACCCTCGGCAGGAGATACGCCGCGCCCATGTCGCCGCCGGACAGGCCGACCCGGGTGAAGAGGAAGGCGAAGCGGGCGGTGGGGTCGGCGACCCGGAAGTCGGCCGCGAGTGCCAGTACCGCTCCGGCCCCGGCGGCCACCCCGTGCACCGCCGCGATCACCGGGAACGGGCACTCCCGTACGGCCCGTACGACCTGCCCGGTCATCCGGTTGAAGTCGAGGAGCTGGGCGGTGTCCATGGACAGGGTCGCGCCGATGATCTCGTCGACGTCGCCGCCGGAGCAGAAGCCGCGGCCCTCGCCGGCCAGCACCAGGGCCCGTACCGCCCGCTCCCGGGACAGCTCGGCGAGCAGATCTCGCAGGTCGGCGTAGGCGCCGAAGGTGAGCGCGTTGAGTTTCTCGGGGCGGGCGAGGGTGACGGTGGCGACCCCGTCGGCATGCTCGACCCGCAGATGCTTCCAGTCGGAGGTGCGGGCGGCGGAGCCGGTGAAGGGACTCATGACGTGCGGCCTCCTCGGGCGGACGGCGGGCACTGCCTCACTGAGCTCTACCCCTGGAGCTCTACCCTTCGAAGCTATCACTCAACTTTGACTGTCGTCACGGTCGCGCAATAAGCCATTCGGGTGCGGCCACGGCCCGCGCTGGATGTGACCTGGCCCCGTCACATCCGTCACGGCTCGGCGACACCCCCGTAACGGCGGGATCAGCCGTGCGAGGCCGACCGTTCACCCGGGTAAGCCGCCCAGCAGTCGGGGCCGAAGGTCCCGAACGGTGCCCTTCGGATGCGTCTGCCGGGTGGCGCCGTACCATTCATAAGGTTGAAAGCAGGACAGCCTGCTCATGAACGGACCCGCCTTGCAAGATCGCCCCGCAGCCTCCGCCTCCTGGCGTATCGCACTGCCGCACACGGTCGCGGCCGTGCCCGTCGCCCGCGCACTGGTCCGTACGGCGCTGGCCGAGCTGGAGCATTCCGCCGACAGCGACACCGCGGAGCTGCTCACGGCGGAGCTGGTCGCGAACGCGGTGGAGCACACCGCGGGGAACGGCCCGATAGAGCTGGTGCTGGAGCTGCTGCCGTCCGGCTGCCAGGTCGAGGTGCACGACCCGGACCCGGCACCGCCGGGCAATCTGACCCGGCCCGCCGACGGGGAGCCCGACCCCTGGCAGGAGCACGGCCGCGGCCTGCTGCTGATCCGCACCCTGAGCTCGTCCTGCGGCCACCGCCCCACCGATTCCGGCAAGGCGGTGTGGTTCAGACTGCCGGTCGTACCCGCTCAACGCCGCCCGACGTAACCCGGGCCTCTACGGCGCGATCCCTCACTCAACCCAGCGTCGCCACCAGAACCGCCTTGATCGTGTGCATCCGGTTCTCCGCCTCGTCGAAGACCACCGAGTGCGCCGACTCGAAGACCTCGTCGGTCACCTCGAGAGAGTCCAGGCCGTGGCTCTCGAAGATCTCCTGGCCGACCTTCGTGCCGAGGTCGTGGAAGGCCGGCAGACAGTGCAGGAACTTGACGTCCGGGTTCCCGGTGGCGCGCAGGACGTCCATGGTCACGGCGTAGGAGCCGAGCGCGGCGATCCGCTCGTCCCAGACCTCCTTGGGCTCACCCATGGAGACCCAGACGTCGGTGGCGACGAAGTCGGCGCCGCGGACACCCTCGGTGACGTCCTCGGTGAGCGTGATGGTGGCACCACTGCCCTCCGCCAGCTTGCGGGCCCGGGCCACGACCTCGTCACCGGGCCAGTACTCCTTGGGCGCGACGATGCGGACGTCCATGCCGAGCAGGGCGCCGGTGACGAGGTAGGAGTTGCCCATGTTGAAGCGGGCGTCGCCCAGGTAGGCGAAGGTGATCTCGTTGAGGGGCTTGCTGCTGTGCTCCGTCATCGTCAGCACGTCGGCGAGCATCTGGGTGGGGTGCCAGTCGTCGGTCAGGCCGTTGTAGACGGGCACGCCGGCGTACGCGGCCAGCTCCTCCACCTTCGCCTGGCTGCCCCCGCGGTACTCGATCCCGTCGTACATCCGCCCCAGCACGCGCGCGGTGTCCTTCACGGACTCCTTGTGGCCGATCTGCGAGCCGGACGGGTCGAGGTACGTCGTCGAGGCACCCTGGTCGGCGGCCGCGACCTCGAACGCGCAGCGCGTACGAGTCGAGGTCTTCGCGAAGATCAGCGCGATGTTCTTGCCGCGCAGGTACTGCGTCTCGGTCCCGGCCTTCTTGGCGGCCTTCAGCTCGGCGGCCAGCTCGATCAGCCCGCGGAACTCCTGCTCGGTGAAGTCGAGCTCCTTGAGGAAGTGGCGGCCGGCGAGGGCGGTCGGGACAGTCGCCATGGGGGCGCTCCAGAGGTACGAGTACAAGGACCCTGGAAGTCTATACGACCTTCAGCATTTCTATACGGCCGCACGTTCGAGCCGGCTGAGCTTCACGCGGCCACACGTGCGACCCCATAGGTATTCACACGGCCTCCCGCTCGACCGGACAGCTCATACAGCGCGGCCCGCCCCTCCCCCGCCCCAGTTCGCTGCCCGGGATCTCGATCACCTCGATGCCCTGCTTGCGCAGATGCGTGTTGGTGGTGGAGTTCCGCTCGTAGGCGACCACGACCCCCGGCTCGACGGCCAGCACATTGCAGCCGTCGTCCCACTGCTCGCGCTCGGCCGCGTGGACGTCCTGGGTCGCGGTCAGGACGCGGATCTCGCTGAGGCCCAGGGCGGCGGCGATCGCGCGGTGCATGTGCTCCGGCGGATGGTCGGTGACCTTCAACTCCTTGTCGCCGACGCCCGGCTCGATGGTGTACGAGCGGAGCATGCCGAGCCCGGCGTACTGGGTGAAGACATCGCCGTCGACCATCGTCATCACGGTGTCGAGGTGCATGAGGGCGCGCCGCTTGGGCATGTCGAGGGCCACGATCGTCTGGGCCGACCCGGCGGCGAACAGCTTGTGCGCGAGCATCTCGACGGCCTGGGGGGTGGTCCGCTCGCTCATCCCGATGAGGACCGCGCCGCTGCCGATCACCAGGACGTCCCCGCCCTCGATGGTGGAGGGGTAGTCGGCCTGCCCCTCGGACCAGACGTGGAACGTTTCGTCACGGAAGAGGGGGTGATGCCGGTAGATCGCCTCGAAGTGGACCGTCTCGCGCTGCCGGGCCGGCCAGCGCATGGCGTTGACGGAGACGCCGTCGTAGATCCAGGCGGAGGTGTCGCGGGTGAAGAGGTGGTTGGGGAGGGGGGCGAGGAGGAAGTCGTCGAGCTCCATGACGTGGAAGCGCACGGAGGTCGGCTCGGGGTGCGCCTCCAGGAACTCCCTCTTGGTCATGCCGCCGACGAGGGCCTCGGCCAGCTCGGCGGAGGGCAGGCTTTCGAAGGCGGCACGGAGGTGGTCCGTGGCCAGCACCCCGTACTCCTTCTCGTCGAAGACCCGGTCCAGGACGAGCCTCCTGGCCGCCGGGATCTCCAGGGCCTCGGTGAGCAGATCGCCGAAGAGGTGGACGGTGACCCCGCGGTCGCGCAGGACGTCGGCGAACCCGTCGTGCTCGGCGCGCGCCCGGCGCACCCACAGCACGTCGTCGAAGAGCAGCGCGTCCTTGTTGCTGGGGGTGAGCCTTTTGAGCTCGAGATCCGGCCGGTGCAGGATGACGCGGCGCAGCCGCCCGGCCTCGGAGTCGACATGGAATCCCATGACTCCATCCTGACCATCGACGACCGGGTTCACCCCCTGCTCGACCGTTTCCTTTTTCGTCCCCTTGACGACAAGCGACTCTCGCGATTATCGTCTGCATGACGAAAAGCGAGGGGATCTCATGGCCGACATCACCCGGCGCCTGGGGTGGCGCCATCTGCGGGGCGCTCCGACGGCGCACATCCGCCACCACCGCTCCGGCCGGCTTGTGCACGACGGCCCGGGACTGAGCTTCTGGTTCCGCTCCCTGACCGCCGCGCTCTCCGAAGTGCCGGTCGACGACCGGGAGTTGGCGATGACCTTCCATGCCCGTACGTCCGACTTCCAGGACGTGGCCGTACAGGCGACGGTCACCTACCGGATCAGCGACCCCGCGGTGGCCGCGACCCGCCTGGACTTCTCCGTCGACCCGGACACGGGCGCCTGGCGCGGCACACCGCTGGAGCAGCTCGGGACGCTCCTGACGGAGACGGCCCAGCAGCACGCGCTGGACGTCCTCGCCCGCACTCCCCTGTCGGCGGCGCTGGTCGACGGCGTGACCGCGGTACGGGAGCGGATCGCGGCGGGCCTGGCCGGGGAGCCCCGCCTCCCGGCGACCGGCATCGAGGTGGTCGCCGTACGCGTCATGGCGCTGCGTCCGGAACCCGAGGTGGAGCGGGCGCTGCGCACCCCTGCCCGTGAGCAGATCCAGCAGGAGGCGGACCGGGCGACGTACGAGCGGCGGGCGGTGGCCGTCGAGCGGGAGCGCGCGATCGCCGAGAACGAACTGGCCAGCCAGATCGAACTCGCCCGCCGCGAGGAGCAGTTGGTCGACCAGCGGGGCACGAACGCGCGGCGGGAGGCCGAGGAGCACGCCGCCGCGGACGCGGTCAGGGCCGAGGCCGAGGCGGCACGGACCGTACGGCTCGCCGAGGCGGAGGCCACCCGGTCCGTACGGCTGGCCCGGGCCGAGGCCGAGGGCGCGCGCGAGGTCGGTGAGGCGCGGGCGCAGGCGCAGGCGGCCTGGCTGCGGGTGCACGCGGAGGTGGACGTGGCCACGCTGCACGCGCTCACCGGGACACGGCTGGCGGAGAACCTGCCGCGGATCGACAGCGTGACGGTGTCGCCGGACGTGCTGACGGGCCTGCTGGCCAGGCTCGGGACGCAGGAGCGGGCGTGAGCCTCGCGCCCCGCGTCGTCCTCGTCCATCGCACCACGGAGTACGAGGAGTTGGTGGCCCGGCACGGTACGCACGGCCAGGCCGCCTTCTTCCTCGCCTCCCGGGGCCGCGACATCGAGGAAGTCGCCGAACGCCATCGCCGGACGCGACAGGCGCTGGCGGAGGTCGCCTCGGCGATCCCCCTGACCTGGCGTCAGACCCGGGTCGAGCGGGCCGACTTGGACCGCTTCCTGTTCGCCCCCGAGGACGTCGTGGTCGTGGTCGGACAGGACGGCCTGGTGGCCAACGTCGCCAAGTACCTCGCCGGGCAGCCGGTGTTGGGCATCGACACCGATCCTGGTCGCAACCCCGGAATCCTGGTGCGCCATCGCCCCGAGGACGCAGGCCCGTTGCTCACCGCCACGCAATCCGGAAGGGGCCACTGCGAAGAACTCACCATGGTCGAGGCCGTCGCCGACGACACACAGCGGCTCGTGGCCCTGAACGAGATCTACCTGGGCGCCGTCGGACACCAGACGGCCCGATACCGCCTGGGCCTGGAGGACGACGGGGGTGTCGTCGAGGCCCAGGCTTCGTCCGGGGTGCTGATCGGCACCGGGACGGGGGCGACCGGATGGATCCGGTCGGTGTGGCAGGAGAGGGGCGGGCAGTTGCGGCTGCCCGCCCCCACGGAGGAACGCCTGCTGTGGTTCGTACGGGAGGCCTGGCCCTCCCCGGCCACCGGTACGTCACTGGTGGCCGGGGAACTCGCCGCCGCGACCCGTCTCCACCTCACCGTCGAGTCCGAGCGGCTCGTCGCCTTCGGGGACGGAATGGAGACGGACGCGGTCGAGCTGACCTGGGGTCAGACCCTCCGCGTGGGCGTGTGCCGGGAGCGGCTGCGACTCGTCGACTGACGGGTAACAGCCGCTGACCTCACAGCCGGGGGTCCACCGGCTCCGACTCCAGCGCCAGCACCCCGAACACCGCCTCGTGCACCCGCCACAGCGGCTCGCCCTCCGCCAGCCGGTCCAGGGCCTCCAGCCCCAGCGCGTACTCGCGGATGGCGAGGGACCGCTTGTGGTTGAGGAACCGCTGCCGCAGCCGGGCCAGGTTGTCCGGGCGCGTGTACTCCGGACCGTAGATGATCCGCAGGTACTCACGGCCCCGGCACTTGATGCCGGGCTGTACCAGCCGCCCCTGCTCGCTGCGTACGACCGCACCCAGCGGCTTGACGACCATGCCCTCGCCGCCGCGGCCCGTCATCTCCAGCCACCAGTCGACGCCGGCCCGCACCGACTCCGGGTCGCCGGTGTCGACGTACAGGCGACGGGTCGTCTGGAGCAGACCCGTGCTGTCGTGCTCCACCAGCCGGTCGAGGAGCGCGAGCTGCTCGTCGTGCGGGAGCCCGGCGAGGCTGCGGCCCTGGACGGCCAGGAGCTGGAAGAGGGCCAGGCGTACGCCGTCCAGGCCGTCCGTCGGCCAGCAGTAGCGGCGGTACGCCTCCGTGAACGCCGAGGCGTCCGAGGCCCGTTCGCGCTGGCGCGCCAGCAGGCCGGACACGTCGACGCCGCGCGCCGCAGCACCCTCCAGGGCGGCCAGCGCACCCGGGAACACCGCCCCGGAGGCGGCGCCGACCGCCGCGTACTGCGAGCGCAGCAGGCCCTGCGCCTTCAGCGACCACGGCATCAGCTCGGCGTCGAGCAGCAGCCAGTCGGTCGCCAGCTCGTCCCAGAGGCCGGCCTCTCCGATCGCCGTCCGCAACCGCTCCAGGATCGTCTCCGTCACCGACTCGTCGTCGAAGAAGGGGCGACCGGTACGGGTGTACAGCGACCCCGTAGGGCCGTCGACCCCGAATCGCTTGCGCGCAGCCTCCGCGTCCCGGCACACCAGAGCCACCGCGCGCGAACCCATGTGCTTCTCCTCGCACACGACCCGCTCGACCCCGTCCTCCTTGTACTGCGCGAAGGCCTCGGCCGGGTGCTCGAGGTAGCCCTCGATGTGCGACGTCGCCGTCGGTGCCATCGTCGGTGGCAGGTACGGCAGCAGGCGCGGGTCGACCGCGAAGCGGCTCATGACCTCCAGGGCCGCCGCCGCGTTCTCCTCACGGACGGACACCCGGCCGGCGTGCCGCGTCTCCACGACCCTGCGCCCGTGCACGTCCGCCAGGTCCAGCGGTCGCCCGTCGTGCCCGCCGGGTGCCTCCGTCCGCAGCGGCTTGGTCGGCTCGTACCAGACCTGCTCGGCCGGTACGTCGACCAGTTCCCGCTCCGGCCAGCGCAGCGCGGTCAGCTTGCCGCCGAAGACGGCGCCGGTGTCGAGGCAGATGGTGTTGTTCAGCCATGTGGCCTCCGGGACCGGAGTGTGGCCGTACACCACAGCCGCCCGGCCTCGGTAGTCCTCGGCCCACGGGTAGCGCACCGGCAGCCCGAACTCGTCGGTCTCCCCGGTGGTGTCGCCGTACAGCGCGTGCGAACGCACCCGTCCCGACGTACGGCCGTGGTACTTCTCCGGCAGACCGGCGTGGCAGACGACCAGCCGGCCGCCGTCGAGGACGTAGTGGCTGACCAGTCCGTCGATGAACTCCCGTACCTCGGCCCGGAACTCGTCGCTCTCGCCCTCCATCTGCTCGATGGTCTCGGCGAGTCCGTGCGTGTGCTGGACCTTGCGGCCCTTGAGGTGACGGCCGTACTTGTTCTCGTGGTTGCCCGGCACACACAGCGCGTTGCCCGACTTCACCATCGACATCACGCGCCGCAGCACGCCCGGGCTGTCGGGGCCGCGGTCGACGAGGTCGCCGACGAAGACGGCGGTACGGCCGTCCGGGTGCGCGCCGTCGACGTAGCCCAGCTTGCCGAGCAGCGACTCCAACTCGGAGGCGCAGCCGTGGATGTCGCCGATGATGTCGAAGGGGCCGGTGAGGTGGGTGAGGTCGTTGAAGCGCTTCTCGGTGACGACGGTGGCGTTCTCGACGTCCTCCACCCCCCGCAGGACGTGCACCTTGCGGAAGCCCTCGCGTTCCAAGTGCCGCAGGGACCGACGGAGTTCGCGGGTGTGCCGCTGGATGACGCGGCGCGGCATGTCGGCGCGGTCGGTGCGGGCCGCGTTGCGCTCGGCGCACACCTCCTCGGGCACGTCGAGCACGATGGCTATCGGCAGCACGTCGTACTGCCTGGCCAGCTCGACCAGCTGCCGCCGGGAGTCCTGCTGCACGCTGGTGGCGTCGACGACGGTACGGCGGCCGGCGGCCAGGCGCTTGCCCGCGATGTAGTGCAGGACGTCGAAGGCGTCCCGGGTCGCGCTCTGGTCGTTCTCGTCGTCGGAGACCAGGCCGCGGCAGAAGTCGGAGGAGATGACCTCGGTGGGCTTGAAGTTCCGGCGGGCGAAGGTGGACTTCCCGGAGCCAGAGGCGCCGATGAGCACAACGAGGGAGAGGTCGGTGACGGGCAGGACGCGTCCCTGCGGTGTCTGGTTCTCGGTCATGCGGCCTTCGCCTCCTTCTCGTCCTTCGTGGTGCTGTTCATGTCGGCTGTGCCCAGGTCGGCTGTGCTCATCTCAAAAATGGCCATCTGGGTGGGCGGCCCGACCTCCGGGTCGTCCGGCCCCACGGGCACGAACTCCACGCCGTACCCGTGCCGTTCGGCCACCGTCCGCGCCCACGCCCGGAACTCCTCGCGGGTCCACTCGAAGCGGTGGTCGCCGTGCCGGACGTGGCCGGCCGGCAGGCTCTCCCAGCGGACGTTGTACTCGACGTTCGGGGTGGTCACGAGGACGGTCCGCGGCCGGGCCGAACCGAACACGGCGTACTCCAGGGCGGGCAGCCGTGGCAGGTCGAGGTGCTCGATGACCTCGCTGAGCACTGCGGCGTCGTAGCCCCCGAGCCGCTTGTCGGTGTAGGCGAGGGAGCTCTGGAACAGCTTCACGCGCGAGGCCTGCCGCTCCCCCATCCGGTCCAGCTTCAGCCGCCGCCCGGCGATGGTGAGCGCCCGCATCGACACATCCACGCCCACGATCTCGGTGAACGCCGGGTCCTTGAGCAGCGCCTGCACCAACTGCCCCTGCCCGCACCCGAGATCGAGCACGCGGGCGGCACCGGACGCCCTGAGCGCGGCGAGGATCGCGTCCCGGCGCTGCACGGCAAGCGGCGTCGGCTTCTCCTCCGTCTCGCTCTCGGCCTCGACGGCGTTGTCGATGTCCTCGACCTCGCTGTCGTCGGCCTCGGCGAGCCGCACCAGCTCCAGCCGCTCCATCGCCTCCCGGGTCAGCGACCAGCGCCGCGACAGATACCGGCTGGTGATCACCTTCTGCTCCGGGTGGTCCGGCAGCCAGCCCTCACCGGCCCGCAGCAGCTTGTCGACCTCGTCGGAGGCGACCCAGTAGTGCTTGGCGTCGTCGAGGACGGGGAGCAGGACGTACAGGTGACGCAGGGCCTCGGCGAGGGTCAACGCCTCCGACTCCAGTACGAGCCGCACATAGCGCGAGTCGCCCCACTGGAGGAACTCCACGTCCAGCGGCACGGGCTCGGCGGTGACCGCCCAGCCGAGCGGCTCGAAGAGCCGTCGTACGAGCTCCGGGCCGCCTCGGGCCGGCAGCGCGGGCACCTCGATCCGCAGGGGCAGCGGCTGTGCGACGCGCTCGGGCCGCGCGTTGCACACGCCCCGCATCGCACTGGAGAACACCGCACTCAGCGCTACGGCCAGCAGGGACGAGGCCGCGTACGGGCGGTCGTTGACGTACTGCGCCAACGCCGCGTCGGGCGCACCGCCCCGTCCCTTGCCCTTACCGCGCCGGACCAGTGCCACCGCATCGACCTCCAGTAGCAGCGCCGCCGTGCAACGCTCGGCGTCCGCCTCTGGGTAAAGGACGTGCGCCTTGCCGTAGGAGGTGGAGAACGCCTGCGATTTCTCGGGGTGCTTGTGCAGCAGGAAGCCGAGATCGGTGGCCGGGCGTTCCGGCGTGCCGGTGGTACTGATCGTCAGGAACACGGTGGTTGCCTCGAATGTGGTCTGAACTGCGGACACCACAACGTACAGCCCACCACCCGGCCGTACGCAGGCATTTTCCACTGCACAGCGCCTCCGCCCGAGCTGTGCAGCGAGTCGACGGAGATGGCTGCCCGTGGAGCGGAAAAACCCAAAGGGAATCGAGAATTCCACCGGCTGCGACGCCCGCCCCCCCCTTTCACGGTGCCGCGGTGCGCCGCGGAATTACCGAGGACTTACCAGATGGACCCAATGACGAATCCGACCTCGATGTCGACTTCCTCGACCGCGACGGTCACGCGGTCTCCCGGCCGGACGACATGCGGCGCCGACGCCACAGCCGAAGCCCCCCCCCGGTTCCCGCACGACCTACGACAGCTGCGACTGGACCTGGGAGGAGATGAGCTCGAGGTGGTCCAGGTCGGCCAGGTCGAGGACCTGAAGGTAGATCCGCCGCGACCCGATCTCCTGGTATCGGCCGAGCTTCTCGACGACCTCGTCCGGGGAGCCGGCGAGCCCGTTGAGCTTCAGCTCGTCCACCTCACGTCCGATCGCGGCGGCGCGACGGGCGACCTCCTGGTCGTCCTTGCCGACGCACACGACAAGGGCGTTGGAGTAGACGAGCTCGTCCCCCTTGCGGCCGGCCTCCTCGGCGGCGGCCCGTACGCGCCCGAACTGTCGCTCGCTGTCCTCGATCGAGGCGAACGGCATGTTGAACTCGTCGGCGTACCTGGCGGCCAGCCGCGGAGTACGGGTGGCACCGTGCCCGCCGATCAGCACCGGAACCTTGCCCTGGGCGGGCTTGGGCAGCGCAGGCGACTCGCTGAGGTCGTAGTACTTCCCGTGGAAGTCGAAGGTCTCCCCGACCTCGGTCGCCCACAGCCCCGTGACGATGGCGAGCTGCTCCTCCAGCCGCCCGAACTTCTCCTTCGGGAACGGGATGCCGTACGCCTGGTGCTCCTCCTCGAACCACCCCGCCCCCAGGCCGAGTTCGACCCGGCCGCCGGACATCTGGTCGACCTGGGCGACCTGGATGGCGAGCACGCCGGGCAGCCGGAAGGTGCCGGCGGTCATCAGGGTCCCGAGGCGAATCCGCTTGGTCTCCCGCGCGAGGCCGGCGAGCGTGATCCAGGCGTCGGTGGGGCCGGGAAGGCCGTCCCCGGAACCCATCTTCAGATAGTGGTCCGACCGGAAGAACGCGTCGAAGCCGAGGTCCTCGGTGGCCTTCGCCACGGTGAGGAGGGTGTCGTAGGTGGCGCCCTGCTGGGGCTCGGTGAAGATGCGAAGATCCATACCTCCATCCTGCACTCCGCGACACCGGCCGACCGAACCGGTCCCCCTGGCCTCCGCAGCCACGGTCGGGTGAATTCCGGCTGCGCTGTTGCCGCCCCTAGCCCGGGCCAGTGACCGCCCCCGACGGTGATCGTTGGCTCGGTCGGAGCCGGACCGCCTGGCCCCCGCGCCGGCCGTCGACCGCCGGAGCGTCACCGTGTCGGCCCACTTCCATCGGGGCCGGAGGCCGAGGAGGCCGTCATGTCCGAGAACTTCCCGCCAGAGCAGGGCGGCGGCACCGGCCAGCCGAAGGGACTGCTGCAGCAGATGGAGGAGCTGATGGCAGCCCTGAACGCGGACCTCTCGGCCCTCGACGCGGACCTGCAGTCGACCGGGGGGCCCGGCCGCGGCCAACTGCAGGACGGGGAGACCGGCTGACGGTCCGCCTGCTTACGGCTCACCGCGTCGGCTGGGCCAAATCCCGGGTGCCGTTCGCTTCACGGGTTGCCCGGCGTTGTGGCTGGGCGGGGGGGTGGGCCGCGCAACCCGGCGCCAACGGCGTGCGCCCGCGCCCACCCGCACCGCTCCAGCGGCACGACTGCCCGCGGCTCCGGCAGAGCGGGTTGCGACTGCCACGGCTGGACGGGCGGGGCTACGCGCCGCGGCTGGGGCGAACGGGTCACGCGCCGCCACCGAGCCACTGCCCCGCCCGGGACGGACGTAGCGCCATCGCCGGGGTCACTGCCCCGGCTGAGGCGGACGAGGCTGCACGCCGCGGCCGGGTCACTGCTCCGGCTGGGACCGACGGGGCTACGCGCGCCGCCCAGCCGGCTGCCCGGCTAGGTGTGGCGGGGCGGAATCGGTGGCGCGCCGTGTGGGGGGTATGGCGCGCACCCCCGCGGCGCCGCAGTCGCCCACGGCGGCAAGGGGACGTGCCGGGGGGTGTCCGCCCGCAGTGGCCGGCGTCAACACGCGGGACCTCTCGGAATAAGGGGACCGCCGGTCCGAGGACGGACACCCCCCGGCGCGGCCCCGACCCACCCACCGAACCCTGGGCGCTACGCGCACCCCCACCGAACCGGCACAGGCCGCCGCAGGCATCCCCGCTCAACCGCCGGAGGCCCCCGCTACCCCGCCTCCCTCTCCGGCAACACCTGATCCCGATCCGCCAGTCTTCGCAGCATCTCCAGCACTCGATCCCGAGACTCGTCCGCCGCGTCGATCGCCTCCATGCACTGCCAGTACGTCGCTTCGTCATCCGCGGAACTGGCGATCCCGACAAGCGCGATCCCCACCTCCCCCAACAGGCTGCCCAGATGCATCAGCGACTGCCGCGCATCGCCCAGCTCCGTCAGCTGGGCCGCACGTAAGTCCCCGTCCGCCAGATCCGGCACCTGAAGGACCCCGCAGCCACGCCCCGCCAGCTCCGTCAACCCCAGCGCCTCACCCCGTAGTTCAGGTGGCCCGAACACCGCGAGCCGACTCCCTATCGCCTGAGCCAGAGCCTGCGCCTGCCACACCTCGGTCATGATTTCCGGCGCACCCCTGCCCCCCGCCAGCGCCCGCCTGCTCGTCACGATCAGCCGCACCGCGTCCATCCGCAGTCCCCGTCTGTCCCGACGCGCTGCCCACGCGTCCGCCCGAACTCCCTTGTCCACTACCCAGAGTGAAGGCCCTTGAGACGAAAAGCCAGAGGAAGACGGAAATCTGCGGACAACTTTTCTGCTACAGCCCTCCAAATGAACACAGAGAGTGAAAACGGACGCTGTTCCTCCTACGGCGCCGGAAACCTCCGCTCGTTCCGGTCGATCTTCGCGTCCAACGCCGCCAACGGATCGATCCCGAGCACCTCGCACAGCTGCAACAGATACGCCAGCACATCCGCGACCTCATCGGTCACCCGCGCCGCGACCTCCGAGTCGTCCATGACCCGGGACGACTCCTCCGGCGTCAACCACTGGAAGATCTCCACCAGTTCGGACGCCTCGACGCTGAGCGCGGCGACGAGGTTCTTCGGCGTGTGATACGGCTGCCAGTTGCGCACGGCGGCGAACTCGGCCAGCCGGCGCTGCAGCCCGGCCACATCAAGGGGTTCGTTCACGGCTCCAGGTGTACCACCGTGACGCCATCCACTCCCGCCACCGCCGTCACGTCACTCACCGCCCCGACCAGCCGAATATGCCCCCGCTCACACATCCGCGCCGCCAGCCGCACCAACTCCCCGCGCTGCCCCGAATCCAGCCCCCGATCGAGCCCATCCGCCAGCACGGTCAGCGTCTGCATCGCCGCGGGCACCTCACCGACCGGGTCGACCTCCAGCACCCCGGGCCCGGTCAACAGCACCAAGGACAGCGCGAGATACCGCAGCTCACCGTCGCCCAGCCGCCCGAGCTCCGTCCGAACACCGTCCCCCCGGTCGAGCACCCCCCGCACCGTCCCGTCCCCCAGCACCTCGGCGACCACATCCGCCACCGCCCCGGCACACCCCGCCCCCACCGACGCCACGAACTGCGCATGCCGTCGCCCGCACTCGGCACGGGTCCGCCACAGCACATCGGCGAGGTTGTCGCAGCCCCGGAGCAGCCGCCCGGAACCGATCGACACCGCACCCCGCATCCGCTCGGGCCGAGGATCACAGGCGAACACCGACCGCAGCGCGACGACCATCTGCTCCGCCGCCGCGAGCACCCGCCGCTGCCCGTCCGTCTTGCCGGCCACCCGCAGCGGCAGCAGAGCGGTACCGAGCCGATCGTCGGGCAGCGGCGCCCGTGTCACCGGCGACTGACCGGCCGTGTGCCAGGCGGCCTGCACACAGGGACGGCTCGGATCACGCAGGGCCGTCTCCAGCAGAACGACACCCCCCGCGCTCAACCGCTCCCCCACGATGCGCAGTCCGGGCTCGGCCTGTACCGCGACATCGAGCCGGACCGGCCCCTCGGGACCGTCGGCGGTACAACCGATACGAAACCCACGCCGCCGCTGAGCATCGGGCCGAGCCCGCTCCGGAACGCAAGCCACCGGATCGGGGAACACCTCTCCCACCCCGGCACCCGCACCGAGCCGGGCCAGCGCCTCGTACGCCCGCAGCGCGGTCGTCTTGCCGCACCCGCTCGGCCCGGCGAAGAGCGTGAACGCCCCGAGCGGGAGCGCGGCCCGCCGATGCCCCGCGAACGCGGACAGCCGCAGCTCGGTGACGCGGGGCCGGGCGGCATGCGCCTCGCCCACGGACAGCACGGAGGACGAGAGGGAAGCGACACCGGACACAGGGGAAGCGGCACCAGACACAGACGACACGGCCATGTCCGGACCGTAGGACCCCTGCCGTCAGGCGAACCGTTCCACCCCGGCACCCTTCCTACGATCGAGGGACCGGCCCGCCCAGCCCCCTCACGAGCCCGGAGCCCCAGCCCCCTCCATCAACCCGCTCACCTCGGTCCCCGGCGGCGTCAGCAGGAACACGTTCCGGTCCACCCGGTGCATCCCGCTCGCCAGGCCGAAGACCACGCCCGTGCTGAAGTCGAGGACCCGTTTGGCGACCTCGGTCTCCGCCCCGGTCAGGTCCAGCAGCACCGGAATCCCCGCCATCAGCGTCTCGGCGACGTCGCGGGCGTCCGCGAACACGTTGACCCGTAGGACGACGAACCGGCGACGCGGCTCCGTCACCGCCTCCGGGGGCACTCGGTGGTCCACCGCGGACGGCCAGGCGTCTCGGCCGCGCAACGGCACAACCTGGGCGAGCCCCTCCCACTGTTCATCGGTGACGTCGTGGCTGTTCACCGGCTCCCCCCGCCTTGACTCGCCTTCAATGCCTGCACCAGCCAATTCTTACGCCAAGTCACCCGTTCGGCCCAACAGCGACACGATGCGCGACCGCATCGCGCCGTCCCGCACCCCTCACATCGCCCTCACATCGGGCCTTCGGCGGCTGTGTGGCCGACGTAACTCCTCATGATCAAGGGATGTGACATCGACGTAACGGGCAATTCGTACGCTTCATGCATCACCCCGACCGCCGGAGAAGGGCAGCGTGTGACCGAGACCACCTCCACGACTCAGGTCCGGACGGTCTGCACGTACTGCGGGGTCGGCTGCGGAATCCTGCTGGACGTCGGGATGGGGCCCGACGGGCGGCGTACGGTCCTGAAGGCCTCCGGTGACAAGGCGCACCCGGCGAACGCGGGCCGGCTGTGCACCAAGGGCGCGACGACGGCCGAGATGCTCGCCGCGCCCGGGCGGCTGACGACCGCCCTGGTCAGGGACGACCGGGGTGAGGAGCCGGTGCCCTCCCCGATGGCCGACGCGATCGCCGAGACGGCTCGCCGGCTGCGCGCGATCGTCGACGAGCACGGGCCGGACGCGGTCGCCTTCTATGTGTCCGGGCAGATGAGCCTGGAGGCGCAGTACCTGTCCAACAAGCTGGCCAAGGGGTTCGTGGGGACGAACCAGATCGAGTCGAACTCGCGGCTGTGCATGGCCAGCGCGGGCATGGGATACAAGCTGTCCCTCGGCGCGGACGGGCCGCCGGGGTCGTACGAGGACTTCGAGAAGGCGGACGTCTTCCTGGTCATCGGCTCGAACATGGCCGACTGCCACCCCATCCTCTTCCTGCGGATGATGGAGCGGGTCAAGGCGGGCGCGAAACTCATCGTGGTCGATCCGCGACGTACCGCGACCGCCGCCAAGGCCGATCTGTTTCTGCAGGTCAAGCCGGGTACGGACCTCGCGCTGCTGAACGGGCTGCTGCACCTGCTCGTCGAGAACGGCCACACCGACCCCGACTTCATCGCCGCCCACACCGAGGGCTGGGAGGCGATGCCCGCCTTCCTCGCCGACTACACGCCCGCCGCCGTCGCGGAGATCACGGGGATCGACGAGAGCGACCTGCGCGCGGCCGCCCGGCTGATCGGTGAGGCCGGCGAGTGGATGAGCTGCTGGACGATGGGGCTCAACCAGTCCACGCACGGCACCTGGAACACGAACGCCCTGGTCAACCTGCATCTGGCGACGGGTGCCATCTGCCGGCCGGGCAGCGGGCCCTTCTCTCTCACCGGGCAGCCGAACGCGATGGGCGGCCGTGAGATGGGGTACATGGGGCCGGGGCTGCCGGGGCAGCGGTCGGTGCTCGTCGACGCCGAGCGGGCCTTCGTCGAGGAGCTGTGGGAGGTGTCGCCGGGGACGCTGCGCGCCGACGGGGTCGGCAAGGGCACCGTCGAGATGTTCCAGAAGATGGCCGACGGGGAGATCAAGGCCTGCTGGATCATCTGCACCAACCCCGTCGCCTCGGTCGCCAATCGCCGTACCGTCATCGAGGGCCTTGAGACCGCCGAGTTCGTCGTCACGCAGGACGTCTTCGGTGAGACCGAGACCAACGCGTACGCGGATGTCGTGCTGCCGGGCGCCATGTGGACCGAGGGCGAGGGTGTCTTCGTCAACAGCGAGCGCAATCTGACGCTGACCCGGCCGGTGGCCGACCCGCCCGGGGAGGCGATGGCCGACTGGCAAATCATCGCGGCCGTCGCGTGTGCGATGGGGTACGAGAAGGGGTTCTCGTACGACAGCGCCGAGGACGTCTTCGAGGAGATACGGCGGGCCTGGAACCCGGTGACCGGCTGGGACCTGCGCGGGGTGACGTACGAGCGGCTGCGCGCCACGCCCGTGCAATGGCCGGCCGCCGAGGTGGACGGGCCGGAGCGCAATCCGATCCGGTACGTCGACGCGGACGGCGAGCTGCGGTTCCCGACCGCGAGCGGGCGGGGTGTCTTCCACGCGCGGCCGCACATGCCGGCCGCCGAGATGCCGGACGACGACTACCCCTTCGTACTGAACACGGGGCGGGTTCAGCACCAGTGGCACACGCTGACCAAGACCGGAAGGGTCGCCAAGCTCAACAAGCTGAACCCGGGGCCGTTCGTGGAGGTGCATCCCGAGGACGCGCGTGCGCTGGGGATCGCCGAGGGTGATCGGGTGGAGGTCGCCTCGCGACGCGGGCGGGCGGTGCTGCCGGCGGTGGTGACCGATCGGGTGCGGCCCGGGGGCTGTTTCGCTCCGTTCCACTGGAACGACCTGTTCGGGGAGTATCTGAGCGTCAACGCGGTGACGAGCGACGCGGTCGATCCGATCTCCTTCCAGCCCGAGTTCAAGGTGTGCGCGGTGTCCTTGACCAGGGTGGCGGCTCCGGTGCCGGAGGGGCCGGTGGAAGCGCTGACGCCCACGGCCGTCACCCCCGGCTCGGCTGATCCCTTCGGTCTGGAACCCACCCCGCCGCCCGTGCTGACCGCCCAGGAACGCCTCTATCTGACCGGCTTCCTCGCCGGAATCCAGACCGGCGCGCCCGGGATCCCTGTCCTGCCTCCGGACGCGCCTTTCAGCCCCGAGCACGCGATGTGGGTCAACGGCGTACTCGCCGGGATGTACTCACGGACGGCGGCGGAACCGGTCACGCATGACGGCCGTGAGGTCGTCGTGCTGTGGGCCTCGCAGACCGGCAACGCCGAGGAGTTCGCCACCGCCACCGCCGAGCGGTTGGGTGCGGCGGGGCACCGGGCCACCGTGGTCGACATGGACGAGGCCGATGTCCGCGCTCTCACCCGCGCGGCCGACCTCCTCTTCATCACCAGCACGTTCGGCGACGGTGACGCGCCCGACAATGGGGCCGGCTTCTGGGACACGCTGTCCGACGCGGGGGCTCCACGGCTGGACGGGGTTCGGTACGCCGTGCTCGCCTTCGGCGACTCCTCGTACGACGACTTCTGCGGGCACGGGCGGCGGCTCGACGCACGGCTGGACGAACTGGGCGGGGTGCGCCTCGCGCCGCGTACGGACTGCGAACCGGACTACGAGCCGTCCGCCGGGGCGTGGCTCGACCAGGTCCTCACGGCACTGGGCGGCACGGACGCACCCGCGCTCCCGAGGCCGGTCGAGAAACCGGTCGAGAAGCCGAAGACCAATGCCGCAACTCCCGCCAGGCCTGCCCCCACCACCGCCCGCCTCGTCGGCAACCGGCTGCTCAGCCGGCCCGGCGCGGGCAAGGAGGTGCGGCGCTTCACCTTCGACACGAGCGGGACCTCGCTGACGTACGAGGCGGGCGACGCGCTCGGCGTGCGTCCGGTCAACTCGCCCGCGCTGGTGGAGGAGTGGCTCGCGGTGACGGGCGTCGACGGCTCGACCGCCGTGCCACTGGACGGCGTGGGCGAGGTCTCCTTCGCGGAGGCCCTGCACTGGCACCTGGACATCACGAAGATCACCTCTGACCTGCTCCGCTTCGTCGCCGAGCGCGTCCGTGACGACCGGGAGTTGCGCCGGCTGCTGCGGCCCGACAACAAGGACGGTCTGGCGCAGTGGAGTTGGGGTCGGCAGGCGGTGGACGTCCTCGCCGAGCACCCCGTGCGGGCGGGCGCCGAGGAGTGGGCCGGGGTGCTCAGGAAACTCCAGCCGCGTCTGTACTCCATATCGTCCAGCCCGCTCGTCGACCCGAACAGCGTCTCGCTGACGGTCTCCGTCGTGCGGTACGAGAACCTGCACGGCCGGCCTCGCGGCGGGGTCTGCTCGCCGTTCCTCGCCGACGCCGAGCCGGACACCGAGGTGCCGGTCTTCGTGCAGCGTTCCCCGCACTTCCGGCCGCCCGCGGACGCCTCCACGCCGATGGTGATGGTCGGCCCCGGCACGGGTGTCGCGCCCTTCGTCGGCTTCCTGCAGGAGCGGCACGCGCTCGGGCACAAGGCGCCCAACTGGCTGTTCTTCGGGGAGCAGCACCGGGCCAGCGACTTCTACTACGAGGACGAGCTGACCGCGCTGCTCGACGAGGGCACCCTCGCCCGGCTCGACACCGCGTTCTCCCGCGACCAGCGCAACAAGGTGTACGTCCAGGACCGGATGCGCGAACACGGTCCGGAACTGTGGCGCTGGCTCCAGGACGGCGCCCACTTCTACGTCTGCGGTGACGCCTCGCGCATGGCCAAGGACGTGGACCAGGCGCTGCGGGACATCGCGGTCGCGCACGGCGGGCTGGCGGAGGCGGAGGCCTCGGCGTATGTGAAGCAGCTGGCGTCGGCGAAGCGGTACGTCCGGGACGTCTACTGACCGCCGCCGGGGGCGGCCCCGGCAGGCACGGAGATCTCTCACCTGCCTCACACCGGACTCTTCACCTCCCTCGGCGCCCCGCTCACCAGGCCTGATTACCGTCCGGTGTCGTGCAGTTGGCAGATCAGCAGCTGGTGACGCCCGGCCGACGGACGCAGTGGTCGGCGCCCGCCACAATCCAGGAACCCCCCGCCCAGTGGCACCGCGTCCTGACGCTCCTCGCGGACATCAGCCTCTTCATCGGCACACGCGCGATCTGGACCCAGGCTGCCAGTCACCGACTCGTCGTGGCCGCGGCCATCTCGGTCTGCTACGCCTCGATCCTGGTCTGTGGCGTGCTGGCGCTGGTCGTGCGGCGGGCGAGGTCGCTGGCCCGCCTCGACCTCTGTGTCCTGGTGACCGCCGTGACGCTGACGCTGTGCGCGTGGGCGATGAACCACGCGGGCAGCGACGAGGCGATCCTCACCACCCAGGCCGCCCGCGAACTGGTCGCCGGGCACCCGGTCTACGGGCAGCCGTGGCCCTGGCTCTTCGGCCACGGCGTCGCGCTCACCCCGACGGTGACGGGCGGCTACGACTTCACGTACGGCTATCCGCCCCTGGCCCCGCTGCTGACGGCACCGCTGCTGTGGCTGGGGCACGGGGGCATGCCCGCCACCGCGCTGAGCACGGCCGCCCTCGTCGCCGGCGCCGTCGCGCTGTGGCGGATGCTGCCCACGCCGTGGCGGTCGGCGGCGACCATGGCATACCTGGGCTTCGGGTTCCTGCCCTCCTACGGCCGGCTCGGCTATCCGGCGATCGTGGCGCTGGCTCTGCTGGTGCCGGTGGTGGTGCGGTGGCCGCGGATCGGGCGGGGCGGGCGGCTCGGGGCCGGGGGGCTGGCACGGGCGGCGTGTCTGGGGGCGGCGTGCGCGGCGCAGCAGCTGCCGTGGTTCGTCGCGCCGTTCCTGCTGGCCGGGATCTACGCCGTGCGGCGCGGGGAGCTGGGTCAGCGGGCGGCGGCTCTGGTGGTGGCGCGGATCGCCCGGGCCGCCGGGGTCGTATGGCTGCTGATCAACACGTACTTCATCGTGAGCGAGCCGGGCACCTGGATCCGGGGCATCGCGCTGCCGTTGACGCAGGGCGCGGTGATCCACGGGCAGGGCGTGGTCGGCATCTCGCTGTATTTCACCGACGGCAGCGACCGGCTCGACTGGTACGCCCACGCGAGCATGCTGCTGGCGGCGGGGCTGCTCGCGCTCTTCGTGCTGTTCGTGCGGCGGCTGGGGCCGGCGGCGACCGTCCTGCCGTGGTGCGCGTTCTTTCTGGCGACCCGGTCGCAGGACGGCTACTACCTGATGATGACGCCGCTGTGGCTGGCGGCGGCGGTCACCGCGCCCGCGTCGGAGTTCGCCACCGCCTGGCAGCCGCGCCTGCGTCTCCTGTCCCGCCGCCCGGCGCGGATCGCGGCGGCCGCGCTGCTGCTCACCCCGGCCCTGGTGAGCGCGGTATGGGCGGCGACCGGGTCGCCGCCACTGGGGATGCGGGTGACGTCGGCACGGTGGGCGACGCCAACCGCCTTGACCCGTATGGATGTTGAAGTCAGGAACACGGGCGCCGCCGCCCTGACCCCCCACTTCACCCTCACCACGGGCCAGGGCATGAACCAGTACTGGACGGTCGTACGAGGACCGGCCGCGCTGCCCGCTCACACGACGGCGCGTTATGAACTCCGTCCGCCCGCAGGGCGGTTCGCCCTGCCGCGGCCGGGCGTACGGATCCGGCTGCGGGCCTTCACGGCCGTACCGCAGACGCTGTCGAGCGCCGACGTCAGGCTGCCGCGGTCCGGGTGAAGCGGAGCGTGCCGGCGACCGTGGTCAGACCGCGGATCATGCCGAGCTGGTTCCAGCCCATGCCGAACTGGTCGCGGTCCACGGTGAACTCGGCGTCCAGGGTGAGCGCGTCGGCGTCCGCGCCGACGAGGCGGGCGGTGAAAGACTTGGGGCGGCTGATGCCGCGGACGGTGAGCTGACCGACGACGTGCACGGTGTCGTCGGCGCGCAGTTCGGCGCTGCGGACCGAGAAGGTGATCTCGGGGTGGTTGGCGGCGTCGAAGAAGTCGGCGGCGCGCAGATGCTCGTCGCGCTTGGCGTTGCCGGTGTCCAAGGAGGCGACGTCCAGGGTGATCGTGCCGACGGCGGAGCCGTCGGGCCGTACCTCGCCGTTGCCGGTGACGGCGGCGAAGGCGCCCTTCACGGTGACCAGGCCCCAGAAGGTCTTGTGCCGCAGGGCGACGGTGGAGGCGGCGGGGTCGAGCTGCCACGTTCCGGTTTCGACGGCGACGGTCATGATCTTTCACTCCTGAGCATCGGGGTATCAACGGGGGTTGTAGTCCAAATTTGGATGACCCCACGCTAGCCGATACTCCAATTTTGAACAACAGCTACACTCGAAATCATGGCCGACCTCTCCGAATGCCCCTCCGCCTCCGGCGACGGACTCCTTCCCGTCGAGCTGCACGCCTGGATGCTGATGCTGGCCGCGACGGGAGCCGTCGAGCAGGAGCTGCGCAGCGTCGTCAAGGAACGGCTGGACGTCTCGCACGACGAGTTCCTGGTCCTGTGCCTGCTCGCCGCGGACCCCGGCCAGGCGCTGCGCATGACGCGGATCGCCGAGCTCCTGGGCCGCCCGAAGACCCGGCTCACCTACCAGATCGCCTGCCTCCAGCACGCCGGCCTGGTCACCCGCAAGTCGGTCTGCGGCGACAAGCGGGGCGTCGAGGTCGCCCTCACCGAGAAGGCGCGGGGCCTGATCAAGGAGGCCTCCGCGGTCCTCGCCGAGACGGTCAAGGAGGCGCTGGCGCGGTTCATGGGCCCCACCCAGCGCGAGGCGATGTGCGCGCTGATGCCCGACTTCGCGGCGGAGGCGAAGCCGGAGTAGTCGCCGTAGCAGCAGCCGGAGTAGTCGCCGGTGCGGTCGCGGGTACCCGGGCGGTCCCCGCGCCGACACCGAGGAGGGGTCCATGGGCACCTCGGACCTGCCCGCTCCCGTCGTACGACACGACACAGCACCCCCGCCCGACCCGGCCGCCCTGGAGGCGGCGTTGCGGGAGCGCGTCGACGGGGAGGTCCGTTTCGACGCCGGAAGCCGGGCCGCGTACTCCACCGACGCCTCGAACTTCCGCCAGACGCCGATCGGCGTGGTCCTACCGCACACCCCCGAGGCGGCCGCGGAGGCGGTGGCCGTGGCCCGGGAGCACGACGCGCCCGTGCTGTCGCGGGGCGGCGGGACCTCGCTGGCCGGGCAGTGCACCAACACGGCGGTCGTCATCGACTGGTCGAAGTACTGCACGGGCCTGGAGTCGGTCGACGTCGAGGCCCGTACGTGCGTCGTCCAGCCGGGCATCGTCCTCGACGAACTCAACCGGCAACTCGCCCCGACCGGCCTGCGCTTCGGACCCGAGCCCGCCACCCACGCCAACTGCACCATCGGCGGCATGATCGGCAACAACTCGTGCGGCGCCACCGCGCAGGCGCACGGCAAGGTCGTCGACAACATCGCCCGCCTGGAGGTGCTCCTCTACGACGGCACCCGCTTCTGGTGCGGGGAGACGAGCGACGAGGAGTACGCCGAGATCGAGCGGCACGGCGATCTCCGGGCCGCCGTGTACCGGCGGTTGCGCGCCCTGCGCGACGCCTACGCCGACGACGTGCGCCGCCGCTTCCCGCGGATCCCTCGCCGGGTCTCCGGCTACAACCTCGACTCCCTCCTCCCCGAGCACGGCTTCGACGTCGCCGGGCTGCTGGTCGGCAGCGAGTCGACGCTGGTCACCGTCCTGCGGGCGGAGCTGAAGCTGGTGCCGGTGGTGAAGGAACGCTCGCTGGTGGTGCTGGGGTTCCCCGACATCGCGCTCGCCGCGGACGCCGTACCGGTGATCCTGCCGTACGAGCCGATCGCGCTGGAGGGCGTCGACCGTCATCTGATCCACGACGAACGGCTGAAGCACCTCAATCGGCAGGCGATCGACCAACTGCCCGAGGGGAACGCCTTCTTGATGGTGCAGTTCGGCGGCGAGACCGTCGAGGAGGCCGACGAGCACGCGCACCGGATGCTGGACGCTCTGCACGAGTCCGAGCACGACGCGGAGGTCGCCTTCCTGGACGACCCCGCCCACGAGGAGCAGCTCTGGCAGGTCCGCGAGGCCGGTCTCGGCGCCACCGCGCACATCCCCGACCACCCGGACACCTGGGAGGGCTGGGAGGACTCGGCGGTGCCGCCGGAGCGGCTCGGCGAGTATCTGCGGCGCCTGCACGGCCTGTTCGAGGAGTTCGGGTACCTGAGCGACACCGGGCCGAGCCTCTACGGCCACTTCGGGCAGGGGTGCGTGCACACACGCATCCCCTTCGATCTGTACAGCGCTCGGGGCGTGGCCGACTACCGGCGGTTCATGGAGCGGGCGGCCGATCTCGTGGTCGAGTTCGGCGGGTCCCTCTCCGGCGAGCACGGGGACGGGCAGAGCCGGGGCGAGTTGCTGCCGCGGATGTTCGGGGAGGAGTTGGTGGCGGCGTTCGGGCGGCTCAAGGCCGTCTTCGACCCGGCCGACCGGATGAACCCCGGGAAGGTCGTGGCGCCGTACGGACTCGACGAGAACCTGCGGCTGGGCGGCGACTGGGCGCCGTACGACCCCCACGACCTGCACTTCCGCTTCCCGCACGACGGAGGGTCGTTCGCCGAGGCCGCCAACCGGTGTGTGGGCGTGGGCAAGTGCCGTCGCCTGGACACGGGGGGCGATGGGGTGATGTGCCCGTCCTACCAGGTCACGCGGGAGGAGGAGCACTCCACGCGGGGCCGGGCCAGGCTGCTGTTCGAGATGCTCGACGGGCACGGCGACAGCGCGATCGGCGACGGCTGGCGTTCGGAGGCGGTCAAGGACGCGCTGGACCTGTGCCTGGCCTGCAAGGGGTGCAAGAGCGACTGTCCGGCCGATGTCGACATGGCGACGTACAAGGCGGAGTTCCTCTCCCACCACTACGCGGGGCGTCCCTGGCGGCGGCCCCGCTCCGATCTGTCGATGGGCTGGCTGCCGGTCGTCGCCCAGGCCGTGGGCCGCGGTGGGCTCGGCCCGGTGGTCAACGCGTTCACGCACACCCCGCCACTGTCGCGGGCGGCGGTCGCGGTGGCAGGGGTCGAGGACCGGGAAGTGCCGCTGTTCGCGGGGCAGTCGTTGCAACGGTGGTTCGCGCGCCGTACGCCGAACGACTCCCCCGGCGCCGGGTTGCGCGGGACGGTGCTGCTGTGGCCGGACACGTTCACCAACTTCTTCCATCCGCACGTCGGTCAGGCGGCGGTGGAGCTGCTGGAGCACGCGGGCTGGCGCGTGGCCATGCCCGGCGAGCCGCTGTGCTGCGGGCTGACATGGATCTCCACCGGTCAACTGGGCGCCGCCGAACGCGTCCTGTCCCGCACGGTGCGCCACCTGGCCGGTCATCTCCGCGCGGGCGGGCTGGTGGTCGGCCTGGAGCCGAGCTGTACGGCCGTCTTCCGGTCGGACGCGGGCGAGCTGTACCCCGGCGACCGAGACGTCCGGAGGCTGGCGGAACAGACGGTGACGCTGTCGGAGCTGCTCACCGAACACAGCCCGGGATACGAGGCCCCGCAGGTGCCCGACCGCACGGCCCGCGCGCTGGCCCAGGTGCACTGCCACCAGCACGCCGTACTGGGCTGGGAGGCCGACGAGAAGCTGCTGCGCCGAGCCGGGGTCGACGCGGAGCGACTGGACTCCGGCTGCTGCGGCCTGGCCGGCAACTTCGGCTTCGAGCAAGGCCACTTGGAGGTCAGCCGGGCCTGCGCGGAACGCGTCCTGCTGCCCCGACTGCGGGAGGAGGACACCGGCACCGTGGTCCTCGCGGACGGCTTCAGCTGCCGCACCCAGATCCACGAGCTCGACAGCGGCGGCCACGACGCGGTCCACCTCGCGGAACTACTGGCATCGGCGCTGCCTGCGTCCGAGGTGGCGGCCAGTGCGTACGGGGTTGCTCCGGGCGCCCGGCCGACACCTCCGGGACGCCTGGCACGCGCTCTGGCACTCGCATCGGCCGGCGTGGCGGCGGGCGGGGCGGCTGCGGGGGTGGCTCGGATGGTTCGGGGGTTGCGCGGTTGATCGGGGGGAGGGCGAGGGGCCGGGAGGAGCGAGAGGAGTCGGGGCGGGGCGGGGCGGTGGACGGGAGCTCGGTGCTTGGGTAGCTCGTGCTCCAGTCCTCCGCCTCGGTCAAGTGCCGGTGGTCAGGCGGGGGTGCCCCGTCGACGACCTAAAAGACCCGGGGGCCGACCCCCAGAGGGCGTCCCGCGCGGCTCTCGCGGTCCCTTCGGCTGGCCTGGTGGCGGGCGGGGCGGCTGCGGGGGTGATTCGGATGGTTCGGGGGTTGCGCGGCTGATCGGGGGGCGCGAGAGGGCCGGGCGGGGCGGTGGACGGGAGCTCGGTGCTTGGGTAGCTCGTGCTCCAGTCCTCCGCCTCGGTCAAGTGCCGCTGGTCAGGCGGAGGGCGTCCCGTCGAGGATCTCCACCCGGCCGGTGTCGAGGGAGTAGTAGGCGCTGACGACGGCCAGGCCGCCCTTCTTCACGAGCGGGGCGAGGGCGGGATCGGTGCGCAGGCCGGCGGCCGTCTGCTGGGCGTGGGCGCGGATCATGGCGTCGACCGGGTCGTCGTACTTCACCTTGGATATGGCCTCGTACGCAGGGCGGACGGCCTCGGCGATCGACTGGAGGTTGCCCGGCAGCGGCTTGCGCTCCTTCAGGGCCTTGTACGACGCCTTGACCGCACCGCAGCGCTGGTGCCCGAGCACGACGATCAGCGGGGTACCCGAGGTCACGGGCCCGTACTCGACGGAACCGGTGACCACCGGGGCGACCACCTGACCGCCGGTGCGTATCGCGAACAGGTCGCCGATCCCGGTGTCGAAGACCATCTCCGGCGGCACCCGGGAGTCGATGCACGAGACTATGACGCCGTACGGGTCCTGCTCCTCGGCGACGGACTCTCTCCGGTCGCGCCCCTGGTTGGGGCGCTGGAGCGTCCCGTTCACCCAGCGCTTGTTGCCGTCCAGCAGCCGCGCGAGCGCCGCGGAGGGGGTCTTGGGGGGTGCGACCGCGGAGGACGGAGGAGACGCCACCGCCACGGCCGACGCCTTCGGTACCGCGCCGTTGTCGGTCCTCGTCGAACAGCCGGTGATCACGGCCGCGGTCGCCACGAGCCCTCCGGTGATGACGGCTCGGCGCTGCGGTTGCGAGACACTGCCCATGGCACGCTTCCCTTCTGCTGTTTCCCCTGGTGGGGCGGGTGGTGCCACTGTTTCGAAGCAGCGGTTAACGCCCGTACAGGCCAGATGCAGGGGACGGGAAGCGCGCATCCAAATCACAAAGAGTGGTGGCCTGTTCGGCGGCCGCCTGCAGCGTGGCCGCGCCCGCCGAACGTTCCCGGGGCGACCGGCGTCATAGCGGTAACCGTCTTCGAGGGGGGCCTCCGCCATGACCGCCGTACCGCCCGCTGCCCGCGCCCGTGCCGTGTCCCAAGTCGCGCTGATCGCAGGGATGATCTGCGCGGTCGCCGCCTGCGGCACCGAGACGTCGGCGTCATCGGCTGCACCGGCGCCCACCCGGGTCACATGGCAGGAGCCCGCCGCGTACACCTACACGCTCCACTCGAGCGGAGGCGAGCGGGCCCTGCTCGGCACCTTCCGGATCACCGTCCACGACGGCGCCGTGGCCAAGGCGGTGGGCCTCGACGACAGCGGCCGACGTGTGGCCGAGGACATCCCCGAGGCGATGCCCACCATCGGGGCACTCCTCGACGAACTGGACCGGGCGCGACGGGACGACGCGGACGCGGCCGAGGCAGAGTACGCGGCCGACGGGCATCCGGTGCGGATCTCCCTGGACTGGGAGGAGAACGCCATCGACGACGAGGCCCTCTACGTCATCAGCGCCTACGAGCCGACCGACGGCCGGCGCGTCAGCCGCTGAACATGTCAGCCGCTCGACGTGTCAGCCGCTCGACATGTCAGCCGTCGAAGCGCCGCCGCGATTCCCCATGCCATCGATCGTCACGCGGCGGATCTCGTCGCTGAATTCGGTCGAGTCAGGCCCGCGTAGCGGTGTGCGACCCCGCCGGGAAGCAGGTACTCGGCCAGCAGGTTGCCGGCGCGGCGGGACGGCAACCCCATGTCGTGCAGGAGTTCGTCCGCGCAGTGGATGTCGTACGGGCCGAAGTCGTAGCCGCCGGAGCCCGGCAGCACCTGCTCCTGCCAGGTCAGGCGGGCCTCGATGGCCTCCCGCATCTCCTGCTCGCTCGGGCTGGAGCGCAGCGCCGCCCGGAAATGGCAGGTCAGCCAGTGCGCGGTGAGTTCCACGCCCATGATGTTGTTGAAGACCTGCCGGAAACCGACGAACCCCAGCCGGTCGGCGCCGGGCGGCACGATGCCTCGGTAGAGCCGCAGCCGCCCGGCGGAATCGTGCACTCGCACGCTCGGATCCAGGAACGGGAAGACCTTGTGGTGCCCGGTGGCGAACACGATGACGTCCGCCGCCACTTCCTCGCCGGTCGCCAGTCGCAGCCCCTCGTCGGTGTACGCCTCGACGGCACTCACCTTGGCGGCGATCAGGCCGCGTCGGACGGCCCGCACGTAGCCGCGTGGCATCACTCCCGCGTGCGCGAGGTGGAAGGGGAGCGGGTGAGCGGGTCGCAGCTGCCTCGGCAGCCGGTGCAGCCCGGTGGAGAAAAGCATGTCGCGGGTGATGAGCCACCACAGAGCTCGCTTGACCCGCTCGTCGATGCGGTCGATCGGACGGACGCAGGCCGGATCGTGGTAGCGGGGCAGGAGCGCCTCACCGAACCGGCTGAACAGGATCCACTTGTAGCCGACCAGACCGAGCAGGAGCCGCTCGGGGACCATCCAGTTCACCTTGCGCTGCACGAGGGTGGCCGAGGCCGCCTCGCGTGCGGCGCGGGTGACCAGGTCCAACGCGGACTTGCCGCCTCCCACGACGGTCACGCGGCGGCCGGCGAACGTCCCGGCCCGCACCTCGTTGGAGTGCAGCACGGTCCCGCGGAACGTCTCACGCCCGGGCAACTCGGGCAGGTGGGCGTGATGATGAGCCCCACTGGCGACAACGACGTAGTCGAATCTCTCGCGCTGAACCCGCGCCGCCTCGTCACCGACGGGCCGGGAGTCGACCAACCAGCCGGAGGCGCCCGGCCGCCCGGGCCCGTCCACCGGCCGGACGGAGACCACCTCGGTGCCGGGCCGGACGCGGTCCAGCACACCGAAGGTCTCGGCGTACTTCTCCAGATAGCGCTGCGTGTCCGCCGCGCCGGCGAAGTGCAGGCGGTTGGGCAGGTCCGCGAATTCGAAGAGGCGCAGCGCGGCCTGGTTGGCCAGCCCGTCGTAGCAGCCTTGTGCCGACCAGATCCCGCCGACCTGCTGGTACTTGTCGAGGACCGTGACGTCGAAGCCGTTCTCCAGCAGCACCTTGGCGGTGACGATTCCCCCGGGGCCGGCCCCGACCACACACGCTCTCATCCGCTGTCACTCTCCTCGGGTGATCGGTGTCGATTTCCGGTGTCGATTTCCGGTGTCAATTTCCCGGTGCCGGTACCAGAGTTGCGGGGCTGGGGCCGTCGGGGCGGACGGTGATGCCGTACGTCGCCTTCGTGGGGGTGGAGGAGAAGGCCGGGCTGTGGACCGGCAGCAGGTGTTCGAGCAGGACGGTCGATTCGCGGAGCGCGAACTGCAGGCCGAGGCAGGCGCGGGGGCCGATGCCGAAGGGGAAGTAGGCGCCCGGGTGGGCGGGTCGGCCGTCCGGGGCGGTGAAGCGCCGGGGGTCGAAGTGCTCGGGGTCCGGCCAGAGTTCGGGGTCGCGGTGGGTGAGGTACGGGCATACGAGGATGTCGGTGCCCGCCTCGATGGTGTGGCCGGCGAGGGTGTCGGCCTCGGTGGCGTGGCGGGGCAGGAGCCAGGCGGAGGGATAGAGCCGGAGCGTCTCGTGGACCAGGGCCTGGATGGCCTGGCGGCGTTGCGGTGAGCCTTCCTCGCCGGCGGCGAGAGCTTGTTCGCGGGCGGCGGGATGCTGGTCGAGGAGCAGGTAGAGCCAGGTCAGCGTGGTCGCGGTGGTCTCGTGCCCGGCAGCGAGCAGTGTGACCAGCTCGTCGCGGATCAGCCGGTCGGTGTATTCGGGGCGCTCGGCGGCGGCGTCGGTCAGTACGTGCACGAGACCCGGGCCGTCGGGACCGGCGGCCCCGCTGCGGGCGGCCTCGATGGCGCGCCGGGCGACCGCGTCGATCCGGGCGAGGTCGGCGGCGACGGCGTCCTGGGCCTCGGTGACATCAGCGGGCAGGGTCGGAATGGCGGCCCCCACGGCCTCCACGGCGGCCAGTTCGCGCTCGGTCGCGTCGTCGAGGGGGTGCCCGGTGAGGGAGCGCCAGATGGCGTCGAGGGCGAAGCGGTGCATCTCCCGCCCGACGTCGAAGGTCTCCCCGGTTCGGGCGTACCCGTCCCAGCGCTCGGCGGTGGTCCGGGCGGCCGCGGTGATCCGCTGCTCGTAGCGGCGCATCCCGGTGCCGGTGAACTGGGACTGCAGCACGCGGCGTTGCCGCTTCCACGCCTCACCGGTGGCGGCCATGACGCCGTCGCCGATCAGCAGGCGGGCGCGGTGGGAGCGCTTGACGTACTGCTCCGGGTGCCGGGCGAGTACATGCTGGACCGCCGTCGGATCGGTGACGAGAACGGTGGGAGCCGGCCCGATCCGGAACGCGGCGACCCCGCCGACCCGCTCGCGCACCAGGCCCAGCAGCTCGACCAGTTCACCTCCCCCCGACCGCCACCGCTGCACGAGCCCCGGCTCGACTTCGGGGACCGGCCGCCCGGTTCCGGGAACGCCGGGAGCGGAGGCGAGACCGGCTTCGGATTCCATGTTTCTTCTCCTGGTCAACCGCTGGGCTCGGCCGTGGACTTGGCCGCACCGGAGTACTTGCATCACGGACTGTACGGGAGCAGGCACATCAGGTGACAGCCCGCGTCAACTCGGCCGCAGGCCGTCTCGGACTGTCGGGTCCCAGAGGCCGCCGGCCTCGTCGCGGGCGAGGTGCTCGGCGTAGACGCCGACCTTCCAGGCGATGACGGAACGGCACTCCTCCAGCGCCTGTATCTGCTCCTCGACACGCCGCTGATGGGCGTCGAGGAGCTGCAGGCGCTCGGCCTCGTTGCCCGGACCGCGCCGCACCAGCTCGGCGAACTGCTTGAGGTCGGCGAGCGGCATGCCGGATTCCCTCAGTCTGACGCAGATCAGCAGCCAGTCGACGTCGGCGGCGGTGTATCGCCGTCGGCCGCCCGCGGTGCGCCGGACCGGTCCGACCAGCAGGCCCTCGCGCTCGTAGAAGCGCAGTGCGTGCACACTGAGTCCGGTCCGCTCGGCTACTTGGCCGATGCTCAGTGGCTCCGCGGGGGTCTCGGTAGTCGCCATGCCGGCCAGCCTAGGACTTGATCTAGACCTCGCTCCAGATCGTAGCGTCGTCAGCATGACCACCACTGATCAACGGCCGCTCGGCTCGCCCTTCTCCGCCACCAGCACCGCCGAGGACGTCATGGCCGGCCGCGACCTTTCCGGCATCACCGCCGTCGTGACCGGGGGTTACTCCGGACTCGGGCTGGAAACCACCCGGGGCCTGGCCGCCGCCGGGGCCCGAGTCATCGTTCCGGCACGTCGGCCCGGCATCGCCCACGCCGCACTCAAGGATGTGGACGGCTGCGAAGTCGTCCCCATGGATCTGGCGGACCTCGACAGCGTGCGCAGCGCCGCCGCGCAGATCAACGACTCCCTCGACCGGCTCGACCTGCTCATGGCCGTCGCCGGCGTCATGGCCACCCCGGAGCGGCGCGTCGGACCGGGCTGGGAAGGCCAGTTCGCCGTCAACCACTTCGGACACTTCACGCTCGTCTGCGAGCTCTACCCGCTCCTCGCCGCCGGTCACGGTGCGCGCGTCGTCGTCAACAGCTCCGCGGGGCACACCCTGACCGACATCCGCCGGCACGACCCGCACTTCCGCACCGGATACGACAAGTGGCTTGCCTACGGCCAGTCCAAGACCGCCAACTCCCTGTTCGCCGTGCATCTCGACGCCCTCGGGCGCGACGACGGCATCCGGGCGTTCGCCCTCCATCCGGGCAAGATCATTACCGGGCTCCAGCGGGAGATGACGCTCCAGGAGCAGATCGACCGTGGATGGGTGGACGAGCAGGGCAACGTGATCGGCGCCGACTTCAAGACACCGTCCCAAGGCGCCGCCACCGGTCTGTGGGCGGCCACGTCCGCACTCCTCGACGACCGCGGCGGGCTCTACCTCGAAGACTGCGACGTCGCGCGCGTCTCCGCCCCCGCCGAGCCCATGGATGACGGCGGCGTCCGCGCGTACGCCATCGCCCAGGACGCGGCGGCACAGCTGTGGGACCTGTCCGCCGCGGCGACCGGCGCCGCCGTCCCGATCACTCGATGAACAGAGCCACCGCCGGTGCCGCAGCCCGAAGATCAGGTTCGGCCCGCTGGCCGTCGCGGGCTTCCGCGTGGTCGCCCCCGACCAGCGTGGCTACGGACGCAGCGACCATCCCGACGACGTCGACGCGTACACCATCCTCCACCTGGTCGGCGACGTCGTCGGGCTGATCCAGGCGCTGGGCGAGGAGAAGGCGTACGTCGTCGGGCACGACTGGGGCGCGCCGGTCGCCTGGCACACCGCACTCCTGCGGCCGGACATCGTGCGCGCGGTGGCCGGCCTGAGCGTGCCGCCGCCCTCCCGAGGGACGGAGCCTCCGCTGACCGTCATGGACAAGAGGTTCGGCGGGCACTTCTACTGGAACTACTTCAACCGTCCCGGTGTCGCCGACGCCGAGTTCGCGAAGGACACGCGCACCGCGTTGCGGAAGTTCCTCTACTCGGCTTCCGGCGACGCGCCCGGCGAGGTCAAGCAGCCGCTGGTCGACCCCGAGCGGGGCTGGCTCGCGGCCATGCCGGACCCTGAAGTACGGCCGTCGTGGCTCACCGAGGACGATCTCGACGCGCTGACCGAGAGCTTCTCCAGGGGCTTCACGGGCGCCCTCAACTGGTACCGCAACCTCGACCGCAACTGGGAACTGACCGCACCGTGGGACGGCACCGTCGTCACCCCACCCGCCCTTGAGGGGCTGCGGACACTGGACCCAGCAGGAACGCCCCGACGAGGTGAACGCGGCGCTCATCGAATTCCTGGAAGGTGAAGCACTCCTGGCGGGAGAGCGCTGATTGGCGCGCCGTCGACGAAGGCGCGTCAGTGGTGGTGGCCGTGCCGGCCCAGGGTCTCCACGGGGGTCGCGCCGGGGCGGGTCCACTGCGGAACGGGGCGGCTGGTCGGGCCCCAGGTGGCGTTCCCGTCCGCGTCCGAGCGCCAGGACCAGCAAGGGCCGTCCCCCTCGGGCCAGCCCTCGGGATTGTCCTCCCACGCCTCGCCGCGGCCGTAGGGCGTCATGTCGAGCAGACCGAGGGAGCCGTTGACGCGCTCGTTGCCGCGGCCGGTCGTGGAGTAGGTCAGGAACACACGGTCGCCGTCGCGAAGGAAGCAGGTGAGGTAACCCATGTCGCCACCGGCCGGCCCGTCCACGTCGCGCACCGAGTACCAGGGCTGGGTGTAGCCCATGAACTCGACGTAGGAGGCCACCTCGTCCCACGGGCCCGTGGTCAGCACGGCGAACGACACGCCGCGGGCGTTGAGGTAGACGGCGTCCTTCAGGTGCCAGGCGGTGGTGGTGCAGCCCTCGCACTGCCCCTGGTGCGGTGCGCCGTCGTACCACATGTGCTTGTAGACGACGAGCTCATCGCGCCCCTGGAACAGGTCCAGGAACGGAACCGGGCCGTCGGGTCCCACGACCTCGACCGTCCCGTCGAACTCCACCATCGGCAGCCGACGGCGGGCCGCGGCGATGGCGTCGCCCTCGTGGGTGTGGGCCTTCTCGCGGACCAGCAGCTCGTCCCGGGCGGTCTGCCAGGTGGCCAGGTCGACCACGGGCGGCCGGCCGGGCAGCGCGGTGGTCGGGTCGTCCGGAGTGGTCGTCATGGTGTCCTCCGTGGTGTCTTGTGCCGGGCTGCGTCCGCCGTACGGCGTTCTACGACGGTCACCAGAACAGACTCCCGACCCGACCGGAACTCATCGCAGCGAGGGCCGCCAGTGGGCCGCATTCCCTGGACCGCTCTACCAGCGAACGGGCATTTCGAACGGACCACCGTGGGGATCCCAGTGCGCTGCCTCTCCGTAGTTCCTGACTGCGGTGCCGGTCAGCGGCACGGAATTGAACCCGTCGAAGTAGCCCAGTGGCACATGTGTGATCAGCAGGAGTCCCAGCCCGAGGGTGACCACCGCACGCTTCACGTTCTCGCGACCGTCGCACCACAGCCACGCCACTACAGCGAGGTTCACACAGAGCAAGAACGCCCACCGGTGCTGATCCCACCCGCCGAATGCCAGCAAGAACGGCGCCCCACTTGCGCCCACGGCCAGGGCACGTGTCGCCCAGCCGCGTGCATCGTGGCCGGGTCCTACGACGACTGCCGTCATGGTGATGGCGGCAAGGGCGAGCGGAGCCAAGAACAAAGCGATGTTCCACGGGTCGTAGGCGCTCCAGTTGTCGGCCTGCGTACGGAAGAACAGTGCGATCGCGTCTTCGCGCCAGTTCCATCCGCCCTCCCTGATCCGCGTGATCAGATGTTCTCGCGCTCCCGAACCCACAGGTGGCACGGAAAACAGCAGCGCATTCACCGCCACGGGCAGGATGCTCACCGCGAATGCGGTGCGCACCGGCAGCGCCGAACGCCACACGGCCAGCAGCCACAACGGGATCACGGTCAGCGCGCTGATCTCATGGGCCGTCGGCGCCAGCGTCATCACCAGTGTCCCCGCCCACCACTTTCCGCGGCTGCCGAGCCACAGAGCGACAAACAGCAAAAGGAACAGGACCTGGTCAAGGTAGCCAACCTCATGGAAGAGGTAGCCACCCACCGGATGAACGAAGAACGCCACCGGCAGCCATCGCCGTACCGGTGTCGTCGCCCGCAGCACAGCGGTGACGACGACGGTGAGCAACAGTGCCAGAATTCCGAACGAGAACGCCGCATAGAACCAGTAGGAATGCCCTGCCAACTCGGCGATCGGGTAGAGCACGGTGGCTACGAGGAAACGGCGGTGGAATCCATCGGTCAGTGACGTCGTCTGGAGCGTTACCGCCCAGAGCGACGGCAGTCGAGCCCCCGTGTAGACAGCGAGCGCGAAAGCCGCCACACACAGCCCACCGGCCCACCAGGAACGTGAACTTGACGCCTGAGCAATTCTGGATACTGCGGCGCGGGGAAAAGTCTGCGGAGGAAATGAGGCACTGACCACACACACAAGCTACGTACTCGTCAGAACGCTTTCGTGGCGCCAGGCCGTACACCGGCCCGATCCACGCCACCCCGATGCCCTAAATCACCCGGCTGAGCGATCAGGCTGTGGCTTGGAGACCATGAACTACCCGCGCCCCAGATGCTGGTTCAGGAAGGAGATGACGGTGTTCCAGGTCGGGGTGACCGGGCGGGCGGGTGTGGAGTGTCCGCCCCGTGCGGCCTCCTCGTAGGCGCCCTTGCGGGTCGCGTCGTCGCTGAGCATTTCGAAGAGCCTGCCGTGTGCTGCCTTCGGGAAGGAATTCATGCGCGCGTCGTGCCCCGAAGCGGCCAGCTTGTCGTACATCAGTCGGCCCTGGTGATAGGGCACGAGGGCGTCCGGCTCACCGTGGAAGATCAGCGTCGGCGGGATGGGCCGCTCGCCGATGTGGCCGATGTAGGTGAGCGGGTTGGCGGCGGCGACCTCGGCGGGCGGGCACTGCGTGATGGTGCAGCCGAGCAGCCGTGACTCGGGGGAGCGCAACGGATCAATGCGATGACAGATCGTTGGCAAGAAGGGCAACCGGTCGACGATCTCGGTCCACGACGTGTACTTCGGGAAGTGAGCCCGGAGTTCCCCCACACGCGTCGCTGAGTGGGGCGGCTCTCCGTGGCGTCGGGTCGGACTACTCCGCGTCGAAGGGGCGGTTCTTCACCCCGGCTGCACTGCCGGCACCCCCTGAGGCGGGCGCCGGCAGCCGGCCGAATCAACTGGTCCGCTGGTCAGCTGGTCAGTGATCAGCTGGTCAGGCGGAAGGTGGCGTCGCTGCGCCCCGTCGCGGTGGTGATCGTTTCGAGCTTCAGCTGGAAGGCGTAGTGGCGGATGTAGCGGTCGGGGTGGTTGTACGACTGGAACGAGGACCAGGAGGAGTCGGCGAGCCCGGCGACCTGGCGGAAGGTGGCGTCCTCGGCGAAGGCGGTGGTGCCGTCGTTGTAGACCAGCTGGAAGTCGGCGCCGTCGTGCCGCAGGTAGTAGCCGGGGAAGTTCACCGACTCGAAGGAGACGGTGCCGGTACCGGCCAGACCGGGCCGCGGCCGGAACTGGGCGTCCGCGTTGGTGACGTTCTGGTCGATGCGCACGTCGAAGTTGGCGTGTCGCACGTAGCGGTCCTGGAAGTTGAAGGACTGCAGCCGCTTGCCCGGGACGTTGGCCCAGCGCGCCTGGATCCGGGCGTCCTCGGCGGCCGTCAGGTTCAGGATCGAGCCGTGGCGCTTCTTGGTGCCGCCCAGGGAGTAGCTGCCCGACGCCGGGAGCTTGAAGGTGCCGGGGGCGGACGGGTTGGTCGTCAGGACCGGCATGTAGCCCTTTCCGGCCGCGTACTGGTCGAGGTACAGGGTCCACTCGTTGCGGTCCCTGAACTTCATCCACATCGGGCCCTCGACCTGGGAGCCGGTGAGGCCGATGCCGGAGAGGTTGCCGAGGTTGGTCCAGGTGCCGAGGATCGAGTTGCTGCCCTCGATCGTGATCTGGCCGTCACCGGAGGCCCGCACATAGCGGAAGTTGCCGACACCGGACGGCACTTCGACGATCTGGGTGTCGATGATCTCCTGGGTGCCGGGACGGTCGATGTAGACCTGCGGAGCGGTGATGGTGCGGAAGTCGGTCGTACGGGCGAAGTAAATGCGGTGCTTCTGTACGCCGTTGAGGCTCCCGTTCGTGGCCCAGTACAGGACGTAGCTGTTGGTCGCCGAGTCCCAGATCGCCTCCGGCGCCCACGCGTTGCGCCCCTCGGGGATCGCGCCGGCCACGTTCAGCAGCCAGGGCTTGGACCAGGTGACCAGGTCCGTCGACTCCCACACCACGAAGCTGCGGCTGCCGTTGTTGATGGCGTCGCTCCAGGACTGGCCGCAGCCGATGCACAGGTCGGTCGCGATGATCCAGTACTTGCTGCCGTCGGGTGAGCGCACCAGTGCGGGGTCGCGCACCCCGCGCGTGCCCACCGTGGAGCGCAGGGTCATTCCCCCGCCGTTGAGATCGGTCCAGTTCAGACCGTCCGCGCTGTACGAGAAGTACATCTGCTGGCCGGTCGCCCCCTCCCCGATGAAGTGCGTCATCAGATAGCCGGGGTCGGCTGCGGCCGCCCGCTGAGGTGTGGTCAGGACCTGGGAGGTGAAGAGCAGACAGGCGGCGATCACCGTCGCCGCCAGCCGGGCGAGGAGCCTGGCCATGTGTGTCTCCTGTCTTTCTGCGGGTGCCACGATCGGGTGAAAGTGGAGTCGAGGGAGGAGCGCGGAGCCCGGTCTCCGTGCCCGTGGTGGGACGGGACTTGCAGCCTGCTCCGTGCGACGCGGAACGTCGCGATCTGCCGGTCAATGGCTAAGGAGCCGCGGTTTCCGCCTGAGCGTGGCAGCGGCCGGAGACTCCGCAGTGGCGGGCCGGGCGACGAAGGCGGCGAAAGCGGCGAAGAGGGCCGGCAGAGCTGTCCCAGGAGTGAGCCGGTCGCGGGTGCGGAACACGGGCTGTCTCCTTTGACGGCCATGGTTCGAGAAATCGAACACTGTTCGCAAGTTCGACCAGAAGATAGGATTCCGTCGAGAGCACGTCAATGGGCCGGACCAGTTTGATCCCAAATCCCTTCGACGCACGAAGCACCACAGCCCCGGACAGGGAGGGCCGGCCCGGCCGGCAACCGGCGATGCGACCCACAGGCACACGCAAGCCACCTCGGCGATTTGTCACGTCGGTCCTGGATCAAGACCCGCGAGTGGTACCGCGGTACCAGTGGGCCACCGAAGATTCCCCCGCAGTCCCAAAGTCCTGACCTGCGGGGCTCGTAGCTTCGAAAGCAGACACCACGTCGCAACCCGCGGACGGGTTCGAGGTTCGAGGCAGGAAGGCCCACTCCCATGATCGAAGCGCGTGAGCTGACGAAGCGGTACGGCGACAAGACGGTCGTCGACAACCTGAGCTTCACCGTCAAGCCCGGTGAGGTGACCGGCTTCCTCGGCCCCAACGGCGCGGGCAAGTCCACGACGATGCGCATGATCGTCGGCCTGGACTCCCCCACCAGGGGCTCGGTCACTGTCGGCGGCCGGTCCTACGCCCAGCACGCCGCGCCGTTGCACGAGATCGGCACCCTGCTGGAGGCCAAGTCCGTCCACCCCGGCCGCAGTGCGTTCAACCACCTGATGGCACTCGCGTACACCCATGGCATTCCGCGGCGCCGGGTCGATGAGGTCATCGAGTTGGCCGGGCTGAGCAGCGTGGCGGGCAAGCGGGTCGGCGCTTTCTCCCTCGGCATGGGCCAGCGGCTCGGCATCGCCTCGGCCCTCCTCGGCGACCCGGCGATCGTCATGCTCGACGAACCGGTCAACGGCCTCGACCCCGAGGGCGTGTTGTGGGTACGCAACCTGCTGCGCTCGCTGGCCGACGAAGGCCGGGCCGTGATGCTCTCCTCGCACCTGATGAGCGAGACCGCGCTGATCGCCGACCACCTGGTGATCATCGGGCGTGGCCGGCTGCTGGCGGACACCACGGTCGACGACTTCACCCGGGAGGCCGGTGGCGGGGGCGTGAAGGTCGCCACCGCCGAGGCCATGAGGCTGCGTTCGCTGCTGGCCGGACCGGACGTCACGATCAGCTCCACCTCCGCCGAGGAACTTCTCGTCTCCGGGCGCGACACCCGCGAGATCGGGGCGATCGCCGCCCAGCACGGTGTGGCGCTGTACGAACTCACCCCGCAGGCCGTCTCGCTGGAGACGGCGTTCATGGAACTCACCCGCGATGTCGTCGAGTACCAGAGCGCTCCCGCCGACACCGAGCGAAAGGCCGCCTGATGACCGTCACCAGCCTCGCCCCCGCCCCCTCCTCCGCCCGCACCACGAAGTACAAGGTGACCGGCCTTCGGGTGCTGCGTTCGGAGTGGGCCAAGTTCTGGTCTCTGCGCTCCAGTTGGATCACCCTCGGCGTCGCCGTGTTCCTGCTGGTCCTCTTCGGGGCGGTGGCGGCCTACACCTACAGTCCCGACGCCGTCGCGACCGGCGGGCCGCCCGGCCCTGGCGGCTCCGGCGGCGACAGCGACGCGGTCAGTCTGGCCCTGACCGGCGTGACCTTCGCGTCCCTGGCCATCGGCGTCCTCGGGGTGCTGGCTTCCGCGGGCGAGTACACCACCGGCATGATCCGCTCCACCCTCACCGCCGTACCTCGACGGCTGCCCGTCCTGTGGTCCAAGGCCGCCGTGATCGGACCCATCGCCCTGGTCCTCACCACCATCGGCGCACTGGCCGCCTTCCAGCTGGGGACACCGGGACTGGACGGCGAGAAGATCTCACTGGCCCTGTCCGACGACGGCGTGCTGCGCAGCCTGGCCGGAGCCGGCGTCTACCTCGCCCTGGTCGCCGTCTTCGGCGTGGCCCTGGGCGCACTGATCCGCTCCTCCGCCGGGGCGATCGCGGCCCTGGTCGGCGTCCTGCTCATCCTTCCCGGCCTGGCCTCGCTGCTGCCGGACTCGTGGTACGACACGCTCAGCCCCTACTTCCCGAGCAACGCGGGGTCGGCCGTCTACGCCCTCCACGAGTCCTCGGACGCTCTCTCGCCCGGAGTGGGTCTCGCGGTCTTCGCCGGCTGGGTGGCGCTGACACTCGCCGGGGCCGCCTTCCGACTCGTCAAGACCGACGCCTGACCAGGGCTTGAGGACAATGGTGTCCATGAGCGCGGAACGCGCGGCAGCCGCCGCGGACACCGCCCAGGGGGCGTCGCCGTCCCCCGGGTTCGACGCCGACTGGGCGCATCCCGTCCTGGGCCGTATGTGGCGCGGCCAGCGGGACCGGCAGCGGCTGGACCGCAGGCATCCGTGGCTGCTCGACACCGCGGTGGTGCTGATCGTCGCCCTCATCAGCCTGCCCGACCTGCTCTCCGACACCAGCCACGGTCCCTTCGGGGAAGCGGTCCGCCGCGATCAGCTGCCGTCCGGCGTCTTGTTCCTCTTCGCCGCGGCACTCATCGTGCCGCTGTGGTGGCGTCGCCGGGCCCCGGCCGTCGCGTTCTTCGTGATCGCTCTCGTGTCCCTCGTGCAGTGGTCGTTCGGCGTGTGGCAGCAGGCCGGGGTGAGCACGCTGATCGCCCTGTACTCGCTGGCTCTGCACGGTTCGTTGCGGGTGCTGGGCTGGGCCGCCGCGGTCACCGTCGTCGAAATGACCGTGGCGGTCTGCGTCCTGGTGGATGTCGGTAATCCGCTGCGTGGCCTCTTCTTCCTGCTGGGGACGGCGACGGCGGCCATGGCCGTCGGTCTGACCCTGCGTATCCGCCGGATGTATCTGGCGGCGCTGGAGGACCGTGCCAGACGCCTGGAGATCGAGCGCGACCAGCGCGTACAACTCACCGCCGCCGCCGAACGCTCCCGGGTGGCGCGCGAGATGCACGACATCGTCGGCCACAATCTTTCCGTCATGGTCAGTGTGGCCGACGGCGCCGCGACCCTCGCCGCCAACAGGAACGAGCAGTCCGCCGAGGCCCTGCGCATCCTCGGCGACACCGGCCGCCAGGCCATGAGTGAACTGCGCCGGGTGCTGGGCGTCCTGCGCGAGGAGCGGGACGACGTGCGCATGCTCAGCCCACAGCCGGGGATCGGCGATCTGGATCCCTTGCTGGCTCGGGTACGTGCAGCGGGTCTGACGGTGACCTACCGGACCGTCGGCGACCTCGACTCATTGGGCAGCGGCGTGCAGCTCACCGTCTATCGCATCGTGCAGGAAGCGCTGACCAACACGCTCAAGCACGCGGGTCCAGGCTCCACGGCCGACGTCACCGTGGCGGTCGATGCCGGCAAGGTGCGGATCGGGGTCGCCGACACCGGAACACCGCCCGGGGTGTCCGTACGAACGCGGCCGGAATCGCCCACCGACTCAGGCAACGCCGGGCACGGCCTGGTCGGCATCCGCCAACGCGCCGCCATGTACGGCGGCGCCGTCGACATCGGACCACGGGGGATCGGACACGGCTGGCATGTGGACGTCGTGCTGGACGTACCCTCCGCCCCCACCCCGCCGGTACCAGGAGACCGCCTGCCATGACCACCGTACTCATCGCCGACGACCAGCCCCTCCAGCGCATGGGCGTGCGCATGCTCCTTGAAGGCACGCCCGGCCTGGAGCCCGTCGGCGAGGCCGAGCACGGCGCCGAGGCCGTCCGCATGGCCGCTGAACTCCGCCCGGACGTCGTCCTCATGGACATCCGCATGCCCGGCATGGACGGCATCGAGGCCACCCGCCGCATCATCGCCACCGGCGGCCGCACCCGGGTGCTCATCGTCACCACCTTCGACCTCGACGAGTACGCCTACGACGGTCTGCGCGCCGGAGCCAGCGGCTTCCTGCTCAAGGACGCCCGCCCCGAGGAACTCGTCGCGGGTATCCGCGCGGTCGCCACCGGCGACGCCGTCGTGGCCCCCCGACTGACCCGCCGACTGCTGGACGCCTACGCCCACCAGGTCCTCGCACCGACCGACGCACCAGCCCCGCAGGACCCCCGGCTCCAAACGCTCAGCGACCGCGAACGCGAGGTGCTGGTCGCCATCGGCCAGGGCTGGACCAACACGGAGATCGCCGAACGGTTCGTCCTCACCGAGTCCACGGTGAAGAAGCACGTCGGAAGGGTCCTCGCCAAGATCGGGGCCCGCGACCGCATCCAGGCAGTGATCATGGCCTACGACGCCGGGCTGGTCAGGGCCAAGTCGTAACCGCGTCCCGCACCAGGTCGGTTCCCAGAAGCTCCGCACAGTGCTCGACGTACGGCGGCGGTCACCCCGCCCCCACCCCCCACCAACCTGCTCTTACAGCCAGCCGTTGCGCTTGAAGTTGCGGTGGAGGAGGACGCAGGCGGTGGCGATGACGCTGAGCACGAGGGGATAGCCGAAGGTCCAGCGGAGTTCGGGCATGTGGTCGAAGTTCATGCCGTAGACACCGCAGACCATGGTGGGTACGGCGATGATCGCGGCCCACGCGGTGATCTTGCGCATGTCCTCGTTCTGGGCGACGGTGACCTGCGCGAGGTGGGCCTGGAGGATGGAGTCGAGCAGGGCGTCGAAGGAGTTGATCTGCTCGGTGACGCGGGTGAGGTGGTCGGCGACGTCCCGGAAGTACGCCTGTATCTCTTTGTCGACGCATGCACGGGGTTCGGTGGCGAGCCGGTCGAGGGGGCGGGCGAGCGGGACCACGGCCCGCTTCAGCTCCAGGAGTTCACGCTTGAGCTGGTAGATGCGGCCGGCGTCGGCGTTCCGGGGGCTGTGCGGGGAGAAGACGTCGGTCTCGACCTGGTCGATGTCGTTCTGGACGGCGTCGGCGACGGTGACGTAGTCGTCGACGACGTGGTCGGCGATGGCGTGCAGGACGGCGGAGGGGCCCTTGGCCAGCAGTTCCGGGTGGGCTTCGAGGTCCTCGCGCAGGGGGCCGAGGGAACCGTGGCGGCCGTGGCGGACGGTGACGACGAAGTCGGGGCCGGTGAAGACCATGATCTCGCCGGTGTTCACCACCTCGCTGGTCGCCGTCAGCTCGGTGTGTTCGACGTAGGTGACGGTCTTGAAGACGGAGAACAGCACCTCGCCGTACTGCTCGATCTTGGGGCGCTGGTGGGCGTGGACGGCGTCCTCGACAGCGAGCGGGTGCAGGCCGAAGAGTTCCGCGACGTCGGCGAACTCCTCCTCGCCCGGTTCGTGCAGGCCCAGCCAGACGAAGCCGCCCCGGTGCTTGCGGGCGTGCCGGACGGCTTCGGCCACGGAGTCCCGTCCGGGTCGGCGGACGCCGTCGTGATAGACGACACAGTTGACCACGGTCGAGCCGAGTGGGGAGCGGGCCGGGTGGCTGAGGTCCACGCGGCGACGGCGGGTGCGCCGCGCCAGGTTCGCGACTTTGCGCAGGCTGCCGACCATCGACATGCGGGATTCTCCTTCACCGGACCGTTGGATCCGCACAGTGTGCCAAACGGCGATAAGGCGGATGTCAGAGCCGGCGCTTCTTGCGGAAGACCAGGTGGCGCCTACGGCTGCCTCGGTCGGAGGGGGGCTGCCGCCCCCTCCGACACGTCGACGCGCTACAGGCCGACGTCCCGGCTGCGGATGTCCTCCAGGGACTCGCGGCGGACCAGGAGACGGGCGATGCCGTCGCGTACGGCGGCCACGGGTGGGCGGCCGACCAGGTTGTAGCCGGAGGCCATGGACAGGTGGTAGGCCCCGGCCACGGGTACGGCGAGGACGTCACCGGGGCGTACGTCCGCCGGGAGCTCGATGTCGGCGGCCAGGATGTCGCCCGCCTCGCAGTGCCGTCCGACCACGGTCACCAGGGCCGGGGCCGCGGAGCTGTGCCTGCCGATCAGACGAGGGACGTACCGGACGCCGTACAGGGCCGGGCGCGGGTTGTCGCTCATGCCGCCGTCCACGGCGACGTAGGTGTGCGAGCCGGTGTGCTTGACGGACAGCACGTGGTAGAGCGCGACGCCCGCCGGGCCCACGATCGCCCGTCCCGGTTCGATGATCAGGCGGGGGACGGGGAGTCCGGACGTGGCGCAGGCGTCGGCGAGTTCGGCACGGACCTTGCGGGCCAGTGACGTCAGGTCCAGGGCGGGCTCACCGGGGCGGTAGGCGATGCCGTGGCCGCCGCCGAGGTCGAGCTCGGGCAGGAGCAGGCCGTGCTGTTCGTGCAGGCGGGCCATCAGGCCCACGACCCGCCGTACGGCCGCCAGATACGGTTTGACGCTGGTGATTTGCGAACCCAAGTGACAGTGCAGTCCGGTGAGTTCGAGCTGCGGCTGGTCGAGTATGCGGGCGATGGCGTGCTGGGCGTAGCCGTCGGTGATGGAGAGGCCGAACTTCTGGTCGTCGGTACCGGTGCGGATCTTCTCGTGGCCGCCGGCGCTGATGCCCGGCACCACCCGGACCATCACCTTCTGGTGGCCGCCGGGTCCGACCGCCGCGGCCAGCCGGGCGATCTCCGAGGGGCTGTCGATGACGATGCGGCCGACGCCCAGGCGCAGGGCGGTGTCCAGGTCGTGAGGGGACTTGGCGTTGCCGTGCAGCGTGATCCGCTCCGGCGGGAAGCCGGTGGTGACGGCGAGTTCCAGTTCACCGGCCGAGCAGACGTCCAGGCCGAGGCCCTCCTCGTCGACCCAGTGGGCCATGGCCCGGCACAGGAACGCCTTGGCCGCGTACAGGACTTCGGCGTCGGGGAAGGCGTCCCGGTAGGTGCGGCAGCGGTCGCGGACCTCGGCCTCGTCGAGGACGTAGACGGGGGTGCCGAAGCGGTCGGCAAGCTCCGCGAGCGATACGCCGCCCACGGCGAGGTCGCCGTGCCGGGGCTCGGTGGTCGAGGCGGGCCACACCGACAGTCCGGCGGACGTGGCGGTGGCGGTGGCCGTGGAGCTGGCGGTGGGTTCGTGAACCGTGGTCATCGTGACTGCCCCTCTCGGACGAGCCGCGGCCCGGGCACGGCAGCGGCGGGCTCGACAGGCGCGGGCGCCGGTGCCGAGAACAGCGGGTCCACCGTGACGGTGGTGATGCCGAGCGGCGCGGTCAGGGCGCTCAGGGCCGGCTCTGCGAGGCGGATCCACGCCTGGCCCGGGCCGAGCGTGGCGGTCAGCCTGCGCTCGGAGGTGAATCCGACGGCCGTACGGTCGCCAAGCGGGGTGCGGAAGAGCCGGGCCGCACATCCGGAGGGGCCCGGCCGGACCGGGACGTAAAGGGGGCCGGCCGGGAACGGATCGGAGGGCTCGGGGTCGTCGTCCTGAAGGAGTTCTGCCATGGAGTGTCTCCTGGAAGGCAGGGAGCGAGTGAGGGGTGAGGCCCCGGACGCGGGGAGGCGGACCGGGGCTCGCCTTCGACGTTATGCCCGCTGTCCCCCACCTCAGGGCGTCCCCTGACGGGACGCTGACGGCGATCCCGGTGACCTTGACGGAGTGCTGACACGGCCGGTGTGAGAGCGCGGGAAGGGCCGTCAGAAGAGCGCCAAGAAGTGCCGTGTGGGGGGTGCGCGGCTCACAGGCCACCGGCCGCGGCCGTCCTGGTCGAGGACTGGGAGCGGCTGGCGCGGGAGAGGCTGCTCAAGGCGTTGGGTGATGTGTGTGCCTCCTGGTGCTCGCCATGATCACGGCCGTCAACCTGCGCGGGATCGTGGAGTCGGCGAAGGCGTTCATCGTGCCTACCGGCGTCTTCGTCACCGTGCTGACGGGCTCGGAACGGAAGAGGCCGACGGGTGCTGCGTCAGGCAACGTTCGCCCTGTCGACGACTGCGCGTAGGCGCCGGTCGTCGGCGTGGCCGTTTCGCCAGATGATGTAGCGGTCCCTGGTCAGGTCCAGTGCGGCGAACAGGTGCCGTACTCCGTCGCAGCGGTTGTTGGTCGCCCGCCGCCTGCGGCGCGGTTCACGGCTTTGGTCCTTGTGCTTGCCGCCGCGTTCGGCCCACTGCCGCCCCGGGTGGGGCATCAGGTTGAGCGGCCCGAACTCGTCCTTGCACAAGACGGCTTCGGGCTCGCCGTCCTCGGCTATGACCTCGCCGTCAGCGATCGCGTAGAGGTGTTCGACGCGGGCCTTCTTGGTTGCGTAGTCAGGGTCGCGGGAGGTCTTCCAGGTCTTCCGGCGTTGAAACGAGGCGCATTCCTCGCGGAGCAGGATGCGCAGGCCCTCGTGGCTGATGTCGTCGACCACCCCCTCGGCAACCAGAAAGTCCGCCGGCTTGGTCAGGCTCCAGGTCGAAAACGGCAGGCCGTGCTCGGTGGGCCTGGACCTCGCGATCTTCTTGATCTCTGGGCGATCGAGCAGCGTGAAGGTCTTCGGCCGGCCGGCCGGCCGCCGGAGTACTTCGGGGGGGAGAGCGAGTCGAAGCCGCCGGCGTTGAAGTTGTGGATCACATCCCGGACTCGATCCGCGCTGGTGAACGTCACCTCGGAGATCTTCGCCACGGGCATGCCCTGCGCGGACAGCAACACCATCTGCGCCCGCCGCCAGATCACCACCGACCCGGTGCCCCTGCGGATGATCCGCAGCAGCCGCCTGCCCTCATCATCATCGATCTCATGAACCCGCACTCGCTCTGCCACCAGCACGGATTGACGGACTCGCGTCGCGGAGTGGAGTCAAAAAGGTGCGCCACGTCACCGCACCACAGGTTTGCTGATGCGGCAGTAGGTCTTGCGCCCGCTCGGAGCCGCAACGCGGCGGCCCCCGTTCAGCCGCTCGACACGCCCACCCGTAGGCGACACCGCGCGCCGCGTCCGATGCGCACGGGTGGCCGGACCGGCAGTATCCGAGCGCAGAGCGGGAAGACCCGCGCCGAGTGAAGGGGGTGGCCATGCCGTCGGTTGCTGTCAACGGGACGGACATCTACTACGACCGGCGTGGCAGCGGCCCGTCGGTGCTGTTCATCGCCGGTGCGGGCGGCGATGCCGGCGCCTTCGACCGGGTCGCGGGCCTGCTCGCCGACGAGTTCACCGTGCTCAGTTACGACCGACGGGGCAACTCGCGCAGTCCGCGGCCCGCCGGGTGGCATACGACCTCGGTGGCCGAGCAGGCGGACGACGCGGCCGCCCTGCTCACCGCGCTCGGGCTCGCTCCCGCTGCCGTGTACGGCAACAGCTATGGGGCCATCTTCGCCCTGGACTTGCTCGTCCGGCACCCCGCCGTCGTCCGTGGCGCTGTACTGCACGAACCCCCACTGCTGTCTGTTGTGAAGAACGCGGGCGAGGTCCAGGCCGCCGTGGGCGCGGTCGTCGAAGCAGGCATGGCCGCCGGAGGTCCTGAGGTGGCCGTCGAGCGCTTCATGCGGTGGGCCGCCGGCGACGTCAACTGGGAGCAGTTGGAGCCGGGGCTGCGCCAGAGGATGCTCGCGAACGGTGAGACGCTCTTCGGCGTCGAGATGGGGAAGTTCGAGCCGTACTGCCCAGACGACGCGGCGCTCGCCGGCATCGCCGCGCCCGCCCGAGCCCTGGTCAGCCAGGACTCCCCGGATTTCTTCCACGAGGTCGGAACCTGGCTCGCCGCCCGCCTCGGGACTGAGTTGCTGCGGACCCCGGGCACGCACACACCGCAGTTCGATCACCCTGAGGAACTCGTCCGCACTATCAAGCCGTTCCTGGCCGCCTGAGCTACCGCGTAACGGTCGGGGACGAGTGATGATCATTGTGGTCGCCCAGCCCTGCTACGGCAGCAACCGAACGGCACGTCACAGGTGGAGAACCGTTGGATGGCCACACGCCGGCTGATGCGCGAACACCGAGTACGGGCGGACCTGTTGGTCTCGGTCCGCTGCATGGACGGCATCTCCCCACGGCTGACTGCTGTGCGGGACCACCGCCTTGCGGCGCATCTCCCGGCGCGTGGACGGCGAAACCGCCCGCGCCGTGTTCAAAGCCTCCGGCCTTGAGTGAGCGCCATAGCGTTCGCCGCCGGACCATTGCAACGGACCGATGGTCGACGTTGCATTAAATTTACGGTCATTGCAATGATTTCCTTGACTTAACCTGCACTAATAACACTTCTACGCAACGAGTCGGTTGTCAGATCGATGAACGCAACGTAGCTTTTCCTGTATCGGAAACAACGAGTCACAGGAGAGCATGATGCAGAAGTTCGACACCCCCGCCCCGATCGCCGCCATCCTCGACATCCCCGCCGGACGCGTCCAGTTCATCGCCGGCGACCGGGCCGACACCACCGTCGAGATACTGCCCGCGGACGCCTCGAAGAGCCGTGACGCGAAGGCGGCGGAGCGGATCGAGGTCTCCTACAGCGACGGCGTCCTGCGGATCGAGGCGCCGGAGCCGAAGAACGAGCTCTTCGGCCCCTCCGGTGCCGTCGAGGTGAACGTCCAGCTGCCCGCCGGTTCCCGCGTCGAAGCCAAGGCTGCGGGCGCCGAGTTCCGGGGCCTCGGACGTCTCGGCGACGTCACCTTCAAGAGCGCGCAGGGACCGGTCAGGCTGGACGAGGCCGCAAGCGTCCGCCTCGCCCTCCAGTCCGGCGACATCGAGGTCGGCCGCCTGGACGGCGACGCAGAGATCAGCACCCAGAAGGGCGCCCTCCGCATCGGCGAGGCCGTACGCGGCACCCTCACCCTGTGCACCGAGTCCGGCGACATCTCCGTCGGCGCCGCCCGCGGAGCCTCCGCCTCACTGGACGCCGACACCTCTTACGGCCGCATCAACAACGCGCTCAAGAACAGCGAAGGCGCCGCCGCCGAGCTCACCATCCACGCGACCACCGGCTACGGCGACATCACCGCCCGCAGCCTCTGAAGCAGCCAGCAAGCCCGGCCCACGACACGAACAGGTGGAACAGATGACGAAGAACAGCACTTCCTCGATCAGCTCGACGGCCGGCTCGCAGTGGACCGGCATGGTTCCGGTCGATGACACAGCCCTGGCCGTCACCGACACCGGCGGCCCCGGCATCCCCGTGGTCTACCTCAACGGCCAGTTCGCCACTCAGGGCTACTGGCGGCGGGTCCTCGCCGAACTGGGCCCGGGCTGGCGACACATCACCTACGACGAGCGGGCCCGCGGCAAGAAATCCAAGCGCTCGGCGGACTACTCCTTCGAGGCGGCCGTCCGGGATGTCGACGCCGTCCTCGCGGCCCGGGGTGTGGACCGGGCACTGGTGGTGGGCTGGTCCTACGGCGCGTACGTCGGAGCGCACTGGGCCGAACGGAACCCGGAGCGAGCCCTGGGCGCGGTCCTGGTCGACGGCGCGACACCGTACGACTGGCTGGACGAGGCCATGGAGCAGCGGATCCGCAAGCTGTTCCGGCGGGTGAGCTGGTTCGCGCCGCTGCTGCGCCTGACAGGCCTGACCCCGCGGATGACCGCCGCACAGATGGCGGAGTGCAACATCGAGCTCGGCAGGATCTCCCGCGAACGCGAGCTGGGCCCCGTGCTGGACGACATCACCGTCCCGGTGCGGTACGTGCTCGCCTCAGGGTCGTCCCTGGGCAGCAAGGGCGACGAGCAGGAACGCATCCGCGCCGGCCTCGATGCGGTCTTCGAGCGCAACCCCAACATCCGGCTCAGCGCGAAGGTCGCCAGCAACCACGACGCGATCCTGAGGAAGGACTTCGCGGCCGTCGCCGAGGCCGTACGCGAGGTCGCATCCCTCGACCGCGCGTACGGCCTCGGGCGCACTCAAGGACACGTCACTATCGATCCACTGTTTCCTGAATTCAGGATTCACTGTACTGTCTTGGTGTGCTGACTGTTGCTTCCGACATCGAGGTACTGGCCCGGTTCGGCCGTGCGCTCGCCGACCCGATCCGCTGTCGCATCCTGCTCGCCCTGCGCGACGCCCCGGCCTACCCTGCCGACCTGGCCGACGCCCTCGGCATCTCGCGGACCCGTCTGTCCAACCACCTGGCGTGCCTGCGTGACTGCGGCCTGGTCGTCACCGTGCCTGACGGTCGCCGCACCCGCTACGAACTGGCCGACGAACGCCTCGGCCACGCGCTGGATGATCTGCGTACCGCCGTGGTGGCCGTGGAGACCGACCGGACGTGCGTCGAGGCCGGCGAGAAGGGGTGCTGCTGACCATGGCTGCCGAGATACCGATATCCCTCGGTCCGTCCACGGCCCGCCGCGACGCGCTCACCCGGCGGATACGGCTGCTGGTCGCGGCCACTATCACCTACAACGTCATCGAAGCGATCGTCGCCCTCACCGCCGGCACCCTCGCCTCCTCCACCGCACTGATCGGCTTCGGCCTGGACTCGGTCATCGAAGTCTCCTCCGCCGCCGCGGTCGCCTGGCAGTTCTCCGCCCGGGAGCATGCCGTGCGCGAGGCCCGGGAGACGACCACCCTGCGGATCATCGCGGTGTCGTTCTTCGCGCTGGCCGCATACGTCGCCGTGGACGCCGTCCGCGCCCTGACCGGCGCCGGCGAGGCCGAACGCTCCATTGCAGGCATCATCCTCGCGGCGCTCTCCCTGGCCGTGATGCCGTTCCTGTCCGCCGCCCAGCGCAGGGCGGGCCGGGAACTCGGCTCCGCCTCCGCGGTCGCCGACTCCAAGCAGACGCTCCTGTGCACCTACCTGTCGGCGGTGCTCCTGGTCGGCCTGGTCCTCAACGCCGTCCTCGGCTGGTCCTGGGCGGATCCGATCGCCGCCCTCGTCATCGCCGCCATCGCCATCAAGGAAGGCCGCGACGCCTGGCAGGGCAAGGGCTGCTGCGCGCCTTCGGCGGCGGCCTCAGGCGCCAGCACCGGGGCGAGCAGCGACGCGTGCGGCTGCCATCCCGGCTGCGCCTGCTGCAGCTGACCGTCCCGAGGTGGTGGACGCCGGACGCCGGTGGCCGACCTGCTGGAAGGGTTCCTCGAACCAGCCCACATGGCGCGCTTCCACTCCCGAGGCTCGCCCGGCTTCCTCTTCGCCGCCGCGTTCGGCTTCACCGGCGAACCCGAGCTGCGGGAGGCGGTCCCCGCGACGGTATCGGCGGAGCGCTGTGGGCGGCGTACGCCGACGGGGTGTCGGGGTACGCCGCCCTGGGACGGGACGGGACGGGACGAGCTGCGGGCCGCGGCCCTCAAGCTGCTGACCGGTCTTTCTCCCGCTACTTCGGGTCGCGGTTGAACAGCGACTTGGACCAGACGTAGCCGAGCACCGCCAGCCCCAGGCACCAGGCCACGGCCAGCCACCCGTTGTGGCCGATCTCGGTGCCGAGCAGCAGCCCACGCAGGGTCTCGATGGCCGGGGTGAACGGCTGGTACTCGGCGATCGGCTGGAACCAGCCCGGCATCGCGTCCACCGGCACGAAGGCGCTGGAGATGAGCGGCAGGACCATCAGCGGCAGCGCGTTGTTGCTGGCCCCTTCGGGATTCGGGCTGACCAGGCCCATCCCGACCGCGATCCAGGTGAGCGCCAGGGAGACGAGCGTCAGCAGCCCGACCGCCAGGATCCACTCCAGAGCGGTGGCATCCGTGGAGCGGAAGCCGATGGCCACGGCGACGGCTCCCACGAGGACCACGCTCATCAGGCACTGCAACACGCTGCCGATGACGTGACCGATGATCACCGACCCTCGGTGGATGGCCATCGTGCGGAAGCGGGCGATGATGCCCTCGGTCATGTCCATGGCCACGGACACGGCCGTCCCGATCGTGGTGCCGCCGATGGTCAGCAGCAGGATGCCCGGGAGGATGTAGGAGAGGTACTCGGAGCGGTCCGCCCCGCCGCCGTCGAGGCCGGCGCCCATCACATCGCCGAAGATGTAGACGAAGAGCAGCAGCAGGACGACCGGCGACAGCAGCAGGTTCAGGGTGAGCGACGGGTAACGGCGCACATGCAGCAGATTGCGGCGCAGCATCGTGGATGAGTCGCGCACGGTGAGGGACAGTGAGCTCATCGGGCCGTCTCCTTCGGCTGGTTCGGCTGGTTCGGCTGGTTGGGGATGTCGGCGCCGCCGGTCAGGGCGAAGAACACGTCGTCGAGGTCGGGGGTGTGCACGGTCAGCTCGTCCGCCTCGATGCCGGCCGAGTCCAGCCAGTCGAGGAGGGAGCGCAGCTCGCGCTGGCTGCCGTCGCTCGGCAGTTGCAGGGCGAGGGATTCGTCGTCGCGGGAGGCTTCGCGCAGGGCGGAGGCGGCGCTCTGGTACGCGGCCGGGTCGGAGAAGCGGAGCCGTACTTGCCCGCCGGGGATCATCCGCTTCAGCTCCTCGGCGCTGCCCTCGGCCGCGATCTTGCCGTCGTTCAACACGGCGATGCGGTCGGCGAGTTCGTCGGCCTCCTCCAGGTACTGCGTGGTGAGGAAGACGGTGACGCCGTCGGAGACCAGCTCGCGGATGATGCCCCACATGTTGTGGCGGCTGCGCGGGTCGAGGCCGGTGGTCGGCTCGTCGAGGAAGATGATCCGCGGGGTGCCGACCAGGGTCATGGCGATGTCGAGGCGGCGCTTCATGCCGCCGGAGTAGGTGGAGGCGGGCTTCTTCGCGGCCTCGGTGAGGTCGAACCGGTCCAGCAGCTCGGCCGTGACCCGCCGGGCCTCGCGCTTCGGCAGGTGGTGCAGGTCCGCCATGAGGAGCATGTTCTCCTCGCCGGTGATCAGCCCGTCGACGGCGGAGAACTGGCCGGTCACGCCGATCGCGGCGCGCACCCCGTCCGGTGACGTGGCGACGTCGTGGCCCGCGACCTGGGCCTGCCCGCCGTCGGCGGTGATGAGGGTGGACAGGATCTTGACGGCGGTGGTCTTGCCGGCTCCGTTCGGGCCGAGCAGCGCGAACACGGACCCGGCCGGGATACGCAGATCGATGCCGTCGAGGACGGTCTTGTCGCCGTACGACTTGCGCAGGCCGACGGCGGAGACGGCGGCGGGCGCCTGCGGACCGCCAGCGCTCCTGGATGTGGACATGACAGATGAAGCCATGGAGCTCTCCCATTCGAGGGCTGAAGTGACTGAGGAGTGGGCGAGTTGGCGGGGCCGATGCTCATGCCCGGGCGCGAAGGACGTCGATGTTGCCCCAGTTGGTCCGTGCGCGGACCTTGACGGTGTCCTCGGTCTGCTCCGGGGCCTCGGAGGCGGCGAGCGTGTTGCGCACCTGCCCGCGGTTGGAGCTGACGTCGAGCCAGGCGGCCGTACCCTCGCGGATGCCGATCTCGATGGACCCGTTGGAGGTTTCCAACTGGACTTCGCCTCGGGCGACTTCGGCGACGCGGAGGTGGCCGTGCGTCGCCGTGCCGGTGACCGACGCCTCGGCGCGCGCGATGTCGATGCCGCCGTGGGCGCCGCTCACCCGCAGCTCGCCGGTCACGGCGCCGACGGTCGTGGCGCCGTGCGAGTTCTTCAGGACGGCGGGGCCGTCGACGGTGCCGACGCGCACATTGCCGGTGCTGCTGGTGATCTCGGCCGCGCCCTCGACCCGGTCCACGGTGACCGAGCCGTGCGACGCGGTCAGCTTCAGCGGGCCGGTGGTGTCGAGGCGGACGTCGCCCGCCGAGCTCTTCACACGGACCTCGCCGAGCCGGCCCTCGCCGAGCACACTGGTCGCGGCGTTGGTCACGTCGATGTGCGAGCCCGTGGGCAGTTCCACCGTCACGTCGACGGTGCCGCCGCGCCCGAGCAGATTGGCCTTGGGTGTGGTGACGGTCAGGACGCCGCCGGCGTAGGCGACCTCGGTCTGGTCGGCCGCCCGTACGTCCAGGTCCTTCTTCGGGGCGCGGGGGCGCACCTCGACGACGGTGTCGAGGCGGTCGCCTGCGATGAACCGGATAGAACCTGCGTACACGTAGGCGGTAACCGAAATCGGTTCGGGAGTGTCGAAAGAAGGCATGGCTGTCCCGTCCTCATGAGTCCTTGGGCCGTCCCCGCTGGTGGGACGTGGTGTGGGTGCAGTGCTGTTCTTTGGGCGGTGCGGGCGCGGGCGCGGCTAGCGCGCCCAGCCCGTGAAGCTCTGTCCGGTACTGGTCCTCTCCGTCGGCCGCGGTCGCGTACCGCCGTCGACCGCGGCCGACACGGCGCGCACCAGCCACGCATTGACCGACAGGCCTTCGCGGCTCGCGGCCTCCTCGGCACGGGCCTTGAGGTGGGCCGGCAGCCGCAGGTTGACGCGGGCGGTGCCGCCCTCGTCGCCGTCGGCGGGCGCCTGCGCCTTGAGCGGTTCGACGGGTGCGGCCGGCTCCGCGGGGGCGCCGCCGTAGGTGGGCGGCAGCGTCACCACGAAGTCAGGGTCGAGCCCGCGCAGCCGTACATCGACCGAGCCTGGGGCGAGTTCACGGGTGATCTCGTCCATCGCGGCGGAGAGCACGTTGAGCATGGTCAGCCGGGTCGCCGACTCCAGGGGAGCGGTGAGCCGCTCGGCCAGCTCGCGGGCTTCGTCGCCGCCGGCTTCGGCGGCCACCGCGAGTTCGCGGTGGAGGGTGTCGACATACGGCGTGAGGTCCATGACGCCATGATGGCACCACCGTGGCGCCACACGCAACCCCGCATGGCACCCCGCGTGGTTCTAGCCGAAGAAAAGCCGCCCTGAGCTGCAGAAACACGAGGAGGACGGCTCGCGTCATTTTGATGCCATGCGCACCCATCAGCTCCCGAGAGCACTAGATGGCACCGGGCGGCACCGAATGGCACCACGTGGCACCATGCGGCCGAAGGCTGAGGTCCTCGGGTCTCGCCCGTCAGGAGGTGGCCGTGGCCGACAGGTCCGGCTGCTCCTGCTGACGTTGCGCTGCCGTCGGCACACTGAGCACCATCGTGAGGCCGCCGCCGGGCGTGTCCTCGGCGCTCAGGGTGCCCCCGATGGCCTCGGCGAAGCCGCGTGCGACCGCCAGGCCGAGGCCGACGCCGGCACCCCGCGGCGCGTCGCCGTACCGCTGGAAGGGTTCGAAGATGCGGTCCTTGGCCTCGTCGGGGACGCCTGGCCCGCGGTCCACCACCCGCACCTCGACGCGTTCCGCGATGGCGCTGGCCGAGACGAGGACCTTCTCCTGCGGCGGGCTGTACTTGACGGCGTTCTCGACGACGTTGGCGACGGCCCGCTCCAGCAGCCCCCGATCCACGTGGACCATGGGCAGCGTCTCGGGAATGTCCAGGTCCACGCTGTCCTCGGGCACCCCGCCGAGCGCCATGGGCACGACCTCGTCGAGGTCGGTCTCGCGGATGATGGGGGTGACGGTGCCGGTCTGCAGGCGGGACATGTCCAGCAGATTGCCGACCAGGTGGTCGAGCCGGTCGGCACCCTCCTCGATGGCCTCGAGCAGCTCCGCCTGGTCCTCCTCTGACCACTCGACGTCGTCGGAGCGCAGCGAGGACACGGCCGCCTTGATTCCGGCCAGCGGGGTGCGCAGGTCGTGGCTGACGGCGGCCAGCAGCGCGGTGCGTATGCGGTTGCCCTCGGCCAGTTCCTTGGCTCGGTCGGCCTCGCGCAGCAGGCGCTGGCGGTCCAGGACGACGGCGGCCTGCGCGGCGAACGCGGCCAGCACCCGGCGGTCGGCGGCGGGCAGCACGCGGCCGCGCAGGGACAGGGCCATGTGGTCGCCGACCGGTACGTCGACGTCCGCGTCCTCAGGGATCCCGGCGGGCCGGGGCCCCACGCTGCCGGCGCAGGTCCAGGGATCCTTCTCGCCGGTCCGCTCCAGCAGGGCCACCGACTCCATGCCGAAGGTCTCGCGGACCCGTTCCAGGAGTGCTTCCAGTGTGGTTTCGCCGCGCAGGACGTTCCCAGCAAGGAAGGACAGGATCTCCGACTCGGCGCGCAGCCTCGCCGCCTGGTGGGTGCGCCGTGCCGCAAGGTCCACCACCGAGGCCACGGACACGGCCACCCCGACGAAGATCGCGATGGCGACGATGTTCTTCGGGTCGGCGATCGTCAGAGTGTGGACGGGCGGGGTGAAGAACCAGTTCAGGACCAGGGAGCCCACCACCGCGGAGGCCAGCGCCGGGAAGAGACCACCCAGCAGGGCCGCCGCCACCGTCAGGGTCAGGAACAGCAGCATGTCGTTGGCGAGGCCGACGTCCGGGAAGGCGCTGGTCAAGAGCCAGCTGAGGAGGGCGGGGCCCAGCACGCCGACGAGCCAGCCCCATATGACCCTGGACCGTCCGAGGCGTGCTCCCCGCGCGACCGGCAGGCCGCGGCCCTTACCCACCTCGTCGTGCGTGATGAGGTGGACGTCGAGGTCGGGACCGGACTCGCGGGCGACCGTGGCGCCGACCCCGGGTCCGAAGACGTACTGCCAGCTCCTGCGGCGGGAAACGCCCAGGACGATCTGGGTGGCGTTCACACCCCGGGAGAAGTCGAGCAGAGCGGCCGGTATGTCCTCGCCGACGACCTGGTGAAAGGTGCCACCGAGGTCCTCGACCAGCGTGCGCTGGACGGCCAGTTCCTTCGGGGAAGCGGCGGTGAGGCCATCGCTGCGGGAGATGTAGACGGCGAGCACCTCGCCGCCCGCGCCCTTCTCGGCGAGCCGCGCGGCCCGCCGTATCAGGGTGCGGCCCTCGGGGCCGCCGGTCAGGCCGACGACGATCCGCTCGCGTGAGCCCCAGATGGTCGAGACCCGGTGCTCGTTGCGGTATTCAGTCAGGTACGCGTCGACCCGGTCGGCCACCCACAGCAGCGCCAGTTCGCGCAGGGCGGTGAGGTTGCCGGGCCGGAAGTAGTTGGAGAGGGCCGCGTCGACCTTGTCCGACTTGTAGATGTTCCCGTGGGCCATACGGCGGCGCAGCGCCTCCGGGGACATGTCGACCAGCTCGATCTGGTCGGCGCGCCGTACGACCTCGTCCGGGACGGTCTCGCGCTGCCGCACCCCGGTGATCGACTCGACCACGTCGCCGAGCGACTCCAGGTGCTGGATGTTGACGGTGGAGATGACGTCGATGCCGGCGGCGAGCAGTTCCTCGACGTCCTGCCAGCGCTTGGTGTTGCGGGAGCCGGGCACGTTGGTGTGGGCGAGCTCGTCGACCAGGGCGACGGCGGGGGCACGCCGCAGAACGGCGTCCACGTCCATCTCGGTGAACGTACTGCCCCGGTACTCGATCTCCCGGCGCGGCACCTGTTCCAGGCCGTGCAGCATCACCTCGGTGCGCGGTCGGTGGTGGTGCTCCACGAAGGCGACGACGCAGTCGGTGCCCCGCTCGATACGGCGGTGTGCCTCCGACAGCATGGCGTAGGTCTTGCCGACGCCGGGTGCCGCGCCGAGGTAGATCCGGAGCTTGCCGCGTGCCATGTCGTCCCTTGGTCAGCCTTCGAAGCGGTAGCCCATGCCGGGCTCGGTGATCAGATAGCGGGGGTGGGAGGGGTCCGTCTCCAGTTTGCGGCGCAGCTGGGCCATGTAGACGCGCAGGTAGTTGGTCTTGTTGCTCTGCGAAACACCCCAGACCTCCTGGAGGAGGTGCTTCTGCGTGATCAGCCGACCCGGGTTGGTCACCAGGATCTCCAGCAGGTGCCACTCGGTCGGCGTGAGCCGCACGTCCCGCCCGCCGCGGACGACCTTCTTGGCGAGCAGGTCGATGCTGAAGTCGTCCGTCTCGACCAGCGTCGTCTCGGGGGCTGCCGTGGTGTCCTCGGTGCGGCGGACGGCGGCCCGCAGGCGGGCCAGCAGTTCGTTCATGCTGAACGGCTTGGTGATGTAGTCGTCGGCGCCGGCGTCGAGCGCGGCGACCTTCTCGTCGGACGCCTGGCGGGCGGACAGGACCAGGATCGGCATGCGGCTCCAGCCCCGCAGGCCCTTGATGATGTCGACGCCGTCCATGTCGGGCAGGCCGAGGTCGAGCAGGACCACGTCGGGCTGACGCGCGGCAGCGAGCCGGAGGGCCGTGGCCCCGTCGGGGGCGGCGTCCACGCCGTAGTGACGTGCCTGCAAGTTGATGACGAGGGCCCGCACGAGCTGCGGGTCGTCCTCCACCACGAGCACCCGGGTCATGGGTGTGTGCCTCTCCAGTCGTACGTCGGGCCGTGCACGCCGGTTGGGAAACCGACGTTATGGCTACGGGAGTCGGCGGGTCCGGGATGTCTCCGGGGCCGCCGACTCCCGTGGGGATCGCGTAACGCCATCAGCTCTTGGCCACGAGTTCCTTGAGCGCGATGTTGAGCTGAAGGACGTTCACCCGGGGCTCGCCCATGAAGCCGAGCGTGCGGCCCTCGGTGTGCTCGTCGACGAGCTTCTGGACCTCGGCGACGGGCAGGCCGTTCTTCTCGGCGATCCGGTGGACCTGGATCTCCGCGTACTCGGGCGAGATGTTCGGGTCGAGGCCGGAACCGGAGGACGTCACCGCGTCGGCGGGAACGTCGGACGGCTTGACCGTGTAGTCGGCGGTTGAGTTGTCCTTCACGACGGCGGCCTGGGCATCCTTCACCCACTGGATGAGCTCTTCGTTGTCGCCGGACCGGTTGGTCGCGCCCGACAGGATGAGCTTGTACTGCGTGTTGACGCTGTTGGTGCCGAGGCCGTTCTGCGGGCGGCCCTGGAACCACTTCAGGTCGGGCTCGGGGGTCTCCTGACCCTCCTTCAGCGGCAGGTTGTAGGACTGCCCGATCAGGGACGAGCCGACGACCTTGCCGTCCGCCTTGATCTCGGAGCCGTTCGCCTTGTCGTTGAACAGCCCCTGCGCGATGCCGGTGATCACCAGCGGGTAGATGACACCGGTCACCAGGGTCAGCACGAGGAGGGCGCGCAGGCCCGCCGCGAGCAACCGGGCGGTGTTCGTAACGGAGTTGTTCATGGGGATCAGCACGCCTTTGAAAAGTTACAGCCCGGGGATGAGGGAGATGAGCAGGTCGATGAGCTTGATGCCGATGAAGGGCGCGATCAGCCCGCCGATGCCGTAGATGGTGAGGTTGCGGCGAAGCATCCTGTCGGCGCTGACCGGCCGGTACTGCACGCCCTTCAGCGACAGCGGCACCAGCGCGATGATGATCAGCGCGTTGAAGATGACCGCCGACAGGATGGCGGAGTCCGGCGAGGACAGGCCCATGATGTTGAGCTTGTCCAGGCCCGGGTAGACGGCCGCGAACAGCGCCGGGATGATCGCGAAGTACTTCGCGACGTCGTTGGCGATGGAGAACGTCGTCAACGCACCCCGGGTGATGAGGAGTTGCTTGCCGATCTCGACGATCTCGATGAGCTTGGTCGGGTTCGAGTCGAGGTCGACCATGTTGCCGGCCTCCTTGGCGGCCGACGTACCGGTGTTCATCGCCACGCCGACGTCCGCCTGCGCGAGCGCCGGGGCGTCGTTGGTGCCGTCACCGGTCATCGCGACCAGCTTGCCGCCCGCCTGCTCCCGCTTGATCAGCGCCATCTTGTCCTCGGGAGTCGCCTCCGCGAGGAAGTCGTCGACGCCCGCCTCCTCGGCGATCGCCTTGGCGGTCAGCGGGTTGTCACCCGTGATCATGACGGTCTTGATGCCCATGCGGCGCAGTTCCTCGAACCGCTCCCGCATCCCCTCCTTGACGACGTCCTTGAGGTGGATGACACCCAGGACACGGGCGCCCTGCTCGTCGTCCACCGCGACGAGCAGCGGGGTGCCACCCGCCTCGGAGATCCGGTTGGCAATCTGGTCCGCGTCCTCGGCGACCGTGCCACCCTGCTGCTCGACCCAGGCGATGACCGAACCGGCCGCACCCTTACGGACCTTGCGACCGTCCACATCCACACCCGACATACGGGTCTGGGCCGTGAAGGCGATCCACTCGGCGCCGACCAGCTCGCCCTGGTGGCGCTCGCGAAGCCCGTACTTCTCCTTCGCCAGTACGACGATGGAGCGGCCCTCGGGCGTCTCGTCGGCCAGCGACGACAGCTGGGCGGCGTCCGCGACCTCGGCCTCCGTCGTCCCGCGCACCGGCACGAACTCGGCGGCCTGGCGGTTGCCGAGCGTGATGGTGCCGGTCTTGTCGAGCAGCAGTGTGGAGACATCACCGGCGGCCTCGACCGCGCGGCCGGACATGGCGAGGACGTTGCGCTGCACCAGCCGGTCCATGCCCGCGATGCCGATCGCGGACAGCAGGGCGCCGATCGTGGTCGGGATGAGGCAGACCAGCAGAGCGATCAACACGACCATCGTCAGGTGCGTGCCCGCGTAGTCCGCGAACGGCGGCAGGGTGGCGACGGCCAGCAGGAAGACGATCGTCAGCGAGGCGAGCAGGATGTTCAGCGCGATCTCGTTCGGCGTCTTCTGCCGCGCGGCGCCCTCGACCAGGTTGATCATCCGGTCGATGAAGGTCTCGCCGGGCTTCGTCGTGATCTTGATGACGATGCGGTCGGAGAGGACCTTCGTGCCGCCGGTGACGGCCGAGCGGTCGCCGCCGGACTCGCGGATGACCGGGGCCGACTCCCCGGTGATCGCCGACTCGTCGACCGACGCCACGCCCTCGACGACGTCACCGTCACCGGGGATGACGTCGCCTGCCTCGCAGACGACCAGGTCGCCGATCCTCAGCTCGGTGCCGGCCACCTGCTCCTCACGGTCACCCACGAGCCGGCGTGCCACCGTGTCGGTCTTGGCCTTGCGCAGCGTGTCGGCCTGGGCCTTGCCGCGGCCCTCGGCGACGGCCTCCGCCAGGTTGGCGAAGAGCACCGTCAGCCACAGCCAGGCGCTGATGGTCCAGCCGAACCAGTCGCCCGGGTCCTTGAACGAGAAGACCGTCGTGAGCACGGACCCGACCAACACCACGAACATCACGGGGGACTTGACCATCACCCGCGGATCGAGCTTGCGGAAGGCGTCCGGCAGCGACTTGACCAGCTGCTTGGGATCGAAGAGGCCCGCTCCTACACGGCCCTCGGGGGACTTGTGCCCGGTGGGTACGTCGCTGTGCGGCGCCCGGGTCGGAGTGGCTGTGGACATCGAGTCCTCTTGGTTCGTTACGTCGGTGCTCATGACGCCAGCCCCTCGGCCAGCGGACCCAGCGCCAGGGCCGGGAAGTACGTCAGACCCGTGATGATCAGGATCGCGCCCACCAACAGCCCCGTGAACAGCGGCTTCTCGGTGCGCAGCGTGCCCGCGGTGGCCGGCACCGGCTTCTGCTCGGCGAGCGAGCCCGCCAGCGCCAGCACGAACACCATCGGCACGAAACGGCCCAGCAGCATGCACAGACCCAGCGTGCTGTTGAACCACTGCGTGTCCGCGTTCAGACCGGCGAAGGCCGAGCCGTTGTTGTTCGAGGCCGACGTGTAGGCGTAGAGGATCTCGGAGAATCCGTGCGCCCCGCTGTTGGTCATCGAGTTGCCCGGCGTGGGCAGAGCCATCGCGAACGCGGTGAAGATCAGTACCAGCGCCGGGGTGATGAGGATGTAGCAGGCCGCCAGCTTGATCTCACGGGTGCCGATCTTCTTGCCCAGGTACTCGGGCGTACGGCCGACCATCAGACCCGCGATGAACACCGCGATGATCGCCATGATCAGCATGCCGTAGAGGCCGGAGCCGGTACCGCCGGGCGCGATCTCGCCCAGCATCATGCCGAGCATGGCGATGCCGCCGCCGAGGCCGGTGAAGGAGGAGTGGAAGGAGTTCACCGCACCGGTCGAGGTGAGCGTGGTCGACGTCGCGAAGATCGACGAGCCGCCGACGCCGAAGCGGACCTCCTTGCCCTCGTACGCGCCGCCTGCGATGTCGAACGCCGGGCCGTGGTGGGCGAACTCGGTCCACATCATCAGGGCCGTGAAGCCGAGCCAGATGGTGGCCATGGTCGCGAGGATCGCGTAGCCCTGCTTCACCGAGCCGACCATGAGGCCGAAGGTGCGGGTCAGCGCGAACGGGATGACGAGGATCAGGAAGATCTCGAAGAGGTTCGAGAGCGGGGTGGGGTTCTCGAAGGGGTGGGCGGAGTTGGCGTTGAAGATGCCGCCGCCGTTGGTGCCGAGCTCCTTGATGGCCTCGGTGGAGGCGACCGCGCCGCCGTTCCACTGCTGCGAGCCGCCCATGAACTGACCGACCTCGTGAATGCCGGAGAAGTTCTGAATGGCACCACACGCCACCAGGACGACCGCGGCAACCGCGGCCACCGGCACCAGGATGCGTACGACACCACGCACCAAGTCGGCCCAGAAGTTGCCGAGTTCACCGGTGCGGGACCGGGCGAAGCCTCGTACGAGAGCGACCGCGACGGCGATGCCGACGGCCGCGGAGACGAAGTTCTGCACGGCCAGACCGGCGGTCTGCACGACATGGCCCATGGCCTGCTCGCCGTAGTACGACTGCCAGTTGGTGTTCGTCACGAACGACACGGCGGTGTTGAACGCCTGGTCCGGGTCGATCGAGGAGAAGCCGAGCGAGCCCGGCAGGACACCCTGGAGTCGCTGGAGGGCGTAGAGGAAGAGGACTCCGACGGCGGAGAAGGCGAGGACGCCGCGCAGGTACGCGGGCCAGCGCATCTCCGTGTCGGGGTTGGCACCGATGCCCTTGTAGATCCACTTCTCGACGCGCCAGTGCTTGTCGGAGGAGTAGACCTTGGCCATGTAGTTGCCAAGGGGGACGTAGGCGAGCGCCAGCGCCGCGATCAGGGCGAGCAGCTGCAGCACGCCCGCAAGTACGGGACCCATATCGCTGCTCAGAACCTCTCCGGGAAGATCAGGGCGAGGACGAGATAGCCCAGCAGGGCGACGGCCACGACGAGGCCGACGATGTTCTCGGCAGTCACAGCTTGGTCACCCCCTTGGCGACGAGAGCCACGAGCGCGAAACCCGCGATCGTGACGACGACGAAGGCCAGATCGGCCATCGCGAACTCCTGGAGTGAGGTTCGGTGAAAACGGACGATTAGAGGAAAGCGCCTCTGTGGCCGGATCAGGTCGTCCGTTGACGGCTCTCTTACGGCGGCGCCCACGGCTTTGACGGAACTCTTACGGCACCCGATCCATACCTGTGAGTAGGACGCTGTAACGGTCGGTGACCTGGCTCACAGCAGCCGGAAGCGCAGGCGGCAGATCACCGCGTCCGTCTCCCGCCGCACGGCATGCGCGACGACCGCGCCCCGTTGGTTCTGCAGCAGCCGCTGCCACAGCCGCTCCGGCTCCGTCTCCGGGATCAGCACGGTGACACGCGTGCCCGGCTCGGTGGCGGCCACCTCACGGACGTACGCGGCGATGGGACGGCCCAGCGAGCGCCGCTCGCAGTTCAGCCGGACCAGCGGCACCCCCGGGTCCCACTCCGCCCAGGCCAACTCCAGGGCGTACAGCGCGGCCCGGTCCTCCGGGTCGGGGTAGCAAACGGTCACCGCCCGGACCTCGTCGCCCAAGGAAGCGGCGGCGGTCAGCGCCTCGGAGGTCAGGCGGGAGATCGAGGAGACGGGCACGATCACGACCGAGCGGTCGCGATGCGGGACCTCGGGTATGCGGCCGAGGCCGAGGCGCTCGCCGATCCGGGTGTAGGCGCGGCGCACGGTCTCGAAGGCGGCAACCAGCAGGGGCAGGGCGATCACGATCAGCCAGGCGCCCTCCTCGAACTTGGTCGCGGTGACGACGATCGCCGAGACGCCGGTCAGCAGCCCGCCGAAGCCGTTGAGCACCGCCTTGCCCTGCCAGCCGGGGCCCTTTTCGAGCCGCCAGTGCCGGACCATGCCGATCTGGGCGATGGTGAAGCCTACGAAGACGCCGATGGCGAAGAGCGGCACGAGGGTGTTGGTGTCGCCGCCGGAGAAGACCAGCAGCGCGGCCGATACGACGGCGAGGGCGAGGACGCCGTGCCGGTGCACCTGCCGGTCGGCCTTGAGCATGAAGACGTGCGGCAGGTAGTTGTCGCGGGCCAGCAGCTTCAGCAGCACGGGCAAGCCACCGAAGGACGTGTTCGCGGACAGGGCCAGCAGGATCATCGTCGCGAACTGGATGACGTAGAAGGCCCAGTTGTGGCCGAAGGCGGCGTCCGCGAGCTGGGCGAGAACGGTGACGCCCTCGACCGGCTGGAGATGGAAGCGGGAAATCAGCGCCGACAGGCCGATCAGCATCACGCCGAGCACGGCGCCGAGGGCGACCTCCGCGTGCTGGGCGCGCTTGACGCGCGGGACGCGGAAGGAGGGGACGGCGTTGGCGATGGCCTCGACACCGGTGAGGGCGGAGCACCCGGAAGCGAAAGCTTTCAGCAGGAGCAGGGCGCCCACGGTGGTGGCGTTGTCGGAGAGCACGGAGGCGTGGCCCGCCGCGGTCGCCGTACTCACCGGCTCGGACCGGAACAGCCCGACGACGATCAGCACGAAGATCGAGCCGACGAAAACGACGGTCGGCACGATGAACGCCTTCGCCGATTCCACGATGCCCCGCAGGTTCACCGCCGTGATCAGCACGAGCACGGCCAGGCACAACCACAACCGGTCGGCGTAGAGGGCCGGGAAGGCGGAGGTCAGCGCGGCCACACCGGCCGTGACGGCGACGGCGACGTTGAGCACGTAGTCCAGGACGAGCGAGGCCGCCGCCACCAGGCTCGTGCGCGCACCCAGGTGTGTCTTGGCGACGGCATAGGACCCGCCGCCGTCCGGGAAGGCCGCGATCACCTGCCGGTACGAGGCGACCAGCACCGCCAGCAGAGCCGCGATGGCCAGCGTGACCGGCAGCGTGAAGCCCAGGCCGTGCGCACCCGCGGCGGCCAGGACGAGGACGATCGCCTCGGGGCCGTACGCCACCGACGCCATGGCGTCCAGGGACAGGGCGGCCAGGCCCGTGACGGCGGTCAGCCGGTGACGTTCACCGGTATCGGGCGGCTCATCGCCGACGGGGACGGCATCCGGCTCGGCGGTCAGAACGGACATGGAACGGGTGCTCCTTCGTGCGGTGTTCGCGTGCACCCAGGTTCTGTCCGTTTCCCGCCGCATCCGACTGTTCCTTGCGGCATCTTCGCGCCCAACCGGCCGACCTTGACGGAACCTTGATGGGCGTGTGATGTGCGCGACTGCCATCAGGCAAGGAACCGTTGGACATCCGTCAGAGCCGCATCAAGGTGTGCCGATCAGGTTCCTCGGCTCACTAGCGTCGACGGCATGGGACGCCGTGACGACGTATGCGGAGGACCGCTCGACGCACAGGCGGAGGGCCCCGAGGGATCCGGTGAGGCGACGAACGACCTCGCGTGGACGCAGGAGCTGTGGAGCACGATCCGCTGCGCCGGCGTTCTGCTCGCTCTCCTTCTCCTGGTCGACTGGGGCTCCGGCCGGATCACCCTGGGGCGCGCCGCACTGTGGTTCGCTCTCGCCGGGCTGCTCTTCGTCGTGCTGTATCCAGCGCGAGTGTCCGCGGGCGGGAACTGGCTGGCCTCGCGTCGACTGGTGCGCGAACACCGGGTACGAACGGATCTGTTGGTGTCGGTCCGCTGCCTGGACGGCGTCTCCCAGCGGCTCTTGCTGCGGGATTCCCTGGGTGGCCGTGTCGAGATCGACTCCGAGGTCCTGGTGCGCAACCCGCAGCTGTGGCTCCGCCTTGACAAGGGCGCGCGGAAGGCCGCCACCGACGGCTCGTTGCTGTGCGGCGCGACCGCGTTACGGTGCATCGGCCGGCGCGTGGACAGCGAAACCGCCCGCGCCGTGTTCAAAGCCTCCGGCCTCGAGTGAGCGTCAGCCTTCCCCGAACGGTCCGGCTGTGTCCAAGGCCGCCCCCGTCTGGTCGGCCGGCGTCACCGCCACGAGCCGGGCTTGGAGCGGGGGTACCGGTCCCGGTCCCGGGGTGAGCATGAAGCGGCCGAGGTAGTGGCCGTTGCCATAGGCGCGCAGCTCGATCTCGCCGTCCGGCCAACCGGCGGCGTCCACGTCCCAGGAGCGCCTGCCCACCGTCACGCTGCCGTCGTTCGTCAGGCGTGGCGGCTGTCCCAGCAGGGTGCCGTACTCGAAGCGGCGGTGGATGCGGGACAGGTGAGCCGCGTCCGTGACCGTGATGATCTCCAAGCGGCGGGCACGGGCCGCCAGTTGGGAGACGATCAGGCCAACGACGAGCAGCAGGACCGCCGTTTCGATGTCCGCCGAGGCGGTGATGTCGAATGTCTGGTAGGGCCTGGTCAGGAAGCTGTATCAGATTGCGGCTGCGCCGCGGGCGTACCAGGCCGCCGCTGACAACGCCCCCACGGCGCCCGCGGTACGGCTGCCCAGCGCTGCCACCGCGACGACCGCCACGACGAGAATGAGTGCGGCGTTCGTGTGCGACAGGCTCGTGCGGAACGAGACCAGCGCGAGGGCCGCCAGGAAGGGGGCGGCCAGGCCCGCCGCCAGGGCGAGCCGGTCCCGCAACGGCCAGGTTCGGGGCGTGGCGCGGGTTTGTCCAGTACGTTGCAGCTTCCAGATGCCGGTCACAGTGCTCATCACGCACCTCCTGTGCTCTGCTCGGTCAGTTCGGCACCCACGGGCTCCCCTGTCTCCCCGGTCTCTGTCTCCTCGGTCTCCCCGGTCTCCCCGGCGAACGGCAGCGACACGACCATCGTGAGGCCGCCGCCAGGAGTGTCTTCGGGAGTGAGGGTGCCGTTCATGGCCTCGGTCAGTCCGCGGGCGAGGGCCAGCCCGAGGCCGAGGCCGGTGGTGTTGTCGGTGTCGCCGAGCCGCTGGAAGGGCTCGAAGAGCCGCTCACGGCCGTCGGCGGGCAGACCAGGCCCCCGGTCCACGATCCGCAACTCCACCTGGCCCGCCAGGACACTGGCGCCGACCAGCACCTTCTTCCCGGGCGGTGTGTGGCGGGCAGCATTGCCGACCAGGTTGGCGATGACCCGCTCCAGCAGCGGCGGGTCGGCCAGCACTGCCGGGATCGCTTCCATGTCCGCCACGTCCACCCCTGGGACGTCCGCCAGCGCCATGGGCAGCACCTCCTCCAGGGAGGTGGCCCGCAGGTTCAGAGTGAGTGCGCCCGCCTCCAGGCGGCTGAGATCGAGGAGGTTCTCCACCAGGCGGTTCAGCTTGGCCATGGACTCGTCGGCCGTGGCGAGGAGTTCGTCCCGGTCCTCGTCGGAGAAGGCGACGTCCCGGCTGCGCAGGGAGGTGACGGCGGCCCACCCGGCGGCGAGGGGGGTGCGCAGGTCGTGGCCGACGGCCCGCAGCAGCGCCGTGCGCAGGCGGTCGGCGGCCTTCACCGGCTCGACCTCGGCCGCGGCCTCGGCGAGCCGGGCCCGCTCGACCGCCGAGCCCACATGTGCGGCGAACGCGGCCAACACCCGTCGCTCGGACGACGACAAGGTGCGGCCCCACAGCGCGAGATAGGCGCCGGGACCTGCGGGAACTGCCGTCACGCCAGCCGTATCGGGTGGCTCGTCCACCAGGTCCGCCGACTCCATGCCGAAGGTCTCGCGCGTCCGCTCCAGCAGAGCCGGGATGGTGGCCTCGCCCCGCACGATGCTGCCAGCGAGGGACGTCATGGTCTCCGCCTCGGCCGTCGCGCGGGCGGAACGGCGCGACAGGCGCAGGGACCGGTCCACGACCGCTGCCACGGTGGCCGCCACGACCGCGAACACCGCCAGTGCCAGCAGGGCGTTCGGATCCTCCAGCGTGAACTGGCCGATCGGCGGGATGAACCAGTAGTGGAGCAACACGGACGCCGTCACCGACGCGATCACCGCCGAGACGACCCCGCCTATACAGGCCACGCCCACCACGGCGAGCAGGAACAGCAACGCCTCGCTGGTCAGGTTCAGCGTGCCCCGCAGCTGGGCGAGGGCGATCGTGAGGAGGACCGGCAGCACCAGCCCGGCCACCGGACCGGCGATCAGCCGGGCCGTCGACAGCGTGCGCCGCCTCGACGGCAGCAGCGTGCCGCGCCCGGCCCGCTCATGGGTGACCCGGTGGACGTCGATGTCACCGGACAGCGCCGTCACGGTCTCCCCCGTCCCGAGCCCGGTCAGGAACCGTGACAGCCGGCCGCGACGGCTCGTGCCCAGCACCAGCTGCGTGGCGTTCTCGGCACGGGCGAACTCCACCAGCGCGCCCGCCACGTCGTCGCCGACCACCGAGTGATAGCTGCCGCCGAGGTCTTCCACGAGCCTGCGCTGCCGGGCGAGCGAGGCGTGCGAGACACCGGCGGCGAGACCGTCGCTCCGCGCCACGTGCACGGCCAGCAGATCACCGCCCGCCGACCGGTCGGCGATACGGGCGGCCCGCCGGATCAGCGTGTCGCCCTCCGGGCCGCCGGTCAGCGCGACGACCACCCGCTCCCGGGTCTCCCACACCCGGCCGATACCGTGCTGCGAGCGGTACTCCTGGAGCGCCTCGTCGACCCGGTCGGCCACCCACAGCAGCGCCAACTGCCGCAGCGCGGTGAGGTTGCCCGGCCGGAAGTAGTTGGCGAGGGCCGCGTCGACCTTCTCCGGGGCGTAGATGTTGCCGTGCGCCATCCGCCGGCGCAGCCCCTCGGGCTCCATGTCCACCAGCTCGATCTGCCAGGCGCGGCGAACGACCTCGTCCGGCACCGTCTCGTGCTGGGGCACACCGGTGATCTTCTCGACCACATCGTTGAGGGATTCCAGGTGCTGGATGTTCAGTGCGGTGATCACGTCGATGCCGGCGGCGAGCAGCACCTCGATGTCCTGCCAGCGCTTGGCGTTGCGGCCGTCGCCGGGGACGTTGCTGTGGGCGATCTCGTCGACGATCACGACCTGCGGGCGGCGCGCGAGGACCGCGGCGAGGTCCATCTCCTCGAACCGTCCGCCGCGGTAGGTGCAGGAAGCGCGGGGGACGGTCTCCAGACCGTCGAGCATCGCCTCCGTGCGCGGGCGTCCGTGACACTCCGCGAACCCCACCACCACATCCGCCCCGCGCGAGGCGCGGCGCCGCCCCTCGTCGAGCATCCGGTAGGTCTTGCCGACCCCCGGAGCCGCCCCGAGGTAGACCTTCAGCCGTCCGGGCCGTACGTCACTCATCGCTGCCGACGCGCTCCGCTCACTGGTCCAACTCGTTTTCGCAGAAGGGTTTCTCCTCCCAAGGAAGCCCTTTCACGGATCGGACGGTGCGGTTGTTAGCGGTTCCTTGGCGCCGCTCCCGGGGACCTTGACGCTGTTTTGACGTGACCTGGGCCCGACAGGGTGAGGGCGGGTGTGGGTCCTGGCCACGGTGGTCGCCACCTTCGCGCGCCGATGGCGCATTCCCGCCCCCTCCCTGCTGGTGGTCGCCGGTCTGGCCGTGGCCCTGCTGCCGGGCACTCCCCAGATCGAGATCAGCCCCGAGATCATCGGGCTCGTGGTCCTGCCGCCGCTGCTGTACGCGAGTGCGGAGGACATGCCCTGGCGGGAACTGCGGGCGGTGTGGAAGCCGGTCGGGATCCTCGCCATAGGGCTGGTGCTCGCCTCGGCTGCCGCCGTCGGTGCGGTGGCGGCGCTGGTGACGCCGCTGTCGTGGCAGATGGCGTTCGTGCTGGGCGCGGTCCTGGCCAGCACCGACCCCGTGGCGGTCACCGCGCTCGGCCGACGGCTGGCCCTGCCGCCCCGGGTGCAGGTCCTGGTCCAGGCGGAGAGCCTGTTCAACGACGCGACCTCCCTGGTGCTGGTGCGGGTGGCGGCGGGCATCGCCGTGGCCTCCGCCGCCGCGAACTGGGGTGCGGCGGCAGGAGAGTTCCTGGTGCTCGCGGGCGGCGGCACCGTGATCGGGGCGGCGGTGGCCGGAGTGATCATGCTGATCCGGCGCCGTACCGAGGACCCGGTGCTGGAGACTGTGATCGCCCTGGTCACCCCGTACGCCGCCTACCTGTTGGCGGAGGTCGCGCACACCTCCGGAGTGACGTCCTGCGTGGTGGCCGGCGTGGTCCTCGGCGGCCGGGGCGACCGGCTGACGAACGCCCGCATACGCCTCCAACTGCACGCCGTCTACGGCACGGTGGTGTTCCTTCTGGAGAGCGTGGTGTTCAGCCTCATAGGGCTGGCCCTCCCTGCCCAGGTCCGTGCCCTGGCCGACGGCGACCGGGCCTGGCCGCTGTACGCACTCGCCGTTGCGGCCACGCTCATCGCCGTACGCCTGCTGTGGCTCGCACCCCTGTCCGCGGTCGTGCAGCGCAAGGGTGGGATCGGCCGGGTGAACTGGCGGGTGCCGATGGTGCTGACCTGGGCGGGCACCCGAGGGGTCATGCCGCTGGCCGCCGCCCTGTCCATCCCGGAGGTCATGAAGAACGGCGCTCCCCTCGCCGACCGGCCACTGGTCCTGGTGCTGACCACCTCGGTCGTGGTCGTCACCCTCGTCGTGCAGGGCTTCACTCTGTCCCCGGTCGTCCGCCGCTCCGGCATCGCCCTGGAGCCCGCCCACACCGCACGCGAGGAGGCCGAGGCCCGCTCCCATCTCGCCCACGCCGGGCTCGCCCGCCTGGAAGAGCTCGCCGAGTTGGAGGTCGTACCGGACGTCGTCCTCGACCGGCTCCGCCGCGGCCTGAGCGCCCGCCTCGACGACGCCCGCGACCGCCTCGCCGAACACAACGGCGCCGACGGCACCGACGGCGTGTCCATCGAGTCCGCCGACCGGGTCTACCGTCAGCTCCGGCGCGACTTGATAGCCGTCGAAACCTCCGAACTCCAGCGCCTGTACGACGCCCACGCCATCAGCGACACGACCCGCCGCCGGATCCAGCGCAACCTGGACCTGGAGGAGGCGCGTTTGACGGATGCCTGAGGAATGCCCTGAGGGAATGTGGCCACCCTGCTCCAGGCGCGGCAGCGTGGGCGTGGATGCCGGGTCGCGGCGGCGCGGAGCGGCCCGCGCGCCCTCGGCTGCCTGACTGCCCGGGAGCAGCCAGGGACCGGGTCCGGCCGCCTTGAGTCCCCTCGCCGCCGCGGTCCGGGCTGTCCCCGGGCGGGGCGACCGCCGTAACTCCGTGGCGGTGCGCTTGCCTGATCCGAGGATCCCTGCTGAGCCGGTCGTGAGGGACACGGCCCCTCCGACGTCACGCCACGGACGGTCGCCCGTCCCCGTTGCCGCCCAGTCTGCGGCCGGACCGGGCCGCATGAGGCCCCCGTTGATGGATCCCTGACGGCTGCCCAGCCCTGCTTGACGACACTTTGACGGCTCCGGCGCCCGGGCCGTATGAGTACCGCAAATTTCCTGCTGAGCGCGTCGGCGGCACCGGGATCAGGGCTAGATTCCCTCTCGGCCGCCAACCGGGGCCGCGCGTGTCAGCGGCCTCCCCGGGTCCGGAGTCATGGCCCCGGAGCGGTGCGAAGGCGGTCTGGTGCGCGCCCGAAAGGGCGTGCACCCGCGCACGACGACGTCTCTTCGTCGTCCCACGCCGACGTCCGTGCGCCCGCCGTGCGGTGCCGGGGCCCCGGCACCGCACGGACCGTGACCGCTGTCCCTGACCGAACCGAGACACGAAGGTGTCCATGCTTCCCGCTGCCCCCGACCAGGCCCCACCGGCACGCCCCGAGCGCGGAGCCCGGAACGGACCGGAACGCACGGTGAGGCGCCGCGCCCCGAGCGGGCTGTTCGAACCGGCTCAACTCGTCCGCTCCTTCCCCGAGGCAGTGCGCAAGCTCCACCCGCGCGTACTGGTGAAGAACCCGGTGCTGTTCGTCGTCTCCGTCGGGGCGGTCCTCACCACGCTGTCGGCGCTGCTGCACCCCGCGGTCTTCACCTGGGTCATCAGCGCCTGGCTGTGGCTGACGGTCGTCTTCGCCAACCTGGCCGAGGCCGTCGCCGAGGGCCGCGGCAAGGCGCAGGCCGAGTCGCTACGCAGAGCCCGTACGGACACGGTGGCGCTGCGCCTGCTGGACTGGCGCTGGGGTACCAATGCCCGCACCGCCCGCTCGGAGGCCGTCGTCGCCACCGACCTGAAGCCGCTGGACGTCGTACTCGTCGAGGCGGGCGAGATGATCCCGGCGGACGGCGATGTCATCGACGGCGTGGCCGCGGTGGACGAGTCGGCGGTCACCGGCGAGTCGGCGCCCGTCATCCGGGAGGCGGGCGGCGACCGCAGCGGGGTCACGGGCGGTACGACGGTGCTGTCCGACCGGATCGTCGTACGGGTCAGCGCCCGCCCCGGACACAGCTTCCTGGACCGCATGATCGCCCTGGTCGAGGGCGCCTCCCGGCAGAAGACCCCGAACGAGATCGCCCTGAACATCCTGCTGGCGGCACTGACCATCATCTTCACCCTGATCGTGGTCACACTCCAGCCGATGGCCAGGTACGCGGACGCGGCCCAGTCCACGACCGTGCTGGTCGCCCTCCTCGTCACACTCATCCCGACCACGATCGGCGCCCTGCTCTCCGCGATCGGCATCGCCGGCATGGACCGCCTGGTGCAGCACAACGTGCTGGCCATGTCCGGCCGAGCAGTTGAGGCGGCGGGTGACGTCAACACCCTGCTGCTGGACAAGACCGGCACCATCACCCTCGGCAACCGCGAGGCCGCCGCCTTCGTTCCCCTGCCCGGCATCGACGAACGGCAGCTCGCGGACGCCGCCCAGCTCTCCTCCCTGGCCGACGAGACACCCGAAGGCCGCTCCGTAGTGGTTCTGGCCAAGCAGCGATACGGGCTGCGGGCACCCGCCGAGGGCGAGTTGGCGAACGCCCGGTGGGTGCCGTTCAGCGCGCAGACCCGGATGAGCGGGGTCGACCTGCGCTGGTCGGGCGGCGCGGTGTGTGCCATCCGCAAGGGTGCCGCCCAGCAGGTCATCGAGTGGGTGGCGATGTACGGCGGCCAAGTGCCACCCGAGGCAAGGCTGTACGCCGACGCAGTGGCCGCCGGAGGCGGTACGCCCCTGCTGGTGGCCGTGCACGACTGGCACGGCCCCAGGGTGCTCGGCCTGATCCACCTCAAGGACGTCGTCAAGGACGGCATCCGCGAACGCTTCGCCGAACTGCGCCGCATGGGCATCCGCACCGTGATGATCACCGGCGACAACCCGCTCACCGCCCGCGCCATCGCCCAGGAGGCGGGCGTGGACGACTACTTGGCCGAGGCGACGCCGGAAGACAAGCTCGCGCTGATCAAGCGGGAGCAGGAGGGCGGGAAGCTGGTCGCGATGACCGGTGACGGTACGAACGACGCCCCGGCTCTCGCCCAGGCGGATGTCGGCGTGGCCATGAACACCGGCACGTCGGCCGCCAAGGAGGCCGGCAACATGGTCGACCTCGACTCCAACCCGACCAAGCTCATCGAGATCGTCGAGATCGGCAAGCAACTCCTCATCACGCGCGGTGCTTTGACCACGTTCTCCATCACCAACGACGTGGCGAAGTACTTCGCCATCATCCCGGCGATGTTCACGGGCGCGTACCCGGGCCTGGAGGCCCTGAACGTCATGGGCCTGCACAGCCCGACCTCGGCGATCACCTCCGCGATCATCTTCAACGCGCTGATCATCGTCGCCCTGATCCCGCTCGCCCTGCGCGGTGTGCGCTACGTCCCGTCCTCCGCACACGACCTGCTGCGGCGGAACCTGCTGCTGTACGGCCTCGGCGGTCTTGTCCTGCCCTTCGTGGGCATCAAACTGATCGACTTGCTGATCTCCGGGGTGCCCGGCCTCGGCTGAGCCCCGTCCCTCCGCGTGGCTCGCCCGTCAAGGACCCGTATGTGCACGTCAGAGCCCCGTCAGAGAACGGGACTTCGGCTTGCCCCGCCTGTGCGGTACGGCTTCCATGGACCTCGTGAACAGCGCCTGGCTCCTCTTCGACCGACCGCCGAGTCCCGCTCGGCCGTCGCGTCGTGAGCCGCGCTGACCGGAAGCGCCCGCGTACCGCCGACGCCGCGTCCCGCCGACGCCGCTATCCGTGATTCGTGGGCGCCGTGATCGGCTGCGGCGCCCCTCGGTCTTCCTTCCCCATCGCCCGCCCACCGCCCTCGCCGGGCCGTGCAGGCGTGCCCGCAACCCCGGATTGGATCATGTCCGACTCAAGCCTTTCCTCCTTGTCCGGCCGCACCGTCCTGGTCACCGGCGCCACCGCCGGCATCGGCTACGAGACCGCCCGGCAGCTCGCCGAGCGCGGCGCCACTGTGCTGCTGCACGGCCGTACCGCCGAGGAGTCCCGCGCGGCCGCCGACGCCCTCGTCGCCACGGCGGGCAGCGACGCGGACCGCCTGTGCACGTACGCCGCCGACTTCGCCCGCCTCGACGAGGTCGAGGCCCTCGCCCACAAGGTCGTCGCCGAGCACCCGCATCTGGACGTCCTCGTCAACAACGCGGGCATGGCCGCGCCCGAGCGGCACACCGTCACCGCCGACGGCAACGAGATCGCCTTCCAGGTCAACTTCCTCGCCCACTACCTGCTGACCTGCCTGCTGGAACCTGCGCTCACCACCGAGCCGGGCGGCCGCGTCGTCAACGTGTCGTCGTCGCTGCACCGCACGGCGTCGATCCAGTGGTCCGACCCCAACCGCGCCCGCCGCTACTCCCGGCTCGCCGCTTACGCCCAGTCCCAGCTGGCATTGACGGTCTTCGCAGCCGACCCGCGCGTCACCGCGGTCTCCGTGCACCCCGGCGTCTGCGACACCGCGCTGCTCCCTCTGTACGCCCACGAGGGCGTCACGCCCGCCGAGGGCGCCGCACACGTGGTCCGGCTCTGCGACCCGGCCGCCGAGATCGTCAACGGCGCCTACTACGACTGCGACGAGCGCGTCGACCCGGCACCGGCCGCCACGGAGGACCGCACGGTCAAGCGCCTCAACAAGCTCGCCGACCTGCTCGTCGACCGCCGCACCACTTGAACGTCACACAACAGCACGGGAGTTGACGTACATGTCGAAGCGAGCCCGCAAGAAGAAGGCCCGCCGCAAGAAGAAGTCGAACCACGGAAGCAAGGCCGGTCAGCGCTAAGCCCAGCATCCAGGGCGGGCGACGAGGAGGGAACGCGCTCCCGTTCGCCCGCCCTTCCCCGTCCTCCGTCCTCCGTCCCCCGTCCCCCGTCTGCGAGGCGTCCATGCTTGAGCTCTCCCCCGACCATCTGCCCGCCCTCACCCGCTGGTTCCCGGCGGGCACCCCCGGGCCCGCCAGCATCGCCGAGCACGTCATGGCCACCGGCGTCGGCTGCTGCTGGGCCGACCGCGCCGTCCAGCCGCGCGTCGTCGCCGCGTCCTGCGCCGGCCACGTCGTGCTGCGCGGCACCCCGGACGTCCTCACTCCGGAGGCGCTCGCACCCCTGGCAAGCAGCCGGATCGACGCCCCCGAGCGCTTCCTGCCCGCGCTCGGCGCCGCCTTCGAACGGCTCACGCCATGGAGGCGCATGGTCTGGACCCGGCAGGCCGAACCACAGCCGGCCACCGTCCCATTCGGCATCACCCTGCGCCGGCTGGCAGCATCGATATGCGGCTCCGCCGCGTGGGGCCGACACCGACGCCCTCCAGGCACTCGGCCCCGACACCGCGTGGCTCTCGGCAAGCTGGGGCGGACCGCTCGGTCTCGCCTCCTCGGGACACGGCTGGGCGGCGCTGAGCCGCAAGGGCCGCGTGCTGGCCGTCGCCTGCACCTACTTCCGGGGCAACCGCCACGAGGACGTGGCCGTCTTCACCGTCCCGGACCACCGACGCCACCGCCTCGCCCTGGCTTGCGTGAACGCCCTGTGCGAGGACATCGCCGCCCGCGACCGCACGCCCAGCTGGAACTGCTCGGTCCGCACATGAAAGAAGGAGACCCCGTGCCCAGGAAGCCCCCGCTCCACACCCTGCCGATCCTCGGCGGCAGCCACGAGCTCACGATCACCCGGCTGAAGCGCGGGGACGACTCCTTCACGCTCCACTACCGGATCACGCCGCCGCTGCCCGAGTCCGGCGACGAGTCGCCCGTACTCCCGGTCCTGGAGGCCGTGGACGACCTGGGCAACGAGTACGACGACCGCGGCGGCGCCTACGGCACTCACCCTGACGGCAGCCACACCGACGGCAGCCTCACCGCGCAGCCGTCCCTGCACCCGGACGCCGGCAGCCTGCAGCTTCGCGTGACCTTCCTGCGGGGCGGCAAGGAAACGTCGTGCGACATCACGCTGGGTGTCCGGCGCTGACCCCGCGGATCTCCTGCGGCTGCGGGGCGAGTTGACGCCTGAAAGACTTGACCTGCCCTCTTGTTGCGGTGCCGGCGTGCACACACCGGGTCTTAACGCAGCCTTGACGCGTCCGGAGGACTCATCCATGGGCCCATGCGTCACTCCGTGCTTACGCTGGAGCCGCCGTCCGCGTGATGGCCGGAACCCCACGCCGATTCACGCACAGGAGCACGCCGATGGCCACAACCGAACGCCCACCGCACCGCCTGCGCGCCTGGATGCTGGAGGGCCTGGCCGACATGGGCAAGGCGGGCGGCCACACCGGGCCCCACGCCGAGCCGGAGCCCGCCCACAAGGGCCAGCCGTGGTACCGGGTCATGTGCCTGACCGGTGTGGACTACTTCTCCACCCTCGGCTATCAGCCGGGCATCGCCGCACTCGCCGCCGGCCTGCTGTCGCCGATCGCGACCATCGTCCTGGTGATAGTCACCCTGGTCGGCGCCCTGCCGGTCTATCGCCGCGTGGCCGAGGAGAGCCCGCACGGCGAGGGCTCGATCGCGATGCTGGAGCGGCTGCTGTCGTTCTGGAAGGGCAAGCTGTTCGTCCTGACGCTGCTGGGCTTCGCCGCCACCGACTTCCTGATCACCATCACGCTCTCGGCCGCCGACGCCTCCACCCACCTGGTGGAGAACCCCCATTTGGCGGACCCTCTGCACGACAAGCAACTGCTGATCACCCTGATCCTCATCGCGCTGCTGGGCGCGGTGTTCCTCAAGGGCTTCCTGGAGGCGATCGGGGTCGCCGTCGCCCTGGTGGGCGTCTACCTCGCGCTCAACGTCGTGGTGGTGGTGACGGGGCTGTGGCATGTGCTCACCGAGCCACACGTCGTCACCGACTGGTCAAATGCCCTGACCGCGGAGCACGGCAACGTCTTCGTCATGATCGGCGTAGCACTGATCATCTTCCCCAAGCTCGCGCTCGGCCTCTCCGGCTTCGAAACCGGCGTCGCCGTGATGCCGCACGTCAAGGGCGACCCGGGCGATACGGAGGAGAGCCCCAAGGGCCGGATCCGGGACACCAAGAAGCTGCTGACCGCCGCGGCAGTCATCATGAGCTGCTTCCTGATCACCACCAGCTTCATCACCACCCTGCTGATCCCGGAGAAGGAGTTCGAGGAGGGCGGCCAGGCCAACGGCCGCGCGCTCGCCTACCTCGCGCACGACTACCTCGGGAACGCCTTCGGCACGGTCTACGACGTCTCGACGATCGCCATCCTGTGGTTCGCCGGCGCCTCCGCCATGGCCGGCCTGCTCAACCTGATGCCGCGCTATCTGCCCCGCTACGGCATGGCGCCGCACTGGGCACGCGCGGTCCGTCCGATGGTCATCGTCTTCACCCTAGTGGGCTTCCTGGTCACCTGGATCTTCGACGCCGACGTCGACGCCCAGGGCGGCGCCTATGCCACCGGCGTCCTGGTACTGATCAGCTCCGCCGCGATCGCCGTGACCATCGCCGCCCACAAGGCGAGGCAACGGAACTGGTTCATCGCCTTCGCGGTCATCTCGGTGGTGTTCCTCTACACGACCATCGTGAACGTCGTCGAGCGCCCCGACGGTGTGAAGATCGGCGCCTGCTTCATCGCCGCCATCATCCTCATCTCCCTCCTTTCGCGGCTGACGCGCGCCTTCGAGCTCCGCGTGACCAGCGTGACGCTCGACCCCATGGCGGAACGATTCGTCAGGGACATAGCCAGCCGCAAGATCCGGTTCATCGCCAACGAGCCCGACCAGCGGGACAAGGCCGAATACCGCGACAAGATCGAGCAGATCCGCAACGACAACGACCTGCCCGAGCAGGAGGACTTCGTCTTCCTCGAGGTGACGGTCACCGACCCCTCCGAGTTCGAGGCGGGACTACGGGTCCGCGGCGAGGTCATGCACAACCGCTACCGCGTCCTGACCCTGGAGTCCTCCTCCGTCCCCAACGCCCTGGCCGCCCTGCTCCTGCACGTCCGCGACACGACCGGCTGTATCCCGCACATCTACTTCGAGTGGACCGAGGGCAATCCCTTCGCCAACTTCCTGCGCTTCTTCCTCTTCGGCCAGGGCGAGGTCGCCCCGGTCACCCGCGAGGTGCTCCGCGAGGCGGAGCCGGACCGCTCCCGCCGCCCGCGCGTGCACACCGGCTGAAACGAGGGAGCGCGTAGGGATTCCGTCAGGATCGACCCGTACGGCATCAGGATTCCGTCAGCAGTCGTCGGACGTCGTACGGCCACCTAGCGTCGGGGACATGCGACACAGCGGGCCGGCGGACCCGGCCGGCGACCGCCACTGGCGTGGCAGCGCCCGGCTCGCCCTGAGCTGCGCCCTGTTGTTCCCCGTGATGAGCCTCCTGATCGACTGGGACACGCACATCGCCCGAACCCGCAGGTCAGGAGCCCTTTGCCGCAGGCTCAAGGATCGCGACACACTCAACGTGGTGCGTCATCGGAAAGACGTCAGAAGGGGGAGGACCTGACGTATTCGCAGGTCAGCCGCCATTTGTAGCCCCGCCGAAGGACCCCACGGACGCCCGGAGCGTCAAACGAGCGTCACGGCCGAGGCATGAGCTGGCCTCCGCCCAACGAGGCTCAGCCAGCGGTAGGCGCTGGCGCCGCCCCGCCGACGTCGACCCACATCCCCGTGACTACGCCCCACGGAAGGCCATGGAGTGAGGAACCTACCCCTCCTCATGCCCTGCGGTTGGCATCAATCCTCGTCAGCTGAGAGCAGGCTGGCAACTGCCACGACAAGCAGGCGACGGCCGCGGAGGGGTGTGGGACGACATGCGCGAGCCAGGCAGTATTCCGACGGAGATGGACCGGCTGAAAGGGCACGCTGAACGCGCCTTCGTCGAGGTGCAGAGGGCCGATACAAAAGCAACGGCGTTGTGCGGAATAGCCGGTGGCCTGCTGGCTGCAGGGGTTGCCGTGCTGTCGAGTGCACACGGCATGCCCCCCATCGCGGTGTTTTCCCTTGTCCTGATGTGTCTGTTGCTGATGGCCGCGATAGGGGCTGCGCTGCTCGCGCTGCGGCCCGTGGTCCCAAGGGCGGGGCTGCATACCGAATTGATGGGCGAGGCACTCGTACACGACCGGGCCGGTGTGAGTACGACTGCTCGTGGGGAGCTTGAACGGCATGTCGAGGGCCGCCGACTACAAGTGCTGGCCTGGCTGGCGGACAGGAAGCTGCGAGCGGCCCGCCTGGCCGTCGACTTTGCCCTAGCAGCACTCCTGATGGCTGGAATGTGTCTATTGAGCAACATTCTGGTTAGTTGAGACGATCACCTAAGTGTGTTTGGGCCGCATAGCAGGGGGACGCGTGTATCAGCCGCATGCCACGGTGATCGGCGACAAGTTATGGGCACGCCTGAAGGCGCTCGCACCGCAGCGCGTCAGGCCGGCTCGGAGTGTGCTGCTCCGGCAGGGAGATCCAGCAACTCACGTGATCGTGCTGGAGTCCGGGTCAACGCTGATCACCCTGGCCGGGGTCTGCGGAGAAAGGACGCTTCTTGCCGTGCGCGGCGCCGGTGAGTTACTCGGTGAACTGGCCGTGTTGGACTCCCAGCCTCGCACGGCCACGGTCATCGCCGCCGAGTCCTGTCAGATCCGCATCATCCCGGCTGCCGCTTTCCTCACGTTCGTTGAGGAGCATGATCTGCTGGCCCCGCTCCTGCGCCATGCCATCGCCCGAGTCAGGGAATCCGAGGCCGTGCGGCTCGAACTGGCCACTGCGTCTGTGCCGCTGCGTCTGGCATCGGCTCTGTCGCGGCTGGTCGAGGCCGCATCCGCTTCGGCTTCGGATCTTGCCGTGCGTCTGACCCAGACGGAGCTGTCTCAGATGATTGGCGCTTCCCGCAACGCGGTGGTCAACGCGCTCAAGCCCTGGCGTGAGCAGGACTGGGTCCGCACCACCTCCAGCGGTGGGCTCCTCGTTCGCGACATCCATTCGATTCAGTTGCACGCGCGTACGCAGGCGTGACGGGCCGCACTTCAGGCGTGCCCACTACTGGGCAGCGGCGGCCGTCCCGCCCGATCAGCATGGGCACTTCCCTGACCGCCTGTGCTGAAAGGACGGTGCTCAATGGATGCGCCGCTGCACGCAGAGCCCCTGGATGTGCCCGCCGAACTCGCCCTTGTGGCGATCGACATGGAGAAGTACAGCCAGATCCCCGAGGCGAAGATGGCCGCCGCCCGGTGCGACGTGGACGACATCGTGGCGACTGTGCTCGCCGAATGTCAGCTGCCCGACCCACAGGAACTCCCCGGCGGCTACAAGGACAGTGGCGACGGGGCGATCCTGCTGTTCCCGCCCTCGGTGCTGGCACGTCTCGTGGACCCGCTGCTCGGCCGGCTCGATGCGGCTCTGGTGCGCTACGAGCGGCAGCGGCTGGCCAGTAGTCCCGTCCTGCGGCTGCGGGCCAGTGTGCACGTCGGCCCGCTGTCCCTGCCCGACCACCGCGGTGACGCCATCAATGACACCACCCGGCTGCTCGACAGCCAGGCGAACCGCCAGGCGCTGTCCGCCGCGAAGGACAGTGGCGGCTTCCTTGCTGCCGCGCTCTCCGAGATCGTCTACCAGCGCACCGTGCACGCGGGCCGCACGCAGGATCTGGGCCCACACCACTTCCTTGAGGCGGTTGCCCGCGTCAGCGACAAGCCCGGCTTCGAGCAGCCTTGCCGGATTCATGTGCCGGGCCTGACCGGGCCGGCCGTACGCCCCTACGTCACGGACGCCGCATCACCGGCCGCTGCTCCCTCCTCCACCGCGCAGCCGAGCGACGCGTCAGTGACACCGGTTTCCGGCAGCGGCGGCACGTTCCAGTTCCACGGTCAGGTCAGCGACGCCACGATCGCCAACAGCATCGACACCCTGCGAATCGATCGCCGCCAGCGGTGAGTCGCCTGGCCTTCCGCCCTCCCACTCTTCCCACACTCACCCTGGAGCACTCGTATGTCTGACGTGCCGTTCGACCCCATCCAACCGACCAGCGAAGCTACCGAGAACCACTCCAACGGCTCCGGCGGCTGGCTGCATCGCTTGCGCCCCGGATCCGGCGCTCCCGACCGACGGGACGCGACCCCTGACGCCCCATCTCCTTCCCTCGCTCCCCTACCACCGGATGCCGCCTCGCCCGCGCATCGCGTGCATGAAACGCAGGACCGGGCGACACACGTGTATGGGAACCCCGATGTCGTCGCCCACCACATCAAACAGCTGATCCTTGAGACCCGAAAGCAGGACTTACTGGAGGGCGTCGAGCAAAGTCGCGAGCGACTGCTCGATCAGCCGTTCGTTCGCAGCGCGCACTGGAACACGATCTGGGAGCAGATCGTCAATCCCGCCACCAGCCGCCCCCACCAGCCCGTGATCATCATCGTCGCGCCCCGCTCATACGGCTCGACAACCCTCGCACTGCGGCTTCTGGCCGAGCACACTGCTCACGACGCCACCCTGGTCAAGTTGGACGCAGACTGGAAGACCCCCAGCAAAGGACGCCTGCCGCTGGAGATCGCGCACGCCTACCAGCTTGACCTCAAGCACCCGGAGAAAGATCAGGTATCGGCCGACTTCCTCGACGCGCTGTCGGAACACGCCGCCCACCTCCGGGGTTGCGGTTCCTATCTGGCGCTGACCGTGGCACAGGACCTGTGGAAGGATCACCGTCTCAGCGATCGCGACGGCATCCAAGTGGTTCGTCTGCACGAGGCTCCCGATGCCCAGGAAGTCGTAGAGGCGCATCTGGACGCCAACGGCTACGGACAGCTGGTCACATCGCTTCGCTCCTTCCCCAAGGCCACGGCTTCCTTGCGCGGACTGACGGCGGTGGCCGCCGTACGGGCCGCCTACTCCGCCGTGACGGCTTGGAAGGAACATATCCACGTCGGTTCCCAGCAGTCGCGAGTGCGGGCAGTCTCCGATGGCGGAACCCCGGCCACGCTGGAAGAACGCATCATCGCGGCTCTGACCGACTGGCGCGGCGAACTCGACGGCCGGTTCGGCGAGATGAACAGCCTGTACGCCCACGACAACCCCTCACTCACCGTGGAGGACCGCTGTCTGCTGCTGGCCCTAGCTGTGCAGCAGACGGCACCCATGCCCGTCGTCGCGCGCAGTGCGGCCGCTCTGCTGAAAGCCATCGGCGACGCCCCCGACGCTCCCGGCGCAGCAGCAAAATTCTCACCGCCCCTCAGTTCGCTGGCCGGACGGGGAATGCGCCGGCGCATCCAGGATGTCGGGGGTGAAGTCGACCTGCAGGACACCGTGGTCTTCGACCGGCCTGCTTATGGACGCGCCGTGCTGGAGTATGTCTGGGACAACTACGACGTCATGCGTGAACCCTTGCTGACCTGGCTCGTCGGGACGGCTCAAAGCGCCGATCCGGAAGACAACGCAGTGGCTGCGTTGGCCGAGCTCACCGTGCGGCACGGATCGGTGGACTACCTCACGACACTGGGCGGCCTGGTCGGCAGCAGTCATCCCAAGGTGCTTGGTGCAGTCATGGAACGTGCCGTGCATAACGAACACGTGGGACGCCTGGCGTGGGAGGCGCTGTACGGATGGGCGGAGAAGGAGAGTTACGCGCCCGCGGTGATTACACTGTGCCGACGCGTCCTGGAGGACTCCTCCGTCGCCACTTCTCTGGCCAAGCGGGCAATGGTGCGCCTGCGCCGGGTCGCGCACAAGAACACCGGGGGCACCGTAATCGGCCAAGTCCAGGCTGCCTTCGACTCTCTGGTCCTTCACCCCACCGTCGCCCTGCGACTGGCCGGTGAAGTCGTGAGCTGGCAGCAGGGCAAGGTCTCCTGCGCTCGCAGCGGCGCCCTGGCCTTCCTTGCATTGATGACCCTCGGCCACGACGGCACGCCGTGGCTCGTGGACACCCCTCCCACGGACATCGACGTACAGCGCGGCGTCCACGACCTGCTGTCCTCTTCGGAGACCGCCGCCGAGGTCACCTCGCGTCTGACGGACTGGATCCGTGCTTGTGCCGACGATCCCAGCGCCTATATGCAGTTGCGCGACCAGCTTCTGCCGGCGCTGCGGGGCCACAACATGTTCGAGGCCGGCTGGAGGTTCATGAGCGGGCTGCGCGGCATCTCCACCGTTGAGGGTGTCAGCGTGGCCGACGACTTCTACAACCACCTCGTCGACAGCCGTGTGCGCACGGTCTTCCCGCTCGAAGAGAACCTCGTATGAGGTGGCCATGGCGCCGCGCCGTCCGTACAAGCAGGTCTGCCCAGCCACGATTGCTGCCCAGTGCCACCGATGGCATCGCCTTCGAGGCCCTATACACAATCACCTGGCGACCACTATGGCGGATGCCTCCCAGCGTGGAGGAGACGGTACGCGCCACCGTGCATGCCACGGCGACCGAGACAGCGGTACGTTTGCGCGCCTCGGACGTGCCCGCCGCGCAGGACGTCGTCAACGCGGCTCTCGGCACTCTGCCCCGCCGTGCCCCGAACTACTGCCTGCTGAACGTCAAGGCGACTCTCGGTCTGCCCAGCGCAGCACAGGAGCTGCTGGCGCAGCGGGCAGCGGACGAGCAACGCGTCCGCCGCCTGCGCTTCTTGAAGGAGAACCTCTACGACCACCCGGACCTCGTCGTCCTGGACCAACTCGAACACCACGCCCCCGGCGCCCTGGGCGACGAGCACGTTGCCGAACTCCAGCGCCTAGCGCGCCTGATCTGCTCCTGCGACCGCTGGTGGTTCCCGCTCCTGCAGCAATGGGAGCAGGTCGGCCAAGGGTTCACGAACATCGAGAAGCGACAGCAGGCCATGCTCGTGCTGTCCGACTCCCTTAAGGCTCTCAACGGCGGCAGTCTCCCCAGCGGCATCGCAGCAGTGGGCATGTCCGGGTCTGACGGAGCACCCCGAAGGGCGCACCCATGAAGCTCGCCCTGTGGCGGATGCTGCTGGCACCCCTGACCAGCCTCCGAGCCCTGTTCATTCAACGGCGCAGCGCAACACCCCTGTCCTACGACGTCGCCTGGCGCCGGGCCCGCCTGGACCGTTGTCCCGACGACATGGTCTATCGACTACACGGCCACCAAGCCACCGCACCCGACCAAGCATCCAGTGCGCAGTCGCCCTTGGCCGCGCCGAGAAAAGACGAGCCGACCGACCGGCGCCCCTGACCGACGTCTCCACAAACACACAAACACCTTCGCCCTGTCCAGGAGGACAGGGCAAAGGACGTTCATGCGGCAATGGTCAACGGCGCGTCCAGACGCTCCCAGGCTCCGAGTACCGCCTTGTGCGCGTCCGGCTGCAGGTGGGCGTAGCGCTGGGTGGTCTGGAAGCTCTCGTGACCGAGGAGGTGCTGGACCTCGTAGAGCGAGACTCCCTTCTGGACCAGCCATGAGGCGCTGGTGTGGCGCATGGAGTGCGGCGGGTAGTGCGGGACAGGCTTTTGCTCGCCGTCGCCGTCGAAGTAGCGGGCGCCATCGACGGCCCGCCACCACGTCTGTGTGCGCCAGTTGCTGTCGCTGAGGAGGCGGCCGGCACGACCCTTGGTGATGGTGGTGAACACCACGGCGTCCCGTTCGAGCCGGTGGATGTGGCGTTCGAGGGCCTCCAGGACGTGGGGCGGGAGGGGGACTTCGCGACGACTCTTGGAGCTCTTCGGATACTCCTTGATGCCGCTCTTGGTGTTCACCTCCACCACGAACAGGCGCGAGCGGCGCTGGTCGATGCGGTGGCGGTGAAGGCCGGAGAGCTCGCCCCAGCGCAGCCCGGTGTAGAAGCCGAGCAAGCACATCGTCCGCCAGGGCGTGGGGAGTTCGTCCAGAATGCTCTGCGCCTGATCGAGCGTGAACCACTGCGGCGGCTTGACCGCGATGGCCGGCAGGTCGATGTTGCGGCAAGGGCTCACCGCGAGGATGTCGTCGTCGACCGCCGCGCGCATCATGGAGGACGTCAGGTTGTACGCCCTCTTGATCGCGGAGGCTCCCGCGCCCTTCTCCACCAGGGCGCGGATCCAGCTCTGGATGTCCATGCGGGTGATGGCCCGCATCTCCCAGCCCTCCCAGTAGGGCAGGACATGGTTCTTGATGGAGGAGGCGTCGCCGCGCAAGGTGTGGGGCTCGACGATGCGGGCGTTCCACCACCGGTCGTGCCAGTCGCTGAAAGAGATCTCGCCCGCTCGCGGGTCGCGCAGGGCGCCGCGAGCGAACTGGGTCTCCATGTCGGCGCCCCAGGCTCGGGCCTGTGCTTTGAGGGGGAACGACTCGCTGAACCGGTCTCCCGCTCTGTTGCGTACGGTCGCCTGCCACTTGCCGGATGCCAGTTTCCGGAGGTACGTGGATCTACTCCTTGTTCGACTGCCGAGGGATTCGGAAACTGGTGTGGGTCAGCGACGGGCCATGGCCGGGATGACGGTCCTGCTGCTGATGAACTCCTCCAGACCGGCAGCGGGTACACGCACGCGGGAACGTCCGGGCCCGGTACGGAGATCGACGACGGGCAAGTCGCCGGCGGCGATGAAGCGGTAGACGGTGCGGCGGTCGACGTCCAGAGCGGCGGCGACAGCGGGTATGGAGAGCAAGCGGGCAGGCATGGGGAGTCCTTGGCGGTGCAGGCGGGGTGGGATGAGTGGCCCGGCGATTCGGCAGCCGGGCTGTAGGCCGGTTCAGCAGAAGGCCAATCAGCCTTGCCAGGGCATCGAGGCGTCAGCGGTTACGGCGTGACGCGTCGTGGGCACGAGGGCTGGCGATGTGCGGGGCAGGCGTTTGGCAACCGCGCCGTTGTCAGGCGGGGCCTCGGGCTGAGCTCACGCCTTGAAGGCGTGAGGAAGAGCCGAAACGGTCGGTCGGAGGACGCTGGAGTGGGGGCGGAACTCTGCGACAGCCGGCTCTTCGGTACGGCAGCGCGGGGAAAGCGCAGGCACTTCGTGTACCCCCTTGGTTGGGTTGGGGCGCGTCTAGCCACGTGGGACAGAGGGGTCGGTCCCGTTGGACACCTCAAACCATCCGGAGAATCCCCGGTTTCGGTAACCGGGGATCGGGTGCTATAAGCCCCCGGCAGACTCAGCTCACGAGCCGACAGGGCAGGGGGCCGGACACGCAGGAGTCGGCTGCTTCTCGCCTCACGAGCCGATCACTGGAGCAGGGTGAGGAGAGGGACATCCAGGGCTTGGGCGAGAGCGACTAGGTCGTCGACGTCGCACCGGCGTTGGGCGCGTTCGATGCGGGGCAGCATCGTGTTGGACATCGGGCGGCCGAGGGCGGTGACATGGGCGGCGAGTTCGCGTTGAGCGAGGCCGCGTTCCGTGCGGAGGATTTCGATGGTGCGGGCGGCCCGTATTCCGTACGGACCGATTTCCAGGGGTCGTGCTGCCATGGCTCCATTTGTAGCTCGCATTCGCCGGTTTGGTGAACCGGCGATCGTCGTCTATGTTGCGCTCGCGCGGTTGGCTGGGTAAGCGACCGCGGAAGGTCGGGATGTATCGAAATCCGGTACATCTACTGCCACTCTGCGAGTGCTCTGACGTGGGGTGTTGTGTTGTAGCTTCCCTCTCGGCGGGGCGTCAACGGCTTCTCTATGTGATGCTTCTGGCTCGGCAACCAAGGCAACTATTTCGTCAACCGCCGATCGTGCCCTACAGTTTTGCAACCTCCCCTTCCCGACTCCTTTCTCTGCGCCTTTCTGCCGTGAGAGATTGCGCGGGACAGGGCTGGACTTGCGCCGCATGGGTGTGGCTATGTTGACGACACCCCCGGAAAGCGCGAGTGGCCATCGACGCGCCCCGCGCGGCAGAACCAGTCAACTCCCCCACCCCTGAAGCCCGTACCGCCCATCGACGGTGAGCAATGGGTGCCCGCCCATCTGCAACCGAGTGAGGAACCACCCCCCTCTTGGCCCGAATCCGCACCATCAAGCCCGAAGCCTTCGTCTCCGAGTCCTTGGCCGCCGTCTCCCTGACTGCGGAGCGCACCTTCATCGGCCTGCTCACCCAGGCCGACGACCAGGGCCGCCACCGCGACCACGCCGCGATCATCGCGGGCCAGTTGTGGGTGCTGCGCCCGGAGCACACCCCGTCCGATGTCGAGACGGACCTCGCCCAGCTCGCCGACGCCGGGCTGCTCTGCCGCTACAAGGGGCCGGACGACAAGCGGTACCTGCACATCGTCACCTGGAGCCGGCACCAGAAGATCAACCGGCCGAGCAAGAGCCGCCTCCCGGCCTGCCCGCACCACGACGTTCCCGCCGGAGCCAGGCCGAGCGCCGCACAGGTCGGCTTCACGGAGCCCTCACTGCCGCCTCGCGAAGCCCTCCGTGAGGGCTCACGGGAGATGCGCGAGCCCGCAGTGAATCCGGACACCGATGACGAAGTCGCAGGTCAGGCCGGATACACGGAGCCCTCAGTGAGGACTCACGGAGGATTCCCGGAGCCGTCGGTGAAGCCTCACTGCCCGGATCTAGGACCTAGGATCATGGATCTAGGAGATACCCCTTCGGGGGGCGCAAGCGCCCTCGCGCCCGACACCGTCTCGGCCAAGCAGCTCCTCGGCGAGTACGTCGCGGCGTGCAACCACCGCCCGCCGGATGCCTTCCTGAACCAGCTCGGCGGACAGGTGCGCAAGCTGCTCGACGAGGGGATCTCCCCCATCCATCTCCGGGTCGCCCTCGAACGGCATCGCGTCAAGGGCCTGTCCCCGAGCGTTCTGCCCAGCCTCGTCCACGAGGTCATGAACGCCGCCTCCCCCGCCACGCCCGCCTCCCACCGGGCGTGGACGAACCCCACCGACGTCGTCGCCGCCTACGGAGATGAGCTCTGACCGCCACCCTCAGCCGAGAGCCCCGCCAGCTCGGTCCACTCGCCGACCGGCTCAACGGCATCCTGGCCAGCCGCGGCATCGACCCCGCCGCCGCTGCCGCCCAGGAACCACCTGCCGAGCGCGTCACCGCCCTGGAGCTGGCCGACGCGCGCATCCCCGCCCGCTACCGCCGCGCCCTGGCCGACCACCCCCAGATCACTGCCTGGGCCGACCAGATCGCCCGCGCCGGACGCCCCGGCCCGAGCGGACCCGGTATCGCCGAGGGACCGTCGCTGCTGATCGCCGGCCCCACCGGCACCGGCAAAACCCACCAGGCGTACGGCGCCGTACGCGCCCTCCTCACCCGAGGTGTCCGCCTGCGCTGGGAGGCCACCACCTCCGCCGACCTCCACGCGCGGCTCCGCCCCCGCGCCGGCCACGACGGAGAACGGGAACTGCAGACGCTGGCCCGTTGCCCGCTGCTGCTCCTGGACGACCTCGGCGCGGCCAAGACCAGCGAGTGGACCGAGGAGCTCACCTACCGGCTCATCAACCACCGGTACGAGCACATGCTCCCCACCCTCATCACCACCAACCTCCCCACCGCCGAGCTACGCACCGCACTCGGCGACCGCGTCGCCTCCCGCCTCGCCGAGATGACCGAACGCGTCATCCTCACCGGCCCCGACCGACGCCGCACCGCGCCCGCCACCTGACGGCAGCCGCGCGTCTCCCCCCCCAACCTTCACCTCACCCGCCCGCCCACAGGCATGCCCTCGATCGCGCGAGCCCTTGGAGAGCCCCTGCATGACATCCGGCAGCACCGTGGCCACAAGCGCCGCAACGTCCCAGGCAGCGTCCCTGGCGCACTGGATCCCCTCACCCACAGCAGCCGTAGTCCCACTCGTTGCCCTCGCCTTGGCCGCTGGATGGCTGTGGCAGCGCGCCCGCAACCGCGGCAACGGGCAGCAACGTGGCACCGCCGCCATCCCGGTCGCCGCCGTCGCTGCGATCGGCTGCACCGCATACAGCGCGGACACCAGCTGGCGGTTCGCCGCCGACTACCTCGACATGGCCGGCACCGTCGAGCGCGCCGCGATGTTCGCCGCCGCCGAACTCGCCCTGTTCGCCACCGCCCTGATGGCCCGGCAGAACCTCAACGGCCCCAAGCAGGCACCCGGAGCGCCCGGCACCCTCACCTGGGTGATCACCGGCGTGCAGATCGTGCCCGCTTACGCCGAGTCCGGACTGATCGGCGGAACCGTGCGCGCCTTCGTCGGCCCGGTGCTGGCGGCCGTGCTGTGGCACCTGGCCATGGGCATCGAACTACGCAACCGCAGCCCGCACGCCGACTCCCGCAGCCTGACCGCCGTCCTCACCCGACAGGCACGCGAACGGCTGCTGGCCCGCCTGGGGATCGCCGACCGGGACGCAGACTCCGCCCGGATCATCCGCGAGCGCGCCCTCGACCGGGCGGTCACCCTGATCCTCCGGGCAGAAACCATGAAGCCCGAGAAACGCAGCAAACCGCGAGGCCGACGCCTCACCCGCCGCCTGCACAAGGCCCTGGAGCAGGCCGACGTCGACCGCGACGAACGCCAGGACGAGCTGCTGCTGCGCAAGCTCGCCACCCGCCAACAGGCCCTCGCCCTGGTCACCGTCCCGTTGCCCGCCCGTTGGCCCGATCTTGCCGAGCGCACGACGGGCGGCACCGTGACCGCCCGCCCGCGGGCCACGTCAGCGAAGCGGGCAGAGGCTCCGGGCCGCCCGCCCGCCAAGGTCGCGGGCGGTGACACTGCCGACCGGGCAGCCCGCCCTCAGCCCGAGAACCGCCAGCAGCAGCCCGCCCGCACGACCTCCAGCCCGGAATCGAAACCGGGCGAGGAACCGCCGGGCGACGATCCGGGCAAGACCTCGCGGGCAGAGCCGAATGGCCAGGGCCGCAAACCGCGCGCCACACGCGAGCTCCTCATCGACTACGCAGATCACCTCTACGACGAGCACGGACGTCTCTCCCGTGACCTGCTGGAGGAGACCGTGCGCGCGAACGGCTACAGCGTCGGCAGCGACATCGCCGGAGAAGTCGTCCGCACCGTCAAGAACAGGGAACAGGCCGCGCGCGCCGACCACCCTCACTGAGACCGCCCCCGCCCCCAACCTCATGGAAGACCGATCAATGCACGACTCGCACCACGAACTGCCGGTCGCTCCAACAGAGATGACCACCCCCACCTCGGCGGGAGCCAGTAGTACCCCGAGTCCGACTCAAGGCCGGACTTCGGGGAGCTCCGCCCCGGGGGTGGCGGAGACGGCCCAGCGCCAGGGGGCGCCGGACCAGACGTTCGGGGCCGAGGGCAACCCCGAACTGGACACGCTCCACACCGTTCAGCGCGAGATCCTGCACCCCGTACGCGCCGCCGGAGCTGCTGAGGCGGTCGGCGGTGAGCCTGTCGTGAAGAGCGTCCAGCCGGCGATCCGCCGCTTCACCGGCACCAAACGCGTCGTCCGCGTCGGCCCCTTGCGCTTCACCGGCGACGAGCACACCCAACTCCAGGAGACCGCCGCCGAGCACGGCTACAAGGGCGACTCCGGCTTCGCCGCCGACATCGTCCTCGCCTTCATCACCGGCCGGTTCACCGCCAACCTGCCCCTGTCCGAGGACCGCCGCCGCACCCACATCTTCCGCGCCCAGGTCCTGCGCCAGCTCAACCGGATCGGCGTCAACATCAACCAGATCGCCCGCGCCCTCAACAGCGACCACACCCCACCCGACATACGCCAACGCCTCACCGAACTCCACCACCTGCTGGAGCTGATCGCCGAAGCCCTGCGTCAGCCCGCCGATCCGGAGACGGAGGCGTCCGCGTGATCGCCGCCATCAAACCGGCCGGGTCCAACACCCGCGGCCTGCTCGCCTACCTCTACGGTCCCGGCAAGCACGACGAGCACCTCGACCCGCATATCGTGGCCGGCTTCGCGATGCTCGGCATGCCCGACCCCGGCCGCGACGAGAACGCCACCCTCACCGAACTCGCCCGCTACCTCGACGAGCCGGTCTCCTTGCGCAACAGCGAGTTCGGCAAGCCGGTCACCGACCATGTCTGGCACTGCCCCGTCCGCGCTGCCGGCGAGGACCGCTGCCTCTCCGACGCCGAGTGGGCCGAGATCGCCCAACGCATCGTCCAAGCCGCTGGCATCGCTCCGGCCGGTGACGACCTGGCATGCCGCTGGATCGCCGTACGCCACGCGGATGACCACATCCACATCCTCGCCACCACCGTCCGTGAAGACGGCCGTCGCCCCAAACTCCACGACAGCGGCCTGCGCGTCGGCGACGCCTGCCGCGAGATCGAGAAGGACTACGGGCTGCGCCGCCTGAAGAAGGGCGACCGCACCGGTACTCGCCGCCCCAGCCAGGCCGAGATGCACAAGGCCGAACGCCTCGGCTGGGACCAGACCAGCCGCGAGTGGCTCCAGGACCGCATCCGCGCTGCCATCCCGCACGTGAGCAACGTGGAGGAATTCATCGCCTACCTGCAAGCTGAGGGCGTCGAGGTCCAGGCCCGACGCGGCCCATCAGGAGATCTCCTCGGCTACGCCGCCGGCCGCTCGGGCGACGTCAACGAGGCCGGCGAGCAGATCTTCCATCCCGGAGGCAAGATCGCCCCCGACCTCTCCCTGCCCAAATCAAGGCTCGCCTCGAATCCAGCCGCCCCGAAGAACACCCCACCGCCCGCCGCAGCCGCCCCAGCACCCCCTGGCAGCAGGCCATCGAGGCCCTCGACACCCTCCACATCGACCTCGCCGACGAAAGCCACGCCCAGGCGCACGTCACCGCCCTCGGCGAACTGACTGAAGCCACTGCTCAGAAGGCCCCGGATCACCTGCGCGCCGAACTCCAGGCCGCCGCCAAGGCGTTCGCCCGAGCCCAACGGTCCCAGGTACGGGCCGAAGACCGTGCCGCTCACGCGCTGCGCAGCGCGGCCCGCGACATCGTCCACACCGCCACCGGCCCCGACGGGAGCGCACTGGCCGCCCTGGTCGCCGCCCTCGTCTGGGCGACCGTCGTGGCCGGGCGCTGGCACGAAGCGAAGAGCCACGCCCACCAGGCCGACGCCGCCCGTCAAGCCGTCCAGCACCTGCAGGCGGCCGCAGACCGAGCACTTGCTCCGACGCTCGCCGAACTCACAGCCCGGCCGCCCAGGGATCAAGCCCGCCGTGTTCTCGCCAACGACGTACGAGCAGCCCTCCCCGACCACGCCGAGCGGATCCTCACCGACCCGGCCTGGCCGGCACTCGCCACCGTCCTCGCCGACGCCGAAGCCCGTGGCCACCAGCCTCACCAGCTCCTCAAGGAAGCTGCCGCCCGACGCGAGTTGACCACCGCCCGCCAGCCCGCGCGCGTGCTGATCACCCGCATCCAACACACCGGCCGAAACCCGGCACGCAACCGCCTTGCCGAGGCCGCACGCCTACAGTCGACCATGGCAGGCTCGATCCCTGCCCAGCCGACCCGAAACGATCAGCCTGCAGCGGCGAACACGACGCTTGCCGAACAGCAGCGTCGGCCGCGCCGGTAGCTGCCGAGTACTCCTGCCGCGTCTCTGCGCGACTGCCAGAGTGGCAAGCATGCATCGCGCTGGATCTGGTGATCGTGCTTCACGAGCTGCCTACGACCCTCGACGCTCAGGGGCGCATTCGCGGGGGCACACGTCGTCCTTGCGAAGTCAGACGACGGCAGGCGCGACACCCATCGTGTGCGCCTGCCTCACTGTGGCCTTTCAGCCCCGCGGTGCCACGCGAATACGGTTCCCGTCAGGATCGGCTGCGAGGAAGGTGAGCCCGAACCCCAGATCATGAGGCTCGCGCAGGATCGTGTCACCCTTGGACTGCCACTGCTTGAAGATCGCGTTGACCTCGTCGGGCCCACCGTCGGTGGCCAGGCACACCTCACTGGTGCGCGGGACGTCCGCTGACAGATCCTCGAACCGGCCGGACCACACAGCGAGGTCAGCGCCTGGCCCGAGGTCGAAGGTGATGTATCCCGGCGTCTCGAACGACGGGCTCATGCCGAGGAGGTCGCCGTAGAAACGCGCTGCGGCGGGAGCGTCGTTCACGTAGACGATGGACACGACGGATGTGGTCATGGTTCTTCCTTCTCGCAGGTCGTGGGTACGCATCCGCCAGCCTGACCGGGATATGCGCCGCATCATGTCGCAATTCCTGAAAAGCTTGGTGTGTGACCCCAGACCGCTTCTTCTCCCTGATGCTGCTCCTGGCATCGAGGGATGCCGTGACCACACAGGAACTTGCCTCGGCGCTCGGGGTGTCCCTTCGAACCATCACCCGGGACCTGAACTGGCTCCGCGACGCCGGTCTGCCGGTGACCGCGCAACGGGGCTGCCTCGGAGGCGTGACCATGCTGCCCGGGTCCGGACTTGACCTCACGCGACTCACGCCGGGTGAGCGTGATCATCTGTCGCTCACTGGGCTGGATGAGAAGCAGCGTGCGGAGCTCAACGCATCGGTCGAGAGCCGGCGCGCGCTCTCCAAGATCGCCGCTGCACAGCCACGTCGGGTTGATGAGCTCCTGCCGCTCACCGACGTAGTGCACGTGGACAGCCGTCCCTGGCTCCAGGCCCGTGCTTCCGGCACGGCTCCGGCTTCGCTGATCGGCCCGGTGCGGCGCGGTCGCCGGCTACGGATCGAGTACGACAGCCCCCGCGAGTCATGCTCACGCGACCTGGTCGTGGATCCCTACGGGCTGTTCGCCAAGGCCGGCATCTGGTACCTCGTCGCCGACTGTGCCCGAGTGCCACGGATGTACCGACTCGAACGGATCACGACGTGGAAAGAAGTCGACCAGCCACGACGGATCCGCGAGAGCCAGACCCTGGCCACCGTCGCTGCAGCGCTCGTTGACCAGTGGGAACACAACCATGCGATAGAGGTCAGCGCCACCATCGACCAAACCCAGATCGAGCGAGCGCGACGGATCCTCGGCCAACGACTCGTCCAGGAGGATCAAGAGGAATCCGCCACCGGCCACAGGGTGAGGATCCGCTTCCTGCACCTGGAGGACGTGCGAACACTACTGCCGTTCGGGAGCACCATCACTGTGCACGGCCCCACCGAAGCCAGGACTCACCTCCGTGACCTCGCCACCAACCTTGCCCACCACTATGCGCCGTCACCAACGTCCTGACCCGCAACATCTAGGTGTTCAGTCAGTCCGGCAGTCGCTCGACGCGCCGAGGCTTTCCCGGATCACGCTGCCACAGGCACGCAGAGCCTCCTTCAGCTCTCCTTGCCACTTTTCCGGGATGGTCCCAGCTCTGAGGGAGCAGGCACGAACCAGTGCACGGCAGTCCTCTGACTGCCGGTCTGTGGCGATCGCGGTGAACAGGGGGTGCGCCAGGTTCTCGCGGGCTGCGTAGCCGTCCTCGGCGTTCCTTGTCCTGCGGTGGAGGTCCTCGACCACCAGGTGTGCGGCGGGCGCCTCGGCGGAGCCGATCGCGTCGAGGACCGTAAGGCCGAGCCGGATGTCGAAGACGGTCATCCCGGGTTCGGCCTGCCGCCCGAGATAGGCGGCTAACAGGTCCTTCAGGTGTCTGTCGACGGGCTGCCTGGCGCTGAGCCGGGAGAAGGCGGTCAGACAGGCCGTGACAGCTTGCTCCCATGGATCGCCGGGCAACGTGTCGGTGAGCAGGCCAGCGGCCCCTGCCGTGTCGTTCGCAACGAGGGCGGCGAGTACGGCGACCTGCCGCCCGTCGAGCATCCGCTTCCCGATGCCATGGTGGGCTTTGATGTGCGCCAGGGCCTCGGCCCATTGCCCCTCGGTAGTGAGGGTGCGCGTGCCGTCGGCGAGGAGGACGCGCCACAGCCACGCGCGAACCTCCTGGCGGTCTTCGTCGGTCGCAGTGAGATCCGCGGGTACGTTGACGCCCTCGAAGCGGGCGGCCGTGCCCGACTCGACGGCCTTGTACAGGTCGAGGAGTCGCTGACGGCCCTCATCGACGTGGCCGGCGCGGATCTGGAGGCGGGCCAGGTTGACGACTGGTTCCAGTCCGCGGATCGCGCTCATGCCGGGCAGGGGACAGGCGTGGAGGTAGGCGGCGGCGTGCTGGTGGCACATCGCGCGTGCGAGGTCGGGGAGGTCGAGGTCGGAGGCGATGAGCGCGGCCTGGTTGTAGACAGCCGATGCGAGCCCCTGGTCGGTCGCCCTCACCGCGGTGTCGGCCAAGTCGACGACAGCACATACGCGTTGAGGCAGGGGTAGGCAGGCGGGTCGGAATCGCGCGACGAGCGGGAAGCGCTGGGCTATGGGGCCGTGCGGGTCCATGGGTCCCCCAGTGTGTGAGTGAGGGCTGGTGGGGCGGCGGTGCCCGCCGCCTGCGTGCCGCGGGCACCGCCGCCCCACGTGGGGTGTCACCGCCAGTCGACGACGATGCGGTTCAGCGGGGTGTCGAGGGCGAAGAGGCCGGGGCGCTGCTCGATCTCCGGGGCGTCGAGGGGCTGGATTTCGAACGTGGCCTCACGGTCGCGGTAGTCGCGGTCCCAGGTGCGGATGGCGTCGGCGACCCTCGCGGCCAGCTCATCGCTGCCGGGGCCGTGGCCAATGACGCCGAACTCCCAGAGCTTGTCGTCCTCGGGGGTCTTCTCCTTGGATACGCGCCGGGCGAGGTAGGTGACGGCGCCCTTGTCGATGACCGCAGTTGACGAGGGGTAGGGGTCCTCGGTGAGCAGAGCGCCCTTGGCGCTCTGGGGGAAGAGCATCCGGATCAGGCCGGAGGGCAGGGAGCAGGTGACGAACAGTTCCATCCACTCTGGCGACTCCATGGCGCGGACCGTCATACCGGTCCACTCCTCGGTGCGCGGCTGGTCAAGTACGCCCGCGAGGGCGTCGGCGTCGATGTTGAGCCCGGCGGGGGCCTGGAGTCGTACGGCGCCGTCCGTGCTGAGAGGGATCACTCGGCGGTCGTCGTCAGCGATGCCCCGCCGAAGCGGCATGAAGGTGTTCATCTCGCTACCGAGGGATACCCACCGGCCGTCGCGCTGCTCGTAGGCGATGGAGCGGGAGACGGTGCCCTTGAGACGCTGGGGGACGAGGAGCCGGCCGCCGGGTGCGAGCTGCTGCAGCCAGGCGTGCGGTACACCGTGCGCGCCGACGGTGGCGATGATCCGGTCGTACGGCGCTGCTTCGGCGTAGCCGAGGGCCCCGTCGCGGGTCACGGCCTCGACGTTGGTGATCCCGGCGGCGGCGAGGTGCGTGCGGGCACCCTCCACGAGGTCGTCGTCAACGTCGAGGGTGGTCACATGTCCGTTCTCACCGACCAGGTGGGCGAGCAGACCGGCGTTGTAGCCGGTGCCGGCACCGAGTTCGAGAATGCGCTCGCCGGGCTGGGCTTCGAGCTGGTCCAACATGAGGGCGACGACGCCTGGCTGGGAGGCGCAGGAGATGGACGTTCCGTCGGTGTCGTACTTGATGTGCACCGGTGCGTTGGCGTAGGCGTCTTCGAGGGATGCCTCGGGCACGAACACGTGGCGGGGCACGGTCCGCAACGCGGTCTCGACGGCGGGCGTGCGGGCGTGTCCGTCCGCACGGAGCTGGTCGACAAGGGCGTTGCGGAGGCGCTCGGCGTCCGCCGTGGGGGTGGTGATCGTGTCGGTGTTCACCGCGCTGACGCTATCGATGTCGGCCGTTGCCTCGGTGGGCGACTCGGTGTGGTCACTCGTTCCCATGACTACCTCTCGTGCGATGTGGGACAGGGCGCTCTGGTCGTCCCGGAGGAGACCGGCGCGGTTGGCGTGGAAGATCACGTGGTGGGCGATGACGGCTCGCAGGCCGCGGGTGAGGGCGCCGCGGCCTGCGAGTTCGGCGAGCGTGGCGCCGGCCTGTTCGAAGGCGGTCACCCATTCCTCGTGCGCGTGGAGTGGGTGACCCAGGCGGCAGAGGCTGTGGGTGTCGGCGGTCATGAGCTTCCGCATAGCCGGAGCCAGTTCGGCGGCTCGTTCCGGTTGTGGTGGATTGGTGGCCGGTCGAAGAGCTGCCACCTTCGCCCATACGTCGCCCTGTTCGAACCAGTCGAGTCCAGCACCGCGCATCATGACGCTCGCCAGCAGGACGGCGGTCTCCCGGCGTCCCAAGTGCATCGGGCTCGGCTGGTAGGTGAGCAGGTGGCGGGAGTCGCTGTGGAACAGTTCGTGGGCTGCGTCCATGGCCTCGGGTCCGCCGAATGCGTCGGTCTCGGGCTCGTAGACGCAGGGCAAGCACGAGACGGCCACGCCGTCGCCGATGAGGTCGCTCAGGAGCGACTCAATGGCTGGTGAGGGCTCGTCGGCGAGGTAACGCAGCGGCCAGGGCTGCTTGTTCATGAACCACCAGCTGGTGAGCTGCCCGTCGGCCTCTGCCTCGATAAGGGCTGGGCCGAGGCGTTCTGCGATGGTGCGCCGGGCGCTCTCGCGCTGGACGAAGGTGATGTTGTGCTGCTGCCAGCGGTCGGGGGGCATGGATGTCCTTCGGTTGGTGGATCAAGCGATGAGGAGGCATGCGTCCCAGGCGGACCGGGGTGGTGCGGTGATGCTGGGCGCGAGGAGGGCCAGGGCTATGCCGGCGGCGCCGTCGAGTAGACCGGGGCCGCCTTTCTCGTCCTGGATGAGCGCCGTGGCCATGAGTTGGGGGTCGGTGCCCGGAGGGGTGACCGCAGCCAGGAGGGCCGGAATCGCGGCGCGGAGTTTCTCTGCGGTCGAGGGGTGGGCGTCGTCGGCCGTACGCGCGGCTGCGTGGGCGAGGCCGGAGAACCCGTGGCAGAGGCCGTTGTCCGTCGTGGCCTTCAGCTGCTCGGGATCGGTGAGGGCGGCCACGAGCGCTTTCTCCGCGTCGCTCTGGCGGTCGGTGTCGCCGAGGGCGAGGGCGGCAAGTTGCTGGGCGCGGGCAAGGCCGGCGGTGCCGTAGCACCAGGACGGCCGCCTGGGGCCTGACGAGCCGAGACGCCCCCGGCGCAGTTCGCCCTGAGTGACCCAGTACGGCCAGGCCCGTCCGCCGTCGGCCCTCTCTTTCCAGCGGTCCAGCCAGGCCAGGATGGTGCGCAGTGCTGCGTGGTGCCCGTCGGTGAGGAAGCCGTTCCGAGCGGCGAGGGCCAGGAGCGCGAGCACGCCGCCGATGCCGTGTGCCATACCGGTGTTGGCGTGCCCTCCAGGGAATCGGTCGTCGGGGCTGCCCGAGGGCCCGGTCTCCGTCCACCAACCCGGCATGGTCTCGCCGTGGTGGGTGATCGGTTCGGTGAGGCGCACGCAGTAGTCGAGAACGGCGCGCATCGTGGAGCTGCCGGGGTCTTGGCGCAGTAGGTAGGCGCCGTATCCGGTGAGGCCCCGGATGGCGTCGAACTCGACGAGCTGCGGCAGGCGTCCGGCGTCGATGCGGCGGTGTGCGGCGTCGAGACGGCGTCCGACGTCGACTGCGATCTGTCCGTCCATCGCGTCGAGGGCGCGCTGGTAGGAGCCAGGAAGGTGGTCGGCGGCACAGCTCAGGGCATGGGCGAAGGCAGGCACTCCGTAGAACGGGTGGCTGTCCGGGCCGCTGGTGAGCGGTTGCCGGGAGGCGGCGGTGAGCCAGTCGTGGGCGCGGTGCCACGGGCCTCGGCCGTTGGCGGCCAGCTCGATGTGCAGGAGCGCGATTCCGGGCGGGCCGTAAGCAAGATGCTGCCGGTCCGAGGACAGCAGTCTGGAGCCGAGGGGCACGGTGTCGGGGTCGGCGAGCCGGGTGGCGATGGCGTGGACCAGGCCGAGCGTGGGGTGAGCGGTCACGAGGTCCTCCCACGGGTGCGGGCGGTCCAGGCCAGGGCGGCGGCGCGCGCCAGGTAGAGGCACACCTCTTCCTCCGGGAAGTTCACTGCGACGTGGCGCACGAAGTGGACGTGCAGCAGGGAGGTCAGGACGTCGTCGACGAAGATGCCTTGGGTGTCCGGGCCGGGCAGGTGCGGCCGGTACCTGGCGAGCGCCGTATCCCGGTCAGCCCATCCCGACACGATGGCGTCTCCGCGCGGGACATGGCGCAGCGCCGCCCAGTCGTCGGACGGGTCGGCGAGCCGTACGGCGTCGATGAACTGCGGGCGTGGAACGGGAGCGGGGGCTTTCGGAGGGATGTGGTCGATCAGCCACCGCATCCCTGCTGCGGTGCCGCCGAGGAACGCGGAGGCGATAGCGACGGTGTGCGCCACCACCAGCGTGCGCGGTCCAGGGCGCTGAGGCTGAGTGAGCTGGGCCAGGACGGCGCGCGAGTCCGCCCGGAAGACCTCCTCAGCCGCCTCCCATGCGGCGCCGGAGCCCCAGCGGCCCATCTCCCGGTAGGAGGTGGGATAGCGCAGATCGGACAGCAGGCCGATGCTTCGTAGCTCGTCGGCCCAGGCACTCACCGTTCGGGCCGTGCCGGCAAAGGCTTCCGGGTCGGGGAGGGCGATGCGTACGCGGAGGTGTTGGTCCGGGTCTCGGAAGCGGATGAACCACCACGGCGGGTTGCCGAGCTGTTCGAGGAGGCCGGGCAAGTGCCGGGAGAGCAAGACGTCTTGGCGGCGGGGATCGCCGTACAGGGCGGCCAGAAGAACCGAGGAAGAGGCAGGCGTCTGCATCTGGTCCGCAGACAGGGCACGGGCCCGGCTGGGGGCTGGCAGTGGCGGCCATGTCGACGGCCTGGTTGCTTTGAGGGGCACCACGACCTCGTGGGCTCGCCCGCCGCACCAGCCGTACGCCTCTGGTTCCGGGGCCTCGACGAGTACGGCCAGGCGCGTACGGTCGAGGTGTCTGCGCAGGAGCGCACGGTGGCCGCCCTCGTCGAGGTCGAGGAAGAGGCGCCGGTCGTTCTCTACGAGATGGACGTGGCGCGGCAGCCTCCGCCGGGCACGCCAGTCGCTGAGCGCAACGTCCCACTCAGCCCGAGGACGGGCATGGCCGGGCAGTTCGGACGCTTCCAGCCGCCAGCGTGCCGGGGCCAGCACGGTCCGGCCGTACCGCAGACGTGGAAGGAAGGGCATCGCCGTTGCGGCGCCCCAGTCGAAGACGGTGACCTGCGCGCACTGGGCGCGGGACAGTTCGGTGAGGAACCGCACCAGTGGTGGGGTGTGGGTGTGGAGGTTCAGCGCGTGCATTCCGATGGCCTCGACGCGGTGGCCTCGCTCGGGGACGGCGAGGTACATGCGGCGGCCGTCGCACCCCACAGCCAAATCCTCCGGGGTGAGGACGGTGTCCTGCGGGGCGCGGTGCTCCTGAAGGCTGATCAGGGTGGGTAGCACCTGTGGGGAGCGGGTGACGTGGGCGCTCTCGGGGAGGAGGGGTGGGAAAGAGAGCTGCGCGGGCATGGTGTTGCCGTCTGCGGCTGGGAGGTCGGCAAGCTCTGTGACCAGGGCATCCCGGTCGGCGGGGGCCAGCACGCTGAGGAATCGGCCTGTGGAGACGCCGGCGCCACGGGACACGCTGACGACCTCCAACCGGAACTGCCCGCGCTGCAACTCCTCCAGGCTGGCCGCGTGCACCCGCACCCCGATCTCCAAGTGCGGCGGCAACCGAGGCTTGTCGGGACCCACGTCCAGGGCTTCAATCTGTTCGTCCGTGAGGATCACTTCGTCGCGGCCGTCGAGCGCGGCGGTCTGAGCCAGCCGTACGAGGGCGTCATCCCGAGCGGAGACGCGGGGCCTGCGTGCGCTGGCCGAAGCGCCTGGGTAGCCGTCGGGATAGCCGGTGCCGCTGTCCGCGACGACGTCCGCGAGCGGCACCATCGTGCCGATGCCGTACCGCTCGTAGAACCGCTGGTGGTACTCGTTCCAGGCGGCGGCCCCGTACGGGCGGATGCTCAAGCGGGTCAGGGTGAGAGCGGCGCGCTCGATCTCTCGGGCGACCGCTTCCGGCAGAACGATCTGCGCGTCCAGACGGAGGTCGAGCGCGACGGGGTGGTGACGCAGGCCAGGGACGAGGTCTCGCATCCGCGCCGCGACGCTGTCCCGGCCGCCGTGCGTGGCGCACTCCTCCAGACCCGCCCGGACCGCGCGGAGTTCGCGTACGGTCTCGGCGACCGGGGCGAGGATTCCGGCGCCGATCGCGTCGAGTTGGCCCACCAGATACCCGAGGGCGTCGGTCTCGGTGCTCGGAGCGTGCAGGCCCGTGATCAGTACCCGCCGCCGGATCAGCTCCGCCAGCAGTTGACGCGCCTTCTCGGGACCGGCCTGGGGGAACTCCGCCTGGAGCTTTTCCACGAGGGTGCCGAACCGGATCGGTAGTCGGCCCGCGGCAAGGACGGCGCGCACCGGTTCGGTCAGGGCCAGAGACGCCTCGACCGCGCGAGTCCGGTCGTCCTGGACGTCGGGCTGGAACGGCACGACGAGCCGGTCTCCCCGGTACGTCACGGTGTTGTTGACGACAACGGGTAGCCGTTCGAGGAGGTCCGGGCATGACTCCAGCCGTGCGACCAGGGCCGCCAGCCACTCTGCCCCTGCGCGGCCGACGGCCACGTGCTCCTCGCTCCAGTCGGCCCGGGCCTGTGGGCCGAACTCGGCGGTGGCCACGCCGGCGAACAGGCCGAAGGGTGTGGCCCGGTGCTGCGCCCGGAGCAGGTAGCGGGCCACGGACAGCGCGGCGCGCTGCACATCCCGGAGGGCGGGATCCTCGGCTGTGCACAGGGCCCCTACTTGCGCGGCCAGGACCGGGCTGGAGTGCTGGAGTGCCTCGGTGACGTCCTTGTTCGCCCAGACCGCGCGTAACCACGCCACGCGGGCAGACGAACCACTGGGCGAGCGGTCATCCAGGTCAGGGCATGGAGGAATCGGCAGCGAGGGCCGGGCCACGGCGCGCACGAGAGCAGCGGAACCGGTACGGAACGCTGCAGGCGAAGCAACCACCAAGTACCTCCGTAGGTGAGGGGGCCGGGGGCTGGTGCCGCCGCGCGGAGACGCGGCGGCACCAGGCCGAGGTGACCGGGGGTCCAGGTCAGGCGACGTTGGTGGTGCAGGCGCCGCAGGTGGACCCGCAGTTGTCGTCGGTCAGGTTGACCAAGCCCGCCGGGTCGGCGATCTCGACGAGGGAGACGTCCAGGTCGAAGCCGTCCGACGCCCCCGGGATCTGCGGGCGTACTTCGGTGCGGCCGGGAACATCGGTGCTGCGCGTCATGCTGCAACTCCTCACAATCGTTGTGGTGTTACTGGGCTGGAGCGCCCACCAGATGCCGCCACGAGAGCGTCGCCAGACGGCTGCTCCCCGGACGGCTCCTGGCCGCCCGGCACGAAGGGACGTGCTCCGCGTGGGAAAGTCCTCGCGGGCTGCCTGCCTCACGCCGGGAAGTCGTGTGCCGTGAGTCCGATCAAGCGGATGCCGGCCGCCGCTCCATGAAGTAGGCGAGTGCCTGGGCCTTGAGACGATCGAGGCAGGGCTCGCACGCGTAGAAGGGTGCGTGCTGCCCGTCCCACTGCACCGGGCCGAGCCAGATCACCAGGACTCCGGTACGCCCGCAGCCGAGCCAGCAATCACCGGTGATCCACGGCCACTCCATGGAAGGACGTCCCCTTTCTCAGCTGGTCGGGATGGTCGATCTGGCGGCCTGGCAGTTGGGAGCGCAGGCCCAGAGCTGGAACGGCCGGCCCCGGTGGCGTATCTCGCCCAGCCGTCGACCGCTCGCTCCCAGCGGCCAGGCGCAGAGGGCGCAGTCGATGGCCATCTGCTGGCGGGGCCGGAGTCGAGCGAGATCCGGAAGGGGCGAGGGTGCCGTGGCCGGGATGCTCACTCGCCGCCCCCGGTGCGGAGTTCCGCCCAGACCTCTTTGCCCCAGGGGCGTCTGCCCGAGCCGTGCAGGTCATAGCCCCAGCGGTCGGCGACCGCATCGACGAGGAGCAGTCCGCGGCCCGACTCGTCGTCGTCAGCCGCCTGGCTGAGCATGGGCAGACGCGCTGGTTCCCGGTCCACGACCCCGACACGCAGTCGTGTCGCATCCGGTCGCGCAACCGTGAGGCGGATCTCGGAACATGGGGTGTGCCGGCAGGCGTTCGCGATCAGCTCTGTGACGATCAGCGCGGCTCGGTGGGCGAGACCGTCGAGGTGCCACACACCGAGGACGTCTCGGACGAGGCCGCGGCCGATCTCGGCCGTGGACGGCTTGCACGGGAAGGTCTGGCTGTACGTCGGGTGGCCGACAGAGAGGGCCGCAACTGGTGTTCTCAGACTCGTCATTGGGGTGGAGCCTTCGTGTCGTCTCGGCGCCCGGCCCGCCCCCGCGGGGGAACCTCAGGGGCGAGCCGGGCCGTCAACAGCCGCCCGCACGGTGGGGCGCGGCGGGCGACCAGCACCCAGACAACTCCCTTTCACAGCAGGAGGGTTAGGACGTTCAGGTGCTCAGTCGACGGACCAACCTAGGGCGTTTTGACCTCTCCTTTACCTGGCGGGTGAGGATCGCGCGGGCTACCGTGCCCGCATGGACACCACCCGCAACACCGTTCTTGAGGCGTGGATGACCGAACACGGCTACAGCTCCAACAGCCTCGCCGAGGCCGTGAACAGGGCCATTGAACGGTTGACCGGGCGCCCTGGAGGGCTCGACGGCTCATCGGTGAGGGCATGGAAAGCGGGCCGGGTCACGTGGCCAAAGTCAGCTGCCCGCAGGGCACTTGAGGACGTCACCGGATTACCCGCCGTCGCTTTAGGGTTCGTGCCCCGGGGCCGGCCTTCGTCCACCCCGGCCCCACTGCAGCAGGAGGACCCTGACATGAAGCGCCGTACTCTCGTCGGCAGCATCGCTGCGGCTGCCGCCGCAGCAGCCGCACCCGGCACCGCATCGCCGCGCCGTATCGGCATGAGCGACGTCAATCGCCTCAACAAGCGCTTCGCCGAGATCATCGCCAGCGATCACCGCCACGGCGGACAACTCGGCATCGAGCAGCGGGCCGCCGCCCTCGCCGACGAGGCACTCAACCTCCAGAACGCCGGCAGCGCCACCCAGCGCGTACGCAGCAACCTCTACGCCTCCGCAGCCGCCTTCCGCTCCTCCGCGATGTGGGCCGCCATCGACGGCCGGCGCTACGACATCGCCATGGCGCACATGCGCGAGGCCCAGGCCCTCGCCGAGATGTCCGGCGACCAGGCGATCAAGTTCCGCATCTGGAGCCACGCTGGCACCATGTACCGCCACATGGGCCGCCCCGCCGACGCGTTCGCCGCCAACGACGTCGCCCGCAACCTGCACCTCACCCGCCGAGACCCCCTGTTCGCCTCCCTCGGTCTGGCCCGCCAGGGCGCCATCCACGGCACGGCACAGGACCGCACCGGCACCCGCCGGGCCTTCGAGCAGGCGCAGGACGCCATGCTGCGCGCCGACCCCACCGACTACCGGCCGGTGTGGATGCTCGCCTTCTACGATCAGGCCGAGCTGGACTCCCTGGCGCTCTCCGCGCACTTGGCGCTCGGCGACTACTCGACCGCCGAGTACCACGCCCACCGCTGCCTGTCCGCCCTCCGGCCCCACATGATCCGTTCCCGGGCCATCACCACAACCCGGCTCGCCCACGCCCAGCTCGCCCAGGGCGCCCCCGACGCAGCCACGGCCACCGCGATGAAGGTCCCCGCCGAAGCCGCGACCCAGCACGCCCGGGTCACGCGCATGCTGCAGGAGTTCGGGGCCGCACTGCGCGCCACCGCGCCCGGCAGCTCCACCGTGCAGACCTGGACCGAGCACACCGCCACCTGGAGGATGGCCGCATGACCACGGCGCCCGCCCTCGAACTGCGCACCTTCATCACCCTCGACTCAGCCCGCGGCGACCTCCTCGACGTGTACGCCGACGTACGCGCCCCACTCCTCCACCTGCCGAACTACGCGGTCACCGCGTTCGGCGAACGCCTGGACCGGCACGGCGCCGAGCCGGGGTTCACGGCCGTCCTCGCGTACGCGGACGGGCATCCGGTCGGCTACGCCTACGGCAACACCATCGAGCACGGCGACCGCTACTGGCAGCGCACCAGCCCGGCGCCCGCCGAGAAGTACACCGAGCGCCCGGCGGTGGCCCTGAAGGAGATCGGCGTCCGGCCAACCTGGCGGAAGACTGGCACCGCCCGCCGCATCCATGACGCCCTCCTCGCCACCCGCGACGAGCCGTATGTCACGCTCATGGTCAACCCGGCCGCCGGCGATGGAAAAGTCCACGCTCTCTATAAGTCGTGGGGGTACGAGGACATCGGCCAGAGCCAGCCGTCACCGGCCTCGCCAGTCCTCAACGTCATGATCCGCGGCGTCGACTGACCAGCACTCACGATGATCCGCCGCCTTCGAGCTACGAGCCGGTTGTAAGGCGCTACAAGGAAGCACTACGAACTGCTCGGCAGCGAGACAGTTCGGTCGTATTCTTATCCCGTGGCGAACGTTGAGGTTGGAACCGATGTCGTTGAGCTGACTTTGCCGGATGTTCTCCGGCGCACCCAGGCCGGGGAACTTCCGGTTCCTGTCCAAAATCCAGCCCTATTGCCACTCGCTGACCTCGATCCTGAAGTCTTCGAAAGGCTTATCGCAGAAATCGTCAGTCGCCGGAACAATATCGGGGTTCAGTTTTATGGCCGACGAGGCCAGAAGCAGTACGGCCTAGATATCGTCGAGCGAGAGACCCCATCGGCAAGGGTACTTTATCAAGTAAAGCGGTTTGAGGAACTCACCGGCGCCAAGTTGCGCGAGGCTGTTCAAGAGTATTCAGGGCCGCCTCGGCCGCCAAAATACAGGGGTGAGGCGCGGAGATTTTCTCCATATCGGTTTGTAGTCGTGACATCGGCTGGACTGGACAGAGATACCGAAAATGTCGACACCCTTGAAGAATTGCAGACCAGTTATGCTGGAGATCTAGAGATCGACGCATGGGGCGCTGAAACTCTAAGTCGCATGCTGCGCGATATGCCACATCTAGTGTACGCAGTTTTCGGGCCTCAGTGGGCGAAAACATACTGTGGCTACAAACCATCGCCCTCGGACCTAGCAGCGCCTAAATCACTGGGACTCGTTGAAGACCCAATCGCTGTTCTACAGTTGGACGCTTTGGAAGCCGATGCCACTCAGGCTGAACCAATAGATCCACTTAAGGCTTCCCAACTCTTTGGGAGGGTTGCAGAGGGATTGCTTCAAGGGAATTTCCCAGGGCACGCAACAGAAATGCGTCGACGCCAGGCGCAGGCTGCGCAAGCTGGCGGCGATCACGAAAGTGCGTTCAGGGTATTGTTCGACTTGGCATTGCAGCGTGTACTTTCCGGGTCAACGAGTACCGTGCGCTCTTTGCTGAGTAATTTGGAGAGCTTGGCACCACATCGTAGTGACGTAGAACGGGCGGAACTTTCGGCACTTACTTGTGTCGCCTTCTGGTACGGCGAAGGAAGCAACCTCGATGACGGTGTCTCGGCGCTCCGCACGTTGACTGCCGCACGGGCCCCACGAACCGGACTATTGTCGTGTCTGCTTCTCGAGCAAGCAGTGGTTGATGGCCTATACGACTTTGTTCCTGCACGCTCGGTCGTCGCTACAACGGACGAGCAGACGGCTACTCGACTCGTTGAATTGCGCGAGATGGCTTCGGCTGCTACCAGCACTGACGTAGAGATCCGCGCACGACTGCGCTGTGCGGTTGCCGATGCATCATTGACTGCGGCAGCGTCACCAGACGAGGTTGACGCTGCCTATCGCAGAGCGGTCGACGATGCCCTCGCTGGGCGATTCCTTCATGTTCGTGGCCTGGTAGCTTCTCGTGCTGCTTATGCTTTCGCTACTCACGGGGATTTTGAGCGAGCCGACAGCTATTGGCGCCAAGCAGCGATCGCCAGCAGTGAAGAAAGTTACTACGGCGATGCACTGGGTGCAATGTGGTCGTCACGCCTCCTGGAATGGGATAAGGGCCGGTTCGAGCTTCCTGGACTGCAGCACATTGCCAATTCTCTCCCGAACCGGCAGCGTCTACTTGCTGCATCATACGATCCAGAGCTCGAAGCGATGCAGGCTGCACGCGGTAATAGGCTTCCGGATGCATTTGAAAGCACCCGCCGCCACTTGTGGGAGCACCGATTGGCCGGGCACCTACAGGGAGAAATCCTTGCGCTGAAACTGTTCGGCGAGGTCCTTGAAGCGAGCGAACATCCGGCCGATGCGCTCGAATGCTATATCCGTGCCGGTGAGGCATCTCAAGCTAGGAAGGTCGCTCAGAAAATTCCGGACACTGTAGATGTCAGCATGTGGGTTGGCTCTCCTCTACGTCGGCGTCGCGCTGCTGCAGTGCAAGTGATCGGCGCGCAATCCTCCACCATTCCGGACAACAACGTGCCAGAGGTAATTGAGAGACTTCTTGAAGTTGCCGAGGGCGTGTGGCAAGCGCCTGCATTCCAGGTACGTCCAGAGCGTGATGCGTTGGATGGTATCGCCCGATTCGGTATGCGCATCCCTGAGACAGCTGTCGATAGGGTACTTACGATGGCAGAGCCTGCGCTGAAAAATAGCACTCGAATCAGCGATGTCATCGCGAATCTTCTTGTACAAACCTATTGGGCAGTCGAATCTCGTCGCCAGGACGTCGCAAAAGCGATCGGGCGCATGCTGCAACTTCCACAGCCGCATCCAGAGCTCTGGAATTTGGTAGAAGGCATCCCGAAAGAAGCGCGTGAACCGCTGCTGCCAGTTGTCACCACGCTCGCTGAAGAGGGTCAACAGTCGGCAATCGAAGTCTTGGCTGGTTGGGGCGTTGCAACGCAGCCTGTTCAACTCGCCGCACGTCGGGCCTGCGCGGCACTACTGCGACGGCGTGTCGGAGTTCCGCGAAGTATGACAGCTATGGGTACACAGCAGTCGACTACGGTGAACCTGCTACTCGTGCTACTTACGGCTGAGAATCTTACTCATTTCCCTCCCGAAGAACTCACCTCAAAAAAGGCTCGTCCTGCTGGTGGCGTACTAGCAGTGCACCAAACTTTGTCATCGTCTGATTCTCCCCCACCGACTGATACGGAGAAGAACTCAGAGAATGAAACGCTAGATAACGCCACACTTATTGCTGCTGGACCGCCAGCGAATCTCGCGGCAGCTGTAGCCTCCCATATGACGGCTATTGCCGAGGATTCGCAGCAGGGAGCTGCATTCCGCGCAGAAACGGTGAGAGCGTTGCGATATCTCGTACCTAAGGTGCCAAAGGCTACCGCGAGAGATCTCGCCCTACGCTTGATTGAAGTGCATAGAGCTCCGCACTACACCCAGACAGACAAACTTGAAATCGACTCAAATCATTCACTAAGTCGATTCAAGTTGAATATGGGTGGCGACCAACTGCCGGTACTGGCCCTGGTAGCCAGTTCTGAGATGTTTGCGGCATCCTGCCAAGGCAACTCTAAAATGACGCCCGAGGAACAAAGCTTCGCTCAAGAAGCTATGGCCTCGGCGCTGCCGCTACTGCGTGAAGGCGATCGAAGGGTGCAAAGGCTGGGGGCCAGCACGGTTGTTGCCATCGCGTCTAGCATCAGGGAGTTTGCGGAGTACGCCATTGGGCTGGTCTTCCATAACGATGAAATCGTGAGAGCGCGTGGGGCGGCACACGGACCAGTCACCCCGGAGATGATTGCCAAATTGGCTGAGGATCCTAGTGCCGAAGTCCGCGCCGCTGTTGCGAGTCGGGGAAATGAACTCTCGTCAGTTGTACGAGATAAGCTTGCTACCGATACACACTTGCGCGTGCGCCGAACGCTGGAACGAAGCACCTCTACTTCCTGACGCGGGTTTTCAAAATTGGTGGGGTGCACGTGCCACGTACTTGGTGCGCCGACCGACACGGTGCAAAGACGGTGCAGGAGTGCACAATGGGAGCTCACAAGGCGCAGCAAAGGAGCGTTGCGAGTGAGGCCGGGAAGGCGGCAGGAGCGGGCCGAGGACACGGGTGAGGCGTATGCCGTGGACGGTGCCCTCGCGAATAGCGGCGTCCTGAAGGTCACCGGTGATCTGGTCTTGGGGCAGCGCCGCCCCCTGGTCCTGCGTTCTGGCTATCTGCATGAGGTCGCCCAGCTAGCAGCCGCCCGGTTCGAGGGCCGGGCCGCCGAACTGGAGGCCATGGCCGAGTTCTCCACCGCACCCGATGGTTTCCAAGAAGTCCAGGGCGGAGATGCAGGAACAGCCTACTGGCGATGGCTGGCGCCGGCGTGGTCGGGGAAGACCGCGCTTATGGCGCAGTTCGCGCTGCACCCTCCACCAAACGTGGATGTGCTTGCCTTCTTCATCACCGCGCGTAACGCCGGGCGCTCGGACCGGACCGCCTTTCTGGCCACTCTGCAGGGGCAGTTGCGCGAGTACCTGTGCGACACCGACGTGGACTGTGCCTCACAAGGCCAGTTCCTGGACGCCCTCGAACGCGCCGCCGACAGAGCCACGGCCGAAGGCCGACAGCTGGCTCTGCTGGTCGACGGCCTCGACGAGGACACCGGCGTCGAGTCGGCCAGCAGCGGTTACAGCATCGCGGCGCTGCTGCCGCGCGTGCCACCTCCGGGACTGCGGATTATCGTGGCCGGCCGTCCGAATCCGCCTATCCCCAGCGACGTACTGGAGAACCACCCGCTGCACAGCGCGCGCATTAACCACCTGCTGGCACCGTCATCCGCGGCCCAGGCGCTTCGGAGAGCCGCAGAGCGCGACCTTCACGCCCTGCTGACTTGTGGTGGACTCGGGCGCGAGGTGGCATGCCTGATCGCCGCCGCCAACGGTGGTTTGAGCCCCCAGGACTTGGCCGACCTCATGGGCGAGGTGAGCGCTTGGGAAGTCGAAGAGGTCCTTGGCGGGTCATTGGGCCGGTCCTTCCAGCACCGGCCAACCCAATGGCCGGCACCCGGCGAACAGCCGGCGCGTCTGTTCTCCTTCGCCCACGAAGAGCTGCAACAGGGCGCTCTGAAGCGGATATCCCGGTCGGCGCTTGAGGGTTACCGTGCACGGGTACACGCCTTCGCCGACGTCTGGCGCGACGTTGGCTGGCCACCCGACACGCCGGAATACGCCCTCGTCGGCTACCCGCAGCTATTACGCAGTCTGTCGGACACCACTCGTCTCACCGCATTGGCGACCGATGCGGTGCGGCACGAGAGACTGTGGGAGACCACGGGCTCCGACACCGAGGCTCTGGCCGAGATCGCTGACGCCATCCGTCTACACAGAGCCGCCGGCGATCCTGACCTGAGGGCGTGTGTGCGCCTGGCTCACCGCCGCGACGAGATCCGCGGGCATGTCGCCGGTATCCCCGACACCGTCATAGAGACCTGGGCGAGGCTAGGGCATGTTCGACGTGCCCTAGCCCTCGCCCAGCTGGCCCATGGTTCGCGGCGGATTCCCGACCTCGTCAGACGGCTTCTTTTTGGGGGGAGAGCAGATCGCAACACTGTGTCCCTCGTGGCGTCGGTGGCTCGTCAGCTCCTGAGTCCCGTCCAGGACGCCTGGGAACTCCGGGACGTTGCCAACGCCCTCTGCGACGCAGGACATCCGAATCAAGCCGCGGACCTCGCCCGCAGCATCGCGAGACCGGACCGGCGTGACGACGCCCTCGCAGTCGTCGTCTATGCGATGGCCACGAGCGGAAGTCCCCACCAGGCCGCCGAGCTGGCCCGCGACATCACCGACCCCGAGCAGCAGGCCGGGGTCCTCGCCTCTGCGGCCAGGGCACTGGCAGAGTCGGGGCGTCGCGAGCAAGCCGCAGAGCTCGCCCAAAGCATCCCCGACCCCGAGCAACGAACGAAGGCCCTGCGCTCGCTGTCCGCCGCTGCAGGCGAAGCTGGGGGCGATGAGTCAGCCGGCAAGAACGCCCCCGTCACTCATGCAAGCGGCTGGGAAGAACCAGTCCCGACTGATCCCGCCGAGGGCGCCCGTTTCGTGGCGGACGAAGAGCGAGCCGCCGAACGCGCCCGCGGCATCTCCGATCCGGCCGAACAAGCCGAGGCTCTCGGCGCCATAGCAAAGAGCTTGGCCATCAATGGATTCCACCGGGAGGCCACCGAGCTCGCTGATGAAGCTGCTCGCCTCGCTCGCAGCATCGTCAATCATGAGGAACGGGACGGGGTACTCACGGTTGCTGCCCGGGCCATTGCCCGCGGAGGGCAGAGCGTTCTGGCCGCCGAACTCGCCCGCGCTATCTCGGACAGCTACCGGCGCGCCGACACCCTGGCGGCTGTCGCCGCACAAATGGCCCGCGCGGGTGACGGTCAGCAGGCAGCCGAAGTCGCCCACGAGGCAGCCAAGCTCGCTCGTGGCCACCCTGCCCTCAGGCCGAAGGCTGCGATTCTGGCGGTCGTTGCCGAGGCCATGACGCTCACAGGGTGTCACGGGCAGGCAGCCGAACTCGCCAGCATGGCGGCCGAGCTCGCCCTCTTAGCCAAAGACTCCGGTCAACGTGCGATGGCCCTCACACTTGCCGCCAGGGCCATGGCTCACACCGGCCACCATCGGCGTGCGATCGACATCGCACGAATGGTCACCGAATCCGACTTGCGGGAGCGGGCGTACGGGGCCGTGGCCGAGGTGATCGCCCATGGTGGGCACCCCCAGCAAGCGATCGAACTCGCCGGAAGAATCGACGACCCCAGTCGGAAGGCTAAGGCGCTGACGGCCGTCGCCACGGCCCTGGCCCATGCGGGATGTCACCAGCAAGCCGCCGACCTCGCCCTGAGCATCACCCGGCCGACCAGCCGTGTCAGGGCCCTAACCCTCGTAATCAGGACCATGGACCGAGCAGGATACCGGCAGGAGGCCGTCGAACTCTCCCGGACAGCCATCGACCTCGCCCACGAGGTCAGGGACCCGAACTGGCACGCAAGAACGTTGGTTACCGCCGCAGAGGTGCTGGCCCACGACGGACACCACAAGCAGGCCATCAGTTTCGCCCAGGCAGCCACCGAGCTCGCCCGTACGCTCAAGGACCCCGGCCGACGCGCGGCGGCACTGACGGGCGCAGCCTATGCCCTGAGCCGCACGGGATGTCGGGAGGAGGCCGAAGGCATTGGGCGAGAAGCTGTCGACGCAGCCCGTACCCTCAAAGACCCTGGGCAGCGGGTCAAGGTGCTGACGTCCACGGCGAGAAAGTGCCGGGACATCCTCGACGGGCGTGTGCTCCTAGCCGAGGCTCTGGACATCGGCCCCTTGCAAGAGGTGGTCGAGTGTCTGCCCGACATCGCGCCGGAGGCCGTGGAACTTCTGGCGCGATTGATGGCCACCAAACGTCCGGGGACAACCCATGGGCCTACGACCCGATCGGGGACTTCGGCAGGTCACCAGCTTGGACGCGACGATGAGGAGGGGATGGGCCGATGAGCGGACCGCAGCGACTGGTGGCCGGTCTTACGGGGCTGACAGTGGCGGTGCTGGCCGGGGTCTTCTGCTTTCTGAGCTGGGACCGGGCCAACCAGGTCGCCGGGATCGTTTCAGCGCTGGTGGGCGTCGTGGCCCTGGGGACGGGTGTCTTGGCCCTGGTGTCGGGCCGTGTCGGGTCGGTGCGGGTTGCGAACACCGGTCCAGCCACCGCAGTCGGGGCGAGTTCGCACGCCAACACTGGTGTAACCGCCCATGGGAGCATGCACGGAGGCATGGAAGTCGACGGCACGGCAGAGGCACGGGCCGAGGACGGTGGCCGCGCGAACACCGGCTACGACCAGCTCTGACGCGGTGTGCGAGCCCGGTGGAGAAGGCCACTCGAAGAGGGAGTGGCGGATGTACACGAACCTTGTGAGGCAGCAGGAGCAAACGCTCTGGTCCGCGGCATCTTCTGCGTGAGCGATGCGTGAGCGGACGGTGCGGCACAACTCGCCGCGCGGCGGATCGGCACTCACGGCGCACATGCTCTGACCAGGTGGTTCCGGACACCGAACCAGGGCCCGGAACCACCCGTCATGTCATGGCCAGGACTTTTAATCCATTGGTTGTGGGTTCGAGTCCCACAGGGCCTACGGATGCGGGGAGGGGAAACCCCTTCTGACCTGCTACGCAGCGCTCGGGTCGGCTTCGGTCGGGTCGGGCGCTGTGGCGTTTTCGGGGTTCTGCGTGAGCGGAAGTTCGCGATGCCCGCCCGTCGGCGCCTGCGCAACAGCTGGCCGGGGATCGGCGTGGCCGCCGACACGCCGGTGACCACCCCGTTCCGTGAGGCTCACTGGATCTACGGTATGAGCGCGAGACGCACACAGCGGTGGCGGCAAGGGGGCGGTCATGGACGCAACTGGGGAAACGCTCGTTGTACTGACTGCACTGCCGCTGGAGTACAAGGCGGTGCGTCGGCTGTTGGAGGGGCTGGAGAGAGTCGATCAAGCAGGAACGGTGTTCGAGCGAGGTCGGCTGCCGGGTACGTCCTGGACGGTCTATCTGGCTGCCACCGGGCCGGGGAACGACTCTGCGGCGGTGATCGCCGAGCGGGCCATCAATTTCGTGCGCCCCCAAGCCGTCTTCTTCGTCGGAATCGCGGGATCACTCAAGTCCGACGTTTCGCCAGGCGACGTGGTGGTTGCCCTTGAGGTCGGGAAGGGTTCAAGGGGCGCCCGCGCAGCTGGGAGACTTCCCATCCGCTCCAGCAGGTGGCCATGTACGTCCACAGCGTGGATGAATGGCGGGAAGCCCTGTCGGAGGCGGAACGAGCCACGTCCAAGGTGCACTTCAAGCCCATCGCGGCGGGCGACCTCGTGCTGGACGCTCCGGCCGAGTCGCCGTCCCGAGTCCACTTGGACCGGAACTTCAACGACGCCGTAGCTGTGGAGATGGAAGGTGCCGGTTTCGCCAACGCCGCGACCAAGGCGGGGGTCCCCTTCCTTCTGGTCCGGGGAATCAGTGATTTGGCGAACGGAACCAAGCGGAGCACCGACGATGCCGGCATGCAGGAAACCGCAGCGCAGCACGCGGCCCTCTTCCTGACGGAAGTGATCACCCAGTTCAAACCCGCGAACGCTGCATCCCTGCCGAAGGCGCCTTCTTCCGGACAGCCCACAGACGAGCTGATCTGGCAGCCCCTCGATCAACCGGCCAGCGTTGCTTGGTACAGGGACCTCGTGCCGTCGAGTGGCCACACCAATGGCCCTTCCCTGCTGGAGATCCACTTGGTGCCCGTTCCGGTGACAAGCAGGATCACCGCGACGCGCATGCGGGAACTGGCCGGGGAAATGGTGAACCTGGGCCGTTCGAAGGGGCTGTTTACGAAGGCTGAGCAGGTCGACGTCCACAACACCGCTGAGATAACGGTGGTCGCCGTTGCCAATCCTCGGGGGCGCTCGGCTGGACTGGCGATCACTCGATCCGGGCAGAGGAGTGCCTGGGACTCGCTTCCCAAACCAGGCATCACGTACGTACTCGACGAGGACGATGTTCGCGAACGGATCACGACTCTGCTGGAGGTGCTGGAAGCTGTCGATGGACAGGCCGCTCCGTCATATGCACCGGCGGCCGGTATCGAAAACACCATGATGGTCACGGTCGAACGTCTGAGTGAAGTCGATCCCCACCGGTCCAGCGGGATGCGTATGTCGGATAGTCCTGTCCGCGTCCAACCCGAAGAAGCTGTCACTGCGGCGGTGGTTGCCAGCCGTGGCAGCGACCTGGCCGAGGAACTGGCTGCCCGCCTGCTCTACGCCTTCCGTGCTCCGGGCCGCTAGGGTCCTTTGGAAAGGCCCTGGAGCGTGTGCACCGCGAGTGCGGCTGGCGCCGGTCATGCGAAGGCAGCTGTGGGCAGGGGGACTTCTAGATCCTCCGGGTGAGCCACGCACCACGGGGTACCGTCGAGCATGATCGTGGGAGTGCCTTCGTGTCCGGGCTGTGCCGGGGTGAGCCGGACACTCATCCACGTGCTTGGTTCAAGGGCAGGTAGACCGAGGCCCCAGGCCCACTCGACGTCGCGGGGGCGAGTGCCATTAAGGACGAGCACGCCCCGATGGGCGAGCCTCTGCCGCGCCTCCCGCGCTCGCTTAACCCCATCAGCCTGCATGGTGACGGCGGAGAGGTCCGCAGTGGTGATCGGAGTGAGCTGTGCCTGCAGGAACAGCTCCTCGGTGCGAGCCTGTCCTGAAGCCTTGGCGAAGATCGAACTCACTGTGTCAGCAGACAGTCGACGCAGGGCATGCTCGGGCAGGGGAAGGTTGGAGTGGATCCAGTGGATTGCCTCCCGGCCCTGCGCGCTTAGCGTGCGTTTCCCGTCGCGGTTCGAACCCGTGTTCATCAGTTCGGACCTCACCCGCAGCAGGCCGATGCTCCACAGGCCGCTGGCGTCATCAGCGCGTACGACCAGGCACAGGCCACCCTGCAGTTCAGGCGGGAACATCCAGTTACTGCCCCGGGTGAACTTCATGTCGACGTCGTGCCCGGCCACCATGAAGTCCAGGTGCAGTCCGTCAGCGAGGCCCAACTCGCGCTGCATCCGGTGGTACACGGCGGTGCCCAAGCCTGTCTTCTCGACCTTGGTGAGCTGGGACCACAGGTAGCGGCCGGTGTGTGCGGGGTCAAGCAGGTGCCGTCCCGCTCCGTCGATCACGGATCCCATGCGGCTGCCATCTGGGTCCAAGCGCAGCATCTCGGCGAGAACCTCGGCCAGTTCCGGATCCTGTTCCAGTGACCGGACGCGCTTGTGCCCCTCGAACGACGACACCTCCCCTTGCTCTACCTCCCGCTCGATGGCGGTGCCGGTGGTGTCCGGCAGTGCCTGACGGGAGCTGCGGAGCGTATCGGCTGGGGCAGCCTGGCCGGCAGGATCGGTCCGAGTCGTCGGCCACTCCACGGGACCTGTGGCGGCAGGAGCTGAAAGACCCGTGGGGTCTGTGGAGCCAGTGCCGTGGGCGGTAAGCAGGTTCTCTGCTTCGGCCAGTCGATGTTGTGCTGCGCGAGCGACTTGCTGGGCCTCGTCTCGTTCGGCCTCGGCGGCCGCGAGGCGGGTCCGTAGTCTGGACAGCTCGATTCCGGAGACGGCATAGGAAGGGCCATCAGGGGAAGGAGCCGAGACCCGTCCGGCTGCGGGGCGCCCCAAAGCTCCAAGTACCAACAGCGTGGTAACGAGCGCGCGTGACTTGGCAGATTCTTTCTCAGCCTCGGTAGCGGTTTGGAGCGCGGCAGTGAGCTGGGCCTGAGTATCGATCAACTCGCGCTGAACTCTGACCAGTTCAGCCAGCGAGCCTCCGTCGTCCGGAACCACTCCGGGCTCCGGCTGATCTGGCTCGGCATCCTCCGACCAAGCCTGATGCAGTAGGGAGATGGCCTGTTCCCTGAGCATGTTGGCACGCTGGGCGTCGGGGATGCAGACCCTGACGATGGCCTCGATCAGACGCCGTTCGTTCTTCAACCCGACGCCGCTCAGCTTGCGGTAGAGCGTCGATCGGGCGGCCAGTTGACCATCAAACTGGCCGCTGGTCCTGAGTAGTTCGTGGACGTCCTCGACGGATAGCCGAGCCTGCGTACGTATGTCCAGCAGGAGCAGCACAAGCGCATCTACGGCATCCGAACCTGTCGATGGAGGCACGGTGGGCCGTCCGCTGGCGCGGAATGGGGACATCACGGCCCGCAATTCTCTCGACAAGATGGCTATTTTCTCCGATAGAACTGAGAAAATCTAGCGACCGGGGGCGCCCTCAGGAAAGCTGATCACCACAGCCTGAACCGAGAGGAATCCGCCCGTGCGCCGTCCCACCCCGCTCCGCCGCTCCCCCGCCCTGGACCTCGTTGCGTTCGTCATGGTGCTCGCAACCGGGGTCACGCTGGTGGCCTTGGGGCTGACACCGGAGTCCCTCGCTGCCGTGACCATCGCCCTGGCGGGCCTGTACTCCGCTTGGCGCACGGGCCGGTCGCCAGTCGCTCCGTCCACTGAGGTGGAAGTGCGGCAGGAGGAGCTCCGATCGCTTGAGAGGGGTGCGGAGGGGAGGGCGTCGCATCTCGGTGGTGAGGTCCCTGCGCGGGAGGACGTCAGGTAGGTGCTTCCGGCGGGCACGAGCCCGCTGCTATGCGTGGAGCCACCCATTTCCCCGCCGCTACCGGCCGTTTAACCAGCACCCCAACGCGCCTGACACCCCATCAGAACGAGCGTCAAATGAGCGTCACGAGCGTCATTTCAGCGTCAAGATATCGCCCGTAACGCCCACACCGCACATAGTGCGCACGCACAAAACCGCAGGTCAGGAGCCCTTAGCCACCGGCTCCAGAATCGCCACGCACTCCACATGATGAGTCATCGGAAACAAATCAAACGCCCGCAACATCCGCACCCGATACCCCCCCTCCCGGAAGTACCCCAAATCCCGCGCCAACGCCGCCGGATCGCAAGCCACATAAGCGATCCGCCGCGCCCCCAGCGACGCAAGATGCGCGACCGTCTGCCGGCCCGCCCCCGCCCTCGGCGGGTCCAGCACGATCAGGTCCACCTCGGTGATACCCGTACGCGGCAGCACCGCCTCGACCTTGCCCTGCTCGATGCGTACCCGGTCGAAGTCGGCCAGGTTGTGCCGGGCGTCCTCCACCGCGCGCTTGCCGGACTCGATGCCGAGGACCGCGCCCTTGTCGCCGAGCCGGTCGGCGAGTGCGCCCGCGAACAGGCCCACGCCGCAGTACAGGTCGAGCGCCATCTCGCCCTTGCGGGGCAGCAGGCCCTGCATGACCGCCGTCACCAGGGTGTCCGCGGCCTTCGGGTGGACCTGCCAGAAGCCGCCGCTGCCGACCCGGTGCGTACGGCCGTCCGCGCGCTCGCGGACGAAGGGGCGGCCGTGGACACGGTGGGTCCCGCCGTCCTTCTCGCCGACCCGCATCACGGAGACCGGCTTGTCCAGCTCCACGATCGGCAGCCGCGCCCCCGGCTTCGGGGTGAGGATCACCTGACGGTCCTGCGACCCCGTCGCCGCGATCGCCTCGACCCCCGCCATGCCGGTCCAGTCGCGCTTCTCGATGCCCAGCTCGCTGACGCCCTCGGCGGCGATCATGCAGTGGTCGATCCGCTCCACCTCGTGCGAGCGGTGCCGACGCAGTCCGGCGTGCCCGTCGGCGTCCACCGCGTACTGCACCCGCGTCCGCCACTGCGGCACCTGCCCCGCCGGCAGCTTGTCGCCCTCGGCCGGCATCACCGTGCCGTCCCAGCCGACGTCCTCCGGCGTCAGTCCCGCGAGCCGCTGCAACTGCTCGGCGATGACCTCGCCCTTCATCCGGCGCTGCGCCCCCGGCTTGGCGTGCTGCCAGTCGCAGCCGCCGCAGCGGCCGGGGCCGGCGAAGGGGCAGGGCGCCTCGATGCGGTCCTTGGATGCCGACAGGACCTCGACCGCGTCCGCGCGCAGGTAGCGGTCGCCCTCCTCGCCCTCGGTCACCCGGGCCACGACCCGCTCTCCGGGCAGCGTGTGCCGGACGAACAGCACCTGGCCGGCGTCGGTGCGGGCGATGCAGTGCCCGCCGTGGGCGACGGGGCCGATCTCGACCTCGTACTCCTCCCCCACCAGCGACTTCTTCGGTTCTGCCTGCATGGTGGGGTGACTCCAGATCGAGAAGGGATACGGCCCTGAACGGCGGTCGTGAGGTGGGCAAGAGCGCGGCCCGACCGGCGGTCACTCAGCGCCTGACAACAGCCCACCAGTCTACGTGCTCCCCGCCGCGCCCCGGGCCTTCCGTCAGCGCTGGGCGTCCGTCTCCTTCGCCCGCTCCTGGGCCGGCCCGCGCCGCACCGATCCCGGCGCGTTCCACTCCTGTTGCTTGCGGGCCCGGGCCTTCGCCACCTCCGAGGACTGGAGCTGGTACGGCACCGAGGTGACCATGATGCCCGGCGTGAAGAGGAGTCGGCCCTTCAGTCGCAGTGCGCTCTGGTTGTGCAGCAGGTGCTCGTACCAGTGGCCCACCACGTACTCGGGGATGATCACCGACACGGCGTCGCGCGGGGACTCCTTGCGCAGGCTCTTCACGTACTCGATGATCGGCCGCGTGATCTCGCGGTACGGCGAGTCGAGCACCTTCAGCGGTACGTCGATGCCGCGCCGCTCCCACTCCTCGCGCAGCGCCTTGGTCTCCGCCGGGTCCACGTTGACGCTGAGCGCTTCCAGGGTGTCCGAGCGCAGCAGCTTGGCGTAGGCGAGGGCGCGCAGGGCGGGACGGTGGATCTTGGAGATCAGGACGACGGAGTGCACGCGGGACGGCCGTACGCTGTCGTCGCTCGGGCCCTCGGGGGCGGCGAGCTCTTCGGAGACGTGGTCGTAGTGGCGGCGGATCGCCGTCATCGTGCCGTAGAAGATCACCATGCCCAGCAGGGCCACCCAGGCGCCGTGCGTGAACTTCGTGACGAGCACGACGATCAGGACCAGGCCGGTGAAGAAGGCGCCGAAGGTGTTGATCGCGCGGGAGCGGATCATGTGGCGGCGCTTGGCCTGGTCGGTCTCCGTCGCCAGGAGGCGGTTCCAGTGGCGGACCATGCCGGTCTGGCTGAGCGTGAAGGACACGAACACGCCGACGATGTACAGCTGGATCAGCCGGGTGGAGTCAGCGCCGTAGATCCATACCAGCAGGATGGCCGCGCCCGCCAAGAGCACGATGCCGTTGGAGAAGGCGAGCCGGTCGCCGCGGGTGTGCAACTGGCGCGGCAGATAGCGGTCCTGGGCGAGGATCGAGCCGAGCACCGGGAAGCCGTTGTAGGCGGTGTTGGCCGCCAGGAACAGCACCAGCGCGGTGGCCGCGGCGAGCACGATGAAGAAGAAGCTGCCCTTGCCGAAGACGGCCTCGGCGACCTGGGTGATCACCGGGTTCTGGACGTAGCCGGTGCCGACCGCGACACCGTCCTTCAACAGGTCGACGGCCGGGTTCTCGGCCATGCGGACCTTGGTCACCATGGCGAGCGCGATGATGCCGCAGAACATCGTGACGGCCAGCAGGCCCATCGCCGCGAGAGTGGTCGCCGCGTTCTTGGACTTGGGCTTGCGGAAGGCCGGGACGCCGTTGGAGATCGCCTCGACACCGGTGAGCGCGGCACAGCCGGAGGAGAAGGCGCGCAGAAGAAGGAAGACGAGCGCGAAGCCCGCGAGTCCCTCGTGCTCCGCCTTGATCTCGTACGACGCCGTGGGCGCCCGCATGGTGTCGTCCAGGACCAGCCCGCGGAACGCGCCCCACGCGATCATGATGAAGACGCCCGCGACGAAGACGTACGTGGGGATCGCGAAGAGGCTGCCGGACTCCCTGACGCCGCGCAGGTTCATCAGCGTGAGCAGCACGATCACACCGACCGCGCACTCGATCTTGTGCTCGACGACGAACGGGATCGCGGAGCCGAGGTTCTCGATGCCGGAGGAGATGGAGACGGCGACGGTCAGGACGTAGTCGACGAGCAGGGCGCTCGCCACCGTCAGCCCGGCCTTGGGGCCGAGGTTGGTGGTGGCCACCTCGTAGTCGCCGCCACCGCTCGGGTAGGCGTGCACGTTCTGCCGGTAGGAGGCGACCACGGTGAACATCAGCACCACGACCGCGACCGCGATCCAGGGGCTGAAGTGGTACGCCGACACGCCCGCGATGGAGAGGACCAGCAGTACTTCTCCGGGGGCGTACGCCACGGAGGACAGCGGGTCGGAGGCGAAGACGGGCAGCGCGATGCGCTTCGGCAGGAGCGTTTCCGCGAGCCGGTCACTGCGCAGTGCGCGCCCGATCAGAATCCGCTTGGGCACGTCGGTCAGTTTGGACACAACAGAGAATCGTAGGCCCCCGGCCTGGGCCGGAGCACATCCGGGTGAAATCGCGCGCGGCGCCGGGGTGAATTCCGTGCCGCGCACGCGCCGGGCGACGGCCTCGCAGGCGTCCCCATGCCTCCATGACCTGCGTCGGTACGCTCATCACATCCGGGAGGCCTCATGTCGCAGACGACCGCTCAGCTCGTCGGTGCCCTCGTCTCGCTCGCCGGACTCGCCGCCCTGGCACTGGCCAGCCTCCGCAGCTTCAACCGCCGCTGAGGGAAGGCTGCCGAGGAAGGTTGCCGAGGGAGGGCCTTCGCCCCTCACGGGACGCCCTGATCTGTGTGTCCGACCCTGACGTTACGGTGGACTGAGGCACAGGCGAGCCCGCGAGCCGTCCCGCGAGGGATCATCGACGGGATTCCCCGGCATGATGTTTGCCGAGCGGTCCGCGATCGGCCCGCGCCTGTTGCCCGGCGAACCGAGAGAAGGATATGAGCACCACGTTCACGCAAGTCAGACGCCTCACGAGGAGTGCGGGGTAAACGCCGTGCACATCGTCATCATGGGTTGCGGAAGGGTGGGCTCCGCTCTGGCCCAGACCCTGGAGCAACAAGGGCACACGGTCGCCGTGATCGACCAGGACCCCACCGCGTTCCGCCGGCTGGGCCCCGGGTTCGGAGGCCGCCGGGTCACCGGCGTCGGCTTCGACCAGGACACCCTGCGCGAGGCGGGCATCGAGGAGGCGGGCGCCTTCGCCGCGGTCTCCAGCGGTGACAACTCGAACATCATCTCCGCGCGCGTGGCCCGCGAGATGTTCGGCGTGGAGAACGTCGCGGCCCGGATCTACGACCCCCGCCGCGCCGAGGTCTACCAGCGCCTGGGCATCCCCACCGTGGCCACGGTCCGCTGGACGGCCGACCAGATGCTGCGCCGTCTGCTGCCCTCGGGCGCCGAGCCGCTGTGGCGGGACCCCACCGGTGGCGTCCAGCTCGCCGAGGTGCACGCGTCCGCGGCCTGGGTGGGCCACAAGATCAGCAGACTGCAGGAGGAGACGGGCGTCCGCGTGGCGTTCCTGACCCGGCTCGGCGAGGCGATCCTGCCCACCTCGCAGACGGTGCTGCAGGAGGGCGACCTGGTGCACGTGATGATGCGCACCGACGAGGTCGACAAGGTCGAGGCGGCGTTCGCCAAGGGTCCCGAAGAGGAGGGCGGTCACTGATGAGGGTCGCCATTGCCGGTGCCGGCGCGGTGGGTCGCTCCATCGCGGGCGAACTGCTGGAGAACGGCCACGAGGTCCTGCTCGTCGACAAGGCGCCGACCGCCATCTCGGTCGAGCGCGTCCCCCAGGCGGAGTGGCTGCTGGCCGACGCCTGCGAGATCACCTCGTTGGACGAGGCAGCCCTTCAGCGCTGCAACGTCGTGATCGCCGCGACGGGCGACGACAAGGTCAACCTGGTCGTGTCCCTGCTGGCGAAGACGGAGTACGGCGTCCCGCGCGTCGTGGCCCGCGTCAACAACCCCAAGAACGAGTGGCTCTTCAACGAGTCCTGGGGCGTGGACGTGGCGGTCTCCACCCCCCGCCTGATGTCGGCCCTGGTCGAGGAAGCGGTCTCGGTCGGCGACCTGGTCCGTCTCCTGCGCTTCAGCCACGGCGACGCCAACCTCGTCGAACTGACCCTCCCGGAGGAGTCGGCCCTGGCCGGCACCCAGGTCGGCGATGTGGAGTGGCCCCAGGACACCTCCCTGGTCACCATCATCCGCGGCAACCGGGTCCTGACCCCGTCCCGCGAGGACTCCCTGGAGGCAGGCGACGAGCTGCTGTTCGTGGCCGCGCAGGCGAGGGAGGAGCAGCTGGAGGACCTCCTGTCGGTACGACGCGAGGACACGGCGGGCTGACCGACTCGAGGCTTACGACGACGAAGGGCGCCCTGTGACCCAGGGCGCCCTTCGCGTGTCGGTTTTGGTCGCGCATGCCGACGCCGCTGGCATCATCCAGCCCGTCCGGGGCTGCGCTTCTGGACGCCGGCCCGGGCAATTCAGCCCGTCCGGCGTTTGAGGACGGGCGCGGCCATCCCGATCCCCCACCCACCCGCTGGGCGCTCTGCCTCCCGGCGCTGACGGTCACTTCCCAGCGCCGGCCCAGGCAATTCAGCCCGTCCGGCGTTTGAGGACGAGGCCCCTTCAGGGCCGAAGCGGGGGTCTGGGGGCCGCAGGCCCCCAGAACGCGGGGTCGAAGGGGCGGCAGCCCCTGGAGGACGGGAAGGGTAGGGGCGGCGGGGGCGAGAAACAACGCCGACCACAACCCCAGGCGTTTATTCCGCCGCCGCAGCCTTCCGCTCCGCCTCGGCCTTCTCGGCCGCCTCCATCTCCGCGAACACATCGATCGGCGCCGGCGCCTTCGCCAGGAACACCCACGTCAGCCACACGGCCAGCAGGAACGGCGGAATCTTCAGCGCGATCAGCACCCACCCGAACTGCGTGGTGTCCGCCCACCAGTACAGCGGGAAGAGAATCGCGCACTTGGCGAGCAGGATCAGCCCCCAGGCCCAACTGGCCTTCGCATACGCCTTCTTGCGCCCGGGATTGCGCTTACGCCAGGAGAGGTTCTCCTTGAACACCGGCCCGAGGATCAGCCCGATCAGCGGCACACCGCACAAGGTCGTGATGATGTACGCGAGCCCCAGCCCCAGCGTGTAGAGCATGCCGGGCAGATAGAAGTCCTTCGCGTTGCCGGTCATCATCGCGAACACGACACCGAAGGCGACGCCGAAGACGCCACTGAACGCGTGCTTGACGGTGTCCCGCATCACCAGGCGCACCACGACGAGCAATAGGGACACTCCGAGCGCGGCGATCGCCGACAGGTGCAGGTCCTTGTTGATCGTGTAGATGGTGACGAAGAGCAGACCGGGCAGCACCGTCTCGATCATGCCGCGCATGCCGCCGAAGGCCTCGAACAGCGCGGCCTCGGTCACCGCCCGGGCGTCGTGCTCGGCGTCTGCGGTGGTGTCTTCAGTCGGCTTGTCGAGCGACGTCACCGGCTACTCCCGTCCGAGGGGTCTCAGTTCGTATTTCGGGTTGAACAGCACCCGGCGGCCTCGGCTCATGGAGATCCGGCCCGATGCAATCAGCCGGCGCCCCGGCTCTATCCCGACTATGGAGCGCCTGCCGAGCCACACCACGTCGAGGGCGGCGGAGCCGTCGAACAGCTCGGCCTCCAGGGCCGGGACTCCCGCACGCGGCCGCAGGGTGACCGTGCGCAAGGTACCAGTAACCGTCACGATCTGTCGGTCACGGCAGTCACCGATCTTGATGCATCCGGCCGTCTCGGCGTCCTCCCGCAGCTCCTCGGACTCCAGGTCCTCCTGCGACGAGGAGAGCCGGTCGAGCATGCGCCGGAACCGGCCCACCGACTTTTCGGAACGAGGAACAGCACTCATGTCTTGAAGCCTACCGGGGAGCACCGACACTCTCGTACCCCCGGTGCCGACCCCCGAACCGACCCCCTGTGACCGGCTCATTTCTCGAACCGGTACCCCATCCCAGGCTCCGTGATGAAGTGCTTCGGATGCGACGGGTCCGCCTCCAGCTTCCTGCGCAGCTGGGCCATGTACACCCGCAGGTAGTTCGTCTCCGTCCCGTACGACGGCCCCCACACCTCCTGCAGCAGCTGCTTCTGGCTGACGAGCCGCCCGGTGTTGCGGACCAGGACCTCCAGCAGATGCCACTCCGTGGGGGTCAGCCGTACGTCCCTACCCCCCCGGTTGACCTTCTTCGCGGCCAGGTCGACGGTGAACTCCCCGGTCTCCACCATGACGTCGTCCTCGCCGCCCCCGGTCGGTTCGGCCCGGCGGACGGCGGCCCGCAGCCGGGCCAGCAGCTCGTCCATGCCGAAGGGCTTGGTGACGTAGTCGTCGGCGCCCGCGTCCAGCGCCTCGACCTTCTCGTCGGAGGAGTGCCGGGCGGACAGCACCAGGATCGGCACCCGGGTCCAGCCACGCAGCCCCCGGATCACCTCGACGCCGTCCATGTCGGGCAGACCGAGGTCGAGGACGACCACGTCGGGGTGGCGCGTGGCGGCGAGTTCGAGGGCGGTGGCCCCGTCGTGGGCCGCGTCGACCTCGTACTTGCGGGCCTTGAGGTTGATCACCAGGGCGCGCACGATCTGCGGCTCGTCGTCGATCACCAGCACCCTCGTGGGGGCCTGGGGGGTCCCCCCGGTCGGGCTCAGCATGTGGCCTGCCTTTCGGGTTCCACGGGGCGCTCCACTGGCGCACCCTCCTCTTCGAGAAGCTCCGCGCGCGCTCCCGCCGCCCGGAGGGTGAGCACCATGGTGAGGCCGCCGCCGGGCGTGTCCTCGGCGTTGAGGGTGCCGTTCATGGCCTCGGCGAAGCCGCGCGCGACCGCGAGCCCGAGGCCCACTCCGGCACCGCGCGGGGCGTCGCCGTAGCGCTGGAAGGGCGCGAAGATGCGCTCCTTGGCCTCGTCGGGGACGCCCGGGCCGCGGTCGACGACGCGCACCTCGACCCGTTGGGCGATGGCGCTCGCGGAGACGAGGACGGCGCTGCCGTTCGGGCTGTACTTGACGGCGTTCTCGACCAGGTTGGCCACGGACCGCTCCAGCAGCCCGGGGTCCACGGCGACCATGGGCAGCGTCTCCGGAATGTCCAGCTCCACGCTGTCCTCCGGCACCCCGCCGAGTGCCATCGGCACCACCTCGTCGAGGTCGATCTCCCTGATCAACGGCGTCACCGTGCCGGTCTGCAGCCGCGACATGTCCAGCAGATTGCCGACCAGGTGGTCGAGTCGGTCCGCGCCCTCCTCGATGCCCTCCAGCAGCTCGGCCTCGTCCTCCTCCGACCAGGCCACGTCATCGGACCGCAGCGAGGACACCGCCGCCTTGATGCCCGCGAGAGGCGTACGCAGGTCATGGCTCACGGCGGCCAGCAGCGCCGTACGGATCCGGTTGCCCTCGGCCAGTTCCTTGGCCTGGTCGGCCTCACGCTGCAGACGCTGTCGGTCCAGGACCACCGCGGCCTGCGCGGCGAAGGCGGCCAGCACCCGGCGGTCCTCGGCGGGCAGCACCCGACCGGCCAGCGCGAGCGCCATATGGTCGCCGACCGGCACGTCCACGTCCGCTTCCTCCGGCCGCTCCGGCGCCCGCCCCGCCCCCACTCGGCCCGCGCACGTCCACGGATCGACATCGCTCTGCCGCTCCAGCAGCGCCGCCGACTCCATCCCGAACGTCTCGCGCACCCGCTCCAGCAGCTCCTCCAGGCCGGTCTCGCCGCGCAGCACGTTCCCGGCGAGGAAGGACAGGATCTCCGACTCGGCCCGCAGCCGGGCCGCCTGTTGGGTGCGGCGGGCGGCGAGGTCGACCACGGAGGCCACGGACACCGCCACGAAGACGAAGATCACGAGCGCGAGCAGGTTCTTCGGGTCGGCGATCGAGATGTGGTGCAGCGGGGGTGTGAAGAACCAGTTGAGCAGCAGCGATCCGACCGCGGCCGAGGCCAGTGCGGGCTGCAGCCCGCCGAGCAGGGCCGCCGCCACGGTCAGGGTCAGGAACAACAGCACGTCGTTCGCGAGACCGAGGTCGGCGTCGATGTGGGTGAGCAGCAGGGTGAGCAGCACCGGGCCGCCGACGCCGATGAGCCAACCCCACACGATCCGGGACCGGCCAAGACTGGCCCCCCGGGCCACGGGCAGTCCGCGTCCCTTGGCGGCCTCCTCGTGCGTGACGATATGGACGTCGAGGTCGGGGCCCGAATCCCGGGCGACCGTGGCGCCGACGCCCGGTCCGAGTACGTACTGCCAGCTCTTGCGGCGAGAGGAGCCGAGGACGATCTGGGTGGCGTTCACGCCCCGCGCGAAGTCCAGCAGCGCCGCCGGGACGTCGTCGCCGACGACGTGGTGGAAGGTGCCGCCCAGGTCCTCGACGAGGGTGCGCTGGACGGCCAGTTCCTTGGGCGAGGCGGACGTCAGCCCGTCGCTGCGGGCGATGTACACGGCCAGCACCTCACCCCCGGCCCCCTTCTCCGCGAGCCGCGCAGCCCGGCGGATCAGGGTCCGGCCCTCCGGACCGCCGGTCAGCCCGACCACGATCCGCTCCCGCGAGCCCCATATCGTCGACACCCGGTGATCGCTGCGGTAGGCGTTGAGGTACTCGTCGACCCGGTCCGCCACCCAGAGCAGGGCCAGTTCGCGCAGGGCGGTGAGGTTGCCCGGGCGGAAGTAGTTCGACAGGGCCGCGTCGACCTTGTCCGGCTGGTAGATGTTCCCGTGCGCCATCCTCCGGCGCAGCGCCTGCGGCGACATGTCGACCAGTTCGACCTGATCGGCCCGGCGCACCACCTCGTCCGGCACCGTCTCCTGCTGCCGTACGCCGGTGATCGACTCCACCACGTCCCCCAGCGACTCCAGGTGCTGGATGTTGACGGTCGATATCACGTCGATCCCGGCCGCCAGCAGCTCCTCCACGTCCTGCCAGCGCTTGGCGTTGCGCGAGCCGGGGATGTTGGTGTGGGCCAGCTCGTCCACCAGCGCCACCTGCGGACGCCGTGCCAGTACGGCGTCGACGTCCATCTCGGTGAAGACGGCCCCTCGGTACCTCAGCTCGTTACGGGTGACCTGCTCCAGCCCGTGCAGCATCAGCTCGGTGCGGGCCCGCTCATGGTGCTCCACGAACGCGACCACGCAGTCGGTACCCCGCTCGACACGGCGGTGCGCCTCGGACAGCATCGCGTACGTCTTGCCGACGCCCGGTGCCGCACCGAGGTAGATCCGAAGCTTGCCGCGTCCCATGGCCCCATTGTCTTCCGGTCCCACTGCTATCTGCGCAGCGTCGACCTTACGGCCAATAATCGCGACAAATGGGGCCGGGTGCGGCGGCGGGAGCGTCTTTGACGCAACTCTGACGCCCGCGCCGCCGCGCCGCCCCGCCTCACCCGGCGTTGTCGCCGTGGGTGAGGGTCTCCCAGGCCACGAAGAGGTTGTTGCTGCCGGCCGGGCGGTTGCGCTCGGTCAGCGTCTCGGTGTTGGTCATGGCATGCCCGAGACGGTTGGCCAGGGCGTTGTGCCCGACCTCGGTGACCGGTCCGAGCCCGAGCTTCAGGGAGCCGCCGCACAGCCAGCCGGGCACGGCCGTACCGAGCTCGTACTTGGCCTGGAACCCGAGCGCCTGCCGCAGCCGCTCACCGACGTCGGTGCCGTACAGGTCCTGACCCTGGATCCGGCTGGTCTCCGCGACGTGCGAGATGGCCGAGATGCCGTACCCGGTGTGGGTGAGGTCGCGGCAGGTCTCCTGGGTGAGGCCGGTGACGAAGGTGGTCTGCCCCTGCCAGTACTTGACGATCTTGTCCCGGGTGTCGAGGTTCTGGCTCGGCACGGTCTTCGGCAGATCACCGTCGGAGGACAGGTAGACGTAGGCGGCGGTGCGGGTGCGGAACTTCGCCATGGCCTTGTCGTACGACGCCTTGTCCTCCAGGAAGACGGAGATGCCGACGGCAGCCTCCATCATCGACAGCTCCCAGTTGCCGTTGGAGTTCGAGCCGTTGATGATCTCGGGCAGATAGACGTTGCGGAGCATGGTGGCGAACCGGCCGGAGTTCGCCCAGTTCCCGGTGTACGTGTACTTGACGATCTCGGCGGCCCTGGGCCAGGAGGAGCCGGCCCAGCCCGTCTGCAGGGGCGCGTTGCTGTTGGTGTGGTCCCGGATCACCGCGGACCAGGCGTCCATGAGCTCGATGGCCTTCTTCGCGTGCCGCTCGTCGCGGGTGATGTACCAGGCGAGGGCCTGGGTGTACGCGGCTATCGCGTCCTCGCGCTCGTCGGTGCAGCCGTAGTTGGGGTTCGAGTACGAGCCGCACTCGACGACCGCGCGGGGCTTGGGGGTGCGGTTCAGATCGGCGTACTTGCTCGCCATCATCCGGTCGAAGGCGCCCTTCCAGGGCTGGGCGCCGGCGTTCACCTTGGAGCGGGTGAAGTCCAACTGACCCTGGGTGACGGTGACTCCGGGGTGGGCAAAGGTGCTGGGAGCGGCGTCGGCGGGCCAGGCGAGGACACCGGCGACGAGGGCGGCCGCGGCCGCGAAGAGTGCGGTTCTGCGCATGCGTGGGGGGCCTTCCGTTCTCGTATATGAACGCGAAGCGCCTTTATGAACAGACGCGTTGGCCGGAGACGGTAGGTACAGACCAATGCGCCGTCAAGAGTTCACGCACGAGAACACGAGAAAGGGCCGCACCCCGTGTGTGGGGTACGGCCCTGATGTTTCTACGTTGCTCAGCGCACCTCGGTGATCTCCGGCCCGCGCTGGAGCTGGCCCATGCCGCCGGAGAAGCGCGAACCCGCCTCCTCCTGCTGGATGCCCTCGGGAACCATCTGGGCGTCGTTCGGCAGCTTCAGGACGATCGGGTCACGGGGGGCCATCGGGCCTTCGCCGCGGACCACGACCGTGTCCCGGAAGATCTGCTCGAGCAGACCGGCCGCCTGCGGCTGCACCGCGCCCTGGCCCGAGATCACACCGCGCAGGAACCAGCGCGGACCGTCCACGCCGACGAACCGCACGACCTGGAAACCGCCCGTGCCGTCCGGCAGCTGAACCGGAACCTGGGCCCGCAGCTCCCAGCCCAGGGGGCCCTCGACCTCGTCGATGATGCCACCCTGCTGGGTGATGCCGGAGCCGATCTCCTCGCGCACCTCGCCCCAGATGCCCTCGCGCTTGGGCGCGGCGAAGGCCTGCAGCTGGATGGCGCTGTCACGCAGCACGACGGTCGCCGCGACGATCGCGTCACCCGCGACCTCGACGCGCAGCTCCATGCCGTCGACGCCCGGCACCAACAGGCCGCCCAGGTCCACCCTGCCCTCGCCGGGCTCACGGACCTCGGTGCTGTCCCAGGGCCCGTCGGGCCGCGGTTCCGGCTCGAGCCTCACGCGCTCGCGCGTGCCGTCGTCGTCCGCCTCAGTGTCGATGTCGACGACCTGCTCGGGCTCGCCGGCCGCGTCCTCGGCGGCACCCTTCTTCTTGCGACGTCCGAACACGTCACTGTCCTTCCCGGTCGGATACGACCGAAGCGTATCGATTCCCACCCGTTGCGCCGCCATCGGCGGCCTGACCGCTTGCATCGCTTGTGCCGCCCACCGCGGCATGGCCGCCGGTGGACCCGAAGCCCCCTGCGGCCCGTGCCGAATCGGGAAGCTCCGCGACCTCCTGGAAGCGAACCCTCTCGACCTGCTGGACGACCAGTTGGGCAATCCGGTCGAAGCGCTCGAACCGCACGGTCTCATGCGGGTCGAGATTCACCACGATCACCTTGATCTCCCCACGGTACCCGGCATCAACCGTCCCCGGGGCATTCACCAGGGCGACACCGAGGCGGGCGGCGAGCCCGGAACGCGGGTGCACGAAGGCCGCGTACCCCTCCGGCAGGGCGACAGACACCCCGGTCGGCAGTACGGCCCGCTCCCCCGGCTTCAGTTCGCAGCTCTCGGTGGTGCGCAGATCGGCTCCCGCGTCACCGGGGTGCTCGTATGTCGGAAGCGGTACGTCGGGGTCGACGCGCCGGATCAGCACGTCGAGTTCTCGACGGGGCTCACGGCTCACGGGTTCACCTCGAAGGCACGGGCACGGCGGGCCTGGTCCGGGTCGTTCATGGCGGCCCGGATCTCCTCCGGGCGGCCGTTGTCGATGAAGTGGTCGACCTTCACCTCGATGAAGAGGGCGTCGGCACGGACGGCGACGGGCCCGTCGGGGCCGCCGATCCGTCCGGTGGCGGTCGAGTAGATCTTGCGGCCCGCCACGGCCGTCACCTCGGCCTCGAGATACAGCACCGTGCCCACCGGAACGGGCCGCACGAAGTCGGTCTCCAGCCGCCCGGTCACGGCGATCGTGCGCAGCAGCCAGTTCAGCGAGCCGAGGGTCTCGTCGAGGGCGGTCGCGAGCACACCGCCGTGCGCGAGCCCGGGCGCGCCCTGGTGGGCGCTCTGCACGGTGAACTCGGCGGTGAGGGACACCCCTCCGCCGGCCCGCGCCTCCAGATGCAATCCGTGGGCCTGCTCGCCGCCACAGCCGAAACACTGGCCGTAATGGGCACCAAGAAGCTCACCGGGCGCGGGAGCCTCAGCATGCCGCACCGGCTTCACGGCGCCGGCCGGGGGCTTGAGGGACGGGGAAATACCACTCACAGCCGCAGACCTTACCCGCGCGTCGGCACGATCCGGACACCGTGCCAAGCTTGGCTCCATGCAGCTCTCCGCCGCCCCGTACGAAGAACGCCTGACCGCCCCCCGCTCCTGGTGGCTGATCTCGTTCCTGGTCGGGGTCTCCCTGGCCCTGATCCTCCTGCCCTTCGGCACGCTCCCCATGCTCGCGGGGCTCGCCGGCGGCACCGCCGCGGCAGCGGTCATGGCGAGCTCGTACGGCTCGGTCCGCATCCGTCTGGTGGGCGACTCGCTGATCGCGGGCGAGGCGAAGATCCCGGTGCGGGCCCTGGGCGAGGCGCACGTCCTGGACCCGGAGGAGGCCCGCGCCTGGCGCACCCACAAGGCCGACACCCGGGCCTTCCTCCTGCTGCGCGCCTACATCCCGACGGCTCTGCGCGTGGAGGTCACGGACCCCGAGGACCCGACCCCGTACCTGTACCTGTCGACCCGCGAGCCGGAACGCCTGGCGGAGGCGATCAAGGCGGCGAAGGCCTCGGTCTAGCACACCCGAGCGGGCCTTCACCGGCCTGGTCAAGATTTGTGCCCGCCGTGGCAAAAACTTCGTCGCGGCACCGAGATCTCAGCCGCCCCCGAGCTTCTTGAACCCGTGCACCCGGCCGACGTCGCCCATCTCCAGCGGCTTCGCCGGGCGCTCCAGCGGGGGCAGTTCCGGCAGTTCGTCCCACGGCACCTGGATCTTCCGCAGGTCCGCCCGAATCCGTGCCGCGAGCCTCTTGGTGTCCCGGCGGTTCATGACCGCGCCCACCGCGGCTCCCACCATGAAGGGCATGAGGTTCGGCAGATTCCGGACCATCCGCTTCATGATCTGCTGACGCAGCTCCCGCTTCATCTGCCCACCGAGAGCGGCGTTGACTGTCGCCGGCTTCATCGGGTCGATGCCGCGCTCCTCGGACCACGAGGACAGATACGCGGTACTGCGGTCCTTCAGATTGCCGGGCGGGCGCACGCCGTACACCTCGTGCAGCTCGGCGATCAGTTTCAGTTCGATCGCCGCCACGCCGGTGATCTCGGCGGCCAGTTCCGTCGGCATCGCGGGCGGCACCGGCAGCATCGCCGCCGCACCGACTCCCGCGCCGACCGTCGAGCTCGCGTTCGCCGCGCCCGTCACGAGCTTGTCCGCGATCTGCTCGGGCCCCAGGCCCGGGAACTGCCGGCGAAGGGTCGCGAGGTCACGTACGGGGATCCGCGGGGCGTTCTCGATGATCCGGTCGGCGAGGTACCCAAGGCCCGCTCTGGCGCGGCTGCCGCCCTTACGGAGGCCTTCCCGGGCCTTCTCCCGGGCCTTCTCCCGGATCACCGCCGCCCGCCGCCGGACGACGGGCGCGGGAACCTCCGCCGACGCCGGGAGGTCAGCCCCGGACGTCGGTTCGAGCGAGGCCCCCGTACCGGATGAGCCCCGCTCGTCGTCACGCGCGCCGTACAGGCCGTCGGACGGCCCTTCGTCCGCTCCCGACTGCCGGGAGCGGCGCTTCCAAGGAGGGGTCGAGCCAGTCATGCCCGACCCGACCTCAGTCGCAGTCGCGGCAGATCGGCTGACCGTTCTTCTCCCGGGCCAGCTGGCTGCGGTGGTGCACCAGGAAGCAGCTCATGCAGGTGAACTCGTCCTGCTGCTTGGGCAGCACCCGGACGGCCAGCTCCTCATTGGAGAGGTCCGCGCCGGGCAGCTCAAGGCCTTCTGCGGCCTCGAACTCGTCGACGTCCACAGAGGAAGTCGACTTGTCGTTCCGCCGGGCCTTGAGCTCTTCAAGGCTGTCCGAGTCGACGTCGTCGTCGGTCTTGCGTGGGGTGTCGTAATCCGTTGCCATGTCGCTCTCCCCCTCTGGGTGTCTGCGGTGTCTCCAGCGCACGTAACGCGTGAGAGGCCGGACTTGTGCCCGACCCGAGGCGGAGATTTTGCCTCACATCAAGGTCTGTTACTCAATCGACACCCAACCGGACTCCTCAAGAGTGATCGGCTTGGATGGCGAACGGGACCGTACACGGTCCTAATGCCGCAGTTCAAAGGCGTCTCACCGTGTACTTCCCGTGATCAAGACCCCCGAAAACCCGGATTTTCCCGGCTTTCCGACAGGCTGCATGATCACTGAGAGTAGATGGCCGGAAATTCGCCCTTGTGATCGATCACACATGGGACTGCTCGCCGAGTGCCCAGAAAATTCTGCGCAAAGCGAACATCCCCCGTGTGTCGGTCAGGTGTCGGCGCACATGGTCTCAGATCGGCAGGGTGACCCGCATCACGAGACCTCCGCCCTCGCGTGGCTGCGCCGAGATGTGCCCGCCGTGCGCCCGGGCCACGGACCGCACGATGGACAATCCCAGGCCGACGCCCTTGTCGCTGCCCGTGCGCTCCGTACGCAGCCGTCTGAACGGCTCGAAGAGGTTGTCGATCTCGTACGCCGGCACCACTGGCCCGGTGTTCGACACGACCAGGACGGCCTGCCCGTGCTGGACCTCGGTGGTGACTTCGACCCAGCCGCCCTCCGGGACGTTGTACCGGACGGCGTTCTGCACCAGGTTCAGTGCGATGCGCTCCAGCAGCACGCCGTTGCCCTGGACGACCGCGGCCTTCTGCTCGCCGCGGATCACCACGCCCTTGGCCTCCGCCTCCGCGTGCACCTGGTCGACGGCCTGCTCGGCCACCTCCGCGAGGTCCACCGGTTTGCGCTCGACGATCTGGTTGTCGCTGCGGGCGAGCAGCAGCAGGCCCTCGACGAGCTGCTCGCTGCGCTCGTTGGTGGCCAGCAGCGTCTTGCCGAGCTGCTGGAGCTCCATCGGCGCGTTCGGGTCCGACAGGTGCACCTCGAGGAGCGTGCGGTTGATCGCGAGCGGGGTGCGCAGTTCGTGCGACGCGTTGCCGACGAAGCGCTGCTGGGCCGTGAACGCCCGCTGCAGCCGCTCCAGCATCTCGTCGAAGGTGTCGGCGAGTTCCTTCAGCTCGTCGTCCGGGCCGTCCAGCTCGATACGACGGGACAGGTCCGAGCCGGCCACGGCGCGCGCGGTCCGGGTGATCCGGCCCAGCGGCGACAGGACACGGCCGGCCATGGCGTACCCGAAGGCGAAGGCGATGACGGCGAGGCCGAGGAGGGCCAGCAGGGAGCGGCTGAGGAGATCGTCCAGAGCGACCCGGCGCTGGTCGTCGATGCAGGCGCTGATCGCCTCGTTGAACTGGGAGAACGTGAGGTTGTCGGACTTGATCGCGGGGCAGTTGTCGCTCGTGACCCGCAGCTGGGTGGCGTCCACGATCTTGAACAGGGGTTCGTTGCCCGTGTTGATCGCCTGCGCGGCCAGCAGGTAGATGATCGACAGCAGCAGGATGCCGGCGATCAGGAACATGCCGCCGTACAGCAGCGTGAGCCTTATCCGGATGGTGGGGCGCAGCCACGGGAAGGGTGGTTCCACCCTCCGGGGGTCCCACGTGGGCTTGGGGGGCGCCTGGGGAGGCGCGGGAGTCGCGGCCATGGTCGATCAGATCCGGTAGCCGGAGCCGGGCACGGTGACGATCACCGGTGGCTCCCCCAGCTTGCGGCGCAGCGTCATGACGGTCACCCGCACCACGTTGGTGAACGGGTCGGTGTTCTCGTCCCAGGCCTTCTCCAGGAGCTGCTCGGCGGAGACGACCGCGCCCTCGCTGCGCATCAGCACTTCCAGGACGGCGAACTCCTTGGGCGCGAGCTGCACTTCCTTGCCGTCGCGGAAGACCTCGCGGCGATTGGGGTCGAGCTTGATGCCGGCGCGCTCCAGGACGGGCGGCAGCGGCACGCTCGTACGGCGGCCGAGGGCACGCACGCGTGCCGTCAGCTCGCTGAAGGCGAAGGGCTTGGGGAGATAGTCGTCGGCGCCGATCTCCAGCCCTTCGACGCGGTCGCTGACGTCGCCGGAGGCCGTGAGCATCAGCACGCGCGTGGGCATGCCGAGTTCGACGATCTTGCGGCAGACGTCGTCGCCGTGCACCAGCGGGAGGTCGCGGTCGAGGACGACCACGTCGTAGTCGTTGACGCCGATGCGCTCCAGGGCGGCCGCACCGTCGTACACGACGTCGACGGCCATGGCCTCCCGGCGCAGTCCGGTGGCCACCGCATCGGCGAGCAGTTGCTCGTCCTCGACGACGAGTACGCGCACGTCGCTTGTCCTTCCTGTGTCCACCCGCGTAGCGCTTGGCTCGCACACGGGCAGGGGTCTTGGTCTGGTGTCTTGGCCTCCATCCTGCCCTTTTCCGCCATAAGTCGGCGGTAAGACGGGTGAGCGGACCATGCAGGACGGGTGTGAAGCCCGGGAATGCGAGATTTTCTCTTCCGGTTGAGGTTTCCGTGGAAGGGAGCGGGGGGAGGACGGCTTTACACCCCGCGATCACGCTCTGCTCGTGCCGCACCACCATGCGGTACGACTCGATCCGCTTCCCGCAGAGCGGGCGTGGGTGTCCGGCACCGTCGCCGCCCAGCAAGGGCAGCGCTGGGCACCTACCGGAGACGTGATCGCCCCTTCCGAACGGCACACCCCCGTGCCACCGACCCACGACCCAGGACGAGGGGGCGCAGCATGGACGCATTCACCGCAGGACTTCTGCAGCGCATAAGGGCGACCGAGTCCGACCTGACGCGGGCTCGTGACGAGGGCGACGACTTCCTCGTCGAGGTGGAGCAGGGCGAGCTCGACGACCTGCGCCGCCTCGCCGCCGAGCACGGTGTGGAAGTCGGCGCGTCACGCGTCTGACCAGCACGTGAACAGAAGACTGGACCCCGGCGAATCCAGCGCCGGGGCCCACTCTTTTGTCGGCCACCACAGCCCCCGCAGCCACCGGCGAGTGCCCACCGAGGCCCACTGCCCCGACGACCCCGGCCGCGAGGGAGCCGAAGGGCGCGCCGGTGTCGAGAGCACGAGCGCGCGGAGGCCCGAAGGGCTGAGCACGGTCGTGCTCTCGACACCGGCTGAAAGCGCCCGTAGGCGACCGAGCCAATATTCGGCACCCCGTCACAGGACTCGCCTCGTAACGCCGGCGACGTATCCCCCGTCAGTCGTGCCAGGCGCCGACGTACCCACCCCACGTCAGTCGTGCCAGGCGCCCAAGTCCTCCAGGAGCCGCTGAAGGGGCTCGAAGACTCCCGGGGTGGCCGCCACCGCAAGGTCGCGTGACGGGCGCTCTCCGGGGCGTCCGCCGGTCAGGGCGCCCGCTTCTCGTGCGATCAGGTCGCCCGCGGCCACGTCCCAGGCGTTGAGGCCGCGCTCGTAGTAGCCGTCGAGGCGGCCCGCGGCCAGGTCGCACAGGTCGATCGCGGCCGAGCCGCCGCGGCGGATGTCACGCAGGAGGGGGATCAGCCGCTGCGCGACGTCGGCCTGGTGGGTGCGGACCTCGGTGACGTAGTTGAAGCCGGTCGAGACGAGGGCCTGGTCCAGGGGCGCGGTGGGGCGGCAGCTGAGCCTGCGCTCGCCGTCCCAGGGTCCCGTGGCCCAGGCGCCGGCCCCGCGGACCGCGTGGTACGTCTCGCCGCGCATCGGGGCGGCCACGACGCCGACGACCGTCTCGCCGTCCTGCTCGGCGGCGATGGAGACGGACCAAGTCGGCAGCCCGTACAGGTAGTTGACCGTGCCGTCGAGCGGGTCGATCACCCAGCGGATGCCGCTCGTGCCCTCGGTGGAGGCGCCCTCCTCGCCGAGGAAACCGTCGTCGGGGCGGTGCTCGGAGATCACGTCGGTGATCAGCTTCTCCGCCGCGATGTCCATCTCCGTGACCACGTCGATCGGGCTCGACTTGGTCGCGGCGACGGCGAGGTCGGCCGGGCGACCGTCGCGCAGCAGCTCGCCGGCGCGGCGGGCGGCCTCCCGGGCCAGCCCGAGCAGTTCCGAGTGCAGGGGGTCGGTCACGACGCTCCTCACGCGTACGGGCTGTCGGCGCCCGCGGCGGCGGGCTTGGGGGCGCGGGCCGGGCAGCACCCGATCGGGCACAGGTTGTGATCGGCACCGAGCGCACCCAGGGCACAGGGCGTGACCTCCTGGCCGCGCTCGACGGCGGCGCGCTCCAGGACGAGGTCGCGGATCGCGGCGGCGAACCTCGGGTCGTCCCCGACGGTGGCCGAGCGGCGCATCGGCAGGCCCAGTTCCTCGGCCTTGGCCTTGGCCTCCGTGTCGAGGTCGTAGAGGACCTCCATGTGGTCGGAGACGAAGCCGATGGGCGCGATCACGACCGCCGGTGCCCCGGCCGCCTGCCGCTCCTCGAGGTGGTCGCAGATGTCGGGCTCCAGCCACGGGATGTGCGGGGCGCCGGAGCGGGACTGGTAGACGAGCTGCCAGGGGTGGTCGACGCCGGTGCGCTCGCGTACGGCGTCGGCGATCAGCTGCGCGACGTCCAGGTGCTGCTCGACGTATGCGCCGCCGTCGCCCTGCTCCTCGACGGGGCCGGAGCTGTCCGCGGCCGCGGTCGGGATCGAGTGGGTCGAGAAGGCGATGTGCGCCCCGTCCCGGACGTCCTCGGGAAGGTCGGCGAGAGACTCGAGGACACCGTCGATCATCGGCTCCAGGAAGCCCGGGTGGTTGAAGTAGTGCCGCAGCTTGTCGACCTTCGGCAGCTTCAGGCCCTCGGCCTCCAGGGCGGCGAGCGAGTCGGCGAGGTTCTCGCGGTACTGACGGCAGCCCGAGTAGGAGGCATAGGCGCTGGTGGCCAAGACGAGGATGCGGCGGCGGCCGTCGGCGACCATCTCGCGCAGGGTGTCCGTCAGATACGGCGCCCAGTTGCGGTTGCCCCAGTAGATCGGCAGGTCCAGGCCGTGCTCGGCGAAGTCCTTGCGCAGGGCGTCGAGCAGGGCGCGGTTCTGGTCGTTGATGGGGCTGACTCCGCCGAACAGGAAGTAGTGTTCGCCGACTTCCTTCAGGCGTTCGGTGGGGATGCCCCGCCCGCGGGTGACGTTCTCCAGGAACGGGATCACGTCGTCCGGGCCCTCGGGGCCGCCGAAGGAGAGCAGGAGCAGGGCGTCGTAGGGGGTGGCATCGCGCGCGTCTGGCATGGATCGATCCTGTCATTCGGTACTGACAGCCGGGAAACGGCGGGGTGACCACCCGGGTTCCCGGTTCGTCCGGCCGGGTGCGTTAGGGTCACCTAACTCGTAAGCTGTATCGGCTGCCCACGCGCCTTACTGAGTCGCGGCGTTACCGAGTCGCGCTGAGCAGCCGTGCGCCGCCATGGACCGTCATGAGCTGCCCCGCGCCGCTCCGAGTCGCCCCGTCCGCCGCAGTCCCGCCACTTCCGCCTGACCGGAGATCCCCGTGCCGAGCCCCTACCGCGCCCTGTTCGCCGCCCCCGGCACCAAGGGCTTCACCGCCGCGGGCTTCCTCGGCCGGATGCCGCTGTCGATGATGGGCATCGGCGTGGTCACGATGGTCTCCCAGCTGACCGGTCGCTACGGACTCGCCGGCGCCCTGTCGGCCACGATCGCACTCGCCGCGGCGGTGGCGGGCCCGCAGGTCTCGCGGCTGGTCGACCAGTACGGGCAGCGGCGGGTGCTGCGCCCGGCGACGCTGATCTCGCTCATGGCGGGGGCCGGGCTGCTGCTCGCCGCGCACTACGGGTGGCCGGACTGGGTGCTGTTCGTGGCCTGCGTCGGCATCGGCTGCGTGCCCAGCGTCGGGGCGATGACCCGGGCCCGCTGGGCCGCGCTGTACCGGGAGACGCCGCAGCTGCACACCGCGTACTCCTTCGAGTCCGTGATCGACGAGGTGTGCTTCATCTTCGGGCCGATCATCTCCATCGGGCTGTCCACAGCGTGGTTCCCGGAGGCGGGCCCGCTGCTCGCCGGCTGCTTCCTGGCCGTCGGTGTCTTCTGGCTGACCGCACAGCGGGCCACCGAGCCCGCCCCGCATCCGCGCGAGCGCCAAGGCGGCAGCTCGGCTCTGCGCTCCCCCGGGCTGCAGGTCCTGGTGGCCACCTTCGTCGCGACCGGAGCGATCTTCGGGTCCGTGGACGTGGTCACCGTGGCCTTCGCCGAGGAGCAGGGGCACAAGGGCGCCGCGAGCGTGGTCCTCGCGTTGTACGCGGCGGGCTCCTGCGCGGCTGGACTCGTCTTCGGACTGCTGCGCTTCAAGGGGGCGCCCGAACCTCGCTGGCTGCTGGGCATATGCGCGATGGCCGTGAGTATGATCCCCCTCCTACTGGTCGGAAACTTGCCGTTTCTGGCCGTGGCGCTGTTCGTCTCGGGCATGGCCGTCGCTCCCACGATGATCACCACCATGTCCCTGATCGAAGAGCACGTACCACGCGCGCAACTGACCGAGGGCATGACCTGGGTGAGCACCGGGCTCGCGGTCGGGGTCGCGCTCGGCTCCTCCGCCGCCGGCTGGGTGATCGACGCCGCCGGTGCGGGTGCCGGGTACGGGGTTCCGGCGGTGTCCGGGGCCGTCGCGGTCGTGGTCGGTTTCCTGGGGTATCGCCGGCTCAGCAGGCCGGCTCCGCGTCGGGGAGGCACCGTTGAGCAGCACAGCGAGCGGCAGGAACGGCACGTGGCGTAACTGGGGCGGCAATGTCGCCGCCCGCCCCGCGCGTGAGGTCACTCCGGCCTCAGTCGAGGAGCTGTCAGGGGCGATACGCCGGGCCGCCGAGGACGGCCTGAAGGTGAAGGCGGTCGGCAGTGGCCACTCCTTCACGTCCATAGCCGCCACCGACGGCGTGCTGATCCGCCCTCAACTGTTGACCGGCATCCGCAACATCGACCGGGATGCCATGACGGTCACGGTCGAGGCCGGTACCCCGCTCAAGAGGCTCAACATGGCCCTGGCGCGCGAGGGGCTGTCGCTCACGAACATGGGCGACATCATGGAGCAGACGGTCTCGGGCGCCACCAGCACCGGCACGCACGGCACAGGCCGTGAGTCGGCCTCCATCGCCGCCCAGATCAAGGGCCTGGAGCTGGTCACGGCCGACGGGTCAGTGCTCAGCTGCTCCGAGAAAGAGAATCCGGAGGTTTTCGCGGCGGCCCGCATCGGCCTCGGCGCCCTGGGCATCGTCACCGCGATCACCTTCGCCGTGGAGCCGATCTTCCTGCTCTCCGCGCGCGAGGAGCCGATGCCGTTCGACAAGGTCCTGGCGGACTTCGACGAACTGTGGGCCGAGAACGAGCACTTCGAGTTCTACTGGTTCCCGCACACCGGCAACACCAACACCAAGCGCAACAACCGCAGCGCGGGCCCGGAGAAGCCGGTGGGGCAGGTCGCCGGCTGGTTCGAGGACGAGTTCCTCTCCAACGGCGTCTTCCAGGTGGCCCAGTGGGTCGGCCGCGCGGCGCCCGCCACGATCCCTTCGATCGCCCGGATCTCCAGCAAGGCGCTGTCCGCGCGGACCTACACGGACATCCCCTACAAGGTCTTCACATCACCGCGCCGGGTGCGCTTCATGGAGATGGAGTACGCCGTCCCGCGCGAGGCCGTCGTCGAGACGCTGCGCGAACTGAAGGCCATGATCGACCGCTCCGGCCTCAGGGTCAGCTTCCCGGTCGAGGTGCGCACCGCCCCGGCCGACGACATCACGCTGTCCACCGCCTCGGGCCGCGACAGCGCGTACATCGCCGTCCACATGGTCAAGGGCACCCCGTACCAGCGGTACTTCACCGCCGCCGAGCGCATCTTCACCGCGCACGAGGGGCGTCCGCACTGGGGGAAGGTGCACACGCGGGACGCCGAGTACTTCGCCCAGGTGTACCCGCGCTTCGGCGAGTTCACGGCGCTGCGGGACCGGCTCGATCCGGACCGCAGGTTCCAGAACGACTACCTGCGCAGGGTGTTGGGGGCGTAGCACTCGATCGGCTCGATCCACCCGGTCGACCAACTGCGCAGCCAGGAGAGGTGCGGGCGAAAGCATTAGTTCCGTTTCCGGCGTTTACGTGAAGTGCACCACGTTCAAGATCGGAGAACCGCTCAACGGACGGCCGAGTCCCACCCCTTGCCAGAAGTTGAGCGGCGCGCCAATCCACGCACGTGGCCCAAATGGAGTACTGTTGCGAGCCCTGGGTCCGGTCTCCCGCCAGGGCGTCCGTGGCCTTCAAGGACTGCCGGGAGGGGGCTAGTTGCACAGGGTGACGGAGTTGGTCACTTAGCGTTGCGAACAGGTAACCGTGCCATAACGGCGATCCAGGGCCCGCGCCCGACACGCCGGGCAACTCGGCAAGGTTGTGGCAGGCTGCACCCGGGCAGGCCACACTCGACTAGCGGAAGCAGCGACGCACGTGACGTCGGCAGGCACCACCCGGGAGGTCCCCATGCCCGAACTGCGTGTCGTGGCCGTCTCAAATGACGGCACACGGCTGGTGCTGAAGGCTGCCGACGCAACGGAGTACACGCTTCCGATCGACGAACGCCTGCGCGCCGCCGTGCGCGGCGACCGTCCCCGTCTCGGCCAGATCGAGATCGAGGTGGAGAGCCATCTCCGCCCCCGCGACATCCAGGCGCGTATACGCGCTGGTGCGACCGCGGAAGAGGTCGCCCAACTCGCCGGCATCCCCGTCGACCGCGTACGCCGCTTCGAGGGCCCTGTGCTCGCCGAGCGCGCCTTCATGGCCGAACGGGCACGCAAGACTCCCGTCCGCCGCCCCGGCGAGAACGCCGCCGGGCCGCAGCTCGGCGAGGCCGTCCAGGAGCGGCTGCTGCTGCGCGGCGCCGACAAGGACACCGTGCAGTGGGACTCGTGGCGCCGTGACGACGGCACCTGGGAAGTGCTGCTGGTCTACATGGTGGCGGGCGAACCGCATTCGGCGAGCTGGACGTACGACCCGCCCCGGCGGCTCGTGCAGGCTGTCGACGAGGAGGCGCGCTCGCTGATCGGCGAGTCCGAGGACCTCGCCGCGCCGGAGCCCAGCTTCCCGTTCGTGCCGCGTATCGCCCGGCTTCCGCGCGAGCGTGGCATGGACCGTGCCCTGGAGACCGCGCGGCCGAGCCTGCCGGCCCAGGCCTCCGAACCGGCCGAGGAGACCACGGAGGAACGGGACTCGCTGACCAGCCTGCTGGAGGCGGTGCCCAGCTTCCGGGGCGACCTGGTGGTCCCGGAGCGCCCGTCGGAGCCGGACCCGGAGGAACCCGCCGCCGAACCGGACACGGAGGAGCCGCCCGCCCCCGCTGCCTCGGCCGGTGCCGGTTCCGCCTACGCGGACGTACTCATGCCCCGCTCCGTCGGCAGCCACCGTGACCGCCTCATCGGCGCCACGGACCGCCAGGCCGAAGCGGACGGCGTCCGCCCCGGCCGCCGCGCCGCCGTCCCGAGCTGGGACGAGATCGTGTTCGGCACGCGCAGGAAGAAGCAGGAGTAGGCAGCAGAGGTAGGCAAGCAGGAGTAGTCGGTCGTTCGGCTGTGGATACGGCCGTACGAGCACGAGGGCCGTGTCGGTTGCGACGCGGCCCTCGTGCTGCGCCCGCCTACTGCGGATCCGGCCCCACAGCCACCGGTCGGGACGGGTCCGAGGACCACTCCGACCATGAGCCGACGTACAGGGCCGCCGGAATGCCCGCTACCGCCAGGGCCAGCACCTGGTGGGCGGCGGAGACGCCCGAGCCGCAGTACACGCCGACCTCCGTGCCCTCGGACGCGCCCAGCGCCTTGAAGCGCGCGCCGAGTTCCTCGGCGGGCAGGAAGCGGCCGTCCGCGCCGACGTTCTCGTTCGTGGGGGCGGACACGGCGCCCGGGATGTGGCCGCCGACCGGATCGATCGGCTCGACCTCTCCGCGGTACCGCTCCCCCGCTCGCGCGTCCAGAAGTACGCCCGACCGAGCGAGCGCCGCGGCGCCGTCGGCGTCGAGCAGGCCCGTCGCCCCCGGCGCCGGCTCGAAGTCGCCCTCCGCCGGAGGCGGCTCGGACGTCTCCAGCGGCCCCTGCCAGGTCGGCAACCCGCCGTCGAGGACCCGCACATCCGGGTGACCCGTCCAGCGCAGCAGCCACCACGCCCGGGACGCTGCCCAGCCCTGCCCGCCGTCGTACACGATCACGCGCGCCGACGACGACACGCCCGCCCGGCGCATCGCAGCGCCGAACTCGGCCAGGTCCGGCAACGGGTGACGGCCGTGCGAACCGGGCGCGGAGGCCAGTTCCCGGTCCAGGTCGACGTAGACCGCGCCGGGGATGTGCCCGGCCCGGTATGCGGTCCTGCCGTCGAACGGCGGCTCACCGGCCGCCTTGGCCATGGTCAGCTGCCAGCGGACGTCGAGCAGCACCGGCGGGTTCTCGCCCGTCAGTTCGATCGCGAGTTCGGATGCGGAGATGATGGCGTTCATGGCCACCATCCTTGCGCACGGGGTGGCCGCATCGGCCGGCTCCGGTTACTCTGCCCGCCGGACAGGCTCGATCACGAGGCGTACGGGATCGGGCACATGCTGTACAGCCGATCGACATCCGTCGGCAATCGCACGGAAACGGGCGGTAAATCGCACACCGGGCATCCTCCGGGCACCGGCCGTCGTGCGGCGGCGTGCCCGCAGCGCGCGCGGCCACGGGTGGTGCGAGCATCGGCTCGGGGGTCCGGACCACGGACGCGACGCGGCCACCACGAGAGGCCGAGGAGAGAGTGACGATGACCGAGGCACGGGGGTCGGCCGGCCCGAACGGTGCTACGCACGCCCGGCACGCGCCCGGCACGCCCTGCTGGGTGAGCCTGATGGTGCACGGACTGGCCGCGACCCAGGAGTTCTACGGGGCGCTGTTCGGCTGGGAGTTCCAGCCCGGCCCCCAGCAACTCGGCCCCTATGTGCGGGCCCTGCTCGACGGCCGTGAGGTGGCCGGCATCGGCCAGCTGCCGCCCGACCGCCACCTCCCCATCGCCTGGACGCCCTACCTCGCCTCCAACGACGTGGACCTGACCGCCGAGACGGTACGGCTGTGCGGCGGCACCGTCGGAGTGGGCCCGCTGGACGCCGCCGAGGCCGGCCGGATGGCGATCTGCTCCGACCCCGCCGGCGCCGTCTTCGGCATCTGGCAGACGGCGGCCCACCTCGGCACTGCCGTCACGGGCGTGCCCGGCACCCCCGCCTGGAACGAGCTGCTGACCTTCGAGTCCGTGAACGTCGCCAAGTTCTACGAGTCCGTGTTCGCCTACGAGGAGGAGCCGGTGGTCTCCGCCGACTTCGACTACGTCACCCTGCACATCGACGGCCGCCCGGTCGCCGGCATCCACGGCGTCGGCAACGCCCTGCCCCGCGACCGGGGCCCGCACTGGATGACGTACTTCGAGGTCGCCGACACGGACGAGGCACTGGAGCGGATCGTCGACCTCGGCGGCCACGTCCTCGAAGCGGCCCACGACAGCGCGCACGGCCGCGTGGCAACGGTGGCGGACCCGGAGGGGGCCCGGTTCTCCCTGATCCAGAATCCGCGCTGACGGCACTCAGGGGTGGTGCGGGGCGGCTCGGGGGCCGGGATGGCCGAGTGGGCCGCGGTTCAGGCCGGCTGCACCGGCAGGACGTCCGGGGACAGCGCCGCCGCCCGTGCGCTGGCCGCCGTCATGCGGCGGCGGTGATGGCGACGGCACAGGACCTCGTAGCCGACGGCGTCCGCCTGGTTGACGTCGCCGACGACCACCTGGGCGCCCTCGACGACCATCTCGCCGCCTATCGTGCGAGCGTTGTGCGTGGCGCGGGCGCCGCACCAGCACAGGGCCTCGACCTGGAGCACCTCGACCCGGTCGGCGAGTTCCACCAGGCGCTGGGAGCCCGGGAACAGCTTGGAGCGGAAGTCGGTCGTGATGCCGAAGGCGTAGACGTCGAGGCCCAGGTCGTCGACCACCCGCGCGAGTTGGTCGATCTGGTCCGGTGCGAGGAACTGGGCCTCGTCGGCGATGACGTAGTCCGCGCGGCGTCCCCGGGAGAGGTGGTCGACGAGGTAGGCGTACAGGTCCATGCCGTCCTCGACCTCCACCGCGTCCGTGACCAGGCCGAGCCGCGAGGACAGCTTGCCCTCGCCCGCACGGTCGTCGCGCGTGAAGATCATGCCCGCGAGGCCACGCGCCGAACGGTTGTGCTCGATCTGGAGGGCCAGCGTCGACTTCCCGCAGTCCATCGTTCCGGAGAAGAACACCAGCTCGGGCATGTTGAGTTGAGCACCTTTCGGTGAGGAGATCGGTCGGGAGGTGACGACGTCCGGCGATGACGTGCAGCGTGTCAGGTGCGTACTTCGAGGAGGGGGACCAACTGCTCGGCGGGCGTCATCGAACCGTGGTTGCCGACCATCGCCGACTCCTTCGGCTCCCGCTCGGACGCGATGATCAGGACGTCGTCCCGCGCGGCCGCGACCACGTCACCGATGCGGTCGTACACCCGCTCGTCGATCTGCGGGCCGAACCAGCCCGCTGCGATCGCCTCGTCCCGGGAGGCCACCCAGAACTGCTCGCCGAGCACCTCGCGCCAGCAGGTCAGGACGTCGTTCGCGGCGCCGGGCACCGCGTAGACGTGCCGGGCCCGGCCCTCGCCGCCCAGCAGGGCGACGCCGGCGCGCAGTTCCCAGTCCTCGTCGAAGTCGATGCGGTGCTGCTCGTCGAAGGGCACGTCGATCATGCCGTGGTCGGCGGTGACGTAGAGCGCGCTGCGCGGGGGCAGCTGCTCGGCGAGGCGCTGGACGAGCCGGTCGACGTACATGAGCTGGCCGCGCCAGGTGTCCGAGTCGACGCCGAAGCGGTGGCCGGCGCCGTCGAGCTCGGCGTAGTACGTGTAGACCAAGGAGCGGTCGCCCGCGGCCAGTTGCTCGGCGGCGAGGTCCATGCGCTCCTCGCCGGCCAGCCGCCCGTGGAACGTTCCGCCACTCAGCGCGACCTTGGTGAGTGGGGTGTTCTCGAAGGTGGGCGACGACACCTGGGCCGCGTGCACTCCGGCCTGGTGCGCCAGTTGGAAGACCGTGGGATACGGCTGCCAGACGCGCGGTGACGTCCACGGGTTCCAGCGCAGCTGGTTCATCAGCTCGCCGGTCTCGGGGTTGCGCACGGTGTACCCGGGCAGGCCGTGCGCGCCCGGCGGCAGGCCGGTGCCGACGGAGGCGAGGGAGGTCGCGGTGGTGGCCGGGTAGCCGGCGGTGATCGGGCGTCCGGTGCCGCCGCGCGAGCTGCTCAGGAGCGAGGTCATGAACGGCGCTTCATCGGGGTGCGCCTTGAGCTGCTCCCAGCCTAGGCCGTCGACCAGGAACACGCAGTTCCGGTCGGTGGCGGTCAGCTCGGGGATGGCGGCGGTCATCTCCGGTACGGCCATGCCGGCGGCCAGCGTGGGCAGCAGATCGGCGAGCGAGCCGCTGCCGTACTCGGGGGCGGGCGCGGAGTCGACGGCGAGGGGTTCCGGGTGGGCGTCCCAGGCGGTGGGCTGGATCATCTCAGCGCGCGACGTCCGCCGTCGCCTCGGAGAGCGACTGCGCGAAGGCGAGCGCCTGGCGCACCGTCTCCGGGCCGTCACCGGCCTCGCTGACACGCAGGCTGAGGTCGTCCGCCGTCGAACTGCCCGTGTAGCCGTGGTCGGCCTCGCAGTTGGGGTCGCCGCAGGCGGCGGGCTCCAGGTCGATCCGGGAGACGGCGCCCCAGCCGATGGTCAGCACGACCTCGCGGGGCAGTGTGCCCGGCTGGTACTGCTCCGGATTGGCGACCACACGGCTGACCACCACCGACGAGATCCGGCCGAGTTTCACGGACTCCGTGGACGTCGTCGCGTACGGCGTCGGGGAGGTGGTGTCGGCGGCCTGCTCGTCGGTGTGGCTGACGATGAACCGGTTGCCGGTGAGGACGAGCACGGTCACGTGCCGCCGCACCTCGTTCTGGTCGAACGTCGTCTCCTGATGGACCAGGTACGACCGGATGGGCTCGCCGCCCACAGCGGCGTCCACCGCCTCGGCCACGAGGGCCGGGTAGTAGCCGCTGCGCTCGATCGCCGCTCGCAGCCCCTGGGTCGTCGTACTGGTCTTGGCCATGACGCCCATCCTACGGGGGCCCACTGACTGCGAGGCACCGCTCACGGCGGTCTCAGTACGTCGGGAGGGTCCTTGGCCCGAGGTCGTCGCGGGCGGGCGGTGGCGCGAGGCGTACGGAGGCGCCGAGCACGCTCAGGCCGTGTGTGGCCACGACGACCGGCTCCAGGGTGACCGCGACGACCTCGGGGTGGTCGTCGACCAGCCGCGACACCCTCAGCAGCAGCTCCTCCAGGGCAGGTGTGTCGACGGGCGTTGAGCCGCGCCAGCCGAACAGGAGCGGTGCCGTCCGGATCGAGCGGACGATCGAGGTCGCGTCGCGGTCGGTGACCGGGATCAGCCGGTGCGCCGTGTCACCGAGCAGCTGCGAGGCGGCCCCGGCGAGCCCGAAGGACAGCACGGCACCGGCCGCCGGGTCGATCACGGCCCGTACGACGGTGTCGACGCCGCGCGGTGCCATGCTCTGCACGACCGGCCGCAGCTCCTCCGGTCTGCCGAACAGCTCGGTCAACTCGGTGTACGCCCGCCGCAGTTGCTCCTCGTCCGCGAGATCGAGCCGTACGCCGCCGAGGTCGGCGCGGTGGCGCAGGTGCGGGGCGGTGGCCTTGAGGGCGACGGGGTAGCCGAGGGTGTGGGCGGCGTCGGCGGCGGCGTCGGGGGTGGGCGCGTGCAGGGCGCGGTGCACCTGGATGCCGTACTTGCCGAGCAGGTCGCAGGTCTCGTCCGTGCCGAGCGTGAGTCCCTGCCCGCGCGCGAGCAGCCGGTCGATCAGCTGGGCGGCGCCCTTCTCGTCGATGTCCTCGTACTCCGGCACCTTCCCGGGGTCGGCCGCCTCGCGCCGCCACTGGGAGTACTTGACGGCTTCGGCGAGGGCGCGCACGGCACGTTCGGCCGCGGGGTAGGCGGGGATGAGGCGGGGGGCGTTCTCCGAGGTGTCCGACTGCTCGGGCGGTGTCTCGGCCGGGAAGTCGAGGGGGCGGAACGGGTGGGTGGCACGGAGCGTGGCGCCGGGCGGCGTCCTGCCCGCCTTCGGTGCGGTGCTCGCCGCGGCCGACAGGGCCTCCGCGAGACCGCCCAGTTCCACGTGCACCACCAGCACCGGCTTCCCCGGCACCCCTTCGGCCGCCGACCGCAGTGCCTCCGCCAGCTCCGCGTCGCCCGGTGACACCTCCCCGATCGCCGGAATCGCCGTCACCACGACCGCGTCGCAGGTGTCGTCCGCCAACGTGCGGGACAGCGCCGCCCGGAAGTCCGCGGCCGAGGCCCCCGTCGTCAGATCCAGCGGCGGCAACGGCCGCAGCCCCTCGGACAGGCACGCGTCGTACGTCAGCAGCCCCAGCGACTCGGAGTTTCCGAGGATCGCCACCCGTGGCCCGGCCGGCAGCGGCTGGCGTGCGAGCAGCAGCCCCGCGTCGACCAGTTCGGTGATCGTGTCCACCCGGATCACGCCGGCCTGCCGCAGCAGCGCGGACACGGTGGCGTGCGGCAACCGCGTGGCCCGTACCGCATGCCCCTGCGGTGCCGCGCCGCCGTGCCGCGCCCCCTGCACCACGACCAGCGGCTTCGCCGCCGCGGTACGCCGCGCGAGGCGGGTGAACTTGCGCGGGTTGCCGATGGACTCCAGGTACATCAGTACGACGTCGGTGTCCGGGTCGTCGTACCAGTACTGAAGGACATCGTTGCCGGACACGTCGGCCCGGTTGCCCGACGAGACGACGGTCGACACACCCGTGACCCCGGTGACCCCGCCGCCGCGCCGGTGCAGCCGGGACAGCAGCGCGATCCCGATGGCACCGGACTGGGCGAACAACCCGATCCGGCCGGGGCGGGGCATCTCGGGCGCCAGTGAGGCATTCAGTCGTACGTCGGCGGAGGTGTTGATGATCCCGAAGGCGTTCGGCCCGATGATGCGCATGCCGTACGCGCGTGCGTGCCGGACGAGTTCGCGCTGCCGCTCGCGCCCGTCGGGCCCGCTCTCGGCGTACCCGGCGGAGACCACGACCAGCCCCTGCACGCCGTGCTCGCCGCACTCGGTGACCACCTCGGGGACGTACTCGGCCGGCACGGCTACCACCGCGAGGTCGACGGGCCCCTCGATGTCCCGCACGGACCGGTGCGCGGGCACGCCGTCGAGCTCCTTGAGGTGCTCCGGGAACGCCTTGTTCACGGCGTACAGCTGCCCGGTGAACCCGGCGTCCCTGATGTTGCCCAGGACGCTGCGGCCCACCCCGCCGGGCGTGCGGCCGGTGCCGATGACGGCGACGGAGCCGGGCACCAGCAACCGTCGCACGGACCGCGCCTCGGCGCGCTGCTCGCGCGCGTACTGCACGGCGAGCGAGCGGTCCGTCGGCTCCAGGTCGAACTCCAGGCGTACGACGCCGTCCTCGAAGCTGCGCTTCTGGGTGTACCCGGCGTCCGTGAACACCTTGATCATCTTGGTGTTGGCGGGCAGCACCTCGGCGGCGAACCGGCGGATCCCGCGCTCGCGGGCGACCGCGCCGACGTGCTCGAGGAGGGCGGAGGCGACGCCGCGTCCCTGGTGGGCGTCCTGGACGAGGAAGGCGACCTCGGCCTCGTCGGCGGGGGACGACGCGGGCATTCCGTCGGTGCCGATCCGGTCGTAGCGTACGGTTGCGATGAACTCGCCGCCCACTGTGGCCGCGAGTCCCACCCGGTCCACAAAGTCGTGGTGCGTGAAGCGGTGGACGTCCTTTGCGGACAGTCGCGGGTAGGGCGCGAAGAAGCGGTAGTACTTCGACTCGTCCGACACCTGCTCGTAGAAGCTGACCAGGCGCTCGGCGTCATCAACGGTGATGGGGCGGATGCGTGCGGTGCCGCCGTCGCGCAGCACCACGTCGGCTTCCCAGTGGGCGGGGTACTCGTGCCGGTCCGAGGCGCTCTGCATGGGGCCCAGAGTACGGCTCGCGTACGACAACGGCGCGAGGCAGTCTGTGGAGGACGTATGACGGGTCGAGGCCGCGACCCGACGGTCACCTCAGGAGGGGACGTTTTGTCCCTCCCGGCATGCTTCACGGGTGTGGGAAACTGGTCTAGACAACCCTGAACACCGAAGGGCAGCATCACATGGCTGAGCGCCGCGTCAACGTCGGCTGGGCCGAGGGCCTTCACGCCCGCCCCGCTTCCATCTTCGTCCGGGCCGCCACGGCCGCAGGTATCCCGGTGACGATCACCAAGGCCGACGGCAACCCCGTCAACGCGGCCTCCATGCTGGCCGTTCTGGGCCTGGGCGCCCAGGGCGGTGAGGAGATCGTCCTCGCCTCCGACGCCGAGGGTGCGGACGCCGCCCTGGACCGGCTGGCGAAGCTGGTCTCCGAGGGCCTCGAGGAGCTTCCCGAGACGGTCTGAATGACCTGAGCGGGCCTCCGCCGTACACGGTGAAGCCGCGTCTGCCTTTCCGGCCGACGCGGCTTCGCTGTTTTTCGGCAGGCGGCCAAGGAATTCACGGGCTACCCGAAAAAGGGCAGCGGAAATTACCCGCCGCCAAATATCTCCTCTTTGTATACGGCGCCCGTGTTAATGTCGCAGGCTCGGCATGTTTACGGGATGTTGCGAATTCCTCACACGCTCCGCGCGGTCGCCGCCGGAGCCGAACCGCAGCCGATGCACACCGATCGCGCGCTCGGTGTGCAGCGTCGTGATCGCGCGGGCGCGATCGCTGTCGCCGCGCGCCACCGCGTCCACGATCGCACCGTGCTCGGTCCAGGACTCCACGGGGTTGACCGGCGACTCCACCGCGTACATCCAGGCGATCTTGTGGCGCAGCTGGGTCAGCATCGAGGTCAGGGCGGGGCTGCCGGAGGCCTGGGCCAGCGTCTCGTGGAACCAGCCGCCCAGGGAGCGCAGATCCTCGCTGTTGCCCCGCCTGGCCCGCTCCTGGCCCAGCCTGACCAGGCCGCGCAGGACCTTCAGATGGGCCTCGGTGCGCCGCTGGGCGGCCCGGGAGGCGCCGAGCGGCTCCAGGAGGGTGCGCATCTCCAGCAGGTCGGCGGCCTCCTGCTCGGTCGGTTCGGCGACGCACGCGCCCGCGTGCCGCCGGGTCACCACGAAGCCCTCCGCCTCCAGGGTGCGCAGGGCCTCCCGCACGGGGACGCGGGAGACGCCGTAGCGGCGCGCGAGGAGTTCCTCGGTGAGCCGGCTGCCGCGCTCGTAGACACCGGCGACGATGTCGTCCCGGATCGCGGTGCATACCGAGTGCGCCGGAATACGCATGACCGACCTCCGCTTTAATCCCCGTGAAACGTCGACGAATGACGTGTGTTCAGTGACTCTATTGCAACCGGCAGGAATTTCCGATGGCGGGTCGGAATCCATGGATATTTTTTGGACACACGGTCGTCCGAAACGCCGAAAGCCCCGGCTGGCGGAGCCGGGGCTGAGGGAGGCGGAGCCTAGGTCGTCAGACGTTCACGCCGTGCGAGCGGAGGTAGGCGACGGGGTCGATGTCGGAGCCGTACTCCGCCGTCGTGCGAGCCTCGAAGTGCAGGTGCGGTCCGGTGACGTTGCCGGTGGCGCCGGACAGGCCGATCTGCTGGCCGGGGGTGACGGCCTGGCCCACCGAGACGCCTATGGACGACAGGTGGCCGTACTGGGTGTACGTGCCGTCGTTCATCTTGATCACGATGTTGTTGCCGTACGACCCGCCCCAGCCGGCCTCCACGACGGTGCCGGAGCCGACCGCGTGAACGGAGGTGCCGCTGGCGGCGTGGAAGTCGACGCCCGTGTGGCTGCCGGAGGACCAGACGGCGCCGCCGGCCTTGTAGCCGGTGGAGACGTACGAGCCGGAGATCGGGGCCACGTAGGACAGCAGGCGCTTGCGCTCGGCCTCGCGGGCGGCGCGCTCCTTGGCCTCGCGCTCCTGCTTGGCCTTCTCGGCCGCCTTCTTGCGCGCGGCCTCCTCGGCGGCCTTCTTCCGGGCCGCGGCCTCCTCGGCGGCCTGCTCCTGGGCGGCGGCCTGGGCGTCGAGCTGGTCGGCGATCGAGCCCTCGATGGTGACGACGGGGATGAGGCCGGTCTGCTCGACGGCGGGTTCGGCGGCGAGCGCCGGGGCGGCGAGGGCGCCTATGACGCCGGTGGCGGTGAGTGCGGCGGCGCCCGCCGCGCGGGCGGTGGTGCGCTGCATCCGGCTGGGACGACGGTGCTTCCCGCTGGGACGCTTGTTCCCGGTGGCGCAGGTGAACGCCATGTAGTGGCTGGTCCTTTCCTTCCCTCTCGCCTACCGGGTTAGCTGACGGGTTCGGAGCAGGAAGGTCTCCTACGGGCCCCCTCGCAGTTGCGCGGGCGTCCGATTCACCCCAGGGACTACGGTGGGTCCCCGGCTCCCCTGGCTCGCGCCGTACGGGGACTCGGCGATGGCTGTCCGGTGCCGCGGCTGCGGCGCACTGCCTGACGGACAGCCCGGAAGACGCTAAGCGGGGCAACTTTCAATCCCCAAACGGATCCGGGCTTTTGTAGCGCATCCCACAGGCCAGACAGGCAACCTCTCCCTCAATTCGGGCATAAAGGAGCCCTGGTGACTCTTTCGTCACCAGGGCCCCTACGCGCGCGTGCCGCCGGCCGGCGCTGTGCCTGACTCTATTCGGCTGCCGCTGTCTCTACTCGACTGCCGCTGTCTCTACTCGGCGGCCACGACGGTGACTTCGCCGATGCCGAGCGCCTCGACGGGCTCCCGGATCTCGGCCGCGTCACCGACGAGGATCGTCACCAGACGGTCCACCGGGAAGGCGCTCACGGCCGCCGCGGTGGCCTCGACGGTGCCGGTCGCGGCGAGCCGCTGGTACAGCGTCGCCTGGAAGTCGTCGGGCAGATGCTGCTCGACCTGGTCGGCCAGCGTGTTCGCCACAGAGGCGGCCGTCTCGTACTTCAGCGGCGCCACCCCGACGAGGTTCTGCACGGCGAAGTCCCGCTCGGCGTCGGTGAGCCCCTCGCCGGCGACACCGCGCAGGACCTTCCACAGGTCGTCCAGAGCCGGACCGGTGTTCGGGGTGTCCACGGAGCCGCTGATGGCGAGCATGGCCGCGCCCGAGCCGTCCGGAGCGGAGCGCAGGACCTGCCCGAACGCGCGCACACCGTAGGTGTAGCCCTTCTCCTCACGCAGGACCTTGTCCAGGCGGGAGGTGAGGGTGCCACCGAGGCAGTACGTGCCGAGCACCTGCGCGGGCCACACGCGGTCGTGCCGGTCCGGGCCGATACGGCCGATCAGCAGCTGCGTCTGGACGGCGCCGGGGCGGTCCACGATGACTACGCGCCCGGTGTCGTCCGCGGTCACCGGCGGGACCGGCCGGGGCTGGGCCGGGGAGCCGGTCCAGGCGCCGAGGCTGTCGCCGAGCAGGTCGTCGAGGTCGACGCCGGTGAGGTCGCCGACGACCACGACCGTGGAGGTGGCGGGGCGCACATGCCGCTCGTAGAAGGCGCGTACGCCCGCGGAGTCGATGCCCGCGACCGTCTCCTCGGTGCCCTGGCGCGGGCGCGACATGCGCGAGGTCGCCGGGAACAGCTCCTTGGAGAGCTCCTTGGCGGCGCGGCGCGAGGGGTTGGCCAGCTCGTGCGGGATCTCGTCGAGCCGGTTGCGCACCAGACGCTCGACCTCGGCGTCGTCGAACAGGGGTGCCCTGAGGGCGTCGGCGAGCAGGCCGAGCGCCTTGGGCAGGCGGGAGACCGGCACCTCGAGGCTGACGCGGATGCCGGGGTGGTCGGCGTAGGCGTCGAGCGTGGCGCCGCAGCGCTCCAGCTCGGCGGCGAACTCCTCGGCGGTGTGCTTGTCGGTGCCCTCGGACAGGGCGCGCGCCATGATCGTGGCGATGCCGTCGAGGCCCTTCGGCTCGGCCTCCAGGGGCGTGTCCAGGAGCACCTCGACGGCGACGACCTGCTGGCCGGGGCGGTGGCAGCGCAGGACCGTCAGGCCGTTGTCCAGCTTGCCGCGCTCGGGCGCCGGGAACGCCCAGGGCCGCGCCTCACCGGCCTGGGGCTGCGGGTGGAACTCCATGCTGGCGAGCTCGGTCACTGCGCCGACTCCTCGTTCTCGTCGGTGGTCTCGGCGGCCTCGAGGTCGTCGGCCTCGGCTGCGGTCGGCTCGTACACGAGCACCGCGCGGTTGTCGGGGCGCAGGCGGGCCTTGGCGACCTCCTGGACCTCCTCGGCGGTGACGTCGAGGACGCGCTGCACGGCGGTGAAGGCAAGCTGCGGGTCGCCGAACAGGACGGCGTACCGGCACAGTTCGTCGGCGCGGCCCGCGACGGTGCCGAGCCGGTCCAGCCACTCGCGCTCCAGCTGGGCCTGCGCGCGCTCCATCTCCTCGGCGGTGGGGCCCTCCGCCGCGAAGCGGGCGAGCTCCTCGTCCACGGCCGCCTCGATGACGGGCACCTCGACCTCGCCGGAGGTCTTCACGTCCAGCCAGCCCAGGGAGGGCGCCCCGGCCAGGCGCAGCAGGCCGAACCCGGCCGCCACGGCCGTACGGTCGCGGCGGACCAGCCGGTTGTACAGGCGGGAGGACTCGCCGCCGCCGAGGACGGTCAGCGCCAGGTCGGCCGCGTCGCACTCGCGCGTGCCGTCCGTCGGGAGCCGGTAGGCGGCCATCATCGCGCGCGCGGGGACGTTCTCCTCGACGACCTCGCGCAGCTGCTCGCCGATGATCTCCGGCAGCGAGCCGTCGCGCGGCTCGGGCTTGCCGTCGTGGGCCGGGATGGTGCCGAAGTACTTCTCGACCCAGGCGAGCGTCTGCTCCGGGTCGATGTCGCCGACGACGGACAGGACGGCGTTGTTCGGCGCGTAGTAGGTGCGGAAGAACGCGCGGGCGTCCTCCAGGCTGGCCGCGTCCAGGTCGGCCATCGAGCCGATCGGCGTGTGGTGGTACGGGTGCCCGTCCGGGTACGACAGGGCGGTGAGCTTCTCGAACGCCGTGCCGTACGGGACGTTGTCGTAGCGCTGGCGGCGCTCGTTCTTCACGACGTCGCGCTGGTTCTCCAGGCCCTCCTCGTCGAGCGCGACCAGGAGGCTGCCCATGCGGTCGGCCTCCAGCCACAGCGCGAGCTCCAGCTGGTGGGCGGGCATGGTCTCGAAGTAGTTGGTGCGCTCGAAGCTGGTGGTGCCGTTCGGCGAGCCGCCCGCGCCCTGGACGAGCTCGAAGTGGCCCGTGCCCTTCACGCTGCTCGAGCCCTGGAACATCAGGTGCTCGAAGAGGTGGGCGAGTCCGGTACGGCCCTTGACCTCGTGGCGGGAGCCGACGTCGTACCAGAGGCAGACCGCGGCGACCGGCGTGAGGTGGTCCTCGGAGAGCACCACGCGCAGGCCGTTGGCCAGGCGGTGCTCCGTCGCGGTGAGGCCGCCGGATTGTGCCTCCGGTGTGGCCGTGTGACCCATGGGCAAGGTGTCCTTCCGGTCGCGTGCACTGCGTTGTGTCGAGCAGTTCGTACTCAGCTCCTGCCACTGTATGCAGCGTCCGAAGGGTCGGCGAAGTTCCCGGTCAGAACGCCGTGTCCGTACGGCGGTGATCGCGAGCCGGGTCCGCCGAACAGGACAGCACCCGGGCGCAAGCTCGCCGTCCCCTCTCACCTGCCTGCTGCCGCACGGCCTCGGACGGTGCCCGCCGATCACTCCGGCGAGTGAACGGGCTCGCGGCGCGCGCTTGCCTTCCCGCAAGCGCGGCCCCGACCAGGGCGGTTGGTACTCCGCCCCGCCCCTCGGTCGCAGGGAGGTCCGGGCGTCGGCGACACTTCTGGGACGCCGGGCGGGAGCCCAACATCGGGTCCTGGTCGGTGGTTGTCAGTGCCGCGGTCCACAATGGTCCGCGTCAGATCCCGCAAACGCTCGAGCGACCAGAACCAGAGGAGCCGGCAGCGATGGCCCGCCGCAGCACGAAGACCCCGCCGCCCGACGACTCGTACGAGGAGAAGATCCTCGACATCGACGTCGTCGACGAGATGCAGGGCTCCTTCCTCGAGTACGCGTACTCGGTCATCTACTCGCGCGCCCTGCCGGACGCCCGCGACGGCCTCAAGCCGGTGCACCGTCGCATCGTCTACCAGATGAACGAGATGGGCCTGCGCCCCGACCGCGGCTATGTGAAGTGCGCCCGCGTCGTCGGCGAGGTCATGGGTAAGTTGCACCCGCACGGCGACGCGTCGATCTACGACGCCCTGGTGCGCATGGCCCAGCCCTTCTCGATGCGCGTCCCGCTGGTCGACGGCCACGGCAACTTCGGCTCGCTGGGCAACGACGACCCGCCGGCCGCCATGCGGTACACCGAGTGCCGCGCCGCCGAGCCCGCGAGCCTGATGACGGAGTCCATCGACGAGGACACCGTCGACTTCACCCCCAACTACGACGGCCAGGAGCAGGAGCCGGTGGCGCTGCCCGCCGCCTTCCCGAACCTCCTGGTCAACGGCGCGTCGGGCATCGCGGTCGGCATGGCCACCAACATGCCGCCGCACAACCTCGCCGAGGTCATCGCGGCCGCCCGCCACCTGATCCGCTACCCGAACGCGGATCTGGACGCCCTGATGAGGCACGTCCCGGGCCCCGACCTGCCCACCGGCGGCCGTATCGTCGGCCTCTCCGGCATCCGGGACGCCTACGAGACGGGCCGCGGCACCTTCAAGATCCGCGCCACCGTGTCCGTGGAGACGGTGACCGCCCGCCGCAAGGGCCTCGTCATCACCGAGCTGCCCTTCACGGTCGGCCCGGAGAAGGTCATCGCCAAGATCAAGGACCTGGTCGGCGCGAAGAAGATCCAGGGCATCGCCGACGTCAAGGACCTCACCGACCGGGCGCACGGTCTGCGCCTGGTCATCGAGATCAAGAACGGCTTCGTGCCCGAGGCGGTCCTGGAGCAGCTCTACAAGCTGACGCCGATGGAGGAGTCCTTCGGCATCAACAACGTCGCGCTGGTCGACGGCCAGCCCCTCACCCTGGGCCTCAAGGAGCTCCTGGAGGTCTACCTCGACCACCGCTTCGAGGTCGTACGGCGCCGCAGCGAGTTCCGCCGCGGCAAGAAGCGCGATCGACTGCACCTGGTCGAGGGTCTGCTCACCGCGCTGCTGGACATCGACGAGGTCATCCGCCTGATCCGGTCCAGCGACAACTCCGCGCAGGCCAAGGAGCGCCTGATGGAGCGCTTCTCGCTGAGCGAGATCCAGACGCAGTACATCCTGGACACGCCGCTGCGCCGCCTCACCAAGTTCGACCGTATCGAGCTGGAGGCGGAGAAGGACAAGCTCAACGCGGAGATCGCGGAGCTGACCCGGATCCTCGACTCGGACGCGGAGCTGCGCAAGCTGGTCTCCTCCGAACTGGCCGCGGTGGCCAAGAAGTTCGGCACCGAGCGGCGTACGGTCCTGCTGGAGTCGGCGGGCACCACGGTCTCGGCGGTGCCGCTTCAGGTGGCGGACGACCCGTGCCGGGTGCTGCTGTCCTCGACGGGTCTGCTGGCCCGTACGGCGAACGGCGACCCCTTCGCGGAGGACGGGGACGCGAAGCGCTCCAAGCACGACGTGATCATCTCGGCGGTGCCGGCCACGGCCCGCGGCGAGGTGGGTGCGGTGACGTCCTCGGGCCGTCTGCTGCGGATCAACGTCATCGACCTGCCGCAGCTGCCGGAGACGGCGGCCAGGCCGAACCTCGCGGGCGGCGCGCCGCTGTCGGAGTTCGTCTCCCTGGAAGGCGACGAGACCCTGGTCTGTCTGACCACGCTCGACGAGTCCTCCCCGGGCCTGGCGCTCGGCACGGAACAGGGCGTCGTCAAGCGCGTGGTACCCGACTACCCCACCAACAAGGACGAGTTGGAGGTCATCACCCTCAAGGAGGGCGACCGGATCGTCGGCGCGGTCGAGCTGCGCACCGGTGAGGAGGACCTGGTCTTCATCACGGACGACGCACAGCTGCTGCGCTACCAGGCCGCGCAGGTCCGCCCGCAGGGCCGCGCCGCCGGCGGCATGGCGGGCATCAAGCTCGCGGAGGGTGCGAAGGTCATCTCCTTCACAGCGGTGGACCCGGCGGTCGACGCGGTCGTCTTCACGGTCGCGGGCTCGCGCGGCACGCTGGACGACTCGGTCCAGACGACGGCCAAGCTGACCCCGTTCGACCAGTACCCCCGCAAGGGCCGCGCCACCGGCGGCGTCCGCTGCCAGCGGTTCCTGAAGGGCGAGGACTGCCTGTCCGTGGCCTGGGCGGGCGCCGCCCCGGCACGGGCAGCGCAGAAGAACGGCACTCCGGCCGAGCTGCCGGAGATGGACCCGCGCCGCGACGGCTCGGGCGTGTCGCTGCCGAAGACGGTCGCGGTGGTGGCGGGGCCGGTCTAAGCCTGCGGGTCGCCCGGGTCCTGCTCCTCAGGGTCTCGTACGTAGCGCAGGACGCCCCACATGCCGTGCTCGTCGGCGTGTGGGGCGCCGCTCTTGCACGACTCGAGTTCCTTGGCCAGGGACGCGGCATCGATGTCGGAGCCGATGAGGACGAGCTGGGTCAGGCGCGCGTCCCCGGCACCCCACGGCTCCGGGTAGAAGCGCAGGAACCGCCCGACGGCGTGCACGGCATAGCGGTTCGCGGCGTCGTGCGGGCCGAAGTCGACGTACCCCTTGATCCTGTACAGCCCCTCCGGCCTGCTGTCCAGGAACCCCATCAACTGACGCGGGTCGAGCGGGACTTCGGAGACGAACGACATGCTGTCGTAGCCGACGTGCAGATGGCCGCTGTGGTCCTCGTCGTGCTCGTGCAGGTCGTCGAAGGACAACTGCCCGATGCGCTCCTCGCTGGGCCTGCAGTCGAAGAGGAATTCCGGGTCGATACGGCCGTAGGTGGCGGGGACGACGGCGGCGCGGTCGGTGAGGTCGCGGACCAGCCCGAGGACGCGCTCACCGTCCGCCGCCCGGTCGAGCTTGTTGACCACGACGAGGTCGGCGAGGGCGAGGTGCCGGTCGATCTCGGGGTGCTTCGCGCGCGTGCCGTCGAACTCGGCGGCGTCGACGACCTCGACGAGCCCGCCGTACACGATGCCCGGATGTTCACTGGCGAGCACCATGCGCACGAGCTCCTGGGGCTCGGCGAGCCCGCTGGCCTCGATGACGATGACGTCGATGCCGGTGGCCGGCCGGGCGAGCCGCTCCAGGTAGACGTCCAGCTCACTGGCGTCGACCGCACAGCACAGGCAGCCGTTGCCGAGGGAGACGGTGGAGTCGCCGAGCGCGCCGGCGACGGCCATGGCGTCGATCTCGATGGCTCCGAAGTCGTTGACGATGGCGCCGATGCGCGTGCCGCCGCTGCGATGGAGGAGGTGGTTGAGCAGAGTCGTCTTGCCGGAACCGAGGAATCCGGCGAGTACGACGACCGGAATCTGCTGCGGACCGGGGCTCGGCTGGCTCAACGTGCGACCTTTCTCACGCCGACGGGTGCACCGGCTCGCGGGGCGGCGCACGTACGAGGATTGAATGCCGATACAGGATACGAGCCGGAAGAAACACCGCGAAGTGAACGATTGTTAGCAGCACTTGCCGGGCAGACGTTGGGCATGGCGCCGGAGTGTGCGACCCTCGCTTCCCTCCGTGCGCCTCCTCTCCGCCTCCCCGCCGATCAGAGCCGCTCGGCACTCTGGGAGACGGCAAGCGCCGCCCACCGCTCGCCGGTCCCCTCCAGTCGACCCGCACCCCGACGACCGGCGGACGGCCGCCTGATCGGGGGTAGTTGACATGGCCACACGGAAGTGTTCTGCAAGGAGGCTGGGTTCCGCCACGCTCGCTCTCTTGGCCGCGACCGCCACCGTGACGCTGGCAGCGCGTCAATGGCGGTCGGAGAAGGCCCGTCTGCACGAGCAGCGGCTGGAACTCGAGGAGCTGGCGATCCGGCGAACGGCTCTGGCCCATCAGCAGCGCATGCACTGGGAGTTACTGGCAAGGGCGATCGACGATCCCTCCCTGGCCGCGGTGATCGACACCTACGACCAGAGCATCCCGGCGGAGAGGCGCCGCCAGTTCTTCTATGCCAACGCTTGGTACGTCCACCTCTACCACCTCTACCAGGCAGAACTTCTGGATCGCGAGGAGCTGTACACGCGTCTGCGGGAGTTCTTCCAGAGTCCGGTCTTCCGGGAGTACTGGGAGGCGTCGAGGCACATGCGCGCCAGCCTGGACGAGTCGTCGGTGGAAGCCCAACTGGGACGCATGGTCGACGGTCTCGTCCGGGACCTCGACGAGTCCGACACGGACGAGTGGTGGGTCGTCGGCGATCCGCCGACGGACTGACGCAGCCTTTGACGCCGAGGAAGCGACGGCACGGCACTACTTCCTCCAGAGCCTCGTCCTCGCGGTCCGTCGGGTGATGGCCGACGGGAGGCCGGGGCTCTTCCCGGTTCTCGGCGTAGCAGTACACGCCTTTTCAGGAGGCTAGGGGTTGTCCTGGCGATCATGAGCGGCCAGATGACGAGTGCTGCGGCGGTGACGGTGCCGAGGTAGACGTAGGCGCGTTTGTCGATCTGGTCGCGACCGCGCGGGACTGTTTCAGCTTGTTGATCGCCCGCTCGACAGTGTTGCGCTTGGCGTACCGCTCTGTGTCGAAGCCGGGTGGCCGGCCACCGGTGCTCGCGCGCCGCAGACGTCCGGCCGTTTGGTCGGCTTTCTCCGGGATGACGTGCCGGATCCTGCGTCCACGCAGGTAGGCGCGGGTGCGACGGTTGCTGTGGCCCTGGGCGGCGCTGACGCTGTCGGGTGTCATGCGAGGCCGGCCGGTGGCCAGGCGGGGCACCCGGATCCGCTCCATGACAGTCTCGAACCGGGTTCAGTCGGCCCGCTGACCGGGCGTCAGGACGAGCGAGAGGACCCAGCAGTGGCAGTCCGCGCTCAGGTGGACTTTTGTGGTGAAGCCCCCGCGTGAGCGGCCGAGCGCCTCACCTCCCGCGCCACCTCCGCCAGCAGGCGAGCAGTTCCGTCCGGGTCCGAGCAGTCCTGACTGCCTGGGAGGAGCCCCCTTTGACGCGCGGGGGCGGCGAGTGTCGGGCACCGGCCGCGTGCTGGTGAGCGCGCACGGAGGTGGAGTCCACGGACACGTCCCAGTCGATGTCCCCGGCCGCGTCCGCCTCGGCCTGCAAGCCGCTCCCACTGAGCATCCGTCAGATCACCCCTATGCCCCACAGTCCTATCAGCGGCTCACCTGATCGCCAGACCATGCATCGGCCAGGGGTGCGGATTGCTGGGAGTGACTTCGTAGGGCAAGCAGCGAGTTGGTAGCGGGCCTGGTGGTTGCGCTGGTGCTCTTGGCCCAGATGGTAGGTCCAGTAGCGGTCGAAGTCGCCGTTGGCGAGCAGTGCGCGGATTTTCAGGGCGGCTTCGGCGCCGGCGCTCCGCCCGGCCGTCGACGCGTTCGTCCGACAAATTCGCTACCCGGCGGCCGGAGCGCCGTGATACACAACCGCCGTGCAAAACATCTTGGAGTTCCCCGAGGTCCTGCGGCTGATCGAAGACCGCTCGGCCGCGTTCCGCGCTGCGATCGCGTCCGCCCCCGACCTTGACGTCCAGGTCCCGACCTGCCCGGACTGGACGCTGCGCGAACTGGCGCAGCACCTCGGTGACGGCCGCCGCCGCCAGGCCGCCATCGTCGCGGCGGGCCCGGGCGCTGAGCCCCCGGCGAGGACGGACCCGAAGGGCGCCCCGACCGCGCCCCGCGACCGCGAAGCCCTGGACGCCTGGCTCGCCGAGTCGACCGAGCTCATGCTCGACGCGATACGCGAGGCCGGCCCGGACCGCGGCTGCTGGACCTGGTGGGGCCGCTCGCAGGCCCCGGAGACCAGCGGAGCCGTGGCCCGGCACCAGATCCAGGAGATCGCCGTCCACACCTACGACGCCCAGCTCACCCAGGGCGCCGCACAGCCGCTGCCGACGGACGTCGCGGTCGAGGGCGTCGACGAGTTCCTGACGACCGTCTCGGCGACGACCGTCCCCTGGCCGTTCAAGCCGGCAACCATCGACCTGCACACGACCGAGGGCCGCTCCTGGCGCCTGACCCTCAACGCCGACGGCGTCCGCTGCGACGACCTCGCCGCCGACGCGGAGCCGGGCGACATGGCGATGCGAGGCGCAGCGAGCGAACTGGTCCTCTACTTCTACGATCGCGTCCCGCTCGACGGCCTGGAGACCACCGGCGACACCGAGCCGATGGAGCAGCTCGCAGACTGGGACCCGAACGAGTAAAACGCGCACTTGTGACGCATCTGTCGGTGGTGCGCGCGCTCCTGCGGGCGCCACTGGGCCCGGGGTTGCGGACATCGCGCGGCTGCGGGCAGGCTGCGGGCCTGCTGTTCAAGGGCGAAAGGCGCACCTGCGGGCGGCTGCCGCTGCACTGGGGGACACTGCGCGGCGCCGGTGCTGCTGTTCAAGGGCGAAGGGCTCTCGCTCGTCCTGACGCCCGGTCAGCGGGCCGACTGCACCCGGTTCGAGGCTGTCATGGAGCGGATCCGGGTGCCCCGCCTGGCCACCGGCCGGCCTCGCATGACACCCGACAGCGTCAGCGCCGCCCAGGGCTACAGCAACCGTCGCACCCGCGCCTACCTGTGTGGACGCAGGATCCGGCACGTCATCCCGGAGAAAGCCGACCAAACGGCCGGACGTCTGCGGCGCGCGAGCACCGGTGGCCGGCCACCCGGCTTCGACAAAGAGCGGTACGCCAAGCGCAACACGGTCGAGCGGGCGATCAACAAGCTGAAACAGTCCCGCGCGGTCGCGACCAGATCGACAAACGCGCCTACGTCTACCTCGGCACCGTCACCGCCGCAGCACTCGTCATCTGGCCGCTCATGATCGCCAGGAAAACCCCTAGAACAACGGGCCGCCGTCGTCCTTGAGGCATTTGGCATGGCGGCCGGAGTGCGACCGTGCTCGCCGGCCTGGACGAGTCATCGGTGGAGGCCGGACTGGGCCACATGCTGGCAGCCCGACTGAGTCACATGGTGGACGGTATGGTCCGGGGCCTCGACGAATCCGCCACGGACGGGGGGTGCGTCGTCGGTGGCCGCCGACCGGCTGGCGGGGCCCGCAACGCCGGGACGGTCAACAGCGAACCGATAGGGGCGCGACTGAGTGATTTTCTTGCCGTCCAGCCACAGGGACTCAGGATCACCAGTAACCTGCTCCCCACCCAGTATGCCCAGACCCTTTTGTTCGTAAGGACCGGTACCTTTGAAGATCGTGCGCCGCATCGGTGTGCCTCCCAGCGCCCGAGGCAGTAGTTCAGGAGCTACCTGCCCGGACGTGTTCGAACTCAGCGACGGCAACTTCGCCGTCATCGGCACCGAGGCCACCGAGGCGCTTGACCCGGAACTGCCCGCCGATGCCGCCCGCGCAGACTACGAGCGCATCGTCATCGTCAGCCGGGAGACTCTCATCCGCGCCAAGGCAGACATCCCCGACGCCTGAGACCACCGCACGAGCACGCGTCCACCCCAGACCCGTACCGTCAACGCTCCCCGGCCGCGCGCAACCGTTGAGCGAGCCGGGCAACCGACCCGGCGAGCAGCCGGCACCCCGTCACTGCTCGATCTCCACCCGATGAGGCCTGGCGCCAGAACGGCACCAGGCCACACGTATGTCAGGGCTTGCGTCAGGCAGTCATCGGCACCTTCTCCGACGCCCCCGGCCCCACATACCGCGCCGCCGATCTGACCCTTGTAGGCGAACTGGTCGACTCGGCCCTTGTCGCCCTTGCGTCCGACGCCGACGACCGTGCTGTTCTTGCCTGCTCCAGCAGCACCCACAGCCCTCGCTGGAGCGGGCCGCACCCCCTCAGGAAGTCGCCCCGACCCAAGTCAGGTTAGGCTCACCTCTGTGAGTACGTGCTCAACCGTCTCGCAGGACCTCGACGAGCCCATCGCGGGGACCGCGGCGACCGCGACGACCTGGCTGCTGCTGGAGCAGCCCGGTCCGTGGGGTGCCAAGGCGCTCACGCAGAGCCACCTGGATCCCGCGCTGGGCCGCGCCCTGGAGGCGGCCGCGAAGGGCACGGGCGTACGTGTCGCCCTGATCCGCCGTCCCGGCCGGCACGCCGACTGCGGCGCCACCGCCGAGCGCCAGGTCTACGCAGCCCACACCGTGCCCGGAAACGTCTGGCTGCACGCAGCCACGACGCACGACCCGGAGCAGTTGCTCGACCTGGACTTCGCCGCCCTCGGCATGGGTGACCACCACACCTTCGACTCGGTACTCCAGGGGCGGCGCCACACCGGCGAGCCGCTCGCCCTGGTCTGCACCAACGGCAAGCGGGACCGCTGCTGCGCACTACTCGGCCGCCCCCTCGCAGCCGAGCTCGCCTCCTCCGGCGTGGAGGGCATCTGGGAGGTCACTCATCTGGGTGGACATCGATTCTCACCGACGTTGCTGGTGCTGCCGTACGGCTACGCCTACGGCCGGGCGCAGGCCCACGCCGTCAAGGAGGTCCTGCACGGCGTCCAGGAGGGACAGATCATCGTCGATGGGTGCCGCGGGAACTCCGCATGGGAGCGGCCGGGCCAGGCAGCCGAGCTGGCCGTGCGCTCGGCTGCGGGCGAGTACGCCGCGGAAGCACTCAGCGTCGTACGGACGGACGGCACGGCCCCGCGATGGGAAGTGACGGTCGCCCATGTGGACGGGCGCCACTGGCGGGTCGTCGTGGCGCAGGGCGCGTCCCTGCCGCCTCGCTCCGAGAGCTGTGGGGCGTCGGTACTCGGCTCGCCCGCGCGGATGGACGTGGTGGCGGTGCGCGAGCTCACGATGACGACGGCACTCGCGAGTTGATCAAGTACACCGGATCACCCCACGTGGACCGACTGTGGACCGACCTGTACTGACTGCCCGAGAGTGATCAAGAGATCCACGTCACACCCCACTACGGGACTTCCCGCCCGCCCACGTACCGTCATGGGTATGAGCCCCACTCCCCCCGCACGTCGCCTGCGCCTCGGTCTGCCCCGGCGGATGTTCGCGCAGGTGCTCCTGATGCAGGTGGCGATCGCCGCGGGAGTCGCGGTGCTCGCGACCGGGCTGTTCCTCGCTCCGCTCAGCGACCAACTGGACGATCAGGCGATGCGCCGTGCGCTGTCGATCGCACAGACCACCGCGGCCCAGCCGCAGATCGCCGAGGACCTGGTGAGCACGCGTGCGACGGCCGACGGGCCGGTCCAGCGCGAGGCGGAGCGGATCCGCAAGGCCACCAAGGCCGAGTACGTCGTCGTGATGAACCGGGGTGGGGTGCGCTGGTCCCACCCCACCCCGGGCGAGATCGGCAGGATCGTCTCGACCGACCCCGGTCAGGCCCTCGCCGGCCATGAGGTCATGCAGATCGACGACGGCACCCTGGGTCGCAGTGCCCGCGGCAAGGTGCCGCTGCGCGACGGTGACGGCAAGATCGTCGGGGCGGTCTCGGTCGGTATCGCGTACGACAGCGTGCGGGCCCGGCTGCTGCACGCGATCCCCGGGCTGCTCGCGTACGCGGGCGGTGCCCTGGCGGTCGGCGCGCTGGCCGCCTGGCTCATCTCCCGCCGGGTCCAGCGGCAGACCCGGGACCTGGCATTCTCGGACATCTCGGCGCTGCTCGCGGAGCGCGAGGCCATGCTGCACGGTATCCGGGAGGGCGTCGTCGCCCTGGACCGCGGCGGCCGGATCCGTCTGCTCAACGACGAGGCTCAGCGCCTGCTGGGCATCGGTGACGAGGCCGTCGGCCGGTCCCTCGACGAGGCGCTCGGCGAGGGCCGTACGACCGACGTGCTGGCCGGCCGGGTGACGGGAACCGACCTGCTCACGGTCCGCGGCCAGCGCGTCCTGGTCGCCAATCGCATGCCCACCGACGACGGCGGCGCCGTAGCGACCCTGCGCGACCGCACCGAGCTGGAGCAGCTCGGCCGGGAGCTCGACTCCACACGCGGCCTGATCGACGCCCTGCGCGCCCAGGACCACGAGCACGCCAACCGGATGCACACGCTCCTCGGGCTGCTCGAACTGGAGATGTACGACGACGCCGTGGAGTTCGTGGGCGAGGTGGTCGGCGACCACCGGGCCACCGCGGAGCAGGTCGCCGAGAAGATCCAGGACCCGCTGCTCGCCGCCCTCCTGGTCGGCAAGGCGACCGTGGCGGCCGAGCGCGGCGTCGCACTGCACCTGTCGGACCGTACCCGGCTGCCGGACCGGCTGGTCGACCCCCGAGGGCTCGTCACGATCGTCGGCAATCTGGTGGACAACGCGCTGGACGCCGTCGCGGGCACGCCGCACGCGCGCGTGGAGGTCGAATTGCGTGCCGAGGGGCGTACCTCGACCCTCAGGGTGCGCGACACAGGGCCGGGAATCCCCGAGGAGCACCGCGAGTTGATCTTCACCGAGGGGTGGTCCACCAAGACGCCACCGGCCCACCGCGAGCGCGGCATCGGGCTCTCCCTGGTGCGCAGGCTCGCCGAACGGCAGGGTGGCAGCGCGACGGTGGACGAAGCAGCAGGCGGAGGCGCGGAGTTCACCGTGGTCCTGCCCGAGGCGCTGGCCGAGCCCGAGCTGGAACCGGCCCTCAGCTTGCCGTCAGCCGCGCAGAGCACCGCCGAGGAGGAGTCGCGATGATCGAGGTCCTGGTCGTGGACGACGACACACGCGTCGCGCGCGTCAACTCCGCCTACGTCGAGAAGGTGCCGGGCTTCCATGTCGCAGGCGAGGCGCACAGCGCGGCCGAGGCACTTCGCCAGGTGGAGGAGCTGCCCCGGCTGGACCTGGTCCTCATGGATCACTATCTGCCCGACGGGACGGGCCTGTCGGTCGTCCAGGAGATGCGCCGACGCGGCCTCCAGACCGACGTGATCATGGTGACGGCGGCCCGGGACGTGTCGACGGTGCAGGCGGCGATGCGGCACGGGGCGCTGCAGTACCTGGTCAAGCCGTTCGCCTTCGCGGGGCTGCGCGCCAAGCTGGAGGCGTATGCGGAGCTGCGCCGCACTCTCGACGGCGGCGGCGAGGCGGAGCAGGCCGAGGTGGACCGCATCTTCGGCGCCCTGTCCGCGTCGTCGGAGCCCGACCTGCCCAAGGGCCACTCCCCCACCACCGCGGAACTCGTACGCCAGTCCCTGATGAACGCCGAAGGCCCTCTGTCGGCCCAGGAGATCGCCGAGCGGACCGGGGTGAGCCGCCAGACCGCCCAGCGCTACCTCAAGCTCCTGGAACGCACGGGACGGGCCCGCCTCACCCTCAAGTACGGCGACGCGGGCCGCCCGGAACACCGTTACGTGTGGGCGACCCGCGCCTGAGGCACGGCCCGTGGGGGCGGGGGAAGGAACCGTGCCACTCCTTCATACGGATGCCGGCCGCGCAAATATCAGCCGACCGCCAAGTGCCTTGCGCGGGTACGGCGGTGAAGGCGGCCCCGCCCTAAACCGCCCCCGCCCCCGTCAGCGACCGCACCTCGGTCTCCGCGTGCTTGGCCTCGTCCGGCATCTCGGCCGAGGTGACCGTCCCGAGCCAGCCCGCGACGAAGCCCAGCGGGATGGAGACGAGGCCGGGGTTCTGCAAGGGGAAGTACTGGAAGTCGACGCCGGGGAACAGCGATTCGGGGCTGCCCGACACCACCGGTGACAGCACCACGAGCACCACGGCGGGGACCAGGCCCCCGTACACGGCCCATACGGCGCCGCGCGTGGTGAAGTCACGCCAGAACAGTGAGTACAGCAGCACCGGCAGATTGGCGGACGCGGCGACGGCGAAGGCGAGGCCGACCAGGAAGGCGACGTTGAGGTCGCGGGCCAGCAATCCGAGGGCGATCGCGACCACGCCGATACCGACGGCGGCTACGCGCGCCACGGCCACCTCGCTGCGGGGCTTGGCGCGCCGACGGCGCAGTGAGGCATACAGGTCGTGGGCTACGGAGGCCGAGGAGGACAGCGTGATGCCCGCGACCACCGCGAGGATCGTGGCGAAGGCGATGGCGGCGACCACGGCGAAGAGAACCGTTCCTCCCGTGGAATTTGCGCCGCCGCCGAGATCGAGCGCGAGCAGCGGAACCGCAGTGTTCCCGGCCGCGTTCGACCCCCGCACGGTCTCGGGCCCGACGATCGCGGCCGCGCCGAAGCCCAGGACGATCGTCATCAGGTAGAAGCCGCCGATGAGCCCGATCGCCCAGACCACCGAGCGCCGGGCCGCGCGAGCGGTCGGCACGGTGTAGAAGCGGGACAGGATGTGCGGCAGCCCGGCGGTCCCCAGCACCAGTGCGAGTCCGAGGCTGATGAAGTCGAACCGGGCCGTCCAGTCCGCGCCGTACTTCAGCCCGGGTGCCAGGAACGCGTTGCCGTGACCACTGCGCTCGGCCGCCGTGAGCAGCAGCCGGTCGAAGTCGCCGTGGAAGCGCACCAGGACGAGCACGGTCAATGCGACGGTGCCGCCGAGCAGCAGGACCGACTTGACGATCTGGATCCAGGTGGTGGCTCGCATCCCTCCCCATGACACATAGATCACCATGAGCGCACCGACGCCGATGACGGTCCAGGCCTGCGTCGCCTCGCCCTCGCCCCCGAGCAGCAGTGCGACCAGGGTGCCCGCGCCCACCATTTGCGCCACCAGATACAGAACGGACACGGTGACCGAGGAAGTTCCCAGAGCGATCCGCACGGGGCGCTCCCTCGTCCGCGCGGCGACCACGTCGGCGAGCGTGAACCGCCCGCAGTTGCGCACCAGTTCGGCGACGAGGAGCAGCACCACCAGCCAGGCCACGAGGAAGCCCACCGAGTACAGCAGCCCGTCATAGCCGAAGAGGGCGATGAGCCCGGAGATGCCGAGGAAGGAGGCTGCCGACATGTAGTCACCGGCGATGGCAAAACCATTCTCCATGGGCGAGAAGAGCCGGCCGCCCGCATAGAACTCCTCCGCCGAACCACGCCGGTTACGGCTCACCCACGTCGTGATCGTCAGTGTGATCGCGACGAACACGCCGAACAGGAGCAGCGCCAGAGTCTGATGGTCACCCGTCACGAGGCACCGCCCTTTGCGACGCGCGTCAACTCCTGGGTGTCCCAGCGCAGTTCGAGCGCCGCCCGGTCCCGGCGCAGCCGGGCATGACGGGCGTAGGCCCAGGTGAGCAGGAACGTGGTGAGGAACTGTCCGAGCCCGGCGAGCATCGCCACGTTCACGGCGCCCACCACGGGCCGCGCCATCAGCCCGGGCGCGGTCGTGGCGGCCACGACGTACGCCACGTACCAAGCGAGGAACACAGCGACCGCCGGCACCACGAACCTCCGGTAGCGGCTGCGGACTTCCTGGAAGGCCGCGCTGCGCTGTACCTCGAGGTACACGTCGGCCGCTGTCCGCGGAGCGGCGTCGGGAGCATCCGTGACGTCCGCCTCCCCCCACCCGGAGGCGAGCGCGTCGTACCAGGGATCGTCGTACCGCGCACTGCTGGCGTCGCGGGGACGATCGTCGCTTGAGTACATGCCCAAGCATGGACAGAACGGAAAGACCGCCGACTCCGCTTCTCCGCGCGCTTCACCCCATCAGGTGATTCACCCGCCGAAACGGCATATGACCTACCAGCCGCAAGCCGCCAACGGCGAGTACGTCCATGAGGGGCCACCCGCACCCGACGACGAAGCCGCACGGACGGTGCGGGTGGGAACCCAATTCAGTGGCCGAAGGCGAAGCCGAGGCCGAAACTACGGCCCAAGCCCAGCACAGCGGCTACGCGTCGATACGAGACCGATCCAACGTCGCCGCCGAGCTGGAGATGAACTCCTTGCGCGGCGCCACGTCATTGCCCATCAGCAGATCGAAGACCCGCTCGGCGGCCTCCAGGTCGGTCAGGCTGATCCGGCGCAGGGTCCGGTGCCGCGGATCCATCGTCGTCTCGGCCAGCTGGTCGGCGTCCATCTCACCGAGACCCTTGTACCGCTGGATGGAGTCCTTGTACCGGATGCCCTTGCTCTGGAACTCCATGAGCTTGTCGCGCAGCTCGCGGTCCGAGTACGTGTACACGTACTTGTCCTGACCCTTCTTGGGCTGGATGAGCTCGATACGGTGCAGCGGCGGCACCGCCGCGAACACCCGCCCCGCCTCGATCATCGGCCGCATGTAGCGCTGGAACAGCGTCAGCAGCAGGGTCCGGATGTGGGAGCCGTCCACGTCGGCGTCGGTCATCATGATGATCTTGCCGTAGCGCGCCGCGTCGATGTCGAAGGTCCGGCCGGACCCCGCTCCTATGACCTGGATGATCGCGCCGCACTCGGCGTTCTTGAGCATGTCGGTCACGGACGACTTCTGGACGTTGAGGATCTTGCCGCGGATCGGCAGCAGCGCCTGGAACTCGGAGTTCCGGGCGAGCTTGGCGGTGCCGAGCGCGGAGTCTCCCTCGACGATGAACAGCTCGCTGCGGTCGACGTCGTCGCTGCGGCAGTCGGCGAGCTTGGCGGGCAGCGACGAGGACTCCAGTGCCGTCTTCCGGCGCTGCGCGTCCTTGTGCTGGCGGGCCGCGATACGCGTACGGGCGGCGGCGACCGCCTTCTCCATGACGACTCGGGCCTGAGCCGCGGCGTCCCGCTTCGTGGACGTCAGGAACGCCTTGAGCTCCTTGGAGATCACGGTGCTCACGATGCGCCGGGCCGCCGAGGTGCCCAGGACCTCCTTGGTCTGGCCCTCGAACTGCGGCTCGGCCAGGCGGACGGTGACGACCGCGGTGAGGCCCTCCAGGGCGTCGTCCTTGACGATGTCGTCCTCGGCGACGCGCAGCAGCTTCTTGGCCCGCAGCACCTCGTTCATGGTGCTGGTGACCGCGGTCTCGAAGCCCGCGACGTGGGTGCCGCCCTTGGGGGTGGCGATGATGTTCACGAACGACTTCAGGGTCGTGTCGTACCCCGTGCCCCACCGCATCGCGACGTCGACGTCGAGCTCACGGGTGACCTGGGTGGGGGTCATCTGACCGTGCTCGTCCAGTACCGGGACGGTCTCCTTGAAGGTGCCCTGCCCCGAGAAGCGGAGGACGTCGTTGACCGGCTTGTCGGTCGCCAGGTACTCGCAGAACTCGCTGATGCCGCCGTCGAAGCGGAAGGACTCCTCGCCCTTGCTGCCACCCTCGCCGAGGCCGAACTCGTCGCGGACGACGATGGTCAGGCCGGGCACCAGGAACGCGGTCTGGCGGGCGCGCTGATGCAGGTTCTCCAGGGAGAGCTTGGCGTCCTTGAGGAAGATCTGGCGGTCGGCCCAGTACCGCACGCGCGTGCCGTTGCGGGCCTTGGGGATCTTCTTGGTCTTGCGCAGGCCGCCCTTGGCCTCGAACTTGGCATTCGGGCCGTCGGCGGCGAAGGCTCCGGGGACACCGCGCCGGAAGCTGATGGCGTGGGTGTGGCCGCTCCGGTCCACCTCGACGTCCAGCCGCGCGGACAGGGCGTTCACCACGGAGGCGCCCACGCCGTGCAGGCCGCCGGATGCGGCGTACGAACCGCCGCCGAACTTTCCGCCGGCGTGCAGCTTGGTCATGACGACCTCGACGCCGGACAGGCCGGTCTTGGGCTCGACGTCGACCGGGATGCCCCGGCCGTTGTCCCGGACCTCCACGGACGCGTCGTCGTGGAGGATCACCTCGATGTGGTCGCAGTACCCGCCGAGAGCTTCGTCGACGGAGTTGTCGATGATCTCCCACAGGCAGTGCATCAGACCGCGGCTGTCGGTCGACCCGATGTACATGCCCGGGCGCTTGCGTACGGCCTCGAGCCCCTCGAGGACGAGCAGGTGCCGCGCGGTGTAGTTGGACCCGTCCCGGTCTGCTCCTGCCAGCAGCGCTGTGGACGGCACGGACGTCTCGGCGGTCACGCGGTTCGCTCCTCGCTGAATTTCATATGGGGCCCCAGTGGGTAAGGGCGCGGCTTCGGTCGCCGTCAAGAGGGTACCGAGGCCTGGTAGAGCCGTTGTAACGCCACCCTCGTGTGGAACACAGACTAGTCCAGCGTCGCATGCGTGTTCGATCCCTCGAAGGGGTGAAGTACATATCACGTTCCCTTCCAGGCATGAACCATTTAGGCTCCGGGCACGTCCTCATGAACAAACCGGCAAGCCAGCCGGGAGGACCGACCTTGACCGACAGCGCGAAACCGTAAGCAAGACACCGACGCAATACGGCACATTCGCCGCCAAGCCGGCAGCAGCCGGCCGCCCCCGAAAAAATTTCACTCTGGGTGAAGCCACGAGCGGGAACGTTTTGGGGCTGGTTGGATGTTGACCCTGGTACGACAGCTCGTCGAGCTAGAGAAGAGGCGACGTGACTACTGTTCTGACCCCCGCGAGCCCGCTGACGGCCGCTGACCGCTGCGACCGCTGCGGCGCACAGGCGTACGTGCGCGTTGTCCTGCTCAGCGGCGGAGAACTGCTCTTCTGCGCCCACCACGGCCGCAAGTTCGAGCCGGAACTCAAGAAGATCGCCGCTGAGATACAGGACGAGACGGAGCGGCTGACGTCCGTTCCCGCATCGGCGTCCGAAGAAGAGCGCTGAACCTCGCATTAACGACGAGCCAGCTCCGGCACAGGCCGGTTGACGGGCGGCCGCCCCTGACAGCAGGGGCGGCCGCCCGCGCTCATATCCTGCGGTCCTCCTGATGTCCTGCGGGCCCTCAGGCTGATGCGCTGCGGACCCTCAGGGCCCCCGTCACGCGGCCGATCGGTGGTCGCGTGCCTCGGCTGCGCGCCACCTCAGGGACCGCACTATGTCGGACACACGCGTGTAGACGCCAGGAGTACCCGCACGACCGCAGCCGCTCCCCCAGGACACGAGCCCGATCAGCTTCCCCTGAGCGACCAGCGGCCCTCCGCTGTCTCCCTGGCAGGCGTCCCGGCCTCCCAGCTGTTCCCCGGCGCAGACCATGCTGTCGGCCTGGTACCTGCCGCTGCCCCCGCCCGGATACGCCGCCCTGCACAGGACATCGGGCAGTACATGCACACGTGCTGCCCGCAGGCTGCGCGCATAGTCGCCCGCGCCCGTGAGGTCGCCCCACCCGTAGACCAGGGCCGAAGTGCCCGGGACATAGGCGGGATCGCCGATGCGCGCCATCCTGATGACCGCGCTCACGGGAAGCGGCTGGGCGAGGGTGACCACGGCGAAGTCCCCCGCGTTGGTCACACTGTCGTAGGCCGGGTTCACCCAGGTGTCGCGGACGCGGATCTCCTGACCCCGGTTCGACAGCAGATCCGTACGGCCGGCGATGACGCTGAGGTCGCGCACCCCGTCCGGCGACGAGCCGAGGACCTCCTCGCTCATGCAGTGAGCCGCCGTGAGCACGGTGGTCCGGCTGACCGCCGCACCGACGCAGAACTGGCCCGCCCGCGTACCCCCGAACCGGTCACGGCTGGACAGCGCCACGGTCCACGGACTCTGGGACACATCGACCGGAAACCCGCCGACGACAATACTGTCGGCAGCCACAGGGGTAGCAGACACCAACGGTATGGCGGCTGCCACAGCCGCCATGGCAAGCGGCCGGGTCAGCGCCCGGGTAAAGGGACGACGCATGACGCTCCTCACTCTCGGGTGGTCATGGGAAACCCAGAGTGATCCAGACCGCCGCACCCCGCACCCGCGCGACAGCGCGAAGGCCCGGTCCCCACTCGGGAGACCGGGCCTTTCGTGTCGTACGAGGGCGACTAGTCGAGGTAGTCGCGCAGCACCTGGGACCGCGACGGGTGGCGCAGCTTCGACATCGTCTTGGACTCGATCTGACGGATGCGCTCGCGCGTGACGCCGTACACCTTGCCGATCTCGTCGAGGGTCTTCGGCTGTCCGTCGGTGAGACCGAAGCGCATGGAGACGACACCCGCCTCGCGCTCGGACAGGGTGTCGAGGACGGAGTGCAGCTGCTCCTGCAGGAGCGTGAAGCTGACCGCGTCGGCCGGGACGACGGCCTCGGAGTCCTCGATGAGGTCACCGAACTCGCTGTCGCCGTCCTCGCCCAGCGGGGTGTGCAGCGAGATGGGCTCGCGGCCGTACTTCTGGACCTCGATGACCTTCTCGGGGGTCATGTCGAGTTCCTTGGCCAGCTCCTCCGGGGTGGGCTCGCGGCCCAGGTCCTGGAGCATCTGGCGCTGCACGCGCGCGAGCTTGTTGATGACCTCGACCATGTGCACCGGGATACGGATGGTGCGGGCCTGGTCGGCCATGGCGCGGGTGATCGCCTGACGGATCCACCAGGTGGCGTACGTGGAGAACTTGTAGCCCTTGGTGTAGTCGAACTTCTCGACCGCGCGGATCAGACCGAGGTTGCCCTCCTGGATGAGGTCCAGGAAGAGCATGCCGCGGCCGGTGTAGCGCTTGGCCAGGGAGACCACCAGACGGAGGTTGGCCTCCAGGAGGTGGTTCTTGGCGCGGCGGCCGTCCTCGGCGATGATCTCCAGCTCACGCTTGAGCTTGGGGGCGAGCTTGTCGGCGTTGGACAGCTTGTCCTCGGCGAAGAGGCCCGCCTCGATGCGCTTGGCGAGTTCGACCTCCTGCTCGGCGTTGAGGAGGGGGACCTTGCCGATCTGCTTCAGGTAGTCCTTGACCGGGTCGGCGGTGGCACCGGCGGCCGCGACCTGCTGGGCAGGCGCGTCGTCCTCGTCCTCGTCGGAGAGCACGAAGCCGGCGCTCTCGGTGCCCTCGGGCTCCTCGCCGGGCTTGGCGTCCTCGAGGACCTCGTCCTCGATCAGCTCGACGTCGTCCTTCTTGGCGGTGGTCTTCTTGGCCGCCGTCTTCTTGGCGACCGTCTTCTTCGCGGTCGCCTTCTTGGCGGTCGCCTTCTTGGCAGCGGCCTTCTTCGCGGGGGCCTCGTCCTCGACGGCGGAGTCGGCGGCGGGCGCCGCCGGTGTGGCGGTGGCGGTGGCCTTCTTGGCGGTCACCGTCTTCGCCGCGACCGTCTTGGTGGCGGTGCGCTTGGCCGGACTCTTCGCTGCGACGCTCTTTCGGGTGCGCTTGGGCTCCGCGGCACTGACCATCAGCGTCACACCCTCTTCCTCGAGGATCTGGTTGAGGCTGCGCAGTACGTTCTTCCACTGAGTGGCCGGGATCTGGTCAGCTTCGAAGGCCCGACGCACATCGTCGCCGGCGATCTGCCCCTCAGCCTTTCCCCGCTCAATGAGAGCCATGACAGAGACGGACTCGGCGATCTCCGGCGGGAGCGTACGGGATGTGCTGGCCGACACGAACAACCTCTCGGAACGTTGGAAAACGGCTTCCGGCCCCGTCCACGGCGGACAGGAGCCGACCACCGACCTGGGGATTGGGCCGACGGTGCGGGCGGGGGCCGGGAAGATGCACAGCGCCTTGAGCGGCGTCCGTATTCCCTCCTCGGCTGTCACCTCTTAGGTCATCGCGCTGCTCCCCCGAGCGTTACGCCCAATCTGCGTGGCCCGAGTCACATCCCATAATCGATCAAAAGTGGACAGATGGTGACATAAGGGGTCACCCGCAGCTTGGATGACGCACCCTACGGCGATTCGGCCGCCCCATTGCACCGTCGGACCCGCAGGATCCGTGCTGGATCCTGCGGGTCCGACGGGAGGGGGTGCGCAGACCGAGAGATGCCACAGGAGGGGGAGGCACCCTCAGCCGCGCGACCCGGGTGCGCGGTCAGTGCTCGCGGGGTGCGGGCACCACGCGCTCCACCTCCGGGTGGACGGTGAGCAGGTGACGCATGGCCGTTTCGGCGGCTGCGCCGTCGCCGGTGGCCAGGGCGTCGACGATCCTGCTGTGCTGGGCCAGCGAGGTCTCGTTCGGCCGGTCACAGCCCGTGACGGGGCCGCCGGAGACCTGGAGCGCGGCCGAGACGATCCCTGACAGGTGCTCCAGCATGCGGTTGCCCGCGACCTGGATGAGCAACGCGTGGAACTCGGTGTCGGCGCGGGAGAAGGTGAGGACGTCGCCCTGTCCCATCGCGTGGCTCATGATCTCGACCATGTCGGCGAGCCGCTGCTGGACGTCGTCCCGCCCGTGCCCGGCGGCGAGGCGGGCGGCGAGCGGCTCGATCGTCCAGCGCAGCTCGCTCAGCTCCCGGCGCTGGTCGTCGCGCTGCGGCCCGAAGGCCCGCCACTCGATGATGTCCGGGTCGAGGAGGTTCCAGTCACTGACGGGGCGCACGCGCGTGCCGACGTTCGGGCGGGCACTGACCAGGCCCTTGGCCTCCAGGACGCGGAGCGACTCGCGGACGACGGTGCGGGAGACCTCGAAGCGCTGGCCGATCTCCTCGGGCACCAGCGGACGGTCGGCGCCCAGGTCGCCGGAGACGATCATCTGGCCGAGCTGTTGGACGAGTTGGCCGTGCAGCCCGCGTCCGCGGCTGCCCGCGGCGCGCCGGCCGACACGGCCCAGCTCCGGGTCCGCGGCCTCCCAGGCGGAGGCTCCGACGCGGTCGGCGACGGGGGCCTCGGCGTAGGGGTAGCGGTCGAGATCGCCCGGGCCGGCGAGACCGGAGTCGGCGGCGCGGGCGGCGGTCATCATGGTGTGCGCAAGGGTACTCACGGATCCTTTGTCGGCGCCGTCCCCAACTCCCTTGAGGTCTTTGGTGAAAAGCACACGAAAGGGTGATCGCTCACCCCGTCGCAATTGACGCCTTATCGGAAAGAAATGGGCTCTCCCCGGGGAGTTGTGCACAGGACGGGACCGGGAAGCTCATGGGCGGTCGTCATCGGACCCTGCTCCGCAGGGTCGTGAGCAGGTAGGCGCAGAGCAGCGCGGTCAGCGACAACGTCAGTGCGCCGCCGACGGGTTGGGCGATCACACGCGCGACGGCGGCCACATAGCGCTCTCCCCCGAACGGCCACTGCGACAGGAGCACCTCACGCAGCCGAAGGGGAAAACCGGCCGCCGTCCGCACAGACGGTCCCTCCAGCGCCTTTTGTACGAGGGGTACGACGACGATGGGTACGGCGACCACCGCCGCGAGCCCGGCCGTGGTCGACCGGAAGAGGCCCGCGGCCAGCACGCCGGCCCAGGCACACCCGACCACGAGCCCGGTCCAACTCGCGCTCAGCGCAAGCCAGTCGGCGGGAACTTCCGCGAGCTCCCGTCCGTAGACGAGATAGAGCACTTCGGCATTGCAGCCGACGGTGAGGAAGGCCAGCACCAGCGCGGTGGCGGAGGCGACGAGGAGTTTCGCGAGCAGCAGCCCCAGCCGACGGGGGACGGTGCCGCGATCCGCGGCCAGGGCGGGGTGGCGGAACTCGTCGCCGAACGCGATCGCGCCGAGCAGTCCGGCACCCAGCGCCGCGGGCGGCAGCGGCAGCTCTCGCGGCCACGCGGCCAGCAGGCGCGGCTGCGGAGTGTGTCCGACACGGGCCAGCAGTACGGCGGCGACGGCGGACACCACCAGCACGGCGGCGCCGGTGAGGAACCCGGTGCCGACGCCGGCGGCGCGCCGGAGTTCGTAGCGGAGGGGGCGGAGGGGGCTGGGGGCGGGGCGGACGGAGATGGGGGGCGGGAGATCGGGGAGGGCATCGACAGCGCAGGTCGCCGCGCGCGTACCGGCGGCTTGGGCGGGAGGCCGCTCGTCCGCGAGTGCGTCGGCGGGTCGCGGCTCGTCCATGGGCGCTTGTGGAGCCTCTGCGGAGGCCTCCTGCCCAGCGTCCGTGACCGGGTCTCCGTCCGCCGTCGGCGGTGCCTCGGGCTCCGCTGAGCGATCGTCGGCCGGAGCCGGCCCGCCGTCCGGCTCTGAGGGCGTCACGCCTGCGTGCTCACGACCACCACGGGCTGCGGGCAACTCGCCGCCCGGTGTCTGCCGCACCTGGTCGGATCGCAGCTCTGTTGTGATGTTTTCCTGGGCTCCGGGCCCCATGTCCCCGATCTCGTCGGCGAGTTGGTGCACGAGGATGCCATGGCGGAACGCGGTCTCGCCGACGTCGGCACAGGTACTGCCGTACACCGAGAGGCGGTTGCCGTTCTCGCGTACGACCTCGATCGAGCGCTGCGCGGTGCGTGCCTCTTTGGCGAGCAGGGCGGCGAGGCGGGAGGCGTGCGGAGTGCGCACGGCGACCCGGGGGCGCAGCCGGGTGCGGGAGAACTCGGCGGCCTCCAGGTCGGCGACGAGTCTGCCCTGCTCCAGGGTGACGACCCGGTCGGCGGTGCGCGCGGCCGCCTTGGGGTCAGCCGTGGTCAGCAGGACCGTGCCGCCCTGAGCCGCGTGCGCGCGCAGCATGCCGTACAGCCATTGGCACTCGCGGGTCGAGAGTCCGTCCGCGGGGTCGTCGAGCACGAGTGTGTGCGGGTCGGCCAGCAGCACACAGGCCAGACCGAGGCGGCGGTCCATGCCCCGCGAGAGGGTGTCCAGGCGTTCGTCGCGCAGGCTGACGAGGCCGACTACCTCCAGGACCTCGTCGGCGCGCCGGGCCGGAACGCCCGCGGCGGCGCACAGCATGCGCAGATGACCGCGGACGGTGCGGGCCGGGTGCCCGGGAACCTCTCCGAGGAGCACACCGACCTCGCGCGACGGATGGGCGATGCGATGCAGGGGACGCCCTCTGAAGTAGGTGATCCCACGGCCCTGTTGGAGTTCGAGCATGAGTCTGAGCGCCGTTGTCTTGCCTGCTCCCGGCGCCCCGAGCAGCGCTGTGACACGTCCTGCGCGCGCCTCGAAGGAAACGTCGTCGACGGCGGGAGGAAGCTCCTTGCGAGGGTTGCTGGTCAGTCCGATGGCCTGGATCACTCGAAGCAAGATAGCGCGCTATGTCCGTTTTTTCGGGCAGCGCACGGCCTACTCCCGGCGCAGATCGGCCCGCTCGGCCCCCTGTTCGCCCTGTGTCCCTGAGCTCGGTCGGTGCCGTCCGGTACCGTCCGGTCCCGCCCGGCATCCCGGCTCGGCATCCCGGTCGGGACTCTCGCGTCAGACCTCCGGGCGCAGCATCGGGGGGTTGAGCAGCGTGGCTCCGCCGGCCCGGAAGAGCTGGGCGGGGCGGCCGCCCTGGCGTGTGGTGGTGCCTCCGGTGGGGACGAGGAAGCCCGGCGTGCCCGTCACCTTGCGGTGGAAGTTGCGCGGGTCGAGCGCGACACCCCACACGGCCTCGTAGACACGGCGCAGCTCACCGACGGTGAACTCGGTGGGGCAGAAGGCCGTGGCCAGCGACGAGTACTCGATCTTGGAGCGGGCGCGCTCCACCCCGTCGGCCAGGATCTGCGCGTGGTCGAAGGCGAGCGGCGCGACCGGTTCGCCGTCACGGCCGTAACCGCCCTGCTGCAGCAACTCCTCGACCGGCGCCCAGCGCGCGTTACTGGCATCGCCTCCCGCGCGGGGTGCGGGCAGATCAGGGGCCAGCGCGAGGTGGGCAACGCTGACCACGCGCATCCGGGGGTCGCGCTTGGGGTCGCCGTATGTCGCCAGCTGCTCCAGGTGTGCGCCGTTGTCCTGCACCGGAACGGCAGGGTCATGGGCGCGCAGCCCGGTCTCCTCGGCCAGCTCCCGCGCTGCGGCCTGCGACAGATCCTCGTCGGCCCGTACGAACCCACCGGGCAGCGCCCAGCGCCCTTGGAACGGCGGTTCGCCCCTGCGCACCGCCAGCGCGCACAGAGCATGGCGGCGCACGGTCAGCACGACCAGGTCCACGGTGACGGCAAAGGGCGGAAAGGCTGACGGGTCGTAGGGCATGCGGCGATCATAGTCGTCTGCTTGACGATAAACACTCCCTTCGTCAGCCCCGTCGATGGCTGATCCAATTCGGCCCGATCTGAGCCTCACCACACCGCTCCCATGTCGTGCCGTGTGGCGTCGTACGAGGTCACGCTCGCAATTGCAGGCCGTCGGCCGCCTCCTCGACCATGGCGAGACCCAGTCGGCTGACGCGTACGGAGAAGGGGGCGCCGGCGACTCGAAGGCCCGTCAGGACGATCTCGCCCAGCGGCGCACTACGCAGGGGCCGCAGCGTGACCGTCCCCGCGAGGGCGTCCGGGCGGATGCCCGCGAGCGTGGTCAACAGCAGCACCCCTGCTGCCGCTGCCGTGGCCGCGGGGCGGCAGGCCGCCGGATGCGGGAGGGGAGCGCTTGAGTCGGTGCGCCGCTCCCCCGCGTACATCTCGGGCAGCCGGTGGCCGAACGCCTCTGCCGCCCCCAGTAGGCCCCGCAGCAGCCCGCTCGCCTCCTTCTCGTAGTCGGCCGCGGCCAGGCCCGCGACGGCGAGCGCCGTCTCGTGGACCCTCACGGCTCCACTGCGGTGACCGAAAGGGTTGTGTCCCGCCTCCTTCGCACTCAGCCCGCGAAGGCCCCACCCCGAGTCCATGGCCGGCCCGCCGAGCAGCCGGGCTAGTTGTTCGGTCTGCACCTTGTCGAGCAGACCGGGAGCCTGCTCTCCTCCACCCAGCAGGCCGGTGTCGAGGAGATGTACGGCGGCGGCGCCCAGATGCGGCACGTGGCGTCCGTCCGGCGCTCGGGCAGCCGCGGGTCGACCGCCGCCCACGTCGTCGATCCAGAAGTCCGCACGGAACGTCGTCCGCAGCGCCCGGGCCCACTGCCGCAGTTCGTCGCCACCCGGTCTGCCGCAGGCGTCGAGGAGATCGGCGCCGAGCAGTGCCGCACGATGGGCATGGGCCTGGGTCTCGCAGCGGACGGGTCCGCCGGGGTGCGGGTCCCTCAGATACGTACCGTCGCCCGCAGTGGTCCGCAGCCAGGTCAGACACCGCTCCGCCGCCGGGAGGAGTTCCTCGGCCTCGGGTTCGGGCATCCCCCAGCGCCGGGCCTCCGCGAGCAGCGCGGGGAAGAGCAGCGTGGCCTCGGTGCCTGTGCAACCCGGTGGCAGATGCGGGCCCGCGTCCCGTATCGGACCGGGGATCATGCCGGACTGCGGTCCCCGGCCCCGGAGTTGGGTGCGAGCGAGGGTGCGCAGCGTGCCCACGGCGAGCCGGGTGCCCAGGGGCAGGGTCAGCCGGGCCGCGGCAAGGGCCTCGGCCGGGGCCAGGCCGCAGCGCCAGGGCACCCCAGCTGCCAGATGTGTGTCCGCGGGAAGCGTGGGATCCCGCAGCAGGAGGGCCTGGAGGTCCTCGATGCTCGTCCGCAGCAGGACCGCCACCCTGGGATCGTCACCGTCCGCCCGCGCGGGAGCCAACGGGCTCGTCGCCGCTCGGCCCACTGCCCGCACGGGGCCCGCCCCGTCCAGACGCACCCTCAGCTCGATGCTCACGCTGCCGCCCGGGGGCAGCGTGAGCTCCCAGCGCAGCAGCCCCGCGGAGGCCAGCGCGTCGGCGGGCGACGGGTCGGCCGTCACGGTCGAGTTCCCATGGGCGGACGACCAGCGCAGGCCCGAATCGTGGACCGTGGCGGGCACTTCCGGTCCCGCGCTGCCGCACGCGATCGCGCCGAGGTCGGCCAAATCCGTACCCAGCGCGACCTCGACCGGCACACGCAACGGGCGGACGGCCGCACTGTGCAGCGTGATCCGCTCGGTTCCGTCCGCGTGACGGCTTCGCACGACGACGACGTCCGGGTCCGGGCCTGCCTGCGGGGAAGTACGCAGTGTGCCCACGAAGCGGGCACAGTCGGCGCCCGTCATGCGGGCTTGGATCGGAAGCGGTTCACGCCCGGCCACACGGACCTGGCAGCGTGAGAGCACGCGCCGGCCCGCGCGGTAGAACCCCTCGAGTCCCCGGCCCGTCAACTGCCCCTGGTCCGTGGAGATGGCGAGGCCCGGGAGGGCCACGCAGATCATGGCGTCGTGAGTGGGGGGCAGTTCGGCCGACCGGCGAGCGGTCGGTGGCTGAGCCGACGACGGAGTGTCTTGAGGCGGGTTGGAGCGTCGTGCACCGTCGGAGGGTAGCGGCGACGTCGGAACCGGGCTGGCGGGTAACGGGAGCGCAGGGCTCTGCCTTGTCGGTCTCGTCGGCTGCACGGGGAGCCCGGCTCGTCCTTCCCACAGGTAGGGACGACTGTCCTGGCTTGCCGACGGCCGCCATACCGGAGCAGGGCTTTGGTCCGCGTGTCGGGTAGAGGGTCGGCCCTGGTCCACCGAGACCGAGGGAGACCAGCCGTCGTTGGCCTGCCGGGACCAGCCATCGCCGACCTGCGGGGAGCGGTCAGTGGCATCGCTCGGAAACAGGGACGCGTCCCGCCCCGCGCCGGCACCGCGGGGAGACAGCTCCGTATCCAGCCTGGGGGACGGCACCGGCCCGCCGGCTGTCCAGCGATCGTCTGCGGCCGGGGAGGCGGGGGGCGGCTGTGGCATGGGGCGGCTTCCTCTGCGCTCGTTGCGCCTCGGGCGTGTGCGGCGCCGGCTGGGGGACCCGGAGTGACAGGGGCGGTGCGGCGGCACGGCCAGTCCAGGCGTTCCGCCACTCAGGTGAACGGGGAGGAACTCCTCGGGGTCACGCCCGTGATGGGGTAACCGCGCTGAATGGTCGCCTGGTTCACCTCGTTCACCAGGCAGGCTGAGGTCCTCTGCGGTGCCGAAGCGCCCACGAGGTCGGTGCCGACCTCGAGATAAGCCTTCGACCGACCTCTGCTGTTTGCGGCGACTCGGATCACGGAGCGGATCGTGGAAATCTGGTTCAAGGAGCGGATCACAGATACCCGCATCACGGACACCACTCCCTGGTCGCCCGCGCCTCGCGCCGCGACCACCCTCACCCCCGCAGCATCGATCAGTGCCCTGCGCGCGACGGCCGCCGCCTCGACACCATCGGTCAGTGCTCTGCCCGTAACAGCTCACGCGTCCCCCTCGGCGCCGGCGTTCCCGGAACGCACACCGTCCGGACGGGGCCCGCTCCGACGCGCAGTTCCCTTCTTTGAGGTGCGCGGAGCCGTGCTCTTCGAGGTAGGCGGAGCCGCGCTCTTCGGCGTGCGCGCAGCTGCGTGCTTCGAGGTACGCGCAGCCGTGTCGCCCGGCCGCGAGGCACCGGGATGCGTCCCCGCCGAGGTACGCGGGCGCGAGACGCTCGTAGCCCGCTCTCGCCCAGCGACCCGTGTGGAGCGCGGGAAACCGCCGACCGAGCCCGCAACACGCCGAGACCGGCAGCGACCACCCGCGCCAGACGTCGGCTTGGGCTCAACTGCCGCGCCTCGCACAGGCTCTTCGGCATCCTCCGGCCCGTCGAGCCGCCCGGCACCCGTCCGCTCGCGGCCCACGCGTTCGGCGCGCAGGCAACGGCGGATCGACTCCGGGTCCAGACCCTCGTTGCAGGCCTGGTGCAGCAGGCGGGCGAAGAGGTAGTCGGTGTCGGCGCCGAGTGCCATGGCAAGGGCTTCTCGGGCCTCCAGATCGTCGCCGGCGGACCAGGCCACCCACCCGGCGAGGGTGAGGGGCGGGGCTGCGTACTCGCGGTACGGACCGACACAGCGGCGGGCCAGCGCTCGCCAGAGCCGGAGGGCGGGACCGGCCTCGTCGCCCTCCATCCACTCGGCCGCGCGGTCGCGGGTCGAGCGGTCCTGCAGGCCCAGAATGAGCCTCGCGGCTTCGTCGTGTCCGAGCAGTTCGTCGTCGCGGAGATCCGCGGTGAGCGTTCCGGACACGGGCGGGGCCGCGGCGAATCGACTCAGGAGCCGCTCGGCGAGCTCCAGCGTCTCCTCCGCCACACCCGCGCGTGCCGCGTCGTCGAGGATCCTGGGGACGAGCGCCACGCCGACGGTGTCCAGGGCGATCTCCTGCTCCAGGGCTGCGGCGGTCTCCCAGGGCAACAGCCTCGCCTGCAATTCGCGCAGTGTGCCGCGCACCTGCAATCCGGCGTACGTGGCCGCGGCAGCCAACACGGATGTCCCGGGTAGGCCCATCGGCCGGCCCTCGGGCGGACAGCACTCCTCCCTGTCGCAGCAATACGACCAGAAGCGACCCTCAGAGATGCACAGGGCCTCGATCACCGGGACGTCGAGGCTGCCGCAGGCGACGCGCATCTTCTGGGCCAGTGGCCGCAGCCGTTCCATGACCTGTCGGCCCGTTTCGCCCTTTGCCGGTTCCTGGCAGAGGAAGGCGACCATCTGCTCGGCTCGGGCTCCCCTGCGCTCGCTGCCCCTCACCAGTCCGTGGGCCAGCTGCCTGACCGCGGAGTCCCAATCGTCCGCGCTCGCAGGAATGCCGAGCCGTGCCCGGCCGCCGAACCGGCCGCGGCCACCCCTGTCGTGCAGGGCGACGAGCACGATGCTGTCCTCGGGGCGGTACCCGAGCAGATACGGCAACGCGTCGGCCAGTTCGGCCGGGGTGCGCAGGGTGACCTGGTGCTCGGCCAGCTGCCCTTCGTATGCGGTGCAGTCGGATTGGTCCGCTTGTTGCGCGCGTCCTGGGTGCTTGTCATGCCCAGCCTGCGGCTCATGCCCACGCCGCACGTCGTGTACCTCAGGCACATCGCGCATGTCAGGAGCGTCGTGCACGTCACGTACGTCAGGCACGTCAGGCACGTCAGGCACGTCAGGCACGTCAGGCACGTCGTTCGGATCGGTTGCCCGCGGGGCGAGGTGCCGTTCGCTGCCCGCCGTGCCGTCGTTTTCGGGGGATCCCGTCACTTCGCTGTGATTCGTCATGCGCAGACGATCTCGCGGATCGCGAGGCTCCGCTTCGCCCTGTGGATAACTCCGACCAGGGACACGACAACACAGTCTGCGTCGAGGGCCGGTCCCTCTCCTGCCCCGGCCCGGCAGGGGGCAACTGCAATCCCGCGATGGCTGGGCCCGGCGCCCCGCACACCAACACCACGACCTCGCAACGTCGCGTCCGCCCCACACCGCCCGGCCCGAAAATCGGTGTCCGGTCCCGCCCGGCCCCCCTTTGTCAGTGCCGTCCTGTTGTATGGGACGCATGGAGCACACGAGCAACGCGGATCTCCGGGTGGCCGCCGACACGGTCCTCGCACGCCTCGTCGGGGACGACACCGGCGCGGCCCGGCTGCGTGAGGACCAGTGGCGGGCGATCGAGGCACTGGTCGCCGACAGACGCCGAGCCCTGGTCGTGCAGCGCACGGGATGGGGCAAGTCCGCGGTCTACTTCGTGGCCACGTCGCTGCTGCGGGCCCGTGGCAGCGGACCGACCGTGATCGTCTCCCCGTTGCTCGCGCTGATGCGCAACCAGGTCGAGGCCGCTGCCCGCGCTGGGATCCACGCGCGGACCATCAACTCCTCCAACACCGAGGAATGGGACACCATTCAGGACGAGATCGCCGCGGGCGACGTCGATGTGCTGCTGGTCTCCCCGGAACGCCTCAACAACCCGGACTTCCGCGATCAGGTTCTGCCCAAGCTGGCCGCGGCGACCGGACTTCTCGTCGTGGACGAGGCGCACTGCATCTCGGACTGGGGCCACGACTTCCGACCCGACTACCGGCGGCTGCGCACCATGCTCGCCGATCTTCCGCCCGGAGTGCCCGTGCTCGCGACGACCGCCACCGCCAACGCGCGCGTGACTGCCGATGTCGCCGAGCAACTCGGTACCGGGGGCACTTCGGACGCCCTCGTGCTGCGCGGTCCACTGGACCGGGACAGCCTGAGTCTGAGTGTGCTGCGACTGCCGGACGCCGCGCACCGGATGGCATGGCTCGCCGACCACCTCGATGACCTGCCGGGCTCGGGGATCATCTACACGCTCACGGTGGCTGCCGCCGAGGAGGTCACGGCTTTCCTGCGGCATCGCGGTCACACGGTCGCCTCCTACACCGGCAAGACGGAGAACGCCGACCGTCAGCAGGCCGAGGAGGACCTGCTCGGCAACAAGGTCAAGGCCCTGGTCGCCACCTCCGCGCTCGGCATGGGCTTCGACAAGCCCGATCTCGGCTTCGTGGTGCACCTCGGCTCGCCCTCCTCCCCCATCGCCTACTACCAGCAGGTCGGCCGCGCCGGACGCGGCGTCGAGCACGCCGAGGTGCTCCTCCTTCCAGGCCAGGAGGACGAGGCGATCTGGCAGTACTTCGCTTCGCTCGCCTTCCCCTCGGAGGACCTGGTGCGCCGCGCTCTCGACGTCCTCGCGCGGGCGGACAGGCCACTGTCGCTGCCCGCCCTGGAACCCTTGGTGGAGCTTCGCCGCTCTCGCCTGGAGACGATGCTCAAGGTCCTCGACGTGGACGGGGCGGTCCGGCGGGTGAAGGGCGGTTGGATCGCCACCGGACAGCCATGGACGTACGAGGCCGAGCGGTACGACTGGGTTGCCCAGCAACGCAAGGCCGAGCAGCAGGCGATGCGCGAGTACGCCTCGACGACGGGCTGCCGGATGGAGTTCCTGCAGCGTCAGCTCGACGACGAGGGGGCCAAGGCCTGCGGTCGCTGCGACAACTGCGCGGGGGCGCGCTTCACTGCCGATATGTCCACGGTCGCCTTGGACGCCGCGCGCGTCGACCTCGGTCGGGCCGGAGTAGAGGTCGAGCCGCGCCGCATGTGGCCGACCGGTCTGCCGGCGATCGGCGTCGACCTCAAGGGACGTATCCCAGCCGGTGAACAGGCTGCGCCGGGGCGGGCTTTGGGACGACTGTCGGACATCGGCTGGGGCAACCGGCTGCGACCGATGCTCGCGCCCCACGCCCCGGACGGGCCCGTGCCCGACGACGTGGCCAAGGCGGTCGTGGGTGTACTGGTCGACTGGGCCAAGGGACCGAGCGGTTGGGCTTCCGGGGCTCAGGACGCCCCACCGCGCCCGGTCGGTGTCGTCACGGTCGCCTCACGCACGCGTCCGCAACTGATCAACTCACTGGGCGCGCGCATCTCAGAGGTGGGCAGGCTCCCGCTACTTGGGTCCCTGCAGTACACCGGGGAGGCGCCCCAGGCCTCGCGGAGCAATAGCGCCCAGCGCCTCAAAGCACTCGACGGCGCACTGACCATTCCGCCCACCCTGGCTTCGGCTCTCGCCGAGGTCCAGGGCCCAGTGCTGCTGGTGGACGACTTCACCGAGACCGGCTGGACATTGGCGGTCGCGGCCCGGATGCTCCGACGCGCCGGTGCGCAGGGGGTGATGCCGCTGGTCCTGGCCGTGCAGGGCTGATGGGTCCTGGCAGTGCAGTGCCGATCGCATGCCTGTCGCGCACGTGCCGCACGAGACGCCCGTCCAGGACATCCGTGCTGCACGAATCCCGGCCCGACACCGGTACGCACCGGTCCGCGGTCCGGTCCCCTGTGGGTCAATGCCGTGCGACCTGGTTGTGCACGGTCGGCCCAGGCGTCGCACAGTGACGCAGTGGGTAGGGATATAACCCGCGCACCACCAGATATCGGTCGGTGGCCCCAATTGCTCGTTGCCGCATCCAGGTTCGGCAGGAAGAATTGAAGTCCGCTCCCCGCACGGCTCGTCCGTGATCCGGTAGGGCTCTGCTGCGGTGTGCGTTCCCCCGAATCCGACCTCGCCCGCAGTGTGGGCGCGTAGCCGAAGGGAGGACCGTGACCTTCGGATTCGCTCCGTCCTCCGCGGCATCCATGTCGACGTCAGCCGACCTGCCCGCCGCATCCGCCAACCCCCTGGCCCGCATGCTCGAACCCGCGGAGTGGGCTGCCGCGGGAATCCCGCTGCTGCGCAATCCCCGCGAGGTCGTCAGCGGTCTGCACTCACGGCACCGCCCAAAGCCGGCGACCGCGATCGTAGCCGTGCTCGACGCGGAGGAGCGGCTGCGGGCGAGCGCCTCCTTCACCCGCCGCCCGGCTCCGGCCGACGGCTGGATGTTCCGCAATGCGCTGCTCTCCCAGTTGCGCCGCGTCATCCCGCACGACCTGAGGCGCCGAACCCCGGTACGCACCGCGGTACTGCTCTACTGCCGCGAGGGCGACGCCCGTTGGACGGAGGAGGACGGCGCGTGGATGTGGGGCTTGCGTGACGCCTGCACCCTGCACGGCCTGCGCTGCGGGGCGTACATCACGCTGACCCGCGACGGCTGGCAGGTCCTCGGTGAGGGTCGCGGCGGCCGCCGACCCAACGCCGACTCCTCACCGGAGCCCTTCGCCACGTCCGAGTCACCACTCCCGCTGCCCCGCACCGGCGGCGCGGCCTCGGAGGTCCTGCGGCGCGCGGCGGCTCGCTGAGGGCACCGACAGAGGTTCTCGGCAGACCCCGCGGTCGCGCCGTACTGCGTACGCGATATGACGGCCCAAGTACGACGCCCAGGTCCACGACGCCCAAGTCCACCCCGAGCACCGCCGAGCCGCCGCCGGCAGAGACGAGGGCAGCGGCCGGGCCGGGGCGGGGCGGGGCGGATCAGCTCACTCGATGAACTGGTCCGGGTGTTCCCTCGCAGACACCTCCGCAGCGTCGTGCGCCAGGCAAATCGCGCTGCCCACCCGGCTCGACGCCCCACGACGACTCATCCGTACGACGTGAACTGCACCCCGAACCAACGGGGTGCACCGCGAACCAATGGGGCCTGCGCACGGCGAGCGCTCCACGCGTCCGCGCATGCCGAAAGCCTCGCCGTGCAGACGCCACCTCAGCGGCGTCCTGTCCCCCGGTGTCCTGCGAAGTGTCCCCCCGCACGAGCCGGCACCGGCTCAGACGCCCGCGCCCAGCACCGAGTTGATGCGCTGCGGGTCGCCGCAGACGATCAGCAGGGCGCCTGCCTGGCCGAGGGCCTGAGGCAGGGCGGTGGCGGCAGCGGTGTCCGGGCCGCCGTTCACGGCGACCACGACCACGGGACGCGCCGCGGCACGGCCCGCAACGGATGCATCGACGTAGAAGACGTCGTCACCCGCGTCATGCTGCGCCCAGTAGGAGCTTTCTCCGAAGGAAAGCTCGTGGGCGGCCCACGGGTGCTGTTCACCCGTAGTGATCACCAGCACGTCGCCGGGAGCACGACCGGACTCCAGGAGCAGATCGACGGCTTCCTCGGCAGCGTCGAGCGCTCCCTCGGGCGAGGCCGGGATCAGCTGGATCTGCGGGGTCGCCGCAGCCTGGGCGGAGGCGGCAGGGGCAGCCGGGCTCGACGGTCCGGGCTTGGCCACGGCCACGTCACGTGGAGCACGTTGCACCGGCGGCGCCGGCCGCGGGGGACCGGGTCGGCCGGGACGCGACGGAGCCGCGGAGCGGGGGCCGGGTACGGGGCGGGGGGTCGGCGCGGTGCGGCCGCTGGCCGGAGTGGCGCGGGGACCCTGGGCACTCTCGTGAATCTGAGGCTCCTCGGGAATGAGAGGCATGAGCTGATGTTTATCAAACGCTGGTGCGGCTCGCATCGGCGGGTGGCACACGAGTGCGAGTGGAATCGTCAGAAATCGAAGCCGAGCTGCCCCTCGATCTCCGGAACGCTTCCTTCCACCCAAGTGCGGACCTTCTTGAGGTGCCGCCACTGGGGCAGCGCATCAAGATACGCCCACGACAACCGGTGGTACGGGGTGGGTCCCCGCTCCGCCAGTGCGGCCTTGTGGACGGGCGACGGATACCCGGCGTTGTCCGCAAAACCGAAGTCTGCATGGTCGATACCCAGTTCGGCCATCATTTTGTCGCGCTGAACCTTGGCGATCACCGAGGCCGCCGCGACCGCCACACACGACCGGTCGCCCTTGATCACCGTACGGACCTTCCAGGGAGTCCCGAGATAGTCGTGCTTCCCATCGAGGATCACGGCGTCAGGGCGGACCGGCAAGGTCTCCAGGGCACGCACCGCCGCGAGCCGCAGCGCCGCCGTCATCCCCAGGTCGTCGATCTCCTCCGGAGAGGCGTGCCCGAGGGCGTACGACGTCACCCACGTCCGCAGCTGCTCGGCGAGCTCGGTGCGCCGTTTGACAGTGAGCAGCTTGGAGTCGGTGAGACCCGTGGGGGGCCGGCGCAGTCCGGTGATCGCCGCGCAGACGGTGACAGGGCCGGCCCAGGCACCGCGCCCCACCTCGTCGACACCGGCAATGATCTTCGCTCCGGTCGTGGCTCGGAGGGAGCGCTCGACGGTGTGAGTAGGCGGTTCGTACGGCATGGCGCCCTTAGCGTACGCCGCCCAGAACCTGCTTCGACACCCTGGTTCACCGAAGCAACCTCCAGCCCGGTGGAACGACGGTTCAGAGACCCGTCGGACGGAGCAGGGGAACCATCAACTGGTCGATCATCTCCTCCAGATCACGATCATCCCATTCGCTCGCGCACATTTTTGATCGGTACATCATCATCGCCGGAATGGCGTCGAAGACATAGCCGTTCGCCGCGTCGGCCCGCACCTCTCCCCGCTCAATCCCACGAGTGATGACCTCACGGAGCAACCTGATGGTCGGCTCCACGACGCCGTCGAAGATCACTCCATGGAAGCGTTCAGCCTGAAGGCTGTCGCATTCGTGAATAACCGACCGCAAGGCGAAACCGGGGCGCGAGAACATCGCGTCTCGCGCCTGCCGGCACAGCTCGAGCAGATCCTCGCGCACGCTTCCCAGATCGGGAGCCGACTCGAAGCGCGGCAGTCCGGCCCGCAGCGCATCGGCGACGAGGTCCTCCTTGGACGGCCAGCGGCGGTAGACGGCGGCCTTGCCGGTCTGGGCGCCGGCGGCGACGCCCTCCATGGTGAGGCCGTTCCAGCCGACCGTACTGAGCTGTTCCAGCGCGGCATCGAGGATCGCGCGTTCGAGCACGACGCCGCGCCGGCGGAGGGAGGCCGTCTGAGCGGGGGCGGCCGTCCAGCGCGAGGTAACCATCTGAGCGTCTCCAACAAGCAAGGGAAGCGGGGATTCCGGGGACACGGGGCAACGCGCGGCAACTGCGGGGGATACTCCGCGCGATGACTACATCAGTGAACGCTTGCGTTCACTACTGGGGACTCACTACGGTTGACGCGACAGTGAACGCCAGCGTTCACTAAGGCACTTGTGGGGGACCCATAGTGACAACCTCTCAGTTGATCAAGGACCAGAAACCAGGTGCGGCCCGCCGGGAGGGGCATCCCGGCATCGCACTCACCGTCATCGCGGCCTGCCAACTCATGGTGGTGCTCGACGCGACGATTGTGAACATTGCACTCCCGCACATTCAAGACGCGCTCCAGTTCAGCACCACCGACCTCACCTGGGTCGTCAGCGCCTACACACTCACCTTCGGCGGTCTGCTGCTGCTTGGCGGCCGCGCCGGTGACATTCTGGGCCGCCGCCGGGTGTTCATGGCCGGCATCCTGCTGTTCACTCTCGCCTCGCTGCTCGGCGGACTCGCCCAGGAGCCCTGGCAGTTGCTGGCCGCGCGCGTGCTCCAGGGCGTGGGTGGCGCGATCGCTTCGCCCACTTCGCTGGCGCTCATCACCACCACGTTCCCCGAAGGCCCTGAGCGCAACCGAGCGTTCGGCGTCTTCGCCGCCGTATCCGCAGGCGGTGGCGCCATCGGTCTGCTCGCGGGCGGCATGCTCACCGAGTGGCTCGACTGGCGGTGGGTGCTCTTCGTCAACGTGCCGATCGGCATCGTGATCGCCGTGCTCGCACCGCTGTACATCAGCGAATCCGAACGACACAGCGGCCGCTTCGACATCGCCGGCGCACTGACCTCGACGGCAGGCATGGCGTCCCTGGTCTACGGCTTCATCCGCGCGGCGGACGAGGGCTGGCGGGACAACCTGACCATCGGGTCCTTCGGCGCCGCGGTGGTCCTGCTGCTGGCCTTCGCGTTCATCGAGTCGCGAGCCAAGGAACCCATAACCCCGCTCAGGATGTTCGCCGACCGCAACCGCTCGGGCACGTATGTGATCATGCTCAGCTTGGCTGCGGCGATGTTCGGGATGTTCTTCTACATCGTGCTGTTCGTGCAGAACGTGCTGCAGTACAGCCCGATCGAGGCCGGTCTCGCCTTCCTGCCGGTGACGGTCGTGATCGCGCTCGGCGCGGGCCTGTCGCAGCGCTTCCTGCCGGTACTCGGCCCCAAACCGTTCATGCTCGTGGGCTCGGCGCTCACGGCGATCGGGCTGGCCTGGCAGACTCTGATCAGCGCTGACAGCTCGTACGTCGGCGGAGTGCTCGGACCGATGCTGGTGTTCGGCTTCGGCATGGGCCTGAACTTCGTGACGCTGACGGTCACCGCGGTCTCCGGCGTTGCCCAGCACGAGGCCGGTGCCGCGTCCGGGCTGCTCAACGCCACGCAGCAGGTGGGTGGTTCGCTCGGCCTGTCCATCCTGACGACGGTGTTCGGCTCGGCAAGCAAGGACGAGGCGGAGAAGCAGCTGCCGAAGTTCATGGCGGAGGGATCTGCCGAGCAGAAGGCGGAGTTCGCCAAGACCCAGCAGCTGCCCGGCCCATGGGGTCACGAGGTGCTCACGCAAGGCATCTCGACGGGCTTTGTGGCGGCTGCCGCGATGGCCGTACTCGCCCTGGCCACGGCGTGGTTCGTGATCCGGGTCCGCAAGAGCGATCTGGATGCCCTCGCCGGGACGTCGGGTCCGATGGCCGGCTGAACCGGCCGGGCCCGCGAGAGGCCGCGGGTGGCCGGCTCGCGTCCGGGGGACCGATGGCGAGGACGATGAGCCGGCCGCCCGCATCGCCCTCACGGAGACCGACGTCGGGCAGGCTCCGGTGGCAGAGGACAGCCGAAACGAGCCCGGCGCGCCAATGGCCACGAGGAACGGCTCGGCCAACACGGCCGACACGTCCAGCAATGCCACGAATCCCATGGCTCCACCCCCTGCGCCCCACGTGCGTCACCTGTATGCGCGACCCAGCGGTCACACGCCAACTGCCACGACAACGGACTGGCAGTCACACAGAGTTCCCGTCACGCACAGAAAGTTATTGACGACTCTGGCAGCGTGGCAGCGCCGAGATCCCGGCAGCACAGGGGAATCCGTCAGGGCAGAGCACCAGCGCTACGCAGACGTCGGCACCCACTGCGGGAGTGCCTCGGTCCGCTCCACCCACTCAACCGGCACCGACCCGGCCTTCCCGGAGCCGATCACCCCGCCCACGATGGCGCACGTGGTGTCCACGTCCCCGCCGACCTGCGCGGTCGTCCAGAATGCCCGCTCGTAGTCACCGAGAGCACGCGCGGCCGACCAGAGCGCGAAGGGCACCGTGTCGTGGGCCGTCGTGCGCCGCCCGCAGCCCAGAACGGCCGCGACGGTTCCCGCGTCGCCGTAGTCGAGCATGTCCCGGGCGCGTCGCAGGCCCGCGCCGACCGCGCTCTTCGGGACGAGAGCGACGACGTCGTCGAGGAGCGATTCAGGGTTCGGCGGGCCACCGGGGGCGGCGGCCAGCGCGGCAGCCGCGGCGACGGCCATGGCGCCGACGACGGCCTCGCGGTGTTGATGTGTGGGATAGGCCGAGATCTCGGCCTGGTGGGTCGCCTGCTCCGGATCGTCCGCGTACCAGGCACCGAGGGGCGCGATCCGCATCGCGGCGCCGTTGCCCCAGGACCCCTGTCCGTTGAAGAGCGCGGCCGAGAGCTCGCGCCAGTCGCCACCCTCCCGGATCAGGCGCAGCAGCCGGTTGACCGCAGGGCCGTAGCCGCGGTCGAAGTCGTGGTGCTCGGCGAAAGAGCGAGCCAGAACGTCCTGGTCGATGCGGTGGTGGACGGCCAGGACTGCGACCACGGAACAGGCCATCTCCGTGTCGTCCGTCCATTGCCAGGGGCCGGACGGCAGCTCGCGACGCTTCAGTAGCGGATAGTTCGCCGGCACGAAGAACTGCGAGCCCAGCGCGTCCCCCACCGCGAGTCCGCGCAGGCTGGCGAGGGCGCGCTCGAGGCGCCCTTCGGGAGAGGAGTCAGCGGTCATCGCCCTGCCACTCTATCCGGTGATCCCGTACGGTTCCGGATCTCGCCAGCGGTCGAAAGGCCGGTCAAGCGTGTACTTGCCGTCGTCCCCGAGAACGAGCATCCGCATCTCCGCGTTCCCCGGGTTCGACAGCGACTCGAATTCCGCGACGGTCCAGTGGAACCAGCGCATGCAGAACAGCCGCATGGCCAGGCCGTGCGTCACGAGCAGCACGTTGGGCGGGTGATCCGGGGCCTCGAAACTGCGGTACAGGCTCTCCAGGAAGTTGCCGACCCGGTCGTACACGTCGGCGCCGGACTCGCCCTGGGCGAAGCGGTAGAAGAAGTGGCCGTAGGCGTCCCGGTAGGACTTCTGGAGGCGAACGTCGTCGCGGTCCTGCCAGTTCCCCCAGTCCTGCTCACGCAGGCGGGGCTCCTCACGCACCCGTATGAGCTCGGGATCCAGGTGGAAGGCGCGCAGCGTTTCGTGCGTACGACGGTAGGGCGAGACGTACACGCTGACGCGCTCGCGTCCGAACACCTCCCGCAGTTGTTTACCCGTCTCCTCTGCCTGCCGCCGGCCCCGCTCGGTCAGGGCCAGGGCGTGGTCGGGTTCACGCTCGTACACGCTGTCATCAACATTGCCCGTTGACTCGCCGTGCCGGACAAGGACGATGCGCCGTGGTCGTGCCATGCCAAGACCCTAGATCGAGTGACGACTCATAGAGCACTCGTACGGGCCCCATACGGCGTAGGTCACACATTTCCTGCACCACGGGCCGCGCTAAGCGCCCGATTGGCGAGTCCGGAATTCAAACCGTCCAGGTCGGTTCGAGCTCCACGATGTCACCCGTAAGGGCCGCGACGTCCGCCTCCGTCTGGGCTCGCAGTGCCAGTCGCTCCACGCGTTCCGTGCGGTACTTACCGTGCTCGGCAGCCGACCGCCACATGGACAGCACCAGGAACTCGTGGCCCGGCGCCTCGCCGAACAGTCCGCGGATCATGCCCGGGGAGCCGGCCATCGCGGGATTCCAGACCTTTTCCTGCATGAGCGTGAAGTGTTCGGCGCGGTCCTCGTGGACACGGCAGTGCGCCACTCGGACGAGGTCCGCATCGGTGAAGCGCGGCTCGAAGCCGGTCTTCACGTCGAAGCGGTAGTCGAAGAGCTTGACCTGTATGTCCTTATAGGTCCCGGACTGGGCAGCCGCCAGCCTGTCGTGGGAGCGGGCCATGAAGGAGTCGTAGAAGGAACGGCTCTCCCAGAACGAGAAGATGTGCACCACTCCCTGCCGCCCCCGGCTCCAGCCACCCCCCTGCCCCCGAAACCCCGGCTCCCCCAGAAGCCCCGCCCATTTTCGCTGCCCCCGCTCGAAGCCGCGGCGGTCCACCACGGTGCAGCGAATCCACTTGACCAGCACCGCGCCATGGTAAGGCCACGAAGCGTGGCGTCGGTCACGCTCGGCAGGAGAGCTCCCCGGCGCACGCTCCCGCGCGCGTGGCAGGATGGACAACCGGCCTTGTCTGCTGGGCAGTTCGGGCAGAGGGCATACGCGCAACGGGGAAGGGGAAGCCTGGTGAACGCCATCAACAAGGGGATCCGGAAGGTCGAAATCTCAGTCAAGTGGGACCCGAGTCCGGCTGGGCAGCCGCCCACCGATCTGGACCTGGTCGCCGCGACGTACCTGGCGAGCGATCCGTACGGTGATCCCGCCTATGTGGTGCACTTCGACAGCCGTTCTCCCGACGGCACCATCTATCTCAACCGGGACAGCAAGGACGGCAAGGGTTTCGGCTGGGACGAGGTCCTGACCGTGGAGCTCGACCGGCTCGACAGCCGGTACGCGCGCGTGTTGGTCGGAGTCGTGATCCAGCAGCGCCCCGCGACGCGCACCTTCGTCAGCGTCGTCAAGCCGGCCCTGCGCATCCGCGAGGGCTACACCGTGATGGCCGAGGACGACTTCGGCGGTGTCCTCGGCTCGACGGCAGCCACGGTCGCGGAGTTCGTACGCGAAGGATCGAGCACGTGGGACTTCCACCCCGGCATCCGCGGTTTCGAGGAGGACCCGGCGACGTTCACGGCGACCATGGGCAGGACCCGCCAGCCCTGACGGTCGTTTCGCAGGCTCGCGGGGACATACGCCGAAGAGGGGCGCCGACATGTGGTCGGCGCCCCTCTCGCGTGACTTTCGTCAGGACCCCTCAAGGGCTACCCGACGTTCGGGGCCGAGCCCCGCGGCGTACTGGCGCAGGCCACTTGTTCTGGGCGTGCGGTATTCCGGGGTGGCCGTTGATCAGTTCCGTGTGTCCCGTTTGCGAGCAGCGACGTAGTCGGTCCAGTCGCGCTTGGCGAAGTTCGACCACCGGACGGCGTTGTCGACGCTGGTGCCGGTGAGGTCCGCGAGGACGGATGCCGGCAAGTTCGCGGCCAGAGCGAGGCGTGCGGTGTTGCGACCGCCAAGCCCGTTGAAACCGTACTCGCGGAACTTCAGGCTGAGGTATTCCACGCGCAAGGGGCGCGTTGGGCTCTGCCCAGGCATGAGCCAGGGGCGTGTGTCCGCAAGTTGGTTCAACCGCCAGCGAGTCGCGGATTGATCACGCAGGCGTCGGACGAGGTGCGCCAGTTTCGGCGGCAGGTGTAGCCGTCGGCCGCTGAGGTCAATCTGAAGCGACGTTCCATCGTCGACGATGTCGTCCTTGGTGAGCTGCAGAACCCTTGATCCCTGAAGACCGAACAGCAGCATGAGTGCGCCTGCGACCCGCACCCAGAGGGGAAGTCCTTCGTCATCGATGCATCGGCGTAACTGGGCCACCCGCTCGGCGTCTTCGATGAAGGTGACGGGATGGGCTCTGCCGGGCAGTGGGACCTTAAGGTCGCCGATGAGGTTGTGCTTGCTGGCCCAGACGATGAAGGCCCGGATGTTCTGTCGGGTGCTAGTTCCCTCGTCCAGCCATCGGTCGAGGTCAGGCTGCCTGAACTCACTTAGGGTAATGCCCTGCTGGTCGAGCCAGGTCAGCAGTTCCAGCGTGCGTCGAAGACGTGAGCGGAGGATGCTCTCCGTGCCGCCCTGGACACGTTTTCCTCCGCGCCGGTGGTGAACTTGCCTGAGACGACGCAGGAGGAACCAATGGGCGAACGGAGCCGCGGTCTTCCGGTGGTGCTCGGGAGCGGTAGCCAGCAGTTGTTCGACCCAGACTGGCTGCCGCTCAAGGTATTCGTCGCGGAGCGGTAGGACACCGGCGGTGACCAGGAGTTCGCGAGCGTAGTGCGTCGCATGTGTGACGGGGAATGCGTCCAGGCGCTCATGGGTGATGGGCTCGCCGCTTGCGGCCAACTCCACCAGCAGGCGGGGAGCTTTGCTGCGGTCGAGCCAGCTGAAAAGGCTGCGCGGCCGGTCGGCCGCGCAGAGTGCCTGCCTCACCAGCTCAAGATGGGGATGGATGGTGCCGTCGTCGGCACTGAGGAGATTAGTGAGGCGCTCGGTCAGGACGCACCGAGAACAGCATCCTGCCTGGTAGAGATCCCCACTACGGCCGCACTTCCGACACGTGTAGGTCAGATCGACTCCCACGCAGGGACCGCAGAGCCCCTCGTCCGCAGGGTTGAGCCCGATGAGCGGGCGCCGTTCGCCGCAAGCAGTGCAGGAGACTGGGTGGGAGCGAACGTATTCGTAGCACGTCCGACAGACCGGCCCCATGGGCCACTCCGCCTGGACCGGTCGTGACCTCGAGCAACGGGAGCAAGGCCGACGGAGCCGAGGTCGGCATCCCTGGCAGATCGGCATTCCAGTTGCAATCCGGTCGCAGGGGCGGTGGCAACCGCAGGTCGCGCAGACCGCGGTCTGCGGCCGGTAACAGCGCGCGCAAAGATCGGGTTGCTCGCTTCTGGCCCGCTGCATGATGCGGCTGATGGAACCGCATTTTCCGCAGGCCCTCTCAGGCTGTTGATAGCACTGGCGGCAGACCGGGCCCGCATCTGTGAACGCCTGCGCAGGAGCCTGCTTTCCGCAGTTGCTGCAGAGCCGATTCGGCCGGGTAGCGCACCCCTGACAGCGGACGGTTCCATCTGCCAGGCGGGCTGCGGGGCGCCGTACTCGGCCGCAGCCGCCGCACTCCGCAGTCACTTCCTTGCCGTAGCAGGAGCCGCAGAGGGGGCCCTCCGGGCGGCGGACGTTGATCCGCGCCACGCGCTGACAACGGATGCAGACCTCCCGTCGCTGCTTTCCCGAGCAGTTGGAGCAAGCACGCCCCACCGGGATCCGGTGATCCAGGTGGACCGTGACTTTGCCGCAGCCAGCGCAAGCCGGCGGCGCGACGTCGGCGTGCCCCCTGTCGATCAATGTGTGGGCAAGCCGCACCAAGGCAATCGGGAAGTCGGCTCCCGGCTGCTGCAGGGCGTCGGGGTACTGCTGGAAGTGCTCTTCAAGCAGGTTCCAGGAGCGGCCGCGAATCCGTGCTTCATCGGTGGCCTGGATCGCGTTGTCTGACGTCAGCTCGCCGACCACCTCTGTCAGGTGTGCGAGCACAATGGTGCGTGCCGCCTCCGCCTTGGGCTCTTTCACGTCAGGTCGGGTCGGCGGACCGTACTGCGCCGGACGCGCGGAACGACTGAGGCGTCGCCCCCACCCGCCTTCCGGACCTCGGCATTGACGACTTTGATGTCGATCAAGTCGTTAGGACGACAGTCGAGAATGTCGCAGAGCGCTGCGAGGGTGTCCATCGACAGCCTTTGTGGCGTCTGAGTCACCAGGCGGAAGACTTGTTCCCGCGACAGGTGAATGCCGCGTTCGGCCAGCAAGGGCACCAGGTCCGAGGTCTGGAACATGCGCTTCTCGGCCATTCGCATCCGCAGCTGCCAAGTGATCCCCATCTTCCGGATCACGGTGATCCCTCCCATAGGTCTGCGTGACGCTCCTTCAGGACGCGCTGCAAGAGCCGGTTGCGGTAGTCGTCGGAGACACCGGTGTAGATCGCCGTGGTGCTTGCGTAGGCGTGACCGACCTGGTCCTGGACGAAGCGTTCGGGGTAGTCGAACTCGATCAAGTGCGTCACGTAGCTGTGCCGCAAGGAGTGCAAGTCGAGTTCGTCGGGCAGGTCCGCCGATCGGCGAGCGGTGTCGAAGGCCTCGTCGAGGCGGCGGGGAGATATCCGGCCCCGCCGCTCGGTGACCCAGAGCGCGGGATGCTTGGCCGACTCGAAAGCCGGACGGACCTCGTCGATGTACTGGTTCAGCACGTCCACGACCCAGTCCATCTCCGGGACGGTAAGCACGTTGCGCCGCTTGGGCGGCCCACCCTTGGAGGCCTTGCCGTGTCGAACGAACAGAGCACCAAATCGCCCGCAGTCCGGTGCCTTCGGGTTTCTACGTAGATCAGCAAGATCCAGGCCACATGCCTCCCGACGGCGCAGGCCATAGGCGTACACAGTCTTGAGAAGCATTGCGTCGCGCAAAGCGGCCAGCGAACCCTTGCGCCCCCGGCAGCGGATCTCCTCCACCCGAGCATCCGCTGCGTCGAACAGCGCCTGCACTTCGTCGTATGTCAGCCGTCGACGACCGGATCGGCCCTCGTATTCGCTGGTGTGCACAACGGTGTTCCACTCGTGCAAGATCTGTACGGGCACCTGCCCGAAGCGATCAGTGCAGGTACGCGGCCAGCCATAGCGCGCATCAGTGGTGTACTCGCAGAAAAGCCGCAGGGCGTTCTGATAGTTCCGCGCCGTCGACACAGCGAGCCGCGGGTTCCGGCTCCTGAGATGATCGAAGAACGCCTCCACCTCCACCGGCGCCCACTGCCACGGGTACTGGTTGGAGAACTCCGCGAAGCGCCGGACCAGCGACACTCGCGGCTTGATCGTCGCCTTCTCATCCAGGAAACGGGTGCGCTGCTGGCGAGCCCACCCCTCCAACATGGCCTCAAAGACGGCCGGTTCGGGATCGAGATGAACGACCCCGTCAGCGAGAACCAGGTGCGCAGCACCAGGCAAATCCACTGCTCGACTCACGTTGCATTCAACGCAACATCGTTGAATTGGTTACGCCAAGGTGCCTGACCACGGTCAAGGGCGACTGCCCCAGGTGCAGGCCCGGGGCAGTCAGGGTCACTTCTTCTTACTCTTGCTCGACGGCGTCTGCGACAGCGCGCTGGCTGCAGCAGACTTCGCCGCCTTACTCGACTTCGAGCTGGCGAGCACCTTGGCTGCGGCTGAGGCCGCCGCCTTGCTCGTCTGACGCGGATTCTTCGGCATGATCATTCCTCCTTCCGAGTTGCTTTTGCATCGCAGCTCGGAACGTGATGTCATGCAGGTTCCTAGGCCGTGCGGAACACCACGTTCTTCACTGCAATCGATCGCCTGGCCCCCTGCAGGGCCGGGCGTTCGTCTTTCTCCAGCAGCGATCGCAGCTGGAAGCTCCTGAGGATGTCCGGCACCCCGCCACACGGTGTGCTGGGCGGCTACGACTACAGCGGGGCGCCAGCCACAGGGCTGGCGCCCCCTTCTGTCGTCAGTGCTTAGCGGATCACGTCGAGTGTTGCAGCCAACGCAATTCCGCTCATTTTCAGCTGCAGCCGCTGGTCGAGCCGCAGCCCTCGCAGATGTAGCAGGAACCGGCCCGCTGCATCTTCGTACCGCAGGAGAAGCACAGCGGAGCGTCGGCCTGGATACCCAGCTGCATCTCCACCAGCTCCGCGCTGGTGTGGGCCTGCTGCGGGGCGGGCTTGGCCGTCCCGGCCTCGGCCTTCGGAGTGGCGACGGCCTTCAGCTCCTGGGCGCGCGGCGCGGACTGGGCCAGGCCCTCGACGTCGACCTCGTCGTCGGACGGCTCGTACGAACCGGTCTCCAGGTGACGCTGACGCTCCTCGGCGGAGTGGATGCCGAGCGCGGAACGCGTCTCGAAGGGCAGGAAGTCGAGCGCCAGGCGGCGGAAGATGTAGTCGACGATCGACTGCGCCATCCGCACGTCCGGGTCGTCCGTCATGCCGGCCGGCTCGAAGCGCATGTTCGTGAACTTCGAGACGTACGTCTCCAACGGCACGCCGTACTGCAGACCCACCGAGACGGCGATCGAGAAGGCGTCCATCATGCCCGCGAGGGTCGAGCCCTGCTTGGACATCTTCAGGAAGACCTCGCCGAGCCCGTCGTCCGGGTAGGAGTTGGCGGTCATGTAGCCCTCGGCGCCACCGACGGTGAAGGACGTGGTGATGCCGGGACGCCCCTTCGGGAGACGCTTGCGGACCGGACGGTACTCGACGACCTTCTCGACCGTCTCACGGATGGTGGCCTCGGCCTTGTCCGTGATCTCGGCCTTCTCCTTCTCCTTGGTCTTGGCGGAGAGGGGCTGGCCGACCTTGCAGTTGTCGCGGTAGATCGCGAGCGCCTTGACGCCCAGCTTCCAGGCCTCGAAGTAGATCTCCTCGACCTCCTCGACGGTCGCCGACTCCGGCATGTTGACCGTCTTGGACAGGGCGCCGGAGATCCACGGCTGGATCGCGGCCATCATGCGGACGTGGCCCATCGCGGAGATGGAGCGCTCGCCCATGGCGCAGTCGAACACCTCGTAGTGCTCGTGCTTGAGGCCGGGGGCGTCGACGACATTGCCGTGCTCGGCGATGTGGGCGACGATCGCCTCGATCTGCTCCTCCTGGTAGCCGAGGCGGCGCAGGGCCTGCGGAACGGTGCCGTTGACGATCTGCATCGAGCCGCCGCCGACCAGCTTCTTGAACTTGACCAGGGCGAGGTCGGGCTCGAGGCCGGTGGTGTCGCAGGACATCGCGAGACCGATGGTGCCGGTCGGGGCGATGACGGACGCCTGGGAGTTACGGAAACCGTTCTTCTCACCGAGACGCAGCACGTCCTGCCAGGCCTCCGTGGCGGCGGCCCAGATCGGCGTGTCCAGGTCGTCCATGCGGACGGCCACGCCGTTGGCGTCGGCGTGCTGCTTCATGACGCGCAGGTGCGGCTGGGCGTTGCGGGCGTAGCCGTCGTACGCGCCGACGACCGCGGCGAGTTCGGCGGAACGCCTGTACGACGTGCCGGTCATCAGGGAGGTGATGGCACCGGCGAGGGCACGGCCGCCGTCGGAGTCGTAGGCGTGGCCGGTCGCCATCAGCAGGGCGCCGAGGTTGGCGTAGCCGATGCCGAGCTGGCGGAACGCGCGCGTGTTCTCGCCGATCTTCTGCGTCGGGAAGTCGGCGAAGCAGATGGAGATGTCCATCGCGGTGATGACGAGCTCGACGACCTTCGCGAAGCGCTCGACGTCGAAGGACTGGTTGCCCTTGCCGTCGTCCTTCAGGAACTTCATCAGGTTCAGCGAGGCGAGGTTGCAGGACGTGTTGTCCAGGTGCATGTACTCGCTGCAGGGGTTCGAGCCGTTGATACGGCCGGACTCCGGGCAGGTGTGCCAGTGGTTGATGGTGTCGTCGTACTGGATGCCCGGGTCGGCGCAGGCCCAGGCAGCCTCGGCCATCTTGCGGAACAGCGCCTTGGCGTCGACCTCTTCGATGACCTCGCCGGTCATCCGCGCGCGCAGACCGAACTTGCCGCCGGACTCGACCGCCTTCATGAACTCGTCGTTCACGCGGACCGAGTTGTTGGCGTTCTGGTACTGGACGGACGTGATGTCGTCGCCGCCCAGGTCCATGTCGAAGCCCGCGTCACGCAGCGCGCGGATCTTCTCCTCTTCCTTCACCTTGGTCTCGATGAAGTCCTCGATGTCGGGGTGGTCGACGTCGAGGATGACCATCTTGGCGGCACGACGGGTGGCACCGCCCGACTTGATCGTTCCTGCGGAGGCGTCGGCACCGCGCATGAAGGAGACCGGACCGGAGGCGTTACCTCCGGACGACAGCAGCTCCTTGGAGGAGCGGATCCGGGAGAGGTTCAGGCCGGCACCGGAGCCGCCCTTGAAGATCATGCCCTCTTCCTTGTACCAGTCGAGGATCGACTCCATGGAGTCGTCGACGGCCAGGATGAAGCAGGCGGAGACCTGCTGGGGCTGCGGGGTGCCCACGTTGAACCAGACAGGGCTGTTGAAGCTGAAGATCTGGTGCAGGAGGGCGTAGGCCAGCTCGTGCTCGAAGATCTCGGCGTCGGCGGGCGAGGCGAAGTACTTGTAGTCCTCGCCGGCCTTCCGATACGTCTTCACGATGCGGTCGATGAGCTGCTTGAGGCTCACCTCGCGCTGTGGGGTGCCGACGGCACCGCGGAAGTACTTGCTGGTGACGATGTTGACCGCGTTCACCGACCAGAAGTCGGGGAACTCGACGCCGCGCTGCTCAAAGTTGACCGAGCCGTCGCGCCAGTTGGTCATGACGACGTCACGGCGCTCCCAGGCCACCTCGTCGTACGGGTGCACGCCGGGGGTGGTGTGGATGCGCTCGATACGCAGTCCCTTGGTCGCCTTGGTGCCCTTGGCGCGGGAACTCCGTGCCGGACCGCTCGCCGTCTCTGTCATGCCGCCTCCCTGTACGGGCTAAAACGCCCTGAAGTGCCCCGATGTTCCCCGTGGCACGTGTTCTGTCTGGTGCTGCGGGCACCCTCTGATCGCCACCCGCAACAGGTCTTCTGCCGCCGCTTCTCAGCCGGATCCGAAGTCCGATGACCGGATCCGGCCCGCCCTCAGTCGGCGGCGTTGGCGGGCACGGGGACCTGTACAGACCCTCCGGACCCGCGGTCGTCTTCCTGGCCCCCCGCAACTGCGCCTGCGTCGTCTTCGCGGTCGTCGTCGTCCGCGGCGGGGTGTCCCGTCGCCTCCCTCAGTTCCGCGATCGCAGCCTCGAAGTCCTCGAGCGAGTCGAACGCCCGGTAGACGGAGGCGAATCGCAGATAGGCGACGAGGTCGAGCTCCTGCAACGGGCCGAGTATGGCCAGCCCCACGTCGTGGGTGGTCAGCTCGGCGCTTCCCGTGGCCCGCACCGCCTCCTCGACGCGCTGGCCGAGCTGCGCGAGCGCGTCCTCGGTGACAGGTCGCCCCTGGCATGCCTTGCGCACGCCGTTGATGACCTTGGTACGGCTGAATGGCTCGGTGACTCCGGACCGCTTGATCACCATCAGCGAGCATGTCTCCACGGTCGTAAAACGACGGGAGCAATCAGGACACTGGCGGCGCCTGCGGATCGACGTGCCGTCGTCGGTCGTACGGCTGTCGACGACGCGACTGTCGGGGTGCCTGCAGAAGGGGCAGTGCATCCGTCCCAACCCTCCTCACAGCAGACTCAATAGCCTCGCTGGGCCTCATGGGCCCCTCGAAGCAGCCCCAAGCATAGGCGATCTCCGAGCGTCCGAAGACCGGGGGGACCACAACTTCTGGGCTGCTGCCGCAATCCAACCACTACATGTGGGGATTGGCTCATACACCCAGGCTGTACGCGCGTGTCGCGCCCGCATGGACATGTGCCGTACCGCCGCACCGGCGCGCCGCACACCGGAACGCACAGCCGTATCGCTGCGGCACATACGGAGATACCGTGAGCGCCACACGGAGGGGACGTGGGACTCCCGCACAGATGGGGGTCGGTCACGGCTTGAGCTGATGCCGGATGGCAGACTGAGGCGACAACCCACGAGGTCGTCACCCCGGCGGTGAAGAGTACAACAATGGGCCCTTTTGCCCGCCGGGCAGCGCGTCAGCCATACACCCAGACACATGATCATGTCTGGGGATTCGCGATTTTTCACTCGAACGTGTGTTTGGCGCAACCTTTCGAAAGCAACTACCGTTGTGCTGCAGGGAGACCATCGAGAGGGGCCGACGTGACCACCACCGCAGACAGTGCCACCATCACTGCCCAGGACCGCTCCCAGGGCCGACTCGAGCCGGTGCATGCGATGAACGAAGCCATGAATCCCGAGGGACACAAGCGATCCCTCCCGGGCCGACCTCCGGGCATCCGGGCGGACAGCTCGGGGCTCACCGACCGGCAGCGCCGCGTGATCGAGGTCATCAGGGATTCTGTGCAGCGGCGTGGCTATCCGCCGTCGATGCGGGAGATCGGCCAGGCTGTCGGCCTGTCCAGCACGTCCTCGGTCGCACACCAGCTGATGGCACTGGAGCGCAAGGGCTTCCTCCGCCGCGACCCGCACCGACCGCGCGCATACGAGGTGCGCGGCTCCGACCAGGCCGCCGTGCAGCCCACGGACACCACCGGCAAGCCCGCCGCGTCGTACGTCCCGCTGGTCGGCCGCATCGCAGCCGGTGGCCCGATCCTCGCGGAGGAGTCGGTCGAGGACGTCTTCCCTCTCCCCCGGCAGCTGGTCGGCGACGGCGAGCTGTTCGTCCTGAAGGTCGTCGGTGACTCGATGATCGAGGCCGCGATCTGCGACGGCGACTGGGTCACGGTCCGGCGCCAGCCGGTCGCCGAGAACGGCGACATCGTGGCTGCGATGCTCGACGGCGAGGCCACGGTCAAGCGTTTCAAGCGCGAGGACGGCCATGTTTGGCTGCTCCCGCACAACTCTGCGTACGAGCCGATCCCCGGCGACGACGCGACCATCCTGGGCAAGGTGGTGGCAGTGCTGCGGCGCGTGTGACGGCTGCGGCGGGCGAAGCCGAACGGCGTCGCCCCCTGACCGGGCCCCGGGACCCCTGCGCCGGTTCCGGGGCCCTGTGCTGTGCGGACCCGTGTGCTGTTGTGCTGTGCGGGGTCCCGCATCACCGTGGCTGTTCCGCCTCCGTCTCGGCCTCCGCCTTCTGTGCCGCCGCATCGATCGCAGCCAGGGACTTCCGGACCTGATTACGGTCCGTCGTGTACCAGAAGTCGGGCAGTGACGCCTTCAGATAGCTCCCGTACCGGGCAGTGGCCAGCCGCTGGTCCAGTACGGCGACCACGCCGCGGTCCCCCGACGCCCGTACGAGGCGGCCGGCGCCCTGGGCCATGAGCAGCGCGGCATGCGTGGCGGCGACCGCCATGAAGCCGTTGCCCCCGGCGTCCTCCACCGCTTTCTGGCGGGCGCTCATCAGGGGGTCGTCCGGGCGTGGGAAGGGGATCTTGTCCATCACGACCAGCTGACAGCTGGAGCCTGGTACGTCGACGCCCTGCCACAGGGACAGCGTGCCGAAGAGGCAGGTCTTCGGGTCGGCCGCGAAGTTCTTGATCAGCTCGCCGAGCGTCTCCTCGCCCTGAAGGAGGATCGGGAACTCGGGGATGCGGGAGCGAAGTTCCTCGGCGGCCAGCTGGGCGGCCCGCATCGAGGAGAACAGGCCGAGCGTACGTCCGCCGGCCGCTTGGATCAGTTCGGTCAGCTCGTCGAGCATGTCCATGCGGTCGCCGTCACGCGCGGGCCGGGACAGGTGCTTGGCGACATACAGGATGCCCTGCTTGCGGTATTCGAAGGGCGAGCCTACGTCCACCCCCTTCCACTGCGGGAGGTCGTCACCCTCCGTGCCCTCGGGGGCGAGGCCCAGGGATGCGCCGACGCCATTGAAGTCGCCGCCCAGCTTCAAGGTCGCGGAGGTCAGGACGACCGAGCGGTCCGCGAAGAGCTTCTCCCGCAGAAGGCCCGACACGGACATGGGGGCCACGCGCAGGGATGCTCCGAAGCGGTCGTGACGCTCGTACCAGACGACGTCCCACTCGGAGCCGTTGGTGATCCGCTCTGCCACGTCGTGCACGGTCTCGACCGAGGCCAGCGCCTGTTTGCGGACCGCGTCCTCGTCCTGCACGGACTTGTCGCGGGTGGCGCCGATCCCGGAGATGACGGTTCGGCAGGCGTCACGCAGCGCCATGAGCGCGTAGGCGAGGTCCTCGGGAATCTCCTCCAGGCGGCCCGGCAGGGCCAGCTCCATCAGCCGTTCGAAGCCCTCGGCAGCGGTCTGGAGCTGGTCGGCGGCCTTCTCGTTGACCAGTTTCGCGGCGCGGCGCACCGCGCGGTTGACCTGGCCGGGAGTGAGTTCGCCGGTGGCGACTCCGGTGACCCGGGAAACCAGTTCGTGCGCCTCGTCGACGATCAGGACCTCGTGCTGTGGCAGGACCGGAGCGCCTTCGATGGCGTCGATCGCGAGCAGCGCGTGGTTGGTGACGACGACCTCCGAGAGCTTGGCGCGCTCACGGGCCATCTCGGCGAAGCACTCGGCGCCGTATGCGCACTTCGAGGCGCCCAGGCATTCCCGGGACGACACCGATACCTGCGCCCAGGCCCGGTCGGAGACGCCGGGAGTCAGGTTGTCACGATCGCCCGTCTCCGTCTCGTCCGCCCAGTCACGCAGCCGCAGCAGGTCCTGCCCCAACTTGCTGGTGGGTGCGGCCGCCTCGAACTGGTCGAAGAGGCCCTCCTCCTCGTCCTGCGGGACGCCCTCGTGCAGGCGGTGCAAGCACAGGTAGTTCGACCTGCCCTTGAGCATCGCGAACTCGGGCCGACGGCGCAGCAGTGGGTGCAGCGCCTCGACGGTGCGCGGCAGGTCCCGCTCCACGAGCTGGCGCTGCAGGGCCAGGGTGGCCGTCGCGACGACGACGCGCTCCCCGTGCGCGAGCGCGGGCACGAGGTAGCCCAGCGACTTTCCGGTGCCGGTGCCGGCCTGGACCAGCAGATGGGAGCTGCCGTCGATCGCCTCCGCGACGGATTCGGCCATGGTCACCTGGCCGGGGCGCTCCGTACCGCCGACGGCAGTGACGGCAGCATGCAGGAGTTCGGGGAGAGAGGGCTTTGTCATAGCGCGACCACCCTACGGCCCGGCACTGACAAACGGGCGATCACGGTGGGGACGAGGGGCGGGATCAAGACCGGGGGTTCCTCGGGTGGGGATCGGATCGGTTCGGGTGCGTATGGGATCGGTTCGATTGAGGTCAGAGGCGGTTCGCGTGTGGGTGCGATCGGTTCGGATTTGGCTGGGACGAATGGGTGCGTGGTCGAGATCGGCTGGTCCTGGTGCCTGGCCAGGCACCTCGTGGGGTTGATCGGCTTGTTCATCTGCGGTGGTGGTTCGGGCTGCGAGGAGGGGGCGGGGTCGGTTGCAGGTGTGATCCGGGGTGGCTGTCGGCGGGATCCCGGTCGGCTTTCGTGCGACGGCCGGGTCGGCCGTGTGCACCACGACCGCGGGGAATGGAGGCGGCCATGGGAGCGATCGGCTCGGCCTGAATTCGGTTCGTCGGGAGTGGGAACCAGATCGGCGCGAGCGGTGTACCAAATGTGATGGCGTCACCACACGGCGTCACAGCAGGTGGCGCAGGCTCCGGTCTCTGACCATGAGGGCGGCCCGCTTGGCGGGCAGGTCGACTTCGGCGGAGAACCGGAAACCGGCGCTCAGGAAGGCAGCGACGGAAGGGGTGTTGCGAATGTCGGGTTCGGCGACGATGCGAGCGCAGGCGGGCCGCTTGTCGAGCACGAGGTCGGCGACGGATCGGAGCAGGGTTCCACCGAGTCCTCGGCCGCGGCCGCCGACGGCACCGATGAGGAGATGAACTCCGGTGTCATGGGGCCGCGCCGCGTAGTACCGGGCCAGCGGGTCGAGGTCGGCTCGGTAGATCTCCCAGTAGCTCATCGGCGTGCCGTCCAGCATGCCCAGGCACGGGATGCTGCGTCCATCACCGGAAAGCTGACACCGCAGATGCTCTTCAATCGCGTTCTGGGGTCCCGCGAGCCCCCAGAACGCGGCGACGGCGGGGTCGTTCATCCACCGGTAGATGATCGGAAGGTCCCGTTCGATCCGCACGGGGACAAGGTGAAGGACTCCTGCAGGTGTGCTGATCGGCCCCCAGGCGGCAACACGGTCGAGCAGATCGTCGCCGATCGGGAGGAGAGCGGGAGGTGCTGCCGTGCCTGCGGGGCCCGGGCTCCGCTCCCCATCGACTGCGGCGTCGTCCGCGAAGAGCGCGAGGAGTTCGTCAGGCAACTGCAGATCCAGCGTGTCCTCACTGTCTGCGTCCGCGCCGGCAGCCGGCTCGATACGGCACGCACGAGCACCCGGGCTCGCGGCGGTGCGGATATCGGTGACGGGGGCGGTGCCGGCATTGGCGCTCGCGTCGGTGGGAGGCACGGCGACGCTCCTCTCAAGAGGCGGGGTGGGTCATGTTCCTCAGGGATGAAGGGGGTTGGTGAGAGCCGCAGCGATGGTCGGGAGCGAGGGGGGGGTCGGTGGTGATTGACCGCGGTCAGAAGTGCGGAGCGGTGTGACAAGGGGCAACCGTGATGGTCAGGAATGCAGGGGGTTGGCGATGGTGACGTAGACGGACTGGGTGTCGACCGGGCCGATGAGTTCGTCGAGGCCGTGCAGCCGGGTGAGTAGGTTGGCCTTGCAGCGCAGGACAGGTGAGTCGAGGAGGTGGGCAGGCAGCGATGTGCGCAGACGGGCTGTGCCGGAGGCCACCTCGCCGAGGAAGCGGCGAAAGGCTGCGAGCAACAGTTGTTCATCCGCGAGACGCTGAGAGCCGAACGCTCCGATGAGACCGAGCACGTTGTTGATCGCGAGGTAGTAGGCGAAGCGTTCGTCGGCGACCTCGTCCGAGACGAAGGTGTCGCTGTGCTCGCCGATGCCGGGCAGCCGGGCGTCGAGTGCCGCGCGCCGGGACTCACGGAAGTAGTAGCCCTGGTTGTCTCGGTAACGGCCGCCCGAAGGCCAGCCGTCACCGTCCAGCAGGACCAGCGTGTTCTGCTGGTGTGCTTCCAGAGCGATGCCCGCCTCGGCATCGAGCCACAGCACGGGGCGGACGACGTGTTCGAGGTAGCGCAGGAACCACTCGGCAGCGACGGCCCCGCGAGGGCGTCCCGTTCGGTCGGCGAGACGCGTGACGAGCTCGGCGAGACGGGACCGAGGGGGCGTCGTGTCCCAGGGGTGATGGCCCGCAGCGGTGCCGGCTTGTGCGTGAGGTCGGGGTGAAACGAGTCCGGCTACGCAGGACACGTCGTCGGAAGGTCTGAACGGGTTGTGCCGGATCATCACGTCGAAGCCGGCCACGGGGACGCCGTCCGGCCCGTCCACGGCGAGCCATGCCGGATCGCGAACGATGTCGAACCCCGGGTGCGCGGCCTGCCACCGCGTCGAGAGGCCGCTGCGCAGGAGCCGGTGGACCTCGACGCCGCGGTGCAGCTCCTTCCGGAGGTTCTCACGGCGGGAGTTGGTGATGCGCAGGCCCAGGGAGAGTTTGAGCATGGCACTGGCATCGGATCTGTGGACGGTCCGTACGGAGGAGGTGGGATGCCAAGGTTCACCGTGGGCGCCGAGGTCCCGGAGCAGTCCGGCATCGAGCAAGGCCGCGGTCTCGGGACGGTGCTGGATCTCTCGGAGCTGCCAAGGATGCATGGGCAGGGCCGCGAACCCGTCCGGCAACGCCAACTCAGGCCCGGCGAGGCGGACCATGAGCTGAGCCGCGGGGACGACACGGCCGCGCTCGGTCCATGCCGAGTCAGCGGCGAGCAGGGAAGGGGCGACAGCCATCCAGTGCAACGGGAAGGAGCCGCGCAACTCGGGTGAATACAGCTGTGCTTCGGCCTCGGAGAGACCCTCGCGGCTCTTCGGCGTCGGGTGGAGCGGGTGTCCGAGCGTGAGCGCCTGCTCGGCCGCGAGGAAGATGTCAGGGCCGTCGGCGGGGTGAGCGCGGCGCTCGCTGATGAAGGTGACGGTTCGTCGGACGGAGTCGGCGACACGGGCAACGAGGTCAGTGGCCCCGGAGATGGCGGGGAAAGGCAGGGCAGCGGGCGGCCTCGGAGCGGCGGAGGTCGGGGCGTTCTGAGGGGGCATGGCAGGGGGCGTGGAGGCGGAGGGTCCAGGGACGCAGGACGAGTCTGGGCCAGAGATGGAGGTAGCGGCAGCGGCGCCGGAGACCGTGGAGGAGTCGAGGTCAGAACCGGAGCAGGCAGGGTCGGAGCAGGAAGCCCTGGCGACAGAGGAGGCAACGAACGCGGAGTCTGGGGACGCCCCGGGGCGAGGAGCAGACGCGGTCCGGGGAGGTCGCGTCGCGTCAGTCGAGGCAGTCGACGTATCCGACGTCGGCGAAGAGGCAATCGATGGGTCGCATGCCGGCGAAGGGCGAACGCCCGCGGAAATCGGGCGAGCCGCTACGCACCCAGGGCTCGTCGAGGTGCTGCTCCCAGCCGACGGGTCGGCGACCGAAACCATGACGGCGGGGTTGCTTTGCGCCAGCGCCTCCCTGGTGAGGAGGGCAGCAAGGGTGACCGCGTCAGTCGGTGGGGACGGAGCCGGGGCGTCGGCCAGGTGTGGGAGGCCGAAGCGGTGCCATCCCGACGGGGACCAGTAGTGGACCGGGATCAGCAGGGTCGTACCTGTGGCGGGCAAGGGGATGCGGAGGATGCCGTTGTCGGGTGCCGGGACGTTGGTCTCGCGAACCCAGCAGCGGAGCAAGTTCTCCACGGCCGCGGCCTGGGCTGCGGTGTGTGGGTCGGGGTGCTCCAAGAGGTCTGAGGCGGCAGCGCCAGGCAGCCGCTCGATGTCCGGAGCGCCTGCCTGCATCGGCGTACACATCAGGGCCTGTGCATCGGCAGCTCCCTGCGCCGACGCCGGTTCCTGCGGAGTGTCCCCTCCCTTGGGTGCGTCGCATCCCTGACGTGTATCGCCGCTCTGGGGCGCGCGGCCTCTCTGAGATGAGTCGCCTGCCAGTCGCGTGCCGCCCTGTTCTAGGGAAGTGCCTGCCTGGGCGGGCACAAGCCCCATCCCGCGAGGAGCCAATGCGGTCGGAGGCGCAAGCAGCTCCTGCTGGGACAGGTGCGGGTCGGCGGAGCATCGCGCGCGAGTGTCGGGACGGCCGTCGGGTGCGGGGGTGGTGGTCAAGGTTGGTCCTCTTGAACTGGTTCTGACGCATGCGGCGACGGCCGCCGTACTGCGGTGAGGGTGGGCGTGGTTTTGATGGGTCCGCGAATGTGTGGCTTGCGGAGGGCAGTTGGGAGCGGCATCGGTTGGCGGTGGTTTCAGTTGGAGGCGCGGTCCGAGGGGAAGTGATGTGTCGTTCGAAGGTGAGCTGTTGCTCGGGAATGGGTCGGTGAACGGACGCCGACGCGACAGGACCGGGTGGAGTGCGGGCTGGCGCGCGCCACGGCCGTCGCGCACCATCGGACCGCGCTATCCCGCCCGGTCGGTACGGCCACCGGGCCGCCGAGGGCGCGGGGACGGATGGTGCGTACGGTCCGCACCGAACGCGTCGTGATGGGTGTGGCTTCGGGACACCGCGGCAACGGCGTCGGCCAGTCGGTCCAGCACTGCGGCAGCCTGTTCGTCGCTGATGGTCAGGGGCGGAAGCAGGCGTACGACGCTGGAGTGGCGGCCGCCGAGTTCGACGATCAGGCCACGTCGCAGGCACTCCCGCTGGATGGCGGCCGCGAGTTCGGGAGCGGCAGGGCGAGGGTGGCGATCCGAGGTCTGCGCCGCCGTCGAACCGGCTCCTCGGGCGGTGCCGTTGGCGTCCGTCGAGGAGCCGCCCATGGTCTGGGCAGGGTCCAGACCCACCAGAACGCCCGCCCCGCCTCCAGGCCAACCAGTGTCGGCCGAAGCATCCGACTCGACCTGGGCGCGAGCCTCGTTCCGAGCGGGAGCAGTCAGGAGCCCCGGCCCGCCGCCGACTCCCTCAGTCGACGCCAGGGGAACCGACCGCCCCTCGCCGTGCTCGGAATCGGCCTCTGGATCCACCACCTCGACCCCGATCATCAAGCCCCTCCCCCGCACATCCCCGATGCAGGCGAACTCCCCTGCGAGTTGCTGGAGTTTGTGCAGCATCCGCGAGCCCAGTTCGGCCGCCCGCTCGGCGAGCCGGTGCTCGCGGACGTAAGCGAGAGTCGCCGTCCCGGCGGCCATGGCGAGCTGGTTGCCGCGGAACGTGCCGGCGTGGGCGCCGGGCTGCCAGGCGTCGAGGTCGTCGCGATAGACGATGACCGCCAGGGGCAGGCTGCCCCCGATGGCCTTGGAGAGGACCATCACGTCGGGGGTGACGCCGCTGTGCTCCACCGCCCAGAAGGAGCCGGTGCGCCCGACCCCCGTCTGGACCTCGTCGGCGATGAGGGGGATGGCACGGTCGGCGGTGATCTGCCGCATGCGCCGCATCCAGCCCTCCGGCGCGGGGATCACTCCGCCCTCGCCCTGGACGGGTTCGAGGATCATCCCGGCCGGGCGCGGCACACCCGACTTGGGGTCGTCGAGGACGGACTCGGTCCAGCGGGCGGCGAGTTCGGCGCCGTGTTCGCCACCGATACCGAAGGGGCAGCGGTAGTCCTGCGGGTAGGGCAGGCGGGCGACTCGTACGTCGAAGGCGCCCCCGGAGGCTTCGAGCGCTCCGGCGGTCATCCCGTGGTAGGCGCCGCTGAAAGCGAGGATTCCGGTGCGTCCGGTCGCGGCCCGGACGAGCTTGAAAGCGGCCTCCACCGCGTCGGTGCCGGCCGGTCCGCAGAACTGCACGCGTGCACGGTCGGCGAGACCGGGCGGCAGCGTGTGGAAGAGCTCGGTGATGAAGGCGTCCTTGACGGGGGTCGCCAGGTCGAGGACGTGCAGTGGTGCGCCCGAGTCGAGAACCTTGCGGATGGCCTCCAGGACCACGGGGTGATTGTGTCCGAGCGCCAGCGTCCCGGCGCCGGAGAGGCAGTCCAGGTAGCGGCGGCCGTCCGCGCCCTCGATGGTCAGCCCACGTGCCCGTACAGGCACGATCGGCAGGGCACGCGCGTAGGTGCGCGCCGCCGACTCGCGCGCCGACTGTCGCCGCAGGATCCCCTCCTGCACGGCACGCGCCCCCGCCGACTCGGATGTCCCCCCGCGCAAAGATTCGGTCACGACCATGGCTCCCTGTCCTCCCGCTGTCCAGGGGCGAGCAGGTCTCTCGCATCCTCGCCCCACCCGACATACGAAGCCCCGCGAGCGTCGACTCGAAGCTCCGGGGAACTGGGCACTGGGGACCGCCCACGGGCAGCTGGCCCCCCACCGCTACCAACCGCGGACCGTTCACCGGGTTACGGGTTGCTTCAAGATCCTTGCGGTGACGGAACCATCGCCGATGGACCTTCACGAGGTGGAAGCAGACTGCGCACAGGGCGGGCCAGACCGGCGGGCCGACCCAGGCCCCCGTACCGGCCGTGGCCGCGCTCGGTCCAGCGGAGCACGTTGCACACCGCCGCCCGCTCGCGCCGCTCCTCCAGCGTCCGCCGACAGGTGAGCGACCTGGGCAAGAGCCAATCCAGGGCCGGACACCAAGGGAAATGGGCTGCTTGTGGCAACCGTGCAGAGCCGGACTGTCGTCCGGCCCCGCCGTGGAAGGGGTCAAGACCGTGCTGCATGGCGGCTCGGTGATTGACGATCTGCCGACGCGGCGGGTCAGTGTGGACCATTCGCTCGTCCAGCTGACTCCCCAGGAATTCGATCTCCTCGGCCTGCTCGCGCGACGCCCCGGTGTCGCCGCTACGCACCTCCCCCCGAATCCGGATGAACTGCCAGGTCAGACAGCCCGTAGCGAAACCGTTGCCGTTCCGTCGGCACTCCCCCACAGCGACCGCATAGTGTGTGGTGCCGTCCCAACGCGCCGTGACATCCCGCCCGATCAGCAAGCGATCTGCACGCAATCGGCAAGCAATCCGCTGGCGATCAGCGGGAGTTCACGGTCGCAGCGCCAAGTACCGTCACCTCAGGGGGAGTCAGATCATGCGATCGATACGGCCGTCGTTCACCACTCGCCGAGGAGGGAGCGCACGCCGCAGAACCTCCCCGCTGCCCGTGGTCGCGCTTGCCGCGGCGCTGGCGCTCACCGCCACGGCCTGCGAGTCGGGCGACGCCGAGGCGGGCGCGGAGGCCAGCGCGTCCGCGGCGGCCGGAGGTGAAGGCAAGATCACGATCCCGGACGACATCAAGGACAAGCTCAAAGAGCACGGGATCGACATCGACAAGTGGAAGGACGGCGCCTGGAAGAACTGGGACAAGGACGACTGGCTCCGCGAGGCCAAGGACTACATCAACCCGATCATCGAGGGCCTGTGGGACCCGGACCGCATGCGGGAGGCCGAGGACCCGGACCGGGGTGTCGACGACAGCGACCTCTCCGGTGACCAGGGTGTGACCGACCCGACGCCGGAGTCGGTGGACGCGCAGGCGGTTTCGCCCGCGTACCACGCCAACGCCGCCGAGGCGGGCAAGGTGTTCTTCGACTCTCCCGAAGGCACGATGGTCTGCTCGGCAACGGTCGTGCAGGACCCGGCCAACCCCGGCAAGTCCAACATGGTGTGGACGGCGGGTCACTGTGTGCACGCGGGCAAGAGCGGCGGCTGGTACCGCAACATCGCGTTCGTGCCGTCGTACAACGACAAGGCCATGGGATCGGCCGAGTTGGAGAACGCCACCAGGGAGCAGGTCGCTCCGTACGGCGTGTGGTGGGCCGACTGGGCGCGGACCTCGGACCAGTGGATCGCGCAGGGCGGTCCGACGGGCGGGGACGGCGCCCCGTACGACTTCGCCGTGCTGCATGTGAAGCCGGAGGAGGGCAGCGGCGGCAAGTCCCTGGAGGAGACGGTCGGTTCGGCCCTCCCGGTGGACTTCAACGCCCCCGCAGTGCCCGAGGTGGACAGCCTCAAGGCGATCGGCTACCCGGCCGCCGCGCCGTTCGACGGCCAGAAGCTGTTCCAGTGCCAGGACAAGCCTGGCCGGCTGTCGATCGACGCGTCGGCCCCCACGATGTACCGCATCGGCTGCACCATGACGGGCGGTTCGTCCGGTGGTGGCTGGCTCGCGACGGGCTCGGACGGCAAGCCGGCGCTGGTGTCCAACACCTCGATCGGCCCGGTGGATTCGGGCTGGCTGGCGGGTCCGCGGCTGGGTAAGGAGGCCAAGGGCGTGTTCGACGAAGTGAGCGAGAAGTTCGCCGGTCAGTGACGTTCACCGGACGCCGATCAATAACGTTCGCCGGACGCCGGTCAATGGCGGCACCGTAGGCACGGTAGGCACCGGCTGCAGTGACGCGGTGATGCGGTGGTGCCGAACGGCAATGGCGCGGTGGGGCGGTGAGGAGAAACCTTCACCGCCCCACCGCCGTTCGGCCTCAACTCCACGGGCATAGTGGGGTGTCGCGTCCGAAGGGCTCGCACCCATGAGTGCACGGCCCCTCCGCGACGAGCAGCTGCCATCAAGAGGTCACAGAAGTTCACGGCAGTCACAGCAGCCACAGAGGTCACAGCAGTCACACGCTTCAACGGGGGTTATCGCACCATGCCTTCCACACCCATGCCCGCAGCAGCTCCTCGCCGCGGGCGTCGCTCCGTCCTCGCCGCCACGGGACTCGCCGCCGTGCTGGCGCTCACCGCGACCGCCTGTGGCGGCTCGACCGAGGACTCGGCGAGCGACCGGGCCGAGGCTGCCGCCTCGCGGGCTGCCGACGCCGCCGACACCGCCGGTGACGGCAAGATCCAGATCCCGGCCGAGCTCGCGGACAAGCTCAAGGAACACGGGATCGACATCGACAAGTGGAAGGACGGGGCCTGGAAGAACTGGGACAAGGACAAGTGGCTCAGCGAGGCCAAGGACTTCGTCAACCCGGTGATCGAGGGCCTGTGGAAGCCCGACCGGATGCAGTCCGCGAAGGAAGCCAACAAGACCGTCACCACACAGGACGCCTCGGCCGACCAGGGCGTGAGCGACCCTGAGCCGGCGCCCGTCCAGGCCACGGCCGAGAAAACGCCGTACCACCAGAACGCGGCACCCGTCGGCAAGGTCTTCTTCGACACCCCCGACGGCCCGGCCGTCTGCTCCGGCACGGTCGTCAGGGACGTCAACCACCCCGGCAAGTCCAACCTCGTCTGGACGGCCGGCCATTGTGTGCACGCCGGCCAGAGCGGCGGCTGGTACCGCAACATCGTCTTCGTCCCGGCCTACAACGACCTCGGCAAGTCCGAGGCGCAGCTGGGCAACGCGACGGCCACCGAGATCGCTCCCTACGGCAACTGGTGGGCCGACTGGGTATCGACGTCGAACGAATGGATCCAGGGCGGCTCGGACACGGGCGGCGCGGGTGCCGCGTACGACTACGCCGTGCTGCATGTGAAGCCGGAGGCCGGCGCGAAGTCCCTGGAGGAGACCACCGGCGCCCTGGATGTCGACTTCTCCGCTCCGTCCGCGAGCGAGGTCGCCACGATGGGCGCCTGGGGCTACCCGGCGGCACCGCCGTACAACGGCCTCCAGATGTTCAAGTGCCTCGACCGTCCGGGCCGCCTGTCGCTGAGCTCGGCTCTGCCGACGATGTACCGCATCGGCTGCACCATGACCGGCGGTTCGTCGGGCGGGGGCTGGTTCCGGGTGGTGAACGGCGAGACCACGCTCGTGTCGAACACCTCGATCGGCCCGGAGGACAACACCTGGCTCGCGGGCCCGCAGCTGGGCGCGGGCGCCGAGTCGGTGTACCAGTACATGAGCAAGACGTACGGCGGCCGATGACTCACGCACACTGACCCACATGGAAGGCCCGCCCCCTGCGACAGGGGGCGGGCCTTCGGCAGTTCTACGGCCACACGGACCGCCGTTCCGCGACGACTCAGGCGGTCGCCGCCGGAACGTACGGCGCGAGATCTGCCGCCAGCTCCTCGTGCACCCGAACCTTGAGCAGCGTGCCCTCCGGGGTGTGCTCCTCGGAGATCACCTCTCCCTCGGTGTGGGCGCGGGCGACCAGCTTGCCGAGCGTGTACGGCACGAGCGCCTCGATCTCGACCGACGGGCGCGGCAGCTCGTTGTCGATCAGCGCGAGCAGCTCGTCGATGCCCTGGCCGGTGCGGGCCGAGACGGCGATGGAACGCTTCTCGATCCGCATGAGCCGCTGCAGCGTCAGCGGGTCGGCCGCGTCCGCCTTGTTGATCACGACGATCTCCGGTACGTCGGTCGCGCCGACGTCCCTGATCACCTCGCGCACGGCGGCCAGCTGCTCTTCCGGGGCCGGGTGCGAGCCATCCACCACGTGCAGGATCAGGTCGGACTCGCCGACCTCCTCCATGGTGGAGCGGAACGCCTCGACCAGGTGATGCGGCAGGTGACGGACGAACCCGACCGTGTCCGCCAGCGTGTACAGCCGTCCGCCCGGGGTCTCAGCCCGGCGCACGGTCGGATCGAGGGTCGCGAACAGGGCGTTCTCGACCAGCACGCCCGCGCCCGTGAGGCGGTTGAGCAGCGACGACTTGCCGGCGTTGGTGTAGCCGGCGATGGCGACCGACGGCACCTTGTGGCGCTTGCGCTCCTGGCGCTTGATCTCGCGGCCGGTCTTCATCTCCGCGATCTCCCGGCGCATCTTCGCCATCTTCTCGCGGATCCGTCGCCGGTCCGTCTCGATCTTGGTCTCACCGGGACCACGGGTGGCGAGGCCGCCGCCCTTGCCGCCGCCCATCTGCCGGGACAGCGACTGACCCCAGCCTCGCAGCCTCGGCAGCATGTACTGCATCTGCGCGAGCGCGACCTGCGCCTTGCCCTCTCGGGACTTGGCGTGCTGGGCGAAGATGTCGAGGATCAGGGCCGTACGGTCGATGACCTTGACCTTGACGACGTCTTCGAGGTGGATGAGCTGGCCCGGGCTGAGCTCACCGTCGCAGATGACAGTGTCGGCGCCCGTCTCGAGCACGATGTCCCGCAGCTCCTCGGCCTTGCCGGAGCCGATGTAGGTGGCCGCGTCGGGCTTGTCGCGGCGCTGGATCACGCCGTCGAGCACGAGCGCGCCCGCGGTCTCCGCGAGGGCGGCGAGCTCGGCCAGCGAGTTCTCCGAGTCCTGCACGGTCCCCGAGGTCCAGACACCGACGAGCACGACCCGCTCCAGGCGGAGCTGGCGGTACTCGACCTCGGTGACGTCCTCGAGCTCGGTGGAGAGGCCCGCCACACGGCGCAGAGCCGCGCGCTCGGAGCGGTCGAACTGGTGGCCGTCCCGCTCTCCGTCGATCTCGTGGCTCCAGGCGACGTCCTCTTCCATCAGGGCATCGGCCCGAAGACCTTCGGGATGGGTGTGCGCGAAGCGCTGCGTGTCCTGGGAAAAGGAAGAAGAGGAGGTCATTGGATCCTTACGTCGATGGGCAATCCGTTTGCGGCGACGGTGGCAGCGGCCCTGCGGAGCGAGTCCGTAGCGCCTCGGAACTGATCCGTCACTGCTCACAACGCACGAGTGCCCCGGGAGATTCCCGCGGCCCGTACCGCGCCGACCCAAAAATGGTCGCACGGCACGGGCCGTCTCGTCACCGCCTTATTTCGCGATCGTGTTCGTCACTGTCACCGTCTTCACGGTCACCGACTTCGCGATCGCCTTCTTCACAGTCGCCTTGTTCCCGGCGACCTTCCTCCCAGCCGCCTTCTTCCCGGCCGCCTTCTTCCCGGCTGCCTTCCCTCCGGCCGCCTTCTTCCCCGCGGCCTTCTTCGCGGGCGTCTTGTCGGGGTCCACGGACTTCCACTCCGGCTGACCGGGCATCGGCGGGGTCTTCTCCCCGTACAGCCAGGCGTGCAGGAACCCCTCGAGGTGGCGGCCGGAGATCTCCTCCGCGAGCGCGACGAAGTCCGCGGTTGTGGCGGCACCGTCCTGGTGACGGCTCACCCAGGCGCGTTCCAGACGCTCGAAGGCCGGGGCGCCGATCTCCTGGCGAAGGGCGTACAGGACCAGTGACGCGCCGTCATAGACGTTCGGCCGGAAGATGCCGTTCTTCTTGCCGGGGTCGCCCGCCTTGGGGGCGGCCGGTGGTCCGCCGGCCGCACGCCAGCGGTCGGATGCGGCGTACGCGGCCTTCATCCGCGCCTCCATCGGCCGGCCGGCCTTCTCCGCCGCGTACAGGGCCTCGTACCAGGTGGCATGCCCCTCGCTGAGCCACAGGTCGGACCAGGTGCGCGGGCTGACGCTGTCGCCGAACCACTGGTGCGCCAGCTCGTGCACCATGATCGACTCGATGTACCACTTCGGGAAGGCCGACTCGGTGAAGAGCTCTCTCTCGAAGAGAGAGAGTGTCTGGGTCTCGAGTTCGAAGCCGGTGGCGGCCTCGGCCATCAGCAGGCCGTACGTCTCGAAGGGATACCGCCCGACCTTCCGCTCCATCCAGGCGATCTGGCCGGGGGTCTTCTTCAGCCACGGTTCGAGCTGCTCGCGGTCCTTGGTGGGCACGACGTCCCGTACGGGCAGTCCGTGCGGGCCGGTGCGGTGCAGCACCGTGGAACGGCCGATGGACACCTGGGCGAGCTCGGTGGCCATGGGGTGCCGCGTGCGATACGTCCAGGTCGTCGCCTTGCCCGAGCGGTCCACGTCGGCCTGCAGGCCGTTGGCGACGGCGGTGTAGCCGTTGGGCGCGGTGACCCGGATGGTGAACATCGCCTTGTCGGAGGGGTGGTCGTTGCACGGGAACACGACGTGGGCGGCGTCGGCCTGGTTGGCCATGGCGAGGCCGTCAGCCGTGCGCACCCAGCCGCCGTCCCGGCTCTCGCCGTACTTGGGGTCGCTGGTGTGCCGCACGGTGATCTGCATCCAGCTGCCCTCGGGCAACGACTCCTCGGGCGTGACCACGAGGTCCTCACCGGCGCTCCTGAACGACGCCGGCTCCCCGTCGACCTCGACGGACTCGACCTTGCCGTGGGCGAAGTCCAGATTGAAGCGTTCCAGGTCCGTGGTCGCCCAGGCGTTGATCGTGGTGACGGCCTTGAGGGGCTTGGTGTTGGTGCCGGGATAGGTGAACGAGAGGTCGTACGAGGCCACGTCGTAGCCGGGGTTGCCCAGGTACGGGAAGAGGCGGTCACCGACACCCAGGGGTTCGGCAGGGGCGCTCGCGGCGAGCAGGCAGGAAGAGAGGACGACGGCCAACAGTGCGGGGGCCTTGAGACGCCGACGGGTGCGGGGACGGGGGCGAGGAGCGCCAGGGACTGGTCGCTGGGCCTCGGTGCGGGGGGTGAGCAGCATGCACCACGGCTATCAGCGCGCGCGTGCGGGGCGTCGACGACGCGCGACCGGCACACTCGAACGGGGGTGTCGGGTGGCTGCTGGGCGGGTGCAGTTGGGACCGGTCGCTGGAGCAGCCTGCCTCGCGCGGGCTCGTCATGTCCGACTGAACCCGCCGTGGGCGCCCCACGCGCCCATCCCCGCACCAACAAACCCTCGCGCGACACCCCGCGCTCCCTCGCCCCTTCACGCCCCCTGCATCTGCGGCTGCGCCCGGCTCACGTCGTACACGCCGGCCACATTCCGCATCGCCCGCATCAGCCCCGGGAGCAGCGCCGCGTCCGGGAGTTGGACCGTGTAGGTGTGGCGCACGCGCTGCTGGGTCGGGGGCTCGACCGTCGCCGATACGATTTCGGCGCCCTCCAGGGCCATGGCTTCCGTGAGGTCGGCCAGCAGGTGCGGGCGGACGAACGATTCGGCGACCAGGGTGACCCGGCACTCGGTGGTGTCGCCCCAGCGCACCCCGATCTCCGCGCGCCCCGCGCTCTTCATACGCGCCACTGCGGCGCATTCGACGCGGTGGACGGTCACCACTCCCCCGCGCACGGAGAATCCGGTGACCTCGTCGGGCGGTACGGGAGTACAGCAGCCGGCGAGGCGTACGGTCGCGCCCGGCTGGTCGACGAGGACGTCGGCGGTGGCGTAGCGGCCGGCCGGCCCCTCGACGGCAGGGCGGAAGGCCTGCCCCTCCGCGGCAGTCTCCTGGCCCACCGATCCGTCGCCCGTGGGCCGGAAGAGCACCCTGGTCTCTTCGGCCCCGGGGGCATCGCCCTGCGAGGGATGGGCGGCCAGCCACCGCTGGATGGCGATCCGGGCGGCGGGCGTGTGGGCGTGCTCCAGCCACTCCCTGGAGGGCTCCGAGGCCGGGTCCTGGCCCATGAGGAGCTGGACGGTGTCCCCGTCCCGCAGAACCGTGCTGAGCGTCGCCAGGCGGCCGTTGACGCGGGCGCCGATGCACGCGTGCGCGTCTTCTCCGTACTGCGCGTACGCCGCGTCCACACAGGTCGCACCCTCGGGCAGGCCCAGGGTGCCGCCGTCGGGCCGGAAGACCGTGATCTCGCGGTCCTGGGCGAGGTCCTCGCGGAGCGTGGACCAGAAGGTGTCCGGGTCGGGCGCGGCCTCCTGCCAGTCGAGGAGCCTGGACAGCCAGCCGGGGCGCGTGGGGTCGGCGCGCTCGCCGTCACTCGCGGCGGCGGCCTGCTCCTCCGCAGGAGGAGCGTAGGGATTGCCGAGCGCGACGACACCGGCCTCGGCGACCTTGTGCATCTGGTGGGTCCGGATGAGGACTTCGGTGACCTGGCCGTCCTCGCGGGCGACGGCGGTGTGCAGCGACTGGTACAGGTTGAACTTGGGGACGGCGATGAAGTCCTTGAACTCCGAGACGACGGGCGTCATACAGGTGTGCAGTTCGCCCAGGACGCCGTAACAGTCCGCGTCCTCGTTCACCAGTACCAGCAGCCGTCCGAAGTCGGCACCGCGCAGCCGGCCACGCTTGCGGGACACCCGGTGCACGGAGACGAAGTGCCGTGGCCGGATGAGGACTTCGGCCTGGATGTCGGCCTCGCGCAGGACCTTGCGCATCGCGTCGGCCATCTCGGCCAGCGGATCGTCGGCGCGGGAGGCGTTGTCGACGATCAACTCCCGTGTGTGCTCGTACTCCTCCGGGTGCAGGATCGCGAAGACCAGGTCTTCCAGCTCGGTCTTGAGCGCCTGGACGCCGAGCCGTTCGGCGAGCGGGATGAGGACGTCGCGGGTCACCTTGGCGATGCGGGCCTGTTTCTCCGGGCGCATCACACCGAGGGTGCGCATGTTGTGCAGCCGGTCGGCGAGTTTGATCGACATCACACGGACGTCGTTGCCGGTGGCGACGAGCATCTTGCGGAAGGTCTCCGGCTCGGCGGCGGCGCCGTAGTCGACTTTCTCCAGCTTCGTCACGCCGTCGACGAGGAAGCGGACCTCCGCACCGAACTGCTCACCGACCTGGTCGAGCGTCACATCGGTGTCCTCGACCGTGTCGTGGAGCAGAGAGGCCGTCAAGGTGGTGGTCTCCGCGCCCAGTTCGGCGAGGATCAGGGTGACCGCGAGCGGGTGCGTGATGTACGGCTCGCCGCTCTTGCGCATCTGGCCGCGGTGCGAGGACTCGGCCAGCACATAGGCGCGGCGCAGCGGTTCGAGGTCGGCGTCGGGATGGTGGGCGCGGTGGGCGTCGACGACATGGCTGATGGCGTCGGGCAGCCGGTCGCGTGAGGCGGGGCCGAGCAGCGCAGCCCGACCGAGGCGGCGCAGATCGATCCGGGCGCGGGCCTTCCTGCGGGACACCGCGGGCGTCACAGGGCCTGCTACCGGGCCTGGCGTCGCGGAATTCGTTGCCTCCGCACTCATGGGCACCTCCGGCTGCGTGGACCGGCGGACGGGGTGCCCCATGGCGGACACGGCTCAGGGGATGGCGACATCTCCCCCGTCCGGGCCGGTGCTTGATGCTACCGAGCCCATCACGTGCGGCTGACCGCCTCTCGCCGAGCGTGAAACGGATCACCCATTCGAGCGAGGGTTCACAGGTTTACGATTTCCCGCCACCTGACAGCTGACTGGCCATGATTTCGAACGCGCCCGCCACCCCGGACGGGGCCGGTGACAGGCACCGGAGCGGTCGAGGCTGGGATACCAAGCCGCCCCGCCCCTCAACGGACCGCGTTTTCCAGCCAGTCCGCGTCGATCTCACCCTCGGCGACGATCACCGCGGGGCCGGTCATCTCGATCTCGCCGTCCGCCCGCTCGGTGATCACCAGGGTGCCGCCCGGCACATCGACGGTGTACGTCGCGGGGGCACCGGTGACCGCCGGATCGGCGCCGTCCCGCCGCGCGGCGGCCACGGCGACGGCGCACGCGCCCGTGCCGCACGAACGGGTCTCGCCGGCACCGCGCTCGTGCACGCGCAGGGCGACATGCCCGGGCCCGCGGTCGACCACGAACTCGACGTTGACCCCGTCCGGGTAGGCGGAGGCCGGGCTGAACGGCGGCGGGGAGTACAGGTCACCGGCGTGCGCGAGGTCGTCCACGAAGGCGACGGCGTGCGGGTTGCCCATGTTCACGTTGCGCGCGGGCCAGCTGCGCTCGCCGACGCTCACCGTGACGTCCCCTTCGGGGAGCAGCGCCTTGCCCATGCCGACCGTGACATCACCGTCCTTGGCGATGTGCACGGTCTTCACGCCCCCGCGCGTGGCGACCGCGAGGTCACCCTCGGCTGCGTATCCGGCGCGCTGGAGGTAGCGCGCGAACACGCGCACGCCGTTGCCGCACATCTCCGCGATCGAGCCGTCGCCGTTGCGGTAGTCCATGAACCACTCGGCCTCGGCCGCCATGTCCTTGGCCTCCGGGTGCGCGGCGGACCGCACCACGTGCAGCAGCCCGTCACCGCCGATGCCCGCGCGGCGGTCGCACAGGGCGGCGACGGCGGCCGGGGGCAGGTCGATGGCGTTCTCGGGGTCCGGGACGATCACGAAGTCGTTCTCGGTGCCGTGACCCTTGAGGAAGGCGATCCGCGTGCTCATTCCTCGATCGTAAGGGGTCGGTACGACAAGCCATGCGCGTGCTGGGGCGTACGACAGCCCACGCGCGCGTGTGGTCGTACGCCGATCCCCGCGCGCGTGAAGGTCAGCGCAGCCGGGCCACGCGCCACACGGCGAGCACGATCACCGCAGCCACGAGCAGGGCGTAGGCCACCACGACCCGCCAGTCCGCTCTGCGCCCGGAGCCCCGCTGGGGCAGCCCGGGCCAGGTGTAGCCCACCCGGCGGGCCGCCATCATGCCCCAGCCGGCCGCGCAGGAGCAGATCAGGAGCCCCAGCATGGCGATCACGGCCCCGCTGTCGCCGAAGTCGAAGGCCAGCGGGAACGCGAACATCAGGGAGCCGACCGCGGAGAGGGACACGATGGGCGCGAGCTGCCAGATGCGCAGTCGGCGCTGCGGGCGCAGCTCGACCTCGACCTCCGGGCCGCTTGCGTACATCTCCTCGGGCTCGGGGCCGTCGTCGGTGACGCCGCCCTCCGCCTCGTCGGGCCCGTCGGGGCTCAGACGGTCGCCGTCCTGCTCCGGTTCGCCCCTGTCGGCGGTGACGTTCTCAGTGCCTTGTGCGGTGTCGCGAGGGCCGGCCTCCATCGCCACGCGCCCTCCCAACTCGGACTCCACTTGGTCGATCGAAGCTCGATGATGGCATGGCGTCGGAGGCCCGGACGGCGGCCGGAGCGTCCCGATGCCATCACGTGATCAGGCTGTAACCGGTCGTTCGACCAACGCCAGTGCGAGATGCGGAAGTTCTGTGAGATCTGCCGCAGCCCCACTGAGCCAGTGCACCCGCGGGTCGCGTCTGAACCATGAATCCTGGCGGCGCGCGAAGCGCTTGGTGGCACGTACGGTCTCGGCGCGCGCCTCATCGAGGGTGCACACCCCGGCGAGCGCCGCGAGCACCTGCTGGTAGCCGAGCGCACGCGAGGCCGTACGCCCCTCACGCAACCCCTGCGCCTCCAGCGCGCGGACCTCCTCCACGAGCCCTGCGTCCCACATCCGGTCGACCCGGCGCGCGATGCGCTCGTCGAGCTCGGGACGGGCCACGTCGACGCCGATCTGGACCGTGTCGTAGATCGAGTCATGGCCGGGGAGGTTGGCGGTGAAGGGTTGTCCCGTGATCTCGATCACCTCGAGGGCCCGGACGATACGGCGCCCGTTGCTGGGCAGGATCGCGTGTGCGGCCTCGGGGTCGGCGGCGGCCAGGCGGGCGTGCAGCGCCCCGGAGCCGCGCAGCGCGAGCTCCTCCTCCAGCCGGGCCCTGACCTCGGGGTCGGTGCCGGGGAACTCCAGGTTGTCGACGGCTCCACGGACGTACAGCCCCGAGCCGCCGACCAGGATCGGCCAGCGCCCCTCGGCCAGCAGCGCGTCGATCCGCTCACGCGCGAGCCGCTGGTACTCGGCGACGGACGCCGTGACCGTCACGTCCCAGATGTCCAGCAGGTGGTGCGGGACACCGGCGCGCTCCTCGGGCGTCAGCTTGGCGGTGCCGATGTCCATCCCTCGGTAGAGCTGCATGGAGTCGGCGTTGACGACCTCGCCGCCGAGTCGCTGGGCCAGGAATACGCCCAGATCGGACTTTCCGGCTGCGGTCGGTCCGACTACGGCGATGACTCGGGGGGCGGAAGGTGCGCTACTCACCGACCCAGTCTCGCAAACCTCACGGGGTGGCCTCGAACGAGTTACGTGACGGCACGCGCGCGGGGTCGTTCCAAGTTGCGAGGTTTTCGCCGCCGGTTTCGCGGAGGCGGCGACCGGGCGACACAAACGGGCGCACCGGACGACGCGGGATTTCGCCCGCACGAGTAACGTATGGAGTGGATATGGGCGTTTTCGCACGACTTCTCCGGAGGTCGAAGGCTACGGAGGAGGCGTCAACCGCCGAGGCTCAGGCCGACACACCAACGGCCGAACCCGCGGCGGAGGAGGCGGCAGAGGCGAAGGGGTCGGCCGAGGCCCAGGCCGAGGACAGGGCCGAGGACGGGGTCCAGTCGACGGCGGAGGAGCCCGGCGAGGCCGACACCGACGACGGCGTCGAGATCCCCAAGCAGCAGTCCGCCGACGAGGCGGCCGACCGTGAGGCCGACGAGGGCGCCCGCACGTAACTGCCCCGCGCGGGAAGGTGAACCATGGGTCTGATGCACAATTTGAAAGCCAAACTCGCCCCGGCCAAGGACAAGGTCTCCGACTTCGCGCACCGGCACGAGGAGAAGGTGCAACACGGCCTCGACAAGGCTGAGAAGTTCGTCGACGAGAAGACCAAGGGCAAGTACAGCGACAAGATCCACACGGGTACGGGCAAGGCCAAGGGCGCCATGGACCGGCTCGCGCACAAGGGCGACCACACGGCGACGGGCGGCAGCGCGCCGCCGCCGGACGCACCCCCGCCGACCACCTGAACGGCACATCGACGGACGGCCGCGGAGCTTGACGGCTCCCGGCCGTCCGCCGTTTTCGGGTGGGCGCCGACCCGCCCTACGACCAGGTCGCGACCAGGTACCCCACCCCGTACGGCGCGTCCTCGTACAGCAGGGCGCCCGAAAGGCCCGCCTCCTCGGCGGCTCCCGCGAGGACCTGCCACGGGGCCCGGCCCGAGGCCTTCAGCTCACGCGCGAGCTCGGCGTCCAGCGTCCTGAGCGCGGCCACGTCCGCCTTGCCCAGCGCACGCGCGACGGACGCGTCGAAAGGTGCCGCCCGCTCGTCGAGGTAGCCCGGGGCCTTGAGCGTGCGGCAGGCGCTGGCGTCGCCCATCACCAGCAGCGCCACCCGCTCGGCCCGGGCGGCGATGTCCCTTCCGACTTCAGTACACCGCTCGGCCTCCAGAGGTTCCCCCACACCGAGTCCCTCGATCGGGGCATCCGACCACCCGGTCCGCTCCAGCAGCCACGCGGCGACGGCCAACGAGGTGGGCAGACGGGGTTCCGACGGCACCGGGGCGGCCGCGCCGTCCTGGGCCCCGCCCAGCCGTACGTCGATGTCCACGCCGAAGCCGCGGAAGGAGCCCGGCGTGCCTTCCGCATGTGCCCCGCGCCCGCTCTCCTCGGCGGGGCCGACGACCACGAGAAGGTCGGGCCGGGCGGCCGCGAGCACGCCGAGCGCGTCCGTGCAGGCGGCTCGCGCGGCAGCCAGCTCGGGCGCGGCACCGGCGGCGAGCTCGGGCACAAGGAGCGGCGGGCAAGGGCAGACTGCGGCGGCGACAAGCATGATCGGCAGCCTACTGCGCGGCCCATGAGTCACCCGGGACGCGTCCTCCGGTCACGGGCGTCGCCTGCCGCGGTCCGGCCTCTGATCTCTCGCGGTCCGGTCGGTCGTGTCCGGTCGGCCCGGTCAGTCGACGGCGCAGCCTCCGGTGACCGCCGGCAGCGGCTCCGGCACGCCCACCTTGGGCAGGCCGAGCAGCACACCGGCCGGCTTGGCCTGCGCGGCGGCGTTCCGCTTCTCCCAGGCGTCGCCCGCGCGCGTGCGGCGGACGTCGAGGACGGCACCCTCGGCGAGGAGGTGGTGCGGGGCGGCGTACGTGATCTCGACCGTCACCACGTCGCCGGGGCGGACCTCCTGCTCCGGCTTGGTGAAGTGGACCAGGCGGTTGTCGGGGGCGCGGCCGGACAGGCGGTGGGTGGTGTCGTCCTTGCGGCCCTCGCCCTCGGCGACCATCAGCTCGAACGTGCGGCCGACCTGCTTCTTGTTCTCCTCCCAGGAGATCTCTTCATGGAGGGCGACGAGACGCTCGTAGCGCGACTGGACGACCTGCTTGGGGATCTGGTTCTCCATGGTCGCGGCCGGGGTTCCGGGCCGCTTGGAGTACTGGAAGGTGAAGGCCTGCGCGAAGCGGGCCTCGCGCACGACGTGCAGCGTCTGCTCGAAGTCCTCGTCGGTCTCGCCGGGGAAGCCCACGATGATGTCCGTCGTGATCGCGGCGTGCGGGATGGCGGCGCGGACCTTCTCGATGATCCCCAGGTAGCGCTCCTGGCGGTAGGAGCGGCGCATCGCCTTCAGGACCGTGTCCGAGCCGGACTGGAGCGGCATGTGGAGCTGGGGCATCACGTTCGGCGTCTCGGCCATGGCGGCGATGACGTCGTCGGTGAAGTCGCGCGGGTGCGGGGAGGTGAAGCGGACGCGCTCCAGGCCGTCGATGTTCCCGCAGGCCCGCAGCAGCTTGCTGAACGCCTCGCGGTCGCCGATGTCGGAGCCGTAGGCGTTGACGTTCTGGCCGAGCAGCGTGATCTCGGAGACGCCCTCGGCGACCAGGGCCTCGATCTCGGCGAGGATGTCGCCGGTGCGACGGTCCTTCTCCTTGCCGCGCAGGGCCGGGACGATGCAGAAGGTGCAGGTGTTGTTGCAGCCGACGGAGATCGACACCCAGGCCGCGTAGGCGCTCTCGCGCCGCGTCGGCAGCGTCGACGGGAACGCCTCCAGTGACTCGGCGATCTCGACCTGCGCCTCCTCCTGCACGCGCGCGCGTTCCAGCAGGACGGGCAGCTTGCCGATGTTGTGCGTGCCGAAGACGACGTCCACCCAGGGCGCACGCTTCACGATGGTGTCGCGGTCCTTCTGCGCGAGGCAGCCGCCGACCGCGATCTGCATGCCGGGGCGCTTGGTCTTCATCGGCGCGAGGTGGCCGAGGTTGCCGTACAGCTTGTTGTCGGCGTTCTCGCGGACCGCGCAGGTGTTGAAGACGACGACGTCCGCGTCGCCGTTCGAGCCCTCGGGGGCGCGTACGTAACCGGCGTCTTCGAGCAGCCCGGACAATCGCTCGGAATCGTGGACGTTCATCTGGCACCCGTAGGTGCGCACCTCGTATGTCTTCACGCCCACTGCCTGGCTCCGGTCGCTGCTGCTCATGGGACAAGGGTATGCGGTCGCCGGAGCCCCTCGTTTCGGTGTTCGGAGGCGGTACCGGCGGGAGAGGGCTACCGCGCGGGGTCGGCTTCGCTGCTCTGTATGCGGTGAGTTACCTCGGTCAGGCCGTCGGCGATGGTCGCGAGCTGCTGTGGTGTGAGGACGTCGATGAGCAGCTTGCGGACCTGTGCGACATGGCCCGGGGCCGCCTGCTCCAGCATGCACCTGCCGGCGTCGGTGAGGACGGCGTAGACCGCGCGCGGGTCGCTGGGGCAGGAGCGCCGGGTCACCAGCCCGGCCTTTTCCAGCTGGGTGATCTGGTACGTCAGGCCGCTCTTGGAGTTGAGGAGCGCGTCAGCGAGCGCGCTCATGCGCATCTCCCGGTCCGGGGCCGCGTCGAGGCGCACGAGGATCTCGTACTGAAGGTGTGTGATCCCCACGTCGTCCTTGAGCTGTTGATCCAGACGGCGATTGATGAGCGCACCGGCGGCCACGAAGGCGTACCAGGCGCGCAGCTCTTCCTCGTTCAACCACTGCGGGGCGGTCATGCGTCCACGTTATCGCGACGGTTCAAATTCGAACCTGGGGCCGCTTGCGGCGGCGCGTGGCGGCCCACATCCGCGCGATGTGACCGGCGCAACACGAAAGCCGTTGTTCAAAATTTGAAACTTCGCGCTATCGTCGATGCATCGAGATTCAAATTTGAACCTGCCGGTTCGTCCAGCCCTCGAAGGAGCACTCATGGCTTCAGTACGGACCCGCGTGACCATCCCCCTGCGCTTCGGCGACGGCTACGAGGTCACCGCCGAGGCAGTCACGTTCCACGGCCTGGTCGACGGCAAGGAGCATGTGGCGCTCGTCCTGGGTGATCCCACGGCGGCCCCGGCACCGCTGGTGCGGCTGCACTCCGAGTGCCTGACCGGGGACGTGTTCGGCTCGGCGCGCTGCGACTGCGGTCCGCAGTTGCGCGAGGCCGTGGAGCGCATCGCCTCCACCGGCGGCGTCCTGCTCTACCTCCGTCAGGAGGGCCGCGGCATCGGCCTGTACAACAAGCTGGACGCCTACGCCCTGCAGGACGCGGGCCTGGACACCTACGAGGCCAACACCGCGCTCGGCCTGCCCGAGGACGGCCGTGACTACACCGCCGCCGCCCAGATGCTGACCGCCCTCGGCATCGACGAGCTGGACCTGCTCACCAACAACCCCGACAAGGGCGGGCAGTTGCGCGACCTGGGCGTCTCCGTGCGCTACGTCCGGCCCACCGGGGTCTTCGCCACCGACAGCAACGTCCGCTACCTGCACGCCAAGGCCCAGCACACCCACCACACCATCGCCCTGCCCGACCCCGTCGGCCTCGCCGCGCTGGCCGGCTGACGTAACCCGACAGCACCCCATCGGCATCCCGGAACCACCCGGCACCCATCCCCTGGAGTTCTCTCGTGCCCTCCTCCCTCGCCCGCGTCGCCACCGACGCCGCCCCGCGCTACGCCAAGCAGCTCGCCTCGCACTTCGGCCGAAAGATCCCCGTCGAGGAGACCCCCGACGGCGGGCACCGCCTCGCCTTCCAGCACACGGACGTCGTCCTCGAAGCCCTGGACGACCACCTTCTGATTCGGGTCACCGCACCGGACACGACCGCACTCACCGCCATCCAGGACGTCGTGGGCAGCCACCTCGAACGCTTCGGCCGGCGCAACGAACTGACCGTCACATGGGACGAGCCCGCTCGGGACTGACGAGCCCGCTCAGGACTGACGACACACCCGGAAGACAGGAGAAAGGCATCGCCATGAAGGCCGTCATCATCACCGACTTCGGGGCCGAGCCGCTCGTCACCGACCTGCCCGTGCCGGAACCGGGCCCGGGTGAGCTGCTGGTCCGTCTGCACGCCGCCTCGCTCAACCCCTTCGACTGGAAGGTCGCCGACGGAGCCCTCAAGGGCATGGTCGAGCACGACTTTCCCCTCGTCATGGGCTCGGACGGCGCCGGCGTGGTCGAACGCATCGGCCCCGGCGTGAACCGCTTCCGGCCCGGCGACACCGTCTACGGCCAGTTCATGAACCTCCCGTACGGCCGGGGCTCCTACGCCGAGTACGTCCTGGCCGCCGAGGACGGCACGATCGCCCGTATGCCCGACGACCTGCCGTTCGCCGTCGCGGCCGCGCTGCCCACCGCCGGTGTCACCGCCTACCAGGCCATCGAGGCCGCCCGCCTCGACGCCGGCCATGTGATCCTCATCAACGGGGCGTCCGGCGGTGTGGGCCAGTCCGCGATCCAGTTCGCCGCCCTCCAGGGGGCCCGGGTGCTGGCCACCGGCACCGGCGACATAGCGGGCCACCTCCGCGAACTCGGCGCCGACCAGGTCATCGACTTCGTCGCCGCGCCCACCGCAGAGCAAGTCCTCGCCGCCCACCCCGACGGCATCGACACCGTCCTCGACCTGGTCACCCGGCCCGGCGGCGACATCGACGCCCTGGCCGGACTGCTCAAGCCCGGTGGCAGGCTCATCAGCACCAACCACGCCGCCGACCCCGACGCGCTGGCCGCCCGCGAGGTCCACGGCATCAACCTCGTCAACGACCCCAGCCGGGCCGAACTCGAGTCCCTCGCCGCCCTCGCCGACGCCGGGAAGCTCCGTATCACGATCGACACCGAGGTACCCCTGGCCGACGCCCCCACCGCCGTGGCCCGCGCCCGCGCCGGCGGCTCCCGTGGCAAGACGGTCATCCTGCCCTGACCCACACCGGCGAGGAGACCGGCGCGTCGGCGAGCTCCTCGCGCCCCCTAGCCTCTGCCCCTCACCCCTACCGAGGTCCTCCACCCCCTCACTCCTCCCGACCGGTCACGCCCCGTCGGCCACCCACCCCTGGCGGCGCAGTACGGCCGACACGTCCGGTGCCTCGTAGTGCTCGCCCTTGAGCACCTTGCCGTCGGCCCGTCGAGCGACCTGGCCGTCGGGGCCCAGCTTGGTCATGTTGGAGCGGTGGATCTCGGCCAGTACGGCGTCGAGGTCGATCCCGTGGACCAGGGCCGTGCCGTACGCGACGTAGACGACGTCCGCCAGCTCGTGCGCGAGTCTGTCGAGCGGGCCGGTGACGGAGACCTCGGCGACCTCCGCGGCCTCCTCGGCAAGCAGTTCTCCACGGTGTGCGGCGAGATCCGGGGAGACCTCCGTCGGTGTACTGCGGGCGTCGAGCCCGAAGGCGAGGTGGAAGGCACGGACCAGGTCAGCGGGCGACGAACTCATACGGCGACTGTAACGGCCGGGTCTGACAGTGCTCCTTGAGGATGCGTGCGGCTGCGGCGGCCGCCCCCTCCCCCACCCCCGCCACTCCCCCTGTGACCCCTGCCCTGGTCAGGACCGCATACCGGCTGGCAGGATCGCGGCCATGTCCAAGGCACTCTCCCGCATCAGCAGGCGCCGGGCCCTGGAGGGCGCGGCCGCCGGGTTCGTCGCCCTCGGGTTGCTGCTGTGGTGGCTGCTGCCCCTGGGTGAGGAGCCGCCGAGCGGGACGATCACGTTCAGCACCGGCACGCGCGCGGGGGTCTACCAGGAGTACGGCGAGCTTCTGCGCAACGAGCTGGCCAAGGACATGCCACAGCTGAAGGTGCGGCTGCTGACGAGCGACGGGTCGCAGGAGAACGTCAAGCGCGTGGCGACCGGGCAGGCCGACTTCACGATCGCCGCCGCCGACGCGGTGGACACGTTCAAGATCGGCGACAAGCCCGTCACCGACCGGCTGCGCGGCGTCGCCCGCCTCTACGACGACTACGTACAGCTCGTCGTCCCACCGGACTCGGACATCCGCTCCGTGGCGGACCTGAAAGGCAAGCGGGTGGCCATAGGGCTGCCCGACTCCGGTGTGCGGCTGATCGCCACGCGCGTGCTCGAGGCCGCCGGCATCGACCCGGAGAAGGACATCACTCCCCGGTCGGACGGCATCGACACCGGACCCAAGCGGCTGGGGCACGAGCTCGACGCGTTCTTCTGGTCGAGCGGGGTACCTACGGACGGGCTGGAGAAGATCGCCGAGACCTCCGCGTTCCGGTTCGTGCCGATCGACGCCGGTCTCGTCGCCAAGGTGCACGCGCAGGGCGACGCGGCCCACTTCTACCGCGCGACCAACATGCCGGAGTCGGCCTACCCCACCGTCCAGAACGGGGACACGGTGCCGACGATCGCCGTCTCCAACCTGCTGATCACCCGCAAGGACATGGACCCCCGCCTCACCGAATGGCTCACCCGTACGGTGATCAAGAGCCGCGACGGCATCGGCGCCCACGTCCACTCCGCGCAACTGGTCGACCTGCGCACGGCGATCTACACCGACCCCTTGACACTGCACGAGGGCGCCCAGCGTTACTACCGCTCGGTCAAACCGTAGGAAACCACGAGCACCCTGCCGGCCCGCTACGGCGTCGGCCCCGACCTGGGCACCGTCACCGTCACCCGCAAGCCGTGCGGCTCATGACGGTCGTACGAGATGGAGCCCCCGCCCGCCGCGAGCAGCACGCGCGAGATCGACAGCCCCAGACCGGAGCCCTTGATGTTCTGGTGCCGGCCGCTGCGCCAGAAGCGGTCGCCGATGCGGGCGAGTTCCTCGTCGGTGAGGCCGGGGCCGTGGTCGGTCACGACGATCGTCGACGTACTGCCGTTGGAGGTGACGGTCACCTCGACCCGCTCGTCCTCCGGCGTGAACTTGACCGCGTTGTCGATCACCGCGTCCAGCGCGCTGGACAGCGCGATCGGGTCGGCCCAGGCGGTGGTGGGCGGGCAGTCCCCCACCAGCCGTACGCCCTTGGCCTCGGCCGTCGGCGACCAGGCCGCGACACGCTCGGCGGCCAGCGCACCGACGTCGGTGAGCCGCAGATCGGCCTCGGTGTGCTCGGCCAGGGCCAGGTCGAGCAGGTCGTCCAGGACCTGGGCCAGACGCTTGCCCTCGGCCTGGACCGAAGCGATCTCCTGATTGCCCTCGGGAAGTTCGAAGGCGAGCAGCTCGATGCGCAGCAGCAGCGCCGCGAGCGGGTTGCGCAGCTGGTGCGAGGCGTCGGCGACGAAGGCGCGCTGCTGCTCCAGCACGTCCTCGACGTTGTCCGCCATCTCGTTGAACGACCGGGCCAGCCGCCGAAGTTCCGGCGGACCGCTGGCCACCGCGACCCGTGATTTCAGGCGGCCGCTGGCGATCGCGTGCGTGGTGGCGTCCAGCACCCGAACCGGCCTGAGCACCCAGCCCGTGAGCCGGAGCGCGGCCCCGACGGCCACCAGCATCGCGGCCGTCAGACCCGCGCCGATGATCAGCCAGCCGTGCAGGATCCGCGAACGCATCTGCCCGGTGGGCGAGTCGGTGACGACGACCGCGACGACGTCACCGTCCCGGATGACCGGCGAGGCGATGACGAGGCGGCCGCGCTGCCAGGGCCACACCTGCTTGGGGTCGTGGCTGCGCCGGCTGAGCAGCGACTCCTCGAAGGCGTCGCGCACTTCGCCGGACTCGGGCAGGAACCAGGTCGTCGGCCCGTTGGCCAGGGGCGTGTCGTTGGGCAGGAAGACACCGGCCCTGATGCCGTAGACGTCGTAGTAGCTCTCGAGCTCCCGGCTCAGGATGCGCAGCTCGTCGCGGGACCCGGAGGTGGTGTCGGCGCCGGGCCGGGCGATGGCCGCGAAGTACGCCGTGTCGTCGATCCGGTCGACGACGACCTTCTGCTGCTGTGCCGCGGCCAGGCTGACGGCGAGCGGTACGCCGAGGGCGAGCAGCACGGCCGCCATCAGGACGATGAGCAGCGGGAGGAGACGAGTGCGCACACTTGCCCGCTACGAGGTCGGGGAGACGAGTCGGTAGCCGACGCCACGTACGGTCTCGATCAGCGCCGGCATGCGCAGCTTGGCGCGCAGGGACGCCACATGCACCTCAAGGGTGCGCCCGGTCCCCTCCCAACTCGTGCGCCACACCTCGCTGATGATCTGCTCCCGGCGGAAGACCACCCCAGGGCGCTGGGCGAGCAGGGCGAGGAGATCGAACTCCTTGCGGGTCAGTTGGACAACCGAACCATCCACGCTGACCTGGCGGGTGGGCAGTTCGATGTGTACGGCGCCCAGGCGCAGCACACCGTCGCCACCCGTCTCGGCCTCCTCCTGCACGGTGCGCCGGCTGACGGCGTGGATCCGGGCGAGCAGCTCCCCGGTGTCGTACGGCTTCACCACATAGTCGTCGGCCCCGAGGTTGAGGCCATGGATGCGCGAGCGGACGTCGGAGCGCGCGGTGACCATGATCACCGGGGTGCTGGTGCGCTTGCGGATCTTGCCGCAGACCTCGTATCCGTCCTGGTCGGGCAGGCCGAGGTCGAGGAGGACGACGCCGAAGCCGTTGCCCTCGGGGACGAGCGCCTGGAGGGCCTCCTCGCCGCTGCGCGCGTGCGTGACCTCGAAACCGTGCCGCGCCAGGACCGCGGACAGCGCTGCAGCGACATGGTTGTCGTCCTCGACGAGGAGCAGTCTCACCCCGGCCTCCTTCGGTTCATCGGCCGTACGATTCAGGTAGGTACACAGTGCATGCACACGCGCGCGTGCATCATGGCAGTCACGCTGATGGACGACGACGCCGTCAAGTGGGTTCCGGTTGCTCGCGGCTTCCGTTATCCAGCCGGTACGCGCCCAGGTGTCAAGTGCTACGACACGTGTCCGATTGCTATCGGATCGTGATGCTCAGATTCCCCTCAGAACTAATGACGCAGGTCGGATACGGTTACTACTGTCCTCCGAAACCGAGGAGGACGGAGCCTGAGAGCGATGACCGAAGTATCGGTGGCCAAGGAAGATGTGGCCGCGACCGGCGAGCTGGTCGTCCTGAAGAACGTGAACAAGCACTTCGGCGCGTTGCACGTGCTCCAGGACATCGACCTGACGATCGCCCGCGGCGAGGTCGTCGTGGTCATCGGACCCTCCGGGTCCGGGAAGTCCACCCTGTGCCGCACCATCAACCGCCTGGAGACGATCGACTCCGGCGCGATCGCGATCGACGGCAAGCCGCTGCCCGCTGAGGGCAAGGCGCTGGCGAAGCTGCGTGCCGACGTCGGAATGGTCTTCCAGTCCTTCAACCTTTTCGCGCACAAGACCGTGCTCGAGAACGTGATGTTGGGCCAGATCAAGGTCCGCAAGACCGACAAGAAGAAGGCCGAGGAGAAGGCCCGCTCCCTGCTCGACCGGGTGGGCGTGGGCAGCCAGGCGGACAAGTACCCCGCACAGCTCTCCGGCGGCCAGCAGCAGCGTGTGGCCATCGCCCGTGCGCTGGCCATGGACCCCAAGGTCATGCTCTTCGACGAGCCGACGTCGGCTCTCGACCCGGAGATGATCAACGAGGTACTGGAGGTCATGCAGCAGCTCGCCCGCGACGGCATGACCATGATCGTCGTCACCCACGAGATGGGCTTCGCCCGTTCGGCCGCCAACCGGGTGGTGTTCATGGCGGACGGCAAGATCGTCGAAGAAGCTGTGCCCGACCAGTTCTTCAGCAACCCGCGCAGCGACCGCGCCAAGGACTTCCTGTCCAAGATCCTGCACCACTGACGGGGTGCGATCCCGCACCACTGACGGACTGCTTCACGCAACCGACGACCTGCGTCACCCGCCTCTCCTGACGGCACGCATCTCTTCTTCACGCAAAGGATGTTCACCATGAAGCTCCGCAAGGTCTCCGCCGCGGCGGCCGCTGCACTCGTACTCTCCCTGACCGCGACCGCCTGTGGTGGTGGCGACAGCGACAAGGACAGCGCGGCCGGCTCCGGCTCCGGTGGCGGCGACAAGATCAAGGTCGGTATCAAGTACGACCAGCCCGGTCTCGGCCTGAAGGAAGCTGACGGCTCCTTCTCCGGCTTCGACGTGGACGTGGCGACGTACGTGGCCAAGGAGCTCGGCTACGACGCCGACCAGATCGAGTTCGTCGAGACCAAGAGCGCCGACCGTGAGAACGCGCTCGCCCGTGGCGACGTGAAGTTCATCGCGGCGACCTACTCGATCACCGACGAGCGCAAGGAGAAGGTCGACTTCGCCGGACCGTACCTGCTGGCCCACCAGGACCTGCTGATCAAGTCCGACTCCGACATCTCCGAGGCCACCGACCTCAACGGCAAGAACCTGTGCTCTGTGACCGGCTCCACCTCGGCGCAGAACATCAAGGACGAGATCGCCCCGAAGGCCAACCTCAAGGAGTACGGCGGCTACTCGGAGTGCATCGCCGCGCTGCAGAGCGGCGCCGTGGACGCAGTGACCACGGACGACTCGATCCTCGCGGGCTTCGCCGCGCAGGAGCAGTACAAGGGCCAGTTCAAGCTCGCCGGCCTCAAGCTGAGCAACGAGAACTACGGCATCGGTGTGAAGAAGGGCGACACCGAGACCGTCAACAAGATCAACGCCGCCCTGGAGAAGATGGTCAGCGACAAGGCCTGGGACAAGGCGGTCACCGACAACTTCGGTCCGGCCAACTACAAGAACGAGCCCGCGCCGAAGATCGGCGTCATCGTCAAGTAGCGCGTCGTCAAGTAGCGCAGGGATCCACCGGCGCGCCGCCGTCCACCGCGATCAGGGCGGCGGTGCGCCGCGCTATCCACATACGCCATCCACCCGGAAGCGCGGGAGATCGTGTTCGACTTTCTTTCTGACTATGACAACCCGACCCTGTTGGGCGCCTTCTGGATGACGGTGAAACTCACCTTCTTCTCCGGCATCGGCTCCTTGATCTGGGGAACCCTCCTGGCCGCGATGCGAGTGAGCCCGGTCCCGCTGATGCGCGGATTCGGCACGGCCTATGTGAACATCGTCCGGAACATTCCCCTGACGGTCATCATCATCTTCACCTCGCTCGGCCTTGCCGACACCTTCCGCGTGACGATGGGCAGCGACGACTTCAAGGTCCAGGGCTTCCGCCTGGCGATCCTCGGTCTCGCCACGTACACCGCGGCGTTCGTCTGCGAAGCGATTCGTTCCGGCATCAACACCGTGCCGCTCGGCCAGGCCGAGGCGGCCCGTGCCATCGGGCTGACCTTCAGCCAGAACCTCCGGCTCGTCATCCTGCCGCAGGCCTTCCGCTCGGTCATCGGCCCGCTGGCCAACGTGTTGATCGCGCTGACCAAGAACACCACCGTGGCGGCCGCGATCGGCGTGGCCGAGGCGGCCTACCTGATGAAGACGATGATCGAGAACGAGGCCGCCGTCCTGCTCATCGGCGCGATCTTCGCATTCGGTTTCGTGGTACTGACTCTGCCCACCGGCCTGATCCTCGGCTGGCTGAGCAAGCGACTGGCGGTGAAGCGATGACCTCCGTTCTCTACGACGCTCCGGGCCCCCGCGCCAAGCGGCGCAACGTGCTCATCTCGGTGGCCTTCTTCGCCCTGCTCGCCCTGCTCGCCTGGTTCATCTGGTACAAGCTGGACGAGAAGAACCAGTGGGCGTGGGCTCTGTGGAAGCCGTTCACTCAGTCGGAAGCCTGGACGACTTATCTGTTGCCAGGTCTCGGCAACACGCTGAAGGCCGCGGCGCTGGCCATGGTGATCGCTCTTCCGCTGGGCGCGGTCTTCGGTATCGCACGCCTCTCCGACCACCGGTGGGTGCGGCTTCCGGCCGCCTGGGTGGTCGAGTTCTTCCGGGCGATCCCGGTCCTGTTGCTGATGCTGTTCGCCAACGAGTTCTACAACCGCTACACGGGCGTCTCCAGCGAACAGCGGCCCCTCTACGCGGTCGTCACCGGCCTCGTGCTCTACAACGCGTCCGTCCTGGCCGAGGTCGTGCGGGCCGGCATCCTCGCGCTGCCCAAGGGGCAGACGGAGGCCGCCATGGCGGTCGGCCTGCGCAAGGGCCAGACGATGAGGAGCATCCTGCTGCCGCAGGCCGTCACCGCCATGCTGCCGGCCATCGTCAGCCAGCTCGTGGTCATTGTGAAGGACACCGCGCTGGGCGGCGTGATGATCGGGTTCACCGAACTGCTCAACGCGCGCCAGACGATGGCAGCCTTCTACGCCACGGTCATCCCCAGCTTCATCGTGGTGTCGATCATCTACATCGTGCTGAACTTCATGCTCACCAGCTTCGCGAGCTGGCTGGAGCAGCGGCTGCGGCGCAGCAAGAAGAGCACGGGCGCGGTCCTCAGCGCCGAGGACATGGAGGAGCTGAACCCGGCGGCGGTGGGCGGCTCCTTCGGGACCGGTGGTGAAGGCGGCGGCCTCCCAGGCTCCAGGACCTATACCTGACAAGCAGTCAATTGGCGTGAACGGCGCAGAGGGCAGTGGCATGATCGCCACTGCCCTCCGTCACTTGACGCAAGCACCGGCAATGGGTTGCATACGTTCTGTGATCGTGCACCCTGCTCCAGCCTTCTGTTCACTTGCGTCCCTCGGGACACCGCTGCGGGCAGGGGGCACCGCGCCGTGGACCCGGTGATCATCGTCGGAGCGGGGCCCGTCGGGCTCACGCTCGCCCTGGCGCTGGCCCGTCAGGAGGTGCCGTCCGTCGTCCTCGACGAGGGCCCCGGCAAGGACGAACCGCGCCTCGCGCGCACCGCCGTCCTGCGCGAGGACACCACCGCCCTCATGGAGCGCCTGACGGGCGTGCCGGTCGGCGAGGCCGGGGCCCGCTGGGCCGGATGGCGGGCGATGCGGCGCAAGCAGGTGATGCGAGAGGTCAAGTTCGACGCCTCCGCGGAAGGGGGCGAGGGCGTCGCGAGCCCTGGGGGCATCACGAGCCCCGGGGGCGTCACAAACCCTGGGGCCGTCACGAAACCCGCCCCCCTGCACATCGCCCAGCACGTACTGACCGACGCCCTGCGCGCGGCCCTCGTCGGCGAGCGGCTCGTCAAGGTCGTCGTGGACAGCCGCCTGGACGCCATCGAGCAGGAGCCCTCGGGCGTCACCGCCCACACCCGCGGCCCCAAGGGCACCTGGTGGCGCGGCAGTTACCTGGTGGGCTGCGACGGCCAGCGCTCGACTGTGCGAAAGCTGGAGGACATCCGCTTTCCGGGCCGTACGGCGGTGGAGCGACACGCCGTGGCCGCGCTGCGCGCGGAACTTCCCTGGGACGGTCAGGCGTTGCTCCATCGGATGCCGCCGTGGCGGACGTCCGGACCTTCGGGCGGGGAGGTGACCGGACGGCCGCTCCCGGACGGGGTGTGGCGCCTCGACTGGCTGCTGCCGCCGGGCAAGGACCTGGTCACGCCCGAGATGCTGGTGGCCCACGTCCGGGAGACGCTCGCCGGGTGGACCGGCGGGCCGACACCGCCGTACGAACTCCTCGACACCGGGGTTCACACGGTCCACCACCGCCTGGCCCGCCGCTGGCGCGTGGGCCGCGTCTTTCTCGCCGGGGACGCGGCGCACTGCCTCGGCACGCTCGGCACGCACGGCCTGGACGAGGGGCTGCGGGACGCCGACAACCTCGCCTGGAAGCTGGCGCCGGCCTGGCACCACGGGCCGCACGAGGCGCTGCTCGACAGCTATCAGGCGGAGCGGCGCTCGGCCGTCGCCGCCCGGCTGCGCGCCGCCGACCAGGCGCTGCCGCTGCTGCGCGGCGGCGGAGGGCTGCGCGCGGTCGTCCCCGGCTCCGCGCGGGGCCATGACGCGCTGCTGATGGACGGCCACCTGGGGCAGGGAGCGATCGGTGCGCCAGGGACGTACGCCGACTCTCCGCTGGCGCCCCGGTCTCTGGAGGGCGAGGTCCCCGTGGACACGCCCCGCGGTGCGCCGGTCATGGACGTGCGGGTCACCGCGGAGGACGGCTCCTTCGTGCAGCTGCGGGACCGGCTCGGGCGGGGCGCGCTGCTGGTCGTACTGATCGCGCCGGGCACGGGCGTGTGGGACCGCAAGCACTGGGCCACCGCGGGGATCATGCCGCGGCTGGCGGCCGCGGTGACGGCGCTGCCGTATCCGGCCGAGTTGCTGGTCGCGGAGAGCTATCCGGGGGCGGCCGCGCATTCGGTCCTGCTGGTCCGGCCCGACGGGCACCTGGTGACGGCGTTGAGCGGGGTGCGGCCGGCCGATCTGTATGCGGCAGCTGAGGCGGCGCTGGGGGGACCGGTCAGAGCACAGGCCGGGGCGGCGGAGCAGGCCGGGGCGGCGGCCGGGTCACGCTGATCCCGTCGTAGGCAACTCCTCCTCGTTCTCACCTCAAAGCAGCACTCACTGTCACTGTGCGGTCCGCATAGTGACAGTGAGTTGACCGGTTCGCACCGTCATGGTGTACTCCCGACCATGACCGACACCTGTGTACGCCTGTGGCGGAGGGTCCATATGGACCTCGTCCGCTATGCGGGCTGCGTGTGTCGTCCGTCCTGCTGAACTCGCATCCCCTTTCTTCCGCGCGCGCCACGCCTGCCGCCTTGTCGCCTCTGCTGTCGCGCGCTCTTGGCGAACTCTCATCAGGACGGTGCCCGTGTCTGTATCCCCCGCATCCCCTGCCGCCGTTGCCGCTTCTCAGCAGGTTTCCGCGGCGGTCTCCACGCCGGTTTCCAGGCCGGTGTCCACGCCGACGCAGGCGGACCTTCTCGACTTCGTACGGCGTACCGCCGCCGACGCCGACTTGATTGCCTCGTTGCCGCTCGATCCCGAGGGCCGAACCTGGGTACGGCTCGAGGGTCCCGGCGGCAGCGAGGCCTGGCTGATCGGCTGGCCGCCCGGGACCGGCACCGGTTGGCACGACCATGCCGACTCGGTCGGGGCCTTCGTGACGGCGGCCGGTGAGCTCAAGGAGAACTCGCTCGCCGTCCGGTTGCCCGCCGACGGCTGGAAGACGCTGGAACTGACGGACGACGTGGACCGGGAACGCCGGCTGCCGGCCGGAAAGGGCCGCTCCTTCGGCCACCACCATGTGCACGAGGTCCTCAACGAATCCGCCGGCCGGCATGCGATCTCCGTGCACGCCTACTACCCGCCCCTGCCGCAGATCCGCCGCTTCAGCCGCAGCGGACCGGTCCTGCGTCTGGAGCAGGTGGAACGCCCGGAGGACTGGCAGTGAGCGGGGCGGTCGTCGGGTCTGCGGTGCGTGGTTCGGGCGAACGGCCGGTTGTCGGGGGCGGCGAGCCGAAGGTGAGCGGCGTGCCTGAGCAGCCGGTCGGCCGGGGTGAGTCGAAGACGAGCGGCGTGAGTGGACGGCCGGTCGGCGGGGGTACGTCGAAGACGGGCAGCGTGAGCGAGCAGCCCATCGGCGGGGGCGAGGCAGAGGTGGGCGTGGGCAGCGTGGATGAACGGCCGGTCGGCATCGACGAGTTGCTGGAGCGGGTGCGTGCGGGCTACACGCGGATCGAGCCGCGGGAGGCGTACGAGGCTGCCCGGGCCGGCGAGGCTCTGCTGGTCGACATCCGGTACGCGGCGCTGCGCGAGCGGGACGGACTGATCCCCGGCGCCCTGGTCGTCGAGCGCAACGAACTCGAGTGGCGGCTCGATCCGCAGGGCAGCCATCGCGCCCCCGAGGCCACAAGTCACGACTTGCGGGTCGTGGTCATCTGCAACGAGGGGTACGCGTCCAGCCTCGCGGCGGAGTCGCTACGACGACTGGGACTGCGCCGGGCGACCGACCTGGTCGGGGGGTTCCAGGCTTGGCGGGCGGAGGGACTTCCGGTGACGCCGGGGGTGGGGGCGGAGGCCTAGGAGCTGCCCAAGGGGCGGCGATCCCGGCCCCGAACGCGATGGGCGCCCCCGCGCGTCCACCGTGTCCGGGGCCGGAATCCTGCAGTCCCCGGCCCTGCACCCACCCTCAGCGCCTGTACCAGCGCCTATACGGTGCCGTGGCCGTGGGCCGTCGGATTCAGAACCCCTCGTCCTCGAGGAACTCCGTGTCCTCTCCCTCTTCCTCCAAGGCCTGTCTGACTACCCGGAGGGCCATGCCCTCGGGGTAGCCCTTGCGGGCGAGCATGCCCGCGAGGCGGCGCAGGCGTTTGTCGCGGTCGAGGCCGCGCGTCGAGCGGAGCTTGCGGGCGACGAGTTCGCGTGCGGTCGTCTCCTCCTGCTCGGAGTCCAGCTGGGCGACGGCCGCGTCGATCAGTGTGGAGTCGACGCCCTTGGTCCGCAGTTCTTGGGCAAGCGCACGTCGAGCCAGTCCCCGGCCGTGGTGCCGGGACTCCACCCAGGCGTCCGCGAACGCACTGTCGTTGATGAGACCGACCTCCTCGAACCGCGACAGCACCTCCTCGGCGGCGTCGTCCGGGATCTCCCGCTTGCGCAGGGCGTCCGCGAGTTGCTTGCGCGTGCGCGGGGTCCCGGTGAGCAGACGCAGACAGATCGCCCGCGCCTGCTCCACCGGGTCCCCCGGGGGCGCCTCCTTCTCGGCCCTCGACGAGGAAGAAGCGCCTCCGTCCTGACTGGACGGCTCTGTGCGGCCGCGCCGGCGACGCCCGCGCGGGGTGGAGGCGGCGCTGCCGCCCGAGCCATCCGTGCCCCGGCCCCCGCCGCGGCTTCGGCGCGAACCGCCGCCGGCCCTGCCGGGCGCTCCTGCGCCATACGCCGAGCCGCCCTCCGGCCACGCTTCGCCGTCCGCCCCGCCCTGGCCCGGATCATCGCCGTACGCCAGACCCGACTCGTCGCCGTACGTCAGGCCCGACTCTTTGCCGTGCCCCCCGTAGCGCCCGTACGGCCCGCTCGTGCCGTACGGCGCCGTGCCGTCGTCGTTCCCCCCGTCTGTGTCATGGGCCGCGTCCCCTCCGTAGGTGGAACCGCCCCTCCCGGAGGAGGCCCTGTCGCCGCCTCTCGCCCGCTCACGCGGAGCGTCCGGGTAGGCGGCGTACTCGGCCCAGTCCGTGCGTCGTGTCACGGGTCAGCTCTTGGCTGCGGCGGCCTTGGTCTTGGCCGCCTTGGCCGCCGCCGGAGCCGGCACCGTCTTCGCGGCGTCGTCCGGGGTGGCGGAGACCGCGGCGTCCGCGCCGGGCTCGGCAGCCGGCTCCTGCGGACGCACGCCCACGCCCAGCTTCTCCTTGATCTTCTTCTCGATCTCGTTGGCCAGGTCGGGGTTGTCCTTAAGGAAGTTGCGCGCGTTCTCCTTGCCCTGGCCGAGCTGGTCGCCCTCGTACGTGTACCAGGCGCCGGCCTTGCGGACGAAGCCGTGCTCCACACCCATGTCGATCAGGCCGCCCTCACGGCTGATGCCCTGGCCGTAGAGGATGTCGAACTCGGCCTGCTTGAAGGGCGGCGCGACCTTGTTCTTGACGACCTTGCAGCGGGTGCGGTTACCGACCGCCTCCGTGCCGTCCTTCAGGGTCTCGATGCGGCGGATGTCGATACGCACCGAGGCGTAGAACTTCAGCGCCCGGCCACCCGTCGTGGTCTCCGGGGAACCGAACATCACGCCGATCTTCTCGCGGAGCTGGTTGATGAAGATCGCGGTGGTCTTGGACTGGTTGAGCGCGCTGGTGATCTTCCGCAGGGCCTGGCTCATCAGACGGGCCTGCAGACCGACGTGGCTGTCGCCCATCTCGCCCTCGATCTCCGCGCGCGGGACGAGCGCCGCGACGGAGTCGATGACGATGAGGTCGAGGGCACCGGAGCGGACCAGCATGTCCACGATCTCCAGCGCCTGCTCGCCGTTGTCCGGCTGGGACAGGATCAGGTTGTCGATGTCGACGCCGAGCTTCTTCGCGTACTCGGGGTCGAGGGCGTGCTCCGCGTCCACGAAGGCGACCTGGCCGCCGGCCTTCTGGGCGTTCGCCACCGCGTGCAGGGTCAGGGTCGTCTTACCGGAGGACTCCGGGCCGTACACCTCCACCACACGGCCACGCGGCAGGCCGCCGACGCCGAGGGCGACGTCGAGTGCGGTCGACCCGGTGGGGATGACCTCGATGGGCTCGTTCGGCCGCTCGCCCATGCGCATGACCGCGCCCTTGCCGAATTGCCGTTCAATCTGTGCGAGCGCGGCGTCGAGCGCCTTCTCGCGGTCGGTTCCTGCCATGGGTTCCACCCGGTTTGCTTGAGTCGATCGCTTCACGTCAAAGACGCTAACGCCTGCCACTGACAATGCGCCCCGACGCCCGTCCGGCCTGTGGATAACTCGGGCACATCTCCATTGAAACTGTGGCGAACTGCCCGCCGAGCTCCCCGCCGGAGCCTCCATGAGAATGGATGTTCGATTTTCGTGTCAAGCACACCACGCGTCACCCTCGAGACTACGTGTCCGGTGTCCTCGAGGGTGATGGTGATGGTCGAGCGCGGCGTTCACGCACGAGACGACGCCGCTCCGAGCGCCTGGCGGCCCAGCGAGCACACTCGGTGCCGAGCCCCAGCAACAGAACGAGCAGGAGTGCTGCGGCCACGACGAGCTGAGACAGGGCGGCCACCACCAGATCCGCCCGGTAGAACCCGAAGCCGACCACGGTGAATCCGGCAGACCCGATCGTCAGCACCAGGTAGAGGCTCGTTGGCGGGCCAAGGGCGCGTCTTTCAGATGCCCATTGCTTGAGGCCCACCCAGAACCAGTACACGGCCAGCAGCAGCACATCGAGCGCTGTGATCCAGACCGCCATGAAGACGTCCACGACCCACGCGAGCATGGGCACATCCTCCGACGTCGAGCCCATCCGGACTTGAGTACGGCTGCTCAATCCTGGACGGCAGCCGCAGCCGGCCTCAGGCGGAGCTCTCCCCGGAACTCCCCGTCTCCGCCGAAGGTTGCTCCCCCGGCCGTCGTACCCACAACTCACGCGCGCGCGTGAACAGGCTGCCGCCTGTGCCCCGTCCCCGATGCCCGTGGACCCGGGGGTCGTCCGTGACGTCGTACCGCTTCACGTAGGCCCCGAGGAACGCCTGCAGCGTGGCGACCGCCGGGATGGCGATCAGTGCGCCCACCGCGCCGAGGAGGGCGGTGCCCGCGATGACCGAGCCGAAGGCGACCGCGGGGTGGATGTCGACGGTCTTCGCGGTCAGCTTGGGCTGCAGCACATAGTTCTCGAACTGCTGGTAGACCACGACGAAGATCAGCACCCACAGCGCGTACCAGGGATCGACCGTGAAGGCGATCAGCATGGGCAGGGCGCCCGCGAGATACGTGCCGATGGTGGGGATGAACTGCGACACCAGGCCGACCCACACGGCGAGCACGGGCGCGTACGGCACGTCCAGGCTCTCCAGCAGGATGTAGTGGGCTATACCGGAGATCAGCGCCATCAGACCGCGCGAGTACAGGTAGCCGCCGGTCTTGTTGACGGCGATCTCCCACGCCCGCAGCACCTCGGCCTGCCTGGCCGGCGGCAGTACGGAGCACAGTGCGCGGCGCAGTCGCGGGCCGTCCGCGGCGAAGTAGAACGAGAACAGCGTGATCGTCAGCAACTGGAAGAGACCGCCGAGGACCTGGGCGGACACGTCCAGGACGCCGGTCGCGCTGTTCTGGACGTAGTTGCGCAGCCAGTCGGAGCGCAGCAGGCCCTCCTGGACGTCCACGCGGCGCAGGTCGGTGTGGAAGTGCGTGTTGATCCAGTTGATGACGGAGTCGAGGTAGTTCGGGAAATCCTCGACGATCTTGATGATCTGACCCGCGAGCATCGACCCCATCAGCGTCACGAACCCGGCGGACACGATGATCACGGTGAGGAAGACAATGCCGGTGGCCAGCCCCCGACGCATGCCGCGCGCGGCCATCCAGCTCACCGCCGGCTCGATGGCCAGAGCCAGGAAGAATGCGATGAGGATATTGATCAGCAGCGCCGTGAGCTGGTGAAAGGCCCAGCTGCCCAGCTGGAACGCGCCGATGAGCGCCAGCGCGAGCACCATGGCCCGCGGCAGCCAGCGCGGCATGCGGCTGCTCGGCCCGGCTGCGCCCTCGCCCGGAGGCCGGGTGGGCGGCGTCGTGCCGAACGGGGATCCGTGCCGGGCGAGCTGCCCGGTCTCGTCAGTGCGTGCCACGGAGCAAGTGTCGCCCACGCCACCGACAACCGGCTGCCGTCCTGCGATCTTCGTGACCGGTCAGCGCTTCTCCCCCGGAACGTTCATGACGGCGCACACCACACGCCACACGTCCTTGGCCTCCCAGCCGGCGTCCAGCGCCTCGTGCACCGTGCGCCCGCCGAGCTCCGTCATCACGTGGTCGCGCGCGAAGGTGTCGGCGTATCCCGGACCGAAGTGATCCGCCATCCGCTCCCAGAAGACCGTCAACCGCATGAATTCCGCTCCATACCCGCAATGACCTGCACGTTTCCTGCCCCTCACACCCCCGCACGACCGTCAGGGGGTTTCCAGGGAGTTCGCCTCCCCGCTGAACCAAGCATCCATGGCGGCGCGACCTCGCGTGCCTGCGTCGGGCATGAAGTGCGTGTATGTACGCAGAGTAAAGCCAGGGTCGGCATGCCCTAGCCAGCGGGCGAGGGAGACGATCGACTCGCCGGCTTCGAGCTGGACGCCGGCACAGGTGTGGCGCAGGGCATGGAAGCCGAGTTCGCGCTACGGCTCCCACTTGCTCCCGCCGGAATCGGGGTCCACTTTGCCGATAAGTCCCGCGGAGGCGAGCGCGGGCTTCCGGAGACGCCTGTTCCAGTGCCGCGGTTGCATGCGCGCCGCTGCCGGGTAGCCAGGAACAGCGGGTAAGCACGCGGAGCCCAGTCGATGCGCTGCCGTTCGTTCTGAGGTTCGTGAGGGCTCTCCCACGGGAGTTTCACCATGACCGGCTGCCAGCGCCTAGCCAGACCGTCCGGAGCAGCTCGCGTGCTTGCCCATGACTGGCGGATGGTGTCCCTTGTCGGACACGGTTGGCGAATTCGGCGGACGTCTCCTGGCGATCTGCCGACCGCGGGATGATGGCGTTGTCCCGGTGCGGGAACACGGACGAGGGGCAGACGGCTGGAGCGGCGGCCCTGCCTTGGAGAGCGGGGCGCGTCGTCCGTGGTGGCGGTGCTGGTCTGGGGGGTTTCGGACATGTCCGTTCCTGGGCTTCGTTGGCGAGGAGAGTGTGCGGACGGCTTTCCTGCCGTTCGGCCCGTGCCGGTGCCGGCTCTGTCGGCGCGGCACCGGCACGGGCGAGGTATGTGCTTGCGGCCGCGTCAGCGGTCGAGGTGCGCGACGAGCAGGTTGGGGTCCTTGTTCGTGAGGTAGGCGGCGCTGGGGACGTGCATCGTGTGGCCGTGGACCGCGACGGACGTGGGCGTCTGGAGGCCGTCGTCAGCGGTGAGGACGACGGTGTGGGTGCCGTCGGGGCGTACCAGGTCGACTTCGTTGTTGTTGCGCGCGGCGAGGAGGGTGTCGCGCGGCCGGTGAAGGTGAAGTCGTCGATGAGGCTGATGCCCTCGGCCCGGACCTCGACCGGGCCGGCGGTACCCCGAGTGGTGACGGGGATACGGAGTACCGTGCCGTGGTCCGAGTTCGTCGCCCAGACGGCTCCGTTGTGGAGTTTGATCCCGTTGGCGCCGGCGAACGTGGTGGGCTGCAGGGCCGCGTTGTCGGCCCAGACGGTGGCTCTGCCGCCGCCTGCGGGGACGCGGTAGATGACGCCGTGCACGGAGTCGGTGACGTAGAGCCGGCCGGTGCGCTGGTCGAGGGCGAGGCCGTTGGGCAGGCCGTCGGCGGGAAGGGCCGCGATGCGGTGCGGCCGGCCGCCGGGGCGCACGGCCCAGATGCCGGTGAGGTCCGCGGTGCCGGTGGGGTAGGTGACGTACAGGGTGCCGTCGTCGCTGCGGGCGATGCCGCCGACGAAGGCCTTGCCCAGATTGGGGGTGCTGGCCTTGGCCGGGGCCAGCAGGGTGGCCAGGAGGTGCACTCGGCCGCCCGGGACGAGTCGGACGACCTGCCGAGCGAAGGAGAAGGTCAGATACGCCGATCCGGCGCGGCCGACGGTGATGTTCTCGGGCTGCTGTGAGGCCGCCAGGTCGAAGTGGTTGGCGATGCCGGGTGCCGAGAGGGGGTGGTCGCGGCGGTGGCGGTGGAGGCGGGGGCCGGCCAGCAGGGCCGCGGCGACCGCAAGGGTGGTGAGTGAGGTGCGCACGTGCATGGGGTGCTTCTCCTGGGGATCAGTCAGGGCCCGCTGCCGTCCGCGGGAGTTGCGGGTCGGCCACGGGGCGAGGGCGGTGTCCGCGCAGCTCAGGGGCGGCGACGATCTTGATCGTGCTCGCCCAGCCATGGCCGCCTTCCCGGGTCTGCAGGGCCATGTGCAGCAGTTGGAAGCCCTCCAGTTCGCGTGCGTGCTTGAGCGCGCCGACGTCGACTGGGTTCAGCCCTCCGGAGGTGACAAGGTTGGCGACCTGCTTGCCGGCGTCTTCGTCGTCGCCTGCGATGAAGACGTCCAGCGTCGTGTCGGCCACCTGTCCGGCGACCAGGGTCGCGGCGAACGTGGTGTTGAACGCCTTGACGACCCGCGCCTGCGGTGTCGCAGCCCCGGCGATCTGCTCGGCGGCCGAGCTGCCCGGGGTGACGACGAGCGCGTCGAGCGAGGCGTCGACGGGATTGCTGATGTCGACGAGGACTTTGCCGTTCAGCCGCGCCCCGTAGGAGGCGACGAGCTGCCTGGCCGCGTCGAAGGGCACTGCGAGGACCACGATGTCCACGGTGTCCACGGCGGAGTCGTCGGCGGCACCTATGCGGCCAGGGCCATGGGCCCGCATGCGCAGTTCGTCGACGAGTCACATGGCCTTGGCGGGGTCGTTGGCGGTGATGGTGGCCGCGTGGCCGCCCTCCAGGGCGCGGGTGGCGATACCTCGGGCCATGTTGCCCGCACCGACGATGGTGATCTGCATGGTGTGGTCGTCCTTCTTTGGGTGCGGGGTTCAGGAACCGGAACCGCACCCAATCGAATTCGCCCGACCTCGGTTGATCGGTTTCCGTCCATCGATCAGTCGAGGGGGCCTGCGACGCGGCGTCGGCCCCCTCCCGCACGTTCTGGGAGGGGGCCGCCGAGACGACGAGGGTGACGAGGACGACGATGACTACGCAGCCGATCCGGTCGACGCCTCAGGTCGCGACGTAGCCGCCGTCGGCGAGGAGCACCGCACCGGTGATGTAGCCGGCCCTGTCGGAGGCCAGGAACGCCACGGCCTCGGCGACCTCCTCGGGCTCGCCGACCCGGGCGAGCGGCGTGTTCTGGCTGTACGCCTCGAGGTTCTCGCCCAGCATGTCAACGGCCATGTCGGTACGGATCAGACCGGGTGCCACGGAGTTGACGCGCACGCCCGCCGCGCCGAACTCGACGGCCCACGACCGGGTCAGCGAGTCCATCGCGGCCTTGGAGGCGTTGTACACCGAGCTTTCCGGGGTGCCGATCTGCCCGGCCATCGACGACACGTTGACGATCGCACCCTTCTTCCTGGCCACCATGGCCGGCACGAGCGCGGCCGTCAGGAAGTAGGTCGCGCGGACGTTGACGTCGAATATCTGCTCGTAGTCGTGGCGCGACTGCTCGGGGGTCGGCGAGGACGGGAAGACGCCCGCGTTGTTCACGAGCACGTCCACTTCGCCGACCTCCGCGGCGAGCTTGCGGACCTCGTCGAGGTTCGCGACGTCCGCGACGACGAAGTGGCCCGTGCCGCCCGCCCGCTCGATCAGCTCGACGGTCTCCTTGCCGAGTTCGGCCCTGCGCCCTGTCGCATAGACGGTGGCACCCGCCTCCGCGAGCTTGAGCGCGATCGCGCGGCCGATGCCCGAGGTGGCGCCGGTGACGAGTGCCTTCTTGCCCTGAAGTTCCTTGGTTGACATGTGTGCAAACGTGGCCCCGCTGGATCGTCAGCGCATAAATTCCGTATATACCGCCTGGTCAGGGCGGTAGGAAGGAAGCGGCCCGGTCTCGACGCGCTGCGCCCCTCACTCGCCCCTCAGCTGACTGGCACCGGTGTGCGCAGCGCGAAGTAGACGCGCACGAACGGCGGCAACCGGTAGCGGCCGACCACGAGCGGCTCGATGAGGTGGACCCCGGCGAGCGACTCCAGCACCCGCTCGATCTCACCGGGGTCGGCCCCGAACATCCGCGCCGCCTTGTGGTAGTCGATCACCTCGGTGTCCTGGCGCGCGAAACACCTGAGCAGGTGGCGTTCGGGATCGGTGAGATCCTGATCGGCCGCGATCATCGGGGCCAGCATCGCGGCGCAGTCGGACGGGAGCGCGTCGGCGGACTTGCCCTCCCGCCGCATCTTCAGCAGAAACATCTCGATCGTCCAGTCGGGGCGGGAGCCGAGCTTGCCGCCGGCCACCCTGATCGGCGTCGGCAGTCGCGAGAGGTGTTCCAGCAGTACCTCGACCTGCTCGGGTTCCGCGTCCGCGCGCACCGGTCCGATGGTCCTGCGGAAGAACTCCCGCGCCTCCGGCTCGGTCAGCCCGGCGATCTGCACCCAGCTCACGCCGGGCAGCTCGTGCAACCGGCGGACGCTCGTGAGGATCATCGCCGATCCGGGCGTGGCCAGATCGCGCACGGAAGCCGCGTCCCGCACGTCGTCGACCACGACGAGGAACCGCTTGCCGCGCGCCTTCTCCCGCCACAGCGTGGCCCTGTCGCCGACGGGGTTCTCCACACCGACCGCCCGCAACAGCTCACCGGCGACGTCCCTGCCCCTGACGAAGATCTCCCCGTCCGGGAAGCGGCCCTTCACGAGATGGCCGATCCGGGTGGCCAGCACGGTCTTGCCGCTACCCCGCATACCGGTGATGCCCACGGTGCCCGGCAGCGTCCGCAGAGCCTGCGCGATCTCCTCGGCACGGCCGGCGAAGTCGATCAGGTCCGGCGGCAGTTGCTCCGGCCTGCGCGGCGCGGTGAGATCGCCGCTGAGGATCTGCGCGTGGACCCTGCGCAGCTCCGGCCCCGGTTCGAGACCGAGCTCCTCGCGGAGGAGGGCGCGTGCCCTGCGGAATTGGTCGAGTGCTTCGCCCTGCCTGCCCTCCAGGTAGAGCGCGCGCATCAGGAGGGCGCGGGGACGCTCCCTGAGGGGGAAGGCGGCGACGTGGGCCTGTAGCTGAAGTACGTCGAACTCGCGTTCCAGGCGGTCCTCGCGTGCCTTGAGCCGGTGGTCGCCGAGCCGCACCCGCTGCGCGTCGAAGTAGGCACTTTGGAGGCCCTCCAGGGGTTCGCCGCCGCAGTCGTCGACGATCTCCGCGCGGGCCATGTACCCGCCGTCCCTGGACTTCAGGTCCAACTCCGGAAGCGCCTTGCGGATCTTGTACACGTACGTCCGCAACGCCATCACCGCGCTCGGCGGCGGGTCGTCCCAGACCATGCCGATCAGCTGGTCGTTGGTCAGCCTGACGCCGTTGTTCAGCAGCAACGCCGCCAGCACCGAACGCTGTTGGCGCGGCCCCAGTTCGATCTCCTCCTCGTCGCGCCAGGCTCGTACGGGACCCATCAGCGAAAATCGCAGGCTCATGCGACAGCACAACGCGCACGCGGATCGCCTGCTTCCCGGCGTTCTCCGCGTTGGCCACGTTCCGAACCGCCTCTCCGCGCCAGGACAACCCGCCACTGCCGTACCGGTCCTCCTACCGCGCCACCTTCGCGATCGACTCCAGCACCTCTTCGGGTTCTCCGTCCGGGGTCACCGCCTTGCCGATCCGGCGTCGGATCTCGGTGGCCACCTCCGACCAGTTGGTGCTCTCACCCCATGGCGCCGTGAGCCCGCCGTCCGTGGCTTCATGCGCCGCGTCCGCACTGAACTGGCATCACAGCCTGAGACCATCCGCCTTCAGCGGTGTGGTCGCGCGCGCGAGCCGGGGCCGGAGGGGGGGCTGAGGGCCGTTCGGGGCGGGAAAGCGGAGAACGGCGGTGGAAGTTGCCCACCCCACAGCGAAGTCACGGCTACATGGGGAAGGCCGGGGCGGCGGTCTCCTCCGTCCAGTCGCCGTCGAATAGTGCGGCGACCAGGCGGACGCGCTCGTCGGGGAGCTGGCCGGAGCGGTGCTTGGTGCGGGCCTTGGCGAGCCAGGCGCCGATCCTGACCGTGTCCCCGTCGAGGCGGACGCCCTCAAAAGGGTGCGGATCCTCTGAAGTGATGGTCGGGATCAAGCAGTGAGGCTGTAGTTCTGCTGGTTGGGGCTGGGATAGAGGCGTTGATGTTCGCGGGCTGTGTGGAAGGTCCAGTAGTCTTCGAAGTCGCCGTTTGTTATGAATGCGCGCAGTCGGAGGATGGCTTCGCCGCCGTCGAGTCCCCAGCGGGCGCCGGTGATGTCCGCGTCCCCTCGATCTTCGCCGTCGTGGCCTCCAGTCCGATCCGCGGCACGATCTGCTTGGCCTGCAACGGACCCGCAGCATCAGCGACAACACCCCAGCTACCAGGCCCTCTCGCCACGGCGGCACCGCCGTCACTCCGATCCCGTGAGGCGCCGCAGCTTCCTCGGCGGCCGACAACTCCGCCAGCACCTGCATGACGCTCTCCCGCGTGATCTCCCACCGCGACAGATCCGCCCCGGCCTTCTCCAGCCGGACAGCCAACTCTGCGGCCTCGGCCTGGAGTTCTTCCACCCGCTGTCGAGCCGCGGCCTCCCGCGCCTGGAGCTCTTCCGGCAACGACACCATCGCGCCCACCTCCACCTCGCCACGGTAGAAGTACGACGACACCGCCCACACGGCAATCAGCGTCTTCCCAGCTCAGCTATCCCTCGAAAGGATCCGCACGCTCCTTCTCTGTGCTGTGCCCGGTCATCGGTTCGCGTGGACTCGCACCACATTGAACGGCGGTTGTGGGTCGGCGACCTGGAACTGGAGGTTGACGATCAGCAGGTCGCGTCCGTCGAAGGCCGCCGTGGAAGGGCTGTGCATACCGTGACCGTGGATAGTGCGCCCGAGCTTGGCCCTGGTGTAGTCGTGGCTCAGTTTCAGGATCGCGACCTGGCCCTCGGGATGGTCGAGTTCGGTCACGGCGGTGAGGGTGTTGCCGCGCAGCAGCAGACCATCGCCGGAGACGCCCTTAACACCGCCGAGGTCGATGGGAACGACCTTGTGGCTGATCGTGTCGATGCGGTAGAAGGCGTAGTCGTTGTAGTCGGCCAGCAGGACGTAGCGGCCGCCGTCCGTGACGACCAGGCCGTTGCCGTTGAAGCCGGCGTTGTAGTCGGTCGGGGACTTGGCCAGGTCCGCACCGACGTGCAGAGGCAGCTGGACGTGCTTGCTCGTCAACTCCGCTGCCGTGATGTGCCACAGCACCGGGTGGACGGAGCCCGAGATGTAGGCGTCCCCGTTCGGGGCGAGGGCCACGTCGTTGAGGAAGACGTCGGCGCGGCCGGTGTCGAACACGTGCAGCAGGGCGCGGGTACGGGTGTCGTAGACGAAGACCTTGCCGGTGGCGCCGCCCGCGACGATGAGGCGTCCCGCGCGGTCGGTCTTCATGCCTGCGACGGAGGTGCGCCCGTCCTTACCGCCCGGCAGGAACACCTTGGTCGCGCTCTGGCGGACGTCACCACGGTAGACGGTGCCGTCGCTGGTGCTGCCGACGTAGAAGTAGGGCGTTCCCTGCTGGCGGGCAATGCCCTCGGGGTAGGTCCGGCTGCCGGGGATCGAGTAACTGGCGGGCAGGTGGGCGCGGTGCTGAACCGAAGCGGCGGTGGGCCTCCCGGTCGCGTCCGGGATGGCGAGCGCCGGGGCTGTGGCTGCGACGGCAAGTCCTTCTGAAGGCGTGAGCTGCGATGAGCAGAAGGACTGGGCTCAGTGGTCGGCGGGGAAGAGGGACCGGTTGGCGATGTCGATGATGAACGGGCCGACATGGGAGGGGTATCGGTCCACGATCGCCTTCTTGTACGCCTCGCCGTCGTCGCCGAGCAGCTCTTGGGCGTCCGCGAGGTAGCGACGCACCTCCTCGTAGATCTCCGGCCCGGCGGGCAGGCCGTGGCCGGCGAGGATCGTGTCGTAACCGGATTCGGCGGCCAGCGCGTCGACCACCTGCTGCCAGCCGGCGATGTCGTTGTTGCCCAGGTAGAGATGGACGTCGTGGTAGACGAGGTCCTGGGCTATCAGGACGCCCTGCTCGGGGAGCTTGACGAGGAGTTCGTCGGCGGCCTCACCACCGGAGACGGCCTGGAAGACGAACGGGATCCCGTCGACGACCTCGGTGCCAGAGGTGATCTCCACGGTCGGCGTGAAGTCGGCGACCGGGATGACCAGGCCGCTGGGCAGCCGGCTGTCGCCGCGCGCGACGATCTGCTCGCGCACCTGGGCCAGCGCGTGAACGGGGACGCCGAAGCGGGCGGCACCGTTGTAGTGGTCCGGGTGGGCGTGGGTGATGATGAGCCGGTCCAGCGGCTTGCCGAGCCCCTTGGCATAGGCGACCGCCTCGTCCGCGTAGGCGGGGATCAGCTGGGCGTCGACCGCGATGACCCGCGCGGGAGTCTCGATCAGCTGCGTGGTCGTGTGGAAGGTGTCCGCCGGGGACATGTAGCTGTGGATGCGGACCGCGCCCTTGTCGAGGACCGTGACCGTGCCGTTCATGAAGGGGCCCCTTGTGGTGAGGGCGGCCGTGCGCCGCCTTGACGTCATCCACTCTCGCCGCAAAAACAGAGGCAGACGAGATAGCCTGGAGACCCGGTGTGGTAAATCGAGGACATCCAGGAGGCGGTGATGAACTCCGCGGATCTTGGCCAGGCTTCTCCTTCCCGGGGCGGCGGCATCCCCCGGCTGGACTTCAACCCGCCCGAAGAACGGATCCCCGGCTTCGAGATCATCGAGCTGGCCACCCTGCACGGGCGGCGCCGACGCAGACGGCCGGATGCGGTGCACCGGGTCGATTTCCACACCCTCACCCTCGTCACCGAGGGCAGCGGCGAACACGCCGTAGACTTCGTGACCTACCCCTGCCGCCCGGGCACCCTGCTGTGGATCCGCCCCGGACAGGTGCAGCGCTTCGTGCGACCAGGCACCGCAAACGGCACCCACCTGTTGTTCACACCGGCCTTCCCGCCCCACTCCAGCAGCGCCAACCGGCTGGTCAACGAGTGGTACGGGCCGGCGTGCTGGCAATTGGGCGCGAGCCCCGACTACGCGGTGCTGTCCACCCTGCTGGGCCAGTTGCGGGCCGAGTACGGCCGGCCGGAACAGACCGTGTCTGCGGAGATCCTCCAACTCCTGCTCGCCACCGTGCTGTTGCAGATCGACCGACTCCCCCACCCCGACGGCGGCGGCGACCCGCACGCCGGCGGGGAGGTCTACACCCGCTTCCGCACCGAGCTGGAACTCTCCTACGCCACCACCCGCCGCGCCGCCGACTATGCCCACCGCCTCGGATACACCGTCAAGACACTCACTCGCGCCTGCACGGCCGCCACCGGACAGCCCGTGAAGCACGTCATCGACGGCCGCGTCGCCCTGGAGGCCCAACGGCTGCTCGCCCACACCGACGAACCGGTGGCGACCATCGCCCGCCACCTCGGCTTCCCCGAACCCACCAACTTCGGCAAGTTCTTCACCCGCCACACCGGCGTGACGCCCGGCGCCTTCCGCCTGGCCCATCAGGGCCAGCAGTGAGCCCGTGACAGGCTGTGCCGACCGGGCGGCCTGGCGCTTGAGCGGCGCGGCATGATGGAAAGAGAGCACCCGGCAGCTCTGCGGCTCTGGCTGCCGAGGCCCCCTGCGCACAGACGTGCGCTGCAAGGGCCCACGGCACCGCTGCCACGGCCCCCTGGTCACGCACGCACCCCGCCGCCTCCGGTGAAGGACTCGATCAGCGCAGCCGTCTCCGGTCGGCCGATGGCCTGCGCGATCACTCGAGCCTCCGCGCGGCCGACCTACTCGCGGGCCAACTCACGCGAGCACAGGAGCAGTTCGGCCTGCCCGAGTGCGTACAACGCTCGCGCCTGCGGGTGCCAGCACGAGCTTCGTGGAGACGGCCGACACACCAACGTCGCAGCTGAGAACGCGGCGAGGAGTCGAGCACCGCGAGATAGCGCCAGCCCCAGGTCAGTTGTCACCCGCATCCGGCTCCGCAACAACCGCCGGACCGGCGCGGAGCATGGCCCTGTAGAGGGCGTCATGCTCGGGTGAGGCGGGCAGGGAGCGGCGGGCGGGGGCTTCGAAGGACTGGACCAGCAGGGCGACGACGCGGCGCCAGGCGTCGGGGGCGGCGTCGCCGGTGGCGTTGACGACACCAGCGTTGGCCATGTGCAGCAGCACCAGGTCCGAGGAGTCGAAGTCCTCACGCAGCCGGCCTGTGGCCTTGGCCCGGCCGATGAGTTCCACCATGCCCTCATATGCCTCGTTGCGGCGCCGCTCCAGGGCCTTGGCGGTGGGGAAGGTCGTGGTCAGGACGTCGGCGAAGCCGCTGTCGGCGGCCTGCATCGCGCAGGCGGTCTCGATGTAGCCGACGAACCCGTTCCAGGGGTCGGGGTCGTCCAGCGCGGCGGCGACCGCTTCGGCGTAGGCGTCCATGCGGTCAATGAAGACGGCGTCGACCAGCTCCTCCTTGGGGGGGGAAGCGGCGGAACATGGTGGCGATGCCGACACCCGCCTCACGGGCCACGGAGGCCATCGAGGCACCCAGGCCGTCACGTGCGAACACCTTGCGCGCGGCGGCGGTGATCCGCTCACGGTTGCGCTCGGCGTCGCTGCGCAGAGGTTGGGCGGCGGAGCCGCCGGGATGCTGGGTGCCGGGGGTCATACCGGGGAGTCCAGCAATCGGATTGCCCTATCCATTTTTGGTGGTACGGTGGCAGCAGCGAACCGGAGCGCCCTATCCGAATCTCGATATGGGTAGGGCTATCCGGATGGCTTTCTTCCTTCGACCAGCTTTTGGAAAGGATCACTGTGACCAGCATCGCCATCGTTGGAGCCGGCCCCCAGCTGGGCCTGGCCATCGCCCGTACCTTTGGCTCCCAGGGCTTCGACGTCGCCCTGATCTCCCGCAACCGCGAGAAGCTCGACGGTCTTGTCGGCACGCTCGCCGCCGAGGGCCTCACCGCCGCCGCGTTCCCCGCGGACGTGCTCGACCGCGACGCGCTCACCCAGGCGCTCAAGGACGCCGCCGCACACTTCGGCGGGATCGATGTCCTGGAGTACTCCCCGGTGGGGTCGTTCGGTGTCATCAAGCTGACCGCTCCGGCCGAGACCGAGCCGTCTCATGTGGAGTTCGAGATGAACTTCCAGCTGTACGGGGCCATCGCCGCCACCCAGGCGGTCCTCCCCGCCATGCGTGAGGCCGGCGCGGGCACCCTGCTCTACACCACCGGCGCCGGCTCGATCTGGCCCGACCCGCGGGTCGCCAACGTCAACGCCGCCGCTGCGGCGCTGCGCAACTGGGCGATGAACCTGCACAAGGAGCTGGACGGCACCGGTATCCAGGCCGCCCACGTCGGCATCGACTCGTCGATCGGTGTCTCCGTCATCCCGGGCGTGGAGGCGGCCAAGCCCGAGCAAATCGCCCCCCTCTACTGGGACCTGCACACCACCAAGCGCGACGAGGCCGAGCTCGTCTTCCGCCTCGATGCCGACGGCTTCCCCCGCGCCTGACACCGCGTCGGCTCTGCTGACCCGGCCCCCCTCGTCGCACCCCGATCGCGTCGCGGCGTCCCAGCGCCGCGGCGCGACCCCGAAGAAGACTCCGCCCCTATGAACGTGTACCTGTGGCCATCGGGCTGAGCCTCCCAGCTGCCTGGACATCGCAACGGTGCTCACTCCGCCGGCCTTGCAGTGATCATGGTCCCGGCCATGGGCCTCCACACCCGCCGCAAGGAGCCAGCCACAGCGCTCAACGCGGTCTGCTCAGCCTCACGTCCATCTCTCTGGGCATCCACCGACACCAATGACGCGACACCAAGCACTGCAAGGTCGCCCGCACAGCGTCCACCGGGCCCTCGCCCGACCCCACCGAGGAGGCTTCATGACCTACGCATACCACCCCGACATCACCCCCTGGCTCGAGATGCTCCCGAGGCCATTCGCCGACTTCCATGAACTGCGCGCCGTGGGTGAGGCAGCGGTCCGAGCCGGCCTGCCGACCTACGAACCGGACATCCCGATCAGCACCCGCGACATCACCGTTCCCGGGCCCGACGGCGCCCCCGACGTGATGGTCCGTGTCTACGCGCCCGCTGAGCGGGTCGGCCCGCTGCCCGGCCTGCTGTTCCTCCACGGCGGCGGGTTCATCATGGGCAGCGTCGAGCAGTTCGACGCCACGGCCACCCGCATCGCCGCCGAGGTCGGCACGGTCGTGGTCTCCGTCGAGTACCGGCTCGCCCCGGAACACCCCTTCCCCGCCGGCCTGGAAGACTGCTACGCGGCCCTGGTGTGGACTGCGAAGTCTGCGAGCGAACTGAGCATCGACCCCGACCGCCTCGGCATCGCCGGGGAGAGCGCCGGAGGCGGCCTCGCCGCCGCGGTGACCCTCCTCGCCCGCGACCGCGGCGGACCCGCGCTGTGCTTCCAGTACCTGGGCGTCCCCCAACTCGACGACCGTCTCCAGACACCGTCGATGCGCGCCTACGACGACGTCCCGCTGTGGAACAGCCGTGCAACACAGGTCAGTTGGGGCTGCTACCTCGGGGAGGGCCGCCCGGGCACCACCGACGTCTCTGGCTACGCCGCACCGGCCCGCGCCGAGGACCTGTCCGGACTGCCTCCGGCGTTCATCTCCGCCTGCCAGTACGACGCGTTCCGCGACGAGGACATCGAGTACGCCCAGCGCCTCGCACACGCCGACGTCCCCACCGAACTCGTCCTCTACCCCGGCGTCCTGCACGGCGGCCTCATCCCCGAGTCCGCGGTGGGCAAGCGCGTACTCGCCGACATGCTCGCGGCGCTGCTTCGCGGCCTCGGCGCACAGGGCAGTTGACGACACCTCTCCGGGCTCCTGACGGCATCGGCGACCGCACTGATCCTGCCCACAGTGTCGGCCGATACCCGCCGAGGAGAGTTTCGCGGTCTGTCAGCCCGACCGGGCCACCGCACCAGATCCCGGCGCTCCGCCGCCGTCGTCTGGTCCCGCTCGACGTCAACGGTCTCGGCAGGCACCGCCATCACAGCAGGCCGTACGCGTAACCGCGGACCGAGCCGCCGGTTCCTCGCCGTGAAGCCCCGGGGGCACTCATGCGGTCATGCGGCCAGGAGAAACAAGGGCCTCTATCAAGTCGGGCCTGATCGTAGGGCTCGTACGGCCCACAACCGCGGAGGCGGTGGTGGCGGCACTTCAGGCACCACCGCACTCTCGCCGCCCGATCCACCGTGCCTCCGTGACACTTCTACGAATGGACCGCTGTGACCACCATGTCGTTCACCGATGCGGCACGCACGTGCCTCACATCCAAGTTCGCCACGCTCTCCGGTCGCGCACGGCGCGCGGAGTACTGGTGGTTCTCATTGCTGTACATGGGCGCCGCCGCCGTGATCGCCGGGAGCAGCTTCGCATTCGAGCTTCCGTTGCTCAGCCTGTTGCTGGTGCCGTTCGTCGTGCCGATGCTGAGCGTCTCAGTCCGCCGGTTGCACGACACCGGTAAGTCCGGGTGGAGAATGCTCATCGCCCTGATTCCGGCCGTCGGCCCCATCCTGTACCTCGTGGGCATGACGGTGGACAGCTCTCCGGGCGCCAACCAGTACGGCCTCTCCCCCAAGGCCGCCGACCAGCCCGTCGACTGAACCGACGACGTGGACGGTGCCCGGTCCGGACCGCAGCCCGAACCCGGTCACTCCGCCACCGTGGCACCGCATTGCTGACCAGCTCGGAGACCACCAGCAGCGCCGCATCGGCCGCCGCGCCGCCCCGGGTGCGCGCACGGCCAGAAAGCCGCGCCACGTTGGTGATGCGCTCGGCGAGCTCAGAGCCAGCCCCCGCCAACGGGGGGGTATTCGTCGCCGGGTGGATGGATCGCCGCATCCTCCGAGGAGTGAACACTCGATCGCTCCCCTTGCCTGCCCCCAAAAGATCGGGTTCATATCCAGACGGCCACGAGCACGGACCGAACGGGCTACTCGGGCAGTCCGGCACCCGGCACCGCGCGATTCAGTGACTGAAGGTCTCCGTACAGGGCGCGTGGAAGGCTGCGGCGAACTCGCAGGCCCGCTCCTCGCTGGCCACATCGTTCAGCATGAAATGCACCAGGCCCGCACAGGCGTCCGGGCCGGCCTCCCGCTCGCTGACCAGGTGAGCGATAGGCCTTGCGGAACAGCTCCTCCTTGTTGCCGAAGGCCGCATAGATGCTGCACCGGTTGATCCCCATGGCCTCGGTCAGCGCGGCGAGCGAGGCGCCCTCGTAGCCCTCGGCCCAGAACACCCGCATCGCCACCTCCAGCGCCTCATCGGTGTCGAACGACCGGGGCCGTCCCGTGCTGGGCATCGGAGCCTCCCTGAGAAGAAGTTCGCCGCCACGGAAGGAATCTTGTGGTTGCTCAAGTTAATGTCATCGCGGCTATAGTAACCGAGCCGTTCGGTTCGTAAATGAAGTGTGGAAGAAATCGGAGACCCCTCTGTGAGCGCCCAGCCCGCCCCCGGTACCCCCCAGTCCGACATACGACCCCTCGACGGCAAAACCGCCCTGGTCACCGGCGGGTCCCGGGGCATCGGTGCCGCGATCGTGCGCCGCCTGACCGCCGGCGGCGCCCAGGTCGCCTTCACCTACACCAGTTCCAAGGCTCAGGCCGACGCGGTGGCCGAGGCCACAGGCGCCCTGGCCGTACAGGCGGACAGCGCGGACCACGAAGCCGTCCGGACCGCGGTCAGCCGCACCACACAGCACTTCGGCGGACTGGACATCCTCGTCAACAACGCCGGCATCTCCCACGCCGCGCCGATCGAGGACTTCCCACTGGAGGAGTTCGACCGGCTCATCGCGGTCAACGTCCGGGGCGTGTTCAGCGCCATCCAGGCCGCTGCTCCCCACCTCGGCCAGGGCGGTCGCATCATCACCATCGGCAGCGTCATTGTCGACCGCGTCCCCTTCCCCGGCGCAACCGTCTATGCCCTGACCAAGGCCGCCGTCGCCGGCCTCACGCGCGGCCTGGCCCGCGAACTCGGTCCGCGCGGCATCACGGTCAACAACGTGCAGCCCGGCCCCACCACTACGGACATGACCCCTGACTCCGGCCCGTACGCGGAGTCCCTGAAGCAGCTCATGCCGCTCGACCACTTCGCCGAGCCCGCCGACATCGCCAGCGCCGTCGCCTATCTCGCCGGCCCCGAAGCCCACTTCATCACCGGCGCCAACTGGAACGTCGACGGCGGCATCGCTGTCTGACCGCCCACCCCGGGCGGAGTCAATTCACCTGACCACTGTGACAACCCATGCCACCGGACGTACTCCGGTTCCCGGCGGCAGAGATGGACATGGTTCGGCCGCCGGTGAGCCGGAGTCTCTCGTGGCCCGCCCCCACACAGCCGCCATCCGCCCACTCCGGACGAAAGAGAAAGAGCACAGCGATGCAGAGCGCACTTCATGTACTCAGAGCCGGGAACGTCTTCGACGGCGTCCAGGTCAGAGGGCCTGGCATGGTGCTGATCGAGAACGGTCTGATCCGGGATGTGGACTTCACAGGAGCGGCCCCACCCGAGTACGCCACCGTCACCGATTTCGGGGCGGCGGCATGGCTGCTTCCGGGACTGGTGGACGCGCATGTCCACCTGTGCTGGGACGCGAGCACGGATGCCGTGGCCCACGTCACGAACGGCGACCCCGGCACCATCCTCGACACCGCCCGCACCGCGGCGGCGACCGCACTGCGGACCGGCGTCACCACAGTCCGGGATCTCGGCGACCGCGACTACCTCGCCCTCGCCCTCCGCGACCAGGTGCCTTCCACGCAGCGCCCCGAGATCGTCGCCGCCGGTCCGCCGATCACCACCCGCGGCGGCCACTGCCACTTCCTCGGCGGCGAGGCCGAGGGAGCCGACGCGCTGCTGGCCGCGGTACGCGAGCGGGCCGAGCGTGGATGTGACGTGGTGAAGGTGATGGCCGGCGGTGGCAGCATGACGCCCGGCTCCAGCCCCCTGCACCAGCAGTACGGTCCGGCAGATCTGCGGCTGATCGTCGAGGAGGCGCATCGTCTCGGGCTCACCGCGGCCGCGCACGTCCATGCCGCCGACGCGATCGGGGATGTGATCGACGCCGGCTTCGACACCATCGAGCACTTCACCTTCATGACCCCCGACGGTGCCGGACTGCGGGACGACCTGCTCGACCGGGTTGTGAAGCAGGGGATCTTCGCCAGTCTCACGCTGGGAGGGACGCCGGGCGCACCGCCGCCGCCACCGGCCATTGCCGCCCGCATCGACGCCCTGATCGACGTCCTGACCAAGGTGATCGCTTCGGGCGCACGGGTCGTCGTCGGCACCGACGCGGGCATCGAGCCGGGAAAGCCACACAACGTCTTTCCGTACGCGCTGGTGCAGCTCGCTGAGTTGGGCATGCCCACCCTCGACGTGTTGCGGTCCGCGACGACCGAGGCCGCCGAAGCGGTGGGCCTGCCCGGCCGCAAGGGCGTGCTGCGGTCCGGCGCGGACGCAGACCTGCTGGTCGTCGGCAGCTCACCCGCCGCCGACGTCTCCGCCCTCACCGAAATCCGGGCCGTGTACCGGGCCGGCCACCGCCTGCCCGGGAACTAGTCTCCGCCCAGCCCCGGTGGGCTTGCCATGAGAACGCTCCTTGCCGAGCCAATCGAGGCTGGGCGGAAAGGGACTCGTCGCCGAGAGCCCGGGAGTACGCACCGCGCAAACCGGGCGGGAGGCGACGGCCGGGGATGACACGGTGCGGCTGTCGGCCGTCGCGCGGACGGCCGTGAAGAGCTCGTCGCGCGGGGCGTCCTTGAGTAGTTGACCCGTTGCGCCCGCCTTGATGGCCGGCAGGGTGTCGTATCGTGTCCAAGGATCGGTCGAGACCACGGCGTCGACGACGAGAGCGATCCATGGGTTCTTCTCGATGTTGCGGTGGTGGAAGCGGTCCTGGCCGCGGTGGTCGGGCAGGTCGTGCGCGCCGACACTGATCGTCCCCGAGTCGCCGCCGAAGCCGACGATGACGGGAACGACGCGGGGCCGTCCTTTCGACGTGACGGTGGCGGGGCAGGCGGGCTTCTGGCCCCGGGGGGCGCGCTCTCGTTCTCGCTGAACGCGGAGCCCGTCGCGAGACTTCGGCGAGGCTGTCGAGCGCGCGTGAGTCGAAGTATTCCTCGATCCGTGCCACGAGCCCGTCTGAGTCGATCTCCAGCCGCATCATCGTCGGCATCCGGAACTGGTCTCCGGAGCGGAGCGCCGCGGTCAGCGTGTACTGCAGGAACGCCTGTGAGCCGACTGTCGTGATGCGTCTCAGCCGGGCGTTTCAGGTGATGGCCCGGTAGTCGGATCAGGCGCTCGGCCAGGTGCTGAGGGCCTGATCGACGACGCGGTGCAGGTCTTCTCGGCTGGCGCCACCGGCGGCCTGTACGGCGAGGCCCTGCCCGACGGTGTGCACATAGCGGGCGAGGGTTTCCGGGTCGGCGGTGGAAGGCAGGTCGCCCTCGGCCTGGGCCTGTTCGAACCGTTTCCGCAGGGCGGCTACTCCGGCCTCCCGGCGTTCGGCCAGGTCGCGACGGACCGGTTCGCTTTCCGGGCCGGCGGCCAGCGCGGACTGCACCAGCAGACAGCCGCGCGGACAGTCCGGGAGGGTATGGGCGTCCGCGGCTCCGTGCAGCATCGCCTCGGCCACTTGCCGGGCGGTGGGCAGCTCAAGAGCCGGGGCCACAAAGGCTCCCGGGCCCTCCACATAACGGTCGACGGCCTTGCGGAACAGCTCCTCCTTGTTGCCGAAGGCGGCATAGATGCTGCGCCGATTGATCCCCATGGCCTCGGTCAGCGCGGCGAGCGAGGCCCCCTCGTAGCCCTCGGCCCAGAACACCCGCATCGCCACCTCCAGTGCCTCGTCTGTGTCGAATGATCGGGGCCGTCCCGTGCTGGGCATCGGAGCCTCCTTGAGAAAAAGTTCGCCGCCGCGGGAGGAATCCCGTGGTTGCTCAGGTTAGTGTCATCATGCATATAGTAACCGATCGATTCGGTTCGCAATTGCCCATGGGCCCCAGCCCGCCCCCGGCACCGCCCAGAAACCGGCGCACTACTGATGGAGCCGACAGTGACGCAGTACCCGCTCTACGAGAACCCCTACGACAACCTCCAGGTCGACAGCGACACCGAGTTCGAGCTGCACGGCGTGACGCTCGGCGATAGCGAGTTGGCGGCCTACGTGACGACCCTGTCGCCGTACGTCGCAAAGCTGCAGGCGTACTTCCGCCTCTTCGACGTCAAGCACAAGGTCGTCGCCGAGCCCATCCCCGACGTCGGACCGCGTGGGAAGGTGCCGTACATCACCGTCGGGGAGACCAGGATCTCCGACTCCCAGCTCATCATCGACTGGCTGAAGCGGACGGTCTCCGACCCCGACACGCACCTCACCGAGGAGCAGAGGGCCATCGGCCACGCCGTGAAGCGCACGCTGGAGGACCACCTCTACTGGATCATCATCTACTTCGAGTTCTTCGACCAGCAGGGCTTCGACTTCATCGTCAGCAACACGCTCGGCGACACGTCTGCGCTGCCGGCCGAAGTCCAGGAGGCCATCCGGGTGCGCCGCGATGACTTCCGCAAGCGCTGCTACGACCAGGGCATCGCGCGGTACACACCGGCGGAGATCATCGACAAGGCCAAGAAGGACTTCGAGGCCATCTCGGTCATCCTGGGCGAGAACCGCTTCCTCCTCGGCAACGACGCCCCGAGCTCCTACGACGCGACGCTGTTCGGCTTCACGCAGGCGTTCTTCCAGGCCCGCGGCATGCACCCGGAGATCACTGACTTCGTGCGGACGATCCCGAACCTGGGTCGCTACATCCAGAACATCCAGGAGACCTGGTACCCCGAGCTCAAGCTGGCCTTCAACCCCGCCTGAGGCGCTACGAGCTCACCCATCCCGGTGGGCCGACGAACACGGCGACGTGCGCGCCGGCCCACCGCAACCCCGCACACGTCAGGGTGTCCCGTGAACAGGAAGGTGCCATGCCGCTCGCCGTCGCCGTCATCTCCGAGAAGCTGGGGACCTACGCATCCCAGGACACGACCAAGATCGCCGACGAGGCACTCGTGCGAGGCCACACGGTCCACGAGGTCTGTCCCGCCGCCGTGAGCCAGGTCGAGGGGCGCCTGATCGCCAAGGCGCGCCTGTACACGGGTGCCGACGCGGCCGACAGGCAGGAACACATCCGCGTCGACCTCGAGGACATGGACGTGATCCACTTCCGGCCCAACCCGCCGGTCGACATGTCCTACCTCACGACGCTGTACCTGCTGGACCGGATAAAGGACAAGGTCCTCGTCATCAACGACCCGGAGAGCATCATCCGCTTCCCGGAGAAGATCTTCCCTCTCGAGTTCCCCGAGTTCACGCCGCCCACGCTGATCAGTCGCGACGTCGACGAGATCCGCGACTTCACCGATCGTCACCAGGACGTCGTCATCAAGCCGCTCTACGAGTACGGCGGACGCGGGATCGCGAGGGTGACCTCGGCGGCATTCGACGAGGAGCTCGTCAGGGCCCGGCTGGCCGAGGGCAGCCCCCCGCTCGTGTCACAGGCATTCCTGCCCCGCGTCACCGCGGGCGACAAGCGCATCTTCTTCGTCGGTGGCGACGTTGCCGGAGCCTTCGTCCGGATCCCGAAGCACGGCAGCTACATCGCCAACATCGCGCAGGGCGGTTCGATCCACCGGACCACCATCACCCCGCGCGAGGAGGAACTCGCGCGACTGCTGGGGCCGAAGCTGGTCGAGCGAGGGATCTACATCTGCGGCATCGACGTCATCGACGATCACGTCACCGAGATCAACATCACCTCCTCCGTGGGGTTCTCCCAGATCGAGGAGCTGTACGGCGAGAAGCCTCAGATCGCCCTCTGGGACCTCATCGAGAAGGCGGCGTAGGCGGGCCGCGGTCGTCAGCAGGTCGTAAACACCCGACATTCACCACGGACTCCGAAAGGAGCTCGCCATGCCGGCAGCACACCACTCGATCACGTACGAGAAGCTGCGTGAGGTCACGGACGCCATGTTCGCCGCGACGAAGGACGACCTGCTGGGACTCGAGGCCGAATGGGCGGTCCATCCGGTGGCGGACCCGGTGACCCGCCCCGACCTGGGTCAGCTGCTGACCCTGGCCGACTCCCCGCTGCCCGAGGCAGGGCGTGTCAGCGTGGAGCCGGGCGGCCAGATCGAGCTGTCCTCGGTCCCTCAGCCATCCGTCTCGGACGCGATCCGCGCCGTGGACACCGACGCCGCCGTGCTCGAGCAGAGGCTGTCGCGACTCGGCCTTCGGGCTGAGAGCAGGGCCGTGGACGTGCGCGCCCCCGTCCGCATCCTCGACCAGCCCCGATACCGGGCCATGAACGAGCACTTCGACCGCCAGGGGGTCGCGGGCCGCTGGATGATGACCAACACCTCGTCGGTGCAGGTCAACATCAGCAATGACCCCGCGGACCCGCTCGGTCGGTGGCGGATCCTCAACCTGACCGCACCGGTGCTGATTGCGATGTTCGCGAACTCCCGCGCCGTCGACGCCTCCGGTACCACGTGGGAATCGGCGCGGCAGGGCATCTGGTGGAACATCGACCCCACGCGCACCCGGCCGGTCCCGATGTCGGACGACCCCAGCGGCAGCTGGCTGTTCTACGCGCTCGACGCGCTCGTGTTCTTCATCCCCACCGAAGGGCCGGGACATCCGGGCGGCGCCGGTGTGAGCAAGTCGATGACCTTCCGTCAGTGGATGTACCGCGGACACGAGCTGGGGTGGCCGACGATCGACGACTTCCGGTACCACCTCACCACGCTCTTCCCGCCCATCCGCCCCCGAGGCTGGATGGAGCTGCGGGTCCTGGACGCGCTGCCTCGCGCCGAGCGCGCCGCCGCTGCGTTGGCGGTCGCGACCATCGGTCAGTCAGGCGTCCGCGAGGAGCTCCACGAACGACTGCCGGACACGAGCGACCTGTGGCTGGACGCGGCCCGTTACGGGTTGCGTCACCCGCGGCTCGCCGAGGCTGCGACCATCCTCTCGAGCGTCCTGTCGACGTACGCGCCGGAGGTGGCTGACACCCGCGAGCACGTCGACCTGCTCGACTCGTTCCTCAAGAGGTTCACCGCGCGGCACCTCACCCCCGGCTCTCGCGCGTGGTTGCCGTTACCCATCGACCTGACCGGCGCCGGCGTGCGGCGGTCGCCGTCCACGCCACCGACCACGAATCTCGTCGCCACGCCCGGCCTCGCCTGCACGACCTGAGCCGGCTCTTCGCAGTTCTCACACTGACCCGGTCCGCCGTCCTGTCCGAGGGCAGTCTGGACGGCCTGCTGATCGAGATCGTGGAGTACGCCGAGCGGACCCCGCGATCGCTCCCGGCGAACTCACCAGCTCTCCGAACAGGGCTTTTTGAACATCGCCTTCGGATCTCGCAGCGTCGCGGAAAGCCTCCTCGAAAAAAAGCTCGCCGCCGCGGAATGAATCTTGTGGTTGCCCAGGTTAGTGCCACCATGATTATAGTAACCGAGCGGTTCGGTTCGTAAATGCAGTGTCGAAGACATCGGAGACCCCTATGAGCGCCCAGCCCGCCCCCGGCACCACCCAGTCCGACATACGGCCCCTCGACGGCAAAACCGCCCTGGTCACAGGCGGGTCCCGGGGCATCGGTGCCGCGATCGTGCGCCGCCTGACCGCCGACGGCGCCCAGGTCGCCTTCACCTACACCAGTGCCAAGGACCAGGCCGACGCCGTGGCCGAGGCGACGAGTGCCCTGGCCGTACAGGCGGACAACGCGGACCACGAAGCCGTCCGGGCAGCGGTCAGCCGCACCACCCAGCACTTCGGCGGACTCGACATCCTCGTCAACAACGCCGCCGTCACATACGCCGCGCCGATCGAGGACTTCACGCTCGAGGAGTTCGACCGGATCATCGCGGTCAACGTCCGGGGCGTGTTCAGCGCCGTCCAGGCCGCCGCCGCCCATCTCGGCCAGGGCGGTCGCATCATCACCATCGGCAGCGTCAGCGCCGACCGCGCCCCCCAGCCCGGCATAAGCGTCTACGCCCTGACCAAGGCCGCCGTCGCCGGTTTCACCCGCGGCCTGGCCCGCGAACTCGGTCCGCGCGGCATCACCGTCAACACCGTGCAGCCCGGCCCCACCGACACGGACATGAACCCCGACTCCGGCCCGGCCGCGGAATGGATGAGGCAGCTCACCACGGTCGGCCACTACGGCAAGCCCGCCGACATCGCCAGCGCCGTCGCCTACCTCGCCGGCCCCGAAGCCCACTTCGTCTCCGGCAGCACCTGGAACGTCGACGGCGGCTCCTCTGTCTGAGGCCCTATCCCCGGCGGCCGCAATCCACCTGAACATCCCGGTGCCCGCGATCGACGCAGAGTTCTCGACCGGCGCCAACGTCGAACACGTCACGCAGCAGGCCGCCAACGACGCGACCCCACCGGCCGTTCCTGGCGCAGTCCACTTTTGCGACCGAACAACCACCGGACGCCCTCACGAAGGCGTCGCACGCCACCGGCCTCCACCCGCACCGCTGCGCGCGACGAATCCGCTACTACCCCCCTACTAAAAGGACTTACCACCATCATGAACGCTTCCACCACAGCCTCCACGACCGCCGTAGCCGTCGGGTCGGAGGAGCCGCTCAGCCCCGGCTACGACGCGGCGACCAAGGACGACGACGAGTTCAACAAGCTCTTCCGGCATGGCTTCACCACCATCGACGACGTGCAGATGCACTACGTCATCGGAGGCGACGGCCCGCAGGTCATGGTGCTGCTGCACGGCTGGCCGCAGAGCTGGTACGAGTACCGCCAGGTCATGCCCTCACTGCTGCCCGGCCGCACCGTCATCGCCATCGACCTGCCGGGCATGGGCGACTCGACCGGAAACCCGTCCTCCAGGACCAAGGCGGTCCTGGCCACGTACATCCACAAGCTGCTCAACCACCTCGGCCACCGCGAGAACGTACACGTCGTCGCCCACGACTTCGGCGTCAGCGTCGCCTACCCATTGGCCGCCCAGTACCGCGAGCAGGTGTCGGGCCTGTTCCTCATGGACTACGGCCTGACCGGCAAGAACCTGAAGTTCGCCACCATCGAGTCGATGTTCTGGCACTTCTCCTTCAACAAGCAGAACCCGCTCGCCGAGGAACTGGTCACCGGCCGGGTCGAAACCTTCCTGACCCACTTCTTCCAGGGGATGAGGACCGCCGGCGAGAACGTGTCCGACGACGAACTGGCCGAGTTCGTCCGGCTGTTCTCCCGCCCCCAGGTCCTGCACGCCGGCTTCGAGCTCTACCGGACCGAGACCCAGGACGAGGCCGACAACACCAAACTCCAGGAGACCCCGCTGACCATCCCGGTCCGCATGATCACCCAGGCCGGCCTCGCCGACATGGTCCTGCCACCCCTCCAGGACGCCGCCCCCCACGCCACCTCCGCCGACGTCCCCGGCGCCGGACACTTCCTCCTCCACGAAGCACCCGACCGCGTCCTGGCCGAGATCAACGCCTTCTACCCCACCCCCACCTCCTGACCAAAAAGCACCACACGGCCACATGACCACATGACGTCCGGGGACCGTCCGATGCAGAGCTCGCACGGTCCCCGGACGGCGACCTCGACAGCCGACACACCGAAGTGAGAGGAAACCCCTGATGCACAGCCAACCCACTTCCGTCCGCGATGTTCCTACTCGCGTATTCGCCGCCTTCGACGCGGGCGATATCGCTGCGCTGGACACCCTGGTCTCGCCTGATCTCATCGACCACAACCTGCCCCCAGGGGCTCCGTCGGCGATCGAGGGAATGAAGAGGATGGTCGCTGCCATGCGCGACGGGTTCACCAACGCTCACCACGAGATCGTCTACCAGGCCGAGACAGACGACGGCTGGGTCGTCTCCCAGTGGGTGATCACAGCTACCCACACCGGCCCATGGTTCGGACTGCCCGCGACCGGCCGTGACGTGACCTGCTCCGGCATCGACCTCGCTCGGGTGGTCGACGGCCGGATCGTCGAGATCCGGCACGTCGAAGAACTGCTGCAACTGCAGATGCAGCTCACCGGCTGAGGCAGCAGCAAGGATGCATCAGCGCGGCGTGAGCGGACCAGACAAGGACCCCGGCGAAGAGCAGAAGTTGACCGCCCCACAGACGCTTCGCCGGAGGTTCTCATGGCCCACTCTGTTGCCCTGTTGGCTCCTGAAGGCCGTCTGACGACATATCGGAGGCGCTCGCTCCATTCGTCACCTACCCAAACAAAACGCGCCCAACAACAGGCCATTTACAACAGAAGGAAGGCTGAGGAAGCGGCTACGGCGGTGGGTCAGCAGGTGTTCCTCCAGCACACCCTCACGGCTCTCCTCACGGGCAGTCGGTTACGGCTTCCTGACTTCATGCGTGTCGAGCTCAGTCCCGACGGTCTGATCAGCAGGATCGATGAGTACTACGACTCCCGTGCGACCGATGTGCTCGCCGAGGCGGGACTGTAAGAGGAACGACCCTGTCTCACACTGCGCGGCCGAGAGGATCAAGGAGAGAGATGTCGAGCAAAGAAAGACAACTCTGGACGTCATCAGCAACCGGCACACCAAACGCGGGGACAGCTCAACTACGCCGTCCCCGACGTCCTCCAGCTCCAGCGCCGGATCCGCCGCTGCAACGCCGACACCGACTTACCGCACGGAGACATCGTCGCCCTGGCCCTCGATGCCTGGCTCCGCGCAAAGGGCTACCCGCCCGACCTCAAAGTGCCAGAAATGGAAGTCAGCTGAGTAGCTGACTCGCCCGAAACGGCGTCAAGTCATCGGTACTTCACGGCGGCGCGACGCCGCTCAGGACCCTGCCGAACACTCGGACATAAGGGCCGCAGCGGGCAGGGTTTCCCTACACACCCGCTACCCACAACGGTGCGTGCCAGTGCCCAAGTCTCCGGCACCGAGGTCGAAGGATCCGCCCGCGCTGTGCCGGACAGCGAGACGGGGGTGCAGGACATCGATCCCCCGTACCGTCCCCGTCCCCAACGGCCCCACTGGCCGGGGTGGCCGATCCCGCCTTCGCTCGCGCGGTCGACGAAACGCAGCCGGCACCCGGCGAGTGGAGCGCGGGCCTTGCCGCGCGGCGGAGCGGAGACCGACGCCGAAGCTGCGATCCGTAACCAGGTTACGTCCATGCTCGCCACCAAGGGACTCTGCGTTCATGGGACCCGCGACGACGTTCAGAGCTCGCTTTCAGACCGTCAGGCGCTGAGTGCGTCGATCAGAGCCTTGGTCACGTCCTCCGTCGTGGCCGTGCCGCCGACATCGCGGGTGAGGATGCCCGCAGTGGTCGTGGCCTCGATCGCCTTGTACAGCCTGGTGGCCTGGTCGGGCAGGCCGAAGTGCTCCAGCATCAGGGCCGCGCTGCCGACCGCGCCGATCGGGTTGGCCAGGCCCTGCCCTGCGATGTCCGGGGCGGAGCCGTGGACCGGCTCGAACATGCTGGGGAAGCGGCGCTCCGGGTTGAGGTTGGCGCTGGCCGCGAGGCCCAGGCTGCCGGCCAGCGCGCTGCCGAGGTCGGAGAGGATGTCGGCATTGAGGTTGGAGGCGACGACGACCGAGAGATCCTCGGGGCGCAGCACGAACTTGGCCGACATCGCGTCCACGAGCACGCTCTCGGTCTCGACGTCCGGGTAGTCGGCGGCGACGCGCTTGAAGACGTCGTCCCACAGGACCATGCCGTACTGCTGGGCGTTGCTCTTGGTGACGGAGGAGACCTTCTTGTGCGTCCGGGTGCGGGCCAGGTCGAAGGCGAACCGCATGATCCGCTCGCAGCCCACCTCGGTGAACAGGGCCGACTGGACGGCGACTTCACCGCCGGGTCCGCGGCCGGAGAGGTTACGGCCGCCGAGGCCCGCGTACTCGCCCTCGCTGTTCTCGCGGACGACGACCCAGTCGAGTTCGGTGTGGTCGGCCTTGCGCAGGGGGCTCTGCACGCCGGGCAGGAAGTTGACGGGGCGGACGTTGGCCCACTGGTCGAAGGTCTGGCAGATCTTCAGGCGCAGGCCCCACAGGCTGATGTGGTCGGGCACGCTCGGCCAGCCGACGGCACCGAAATAGATCGCGTCGAAGTCCTTGAGCTGCTCCAGGCCGTCGTCGTCGATCATCTTGCCGGTGCGCTCGTAGAACTCGCAGCCCCAGGGGAACTCATCCCAGGCGAAGTTGAAGGGGGCGGCGGAGGCCTTGGAGGTCTCGGCCAGGGCGTCCAGGACGGCTCGCCCTGCGGCGACGACCTCCTTGCCCACCCCGTCGGCGGGGATGGCGGCGATGCGGAACGTGCGGGGTGCGGTGGTCATGGGTGCCTCCGGCTCGCTGTCGTGCGGTCGGTTCGAGTCAACACACCGACGTCATAGCGCGTCCAAGACCTGCTTTCGATAGGACGTATAGGCACAGCCGATCGGTCCTGCGTCAGGCGGCAGGTGCCCGCCGCTGCGCCAGCGACCTGGTGAGAACGAGGAACGCCCGCGCGGCCGGCGTGAGGTGCGCGGGCAGGCTGACCATCGTCACGTGAAGGTGGGCGGTCGGCTCGATGGGCGCGACCACGGCGCCGCAGCGGCGGGCCAGCCGGGTCCACGAGGAGGGCAGCACGGCGACACCCACCCCGGTGAGGACCAGCGGCAGGATCGAGGTGCGGTGGTCGACGACCGTCACGATCTCCGTGCCGGTGCCGCCTGCGGTGATGTCGTCGACGATGCTGCGCATCAAGCTGCCGGTGCGGGACGCGATGAGCTTCTGCCCGGCCAGGTCCTCGGGCCGGATGGTGACGTCGTCCTCGATCGCCCCGCCGGGTGCGGCGACGACCACGAACGGCTGGTCCTCGACGTGCAGGACGTCCAGCCCGGACGGGTGCACGGGAGCGGCGCTGCCCAGCAGGCCCAGTTCGCAGGCACCGCTGCGGACCAGGGAGACGACCTCGTCCGGGGTGAAGGCGGCCTGCGTGCTCACCGTCACCGACGGATGCAACTCGCCGAAACGGTGGATCAAGGTCGTCAGCGGCTCGATGCCGGGCGAGGGCATGGTGGCGACCTCGACGGTACCGCCGTGCAGCCCGGCGAGCGCGGCCGCGGTGTCCCGTACGGCGGCCAGGTCCCGCAGCACGCGCCGGCTCGGCTCCAGCAGTTCCTGTCCGGCCTCGCTCAGGATGACGCCCCGCCCCACCCGGTGGAAGAGGGCCACCCCGAGATCGGCCTCCAGGTTCGCCATCGCCTGGGACAGCGACGGCTGGGCCACGTGGAGCGCGGCGGCGGCCTTGCTGAAACCGCCGTGCTCGACGATGGCGAGGAAGTACTCCAGTTGCCGGGCGTCCACGGCGCCTCCCCGCTCTGTGCTGGTACGACAGGCGGAGCGAGCCTACCTGCCGGTTTCCGTTCCTCCGCGTCCGATCCAGCGGTCGGCGAGGCTCCGCCCGCACTCGGCGAGCAGCCGCGCGGACAGGGCGCTGTCGTTCGCGCAGTCCTGGTCGGTCAGGTCCGTCAGGGCCTGGACGGAGCGGAAGTGTGCGGCGGTCCGGTCCGCGGGCAGCGTGCAGCGGCCGGCCACCGCGTGCACCGCCACGCCCAGTCGCCGGGCCCGCCTCGCGAGTGCGACCGGCAGCTTGCCCGACAGGGACTGTTCGTCGAGGCTGCCCTCGCCGGTGATCACGAAGTCGGCGTTCGCGAGCAGTTCATCGGCGCCGAGCAGAGTGAGGAAGTAGTCGGCCCCGGAGCACACCCGCCCGCCCAGCAGCATCCCGGCGTACCCGAGCCCGCCGGCCGCCCCGGCCCCGGGGGCATCGGCAAGCCTTGCGGCCTCTGTGACCCCGGCCGCCTCCAGTCGCCGTACGAAACCGGCGAGCGCGTAGTCGAGTTCCCGTACGTCGTCCGCGCTCGCCCCCTTCTGAGGACCGTAGACGGCGGCCGTGCCCGTCGGCCCCAGAAGCGGGTTGTCCACATCGGTGGCCAGGACGAGGTCGACCCCGGCGAGTGCGGCGCGGGCCTCGGCGAGGTCGACCGTGCGGAGATCGGCGAGTCCTTCGCCGCCCGGACCGATCGGCGTGCCGTCCTCCTGGGCCAGCATCGCGCCGAGGGACTGCAGCAGGCCCGCGCCGCCGTCCGTGGTCGCGACCCCGCCCAGGGCGAGGACGATCGTGTCCGCCTCGCCCGCCAGCGCGTACTGGATCGCCTGCCCGACGCCCCGGCTCGTGGCCGTGAGTGGCATCTTGTGCCCGCCCGGCAGAATGCCGAGTCCGCAGATGGCCGCCGCCTCGATGAGGACGGTACGGCCGTGCACCGCGACCTCGGCCGTGGCAGGCCCGCCGGTCGGCCCGGACACCGTGATCTTCTCGGGGCTGAACCGGCTTGCGCAGGCGGCGGCCACGCTCCCCTCTCCCCCGTCCGCCAGAGCGAGGCGCTCGACCTGGATCCGGGGGGCGGCTTCCAGTAGCCCGCGTTCGAGAGCGCGGGCAGCCTCGTCGGCGGTGAGGGAGCCCTTGAACTTGTCCGGCGCGATCAGGACGGCGGGCATCAGGGGGCGACCTCGGCGGGGTGCACTACGGCCGGGCGCTGTTTGCCGAGTTCGACGCGGGGCTTGGCCTCCGCCTCGGTCTCCGCATCGGTCCCTGCGGTGAGCGGTGGCTCCCCCTCCTTGCCGGCCAGCACCGCCCTCGCCCGCTCCAGGTCCAGGCCGTTCTCCCACTTGGCAACGAACAAGGTGGCCACTGCATTGCCGAAGAAGTTCACGAGCGCCCGGCACTCCGACATGAACTTGTCGATGCCGAAGATGAGCATGATCCCCGCGGCGGGCACGGAACCGACCGTCGACAGCGTCGCGGTGAGCGCGATGAACCCGCCGCCAGCGACCCCCGCCGCACCCTTTGACGTCAGCAACATCACTGCCAGCAGCCCGAGTTGCTGGCCGACGGAGAGGGAAGTGTCGGTGGCCTGGGCGATGTACAGGGTGGCCAGCGAGAGGTAGATCGCCGCGCCGTCGAGGTTGAAGCTGTAGCCCGTCGGCACGACCAGGCCGACCGTGGACCGCTCCGCACCCATGAACTGCAGCTTGCGCATCAGTCCGGGCAGCGCCGGCTCGGCGGTCGAGGTGCCGAGGATCAGCCAGAACTCCTCCTTGAAGTAGCGGAAGAGCTGGAAGATGTTCAGCCGGACGTACAGGGCGAGCACCCCGCCGAGCACGACCACCACAAACAGCAGGGAGGTGACGTAGAAGAGGAGGATCAGCGAGCCGAGGCTGGTCAGCGTGGAGAGGCCGAACTTTCCGATGGCGTAGGACATCGCGCCGAAGGCGCCCAGCGGGGCGGCCTTCATGACGAAGGACAGGACCTTGAAGACGACCTCGGTCAGGCGTCCCACGGCCGCGATGATCGGCTCGCCCGTCCTGCCGACCATCTTGATCGCGATGCCGAAGACGACGGCCAGGAAGATCACCTGGAGGATCTTGCCCTCGACGAACGGGCCGAAGAAGCTGTCCGGCACGATGCCGGTGAGGAACTCCCACCAGTGCTGGTGCTCGCCCGTCTCGATGTACTGGCTCGCGTCGCCCGAGGTCTGCAGCGTGGACGGATCGGCGTGCACGCCGTCGCCGAGCCGGAAGAGGTTGATGGCCACCAGGCCCGTCAGCAGGGCGACGATCGTGCCGACCTGGAAGTAGGTCAGCGCCTTGATGCCGGTGCGGCCGACCTTCTTCAGGTCCGCGACGCCGGCGATCCCGCCGATGATGGTCAGGAAGACGATCGGGCCGATCAGCATCTTCATGGCGGTGATGAACGTCGTGCCGATCGGCTCCATGTCGGTGGCCAGATCCGGCCACTGCCAGCCCAGCACGATGCCGATCACGATCGCCACCAGCACCTGGACGTACAACTGCCGGTACCACGGCTTCGCCGCGATACGCGCGGCTTGCTCGGCTCGTCCGTTGCCCGGGGTATGCGTCATTGCAGCCTCCCTGATCGCGCGACACCGAGCCCGATCGGTCCGCGCCAGCTTTCGCCACAGTGAACCGGCTCACATGTCAGGGGGTCCACGACCAAAAATCGATGCCCTGTATAGGCCGTGCCTATCAGTACCGACACCGGCCACAGGCTCCACGTCGCCAAGGTGCCGGGCTGCCTCACCTCCGGCCCGACGCCAGATCCCACCGCCGACCAGGTGACGCGCGCCACACTGAGGGGAAGGAGTAAATGGAGCCGACTTCCCACTTATTTTGATCAATGAGAAAGGACAGTCGACGCGCGCCCCGGGTGACGCGCCGCTGACTGGTCAGGAGGCTGCCGTGACCCAGTCCATGTCGCCTCGGAACGGCGCATCCGCGTCGCCGAACAGGACAAAGCAGAAGACCGCGCGCGTCATGCCGCTGTGGGACGCAGCCAGGACGCAGCGCCTGAGGAGCGTGGCGCGCGATGCCAGAGGGACCCGGTGAGTTGCGTAGCCGCCTGTGACCTTCGCAGCCGCAGTTCCCGGCGCGCGATGACAGGCCTGGCGGTGACGCTGCCGGTGTATTCCGGCCTCCTCGCCGCGTCCGGCCGCGAGGAGGAGTCCTTCGCCGAGGTCGGCTGGAGGTCATCCATCGTCGACCGTCTCCGCCCGAGCGAGGGGCGGGCAGCACTGACGGGAGCGACAGGCGCGCGCGTCCGCTATTGCCTGACGTACCGTCAATTCGCCGTGATGATGGCCCGCTAGCCCATGGACTGACCTCGGCCACCACCGGCCGCGCGGCGTCGGCGGTGCACCGGAGGAGGCGTTGATGAGGCGACTGCTGCCGTCCGACTGACCTGGGACATTGGATGCGGCCATCCGGCGGCGTACGGTGCGCCGAGCCCGACCGCGGCGTCTCCGTCGCCCCGCCGATCCGATCCCACCCGACGCATGGGGGCGCAGCGCCCACGCCAACTGCCCTGACCACACAGCAGGCCATGCGACTCGGATCACACCGCGCGCATCCAGCACGAGAACACCTGACTCGTCAGATATCATCAGGTGAACCGCTCGCACCCAGCGAGCCCCATTCTCGACCGAAGAGCGAAGAGCCCTGATGAGCACGCTCGAACTCACAGTCCTCGGCCTGGACTTTCCGGTCGGCAGCATGAACAAGACCGCTACCCTCGCCACCGGCGAGCAGGAGGCGATGCTGGTCAACGCCGGTCCCACCCGCGAACACCGCCGGCTCGCCGCCAAGATCCTCAATCCCGGCAAGAAGCTCATCACCGTGTTCGTCAGCCACGGCCACGGACGCCGGGGCGAGATGACATGGGGTTGATATGGGCCTGTTGAGCACGCCGTACCAGAACACCGGCTTCGCCGTTTCCACTCCCGCTGTCCCGGCCGAGGCGGTCCGCCGCCCGTACTCCGGGAACATCCCTGCCCCCACGCAGAAAGGGTTACCCCAGTGACCAGCCTCCCCAGTCGACGGCATCTCCTCGCCACCGGAGCGGGCGCCGCACTCGGACTCGGCGCGCTCGGCGCCACCGCGACCCCCGCCGCGGCCGCCCCGGCCACAGCCGCACGCGGCGCCGGCGCCGAGGAGACCAGGAGCCTCGACGAGCTGTACCAGGCCGCCATCGCCGAAGGCGGCAAGCTCGTGATCTACGCGGGCGGCGACCTCGCCAACTCCGGCAGCGGCGCCGGCGCCCGGACCGCGTTCCGCCAGCGGTTCCCGCAGATCGACCTCAACCTCATCGTGGACTACAGCAAGTACCACGACGTCCGCGTGGACAACCAGTTCGCGACCGACACCCTGGTCCCCGACGTGGTTCAGTTGCAGACGCTGCACGACTTCACCCGCTGGAAGCGCCAGGGACGGCTGCTGCACTACAAGCCCGCCGGCTTCAGCAAGCTCCACAAGAAGTTCCGGGACCCGGACGGTGCCTGGGTGGCCGGCATGGTCATCGCCTTCAGCTACCTGTACGACGTGGCGGCGGCCGGGGCCGACGCGCCGCAGACGCCGCTGGACCTGGTCGACCCGCGTTGGAAGGGCGCCATCGCCTCCTCCTACCCGCACGACGACGACGCGGTGCTCTACCTCTTCGCCCTCTACGCGGAGACCTACGGTTGGGATTGGATGGCCGACTTCGCCGCCCAGCAACCGCAGTTCGCCCGCGGCTCCTTCTCCCCCGGCACCGCAGTCACCAGCAAGGAGAAGATCATCGGCGTCGGCGCCGGTGGCAACCCGCTCGCCACCAGCCCGAACCGCTGGATGATGACCGACGGACACCCATTCATGGCATGGGGGCAGCGGATCGCGATCCTCAAACAGGCCGCCCACCCCACAGCGGCCAAGCTCTACCTCAACTGGCAGCTGTCCACCGAGCGCCAGACCTCCAACAGCTGGTCGGTGCGCACGGACATCGCGCCGCCCACCGGCCTGAAGCCGATCTGGGAGTACCCGAACGCCAACGTGGACGGGTTCCCTCGCTTCATGGAGGACCGGGCCGAGGTCGAGCGACTGAAGCAGACCTTCGCCCTCTACTTCGGCGAGGTCAAGGGCGACCCGACACCCGGGTGGCCCGGCCTGCACCCGGGCGCCTGACCCCCGACAGGCCCCGTACGGATCGGGCCCGAAGGATTCCGGGCCGTATAACGACGTCTCGCATCCCCACCAGCCCTTCGGCGGGTGGGGATGCCCATTACCTTCGTCGTAGAGCCCTGTTCGGGTCAGGGGTTCATCCGCCTGCCTGACGGCGGTTACCCGGTGTCAGATGCACTCGATCCACATGGTGGCGGTCCACCAGGTTCCGCCCGAGTTCCCGACGAGGCTGCCCTGGCTGTCGTAGACGTAGCGGCCGCCACAGGCAGCGCTCGCGGTCGCCGCCGCAGCGTCGTTCGCCGCCTGCGGCGTCGGTCCGCTACCGGTCACCGAGAAGGAGCCGGCCGCACCGGCAGCTCCGCTGGCGCCCAGCAGAGTTGCCATGGAGAGTCCACCCGCGACCAGCACCCCCGCGACCCTGCGCTTCATCGTTCCCGTGGGGAAGCGTCGCCCAGTCATCAGACGCATCGCGCCGGAGCGGGTCCTCGTTTCGACCAGGTGGCGCTGGACGCGTGGACCCGAATGAGCACCTGGCCCAGCCCGGGGGACGGACGTGGGACGGTATGGACGGAGAGCACTTCGGGGCCTCCGTATCGGTCGTACTGGACTGCGCGCATCATCAGATGGTCAGGCGGCATTCGCGGGCTCCTTGGCCGGAGGTTCAGTGGGCGGCGCGTATCAGGGGGAGCACCTTCGTGCCGAGCAGTTCGATGGCGCGCAGGAAGTCGCGCTGCGGCATACCGCCGACGTCCATCTGCAGGATCTGGCGGGTGTGGCCGAGGAGTCCGTGCAGGTGGAGGATGCGGTCGGCGATCTCGTCGGGGCTGCCGACGAAGACCATGCCGTCGGGGCCGTAGTTCGCGGCGCGGGAGGGGGCGGGGCGGCCCAGTTCGGCCATGCCCTCGGCCATCATGCGGTGCTCGTGGTCCAGGTAGGTCGACCGGGCCTTGTCGCCGGTGTCGGCGACGAACCCGTGCACGGCGACCGCGATGTCGGCCCGCTCTGTGGGGTGACCGGCCTGGGCCCAGGCGGCGCGGTAGGCGTGCCCGTAGCGCGCCCAGTGCTCGGGGGTGCCACCGAGGATGCCGAGGAACATCGGCAGCCCCAACTCCACGGCACGGGACACCGAATCCGGGCTGCCGCCGGTGCCCAGCCAGATCTTCAGCGGCTCCTCGGGGCGGGGAAAGACGGTGACGTCCTGCAGCGGCCGCCTGCGGTGCGGGCCGCGCCAGGTGACGCTCTCGCCGGCGTTGACCGCCATCAGCAGGTCCAGTTTGGAGGCGTACAGCATGTCGTAGTCGCGCTCTTCGTAGTCGAACAGCGGGAACGTGATCGTCGACGAACCGCGTCCGGCGACCAACTCGATGCGTCCCGGAGCCAGGGACGCGGCGGTCGCGAGCTGCTGGAACACCCGGATCGGGTCGTCGGTCGACAGCACGGTCACCGCGGTGCTGAGCTTGATCCGGCTGGTGGAGGCCGCGGCGGCGTTGACCACCGAGGTGGGCGAGGACAGCGGCATCGCCCGCATGTGGTGCTCGCCCACCCCGAAGAAGTCCAGACCCACCTCGTCGGCGAGCTTGATGGCCTCCAGCACATCGCGCAGGGCCTGGGCGGTGGGGCCGCGGCTGCCGTCTGGCAGGCGCGGGGTGTTACCGAAGGAGTAGACGCCGAGTTCGAAGGTCATGTCGGGTTCCTGGCCTCAGTTGCTGATGACGGGCATGGCCCGCCGGTAGCGGGTGTCGGTGAGCTGGGAGACGAGGAAAGCGGCGATGTCGGCGCGGGTCATGGCGGAGGCGACCTTGTCGTGGCCGAGGAATCCGGAGCGGATGCGGCCGGTGGCGGGCTTGTTCGTCGGGTTGGTGATGCGGGCGATGGTGTAGTCGAGATCGGAGCCGGTGACGGCCTCGGTCATGCCCTTCAGCTCGGCCAGCGCGTTGGGGAACATCAACCCGGCCATGACGGGCAGCACCTTGTGCTTCCAGTGGGGCCTGTCGCGCGGATCGGCCAGTGAGGGCGTGGCCAGGCCGATGAACCGGTCCACCTTCTGCGCCTGCATGGCCTGCACGATGGTGCGGGTGCCGTCGGTCACCTGGGTGCCGGTCGTGAACCGCTTCAAGGACGGGCCAAGCGCACTGATCACCGCGTCGGCACCACTGACGGCCTGCTCGACGGCATCGCGGTCGGACAACTGCCCGGTGACGACCGTGAGATGGGAGTGGTTCAGGGCGAGCTTGGCGGGGGTGCGGACCAGGGCGGTGACCTGGCGGCCGCCGTCCAGGAGCTGCTGGACGACCAGGCGGCCGATGCCGCCGGTCGCGCCGAAGACGGTGACACGCATCAGGGGTTCCTCGCGGTGGCGGTCAGAAGGTTGAGGTAAGACGGAGAGGGTCAGAAGCTGTACGGCCCGAAGCGGCCCCAGGCCACCAGGGCGGCCAGGATCAGCAGGACGGCGTTGAAGGCGATCGCGCTGGGTTCCTTGCGGCGGGCGTGGGTGATCGCGGCCAGCACCATCACCACGATCAGGCCGGTCGCGGCCAGCGGGGTCAGCACGGGGGCTATGTCGGTGGCCGCAGGCAGGATCAGTCCGAGCGCGGCGGCGAACTCCACGATGCCGATGAGGCGGACGGTGCCCTGGGAGAAGTCGGCCGTCCAGGGCAGCTGTCCGGCCAGCTTGTCCTTGGGCTGGGTGGACTTCATGACGCCGGCCATGGCGAACATGGCGGCCAGCACGGCCTGCACGATCCACAAGAAGACGTTCACGTACTCATTCCTTACGGGGAAGGGGACAGGGTAGGGAGGGGGCGGATGCTCCTTCCCGGGAGCGGGGTGGACCAGCCGGTCAGGCGTTGAAGACGGCCTCGGAGCGGTCGCGGTCTTCGTGCAGGTCCCAGTACAGGGGGGCGATCTGCTCGGGCGTGGCCGTCGGGATGCCCTCCGGTCCGCCGTCACCGATCCAGACGTTGATCGCCACGTGCGCGGCGTGCACGCCGCTGCCGGCCAGCTCCTTGTCCAGGTTGATGACCCAGTTGCGCAGAGCTGCCGCGGCGGCGTTGACGTTGCCGAGCATGGGAATGGGGTCCACCGAGCCACCGCCGGTGGTGAACAGCAGGGTGCCGGCGCCCGCCTCCCTCATCGCGGGCAGGACCGCCTGGGCGGCGGTGACGGCGCCGTAGAAGACGTACTCGATCTGCGGCTGCAGGTCGTCCACCGTCGCCTCCGAGGGGGCGACCATGGTGAGGCCGGCCACCGGGGAGTGCGGGGCCGGCGAGTACTCCAGTACGTCGATGCTGCCGAAGCGGGCCTTCACGGCGTCCAGGGCGGCGGTCAGGGAGGGCCGGTCCAGGACGTCGGCGGTGAACGCCTCGGCGGTGATGCCTTCCTGGCCGAGCCGCCCGACCAGCGTCTGAAGCTTCTCCTTGGTGCGGGAGATCAGGGCGACGTCGAAGCCGCGGCTGCCGAAGGTGCGCGCGATGGCCAGGCCCATACCGGGGCCGGCGCCGATGATGGCAATAGTGGGCACGATCAGAACTCTTTCCGTGAAGTGATGAATGTCAGGAGCAGGAGACGGCGATCTTGCCCTGGGTGCCGGAGCTGAAAGCGGTGAACGCCTGCGTGGCCTGCTCCAGCGGGTAGGTGGCGGTGACCGGCACGCGCAGGGCACCGGAGGCGACCTGCTCGGCCAGGGAGGTCAGGATCCGGGCGTCGGGGTTGGCCATGATCGTGTGGACGGTGACGTCGCGCCCCTTGACGTCGTCCTGGGTCAGGCCGGTGGTGGAGGCGAGTTGTCCGCCGGGCCGCAGCAGAGCGGCCAGCGCCGCGCCGTCGCCCGCCAGGTGCAGCACCGCGTCCACGCCCTCCGGGGCGATCGCACGGACCTGCCCCTGAAGGTCACCGGTGAAGTCGACCACGTGGACCTCCGCGTCGGTCAGGCCGGTGACGAAGTCGGTCTGCGTGCCGGGGCGGGCGGTCGCGATCACCTTCGCGCCGCGGGCTGGGGCGAGCTGCACCGCCAGAGCGCCCACCCCGCCGGAGGCTCCCGAGATCAGCAGCGTCCCGCCCTCGGCCGGGGCAACCGCGTCCAGGCTCACCAGGGCGGTGGCCCCGGCCACGCCCAGCGCGCCCGCATCCTCCGCCTTCAGGCCCGCGGGGACGCGGGCGACTCCGTGTCCAGCGGGCACGGTGACGTACTCAGCCAGCGACCCGGCGCCCAGGAACGGCTTCAGCACCACACCGAAGACCGCGTCGCCGACCGCGAAGCCCTCCACGCCCTCACCGAGCGCCTCGACGGTGCCTGCGAAGTCCTGGCCCAGCACCAGCGGGAAGCGGTGCTCCATCATCCCCTGCATGTAGCCGGCCGCGACGGCGACGTCGAAGCCGTTCAGTGAGGCGGCGGCCACCTTGACCAGCAATTCCCCGGCCTCCGGGCGAGGAGTGTCCGCCTCGGTCACGGCCGGGGCCGAGGGGACGGATTCGAGCGTTACAGCGCGCATGACTACACCCTTTGGACTAAGTGGGCCGGGCGGCCCACTTTCACTGTAGCCCACCGTACAACGGAAACGGGCCGCCCGTTCCACTTGGGTAGAGTGGGGGCATGACCTCCCCGTCTTCCGACCAGACGCCGTGCCAGCAGCCCGGCACGGGACTGCGCGCTGACGCCGAACGCAACCGCGACCGCATCCTTGCCGCCGCCCGCCGTCTCTTCGCCGCCGAAGGGCTCGGCGTCTCGATGACCTCGGTCGCCCGCGAGGCAGGTGTCGGCAAAGCCACGCTCAGCCGCCGCTTCGCCACCCGGGAGGAGCTGATCAACGCGGTCTTCGCCGACCGCATGGACGCCTACGCCGGCGCCGTCGCCGAGGCACTCGCCGACCCCGACCCCTGGCACGGCTTCACCGGCTACATCCACGCCGTCTGCGCCATGCAGGCCGCCGACCGCGGCTTCGCCGACGTCCTGACCATGACCTTCCCCACGGCCAAGGCACTGGAAGCCCGCCGCACCGAGTCGTACAACGGATTCCTCGAACTCATCGCCCGCGCCAAGAGCAGCGGACACCTCCGCGAGGACTTCGTCCCGGAGGACCTCGTCATCCTGCAGATGGCCAACGCCGGCGTCCTCGCCGCCGCCGGCGAGGACGCCCCCGACACCTGGCGCCGCCTCGTCGGCCACATGCTCCGCTCCTACGCCGCCCCCGGCGCACCGCTTCCCACAGTGCCCGAAGCCCCAAAGCCCAGGGCTCTCTACCGCGCCATGGTCCGCCTGTCACGCACCGGCCCGGGCACCGCCTAGAGTGACGGCCTCGGCCAGCAGCACGCGTTCGCGCCGAGGCGGACGTCTGCCGAAAACGGATGACCGCCCCGCTCCGCCCGCACGCAGATGATGGCGATCTGGGTGCACAGACGCCCCATGCCGTCGGGCGAGTGGATCCAGGTGGGCGGGAAGTCTCCGCCGATCCACTTCATCATGGAGACGCCCGGTTCCAGCGCGAAGGCGGCGATGTGGACGAGTTCGGTGACCTGGCCGCAATCGGCGGCGGCCCAGGTCCCGGGGACGCCGCCGTTGGAGTGGGCGGCCAGAACGACGGGCCCGTCGACGGAGTCGATCTCGACGCGTACGGTCGCGACGTCCTCGGTCAGTTCTCATGTCGCGGCGCTGTCCGGGTTACTGGGGGGCAACTGCACCGCGCGGGAGGGTATACCGCGGGCGTTGAACCGTTCCCGCAGGGGGTCGAAGATCCGGCGCGGATGCCGCCGCGGACCTCAGAACATGGTGTTGTGGTTGACGCTCTTCTCCGGCACCTCCTGGATCACGTCCCAGTGCTCGATGATCTTCCCGTCGGCGACGCGCCAGAAGTCCGCGACGGCCATTCCGCGGTCGCCGGGCTCAGGTGCTGGTTGCTGTGGGTGGACCACCAGGTCCCCTTCGGCGATCGCGCGCTTGATGTCCAGGCGCACTCGGGGAACTGCCCGCGCAGCCAGTGGACTTAATAGAAGGCGATCTCCAGCGCCTTGTTGTCGTCAGCGGACATGAGGATCTCCTGCCGTGCGGTGGTACGGAACGCGTCAGTCCGTCATGGCGTCTCGGACGAGGGCGGTGTCGACGAACTGCTCGAACCGCACGATCAGGCCGCCGCGTACGACGAAGTGGTGGGCGACGCGGACGTCGATCGGCTTGCCGGTGGCCTTGTTGGTCGCGGTGTAGCGGGCGAGGACGACGATGTTCTCGCCGTCGACGACATAGGTGTCGTCGTGGGCTGCCCAGCCGTCCCAGTCCTGGCCGAGCTTCTCCATCACGTTCGACGTGACGCCGTCGGGGGTGCGGTAGGTGCCGGCGAGCGGGAAGCCGGCCATCTCGGTCCACTCCACGTCGGGCGCGAGAGTGGCGCGCAGGGCCTCCAGGTCGCCCGCGGCCGAGGCCAGGTACTGGCGGCGTACGACGTCGGCGGGGGCCGTAGAAGTGGCGAACTCGCTCATGCTCAGCCCCACTTCATCTCGCCCTTGGCGACCTTCGCCCCGATCTGCGCGGCGATCAGCATGCCGTTGTCCGGGTAGCGCTGGACGAGCGCCTCAGTCAGCGCGGCGCCGTCGGCCGCCTTGCCGAGCTCCTCCTCGAAAGCGACGAGATAGTCACGCGTGGCGGTGATGGCGGAGACGTCGGCCGCGGTGCCGGGCAGGCGGTGGCCGGGGACGACCAGCTCCGGGGCGAGGGCGGCCATCTCGTCCAGCAGCTTGATCCAGGCGGCACGGGAAGCGGGGGTGGCGGTGTCGGCGACCCAGACGTGCTCCTGCTGGAAGAGCAGGACACCGCCGAGGACGGCGCGGGACTCGGCCTGCCACAGGTAGTGCCGGTCGGACAGTTCCTCGGAGCCACCCTTGAGCTCGAAGCGGTGGCCCTCCAGGGTGAGGTCGCCGGTCAGCGGCTCAAGGTCGACCAGGCGGGTGGGGAGGTTCGGGCCGAGCGCCGCCCAGGCCTTCAGCTTGCCCTCGTAGGAATGCTTGATGTGCTCGATGACGATCGGCGTGGCGACGAACTTCGCCTCGGGGAAGGCGTCGGCAAGGATCTCTGCGCCGAAGTAGAAGTCGGGGTCGCCGTGGCTGACGAACACGGTGGTCAGCTTCTTGCCCGAGTCGAGGATCTCGGCGGCCAGACGGTGGCCGTCGGCGCGGGTGAAGCCGGCGTCCACCAGCAGCGCCTCGTTCTCACCCGTGACGAGGGTGGCGGTCTTGTTCTTGCTGCCGGCCGGGAAGTCCAGGTCGAGGACCTTGAAGTCGAGAGTGCTCATGCCAGGCGCTCCTTTTCGCAAGGGATGGGGTGGGGACGGGGAAAGCTCAGTGAGCGGCGAGGCGTTCGTCGGCCTCGTCGGCGGTGGCGTGGCCGTAGGCGAGCGGGGTGACGGAGTCGCCGTCGACGGCCATCAGGGTGGGGAACCCGGTGACCCCGAGCTGGGCCGCGCGGCGGAGGTCGTCGCGGGCCGCGGTCTGCGCCTCGGGCGCTTCGAAGGCGGCGACGACGGCATCGGAGTCGAGCCCGGCCGCCTGGGCGACCGTCCGGTAGGTGGCCGCCTCCGACAGGCTCAGTCCGTCGACGTAGAAGGCGTGCTGCAAGGCCGCAGCCAGCTCCGCCGCACGGTCGGGGGCCACCTGGCGCAGTGCCGCGACACCGCGGGCGGCGGCCTCGGAGTCCATCACGAACGAGCCGTCGGCGATCAACTCCTCGTACGCCTGGCCGAATGTGGCACCGGTCAACTCGGCGATCTTGGCGTTCGCGCCCTGGACGTACCCGAACTCACGGATCGGCACCCGGCGCGGCCCGGTGAACAGACCGCCGGAGACCACCTCGACCGGCAGGTCGGGATGGCGCGAGGTGATCTCGCGCAGAGTCGCGGTGAATCCGTGCGACCAGCCGCAATAGGCGTCGAAGACGTAGACGAGCTTCATCGAGGACCTCGGCAGAGAAGGGCGCCCGCCGACTGCGAGCGATTCACCTGACCAAACAGTAGCTGACTCATCAGATATTTCTCGACCTGTGTGAACTGGGACACAGGAGTGCGACCAACGCCATCAGACCCGCGCTGGCGCCGGTCCGCGGTTCAGGGAAGTCGAGGCAGTACGTCCCGGGCTGTGTGGCTGAGGATGCGCAGATCCTCCGCGAACCGCTCGCGGTCCGCCGCCGGGAGGGGCTCCACGAAGTACCGCCTGATGTTCTCCAGGTGCACCCTGGCAGCGCGTACGGCGGTCTCCTCGCCCAGCGGGGTCAGGCGCACCAGCTTCCCACGCCGGTCGTCGGGGGACTCCGCGCGCGTCACGAGACCAGCCGTCTCCATGCGATCCACCAGCCGGGTGGCGCCGCCGGTCGTGAGGACCTGTTCCTGGGCGATGGCCCGCATGGACAACCCGGGCTCGCCCGCCCGTCCGAGGATCAGCAGCACCTCGAAGACCAGATGGCTGATGCCGCACTCCACCTCAAGGGCCCGGCCGAGGATGTACTCCAGCCGGTTCGCCGCCCCCTGCAACCGCCCGAACGCCAGGATCAGCTCATGGTCGGCGGCATCCTTCGCCGTCCCGATCCCCGTTTCCTCACCCACGGCCGCGCCGCCCCTCTCGTCGTCCCGGCACCACCGTACCGATCACGGAGGGACGGCCGGCACAGCGGAGCAGGCTCGCCCAGTCGGGCGACAGCAACGGCGCTCGGAACTCTGAACGAGGACGAGGTCCAGCATTCGACGGTCATGCCGAGGAAACCGGGGACTTCGGAACGCGAACGCCGGGTCGTGGGCGGGTGTGCCGCCTGGGTCGCGGCGACCTCAACCCTCACCTTCCACTTGTGGAGCGGCGCCACGGTGACGTACCAGGTCACCAAGTCCGGGGACTTGGTGACCGGCACGACCGCCTGACACGTCCTTCTTCGGACGGCCACTCAGTTGATGCGGACGATCTTCCAGAGTTGGTCGTCGATGTTCAGGTCGTTCCACTGCACGACTGCCGCGCCGTTGCTGGTGGAGGACTGGGCGACGGAGGCGTTGAAGCCGCTGCCCACGTTCTTGAGTTCGTAATAGCCGTTGCCCGCGTCGGTGAGGGTCCACTTCTGCGAGTTCGCGGCGGACGGCGTGTTCTGGACGACGGCGGCTCCGGCGGCGGTGGAGCCGTTACGGATGTCCAGATTGAGGTTGCTGTTGACGTTCCTGATGGTCCAGGCTCCGCCGCCGGCGGACTGGAAGGTGAACAGCTGGCAGAAACAGGCCGAGTTCTGCCACTGGTTCGCGGCCGTACCGGTGGCGGTCGAGCCCTGCGGGATGTCCAGGTACTTCCCGCTGTTCTTGTTGACGAGGACGTACTGCCCGGTGCCCAACGGCGGCAGAGCGGTCTGGGTGAGGTTCCAGCGCTGGCAGGCGCAACTGGTGCCGCTCCACTGGACGGCGGCGGTGCCGGCCGCGGTGGAGGCGTTCGGGATCTCCAGGTACTTGCCGGTCACACGGTTGGTGATGGTGTACCCGCCGGCCTGGTGCGGGGCGACGGCCCACTCGTGGTCCAAGGTGCCATTGTCGTCCCACTGCAGGATCCTGGCGCCGTCGGCGGTGGACTGACTCTCCACACCGAGGACCTTGCCACTGGCGACGTTGAAGATCTTGAAGTAGCCGGACGGCTGCCGCACGAAGCGCCACTGCTGATCGGTGGCGTTGGTGGTGCTCTGCTGGGTCGCGGTGGTGCCGTTGGTGGTGGAACCGCCGGCGATGGTGAGCTTCAGGTCGCTGCCCGCGTTGGACAGGGTGTAGGTCGCACCGTCCGAGATGCCGCCGCCCAGGTCGATGGTGCTGTAGGTGACGGAGTTGGAGAGGTCGGGGCCTCCGTTACCGCCACTGAGCACGAGCAGGCTGTGGCCGTCGGACAGGGGCACCATGCCGCGGCTGTAGCCGTTGGCGACGTTGGAGCTGATACGCGTCCAGGTGTTCGCGGCGCCGTTCTGGGTGTTGAGGAACAGGTCGCTGGTGCTGTAGGCGCCGACGACAAGCGTGCCGTTCGGACCGCCGGTCGGTAGCCATGTGACGTACGGGGTGCTGGTGGGGACCGCGCCGTCCGTCGACCGCAGGGGAATGCCCGTGACGGAGTCGAACGCCTCCGGGTCGGAGGAGATCTTGTAGTAGACGGCGAAGTTGCCCGAGGGCGAGCCGCCGTACTCGTACGTCATGATGTAGTTGCCGTTGGGCAGCTTCGCGACGGTGGGCATCCCCGGGCGGTGGCTGAAGGTGGGCATCGCCACGTCGTCCACGACCGGACCCCAGGTGCGCAGGTCCGTGGTGACCTGGTGCACGAGCTTTTGGCCGTGGTCGAGGTCGCGCTGGTCGGAGTAGTAGACGATCAGCTTGCCGTTGGCGTAGAGGAAGAAGGGCTCCCATACGGGGGTGTTGCCGTTGCCGCTCTGGTCGTATGCCGGGCCGCCGGTGGCGATGTTGCTGACGAACGTCCAGGTCTGTCCGCGGTCGGTGCTGGCGTAGACATCGATCTTGATGGCGGAGCGGTCGGCAGGGACCGAGGCTCCGGCGGCCAGGATGGTGCCCGCCGGGAAGCCGCCCACCGCAGTGGGCAGTTCGAACAGCTCGGGCTGCCAGCGCATGCCCCAGCCGTTCTGCGTGTCGGCGACCTCGGAGATCTTCGACCAGGAGTCGCCGTTGTCCGTGCTGCGGTAGATCGGGAAGACCGGTCTGCCCGAGGTGTACTGCTCGAACGTCGCGAGGATGGTGCCGTTGGATGAGCCGTTGTGCTGCAGACGCAGCCCCCGCGGGTAGAGCGACCCGGGCGAGGGCGCGCCCGACGGCGGGGTGTACATCGTCTGCGAGGGGCGGGCCAGGGCGTCCGCCCGGCCGGCGGGCAGGACCATGGTCATCACCGTGACGAGCAGGATGAAGGCCAGGGCCAAGAAGGAGGTGGGACGGGAACGCGGAGCGGCGCCGGGTCTGGCGCCTGTCTGCGACGGGGACATTGCGGCTCCCAGGGGGAAAGGGAAGGGTGTTTCGGTGTCCGCCGGCTCGGAACGGCTCAGAGTGACGCGGCGGAGTTCGTTGGGCGCGACGCCCGGGGGGACCGTCGGGCGCCGCTGCCGGGCGCGGCTCGCGAGCGCAGGGAACGCGGCGCGACAGGCGCGGAATGGCATAGGTGGGGTGCCCCGGCGTTTGGGTGCGCCGGAGCAGTGAAACCAGAGGGTGGGGTCAGCGGGAGGGCGGAGGCGCGGTCGAGCCGCGGACGATCAGTTCGACGGGCGGGTCGTTCGCCGGCGGCAGAGCGGTTTCGGGCTTCTCGATGGCGTGCAGGAGTAGCCGGATTCCTTCGCTTGACGCGGCCTCGAAAGGCTGGCGGACGGTGGTCAGGGGAGGAGACACGTAGGCGAAGACCGGGTTTCCGTCGAAACCGACGACACTGACGTCCTCCGGCACCCGGCACCCGGCCTCCCGCAGGGCATGGATCAGGCCGATGGCCATCTCGTCGCCCGCAGCGAACACCGCGGTCACCGAGCGGTCCGAGGCCAGCGCGCGCCCCGCGGCGTACCCGGAAGCCGCCGACCAGTCGCCGTTCAGCACCGGCGGTTCATGCGCGTCCCGGGCCGCGAGCGCCGCCCGCCATCCCTCGATGCGGTCCTTGGTGGCGTACCACCGCCGCGGCCCGGCAAGGTGATGAACGGTCGAATGCCCCAGGTCCAGGAGGTGTTCGGTGGCCGCGCGCGCCAGCTGATGGGCGCCCACGCCGACGGTCAGTGTCCGGGCGGCAGTGAAGGCGGGTGGGGCTCCGAGGAAAAGGACCGGCACGTCGACGCCGAGCGGGACTTCACCTTCGACAATGGGTTCGGAGACGACGATGCCGTCCACGCCCTGATCCAGGAGCGATTCCAGCGCGCCGGCGATGCTTTCCGGGTTGCCGTCCGGTGTGTTGACCACGCGAAGCGCGTAACCGGCGTCCCGTACGGCTTGTTCGATGCCCACGAGCAGGGAGGCGGTTCCATACCCGGCTGTTCCCAGAGCGACCACACCGATGGAGCGGGTACGGCCGGAGGCCAGTGCCCTGGCGGCGTGGTTCAGCCGGTAGCCGAGTTCCTCGGCGGCCGCCAGGACGCGCCGTCGGGACTCGTCGGAGACGTACGGCTCGTTGTTGAGGACCCGGGAGACCGTCTTGCGTGAGACGCCGGCCAGCCTGGCCACGTCCTCACTGCGCGGCGCGGAGGAGCCGGCACCGCGCTCCACCCCTGTTGTCATGAAGTCTCCCCTGGCCGTGTGTTCTCCATCGAACGAGGTCAATTACGTGACCGCGCGGTCAGACCGCGCGGTCAATGTGTACGCATCCGCCGAGCCCGCGTCAAGAGTTCCCGCAATGCCACTTGCCTCTGGTGTGAGCGGACACCGGGGCCCACGGCCGGGTGGAGGGGGCTGCCGCAAGTGCCCGATGAAGCGCGCCCGGCATGCATTTCTGCAGCTCAAACGCCTACTACTCCGTACGGGACGACTCGACGGGCAGCCATGCCAGTACTGTCCGTCCACTCCGGTTGCCCGCACGTCGGGCTCCTGACCGAACCTGATCCATCACGAATTGCCGGACGCGGAGCCTTGACAGCGAGGACACGGAGCGTTCACGCTTCCTGGCGTCCACCGATCGTGTTTGTTTGATCGTGTTTGATTCTGGTCACTCAGCGGCTGCCTCTCCGCCACCCCTCTTCCGACTGACGCGCCAAGTCTGGGTACCGCCAGCCCTGTCAGGAGTCGAAATGCACCATTCATCCCTTGGTCAGGCCATGCCTGCCACCAGCCGCCGCACCGTGCTCCGCGGGCTCGGCGGAGCCGCGGTACTGGGTGCCGGCATCCCCCTGCTGAGTGCCTGCGCCGGCAGTTCCGCCTCGTCGGACCCCAAGACCGTCACCGTGGGATCCAACGCGTCCGACGCCGTACCGAAGAAGGGGTACGCCGACGTCTACGCGGCCTTCACGAAGCAGTCCGGGATCGCGGTCGACATCAACACCAAGGACCACAACACGTTCCAGGAGCAAATCAACACCTACCTGCAGGGCACGCCGGACGACGTGTTCCAGTGGTTCGCCGGCTACCGGATGCAGTTCTTCGCGGCCAAGGGGCTCGCCTCCCCGATCGACGACGTGTGGAAGACGATCGGGGGCAACTTCCCCAGTGCCATGCATGACCTGAGCAAGGGTCAGGACGGCAAGTACTACCTGGTGCCCCTCACCACGTCCCCGTGGGCGGTCTTCTACCGCAAGAGCGTCTTCCAGAAGTACGGCTACGAGGTCCCCACCACGTGGGACGCGTACGTTGCTCTCTGCAAGCGGATGAAGAAGGACGGCCTCGTCCCCATCGCGTACGGCGACAAGGACGCCTGGCCGGCGATGGGCTCCTTCGACCAGATCAACTTCCGTCTCAACGGCTACGACTTCCACGTCGAGTTGATGGCGGGCAAGGCTTCGTGGACCGACGCGAAGGTCCGCAAGGTCTTCGACACCTGGGCCGAGACCCTGCCCTACCACCAGGAGGGCGCGGTCGGCCGTACCTGGCAGGACGCCGCCCAGACGCTGGTGGCGAAGAAGGCCGGCATGTATATGCTCGGCATGTTCGTGGCCCAGCAGTTCACCGACAAGGCGGACCTGGACGACCTCGACTTCTTCGCCTTCCCCGAGATCGACCCGGCGTACGGTCAGGACACCGTGGAGGCGCCGACCGACGGCATCATGCTCAGCAAGAAGCCCAAGAACCACGCCGGTTCCGTCAAGCTGCTCGAATTCCTGGGCACCGCCCAGGCCGAGGAGATCTACCTGAAGGCCGACCCGAGCCTTATCGCCGCCTCCTCGAAGGCCGACACCTCCGGTTACAGCGCCCTCCAGAAGAAGGGCTACGAGATGATCACTCAGGCGAAGCATCTCACCCAGTTCATGGACCGTGACAGCCGGCCGGACTTCACTTCCACGGTGATGCAGCCCGCGCTGCAGAAGTTCATCCGTGACCCCAAGGGGATCGACAGCCTGCTGTCCTCGATCGAGCGCCAGAAGAAGACGATCTTCGCGTCCGGCTGAGCCCGACCCCCCTTCTGAAGCGGATGAACACCGACACCATGAGCTCCGAAACGACCACGAAGATCCCGGAGGCGGCCACGGTGCCGCCTCCGGGCGCCGCGACGCCGAAGAGGCGGGTTCCACACGGCCACCAGCGCCTGCTGACCCGCCGCGACCGGATCACGCTCGGCTTCATGGCCGGCGTGCCGACGATCCTGCACGTCGCCCTCGTCTGGGTCACCGCCCTGGCCTCCATCGCCCTCGCCTTCACCACCTGGGACGGCATCGGCTTCGACTCGATCCAGTGGGTCGGGCTCCAGAACTTCAAGGAGCTCTTCGAGCAGAACCCGCAGTTCTGGCCCGCCCTCGAGCACAACGTGATCTGGTTCGTCGTCCTGATCGCGATCCCCACGCCACTCGGCCTGTTTCTGGCCGTGCAGTTGGACAAGAAGATCCGGTTCAGCCGCGTCTACCAGACGGCGTTCTTCCTGCCCGTCGTGCTCTCCATGGCGGTCATCGGCTTCGTCTGGCAGCTCGTCTACAACCCCGACACGGGCCTGATCAACAGCGTCATCGGGGCCAACGAGCCCGGCAAGTACATCGACTGGATCGGCGACCCCGACCTCAACCTCTGGGCCATCCTCATCGCCGCGTCCTGGCGCCACACCGGCTACATGATGATCCTGTACCTGGCCGGCCTGAAGGGCGTCGACCCCTCGCTGCGGGAGGCCTCCGCGCTCGACGGCGCGAACGAGTGGCAGACGTTCAAGAACGTCATCTTCCCCACCCTGCGCCCGACCAACACCGTCGTCCTGGTCGTCACCATCATCGAGGCCCTGCGCGCCTTCGACCTGGTCTTCGTCTTCAACAAGGGCGCCGAGGGCACCGAGCTGCTCTCGATCCTGGTCACCAACAACATCATCGGCGAGTCCAGCCGCATCGGATACGGCTCCGCCATCGCGGTCGTCCTGCTGCTGATCTCCCTCGTCGTGATCATTCCCTACCTGGTGGCCACCTTCCGGAAGGAGCGGCGCGCATGAGCACCACCGTCATGACCAAGGTCCGTACGCCCGTGCGCCCCGCCCGCGTCCTGCTGCACCTCTTCCTCGCGGGCGCGGCGCTGGCCTGGCTCGCACCGCTGCTGTGGGCGCTGTACTCGGCGATGCGGCCGTACGCGGAGACCAGCGAGAAGGGCTATGTCTCCTGGCCCGACAAGCTGAGCTTCGACAACTTCACGAACGCGTATCAGCAGTCGGACATGAGTCACTACTTCGTCAACACGATGATCATCGCCGTGCCGGCGGTGCTGGTGACGCTGTTCCTGTCGTCGATGGTGGCCTTCTACGTCAGCCGCTTCGACTTCCGCCTCAACCTCGCCCTGCTGCTCATCTTCACCGCCGGCAACCTGCTCCCGCAGCAGGTCATCATCACCCCGCTGTACCGGATGTACCTGCTCATCGACCTGCCCGGCATCACCATGTCCGGCAAGCTCTACGACTCCGCGCTCGGCCTGGTTCTCATCCACGTCGCGTTCCAGTCCGGCTTCTGCGCCTTCGTGCTCGCCAATTACATGCGCTCGCTCCCGCACGAACTGACTGAGGCCGCCCTGGTCGACGGTGCCTCGGTGTGGCGCATGTACTGGCAGATCGTGCTGCCGCTGTGCAAGCCGGCGATGGCCGCCCTGGCCACGCTGCTGTCCATCTGGATCTACAACGACTTCTTCTGGGCCTTGGTCCTGATCTCGACCGGCGAGAACATGCCGATCACCTCGGCGCTGAACAACCTCTCCGGCGCGTACTTCACGGACCCCAACCTGGTGGCCGCGGGCGCCCTGCTCACCGCGATCCCCACCCTGATCGTCTACTTCGTACTGCAGCGGCAGTTCGTCAGCGGCCTCACCCTGGGCGCCAACAAGGGCTGACACACCCCCACTTGCCCCTCCCCTACACCCCTCCCGGAGCACCGCCAGTGAGTACCGCACGCCGTCTTCGCATACCTGGAATCGCCTACGGAGGTGACTACAACCCCGAGCAGTGGCCCGAGGAGGTCTGGGCCGAGGACATGCGCCTGATGCGCGAGGCCGGGGTGACCATGGTCAGCGTCGGCATCTTCTCCTGGGCGCTGCTCGAACCGGCCGAGGGCGTCTACGACTTCGCCCGCATGGACAAGATCCTCGACCTGCTCCACGAGAACGGTATCGACGCGGACCTGGCGACCCCGACCGCCTGCCCGCCGGCATGGTTCTTCAAGGCGCACCCGGAAGCGCTGCCGGTCGACAAGGACGGCCGCACACTGTCGTACGGCAGCCGCCAGACCTTCTGCCCGTCCAGTCCCGCCTACCGCCGAGCAGCGCTGCGGATCGCCGAAGCCCTCGCCGAGCGCTACGCCACCCACCCGGCCGTCGCCATGTGGCACATCCACAACGAATACGGCTGCCACAACGACGCCTGCTACTGCGACACCAGCGCCGCCGCCTTCCGCACCTGGCTGCGCGCCCGCTACGGCGACGACCTGGACGCCCTCAACCACGCCTGGGGCACCACGTTCTGGAGCCAGTGGTACTACTCGTGGGACCAGATCCTGCCGCCCCGCGCCACCGCGGCTCCCCCGAACCCCACCCACCAGCTGGACTGGCGCCGCTTCTGCTCCGACGAACTGCTCTCCCTGTGCACCGCCGAACGCGAGGTACTGCGCCGGGCCGCTCCGGACATCCCCGCGACCACCAACTTCCTGGTCCTGCGCACCATCGACGCCCTCGACTACTGGCGCTGGGCACCGGAGTTGGACATCCTCTCCAACGACCACTACCTGATGTCCGACGACCCGGAGGCCGAGGTCGACATCGCCCTCCACGGCGACCTGATGCGCTCGCTCGCGGGCGGCCCGTGGTTTCTCATGGAGCACTCGACCGGTGCCGTCAACTGGCAGCCCGTCAACCGAGCCAAGCTCCCCGGGGAGATGCGCCGCAACGCGCTCGCGCACGTGGCCCACGGCGCCGACGGCATCGCGTTCTTCCAGTGGCGGGCCGCGAAGGCGGGCGCCGAGCAGTGGCACTCGGCGATGCTGCCGCACGCCGGCACCGACAGCCAGATCTGGCGGGACGTCGTCCAACTCGGCGCCGATCTCAGGGCGTTGGCCGAGGTGCGGGACTCCACCAGCACGGCACAGGTGGCGATCGTGTGGGACTGGAACGCCCGCTGGGCTCTGGAACTGCCCTCCCAGCCCAGCGGCGAGCTGCGCTACCAGGACCTTGTTCGGGACTGGTACACCCCCCTGTGGCGGGCCGGGGTCGCCGTCGACTTCGTACGCCCCGACGACCCCGAACTCGACCGCTACAAACTCGTCCTGGCACCCTCGCTGTACCTGGTCACGGAGGCAGCCGCGGCGAACCTCGCCCGGTTCACCGAGCGCGGGGGCACGCTGGCCGTCGGTTTCCACAGCGGCATGGTCGACGAGAACGCCCATGTGTACCTGGGCGGCTACCCCGGCGCGTTCCGCGATGTCCTCGGGGTGGTCACCGACGAGCTCTTCCCCCTGCTGCCGGGCGAGACGACCGGCCTGACCGGCGATGTGGCGTCGGGTGCCACGGCCGACCTGTGGTCGGAACGCATCCGGCTCACCGGCGCGCAGGCCGTCGCCTCCCACGCCGACGGCCCACTGGCCGGCCACCCGGCCGTCACCCGCCACCGGCACGGCGACGGCACCGCCTGGTATCTGGGCACCCACCCCGACCAGGACACGCTCGCCGCCCTGCTCGACCGCATCCATCAGGACGCCGGCGTCACACCTGAGCAGGACGTACCCGCCGGGATCGAGGTCGTCCGGCGCCGCGGCGCGGAGGCCGACTACCTGTTCCTCATCGACCACACCGGAAAGGGCGCCGAACCCCCTGCCGAAGGCGTCGAACTCCTCACCGGCACACCGGTCACCGGAACCGTCACCGTCCCACCGGGAGGCGTCGCCGTGGTCCGCGAGCCCCGCTGATCCACCTGCCGAAGTGACCGGACCGCGGCACCACGCCAGGTGCGCGGCCCGGTCACTTCCGCTGTGCCGGAGCCGCTGATCAGTGCATCCGGGCGGTCAAGCGGTGGCGGCCGGACGCAGTCGGCGCCAGGAGCAGCCCGCCGTTCCTGAGACCGGTACGGGAACGCTCAGCACCTCGCCGCCGCCGACGAGGTCGCCGGAGGCGAGGTCGCCCGGCAGCGGAGGATGGTTGCCGACGGCCGTGTCGGCGACGTACATGGTCGTGCCGTCGGCGGTGAAGGCCGGCCCGTTGGCGATGGTCAGGCCGTCGAGGACGCGTACCACCGTGCCGTCGGGGTCCGTTCGATAGAGCGAGCCCGCGCCGGGGGTGCCGTCGTAGGCCGTGCTTCCGGCCCAGAAGCGGCCTGCGGGGTCCGCGACACCGTCGTTCAGGCGGCTGGGGACGGTGGGGCGGCCCTCGGGGCGGTCCAGCCATTCCAGTGCGCCGTCGGCGGTGAGCAGCGCGATGCCGGTGCCCGCGGCGGCGATCCACGTTCCAGGCCGGTCCCCCACCGGCGCGACGGCGCCCAACGGCACGTCGAACCGGGCCAGTTGGCACGGGACCGTCGGCTCGGTGCCCTCGCGGAGTTCGAAGAGCCGACCGCTGAGGATGTCGACGTACACGTACCGGCCGTCGATCCAACGGCCGCGGCCTGCCGGTGTGCCGGATCACGGCGGACTCGTCGAGCAGGGCGTCGGAGACGGGCTGTGGGTTCCCTTCGAGGTCGAGGACGGGAGTGGCCTCCTTGTACCAGGACGGTCCGTCGGCCGTGACGGATCCGGCGTCATCGCTTTGAGACAGGGACCTCGGAGCGGAGGTTCTCAGCCGAGAGTCCAGTCGACCGTGTCGGTGTAGGTGGAGCCGTTGATGGTCGCGGTCACCACGACGGTGTTCCGCCCCGGCTTCAGTGTGACGCCGGCCCACTTGAAGATGCGGTCGCTGCTACTCACGGCGCCCAGGGAGGAGCCGTTGAGGGTGGCGGTGACCCTGTCCGCGTTGGAGTAGACCTTGAGTTCGGTGGTGGCGTCGGTTCGCTGGGTCCAGCGGCGGCTGGTGATGTAGAGGGTTGGCGTGCTCGCCCAGTTGGCCTTGTACCAGTAGAAGGCGTCCTTGCGGATCTGTCGGTCGTGGGTGACCAGGCCCTTGTCGTTGATCCCGGGCCGGCCTCCTTCGTTGCGGCCGTCGGAGGCGAAGTCGAACATGGCCCAGACGAACGTGCCCCACATGTACGGGCGGGCGGCGAGCTGCTTCCAAGCCGCTTCGTGGAACAGCGACTGGTACTCCTCAGGGTGCCAGGAACCACCCGGTTCGGGCTTCGGCGGGTTGAGGGCGTGCTGAGCGGTGTTGGCGCCGACACCGTACTCCGACATGGCGATCCTGCGGGACGGGGAGTTCGCGTGCAGGCTGTCGGCCCACGCACCGAGTTCACCGTCCTTCGAACCGTAGTACCAGCCGTAGTACTTGTTGAATCCCGTGACCTGCGTGTGCAGCCCGGACTGCGCGTCGTCAGGGTCTTCGCCACGCACCGCGTAGGTGGAGAGCCGGTCGGGGTCCTCGGACTCGATGATGCCGGCCAGTGACGCCAGCAGCCTGTTCGTGGCGGTGCCGTTGTAATCGGTGAGTTCGTTGCCGATGCCCCAGAAGACGATCGACGGGTGGTTGTAGTTCTGCCGGATCAGCTCACGCAGTTGGTTCTGGGTACTGGTGGTGAAGGCGGTCGAGTCGGTGACGGAGTTGACCAGCGGGATCTCCGCCCACACGATCAGCCCACGTTCGTCAGCGAGGTCGTAGTCCTTCTGGTCGTGCTGGTAGTGCGCCATCCGGACGGCGTTGGCCCCGAGTTCCCGGATGAGGTCGAAGTCCTGGATGTGATCGGCGTCGGATATCGCCCAGCCCTTGCCGGCCCGCTCCTGGTGCAGATTGACGCCGTGCAGACCGAGTCGGCTGCCATTGAGGTGGAAGCCGGTGTCGGCGTTCACGGCGATGGAGCGAAGGCCCAGGCGTTCGGTCACCACATCCGCGACCCTGTCCGCGCCCGCGGTGACGTCATGGATCTCGACGCTGGCGTTGTAGAGGTACGGGTCTGCCAGGCCGTTCCACAGGCGTGGGCGGTCGATGCGGACGGTCTGTCCGATCTCGGCGCCGGTGGCCGCGGCGACGGTCTGCGCGGTGCTGCTGGTCTCCGCTACGACGGTCCCGCTCCTGTCGGCGATGACACTGCGGACCACCACCGATCTGGTGGTACTGCTGTCGTTCCACAGCTTCGTCGTCACGGTCACCGTGGCCGACGCCGCGGTCACATTGCTCTGCCGCAGATAAATACCGGGACCCGCGTAGTCCTCCATCCGCACATGGAGGTTGTCGACGGCCCACAGGCTCACATTGCGGTAGATGCCGCCCTCGAAGGTGTAGTCCGCGCTCACCGGCGCGATATCAGTGTCACGGGCGTTGGTCACTTTCACCGCGATCACATTGTCCCCGCCCGGGACGAGCACACCGGTGACGCCGAACCTGAACCGGGAGTATCCACCTCGGTGCTGCCCCAGATACGTGCCGTTGACCCAGACGTCGGCGACCTGGTTGACCCCGGCAAACTGCAGGTACAGCCGCTTCCCGGCCAGTTCGGACGGCACGGTGTAATGGCGGCGGTACCAGCCCACTCCGCGGTAGTAGTTGTTGCCGCCGTCGGCGCCGTCGACCGCGTTCCAGGTGTGGGGCGTGTTGACCGACGTCCACCCGGCGTCATCGAATCCGGGCTGCTGCGCACCTGTGACGTCCGCTCTGATGAATCGCCACTGCGCGTTGAGATCGATGCGCACACGCGGATTCGGCGCCGTGTACGTCGCAGCAGAGGCGGCGTTGGCCAGCGGAATCCCCGCCAACGAGGCCAGCACTCCTCCAGCCGTACCGCTCAGCACCTGCCGGCGCGTAGGGAAACCCTTCATTTCAGAACTCACTTCCGCAGTGGTGGAGTAGAGGGCAGGCAATTGAGGTTGGGGTGAGCCGACGAGGCTGCTCACCCCAACCTCCGGGTCAGCGTTCGATGGCAGCGGCCCGCACAGTGACGGCGTCCCACATCAGCGGTGTGTCGTCGAAGACCACGGCCACCTTGATCTTCCTTCCGCCCGCGAACGTCGATGGAAGCGTCACGCCGGCCTTCTGGTCCTCGTCGAAGGAGACCGGACCGAGGTCGGTGACCTGCCCGTCGGCTGCGAACACGTAGACATGGCCCGTCGTGTTCGCGTGCAGGGCGTGGCCTGCGGGGTCCGACGCCGCCGCGTCCAGCGACACGGTTGCCTTCACCCCGACCTCGTTCGCCGCGATCAGATTCTTCGACCGCTTGTCCCTCGTCAGGTCCGCGGAGGTCGGAGCCTGCTGGACGAGCTGCCACTCCTGCGAGCCGTCCGCGACCGCGTTCTGCAGGGTCAGCGGCGCCCCAGCGGATGCACCGGTCAGGTATACGTTGGTGTTCTTGGCCGCCTGGAACCTGTAGTAGCCGTCAGCGGTCCTGGTGAGGTTCCACAGGCCCGCCGGGGTGTCGTCGACCCACTGGCCGATCCGCTGGCCGACTGTCGGATTCGCCGTCCAGATGCCGGCGGCACGGCCGCCCGACTTGTTCAGCAGCGTCAGGGCACCATCGGCCTTGGTGACCAGGTGCCAGTACTGGGTGTCCTTGTTCGCCACCGAGCCGGCGTCCTCCAGGCGGACGTCGGGCACGTCCCCGTTGCCGATGTTGGCGTCGTTGGTCTTGCCGCCGGTGCCGATGACCTGCCCGGTCTTGCGGTTCACGAGCTGGTAGTAGGCGCCGTCCGAGCGGCCTTGGTCGACCTCGGAGTACCGGATCGTCGAGGTGCCCTGGTGGTTGAGGATCGCGATGCGGCCGGTGCCCTCGACGTACTGCAGGTTGCGGGTGTAGGAGGCCGGTGCATTCGTCTGGTACTCCTTCCACACGCCGTCGCTGCGTCCGCTCTCGTTGACCCAGACGTTGCCGCTGCCGGCGGCGTTGTACACCAGGCGCCCGTCGGGGAGGTTGATGACGACCGGGCTGCCGTTCACCGCGAGCCGACGGGAACCGGCGTCGACCGGCAGTGAGGTGACGGGGTTGTCCGTGGAGCCGCGGTAGAACTTCAGCGGGTCGTCGGCGATCACGTACCGGGTGTTGGTTCCGCCGCCCCAGTACTCGTACGGGAGCAGCCACTTGCCGTCCGTCGTCGGGACGACGGTCGTCATGCCAGGCCTGCCGCCTCCGATCTGTGTCTTGCCGCCGCCCATGTCCTGGGTCAGGCCCGCGACGTCGACGACGGGCTCGCTCCACTGCGCGCTGCGGCCGTTCCAGGTCTTGTGGACGAGGATCTGGCCGTGCGAGTCCGGAGCGGTGTCATTCGCAGGGTCGAGTTTCGGTATGCCGGATACCGGATCGAAGCCGAGGTAGTCGTTCTCGTCCGAGTAGTAGCAGACGAGCTTGCCCTGGTAGACCATCAGGTACGGCTCCCAGAGGGGATCCACCTGCTTGTACGTGTTCGCCTTGGCGACGTTCTTGCCGACCGCGCCCGCGCTGCCGCCCTGCCAACCCCCTGTGGCGATGACATTGACGACGTCCCACGTCACGCCGTCGTCGGTGCTGGAGTACAGGGCTATCGCCATGTCACTGCGGTCCCCGTCGTTGGACGGAGTCCAGTTCGGATCGGCTGCCTTGTGCTCCTTGTAGTAGTAGTCGTCGCCCGTCACGACGCTTGCGAGGAGCAGCGTGCCCTTCTTCAGGTTCCCGAGGTCTTGCGGAAGCGTGTAGAGAAAGGGGGCGCCCCAGTTGCTCTTGTACTTCGCGTACTGGGGGTCACTGGAGAGATACGCCGGAGCCTTCACCTCCGACAGCGGCTGCCACGACGTGCCGTAGTCGTCGCTTTTGTAGATCGGGAGGGTCTCTCCGTCAGCGCTTCCCGTCTCCGGCACGACCGTGGCCTTCTCGAACGACGCGACCAGACGTCCGCTCTGCAGCTGTGCCGACTTCACGTAGATCGCACAGTTGCCCCGCCCCTTCAGGCACGGTTCATTTCCGAGCTGGTAGAGGGTCCCGCCCGTCGGGTTGTACGCCTGCGCGCTGCTCATGGGGACCGCCACCATCGCAGATGCCGCGATGAAGGTTCCCAGCGCCTTTCCCAGTCGTCTTGTCTGCATGTGCCTCTCCTTTGAGGGATGGTCAGGGGTGATGCTCGTCCGGTGACGAACACCCGCACGTCCCATGCGTCGAGCTCGAGTTCGGCGGCCCGCGGGGACCGGGCTGTCGTCCAGGACGTCGGACCAGATCCAGGGATGGCGGCGACACCGACGGGCTGTCGGCTCCGGTTGTGGACGACGTTGACACGGCGACGAACAGCACGCGGGCAGGCAGAACTCCCGTAGGGAGAACCGCCGGTGGAGCGTGGGAAGTACGACGGGGGGGTGCGCTCGTACGTCACTGCTTGACGCTTCCGATGGCCGGGCCGCTCTGCCAGTAGCGCTGCAGCAGGAGGAAGGCGATGACGAGCGGGACGATGGAGATCAGGGAGCCGGTCACGACGAGCGGGAGCATGTCGCTGCTGGCGCCGGCGCCGCCGTTCTGGGCCTGGACGGCCCAAGAGGAAGGCCGACCGTGATGGGGTACCGGTTCGGATCGTTGAGCATGATCAGTGGAAGGAAATAGTTGTTCCAGGTCGCCACGAGCGTGAAGAGCAAAACGGTGACCAGGCCCGGAGCCCGCAGTCTGAGGGCGATCCGGAAGAAGATCCGCGCCTCCCCCGCGCCGTCGATGCGGGCGGCCTCCAGGAAGCTGTCCGGGACGGCGTCGGCCGCGTGGACGCGCATCGGGTAGAGGCCGAAGGGGCTGACCAGCGAGGGCAGGATGATCGCCCAGGGAGTGTTGACCAGACCGACCTTGGCGAACAGCAGATAGGTCGGGATGGCCAGGGCGGTGGCCGGGCGCGCGGGCGGCACATGTCGTCCGGCACCCGGCGGACGGCCTCCCGCAGGGCGTGGATCACGCCGATGGCCATGTCGTCGCCCGCCACGAACACGGCGGTCACGGAGCTGTCCGCAGCCAGCTCGCGGCCTGCCGCGTAGCCGGAGGTGGGTAACCAGTCACCCTCGATCACCGACGGTTCGTGCGCGCCCCGGGCGGCCGGCGCCGCCCGCCAGCCTTCGAGACGGTCCTTGGAGGCGTACCACCGCCCGGGACCGGCGACATGATGAACGGTCGTGTGTCCCAGATCCAGCAGGTGTTCGGTCGCCGCCCGGGCCAGAGCATGGGCGCCCACGCCCACGGTCAGAGTCCGGGCGGAGATGAGAGCCGGCGGCGCACCCAGGAAGAGGACCGGCACATCGGCTCTGACAGGAACCTCGCCTTCCACAATGGGTTCGGAGACGACGACGCCGTCAACTCCCTGTTCCAGGAGCGACATAACGGCGCCGGCGATGCCATCCGGGTCGCCGTCCGCCGTGTTGACCGCACGCAGTGCGTAACCGGCGTCCCGCACCGCCTTCTCGATGCCGACGAGAAGCATGGCGGATCCGTACCCTGCTGTCCCCAGGGCGACCACACCGATGGAGCGGTTCCGCCCCGAAGCCAGCGCCCGCGCCGCGTGGTTCAGTCGATAGCCCAGTTCCTCGGCGGCTTCAAGGACGCGTCCGCGGACCTCGTCAGAGACGTACGGCTCGTTGTTGAGGACCCGCGACACGGTCTTGCGCGAGAGCCCGGCCACACGGGCCACGTCCTCGCTGCGCGGCGCGGGCGAACGCGCGCTCCGCCTCACTACTCGTGCCATGAAGTCTCCCGGCGGCGTATCCCTGCATCGGACGAAGTCAGCGCTATGACCGCGCGATCACTGACCGCGCGGTCATATCTATGCAGCCGGAGCAGCACGCGTCAATAGCGCGCACAGCGCAACTTCCCTCCTGCGGGACTCTTCTCCGGGGCCTCGCCTCGAGGCGGTCGTTCGACGGGACACGTATACGAACTGCACCAAGACGACCGCCCGGAAGCCGGCGCCGCACCCCAGGAGCTCCACATGGTCGGCCCCGGCGGCAACAAGTGACGCTTGGTCAGAAGCAGAATTGCGCCGCAGGCAGGGCATCGCCCGACACCTGACTCCCGGCTTCTTTCCGCCAGGGCGCGAGGCTGGAAGAAGCCGTGCGCACACCCTTGACGCGCGATCTCGGACTGCGTAGACAATGACCGCGCGGTCACACAGCGGACCTCGAAGGATTCCCGCGTTCGGCCAGAGGAGACACCATGACACGAGCGGCAGGACGGGGCGGGAGCCCCTCTGCGCCCCGCAGTGCCGATGTCGCCCAACTGGCCGGCGTCTCACGCAAGACCGTGTCGAGGGTCCTCAACAACGAGCCCTACGTCTCCGCCGACGTACGGCGACGCGTCATCGAAGCCGCCGAGGAACTCGGCTACCGGCTGAACAACGCGGCCCGGGCACTGGCTTCCGGACGAACACGTTCCATCGGTGTGGTCGCTCTGGGGACGGCCGGGTACGGAACCGCCTCCCTGCTTGTGGCCATTGAGAAAGCTGTACGGGACTCCGGTTACGCACTCCGAGTGGTCAACACGCTGGACGGCGAACCGGACGATATCGCCGCCGCCGTGGACTCCCTCCTGGAGCAAGGCGTGGACGGCATCATCGTCTCCGAGCCCGTCATCGAAGGAGAAGTGTCCGTCCGCGTCGACCTGCCGATCCTCTTCCTCGGCGCGCCATCGGCCTTCGGCGGCCCTCGAGCGGTGACCGCGGGGGTCGGCGCCGATCTGCTGGCGCGGGCCGCCACGGACCACCTGCTCGATCTGGGACACCAGACCGTCCACCACCTCGCCGGACCCCTGCGCTGGTACGCCGCCAGGGACCGTGTCGAGGGATGGCGAGCAGCACTGGCGGCACGCGGCAGGCACCAACCGCCCCTCCTCGAAGGCGACTGGTCGGCCGACTCCGGTTACCAAGCGGGCCGCAAACTGGCCGCCGACCCCGCGGTGACCGCGGTCTTCGTCTCGGGCGACGACATGGCGATCGGCTTGATCCACGCCCTGACAGAGGCCGGTCGACGCGTGCCCCACGACGTCAGCGTCATCGGCTTCGACGGCAACCCCGTCTTCGCCCACGTCACCCCACCCCTGACCACCGTGCGCCAGCCGTTCGACGCCGCAGCCAGAGAGGGAATCAGGCTTCTCGTCCACGCCATCGAAAAGCCCGACACCCAAATACCGCCGGCGAGCGACCCACCGGTCGAACTCGTCCTCCGAGCCTCGACTGCACCCCCACCGTCCTCCCCCGGAGCAACGGCTCGATCCGCGCCCACTGCGCATCAGTCAAACGAAACGCCCTAGGCTCGCGGGTCTGTGTAGCGAGCCGCGAGTGCGGGCTGATTGCCGCCCGTGACAAAAGCGGTCTCCGCGGTGAGCAAGGCGTCCAGGGCGGAGTCTTGAGCCTCCAGACCAGGGGCACAGACCGTCTCACCGAGGCGCAGCCCGGCCAGGCTTGCCGACGCCACATCCTCCGGCGACATCGCCCAGGGGATGCTGTGGCCGGCGCCACCGTTCCACTCGGTTGCCACTACGCCGGGACACACCACCTGGACCCGGACCGGGGTATCGGCGAGTTCGCCGGCGAGCGTGCGAGTGAATCCCAAGGTAGCGGCCTTCGCGGCGACGTACAGGGTGCGCCGAGGCGCTCGCGGGTCCGTGAGGCCCGCGCTGAGGGCGAGAAGCGAGGCGACGGTGACGATCGCGCCTTCACCTGCCGCGAGCATTCCGGGAAGTGCGGCGTGGACCAGCCGGATGGGGGCGACGGCGTTGAGGGTGAGCAGTCGGTCGATGTCGGCAGGGTCGACGTCAGTGAGCGGGGCGTAGCCGCCGGCGCCGGCGTTGCTGATCAGCATGCGTACGTCCCCGGCGGCCAGGCGGTCGGTGACAGCGGCGATGCCGTCGTGGGTCATGAGGTCGGCGGGCAGCACCTCGACGGCTGCTCCATGGGCGCGGAGTTCCTCGGCCAGGTCGGCGAGGCGGTCGGCGCGTCGCGCCACCAGGACGAGGTCGTGTTCGTCCGCCAGGAGACGGGCGTAGGCGGCGCCGATGCCGGAGGAGGCGCCAGTGATCAGAGCAATGGTGCGAGTCATGGGGACCAGTGTTCCTCAAGCATTGGGCAGCTGTCAAACACTTGATACTCCTGAAGTGTCGTACCCTTATCGCGTGACACGCAATGACGAGGAGCCCGTCGGGCTCGACGCGCTTGACCGGGTGACCTGGGCGTTGCGCCGCACGGAGCTGGCGGTGCAGACGCTCAAGGAGCAGCGGCTGCGCCCGCTGGGCATGGCGGCGGCGCACTACACGCTCCTGATCTCGGTGCACGCCGAGCCGGGGCTGACCGGCGCCGAGCTGGCCCGCCGCCTCAACGTGACCCCGCAGGCCATCGCCTCGTTGGTGGCGCGCCTGGAGAGCCGTGGGCAGCTGGAGAGACGTGAGCATCCGCGCCACCGGCACATCCAGGAACTGCACCTCACCGACGCCGGGCGGGAGGCGTTGCGCGCGGCCGACGCAGTGATCGTCGGCATCGAGCGGCGGATCACCGATGGTCTCGGCTCGGAGACAGCGCGGCTGCGGGCGCTGCTCGACCAGGTGGCCGAGGCGGTTCGCGAGGGCTGAGCCCGCCTTGCCGTCGACCGAACGTCACCCCCGAGCGGTGGCCTCCGTGGCAACCCGCCGGGAGGACCGAGGCGGCCCGACCCGCCGACCGCACCCGCACCACCACGTGCAGAGTTCCACATCGCCGACACGGCCACGGCGATCTCCGCCCGACTAGCCTTCGGCCCCGCGGGCTCAGGTCTCGATGCCCAGGCGCTGGCTCATGCCCAGGAAGAAGCCTCCGGCACGTTTGCGGGCGACCTCCCGCAGTCCCACCATGTCGACCACCTCCTCGACTCGTGGCCTGGGGATCCCATGCCTCTGAGCCGGGGCGAGGAGGTGGCGGTAAGCGGGCCGACCGTCCTGTCTGGCGCGAGCCTCCAGGAGGGCCCCGAAGAGCTATTCGCACACTTGAAGATCATCAAGTACTTGAGAACCCCCAGGTATCGTATTCTCGCCGCGTGACACAGGATGACGAACGGCCGATCGCTGCCGGCGCACAGAACCGGGTGACCTGGGCGCTGCGTCGGGCGGAGTGGGCTGTGCAGGCCCGGAAGGATCAGCGGCTACGACCGCTGGGCATCGCCGCCGCGCAGTACACCCCGCTGATCTGCGTCCATAGCGATCCCGGCCTGACCGGCGCGGAACCGGCCCGCCGCCTGAACGTCACCCCGCAAGCAGTGGCCTCCCAGGTGACCCGTCTGGAGGAGCGGGGTCAACTGGAACGCCGACCGCACCGGCGCCACCGCCACGTGCAGGAGCTGCACCTCACCGATGTCGGCCGCGACTGCCTGCGGGATGCCGATGCCGTGATCGTGGAGATCGGACAGCGGATCGCCGAGAGGCCGGGTCCGAAGAAGGCCGCACAGCTGAGGGCACTGCTCAACGAGGTGGCCGACGTGGTCCGGGAGGCGTAAGACGGTGGGCCTGCCGACCCTCGATCCCCTCGACCTGCAGATACTGCAAGCGCTACAGCTCGACGGGCGCGCCCCGTTCGGCCGTATTGCCGCCGTCCTCGGAGTTTCCGACCAGACCGTCGCCCGGCGGTACCGACGGCTGCGCAGCACCGTCAACGTGCGGGTGCTGGGCATGACGGACGAGAACCGTCTCGGCCGGCAGAGCTGGATGGTACGACTGCACTGCACCCCGGACGTGGCGGAACAGCTCGCGGACGCACTCGCCAAGCGCCCCGACACCCTCTACGTGAACCTCATCTCCGGTGGCACCGAGGTTGTCTGCGGTATGAAGCCCCGCAGCCGAAAGGAGCGGGACGAGCTGCTCTTCGACCGGCTCCAACGCACCCGGCAGATCGTCACGGTGACCGCCCACTGCCTGCTGCACTCCTTCTACGGCGGCTCACTCGGCTGGCTGAACAAGTCGAACGCGCTCACCGCCGACCAGGAGGCCGCTCTGCGACTGCCGCCTCCGGTGTCGCTCGATGCCCCCGTCACTCTGGACGCGGCCGACGAGGCGCTGCTCGAGACGCTCCGCCTCGACGGCCGGGCCACCCTCACGGACCTGCAGAAGACCACCGGCCAGTCGGAGTCCGTGGTCAAACGGCGGCTTGAGACCTTGCGTTCGACCGGCGTGTTGTACTTCGACGTGCAGTACGACCACGGGCCCCTCGGGCAGGACGTCAGTGCCATGCTCTGGCTCACCGTGACGCCCCGCGCGCTCGCCGACGTCGGCCGCAGCCTCGCCGCACACCCGGAGGTGCATTTCGCGTCCGCCACCACCGGCCACGCCAACATCGTCGCCTCCGTCCACTTCCAGAGCCCCGACGAGCTGTACACCTACCTGAGCGAGAAGATCGGTGCCCTCGACGGCATCCAGGCGGTCGAGTCGGCTCTCATCCTGCGCCAGGTCAAACAACTCACTTACGAACCGAACCGCTGACCACAGCACGCGGTCGCGTCAAGGTCGGCACGTCGTGGTCCGGGACCCGAGAGGGTGCGGGTCCCGGACCAGGCGCGGGCGCTTTCCCGTCCCCACGGACGCGCCCCATACCGGTCCCGGCCGCTCCCTACCCCTTGGTGCGACCCGGCCCAGTACGTTCTCCTGCCTTCCTCTCAAGAAGGGGAACCGATCGGGTGGCCGACTCAGCTCTCCGGATGAGCCAGCTCCACGTCGAACTCGCGCCCCGGCCCGTCCACGGCTACCGGCGCGGCAACCGGCGGATAACCGCCGGCGATCACCGAGTAGTCGCCCGCGTCCAGGTCGGTGAAGACATAGCCGCCGTCCGGCCCGGTGGTCGCCGTGCCGATCACGTTGCCCGCCGTGTCCACGAGTGTGACCCGCGCGTCGGTCAGCGGCCGACGATCCGCACCCGCCCGCACGGTGCCCCGAAGTACTGCCCCCGGCCACAACGCCACGTCCAAACGGGCGAGTCGAGGGCCGAACACCCGCACCGGGAGAGCGGCAGGCCGGAATCCCGCCGCGTTCACCACCACCGTGACATCGCCTTCCGGCAGCTCGCCGAACGCGAACGCACCTGATGCGTCGGTCGTTTCAGCGGCCAGTGCCTCTCCCCGCACGTCCGTCACCGCCACCGTCGCACCCTGCACGGGCGCTCCGTCTCCGGCGGTGACCACGGTGCCGACCAACCCGCTGTTCGCGGACAGCAGGATGTCGTGGGACAGCGGCTCCTCCTCCACGACCACGGTGGATGCCTGCGGTTGATGGCCCTCCGCCGCCGCGATCAGAACGTACGATCCCGCGCTCGGCGCGTCCAGACGGTAGCGGCCTCCGGAATGCGCCACGGCCCGGCCCAGTTGTCGCCCGCCCAGTGAGATCAGCGTCAGCGTGGCTCCCACGACCGCCTCCCCTGCCGTCCCGAGTATCCGGCCGTACAGGACGGGACCCCACCCCCCGTCAGGGACGAACGCGCCACCACCAATTGCGGAGCCGACCGCGCCCAGCCGCTGCCCGTGCTCCCCCGACCGGTCCCGGGCATGGGCACCGACCAGCACCGGCTCCCGCTCCGGCTCGAACTCGATGGAAGGCGCGGCGTCCTCGGGTGCGACCTGATCTGCAGAGCCGGCAACAGGCGTCATGGTGCGCTGTGGAGTCCGCAGCAGTACCGCGCCGACGAGTGCAGCAACCAGGGCCAGGCATGCGGCCACGATCAGGCACAGGTATAGGCCGTCGAGGAAGGCCTCACCCAACGCGCCCATGGCCCGGCCGGTGTCCTGGCCGAGGTTCATGCGGGCTGCCGCTCCCAGGCCGCCGGCGTCCACCGCGTCGGTGATCCGGTGGGCCACGGGTCCCGTGAGGCCGACGTCGCGCAGGTGGCCGGGCAGGGTGTCGGCGCTCTTCGTCGTCAGCAGGGTGCCCAGCACGGCTGGGCCGAGCGCGCCGCCGACCTGCCGGAAGGCGTTGTTGCCCGCCGACGCCATGCCGGCCAAGTGGTGCGGCACCGCCGCGACCGCCGTAGCGGTCATGGGGGTGATCACCAGGCCGAGGCCGAGGCCGAGCAGGGCCAGCCGCCAGGCCAGCGGACCGAAGGCGGTCCCGGCGTCGATCGCGGTCAGGGACAACAGCGATCCCACGGTGACCAGCAGGCCGGTGGTGATCATGGCTCGAGGCGGGATCCGGTGCATGAGGCGGCCTGCGAGCGTGCCCACGACCAGGGACACCGCACTGACGACCATCAGCCGGTAACCCGCGTGAAGGGTGTCGAGGCGCTGCACCAGACCGAAGTAGAGGCTGAGGACGAAGAAGAAGCCGATCAACCCCAGGAACGTGATCATGGCGATCACGGTCGTGGCGCTGAAGGCCGCGCTGCGGAAGAGCGACAGGTCCAGCATCGGGCTGGGGCTGCGCCGCTCGAACAGGACGAAGGCAAAGGCGCCGGCCGCCGCCAGCGACAGGGCCGCGATCACACGACCCTCGGTGAACGATGCGGCGCCGCCCTCGATGACGCCGTAGACGAGCGCGGTGATCGTCACCGCTGCCGTGATCTGACCGGGCCAGTCCAGCCGACGCTCACCGGGAGCTCGGGAGTCGGTCACCAGCGGTGCCGCGACCGCCAGTGTGATGACCGCCACCGGTATGGCCGGAAGGAAGATCCAACGCCAGGTGGTGTGGTCGAGGATCACACCGGCGATCATGGGCCCGACGGCCAGCGCGGCCATCAGGGACGCCGCCCAGAGCCCGACGAACCCGCCGCGCTTGCGGGGGTCGGGCACCGCATGGCTGATCAGGGCCAGCGTCGACGGCAGCAACGCGGCCGCGCCCAACCCGGCGCACGCCTGACCGACCCACAGGATCTCGACCGACTGTGCCGACAGTGCGATCGCGGCTCCCGCGCCGGCCAGCGCGAGGCCGGCCAGGTACACCTTCTTGCGGCCGTGTACGTCACCGAAGACCCCGGCGGTCAGGATGAAAGCGGCCATGGGGAGCTGGAACGCGGCCGAGACCCAGGTCAGTTGGGAGGTCGACGCGTGCAATGCGCTCGCGATGGCGGGCAGACTCGCCGAGACGGTGGTCACTGGCAGATAGGCGACGAACATCCCGAGACAGGCCATGACCAGCGTGGCCACCTGCCGTTCACGCGGCTCGTTCACCGTTGGCGCGACTTTCAAGAAACTCTCCCTCGTGGCGCGGCAAGGCCGCACTCGGCTTACACGCCGATACCTTCCGGCCACTTCCGCCTTCCGAGCCAGCCACGGCCTCCAGAACCAGGAAAACCGACATCCGGAGCGGTCTTGCGACGGATTTCCGACGGACCAACGGCTTTGAAACGCAGCGCGGGCGAACCTGATGCAGACTGCGGGCCCGGCCCAGGAAGTGGGCGCCAGTCCGGACAGACCGGCTTCATGGAAGCTTCATGGGCTGAGTGGTACGTGCTTTATGAGGCGGCTGTTGCCTGGCGGTCATGCAGGACCTTCTCGTACCGCCGTCGACGTCGGCCGCCGTTGATCACCATGCTCAGCGGCACCTGACGACGGCCGCGCACACCACTCCGTCCGGTTCCGTCGCTCTCGGCGCGCTCCTTCATCCGGGGTCGACCAGGCACGTGGACCCCGTTGGGCGGGTGGTCGGCGAGTACGCGCTGCATGAAGGAACCGCCGGCCTGTTCACGGCCTGTGTGGGCGCCGCGGCGGCGGGGTCGGGGCGTAGTTGGCGGGTTCCGCTCCCCAGCCGACTACCGGTCGGCGCGGCTACGTCGGCGCCGTGGGGTTCCCGCACATGAGCGCCGCATCGGCCTGTTGGCGGCAACCGGCCCAGCCGAGGAGCGACTTGTCCGCTTGCACTCCCCGATCGGCCTGGACCACGCGCCCGCACGCCCGAGGAGACAGCGGTCTCCATTACAGCGGGGACCATCGCCGCCCAGCCCAAACGGGACACCGGCCTGCCCCTTTGGCACGGCACCGGCCCCATCCACCGTCCTGCGCAGGCCCTGCCCCGGCCTGACGACGGCGCAACGACCCACACGCATACGACCTGACTCGCACACAGAATTGAAGAGGGGAACTGGAAATGAACCTGCGACGGAACATCTCGCGTCGAAGGATGATCGAAGGGGCGTCGGCCGCGGCGCTTGTCACGGCGGCTGCGGCCACTGTGCCTGCTGCCATGGCCAGTCCGGAGGCGGCAGCGTCCGGTCCGGGGCTGCCGAGGGGCAACTGGCGTATCGATACCCACGCGCACTACTCCCCCGACGTGTACAACGACTACCTGAAGCGCTACGGCCTGCTCGGCGCCATTACCGGGGCGTACGGTCCGTGGTCGGTCGATCGGCACCTGGCCTTCATGGACCAGTACCGGATCCAGGCCAGCGTCCTGTCGTTCGGCGACCTCCAGGTCACCGTCGGCCCGGTCGACGACCGGCGTGCCACCGCCCGCGCGGTCAACGACTACGCCCGCGACCTCGTGCAGACGCGTGGTGACCGGTTCGGGATTTTCGCGGTCACTCCGATGCCCGACATCGAGGGCGCGGTGGCCGAGGTGGACCGCGCGCTCGCCGACCTGGATCTCGACGGCATCTGCCTGCTCACCAACTACAAGGGCACCTACCTGGGGGATCCTTCCTTCGCGCCTCTGTACGGGATCCTCGATGACCGCGGTGCCTACGTCTACGTCCACCCGACGGGTCCGGAGGTGAACCCGGCTCCGAAGCTCTGCTTCGGCCCCGACATCCCGGCCGGGAACAACGTCTTCGAGTACACGTTCGACGCGACCCGTGCGATGACGAGCCTGATCTACAACGGTGTTCTGCGGGACTACCCGAACATCCGCTGGCACTTCACGCACTGCGGCGGGGCGCTGCCGTTCCTGGCCTACCGGCTCGCGACCCGGCACTCGGCCTTCCCGCCGTTCAACGAGGTGCTGCCGGAAGGCCCCCTCACGTACCTCTCGCGGATGTACTTCGACGACGCACAGGCGTTCACCGCCGCGCAGTTGCAGCCGCTGTCGTCGCTGGTGCCCGCCGACCACATCATGTTCGGCAGCGACTGGCCGGCGACCCGCCACCTCTACGCGGCCGACAACGTCGAGACGATGCCCTTCCTCAAGGGCAGCCTGCCGCTTCCCAAGGCAGGCGACCCCGAACCGACCGTCGACGAGATCTACAACCGGCGCCAGCGGATCGCTCTCGAGCGGACCAACGCCCTCGAGCAGTTCCCGAAGCTGCGGGCGCGTATACGCCGCTCCAACTCGCGCTGAACCGCGACCGCACACCAAGCCCGCCGCCCCGCTGCCCCACCGACCTGGCGCGGGCGGCGCTCTGTGCAAAAGGTCGGCACCGGCCGACGGTAGAGGCCATCGACGCAAACCGGCGTCGGCGGCCGGGCGAACGCGGCCCGCTGGATGGGAGCCGGTTCCCGCCCGGTGACGTGCGCGACCTCGCCGACCGCCTCATGGAGCTGCTCGACGACCCGGCGGCCCGGCGCCGGATGGGCGAGGCCGGGAGATCGTCGCCAGCCACGACATGCACCGTACGCTGGCCCCATTCGAGGCCCTCTACCTCCACGCCGCCGGTCACCCCGCGGCCACGACGGCCCTCCCCCTTCCCCTCCCCGCCTCGGCGATGGAAAGCGAGCACGATGAGCACGCAGCGCGTTCTGGTCGTCGATGACGAACCCAAGATCCGCATGACCGTGCGCGGTTACCTGGAGGCGGACGGGTTCCACGTCATCGAAGCCGCGGACGGACCGTCCGCCCTGCAGGCCGTCACCCGCGACCGGCCGGACCTCGTGGTGCTCGATGTGATGCTCCCCGGGCTGGACGGCTTCCAGGTCCTGCGCCGCATCCGGGAGGCGAGCCAGATACCGGTGATCATGCTCACCGCCCGGGACGAGGAGGTCGACCGGCTGATCGGCTTCACCACCGGCAGCGACGACTACGTCACCAAGCCGTTCAGCCCCCGCGAACTGGCACTACGGGTGCGCGCCATCCTGCGGCGCACCGACAGCCGGTCCGAGGCGGCCCACGAGGACGGCGTGCTGCGCTTCGACGGACTGACTGTCGATCCCGAGACACGGACCGTCCTCGTCGACGCCGGCCGGACAGTGGAGCTGTCCGCTCTCGACTTCGATCTGCTGTTCGCGATGGCCCGCGCACCGGGACGGGTCTTCACCCGGCGCGGACTGCTGACCCAGGTGTGGGGCGAGGACTTCTTCGGCGACGAGCGCGTCGTGGACGTACACATCCGCACGCTGCGGCGCGCGCTGGGCGACGACGCGAGCGCACCCCGGTTCGTGGGCACCGTCCGCACCATCGGCTACCGGTTCATCGGGAGCCCCGCCTAGCGGCCAGGAAGGACACCCGCCCATGCCGCCCTCCCCCTTCCCGGCCTACCACAGGTGTCGTGCGCGGCTGCGCCGACTCCAAGAGCGTCTGTCGCTCCGCAACCGGCTGGTGCTCTCGCACGTCACGGTGCTCCTGTTGGCACTGCTGGCCATGGCGGCGATCAGTGCGCTGATCGAGGTGTGGCTCGGGCTTGACGACGTCGAAGGCGACGTGGTCCTGCAGGTGGGCCTTTTGTTCGGAGTGGCCGCGGCTTTCCCGGCGTCCGTCGCCCTGTCCCGGTTTCTGCTGCGTCCGCTCGACAGGGTGCGCGCCGCCACGCACCGGCTCGCCGAGGGACACTACGACGACATCCTCGAAGTCCCCAGCGAGCCGGGCCTGGCAGCGCTGGTCGAAGACGTCAACACGCTGGCGGCAGCCCTCGCCGACACCGAACGCCGCCGCGCCCGGCTGATCTCCGAGGTCGCCCACGAGATGCGCACCCCCATCACCCTCCTACGCGGCCAGATCGAGGGCATGGCCGACGGAATCTTCATCCCCGATGAGGCAATGTTCGCCTCCCTGGCCGACGACCTGGACCGGCTGCAGCGGCTGGCGGGCGACCTCTCCAGCCTGTCCCGGTCGGAGGAGGGCGCCTTCGATCTTCACCGCAAGCCCACCGACGTGGCCGCGCTGGCACGGACCACAGCCGAGCGACTGCGCACCCAGTACGACGACCAGATGGTGACCCTCGTCGTGGACGCAGGCACACCCGTCGTCGCCCCCTGCGACCCGGACCGGATCACCCAGGTCCTGGTGAACCTGCTCGGCAACGCACTGACCGCATGCGATCGGCACGGGCATGTGGCGCTGTCCGTGCACGGCGACCCGCATCCCATGCACCACGTCGTCGTCCGCGTCATGGACGACGGCATCGGCATCGCCGAGCACGACCTCGAGCGCATCTTCCACCGCTTCGAACGCCTCCAGCGTCCCGGCCGACCCGCTGCCGCCGGCGGCAGCGGCATCGGCCTGACCATCGCCCGGGGTATCGCCCGCGCTCATGGCGGAGACATCACCGCGGAATCCGCTGGGCTGGGCAAGGGAGCAACGTTCACCCTGCGCCTACCGCAGGGACCCGCCCCCGAGGGCGACACGCCTGAGGTATCCCACTGACACCCACATGTCGCCGGCACGGAGGCAGGTCCCCGGGGAACGCGCCGTCAGTGGTCACCCTGCTCGAGCACGGCGAGCTACGACGAGCGTCACCCCACGGTCGCTGCCTCCGACGGCGGCGTACCGCGGTCGTGGTACAGGCAGTGACCGCCGTGGGGCGACGCAAAATCCGACCGCCTTGCAAGAACCTTGAGGCCTAAACAACCGGAGGTGGATCGTGATCGAGGTGAAAGACCTCAGTAAGAGGTACGGGGACAAGCTCGCGGTCGACGCGCTGAGCTTCACCGTGCGTCCTGGAGTGGTGACGGGATTCCTCGGGCCCAATGGGGCGGGCAAGTCGACGACGATGCGGATGGTCATGGGACTGGACCGCCCGTCGTCCGGAACGGTCCGCGTCAACGGCCGCCCCTACGAGCAGCACAAGGCCCCCCTGCAGGAGATCGGGGCACTGCTGGAGGCGAAGTCGATCCACCCCGGGCGCTCGGCATATCAGCACCTGCTCGCGTTGGCGGCGAGCAACGGCATCGGCAAGCGGCGGGTGCTGGAGGTGATCGACATGGTCGGTCTGACGGAGGTGGCCCGCAAGCGGGCGGGCGGCTTCTCGCTGGGCATGGGGCAGCGGCTGGGCATCGCCTCGGCACTGCTCGGCGACCCGCACATCGTCATGCTGGACGAGCCGGTCAACGGCCTCGACCCCGAAGGCGTGCTGTGGATCCGCAACCTGCTGAAGGACCTCGCCGACCAGGGGCGGACCGTCTTCGTCTCCTCCCACCTGATGAGCGAGATGGCGTTGATCGCCGAGGACCTCATCGTGATCGGGAAGGGCCGGCTGCTGTCCGCGGGTCCGCTCGCCGACTTCGTCGCCCAGGCCTCCAACCGGAGCGTACGGGTGCAGTCGCCGCAGGCCGCGTCCCTGCGTGACCTGCTGGTGGGTGACGGCGTCTCGGTCACCAGCAGCCGGCCCGGCGTGCTGGACGTCCAGGGGCTGGAGTGCGCCGAGATCGGTGAGCGCGCCGCGGCAGCCGGCCTGGTGCTGCACGAGTTGTTCGTTCAAGAGGCGTCGTTGGAGGAGGCGTTCATGGAGCTGACCCGCGACTCCGTCGAATACCACGCCACCACCGCCGAGTTCGCCACCGCCGGAAGGACGAACCGATGAGCAGCACCGCCCTCGACGCACAGAACACGCAGGACCCGCAGAAGACGACCGGGACCGCCGGTCGCCGTGCGGGCGGTCAGCGGGTGACCTTTCCGCGGGTCGTCCACATGGAATGGATCAAGCTGCGATCGCTGCGCTCGACGCTCTACACGCTGGCGATCACCGTGGCCCTTGTCGTCGGCCTCGGGCTGCTGTTCAGCAGTGTGGTCGGCTCGGGAGACGGTCCCGGACAGGATGATTTCGGTGACCCGACCTCGATCAGCCTGGGCGGGGTGACGCTCGCCGCGCTGGCCGTGGCGGTACTCGGGGTACTGATGAGCGCCGGCGAGTACGCCACCGGGTCCATCCGCGCCACGCTGGCCGCGGTCCCCTCACGCCTGCCGGTGCTGTGGGGCAAGGTGATCGTCTTCGCCGTGGTGAGCTTCGTGCTCATGTTCGTCGCGGTCCTGGGGGCCTTCCTCGCCGGTCAGTCGGTCCTGTCCTCTCGCGGTCTGGACACCACCGCGCTGTCCGACCCGGGGGTGTTCCGGGCGCTTGTCGGCGCGGCGGTCTACCTGACCGGTGCCGGGCTGATCGGCTTGGCGGTCGGCGTCCTGCTGCGCAACACCGCCGGGACGATCACCCTCGTGGTGGGCGCGCTGTTCGTGGTGCCCGGCCTGATCCAGCTCCTGCCGAGCAGTTGGAACGACGCCATCGGCCCGTACCTGCCGTCGAACGCGGCGAACGCGGTCATGTCCGTGCAGACGGCCAGTGACTCGCTGTCACCCGGGTCCGGGCTCGCGGTGTTCGCCGGATACATTGTCGTGCTCCTGGCAGGCGCGGCCGTCGTGCTCAAGCGACGCGACGCATGAGCCCGGTTACCGCGCACAACCCGCCCACCCGCTCGTACGCCTTCAGGCGTGAGGACGGACGGCCGCATCCGCCCGAACCAAGGATCCGTACAAAGGAACGGTGAAGCCGTGATCGGACCGGCGTCGCTGCGGAGGATGACCAGCGCCCACCCGCGCCTGCTGGATGCCGCCCTCGCCACCCTCGTGGGCGGTGCCGGGATGCTGCCCCTGCTGTTCGGACGGTGGCCCGACGGCGTACGACCGTCAGGAGCTGACGCCGTCGCCGCGGCGGCAGCGTTCCTGCTTGTGCTGGCCCGCCGCCGGGCACCACTGCCCGTCCTGGCGCTGACAGTGCTCGGGGAAGTGGCCTTCACCGTCCTCGCGTCGTATCCGTCGCGGGTGCTGAAATTCGCCGCGTTGATCGCGGTCTACACCGTGGCCCGAACGGTCCGCCGGCGGACCGCCTTGGTCGCCGTCTCGGCCACTGCCCTCGCCCTGTACGCCGTCATCACCTACGCGACGGATTCGGCCACCGGCCCGGAGGCCGGCGCCGTGTTCGCCTGGACCGGGATGTTCGCCGCCGTCGGAGCCACCGTACGCACCTGGCACGACTACGCCGCCGCGATGGAGGAGCGAGCGCTGCGGGCGGAGGCGAGCAAGGAAGAAGAGGCCCGCCGCCGCGTCGCCGAGGAGCGGCTGCGCATCGCCCGGGAGCTTCACGACGTGATCGCCCACCACATCGCCCTGATCACCATTCAGGCGGGCGTCGTCGGGCACTTCCTGCGTGACCGGCCCGACCAGGCCGAAGTGGCGCTCGGCCACATCCGCGACGGCGGCCGCACGGTCCTGGACGAACTGGGCTCGCTGCTGCACGTACTGCGGCAGTCCGGCGACGAGACGGACGAGGCGCAACCGACCGAACCCGTGCCCGGCCTGTCCCGCCTCGGAGGGCTCCTCGAATCGCTGACCGCCGCCGGGCTGAGCGTCCGCCACCGGCAGTCCGGCCACCCGCGCCCCCTGCCGACCGCCACCGACCTGGCCGCCTACCGCGTCATCCAGGAGGGGCTGACCAACGCCCACAAGCACGGCTCCACCGCCGAAGCAGACCTGCTCGTCGACTACGGGACCGACGAACTGCGCATTCAAATCACCAACCCCCTACACTCCGGCCCGTACCCGGCATCGGCCGCGCTGGGCACCGGACACGGGCTGACGGGCATGCACGAGCGCGCCCACGCGGTCGGCGGCAGCCTCCATGCCGCAGCAGACGCCGACGGTCGTTTTCACCTCGATGTGCACCTACCGCTGTCGGCAGCCGGACCACCGACCGACACGCGCACGTCAGAACGGTCCGGCACGGCCCTGCGCGCGTCCGACGCCAACGGGAGGCAGGGATGACCATCCGCATTCTGCTAGCCGACGATCAGGCCCTCGTCCGCACCAGCTTCCGCATGATCATCGAGTCGGAGCCGGACCTGGAAATCGTCGGAGAGGCGGCGACGGGCGGCGAGGCGGTCGGACTGGCCCGCAGTACCCGTGCCGACGTCGTGCTGATGGACATCCGGATGCCCGACATGGACGGCCTCGCCGCCACGCGCGCCATCTCGGCGGACGAAGACCTCGCGGGCGTACGCGTGCTGATCCTGACGACCTTCGAAGCCGACGAGTACGTCTTCCAGGCGCTGCGTGCCGGGGCCAGCGGGTTCCTCGGAAAGGGCGTGGAGCTCTCCGACCTCCTCGACGCCATCCGGCTGGTCGCCCGCGGAGAGGCGCTGCTGTCGCCCAAGGCGACCAAGGCACTCATCGCCCACTACCTGGCCACTCCCGACATGACGAACACTCCGGCGCCGCATCTGACGAGCCTGACCGAACGCGAACGCCAGGTGCTCGTCCTGGTGGCCGCCGGCCTCTCCAACGACGCCATCGCCGAACAGCTCCACATCTCGCCCTTGACCGCCAAGACCCACGTGAACCGCATCATGACCAAGCTCGGCGTCCGCGACCGCGCCCAACTCGTCGTGATCGCCTACCAGACCGGCTACGCCCACCCCGGTGCATGACCGACCGCACTGATCTCCGCAGTGATGGAGATCGCCGTCTCCTCGGGCGTACGGGCACCGATGCCCAGGCCGATCGGTGAGTGCAGACGGGCCAATCGGCCCTCGGGGACGCCGGCTTCCCGGAGCAGGTCGATGCGGTGCTCGTGAGTGCGTCGCGAGCCCATGGCGCCGACGTAGCCGACGGGGAGGGACAGTGCCCGACGCAGCAGGGGGATGTCGAACTTGGCGTCGTGAGTGAGGACGCAGACGGCGGTGCGGGCGTCGGTCCCGGTGACGGCCAGGTAGCGGTGGGCCAGTCGACGACGACTTCGTCGGCGTGCGGGAAGCGGGCGGTGGTCGCGAAGACGGGGCGAGCGTCGCAGACGGTGACCGAATAGCCGAGGAATCGGCCGGCCTGGCTGAGGGCGGCGGCGAAGTCGACGGCACCGAAGATCAGCATGCGGGGGCGGGGCGCGTGGGTGTGGACGAGCACGGACAGCCGCTCGGGGCATGTGTCGGCGTCGCCACCGACCTCGATGCGGGCTGTGCGGCCCGCCCGCAGGAGCGCGCGGGCCCCTCGCCAGGGACGTGAAGCGTACGGCCGACGAGCTCGTCGGGGCCGTCGGCGACATGGGCCAGGGCGTGGGACGCCCCGGCTGATGGGGAGGCTCGGACAGCACATCGAGAAATGCGTGCAATTTGCAAACTCACAACTTCAGCGAAGAAAGAAATATCCGGCACTCGTCGGAATTCATCCGGCCGGAGGCGTAAAGGAACAGACCATCGGCCACTACGCCGAGAGGCTCGCTGAGCACGGATTCGTCACCGTCGTCTATGACTCCTCCTATCAGGGAGCGAGCTGTGGCGAACCCCGCCTCCTGGAAGACCCGACGACGCGAGTGGAAGACGCTCGCTGTGCAGCCGACTTCCTCACCGCTCTTCCGTTCGTCGACTCCGAGCGAATGGGGGTCTTCGGCATGCCGAGCAGATCGGAACGCTGGAGGACATCAACGAAAGCACGCCGGACCTCCTACGCGAGGGGTACGACTACTACAGGACACCGCGAGGTCAGCACCCCAATTCGAAGGGCCGTTTCCTGCTGACCAGCATGGACAAGATGTTCGCCTTCTCGGCGTTCGATCAGATCCCGGACGGAGTTCGTCTCCGACGAACGGCGACAGCGAACTGCCGGAATCGCTTACCCGGAGGACGGTAGGCAGGGGAAAATTTCTTACCCCTCACAGCGCGCTCATCCGATGCAATGCTCGGTCACACACCGCGCAAAGACTTCCGAGGAGCCAGATCGCCATGTCCCATTCCGGCCGCCCCACGCTCGCCATTGCATTTCATTCGGGCTACGGCCACACGGCCGTCATCGCCGAAGCCGTGGCGCGTGGCGCAGCGGAAGCCGGCGCCGAGGTGATCTCGATCTCCGTCGACACCATCACCGACGAGCAGTGGGCACAGCTGGACGCCGCGGACGCGATCATCTTCGGTGCCCCCACCTACATGGGCACCGCCTCCGCCGCCTTCCACACGTTCGCCCAGGCCAGCACCAAGCGCTGGTACCCCCAGGCCTGGGCGGACAAGCTCGCCGCGGGCTTCACCAACTCCGGCGCCAAGAACGGCGACAAGTCGTCCACCCTGGGCTACTTCGCCACCATGGCCGCCCAGCACGGCATGCACTGGATCAGCCTGGGTCTGCAGCCGGGCTGGGCATCCACCACGGGCAGCGAGGACGACATCAACCGACTCGGCTTCTTCATGGGCGCCGGCGCCCAGAGCCCGACCGACGCCGGCCCGGAAGCGGTCCACAAGTCGGACATCGCCACCGCGGAGCACCTGGGTGCGCGCGTCGCGCGCCAGGCTGCGATCTTCCGCGCCGGACGTACTGCCCTCGCCGCCTGATCGCAAGGCTTTCTTCCCCGTATCCGATCCACCACCCCCCTCAAGGAGCGACCCATGTCCGACTCCCCGCACCTCGCCCTCATCCGTCGGCTGTACGAATCCGGAATGGCCCCGGAGGTCACCAACGAGGTCATGGCCCCGGACCTCGTCTGGGACATCACCCCGGGCTTCCCGAACAGCGGCGTGTACCACGGCTGGGACAGCGCGGCGAAGGACTTCTTCGGCAGGACGATGCCGAACTACGAGTCCTTCGGCGCGGTGCCCGAGGAGTTCTACGCGGACGACGAAGGCCACGTCTTCGTGTACGGGCACTACCACGCCGAGACAAAGACCGGGAACAAGGCCGACGTCCGGTTCATCCACCTGTGGACCGTCCGTGACGGCAAGGCCGTGAGCATGCGGCAGGCGGCCGACAGCCACATCCTCCAGGAAGCCCTCAAGGGCTGACACCATCACCGGGAGACCAGTAACCATGGCGAAGATCCTCTTCGTGATCACCGCGTCCGACCACTGGACGCTGGCCGACGGAACCCGGCAGCCGGCCGGCTTCTGGGCCGAGGAAGCAATCGGTCCGTACCAGGTCTTCAAGGAGGCCGGATACGAGATCGCGGCGGCGACACCCGGCGGTGTACCGCCCACGGCGGACGCGCTCAGCCTCACCGCGGACTTCAACGGCGGCGAGGAAGGCGCGCAGCGCATGCGCACCGCCCTGCGCGAGGCGACCGAGCTGGCGCACCCGATGCGCATCGAGGACGTGAACATCGACGACTACGTGGCCGTCTTCTATCCCGGCGGCTGGGGCCCGATGGAGGACCTGCCCGACGACGCCGCCTCCGGCAAGCTGCTGACCGAGTGGCTCGCCTCCGGCAAGCCGGTGTCCCTGGTGTGCCACGGCCCCGCGGCGCTGCTGGCCACCATCGGTCCCGACGGGACGTCTCCGTTCGCCGGCTACCGCCTGACCGGCCTCTCCAACGCGGAGGAGAAGCAGAACGGTCTCGCGGACCGCGCGAAGTGGCTGCTGCAGGACCGCCTCGTCAACGAGCTCGGGGCGGACTACCGCGAAACCGAGCCGTTCGCCCCGCACGTCGAGGTCGACCGCACCCTGTACACCGGCCAGAACCCGGGCTCGGCCGTTCCGCTGGCCCAGGAGCTGCTCAAAGCACTGAGCTGACGACTCCGCTCCGCGCTCGCTCGGCGGCCCGGTACGCATTCCGGGCCGCCGAGTCCTCTTCCGCGTGCAGCCATAAAGGGCGGAACCGGTACGATCTCCGTGTGTCAATCGAGCTGACGTAGGCAGCATCACACCCCGTCACAAGGCCGAGCTTCTGTGCGAGGCTGGAGATCATGAACCGCAACCCCCATCTGAACGAGCTGGGTGAGTTCCTCAAGGCCCGCCGTGCCGAGCTCAGTCCCTCCGAGGTCGGGCTCCGCGGAGGTCAACGGCGGCGCGTGAGCGGTCTGCGCCGCGAGGAAGTGGCCCTTCTCGCCGCGATCAGCACCGAGTACTACACGCGCATCGAGCAGGGCCGCCTCCAGGCATCGGCTCCCCTGCTGAACGAGATCGCCCAGGTGCTCCGCCTGAACGAGGACCAGCGCACCTACCTGTTCGAGCTCGCGGCGAAGCAGACGGTGCGCCCGCTCACGTCGGACGATCGCCAGCGGGTGGACCCGCAGCTCCAGCGCATGCTGGACGACCTCACCGCCACTCCGGCCTTCGTCATCGGCCGGCGCACCGACATCCTCGGCTGGAACCAGCTCGCCGCCGCCCTGTGGACCGACTTCGGGCGCTACCCGGAGCAGGAGCGCGTGTTCATCCGGCTGCTGTTCACCGAGCCCTGGATGCGCGAGCTGTACGCGGACTGGGAAGAGGTCACCCGGCTGGCCATCGCGCAGCTGCGCATGGAGAGCGCGCGCTACCCCGGCGAACCGCGCCTCGCCGCTCTGGTCGAGGAACTCTCCGCCCGCGACGCACAGTTCCGGCAGTGGTGGACCGAGCATGACGTCGCGATGCGGGGCAAGGGCATCAAGAAGCTTCGTCACCCGGTGGTGGGGGAGCTGACGCTCGACTGGAACACGCTCACGTGCGGCACGGACCCCGAGCAGCACATCATCGTGTGGAACGCCGAGCCCGGTTCCCCTTCCCACGACGGGCTGCGCCTCCTGGCCTCCTGGGCCGTGGACCAGAAGCGGACGGCATCCGACACCGTCGGTTGAGTCCTTTCTCGGTACAGGCGGCGACCTCCGGCGCCTTCGCCAACCCCTGGTTCATCGCGAACGCGGCCTGCGGCCTGGATTTCCTCCCCGCTCCTCGACCTGAGCAGCGTCCTGTACGGCGAGAGTGTGGGCCTCGGCAACGGCCAGCTCGACTTGGTGTCGGTCAGTCCGCCAGCAGTACGAAGTCGTACGAGACCTTGCTTCCGTCGACCTTGGTCACGGACACCAGGATGCCCTGCTTCTTTCCGTCCTTGGCCGTCACCGTGCACGCGACGCTGTCGAGCTGCCGCGCCTTCAGACCTCCGGCGCAGCTCACGGCTTTCGGCTTCCGCTGGACCAGTGGCATGGCGTAGTTCTCGCGGACCTGCTTCTCGACTTCCGCCTGGGGCACGGTCGTCGTGGAGCCGACAGTGCTGGTGGATTCCGTGCTCAGCAGCCGGGGTACGGCCACGAAGGCCAGGCCGCCCACGGCCACGGCGGTGGCCGTCACCAGGGACACAGCGATGTACTTCACGATTCTCTCCTGGGGATGCGTTGCTGTGGTGAAGCTGTCACCAGGAGAGTGACCCCGCCGGGGGTGGCGTCGCTTCGGCCCGTCGGCCGATAGCGGGCTGCCGGGGTCGGCCTGGAGGCCGACCCTCGCGTCAGGCGGACGGGGCCTGGCGTTCGCGCACAGTGCCGGTGTCCCAAGCCCAGGCGGCGATCTCGACGCGGTTGCGGACGCCCAGTTTGTCCTTGATGTTGGCCAGGTGGGTCTTGACGGTGCCCAGGGACAGGTACAGCTCGTCGCAGATCTCCTGGTTGGTGCGGCCCACCGCCACCAGGCGGGTGACGTCGCGTTCGCGCTCGGAGAGCGGGCTGGGGGCCGCGGGCGCCGGCTGCTGCCCGGCGAGGTGTTTGAGCAGCCGGACGGTGACGGCGGGAGAGACCAGGGCGTCGCCGCGGGCGGCGGAGCGCACGGCCTCGATCAGCAGGTTGGTGGCGGCGTCCTTGAGGAGGAAGCCGCAGGCGCCGTTGCGCAGGGCGGTGTGCACGTAGTCGTCCTGGTCGAAGGTGGTGACCACGACGACGCGCAGGGGGTCGGAGACGCCCGGCCCGGCCAGGGCGCGGGTGACCTCCAGGCCGTCCAGCTTGGGCATGCGGATGTCGACGAGGCACACGTCCGGGCGCAGCCTGCGGGCGAGTTCGACACACGCGGCGCCGTCGGCCGCCTCGCCGACGACCTCCAGGTCGGGCTGGGCGCCCAGGATCAGCCGGAAGCCCGTGCGGACCATTTCCTGGTCGTCCGCGATGAGCACGCGCGTTTGGGCCTCACCGTTTGCACCGCTCGCCGCGTTCGTGCCGCTCATGCGGGTGATCCTGCCACAGCCTCCAGGACCGGGAAGGTGGCGGTCACGCACCAGCCGCCGTCCGGGGTCCGACCGCTGGTGAGGGCGCCTTCCACGGCCTCCACGCGCTCGCGCAGCCCGACAAGGCCGAAGCCGCCCCGGCCGCCGACCGGGGCGGTGGAACGTACGGCCGGGGCCGCGTTGCGCACCTCCACCCGCAGCAGGTCACCGCCCGTGCGCCGGTCGAGTCCGAGGCGGACGGCCACGTCCGCACCGGGGGCATGGCGGCGTACGTTCGTCAGCGCCTCCTGCACCACACGGTGGACGGAGGTCTCCACCTCGGGAACCAGCCGGACCGCGCGCACCGGGTCCGCGACGTCCAGCCGCGCCTCGGTGCCGTCCCCGGAGAACGCGGAGACCAGACGGTCGAGTTCGGTCAGTATCTCCGCCGGGCGCGCGCCGTGATGGTCTTCCTCGCGCAGCACCCGCACCAGGCGGCGCATGGAGTCCAAGGTTTCCCCTCCGGCCCGTGAAATGCCCTCCAGCAGGGGCTTGATCTGCTCCGGCGAGGTCTCCTGGACCGTCAGCGCGGCGTTGGCGTGCACGATGATGCCGGTGACGTGGTGGGCGACGAAGTCATGCAGATCACGGGCCAGCTCCATGCGCTCGTTCTGTCGTACGGCGTCCACGGCCCGGGCCCGGCGAGCGTCGAGCAGCCGCAGGTAGCAGCCCAGGCCCACGGCCGCGCCGACGGCGACGGTCAGGAGGTAGGAGGAGGAGATAACCTCGTCGCTCGTGCCCGTGCGCAGCGGCAGGGAGATCACCGCGACGCCGAGTGCCGCCGACAGGGCCACCGCGGTGGCGGGCCGCTCGATCCGGCGCGTGGCACGGGCGAGCAGGCCCAGCAGAGCCACTGTCTCCAGCATTCCCCAGGCGTACTCCTGCGGGGCGAAGACGAGGTGCCACACGGTGAGGACGAGCGAACCCGCCGCGGTTGCCCCGGCCCGCAGCTCCGGGCCCGGGCCGCGGTCGGGCAGGAGCAGGACCACGGCGGTGAGCAGACCGAAGGCCAGCAGGACCGGCCGGAATGGCCAGTCGCCTGGGTCGCTGCTGATCAGGTCGAGGAGCCACAGCACGGCCAGGCAGCCGACGAGCAGGCCGGTGAGCGACCGCCGGAGGCGCGGCGAGAGCGGTGTATCGAGTTCCACGGTGTGCAGCGTACGGATGGTGGGGCCGAGGAGGGCATCGGCCCGCGGGCCGATGCCGGTCGCCCGGGACCGGCCCGGTGGCCGAGGACGGGCGCCCGGGTCCGGCGGGATCGTCGACGCATGCAGATTCTCACTGTTCTCGGATTCGCCCTGGCGTCCCTCGCCGGGCTGTGTTTCGTGCTGTGCGCCCTCGTCCCCATGGAGTGGGCCCGATGAGCTCGTACGGTACGGCTGCCGCCTCCCCCGTCCTGGCGGGGACCGGCCTGATGAAGTCCTTCGGCCTGACCCGCGCGCTGGCCGGCGTCGACGTGTCCGTCTGGGCGGGCGAGTCGCTGGCGGTCATGGGCCCGTCCGGGTCGGGCAAGTCCACCCTCCTGCACTGCCTGGCCGGCATCGAACGGCCCGACGAGGGCCAGGTGCTCCTGGCCGGGGAACGCGTGGACCACCTGAGTGAACCGCACCGCAGCGAACTGCGCCGCACCCGCTTCGGCTTCGTCTTCCAGTCCGGCCAGCTGCTGCCGGAACTGCCCGCCGACGAGAACGTGGCGCTGCCGCTGATGCTCGGCGGCATGCCGCGCCGCCGGGCGGTCCACAAGGCACGGGAGTGGTTCCCGGTGCTGGGCCTCGCGGGCAAGGAGGAGCGGCGGCCCGGGGAGCTGTCCGGCGGTCAGGCGCAGCGGGTGGCCATCGCCCGCGCGCTGGTCGGCAGCCCTCAGGTGATCTTCGCCGACGAGCCCACGGGCGCCCTGGACCAGATCACCGGCATGGAGGTCATCGACCTGCTGGTCGACATCACCCGCAAGCAGGGCGCCGCGCTCGTCGTGGTCACCCACGACGAGCAGGTGGCGCGCTGGTGCGACCGCACCGTCCGCGTCCGCGACGGCCACCTGACCGAGCACGACCGGACGCCCCACACGGCTCGCGGTGCGAGGTACGACCGATGAAGGCCCTGGACCGCACCACCTGGACCCTGACCTGGCGGCTGACCCGCGCCGGAGGCCGGACCGGGCTGCTCGCCACCGGTCTGGCCGTCGCCGCGGTCGCCATCAGTACCGCGCTGCTTCTCGTCTGCGTAGCCGGCAACCTCGGCTTCCAGCAGCGCGCCGACCGCATCGACTGGCGCAACCCCGTCAAGTCGGCGGCCCCGGTCGCCGTGGAGGCGGTCGGCACCACCTTCAGCGGTGGCACCCCCGTCACCGTCGTGGACGTGGCGCAGCTGCCCGGCGAGAAGGCTCCGGCCCCGCCCGGCATGACCCACTTCCCCGAGCCGGGGGAAGTGTGGGTCTCGCCGGCCCTCGCCGACCTGCTCGGCCGACTGCCCGCCGACCGGCACCCGGTCCCCGGCACCCCGGCCGGCCGGCTCGGCCGCGCCGCACTGGCGCATCCCGGGGAACTCGTCGCCGTCGTCGGCCACAAGCCGACCGCCGCCGCCGTCACCGCCCCACGCGAGGACGACCCACGCCGCCCCGGCGACACCATCACCCCCACCCGGGTCGCCGACTTCACCGGGAAGCCCGTGGCGGATGGCATCGGCGAGGGCTACGTCGCTCTCATGAAGGTCGCCACCATCCTCGTCGTCGTACCGCTGCTGGTTCTGGGGGCCTCCTCCGCCCGCTTGTCGGTCTCCCGCCGCGACGAGCGGTTGGCCGCGCTGCGGCTGATCGGCGCCACCCCCGGCCGGATCGCCGGGATGACCGCCGCCGAGGCGGCCCTCACCGGCGCGGCGGGGGCTCTGCTGGGCGCCGCGGGCTACGCGCTGTTGTTGCCGGCCGCCGCTCGGGTGTCCGTGGCGGGCGGCTCCTGGTACGCCGCCGACCTGTGGGTGGGACTCCCGGTCCTGCTCGCCGTACTCGCCGGAATCGTCGCCATGGTGATCGGCAGCGCGCTCATCGGGCTGCGCCAGGTCGTGGTCGGCCCGCTGGGTGTGGCGCGCCGCTCACGGCCGGCCCGGATGAGCGCTGTGCGCGCCCTGGTCTTCGTCGCGGTGATCCTCGGCTACGCGCAGTTCACCGCGGACAAGAAGAGCGACATCAACGGGGTCCTGGCATTCTTCGCCGTCGTCTTCCTCGCCCTGTCCGTGATCGGCCCATGGGTGGTCGGCGTCCTCGGCCGGATCATCAGCGCCAGGGCCCGGCAGGCGGCGACCCTGCTGGCGGGCCGCCGCCTGCTGGACGACCCCAAGGGCGCCTGGCGTACGGTCTCCGGGCTTGCCCTCGCCGGATTCGTGGCCGGGTTCTTCGCGCTCTTCGGCTTCGTCGGCAGCTCCCCGTGGGGCAGCCCCGACACCCTCGCCGTGGCCGTTCCCAAGAGCCGGGAAGCCGTCGTCCAGCACAAGGCGCGGGAACGCCTGGAGCACGCCGGGATCACCGCAACCGTCGGCAGCGACACCGACTGGGTCGCCATCGGCGGCGGCGAGAACAGCGTCCAGGTCACCGCCACCGTGCCCGGCGGCACCGAGAACCTGGAGCGCGCCCGTACCGCGCTGGCCTCGCTCGTGCCCGGCCAGTACCCGGTCGCGGGCACCGACATCGACTGGTCCGGCAAGCTGTTCGCCCAGGACTTCACCACCGCCACCCGGGTCGTCCTCGGCGTCACGTTCCTCACCGCCATCGCCTCGGCCGGGATCACCGCGGCCTCCTCGGTCCTGGACCGCCGCCGCACCTACGGCCTGCTGCGGCTCGCCGGCACCCCGCTGCGGGTCCTGGACGCGGCCCGCCGCAAGGAAACCCTCATCCCGGTGGCCGTACTGGCCGGCGGTTCCGTCCTCACCGGCATCTTCTGCGCCGCCCCGCTCACCCTGGCCGGCGGATCCTCCTCCCTCGACGCCGGAGGCATCGCCCTGCTCGCCGTGTGCTTCGGCCTCGGCATCGCGGGACTGATGGGAGCGAGCGCGCTCAGCCGACCCCTGCTGCGGGCGGTCACGGAACGGGCGGGCCCGAGCCCTGAGTGACCGGCCACCGACGGGGCGCCTGAACCGGGCGCCTCGTCAACCACCCCATCGACCATCGAAGTTGAGACGAACCCATGGCGTCCCTCGTGCTCACCATCCCCGCCGGAGTGTCCTTCCTCCTCTTCCTCGCCCGGCTGCGGCGCGATCCCCGGCGCTTCAGCAACGCCGTCCTCCTCGGCCTGGCCCTCGTCCTGCTGACCGTGGCGCTGCTCGCCCAGGTGGCCGACGGGAGCGCGCCCGGGCCGCTCGTCGCGGCGGTGACCCTCACCGTCCTGCTCCTCGCCCTGGGGGTCATCGTCCTGGCGTTCTTCCTGATCGCGAACGGTGTGCAGATGGTTCGCAAGGAGGGCCTACGCCCCGCCAACCTGCTCTCGGGCCTGGCGGGGCTGGGCATCCTCGGCTGCGTCGCGCTCGCCCTGACCGCCTACGACACCGACTCGACGCCCCTGTGGCACATGGCGGGCGCGGCGATCCTGGTGGCCGGCTACGTCTCGTTCCTCTTCCTCTCGTTCCTCGTCTACGCCTTCCTCTACGGGCGGTTGGCGTTCCGGCAGGATGTGGATTTCGTCGTCATCCTCGGCTCCGGACTGATCGGCGGCTCACGGGTGCCGCCTCTGCTGGCGAGCAGGCTGGAGCGGGCACGTGCGGTCTACGAGCAGCAGGCTGCGCGAGGCACGCCGCCCGTGCTGATCACCTCCGGCGGCCAGGGCCCCGACGAGGACCTGCCCGAGGCCCACGCGATGGCCGACCACCTCGCCACACGCGGCGTCCCCGGGGACCATGTCCTACGGGAGGACCGCTCGCGCACCACGGAGGAGAACCTGCGCTTCAGCAGGGCGATCATGCAGGAGCGCAAGCCGGATCACCGGTGCGTCGTCGTGACCAACAACTTCCACGTCTTCCGCGCCGCCCTCACGGCCCGCCGCACCGGCGTGAACGGCCAGGTCATCGGCTCACCCACCGCCGCCTACTTCTGGCCCAGCGCGACCATCCGCGAGTTCGCCGCGATCTTCCTCCACCACAAGAAGGCCAACCTCGGCCTCTGCGCTCTGCTTGCCCTCCTGGGCACGGCCATTACGTCCTGAGCCAGGGGAACAGGTGCGGGACCTCAGGTCGCGGATCTCGACCCGCTGCACCACCGGCCGGCGTGAGTGACCCCGACCCCGAGCGCGTAGCGACCGCAGCCGACACCTGCCGTGTTCGCCTCCTCGGAGGACCTTCCAGATTCCGGGGCCCTGGTCAGCGCCGATGAGGGGAAGCCGTCAGTTGTTCGCTTCGGCGGCCGGGCCCACGAACGATTCGTGCTCCCAGCCGCAGCACCTCCCTGGTCTGCCGCGACCAGGCGGTAGTACCGTCGGCGGCGCGCCGGCGGGGGAAGGTCTCGTCTCCCAAAGGCCCCGGCTTGTGCGCCCGCGCAGCGCCGGGGCGCCCACGCAGCCGCCGTGGACACGCCCACCCGACAAGCCGCCTGGCCCGCAAGCCGGGCCTGCCCGATCCGCGCGCCCTGCCCTTTCCCGCCCCCGCCCCGCTTGCCGGCGTGGCCGTCACCACGGGACTGCACCTGTGGCGCCGCAATGCGCTGCTGAGCGTCCTCGTCGGCACCGCCGTCCACGGGGGCCCTGGCCGCCCAATACCGGTCTTCGCCCGCTGAGGCTCCAATCCGGAGTTCCTCAGTAGGCACCTCCGCAGCGACCGTTTCTCGGCCTCGCGGCCGATGGCCGAGGCGGATGATCGGCCGCCTGGCCGATCTGGTGCAGGCCCACGACGGGCGAGGCTCCAGGCATGTCACGGAACACCTCGACTCCCAAGATCGCGGCGGCCCTTGCTGCCACCCTGCTCGGCCTGACGGCGTGCACCACCGCCGATGCGGCCCCCGCGCCGCGCGCCGCGGACACACCCCGGCCCGGAGCGGCCGGACTCGGCGACCGTCTGCACCCCGGACTCGGCAACGGCGGCTACGACGTCCGCCACTACGGCCTCGACCTGCGCTTCGCCAACGACCTGAAGCACTACACCGCCACTTCCACCGTCCAGGCACACGCCTCGCAGGCCCTGTCCCGCTTCAACCTCGACCTGACCGGCACCACCGTCCGCGAAGTCACGGTCAACGGCCACAAGGCCCGCTGGTCGCGCTCCGGCGAGGAGCTGCGCGTGACCCCGGCCGCGGCGCTGCGCCGCGGGCAGCGGTTCACCGTGCGGGTCCGTGTGCAGGCGCCGGTCCTGGACCCACAGCAGGTGTCGAAGCTCGACGCCGGCGGCGCGGTCGGTCTGTTCCGTGACGGCTCGTGGATCCAGGACCTCAACCAGCCGTCCGGGGCCCACCGCATCGCAGCCCTCGCCGACCACCCCGCCCAGAAGGCACCCGCCACGATCAGCATCACCGCGCCCTCACGGCTGAACTCCGTCGCCAACGGAGAGCTCACCGCCACCCGGCGCGACGGCGCGTACACGACCCGCCGCTTCGAGAGCCGTCAGAAGCTCGCCACCGAGCTGCTCCAGATCGGCGTCGGCCCCTTCACCGTCGTCCACAAGAAGGGCCCGCACGGCATCACTCTGCGCTATGCGCTCCCCAAGGACCAGGCACGGGCCATCGAACCGCAGCTGGACAAGACGGTCCCCAAGGCGATCCGGTTCCTGGAGGGGCATCTGGGCACGGGGAGCTTCCCGCTGCGCACCTACGGCGTCTACGCCACCCCGGCCGGGGGCTCGCTCGAGACCCAGTCCCTGGCCACCCTGTCCATCGACGAGCTGACCCCCGAGGCATTCGCGAACAACGGCACGGACGCCATCGTGGAGCACGAGATCTCCCACGAGTACTTCGGCAACAGCGTCTCCCCGCGCCGCTGGAGCGACACGTGGCTCAGCGAGGGGCACGCCGTCTACTACGAGAGGCTGTGGGAACGCGACGCGGCCGGCCTCGAGGACTCCATGCGCGAGTCCTATCGGGCGGCCAACGCCGAGCTCCGCAAGGAGGGCCCGATCGCGGCGCCCCGTCTCAGCGCCTTCAAGCCCCGGGCGACCGCCCCCTACGGCTGGACCGCCTACGAGGGCGGCGCATTGGCCCTGTACGCCCTGCGGCAGAAGGTCGGCGAGGCCGACTTCCAGCGCATCGAGCGCGCCTGGGTCCGCGAACACCGTGACGGCGTCGCCGGCACCGCCGACTTCATCCGCCTCGCCGGCCGCGTCACCGGCCGCGACCTCGGCCCGTTCCTCCGCTCCTGGCTGTACGCCGAGAAGGTCCCCGCCATGCCCGGTCACCCCGACTGGCGCTCCTGACCCGGCCTGAGAAGCAGGCTTCTCACCCCTGCGAGCAGGCAGAGGCCAGACATCCGAAAGCAAGGGCAGCTGGTGGGACTGCCCTACGCGGAAGCGGCCGGCGTCAGCGACTGCCCCATCGGCACGGTGCGCTCACGGGTCGCACGCGCCCGCACCTCGCTGATCGATCGAGTGGCTGAACGACGCTGAGCGCTGCACCCCGGTGCCATCTGCGGCCTGAGGGGTCGTACGCCGCTGGGGGAAGATCCTTCCCCCCTATACACACACCCCAGGCAAGAACCTTCCCCTTTTCGCGGCGTGTACGAGGGGCGAATGTCGGAACCTCAACGACCGCATGCCAAGCACTGAGGTAATTCGATGAAGGCTGTAGGTTTCACGGAATTCGGCGGGCCGGAGGTGCTTCAGGTCCTGGAGCTGCCCGCACCCGAGGCCGGTCCGGGCGAGGTGCGTATCCGGGTGAACGCCGCGACCGTAAACGCTGTCGACGCCCTGCAACGCGGCGGGCCCTCCGGACCGCCGGACGCCCAGCCGCCGTTCGTTCCCGGCATGGAAGCCGCAGGCGTCGTGGACCAGATAGGCCCGGGTGTCGACACGAATGTGCGGGTCGGTGACCACGTGATGGCGATCGTGCTGCCCAACGGCTCGCACGGCGCGTACGCCGAGCAGGTCGTGGTGCCGGCGGAGTCGGTCGTCCGCGCTCCATTCGGAACGACCGACGCGCAGGCAGCGTCCCTCGTCGAGGTGCAGGACCCGGACGAGAGTGGCGAGCTCCGATGTCGACACGCAAGCCGACGGTGCGCGGGCTCAACTCGGCCCTCCGCGCCTTGAGGAATTCTCCCAGCTTGTTCGGATACGCGTCGCTGGTCATGACGGCCAGTCTCGCACCGCTCAGCCCTCGCAGGGGGGTAAGGATTTCTCCCCTGGATAAGTAAATCCCAGGGTGGAATTCTCCCCTTTGCGGGTTCGCGCGATGGTGGCAGGGTCCATGACGTGGCTGGCGACCAGGGGCGGCCAACGGAAGGCATTCACCGAACGGGCGGGTCGCCAACCCCCGGATGGGGATTGTTTTCCTAATGCCATCGATATTCCGTATTTCCTTGCGGCAGGCGGAGGAGGCGAGAAGAGACGTGCAGACGGATGTCACGTTCCTCAGCAATGGCCTGACGCTGGCCCGGCGACTGGCCGAGCACGGCTTCGCCGCCCTGGCCTTCGACGCCGCCCATCAGGGGGAGAGTGAGGGCGAACCCCACTCCCTGGAGGACCCCTTCCAGCGAGCCGAGGACATCAAAAGCGCCGTCAGCTACCTGAGCACTCACACCGCATCAGGGCCATTGGCACCGTCAGCGCCGCCGACATCGGCAGCCTGTTGCGCGACGGGCTCGGCGGCGGTCAGGACCCGGCGGTCTTCCGCGATCTCGTCGTCCGCGCCGGCCGACTGCGCACGGAGGAGGCCTTGGGCGAGCCCGCTCTCCTCGAACACATCGTGCCCGCGGAGGTCGACGAGACGACGCCGTCCCCTCTCCGTCAGGGTCACGAGTACTACCGCACTGCGCGCGGCGCGCATCCACGGTCCGAGAACGCATGGGTGTTGCGCAGCGTCGACCAGAGCGCCCAGTACGACTCCTTCGCCGGGATCGAGAGCCTCGCTCCGCGTCCGCTGCTGATGGTCGCGGGCAGCGAGGCCGCCACGGCCTGCTTCAGCCGGACGGCCGTCGAACGGGCCGAGGAGCCGAAGGGGTTGTTCTGGGTCGACGGTGCGCCCCACTTCGACCTGTACGACAGGAACGCATACGTCTCCCCCGCTCTCGCCAAGCTCACCTCGTTCTTCGGTGACCACCTGAACCAGCCCCCGGCCGAAGGCCGGGCGGCCTGAATCCCTGAACACACGCTAGGAGCACCACCCCATGCCCGAACGGAAGAAGTTCGCGCCGCCGGCGATCCAGGAATTCGCCCCCAAGCTCGCGGAGGTGACCGACACCGTCCTGTTCGGGGACATCTGGGAGCGGCCGGGGCTGTCCCCGCGCGACCGCAGCCTTGTCACCGTCACCGCCCTCGCCGCCCTGTACCGCACCGACCAGCTCGGGTTCCACCTCGGCAAGGCACTGGAGAACGGCGTGACCAAGGACGAGCTGATCGAGGCCCTCACTCATTTGGCCTTCTACGCCGGATGGCCCAACGCCATGACCGCGATGACGCAGCTCAAGGAGATCGTGGACAAGGCCGACCAGTCCGGCTGAAGCGTCTCCCGACCGCTCGCACCCCACAGCGCGGGCTCGCCCCCACATACCGCCGCCGCGCCGTCCGGCGGCAGCACCGCCCCGAGGGAACGACACACCATGGAACTGCTGAAGCAGCCCCCGACCATGAAGCTTCCTGCCGAGTGGTTCACCGGCGACGCCTACGCCGACGTGATCCACCGTGGCGAGGCCCCCTCCCTGGCACGGTGGCGCGCCCGACCAGTTCGTGATCCACCTGGCCCTGTGGGAGACGGACGACGCCACATGGCTCGAGCACGTCTCGGACGACGAGTACCACGGCCCGCGCGTCAGCACCCGCACGCGCCCCTGACACCACCACGCACCTGACAAGACCTGGGAAAGCATCATGCGAGCAACCATCATTCACGGCCCCGGGGACATCCGGGTGGAGAACGCCCCCGAGCCGAAGATCGTGGCACCCACGGACGCGGTCATCCGCACCGTCGCCACCTGCGTGTGCGGCTCCGACCTGTGGAGCTACCGGGGTATCAACCCGGTCAACGAGCCGCAGCCGATCGGCCACGAGTACGTCGGCATCGTCGAGGAGATCGGCAGCGACGTATCGACCGTCAGGCCCGGCCAGTTCGTCATCGGCTCCTTCATCGCCTCCGACAACACCTGCCCGAATTGCCGGGCCGGCTACCAGACCAACTGCCTGCACCGGGACTTTCCCAACGGCTGCCAGGCCGAGTACATCCGTATCCCCCTCGCCGACGGCACCCTGGTCACCATTCCGGAGGAGCCCGCCGAAGAGCTGATCCCGAGCCTGCTCGCCCTGTCCGACGTCATGGGCACCGGCTGGTACGCCGCCAAGGCGGCCGAGGTCAAGGCCGGTTCGACGGCCGTCGTCGTGGGAGACGGCGCGGTGGGCCTGTCCGGCGTCATCGCCGCCAAGGAACTGGGCGCCGAACGCATCATCGCCATGAGCCGGCACGCCTCCCGGCAGAAGCTGGCCCTGGAGTTCGGCGCGACCGACATCGTCACCGAGCGCGGCGAGGAAGGCATCGCCCGCGTGAAGGAGCTGACGAACGGTATGGGCGCCGACTCGGTGCTGGAGTGCGTGGGCACGCAGGAGTCGATGCAGCAGGCCCTGCTGTCCACCCGACCCGGCGGCAACGTCGGCTTCGTCGGCATGCCGCACGACGTGCAGATCGACGGCCAGCAGCTCTTCTTCACCCACGTCGGTCTGCGCGGCGGCCCCGCCCCCGTACGCGCCTACCTTCCCGACCTCATCGAGCGCGTCTTCAGCGGCCGTATCAACCCGGGCAAGGTCTTCGACCTCACCCTGCCCCTGGACGAGGTCGCCGAAGGCTACAAGGCCATGGACGAACGCCGCGCCATCAAGACGCTGCTGCGGCCGTGACCTGAAGCCCCGGCGGTGGTGAGCGCTGTCGGCGGCACCCACCACCGCCGACACCAAACCAGCGGTAACTCCCCATGCGACCTGGACGATCCCAGGCGATCCGGCACTGACGCCCTGGGCCGGACGCCGCACCGGGCCGGAGGCGATCCGGCAGTCCCTCACCGCGTTCTTCGCCGCCGTCGAGCCGCTCGCGTTCGAGGTGCAGACCATGGTGGAAGCCGACGGGCGGGTACTGGTACCGGGCTGGTACGCCTCCCGGTTCCAGCCCTCGGGGCAGGTACTCGAAAGCGAGATGATCCTGCGTTTCACGGTCGTTGGCGGCCTGATCTCCGACTATCGCGTCTTCGAGGACTCACTCGGAATCACCCGCACCTACCTCGGTGAGCCTCTCACCACCACGCCCGCGTGACCGCAGATCTTCTGACACCCCCGACCACAGCGACGCCCGTTCCTACGCCCTTCTGGGTCTCAGGAGCCCACGAAAGCCTGGCTATCACCGCCGGTGACGGCCTTCGTCAGCGCCGCGGCGAATTTCGTGCCGCGACCGGTCCGACGACCGTGACGAGCTTCCTCCTGTCCTCACCGGATCAAGGAATTGGAGAAACACCGATGACGACATGGACGAGCGACGAGCTCGACCGCATCGCGGGGGCCGACGAGTTGGAGATGGCGCCGCTCCGGCGTAACGGAACTCTGCGCAGGCCGGTGCCGATCTGGGTCGTCCGCGCCGGTGACAACCTGTACGTCCGCTCCTTCCAAGGCACGCACGGCGGCTGGTGGCGCGCGGCCCGCGCAAGCCACGAGGGGCACATCCGCTCCGGTGGCGTCGACAAGGACGTCGCCTTCGTCGAGGTGGCGGACTCGGAGATCAACGACCGCGTCGACACCGCGTACCGCACCAAGTACGGCCGCTTTGGCGGATCGTACGTCAACCCCATGGTGGCGGCGCGCTCGACGACGCTGCAGCTGGTGCCCAGATGAGCACGGCATTCCTGGTTCAGGCCGCTGAACTGCCGCCCATAGTCAGCCCGACACAGGAGTAGGCGCCATGCTCGGTCTCGAACTCGTCGTACTCCTGGGCGTGGCTGTGCTGGTGGGGCAGGCCGTTGCGCAGCGCTTGGGTGTTGCACCGCCTGTCGTGCTGCTTGTCGTGGGTGCTCTTCTGGGGCTGGTCCCAGCCGTGCGCCAGACTCAGCTTCCGCCGGAAGTGGTGCTGCTGCTCTTCCTGCCGGTGTTGCTGTACTGGGAGAGCCTGACCACGTCCATGCGGGAGATCCGTTCGAACCTGCGCGGCATCGTGCTGCTCAGCACGGTCTTGGTGATCCTCACCGCGGGGGCCGTGGCGGTCGCGGGGCACGCGCTCGGACTGCCGTGGGGACCGGCGTGGGCGCTGGGAGCGGCCGTGGCTCCGACCGACGCGACCGCGGTGGGCGTCCTGGCCCGGTCTCTGCCGCGTCGTCAGGTCACCGTGCTGCGTGCCGAGAGCCTCGTCAACGACGGCACGGCTCTGGTCATCTTCGGCCTGGCGGTCGGTCTCACCGTCGGCGAGGAGCACCTCACTCTTCCGCATGTCGGCGCGCTGTTCCTCCTGGCCTACGGCGGCGGGGCCGCGGTCGGCGTGGTGGTCGCCTGGGTCAACATGAACCTGCGGCGCCGCCTGGATGACCCCCTGCTGGGCAATCTCGTGATGATTCTGGCGCCGTTCACGGCGTATCTGCTCGCCGAGCTGATCCACGCCTCCGGTGTCCTCGCGGTCGTCGTGAGCGGGCTGATCATGGCCCAGGTGGCGCCGAGTCTCATCCGCGCCGAGCACCGCCGCCAGGCACTGGCCTTCTGGCCACTGCTCACCTTCATCATCAACGGCGCACTGTTCGTCCTGGTCGGAGTGGAACTCCAATATGCGCTCCGCCACTTGAACCGGTCCGACCTCCGCGACGCCCTGATCGCGATCGGAGTGGTCAGCGTGGTGCTGGTCGCGGTCCGGTTCGCGTTCCTGTTCTCCTCCGCCTGCCTGATCCGCCTGCTCGACCGGCGTCCTGACCAGCGGCTGCGCAGAATCAGTCACCGGGCACGCACCGTCAGCGGCCTCGCGGGGTTCCGGGGCGCGGTGTCGCTTGCGGTGGCGCTCTCGGTGCCGGAGACCCTCGACTCCGGCGTGCCTTTCCCCGACCGTGCCTTCATCGTCTTCGTCACCTCCGGCGCCATCGTGGTCACTCTCGTGGTGCAGGGGCTGCTGCTGCCGGGCGTGGTGCGCTGGGCGAAGCTGCCGCGCGACACGTCCGTCGATGAGGAGCACGTCCTCGCCGATACCACTGCCACCGAGGAAGCCATCGAGGCACTACCGCGACTCGCCGCCGAACTGGGCACCACCCCCAAGGTCATGGAGTGGCTGCACCAGGAGTACGAGGCCCACCTGGCCACCGTAAGGGCCAGAGGCGCGGGCACGGACGACGATCCCGCCCTGCTCCACAACCGCCACTACACCGACCTCCGCCTCGCTCTCATCGCCCACAAACGCGCAACCGTCGTACGCCTGCGCGACGAGCGGCAGATCGACGACACCGTGCTGCGTCAGCTCCAGGCCGCTCTGGACAACGAAGAGGTGCGGCTGGCCGGACGCGAGCAGGTGGAGTGAGCCGAGTCCGACACCCGGCCTTGCCCCAAGCCCCATAGGAAGGGATCTCTCCTGCAATGTCCTCCGGCCTCATCGACGTCCACGCCCACCTCCTGCCCGACTTCTACGTCCAGCAGGCGACAGCGGCGGGCCACGCCCACCCCGATGGCATGGGCGGCTGGCCGTCGTGGTCCGTGGAAGCGCACCTGGACCTGATGGACCGCAACGGCATCGAGATCGCGATGCTGTCCATGTCGTCTCCCGGCGTGCACTTCGGCGACGACAAGGCGGCCCGACTCCTCGCCCGGCGCGTCAACGAGTACACCGCCGAACTGACCCGAGACCACCCCGGCCGCTTCGGCAACTTCGTGTCGCTTCCCCTGCCGGACGTGGACGGCTCGTTGGAGGAGATCGCATTCGCCTTCGACGAACTCGGCGCCGACGGCCTGGCCTTGCTGACGCACACGCACGGTGTGTACCTGGGCGACCAACGCCTCGACCTGCTCTTCGCGGAACTCGACCGCCGCCGCGCCGTGGTCTTCCTGCACCCCACCTCACCGGTGTGCTGGGAACAGTCCGCACTCGGCCGACCGCGGCCGATGGTCGAGTACATCTTCGACACGGCTCGCACCGTCACGGACCTGGTGATGGCGGGCGTCCTGACGCGCCACCCCAATATCCAGGTGATCGTTCCGCACTGCGGTGGCGCGGTTCCCGTCCTGGCCGACCGCATCAACGAGTTCATGAGGCTGTTCCTGCCTTCGGAAAATTCACCCTCCCTCGATGCGGTGCAGCAACTACGCGGCCTGTACTACGACATGGCGGGCACAGCCTTCCCACGCCACGTCCCCGCGCTGCTCAACCTCGTCGATCCGGACCGCGTGCTGTTCGGCAGCGACTACTGCTGGACGCCTCCCCCGCTGGCCGATGCCCACATCGCGGCGATCGACGCGGCCGAGTCACCGGTAGAGGGGACCACGTGGCGTTCCCTGACGACGGCCAACGCCCAGCGCCTGTTCTCGGGGGACAGCGCGGTGAACGACAGCCGCCCGGGTCTCAGCGCAATCACGCGGCCGGCGTGACCAGTTCGATCGCCTGTCGAAGAGCTCGGCGCTCCGCCGTTCGTGACGGCGGCGGGATCGGTTTCCTGGGCTCCTGGGACGGTGATCCGGGGCGCGGAATCAGCGTCAGGCACGTCAACGTCCTAGAGCAGCCGACCGGTGTTGGCACCAACAAGGAGGAAGAATGCACACGCGAACGCTCGGGCGAGACCTCCGGGTATCCGCCATCGGCCTCGGCGCCATGGGGATGTCCCAGAGTTACGGCCCGAACCCCGGCGATCGAACCGACATGATCGCTGTGCTCCGGGGCGCCGTCGACCGCGGGGTCACGTTTTTCGACACCGCAGAGGTGTACGGCCCCTACGTCAACGAGGAACTCGTCGGAGAAGCCCTCGCGCCGGTGCGTGAACAAGTGGTGATCGCCACGAAGTTCGGATTCCGCATCGAGAACGGTGCCTCAGTCGGACTCAACAGTCGGCCCGAGCAGATCCGTGCCGTCGCGACGGCCTCCCTCGAACGGCTCGGGGTCGAGACGATCGACCTGTTCTACCAGCACCGCGTTGATCCACAGGTGCCGATCGAAGAGGTCGCCGGCGCAGTGGGCGACCTCGTGCAGGAGGGCAAGGTCCGCTGCTTCGGGCTCTCGGAGGCCGGTGCGGAGACCATCCGCCGTGCTCACTCGGTCCACCCGGTGGCGGCAGTGCAGAGCGAGTACTCGCTGTGGACCCGGGATCCCGAACCAGAGGTCCTGCCGACGTGCGCGGCGCTCGGGATCGGATTCGTGCCCTTCAGCCCCCTCGGCAAGGGGTTCCTGACCGGGGCAGTGGACGCGTCGACGTCGTTCGCGGCTGACGACGTCCGCACAACCATCCCCCGGTTCACGGAGGGGAACCGGGCGGCGAACCAGGTTCTGATCGAGCACATCGCAACGCTCGCGCAAGCCAAAGACGCCACGCCGGGGCAGGTCGCACTCGCCTGGCTGCTTGCGCAGCATCCGTCGATCGTTCCGATTCCCGGAACGAGGCGCATCACGCGCATCGAGGAGAACATCGGCGCCGCCCAACTCCCGCTCTCCGCCGACGACCTGGCGGACCTCAACGAACTCGCCGGCCGGGTCGGGGTAGAGGGAGACCGCTACAACGAGTACCACATGTCGCTTGTCGACAAGTAGCAGGCGAACAGAGGACGTCCCCGGGCGGGCACCACCGGTTTCGGTGGCAGCACCCGTTCGCGGCCATTGCCGCCTGCAGCGGGCCGCACCACAGCGAAGGTCATGATCGTGCTCATCGCGTATGGGATGGCTCCCGCCTCGCGGACGCCATCCCAGCAGATCGAGGCTCTGGACCGGTCCGCTCCAGTACCTCCGGTTTCAGCAGCACATCGGTGTTGGAGATCTCGTTCTGCTGCGCTGCGTGGTGTGGGCGGAGGTAACCACCCGCAGCGGGAGGCCCCCCGATCCGGGTCAGTAGGAGCCGTCGGGCAGCAGCGTCAGCACCGGCGGGCGTCGGGTGCTGGTGGCGCGTATCAGGAACTGAGTCCCAGAGCTGCGATGTCTGCGAGCAGTTCGTTGCTGTCAAAGGCGCGGTCCGCCAGGAGGAGCATGTCCGAGGTCAGGTGGCCGACCAGGTCGTGGGCGTAGTCCGTCTCGGCCGCGGGGGCCAGGGCCTCGGCGACCTCCGCCCGCGCGATCACCCGGCGTTCCAACGCCGCCTCCGCCCCGTCTCCCCCCTCTTCCAGCAGCCCCATCACCGACGTCACCGGCGCCGAGCACGAACTGAACGTCCGAACCCTGCCACGACGACGCCGAGACCATCCCTGACCAGCGGAAACTCAACGATCACATCCGGTAAGACAACGGCTTCCAACAACTCCTCGGTGGTTGAGGCAATTCGCCTCAACCACCGACGGTCACAGAGGAGAACCTTGATCCATGCTGCAAACGCGCCCCGGAGCGGGCCCTGTGCGGCGCACACCCCCCACGGGTAAGGAACTCCGATGTGCGTGCCAGGGTCGACGCCGTCGCCGACGCGCAGCCCAGATCGACGGCGAGCTTCTTGATCTGCGGCTTCGGATCGGCGCTGCGATACATCCGCACTGCACGCTCACGCACCTCCAGCGAGTACTTCCTGGGGGCAGCCATGGTCGATGTTCCTCTCATGAGTCCCATCCGACCTCTGTCAACTCACTCCGCATCTCGGGGGAAGCTCAGTCGCGGTAGGGAAACTGGATGGTTCCGCCCGACTCGATCAGCGTCGCCGGCGCCTCGTGCGGGAACCCGGCGGGCTCCGACTTGGGTATCGGCGTCCATTTCCACTTTGATTCCGCCTTGCCCTGGACTTCCGGCTCGTCGGCGCTCCCGGCAGCGATTGCGTCCTGCATCGTCCGGCCGTGCAATGGGGGCGCCTACGTCGCCGGACACGCCTGTCCGGCGACGTAGGTGACCAGCTCATGGGTCCGCGCGTCCTGCCGCTGCGTTTGCTCTTCGCTGACCAGGCCGAGCGCGTCGAGCACCGGCCGGTCGGACAGAGGGAACAGATCGGCGTCATCGGCGCGAGCCGTCCCGCCGCCCAGGGACTGCACATCGCTACACCTTGTGTGCGTGGCGAGCGGCAGCCCGGAGTCGGGGAGTGGTCGTCATTCCCCTTCGCAGACGCCCTCGACAGCGAGCTTCTGGTACAGGTGCGGGTAGGCGACGGTGCCGTCAGGGTAGTGCTCCAGGTACGAGGCGAACTCCGGTGTGCCGAGCGCTGCACGGAGGTGCTCGGTGGATTTCCAGACCGCGACGTTGGTGAACAGCCGGCTGCCGCCGATGCCCCGGTACAGCTGCACCGAAAGAAGGCTCCCCGACTTCTTCATGTACTCCGCGTCGGCCGTCCAGGCGGCCACCACCTCGTCCTCCTTGCCTATGGGCGCGACAAACGTGTTGATGATGGTGACCGGGCCGGCCTTCTCCTTCTGCTGGTCGCGGTGGTGGGTGGACTCGTCGAGGCTGCCGAACGTGAGCATGATTCCTCCATGAACTCGAGGGGAAGTGGGTCTACGAACCCACAGAGATTCAAGTGATTTCGGGCCGGGAGGTGGCCAATTTCCACCACCAGGGCGTGCAGTGAGTCGCGATCAATGGTGGTCCGGGTGAGGGGCTAGGCCGCTGTTCGCTGCGTGGCCCCGAAGCGGTGTGCTTTCAGGCGTTGTGCTTGCCGAGGAAGTCGGTCATGAGCTGCAGCCACTCCTCGGTCCGCTCCAGCATCGGCAGGTGGCCGGTGGCGATTTCCGCGAGTTCGGCGCCGGGGATGGTCTCTGCGAGGTGGCGGTGCAGGGCGGTGGAGACGAGCCGGTCGTCGGTGGTCGAGACGACCAGGGTGGGGACCGTGAGGCCGGCGAGGTCGTCCCGGACGTCGGCCTGGCCGACGAGGTCGGTCTGCTCGGAGCTGCCGTCGGCCGCACTGGCGGCGACGTAGCCGAGGGTCTGCTGCAGTTGCTCGGCCGGCATCGACTCCAGTGCCTGGGTGCCGAGGGCCATCATGAGCTGGAATTCGGCGAGCAGCTCGCGGTCGCCGGACGCGGCGATCTTGCTCCAGACCGAGGAGGCGAGAGCAAGCCGGTTGTCGCGGTGCGGGAAGGCGGCGGTCAGGACGAGTGCGGTGACGCGCTCGGGGTGGCGGGTGGCGGCTCGGATGGCGACCGGGCCGCCGAGGGAGTAGCCGGACACGGCGAAGCGGTCGAGGCCCTCTGCGTCGGCGGCGGCGATGAGCTGGTCGGCGAGGTCGTCGACGGACAGCGGGGTGGTGGAGCGGGGGGTGTCGCCGCTGCCGGGGTAGTCGATGCCGACGATCGTGTAGCGGGCGGCGAGTGCTTCCAGGACAGGGCCGTAGGTACCGGCCAGGCTGCTGCCGGCGCCGTGGGCGAGGAGGAGGCCGGGGCCGGAGCCGAGGCGAGTGCGGGCAAAGGTGGCTTCGAGCGGGTTGCGAGGTGACATGGCCATCTGCCTTTCGAATGCGTACCGGCACGGAAGAATCATCCAGTGCGTGTGATTACTCTTCCAGGTGTATCACACTCGGCGTATGATTCAAGCTGTGACGTCAATCACGCGCAGCGTATGATTAACCGGTAGGGTGGAGGCATGAAGCAGCCCCTCCACCGCCGACAGCCGACCCAGAGCAACCCGCGCGTGCAGCGCACCCGCAACCGCGTGCTGGCCGTCGCGCGAGAACTGCTGCCTCAGGTGGGACCGGCCGGGCTGACCTATGCCCTGCTGGCCGAGCGGGCGGACGTCACCCGCCAGACCCTCTACCGGCACTGGCCCACCCGAGCCGCACTGCTCTTCGACCTCATCCTCGAAGGCCCCGACCTCGGCACCTACCCCGAACCGGGCAGCGACGTGCGGGCCGTGGCCACCGCCTGGCTGAAGAGCCTGCGCGCCGGCGTCAGCGTGCCGGCCGTGCGCACCGCGGCCCTCGCCGTCACCGCCCAGGCCGACCACGACCCCGACAGCGCCCAGGCACTCGTCCGCATCGGCGAAGACCGCTACACCGACTTCAACAAGCTGCTGGAACCTTCGGGCATCCAGATCAGCGACGACGAGTTCACCCTGCTCTACGGACCCGTCCTCGCCCGGCTCTTCCTCGACCGCGGCCAGGTCACCGACACCTTCATCGACGCCGTCGTGACCCAGTGGCTCACCACCCTGCAGCACCCCGACACACCCAGGACTCCCGGCTCCCGGTAGTGCCCGCCAAAAACCAACAGAACAGCGTCTGACCTGCGGGTACTGGCCTGGAAAATCCCCGGCCCCAGCCCAGGAAGCAACGTAGTTGGCCGTGAGAGTCAGGCCACGGCGCAGTAGGCGGCTGGTGACGCCGTTGCCGCAGGGTCTCTTGGAGCCGCAGAGGCAGTAGTAGCTGCCGTTGAGGATGATCGTCGAATAGAGGCGGACGGACCGTCAGAGGTCTGGCACGTACGGCGTTACGAGGCCGATATCGCCCACCACATGGCAGGTCTCCTCCTCCCAGCCGCCGACCTTCTGTCACCTCCGCCTGCCCGACCACCCGAAGCTAGCCACAGCAGTCCGGGATCTGACGACGTCGCCCAGACGTGCCCGGGCCCGGTCCACGTGTTCGTCGGTGCTCTGCGCACCATCCGCCGCGTAGGTGGTCCATGCGGCGTTGACGGAGGTCTGGACTTGCCGGGCCTGTTCGCTCGCCGTCGGTGCGCCCGGAGCGTCCAGGTCCGCCACCAGGTCGCGCAGCTCTCCGGCCGCATCCTCGGCCTCGCCGAGGCCGTCGAGGACGGTGTCGACGCCGAATCTGTAGGCCCCCGACCTGACTTCGAACATGGCAGCTCCGTCCTCCATGCGGAGGAACCGGACTCCCTTGGCGGCGTCGGCGGGCCGGCCGCCCTCGGTGACCGCCCAACGGGTCTTCGTCGGCACATGAACCTCCGCGACGGGGTGGATCTGGTGCCTGCCTCGGCGCGGCACGGTGACGCGTCCCTGACGTGCAATTGTCAAGGTGAGGCTGCCGCTCACCCTCAGACCTCTCAGGTTCACGCCCGCGCACCGGTGTTCTTGACTGACTCCCGCAACAGCGACCAGACCACGACTTCTCCGGCGGCGACCGGCTCGGACGAGGACCGGAGGGGCTGCTGCGAACAAACGGGGGAGCACGTGAGGAACGAGTCCGTACTGCGCTTAGGGCCCGTGGCCCGTCTGAAGGTTTCCGTGTGCCGTCAGCCTCTGCCGACGGTGCTGTCACTGCTGGCCGATGCCCTCGGCGCGGCCGTCCAGGGGGTACCGCCCGAGTGGCGGTCCGCGGCTCGCCGCGCGTGTCCGCGCGCCGCGGCCCAGGCGCTGAGCCCCGCGTGCGGCAGCGACCGGTTGTGGCTGCCGGACTGTCTGTCCCCTTCTCCGCTCGACACGGACGATGTCCCCGCACAACTCGACCGGGCGGCCGCGGTCACCACGGAGCAACTCGGCGAGGAACTGACCAAGAGGTTCCCGGCCGGCATCCCCGACGCGTGGCAACGCGTACTCGAACGGCCGGCGCCGTTCATCGACGGCTACGTCCATGCGGCGGCGGGTATCTGGTCGGCGTTCGCGCCGGTATGGCATCGGTCGCGGCACCTTCTCGAACGTGAGGTGGAGCGCATCGGTATCGCCGCGGTCACCGGAACACTGGACACCGCCCTGACGGGGCTCGGGCCCCGCGTCCACCGGACCCCGGAGGGGCTGTGGCTGCCGGGGCGCGCCGCGGGCACGCTGGACCTGCCCGACCGCAGGCTCCTGCTCGTTCCCCTGGTGTCCGGCACCACCGCGGCCGTGCTCGGCCTCGGTGGCAAGGGCCCGTCCTGGATCGGCTACCCCGTGCCGGGGCTGCGGGAGCTGGCAGACGGTTCGGCCACCACGAACCACCGTGCCCTCGACCCTCTGGAGGCGGTTCTCGGCGGTATGCGGGCCCGGGTCATGCGTCACGCACACCGGGGGCTGACCATGGGAGAGGTGAGCGCGCTGCTCCAGTGCGCGCCCGGAGCCGCGACGCACCACTGCAAGCTGCTGGAGGCGGCCGGACTCGTCCGGCGCAAGCGTCAGGGTCAGCAGGTGCGGCTGCTGCTGACCCGGCGCGGTGAACGGCTGCTGGGTGCCCTCGCCTCCTGAGCCGCCGCCGGCCGGGCGGTCTCAGGGCAGTGCGGCAACCGCGGCCGTTCCGTCGGCCGGCCCCTTGCGGCGCTGACCGCGCCGACCGTGCTGGTACGCCTCGGCCTGAAGCCTGAACAGCCGGGCGTAGGTGCCGTCGGCCGCGGTCAGTTCGTCGTGGGTGCCCTGCTCGATGACCCGGCCGGACTCCATGACGTAGATCCGGTCGGCGTCCCGGACGTTGGAGAACCGGTGGGAGATCACCAGAACCGTCCGGCCGGCGAACAGGGTGCGGATGCGGCCGAAGAGATCGGCCTCCGCCTGCGGATCGAGGGAGGCGGTCGGCTCGTCCAGGATGACGAAGGGCGAGTCTCGGTAGAACGCGCGGGCCAAGGCCAGCCGCTGCCACTGGCCCAGCGACAGGTCGGCGCCGTTGCTGAACTCCTTGCTCAGGACCGTTTCGTAGCCCTGCGGAAGCCCCTCGATGACGGCGCGGGCCCCCGCTTCGGCCGCCGCACCGGCGACGGCGTCCACATCCGCGGGCTCCTCGGGACGGCCGAAGGCGATGTTGTCCCGAGCGGGAAGCTTGAAGCGGACGAAGTCCTGGAAGACCATCGCCGTCGCGGCCCGCCGCAGCTCGGGGCGGCACTCGCCGAGCCCGTTCCACAGCAGGCATCCGCCGTCGGGCTCGTACAGGCCGGCGAGGATCTTCGCCAGTGTCGTCTTGCCCGAGCCGTTCGCTCCCACGACGGCGATCAGTTCGCCGGCCCCCAGCTCCACCGACACGTCGTGCAGCGCGGCCCCGGCGGAGCCCGGATAGGTGAAGGAGATCCTGTCGGCGCGCAGGGAGGAGAAGGCCGGCCGCGTGGGCGGCGAGGCCGGAGAGCGGCTGTCGTCCAGCACCGCGGCAGCGCGCCCGCGATCGGTGCCGTCGCCGTCCCGCGTGAAGGTGCGGATGTCCTTCACGTACGCGGCGGAGGCGCCGATGTTGTTGAAGAGGTAGCCGAGCATCTGCACGCGGGTGGCGAGCATCAGCAACGCCGCCAGCGCGGCCAGCGCCGTGGGAAGGGCGACGCCGCCACTGCGTACCGTCCACCACATACCGCCGATGACGGCGACGAAGAGGACATCACCTATCAGCCGCGCGAGCACCTTGCGCCAGGTGTGCCGACGCTGCATCTCGGCCGTACTGGCGATTTCCCGGGCGTAGCCGCTGTTCCAGCGGTCGCGCAGGGTGTCGCCCAGGTTCAGGGCGCGGATCTCCTTGGCCGCGTCCTGCCCGGCCAGGAGGTGCTCAAGGTACTCGCGCGCCCGGCGGCCCTCCGCCAGTTGCCCGTGCAGACGGTAGTCGGCGTCCCGTTCATCGCGGGCCGCCTTGAGCACGGGCAGCACGGCCAGCAGTGTGAACGGCAGCAGCCACCAGGTCATGACGGCGAACGCGGCTCCCACCGCGGCCATGCTCAACAGCGCCTGGAGCGCGCCGATCAGGGCCGTCACCACCATCACCGGCTGGGACCGCGACGCGAACACGGCCTGTTGCAGCCGGTCATGGAACGCCGGATCCTCGAAGCGGGCGAGGTCCGACCGTGCCGCACTCCGCAGCACCGCGGCCATGATGTGCCGGTCGGTCTTCACCGTCAGCATCCGCTGCCAGCCGCTCGCGACCGTACGCAGAATGCCGCCCGCGGACGTGAGCATCACCAGCCCGCACAGCGCGAGGAGCAGTCCGTCCCCCGAAGGGCCGCCCGCGCCGCCGGGCGAGAACGCCGTTCCCAGCGTGTCCCGCAGCACCAGCACCAGCGCGGCCAGGCCCGCCGCCGTCAGCAACTGCACCGCGACAATGCCCGCCAGCCGCGAACGGTCCGCCCGCCATGCCATACGCACCATGTACGCGCTGGCCCGCATCAGGTCGGCGGTGCTGATCCGTGCCTCCTCACCGGTCTCGTCCGAGGTCGTGTCCAGGCCGTCAGGGTGCTCCGCGTCGACTTGTGCCATCGGTCAGGTCCTTTCCAGGCTCTCCGCCCGGTGATCGGAGAGTGCGACGCAGGCCGCCAGCCATGCGTCGTGCTCCCGTGCCACGGTCTCCAGGCTTTCGCGGTGGCGGAAGTTGTGTCCCTCGTACGGCAGGAGAACAAGCCGGCCCCGTCCACCGGTGGCCACGACGGCGCGGTACAGGGCCACCGCCTGCTCCGGCGGGGTGGCCGCGTTGGTGTCGTCGAGGCCGTGGACGAGCAGCACCGGGCGGGTCAGGCGGTCGGCGAAGTCGAGGGCGCTGAAGGCCCGGTAGAGCTCGGGAACCTGCCAGTAGCTACGCCGCTCGTACTGGAAACCCTCCGGCGTCAGCGTCCGGTTGTAGCACCCGCTGTGCGCTATCGCGCCCGCCAGTGACGGGCAGTGGGCAAGGGCGTGGAGGGCGACGGTGGCGGCGAAACTGTGGCCGCCGACAACGACGGGGCCGCCCCGCGGGGGCCGTTCCCGCAGGATCGCCACGGCTTGATCGACCGCATGGACGATCTGCTGCCGGACAGCGTCCGGCCGGACGTCGGCCGTCCACACGAGCGGGAGATCGAGCAGCCAGGTGCGCGACCGCAGGCCGGTGAGATGGACGGGGGCGCCCCCGTCCGCTGCTGCGCCACCCTCCACCGCTGCGCCACCCGTCGGTGTGCCGGTGCTCCGGCGTACCTGGATCCACAGCAGCTGCGCCGCCGCCCGCGCTCCTGGGGCCGGGCCGTCGACGTGGGTCAGCCGGGGGCTCTCCCCTCCCGGCGGCGGGGCCAGGACCAGCGCGGGTGGCGCGGCTCGACCCCGGGTGCGGGACGGCGCCGGACACACCGGCGGGGGGACGGTCCCGTGCACCGGGTCGAGGCGCAGGCCGCACAGCTCGTGGCGGGCGAAGCGTCCCGCACGACGCGTGATGAGGCGGGGGACGCCGTCTTCGACCGTGGCCCAGCTGGCTTCGAGGGGGGCGTCGTCGCCTTCCCCCGGTGGCTCGACCGCGATGCGGGCGACCGGCTCGCCACGGTCCAGCCGGAGGAACCCCGCCCGGCCGTCCCGCACACAGGAGATGACGACCCCTGCCGCGTCGGGACCGGCCGCCGCCGGGCCGAGCCTGCCGAGTGCCCGCGGCAGCGCCACGCGGAGGTCGTCCGCACCCGTGCGCAGGCGGAGCGAAGCGCGGTGGCGGCTCACGACGGCCGGCTCGCCGCCCACTGTCAGGCAGTGCCACCACACGGGTGGGTCGTCGACTTCGTGAGTGACCGTCAGTCCGGCAGTCGCGCCCCGCTCCTCGGCCGCGGGGGGACCTTCGCCGTCGGGCAGCGTGTGCAACTCGATCGCCGTGCCCCCCGCGACGACCGTGCTCGCGGCCGTCGTGTCCCCGTCGTGCCCCGTGGCCCAGCGGGTGGTTGCCGGCACGGCCGCCCAAGAGCCACTGTCGGTCCGCAGCACGGCGCGAGACCAGACGAGCCCGTCGCCGGGCTCCGGCGGCCGCTGCGCCGGGCCGCTGTCGGCCGCGGTGCTGTGCTCGACGAGCAGTCGCCGTCCGCTCGGAGAGGATTCCAGGCCTCCCACGAGCAACGGCGGGGTCAGCGTGCGCAGGGCTCCGGTGACCGGGTCGACCACGGACACCGAGGCGCCGGCCAGGCGCAGGAGTTCGGCGTGACCGGGGACGAAGGCGACATGACCCGGTCCTGCGGCCTCGTACACCATGGGACTCCACGCCCGGTCCTGGCCGCCCTCGTCCGGCGGGCCGGTCGCCACGAGAGCAGGCAGCGCAAGCAGGGCCGACTGCCCGTCCGAGCACCATGCGAGGACCGATCGGCCCGGGCGGCGGCAGAGCAGGGACAGCGCGGCCCGCACGCCTTGGTGGACGGTCAGCCGACGGGTCGCGTAGTCGGCGCTCCATGGATGCAGGCCCTCGCCCTGCTGGACGAGGCCCGCGACGAGGGGGAGTCGGGGATGCCAGGCGAGCCCTGCGGACAGGACCGTCCGCAGCGGCAGCCGCCACGGAGGGGATCCTGGCACGCCGCCGATCACCACGTCGGCGTGCCGGGCACGTGCCGGCGCGACACCGGCCAGGCCGGGATCCACCGGCAGGTCCCGCCAGTGGACGGTCCGGGGGTTGTGGTCGGCCACGGAAGGCCGTTCGGCGGAGCCGAGTACGGCCCAGACGGACAGATCCGGCCGGAAGAGCACGGTGTCGTGTGCGGCTCCGCCGGGCCGGGCGAGGGAGGCGGACCCCAGAGGTTCAGGCGGCATGCGGCGCGTCCGCCCCGGCGATGACGACGGTGTCGATCAGGGCCTTGACCGCCCCGATCCCGGAAACCGGCGAGCAGACGGGGCCGCCGGCCGCGTCGACCGGCAGGGCGCACGGCACCGACATGTCCGCCATCTCCGGCGGCAGTTCGCTGCCGCTGCCGACCACCGTCAGGGTGACGCGGTCCTGGCGCACCGGCTCCATCGCACCGAGCAGCTGCTTGAGCGCCCGGCACGCGGGGCAGTTGTCCGAGACGTACAGCCGTACGGCGGCCACCGCTTGCTCGCAGCGTTCCACCGCATCCGCCGCCCCCTGTGCCCTTTGCCGGTCGGCGAAGAGTACGGCGGCCGCCGTCACGGTGGCGGCCAGCGCGGCGGTCGCCCCGCGCAGCCGGGGCCGGGCAGGCAGCTCGCAGGCGAGCAGAGTGGCCGCCACGGCGCTGCCCAGGGCATTGGCACCGATGTGCGCTCGGCCCACGGTCGCCAGGCGGGCGGCTCCGAAGCACGCGCAGCGCTGTCCGTCCAGGGACTGTGCCACGGCGGTCAGCGTGCCGTAGGTGACGACGGCGGCGGCCGGAGCCGCGCGGCCGGGCAGCAGGACGAGCGAGGCCGCCGCGGCGAGTTCCGCACCGCCCGCCAGACGGGGCCCGAGCGGCGCCCGCAGGGGTCCTTTGCGGTACGGCCACGCCAGCCGGGACGCGGGGGTGAGGAGTTTCGCGGCACCGCCGACGAGCAGCGGTCCGGCCAGTGCGGCCAGCGCCGCCTGCGGAAGTCGGGATGGCATGGGACCTCACTTCGCTTCGTCGGTGACGACGAGCCACTGGGATGTCAACAGGTCGCGGACCACTCGCCGTACGTCCGGGTCGCCGGGGTCGGGCCGTTCGCCCGCCAACAGGCGCTCCATCACCGCGGCGTCCTCCTCGACGCATTCGGCAAGGGCGAGGGTCTTTTCGTTCAGCAGGACCGCGCCCCCGAAGGGGAGCCAGGTCAGTCGTACTCCGGGGCCGAGGACGAAGCGCCCGGAGGGGTGCCTTGCGGGAGCGGTCATGGCGGTCAGCCCTTCAGCCATCGGTCGATCCACAGCAGTCGGAGCAGCGGCAGGGCGTGGTCCGCGCGGCCGGGGCCGCTCCTCAGCAGACCGGCCACCGCGCCCGGGTCGATCATCCCCATGTCCGCCAGGGCGCTCTCCCGCTCCAGCTCATCGATGATCTTGGCGCGTTCGCGATGCAGATAGGCGGCTGCCGCGAGCCTGAGGTCGAACGACGACGAGGCGCGTCGCAGCCCACGCACCCGATGCCGGGCGACCGCCGCGACCAGCGGCCCGTTGTTGCGGAACAGCCCCCGGGAGACGCGGCCGAGCCGTTCGGGGGGCAGGGCCTCCAGTGCCCCCAGCACCGACGGTTCGAGGGCCGGAAGGACCAGGCTGTCCCGGGGCACCCGTTCGGTCACCCCGGCGTCGGCGCGGCCCAGCAGCGGGCCCAGGAAATCCAGATGGTCCTTCCAGACGGACAGGGATGCCTGCTGGGTGGTCTGCAGGGCGACGCGGCCCTGCGGCGTCATCACCGGCAGGTCGCGCCTGCCCAGCGGGGGAGGCGGAGGAGGCCCGTCGAGAGGCTGGGCGTCTTTAGGGACGCCCGCGTCGGGCCGATCGCTGCGCACCACGCCCTGCGCCAGCAGGTCGGCGGCCTCCCGCAGGGAGGGCAGCACACCGGAGAGGTGGAACGGTTCGCAGGTCAGGAGCCGCCAGTCGCGGTATCCCATGTCGAGGTCCGACAGTTTGGCGGCGGCCAGGTCCTCCAGGAGCGCGGCCGAAGCCAGCGGCCGTCCTGCCGCGGAGGACAGAGCGGCGGCCAGCCTGCGGGGGAACTCCACGTCGGGCAGGGTCGGCGTCAATCCGCCGAGGGGTGCCCGGTGATGGTCGAGCAGGTCGAACACGTCGATCGGTACCCGGCGGACGTCCAGCCCGCGAAGGGGAGCAGGGGCCGGGCGGAAGCCGGGCAGACCCAGGTCGGCGTGGACCAGTTGCGGTCGGTGGCCGACGGCCAGCGCGGCAACCGCGAGGAAGGCGGACGACAGCCCACCGCCGTAGGCGATGGCATAGTCGTCGGGCGCAGCGGCCAAGACGTCGGCGACTGCCCCCAGGAGACTGCCCGACTCGGCCGGCAGGGGCGGCCGTCGGCGGGAGACGGTGACCCCATCGGGGCCCACGTGCACCGCTGTGCCCAGCGCCAGACGGCGGACCCCCGGCAGCGGTGTGGCGTCCGGGGGCGGAGCCAGACCGTGGACCAGGGCAAGCAGGGTGCCCGGTGCGGGAAGGTGCCTGTCGGGCGGCTGCCCGTCACTTCCACCGGCGAGGTCCGCGGGGTCCTCGCTCCACTCCAGCCGCCCGGGACCGACGCGGTAGTACACATCCTTCTCGCCGATCTCCCGCCGTTCAAGCGCCAAGCCCCGGGGGCCCACGGGTGCGGTCACGGCATCGTGACGGTCTGTGGTCACGACCTTCAGCACGATGCTTCCTCCCCTGCGCGCAGCACCTCGGTGTACTCCTCCCGGACGGGCAGCGAGGTGCTCACCACGGCGCCGGCGCACTGCACCCAGGCGTAGAAGCCCCCCGGTGCCACGACCGGGGCCGTTTCCCGGCCGATATGAAAGGAGGCCGGATATCCGAGCGAAATCAGGCCAGCGGCCACGAACAATGCATCCTCGACCGGGTCGAGGAAACCCATGAGTATTCTTTCGGCCATTCGCAGCCGGGCCACTGCGGACGGCGCGCCGCGCGCTGCCGCACCGAATTTCCGCTGCACGTGTGGCCATTCCAGTTCGTATGTACCGCCGTCACGCCGGGCGGACAACACGAACTCCCGTGCCGTCCGCGCCGCTTTCCACAGTCTCAGCATTTCGCTGCCCCCAGGCTGCCGCGGTGGTGGAGTGGGGCCGTCGCGCCCCCTCACGGTCGTCCCGACCCCGCCGGGGCGGTGGACCAGTTCCGGGTCCACCTCCCCGACGGGGGCATTCATCCGCCGGCTGTCAGCCCTGCAGGTAGCAGTGGAACCACTCGCAGATCAGGCCGTGGCAGCACTGAGAGTCCCAGGCGCACGCCTCATAGCGCGGAATGCAGCCCTCCTCCACAGCCGTCGCCTCCGCGTGCAGATGCTGCTGCAGTCCATTGCCGGCGAGTCGCTCGGACAGTGACGTCACAGACATGACATCCCCCAACTCGGGATTAACGGATGACCGGTCGGCCAACCTCTTGAATCAGACGGAACCACATTCATAAGTGACCTTCAAGACTCTTTCGGAGATTCGCCGATGCCGCATAAAGAATCTATTTACTCAAGCATTTCAAGGAATTTGGAACCGTGAAAGAACAGGCCCTGCATGACCTGCTGCCAGGGAGGCAGTTGCCTATCCGTTCGGGGGTGAGGCACTGTGTCCATGACTGTCCGGGACGCCGGCGGCGGGCCAGAGAGCGATCGAGTCGTATGGGGGGCGCGTGGACCAGAGTGAGGACCAGATCCTGGCTGATGAGCTTGCGGCTCTGGGTGCTGTGAGTGGGGGCAGCGGTCGCCTGGTCCGGTGGGTGGCCATGCTCATGAGGAAGAACGTCCATGAGATCGACCTCGTCATCCCCTTGCCGTTCAACGACGCCGTGGAGCACGTCTCCAGCATGCTCAATCAGGTAGGGCGAGCGGTCGCGAACATGCAGGTTGCCCCTGGCAGGGACGAACAGACCATCCGTGTCGTTGCGTGCGGCGGTGCCGGCGGCATGAATCCTGTAGTGGTGACTGCGCTGGTGTCGAAGGGCGGGCAGAACGGCTCGGAGGTCCGGCTTCGCGCAGCTGCCAAGGAAGGTCTGATCAAGCAGCGAGCGGGCGAGAAAACCGCCACCCTCGTCGCGGCCCTGCTGGACAAGGCGAGATAGGCGGCCGATCTCGGCAAGCACCCGAGCGCCAAGCAGGGGCCCAGGCCAGGGAAGCCGGGCAGGCGGCGCCCAGCTGCTCCGGTCCGCCAGATCGGCTGAGACGACGAGGGGTCATGGGGCACTCGCGGAAGTCGCAACCAGCGCGTACCTGGCGCAAGAGAAGATCGTTTCCGGCGATGAACCGATGGGCCGACCGCAGGCCTACCTCATCCCGAGCCCACAGCCCCCACCACGCCTGTCTTCCTGCTGACCGTCAACCGCATGCGTCCGGTATCCCGCCCCTGAGAGTGGGCCTGCGCCGGGACCGCTTGCCGAGACCGCTTTCCGCCCTACGGTCTGACGCATGGCCGAAACAGGAGCTTCCCCACTCCCCCCGACGCCCCCGGCGCACTCCCCGCTCTTCCGCGCCGAGCAGTTCGTCTGGCTCACCGCGCGCGTGCTCGAACAGCGCCTGTTCGCGTATCACTTCCTGAACGGCGCCGCCGACGCGGTGGAGACCGCGCTGGACGCCTACCGCAACGAGGACGGCGGGTACGGCCACGCGCTGGAGCCCGATCTGCGCGGCCCGGTCAGCCAGCCACTGCACACCGGCCACGCACTGCACGTCCTGGACGCCATCGAACGCTGCGGTGGGCAGCGCGTGGATCGCGTATGCCGCTACCTCACCTCGATCTCCACCGCGGACGGCGCCCTCCCCGCGATCCATCCCAGCCAGCGCGGCTACCCCGCGGCCCCCTTCATCCCGATCGTGGACGACCCGCCCAGCTCACTCCTGGCCACCGGGCCGGTGGTCGGTCTGCTGCACCGCAACGAGGTCTGGCACGCCTGGCTGTTCCGGGCCACGGACTTCTGCTGGCAGGCGGTCGAATCCCTGGAGAAGTCCCATCCGTACGAGATCGAGGCCGCCGTGGCCTTCCTGGACTCCGCTCCCGACCGCACGCGCGCGGAAGCAGCCGCCGACCGACTGGGCCGCCTGGTGCGCGAACAGCGCCTGGCCGCGCTGGAGCCGGACGACCTCACCACGTACCCGGTCCCACCCGGCTACGCCCCCGGCGAGCACCACTTCCCGCACGACTACGCGCGGACACCCCACTCCCTCGCGCGCGCGTGGTTCACGGACGACGAGATGAGCCGCTCCCTCGACCACCTCGCCGGCGAGCAGCAGGAGGACGGAGGCTGGCCGATCAACTGGCGTCAGTGGGCGCCGGGCACCGCCCTGGAGGCCCGCCCCATGGTGACGATCGAGGCGCTGAGCACGCTCAGGTCATACGGCCGCCGCATCGGCTGACCCGCTCAGCCACCCATGTCCCGCACCCTCCCCCCGGCCCGGGCATCTCGGCGTACCACCAGTACCGCGCCCGCTCACCTGCCCCCTCCCATACCTCCGTTCCCGCAACGACGGCGACGGGCTGCCGAGGGTGCACCCCCGGCGGCGCGGCGGCCGCGTACGACGGCAAGGGAACGCGCCGGGGGGTGTCCGCCCGCAGCGGCGGGCGTCAAGAAACAGCACCTCTTGCCCAACAGCAACCGCCCGACCGAGGACGGACACCCCCCGGCGCGGCCCCGACCCACAACGCACCCCAAGGCGCTACGCGAACCCCCACCGAACCCGCACGGGCCGCCGCAGGCACCGAAAGGCACCCCACCCCACCCCACCCACCAGCCGACGACATTTCCCCAGCTCAGCCCCATTGTCAGTCCCCGGGTGCAGGATGGACGCATGGTCAGCAAACCGCACCGAGCCCTCAACGGCTTCTCCCCCGCGACCCGCGGCTGGTTCACGGGGGCGTTCTCCGCGCCCACCGCAGCCCAGGCAGGCGCGTGGCAAGCCATCCGCGAGGGCTCGGACGTGCTGGTGGTCGCCCCCACCGGCTCCGGCAAGACTCTGGCCGCCTTCCTCGCCGCCCTCGACCAGCTCGCCTCCACACCCCCACCCGCCGACGCCAAGAAGCGCTGCCGAGTCCTCTACGTCTCCCCCCTCAAGGCCCTGGCCGTAGACGTCGAGCGCAACCTCCGCAGCCCCCTGACCGGCATCCGCCAGGAATCCGTACGCCTGGGCCTGCCCGAGCCCGAAGTAAAGGTCGGCATCCGCTCGGGCGACACCCCCGCCGCAGAGCGCCGAGCCCTGTCGACCCGCCCCCCGGACATCCTGATCACCACCCCGGAATCCCTCTTCCTGATGCTGACGTCAGCGACACGCGACGCCCTGACCGGCATCGAGACGGTGATCCTGGACGAGGTGCACGCGGTGGCGGGCACCAAGCGCGGCGCCCACCTCGCACTCTCCTTGGAGCGCCTGGACGAGCTCCTTGCGAAGCCGGCCCGCCGTATCGGCCTCTCGGCGACCGTCCGCCCGGTCGACGAGGTGGCCCGCTACCTCTCCCCCCGCCGCAAGGTGGAGATCGTCCAGCCGAAGTCGGGCAAGGAGTTCGACCTCTCGGTCGTGGTCCCCGTCGAAGATCTCGCCGAACTCGGCGGCTCCCCGGTCGCCGACGGTTCCGAAGGCGCGGAACGCCCCTCGATCTGGCCGCACGTGGAGGAGCGGATCACCGACCTCGTCCAGGCCCACCGCTCCACGATCGTCTTCGCCAACTCCCGCCGCCTCGCGGAGCGTCTCTGCAACCGCCTCAACGAGATCGCCTACGAGCGGGCCACCGGCGAAACCCTGGACGAGCACCATGCCCCGGCCGAGCTCATGGGCGGCTCCGGCGCGGCTCAGGGCGCGCCACCAGTCATCGCCCGCGCCCACCACGGCTCGGTCTCCAAAGAGCAACGCGCCCTCGTCGAGGAGGACCTCAAAGCCGGCCGCCTCCCCGCGGTCGTCGCCACCTCCAGCCTCGAACTGGGCATCGACATGGGCGCCGTCGACCTCGTCGTCCAGGTCGAATCACCCCCCTCCGTAGCCTCCGGCCTCCAACGCGTCGGCCGCGCAGGACACCAGGTGGGCGCCATCTCCACAGGCGTGGTCTTCCCGAAGTACCGCGGCGACCTCGTCCAGGCGGCCGTGGTCACGGAACGAATGCGCACCGGGTCCATCGAGTCCCTCAGGGTCCCGGCCAACCCCCTGGACGTCCTCGCCCAGCAGCTCGTCGCCATGACGTCGATGGACACCTGGCAGTTCGACGACCTCCTCGCCACCGCCCGCCGAGCCGCCCCCTTCGCGTCCCTCCCCGAATCCGCCTTCACCGCGGTCCTCGACATGCTCGCCGGCCGCTACCCGTCCGACGCCTTCGCGGAGCTTCGCCCGCGCGTGGTCTGGGACCGCGTCGCCGGCACGATCACCGGCCGCCCCGGCGCCCAGCGACTGGCCGTCACCTCCGGCGGCACGATCCCCGACCGCGGCCTCTTCGGGGTCTTCCTCGCCGGAGCCGACCCCAAGAAGGGCGGCGGCAGGGTCGGTGAGCTCGACGAGGAGATGGTCTACGAGTCCCGCGTCGGGGATGTCTTCACGCTCGGCACCAGTTCCTGGCGTATCGAGGACATCACGCGCGACCGCGTCCTGGTCTCCCCCGCCCCGGGCGTACCCGGCAGGCTTCCCTTCTGGAAGGGCGACCAGCTGGGCCGCCCGCTCGAACTGGGCCGCGCGGTGGGCGCGTTCCTGCGCGAGGTCGGTTCGCTGTCCAAGGAGGACGCCCGCCTCCGCCTCCTCACCGCGGGCCTGGACGCCTGGGCGGCCGACAACGTCCTCTCCTACTTGGACGAGCAGCGCGAGGCCTGTGGCCACGTCCCGGACGACCGCACGATCGTCGTCGAGCGTTTCCGCGACGAACTCGGCGACTGGCGGGTCGTCGTGCACTCCCCCTTCGGCGCCCAGGTGCACGCCCCGTGGGCCCTCGCCCTCGGCGCGAAGCTCTCCGAGCGCTACGGCATGGACGCGCAGGTCATGCACGCCGACGACGGCATCGTGCTGCGCCTGCCCGACGCCGACCTCATGGGCCTGGACCTCCTTGACCAGGAGCCGACGAAGGCCGGCCTGGAGTACGACGCCGACCAGGCACCCGTCGGCGCGGCGGATGTCGTCTTCGACAAGGGCGACGTCGACCAGATCGTCACCGACCAGGTGGGCGGCTCGGCCCTGTTCGCATCCCGCTTCCGCGAGTGCGCCGCCCGCGCGCTGCTGCTGCCGCGCCGCAACCCCGGCAAGCGCACCCCACTGTGGCAGCAGCGCCAGCGGGCCGCCCAACTGCTCCAGGTGGCCAGCGAGTTCGGCTCGTTCCCGATCGTCCTGGAGGCGGTCCGCGAATGCCTCCAGGACGTCTTCGACGTCCCGGGACTGACCGAGCTCATGGGCGACCTCGAGTCCCGCAAGGTGCGCCTCGTGGAGGTCACGACCCCCGAGCCGTCCCCCTTCGCACGCTCCCTCCTCTTCGGGTACGTCGCCCAGTTCCTGTACGAGGGAGACTCCCCGCTCGCCGAGCGCCGCGCCGCCGCCCTGTCACTGGACTCACGGCTGCTGGCCGAACTGCTCGGCCAGGCGGAGCTGCGCGAGCTGCTCGACGCCGAGGTGCTGACCGAGCTGGAGCGAGAACTCCAGTGGCTCACCGAGGACCGCCGTGTCAAGGACGTCGAAGGCGTCGCCGACGTCCTCCGCCTCCTCGGCCCGCTCACGGACGCCGACCTGGCCGAGCGAGGCGCCGAACCGCACTGGGCCAAGGAGTTGGCCGCAGCCCGCCGCGCCATCAAGGTCCGCGTGGCCGGCACGGACCACTGGGCGGCGATCGAGGACGCGGGCCGCCTGCGCGACGCCCTCGGCACTGCCCTGCCGGTCGGTGTCCCCGAGGCCTTCACCGAGCCGGTCAAGGACCCGCTCGGCGACCTCCTCGCGCGCTATGCCCGCACCCACGGCCCGTTCACATCGGCCACGGCAGCGGCCCGCTTCGGTCTGGGTGTGGCCGTCACAGAGGGAGCCCTCCAGCGGCTGGCGGCGAACGGGCGGGTCGTACAAGGCGAGTTCCACCCGGCCGGCATCGGCCAGGAGTGGTGCGACGCGGCGGTGCTGCGCCGCCTCCGCCGCCGTTCCCTCGCCGCCCTGCGTCATGAACTGGAGCCGGTGCCGCCTGCCGCACTCGCCCAGTTCCTGCCCCAGTGGCAGCACATCGGCAAGGGCCACGGGCTGCGGGGCATCGACGGGCTGGTCCGCGCCATCGAACAGTTGCAGGGCGCGTCCGTGCCCGCGTCCGCGCTGGAGAAGCTCGTCCTGCCGTCCCGCGTCGCGAACTACACCCCCGCGATGCTCGACGAGCTCACCGCGGCCGGCGAGGTCGTCTGGGCCGGAGCGGGCTCGCTCCCCGGCAAGGACGGCTGGGTCTCCCTCTACATGGCGGACGCGGCCCCCCTGCTCCTGCCGCAGCCCCACCCCTTGGAGCTGACGGCGCTGCACCAGTCCGTCCTGGACGCGCTGTCCGGCGGCTACGGCCTGTTCTTCCGCCAGATCGCCGACCAGGTCCGCGCCACCACCCACCCCGACGTCACCGACCCCCAACTCGCCGACATCCTCTGGGACCTGGCCTGGTCGGGCCGCCTGACGAACGACACCCTCGCACCCATGCGCTCCCTCCTGGGCTCGGGCCGAACCGCGGGTTCCACCGCCCACCGAGCCAAACGCACCATCCCACGCGGCCGCTACGGCTCCCTCACGGCCGCCGCACGCCCCGCCTCCCGCACCGGCCCGCCGACCGTAGCCGGCCGCTGGTCCCTGCTCCCGGCGCACGAGACCGACCCCACCGTGCGCGCCCACGCCCTGGCCCGCACTCTCCTCGACCGACACGGCGTGGTGACCCGGGGAGCGGTCACCGCGGAGGGCGTCGAGGGCGGCTTCTCGGCGACGTACCGCATCCTGTCCGCCTTCGAGGACAGCGGCCAGGCGCGCCGTGGCTATGTGGTCGAAGGGCTCGGCGCCGCCCAGTTCGCGATGGACGGCGCGGTCGACCGCCTCCGCGCGGTGGCCAACGCCCGCGACCGAGGCGACAGCCTGCCCGGCCCAGGCACCCCCAGCACCAGCGGCGCACCTGACACGTACGGCGACTTCGACGGCTTCGGCACCACTGCCGCCGACCAGGGCAACACCCCCACGTACTACAACCCCGACGGCACCCCCGCCTACGACATCCCCGACCTCGACCACGACTTCCTGGACGCCCACCTGGGCCCCGGCGATTATGTCTCCCCCCTCGACGAGGCCCCGCAGCACGACCCACGCACCCCCCAAGGCCCCGCCTGGCGCAACGGCGGCCCACCGCACAGCCCCGGCGCCGCCTCAGGCCCCGGCTTCGCCTCCAGCCGCACCCGCCCCGCCGCCGACACCCGAGCCGTCGTCCTCGCCGCCGCCGACCCGGCGAACGCGTACGGCGCCGCCCTCGCCTGGCCGGAGCCCCCCACCGACGCCGGCCACAAGCCGGGGCGCAAGGCGGGCTCCCTCGTCGTGCTCGTCGACGGCGAGCTGACGCTCTACATGGAGCGCGGCGGCAAGACGCTGCTGGCCTGGCCCTCGGCCCCGGACACCGAACCCACCGACGACCCCCGCCTGCACACGGCAGCGCAGGCCCTAGCCACAGCCGCCCGCGCGGGCTCCCTCGGCACGGTCACGGTGGAGCGCGTGAACGGCACCTCGGCCCTGACCTCCCCCATAGGCGCCCTCCTCGAAGGAGCAGGCTTCATCGCGACACCCCGGGGCCTACGCCTACGCGCCTGACCCCAACCGCAGCCCGGCATGCCCCTCAGTCCCCTCAGTCCCCCCCGCCCGGACCCGGCCCGCAGCGCGCGTCGCCCCAACCCGAGCCACGGCTGGCCGGACACCCCGACCTTGCCCCACCCGACCCACACCCCGGCCGGGCGCCCGGCCCAACCCAAGGCCCGACCTGACCAGACCCACCACCCCCCACCTCGCCCCACCCCATGCCACTCTTGACCCATGCCCGAAGGAGACACGGTCTGGCAGACGGCGAGACGGCTCCACACCGCGCTCGCGGGCAAGACTCTGACCCGCACCGACTTCCGGGTACCGAAGTACGCCACGGTCGACCTCACGGGTCGCACCGTCCTGGACGTCACCCCACGCGGCAAACACCTCCTCACCCGCATCGAGGGCGGCCTGACACTCCACTCGCACCTGGGGATGGAAGGCTCCTGGAAGGTGTACACCGACCAGCAGCGCTGGACCGGCGGCCCCGCGCACCAGATCCGCGTGATCCTCGCCGCCACCCCCGCCCCGCCCCGCACCTCCGCCCCCTCCCCCGCTCCAGATACCCTCCCCACCCACACTGCCGTCGGCTACCGCCTCCCCGTCCTGGACCTCCTACGCACCACCGAGGAATCCCGCGCCGTCGGCCACCTCGGCCCCGACCTCCTGGGCCCGGACTGGGACCCCGACCGCGCCCTCGCCAACCTCCTCACGGACCCCGCCCGCCCCCTCGGTGAGGCCCTCCTGGACCAGCGCAACCTCGCCGGCATCGGCAATGTCTACAAGAGCGAGCTCTGCTTCCTGCTTCGCGTCACCCCCTGGCTCCCCGTAGGCGCACTCCCCGCCGAACACACCGCCCAACTGCCCGTACTCGCCAAGAAGCTTTTGGAAGCCAACCGCGACCGCCCGATCCGTAGTACGACGGGCCGCCGCGGTCAGGACCTCTTCGTGTACGGCCGCGCCAACCGCCCCTGCCTGCGCTGCAACGCCCCGATCCGCGCGGCCGACCAAGGCGACGGCTCCCGCGAGCGCCCCACCTACTGGTGCCCCGACTGCCAGGCGGGCCCGGCCCCGAGCACGACGCCCGCCACCACCTCACGCCGCAGAACTCAGCACCGTACAAACAATTGACGACCCGTCAGAAACCCTCGTACCGTCCCTTCATGGCCGTCAAGGCGTACGACCTCACCGGACGCACCGCATTCGTCACCGGCGCGGCCAGCGGCATCGGCCGCGCCTCGGCCATCCTTCTCGCGGAGGCCGGCGCCGCGGTGCACTGTGCCGACCGCGATGCACAGGGCCTGCACGACACGGCAACCCTGATCAAGGCGAGCGGCGGCACCGCACGCACCCACCACCTCGACGTCACCGACCGCGAACATCTCGGCCAAGCCGTCGCAGCGTGCGAGCGGCTCGACGTGATGGCCGCGGTCGCCGGGATCATGCACAGCAGCACGGTCCTGGAGACCCGCGACGAGGACCTCGACCGGGTCCTGGACGTCAACTTCAAGGGAGTGCTGTACGCCTGCCAGGAGGCCGCGCGCGCGATGCTCGCGCAACGCACACAGGGCAGCATCATCACCATGGCCTCCGGCGCCGTCGACACCGGCGGTCCCGGTCTGCTCTGCTACGGCGCGGCCAAGGCAGCGGTCGTGCAGCTGACGAAGACGCTGGCGACGGAGATGGGCCCACACGGCATCCGCGTCAACGCGGTCGCCCCGGGCTGGATCCGCACTCCCATGACCGACCGTCACGACACCGCGGCGCAGACACAGACCGAGGCGTTCATGGCCCGGATGTCGCCGCTGGGCCGGGTCGGCGAACCCGAGGACATAGCCCACGCCGTGCTGCACCTGGCGTCCGACGCCTCGGCCTTCACGACGGGGCAGATCCTGCGTCCGAACGGCGGTGTGGCGATGCCGTGGTAGCCCGCCCCGCCCGCCAGGCTTCTGCCCACCGCCGCGGGTCGACGGCGCCCGCGGCCCGCGCCTTCGGTACACAGTGCACCGGCAGCAGGCTCAACCCCCACCCTCCGGCGGCTACGGCTCCCTCCAGCGCCCCTGCGTCCGGCGCCAGCGTAAGCCGCAGCACGGCCCACCACCACAGCGTTCCGAACCCGAGGGCCACCCCCCAACGCGCTATCGGCCGTGCCATCCACCCACCTCCAGCCCGAGGCTAGGCCGCCCGTTCACCCGCCGGGAGGGCGCACCAACGGCACACGGATGCAGCGCGGGCCAACGTGTTCACGGCGCGTCAGGCGCCGTCACACCCTCCACGATGACTGCCGGGTCACACACCGGCAAACGGACCTCGAGAGGGCCCATACCGGCCCATACCGGCCCATGTCGGCCCATGTGGCCACGAAGGGCCCCAGAAAGAGCCCGCACAGCACGAAACCCCGACCGCACTCCCCAGGTCTCCCTGGCGAAGCCCTGGCCGGGGCCTCACACAACTCCTCAGCGCGTGGTCAGCCCACGCGCACCGGCGTCACCGTCACGCGGCGACCACGTCCACCGCCTCGGAAGGCGCCTTGATGGTCACCCGTTCCGGTGGCACACCGGTCACCGACACGGAACCCAGCATCGGTCGGACCGACGCGGGTACAGGCTCGCTGGGTGTGGCCGCAGCAGACTGGGCCAGCTCGGCGAGGGCGAGCTCGTCGCTCACTTCCCGCATGAGCTCGGACATCCGTACGTCCAGCGCGTCGCAGATCGCGGAGAGCAGCTCGGAGGAAGCCTCCTTCTGCCCCCGCTCCACCTCGGAGAGATAGCCGAGTGAGACTCGGGCGGACGAGGAGACTTCGCGCAGAGTACGGCCCTGGCGCTGGCGCTGCCGACGCAGCACGTCACCCAGCAGGCGACGGAGCAGAATCATCGGTGGCTCCCTCCTCGGACCGCGTAGCCGCATCCTTCACGCCCCACCGTACCGCCTTGCGCCGCGGCCGTGCGGGGAGCGATGTCGTGTTCACTAAGGGCTGCAAACATCAAAACCCCCCGTTCTGTTCCGTATCCTGTGCCCGCTCATTCCCAGTGTGTTCGCTCGCAAGCTCCGTCAGAAGCAGCGCGAGTACGCTCCGTACACTCTCCATACGAATTTCCGCGCGGTCGCCGTTCAACCGCAGGGCCTCCACTTTTCCGCCACCGGCGGAACCGGAACCAGGGCCGACGGGTCCGTCCACGGCCACGAAAACCGTCCCGACGGGGTGCCCGTCCTGTGTCTCGGGCCCCGCGACGCCGGTTGTCGCGATGCCCCAGTCGGCCCCCAGCGCCTTCCGCACGCCGACCGCCATCTGGGCTGCGACCTGCGGATTCACCGCTCCGTGCTGCTCCAGCAAGGTGGCGTCGACGCCGAGCAGCCGATGCTTCAGCTCGGTGGCGTAGGCGGTCACCGACCCCCGGAAGGCCTGGGAGGCTCCAGGGGTGGCTGTGATCTCCGCCGCAACCAGTCCGCCGGTCAGTGACTCCGCGACAGCGAGCGTCTCACCCTTCACTGTGAGTAGTCGCACGACGTCGGCGGCCCGGGAACTCACGCTTCCGTCTCCTCCAACGCAGCCTCGCGCTCGGCGATTCCCTGCCTGCGCAGCACAATGGCTTGTCTCACATAGTCCAGCCCGGTCACCACGGTCAGGACGACCGCCGCAGCCATCACCCAGAACCGCAGAGTGGCCAGCCACCCCGTCAGCGCCAGGATGTACATCCCGACGGCCACGCCCTGTATGAGGGTCTTGAGCTTGCCGCCGCGGCTCGCGGGGATGACGCCGTACCGGATGACGATGAAACGCAGGAGCGTGATCCCGAGTTCCCGGCCGAGGATGATGCCCGTCACCCACCAGGGCAGATCGCCGAGCGCGGAGAGACAGATCAGGGCCGCCCCCATGATCGCCTTGTCGGCGATGGGGTCGGCGATCTTCCCGAAGTCGGTGACGAGGTTGTACGCCCGGGCCAGATGGCCGTCGAACAGGTCGGTGATCATGGCGATGGCGAAGGCCGCCCAGGCGAGCGAGCGCCACGCCGGGTCGTATCCGCCGTCGGCCAGCATCAGCGCAACGAACGCGGGCACGAGGACCAGCCGGAGCATGGTCAGCAGGTTGGCGATGTTCCAGACGCTGGCCTGGTTGACAGCCGCGGCCGCGATCTTCCCGCCGCGCGCGGGCTTCGCACCGCCGGGGACATCGGCTTCGGCGCCGCCGGTGTTCGAACCGGCGGCCTTGTTCGAGCCTGCGCCCTTGGACGAACCCACCGCACTGGCCTTGCCAGCCGCACCCGCCTGGGAGGAACCACCCGCGGCGGACGCCGGAACTCCGGTCATCTGCCCGCCTCCTCACTACACGCGAGCGTGCCCTGCAGCGGCTCGGCCACCAGGTCGACACCTTCCGTGCCGACCACCTTCGCCTCGACCATACGACCGATGCTCAGGCCTTCGCCGCTCGTGAGCAGCACCTGGCCGTCCGTCTCCGGCGCCTGGTGCGCGCCACGGCCGTACGCGCCCTCCGCGGAGTCCTCGGAGCCCACCGACTCCACGAGCACGTGCACGGTCTCCCCGAGGCGCTCCTCGGCCCGCTGTGAGACGAGTTCCTCGGCCAGCCGGGAGACACGTGCCAGCCGCTCGGCGACGACGTCCTCGTCGAGCTTGTTGTCGTACGTCGCGGCCTCCGTGCCGTCCTCGTCGGAGTAACCGAAGACACCGATGGCATCCAGGCGGGCACCGTTCAGGAACCGCTCCAGCTCTGCCAGGTCGGCCTCGGTCTCGCCGGGGAAGCCCACGATGAAGTTGGAGCGCACACCGGCCTGGGGGGCCTTGCCGCGGATGGTGTCGAGCAGCTCCAGGAAGCGGTCGGTGTCGCCGAAGCGGCGCATCGCGCGGAGCACGTCGGGCGCGGAGTGCTGGAAGGACAGGTCGAAGTACGGGGCGATCTTCGGCGTCGAGGTCAGCACGTCGATGAGGCCGGGCCGCATCTCGGCCGGCTGGAGGTAGCTGACGCGGACACGCTCGATGCCGTCGACCTCCGCCAGCTCCGGCAGGAGGGACTCCAGCAGGCGGATGTCGCCCAGGTCCTTGCCGTAGGACGTGTTGTTCTCGGAGACCAGCATGATCTCCTTGACACCCTGCTCGGCGAGCCACCGCGTCTCGTTCAGCACGTCGCTCGGGCGGCGCGAGATGAAGGAGCCGCGGAAGGACGGGATGGCGCAGAAGGAGCAGCGCCGGTCGCAGCCGGAGGCGAGCTTCACCGAGGCGACCGGGGCGCCGTCGAGGCGGCGGCGCAGGGGCGCGCGGGGCCCGGAGGCCGGAGCGAGCCCTTCCGGAAGATCCACGGGCGCATGACCGGGGAGCGCGACCTCAGCCGCGGACTCCTGCCGCTCGGCCGGGCTGATCGGCAGCAGCTTGCGCCGGTCGCGCGGGGTGTGGGCCGCGTGGATGCCGCCGTTCAAGATCGTCTGCAGGCGGTCCGAGATGTTCGCGTAGTCGTCGAAGCCGAGCACGCCGTCGGCCTCGGGGAGGGCTTCGGCGAGTTCCTTGCCGTACCGCTCGGCCATGCAGCCCACCGCCACGACGGCCTGGGTTCTCCCATGTCCCTTGAGGTCGTTGGCCTCCAGGAGGGCGTCGACGGAGTCCTTCTTGGCGGCGTCGACGAAGCCGCACGTGTTGACGACGGCGACATCCGCGTCCCCGGCGTCCTCCACGAGGTCCCAGCCGTCCGCCTCCAAGCGGCCTGCGAGCTCCTCCGAGTCCACCTCGTTACGGGCGCAGCCAAGAGTGACGAGTGCGACGGTACGGCGTTCAGACATGGGCTCAAGACTACTTTGTCTCACTGACAGCCCACGTCGACGGGGTTGGCCGATCTTGGTCAACCCCGTCCGCAGCTCAACCCTTCAGCCCGACTTATCCGGCCTGCGGGTCGCCCTTCGTGTACGTGAGGCGCTCCACGGCGCCCGGCTGCCAGTCGTCCTCGATCTTCTTGCCGTTGACGTACAGGTCGATCGCGCCCGCGTCACCGAGGACGAGGTTGATCTTCTCGCCGTCCTGGAAGGTCTTGGAGTCGCCCTGCTTGAGGAGTCCGTCGAAGAGCAGCTTGCCGTTGTGGTCCTTGACACCGACCCAGCTCCTGCCGTCGGCGGCGCTGACCTGGACGGTCACCTTGTCCTGCGGGACGGCGGCGATGGCGCTGTCCGACGGCTTCGGGTCCTTGGGCTTGTCGGTCTTCGGCGTGGGCGTGGTCTTGTCGGCCGTCGGCGCCGGGCCGCCTTCGGCGACCGAGGACTTGCCACCCTCGTCCTCGCCCTTGAACGCGGTGAACCCGACGAACCCGATCACGGCGACGATCGCGGCGACCATGGCCGCGGTCCAGTTGGGCCCGCGCCGCTCGGGGCGGATGCGTTCCGCCTCGAACAGGGGGGCAGCCGGGGTCGGCGCCGGTCGTCCGCCGTGCGAGTCGTCGTACTGGGCGAGAAGCGGGGCCGGATCGAGGTGGACGGCCTTGGCCAGGGTCCGGATGTGGCCTCGGGCGTACACGTCGCCACCGCAGGCAGCGAAGTTGTCCGCCTCGATGGCATGCACGATGGCGATGCGGACCCGGGTGGCGTTACTGACGTCGTCGACGGTCAGCCCTGCGTCGATGCGCGCCTGCTGGAGGGCACGGCCGATCGAGGGGCGGGCTTCGTCGGACACGTCTTCGAACGGACGCTCGTCTTCAGGGGAGTTGCCGATGGACACGGGGGCGCCTTTCGAGCGTTTAAGCCACCTGTGCTGGAGGTTCAGTCTATGGGGGGTACGAAAGGGTGGGGCAACCGGGCGGTGGGACTTTGTACGCCATCGGAATGGCCGGACACGCCGATGACGGAGTACGAGATTGTCGCGCTTCCCTCAACTTGACGTACGCCGAAGGGGAACGGTTGCTCAATGATCCCTTACGGGTGAGTCACAATCGAACATCGACTCATCACCCACCCGTCCGCAAGGCGATCACTGCGTCCCGTTTCCGCCCCGGACTCCCTTTAAGCCTCCCCGCGGATCACGGCCAGCACGCCGTCCAGCTCATCAGGTTTCACAAGAACGTCACGAGCCTTGGAGCCCTCGCTCGGCCCGACGATGCCCCGCGACTCCATGAGGTCCATCAGCCGCCCGGCTTTGGCGAACCCGACGCGCAGCTTGCGCTGCAGCATGGACGTCGACCCGAACTGCGTGGAGACGACCAGCTCGGCCGCCTGGCACAGCAGATCGAGGTCGTCGCCGATCTCCTCGTCGATCTCCTTCTTCTGCTTGGTGCCCACGGTGACGTCGTCCCGGAAGACGGGCGCCATCTGGTCCTTGCAGTGCTGGACGACCGCCGCGACCTCGTCCTCGGTCACGAACGCGCCCTGCATACGAGTCGGCTTGTTCGCGCCCATCGGCAGGAACAGCCCGTCGCCCTTGCCGATCAGCTTCTCGGCGCCGGGCTGGTCGAGGATGACGCGTGAGTCCGCGAGCGACGACGTGGCGAAGGCGAGCCGTGAGGGGACGTTCGCCTTGATGAGACCGGTGACGACGTCGACCGACGGCCGCTGCGTGGCGAGCACCAGGTGGATGCCGGCCGCGCGCGCGAGCTGTGTGATGCGCACGATCGCGTCCTCGACGTCGCGCGGGGCGACCATCATCAGGTCGGCGAGCTCGTCGACGATCACCAGCAGGTAGGGGTACGGCTGGAGCTCGCGTTCGCTGCCCTCCGGCGCCTTCACCTTGCCGTTGCGGACGGCCTCGTTGAAGTCGTCGATGTGCCGATAGCCGTACGCCGCGAGGTCGTCGTACCGCAGGTCCATCTCCCGTACGACCCACTGGAGCGCCTCGGCGGCCCGCTTCGGGTTGGTGATGATCGGCGTGATCAGGTGCGGGATGCCCTCATAGGCGGTCAGCTCGACGCGCTTGGGGTCGACCAGCACCATGCGGACGTCCTCCGGGGTCGCCCGCATCATGACCGAAGTGATCAAGCAGTTAATGCACGACGACTTACCGGAACCGGTCGCACCGGCAACCAGCACATGCGGCATCTTCGCGATGTTGGCCATCACATAGCCGCCCTCGACATCCTTGCCGAGCGCGACCAGCATCGGGTGGTCGTCCTCGGCGGCGGCCGCGAGGCGCAGCACGTCACCGAGGTTGACCATCTCGCGGTCCGTGTTCGGGATCTCGATGCCGACCGCGGACTTGCCGGGGATCGGGCTGATGATCCGCACGTCCGGGCTGGCGACCGCGTACGCGATGTTCTTCGTCAGCGCGGTGATCCGCTCGACCTTCACGGCGGGGCCGAGCTCGACCTCGTAACGCGTGACCGTCGGCCCGCGCGTGAAGCCGGTGACGCGGGCGTCGACCTTGAACTCGGTGAAGACGGTGGTCAGCGACTCGACGATGGCGTCGTTGGCGGCGCTGCGCGACTTGCCGGGGCCACCGCGCTCGAGGAGGTCGAGCGACGGGAGCGAGTACGTGATGTCGCCGGACAGCTGGAGCTGTTCGGCACGCGACGGCAGGTCCCGCATCTGGTCGGGTGCGGCCTTGGTGAGGTCCGGGACCTCGGACTTGGTGAGATCCGGAACTTCGGTCTTGGGCAGCTTCTCCTGCTTGGGCCGCGCGGCAGGGACGGGCGTCGGCACCGGGGTGGTCTCCGCGCGGTCGCCCACGCTCACGCCCTGGGTGAGGTCGGCGACGATCGGCGAGGGCGGCATCCCGTGCAGGACGGCGCCGTCGAGAGCGGCAGCGGCGGCCGCTGCGACGTCCACAGCGTCCATGGGACGGTCCATCTCGGGCTGCGGCACCGCAGAGCGCCTCGGTCGGCCGCGACGCCGCGAGAGGGCCTCCTGCTCGGCGCTGTCGGGGTCGTACGCCTCGGGGGCCGGGGGGCGCCTGCGGCCGCGCGACGCGGGCAGCGCCTCGCGCCACTGGTCGTCGTAGCGCTGCTCGTCCTCGGTGTACTCGTCGTCCTCGTCGGGGTCGGGCAGGATGCCGAGCTTCACACCCAACTGCCGCAGCCGCTGCGGGATGGCGTTGACCGGGGTGGCCGTGACGACCAACAGCCCGAAGATCGTGAGCAGCACGAGCAGCGGTACGGCGAGGACCTCGCCCATGGTGTACGTCAGCGGGGTCGCCGCGCCCCAGCCGATGAGCCCGCCCGCGTCCCTTATGGCCTGCATGCCGTCGCTGCGGGCCGGCGAGCCGACGGCGATGTGGACCTGGCCGAGCACGCCGATGACGAGCGCGGACAGCCCGATGACGATACGGCCGTTGGCCTCGGGCTTCTCGGGGTGCCGGATGAACCGTACGGCGATGACCGCGAGCAGTATCGGCACGAGCAGGTCGAGCCGGCCGAACGCGCCGGTCACGATGATCTCGACGAGATCGCCGACGGGGCCGCGCAGATTGGACCAGGTGCCGGCCGCGACGATCAGGCCGAGTCCGAGGAGCAACAGCGCGACGCCGTCCTTGCGGTGGGCGGGGTCGAGGTTCTTCGCACCCTGCCCTATGCCCCGGAACACCGCGCCGACCGCGTGCGCCAGCCCGAGCCAGACGGCGCGCACGAGCCGGTAGATGCCCCCGGTGGGGTTAGGCGCCGGCTTGGGCGCGGGCACGGCTTTCTTCGCCGCGGCCTTCTTGGCCGGCGCCTTCTTCGCGGGGGCTTTCTTGGCAGCGGCCTTCTTCGCCGGAGCCTTCGCGGAAGCGGCCGCCTTCTTTGCGGGCGGCTTCTTGGCTGCGGAGGGACGTGAGGCCATGGGTGTGAGGTTACCGGTGGAGGAAGCAGCGGACACGTGTGCCCACTGCTTCACCCGTTCGTGTCGCGCTTGTGGAGGCAGTGAACTGACGCCGGTTCACGGGCCGATAACGCCCGGGACGGCTCGACATCGCCCGCCGGCCAACGCGGGCCACCGCGAGGTCAGTTCTGCGAGGGCACCGAGGAGGCGCTCCCCGTGCCCGGCTCCAGCGCGTCCAGTGCCCGCCGCAATCCCGTGAGTTTGCGTTCGAGATGAGCCGCCGTGGCGACAGCCGCCGCGTCTGCCGACTCGTCGTCAAGCTGCTTGGACAGGGCCTCGGCCTGCTCCTCGACCGCGGCGAGCCGCGCCGACAGCTCGGCGAGCAGGCCCGCCGGCTCCTTCGCGTCCCCGCCTGCGGCCTTGCCGCCGCCCTCCAACTGAAGCCGCAGCAGCGCCGCCTGCTCGCGCAGCTGGCAGTTCTTCATGTACAGCTCGACGAACACGGAGACCTTCGCCCGCAGCACCCACGGGTCGAACGGCTTGGAGATGTAGTCCACCGCGCCCGCCGCATAGCCACGGAAGGTGTGGTGCGGGCCGTGGTTGATCGCGGTGAGGAAGATGATCGGGATGTCCCGGGTCCGTTCCCGCCGCTTGATGTGCGCCGCGGTTTCGAAACCGTCCATTCCCGGCATCTGGACGTCCAGCAGAATGACCGCGAAATCGTCCGTCAGCAGTGCTTTGAGCGCTTCCTCCCCGGACGATGCCCGCACCAGGGTCTGATCGAGCGCAGAGAGGATCGCCTCCAGCGCCAGCAGATTCTCCGGCCGGTCATCGACCAGGAGGATCTTGGCCTTCTGCACCATGGCCCGCCCTCCTCGCCCCGGCAGTGCACCGGGCTCCGCCCCAGGGGACGGCTCCCTTACGCCGCCCGCCCTCGTGCCGGTCATGGTAGCCGCACCCCGCCTGTCGCCACACCCTGTCACCGCGATGTCACTGTGCACGTAGCAGAAACGTAGCGGGAGACCAGAAGGTTCCCCCAATCCCGCACTTCTACACGGCTTCGAGCACACTGAGTCAGCAACTCCGTGTGAACACTGTTGGTTCCTGTCACTGCTCCCTCATCCACTGGTCCATCACCGCCAGCAGATGATCGGGATCGACCGGCTTCGTGACGTAGTCGGAAGCGCCCGACTCGATCGCCTTCTCCCGGTCGCCCTTCATCGCCTTGGCGGTCAGCGCGATGATCGGAAGCCCGGCGAACTGCGGCATCCTACGGATCGCCGTGGTCGTCGCGTACCCGTCCATCTCGGGCATCATGATGTCCATCAGGACGACTGCCACGTCGTCGTGCTGCTCCAGGACCTCGATGCCCTCACGCCCGTTCTCGGCGTACAGCACGGACAGACCGTGCTGCTCCAGGACACTGGTCAGCGCGAAGACATTACGGATGTCGTCGTCGACGATCAGCACCTTCTCACCGCCGAACCGGATGCCCCGGCGCGACTGCGACGCCGCGTTCTGCTCCGCCGCCGACCACTGCTCCGGCTGCGCCGGCCGCTGTTCGAGCTCGCTCGCGGCCCTGCGGCGGCGCCTGAAGAGCGCGGCGGCGCCGTTCTGCGTCTCCCGGTACGACCTCACCTCGGCCGGCGTCTCGATCTCCACGTCGGCCAGCTCCGCCAGCTCGGCCGCCGATGCCACCAGGTCGCCGGCGTCGAGGGCCGGCAGCTGCTGCTGATAACCGTGCGGCGGCAGTTCGCTCGGATGCAGCGGCAAATACAGCGTGAACGTCGAGCCGCGTCCCGGCTCGCTCTGCGCGTGGATCTCCCCGCCGAGCAGCTGCGCGATCTCCCGCGAGATGGACAGCCCCAGCCCCGTACCGCCGTACTTGCGGCTGGTCGTGCCGTCCGCCTGCTTGAACGCCTCGAAGATCACCCGCATCTTGCTGGCCGCGATCCCGATACCGGTGTCGGTCACGGAGAACGCGATCAGTGGCGCGTCCGCCTCGGTCAGCGAACCGGCCTCGAGCAGCTGCTCCCGGATCTTCATCGGTACGTCCGCGCTGGCCGGCCGGATGACCAGCTCGACCGACCCGGAGTCGGTGAACTTCACCGCGTTGGACAGCAGATTGCGCAGCACCTGCAGGAGCCGCTGCTCGTCGGTGTGCAGCGTGGCGGGCAGCTCGGGCGAGACCCGTACGGACAGATCCAGGCCCTTCTCCGCGGTCAGCGGCCGGAAGGTGGCCTCCACGTAGTCGACGAGCTGTACGAGCGCGATACGCGTCGGAGAGACGTCCATCTTGCCCGCCTCGACCTTCGACAGGTCCAGGATGTCGTTGATCAGCTGGAGCAGGTCGGAGCCGGCGCCGTGGATGGTCTCGGCGAACTCGACCTGCTTCGGCGAGAGGTTGCCCTCGGCGTTGTCGGCGAGCAGCTTGGCCAGGATCAGCAGCGAGTTGAGCGGCGTACGCAGCTCGTGCGACATGTTGGCGAGGAACTCGCTCTTGTAGCGCATCGACACGGCCAGCTGCTCGGCGCGCTCCTCCAGGACCTGCCGTGCCTCCTCGATCTCGGTGTTCTTGACCTCGATGTCGCGGTTCTGCTGAGCCAGCAGCTCGGCCTTCTCCTCCAGTTCGGCGTTGGACGCCTGGAGGGCCTTCTGCCGGTTCTCCAACTCGGCCGAGCGCTCACGGAGTTGCTCGGTCAGTTCCTGCGACTGCTTCAGCAGCACCTCGGTCTTGGTGTTGACGGAGATGGTGTTGACGCTGGTCGCGATCATCTCGGCGATCTGGTTGAGGAAGTCCTTCTGGATCTGCGTGAACGGCGTGAAGGACGCCAGCTCGATCACGCCGAGCACCTTGCCCTCGAACAGCACCGGAAGGACGATCACCTGCGCGGGCGGGGCCTCCCCGAGCCCGGAGGAGATCTTCAGATAGCCGCTGGGCGCGTTCTCCACCAGGATCGTGCGCTTCTCCTCGGCGGCCGTCCCGATGAGCGCCTCACCCGGCCGGAAGGACGTAGGCATGGAGCCCATCGAGTAGCCGTACGAACCGAGCATCCGCAGCTCGTACTGGTCCTCCGCCTCGGCACTCATGTCCTTGCCGTCGAGGAGTGGCATCGCGACGAAGAACGCGCCGTGCTGTGCCGTCACCACCGGCGTCAGCTCGCTCATGATCAGCGAGGCCACGTCCTCCAGGTCCCGCCTGCCCTGCATCAGGGCGGAGATACGGGCGAGGTTGCCCTTGAGCCAGTCCTGCTCCTTGTTGGCGATCGTGGTGTCGCGCAGGTTGGCGATCATCTTGTTGATGTAGTCCTGGAGCTCCTGGATCTCGCCGGACGCGTCGACGTCGATCTTCAGGTTCAGGTCGCCACGGGTCACCGCGGTCGCCACGCGCGCGATGGCACGCACCTGCCGAGTAAGGTTTCCTGCCATTTCGTTCACGGACTCGGTGAGGTCGCGCCAGGTTCCGTCGACGTCACGCACGCGTGCCTGGCCGCCGAGCTGTCCTTCTGTGCCCACCTCGCGGGCGACTCGGGTGACCTCCTCGGCGAAGGACGACAGCTGGTCGACCATCGTGTTGATCGTCGTCTTGAGTTCGAGGATCTCGCCACGAGCGTCAATGTCGATCTTCTTGGAGAGGTCGCCCTTGGCGATGGCGGTCGTGACCAGGGCGATGTTGCGCACCTGACCGGTCAGGTTGGACGCCATCTGGTTCACGGACTCGGTGAGGTCCTTCCACGTACCGGCCACACCAGGCACATGCGCCTGACCACCGAGGATGCCGTCCGTGCCCACCTCGCGGGCCACCTTGGTGACCTGGTCGGCGAACGAACTCAGCGTCTTCACCATGGTGTTGAAGGTGTCGGCGAGCTGCGCGACCTCACCGCGCGCCTCGATCGTCACCGTCCGCGTCAGGTCGCCGTTGGCGACGGCCGCCGCGACCTGGGAGATGTTCCGCACCTGCATGGTCAGGTTCTTGGCCATCAGGTTCACGTTGCCGCTGAGGTCCTTCCAGATGCCCGTGACACCCGGAACGTGCGCCTGGCCGCCCAGGATGCCCTCGGTACCCACCTCACGGGCCACCCGGGTCACCTGCTCGGCGAAGCTGGACAGCTGGTCGACCATCGTGTTGACGGTCGTGACGAGTTCGAGAATCTCGCCCTTCGCGTCCACGGTGATCTTCTTCGACAGGTCGCCCTTGGCGACCGCGGTCGTGACCTCGGCGATCTGACGCACCTGGATGGTCAGGTTGTTCGCCATGAAGTTCACGGACTGGGTGAGGTCCTTCCAGGTGCCGGAGACGCCCTGCACCTCAGCCTGACCGCCGAGCTGGCCCTCCGTACCCACCTCGCGGGCGACCCTGGTGACCTCCTCCGCGAACGACGACAGCTGGTCCACCATCGTGTTCAGCGTGTTCTTGAGCTCCAGGATCTCGCCGCGCGCGTCCACGGTGATCTTCTGCGACAGGTCACCCCGGGCGACCGCCGTGGCGACCTGGGCGATGTTGCGCACCTGGGCCGTAAGGTTTCCTGCCATTCCGTTCACGGAGTCGGTCAGGTCCCGCCACACACCGGCGACACCGGGCACCTGCGCCTGACCGCCGAGGCGGCCCTCGGTGCCCACCTCGCGGGCGACCCGGGTCACCTGGTCCGCGAAGCCGGAGAGCTGGTCGACCATCGTGTTGATGGTGTTCTTCAGCTCCAGGATCTCGCCACGTGCGTCGACGTCGATCTTCTGGGACAGATCACCGCGGGCCACCGCAGTGGTGACCTGCGCGATGTTCCGCACCTGGGCCGTAAGGTTTCCTGCCATTCCGTTGACGGAGTCGGTGAGCTCCTTCCACGTCCCGGCCACACCCGGTACGACCGCCTGACCGCCGAGGCGGCCCTCCGTACCCACGTCCCGGGCCATCCGGGTCACCTGGTCGGCGAAGGACGACAGCTGGTCCACCATCGTGTTCACGGTGTTCTTCAGCTGGAGCATCTCGCCGGAGACGTCCACGGTGACCTTCTGCGACAGATCACCGTTGGCCACCGCCGTGGTGACCTGGGCGATGTTCCTCACCTGTCCGGTGAGATTCCGGAACGCGGTGTTGACGGAGTCCGTCAGGTCCTTCCACGTCCCCGCGGCCCCCGGCACCTGCGCCTGCCCACCGAGCTCACCCTCGACACCGACCTCACGTGCGACACGCGTGACCTCGGAACCGAAGGACGACAGCTGATCGACCATGCCGTTGACGGTGTTCTTCAGCTCGAGCATCTCGCCGGCCACGTTGACCGTGACCTTCTGAGAGAGATCACCATTGGCCACGGCCGTTGTGACCGCGGCGATGTCCCTCACCTGAATGGTGAGATTCCGGAACACCGTGTTGACGGAGTCCGTCAGGTCCTTCCAGGTACCGGCCGCACCCGGCACATTCGCCTGACCGCCGAGCTGTCCGGCCGCACCGACCTCGTTGGCCACGCGCGTGACCTCGTCCGCGAAGATCCGCAGCGTCTCGGTCATCTGGTTGATCGTGTCCGCGAGCTGAGCGACCTCGCCGCGTGCGGAGACGGTCACCTTCTGCGAAAGGTCACCGTTGGCGACCGCGGTCGTCACCTGTGCGATACCGCGCACCTGCGCGGTCAGGTTGCCGGCCATGAGGTTCACCGAATCGGTGAGGTCCTTCCACACCCCGGCCACACCCGGCACCTGCGCCTGCCCGCCGAGCTCGCCCTCGGTGCCCACCTCGCGCGCGACTCGCGTCACCTCGGAGGAGAAGGACGACAGCTGGTCCACCATCGTGTTGACGGTGTTCTTGAGCTCCAGCATCTCGCCGGCCACATGCACGGTGACCTTCCGGGACAGATCGCCCTTGGCGACCGCCGTGGTCACCAGCGCGATGTCCCTCACCTGGGCAGTCAGCCGGTACGCCATCGTGTTGACGGAGTCCGTGAGGTCCTTCCACGAACCCGACATGCCACGCACGCGTGCCTGCCCGCCGAGCTTGCCCTCGGTGCCCACCTCGCTGGCCACGCGCGTGACCTCGTCGGTGAACGTCGACAGCTGATCGACAAGGTTGTTTACAGTCCGCCCGACCTTGAGGAACTCACCCCGCAGCGGATGCCCGGTCCCGTCCGGCGCCTGCGTCCGCAACTCCATCCGCGGCGACAGATCACCCTCGGCCACCGCGGACAGCACCCGGCCGACCTCGGAGACGGGCCGCACAAGGTCGTCGACCAGGGCGTTGGAGTTGTCGACGGCGGCCGCCCAGGAGCCCTCGCAGGCGCCCGTCTCCAGCCGTTCCGTGAGCTTGCCCTCACGGCCCACCATGCGCCGCACCCGCGACAACTCACCGGTCAGGTGGAGATTGCGGTCGGCCACGTCGTTGAAGACCGCCGCAATCTCGGACATCACGTCGTCCCCGGACACCGTGAGCCGCTTCCTGAAGTTCCCGTCGCGCATCGACACCAAGGCCGCCAGCAGCCGGTTCAGGGCAGCGGTGTCCACCGCAGTGGTCCCGTTGCGCGGCTTGCGCTCGTTCTTCAGGGACTGTCCGCCTTTCGCGCGCGTCTTAGTGCCCCGCGTCGCTGCGCCAGACTCCACTGTGTCCCTCCCGCAGGGGTCGACCGTTACTGCTGTGCTCGGCTTCTACTGCTCGGCGTACCCGTTACTGCTGGGCGTTCCTGCCGGATATACCAGGCCACACCACGTGCTGCTGCCCGCAGAACGCGAATGACACTCAGCCTGCCCGGACCTTCACAAGAAGCTTGCCCAGTGTTTCACCCTGGCTGAACCCGGCCATAACAGTTCGGCAGCTTCGCACATCGTCCGCACACCCTCCGGACGGAAACACTGCAGACCGGCATCCGCATGGCCGTCGAAGGTAAGTAACCTTGCATGCGGCTGTCCAGCCGCGCCGGTCCGTCCGGCCTGGGCGGTGGCAGGAGGAGCACGAGCGGGCATCGGAGGGGCAGCCGGACATGACCACCGGACTGATCCCGGGGGGACCATCCCCGGACCGGCCGACGGGCGCGCGCATGCCGCACCAGCGGCGCGACCCGGTCGGCCACGGAGCCCTGCACGTCGACAACCGGACGAGGAGTTCTGTGATCACCGCGCGCGCGGCAGCCACCTTCGACCCCGTCGGGCGATCAGTCGCGAGCGCCCGCTCCTTCGTCCGCGACACGCTCCAGGGCTGGGGCTTCGCCGACATCGTCGACGACGCCGTCGTCCTCACCAGCGAACTGGTGACGAACGCCGTCGTCCACGCGGGTACGTCCGCGGACGTCCTGTGTCTGCGCAGTGACGAGGGTGTACGGATCGAGGTGGCCGACCGGTATCCGGAGCGGGAGATCCCCCTCCAGGGCTCCCCCGTCAACATGGGCAGCCCCGACCGCGAGGGCGGCCGCGGCCTCCAGCTGTGCGCGGCCCTGGCCGCCTGCTGGGGCGTCGAGTACACGCCCACCCACAAGCAGGTCTGGTTCCAACTCGACCTGCCCGAACGCCCGGTGGGCACCCGCGCCGCCGGCCCGTCCCTCCCCGCCGACCTCCTCCCGCTCGCCGACGGCCGCGTCCGCGTCGCAGTGGTCCAGATCGACCGTACGGGCGCCATCTCGTCCTGGAACGAGGACGCGGACGATCTATTCGGCTATGCGGCCGAGCAGGTCATCGGCAAGCCCCTGACCGACCTCGCGGCCTGGCCGCACACGCCGGGCACCAGCACCGGTATCGCCGAGGCGCTCCAACTCTCCCGCTGGGAGGGCAGCTACGGCATAAGGGGCGCCAACGGCCGCGTCATCCCGGTGTACGCCTCCCACCTCCGCGTCCGCGACACGGACGGCGAACCCTCCACGGTCTGCCTCCTGGTCCGGGACCACGAACGCGCCGTCCTGCAGACCCCGTTGCGCGTACCGGCCTCCGACACGTCCACCACCTCCGAGGGCCAGAGCACCGACCCCTTCGAGGTATTCATCGGCTCCCCCGCCCCGGACGACCTCGACGGCCTCCTCCAGCGCACGGTGGAACGCGCCCGCGACATGCTCGACGGCGACTCCGCGTTCCTGCTCCTCGCGACCGACGACGAGACCGAGCTGGAGGTCCGCGCATCGACGGGGCTGCCCTCCGCCCGCCAGCGCTTCGCGCGCGTGCCCGTCGAAGCGGGCCCCGGCCGCTACGGCTCCGCCCGCATGCCGGCCGTCCATGAGGACCTCACCATGGTCCCCGGCGCCGTGCCCCTGCTGAACGGCACCGGCATGCGCTCGGTCGTCACGGTGCCCCTGAAGGTCGAGGGCCGCCTCACCGGCTCGCTCGGCGTCGCCGCCGAGGCCCCGGCCAGATACTCCAACGAAGAGGCACTGCGCCTGCAGTTCGCCGCCGACCGCATCGCGTTGGCGGTGGAATCGGCCCGCCTGGGCGAACTGGAACGCCTGCGCCGAGGCTCACTCAGCTTCCTCGTCGAGGCCTCCGACCTGCTCGCCGGCACTCTGGACCGCGACCAGACCCTGGCCCTGATGGCCCAGATGACGGTCCCGACCCTGGCCACCTGGTGCGCCGTCTACACGATCGCCGATCAGGCCTCGGAGCCGTATCTGTCGTACGTCCTGCACGAGGACGAGGAACTCATCGACGGCATTAAGTCGTTGCTGTCGAAGATCGCCCCACCGGACCCGGTCCCCACCCCCGGCGCCCGCGTCTGGTCGGCCCCCGCCCAGTCGGCCCACCAGGCGGCCCTGCGCACGTCCATGCGCAGCCTGGGCCTGGGCGAGCCCCCACACCGGGTCAGCACGGGCATCGGCCCGACCCTGGCCACCGCGTCCGCGGTGGGCGGCGAGACCGTCGTACTGCCGTTGGTGGCCCGCAACCGAGTCATCGGCATGTTGACGCTCGGCAAGCCGACCGACGAACACTTCCGCCAGGAAATCCTGGAACTCGCCGAGGACTTGAGCCGCCGAGCCGCCCTGGCCCTGGACAACGCCCGCCTCTACTCCGAGCGCACAGCCATCAGCCAGTCCCTCCAGCGCAGCCTCCTGCCGCCCGAGCTCCCCGAGATCGACGGCGTCGAGGTCGAGGTCATCTACCGCGCGGCCGGCGAGGGCAACGAGGTGGGCGGTGACTTCTACGACCTCTTCCCGATCAGCGACGGCGCCTACGGCTTCGCCATCGGCGACGTCTGCGGTACGGGCCCGAACGCAGCAGCGGTCACGGGCCTGGCCCGGCACGCGCTACGGCTCCTCGCACGCGAGGGCCTCAGCGGCCCGGCGGTCCTGGAGCGCCTGAACTCCGCGATCCTCGACGAGGGCGCGCGCAGCCGCTTCCTGACGCTCCTCTACGGCGAGTTGAGGCCACAGGAGGACGGCAGCGCCGAGCTGAAGGTGGTCTGCGCCGGCCACCCGCTCCCCCTCCGCCTCCGCCAGGACGGCACGGTCGAGCCGGCCGCCGAGCCCCAGCCGCTCCTCGGCGTCATGGAAGACCTGGAGCTCTACGAGCAGACGGTCACCCTCGACCCGGGCGACGTCCTCCTGTGTGTCACGGACGGCGTCACCGAACGCCGCGAAGGCAGCCGCATGCTGGGCGACGACGGCCTCACCGACGTCCTCACCACCTGCACGGGCCTGACAGCGGGCGCGGTAGCGGCCCGCATCATGCGCGCGGTCGAACGCTTCGCTTCGGACGCCCCGTCCGACGACATGGCGATCCTGGCGATGCGGGTGCCGGGCATCCACAAGGACTGAGAAGAGACACAAGGAGGGCATGAGAAAGGCCCCGCCCGAATGGGCGGGGCCTTCTGTCTGGAGCCCCCAAACGGAATCGAACCGTTGACCTTCTCCTTACCATGGAGACGCTCTGCCGACTGAGCTATAGGGGCCTGTCACCTTTTGCGAAGTTTCCCTCGCGGCAACGGAATAGATCATACCCCGAACACACCCGTGCTCCCAACTCCATCAGAAGGCGGGTTGGAGCAGTCCTCCGAGCGCATTGCAGGCCGACACGATCCGCTGCATGTCCCGCTTCGTCAAAGAGGCGTCGACAGGCAGAGCCAACGTTTCATCAGCGGCCCGCTCGGTCTCCGGCAGGGACACACACCGCCGGTACTCAGGCAGTCGATGTACGGGCGTCTTCACCGGCACCCGGCACTCAACTCCCCTGGCCCGCACGGCCCGAGCGAAGGCGTCCCGATCAGGCCGCCCGTTCCCCGGCACCCGAACGACGTACTGCTGGTAGGTGTGCCCGTCCCCGCCATCAGGCGTCCGGACACCCCTCAACTTCGCGTCCAGATACGAGGCCCGCTGCCTGCGCTGAGCGACCTCGTCGTACGGAGCCTCGGACTCACCCTGCTCCAACACCAACAGCCCACGCCGCTGGCCGAGTTCGTGCAACCGCGCGATATCAGCCGACCGACCAAAGCGATGTACGGCGACGACGGCCGCCGTCCGCGGGGTGACGACCGCCTCGACAGCCACGGCTTCCAGGCAGTACGTCACCGGGTCTATGTCGGCGAAGACCGGCAGTGCCCCGGCCAGGACAACAGCTTCGGCGACTTCGACGTTCCCGAAGGCCGGTACGACAACCTCGTCACCGACTCCGACGCCGGCGGCCCTGAGCATTGCAGCAGTACCCATACGGGGGATGTTGGTTGCGGAACGTGAACTCCAGGTGACGCACAACAAAAAAGGGTTGGACCCGGAACCGAAGTTCCGGGTCCAACCCTATTAAAAGGAGTTCGGCGGCGTCCTACTCTCCCACAGGGTCCCCCCTGCAGTACCATCGGCGCTGTAAGGCTTAGCTTCCGGGTTCGGAATGTAACCGGGCGTTTCCCTCACGCTATAACCACCGAAAC
>NZ_RQJW01000003.1 GCF_004028635.1 Streptomyces cyaneus | reverse complement strand
GGCTGGGGCGGGCCGTGGTGGTCCGCGGTGTGGTGGTGTGCGCGGCTAGGTGGGCTGGGGCGGGCCGTGCTGTGGTGTCCGTGGCTGCGGCTGGCGGGGTGGTCTGCGGTGCCGTGGTGTCCGCAGTTGTGCGAGCGGGGGCGGGTTGGCTTGTGGTTGTTACTGCGGCTGCTGGGATGGCCCGTCGGGCGGTCGTGGCCGCATGTTCTGTAGTCGTCCGCGGCTGCTGGGGCGGCCCGTTCTAGCGGCGGTGTAGTGAGGCACGTGGCTGCGCGGGTTGGGGCGGGCGGTCGTGTGGTGCTGGCTGGGGGGAGGTTGGTGTCTGGCGTGGCTGTCAGGGGTGGGGGTGTGGCGTTCTGGGGCCGTTGTCTTCTGGGGTTTCCGTGCCTGCCAGGTTGCCGAAGTCACGGTCCGGGGGTGGGGAGGGAGGGGCCACGTCGAGGCCGTAGTGGTGGTAGAGCTGGAGTTCCTGTTCGGGGGAGAGGTGGCGGCCTACGCCGAAGTCGGGGGCGTCCTTGATCAGGGCGCGCTCGAAGGGGACGTGGAGGCTGCCCTCGACCAGCTCGCTGGGTTCGAGGGGGACGAAGGCGTCCCGGGAGAACAGGCCGGTGCGTATCGCCGCCCATTCCGGCACTCCGGTCGCGTCGTCGAGGTAGACCTCGTCGATGGTGCCGATCTTGGTGCCGTTGCGGTCGAAAGCCTTGCGGCCGATCAGATTGCGCGGATCGATGTCGGTCTGCACGGGCCCTCCACTTGGTCGCAACTCATCCGTAAGCACTACGAAAAGGCACATTGGGGAGCGCGGCCACTCGAAGGTTCGTGCGTTGACCCCGCTGGTAGGCTGGCAAGCGGCTGCTGACCCCGTGCGGGAGAGTCCTCCGGACACCATCCGGAGGCGCCGAAGGAGCAAATCCTCCCCGGAATCTCTCAGGCACACGTACCGCACGGACGAGGTCACTCTGGAAAGCAGGGCGGGTGTCGACGGCTTCCGCTCTCACCGACGGTGAAAACCGGGAACCTTGTGGTGCCCCGGTGAAGCTCTCAGGTTGAGATGACAGAGGGGGAGGCCGTCCGGGTACCCGCGCCGTGGTGCCCCTCGAAGGTCGTGTCAGACCAGGAGGCCTCCGCAATGACCGCCCATCGCATTCCGCTCTCCGAGCTCGAACAGGGGATTCCCTTCGAGCAGCGTCATATTGGTCCTGATCATGAAGCTCGGGCCAAGATGCTCGCCCATGTCGGGTACGGCTCGCTCGACGAGCTCACCGCCGCCGCAGTGCCGGATGTGATCAAGAACGCCGACTCCCTTGATCTGCCGGGGGCGCGTACCGAGGCCGAGGTGCTCGCCGAGTTGCGGTCGCTCGCCGATCGCAATCAGGTGCTGGACTCGATGATCGGGCTCGGGTACTACGGGACCTTCACACCGCCGGTCATCCTGCGGAATGTCATGGAGAACCCGGCGTGGTACACCGCTTACACGCCGTATCAGCCCGAAATCTCGCAGGGCCGGCTCGAAGCCCTGCTGAACTTCCAGACCATGGTCGCCGACCTCACCGGCCTGCCGACCTCCGGTGCCTCTCTGCTCGACGAGGGGACGGCGGCGGCGGAGGCCATGGCCCTGTCCCGGCGTATGGGCAAGAACAAGAAGGGGCTGTTCCTGGTCGACGCGGATGTGCTTCCGCAGACCATCGCGGTGATCGAGACCCGTGCCGAGCCGACTGGTGCGGAGGTGGTCGTCGCCGATCTCAGCGACGGTATTCCGGCCGAGATCGCCTCGCGTGAGATCAACGGCGTGCTTCTTCAGTACCCGGGCGCCTCCGGTGTCGTACGGGACATCAAGCCCGTCATCGAGCAGGCCCATGAGCTCGGTGCCCTCGTCACCGTCGCCGCCGATCTGCTCGCGCTCGCGCTGCTGACGTCGCCCGGTGAGCTCGGGGCGGACATCGCGGTCGGGACGACGCAGCGGTTCGGTGTGCCGATGGGCTTCGGTGGGCCGCACGCCGGTTACATGGCCGTACAGGAGAAGTTCGCGCGCAGCCTGCCGGGGCGGCTTGTGGGTGTGTCCGTGGATGCCGATGGGAACAAGGCTTACCGGCTGGCCCTGCAGACGCGTGAGCAGCACATTCGGCGGGAGAAGGCGACCAGCAACATCTGCACCGCTCAGGTGCTGCTCGCCGTGATGGCCGGGATGTACGCCGTGTACCACGGGCCGGAGGGGCTGAAGGGCATCGCCCGCCGGACGCATCGGTACGCCTCCGTCCTCGCCGCCGGGCTCACGGCGGGTGGGGTCGAGGTCGTGCACGGTTCCTACTTCGACACGCTGACGGTGCGCGTGCCCGCGAAGGCCGCCGAGATCGTCGCCGCCGCCCGGCAGAACGGCGTCAACCTCCACCTCGTCGACGCCGACCACGTGTCCGTCGCCTGCGACGAGACCACCACGCGGGCCCAACTGGGCGCCGTATGGACGGCGTTCGGGGTCGAGGGTGACATCGAGGCGCTGGACGCGGTGACCGAGGAGGCCCTTCCTGGCGGGCTGCTGCGCAGCGACGAGTACCTCACCCACCCCGTCTTCCACCAGAACCGCTCCGAGACCGCGATGCTGCGTTACCTGCGCAGGCTCGCCGACCGCGACTACGCGCTGGACCGGGGCATGATCCCGCTCGGGTCCTGCACGATGAAGCTCAACGCGACGACCGAGATGGAGCCGGTCACCTGGCCGGAGTTCGGGCAGCTGCACCCCTTCGCGCCGGCCGAGCAGGCGCAGGGCTATCTGACGCTCATCCGCGAGCTGGAGGAACGCCTCGCCGAGGTCACGGGCTACGACAAGGTGTCGCTGCAGCCGAACGCCGGATCGCAGGGGGAGCTGGCCGGGCTGCTCGCCGTACGCGGGTACCACCGGGCCAACGGGGACGAGCAGCGGACCGTGTGTCTGATTCCGTCTTCCGCTCATGGCACCAATGCCGCCAGCGCCGTCATGGCCGGCATGAAGGTCGTCGTCGTGAAGACCGCCGGGGACGGTGAGATCGACGTCGAGGATCTGCGGGCGAAGATCGAGCAGTACCGCGACGAGCTGTCGGTGCTGATGATCACGTACCCGTCGACGCACGGTGTGTTCGAGGAGCACGTCGCCGACATCTGTGCGCAGGTGCACGAGGCCGGCGGGCAGGTGTACGTCGACGGCGCCAACCTCAATGCCCTGGTGGGGCTTGCCAAGCCGGGGCACTTCGGTGGCGACGTCTCGCATCTGAACCTGCACAAGACCTTCTGCATCCCGCATGGTGGGGGCGGTCCGGGCGTCGGGCCGGTCGGTGTGCGTGCGCACCTGGCGCCGTATCTGCCGAACCACCCGTTGCAGCCCGCCGCCGGTCCGGAGACGGGCGTCGGGCCGATCTCGGCCGCGCCCTGGGGTTCCGCCGGGATCCTGCCGATCTCGTGGGCGTACGTCCGGCTCATGGGCGGCGAGGGGCTCAAGCGGGCCACGCAGGTGGCCGTGCTGTCCGCCAACTACATCGCCAAGCGGCTGGAGCCGCACTACCCGGTGCTCTACACCGGGCCGGGTGGACTCGTCGCGCACGAGTGCATCATCGACCTGCGGCCGCTGACCAAGGCGACCGGAGTGAGCGTCGACGACGTGGCCAAGCGGCTCATCGACTACGGGTTCCACGCGCCGACGATGTCGTTCCCGGTGGCCGGAACGCTGATGATCGAGCCGACCGAGTCCGAGGATCTGATCGAACTCGACCGGTTCTGCGAGGCCATGATCGCCATCCGAGCGGAGATCGAGAAGGTCGGGTCGGGTGAGTGGCCCGCCGACGACAACCCGCTGCGGAATGCTCCGCACACCGCCGGGGCGCTGGGCGGGGAGTGGGAGCACGCTTACGGCCGTGAGGAGGCCGTGTTCCCGGCGGGGGTGTCCGTTGCCGACAAGTACTGGCCGCCGGTGCGCCGGATCGACCAGGCCTTCGGTGACCGCAACCTCGTGTGCTCCTGCCCGCCGCTGGACGCGTACGAGGACTGACTTACCGAGGGACCTCCCGTAGAGACCTAGGTGAATGAAGGGCTCCGCACTGGCCGTACCTGGCCGGGCGGAGCCTTTCTGCTTCAGGCGGTCTTCAGGGCAACTTCCGTCGCCTTGACCAGCGCGACGACGGGGGCTCCGGGGGCGAGGGCGAGGTCGGTGGTGGCGTCCCTGGTGATGGCCGCGGTCAGAGCGCCGCCCTCCACGGCGATCTTGACCGACGCCATCGCGCCGCCGGTGGCGATGCCGGTGATCGTGCCGGGGAGTTGGTTGCGGATGGACAGACCGTCGATCGGGGCCGTGGCGAGGGAGATCTCCGTCGCTTTCACGAGGGCCTTCACGGCGGTGCCTTCGGCCAGGCCGAGGTCCTCGACGGCCTCCAGGGTGATCGCCGCGGTGAGGTCCTGGCCGCCGTTGAGGCGGAGCTTCACCGTTGCCATGACCTCGCCGGGGGTGATGGCCGTGATCGTGCCGGGGAGTTGGTTGCGGATGCTCAGGGTCATGCGGAACGCCTCGCTGACGGTGGGAGGTGTGGGGGTGTGTTGTTAGTTGTGGCTTTTGTGGCGGTCCCTACCGTAGTGCGGAGCTCAGGAGATCCCTGACGCCTTGAGCACCGCCTGCGCCGTCGCGTCGTCGATCTGATGCCCCAGCCGCTCCAGTACGTCCGCTCCTTCACGCAGCGTCCCGCGTTGGCGTGAACGGCGTACCCCGGTGTCCAGCTCGTGCCACAGCAGCGGGTTGGCGACAAGGATCCGTGGGTCCAGTTCCAGGCGGCGGCCGTCCGTGTCCCACAGGGTCAGGTGCGCGGAGATGTCACCGTGCTGCCGTACCGTCACCAGCGCGTCCGTGCGCACCGACTGCCGTCGTACGAGGCCACGCACCGCCAGCCAGCCCGGGCCCGCGGTCACGCGCTGCGGGAGCAGGATCGCGAAGACCAGGGCCGTCAGCACCAGCCACAGCAGGGCCCGGGGCGGGGTCAGGGTCTGCGCGTCGTAGTCGACGAGCAGGGCCATGCTGAGGAAGGCCAGAGCGCAGCCCATGGCGAATCGGGCGTTGACGCGCCAGTGGCGGTCGCCGGTCGGGGCCGGACGCGGTCTACTTCCTCCGGACGGCACAGTGCTGACGGTAGGGGCCCCGGCGCCGGAACGGCTCACCGCTCACGGCGCTCTGACGCCATACGGTTCAACCTTGACGCGATCCTGATGGCTGCGGCCGTTTCAGCCGGTGTGTACCCGTGGCCTGCGATCCCGGTCCGGCTCGGCCTCGCGGAGCACCTCGCGGGTGACCGGGGCGACCTCGCCCTGGCCGAAGAGGAAGAAGCGCAGGAAGTTGGCGAAGGGATTGCCCTCGGTCCACTCGAAGTAGATGTGCGGGATGCAGCCGGTCGTGTCGCGGACGTGCAGGAGCAGGGCGGCCAGGGCGTTGGGGATGGAGGAGGACTCCAGGGTGAGGACGCGGTAGCGGTTGTGCAGGACCTCGCCGCGTACGGTCAGGCCCGCCTCGAACTCGGACGGGTCGGTGACCGTGACCTCCACGAAGACGAAGTCCTCCTGCTCCGGGACGTCGTTGTCCGCCCGGATCTGCTCGATCTTGTCGCGGTACTCGGCCTTGTCCCGGCGGTCCGGCTCGTTGGCGATGAACCGGATCCTGCGGCTGGCGATGTCCCTGACGAATCGTTCCGCCATGTCGTCCAGCGTCACGCTGGTCACGCGGAGCTCGAAGGCGCGCAGCAGCCGGGAGAGCAGCGAGATGAGGATGATGCCGGCGATGAAGCAGGCGCCGATCTTCACGCCGTCGGGGCGCTCGATGACGTTCACGACGGTCACGTAGAGGAACACCGCCGAGATGACCGCGAAGCCGATGGTCCAGTTGCGCTGGCCGGCCTTGCGGGCGGCGATGGTCACGGCGATGGCCGCGGAGCTGATCAGGACCAGTACGCCGGTGGCGTAGGCGCCGCCCTGGGCGTCGACGTCGGCGTCGAAGATCCAGGTCACCAGGAAGGCGACCAGGGTGAAGACGATGACCATGGGGCGGACGGCCCTGGCCCAGTGCGGGGCCATGCCGTAGCGGGGCAGGTAGCGCGGCATCAGGTTCAGCAGGCCGGCCATCGCCGACGCGCCGGCGAACCACAGGATGGCGATCGTCGAGACGTCGTAGACCGTGCCGAAGGCGCCGCCGAGGTACTCGTGCGCGAGGAAGGCGAGCGCGCGGCCGTTGGCCTGGCCGCCCGACTCGAATTCCTTCTCCGGGATCAGCAGGGTGGTGATGAAGCTGGTGGCGATCAGGAAGACGCTCATGATGAGCGCGGCAGCGGTCAGCAGCTTCTTCGTGTCCCGGATCCGCCCCGTCGGACGCACCTCGGTGTCGCCCGCATCGCCCTTGACGTGCGGCATCACGGCGACGCCGGTCTCGAAACCGGAGAGGCCGAGGGCGAGTTTGGGGAAGACGATCAGGGCGACGCCGATCATGACGAAGACGTTGCCGTGCTCGGCCGTCAGGGCGTTGGACCAGTCGGTGACCACGTGCTCCTCGGTGAGGACGTGGTACAGGCCGACGACCACGACGACGGCATTCAGCGCGAGGTAGACGGCGACCAGGGCGACGGCGACGCCGATCGCCTCCAGGAAGCCCTTGAGGAACACCGCGCCGAGCAACGCGACCAGGATCAGGGTGATCAGCAGCTGCTTGTCGTGCAGGGCGCTTTCCAGGTGCGGGTTCTCGACCAGGTGGGTCGAGGCGTCCGCGGCCGACAGCGTGATGGTGATCAGGAAGTCGGTGGCGGCGAAGCCGAGCAGGGTCAGGACGAAGAGCTTGCCCTTCCAGAAGGACAGCAGTCGCTCCAGCATCGCGATCGAGCCCTCGCCGTGCGGGCTTTCCTCGGCCACGCGGCGATAGACGGGCAGGGCGCCGGCCAGGGTGACGATCACCAGCACGATGGTCGCGATCGGGGAGAGCAGACCGGCCGCGAGGGCCGCGATGCCAGGCTGGTAGCCGAGGGTCGAGAAGTAGTCGACGCCGGTGAGGCACATGACGCGGTACCAGGGCTGGCCCTTGGGGGCGGGCTCCGGCTCGGCGTGCGGGCCCTGGGGACCGTGGCCCTTGCCCATGTCGGACAGCCCCTGCAGCATCCAGGCGCGCAGGCGACTGGGCGGCGGGTGTTCGGTCGTGGCGGCCATCGGCGTGCTCCTGATGTGCGGCTCTGCGTAGGGTTCCGGCCATCACGCGGACGGCCGCACCAGCGTATGCAGAGAGTGACGCATGGGCCCACGGATCGGGGGGCGCTCAGCGTCAAGCTTCCGTTAAGACTGGCCGGGTAGGCGTTGGCTGCACATCAACAATCGAGCTCGGGGCCTTGTGTGTGCCTTGTTGGGCTGTACGGGGGACGAGCGGGCGGCTTGCTGCCGGTGGATACCCAGCGTCATGGTGCGGGCGGGGTCCGTGCGGTGCTCGCGCGGCGAGTTGGGCGGGGGGTGTGGGCCCGGGCCGCCGTACGGCGCCTTGTCGGCCTCGTGGCCCGGCTGCACGAACAGCACGGTCTGGTCCTGCCCGAACTCGACCTGGGCGGCGGTCACGGCATCGCCTACCGGCCCGGTGAAGCGGCCCTGGACCTGACCCTGCTGGCCCGCAAGCTGCGTGCGGAGCTGACCGAGGCGTGCACGGCAGCGGGGCTCGCGGTGCCCCGCCTCATCATCGAACCCGGGCGGGCGGTAGCGGGCCCGGCGGGCGTCGCGCTCCACCACGTGCTCGCCGTCAAGCGCACCGGCGCGCACACGTACGTCGCCGTCGACGGCGGCATGAGCGACAATCCCCGTCCCGCCCTGTACGGGGTCCGGCACGCGTCCCGGCTGGTGGGTCGGCACAGCACCGCCGAGCTCCGCCGCGCCGACCCTCGTGACCGTGGTGGGCCGCCACTTCGAGGCGGGCGACGTAGTGGCCGCCGACGTCGAGCCCCCCGACGGCATCCGTCCCGGGGACCTGCTCGCCCATCCCGGCCGCCGGTGCCTGGCACCTGCCCATGGCCTCCGGCTACAACCTGGTCGGCCGCCCACCGGTAGTCGCCGTGAACGACGGCCATGCCCGGCTCCTGATCCGCCGCGAGTCCCTGGACGGCATCCGCAGCCGCCACATCGGCCTGTGACCGGCGCGCCCTCCCCGACTCGCCTCCGGCGAGAGGCGGCCCAAGCCTCGCCCGGAGGTGCCGTGCCCTTTCTGGAGTTCGCTCCGTAATGTTCGTCCGACAGGTCGAATGTTTCGGTGCGCCGTGTGGTCGTTGGGTAGCGGCAGGGGCCCGCCTTCAGGGGGCGCCGTCAGCGGGGGAAGGCTGAGAGTGACGGTCCGCCTAGGCCCCGTGCGGCAGTGCAGGGGCGGGGTCGGCGGGGCCGCCATGACAGTTGGCGGCAGATTCACCGCGTACAAGGGGTTGCCACCGTTTGGCAGCTGTCCTTAGGGTGCGGCAACAACGCAGCTTTCTGGATCAACTCCGAAACTTTCGATCCAGTGGACGGCCGTGGACGGGCCGTCCCGTACTCAAGGAGCGCATGATGGGCGACCCGGGACTGTCCCGCCGCGGCTTCCTCGCCGCCTCCGCCGCAGCCGGTCTGGGCATGACGGCACTGAGCGGTTGCGGCGGCGACTCGGACGGAGGGTCGTCGGACGGGACGACCACCATCGAGTGGTGGAACATCTCCACCACCGAGCCGACCAAGGGCGTCTGGGCGGCGCTGGCCAAGAAGTTCGAGGCCCAGAACCCCAAGGTGAAGATAAAGATCGTCCAGATGGAGAACGACGCCTACAAATCCAAGATGACGGCACTGACCGCCTCCGGGAAGCTGCCCGACATCTTCCACACCTGGGGCGGCGGCGTACTCAGGCAGCAGGTCGACGCAGGCCTCGTCGAGGACCTCACCGACCGGACCAAGGACTTCGCCGGCAGCCTGCTGCCGGTCGCCAAGGAGCCGTACCTCCTCGACGAGAAGGTGTACGGCATCCCGTTCGACATGGGCATGATCGGCTTCTGGTACAACAAGGCGCTCTTCAAGGACGCCGGCATCACCGAGCCGCCGACCACCTGGAGCGGCTTCCTCGACGCCGTGCGCGAGCTGAAGGCGAAGGGCACCACGCCGCTGGCCCTGGCCGGCAAGGAGAAGTGGCCCGGCATGTACTACTGGGCCTACCTCGCGATGCGCACCGCCGGCGCCGCCGCCCTGCAGAAGGCCTACGACGACAAGGACTTCACCGGCGACCCCTTCGTCCAGGCCGGTCAGCACCTCCAGGAGCTCGTCGACCTCCAGCCGTTCCAAAAGGGCTTCCTCGGCGCCGCCTACTCCACCCCCACCGGCCAGGCCGCGGCCGTCGGCAACGGCAAGGCGGCGATGGAACTCATGGGCCAGTGGGCCCCGGTCGTGCAGGCGGACTCCGGCAAGGGCCTCGGTGACGACCTCGGCTTCTTCCCCTTCCCGGCGGTCGACGGCGGCAAGGGTGCGATCACCGAGGTGTTCGGCGGGGGCGGCGGGCACGCCCTGCGCAGCGGGGCCCCGCAGGCCGCCGTCGACTTCCTGAAGTTCTTCGCCTCCGAGGCGACGGACGTGGAGCTGGTCAAGAAGACCGGCGTTCTCCCCGTGGTCCCGGCGGCCGAGAGCGCCATCGCCGACCCCAACATCAAGGCCGTACAGGCGCAGCTGAAGGGCGCCACCGGCTTCCAGCTCTATCTCGACCAGGCGTACGCGCCCGCCGTGGGCCAGGAGGTCAACGACAGCGTGGCCGCGCTCATCGCCGGGTCCAAGTCCCCCCAGCAGGTCACCGAGTCCATCACACAGGCCGCGAAGGAAGAGCAGTAGCCGGCGATGACCTCCACGTTCCTGCCGGACAAGCGGACCGGCCCCGACGTCGACGTCCCGCCCATGTCCGCCGGCGCGGCCAAGGGGCGGGCCCGGCGGCGCGCACTGCACTGGCTCACCGCGGTCGCGTTCCAGGTGCCCGCCCTGGTGCTCTTCCTCGTCCTGGTGCTGCTGCCGATCCTGTTCGCGCTGTACGCGGCCTTCTTCCGCTGGGGCGGCTTCGGCATGCCGTCCGACTACATCGGCACCGACAACTTCACCCGGCTCTTCCAGGACCCGGTCTTCCTCGGGGACCTGTGGCGCTGCCTGGTCCTGGTCGTGCTGTCGGTCGCCGTCCAGCTGCCGTTCGCGCTCGCCATGGCCGTACTGCTCAACCAGAGACTGCGCGGCCGTGCCGTGTACCGGATGCTGTTCTTCGCGCCGTACGTGCTGTCCGAGGCCATCACGGGCGTGCTGTTCAGCATGATCTTCGCCCCCGACGACGGCCTCGCCGACCAGCTCCTGGGCCACGTCGGGCTGGACGGGCTGGGCGGCGAGTGGTTCGCCGACCCGTCCATGGTGATGGCGACGCTCTTCCTGGTCATGACGTGGAAGTACTTCGGCTTCCACATGATGCTCTACCTGGCCGGACTCCAGTCCATCCCCCGGGAGTTGACCGAGGCCGCGCTGATCGACGGCGCGAACGCCTGGCAGCGCTTCCGCAGTGTCACCCTGCCGCTGCTCGCGCCCACCCTGCGCATCAGCGTCTTCCTGTCCGTCATCGGGGCGATCCAGCTCTTCGACCTGGTCTGGGTCACCACCGCGGGCGGCCCCGACCACCACTCCGAGACCATGGCCGTGACCATGTTCCAGTACGGCTTCAAGCGCTACCAGGTCGGCTACGCCAGCGCGATCAGCGTGGTCATGTTCGGCATCAGCCTCGTCTTCGCCCTCGCCTACCAGCGGTTCGTGCTCCGCCGCGACCTCGAAGGGGCCACCACGACGATGAGGGGAGACGCCAAGTGACGGCCACGTTGGGCAAGTCGGCCAAGCCGAGCAAGCTGAGCAAGCCGAGCAGGTCGGGCAAGCCGGCGAAGCCGGGCCGGAAGAGCCTGCCCCTGCACCTGATCCTCGGCGTGGTCGGCGCCGTCATGGGCCTCCCGCTGCTGTACGCCGCCCTGTCCGGCTTCAAGTCCACCGACCAGCTCTCCCGCAACCCCGTCGGGCTGCCCGGACCGTGGGTGCTCTCCAACTACGGCGACATCCTGGGCTCGGGCGACTTCTGGCGGCTGGTCGGCAACAGCACGCTGATCGCGGTGGCGACGACCGTGCTGGTGGTCGCCGTGTCCGCGCTGGCCGCCTTCTCCTTCGCCCGATTCGCCTTCCGTGGGCGGGAGTTGCTGTTCACGCTGTTCACGATGGGGCTGATGTTCCCCTTCGCGGTGGCGGCCCTGCCGCTGTTCCTGCTGCTGCGTTCCATGGGGCTGCTCGACAACCCGCTGGGCGTGATCCTTCCGCAGGCCGCCTTCGGGCTGCCGATGACGATCATCATCCTGCGCGGCTTCTTCCGGGAGATCCCCGGCGAGCTGGAGGAGGCCGCCACGGTGGACGGGTGCGGACCGCTCGGGTTCTTCTGGCGGGTCCTGCTGCCCATGGCACGACCGGCGCTCGGCACGGTCTCGGTCCTGGCCGTCGTCACCAGCTGGAACAACTTCTTCCTGCCGCTTCTGGTGTTCACCGACTCGACCTGGTGGACCCTGCCCATCGGCGTCCAGCAGTTCCAGGGCCAGTACTCGGCGGACTACGCACGCGTGTTCGCCTACCTCGTGCTGGCCATGGTCCCCGCCCTCGCCTTCTACTCGGTCGCCGAGCGCCAGCTCGTCGGCGGCCTCACCGCCGGCGCCACCAAGGGATGACGCGCGCAGGCGGACGTACGGCTCGACACACCACCGATCCGTGAGGAGTCGCACCATGCGCAGTACGACCACCCGCTCCCGCACCCGGCTCAGACTCGCCGGGGCCCTCGCCGCCGTACTGGTCGCGGCCGGCGTGGCCACCGGCCCGGCGGCGCAGGCGGACGAACGGCACGGCAAGCAGCCCACCCTCGCCGACCTCGCCGAGCGCCACGGCCGCTACTTCGGCAGCGCCACCGACAACCCCGAGCTCGTCGACGAGCCGTACAAGGCGATCCTCGGCAGCGAGTTCGACCAGATCACGCCGGGCAACGGCATGAAGTGGTACGCCACCGAGCCCCAGCAGGGCGTGTTCGACTTCTCCGAGGGCGACGAGATCGTCGACCTCGCCCGCGCCAACCGCCAGAAGGTACGCGGCCACACCCTCGTCTGGCACAGCCAGCTGCCCGGCTGGCTGACCGGCCGCGAGTGGACGGCCACCGAGCTGCGGGCCGTACTGAAGAAGCACATCCAGACGGAGGTACGGCACTACCGGGGCAAGGTCTTCGCCTGGGACGTCGTCAACGAGGCGTTCAACGAGGACGGCACGTACCGCGAGACGATCTTCTACAAGACGCTCGGCCCCGGCTACATCGCCGACGCCCTGCGCTGGGCCCGCCAGGCCGACCCGAAGGTGAAGCTCTACCTCAACGACTACAACATCGAGTCGATCGGCCCGAAGAGCGACGCCTACTACAACCTCGCCAAGGAGCTGAAGGCCGAGGGCGTACCGCTCGACGGCATCGGCCTCCAGGCCCATCTGGCGCTCCAGTACGGCTATCCGACCACGCTGGAGGACAACCTCCGGCGCTTCGCCAGGCTCGGACTCGACACCTCGCTCACCGAGGTGGACATCCGGATGATCCTCCCCGCGACCGAGGAGAAGCTGGCCCAGCAGGCCGACTGGTACGCGGACCTGACCGACGCCTGCCTCGCGGTGCGCCGGTGCGTGGGGCTCACGATCTGGGACTACACCGACAAGTACAGCTGGATCCCGGCGTTCTTCGAGGGCCAGGGCGCGGCGCTGCCCTGGGACGAGCAACTGCGTCCGAAGGCGGCGTACTTCGCGCTGCGGGAAGCACTGAAGTAGGCCCCGACTACGGTGGGTGACCGGCCCCGGACACACATCGGGGCCGGCTCGCAGTCAGGGTCTGCGACCGGCCCCTGGGGTACGCCGGGCGTCCGTCTCGGCGCCCGGTGGTGCGGGCTCTCCGGCGTGGTCCGCCGGCAGGCCTTACGCGGCGGTCATCACCTTGCCGGTGCCCAGCGGACGGTGCGGGGCGATGATCTGACCGTCCGGCAGGAGCTCACCGGTGTCCTCGAAGAGCAGAACACCGTTGCACAGCAGGCTCCATCCCTGCTCCGGGTGGTGCGCCACGAGACGGGCGGATTCCCGGTCGGCGGAGTCGGCTGAGGGGCACGGTGGCTGGTGCTGGCACATGGATGGGATCTTTCGCTCTGTCGTGATGTGTGAAGTGGCTGTGGTGTCTGTTTCGCGGCGTGAAGCTTCGTTCATGGCCGCCCCCCGTTTGTGATTGGTCGGTCGGAACCCAGTGTTGCCCCACGGGCGTGAATCCGCAGGCATTTCGCAGCACCGCTTCTCACAGGTTGATGACGCATCGCCAGCGCGGACGGTTCATTCCAACTGCACTGTCACTTCGGGTGGTTCGAAGTGGTCGGATGGGGCTAGTCCGGAGGGGTCGGGGGACTTGGGGGCTCATTCGAGCGCATTCTCGCTCGTACGAGTTATTTACGGTTCGTGTGTGCGTGTTTTTCTTGTCCCGTACGAGCCTAATCCCACCGCTCCGATCCCACCGCAAACAGCGCCGTACCCCGCCACCCGGAATCGGGCAGCGGGGTACGGAGCCGCTCGCGCGGTGCGCTGTCAGGCGGGCGAACCGAGTAGTGGAGGCAGTGGAGCCGGGGTCGCCCGATGTGTGAGCACCGGGAGCAGTTCGGCGACCCGGTGCGGCACGTGGGCCGCGATGCCGGGCGGGGCCGGGGCCAGCGGCACGAGGATGTCCGTGCCGTCGGGGTGCCCGGTGGTGCCGTCCGCGGTGCAGTCGCTGTGCAACCAGAGGGTCAGCATGTAGAGGGCGGGGAACGACAGCAGGCGCGGTTGGTAGGCCTGCGTGATCGTCTCTGCCTGGCGCAGCGCCCGCTCGGTGGAAGCGATGTAGGGGCCCTCGAAGAAGTGCGAGAAGGCCCAGCCGTCCGGGGTCAGCCGGGTCTCGGCCGCGGCCACCGCGCGGTCGCCGCAGCGGATCAGGAAACGCCAGCCGGCCAGTCGGGTCGCGGCCACCCCTGCCGGGGTGATCTCGTCCACGACATGGACGGGCAGCGGGAGTTCGGGGGTCGCGGGCCCCTGGGCGGCGCGCAGGGAGGGAGTTCGGGCCTCGAGGACCGCGGTGGGCGAGCTGAGTGCGGTCAGGACGGAGCGAAGTGCGGGCGCGGGAGCCGGGGGGACATGCAGCGGCATGGTGGGTCGCCTCTCTCGTTCGACAGGCACGGTGGCGCGAGGGCGTGGCGGGGGCGGACGGCGCTGTCAGCTCACGAAGGTCAGAGAGGCGGGGGCCGGGGTCTGTGAGCGAGAGACGTGGGTGAGGCCTGCCGTACGTCACCTGGACGGCAGGTCCTGGACCGCGGGCGCCAACCCTCTGCCTTGATTGCGGAGTTTATACGACGAGTGTTCAGACGGTGTTTCGTCTAACCGCTTTTGGTGCACCCGGCAAGGGTTCATTCGGTCGGCGATATGCGGGAATCATCCCGATTCCCAGCCGGTCCTGCGGCGATGACCTCGGAAAATGCCCCGGCTGCGGTCGGCCAATTGTCATCGGCGTTTTTCACGAGTTCGTGAGCCGACCGAAACTGCACAGTGGTCCATGCCTGGTGAATGTGCCGCCGGTCACCTCCGACAGCCTAGCGGGCGTCGGCCTCGCGCGGGACGTTATCGATCGCTTCGGCTGGGCATCATCCCACCTGACCCGGGAGACCGGCGGCCGGATCCGCCGGGCGGGCCCTAGAGTCCGCCCATCCGAGGAGGGAAGCTTCGATGGGGGAGAAGGTCGTGGCAGGTCGGTTCGATCTGTCCGATCGCCAGCGCTACCGCCACAAGCTGCGGCAGTGCCTGACGGGTCTGGAGCGGCTGCTGGAGGCGAAGCGGTTCGACCGCCCCAAGAACCTCATGGGGCTGGAGATCGAGTTGAATCTCACCGGTGCCGACGGTATGCCAAGAATGTTGAATGGACAGGTACTCGAGCGGATCGCGAGCCGCGACTTCCAAACAGAACTCGCCATGTTCAATCTGGAAGTCAACATAGCCCCACATCGATTGCAGGGGCGGGTATTCGACCGGCTCGCCGAGGAACTCCGTACATCACTGGCATATGCCGACCGAAAAGCCGGTGAGCTCGACGCGGGAATCGTGATGATCGGCATTCTGCCGACCCTCGACCGCGACGACCTGGTCTCCTCGAACCTCTCCGACGTCGATCGCTACGCCCTCCTGAACGACCAGATCGTGGCCGCCCGCGGCGAGGACTTCACGCTCGACATCGACGGCGTGGAGCATCTGACGTGCACGTCGAAGTCGATCGCACCCGAGGCCGCCTGCACCTCCGTGCAGCTGCACCTCCAGGTCACCCCGGGCCGCTTCGCCGACGTGTGGAACGCGGCCCAGGCGGTCGCCGCGGCTCAGGTCGCCGTGGGCGCCAACTCGCCCTTCCTCTTCGGGCGGGAGCTGTGGCGCGAGTCCCGCCCACCGCTGTTCCAGCAGTCCACCGACACCCGCCCGCCCGAGCTCCAGGCCCAGGGCGTACGGCCGCGCACCTGGTTCGGGGAGCGGTGGATCTCCTCCGCGTACGACCTCTTCGAGGAGAACCTGCGCTTCTTCCCGGCCCTGCTGCCGATCTGCGACGACGAGGACCCGCTCGCCGTCCTCGACGCCGGCGGCGTACCCAAGCTCGCCGAACTCGTCCTGCACAACGGCACCGTGTACCGCTGGAACCGCCCGGTCTACGGCATCGCCGACGGCGTCCCGCATCTGCGCGTGGAGAACCGCGTGCTGCCTGCCGGGCCCACTGTCACGGACGTCATCGCCAACGCGGCCTTCTACTACGGCGTCGTCCGCGCCCTCGCCGAGGAGTCACGGCCGGTGTGGACCCGGATGCCCTTCGAGGCGGCGGCCGCCAACTTCGACGCGGCGTGCAAGTACGGCATCGACGCGCGGCTGCGCTGGCCCCGTCGGGGGCGGTACGGCGGGACGACCGAGGTCGACGCGGTGAGCCTCGTACGCGACGAGCTGCTGCCGCTGGCCGAGGTCGGCCTGGAGGCGTGGGGAGTCGAGTCGGCCGACCGGGATCTCTACCTCGGGGTCATCGAGGAGCGGTGCCGCAGGCGCATGAACGGGGCGTCCTGGCAGTCGGCCACCTTCCATCGGGCACTGGAGTCGGGGCTGAGCCGGGAGGCGGCACTGGCGGCGACGACCCGCCGGTACCGCGAGCTGATGCACCGCGGGGATCCGGTGCACACCTGGCCGGTGGGGTTGCTGGAGCCGGTGCCGCTGGGGTGACGGCCGGGACGAACGCCGAGGCGCCCGGCCGGGACGAATGCCGGGGCGCCCGGCCGAGTCAGGTCCGTCAGCCCTGCCTGCCCGGGGTCCCCGCCTCGACGATCGCCTTGAGGATCACCGACTGGATCTGGGACGGGTCCGTCACCTCGTGGCCCGAGCCTCCCGTCGCCTCGGCGATGCGGTCGGCCCCCTCGCGGTCGGCGTCGGGGCCGACGGCGATCATGATGAGGGGGACCGGGCGCTCAGGGCTGGTCAGCCGCTCCAGCTGGGCGATGAGGTCGGTGCGCGAGATGCTGCCCGGGTCTTCGTTGACGCCGTCGGTGAGGATCACCAGGGCATTGAACTTGCCCTTGGCATAGGAGGCCGTCGCCTCCTTGTACGCGGCCAGCGTGGTGTCGTACAGGCCGGTCGCGCCGTTGGGCACCGGCGCCAGGTCGCCGAACGCCGTGGACAGGCGGTCGCGCTGGGTGCCCTCGCCCTTCGGGGCGCCGAGCCGCTCGGTCGGCACGCGGACGCGGTAGTCCTTGTCGCCGTCCAGCTTGGTGGAGAAGTCCCACAGACCGACCTCGTCGTCGGGCGTGAACGTGGCGAGAGCCTGGAGCAGCGACGCCTTGGTGACGTCCATCCGGGACCGCCCCGTGCCCGCAACCGGCTCGGACATGGACGCGGAGGCGTCCACGACCGTCGTGATCCGCGCGCTCTGCACGGTGATCGTCCACACCCCGAGCGCCTCCTGGAGGGCGACCTCCGAGGCCGGCCGGCCCGGCGGCTTGGCGTACGGCTGCGGGCTGCTGCCACCGGCCCGAGCGACCAGAGCGTCCGAGACCTCGTCGTCGGAGGTCCGGAAGCCGTACCGCTCCAGCAGCCGCTGCTGTCGGGGATCACGCAGGTAGCTCATGAACCGGATCGCGGCCCGGCTCTCGTCGGTCGTCAGCCCCGTCTCTTCGAGGAGCGTGTACGGGTAGTCGAGCCGGGGCGAGCCGTCCTTCGGATGGAAGAAGTCCAGGCTGCCGCCGTCCGCCCTGGAGTTGTACGTGTACGCCGTCTGCTCGCTGACGACCAGCGCCTGGTTCCGCTTCGGGTTGCCCTGCTCCGTGCCGGAGGAGTCGCGCGGCAGGGTGTCCAGGACCTGGCCGTCACTGTCGGAGACGCGCTGCGACAGCGCCTTCATCAGCGCCGCGGCCTGGATGTCCCCACCCTCGACCCCGGCGGCGGCCGAGCTCAGCCGGGTGAGGGCGAGCAGCCCCGTCGCGCTGCGGGTGGGGTCGGCCGCGCCGAGGCGCAGTGAGTCGTCGCGCAGGCCGGCACCGGCCAGCTCCAGCCAGCCGTACGTCTTCTTCGGCCACCCCAGCGACTTCGCCGCCGCGGGCACCATCGCCACCCCGACCGGCGTGGAGGCGACCTGGCCCACCGTGGAGACCTGGGCCGTGCCGCCGTCCGCCGTGAGCCGCTGGATCCACACATCCGAGTCCGGGACCCACACCTGCGCGTCGGGGTCCTCGCCCGCCAGGAGCGTGTCCGCGACCTTGTACGGCTCCTGCGCGCTCACCGTCACGGCGACGCACCGGCCGTCGGAGGTGAGGTCGGCGTCCCGGGCCTGCTTCGCCGCCGCTTCGAGGGCGGGGGCCAGGTCGGGGGAGACGGCCAGGGTCAGCCGCACCGGGTCGTCCTGGCAGGAGGAGCCGAAGGAGAGCAGCCCGCCCTTGACCGCGGCGGCCATGCCGCCTGCGACGGCCAGGACCAGGACCGTCGCGACGGCCACCGTACGGCGGCGTGTCCGTCGGCGGGGGTCGGGCCGGCGGGGGTCGCGTCGGCGGGGGGCGCTGCCGCCCGCCCCATACTGATCGGGCAAGCTGTGACGTCCCATGACGGTGGTGCCCCTCCCTGTTGCCCTGCTGAACCTCGTGCCGGAGTCCGGCCGTATGGCAGGCAAAGGGGCGGTACGCCCCGTACGGCGCCCGTCCCCCCAACGGCCTGTCGCGCACGGTCTTCGTAACTGCTTTCGAGACCCTAGCGGCGCGGTGATGAGGATGAGGCGGGATTACTCAACTGGAGGCAGGAGTGCAGGGCGAGGCAGGCCCCGTGGCCGATTCTTTTCCGCACGAGCGGCCCGAGCGACGGATTCTCCGTGATGAGACGCTGCTCGTTCTGGGGCTTTCGCTCGGTGCGAGCGGTGTGTCCGCCCTGATCAGTTTTATCGGTTCGGTCACCAAACCGGGCGGTCTGAAGGATCAGGCAGCCACCCTCAACGCCTCGGCCGCGCCGGGCCGGCCCTGGCTGGATCTCGCCTGGCAGCTCTTCGGAATCACCACTGCGCTGATTCCCGTCGCCCTCGTCGCGCACTTCCTGCTGCGCGAGGGACAGAGCCTGCGCACCCTCGGCTTCGACCGCACTCGCCCCTGGCCGGACCTCGGCCGTGGAGCGGCCGTCGCTGCGGTGATCGGCAGCACCGGAATCGCCTTCTACCTGGCCGCCCGTGGACTCGGCTTCAACCTCACCGTGGTGCCCGAGGCCCTGCCCGACGTGTGGTGGAAGTACCCGGTGCTGATCCTGTCCGCCCTGCAGAACGCGATCCTCGAAGAGGTCATCGTGGTCGGCTATCTGCTGCGCCGACTGGGCCAGTTGGGCTGGACGCCCGGCACCGCGCTGATGGCCAGTTCCGTACTGCGCGGCTCCTACCACCTCTACCAGGGCATCGGCGGCTTCCTGGGCAATATGGCGATGGGCGTGGTGTTCGTCTACCTGTACCGGCGCTGGGGTCGGGTGGGTCCCCTGGTCGTGGCGCATTCCCTGCTCGACATAGGGGCGTTCGTGGGGTATGCGCTGCTGGCCGGGAAGGTGGGGTGGCTGCCGACGGCGTGAGCCTCGTCGAGGGGGCGTACGACGGCCTCGTACGCCCCCTTCGTCATGGCTGGTCGGCCCTGCCGACCGTATGCCGGCCCTGCCGACCCAATGCCGGCCTGGCATGACCGAATGCCGACCCGCCTAGGCGATCAACTCCCCCTCGATGACGGTCACCGCGCTGCCGCTCAGCAGGGTGCGGTCGCCGCGCAGTTCGGTGCGGACGCGGCCGGAGCGCGGTGAGGCCTGCAGGCCGGTGAGTTCGGCCCGGCCGAGGCGCTCGGACCAGAAGGGAGCGAGGGCCGTGTGGGCGCTGCCGGTGACGGGGTCCTCGTCGATGCCGACGTTCGGGAAGAAACAGCGGGAGACGAAGTCGTAGCCCCGGGTGGGGTCCTCGGCGCGGGCGGTGGCGATGATGCCGCGCTCGGAGTAGGCGCCGAGGGCCTTGTGGTCGGGGGTCAGGGCGTGGACCGTCTTCTCGTCGGCGAGTTCGATGAGCAGGTCGCCGACGTTCGGGCCGGTGTCGAAGGCGGCGAGCGGCTCGGCGCCGAGGGCTTGCGCGACTCCGTCCGGCACCTCGACCGGCGTGAGCGGAGCGGTCGGGAAGTCGAGCGTGAGGGAGCCGTCCTCGCGGGGTGTGGCGACGAGGACGCCACTGCGGGTGGCGAACCGCACGGGCCCCTCGTGGGCGCCGGTGCTGTGCAGCACGTGGGCCGTGGCCAGCGTGGCGTGCCCGCACATCGCCACCTCGGCGACGGGAGTGAACCACCGCAGCGCCCAGTCGGCTTCCCCGCCCGTGTCCAGCCGGTGCGCGAACGCCGTCTCGGCGTGATTGACCTCCATGGCCACCTTCTGGAGCCAGTCGTCCTCCGGGAAGGCGTCGAGCAGCAGGACCCCGGCCGGGTTGCCGGCGAAGGGGCGGTCGGTGAAGGCATCGACGATTCGAATCCGCATGACGCCGACGCTAGAGGGTGCGGCAAGGAGGCGGCCAAGGCCAATTCGGGGGCGCTGGACCGATTTCGGGAGGGCGGGCCGCGATCGACGGCACCCTACGGCCGCGTACCGATGGCGTGGTTGATCGCGGAGGCGACGTCGTGAGCCGTGTGGGTGGGGTGGCAGGAGCCGTGTGTCCAGGGCCGTCCGTCCGTCACCCACACGCTGCGAAGTCCGAGCGCGTCGGCGCCGGCGATGTCGGCGTGCGGTGAATCGCCGATGACCCACGCGCCGCGCAGAGGGGCGCCGACGGCTGTGGCTGCCGCCTGGAAGATCTCCGGTGCGGGCTTCTTGTGGCCGACGGCCTCGGAGATGACCCAGCCCTGGACGAGTCGGTCGAGCCCGGTGTTGCGGATCTTCGTCTCCTGCTGAACGGTGCGGCCGTTGGTGACGATGACGCAGGTCCAGCCGTCGGTCTGTGCGTTCACCAGTGCCTGGCGGGAGGAGTGCGCCAGCCGGACGCGGTCGGCGGCGCCGGTGTCGAGCAGGGTTCGGACGGCGGTGGCCGGCACGGCGTCCCCGTATCGGCCGGTCATGGCTGCGGCCAGCTCATCGCGGGCGGTGTACCCACCGGCGTCCGTGGCCATCAGCCACGTGAGGTCCGAGGCCGGCAGGCCGTGCTCGGCGAGGAAGTCGGCGGCGGCGAGACGGAAGGCCGCGTCGCGGTCGACCAGCGTGTTGTCGAGGTCGAGCAGCAGCAACGGCATGGCCGGCAGTAGATCACGGACTCCTGTCTCAGTTCGTCTCTGTCACGGCCTACGATCGGGGCGACATCACTCCATCGACTGCAGGATGCGGTCGAGTGTCCGGCGCCCCATTCTGCTCATCGTCGGATTGCTCTCGACGTAGTACCAGACAACACCCATCGCCTGTTCGAACGCCCATGCCTTGCCGCGCTCCCACTCCAGATCGTCACAGACCAGTGTCCGCCGGAGCACTTCCCGCGGGCCTGGCTGCAACAGGTGCCAGGCACTGACCAGATCCAGCGCGGGGTCGGCCGGGCCGAAGCCGCCGGTGTCGAGTACGCCGCTGAGCCGGTCTCCCGCGACCAGTACATTGCCGGGAATCAAGTCACCATGGCTCATCACGTCGGCACCCGTGCGTGGCAACTCCCGAAAGCGGCTCCACACCTGGCGCAGCCGGGGCACGTCGAGCAGCCTCTTACTCTCCTCGAAGCACTTCGCCATCCAGTCGTCGTGGTGAGCGAGAACGCCGCCACGACTTTCACCGCTGAAAAACCGCCCCCGCGTCTCGGCGCCCCGCAGGGCTGCGATGAAGGCCGCAAGGTCCTTGGCAAACGCGTCCGACCCACTCGGGTCGGCATCAAAGGCGATCGTTCCCGGCAGCCATGTCTGGACCGACCACGGCATGGGGTAACCCGCTCCAGGCTTTCCCAAGGCGACGGGTTCCGGGGCGGGGAACCGAGACACCTGTGCCAGCTCCGCGCTCGCCTGGGCTTCCTGTTCCAGAACCGCCAGCGCCTCGGCAGCGTCGGCCAGACGCAGTGGGAAACGTGCAGAGAGGTCGTTCCCGATGCGGAAGATGGCGTTGACCGTCCCGGTCGGCGGCAGGCGTTGGATCGTCTTGCCGCTCCACTGAGGGAACTGTTCTTGGATCAAGGTCGCAACGATTTCGGTGGTCACGTCCACTTGGTCATCGTGCATGGTCATCTCTCGCAGGCTCTTCCACCAGTTCAATTCGAAAACGCCGGAAGCAGACCAGATCAACTGAGACGACAGCCAGTATTCATACGCCAGGGTCCAGATCAACTGAGATTTTCGGGCACAGACACCGTGGATGCCGGTAGCGCGACAGCCACCGGACGGAGCCGTCCGCGCGGCGGACGAAGTAGTCCGGGGCGTGACGACGCTCCCGCTCGCCGTCATGCCAGTGCAGCCAGAACGGCTGCGAGCCAATCATCACCACGCTCGGGTCGAAGTCGATCAGCAGCAACTGGTCCCGCTCCAGCCACGACTCGAAGCCGACGTGCCGCCCGGTCGTCGCCGCCCAATGCCAGCCCGGGAAGTGACGCTCACCGCGCGACCAGCGAAGCGCGCGTACCGGACGGACATCCTCGAACCGGCCCGTCCGCAGTCCCGTAGCGGACGCCCGACGACACCCATGCACCGCGTCGACGTACGACAACTCGACGCACGGCCCTGCGTGATCCACCCCAGCCGGTACGGCCGTCCAGCACTCCCAATGCACTCAGCAGCGCGCTTCGGCATCCTTGCCATGCGAGCTATTCCGATATATCGTTGAGCCATCGCGACAGATCAACGATGGAATGGAGTGATTGCGATGCGTTCCCATGGATTCGAGCGTGGACACGGTGGGCACGGTCACCACGGCCGGGGCGGCTTCGAGGGGCTTCGTGGCGCCTTCGGGCCCTTCGGGCCGGGCGGGGGCCCGGGGTTCGGTGGGCCTGGATTCGGACCCGGCCCCTGGGGGCCGAGGGGTGGTCGCGGCGGACCGCGGGGGAGGGCCCGGCGCGGTGATGTGCGCGCCTCGATCCTCGCCCTGCTGAAGGACCGCCCGATGCACGGCTACGAGATGATCCAGGAGATCGCCGAGCGCAGCGGCGGGGCGTGGAAGCCCAGCCCCGGCTCGGTGTACCCGACCCTCCAACTGCTGGAGGACGAGGGCCTGATCGCCAGTGAGACCGAGGGCGGCAAGAAGCTGTTCTCGCTCACCGACTCGGGCCGCGAGGCAGCCGAAGCGGGGCCCGAGGCGCCCTGGGAGGAAGCCTCCCGTGGCGTCGACTGGGAAGCCCTCGGTGAGATCCGTCAGGCCGGCTTCGGTCTGATGGAGGCCTTCGGGCAGGTCTGGAAGACGGGCAACAAGGAGCAGCGCGAGAAGGCGCTGGCCGTCATCAACGAGTCCCGCAAGAAGCTGTACCTGATCCTCGCCGACGAGGACTGAGGCGAGGAGTGGGAAGAGCCGGCGGCCTCCCCGCCGCGGGCGAGGTCGCCCGTGAGTGAAGGTGCCCCGTGGAGTGATCCGCGGGGCGCCTTCGTGTGTGCTGTGCGGGCGTTCAGGTCACCAGCCCGGCCAGCTTGCGCAGCGACTCGTTCAGGGCGGCCGTCGCCGAGTCCTTCAGCTTGCCCGCCATCAACGACACCGCCGCGCCCGTGAACTCCCCGTCGATCCGCACGGCCGTGGCACCGTCGCCGTCCGGGGTCAGCGTGTAGCGCGTGGCCACGGTCACCGCCATCGGGCCCTTGCCGCGAATGGCGAGCAGGCGCGCCGGTTCCAGTTCCTCGATGGTCCACTCGACCTCGGCCGGGAACCCCATGAGCTTCATGTTCTCCTGGAAGGTCCCGCCCACTTCGAGGGCCGCGGGGCCGCCGCTCGGGAAGCTGGTGTGGGTGGCGTTCCACTGTCCGTACGCCGACCAGTCCGTCAGCTGCGCCCAGATCTTCTCGGCCGGTGCCTCGATGTGTGCCTCCGCGCTGACTTCGGCCATGCGACCACCCCTTCGTCTCGGGCTTCGGTGTCGCGGAACGTAGCCGTGGGGCGTGGAACATTCAATACTGATGAACCGTCAGAAAATGTGGAGACGTCGGCTGAGCCCGCCCGATCGGTCCCCGACCGCCCGCGTCGAGTTCGGGGCCGGACCCGCCGGCCGGCTGTGTTCCGGCTAGGCCCGCCGGCTCAGCCCACCAGCCGTATCACCGCCGCGTACACAAGGCGGCGCGCGCCCCTCGGGGTCGGTCGGCGTGATCTCATCCGTAAGGAGGAGATTTCGGCCGGGGGAGTCCACTCTGTGTGGGACGCGAAAATGCTTCCTCTCGGGGATGACTCGGCTCGAAGTGGTTGATGGGGTGGGGATGTGCAACCCCGTATCCCCCGGCAGTCGGCCCAGGAGCAGGACTGTCGGCGCCCGGACGCCGCGGCGGACGATGCCAGGCTCAGCGACGAGCTGGCAGCGGTGATCTCCGGTGCCCGCCGCCGGGCGGTCAGGGACGGGGACCGGCAGATCGACACGGCTCATCTGCTGCACTCGCTCCTCGAGCGCGACCCGGACGTGTACGCCGTCTTCGGCGACGGCCCCCAGATCGCTCGCCTGCTCGGCTACCTCGTGCAGCGCAGCATCGGCTACGGCCTGCGCTGGCAGGGCACCGTCGAGGACTCCGGCGCCGTCCCCGTGGTGCTGGACGGCGAGGGCTTCTCCCCGTTGGCGGCGAGCGCCATGGAGTACGCCGGCCGACGCGCCGCCCTGCGTGGCGATCCACGTGCCCGCGGCATCGATCTCCTCGCGGCGATCGTGACGGACCCGCAGGCACGCGCCGTGGAGGTTCTCGCCCGCGCCGGCATCGACGCGAACGCGGTACGCGCCGGTATCGACCAACGACGGGACGAGTACGCCGCCGACGGCGAACGGGCCAGCTAGGTCGACACCCTCGGCGCGCTGGACCTCGCCGCCCGGCGCGCCGACTCTGCCCCGGCTGGACCTTGGCCGCCTGGTGCGGCAGGTCTGGCGCAGCTGAACCCTCGCGGCCCGGTGCGCGGCTATCCGCCCGGCCGGGCCTTCGCCGCCTGGCATCCCGACGCGTCCTGCCGCTGAGCCCTCGTCACCTGGCTTCCCGACGTGTCCCGCCGTTGGACCTTCGCCGGCCGGTGTCCTGACGTGTTCCCTCGTTGGGCCTTCGCCGCCCGTTGGGCCGACGCCGCCCAGCATTCCGTCCGGCCCCAGCTCCTACGTCCCCACCGCGAGCTGCTCCCCGCCCGGTGCCGTGGGCTGCTGTCCATTCGGGCTGCTAGAGGCTCCCCGCCCGGCCGTGGGGCCGCTACCCATCCCGGCGGCGGGCAGCCCACCCCCGCCGTGCGCCCCACCCCACCCCTGCCGCGAGCCGTTCCCTGCCCGGCCGTGCGCCGCTGCCCGCCCAGGCCGCGAGGGCTCCCCACACCGCCGCGAGGGGCTCCCCGCCCCGCTGTGCGCCACTGCCCCCCAGCAGCAGCGGCCTCCCCACGGCCGCGAGCCACCCTCACCCCCCCCGAGCCCCGACCTCACACCACCCCATCCCCAGTCCACTCGGCGAGACAGGTGTCATCGGGGATGACGCTCATGTCATCGCCTGTCATCATGTGCCCGTGCGTATGTCTGAAAGCAGTCAGTTCGGCCGTGGCAAGGGCGTCGGGCTCGGGCTGGCGATCGGGTCCGCGGTCGCCTTCGGTGGGTCGGGTGTCGCGGCCAAGCCGCTGATCGAGGCGGGGCTCGACCCGCTCCATGTGGTGTGGTTGCGCGTGGCCGGCGCCGCCCTGGTGATGCTGCCGCTCGCCGTGCGCCACAGTGCGCTGCTGCGCAGCCGTCCCGCGCTGCTCGCCGGGTTCGGCCTGCTCGGCGTGGCCGGAGTACAGGCGTTCTACTTCGCCTCGATCTCCCGGATACCGGTCGGTGTCGCGCTGCTCGTCGAGTACTTCGCCCCCGCCCTGGTGCTCGGCTGGGTGCGGTTCGTGCAGCGGCTTCCGGTGACGCGTGCGGCCGCGCTCGGCGTGGTCCTCGCGGTCGGGGGCCTCGCCTGCGTCGTCGAGGTCTGGTCGGGCCTGAGCTTCGACGCCCTCGGCCTGCTCCTCGCGCTCGGCGCCGCCTGCTGCCAGGTCGGCTACTTCGTCCTGTCCGACCAGGGCAGCGACTCCGGCGAGGCAGCGCCCGACCCGCTCGGCGTCATCGCGTACGGCCTGCTCGTCGGCGCCGCCGTCCTCACCGTCGTCGCCCGCCCCTGGAACATGGACTGGTCGGTCCTCGCCGGCACTGCCCACATGAACGGCACCCCGGTCGCCGCCGCCCTGCTGCTGGCCTGGATCGTGCTGGTCGCCACGGTCGTCGCCTACGTCACCGGTGTGCTCTCCGTGCGACGGCTCTCGCCGCAGGTCGCGGGAGTGGTGGCGTGCCTGGAGGCCGTCATCGCGACCGTCCTCGCCTGGTTCCTGCTCGGCGAGCACCTCTCCGCGCCGCAGATCGTCGGCGGCGCGATCGTCCTGGCCGGCGCCTTCATCGCGCAGTCGTCCGCGCCCGCCAAAAGCCCCGCCGAGCCGGTGGCGAGTGGCGGCCCGGAAAGGGAATTGTCCGCCCGCGGAAACGTTGCATAAGCTGCGTGACCATGCCTTCGACACTCGTTCTTCCGCCTCCGGCCGCCTGAGGCGGGCCCTCCGGAAGCCGCGCCCCGATGCCTGACGGGAACTGAACCCGCGCATCGCCGGGCGGAACGGTGCTGCCCGCAGAAGAAGTCCACGGACCCCGCTGACCCGGGGCTCCTTCCCGAACTTCCGCGCACTCGCGCGTCTGCGGAGAACAACTCGTGTCGAACACTGACTCCGGCCTGCCCATCGGGCGAGGCCTCCTCTATCTGATCGTTGCCGGTGCCGCCTGGGGCACCGCCGGCGCGGCCGCCTCACTGGTCTACCGGACCAGCGACATGGGGCCGATCGCCCTCTCCTTCTGGCGCTGCGCGGTCGGCTTCGTGCTGCTCCTCGCCGTCCGCGTCCTGCGTCCGCGTGCCCGGCCCGCACAGCTGACCGCCGCCGTATCCGAACCCCTCGGCCGCAAGGCGCTGCGGGCCGGAGTCACGGGTGTCGGGCTCGCGGTGTTCCAGACCGCCTACTTCGCGGCCGTCGAGGCCACCGGACTGGCCGTGGGCACCGTCGTCACCCTGGGTGCCGGACCCGTGCTCATCGCGCTCGGCGCCCGGCTGACACTGGGCGAGCGGCTCGGCCGCGGGGGCGTCGTGGCGGTGGCCGGTGCGCTCACCGGGCTCGCGGTGCTCGCGCTGGGCGGCGAGGGCGCGACCGTACGACCGTGGGGCGTGCTCCTCGCGCTGGTGTCCGCGGCCGGGTACTGCGTGATGACCCTGCTGACCCGCAAGTGGGGCCGCGACGGCGGGGCCGACGCCGCCGGTACGACCGTCTGGGCCTTCGCGGTCACCAGCCTGTGCCTGCTGCCACTCGCCCTCGCCGAGGGACTGCTGCCGCACACGGCCGACTTGGCCCGGCTCGGCTGGCTGCTGGCGTACATCGCTGCCGTGCCCACGGCTCTCGCGTACGCCCTCTACTTCGCGGGCGCGGCCGCCGTACGGTCGGCCACCGTGTCCGTGATCATGCTGCTGGAGCCGGTCAGCGCGACGGTGCTCGCCGTCGTCCTGCTCGGCGAACACCTGACGGCGCCGACCCTCGCCGGCACCCTGCTGATGCTCGGGTCGGTCGCGGGTCTCGCGGTGGCGGAGACACGCGGGGCGCGGCGGGAACGGGAGGAGGAGCAGGAGCGGGAACCGCTGCCGGCGTGACGCCGAGGGGCCCCGCACCACACGGGTGAGGGGCCCCTTCGCCGCGAAGCCGGCATCGTCAGGCCGGTCGGCGGCGCAGCATGTGCTCGAGCGCCGCCGCGTCACGCGGACCCGCCCGGCCCGCCAGCTTCCCCGCGATCCGGTCCTGGACCTCGCCCGACCGCCTGCCCCCGAACTTGAACTTCGCGCGCACACCGGTCACTTCGAGCCGCAGCCCGCGGATGCCGGACAGCAGCCTGCCGTACGGCGCTTCACCGACCGCCACCTCCGCCGAACCGCCCTCCGGCTGGAAGTGACCGACCTGGCGGTTGAGCAGGGCCGCCTTCTCGGTGGGATCGTCCACGACGAGGGCCCGGCACCGGAGTTGGACCGCCGCGTAGAAGCTGGTCGGCTCTCCGTGCTCGGACGGTTGATCCGGTGCCGCCTGCCAGGGGCCGGGCACGTACACGTAATCGTCGACCACGCTCAGCACGACCTCCGGGTTCGCCAGCAGCGCCGGCCACATCGGATTGGGGCGGGCCAGATGTGTGACGACCTCACCGCGCTCGGCGTCGTAGGTGAAGTGCAGCGGCTGGACATGGGGCGGCTCGCCGTCCAGCCCGTTGACGACGAGCTGCCCGAAGTCGTGGACGTCCAGCCACCGCTGCCACTCCGCGTCGTCGCGGGGCGCGTCCCAGGGGTGGATCAGCATCACAGGGATCCGAGATAGTCGGGGAGCTCGGTGCCCGGGGCCAGGTCGGGGTCCCCGACGGGCGCGTCGTAGCCCTTGCGCAGCGGGACGACGCCGGCCCAGTGGGGGAGGGCGAGGTCCTCGGGCTCGTCGTTCACACCGCCGGTGCGGAGCTTGGCGGACACCTCGTTCAGGTCGAGGCGGATGACGGCGGTGGCGGCCAGTTCCTTCTTGTTGGCGGGGCGGGAGTCGGCCGACCGGCCCGGCACCACGTGGTCGACCAGGGCATCGAGGGCGACCCGCTTCTCCTCGGGGTCCGTCACGTCGTACGCGAGGCCGTGCACCACCACGGACCGGTAGTTGATCGAGTGGTGGAAGGCGGAGCGGGCCAGGATCAGCGCGTCGACATGCGTGACCGTCAGACACACCGGCAGCCCCGGGTCGGCCTGGCCGGTCATCCGCAGCGGGCGCGAACCCGTCGAGCCGTGCACGTAGAGCGTCTCGCCCACCCGGCCGAACAGCGTGGGCAGTACGACCGGCACGCCGTCTCGCACGAAACCGAGATGGCAGACATAGGCCTCGTCGAGGATCGCGTGCACCAGCTCCTTGTCGTACGACGCCCGGTCCGGGGAGCGCGTGGGGACGGTGCGGTCGGTCGGCGTGTAGGCGGCGGTCGGCGACGTCGGCTGCCGGGTCTCCTGCATTGCGCTCTCCATTGCACTAGTGCATAATCTGGTTTGTGCTAGGAGAATATCGGATCGAAGGGCGACGCGCAGCCGAGATCGCGGCGAGCGTCGAGCGTGCGGTCGGGTCCGGGGAGATGGGGCCGGGTCAACTGCTGCCGCCCATGCGGGAGTTGGCGATCGAGCTGGGCGTGAATCCCAATACGGTCGCCGCCGCGTATCGCATCCTGCGTGAGCGCGGGGTGATCGAGACCGCGGGCCGCCGGGGAAGCCGGGTGCGGCCCAGGCCGGCCACGACCGGGCGCGAGTACGTCCGGGTGGAAGTGCCCGAGGGTGTGCGTGACGTGGCGAGCGGCAACCCCGACCCGGCGCTGCTGCCCTCGTTGGCGAAGGCTTTCGTGGCCGCGGCCGAGCAGAGTGACCGGGAGCCGGTGTTGTACGGGGACGATCCCGTGGAGCCGGAGTTGGCGCGGATCGCCCGGGACCGGATGGCCGCCGACGGGGTGCCGGAGGGGCCGCTGGTCGTTGCCGCCGGGTCGCTCGACGCCATCGAGCGCGTCCTCGTGGCCCACCTCAAGCCCGGGGATACCGTCGCTGTCGAGGACCCGGGCTGGGGCAGCCTGCTGGATCTGATCCCGGCACTGGGGTTGCGCACGGTCCCGGTCGGCGTCGACGACGACGGGCCGCTGCCCGACGACGTACGGCGAGCCCTCGACGCCGGGGCCCGCGCCCTGATCGTCACCGACCGCGCGCAGAATCCCACGGGTGCCGTGGTGAGCGCCACGCGCGCGCTTGCCCTGCGTTCCGTGCTCCGCGAGCACCCGGAGATCCTGCTGATCGAGGACGACCACGGCCACGGCATCGTCGACCTGCCCCTGCACCCCCTGGCCGGCACCACCCGCAGTTGGACCTTCGTCCGCTCGGTCGCCAAGGCGTACGGCCCCGACCTGCGGCTCGCCGTACTCACCGGGGACCCCGTCACCGTCGACCGGGTGCGCGGCCGGCAGTGCCTCGGGCCCGGCTGGGTGAGCCGGCTCCAGCAGCGGGCCGTGGTACGGCTGTGGACCGACGACGCCCAGGACCCGACCGCGGTGGCGGCGGCGTACGGCAGCCGACGCGACCTGCTGCTGAGGGCGCTGGCCGAACGCGGGGTCGAGGCCTACGGGCGCAGCGGCCTGAACGTCTGGATCCCGGTCCCCGACGAGACGGGCGCCGTGGCCCGCCTGCTGCACGCCGGTTGGGCGGTCTCCCCCGGGGCGCGGTTCCGGATGAGCGCGCCGCCCGGGATCCGCATCACGATCTCGACCCTGGGTACGGACGAGGCCGGACCGCTGGCGGATGCGGTGGCCTCCGCCATCGGCCCCGCACCAGCGAGGAGTTACGTATAGGCACGGTCCTTGCGGTCCATTCGGCTAGGCACCCCGCCGAACTTGAGTAAGCGCCGCCCCCGCCAGCACGATCACCGCACCCACCGGCGTCGACCAGCTCAGCGACTCCCCGAGCAGGGCGACACCCGCGGCCGTGGCAATGACCGGAATGAAGTACGTGACCATCTGGGCCGTCGTCGGACCGACTTCGGCGACCAGGCCGTACTGGATCAGAACGGCGATCCCCGTGCCCAAGGCCCCCAGCGCCACGACCGCGAGCAGGGGCAGCAATGGAAAGCGCGTCGGCAGGGATGTGAACAGCGGTGTCACGACGGCGAGTTGCAGCGTCGCCAGCAGCAACTGCGCCCCGGTCAGCGACAGATGCGAGTAACCGGACCCGGCGAGCGTGCGACGGACGTAGATCCAGCCGATCGGGTAGCTGAGCGAGGCCAGCAACGCCATCGCCACACCCCCGGCATCCAGCCCGGCGAAGCCCTGCCAGGCCCCGAGCACCGTCAGCACACCGAGGAAGCCGATGCCGAGCCCCGCGACCCTGACCCGCGTCGGCCGGTCCTCCGAGAGGGCGACGAGGGAGAGGGCCATGCCCCACAGCGGCGAGGTCGCGTTGCAGATTCCCGCCAGCGTGGAGGGGATCGTCAGCTCGGAGTAGGCGAACAACGAGAACGGCAGCGCGTTGAGCAGGAACGCGGCGACCGTCAGATGCCCCCACGTGCGCGCCCCGCGCGGCAGCCGCGCCCGCTTCACCGCCATCGCGGCCGCCAGCACCGCCGTACCGAACACCAGCCGCCCGAGCGTGACTTGGAAGGGGGCGTAGCCGCCGGTGCCCACCTTGATGAGCAGGAAGCTGAAGCCCCAGATCAGGGAGAGGACAGCGAAGCGCAGCCGCCAGTCGAGGCGGGCGCGGGGGAGTGGGCGGGCAGCGGCTTCGGCTTCGACTTCGGCCGGGTTGCGGGAGGCGGTGACAGCGGTCATGTCAGCAACCATGCTGTAGCCGATCTCGTAGCACAATCGAGATTTCGCACGCGATATCTCGTAGCATTGCTTACATGTTGAATCTGGAGCGCCTGCGCACCCTCGACGCCCTGGCCCGGCACGGCTCGGTCAGCGGCGCGGCTGAGGGGCTGCACATCACGACGTCCGCCGTGTCGCAGCAGATGTCGAAGCTGGAGCGGGAGGTCGGCCAGCAGCTCCTCGCCAAGAACGGCCGGGGGGTACGGCTCACCGACGCGGGTCGGCTACTGGCCGAGCACGCGGCGCGCATCCTGTCGCAGGTCGAGCTCGCCCAGTCCGATCTGGAGGCGCAGCGCGGAAAGGTCGTCGGCGAGCTGAGACTGGCGGCGTTCCCGACGGGCGCCCGTGGGCTGTTCCCGGCCGCGCTCTCCGCCCTGCGCACGGCGCACCCCGGGCTGCGCGTGCGCTCGTGCGAGCTGGAGCCGGAGAGCGGCATCGCCGGAGTGATCCGCGGCGACCTCGACCTGGCCGTCGTGCTCGACTGGTACAACAAGCCGATGGCGCTGCCCGAGGGCCTGGTCAAGGCGCACATCCTGGACGATCCGGCCGACGTGGCGATGCCCGCCGGGCACCGGCTGGCCGATCGGGACGAGGTGGACCTCACCGAGTTCGCCGAGGACGAGTGGATCACTTGGGGCGAGGGCGAGTTCTGTCATGAGTGGCTGATGTTCACGCTGCGCTCCAAGGGCATCGAGCCACTGCTCAGCCACCGCGCGCCCGAGACACACACCCAGCTCGCGCTGGTCGCGGCCGGGCTCGGCGTGTGCATCGCGCCGCTGCTGGGGCGCCATCCGATGCCCGCGGGGGTGGTGACCGTGCCGCTGAAGCAGCGGGTGCGGCGCCATGTGTACGTCGTCTGGCGGGCCGACGCCGACCGCCGCCCGTCGATCCGGGCGGCGGTGCGGGCGCTGCAGGAGGCGGGAGAGAACGTCTCCTGACGCCGCCTACAGCCCTCCCAGCTTCCGGAAGTCCCAGGACACGATCTTCTCGGGCGTCAGCCGCACCCACGCGTGCCGCCCGTCGTGCGGCATCTCGTCGAGGCCGAAGTTCTTGCGCGCGAACAGCGTCTCGGGCACGTCGAGTTCGGCGCGCAGCTCGCCCACGCGAGGGCTCTCGCCCACGAACTCGACGGTGCCGGACAGCTCGACGCCGCGCAGCTGCTCGTACTCCTCACCCGTGTCCACGACTACGGCGACCCTCGGATCGCGGCGCATCTCGGCCCACCGCTTGCTGCGGACGACCGAGTACAGCCACAGCGAGGTGCCGTCCCAGGCGAACCACAGTGCGCTGACATGCGGGAAGCCATCGGCGGACACCGTGGCGACCCGGCAGGTGCGCTGGGCGGTGAGGAACTCGTCCAGCTCGCCGGGCGTCATCATGATCTTCCGGCCCCGGCGCTGAGTGACGGTCATGCGGCCCCCTCTTCTCTCACGTCGTGTCAGAGGAGAGATCCTCTGACATCACGTCAGAAAAGGATGAGTCGTCTTCCGTCCACACGCAATGGTGGTTCCGTCCTCACTCGAACGTGGCTACGCTCGCCGGCCCACGCCGCCGTCGATCACAGGGGGAACCATGCCGTCGTCCGCAGAGCTCAGCGAACTCCTCGACCCCGCGACCACCGTCCTGCTCACCGTCGAGTGCCAGCAGGGCGTCGTCGGTCCGGACAGCGCACTGCCCGAACTCGCCAAGGAGGCCCGCTCCTCGGGAGCCCTCGTCAACGTCGCCCGGCTGGTCGCGGCCGCCCACGAGAGCGGCGTCCAGGTGATCCACGCGGTCGCCGAACGCCGCCCCGACGGCCGCGGCGCCAGCCGCAACGCCCGCCTGTTCCGCGCCGCCGAACGGCTCCCCGTCCAGCAGCTGTCCGGCACGACCGCCGTACGCGTGGCACCGCCGATCGAGGTCGCCGAGGAGGACTTCGTCGTACGACGGCTGCACGGCCTGTCCCCGATCCAGGGCACCGAGGTCGACGCCCTGTTGCGCAACCTCGGCTGCCGCACGCTGATCGTCACCGGCGTCTCGGCCAATGTGGCGATCCCGGGCGCCGTCTTCGACGCCGTGAACCGGGGTTACGCCGTGGTCGTGCCCCGGGACGCCATCGCAGGGGTGCCCTCCGACTACACCCCCGCGATGATCCGCCACACCCTCGCATTGGTCGCCACGGTCGCGACCACGGACGAGGTACTGGGCGGCTTCAAGCGTCCACGCCGTACGGCTCGGGCGTGAGCCCTGCCCTGCGCCGCCGGGTCAGGCGAGCGTGATCGAGTCGCCCGCCACGCTGATCTGCTTGGCCTCCAGCGGCTCGGTGGCGGGCCCCTTCTTCACGCTGCCGTCGAGGACGGAGAACTGGCTCTTGTGACAGGCGCAGGTGATCGTGTCGCCCTGCAGGTCCGTCATCGGACATTGCCGGTGGGTGCAGATCGTCGAGAAGGCCTTGTAGTCGCCCGCCGCCGGCTGCGACACCACCACCTTCTCGTCGCTGAAGACCTTGCCGCCGCCCTCCGGGATGTCGGCGGTCTTCGCGAGCGCCGCACCACCGGCACCGGCCTCGCTGGACGAGCCGCCCGCTTCAGTGGTCGCGCCACCACCGGCGCCGCCCTGTCCGGTGGACGAGCCGGACGCGTCGTCGTCCGACCCGCACGCGGTCAGCGCCGCGGCGAGCCCCGCCGCGCCGACCGTCGCCACGACGGTACGGCGACTCGGGCCCGACACCGGCTGAACTGATTCGCTGGTCATGCTGACGTTCCTTCCGCGGATTCCTGATCTGGCGAGAGGTACGGTCCTTTGGGACCGGCTGTTCAGACGCAGTCGAAATCCTGACCCGGTCCGGTGAAGAGGTGGGTAAAGCGGAGCTGTCGGTTCCCTGTCCGGGGCTGTCGATCTGCTGTCGGCGCAAACCGCCCCCGCCCGCCCGGCCGTCCCGTGCCCCCGCCTCCGCGCCAGTAGCCTGGGGCGATTCTCTGAGGAACATCATCTGGAGGTGGCCCGCAGGGCGCGGGGCCTCTCTCGCCCAGCCAACTGTCGCGTATTCCTTGGTGATTGAGGGATCGTGTCAGCGTGTGTGGTCGCAGGGAGCGTGGTGGCGCCAGGCGCCTCCGGCCTCCAAGTCCTGTGACCGCGTAGGGACATGAGCGGCTGGCGCCGCCCCCGCGCGCCGATGTGCCACCTGTGCACCCGTGCGCGGGGCGCTCTCTAAGTGCCTGGTGGGCACGCTAATGAGAGTCGGCTTCACCTGCGTCCAGCGGCAGGAGGTTTGGGCATGGCAGCACCGCGCATGACTCGGCGACACAGAGGGATCCTCCTGAGAATAGGCGGACGGTCGGGGACCCGGTCGAGGTGGCTCCTGCTGGGCGTCTGCCTGATCATGAGTGCCTTCGGCTCCAGCACGACATCGATGGCCGCTGCCACCCAGCCGTCGGCCCAGCAATGCGACGAGGTGCCGACCGGCGTCGCCGCCCGCGATCACTGGCTGAGGTTCAGGGTGCCGCCCGGGCTCATGCCGGACCCTCAGTTCGACGGGCGCCCGGCGAGGATCCAGGTGCATCGCGTGCAGCCGGTGTACGCGAACGGCAAATGCCCAGGAGTGCCCAAGAGGGCCGCAGTGCTGATCCACGGCCGCAGCGTCACCGCCTCGCCAAGCTTCGACCTGCGCCACCCCGCCCCGGAAGGTGGCTCGCTCAGCATCCAGGACGGCCTCGCGCGGGCGGGAATCGACACCTTCGCCCCGAGCTTGCTCGGCTACGGCCACTCGACGCGCTTCGACGAGGGCCTGAACGATCCCGGCAACGCGAGCCTGAGGCCCTACCTCGCGGACGGCACCTGTCCGTACCCCGAGGGGTGCGACCGCACCCACAACCCGATCTTCACCCTCGATCAGCAGGGGACCCTGCTCTTCACCAATCCGCTGGGCGGGGAGAGGCGCGCACACTCAAGCAATCACCGCTTTGCGGGCACCGACGTCTGGGTACGCGATATCCGCCAGGTCATCGACGACGCCATCACGCGCGCGCAGCCGACGGACGGCAAGGTCACCCTGCTCGGCTATTCGCTCGGCGGGCCGCGCGTCGGGCGGACGCTGTACGCAGCCAACCCCAACCCGCTCCTCCCCGGAAGCGCCGACGTCATCGCGAAGGTCAACCGGGCCGTGTTCATGTCGTCGCTCTTCGGTGGTCCGACTGAGGAGACGGAGCCCTCGACGGGCTTCGTCACGTTCCCGCTGACGCTTGACCGCCGCCCGAGGGCACCGGTGCTGCCGCCGGATCGCGAGGCCGAGTGCACCGGGCGGGTCGTCCCCGGCAGCCAGGATCAGTTCTGGAAGCAGATCATGGAGCAGGACACCGAGGGGCGGAACTGGGGCGGGGACGAGCCCGGCAACCCGACCGGCCTCAACCGCTCGCCGACGTTCTCCAGCTACGGCTGGAACACCGCCGTCGCGGGGCAACTGACCCCGCCCACACTGGTCATCCACGGTCTCGACGACGCCACCGCGCTGCCGGCCAACGCGCCCGCCATCTTCAACGCGCTCCCGGCGTCGATGACGAACAAGGTGCTCGTGCAGCTCCAGTGCGCAAGCCACCAGATGCAGATGGAGGGCTGCTCCGGCCCGCGCTGCACACCGGAGTCCGGAACGCCCTACGGCGGCCGCCCCGGCGAACCGTGGGCCGGCCCCCATGCCACGGTCAAGGCGGCGCTGATCGAGTGGATCAGCAGCGGGACCTTCAACGGCGCCGCGAACGGACAGTTCACCGTCGACGAAAGCGGCGTGGCCAGCGCCAGCCCATAGAGGGACCCCGGGCTCTCAGTTGACAGCGGGGGGGCTTCGCACGAGAGAACAGAAGCACCCCCTGCGGGCCCGCCTACGACGCTCATGCGGGCCAACTCGACTGCTCACAGGCCAGATCAATACTCAGTCACATGTGTGGTGACTGAGCGTTCCAGTGGCCAGTGAGCGTCGTAGTTGGCCAGCTGAGCGTTCGGCTTCCGTCAGTCCCGGCTGCGGGGCCGGTAGCCGTGGAAGAGCTGGTCGGCAGGGACCAGGCAGGGCCACCGGCTCCTGCAAAGCCGCGACGCCGCTGCCCAGTACGACTGCGTCCTCGCCGCCCTCCAGGATGGCGAGACTGAGCATCCCGGCTGCCGCCGGAGGACGGCCCTGCACCAAGTTCGAGACCCCTGAGATCTCAGTCGGTGGCCTGGGGTTGTGCCGGGCCGAGGTAGGACACAGCGGTCTGATCGGCGTGCGGGGCGAGGAGGTCCTGAAGTTCGTTCGCTGCGACCTTGAGGAGATCGCCGTCGCGGTCGGCGTGGAGGGTTTCGAGGATGAAGGCGACGTGGGTGGAGTCCTCGGTGACGCGGGTGCGGTGGGCGTCGCGGTGGTTCCAATGGCGGGTCAGGACCCCGTTCGTGTCCGCGTAGATGATCTCGCCGGGCTTGGGGTGCTCGATGGTGTCGGGTTCGCCGAGCGGGGTGAAGGACTCGGTGCCGTCCGCGTGGCGGATGTCGACGTCGCCGGTGACGTGGTCGAGGTCGAAGGCGCCGGCGGGCAGGCCGTGCCGGACGGAGACGGCGTTGTAGGAGTCGACGGCCGGGTTGATACGCGGCAGGCTCCCCTTCTTCGCGAGGCGGCGGCCGAGCGCGTCGACGCTGGGGCGGATACGGCGGGGGTTGGTGCCGAAGGAGCGGTAGGCGGTGTGCCAGGCCTCGATGCGGGGGTCGGCCTCGTCGGCGGGGTGCCAGGTGCCGTGGGCGAGCTGTTGCTCCAGTTCCTCCACGGCGGCGGCGGTGTGCGGCCAGGACTCACGGCCGCGCAGGCCGGTGGCGGTGACCAGGGCGATCAGGGTGTCGGGGAAGGCTTCGGCGACGGCGGGGGCGATGCGGAAGGCGGGCATGGGCGGAGTTTCCGTTTCCTGGGGGCGAGGGCGGGGGCGGTCAGGACTTCCAGGGACCGATGCGGTCGAGGCGGCGTAGCTGCTGGCGTGCGGTGGGCACGTCCAGGCCTCGGCCCCGCTCGGTGAGGCGTTCGGCGACAGTGCTGCGGTGTTCGAGGGGCTTGTGGTCGTCGTACTTGAACTTGGCCCGTACGTCGGTGACTTCGAGGCGCAGCCCGCGGATGCCCGAGAGCATCCGGCCGTACGGCGGCTTGTCGACCGCTACGGGGGCGTGGTCGCCGTCGGGCTGGAAGTGCGCGAGCTGGCGGCGCAGCAGCTCGGCCTTGGCCTCGGGATCGTCGACGATCTCGGCGCGGCAGGTGAACTGGACGGCAGCGTAGTAGCTGGTGGGGACGCCGTCGGCGGGTGGGATGCCGGGCTTGGCGCGCCAGGGGCCGGGGATGAACGCGTAGTCGCCGATGACGGTGAAGACGACGTTCGGGTCCTGCTCGATCGCCTTCCAGGCCGGGTTGGGCTTGGCGAGATGGACCAGGAGACGGGTTCCGTCACAGGTGAAGTGGGTGGGGACGACCATGGGCGGGTGGCCCGGCAGGCCGTTGACGCTGAGCTGCCCGAAGTCGTGGCCGTCGGCGATCCAGGTCTGCCACTCGGCTTCGTCCAGACCGGCGTCCCAGGGGTGGACCAGCATGCTCATCTCCATGGTTGTGAGGGCCTGCTCAGGTCAGGGCGAGGAGGCTGACGGCGACGGCGGCAGTGCCGAGGCCGGCGAGCTGGGCGCGGTGTATGCGTTCGGCGAGCACGCCGCGGGCGAGCAGGACGGTGCCGGCCGGGTAGAGGGCGGTGATGACGGCGACGACGGTGAGGTCCCCGCTGCGGGCGGCGAGCAGGAAGAGCAGGTTCGCGATGGAGTCCAGCACACCGGCGGTCGCCGACAGCGCGTAGGCGGGCCGCTCGGGGCCCAGCCTGCGGTGCATCAGCCCGGCCGCGGCCAGGGTGACGGCGGAGGAGACGGCCCGGCCCACGATCAGCGGGGCCACACCGCTGTCGGACGGTGCCTGGTGCAGGAAGACCAGCTGCAGGGCGATGGCGGCGCCCGCGCCGAAGGCCAGCAGCAGAGCCGTACGGGAGGGGCGCGTCGAGCCCGTGCCGTGTCCGGCGCTGACCAGCACCACCGCGACCAGCGCGAGCGGCAGACCCACCAGCCCGGTGGCTGCCAGGTGCTCGCCCTGCAGCAGGCCGACGCCAACGGGCAGCGCTGCGGAGACCAGCGCGGTCACGGGTGACAGCACGTTCATCGGGCCGATCGCCAGAGTGCGGTAGAGCAAGGCGAACGCGGCGGCCGAGGCGACGCCCGAGGCGGCACCCCAGCCCAGGGCTCCGGGGCTGAAGGAGGCGCCGAGCAGCGGCCACAGCAGCAGCTCGACCGCGAGACTGGCCGGGGCGGCGATCATCACCGTACGCAGCACATGAGCTTTCCGGGCGCCGAGACCGCCGAGGAAGTCGGCGCATCCGTACGCGAGTGAGCTGCCCAGAGCCAGCAGCAGAGCGAGCACAGCACAATCCCTTAACATTCAGTGGAACGACCACACCGTACAGCGAATCGACCGAATGCCACAACCGATCGACCGTACGGTGCATTGGAATGTCCAGCCGCAAGGAAGGTGACCAGGTGGCGGAGACAGCCGCAGCCCTGCGAACGGTCGCGCACAACGTCCGGGCGGCACGCATGCGCGCGGGCCTGTCCTTGGACGAACTCAGCCGCCGCGCCCAGGTCAGCAAGGGCGCCCTCGTGGGACTGGAGAAAGCCCAGGGCAACCCCAACCTGGCCACGCTGGTCCGGCTTGCCGACACTCTGGGCATCTCTGTGTCCGCCCTGATGCAGGGATCGCCCGAAGGCCGTGTACGGGTCGTGGCCGCCGACACCGTGGCACCCCTGTGGACGGGCGAGCGGGGTGGCGAGGCCCGGCTCATGCTGACGACCTCGGGGCCGGCTCCGGTCGAGGTCTGGCGCTGGCGACTGGAACCGGGCGAGGAATACCCCAGCCACCCCCACCAGGCCGGTGTCGTGGAGACCGTCAGCGTCACCTCCGGCCGGATGACCCTGGTCGTCGACGGCAGCGAGCACACCGTCGAAGCCGGCCAGACCGCCACGTTCGACGGCGACACCGCGCACACCTACCGCGGCGTCGGCACCGAGACCTGCCACCTGATCATGACGGTCCACCTTCCGCCCGGTCCGGCATCGACGACCTGACCCACGGCACAGCACACTCGTCACAGCGCCGCGGCCACCGCCGACAGCAGGCGCCACAGCCGGGTGTGGGGCGTGGGGACGGGGATGGCCCGGTTGGTGAGGAAGGGGATCGCGGGTGTTCCATGCCGGCCCCGCGATCACCGAGGATGCGACCCGGCCCCAGCCCGTCATGCTCGCGCAGCCGTCGCGACGTTGCTCGGGACACCTTGATCTGCTCCATGGCTCGCGCATGCGTGAGGAACCGGGTCAGGGCCGGCGACGGCGGTGTGTCGATGCGCTGGACGAAAACGGTCTGAGGCGTGCCGCTCGACAACAGCGGCGGGCAGCAGGGTGAGGCCCATGTCGGCGCCGACGCAGCCGAGAATGCCGTCCAGCGTTCCGAACTCCATGCAGCGAACGCCGATGGCGCCCCGCGCCTGCAGGATGCTCTCCAAGCGCCTGCGGTAGGAGCAGCCGGTACGGAATACGAGAATCTTCGGGTCGCGCATGACCCGCCGTGACGAGGACGAGGAGTTCGAAGACGCGTACCGTCGACATGCCCTCTTCGGTGGCCGATGAGCTGAAGCGCCACGTCGAAGCGTTCCCACCGGTGGAGGTGGAGCTTGCGTGGGGGAAGCCGGAGCGGCAGGGGAGGAAGTTCTCCCCGCTGCTCACCACACGACTCGGCAACTCGTCGCGGTGAACACGTGGAACACCTACACCCGAGGGAGCGAAACCCTGGCAGTGGGTGGCGGCCGGAGGGGCTGTCGTGGCCTTGGCGCGGTGGCTCGCGCACTCCTCGCCCGCGATCACCCTCGGTTACTATGCTCACTTCATGCCGGAGGCCGGAAGCAAGGGGCGCACCGCCATCGTCGGACTGCTTGGGGAGCGGGGAGATCGGCATGCCAGCCGAAACTCACCAGATTCTCCCCAGGCTCGTTGACGGGTGATTCTCGCAGCTCCACTCCGCCAAAGGCGGCCGCGGATTGCAAGGTTGAAGAAACGGGTGGCCTGGGAAAATGTTGCAAGAGGTCACCGTGACCCGCTACATCACGCCCCTGCGTGAGGGCGGTTCACTGCCGGGGCTCGTCGAGGCCGACGACTTCGGGACGTACGTCCTGAAGTTCACCGGCGCCGGACAGGGCCGCAAGACGCTGGTCGCCGAGGTCGTTTGCGGTGAACTCGCCCGCAGGCTGGGCCTCAGGGTGCCCCGCCTGGTGACCGTGGAGCTCGACCCGGTTCTGGGGCTCGGCGAACCCGACCAGGAGGTGCAGGGGCTGCTCAAGTCCAGCGGCGGCACCAACCTCGGCATGGACTTCCTCTCCGGTGCGCTCGGCTTCGACCCCCTCGCCTTCGAGGTGAGCCCCGAAGACGCCGGCCGGATCGTCTGGTTCGACGCCCTGGTGAACAACGTCGACCGCTCCTGGCGCAACCCCAACCTGCTGATGTGGCAGGGCGAGTTGTGGCTCATCGACCACGGCGCGACCATGATCTGGCAGCACAACTGGCCCGGGGCACAGGCCTCGGCGGCCCGCCCGTACGATGCCGTCGGCCATGCCCTCGCCTCCTTCGCGCCGGATGTGCGGGCAGCCGCGGCCGAGTTGGCGCCGCTGGTCACCGAGGAACTGCTCGCCGAGGTGACCGCCGAGATCCCCGGCGTGTGGCTTGAGGACGAGCCGGGGTTCGAGTCGGCGGACGCACTGAGGAAGGCGTACGCGCAGCCACTGCTCGCACGGGCCGCCGTCATCCACGAACGCATCGAGGGGATCAAGTGAGCGAGCGCACCCTGGGGACCCGTTCCCGCACGCAGGACGTCTTCGAGTACGCGCTGCTGCGGGTCGTCCCGCGCATCGAGCGCGGAGAGTGCCTCAACGCGGGCGTGCTCGTGTACTGCCGCGCCCGGTCCTTCGTCGCCGCCCGGACCCACCTGGACGAGAGCAGACTGCAGGCACTCGACCCCGCTGCCGACGTCGCCGGCGTACGGGCCGCACTCCGTGCCGTCGAGGGCGTCTGCGCGGGCGGCGACGCGGCGGGACAGGCCGGGGCCGACGACGCCGGGCGGCGCTTTCGCTGGCTGATCGCGCCCCGCTCGACGGTAGTCCAGCCGGGGCCCGTGCACACCGGGCTGACATCGGATCCGGCGGCGGAGGCGGAGCGGCTGCTCGATCTGTTGGTGAAGTGACGGATCGGGTTACAGATCGGGTTACGGATCAGGTAATGGATCACATGCGCGCGGTGGCCGTTGACACCGCGTGCCAGGACTTCTAGCGTCACGTCCATCGAAGGTACTAAGCGGTCGCTCACCCGAGGAGAGTCATCCATGTCCACCACTGAGCAGCGGGTCGCCGTAGTCACCGGCGGAGCGCGCGGCATCGGCGCCGCCACCGCCGTACGACTGGCCGCCGAAGGCCGCGCGGTCGCCGTGATCGACCTCGACGAGTCCGCCTGCAAGGACACCGTGGAGAAGATCACCGCGGCCGGCGGCAAGGCCATCGCGGTCGGCTGCGACGTCTCCGACGAGGCGCAGGTCGAGGCGGCCGTCGCGCGGATCGCCGAGGAGCTCGGCGCCCCGACGATCCTGGTCAACAACGCGGGCGTGCTGCGCGACAACCTGCTGTTCAAGATGAGCGTCGCCGACTGGGACACCGTGATGAACGTCCACCTGCGCGGCGCCTTCCTGATGTCCAAGGCCTGTCAGAAGCACATGGTGGACTCGGGCTTCGGCCGTATCGTCAACCTCTCCTCGTCCTCCGCGCTCGGCAACCGCGGCCAGGTCAACTACTCGGCCGCCAAGGCCGGCCTCCAGGGCTTCACCAAGACCCTCGCCAAGGAGCTCGGCAAGTTCGGCGTCACCGCCAACGCCGTCGCCCCCGGCTTCATCGCCACCGAGATGACCAAGACCACCGCCGACCGCGTCGGCATGGGCTTCGAGGACTTCAAGGCCGCCGCCGCCACCCAGATCCCCGTCGCGCGGGTCGGCGAGCCGGACGACATCGCCAACGCGATCGCCTTCTTCACCGGCGAGGCGGCCGGCTTCGTCTCCGGCCAGGTGCTGTACGTCGCCGGCGGACCGCTCGACTAGGGAACTGGGGACACACGGACATGACTGCACTGCCTGAACTCTCCGGCAAGGTCGCCCTGATCACGGGCGCCAGCCGCGGCATCGGCTACGGCGTCGCCGAGGCGCTCGTCGCCCGCGGTGACCGCGTCGTCATCACCGGCCGGGGCGAGGACGCCCTCAAGGAGGCCGTCGAGCAGCTCGGCGCCGAGCGCGCGATCTACGTCGCCGGCAAGGCGCACGACGAGGCCCACCAGGCCGCCGCCGTCGAGCGCGCCATGGAGGCCTTCGGCCGGGTCGACTACCTGGTCAACAACGCCGGCACGAACCCCGTGTTCGGTCCGCTCGCCGACCTCGACCTGGGCGTCGCGCGCAAGGTCTTCGAGACCAACGTGATCTCGGCACTCGGCTTCGCCCAGAAGACCTGGCACGCCTGGCAGAAGGACAACGGCGGCGCGATCGTCAACATCGCCTCCGTCGCCGGCATCGCGCCCTCGCCGTTCATCGCCGCCTACGGCGTCAGCAAGGCCGCGATGATCAACCTCACCCAGCAGATGGCGCACGAGTTCGCGCCCAAGGTGCGGGTCAACGCGATCGCCCCGGCCGTGGTGAAGACCAAGTTCGCCCAGGCCCTGTACGAGGGCCGCGAGGCCGAGGCCGCCGCTGCCTACCCGCTGGGCCGGCTCGGCGTGCCCTCCGACATCGGCGGCGCCGCCGCGTTCCTCACCTCGGACCAGTCCGACTGGGTCACCGGGCAGACGCTCGTCGTCGACGGCGGCATCTTCCTCAACGCCGGCGTCGGCTGACGCACGGGACGCGACACCGGCATCGGCACCGACACGGGCGCCGCTGGACACCAGCGGCGCCCGTGTCGACGTATGGGGAGATCAACAGCCCTTGACAACGTAGTCACCGCAGAGGTGAGCAAGTGCTCCTGAGACTGGAGGTCCACCGGCCGGAACACTGCGGTATGTTTTGCCGACCCTTGGCATGGCAGATCGAGGAGCGTGCGCGTGTTCAACCGGATCCGACGCCTGCGGCAGGTGGCGGCCATCGCGTCCATATCGTCCCTGGTGGCAGGGTGCGGTGTCCTCTCGTCCGATTCGACGGAAGAGGAAGGGGCGATCGTCGTGGGGACGACCGCCGCCCCCAGCACCCTTGATCCCGCCGCGTCCTGGGACAGCTCCTGGGAACTGTTCCGCAACATCTACCAGACGCTGCTCAGCTACCCCTCGGGCTCGAGCGCGCCCGAGCCCGACGCTGCCGAGAGCTGCCAGTTCACCGACAGCTCGAACATGAAGTACAAGTGCGAGCTGCGCGACGGCCTGAAGTTCTCCGACGGGCACACCCTCGATGCGCAGGCGGTCAAGCACTCGATCGACCGTATCCGGAAGATCAACGTCAACGGCGGCCCCGCCGGTCTGCTGGGCAGCCTCGAACGGGTCCAGGTGCTCAACGACCGAGAGGTCGTCTTCCACCTCAACAAGGCCGACGCGACCTTCCCGTTCGTGCTTGCCACGCCCGCCATGTCGATCGTCGACCCCGAGGACTACCCGGCCGACAAGCTGCGCGAGGACGACACCGTCGTCGGGTCAGGGCCGTACACCCTCGATTCCTACGAAGAGGGCCAGCAGGCCGAGCTCGTCAAGTACGACGGCTACCGCGGGTACTCCGAGCGCAAGAACGATGCGGTGACCATCCGGTACTTCCAGGACTCGCCCACCATGGTCTCCGCGCTGCGCGACAAGGAGCTCGACGTCGCCTTCCGTGGCCTCGCCGCCGACGACATCGTCGACATCCAGGCCGACGACGACGACCATCTCCAGCTGATCGAGGGCTCCGGCACCGAGATCAACTACCTGGTCTTCAACCCCAAGGACCCGACGGCGGGCAAGTCCGCCGTCCGCAAGGCCATCGCCCAGGTCGTCGACCGTCCGGCGATCGCCCACAAGGTCTACAAGGACACCGTCGAGCCGCTGTACTCGATGGTCCCCAAGGGCCTGACCGGACACACCACGGGCTTTTTCGACGACTACGGCGATCCCAGCAAGGCCAAGGCCGGCAAGATCCTCACCGAGGCGGGCATCACGACCCCCGTCCCGCTTGAGCTCTGGTACACCAGCGACCGCTACGGCTCCGCCACCAAGGCGGAGTTCCAGGAGCTGAAGAGCCAGCTCGAGGCGTCCGGTCTCTTCGAGGTGACCCTCAAGAGCCGCCCCTGGAAGTCGTACGTCACGGGCTACCAGAACGGCGAGTACCCCGTGTTCGGACGCGGCTGGTTCCCCGACTTCCCGGACGCGGACAACTTCATCGCGCCGTTCGTCGGCAAGCAGAACGCGCTCGGTACGCCGTACGTGACGCCCAAGATCACCGAGACCCTGCTGCCCAACTCCCGCGCCCAGAGCGACCGTGCCAACGTGGTCAAGGACTTCGAGGAGGCCCAGCGGATCCTCGTCGAGGACGCGCGACTGCTGCCGCTGTGGCAGGGCCGGCAGTACGTGGCCGCGAGCGCGGAGATCTCGGGCGCCGAGCGGGCCCTCGACCCGTCGACGATCATGATGGTGGGGGAGCTGTACCGCAAGACCAGCTGGTAGCGGCGGGATGTGCGGTGGGCGGGGCGATTGTCAGTGGCCGCCTGTAGGTTCGGAGGCCTGGAAGTGACCGCGGGGCGGTCACCTCTCACCGTTCGCCGCACATCGTAAGGAAGTTGACGTGACCGACATCGCCATGCTGCCCGAGTCCTGGCGCGGGGTTCTGGGTGACGAGCTGCAGCAGCCCTACTTCAAGGAGCTGACGGAGTTCGTCGAGGAGGAGCGGGCGAAAGGTCCCGTCCACCCGCCGCGCGAGGAGGTCTTCGCCGCGCTGGACGCGACGCCGTACGACCAGGTGAAGGTCCTGATCCTCGGTCAGGACCCGTATCACGGCGAGGGCCAGGGACACGGCCTGTGCTTCTCGGTCCGCCCCGGGGTGAAGACGCCGCCGTCGCTGCGCAACATCTACAAGGAGATGAAGGAGGAGCTCGGCCTCCCCGTCCCCGACAACGGCTATCTGATGCCCTGGGCCCAGCAGGGCGTCCTGCTGCTCAACGCCGTGCTCACGGTCCGCGGCGGTGAGGCGAACTCGCACAAGGGCAAGGGCTGGGAGAAGTTCACCGACGCGGTGATCCGTGCCGTGGCCCACCGGCCCGACCCGGCGGTGTTCGTGCTGTGGGGCAACTACGCGCAGAAGAAGCTTCCGCTCATCGACGAGACGCGGCATGTCGTGGTCAAGGGAGCGCACCCCTCGCCGCTGTCGGCGAAGAAGTTCTTCGGGTCCCACCCGTTCACGCAGATCAACGAGGCGGTGGCCCGCCAGGGGCACGAGCCGATCGACTGGCGGATCCCTGACCTGGGCTGACCCACCCCACCGGGTCGGTCCTTCGCCGGACCGGCCCGGCCCCGTACGGAGCCGCCTGACCGGGATTGCCGGTGCGTGCCGTTAGCGTCGGGAGGGACCAGCCGACGAGGGCCCGGAGGACGCGGTGGCGGAGCAACAGGAGCAGGCGGCACCGGACGCGGTGCTGACGCGGATCGGGCAGGTCGTCATTCTGCATCACGCCGGGGACCGCGAGGAGGCCCGGCGCCGGTTGCTGGACCTGTGGACGGAGCTGGGCGAGGACGGCGACCCGCTGCACCGCTGCACGCTGGCGCACTACCTGGCGGACACACAGGACGACCCCTCGGACGAACTGGCCTGGGATCTGCGGGCGTTGACGGAGGCCGAGGGTGCCGGCGGCGCGCTTGCCGTGCGGGCTCTGTATCCCTCGCTGCATCTGAATCTGGCCGCCGACTATGTGAAGCTCGACCGCGCGGAGGCCGCCCGCGTGCATCTGCGTCGGGCGCGGGGAGCCGCGGGGGAGTTGCGGGACGACAGCTACGGGGACGGGGTGCGGGCGGAGCTTCGGCGGCTGGAGGCGTGGCTGGGGGAGGGGCCGTAGTGGTTGGGAGGGCCGTAAACGCTGAGTGGGACCGTAGGGGCTGAGAGGGATGTCCCCCCTGGCCCCTGCGGGGCGGCGCTTCGGCTAGGCAGGCGGCCGGCCGGCGTCGGCCCGCCCCTCAACGGCCGTACGTCTGCTCGCAGATCCTCGACTCCGGGCTGTCCGCCCTCCAGCCGCCGTACTTCTTGCCCAGCCCGCAGAGGTCCGAGTTCCCTCGCGGGACCTCCTTGCGGATCGACTCCGACACGTCGGGGACCTCGATGCGCGGCCGCTTCGGGGCGTCGACGGCGGGGCGGTGGGGTTCCCGGTGCTCGGGCCGGGGGTGGGGATGGGCGTGGGGGTGTGAGCGAGGGGCCACCGGTGTGTGCGCCGCTGGTGGGGCGGTGGGGGGCGCGGAGTGTGCGGCGGACTTCGTGGAGGCCGGGCTCGGGGACGAGCCGGTCAGCGCCAGGGCCTCACGGGCCGGTGCCTCCACGATCCGCGGGTCCGCCTGATCGCCCGGCCGGGGCGCCGGCGGCTGGGACGGTGCCGTGGGCGGGACGGGCGACGGTGAGCGCGGGACCGTCACGCAGCCCGAGAGGGCCGAGACGGCCACGGTGACCAGGAGCGTTGCGGTGGTCGTCGTTCGATGCACCCGTGCAACTCTGCTGGGTGCGGCGGCTGTTGGGACAGCGGACAAGCAGAGGTTGCTCCGCACGGGTGATCTCTGTCCCCGTACGGGCGGTGCGGGGCCGTCGCGGCTGACGTCAGTCGCCGGTGGCGCCGTCGAGGCGCTCGCGGACCAGGTCGGCGTGGCCGTTGTGGCGGGCGTACTCCTCGATCATGTGGGTGATGATCCAGCGCAGATTGAACTGTTCCCCCCGCCGGCTCCGGCCCTTGGAGACGTCGTCCAGGCCGAATGCGGCCGCGTTGCGACGCGCGTTGTCGATCTCGGCCTGCCAGGTGGTGTGCGCCTCGGCCCAGGTGTCGGCCTCGGTGAAGTGGAAGTCGCCGTCCCGGTCCTCTTCGCTGCAGTAGAGCAACCCGAGGTCTTCGTCCAGGAGGATCTCGTGGAACCAGAATCGCTCCACCTCCGCCATGTGCCGCACCAGCCCCAGCAGGGTCAGCTCGGACGGCTCCACGGAGGCGGTTTTGAGCTGGGCGTCGGTCAGGCCTTCGCACTTCCACGCGAGGGTCTGCCGGTGATAGTCCAGCCAGCCCTCCAGCATGGTGCGCTCGTCGGCAGTGGTGGCGGGCTCATTACGTTCGATGGTCATGCCCGAATCCTCGCCCAACTCCCCTGAACTCACCATCAGTTTTACGCTGCCGGAGCGCCTCGCTGCCGGGTGCTCATCAGTCACCAGGGCGGTGAGCTGGTCGCGGACGCGGGCGTCCGTCGCGGCGAAGCAGGCGCGCAGCTCGGGGCGGCACCTCGCCTCGAGGCCATCGCCGGCCGGCGGCCGCCGCAGGCGCCGTATGCTGCCGAGAAGACCCGGCAGGCAACCACCAGAGGAGAACACCCCGTGAAGGTCGGCTGCATCGGACTCGGTGACATCGCGCAGAAGGCCTATCTGCCGGTGCTCGGCGTCCAGCCCGGGGTAGAACTGCATCTGCAGACCCGTACGCCCGCGACGCTCGCCCGGGTCGCCGACGGCCTCCATCTGCCGTCGGAGCAGCGGCACACGGACCTCGAATCGCTGCTCGCCCAGGGTCTCGACGCCGCCTTCGTGCACGCGCCCACCGTCGTGCACCCGGAGATCGTGACGCGGCTGTTGGAGGCGGGCGTGCCCACGTACGTCGACAAGCCGCTCGCCTATGAACTCGCCGACTCCGAGCGGCTGGTGGCGCTCGCCGAGCGGCGCAACGTGAGTCTCGCCGTCGGCTTCAACCGGCGTTACGCCCCCGGCTACGCGCAGTGCGCCGACCATCCGCGCGAGCTGATCCTGATGCAGAAGAACAGGATCGGGCTGCCGGAAGAGCCGCGCTCGATGATCCTGGACGACTTCATCCACGTCGTGGACACCCTGCGCTTCCTGGCGCCGGGCCCGGTCGACGACGTGACCGTGCGCGCCCGCGTCGAGGGCGGGCTGCTGCACCACGTCGTGCTGCAGCTCGCCGGGGACGGCTTCACCGCGCTGGGAGTGATGAACCGGCTCAGCGGCTCGGCCGAGGAGGTCCTGGAGGTGTCCGGGCAGGACACCAAGCGTCAGGTGCTCAATCTCGCCGAGGTGATCGACCACAAGGGTCAGCCGACCGTGCGGCGGCGCGGCGACTGGGTGCCGGTGGCCCGGCAGCGCGGCATCGAGCAGGCGGTGCTGGCCTTCCTCGATGCCGTGCGCGCGGGCAAGGTGCTCAGCGCCCGGGACGCGCTGGCGACCCATGAGCTGTGCGAGCGGGTTGTACGTGCGGTTCAGGAGCGGGGCGCCTGAGCCGCGGCCGCAGGGTTCGTACGCCCTCGCTCGCACCCCAGGCAACGATGACCAGCAGCGCCGCCTGGACCGGCCAGTCACCGAAGCGGACGTACGGTGTGGTGCCACCGGCCAGCGGCACGGCGTAGACCGCGCTGGTGCTCTTGTCCGTACCCAGCCAGGAACCTATGCGCTGTCCGCTCGGGCCGTACACGGCGGAGACGCCGGTCAGCGTCGCGTGCACCATCGGCCGGCCGGTCTCGGCGGCACGCAGCGCGGCGAGCGAGGCGTGCTGCTCGGGCGCCCAGCTCTGCTGGAAGGTCGAGGTCGCCGACTGGGCGATCAGCACTTCGGCGCCGTCCTCGGCGAGATTGCGGCTCATGTCGGCGAACGCGGACTCGAAGCACACCATCGGACCGATCCGCAGCCCGTGCCCGGCGTCCATCACGACCTGCTCCGTGCCACGCCTGCGGTCCTCGGCCGCCGCCTCGCCCACGGAGGTGGCCCAGCCGAGCAGCGAGCGGAGCGGTATGTACTCCCCGAAGGGGACCAGCCGCATCTTGTCGTAGCGGGCGCCGGTACGGCCGTCCGGGCCCACGAGGATCGAGCTCTTGTAGATGCCGGGCTTGTCGGAGCGCCGCGCGTCCACGTTGACCAGGATGTTCGCCCCCGTCTCGCGCGACAGTGCCGCGAGCCGCCGGGCGAAGTCGGGCCGGTCGTCGAGGTCGTAGCCGACGCTGCTCTCGCCCCAGACGACCAGGTCGACGTCCTGGCCGGCCAGCTCGCGGGTGAGCTGCTCCTCCCGGTCGAAACGCCGTTCGGCCTTGCCCGCCCCCTGGATGACGCCCGGCTGCACGACGGCGATCCGGACCCGGTCCGAGACGTCGGGGCGTGGGGACCACACCCAGGCGGCCGAGGTGGCGACGGCCGTGGCGAGGAGCCCGGCCACCGCCGGCAGCCGGCACCTGCGCAGCACCACCAGCACGGCGACCGCGACATTGACGGCCACCACCAGGAAGCTGATCAGCCACACCCCGCCCACCGAGGCCAGCCGCAGCGCGGGCTCCACCTGCCACTGACTGGAGCCCAGCACGCCCCACGGCCCGCCGAGCCCCTGCCAGGAGCGGACGAGCTCGATCAGTAGCCAGCCCGACGGCAGGACGGCGAGGGACGCGGCGACCCGTCGCGGGGACGGATTCCCGCTGAGGAAGCGGCGCACCAGCCCGCCCCAGGGGGCCCACAGCGCGCCGAGCAGGGCGGCAATGACGAACGTGAACACATGCAGGTTCGGCAGCAGCCAGTGGTGCATCGCCAGCATGAAGCCGAACCCGCCCCACCAGCCGTCGTAAAGCGCCCGCTTTCCGGTCGGCGCGGAGCGCAGCAGCGCGATCCACGGGACCAGGGCGACGTACGCGAACCACCACAGCGACGGCTCCGGGTAGGCGAGCACGGGCAGCGCACCGGCCAGCGTGGCGGCGGCCGAGCGCCGCCACGGCGAAGCGAGCCAGTGGCCGATCCTCTTCATGCGGCGCCTCCCTGCCCTGTGGGTCCTTCCAGTGTGCTCGCAGGCACTGACAGCGGACAGTGGGCCTCCGCTCAGTCGATCACCGCCGGCGCGGTCCGGCCGGGCATCCGGCGCCACTTCTCCTGCACGACCACCTCGCGCAGCCGCCAGCCGTCGTACGTCCGCAGTAGCCCGAAGGTGTACCGGCCGCCGCACACGAAATCGGGGGCGGCAACGGCGTCGCCGTTCTCGGCGAAGCGCATCGGATTGACGTAGTCGGCCTGGACCCCGGCCGTGTCCCCGGCATCCTGCTCGAGGACCCCGAAGCGCACCCGGCGGTTGACGATGAGATGCTGCCGCATCGAGAAGACCCGCATACTGTCCGCGAGCCAAGCGGCGACCTGCCCGGCGTCCCCCTCGATGCCACCGGCCGAGCGGTAGTCCGCGCGCCCGTCGGGGGCGAAGAGGTTCCGGTACGCCGTCCAGTCGCCGTCGTCCACGGCCACCGCGTAGTCGGTGATCAGTTCGTCGACCGCGAGCCGGTCCCTCAGGGTCGCAAGCTCCACACGCTGCGTCATCGGCTCAGTGTTGAGCATGAGGTGGACGGAGCCAAGAGGGCGTGCGGCGATATTCGGTGGATGTCGGCGGGGCCGGGGGCGAGGCTGTCCCCGTGAACGACCAAAACCAACAGACCGAGCCCAAGTTCCGCATACGCGCACACCACACCGAATCCACGGTGACCGTCTATCAGGCCTACCGACCCCAGATCGGCAGGGCCGCCGCCCGCGACGGCCGTTTTCCGGCCTCCTGGAGCCGCGACCGCATGACGTGGGTCAAGCCGTCGTTCCTGTGGATGATGTACCGCTGCGGCTGGGCCACGAAGGAGGGCCAGGAGACCGTCCTCGCCATCGAGATCAGCCGCGAGGGCTTCGCATGGGCACTGCGCCACGCGTGCCTCTCGCACCACGTCCCCGCCCTGCACGGCGACCAGGGCGCCTGGAAGCGGCAGTTGAGGACGGCACCCGCGCGCGTGCAGTGGGATCCGGAGCGGGATCTGCACCTCAATCCCTTGCCGTACCGATCCCTGCAACTGGGGCTCACCGGCGAGGCGGCCGCCCGGTATGCGGACGAGTGGATCGTCGGCATCCAGGACGTGACACCGCTTGCCACGGAGATCCACGCGCGCGTGCGGGCGGGCGAACTGGAGCGTGCGGCCGAGCTGTTGCCTCAGGAGCGGCCGTATCCGGTGGAGGACGAGGTCCTCGCTCATCTACGAGCCCGGAGTGACCAGTGATCGTCGCAGCTGTTCGAAGGCGGTGGGGCTGGCCTGCGGGGCGGGAACTCCTTGCCCTGCTGCAGCGCACTTTGACGAGGACGACGTCCTCGGCCAGGGACAGCGACAGGCAGTCCCGGAGGATCCGGGGGCCTCACGCCGCCTCGATGACCTCACCGCGGATGGCGGCTGCCCATTCGACCACCAACAGCTCGTACTCCGCGCGCTCCTGTGCCGACAGGGAGCCGCCCGCGCGCAGCCACAGGGCGCGTATCTCCTCGTTCACCTCGGCAGCAGACCGCACGGAACCAGGGCCTAAGGAATGGGGGGACATGCGGACAAGCCTAGGGGCAAGGACTGACAGTGCGCTACCGGACGGCTACGCACAACGTATGTGATTGGTCACGGATTTCGCGGTGGGGTGCTCGTACTGACTCGCCGGTCAGCGGGCCGGACGCTCAGTCGGTCCAAACGACGACACACTGCCCGCGTCGCGCTGCCCCGCCGTAGCACCCCCGCATCGCCGCGAAGTGTCCGACCAGGTAGTCCCGCACGTCACCGTTGAATCCGCGCCCGAACCCGCAAGCGGCGGCCGCGCCCTCGGTGGTGGCCGGCAGGTCCGCGAGGACGGCGTCGATGTCGACGGCGTCGAGGGCACGGGCGATGTCCCCGCCAGGGTCCCCGGAGACCGCCCTGTCGAGCAGCGCGATCAGGTCCGCTTCGGTTCCCTGCGTACGGCAGTACCGAATGAGGCCCCACACTGCCCAGTCCGTGTCGAGGAGATCGTCGGACGGCGGCTCCCAACCGGGCGCCGCCCCCGGTGAGTCGCGTGCCGAGGTGCGGCAGCGCTCCAGGTACGCCGGGGTCACGCGGGCGAACTGTTGGGTGAGGGCCACGGCTCCGGACTCGATCAGCCCGCCGACTCCGCCGCGTGCGGGCTGAGGGCGCCCGTTGCCACGAGGGCGATGATGACTATGCCGAGCGCGATGCGGTACCAGACGAACGGCATGAAGCTCTTGGTCGAGATGAACTTCATGAACCATGCGATGACCGCGTAGCCGGTCGCGAAGGCGATCACGGTCGCGAAGATCGTCGGGCCCCAGGAGACGTGGTCGCTCTCCAACGCGTCCTTGAGCTCGAAGAGGCCGGAGGCGAGGACCGCCGGGATCGCGAGGAGGAAGGAGTAGCGGGCCGCGGACTCGCGTGTGTACCCCATGAAGAGGCCGCCGCTGATGGTGGCGCCGGAGCGGGAGACTCCGGGGATGAGCGCCGCGGACTGGCACAGGCCGAAGATCAGGCCGTCCTTGACGTTCAGGTCCTCGAGGCCCTTGCGCTGCTTGGCGGCGCGGTGCCGGCCCCCCGACTCGTCGCGCGCGGCCAGCCGGTCGGCGACGCCGATGATGATGCCGACCACGATCAGCATCGTCGCCGTGATGCGCAGGTCGCGGAAGGGGCCCTCGATCTGGTCCTTGAGCGTGAGGCCGAGCACACCGATCGGGATCGAGCCGACGATCACCAGCCAGCCCATCTGCGCGTCGTGATCCTGTCGCATCTCCTTGTTGGTCAGCGATCGCGCCCATGCCGAGATGATCCGCCCGATGTCCTTGCGGAAATAGATCAGTACCGCGGTCTCCGTGCCGATCTGGGTGATCGCCGTGAAGGCCGCACCGGGGTCCTCCCAGCCCGAGAACGCCGCGGTCAGGCGCAGATGCGCGCTGGAGGACACGGGGAGGAACTCGGTCAGCCCCTGGACGAGTCCGAGGATGAGCGATTCAAACCAAGACATGAAGTTACGGAGTCCAAGTGCTGATCGTGGCAACGGGCGACGGGGACACCGCGTCGGCGGCGCAGAGATCGCGAGTGTCGAGGGGCAGCGTAGCGTCCCGCGATGACAGCCCCGGCACAGGGGCCGGGCGGGCGCTCGCCTATCCCGGCCATACCGGTGTTGACCTGCGCCGGGGCCGCCGCTTACGTTGCTGCGAGCTGAAAGCGCTTGCTGTCGATGCCTGCGCCCGTGTCCCGTAGGAGTCTGATCACGTCCATGGCTAGATCCGAGACCGCCCCGCTCGCCGGCCGCCGCATCAGGGTCGCCGTGCTCGGCACCGGAGCCATCGCCCGCGACTCCCACCTGCCCGCGCTCGCCAGGCTCGCCGAGGAGGGCGAGACGGAGATCGTGGCCGCCGTCGACATCGCCGCGGAGTCGGCCGAGGACTACTGCGCGGCGGCGACTGCGGCTGGGGCCGCGGCTGGGTCTGGGCTTGGCACTGGGGCAGGGGCATGGGTTGGGGTTGAGGCAGGGGCTGGGGCAGGGTCTTGGGTTGGGGCTGGGGCGCCGCGCGCCTATACCGATCTCGACCTGATGCTCCAGGAGCAGCGGCCCGACCTGGTCATCATCTGCACGCCGCCGACCCTGCACCGCGACCAGACCGTCGCCGCGCTGCGTGCCGGTGCCTGGGTGTGGTGCGAGAAGCCGCCGGTGCCGAGCCTCGCCGATTTCGACACCGTGGAGGCGGAGGAGGGCAAGGACGGCGGCCCGTACGCCTCGATCGTCTTCCAGCACCGCTTCGGCTCGGGCACCCGGCACGTACGAAGCCTGCTCGCCGAGCAGGCCATGGGCCGGCCGCTCGTCGCGCACTGCCAGACCACGTGGTACCGCGACACCGCCTACTACGCCGTGCCCTGGCGTGGCCGCTGGCAGACCGAGGGTGGCGGCCCCGCGATGGGGCACGGGATCCATCAGATGGATCTGCTGCTCGACCTGCTCGGCCCATGGAGCGAGGTGCGGGCCATGGCGGGGCGCCTGGTGCACGACGTGGAGACGGAGGACGTCTCGACCGCGCTCGTCCGGTTCGCGAACGGCGCGATGGCGACCGTCGTGAACAGCGTGCTGAGCCCCGACGAGGTCAGCCGCATCCGCATCGACTGCGAGCGGGCCACCGTCGAACTCACCCACCTGTACGGCCACCGCAACGACAACTGGGTCATCACCCCGGCCCGGGACGTGCCGGACGCCGAGGCCGGGGCGTGGCAGGACTTCGGCGCGGACGTGCCCAGTTCGCATCTGGAGCAGCTGCGGGAACTGGTCGCGAGCATGCGCGCGGGGGAGCGGCCGCGCAGCAGCGGCGCGGACGGGCGGACGAGCCTGGAGCTGATCGCCGCGCTGTACAAGTCGGCGTTCACGGACGCGACGGTGAAGGCGGGGGAGATCGGGCCCGGCGACCCCTTCTATACGGCGATGCACGGGGGTGCGCCCGGCTGGGCGCCCCTCCTGGGGGATCAAGGCGCCTCCGGTCAGCGGGTCGCCTCCGGTGAGCTGGTCGCCTCCGGCGAGGAGGTCGCCGCGTGACCGGGCTGCGTATCGTCCATGCGCACGGCGACCGCATCACGGTGACCGAGCCGGTCACCGGCGTCGAACTGCTCGCCTACGTCTACGGCCCGGAGGCAGCCTGGGAGGCCCCGAAGCCGTACGTCCACCCGCTGCGGACCCTCGCCGGGGACATCGTCACCGACTATCGGCCCAACGACCACCGGTGGCACAAGGGGCTGTCGCTGACGGCCTCGCATCTGTCGGGGGCGAACCTGTGGGGCGGCAACACCTATGTCCATGGGCAGGGGTACCTCGAACTGCCCGAGCGGGTCGGGTCGATGGCGCACATCGGGTTCGACGAGGTCTCGGCGGACGGTGACCGTGTCGTCATCGCCGAGCGGCTGACGTGGCAGCCACACAGTGGTGAGGTGTGGGCCGACGAGCAGCGCCGGGTCGAGGTGCACGACGTCGAGGCGGAGTCGGGGTCGTGGGCCCTGACCTGGGTGAGCGCCGTGACGAACCGGCGTGACGAGCCGCTGCGGTTCGGCAGCCCCACCACCGCCGGGCGCGAAATGGCCGGCTACACAGGCCTGTTCTGGCGTGGCCCGCGCGCCTTCCAGGGCGGCCGGATCATCGCCCCGGACGCCGAGGGCCCCGGCTTGATGGGCGCGCAGGCGCCTTGGCTGGCCTACTCCGGTGAGCACGACGGCACCGACGGTCAGGCGACCCTCGTCTTCGCGCACGCCCCCGAGAACGACCACGCCGGTGAGCGAGGCGCCCACCCGGCCCACTGGTTCGTTCGGAACGAGCCCTTCGCGGGCGTGGCCCCCTCCTGGGCGTTCCACGACGAGCTGGAGCTGGCACCCGGCGAGACCCTCACCCGCCGCTACCGGGTCGTCGTGGCCGATGGGGCCTGGGACCGGGAAGAGATCGCCAAGTATCTGCAGACGCACCCCTGGTAGACGCACCCCTGGTAGACGCGGGCTCGGGCAGGCGCGGGGCTGGGGTGGCGTTCGCGTCGGACGGGACTGTCGGTCCGGTCACGCCGCCGACGGACCGGCCACCGTCCATCCGGGCGCCTGAGGGTGCGCCGTGAGGTCCGCGTGGTCCACTGTGCCGCCGCACGCCTGGCAGGTCACGAGCGGGACCAGTTCGTTGCCGCAGATGTGCTCGATCACCATGGGGCGGTCGTCGTCCTTGCGGAGGTGGCGGTCGCCCCACGCCATGAGGGTCATCAGGACCGGCTCCAGCTCGAGCCCCGCCTGTGTGGGCCGGTACTCGTACCGCTGCGGGCGCTCGCTGTAGGCGCGCTTGGTCAGGATGCCGGCCTCGACGAGACGGCGCAGCCGGGTGGCCAGGATGTCGCGCGGGGCGCCGATGTTGCGCACGAGCTGGTCGAAGCGGCCGTTGCCGAGGCACACCTCGCGCAGGACGAGCAGGGAGTACTTCTCGCCGACGAGCGTCAGGGCATCGGCGATGGAACAGGGGCGCGGGTCTTTGGTGGCGGCCATGACGCTCAGTTTAGGGGAGGGTTCGGGTTTCCAACTTAATGGGTTTGATTTTCCAACTCACAGGGCTATGGTGAGTTCAAATTTCCTACTCACCGGTAATCGCGGAGGCCCGCACCATGCGTGACGCAGTCATCGTCGAAGCCGTACGCACCCCGATAGGCAAGGGCAAGCCGAACGGCTCCCTCGCGCACATCCACCCCGTCGAACTCCTCGCCCACACCCTGCGCACCCTCGTCGAGCGCTCCGGCGTCGACCCGGCGCTCATCGACGACGTCATCGGCGGCACCGTCGACCAGGTCGGCGAGCAGGCCATGAACACCACCCGCTACGCCGCCCTGTCGGCCGGCTTCCCGGAGACGGTCCCGGCGACCACCGTGGACCGCCAGTGCGGCTCCTCCCAGCAGGCCGTGCACTTCGCCGCGCAGGGCGTCATCTCGGGCGCGTACGACCTGGTCGTCGCCTGTGGCGTCGAGTCGATGAGCCGCGTGCCGATGTGGTCGAACGTGCCGCCCGGCAAGGACCCCTTCGGCCCCGGCATCGCCGAGCGCTACCCGGAGGGCCTCGTCCCGCAGGGCATCAGCGCCGAGCTCATCGCCGCCAAGTGGTCGATCACACGCGAGCAGATGGACGCGTTCGCCGTCTCCTCGCACCAGAAGGCGGCCGAGGCCTGGCAGCAGGGCCGTTTCGATGCCGAGGTCGCGCCCCTGGACGGCGTCTCGCGCGACGAGTGCGTACGACCCGGCAGCTCCCCTGAGATCCTCGCCGGTCTGAAGCCCGCCTACTACGACCCGGCCTTCGCCGAGCGCTTCCCGCAGATCGAGTGGAACGTCACCGCGGGCAACGCCAGCCCCGTCAACGACGGCGCCTCCGCGGTGCTCATCACCTCAAGTGAGACGGCGGCCCGCCTCGGCCTGCGCCCGCTCGCCCGGCTGCACAGCTTCGCCGTCACCGGATCCGACCCGCTGCTCATGCTCACCGGGGTCGTCCCGGCGACCGAGAAGGTGCTGCACAGGGCGAACCTGCGCCTCGACGACATCGACCTGTTCGAGGTCAACGAGGCCTTCTCCAGCGTCGTCCTGGCCTGGCGGCAGGAGACCGGCGCCGACCTCGCCAAGGTCAATGTGCACGGCGGTGCGATCGCCATCGGCCACCCCCTCGGCGCGAGCGGGACCCGTCTGACGACGACCCTGGTGCATGCGATGCGCGAGCGCGGCGCGCGCTATGCCCTGCAGACGATGTGCGAGGCGGGTGGCCTCGCCAACGCGATGATCCTGGAGACGGTGTAGCCGTTTGCGGGATCGGCGTCGCGGTTCAGCGGCCCCGCAGGTGGTGGCGCTTGCGCCAGGCCACTACCACGCCCGCCAGTGCCGGTAGGGCGATGCAGGCCAGCGCGATCAGGAAGGCGGGGGACGTCGGTGCGGAGGCGCGGGCGCCCGCGACCACGTACGCGGCGGTGTTGGGGATCGAGCCGAGCGCCGTCGCGAGCAGGAACGGGACGTAGCCCATGCGGGAGACGGCGGCGGCGTAGTTCGCGGCCCAGAACGGCACACCGGGGAACAGTCGCACCGCCAGCATCGAGCGGAAACCGTGCCGGCTGAACTGGCCGTCCGCCGCCTTCAGCCACCGGCCCCGCAGCAGCGGGCGCAGCGCGTCCTGGCCGAGCAGCCGGCCCAGCGCGAAGGAGATGCCGGCACCCAGCACCGTGCCCGCCAGAGACACGCCGATGCCCCACCCGGAGCCGAAGAGCGCGCCCGCCGCGAGGTTCAGCAGCGGCCGCGGCACGAACGCCACCGTGACCAGCCCGTACGCCACGGCGAACAGCACCACCGCGGCCGAGCCCTCGACGTGCGGCGGCCAGCCGTTCGCCAGAAGCTTCTGCGGTTCGAAGAGCAGCACGGACGACGCGGCCGCCGCGAGCAGCACCACCAGCAGGGACAGCCGCGACCACGGCGAGAGCAGCGCTCTCGAACAGCGCGCGGTGAAGCCCGCGGGTGCGGGTATGGGCGCCGGCATGGGCGCGGGGACGGCGAGTTGCGTGGCGGTGGCCCGGGGAGAGGCAGTGGCGGTGCCCCCAGAGCGGGTGGTGGCATCGTCGAGCATTCGGCGACAGTAACCGACGAAGATGTGTGATCGCCGTATGGTTCGTCTCATGCGCGTCACAGGTGCGGGAACGTGGGAAGTTCCCCGCAGCGTTCTCGCCGACTCGGTCCTGGAGCGGCTCACCGCCGCGTACGCCGCCGCGGCGGACCCGGAGCGGGCCGCCACCGCTCAGGCGTACATGAAGGACGTGGCCCCGTTCCTCGGCATCCCCACACCCGAGCGCCGCGCCCTGTCCCGCACCGTCCTCGAGGGCACCGCGCGCCCCGACGAGACCGACTGCACCGCCATCGCGCTGCGCTGCTGGCAGTTGCCCGAGCGCGAGTACCACTACTTCGCCGTCGACTATCTGCGCCGCCACGTGCGGCGCTGTTCCTCCGGCTTCCTGCCGGTGACCCGGCACCTCGTCACCACAGTCCCCTGGTGGGACACCGTCGACGCGCTCGCCGCGCACGTCGTCGGCGGGCTGGTCGCGGCCGACCCGAAGCTCACCGCGGACATGGACGCCTGGATCGTCGACGACGACCTGTGGGTGGCTCGCACGGCCCTTCTCCACCAGCTGCGCTACAAGGAAAGCACCGACGCCGAACGCCTCTTCACCTACTGCCTGCGCCAGTCCGGGCACCCCGACTTCTTCATCCGCAAGGCGATCGGCTGGTGCCTGCGCGAGTACGCCAAGAGCGACCCGGACGCCGTACGGGCCTTTCTGGAGCGGGAGCGGGGGCGGTTCGCGCCGCTGTCGGTGCGGGAGGCGCTGAAGAACATCGGCGCCTGAAGCCCCGTGCCGCACGTCCCGTGCCGCAAGTCCCGTACCGCGAAAAACCATTCGACGTCGGGCAAAGCGTCGACGATGATCGACCTCATGTTCCGGCACGCCTTCGTCCTCGCAGCATCCGCAGTCGCGGATGCTCCGAAGGCTGCCGTTCCGGTCTTCCTGGCCGCAGTCGACGGCGCCCGAAGCTGACCCTCTCCGGACAGTCCGGCGGACCCCGCAGGGGGAGGGTCGGCAAGTCCTTGGGGTCCCCATCTCCTTCGCCGAGACTTCTGTAGAGACTTCGAGGTACAGCCATGTCCAAGACGGCATACGTACGCACCAAACCGCATCTGAACATCGGCACGATGGGCCATGTCGACCACGGCAAGACCACGTTGACCGCCGCCATCACCAAGGTCCTCGCCGAGCGCGGATCCTCTACGTTCGTCCCCTTCGACCGCATCGACCGGGCGCCGGAGGAGGCCGCGCGCGGCATCACCATCAACATCGCGCACGTCGAGTACGAGACCGACACCCGGCACTACGCGCACGTCGACATGCCGGGCCACGCCGACTACGTCAAGAACATGGTCACCGGCGCCGCGCAGCTCGACGGGGCGATCCTCGTCGTCTCCGCGCTCGACGGGATCATGCCGCAGACCGCCGAACACGTGCTGCTCGCCCGGCAGGTGGGCGTCGACCACATCGTCGTCGCCCTCAACAAGGCCGACGCGGGTGACGAGGAGCTCATCGACCTCGTCGAGCTGGAGGTCCGCGACCTGCTCAGCGAGCACGGCTACGGCGGCGACGCCGCGCCCGTCGTACGGGTCTCGGGGCTGAAGGCCCTGGAGGGGGACCCGAAGTGGACGGCGTCGATCGAGGCGCTGCTCGACGCGGTGGACACGTACGTTCCGATGCCGGAGCGGTATGTGGACGCGCCGTTCCTGCTGCCCGTGGAGAACGTGCTCACCATCACCGGGCGAGGGACGGTCGTCACCGGGGCTGTCGAGCGGGGCACCGTGCGGGTCGGAGACCGGGTCGAAGTGCTCGGGGCCGACGTCGAGACCGTGGTCACAGGGCTGGAGACCTTCGGCAAGCCTATGGACGAGGCGCAGGCCGGGGACAACGTGGCGTTGCTGCTGCGGGGGGTTCCGCGGGATGCCGTGCGGCGGGGGCATGTGGTCGCGGCGCCGGGGAGTGTGGTGCCTCGGAGTCGGTTCTCGGCGCAGGTGTATGTGCTCTCGGCTCGTGAGGGTGGGCGTACGACGCCGGTCGCCACGGGGTATCGGCCGCAGTTCTACATCCGCACGGCGGATGTGGTGGGTGACATCGACCTTGGTGAGGTGGCTGTCGCGCGGCCCGGGGAGACGGTCACGATGACCGTTGAGCTGGGGCGTGAGGTGCCTTTGGAGCCCGGGCTCGGATTTGCCATCCGTGAGGGTGGCAGGACCGTGGGCGCGGGGACCGTGACCGCCGTCGTGTGAGGGTGGTGCGGTGCGTGGGGGACTGCGGGGCCGTCGTGGCTGGTCGCGCAGTTCCCCGCGCCCCTTGAGGGGCGCTCCCGTGCCCCTCGTAGAGAGCTCCCCGGCACAATGAGCAGGTGAGCGATCCGATACCTGTCACCCGCGCTGTCGACTACGGCACCGCCAAGCTGATGCCCGACGTCGATCGGAAGCGGGCCTGGTTGCTCACCGTCGACGGGGCGCCCCAGTCGTATGTCGATCTCGACGAGCCGACGTATTTGGAGTTCGAGTACGCCCGGCGGCTCGGGCATGTCCTCGACACCGTCGCCGAGCCGGGGCAGGCGCTGGACGTGCTGCACCTCGGGGGCGGGGCGCTCACCCTGCCCCGGTATGTGGCGGCCACCCGGCCCGGCTCGCGGCAGGACGTCGTCGAGGCGGATCGAGGGCTGACGGAACTGGTCGTCGAGCATCTGCCGGTTGCGGACGGGGCCGGCATCCAGTTGCACGCCGGGGACGCCCGGGACTGGCTGGAGGCGGCCCCGGACGACTCGGCCGACGTGCTCGTCGCCGATGTCTTCGGCGGGTCACGGGTGCCGGCGCATCTGACGTCGGTCGAGTACGCGCGTCAGGTCGAGCGGGTGCTGCGGGGGAGCGGCGTGTATCTGGCGAACCTCGCCGATGCCGCGCCGTTCACCTTCCTGCGCTCCCAACTCGCCACCTACGCCACCCTGTTCGAGGAACTGGTGCTGATCGCCGAGCCCGGCGTGCTGCGAGGACGTCGCTTCGGAAACGCGGTGCTCGTCGCCGCGCACCACCCCCTCGACACGCCCGCCCTGGCCCGGCTCACCGCCTCCGACGCCTTTCCGGCCCGCGTCGAACACGGGCCCGCCCTGCGGCAGTTCATCGGCGGCGCGCGGCCGGTGCGGGACGAGGACGCCGTACCGTCACCCGAGCCCCCCGACGGGGCTTTCAGCATCGGCTGAGTCGAGCCGGGTTCCGGCGCTCACCTGCTTGGTACGACGTCGTAGGTTCCGTACGTCCGGTACGCACAGCACCGCCGCCGTGACCACCACGACCAGCGCGGCGCAGCCCCACAGCGCCGACGTGCGCCCGAACGCCGCCTCCGCCGGACCCGCCAGGGCCGTCGCCAGCGGGACGAGGGCGACCGAGCCGAACCAGTCGTACGCCGCGACCCGGGACAGCTTGTCCTCCGGTATCTCCTGATGGAGCGCGGTCATCCAGGAGACGCCGAACACCTCAAGCGTCACGCCGGTCAGGAACATCACTGCGCAGAGCACGGTGATCGGCACCGGTACGGCGAGCGCCGCGGAGGGGAGGGCGAGCGGGAACACGCACAAGGTGCCGGCGAGCAGCAGGCGCCGCGGCTTCCAACGGGTCATGAGCAGGGCCCCCGCGACCGTGCCCGCCCCGAAGAAACCGAGGGCGACGCCCCACGGACCCGCCCCGCCCAGATGGTCCCGGGCGACCAGCGGGCCGTAGACCGCGTCGGCGGCGCCGACGACCGCGTTCGCGATGGAGAACTGGACGACGATGCCCCACAGCCACGGCCGCCCGGCGAACTCCCGCCAGCCGTCCCGGAGATCGGCGAGCATGCCGCCGCCCTGCGTGCGCCGCGGAATGTGACTCACGTCGAGGAAAGCCCGCAGGGACCCGGCGACCGCGAAAGCCGCCGCGTCCGCCGCCAGCACCCAGCCCGGCCCGATCGCGGCCACCATCGCACCGCCGAGCGCGGCACCGCCCACCGCCGCCCCCTGCATCGCCATCCGGAACACCGCGAACGCCCGGCTCGCCTGCTCCCCCTGGACCGACGACAGCAGCATGCCCTCGGCCGCCGGGCTGAAGAAGGCCTGGCCGGTGCCGCCGAGGGCGGTGAGCAGCATCATCTGCCACAGCTGCGCTTCCCCGCCGAGGATGAGCATGGCGAAGGCGGCCTGGGAGAGGCAGTTGAGGGCGTTGGCCGCGACCATCACCCGGTGTCGGGGGAGGCGGTCCGCGACGGCGCCGCCGATCAGTAGGAAGAGCACCAGGGGCAGGGTGCGGGAGGCGGCCACCAGACCCACGTCGCCGCCGTCGCCGCCCGCCTCCAGCACCGCGAACGCCGCGGCGATCAGCGCACCGTGACTGCCGAGGTTCGTGACGAACGCCGAGGCGGTCAGCAGGCTGTAGTTGCGGCCCGCCCAGGAGGGGCGGCGGGAACGGCGGAGGTGCTCGGGGGCGGAGGTCACCGGGCGACTATCGCCGTCCGGACCTCGATCTGCCAAACGAATTGCAGGTCACGGGCCGGGCGCAGCACTCCGGCTCGCGGGTGGTCCGGCTCGACCGGTGGCTCGACCGGTAGTGATACGACGCTCGTCACACAGGCCTGTTCCCGCACCCTACCCGCGGGTAACATGACCGCCATGAGCGCAGACCAGATGTCGATCGGCGAGATGCTCGCCGCCACCGTGCCGATGGCCCGGACCCTGAACCTCGAGTTCCTGGAGACCACGCCGGACAAGGCCGTGGTGGCTCTGCCGGACCAGGGCGAGTACCACAACCACGTGGGCGGGCCGCACGCCGGCGCGATGTTCACGCTCGGCGAGTCCGCCAGTGGCGCGATCGTGCTGGCCGCGTTCGGCGACCAGCTCTCGCGCGCCGTGCCGCTCGCCGTGCGGGCCGAGATCTCCTACAAGAAGCTCGCCATGGGCGCCGTCACCGCCACCGCGACGCTGGGCCGCCCGGCCGCCGAGGTCGTCGCGGAGCTGGACGCGGGGGAGCGGCCCGAGTTCCCCGTGGCGATCGAGATCCAGCGCGGCGACGGGGCTGTGACCGGGGAGATGACCGTCGTCTGGACCCTGCGGCCGAACGGCTGAGCCAGCCGTACGGCTGAGCCGGTCGTCCGGCAGCAAGAAGGGGCCCCGTGTGTGGGGCCCCTTTGTCTTTGGTGCCGCGAGCTCTCAAGCGGCGAGCCGGTTGCGCTCCTGCCCGCCGTCCTCCTCCAGTCCTGCCACGAACTCCTTAAGCCAGGCCACGAACTCCGGCCCCAGGTCGTCCCGGGCGCACGCCAGCCGTACCACCGTGCGCAGATAGTCCGCCCTGTCGCCGGTGTCGTAGCGCAGCCCGTCGAAGACGACTCCGTGAACCGTTCCGCCCGTCGCCAGTTCCTGGAGGGCGTCAGTGAGCTGGATCTCGCCGCCGCGGCCGGGCGGGGTGCGCTCCAGGACACCGAAGACGGCCGGGTCGAGGACATAGCGGCCGATGACCGCGTAGCGGCTCGGCGCGTTCTCGCGCGACGGCTTCTCCACCAGGCCGGTGACGCGGACCACGCCGTCCTCGCCGGACGGTTCGACGGCCGCGCAGCCGTAGAGGTGGATCTGTTCCGGCGGGACCTCCATGAGTGCGACCACGCTGCCCCCGTACTGGTCGCGGACCTCCAGCATCCGGCTGAGCAGGGTCTCGCGCGGGTCGATGAGGTCGTCGCCCAGGAGAACGGCGAACGGCTGGTCGCCGACGTGATGACGGGCGCACAGCACCGCGTGGCCGAGGCCGAGCGGGTCGCCCTGGCGGATGTGGTGGATGTCGCCGAGCCGGGCCGGGTCGCGCACCGCGTCCAGCCGTACTGTGTCGCCCTTGGCGGTGAGTGCCTGCTCCAGCTCGAAGGCGTTGTCGAAGTGGTCCTCGATGGCCCGCTTGTGCCGGCCGGTGATCATCAGCACGTCGTCGAGCCCGGCCGCCGCGGCCTCCTCGACGACGTACTGGATGGCCGGCTTGTCGACGACCGGCAGCATCTCCTTGGGCGTCGCCTTCGTCGCGGGCAGAAACCGGGTGCCGAGGCCCGCGGCCGGGACGACCGCCTTGCGGACCGTCCGGGTGGCACGGGGCGCGCCGTCCGAATCAGGGGTGGGTGTCGTGTGGGGGACGATCATGCGGCTCATGCTGGTGCACGGGGATGAGAGCACGCCGAGAGAAACCTCGGAGCTTGCTGTGCAGCATGCGGAGTTGAAGATTCCGTGGACCGATGGTCTTTGGCTGCACACAACTTGGCGCCCTGTTCGGTGGCGGTATCGAAAGCTGGTGCTGATACCGCCGGTAACCCTTCGGAATTCGCCGGTTTTTGAATGTTGGTCACTCGGACTTCTTGTTTCTTGTGCGTTGCTTGTGCGAAAGTGAGCGACCCGATAGCCGGTCCTTAGGTGACGCGGCCCAGGTATGCACCAATCAGGCACCTGCTTTTCCGACGGACGTGTATTCCGCATGCCGTCCTGCGGCTGGGAAGGAAATGGTTCAGTGCAATCCCCCTACCCCCCACGACCGCCGTACCCGCCCCGGCCCGGGGTGAGCCCCGGAGAGTCCGACCGCGATCTCCTCGCGAGTCCGGGACGGGCCGGGACGGATCCCCACACCGTCCCCCTGCTGATGGCCCGGCACTGGCGCGCTACGTACGACTACGCGGCCATCTGCCTGGCGTCCACGGCAAGTTCGGCCTCCATGGTGGCCGCCGCGGCCTTCCATCGCGTGCTCGGCAGGCCGGCCGCCGGCGCGCTGCGCCCCCAACTCCTCGCCGCCGTACGGGACCTGGTCAGGGAGTGGGCCGCCGACGACGGAATTTCCGCCCTGTTGCCGGAACTCGGCAAACCGACCGGAGGGCGCGGGCTGCGCGCCGCACGGTCCGTGACGCCCGAAAGGCGGCAAATCGCCGAGCGTGCATTTCGGGCTCTGTCGGGGGCCTCGCAATGCCTCCTGTGGCACACCGAGGTCGAGGCGGAACCGATAACCATACCCGCCGGTCTGCTGGGAGTGGACGCGGGCACCGCGTCGGCGGCGCTGGAGGGAGTGCGGGAGCAATTCCGGCAGGGTTGTGTCCGCGCCCACCGCGAACTCGCGCCCACCCGGGAATGCCGCTACTACAACCGTCTCCTCGACGTCCCCATTCGCCGGGGCGGCGGCCTGCTGCCCGATGTCCAGCAGCATCTGACGGAGTGCCGTTACTGCCGCCACGCCGCAGAACAGCTCAGCCATTTCGAGGGCGGCCTCGAAGTGCTCCTCGCCGAAACCGTGCTCGGCTGGGGCGCCCGGCGCTATCTCGACTCCAGGCCCGGGCGAGGCGGCTCCGGATCGGCGCCGGACGCCCGCCCGCGCCGGGGCGGACGGCACCGCCCGGCGCCTCCCGCCCCGCCGCGCGGACGCGCGAAGGCCGTCGCGGTGGGCGTCGCTGTGACCTCCCTGGCCCTGCTCGTGACCGTGCTCACCGTCAAGGGCTGGTCCGAGGAGAACGGGGCGCCGGACCCGGGGGCCACCTGGGGCGCGCCCAGCGGTCAGACCGTCCACCCCGGCGCCGTCTCCCCGCCCTCGCCCTCCTCCGGCGGGTCACCGTCGGCCGCCTCGGCCGAGGAACCCGTCGCGATCGCCCAGGGCAGGCTCCGCAACCTCGACCGCGGCCTGTGCCTCGACCTCCGCGACGGCAAGGTCCGCAGCGGCACCCGAGCCGAGCTGGCGTCGTGCTCGTCCGCCGCGTCGCAGCAGTGGTCGTACCAGGACAACGGTCTCCTGCGCAGCGCCGCCGTCCCCACCCTCTGCCTCGACTCCGACCCCGACACGGGCACGGTCGTCCTGGCGAACTGCCTCGCACACGCCGGCGAGGTGAGCTACGACCTCACCGTCCACGGGGAGCTCCTGCTGCGCCGGTCCGAAGGGCTGGCGGTCGCGTGCGGCAAGGGCGAGCGCGTGGTCGTCACCGAACGGGACGGTTCCGAGGCGCAGCGCTGGATGCTCGACGGCGGCCTGGCGGACGTACGCAAGGCCGAGCCCGGGGCGAAGGAGGGGAAGCGGGACGAGAAGGGGGAGGGTGGCCCGCCCGTAGAGCCCGAGTCCGACTCCCCGGACGCCGACGCTCCCGAGCGACCCGAGGCCGACTCCCCGCAGGAGGATCCGGAGCCGCGATACGAGACGCGCTACGTCCAGGACGATTTCGGCTCCGATTCCGGCTCTGGCTCCGGCTCCGATTCCGGCTCTCACTCCGGTGGCCGGGCCGAGCCCGCCACCCCGGTCGATGTCGTCGTGACCCTTCCGGCCGAAGCGTCGGCCCCCGTGTCCGCCGTCGTCGGCACCGTTGTGACGACGGCCGATTCCGCCCTCCACTAGTCATGGAGCTCAGGGGCCACTCCGCCGGGGTGGCCCCTCCTTCGACTCTTGGCGCCATTCAGCCGTTTCTCGTTCACTTCATTGACACGAGTCACCGGCGCTCATAGTTTTCCCGCCGCATACAGCAGCTGGAGGTGGACCGGTGATACGTCGTATGTCCGTCGCACTGTTGGCCCTCGCGGCCGCGCTCATCACTCCCGTACCCGCGCAGGCCGCCGACCCCCCTGTCGTCCGCACCGAAGCGGGCTGGGTGAGAGGCGAAACCACCGCCGAGGGACGGCAGTTCCTCGGCATCCCCTACGCCGAGCCGCCCGTCGGAAAGCTCCGCTGGAAGGAGCCGCGGCCGGTCCGGCCCTGGCAGGGAGTGCGTACGACAGGGGAATTCGGCAACAAGTGTGTGCAGAGCGCGAGTTGGGACCCCGGCTATGAGCAGCCCAGCCACACCGAGGACTGTCTCGGCCTCAATGTGTATGTCCCCGAAGGCGCCGCACGCCGGGCCGTACTGGTCTGGTTCCACGGCGGGGGCCTGACCGCCGGGGCCGGTCAGGACGTCGTCCCGGACACCTTCGCACGGCAGACCGGCACTGTCGTCGTGACCGTCAACTACCGCCTCGGCGCGATGGGCTTCCTCGCGACGGCAGGCCTCGACGGCGAGGCACCCGACAGGGTCTCCGGCAACTTCGGCATGCTCGACCAGCAGGCAGCACTGCGCTGGGTGCGCGCCAATATCGACCCTTTCGGCGGCGACCCCGGCCGCGTGACCATCGCCGGCGAGTCGGCGGGCGGCCGCTCGGTCTGCACCCAGCTGGCCTCGCCGAAGGCCAAGGGGTTGTTCCGGGCGGGGATCATCCAGAGCGGGGCGTACGACGACTGCGCTGCGCGTACGCACGAGACGGCCGTGGCGCAGGGTGCCGCCTTCGCGCAGCAGCTCGGCTGTGCCGACCTGGCCTGTCTGCGCGCCAAGCCGGCCGCCGAGATCCTGGCCGCCCAGGGCGCCTTCGACTGGGGGCCGGTGACCGGCGGCGCCTTCCTGCCGAGGCAGCCGCAGGAGGCCTTCGCACAGGGGGCCGCAGCCGGCGTGCCGGTCATGAACGGGGCCAACCAGGACGAGGGACGGCTGTTCGCCTTCGCCCGTTTCGACCTGAACGGCACCCCGCTCACCGCCGACCAGTACCCCACGGTCATGCGCACGGACTACGGCGACGAGGCGCTCGCGCGCTACCCCCTGCCGTCGTACCCCTCCCCGACCATCGCGTACGCCACGGCTCAGGGCGATCAGTTGTTCGCCTGCCCGGCCCTCCGCCTCGACGGCGCGCTCGCCGGACGAGGCAAGGTCTACGCGTACGAGTTCGCCGACCGCACCTCCCCGCCCTTCGCCTCCCTGCGCAACCTCGGCACCGACTTCGACTTCGGCGCGACCCACGTCAACGAGGTGCAGTACCTCTTCAAGCACTTCGGCCTTCAGTCACCGCTGAACGCCGAGCAGCGGACGCTGTCGCGGCAGATGATCCAGTACTGGGGCTCCTTCGTCCGGGACGGGGTGCCGCGGGCCGCCGGCCAGCCCACGATGCCGACCCGGCCGGGGACGGTGCTGACACTGCGCACAGTGTCCGCCGGCGGGAACGTGCCGAGCAGCACTGCTCACGGTGAGCACCAGTGCAACCTCTGGGACTCGGAGACCGTCACACAGAGCGGGTAGGCTTCCCCGGCGCACGCTCACAGCCGAGCGTGCGCCGGGAACACAGCGTTCAGTACATGGGAGGAAGCGGCGTTGCACGTCCAGGAATGGCTCGAAACGGTGCCCCCGCTCGCCATCTATCTGCTGGTCGGCGTGGTCATCGGCCTGGAAAGCCTGGGCATCCCGCTGCCCGGCGAGATCATCCTGGTCTCCTCGGCGCTGCTCGCCTCACAGCACGGTGAGATCAACCCCTTCGTACTCGGCGCCTGCGCGACCGCGGGCGCGATCATCGGCGACTCCATCGGCTACGCCATCGGCCGCAAGGGCGGCCGCCCACTCCTGGCCTGGCTGGGCGGGAAATTCCCCAAGCACTTCAGCGAAGGCCACATCGCCACGGCCGAGCGCTCCTTCCAGAAGTGGGGCATGTGGGCCGTCTTCTTCGGCCGCTTCGTCGCCCTCCTGCGCATCTTCGCCGGCCCCCTCGCGGGCGTCCTGCGGATGCCGTACTGGAAGTTCCTCATCGCCAACGTCTTCGGCGGCATCCTCTGGGCGGGCGGCACGACCGCGGTCATCTACTACGTAGGAGTGGTCGCCGAGTCCTGGCTGAAGCGCTTCTCGTGGCTGGGCCTGGTCGCGGCGGTCCTGATCGGCCTGACATCGATGCTGATCATCAAGCGCAAGGCGAAGAAGGCGCAGCCCGCACAGCCGGAACCGGAACCTGTTCCTGCCGGGGACTGAGGCGCCCTCAAGGGGCGCGGGGAACTGCGCGACCAGCCACATGCGGCCCGCAGACCGCACACAGCCTTACTCCCCGTGCTCTTCCCGATGAGCCTTCGCCAACTCGGCATACATGGTTCCGTTGAGGGTGACGCCCTGCTGCTCTTCCTCGCTCAGAGGCCGCCTGACCTTCGCCGGCACCCCCGCCACAAGCGACCCGGGCGGCACCTGCATCCCCTGCGGCACCAACGCCTGCGCGGCCACCAGAGACCCGGCACCGATCACGGCACCGTTCAGCACAGTCGCCCCCATCCCGATGAGGCAGTCGTCCCCGACAGTCGCCCCATGCACCACGGCATTGTGACCGACCGACACCCTCTCCCCGATGGTCACCGGGAACCCGGGGTCGGCATGCAGCGTGCAGTTGTCCTGGATATTGGACTGGGCCCCGACGGAGATCCGTTCCACGTCACCCCGGACCACCGCGCCGTACCAGACACTGGCCCCCGCCTGAAGCGTCACGTCCCCGATCACCGACGACGTCGGCGCCACGAACGCAGCCTCGTCGATCTTCGGTTCCCTGCCCCCGATACCCATGACCAGCGCCTTGTGCGTCATTGCCCTCTCCTTGCCGCCGACGTCGTAGACGAACCGTACGACACCCGGTGGGGCGAAGATCACAGGCCCTCGACCGCATGAGGGAGCCGAACGCTCAGTACGGTAAGCGGGTGCTCAAGCGCAAGAACACGTTCTCGTCCTGGCGGCGCAGCCTCACGCAGCGCGCCGTCCACGCGGGCTGGGCCTGGGCGCAGCGCACGGGTTCGGTGACCGCCGAAAACCCCGGCCGATTCCACTTCGGCTCGATCGGCGAAGCCACTCGCCTCGCCTTCCCGCTCGGTACCGTCTTCGGCGAACCCTGGATCCACCTCGGCTCCCACTGCATCGTCGGCGAGCAGGTGACGCTGACCGCCGGTCTGATGCCCGACCTCGACCTCGGCCCGGAGCCGATCCTGCGCATCGGGGACGGCGTCGTGCTGGGCCGCGGCAGCCATGTCATCGCCGACACGACGGTCACCATCGGCAGCGACTGCTACTTCGGGCCGTACGTCTACGTCACATCCACGAACCACTCCTACGACGATCCCCACGAGCCCATCGGCAAGCAGTGGCCGCGGATGGAACCGGTCGAGATCGGCCCGGGGTGCTGGATCGGCACCGGGGCCGTGATCCTGCCCGGCGCGCGGATCGGGCGGAACGTGGTGGTCGCGGCCGGTGCGGTGGTCCGGGGCGTGGTGCCCGATCACGCGGTCGTGGCGGGGGCGCCCGCCCGTGTCGTACGGCGCTGGACGCCCGACGACGGCTGGCAGCCGCCGCTGCGGACCCCTGCGCCGGTTCCGATCCCCGACGGAGTCACCCCCGAGCAGCTGCAGGCGCTGGCCGAGCTGGACGAGGAGACGGCGGCGAAGCTGGCCGAGCTGGACGAGGAAGCGGCTGCTCGACTGGCCCAGGTGGACGCGGAGTCCTGAGTCAGCCGGTCGCCAGCAGCACAGTGCCGACCAGTGCGAGCCCCGCACCCGCGGCCTGCACCGCCTGCAATCGCTCCCTGAGGATGCCGCGCGCGGCCAGGGCGGTCACCACCGGGTAGAGCGAGGCGAGTACGGCGGCCACGGTGACCGGGCCGTGGTGGGCGGCGACCACATAGGTGCCGTTCGCCGCGACATCGGCGAGGCCGACGAAGGCGAGCGCCGGCAGCGTGCGCCAGGGGAAGCCGCCGTCCGGGAGAGCGGTGCCGCCCCGCCGCACGGAGACGTACAGCGCGAGGCCGCCCGCCGCGACGTTCACCACGCGCTGGACGAAGAGCGCGAGGAACAGGCCGGTGATGGTGGTCGACGCCTCCGCGATCAGCGCGAACACCGTGCCGAAGCCGAACGCCGCGACCAGCGTGAGCAGGATGGCCTGCCGCTGTACCGGCGCGCCCCGCAGCTGCGGTCCGCCCGCCAGCACGACGCCGAGCACGGCGACCGCGATCCCCGCGACCTGCATCAGGCCGGGCCGCTCTCCGACGAAGAGGCCCACGCCGACCGGGACCGCCACTCCCACCGTGCCGAGCGGGGAGACCACGCCCATCGGGCCCAGTGCGAGCGCCTTGTAGAAGCAGAGCAGGGCGACCGGGCCCACCACGCCGGCGGCGACCGCGAACCACAACTGGTCACCGGCCTCACTCCAGCCGCCGGTGGCCACCACGATCACGCCGAGCACGGCCGCGGCGATCGCCTGCGAGACCACCACCACCGTGAGCGCCGGGGTGCGCCGGGTCAGCAGTCCGCCGCCGAAGTCGGCCAGCCCCCACAGCAGGCTGGTGGCCAGGGCGAAGAGTGCTGTCACGGATGCCTCGCAGTACAGTTCGGTGCACGATGGGGTGCACCTCACCGTAGTGCAGTGAACTGGACCCTGTCATCCAGAATATTTGACCCTAGTTTTGGCCCCTCTCTTGACCTCTCTTTTGGCTCCGGAACGATGGACGGAATGTGGCGGACCTCGACCTGCTGACCCAGTCCCTGGCGCGCAACGTCAAGCACTGGCGGGCGGTGCGCGGCTTCACCCTGGACGTGCTCGCGGCCAGGGCCGGCGTCAGCCGCGGCATGCTCATCCAGATCGAGCAGGCGCGCACCAACCCGAGCCTCGGCACGGTGATCAAGATCGGCGACGCGCTCGGGATCAGCATCACCACCCTGCTGGACTACGAGCAGGGCCCGAAGGTGCGCGTCGTCTCGGCCGACCAGGTGGTACGGCTCTGGCACACCGACGCGGGTAGCTACAGCCGGCTCCTCGCGGGCACCGAGGCGCCGGGCCCGCTGGAGATGTGGGAGTGGCGGCTGATGCCGGGCGAGAGCAGCAGCTCGGACCCGCACCCCGTCGGCACCTTCGAGATCGTCCACGTCACGGCGGGCGAGCTGACCCTCACCGTCGAGGGCGAGCAGTACCGCGTCCCGGCCGGTGCGAGCGCCACCTTCGAGGCCAACGCCCCGCACACGTACGGCAATCAGAGCGACGCCCCGACGGAGTGGGTGCTCGCGGTGTCGGTGCCGCCCGTCCGCTGAGATGCCCGGTCGAGGGCCGGTCAGGTGCTGTTAGCGTGCGCTCATGGACGCACCCATCGGACACTTCGACAACGCCACCCCGGCCCCCGACTGCCTCGACGAACTCACCCGCCCGGTCGCCGACGCCGTACGCCACTGGAGCGGCAGCGTCCCCGCCGACCAGCTCGTCTATGTCGAGACCGACCCGCAGTGGGCCGACACCGCCGTCTTCGTGGAGCACTACGGGCAGGAACTGCTCGAGCAGTCCGCGAACTGCGTCGTCGTCGCGGGCAAGCGCGGCGGCGAGACGACGCTGGCCGCGTGCGTGGTGCTCTCCACCACCCGGGTCGACGTGAACGGCGTCGTACGCCGCCAACTCGGCGCCCGCAAGGCGTCGTTCGCCTCGATGGACACGGCGACCGGCGAGACCGGCATGGAGTACGGCGGCATCACCCCGATCGGACTGCCCGAGGGCTGGCCGGTACTGGTGGACTCGGCCGTCGTCGACCTCCCGTACGTCCTGGTCGGCAGCGGGCGCCGGCGCGGCAAACTGCTGGTGCCGGGCAAGGCGTTCGCCGAGCTGCCGGGGGCGGTCGTACTGGAGGGGCTCGGCGTCGCCTGAGTTCAGGCCGCGGTGTGGTGCGCCAGGGCGAGATGCGGATCCGCCTCGCCCGGCGCCGGTGCCGGGTCGGCGTGGACGAGGGCCGCGGTGAGCCGGGGCACGGCATGCAGCAGGGCGTGTTCGGCGTCGACCGCGATGGCGTGCGCCTGCCGTACCGTCGCCTCGCCGTCCACGACGACCGCCACCTCGGCGCGCAGCCGGTGCCCGATCCAGCGCAGCCGCAGCTCGCCGACCTCGCGTACGCCCGCGACCTCCCGCAGCGCCTGCTCGGCCCGGTCCACGAGGGCCGGGTCCACGGCGTCCATCACCCGCCGGAACACCTCGCGCGCCGCGTCCCGCAGCACCAGCACGATCGCGGCCGTGATCGCCAACCCCACGATCGGGTCCGCGAGTTGCCAGCCCAGCGCCGCGCCGCCCGCGCTCAACAGGACGGCCAGTGAGGTGAATCCGTCCGTACGGGCATGCAGTCCGTCCGCGACGAGCGCGGCCGAGCCGATCGCCCGGCCGACCCGGATCCGGTAGCGGGCCACCCACTCGTTGCCCGCGAACCCGACGACCGCGGCCACGGCGACGGCCGGTATCTGCTCCACCGGCCGCGGATCGAGGAGGCGGTCGACGGCCGTCCACGCCGCGAAGGCCGCGGACGCGGCGATCGTCAGCACGATGACGATGCCCGCGAGGTCCTCGGCCCGCCCGTAGCCGTACGTGAAGCGACGCGTCGCCGCGCGCCGGCCCAGTATGAAGGCGATCCCGAGCGGTACGGCGGTCAGCGCGTCCGCCGTGTTGTGCACCGTGTCGCCGAGCAGCGCCACCGAACCGGAGGCGACCACCACGACCGCCTGAGCGAGCGCCGTCACGCCGAGCACCGCCAGCGAGACCCACAGCGCACGCATGCCGCGGGCCGAGGACTCCAGGGCGGAGTCGAGCTTGTCGGCCGTCTCGTGGGAGTGGGGTTTGAGGAGGTGGGCGAGGCGGTGGCGGAGGGGTGACGGGGTGTGGGTGGTGTGCGGGTGCCCGTGCCTGTGCCCGTGTGGGTGCCGGTGTGGGTGCTCGTGGTGGTCGTGTGTCTGCCCGTGATCGTCATGGTGCTCGTGCGAGTGCCCGTGATCGTCGTGGTGGGCGTGGTGCCCGTGCGCGTGACCGTCGCTCACAGCGATCCCCTTCTCGTGCGTGGGAGTGGACGTGTGACCGCCCACGAGGCCATTATGTGCGTATGAGCGCACGCATGCACCTATCACCTGCGCACGATGCGCACCCGCGCACCCCGGGCGAGGAACAGTTCGCGCTCGCCGCCGAACTCCTGGCCCTGCTCGGCGACCGCACCCGCCTCACGCTGCTGCATGCCCTGACGGCAGGGGAGACCGACGTCACGACACTCACCGAGGCCTGCGGCGCGGCCCGGCCTGCCGTCAGCCAGCACCTGGCGCGGCTGCGTCTCGCGGGGCTGGTGAACACCCGCAAGGAGGGACGCCGAGTGATCTACTCCCTGCGCGACGGTCATCTGCGCCGCCTCGTCGACGAGGCGCTGAACGTGGCGGACCACCGGCTCAGCGACCGGCCCCTGCACGACTGACCGATGGCCGGCCTCGGTGATAATCGGCTCCGCCACGCCCAACGGAACGACCGGAGGCCACCGTTGCCCTCGATACATGACTTCGCGACCTGGGAGCCGGTACTGCGGCTCCTGCGGGAGAGCAACGCGGAGAGCCTTGCCGCCCCGGGCGGCCACGTGGCGGGCCGAATCGACCAGTACGGGTGGAGTCTGCCGCTCCAGCGCCGACGTCCGCGGCCCGGGCAGGCCGCTCAAGTCGAGGACCACCAGGACGAGTTCGATGCGGCGGAGCGGGTGCGCAGCGCGCTCGCGGAGGCCGGCGTCGACGGGTACTCGTTCGTGGCGGAGATCTCCCCGGCCGGGCGGACCGTACTCCACCTGCTCGGTCCGAGCAGCGCTGTGGAGCCCGGCATCGGCGGCCCGCACCCGGGTTCGCTCGTCCTGGTCGAGGACGCCGTTCCCGAACCTTGGCGCCGCCTGCCCGAACCCGTGCCCGGGGCGGTGCCGGCGCCGTCCGCGGACCCGGCCGCGCTGGAGCGGACGCTGCGCGAGCGGATCCCCGATGCCATCGGCGCGACCGAGGCGGAGATCGCCGCCGCCCAGGCGCGCCTCGGCGTCGCGTTGCCCGACGAGCTCAAGGCGCTCTACCGGGTGACGCGGGCGCGGTGGGAGGACTGGGGCGACTACGAGACGGCGGAGCGCGTTTACGACGCGGTCGGCTGCGAGCTGTTCTCCCTGGACGGCCTGTACGTCGCCGACGCGCCGAGCCGTCCCTGCCCCTGGCGGTTCGCGGCGATGGAGGCGGTCGTGACCGCGCCCGACGCCGCGGTGCAAGGGGTGGTCGGCTCGCCCGGCTGGATCGTCTTCGGTGACACGGGCGGCGGGGACCGGATCGCAGTCGACCTGACCCCGGGTTCGCACGGACACACGGGGCAGATCATCGTTCTCGACCACGAGGAGAACATCGGCGCCCACCTGCTCGCGGAGTCGCTCACCGACCTCGTGCTGAACCGACGCGAGGACTGGTACACCGGCCGCCGCGGGGACGAGCTGCCGGCCGTGGCCAGGGTCAACAGGGCGAGCCTGCCGAGTGTCCGGGCCGCCGCCCACCCGGAGTTGGAGGTCCTGTCCATCGGCGTGTGGGAGGGCGAACCGCTCAGCCTCGCGCCCGTCACCGGCCTGCCCCGCCTGCGTACCCTCACCGCCTACCCGGGCACGCTCGCCGACCCGCTGGAGATCGCCAAGCTGACCGGGCTCGAATTCCTGGAGCTCGGGCCGCAGGAGTGGCGGGTTCTCCTCGATGCCGGAGCCGTCCCACGGAGTCTGTCGGCCGCCGCCATCGAAGTGCACGGCGATCGGCACCCACTCCCGATCGTGGAACTCGCCAACGACATCCTCGCCCTCTGGGACCGCCCTCCGATCACCCGGACCGTCGTCGAGGGCGACCTCGGTCCCGAGGCGTAGTCAGTAAAGGTGCAATCAGTGGAGGCGTGTCAGTAGTCGGCGTTCTTGCCCAGATACTGCTCCGCGAACGCTCTGGCCGCCGTCGGGGAGCCGAAGATGCGGCGGAGGCGGGCCAGGGTGGTGCCCGCGCGGTACGGGTCGCCCGATGACGTGCCGTGGTAGACCTCGGAGAGCCAGTGGGAGAACTCCTGGTAGTCCCACACCCGGCCCAGGCAGGCCGCCGAGTAGCCGTCCAGGCCGGTGCCGTCGCCCTTCGTGACGTACGCGACGAGTCCGTCGCCCAGCAGGAAGGCGTCGTGCAGGGCGAGGTTCATGCCCTTGGCGGCGATGGGGGCGGTCAGGTGAGCGGCGTCGCCGGCCAGGAAGAGGCGGCCGAACACCATGGGCTCGACCACGTAGTTGTGCATGTCGAGGACGCGCTTCTCGATCAGCCGCCCCTCGGTCAGCGGCGGCGCGCCGTTCGCCCCGAGCCGCTGCTGCAGCTCCGTCCAGACCCTGTCGTGCGACCAGTTCTCCGGGTCGTCGCCGGGCGGGCACTCGAGGTAGTAGCGGGTCACCTCGGCGCTGCGCGGCATGTGCCCGGCGAACCCGTTCGGATGCATGCCGAACAGCACACAGTCGGCGGACGGCGGCGCCTCGGCGAGCAGCGCCAGCCAGCCGATGCCGTAGTCACTGCGGGAGATGTGGGCCCGGTCGGCCGGCAGCGCGGCGCGCGTCACCCCACGCGCCCCGTCGCAACCCGCCACGAAGTCACAGTGCACGACCTCCCGTCGACCCGTCTCCGGGCAGATGTACGACACCGAAGGCCGGTCGGTGTCGAGGTCGTGCAGCTCCACGTCCCGCACACCGAAGCGTATGGCGCCGCCGCGCACGTCCGCGTACTCGCGCACCAGGTCCGTCACCAGGAACTGCTGGGGGTAGACCCAGTGATGAACCCCCGTGAGCTCCCCGTACTCGAACCGGTAGCGCTCCCCGGCGAACCGGAACTCGCACTCGGTGTGCCGCTGCGCCCGCTCCAGCAAGGTGTCCGCCAGGCCCCGCCGCTGGAGTCCGTGTACGGCCCACTCCTCCAGGACTCCCGCCCGCGGCCGCTGCTCGATGAACTGGCGTGTCTCGGTCTCCAGGACCAGACAGTCGACGGACGCCGCCCGCAGGATGTTGCCGATGGTGAGACCGGCCGGTCCGGCGCCGACGATGACGACCGGGAAGCCTTGCGGGGCACCGGAGTTGGTGTGGGGGGAGGTGGAAGTCACCCGAGCATTATGGGGCGGCTGACGTGGGGAGGGGAGGGCTCCGGGGTGGCTCGGTGCATCGGCGGGAATCGACTTATCGCCGCCGCCCGGTCAGCCCAGGCGCGGAATCTCGATCGCCGGGCAGCGGTCCATCACCATCTCGACGCCGGCGGCGCGGGTGCGGTCGTACGCGGCCTCGTCGATGACGCCGAGCTGGAACCAGACGGCCTTGGCGCCGATGGCCGCGGCCTCGTCGGCGACGGCACCGGCGAGGTCGCTGTTGACGAACACGTCGACGACGTCGACCTCGAAGGGGATCGCGTCCAAAGAGGGATATCCCTGCTCCCCGTGGACCGTCTCCGCCTTCGGGTGCACGGGCACGATGCGCTTGCCGTAGCGCTGGAGGACGTCGGCGACCCCGTACGCCGCACGCCGCTCGTTCGTGGACAGACCCACGATCGCCCAGGTGTCACCGAGCTCGGTGAGGATCTTGCGGACTGTCGCCGGGTCGCCGTACACGCTCGGCCTCCTTGGGATGCGGGCAGGGGCTGCTGCCCTGGACAACAGCGGGTGGGGTGCGGTGATTCCCGGCGGTGGCGACCTGGTGCCCTGCGATCTCCCGCCGAGCAGCGAACTGCCTTGCGTCGGGCGGGAGTTGATTCAGTCGGCCATGGCCTCGCGGACGAGGGCCGTGTCGACGAACTGCTCGAAGCGGACGATCAGCCCGCCGCGGACGGTGAAGTGGTGGGCGACGCGGACGTCGATCGCCTTGCCGGTCGCCTTGTTGGTCGCGGTGTACCGGGCGAGGACGACGACGTTCTCGCCCTCGGTGACATAGGTGTCGTCGTGGGCGATCCAGTCGTCCCAGTCCTGGCCGAGCTTCTCCATGACGTTGCTGGTGACGCCGTCGGGGGTGCGATAGGTGCCGGCGAGGGGGAAGCCGGCCATCTCCGTCCACTCGACGTCGGGGGCGAGAGTGGCGCGCAGGGCTGCCAGGTCACGGTTGGCCGAGGCCAGGTACTGGCGGCGTACGACGTCGGCGGGTGCGGTGGAGGTCGCGAAGTCGGTGCTTTCGTGCGCCACGGAGGTCAGCCCCACTTCATCTCGCCCTTGGCGACCTTCGCGCCGATCTGCGCGGCGATCACCATGCCGTTGCCCGGGTAGCGCTTGACGAGGGCGTCCGTCAGGGCGGCACCGTCGGCGGCCTTGCCGAGCTCCTCCTCGAAGGCGACGAGGTAGTCACGGGTCGCGGTGATCGCGGAGGCGTCGGCGGGGGCATCGGGCAGGCGGTGGCCGGGGACGACCAGCTCCGGCTGGAGGGCGGCCATCTCGTCGAGCAGGTCGATCCAGGCGGCGCGGTCGGCGGGGGTGGCGGTGTCGGCGACCCAGACGTGCTCCTGCTGGAAGAGCAGAACGCCGCCGAGGAGCGCGCGCTGCTCGGCCTGCCACAGGTAGTGACGGTCGGGCAGCGCGGCCGGACCGCCCTTGAGCTCGAAGAGGTGGCCCTCGAGGGTGAGGTCGCCGGTCAGCGGCTCGAGGTCGACCAGGCGGGTGGGCAGGTTCTGGCCCAGGGGCGCCCATGCCTTGAGCTTGCCCTCGTAGGAGTGCTGGATGTGCTCGATCGTCTGCGGGGTGGCGACGAACCGCGCGCCGGGGAAGGCGTCGGCGATGACCTCGGCGCCGAAGTAGAAGTCGGGGTCGCCGTGGCTGATGAAGACCGTCGTCAGCGTCCTGCCGGAGTCGAGGATCTCGGCGGCCAGGCGGTGGCCGTCGGCGCGGGTGAAGGCGGCGTCCACGAGCAGGGCCTCGTTCTCGCCGGTGACGAGGGTGGCGGTCTTGTTCTTGCTGCCTGCCGGGAAGTCCAGGTCCAGGACCTTGAAGGACAGGGTGCTCATCGGTGGCTCCTTGACGGGACGTGGTGGGTGGGGGCGGGGGAGAGGTTCAGGGGGTGAGTACGGCCGCGAGCCGCGCGTCGACCTCGTCGGCGGTGGCGTGGCCGTAGGCCAGGGGGGTGACACGGTCGCCGTCGACGGCGAGGAGGGTGGGGAAGCCGGTGACGCCCAGTTCGGCCCCGAGGTGGAAGTCGGCCCGTGCTGTCGCCCGCGCCTCGGGGGCTTCGAAGGCGGTGACCACGGCGTCGGCGTCCAGCCCGGCCCGCTCGGCGAGCTTCCGGTAGGTCGCGGGCTCGGAGAGGCTCAGGCCGTCGACGTAGAAGGCCCGCTGCATGGCCATGACCAGCTCGGCCGCACGATCCGGGGCGATCTGCCGCAGGGCGGCGACTCCCCGCGCGGCGTCCTCGGAGTCCATCACGAACGACCCGTCGGCGATCAGCCGCTCGTACGCGTCGCCGAACTCGGCGCCGGTCTGTTCGGCGATCTTGGCGTTCGCGCCCTGGACGTAGCCGAACTCACCGATCGGCAGCCGACGGGTCCCGGTGAACAGGCCGCCGGAGACCACCACCACCGGCAGCTCCGGGTGGCGGGAGGCGACCTCGCGCAGGGTGCCGGAGAACCCGTGCGACCAGCCGCAGTAGGCATCGAAGACGTAGACGAGCTGCATGGAGATCCTCGGCACGGCGCCCGCCGGATGCGAGCGATTCATCTGACAGAACAGTAACTGATGAGTCAGATATTTCCTTGTTCGTGTGACCGTGACCACACCTCTGTCCGTTTTGCTCAGTGCACCAGCGCTGCCGATCAGCCGCAGCCCGAGGAGCGCCTCAGGGCAGGCGAGGCAGCTCGTTCCGGGCCGAGTGACTGAGGAGGCGCAGGTTCTCGGCGAACCGCTCTCGGTCCTCGGGAGGCAGCGGCGCCAGGAAGTAGCGGCGGATGTTCTCCACGTGCAGCCGGGACGCGCGCACGGTGGTCTCCTCGCCCAACGGGGTCAGACGCACCAGTCGCCCGCGCCGGTCGCCGGGGTCCTCGGCCCGCTCGACCAGTCCGGCCGCCTCCATCCGGTCCACGAGACGTGTCACACCGCCTGTGGTCAGCACCTGCTCCTGGGCGATGGCCCGCATCGGCATCCCCGGTCCACCGGTCCGCCCGAGGATCAGCAGCACCTCGAACATCAGGTGGCTGATGCCGCACTCCCGCTCCAGGGCCCGCCCCAGGATGTACTCCAGCCTGTTCGCGGCCCCCTGCAGCCGCCCGAACGCCAGCACCAGCGCGTTGTCCGCCGCCTCTTTCGGCGACGAGATCTCCGCCTGCTCACCCACGTCCCCACCGCCCGTCCGGTCCGCCACGCCCTTCATCCCATGATCATGCCGTGTTCCCGGGCCGGACGGGCCGGTCCCGACCCTGCAATGCCCGGATCCGCCGATCGTGACGGACCCGGGCGCCCGCTTGGGGCACCGGCGGCGGGTCGCCGCCGGTGGTGTTCACCTCATCGCACCTCCCGCGCGTAGGGCGCGACCGTGATCCGGTCGATCAGCGGCGCGTTGCGGGAGCGGAGCAGCACGCCGGGGAAGGTGTCCGAGGCGTAGGTGGTGCCGTCGAAGTTCGGCAGTTCCTCGGAGCGCAAGACGATCGTGTTCTGCCCCTTCCTGAGCTGGACCGGGACGGTCAGCTCCCAGAAGTTGTTCTGGTGGAAGCTGTGCGGGAAGCCGACGCGCCGTATCTCACCGCCGTTGACGGTGATGTCGGCGTGGCGCGCGAGCGGGTCCGGGTTGTAGTGGGTGGCTTCGGACTGCTCGGGGTTGGAGTAGCGGATGCGCAGCGCGTACAGGCCGGCGCGGTCGGCGGAGACGGTGAACGTCGCCGTGTTGTCGTTGCCCGGGGCGCCGCCGATGCCGGTGATCGCCGTTCCGTCGGTCGCCAGGGACAGCGGGGTGAGCGTGGCCGAGCCCACGAGCTCGGCGTCCCGTGCCTCATACGTACGTGTCGGGAGCGCGCCCTCGGTGGGTGTGACCGTGAGGCGATCGACGAGGGTGGCGGACGAACCCCCGGTCAGCGTCACCTTGTTGACGCCACCCGACAGGGAGACTGCCACGCTGCGCTTCCCCTGCGACAGGCGCAGGACGTCGTGCCCGTTGACGGCGAGTCGGGCGCCCGTGCCACCGAGGGTGTCGACCTTGAGGGTGGCCTCGCGGTCGGCGGGCGAGTAGACCCAGAACGTGGCGGTCCCGTCCTTCGGGAGCCGGACCGCGCCCGAGCCGGTGGCGGGGACTGCGGCCTGCTTCGGCAGGTCGTAGACGGGCCGCGCGTCCCCGTCCAGCCAGGCCAGCTCGCCCTCGTACACCTGGGTGGCGGCCGAAGCCTCCGGCAGGGAGAGCATGAGGCGGTCGACGATGGCGTCGCCCTTGGTGGCGCGCTTGCCGTCGAGGCTCTTCGCGGCGAGCGTGAGGGTGTGCTTGCCCTTGGTGAGCTGGACCTTGGTGTCGGTGTGGTCCCACACCACCCACTTGTAGCCGAGCGGCAGATGCAGCTCCTGCTCGCTGTCCGCCTTGCCGTCCACGCGCAGGAAGACGTTGGTGGGACCTTGTTCCTTCACCTTGTCGAAGGTGTTGAGGGAGTTGGCGAAGACGCTCAGGTCGTAGGTGCCGTCCTCGGGCACGTCGACGGTGAAGTCGAGCGTGACGTCCGAGCCGGCGCGCAGGCCGCCGACGTCGTAGCCGCCGGAGGTGTAGAACTTCGACACATCGCGCGGCGACCCCTCCGGGCCGTTCTTCGAGTAGCCGGACCCGGTGTGGGCGGCGTCCTCCGCCTCGTACGACCCCTGCCAGCGCGCCGGCGGGGACTGCGTGCTCCTCGCCTTTCCTGCCGGGCTGAGGACGATCTCGTACGCCGAGGACTCCTTCAGCGTCGGCAGCCCGCCGTCGCCGAAGTCGACGACTACCTCGCCGTCGTCACCGACCTTCAGGTTCGTCTCCGTCAGCAGCTTCGGGCCGGAGTTGTCGCCGACCTGCCCGCTCCACTCGATCTCGCGGACCCAGGCGTGCACGCCGTCCCCGAAGACGTTCTTCGGGACGCCCGCGAAGGTGATGTGGCCCTTGCCGTCGGACCCGCCGAAGATCAGCCGGGCCTGCCGCTTCTTGGCGTCCAGCGTGGCGACGCCCTGCATGGTGTAGTTCTCGCCGGGGAACGGCGGGGACACCCGCACCGTGTGCCCGCTCATCGAGGCGTACGAGTTCAGCAGCCACCACTGGCCGTTGCCGCGGTTCGACTGCACCGCCGAGTCGGAGAGGTTGCCGTCGATGTTCCAGTAGGCGATGTCGGCGTCAACCTTGGACTCCTCGATCGCGGACACCCACTGGATCATCTGGCCGGGGACGGAGGTGTGGTAGTTGAAGGCGTACTCGTTGATGTTGATGGGGAGTTGGGTGCCCTCACGCTCGGTGCCCTTGAACAGCTCCTTCTCCCACGCCCGGTACTTGGCGACGCTCTCGCGCACCGCCTCCGGGTGGCTCAGCTCGTGCCAGGTGATGACGTCCGGGAGGGTGCCGGCGGCGAGGGTGTGGGTGAGGAAGCCCTTGACCTGGTCGTAGAGGACGCTGGTGTTGGGGCCGGCGATGCGGGCGCTAGGCATCTTCCCCTTGATGAGCTTGTAGGCGTCGTCCCAGGCGGCGAAGAAGTCGTCGGGGTCGTTGAGCCAGCTGATCTTGTTGTAGCTCCACTCGCCGGTGCCGAACATGTTGCCTTCGGGCTCGTTGAACGGCACGAAGACGATGTTGTCCTGGTACTGCTCAGGCAGTTGCAGGACCTGGTCGACCTGCTTGGCCAGCTTCTCCTGGTAGAGCTTGAGCTTCTGCGCCGGGGTGTCGCCCGGCCACTGGTACGGGAAGCCGCGGTGGATGTCGGTCATGTAGATGTACACATCGCCGTCGGTGGAGTCCGCCAGCGGTTTCACCACCTCCAGCGCGTCGGCACCTGGGTGCTGCGGTCCGTCCTGCGCCTTGGTGGAGACCGTGCGCAGACCCATGCCCTCGATGAGGTTGTTGGTGGGGACGTCCGGTCCGTACAGGCCGTAGAGGGTGCCGGACGCGCCGCCGTGGAAGGCGCCGGTGTCCGAGCCGAGGTCGACGGTGAGCTGCCCCTCGCGGACCACCGTGACCGTGGCCTTCACGGCGCGTCCGGCCGCCGTGCCCGACACCGTGAAGGTGCCCGGCCGGGCGTACCTGTCGGACGGTACGGCGTCCCAGGTGATCGGCAGGTCACGGTCGTAGCCGTCCGAGAAGGAGGACCGGACGGCGGTGGGGAGGGACGGGGCGGTACCCGTCGTCGTACGCACCTCGAAGGACGTCTTCGAGAGGTCCTGGACCGTGGGCATGGCCCCGACCGTACCGGCCACCTGCTCGGCGTTCAGCGCCGCGTGCCACACGGTGAAGTCGTCGATCGCCCCCTTGAGCAGCGGGTCCGGCCAGAAGGACTTGCCGATGTAGCCGGCCGCCGTGGCCGAGCCGTCCAGCAGCTCCTTGGCCTTGATGCCGGTCGCGGCGGAGGAGACCGCCACGCCGTCGAGGTAGGTGGTGAGCTTGCCGGCCGTGGTGTCGAGGGTGACGGTGACCGTCCGCCACTCGTTCGCGGGAAGCGCCGCATAGCCGCGGACCTGTGCCTCCGCGCCGCCTCCGCCGGTGGTCACGGAGGTCTGGAACAGGCCGCCGCCGTTGTACGGGGTGCTGAAGAGGTACTTGGTGGTGTTGGTGCCCAGATCGAAGATTCGCTGCCAGGACGACTTGTCGCCGCTCCACTTCACACGGGCCGAGACCGTCAGGTCGGTCGCGTCGCCGACGACCTCCCGGGGCAGACGGACGTACGCGCCGTCGGAGGTGGGCGCCCCGCCGGGCAGGGACAGGGCCTTGCCGCCGCCCGTGCCGTCGACGGACTGGGCGGTGGAGCCGTTCACCAGGGTCGCCGTCAGGCCGTTGCCGGAGCTGTCGGTGATCCTGCCGGACGTGAGGTCGTCCTCGTCGAAGGTGTAGCGGGCGGCGGGCTGGGGCGCGTCGGCTGCCTGCGCGGGGACGGCTGGTGCGGTCAGCAGGCCCGCGCCGAGAGCGACGGCCATGGCGGCCGGGGCTCGGCGCCGGGCGGGTCTTTCAGCGGATGGCATGGATTGCGTCCTCAATCCTCGAGTAACGGGTGCTGGGTCGGGGCGGCATCTGTCGAACCGTCTGTCGAGTCCGTCGAACCGGTTCGATCGTCCGAGCCGCTGAGGTGCGGGATCTCGTCGTGCAGCGGGTAGGGCGGGCCCGGCATTCCGGGGAAGGCGCGGGACGGGCTCGCGGTCGTCGGAAGGATCACTTCATCGAACCGGTTCGCGAAGCTAGCACCGGGACTCCCGGGCATCAATCCCTCTCGCGCAAGGTTCTACCGGGTGAATTGCCCGGACGTGGAAGTACGGCCCGAGGTGTTGACAGGCGCCCGGGCGGTTCCTACCTTCACTTCACGCGAACCGGTTCGACAACGGTCCGCGTTCGAACCGGTTCGACGAAGGAGTCCCGTGAACATCGGTGAGATCGCCCGGCGGGCCGGTGTCTCGCGGAGCACCGTGTCCTACGCGCTGAGCGGCAAACGCCCGGTCTCGGAGGACACCCGACGCAAGATCCAGCAGGTCGTCGACGAGCTGGGCTACCGGCCCAGTGCCAGTGCCCGTGCCCTGGCCAACGGGCGGACCAGCACGATCGGCCTGGTCTTCCCGCCGGCCGGCAACCACTACACCGGCATGCAGCTGGACTTCATCGGCAGTGTGGTGGAGGCCGCCGCGGCCTACGACTACGACGTGCTGCTCTCGCCCAGCGGCGTCGACAGCGACCGTTCCTTCCAGCGGCTGCTGGGGGAGCGGCGCGTCGACGGCGCGATCCTGATGGAGATCAGACTGGAGGACGACCGGGTCGATCACCTGGCCGCCCTGGACTTCCCCTCCGTAGCCATCGGCCGCACCGCCCATCAGGAGGGCAGCTGGTGGGTGGGCCTGGACCACACCGCCCTGGCGGCGGCGTGCGTCCACCATCTGGCGGACCTCGGCCACCGCCGGGTCGCCTTCGTCAACCGGCCCGAGCAGCTACTGCGGGCGGGGTACGAGTCCGCGCACCGCGGCCTGGACGGTTTCACCAAGGCCGCGGCCGAGCGCGGGCTGACGGTGCGGACGTACTGCTGTGGGGACGACGCCGCCTCGGGCCAGGCCTGTGTGGAACGCATCCTGCACGACGACCCGGCCACCACGGCCCTGGTCACGCTGAACGAGGCGGCCCTCGGCGGCCTCTACCGGGGGCTCGCCGTGGCGGGCCGCCATGTGCCGCGCGACTTCTCCGTGACCGGGGTCGTCGCCAGCCGCTGGGCGGAGACGGTGACCCCGCAGCTCACCGCGGCGGACGTGCCGGCGGAGGAGATGGGCCGGCGCGCCGTCGAACTCCTGATGGAGCGGCTCGACCAGCCCGACGGACCGCCCCGGCACCACCTCCTCGTGCCGCCGATCTCCCTGCGAGCCAGCACCGGGCCCGCCGGGACCGGTACTGCGCCCTGACCGCACCCGCGTAGTTCTCCTCAACTCACTTCACTTCACCGCTCGTTCGAACCGCTCCGCAGCGCCGTTCGTCGTGCCCTCTTTCCCTCGCTCGTGCCCTCGCCCGGTGCCCTCGCCCCCGTGTCCTCGGCACCGGCATGCCCAAAACAAAGGAACCCTGGCAATGAACAGCTCCTCCAGACAGCGCCGTCTGACCGCCGCGGCCCTCACCGCCCTGGCCGTCGCCACCACCGCCACCGCCTGTGGTTCCGGCTCCGGTGGCAGCGGGGCGAACGCGGCGGACAGCGGTACGTACACCATCTGGGACCCGTACCCGCAGTTCGACAAGGGCTCGGCCTGGGCGAAGCTGCTGGACTCCTGCGGCACCGAGGCCGGCGTCAAGATCAAGCGGACCGCCTTCGACACCAGCGACCTGTCCAACAAGGCGCTGCTGGCCGCGCAGCAGGACAACTCGGCGGACGTCCTCATCGTCGACAACCCGGTGGTGTCGACCCTGGCCGAGGCGGGCGTGCTCACCACGACCGACGACAACAAGCTGGACACCTCCAAGGTGGACCCCAACCTGCTCGCGGCCGGCCAGTCGGACGCGAAGACGTACGGCACACCGATCGGCGCCAACACTCTTGCCCTCTATTACAACAAGGAGGTGCTGAAGGAAGCCGGCGTCGACATAGCCTCCGTCAAGGACTGGAAGTCGCTGACGGCGGCGCTTCAGAAGGTGAAGAAGGCGGGCAAGAAGGGCGTCACGTTCTCCGCGATCGGCACCGAGGAGGGCAGCTTCCAGTTCCTGCCGTGGTTCTGGGGATCCGGCGCGAAGCTCACCGAACTCGACTCCGCGCAGGGCGTCTCCGCGCTGTCCCTGTGGAAGGACTGGCTCGACAAGGGCTACGCGCCCAACTCGGTCATCAACAACACCCAGACCACCAGCTGGCAGGAGTTCGCGAGCGGCGACTACGCCTTCGCCGAGAACGGCACCTGGCAGCTCGCCAACGCCGAGAAGGCGGGCTTCGACTACGGCGTCCTGCCCATCCCCGGCGCCGACGGAGGCAACGCCTCGGCCCCGACCGGCGGCGAGTTCGTCACCGTCCCGGTCCAGGGCGACACCGGCCGATACGCCACCTCGCAGAAGCTGGTCACCTGTCTGACCAGCACCGACAACCTCTACGACACCGACACCACCCTGTCCTACGTGGCCCCGACCAGCGAGGTCCAGGACAAGCAGGTCGCGGCGAACGCCGAGCTGAAGCCGTGGGTCGACGCGGTCAAGGCGGCCAAGGGACGCACCAGTGACGAGCTGGGCACCAAGTACCCCAAGATCTCGGAGCAGATGTGGAAGGCCGTCCAGTCCGCCCTCAGCGGCTCGACGTCCCCGAAGGACGCGCTGAGCGCCGCCCAGTCCGCCGTCAAGTGAGCGCACCCCAGGGCCCGTTGATGAGTCACACGACCGAAGTGCCGCACCGCCGGCCCACACCGGGCCACAGCGGTGCGGGCCCCACCACACCGCCCCGGGCACGGCGCCGCCCCGGCTCCCAGCAGTTCGCCGCCTGGGCGTTCCTCGCCCCGGTGACCCTCTACCTCGTCCTCTTCTACGCCTATCCGCTCTACCGCAACATCGACCTGAGCCTGCGCAACTACACGGTCCGTTCCTTCGTCCAGGGCGACGCGCCGTTCACGGGCGTGGAGAACTACCGGACCGTCTTCGACGACCCGACGTTCGCCCCGGCCCTGCTGCACACCGTGGTGTTCACCGCCGTGTGCCTGGTCTTCCAGTACGTCATCGGTCTGGCCCTGGCGGTCTTCTTCAACCAGCACTTCCGGCTGTCGGCGACCCTGCGCGCGCTCTTCCTGGTGCCCTGGCTGCTGCCGCTGATCGTGTCGGCCTCCACCTGGTCGTGGATGCTCAACAGCGAATCCGGTGTCGTCAACGCCCTGCTGGGCGCCGTCGGCGTCGACCAGGTCAACTGGCTGACCTCGCCGTCCTGGTCGCTGACCTCGGTGATCATCGCGAACATCTGGATCGGCGTCCCGTTCAACCTGGTCGTGCTCTACAGCGGCCTCCAGTCCGTTCCGGCCGCGCTGTACGAGGCCGCAGCCCTCGACGGGGCGGGTGCCTGGCGGCGGTTCTGGAGCATCACCTTCCCGCTGCTGCGCCCGGTGTCCGCCATCACCCTTCTGCTGGGCCTCGTCTACACGCTCAAGGTGTTCGACATCATCTGGATCATGACCAAGGGCGGCCCGGCGGACTCGTCCACGACCTTCGCCACCTGGTCCTACCAGCTCGGCTTCGGCAACCTCGTGCCCGCCTTCGGCCCGGGCGCGGCCGTCGGCAACCTGCTCGTGGTCGCCGCCCTGGTCTTCGGCCTGGTGTACGTCCGGGTGCAGAGAAAGCAGGCGCTGTCATGAACCGAAGCGGCAAGCGTACGTGGGGGAAGACGGCCGTCGGTGTCCTGCTGACCGGGATCATGCTCTTCCCTGTCTACTGGATGCTGAACGTGTCGTTCACCCGCGACCAGGACATGCGCAAGAGCCCACCGGACCTGTTCCCCGTCCACGGCACCCTCGCGGGCTACCGCACGGTCCTCGACGAGCAGTTGCCGTATCTCGGCACGAGCCTCGTCATCGGCCTGGGCACGGTCGTCCTCACCGTGGCCCTGTCCGCCCCCGCCGGCTACGCCCTGGCCAAGCTGCGCCCCCGCGGCGGCGGTGTGCTCAACTTCCTCCTCCTGGCCGCCCAGATGATCCCCGGCATCATCTTGGCGATGGGCTTCTACGCCATCTACCTCCAGCTCGGCCTGCTCCAGTCCGTCCCCGGCCTCATCGTCGCCGACTCCACCCTGGCCGTCCCCTTCGCGGTCCTGATCTTCACCGCGTTCATGTCCGGCATCCCCGGCGAACTCCTCCAGGCCGCGAAGACGGACGGCGCCGGGCCGCTGCGCACCTTCTGGTCGATCGTCCTGCCGATGAGCCGCAACGCCGTCGTCACGGTCTCCCTGTTCGCGTTCCTGTGGTCCTGGTCCGACTTCGTCTTCGCGGGCACGCTCGTCAACGGCGGCGCCCACGAGCCGATCACCCTCGGCATCTACCACTACATAGGCAACAACAACCAGGAGTGGAACGCGATCATGGCCACCGCCGTCGTGGCCTCGCTGCCCGCCGCGGTCATCCTCGTCCTCGCCCAGCGCTATGTCGCCGCCGGTGTGACCGCCGGCGCGGTCAAGGACTGACCCCTTCCGCCTCGCCCCCACGGACCACCGTCCGTTCGCCCGCCGGACGGTCGGCCACCCCTGCCCGAGAAACGAGTGACGCTGTCATGACCGCCGACCGCCCCGGCCCGGACTTCTCCGTCGACGACATCCCCTTCAGCACCTACGGATCCTGGTTCGGCATCTCCCCCGTGGTGGCGGAGAAGACCCGCGCCGAGGACCTCCACCTGGTCTCGCACCAGAACGGCATGCACGCCGTCCTGCGCCTCATGCCGCTCGATGCCGGGACGGGCGAGCGGGCCGAGACCCGTGTGGAGGCCGGCCCGGGCCTGCTGAGCTGGGTCGGCGCGAGCGGCCGCGTGGACCTCGCCTACGAGTCGCCGGACACCGTACGGCTGCGCGGTACGGGGATGCCGTTGCGTGTCAGTGCGGCGGCCCGGACGCTGACCCCGTTCAGCGGCACCTACTTCTTCCGCGACGCGGCCGCCGACGCGTACGTCTTCACGTCGTACGAGACCGGTCGCCGCTACCGCGTCACCGTGCTCTCCGGCACGGCCGACGCCGTCGGCGCCCAGGCCCTGGGCGACGCCGACCGCGGCCTCACCGTCGCCGCCGGCACGGACGCCGAGGTGCCCTGGGAGATCGCGGTCGAGGAAATCGACACCGCCCGCCCGCCGTACGCCTCGGCGGTGACCTTCGGCAAGGTCGTCGAGGCCGCGCGCAACTCCTTCGCGGACTTCGTCGACAGGGTCGCCCCCTGGCGCTCGGCCGCGACCCCGGCCGCCGAACTCGCCGCGTACGTCCTGTGGTCCGCGACGGTACGCCCGGTCGGTCTGGTCACCCGGGCCGCCGTCCTCATGTCCAAGCACTGGATGGACAAGGTCTGGAGCTGGGACCACTGCTTCAACGCCCTGGCCCTGGCCCCCGGCCACCCCGAACTCGCCCGGGACCAGTTCCACCTGCCCTTCGACCACCAGGACGAGACCGGGGCACTGCCCGACTCGGTCACCCACTCCGAGGTCCTGCGCAACTTCGTCAAACCGCCCATCCACGGCTGGGCGTTCGGCCACCTGCGCCGTCGCCTGACCACCCCGCCGGGCCGGGCCGAACTGGCCGAGACGTACGACAGGCTGGAGCGCTGGACGGACTTCTGGCTCACCGCACGCCGCGCCCCCGGCGCCGCGCTGCCCCACTACCAGCACGGCAACGACAGCGGCTGGGACAACGCCACCACCTTCGACCCCGAACGCGTCGTCGTCACCGCCGACCTGGCCGCCTTCCTCGTCCTCCAGCTCCGCGAACTCGCCGACCTGGCGACGCGGTTGGACAGACCCGACGACGCCCGCCGGTGGACGCGGGCCGCCGAGACGACCCAGGCCGCGATGCTCGAAGAGCTGTGGAACGGTGACCGGTTCGTCGCCCAGGGCGTCGACAGCGGCGACACCTGGGACAGCGCCGGCCTCCTCGACCTGATGCCCATCGTGCTGGGCGAGCATCTGCCGGAGGAAGTCAGCGGTGTGCTGGCCGCCCGGATCGAGGCCCACCTGACCCCGTACGGGCTGGCCACGGAAGTCACCACCTCGCCGCACTACCTCTCCGACGGCTACTGGCGCGGCCCCATCTGGGCACCGGCCACGGTCCTCATCGAGGACGGTCTGCGCCGTGCCGGGCACCACCGGCCGGCGGACGAGATCAGCGCCCGTTTCCGCGCCCTGTGCGAGGCCCATGGCTTCGCCGAGAACTTCGACGCCCTGACCGGAAGGGGCCTGCGCGACCGCGCCTACACCTGGACCGCCGCGAGCTACCTGCTCCTCGCCGAAGCGCACGCACACCGGGACGGCAGCTGACCGGCCCTCTCCCCACCGCCCCGGGACCGCTCGGGGCCCCGGTCACCCTCCCTCCCCCCAGGAGCGCACAATGAAGTCGCCCACACGGCTTGCCGACCCCTGACGCGCACCAGACGCCGAGCGGTCTCGTCCGCCGCCGTCCTCCTGGCCACCCTGGCCACGACCCTGGTGCCCGCCGCCCCGGCACAGGCCGCGGACACCAGCGTCACCATCGACTTCGCCACCGCCGGCGGCGCGCCCACCTACCACGCATCCGGCATGATCTACGGGATGACGCCGAACGGCTCACTCCCGCAGGACCACTTCTTCAAGGACATCAAGTGGCACCTGATGCGGGCCGGCGGCGCCCAGCTCAACAGCGGCGGCTACGCCACCAGCCTCGCCGACTACCAGACCCGCTGGAACTCGACCCTGGCCCAGTACAAGCGCACCGCAGCCCTCGGCGGCACCTTCGTGCTGCTCCCGCACGACCTGTGGGGAGCGGACGGCACCACCAACCAGGGCCGGCCGGGCGACAACGGTGACTGGACGAAGTTCGACGCCTTCGTCACGCAGCTCATAGGCGACGTCCGCGCCAACAACATGACGGTCCAGTGGGACCTGTGGAACGAGCCCGATCTCGAAGGCGGTGTCTTCTGGAGCGCCTCGCAGGCGCAGTACCTGCAGATGTGGTCGCGCACGACGAGCCCGGCGCCCCGGCCACCGACGTCGGCCGCGCCAACTCGACCCTCGCCGCGGCGGGGCTGGTCAACACCCGCCCGTACCAGATCAACGAGTACGCCACCCTGTCCATGCAGTCCCCGGGCGGCGGCGCCTGGTTCATCGGCCGCCTGGAGCGGGCCGGCGCCGACGGCATGCGCGGCAACTGGGCCTCCGGCACCGGTCTGCACGACAACGAGGCCAACCTGCTCACCAAGAACAGCGCCGGCCAGTACCTGCCGCTGGGCGAGTGGTTCATGTACCGCTACTACGGCTCCCAGACCGGCAACATCGTCAACTTCGTCCCTGGCACCAACACCGACGGTCTCGCCACCAAGGACAACACCGCGAAGAACGCCAAGATCCTGCTCGGCAGCAACGGCAACACCGGCACGGTCACCGTCAACCTCACCGGTCTGGGCGCGACCTCGGTGGTGGAGAACAGCAGGGTCCGTGCCGTCGTCCAGCGCGTCCCCCACAACAACGGCGCCGCGGTGGCGGGCCCCGAGACGATCTCCGACACGACGGTCTCGACCGTCGCGGTCAGCCAGAACAGCGGGCAGTGCCTGGACGACACCGGCCTGAGCACCGCCAACGGCACCCAGTACCAGCAGTGGTACTGCGAGGGCGGCCACCAGCAGATGCTGGACCTCAAGCCGGTGAGCGGCAAGGCGAACACGTACACCGTGGTGAACGAGCTCAGCGGCAAGTGCCTCGACGTCTCCGCCGCGTCCGCCGCCGACGGCGCCGCCGTCATCCAGTACACCTGCAGCGGCGGCACCAACCAGCAGTTCACGCTCAACCCCGTCACCGCACTCGGCAACGGCAAGGACTACCAGCTGGTCGCGGTGCACAGCGGCAAGTGCGTCGACGTCAGCGAGGTCTCGACCACAGCCGGCGCGAAGATCCACCAGTGGACCTGCGACCCGGCGAGCGTGCTGAACACCAAGAAGAACCAGATCTGGCGCCTCCTCGGCAAGGGTTGAGCACAGACGCCCCTCCGAGCGGTCCCCGAGCCGCATGGCCGTCCGGTGATCCTGCCGGACGGCCTTGACAGGAGGTCGGCAGTCGGGCTTCCTTAGACGCGTTGCGTATGGCGGCACTGTTGTGTGTTGCGCAACTTAGCTTATTCCCTACACCGCGGAGTAGCGCTACAGATGACTCGCAAGCCACCTGCTGAGGACCCCGGCGACGCCCGTCTGCGGGTCGGCCCCCCGAAGGAGTACGCCGCCGGCCTCCCCGCGGTCACCTCCTCGCTGCGGCACGCCGGCGAACAGATGGGGGCCCGCCGCAGCCTGCTCACACTGCTCCGGGTGAATCAGAAGGAGGGCTTCGACTGTCCGGGGTGCGCCTGGCCGGAGCCCGACCACCGGCACAAGGCGGAGTTCTGTGAGAACGGTGCCAAGGCCGTCGCCGAGGAGGCCACCGTACGCCGGGTGACCCCGGACTTCTTCGCCGAGCACACCCTGGAGGACCTGCTTCCGCGCAGCGACTACTGGCTCGGGCAGCAGGGACGCCTCACCCACCCCATGTACCGCCCGGCCGGCGCCGACCGCTACGAGCCGATCTCCTGGGACGACGCGTTCGCCGTGATCGCCCGCGAGCTCGGCGCGCTCGATCACCCGGACCAGGCCGCCTTCTACACCTCCGGACGGGCGAGCAACGAGGCCGCGTTCCTCTACCAGCTCTTCGTCCGCGGCTTCGGCACCAACAACCTGCCGGACTGCTCCAACATGTGCCACGAGTCCAGCGGCTCGGCCCTGGTGGAGACCATCGGCATCGGCAAGGGCAGCGTCAGCCTGGAGGACCTCTACGAGGCCGATCTGATCCTCGTGGTCGGCCAGAACCCGGGCACCAACCACCCCCGGATGCTCTCCGCGCTGGAGAGGGCCAAGCAGCAGGGCGCGCGCGTCATCGCGGTCAACCCGCTGCCCGAGGCGGGGCTGCTCCGGTTCAAGAACCCCCAGAAGCCGTCCGGCGTCATCGGCGGCGGCACCAAGCTGGCGGACCAGTTCCTGCAGATCAGGCTGGGCGGCGACCAGGCGCTCTTCCAGGCCTTCAACCGCATGCTGCTGGAGGCGGAGGACGAGGCGCCCGGCAGCTGCCTGGACACCTCGTTCATCGAGCGGTACACGCATGGCTTCGAGGAGTTCGCCGAGCACGCCCGCAAGGCGTCGTGGGAGGAGATCCTCCAGGCCACCGGGCTGCCCGAGGACGAGATCCGGACCGCGTTCGGCCATGTGCCGGCCGCCAAGAAGATCGTCGTCTGCTGGGCGATGGGACTGACCCAGCACAAGCACTCCGTGCCCACCATCCGGGACGTCGTCAACTTCCTTCTGCTGCGCGGCAACATCGGCCGCCCCGGCGCCGGTCTCTGCCCGGTGCGCGGCCACTCCAACGTGCAGGGCGACCGCACGATGGGCATCTACGAGAAGCCGGACGCCGCCTTCCTGGACCGGCTCGGCGCCGAGTTCGCCTTCACGCCCCCGCGCCGCCACGGCCACGACGCGGTCGACAGCATCCGCGCCATGCGCGACGGCGACGTGAAGGTCTTCGTCGCGCTGGGCGGCAACTTCGTCGCCGCGGCCCCCGACACCGACCTGACCGAGCAGGCGCTGCGCAGGTGCCGGCTCACCGTCCAGATCTCCACCAAGCTCAACCGCTCGCACGTCATCGCCGGGGAGCAGGCCCTCATCCTCCCGTGCCTCGGCCGCACCGAGGCCGACCTGCGGCCGGACGGGCCCCAACTGGTCACGGTGGAGGACTCCATGGGCATGGTCCACCTGTCGCGGGGACGGCTCACCCCCGCGTCCGAGCACCTGCTGAGCGAGGTCGCGATCATCTGCCGGACGGCCCGAGCCACCCTCGGCGAAGCACACCCGCAGGTGCCGTGGGAGGAGTTCGAGGCGGACTACGACCGCATCCGCGACCGCATCGAACACGTCATCCCCGGCTTCGAGGACTTCAACGCCCGGGTACGGCAGCCGGGCGGCTTCGCCCTGCCCCACCCACCCCGCGACGAGCGCCGGTTCACCACGGCCACCGGCCTGGCCAACTTCACCGCCAACCCGCTGGAGAGCCCCAAGGTCCCGCCGGGCCGGCTGCTGCTGCAGACGCTGCGCTCCCACGACCAGTACAACACCACCATCTACGGCCTGGACGACCGCTACCGCGGCATCCAGCAGGGCCGCCGGGTCCTCTTCCTGCACCCCGACGACCTCACCGAGCGCGGCCTGTCCGACGGGGACCTCGTCGACATCGTCAGTGAGTACGGGGACGGGGTGGAGCGCCGGGCACACGCCTTCCGGGCCGTGTCGTACCCGACCCCCCGAGGCTGCTGCGCCGCCTACTTCCCCGAGACCAACGTCCTCGTACCCCTGGACTCCACGGCGGACATCAGCAACACACCCACGTCGAAGTCCATCGTCGTACGGCTGGAACCGGCGTCCGCCGACGCGTAGGCCGTCGCTCCCGCCGCGCCGCTGTCAGAGCTGCGGAGGCTGGTTGCCGGTGAGGATCTGCGTCGCCGTCTCGGTGACGTTCCTCAGTGTGCGCGGATCGGCCGCGGACTTGCGCAGATGGAAGAGGAACTCGGTCTTGCCGTCCTTACGGTGGACCTTGATCTCCACCTTGGTCTGGAGCCAGGAGACCAGTGCCGCCAGGACGACGATGCCGGTGACCGCGGTCTCCACGGCGAGCTGGTCGTCGACAGGCGGGTCCGCCGCGATCGGGGCCGCGACGGGCGCGGTGTCGGCGTCCTCCAGCACGACGGCGAGCAGGCGGCGGGCCGCGGCTGTGGCGGAGGCCTCGTCGCCGAGGACGCCCTCCAGGTCCGCGCCGTCCGTCAGCGCGCGCAGGGACTCGCGGGCCTCGGACTCGGTGAGCGGAGCGGAGGGCTCCGCGGTGCCTCGCAGCTCCTCGGTGAACTCCTGGAGGACGAGGACCAGGGCACGATCGTCGAGGGTGTCGGTCAGGGACATCTGTCATCTCCAGTCGCCGTTGAGGATCATGGGGGCGAAGTGGTAGGGGTGGGCGAGCCACGGGGCTTCGGCGCGGTCGAGCAACTCCCGTTGGGCACGCCAATAGCAGCGCCAGAGCGGCGCGTCCGAATCGGCGGTCATCCGTGCGTAGAGGGCGGAGACGAGCCGGCCGGAACTCTCCTGGTGGACGTTCCAGAGCGTGGACAGCACGGAGCGCGCGCCCGCCTGGAGGAACACCCTGGTGAGTCCGGCGGACTCGTCGCCACGGTTGGTCTCTGCCTGCCATGCCGAGGAGCAGGCCCGCAGGGTGATCAGCGCGGGCACGGCGGGTTGATCGGCGAGCTGGGAGGGACGCAGCAGCGTGAGGCTGCGTTGTGCGACCGACATGCGCCGGATGTGCTTGGTGGGCGGCCGGCGCGTGCCGTAGGCGCTGAGTACGAGCCCTGACTCCATCGGATGGGCCGGGTCCGTGAAGCCGTGGCAGGTGAAGTGCGCGACGTCGACGTCCCGCAGCGCGTCGAGGACCACCGCCGGGTCGGCGGCCGCTCCGGTGAGTTCGGTGACGTCCCAGCCCGCCGCCCCCAGCAGCCCGCCGTCCGTCTCGAAGAGCGCGGGGTTCGGATCCTCCTGCGCGGCGACGCCGACGAACAGCGCGCGGCCGGTGCGCCGCAGCGGGGTGTTCCTGCGCAGGACGGGGGCGAGCACGCTCAGACTCGGGCAGTACGTCACACAGTTGCGCTGGACCAGGCGGGTGCCGTCGGCCAGGGGCAGGGCGTGCAACGGGATCAGGTGCAGCGGGCCGTGGGGCGCCGCGCAGATCAGGGTTCCCGGGGCGGTGGACCGGACGAACGCGGTCAGGCGAGGCCCGAGCGAATCGAGGAAATCGATGCTGCGGCGGTGCGGTGCCCGGGCTCTGAGCGGGGCCAGCGGCGGGAAGCCCTCCGGGTCGCCGTTGAACGTCCTGCGCAGTTCCTCGGCCGCGCCCCGCAGTTCGTCCCGGCCGACGCGCACCCGCTCGGCCCGCAGGCCCACGCCGGTCGCGACGAGGAACGAGTAGGTGTACTGGCTGCCGCAGAAGAAGGACACGAAGGCCATGCCCTCCGGTGGTGCCACCCGCGCGAGCAGGGTCTCGACGTCGTCGGCGGTCAGCGGGGACACCGCGAGGCGGGCGAGCGTGGTCGGCGACTTCGCCTCCTCGTGCAGATCGAACGCGAGCCGCCAGGCGGTGGCCTCGTCGAGGCCCAGCGCGCCGGGCATGCCCACCAGGAGCCCGAGGAGTTCCTCGTAGATGCTGAAGTGCTCGCTCACCAGCTCGGCCCGTCGGTCGGGGACCTGGGTGCGGGCGAGTAGCCGCTGTACGTGCCGACGGGCTTCCTGGAGCATCTCCAGCGCGTCCCGCGGGCGGTCGAGCCGGTGGGCGAGCGCGGAGGCGAAACTCACCCGGACGCGCAGGCAGTCCAGGCTCTCGGGGTCGCGGGCCGACATCTCCGCGAGCAGGTCGGCGAGGAGTGCGTGTCCCTCCTCCTCGCGGCCCGCCTCGATGAGTTCCGTGGCCAGCCTCGGGCCGATCAACGACCGGTGCGGCCCGGAGTCGGACTGCGCGTACGCGTCCTCCAGCAGGCCACGCAGTTCCTCGCGGTCGCCGTCGGCTTGCTTGCTGCGCAGGGCGTAGTCGGCGAGGGCGGTCCGGTAGTGGCCGGCCGTCATGCCCGTCACCAGCGCCAGGAGATACATCTGTTCGGCAGCTTCGTCGTCGCCGAGTGCGGACAGCGCGTCACCGAGACCGAACCAGCTGATGATCTCCCCTTCGTCGCCCAGCGGCAGCGTCGCCCGCGCGTTGATGGCGTCGCGGAAGCAGTCGTGGGCGCCGGCGGCATCCCCCATCTGCAGGAGGATCTGGCCGATGTTGTTGAGCGTGGGCGCCACCTTGCGGTGCTGCTGGTCGCGGCGGGCGTCGGTCAGGATCTCCTCGAACGCCTGGAGGGCTTCCCGCTGTCGCCCCGCCTTCAGCAGGGACGCCGCGTGGTTCGTCGCGGCGGTGAACCGGATGCGCTCGTCCCTGGTGCGTTGCGCGGCCGCCACGGCCGCCGAGTAGTCGGCCGCACCGAGGTCGTACTCGCCGAGGTCCTCCTTGATCAGGCCCCGGAGGTTCAGGACGTGGGCCCGCAGGTCCGACATCCACGGCTCGGTCAGCAGCGCCAACGCGGAGTCGGCGTGCGACAGCGCGGCGCTGGTGCGGCCCAGAGAGCGCAGGTTCCTGGCGAGTGAGTGGTGGAGGCTCTGCGCGACGACCGTGTGGTCCTGGGACTCGACTTCCGCCAGGCCCTCGTACGCCTGCCGCACGGCCGCCTCGGCGTCTCCGCTCCTCTCCAGCAGCGCCACACGCGCGGCGAGGATCTGGAATCGGACATCCTCCGCGCAGTCGGCGGCGTCCGGCTCGGCCCGGTCCAGCTGCCACAGCGCCGCCCGTGTCGCGTCGCGTCGGCGCAGGACCGCCGACCACAGGAGCCGGCCCAGGACCCTTTCGTCCGGCCCGCCCCAGCACACGGCCACGACGGCACAGACGGCCGCGTGACGGTCGACCTCAGCGCCCCGCGCCTGTGCGAACCAGGACCGGACCAAGGGCGCGGCGGCCTTGGCGAGTTCGGGATGCCGGCGAGCGTAGAGGTACTGGTCGAGCAGGGAGTCGAAGGCGAGCAGCCGGTCCAGGAGATCCGTCGGCGTCGCAGGCGGTCCGACGCCCGCGAGGGCCGATCGGGGCAGGGCGGCCTCGACCTGGGGCAGCAGCGAGAGCAACAGGCCGCTCTCGGCGTGCCGCCCGGCTTCTTTCGCGGCGGCCGACCGCGCGCGCATGTCGGCCAGCAGCTGCGCGCCGTCGAACGGCAGCTCCGCCTCCAGGAGGGCGGGCAGCTGCTTGAGCCGGTCCAGGAGCAGCAGGCGCTCGATGATCGGGCCCGTTGAGGTCACGGTGTGCGCACCGAGTCGTAGTGGGCCCGGAAGGCCTCCCGCGACGCCGGATCCGGCGCGAGGGCGAGGGCCGCCGCGCAGTGCCGGTCCGCTCGCGGCCCGTCCCCGGCCACGCCGTAGACCAGCGCCAGCGCGCCCTGTGTGGCGAAGCCCAGCCCCTCGGCGTCCGCGAGGCCGTCGGCCAGCCACAACGCCTCGGCGAGGCTTCCCTGGGCGACCTCGGCCTGCATCAGGCAGTGCTGGACATCGCGGTTGTTCGGGGCCTGCCGGTACTGCGAGCGGAGCTCGCGCAGGGCGCCGTGCGCGTCCTCGGTGCCGGAGCAGGCCACCTGGAGCAACCGGTCCGGATCGGCCTGGGTCGCGTCCGGCATGGATCGCGAGTGGTCCAGCATGGGCGACCGGGGGGCGGCCCGCTCCAGCGCCAGCAGCGCCTCGTGCCTGACGGACTCGGCACCGGCGTGGTAGCTCACCGCCACGAGGAGTTCGAGGACCTGCACATGACCGTTGTCGACCCGGCGTGCCTGTTCCAGTGTGTCGAGTACGTCCGGCCAGTCCACCCCGGTGCCGGGTGTGACGGCCAGCGTGTAGAGCGATCTGGCCAGCGTCACGTGCTCGTCGATGCCGCCGGGTCCGTCGGCCAGCCGCTCGGACAGGTAGGCGGCCCGCTGCCGCTGGAAGTCCACCTCGGTCTCGCGCCACCGCAGCCATCCGCGCAGGTCGGCCAGTTGGTGAACGGCCGCGGGCAGCTCGGGAGCCGCCTCCAGGACGCGTTCCAGTTCCCGTGCCGCCCGCTGTGCGCTGCCGATCTGGATGTAGGCGGTGGCGAGGTCGCAGCGCACGGCCAGTTCCTCCGGCGTCGCGTCGGCGAGGAACTCCAGCAGCGGGACCGCCTGCATCGGCTGTCCCGCGACCAGATGCGCCGACGCCAGCGCGTGCAGGTTGCCGGCGGGGCCGTCGGCCATGGCCACCGACTCCAGCGCCGTCAGATCCCGGGGGTCCCCGGAGGTGACGAACCGCTTGTAGCACTCGACGACCTGGGGGCTTGAATGCTCCCCCTGGTACTGAGGACTCCAGCCGACCACCGGTTCATCGCTCACGCCCGACCACCCCCGCGTCCATGGTCCTCCTGCGGGTGCCACCACGTCCGGGCTTCGCCCGCTTTCCACAACCGGACGTGCACCGTCACCCGCTCGGGCCCGTCGAGCTCCTTGACCCCCGGTCGGCCCTCCACGATGCTGTGTTGCGACACATGAGATGTGTGCCGTAATGAGAAACATCTGCAGGACCTCTGATTCAAGTCTCGACCAGCCGAGGAGTGGCCATGACGCACCAGGTCCGTGCTGTCGTCGCGCGGGGCAAGGGCGCCCCCGTCAGCCTGGAAACGATCATCGTGCCCGACCCGGGTCCGGGTGAGGCGCTGGTGAAGATCGAGGCCTGCGGGGTCTGCCACACCGATCTGCACTATCGCGAGGGCGGCATCAACGACGACTTCCCGTTCCTGCTGGGCCATGAGGCCGCGGGCATCGTGGAGTCGGTGGGGGAGGGGGTCACCGACGTCGCGCCCGGCGACTTCGTGATCCTCAACTGGCGTGCCGTGTGCGGCCAGTGCCGTGCCTGTCTGCGCGGGGAGTCGTGGTACTGCTTCAACACCCACAACGCCAAGCAGAAGATGACCTTGCTCGACGGCACCGAGTTGTCGCCCGCCCTTGGGATCGGCGCGTTCGCGGAGAAGACGCTGGTCGCGGCCGGGCAGTGCACCAAGGTCGACCCGACCGCGTCGGCGGCCGCCGCCGGTCTGCTGGGATGCGGCGTGATGGCGGGCATCGGTGCCGCGATCAACACCGGCAACGTCGGCCGGGGCGACTCGGTCGCCGTCATCGGCTGCGGTGGTGTCGGGGCCGCGGCGATCGCCGGGGCGAATCTGGCGGGCGCGGCGAAGGTCATCGCCGTCGACATCGACGACCGCAAGCTGGAGACCGCCTCGAAGCTGGGCGCAACCCACACCGTCAACTCCAAGTCCGCCGACGCGGTCGAGGCGATCCGCGAGCTGACCGGCGGCCACGGCGCCGACGTCGTCATCGAGGCGGTCGGCCGCCCGGAGACCTACAAGCAGGCGTTCTACGCCCGCGACCTCGCCGGCACGGTCGTCCTCGTCGGCGTGCCCACCCCCGAGATGAAGCTCGAACTGCCGCTGCTGGACGTCTTCGGGCGCGGCGGCGCGCTGAAGTCCTCCTGGTACGGCGACTGCCTGCCGAGCCGGGACTTCCCGATGCTGATCGACCTCTATCTCCAGGGCCGCCTGGACCTCGACGCCTTCGTCACGGAGACCATCGCGCTGGACGAGGTCGAGAAGGCCTTCGAGCGGATGCACCACGGCGACGTGCTGCGTTCGGTGGTGGTCCTCTGATGGCCGCCCGCATCGAACACCTCGTCACCTCGGGGACGTTCTCCCTGGACGGCGGCACCTGGGACGTCGACAACAACGTGTGGATCGTCGGCGACGACACCGAGGTGATCGTCATCGACGCCGCGCACGACGCCGACGCCATCGCCGAGGCCGTCGGCGACCGGCGCCTCATCGCGATCGTGAGCACCCACGCGCACAACGACCACATCGACGCCGCGCCCGAACTCGCGGCCCGCACCGGCGCCCCGGTCCTCCTGCATCCGGACGACCTGCCGCTGTGGAAACAGACCCACCCCGACCGGGCGCCGGACGCCGAACTGACCGACGGCCAGGGCCTCACGGTGGCGGGCGTCGAGCTGACCGTGCTGCACACGCCCGGCCACGCCCCCGGGGCGGTCTGTCTGTACGCACCGGCCCTGAAGGCGCTCTTCAGCGGCGACACCCTGTTCGCCGGCGGGCCGGGCGCGACAGGGCGGTCGTACAGCCATTTCCCGACGATCATCGACTCGATCCGGGACCGGCTGCTGACGCTGCCGGCAGACACCGTCGTGCACACGGGGCACGGTGACAAGACCACCGTCGCAGCCGAGGCCCCGCACCTGCAGGAGTGGGTCGACCGCGGTTTCTGACGCCCGCCTGCGACCCTCACACGCCCGCCCTCGGCTCGCGTTCGCCGCGAGCCGAAGCGGCGGGCTGTTGTTGTTCTATGTGAGCTCAGTTTTTTATGGCGCAACGAGATGAATGGCCTCAGAGGGCCCTCTGAACGCCTTGACAAGGGTTCTGGGCCGCCCCCAGACTGATGTTGCGCTTACCGCAATCCGTTTCGTTATACGCACCGAGGTGTCATGATGATTCCCGCGTGCCGTCTCGAGGACCTTCCGCGAGGCGAGGCCCACCGGCTCGACATCGATCCGCCGGTTTCGGTGTTCCACACCGACGACGGCGAACTCTTCGCCATCGACGACACCTGCACCCACCAGGACGCGTCGCTCGCCGACGGCTGGCTGGAGGGCTGCGAGGTGGAATGCCCGCTGCATGCTTCCAAGTTCGACCTGAGGACCGGCGCGGTCGACGCCCCGCCGGCCAAGCTCCCGGTCCGGACGCACGAGGTCGTCGTCGAGGACGGCATGATCCACGTCCGTCTGTCCATGGACGCGCCCAACCTGCCGCCCTGCATCTCGGCCCGGCTCGCCGGGGGTCCCGCGTGAGAACGGTCGCCGTGGTCGGCGCCTCGCTGGCCGGGCTGTCGGCGGCGCGCTCACTGCGCAAGCAGGGCTACGGCGGCAGGCTGGTCGTCATCGGGGACGAGCTCCACCGCCCCTACGACAGGCCCCCGCTGTCCAAGGGGTTCCTGGCCGGCACGCTCGGCGAAGCCGAACTCGCCCTGGAGACCGACGACGAGGACCTGCAGGCGGAGTGGCTGCTCGGCGTCCGGGCCACCGGACTCGACCACGCGCGGCGCGTCGTCCGGCTCGGTGACGGACGGGAGGTGCAGGCCGACGGCGTCGTCATCGCGACGGGCGCAGCGGCACGCATCCTCCCCGGGTCCGAGGGCCTGGCCGGAGTGCACACGCTGCGCACCCTGGACGACGCCCGCGCCCTGCGGGACGAACTGACCCGCGGCGGACGCCTGGTGGTGATCGGCGGAGGCTTCATCGGAGCCGAGGTCGCCTCCACCGCGTACGCCCTCGGGCACGACGTGACCGTCGTCGAGGCGGCCCCGACCCCGCTCGCCGGGCCGCTCGGCGAGACGATGGGCGCCATCGTCTCCGCCCTCCACGCAGACCACGGCGTACGGCTGGTGTGCGGCGTGGGCGTCAAGGGGCTGAGCGGGGAGACCCGCGTCGACGCCGTCCTGCTGGAGGACGGTCGCAGCATCCCCGCCGACATCGTGGTGGTGGGGGTGGGCGCCCGCCCGAACGTCGAGTGGCTGGAGGATTGCGGCATCGCTCTCGACAACGGCGTCAAGTGCGGCGCCGACGGCCGCACCAGCCTGGCCGGCGTGGTCGCGGTCGGTGACTGCGCCAACTGGTACGACCCGCGCGCGGGGTTCCATCGCCGCGTCGAGCACTGGACCGGCGCGCGCGAGCGCCCCGACGCCGCGGTCGCCACGCTGCTGGCGGGCGGTGCGCTGGAACCGGGTGTGCCCCGGCCGCCGTACTTCTGGTCCGACCAGTACGGCGTGAAGATCCAGTTCGCCGGTCACGCGGCCGGCGCCGACAGCGTCACCATCGAGGCGGGCGCCGCGGACGACCGCGACGTCCTCGCCGTCTACCGGCGGGCCGGAGACCCGGTCGCCGTACTCGGGATGAACCAGCCGCGGCTGTTCACGCGCTGGCGCAAGCAACTCGCCGCCACCGCGTCCTGATCGCGCCCGCATCTTGACACCGCCCGCATCTTGACACCGCCCCAGCGGCATCCAATGCTGCGGTTGCACATGGCACGCAGCGTTGCTCCATACACAACACCGTCCGGAGTCGCTCTCCCCGGCGCGTGAATGACCCCTCCACGACGTTCTCCCGAGGAGTGCACCGTGACCTCGACCAGCCTGCCGGACAGCCTGATCGCCACTCTCCCCGGCTCCTCCTACACGGACCCGGGGATCTTCGCCCAGGAGCAGGAGCGCATATTCGAGACCATGTGGTTCTGCGTGGCGCGCGCCTCCGAACTGGCGAAGCCCGGTGCCTTCCGCACCGTCGACGTGGGCCGCGAGAGCATCCTCGTCACCAGGGCGAGGGACAACAGCATCCGTGCGTACTTCAATGTGTGCCGGCACCGCGGAGCCAAGCTCTGCACCGAGGAGACCGGCGAGGTGAAGCGGGCCTTCCAATGCCCGTACCACGCCTGGACGTACGACCTGAACGGCAAGCTCGTCGCGGCACCCAACCTCACCAAGATGCCCGACGTGGGCCGTACCGAGTACGGCCTGGTGAGCGTGGCCGTGCGTGAATGGCTCGGCTATGTCTGGGTCTGCCTCGCGGAGAACCCGCCCTCCTTCGAGAAGGACGTCATCGGCGAGGTCGTCTCCCGCCTCGGCGACGTCGAGTCGATCGAGCGCTACGACATCGACAACCTCTCCGTCGGCAAGCGGATCACGTACGACGTGAAGTCGAACTGGAAGCTCATCATCGAGAACTTCATGGAGTGCTACCACTGCGCCACGATCCACCCCGAACTCACCGAGGTGCTCCCGGAGTTCGCGGACGGCTACGCCGCCCAGTACTACGTGGGCCACGGCGCGGAGTTCGGCGAGGAGGTCCAGGGCTTCACCGTCGACGGCTCGGAGGGTCTGGACCGCATTCCCGGGGTCGCCGACGACCAGGACCGCCGCTACTACGCGATCACCGTCCGGCCGCAGGTCTTCATCAACCTCGTGCCCGACCATGTGATCTTCCACCGGATGTACCCGGTGGCGGTGGACCGCACGATCGTCGAGTGCGACTGGCTGTATCTGCCGCACGTCGTCGAGAGCGGCAAGGACGTCAGCCGGTCCGTGGAACTCTTCCACCGCGTCAACCAGCAGGACTTCGACGCCTGCGAGCGCACGCAGCCCGGCATGAGCTCCCGTATGTATGCCAAGGGTGGTGTGCTGGTGCCCAGCGAGCACCACATCGGCGCGTTCCACGACTGGGTGAACGAGCGCCTGGGCACACCTCAGGGGTGAATCGGCCGATGACTCAGCCCAGGTAGCCCATCCGGTGGCTGATCTCCTGGGCGCCCTTGAGCAGCACCGGGGAGAGTTCGTGCAGGCGCTCCTCGGTCAACCGGTAGCCGGGCCCCGAGGCGCTGAGTGCCGCGATGACATCGCCGTCCCGGTTGCGGACCGGGGCGGCCATCGCGTGCAGACCGACCTCCAGCTCCTCCAGGGTGAAGGAGTAGCCCCGCTCCCGGGCCTCGGCGAGGTTCTTCTCGAGCTTCGTCTTCGCGGTGATGGTGCGCGGGGTGACCTTCTTCATGCCGGCCTCGGACAGCAGCGCGGCGCGCTCCTTGGAGGGCAGATACGCCAGCAGGATCTTGCCGCTGGAGGTGGCGTGCAGCGGGGTCAGCTGGCCGACCCAGTTGTGCGCGGTGATGGCTCCCGGACCCCGCACCTGGTACAGGTTGATCGCGTAGTGCTCCTGCATGACCGCGATGTTGACGGTCTCGCCGAGCTCCTCGGCCAGACGTTCGCAGACCGGCCGGCCCTGCTGGGTGATGTCGATACGGCCGGTGACCGCGCCCGCCAGGCGAACGATGCCGAAGCCGAGCCGGTACTTGCCGCGCTCGCCGGCCTGCTCCACCAGACCGCGCGCCTCCAGGGCACCGAGCAGGCGGAAGGCGGTGGACTTGTGCACCTCGATCTCGCCCGCCACCTCGCTGACGCCCGCTTCGCCACGCTGAGCGAGGATCTCCAGGACGCTGATGGCGCGGTCGACCGACTGGACGCCGCCCGTTTGCGAATTCGACGTTTCTGTGTCAGGGCTGTAGTTGCTCACAGTGAAACTATACGCGTAGTAAACAACGTCACTGCAAGTAACGCCGCCGAAACGAAGACCCAGAAGTTGCGCCGTTCGCAACCTGGTGCGTATGACGCTACTGGGTCTAGCATGCCTCGCACATCTACGGCGCGAGCGAGACGAGGCACCATGGCTCCCTTGCAGTACGACTTCGTCATCGTCGGCGGCGGTTCGGCCGGCAGTGCACTGGCGAACAGACTCTCCGCCGACCCGGCCAACCGGGTCCTGGTCCTGGAGGCGGGCCGGTCGGACTACCCGTGGGACGTCTTCATCCACATGCCCGCGGCGCTGACCTACCCGATCGGCAGTCGGTTCTACGACTGGAAGTACGAGTCCGAGCCCGAGCCCCACATGGGCGGCCGACGCGTCTACCACGCGCGCGGCAAGGTGCTGGGCGGCTCCAGCAGCATCAACGGCATGATCTTCCAGCGCGGCAACCCCATGGACTACGAGCGCTGGGCCGCCGATCCGGGCATGGAGGCATGGGACTACGCGCACTGTCTGCCGTACTTCCGGCGCATGGAGAACTGTCTCGCGGCCGACCCCGACGACGAGTTCCGCGGCCATGACGGCCCTCTCGTCCTCGAACGCGGGCCGGCGACCAACCCCCTGTTCAGCGCCTTCCTCAAGGCCACCGAGGAGGCGGGCTACGCGCCCACGGACGACGTCAACGGCTACCGGCAGGAAGGGTTCGCCAAGTTCGACCGTAATGTCCACCGTGGACGCCGACTCTCGGCCTCGAAGGCCTACCTGAAGCCGGCGATGAAGCGGCCGAACCTCACCGTCAAGACCCGCGCCCTCGTCACCCGCGTCCTCTTCGAGGGCAAGCGCGCCGTCGGAGTCGAGTACCAGCGCGGCCGGGGCGCGCTCCAGCAGGTCCGCGCCAAAGAGGTCATCCTGTGCGGCGGCGCCATCAACTCCCCGCAGCTGCTCCAGCTCTCCGGGGTCGGCAACGCCGAGGAACTGCGGGCGCTGGGCATCGACGTCGTGCACGACCTCCCCGGCGTCGGCGAGAACATGCAGGACCACTTGGAGGTGTACATCCAGTACGGCTGCAAGCAGCCCGTCTCCATGCAGCCGTACCTGGCGAAGTGGCGAGCCCCGTTCATCGGTCTGCAGTGGCTGTTCCGGAAGGGCCCGGCCGCGACCAACCACTTCGAGGCCGGCGGCTTCGCCCGCAGCAACGAGGACGTGGACTACCCCAACCTGATGTTCCACTTCCTGCCCATCGCGGTCCGCTACGACGGCTCCGTGCCCGCCGGCGGCCACGGCTACCAGGTGCACGTCGGACCCATGTACTCCGACGCCATCGGCTCGGTGAAGATCAAGAGCAAGGATCCGCGCGAGCACCCGGCGCTGCGCTTCAACTACCTCTCCACCGAGCAGGACCGCCGCGAGTGGGTCGAGGCGATCCGGGTGGCCCGCAAGCTCCTCAACCAGCCCGCGCTCGCCCCCTACAACGACGGGGAGATCTCACCCGGACCGTCCGTGGAGACCGACGAGGAGATCCTCGCGTGGGTGGCCAAGGACGGCGAGACCGCCCTGCACCCGTCCTGCACCTGCAAGATGGGCACCGACGAGATGGCGGTCGTCGACCCCACCAGCATGCGCGTGCACGGCGTGGAGGGCCTGCGGGTCGTCGACGCGTCGGTGATGCCGTACGTCACCAACGGCAACATCTACGCCCCGGTGATGATGGTCGCCGAGAAGGCCGCCGACCTGATCCTCGGCAAGGAGCCGCTGGCACCGTCGAAGGCCGCGTACTACCGCCACCGTGACGTCCAGAAGCAAACGGAGTAGGTGTTGAGTCCGACAGGGCTGAGGGAGCTGCTGAACAGCGTCCGCTACGAGGTGCTGCCCGCGAAGACGACCGAGGACAAGGTCCTCGCCCATGTCCCGCGCGACGTCGTCGTCACCGTGACGGCGTCGCCGGTCAAGGGCCTGGAACCGACCCTCGACCTCGCTACACGCCTCGCCGGGCACGGCTACCGGGTGGTTCCGCATGTGCCGGCGCGGCTGCTGCGGGACGACGTACACCTGAAAGAGGTCACGGGCCGGCTCCGGGAGGCCGGCGTGGACGACGTCTTCGTCCCCGCCGGTGACTCCGACCCGCCGGCCGGGGTCTACGACGGGGCGCTTCCGGTGCTGCGCCGGCTGAGCGAGCTGGGCAGCCCCTTCGCCCGCGTCGGCGTCACCGGCTACCCCGAGAGCCATCCGCTCATCGACGACGACGTCACCGTGCAGGCGATGTGGGACAAGCGTGAGCACGCCACGTACATCGTGAGCAACCTGTGCTTCGACCCGCGGGTGCTGGGGGAGTGGCTCGTTCGTATACGGCGCCGGGGCATCACTCTGCCGGTCCATGTGGGCGTCGCGGGGCCCGTGCAGCGGGCGAAGCTGCTGGCGATGGCCACGAAGATCGGGGTGGGGGAGTCGACGCGCTTCCTGACGAAGCACGCCTCGTGGTTCGTGCGTTTCGCGGCCCCCGGTGGGTATGCGCCCGAGCGGCTGCTGTCCCGCACGCAGGAGGCTCTCACCGCCCCCTCGGCGGGCGTGGCCGGACTGCACCTGTTCACGTTCAACCAGATCGCCGAGACGGAGCGGTGGCGCCGCGCGCTGCTGGACCGGCTGGGCGGCTGAACCGGGAGAAGGATGGCAACGAACACCGACTGGCAGCTGACCCGAACCTTCACCAGCACATCGGGCGACATCCGCTGGGACCGGCTGGGGCAGGCCGACGGCCCGCCGGTCGTCCTGCTGCACGGCACGCCCTTCTCGTCGTACGTCTGGCGTTCCGTGGCCCGTTCGCTCGCCCGGGACCACCAGGTGTTCGTCTGGGACATGCCCGGCTACGGAACCTCCGAGAAGGCGGCGGGGCAGGATGTGTCCCTGGCCGCGCAGGGCCGGGTCTTCACCGAACTCCTGGGCCACTGGGGCCTGGTGGAACCGCTCGTGGTCGCCCATGACTTCGGCGGTGCGGTCGCCCTGCGGGCGCATCTGCTGCACGGTGCCCGATACCGGGCCCTCGCCCTGGTGGATCCGGTCGCGCTGGCGCCGTGGGGCTCCCCGTTCTTCCGGCTCGTCGGCGAGCACGCCGACGTGTTCGAGCGGTTGCCGCCCGCGCTGCACGGCGCCCTGGTGCGCGAGTACGTCGGTTCCGCCAGCAGCCCCGGCCTGCACTCCGCGGTCCTCGACCGGCTCGTCGAGCCCTGGCTGGACGGCCCGGGCCAAGCGGCCTTCTACCGGCAGATCGCCCAGGCCGACCAGCGCTACACCGATGAGATCCAGGGCCGGTACGGCGAAATCGGCATGCCCACGCTCGTCTGCTGGGGCGAGGACGACACCTGGATCCCGGTGGCGAAGGGGCGCGAGCTCGCCGCTCTCGTCCCCGGCGCGCGGTTCGAACCCATCAGCGGTGCGGGCCACCTCGTCCAGGAGGACGCCCCAGCGGAACTCACGGCCGCGCTCATCGCCTTCCTCCAGCAGTCGCCGTGACCGGGGGCGGCGCGCCCGGCGTCGTATACGACCAGGGCGGGGCCCACGACAAGGGCGGGACCGGAATCCGGTCCCGCCCCGTTGTGCGGGCCTCTCAGCGGAAGACCACCGTGCGGTTGCCGTCCACCATCACGCGGCTCTCGCTGTGCCACTTCACCGCATGCGCGAGCACCTGCGCCTCCACGTCCCGACCGACCGTGACCAGGTCGCCGGGGTCGAGCGAGTGGTCCACCCGGACCACGTCCTGCTCGATGATCTGCCCCTCGTCCAGGTCCGGCGTCACATAGTGCGCCGTCGCGCCGACGAGCTTCACTCCGCGCCGGTAGGCCTGCTCGTAGGGGCGTGCGCCCTTGAAACTGGGGAGGAAGGAGTGGTGGATGTTGATGGCGCGGCCCTCCAGCTCCTTGCACAGGTCGTCGGAGAGGACCTGCATGTAGCGGGCCAGTACGACCAGGTCGACGTCCAGCTGACGCACGAGCTCCAGCAGCCGCGCCTCGGCTTCGGGCTTGGTGTCCTTGGTCACCGGGATGTGGTGGAAGGGGACACCGTACGTCTCCGCCAGCTTCTCGAAGTCCCGGTGGTTGGAGACGATCGCGGGGATCTCGATGTTGAGGGCGCCGGTGCGCCGGCGGAAGAGCAGGTCGTTGAGGCAGTGGCCGAACTTGGACACCATGATCAGTGTCCGGGTCGGTGTGGCCGCGCCGCTCAGCGCCCAGGTGATGCCGTAGGCCTGGGCCACGGGACCGAACCGGTAACGCAGCTGTTCGAGATCGACGTTCGGATCCGAAACGTCGAAGTGGACCCTCATGAAGAAGCGACCCTGAAGTCGGTCGTCGAACTGCTGGCTTTCCAGGATGTTGCCGGAGTTCCTGACGAGAAAGCCGCTCACGGCGTGCACCAGTCCCGCGCTGTCGGGACAGGAGAGGGTCAGGACGTACTCGCGGCCAGGGTGCGGTCGAGGGGACATGTGCGGCCTCCGTCGGTGCGTAATGCACAACATGGTGAGCGATACGCAACATGGTCGGCTCGGCGCCGCTTGTGGTCAAGGGCGGGTGGGTAAAGGCGCGCATGGCGAAATCGTCATCAGCCAACCTCTTGACGCCGGTCTGTCCATTCGACACTGTGTTCCACCACAAGCAATCGGGTGCACGATGCGCAACGAATTTCCATCGAAAGGCTCGTCGCGTGGCAGACCTGTACGTGGATGGCGAATGGCGGGATCCGGTCGCCGGTGGGCAGCGGGACATCCGATGTCCTGCCGACGGCACGCTTTCGGCGACCGTATCGGAGGCGACCCGCCCCGACACCGAGGCCGCGATCGCCGCGGCCCGCCGCGCCTTCGACGCGGGGGACTGGCCGAACACCCCCGAGCGTGAGCGCGGCGCGCTGCTGCTGCGCACCGCCGACATTCTCGAGCGCGACGCCAAGGTGTTCGCCCGCGCCGAGTCCTTCGACACCGGCAAGCGGCTGGTGGAGAGCGAGTACGACATCGCCGACGTCGTCTCCTGCTTCCGCTATTACGGCGGCCTCGCGGGCACCGACGCCGGCCGCGCGATCGACACCGGCCGCGACGACGCCATCAGCCGGGTCGGCTACGAGCCGGTCGGGGTGTGCGGGCTCATCACCCCCTGGAACTACCCGCTGCTGCAGGCCAGTTGGAAGGTCGCCCCGGCGCTGCTCGCCGGCAACACGATCGTTCTGAAGCCCAGCGAGCTCACCCCCTCCACTTCCATCCTGCTGATGAAGGCGCTGGAGGAGGCGGGGATCCCGGCGGGCGTCGCGAACCTCGTCCTGGGCACCGGGCCCGAGGTGGGCGCACCGCTCTCCGAGGACCCGGCCGTGGACATGGTCTCCTTCACCGGAGGGCTGGAGACCGGCAAGCGGATCATGGCCACCGCCGCCGCGACCGTGAAGAAGGTCGCGCTGGAGCTCGGCGGCAAGAACCCCAACGTCGTCTTCGCCGACGCCGACTTCGAGACGGCCGTCGACTTCGCCCTCACGGCCGTGTTCCTGCACTCGGGCCAGGTCTGCTCGGCCGGGGCCCGGCTGATCGTCGAGGACTCCCTGCACGACCGGTTCGTCGACGAGGTCGTCCGCAGGGCCCGGCAGATCCGCCTCGGTGGCCCCTTCGACCCCGAGGCCGAGACCGGAGCGCTGATCTCCGCCCAGCACCTGGAGAAGGTCGAGGCGTACGTCGCCGCGGGGATCGCCGAGGGCGCGGTACTGCGCTGCGGCGGCGCCCGGCCCGACGACCCCGCGCTGGCGAACGGCCACTACTACCCGCCGACCGTCCTCGACGAGTGCCGGCAGGACATGCGCGTGGTGCACGAGGAGTCGTTCGGGCCCGTGCTCACCGTGGAGCGCTTCACCGACGAGGACGATGCCGTACGCATCGCCAACGACACCGAGTACGGGCTCGCCGGAGCCGTCTGGACGCAGGACGCCGGCAAGGCCCAGCGGGTCGCCCGGCGGATGCGCCACGGCACGGTGTGGATCAACGACTACCACCCCTATGTGCCGCAAGCGGAATGGGGTGGCTTCGGGCACTCGGGCGTGGGCCGGGAGCTGGGACCGACCGGCCTGAACGAGTACCGAGAGCCCAAGCACATCTGGCAGAACATCCAACCCCGGCCGCAGCACTGGTTCCGCGGCTGAACGCCGAAAGAAGGTCGAACGTGACCACACAGACCGAGGTGCCGCAGCGGCGCGGCACGCCCCAGGACTCGGGCTCCACCCCGGTCATCTCCGTGCGCAGGCTGTGGAAGGTGTTCGGGCCGAAGGCCGACCAGGTGCCGGACTCCGAGGAGCTGTGCGGCCTCACCCGCCGCGAGCTCATGGACCGCACCGGATGCACCGCCGCCGTACGCGACGTCCACTTCGACGTCTCGCCCGGCGAGGTCTTCGTCGTCATGGGCCTGTCCGGCTCCGGCAAGTCCACGCTGGTGCGATGTCTGACCCGGCTGATCGAACCCACCGCGGGTGAAATCGTCTTCGAGGGTGAGGACATCCGCCAGGCCGACGACAAGCGCCTGCGCGATCTGCGCCGTCGCAAGTTCTCCATGGTCTTCCAGCACTTCGGTCTGCTGCCCCACCGCCGCGTCGTCGACAACGTGGCGTTCGGTCTGGAGATCCGCGGCATGAGCAGGGCCGAGCGCACCCGGCGGGCCCAGGAGGTCGTCGAGCTGGTCGGCCTCGCGGGCTACGAGAACTCCTACCCCGACCAGCTGTCCGGCGGTATGCAGCAGCGTGTGGGCCTCGCCCGGGCGCTGGCCGGCGACCCGGACGTGCTCTTCTTCGACGAGCCCTTCTCGGCGCTCGACCCGCTGATCCGCCGTGACATGCAGAACGAGGTCATCCGCCTGCACCACGAGGTCGGCAAGACGATGGTGTTCATCACCCACGACCTCTCCGAGGCCCTCAAGCTGGGCGACCGCATCCTGATCATGCGCGACGGCAAGATGGTCCAGTGCGGCACCGGCGACGAACTGGTGGGCGCCCCCGCCGACGACTACGTCCGTGAGTTCGTCAAGGACGTCCCGCGCGGCGACGTGCTCACCCTGCGCTGGATCATGCGCCCCGTGGAGGACGGCGACGCCCTGGACGGTCCCGAGCTGGGCCCGGACGTCGTGGTGAAGGAGGCCACCCGGGCGGTGCTCGCGGCCGACAAGCCGGTCAAGGTCGTCGAGAACGGCAAGCTGCTCGGCATCGTCGGCGACGAGGAGATCCTCGCGGTGGTCGCCGGGCAGGAAGGCGGCGCGTGATGACCGTCGCCGTGGAGAAGACCGAGAAACCACAGAAGACCGGGTCCGTCGAGCCGCCCGCTCCCGCCGAGAGCGTGCGCAAGGTCAGCCGGTCCATGGTGGTCGGCGCGATCCTGGTCGTCTGGCTGGTGCTGTTCGTCGTACTGCGCGGCAAGCAGACCCTCGCCCTGGCGGCGGCCGACCTGACCGATCTGCACCGGTGGTTCAACGACGTCAACGACTCGATCGGCGCGAACCGCAACTCCAACCCGCTCTTCCTGTACTTCTTCAACGAGATCCGCCTGGTCATCGACTCCCTGGTGACCTTCGTCCAGGAGCTGATCTCACAGCCCTCCGTCGGCCGGCCCGTCCCGCAGATCGGCTGGCTCGGCGTGGTCGGCATCGCCGGCTATGTCTCCTGGGCCGTGGGCAACTGGCGGGTCGCTCTGCTGGCGGTGGCCGGCTTCACCTTCCTCGGCCTGCAGGGCCTGTGGCAGGAGAGCATGGACACCCTGGCGCTCACCGTCTCCGCCGTCTTCGTGGCGCTGGTGTTCGCGATCCCGCTGGGTGTGTGGGCAGGGCTGTCCGATCGGTTCAACCGGTTCGTGACGCCCTTCCTGGACCTCATGCAGACCATGCCGACCTTCGTCTACCTGGCCCCACTGACGCTGTTCTTCCAGATCGGCCCGGCCTCCGCCACGATCGCCACGCTGATCTACGCGGCGCCGCCGACGATCCGCATCACCGCGCACGCCATCCGCTCCGTCCCGGAGACGACGGTGGAGGCGGCCGACTCGCTGGGTGCCACGCGACGGCAGTCCCTGATGAAGGTCCTGCTGCCGATGTCCAAGCGGACCGTGGTGATGGGCGTCAACCAGACCATCATGGCCGCCCTGGCCATGGTGACCATCGCCGCCCTGATCGACGCGCCCGGCCTCGGCAAGACCGTCGTCCAGGCGCTCCAGACCCTCGACGTCGGCACGGCCTTCAACGCGGGTCTGGCCATCGTCGTCATGGCCATCGTGCTGGACCGGGTCACCACCGCGGCGAGCGCACGCCAGGAGGCCGCCCGCCTTTCGAAGAACCGCTTCATCACCTGGCGACGCCCGCTGCTGGCGGCCGGTGCGGCGGTCACGGCGGTCCTGGCCTATCTGTCCCACACCTATCTGTGGGCAGCGGAGTTCCCCGGCGAGGGGAGCACCGGCAGCACCATCAGGAGCACGGCGGACAGCGTGACCACCTGGGTGCAGGACAACCTCTCGGGCGTCACCAACGCCTTCCGGGACGCCCTCACCAACAGTCTGCTCAACCCGTTCCAGGCGCTGCTCACGGACTCCCCGTGGTGGCTCGTCGGCGCGGCACTGATCGCGCTCGCCGTCGTCCTCGGCGGCTGGCGCGCCGGTGTCACCACGGCCGTCTGCGTGGGTCTGCTGGTCGGCACCGGTGTGTGGTCGGACGGCATGACGACGCTGGCGTCCACCCTCGTCGCCACGGTGCTCGTGATGCTGCTCGGCGTCGTCTTCGGCGTCTGGATGGGACGCAGCGCGCTGGTGGACCGGCTGATCCGGCCCACCCTGGACGCGGCCCAGGTCATGCCGCCGTTCGTCTATCTCGTGCCGTTCCTCGCGCTGTTCGGCGCGACCCGCTTCACGGCGATCGTCGCCGCCGTCGTCTACGCGGCTCCCGTCGCCATGAAGATCATCGCGGACGGGGTACGGAACGTGCCCGCGACGACCGTGGAGGCGGCCACCTCCGCCGGGTGCAACACCTGGCAGATCATCACCAAGGTTCAACTGCCGATGGCACGCGGCGCCCTGACTCTCGCGACCAACCAGGGCCTGATCTATGTGCTGTCGATGGTTGTGGTCGGCGGCCTGGTAGGCGCCGGCGCCCTCGGCTACGACGTCGTGGCCGGCTTCTCGCAGGGACAACTGTTCGGGAAGGGGCTCGCCGCAGGGCTTGCCATCGTCCTTCTCGGAGTCATGTTCGACCGGATCACTCAGGCAGCGGCGCGGCGTACCAGCGCGTAAGGAGCAACTGACCATGGCAAGGCAAGCAAGACAGTGGAGAGTCGGCGCGGTCGGCATAGCGGTCCTCGGCCTCACCCTCACCGCCTGCAGCGGTGCGAAGGTCGGTGACAGCTCCTCGGACGCCGGCGGCTCGGGCGGCTCCGGCAAGTGCGGCACCTTCAACCTCGCGGTCAACCCTTGGGTGGGCTACGAGGCCAACGCGGCCGTCATCGCGTACGTCGCGGAGCACGACCTCGGCTGCAAGGTCACCCAGAAGGACCTGAAGGAAGAGATCGCCTGGCAGGGCTTCGGGACGGGCGAGGTCGACGCCGTCGTCGAGAACTGGGGTCACGACGACCTGAAGAAGAAGTACATCACCGACCAGAAGACCGCCGTCGACGCCGGCCCGACCGGCAACGAAGGCCTCATCGGCTGGTACGTGCCGCCGTGGCTGGCCAAGGCGCACCCGGACATCCTCGACTGGAACAACCTCGACAAGTACGCGGCCGAGTTCAAGACCTCCGAGTCCGGCGGCAAGGGCCAGCTCCTCGACGGCGACCCGTCGTTCGTCACCAACGACGAGGCGCTGGTGAAGAACCTGAAGCTGGACTTCAAGGTCGTGTACGCGGGCAGCGAGACCGCCCTCATCCAGGCCTTCCGCAAGGCGGAGAAGGACAAGGAGTGGGTGATCGGCTACTTCTACGAGCCGCAGTGGTTCATGTCCGAGGTGCCCCTGGAGAAGGTCAAGCTGCCCGAGTACAAGGAGGGCTGCGACGCCGACCCCGAGAAGGTCGACTGCGACTACCCCGTGTACAAGCTGGACAAGATCGTCAGCAAGAAGTTCTCCGAGTCCGGCAGTCCCGCCTATGACCTGGTGAAGAACTTCACCTGGACCAACGACGACCAGAACGTCGTGGCGAAGTACATCGCGGTGGACAAGATGACCCCCGAGGCCGCGGCCAAGAAGTGGGTCGAGGCCAACCGCGACAAGGTGGATGCCTGGATCAAGTAGGCCCTTCACGGATGCCCGGTGGGCGGTGCGTACGGACGCGCACCGCCCACCGGGCATTGCTGTTTCTCAAGCCATTTCTCAAGCCGCTCTCCGACGTCACCGGACCTCTTGACACCCACCTGGACGGCAGGCACATTGAGTTGCGCAACCTGAATCATGTTGCGCAGAAAGCAACTCAACCGGAGGTGCGGCGATGGCGGGACCGCGTGTGGTCATCATCGGAGCGGGAGTCGTCGGCGCGGCTCTCGCGGACGAGATCTCGGCGCGGGGCTGGACCGAGGTGACCGTGGTCGACCAGGGGCCGCTCCCGGCCACCGGAGGCTCGTCCTCACACGCCCCCGGCCTGGTCTTCCAGACGAACTCCTCGAAGACCATGACGGAGCTGGCCCGCTACACCGTCGAGAAGTTCTGCTCCCTCGACGTCGACGGCAAGCCCTGCTTCCTCCAGGTCGGCGGCCTCGAAGTGGCGACCACGCCCGAGCGCCTCGCGGAACTGCACCGCCGGCACGGCTGGATCACCGCCTGGGGCATCGAGTCCCGGCTCCTGACCGCCGACGAGTGCGTCGAGAAGCACCCGCTTCTCGACCGTGACAAGGTCCTCGGCGGCCTCCTCGTCCCGACCGACGGCCTCGCCAAGGCGGTCCTCGCCGTCGAGGCGCAGATCCGCCGGGCCACCGAGCGCGGAGTGCGCTTCCTGGCCCGCCACGAGGTCCTCGACGTCCTGAAGGCCGACGGCGAGGTGACCGGCGTCCTGACCGACCAGGGCGAGATCCCCGCCGACATCGTCGTGTGCTGCGCCGGCATCTGGGGCCCGAAGATCGCCCGCATGGCCGGCATGAACCTCCCGCTCACCCCGCTCGCCCACCAGCTCGCCTGGACCGGCCCGATCCCGGCGCTCGCGGGCCAGACCGAGGAGGCGGTCCGCCCGATCCTGCGCCACCAGGACGCCGACCTCTACTACCGCGACCGCTTCGACGGCATCGGCATCGGCTACTACGGCCACCGCCCGATGCCCATCACCGCGGACGAGATCCTCTCCTTCGACGAGGCCGACGAGATGCCGTCGGTCCTGAAGTTCACCGAGGACGACTTCGCGCCCGCCTGGACCGAGACCCAGTCCCTGCTCCCCGCGACGCAGGAGGCCAAGGTCGAGGAGGGCATCAACGGCCTGTTCTCCTTCACCACCGACAACTTCCCGCTCCTCGGCGAGTCCCAGGACGTCAAGGGCTTCTGGGTCGCCGAGGCCGTCTGGGTCACCCACTCCGCGGGCGTCGGCCGGGCCATGGCCGAGTGGCTGGTCGACGGCCACTGCTCGTCCTTCGACCTGCACGAGTGCGACGTCAACCGTTTCGAGCCGCACCAGCTGTCCCCGGAGTACGTCCTCGCCCGCGACTGCCAGAACTTCGTCGAGGTCTACGACATCCTCCACCCCCTCCAGCCCTCTGGCGACCCGCGCCCGATTCGCACCAGCCCCTTCCACGCCCGCCAGCAGGAGCACGGCGCCTTCTTCCTGGAGGCGAGCGGCTGGGAACGCCCGCACTGGTACGAGGCCAACGCGAAGCTGGTCGAGGGCCGTTCCATCCCCACCCCGAACGACTGGGCCGCCCAGTTCTGGTCGCCCATCGTCGGCGCCGAGGCACAGGCCACCCGCGAGACCGTCGCGATGTACGACATGACGGCACTCAAGCGCCTGGAGGTGAGCGGCCCCGGCTCCGCCGAGTTCCTGGAGCGCCTGTGCACCGGCAAGGTCGCCAAGTCGGTCGGCTCGGTCACGTACACCCTGTTCCTCGACCACGACGGCGGCATCCGCAGCGACGTCACCGTCGCCCGCCTCGCCCGCGACCTCTTCCAGATCGGCGCCAACGGCAACCTGGACCTCGACTGGCTCAGCCGCCACCTCCCCGCCGACGGCACCGTCCAGGTCCGCGACATCACCGCCGGCACCTGCTGCATCGGCCTGTGGGGCCCGCTGGCCCGCAAGGTCCTCCAGCCGCTGACGGACGAGGACTTCACCAACGACGGCCTCAAGTACTTCCGCGCCAAGCGCGCCTACATCGGCAGCGTCCCGGTGACGGCGATGCGGCTGTCGTACGTCGGCGAACTCGGCTGGGAGCTGTACACCACCGCCGACCAGGGCCAGAAGCTGTGGGACACCCTGTGGCAGGCGGCGAGGCCGCTGGGCGGCGTCATCGCCGGCCGCGGCGCCTTCAACAGCCTCCGCCTGGAGAAGGGTTACCGCTCCTTCGGCACCGACATGACCTACGAGCACGACCCCTACGAGGCCGGCGTCGGCTTCGCCGTCAAGCTCGACAAGGGCGACTTCATCGGCAAGGCGGCGCTGGAGCGCCGTAAATCCGACGTCCGGCGCAAGCTGACCTGCCTCACCATCGACGACCCGCAGTCGGTCGTCCTCGGCAAGGAGCCGGTGTACGACGGCGACCGCCCGGTCGGCTACGTCACCAGCGCCGCCTACGGCTACACCATCGGCAAGGGCATCGCGTACGCCTGGCTCCCGGCCGAGCTCACCACTCCCGGCACGCCCGTGCAGATCGGCTACTTCGACCAGCGCGTCGATGCCGTCGTCGCCGAGGAGCCGCTGTTCGACCCCACCATGTCCCGCCTGCGTGGCTGACACCCCCGCGTCGACTCCGAGGGAAGGAACACCGCCGGTGAACGCACAGCTGCTCGACGGCAAGGCGACCGCCGCCGATATCCGCCGCGAACTCGCGGAACGCGTGGCCAAGTTGACGGCCACCGACGGCCGCCCGCCCGGCCTGGGCACCGTCCTGGTGGGCGACGACCCCGGCAGCCACGCCTACGTCGCCGGCAAGCACCGCGACTGCGCCCAGGTCGGCATCGCCTCCATCCGACGGGACCTGCCCGCCGATGCCTCACAGGAGCAGGTCGAGGAGACGATCGACGAACTCAACGCCGACCCGGCCTGCACCGGCTACATCGTCCAGCTCCCGCTGCCGCGCCACCTGGACGCCAACGCGGTACTGGAACGCATGGACCCGGCCAAGGACGCCGACGGCCTGCACCCCGTCAACCTCGGCCGGCTCACCCTGGGCGTCGAGGCACCGCTGCCGTGCACCCCGCGCGGGATCGTGGAGCTGCTCCGCCGCCACGACGTACCGCTCGCCGGAGCGCGCGTCTGCGTGATCGGCCGGGGCATCACGGTGGGCCGCCCGATCGGCCTCCTCCTCACCCGCCGCTCCGAGAACGCCACCGTCACCCTGTGCCACACCGGCACCAAGGGCCTGGCCTGGCACGTCCGCGAGGCGGACATCGTCATCGCCGCCGCCGGCTCGCCCGGACTGGTCACCAAGGACATGCTGCGCCCCGGCGCCGCGGTCCTGGACGTCGGCATCACCCGCACCGACCAGGGCCTGGTCGGCGACATCCACCCGGACGCCGCCCAGGTCGCCGGCTGGATCGCGCCCATGCCCGGCGGTGTGGGCCCCATGACCCGAGCGATGTTGCTGGCCAACGTCGTCGAGGCCGCCGAGAGGAACGCCACCGCCGTATGAACGCGAACGTCCCCAAGCACCCGCGGTACTCGCAGTACCCGCACCTCGCAGAAGCCCTTTCAGAAGACGGAGACGTCCGATGAGCTCCCGTACCCCCGGCGCCGACCTCCCCGACCACCCCGACTTCCTGTGGCGTAATCCCGAGCCCAAGAAGTCGTACGACGTGGTGATCGTCGGAGGCGGCGGTCACGGCCTGGCCACCGCGCACTACCTCGCCAAGAACCACGGCATCACCAATGTCGCGGTGCTGGAGAAGGGCTGGCTCGCGGGCGGCAACATGGCCCGCAACACCACGATCATCCGCTCCAACTACCTGTGGGACGAGAGCGCCGGCATCTACGAGCACGCCCTCAAGCTCTGGGAGGGCCTGGCGGACGAGCTCGACTACCCGATCCTCTTCTCCCAGCGCGGCGTGCTGAACCTGGCCCACAGCCTCCAGGACGTCCGCGACAGCGTCCGCCGCGTCGAGGCGAACCGCCTCAACGGCGTGGACGCGGAGTGGCTCGACGCGGACGGCGTCAAGGAGGTCTGCCCGATCGTCAACATCTCGCAGGACGTGCGCTATCCGGTCCTGGGTGCCACGTACCAGCCGCGCGCGGGCATCGCCAAGCACGACTACGTCGCCTGGGGCCTGGCCCGCTCGGCCGACGCCGCCGGCATCGACATCATCCAGAACTGCGAGGTCACGGGTCTGGACGTGATCGGGGGGCGAGTGGTCGGGGTCCAGACCAACCTCGGCCCCATCGCCGCCGGCAAGGTCGCGCTCTGCTCGGCGGGCCACACCTCGGTCCTCGCGGCGATGGCGGGCATCGAACTCCCCATCCAGAGCCACCCGTTGCAGGCATTGGTATCGGAACTCCTCGAGCCGGTGCACCCCACGGTAGTGATGTCCAACGCGGTCCACGTGTACGTCAGCCAAGCCCACAAGGGCGAGCTGGTGATGGGCGCGGGCATCGACGCGTACAACTCGTACACCCAGCGCGGCGCCTTCCACATCATCGAGGAGCAGATGGCGGCGGCCCTGGAGCTGTTCCCCGTCTTCGCCCGCGCCCACGTGCTGCGCACCTGGGGCGGCATCGTCGACACCAGCCCCGACGCCTCACCGATCATCGGGCTCAGCCCCGTCGACAACCTCTATCTCAACTGCGGCTGGGGAACGGGCGGTTTCAAGGCCACTCCGGGCGTCGGCTGGGTCTACGCCCACACCATCGCCCACGACACCCCGCACGCCCTCAACGCCCCCTTCTCGCTCGACCGTTTCACCACCGGCGCGCTCGTCGACGAGCACGGCGCTGCCGCGGTGGCCCACTAGGGAGCCGAACCCATGCTGCTCATCCCCTGCCCGTGGTGCGGGCCCCGCGACGAGGCCGAGTTCCACTACGGCGGCCAGGCCCACGTGCCGTACCCGGAGAACCCGGCGTCCCTCTCCGACGAGGACTGGGCCCGCTACCTCTTCTTCCGCGACAACCCCAAGGGCCCCTTCGCCGAACGCTGGAGCCACTCGGCGGGCTGCCGCCGCTGGTTCAACGCGGTGCGGGACACGTCGACGAACGAGATCCTGACGGTGTACAGGACGGGTGAGGAACGCCCGGCGGCCGTGGAGTCACGTCCGGTCATTTCCCAGCCGGGTCCGGTCACTTCTCAGCCCAGCTCGGCAGAACCAGCCCGTCCGGCGTTTGAGGACGAGGCCCTTTCGGGGCCGAAGCGGGGGTCTGGGGGCGGCAGCCCCCAGGATGGGACGGGTAGGGGCGGCGGGGGCGCTGCATCCATCAGCGGCTCCGCCGCGGGCCAGCCGTTCCGCCACACCACGCGCGGCCGAGTGGACCGCGAAACCCCCCTCACCTTCACCTTCGACGGCACCGAATACCAGGGCTACCGAGGCGACACCCTCGCCTCCGCCCTCCTCGCCAACGGCGTCATCCAGGCCGGCACCAGCATCAAGCTCGGCCGCCCCCGAGGCATCTTCTCCGCAGGCGTCGAAGAACCCAACGCGGTCATCCAGATCGAGGAACCCTTCCCGGAGCCCATGCTCCCCGCCACGACCGTAGAGCTCTACGACGGCCTGGTCGCGACCAGCCTCCCCGGCCAGGGCCGCCTCGCCACCGACCCCGACCCCGCCCGCTACGACGCCGTACACGCCCACTGCGACCTGCTGATCGTCGGCGCCGGCCCGGCCGGCCTCGCGGCAGCGGCGGCCGCGGCGAGAAGCGGCGCCCGCGTCATCCTCGCCGACGACCAGCCGGAACTCGGCGGCAGCCTCCTCGGCACGGCCCAACACCTCGACTGGATACGGGAGGTGACGGAGCAGCTCGACGCCGCCCCCGAGGTCCGCGTCCTGCCCCGCACCACCGTCTTCGGCTACTACGACGACAACCACCTCCTCGCCGTCGAGCGCCGCACCAACCACCTCGGCGCCGACGCCCCCGAGAACGTCTCCCGCGAACGCGTCTGGCGCATCCGCGCCCGCCGGGTCGTCCTCGCCACCGGCGCCCACGAGCGTTCGCTGGCCTTCGCGAACAACGACCGCCCCGGCGTGATGCTGGCCTCCTCGGCCCGCACCCACGTCAACCGCCACGGCGTCCTGCCCGGCCGCCACGCGGTGGTCTTCACCACCAACGACAGTGCGTACGAGGCGGCCCTGGACCTCGCCTCGGCGGGCCTGGCCATCGCGGCGATCGTCGACACCCGCCCCGAACCGGGGGAGTGGGCCGAGCGCGCGAGGGCGGCGGGTATCGAAGTCCTCCCCGGCCACGCCGTCACCGGCACGGAAGGCGGCGAGGCACGCCTCACCGCCGTGACCGTCGCACCGTACGGAGAGTCCGCGGGGCGGCGCGAGTTCGCCGCCGACCTGCTGCTGGTCTCCGGCGGCTGGAACCCGGTGGCGCACCTGTTCAGCCAGTGCGGCGGCAAGCTGCGCCACGACGAGACGCTGGGCTCCTTCGTCCCCGACGCCTGCCGTCAGGCCGTCGAGGTCGCGGGCAGCGCGAGCGGCGCCCTCGACCCGGCCACGGTCCTGGCGCAGGGCGCGGCCGCCGGTGCCCGCGCCGTCGAGGCCGAGGGATACACGACCGAGGCACCGCGCCTGCCGGAGGTGCCCGCGCAGCCGCGGCCGACGCCGCCGATGCACGTGTACGTGGTCCCGGGGGACACGGACGGCCCCGCCTTCGTCGACCTCCAGCGCGACGTCACCGTCGACGACCTGGCCCGCGCGACCGGCGCCGGTCTGCGCTCGGTCGAGCACACCAAGCGCTACACCACGGCCGGCACCGCCAACGACCAGGGCAAGACCTCCGGCGTCCTGGCCAGCGGCGTCGTCGCCGAACTGCTCGGCGTGGACATCTCGGCGCTCGGCACGACCACCTTCCGCCCGCCGTACATGCCGGTCTCCTTCGCCGCCCTCGCGGGCCGCGACCGGGGCGTGCTGAGCGACCCGGTGCGCACGACCGCCATCCACGAGTGGCATGTCGCGCACGGCGCCCTGTTCGAGAACGTCGGCCAGTGGAAGCGCCCCTGGTACTACCCGCAGGCCGGCGAGGACATGGAAGCCGCCGTACTGCGCGAGTGTGCCGCCACCCGCGAGAGCGTCGGCTTCATGGACGCCTCCACGCTCGGCAAGATCGACGTGCAGGGCCCGGACGCCGGCGTCTTCCTCGACCGGCTCTACACCAACATGATGAGCACCCTGAAGGTCGGCATGATCCGCTACGGCGTCATGTGCCGCCCGGACGGCATGGTCTTCGACGACGGCACCGTCATCCGCGTCGCCCCGGAGCGCTTCCTGGTCACCACGACAACGGGCAACGCCGCCGCCGTACTCGACTGGATGGAGGAGTGGCACCAGACCGAGTGGCCCGAGCTGAAGGTGCACTGCACCTCCGTGACCGAGCAGTGGGCCACGGTCGCGCTCGTCGGCCCGAAGTCCCGTGAGGTCCTCGGCTCGCTCGCGCCCCAACTCGCCGTGGCCAACGACGACTTCCCGTTCATGGCCTGGCGGGAGACGAGCGTCGCGGGCATCGAGGCCCGGGTCTGCCGGATCAGCTTCTCCGGCGAACTCGCCTTCGAGATCAACGTGTCGCCGTGGCAGGGCCTCGCCCTGTGGGAGGCCGTGTACGAGGCCGGCGCCCCGTACGGCATCACCCCGTACGGCACGGAGACCATGCACGTCCTGCGCGCCGAGAAGGGCTACCCGATCATCGGCCAGGACACCGACGGCACGGTCACTCCGCAGGACCTCGGCATGAGCTGGGTGGTGTCGAAGAAGAAGCCGGACTTCGTGGGCAAGCGGTCCTACGCCCGCGCGGACACGTCCCGCCCCGACCGCAAGCACCTGGTCGGCCTGCTCCCCGAGGACCCGGGCACCTTCCTCCCGGAGGGCACCCACCTGATCGCCGACGGGGTGCTGCCGGCCCCGCCCGTCCCCATGCTCGGCCATGTCACCTCCAGCTATCGCAGCGCCGCCCTGGGCCGGACGTTCGCGCTCGCCCTGATCAAGGGCGGCCGGGACCGCATCGGCGAGCGGCTGTACGCCCCCGTCGGCGACCAACTGGTGCCGGTGACCGTCGCCAGCCCTGTCCTCTACGACCCCGAGGGAGCTCGCCGCGATGGCTGACACCGCCCTTACCGCCCCGCTCCGCAGCCCGCTGTCGCACGTCGCGGACCGCCTGGCCGCCGCGACCCGCTCGTCCGAGGGTGCGATCAGGCTGGCCGAACTCCCCTTCCTGGCCCAGCTCAACGTGCGCCTCGACGCCAAGGGAGCGGCGGCGGCAGCCGTCGGCCTCGCACTGGACCTGCAACTGCCGCTCCAGCCGAACACCGTCGTCCGCGCGGGGGAGTCGACCGCACTGTGGCTCGGCCCGGACGAGTGGCTGCTGGTGGGGCCGCCGGGGAGCGAGCGGGACCTGGAGAGCCGGATCCGGGAGGCCGCCGGCGACGAGCACGTCTCCGTCACCGACGTCTCCGCACAGCGCACCACGCTCCTGGTCACGGGCCCGCGCGCCCATGACCTGCTGGCCCACGGCTGTCCGCTGGACCTGCATCCGCGGGCCTTCGGCTCCGGCCGCTGTGCCCAGACGACGCTGGGCCGCACCCAGGTCGTCCTGGTCGCCCGGGACGAACCCAGGGCCGGATTCTGGGTCCTGGTGCGCTCGACGTTCGCCGGCTATCTGGCGGACTGGCTGCTCGACGCGGCGACCGAGTACCGCTGAGAAAACCCGGCGGGCCCGCACCCCGCCGGCCCCTGTGGGAGCTCCGCTCAGGAGCTCCCACAGGGCTTTGCGGTCGTGGCGGAACTGCGACGCGTCCTGCCCGTCGTCCGGGAGCTCTCCGAACTCTCCGCGGCGGGCGCCATGGCCTCGCCGACCCCGCGATGCTGCCGCTGATGGCCTGCTGATGCACTGGCGTGGACACTCCGCCGGTATGCAGGCGAACGCCGTCTACGACGACGTCGTCACCGACGTGCTCGACGAACTGCGGCTGAGGCTCGACGCCGCGCTGGAGGCGGGAATACCGCCGGGCTGCCTGGTCGTCGACCCCGGGCTGGGCTTCGCCAAGACGCCCGACCACAATGGGGAGCTGCTGGGCCGCCTCGGGGACGTCATGGCCCTGGGACACCCGGTCCTCGTGGGCGCGTCACGCAAGTCGTTCCTGGGCAGTCTGCTGGTGGACCGGACGACGGGACAGCCCCGTCCCGCGCGGCTGCGCGATGCCGCGACCACCGCCGTGTCCGTGCTCGCCGCCGCACAGGGCGTCCGGTGTCTGCGCGTGCACGATGTCGCATCGACTGCGGACGCGATACGAGTGACGGCCCGCTGGGGCGTCGAGGCGGCGGCGTCGGCAGGGTCGCCGCTGGGCTGAGCGCCGCACCGGCCGAACGCCGCAGCGGCCGAATGCCGTCGTACCGAGCGCCCCTGTGGGGCCTCAGCCGAGATGGCCCATACGGCGGCTGATTTCGTCCGCGCCGCTGATCAGCGCGGGTGCGAGTTCGTGGATGCGTTCCTCGGTGAAGCGGTATGTGGGGCCGGAGGCGCTGAGGGCGGCGATCACCTCGCCGTCGCGGGAGCGGATCGGGGCCGCCATGGCGTGCAGCCCGATCTCGAGTTCCTCCAGCGCGACCGCGTATCCGCGCTCGCGCGCCTCGGCCAGGTTCTTCTCCAGCTTGGCCCTCGAGGTCAGGGTGTGCGGCGTCAGCTTCTGCGTCCCCGACGCGGCGAGCACGCCGGCGCGCTCCTTCTCCGTCAGATGGGCCAGCAGGATCTTGCCGCTCGACGTGGCGTGCAGCGGGGTGAGCTGGCCGACCCAGTTGTGGGTGCCGACCGCGCCCGGGCCGCGTACCTGATACAGGTTGACCGCGTAGTGCTCCTGGAGGACGGCGATGTTGACCGTCTCGCCGACCTCCTCGCTGAGCCGCTCGCACACCGTGCGGCCTTGCTGGGTGATGTCGAGGCGGCCCGTGACGGCGCCGGCCAGGCGTACGATCCCGAAGCCCAGCCGGTACTTGCCCCGCTCGGCCGTCTGCTCGACCAGGCCGCGCGTTTCCAGGGCCCCGAGCAGACGGAACGCGGTGGACTTGTGCACGTCGATCTCGGCGGCCACCTCGCTGACGCCCGCCTCGCCGCGCTGGGCGAGGATCTCAAGGACGCTGACGGCGCGGTCGACGGACTGCACCCCGTTCACCGCGGGACCCGCTGTTTCGCTATCTGCGGTGTAGTTGCTCATCGCGCAACTATACGCACGGGTCTTCGCGGGTTCCATGGGCCTTTGTGCGTCCCGCAGGGGCCGTGGAAAACGGCGGGAACGGCCGGATCCGGCCGCCCGCATGGTCGCACGGCCCGCCTCGTCAGCGGAAGACCACTGTGCAGTTCCCGTTCACCAGCACCCGGCTCTCGCTGTGCCACTCCACGGCGCGGGCGAGCACCTGGGCCTCGACGTCACGGCCGATGGTGACCAGTTCGTCGGGGTCGCGCGAGTGGTCCACGCGGACGACGTCCTGCTCGATGATCGGGCCTTCGTCGAGGTCGGGCGTGACGTAGTGGGCCGTGGCCCCGACGAGCTTCACACCGCGCTGGTGCGCCTGGACGTACGGCCGGGCCCCCTTGAAGCTCGGCAGGAACGAGTGGTGGATGTTGATGGCCTTGCCGTCGAGCTGCTTGCACAGGTCGTCGGAGAGGATCTGCATGTAGCGGGCCAGTACCACCAGGTCGACGTCCAGCTCGCGCACGAGCTCCAGCAGCCGTGCCTCGGCCTGGGCCTTGGTCTCCTTGGTCACCGGGACATGGTGGAAGGGGATGCCGTAGCTCTGCGCCAGGGGCTCGAAGTCACGGTGGTTGGAGACGATCGCCGGGATCTCGATGTTGAGCGCGCCGGTGGACCTGCGGAAGAGCAGGTCGTTCAGGCAGTGGCCGAACTTCGACACCATGATCAGCGCGCGGGTCGGGGTCGAGGCGTCATGCAGCTGCCAGCTGATCCCGTACGCCTGGCCGACGGGGCCGAAGCCGGTGCGCAGGTCCTCCAGGGAGATGCCGGGGTCCGTGACGTCGAAGTGGACCCGCATGAAGAAGCGGTCCTGCAGTCGGTCGTCGAACTGCCGGCTCTCCAGGATGTTGCCGGAGTGGCTGATGAGAAAGGTGGTCACGGCGTGGACGAGACCGGCCTGGTCGGGGCAGGAAAGGGTGAGGACGAACTCACGGCCGGGCTGCGGTCGAGGAGACATTGCCTTCCTCCGTCGTCAGGTGGTGCGAATTACGCAACACGGTGAGCTATGCGCAACATGATTGGGCGCGGGGGCCCAAGTGGTCAAGGGGTGGTCCGGCGGAAGTGGTCCAGGCGCTCCTGGCCAGGTAGTGCACAGCATGCCCGTGGGTGCCCGGAGTCCGTTTTTCGACGGGATGGCAAGTTCGCGCGACCGGCCGCTTGACAGTGGGTGTCCGCAGGGAGACAGTTTGGGCGGTCGTTGCTTATAGCGAAGAGAGTTGTGTAATACGCAACTCAACCTCAAGTGGCGGCTTGCCCCCGGGGTCTCGCCCTGGCTGGGGTGAAGTTCCCTCCCTCCCTCCCGCCATCCAGAACATCAGGCCGAAGATCCCGAAGCTCCCGAAGATCGCATTCGGCCGTCCCCTCGACGAGGAGATCGACCGTGACACACGAGGTACGCGCCGTCGTCGCCCGGCAGAAGGGCGCACCGGTCTCGGTGGAGACCATCCTGGTGCCGAACCCGGGCCCCGGTGAGGCCCTGGTGCGGGTGCAGGCCTGCGGTGTCTGCCACACCGATCTGCACTACCGGGAGGGCGGGATCAACGACGAGTTCCCGTTCCTGCTCGGCCACGAGGCGGCGGGCGTCGTCGAGTCGGTCGGCGAGGGCGTCACCGACGTCGCGCCCGGCGACTTCGTCGTCCTCAACTGGCGTGCTGTCTGCGGCACTTGCCGGGCGTGCGGCAAGGGCGAGCCGTGGTACTGCTTCGCCACCCACAACGCCACCCAGCCGATGACCCTGGCCGACGGCACCCCGCTCTCCCCGGCCCTCGGCATCGGCGCCTTCGCCGAGAAGACCCTGGTCGCCGCCGGCCAGTGCACCAAGGTCGACCCGGCCGCCCGGCCCGCCGCGGCCGGCTTGCTCGGCTGCGGGGTGATGGCCGGGTTCGGCGCCGCGGTCAACACCGGCGGAGTGGGCCGCGGCGACTCGATCGCGGTGATCGGCTGCGGCGGCGTGGGCATGGCCGCGATCGCGGGCGCCAAGGTGGCCGGTGCGAGCCGGATCATCGCGGTGGACGTCGACGAGCGGAAGCTGAAGTGGGCCGAGCAGTTCGGCGCCACCGACACCGTCGACTCCTCCCGGACCGACGCCGTCGAGGCGATCCGTGAGCTGACCGGAGGCTTCGGCGCCGACGTCGTGGTGGACGCGGTGGGCCGCCCCGAGACCTTCAAGCAGGCTTTCTACGCCCGCGACCTGGCCGGCACCGCCGTCCTGGTCGGCGTTCCCACCCCGGAGCTGACCCTCGACCTGCCCCTGCTGGACGTCTTCGGCCGTGGCGGGGCGCTGAAGTCCTCCTGGTACGGCGACTGCCTGCCCTCCCGGGACTTCCCCGCCCTGATCGACCTCTACCTCCAGGGCCGCTTCGACCTGGGCGAGTTCGTCACCGAAACCATCACCCTGGAGGACGTGGAGGCCGCGTTCGCCAAGATGCACCACGGCGACGTCCTGCGCTCGGTGGTGCTCCTGTGACCGCGCGCATCGAACGCCTCGTCACCTCCGGCACCTTCGAACTGGACGGCGGCTGCTGGGAGGTCGACAACAACGTCCGGCTGATCGGCAACGACGACGAGGTCACCTGAATCTGCATCTTCCGCACCTGAATCTTCCGCGTCTGAATCTTCCGAAGGTGACACGATGACCATCACGAACCTGCCGCCCAGCCTGATCCCCACGCTGTCCGGCGAGTACTACACCGACGCCGAGGTCTTCGCCCAGGAGCAGGAGCGGGTCTTCGAGGCCATGTGGTTCTGCGTGGCCCGAGCCCCCGAGCTGGCCAAGCCCGGCGCCTTCCGCACCTGTCAGGTCGGACGCGAGAGCGTGCTCGTCTCCCGCTCGCGGGACGGCTCGATCAAGGCGTTCCTCAACATCTGCCGGCACCGCGGGGCCAAGCTGTGCACCGAGGAGTCCGGCGAGGTCAAGCGCGCCTTCCAGTGTCCTTACCACGCCTGGACCTACGGTCTGGACGGCAAGCTGGTCGCCGCCCCCAACCTGACGTCGATGCCGGACATCGACCGGACCGAGTACGGCCTGATCGACGTCCATGTACGCGAGTGGCTCGGCTATGTGTGGGTGTGCCTCGCCGACGAGCCGCCGTCCTTCGAGGCCGAGGTGATGGGCGCGGTCGTCGAGCGGCTCGGCGACGTCGAGTCGATCGAGCGCTACGGCATCGACGACCTGAAGGTGGGCCGCCGTATCACCTACGACGTGAAGGCCAACTGGAAGCTCATCATCGAGAACTTCATGGAGTGCTACCACTGCGCCACGATCCACCCCGAACTCACCGAGGTGCTCCCCGAGTTCGCGGACGGCTACGCCGCCCAGTACTACGTCGGGCACGGCGCCGAGTTCGGCGAGGACGTCCAGGGCTTCACGGTGGACGGCTCCGAGGGCCTGGACCGCATCCCGGGCGTCGCAGAGGACCAGGACCGCCGCTACTACGCGATCACCGTCCGTCCGCAGGTCTTCATCAACCTCGTGCCCGACCACGTGATCTTCCACCGGATGTACCCGATGGCACCCGACCGCACGGTCGTCGAGTGCGACTGGCTGTACCTGCCGCACGTCGTGGAGAGCGGCAAGGACGTGGAGCGTTCGGTGGAGCTGTTCCACCGGGTCAACCAGCAGGACTTCGACGCCTGTGAGCGCACCCAGCCGGCGATGAGCTCGAAGGCGTACGCCAAGGGCGGCGTCCTGGTGCCCAGCGAGCACCACATCGGCGAGTTCCACACCTGGCTGCAGAACAAGCTCGAGGTGCGCCCCACGCGCTGACCCCACCCCAGAAACGCCCGCCCACCTGCTGTTACGGCCCCTCCGGCCGGTGGGCGGGCCATGGGGCTGCCCCGCTGGGCAGGTTGCGAATCACGCAACGTTGAGCATCATCGGAAATTGATATGCGACGCCTCCCTTGACAACGCCCGCGCCGCGCGGAAAGCATGTTGCGTATAGCGAATGTCGTTGTGTTATGTGAGACAACTCCCCGTCTGGAGCCGGCATGAGGAGCATCACCGTCGTCGGAGCGTCGCTGGCAGGACTGAGCATGGTCCGCGCGCTGCGCGCAGAGGGCTATGACGGCGAGATCGTCGTCGTGGGGGAGGAGCGCCACACTCCCTACGACCGACCCCCGCTGTCCAAGGACTTCCTCAAGGGGGACATCGACGCCGAGGGGCTCGCGCTCGGCGACGCGGACGAGTACGAGGTCCTGGACGCGCAGTGGCTGCTCGGCGAGCGCGCCGTGCGGCTCGACCCCGTCGCCCGCACCGTGACCCTGGCCGGGGGACGGCATGTGCGCACCGACGGCATCGTCATCGCGACCGGCGCCGGCCCCCGCACCCTCCCCGGCACCGACGGGTTGGCCGGCGTTCACACCCTGCGCACCCTGGACGACGCCCAGGCCCTGCGCGCCGAACTGCTCGACGGCCTGCCCAGGGTCGTCGTCATCGGTGCCGGGTTCATCGGCGCCGAGGTGGCCTCCACCGCACACCGGCTCGGGCTCCACGTCACCGTCGTCGAGGCACTCCCCGTACCCCTTGAGCGCCAACTCGGGCGCGAGATGGGGCTGGTGGTCTCCTCCCTCCACAGTGATCACGGGGTCCGGCTGCTGTGCGGAACCGGCGTGGCGGAACTGATCGGCGAGCGCCGGGTCGCGGGCGTACGGCTGGCGGACGGCCGCGTGCTGCCCGCCGATATCGTCGTGGCCGGTGTGGGCGTGCGGCCCAACACCGACTGGCTCGCCGGGTCCGGCGTGCAGGTGGACGACGGCGTGGTGTGCGACGCCGGCTGCTCGACCGGCGTCCCGGGCGTGGTCGCCGTCGGTGACGTCGCCCGCTGCCCCAACCCGTTCACCGGACGGCACGCCCGCATCGAGCACTGGAGCAGCGCCACCGAGCAGGCGAAGACCGCCGCCCGCACCCTGCTGACCGGTTTGTCGGCCCCCGCCCCGCTCACCGCGCCGTACTTCTGGTCCGACCAGTACCAGTCGCGCATCCAGGTCGCCGGATACGTCGCCCCCGGCGCCGAGCCCGAGGTCGTCGAGGGCGACATCGACAGCCGTACCTTCACGGCCGTCTACCGGCGCGAGGGCACCCCCGTCGCCGTGCTCTCCCTCAACCAGCCGAAGTTCTTCAACCGGCTCCGCCGCACTCTCGTCCCCGCCGCCGCAGCCGTCGTGTCATGACCTCCGCGCCCCGCCTCTCCCTGGAATCCGCGGGGGAGACCGCCCTGAGCATTCCGCGGCACCTGCGTTACACCTGGGACCACGAGTGGCTGGTCGTGGACGAGGGCAACGCCACCGTCGGCATCACCGCGTTCGCGGCGAAGGCCCTCGGTGACGTGGTCGACGTCCGTCTGCCCGCGGTCGGTTCCTGGGTCGAGGCGGGGGAGAGCTGCGGGCGGATCGAGTCACTGACCGCCGTCAGCGGCCTGTACGCGCCTGCCTCGGGCCGGGTCCTGGAAGTCAACACCGCGCTGACCGACGACCCCGGCGTCGTCAACTCCGCCCCCTACACCGGCGGCTGGCTGTTCCGGCTGCGCGTCGAGAACATCGCCGGTGCGCTGTCCGCCGATGCCTACGCCGCCCACTGTGCCCACACCCAAGGAGACCGCCGATGACCCTGTTCAACCAGCCCCTGCACGAGCTCGACCCGGCCATCGCCGCCGCGCTCGACGCCGAGCTGGAGCGCCAGCAGTCCACCCTGGAGATGATCGCCTCCGAGAACTTCGCGCCGGTCGCAGTGCTGGAGGCTCAGGGTTCGGTCCTGACGAACAAGTACGCCGAGGGCTATCCGGGCCGTCGTTACTACGGTGGCTGTGAGCACGTCGACGTGGCCGAGCAGATCGCCATCGACCGGATCAAGGAGCTGTTCGGCGCGGAGTACGCCAACGTGCAGCCCCACTCCGGTGCTTCGGCCAACCAGGCGGCCCTGTTCGCGCTGGCCCAGCCCGGCGACACCATCCTGGGTCTGGACCTGGCGCACGGCGGCCACCTCACCCACGGGATGCGGCTGAACTTCTCCGGCAAGCAGTTCAACGTCGTCCCCTACCACGTGGACGACTCCGGTTTGGTGGACATGGCCGAGGTGGAGCGGCTGGCCAAGGAGCACCGGCCGAAGGTGATCATCGCGGGGTGGTCGGCGTACCCGCGGCAGCTGGACTTCGCGGAGTTCCGGCGGATCGCCGACGAGGTCGAGGCGTATCTGTGGGTCGACATGGCGCACTTCGCCGGTCTGGTCGCGGCCGGGCTGCACCCCAACCCCGTCGAGTACGCGGACGTGGTCACCTCCACGACGCACAAGACCCTCGGCGGGCCGCGCGGCGGCATCATCCTCGCCAGGCAGGCCTTCGCGAAGAAGCTGAACTCCTCGGTCTTCCCGGGCTTCCAGGGCGGCCCGCTGGAGCATGTGATCGCGGCCAAGGCGGTCTCCTTCAAGGTCGCCGCGTCGCAGGAGTTCAAGGAGCGCCAGCGCCGTACGGTCGAGGGCGCGAAGATCCTCGCCGAGCGGCTGACCGCGCCGGACGCCCGTGAGGCCGGGGTGAACGTGCTGTCCGGCGGCACGGACGTGCACCTGATCCTGGTCGACCTGCGCAACTCCGAGCTGGACGGGCAGCAGGCCGAGGACCGGCTCCACGAGGTCGGCATCACGGTCAACCGCAACGCCGTCCCGAACGACCCGCGCCCGCCGATGGTGACCTCGGGCCTGCGCATCGGCACCCCGGCCCTGGCCACCCGCGGCTTCCAGGCCGAGGACTTCGCCGAGGTCGCCGACGTCATCGCCGAAGCGCTGAAGCCCTCGTACGACACGGTCGCCCTCAAGGCCCGGGTCAAGACGCTGGCCGACAAGCACCCGCTGTACGCCGGCCTGTAACCGACACCCTCCCGCAGGGGCGTGCCGTGACCGCTCGGCACGCCTCTCCAATCCCACGGAGTATGGCGTGGCAATCAGCGTCTTCGACCTGTTCTCCATAGGCATCGGCCCGTCCAGTTCGCACACCGTCGGTCCGATGCGCGCCGCGGGGATGTTCGTCGCCCGGCTGAAGCAGGACGGCGCGCTCGCCCAGACCGCAGCCGTACGGGCCGAGCTGTTCGGCTCCCTCGGCGCCACCGGCCACGGCCACGGCACTCCCAAGGCGGTACTGCTCGGCCTGGAGGGCTACGAGCCGCACACGGTCGACGTCGCCCAGGCCGACCTGGACGTCGAGCGGATCCGAAGCACCGGACGCATCCGCCTCCTCGGTGCCGAGATCGGCCCGGCCCACGAGATCGACTTCGACGCCTCGACCCAGCTGGTCCTGCACCGCCGTCGGTCGCTGCCGTACCACGCCAACGGCATGATCCTCTTCGCGTACGACGGCGACGGCGTACCGCTGCTGGAGAAGACGTACTACTCGGTCGGCGGCGGCTTCGTCGTCGACGAGGACGCAGTCGGCGCGGACCGGATCAAGCCCGACGTCACGGTGCTGGCCCACCCGTTCAGCACCGGCGACGAACTCCTGCGCCTCACGAAGGAGACCGGCCTGTCGATCTCCGCGCTGATGCTGGAGAACGAGAAAGCCTGGCGCACCGAGGAGGAGATCCGCGCGGGCCTGCTGGAGATCTGGCGGGTCATGGAGGCCTGTGTCGCACGCGGGCTGGGCCGTGAGGGCATCCTCCCCGGCGGTCTGAAGGTCCGTCGGCGGGCCGCGGCGGCCGCCCGGGCACTGCGCAGCGAGGGCGACCCGGCGGCCCGCGCCATGGAGTGGGTGACCCTCTACGCGATGGCCGTGAACGAGGAGAACGCGGCCGGGGGCCGGGTCGTCACCGCCCCGACCAACGGCGCGGCCGGCATCATCCCCGCCGTCCTTCAGTACTTCCTCGCCTTCGTGCCGGGCGCTGCCTCCGAAGGAGAAAAGGAAGACGGCATCGTGCGCTTCCTCCTCGCGGCGGGCGCCATCGGCCTGCTCTTCAAGGAGAACGCGTCCATCTCCGGCGCCGAGGTCGGCTGCCAGGGCGAGGTCGGCTCGGCCTGCTCGATGGCCGCCGGTGGTCTCGCCGAGGTGCTCGGCGGCAGCCCCGAACAGGTGGAGAACGCAGCCGAGATCGGCATGGAGCACAACCTCGGCCTCACCTGCGACCCGGTCGGCGGCCTCGTCCAGATCCCCTGCATCGAGCGCAACGGCATGGCCGCGGTCAAGGCCGTCACCGCCGCCCGCATGGCGCTGCGCGGCGACGGCCGCCACCACGTCTCCCTCGACAAGGTCATCAAGACCATGAAGGAGACCGGCGCCGACATGAAGGTCAAGTACAAGGAGACCGCCCGCGGCGGCCTCGCCGTCAACGTCATCGAGTGCTGAAGGGAGAGACGGACGGAACAGGGGAAAGGGCCGCAGCCATGCTCATCGACACCTACGGCCGAGTCGCCACCGACCTGCGGGTCTCGCTCACCGACCGCTGCAACCTGCGCTGCACGTACTGCATGCCGGAGGAGGGCCTGCGCCGGCCGGTCAGGCCCGACCTGCTCACGGACGACGAGGTCGTACGGCTCGTCCGGATCCCGGTGACCGAACTCGGCGTGGACGAGGCCCGGTTCACCGGCGACGAGCCACTGCTGCGCCCCACCGCCTTCAAGACCCTGACCCGGCGCGACCGCCACCGAGACGTGCTGGCGAGCCTGCGCACCCGCTTCACACTCACCCCGGAGCCGAACGAGGCCCGCGGCTCCGCACCCGCGGGCAGCCCGACCGGCCGATGTCTGCCATCGGGGGCTGACGCCCGAGCCCGCAGGGGGAACGACGTCCACCGACAGAACTGGGAGTGAGGCCATGGGACGGGTCACCGAGCGACGGCGCGTGGTGCGCATCCGGGACGGCGCGCTGAACACGCGCCCGGACACGCTCGTGGCGGAGGAGCCACTGGAGATCCGGCTCGGCGGCAAGCCCCTGGCGATCACCATGCGCACCCCCGGGGACGACTTCGCGCTCGCCGCCGGCTTCCTGGTCAGCGAGGGCGTCTTGAGCCGCGCCGAGGACGTGGCGAACATCGTGTACTGCGCGGGCGCCACCCAGGACGGCTCGAACACGTACAACGTCGTCGACGTGCAACTCGCCCCCGGCGTACCGCTGCCCGACATCACGCTCGAACGCAACGTGTACACCACATCGTCGTGCGGCCTGTGCGGAAAGGCCGGCCTGGACGCCGTACGCACCACGGCACGCTGGCCGATCGCCGACACACCCCCGGTCCGGGTCACCCCGCAACTGCTGGCCGACCTGCCCGATCAACTCCGGGCAGCACAGCGGGTGTTCGACCGAACGGGCGGTCTGCACGCCGCCGCGCTGTTCTCGCCCGAGGGCGAGCTCCTCGACCTGCGCGAGGACGTCGGCCGGCACAACGCCGTCGACAAGCTGATCGGCCGCGCGCTGCGCAACGGCGAACTGCCGCTGTCCCGCACCATCCTGCTCGTGTCCGGGCGCGCGTCCTTCGAGCTGGCGCAGAAGGCGGTCATGGCGGGCATCCCGGTGCTGGCGGCGGTCTCGGCGCCGTCCTCCCTCGCCGTGGATCTGGCGGCGGAGACGGGGCTCACCCTCGTCGGCTTCCTGCGTGGCAGTTCCATGAACGTGTACGCGGGCGAGCAGCGCCTCGACCTGCGTGCCGGGGCCATGGCCGGAGACCCGGCGAGGTGAGCCCGCACATGACCCGCCTCGATGAACTCCAGGACGGCCGCACCCTCGTCGGCCCGCCCCGGCCCCGCCCCCGGCCACCCGGCGCCCACGACCGCCCCCGCCGCGTCGCCATGCTCAGCGTGCACACCTCGCCGCTGCACCAGCCCGGAACCGGCGACGCGGGCGGCATGAACGTCTACATCGTCGAACTGGCCAAGCGCCTCGCCGCCATCGACATCGAGGTGGAGATCTTCACCCGGGCCACCTCCGCCGCACTCCCGCCCACCGTCGCACTCGCGCCCGGCGTCCTCGTACGGCACGTGGCCGCCGGACCCTACGAAGGCCTGGCCAAGGAGGACCTCCCGGCCCAGCTCTGCGCCTTCACCCACGGCGTCACGCAGGTCTGGGCCGACCACCACCCCGGCCACTACGACCTCGTCCACTCCCACTACTGGCTCTCCGGCCACGTCGGCCGGCTCGCCGCCGAGCGCTGGGGCGTCCCGCTCGTCCACGCCATGCACACCCTGGCCAAGGTCAAGAACGCCAACCTGGCCGACGGCGACACCCCCGAGCCCGCCGCCCGGGTGCTCGGCGAGACCCAAGTCGTACGGGCCGCCGACCGGTTGATAGCCAACACCGAGAAGGAGGCGGGCGAACTTCTCCGTCACTACGACGCCGACACCGCCCGGGTCGCCGTCGTCCATCCCGGTGTCGCCCTGGAGTGCTTCCGCCCCGACGCCCGGGGTGTCGAGGCCGGACGCGCCGCCGCCCGGGCCCGCCTCGGCCTCCCGCAGGACGCGCTGATCCCGCTGTTCGTAGGGCGCATACAGCCGCTGAAGGCGCCCGACGTCCTGCTGCGCGCGGTGGCCCGGCTGCTGGCGGAGCGGCCGTGGCTGCGGGAGCGGATCGTGGTGCCGGTCGTGGGCGGGCCCAGCGGCAGCGGCCTGGCCAAGCCGGAGGGACTGCAGAAGCTGGCGGCCCGGCTCGGCATCGGTGACGTCGTGCTGTTCCGGCCGCCGGTCGGGCAGGACCGGCTCGCCGACTGGTACCGGGCGGCGTCCGTCCTGGTCATGCCGTCCCACAGTGAGTCCTTCGGGCTGGTGGCCGTCGAGGCACAGGCCTGTGGCACCCCGGTGATCGCCGCCGAGGTCGGTGGGCTGCCGGTGGCCGTACGAGACGGGGTGAGCGGCGTTCTCGTACCCGGGCACGACCCGGCGGACTACGCGCGGGCGCTCTACGGCTTCGCCGACGACCCGGCCCGCTCGGCCCGGATGAGCGAGGCCGCTGTCCGGCACGCCCGGTCCTTCGGCTGGGCCACGGCCGCGACGGCGACGGCGGACGTCTACACGGCGGCCCTGCTGCGGCGAGGCTGCGCTTCCCGCGCGGTCGGCGAGGGACAACTCCAGTAGCCGCGGCCCGAACTCCTGTCCGGGCGGGCCGCCGCGCAGTACCGTGCGGGCAGTCCGCACGGCAGGGGGTGGCGATGCCCGGGTACGACATGCGCGCCGGGCGCGTGAGTGGGCGCTACGCGCGCGTGGGCGGCCCGTACACGCGCGTGAGTGGGCCGTACACGCGCGTGAGTGGGCCGTACAACCATGGATGACCAGCGAACTCCCGGCAGCCGCGAGGTCCGCCACGATGTCCGGAAAGCGGGCCGGATGGCTGCGCACGGCGGTCCGTCCGCCTACGCTCGCTCCGTGCTGCGCATCACCGACGCCCGAACCGGCGAGCCCGTCGACGCCGCCCCCGCCCGCCGGGGCCTGACCCGGATCGAGGCGCATACGGAAGGCTTCGACATCACCGCCCTGCGGATCGTGCTGGTCGCCGATCTCCTCGTCCGTGCCCTGGAACTCGGCGGTACGCCGGTCTGGGCGCTGCTCGACGAGGAGCGGCAGCAGGCGGAGCTGCGGGCCGGGGCCGCGGCGCTCGGCATCCGGCCCTTCGAGGACGGCCGGGACGCCGCGTCGGGACTGGGTGAGGCACAGGTCATCCACGTCGTGCGGCAGACAGGCGCGGAGCCCGACGGAGTACGGGTCGCCGTCGCGCCCGTGCACGCGCAGGCGCCGCCCGAGGAGGCCGACCCCGCCGCCCTGCGTCTCGCGCTGCTCTCCCGGCGCACCGGCGTGCCCGTACGGCTCGACACGGCCGCACTCGCCGACGCCCACGACACGCTCGTACGCTGGCGCGCTGCCGTCGCCGCTTGGGCGCAGCGGCCGTCGCGGCCCATCCCCGACGAGGTGCGGGCCGAACTCCGCACCGCCTGGGAGGACGACCTCGACGTGCCCGGGGTGCTGGGAGTCCTGCGCTGGGTGGAGACCTCGCCGGACCTGCCGGACGGCGCCCGCTTCGAGACGTACGCCTACGCCGACCGCCTCCTCGGTCTCGACCTGGCCCGTGACCTCGGGGCCCCGGCATGACCGCCCGTATCGGAGCCGGCCCGCTGCGCCGTCTGGTCGTCCTGCGGCACGCCAAGTCCGCCTGGCCCGACGGAGTCGCCGACCACGAGCGCCCCCTCGCCCCGCGCGGCCGCCGGGACGCCCCGGTCGCGGGCCGGAGGCTGGCCGAGGCCGACTGTCTGCCGGACCTCGCGCTGTGCTCGACGGCCGCACGCGCGCGTGGCACGTGGGAACTGGCGTCCGCCGAGTGGGGGACGCCGCCGCCGGTGCGCCACGATCCGCGCCTGTACGCGGCCGACGTGCCGGAGCTGCTGGAGGTCGTGCGCGAGGTCTCGTCCGAGGTGGAGACGCTGCTGCTGGTAGGGCACAACCCGGGCCTGGAGGATCTCGTGCTCGAACTCGCCGGGGACGGGCTCGACGAGACGCTGGACGAGGTCCGGACGAAGTTCCCGACATCGGCGATCGCCGTACTGGCCTGGCATGGCACCACCTGGCGGGCCCTCGCGCCCGGCATGGCGCTGCTGACGGACGTGATCGTGGCGCGCGGCAAGAAGAAGTGAGCCGATCACCGGCCGGGCTCTGTGGTGTCGGACCGTCGGCATAGGCTGGCCCGATGCAGGACGAGTACCGCACAGTCGCCCACGCGGGCGTGCACGAGACCGAGGTCAACCGCTCACGCTTCCTCTGTGCGCTCGCCCCGGCCGCCACCGAGCAGGAGGCCCAGGACTTCATCGCCACCGTCCGCAAGGAGCACGCGGATGCCACCCACAACTGCTGGGCCTACGTCATCGGCGCCGACGCCGCGATCCAGAAGGCCAGCGACGACGGCGAACCGGGCGGCACGGCAGGCGTCCCCATGCTCCAGATGCTGCTGCGTCGCGACATGCGCTACGTCGTCGCCGTCGTCACCCGCTACTACGGCGGCGTCAAGCTCGGCGCGGGCGGCCTCATCCGGGCGTACGGCGGAGCCGTGGGCGAGGCACTGGACACGCTCGGCACACTCACCAGGCGCCGGTTCCGGCTGGCCACGGTGACCGTCGACCACCAGCGCGCCGGCAAGGTGGAGAACGACCTCAGGTCGACGGGGCGCGAGGTGCGGGACGTGCGGTACGGGGAGGAGGTCACCATCGAGGTCGGTCTGCCGGACGCCGAGGTGGAGGCGTTCCGGGCGTGGCTGGCGGACGTGACGGCGGGGACGGCCGGGTTCGAGCTCGGGGGAGAGGCGTACGGGGACGCGTGACGGCTGGGCGCCGGCCTCGGTCACGCCAAGGCAGGCCGCGGCGATATGTCCGTAACAGGCGTATTGCGGGCCTGGCATGACGGGGCGATACGGGAGTAACCGCCCGTGCTGTCAGACCCTGCCGTTAGTCTCGGGGATCATGAGGCTGCTGCACACTTCCGACTGGCATCTCGGCCGGGCGTTCCACCGAGTCAACATGCTCGGCGCCCAGGCCGAGTTCATCGGCCATCTCGTCACGACCGTGCGTGAACACGGCGTGGACGCGGTGGTCGTGTCGGGAGACGTGTACGACCGGGCGGTGCCGCCGCTCGCCGCGGTCGAGCTGTTCGACGACGCCCTGCACCGGCTCGCCGATCTCGGTGTGCCGACGGTGATGATCTCCGGGAACCACGACTCGGCGCGCCGACTCGGCGTGGGCGCGGGCCTGATCGGCCGCGCGGGCATCCATCTGCGCACCGAGCCGTCGGCGTGCGGCACACCGGTCGTGCTGCGCGACAACTTCGGCGACGTGGCCTTCTACGGGCTGCCCTATCTCGAACCCGCCCTGGTCAAGGACGAGTTCGGCGTCGACAAGCCCGGGCATGAGACGGTGCTCGCCGCCGCCATGGACCGGGTGCGCGCCGACCTCGCGTCACGCGCGCGTGGCACACGGTCGGTCGTCCTCGCGCACGCCTTCGTCACCGGGGGCGAGGCCAGCGACAGCGAGCGGGACATCACCGTCGGCGGGGTGGCCGCGGTGCCCGCCGGCGTCTTCGCCGGCGTCGACTACGCGGCACTGGGCCATCTGCACGGCTGCCAGACCATCACCGAGCGCGTCCGCTACTCGGGCTCGCCGCTGCCGTACTCCTTCTCGGAGGCCGACCACCGCAAGAGCATGTGGCTCGTCGACCTGGACGCCGACGGCGCGGTCACGGCCGAACGCATCGACTGCCCGGTGCCGCGTGCGCTGGCCCGGATCCGCGGGACGCTGGAGGAACTGCTCGCCGATCCCGGCCTCGCCCGGCACGAGGAGGCGTGGGTCGAGGCGACGCTCACGGACGCGGTGCGCCCCGCTGACCCCATGGCCCGTCTCGCCGAGCGCTTCCCGCACACGCTCAGCCTGGTCTTCGATCCCGAGCGGGCGCCGGACGATCCCGAGGTGTCCTATGCGCAGCGGCTCGCCGGCCGGAGCGACCAGGAGATCGCGGAGGACTTCGTGGCGCATGTGCGCGGGGCCGGGCCCGACGAGCGCGAACAGGGCGTGCTGCGGGACGCCTTCGACGCGGTACGGGCCGACGAGGTCGTGCGGGAGGTGGCGCGGTGAGGCTCCATCGCCTCGACGTGACGGCTTTCGGGCCCTTCGGCGGCTCTCAGACCGTCGACTTCGACGCGCTGTCGGCTGCCGGGCTCTTCCTGCTGCACGGACCGACCGGCGCCGGCAAGACGTCCGTCCTGGACGCCGTCTGCTACGCGCTCTACGGCTCCGTGCCGGGCGCCCGGCAGAGCGGTCAGGGCGGCATGAACCTGCGCAGCGACCACGCCGCGGCCGGTACGCGCACAGAGGTCCGCCTAGAACTCACCGTCGCCGGACGCCGCTTGGAGATCACCCGGCAACCACCCTGGGAGCGCCCCAAGAAGCGCGGCACGGGTACGACGCTCGACAAGGCGCAGAGCTGGCTGCGCGAGTACGACGCGCGGGCCGCGACCTGGAAGGACCTCAGCCGCTCGCACCAGGAGATCGGCGAGGAGGTCACCCAGCTGCTCGGCATGAGCCGCGAGCAGTTCTGCCAGGTCGTGCTCCTGCCCCAGGGCGACTTCGCCCGCTTTCTGCGCGCCGACGCCGAGGCCCGCGGCAAGCTGCTGGGCCGCCTCTTCGACACCCAGCGCTTCGCCGAGGTCGAGAAGCGCCTCGCCGAGCGCCGGCGGGCGGCCGAGACGCAGGTGCGGGACGGCGACGCGGCGCTGCTGGCCGACGCCCACCGCATGCAGCAGGCGGCGGGCGACGCCATGCGGTTGCCCGACCTCGCACCGGGCGAGCCGGGCCTGGCCGACGCCGTCCTCGCCGCCGCCGCCGTCGCCCGCAGCACCGCCCGCGAACAGCTGACCGTCGCCCACTGCCGTCTCTCGGCTGCCGAGTCCGCCCAGGCCGCGGCCGACCACGCACTGGCCGACGTACGCGAAGTGGCCCGGCTGCAGCGGCGGTTCGCCGAGGCGCGGGAGCGGGCCCGGCTGCTGGACGAGCGGGCCGACGCGCACCGGGAGGCGCAGGCACGCATGGAGCGGGCCCGCAAGGCCGAGGCCGTGGCACCGGCGCTGGAGCTGCGGGAGGCCACCGACGCCGAACACCGGCGGGCGGCCGCGGCAGAGGCACGCGCGCGTGCACTGCTGCGAGGCGCCTTCGGTGCGGGAAGTGCCTTCGGCGGGGGAGACGCCTTCGGTGAGGGAGACGCGGGGGGCGGGTCGGATCGCGGTACGGGCGACGGACCTGGCGGCCAGCCCGCAGCCGGCCACGCGGACTTCCGGCCGGAGGGCGTCTCGGCAGGCGGGCGCGGCGGAGCCCTTGGGGCGCACGCCTCTGCCCGGACCCCGGACACCTTCGCCGACGCCGGTGCCGCAGGGCTCGCCGCCGCCGCGCGTCGGGTCGCCGAGGAGCTGGGCGGGCTGGAGTCGGCCCGGCGCGGTGAGCAGCGGCTGGCCGCACTCGTCGCGGAGCGCGCGGATCTGGATCGCCAGGAGCGGGCGGACGACGACGTCCGGCTGGAGGCGGAGGCCTGGCTCGCCGGGTGGGAGGAGACCCGGGCCGCACTGCAGGCCCGTATCGAGTCCGCACAGGAGGCCGCGAGCCGCGCCGATCAGCTGGCCGTGCAGCGCGAGCCCGCGCGGCAGCGGCTCGCCGCCGCGCGGATGCGCGACCAGCTGGCCGGTGACACGGAAACGGCCGCTCGCCAGGCCTGTGACGCCCAGGAGTCGGCACTCCAGGCCAAGGCGCACTGGCTGGACGTCAAGGAACAGCGACTGAACGGCATCGCCGCCGAACTCGCCGCGCAGCTCAAGGACGGCGAACCCTGTGCCGTCTGTGGCGCCACCGACCACCCCGCGCCCGCCCGCAAGGACGTCGGACACGTCGACCGGGAAGCCGAGGAGCGCGCGCTGGCCGCATACCAGCAGGCCGAGGAACGGCACGCCGAGCATGAACGGCGCCTGGGCGTCGTAAGGGAAGCCCTGGCCGCCGCGAGCGCCGAGGCCGGCGACCTGCCGACAAACCAACTCGCGGAAGCCGCAGACAAGTTGGAGCGGCTGTTCACGCAGGCCCGCAGGGACGCCTCCGTGCTGCACTCCGTCCACGAGGAGCTGCGGCGGGCCGAGGAGGAGCACGAGCAGCGCACCGCCGCCCACCAGCAGGCGGCCGTCCGAGCCGCCGCCCGGGTCGGCCACCGTGAGCGGTTGGACCGTGAGAAGGGCGCCCTGGAAGCGGAGCTGGCCCAGGCCCGTGGCGCCGCCGACAGCGTGGCCGCGCGGGCCGCGCAGCTGGAGCGGCAGGTCGCGCTGCTCACCGACGCCGCCGACACCGCGCGCGCCGCCGAGGACACCGCCCAGCGGCTCAAGGACGCCGACGCCCGTCTGGCCGACGCCGCCTTCCGCGCGGGCTTCGACACCCCGCAGGCCGCGGCCGCCGCGCTCCTCGACGACACCGCCCACCGCGAGCTGCAACGACGGCTGGACGCCTGGCAGTCCGAGGAGGCGGCCGTACGCGCCGTCCTCGCCGAGGCCGACACCGCGGCCGCCGGCCGGCAGTCGCCCGCCGACCTCGTTTCCGCGGAGCGCTCCGCCTCGGCCGCGGCACAGCGCGTCCGCGACGCCGCCTCCGCGCGCGACGCGGCCGCCCGACGCTGCACCGAGCTCGACCGGCTGTCCGCCCGCGCGGCCACCGCCGTACGCCAACTCGCCCCGCTGCGCGACGAGTACGACCGAGTGGCCCGCCTCGCCGCTCTCACGGCCGGCACCTCGGCGGACAACGAACGCAAGATGCGCCTGGAGTCCTACGTGCTGGCGGCCCGCCTCGAACAGGTCGCCGCCGCCGCGACCGTACGGCTGCAGCGCATGTCGTCCGGCCGCTACACCCTCGTCCACTCCGACGACCGGGCCGGCCGCGGCCGCAGCGGGCTCGGGCTGCACGTCGTCGACGCCTGGACCGGGCGGGAGCGGGACACGGCGACGCTGTCGGGCGGTGAGACGTTCTTCGCCTCCCTGGCCCTCGCCCTCGGCCTCGCGGACGTCGTCACCGACGAGGCCGGCGGGGTCCGCCTCGACACGCTCTTCATCGACGAGGGCTTCGGCAGCCTCGACGACCAGACCCTCGACGAGGTGCTCGACGTCCTCGACTCCCTGCGCGAGCGCGACCGCAGCGTCGGCATCGTCAGCCATGTCGCCGATCTGCGGCGGCGGATCCACGCGCAGCTGGAGGTCGTGAAGGGGAGATCGGGGTCGGTGCTGCGGCAGCGGGGGCACTGAGCGAGGGGTGTGGTGAGTCAGGGGTGTCGTGAGCGAGGGGCGTCGGGTGGCGTCAGTGACCCAGTGGCCGGCGCGGCAGCGGGGACGAGTAGACGACGCTCGTCGTCACCGAGCCCAGCGTGCCGATCTTTCCGGACACCTCCTCCAGGTGCCGCATCGACCGCGCGGTGACCTTGATGACGAAGCAGTCGTCGCCCGTCACGTGATGCGCCTCCAGGATCTCCGGTGTCGCGGCGACCAGGTCGTGGAACGGCTTGTAGTTGCCGTTCGGATAGCGAAGGCGCACGAAGGCCAGAATCGGCAGGCCCAGCCGCTCGGGGTCGACGACCGCCGCGTACCCCTGGATGACGCCCGCCTCCTCCAGTCGCCGCACCCGTTCCGTGACCGCGCTCGCGGACATGGAGACGGCCCGGGCCAGCTCGGCGAAGCTGGCGCGGCCTTCGCGCTGGAGGACATCGAGGATGCGCCAGTCGGTGGCGTCCGGGGAATACGCGGTCATGTCCGAGGAATAGCAGGGGAATCCCTGGCAGATCAAGGTCTGCACCGTGGAACGGCCCTTCAGGAAGCGGATCACCGGCCGTAGATTTCTGATCATCGAGATCCGCCAGGGAGGGACCAGATCATGACCGCCGCCGTGACCACCACCACCGAGACCACCACCACCAAGACCACCACCACCGTGAACCCCGTACTGGGCGTCGCGCCCGCCGCGCCCGCCGAAGCCGCCGCCTACTTCCGGGCGAGCCTCGTCTTCCATGCCGACGTGTCCGACGTCGCCGCCGCGCTGGCGGCCGAGGGCGACCCCGGGTTCGTGGTCCTGGACTCCCGTTCCACCGAGTCCTGGGACCAGGGCCACATTCCCGGCGCGATCCACCTCCCCCACGCCCTCATCCCCGAGCAGGCCGCGCAGCTCCTCGACAAGTCCGTGCCCGTCGTGACCTACTGCTGGGGGCCCGGCTGCAACGGCGCGACCCGGGCCGCCCTCGCCCTCGCCGAACTCGGCTACCAGGTCAAGGAGATGCTCGGCGGCTTCGAATACTGGGCACGCGAGGGCTTCGAGTTCGAGACCTGGCAGGGCCGCGAGCGCCGTGCAGCCGACGCGCTGACGGTGCCCGTCGATGTGGAGAACTGCGGGTGCTGAGGCGGGTGTTGGGCAGCGTGACCGCGTGAGCCCCCGGTGCGTGTAGGTTCTGCTGCCATGGTGCGATACGCGAAACCGGGCGCGGTGGAGTGGGTGGAGTCGGGAGGCGGCCCCCTGATAGCCGTACCCGAGACGGTGCTGCCGTTCTGGGCGGGCGCCGACGGCGACGAGACGGCCTCGGACTACGACCGGGCCTGCGAGGTCGACGGCTCCGTCGGACTCCTGCCCGTGGGCGACAGCGCGGCGCTGGTGTTCGGTGACGAGCCCGCCTCGACCTCCTATCTGCCCGACCACGGCATCTTCGTACGCTGGTGCGCGGCCGACTCCGAGGAGGAACTCCTGGCCAGGGTTCCGGCCGCCCTGGCCACGGCGATCTGGGAACACGAGGTGCGCTGGAACGTGCCGGGAACGGTGGTCCTGTTCGACTCGGCCTGGCCGGGACCGGAGACGGAACGGACCGAGCACCTGCGGGTGGCCCTGGAGCCGGGGACGTACGCGGTCCGTGCAGCCCAGGTGCAGCCCGGCCCGGAAACCTGGTTGGGGCTCGTCCAATTGCGACGGCTGCCGCACTGACACCACGGGCGTCGGGGGACCGGCTGACATCACGGGCATCGGAAAGCCGACTGGGACCACGGACGTCGGAAAGCCGACTGGGACCACGGACGTCGGAAAACCGACTGGAACCACGTACGTCGGAAAACCAGGTGCGCCGAACCCGGCGGATCCCCATCATGATCTTCCATGCCCCGACTCCCGCACCCCGCCCCCGAAGCCCTGCGCCGCGACCCGCTGCCCCTGCGCGGTCGGACCGCCCTGGTCACCGGGGCCGGCAGACGCGCCGGAATCGGGCATGCCGTGGCCCGGCGGCTCGCCGCGTACGGGGCGAGTGTCTATCTGCACCACCATGTGCCGCACGACGCCGCCATGCCGTGGGGAGCCGACCGGCCCGAGGACGTCGTCGCGTCCGTGCGGGAGGCGCTCGGTGATCCGGATGCCCAGGTCCTCGCCGGGCCCGGCGACCTCTCCGACCCGGCCGCGCCCGCCGAACTGGTCGCCACGGCCACGGCAGAGCTCGGCGGACGACTCGACATCCTGATCGCCAACCACGCACTGAGCGGCTCGGACGGCACCCTCGACGAGATCGACGCCGCCATGCTCGACGCGCACTGGGCGGTCGACACCCGCTCCGTGCTGCTGCTCGTCCAGGCCCACGCCCGGCTGCGGCCGGCCGGCCCCGGCGGGCGCGTCGTGATGATGACCTCCGGCCAGGACATCGCGGACGGCATGCCCGGCGAGATCGCCTACGCCCTCCAGAAGGGCGCCCTCGCCTCGATCACCCGCTCCCTGTCGACCACGCTCGCCGAGCGGGGGATCACGGTGAACACCGTCAACCCCGGCCCCGTGGACACGGACTACCTGACCGGCGAGGCGTACGAGGCCGTGGCGGCCCGCTTCCCCGCCGGCCGGTGGGGCATGCCCGACGATCCGGCCCGCCTCATCGCCTGGCTCGCGACGGACGAGGCGGGCTGGATCACCGGTGAGGTCATCAACTCCGAGGGCGGATTCAGGCGTTGATCCGGCGGTGCGTCAGAGCTGGGCCAGCTCGTCCACCAGGTCGTCCAGACCCAGGGAGCCCTGGGACAGGGCCGCCATGTGCCAGGCCTTGAGGTCGAAGGCGTCGCCGTGCCGCTCGCGCGCCTTGTCGCGGCCCAGCAGCCACGCCCGCTCGCCGAGCTTGTAGCCGATGGCCTGGCCCGGGATCGTCAGATACCGGGTCAGCTCGCTCTCCACGAAGTCCGCCGGACGGCTGCTGTGCGAGCCGAAGAACTCCTGGGCCAGCTCCGGAGTCCAGCGCTCGCCCGGGTGGAACGGGGAGTCGGCCGGGATCTCCAACTCCAGGTGCATGCCGATGTCGACGATGACGCGGGCGGCCCGCATCATCTGCGCGTCGAGGTAACCGAGCCGGTGCTCCGGGTCCGTGAGGAAGCCGAGCTCGTCCATGAGCCGCTCCGCGTACAGCGCCCACCCCTCGGCGTTGGCGCTGACCCCGCCGATGGTGGCCTGGTAGCGGGAGAGGTTCCCGGCGACGTACGTCCACTGCGCGAGCTGGAGGTGATGGCCGGGGACGCCCTCGTGGTACCAGGTCGAGACCAGGTCGTAGACCGGGAAGCGAGTCTGGCCCATCGTCGGCAGCCAGGTGCGGCCCGGACGCGAGAAGTCCTCCGACGGGGCCGTGTAGTACGGCGCCGCCGCACCGCCGGGCGGCGCGATGCACGACTCCACCTTCCGCACCGGCTCGGCGAGTTCGAAGTGCGTGCCGTCGAGCTTCTCGATCGCCTCGTCCATCAGGCCCTGGAGCCACTCGCGGACCTCGTCGACGCCCTCGATGTGCTTGCCGTGCTCGTCCAGGTGGGCCAGCGCCACCCACGGCGTCGCGGCACCCGGAAGGATCTTCTCGGCCTCCTTCTTCATCTCACCGAGCAGCCGGTGGAACTCGGACCAGCCGTACGCGTACGCCTCGTCGAGGTCGAGGTCGATGCCGTTGAAGTAACGGGCCCAGCGGGCGTAGCGCTCGCGGCCCACCGTGTTCGGGGCGCCCTCGATCGCCGGCACGTACACATCGCGCATCCAGTCCCGCAGCTCCACCACGGCGGCCGTCGCCCCGCGGGCGGCCTCGTCCAGCTCCGCACGCAGCGACTCGGGACCGGCCGAGGCGAAGTCCTCGAACCAGCCGCGGCCCTCACCGGAGTCGGACCACTCGGTGAGCTGCTCAACGAAGGTGGCGGTGGGACGCGGAGCCGCGTACAGCTTGCGCTCCAGACCCAGCGCGAGGGACTCGCGGTAGCCCGCGTACGCGCCCGGCACCGCGCGCAGCCGTTCGGCGATCGCCGCCCAGTCCTCGTCGGACTGGTTCGGCGTGACGGTGAAGACCTCGCGCACCGAGTGCGCGGGCGTGGCCATGTTGCCGACCGAGCGCAGGCCCTCCTCGGCCTCGTGCACGGCGAGTTCAGCGGTCAGCCGCTCGCGCAGCAGGCGCGCACACCGGCGCTCGATGTCACTGTCCGCGCCGGGCCGACGCTCGGCCTCGTCGAGTCGCGCGAGCGTGGCCCGCTGGAGCTGCGCGAGCGCCTCCTGGCCCGCGGGCGAGAGGTCGGGGAGCTTGCTGGAACTCTCCTTCACGCCGAGATACGTACCGGTGATCGGGTCGAGGGTGATGAGCTCGTCGACATAGGTGTCGGCGACCTCACGGGGCAGCGGGCTCTTGGTCTCAGACATGCGGTCCATCCTCATACGGCGACCGCCGCCGCGTCAGCCTGGTTTCATCAGGCCTTGCCCCAGGTCAGCCGGATTTCGCTGAGGGCTTGTCTCCCGGCGCGTCGGGTGGCAGCAGGGGCCCGCAGTCCCACTGCTGGAAGATCAACCGTGTCTCCACCCGCGCCACTTCACGCCGGGACGTGAACTCGTCCAGCACCAGCCGCTGGAGATCCGCCATGTCCGCGACCGCGACATGCACGAGATAGTCGTCCGGCCCGGTCAGGTGGAACACGGTCAGCGACTCCCGCAACGCCCGGATCCGCTCCACGAACGGCCCCACCAGCTCCCGCCGATGTGGCCTGACCTGTACGGACAGCAGCGCCTGAAGCCCACGGCCCAGCTTGGCCGGATCCAGCCGGAGCTGATGGCCGAGGATCACGCCGGAGCGGCGCAGCCGCGTCACCCGGTCCAGGCAGGTCGACGGCGCCACCCCGACCTGCGCGGCGAGGTCGCGATAGGTGGCCCGGGCGTCGTTCTGCAGAAGCCGCAGCAGATGCAGGTCGACCGGGTCCAGTACGACAGATTCGGCCATTCGCCGAACGTAACACGGTCCACGTCCGCTGCGACCCGGCCGATGTTCACTCTTCCGCCAACGGATCCAGCGAGCAGGGAGGCATACGCCGGTATGCACGGGTACGACGACATACGCACCGCATCCAGAGCACTCGCCACCGAGGCCGTGCACGCCGGCCGCGACGATCTGGCCCGGCAGGGGCTGCACGCCCCGCCGATCGACCTGTCCACCACCTACCCCTCGTACGACAGCCGCGGCGAGGCCGCCCGCATCGACGCCTTCGCCACGACCGGCGCGGAGCCGGACGGCCCGCCCGTCTACGGCCGCATCGGCAATCCGACCGTCGCCCGCTTCGAGACCGCCCTGGCCCGCCTTGAGGGCACCGAAGCGGCGGTGGCCTTCGCCAGCGGGATGGCGGCGCTGACCGCGGTTCTTCTCGTACGGGCCTCGATGGGCCTGCGCCACGTCGTCGCCGTACGTCCGCTGTACGGCTGCAGCGACCACCTGCTGACCGCCGGCCTGCTGGGCTCGGAGGTGACCTGGACCGACCCCGCCGGGATCACGGAGGCGCTGCGTCCGGACACGGGCCTGGTGATGGTCGAATCTCCGGCGAACCCCACACTCGCCGAGGTGGACCTGCGGGCGATGGCCCATGCCTGCGGCTCGGTCCCGCTGCTCGCGGACAACACCTTCGCCACGCCCGTGCTCCAGCGCCCCGCCGAACAGGGCGCACGGCTGGTACTGCACAGCGCCACCAAGTACCTCGGCGGGCACGGTGACGTGATGGCGGGCGTCGTGGCCTGCGACGAGGAGTTCGCCGGACGGCTGCGGCAGATACGGTTCGCCACGGGCGGTGTCCTGCACCCGCTGGCGGGGTACCTGCTGCTGCGCGGCCTGTCCACCCTGCCGGTACGGGTCCGGGCCGCCTCCGCGACCGCCGCCGAACTCGCCCGCCGTCTCGCCGCCGACCCGCGCGTCGCCCGCGTCCACTACCCGCGCATCGGCGGCGCCATGATCGCCTTCGAGGTCCATGACGACCCGCACGAGGTCATCGCCGGCGTCCGCCTGATCACCCCCGCCGTCAGCCTCGGCAGCGTCGACACCCTGATCCAGCACCCGGCGTCCATCAGCCACCGCATCGTGGACGCGGACGACCGCCGGGGCGCCGGCGTGAGCGACCGGTTGTTGCGGATGTCGGTGGGACTGGAGGATGTCGAGGACCTGTGGGCGGATCTGGACGGTGCGCTGGCGCGCCCCGGAAGGGGCGCGGGGAACTGCGCGACCGGCCACAGTGAACCCGCAGTCGCCGGCCGCGCCACAGCCCCTACGGCGCTTCGGTCCTGACTCCCACGGCGCTTTCCTGCTCTCCCAGCGGGGCATCAGCGTCGAGCCGGGCTGTGATGACGAGGGTCCCCTCCTCGATCTGGTAATCGAGGGGGAGCCCCAACCCACGCATCGCCGCGACCATCCCGGTGTTGGACGACTGCGTCACGGCGTACACGCTCTCGCAGCCCGCCTCGATCGCCATCCCCACCAGCCTGCGCAGCAACTCGCTGCCGATGCCCCGCCGCTGCCACGCGTCCTCCACGAGCAGCGCGACCTCCGTCTCGTCACCGTCCCACAGCAGATGACCGAGCCCGACGATGCGCCCCGACGCGGTCTGCACGGAGAGCGTCCGTCCGAACCGCGGACTGAGCAGATGGTTGAGATAGCGGTCGGCATCGCCGACCGGCCCGTGGTACCGCATCCCGAGCGTCCGCGTCGAGCACCGCTCGTGCATCTCCCTGGCGGCCCGAAGGTCACCGGTGTCCGCCCGCCGCACGGTGATGTCGTTGCCCTCCGGCAGCGTCAGCACGTCCTCGCTGCGCGGCACGCGCAGGCCGAGCCGCGCGTCCAGCTCCACCAGCGCCCGCGCCCGCGCGAACTCGGTCGGCGTGAACGGCAGATACGGCCGCTCCACAGTGATCACTCCACCTTCCGGCGCCCGCAGCCGCATCACGGTGTCCTCCAGGGCCCCTTCCATCGGTACCGGCTCCGGCCCCCGGCCGCCCCCGGCCGGCACGGCGGGCAGCGACCGGATGGTGCACCGGCCCAGCAACTGCCGCAGCGCCAACGGAAGTTCCGCCGCGTCCAGCGCGGTACGGGTGGCGAGGCCCAGCACCCGGGTCGGCGCGTCCACCAGGTCATGGGCGTCGGCCCGCTCGATCCAGGTCCCGGCACCGCCGGCCACGGAGACCGCCCGGGTGATCTCGGCCGCCGTGAGATCGCCGGGCGCACGCAGCAGGAACTCGTCGACCGTGCCCTCGGCCAGCGGATGCGTCTGCAGGCTCAGGATGTCCACCCGCAGCCCGGCGAGGGCCGTGCACAGCGCGGCCAGCGACCCGGGTTCGTCCTTCACCGTCGTCCGCATCCGCCACAGCACACTCTCCCCGGGCACCGTCGTGGCCGCGTCCTGCGACAGTTCCGGCTGGTCCGAGTGGCTCGACTGGCTCGACAGTCCGGCGTCGGACTGCCCGGTCCGCCCCGCGGAGCGCGGCCGGGCACCGGTATCACCTGTCGGCGGTGCGTGACCGTGGCGGCGTGCCCACCATGTGTGGAACCCCGCCGTGGCGACCAGCACGGCCGCCGAGACCAGCAGCACCGTCGGCCCGTCCGGCCCGTGCCCGATCAGGTTCGCCACCGCGTCGGCCACCGCCACCGCCGTGAAGAGCGCGGCCAGTTCGATGACGTCACGCCGCCAGTGGTGTACAGGACGTCCGTGCTTCGCACGCGTCACATCAGACATGTCTCGACTCATGCACCCACTGTGAAGGAACGGTGTTGCGTGATCACGAACGCTTTGTGACCGGGCGGTAAAGAACCCTTATGCCAGTTTTGTAGGTTTTTCAATAATGCTGCAGCACCGCAGCGCTACAGGGCCGACCGGGACGGTGCCCTGCCCCGTCAGGCAGCCACCGGCTCCGCCAGCGCGCTGCGCAACCGCCGGGCCTGGGTCACCAGCCGGGACGACCCACGGCGCTCCGCCGTCCCCGCCAGGTGCGGCAGTTCCTCGCGTGCCTCCGTTCGCTCGGCGCATTCCGCGGCCACGGCCAGGAGGTCCGCGAGCCCTCGTGCCGGTGCGGCCGCTTCTCCGGTCGCGAGATCGGCGAGCAGGATGGGCAGGGTGTGCCGAAGCATCCCCCATATGGTGGCGTTCGCCCCCGTGGCGGCCGCCGTCCGCACCGACTCCACGAGACGCGACGTCTTCACGGCCCCGCGCAGCACCAACTGCCCCAGATCCGCGCCCAGCCAGGCCGCGTCGAGTTGCCCGCGCGCAGCCAGCACCAGCAGGGCGTCCACGGCGGCGAGCCGGTCCTCCGGATGCCGCGCACCGAGCCCGTACGCCACGCAAAGGTGTACGGCCTCACCCGCCTCGCCGCCCGACTCGGCGAGGAGCGGGAGGATCGCGGCGGCGCCCCGGGTGTCGTCCACGGCGACCGTGGACAGGTCGCGCAGCAGCCTGACCGCGACCAGTTCACGCCGCTCGGGCAGAAGGGCGAGCCAGTGCTGACGTATGGAGTCCTCCCAGTGGTAGCAGTGCCAGCGCTCGCGGTAGACGCTCACCGGTCGGCCGAGGGGCCGGAACTCCGGCGGGAAGTCCTCCTGTAGCTCCAGGAGTTCACCGAACTCCAGCAGGATGCGCGGACCGGCCGTCCGCCGTCTCTCGGCGGGCAGAGCCGAGTCCTGGGCGGTGAGCCACCTCGCGAGCCGTGTCCCTTCCGCGGTGCCGAGCGCGGCAGCACGGGACGCTGCCGCCGCGGCCGCCGCACGGTCCTCGCGCCGCACCCGCAGCAGCGCCTGCGCGAAGTCGGCCGCCGAAACCCGTGCGCCACGGCGCCGGTACTCGTCGAGGCGACTCACGAGTTCGTCCGGCTCCAGCAGACCCGTGCTCCAGGTGGGGGTGGAGAGCAGGAACGGCAGCGGCTCGGTACGGATCCGGTACGCCACCTCCCAGATACGGGCGTTGAAGGCACGAGCGAGGGCGCCGTGGACGCACTCGAACCCCGACGTCCCGTGCTGGACCGCGGCGTGGAGATCGGCGGTGGGCACCTTGTCGAGCAATGTCGCGAGGAGGAGCTCCAGGCTGTGCGGCCGGTTGCCGAAGTAGTCGCTCGGCCGGATCTGCGGGGACTCCGCGGTGACCCACCACAGGCGCGCCACCACGGGGCCGAGGGCCTCCACCAGAGCGGCCCTGTCCTGGTGCGCGTGGCGCACCAAACCGTCCAACGTGCGCTCGAACGTCGATACGTCCGCAACCGACGCCAGCAACGCACTGACCTCTTCGGCGAGTTCGGCCACCGAATCCGGCGTCGGTGCGATCCGTACCGGCTCGGGTGCGGGCGGCAGGGTCTCCTCGTACGGCTCCGGCTCCAGGAGCGCCGGAGCCACCCCCAGGCCCTGGACCGCCCGCGCTCGCAGAACCGGGATCAACTGCTCGGCGGCCGAGGCCAGTTCGTCCCGCACGTACACGCCCCGGACCTTGCCGATGTGCCGTTCCACCAGCTTGAGCGCCCGCTCCTGCACGTCCGAGTCCTCGTGCCCGAAGGCCTGTGCGGCGGCGGGCAGCAGCTCCTCGGCGGCGGACGGATCGCGGGCGATTGCCTTGCCCAGCAGCACGAGCTGGGCGCGCACGAGCTTCTTCTCGGTGCGGAAGAGGACGGCGCCCGACATCTCGACCAGTTGGTGCGTGGTCAGTTCACCGTCCAGGGCCAGTGACGCGAGCACCGCCTGGGCGTGCGCGGCCACGACGGATGCGGCGTCGCAGGCCAGTGCCAGCCAGTCGGCCGTGTGCTCCCGCTCCTCGTCCCGGGTGAGGGCGAAGGCCCGCAGCATGCGCAGGAACACCCGGTGGTCGGCGGCCGGACCGCCCCGCAGCAGCCGGGCCAGACATGCGTCGACCGTCGCCTTCCGGTCCAGGACGCCCTCGGCGGTGAGCCGGGCGAGCGCCTCGGTCCAGCTGTTCGGACCCTCGGTCGAGGCCCATGCCAGACGGCTGCCGATGTCGTTCGTCTCGAAGAGCGCGGCCGCGAGCTGCGCGAGGTGCGGGTCCTTGCGCAGCCGGTCCAGAACCGTGTCGCCGCGCTGCCAGACGTGGCCGATGTGCTCCACCCACCCGTGGACGTAAGCCTCGGTCGTCGGCACCGGGCAGCCGGAAAGCCGCACCAGGCCCGCCATCAGCTCATACGGCACCCGCGCCCCGACCGGCCGCTCGGCGATCCGGTGCGCCACATCGGCGAGCCAGCCAGGTGCCCGGTCGCCCAGGACGTCGATCAGCACTCCCGGTGACGCGGGCCACCAGCGCATGTCGGAGGCCGCCAGCCAACTCGCCACACCCGCCGCACCGGTCTGACACGCGGCCCCCGCCGCATGCAGGGTCGGATAGGCGCGGCGGGACTGCGTCGTCCACTGATCCGCCCTCAGCTCTTTGCGCAGTGCCCTCAACTCGGGGAAGAGGGCCCGCCGTTCGGCGTCCGTCATCCCGTCCAGCAGACTCACCGCGTCGGCCGTCCGCCCGGCCCTTACCGCGTCCATCAGTGAACTCATCGTGCACCCCCGTCGACTCGTGCCATGTCCTCCTGCGCGGAAGCGATGCCTCGCCGCACCATCCGCACCGCCAGCGCGTGCTTGCACGGCCCACGCCCGCCCCGGTACTTCGCCCACCACAGACAGCTGCAGCTGAGCACTCCCGCCTCGTCGCGCACCCGGTGCACATGGCCGTCCTCGGCCGTCACCGTCCCCACGGCACCGTCCAGTGCGACCGCGCCCGCCGCCACCAGCGCGCGGGCCGAGCGCAACCGCGGATTGTGGCGCTCCACGCGCTCGGCGTCGTACGGCAGTTCCCGGTGGAAGTAGGCCGCCTCCGCCGTGTCGTACCCGACCCGCCCCGATGTGCCCAGGCGGATCAGGGCCGCCCGGACGCGCTCGGGCGCGAGCCCCGAGGCTGCGGCCAGGTCGGCGACGTCGATGCGGGGCTCCCAGGCCAGCAGCACCGCGACCAGCTCCGCGTCCTCGGCGACCTCGTCGGTGGCGAGCGCGTCGAGGACGCCGCCCTCGCCGGAGAAGCCGCGCGAGGCGTCCGGCGACAGTGTCAGCGTCAGCCGCATGCCTGGCAGGACCGCCTCCCAGGCACTGGCCGTCGCGGCGCCGCCGCCGGTCACGGCGGGGCCGTACACCCGCAGGGCCGTGGCATGGCGCAGCACCCGCTGGAGCGCGATCAGTCGCTCCGGGCCGGGCAGGCACACCGCACCGGGCACCGCGCGCGTGGTCGGCCGCAGCCCGCTCCCCGAGGGCACCACCCACCGCGCGCCCACCGAGGCGCCGCGCGCCCCACCGCGCGGCAGCGCGCGCAGGAACCGCACGGCCTCGGCGGCCGGCAGCTCGGCCCGCAGATCGAAGCCCGCCGCTGTCACCTGCGCCTCCGCGAAGCCCCGCAGCCAGCGGTCCGGGAGCGGGACCTTCTTCTCCACGACCGGGCCGTCCAGCGTGGTCACGGCCAACTCCTCGGGGCCCACCCGCAGATGGAGCGGATCGTCCGCGCCGATCCTGGACAGAGCCTCGCGCAGGGGGTTGTTGACGTCGACATTCGTCGTGCCGTGCCCCACCTCGCCGCCGTCGAGGCCCGCCTCCAGCACGTCCAGGCGGGCGTACACCCCGCAGCAGCCGGAGAAGGACTCGAAGCGCAGCCGGTCGCCGTTGCCCGTCACCACCGGGTCGAGGGAGGCGCGCAGCTGCCGCTGGTAGTAGCGCGCGGCCGCCACGTCGGCCACCGCCAGCAGTCCTGCCGAGGCGACCTGAGGAGACGTCAGGAAGCCCGTGAAGAACCGCGGATGGTCCTCGACACCCGAGGGCGTCGCACCCCGTGAGGTCTCCAGCCCCAGGTGCCGGCCGTCCGCTGAGGACTCCAGCACGGAGGGTCGGCGATAGGCCACGGCCTGTAGAGATCGCGTCATGGAAAAACCGTAGAGGCGACCACTGACAATCGGCCCTGACCTGCGAAAACCTGCTGCGGTGAAGGGAGTTCGCCCGGCGTCTCCCACGGCCGGAACGACCGTGCCGCACACCGGGGGATGACACCGGTGCGCGGCACGGGTTTCAGGCTACGGGAATCACTGGCCGACCCGGCCCGGCTGCAGCACCTGCGTGAACAGCACGGTGCCGTCGGACTCGCGCAGGCGCACCGTCAGCTCGCCGCTGCCGCCGTCGATGTCGACCTCGCCGAAGAACTGGTAGCCGCCGGCGGGCGAGACGTTCGCGGTCGTCGGCGCCTTGATGAACACCCGCTCCGGGCCGAAGGTGTTGTCCAGGGTGTTCGCCGGGAACGCGCCTGCGTTCAGCGGGCCGGAGACGAACTCCCAGAACGGCTCGAAGTCGGTGAAGGCCGCCCGCGAGGGCTGGTAGTGCTGGGCCGAGGTGTAGTGCACGTCGGCGGTCAGCCACACCGTGCCGGTGATCCTGCGGTGCTTGATGAACCGCAGCAGCTCGGCGATCTGCAGCTCACGCCCGAGCGGAGCCCCCGGGTCGCCCTGCGCGACGGCCTCGATGTTCGGCTTGCCGTCCGTGCCGTCCGGCACCACCAGACCGAGCGGCATGTCCGAGGCGATCACCTTCCACACGGCTCGGGAGCGGGACAGTTCGCGCTTGAGCCAGTTCAGCTGCTCGGCGCCGAGGATGCCCTGCGCGTCGGTGGCCTGGTCGTCCGTCGAGTTGGCGTTGCGGTAGGTCCGCATGTCCAGCACGAACACGTCCAGCAGCGGACCCTGATGGATCACCCGGTAGACCCGGCCGTCGGGGCGGCGCAGGGTCGAGATGGGGAAGTACTCCGAGAAGGCCTGCCGGGCGCGAGCGGCCAGGACGTCGATGTTCTTCTCCGTGTAGCGGGCGTCGCCGAGGATCTCACCGGGGTACCAGTTGTTGGTCACCTCGTGGTCGTCCCACTGGATGATGGACGGGACCTGGGCGTTGAACCGCTTGAGGTTCTCGTCGAGGAGGTTGTAGCGGAAGTTGCCCCGGAACTCGGCCAGGGTCTCGGCGACCTTGGACTTCTCCTCGGTGGTGATGTTCCGCCAGGTACTGCCGTCGGGCAGGGTGACGGAGGCCGAGAGCGGGCCGTCGGCGTAGATGTTGTCGCCGCTGCAGATGAAGAAGTCCGGGTCCAGCGCGGCCATCGCGTCGTAGATCCGGTAGCCGCCGAAGTCCGGGTTGATGCCCCAGCCCTGTCCGGCCAGGTCGCCCGACCAGACGAAGCGCACGCCGTCACGCCGCCGTGCCGAGGGCGTGCGGAAGGTGCCGGTGACCGGCTCGCCGGTGCGGCGCGGGTCGTCCGGGTCGGCGAGCAGTACGCGGTAGTGGATCTGCTCGCCGGAGGGCAGGCCGCGCAGCCGGGTCGTGCCGGTGAAGTCCGTGTCGGCGCCCAGCAGCGGGCCCTGCCATCTGCGCGGGTTGCGGAACGACTCGGTCGCGGACGTCTCGACGATCATCCGGGCCGGACGGTCCGACCGCACCCACACCAGCCCTGAGTCGCAGGTCACGTCCCCCGTCTGCACGCCCCAGCCCGCCTTGGGGCGTCCCGACAGGGCGAACGCCGGTGCCGAGCCGAGCGCCGTGGGCAGGGTGAGCGCCGCCGAGGCGGCGAGCGAGCCGCGCAGGACGCTGCGACGGCCCGGGAACGGACGGTGTGACATGGAGGCCTCCAGGGGCGGGATCCGGCCAGTGTGCAGTGCCACAACTACTGGTGCGCCGCAGCGCACACGCAAACCACAAGTGAACAACTGACCGCATCGGCAAGGGAACCGGGAAGTAGTGCGGGAGACATGCAGCCGCAGGGTTCCGGTCACCTACCGGCAGACGCACTGCCCCGGCCGGCGATCGACTCCGCCATCAGCCGCACGCCCGCCCGGATCCGCGCGGGCGACACGTGCGCGTATCCCAGGACCAGTCGGACGCCCGGCTGTCCGCTGTCACCGGCACGCGCGTGTGCGTAGTCCGTCAGGGGGCGCACCGCGACACCGGCCGCGGCCACGCGCGCGAGGAACCGCTCCTGGGGCCCGTACCGTTCCGGCAGTGCGGCGATGACGTGCAGCCCCGCCGCGATCCCGGTCACCTCGGCCCCCGGAAAGTGCTCCTCCAGAGCGCCGACCAGGGCGTCCCGACGCTCCCGGTACGCACGCTGGCAGCGGCGCAGCTGCCGGTCGTAGTCGCCGCGCTCCAGGAACCGGGCGAAGAGGGCCTGATCCAGGGTCGGATGGCCGAGATCCATGGTCCGCTTCCGCTCGACGACCTCCTCGGCCAACGCCTCCGGTACGAGCAGCCAGCCGAGCCGCAGCCCCGGGGCGAGGGACTTGCTGACCGACCCCGCGTAGGCGACGCGCTCCGGGTCGAGGCCCTGGAGCGCGCCGACGGGGGCGCGGTCGTACCGGAAGTCGCCGTCGTAGTCGTCCTCGAGGACGAAGCCCTCGACGGACCGCGCCCAGTCGAGCAGCTCGGTGCGGCGGCGGGCGGAGTAGGCGATGCCCGTGGGGAACTGGTGGGCCGGCGTCGTGACGACGGACCGTACGCCCGACTCCCGCAGTGGGCCCAGGGCGAGCCCTTCGTCATCGAGCGGGAGCGGCAGGGTGGTGACGCCGGCGGCGGCATAGAGGGCGTCGTGCTGCGGGCTTCCGGGGTCCTCGACTCCGATTTCGCGCATCCCGCGCGCGTGCAGCACGAAGCCGAGCAGCGTCGTCGCCTGCGCCACGCCGGAGACGACCACGATGCGCTCGGGGTCCGCGACCACGCCCCGGCGGCGAGCGAGCAGTTCCGCGAGAGCCGTACGCAGCCGGGGCAGCCCGCGCGGGTCGGGATAGCCGAGTTCGTGGTGCGGCAGCTCGGCCAGCACCCCGCGCTGGGCCGCCGCCCACGCGGCACGCGGAAACAGCGACATGTCCGGCGTGCCGGGTACGAAGTCGGCCCGGGCGTCGGTGGCACGCGGAGCGAGGTCACGCGCGCGTGTGCGAGCGGCCCGTACCGCATCGCCCACCCAGGTCCCGGCACCCCGCCCGCTGCGCAGATAGCCCTCCGCCGTCAGCTGCTCGTACGCCTCGGTGACCAGCCCGCGCGACACGCCGAGGTCGGCGGCGAGATCCCGGCTCGACGGCAGCCGCGTACCGGGCGCGAGCCGCCCTGACCGGACCGCCTCACGCAGCGCCGCCTGCAGCGAACGCCCACGCGCGCGTGCAGGCGCCGACGCGGCAGGCAGCAGCAACTCCCAGGCAGGGGAGGGAACATGACGGTCCGCGTCGCCTGGGGAGGGCGTCGTAGGGGGCGTCGCCGGCTCGGTGGGACCGCCGGCCGGGGGAGCGGCGCCGGAACGCCTCGCCCTGCTCGGATCGCTGGCGGACGGCGTCGCAGGGTTCCTCGCGCACACGCCCCGTCCAGCGGCCGTCGGCGTGGCTCGAGGCGTGGGAGCGGATCGCGCCGACGTGGTGGAGTCGCTGGCGGGCGGGCTTGTTGTGGGTTCGGTCTGCCTGGCCCGGTCGCTGGCGGACAGCCGTGCCGTGCGTTCCTTCGGCCCCGTGGGATCGCTCGCGGACGACCTCGCAGTGGGTCCCACCTGCCCAATGGGATCCGTCGCCGACGGCGTCGCGGCGGACCGCGTCGACCGCCCGGCGGAATTGGTCTCCGATGGAGTCATGAGAGTGGACCTTAATCCGGACCGCAGCGCTGCCTAGCGTCGCTGCCATGAACGCCACCACCACGCGCGGTGCCCTTCTCGCCGCGCTCGCCTGTGTCCTCGTCGGAGGGTCCTTCACCGCCAACAGCCTCCTCGGCGACTACCCGTACGCAGGCGGCCAGTCGCTGCGATACGGCCTCGCCTGTCTCCTGCTCGTCCCACTGGCGGGGCGGGGTGCCACGGCCCGGCTGCGGACACTCGCCGCAGGTCAGTGGGCCCGCCTCGCGGTGCTGGCGGCCGTCGGCATGGTCGGCTTCAACCTCGCCGTCATCGCCGCCGAGCGCACGGCTGAACCGGCGGTGCCCGGTGTCTTCGTCGGCTGTGCGCCCGTGGTCGTGGCCGTCGTCGTCCCCCTGCTGGACGGACGCCGACCCCAACGCACCGTCCTGTACGGGGCGTTGACCGTCGCCGCAGGCGCGTTCGCGGTCCAGGGCTGGGGCCGCACGGACGGCACAGGCATCGCCTTCTCCGCGTGCGCGCTGGTGGGCGAGGTCGGCTTCGCGGTCCTCGCCGTGCCCGTGCTGCGGCCCCTGGGGCCGCGGTTGCTGTCCGCCACCGTGTGCGGGATCGCCGCCGTCGAGTCCGCGGCGGCCGGACTGCTGGTGGACGGCACCGCGTGGCTGCGGCGCCCCGACGCCACGGAGACCGTCGCGCTGCTGTGGCAGGCGGTGGTCGTGACCGTCGTCGGCTTCGTGTGCTGGTACATGGGCATGCAGCGGATCGGCGCCGAGCGCGCCACGCTCTTCTCCGGCCTCATCCCGGTCGCCGCCGCCTGTACCGCCCCGCTCGTCGGAACCGGCTCCTACGGCGCCGTCCAGGCCCTGGGCAGCGCCTTGGTCGGCGCCGGAGTCGCCCTGGGCTCCGGCGCGTTGACGCGTGCCCCGCGCGGGTCAGCGGCTGCCGTCGAGGATGACGCGCGCGACCAGGGCCGGGTCGTCGTTCATCGGGCAGTGGCCGCAGCCGGGCAGCCGGACGAGACGCGCCCGGGGAATGATCTGCTTGGCGCGCACCCCCTGCCGACGCACGAGGAGCATGTCCCTGGTGCCCCACGCCACGGTGACCGGGATCCCGGGGATGTCGTCGGCGAACTGGACGGCCCGGCCGGCCCGGAGGGTCTGGTCGAAGCCCGTGGCCCGCGCCAGCGCGAGCGTCTCGGCGACCACGGCCTCGGGTGAACGGCGGCCCGGACGGGCGTAGATGGTGCTCGTCAGGACCGTACGACCGGCCGCCGACCGGGAAAGCTGCTCCACCAACGGCAGCGGCAGCCGCCGGGAAATGTGCCGCATCGCGAGCAGCACGCCGAAGGCATAGCGTCGCTCGGCCTCGGACCAGAACCCGGCCGGGGACAGGGCGGTGACGGACCGCACGAGCTTCTCGCGGCCGAGCTCCAGCGCGATGAGTCCGCCCAGCGAGTTGCCCACGACATGCGGCCGGTCGAGTTCCATGGCCTCACAGAAGGCCGCGAACACGGCCGTCGTCGTGGCCAGGTCGTAGCCGAGGCTGTCCGGCAGGCCCGGAGAAGTGCCGAATCCCGGCAGGTCCACGGAGATCACGTCGCGCTCGGCCGCCAGGATGTCCATCACCGGGTCCCAGACCTGCCGGTGGTGACCGATGCCGTGCAGCAGGAGCAGCGGTTCGCCGCGCCCCACGCGCGCGTAGTCGACGCTCACGCTCTGCGGGCCGCGGGGTGAGGGGACTTTGAAGGAGACGGTGGCGGACATGGGGTGCTCCTCGTCTGGGACACGCTGACGGACGGCGTAGACAGCTTGTCAGCAATTGCTACCGGCGGGTAGTCCCCTGGTGGCCGCCAACCTGGAAGACAGTGGGCCCTCAACCCGTCACACACCCCCAGGTGTTGAACTCCATGAACCCGGCACCGCCGATTTCGCCTGGACACGGCCGGGCGCGTCGGCTGGGATGGTGAGGTGACCACCGACACCGAGACCGACGTCTTCGAAGAGCACCGCCCCGTTCTCCTGGGGGTCGCCTACCGCATGCTCGGCCGCGTGGCCGACGCGGAGGACGTGGTGCAGGAGGCATGGTTGCGCTGGTCCGGCGCCGACCGGTCGGAGGTGCGCGAGCCGCGCGGCTATCTGGTGCGCATCACCACACGCCTCGCCATCGACCGGCTGCGCCAGGTCAAGGCGCGGGGCGAGACCTATGTCGGCCCCTGGCTGCCGGAGCCGTACGTCACCGACTTCGGGCATACCGTCCCGGACACCGCGGAGCGGGCCGTCCTCGCCGACTCCGTCTCCCTCGCCGTCCTCGTCGTCCTGGAGTCGCTGTCGCCGCTGGAGCGGGCGGTGTTCGTCCTCAGGGAGGCTTTCGGCTATCCGTACGCCGAGATCGCCGCGATGCTCGACCGCGGCGAGGCGGCGGTGCGGCAGCTGGCCGGGCGTGCCCGCAAGCACGTCGACGAGCGGCGGCCCCGCTACGAGGTCGACCCCACCCAGCGGCGCGACCTCACCGAACGATTCCTGGCCGCGGCCGCCGGTGGCGACCTGGAGGGGCTCATGTCGTTGCTGGCCCCGGAGGTCCGCCTCGTGGGCGACAGCGGCGGAAAGGCCAAGGCGCCGCTGCGGGTCCTGGAAACGGCCGACAAGGTGGGCCGTTTCATCGTCGGCGCCGCCCGCAAGGGCGTTGCCGATCTGTCCTGGCGCTTCCTGGAGATCAACGGCGGACCCGCGGTGCTGGCCCTGTCCGGGGGCAAGCCCGATTCGGTCTTCCAGCTGGACGTGCTGGACGGACGCATCCAGGCCGTCTACATCATCCGCAACCCCGACAAACTGACGGCACTGGCAACGGCCTAGACCCCGCCGCCGCGTCCCGGACGTGGCGGCGCACGCCTCTCCCGTGAACGCTCCCGGCAATTGGTCTTGACCAAGGGTGAGGGCCGCCCTATGGTCGCAGAGAAGTGCAACAACCTTTAATAAACAAGGGCGCTAAAACGCCGATGGGCCACGGCGATTGCGGAGGACAGGGTGGGGACCACGCAGCTGGAATCGGTGCCGGAACCGAAGTACTGGCACCTGAGGACCGTGCTCAGTGAGGCATTGGAATCCGAGTTCTCCGTGGGCGAGATCCTGCCCAACGAGCGCGACCTGGCCGCCCGCTTCGGCGTCGCCCGGGCCACGCTCCGCCAGGCACTGGAACAGCTCGAACTGGAAGGCAGGCTGCAGCGCCGCCGAGGTGTCGGTACGACCGTCGCGCCGCCGCGCGTGGGCGTGGCCGTCGGCACCGAGCAGCACGTCTGGCCGGGTGCGGCCGACGACGTATGGCAGCCCGCGGACTGCGCACTGGCCGTTCCGCCCGCATCCGTCGCCGACGCCCTGGAAACCGGCCGGGACGAGCCCGTGCACATCGTGCGTCGCTCCCGTGTGACGCATGGGCAGCCCGTCGCCGCCGAGCTGCTGTACATCCCGCAGTCGTCGGTGCCCGACCTCTCCGCCATCGACGCCCCGTCCGCAGCGGCACGCGCGCGTGCCGTGCTGCGCGAGCTGCAGCGCCGGGAACTGGAGGGCCAGGAGAACGCCGTCGAGCTGGGCTCGGCCCGCGCGGACGACGCCAAGGAGCTGGATCGTCTGCCGGGGGCGCCCGTCCTCGTCGTGACCACCCGCTACATCGCCGAGGGCCGCACCGCAGCGCTCTCCGTCGCCACGTACCGCGCGGACACGTGCCGGCTGACCTTCGGCGACTCCGGCGGCGTGGAGATCCACCAGGACCCGGAACGCCGGGCGTCCTGACCGCTGTACCGGCACATACCTCGCGCCCCGGATCCGCTCCGGGGCGCGACGCGTTCCAGCAGCGCGTTCAACGGAAGCGCGTTCACCAGCACACCCAGCCCTGCACCGGGTGAACCGGCCACTGACCGCCGAGCGTCAGCGCCGCCCCGTCACCGTCCCCTCCACCGCGAACAGCTGCTCCTCCACATGGTCGAGAGCGAGCCGCAGCGCCCCCGTCGCCACCGCCGCCTCGCCGAGGAGGGACAGGGCGACCTTCGGCGGGCGCAGGCAGTAGCGGGCCAGCTCGCGCCGCAGTGGTTCCAGCACGCCGTCCAGGCCGGCCGCCCAGCCGCCGACGACGACCAGCTCGGGGTCGAGGGCGAGGACCAGGGCGGCGACGTCGTGGACCAGGCGCTGGATGAAGCGGTCGACGGCCGCCAGGGCCTGCTGGTCGCCCTTGCGGGCCTGCGCGAAGACCTCGGCGACGGCGTGCTCGTCGAGGGGCCGCAGCGGCTCGTCCGTGGTGGACAGCAGGGTCTCCGGGGTCGCCTCGCGGCCCAGCAGATGCAATGCGCCGATCTCGCCGGCCGCCCCGCCGAACCCCCGGTGCAGCTGCCCGCCGATCAGCGAACCGGCGCCCGGGCTCAGCCCGGCCAGCACGAACACCACGTCGTCGGACTCGGTGGCCGACCCCTTCCAGTGCTCGGCGACCGCCGCCGCGTTGGCGTCGTTCTCCACCAGGACCGGGCACTTGAAGGACCGGCTGAGGCGCTCGCCCAGCCGCAGCCCCGTCCACTCGGGCAGCGCGGCGCCCAGCCGCACGGTGCCGTCCGCCTCGACGATGCCCGGCGTCGCCACGCCCACGGCCCGTAGCGAGCTGCGTGCGACCCCGGCCCGGCGCAGCAGCTCGGCGACCGCCGTACGCAGCCGTTCGAGCCGCTCGTCGGCCGGAGCCGTCTCGTCGACGTCCTTCGCGATGGCGCCGAGCACCCGGCCGTCCAGGTCGGCGAGGAGCGCGGCGACCCGATGCGAGCCGATCTCCACGCCCAGCAGATGACCGGCCTCGGCCCGGAACCGGAACCGCCGCGCGGGCCGCCCCTGCCGCCGTACGACGCTCTCGTCGGCGGCCTTCTCGACGACATAACCCGCCTCGATGAGGCCTTCGACGACGCCCTCGACGGTCGGGCGGGACAGCCCGGTGACCCGGGTGATCTCCGTCAGCGTCGCGGCGTCCGTGGCACGCAGCGCGTGCAGCACCACCGCGGAGTTGATCCTTCGCAGCAGCGAGGGATCCCCGCCGGTCAGCTGCCCCAACGTCCGTCCTCCCAGCTCGTGCGCATGTTGGGCGGATGCTACTCGCCGGGAGGGGCGTGGGCGAGAGGTGGGCACCCGCCGGCCCCCCGCCAGGCTCACCCCGGCGCCACGAACCCCGACTCGTACGCCGTGATCACGGCCTGGGTGCGATCCCGCGCCCCGAGCTTCGCCAGGACGGCGCTCACATGTGACTTCACCGTCTCCGTCCCGACGACCAGGCGGGCGGCGATCTCCGCGTTCGACAGACCGCGGGCCATCAGCCGCAGCACCTCGGCCTCCCGATCGGTCAGCCGGGCCCGCTCCAGCACGGCGCGCGCCGCCCGGTTCCCGCCGTCGTCGCCGTACTGCGCGGCAAGCTGCCGCACCGAGGCGGGGAACAGCAGCGACTCGCCCTCGGCGACCAGCCGCACCGCGTGCACGATCTCGGCAGGCCGGGCCCGCTTCAGCAGGAACCCGTCGGCACCGGCCCGCAGCGCCTCGTACACGTACTCGTCGTTCTCGAAGGTCGTGATGACGACGATCTTCGGCGGCTCGTCGACCGTCCGCAGCACCGCGCGCGTGGCCTCGATCCCGTCCAGCAACGGCATCCGCACATCCATGGCGACCACGTCCGGCCGCAGCTGCCGGACCAGCGGAATCACCGCCGCCCCGTCGGCCGCCTCCCCGACGACCTCGATGTCGGGCTGCGCCTCCAACACGGCCCGCAGACCGGCGCGTACGAGGGGTTCGTCGTCGACTAGGAGAACGGTGACCGGCATCCGGTCAGCGTAGATCAGCGCAGCGGCAGTTCTACATGCACCTGCCAGTCACCTTGATCCGGCCCGGTCCGCGCGCGTCCGCCCAGCAGGGCCGCGCGCTCGCGTATGCCGCGCAAGCCGCTGCCCCTGCCGGGCCCGGGTATGTCGGCGCCGAGCGGATTGCGGACCTCCAGGCCGAGGGTGCCGTCCGTGACCTCGATGCGGATCCGTACCGGGACGCCGCCCGCGTGCCGCAGCACATTGGTCAGCGACTCCTGGAGGATGCGGTAGCCCTCCCGGGAGACGGGGCCCGGCACGGTGTCCAAGGGCCCCCTCATGTCGACGTCGACCTTCGCGCCGGAGGCACGCGCGGACTCCAGCAGACGGTCGGCGTCCGTGAGCGTCGGCCGACTGCTGACCGGCCGTTCGGACTCGCGCAGGATGCCGAGGACGCGCTCCAGGTCCTCCAGCGCGGCCCGGCCGGTCTCCTCGATGGCGTCCAACGCCCGGTCGGTGAAGGCCGGGTCACCCGCCGCGCGCGCGGCACCCGCCTGCACCACGGCCACCGTCAGGGCATGGCCGATGGAGTCGTGCAGTTCGCGGGCGATGCGGGTGCGCTCCAGGAGCTGCTCGGTGCGCTCCTCCATCGCTGCGAGGCGCTCGGCGGGGGAGGGGCCCAGGAGCCGGTGGGCCAAGGCGGTGATGAGCCTGCCCGAGCCGACCACGGTCAGCGCCAGCGCGACCAGCGATACGGGCGCGAGCAGGGCGTGCCACCAGTGGTGGCCGGCGAGGTGGAGCAGCACGCTCCCCTCGCCGCCGTGGCCGAGCGCCGACAACACCAAGTCCACTGAGGCGAGCAGCAGTTGGACGGTGAACATCGAGGTCGCGCAGCCGAGCAGGAGCCGCGCCTCCAGCCACACGACGAGCCGCCCGCGGTCGCTCCAGGAGGCGGACGGCGCGACGACGATGTCGGTGCTCCCACTGTCGTGCCGGTGACCGGTCAGCAGCAGCCTCGCCTGCAGCCCCTCCACGGTGCGCATCGCGGGCACCAGCCCGACGGGGGCGAGCAGCACGGCCGCCAGCGCCCAGGTCCACCACGCTTCCTCGATGAAGAGCAGCATCGACGGCCACACGATGGCGATGAACAGATGCAGCAATCGTGTGTACGTCACCGCCCGGCCGAACGGGCGCAGCAAGCTGACCATTTCGTCATCGTGCCAGCCACCACTGACAACGGACCTCCCCCGCACGGGGGAGACGATCTCCTCGGGCGGGGGAGGCCCCGCCCCCTCCCTGACGGCCAGGCTGCTGCCATGACCAGCATCGACGTCCAAGACCTGACCAAGGAGTACGGCACCCGCCGGGCCGTGGACCACCTCACCTTCCGCGTCGAGCCCGGCCGCGTCACGGGCTTCCTCGGCCCCAACGGCGCCGGGAAGTCCACCACCATGCGGCTGGTGCTCGGCCTCGACCGGCCCACCTCCGGAACCGCCACGGTCGGCGGCCGCGCCTACGTCACGCTCCACGAACCCCTGCGCCATGTGGGCGCGTTGCTCGACGCCCGGGCCGCGCACGGCTCCCGCACCGCTCGCGACCATCTGCGGGTCCTGGCCGCGAGCAACCGCATCCCGAACCGCAGGGTCGACGAGGTGCTGGAGGAGACGGGGCTCGCGTCGGTGGCGCGCCGCCGGACGAAGACGTACTCCCTGGGCATGCGCCAGCGGCTCGGCATCGCCGCCGCTCTCCTCGGCAACCCCGAGGTGGTCATGCTCGACGAGCCGTCCAACGGCCTCGACCCCGAAGGCATCATCTGGATACGCGAGTTGCTGCGTCGCCTCGCGGGCGAGGGACGCACGGTCCTGGTCTCCAGCCACCTCATGAACGAGACCGCGTCCTTCGCCGACCACCTCGTGGTCCTCGGCCGGGGACGCCTGCTGGCGGACACCCCGATGCGGGAGTTCATCCACGCACGCGTGGAACCCCGCGTCCGCATCCGCACCACGGACGCCACCGCCCTCAAGACCGCCCTCGCCCGCCACGGCCACGATGCCGTCGAGCACGAGGACGGGCACTGGACCGTGCACCACGCGCGCGTGGACGACATCGGCCGCCTCATCTCCCAGGCAGGTGTGCCGGTACTCGAACTCGCCGCAGAAGAGGGCACGTTGGAGCAGGCCTATCTCGATCTGACCGCGACCGAGACTGAGTTCACCGCACGGCCCCTGGAGGTCTGACCATGTCATTCGTACCCGTGCTCCACACGGAGTGGCTCAAGATCCGCACGCTGCGCTCGCTCCCGGGAGCGCTGCTGGCGCTGTTCGCCGTGACCACGGCGTTCTCTGCGGTGGCCGGTGCCTCCGAGGACTCCGACCCGGAGTTCGACCCTCTCTCCATGGCGCTGTCCGGTGTCCTGCCGGGCCAGATCGCAGCCATCTCGTTCGGCGCGATGGCTGTGTCGTCGGAGTACCACGGGGGTGCGCTTCGACTGTCGCTCGCCGCGGTCCCCCAGCGTGGACGGTGGTTCGCCGCCAAGGTGACGGCGATCGCCGTGCCGACCCTCCTCGTCGGCCTGGTCACCGCCTTCACCGCGCTCGTCGCGGGACGCGCGGGACTCGGCTCCGCGGCGAGCGGGCTCACCGCGGCCGAGCAGGTGCGCGGGGTCGTGGGCTGCGCGATCTACCTCATGCTGATGGCCTTGTTCGCGGCCGGCCTCACCGCCCTGCTGCGCAGCGGTGTCGCCACGCTGTCCGTCCTGATCCCGTTCATCCTCGTGGTGTCGTTCGTGATCGGCGACGCGGCGGGCACCGTCGCGGACTTCCTGCCGGACAGGGCGGGGCAGATGGTGATTCACCGGACCTACGACGGCACGCTCGGGCCATGGTCGGGACTGATGGTGACCGCGCTGTGGACGGCGGTGGCGTTGCTGGCGGGGGCGTGGAGCGTGCGGCGACGGGACGCCTGACGGCACGCCAATTGTCAGTGGGGCCGGGTTTACTGGACCACATGAACATCGCACGGCACATCGCCCTCATCGACGAGCTGTGCTTCCGCCCCTTCCCGGCGGAGCACGGCTCGTCGGACGTCGGCGACGAGGGCCCCGGCTACCACGTGGTGGTGTTAGAGAGGAGCCAGGGCGACTGTGGGACACGGGCGGCGACGGTGGAGCAGTACGAGAAGTACCGGGACGCCCTTTACGAGTTGCTCGAGCCCCGCTGGGGAGAGACGGATCCGTTGAACCTGCAGACCACTGTGCTGCGCACCGCACGAGAGGAGATACCGGAGCCCTGGGCCTCACTGAGCGCACGCGCACGCGTCGCCTACCTCTGGGAGGCGGAGGGGACGGGCCGTTGGGTCGCGGTGGCCGTCGCCGACCGGGACGAGGCCGACGACGTGCAGCTTTTGGCCGTAGTCACGGAAATCGACCCACCGTGACCCGTCAGGCCTCCTGCGCCTCAGCCCTCTTCCGCCGCCACCCGCAACCGCTCGAACTCCTCCGCCATCGTCGCCGCCGTCCAGTGCGCGTTCAGCCCGCTCGGATTCGGCAGCACCCACACACGCGTGTCCCCGATCACCCGCTCCTGTGGCCCCACCTGAGCCCTGCGGTCGTCGAGCGCGGCCCGATATGCGGTGACGCCCACCACGGCCAGCCACCGCGGCCGTAGCCGCGTCACCTTCGTCGCCAGCAGCCGCCCGCCCTCGCGGTACTCCTCGGCGCTCAGCTCGTCGGCCCGCGCGGTCGCCCGCGCGACGACGTTCGTGATGCCGAGCCCGTAGGACGGCAACTCACCCTGCTCCGACGGTTTCATGAGCCTCGGCGTGAACCCGGACAGATGCAGGACCGGCCAGAAACGGTTGCCGGGGCGGGCGAAGTGATGGCCGGTCGCGGCCGTCATCAGACCGGGGTTGATGCCACAGAACAGCACATGGAGGCCGTCCGCGACGACGTCCGGCACCAGACGGTCGCGAGCGGCCTCCAACTCCTCGGCGGTGAAGCGCGTCATGGCCTGCAGCGCGTCAGAGGATCGCTCCGGGCGTGTACCCGGCGGCCTCCGGGCGCTGCTTCACGATCTCCTCGATACGGCCCACCACGACGCCGACCTGGTCGGCCGCGGCGCCCGTGAAGGACAGCTTGTCGGCCATCAGCGCGTCCAGCTGGTCACGGTCGAGCGGGATGCGCTCGTCGGCGGCGAGCTTGTCGAGCAGCTCGTTGCGCTCGGCGCCCTGCTCGCGCATCGCCAGCGCGGAGGCGACGGCGTTCTCCTTGATCGCCTCGTGCGCCAGCTCACGGCCCACGCCCGCGCGCACCGCGCCCATCAGCACCTTGGTGGTGGCGAGGAACGGCAGGTAACGGTCCAGCTCACGCGCCACGACCGCCGGGAACGCACCGAACTCGTCGAGCACCGTCAGGAACGTCTCCAGCAGACCGTCCAGCGCGAAGAACGCGTCCGGCAGCGCGACCCGGCGCACCACCGAGCAGGACACGTCGCCCTCGTTCCACTGGTCGCCGGCCAGCTCGCCGGTCATCGAGGCGTAGCCGCGCAGGATCACCATCAGGCCGTTGACGCGCTCACACGACCGCGTGTTCATCTTGTGCGGCATCGCGGAGGAGCCGACCTGGCCCGGCTTGAAGCCCTCGGTCACCAGCTCGTGCCCGGCCATCAGCCGGATCGTCTTCGCCAGCGACGACGGCGCCGCCGCCAGCTGCACCAGCGCGGTCACGACCTCGTAGTCGAGCGAGCGCGGGTAGACCTGGCCGACCGAGGTGAACGCCTGCGAGAAGCCCAGGTGCCCGGCGATCCGGCCCTCGAGGTCCGCCAGCTTCGACGCGTCCCCGCCGAGCAGGTCCAGCATGTCCTGAGCCGTGCCCACCGGGCCCTTGATGCCACGCAGCGGGTAGCGGCCCAGCAGCTCCTCGACCCGGCTGTAAGCGACGAGCAGTTCGTCGGCGGCGGTCGCGAAGCGCTTGCCCAGCGTCGTGGCCTGCGCGGCGACGTTGTGCGAGCGGCCGGCCATGACCAGCTCGCCGTACTCGCCGGCCAGCTTGCCGAGGCGCGCCAGGACGGCAACCGTACGGTCGCGGATCAGCTCCAGCGAGAGCCGGATCTGCAGCTGCTCGACGTTCTCCGTGAGGTCGCGGGACGTCATGCCCTTGTGCACGTGCTCATGCCCGGCGAGGTCGTTGAACTCCTCGATCCGCGCCTTCACGTCGTGCCGCGTGACCTTCTCGCGCTCGGCGATGGAGGCCAGGTCGACGGTGTCGAGGACGCGCTCGTAGTCGGCGATCGCCTCGTCGGGAACCTCGATCCCGAGGTCCTTCTGGGCCCGCAGCACGGCGAGCCAGAGCTGCCGCTCGAGCTTCACCTTCTGCTCGGGGGACCAGAGCGTGGCGAGCTCGGTGGAGGCGTAGCGTCCGGCGAGGACGTTCGGGATGCGGGGCTTGGCGGGCGCAGAAGTCACGTGTACGGAGTTTACCCGGCGCCCAGGAGGGCCCGGTTCGTCCCTACGGTCCGGAGCAGCGCAGGTCAGCGGTGTTCCGGACGCGGTCCTTCTGTCCTCTTTTCTGCCTCCGGTGTCCCCCGGCCGTCGGAGCGAGGCCGCCCGCCGCCTACGGGCGATCGGGTGAATTCCCCGGCCGCCGACGCGTCCTCGTTTCTAAGACCTCCATATCTCGTTCATAGTCTGCAGGTCGTGGCGAGTTTGAACGTGCGGCATCACGGCTCCTGCGATGACCTTGCGAATCCCGGCAATCGACAAGATCGCGTCAATGACCGACGTCGGATTCCCCATTCCGCCTGAGAGAAAGACAACGAGAATGCGACAGGCCCTGACCAGGGGGTTGATCGTGGCCGCCGCCGCGACCAGCACCCTGTCTCTATATGGCACATGGGCGTCTGCTGCCCCCCGTATGCAGGGGACCGTGGTGAACTCCGCCGCTGCACTGCCGGGCCGTTCGGATCCATGGGACTCGGACGGGCCGGAGGGACTGGACGACAAATTTGGCGAGATGCAGGAAAAATTCGGCGCGATGCGTGAAAAATTCTATGAGCTGAATGACAGGCTCGGCGGGATTGATCACCCGGAGCCCGTTTCCGGAAACGACAGCTCTGGATATGGCGACTCCGGTTACGGCGCCGACAAGCCGAGCGACCACGGCTACGGCGCCGAGAAGCCGAAGGATCACGGCTACGGCCACGAGAAGCCGAAGGACCACGGCTACGGCGCCGAGAAGCCGAAGGATCACGGCTACGGCTACGAGAAGCCGAAGGACCACGGCTACGGCGAGGACAAGCCGAGCGGCTACGGCTACGGCTACGGCGAGGAGGAGTCGAGCGACAAGGGCTACGGCTACGGCGAGGAGGAGCCGAGCGACAAGGGCTACGGCTACGGCGAGGAGGAGCCGAGCGGTTACGGCGCCGAGGAGCCGGATGAATGCGGCTACGGATCCTGCTACGGCGACTCACCCGAGCCCTCGCCCAGCAAGACGCCACCGCCTCCCCACAAGCCCGAGCCGACGCCTCCGCCGAAGACGCCGCCCACGAAGCCGGATCACCCCAAGATGCCCGAGACCGGCGCTGAGAGCGTCATCGCAGGCGTGGCCGCCAGTGGGGCGCTGCTGATCGCCGGAACCGTCCTGTACCGGCGGAACCGGGCGGCGGCCCGTCGCTAGCGCACCGGGGCCCGTTACCGCGCTGCCACCCGCACAGCCGTAACGCCCGATCGCAGACACACATACGAGAGCGCCCGGTACCCCACCAGGGACCACCGGGCGCTCTCCGTGTCCGGGCCTAAGCCGCCGGGCCCTCGTACGGGAGCAGTTCCGGCCGCTTCGGGGGCAGTCCGTCCCCGGACGACCGTCCCGTGAGCCGCCGCCCGATCCAGGGCAGCAGATACTGCCGGGCGAACCGCACGTCCGCGACCCGCCGGGCAGCCCACCCCGGCGGCATCGTCGCCGGCATCGGTGTGCGCCACTCGGTGTCCTCGGGGCCGTAGCCGAGCGCCTGCCAGACCGCCTCCGCGACCCGGCGATGCCCCTCTGCCGTCAGATGCAGCCGGTCGACGTCCCACAGGCGGGGGTCGCCGAGCGACGGAGCCCCGTACAGGTCGACGACGACCGCGCCGTGCCGCTCGGCCAGCGCGTCGACGCAGGCGAACAGCTCCTCCATGCGCGGCCGGAACCGCTCCAGGACCGGCCCCTGGCGTCCCGGGCTGCGCATCAGCACCAGCTGCCGGCACGACGGGGCGAGCTTCTCCACGGCCTCCTCCAGGAGTCCGCGCACCCGCCCCATGTCGCACTTGGGGCGGAGCGTGTCGTTGAGCCCGCCGACCAGTGTGATGACATCGGCGCCCATCGCGGCCGCCACGTCGACCTGCTCTTCGACTATCTGCCCGATCAGCTTCCCGCGCACCGCGAGGTTGGCGTACCGGAAGTCGGGCGTGTGGGCGGCCATCCGCCCGGCGAGGAGGTCGGCCCAGCCCCGGTAGGAGCCGTCCGGGAGCAGGTCCGACATGCCCTCGGTGAAGGAGTCGCCGACCGCGACCAGGCTGGTGTGAGTGGGGTTCGTCTGCATGGCGACAGAGATCGTACCCGGGCTCCATACCCAGCGGTCGGTCGGCCCGGGCGCCGCCGGACCGACGCTCGGACGGACCCGGCTGTCAGGCCCGCTGTCCGAACAGCTCCCGCAGCACGTCCTCCATGGTCACGATCCCAGCCAGCCGGCCGTCGCCGCCGAGCACGGCCGCCAGATGCGTACGGCTGCCCCGCATCGCCGTGAGCACGTCGTCCAGACGCGTGCTCTCCCGCACGCGCGCGATGGGCCGCATGTCCCGCACCTGGAGCGGCACGTCCCGCGGGGAGGCGTCGAGCGCGTCCTTCACATGCAGATAGCCCACGATGCGGCGGCCCTCGTCGACGACCGGGAACCGGGAGAAGCCCGACTCGGCCGACAGCCGCTCCAGCTCCTCCGGCGTGACGCCCACGCGCGCGTAGAGGACACGTTCCAGCGGAAGCACCACGTCACGCACCGGCCGGCGGCCCAGTTCCAGCGCGTCGTGCAGCCGCTCCCGCGCGCGCTCGTCGATGAGGCCGGCCTCGCCGGAGTCGCGCACCAGGCGGGCCAGCTCGGCGTCCGAGAAGGTCGCGGTGACCTCGTTCTTGGTCTCGACGCGCATCAGCTTCAGCAGCGTGTTGGCGAATGCGTTGATCGTGAAGATCACGGGACGCAGCGCCCGGGACAGCGCCACCAGCGGCGGACCGAGCAGCAGGGCGCTGCGCACCGGTTCGGCCAGCGCGATGTTCTTCGGCACCATCTCGCCGAGCAGCATGTGCAAGTACGTGGCCAGGGCCAGTGCGATCACGAAGGACACCACGTGCCCGGCGCTCTCCGGCACGCCCACCGCGTGGAACACCGGCTCCAGCAGGTGCTCGATGGCGGGTTCCGCGACCACACCGAGCACCAGCGTGCACAGCGTGATGCCCAGCTGCGCGGCTGCCATCAGCGCGGACACGTGCTGCAGGCCCCACAGCACGCTCTTGGCGCGCCGGTCGCCCTGGTCGGCGTACGGCTCGATCTGTGAGCGCCGCACCGAGATCAGCGCGAATTCGGCGCCCACGAAGAAGGCGTTGACGACCAGCGTCGCAAACCCGATGAGCAGCTGTACGGCGGTCATCGTCCGCCCTCCTTCTCGTGGTCGGTCGCCGGGTCGTCGAGCGGCGCGTGCAGCAGCACTCGCGCGGCCCTGCGGCCCGCGGCGTCCACCACGTCGAGCCGCCAGCCGGCGACCTCGACCCGGTCACCGACGTCGGGGATGCGGCCGAGCTCGGCCGCGACGAGACCGGCCAGCGTCTCGTACGGTCCCTCGGGCGCTCTCAGCCCGACGCGTGCGAGCTGGTCCACCCGGGCCGAACCGTCGGCCGAGTACAGCGCCCGGCCCTCGTCGTCACTGCCCGCGTGGGCGAGGTCGGGCGTCTCGTGCGGGTCGTGCTCGTCGCGCACCTCGCCGACGACCTCCTCGACGATGTCCTCCAGCGTGGCCACGCCCGCCGTACCGCCGTACTCGTCGATGACCACGGCCATGGTGCGCTTGCCGGACAGCCGGTCGAGGAGCCGGTCGACGGTGAGGGTCTCGGGGACGAGGAGCGGCTCGCGCATCAGCTCGGCGACGGAGACGCGCGGTCGGCTCTCGGCGGGCACCGCCAGGATGTCCTTGATGTGCGCGGTGCCCACGACCGCGTCGAGGCTGCCGCGGTAGACGGGGAACCGCGACAGGCCGGTCGCCCGCGTCGCGTTCGCCACGTCCTCGCAGGTCGCCTGGGCGTCCAGGGCGACGACCTGGACGCGGGGGGTCATGACGTTCTCCGCGGTCAGGTCGGCCAGGTTCAGGGTCCGTACGAAGAGCTCGGCGGTGTCCGCCTCCAGGGCGCCTTCCCGGGCGGAGTGCCGGGCCAGGGCGGCCAGTTCCTGGGGGCCGCGGGCGGCGGCCAGCTCCTCGGTGGGTTCCACGCCGAAGCGGCGCACGATGCGGTTCGCCGTGTTGTTGAGGTGGGTGATGAAGGGTCGGAAGATCGCGCTGAACCAGCGCTGGGCGTTGCCGACCGTCTTGGCCACGGCCAGGGGCGAGGAGATCGCCCAGTTCTTGGGCACCAGCTCGCCGACCACCATCAGTACGACGGTCGACAGAGCCGTACCGATCACGAGCGCGATCGAACTCGCCGTCGAGCGGGAGATGCCGATCGACTCCAGGGGGCCCGCGAGCAGCGTGGCGATCGACGGCTCGGCGAGCATGCCGACGACCAGGTTGGTGACCGTGATGCCGAGCTGGGCGCCGGAGAGCTGGAACGTCAGATTCCGTACGGCCTTCAAGGCACCGGAAGCGCCCCGCTCGCCGCGCTCCACGGCCCGCTCCAGCTCGCTGCGCTCCACCGTGGTCAGCGAGAACTCGGCCGCGACGAAGGCACCGCAGGCCAGCGACAGCAGAATCGCCACCAGCAGGAGGATCACTTCGGTCATCGGGTCACCTCCGTCCCATGGTCGGACAGGGTGGGGAGGAACGCGCGATGTCGAGGACTGGGAGGCTCGCCCATGGGCGGACGCTCACACCTTTCATCTCATTGGGGGACCGAAGTGGCCCCCCAATAGTAAAGGACGGGCAAAGTGCTCCAAGGTGCGGTCAGCCGGTGATCTGCCGGTGATCAGCCGGTGTTCAACAGATCACCCGTCGGCGATCAGTCCGTGAGGTGCTTCACCCACCGCCGCCACTGTTCCTCGGGCGTGTACCCGGCCGCGCGCCAGGCATGGTGCGCGGTCTCGTTGCGCTCCAGGACCATCGCGTCGCCGCGGCGCCCGCCGAGTCGTACGAACCGCTCCTCCGCGGCGGCCAGCAGCGCCGAGCCGATGCCCCGGCGGCGGCGCTCGGGGTGCACCGCCAGCCGGTACAGATGACAGCGCCAGCCGTCGAAGCCCGCGATCACCGTGCCGACCAGCTCACCGTCGAGCTCCGCAAGGATCAGCGCCTCGGGATCGCGGGCGACCAGCCGCTCCACGCCGTCCCGGTCGTCGCTGATGCTCGTGCCCTCGGCGGCTGTCTTCCAGAAGGCCAGCACGGCGTCGAGGTCGTCGGCCGTCGCGGCCCGTATCCGCAGTTCAGTCATGCAGCGATCCCAGCACGGGCGACGAAGCGGGACGCGGATTTCCAGTATCCGGACGGCTACTTGCCGCGCAGCCGCTCGATCACCGGCGCGAACGCCTCCATGTGCGGCTCCAGGACGGTCAGATACGAGAACCCGTACCGCTCCCGCTGGGCCAGCACCTGCTTGGCGATCTGCTCCAGGGTGCCGACCAGGAGGATCGGCAGGTCCAGGACCTGCTCCAGGGTCAGTTCCGGAACACGGTCGAGGAGGGGCTGGACCGCGTCCGCACGGTCCTGTGTGACGGCCACCATCTGCAGCAGCAGGTTCAGCTCCGCCGGTTCCTTCCGGCCTGCCGCGAACTTCCGGTAACGGGCCACCCGTTCGTCGAGCTGCTCGGCCGTGACGGGGAGGAGCCGCCCGGTCGTGCTCTCCGGGTCCGGGTACGCGCCTCCGAACGCGGCGACGTCGGCGTGCTCGGCGGTCAGCCGCAGGACGCGGTCGCCGTTTCCGCCGATCAGCAGCGGTACGCGCGGCTTCTGTGCCGCCTGCGGTTGGTGTTCCTCCGAGCCGAGCAGCCGCTCCAACTCCTCGACCGTGCGCCGCAGATGGTCGACGCGCTCGCGAGGAGTGCCGAAGGGCAGCCCCGCCGTGTCGTGCTCGGCCTGTACGTAGCCCGCGCCCAGCCCCAGTTCGAGCCGCCCGCCCGTCAGGGCGTCGGTCGTGGCCACCTCCCGGGCGAGCAGGGCCGGGTTCCAGAAGCCCGCGTTGAGCACGAGCGTGCCCAGGCGCGGCCGCTCGGTCGCCTCGGCCGCCGCGACCAGGGCCGGGAACGGCGCGGGCATGCCCAGATGGTCGGGCACCAGGATCACGTCGTAGCCGAGCTCCTCGGCCCGGCGGCACTTGGCCCGCCACTCATCGGCCGGGGCTGGGGTCAGCAGGTTGACGCCGAAGCGGAACGGACGCGGGCTCGCCGGGCGCGACATGAACTCTCCTCATCCTCAAGGGACTTGAGTCTCAAGGGACTTGAGCACTTGCCGCGATTCCATCACTCGTGCGCGATGGCCGCCAGCACATTCATGCGCGATGCACGCAACGCGGGCAGCAGCGCCGCCACGATGCCCACGACCGCCGAGCCGATCACCACCGCCACGATCGTGCCCCAGGGGATCGCCAGCGCCGTCATGCCCTGCAAAGCCAGCACCTGCTGGGTGCACACGCCCCACACCAGCCCCAGCGCGAGGCCCAGGACCGCGCCGAACACGGCGATCACCACCGACTCCAGCCGGATCATCCGGCGCAGTTGCCGCCGGGCCAGCCCGATGGCCCTGAGCAGCCCGATCTCCCGGGTGCGCTCGACGACCGACAGAGCGAGGGTGTTGACCACGCCGAGCACCGCGATGATGATCGCGAGGCCGAGCAGCGCGTACACGAGGTAGAGCAGCACGGCGATCTGGTCGTGCACCAGCTGCTTGTAGTCGGCGATGTCCCGGACCTGCACCTGGGGATACGGGTCCAGCGTCTCCTCCAGGTTGCCGCGCAGGTCGTCGGCGCCGGTGCCGGAGGCCGCGTTGACGTACACGGCCGCGTCCTGCCCGCCCGGCGCGTACCGCTGCAGCGTGCCCAGGCCGAAGTAGATCCCGCCCTGCGCGCCGAACCCCTCGGCGGACTCCTGGTCGGTCAGGGCGCCCACCGTCAGCTCGGCCCGGCGATCGCCCTGGAACTCGACGGGGAGGGTGCTGCCGACGCGCACGCCGTGGTCCTCGGCGAAGTCCTTGTCCATGGCGAGGCGCCCGTCCGCGAGCGCGGCCGCGCTGTCGCCCTGCGCGTAGGTGATGTTGGCGACCTTGTCGAGCTCGGGTTCGTAGCCCGCGGCGGTCGTCTTCACCCGGTCGCCGTCGGGGAGGCGTACGGCGATCGTCGTGAACTGCGAGCGTACGACCAGCCCCACGCCCTCGGTGTCGCGGATCTTGTCGGTGATCTCCTGTGGGAAGGGCACGAAGTTGCCGTTCTGCACCACGAAGTCGGCGCCCAGCGTCTTGTCGATCTGCTGGTCGAACGACTTGGTCATCGAGGCGCTCGCCACCGACATCCCGCCGACCAGCGCGAGGCCCACCATCAGCGCGGCGGCCGTGGCCCCGGTCCGGCGCGGATTGCGCAGGGCGTTGCGCTGGCTCATCCGGCCGATGGAGCCGAACAGCGCGGGGAAGGCCCCGCCGAGGACACGGATCACGGGGCGTACGAGCAGCGGTCCCGCGATCACGGTCGCGATGAGCGTCAGCAGGACGCCGAGACCCAGCAGGGACGCCGCCGCCGACGTCTTGGACGACACGGCACAGCCCACGAGCGCCGCCGCACCGGCCGCCCCGACCACCGACCCCAGCACCGCGCGCAGCCGCAGCGGCCGCCCGATCTCGGCGATCTCGGCGTCCGCGAGGGCCGCCATCGGCGAGACCCCCGCCGCCCGCCGGGCCGGGAGGTAGGCCGCGACGAAGGTGACGCCGAGGCCGACGACGTACGCGGTCACCGGCGTCCCCCAGCCGATGACCATCTCGGTCGTCCTGATGTTCATGCCCATCAGACCCATCAGCTCGATGAGTCCGACGGCCAGCCCGATGCCGGCCGCGAGGCCCGCCGTCGAGCCGACCAGCCCGAGCAGCAGCGCCTCGGTCAGGACCGAGCGCCGCACCTGACGCCGGTCCGCGCCGAGCGCCCGCAGCAGGCCCAGCTCGCGGGTGCGCTGGGCGATCAGCATCGAGAACGTGTTGACGATCAGGAACACGCCCACGAGTACGGCGACCCCGGCGAAGCCGAGCATCACGTACTTGATGATGTCGAGGAACCCGCCCAACTGCTCGGCGTCCGACTCGGCCTGCTCCTCGGCGGTGCGCAGCTCGTAGGTGCCGGCGTCGGTGCCGAGCGCGTCGGCCACGCGCCGCTTGAGCTCCGTGTCGCTGACGCCCTCGGCGGCGTCGACCGAGATGCCGGTGGCTGCCTTCGGGTCGCCCAGCAGCCTCGTCTGTGCGGTGGCGGGGTCGAAGAACACCAGTGCGGCACCGGGGTTGGTGGTGGTGAAGGTGACGATGCCGACGACCTCGACCGGGAAGGAGCCCTCCTGCCCGATGACCGTGAGGCGGTCGCCGATCCGCACGTCCTTGCTGTCGGCGGTGTCCGCGTCGACCAGCACCTGCGAGTCGCCCTTGGGAGCGTGGCCGGAGGTGAGCTCCACGCCGCTGCGCTCGGTCGGGTTCCAGGCGGTGCCGATCGTGGGGGCACCGGTGGTCGGGCCCACCGACTCGCGGTCCTTGTCGGCGACGGTGAGGCCCTCCACGTCCACTTCCGCGCGGGCCGCCGCCACGCCTTGGGCCCGGGCGAGGCGGTCGGCGAGCGAGGCCGGCAGGGTCAGGGTCTGCCCTGAGGGCACGGTCTCGTCGAGGGTCTCCTTCGGCGTGACGGTGACGTCGGCGGCAGTCGAGGCGAAGAGCCGGTCGAAGGTGCGGCTGACGGTGTCCGAGAAGATCAGGCTGCCCGCGACGAACGCCACGGAAAGGATCACCGCCAGGGCGGAGAGCAGCAGCCGCCCCTTGTGGGCTAGGAAGCTGCGGAGGGTCGCCTTGAGCACGGGGTCAGCGCTCCTCGGGGGACGTGGGCTCGCCGTCCCCGAACTGGCTGCGGATCACGTCGAAACCGGGGGTCTGGGGGTTTCCCCCAGTAAAGAGGCGCATGCGCTCGAGTACGGCCTCCGCCGTCGGCCGCTCCATCTCGTCCACGATCCGGCCGTCCCCCAGGAAGAGCACCAGGTCGGAGTGGGCGGCGGCGCCCGGGTCGTGGGTGACCATGACCACGGTCTGCCCCAGCTGGTCGACGGCCTCGCGCAGGAAGCCGAGCACTTCCAGTCCGGCCCGCGAGTCGAGGTTGCCGGTCGGCTCGTCCGCGAAGATCAGCTCGGGCCGGGAGGCCAGCGCACGGGCGCAGGCGACGCGCTGCTGCTGGCCGCCGGAGAGCTGCGAGGGCCGGTGTTCGAGGCGGTCCCGCAGTCCGAGGGTGTCGATGACCTGGTCCAGCCACTTGTCGTCGGGCTTCTTGCCGGCGATGTCCATGGGCAGGGTGATGTTCTCGGCCGCGTTCAGGGTCGGGATGAGGTTGAACGACTGGAACATGAACCCGATCCGGTCCCGCCGCAGCCGGGTCAGCTCGCGATCCTTCAGCCCGGTGATCTCGGTGTCGCCCAGCCACACCTGCCCCGCCGAGACGTTGTCGAGGCCCGCCAGACAGTGCATCAGCGTGGACTTCCCGGAGCCCGACGGCCCCATCACCGCAGTGAAGCGTCCGCGCGCGATGTCCACGTCCACCGAGTCGAGGGCGAGCACCGTCGTCTCGCCCGAGCCGTACGCCTTGGTCAGACCGCGGGCGCGGGCCGCGATCCCGTCGGCCGACCCGGGGCCCGGGGCATGCTCCGCAGCTGCTGTGGACAAGGCCGCCTCCTCACGGACGTCACGGACTCCTCGCCCCGCCGAGCCTAATGTGACCCAACGCACACTCGGTATCCTCCCGAGGTCCCGGTCGGTCTCCGCCCCAGGTCGGGCCCCCGATATCGATGTAAGGGGCACCCTCCACCCCTGGGTGACCTCTTGTCGTTGCTAGCATCCGAGCGCTAGCTTTTAGGTATGGCGAAGACCCAGCTCAACGTGAGAGTCGACGAAGGCACGGCCCGCGCGGCACGCGAACGCGCCCTGGCCCGCGGCATGAGCGTCAACCGCTACATCGAGGAGCTGGTCAGAAAGGACACCGGGGAGGTCGGCCACACATTCGTGGACGCCGCCGCCGACTTCATGAAGCAGTACGAGTCCGTCTTCGCCGAGGAATTCGGCACGGAGCGCGAAGGTCGCCGCTGATCCCTTGAGCAATCTGACCATCGACCTTGCCTGGCTGCTGATGCTCGCCGAGAAGCGGACGCCGGGCGACCCCCAGGTCACCGACTGGGGCGCTCTCGTCGCCGCCGTCGCCCGCCATCAGGCCGAGATATTCGACGTCCCCGTCTACGACAGTCCGCAGGCCCGTGCCGCGGCCCTGCTCCAACTGCTCATTCACGTCCCGGCATTGGAGCGCTCCAACGCGCTGTTCGCCTCCGCCGTGGCCTACGCCTACCTGGTCGCCAGCGGCCTCAAGGTCGTCACCTCGCCCGAGCAGGTGCGTGACCTGGCTCGCCTGGTCAAGAGCGGTGAGGCCTCGGTCGAGGACATCGCGCGCGAACTGCGCCAGTGGAGTCTGTGAAGCGGAGTCCGTGAAGCGGAGTCCGTGCTCAGCCGGGCTGCTCCTCCGTCGGCCGCCATGCCGTGCCCAGCACGCAGTACGACGAGGGGAGCACCGGCCCCTTCTCCGGCATCATCACCCGCCGGTGGGGGCCGAGTTCGAACCCGGCCTCGCGCAGTGCCGCGACCGGGTCGCGCGAGACATGGCAGCCGCCGCTCACCAGCGGCCACACCGTCCGGTCCAGCGCCCGCTGCGTGAGGAGCATCGCCCGCCCGCCGCCCCGACCGTGCTCGAAGAACCGCACCACACCGCCGGGCCGCAGCACCCGCCGCACCTCACCGAGCGCCCTCGGCACGTCCCGCACGCTGCACAGCACCAGCGAGAGCACCACCGCGTCGAAGGCCTCGCTCTTGACCGGCAGCGCCTCCGCGGCACCCGGCACCACGTCCACCGGTACCCCGGCGCGCAGGGCGGACTCCACCGCCAGCTTCCGCAGCAGGCGCTCCGGTTCGATGGCGACGACCTCCGAGACGGCGCTCGGATAGTGGGCGAAGTTCAGACCGTTGCCCGCGCCGATCTCGATCACCCGGCCGGACAGCCCGGCCAGCAGCCGGTCGCGGACGCCGCCCATGCCCAGTCGGGTCTCGGCGTTGACGCTGATCCGGGCGTAGCAGCGGGCGAACAGCGGGTGGTGCACGGCATCCCGTGACACCTTGCCGGAGCCGGCGGACCGTAGGGCCATGGGGGACCTCCGTGGCGGGACGGGACTCACTCCCGATTGTCCCCCGTACGGCACCGGCGCACCCCCCGCTGTCGCAGTGGTTGTCGTTCAGGCGGGCTCGGCCCGCAACCTCAGCCGATGAAGTCCCGGACCTGCTCGTACACGCCGTGGTCGTTGTTCATGTCGGTGTGCGAGACGCACCCGACCTCGACGTTCGTCGCGCCGCTGAGGATCGCGGTGGTGTCGGGGGTGAGCGCGTCGTCGCAGTTCGACCAGTAGCTGGCGTACGACACGCTGCCCGGGGTCTCGTCGCCGGAGTTCAGGGCGGTCAGGAACGAGCTGCCGGTGTTCATCTCCGAGCAGGACGTGTACAGCCACGCACACCACGAGGCGGTGGAGGTGCCGTGGTTCACCCCGGCCGTCGAGACGAAGTCGTCCACGTACGACGTCCCGCCGAGGTTCTTGAGGAAGTAGCGGGAGCTGAGCGCGCCCATGGAGTGGACGACGATGTCCACCTTCGAGGCGCCGGTCCGGGCGAGCACGTTTCTGATCTCGGTCTGAAGTTGCCGGGCGGTGGTGGCGTTCGACTGGGCCCAGTCGTACGACCAGGCGTCCAGCTCGGCGGAGCTGTAGCCGTCGGCCTTGAAGTAGCCGACCCAGTCGTCCCAGCTGCTCGCCGAGCTGCTCAGGCCGTGCACGAAGACGACGGGGTCGTGGGTGGCGGCGTGCGCGGGTGTGGGGGAGAGGGACAGTGACAGAAGGAGCGAAGAGGCCAAGGCCGTCACGGCCGCGGCGATGCGACGCTTGCTGCGCTGCATGATGCCTCCTGAAACGTGTGGGGTTGTCAGGAGTGTCGAGCCGGTCTACGCGCGCCGCATCGGCGAAATCGCCGGTCTTTACGGTTCAATTAACTCGCCAGTAACGTCATTTGTGTGGTGACTCCGGTGAACCCCCCGCCCCTCGACCGCACTTCGCCACCGCGGCTCACGGGCCCGTGGTGGCGACAGCCGGCCGCCGCCCTTCCCGAGGGCGTCCGCGTACGGGTGCTGCGTGCCGTGTACGGCGATGTGCGCGCCGCCGCCGAACTGGTCCCGCGCCTGACCGACCGCCAGGCGGCGGGCGTCGACCCGCTCCCGACAAAGCCGGCGGAGCTGGCCCCGGCCTTGCTGCGTGAACGCCGGGCGGAGACAAGGGCGTTGCCCGACGACACACGCCTGCTCCTGCTCCTCGCCGCGGCCGACCAGTACCCGGTCTCCACCGACGCCTTCCTGCGCGCCGTCATGGCGGCCCGCCTCGACACCCGGTCCCTGGACGCCGCCGAGGCGGCCGGCGTCGCGCACGCCGGAGCGGGCGGGGTGGTGTTCCGCGACGCGTGGACACGGATCGCGGCCTACGAGACGGGCTCCCCGGCCGACCGCCGCGACGTCCACCGCCTGCTGGCCCGGGTGCTGAGCGGCGTGGGGGAGACGCCGTGGCGTTCCTGGCACCGGGGTGCGGGGGCGCTGGGCCCCAGCGGGCGGCTGGCCGCGGAACTCGGAGCCGCCGCGGCCAAGGCCGGTGACGCGGGCCGGCTGTCCTTGGCGCGTGCGCTGGCGGAACGGGCGGCCGAGCTGTGCCCCGACCCGTCCGAGCAGGCCCGCCTGATCGCCCGGGCTGCCGCCTACGCCTGGCAGTCGGGCGACGGGGACCGGGCGCGCAGGCTGGCGGCCACCACCTCCGACGACGCTCTGACCGGGGTGCTCGCCCTTCGGGCGGGAAACGCGTCGGAGGCGTTCGACGCGCTGCTGACGGCGGCGACCACCCCGCCCCCGGCACGCACCGCCCCTGGGCCCGCAGCGCCTCCCGTCGGCCCGGTCCCCGCAGCGCCTCCCGTCGGCAAGGTCCCCGCACCGCCGGCCGCCCTCGCCGCCCCAGGCGCTGTGCGGTCGTCCTCCGTCGACGCCTCCACCCCCGTCGCGTCAGCCACAGCCGTAGCCCCCACCCCCACGCCCCCTCCCACCACCGACCCAGCCGCCCACTTCCTCGCCCGAGCCACCGAAGCCGCCATCTACACCGGAGACATACGACGCCTGCGCGAGGCCACCCGCGTCGCCGATCGGCTCGGCGTGGTGCCGCCGGGCACGCTGAGCGGGCTCGTGGCCGCCTTCGACGGGCGGTACGAGGATGCGCGCGATCTGCTGAAGCAGGCGGCCGGGCGGTGCGGGCCGGGGGGTGATCCCACCGTCCTCATTCACGCCGGGATCGCCGAGCTGCTCCTCGGCGACCACACCCGCGCGGCCACGGCGACCGTCCGCGCGGCCGCCTCCGCACGGGCGCTCGGCACCCCGGTCGCCGTGCCGCAGGCGATGGAGTTCCGTGCGTACGCCGACTTCTGGACCGGACGCCCCAGAGCCGGCGAGGCCGCCGCGACGGACGCGCTGTGGCAGGCCCACGCCACAGGTCAGGACAACGGCGCCTGTCATCTGCAGGCCGCCCTCGCCATGTTCGCCGCGCTCACCGGAGACGCGGACGTCTGCCGCGAACGTGCCGCGACCGCACGGTCGTACGCCCTCGCCCGGGGCCTGGGTCTGCCCGCCGCCCTCGCCCAGTGGGCGCTCGCCTTCCTCGACCTCGGCGTCGGCGACTTCGCCGCCGCGGCCGCCCGACTGCGCGCCCTGGCCGGATTCGGCCCGGGCCACGGCCACCGGGCCGTCCGCCACCTGGCCACCCCGCACTACGTCGAGGCCGCCGTCCGCACCGGCGACACCCGTGTGGCCCGCGTCGCGCACGCCGACTACCACCGCTGGGCGAGCACCGTGCGCAGCCCCGACGACCTGGCCCTCAGCGCCCGCTGCCGCGCCCTGCTCGCGCCCGGGGAGGAAGCGGTGGACCACTACCGCACGGCACTCGACCTGCACTCCCACGGCACCCGCGACTTCGAACGCGCCCGCACGGAGCTGCTGTTCGGCAGCGCCCTGCGCCGACTGCGCCGCCGTACCGAGGCACGCGACCGCCTGCACAGCGCCCTGGAGGCGTTCGACTCCTTCGGCGCCCCGCACTGCGCGGACCAGGCCCGCACCGAACTCCGTGCCCTCGGCGCACCCGCCGCACCGACCGCCAACGCCACGGGACACCCCACGGCCCGCCTGACGGCCCAGCAACTCCTGGTGGCCCGGATGGCCGCCGACGGGGCCACCAACCGGGAGATCGCCGCCCGCCTCGCCCTCAGCCCGCGCACGATCGACCACCACCTACGAGGCGTCTTCACCCGCCTGGGAATCCGCTCCCGTATCGAACTGGTACGACTCATCGCCGAGAGCGACGAAGGCGAGGCCGGCTAGCCGCCGGACCAGGCGCGGGCGACGGCATGACGACCTGTCACGAGCGCCTCAGGGCGCCGCCCGCCCCCGAAAGCCCTCCGCGTCCCACGTCCCGAACAACCGCGGCGCCAGCCAATCCGGCGCCGCGACACGGAAGTCGGTGGGCGCGAGCGCCCCCGCGCCGGCCGGTACCGCGCCCAGCAGCGGCGCCGCCGCCACGTCCGGCAGATCCGCGACGTTGCAAAGAGACGCCAGATCGGGCGCCTCGGGCCAGCTGCCGATCACCACGCCCAGCAGGTCCAGCCGTCGAGTCCGCAGTTCACGCGCCGTCAACTCCGTCGTGTTGAGCGTGCCCAGGCCCGCCGAGGCGACCAGAAGGACCGGCGCCGCCATCAGTTCGGCCGCGTCCGCCAGCGTGCCGCCGGCCTCGTCGAAGCGGACGAGCAGCCCGCCCGCCCCCTCCACCAGCACCAGGTCGTGCTCGGCGGCCAGCTTGGCGGCGGCCTCGGCGATCTCGTGCGGCCGGACCGGAGGGCGGCCGGCCCGGCGCGCGGCCGTCGCCGGGGCCAACGGCTCCGGATACCGGGCGACCTCCGCGGTCGTCACGGCCCCCGCGAGCCGCGCCACCTCCTCCGCGTCACCACGCTCGTCCGGCGTCACGCCCGTCTGCGCGGCCTTCAGCACCGCAACCGACCGGCCCGCCGCCACCGCGGCCGCCGCGACCGCGGCCGTGGTGACCGTCTTGCCGACCTCCGTGCCCGTGCCCGTGATCACCAGTACCGGCATCTCAGCCCTCCCGCGCTGCCGCGCCCACCGCGCGGGCGATCCGTGCCACATCCGCGTCACCCGTGACGTACGGCGGCATCGTGTAGACGAGGTCGCGGAACGGCCGCAGCCACACCCCCTCGCGGACGGCGGCCTCCGTGGCCGCCTTCATGTCGATGGGGTGGTCCAGCTGCACGACCCCGATGGCGCCCAGGACCCGTACGTCCTTCACGCCCGGAATATCTGCCACGGGCGCCAGCCCCTCCCGCAGCCCCGCCTCGATCCGCTCGACCTCCGTCAGCCAGTCCTGGCCGAGCAGCAGCTCGATCGAGGCGCAGGCGACCGCGGCCGCCAGCGGGTTGCCCATGAAGGTCGGGCCGTGCGCGAGCACGGGCACCTCGCCCCGCGAGATCCCGTCGGCCACCCGCGAGGTGCACAACGTGGCGGCCATCGTCAGGTAGCCGCCGGTCAGCGCCTTGCCCACGCACATCACATCCGGCGTCACCGCCGCATGGTCCGCCGCGAACAGCGCGCCCGTGCGACCGAACCCGGTCGCGATCTCGTCGAACACCAGCAGCACGTCGTGCGCGTCGCACGCCTCGCGCAGCACCCGCAGATACGCGGGGGAGTGGAACCGCATCCCGCCCGCGCCCTGCACGACCGGCTCGACGATCACAGCGGCCAGTTCATCGGCGTGCTGCGCGATCAGCGAGCGCAGATGGTCGGCGTACGACTCCTCGTACTCCGCCGGCGGCGGGTCCGCGAACACCTGGCGCTGGAGTACGCCGGTCCACAGCTCGTGCATCCCGCCCTCGGGGTCGCACACCGACATCGGCTGCCAGGTGTCGCCGTGGTAGCCGCCGCGCCAGGTCAGCAGCCGCTGCTTGCCGGGGCGGCCCAGCGAACGCCAGTACTGCAGGCACATCTTGACCGCGACCTCGACCGACACCGACCCGGAGTCGGCGAGGAAGACATGCTCCAGGCCGTCGGGCGACATGTCGACAAGGAGCTTCGCCAGGCGTACGGCGGGCTCGTGCGTGAGCCCGCCGAACATGACATGGCTCATGCGCGACAGCTGCTCGTGCGCGGCCTCGTTGAGCACGGGGTGGTTGTAGCCGTGGATCGCCGACCACCAGGACGACATGCCGTCCACGACTTCGTCCTGGGCTCCGTCCGCCGTCCTCAGTCTGAGGCGTACCCCGCTCGCCGACTCCACGACCAGCGGCTCGATGCGGCCGGGCATGGGGCCGTACGGATGCCAGACGTGCCGCCGGTCGAGCTCCAGCAGCTCGGGCACGGTCCATTCGGGCATCGCGTGCAGGTCAGGCATTGGGCGCGAGGTCCGTGCCGGCACCCCGGCGGCGTACGGCGACCAGGTCGGTGCGCGGCTCGGCGGCGACCGGCGCGGCAGCGGCCGTACCGCACACACCGCCACCCTCGTGCGACCCGCACCCGGCGCCCTCGTGCGACCCGCACCCGGCGCCCTCGTGCGAACCGCACCCCGCGCTCTCGTGCGAGCCGCACCCGCCCCCGGCCGTCGCCGCCCGGTGCTCGGGCAGTGTCACCTGGTCGGCGCCCTCCACCTCGAAGCCGGCGTCCGCGATCATCTCCAGGTCGGCCTTGCCCGCCTGGCCCTCGCTGGTGAGGTAGTCGCCGAGGAAGATCGAGTTGGCCAGGTGCAGGGCGAGCGGCTGCATGGTGCGCAGATGCACCTCGCGGCCGCCCGCGATACGCACCTCGACGTCAGGGCAGACGAACCGCACCATCGCCAGGATCCGCAGACAGCGCTGCGGGGTGAGGTTCCACTCCTTGGCCAGCGGGGTGCCCTCGAACGGGATCAGGAAGTTGACCGGCACCGAGTCCGGGTCCAGCTCGCGCAGCGAGTAGACGACGTCGACCAGGTCCTCGTCCGATTCGCCCATGCCCGCGATCAGACCCGAGCACGCCGACAGGCCCGCCGCGTGCGCCTTGTGCACGGTGTCGACGCGGTCGGCGTAGGTGTGGGTGGTCGTGATGTCCGCGTACGTGCCCTCGGAGGTGTTGAGGTTGTGGTTGTACGCATCCGCGCCCGCCTCGCGCAGCCGCTCCGCCTGGCCGTCGGAGAGCAGACCGAGACAGGCGCACACCTCGACGCCCTCGTTCTGGTCCTTGATCGTCTTGATGGTCTCGGAGACCCGGTCCACGTCTCGGTCGGTCGGGCCGCGCCCGGACGCCACCAGACAGACCCGCTTGGCGCCACCGGCCAAACCGGCGGCCGCGGCCTGCGATGCCTCGTCCGGCTTGAGCCAGGTGTACTTCAGGATGCCGGCGGTGGAGCCGAGCCGCTGAGAACAGTAGGAGCAGTCCTCCGGGCACAGGCCCGACTTGAGGTTGACGAGATAGTTGAGTTTCACCCGTCGGCCGAACCACTGCCGGCGTACCTTGCCGGCCGCGGCCACCACATCGAGCAGGTCGTCGTCGGAAGTGGCGAGGACGGCCAAGGCTTCCTCGCGGGTCGGCAGCTCGCGCCGAAGCCCCTTGTCCACCAGCGTGTTCAGCAGGTCCATGGGAGCTGATCCTGACGTACGGAGGGGCTCCGAGCCAAGGAGACTTCGGACAACCCTGCCACTTCGATGTGTGGGTATTGCCACACCGTGCGCCGTCGGTCGTGCGACTAGTGTCTGTGCACTGCCTACAAAAGCCCGGAGGAGTCATGGCGTTCGGCTGGATCGACGAGCAGGCGGAGCTGCGCCGCCGCGCCGGACTCGTACGGACCCTGCGCCCCCGCCCCGCGGCCTCGCCGCTGCTCGATCTCGCGAGCAACGACTACCTGGGCCTGGCCCATCACCCCGAGGTCACCGAAGGCGCGGCGCGGGCCGCGCGGACGTGGGGCGGCGGCGCGACCGGATCCCGGCTCGTCACGGGCACTACGGAACTGCACACCGAGCTGGAGCGCGAGCTGGCCGACTTCTGCGGCTTCGAGGCGGCGCTGGTCTTCTCCTCCGGCTACGCGGCCAACCTCGCCGCCGTCACGGCACTGGCGCCGCACGGCTCGCTGATCGTCTCCGACGCGGGGAACCACGCCTCGCTGATCGACGGCTGCCGGCTGGCGCGGGGCACCACGCAGGTCGTCGCGCACGCCGAACCGGACGCCGTGCGCAAGGCGCTCCAGACGCACGACGGGCCCGCCGTCGTCGTGTCCGACACCGTCTTCTCGGTCGACGGCGACGCCGCCCCGCTGGGCGGGCTCGCCGAGGCGAGCCGCGAACACGGGGCCGGGCTGGTCGTCGACGACGCCCACGGCCTCGGCGTGCTCGGCGACGGCGGCCGCGGCGCCCCGCACGCGGCGGGACTCGCGGGCGCCGACGACGTCGTCGTGACGGTCACGCTGTCCAAGTCGCTCGGCAGCCAGGGCGGAGCCGTCCTCGGCCCCGCCCGGGTGATCGACCACCTGGTCAACGCGGCCCGCACGTTCATCTTCGACACGGGCCTCGCCCCCGCGGCGGCGGGCGCGGCCCTGGCGGCACTGAGACTGCTGCGCCGCGAGCCGGAGCGTGCGGCGCGGGCGCGCACGGTGGCGAACGAACTGCACACCCGGCTGACGGCCACGGGACTTCAAGCCGTACGTCCGGACGCCGCGGTCGTCTCCGTGCGCGCGCCGTCCCCCGAAGAGGCCGTGCTCTGGGCGGCCGAGTGCCGTACGGCAGGCCTCGCCGTGGGCTGCTTCCGTCCTCCTTCCGTCCCCGACGGCATCTCACGGCTGAGGCTCACCGCCCGCGCGGACCTCTCCGAGGGGCAGATCGAACGCGCTGTACGGGTCATCGGCGAGACACGACCATGAGTCGGCGTGACACGGCCCTGCCGCCGCACCTGGCGTAAATGATCAGAGTTGGTCAGAAATGATCGGAACGGTCAGGACTGGCACGGTCAGGACTGGAACGCGGTCGTGAAGCCCGCCCAGCTCTCGGGGGAGAAGAGCAGCGCGGGTCCGGCCGGGTCCTTGGAGTCGCGCACGGCGAGCAGTCCGATCCAGGGACCGGAGCGCGGCCGTGCCGTCTCGACGCAGTTGTTCGCTCCCGTGCTGTAGCTGCTGCGCAGCCATCGCACACCGTGCAGGTCGGTGGTGGAAGGTACGTTCCGAGGCAGTGCTGTCATGGTGCCTCCTTACGCGCCGCCGCCTATCGCGGCGATGTAATCCAGCGATTCCTCGGGCGAAAGGGCGTGGATCCGAAGGGCGTTGAAGGCCTCCGTGTAGGCCTGGAGGTCTTCTTTCCGTTCGAGGTAGAGGCTACTCGTCAAGTGGTCGAGAACAACCACATCCAGATCAGAAGTGCGCGAAAATGAGAAGATAACGAAAGGCCCGGTGATGCCGATATGCTCCCCGGCCCCGAACGGCAGGACCTGCAGCCGGACTTGGGGCAGTCGCGCCGACTCCATCAGCCGTCTCAGCTGCGCCGCCATCACCTCGGGCCCGCCGATCTCCCGGCGCAGCACCGCCTCGTCGAGCACCGCGCTCAGTCGCAACGGTGGATCGGCGTGCAGCACGTCCTGCCTGGCCAGACGGACCGCGACCAGCGCGTCGAGCCGTTCGTCGGCGGCGTCGGGTTCGTCGGCGAGTGAGCCCACCGCGGCCCGCGTCACCGCCCGGGCGTACTCGGGCGTCTGGAGCAACCCGGGCACCACGGAGGTCTCCAGCGTGCGCATCGCGCTCGCCTGGGACTCCAGGCTGATGAAGTCCCGGTACGTCGGCGGCAGCACTCCGCGGTACGCGTGCCACCAGTGATGCCGGCCGCCACCCTCGTCGGACCCCGCCAACACCAGGAGCAACTCCCGCAGTTGGGAATCCCCGACGCCGTACGCGTCCAGCAGTAACCGCACATCGGCCGGTTTCACCCCGCTGGCGCCGGTCTCGATCCGGCTCACCTTGGACTGGTGCCAGCCCACCAGCCGGGCCGCCTCACCACTGGTGAGCCCGGCACCGGTGCGCAACGCACGCAGTTCCGCGCCCAGTTTCCGGCGGCGCACCGCGGGACCGTGCTGCATGGGCAACTCCTTACTCCAACCGAGCCGCCCAAATACGCTCTGCCGTCGCAGAGTTCACCGCTTCGAGCGACAGATATATGCATATCTTGGTGGATCGGCACCCTGACGGCCCTGGTAATGGCAGTCTGGCGACGAAGCACCAGTCCGGGACCGTACTCGAACCATCCGCTCCATGTCGGACTGCGGTCCCGTTGGGAAAGGGACGACGTCGCCATGGCAGATCACCTGGAAGCATCCGTCACTCTGCCGAGCGATCCCGCCTCGGTCTCCGCGGCCCGGTCCTACGTGGTCACCACCCTCGCGGAATGGGGACTGCCACCGGACACGGAGGCGGCCGACACCATCCGGCTGATCGTCTCCGAACTCGCCACCAACGCCGTACAGCACACCCTCGGGCAGTCACCCACCTTCACGGTGGACCTCGAGCTCGACCGTGACGAACACCTGCGCATCGGGGTCACCGACAGCCACCCGCGGTTCCCCAAGCGGTTGCCGGCCGCCGTCCAGCAGGACAACGGCCGTGGCCTGGTCATCATCCGCTGGCTGACCGCGGAGTGCGGAGGCAAGCTGAGAGTGCGGCCCACCCGCGAAGGCGGCAAGACCGTTTCCATCGAACTGCCGTGGACCGCGGCCGCGGAGCCGGTGCCGGCTGCGGGACAGCAGGAACCGTGACCCTCAGGGCTGTGACGGCTGCCCGGCCCGCCCGAACGTGCCGCGCAGCAGCGCCCGGAAGGCGTCCGCGGCGGGAGCCGCCTCGTCACTCCGGAAAGCGACCGAGATCGTACGCCGCAGCTCTGCGCCCTCCAGTGCCCGCACCCCGACCGGAGTGACCGACGTGCGCGCCACCATCTCCGGTACGACCGCGACCCCGAGCCCCGCACTGGCCAGCGCGCACACCAGGAGGTATCCCGGCGTCGGGACCCGCACCGAGGGCGTGGCCCCGGCCCCGGCCAGCACCGCCTCGACCGCCCGCCGGGCCGGAGCGTCCGGCGCCATGCTGATCAGGGGCTGCCCCGCGAGCTCGGCGAGTGGCAGCCGTGCGGCCCCGCTGGTGAGGACGTGGCCCGGAGCGGACACCAGGACCAGTTCCTCGACGAGGATCGGCTCGATGCCGACGGAGGACGGCAGGGGGACCGGGTTGCCGGGTGCGTAGGTGTGCGTGAGCGCCAGATCGACCTCACCGGCCGCGACGGCGGCGACCCCGGCCGAGGGTTCGTAGTCGGCGACCGTCAGCTCCACATCCGGATGCGCCCGGCGGAAGGCGCTGAGGGCCGGGGGCAGCAGATGGATGCCGGCGGTCTGGAAGGTGCCGAGCCGGAGGGTCCCGCCGGTCAGGCCGGTCAGCCGGGCCAGTTCATGCCGTGCCCGGTCGAGTTCGTCGAGCACCCGCCGCGCCCGGGCCACCAGCAGCTCGCCCGCGCCGGTCAGCCGAGCCCCGCGGTGGTGCCGTACCAGAAGGGCGGTGCCGGCCTCGCGCTCCAGTTTGGCCAGCTGCTGGGAGAGTGCGGGCGTGGTGTAGCCGAGCCGCTCGGCGGCCCGGGTGATCGATCCCGCCTCGGCGACCGCCACCAGGGCGGCGAGGCGGGTCGGGTCGTACACGGCGGGTCTCCTTCGAGTGCGGCGCCCGAGCGACTGAGCCGGACGGGCTGTCTGAAGCAGCAGCCTAAAGCATTGCTTAAGGAGTACCCAGGATATTCGAAATACCTGCTGAAGGCTCCGGCGCGGCAGGCTGGCCGCATGGACGCTCAGCTCATCGCCTTCACCGGGGTCTCCGCCGGCCTGGTCGCCATGCCCGGGGCCGACTTCACCGTCGTCGTACGCAACGCCCTCGTCTCCCGCCGGGCCGGCATCGTCTGTGCGCTCGGGATCGGCGCCGGGCTGCTGGTCCATGTGACGCTGGCGGTGGTGGGGGTCGCCGCGGTCCTGGCCGCCGTACCGGCGTTGTTCCGCGCGCTCCAAGTGGTGGGCGGGATCTATGTGCTGTATCTGGGTGTCCAGACGCTGCGGCAGCGGGGCACCGAAGGGGAGAGCGCGCAGGAGGATTCCACCGCGCGACCGCTCCGGCAGGGCTTCGTCACCAACGCCCTCAATCCGAAGGCGTCCCTCACGTTCCTCAGCGTGCTGCCGCAGTTCGTGCCCGCGGGCGCTCCGGCGCTGCCCCGGACGCTGCTGCTCGCGCTGATCGTGGTGGCGATCGCGCTCGTCTGGTTCCAGGTGGTGGCCCTGCTGGTGGACCGGCTCGGCAGGTGGCTGCGCCGGCCGCGCACCGCACGGGCGGTCACGACCGTCACCGGCGCCGCGCTGACGGCCTTCGGCGTGGCACTCCTCGCCGGGCCGCTGCTGGCCGTCTGACGGCCGTTCACGGAGACGGCCTTCAGTCCGTGCCGCCGGTGCCCCGGGGGCGTTGACGGCGCGTCAGGCGGCCGTCAACGCCCCCGGGAAGGTCACTTGACCCGGCCGTACCACACGCTCCTGGTCCAGATCTTCTGCAGCCTCACGACGTCCCCGCTCTTGGGGGAGTGCCAGATCTTTCCCTTCCCGGCGTAGATGCCGACGTGGTAGACGTTCGACCCCGAGTGGAAGAACACCAGGTCTCCGGCCTTGCGGTTGCTCGCGGAGATGTGGCGGGTCTTGTTGTACTGCTGGGCCGCTGTACGGGGCAGCTTCTTGCCGGCCTTCTTGTACGAGTACAACGTGAGCCCGGAGCAGTCGAACCTGTGCGGGCCTGTGGCGCCCCACTTGTACGGGGAGCCCTGCTTGGAGGCCGCGATCTTAAGTGCTTTCGTCGCCGGCGTGGCGGCTTCGGCCTCGGGGGCGAAGCCGGGCGCCACGATCGAGCCGCCCACTGCGGCGATGGTGAGAGCCGAGGCCGTACCGGCCCGGACCATGAGCGACGGGACACGATTGAGCGCAGTCATGCGCAACCCTTCGTCAGCCGCCTGTGAAGGATGACCTGTCGGATTCGGGCTGGCGAAGTTGCCCGGCCGCGTTGCCACGGCTTCACCCCAAGGGTTGCTCGGATCGAACGAACGTCCGCTCCGGCGACCCGTCTTGCTCGGGTCCTCCACTCCTGCCGATCCACTCCTGTCGACCGGTCATCCGGGCGGCGGCAGGACTCGGCGTCCGCCCGGACCGCCCCGCCGCTGTGGCGGGGGCTTGTCGTCAGACAGGGATCTTGACGCACGGATGAACGAAAAACCCAACGGAACCGGGGATTTGTGGCGTTACTCACCACTCGTCCGTTCGGGTGGACACCCCTGTGTATGAGCGGATGTCCAGGTGATCGACGAGTCCCGGACCAGCGACGGAGCACTCCATTCCGCTTTTGGGTCATGTCTGTTGCGCAACTTGAGGGGCTCGCAAAAGGACAGGTTTCTACGCCGAAAGGGGGTACGTCTTTTGGTCCGTTTCAGGTCCCATCCGGACGCATCGTCAGTGGGTCGAGGCGTCCGGAACCGGTCTGGACGAGTCGTCAACTGTCGGAGCGCGGCGGCACCGTGACGCGAGCCGTGCGGCGTTCCCCGTCCAGCACGCGCAGCGCACGCGCCAGCGTGGGGGAGTGCAGCTCGCTCTCGCCCCGCTGGTGCATCAGGGTCAGCGCGTCCCGCAGTTCGGCCGCCTTGCCGACGAGCGCCTGGGCGGCGCGCAGTCCGCGGTAGGTATCGCCGTGCTGTGTCGGGTTGATCCGGCCGAGCAGGTCCACCACATCGAGATAACGGTCTATCAACTCCCCCTCCGCGCGCGTCAGCGCGGGCAGAGGGGGCAACTCGGGTGGAAGCACCGGACGATCACCGCCCCGTGGGTGGGGCGAGGGTGGCCTTGCGGCTGGGGATGATCCGGTCCACCAGCCCGTACTCCAGCGCCTCCTGGGCGCTGAGGATCTTGTCCCGCTCGATGTCCTCGCTCACCTGCTCGCGGCTGCGTCCGGTGTGCCGGGCGAGCATCTCCTCCAGCCGGGCCCGAATGCGCGTCAGTTCGTCGGCCTGGATGGCCAGATCGCTCGCCTGGCCCTCGACCGGCTCGGGCAGCCCCGGCTGATGGATCACCATTCGGGCCCCCGGCAGCGCGAAGCGCTTCCCCGGAGTCCCCGCGGCCAGCAGCACCGCGCCGGCCGACCCGGCCTGGCCCAGGCAGATCGTCTCCACGTCGCAGGTGACGAACTGCATCGTGTCGTAGATCGCCGTCATGGCGCTGAACGAGCCGCCGGGCGAGTTGATGTACAGCGAGACGTCCTGGCCCGGGTCCTTGTGCTCCAGATACATGAACTGGGCCATCACGTCGTTCGCCGAGATGTCGTCTATCTGCGTGCCGAGAAAGACGATCCGCTCCTCCAACAGCTTCGAGTACGGATCCTGCGTCCTGGTGCCGTAACTCGTGCGCTCGGTGAACTCGGGCAGCACATGGCGGGCGGTCGGTCGGGTCATGGCTCACGCTCCCTTGGCGGGGTGCCTGTAAAAAATGTACAGGACGTACATGACGTAATGTAGGGAGCATGGCCTACGAGATTCCGGTGACGCAAGCCAGAGCTGAGCTCGCCGAACTGATCAATCGCGTGGTGTACGGCGGTGAGCGCGTCGTCGTGACGCGGCACGGCAAGCCCCTCGTCGCCCTTGTCTCCGCCTCTGACCTCGAACGACTCGAGAAGCTCGGGGAGCCGGCGGAGCTCGCCGAGGAACAGGTGATCAGCGCGGTCTCCAGCGTCCGCGAGGTCGCTTCCGCTCCCCGCGAACGGCAGCGCTTCGGTATTGCTGCCGAACATCGAGGGTCGAGCCCTTCGTAGCCGCCCTTCTCGGGAGTCCGGCGCGGAAACGACGAGACCGCGCACCCCCGTCCGCTGCAGCGGGGGCGCACGGCCGGTTGGGTGTGGCTGGACGGCTGGTCAGCCGACGGCGGCGAGTTCCTTGTCCCTTGAGGGCTCGGTGTTCCGGGTGCGGGACTTCATGGCGCCTCCGAGCAGTAGGGCGCCCAGGCCCAGCGCAGCCCACCAGGTCAGGGTCAGAGCGGGGCCGGTCGCCGCGGCGCCGTCGAAGAACGACACCGAGCGCAGCAGGCTCGCACCCGCGCCCGGCGGCAGCCACTGACCGATCGCGCCGACCGGCTCGGGCAGCATCTGCGGGGCCGAGGAAGCCCCGGAGAACGGGTTGCCCAGGAACATCACCACGAACGACGCGATGCCGATGCCCGCGGTCCCGATCAGGGCGGCGAGTCCAGCCACGGCGGCACTCACGGCCAGCGTCGACAGAGCGAACACCCCGGCCTCCGCCCACCAGTCGCCGGTGAGGACCTCCAGCCAGCTGTGCGCGAGGGCGGCCGCGGTCACGCCGATCAGGGCGGCGGCGCCGGCCAGGGCGGTGACGGCGCGGATGCCGCGCAGCCCCAGGAGGGTCACCGCCGCGCCGGCCGCCATGCCGGCCAGGGCGAGCGGCAGGACGCTCGCGTTGAGGGCGGCGCCGCGCGGGTCGGTCTCGGGTGTGGGCACCACGTCGACCGTCTTGACCTCGGTGCCCTCGGCGGCGGCTTGCTTCGCCACCGTCTGCTGGAGCAGTTGGGCGACCGTCGGGCTCGCGGCCGAGGCCGTCAGCAGTTCGGGCCCCTGGGCCGTGACGACGATCGCTCCGTATACGGTCCGGTCCTCGATGGCGTCCCGGGCGGCGGCCTCGTCTGCGTAGCGGTGGATCTCGAACGCGCCCTCGTGCCCGTTCAGCTGCTTCTCCACCTGGGCCGTGGCGGCGGCCGGTCCCGCCACACCGAGCGGCAGGTCCCGGGGGGCGGTGCGGGCGGCGGGCCAGGCGAAGGCCCACAGGGCGAGGGCGGCGAGGACGGGGACGAGGACGACGACCGCGATCAGGCGGCGGGTGGACATGGGAACTCCCTGAGGGGTCCGAGGGCCTAAAAAGAAGGATCGTTCGTTTTAGTTACGTCGCCACGGTGCAGCGGATGCGGCTCCTTGTCAAGAAGGAATGTTCGTTTTACGTTTCGGTCATGGCCCGCGTATCCCAGGAACACCTCGACGCCCGCCGCCGGCAGATCCTCGACGGCGCCGCACTGTGCTTCGCCCGCAACGGCTTCCATGCCACGTCGATGCAGGACGTGCTGAAGGAGGTCGATCTGTCGGCGGGGGCCGTCTATCGCTACTTCAGCGGCAAGGAGGCGCTCATCGCCGCGATCGTCGGGGAAGTGCTCGGACAGGTCCGCGACGGTTTCGAGGAGGCGGCCCGCAGCAGCCCGCCCCCGCCTCCCGACCTCCTGGTGGCCTCGGTGCTCAGCCGCGTCCTCGCCTCCAAGGAGTCCTTGACCGTGAACGGGCAGCCCGCGTTCCCACGGCTGGTCATCCAGGTGTGGACGGAGACACTCCGCAATGACGAGCTCGCGGGCCTGCTGCGCGAGGGCTACGGCGCCGTGCGGGAGGCCTGGGGGCGGATCGTCGAGGCGTACCAGGACGCGGGGACGATGCGGTCGGACGTGTCCCCGGACCACGTGGCCCGCACGATGATGGCCGCCGCGATGGGCTTCCTCGCACAGCAGGCCCTGTTCGGGCCGACGCCGAGCGACATCCTGCGGGACGGTCTACGGGCGTTGATGAGCGTGCAGGATCACAGCTCGGTTAACTTGCTTGAAACTCGGTCCAACTAGCCTGCCCATCCACGCCACCAGGGACTTTGCCCCGGGGGCTGCGGCAACCGGACCCCGCACGGTCCGGAGCGAGGACTGTGAGGTGGGACGTGCAACTGACCCCGCACGAGCAAGAGAGGCTGCTCATCCACGTGGCGGCCGACGTGGCCGAGAAGCGCCGGGCCCGCGGGCTCAAGCTGAACCACCCCGAGGCGGTCGCCCTCATCACGTCGCACATCCTCGAGGGCGCCCGTGACGGCCGTACGGTCGCCGAGCTCATGGCCTCCGGGCGCAAGCTGCTCACCCGCGACGACGTCATGGAGGGAATCCCCGAGATGATCCACGACGTCCAGGTCGAGGCGACCTTCCCGGACGGCACCAAGCTCGTCACCGTTCACGACCCGATCGTCTGAGGGGGCGGCGATGATTCCCGGAGAGATCCTGTTCGCCGACGGCCCGATCACCTACAACGAAGGCCGTGAGGTCACCCGCCTGACCGTCCTCAACGCCGCCGACCGGCCCGTCCAGGTCGGCTCCCACTACCACTTCGCCGAGGCCAACCCCGGTCTGGACTTCGACCGCGCCGCAGCCCGCGGCAAGCGGCTGAACATCGCCGCCGGCACCGCCGTGCGCTTCGAGCCCGGGATCCCCGTCGACGTCGAACTCGTCCCGCTCACCGGCGCCCGTGTGGTGCCCGGACTGCGCGGGGAGACCGGAGGTGCCCTCGATGCCTGAGATCTCCCGTGCCGCGTACGCCGATCTGTTCGGCCCGACCACCGGCGACCGCATACGGCTGGCCGACACCGACCTGCTGGTCGAGATCGAGGAGGACCGTTCCGGCGGTCCCGGACTCGCCGGTGACGAGGCCGTGTTCGGCGGCGGCAAGGTCATCCGCGAATCCATGGGCCAGTCCCGTGCTACGCGCGCAGAGGGCACGCCCGACACCGTCATCACGGGCGTCGTGATCATCGACCACTGGGGCATCGTCAAGGCCGACGTGGGCATCCGCGACGGCCGGATCACCGGCATCGGCAAGGCGGGCAACCCCGACACGATGGACGGGGTGCACCCGGACCTCGTCATCGGCCCCGAGACCGAGATCATCGCCGGCAACGGGCGGATCCTCACGGCCGGCGCCATCGACGCGCACGTCCACTTCATCTGCCCCCAGATCGCCGACGAGGCGCTCGCCGCGGGCATCACCACCCTCATCGGCGGCGGCACCGGACCCGCCGAGGGCTCGAAGGCGACCACGGTCACCCCCGGCCCCTGGCATCTGGCCCGGATGCTGGAGGCGATGGAGGAGCACCCCGTCAACTTCGGCCTGCTGGGCAAGGGCAACACCGTCTCCCACGAGGCGATGCTGTCCCAGATCCGCGGCGGCGCGCTCGGCCTCAAGCTGCACGAGGACTGGGGCTCCACCCCCGCCGTCATCGACGCCTCGCTGACCGTCGCCGACCGGACCGGCATCCAGATCGCGATCCACACGGACACGCTGAACGAGGCCGGCTTCGTCGGTGACACGCTGGCCGCCATCGCCGGACGCGGCATCCACGCGTACCACACCGAGGGTGCGGGCGGCGGGCACGCGCCGGACATCATGACCGTCGTCTCCGAGCCGCACGTGCTGCCGAGCTCGACCAACCCGACCCGGCCGTTCACCGTCAACACCGCCGAGGAACACCTCGACATGCTGATGGTGTGCCACCACCTCAACCCGGCGGTGCCCGAGGACCTCGCCTTCGCCGAGTCCCGCATCCGCCCGTCGACGATCGGCGCGGAGGACATCCTCCACGACCTCGGCGCGATCTCGATCATCTCGTCCGACGCCCAGGCCATGGGCCGCGTCGGCGAGGTCGTCATGCGCACCTGGCAGACCGCCCATGTCATGAAGCGGCGGCGGGGCGCGCTGCCCGGGGACGGGAGCGCGGACAACCACCGGGTGCGGCGGTACGTCGCCAAGTACACGATCAACCCGGCGGTCGCGCAGGGTCTTTCCCACGAGGTCGGCTCCGTCGAGAGCGGCAAGCTCGCCGACCTGGTGCTGTGGGAGCCGGCCTTCTTCGGCGTCAAGCCGCACCTCGTCATCAAGGGCGGGCAGATCGCGTACGCGCAGATGGGCGACGCCAACGCGTCCATCCCGACGCCGCAGCCGATCCTGCCCCGGCCGATGTTCGGCGCGATCGGACGGGCGCCCGCCTCGAACTCGGTCAACTTCGTGGCACCGCTCGCGATCGAGGACGGACTCGCCGAGCGGCTCCAGCTCGGGAAGCGGTTCGTGGCCATCGAGTCGACGCGCGGGGTCACCAAGGCCGACATGCGGCAGAACGACGCGCGGCCCGAGGTGCGGGTCGATCCCGACAGCTTCGCCGTGCACATCGACGGGGAGCTGGTGGAGGCCACGCCTGCCGCCGAACTGCCCATGGCCCAGCGTTACTTCCTGTTCTGAGGGCTGGGTTGTCGATGTCACGGGCAGCACTTCTCGTCCTGGCCGACGGCCGCTTTCCCGCCGGGGGGCATGCGCACTCCGGCGGGGCGGAGCAGGCCGTCAAGGCGGGGCGGATCACCGGGGCCGCGAGCCTGGAGGACTTCTGCCGGGGGCGGCTGCACACGACCGGCCTTGTCGCGGCCTCGCTCGCCGCGGCTGCCGCGCTCGGGGTCGACGCGGTGGCCTTGGACGAGGCCGCCGATGCCCGCACCCCGTCGCCCGCCCTGCGGGTCGCCGCGCGCAAGCTGGGGCGGCAGTTGATGCGGGCCGCTCGGGCGACCTGGCCTTCAGCGGAGCTCGACGACCTGGCTCGGCGCTTTCCCAAAGGGGCCCATCAACCGGTGGTGCTCGGGGTGGCGGCGCGGGCGGCCGGCCTGGGAGCGGTCGATGCGGCGCACTGTGCGGCGTACGAGAGTGTGAGCGGCCCGGCGAGTGCGACGGTTCGGTTGCTGAGTCTCGATCCGTTTGAGGCTACGGCCGTGCTGGCTCGGTTGGCGCCGGAGTCGGACCGCGTTGCGGATCGGGCGGTGGAGGCGGCCCGGCGCGTGGTCGACGGCGGGATCGACGAGTTGCCCGCGGGTTCCGCTCCGCTGCTGGAGATCGGGGCGGAGGTGCATGCGGCTTGGGCTGTACGGCTGTTCGCGTCGTAGGGGCTCCTTCGCCCCCGCCGCCCCTACCCAATCCCATCCCCAGGGGCGCTGCCCCTTCGACCCCGCCGCTGGGGCTGCCGCCCCAGACCCCGCTTCGGCCCTGAAGGGGCCTTGTCCTCAAACGCCGGACGGGCTGATTTCACCGCCCTACGCCCAGAAGGAGCCGCCCCGTGCACCTCGACCACTCTCACGACGGCCCCTCCGCCGTCAGCGCTGACGCTCACCGTCCCGACGGATCGCGCCGTGCCCTGCGCATCGGGCTCGGGGGGCCGGTCGGGTCCGGTAAGACCGCGACCGTCGCCGCGCTCTGCCGTGCCCTGCGTGACGAGCTCTCCCTCGCCGTCGTCACCAACGACATCTACACGCGTGAGGACGCCGAGTTCCTGCTGCGCGAAGCCGTATTGCCGCCCGAGCGGATCACTGCCGTGGAGACCGGGGCCTGTCCGCACACCGCGATCCGGGACGACATCTCCGCGAACCTCGAAGCCGTCGAGGATCTGGAGGACGAGGTCGGCCCCCTCGACCTCATCCTCGTCGAGTCCGGCGGGGACAACCTCACCGCGACCTTCTCCAAGGGGCTCGTCGATGCGCAGATCTTCGTGATCGACGTCGCCGGTGGGGACGACATTCCGCGCAAGGGCGGGCCAGGGGTGACCACCGCCGACCTGCTCGTGGTCAACAAGACCGACCTCGCGCCGTACGTCGGCTCCGACCTGGCGCGGATGGCGGCCGACGCCAAGGCACAGCGGGCCGAGCTGCCGGTCGTCTTCCAGTCGCTCCGCAGCGAGCCCGGCGTGCGCGACGTCGCCGACTGGGTGCGGGCGCAGCTCGCGGCGTGGACGGCGTGACCGTGGCAGCTGGAGTACGGGCTCTCGCGCGGATCGTCGCCCGGGACGACGGCCGGGGCGGCACCTCGCTGCCCGTGCTCGAGGGCGACGGACCGCTGGCGCTCCGGCGGACCCGGGGGAGCGGCGCCGAGGCGCGGGTCGTGCTCGTCGGCGCGATGAGCGGGCCCCTCGGCGGCGACCACTTCACCGTGGAGGCCGACGTGGAGGCCGGCGCCCGGCTGCGCGTCGGGTCGGCGGCCGCCACCATCGCGCTGCCGGGACAGAGCAAGAGCGAGGCCCGCTACGACGTACGGCTCACCGTCGCCGACGGGGGTGAACTGCACTGGCTGCCCGAGCAGTTGATCTCCGCCCGGGGCAGCGATCTCTACGTCACCACTCGCGTCGACGTCGGCGCGGCGGGGCGGCTCGTGCTGCGCGAGGAGCAGGTGCTCGGGCGGGTGGGAGAGGAGCCGGGGCGGCTCAGCAGCCGCATCCGGGTGGGTGTCGCGGGTCGGGTTGTTCTCGATCAGGAGCTCGCCTGTGGGCCCGGTGCGCCGGGTGGCTGGGACGGACCGGCCGGGCTCGGCGGGCATCGGGCCGTCGGGCAACTCGTCGTCGTACGGCCCGAGTTCGCCGAGGCACCGGTGGCGGCTCGGGTGCTGGGGGAGAACGCCGCCGTCGTGCCCCTCGCCGGCCCCGCCGCACTGGTGAGTGCCGTGGCGGCGGACGCGCTGCGGCTGCGCAGACAGCTCGACGAGGCGCTCGCGGCGCTCGAGTCCCTCGACTGAGCGCCGCCGGGAGCCGCCGGTCTCTCGGGCAGTTCTTCCGGGTCGGCTACCGCCCCGTCAACTGATGGGCATCCGAGGGAACTTGCGCTCCTTCTCCACCTTGGCGGCGGCCTCCTCGGCCTTGGCGACGGCCGCGTACTGGTCGACGTACTCCTGCTCGGAGAGCGAGAGGATCGCGTACATGATCTCGTCGGTCACCGCGCGCAGGATCGCCTTCTCGTTCTCCATGCCGGCGTAGCGGGAGAAGTCGAGGGGCTTGCCGAAGCGGATGGTCACCGGGTGGAGGTTCGGGATGACCTTGCCGGGCGGCTGCGCCTCGAACGTGCCGATCATCGCGCAGGGAATGACCGGGACGCCGGCCTTGAGCGCCATCACCGCGACGCCGACCTTGCCCTTGTAGAGCCGGCCGTCGTGCGAGCGGGTGCCCTCCGGGTAGATGCCGAGGAGCTCGTCCTTGCTCAGGACCCCGAGTCCCTCGCGGATCGCGGCCTGGCCCGCCTCCTTGCCGGTGCGGTCGACCGGGATCTGCCCGGCGCTGCGGAAGAAGGCAGCGGTCAGGCGCCCCTTGAGGCCCGGGCCCGTGAAGTACTCCTTCTTCGCGAGGAAGGTGATGCGCCGCTTGAGCATGGCCGGCATCAGGAAGTGGTCCGAGAACGACAGGTGATTGCCGGCGACGATGGCCGCGCCTGTGGCCGGCACGTGCTCGAGGCCCTCTATTCGGGGGCGGAAGACCAGTCTCAGCAGAGGTCCCAACAACACGTATTTAAGTACGTAGTAAAACAAAGGGGTCGCTCCTCACTCCGGCGGGTCACTTCCAACCGCCGCGTTCTGGCAGGTCAACCGGCGTGCCGTGGGGCTGCCAGTGTAGGCGCAGGGGTGACAGGCCGGAACCGGGTCGGGTCGGACGGATACCGACCAATACCGAATGTCCTGACTGGAAGTCAGGAACCTGGCGGGCGGCGTCGCTTGCGGGTGGGGAGGACCGCCGGACCAGCCTGGTGTCCCCGGCAGGTGTGCGGCAACCCGGCGGCGCGGTTTGGCGTGATCACGGTTACCGGGTGGCAAGTCGCCCGCCCTTGCGGGGAGCCGTCTCCTCTGCTCGTTCATCACAGCCGCACGATGATCAGTGCCGTGTCGTCGGTGGCGCCTCCCGGCGGCAACAGCTCCAGCAGGACGGCGTCGGCGAGGGCCTCGGGGTCGGCCGTACGGTGGCGTACGAGGGCGTCGGCGAGGCGGGTGAGTCCCGTGTCGATGTCCTCGTGGCGGCGTTCGATCAGGCCGTCGGTGTACAGCGCGAGCGTGGCGCCGTCGGTGAACGTGGTGACGGCCTGCGGTCTCTGGATCGGGTCGGGGCGCGCGTCCAGGGGGGTGTCGGTGGCCATGTCGAGGAACTCCACGCGGCCGTCGGCGTGGATCAGCACGGGCGGCGGATGGCCCGCGCTGCTGTAGGTGATGGTGCGGGCGTCGAAGTCGATGAACGTCGTGGCCGCGGTGGCCGATTCGGCGCCGTCGACGACATGGGCGTACCGGCCCAGCACGTCGAGTGCCTGGGCCGGGCCGTCGGCGACCCGGGAGGTGGCGCTGAGCGCGCTGCGCAGCTGGCCCATCACGCCGGCCGCTTCGAGGCCGTGGCCGACCACGTCGCCCACGGAGACGCCGATACGGTTGCCGCCCACCAGATCGACCACGTCGTACCAGTCGCCGCACACGTTCAGCGCGCCGACCGCAGGCCGGTAGCGCACGGCAGCCCGATGGTTGCTCACCTGCCGGCCGGCGGGCAGCATCGCCTCCTGCAGGGCGAGGGCCACCTCGCGCTCGCGGGCATGAGCCTGGCGAAGCCGTTCGTTGAGCTCCTGCAGCTCACGGGCGCGCGTGTACAGCTCGGCCTCCAGGACCCGCGCCCGGCTGTCGCCCCCCTGCCTGCCGCGCAGGCGGATGAGCTCGGTGACCTCCTCCACCCGGTGCACGATGAGCGCCACCTGTCCGTCGGGGCCGAAGACGGGCGCGTTGACCGGGCTCCAGTAGCGCTCCACCCACTCGCCGGGGCGGGAGGGATCCTCGACGTCGTAGCGCTGCAGTGCCATGGTGTCGCGCTCACCGGTGGCCACGACGCGCAGCATCGACGCCTGGACGTCGCGCATGCCGGTGGCGGCGGGGTCCTTGGGCTTCTCGGGGAAGACATCGAAGATGTACCGGCCCACCAGTTGTGCGCGGGTACGCCCGGAAAGGCGCTGGAAGTCCTCGTTGGCGTCGGCGTAGACCAGCTCCGGGGTCAGCAGCGCCACCATTCCGGGCAGGCCGTGGAACACCGCCTCGTAGTCGATCGCCTTCTCGTTCATGGCTCCCGCCTCACCACCGGGATCGGACCAGTTTCGCACGCTGTGTGACTTATGTACCGATGTACTACACCTCCAGGAACACGGCAGGTCAGGGCGATGGATCCGTCAGGGACTGCTCGGCCCAGATGATCTTCCCCTCGGGGACGAAGCGGGTGCCCCACCGCTGGGTGAACTGGGAGACCAGCAGCAGCCCGCGCCCGCCCTCGTCGGTGGTGCGCGGATGGCGCAGGTGCGGGGCGGTGGCGCCGCCGTCGAAGACCTCGCAGATCAACGCGCGCTCCCTGATCAGGCGCAGCCGGATCGGTCCGGTGGCGTACCGGATCGCGTTGGTGACCAGCTCGCTGACGACCAGTTCCGTCGTGAACGCGAAGTCCTCCAGGCCCCACTCCGACAGTTGCCGGGCGGCCGTCTTGCGTGCGTCGGCGACGGCGGCCGGGTCGGCCGGCAGGTCCCAGTCGGCGACCTGCTCGGCGCCGAGGAGGCGGGTGCGGGCCATCAGCAGGGCCACGTCGTCGTGCGGGCGGTCCGGGACCAGCGCGTCGACCACGGTCCGGCAGCGCAGGTCCAGCGAGCCGGCGCGCCGCTCCAGGGCCGCCCGCAGCCGGTCCCGGTCGGCGTCGATGGCCCAGTCGTCCCCGTGCGCCAGCAGTCCGTCGGTGTGCAGGGCGAGCGTGCTGTCCGCCGGCAGGGCCAGCTCGACCGACTCGAACGGGGGGCCTCCCACCCCGAGCGGCGCTCCCTGCGGAAGGTCGACGAAGGTGACGCCGCCGTCGGGCCGCACGACCGCAGGCGCCGGATGCCCGGCGGCCGCCATGGTGCACTGCCCGTCGACCGGGTCGTAGATGACATACACGCACCCGGACCCCACGGACTGGGTGATCGCGGCCTCCTCCACGCCCATCTGGACGGCCTCCTCGCGGGCCGACCGCGCGACCAGGTCGTCGAGATGGGCCAGCACCTCCTCGGGCGGCAGATCCAGCAGGGCGAGGGTCCGTACGGCGGTCCGCAGCCGCCCCATCGCCGCGGCGGCGTCGATGCCGTGCCCGGGCACCTCGCCCACCACCAGGGCGACGCGGGCGCCGGACAGCGGAATGACGTCGTACCAGTCACCGCCGAGGCCGGTCAGCTCGTCGGCCGGCCGGTAGCAGGCGGACACCTCCACCGCGTCCTGCTCGGGCAGCTGGTGCGGCAGCAGGCTGCGCTGCAGGACCAGCGCCGCGTCACGCTCGCGGGTGTAGCGCCGGGCGTTGTCCACACAGACGGCCGCCCGGGAGACGAGGTCCTCGGCCAGGTTCAGGTCGTCCTCCTCGAACGGCTCCTGGCGGTGGCGCCGGAAGAAGGTCGTGACGCCCAGGGTGACGCCCCGCGCACGGATCGGCACGATCATCACGCTGTGCAGGCCCAGTTCGAGGAAGATGGCGGCTCGCCCGCCGCGCGCGTGCTGGGTCCATGCCTCCCCGAGCGGGTCCAGTCGCTCCGCACGCCAGGACCTGGCCGTCATCAGGCAGCGGATCGGAGGCGAGCCCGCCGGATAGGTGACCACCTCGCCGATGCCGACGACGGCCTCCGGCACCCGCTCGGTGGCCGAACGGTGCCCCGTGCGCCGCAGCGGCACCGTACCCGTGTCGCTCAGCGGCCCGGCCGTGGGCTCCCCACCCCCCAGCACCGATTCCAGCAGGTCCACGGTGACCAGGTCGGCGAGTCCCGGTACGGCCACGTCGGCCAGCTCCTGGGCGGTGCGGGTGATGTCCAGGGAGCGGCCGATGTGCTCGCCGGCCCGGTCGAGCAGGGCCAGGCGCTGCCGGGTGCGGTGCCGGTCGGTGATGTCCTCGACCGTGTAGTACACGCCCATGGGGTGGCCGTGGCCGTCGTCGAGCCGGGTGAACGACATCATGTGCGCGGTCTCGCGCAGCGGTGCGGAGCGGGCGTGGCCCACGTGCTCGTAGCCGACGATCGGTTCGCCGGTGGTCAGCACGCGGCGCATCTGGGCCTCGATGGACTCGGAGTCCAGGCCGGGCTGGATGTCCGCGAGCCGCAGACCGAGCCGACGGGTCGGCGGGCCGCCGCCGTACTGTGCGAGGGCGCTGTTCGACCAGACGTACCGCAGGTCCGTGTCGACGATGGCTATGCCGACGGGGGAGCGGGAGACCATCTGCTCCAGTACGGCCCGGCTCATGTCCCAGCCGGGCGCCTCGTCGAGCTCCGACAGGAGTGCGAGCCAGCGCGAGGGGCCCTGCGTGTCCAGGGCCGCGGTGATCCGCACCATGAGCCTGACCCGCGGCCCGTCCCTGCGCAGGCCCGTCAGCAGCCCCACCCAGCCGCCGTCCGCGCGGCACCGCTCGATCAGCTCCGGCACCCGCCCCGCGTCCTCGGCGCTCAGCAGCTCGGCGACGCTCCGGCCCACCGCCTCGGAGGCCGCGTACGCCAGCAGCCGCTGCGCGTCCCTCGTCCACCCCGTCACCCGGCCCTGCGCGTCGAGCAGCACAGGCACGGCGTCCGCCACGTCGAACCCCTGCCGGGCAACGCCCCGCTCCTCGTCTGCGCCCACGGCCGACCTCTCTGTCGCTGAGAGCGGTCTACCACCTCTTGTCCCCATCTTCACCCTTCCGGTCAAGGCCGCCTCTTTGCGGGGGCCGGGCGTGTGCGGGGAGGAGGGGGACCGGGGGAATGGCGGGGGCGAGGAAATGGGGGGGCGGGGCGGTCTGTGGGGGGATGGCGGAGTTGAGGAAGGGCGGCGGTGTGCGGGTGGATGTGGGTGGCGGGAGCGGGTCCGGTGGGCGTGGTGGGGTGCCGGGGGGCACATCGCGGGGGAGCCGACGGGGTGAAGGCGGGAAACGGCTGCGGACGTGAGGGGCGGCGGGGGCCGCGCACGGGTGAGGGCCGGCGGGGTGGAGGCCGCGGACCGGTGGCCGACGATGAAGGGCTCGGGGCGCGGACGCGACGGCAGGCCGACAAAGGCACGATGCGAAGCGCCTGTCCTCCTCTCCCTCCTCCCTCCCCGCAAAACAGCCCGGCCCCCATGTCCAGGGCCGGGCTGCCGTGCCAAGCTGTCGTACCGGGACGTCTACGCCAGTACCTTCTCCAGCGCCCCCAGTGCCCCCGTCAGCTCGTCCGGCGTGATCGTCAGTGGGGGTGCCAGGCGGATCGTGGAGCCGTGGGTGTCCTTGACCAGGACGCCCTCGCGCAGGAGCCGCTCGCCGATCTCGCGGCCCGTGCCGGCCGTCGGGTCGATGTCGACGCCCGCCCACAGGCCCCGCGCGCGGAAGCCGACGACGCCCTTGCCGAGCAGGGCCGCGAGGCCGCCCCGCAGGACCACGCCCAGCTCGGCGGCCCGGCGCTGGAACTCGCCGGTCTCCAGGAGCTCGACCACAGCCGTACCGACCGCGGCGGCCAAGGGGTTGCCGCCGAACGTCGAACCGTGCTCGCCCGGGCGCAGCACGCCGAGTACGTCACGGCGGGCCACCACCGCCGACACCGGCACGATGCCGCCCCCCAGCGCCTTGCCCAGCAGGAGCACGTCCGGGACGACCGCCTCGTGCTCGACGGCGAGCGTACGGCCCGTGCGGCCCAGGCCCGACTGGATCTCGTCCGCGATGAACAGGCAGCCCTTGCGGCGGGTCAGTTCGCGCACCCCCGTGAGGTAGCCGTCGTCGGGAATGAGGACGCCCGCCTCGCCCTGGATCGGCTCCAGCAGCACCGCCGCCGTCGTCTCGTCGACCGCCGCCTCCAGCGCCGCCAGGTCGTTGTACGGCACGATCCGGAAGCCCGGCGTGAAGGGGCCGAAGCCCTGCCGCGCCGTCTCGTCCGTGGAGAACGACACGATCGTCGTCGTACGGCCGTGGAAGTTCTCCGCGGCGACCACGATCGTCGCCTGGTCCGCCGGCACGCCCTTCACCTCGTACGCCCACTTGCGGGCCACCTTGATGCCGGACTCGACCGCCTCGGCGCCCGTGTTCATGGGCAGCACCATGTCCAGGCCGGTCAACCGGGCGAGCCGCTCCGCGAATTCGGCCAGCTTGTCGTTGTGGAAGGCGCGGGAGGTGAGGGTCAGCCGGTCCAGCTGGCGGTGCGCCGCCTCGATCAGCGCCGGGTTGCGGTGGCCGAAGTTCAGGGCCGAGTAACCGGCCAGCATGTCGAGGTAGCGGCGGCCCTCCACGTCCTCCACCCACGTGCCCTCGGCGCGCGCGACGACCACGGGCAGCGGGTGGTAGTTGTGCGCGAGGACCGGCTCCTCGGCGCGGATCAGGTCGGCGGAAGAGCGGGTGGTCACGGGAGCGGTCATCAGCGGATCTCCTGGGTGCAGCACTTGATGCCGCCGCCGGCCTTGCGGAACTCCGACAGGTCGACGGGGACGGGGACATAGCCGCGGTCGGTGAGGGCGCCGGCGAGGGCCTCGGCCTGGGGCGCGATGAAGACGTTGCGGCCGTCGGACACGGAGTTCAGACCGAACGCCATCGCGTCCTCGCGGGTGGCGAGCACCGCCTGCGGGTACAGCCGTGCGAGCACCTCACGGCTGCCCGGCGAGAAGGCCTCCGGGTAGTACGCGATGTTGTCGTCGTCGAGCACGAACAGCGCCGTGTCGAGGTGGTAGAAGCGCGGGTCGACGAGCGTCAGGCTGATCACCGGGTGGCCGAAGAACTCCTGCACCTCGCGATGGGCCTCACGGGTCGTCCGGAATCCGGTGCCGGCCAGCACGTACCGGCCCGTCCAGACCAGGTCGCCCTCGCCCTCGCAGACGGACTCGGGCCGGTACACGTCGTAGCCGGCCGCCTTGAACCAGGTGTCGTAGTGCGTGGACTCGGGGCGCCGCTCGGGCGCGTGGAAGAGGGAGCCGAAGACGCGGCCGTCCACGACGACCGCCGAGTTCGCGGCGAAGACCATGTCGGGCAGGCCGGGGGCGGGCTCCACCGTGTCGACGGCGTGGCCATGGGCGCGGTAGGCGCTGATCAGCGCCTGCCACTGAGCCTGGGCGAGATCGACGTCGACGTGGGCGTCGGGCTGCATCCAGGGGTTGATCGCGTACTGCACGGCGAAGTGTCTGGGTTCGCAGACGAGATACCGCCGCCGGCGCGGCACACGGGAGTCGGGCACCGAGGGGTTCCTCCGCTTCCTGGGAGTGTCGACTGAGGGTTGACACCAAGGTAGGAAGTGCCGGATACGAGCGACAAGGAAGAAATATTGCGTGTCGGCGCAGGAATGCTGCGTAGTTTCTTCGGAAGACGCAGGCCTGCTGCGCACCCCGAGTGTTTAACGGGATGTCTGCTCGGGCGCCGGCTGGCTCGCTCCCGCCTCGGGGCTCTCCGGGAGCAGATGGGACAGCACCATCACGCTGATCGTCTTCCGGATGAACGGCTCGACCCGGATCCGCTCCAGCACCTCCTCGAAGTGCTCCACGTCCCGCGCCCGCACATGCAGCAACGCGTCCGCGCCGCCCGTCACCGTCATCGCCGCGGTGATCTCCGGATGGTTGCGGACCACCTCCGCGAGGCGCCGCGGCGGGGCCGCGCCCTCGCAGTACACCTCGACGTACGCCTCCGTACGCCAGCCCAGCGCCGACGGCTGGACCGTGGCCGTGAACCCGGTGATCACGCCCGTGTCGCGCAGCCGGTCCACCCGCCGCTTCACCGCCGTGGCGGACAGCCCGACGCTCGTGCCGATCTCGGCGAAGCTCGTCCTGGCGTTCGCCATGAGAGCGGTGATGATCTTCCGGTCGAGTTCGTCGAAGGACGCCGCGCCGCTGTTCATGAGGGCACTGTAAGCGGCGCGACACCCAGCGCGAACGTCCAGCCGGAGCACATGTCCAAGCGTGCGAATTACTCCTACACTCCGGATTCATGCTGCGCGCCCTCGCCGTCGACGACGAACGCCCCTCGCTGGAGGAACTGCTCTACCTCCTGAACGCCGACCCCCGCATCGGCAGCGCGGAGGGCGCGGGCGACGCGACCGAGGCGCTGCGCCGGATCAACCGCGCCCTGGAGTCGGGGCCGGGCGGGCCCGAGGCGATCGACGTCGTCTTCCTCGACATCAACATGCCCGGCCTGGACGGACTGGACCTGGCCCGGCTGCTGACCGGGTTCGCCAAGCCGCCGCTGGTCGTGTTCGTCACCGCCCACGAGGACTTCGCCGTCCAGGCCTTCGACCTCAAGGCCGTCGACTACGTCCTCAAGCCCGTCCGCAAGGAGCGCCTGGCGGAGGCGGTCCGTCGCGCCGTCGAACTGCGTGCCGCCGAGCTCCGCGACACCGCCCCCCGCATACCCGTGAGCGAGCCCGACCCCGACCACATACCCGTCGAGCTCGGCGGCGTGACCCGCTTCGTCTCCGTCGACGACATCACCCACGTCGAGGCCCAGGGCGACTACGCCCGCCTGCACACCGACAAAGGCAGCCACCTCGTCCGCATCCCCCTGTCGACCCTGGAGGAGCGCTGGCGCTCCCGCGGCTTCGTCCGCATCCACCGCCGCCATCTCGTCGCCCTGCGCCACATCGGCGAACTCCGCCTGGACGCGGGCACCGTCAGCGTCATGGTCGGCTCCGAGGAACTCCAGGTCAGCCGACGTCACACGCGCGAGCTGCGGGACCTGCTCATGAGGAGGTCGTGACGATGCCCAGCAACCCCGCCGACCGCCGTGTCGTCGTCACCGGCCCGCCCCGGCAGGCCCGCCCGGTCTCCGGCTACTACCGCCCGCGCACCGAGATCGACGAGCAGACCACCCTCGGCCACACCTACGTCCGCTCCCTGATGCGCACCCAACTGCGCACCGCCCTCGCCGTGTTCGCCGTCCTCGGCCTGCTCGTCGGCCCGCTGCCCCTGCTGTTCGCCGCGATGCCGGACTTCCGCCACCTGGAATGGGCGATCCTCGGCTTCGGCCTCTACGCCCCGCTGGTCCTGCTGGCCCGCTGGTTCGTGCGCCGCGCGGAGCGCAACGAACGGGACTTCGTACGGCTCGTCGAAGACCGCTGAGCGCTCCGCTGGAAGGGCCGGGATATGCCGTCGATCGTCCGCAGCGCCATCGTGGCTGGTCGCGCCACGCGGCGGAGCCGCAGATGGATACAGCCCCGCGCCCCTTCAGGGCACTGCAGAACCGCAGCCGACATCGCCCGACCTGCTGAGACCGCTGAGCCAGAGGAACCGATGCGGCCGTGAACTCCAGCTATGCCGTCCCCGCCGTCGCCCTCGTCGTCCTCGCGACGATCCTCGTCGGCGCCTTCGGCCTGCGCATCTCCCGCACCACCTCCGACTTCTACGTCGCCTCCCGCACCGTCGGCCCCCGCCTCAACGCGGCCGCGATCAGCGGCGAGTACCTCTCCGCCGCCTCCTTCCTCGGCATCGCGGGCCTGGTCCTCGTGCAGGGCCCGGACATGCTCTGGTACCCGGTCGGCTACACCGCCGGATACCTCGTCCTGCTGCTGTTCGTCGCCGCCCCGCTGCGCCGCTCCGGCGCCTACACCCTCCCCGACTTCGCCGAGGCCCGCCTCTCCTCCCAGGCGGTACGGCGGCTCGCGGGCGCTTTTGTCGTCGGCACGGGCTGGCTGTATCTGCGGCCCCAACTCCAGGGCGCCGGGCTGACGTTGACGGTGCTGACGGACGCACCCGACTGGCTCGGCGGAGTGATCGTCGCCGTCGTCGTGGTCGCCATCGTCGCCGCCGGCGGCATGCGCAGCATCACCTTCGTGCAGGCCTTCCAGTACTGGCTCAAACTCACCGCCCTGCTCGTCCCCGCGCTCTTCCTGATCCTCGCCTGGCAGGGCGACGGCGCCCCCCGGCACGCCTTCGACGAACCGGCGACCTTCCGCGAACAGCGCGTCGTCCGCGTCGACGGCACCCTCAACCTGAAGCTCGACCGACCCCTGACCGTCACCGTGAGCGGCACGATCGACGGCCGCAGCCACGACGACAAGGAGCTCCAGCTCGCCGCCGGCACCCACCACATCGAGGGCGGCACCCGCCTGACCTTCGCCAAGGGCGCCGAGGTCCCCGAACCCGACCGCTCGGCCAACGGCGGCCTGTCCCCCTCGCAGGCCGAGAGCCGCGGCGAACGCCCGCTGTACGCCACGTACGGACTGATCCTCGCCACCTTCCTCGGCACCATGGGCCTGCCGCACGTCGTCGTCCGCTTCTACACCAGCCCGCACGGCGTCGCCGCCCGCCGCACCACCGTCGCCGTGCTCGGCCTGATCGGCGCCTTCTACCTGCTGCCCCCGGTCTACGGCGCCCTCGGCCGCCTCTACGCCCCCGAACTCACCCTCACCGGCGACGCGGACGCCGCAGCCCTGCTCCTGCCCGACCGCATGATCGGCGGCCTGGGCGGCGACCTGCTCGGCGCGCTGGTCGCGGGCGGCGCCTTCGCCGCGTTCCTGTCCACGGCGTCGGGCCTGACCATGGCCGTCGCGGGCGTCCTCACCCAGGACGTGCTCCCGTCCCGGGGGGTACGGCACTTCCGGCTCGGCACGGTCCTCGCCATGGCCGTCCCGCTCGCCGCGAGCGCCCTGGTCGGCGGGCTCCCGGTCGCCGACTCGGTGGGCCTGGCCTTCGCGGTCTCCGCGTCGTCCTTCTGCCCGCTGCTCGTCCTCGGCATCTGGTGGCGGCGGCTGACCCCGCCCGGCGCGGCCGCCGGAATGCTGGTGGGCGGCGGCTCCGCGCTGCTCGCCGTCGCGGCGACGATGGCCGGCTTCCCGGGCTCCGGGGCGCTGCACGCGCTGCTCGCCTGGCCCGCGCTCTGGTCGGTGCCGCTGGGCTTCCTCACGATGATCCTGGTGTCCCTGGCCACCCCGGGCCGGGTGCCGGCCGGGACGGCGGCGATCCTGGCGCGGTTCCATCTGCCGGAGGAGCTGCGGGCGGAGGTGAAGGCATGAGAGCTCTCATCGCCGGACGGCGGGAGGCGGTGACGGTATGAGCGGGTTCATCGCGGGCCTGTGCGTGGCCATCCTCCCGCTGCTCGCCGCCGGCTTCTGGCTGGGCCGGCGCACGGCCCGCCCCGAGAACCTCGGCGGCCTCGGCACCCCCGTCGAGCATGCCACCTTCGAGACCCTGCACACCGCCTCCCTCGCCGCACCCCCGCTACGGGCCGGACTCACCGAGGAGACCGCCCGCAAGTCGGCCCGCCGGCTGCGCTCACTGCTCGGCACCGACGCGCTGTGTCTGACGGACCAGAAGGACGTGCTGGTCTGGGACGGGGTGGGCGGCCATCACCGTACGGAGATCATGGAACTCCTCGCCGGCCCCCTGGAGTCGGGCCGTGGCGAGGCCTTCCCGCTCACCTGCGACACCCCCGACTGCCCGGTCCGTTGGGCCGTCGTCGCCCCGCTCACCGTCGACGACCGCGTCCACGGGGCGCTCGTGGCCTGCGCGCCCCGCGAGTCGGCGGTGCTCGTTCGGGCGGCCGGAGAAGTGGCCCGCTGGGTCTCCGTGCAGCTGGAGCTGGCCGACCTCGACCAGTCCCGCACCCGCCTGATCGAGGCCGAGATCAAAGCCCTGCGCGCCCAGATCTCCCCGCACTTCATCTTCAACTCGCTCGCGGTGATCGCCTCGTTCGTACGCACCGACCCCGAGCGCGCCCGCGAACTGCTCCTGGAGTTCGCCGACTTCACCCGCTACTCCTTCCGCAGGCACGGCGACTTCACCACCCTCGCCGACGAACTCCACGCCATCGACCACTACTTGGCGCTGGTACGGGCACGCTTCGGCGACCGCCTGTCGGTCACCCTCCAGATCGCCCCGGAGGTGCTGCCGGTCGCCCTGCCCTTCCTGTGCCTGCAGCCGCTCGTCGAGAACGCCGTCAAGCACGGCCTGGAGGGCAAGGCCGACAAGTGCCGCATCCAGATCACCGCGCAGGACGCCGGCGCCGAGGCCCTCGTCGTCATCGAGGACGACGGCGCCGGGATGGACCCCGTCCTGCTGCGCCGCATCCTCGCCGGCGAGGTCAGCCCGTCGGGCGGCATCGGGCTGTCCAACGTCGACGACCGGCTCCGGCAGGTGTACGGCGACGACTACGGCCTCGTCATCGAGACCGCCCTGGGCGCGGGCATGAAGATCACCGCCCGGCTGCCCAAGTACCAGCCGGGCGTGCACTCCGCGGGACGGCTCACCCGGGAGTGAGAGCCTGTGACACAGGCTCTGCGGCTCAGGTGCTGCGGCTGGCCACCATCCCCAGCGTGATCAGCCCCAGTACCACCCACCCGAACCACAGCCAGCCATTGCTCCCGAGCGCCACCGTGTAGGCGGTCACCACGACGAGTCCGCCGACGGTGAGCACCCCCATCGCCTTGGTGGACCCGTCCGTAGAACCGCTAGAACCGCTAGAACCGGGCATCGCAACACCCTCCTCATGGTTCGTCCCCCTCCATGGTGCCCCCGTTCTGCCTCCGTACGGTGCACACGACGAAATGAGTGCCGTTCTTCCAGGACCCCTCGCTCGTCCAGGAGCCCGCTGTGTACACGGAAGGGTCGAATCCGTACTCGCGTGGCGGCACCTCCCGGGCGCACGCCGTGTCCGACTCGGTGCGCGCCTCGGTCAGCGTGACGTCGGCGCCCAGTCGCGTGAAGCCGAGTACCTGCTCGTCATGCGGCTCCGCGCAGGACACCAGGCGGGCGTCCCGGTGGGAGCGCACGTCCAGACAGTCCCGCCGCTGCATGGTCGCCGTGTCGGCGAAGGCCGACCCCGCCTTCCGATGGTCGCCCAGCGGCCCGTATACCGGCCCGTGCGCGCCCAGCACCAGACAGGCGGTGCGCCGCCCGGCCGCCTCGAACCCCGCTTCCGTCGGTACGACGGCGAAGCTGCGGACGTCCGCGAGCCGTCCCCGGATCTCCTCCGTCCGCTCCTCACAGGCCGCCGGCCCCTTCTCGCGCGCCTCGGCGGCGGAGGCGGCCGCGACGAACGCCATCACCTGCCCGTCGGGTGCATTCGCCCCGCAACCGGGATCCAGACTCAGCCGGGGCGTGCCCCGGAAGGGGGCGGTGCCGGGCCAGTCGGCGAGCACGCAGTCACCGCCCTTCAGCGGATCTCCGAGCGCGACCGTGTCGCCGTACGGCCGCTCCGTCCCGCCCGTCTCCGACTGCTGTGCCATGGCGTACCAGACACCGGCCCCCGCGAGCGCCAGCCCGAGGAGTCCGGCGAGGACCGCGTGGAGGACGCGCGGGCGGGCCGGATTCCGGTCGCCGGGCCAGGCGCTGAAGCCCCGCAGCTCGCCGGGCCGATCGGCCAGGGAAGCCGCGCCCAGCGGACCCCGGGGCGGCTCGGGCAGCGAACCGAAGCCCTGCGGCCCACCGGGCTGCCCGGCCACGGAGCCCGGGCCATGCGGCCCCTCGGGCTGCCCGGACGGGGGACGGAAACCCTGTCCGCCGCCGGGGCGATCCGACGCGGGCGGCGAGCCGAAACCCGGCGCGTCGGGCGCGGGCCCCGGCGGCGGCGCCCCGCCCCAGTGCGGCTGCGAACCGAGGTCGGTCTGGGTCCGCGCGTACGCGTCGACCTCCGGAGTGACGATCCGCGACAGCGCCGCCTCCGCCTGCGCCGCGGACATCCGCCGCTGCGGATCCTTCTCCAGCAGCGCCCGCAGGACGGGCTCCAGCGCCCCGGCCCGCCCGGCCGGCCGGGGTTCCTCCATGACCACCGCGGTGATCTCCGCCAGATGCGACTCGCGGTCGAAGGGAGCCCGGCCCTCGACGCCGTAGTACAGCGTGCAGCCCAGCGAGAACAGATCGGCGGCCGGCGTGGGCGCCCCGCCCGTGACCCGCTCCGGCGCCAGATAGCCCGACGTACCCACGAGCACCGACGCCAGCGTGTACCGCGTCTCCCCGGCGTCCGGCTGCACCGAGATGCCGTAGTCGGTGAGCAGCACCCGTCCGTGCGGCGCCCCGGTGCGGTCCGGCGCCAGCAGGATGTTCGCCGGTTTCACGTCCCGGTGCATGACGCCCCGCTCGTGTCCGGCGGTCAGCGCGTCGAGCACGGCGAGCCCGATGCGGGCGCACTCCGCGGGCGCGAGCGGGCCGCGCTGGTCGATGAGGTCGCGCAGGTTGACGGCGCCGGCCACGTACTCCATGACGATCCACGGCAGCCCCTCGTGCTCCAGCACGTCGTGCACGGTCACCACATGCGGGTGCCCGCGCAGCCCCGCCGCGTGCCGTGCCTCCGCGCGGGCGCGGGCCACCCGCGCCTCGTGCTCGTCGGCCTCGGCCGGGTCCCGGAACACGATCTCCTTGAGCGCGACCTCGCAGGCGAGTCTCTGGTCGTGGGCGAGCCAGACATGTCCCATACCGCCGCTGCCGAGCCGGTTCAGCAGCAGATAACGGCCGGCGATGATCCGGCCCACTCCCGACGTCGGTGATCCTGAAGGCATCCGGTGACTCCCGGGTTCTGCGTTCTGCGGGGCGCTGCGTGATTGCTATGCGTTCGTGCGCGAGGTGCGCTCGCCGGTGGACGGGGCGCCGGTCGCCGGATCGGTCGTGGCAGGCGCGCTGGTCTCGGGCGGCGGGGCGCTGCTGGTGACCGGGGCGCTGGTCGGGGGCGAGCTCGTGGTCTGCGGTGGTGAGCCGGTCACGGGCGGGGGTGGTGAGCTGGACGTGGGGTCCTTGGTCGACGGGGGCGGGGTGGAGCTTGGCGGCGGGTTCGAGGAGGGCGGCGCGGAGGAGGGCGGGCCCGAGGACGGGGGCCCGCTCGTGAGGCCGGGGCTTGTCGTCCCCGGGCCGGAGGACGAGGGCGGCGGCGTCGAGGTGGACGGCGACGAGGACGTCGGTGGCGAGGACGTGGACGGCGGCGTCGAGGTCGACGGATCCCGAGTCGGCTGCGGTGTCGTCGAGCCCGGGGGAGTGGACGTCCCACCGGACGAGTCACCGGACGTGTCACCGGAGGTGCTGGCCCCGGCCACGCTCAACATCACGTACTCCCCGAACCGCAGCTGGGTCCCGGCCGGCGGATCCGACGCCGTGACCCGGGCGTCGTCCGGCGGCAGCCCCGCTCCGTCGAAGGCGACCGCGAGCCCCTTGTCGGCCAGTTGCCGACCGGCCTGCCCGAACGTCGTCCCGGCGAGGTTGGGCACCGAGCGCCGCTCGCGCGCGTCGAACGCGGTGTCGTCCTCGCCCGTGGTGCCGACGGGACGGTTGATGCCCCGGTCGGGTTCATGGACATCGACGAGAGCGAGCCGCTCCACTTCCCGCGCAGCGGGCCGCACGGCCACCACGGACGACTTTTCGTACCCCTTCCACTCCTCGTTCCGCCCGTCGAATTCGACCTTTATCCGGGTCGTGTCACCCTCGAAGGGCCGCAGCGGATTTCCACACGAGCACTTCACGGCAGGAAGACCCTCCGCATCGACGAGAATCGCGATTCCCGTCTGAAGCAGCGCGTTGAAAGGGACGGCCTTGCCCTTTTTGTAGTCGTGGTTCTTCACGAGAGTGTCGTGACGCAGGAGTACCGGCGTGAGGCGATCGAGATAATCCGGAATCTCGGCCGTGGTGATCGAGAGCGCCGCCGCCCACGCCTGTGCCTTGGGCTCATTGGCGGAATCGGCGAGGAACTCCTTGAGCCGTACGACGTCACAGACCGTCGGCTGCTTGGAACCCCCGTAGAGGCCAGGAGTGTCGCCCCGCTGCAGACCTCCGTGCGCCGTCTGGGCCCTGACCTGCTGGTCCCGCCCCAGGCCCTGGCTCTCGTCGAAGAAGGGCGCGAGCGACGGAACCCCTGAGGCCACCGCCCGCACCACGAACAACGGTGCGTCCCGATCGCACCCGCTGAGCATCAGAACGAAGACCAAAAGGACGGCGATCCTCCGAATCGCCGATTTTCCGGCCCTGTGTACGAAAACGCGAAGCGCCATTACCGCTCCCCCCGGCGGTTCCCCCGACGCGCTTCATGCTACTGAAAGGCGAAGCCTTTCGGTTTCGTCAGTTTCCGCGTGCGTTCAATGAGGCCAAATAGGCGTTGTACGCCTCAAGTTCCTTGTCGCCGTCCCGGTCGGCGGCCCGGTCCTTGCGCTTGGCCTGCCGCTGCTCCGAGCCGTACCACTGGAACAGCAGCGCGATCAGCACCAGCACGGACGGAATCTCACTGAACGCCCAGGCGATGCCGCCGGCCGCGTTCTGGTCGGAGAGCGCTTCGATGCCGAGCGAGGCGGGCGGGTTCTTGAACGTCTCGACCATCGGCTCAGACGCCATCATCAACGCGATACCGAAGAACGCGTGGAACGGCATCCCCGCGAACAGCTCCAGCATCCGCATCAGATACCCCGGCCGATGCGGACCGGGATCCACGCCGATGATCGGCCAGAAGAACACCACACCCACGGCGAGGAAGTGCACCATCATCGCGATGTGGCCGGTCTTGGAGCCCATGAGGAAGTCGAAGATCGGTGTGAAGTACAGCGCGTACAGGCTGGCGATGAACAGCGGAATGGTGAACGCCGGATGCGTGATGATCCGCATGTACCGGCTGTGCAGCAGGGCCAGCAACAACTCCCGCGGTCCCTTGCGCCCCCGCGCCGCGGGCGGCATCGCCCGCAACGCCAGGGTGATCGGGGCGCCGAGCAGGATCAGGATCGGCGACAGCATGCTGATCACCATGTGCTGCACCATGTGCACGCTGAACATGACCATGCCGTAGTCGTTCAGCCCGGTGCACATGACCAGCATCACGGACAGCACACCGGCGACGTACGAGACCGTCCGCCCGGCGGACCACGAGTCCCCACGCCGCCGCAGCCGCACCACACCCCACGCATACAGCGCGAGCCCCACCAGGCAGGCGACGAGGAAGAACGGGTCGGCCGACCACTGAAGACCCCGTCCCAGCGTGAACGGCGGCAAGTCCATGGTCATGCCGTGCCCGCTGTGATCCATTCCGGCGGCTCCTGATTCGTGGGGGTTGTGCAAGTCTGTCCGCACACAGACTAGAACTGCCCCCGGCCGCAGCTGCGGCCGGGGGCAGACTGTTCAGCCCTGTGCGACGTGATCTATACGACGTGATCTAGAGGACGCACTCGGCCTCTTCGTACCGCTCCACGGGAACCGTCTTCAGCGTCTCCACGGCCTCCGCCAGCGGCACCATCACGATGTCCGTTCCCCGCAGCGCCGTCATGTGGCCGAACTCCCCGCGGTGCACGGCCTCCACCGCATGCCACCCGAACCGGGTCGCCAGCACCCGGTCGTACGCGGTGGGCGTACCGCCCCGCTGCACATGCCCGAGGATGACCGGCCGCGCCTCCTTGCCCAGCCGGTGCTCCAGCTCGATCGACAGCTGGCGCGCGATCCCGGCGAAGCGCTCGTGCCCGTAGATGTCCTTGCCGCCCTCGTCGAAGGCCATCGTGCCGGGAGCCGGCTTGGCCCCCTCAGCGGCGACGACGATCGCGAACCGCTTGCCCGCGTCGAACCGCTCGCCGACCCGTCGAGCCAACTCCTCGATGTCGAAGGGCCGTTCCGGTACGACGATGGCGTGCGCGCCGGCCGCCATGCCGGAGTGCAGCGCGATCCAGCCGGTGTGCCGGCCCATGACCTCGACGACCAGCACCCGCTGGTGCGACTCGGCGGTGGTCTTGAGCCGGTCCAGGGCCTCGGTGGCCACACCGACGGCCGTGTCGAACCCGAAGGTGACGTCCGTGACGGCGATGTCGTTGTCGATGGTCTTCGGCACACCCACGACGGGCAGACCGCTGTCCGACATCAGCCGGGCGGCCTTCAGTGTGCCCTCGCCGCCGATCGGGATGATCGCGTCGAGGCCGAGCTCCTCGACATGGCCCTTGGCCCGCTCCACACCGTCCCGCAGATGGGAGGGCTGGACCCGGGAGGAACCGAGGATCGTGCCGCCGCGGGCGAGGATGCCACCCACCGCGTCGAGGTCGAGCTTGAGGTAGTCGCACTCCAGGAGGCCCTTCCAGCCGTCCCGGAAGCCGATGACCTCGTCGCCGTGGTCGACGACGGCACGGTGCACGACGGACCGGATGACGGCGTTCAGGCCGGGGCAGTCGCCGCCGGACGTGAGGACACCAATGCGCATAGCCCGAAAAACCTTCTCCACGTGGGCCGGGACCGGACCACGCTGTCCGGCTCGAATCCCCGCCACCCTAGCGGCATCAGGGGGCGGGGCCGAAGCGTGCGTCCGCCTGCTGGACGACCCCGCTCACCTGTGCGGACGGGCCGTCAGACGGGCTGGTTACGACAGGCTGGAGGCCAGGTGTCAGGCGGGCTGCTGGGCTGCCGCGATGCGCTCGCTCCGCAGTGCCTCGTACCAGCGGTCGTCGGTCGGCGGCAGGGCGTTCACGTCCAGCGCCAGCTTCAGCAGCAGATCGGCGATGAGCGGGTTCCGGGCGAGCACCGGCCCGTGCATGTACGTACCGAAGACGGTGTCGTTGTACGCCCCCTCCGTGCCGTCACCGGTTCCGTTGCCGTTGCCCAGGCGGACCTTGGCGAAGGGGCGGGCGGTGGGGCCGAGGTGGGTGACGCCCTGGTGGTTCTCGAAGCCGGTCAGCGGGGGCAGGCCGAGGCGCGGGTCGATGTCCCCGAGGACGTCACCCACGCACCGCTCGCCCTCACCGCGCACGGACACCACGTCGATCAGCCCGAGGCCGGGCTCACGCTGACCGAGGTCGTTGATGAACTCGTGGCCGAGGATCTGGTACCCGGCGCACACCGAGAACACGATCGCGCCGTTCTCGACGGCCCGGTGCAGCCCGCCGTCCCGGCGCAGCCGCTCGGCGGCCAGCCGCTGCGGACGGTCCTCGCCGCCGCCGATCAGATAGATGTCGCCGGAGGTCGGGATCGGCTGGTCGCTGCGCACGTCGAGACGGGCCACGTCGAGGCCGCGCTGCCGCGCACGGCGCTCCACGACCAGGACGTTGCCCTGGTCGCCGTAGGTGCTGAGCAGGTCCGGGTAGATCCAGACGACCCGCAGTTGGTTGTCGCTCACTTGAAGTCCCCTGAAGTCTCGTGCTCAGTTGCCGACGCGGCGGCGCAGGTCCTGGAACGCGGTGTAGTTGGCGATGACCTCGATCCGGCCCGGCGGGCTCATCTGCACGGCCTGGTCGAGGTTGTCGCAGACCTGGAACTGCTGGTTCGCGACCTCCAGACGCACCGCGAGGTCCAGCTTGCGGTCGCCGATGACGCAGATCGGGTGCCCGGTCAGGCGCGTGTAGTCGACGTCCCACAGCCAGGAGGTGTCGGTGCCGTCGGCGCCGCGCGCGTTCACCGAGAGGATCACCGGGGTCGGCGGCGGGTCGATGAGGGAGAACGTCTCCAGCCAGCCGGCCGGGTTCTTGGCGAGCAGCAGCCGCAGATCCCGCTCCTGGAACTGCACGACGTCGTAGCGCCCGGCGACGGCCTGCACCTGGTACATCCGCTCGAGGGCGACCTGCGGCGGCACCCCGAAGACGGCGGCCACGGCGGCCGACGACGCCGCGTTGGCCTTGTTGGCGCGCCCGGGCAGCTGCAGATGGATGGGCCAGGCGGATCCGTGCGGGTCGAGGACATGATCACCGGAGAGCGCCCAGCTCGGCGTGGGACGGCGGAAGCCGCACTCCCCACAGAACCAGTCGTCGCCCGGGCGCTGCATCACACCACCGCACGACGGGCAGGACCAGGCGTCGTCCTTCCACATCTGCCCGGCGGCGACCCAGATCACATTCGGGGACGACGAGGCCGCCCACACGACCAGCGGGTCATCGGCGTTGGCGACGATCACGGCCTTCGAACCCGCGAGCCCCTCGCGCCAGTTCTCGGCGAGCATGCGTGTCTCGGCGGCTCGGTCCAGCTGGTCACGGGAGAGGTTGAGCAGCGCGATGCACTTGGGGTCGGTGTCCCGGGCGACCCCGGCGAGGTACTTCTCGTCGACCTCGATGACGCCGTAGCGCGCTTCCGAGCTGCCCGCGAGCGCCGAGGTGATACCGGCCGGCATGTTGGCGCCGAGCGCGTTGGACACGACGGGCCCGGCGGCCCGCAGGGCTTCAGCGATGAGCCGCGTCGTGGTGGTCTTCCCGTTGGTCGCCGAGACCAGGACCACGTCCAGGTTCTGCGCGAGCCGCGCGAGCAGGTCGGGGTCGAGCTTGAGTGCCACCCGGCCGCCGATCACCGAACCGCTGCCGCGCCCCGCAGCGCGCGATGCCGCAGCGACCGCCTTGCCCGCGGTCACGGCGAGCTTGGCCCGCGGCGTGAGCGGGTCCGAGTTCCCTGACATCAGTTCTCGATCCTCCTTGCGTACGCGCCGCGCCTCCGACTGCCGGCAACGTGGTGGTGGTCAGCCTATCGAGATCCATTCGCACTCCCGAATCGCCGTACCCTTGCGGCCATGCGGAACGGCTCCATTCCGGGCGCGCACGGGCGCGTCCGACCCCTCACCCTGCTCGGCGACCCGGTGCTGCACGCACCCTGCAAGGAGGTCACCGACTTCGGCCCCGAATTGGCGACGCTGGTGGAGGACTTGTTCGCGACGATGTACGCGGCCCAGGGCGTGGGCCTCGCCGCGAACCAGGTCGGGGAGCCGTGGCAGGTGTTCGTATACGACTGCCCGGACGACGAGGACGTACGACACCTGGGCCATGTGGTGAACCCACGGCTCGTGGAGACGGACGGCGTGGTGCTCCGCGGCCCGGAGGGCTGCTTGTCCCTGCCTGGCCTGGAGGCGGGGACGGAGCGGTACGACCATGCGGTGGTCGAGGGTTTCACGATGACGGGGGAGCCGGTGACGATCCACGGCACGGGGTTCTTCGCCCGCTGCCTCCAGCACGAGTGCGACCACGTGGAGGGCGCGGTGTACACGGACCGTGTGACGGGCTGGCGCCACCGCCGCCTGATGCGACAAGTGGCCCGAGCGTCCTGGCGTCGGTGACAGTCACGCCCTCAGGGGCGCGGGGAACTGCGCGATCAACCCCCACCGGCCCGCGGCCGCATCACAACCTCAGAACCCCGGACCGCCCATCTTGTCCCCGGCGGCAGCCAACCGTCCCCACAGAAGGTCGGCCAAACTACGCACCAACTCCGCGCGCGTACAGGGCCGTTCACCCAGCCACCAGTCCCCGGCCGCATGCATCATCCCGACGATCCCATGCCCCCAGACCCGAGCCAGCTGCTGACTCCCCGGCCCGAGATCCAACCGCTCCTCGATGACGGTGGCCAGCTCCTCGCCCATCCTGCGGAGCAGCGGCGCGCTGTGCTTGCCGACGTCGAAGCCCGGGTCGCCCGGCTGGCCGCCCTCCGCCGGATGCATCAGGAACCGGTACACCTGAGGCCGTGCCTCGATCGCCGCGAGGTAGGTGTCGAGCGTGGCCTCGACCCGCTCCCGCCGGTCCGCCGGGGCATCCAGCGCGGCCCGCAGGGAGTCCAGCAGCGCGTCCGTGTGACGCTTCGCCAACGCCGCGTAGAGTCCACCCTTGTCGCCGAAGTGCCGATACAGAATCGGCTTGGTGATGCCCGCCTCCGCCGCGATCGCGTTCATCGAGGCCTGTGGGCCGTCGCGCAGCACCACCCGATCGGCGGCCTCCAGCAGCTCACGCCGACGGCGGTCGGCCGACCGCTGCTGTTCGGTCCGCTGTGTGGTGTCCATGAGCTCTCCCCCTGAATCTTTGACGCCTGCGCAAACTAACACTCACGCTGCCTCAATCATCGAACGGGCTGCCGATCGGTCATCGCGGGTTGACATTACCTACTCGCGGGTAACAAACTAGGGTTACCGCTAGTAACAAGCATCGAGCATGCACGTACGCCGCTGGAGGGGTCATGGCCGAGTTCACCATGGAGCTCAACGACGAACAGAAGGAGGTCCGGGACTGGCTGCACGGCTTCGCCGCCGATGTGATCCGCCCCGCGGCCGCCGAATGGGACGAGCGTGAGGAAACTCCCTGGCCGGTCATCCAGGAGGCCGCGAAGGTCGGCATCTACTCGCTCGACTTCTACGCCCAGCAGTACTTCGACCAGACCGGTCTCGGCATCCCCATGGCGATGGAGGAGCTGTTCTGGGGTGACGCGGGCATCGCCCTGTCGATCGTCGGCACCGGTCTCGCCGCCGTCGGCGTGCTGGCCAACGGCACCGAGGAGCAGATCGGCACCTGGGTGCCGCAGATGTACGGCGATGCAAACGATGTCAAGCTCGCCGCGTTCTGCTCCTCCGAGCCCGACGCCGGGTCGGACGTGGCCTCGATGCGTACGCGTGCCGTCTACGACGAGGCCAAGGACGAGTGGGTGATCAACGGCACGAAGACCTGGGCGACCAACGGTGGCATCGCCAACGTCCACGTGGTCGTCGCGGTCGTCGACCCCGAGCTCGGCTCCAAGGGTCACGCGTCCTTCATCATCCCGCCGAACACGCCGGGGCTGGCCCAGGGCCAGAAGTTCAAGAAGCACGGCATCCGTGCCTCGCACACCGCCGAGGTCATCCTGGACAACGTGCGGGTGCCGGGCTCCTGCCTGCTGGGCGGCAAGGAGAAGCTGGACGAGCGGCTGGCGCGGGCTCGGGAGCGGGCCAAGGCGGGCGGCGAGCGTGTGAAGAACGCGGCGATGGCCACGTTCGAGGCGAGCCGCCCTGCGGTCGGAGCCATGGCGGTGGGTACGGCTCGGGCGGCTTACGAGGTTGCCCTCGACTACGCCATGACGCGTGAGCAGTTCGGGCGGCCGATCATCGACAACCAGGGTGTGGCGTTCCAGTTGGCCGAGATGCGGACGCAGATCGATGCCGCGCGGCTGCTGGTGTGGCGTGCGTCCTGGATGGCGATCAACGGGAAGCCGTTCACTGCGGCCGAGGGGTCGATGTCGAAGCTGTTCGCCAGCGAGACGGCGAAGAAGGTCACGGCGCAGGCGATACAGATCCTGGGCGGCAACGGCTACACGCGGGAGTACCCCGTGGAGCGGATGCACCGGGACAGCGCCATCTACACCATCTTCGAAGGGACGAGTGAGATCCAGCGGCTGGTGATCGCCCGTACGTTGTCGGGGATGCCGATCCGGTAGCGCCGCGGGGTCTCTGCGCGATGCGGTCTGCGGGGCGTCCGTGGTTGCTCGCGCAGTTCCCCGCGCCCCTTGAGGGCGTTGCGGATGCCGACCTGAAAGGGGCGCGGGGAACTGCGCGACCAGCCCGGACAAACCCGCACCCGGCATCGAACCGCTATTCCTACGGCGTGGTGCCGCTGCTGTGCGCAATGCACGCCACATCAATGCGATCCGCAAGCTTCGCCAGCTCAATGGTCAGCGCAGCCACCGTGTCCTCGTCGAGCCCGTCCTCCCCGGCCTCGACAAGGTGCAGCCACCGACCACCCACCGTACGCAGCAACTTGCTCACATCGGCCGCAGCCACCTGCAAGGTCCCGTGGGCATCGACGATCAGCGGCAGAGTCACTTCGCGGTTCACACCCGGGATCGTAGCCGCGCAGCGTTCACGCACCGTGCCAAACGGTAGTGATGTTGCAGAACTCCCGGATTCCGTGCCCGGACAGCTCACGCCCGTACCCGGACCGCTTCACCCCGCCGAACGGGAACGCCGGATGGGACGCCGTCATCCCGTTGACGTACACGCTCCCGGCCTCCAGATCCCGTACGAACCGGTCGACCTCGGCCTCGTCGCGGGTCCACACGTTCGAACTCAGCCCGAAGGGCGAGTCGTTGGCGATCAGCACCGCCTCGTCGAGATCGCCCGCCCGGTACAGCGTGGCGACCGGGCCGAACGCCTCCTCCCGGTGGATCCGCATCTCACGGGTGATGCCGGCGAGGACGGTGGGCGCGTAGTACCAGCCGGGTAGCTCGGGGCGCCGGAGCTGGTGACCGCCGCACAGCACCGCCGCTCCGCTGCGCCGGGCGTCGTCGACGAGCTCCGCCAGATCGGCCCGCCCCTTCTCGCTCGACAGCGGGCCGACTTGCGTCTCCTCCTGCATCGGGTCGCCGACGACGAGCGCCTTCATGCCCTCGACGAACCGTTCGGCGAAGGCGTCGTAGACGTCGGTGTGCACGATGAACCGCTTGGCGGCGATGCACGACTGCCCGGTGTTCTGTACGCGTGCGGTCACCGCGATCTGCGCGGCACGGTCGAGGTCGGCCGACGGCATGACCACGTACGGGTCGCTGCCGCCCAGCTCCAGCACCGTCTTTTTGATCATCTCCCCGGCGGTGGCGGCTACCGCGCGGCCGGCCGGCTCGCTGCCGGTCAGCGTGGCCGCTTTGACGCGGTCGTCGCGCAGGACGTCGTCGACCTGTCCGGAGCCGATGAGCAGGGTCTGGAAGCAGCCCTCGGTGTAGCCCGCGCGGTGGAACAGGTCCTCGAGGTAGAGGGCGGTCTGGGGGACGTTCGAGGCGTGCTTCAGGAGGCCGACGTTGCCCGCCATCAGCGCCGGGGCCGCGAAGCGGATCACCTGCCAGAGGGGGAAGTTCCAGGGCATCACCGCGAGGATCGGCCCCAGCGGGCGATAGCGCACCCGTACCCGCGAGGCGCCCGAGTCCTTCACGTCGAACTCGGCCGGCTCCTCGTCGGCGAGCAGGTCCTCGGCGCGGTCGGCGTACCAGCGCATCGCCTTGGCGCACTTGGCGACCTCCGCCCGCGCCTGCGTGATGGGCTTGCCCATCTCGGTGGTCATCACCCGGGCGATGTCCTGCTGGTCCTCTTCCAGGAGATTCGCAGCTTGGAGCAGCAGGCGACCGCGGTCGACGAAGCTCGTCATCCGGTACGTGCGGAACGTGGCCTCGGCGAGCTGAAGCCTGCGCTCGATCTCCTCGGCACCCATGGCCTCGTACGTCTTGAGCGTCTCGCCGTTCGCCGGGTTGACCGTTGCGATGGGCATGACCGACCTCCTGGCAGCGGACTGATGCTTCGACCTTCGCGCGAGGCGATCGGTACCGCAACGCGTGTACGGCCGCTCAGGCCGAGTGCTCCGCCAGCCGGTCGAGAAACGTGGCCTGGGCCTTGACGAGCACCTCGCGCGCCCGGTCGACGGCCAGCCACTCCACCCGGTCCAGTTCCGGGAAGTCCTGGGTCTGTCCCGAGCGCGGCGGCCACTCCATCCGGAACGTGCCGGGGACTACCGTCGCGGGGTCGAGGTCGGCCTCGACCGCCCACACCGTGACGGTCTTGCCGCCTGACTGCCTGACCTCGCCGAGAGGTACGGCCTCCCCGTCGGGCGGCGCCAGCCCCAGCTCCTCCTGGAACTCGCGGCGGGCCGCCTCCCAGGCGGGCTCGTCAGGGTCGTACTCGCCCTTCGGGACCGTCCACGCCCCGGCCTCGCGCTTGGCGAAGAACGGGCCGCCCATATGGCCGAGCAACACCTCCAGGCCGTCATCGGTGTGGCGGAAGAGCAGCAGGCCCGCGCTGTGCTTCCCACGGGACGACGTCACGACCTCACCTCCGCGGTCATGGCTTCACCTCGGGGTGGGCGGCGAGCAGGGTCTCGACCGTGTCGGCCTCCTCCGGCCGCTTGTCCTCGCGGTAGCGGACCACGCGCGCGAAGCGGAGGGTGACGCCGGCCGGGTAGCGGGTGGAGCGCTGCAGGCCGTCGTAGGCGATCTCGACGACGAGTTCCGGGCGGACGGTCACCACCCAGCCCTTGTCCTGCACGGCCAGCTCCTGGAGCCGACCGGTCTGCCAGGTCAGCATCGCGTCGGTCATGCCCTTGAAGGTCTTGCCGAGCATGGCGAAACCGCCGTCCGCCGTACGGGCCCCCAGGTGGAGGTTGGAGAGCTTGCCGGTGCGGCGGCCGTGGCCCCATTCGGCGGCCAGCACCACCAGGTCGAGGGTGTGGACGGGCTTGACCTTCAGCCAGGACGCGCCGCGCCGGCCCGCGCTGTAGGGGGCGGCGAGGGCCTTGACGACCACGCCCTCGTGGCCGCGTTCCAGGGTCTCGGCGAGGAAGTCCTCGGCCTGCTGGAGGTCCTCGGGGCCGGACACCAGCGTGCGGCGCACCCGCATCGGCTCGGGGACCAGCCGGGCCAGTTCCGCGTGCCGCTCGGTGAACGGCAGGTCGAGCAGGTCGCGGTCGTCGACGGACAGGGCGTCGAAGAAGACGGGGGAGACGGGGACCTCCTTCGCCGCCGTCGCCACGTCCACGCGGGAGCCGACGCGGCCGGCGGTCTCCTGGAAGGAGCGGGGGCGGCCCGCGTCGTCGAAGGCGATGACCTCGCCGTCCAGGATGAAGCGCTCGCCTCTCAACTCCATCGCGGTCGCTGTAAGTTCGGGAAGCCGGTCGGTGATGTCGTCGAGGGTGCGGGTGTAGACCCGAACCGTGTCGCCGTCGCGGTGCAGCTGGACCCGGATGCCGTCCAGCTTCTCCTCGACCGCACAGGCGCCGAGCTTGTCGACCGCCTCGGCCACCGCGGAGGCGCTGTGCGCCAGCATCGGCAGGACCGGGCGGCCGACGGTGAGCCGGAAGCGGTCGAGGGCGGCGGGGCCGTCCGAGAGCAGGGCCTCGGCCACCGTCTGGAGCGACCCGGCGAGCATCACCGCCCGCCGGACGTCGGCCGGCGGTGCCTGGGTCGCCTGGGCCAGGCCCTCCACCGCCACGGCGTCCAGGGCGCCCTGCCGCACCTCGCCGGTGATCAGCCCGAGCAGGAAGCGCTGCTCGTCCTCCGTGGCCGCGCCCATCAACTCACCCACCAGACGGGCCCGTTCGGCCTGCGAGCCGGTGCCGGACACCTTGCCGAGCTCGGCCAGCCGCGCGTCCACCTCGCGCACGGTGAGGGTCGGCTCGGCGGCCGGGGCGACCGGGCGGCTCAGCACCTTCCAGCCGATGCCGAGCCGCCCCTGCGGCAGCCGTCCCGCCAGATACGGGATGACGATCGGCACGTCGTCCGCCTCGGCGTCCCGGAAGAGTTCCGCCAGCAGAGCGATCTTCCGGGACCGTGCCGAGGTAGCGGCGACCTCCTGGGACACGCGGGCCAGCCGGGTCAGCAGCATGCAGCCATGGTGCGACGTGCTCCGCTGGATTTCACCCGGACGAACGGCTATTGCCGCGATGGGTCGTCGATCGTCCGCGGGTCCGTCGCGGCTGGTCGCGCAGTTCCCCGCGCCCCTTTGGGCGTCGCGTCAAGGTCCGTGAAGAGTAGCTCCCCGTTGATGAAAGCCCCCGCTCGGTAACCGCCCGCCGCCGCGTTCACGACCTGCTCGGAGAAACCCATCGCGTTGCCTACCGCCCAGACGCCCGGCACCGAGGTGAGCCCTGTCGGGTCGACCACCGGATACGAGCCGAAGGGGGTCTCCGTCAGCTCGGCGCCGAGCTTCTCCAGCAGATGGGTCTGCGGGATCGCGCGGGGCGCGACGAACAGCACCTCGCGGGCGTGCACCGTGCCGTCGGCCAGGCGCACCCCCGCGAGCCGGTCGTCCTCGATCACCAGTCCGGCCACCGCACCGGGCACCACCTTCACCCCGGCCGCCGCGAGCCTGCGCAGGTCGTCGTCCGAGAGATCGGACTCGGCGACCTCGTGCAGGAAGAAGGTCACGTCCTTCGACCACTGCGACACCATGAGCGCCTGGTGCACGCTCTGCGGGGTCGTCGCCAGCACGCCGAAGGCCTGGTCACGGACCTCCCAGCCGTGACAGTACGGGCAGTGCAGCACGTCCTTGCCGAAGCGCTCGGCGACGCCGGGGACCTCCGGCAGCTCGTCCTTGAGGCCGGTGGCGATGACGAGCCGTCGAGCGTGCACGTGCCGTCCACTGGCCAGCGCGAGCGCGAAGTCCCCACCGCGCGTGACGTCCACCGCCCGGTCCCGGACCAGCTCCACGCCGTACCGCGCGATCTCCTCGCGCCCGATGGCGAGGAACTCGGCCGGCGCCATGCCGTCCCGGGACAGATAGCCCTGCATATGGGCGGCGGGCGCGTTGCGCGGTTCGCCGGCGTCGACGACCAGGGTGCGGCGCCGGGCGCGGCCCAGGACGAGGGCGGCGGACAGGCCGGCCGCGCCGCCTCCGACGACTGCGACCTCGTACTGCTCGGTGTGCTTCTCGGTCATGGTGACCACCTCCACGACGACGGTCGCCCGGGTGCCGCGGGATTGACAAACGTGTTTGCTGATTCTGCAATACAGGCATGAGCACCGACGACGTTCTCGCCGAAGTGGGGCCACGGCTCAGAAGGCTGCGCAAGGACCGGGAGGTGACCCTCGCGGCGCTGTCCGAGACGACCGGCATCTCCGTGAGCACCCTGTCCCGGCTGGAGTCGGGCCTGCGCAAGCCCAGCCTGGAGCTGCTGCTGCCGATCGCGCAGGCCCACAAGGTGCCGCTGGACGAGCTGGTCGGGACGCCGCCGGTGGGCGACCCGAGGGTAAAGGCCGAGCCTCTCGTGCGACACGGACGCACCTACTGGCCGCTCACCCGGCAGCCCGGCGGCCTCCAGGCCTTCAAGGTGCTGGTACCGGAGCGCAGGGAAGAGCCCGAGCCGCGCACCCATGAGGGCTACGAGTGGCTGTACGTGCTGTCGGGGCGGCTTCGGGTCGTACTGGGCGAGCACGACGTGGTGATGGCGGCGGGAGAGGCGGCCGAGTTCGACACGCGGGTGCCGCACTGGTTCGGGTCGACGGGGGAGGGGCCGGCGGAGTTCCTGAGCCTGTTCGGGCCGCAGGGTGAGCGCATGCACGTACGGGCGCGCCCCCGGAAAGCGTGACGGACGCGACTGTTCCCGGCGGACTGTTCCCTGATCGGCAAGCGACCGCTTAGTATGCGAAGCGACCCCGGTCAGACGAAGCAGTCCCCCGTGGAGGCCCCGCATGCAGGCATGGCAAGTGCACGAGAACGGCGAGCCGAGCGAGGTGATGCGCCTCGAGGACATCGAGACGCCCACGCCCGGTGACGGCCAGGTCCTGCTGAAGGTGCGTGCCGCGAACATCAACTTCCCGGACGCGCTGCTGTGCCGGGGCCAGTACCAGGTCCGGCCGCCGCTGCCGTTCACGCCGGGCGTGGAGATCTGCGGCGAGACCGAGGACGGGCGCCGTGTGATCGCCAACCCCGCGCTGCCGTACGGCGGCTTCGCCGAGTACGCCGTCGCGGACGCCGCCGCACTGCTGCCCGCGCCCGACGCACTCGACGACGCCGAGGCCGCCGCCCTGCACATCGGCTACCAGACCGGCTGGTTCGGCCTGCACCGGAGGGCCGGGCTGGAAGCCGGGGAGACGTTGCTCGTCCACGCTGCCGCTGGAGGGGTCGGCAGCGCGGCCGTGCAGCTCGGGAAGGCGGCGGGCGCGAGGGTCATCGGTGTCGTGGGCGGGGCCGACAAGGCCGCCGTGGCCCGGGAGCTGGGCTGTGACGTGGTGGTCGACCGGCGGAGCGAGGACGTCGTCGCCGCCGTGAAGGAGGCCACCGGAGGCCGGGGCGCGGATGTGATCTACGACCCCGTGGGCGGCGAGGCCTACACGCAGTCGACCAAGGTCGTCGCCTTCGAGGGACGCATCGTGGTCGTCGGCTTCGCCAGTGGGACCATCCCGAGCCCCGGCCTCAACCACGCCCTGGTGAAGAACTACTCGATCCTCGGCCTGCACTGGGGCCTGTACAACACCAAGAACCCGAAGCTGATCCAGCACTGCCACGAGCAGCTCACCGAGCTGGCCACCCGCGGCGCGATCAAGCCGCTGGTGAGCGAGCGCGTACCGCTGGGCGGGGCCGCGGCCGCCGTCCAGAAGGTCGCCGACGGTGTCACCACCGGCCGTATCGCCGTCGTGCCGTCGCTGTCGCTGGAGAACGGAGCCGCCGCATGACGATCGACGCAGCCGAACTCCGGCGCCGTACCGCTCAGTTGCTGGCGGCTCACCCGCCGGCCACGACCGACCGCCTGGAGTTCCTCAAGGCCCGCTTCGACGCGGGACTGGCCTGGGTGCACTACCCGGAGGGCCTCGGCGGGCTGGGTGTACCCCGCTCCCTCCAGGCTGTCGTGGACGCTGAGCTGGAGGCTGCCGGAGCCCCCGACAACGACTCGCGCCGCAACGGCATCGGGCTCGGCATGGCCGCCCCGACGATCCTCAAGTACGGCACCGAGGAGCAGAAGCAGCGCTTTCTGCGGCCGCTGTGGGTGGGGGAGGAGGTCTGGTGCCAGCTGTTCAGCGAGCCCGGCGCCGGGTCCGACCTCGCCGCGCTGGGTACCCGGGCCGTCCGTGAGGGCGACGACTGGGTGGTCAACGGGCAGAAGGTGTGGACGTCCGGCGCCCACAACTCCCGCTGGGCCATCCTCATCGCCCGCACCGACCCGGATGTGCCCAAGCACGCCGGCATCACGTACTTCCTCTGCGACATGACCGACCCCGGCGTCGAGGTCCGGCCGCTGCGTCAGATCACCGGCGAGGCCGAGTTCAACGAGGTCTTCCTGACCGACGTCCGCATCCCGGACTCGTGCCGCCTCGGTGAGGTCGGTGACGGGTGGCGGGTCGCGCAGACCACGCTGAACAACGAGCGCGTCGCCATCGGCGGCATGCGGCTGCCCCGTGAGGGCGGCATGATCGGCCCGGTCTCGAAGACGTGGCGCGAACGCCCCGAGCTGCGCACCCACGACCTGCACCAGCGGCTGCTGAAGTTGTGGGTGGACACCGAGGTCTCCCGCCTCACGGCGGAGCGGCTGCGCCAGCAGCTCGTCGCGGGCCAGCCCGGCCCCGAGGGTGCCGGCATGAAGCTCGCCTTCGCCCGCCTCAACCAGGAGATCAGCGGCCTTGAGGTCGAACTCCGCGGCGAGGAGGGCCTGTTGTACGACGACTGGACCATGCGTCGGCCCGAGCTGGTGGACTTCGTCGGCCGCGACGCCGGCTACCGCTACCTCCGCTCCAAGGGCAACAGCATCGAGGGCGGGACCACCGAGGTTCTGCTGAACATCGTCGCCGAGCGCGTTCTGGGCCTGCCCAGTGAGCCGCGCACCGACAAGGACGTCGCCTGGAAGGACCTCGCCCGATGAGCACCCAGCCCGACCTGCTGTACTCGGAGGAGGAAGAGGCGCTGCGGGCCGCCGTGCGGGACCTGCTCGCCGACCACTGCGACGCCCCCGGTGTCATCGCACGCACCGAGTCGGACGCCCCGCACGACCTGGCGGCCTGGAAGGCGCTCGCCGACGGCATGGGCCTGGCGGGGCTCCTCGTCCCGGAGGCGAAGGGCGGCCAGGGTGCCACGCACCGCGAAGTCGCCGTCGTCCTGGAGGAGTTGGGGCGCGCCGTCGCTCCCGTGCCGTACCTGACGAGCGCCGTCGTCGCGACCGAGGCCCTGCTCGCCTGCGAGGACGAGGGCGGCCTGCTCGCCGAACTGGCGTCCGGCCGGCGGATCGGGGCCCTCGCCGTCGCCCTGAACGTCGCCCCCAGCGGCGTCTACAAGGTCGTACGGCATGAAGACGGTGCCCTCTACGGGGAGTTGACCGGTATCGCGGACGCGGCCGTCGCCGATGTGCTGCTGGTGCCCGCGGACGACGGCGGGCTGTACGCGGTGGACGCCGATGCCGTCACCGTCACCCCGCAGGTGTCCCTGGACCTGACCCGGCCGGTGGCGACCGTGGTTCTTGAGGGTGCGGCCGGCCGCCTGCTGGGCGACGCCGAGCCCGCCGTACGACGCGCGTTGCGCGCCGGGGCCGGGCTGCTCGCCTCCGAGCAACTCGGGCTCGCCGAGTGGACGTTGACCGAGACGGTCCGCTATCTGAAGGACCGCAAGCAGTTCAACCGTCCCGTCGGCGGCTTCCAGGCCCTCAAGCACCGGCTCGCCCAGCTGTGGCTGGAGGTCGTCAACCTGCGCGCCGCCGCGCGGGGCGCCGCCGACGCGCTCGCGACGGGCGACGACGTCGATGTGGCGGTGACGGTCGCCCAGGCGTACGCCGCGCCCGTCGCCGTGCACGCCGCCGAGGAGGCACTGCAACTGCACGCCGGTATCGGGATGACCTGGGAGCACCCGATCCATCTGTACCTGAAGCGGGCCAAGGCCGACTCGATCGCCTACGGCACCGCGGGCGCCCACCGTGCGGCGCTGGCCGAACTCGTCGACCTCCAGGCTCCCTGACGTACACCTGAGCGAAGCGCACGGAAAGCCCGCCCCACCTGGGGCGGGCCTTTTCGTGTGCCCTGCACGGACGAAGTGAACGCCGGACGGCAGTCCGGCCAACTCCCTGCCCAGCTCTGCTGTTTGTGGCTTCGGAATCGCATACTCGCAGCGGTCCCCTACGCCCCTATCGCCCCTGTCAGGGAGGCAGAGCATGGCCCTCACCACCCGTCGCAGAGCCCTCACCACCCTCGGCGCCGCCCTCGCGGGCACCGTCGCCCTGCCCGCCCCCCGTGCGCTGGCGGGCGAACCGAAGCACGGTCCGCGCCCCTTGTGGCGGGCGCACGCCCACAACGACTACGAGCACCCGCGCCCCCTCCTCGACGCCCTCGACCACCGCTTCGGCAGCGTCGAGGCCGACATCTACCTGGTCGGCGACCAGCTCCTGGTCGCCCACGACCCCGAGGACCTCGACCCCAGCCGCACGCTCGAGTCCCTCTACCTCGACCCGCTGGCGGCCCGCGTGCGGGCCAACCACGGCTCGGTCTACCGGGGTTACCGCAGGCCGATCCAGCTGCTCATCGACATCAAGACCGAGGGCTCCTCGACGTACCTCGAACTCGACAAGCACCTGAAGCGCTACAGGCACCTGTTCACGACGTATGCCCACGGCCGGGTGTTCCCGGGCCCGGTCACCGCCGTGGTCTCCGGTGACCGTGCCGCCCGGGTGCCGATGGAGGCCCAGACCGTCCGCCGGGCCTTCTACGACGGCCGCCTCGCCGACCTCGGCAGCTCCGCGCCCGCCTCTTTCATCCCGCTGATCAGCGACAACTGGACGCTCAACTTCACCTGGCTCGGCGTGGGCGCCTTCCCCGAAGCCGAGCGGCAGAAGCTGCGCGGCATCGTCCGGGCGGCGCACTCCCGAGGGCAGAAGGTGCGCTTCTGGGCCACCCCGGACGTGGCCGGTCCCGCCCGGGACGCCCTGTGGAGCGAACTGGTCGCCGCCGACGTCGACTTCCTCAACACCGACGACCTCGCCGGTCTGGAAGCATTCCTCGACGCCCACCGGACGGCCTAGGCACACCTCCCGGCACACCGCGTCGGACACCACACGTTCGGAGTACAGCTCAGCCGCCCGGACGAACCCTCCGCTACGCCACACTTGCGGCCGAAGGCCGTGAACCGGGCAAGGCGGCGTGGCGGAGGAGGTTGACGATGGCCATTTCCATCTCTGTGGTGTTGCTGCTGTTCATTCTGGCGGTGATCTTCGTGCGCAGCGGCGGGCTGAAGATCACCCACGCGCTGGTGTGCCTGCTGCTCGGTTTCTACCTGGCCAGCACGAGCATGGCGCCCACCATCAACAGCGGTCTGACGGCCACGGCGGACATCGTCAGCAGCCTCAGACCGTGAGGCCCAGGCCCTGAGGATCAGGGCGTCGAGAACACTCCGATGCCGTTCGGGACGGGGCGTTCCACGCCGTCGGACGGGTGATTGCGTACCGAGACCCTCGCCGCTCCCGGCTCGCGGGCGACCAGCGTCGACGAACCGCCGCCGTCCAGGCTGAAGGCGTCGGACGAGCCCAACTCCCGCATCACGGACGCCACTTCGGCGACGGTCAGGCCGGTGCGGAACTCGGGTGCGCCGTCCAGCGCGAGCAGCAGCAGGCGTCGGCCACCGTCCGAGATGCCCACGGCGGTGCGCACGGCCGAGGCCCTGTTGTCCAAGCCGGGCAGCGGCTGTCCGTCGTCGAGCACGGGGTAGCCGCCGAGGGCGAAGCGGTACGGGATCCGTGACGCCGACGCCACCAGCCGGTGCCGTACCTTCACCCGCTCGCCGGCGAAGAGCTTCCGCAACTGCTGCGCGCCCGCCTCCCGGCCGACGAGGACGGTGGTGCCCGAGGAGATCGGCCCGCTCCCCGGAGTATCGGCGGTCGACACGACCTTGCCGCGGCGGACCGTCACCTCGTAGGTGTCGGTGCTGCACGGAGCCGCACGGTCCGTGTCCGTGCCGCAGGTGGCACGCACCCGGGAGGCGCTGCCCCACGCGGCGGTGAACGCCCCGATGGAGCCCACCGGCAGCGCGTACTGGTTGAGCCCGCGCAGCGGTAGCCGGCCCTCGCCGGTGCGGATCGAGCCGACGAGGCTCAGGCCGTCCAGCCGGGCCCTGCGGTCGACGCCCACACCGAGCACGTTCTCGGTGCTCGTGCCGGGCGGCAGTGCCGGCCCGAAACGCTGGCCGTTCGGCACCGCCGCCTTCAGTGCCCGGCCGCGCGCGATCGCCGGACCCACGCTCGCGCCGGTCGCCTGGACACCCGGGTGCTGGGCCTCGCTGATGTTGAAGAAGTCACCGTTCACGCCGGCGACGGCCCCCTGCGCGGTGGCCTGCTGCGAGACGGTCGCCCGCGCCGCCACCGCTCCCGGATGCAGCAGATCGAGACGTACGTGCGGATTGCGCAGGTCGACGGTGAGTACGTGGGCGTGAGTCGTGCCCCTCCCCGCCGCGATGTCGAACTCGTCGTACGCGACACCCGGCGCGATCTCGGTGCCCGGCTGGGCGGCGCCGGCCGGGGCCGCCCCCACCAGGGCCGCACCGGCCAGCGCGCTGAGTGCCGTGAGCAGCGTGAGCGCCGCTCTGCCTGCTCCGAACCGTTTCTGACGACGTGTCATGGTTCCCCCCTGATGTCGCGTCAAATGTCCCAGGGCTCAGGGGAAGTGCACCAGACGGCGATGACCTGCAGGGTTGCTAGGCGCCGACGACCCGCGAACGGGTGAGGAAACGCACCCCCTCGGGTGCCTCCAGCGAGAAGCCGCTGCCCCGCCCCTCGACGACGTCGACGATCAGCCGGGTGTGGCTCCACGCCTCGTACTGACTGCGAGCCATCCAGAACGTCACCGGCTCCGCCACCCCCTCGACGTCCAGCTCCGCGAGCAGCACGTCCGAGCCGCCCGTGCGGAACTCGCCCGCCGGGTAGCACATCGGCGCGCTGCCGTCGCAGCAGCCGCCGGACTGGTGGAACATCAGCGGGCCGTGCGTCGCGCGCAGACGGCGCAGCAGGTCGGCGGCCGCGGGAGTGAGCTCGACGCGCGGGGTCTCCTCATACATGGCGGCAAGGGCAGCACAGGCAACGTTGCGAGAGGGTTGCGCCCGTTCCGGCAAGCTCCGACCACCCGCTCCGACCACCCGTTCTGACTAATCTGCTCGGGTGGCCATCGAGTTGACGCTGCTGACGTCCGTCGCCCACCGGGGCAAGGAGATCACCGCACCCCGCCTGCGCGCCCTGCTCGCCCTGCTGGCCCAGGAGCGGCGGGCGGGATGCGGCACGGGGCGGCTCGTGGACGGGCTGTGGCCGGACGAGCAGCCGGAGAACCCGACCAAGGCGCTGCAGATCCTGGTCTCGCGGGCCCGCTCGCTGCTGGGCGGCGAGGTCATCGCGAGCACACCCACCGGCTACCGCATCGCCCTGCGCGAGGACCAGGTCGACGCCTGGGCCGTCCAGCTGCACGCCGCCGCGGGCACGGAGAAGGCGCGGGCCGGCGACCATCACGGCGCGGTCGCCGAGACCGAGGAAGGGCTCGCGCTGTGGGACGGCGGCCCGGCGCAAGGCGGACCCCTCGGCGACCCCGTGGCGGCCCTGCGCCTCGAACTCGCCGCCACGCACCGGGCGTTGGCGCGATTGCGGGCGCTGTCGTTGGCGCGTTCGGGGCGCCGGGAGGAGGCTGCCGGGTCGCTCGGCGAGCTGGTGGAGGCACATCCCCTCGACGAGGAGCTGCTGCTGGAGCTGATGCGCTGTCAGACGGCAACGGCAGGAGCGGCCGCCGCGCTGACGGCGTACGACACCTATCGGCGCCGCCTGCGCGACGAGCTCGGCACGGATCCGGGGCCCGCCCTGCAGGAGCTGCACCAGGAGCTGCTGCGCGGCGAGGCGCCGGCCGTCCGGCGCGGCGTACCCCACGAACCCAACCCGCTGCTCGGCCGGGACGCCGATGTCGACGCCGTGCGGCGGCTGCTGCACAGCGCCCGCGTCACCTCGGTCGTCGGCCCCGGCGGCCTCGGCAAGACACGGCTCGCGAGTGCCGTCGCCCGGGACGCCGAGCAGCGCGTCGTGCACCTCGTGCCGCTCGCCGGTGTCCGCCAGGACGCCGATGTCGCCCCCGAGGTCGCCTCCGCGCTGGGCGTCGGCGAGGGGCTGCGGCCCGCTGCGGGGGGCGACCCGATCGCCGGCATCGTGGGAGCGCTGGGCTCCGGGCCCGCGCTGCTCGTCCTGGACAACTGCGAGCAGGTCGTCCAGGGCGTCGCCGACCTCGTGCAGGGACTCGTGTCGAGGACGAGGGACCTGCGCGTCCTCACCACCAGCCGCGCCCCGCTAGGACTGTCCTCCGAGACCGTCTACCCCCTCGCTGAGCTCGACCTCGCCACCACCGTCGAGCTGTTCGAGCAGCGCGCCCGCGCCGCCCGCCCCGACGTCGACCTGCCCGCCGGCCCCGTGGCCGCCCTCTGCCGCCGCCTCGACGGCCTGCCGCTCGCCACCGAACTCGCCGCCGCCCGCGTCCGCGTGCTGTCGGTCCCGGAGATCGCCCGCCGCCTGGAGGACCGCTTCGCCCTGCTGCGCGGCGGTCCCCGCGACGCACCCCAACGCCATCGCACCCTGCACGCCGTCGTCGACTGGAGCTGGAACCTCCTCGAGGAGCCCGGGCAGGCCGCCTTGCGTGCCCTGTCGGTCTTCCCGGCCGGCTTCACCGCCGAAGCGGCGGAACAGCTCGTCGACGACTTCGACGCCTTGGAGGTCCTCGAGGATCTCGTCGACCAGTCCCTGCTCAAGGTGACCGACACCCCGCACGGCACCCGCTTCCGGATGCTGGAGACCGTGCGGGAGTTCGCGGCCGCGCATCGGGAGCGGGCCGGTGAGGAGGAGGCGGTCACCGAGCGATTCCTGGGCTGGGCACGGGACTTCGGGGTCGCTCACCACGACGCGCCCTTCGGTGCCGACCCGTTCGCGTCCTGGCATCTGATCCGCGCCGAGCAGGACAACCTCGTGCACGCCCTGCGGCTGGCACTCGGACTCGCGGACGGGGACACCGTCGCCGCGGTCACGGCCGTGCTGGGAAGCCTGTGGTCCACGGAGGCCAGTACCCACTACGCCCGGCTGATGGCCCTCATGGAGGACACCGCGCCGCTGCTCTCCCACTACCGGCCGGCCCCCGAGTACGTCGAGCCGGCCCGCACCGCCGCCGCCCTGCTGACCGCCAACTCCTTCCTCGGCCTCGGCCCCGGCGCTCCGCGCACCCTCGTCACGCTGCGCCGCCTGCCGCCCGCCCCGCCGAACACCCTGGTCCGGGCCGTGGCAACGGTGCTGAGCGCCCTTCCGGAGGTACTCGCACCCGGCGGCCGCGGCACCCTCGATGCGCTGTGCGACAGCGACGAGCCGCTGCTCGCGGGCATCGCCAACGGCGCCGCCAGCTATGTGTGGGAGCACGACCGCCAACCCGACCGGGCCGTCACGGCCGCCCGCCGGATGCTCGACGCGGTCGGCGACCAGGACATCCCGGTGCTTCGCATCTGGCCGAGGGCCCGGTTCGCCGAACTGTGCCTGCAGATGGAGCGCGGCGCGGAGTCGATCGGGCCCATGAAGGCCGCGCTCGAATCCCTCGACGAGTACGGCGAGTGGACCGACTCGATCGGCCTGCGCTGGGGGATCATGCTGGCCAGCCTGCAGGCCGGGGAGCTCGACGAGGCGGAACACTGGCTGGAGCAGGCGCTGCGGTACCAGCGCGAGATCGCCGCGCCCGATCCGTTCACCCCCGACCTGGGCGCCCGCGCCGAGATGGCGCTCGCGCGCGGCGACATCGAGACGGGACTGGGCCTGTGGCGCCGGACCCTGGACCGGCTGGCGCACATCGCGCATTCGATACCCGGCGGTGAGATGCTGATGGAGGCCTGGGGGCCGGAACTCCAGTCGGTCGCCGTGACCGCACACGCCCGGCACGGCCGGGCGGACCTCGTCGAAGATCTCCTGGCTGCCTTCCCTGACCGCCTCACGACCCTGTTGACCAGCTCACCGGCCGTCCAGCCGGCCTACTTCCCGCTGTGCGGCGCGCTGCTGCTCGGGCTGGGCACGGCCGATCTGGCGAAGGGGGACGCGGGCGGCGTTCGGCTGATCGCGCTCGCCGAGCAGTTCCGGTATCTGCGCAGCTTCCAGCCCACGATGTCCTCGGCCCGCGCCCGCGAGGACGCCGAGAACGCCGACAAGGCGGCGTACGAGGACGCGGTGTCCACGTACGCCGCCCTGGACGACGACGGGCTGCGCGAGGCCGCGCTCGGCCTGGTGCGGGGCCGGTTCACAGCCTGACCGGCAGGCCCAGCAGGTGGAAGCCGTCGCCGGGCCAGTGCCCGAAGCGGAGGGCGGCGCGGTCCACGGCCAACTTCGGTGCCGTGGGCCGGTTGAGGAGAAGCTCCTCGAAGACGACGCCCGTCACCAGTCGGCCGAGCGCGGCGCCGATGCAGTAGTGCGGGCCGTGTCCGAAGGCGAGGTGACCGTCGCCCCGGCCGAAATCCCGTGTCACATCGAGGCGTTCGGGGGCGTCGTACACGGCCGGGTCGTGGTCCGCGGAGAACAGGGCCACCGTCACCGCCTCGCCCTTCACCAGCGGTGTGCCGGCGAACACGAAGTCCTCGGTGGCGTACAGCGTCGCGCCCATGCGCACCAGCGTGACGTACCGCAGCAGTTCGGGGACCGCGCGGCCGAGCAGCTCCGGCTCGGCGCGCAGCCGTGCCAGCTGGTCCGGGTGGTCCAGCAGGGCGAGGGCGGCGTGGGCCAGGAACAGGGCGGGCGGGGTGATACCGGTGTTGATCAGCAGGAAGAAGACGGTGACGATCTCGTCGTCGGTCATGCCGCCGTCCGCCAGCAGTGCCGACACCAAGTCGTCGGAGGGTGCGTCACGACGCCGGGCGACCAGGTCCTTCGCGTACTCCACGACACCGCCGAGCCCTTCGAGGACGCGGCTGCCGTCGCCGTACGCGAAGTCCCGGATCCACCCGCACACCCTGTCCTGGTCGGCCGCGTCCACGCCGACCAGCGCGCAGATCACGGCCGTGCACAGCGGGTAGGCGAACTCGCCCAGCAGATCGGCCTGTTCGCGCTCGGCGAGGGCCTCGATCAGCTCCTGTGCCGTCTTCTCGACGAAGGGGCGCAGTGCGGCCACCCGGCGGGCGGTGAAGGCGCGGGTGAGGGGGTTGCGGCGGCGGGTGTGCTCGTCTCCGTCGAAGAGGGCCAGGTGGCCGGAGAGGTACTGGGCGTACTCGGGCGGGATGCCGTCGAGGCCCTGCGCCAGCAACTCGGCCTGCGGATCCGGCATCGCGGAGTCGGCGATCGTCGAACGGTCCCGGACCAGACGCGGCTCGCTCAGCGCGGCCCGCACGTCCTCGTGGCGGGTGACCAGCCGTACGGGGGTGTCGAGGCCCGGCAGGAGGACGTGGCCGAGGCCGGGGCGGGAGCGCAGGTCGGCGTAGGCGCCGACGGGGTTCTCGACGAGTTCGGGGGTGAGGCGGACGGCGGTCATGGCAACTGCCCTTCTGCAGTGGTCCAGTGATGCATCGATGCAGTGGTCCAGTGGTGGTGTTCAGTGGGCGTCGCGGTCGAAGAGGCGCAGCGACCACACGAACCCGAGGGCCGCGATCCCCGCGCTCCATGCCACCGCCATCCAGCCGTTGTGCCCGATCCCCGTGCCGGTCAGCAGCCCGCGCACGGTCTCGATGACCGTGGTGAACGGCTGGTACTCGGCGAACCAGCGGATCCAGGACGGCATCGAGTCGACCGGTACGAAGGTGCTGCTGACGAAGGGCAGCAGGAACGAGATCGGCAGCGGGGCGTTGCTGGCGCCCTCGGGCGTCTTGCTGATCAGTCCCAGGGCGACCGAGAACCAGGTCAGCGCGAGGACGAAGAGGACGAGCAGTCCGCAGGCCGCCAGCCACTCCACGGGGCTCGCGTCGGGGCGGAAACCGATGGCGAGGGCGACGGCCATCAGCAGGACCAGGGTGATCGCCGTCTGGATGACGCTGCCGACGACATGGCCGACCAGGATCGACGCCCGGGAGATCGCCATCGTGCGGAAGCGGGCGACGATGCCCTCGGTCATGTCCGTACACACGGCGACCGCGGTCGGCACCGCTCCGACGCCCGCGGTCATGAGCAGGATGCCGGGGACGAGATAGGCGAGGTAGGCGGTGCGGTCGCCGCCCTGGCCGATTCCGGTGCCGAGCGCGGAGCCGAAGACGTACACGAACAAAAGCAGCAGGAAGACGGGGATGAGCGCGACCTGGAGCGTCATCGAGGGGTAGCGGCGGGCGTGCAGGAGGTTGCGCCGCAGCATGGTGAGCGAGTCGCCCAGGTGCGGGGTGGTGGGCTGGGCGGCGGTGGTCATCGGGTCCGCACCTTCTCGTGCTCGGGGCGGCCGGTGACCGCGAAGAAGACGTCGTCGAGATCGGGGGTGTGCATGGTCAGGGAGTCCACGGCGACGCGGGCGCCGTCGAGGGCGTCGAGCAGGGCGCGCAGGGTGTGGACGCTGCCGTCGCCCGGGACCTGGAGGGTCAGCGCCTCGTCGTCCCGCAGGCCCACGCCCAACACCTCGGCGGCGCGGGCGAGTTCGGCCGGGTCGAGGAAGCGGAGCCGGACATGGCCGCCGGGGACGAGCCGCTTCAGCTCGTCCGCGGTGCCCTCGGCGACGATCCGGCCGTCGGTCAGGACCGCGATGCGGTCGGCGAGTTGGTCGGCCTCCTCCAGGTACTGGGTGGTGAGGAAGACCGTGACCCCGCCGTCGACGAGTTCGCGGATGATCTGCCACACGGCGTGCCGTGCTCTCGGATCGAGACCGGTGGTCGGCTCGTCGAGGAAGATCACCTCGGGGGAGCCGACCAGCGTCATCGCGAGGTCGAGGCGCCGGCGCATGCCGCCGGAGTAGGTGGCGGCGGGCTTCTTCGCGGCGTCCACGAGGTCGAAGCGTTCGAGCAGCTCGGCGGTGACGCGCCTGCCCTCACGCCGGTCCAGGTGGTGCAGGTCCGCCATCAGCGCCATGTTCTCCTCGCCGGTGATCAGGTTGTCGACGGCGGAGAACTGGCCGGTGACCCCGATCGCGGCGCGCACGGACTGAGGTTCGGCCACCACGTCGTGCCCGGCGATACGGGCGGTGCCGGCGTCGGCACGGATCAGGGTGGAGAGGATCTGGACGGTGGTGGTCTTGCCGGCGCCGTTCGGGCCGAGCAGCGAGAAGATCGTGCCGCGCGGCACCCGCAGGTCGATGCCGTCGAGGACGACCTTCGCGCCGTACGCCTTGCGCAGCCCCAGGGCCTCGATGGCCGGGGGTGCCTGACCGGGGTGCTGCCGTGGTGAGTTCATGCCCCGGAGCATGCGGGGGGCCGCCTTCGGCGCGGTTTCAGTGCGGTTTCAGGGTGCCGGAGGGACTGGAACGAGTCGACCTGAGTACTTGAAGGGAAAATCGTTCTGGTCATGTCAGTGGGCGCTGTTAGCCTCCTGCGGCCCGTGTGATCCACGGGCCCACCAGGGGAGGAGAAACTTTGAACAGTGCCAGAAACAGCGCGAGCCGGCACAGACCCGGCCGCCTTGCGGTGGGTTGCCTTGTCACCGCCGCGATCCTGAGCGCGCCCGGCGTCGCCCACGCCGCCGACAACCTGCCGCCGCGTCAGCCGCTGGTCCAGGATCTGCAGACCGGTACCAAGGCGTGCGCCACGGGGGAGCAGAAGGCGTACGTCGGCGAGCCGCCGACACTGCGGGCCGTGCTGTACGACCCGGAGGAGGACAACCAGCCGGCCGAGGCCAACCTGGTCAGCGGCGAGTTCGAGGCCTGGTGGACGGATGCCGACGGGGCCGAGCAGCGCCGCACCTACACCACGTCCGAGACCCTGTCCGGCACCCGACAGCTCTGGCGCATGCCGCAGGACATCCCGGCGAACACGGTCGTTTCCTGGCACGTGCGCGCGAAGGACGGCACCGCGGCCTCCGCGTGGAGCTCCGAGGGCGACGGCTCCAACTGCGAGTTCGTGTACGACGACGCCAGCCCCGAGAAGGCGGTCGTCACCTCCCCGGACTACCCCGAGGACCAGTGGCAGGACGGCGTCGGGGTCTACGGCAGCTTCACCATGGACTCCCCGTCGGACGACGTCGCGCAGTACGTCTACAGCTTCCTCGGCGGCCCGCAGCTGACCGCCCGCCCCGCCGAACTCGGCGGCCCCGTCACGATCCGCCACCTGCCGCTGCAGACCCGCCCGGACCGACTCAGTGTCCGCGCGATCGACCGCTCGGGCCGCAGCAGTACGACCACGACATACGCGTTCCTGGTCAAGTCGGGCCGCGCCCCCGTCGCCCATTGGACCCTCGCCGACGCCGCCGGCTCCACCGCCGCCGCGGCCGAGACCGGACCCGCAGCCGGTGCCGGCTCCGGGGTGACCTTCGGCGCGAGCGCACCGCGCGGGACCGCGCTGCCCTCCGTGGCGAGCCTCGACGGCAGCAGCCACGCCTTCCTCACGCCGGCCGCCCCGGCCGTCGACACCGGCAGGACCTTCGCCGTCAGCGCCTGGGCGCGGCCCGCGCAGACGGACCGGAACATGGCCGTGGCAGGCCAGGACGCGGGTGACTCCGCCGCCTTCGAACTGGGGATGCGCACCCGGGACGAGGGCCCGGTGTGGTCGTTCACCGTCGGCGGCGCCCGCATCACGGGCGGTACTCCGGAGACCGGCGAGTGGGCCCACCTGCTGGGCCTGTACGACAAGGAGACCGGTCGGGCGCAGCTCTACGTCAACGGCCACGAGGTCGGCACGAAGACCGAGGCAACGCCGGCCGAGACCGCCGGCGCTTTCCAGATCGGCCGCTCCCGCAACGGCGACGGCTACCGGGACCGCTGGCACGGTGAGATCGGCGACGTCCGCGTGTACGACCGGGTGGTCGCTCCGGCCGAGATCACCGAAAACGCGTACCGCAGGCCGATGTTGCTCGGCCACTGGTCGTTGGAGACCGCCACGGACGGCGTGAGCCCCGAGCAGAGCGGCAAGGCGCCTCTGACGCTCGGCCCGGGCGCCTCGATCCACCGTGGCCCGGACGGCTCCTGCCTCCCCGAGCTCGATCCGGACTGCCCGTTCGTGCCCTACCCCCTCGTCGGTGACGGCCACCTCCAGCTGGACGGCGAGACCGGGTACGCGGCAACCGAGAGCGCCGTCGTGGACACCTCGGACAGCTTCACCGTCGGCGTGGTCGTCCGCCTCGCCGACGCCGAACCGGCCGCTGCGATGACCGTCCTGTCCCAGGCCGGTGAGCACACGGACGCCTTCAAGGTGCGCTACGACCCGTCGGTCCACGCCTGGCAGCTGGTGATGCCGCAGAGGGACGAGGCCGGGGCGCCCGAAGTCGTCGTCGCGCAGATCGAGGCCGCGGACGGTGGCGAGGGCCAGGGACACCGGCTTGCCGTGGTCTACGACGACGCGACCGACCGGATCAAGCTCTACCTCGACGGCTACACCAACGCCGATGCCACCGCCACTCTCCCGAACGGTTGGCACAGCTCCGGCGCCCTGCAGATCGGCCGGGCCAAGGCCGGTGACGGCTGGGGCGAGTACCTGCACGGTGACGTCGACGAGGTGCAGGCCTATGCCGGGGCCCTGCGGGACGGCGACATCGGCGGTCTGGGGTGGGGCACCGACCCCTGCCTCTGCTGAGTTGTACGGGCGTGCCCTGAGCCAGGCCGAGGTCGCGGCGCCGGCTCAGGGCACGTAAGGCGGTCTGCGTCAGTTGTCGCCCACCGTCACTACGCCCGTGGTCCTCGCGCCGGTGGCGTTGTCGTAGACGACGTCACCGGTGGACTTCTTCCAGATCTTGATACGGAAGGTGTCCGGGCCGTCCGTGGCGGTGATCCGGAAGCCGTAGCCACTGCTGCCGTTCACGGTGCCGGAGCCCTGGTACACGGCCCGCGTGTCCGTGACCACGAGCCAGTCGGAGCCGGTGGAGCGGAACTTCAACTTCGCCGCGCCGAAGTCGAAGGTCGCCTTTCCGCTGGGGACGGTGGCTCCCTTCGGGTAGGCGGCGGCGAAGGAGAACGCCGCATTGCCCGTCAGGTTCGGCTTCGCCGGGTAGGCGCCGGCCGGCGAGGTGATCACGCCGGTGCCGAGGGCCGGGCCGGCCGAGCGGTCGTAGACGATCAGCTCGGGCAAGGTGGTGCTGTCCGAACCGGCGTCGTTGTCGGTGACGGTGATGACCGGACGGTGGATTCCGGCCTTGGTGTAGGTGTGCTCGGCCCGGCAGGTGGAGCCGTCGACCGTGCCGGCCGTCGGCTCGGTGCCGTCCTTCCAGTCGACCCGGCAGGTGTGGGAGTCACCGACGTCGGCGTCACGGAACTCGGCCACGACGGTGGTGCGGTCGCCGACCGGTGCGGGGGACGTCGGGCCGGTGGCGGAGACGATCGACGGCTTCCTGTTGACGATCGGGTCGATGCTGGTCAGGGTGGGGACGACCTTCTTGATCAGGCCGTCGGAGTCGAACTCCAGCTTGTCGACGGTCGTTTCGCGGTGGGTACCGTCACCGCCCGGGACGGCGAACCGGTGGTAGGCGATGTACCACTCGTCGGTCTTCGGGACGTACACCACCGAGTGGTGGCCGGGGCCCTTGATGCCGAGGGAGAGGTCCTTCTCCAGGATCACACCGCGCTTGGTCCACGGGCCGGTGGGGGAGGGGCCGGTGGCGTAGGCGACGCGGTAGTTCTCGTCGCGGGTGTCGTTCTCCGACCACATGAAGTAGTAGGTGCCCTTGCGCTTGATGACGAAGGTGCCCTCGTTGTAGCCGCTGGGCGTGATGTCCTTCATCTTCGAGGTGTCGACGGAGGTCATGTCGGCGTTCAGCGGAGCGACGTACGCACGGCCGTTGCCCCAGTACAGGTACGACTGCCCGTCGTCGTCCGTGAAGACCGCCGGGTCGATCATCTGGCCGCTGAACTGGCCCGCCTTGAGCAGCGGTTGGCCGAGGGCGTCCTTGAAGGGACCGGTCGGCGAGTCGGAGACGGCGACACCGATGTTGGCGTCGGCGCAGAAGTAGAAGTAGTACTTCCCGTCCTTCTCGGCGATCGTCGGCGCCCACGCCCTGCTGTCCGCCCAGGAGACGTCAGGACCGAGGTCGAGGATGACGCCGTGGTCCTTCCAGTGGACCAGGTCGGTGGAGGAGTACGCCTTGAACTGCGTGCCGCTCCAGCCCTCGAAGCCGTCGGTCGTCGGGTAGAGGTAGTAGGTGTTGCCGAAGCGGACGATGTTCGGGTCGGCGTTCAGGCCTGGCAACACCGGGCTCTTCATGACGATCGCCGAGACCGTCCAGGTGCGCTTCTTGCCGTCGGAGCCCGTCACCTCGTACGTCACCGGCTTGCTGAAGTCCTGCACGCTGCCGGAGGCGGGGCTGATCGCCGCTCCGTGGGCGAGCGAGAACTCCGGTGCCAGCGCGGTGAGATCGGTGCCCTCCTTCATCGGCAGCGTGATCCTGCTGCCGGCGTTGTCGACGAGGGCGTCGACCTTCAGCGCGGGGTCCGTGGCCTTGGCGATGCCCGCGGTGTTGCCGCTGAGCTCCATGACCTCCGCTGCCGTGAGGGCCCGGTCGTAGATGCGGAAGTCGTCGATCTCGCCGCCGAAGTACGGGTCGGCCGCGTACAGGGACCGGCCGATGTAGCCGCTGTAGTTCTTGTTCGCGTCGTACAGCTCGGACGGCTTGATGGTGACGCCGGTCGCCCGGGCCGCCTGGATGCCGTCGACGTAGAGGACCATCGTGCCGGTCGTGCCGTCGAGGGTGACGGTGACGTGCCGCCACTCGCCGGGCGTGAGCTGCGAGCCGGCCGTCAGTTTCGACTCCGCCGACCAACTCGCCTTCGTGATGGCCGAGTACAGGCTGGAGCCGCCGTTGGAGGGGGTCGCGAAGAGGTACTTGTTGCTGTCGGGGCCGAGCCCGAACAGCCACTGGAAGCTGTCGCCGCCCTTCCACTTGGCGTACGTCGACACGGTCACGCTGTCGGCGTTCTTCAGCACGCCGTTCGGGATACGGACGTACGGCGAGGTGGTCGAGCTGCTCGAACCGCCGGACATCCGGAACGAGCCGCCCTCGATGCCGGTGCCGAAGTCGGGCGTACGGACGTAGGTGCCGTGGTAGCCGTGGCCGCTGGAGTCGCGGGCGATGTTGCCGCCGGTCTCGTCGAAGTCGTACTGCAGGAGCAGGTCGGCCGGGACGTCCGGGCCCTCCTGCGACACGGTGACCTCGGCCTGGACCGGGATCGCGGCGCCGTCCGGCAGGCTTCCGGTCACGGTGAAGGTGCCGGGCTGCGCGTACTTCGACTCCGGGACGTCCTCCCAGGTGACGGCGACGGGGCGCTTGACGCCGTCGGCGTAGGTGGCGATCACGGTGGCCGGCAGGACCGGCGCCTGACCGGTCTTCGTCGTCACCTTCACGCCCTCGACGCTCTCCACGAGCTGGTCGGGCTGGTAGGCGCGCAGCAGGCGGTCGTACTCGGCCTGGGTGACCGGCAGGACGGTGCCGTGACGGGGCTTGGCGGGCAGGTCGTAGCCGGTGGACGGGGTCCAGGTGCCGGAGGCGAGGTCGGTCGTCTCGAAGGGGATGTAGCCGCGGCCGCCGAACTCGTCGAGGAACGCGTACCACTTGTCCTCGGTGTTCGACTTGAACACCAGCGGCCCCTCGGCCGCGCTCATCGCGCCCTTGCCGATGCCCTCGGCGACGGCGTCCCAGGACAGGTTCAGCAGGGAGTCGCTCTTCTCCTCGAAGATGAACTTGCTGTTGGGGGTGGAGGAGGTGTTGTTCCGCTCGTCCTTGGAGAGGCGGAAGTACGTCCCGTCGTGCGCGATCACCGTGGAGTCGATGACGGAGTAGCCGCGGTCGATCCAGACCTTGGGCTCGCTGAAGGTGTAGAAGTCGCGGGTCGTCGCGTACATCATGCGGTTGTACGTGTCGCCGGAGTGCGCCTCGTTGTCGTACAGCTTCGACGCCCAGAAGACGACGTACTCACCGCGCTGTGCGTCGTAGAAGGCTTCCGGCGCCCAGGTGTTGCCCGCGCTGTCCGGAGAGACCTTGACCAGCCGCTGGTTCGTCCAGTGCACCAGGTCGGTGGACTCCCACACCATGATGGACTTGCTGCCGGTGCGCTGGGACGCGTCCCAGTCGCCGTTGCCGTAGATCCTGAGGTCGGTGGCGATCTGGTAGAACTTGTCGCCCTCCGGGGAGCGGATGATGAACGGGTCGCGCAGGCCCTTCTCGCCGAGCGTGGAGGTCAGGACCGGCTTGCCGTCGTTCAACTCCCGCCACTTCAGCGGGTCGTTGCCCTTGCTGAGGGCGGCGTAGAGCTGTTCGCCGTCCGCGGTGCCCTCGCCGGTGAAGTAGCTGAACATGTAGCCCTTGAGGGCCGCCTCGGCGGGGAGTTCCGGGACCTTCGCGGTGAAGGTGCGGGTCGCCTTCGCCTCGCCCTTGGTGACCGTCGCGGTCAGCTCGACGGTCGTGGCCCCGTCGCCGTGCGCGGGGCGGTGCACCACGCCGTCGGCGGAGATCACGTCGGACCGGGCCGAGGACCAGGTGACGTCGGTGCCGTAGGAACCGGTCGCCGGGAGGGTGAGGTTGCCGCGGACGTCGTCGAGGTTGTGCACGGTGAGGGACTCGGCGGCCTGACGCGTGGCCGTCTCGTCGTCGAAGGCGGCGAGGACCGTGACGTCGAAGGTCCTGGTGTCGGTCACCGTGCCCTTCTTCAGGGTCGCCGTGAGCGTGGCGTGGGCGTCCGGTTGGCCGGCCGCGGGGCGGGTCACCGCGCCGGAGTCGGACACGACCGCCGGGTTGTCGCTGGCCCAGCTGATCGAGGAGCCGCCGGCCGTGCCGGTCCGCGGCAGGTCGAGGTCGGCGGTGACGGCGCTGGTGTCACCGAGGCTCAGCGCGGCCTTGTCGTCGGCGACGCCCTGCGTGGCGACGGGGAGGGCGAGCTGCTCGACCTCGGAGCCGGCGAGGGCGCGGTCGTAGACCCGGAAGTCGCGGATGCGGCCCTTGAAGAGCCTGTCGCCGGGGTAGACCGACTTGCCTATGTAGTTGGCGGTGGTGGTGCCCGAGCCGATGGCGCCGGGGGTGATGGTGACCGAGGTGTTGCGGCCGACCTCCACGCCGTCCTCGTACAGCACGCCGGTGCCGCCGGTCTGGGCGTAGGTGATGTGCTTCCACACCGAGCGGGTCAGATTGTGCGAGTCGGCGGGCCGGGTGGTCTGCTCCGTGGACCAGTTGCCGGTCGCGATGGACGTCCGGTAGGAGTTGCCGGTGGTGAACAGGTAGCCGTTGCCGCTGCTGCCGCTGGAGTTGCCGAAGCCGTAGATGAAGTACGGCGTGGACTGCGCGGAGTCGATCCGCACGTCCATCGACACGGTGATCGCGTCCATGCCCTTCATGACGTCGTCCGGCACCTTGATGTAGGTGTCCGAGCCGTTGAAGGCGAGCCCCTGGCCGGTCCCGGACCAGTCGGCGGCGCCGCCCACCGTGCCGTTGCGGCCGTTGCCGGAGGCGTCGGTGACGGTGCTGCCCGAGGTGGCGTCGAGCTTGTACCAGAGGGCGAGACCGTCGGTGATCTCGGCCGGTCCGGCCGTGTCCGCGGCCTGCGCGGGAACGGTCGGTGCGGCGAGTCCCAGGAGCAGCGACGCTGCGGTCAGTCCGGCGAGTCGGCCCGCCAGGCGTCTCGCGCGACCACGGACGCGTGCGATGTACGGCATGTGGAGTCCCTGCTGAGGCATGGCGGGGCCGCGGCCATGGGCACCCTGCCGTTTCGGCTGTGTGACGTCGTGTTGCGAGAGTGTCAAACGGGGTGTGGTGCAGCGTCAAGAGGTTTCGAACAATGTCCGACAGGTCGAACGTCAGCGATCCCGCCTCGCGCGGCGTGCCTCGGTCAGCATGGGGAGGAGGGGCAGCAGGGAGATCACGACCACAAGGGCGACCAGCGGCAGCAGGAAGTCGTCGGCGTCGGGGACGGTGGACCCCAGGGCGTATCCGGCCAGGACGAGGCTCTGCGTCCAGAGCAGCCCGCCGACGATCTGCCAGACGGTGAAGGTGCGGGTGGGCACGCCGAGCGCGCCCGCCGCCGGGTGCAGGACGGTGCGCACCATCGGGATGAAACGACCGATCACCAGGGCCTTGCCGTAGCCGTAGCGAGCCAGGAGCCGCTCCGCCTGTGCCACCGTCTCCCGCACGCCCCGTTTCGAGGTGCGGGCCAGCAGGGCACGCCCGCCGTGCCTCCCGAGCAGGAAGCCGACCTGGCCCCCCACGAGGGCGCCGACGGCCGCGCCCAGCAGCACCTGCCACAGCACCAGCCGAGGTGCCTGCTGGGCGGTCCCGGCGCACAGCACACCCGCCGGGAACAGCAGCGTGTCACCGGGCAGGAAGAAGCCGAAGACCAGCAGGCCCGACTCCGCGAAGATCACCACGAGGACACCGAGCGCACCGAAGGTTGCCAGCACCGAGGCACCGTCCATCGGGTTGACGGCGATCACCGCCATCACCTCCCGACCGTCCTCACAGGTCGCACTCCCTCAAGCATCCCGTGCCAGGAGGGGTTCCTCCACGCGGCCCTCCACGCGGTCCTCCACCGGGCGGGGCTCTGTTCGTAGGACTCGGCGATGACTGGCCTTGGCTGTGCGGGGGAGTCGTCGTCGCCCAGCCGCGGCGTGGTTCGAAGTCTCAGTCGAGGACCTGATCGCCGGGCAGCGGCAGTTCGAACCAGACCACCTTGCCCGTGCTCACCCTCGTCGCTCCCCAGCGCAGTGCCAGTTGGTCGACCAGGAACAGTCCTCGGCCGCCCTCGTCGCTCAGTCGGGCGTGCCTCATCCTCGGCACCATCGGTGAGTCGTCGCCGACCTCGCAGCGCAGGACGTCCGTGCAGAGCAGTCGTAGCGTGATCGGCCGGGAGGCGAAGCGTACGGCGTTCGCCACCACTTCGCTGACCAGGAGCTCGGTGGACTCCACCAGGGAGTCGAGTCCCCAGAGGTGGAGTGTCCTGCGGGTCAGCCGACGGGCCTGTCCCGCGGTCTTCGGGCGCGGGGCCATGTACCAGTACGCGACGGTCTCCGGGAGGATGCCCTCGAACCGGGCGGCGAGCAGCGCGATGTCGTCGTCCCGGTCTCCGGCCCCCAGGGTGCCGAGCGCCTCGTCGCACAGTGTTTCCAGCACCGGGGGCGCGGCCCCCGACGCGGCTGCCTGCAGCCGGGCCCGCAGGCGCTCCACTCCGGTCAGCACGTCCGAGTCACGGGACTCGACCAGCCCGTCGGTGTACAGCAGCAGCGTCGCCCCGGCCGGCGCGTGCAGCTCGGTGGACTCGAATCCGCCGATGCCCACGCCGATCGGCGCCCCGGGCGGGACCTGCAGAATCTCCCCGCGGCCGTCGGGATGCAGGAGCACCGGCGGCAGATGGCCGGCGTTGGAGATCAGCAGCCGGTGCAGGACGGGGTCGTACATGGCGTAGAGGCAGGTCGCGGTGTGCTCGGTGCCGAGGCGCCCGGCCTGCTCGTCCAAGTGGTGCAGGACCTCGTCGGGGGGCAGGTCGAGCAGGGCCAGGGTCTGCACGGTGGTGCGCAGCTGGCCCATGATCGCGGCCGATGTCATGGAGTGGCCCATCACGTCGCCGATGACGAGGGCGACGCGGTTGCCGGGCAGCGGGATCGCGTCGTACCAGTCGCCGCCGACCTGCGCGGTCCGCGAGGCCGGAAGATACCGGCTGGCCAGCTGGACTCCGGGAGGCTCGGGCAGTGACGGCGGGAGCATCGTGCGCTGCAGCGTGTCCGCGACGGACGCCTCGCGCGCGAACAGCATCGCCTTGTCGATCGCGAGAGCGGTGTGGGTGGCGAGCTGGGAGGCCACGAGGATGTCGTCGCCGGTGAAGTCGGGCCGGCCGGGTCCGCGGAGGAGGACGACGCTGCCCAGGGCATGGTGGCGGCCGTGCAGCGGGGCGATGATCAGCCGTTGCCCCGGCGGCATGGTTTGCGGAGTGTTCGTGGCGCCCAGCAGTTCGGCCGCGGTGGAGACGACGCCCGCGGTGTTCCCGAGCACCGGCCGCCCGTCCTCCAGCAACTTGGCGAGCTGACCGTCGGCGCTCGGGGGTACGACTTCCGCCGCCTGCACGGGCCGCTCGGAGCCCGGGGGGTCCGGGAAGCCAGGGGCGGCGGCGGGGGTGGTCGGGCCCTGCGCGGAGACGCGGTCCGTGGTGTGCAGCCGCAGGACGCCGGGAGCGGCGGCGACCTCGTCGCCGACCGGCAGCGGATCGTACAGATGGATGAAGGCAGTGTCGGCGAAGGCCGGGACGGCCGCGCGGCACAGCTCGTACAACGTCTCGTCGAGGTTCATACCGCGGGCGATCTGCCTGGTCGCCGCGTCGAGATAGCGGAGCCTGTCGGTCTGCGGCTCGATGACGTCCGACCTGTCGCGGACGTCCGGCCCGGCGGGGGCATCCGGCCCGGTAGGGACCTCCGGCCCGTGGCGGTCGCCCGGTCCGTCGCCGACGTCTGGTCCGTCGCGCCGTGGATCTTCCAGCCCGCCGGCAGGGGCTCCCGCGGCCGTCAGGAGCATCGCCGGGGCACTGTCGTCCGAACCGGAACGAGCTTGTGACTGCGACAGGTCCCGAGCCTCGTCGGCACGGCCGCTGGGCCTGGACAGGGGCGACGGAGCGGGGGGCTGCGACTGGGGCGGCCGATGCGGGAGCGCGGCGTGCTGCTGCGCGCCGGCCGCCTTCCTGCCGGTGCCTTTGTCGGCCCCGAGCCGCTTCGTCATGCGTGTCCTTCCCGCCGTGCGGGCCCGCGCCGGAGCGGGCGGATCAGGAGTCGTCAGCCGGGCGCCGTCGGCAGCGCAGGAAGATCTGCACCTCGGGCTGGACGTCCGCGGTTGCCGGAGCGTACGTGTACGAGGACTCGTCGGTGATCTCGAAGCCGGCCCCCTCGACGACGTCACGCAGCTCGTCCCTCAGATAGCCGGAGACACGGATGTTCTCGCCGATGAACGGGATCGAGAAGTCGTCCACATCGGCCTCCACCATCGACAGCGCGAACAGACCGCCGGGAACCAGCAGGTGGTGGACGGTTCGCAGCGCGAGCGGGATCTCGGCGCGCGGGAGCATGAGCAGCGAGAAGAAGGCCGCCACCGCGTCGAAGCGGCCGAGGTCCAAAGGGCCTCCGGGCCGCAGATCCGCGATGTCCGCCCGATGGAACTCCCCGGCAGGCACCTGCTGGCGGGCCAGCGAGACCATCCCGTCCGACAGATCGACACCGACGACCTCGAAGCCCGCCTCCGCCAACTGGCGCGCCGTCGGGGTCCCGGTGCCGCACCCCAGATCCAGCACGCGGGACCCGGCCGCCAGGGACGCCCCGAGCCACTCGGCGGACGCGACCTGCCCTTCCTTGTGCGGAAAGGCCTCGTCATAGCGCTCACCGAGGGCGTCGAAAGCCTCGGCCTGACCTGTGCGGTCGAGCCGCATGTCGTCGTAGTCGACCTTGTCGGCGGAGCTGCTCACGGGGATTCTCCTCTGACGCGTATAGGTGATTTTGGCATATTTGTACGGGTGTGGCGGCGGCCTGGCTGGTTGGTCCAGGCGGCTGTCGGCTCGTCGTCGAGCCCCTCATGCCCCCGACGCGGGTCGGACCGTGAGGATCTGCTGGGCATGGCCGACCGGGCCGTCGACGTCGTGCAGGACCGTGCTGGTGAGGCCCTGGCCGGAAGGCCCGAAGGTGACGGTGGTGTCCAGTCCGGTCCAGGCGCCTCGTGGCCGACGGTGAAGGTGGACGGTCAGGTCGACGTTGGGGAAGATCCACGCGGTGGGCGGCTGCCGGACGGCGATGCCGTTGGCCGTGTCGACCAGGGCGAGATACGACGCGAGCGGGCTGACGGGAACGCCGGCGACCAGATCCAGCGGCGTGGAGAGCCAGACGGTCGCCCGGCCCGGCCGGGGCGGTGTGACGGGTCGGACGTCCAGAGAGGCTATGTAACCGCCGGGCCACACCTCGGACATCGGCCACGAGGCGAGTGATTCCGGCGAGGTGAGACGGTCGTCGGAGCCGCCCGCCACCGCGGAGGTGTCGTGGCCGGACAGGAACCATGCGCGGGCCCGGACGACCGGGCGGTCGGCGATCCGTACGACCGCTTCGAGGAGTTCGATGGTCCGCCCGGGCCGGACGGTCTCCACCTCGATCTCGCACTCGTCGAGGGCGAGGCGGCCGAGGATGTCGTAGCTGATCCGGGACAGAACCAGGCCGTCGTCCGGCCGGGCGGCCCGGTGACGGTCGATGGCGTGCGCGACGAGCCCGCCCAGCGGACTGAAGTGCTGCTCGTCCGTGCTCCAGGCTCCGCCCGCGTGGATCGTCGGCTTGTAGCGGTGGTCGTCGATGAGTTCGTAGTAGCTGTCGGGGGTCAACGGATGTCGCTCCTGCGGGAGTTGAGGGAGTGGAAGGAGTCGATGGAGCTGAGGGAGTGAGGGAGTCGAGGCGGTTGCGCGGGTTCGCCGGTCGGGGGTTCAGAGGGCGTTGAGCAGGACGACGTACACGGCCGTGCCCGCGCCCACGCTGAGGATGGTGCGCCGCCCGAAGGCCAGGTGGACGCCGGCCGTGACGGCGACGGCGAGCAGCGCGTACCAGGTGCCGTGTACGTCGGCCGTGACCGTGCCGTGCAGGGCGGTCACGGCGAGGATGGCGAGGATGCCGACCGGCATCCACACCGCCAGTCGCCGCACGATCGCCGAGCCGCGCAGTCGGCCCAGCACGGCGAAGGGGACGGCGCGCAGGGCGAGCGTGATGCTGAAGACGATCGCCAGGACGGCGACGAGATACGAAGTGCTAGGCACCGGCGGCCTCCTGGACTGTGCGGCGGGCGGTGACGGCATGGCGGGGCAGGAGCAGGCCGACGAACAGCAGCAGTGCGGTGAACATGGCCATGCCCGGGGTGAGGATCAGTGCGACCGCCACGCTCGCGCCCGCCAGCAGCAGGGACGGAAGCTCCTTGCGGGAGCGGAACGCGTCCAGGGTGAGCACGATGAACAGGGCGCACAGGGCGAACTCCAAGCCCTTGATGGGAGCCGGCAGAGCCGCGCCGAGGGCGACACCGACGAGTCCGCCGCCGACCCAGTACGCCTCGCACGCGATCTGCATGGCCAGCAGTCGGGGCGCCGAGCGCTCGTGCTCGGGCAGGGAGGCGTTGACGGCGTACGCCTCGTCGATCATGGCGTAGACGGCGTACGCCCTGGCCACCGGGTGCTTGACCAGGTGGAGCGGGAACGAGAAGGCGTAGAAGACGTGCCGGAAGTTGACCACGAGGACGGTCAGAGCGACCGCGGCGAGCGGTGCGCTGGTGGCCACCATGCCCACCAGCAGCAGCTCAAGCGAGCCGGCGAACGCGGCCAGGGACAGGGCCGGGGCGAGCCACCAGGGCAGCCCGGCCTGGATGATCAGCAGGCCGAGGGCGATGCCGAGCGGGAAGATGCCCAGACCGGCGGAGAAGGAGTCGCGGATGCCCTGGGCGATCTGTATTCGGCGGGTGGTCGGGGTGGTTGGGGTGGGAGCGGCCCAGTGGGGAAGTACGTCTTGTCGCACGGGTCCATCGTCTCGTAAAAGCCGTGACAGATGGTTGCGAATATTGCGGTGCCCAGCCCTCATCCAGCAATATTCTGACTGTGGACGCGATCGACATGGCAATCATTGCCGAGCTGGAGCGGGACGGGCGGCTGACCAACGTGGAACTGGCCCAGCGGGTCGGGCTGACCACCGGGCCATGTCTGCGCCGGGTGCAGCGGCTGGAGGCCGACGGTGTCATCCGCGGCTACCGGGCCGTGATCGACCCGGCCTCCGTGGGCCGTTCCTTCGAGGTCCTGATCGACCTCAGCCTTGAGGCGCAGGACGCGGAGACGGTGGAGCGCTTCGAGAAGACCCTGGCGCAGACGGAAGAAGTGCTGGAGTTGCGGAGGCTGTTCGGCAGCCCCGACTATTTCGTCCGCGTGGCTGTCGCGGATCTGCCGGCCTACGAGGCGTTCCTCAGTCAGCGGGTCATGACGATCCCCCGGATCAAGAACGTCACCTCGCACTTCACGATGAAGACCGTCAAGCCGGGCCTGTAGGGGGTGCGGTGTGAGAGGGCCTCGACCAGGAACCTCCCCATGACCCACGGTTGTCGTGTCAGGTCGGCGGACGATACAGCCACAATCTGAGCAGTCGGCTGAGCGACGGCATGATCAGGTAGGTCAGGGACGGCAGGAGTACGGCCGGGAAGACTGCGGCGCGCAGCGGCAGAGGCCAGTCTGCGGTCGCGGGCACGACCAGCCATTGCAGCAGGAGCACGAGGGGGTAGGCGGCCAGGAGAGTGGTCAGAGCCATTTTCCAGCGGGGTGGGGAGTGCACGGTCGTGCCCGGCAGGCTGAACCAGGTCTCCATGCCGGACGTGGACTGCCGCTCGCTACTGACCTCGGTCGCGATGTCGGCGATCCGCCGGTGCCATTCCGCTCGCTCGGGGGAGGCCAGCCATGCCTTCAGTCGCTCCGGGTCGCTGAAATGCGCGATGGCATGGAACAGGTGCCCTTCCTCGGGCCGTACCCAGACGACACCCTCGCTGCCCGGGAACTTCGAGGCGGTCCGTGTGACGCCGTGCGTCCACTCCTCGAACTGGTCCTCCCGGCCGGGCCGTACCTGCCAGGTGAAGACGGCGGTGACGGCTCGTTCCCGCTGTGTGCCGGGTGTTCTGATCGTGCTCATGAATGACCGGGTGCCACGGGGGTCACGGCCCATGCGCGGGATACCGGGGGGATTCCGGGTGGCGATCGATCGCGCGTTCGACTATGGCCCCGGTCCGCCACACATATGACGGCATGGCCGGCCGGCATGGGCGTCGCTGGCCGGCATGGGCGTCGCGGGCTCGGCGGCCGGGCGGCCGGCCGACCGCTGGACTACCCGGAGTTCGAGCCGCCGTGGGCCGAACTTGCCACCAGGGAAAGGCGGTTCATCCGCGTCCGGGGCCGCCGATCGACCAGCCGTTGGCTCGGCGGAGTGCCGCCCGATGACACGGACCGCGACGGGACGGATGTGCGAGGATCGCCAGGTGAATGATCTACGCGTCCGACCGGCCGCTGAAGCCGATCTGGCGTCCCTCGTCCGCCTCCGTGACGACGCGGCCCGCTGGATGCTGGCCCGGGGTATCACCGGGCAGTGGCGGCCGGGGGAGTTGACCGAGGGTCATTTCCGCCAGGTCATGGAGCATGGTGAGGTCTGGCTCGCGGAGGTCGGCGGGCGCATCGCCGGCGCCTGGGAGTTGTGGTGGGAGGACGAGGCCGCTTGGGGCCCGCAGCCGCCCGTGGCCGGATACGTGCACAGGCTCATGGTCGACCGTCGCACCGCCGCGCCCGGGAGGGGGCTGCAGCTGCTGAGGGCCGCGGAACGCCGGGTGGCCGCGGCGGGACGTACGTGCGTGCGCTTGGACTGCTTGGCCGGTAACGAACAGCTCAACGCCTATTACCGCGACGCCGGTTACCGCGTCGTGGGCCACAAGGAGGGCAAGCCGCAGCCGGGCGGGGCGCCCAAGTCCTTCACGCTGCTGGAGAAGGCCCTTCGGTGAAAGGCCCCCTTCGGTAAGCGGGAGGCCGGGCAGGCCGGGCAGCCCGAGATGATTCACCTTCACCTGGCAAAGGGCGTGACTTCGCCCTTGCTGATCCCCTGTGCAGAACCCTTTACGTGGCTGTCATGTCCCTGTAGCTTCCGCGCTGCAAGCCCTTTCAGGAACTTTCCGGTTGGTTTTGCAGGGACGCGTGAACCGCCCGGGATCCGCCCCGTATTGGAGTGGCCATGAGATCTGCACCTCCGCGCCGCCCACGAAGCCCCCTCGTGGCGTTCGTGGTGGCGACCGGGCTGCTCGGGCTGCTGTCCACAACACCGGTCGTAGAGCCGGCGCCGCCACTTCAGCCGGTGGCCGATACGGCCGACACGGCCAACACGGCGACGGTCTTCTTCTACACGAAGACCAAGAACTGGTCGTCGACGTATCTGCACTACGCACCGGACGGCGGGGCCTGGACGACCGTCCCCGGCGTGCGGATGGAGAGCGCCTGCACGGACTGGGTGAAGAAGACCGTCGACCTCGGCTCGGCCGCCGGGCTGCAGGCCACCTTCAACAACGGCAGCGGCACCTGGGACAACAACGGCGGGAACAACTACGCGCTGGGCACCGGCACCATCACGGTCAAGGACGGTGTGATCGCCCACAGCGACCCGTGCGCCGACACCGGCACGGGCACCGGCAACCAGGCCACCGTCTACTACTCGACCGCGACTTCCGGCTGGACCACCGCCAACATCCACTACGCGCTCACCGGCGGATCGTGGACGACCGTGCCCGGCGTCGGCATGGAGTCCGCCTGCACCGGCTGGTGGAAGAAGACCCTCGACATCGGCACCGCCACCTCGCTGAAGGCCGCGTTCAACAACGGCAACGGCGTCTGGGACAACAACAACAGCGCCGACTACACGATCCCGACCGGCACCACGACCGTGAAGGACAAGACGGTCACCACCGGCGCCACCAACCCCTGCGGCGCCGAGGAGCCCGACACCGAGGCGCCCACCGCCCCGGCCAAGGTCACCGCGAGCGCCACCAACACGTCGATCGTGGTGAGCTGGGACGCCGCCAACGACAACAAGGGCGTGACCAAGTACCAGGTCACACGCACCGGCGGAACCAAGGGCACCGTCGTCACGGACGTAGGCTCAACCGTCCACTCCGACACGGGACTTGAGGAGAAAACGGCCTACACCTACACCGTGAAGGCCGTCGACGCCGCCGGGAACACCTCACCCGCCTCCGCCGAGGCGACCGCGACGACCAGTGAGAAGGCCCCCGCCCCGGCCGCCGGCACCCCGCTCGGCACCGACCCCCGCAAGGACCCCATCTACTTCGTTCTCACCGCCCGTTTCCACGACGGTGACAGCTCCAACAACCGCGGCGGCAGCCAGCACACCAAGTCCGGCAACGCGGCGAACAACGACCCCATGTTCCGGGGTGACTTCAAGGGCCTGGTCGACAAGCTCGACTACATCAAAGCGCTCGGCTTCTCCGCGGTCTGGATCACCCCGGTCGTCCTCAACCGCTCGGACTACGACTACCACGGCTACCACGGCTACGACTTCTACAAGGTCGACCCGCGCCTGGAGTCGGCCGGCGCCACCTACCAGGACCTCATCAACGCTGCCCACGCCAAGGGCATGAAGATCTACCAGGACGTCGTCTACAACCACAGCTCCCGCTGGGGCGCCAAGGGCCTGTACACGCCCACCGTGTACGGCGTTCGCGACTCCCAGTGGAGCTGGTACTACGACGAGAAGAACGAGGGCTTCGAGTACGACGGCCTGACCGTCGAGCCCAAGTCCGGGAAGTCGTACTACAACGGCGACCTGTGGTCCACCACCGAACCCACCGGCAACACCTGCGTCAACTGGGGCAAGCCGACCGGCGGCAAGAGCGCCGAGGGCTACACGCTCTACAACTGCCAGTGGCCGAGCCCCACTTCGGGCATGTTCCCGAAGGCGTACTACCACCAGTGCTGGATCGGCAACTGGGAGGGCGAGGACTCCCGCTCCTGCTGGCTGCACGAGGACCTCGCCGACTTCAACACCGAGTCGACGCCCGTGCAGAACTATCTGATCGGCGCCTACAACAAGTACATCGACATGGGCGTGGACGGCTTCCGTATCGACACCGCCGTACACATTCCGCGGGTGACCTGGAACCGCCGCTTCCTGCCCGCGATCCACGACCGCGTGACCCAGAAGTTCGGCACCACGGCGGCCCAGAACTTCTTCGTCTTCGGCGAGGTCGGCGCCTTCGTCAACGACAAGTGGAACCGCGGATCCGTGAACCACTCCGCGCAGTTCTTCACCTGGAAGGAACGCAAGGAATACAGCGCCGACGACGAGACGGCGGCCATCGAGCAGTTCAACTACGAGAACAACCTAGGCACCGGCAACCAGCCGACATCGACCAACGCCTTCCTGAACGGCAACAGCTACCACACCCCGGATCGCAGCCAGTTCTCCGGCATGAACGTCATCGACATGCGCATGCACATGAACTTCAGCGAGGCGCAGAACGCCTTCAGCAACGGCAAGGACTCCGACGACAGCGTCAACGACGCCACGTACAACGTCGTCTACGTCGACAGCCACGACTACGGCCCCAACAAGTCGAGCACCCGCTACACCGGCGGTACCGACGCCTGGGCCGAGAACATGGCGCTGATGTGGACGTTCCGCGGCATCCCGACCCTGTACTACGGCTCGGAGATCGAGTTCCAGAAGGGCAAGCAGATCGACTGCGGGCCGACCTGCCCCCTGGCGTCCACGGGCCGCGCGTACTACGGCGACCACCTTCAAGGCACCGTCACGGCCTCGGCGTTCGGCACCGCGGACTCGGCAACCGGCGAGGTCGCCACCACCCTGGCGCAGCCGCTCGCGAAGCACCTCCAGCGCCTGAACCAGATCCGCCGTTCCGTCCCTGCCCTCCAGATGGGCCAGTACTCGACCGGCGGCATCAGCGGCTCGATGGCGTTCAAGCGCCGCTACACCAGCGGCGACACCGACAGCTTCGCGCTCGTCACGGTCACCGACGGCGCGACCTACACCGGCATCCCGAACGGCACCTACCGGGACGCCGTCACCGGCGACGTGAAGTCCGTCTCCAACGGCACGCTCTCCGTGACAGCGCCGGGCAAGGGCAACCTGAGGGTGTACGTGCTGAACGGCCCCGGCAAGATCGGGACCGACGGTCCCTACCTGAAGTAAGCGGTGCGCGGGCCCGGGGGAGCACGAACCCCGGGCCCACCCGGTGTCGGGTAGCTTGCCGGGCGTGAGTATGTGGATCTACTTTCAAGGGCTGGAATCCTCCGGGCGGCAGTATGGCTGGAGACCGGCTTCTTCCAGCTGAACGACCTTTACTGGCCCCGGTCGGCGCCGGGTGGCGACGGAGAACTCCCCGTTTTCGGTGGCCGACACATACGGGACCCCGGCGGCGGCCCCGGCCAGGTGGCGCTCGACCCGCCGGACGTGGCGCGCACGGCGGCGTACCTGGAGCGGTTCTCGTTCCCGGACCGGTGGCAGGAGTGGCGGCAACTGCCGTCGTCCGAGCCGAATGAGGAGCTGCGGGACCGCCTGGCCCAGTACCACGAGGACCTACCCGAAGGTCTTGGTACGGTGCGCAGGTTTGCACCGCTGGAAGGGTTGTGGCGGCGATCGAGGGGGAGGGGCCAGGCGACGATGCAGGTGTCGGAGCTCCCACGTGCGGTGGCCGCGGCCATGGCGACGGCCTCATCCCTTGGCCTGACAGTCGACGACGCGGTCGTTCTCCATGACTCGAACAAGCTCACTTTGCGTCTGCTGCCTTGCGACGTCCTGGCCCGGGTGGCACCTGTGGCACATCAGGTCGCACAGTTCGAAGTCGACCTTGCTCAGCGGCTCGCCGAATCCGGGTGCCCGGTGGCCGCTCTCCAGCCTCGGGTGGAGCCGGGCGTCCATGAGCGTGACGGCTTCGTGGTCACGCTATGGACATACTACGACCCTGTGACACCGCAAGAGGTCTCACCAGCCGACTACGCCCATGCGCTCGGGCGGCTGCATGCCGGCATGCGAGGGCTCGATGTCCCGACGCCGCACTTCACGGATCGAGTCGAGCAGGCTCAACAACTCCTGGCGAACCGCGACCGTACTCCGGCGCTGGCCGACGCGGACCGGGAGCTGCTCGGCGACACGTTGCGAAGGCTGAGGCGAGTGATCGCCGAGCGCGGCGGCGCCGAGCAGCTGCTGCACGGCGAGCCGCACCCGGGCAACGTGCTCACCACGAGGAACGGGCTGCTGTTCATCGACCTTGAGACATGTTGCCGTGGGCCCGTCGAATTCGACCTCGCCCATGCGCCCGAAGAAGTCAGCGAGCACTATCCGGGTGTCGATCAGGACTTGCTGCGCGACTGCCGGATCCTCGTGCTGGCGATGATCACAACGTGGCGCTGGGATCGAGGCGACCAACTCCCCAACGGGCGCCGACTGGGCAGAGAGTGGCTCAGCCAGATCCGAGCGGCACTCAAGCGCAACGGCCTGGATTCCCACGGCTGATCGCGAACCCTCGAGGTCGTGCCTTGTCTCAAAGTCGTCAGCAATGGATCAATGGGTTCTAGGCTCGGATCCACCTTGTGATCCCGAAGGAGCCAGAACAGTAGTGACGGACAAGCGAGTTGTCATCGTGACCGGTGGAGGTACGGGCATTGGGGAGGCCGTCGTACGCCTGCTGCGCGAGGAAGGGCACCACGTGGTTGCCTCCGGCCGGCGGAGCGAACCATTGCGGCGTCTCGAACGGGAGACCGGGGCACTCGCGTATCCGTCCGATGTGGGGGACCCCGACGCCGCCGACGGTCTCGTCCGAGCAGCCCTGGCCGCGTATGGACGACTCGACGGGCTTGTGCTGAATGCGGGTATCGGGCGCGGTGGAACCGTAGGCGACTTGTCGCTGGAGGACTGGGACGAGGTGATGCGTACCAACGTCACCGGCCCGCTGCTGCTCCTGCGCGCAGCGATCCCGCACCTGCTGGAGGCGAGCGGGGCGGTCGTCGCCGTCGCTTCGGTGTCCGCGCTGCGCAACGGCACGAGCAACGTCCCGTACGCCACGTCCAAGGCAGCCTTGCTCCAGCTCTGCCGTTCCGTCGCCGTCGATTACGGGCGTCAGGGAGTGCGGGCCAACATCGTGTGCCCGAGCTGGGTGAAGAGCGAGATGGCCGACCGGCGCATGGCGCGCTTCGCCGCGGAAGCGGACCTCCAGGGAGACGGCGTGGCGAACGCCTATGAGGAGGTGACCAGGCTCCTGCCCCTGGGCCGGCCGGGTGAGCCGCGGGAGATCGCGGAGGCGATCGGCTGGCTGCTGTCCCCGGCAGCGTCGTATGTCAATGGTGCCGTGCTCACCGTCGATGGCGGGGCGACGGCCATTGATCCCGGGACGCTCGCGTTCGACTTCCATGTGGCGCCACGCCGTGACGAGGTCTCCTGACACTCCTCGGTGAACACCGCTGCGCCTGCAACTCTCCGGCCTGATATGCCTGTTGACCAGTCTGGCGTCAGGGCTGCTGGGCCGGAGAGAGCCGGTCGTGGCAGGGGAGTGCGTCGGCCATGGACGGCCACATCCGGGCGATCCCCAGTAAGGTCGCCGGGCTGCCGTGAACCACACCCGGCAGGGGACAGGGGGCGGACGGCGATGCACCGACGAGCTTGGCGCGCCGGGCCTGCCCCAGCACACCGGCGACTGCGGCTGCGGCGAGACGATCGGCTCGCACCCCGGCCCGCCGGGCGTGCCGGTGCGCCTCCTCGTAGGCGCCGGGCTGGACGTATCGCTGCAGATCCAGGAACGCGTCATACGTCTCGATGGTCTGCCTGTGCGCCTGCAGTGCCAGCGGGGAACGCGGTCGCAGCACCTCCTGGAGCCTGGTCCGCTGTGGCCTGGCGAGCGCCACTTGGGGCACCGCCTTCACGAGATCGCGCCACAGCGGCCACAAGAGCCAGGTGGTCCGCAGAGCAGTCCACGACCGAACGAGGGCGGTCGCGGTAGGGACCAGCAGTGATGCCGCCCGGATGAAGCCGTGGACGCCCATGATCAGTGACAGGTAGGGGAGCATGCCGGGGCTGCCGCCGTACAGGTGCCAGAGATAGCCGCACCAGAACACGACCGCGAGGACGCTCCCCATCGCGAACAGCCGCAGCGACCAGACGAGATCGCGATCTCCGGTACGCAGGCTGTACAACCAGCAGACCACAAGGGCGACGGCGTCACCGACCAGATGGGCGACGATCAGGATCAACCAGTAGGCGGAGGCCGCATCGGCCGGCCCCTGAACGGACGCGGTTCCCTCGCCCGACTGATCGACCCGCAGCAGGCCCAGGATGAGCAGCGAGCCCATGGAGGCCGGCAGCCCCACCATCACGCAGAGACGCAGGTGGCGAGTACGTGTGGAGTCGACCATGAAGAGAAGGACCAGCCCAGCGCTGAGGACGCCGATCACATTGCGGGCCAGAGCAACCGTGCGGAGTTCCAGTCCGGCGTTCGTGAGCCATTCGACGATCACGGGCTGAAAGAGGGTGATGGCGATGGTCGCGGCCAGGACCGTGAGCCACAGGCCTCGTTGGTGCGGCTGACGCAGAGCGGGCCGGGCCCGCCAGATGAGGGCGAACCACAAGGTGAAGACGCTGCCGAGTCCTACCTGGGTCGCCAGCTCACTCGTCGACATCGACCGTCACTCCCAAGAACGCGCCGAGTCGTCCCAGAGGGCCGGCCACCGGGCCGGTCTTCCCGGCGCTCTGTATCAGGCTGGCGATCATCTCGGCTTCTTGTTCCTCGGCGGTCGTGTAACTGGTCCGTGCCATCAGCCGCTTGACGAGATGGGGCTGAAGACCGCTGAGGAGCTGACCGGTCAGCTCCTCACCCCGGACCGTGATGCCCCGGTGGTGGTCGCACAGCACATGGCCGATCTCGTGCAGGATTATGTGTTCTCGGTGGAGGGGCGCGGTCCGGGCTTCGTAGAAGACGAAATCGGCGTCGTCGGTACCCAGCCAGAGACCGCAGGCTCCGGCGACCGCTGCCTGCTCGGGTAACTCCTTCAGCACGAGTGGACGGCCCCTGAGTTCCTCCACCCGCTCACGGACCGCGTCGAAGGAAAGTGACCGGTGCACTCCGAGATCACGCAGGATCGCTGCGCATTTCCGCTGCAACTCTGCATACTCGCCCGTTCTCCTCACCTGCTGTCACCCCCGTCCCCGGAAGAGGAAACGGTGAAAGGCGCCTGGGTGCTTGCATGAGCGGGCGTAGTCCCTCTTGCTCTCACTGGCTTGCTCTCACTGGCCGTTGCTGCCCCGACCGTCCGCAGGGCTCCTCCGGCCGGAACGGTTGTGACGTCCCCCCGTGTCGGACTCGTCGGACATCGCGTTCACGAGGGCGAGTAGGGCGTCGAGCCCCGCGTCCGACAGTCCGTCGGCGCGGAAGGCCAGCGTACGTACCTTGCTGTTCCCCAGGGCAACGGCGAACTCCATCTGGCGCCGCACCCTCTCGGAGACGTCCTCGTCGGTGAAGTAGTCCGGTGTGACGCCGAAATGCTCTGCCAGTACGCGGAGATGGTCGCGGGTCACGTTCCGCTTCCGCCCCGTCGCCAATTCCCAGAGATAGGTGGCCGAGAACGTACGCCCTGTGCTCTCGCGGATTTCCTCGGCGATCTTGCTATAGGGAGGCCGGTTGCCCCGGTAGTAGGCATTGACGATGTCTTCAAGCCGTCGGGCCAGGGAAGACGGTCCTGTCATTCCGTTGTCGGCACTGGTGCTACTGGCCAAGTCTCCAACTCCCGGGCGAGAAACTCTCCTGCGTACAGCGGACAGGGTGTCCCACTCAACCTGAGCGTCCGCCCGCTCAACCTAAGCGTCCGCCTGCGGCCTTGGACACTCTCGTCCGGCCACTCGGCCGATTTTGGCTCAATCTTGTCCTGTACCGCGCAGGGTGAGTGGGTGGGGGAGGTGTTCGGGCCGAAGATGGCGCCAGGGAGCGCCAGGGAGCGCCAGCGGATCAGTTGACACACTTTCATCCGCTGACTACGGTCCCGAATGCTTGCGTCGGCCTTCGGTTGCACGTATCGCCGGCTGACCACCGGCGGACATGACGCTGTGGTGACCTGCCGAGAGCCCTTCGTGGTACGTCCGGCGCCGCACCGGTGCCGTGAAGAAAAAACACAAGGGGGTCACAGGGATGACATCCGCGCCACCAATTGATTCGGTGCGAACAAGAACGCAGAGATAGCGGAGCAGCCCCGCCACGTCGTCCCCCGGCTCCGCAGCGCGCCATCACCGCCCCCACTCGGTTTTCCGCGGTCGGTCCAGCCCGGCGCGCCCCTGGCGGATCAGTGCCGTCCCACACGAGTGGGCCGCAGCCGGCGCCTACGACACCACATGACCCACGAACCGCAAAGTCGAGTCGAGGAGACAACGCCTTGGTCTGCCTGCACCTCACGGTCGAGGACCTTTCTCGCATCCGCTTCGTCGGCTCCCTCGGACCGGACCTCGAAGGCCGGTTCGCCGCGCTCAGATACGCGGACGCGCGGCCGGACGAGTTCGTGGAATGGCGCATGAAGGTGCGCAGAAGACTGCGCCGCGCAAGCACCCCCGGCGCGCCGGGTGCCGGCTTTCCGCGACGGGCGCCGGGGGCGGCACCGCACGCTGATGCACGCCGCTTCAGCTCGGCAGCCATAGCGCCCTTCTGGGGGCGCATACGGAACTACCTCGAACTGGAACGTGAGGAGCGCGGCCGCGCCATCCTCTCCGGCGGTGTGGACAGCGTTCTCAACGAGCTGCATCCTTCGATCAGTTGGCGCGCCCCGCTCCTCCAGGTGGACAACGAGCAGGAAGGGCGGAGCGCCGATCTCCTCGGGGAGGGACTGGTCATCGCCCCGTCGCTGTTCGCGCCTGCCCCGATGGTCCTCGACACGGAGACGGGCGGGCAGGGCGCTCCCGTCCTCGTCTACAACGTCCCGCCCACCACCGACTCCGCGGCCGGACTCTGGCAGCAACAGGAAGAGGACCGGACCGCTGCTCTGAGCGAACTCCTCGGCCACACACGCGCGAACGTCCTGCAATCCTTACGATCGCCGGTCTCCATCGGGGAGATCTCGCGCCGTCTCGACCTCTCTCACCCCTCCGTCAGCAAACATCTGGCTGTCCTGCGCAGGTCCGGACTGGTCGCGGTGGAGCGCCGGGACAACCGAATGCTGCATCGCCTGACCCACCTCGGCGAGGCAGTTCTCGGGCGGCAGGACTGACCGCCGGCGGCGGCCAGGTAGGGAGAACCGGAAGACGAGGTCTCGACCTAGCTGTCATGACCTTGATGGGCAACGGGGCTGCAATTGACCGCGTGATGGTTCACCGGCTTGAGAAGACGGTTGCGGGACGGGCGCTCACCGTCCGCCGCCAGTGGAGGCCCCGACCCTGGTGGGTCGCCGGATGGTGCCTGGCTGCCGTATGGGCACTGGGTTTTCCTCTGGTCTCGCACCTCCCGACGCACCGCGCCTGGGGCTTGAGCGCGGGGATCGGGTATGTGTGTGCGGCGATCGTGGCCGCTCGGCTGCAGTGGCCCCGCGCCCGTACGGCCTCGCTGCTGTGCGCGCTCGTGGGAGCGGTCGTAGTGCCGCTGGTCTACCTCGTGTTGACGGGCACCCAGCAGAGCGAGGTGGGCGTCATCGAGCGCTCCGGCGTCCTGATGCTGCATCAGGGCACGCCCTACCTGGAGGATCCGCACGAGGTCGCCGACTACACGCCGTATCTGCCGGGCATGGCCCTGCTCGGGATGCCGCGCGCCCTGCTCGGCGCGGATCACTGGGCGCTGCGCCTCCTGGGCGACGCACGCCTGTGGTGCGCCTTTGTCTTCCTCATCGGCCTCGAGGGAGGCCGCCGGGTGCTCAACACGCCTGATGCGGGCCGGCCTGCCGGGGACGGCCGCCTTTCGTACAGGGCGGCGCTCGCGGCGCTGATCGCGTCACCCCCGGTCGCCCTGCCGTTGTGCGTCAGCGGCGTGGACCTCCCCCTGACCGGACTGTTGTGCCTGGCGCTGGCCTGCGCCGCGCGAGGGCGGCCGGTGGCCACAGGGCTGGCGCTGGCCGCGGCCTGCTCGCTGAAGTGGACGGCGTTGCCCGCGGTCGCCGTCGCCGTCGCGTTCCTCGGATGGGCCCATGGGAGGCGGGCGGCGGTGCGCTGCGCGGTCGTGGCCTCGGTCGGGGCCCTGCTGCTGGTTGTGCCCAGTGCGGTCCTGTCGCCTCAGCCGATGGTCCAGCAGGTGCTGGCCTTCCCCACCGGACGGGCAGATGCGGTGACTCCGGCGGACAGCCCGCTTCCCGGCCACCTGCTCGCGGAGCTGGGACCGGTCGGCTGGTACCTGGCGGTCGGACTGCTCCTGCTCGGCGCGCTCGCCGTCGGTGCCTCGCTACTGCTGCGGCCACCGACCGGGCTGGCCTCCGCCGCACAGCGTCTTGCGATCGGCCTGTGCGTCGGTTTCCTGCTGGCTCCAGCCGGCCGGTTCGGCTATCTCGCGCTGCCGATCGTCCTCGTGGTGTGGGCCCGACAGGCCGCGCCGCAGCGCCCGTCGAGGGTGGTCCGGCGCGAGACGGTCCGCCCGCGGCCCGACGCGGACGCTCCTCCCGTGGGCGTCGCACATCTCCCCGGTGCTGTCGCCGTCGGCTCCGTGCCCGGGGGTGAAAGCCGGTGACCGTGCGCCGGTTCGGTCCGGGACGCGGCGAGGGGCGCGGAGGTGCGTCGGTGTCCGGTGCGCGGCGCGTGTCCGGTGCGGCTGCGGCGCTCACCTGGTCGGCACGCCGTATGTCCTGTGTCGAGGACGAGGTGGCCGGCGTCGCGGAGTTCGTAGGGCCAGGAGATGTGTGCGTGGACGTCGGTGCCGAATACGGTCTCTACACCTGGGTGTTGTCGGCGCTCGTCGGCCCTGCGGGGCGGGTGCACAGCATTGAGCCGCTGCCCGGCCCGGCCCGCTGGCTCCGTGCCGCCTCGCGCATCCTGGGCTGCGGCAACGTCACCGTCCATCGAAGCGCTCTCGGTGCCCACACGGGCCATGGCGAACTGAGCCTGCCCCGCAGATGGGGGCTTCCCGTCCACGGCCGTGCCTATCTCGTCGAGGGGGCCACCGGTCCGGGACCGAACGTGGAGTTCCCTACGTCCCGCCCGGTGCCCGCACCGCTGCGCACCCTGGACGAGCTCGTGCGGAGCGAGGCGATCGAGAAGGTCGGTTTCGTGAAGGCCGACGTCGAAGGAGCCGAACTCGGTGTCCTCGACGGTGCGCACCAGACCCTGTCGACTCATCGGCCCCCGCTGTTGCTCGAGGTCGAGGACAGGCATCTGCGCAAGTACGGCGCCCGGCCCCCGGAGGTCCTGCGGCGCCTTCGGGACTACGGCTACCGGCCGCACCGCTGGCAGGCCGGCCGCTGGATCCATGCCCCGCATGTCAGTGACGACTGCCGCAACTACCTGTTCACGACCTGACCGCCCACGACCGAAGGCTGTGCCGACGCCCATGGGGACCACTCTGGTCATCACCAACGACTTTCCACCCCGGCAGGGAGGTATCGAGACGTTCGTCCACGCGATGGCGACACGCGTGCCGGACGACGATGTCGTCGTCTACACGTCGAGCGAGCCGGGACACAGGGAGTTCGACGCGACGCTGCCGTTCCCGGTGATACGGGACCGCAGCCGCACCCTGCTGCCGACCCGTCGGGTCGGTAGGCGCGCCGTCGAGATCATGCGGGCCTTCGGCTGCGACCGCGTCTGGTTCGGCGCGGCCGCGCCGCTGGCGGCCATGGCACCCACGCTGCGGCGTGCCGGGGCCCGGCGCATCGTGGCCACGACCCACGGCCACGAGATCTGGTGGGCGTACACGCCAGGGGCCCGGCAGGTGCTGCGCAGGATCGGCAATGGTGTGGACATCGCCACCTACCTCGGCGACTACACCCGGGATCGCATCGCTCCGGCTCTGGGCCCAAGGGCGCGTCTGAGCCGGCTGGTGCCCGGTGTGGACGTCCAGGCTTTCCGACCGGACGCGGACGCGGCCCCGGACCTGGAGGCCGCGCGGCGTCTGCGGGAGCGCCTCGCCATCCGGGACCGGAGGGTCGTGCTGTGCGTGTCCCGGCTCGTGGCCCGCAAGGGGCAGGACGTCCTCATCCGTGCCCTGCCTCTGGTCCAGCGGGTGGTGCCTGACGCGGTGCTGGTGCTGGTCGGCAAAGGGCCGGGGGAGCGAGGGCTTCGCGCGCTCGCCCGCCGGTACGCCGACGGCTCGGTCGTCTTCGCGGGCGGCGTGAGCCATGCCGACACAGCGGACTACTACGCGCTCGCCGACGTCTTCGCCATGCCGTGCCGCACCCGTAAGGCCGGGCTCGAGGCGGAGGGCCTCGGCATCGTGTTCCTGGAAGCCCAGGCGAGCGGGCTGCCCGTGATCGCAGGGGACTCCGGTGGTGCTCCCGACACGGTCCTCGACGGCGAGACGGGACGAGTGGTCGACGGCCGGGACGTCGAGGCCGTCGCCAAGGCCATCGCGCTGACCCTGCTGTCCCCGGACCGAGCCGACATGGGCGCGGCAGGGCGGCGTTGGGTGGAGAAGGAGTGGACCTGGGACGCCTCCGCCCACCACCTGACGGCGTTGCTCACGCCCACACCTGAATCACTCCCCGGGCCGGACGAATCCGGAGCCGGTCGGCCCACCTGATTCGGCGTCAGTGCCCGGCATGCTCCCGCAGATGCGCAAGCACGGCCAGCACCCGGCGATTGCCCTCGGTGGGATCGAGGTCCAGCTTCATGAAGATATTGCTGGAGTGCTTGACCACCGACGCCTCAGTGATGACCAGTCGTTGGGCGATCGCCTGGTTGTTGAGCCCCTCGGCCATCAGCGCGAGCACCTCCCGCTCTCGGGGCGTCAGGCGTCCCAAGGGCCGGTCTGCCGACTGCTGCTGCAGCAGCACGCGGACCACCTCGGGGTCGATGACGGTCTGGCCCGCCGCGACCCGCGTGAGCGCGTCCAGGAACTCGGAGACCTCACCGACCCGGTCCTTGAGGAGGTAGCCGAGCCCCCCGGCGCCGTCCCCGCCCCCGCTGAGCAGCTGCGTGGCATACGCCGTGGCCACGTACTGCGACAGCACCAGCACGGGAAGCCGGTCGTGCCGCGCCCGCAGGGCGAGCGCGGCCTTCAGGCCCTCGTCATGGAAATCCGGCGGCATACGCACATCCGTGATCACGACGTCGGGCCGGTCCGCGTCCACCGCGTGCGCCAGCGCCTCGGCGTCCCCGACAGCGGTGACCACCTCGTGGCCGCTCCTGGTCAGCAACTCCACCAGCCCTGCACGCAGTAGCACCGCGTCCTCCGCCAGTATTACGCGGAGCACGGCACCTCCACCCGCAACTGCGTCGGGCCGCCCATGGGACTGCTCACGATGAGTCTGCCTCTCTGAATAGCCAGTCGATCCGCCAGGCCGCGCAGGCCGGCTCCTGCCACCGGATCCGCCCCGCCTCGGCCGTCGTCGGTGATCAGCAGTGTGAACCGGTCCCCGTCGACCCTGCCGACCACACTGATCCGGGATGCGCCGCTGTGCTTGGAGGCATTGGTCAAAGCCTCGGTGACGCTGAAGTAGGCCATCGACTCCACGGCGGTCGGCAGCCTGTGCGGCAGCTCGATGTCGACCGTGACCGGAATCGGATTGCGCAGCGCGACCTCCGCCACCGCGGCGGTCAGACCGTGGTCGGTCAGTACCTGGGGATGGATCCCGCGCACGAGGTCGCGCAGTTGGTCCAGTGCGAGGCGCGCCTCGCCGCGAGCCCGCGAGATGAGTTCGGCCGTCGGCGAGTCGTGACCGCGCAGCTCCAGCTCCGCGAGCCCCAACGTCATGGTGAGCGCCACCAGTTGCTGTTGGGCGCCGTCGTGCAGGTCACGCTCGATACGGCGGCGTTCGGCCTCGAAGGCGTCGACCAGACGGGCCCGGGACCGGGTCAGCTCGATCACCCGGCTGCGGAGGTCCTCGTCCCGGGCCGACAGCAGGAACCAGGCCGCGCGCACCTGTGCTCCGACGAGCAGGCCTCCCGCGTACGCACACACCGTCAGGCCCAGCAGTCCGGCCACCGATCCCGGCAGCGCCTGCACGGGATCCGAGATCGGCTCCCCCGGAACGAGCATCACGGTGTCGGGGGCGATGGCCCACACGATGACGGGCACGACGGTGAGAAGTACGGACAGGCCCAGCAGGGCGACAAAGCCGACGCCGACCGCGGTGACAACCGTGGCGAGCGACACTGCGTAGCCGAGCTCCCGCCACGTCGCGCGTTCCCGCAACCGGGTGCGGAACCAGGCCGCCGCGCTGACCCCGGAGAGGGATCCGTGCGGGTCGGGCAGCGGCGTGGGATCGACCCAGCGCAGGCGTCGCCGCTCCACCGCGCCGACGGGTACGCCGATGACCGCGGCGGTCGCGAGAAGGAGCACGCCGATACCGAGGACGGAGAGGCCGAGCCCCAGGAAGAGCAGGGCCGCGAGGGTGAGCAGGAGGGCGAAGCCGAGGAGCGTGCCGCTGAGCAGAAAGGCCCAACAACGCCACGGCCACCAGGAGACGAGGAAGCGCAGCGGCCGCCGCCTGAGCGCCGCCCAGACGGCCACGCTCGGATCGCCGCGGTGCTCGTCGGTAGCCGGGTCCGGGGGACGGGCCGTTTCAGGCACGGCTAAAACGGCGGATCGGTCCCGCACCTCATCTCCTCCTGTCGGCCTTCGCCTCACGATCTTCCCAGCACTCTAGCCCCCTGCCCGGGCACCGGCGGTAGGGAAAACCCTCCCCTCAAGACTCCTCACAGGCCCACTGTCCCGTGCCCGTCACCGTGCTGGACTGGCATTCCCGCCCCCGACCTCAGACGAGGACGCCGCCGCCATGTCACTGGCCTCCGACATTCATCTTCCCGCCGTCCAACTGGTCAATGTCTCCATGGCCTACCGCGGTGCCGCCGGGGAGGTGCCGGTGCTGCACGACGTCACCGTGGGTTTCCCCGAGCGGTATCTGACCGCGGTCATGGGTCCTTCGGGCTCGGGGAAGACCACGCTCCTGCACTGCGCCGCGGGGCTCGAGCGGCCGATCGGAGGCAAGGTCTTCCTGGGGAACACGGAGTTGGACACCGGTGACGACCGGGCACTGACCGAGAGCCGCCGTCGCCGGATCGGCTTCGTCTTCCAGCAGTTCAATCTGCTGCCCATGCTCACGGTGTACGAGAACGTCGCGCTGCCGCTGCGGTTGAGCGGGGCCCGCGTGCGGCGGCCCGTCGTCATGGAGGCTCTGCGCCAAGTGGGGCTGGAGGACAAGGCCGGGCGTCGGCCCGCCCAGCTCTCCGGCGGTCAGCAGCAGCGTGCCGCCATCGCCAGGACCCTGGTCGTCGAGCCCGAGCTCGTCTTCGCGGACGAACCGACCGGCTCGCTCGACCGGGCCACGGGCCGCCAGGTCATGGACCTGCTGCGGCACGTGGTGGACAAAACGGGCCGCACCGTCGTCATGGTCACGCACGACCCGGTGGCGGCCGCGTACGCGGACCGTGTGATCTTCCTGGTGGACGGGCAGGTCATGGGCAAGATCGACCATCCCTCGGTCGACGAGATCGCCGCCGAGCTCGGTCGCTGGGAGTCTTGATGTGGCGTCTGTCGCTGCGGTCGGTACGCCACTACTGGGCGCTGCACCTGGGCACCTTCGTGGCGCTGGCGCTGGGGGTGGCCCTGATCGGGGTCTGCGGCACCACCCTGGCCGCCACGTGGGCCGTACGGCAGCCGTCCACCGCCGGCGGGCAGTCGGTGACCCTCCGGGACGGTTCGGGGAGTCGGCACACCCTGGTCGGCGGCACCGTGGACATGGGCGGGGTACAGAGCGTCCTCGCCATGGCCGGAGTGATCTCCGCGTTCGTGACCGTCTTCGTCATCGCCGGCACCTGTGCGTTCAGTGTGGCACTGCGGCGCCGGGACATGGGCCTGCTGAGGCTCGTCGGCGCTCAGGGGACTCAGGTGCGCCGCCTGGTGATCGGGGAGTGCGCCGCCTTGGCGGTGCCGGCCGGTCTGGTCGGCTGTGCGGCGGCCGCCGTTGCCGCGCCGTGGGCGGTCCGGGGCATCGACGGAACCGGTCTCTCCCCGGTTCCGCTGCGGCCGGGGCCACTTGCGGGTCCGCTGGTGTTCGCGGCCGGCGCCGGGCTCGTCATCGCCGTACTCGGTGCGCTCGCCGCGTCGCGGCGAGCCGCCCGGGTGGGCCCCACTGAGGCACTGCGCGAGGCGGACCTCGACTCCCAGGTGATGACCGTCGGCCGGGGCTGCTTCGGCATGCTCTTCCTCGTTGCCGGCACCGTGATGGTCATGATCGCTCCCGGAGCCGGCGCGGAAGCGGCAACTCCCCTGGCCCTGTTCGGCACGATGGCCCTGACACTGGCCGCCGCGCTGTTCGGCCCCGTGTATCTGCCGCGACTGGTCAGGGCGCTGTTGACGCCCGTGAAGTGGACCCGCTCGGTCTCGGGCCGCTTGGCGGTGGCGGCGGTGAGCACCTCACGCCGCCGAACGGCCTCACTTGTGGGCCCCGTCCTGTCCATCGTGGCGATCGTCGGCATCTTCACATCGGTCATGGCCACCACGGGCGCTGCCGGTGACGCGGACGAGCGACACCGGACGGTGGGACAACTCGTGATCGAGCCCCGCTCCGGGGAAGGGCTCACCCGAGGCCAACTCGCCCGGTTGCGCGAGACCCCCGGCGTGCGTGCGGTCTCGGCTCCCGCAGCGCTCGAACTCGCGGTCGCGGGGCCCTACTCGGCGTGGAAGGAGCAGGGCGCGGTCACCGACCTCACGGCACTGGTCCGCACCCATCGCATCACCGTGGTCGAAGGCACCGCCACGGCACTTCGCCCGGGCACCGTCGCCGTCTCCAAGGAGTTCGCCGACTGGTACGGCTACCACAAGGGCAGCCGCCTCACCTACGGCCTGTTCGGGGGTGCGCCCGCCACGGCCAGGGTCGCGACCGTACTGGACGGCGGCAGCGTCGTCCCCCACGTGTTGCTGCCGACGACCGTCTCCGCCGAGGCGTCCGCTCCCACGCGGGCCACGGTGCTGCTCGACGGCGCGACGGCCGGCTCGCCCGCTGCTGCGGGGGCGCGGCTGGCCGACCGGCTCGGTGCCGACCAGGTCCGGGTGACGACGACGTCCCGCTGGTTCGCCGACACCAGCACGGATCAGCAGCGGCTGAACCGGTTCGTGCTCCTCGTCCTGACCGGTCCTGCCTGCGCCTACGCACTGATCGCAGTGGCAAGCACACTCGTGATGTCGTACAGCCGCCGCTCCCGGGAGGTCGCCGGGCTGCGGGTGGTCGGCACAAGCCGGGCGCAGCTCCTACGGATGGCGCTGTGGGAGACGCTCACCACCACCGCCGTGGGAGCGGGCATTGCGGCGCTCATGGTCGGCGTGGGTTTGTGGGCCTACCGCGGAGCTCTGCGCGTCTTCGACGGCACCGTCCCGGTCAGTGTCCCGTGGACGCTGCTGCTCTCCCTCGTCGGCGCGTGCCTGGCCGTCGCCGTGACCGTCGGACAGATCGCCATCCGAAGTTTGCTCAAGCAAGCAAATGTCACGATGCTGGTAGCTCGGCAGTAAGTGCGCGGCAGAAGCGGCGCGGCGAGGCTCGAGGAGGTATGTGGCACTCCTCGCCATCACCGGCCTATGCTGGGCGCCCACTTGTCGCGTGAACCAGTGCCGTATGTCAATGGCCGGCGGGTCGGTCGCGTGTTCTTGATCGTTCCTGAAGGTGGGGGTCGCCATGCGCGTCGTGATTGCGGAGGACTCCGCACTCTTACGGGCCGGTGTCGTGAGACTGCTGACCGATGAGGGCATCGAGGTGGTGGCGCAACTGGGCGATGCCGAGAACATCGTCGGCACCATCCGGCAGGGGATGCCCGACGTCGTGATTCTGGACCTCAGAATGCCACCCACCTTCGTGGACGAGGGATTTCGGGCGGCGCTCGACATCCAGAAGAATTTTCCCGACGTGGGGGTCCTGCTCCTCTCGCAGTACGTGGAACATTCCTATGCCGAGGAGCTGGTGCGGTGCGCGCCGGGTGGCGTGGGGTATCTGCTGAAGCAGCGAGTCGGGGACTTCGAGGAGTTCCTTGCCGCGGTACGGAGAGTTCATCGCGGGGAAACGGTGCTGGATTCCGAGATATACCGGAAGTTCGTCGGCAGCCCGCGGGAACGTCGCGCCGCGGACCTGTTGACGCCCCGTGAGCTGCAGGTCATGGAACTCATGGCGACCGGACTCACCAACGGCGGCATAGTCAAGCGGCTCGGTGTGTCGGAACGCGCCGTGGAAAAGCATGTGACCTCCATTCTTGCGAAGCTCCGCATCCCGAATTCGGGGGAGGACCACCGACGCGTGCTGGCCGTCCTGGACTATCTGCGCGGGGTCAAGCAGCGCCGTGGCCCGGGCGACTGAGCTCGGTGGTGGGGGCAAGGCCGGGGCGCGGCCGGGTTCCGGCTCCGTACCGGGTGCTGGCCGGGCTGATCTATCTCTCCATCGGCAGCCTGGCCGGCCTCCTGCTGGTGCCGCTGATCGTCGTCTCGCTGGTGTTCAGGGCCGTCCTGCTGCTGTTGTTCGTCTGCCCGCCGCTGGTCCTGACCCTGATCGTGCGGTCGGTCACCGCCCTCGTCCGTCACCTCGTGCGTTCCGTAGGCCACGACACGGGTGACCTGCCGCGGCGGGAGACGCTGGCCGGAGCGCTCGCCGGGGAGGCGAGGAGCCGGATCGCGGTACTGCGTCCGGGACTCGTCCCCAGCCTGACCCTGCTGCACGCCGTCGCCGAACTGGAACGGCTGCTCGCCGGCTTCATGCGGGGCGGCACCGTCGACACGCCGGGCCCCCCGCGCGAGGGGGGTGCGAAGGAGCGGCGGGAGGGGGCGCCGGAGGCGGGCTGGGGCGACATCGGATACCTGGGCCTGCTGCTGCTCGGCACCCTCTGGCTGATCCCGCTGTTCGCGCTCGCGCTGCCCGTCATCGCCTTCGTGGTCAGCCTGCCCATCGGCCCGCCGGAACAACTCGCCTTCGGACCCGGGACCACGGTGGTGGTGGAGGGGGCGGCCGTGCGCCTGCTCGTGGCCGCGTGCTCTTTGGTGCTCTTCGGCACGCTCATGCTCCTGATCTTCTGGATGGGCAAGATCCGGGCGCGGATGGTCGATCGGATCCTCGGCCGTATCGACGAGGCCGAGCAGCAGCGGCGCGCGGAGGCCGCCGAGCGGCAGCGGATCGCCGCACTGCGCGTCAACGACGCCGACTACCGGCGTCTCGAACGGGATCTGCACGACGGTGCCCAGGCCAGGCTGTCGGTCCTGCTGCTGCGCCTCGCTCATGCGAAACGGCGCAAGGACAAATCCCTCGAGGCGTTGTCCGACATGGTCGACGAGGCGCACCAGGAGATCGGAAAGGCGCTCGATGAAATCCGTGACCTGGTCCACGGAATTCAGCCACCGATTCTGAGCGACCGAGGAATCGACGCGGCGGTCACCGCGCTCACGGAGCGATTCCATGTGCCCGTCACCGTGTCCAGCGGACTGACCCGCCGACCGGATGTCAGGGTCGAGTCGACGGCCTATTACATCGTCGCCGAATGCCTCGCCAACGCCGTCAAACACGCGTCCGCCGCCTCGATCGACGTCTCCTTGGAAGAGGCGGAGGAGCAGTTGTACGTCATCGTCACCGACGACGGCGTGGGGGGTGCCTCGCCGCAGACCGGAACCGGTCTCCGCGGCCTCGTCGACCGGGCCGCGGCGCTCGGCGGCACGGTGCAGATCACCAGTCCGCAGGGCGGCCCCACCACCGTGCGAGCGATCCTCCCCTGGTCGGACAACGCGCTCTGACCTGCTGTTTTTCTCGTCAGTGAAACTCCTTGCCGCGCTCTGTTCGGTTGATCAACGATGGGGGGGTGCGGTTATCCGAACCCCTTGAGTGCGGGTAGCCGCACCTGTGGCTCCGACGAGGGATGGTCCAGCGGCAAGGGGGAGAACGTGGAATCACGGTCAATAACGGAATTACTCCACGAGCTTGCCCGGAAGCACATGGTTCCCGGCACACAGCTCGCATTGCACATGAACGGCAAGACGCTCTCCGCCGCCGTCGGGGTGACCGACACGCAAAGCGGTGACCCGGTGTCCTCGGACACCCCGTTCGCCTTCGGGTCGGTGAGCAAGGCGTTCACCGCAACCCTGATACTGGAGTTGGTTTCCGACGGCGACCTGGAACTCGACGCACCCGTGTGCGAGTACGTTCCGGAATTGCGGCAGGCGGCCGACGAGGAGATGTCGGCCGTGACGCTGAGACAGCTTCTCAGCCATACCGGTGGACTTGTCGCGGACTATGAACTCGACGATTCCTCAGAACAATCCATGCGCCGCTATGCGGCCGGTGTGGCGACCACGCGGCTGCTGCACCACCCCGGTCGCTGCTTCTCGTATGCGAACACCGGATACAACCTCCTCGGCCGGTGCGTCGAGGCCGTCACCGCTATGGAGTGGCACTCGGCGGTGCGGGACTTTCTGCTGCGCCCTCTGGGGATCGGTCCCGTGTTCCTGCACCGGTCGGACGGGGGCTCCGCGCGCCGACCGGCCACCTGCCACGCGGTCCGCCCCGATGGTCACCAGGCCCGTCCCGTGGGGCTGTTCCTGCCTCCGACATGGGCGCCGGCCAGCGCACTCGCGGGCAGTGCCGAGGACCTGGTCGCCTTCGCGCGGCTGCACATGGGCGAACATCCGGCCGCGGACACCCTGCTGGATGACGAGCATCGGCGGGACATGCGTACGCCGGTGCCGGCCGCCGATGCGTTCGGGATGGCCGACGGGTGGGGCCTTGGCCTCGCCTGCTACTCGGGCCCGGACCGTCGTCCGCACGCCGCCGCGCCGACGTGGTACGGCCATGACGGCACGGTCGACGGAGGCAGTTGCCACCTGCGTTTCCAGCCCGAGACCGGCTTGGCGGTGGCCCTCACCACCAACGCGACCACGGGCTCGCTTCTGTGGAGCGACCTCGTCGAGGAACTGCGCCTGCGCGGCGTACCCGTTGCCGACTACCGTCCCGACGTGCCCGACGCGCCGCCGGCCGAGTGGCCCGAATCGACCGGCCTGCTGGGCGAATACGGCAACGGTGACACCCGCTTCTCGCTCCGCCCCCACCAGGGAGGCATACGGCTCAGCGACCGCACGGGCCTCGTCGCCGATGTGACGCTGCACGACCGGATGATCTTCACGGCGCAACGCGTCGACGCCGTCGAGGCCTCCTACACGGGCCGGTTCGTGCTCGACGGCGACACGGGCGCAGTCGCCCTCATGCAACTCGGCGGACGCTCCGCGCAGCGCCTGACGTCCGCGGCCTGACCCGCCCGCCCCACGAACCCGGCACACCCGGCCCCGGAGCCGTCGGCCTACGTCGGCCTGCGTTGACCTGCGTTGACCTGCGTCGACCCTCACGTCCGACGCCGCCCCCAGCGCCCCGCATACCCGGATCCCCCCACCCCATCCCCCCACCCCCATCCCCCCACTTCTTCCGTTCCAGGCTTCCGGCTGCCCGGTCCTGCCCGCTCGCAGACCGCGCCGCCAAGCCGCCGTCCCTGGAGGTACAGCGTGGCTCGCGCCGACATGCCGGTCGACCGGGATCTTCCGCACCTGGTGGAGTTCTGGCGACGCCGGCTGGAGGGCATCAGCCCCCTGGAACTGCCGGTCGACCGCCCCCGCCCGGTCGTCCGCGAGACGAGCGTGTCGGCGTACGACCTCGACGTGCCGGACACCGTGGCCGCGGCTGTCGCCCACTTGGCCGCACAGCACGGCGCCACGCCCGGCGAGATCCTGGTCGCCACCGTCAGCGCTGTCCTCGTCCGGTACTCGGGGCAGGACGACATCGCCCTCGGCACCGTCTCCCCGCGTACCGGGCACACCCTGGTCCTGCGGACCCGCACCGACAGCGGGGCTTCCTTCGAAGAGCACCTGGGCGAGGCCCGCCGGGTGATGCGCGAGGCGCTCGACAACGACGGCGTACCGTTCGCCCGGCTGGTCGAGGCGCTGGCCCCGGCCAACGACACCAGCATCACCCCGCTCATCCAGGCCATGGTGGTGCTGCGCGACGAACTACCCGACCCGGCGCCGGAGTTCGACGCCCTCGACCTGTCGATCGAGTTCGGGCTGGGCGGACCTGGGCCCACCACGCGCATCCGGTACAGCACCGCCCTCTTCGACGAGACGACCGTCGCCCGGCTGGCGGGCCACCTGAACGCCCTGCTGGTGGCGGCCGCCGCCGATCCCGGCCGCCGCCTCTGCGCGCTGCCCATGCTGACGCACGCCGAGTCCGAGCAGGTCGTACGCGCGTGGAACGCCACCGACCGCAACGTACCCACCGGCACCTTCCCCGAACTCTTCCACCGGCACGTCACCGCACGTCCGGACGCCACCGCCGTCGTGGATGAACACGGCTCGGTGACCTACCGGGAACTCGACGAGCGCGCCAACCGTCTGGCCCACCACCTACGCGCGCTCGGCGCGGGACGTGACACGTTGGTGGGGCTGTGCGTGGAGCGCGACGCCGGGATGGCGGCGGGCCTGCTCGGCATCATGAAGGCGGGCGCCGCCTACCTGCCGCTGGACCCCGGATACCCCGATGAGCGGCTCGCCTACATGCTGGGTGACTCCGGCGCCCGGCTCGTCGTCACACAGGAGAGCCTGCGCGACCGGCTCCCCGAGAGCGGTGCGGTACTCGTCGACCGCGACCGGGCCGAGCTCGAACGCGGGCCCGGCACCGCCCCGGACGTGGAACTGCACCGGGACGACCTCGCCTACGCCATCTACACCTCGGGCTCCACCGGAAAGCCCAAGGGCGTGCTCGTCTCCCACGCCGGCGTCGGCAACCTCGCGGCGGTGCAGATCGAACACTTCGACGTCGGGCCCGACAGCCGCATCCTGCAGTTCGCCTCTGCCAGCTTCGACGCGGCGTTCTGGGAGATGTGCATGGGGCTCCTCACCGGCGCCACGCTCGTCATGGGGTCCAAGGAGGCCATGCTTCCGGGGGAGCCGCTCGCCGAGTACGCCACCCGGCACGGAGTCACGCACGCCACGCTGACGCCGGCGACCGTGGCCGTACTGCCCGACGGGCACGGCCTGCCCGCCGACGCCACGCTGATCGTCGCGGGGGAGGCGAGCACCGGGGACCTCGTGGCGCGCTGGTCCGCGGGACGCCGCATGATCAACGCCTACGGTCCGACGGAGTCCACTGTCTGCGCCACCATGAGCGCACCGCTCAGCGGCGCCACCGTCCCGCCCATCGGTACGCCCATCGCCAACACCCGCATCTACATCCTCGACGACGCGCTTCAGCCGGTCCCCGTCGGCGTGCGCGGCGAGCTGTACATCGCCGGCATCGGTCTGGCACGCGGCTACCACGGCCGTCCCGGCATGACGGCGGAACGTTTCATCGCCGATCCCTTCGGTGAGCCGGGCAGCCGTATGTACCGCTCCGGCGATGTGGCACGTTGGCGCGCCGACGGCGACCTGGAGTACCTGGGGCGCTCGGACGACCAGGTCAAGGTCCGCGGGTTCCGCATCGAACTCGGCGAGATCGAAAGCGCGTTGACCCGACACCCCGACATCGGCCAGGCCGTGGTCCTCACCCGCAACACCAACCTCTTCGCGTACGTCGCGGCGGCCGGAGCACGCCGCCCCGAGCCCGTCGAGCTGCGCGACTACCTTGCCGCCGAACTTCCCGAGTACATGATCCCGTCGGTGGTCACGGTTCTCGACGCCCTGCCCCTGACCCCCAACGGCAAGGTGGACCGCCGTGCCCTGCCCGAGCCCGGAACGGTACGGGAGGACGAGGAACCGGGCCACGAGCGGGCTGCTCCCCGCAACGCAGTCGAGGAGACCATCGCCGCGGTGTGGGCCGAGGTGCTGGACACCGACGCGTTCGGCGTCGACGACGACTTCTTCGATCTGGGCGGCAACTCGATTCTCTCCGTGCGCGCCGTCTCCCGGCTGCGCCAGGCACTGGGCGTCCGGCTGTCGCCCCGCGCCCTCTTCGACGCACCCACGGTCGCGGCCCTCGCGGCGCGGGTCGCCCCCGACGAGGAGGGCGCCGACACGGCGATCCCGCTCGTCTCCCGGGACGGGGAGCTGACCATGTCCTTCGGGCAGCAACGCCTGTGGTTCCTGGAGGACTTCGACCCCGGCAGCGCCGAGTACCACACCGCCCTCGGTCTTCGGCTGACCGGTGACCTGAACGCAGACGCGCTGCGCGCGGCGCTCGGCGACCTGGTTCGCCGGCACGAGTTGCTGCGGACGACGTTCGGATTCGTCGGCGGTCGAGGTGTCCAGGTCGTCCACCCCGCCCTCGCCCCGGGCTGGAGCGTCGTCGACCTCACGGGCGTACCGGACGACCTGCGCCAGGAGCGGCTGAACGCCACCGTGTCCGAGGAAGTCGCCCGGCCCTACGACCTCGAACACGGCCCGCTGTTGCGGGTGCGGCTGGTGCGCCTCGGCGACGAGGAGCACGTGCTGGTGCTCGGCATGCACCACATCGTCACCGACGGCTGGTCCATCGGCGTGATCGTGTCGGAACTCGGCGACCTGTACGCGGCCCGAGTCCACCACCGGACGGCCGAACTCCCCGAATTGCAGCTGCAATACGCCGACTTCGCGGCCTGGCAGCGCGGCCGCCTGTCCGATCGCGGGCTGCTGGAGCACGAGGTGGACTGGTGGCGGCAGCGCCTGACCGGCGTCGCTCCGCTGGAGCTGCCGACCGACCGTCCCCGCCCCCCGATCCGCTCCTCGGCCGGTGAGACCTACGGCTTCGAGCTGCCCACCGACGTCGTCGAGCGACTGCGGGCCCTGGCCGGCAAGCACGGCGCCACCCTCTTCATGGCGCTGACGGCCGCGGTCAAGGCCGTGTTCGCCCGGTACACGGGCCAGCAGGACATCGCCGTCGGCACCGTGTCCTCCGGGCGCACCCGCGCCGAACTGGAGCCGCTTGTCGGGTTCCTGGCCAACACCCTGGTCCTGCGCTCGCACGTCGACCCCGAGCGGTCGTTCGCGGAGCTGCTGGAGCGGGTCAAGGAGACCGCACTGGAGGCGTTCGCGCACGAGGAGGTGCCGTTCGAGCGGGTGGTGGAGGCCGTCCAGCCCGAGCGCGACGCCAGCCGGACGCCCCTGATCCAGGCCATGGTCGTCCTGCAGAACGCCCCCGTCGCACCGCCGCACTTCCCCGGCGTCGAGGTCCACGACCACCTGGTACGGCGGGAGGCCGCGCCCTTCGACCTCACCGTCGAGTTCTTCGAGACGGACGGCTCCGTCGCCGCCCGCATCGGCTACAGCACCGCCCTGTTCGACGAGGCGACCATCACCCGCTTCGGCGACCACCTGACCGTGCTGCTCGACGCCGCCACCCAGGACCCGGGCCGGGCCCTGGCCGCGTTGCCTCTCCTCACGGACACCGAGTTCCACCAGCTCGTCCACGGGTGGCACGGCGCCCGGCAGGACACCTTCGAGGGCACGTTCCCCGCGCTCCTCGAGGCCCGAGCGGCCGAGCGCCCCGAGGCACCCGCCGTCGAGGACGACGTCACCAGCCTCACCTACCGCGAGGTCGACGAGCGCGCCAACCGGCTCGCTCACCATCTGCGCGACCTCGGCGCCGGCCCCGGCAGCCTGGTCGGCCTGTGCGTCGAGCGGGGCGCGGACCTGGTGGTCGGGCTGCTCGGCGTCATGAAGGCGGGCGCCGCCTACCTTCCGCTGGACCCCGGCTATCCCACCGACCGGCTCGCGTTCATGCTGACCGACTCCGGCTGCACCCTGGTCGTCACACAGGAGCAGGTCCGCGACCGGCTCCCCGACACCGGCGCGGTCGTCGTCGACGTCGTACGGGACCGCGACCTGGTGGCGAGCCGCCCGGCCACCGCGCCCGAGGTGGACCTGGGCCCGGCCGACCTGGCGTACGTGATCTACACCTCCGGCTCCACCGGCACCCCCAAGGGCGTCCTGGTGCCGCACGCCGGCATCGGCAATCTGGCGTCCGCCGAGATGGACCGGCTGGCCGTCACCCCGGACAGCCGGGTCCTGCAGTTCGCCTCCGCCAGCTTCGACGGCGCCGTCATGGAAGTCCTCATGGCCCTGGCCGCCGGCGCCACCCTCGTGCTGCCCCCGCACGGCCCGATCGTCGGCGAACCCCTCCAGCGGTTCCTGACCGAGCGGCGCATCACCCACACGCTGCTCGCCCCCTCGGTGGTCGCCACCCTCGACCCCGAAGGCCTCGCCGGACTGCGCACCCTCGCGGTCGGCGGCGAGGCCTGCACCGGCGACCTCGTGGCCCGCTGGGCCCCGGGCCGCCGGATGATCAACGCGTACGGCCCCACCGAGAGCACGGTCGTCGCCACCATGAGCGCCCCGCTCACCGCCGGCCCGGACACCCCGCCGATCGGCACCCCGCTGCCCAACACCCAGGTGTATGTCCTGGACGGCACCCTCCAGCCGGTCCCGGTCGGCGTCGCGGGCGATCTGTACATCGCGGGCGTCCACCTGGCCCGCGGCTACCACGGCAGGCCGGGCCTGACGGCGGAACGCTTCGTGGCCAACCCGTTCGGGCACCCGGGGGAGCGGATGTACCGCTCCGGAGACGTGGCCCGGTGGCGGACGGACGGTTCGCTGGAGTATCTGGGCCGTGCGGACGACCAGGTCAAGATCCGCGGGTTCCGCATCGAACTCGGCGAGATCGAGGCCGCGTTGGCCCGGCACCCGGATGTGCGGGACGCGGTGGTCGCCGTCCACCAGGAGGGCTCCCGGCGCCGGCTCGTCGCCTACGTCGTCGGCTCCGCCGAGCTGAACCCCGGCGGGCTGCGGGAGTTCCTGTCGGGTTCGCTGCCGGAGTACATGGTTCCGGCGGTGTTCGTGCGACTGGAGCGGTTGCCGAGCACACCGAGCGGCAAGGTGGACCGTCGGAACCTGCCCTCGCCGGAGCCGGGCACCGAGCAACTGGGCAGCCGGTACGTCGCTCCACGTACGGGCAGGGAACAGGTGCTCGCGGGGGTGTGGGCCGACGTACTCGGGGTGGACCGGGTCGGCGTCCACGACAACTTCTTCGAGCTCGGCGGCGACTCGATCCTCTCCATCCAGGTCGTGACCCGCGCCCGGCAGGCCGGCCTGAGGGTGACCTCGAAGCTGATGTTCGTGCACCAGACGGTCGCCGCCCTGGCCGAGGCCGTCGAGGTCGCCGAGGCTCCGGCCGCGGTGGAGGAAACCCTGTCCGGCCGCGTGGAGTTCACGCCGATCCAGCGGTGGTTCTTCGCCGAGCACACCGTCAACCCGGACCAGTACGCGATGTCGGTACAGGTGGAGCTGGCCCCCGGTACCGAAGTGGCGCTGCTGGAGCGCGCGTTGAGGGCGGTCGTGGAGCACCATGACGCGCTGCGGATGCGGTACACGCGCACGGTTGAAGGCTGGGTGCAGGAGTACGGCGACCCGGTCACCGAGGGCCTGCTGGTCACCGGCGACCCTGCGGACGCGGACGCGGCGGCGCTCGCCGCGCAGGAGTCGCTGGAGCTGGCGTCGGGTCGGCTGGTCCGGGGCGTGTTCTTCGACGGAGCCCTTCGACCGCGCCTGTTCCTGGCCGTGCACCACTTGGTGATGGACGGTGTCTCCTGGCGGATCGTGCTGGAGGACCTGGCCACCGCCTACGAGCAGCTGGCCGCCGGCCACCCGGTGGGCCTGGGGGCGAAGACGAGCAGTTACCAGCGCTGGTCCGACCGCCTCACCGAGCACGTCCGCTCCGGCGCCCTCGACGACGAGATCGCCCACTGGCAGAACGTCGGCGGAGTCCGTGAAGTCCCCCAGGACACCATCGCGCCCAACCTGTTCGGCGACACCTCGGCGGTGTCCGTGCGGCTGGACAGGGACGAGACCGAGGACCTGCTCCAGCGGGTACCGCCGGTCTACCGCACGCAGATCAACGACGTGCTGCTGGCCGCGCTGGGCCGGGTGCTGGAGCGGTGGGCCGGCGCGCCGGTCGCGGTGAACCTGGAGGGCCACGGCCGCGAGGAACTCTTCGACGACGTCGACCTGTCCCGCACCGTCGGCTGGTTCACCACCATCTACCCGGTGCTGCTCGACATCCCGGCCGGCGACTGGGGCACCGCCCTCAAGGGCATGAAGAGCCGCCTGCGCAAGGTCCCGGGCCGGGGCCTGGGCCATGGGGCCCTGCGGTTCCTGTCGGCCACTGGTGGCGAGGCCCCCGCCTGGCCGGTGGAGCCGCAGGTCAGCTTCAACTACCTGGGCCAGTGGGACAACGGCAGCAGCCAGGACGGCCTCGTCCGGGCCCGGCTCGGCGCGCTCGGCCGCGACCAGGCGCCCGAACAGCCGCGCCCGCACCGCATCGACATAGTGGCCGCCGTGAACGAGGGCCGCCTCCAGATCGACTGGATCCACTCCACCGCCAACCACCACACCGCCACGGTCGAACGCCTGGCCGATGAGTTTGTCACCGCCCTGCGTGAGGTCGTGCGGCACTGCCTGCTGGAGTCGAGCGGTGGTGCCACTCCGTCCGACTTCCCGTTGGCCGGGCTGGACCAGGCCGGTGTGGACCGGGTCGTCGGGGACGGCCGGGGTGTGGAGGACGTGTACCCGCTGACGCCGATGCAGAGCGGCATGTTGTTCCACAGTCTCGCCGAGCCGGACGCGGGCGCCTACTTCGAGCAGATGACGTACGTGCTCGACGGGGTGAGCGACCCGGCCCTCCTCGAACGCGCCTGGCAGCACGTCGCCGGGCGGATCGACGTACTGCGCGCGTCGGCCGTGTGGGAGGACGTCGACCGGCCGCTGCTGGTCGTGCACCGCCAGGCGCCCGTCCCGACCGCCCACCTGGACTGGCGCGGCCTGTCCGAGTCCGAGCAGCGCGTGGAACTCGAGCGGCTGTCGGCCGAGGAGCGAGCCCGGGGCCTGGACCTGTCGCGGGCACCGCTGCTGCGGCTCGCCCTGATCCGCCTCACCGACACCGCCGTCCGGGTCGTCTGCTCCTTCCACCACATCCTGCTGGACGGCTGGAGCACGTTCGACGTCCTGGCCCAGACCCACGCCGCGTACGGCGCGTTGCTGGCCGGCGACGAGCCGGTGCTGCCGGTACGGCGCCCGTTCCGGTCGTACGTCGAATGGCTGGCGGGGCAGGATCTGGTCCAGGCCGAGACGCACTGGCGCGACCTGCTCACCGGCTTCACCACCCCGACCGCCCTGCCCTACGACCGCCGCCCCACCGCCCACCACAAGGCGCACACCACCGCGCGCCTGCAGCACCGGCTGACCCCTCAGGCGTCCACGGAACTGCAGGCGTTCGCCCGCCGACACCGGCTGACCGTGAACGCGGTGGTGCAGGGTGCCTGGGCACTGCTGCTGTCGCGGTACGCCGGTGCGCGGGACGTGGTGTTCGGTGCGACCGTGGCGGGCCGCCCGGCAGAACTGGCCGGCGCCGACGCGATCGTCGGCATGCTGATCAACACGCTGCCGGTGCGCGTCGACGTGGACGGCCGGGCCCCGGTGGCCGCGTGGCTGGCCGGGGTGCAGCGGGCGCAGGTGGAGGCCCGGCAGTACGACTACGTGCCGCTGCCCGGCATCCGGTCCCTCAGCGAGGTCGAGGGCGGCGCGAACCTCTTCGACAGCCTGCTGGTCTTCGAGAACTACCCGCGGGACGACAAAACGGCCGCCGAACACGGACTGCGCCTGCACGGCCTGGAGGGCGGCGAGGCCACCAACTACCCGCTCAACCTCATCGTCTACGCCACCGACCGCCTGGAGTACACCCTCGCCTACGACGCCGACCTGTTCGACGCGGCCACCGTCGAGCGGATCGCCGCGCACCTGGACGCCCTGCTCGCCGGGATCACCGTCGACCCCGAACGGCCCGTCGCGGTCGTGCCGATGATGGCGGACAGCGAGGTCCGGCAGGTCATCGACGAGTGGAACGACACCGCGAGGGATCTCCCGGACGCCACTTTGCCCGAGCTGTTCGCGGCCCGCGCCGCACGGCACCCCGACGCGCCCGCCCTGTCGTACGCCGAACAGACGCTGACGTACCGCGAGCTGGACGAGCGGGCCAACCGGCTCGCCCATCTGCTCGTCGCCCGGGGCGCGCGGCCCGACACGGCCGTCGGCCTGTGCCTGGAGCGCGGGGCGGACACGATCGTGGCGCTGCTTGCGATCCTCAAGGCGGGCGCCGCATACCTCCCGCTCGACCCGGGCTACCCGGTCGACCGGCTCGGCTACCTGCTGAAGGACGCCGGAGTCGAACTCGTCGTCACCCGCGAGGAGTTCCGGGAGCGGTTGCCGCTCACCGACGCCCACCTCGTGGACCTGGACGCGGACGCCCTCGAGGTGGCCCGGCAGCCGGTAGCGGCCCCGGCCGTCGAGATCACGCCCGACCACCTGGCGTACGTCATGTACACCTCGGGCTCGACAGGCATGCCCAAGGGCGTGCTGACACCGCACCGGGCCGTCGTACGCCTGGTGCACGACGCCGACTTCACCGACGTCGGCGAGGGCGATGTCGTCGCGCAGTTCGCGCCGCTCGCCTTCGACGCGGCCACCTATGAGATCTGGGCCGCCCTGCTCGGCGGGGCCCGGCTGGCGGTGCATCCGCCGGCTCTGCCCAGCGGCGCCGAACTCGACCGGTTCCTCAAGCAGGAGCGGGTGACGCACCTGTGGCTCACCGCCGGGCTGTTCCACCAGCTCGTCGACGACGAGATCGGGGCGTTCGACGGGCTGCGCCAGCTCATCGCGGGCGGCGACAAGCTGTCCCCCGAGCACTGTGCCCGCGTCCTGCGCGCCCACCCCGGCCTGCGCCTGACCAACGGCTACGGCCCGACCGAGGCGACGACGTTCACCGCGACGCACGACCTGCTCCACGGACACTCCGCCGACGCCCCGGTCCCGCTAGGCACCCCGATCGGCAACACCCGTGCCTACGTCCTCACCGACGATCTGCGGCCCGCGCCGGTCGGCGCACCCGGCGAGCTGTACATCGCCGGCGAGGGACTGGCCCGCGGCTACCTCGGGCAGGGCGCGCTGACCGCCGAGCGGTTCGTCGCGGATCCGTACGGCCCTCCGGGCACCCGGATGTACCGCTCCGGCGACCTGGCCCGCTGGAACGCGGACGGCACCCTGGCCTTCCTGGGCCGGAGCGACGGACAGGTCAAGGTGCGCGGCTTCCGTATCGAGACCGGCGAGATCGAGGCCGCGCTCGTGGCCCGTCCCGAGGTCGCCGACGCCGTGGTCGTCGCCCGGCGGGACGGGGACCGCACCGTCCTCGCCGCCTACGTCGTCGCGCCCGGCCGGGACGAGTCCGCCACGGCCGCGCTGCGCGCCCATCTCGCGGCGACCCTGCCGGCCCACATGCTGCCCACGCACTACGTGCTGTTGCCCGCCCTGCCGCTGAACACCAACGGCAAGGTGGACCGTCGCGCGCTGCCCGCACCGCAGGACAACGCCGAGCCGGCACCCGAGCACCAGCCGGCCGGCACCCCCACCGAGGAGTTCCTCGCGGACACCTGGCGGGAACTGCTGAACGTCGAACGCGTCGGCGTCCACGACAACTTCTTCGAGCTAGGCGGCGACTCGCTGCTCGCCCTGCGGATGACCTCCCGGGTCAATGCGGCTTTCGGCGTCGAGCTGTCGCCCAGGACCGTCTTCGACCGGCCGACGGTCGCCCGGATCGCGACCGAGATCGAGGACCGGATCCTCACCGAACTGGAGGCGGACGCCACACCTGCGGCCTGACCTCCTGACCGTCCCACCCCCTTTTTGGAAAGGCACAGCCATGCCCAACCCCTTCGAGCAGAACGACCGTTCCTACCACGTGCTCGTCAACGACGAGGGCCAGCACTCGCTGTGGCCCGTCACGAACGACACCCCTGCGGGCTGGACCGTCGTCCTCGCCGACAAGCCCCGCGAGGAGTGCCTGGCCTACGTCGAGGCCAACTGGACCGACCTGCGGCCCAAGAGCCTCACCCGCCGCTGAACACACCCACATCTCCCGAGGGATTCCCGATGAACACGCCCGCGTCCCGTGAAGACCGCATAGCCGCGCTGCCCGCCCACCTGCGCGAGAAGCTCGCCAGGCGTCTGGCCGTGCGGGCCGGAACGCAGGCCGGGTCCGTCATCCCCCGGGCCCCGCGCGACCAGGACCCGCCCATGTCCGCCGGTCAGCAGCGCCTTTGGTTCCTGGCCGACTTCGAGCCCGACAACGCCGACTACAACTCCGCGCTCGCGCTGCGCCTCACCGGAAAACTCGAACCCGAGGCGCTGCGCGCGGCAGTGTCCGACCTGACGGCACGACACGAGGCCCTGCGCACCACGTTCGCCACGCACGACGGACAGGGGATGCAGGTCGTGCACGAGGAGGCCGCTCCCGAGTGGCGGGGGGCGGACTTGACGGGCATGGCCGTGGACCAGCGCGAGGAGCGGGCCCGCGAGCTGGTCCGGGAGGAGATGGGCAGGCCGTACGACCTCCGCAGCGGCCCGCTCGTACGGGTGCTGCTCGTCCGGCTCGCCGCCGAGGAACACCTCCTCGTGCTCGGCATGCACCACATCGTCACCGACGGATGGTCGCTGGGCATCGCCGCCCGCGACCTGGGCGAGCTGTACGCGGCACGCATCGAGAGGCGGGACGCCGAGCTGCCCGAGGTCCGTGTCCAGTACGTCGACTACGCCGTCTGGCAGCGCGGGCGACTGGACGCGGGCGGGCCGCTGGACGAGCAGGTGGCCTGGTGGAAGGACCGGCTGAAGGGCCTGGAGCCGCTGGAACTGCCCACCGACCGGCCGCGTCCCGCCGTCCGCACCTCCGCCGGCGCCATCCACACCTTCGAACTGCCCGAGACCACCGTCGACGGTCTGAAGACCCTGGCCCACGACCGGGGTGCCACCCTCTTCATGGTCCTCACCGCCGTCGTCAAGGCACTCCTCGCCCGCTACTCGGGTCAGGAGGACATCGCCGTCGGCACCTCCTCCGCCGGACGCGGCCTGCCCGAACTCGACCAGCTCGTCGGCATGCTCGTGAACACCGTCGTACTGCGCACCCGGGTCGAGCAGCAGGCCACCTTCGACGAGCTGCTGGGCCAGGTCAAGGAGACCGTCCTGGAGGCGTTCGCCCGGCAGGAGGCACCGTTCGACCGGATCGTCGAGGCCGTCCAGCCCGAACGCGACACCAGCCGCACGCCCCTCGTCCAAGCCAGTGTCGTCCTCCAGAACACCCCGGCCGCGTCCCTGGCCCTCCCCGGCGTCGACACCGCCCCCTACGCCTTGCAGCGCGATGCCTCCCTCCTCGACCTCACCTTCGAGTTCGAGGAGCGCGACGGCAGGCTGTACGGCCTGGTCGAGTACAGCACCGATCTGTTCGACGCGGCGACGATCGCCCGCATGGCTTGCCACCTGCACGTTCTCGCGGACGGCGCGATCAACGACCCGCGGCGGACCGTCGCCACCCTCCCCATGCTCACCGACGAGGAGTGGACGCAGGCCGTACAGGGCTGGAACGCCACGGATCACGCGCACTCCTGCGACACCCTCGTCCACGAGCGGTTCGCCGCACAGGCCGAGAGCAGCCCCGATGCTGTCGCGGTCATCGGCAGCGACCTGACGCTCACCTACCGCGAACTGGACGAGTCCGCCAACCGCCTCGCCCACGCGCTGCGCGCACAGGGCGCCGGCGCGGACACTCTGGTCGGTCTGTGCGTCGAGCGCGGCGTAGACATGGCCGTGGGCCTGCTCGGCATCCTCAAGGCGGGCGCGGCCTATGTGCCGCTCGACCCGGCCTTCCCGGCCGACAGGCTGGCGTACATGGGGCAGGACGCCGGTGTCCGGCTGATCGTCACCCACGCCGCCACCCGCGACCGCTTCACCGCGACGGACGCCGACCTCGTCGATCTGGGCGCTCTGGCCGACCGGCCGTCCCATGCCCCGGACGTCACCGTCGCGCCCGGCGACCTGGCCTACGTCATCTACACCTCGGGCTCCACCGGCAACCCCAAGGGTGTAGCCGTCGAGCACGCCAACGTCCGGCACATCTGCGAGGCCTGGGACGAGCGGTACGGACTGCGGGAGCTGCGCCTGCGCTTCCTGTCCGTGTCCAGCCTCTCGGTCGATCTGTTCTTCGCGGACCTCATCCGTTCGGTTCTCTTCGGTGGCGCCCTGGTCATCGCGCCCAAGGAGGTCGCCACCGAGCCGTCCGACCTCCTCGACCTCATCGAGGAGACCCGGGCCACCGGCATCGAGATCGTGCCCTCCCTGCTCAACGCCGTACTCCAGGAGGTCGAGCGGCGCGGGGGCGGCTTCCCGGGGCTCCGGCTGATCTCCGTCGGCTCCGAGGGCTGGCGTGTGGAGGACTGCCGGGCCCTGCTCCGCCAGGTCCGCGAGGACGCCGTCGTCGTCAACGCGTACGGCGGCACCGAGGCCACCGTCGACTCCACCGTCTTCACACCCACCGAGGACACCCTGCGCGACGGTGTGTACGTTCCCGTCGGCCGGCCCCTGCCCAACACTCGGGTGTACGTCCTCGACGCCGCGATGCAGATCGTCCCCGTCGGAGTACCGGGTGAGATCTGGATCGGCGGCGACGGCGTGGGCCGCGGCTACCACGACCGCCCGGACCTGACCGCGGAACGGTTCGTACGCAGCCCCTTCCGCGACGGTGAGCGGCTGTACCGCACCGGGGACCGCGCCCGCCGACTGCCCGGCGGAGACCTCGAGTTCCTTGGCCGCGCCGACGATCAGGTGAAGATCCGCGGCTTCCGCATCGAACTCGGCGAGGTCGAGAGCGCCCTGCTGACCCATCCGGACGTCGAGGACTGCGTGGTCGTCGCCAGCCAGGAGGACAACGGCCGCCGACGCCTGGTCGCCTACGTCGTCACCAGCACCGACCTGCCGACGGCCGAACTGCGGGAACACCTGTCGTCCGCGCTGCCGGACTACATGGTTCCGGCGGTCTTCGTGCGCCTGGGCCGGCTGCCGCTGACGCCCAGCGGCAAGGTCGACCGCCGTTCCCTCCCCGAGCCGGAGGTGGACACCAGCCGGCTCGCCACCACGTACACGGCGCCGCGCACCGAGGCCGAGGAAACCCTCGCCCGCGTTTGGGCCGACGTCCTCGGCGTGGAACGGGTCGGTATCCACGACAACTTCTTCGAGCTCGGCGGCGACTCGATCCTTTCCATCCAGGTCGTCTCCCGCGCCCGTGAGGCGGGACTGCGGTTGACGTCGAAGCTGCTGTTCCTGCACCAGACCGTCGCGGCGCTGGCCGAGGCCGCGGAGATCGCTGAAGCCCCGGCCCAGGTGGAGGCGTTCGTCGGCGGTCGCGCCGAACTGACGCCGATCCAGGCGTGGTTCTTCACGGACCACACGGTCGATCCGGATCACTACGCGATGTCCGTGCACGTGGAGCTGGCCCCCGGTACCGAAGTGGCGCTGCTGAAGGGCGCGTTGAGGGCGGTCGTGGAGCACCATGACGCGCTGCGGATGCGGTACACGCGCACGGCTGAGGGCTGGGTGCAGGAGTACGGCGAGACGGTCCCCGACGGCCTGTTGGTCACCGGCGACCCTGCGGACGCGGACGCGGCGGCGCTCGCCGCGCAGGAGTCGCTGGAGCTGGCGTCGGGTCGGCTGGTCCGGGGCGTGTTCTTCGACGGAGCCCCTCGACCGCGCCTGTTCCTGGCCGTGCACCACTTGGTGATGGACGGTGTCTCCTGGCGGATCGTGCTGGAGGACCTGGCCACCGCCTACGAGCAGTTGGCCGCCGGACACCCGGTGGACCTGGGGGCGAAGACGAGCAGTTACCAGCGCTGGTCCGACCGCCTCACCGAGCACGTCCGCTCCGGCGCCCTCGACGACCAGATCCCCCACTGGCGCAGCGTCGACCCCAACCACGCGCCCCGGTTCCCCAAGGACCACGACGGGGAGAACCGCACCGCGCACGAGCGCACCGTCGACGTGCGCCTGGGCCGGGAGGAGACGGAGGCGCTGCTGCATCGCGTGCCGGCCGTCTACCGCACCCGCATCAACGACCTCCTGGTCAGTGCACTCGTGCGCACCCTCGCCGACTGGACCGGAGAGCAGCGCCTGGTCGTCGGGCTGGAGGGCCACGGCCGCGAGGAACTCTTCGCGGACGTCGACGTGTCCCGTACCGTCGGCTGGTTCACCACCCACTTCCCGGTCGCCGTGACGCTGCCGGCCGGCCGCGACTGGGACACGGTCATCAAGTCGGTGAAGGAGCAGCTGCGCGCCGTTCCCGGCAACGGCCTCGGCTACGACGCGCTGCGCTTCCTCGCCCCCGAGGACGCCCCCGGCCGGGCCCTGCGCACCGACCGGCTGCCCGAGGTCAGCTTCAACTACCTCGGCCAGTTCGACGGTACGACCCACGCCGACGGCCTGATCCGCGACCGGCTCCCGGCCCTGGGTGACGACCACGCCGCCGACGAGCAACGGCCGTACCTGCTCGACGTCGTCGGCATGATCGAGGACGGCCGGCTGGGCTTCACCTGGATCTACTCGGACGCGGTCTTCGACCCTGCCACCATCACCCGCCTGGCCGGTGAGTTCGCGGGTGGGTTGCGTGAGGTGGTACGGCATTGCCTGCTGGCGTCGAGCGGCGGTGCCACTCCGTCGGACTTCCCACTGGCCGGGTTGGACCAGGCGGGCGTCGACCGGGTGGTGGGGGACGCACGGGATGTGGAGGACGTGTATCCGCTGACGCCGATGCAGAGCGGGATGCTGTTCCACAGTCTCGCGGAGCCGGATGCGGGCGCCTACTTCGAGCAGATGACGTTCGTGCTCGACGGGGTGAGCGACCCGACCCTCCTCGAACGCGCCTGGCAGCACGTCACCGAGCACCTGGAGGTCCTGCGCGGCTCTCTCGTCTGGGACGACGTGGAGCGCCCCCTGATGGTGGTGCACCGGCACGTCGACACGCCCGTCACACACCTGGACTGGCGCGGCCTGCCCGAGCCCGAGCAGCGCGAACACCTCGACCGGTACCTCGCCGAGGACCGCGCCCGGGGCCTGGACCTCTCCCGCGCGCCGCTGCTGCGGCTCGCCCTGATCCGCGTCACCGACACGAGCGTCCGGGTCGTGCGCACCTCCCACCACGTGCTGCTCGACGGCTGGAGCACCTTCCAGATGCTCGACGAACTCTCGGCCGTCTACGGCGCATTGCTCGTCGACGAGACACCCGTGCTGCCGGTACGCCGGCCGTTCCGGTCGTACGTCGAGTGGCTGGAGGGGCAGGACCTGGCGCAGGCGGAGGCGTACTGGCGGCAGCTGCTGGCCGGGTTCGGGGCTCCCACCGCTCTGCCCTACGACCGGCGTCCCGCCGCCAGCCACCGAGCCCAGGCCCGCAGCCGCCTGGTCAACCGGCTCTCCCCGGACGTCTCCGCCGAGGTGTACGCGTTCGCCCGCCGCCACCGGCTGACCGTGAACGCCGTCATACAGGGCGCCTGGGCGCTGCTGCTGTCCCGCTACACCGGCGACCAGGACGTCGTCTTCGGCGCGACCGTGGCAGGCCGCCCCGCCGACCTCCCCGGCGCCGACGCGATCGTCGGCATGCTGATCAACACCCTGCCGGTCCGTATCGACGTGGACCCCGACGCACCCGTCGCCGACTGGCTGGCCGAGGTGCAGCGGGCACAGGTGGATGCCCGGCAGTACGAGTACGTGCCGCTGCCCCGCATCCACGCCTGGAGCGGCATCGAGCGCGGCGCGAACCTCTTCGACAGCCTCGTCGTCTTCGAGAACTTCCCGATGGACGACCGCGCGGCAGCCGAGCAGGGCCTGCGCCTGCACGGCCTGGAGGGCGTCGAGGACACCAACTACCCCCTCAACCTCGTCGCTTACGCCGGTGACGAACTCGCCTACGCCCTCGTCTACGACGCCGACTTCTTCGAGCCCGCGAGCGTGGAGCGGTTCGGCCGGCACCTGGAGAGTCTGCTGACGGGCCTGATCGCCGACCCTCACCGACCGCTCGCCGAACTGTCCTTCGTGTCGGACGACGAGGAGGCCCGGCGGACGGTCGACGAGTGGTCGGGGTCGTCCGGGGTCGAGGTTCCGGCGGGGTGTGTGCATGAGTGGGTGGCTCGGCGGGCGGCTGAGTCGCCGGGTGCGGTGGCGGTGTCGTGTGGTGATGAGTCGCTGTCGTACGGGGAGTTGGAGGAGCGGGCGAACCGGCTGGCGCGTCATCTGCGGGCGCTGGGTGCTGGGCCTGGCCGTTTGGTGGCGTTGTCGGTCGAGCGTGGTGTGCAGATGGTGGTCGGTCTGCTCGGGATCCTGAAGTCGGGCGCCGGTTATGTGCCGTTGGATCCGGCGTATCCGGGGGACCGGCTGGCGTACATGCTGTCGGATTCCGGTGCGGAACTCCTGGTCACCCATCGCGGGCTGCAAAAGCAGTTCCCCGGTGTGGAGGCGACGGTCGTCGACCTCGACAGCGACTGGCCGGCGATCGCGGAGTTGCCCGGCACAGCCCCCGAGGTCGAGGTCTCCGGCGATGACGTGGCGTATGTGATCTATACGTCGGGTTCGACGGGCCGTCCGAAGGGTGTGGCGGTCGAGCATCGTTCGGTGCTGAACCTGCTGGCCAACTGCCAGTTGCTGTACGAGTTCGGCTCCGAGGACGTGTGGACGGTGTTCCACTCGTACGCGTTCGACTTCTCGGTGTGGGAGCTGTGGGGCTGCCTGGTTTCGGGTGGCCGGGTTGTGGTGGTGCCGCAGGATGTCGCCCGCAGCCCGGAGGCGATGTGGCAGCTGCTCGCGAACGAGCGGGTGACGGTGTTCAACCAGACGCCGTCGATGTTCCGTGAGCTGGTCGAGCACGGCATCACGGTTGAGGCGCCTCCTCTCGACGCGCTGCGGTATGTGATCTTCGGTGGTGAGGCGCTGGAGTCGAAGCATGTCTCGGGGTGGTTCGAGCGGTTCGACGGCTCGGATGCGGCCCGGCTGGTGAACATGTACGGCATCACCGAGACGACCGTGCACGTCACTTACCAGGAGGTGCTCGCCGAGCATGTCCGCGGCGGCGGTCGTATCCCGGCCGGGCGGCCCCTGCCGAGCTACCGGGTACTGCTCCTCGACGGCGCCGGGATGCCCGTACCGGTGGGCGTGCCGGGGGAGATCTATGTGGCCGGGCCCGGTCTGGCGCGTGGGTATCTGCATCGGCCGGGGCTGACGGCGGAGCGGTTCCCGTTGAACCCGTTCGGGGTGCCGGGGGAGCGGATGTACCGCTCCGGTGATGTGGCGCGGTGGCGGGCGGACGGCACGCTGGAGTATCTGGGGCGTGCGGACGATCAGGTGAAGATCCGGGGTTTCCGGATCGAGTTGGGTGAGATCGAGAGTGTGCTGGTCGGTCATCCGGTGGTGCGGGATGCCGTGGTGGTCGTGCATCAGGGGGCGGACGGTCATCGTCGTCTGGTCGCGTATGTCGTGGCCGACGGTGAGCTGCCGACGGCCGAGCTGCGCGAGTATCTGTCCGGCTTGCTGCCGGACTACATGGTTCCGGCGGTGTTCGTGCGCTTGGACCGGCTGCCGTTGACGCCCAGCGGCAAGGTCGACCGCCGCTCTCTCCCCGAGCCGGAGGTGGACACCAGCCGGCTGGCCAGCACGTACACGGCGCCGGGCACCGAGGCCGAGGAGACCCTCGCCCGCGTCTGGGCCGACGTCCTCGGCGTGGAACGAGTCGGTATCCACGACAACTTCTTCGAGCTCGGCGGCGATTCGATCCTCTCCATCCAGGTCGTCTCCCGCGCCCGCCAGGCACTGGGCATCCCTCTCTCGCCGCGCCTGCTCTTCGACGCCCCGACGGTGGCAGGCCTCGCTGCGGCTGCCGCTGCCGCCGTCACGCCGGAGCAGGTCATGACCAGCTCGGAGATCCCGGCGGTCCCGCGCGACGGCGACCTGCCGATGTCGTACGGCCAGCAGCGGCTGCTGTTCCTCGAGGACTTCAACCAGGGCAGCAGCGAGTACCACTCGGCCGTCGGCATGCGCCTCACCGGCGCGCTGGACGTGACCGCCCTCCGCGCCGCCGTGGGCGACCTGGTCACCCGGCACGAGGCGCTGCGCACGACGTTCCACATGGTGGGCGACCGTGGGGTGCAGAAGGTGCACGTCGGGCTGGAACCGGAGTGGCGGATCGTCGACCTCACCGGCACCCCGGAGGCGGACCGTGAGGAGCGGCTTCGGTCGCTCGTACGGGACGACCTGGTGCGGCCGTACGACCTAAAGGCGGGGCCGCTCGTACGTGTGTTGCTCGCCGAGGTCGGCGACGACGAGCACGTGTGCGTGCTCGGCATGCATCACATCGTGACCGACGGCTGGTCCATGGGCATTGTGGCCCGCGAGCTGGGCGAGCTGTACGCGGCCCGGGTGCAGCGGCGCGCCCCCGATCTCGCCGAGGTCCCGCTCCAGTACCCGGACTTCGCGGCCTGGCAGCGCGCCCGGCTGGCCGACGGCGGGCTGCTGGAGGAGCAGCTGGAGTGGTGGAAGGAGCAGCTGGACGGAATCTCGCCGCTGGAGCTGCCCGCCGACCGGCCGCGTCCTGCGGTGCGTACGTCGGCGGGTGCGGTGCTGGACTTCGAGGTGCCGGGCGAGATCGTCGCCGGCCTCAAGGAACTGGCGCGGGAGCGGGGCGCGACGCTGTTCATGGCGTTGACGGCCGCGGTCAAGGCGGTCTTCGCCCGGTACACCGGCCAGGAGGACATCGCGGTCGGCACGGCCACCTCGGGCCGGGGCCAGGGAGCCATGGAACACCTCGTCGGGTTCCTGGTGAACACCGTCGTGCTGCGCTCGCATGTCGAGTCCTCGATGACCTTCCACGAGCTGCTGGGCCAGGTCCGAGAGACCGTTCTGGAGGCGTTCGGCCACGAGGACGTGCCGTTCGAGCGGCTCGTGGAGGCGGTCCAGCCGGACCGCGACACCAGCCGGACGCCCCTCGTCCAGGCCATGGTGGTCCTCCAGAACACACCCGGCGCCACCCCGGACCTCGGCGGCCTGCACGTCGACCGCTACCCGCTCGACCGCGACACCGCGCTGTCCGACCTCACCCTCGAATTCGAGGAACACGACGGCGGATTGCGCGCTCTCGCCGAGTACAGCACTGACCTCTTCGACGCGGCCACCATCGCCCGGTTCGGCGAACACCTGACGGCACTCCTGACCGCCGCCGTCGCCGACCCGCACCGGCCCCTGTCCACCCTTCGGCTGCTGTCCGCCGGGGAGGCGGAACGGCTGGTGACGGAGTGGTCGGGGTCGGCCGGGGTCGAGGTTCCGGCGGGGTGTGTGCATGAGTGGGTTGCGCGTCGGGCGGCTGAGTCGCGGGGTGCGGTGGCGGTGTCGTGTGGTGATGAGTCGCTGTCGTACGGGGAGTTGGAGGAGCGGGCGAACCGGCTGGCGCGTCATCTGCGGGCGCTGGGTGCTGGGCCTGGCCGACTGGTGGCGTTGTCGGTCGAGCGTGGTGTGCAGATGGTGGTCGGTCTGCTCGGGATCCTGAAGTCTGGCGCCGGTTATGTGCCGTTGGATCCGGCGTATCCGGGGGACCGGCTGGCGTACATGCTGTCGGATTCCGGTGCGGAACTCCTGGTCACCCATCGCGGGCTGCAAAAGCAGTTCCCCGGTGTGGAGGCGACGGTCGTCGACCTCGACAGCGACTGGCCGGCGATCGCGGAGTTGCCCGGCACAGCCCCCGAGGTCGAGGTCTCCGGCGATGACGTGGCGTATGTGATCTATACGTCGGGTTCGACGGGCCGTCCGAAGGGTGTGGCGGTCGAGCATCGTTCGGTGCTGAACCTGCTGGCCAACTGCCAGTTGCTGTACGAGTTCGGCTCCGAGGACGTGTGGACGGTGTTCCACTCGTACGCGTTCGACTTCTCGGTGTGGGAGCTGTGGGGCTGCCTGGTCGCCGGCGGTCGTGTCGTGGTGGTGCCGCAGGACGTCGCCCGCAGCCCGGAGGCGATGTGGCAGCTGCTCGGGCAGGACCGGGTGACCGTCTTCAACCAGACGCCCTCCATGTTCCGCGAGTTGATCGAGCACGCGGTCACGACTGGCGCTCCCGCGTTGCCGGACCTCCGTTATGTGATCTTCGGTGGTGAGGCGCTGGAGTCGAAGCATGTCTCGGGGTGGTTCGAGCGGTTCGACGGCGCGGATGCGGCCCGGCTGGTCAACATGTACGGCATCACCGAGACGACCGTGCACGTCACCTATCAGGAGGTGCTCGCCGAGCACGTCCGCGGCGGCGGTCGTATCCCGGCCGGGCGTCCCCTCCCGAGCTACCGCGTCCACCTCCTGGACGAGCTGGGCGCCCCGGTGCCGATCGGTGTCCCCGGCGAGATCTACGTCGCCGGTCCTGGCGTGGCCCGCGGCTATCTGAACCGTCCTGGGCTGACGGCGGAGCGGTTCCCGTTGAACCCGTTCGGGGCGTCGGGGGAGCGGATGTACCGCTCCGGTGATGTGGCGCGGTGGCGGGCGGACGGCACGCTGGAGTATCTGGGGCGTGCGGACGACCAGGTGAAGATCCGGGGTTTCCGGATCGAGCTGGGTGAGATCGAGAGTGTGCTGGTCGGTCATCCGGTGGTGCGGGATGCCGTGGTGGTCGTGCATCAGGGCTCGGACGGTCATCGTCGCCTGGTCGCGTATGTCGTGTCCGGCGCAGATCTGCCGACGGCCGAGCTGCGCGAGCACCTGTCCGGCTCGCTGCCGGACTACATGGTTCCGGCGGTGTTCGTGCGCCTGGACCGGCTGCCGCTCACGCCCAGCGGCAAGGTCGACCGCCGCTCTCTCCCGGAGCCGGAGGTGGACACCAGTCGGCTGGCCAGCACGTACACGGCGCCGCGCACCGAGGCCGAGGGGACCCTCGCCCGCGTCTGGGCCGACGTCCTCGGCGTGGAACGGGTCGGCGTCCACGACAACTTCTTCGAGCTCGGCGGCGACTCGATCCTTTCCATCCAGGTCGTCTCCCGCGCCCGTGACGCCGGGCTCCGCGTGACCTCGAAGCTGATGTTCGTGCACCAGACGGTCGCGGCGCTGGCCGAGGCCGCGGAGGTCGCCGAGGCCCCGGCCGATGTGGCGGAATCCCTGCGCGGACGCGTCGAGTTGACGCCGATCCAGCGGTGGTTCTTCGCGGAGCACACCGTCGCCCCCGACCACTACACGATGTCGGTCCACGTGGAGCTGGCCCGCGGCACGGACGGGTCGGTCCTGGAGCGCGCGCTGGCCGCCGTGGTGGACCACCATGACGCGCTGCGGATGCGGTACACGCGGACGCCTGACGGCTGGACGCAGGAGTACGGCGACCCGGTCGCCGACGGCCTGCTGGTCACCGGCGACCACGCGGATGCGGCCACGGCGGCCCTCGCCGCACAGGAAGCGCTGGAGCCCGCGTCGGGCCGGCTGGTCCGGGGCGTGTTCTTCGACCGGGGTGCCGAAGCACCACCGAGCCTGTTCCTCGCGGTACACCACTTGGTGACGGACGGCGTCTCCTGGCGGATCCTCCTGGAGGACCTGGCCACGGCCTACGAGCAGCTCGCCGCGGGCCATCCGGTGGACCTGGGCCCGAAGACGACCAGTTACCAGCGCTGGGCGGCCCGCCTCGCCAAGCACGTTCGTTCCGGTGCCCTCGACGGCGAGATCGCCTACTGGCGGAACGCGGGTGGTCTGCGCCAGGTGCCGCGTGACGGTGACGCGGGCGAGGACGCGGGCGTCCCGAACGTCGCCGGTGCCGTCGCCGCCGTATCGGTCCATCTGGACCACGCCGACACCGACGCCCTGCTGCAACGGGTGCCCGCGCTGCACCGCACGCAGATCAACGACGTGCTGCTGGCCGCGCTGGGCCGGGTGCTGGAGCGGTGGGCGGGTGCCCCCGTGGCGGTGAACCTGGAAGGGCACGGGCGTGAGGAGCTGTTCGACGACGTCGACCTGTCCCGCACCGTCGGGTGGTTCACCACCATCTATCCGGTGTCGCTCGACGTGCCGGACGGCGACTGGGGCACCGCCCTCAAGGGCATGAAGCGGCTCCTGCGCAGGGTGCCGGGCCGCGGCCTCGGCTACGGCGCCCTGCGCCACCTGTCGCCCGCCGGCGCCGAGGCACTGGCCGGTCCTGCCCAGCCCGAGATCAGCTTCAACTACCTCGGCCAGTGGGACGGCACGACCCAGGGCGACGGACTGATCAGGGACCGACTGGACGGCCTGGGCCGCGACCAGGCGCCCGAGCAGCCGCGCCCCCACCTGATCGACATCGTGGCGGCGGTGAACGAGGGCCGGTTGCAGGTCGACTGGCTCCACTCCACCGCCCACCACACCACCGACACCATCGAGCGGCTGGCGCAGCAGTACGTGACCGCGCTGCGGGAGATCGTCGAGCACGCACGCTCCGGTCGCTGACCCCTTGCACGAAAGGAAACCCATCCTCATGGCCGACTATGTCCTCAGCGAGGACGAGAAGTACGTGACCGGGCAGATCGCCGACGCCTTCCTGGCCCGGCACCAAGTATGGGAGCCGTACCAGTACCCGGAGCGGATCCAGGCCGAGGCCGAGAAACTCCCGCTGGGCTTAAGGCAGTTCATGGTCGCCTCCCGCGCGGACGAGGCCGCGGTCATCACCGTGTCCAACCTGCCCGTGGACGAGAACCTCGTGCCCACACCGGCGAGTTGGCAGATCGCCGAGAAGGAGGGCGCGGCGATCCGCGAGGAACTCGTCCTGCTGCTGGTCGCCTCCTTGCTGGGCGACCCGTTCGCCTGGTCGAACCAGCAGAACGGCCGCCTCGTCCACGACGTCTGCCCTTCCAAGGGGCAGGAGACCTCGCTGACCAGCGCCAGCAGCCAGACCCAGCTGACCCTGCACACCGAGGACGTGTTCCACGCCTGCCGGGGCGACTACGTGGCGCTGATGTGCCTGCGCAACCCGGACGGGGTCGGTACGACCGTCGCCCGCGTGGACGCCGTCGACCTCGACGACTCGGTGCGGGAGGTACTGCACCAGGACCGGTTCCGGTTCTACCCGGACGACTCGCACGAGTACGGCACTGTCGAAGGCACCGCCGCCGGTCTGGACGAGCGCCCGCACGACAGGGGTGCCGTGCTGTTCGGGCCCGCCGAGTTCCCGTACCTGCGCATGGACGCCGACTTCACCAGCCCGCTCTCTGGTGACACCGACGCCGAGCGGGCCATGGCCGAATGCGCGGAGCGGCTCAACGCGAGCGCCGAACGCGTCGTGTTGCGCCCCGGCATGGTCGCCTTCCTCGACAACTACCGGGTGGTGCACGGCCGGGACGTGTTCACCCCCCGCTACGACGGCACCGACCGCTGGCTCAAGCGCACGAGCGTCGTCCGCGACCTGCGCCGCACCTACGTGCACACCGGGAAGCGGTCGCGGGTGCTCGCCTGACCGCCCCCGCCCCACCCCGTCGTACAGGTCGTCGTACCGGCGCCGTCGTACTGGTGTCGTCGTACCGGCGTCGTTGTCCAGGCAAGGAGCATCCGTGGCTTCACCACCGGCCGGCAGGGCCGGGTTCACCCTGCTGTGGACCAGTCAGACCTTCGGCGAATTCGCCTACAGCATCGCGGTGATCGTGCTGCCGTTGCTCGCCCTGACGATCACCGGATCGGCCTCCCAGGCCGGCCTGATCGGCTTCGTCGACGCTGTGGCCCTGCTGCTGGCGGGGCTTCCGGCGGGTGCCATCGCGGACCGGTACGACCGCAGGACCGTCCTGCTGTGGTGCGAGGCCGCTCAGGTGGCCGCGTTCGGCAGCCTGGCGCTGGCCCTGTGGGCCGGTACCGCCGCCTTCTCGGCGCTGCTGCTGCTGGCCCTGGTCAACGGCGTGGCGACGGCGGTGGCACTGGCCTCGGGAGAGGCGCTGATTCCTGCCCTGGTGCCCGCGGAACGGCTGTCCGGCGCCGTCGCGTTGAACTCGGCGCGCACCTTCGCCGGACAGCTCGTCGGCACCTCCGCCGGCGGCTTCCTGCTGGCTCTGAAGAATGCGTTCCCGTTCGTGGTGGGCTGCGCCGCGCACGGGATCGGGCTGGTGCTCCTGCTGTTTCTCGGCAGCGGAACGGGGAAGGGTGCAGGGCCGAAGCCCGAGCGCGGCCGCCCCCTCGACGAACTGCTCGACGGCGTGCGATGGATCGCCCGCCACCCGTTCCTGCGCGTGGGCCTGTTCCACGCGACGGTGACGAATCTGTTCTTCGGCACCGTCTACTTTGTCGTGATCGCCTCGGCGAAGGCGTCCGGCATGAACTCCGGGCTGATCGGCGCGATGGCGGGCCTTCTCGGCGTCGGCGGCCTGCTGGGGGCGCTCGCCGCGCCCTCGCTCCAGCGCCTGCTCACCGGGGCGCGTCCCGTCTTCTTCGTGCAGTGGCTGTTCGCCACGCTCACCGCCGCGATGGCGGTCCTGCCGGGTGGCTACACCCCGGGCGTCCTGCTCGGCCTCATAGCCTTCGCCGCGCCGACCGCCAGCGCCTACTTCACCACCCAGCAGCTGGCCCTCACCCCCGACACGCACCGGGGGCGGGTGGTGAGCATCGCCAACATCCTCAGCGGGGGCGGCGGCGCGATCGCCCCGCTGATCGGCGGGGTGGCGTACGACCTCGCCGGACGGCTCGTCACCTTGCTGGCCTGTGCCGCCCTCATGGCCGTAGTCGCCCTGTCCGCGCTGGCGAGCCGTGTCCTGCGGGAGGGAGCCGGCTCCCACGGCACCCCGGCGGGTGCGCTCCCTGCCCACGAACCCTCGAGAAAGACGGCTCCCGATGGACCTGGCAAATCCGGATCTGTACACCACTGAAGAGCGCTTCCAGATGTGGGAGGAGTACGTCTCCTCGGACGCGAAGGTGTGGAGCGAACCGGGTATCGCACCGAACGGCTTCTGGTCGGTGTTCTCCCACGAGGACTGCGCGGCGCTGCTCTCCCCGAAGGCGCCGTTCACCTCCGAGTACGGCATGATGATCGGCTTCGACACCGAGCACGCCGACCAGTCCGGTGGCCGCATGATGGTGGTCAGCGAGGGCGACTGGCACACCACCCTCAAACGGCTCGTCGGCCCGTTCCTGTCCCGGCTGCGCGCCCCGGAACTCCAGAGCGTCCTCGGCACCGAGACCCAGGAAGTCCTCACTCGCATGCGGGCCCAGCCGGTCACCGACGTGGCTGCGGAGGTCGGGCCGCGCATCCCTGCGGCCGTCGTGTGCGAGGTCATCGGGGTGCCACTCGCCGATCGCGAGCGGCTGATCGAGCTCACGAACCACGCCTTCGGCGGGCACGACACCGGCTTCGACAAGATGACACCCGCCGAGGCGCACTCGGAGATCCTCTTCTACTTCTACGAGCTGATCGCCGAACGGGAGAAGAACCCGGGCACCGACCTGGTCAGCACCCTGCTCGCGGACGGCCGGCTGAGCACCGAGGACGTCCTCATCAACTGCGACAACGTGCTGATCGGCGGCAACGAGACCACCCGGCACGCCATCACCGGCCTCTTCCACATCTGCCAGCGGTTCCCGGAGGTCCTCGGTGCGCTCCGGGCGGATCCCGGCCTGCTGGACCAGGCGGTCGAGGAGGTCGTCCGCTGGACCTCCCCGGCCATGCACGTGCTGCGCGTGGCCACCGAGGACTGCGAGATCGGCGGCCACGAGTTCACCAAGGGAGACCCGGTCGTCGCCTGGCTGTCGGCCGCCAACCGTGACGCCCGCCGCTTCACCCAACCGCACCGCTACCAGTACGACCGCCACCCCAACCGGCACCTCGGCTTCGGCAACGGCCCCCATCACTGCCTCGGAGCCGCGCTCGCCCGCATCGAACTGCGCGAACTCTTGCGGCAGCTCTCCCAGGAAGCGCGCGCGGTCAGCCCGGAGAGCGAGCCGCAGTGGATGCGCTCCAACCTGGTCCAGGGCTACAGCGGTCTTCCCGTTTCGATCGATTGGCGATGACGAGCATGCAACCGGCCCCGAAGTCCCAGCAGTCCCGGCCCTCGCCCTGGCTGGCCCGATACCGCGCCAACCCTTCCGCCGCCCGCCGCGTCGTCTGCTTCCCGCACGCCGGCGGAAGCGCCAGCTTCTACCGCCCCTGGGCCCAACACCTCGGCCCCACCTACGAGTTGCTGGCCGTGCAGTACCCCGGACGGGAGAACCGGTACGCCGAACCGCTGATCCCCGCCCTCGACGAGATCGCCGCAGCCGCCGCACACGCCCTCCTCGCCGAACCCGTCCGCGAAACCGTCCTGTTCGGCCACAGCATGGGCGCCGCCGTCGCCTACGAGACCCTGCGGATTCTGGAAGCCGAGGGAGCCACCCATTTCACCCGGCTGTGCGTGTCGGGCCGACGCATCACCGACTTCTCCGAGGAGATCGACCCGGTTCCGCGCACCGACGACGAACTCATCACCGCCATGACCGGACTCGGCGGCACCCAGACCGAGGTGCTCCACGAACCGGATCTGCGGGAGATGTTCCTGCCCATCATCCGCAACGACTACCACCTCATCGACACCTATCGCCCGCCGCGCGACGCCACACCGATTCGAGCCGACGTCATTGCCTTGCTCGGCGACAACGACCCCCAAGTCGACCGACGTCAGGCGACGGAATGGGCATCCGTAACCGCCGGCACTTTTGCGTCGCATGTTTTCCCCGGAGGGCACTTCTATCTCATGGACCACGCGCAGCAAGTGATCGAGCTGATTACCGGGGACTTCTCGGCTTGAGAGCGACATCGTCTCGTACGGATCGATAGCAAACTCACGAGAATTGGGAGGGTGCATGCCCAGTTTGTAGTCGGGCGTGGAACAGTGGCTGGCGGAGTAGACGATGAACGTCCTGCCGCCCCGCTGAAGGACTTCGGCGCCCTCGTTGATCGCCCCGCCCACCGTCTCCCAGCTGTATGTGGGGGTGGAGAGCACGCGGCGGGTTCCGGCGGCGGTCCACGGGTTCGACAGCGGCTGGATGAACATCGGGTCCAGACCGGCGCTCTCCAGCACATGGATCCGCTGCGTGCCCAGGTCGTACGGCTCCCGTCCGGCCGTGTAGTAGCGTCCGCCTCCCGCAAGCGCCACCGGCGGCGGACCGCGTTACGGGATGGCCCTCGGGCTGGTGAGCGTTGTCCGACCCCGCGCTCCGTCGCCGTATGAGCGCTGACGTTGTCGCGTGACCCGGGCGGGCTCGGCCTTCCGCCGAGCCCGCCCGCCACGCCGGCTCCATACCGGAGGCGGACTCGTGTCACGCCGTCAGCGCCGCAGTGTCAGCAGACCCGGCCGGTAGGGCCATTGGCCGTAGTCGCCGCCGGAGTTGGGGTCGCGTCCCTGGTAGAGGAACTGCAGGTTGCAGGGATCGACAGTGAAGGTCTGATCGGCGCTGGTGCGGATCAGTTCGCCATGGCTGATGTCGTTGGTCCAGGTGGCGCCACTGTTGGCCTTGCCGGCGAAGGGGTTGCTCTCGGTCGCGGCCTGGGGTGTCCATGAGCCGTTCAGACTGGTGGCCGTGAACGAGCGGAAGTAGCGGCCCTGCGAGCCGATCGCTTCGACGATCATGAGGTAGCGGTTCTGGCCCTGGAGCTTGTAGACCTGCGGGGCTTCGAACAGGTTGTTCGTAGTATCGCTCATGATCGTTGTGTAGCTCGAGCCGAAACTGCTCGGGAAGTTCGCGATCGGCATGCCGGCCCGGTAGATCTTGCCGTTGTCACCGGCGAAGAACAGGTACATGTTCGTGCCGTCAGCGATGAGCGTCTGGTCGATGGGTCCTGTTCCGGAGTCGGGGAGGCTTCCGGAGAAGAGCGTCTGCTGTGCTGACCAGCCATTGGGGTTGGTGGGGTCGCTCGACGTCCGGTAGGAGAAGGCGCTCCCACCTCCCCACTGGTAGGCGAGCACCCAGATGTTCTTCGGCGCGAAGTAGAAGAGCGTGGGCGCGACGGTGGAATTCGACATCGCGTTCTGGCTGGCCGAGGCCATCTCCGGCCAGTTGGTGAACAGGCCGAAGTTCATCGAACCCCAGCCCGTTCCCGGTCCCGCGCCGTGTGTCGTCGCATAGACGAGGTGCTTGCCGTTGTAGGGGGCGACGGTGAAGTCCTTGAGCGAGGCCCACCCAGCCTTGGGCTGCGCCAGCGCGCCCGTCGATGTCCAGCGGTATGTCGACGGAAGATCGCACGGGCCGGGGTTGGTGCCGCCGACCTTGACGAGCTGCCACTGCTGGTTGGCGCCACCCCAGTCGTCGTACTGGACGATGTTCGCGTTGTCGGAGGCGGAGCCGCCCTGTACTTCGAGGGCCTTGTTGCTGTGGCGCGCGATGAGCCGCACGTAGCCGTCCGAGCTGTCGGCCAGTCGCCACTGCTGGTTGGTGCCGTTCAGGTCGGCCCACTGGACTATCGAGCCGCCGTTGGCGGTGGAGAAGTTGTGGACGTCAAGCACCTTGCCGGAGTGGCGGGACTTGATGCGGAAGTAACCGCCGCCGGAGTCGACGAACTGCCACTGCTGCTGGTTCTGATCGTTCCGGGTCCATTGGGTGATGCGGGCGCCGTCGTTGGTTGCCAGGTTGTAGACGTCCAGGGCCTTGCCGCTGTTGCGGTTGACCAGCACATACGAGGCGTTGGGGTCAACGGTCGCCGCGGCGGCGGGCTGGGCACCGAGGAAGGTAGCCACGAGCAGCAAGGGCGCAAGGGCGGCGAGTAAGCGTCTTAGACGGACCGGGGACGGATGGCGAAACCACATCAGAGGGCCTCCTTCAGGGGGCGGGGGTGAGGTGACTCCGATGAACCGCGGAGCGGATGTGCCGGGGGACAGGGACAATCTCGAAAGTTTCGAAGAAATCCCGGATGCTTCGACGCCACAAGCTAGGAATGTGGGGCCCTCTGGTCAAGGCCTGTCGCCGATCTGTCTACAAACAGCGCCTCTTCTTTGGGTCTGACGAGCTGCCGTGTCGACGGGAAACACTCCAGAGTCTGCGGATACAGCCGCTAGGCATCCGCCGACGGCGGCGCCGGGGGTTCGCCGTCCGGCTCGCCGGGATTTCCGAATGTTTCGGACCAGAAACCGAAACTTCTTCTGCGGAGAGTATTGACGATCCATCGTCAATACCTCAATCTCCCAGTCTGAGAACCGGCCATAGTTCGAGATAGCGAACAACGCGCCGGAGTACCTGCGCCACCCCGTTTCGTTCCGGTGAGGTTCGCACCAGCGCATCCTGGCTGTTCGCGCAGTTGGAGAGGTGCGCGACGCCGCGTGGCGGTCCCCCGGCTGAGCCGCGATGGAGGTACCCCCATGCCTGTGTCGAAACACCGCCGCCGCCCGCCGTACGTCACCCGATGGCCGACCGGGTGCCGTCCGTGCCGGTTGAGATCGTCCCGGTCCCATGACCGCGGTGTCCGGTGATTCCGTGCTGCCCGGGTTCCGGCCCACCCCGTCCGTCTGCCGAGGGGGAGCGGACGACGCATTCCCCTCCGCTTCAGTCCTTCCGTGATTTCTACCTTGGAGGCACAGTCATGGGCTCGTATGCCCTTCCCAGACCGGTTATCCGCCGGAAGATCCGCGGCCTGCTGTTGGCGCTGGTCGTCGGCGTCCTCGGTGTGGTCGCCGCACTGGTCGCGCCGCCGACCGCACACGCCGCCGAGAACACGCTCGGCGCCGCGGCGGCGCAGAGCGGCCGCTACTTCGGCACCGCCATCGCCTCGGGCAGGCTGGGCGACTCGGCGTACACGACGATCGCGGGCCGTGAGTTCAACTCGGTGACGGCCGAGAACGAGATGAAGATCGACGCCACCGAACCGCAGCGGGGCCAGTTCAACTTCACCGCCGGTGACCGCGTCTACAACTGGGCGGTGCAGAACGGCAAGCAGGTGCGCGGCCACACCCTGGCCTGGCACTCCCAGCAGCCCGGCTGGATGCAGAGCCTCAGCGGCAGCACGCTGCGCCAGGCGATGATCAGCCACATCAACGGCGTGATGGCCCACTACAAGGGCAAGATCGCCCAGTGGGACGTCGTGAACGAGGCCTTCGCCGACGGCAGTTCGGGAGCCCGGCGCGACTCCAACCTGCAACGCACCGGCAACGACTGGATCGAGGTCGCCTTCCGCGCCGCGCGCGCCGCCGACCCGGCCGCCAAGCTCTGCTACAACGACTACAACGTCGAGAACTGGACCTGGGCCAAGACCCAGGCCATGTACGCCATGGTCCGGGACTTCAAGCAGCGCGGCGTGCCGATCGACTGCGTCGGCTTCCAGTCGCACTTCAACAGCGGCAGCCCCTACAACAGCAACTTCCGCACCACCCTGCAGAACTTCGCCGCCCTCGGCGTCGACGTGGCCATCACCGAACTCGACATCCAGGGCGCCCCGGCCACGACCTACGCCAACGTGACCAACGACTGCCTGGCCGTCCCGCGCTGCCTCGGCATCACCGTCTGGGGTGTGCGCGACACCGACTCCTGGCGAGCGCAGGACACGCCGCTGCTGTTCAACGGCGACGGCAGCAAGAAGCCCGCCTACACCGCCGTCCTCAACGCACTCAACGGCGGCACCTCCACGCCCCCTTCGGGTTCCGGACAGATCAAGGGCGTCGGGTCGGGGCGCTGCCTGGACGTGCCCAGCAGCAGCACCACCGACGGCACCCAGCTCCAGCTGTGGGACTGCAACAACGGCACCAACCAGCAGTGGACGTACACCGCCGCCGGTGAGCTCAGGGTCTACGGCAACAAGTGCCTGGACGCCGGCGGCACCGGCAACGGCACCAAAGTCCAGATCTACAGCTGCTGGGGCGGCGACAACCAGAAATGGCGCCTCAACTCCGACGGATCCATCGTCGGCGTCCAGTCCGGCCTCTGCCTCGACGCCGTCGCAGCCGGCACCGCCAACGGCACCCTGATCCAGCTCTACTCCTGCTCGAACGGCAGCAACCAACGCTGGACCCGCACCTGATGGGACCTGCCACAAAGGAAAGGGCGAATCGATGAAGACCTACGGTGCGGCTTCCCCCGCCCCGCCACCCAGACATCGCTGGTGGTCCCGGATCGCCGCCGTGGTGGCGGCGACCTCCGCAATCGGCATGCTCACCGCGGTGAATCCGGCGCCCGCCGAGGCGGCGACGGTGGACACCAACGCCTGGTACGTCCTGGTCAATCGCAACAGCGGCAAGGCGCTGGACGTCTCCGGCACGTCCGCCGCCGACGGCGCTCGGGTCAGCCAGTGGACACGCAACGACGCAGCCAACCAGCAGTGGCAGTTCGTGGACTCCGGCGACGGCTTCTACCGCCTCAAGGCCCGCCATTCGGGCAAGGTTCTCGACGTGGCCGGCGCCTCGACCGCGGACGGTGCCGCGATCCAGCAGTGGGCCGACCACAACGGTGCCAACCAGCAGTTCCGCCTGGCCGACTCCGACGCGGGCCACGTCCGGCTGATCAACCGCACCAGCAGCAAGGCGGTGGAGGTGCAGGGCGCCTCCACCGCCGACGGCGGCAACGTCGTCCAGTACGCCGACTGGGGCGGCGCCAACCAGCAATGGCAGATGATCAAGCTGTCGTCCGGTGGCGGCGGTGGATGCGGCAGCGCCCCGACGCTGGCGAGCGGTACGCACACGATTCAGAGCGGCGGCAAGAGCCGCAGCTTCATCCTGAGGGTTCCCGCCAACTACGACAACAGCCACCGCTACCGGCTGATCTTCGCGTTCCACTGGCGGGGCGGAACCGCTGGCGACGTCGCCTCGGGCGGCACGAGCGGGAACGCCTGGTCCTACTACGGCCAACAGGAACAGTCGAACAACACCGCGATCCTCGTCGCCCCCCAGGGCCTCGGCAATGGCTGGGCCAATTCGGGCGGTGAGGACATCACCTTCGTCGACGACATGATCCGGCGCATCGAGGGCGGCCTCTGTGTCAACCCGGCACAGCGTTTCGCCACGGGATTCAGCTGGGGCGGCGGTATGAGCTACGCACTCGCATGCAGCCGGGCGAACGTCTTCCGGGCCGTCGCGGTCATCTCCGGCGCCCAGATCAGCGGGTGCAGCGGCGGCACCCAGCCCATCGCCTACTTCGGAATCCACGGCATCAGCGACAACGTCCTCAACATCGGGCAAGGACGGTCCCTGCGCGACACATTCGTCCGCAACAACGGCTGCACCCCCCAGAGCCCGCGCGAGCCCGCGCCGGGAAGCCGAACGCACATCACCACCACCTACGCGGGCTGCCGTGCGGGATACCCGGTCCAATGGGCCGCGTTCGACGGAGGCCACATACCCGGTCCGGTCGACGGCTCCTCCGGCGAAAGCGGCGTCGCCACGTGGACCAAAGCAGAGATCTGGAGGTTCTTCGCACAGTTCTAGTGACATGCCCGCACCATGGAGTGGAGCCAGGATGATCCTGGCTCCACTCCGTCGGCGTATATCCCAGACAGAAGGACGGACCGGCCTTCTCAGGAGAGCCCCCACGCCTTCGGACTGGTCACGGCCGGCGAACGGGCCGTGGGAGAAGTGGCGTTCGAAGAGCACGCCCTCGCGGAGGGAGGTCTTGCCCGCCCGGTCACGGCCTCGCAGGCCGCCACGGCCGCGGGTTTGCTGAACGAGGGCGAGGGTGGCGGTGATCTCGGCGGCCTCCTCCAGGAGATGGTCGGCGGGCCACGCTGGAGATCGGGCCGGCCCGCTCGGCCTCGACGGCGCCGCGCGTGCGCCCGGTCAGGATCAGGCCCATCGTCTTGGCCCGGCCTTCTGTAACACTCTCTACAGGCGCCCCTTGGAATAGACCAACTGGACCGCCGTCGGGACGCCCAGGAGTCACCCCGCCGGCCGAAACAGCGCATTCTGCGCACCAGTTGCGGGCCGTGGATCGCCATTTTGCGTCGGCAGAACTCGCGCCTGCGGCTAACACCATGAAGCGCCGGGGACCGCACCTACAGGTATCCCGGCTCGCCCTCGGCGAGGAACCGCGTCAGGGATCGCGCCAGCGCCTCCAGGAACTGCCGAGCTCGACCAGGTGGCTGACATAGGAGAGGCCGCCACCGTTCGAGCCAATGACCAAGCCACCGGCCTCCTGGTCCGCCCCGACAGGAACCGCGCCGTACTCCTTGAGCCGCAGAAGGACATCACGTGCGGGGTCGACGAAGTTCTCCAGGCGACTCCCCACAGATGTCCGGAGGGACGGTTCCGATGGTGTGGCCGTGGTGGTCAAGGAGGCGGCCCAACAGCTTCTCGTGCCGCATGGTGATCACCCGTTCGACGATGTCGAGCTCGGGGTGAGCGGCGGCCAGGTGTGTTTCGAAGCGAAGGACGTCGGTCACCGAATGCAGGTTGGCCTGCAGAATGAGGTTGTTGGGGCGGCTGATCGCGGCGCAGTTGCGCGTCTGCGGCAGCCGAATCAGGGCGTGTCCGATCTCTGGCAGGTTCGCCGGTGCGACTCTGGCCCAGAATGTGGCCGCCACGGGCCAGCCGCCCAGAGGGCGGGCGAAGTCGCAACGAAAGCAGGCTGGTTTCTCTGTGGTCGTCCTCGCGACGGGCGTGGCCTGCGGGTGGGGTGTGACGGATGCGGTGTCTGCTGCCGCGTCGCTGGACGCGGCCATCTTGAGGAGGGGGAGTGCCGCGATGAGTGTTCCGGCGGTGGAGGATGCTCAGGACGCCGACGCCCATGTTGTCCATGATCGCGCCGACAGCCAGGGGGCCGATACCTCCACCGAGTGCTCCGGCGCCGCTGAGGGCGGCCACCCACCTTCCGGTGGAGTCGATGACCGAGGCCGCGGCGAGTATCTGTACCAGGACGGACAGCCAGCACGTCTGCCAGATGACGGCGGTGACGATGAACAGGGTGGGGCTGTGGGTGACGATGAGGAGCCCCGAGCTGAACGCTTCGACGACGAACCCGGTCATCGAGCGCGGGCGACCGAAACGCTGCGTGCTGAGTGGCACCAGGGCCGGGTGTGCGGTGTGCGCCGGGCTTGGCCCGGCCCGACGGTCACCGGGTGATGGCGGCTCGGCATCGGCGCGTCAGTGGTCCCCGAGCCTGGACGGTCAGGCATTGACCTTCCGCAGCAGACGGGTCGGGAGCCGGGCCAGCAGGTATTCGACGACGGTCCAGGGCACTCGGGGCACTGTCGCGTGGACGGCGCCGGACTCGATGCGGTCCATGATCTTGCGGGCGCCCGTGCGGGTGTCGATGAGGAACGGTCGTTTGTCGCCCAGGGATTCGTTGATCGGGGTGTCGATGTAGCCGGGGGCGACCGTGGTCACGGTGATGCCGCTGTTCCACAGCTCGCCTCGGAGCGACTGAAGGTACCTCGTGAGCCCTGCCTTGGAGGCGCAGTACGGCGCCCCGCCTGGCAGGCCCGCCCCGGCCACGACGGAGCTGAAGCCCACTACCTGCCCGCCGCCCTTGCCGCGGAAGTGTGCGACGGCCGCGTCGATGGTTGCCATCGCACCCAGCAGATTGACGTCGACCACCGCGCGGTGCGCTTCGAAGTGGCCCTCTCCGATGTTGCCCCCTATGTCGACCCCCGCGTTGGCGATGACCATTCCGAGTCCGCCGAATTGCCGGGCCGCGTCGTCGATCGTCCGCGCCACGGAGTCGTGCTCGGTCACGTCGAGGGCGGCCACGGTCACCGAACGCTGCGGGAACGCGGAGGTGAGCTGTGCCCGCAGTTCTTCCAGGAGCTCGATTCTGCGCGCAGTGAGGTACACGTCGTAGCCGCGGGCGCACAGCTCGGCTGCCAGCGCCTTGCCGATGCCCGAGCTGGCACCGGTCAGGAACGCGGTTCTCGCGGGCAGCGGGGGCCGGCCCGGGTCGACGAAGGGCAGCTTCCCGAGCAGGCGGCGCGCGGTGGGCAGTTCAGTGGCGTTCATCGGGCACCGTTCCTGTGATCCGCGAGCGCTTTCACCGTGCGTCCGTCGGGAGTGGGCCTGCAGCACAGCTCTTCCTGGATGGCTGTCATGCGCTGTCCTTCGTGGAGTGTCGGAGAGGGGGCAACGACCCCGGCGCCATCATGACCACTCATCCAAAGCATGTCAACGCTGGTGACACCTAAGCTGACACCGGTGATGGCACCAGTGTTGACACCGATGGTTGGCCAAGCCAGAGTGAGGCCGTCGAAGCTCGGCATGTCCATGCGATGAAGGGGATCAGTAATGCGCTTTGAAGCGGGTGGATGGCTGCTGGGAGCCGCCGCGGCGGGCGCCGGGGCGGTGTGGCTGTGGCGCCACCAGGACGAGGTGATGACCCGCCGCCCGGTCAATGAGTGGACGTTCACTCACATGAATCTCCTCCTGCCCACCGAAGACGTCCGCCGCGGCGGGGATGTGTTCCCCCTGCCCCGGCGACCGCGCCCCCTGGAAGTGACCTACGGCTTCGAGGGGCGGGAGCGGAGCCTTGCCGAACTGCATGCCCGAACGAACACCACCTCCTTCGTCGTGCTGCATGGCGGCGAGATCGTCCACGAGTCGTATCCAGGGCGCTTCGCCGGGAACGACGTACGGTTCCAGATGTTCTCGATGACCAAGTCGGTGACGTCGATGCTGATCGGGATCGCCCTCGACGAGGGGGCGATCAAGGATGTGACCGAGCCGGTGACGGCGTACTGCGAGGGGCTGGTGGGCACCGCCTTCGACGGGGTGACCATCGAGCATCTGCTCGACATGAGCAGCGGGGTGGGTGACCTGGAGACCTACACCGTTCGGGACAGTCTGATCAACCGGTTCGCCGAGGCTGCCACAGGGGGCGGCTCACTGCACGAGGTCGTGTCCTCAGCCAAACGTTCGACCGAGGCCGGCACACAGTTCAACTACTCGACGATCGACACCCAGGTCCTGGGATGGGTGCTGGAGTCCGCCACCGGCCGCTCCCTCGCGCAGTACACCACGGAGCGCCTCTGGAGTCGCATCGGCGCTGAGCACGACGCGTACTACTGGCTCACCCGGGCGCATCCGCGCACCGCGATCGCCGGCGGCTCACTCAATGCCACCGCCCGCGACATGGCCCGGCTCGGGCTGCTGATGTCCCGTGGCGGAGAGCTGAACGGGCAGCGCATCCTGCCCGAGGAATGGGTGAAGCGCAGCCGGGGACGCGGGGTGCCGCACCTGGAGGTCGGCGCGCTGGGCCCCAGCGGCTACCCGCACTACGGGTACAGCAACAAGTGGTGGACACTCGGCGGCGAGCGACGTCCGTTCACCGCGGTGGGGATCCACGGCCAGTACCTGTATGTGGACCCGGACGCCGACGTGGTGATCGTCAAGACCAGCGCGTGGCCGACGGCGGACGACCCCTCGCGTGACGCGGAGTCCATCACGGCGCTGCGGGCGGTGGCCGACCACCTGCACGAGGACCACCGTTGACAACGCCGTAGATAAGATGACGGCCATGACACGCGCGAAGACCAACTCGGCACAAGCCACTCCCGCGCGGCGGAAGCAGCGTCCGGCATCTTTTCTCACCCCGGATCTGATCCTGGACACCGCAATGGCCGTGATCGAGACGGACGGTCCGCAGGCGCTCACCTTCCGTCGGCTGGGCACCGATCTGGGCGCCGACCACACCGCCGTCCTGCGGCACTTCCGCAGCAAGGACGACCTGCTGCTCGGCCTGGCCGCCCGGCTGGTCGGCGATGCCCTGCACGACTTCGCACCGTCGGAAAGCTGGCGTGAGACCCTCGCGTCGCTCGCCCGACGGATCCGTGCCGCATGCCTGCGGCACCCGGGCGTGGCCGTCCTGGTCGCGGCCCGCACCTCGCGGCGCGAGCCGGAGTTCCAGGGCGCCGACGTGGTCATCGGAGCCCTGCTCCAGGCCGGCCTCCATGGACGCGAAGCGGCCTCGTACTACCGGGTCCTGGCCGAAATGGCACTCGCCGCCAGCGCCTTCGAGGCTTCCTTCAACGTGCTGGACAAGGCCGCTCAGGAAGGCGACCGGCTGGCCTGGCGCCGCGAGTACCTGGCGGCCTCGCCACAGCGGTACCCGAACCTGGCACAGGTCGCCCCCTATCTCGCGGAAATCGACGAAGAGGACCAGTTCGAGACCGCGCTCGGCCTGCTCCTCGACGCCGTGGAGCTCCGCGCGCAGCGCGCCCGCGCAACCCGCGCAGAAGGAAGCGAACATACGGAGAACTGACGCCTCGTCGGGCAACAGGGCAATGGACGCGACCGCGCAAGCGCTGGCGGAGTCCCTGTCGACTTGGCTGACGTGGCCGCCCTCGACCTCGACTTCGCCGTGTGGACGCGCCAGGGGGCGCCGCGCAGGCGCAGGGGCGCATTCGGCTGCGGCGCGTCGAAAGCGTTGCTTCGGTAGACGCTGCCCGTCGCCGACTGCGTCTGTATCCCCTGGTCCTGCACACAGAATCAGCACGGAGGGCGCCGTGCGTGGTCCAGCTCGGCGCCCTCTGCTGTTCGTCGTCGGTCTTTGGGCTATGACCAGGGCAGGACCAGGGCGCCCCAGGCGACGACGGGGCCGAGGGCGACGATTCCGCCGGTGTAGCCGATGACCTGGCGGTAGAAGCGGCGGGTGTCCACGCCGCGGGCGTTGCTGAGGACGAGTGCGCCGTTGGTCGAGAAGGGCGAGGTGTCGACGATCGTCGTGGAGACGGCGAGCGCGGTGATCAGTCCGACGGCGCTGAGGTGGCTGGAGAGCAGCAGCGGTACGGCGATGGGGATGATCGCGGTGAGGATCGCGGTGGAGGAGGCGAAGGCGGAGGTGATGGCCACGGTGAAGCACAGCAGCAGGGCGACGACGAGCGGGGCGCCGAGGCCCGCCGCGTGCTCGGAGATCTTCTCGATGACGCCGGCCTTCTCCAGCATCGCGATGTACGTCATCATGCCCGCGACCAGAAGCAGGGTGGACCAGCTGACGCCGTCCACGGCCTTCTCCTGCCGCTTCATGTCCACCAGGGCCAGCAGGGCGCCGGCAGCCAGCGCGAGGAAGCCGATCTCCAGGTGGAAGCCGAGCGCGCCGACGACGAGGGCCACCAGAGAGGCGAGGGTGAGCCACTGCCGCCAGTCGGGCCTGCCGGAGACGGCGAGGTCCTCGTCGTCGGCTGCCTCCGCGGCGCCCTCGACCAGGGGGGCGGGACGCTTGGCGAGAAGGGCGTAGGTGAGGATCGAGAGCACCAGGTTGATCACGAAGCTGGCGCTGAACAGCGCCACGGCGGAGACCTGCACATCGGTCTTGTCGACGAGGCCGAGCACCAGCGCACCGGAGACGGCCAGCGGGGAGAACGCGCCCGCGTGCCCGCCGCTGATCACCATCATGCCGACGACCAGCGGGTTGAGCTTGTAGCGGTAGGCGAAGTTCATGCCGATCGGCGCGAGGATCGCGACCGCGGCCGGGGTGAACGTACCGAACGCCGTCAGCAGGGCGGCCACCAGGAACAGCACCCAGGGGATGAGCTCTACCTTGCCGCGTACCAGCCGCACCCCGGCCGCGACGAGCCAGTCGATGGTGCCGTTGCGGCGGGCGACGGAGAACAGGTAGGTGACTCCGACGATGGTGACGAAGAGCTTCGCCGGGAACCCCTCGAAGATCTCGTCCTCGGTGAGGCCGAGCGAGACGGTGCCGACCGCGAAGGTGGCGACGAAGGCGAGGATGCCCAGATTGATCGGCAGCACGGTGCCGACCACGAACATCACCAGCAGGGCGCCTATGGAGATCACTTCAGCAGACATCTTTGTCCTTGGTGCGGTGGGGACGGGGTGGCGCGCCCCGAGGGCGCGAGGGTATCCCGGTGCGGACGGCTGGGAGTCGGCCTCACCGAGGTGATGTTCGTCGCGGCTCAGGCGGCTTGCGGGCTGCCTGCTTCCGGTACGTAGATGCGGGCGTCGGCGAGCAGACGGGCCGCGCGCTGCACGGTGACCCGGTGCGGCAGGCCGTCCCTCACATCGCTGCAGCGGACCGCGACGACGCCGGCGGGCGTGCCGAGGCGCAACCACTCGTCGGTCGGGCCGCCCGTGATCCGGGAGACCACGGACCCCTCCAGCAGCCCGGCCGCCGCGACGGCGACGGCAGAGGTCAGGCCGATCGCGGGGTGCGGGGCGTTCATGCTGAGCATGCGCACCGAGATGTCGTAGTCCTCGGCACCGACCGGTTCACCGAGGGGGGTGGTGTACGGCACCGGCGGGCCCACCAGGCCCACCTTCGGCACCGCGTCGCCCGGTTCCTCGCCCGGCCGGAGCAGCCCCATCAGGGGTGCGGCGGTATGACGGACGGTGCGCAGCCAGGGGACGTCCGAGCTCATCCGCTCCAGCGACTCGGCACCGGTACGCCCGGCACTGGCGGCGTCGACAAGGACGACCGGCGCTCCTGCGGTCACCATGCTCACGCGTACCGGCTCGGCGGCGCCGACCCGCAGGTCCTGGGCGGTCCTGCCGGTGGGAAGCAGCAAGGCAGTGGTACCGGCGGGGTTGCGGAAGGTGAGGCCGACCGCGACCCCGCCGGCACGGGTGCCGGGTACCGTCTGGCGGCCGAAGTGGTGCACCACGCCTCCGGGGGTGTCGACGATCCCTTCGAGGACCGCGCCGGTATTGGTGTTGCACATCACCACGCGTGTCCGGTCGCCGGTGACCGGAACCATTCCTTTGGTCACCGCGTACAGGGCGACGCCGGTGGCGCAGTTGCCGCAGTTGCTCGTCCACTCCACCGAGCCCGTCCCGATGCCGACTTGAGCGAACAGGTAGTCGACATCGATACCTGGCCGGGGTGAGGCGCTGACCACGGCCGCTTTCGAGGTGGTGGGGGTTGCCCCGCCGACCCCGTCCAGCTCCACGGGGTCGGTGGCGCCGTACGCGGCGACCAGCAGCCTTTCGAGGTCGCCACGGTCGGCAGGGACTTCGACCTGGTTGAACAGCCAGCACTTGCTTGTGCCGCCACGCACCAGGGTCGCGGGAATGTGCACGTCTGAGGCTCTTCCTGGATCAACGGAGGTAGGTGGAAAGGGCCGAGGCAGCGGTTACGGGCGCATTGCGGGCCGGTGAACCGCTCGGCGATTGCGGAGACCTTCGCAGAGGCATGACTTCGGAACAATCGCAGTTCGCTTCACGTGGGTTTAGCTCAGCTAAAGTCGACGGCATGCTCAACGTGCGCCGTCTGCTGCTGCTCACCGAGGCCACCGAACGCGGTTCACTCACTGCCGCGGCGGAAGCCCTCGGCATGACCACCTCCGCCGCCTCCCAGCAGATGTCCCTGCTGGAACAGGAGGCAGGGCAGCCCCTCATCGAGCGGCTGCCACGCGGTATCCGCCCCACCCCGGCGGGTGCCGCGCTGGCCGAGCGAGGTCAGGCGATCCGCCGTGAACTGCGCGCAGCGCAAGCCGACTTGGACTCGTTCACGGCCCTCGACCAGGGCACCTTGCGGCTCGGTTCCTTCCCTACGGCGAGCGCGTCCTTGCTGCCGCTCGCGCTCACCCGCTTCCGCCGCCGCCACACCGGAATCCGCATCGAGGTACGCGCCGGGGTCCTCGCGGAGCTCAGGGAGATGCTGCACACCGGTGAGGTGGAGCAAGGGCTGCTCTGGGACTACGAATGGAACCGCCTCGACGATCCGGCGCTCACCCTCACCCACCTGCTGGACGACCCCACGGTGCTGGTCGTCCCTGCCGACTCGCCCCTGCGCACACATCCTTCCGTGCGCCTCGGCGACCTCGCCGACCAAGAGTGGATCATCCGCGCCGACAACCACCCCGTCGCCGACGTCCTGCGCCGAAGCTGTCGCCAGGCGGGATTCGAGCCGCGCATCGCCTACTCATCGCACGACTACCAGGAGGCACAGGCCATGGTCGCCGCCGGTCTCGGCATCGCGCTCGCACCCCGCCTGGCCCTCACCAGCCGACGCAGCGACGTGCGCCTCCTGCCGTTCGCCTCCGACGTCCCGGCCCCCACCCGCCGTATCCTCCTCGCACGCGCCGCGGCACGCCCCGCCACCCCACCCGCCCAGGCGATGGCCCGCGTCCTGCGCACGGTGGCGCAGCGATTCACCGCCCCGGACCTGCACCGGGCCCAGCTCGGGGCGGTCCGGCGGGGCTGACGGTGCGGCCACGAGCTGCGCCCCAAAACAGCGGCTCGCACTGGTCTCGAGGAACATCAGGCGCCGCGGGTCTCAGCGCACGCCGACCGCCGAATGATGCCCCCTCCCGAGTGCCGGTCGCATTCTGCTCTGCCCGCTGGGCAAGGCGCGGCTGTGGAGGAGGACCAGAGAAGATCTCCGTCCTCAGTCGAGGTCACGGAGCTCGACGCCGACCAGGCAAGCCGAGGTTCACGCCTCATCGAGCAGTCCATGCAGGAGTGCGGTCGCGTCAGCCAGGGCGCGGAGTCTGAAGGGTGAGCCGGATTTCGGTCCGTGACTGGTCCGGAAGTACTGGTCAGGAGCGGGACAGCGGTGGGAGGAACTGGGAGTGATGACGTAAGTCGGTTCTTGCCCCGGATGGACCGAGAGGAAGGCGCCTGACGGGCAAAAGCCCAGGTCAGGCGCCTTTTTTCGTGCCTCTAGAAGAAGCCCAGCTTCCTCGGCGAATACGACACCAGAAGGTTCTTGGTCTGCTGATAGTGCTCCAGCATCATCTTGTGCGTCTCCCGCCCGATGCCCGACCCCTTGTAGCCACCGAACGCCGCGTGCGCCGGGTAGGCGTGGTAGCAGTTCGTCCACACCCGGCCCGCCTGGATGGCGCGGCCCGCGCGGTACGCGGTGTTGATGTCCCGTGTCCACACGCCCGCGCCGAGGCCGTACAGCGTGTCGTTGGCGATCTTCATGGCGTCGTCGAAGTCGTCGAAGGACGTCACCGAGACGACCGGCCCGAAGATCTCCTCCTGGAAGATCCGCATGCGGTTGTCGCCCTCGAAGATGGTCGGCTGGACGTAGTAGCCGCCCTTCAACTCGCCCTCGTGCTCGATGCGTTCGCCGCCCGTGAGGACCTTGGCGCCTTCCTGCCGGCCGATGTCCAGGTACGACAGGATCTTCTCCAACTGGTCGTTGGAGGCCTGCGCGCCGATCATCGTGTCCGTGTCGAGCGGGTGGCCGGTCTTGATCTGCTCGGTGCGGGCGATCGCCGCCTCCATGAACTCGGCGTACTGGCCGCGCTGGACCAGCGCCCGGGACGGGCAGGTGCACACCTCGCCCTGGTTGAGCGCGAACATCGTGAAGCCCTCGAGGGCCTTGTCCCGGAAGTCGTCGTCGGCACCCCAGACGTCGTTGAAGAAGATGTTCGGGGACTTGCCGCCGAGTTCGAGGGTGACCGGGGTGATGTTCTCCGAGGCGTACTGCATGATCAGACGGCCGGTCGTCGTCTCGCCGGTGAACGCCACTTTGGCCACCCGGGAGCTGGACGCCAGCGGCTTGCCCGCCTCTACGCCGAAGCCGTTGACGACGTTGACCACGCCGGGCGGGAGCAGATCGGCGACCAGGCTGAGCCAGTAGTGGATGGACGCCGGGGTCTGCTCGGCCGGCTTGAGTACGACCGCGTTGCCCGCGGCCAGCGCCGGGGCGAGCTTCCACGTCGCCATGAGGATCGGGAAGTTCCACGGGATGATCTGTGCGACCACGCCGAGCGGCTCGTGGAAGTGGTACGCCACCGTGTCGTCGTCGACCTCGCCGAGCGAGCCCTCCTGGGCCCGGATCGCGCCGGCGAAGTAGCGGAAGTGGTCGATGGCCAGCGGAATGTCGGCGGCCAGCGTCTCGCGCACCGGCTTGCCGTTCTCCCAGCTTTCGGCGACCGCCAGCTGCTCCAGGTTCGCCGCCATGCGGTCGGCGATCTTGAGCAGGATGTCGGCGCGCTCGGTCACCGAGGTCCTGCCCCATGCGGGGGCGGCGGCGTGCGCCGCGTCGAGCGCCCGTTCCACGTCCTCCGCCGTACCCCGCGCGATCTCGGTGAACGGCTGCCCGTTCACCGGCGACGGGTTCTCGAAGTACTGCCCCCGGACCGGCGGCACGTACTCACCGCCGATGAAGTGGTCGTAGCGCGCCTGGTAGGAGACGATCGCGCCCTCGGTGCCGGGCGCCGCGTAACGGGTCATGCTGGTCTGCCTCCCTGCAGAAGCGCTGCCCGCCGTTGGGCAGCTCTCGGCGCGAGGCTAGGGACGTCGAGGTTGCAAGTACGTTGCGCGGGGCGAGGGTTCGGTGAGGGTTATGGCCGGCGCTCCCAGGAGGGCCGTGCGGACGGCGCCGACAGTTCGGACTCCAGCGCGGCCAGCCGCGACCGCGCCGCCGCCGTCGGGCGCACCGTGGCGAGCGCCCGCCATACGTCGAGGTCGTCCTCGCCCCACGGCGCGTGCGCCCAGTCGGCCAGCAGGTCGGGGTCGCGGCGGGCGATCAACGCCGTACGGAGTCCGTCGGCGAGGCGGCGCCTGAGCCGCACCACCGCCGGTGCCTGGGAACCGGGCAGCAGCGGTCCGGCGTACGCCATGGCCGCGCCCGTGACCGCACCGGTCTCCAGACGACGCTCGACGACCGCCACATCCGACTCGACCGGCACCGTGAGCCGGTAGGGCCGCGAGCCGAGCAGCCCGGGGCCGAGTATCCGGCGCAGGCGGGCCAGTTCGGCGCGCAGCGTCACCGGCGTCACCGACTCGTCCTCGTACAGCGCGCACAACAGCTCGTCCCCGGTCAGCCCCTCCGGATGGCGGGCCAGCAGTACCAGGATCTCGCTGTGCCGGCGACTGAGCCTGACCCGGCGGCCACCGCTGACGAACTGTGCCTCGTCGCGGCCCAGCGCGGACAGCTCCGGTGTGTCTGCCGCGGGCACCGGCGGGGCGAGCAGCGCCAGATGGGACTCCGCGGCACGCGCGACCGCCTGCACGAACCCCAGGCTGTGCGGATGCGCGAGCCCGTCGCCACCGGTGATGTCCACCGCCCCGAGCACTCGCCCGGTACGCGGATCGTGCACCGGCGCCGCCGCACAGGTCCAGGGCTGCACCTGGCGGATGAAATGCTCGGCCGCGAACACCTGCACCGGCCGGTCCACTGCGACCGCCGTGCCCGGCGCGTTCGTCCCGACCGCGGTCTCCGCCCACCGCGCGCCCGGCACGAAGTTCATCCGCCCCGCCCTGCGCCGGGTCATCGGATGGCCCTCGACCCACAGCAGCCTGCTGTGCGCGTCGCACACCGCGAGCAGATGCTCGCCGTCGGCGGCAAACGTGCCCAACAGCTCCCGGAACAGCGGCATCACCCGCGCCAGCGGATGCTCTGCGCGATAGGCGCCGAGATCGCTGTCCGCGAGCTCTACGCTCGCCGTCCCGTCCGGGCCCACCCCGGCCCGCGCGGAACGCCGCCACGAATCGGCCACCACCGAACGCACCGGCTGCGGCACTGTGCCCACCTCGGTGAACGTCTCGTGCGCACGACGCAGTACCCGGACACGCTCGGCGGGGTCGGCCCCCGGTTCCAGGGCCACCCACGGATCGGTCAACTCGGCCTCCCCGGACGGCGATGCGGCTGGGGACATCGTCACTCCGGGTACGCGGGCGGACAACCTTTTCGACGGGGCTCACCTGAGCGGGCACACCGGTTCGGTCGGTTGCGGCCCGTCTCAGGCCGAGTTGACCAGTCGTATGTAGCGCGTCCAGTCCCAGTGCGGACCAGGATCGGTGTGATCCGTGCCAGGAACCTCGTAGTGCCCGATGATGTGCTCCCGGTCCTTGGGGATGCCGTACCTTTCGCAGATCGCCGCCGTCAGCAGGGCCGACTTCTCGTACAGGACGCCGGTGAAGAAGCCGGGTTGGTCCACCCAGCCCTCGTGCTCTATGCCGATGCTGCGCGCGTTGTGGTCCCAGTCCCCGGCGTGCCAGGCGATGTCCGCCTCGCGGACGCACTGGGAGGTGTGTCCGTCTCCTGATCGGACGACGTAGTGGGCGGACACCTTCTTCCTGGGGTTCTCGAAGACGAACAGGGTCTTGGGGTAGGTGGTCTGTGTCACATGGATGATCACCCGGTCGACCAGGTGGGTCGTGGGGCGGTTCGCCCCCGTGTAGTTGGCGGTGCTCGCCGGTCGCCACGCGGCGAGCGGGTAGTCAGGCCCCGGGACATGGGCACCGGCCCGCCGTTCGGGGAGCAGGACGTACGGGACGGAGGCGAGGGCGGTGCCCTGGAGGATGCGCCGTCGGGTGGGGCGTGGTCTTGCGCGTTCCAAAGGAGGGATTGCCTTTCGGTGTTGATGCCGGCGGGGATGCTCAGCGCAGAGTCGCTGCTGTCTCCCACAGCCGGCCATGAAGTCCGCGGTGCGTCTCGTGTGCGGGCAGCCACTGCTTGCGGACAGGTCGAGCTGGGATATCCGAAAGGCGTCCTCCAGTGGCCGGGCCGAACCCGTCGAGATGATGTGCGTGTCCGACTCGATGCGGGGCCAGGGCGTGGCGAGCCCCTTGAGCAACTCGACGATCACCACGGCAACCCGATCGCGTCGCGCCGCAGCCCTGCACTGTCCTGCCCCGCCGTATCCCCCGACATGTGAATCCCCCATTCACGCCGATGCGCCCCGTCGCCATGACACAACAGCTGCGCCTCGCGTGAATCACGGTACGGCGCGGTCGGGTTGGGCAGAAGAGCGAGCCGGATTTCCGTGGACAGCCGCGGGATTGTGGATAACTCGCTCACTCACACGAGTGAACTCATCCTGGAATCAGGCCCGTTCCGCCACCGCCACCGGATCGTCCAGCACCGCTCGCACCACCGAGTGCGCGGCCCCCAGCAACGGCCCCTCGGGACCCAGCCGCGACACGGACACCGGACAGGCGGGCCCCGCGGTGCGCCGGTCCAGCTCGGCCTCCAGCGACGGCAGCAGCCAGGGGGCGAGCCCCGCCAGCGCGCCGCCCAGCACCACGCTCTCGGGGTCCAGCAGATTGACCGCGCCCGTCAGCGCGACGCCGAGCGCCGTTCCCGCATCGCGCAGGGCCCGGCGCACGTCCTCGTCGCCCTCGGCGGCCCGCCCGGCGAGCAGCCCGACGCGGTCCTCGTCCGACTCCAGACCGGCCGCCCGCAGCACCGCCTCCTCACCGGCGTACTGCTCCAGACACCCCCGCCCCCCGCACGGGCACTCCGGCCCGTCCGGCTGGACCGGGACATGCCCCAACTCACCGGCGAAACCACGCGTTCCGTGCAGCAGCCCGCCGTCCACCACGACCGCCGCACCGATGCCGATCTCCGCCGACACGTGCAGGAAGTCTCGCGGAGTCCCCTCGCCGAGCCAGAGTTCGGCGAGGGCGCCGAAGTTGGCCTCGTTGCCCACGGTCAGTGGGAAGTCCACGGGCAACAGAGGACCGAGATCCGTGTCCCGCCAGTCGAGGTTCGGTGCGCGTACGACCGTACGGGCGTCCCGCGCGACCAGACCCGGCACGGCGACTGCCAGGCCGGCGGGCCACAGCCCCTCGCGCTCGGCCTCGGCGAGAACCCGGCGCAACAGCTCAATGAGTTCCTCGATCACCGGTTCGGGGGCACGGCCACGGTTCGCGCCGTGCCGCACCGCCCTGGACCGCACCTCGCCGCGCAGGTCGACCGCGCAGACGGCGAGGTGGTCGACGCCGACCTCCGCCCCGATCCCGGCCGGACCGTGCCCGCTGACGGCCAGCGCCGATCCGGGACGGCCCACCCGGCCGGGCCGCTCGGGGCCGAGTTCCTCCAGCAGTCCCGAGCGGATCAGCTCGTCGACGAGGGTGGACACCGCGGCACGGGTCAGCCCTATGTGGGAGGCGACGGCGGCACGCGAGAGCGGCCCCTCGGCACTCACCGTGTGCATCACCCGTGCGAGGTTGCGGCGGCGCATGCCCTGCTGGGTGTTGGGCAACGCGCGGCCGGGGCCGGCCGGGTGGGCTTCGTGCAGTGGTGCGGTCATGCCTGAAGTCAGTCCTCAGTGAGCTTCGGGGCTCCGCTGAAGCAGCGGAGCCGCGTCGGAGAGTACCCCGCTGATCCTGGCCAGCGTCTCCTCGTCCCGCTCCACGGCGTCGAGCACCGGCCCGCGCGTGGTGTTCCAGCGCCGGGCGACCGCGGCCGGATCCTCGCCGGTCAGCAGGCCGGCCGCCTGGGCCGCCGCGCCGAGCGCGACCAGTTCCTTGGCCTCGGGGACCTGCACCGGGCGCCCCGACAGCCGCCGTACGGTCTGCTGCCAGGCCGTACCCCGGGCGCCGCCGCCGATCAGCAGCAGCGGGGCCGAGCGGTCCGCGTCCTCGTCCAGGACCAGGTCCAGGGCACCGAGCAGCGCGTGGACCGCGCCGTCGTAGGCGGCCTGCAGGAGCTGGCCGGCGGTCGTGTCGTGGCGCAGGCCGTGCAGGAGGCCGGAGGCGTTCGGCAGGTTCGGGGTGCGTTCGCCGTCCAGGTAGGGCAGGAGCGTGAGGTCGGTGGTGGGTTCCACGGCCTCGCGGTCGAGGCCCAGCAGGGTCGCGAGGCGGTCGACGGCGAGCGTGCAGTTCAGGGTGCACGCCAGCGGCAGCCAGTCGCCGTGCGCGTCGGCGAAGCCCGCCACGGTGCCGGTCGGGTCGGCGGGGCGCCGCTTCGAGACCGCGTACACCGTGCCCGACGTGCCGAGGCTCAGCACGGGCATGCCGGGACGCAGCCCGAGGCCCAGTGCGGCGGCGGCGTTGTCGCCGGTGCCGGGCGCGACCAGGGTGCCCTTGGAGAACGGCAGGTCGTGGCTGTCACGCACGGTGCCCGCGACCTCGCCGGGCCGGACGACTCGGGGCAGCAGCGCCGGGTCGAGTCCCACGCGCGCGAGGATCTCGTCGTCGTACGACTCCGTCCCCGACGCCCACCAGCCCGTACCGGAGGCATCGCCGCGGTCGGTGGTGCCCAGCCCGGTGAGGCGTTCGGTGAGGTAGTCGTGGGGGAGGCGTACGGCCTTGGTGGCCCGGACGGCCTCCGGCTCGTTCTCCGCCAGCCAGGCCCACTTCGTGACCGTGAACGAGGCGGCCGGGACGGAGCCGGTGCGCTCGGCCCAGAACTTCGCGCCGCCCAGCTCCTCGGTCAGGCGGTGGGCCTGCGGCGCCGAGCGCACGTCGTTCCACAGCAGAGCCGGACGTACCGGCTCGCCCCGGTCGTCCAGCGTGACCAGGCCGTGCTGTTGCCCGCCGATCGACACCGCGGCGGCCTCGTGCGCGGCGTCGCCGCACTGGCGCAGCGCCTCGCACAGGGCATCCCACCACTGGCGCGGGTCGCTTTCGCGGCCGGCCCCGGAAGACACCGTGTGCGGCGCCTGGCCGCTCGCGACGACCTGCCCGGTCGACGCGTCGACGACCAGCGCCTTGGTGGACTGGGTGGACGTGTCCACGCCGACGACGAGCGGACCCTCGGCTGCTGACATCGGGTACTCCCTTTTCCGCGGCTCTGCGGGATCTGACCTGCTGTTTCGAGGGTGCCCCGGATGACCACGACCCGGACCTCACCCCTTCAGGGACATCTTGTCCCTTCCCAGGGACGCGTCGGCATACTAATTTGTAAACCGCCATGACGAAATAGTCGTAGCGAGTCGTAGCAAGCAGTCGTCCGCAAGCAAGGAGCCGCGGCATGAGCTACCAGCCCACCCCCGAGGACAGGTTCACCTTCGGCCTGTGGACCGTCGGCTGGCAGGGACGGGACCCCTTCGGCGACGCCACGCGCCGTGCCCTCGACCCGGTCGAGACGGTGCAGCGCCTGGCCGAGCTCGGCGCCCACGGCGTCACCTTCCACGACGACGACCTGATCCCCTTCGGGTCCTCGGACACCGAGCGCGAGGCGCACATCAAGCGCTTCCGTGAGGCCCTCGACGCGACCGGCATGAAGGTCCCGATGGCCACCACCAACCTCTTCACACACCCCGTCTTCAAGGACGGCGCGTTCACCGCCAACGACCGCGACGTGCGCCGCTACGCCCTGCGCAAGACGATCCGCAATATCGACCTCGCGGCCGAACTGGGTGCCGAGACGTATGTCGCCTGGGGTGGCCGCGAGGGCGCCGAGTCCGGCGCCGCCAAGGACGTGCGCGTCGCTCTCGACCGCATGAAGGAGGCCTTCGACCTCCTCGGCGAGTACGTCACCTCCCAGGGCTACGACCTGAAGTTCGCGATCGAGCCCAAGCCGAACGAGCCGCGCGGCGACATCCTGCTGCCGACGGTCGGCCACGCGCTGGCGTTCATCGAGCGCCTGGAGCGCCCCGAGCTGTACGGCGTCAACCCCGAGGTCGGCCACGAGCAGATGGCCGGGCTCAACTTCCCGCACGGCATCGCGCAGGCGCTGTGGGCGGGCAAGCTCTTCCACATCGACCTCAACGGCCAGTCCGGCATCAAGTACGACCAGGACCTGCGCTTCGGCGCCGGAGACCTGCGCTCGGCGTTCTGGCTGGTCGACCTTCTGGAGAGCGCCGGTTACACCGGGCCCCGCCACTTCGACTTCAAGCCGCCGCGGACCGAGGACCTCGACGGCGTGTGGGCGTCGGCCGCGGGCTGCATGCGCAACTACCTCATCCTGAAGGAGCGTTCGGCCGCCTTCCGCGCCGACCCGGAGGTCCAGGAGGCCCTGCGCGCCTCGCGCCTGGACGAACTGGCGCAGCCGACCGCGGCGGACGGTCTCAAGTCGCTGCTCGCGGACCGCACGGCCTTCGAGGAGTTCGACGTCGAGGCGGCCGCCGCGCGCGGGATGGCCTTCGAGCGCCTCGACCAGCTGGCGATGGACCACCTGCTGGGCGCCCGCGGCTGAGGCCACACGCGCGTGCCCGACGCCGCCTGGCCGCGTGTGACCGCCCTTGGAGGGAACCGGTCACACGCGGTACGGGTCGTCGACCGGTCTCCGCGCGAAATGTTCCGGAATCATGCGATCCAAGGCATGGGCCCGTATCAACTCCTGCGCGGGGGTCGCGCCCTGACCTGTGCGAGGCGACCCTTGACGGTATGGCCATGCCGCCCGTACCGCCTCAGCCGCCCGGGCCCCCGGGTGACACGCCGCCTCCGGGCGGCTTCGGACCGCCCCCTGAAGGCTTCGGCCCCGGACAGGGGACAGGCGGCGGTCATGAGCCCACCAGGGGATACGGGGCCCCTGGAGGCTACGGTCCTCCTCCGGGTGACAGCGGCCCGACCTCGTACGGTGGCTGGCCGCCGCCGGAACCGCCCGAGGGAGGCGGTGGACCGGGGCGTCGGCGGAATCCGCTCTTCATCCTGCTCGTCGCCATCGTGGCCGTCGGTGCCGTCGTGGCCGTGGTCCTGATGGTCTCGGGCAGCGACGACTCGCCCGACGAGAAGCCGCCCGCCGAGAGCAGCACGAGCGGCTCGCCCAGGCCGTCCTTCAGCATCCCGACCAAGCTGCCCAGCAGACTGCCGAGCGAGCTGCCGACATCGCTGCCTTCCGGGTTCCCCACCGAGCTGCCCAGCGGCTTTCCGAGCGGTCTCGAATCGCTCCTTCCTTCGCTGGCGGACGAGCTGCCGTAGCCAAGGCACCGGCTGGGTGCGGATGCGCGCGGTACGCGTGCGTGGCGCTCCGCAGCGGCCACACATGCGTGCCACACGCGAGCAAGGTGTCTTGAATCGGCCGTCAGGTGCCGCGCAGTAACCGCACGTAGATCACTACCGACGTCTCCACACCACTGTCGACCAGCCGGCCCTGCGCGTCGAACACGCCCGCGCTTTCCGGCCTCCTGAGGAGCAAGTGCGCTGACAGCGGCCGGATTTGGAGCCGGCGAGGAACACGGTACGACCGTGCCGTGAATGCGGGACGACGGGCGCTCACCGAGCATGGGCCCTACGGCTGTTCCTCCTCGGTCGCAAGCTGCGCCGAGGCCAACGCTGTTGCAGGATCCTGCGCAGGGCCTCCCGCCGGTACCCAGCGGCCGCGTTCCTCTCGGTACGGCCACCAGCGTCCGTCCCGTCCCAGACGCAGTTGGCTCGGCGCACCGATGACCGTCCACCGGTTGCCCTGCGCCCGCAGCGACGGTCGTTCGTCCTCGTCCCAGGCCGAGTCCAGGGCGGCACGCGCGCGTGCGAGCGCCTCGCCTTCGACGGTCCACTCCTCGTCGAGCACGGACAGCGCGGCGACGCCCCCGAGGCGCCAGGCGCGTACGGCCGGCGCCAGCCCCTCGTGGCCGCGTCCCGAGCCGTCGGCCAGCCGCTGTGCCACGCTCACGGAGGAGGAGCCGGAGGCCGCCAGACGGACCGCGTCCTGGTCGAGCGTCAACTCCGCTTCTATGGCTTGCTGTTCCGGACCGGCGCGCAGAGCCTCCGCCAGCATGCGGTGCGCTTCCGCGGCGGTCCGGGCGGCCAGGAACTCCAGCGCGGACGGGTCGACGCCGGGTGCTGGAGGCGTCTCGGTGTCCAGGGAAGGTGGTACTCCCGGCTCTGCGGGCAGCTCGGGCAGGACGGGCAGCGGCGGCAGGATGTCGCCTGTCGCGTACGCCTCGGCGGCCTCCACGCCCTCCGGCTCGGACGACGCGGACGGTTCCGACGACTTGTGCGCGGGCGTGGCGCTGCGGGCCTGGAGGTCGTCCAGGAGGCCATGTTCGCCCCGTCCGCGCATCAGCAGCAAGACGAAGGGGTCCTGGTCCAACAGCCGTGCCACCTGGTAGCAGAGGGCCGCTGTGTGGCCGCAGTGGTCCCAGGCTTCGCAGCCGCATTCCGGCTCCAGATCACCCATGCCGGGCAGCAGCTCGATGCCTGTGGCGGCGGCGTCCTCCACCAGGTGCGGTGGCATCTCGCGATCGAGCAGTGCGGCGACATGGCCGGCCCGCTCGACGGCCATGTCAAGGAAGCGGTCCCACTGTTCGCCGGTCAGTTCCTCCAGCAGTACGTCGGCCCGGTGCGCTGTACGGTCGCGGCCCTGCACGACGGCCGTGATGCGTCCCGGGCGCACCGACACCGCACCGACCGCTCCCGCGCGTGCGAGCCTGCGGCCGGCCTTGAGCTGCTCCGAGTCCAGCGCCGTCTCCTCCAGCGCCTTCAGCCAGGCCTGACCCCACCAGGTCTGTGCGAACCCCCGCCCGCGCGCGGGCGGCAACGCGGCGAACGTGCGCTCCATGTCACCGTCGTGTCGAGTCATCGTGCGCCCCCTCGCAGTTCCACCAGATCGGCCAGCTCCGCGTCTGTCAGCTCCGTCAGCGCCGCCTCGCCGGCGCCGAGCACCGCATCGGCCAACTCCCGCTTGCGGCTCAGCATGTCGGCGATACGGTCCTCGATCGTTCCCTCGGCGATGAGCCGATGCACCTGCACGGGCCGGGTCTGGCCGATGCGGTACGCGCGGTCCGTGGCCTGCGCCTCGACGGCGGGGTTCCACCAGCGGTCGTAGTGCACGACATGTTCGGCGCGGGTGAGGTTCAGGCCGGTGCCCGCCGCCTTCAACGACAGCAGGAAGACGGGCACTTCGCCGTCCTGGAAGCGCCGCACCATGGCCTCGCGCTCGGCCACGGGGGTTCCGCCGTGCAGGAACTGCGAGGGCATGGCGCGGGCCGCCAGATGCTGTTCGATGAGGCGTCCCATGCGCACGTACTGTGTGAAGACCAAAACGCTCGACCCCTCGGAGAGGATGGTGTCGAGCAGCTCGTCCAGCAGTTCCAGCTTCCCCGACCGCCCGGGGATCCTCGGCCGCTCCTCCTTGAGGAACTGCGCCGGGTGGTTGCAGATCTGCTTCAGAGCCGTCAGGAGCTTCACGACCAGACCCCGCCGCGCCATGCTGTCGGCTCCGGAGATCTCCGCCAGCGTTTCGCGGACCACGGCCTCGTACAGACCCGTCTGTTCCGCGGTGAGGGACACGGCACGATCCGTCTCCGTCTTCGGTGGCAGCTCCGGCGCGATTCCGGGATCCGACTTGCGCCGACGCAGCAGGAAGGGTCGTACGAGCCGGGTGAGGCGTTCCGCGGCGGCCGGATCCTGGCCGCCCTCGACGGCCTGCGCATAACGCGCGCGGAACGTCCCGAGGCGGCCCAGCAGGCCGGGCGTCGTCCAGTCGAGGATCGCCCACAGTTCCGACAGATTGTTCTCCACGGGGGTGCCGGTGAGCGCCACGCGCGCGCGTGCGCCGATGGAGCGCAGCTCCCGCGCGGTCGCCGAGTAAGGGTTCTTCACGTGCTGGGCCTCGTCCGCCACGACCATGCCCCACGGCACCTCGGTGAGCCGGCGCGCGTCCATCCGCATCGTGCCGTATGTGGTGAGCACGAACTCACCGTCCGCCACGGCCTCCAGATCACGCCGAGACCCGTGGAATCGGCGCACACGCGTGCCGGGCGCGAACTTCTCGATCTCGCGCTGCCAGTTGCCCATCAGGGAGGTCGGACACACCACCAGCGTCGGACCGGCTGACGAGGCGTCGGCCTGCCGGTGCAGATGCAGCGCGATGAGCGTGATCGTCTTGCCGAGGCCCATGTCGTCGGCCAGACAGCAGCCCAGACCCAGGGACGTCATCCGGGCCAGCCAGCTCAGGCCACGCCGCTGGTAGTCCCGCAACGTCGCCGCGAGCGCGGCGGGCTGGCCCACCGGCTCCTGTCCCTCGGGGTCCGCGAGGCGCTCGCGCAGCGCCCCCAGCCAGCCCGTGGGCCGCACCTCGACCTGGCGGCCGTCCACCTCGGTGGAGCCCGTCAGAGCGGCGCCGAGCGCGTCGATGGGCGTCACCTTGCGATCCTGCTGCGCGCGGGCCCGGCGCACCTCCTGAGGATCGACGAGGACCCACTGGTCGCGCAGCCGCACCATGGGGCGGTTCGTCTCTGCCAGCCGGTCCAGCTCCTCGCGCGAGAGCTGCTGGTCGCCCAGCGCGAACCACCAGTTGAAGGCGAGCAGCGCGTCGGCGGACAGGAACGACGGCGTGTCCGAGGAGACCCTGCCGGGCGCGGACTCGTCGTCCGGCGGACCGATCACCGCGCGGGCCGTCAGTGTGCGGGCCAGCGCCCTGGGCCAGTGCACGTCGACGCCGGCCCCGGCGAGGGCTCGCGTGCCCGCTCCCAAGAGGTCGGTCACCTCGTCGTCGGCGAGTTCCACGGCGTCCGGCACTGCGGCCGAGAGCAACGGTGTCAGCGGATTCCAGGCCCGCGCGGCCCGGCGCAGCGCCAGCAGGGCGTCCATCCGCGCGCGCGGACCGAAGACGCCGGATCCCGCCCACACGTCGCCCGCATCCGCCACCAGTGTCGGATCACTCACGCTGTGCACCTGCAGCACCGCCCGGAACGACAGCCCTGCGTCATCCTGCGTCGCCGTGTCGAGGCCGGGCACCTCGAGCCGCAGAGAGAGCCGTACGCCCGCGTCGTGGCCGGAGGCGACATCGGCGGCCCACGCACGCTGTTCGGGCAGATGCTGCGGCTCCTGAGCCGCGTAGGCGGGTGTGCCTGTCACGAGCGCCGCCGCAGGGGAGCGGGGAAGCGCGTCGGCCACCGCGTCCAGGAAGGCCCGCAGCAGCCGCTCCGGGTCCGGCAGCCTCAACGGCTCGACGCCCTCCAGCGGCACGGCGTGCGCTTCTGGCGGCATCGCGGCGGCAAGATCGCGGATGCGTTCGACGTCCTCCGGGCGCAGGGGACCGGCGCGCCAGGCGTCATGATCCTTTGCCGAGAGGCCGGGCAGCAGCAGGCCGCGTGCCACGAATTGCAGGGCCAGCACGGCGGCCGTGCCCCAGAACGCGGCCGCCCGGTGAGCCTGCGCGGAGGCACGCACCCGCGTGAGCACAGGCAGGGCGGCGCGTACCGGCAGCACAACGGCCGGCACGTTCACCAGCTCGACGCCGTCCTCGCCGGGCAGGACGACGGACAGCTCCTCGAAGGAATCGGACGCGACGAGCGGAACAGCGACGCCGTCGGTTCGCCAGAAGGCGACCCGGCCGGTGCGAGCCGGATCACCGGGTACGAAAACGGCTCGGCAGCAGGCCAGTTCGGAGATCTCGGACGGTGTTGCCTCGGGAAGCCTCGGCACGCTCTACAGCACTCCTCAAATTTGACTACTCAGGCGAGTGGCCGAGGGTACAGCATCGCGAGGAATCACCCGGCATGCCTGCATCATGACCTGGGTCACACATCGGCCGGCTGGGTATCTCCCCTGTGCGGAGCCCGGTGCGTCGACCGCACATCGACTGTCATCGGATCTCCGTGACCAGTAGGGGCCGCACCTCAGGGTCGTCTCAGGGTCGCGGTTCGGAACCGCTGGAAGCGCGGACCCGTTTTCAGGTCAGAGAGCGGCAGTGGCCGCGAAGGAGGCGACGCACATGTCGAAGAACGCGAAGATCGCCGCAGGAGGTGTGGCGGTCGGTCTCATCCTGCTGATCTGGCTGCCCTGGTGGGCGGCGCTCCTGATAGTCCTGGGGGTCCCGGCCGCCGCGTATCTCACGCTCGACCCGTCACAGCGGCGCAGGCTGCGCCGCGCCACGCGCAAGGAACTCGGTCGCTGACATCACCTGGCCGCCGTAGCGACCGGAGTGGACAGCGCGCAGGAGTTGAGCACATCGCCGCTCGCGGGCCTGCCGACAGTACGGTCCGCGGGCGGTGGAGTGCCACGCTCCACCCATGAGACGAGCGCGTCGAAGGCCGACCGGTAGCAGGGCAGGATCGGCCGGAGCCGGTCGGGATAGGTGTCGTACAGCCCGTCGACGTGCGTGCCGCCCGCGATCGTGAAATAGCGGTGCAGTGCGCCCCGCCCGCTCGAGTCGACCATGCGGGCGTACATGTCCGAGTCGGCGGCCTTCGGCAGCAGCGCGTCCAGATCGCCGTGCAGGGTGATCAGAGGTCTGCCGATGCGCCCGGTCAGCGCCACGCGGGCCACGGCGCGGCGGACGGACGCCGGGCGCGACGCATAGGCGTACGTGGCATCGGATGCGCACGGCGACAGGATCTGTCCCGGCGTGGTCCCGGCGGACGGGCCGGGACAGCCGGGGTCGTACGCCGGGTCGAACTCGGCGCGGTAGATCTTCTGCGTGACCCCCCAGTAGGCCTGCTCGTGGTAGGGCCACAGAAACTCGGAGCCGCGCGCGAAACCGACCGCGTACAGGTCCTCGTCCCGCGCGGAGCCGAGCATGCGTGCCACTGCCGTGGGTAGGGAGGTGAGCAGGTTGGGGCCGTCCGCGGTCCACAGGGCGCCCTCCCAGTCCACGCCGCCGTCGTACAGCTCGGGATGGTTCTCCAGCTGCCAGCGGGTGAGGTAGCCGCCGTTGGAGATGCCGGTCATGTACGTACGGCGGGGAGCGTGGCCGTAGCGCTGCGCCACCGCCTTGCGGGCGGCCCGGGTGAGCTGGGTGGTCCGTGCGTTCCATTCGGCGACCGCGTCCCCGGGCCGCTTGCCGTCGCGGTAGAAGTCGGCGCCGTTGTTGCCCTTGTCGGTCGCCGCGTAGGCGTACCCCAGTGCGAGCACCTGGTCGGAGATCGCCGTGTCCGTTGCGTACTGCCTGCGGGTGCCCGGGGCTCCGGTGACGACCAGTCCGCCGTTCCAGCGGTCCGGCAGCCGGATCACGAACTGTGCGTCGTGGCGCCAGCCGTGTGTTGCGTTGAAGCGGGAGGAGTCCGGGAAGTAGCCGTCGATCTGGATCCCGGGAACCCCGGCCGGTGTCCGGGTGCCCCGTGCCGTCAGTCCGGCCTGGTCGGCCATGTCGGTGTGCGGCGTGCCGGCGAGCCCGGACGTGGTCAGATCCGCGAGGCAGGCACTCTGCTGGAAGGCCGCGCCCGGCACTCGCAGGCGCTCCTCACGGGAGCAGTGGTGTTCGTCAACTGCCGTGGCCGTTGCGGGAGTCGGCCAGGTGAGGGCGGCGGTCAGCAGCGTGGCGGCAACGAACGGAACACCTTGGGACAGGCGCATGAGGCCTCCTGGAAGGCGGGAGTCGAGGGCAGCAGAGAGAGCGGAGCCGCGAAGGCTGCCTCATGCTGCGTCCCTGGCTCCGCGCCTTCCATGGGCTGGGGCCACATGGAACGCCGCCGCCCAATGGGGCCCGGAGACACGCCGCTGCGCAGGGACCCAAGACTGGTGGGAGGACACCCGGTGCCTCTCCGTGAGGGCAATGACTTCGGACGGGAGGCGTGGCGCACGCCGTCCCGGCGGTCCCTGGACGCTCCGTACACGGCAGCCGTGCCGGATGCCAGGGCCGTGACGGAGACGGCAGCTGCGCCGGACGCTGGCAGGCGTCCCAGGGCCGCCGCCCGCTGCCGTGTCGCCGGCGTATGGCTCAGCTGGGGCGGACGGCCATCTTGTCGAGCGCTTCCAGCAGCCCGGGCAGCTCAGGGCCCCGGCCCACCGGCAGGACCTCGCCGGGTTCGTCGTCGAGAAGTACGAACGCGATGTCGTCGGTCCTGGCGACGAGCGACCAGCCGGGGCCGTCCGCGCGCAGCGTCCGCGCGTCGCCCGGCGCGAACGACGACCGGACGCGGCCGAGGGGCGGTGGGGAGTCCACGTACGCGCGTGCCTCGGCGAGGACCCGCCGGATGCCGCTGTGGCCGCCCTGGCTGTTGCCCTGCTCGCCCATCTGGGCCTCGCCCTGGCTGTGTCCTTGTTCGCCCCTGTCGCCCTCGCCCGCCGCCTCGGCGGCCTTCGATGTGCCGCCCGCTGTCGCGAAGTCGGCGTCGTCGAGCTGCTCCCGCCAGATCGCCCACTGCAACGCGATCTCGTCGGCGCCCAGGCGCCGCTGGGCCGGCCCCCACACGCTCGTGTCCGGCGGCGCGAGCGGCGGACCGTCCGCGATCTCGGGGCCGGGATCGTGCGGCGCGGGCACATTGGGGGCGGCGACGGCGACCGCGAGAGGCCATCCGGGCAGTGCGGCCACGACCGTACGTTCGTCGGGTGACAGGTCGTACTCCATGCCGCAGTCCCAAGAGGCGATGGCGACGGCGACCAGGGAGACGTCGTCGATGACGACCGTCCACCGCGCGCCGTCGCCGTCCTGGCCGAGTACCAGACCGTAGCCGTCGGCGAGCGGCGCGAGGCCGAGCGCCGCGCAGGCCTCCGGATAGTCGTCGCCCAGCACGCTCGGGAACTTCGCCGGCGTCAGCAGCACCGCCGTGAGCACATAGAGCGCATCGTCCGCGGCGGCGACGGCCTCCTCGTCCGTCCCGGCCATCCCAGCCTCCCCATCGGTTCGTCCATCGGCGCGCACCCTAATGCGACCGGAAGCCGCTTGTCACGACTCCCAGACACACCCGGAGCTGCAGTTTTCCGAACGGACGGGGCGAATCGACCGCGATTGCCCGCCGTATCAGGCCGCCGGGAGCCCCAGGAGCGACCGGGCGACGGTCTGCGGCGACTCGTCGCGCTCCCGGGCGAGCGCGATGACGGCCCGGCATGCCAGCTCGCTCACCCCGAACGACAGCGCCTCCGGAGATACCCAGCCCGCGGCCTCGTCGATCTGCTCCTGGTCGTCCTCCGCGCACGCCGACACATATACGGCGGCGGCCTCGAACAGATTGTGCGTCTGCCTGTCCCTGCCGGTATCCGCCTCCGTACGCATGGAACGGAGAAATCTCGCCCACGACTTGCGCACCCTGCCCCACATGATGATCGCCTTCCCCCTGTGTGGCTCACGTGATTGATCGTCCATCTTCCCCTAGTCAACCTAGAGTTGGAGTCTCGGCGACAGAAGGGGGACGCGTGCATCGACCGGTCAGCCGCCGAGTGAGGCGATCGTCTCGCGCAGCCAGGTGAGTTCGGCCCGGGAGGTGGCCCGGGCGATGGTCAGGATGCCGCGCCGGAAGGGGTCGTCCAGTTCCTCGGCGCGCAGTGGCCGGTCACCGTCGTAGAAGAAGCTGGCGGGCTCCTCGAGGAAGGCCAGCCGGCGTCGTAGTACCGCGGACTGGGCGGCCGCGTCGTCCAGGTGCCGCAGGAAGGCGAGCACCGTGAACCACCGGTTCTCGTCGCTGATGTCCCGCGGGTCGGGCTCGGCGAGCCGGTGGCGCAGCTCCCGTCGGCCCGCTTCGGTCAGCGTCAGCACGTGACGCGGAGCGGCCACAGCTCCGGGCTCCGTGGCACGGGCCAGCAGGTCCGCCTTTTCCAGCCGCTTGATCGCGGGGTACAGCGTGCTCTCGGCGACCGGTTTCACGTGCCCCGTCAGCGCTGAGATGCGTTTGCGCAGCTCATAGCCGTGGAGCGGGGTGTCGTAGAGGAATCCGAGGATGGCGAGCTCCAGCATGTCCACATTCTCGCTCAGAGCCGGTGTACATCCGAGATTCAGTACATCGTGTTATTGATACATCGGTTGCGAGGTATATCGTGGAATGGTCACCAAGGCTCAGGAGTGGTGACCAAGGCTTCAAGGACCAAGACTTCGAGGGAGGACGCGATGAGGCAGGCCGAGTTCGACGGCAAGGGCAGTTGCATCCGTTGGACGGAGACGCCGGGGGAGGGGCCCGCGCGCGTGTATGTGCACGGACTGGGGTCGATGTCCTCCGTGTACCACGCCCATGTCGCGGCTCGGCCCGAACTCACAGGTCGACGTAGCCTGTTCGTCGACCTGCCTGGGCACGGCATCAGCGACCGGCCCGAGAACTTCGGCTACCGGCTGGAGGAGCACGCCGACGCCCTCGCGGCGGCGCTGGACGCGGCGGAGCTGAGCGGTGCGGAGTTGGTCGCGCACAGCATGGGCGGCTCCGTCGCCATCGTGCTCGCTCACCGTCGCCCCGACCTCGTATCCCGGCTCGTCCTCACCGAGGCCAACCTCGACGCCTCGCCACCGCCCGCTGCCGGGAGTGCATGGATCACGGCCTACGAGGAGGAGGAGTTCGTCGGCGGCACGCACGCGCGCGTGCTGGAGGCGGTCGGGCCGCTGTGGGCGGCGACCATGCGGTTGGCCGACCCGCGCGCCCTGCACCGCAGTGCCACGTGGCTCAGACGCGGCTACGAGCCGATCATGCGTGAAATCCTCGAAGAGCTGTCGATCGACCGCGTGTACCTTCAGGGAGAGCTCAGCGGTGAACTCCCGGGCAGGCAAGCCCTGGAGGCCGCGGGCGTGCGCGTGGTGACCGTGCCCGGCGCCGGCCACAACGTCATGTTCGACAACCCGGACGCCTTCGTGGCGGCCGTCGCCGGGCGAGGCTGAGAGGCATCAGGGCTCGCGTACCGCCAGCGCCAGGAAGCGGTCGTCCTCGTCGACGTACGACGTCATGCGCCATCCGGAACCGGCCAGCAGCGGCCGGAGGTTGGGCTCGGCTCGCAGGTCGCCCGGCGTGATCTGGCGGCCTTGGCGTGCCGCGAGCGCCGCCCTGCCGATCGGGTGGAACAGTGCGAGCGTGCCGCCACGGCGTACCACTCGGGCCAACTCCCGCAGGTTCGTCGACGGATGGGGCAGGTGCGCGATGAGGCCGGCCGCGAACACGGCGTCGAGCGACTCCGACCGCAACGGCAGCGCGGCGACGTCGGCGAGCAGCAACTGCCCGTCGGCGCCGCGTCCGGCCCGTACGGCGGCCTCCAGCATGGCCGGGGTCAGATCGGCCCCCAGAACCACTCCCGAGGGCCCCACAGCGGCACGCAGGGGCGGCAGGGCGCGCCCGGTGCCGCAGCCCGCGTCGAGCACGCGGCCCCCCTCGCGCAGCCCGAGCTCGGCTACCGCGGCCGCGTAGGCGGGCCCGTCGTCGGGGAACCGGCTGTCCCAGTCGGCGGCGCGGGCCGTGAAGAACTCCTGCACATGTGTGTGGTCGTCGCTCATGTTCCGCATGATCCCTCACCGGCACGGATGACGCCGCTGTGCACACGTTCGAGCGTGACGCGATCGTTCCGGTGCATCTGTGCGTCATATTCCAACACCTTTCGAAATGCGCCCCCTTCGTGCGCCCGTGCCGCCGCTAGCGTCCCGGGGTCATGGGACACCTGGACCACGCCGCCCTGGGTTGGCTGACCCCCGTGCTGTCGTACGTGATGGCCTGCATAGGCGCCGCGCTCGGCCTGCGCTGCACCGTCCGCGCGCTCGGCGCCACCGGCCGGTCGCGCCGCAACTGGCTCGTCACCGCGGCCTCGGCGATCGGCACCGGCATCTGGACCATGCACTTCGTGGCCATGCTGGGCTTCAGCGTCAGCGGCACCGACATCCGCTACGACGTGCCACTCACCATCGTGAGCCTGCTCGTCGCCATGACCGTCGTCTGCGTCGGCGTCTTCGCCGTCGGCTACAGCCGTGACCGGACCCGCGCCCTCTTCCTCGGCGGGCTCACCACCGGGCTCGGCGTCGCGAGCATGCACTACCTGGGCATGGCCGCCGTACGACTCCACGGCGAGGTCACCTACGACCCCGCCCTCGTCGCACTCTCCGTCCTGATCGCCGTCGTCGCGGCGACGGCGGCCCTGTGGGCGGCGCTCAACATCAAGTCGCCCGTCGCCGTCACCATCGCCTCCCTGATCATGGGCGCGGCGGTCAGCAGCATGCACTACACCGGGATGTTCGCCGTCGGCGTGGACGTCACGCCCTCCGGTGACGTCCTGCCCGGGGCCACGGCGATGCAGTTCATCTTCCCCCTCGCCGTCGGCCTCGGGTCCTATCTCTTCCTGACCTCGGCCTTCGTCGCGCTGTCGCCCACCACGGGGGAGCGCGAGGCATCCGCGTCGGCCCAGCGGTCGGTCGAGAGCGTCGCCGGCTAGCGGCGGTCCGGACCGGTGACGGCCCGGGAAGGCACGCCCCGAACCACTTCCGAGCGAGGAGGCCATGCGTACACCCCGTAGGACCACCCCAGCCGGCGCCGAGACGCCGTCCCCGCCCCCCGTGCGCGGCCGCCGCGCCCATGCCGGACCGCCGGCCGACGAAGGCCCGGAGGAACCTACGGGTGTGGCGCTGGACGACCGACCCACGCGCGTGGAGCGCTGGCGCATACGACCGCGCACTGTCCGCGCCAAGATCGTCTGTCTGCTGATGGTGCCGGTCGTCTCACTGCTGGCCATGTGGGCCTACGCCACCGTCAGCACCGCTCAGGACGTCTCCAGGCTGCGCCAGTTGCAGCGCGTCGACGCCGAGATCAGGGCCCCTGTCGCGGCCGCGGTCGCCGCCCTCCAGGCCGAACGCGAGGCCGCGGTGCGTTATGCGACCGACCCTTCCGCCGGACAGGGCGACGACTTGAAGAGGCTCGCGGAAGGCACCGACACTGCGGTGGCGCAGCTGCGGCTCGGCGACCGCAGCACCGTCGCCGACAGCGAGGAGCTCCCGGCCGGCGTGGCCCGGCGGCTCGAGGCCTTCGTCACCGGCGCCGAGCAGCTGAGCAGTGTACGCAGTGCCGTTCTCGACCGCCGCTCCGGCTGGGACGAGGCGTACGGGCGGTACACGAAGACCATTGCGAGCGCGTTCTCGGTGGGCGGTGCGCTCACCGGTATCCAGGACGCCGAGCTCGGCTCCGACGCGCGCGTGCTGCTCGAATTCGCCCGCGCGGGCGAGGCGCTGGCCCAGGAGGACGTGGTGCTGGACAGCGCACGCCTCGCCGGGCGCCTCGAGGGAGAGCGGCTGAGGCTGTTCACCGGCGCCGTCGACACCCGCCGTACGCTCACCGAGTCCGCCGTCGCGGACCTGCGCGGCCCGGAACGCGCCGCCTGGCAGAGCCTCGCCGGAGGCAGCGCCTACGCGACCGTGGCCGCCGTCGAGGACAAGGTCCTCGCCACCGCACCAGGCGTACGGGCGATCGACGCCGCGGCGGAAGCCACCTGGAGCAAGGCACACGCACGCGTGCAGGGCGCAATGCGGACGATCGAGCAGGACGCCGGGCGCGGAGTCGCGGACAGCGCCGATCCCTTCACCCGCGGTCTGCTCACCCCGGCCGGCGCTGCCGTCCTCCTCGGCCTCGCCGCCGTCGCCGCCTCTCTCGTGATCTCCGTACGCATCGGCCGCGGCCTCGTCGTCGAGCTGGTCAGCCTGCGCAACGGCGCCCTGGAGATCGCCCGGCGCAAACTACCCGAGGCCATGCTCAAGCTGCGCGCCGGTGAGGAGATCGACATCCAGGCCCAGGCGCCGCCCGGACCACCCGCCGAGGACGAGACCGGCCAGGTCGCCGAGGCGCTGGGCACCGTCCACCGCGCCGCGCTCCGGGCCGCCGTGGAGCGCGCCGAGCTCGCCAGCGGCATCTCCGGGGTCTTCGTCAACCTCGCCCGCCGCAGCCAGGTCCTGGTGCACCGCCAACTGAGCCTGCTGGACAGCATGGAGCGGCGCTCCGAGGACCCGAACGAACTGAGCGATCTCTTCCGGCTCGACCACCTCACCACCCGCATGCGGCGCCACGCCGAGAGCCTGATCATCCTCTCGGGAGCGGCACCCGGGCGGGCCTGGCGGATGCCGGTCTCCCTGACCAACGTGGTCCGCGCGGCCGTCTCCGAAGTCGAGGACTACGCGCGCGTGGAGGTACGACAGCTCCCCGAGGCGTTGGTCATCGGCGCAGCCGTCGCCGACCTCACCCACCTCCTGGCGGAGATCGTCGAGAACGCCGCCCAGTTCTCACCGCCCCACACGCGTGTGCGCATCACAGGCGAGCCCGTCGGCAACGGTTACGCCGTCGAGGTCGAGGACCGCGGCCTGGGCATGGGCAAGGAGACCCTGGCCGAGGCAAACCGGCGCATCGAACAGTCCGAGGCGCTCGACCTGTTCGACAGCGACCGGCTCGGCCTCTTCGTCGTCAGCAGGCTCGCGGCCCGGCACGGCATCAAGGTGCACCTGCGCACCTCGCCCTACGGCGGCACCACCGCGGTCGTCCTACTGCCCACCGCCCTGCTGCACGACGCCATGACGGAACGTTCCCCCGGCAAGAAGGCGGGCAGCGAGCGGCCCGCCGAGCGCGAGTACGCGCGCGTGCCCGCCGCCGACCGGAACCAGGAGTCCGTCCACGCGGTCGTCGACCGGCCCGCACTGGTGGCTCCCGCACCGGCCGCGGCCCAGGCCCCCACGACCGACACCCCACTCCCCGGAGTCACCACCTTGCGACTGCACCGCCCGCCGGACGACTCCGAAGCCTCCGACGACCTCCCACGCCGCGTGCGGCAGGCGAGTCTCGCCCCCCAACTGCGCGAGGGGCGCCCCGAGGAGCCGGCGCCGCCGCCCGCCGCCCGCGACGACGACCAGCGCACCCCCGAACTCGTACGGGACCGCATGGCGGCCTACCGCGAGGGATGGGCGCGCGGCGGCGGCAGGCAGCCCGGCCGCGGTGCCACTCCCGATTCCACAGCGCGCAGCGACAGCAGCGAAGGAGACCCCGCATGATCCAGGATCCGAGCATGAGAGCCGCCCAGCAGTCGGGCGAACTCGACTGGCTGCTCGACGACTTGGTGCTGCGAGTGAGCGAGGTGCGGCACGCCGTGGTGCTGTCCAACGACGGACTCGCCGTCGGCGCGTCGACCGGCCTCCGCCGCGAGGACGCCGAGCACCTCGCCGCGGTCGCCTCCGGCTTCCACAGCCTGGCCAAGGGCGCGGGCCGGCACTTCGGCGCCGGCGGGGTGCGCCAGACCATGGTCGAGATGGACGACGCCTTCCTGTTCGTGGCAGCCGCCGGCGACGGCTCCTGTTTGGCCGTCCTCACCGCTGTGACCGCCGACATCGGACTCGTGGCGTACGAGATGGCACGGCTGGTCAAACGCGTCGGCGAGCACCTCTACACGCCAACACGCGTGGCAGCGCGGCCGCCCGCCGCAGGATGAGCCGGAAGGGCGGTCCGCGCGCATGACCGACGACATGACGGGCGCCCCGCGCGAGCAGGGCAGCCAGTGGTACGACAACGAGGCCGGGCCCCTCGTCCGCCCGTACGCCATGACGGGCGGACGCACCGACCCCGGCCCCACCGGGGTGCGCTTCGACCTGATCGCACTCGTCACACTGGACGCCGCCGCGCCCGGAACCGACGACGACACCGCGCTCGGGCCGGAACACCGGGCCCTCATCGAGTTGTGCCGACCGGAGACGCAGTCGGTCGCGGAACTCGCCGCGGGCGCAGATCTACCCGTGGGGGTCGTCAGGGTGCTCCTCGGCGACCTACTGGAAATGGGCTGCGTCACCGTCAGCCGTCCGGTACCGCCCGCACAGCTTCCGGACGAACGGATCCTTCGCGACGTGATCGAAGGATTGCGGGCCCTGTAGATGACATGCCAGAACCAGCCAAAAGCGGTCCAATCCCACGAAGGGCAGCCGCAGTTGTCATGATGCTGACTTCGCACAGTGACGTCGACCGATGCCGGCACTCCCGAGAGAAGTGATCGATGGTCTCCGAGCACTCCGACGCCTCCGACGGCGAGACGGCCGCCCTGGCGCTGAAGATCCTTGTCGCCGGCGGATTCGGCGTGGGCAAGACCACCATGGTGGGCGCGGTCAGTGAGATCCGGCCGCTGCGCACCGAGGAACTGCTCAGCGAAGCCGGGCAGTTGGTGGACGACACCGACGGCGTGGACCACAAGGTCACCACGACCGTCGCCATGGACTTCGGACGCATCACCATCCGGTCCGGCCTGTCCCTCTACCTCTTCGGCACCCCAGGTCAGGACCGCTTCTGGTTCCTGTGGGACGAGCTGTCACAGGGCGCCCTGGGTGCGGTGGTCCTCGCGGACACCCGGCGCCTGGAGGACTGCTTCCCCGCGGTGGACTACTTCGAGCACCGGCACATCCCGTTCGTCGTGGCCGTCAACTGCTTCGCGGGCGCCCGGACGTACGGCGCCCACGACGTCTCTCGCGCCCTCGACCTGGACCGGGGCACACCTGTGGTGCTCTGCGACGCCCGGGACCGCGACTCGGGAAAGGAGGTGCTGATCCGACTCGTCGAGTACGCAGGACGGATGCACACCGCCCGGCTGCTCGACTCCGTGGGCTGACTGCTTCTGCGCAGGCCGACTGCCCCCCCCGTGGGCCGACCGGTTTTCAGCCGCGGTCGACCCCTGGCCCGGACCGGCCCTCGGACCGCTCTCAGTCCGCGACACTCTTCTCCGCAAGTACCTTCTCGATTGTGACGCGGACCAGGAGTTCACCCGGGACACCGTTGCGGGCCCCGAACTCCTCCGCGCGTTCCTCGCCCATGTACCGCGCCCCGATGCGACCGGCCCAGTGCCTCAACTCCTCGAGATCCTCCGAGATCCTGGCGATGCCCTGAAGCACCACGAAGTCGTACGGCGGCCGGTCGACGTCCACGCACAGCGCCACCCGGCCGTCACGGACCAGATTGCGGCCCTTCACACTCGACTTGCCGGTGTTGAACACCACCTCGTTGCCGTCCAGCACGAACCAGATCGGCGTCACATGCGGACTCCCGTCCGCTCGCACGGTCGACAACTTTCCGGTGCGTGTGCCCTGCGAGACGAACGCCCGCCATTCCTCATCGGTCATCTTCTGCGCCATGCCCCCATCCTCCTTGCCCGCGGGCCGGATCGTCGGGAAGGGTGGCGAAGAGTTCCTCCGGTGCAGGGGGAGACATCTACACGGGGAGACCGGAACATGGCGCAGAACCAGGGACTTGGCTGGTTGCTGGACGACCTGACGGAGCGCGTCGATCATGTGCGGCACGCGCTGGTGCTGTCCAACGACGGTCTGGTGACAGGTGCGAGCACGGGACTGCGGCGGGAGGACGCCGAGCACCTCGCCGCCGTCTCGTCCGGACTGCACAGCCTCGCCAAGGGCTCGGGACGGCACTTCGGCGCGGGCAGAGTGCGCCAGACGATGGTCGAGTTCGACGACGCCGTGCTGTTCGTCACCGCGGCGGGCACCGGCAGCTGTCTCTGCGTGCTCAGCGGCGCGGAGGCGGACATCGGCCAGATCGCCTACGAGATGACCCTGCTCGTCAACCGGGTCGGCGAGCACCTCGACGTGGACGCCCGACAGCCCGAACGGGCACCGATCACAGACGTCTGACCTGCTGATTCATCGCCCCCGTGGAGTTATCCACAGGCTCGCCACGAGATCCGCCCGACCGGCTACGGTTTTTGTCACGGCGAGCGCACAGAGCGTGAGCCACTGACTCCACGGGGGAGACCGACCATGTCAGGCGACACCGCCACGAAACCGCACCACCTCTCGTATACGCCGAGTCGCGCGGCCCGCGAACTGGGGCTGAAGCGAGGCGAGCTGGACCTCGCCGTTCACCTCGGACTCATCCGGACCGTGCCGGACGAGGGAGGCGGGGGCCGACGCGTCCCGTGCTCGGAGATCGACCGGCTGCGTTCGGGGGCCGGGTTCCCCGACTCGCTGCAGGACCGCGTGAAGGTGGTGGGTACGACAGAGGGCGCGGGCGTCATGGACGTGTCCGTCGGCAGGTTCACGCGCCTGGCACGCCTGGGGCTGGTCGTGCCGGTGAAGTGGTACCTCAATCGCTATCGAGCCGTGGTCTGGCTGTATCTGGCCGAGGAACTGGAGCAGTTCGCCGCCGACGAGAACAACGCCCCGCTGCTGAACGACCGACGTATGCCCGAAGCGCTGCGCGGCATGCTGGATGCGGGCGTGGATCTGCGGGCGCGCAACTGGCGTGGACGTCATCGGGGATTCCTGCTGCGACTGGCCGACGACCCGTGGGAGAGTGCCGGCGCGCTGGCCGCCTTCCTCGACCCCGTCCAGATCGCGGAAATCGTCCCCGACCCTTATGAGCGCTCCCATCTGAACCGCTTCCGGCCAGGACCGCCGGCATCCGGCGCACCGGGTTCACCCGCCGCGCACCTCGCCGAGAGGATCATGACGGCGGACGACCCGGACGAGATCGGCCTGTTGCGGGCCGACCTGACGGCAGTACTGGAAGCGGCACGACAGAGGCGGCCGGCCCCGCGTCCGACGGCGACGCGGGCCCCGGCACATCCGGTGCACATCGGATCGCCCCGGCCGCAAGAGCCGGAACCGCCACGCGGCCTACTGAGCCGGCTGCGTCGCAGAAACCCGCGGGCTACAGCGCTCTGAACAGACCCTCCTGGACGACGGACACCAACAGGCGCCCTTCCAGGTCGTAGATCCGGCCCCGGGCGAGGCCCCGTCCACCGGTCGCGATCGGTGACTCCTGGTCGTACAGGAACCACTCGTCCGCGCGGAAGGGCCGATGGAACCACATGGCGTGGTCCAGCGACGCGATGTCGAAACTCCGCGGGCCCCACAGGGGTTCGACCGGGATGCGGACGGCGTCCAGGAGCGTCATGTCACTGGCGTAGGTCAGCGCACAGGTGTGCACGACCGGATCGTCGCCGAGCGGCCCGACCGCGCGCATCCACACGGCACTGCGCGGCTCGCCGTCCTTGACCTCCTCGGCGGTCCAGCGCAGCCGGTCCACATAGCGGATGTCGAAGGGCTGACGGCGCGCCATCCGCTCCAACTGCTCGGGCAGCGCGCCCAGATGCTCCCGGATCTCGTCGGTGACCGTCGGCAGCGACCCCGGATCCGGCACCTTGCGGGCCGGCGGCAGCTGGTGCTCGAAGCTCCCTTGCTCAGGCTGATGAAAGGAGGCGGTGAGATTGAAAATCGTGCGGCCCTGCTGCACGGCGGTGACCCGGCGGGTCGTGAACGACCTGCCGTCCCGCACCCGTTCGACCTGGTACACGATCGGCACGCCAGGCCTGCCCGGACGCAGGAAGTACGCGTGCAGCGAGTGCACCGGACGGTCGCCGTCCGTGGTGCGCGCGGCGGCTACCAGGGCCTGCCCGGCCACCTGCCCGCCGAAGACCCGCTGCAGGGACTCCTGCGGGCTGCGGCCGCGGAAGATGTTGACCTCGATCTGCTCCAGGTCGAGCAGGTCGACGAGCCTCTCGGCCGGGTTCGTCGTCATGGGTGGGATTCTCCTGTGCTCACAGCTGGCCTACGTCGGTGACGCGGACCACCGCGCGGCCCTCCGCGTCGGAGGCGGCGAGGTCGATCTCCGCGCTGATGCCCCAGTCATGGTCGCCGTTCGGGTCGTCGAAGATCTGGCGGACGCGCCACAGGCGGTTCGCCGGTTCCTCCTCGATCACCAGGAGCTTGGGGCCACGGGCGTTGGGACCGGTGCCGAGGTCCTCGTACTCGTCCCAGTACTTGTCCATCGCCTCACCCCAGGCCTCGGCGTCCCAGCCGGCCTCGGCATCCATCTCGCCCAACTCCTCCACCTGGTCGAGCGCGGCGAGTTCGACACGACGGAACATCGCGTTGCGCACGAGGACGCGGAAGGCGCGCGCGTTGGTGGTGACCGGCTTGACCTCGTCGGCCTTCTCCTGCGCCTCCTCGGCGGTCATCTCCTCCGGGTTGGCGAGCTGCTCCCACTCGTCCAGCAGGCTGGAGTCGACCTGGCGCACCATCTCGCCGAGCCACTCGATCAGATCCTGCAGATCCTCGGACTTGAGGTCGTCCGGGATGTTGTGGTCGAGGGTCTTGTAGGCGCTGGCGAGGTAGCGCAGCACGATGCCCTCGGTGCGGGCCAGCTCGTAGAAGGACACCAACTCCGTGAAGGACATCGCCCGCTCGTACATGTCCCGGATCACGGACTTCGGCGACAGCGGATGGTCGCCGACCCAGGGGTGGCTCTTGCGGTACGTGTTGTACGCGTGGAAGAGCAGCTCCTCCAAGGGCTTGGGGTAGGTGATGTCCTGGAGGCGCTCCATGCGCTCCTCGTACTCGATGCCGTCCGCCTTCATCGCGGCAACGGCCTCACCCTTCGCCTTGTTCAGCTGGGCGACGAGGATCTGCCGCGGGTCGTCCAGGGTGGACTCCACGACGGACACCATGTCCAGGGCGTAGGACGGCGACTCCGGGTCCAGCAATTCGAACGCGGCCAGGGCGAAGGTGGACAGCGGCTGGTTCAGCGCGAAGTCCTGCTGGAGGTCGACGGTGAGGCGGACGATGCGGCCGGAGGCGTCCGGCTCGTCGAGCTTCTCGACGATGCCGCCGTCCAACAGCGAACGGTAGATCGCGATCGCGCGCCGGATGTGCCGCAGCTGCTGCTTGCGCGGCTCGTGGTTGTCCTCCAGCAGGTTCCGCATCGCCTCGAAGGCGTTGCCAGGCCGGGCGATCACCGACAGCAGCATCGTGTGCGTGACCCGGAAGCGGGAGGTCAGCGGCTCCGGTTCGGAGGAGATGAGCTTGTCGAAGGTGCTCTCCGTCCAGCCGACGAAGCCCTCGGGCGCCTTCTTACGGACGACCTTGCGGCGCTTCTTCGGGTCGTCGCCGGCCTTGGCGAGCGCCTTCTCGTTCTCGATGACGTGCTCGGGCCCCTGGGCGACGACGAAACCCGCCGTGTCGAATCCCGCGCGCCCGGCGCGGCCGGCGATCTGGTGGAACTCGCGGTTGCGCAGCGTGCGGACGCGGCTGCCGTCGTACTTGGTCAGGGCCGTGAACAGCACCGTGCGGATGGGGACGTTGACACCCACGCCCAGCGTGTCCGTGCCGCAGATGACCTTCAGCAGACCGGCCTGCGCGAGCTTCTCCACCAGACGGCGGTACTTCGGCAGCATGCCGGCGTGATGCACACCGATGCCGTGCCGCACGTAACGCGAGAGGTTGCGGCCGAACTTGGTGGTGAAACGGAAGTTGCCGATCAGCTCGGCGATCTGGTCCTTCTCCTCGCGCGAGCACATGTTGATACTCATCAGCGCCTGCGCCCGCTCCACGGCCTGCGCCTGCGTGAAGTGCACGATGTAGACCGGCGCCTGCTTGGTCTGCAGCAACTCGGTCAGAGTCTCGGTCATCGGGGTGAGCTTGTACTCGTAGGACAGCGGCACGGGACGGGTCGCCGAGCGGACCACCGCCGTCGGGCGGCCGGTGCGCCGAGTGAGGTCCTTCTCGAACATCGAGACATCGCCGAGCGTCGCCGACATCAGGATGAACTGCGCCTGCGGCAGCTCCAGGATCGGGATCTGCCAGGCCCAGCCACGGTCCCCCTCCGCGTAGAAGTGGAACTCGTCCATGACGACCTGGCCGACGTCCGCCTGCTTGCCGTCGCGCAGCGCGATCGACGCGAGCACCTCGGCGGTGCAGCAGATCACGGGCGCGTCGGCGTTGACGGACGCGTCGCCGGTCAGCATGCCGACGTTCTCCGTGCCGAAGATCTTGCACAGCTCGAAGAACTTCTCCGAGACCAGCGCCTTGATCGGAGCGGTGTAGAAGGTGACCTCGTCCCGGGCCAGCGCGGCGAAGTGGGCGCCCGCGGCGATCATGCTCTTGCCGGATCCGGTGGGCGTCGACACGATCACGTTCGCGCCGGAGACGACCTCGATCAGCGCCTCCTCCTGATGGGGGTAGAGCGTGAGACCACGCTCCTCGGCCCACGACTCGAAGGCTTCGTAGAGGGCGTCGGGGTCTGCGGTCGGCGGCAGCTGATCGATGAGGGTCACCCACCCATCTTGCCTGCCCTCCTGCTCCACAGGGGAATCGGATGCAGGGTCGAAGATCGCGAACGCTACGCTGTGTCGCCGACGACAAGTCAGCGAACCCGGTCAACTGGACAGCGGCACACGAGGAATGGGGCGGGCAACGGCGATGATGGGACCAGCACACTCACTGTCGGGAGCCGCTGCCTGGCTCGGCGTCGGAGCGGCCGCCGCCGCGGCCGGGCACGGGATGCCCTGGCCCGTCCTCCTGGCCGGCGCGCTGATCTGTGCCGGCGCGGCCCTCGCCCCGGACCTCGATCACAAGGCGGCCACCATCTCGCGGGCGTTCGGACCGCTGTCGCGCTGGCTGTGCGAAATCGTCGACAAGTTGTCCTACGCCGTCTACAAGGGCACGAAGAAGCAGGGCGACCCGCGTCGTTCCGGTGGGCATCGCACGCTCACGCACACATGGCTGTGGGCGGTCCTGATCGGCGGGGGCGCCTCGGTCCTGGCGATCACCGGTGGCCGCTGGGCGGTGCTGGCCATCCTGTTCGCGCACATGGTGCTGGCCATCGAGGGGCTGCTGTGGCGCGCGACCCGTGGCTCCAGCGCCGATGTCCTGGTGTGGCTGCTGGCCGCGACCAGCTCGTGGATCATCGCCGGGGTCCTGGACAAGCCGGGCAACGGCTCGGACTGGCTGTTCACAGCGCCGGGCCAGGAGTATCTGTGGCTGGGGCTGCCGATCGTGCTGGGCGCGCTGGTGCACGACATCGGGGACGCGCTGACGGTGTCCGGCTGCCCGATCCTGTGGCCGATACCCGTCGGGCGCAAGCGCTGGTACCCGGTGGGACCGCCCAAGGCGATGCGGTTCCGGGCGGGCAGCTGGGTCGAGCTCAAGGTGCTGATGCCGGTGTTCATGGTGCTCGGCGGGGTGGGCTGCGCGGCGGCGCTCAACGTCATCTGAGCGGGACGGGGCGGGCGCGGTGCCATCTGAGTGGGAGAGGGCGGGCAGGTCGCCGCCCCGGTGATCCGCCCGCGGGACCGAGCCGTCTTGCAGCGTGCATCTCAGGTCTGGTCTCCGGGTCAGCCGCAGCGTGCCCCGGCTCAGCCGCAGCGTGCCCCGGCTCAGCCGCAGCGTGCCCCGGCTCAGCCGCAGCCTCCCCCGGCTCAGCCGCCGCGTCCCGCGGCTCAGCCGCCCTGCCCTGTTCCGCCGCCGTAGCGCCGCTCGAAGGCGGCGACGCGGCCCTCGGAGTCCAGCGTTCGGGCCTTGCCGGTGTGGAAGGGATGGCTCTCCGAGGAGATCTCCACGTCGACGACCGGGTAGGTCTCGCCGTCGTCCCAGTCGATGGTCTGCTCGCTGGTCGCGGTGGACCGGGTCAGGAAGGCGTAACCGGCGGAGCGGTCGCGGAAGACGACCGGGTGGTAGTCGGGGTGCTTGTCCTGCTGCATGCGAACTCCTCGTGTGGCGGCACTGGCAAGGGCCGACGGAGCGGGCCCGAGGGCGCGGTGGCTGAGGCACAGGGACTGCGGGGCCAGCCGTGCAGGGGGTGCGGGTCAGCCGGACAGGGAGTCCTCGTCGACGATGTGCATGGCGGCCTCCTCGGCGGACGCCGCCGCACCGTCGATACCCACGTCCGTCGCGACGAGCGCGCTCTCCTCGTCCTCGTGGGCGCCCTCGTCGGGTGCTACGAGGCGGCCGGAGCGCATGGCGCCGACCTCGTTGTCGAGGAGCTCCCCGTCGGTGCCCTCGGCGTCGCCGATGCCATCGCCGTCGGGGGCGACGACATCGGGCAGCTCCTCGGCGAGCCGCTGGTCGAGCGTCTCGCCCTGCTGACGCTCGGCGGCCGTCACATCGGCGCGCTCCACCGCCCACGGCCGCTCCGGAGGGGACCAGCCCCGGTCCAGGGGGTCGTCGACGCCGTCGTTCTCCAGGGTGTCCTCCACGTCGAGCAGCCCCGTGTCCTCACGTTGACCGGATGCGTCGGGCTGGTAGACGTCGTCCCCCCATCCGTCGGCGCTGTTCACGGGTACCTCCAGGTGGTGGGGACGGGCCCGAACTCACTGCGGTCGGCGGCGGGCCGCCGCGGCGGGGGGCACAGGCCGCATCCGGCGCGAACCGCATGGTTCCCGGGTGCTCCCCGAACCGGTGCCGCTATCCAGCCTTCCACCCCTTTTCGCCCCGGCGCAACGGCACAGCGCAAGGGCACGCGCTCCGGATCAGCCGACCCCCGGAACCGCGCCGCCCCGCCGGGCCACCCCCGCCCGGCCAGCCCCACCTCTGCCAGCCGTCCGATGACAGCCACGTCCGTGCCCTCGGTCACTGCGAGCCGTGCCTCTCAGCCACGGCGCCCCGCACACCGGGCCACGGTCGGCCGAGGTTCCCGGCCTGGGCCGACCGCGTCCTCGGCTCCAGTCGGCCGAGGCACCCGGCCGACCCCACTGCGCTTCCAGCCGCGCACCTCGGCAGACCAGAGTCCCCAGCCTCAGCCGGCCGGCCGTCCCGGTCTGCTCGGCCACGGTGCCCGTCCTGGCCCACCGCCCGTCCGGGCACGCTCCGCAACCGCTCGCGCCTCAGCCGGCCGCAACCCGTGCCCTTCCCCTCGGCCAGGGCTCCCGTTCCGGTCCACCATCCGCTCCGGCCCTCACTCACCCGTGCCAGGACCGCCACAGCGCCGCATAAGCCCCATCGGCGCTGACCAGCTCGTCATGGCTGCCCAGCTCGCTGATGCGGCCGTTCTCGACGACCGCGATGACGTCGGCGTCGTGGGCGGTGTGGAGGCGGTGGGCGATGGCGACGACCGTGCGGCCGTCGAGGACACGGGCCAGGGAGCGCTCCAGGTGGCGGGCCGCGCGTGGGTCGAGGAGCGAGGTCGCCTCGTCCAGGACCAGCGTGTGCGGGTCGGCCAGCACCAGGCGGGCCAGCGCGATCTGCTGGGCCTGGGCCGGAGTGAGCGCGAATCCGCCCGAGCCGACCTCGGTGTCCAGGCCGTCGTCGAGCGCACGGGCCCACGCGTCCGCGTCGACCGCGCCCAGCGCCGCCCACAGCTCGGCGTCGGTCGCGTCGGTGCGGGCCAGCAGCAGGTTGTCGCGCAGGGCGCCCACGAAGACGTGGTGCTCCTGATTGACGAGGGCCACATGGGAGCGGACCCGCTCGGCGGTCATCCGGGACAGTTCCGCACCGCCGAGGGTGATGCGGCCGTCCCGGGGTGCGTAGATACCCGCGAGCAGCCGCCCCAGCGTGGACTTGCCCGCCCCGGAGGGCCCGACGAGCGCCAGCCTGGTGCCGGGCGGGACCTCCAGGGAGACCTTGCGGAGTACGTCCACGCCCTCCACGTAGCCGAAGTGCACCCGGTCGGCGTGCACGTCGCGGCCGTCGGGCGCCAGCAGGGCGTCCCCGGCCTCCGGCTCGATGTCCCGGACCCCGACCAGCCGGGCCAGCGACACCTGGGCCACCTGCAGCTCGTCGTACCAGCGCAGGATGAGCCCGACGGGGTCCACCAGCATCTGCGCGATCAGGGCACCCGTCGTCAGCTGACCGACCCCGATCCAGCCCTGGAGGACGAACACGCCGCCGACCATCAGGACCGAGGCGAGGAGCATCACGTGGGTGACGTTGATGAACGGGAAGAGCACCGACCGCAGCCAGAGCGTGTAGCGCTCCCACGCCGTCCACTCCTTGATGCGCCGCTCCGACAGCTCCACGCGGCGCTCGCCGAGGCGGTGGGCCTCGACGGTGCGCCCGGCGTCCACGGTCTCGGCGAGCGCGGCGGCCACGGCGGCGTACCCGGCGGCCTCCGAGCGGTAGGCGGACGGCGCCCGTTTGAAGTACCAGCGGCAGCCGGTCACCAGCAGCGGCACGGTGAGCAGTACGGCGGCCGCGAGCGGGGGAGCGGTGATGACGAGCCCGCCCAGCAGCAGGAACACCCACACCACACCGATCGCCAGCTGGGGCACGGCCTCGCGCATCGCGTTGGCCAGCCGGTCGATGTCCGTCGTGATCCGGGACAGCAGGTCGCCCGTCCCGGCCCGCTCCAGGACACCGGGCGGCAGCCCGACCGACCGGACGAGGAAGTCCTCGCGCAGATCGGCCAGCATCCGCTCCCCGAGCATCGCGCCGCGCAGCCGCACCTGCCGTACGAACACGGCCTGGACGACGAGAGCGGTCGCGAACAGCCCGACGGTGAGCTCCAGATGCAGCTCCCGCGCGCCGACTCCGTCCGACACCCGCTCCACCAGCCCGCCCAGCAGCCAGGGCCCCGCCATCGAGGCCACGACGGCGACCGTGTTGACGGTGATCAGCAGCAGGAAGGCACGGCGGTGCCGACGGAACAACTCGACCACATAGGCGCGTACGGTCGCGGGGGCGCCGACCGGCAGGGTGTTCGCCGTCGTCGGGGCCGCCGGGTCGTACGCCGGTGGCGCCACGCCGATCATGCTGACTCCTCGATCTCTTCCAGTTCCTTCAGTACGTGGTTGAGGGCGGCCGACCCTGACCGTGGGCCCTCGCCCACCGCGTCGTCCTCGTTCAACGCGGTGTGCAGGGCGGCCTCTTCGTCGGTCTCCCTGGTGACCACGGCCCGGTACCGCGGTTCGCCGTGCAGCAACTCGCGGTGCACGCCGACCGCCGCGACCTCTCCCTCATGGACGAGCACGACCCGGTCGGCGCGGTCCAGGAGCAGCGGTGAGGAGGTGAACACCACCGTCGTGCGCCCCGCCCGCAGGTCCCGCACGCCCTGTGCGATCCGTGCCTCGGTGTGCGAGTCGACGGCTGAGGTCGGCTCGTCCAGGACGAGCACCTCGGCATCCGTGATCAGCGACCGGGCGAGCGCGAGGCGCTGGCGCTGGCCGCCGGACAGGGACCGGCCGCGTTCGGTGATGCGGGCGTCCATCGGGTCCTCGGCGTCGAGGGATCCCTGGACCAGTGCGGCCAGCACGTCCTCGCACTGCGCGGCGGCCAGCGCCTCCTCGGGACCGACATCGCCCGACCGCGGCACGTCGAGCAGTTCGCGCAGCGTGCCGGAGAGCAGCACCGGGTCCTTGTCCTGCACGAGGACGGCCGTACGCGCGCAGTCGAGCGGCAACTCGTCGAGCGGGACGCCGCCCAGAAGCACCGGCGTGCCCTCCTCGGAGCCGTGTCCGCCCAGCCGTTCGGCCAGTCGCCCCGCAGTGTCCGGGTCGCCGCACACCACGGCGGTGAACCGGCCGGTGGGGGCGAGCAGTCCCGTGGCCGGGTCGTACAGGTCCCCGGAGGGCACGTCGGACCCGTCGCGCGACCCTTCGGTGTCGGTGACCCGCTCCAGCGACAGCACCCGCGCGGCCCGCCGGGCGGAGGGACGTGAGAAGGAGTACGCCATCGCGATCTCTTCGAAGTGCCGCAGCGGATAGGTGAGGATCATGATCGAGCTGTAGACGGCCACCAGTTCGCCGACGGTGACCCGGCCTTCGCGGGCCAGGTGGACGCCGTACCAGATGACCACGATCAGCAGCAGCCCCGGCAGCAGCACCTGGATCGCCGAGATCAGGGACCACATCCGGGCGCTGCGCACGGCCGCGTGGCGCACGTCCTGCGACGCGCGACGGTAGCGGTCGAGGAAGAGTTCCTCGCCGCCGATGCCACGCAGGACGCGCAGACCGGCGACGGTGTCCGAGGCCAACTCGGTGGCGCGCCCGGCCTTTTCGCGCTGGAAGTCGGCCCGTCGGGTCGCCCGGGGCAGCAGCGGCAGTACGGCGATCGCCAGGACGGGCAGGCCCACGGCGACGATCACACCGAGCGCCGGCTGGTAGACGACCAGGCCGACACAGACCACCACGATGGTGACCGCCGCCGCCGTGAACCGTGACCAGGCCTCGACGAACCAGCCGATCTTCTCGACGTCACCCGTGGAGACGGCCACGACCTCACCGGCCGCGACGCGCCGCGTCAGCGCGGAGCCCAGCTGCGCGGTCTTGCGGGCCAGTACCTGCTGGACTCGGGCGGCCGCGGTGATCCAGTTGGTGACGGCGGTGCGGTGCAGGAAGGTGTCGCCGATGGCGTTTCCGGCGCTGCACAGTGCCAGGAGCCCGCCGGCGAGGGCGAGTCGCGCCCCCGAGCGGTCGACGACGGCCTGGATGGCGACGCCGACGCAGAACGGCAGCGCGGAGACGGACAGGAAGTGCAGCAGCCCCCAGGCCAGGGACTTGAGCTGTCCGCCCAGCTGGTTCCTGAAGAGCCACCACAGGAATCGGGGACCCGAGCGTGCGTCCGGCACACCTGGGTCGGGATACGGAAGGTCTCGAATCTGCATGACGTCCCAGTGGCTCGTGTCAGTGGGGGATGGGATGGGGATGGGGAGGCGATCGGATACCGGCGCGCGGAACGGATCGCGCACGGCGGCAGCAAACCGTGACAGGTTCGCGTCGCAGCGTGTCCGGACGCAAACGGTTTTCCGCGCCGCCGCACAGATCCGGCTGTCCATCCGGCGGCCCATCAGGCCCGTCCGGCGGCGGCTCATCTGGCTGGCCGCCCGGTTGTCGTCGGACGTGGCCGTCCGGTTGTCGCTCCGCCTGATGCCCCGAACGCGGTGCGACCATGGAGTGATGTGGAACGGCGGAGCGCGCAACGGTGGAGTACGGCATGCCATGGTCGCAACAGCGGCCCTCGGATCCCTCCTGGTGACCTTGACGACCTTGACCGCGTGCGGCGGCGCGCAGCACGGCGGGGGCGGGGGTGGAGGCGGGGACGTCGGCCAGGCCGCACCCACCCGGCCGGCCACGACCTCCGATCCGACGCGCATCCCGGACGTGGCCGATCGGTGGCAGCGACGCATCCCCGACAACTCCCGCCAGGTCGTGGCGGTCTACGGCGAGGGCAAGGACTCCCCGAACTCCACGGTCGTGCTCTACACCAAGCACGGCTCCACCTGGGACCGCACCCGCAGCTGGCCCGCGCACAACGGCAAGAAGGGCTGGACCACCGACCACCACGAGGGCGACAACCGCAGCCCCGTCGGCGTGTTCACGCTCAGCGACGCGGGTGGCGTACTGAAGGACCCCGGAGCCAGGCTGCCGTACACGCGGTCCACGGCCTTCGCGGCGCCGCGCTGGTGGGGGAAGTCGTACTGGCACGACTTCGACTACGTCATCGCCATCGACTACAACCGCGTCAAGGGCACCCCGCCCAACGACCCCACCCGTCCCGAGGGTGAGCACAAAGGCGGTGGCATCTGGTTGCACATGGACCACGGCAGCGGTACGTCGGCCTGTGTCAGTCTGTCCGAATCGGCGATGGAGTACCTGCTGCGCACGCTCGATCCGGACCGGCATCCTGTGGTGGTGATGGGGGACAGGGCGGACCTGAAGAGCTCGCACTGATGGGGGAGGCCTGAAGAGGCGTCATTGCGAGGGATGCCCAACTCCCCGTAGAACACCGGCCATGAAGAGACGGATCGTCATGTCCATGTTCGCAGGGGCGACCCTCCTGGCGAGCACCCTCCTCGGAGCGAGCCCCGCCCCCGCGGCGGAATCCGCGGCCGAGATCGCGGCGGAAACCGCGGCCGGCACCACAGCGGAAACTGTGACGGCCCGTGCGGCCGAGCCCCAACCCGCCGACGTCCCCGCCGAGTTCGGCACCGACTGGCACGACCCGATCACCGCCAGCCCACCCCTCACCAAGCCCTCCGGCAAGTCCTGCCAAGTCACCGTCGCCGAGGCGCAGTTCCGCGACTTCACCCCCTACAAGGGCACCTTCACCCCGCCCCAAGGCTGCGGCGACCGCTGGAGCAAGGTCGTGCTGCGGATGGACGGCAAGGTCAAGGGGCGCCAGTACGACCGGCTCGGCTATCTGCACGTCGGCGGGGTCGAGATCTTCCGTACCTCGACTCCCGAGCCGTCACCGGACGGCATCGAGTGGTCCGTCGAGAAGGACGTCACCCGCTACAGCGACACCTTCCGCGGCAGCCAGGACGTCGAGATGCTGATCGGGAACGTCGTCGACGACACGTACACCGGCATCATCGACGTCAAGGTGACGCTGACGTTCTACGCCGGCCGCCCTGCCACCGCTCCCGACCGCGTCCTCACCCTCCAGGACGGCGCGCTCACCACCCCGCGCAACAGCCGACGCATCGTCGCCGAGGTGTACGCCACCGGCTCCGGCGGGGGCTGCGAGGAGTTCTGGTATCTGTCGGTGCCCGACGCGGCGCCCTACTCCTGCAAGGCCGCCGACGGCCCCTACCGTGAGGTGCAGATCAAGGTCGACGGTCAACTCGCCGGAATCGCCGCGCCGTTCCCGCACGTCTGGACCGGCGGCTGGTCCAACCCCTTCCTCTGGTACGTCGTTCCGGGGCCGCGCGCCTTCGACGTCAAACCGATCGAGTACGACCTGACACCGTTCGCCGGCATCCTCAACGACGGCCGCCCGCACCGCGTCGAGGTCTCCGTCATCGGCGTCCCCGAGGGGCAGAGCGGCTGGAGCGCGCCCGTGAACGTCCTCGTGTGGCAGGACGCGAAGAGCGCCCACGTCACCGGGAAGCTCACCGCGCACCAGGCCGACGACCTCGCCAACTCCTCGACCTACACGCCCGGTTCGGAGCACCGGGTGGACACCGAGGGCGGTCACCGGCTGACCGTCTCCGGATACGTCGACACCTCGCACGGCCGGGTGACGACCACAGTGAGCCGGTCGCTCACGAACAAGTCCGCGCACCGCTGGACCGACGGCGAGAACGTCGACGCCCTCGACGCCACATGGACGGACACCCAGTCGGTCACCGTCGACGGACGCGGACCGGCCCGAACGACCCGTACGCAGCGGACGTACACGATGGACGGCTCGGTCACGATCGGCGCGGGCGACCGGCTGCGCACCGTGCTGACCCTCGGTGACCGTGCCACGGCCGTGACGGCCCAGGACGGGCGGCGGACCGTGTGGTCGCGGCTCGACGACACCGTCGAGGGCGATGCCTCATGGACGTTGAACGTGCCACGCGATCAGCGGCGGGCGGTCGGTACGACGAGCGAGCGCTATCGGCTGTACGGCTCGGGCGGCTGCTACGACCGGCTGCTCACCAGTGTCCAGGGAGTGCTCACGGAGGATCGCAGGGGCTGCTGAGACGGATGGTGTGCGGTGCGTCACTCGGGGCGCGATTTACACGGATGCAACACGGGGGTCTTGTGTCAGGACAACATGACCCTCAAAGTGATCGGCACGGAATCCGCTTTCCGTATGGCAGAAGTCCCAACCGTCCCTGGGGGCTTCTGTGTGCCGCCGTCCCCAAGGAGTGCCCGTGCCGCCGTCCGTACCGTCCCTGCCGCGACGCGTCGCACGCATGCTGCGTACCTCTCTCTTCGCGCAGGTCGCCTGCGCGCTCGTGCTCGGAATCGTCGTCGGGAAGCTGTGGCCCGGCTTCGCCGCGGACCTGCAGCCGCTCGGCGACGGTTTCATCCGGCTCATCAAGACGATCATCTCGCCGCTCGTGTTCTGCGTGGTCGTCGTCGGCATCGCCAAGGCCGGCGACCTGAAGGCGTTCGGCCGGATCGGGCTCAAGGCCCTGATCTGGTTCGAGGTCGCGAGCACGCTCGCGCTGCTTATCGGGCTCCTCGCCGCCAACGTGGTCCAGCCCGGGTCCGGTATGAACGTCGACCCGTCCACGCTCGACACCTCGGCGGTCGACGCGAAGACGGGCGGCGGACACCTGCCGTCGACGACCGAGTTCGTGCTCAACGCGATTCCCACCTCGTTCATCGGGGCCTTCGCCGAGAACTCCCTGCTCCAGGTGCTCATCCTGGCCTGCCTGGTGGGCGCCGCGCTGCTGCACCTCGGCCACACCAAGGTGCCGAAGGTACTGCCCGCCATCGAGCAGGCCCAGGAGATCATCTTCGCGATCGTCGGCTTCGTGATGCGACTGGCGCCGATCGCGGTGTTCGGTGCGATGGCCGTCCTGATCGGCAACTACGGCCTGGGCGTGATCGAGACCTACGGCAAGCTGATCATCCTGTGCTACGCGGCCGCGGCGCTCTTCATCGCGCTCCTCGCCGTCGCCCTGAAGGTGGTCACCGGGCTCAGCCTCTGGAAGTTCCTGCGCTACATCCGTGAGGAGATGCTCCTCGCGCTCGGCACCGCGTCCACCGAGTCGGTCCTGCCGCGCGTGATGCAGAAGCTGCGCAAGGCCGGCGCCCGCGACGACTCCGTGGGCCTGGTGCTGCCGACGGGCTACTCCTTCAACCTCGACGGCGCCTCCCTGTACCTGTCCATCGGCACGCTGTTCATCGCCCAGGCCGTGGGCGTCGACCTCAGCTTCAGCCAGCAGATCACCGTGGTCCTGGTGCTGATGCTGACCAGCAAGGGCATGGCGGGCATCCCCGGCTCGGCGTTCCTCGCCCTGTCCGCGACCGCGTCCTCGCTGGGCGCCATCCCGGCCGGAGCCGTCGCTCTGCTCCTGGGCGTGGACCGCATCATGGACTCGATGCGCGTCGTCACCAACCTGCTCGGCAACTGCGTCGCCGTCTTCGCGGTCTCCCGCTGGGAGGGCGCCCTGGACAAGGAGCGGGCGAAGAAGGTCCTGGACGGCGAGATCGTGGTCGACCTGGACGACGACGAGTCGGAGAAGGCGGAGAAGGCGGAGAAGACGGGGCTGAAGAAGCCCGGGACGACGGAGTCCGAGGAGTCCGTCGCCGTACCGGTCCCGACCACCAAGGAGACGGCCGCCGAGGCCGGTTGACGGTCACTGCCGACAGGATCGCGGCCACCGCCCAGCAGTACGGAGCGGTGGCCGCGTTCTGTCACCACGAGAGCCGGCTCATGAGCAGGTGTCCTGGTAGGGAAGCGACGGAACGAAGGACGCCCACTCCACCTCGCCGAGTCCTCCGCCGGCGAGAGCGCATGCCAGTTCCGTCGGCCCGCTGCGCGCGTCCGCGATGGCGCCCACGTCCCACAACCGCACCGCGCCATCCGCGCCATCGGTGACGAGTGTTCGGGAATCGGGGGAGAAGGCCATGGTGAGAACGGCTCCCTCGTGGCCGGTGGCCGCCTGGCCGCTGAGGTTGAGGGGGCCGTCCTGGTCCGGCGACCAGATCACGATGGTGCCGTCGGTCGCACCGGTGGCGGCGGTGGTTCCGTCGGGCGAGAAGGCGATCGCGGAGATCGCCGTACTGTGCCCTTTGACCGGAAGTCCCAGCCTGCGGTGCGGTTCGTAGGCTCCTGCGATCTCCCACAGCGTCAGCGTGCCGTACGGACTGCCGACGGCGAGGATCCGTCCCGCGGGGTGGAACTCCACCGCCGAACCGACGTTGCCCGGGCCCGGCAGTTCACGGGCCCCGCTCCCCGGCATCGGACCGGAGTCGCCGACCGGCCACAGTTGCACGGCAGCTCCCACCAAGTTCCCGCGCTCCCGGACCACTTGGGAGAGCGGCTGGTAGGGCGCCACGCGTGCCATGGTGTCGGTCTGTCGGCTGAACGCCACGCGCGTGACGAACTGTGGATAGACGGTGCCCATCGTGAGGGGGATCGCCGTGGAGCCGGTCCGCCAGCGCACCACATAGGCATTGTCAGAGAGGTGCAGCGTCTTGCCGTCGGGGGTGTAACTCAGGGTGGTGACCCGATCGAGCGTGGTCTGGGGGGTCTCGCCGCGCCGTACCGGCCGCCTCGCATCGCGGACGTCCCACAGCTCGGCCCTGCCGCCGCCTCCGCCCACCGCCAGCACTCTGCCGTCCGGGCGGAACGCCAGGGCGGTCACCCCGCCCTTGATACGCGTACGCACGGTGGAGATCCGGACGGCACCGTCCGGCGAGGAGATGTCCCAGCAGTCGATCCGGCCGTCCTCGCGCGCTGTGACGAGGACACGCCCGTCCGCCCGTACGGCCAGGGAGGGGGAGTCGGAGGGCAGTTCGTCGCCCAGGCGTTGCGGGTGGCCCGGTCGGCGGAGGTTCCACACTGTCGCATGGCCCCCGGCGGAGCCACCGTGCTGCACCATGACGCGCTCCCCGTTCGGTGAGAAGCGGATCGCGACGGCCTCACCCTCCTGGGGCGCGGGGAACGCGGCGCCCCGGCGGGCCCGGGAGGGTTCGGTCAGGTCCCAGAGCACGGCGCTGCCGTCGTCGCCGATGGTCGCCAGGGTCCGGCCGTCCGGGCTGAAGACGGCGGCGCGGCCCGCGTCCGACAGCGTTTCGAGCAGCGCGGGATGCTCCGGGTCGGTGACGTCCCAGCGGACCACTCCGCCGACCGCGGCCGCGGCGATGGTCCGCCCGTCCGGGCTGAAGGACACCTGGGAGATCGCGTACGGGTCGGAGAACGCTTCGGACTTGAGCGACGGCAGGCGCAGGCGTGTCACCTCGCGCCGCGGGGCGCCGGCGCTCCAGACGGTGACCGCGCGGTCGACGGCCACCGCGATCAGGCGGCCGTCCGGCGAGACCGCCGGAGGGGCGGCCCACTCGGACGGGGCGTCCGCATCAAGCTTCGGCCGCACGCGGAGGGGCGCACCGACCGCCGTCGGCCGGGAAGGCCGGGAGGTGTCCCACAGCGTCACCGTGCCGTCCATGTGGCTGAGGACCAGACGTCTGCCGTCCGCGCCGAACTCCGCGCCGGTCATCAGCTCGTTCGTACCGAACGCCGGCGACACGGTTGCCTCGGCCGCGTCCTGAGCACCCACTGCGCGCACCCGCACCCGCATGTCCTCATCGACGGTGGCCAGCAACTTCCCGTCGGGACTGAGGGCGACCGCCGCCCCGATGTCCTGGCGCCGCAGCAACCGCCCCGGACGGGTTCCACCGACGGCGTGCACGTCCAGGAGTTGGCCCTCCGCTTCGGCCTTGGCGACCTGGACGAGGAGGCGGTCGCCGGCGTCGTCCGCGAAACCGACGCCCTCACCCGAGAAGGTCGCGGCCAGCCTGGTGGTGCCCAGCGTCTTGACCAGACTTGCTCGCACCTTGGCGGTGCTGTGCAGCTGATCGGCGGCCATACCCACCTGCAGGGCCAACCGCGGGTCACTCTCGCGCAGTTGCTCGGCCTGCGCGGCGAGTCCCTCCGCCGTGGCGATCAACTCCCGCTCCTCCACGTCTCGTTTGGCCTGTTCCTCTCGCTTCGCGTAGGCGAAGGCGAGGGCGGCGGCGATCAGCAGAAGGACAGCCATCAGGGACAGCGCCGTGAAGGCCCCGCGACGAAACCGCCGACTGCGCCGCTCGCGCTCCTTGTGGTGGTCGTCGCTGCGCCGGAGGAACTCCCTGACGTGGGGAGGCAGGGCGCGCTTCTGAGCGGCCCAGTCGAGCGTGGCGTTCAGATCGGAGCGCTGAAGGAGATCATCGTTGCTCTGCGTCGCCTCCCAGGTCCGCTGCTGAGACTCGACCCGGCGGAGCCAGGCATCGAACGGTCCGTCCCGTCGCACCCACGCCCTCAAGTCGTCCCAGGTGCCGATGAGGTACTCATGGACCAGCTCGACCGTCGGCCGGCCCTTGTACCTGCCGCCCGGCGGAGTGTGCGTGATGACGAGCCGGTGGCGGGCGAGAACGGCCAGGACCTCGTCGAAGGCCGAGTCCTCGGTCAGATCGCGCAGGTCCTCGACCGAGCGGGCCTGGCGGACATCATCGGTCTGCCCCGTCTCGTCGTGCCGGACGAGGGCACTGAGGATGCGCTCGGCAACCGGCCGCCGACCGGGGCCGAGTTCCCGGAAGGCCCGCTCGTACGATCCGTTCAGGCTTCCCCCGAGCCCGCCGATCCTCTCGTACGCCTCGTGGGTCAGCCGGTTGTCGCCGCGGTTCTCCCACAGCAGCGTCAGGGTCTTCTCGAGCAACGGCAGCAAGGAGACCTCGGCCCTGCCGTCCGCGGCACCGCGACGACCCGCGGCCAGCGCCTCGGCGACGATCGCTTCCGGCAGGCCCTCCTCGAAACGCAGGCCGACACTGTGGGCGGGCTTGGTGACGATGGCGCGCAGTTCCTCGGCGTCCAGTGTGGAGAAGAGGTCGATCTGCCCCTGCTTGACGGCCTCCAGCAGCTCCGGCGCGAGCGTATGCAGTCGGTGGTAGAAGTCGACACGCATGACCAGAAGCACCACGACCGACTCGTAGGAGCGGATGACCTCGGTGAGTTGCCGGAGCGCGTCCACGCTGTGGGCGGGCAGCTCGGCACCGGCACCCGCCGTGGTGAGCAGTTCCTCGAACTGGTCGAAGACCAGCAGCAGACGGACGTTGTCCGGCTCGTCCGCCAGCCGTCGCCGGACGGCGGTGAGCAGCCCGTCGGCACGGACCCCCGGCAGTCCCTCCCGTTCCAGGCCACCGGCCCAGTCCTGACCGGCCCGTGCGGTGCAGGTGAGCCAGCCGTCCGGCAACTCGGGGCGTACGCCTGCCTGCACCAGGGACGACTTGCCGGAACCGGAGGGCCCCTGCAGCAGGACGCCCCGGCGCCGCCTCAGCTCCGTGAGCACCTTGTCCCGCGCCGTGTCACGGCCGTGGAACCAGTGACTGTGCTCCTTGCCGAACGGTTTGAGGTCCAGATAGGGACAGGTGTCCTGGGCGGCGAGAGCGGGGCAGCGGGCGCGGAGCGTCTCACCCGGCGTCACATACGCGATGTTCACGCCGCGTTGGTGACGGTCGGGGGCGGTGATCGCGGTGACCATGCCGATCACGAGCCCGGATTCCTCGTCCAGGATCGGTCCGCCACTGAACCCCTGGGCCAGTGAGTTCGCAGCGTCCAACTGCAGGAGTACGCGACCGTCGGCATTCAGGTAACCCTGCACCGTGCCCGTTCCGTAGCGGCCGTCGTCAGGTGCCTGGGCAGGAAAGCCGAACGACCGCACCCGCTGACCGGCGAAGCCCTCGGCGGATCCGACAGCGAGCACGGGAAGGCCGGGGGGTGTCTCACCCAGCAGGACGACGGCGATGTCGTCGCCGTCCGGGTCCCGCCACTGCTCGGCGAGGACCGTCCCGATGGCCTGCGGCGCGTCCTCGGCCTGCGGAAAGCGCATCCGGACGGCGTCCCCCGGGCCGTGACCCGCCCCCTGAAGGACGTGCGCACAGGTGAGCAGCAGGCCGTCGCCGGCCAGGAATCCCGCCCCCGCCACGGCGCCGTCCGGTGCGAGGATCTGCGCGACGGCGGCCGCGTCCGCTGGGCCGGGCGACTGCCGCGCCTCCTGCCCGCCGCCCGGTTGCGTCAGCACGGTCGCCCGGCCTCAGCTCGCGGGCTCGCCAGGGTTCGCCGCGCTGCTCTCGGCGTCCGCGGCCCGGCCCGCCTTGACGGGCCCCGACAAGTCGGCCGGTACGTCGTCCGGGCCTACCTGCGCCATAGCTGGTACCGCCACATGCCCTCCCCCACACATGCTCGTTCGCTCGCTCAACGTAGCCGACCGGACACGGCCCGGGAGACGGTTCGGCAGTCCCGGCGGTGCCGACCGCTCAGCAGCCGCTCAGCAGCGCCCCTCGGCGCCCCCGTCGATCAGCGTGTCCAGCAACTCGCCCAGCACCTCGCGCTGTTCCTCCGTCAGCGGCGCCAGAATCTCCTGAGCCGCCGACCGCCGCGCACCGTGCAGTTCCCGCAGGGCCCCCCGCCCGTCGTCGGTGAGCTCGATGCGGATCACCCGCCGGTTCGTCGGATCCGGCGCCCGCCGTACCTTCCCGCTCGCCTCCAGCCCGTCGACCAGCGTCGTCACGGCACGCGGGACCACCTCCAGGCGCTCGGCGAGGTCGGCCATGCGAGGTGGCGAGTCGTAGTGCGCGAGCGTGCGCAGCAGGCGGGACTGGGCCGGGGTGACGCCCAGGCCGCACTCCTGCAAGTGCCGTTTCTGGATCCGGTGCACCCGACGGGTGAAGCGCAGCAGCTGCTCGGCGAGCGGGCCGTCGGGATCGGGCATGGTCATGCGGGAACAATATCAGGACAACATTCATTGTGAGCATAGGTAACAATGAGCTAAGCTCCGTCAGTCCGTTTCGCCACACCTCCCGTAGGAGCCCATGCACCCCGACAACGAACCCACCTGGACGCCACCCGCCGCGGAGCAGGAACAACCCCGGCAGGTGCGCCGCATCCTGCGACTCTTCCGTCCCTACCGAGGACGCCTGGCCGTCGTCGGCCTCCTTGTCGGCGCCTCGTCACTGGTCGGCGTCGCCACACCCTTCCTCCTCAAGGCGATCCTCGACGTAGCGATCCCCGAGGGCCGCACCGGCCTGCTCACCCTGCTCGCGCTCGGCATGATCCTCAGCGCGGTCCTCACCAGCATCTTCGGCGTGCTGCAGACCCTCATCTCCACGACGGTCGGCCAGCGCGTCATGCACGACCTGCGCACCGCCGTCTACGGCCGCCTCCAGCGCATGTCGCTCGCCTTCTTCACCCGCACCCGCACCGGCGAGGTCCAGTCCCGCATCGCCAACGACATCGGCGGCATGCAGGCCACCGTCACCTCCACCGCGACCTCCCTGGTCTCCAACCTGACCAGCGTGGTCGCCACGATCATCGCGATGATCGCCCTCGACTGGCGCCTGACCGTCGTCTCGCTGCTCCTGCTCCCGGTCTTCGTCTGGATCAGCCGCCGCGTCGGCAGGGAACGCAAGAAGATCACCACCGAGCGCCAGAAGCAGATGGCCGCGATGGCCGCCACGGTCACCGAGTCACTCTCGGTCAGCGGCATCCTGCTCGGCCGTACGATGGGCCGCTCCGACTCGCTCACCACGGCCTTCGCCGACGAGTCCGAGCGGCTGGTCGACCTGGAAGTGCGGTCGAACATGGCCGGCCGCTGGCGCATGGCTGTCATCGGCATCGTCATGGCCGCCATGCCCGCCGTCATCTACTGGGCCGCGGGAACGGCCCTCCAGCTCGGCGGCCCGCAGGTCTCCATCGGCACGATCGTCGCCTTCGTCTCGCTGCAGCAGGGCCTGTTCCGCCCGGCCGTCAGCCTGCTGTCCACCGGCGTGCAGATCCAGGCCTCGCTCGCGCTCTTCCAGCGCATCTTCGAGTATCTCGACCTGCCCATCGACATCACCGAGCGGAAGGATGCCGTCCACCTCGACGGCATCAAGGGTGAGGTCCGCTTCGAGAACGTCGAGTTCCGGTACGACGGCAAGAGCGGCCCGATCCTCGACGGCATCGACCTCACCGTCCCGGCGGGCGGCAGCCTCGCGGTCGTCGGCCCGACCGGCGCCGGTAAGTCCACGCTCGGCCACCTCGTGCCGCGGCTCTACGACGTGACGGGCGGCCGCGTCACCCTCGACGGCGTCGACGTGCGCGACCTCGACTTCGACACCCTCGCCCGCGCGGTCGGCGTCGTCTCGCAGGAGACGTACCTCTTCCACGCCTCCGTCGCCGACAACCTGCGCTTCGCCAAGCCGGACGCCACCGACGAGGAGCTGCACGCGGCGGCCGAGGCGGCGCAGATCCACGACCACATCGCCGCCCTGCCCGACGGCTACGACACGATCGTCGGCGAGCGCGGCCACCGCTTCTCCGGCGGTGAGAAACAGCGCCTGGCCATCGCCCGTACGATCCTGCGCGACCCGCCTGTCCTCATCCTCGACGAGGCGACCAGCGCCCTGGACACCCGCACCGAACACGCCGTTCAGGAGGCCATCGACGCGCTGTCCGCCAACCGCACCACCCTCACCATCGCGCACCGGCTGTCCACCATTCGGGGCGCCGACCAGATCGTGGTCCTCGACGCCGGGCGCGTCGCCGAACGGGGCACGCACGAGGAACTGTTGGAGCGGGAGGGGCGGTATGCGGGGCTGGTGCGCCGGGACGCCCAACTGGAGCCGACGACGTGACGTTATGTCGGGTTTGTAAGTATTTGCGGGATACCGTGCCCGCATGCACTTCAACACTCCGCCACGGAACACGATTCGACTGACGCACCGGGGCCGTATCGCTCTCATCGCCGCCGGTGCCGTCGTGGCCGGCGCCGCCGTGGCGGTGCCGCTGCTGATCCTCGGCGAGGAGGAGCCGGCGCGGCCCACCTCGCTGGTGATCCCGGAAGGCTGGCGCGCGAGCCAGGTGTACGAGGCCGTCGACAAGGCCCTCGCCCTGCCGCCCGGGTCCACCAAGAAGTCCCTCGGCAAGCTCGACCTCAAACTCCCGAACGACGCCGACGGCAACCCCGAGGGCTACCTCTTCCCGGCGACGTATCCACTGGAGCACAACGGTACGAAGGCGACGCCGGACTCCCTGCTGTCGGCCATGGTCGACACCGCCAACAAGAAGTTCGGCGGCGCCCCGATCGCCGCCGGCGCCCAGCGCAACGCCATGAACGTCTATCAGGCGGTCACCATCGCGAGCATCGTCCAGGCCGAGGCCGGCAGCAAGGCCGACATGGGCAAGGTGGCCCGGGTCGTCTTCAACCGGCTCGAACGCGGGATGCCGTTGCAGATGGACTCCACCATCAACTACGCGCTGGGCCGCTCCACGATCAAAACCACCGAGGCCGACACGCGGATCGAGAGCCCCTACAACTCGTACCAGCGCATGGGCCTGCCGCCCACGCCGATCGACAACCCCGGCGAGGACGCGATGCGCGCCGCGATCAGCCCGGCCCCGGGCGACTGGCTGTACTTCGTCACGGTCAAGCCCGGCGACACCCGCTTCACGGCCGACTACGCGGAACACCAGCGCAATGTCGCGGAGTTCAACGCCCAGCAGAAGGCGAGCCCGGCCGGCCCGAAGCCGGCGAGGTGACGCTCGGGGCATCGGATGGCGGCCGGGGCGTCGGCCGGTTGCGGAGGGATACGAGTCACGGTGACCGGTGCCGGAGGGTACGTGCCTCGCATGCCTGCCGGGCCTGGCAGGCATGCCAGTGACGGGGCGTACCTCCACCGCGCCGGGCCGCAAGCTGCTCGGGGTTGCCGGCCGGTAGCTACCAGCCGCCACGCCGCCCGTCGCCAGGCACCCCGCAGCGAGGCCGGTCGCGGCCGGCTCGAAGGTGGCCGAACCGACCGCCGAAGGTCACGCCGCCACCGGCTCCTCGGTCAACAACCGCCTGATGTCCCGTACGGCCGCGCGGCCGGCCCGGTTGGCGCCGATCGTGCTGGCGGAGGGGCCGTATCCGACCAGGTGGATGCGGGGGTCGGCGACCGCGCGCGTCCCGTCCACCCGGATCCCACCGCCCGGCTCACGCAGGCGCAGCGGGGCCAGATGGTCGATGGCGGCCCGGAAACCGGTCGCCCACAGGATGACGTCGGCGGCAACGTGTCGACTGCGTCGCCCGTCCCGCCACTCCACTCCGTCCGGCGTGATCCGGTCGAACATGGGCTGCCGGTCCAGGACCCCGTCCGCGAGCCCCTGCCGGATGGCGTCGTTGAGGGGCAGCCCAGTGACGGAGACGACGCTCTTCGGCGGCAGGCCCTGCCGGACTCGCTCCTCGACGAGCGCGACGGCCGCCCGGCCCACATCCTCGCTGAACGGGCCCTCGCGGAACACGGGCGGGCGCCGGGTGACCCACGTCGTGGCGGCCGCGTACCGGGCGATCTCCAGTAGATGCTGGGTGCCGGAGGCGCCCCCGCCCACCACGACGACCCGCTTCCCGGCGAACTCCTCCGGCCCGGGGTACTGCGCGGTGTGCAACTGCCGCCCCCGGAACGTCTCCTGACCGGGGTAACGCGGCCAGAACGGCCGGTCCCAGGTGCCGGTCGCGTTGATCAGCGCCCGCGTCGACCAGGTCCCGGCCGAGGTCTCGACGAGCAGCCGCCCGTCCGGGCCCTCGCGCACGGCACGCACGTCGACGGGCCGCCGCACCCGCAGGTCGAAGGTCCGCTCGTAGGTGTCGAAGTACTCGGCGATGACCTCGGACGAGGCCCGCTCGGGATCGGCGCCGGTCAGCTCCATACCGGGCAGCGCGTGCATCCCGTGCACCTTGCCGTACGTCAGCGAGGCCCACCGGAACTGCCAGGCGCCGCCCGGGCCGGGGGAGTGGTCGAGCACCACGAAGTCACGGTCCGGCTCGAACCCGGTGCGCCGCAGGTGATAGGCGCTGGACAGTCCGGCCTGACCAGCGCCTATGACGACCACGTCGACTTCCGCGACCACCTCGGTATTGTTCACGCTTCCACTAACCACCTCGGGGGCGCGGATCTTCCCCCGAGGTCGCCGAGGTCCCCGACGTCCCTGCGCCCCCGGAGATCAGCGCCCGCCCGCGACGAGCAGCGGAACACCCGCCTCGGCCTCCGCCGCCGTACCGTCGAGCAGACCGCGCGCCGCCAGCTCGGGAATAACCCCCTCCCCGAACCAGTACGCCTCCTCCAGATGCGGATACCCGGACAGCACGAAGTGCTCGACGCCCAGCGCGTGGTACTCCTCGATCCTCTCGGCGACCTCGGCATGGCTCCCGACCAGCGCGGTCCCCGCACCACCCCGGACCAGACCGACGCCCGCCCAGAGGTTCGGGTAGATCTCCAGATCGGCACGGGAGCCGCCGTGCAGGGCGAGCATGCGCTGCTGCCCCACCGACTCGCTGCGCCCGAGCGCCGCCTGCGCGGCCGCGACCGTGTCCGCGTCGAGGTCGTCGAGCAGCCGGTGGGCGGTCGACCAGGCGTCGGCGGACGAGTCACGGGAGATGGTGTGCAGCCGGATCCCGAACCGGACCGTACGGCCCTCCCGCTCGGCCAGCGAGCGGATCCAGTCGATCTTCTCCTTGACCTGCGCGGGCGGTTCGCCCCAGGTCAGATACACGTCCGCATGCCGCGCCGCGACCGGCCCGGCCGCCGGGGACGAACCACCGAAGAAGAGCTGCGGCAACGGATCCGGCGGCAGCGCGGTCAGCCCGCCGTCGACCTGGTAGTGGGCGCCGCGGAAGTCGTACGGCTCACCGCGCCACACCCCGCGTACGACGGACAGGAACTCGTCCGTACGCGCATACCGCTGATCGTGGTCGAGACGGTCGCCGAAGCGACGCTGCTCGGCCGAGTCGCCGCCGGTGACGACGTTGAGCAGCAGCCGCCCGCGCGTGACGCGCTGGTACGTCGCCGCCATCTGCGCGGCGAGCGTCGGAGAGATCAGGCCCGGCCGGAACGCCACCAGGAACTTGAGGCGTTCGGTGTGCTGGGCGAGGGCCACGGTGGTCAGCCAGGCGTCCTCGCACCAGGTACCGGTCGGGGTGAGGACCGCCTCGAAGCCCAACCGCTCGGCGGCCTTGGCGATCTGGGCCAGGTAGTCGATGTCGGGGGCGCGTACGCCGATCGGTTTGCTGGCCTGGTTGGGGCCGTAGGCGTGCCGGTCCACCAGGGTGCGGCCGTCGCCGCCGGTCGGCAGGAACCAGTGGAGATGGACGGCCATGTCACGAACCCTCCGTGGCGCGGGCCTCGGTGGTCGACGGCGGCAGGTCACCGTTGTACCGCGTGTCCACGAACTCGCCGAAGTCCACCTTCTTCGGGATGAGCTTCAACTCGGTGAAGGCGTCGGCGATCTCCTGCTCGGAGGCGATGAGCGGCTTGTCGACCGCGACCGAGATCCGGGTGGCGTTGGTGCGCTTCACGGAGGCCAGCGCGACTTCGTAGGGCAGCCCGGTGTCCTTCGCCCAGACCTTGGCCCACTCCTCCTTGTGGTCGTTGACCCAAGCCGTGGCGCGCCGCAGCCGCTCCAGGTAGTCCTTGATGGCGGCGGCCTTCTTCTTGTCCCCCAGGGCGGCGGGCGCCGCGACCTGGAAGGTGAGGCCGTTGGTGATTCCGTCGCCGGTCGTCAGGATCCGGCCCTGCTTGGCCACGAGCACCTGCGAGGTGTACGGATCCCACACGGCCCACGCGTCCACCTTGCCGGCGGTGAACGCGGCCAGGGCGTCGGCCGGCTGCAGGTACTTGACGTCGACGTCGCTCAACGTCAGCCCGGCCGCCTTGAGGGACGCGACGAGCTGGTAATTGGCGGAGGAGCCCTGCGCCACGGCGATCGACTTGCCCTTGAGCTGCTCGGGCTTCGTCAGCTTCGAGTCGTTCGGTACGAGGATCGCGTCACCCTTGGAGGCCCCGTGGAAGGCGGCCACCACCGTGATCTTCGAGCCCGCCCCCGCCGCGAAGACCGGCGGGGTGTTGCCGACGCCGCCGATGTCGACGGCCTTGGCGTTGACCGCCTCGAGCAGCGGCGGACCGGAGGTGAAGGTGGACCACTTGATCTTGTAGTCGAGGTTCTTCAACTCTCCGGCGGCGCGCAGGATCGCCTCCGAACCGCCCTTCTGGTCACCGACGTTGAGGGTGAGGGAGCCCGAGCCGTCGGTGTCGCCGCCGGTCGAGGCCGACGAGCTGCCTCCGCAGGCGGACAGGAGCAGGGCCAGGGGGAGAAGCAGCGCGGCGGGGACGAGGCGACGTCGCATGACGGATCCGTTCTGTGGAACTGAGGGTGGAAGAAAAGGGGTTGGGGTCGGGGGTGACCGCCGGGGTTGGGGCTGGGGGCCTCAGGCTGCTTCGGCCGCGGTGTCGACGCCGAGGCGTTCGAGCAGGCCGGCGCGCAGCTCGGCGAACCGGGGGTCGGTGATGTCGCGGGGGCGGTCGATGTCGATGCGCTGTTCGTGCGCGATGACGCCGTCGTCCATCACGAGGACTCGGTCGGCGAGGAGTACGGCCTCCTCGACGTCGTGCGTGACGAGCAGAACCGCGCAGCCGCGCCGCTGCCACAGCTCGCCCACCAGGCGCTGGGCCTTGATACGGGTGAGCGCGTCGAGCGCGCCGAACGGCTCGTCGAGCAGCAGCAGATCGGGTTCGCGGACCAACGCCCTTGCGAGAGAGGCGCGTTGAGCCTCGCCGCCGGAGAGCGTCTTGGGCCAGGCATCCGTACGGTGCTCCAGGCCGACCTCCTTGAGGGCCTGCTCGGCGACGGCACGGCCGGGCTTGCCCGGCAGGCCCAGCAGCACATTGCGCCACACCTTCTTCCACGGCATCAGCCGCGGTGCCTGGAACGCGACGGCCTTGCGGCGCGGCACCAGGACGGTGCCCTCGATGTCGCGGTCGAGGCCGGCGAGGATGCGCAGCAGGGTGGACTTGCCGCAGCCGCTGCGGCCGAGGAGAGCAACGAACTCGCCTGGTCGGACGTCCAGTTGAAGCCGGTCGATGACCGCACGCCCGTCGAAGGAGCGGGTCAGCCCCTCGACGTGCACGGCCTGTGCGGCCTGCACGGTCCCGTTGGCCCGCACGGCCTGAGTGGCCTGCGCGGTCTGATCGGCTTTGGGGTTCACCGGCCGGTGAACGTCGGTCGCCATTGCAGCAGCAGCCTTTCGAGGGAGCGGACGATGAAGTCGGCGAGCAGGCCGAGGAAGGCGTAGACGATCAGGCAGACGACGATCACGTCGGTCCGCAGGAAGTCCCGCGCCTGAACCATGAGGAACCCGATGCCGGAGTCGGCGTTGACCTGCTCGGCGAAGACGAGGGCGAGCCAGGCGATGCCGAGCGAGTAGCGCAGGCCGGTCAGGGCGCCCGGCAGCGCACCGGGCAGCACGACATGCCGCACGAGCCCCCACCTGGACAGCCCGAGGGACTCCCCGGCCTCGATCAACTGGGAGTCCACGCCGCGGATACCGGCGTAGACATTGAGGTAGAGCGGGAAGGTCACGCCGAGCGTGATGATGGCGACCTTGGGCGCCTCGCCGATCCCGAACCAGATGATGAACAGCGGGATGAGCCCGACGAAGGGCACGGTCCGCAACATCTGCACCGGCGCGTCCACGAGGTCCTCACCGATCCGGAACAGGCCCGAGACCAGGGCGAGTCCGGTACCGACGACGGTGCCCAGCGCCAGCCCGCCGGCGACGCGCTGGAGGGACGTCCCCATGGCCGAGGGCAACGAGCCGTCGGCGATCAGATCACCCGCGACCTGGGCTATGCGACCGGGCGAGGCGAGCACGTCCGCGGTCAACAGGCCTGTGCTGCTGAGCAGTTGCCACAGGATGAGGAGCAGGACGGGGCCGGTGGTGCGACGCAGCCAGCGGGGGACGCGGGTGCGGCGGGAGGAGGTGGGGAGGAGGGGGACTACATCGACGGCGGGTGGGTTCTCAAAGTTGGATTTGAGGGGAATATCCGTCTCGGCAGAGCTGGGTGGGGCATGGCTGATGCTCATGGGTGCTCCAGGGGGCGATGAGCGTCGATGGGGACGCGCTTCAGCGCCGCCGGGTCAGTTCAGGACCGGGCGGATACGGGGAGGAAGCGTGGGTGAAGAGAGAAGAGGGGCGTCAGCAGCCGCGGCGACACGCGGCGGAGGCCACCCGCAGCAGGTCGATGTGACCGCGCGTGGTGAGCAGGGCTGAACGCAACATGCCGCTGAAAGTAGCCAGATGGCGCGCCGACGGTCAACGGTGTCTCGCCAAGTGGACCTCGTGTATCACGGCGGCCGTCTCGGGCCGTCCCCTGGCGTGCGAACTGCGGTGCATGGGCGAGGATGGACGACATGTCAGATGCCTTCACCACCCGAGTTCTGAACGTCGCCTCCGGCTCCTCGGAGAGGGTCGTGGACATCACCCGCGACTGCGAGGCCTTCCTGCGGGAGGCGGCGGCGGGCCGCGACGGCCTCCTGAACGTCTTCGTGCCGCACGCCACAGCCGGCATCGCGATCATCGAAACGGGAGCCGGCAGCGACGACGACCTCCTGACCGCCCTGCACACCCTCCTCCCCGCGGACGACCGCTGGCAACACCGTCACGGCAGCCCCGGCCACGGCCGTGACCACGTCCTCCCGGCGATCGTCCCGCCGCACGCGACGCTGCCGGTGCTGGATGGGCGGCTGGAGCTCGGAACGTGGCAGTCGGTCTGCCTCGTGGACACCAACAGGGACAACCCGAACCGGAAGGTCCGCCTGTCGTTCCTGGGTTGACGCGGCGTACGGTGGAATTCACCTTCCGCAGGTATTCGATGTGTGACCGTGAAGGTGTGACCGTGCTAAACTTGATAATAGTTGCAGTTGTGGTTCCCGAAACTTCAAATGTCTTGGCGGCTGTATGGCGTCGGACATTTCTGTAATCTCCGGTGCTTATCCGGACGGGGCGCATTGTGGCAACGCAGGGGTTCGCACGGCGCGGGTCCCCCGGGTACTGCCCCCAAGGAGATGTGACATGGCTACTGGCACCGTCAAGTGGTTCAACGCGGAAAAGGGCTTCGGCTTCATCGAGCAGGACGGCGGCGGCCCGGACGTCTTCGCCCACTACTCGAACATCGCCGCCCAGGGCTTCCGTGAGCTGCAGGAAGGTCAGAAGGTGAACTTTGACGTCACACAGGGCCAGAAGGGCCCGCAGGCGGAGAACATCACTCCCGCCTGACGTCGAAGGTATGAGGTAGCTGAGGCCACGCCTTGCGGTGGGCCTCAGCTTACTGTTTTTTTGTATTCCGCTGGAATTCTTTTGGATTCGCATTCGGCTCGTTCTTGCAATTTACCCGGCTCACTCCTGTCGGGAATTCCTCGATGCGCGCCCTGTTGAGGAAGGTCCCCCTTGAGCCGTTCAGCCAGCACGAACGACCGTTTCCGTCCACGAGGTCAGAGCCGCCCCGGCGCCCAGGGAGAGTTCGCGCCGCCGGTCACCGTCACCCCGGCCCTCCCCGCCGCTGCGACCTTCGACGAACTGGACATGCCCGTCGAGTTGCTGAAGATGCTCACCAGTCGCGGCCTGAACGAGCCGTTCCCGATCCAGGCCGCCACGTTGCCGAACTCCCTCGCAGGGCGCGACGTACTGGGCCGCGGGCGCACCGGGTCGGGCAAGACACTCGCTTTCGGCCTGCCGCTCCTCGTGCGCACGGCCGGGCAGCGTGCCGAGTCGCGCAAGCCGCTGGCCCTGATCCTCGTCCCCACGCGCGAGCTGGCCCAGCAGGTCACCGATGCCCTCGCCCCGTACGCCGCGTTGCTGAAGCTGCGGCTGGCCACTGTGGTCGGCGGCATGTCGATCGGCAGGCAGGCCGGCGCGCTGCGTGCCGGGGCCGATGTGGTCGTCGCGACTCCTGGTCGCCTCGCGGATCTCATCGAGCGCAAGGACTGCCGCCTGGACCGAGTGAACATCACCGTCCTGGACGAGGCCGACCAGATGGCGGACATGGGCTTCATGCCGCAGGTCACCGAACTGCTGGACCAGGTACGTCCCGACGGCCAGCGCATGCTGTTCTCGGCCACGCTGGACCACAACATCGACCTCCTGGTCCGTCGTTACCTCCATGACCCGGTGGTTCACTCGGTCGACCCGTCGGCGGGCGCGGTCACCACGATGGAGCATCACGTGCTGCACGTGCACGGCGCCGACAAGTACGCCACCGCCACCGAAATCGCTGCTCGCGACGGGCGCGTGATCATGTTCTTGGACACCAAGCATGCTGTCGACCAGTTCACCAAGCACCTGCTGAGCAGCGGCGTAAAGGCCGCGGCGCTGCACGGCGGCAAGTCGCAGCCCCAGCGCACCCGCACCCTGGCACAGTTCAAGACCGGTGATGTCACGACGCTGGTGGCCACCAACGTCGCGGCCCGGGGTATTCACATCGACGACCTCGAGCTCGTCGTCAACGTCGATCCGCCCAGCGACCACAAGGACTACCTGCACCGCGGCGGCCGTACCGCCCGCGCCGGCGAGTCCGGCAGTGTCGTCACGCTGGTCCTCCCCAATCAGCGCCGGGACATGGCCCGTCTCATGTCCGACGCGGGCATCAGGCCGCAGATCACGCAGGTCCGCTCCGGCGAGGCCGAGCTGAGCCGCATCACCGGCGCCCAGGCTCCCTCGGGTGTCCCCGTCGGCGGCAGCGGGCCGGTCGCGGAGCGCCCGAAGCGTGGCGGTGCCCCCTTCCGCGGCCTGGGCACTCGTCCGGGGAGGGCTGGCGGCGGCGAGTCTCGCCGGTCTGCCGAGGCCCGCCAGATCGCCGAAGCCCGCAAGGCCGCCCGGGTCCGGCGTGGTTCATAAGTCGAAGCAGAGATGCCGCTCGAAGACGTCGAACGGCACCTAGACCCTCCCGGGCGGCGGGAACCGCAGCGGCGGTACGCCCACGCCTCCGGTGCCGATGGCGAACTCCAGTGCCTGGCCGTGCCGTCCAGGACCCGCGGCCGTCAGCGGCGCGGACGCTCGAAAGTGAGAAGCAGGCCCTCGACCGCACCGGGCCCTATGCGGCCCTTGACATCGGCGGACGTGATCGCCTTGAGGGCCCAGCCGTCCTCGGCGTGCTTGTTCAGAACCTTCTCCAGCTTGTCGCTGTCCAGTGCATCTCCGATCAGTGACTCGCGAAAGGTGACGACCTTGTATTCGAGTGCGTAGGGGTTGCTCATGGCTGGGGCCTTCCCGTGGATGGACTGGCTGAGGGAACCGGGACAGCCAATCACCGTTCGGTGTTGCCGCACATGGCGGGGTGGGAGTCAGGCGGGCAAGGTGGGCGCCCAGACAGAAGTGCGGCCCGTGCGCGAAGGCCGACTGCAGGCGGGAGTTGCCCCGTCGCGGGTCGAAACGGTCGGGGTCCTGGAAGACCTCGGGGGCGTGGTCAGCCTCAGACCGGGCCGGCCACGGTCGCACGTAGTCCCCTCATGCGCCCTGGCGGACCAACAGCGGGCCGTTGTCCTGCCCTTCGTCCGGTTCCGTCAGGCCGAGCGGGGTGGGCGCGGGGCGGCCCGGGTGGCCCTGGAGGCGGGACAGTTCGCTCGCGCAGCGCTGCAGGGCGACTTCCAGGACCTCGGGCATGGTCAGCCTGCCGGTGCCGTCCGGTGGGACGAGCCAGCGCAGGGCGCCCCAGCGGCAGTGCGGGGCGGGAGCGGCGATCCACGTGCCCGCGCCCAGGAGACGCACACCGGTACCGATCCATACCGTCTGCGGCTCCGGGGGCAGCAGGAAGCCGACGTGACGGCGTCGGGTGTCCAACAGGCACGGACCCGAGTCGAGCAGCGGCAGCTCCTCCAAGAGGTCGGCGACGCGCAGCCCTAGTTCTTCCGGCACGATCAGCACATCCCAGAACCGTCCGGCCGCCAGGAGCGTGACCCCGGTACTGCCGTTCTGCCACTCCTGCTTGCAGGCGCCGGGATCCTCCGACGCCGCGGCCAGCCATTCCATTGACTTCGTCCACTCCGTGAGTGCCAACAAAAGCCTCCTCAGTGGTGCGCCGATGCCCGAGACGGCCGTGACCGGGCGATGCCTTAGTGCACCGGGTGACCGGTGCCGCGGCCATACGCCCGGAGCCCAATTCCCCGTATGGGGCGAGCGCCCGCGCGCCAAACAGGCAGATGGCAGGGTGCGCGCCCCCACGACAGCGGAACGCGCCGGAGCTGACCGGGGCGCCAGGCCTGCCCGACTCCGCCCTGTCACCACCCGCACGCTGTCTGTGCTCGCGTTCTGCCGGGCGGGGACGAGATTGGGTGCGTGCCAGGGGGTGGGTATTCTGTGCGTTACCCGTGAGTGGTTTTCACCCTTTTGTGGTGTTTGGCGTGGTGCGTTGGATGCAGCCGTTCCATAGGCCGGCGACGGTGGAGCCCGTCGCGCCGGGCGGCGTACCCGAGAAGGACCCCGGCGTCCCGTCCCGGCTGACCGCGCTGCGGGAGGCGGCGGCCCGGATCGGCACCACGCTGGACGAGGGCACCACCTGCGCCGAGCTGACCCGGGAGGCCGCCGGGCAGGTGGGCGGTACGGCAGCGGTGCTGCGGGACAGGGGGAGGGGCAGGCGCAGGGGTGGAGCCGGGGCGGAGTACGAGGCCGTCCACGGCGACCCCACGGTGCTGCCCGACGCCCGGTGGGCCCTGGCCGCGGCACAGGAAACGGCCGGTACGGGGGAGGACGGGGGGTCGCACCCGGCGCCCGGCGACGCCCGACCGGCGCTCTGCGTCCCACTGGCCACCAGCGGGGACCGTTACGGCGTGCTGGTCTGCGCCCGCGACCCAGCACCGTTCACCCGCGAGGAGGCCGAGCTTCTCGCCCTCCTCGCCGAGCGCGCCGCCTCCCACATCCGGCACGCCCGGGAGCACGGCCGGGTCAGGGGCATCATCGGCAAGCTCCAGCGGGCGCTGCTCGCCGAACCCGGCCGCCCGCACCCGAACCTCGATGTCGCCATCCGCTACATGCCCGTCGGCCAGAGCACCCTGGTCGGCGGCGACTGGTGCGAGACCGTCCGCCTGCACTTCGGCCGGACGCTGCTCGTCGTCGGCGACGTCATGGGGCATGGCCTGGAGGCCGCCGTGGACATGACCGCCTACCGCTCCGCCCTGCGCTACATCGCCGCCGCCGACCTTCCGCCGCACCGGGTGCTGCGCCAGCTCGACGACATCGCCTCCGCGGAGCCGGAGCGCCGCCCGGCCACCTGCCTGATCGCACGCCTCGACCCCAACCGGGGGCAGGTGACCCTGGCCAGCGCCGGCCATCTGCCCCCGGCCGTGATCGACGGAGAGGGACACACCTCACTGCTGCCGGTGCCGGTCGGCCCGCCCCTGGGCACCGGCCTCGGCGGCTACGAGCCCGCCACCTACCGGCTCGACCCGACCCAGACGCTGCTGCTGTTCACCGACGGGCTCGTAGAGCACCGCGGCGAGGACATCGACCAGTCCCTGGACCGGCTGGCCGACGTCGCCTTCGCGTCCGCCTCGGGCGTCGACGACGTCATCGACAAGGTGCTCGCCCGCCTCGACGCCCGGCACGCCGAGGACGACGTCGCCGTACTCGCCGCCCAGTTGCACCAGCGCACCCCGCGCACCGATGACGCGCGGCCCTGACCTGCCCTGTGCCTCGCCGGTTCGTCACCGTGCCTCACGACCAGCCGTCATCTCTCCTCACCAGTCGTCGTACTCACTTCTCCTCACCAGTCGTCGTACTGGGCCCCTGAGACATACGGGTCATGCCGTCGTCCCGGTGACTGGGACGGCTCTGCCGTCGGCGGCTGGCTCGCCTCGCGCAACGCGGCGCACCACGGGCAGTCGGGGGTTTCGTCGGCGTCGTTGCGGATGCCGAAGAGGGAGGGAACGCGGTGTCGTCGGTCCATGGAAGCGGCTCCTGTCTCGATCGAGGGCGGACCATGTGTGTCGAGCGGACCATGGCTCCATCCGGGGGAGGGGCCTCACTCGACTGGGTGGCAGCAGGGGCGGCGGGCGTACCACCGGCGCACGCTTGGCGTTTGCCCGGCATGGACAGCACTGAGACGGCGCGGCGTGTCCTCGGAAGCGATGACGCACCCATGTCGTACGTCGTACCGGCCACCGGTGTTCCGGGCCGGTCGTCGATCTACGCGGCGCTGGTCGCCGAGTGGCGCGCCAACGGCCGCGCGATTCCGGGGCGTCGCGACACATGGTGGGACTCCGTTGCCGCCGCGGATGGTCAAGGACAGGCCGTCACCTCCTGGGCGGTCGGCCGGTGGACCGGACCGGCCCGGGCCGTCGACGCCGAACCGCCAGGTGAGCGGCGCGTCGAGGCGACCGAGCGCGTACCGGCCGTTGTCGTCCCCCGGGGTCTTCCCGGGCCGGCGGTCGTGTGGGAGTGGGACGGGAGCAGCGGACGCGTCAGTGTCACCGCTCCGCTTACGGCCGACTGACGCGCGCCAGTACGGCCAGCGTGCCGCCGGCCTCGCGCAGCGCCAGTTCCACGACGGCCGGGTCGTACAGGGCGCCGGTGCCGTCGGGTGGCAGCAGCCACTCCAGTCGCCATCCGGAGGACCGGTACGGCGGCGGTGCGGCAACCCATGATCCCCTGCCGGCATGCCGTACGCCGGGCCCGACCCACTCGGTGGCCGGATCGGGCGGGAGGAAGAATCCCACCCTGCGCGCCCCGCAGTTCACGAGTACGGGGCCGGACGCCCGCAACTGCGCGCGTCTCAGAAGGTCCAGGGCGCTCAAGCCGAGGTGCTCGGGGACGGTCAGCACGTCCCAGAGCCGTCCGGCCTCCAGCAGGACCGCGTCCGCGCCGTCGTCCCACTGCTGTTTGCACGCCCGAGGATCCGCGGCAGCCGCGGCCAGCCACTCGACGGCATGCTTCCCCATGATGCGCTGCATCTCGTACCCCCAGCACTCTCTGCCCTGCCGGCCCGTCAGGGCCCTTCATGCTGGTGGATATTTCTATGGGCCGGAAGGGGTGGCGCGGCCTGGCGTTTACGGTCGATCTGTTCGACGATCGCCCGACCGTTCGCCGCGTACCAGCACCGCACCTCGTGCGACCTGAGCCGGTGCCCCTTGTACTCACGGCGGTCCGAAGGCGCGGCGTGTGCACGGCCGGTGACTGAAGGGACGTTTTACGGTGGCTCGATGCCACCTGTCCCAAGATGGACCTTGCTTTCGTCGGGATGTGCGCCAGTCGTGCTGATCGGAGGATGGGCGATCGCGGCGCTGCTCGAAGGGCCCGCCTACGACCCTGTCACACAGACGATCAGCGTCCTCGCGGCCTACGGCGCCGCAGGATTCTGGGTGATGACCGGGGCGCTGGCCGTCCTTGGCGTCTGCCACCTCCTCACCGCCTGGGGGCTGCGTCCGGCCGCGATTGCCGGACGTGTGGCTCTGGGCGCCGGGGGTGTGGCGTCGCTCGCGGTGGCTCTGCTCCCGCCGCCGAGCAGCGGGGGATCGCTGCGGCACGGCTCGGCTGTCGCGGTCGGCTTCGCCCTGCTGGCGGTGTGGCCGGTGCTGGCCGCCGACCGCCGTGGCGCAGCACCGTGGGGACTCAGGCCCGTACCCTCCCTCACGGCGACCGCCCTGATGGTCGTCAGCGCGGCCTGGTTCATGATCGAAATGCATCAGGACGGTGCCGACGGTGTCGCCGAACGACTTGTGACGGCCCTTCAGTCCTTGTGGCCCTTCGTGGTCGTCGCCTCCTGTCTGCGCCACCCTCGGCCCGAGGGTCCCTCGCTTTGAGGCGACCCCTGCGCTTGAATGCAGCGACCACATCACCGGTACGAGGGAGTCACACGTGCCCCGCCCCACCCTGACCCGCAGCCTGCGCCGCACCGGCGCCCTCACCGTGGCCGCGTTCGCGGTCACCGTAGCCGTCGCGGGACCGGGCGCGGCGCACACCGAGGTCGAGGCGGACGGCGCCCGGGCGCTGGACCAGAACGTCGCGCTGACCTTCACCGCGGAGTCGGAGTCCGGATCGGCCGGGATCAGCAAGCTGGAGGTGATCCTGCCCGAGGGCATCACCCCGGCGGACATCTCCTACAAGGAAGGTCCCAAGGGCTGGAAGCTCGCCCCCACCAGTCGCGGTTACACCGTGTCCGGGCCGAAGCTCGCGGTCGGGGAGGACGCCGAGTACGTCGTCGCCGTACGGCAGTTGCCCGACGCCAAGACGCTGGTCTTCAAGACCCTGCAGACCTACAGCGACGGCAGCGTGGACCGCTGGATCGAACTGGAGGAGGGGAACGCCGGCGACGACCACGGCCACGGCCATCCCGCGCCGCAACTGGAGCTGAAGGCCGCCGCCCCCGGCGCGAAGGCCGTGAGCCCCACGCCCACCGAGGAGCCGACGACCGCATCGCCGTCGACCGGCGCCGCCACGGGCGAGCCGACGACCGACGCACCCTCGACCCCCTCGACGCAGGCCGCGGCGGACGACACGGAAGGCGACGACGGCATGCCGGTGGCCGTGCCGCTCGGCATCGGCGCCGCCGTCGTGGTCGTACTCGGCGCCGGGGCGTGGTGGTTCAGGAGGCGTGGCGGCGGGGCTTCCTGAGGCGAGCCGTCACCGGGGGGGGGCTTCCTGACACGGGCAGCCGGGAACTCCCTCTCCTCCGCGCCCGACTCCTGTAGCGGTACGTGCGTCAGGAGGCCGTCGATGAAACAACGCCAACTTGTGCCGCCCGCCCTCTGCGGGTTTCTGCTGCTGCTCGCCCTGATCTTCACGGCGTCGTACGCCGTCGGCGCGGTCGCCGGACCCGTCGCGCCCGGCATGCACCGCTCCGGAACGAGCGGCGACGGTGGCGGCACGGACATGGGTGGCACAGGGGACATGGGGGATATGGGGGACATGGACATGCGGCACGGGAGCGGCGGCTGATGGCCATCGAACCGGCACCCCCGATGACGACCACGGACCTGACTGTCGGCGGGATGACCTGCGCGGCCTGTGTGCGACGGGTGGAGAAGAAGCTCGCGAAGCTGGACGGCGTGACCGCGACGGTCAACCTGGCCACCGGACGCGCCCGGGTGAGCCACCCGCCCGACGTCCACCCCGAGGAACTCGTGGCGACCGTCGAACAGGCCGGTTACACGGCCGCGTTGCCCGAGCCGCCGAGGAAGCGTGAGCGCAGGGGCGAGCAGGAGCAGGAGCACGAGTCCGACGACGTCCGTCAGGAGCGGGACCGGCTGCTGGTCACCGCGCTCCTCGCGGTGCCGGTGCTCGTGCTGTCGATGGTGCCCGCCTGGCAGTTCCGCAACTGGCAGTGGCTGTGCTTCGTGCTGGCCGCGCCGGTCGCCGTGTGGAGTGCGTGGCCGTTCCATGTGCGGGCGCTGCGCGGGCTGCGCCACTCGACGGCGACCATGGACACGCTGGTCTCACTGGGCGTGGTGGCGTCCTTCTCCTGGTCGGCGTACGCCCTGTTCCTCGGCGGTGCGGGAGTGCCCGGGATGCGGATGCCGTTCACTCTGCTGACCTCCGCCGCGGACGCCCGCGGCGGAGCCGCTGATGGATTCAGCGCGCACCTGTACCTCGAAGCGGCCGTCGGTGTCCCGCTGTTCGTGCTGGCCGGCCGGTTCTTCGAGGCGCGAGCGCGCCACGGCACCGGGGCGGCACTGCGCTCGCTCGCCCGGCTCGCCGCCAAGGAAGTGTCGGTACGCGGGGACGACGGCACCGAACACGTCCTCTCCATCGAGGAGTTGACGGTCGGGCAGATCTTCGTCGTACGGCCCGGAGAGCGGGTCGCCACCGATGGTGAGGTGGTGGAGGGCAACTCCGCCGTGGACCTGTCGCTCGTCACCGGGGAGAGCGAGCCCGTCGAGGCCGGGCCCGGGTCGGCGGTGGTGGGCGGTGCCGTCAACGCGGGCGGGCTGCTGCTCGTACGGGCCACGGCGGTGGGCGCGGACACGCAACTCGCCCGCATCGCACGGCTGGTGACGGATGCCCAGGCCGGGAAGGCGCGGGCGCAGCGGCTGGCCGACGCCGTGGCCGGGGTGTTCGTGCCCGTGGTGCTGGCGCTGGCCGTCACCGTGCTCGGGTTCTGGCTCGGGGCCGGGGCCGATCTACAGGCGGCGATCACCGCGTGCGTGGCCGTCCTGGTCGTGGCGTGTCCCTGCGCACTGGGCCTGGCGACCCCGACCGCGTTGATGGCCGCCACCGGACGCGGGGCCCAACTGGGCGTCCTGGTCCGGGGCCCGCAGGCCCTGGAGGGGCTCCAGCACATCGACACCGTCGTCCTCGACAAGACCGGCACCCTCACGTCCGGGCACATGAGCGTCACCCGCGTCACGGCCGTGCCCGGCGGGCTCGGCAAGGAAGCCGTACTGCGGCTGGCCGGGGCGGTCGAGCAGGGCTCGGAACACCCGCTGGGCCGAGCGATCGCCGCGCACGCCCGCCGGACGCTGCCCGAACAGGCGGCATTGCCGGAGCAGGCGGCATTGCCCGAGGTGCGCGACTTCTGCGCGGAGGCGGGCCGGGGTGTGTACGGCCGGGTCGAGGGCCGATTGGTCGAAGTCCTCGCCCCCGACGACGAGTTGCCCGCGGCATTGGCAGACGCGCTCCCGGCGGCGGAGGCGGCGGCGCACACTCCGGTCGTCGTCCGCGTCGACGGGACGACGGAGGCGCTGATCGAGATCGGGGACGTCGTACGCCCCGGCAGCTACCGTGCCGTGGACCGGCTGCGACGCCTCGGCGTGCACCCGGTGCTCGCCACCGGTGACCGCGAGGCACCGGCCCGCGCGGTCGCCTCCGCGCTCGGCATCGACGAGGTGCACGCACGCTGCACACCCGACGACAAGGCCGACCTCGTACGGGAGTTGAGGGCACAGGGCCGCCGGGTCGCGGTCGTCGGCGACGGCGTCAACGACGCGGCGGCGCTGGCCGGAGCCGACCTCGGCATCGCCATGGGCACGGGCACGGACGTCGCCATCGGGGCCGCCGATGTGACCCTGGTGCGCGGCGACATCGAGGCCCTGGGGGACGCGGTACGGCTCGCCCGGCGAACCCTGGGCACGATCCGCGTCAACCTGCTGTGGGCCTTCGGCTACAACGTCGTGACCGTGCCGCTCGCCATGGTCGGCCTGCTCAATCCGATGGTCGCCGCGGTGGCCATGTCGGCGAGCTCACTGCTCGTGGTGGGCAACAGCCTGCGACTGCGGGCTTGGCAGCCGGCTTCGGCTCCGGCCCCGGCCCTGGCTCGGGAACGTGTGCGGGGCGCATATGGGGGCCGGGGACGTGTGCCCGTGGCACATGAGGGCCTGGGCCATGTGCGCGTGGCACATGGAGGCCAGGGCCATGTGCGCGGCACACATGAGGGCCAGAGCCATGTGCGTGGCACACATGAGGGTCAAGGCCGTGTGCGAGGCACACATGAAGGCCGGGGAGGTCGTACCCGATGACCATACCCACGGCCGAGCGAACGGCCGATCCCCGAGCCTCGCGCCCGACCCGCCGCCGCATCGCCGACGGCCTGCTCGCCGCGCTCGCCCCGATCACCGCGTGCGGTGTCGCTCTGGGTGGCCTGACCACCTGGGTGGGCTCAGGCAACGCGGGCAGCCCCGCCCGGATCGCGGTCACCGACGGGCGGGTCTTCCTGCCGTACGGCGATGTCCGGGACACTGCCGCGTTCTTCCGGATCACCAATTCCGGGGGCACGGACGACCGGCTGCTGAAGGTGACGTCGTCGACCGGCCGAGGCGACGCGACGCTCAGCCGCCACCGCATGACCAGCGGCCGGATGGCGTACGCGGAGACGGTCGACTCGGCTCGCGTACCGGCCGGCGGGATTCTCGCCATGTCGCCGTACGGCCTGGATGTGACGCTGCGCGCTCAGCCGGGGTGGCAGACGGGCACGTATGTGCCGTTCACGCTCCACTTCGAGTACGGCGGGCGGATCGAGGTGCAGGCGGTGGTGGTCCGTCCCGGCCAGGGCGAGTGAGGGCAGCCCCACACCTCCACTTGTCGGCCGGCACGCGCGCCCGGTTCCCTCTTGCTGATGTGCCCTGTATCACTCTTATGGGCTTGAGTGCGGGATGGGGGTGTTGTGCGTACCCACCCGTGACGAGTGGGCCCATGATGCGAAGATGAGGGCCGTCATGACTGCTGGGTGGGGTGTGCGCACGATACGGGCCGCGGTGTTCGCGTCCGTCTGTGTGCTGCTCGCTGCCCTCGGCCACGTACTGATGTCGGGCGCGACCGTCCCCTGGTGGACGCTGGCGGCCGGTGCGGTCCTCACGGGCGGCGCGGGCTGGTGCCTGGCAGGGCGGGAGCGCGGACTGCCGCTGGTCGTGTCCGTCGTGGTCGTCGCCCAGGGTGGGCTGCACGCGGCCTTCGAGTTCGCACAGTCCTCCACCATTACCGGGCGCGACATGGGCTCCACCGCCATGGACGCGGGCTCCATGGATCCCATGTCCATGGATTCGGTGGGCTCTATGTCCATGGGGCACATGGGTATGAGCCACATGGACGTGGGCCACATGGGCATGGGAACCATGGGGATGGGTCACGACATGGCCGGCACGTCCTCGTTCGGCATGTTCGCCGCTCACACCCTCGCCGCGCTGCTGTGCGGCCTGTGGCTGGGCCACGGCGAGCGCGCCGCGTTCCGCATTCTGCGGGCCGTCGCCGGATGGCTGGCCGCCCCGCTGCGGCTGTCGCTCGCCCTGCCCGTACCACCGCACCGCCCGCGCCTCAGGCCGCGTCGCGGCCGTTCCGACCGGGCGCCGCGGCTGCTTCCGCTCGTTCACACGATCACTTCTCGGGGGCCTCCGGCGGGGATCGCTGTCGTCTGAGACAGCTGGTTCCCCGAGGCCGTACGGACACGGACGTCGACTCGTCGACGGCCGCACAGGTGTCTCGTCGTAGACACGGACCGTGCCTCGGGCCCCGGCCGTACCTGCCGTACGGCCGATCCCTTGCCTCCCCCGGACACGCACGCGGCGACGCCGTAGTGCCCGCCGCCGTGCCGGAGTCCGGGCTACCCGAGAAGGACTCAGGTGATCACTCCTGCCCTGCCTTCCTCACGCGCGACCCGCGTGAGTTGCACGAAGGCGGACCACACATCCAAAACGGCCTCCTGCGACGAGTCCACGACCGCGTGGGCGCTGGCCGCCCGCGGTGGTGACCCGGATGCAACCGACCGTTTTGTCCGCTCCCTGCACCGCGACGTCGTGCGGTACGTGGCGCACCTCTCCGCCGATCCGCAGGCCGCCGACGATCTGGCGCAGGACACGTTCCTGCGGGCGCTCGGCAGCCTGCACCGGTTCGAGGGCCGTTCTTCGGCGCGCGCGTGGCTGCTGTCCATCGCGCGCCGCGCGGTGATCGACAGTCACCGGTACGCCGCCGCCCGGCCCCGGCTGAGCGACTCCGACGACTGGACGCTGATGGCGGAACGCGCTCAGCCGACCGGTCTGCCCGGCTTCGACGACGGCATCGCGCTGCTCGACCTGCTGGACGCGCTGCCCGACGAGCGCCGCGAGGCGTTCGTCCTGACCCAGCTGGTGGGCCTGCCCTACGCGGAGGCGGCCGAGATGAGCGACTGCCCGGTCGGGACGGTCCGCTCGCGCGTCGCCCGCGCCCGGGCGACCCTCGTCGAGCTGCTGACCGAGGCGGAGGCCGACATCGTGGTCGTAGCCGATGCGGTGGCCGATGCAGTGGCCGTGGCTGAACCGGCGGCTATGACTGAACCGGCGGCTGTGGCCGCCTGACCGGGAGCGCCGGTGTCGGTTCCCCTGCCGGGAACTGACACCGGCCTCGCCCCGACTACTGGAACGGGCGGCGGAGATCCGCCCGTGCATCCAGTGGATCGTGGGGAGTTTTGATGCGTTCTCGTGTGTGGCGGGGTACGACGGCAGCCGTACTCGGAGGCCTGCTGGCGGCGGGCTGCGGCAGCGGGGACAGTGGGGACAGCGGGGAGGCGAGCGGCGCCGCCGGCAAGGGCGTTGCGGGCTACCCGGTCACCGTCACCGACTGCATGGGCGCCAAGACCACCTTCACCGACGCCCCGAAGCGCATCGTCACCAGCAACGCCTCCAGCCTGGAACTGCTGCTCCGCCTCGGTGCCGGGGACAAGGTGATCGGCACCGGCTTCCCACCCGGCAAGGGCACGCTGCCGGGCGAACTCGACGCACAGGCACAGCAGGTCAAGGTGCTCGGCGCGACCGTGATCCCCAAGGAGAAGCTCCTCGGCTCCGGTGCCGACCTCTACATCGACACCTTCGCCTCGATGAACATGGGCGGCGGGATGGGCGACGCGCCGACTGAGGAGGAGTTCAAGGCGGCCGGCATCAAGCACACCTACCTCAAGTCCACGGCCTGCGCCGCCACGAGCGAGAGCCCGGTCACCGACCTGTCCGCCGTCGAGGACGACATCACCTCCCTCGGCGCCGTCACGGGCACGAGTGCGAAGGCGAAGGAACTCGTCGACGGCATGAAGGAGACGGTGGGCGCCGTCCGGAAGGCGGTGGGCGGCACGCCGGAGAACGAGCGGCCCACGTACTTCTTCTTCGACTACGACGCCGGCACCAAGCAGCCCATGGCCGTCTGCAACCGGCAGGTCGCCAACGCGGTCATCACCCTCGCCGGGGCCCGCAACGTCTTCGCCGACTGCGACGGTGACTACAAGCAGGTCGGCTGGGAGGACGTGATCGCGAAGAACCCGGACTGGATCCAGCTCGGCGTGCGCAACCGGGGCAACGAGACCGCGAACAAGAAGGCGTTCGACGAGGCGCGGGACTGGCTGGAGTCGAACTCCGCCACCAAGGGACTGAAGGCCGTCAAGGAGGGCCGCTTCCTGCGTATCGGTTCCGAGCAGACCACCATCGCCGGCGTCACCAACGCCGACACCGTCGAGGAGATCGCGAAGACCCTCTACCCGGGCAAGGTCGGCTGACCGTGATCGACACTCTGGTGCGCCGAAAGGGCACGGAGGAGCGGCATCCGGAGGAGCCCGCGCGGACGCGCTCCGTGCCCGCCGGGCCGCTCGCGTCGGCACTCGCCCTGGCCCTGCTCGTCGCCCTCACCGCGGCCGTGTCCTGGGGCTCGACGTCCATCCCGGCCGGCGAGGTGTGGAACGTGGTCTGGCGCCGCCTCTGCGGCGAGCCACCGCGCCCCGGCACCAACGACCTGATCGTCTGGCAACTCCGCGTCCCCCGCGCCCTGTTGGCGGCCCTCGTCGGGGCGGGCCTGGGCCTCGTCGGTACGGCGATGCAGGCACTGGTGCGCAACCCGCTGGCCGACCCGTACTTCCTGGGCATCTCCAACGGCGCCTCCCTCGGGGCGGTCGCCGCGATCGTGCTGGGCCTCGGTACGGGCGGCGCGCTCGGGCTCGGACTGTCCGGGGCGGCCTTCGTGGGCGCCCTGGCCACCTTCGCGCTGGTGTGGACAGTGGCCCGGCGCCGTGGGGGATTCGCGCCGCTGCGGCTGGTGCTGGCCGGGGTGGCGATCGGGCAGTTCCTGTCCGGGTTCACCAGCTACCTCGTGCTCCAGGCCGGCGACGAGCAGCAGACCCACAGCGTGCTGTTCTGGCTCATGGGCAGCCTGAGCGGCGCGAGTTGGCCGCTGCTCGCCGCTCCCGCCGTCGCCGTGCCCGTCACCTTGCTGTGGCTCCAGGCGCGGGCCCGGGCGCTGAACGCCCTGATCATGGGCGACGAGACAGCCGCCGGGCTCGGCGTCGACGCCATCCGCCTGCGTCGGGAACTGTTCACGCTCACCAGCCTGCTGACCGGCGTCCTCGTCGCCGTCTCCGGTGCGATCGCCTTCGTCGCGCTCATGGTGCCGCACGCCTGCCGCCTGGTCGTGGGCGGCGACCACCGCCGCCTCCTGCCCGTCTCGGCACTGTTCGGGGCGCTGCTGCTGGTCGTGGTCGACATCGTGTGTCGTACGGCCATGGAGACGCAGGAGCTGCCGGTCGGCGTCGTCACCTCACTGATCGGTGCTCCGGCACTGCTGTATCTGCTGGACCGGCGCTTGGGGAGCGGAAGTTGAGGATCGGCATCGAGGACCTGCACGTCGCCTACGCCGGCCGTACGGTCGTCGCGGGCGCCCATCTCGTCGCGGCCGAAGGCGAGATCACCGGCCTCGTCGGCCCGAACGGCAGCGGCAAGTCCACGCTCCTGCGCACCGTCTACCGGCATCTGAAGCCGGCCTCCGGTCGGGTCCTGCTGTCCGGTACCGACCTGCGCCGGTTGAGCCCCGCCGAGGCGGCCCGGCATGTCGCGGCCCTCCCGCAGGAGCGGGGCGGCGACTTCGAGCTGACCGTCCGAGAGGTCGTCGCCATGGGCCGTACGCCCTACAAGCGGGCCTTCGCCGGGGAGGACGCCACCGACCGGGACCTCGTCGCCCGCGCCCTCGCGGACGTCGGCATGGAGCGGCACACAGGGCGCCGGTTCACCGAACTGTCCGGGGGCGAACGCCAACGCGTCCTGCTGGCCCGCGCCTTCGCCCAGCAGCCGGACGTCCTGGTCCTGGACGAGCCCACCAACCACCTCGACATCCGCCACCAGGTCGAACTGCTCGCCCTGCTCCGGGCACAGCGCCGTACGACCCTGGTGTCGCTGCACGACCTCAACGCCGCCGCCTCCGTCTGCGACCGGCTGCACGTCCTGCACGACGGCCAAGTGGTCGCCTCCGGCCCGCCACGCGACGTCCTGCAACCCGCCCTGCTGGCCGAGGTGTTCGGCGTACGGGCGACGGTGGTGGACCATCCGCTGACCGGCGATCCACTGATCGCCTTCGATCACCGAGCACCGGCGGATGCCCCGGACGTGCGGCCGGTGGAGCCGGCCGGTGCGGGTATCCCTATGTCGGCCCTGAGCGGTGGCTCGGGGGCTGGTCCCGGGCGGTCACGCCGGTGAGCGCCCACGAACCGAGAGGTTGTGAACCATGAGCGACATCGAAGGCCTGGCCCCGGTGGCGACTTTCTGCGGCAACTGCGACTGCGGCTGTCCGCAACTGTTCGTCGACCCCGCCGCCCCGGCCGAGCGCCGGGTGATCCTCACGGACGACTTCGGGCAGCGGGTGCAGATGAGCGCCGACCAGTTCTCGTCGCTGGTCGCGGACGCCAAGTCCGGCAAGTTGGACGGCATCTCCACGGCCTGACGCCGTACCGGGGCGCCGACTCCAGATCGATCAAATTTTCGACCACGCCCGGGAACTCAGCCCCCGGTGGCCCCGACCTCTGGAACGAGGCTGCTGTCCGGCGGCCGACCGTGAGGGGGAGGGGCGCGAGAGTGAGGGACCGCTGGGTTCTCGTGGCGGTGGCGGGTGCGCTGTCGTTCGTGGCGATGCTCGACATGAACATCGTGAACGTGGCACTGGCCGACATCGCCGAGGGCCTGCACGTCTCGGCCGCTACCGCGCAGTGGGCGGTGCTGGGGTACCAACTCCCGGTCGTCGCCCTGCTGTTGCCCATCGGGCGGTGGCTGGACGGCGCGGGGACGCGGTACGCGCTCCTGGCGGCGACCGCAGGCTTCGCGCTGTGCAGCGCTCTGGTCGCACTCTCTCCCTGGGCGGCCTGGCTGATCGCGGCCCGCGTAGGGCAGGGTGCGTGCGCGGCAGTGCTGTTCGTGCTGATGCCGGTGCTGGCGATCCGTGCCGTACGACCCGAAGCGCGCGGCCGGGCGATGAGCGTGCCCGCGACGCTCGGCCCGCTGGGCGCGGTGACCGGCCCGGCGGTGGGCGGGCTGCTGCTGGACCAGCTGGGCTGGCGCTGGGTCTTCCTGGTCAAGATCCCGTTCTGTCTGGCGGCGCTGGCCGTCGCCTGGAAAGCGATGCCCAGGGACGGTGCGTTGCGCGTCCCCGACCGGCGGTCACTGGCCGACGCGCTGTCGGTGGCCGGGGGCTTGGCCGTGCTGCTGCTCGCCCTGACTCTGGGATCCGAGCAGCCGCCCTGGTTCCTGCTCGCGGCCGCCGCCGTTCCGCCGTTGTGGTGGTGGCTGCGCGGGCCGGGTGGCCGTCCGGTGGCCGGGGTCCTGCGTGCGGCGGGACTGTTCCGGGCGCACGGCGCGGTGCTGGCGTCGGCGGCCGGTTTCGCCGCCATGCACTATGTCGTCGCCCTCCACCTCCAGCAGGACGAGGGCGTCAGTGCCACCGCGACCGGGTTGACCGTGCTCGCCTTCCCGCTCGGCATGGGGCTGGCCGGGCCGCTCGGCGGGCGGCTCGCCGACCGGTACGGCTTCCGGCGGGTCGCGGTCACCGGTGCCGCCCTCACCGCAGCCGGCCTGCTCCTGCTGGTCCCGCTGGGCGACGGCTGGTCCCCGTCCGACGTGGCCTGGCGGCTGGCGCTGGCCGGCATCGGCATGGGCCTCAACGGCGGCCCGACCCAGGCCCTGGTGATGGGCGCCGCCCCACCGGAGCGGACCGCGACCGTCGGTTCGACGGTGCAGGTGGCCCGCAGTCTCGGCTTCACCCTGGGCCCCGCTCTGGCCACCGCCGCCTGGGCCCTGGCCGGGTCCGGGCACGGCGCACGGGCCGGGCTGGCCCTCGCCGCAGCGGCGGCCGCCTGTCCGGCCGTACCCCTGCTCGCCCTGCCCGGCCGACGGACCGCCGTGGCCACGGTGCCTGAGCGGACCACCGACACCGTCTCGACCTGATCCAGGAGTTCCCATGTGCGGAATCACCGGCTGGGTGTCCTTCCATCGCGACGCCCGCACCCAGGCCCCGGTCATCGAGGCCATGACCGCCACCCTCGCCCCTCGTGGCCCCGACGCGGGCGGCGTGTGGCTAGGTGAGCGCGCCGCGATCGGCCACCGTCGCCTGGCCGTCATCGACGTCGCGGGCGGCGTCCAGCCGATGACCGACCGACCCGACACGCCGACACTGGTCCTCAGTTACAGCGGCGAGGTCTACAACCACCACGAGCTGCGCGCCGAACTAGTGGGCCGCGGACATGTGTTCCGCACACGTAGCGACACCGAGGTCGTGTTGCGCGCCTACATTGAGTGGGGCGAGGCAGCGGCCGACCACCTGGACGGGATGTTCGCGTTCGCCGTCTGGGACGAGCGCGCCCAGCGGCTGCTCCTCGTCCGCGACCGGCTCGGCGTCAAACCGCTGTTCTGGGCGGCCGTCGACGGAGGCCTGGCCTTCGCCTCCGAGCCCAAGGCGCTCTTCGCGCACCCCGAGATACGGCCCCGGGTGGACGCGGACGGGCTCCGGGAGGCGTACGGCCTGCTGTTCAACACCGGGCCGACGGTGTGGTCCGGAGTGCGGGAGGTCGAGCCGGGCGGCCTGCTCGTCCTGGACCGGGACGGCATCCGCGAGCGCCGCTACTGGCAGTTGGAGGCCGGTGCGCACGAGGACGACCTGGACGCCACCGTGGACCGCATCGGCACCTTGGTCGGTACGGCCGCCCGCAGTCGGCTGGAGGCCGATGTCCCGCTGTGCAGCCTGCTGTCCGGCGGCATCGACTCCACCGTCCTGACCGCCCTGCTCGCCGACGAACTCCGCCTGCGCGAAGGCCCGGACGCCCGGATCCGCTCGTACGCCGTCGACTACAGCGACCAGGCCGAGCGGTTCACCGGCGACATCCTGCGCACCGGCCACGACACCCCGTACGCCACCGAGGCCGGCGCCTTCATCGGCACCGACCACAGCACGGTCGTACTGGATCCGCGTGCGCTGCTGGACCCCGAGCACCGCAAGGCCGTCGTCGTGGCCCGGGACTCGCCGATCGGGGTCGGCGACATGGACACCTCGCTGTACCTGCTGTTCGGCGAGATACGGCGGCACTCCACGGTCGCCCTGTCCGGCGAGGCCGCCGACGAGGTCTTCGGCGGCTACCCGTGGTTCCACAACCCCAAGGCTCTGGCCGCCGGCACCTTCCCCTGGCTGCTGGTCACCGGCGACGAGGCCGCGATGCCGCTCAACCCCGAACTCGACCTGTGCATCGGCGAGTTCCGCGACGACACCTACCGCAGCGCGCTTGCCGCCGTACCCCACCTCGACGGCGAAACGTCCGCCGAGCACCGGCAGCGGGAGATGCAGCACCTGTCCCTGACCCGATGGCTGCGCCAACTCCTGCACCGCAAAGACCGGTTGAGCATGGCGCAGGGCCTGGAGGTTCGCGTCCCGTACTGCGACCACCGGCTGGTCCAGTACGCCTTCGATGCGCCCTGGGCGCTGAAGAGCTTCGACGGCCGGGAGAAGAGCCTGCTGCGCGCGGTCGGAACGGGGCTGGCCCCCGAATCGGTGCTGCACCGCCCCAAGAACCACTACCCGGCCACCCACCACCCCGACTACAACCGCGGCCTGCAGGACATGGCCCGAGACGCCCTGTCCTTCGAACAGGTCCGGGCACTGGCCGACGAGACCCGTATCAAGCCCTGTCTCGACGCCCCGCCCGAGCACCTGGAGTGGGGCCACCGACTCCGCCTCGAACGCGTCGTCGACCTCGCCCTGTGGCTGGACCACCACCGGCCGGAACTCGCCCTCTGAGGAGCACCACCCATGACCATCCAGGACCAGGAACCCCTCCCGGCCGTGGACCCGCAGCAGCCGCTCCCCGACCCGGTCCCGCTGATGGGCTGCCCGTACAAGAGCAACCCCTACCCCCTCTACGAGCAGATGCGCGAGGCCGGACCGGTCCACCGTGTCCTCTTCCCCAGCGGCGTTCAGGCCTGGCTGGTGACCGGTTACGAGGCCGCCCACGCCGCCCTGAACGACGATCGCCTCGGCAAGAACCACGACCGGGGCAACGACCGCTGGCGGGCCCGCGCCTCGATCATGCCCGAGCCGCAGCACTCCCAGCTCCAGGCCCATCTCCTCCACCAGGACCCGCCGGTCCACACCCACATGCGGCGCTTCGTGACGGACGCCTTCACGCCGCGCCGCGTCGAGCAACTCAGGGCCCGGTTCCAGGAGTTGGCCGACGCGCTCGTCGATGCCCTTCCGGAGACCGGGCCCGCCGACCTGGTCGCCGGGTTTGCCGCCCGGTTTCCCTTCCAGGTCCTGGCTGAAGTCATCGGCCTGCCAGGGGAGTTGGCCGCCCGCTTCGACCGCGACTGGGGCAAGGTCGTCCAACCGGTCGGGCCGACGGATCCGGGGCGGCCGTTGTACGAGGCGCGGCTACAGGGTCTGCAGAACTACATCGCCGAGGTCGTCGCCCACAAGCGGGAGCACGGGGACGACGACCTGCTCAGCTGCCTCGTCGTCGCCCGCGACCGGGGCGAACTGTCCCAGGAGCAGCTGGACTCCATGATCTTCCAGCTGCTCGTCGCGGGCCAGGAACCGGTCACGAACCAGCTCACCACAGCCCTGATCGCCCTGTTCCGCCACCCCGCTCAGCTCGCCCGACTGCGCGACGACCCCGGCCTCCTGCCCCGCGCGGTCGAGGAACTCCTGCGCCACGACAGCGCCTTCGAGCTGACCACCTGGCGCTTCTTCGCCGAGGACAGCGACCTGCACGGCACCGAGGTCCCGGCCGGCGACTCGGTGATCGTCTCCCTATGTGCGGCCAACCGGGACCCACGTCGCTTCGAGGACCCCGACAGACTCGATCTGGACCGCTCGCCCAACCCCCACCTCGCCTTCGGCCACGGCATCCACTTCTGCCCCGGCGCCGCCCTCGCCCGCGCCGAACTCCAGATCGCCCTCGGCACTCTGCTCGCGCGCCTCCCCGGCCTGCACCTGGCCATCAGGGACGAGGACATCGAGTGGATCCCGGCCGTCCTGGGCCGCGGCACGAACCACCTGCCCGTCGGCTACGACCGACGGCTCTAGGCCGGCCGCCGACCGAGCCCTCGGCCCCCGTCTCGCCCCCACCGACAGCGCCTGCCCCGCCAAGGCGCCATGCCCGCACGCCCCCTGGAGGAACGACATGCTGCTGACCACCGCACCGGACACGCTCCCCAAGACCACCGGCGTGGAGATCCTCGACCTGCTCCTGCCGCACCACCGCACGACCGACCAGGCCCGCGCCTCGGCGGAGGCGTTCCCGCATCAACTGCACCGGATCACGGACTTCGTCCGCAAGGGCGCCCCCATCGTCTTCACCCTGCCCGGATTCCCCTGCAAGTCCCCCAACCCGGCCAAGACCCTGGGCCACCTCCCCGACATGGGCGAACGCCTCTCCCTCACCTTCCTCGACGCACTCTGCGCGCAGATCGAGCGGATCCACTCGCCCGGCGCCCGCGTCGTCATCTGCTCGGACGGCCATGTCTTCGGCGACCTGATCGGCGTCCCCGACCACGACGTCGACGCCTACTCCGACGAACTGCGCGCGCTCATAAGGCAGTCGGACCTACGCCACCTCTCCGTCTTCGACCTGCGCGACGTCCTCGGCGACCTCCCCCAGGACGCCAAACGCGCCCACGTCCACGACCGCTACGCCCCCACCCTGGAGGCCCTGCGCACCGAGGTCCGCACCGACGCCGCCACCCTCGCGCTGTACCGGGGCATCACCCGCTTCCTCGTCGAGGACGCCGCCGACTTCACCGGCACCCGCTCGGCCCTCCAACGCGAGTGCCGCAGGCGGGCGTACGGCGTGATCCAGCGCAGCCGCGCCTGGGGCGATCTGATCGCCGACCACCACCCGCACGCCGTACGTTTGTCGATCCACCCCCAGCCGGTCGGCGCCGCCAAGTTCGGCATCCGCCTTCTCGACGCCCCCGACGCCTGGACCACGCCCTGGCACTCCGCCGCCCTGCGCGAGCCCGACGGCAGTTGGAGCCTCATGCCCCGCGCCAGGGCGCAACGCCTCGGCCGCCTGGTCCATCGCGACGGCAGACCGAGCCACTTCGAGCGGTGACGTCCCCCGCGATCACCGCTCCTCGGTCACCGTCCGCAGATAGGTGCCGAGTCGGGCGACGGCCGACGGGTTGCGGGGGCTCTCGACCAGGTCGACGTAGTCGAGGACGAAGATCCGCTTGTGCTTGACGGCGGAGACGTTGCGCAGGGGCGCATAGGAGAGGAGGAACTTCTTCTTCTGCTCGGCGCTCACGTCCCCGTAGTCGCAGATCACGATGACGTCGGGGTCGCGCTGTACGACGCTCTCCCAGCCCACGGTGGTCCAGGAGTCCTGCACGTCGTGCATGACGTTGGTCCCGCCCGCCTCGCTGATGATCTGCTCGGGGGCGGCGTAGCGGCCGGAGGTGAAGGGCTGGTCCTGCCCGCTGTCGTACAGGAACACCTTCGGCCGGTCGGCCGCCTCGGGGGCCTGTGCCCGTACCTCCGCGACCTGCTTCTTGAAGTCGGCGATCAGCGCGGCGGCCCGCTTCTCGACGCCGAACAGCTTCCCGAGGTTGGTGAGGTCGGCGTACAGGGCGTCCAGGGGCGGCATGATGCCGCGCGAGGTCTCGGTGCGGCCGTTGTGGCAGGACTCGGTGAGGACGTACGAGGGGATGCCGAGCTTTTTCAGGGCGTCGGGGGTGAAGCCGCTGTCCTCGCGGAAGCCGTAGTTCCAGCCGGCGAAGACGAGGTCGGCGCGGGCGTCGAGGACGTTTTCCTTGGTGAGTTGGTCCTTGGACAGCCACTTCACCCTGTCGTAGCCGTCCTTCCACGGCACGCCGGTCAGATCGCCCTTGTCGTCGGGCATGGCGAACCCGGCCATACGGTCCTCCAGGCCGAGGGCGAACATCAGCTCGGTGATGCCGACGTCGTTGGTGACCACGCGCTCGGGGACCTTGTCGAAGGTGACCTTGCGGCCGCAGTTGGTGAGGGTGACGGCGGCGGACTTCGCGTCCGTGGCCGGCTCGACACTCGCACCGCAACCGGTGGCGGTGACGGCGACGCAGAGGGCGGCGACGAGCAACTTGCGCATGGGGGTCCTTACTTCGCGGGCAGCAGGTCGAACAGGAGCTGGGTCGCGCCGGTCTCCGGATGCCGCACGGGATGCGCACGGACGCCGAAGACGTCGGCGAGCAGGGCTGGTTGCAGGACGTCGTGCGGCGGCCCCGAGGCGACGACCCGGCCCTCGGCGATGACGTACAGGACGTCGCAGTGCGCGGCGGCCAGGTTGAGGTCGTGCAGGGCGGCCAGCACGGTCAGGCCGCTGCCCCGCACCAGGGACAGCACGTCCAACTGGTGGGCGATGTCGAGGTGGTTGGTGGGTTCGTCCAGGACGAGGACCCGCGGTTGCTGGGCGAGTGCGCGGGCGATGAGAACGCGCTGCTTCTCGCCGCCGGACAGGGCGAGGAACCCGCGGTCGGCGAGGTGGGCGACGCCGGTGCGGTCCATGGCCGCGGTGCAGATCTCCCGGTCGGACGCGGCCGTGCGGTCCCGGTGCGGCAGCCGCCCCATGGCCACGACCTCCGCGACCGTGAAGTCGAACTCGGCCGACGACTCCTGCGGCAGCGCGGCCAGCACCCGCGCCGTGGCCTGCGGCGCCATGGCGTGCACGTCGTCCCCGTCGAGCCGCACCACGCCCCCGGACGGACGCAGCGCCCGGTACACGCACCGCAGCAGCGTCGACTTGCCGCTGCCGTTCGGGCCGACGAGCCCCACGAACGCCCCACTGCCCACAGTGAGTTGAATGTCGTCCACCAGCCGCGCCCCGGCGACCTCGACCGTGACGCCCTCGATGTCCAGCCGCATGCTCACCGACCTCCGAACGCATAGCCGCCGCGCCGCATCAGCAGCAGGAACGCCGGAACCCCGACGACAGCGGTGATCACCCCGACGGGCAGTTCGGCGGGCGCGAGGAGGAGCCGGGAGAGCAGGTCCGCCCACACCAGCAGCACCGCCCCGGCGAGCGGCGCCACGGCCAGCACTCGCCGGTGATCGGCGCCGACCAGCATCCGTACGACATGCGGCACCATCAGCCCGACGAACCCGATGGCCCCGCTGACCGCGACCACCGTCCCGGTCACGGCGGCCGTGACGACGAACAACTCCCTGCGCAACCGCGCCGGTTGGACGCCGAGCGCGGCGGACGTCTCGTCCCCCATCGCGAGGGCGTTCAGCGCCTCGGCCCGCCACCGCAGCCACACCCACCCGGCGGCCACGGTCACCGCGGCGAGCGGCACTTGGGCCCAGGTCCCCCCGCCCAGACTCCCCAGCAGCCACATCATCGCCGACCGGGCCGCCTCACCCCGGGCCGCGCCGAACACCATGACGGTGGTGACGGCCTCGAAGCCGTACGCCAGTGCCGTCCCGGTCAGGATCAGCCGCAGCGGGGTGAGCCCGTGCGCAGACCGCGCCACGGCATACACGAGCGCCGTCGCCGCGAGCGCCGACCCGAAGGCGGACAGGGACAGCGCCCAGACCCCCAGCCCCGCGAACGCCCCCAGCAGGATCACGGCGTTGGCGCCCACCGCGGCGCCCGAGGAGATGCCGAGCACGAACGGATCGGCGAGCGCGTTGCGCACCATCGCCTGCACGGCCACCCCGACCGCCGCGAGCCCGGCCCCGACCACGGCACCGAGCACGACGCGCGGCAGCCGGATCTCCCAGACGATGGCGTACGCGGCGACGTCCCGAGCGTCGATCGTCCCGCCGGTCACCCCGGCCCAGAGCAGCCGGAGGACATCTCCCCACCCGATCCCGGCGGCTCCGAGCCCGACGCCGCACACGAGTGAGACGAGCAGCAGGATCCCCAACCCGAGGACGAGCGACGGCACGGGTACGCGTGACGCGCCGGGCAGTCGGGATGTACCGGATTTCGGTGTCGGTCTCGATATCCGGGTCGGACTTCGGTGCACGGGCGGGCGGTCCTTCGCCTGGGGCCGCCTGTGAACATCGATCAGGGAGACAGCCCGTACGACCGTGCCGGCCGCGCGGTCCCCTCTCGCAGTCCTCGGCGAGCAGTCAACGGGTCGCACCCACCACGGGCGATCGGGCTCGCACGACGGACCACATGGTCCCCGCGCACACCGTTGCGGGTCAGCGCCGGACTCTCACCGGACTTCCCCCGCGGGAGGCCCGGGGAGCGTAACAGAAGGGACTTCGGGGGCGGCGGGACAGGGGCGCCGCGTCCTGGGGGGAGGGGGCGTTGTCAGTGGGCCGTGTTATCCAGGTGGGGACCTGGGAGGTGCCCGATGCTCATCGATACGACCGCTCCGCTGGCCCGTGCCGTCGTCGAGGCGATCCGGACCGGCGACGTGGGCGCGTTGCAGGATCTGCTCATCGCATATCCGGGGCTGGCAACGGCCCGGGTGGGCAACATGAAGACCACGCGGACTCTGCTGCATCTCGCCACCGACTGGCCCGGCCACTTGCCCAACGGCCCCCGGACGGTGACCGTGCTGGTCGCCGCCGGCGCGGACGTGAACGCCCGGTTCACCGGCGCGCACCGCGAGACCCCGCTGCACTGGGCGGCCAGCAACGACGACGTGCCCCTCCTGGACGCCCTGCTCGACCTGGGCGCGGACATCGAGGCAGACGGTGCGGTCATCGGCAACGGCACGCCGCTGGCGGACGCGGTGGCCTTCGGGCAGTGGCAGAGCGCGCGGCGGCTGCTGGAGCGCGGTGCTCGCACCACCCTGTGGCAGGCCGCCGCCCTCGGCGAGGCCGACCGGGTCGCCGCCTGCTGCACGTCCGAGTCCGACCCGCCCACCGAGGAGGACATCACCGCCGCGCTGTGGTGCGCCTGCCACGGCGGGCAACGCCAAACGGCCGGTTACCTGCTGCGACGGGGCGGTGACGTGAACTGGGTCGGCTACGACCGGCTGACCCCGCTCGATGCCGCCCACCGCTCGGGCCACCCCACGCTGGTCGCGTGGCTGCGTGAGCAGGGAGCCAAGTCCGCCGAGCAGTTGGCCTGACGTCGGGTGGGGCGGCGGACGGCCTCGGCCGACGTGCGGTGTGGCCGACGGAGGGGGGACCCCCGACTGACAGCCGCCGAACCCCTCGTTCACCGCAAGTGCCCCCTGGGGTAGGGTCACCGGCGTTGTCGGCTACTGACTGGTAGTACGCCGGTGCGGGGAGTGTCGGAGGGGCGGCAGACAGATGGAATCCCAGTGGGGTGAGAGCGGTTCCGTGGACGCGGACGGCACCCGGTTGGAGGAGATGGTTCCCGAACCGCTGCTGACCCGCGACTACGAGACGCGTCCCTCGCTCGTGTACGAGCGGCTGAGGCAGGAACACGGGCCCGTCGCACCGGTCGACCTGCTGGGTGTGCCCGCCTGGCTGGTCCTCGGCTACCGGGAGGCGCTGCAAGTCCTCCAGGACGACGACGGCTGGCCCAAGGGGCTGGAGAACTGGCGGGCCCGCTCGGCGGGCGAAGTACCCGCCGACTGGCCGCTCGGGCCGTCCCTGGAGGTCAACCACGTACTGATCCAGGGCGGTCCCGGATACGGGACGCTGCGGACGGCGTGGGACGCGGCGCTCAAACCGTTCCAGGATCCCGGCCACCCCCAGGCGAAGCGGCTGAAGGCGGCCGTCACCGCCTACGCCGACGAACTGATCACCTTGGTGGGGCAGGGCGGCGGCACTGGCGTGGCGGACCTGTCCGCGCAGTTCTCCCGGCCGCTGCCGCTGATGGTGGCCAGTCATCTGCTCGGCTTCCCCGGTTCCCAGGGCGACGACGCGCTGATGGACATGTGGCGGGTCCTGGACGCGGGCCCGGACGCGGAGCCCGCCCTGGAGCGGCTGCTGGCGACGCTGGCGGAACTGGCGGCCGTGAAGCTGAAGGAGCCGGGGGACGACTTCCCCTCCTACCTGCTGGCCGCGCACCCCGATCTCTCGCTGGACGAGCTGGCCCGTGAGCTGTTCATGCTGCTCGGCATGACCTCCGACCACGTCGGCATCCTCATGTCCAACACCGTCGTCGAGGTCATCTCCGGTGACAGCGGTGTGCGCGCCAGCCTGTCCGCCGGGATGATCAGGGAGACCATGAACCGGGTGGTCATGCGCAAGCCGCCGCTGGTGAACTTCGTACCGCGCTTCGCCGCCGAGGACACCGAGCTCGGCAACTACACGATCCGCGCGGGCGACCCGGTGTGGGTGTCCTCCGCCGCCGCGCACGCCGACCCGCTCTTCGCCGACCACGTGGCATCGAGCAGCACCATCAGCACCCGGGCCCATCTGTCCTGGGGCGCGGGCCGCCGCCAGTGCCCGGCACGCGAGCTCGCGTCCACGGTCGCGGCGGTCGGCGTGGGCCGGCTCTTCGAGCGGTTCTCCCATCTGGACCTCGCGCTCCCGGCCGACCAACTGCCGTGGCGCTCCTCGCCGTTCATGCGCGGCCTGCGCTCACTGCCCGTACGGTACGAACTCGCCTCCGTGCCCGAGCGCCCCTCGGCGTCCGCGCGGACGTCGGGACCGGAGCTGGGATCAGCGCCGGAGTCGGAGCCGGAGACGGCGGAGCCGGTGCTGCCGGACCAGTCCGCCCGGCAGCGCTCGTCGCTGTGGCGCTATCTCACGGGCCTGATCCGCGCCGGTCGCTGATCCGAGCCAGCCGCTGACCTGGGGCCCGACAGGGCCCCACCAGGGGCGCCATGGCCGACTCCGTGATCGACTGGAGGCCCGTCCCGCAGCGGCGTACGGTCGAATGGTGGCGGGAACCAGCCACCGAATCTCCGCCACGGCGTGATGCCATGAGCAACCCCGAGCCGACACCCGAAGCACGGACCACCCCGCAGGAGACGGAGCGGGGCGACGGCCGTGGCAGCGGTATGGCGCTGCTGGTCATCGCGTCCTGTCAGCTGATGGTGGTGCTCGACATCACCATCGTGAACATCGCCCTGCCGGACATCCAGCGCTCGCTCGACTTCTCCACGACGAGCCTGTCCTGGGTGATCAACGCCTACACGCTCACCTTCGGCGGACTGCTGCTGCTCGGCGGCAGGATGGGCGACATCCTCGGCAGACGGCGCGTCTTCATCTTCGGTGTGCTGCTCTTCGTACTCGCCTCGTTGCTCGGCGGCATGTCCCAGAACGAGTGGCAACTCCTCGCCGCGCGTGCCCTCCAGGGTGTCGGCGGCGCCATCGCCTCCCCGACCTCGCTCGCCCTGATCAGTACGACCTTCCGCGAAGGGCCCGAACGCAACAGGGCGTTCGGCGTCTTCGCCGCGGTCTCGGCGGGCGGCGGCGCGATCGGGCTGCTGGCGGGCGGAATCCTGGTCGAGTGGCTGAACTGGCGCTGGGTGCTGTTCGTCAACGTGCCCATCGGGCTGCTCATCGCGCTCGCCACCCCGCGCTGGATCCGGGAGTCCGAACGCCATCCCGGGCACTTCGATCTGGCGGGCGCGCTGGCCTCCACCATCGGCATGGTGCTGCTGGTGTACGGGTTCATCCGGGCCGCGCAGGACGGCTGGCGAGATCCGCTCACCCTGGCCGCGTTCGGGGCGGCCGTCGTCATACTGCTGGGGTTCATCCTGATCGAACGGCGCTCCCGGCAGCCGATCACGCCCCTGCACATGTTCGCGGACCGCAACCGGGCGGGCACCTACGGCATGATGCTGAGCCTCGCCGCCGCGATCTTCGGCATGTTCTTCTTCCTCACCCTCTTCGTCCAGAACGTGCTGGACTTCAGCCCGCTCCAGGCCGGACTGGCCTTCCTCCCGGTGAGCGCCGTCATCGCGGTGGGCGCCGGGCTCGCCTCCCAACTCCTGCCGAAGTACGGACCCAAGCCCTTCATGGTGACCGGCGCGATCCTGGCCGCCGCCGGCCTCGCCTGGCTGACCCTGACCGACGTCCACTCCACCTACGCCGGCAGCATCCTCGGCCCGATCCTCGTCTTCAGCCTCGGTATGGGCATGGAGTTCGTGTCCCTGACCCTGATGGCGCTGTCCAACGTGGCCACGCGGGAGACGGGAGCCGCCTCAGGACTGCTCAATGCCACGCAGCAGGTCGGCGGTTCCCTCGGGCTGTCCATCCTGGTCACGGTGTTCGGTACGGCCAGCAACAACGAGGCCGACAAACAGATCCCCGCATTCATGTCCCAGGCGACGCCCGTGGAGCGGCTGCGCTTCGAGCGCACGGGGCAGCTCCCGGCGCCCTATGCCGACGAGATCCTCACCGCGGGAGTCTCGGCCGCCTTCATCACGGCCGCGATCTTCACCGCGATCGCCGCGGTGATCGCCCTCCTCGTCATCCAGGTCCGCCCCTCCGACCTGGAACGGCTTCAGGGCGGAGGAATGCCGACGCCCTGAGATGACGCCTGTCGTTGGCGCGTCCGTCACCCGCCGCTCCTACTGTGCGCGCCATGAGAAGAATTTCGATCATGGTCAGCGCGGCGGTGCTGACCGTCTCACTCGCGTCCCCCGCGGTGGCCGACCGGGGCGCACAGGACTTCGGCCGGGCCACGCTGACCGGCTTCGCCTCGCTGCAGGCCGAGACGTTCGTGCCGGACAGCGAGCCGTCCGGCTCGGCCATCGGGGCGGGCCCCTTCAACGGGATCGCGGCGCCCTTCGCCCACCAGCCCGTGCAGGGTTTCAGCGGTGTCGTGAACCGGCGCGACGGCACCTTCGACGTGCTGTCGGACAACGGCTACGGCACCAAGGCCAACAGCGCCGACTTCCTGCTCCGCGTCCACCGCGTCAAGCCGGACACGCGGACCGGCAAGGTCACCGTGCTGGGCGGATTCAACCTGAGCGACCCCGACCGCCATGTGCCCTTCCCGCTCACCCGGGCCGACCGTGTGCTCACCGGCGCCGACTTCGACGTCGAGTCCATCGTGCGGATGCCGGACGGGACGTACTGGCTGGGTGACGAGTTCGGCCCCTGGCTGCTGCACTTCTCCGCGCACGGCCGCCTCCTCGAGGCCCCCATCGCGCTCGACGGGGTGAAGGCGCCGGAGAACCCGTACCTGAACGGCGCCCAGCCGAACATCGCCGGCAGCAAGGGCTTCGAGGGCCTCGTCCGCTCCGTGGACGGCCGCCACCTCTACCCGCTCCTCGAAGGCACGGTGAACGGCGACACCCCCGGCGATCTGCGGTTCAGCGAGTTCGACCTGCGCAAGCGCACCTACACCGGGAAGCGCTTCGTCTACCGTCTGGAGTCGACCTCGAACGCCATCGGCGACGCCACCGCCGTCGACCGGCACCGCTTCCTCGTCATCGAGCGCGACGGGGGACAGGGCGACACCGCCAAGTTCAAGCGGATCTACCTGGCCGACACCCGTGACCGCGACGGCGACGGACTGATGGACAAGACCCTGGTCGCCGACCTGCTGGACATCGCCGACCCCAAGGGGCTCGGAGGCTCCGGGGAGACCTTCCGCTTCCCGTTCCAGACCATCGAGGACGTGAACCTCGTCGACGACCGGACCCTGGCCGTCCTGAACGACAACAACTTCCCGTTCTCCTCCGGCCGTATGCCGGGCAAGGCGGACAACAACGAGTTCATCACCATCCGGCTCACCGCCGCGCTCCACGCGGACAAGCGGACGTTGCGCTGACAGCCGGAAGCATTGCCCGGGTCACACCGAGAACGACAGGTCCTATGATCGGCGCGTGGACGCAGCCGACCGGGACGCCCAGCGCCTGCCCATCGCCCTGTGGAGTGCCGCCGGGCGGCTCAGGGCCATGGCGTACGAACTGTTCCTGGAGCACCAACCGGCCATCAGCTGGAGGGAGTCCGCCCTGTTCGGCGCGACGCCCGGCATGCAGGTCCTCGGTGTGACCCTAGATCTCCCGGACGGCCGCGCCATGTCGTGCGGCCTGACCGTCCGCATGTCACCCGAGGCCTTCTCCGTCGAGGCGGACATCGCGGTGGATGCCCCGGAGGACGAGGAGAACGGCGGGTACCGCTATCCCTTCGAGATCCCGGAGACGTTCGTCGGCTCCCTCGACGAGTGCCTCCGGGTGATCGAAAGCCAGGTGGATCAACTGACCGAGGCGGCACCGCGCTTGCTCCGCGAGCTGCGCTCGGGCGCCTGACAGGGAAGACCGGCGCGGTCAGCCGCCGATTCGCGCCGCGATGATCGGTGCCAGACGGTCGGCGATGACGCGGTGGCCCTGGTCGTTCGGGTGGACGGAGTCCGTCAGATCGCCGGAGCCCAGCCAGCCCGTCGTGTCGACGAAGGAGACCCTGCTGTCGCCGCCGTCGACGGCCGCCTTGACGGCCGCTTCGGTCTGCGGGACGTAGCGGCCGCGGAAGGTCTCCAGCGCGAAGATCCAGGCCCGTGGGTAGGCGGCGCGGACCTTGCGCAGCAGACTGCCGTACGCCGACTGGAACTGCGTCGAGCTGACGCCATGGCCCACGTCGTTGGTGCCGAGGTTGATGACGACGGCGTCCGCCTGGTAGCGGGTGAAGTCCCAGTCGGGCGTGGGGGAGTTGGGATTGAGCCTGGTGAACTGCTGCTCCAGGCCGACGCATCCGTCCGCCGTGGCGACCAGACAGGCGCCGCCCTGGGCGATCTGGGTGTGCTCCACCCCGAGCCGTTCGCCGATCAGCCAGCCGTACGCGGTACGGGCGTTCTGCGAGGTGGTGGTGCCCACCGTGATCGAGTCGCCGACGAACTCGATCACCTGGGCCGGAGCCGACGGCGCGAAAGTGGTCGCCCCACTGTCGAGGACCAGCCCCTGGAACACGGCGTCGCCGCGGTACGACCCGGCGACCACCTGGTAGTTGACCTGGAGGGTGTGGTTGCCGGAGGCCAGCGCCGTCGGCGTCAGGTCCACGGTGCCCTTGACGTCGTCGTAGAACTTCACCGGCCCGTTGTCGATGCGCGCCCAGAAGTCGATGGTGTTGCGCTGCTTGAGCTTGACCGTCCGGCCGGTGAACCCGACCCGGTAGTACGCGCCGGCCCAGTACGGGGTGTAGAGGGTGCTGGAACTCCGGGTGTCCCAACGGCCGACGAACTTGATGTTGGGGTCGCCGGGCTGGCCGGGAGCGGCCGCCCGGGTGGACACACCGGTGGCACTGCCCAGCCGGGCGGCGATGACGGGCCCAAGGCGCGCTGCGAACCTGGTGTGCCCCGCCTCGTTGGGATGGCCGTTGCCGTCCTCGTAGTCGGTGCCGTCGGTGAGCCAGCCCGTGGTGTCGACGTAGTGCACCTTGGCGTCACCGGAGCCGTTGCGGGCGCTCACGGCGGCCCTGGTCTCCGTCACATAGCGCTTCTTGAGGGTCTGCACGGCGAAGAGGTGCGCAGCGGGGTACTTCGCGCGCAGGTCGCTCAGGAACTTGGTGTACGCCGCCTGGAAGGCGGAGCCGGACACGCCGTGGCCGATGTCGTTGGTGCCCAGGTTGACGACGACCGCGCTCGCCCCGTACCGGGAGAAGTCCCAGTTCTGCTCGCCGGTGCTGCCGGTCCTGAAGTACTGGCTGCTCAGGCCCGTACAACCGGACTGGGCGACCAGGCAGTAGCCCGCGCGGGCGATCCGGGTGTGCCGCATCCCCAGCCGCTCGCCGGTCTTCCAGGCGTACGAGTCGAGCGCCAGCCGGTCGGTGAGGGCGCCGGCGGTGATGGAGTCCCCGACGAACTCGACCAGCCCTGACGGCATGGCCGGAGCGACCGTGTGCGCGCCGGGGTCCAGCACCAGGCCCTGGAAGACGGTGTCGCCGGAGCGGTAGGAGATCCGCAGGGTGTGGGTGCCGGAGGACAGGGGTTGGGGAGTGAGGTTCACCGTCCCGCGCACGGCCGCGTGGAAGACGTCGGGTCCGCCGTCGACGCTCGCGTAGAAGTTGACCGCGTCCCGCGCCCTGACCTTCACCGTGGTGCCGGTGAAAGCCGTCTGGAGGTACGCGCCGGACCAGTGGGGCACGGCGGCGGTGCCCGAACTCGTGTCCCAGCGGCCCACGTAGACGATGTTGGGGTCGGACACCGAGCCGTCGCCCGCCGCCGCCCGCGCCGGAGAGCCGCCCGCCCAGGACAGCGACAGAAGGCAGGCGACGAGTGCCGCGGTGAGGAGGGCCGAAAGGATGCGTCTGGGGTGAGGGGGTGTCTGCACGGGGATCCCTTTCACGTGGGGGTTGGGAGCGCTCCCATGAAGAACTGTGTTTCGAGAGAAGCAATGAAACGGTTCAGCGTCAAGGACCCCTGTGATGACTCAGGAAATCCTGTGAAGGGTGTGACGACCTTCACTCCTATGTGGCGGAAAGTGATGAATTCCTTACGGATGTAGTGCGTAAGTGACGGTAAATCATGCGCACTGCATCGTGCATCGGAGGTACCACCATGCGACCGTTCACCCTCAACTACGCCTTTCCCAGGGGGCTTCCGAACGCGGTGACGCCCTATCACTTCGACCCGGCCCGCCAACTGAACGTGCTGCCCGACGGTCGCCCCGCCGTCAGTGACCCGGACCTCCTGCTCGCGGTCGGCACGACGACGTCGACCGCCGGATCCGCGACCCACTTCGACGACTGACGATCCGCGCGCGAATGACCGTACTGATCCTGACGTCCGAAGAGGACGTGACCGCCGACATGGTGGTGGCCAGGCTGCACGGGACGGGGACGCCCGTGCTGCGACTGGACCCCGCCGACCTGCCGGGCAAGGCCGTGCTGTCCGCCGACTACGCCCACGGCGACTTCGACGGGCACCTGTCCGTCAACGGACATGTGCTCAGCATGGGAGGCCTGCGCTCGGTCTGGGTGCGCAGGCCCGGCGAACCGGCCGCGCATGCGGCCGACCCCTCACCGTGGCTGACCGCCGAGACCCGACAGGCGCTGTACGGGATGCTCCACTCCGCCGCCGCACGGTGGATGAACCATCCGCGCAACGCCGACCAGGCCCGGCTGAAACCCTGGCAGTTGAGGGTCGCCCACCTCAGCGGCTTCGCCGTACCGCCGACGGTCTTCACCACGTCACCCCGGCTGGCGCGGGAGTTCGCCGAGGAGTACCGGGACGTGGTGGTGAAGTCCGCCTCGGGGCCGCCGCCCGGAGATCCCGGACTGGCCCTGCCCACCGCCCTCGTCGGCCGTGACACGGACTTCGCCGCGGTCGCGGCCGGGCCCGCGCTGCTGCAGCGGTACGTGCCCAAGCGGGCCGACATCCGGCTTACCTGCGTCGGCACCCGGCTGTTCGCCGCGCGCAAGACCGCCGAACCCGGCCAGGTCGACGGACGCTACGGCGACACCGGGCACGCCTGGGAGCCGGTCCCGGTTCCCGAACGCATCGGCAAGTCGGTGCACGAGTACGTCACCCTCGCCGGACTGGCGTACGCCGCCTTCGACTTCGCCGAGGACGAGGACGGCATCTGGTGGTTCCTGGAGTGCAACCAGGGCGGCCAGTTCGGCTTCGTCGAACTGGAGACCGGGCAGCCGATCTCGGAGGAGGTCGCCCTGTGGCTGGCGCAGCGCAGGGCGGACCGGCGCCCTCCTGAGAGCCGCCGGTGAGTCAGCCGCCGTCAGCCGCCGGGCCGGTGATGAGGCGGTCGGTGACGACGCGGTCGGTGACATGGCGCAGGAATGCGGCCGCGGTGCCCCCGTCGCACACCCGGTGGTCGAAGGTGAGCGAGATGGTGACGACCTTGCGCACCTCCACGCCGCCGTCCACCGCCCAGGGGCGGTCCGTGATGCGGCCGACGCCGAGCATCGCGGACTGGGGGTGGTTGAGGATCGGTGTGGCGCCGTCGACTGCGAGGGGGCCGTAGTTGTTCAGGGTGAAGGTGCCGCCGGTCCGGTGTTCCAGGGGGAGGGCGTCCTCGCGGGCGAGGCCGGTCAGGCGGCGCAGTTCGGCCGCGAGGTCGTCCAGGGTGAGCCGGTGCGCGTTCCGGACCACGGGGACGACCAGGCCGTGGGTGGTCTGCGCGGCGAAGCCGAGGTGCACGTCGGGAAGGCGGACGATCTCCCCGCGGCCGGTGTCGACACGGGCGTTGAGGTCGGGGAAGGCGGCGAGCCCGGCCAGACACGCCTGCGCGAGCAGCGGCAGCAGGCCTGTGCTGTGGGTGGCCCGGGCGGCGAGGAGGTTCGTGGCGTCGGCGTCCGCCCAGATGGTGACGGCGGGCGTGTCGCGGTGACTGCGGAGGTATTTGTCGGCAGTGGCGTCGAGCTGCGTGCGGGTGTCCGTGCCCGACGGGCGGATCGGCGTGTCCGCGGTGCCCGTGGCCGTGGCCCTGGCGGGGGTCCTGGCCGTGGCGGTGGATGCCGGTGCGGACCACCGCGCCCCGTTCGTCCCGTAGCCGGTGAGGACGGCCCCTGAACCGGGTTCCTCCGACGCGGGGTGAGTCACCGTCAGCAACGGATCCCCCACCCGCACCACCTCGCCCGCCCCGCAGTGCAGGGCCGTCACCGTCCCCGCGTACGGACTCGGCAGCGTCACCACCGACTTGGCCGTCTCCACCTCGGCCACGACCTGGTCCTGCCGGACCGCGTCGCCCACCGCGACCATCCACTCCAGCATTTCGGCGTCCGCCAACCCCTCGCCCAGATCGGGCAGATGGAAGGTCCGGCCGGTCGAGTCGGAGGTAGTGAGCGCGACTTGACGGGGCCGTTGCTCGATACCGCCCGGCAGCAGTCGGCGCAGCGCCTCCAACACCCGCCCAGCGCCCGGCAGATGAGCGTCCTCCAGCAGCGGGGGCGGATACGGTATGTCGAAGCCGGTGACCCGCAGCACCGGCGCGACCAGCGCGTCGAAGCACCGCTCCTGCACCCGGGCCGCGATCTCGGCGCCGACCCCGGCGAAGCCCTGTGCCTCGTGCACGACGAGACAGCGGCCGGTGCGGCGTACCGACGCGGTGAGCGTACGGTCGTCCAGCGGGACGAGGGTGCGCAGGTCCAGCACCTCCACGTCGAGGCCCTCGGCCTCGGCCGCCCGGGCCGCCTCCAGGGCGACGGCGACAGAGGGGCCGTACGCGACCAGCGTCGCGTCGCTCCCAGGCCGGCGTATCGCGGCGGTGCCGAACGGCTCGGTGCGGGACGGGAGTCGGAGCGTCTCCTTGGTCCAGTAGTGGCGCTTGGGCTCCAGGAAGATCACCGGGTCCGGGTCGTCGATCGCCTCCCGCAGCAGGGAGTAGGCGTCGGCGGCCGTCGCCGGCGTCACCACCTTCAGACCGGCCGTGTGCGCGTAGTACGCCTCACTGGAGTCGCTGTGGTGCTCCACACCGCCGATGCCGCCGCCGTACGGGATCCGGACGACCAGCGGCAGGGGAAGCGCACCTCGGGTGCGGTTGCGCATCTTGGCCATGTGGGAGGCGATCTGCTCGAACGCGGGGTAGGCGAACGCGTCGAACTGCATCTCCACCACCGGTCGGAACCCGGCCATCGCCATGCCGACCGCGAGGCCCGTGATGCCGGCCTCGCTGACGGGGGTGTCGAAGCAGCGCCGGTCGCCGAACTCCTCGGTGAGCCCGTCGGTGACCCGGAAGACACCGCCGAGGCGGCCGACGTCCTCGCCGAAGACCACGACGCGCTCGTCGGCGCCGAGCGCGTCCCGCAGGGCGGCGTTGAGCGCCTGCGCCATCGCCACGGTCGTCGTCATGTCAGCGTCCCTCCAACTCGGCACGCAGCGCGGCGCGTTGTTCGGTCAGGTGCGGGGGTGGCGAGGCAAAGACGTGGTCGAACAGGGCCAGGGGGGTGAGGTCGGGGTCCTCGGCGAACCGTGCGCGCAGGTCGGCGGCGTACGCCTCCGCCTCGGCGGTCGCGGACTCGGCGGCCTCGGGGGTCAGCACGCCGCGCTCGCGCAGGGCGGACTCCAGGCGGGTGATCGGGTCGCGCCGGCGCCAGTGCTCGGCCTCCTCGGCCGGGCGGTAGCGGGAGGGGTCGTCGGCGCTGGTGTGCGGGCCCAGGCGGTAGGTGTGCGCCTCGACCAGCCACGGTCCGCCGCCCGCCCGCGCGTCCTCGATCGCCGTAGTCAGCACGGCGAGGACGGCCGCGGCGTCGTTGCCGTCCACCTGTTCCGCGCGGACGCCGTAGCCGACGCCCTTGTAGGCCAGGCCCGGTGCCGCGCACTGGGCGGACAGCGGGACGGAGATGGCGTACCGGTTGTTCTGCACGAGGAAGACCACCGGCGCGCGCAGCACGCCCGCCAGATTGAGCGCCTCGTGGAAGTCGCCCTCGCTGGTGGCGCCGTCGCCGACGAGCGCCAGGGCGACCGTGTCGGCGCCCTTGAGGCGCTCGGCGTGGGCCAGTCCGGTGGCGTGCGCGGCGTGGGTGGCGAGCGGGGTGCACTGCGGTGCGGTGCGGTGGCGCAGTGGGTCGTAGCCGCAGTGGGCGTCGCCGCGCAGCAGCGTCAGCGCCTCGACCGGGTCGATCCCTCGGCTGACAAGTGCGACGCAGTCCCGGTAGGTGGGGAACAGCCAGTCCGCGGCGCGCAGCGCGAGCGCGGCACCGACCTGACAGGCCTCCTGGCCGAGGCTCGACGGGTGCACCGCGAGCCTGCCCTGCCGGGCGAGCGCGGTCGCCTGCTCGTCGAAGCGGCGCCCGAGGACCATCTTTCGATACGCCGTCAGCAGCGACTCGGGCGACGGCTCCCCGTACGTGCCGTTCGCCGCCCTGTCATGCGGCGACAGAAGGGAAACCGGAACCTGGGACGGGAGCCAGGGGGAGAGCTCTACCCCTTTCCCCGCAGTCGTATGCATCGGCGTATGACCCATGTTTCCGCCACCCTTTCCTCACGACTTGCGGCGCCTCGGATGATCTCCACGGCATGTGCTTTCCCGACTGTCCGGCAGATAAGGGCAGATGAAGCGGAACTGAACAGTCCGACGTTCCGGGTAAGAAATGAGTAAGCGCTTCCCATCCGTCAACCCGGCGTTGTGAAAAGGTAATTCGCCCGTCGCCCGCCCTTCCTGAAGAGCACGGTCAAATTGATCAGCGAAATGCGGAACTGCGGAAGGCGAGCGAAGATGTCCGGAGTACGTCCGGGAACACGTCACTACACACTCGTCTGTTCCTCGTGCGGAACCCGTTACGCGGACGACGGTCTCCTCCTCGACTGCCCCCGTGGCCACGAACCGGCATTTCTGCGCACCGAGTACGACGGAACCGGAACCCGCGTCGGTGAAGGCACCGGGCTGTTCCGGTACGCCCCGCTGCTGCCGGTGGCGCGTTCCTTCCCCGACGTGCCCGGCCCGGTCGTCCTCCCCGCCGAACGGCTCGGCCGCCGGATCGGCCTCGACCGGCTGTGGGTCGCCTTCAACGGCCACTGGCCCGAACGCGGGGCACAGCTGCCCACCTGCACGTTCAAGGACCTCGAGGCGTACACCGTGCTCGGCAGGCTGCCCGCCGACCCGCCGGTCCTGGTGATCCCGTCGGCGGGCAACACCGCCGCCGCCTTCGCCTGGGCCGCCGGCCGGCACCGGGTGCCCTGTCTGCTCGTCGTGCCCGCCCCCGCCCTGGAGCGGATGCGGTTCCCCGCCCCGCTCGACCCCTGTGTCCGGCTCGTCGTCCTCGAGGGCACCGCCACCTACAGCGACGCCATCGCCTGCGCCGACCTTCTCGCCCAACTCCCGGGCCATCACGCGGAGGGCGGCGCGCGCAACGTCGGCCGCCGGGACGGCCTCGGGACCGTCATACCGGCCGCCGCCGAGGAGCTGGGGCGGCTGCCGGAGACGTACGTACAGGCCGTCGGCAGCGGTACCGGGGCCATCGGCGCGCACGAGACGGCACGTCGCCTCCGCACGGGCGACGAGGCACTGCCCCGCCTGCTGATGTGCCAGAACACGCCCTTCACGCCGCTGTACGACGCCTGGCGGGAGACCGGCCCCGCCCCGGCCCACCGCGAACACGAGCCGCTCGCCCGCGAACTGACCAACCGCCGCCCGCCGTTCACCGTCCGCGGCGGAGTCCGGGACGTGCTCGGCGAGAGCGGCGGCGCCGTGCGATGTACCGACAACGAGTCCGCGCTCGCCGCCATGGCGCTCTTCGAGGAGGTCGAGGGCATCGACATCGAGCCGGGCGCCGGAGTCGCCCTCGCCGCGCTGGCCGACGCGGTGCGGGCCGGGCAGGTCCGCCGCGACGAACTCGTGCTCCTCAACATCACCGGCGGCGGCCGCGCCCGCCAGGCCCACGACCTCACGCTGATCCCCGCCGAGCCCTGGCTGCGCGTCCCCTGGCCGGGCCGCGACACGGGTCCCCTGTACGTCGCCGAGCAGGTGCAACGGCTGCTGACCGGCGCCGGATCCGTCGTCGTGGCGGAGGGCCGATGACCGACGCACTGGACCTGGACCTGTCCGCCGCCCAGCGCTCGATGTGGTTCGGTCAGCGGCTCGATCCGGCCGGCCCCGCCTGCAACGTGGGCGAGTACACCGAGATCCACGGGCCCGTCGACCCACAGCACTTCCGGGCCGTGATACGCCAGGTCGTGGACGCCACCGAGACGCTGCGGGTGCGGTTCGCCGCCGCCGACGACACCGTGCGCCAGACCGTCGAGGCCGACCCCGACTGGGACCTGCCCGTCCTCGACCTCACGGACGAGCCCGACGCCCGCTCCGCCGCCGAGGCATGGATGGCCGCCGACTTCGCCACACCGTTCGACCTCGACCGGGCCCCGCTCTTCCGGTACGCGCTGCTGAAGCTCGCGGACGCCCACTGGATCTGGTACCAGCGCTACCACCACATCGCCGTCGACGGCTACAGCTGCTCCCTCATCGCGAGCCGGGTCGCCGACGCCTACACCGCCCGCATCGCCGGCACCCCGCACACCTCACTGTCCGCGCCGCTCGCCCCACTGGTCGCCGCCGACGAGGCATACCGGTCCGGCGAACGGCACACGGCCGACCAGGTGTACTGGACCCGCGCCCTCGCCGACCGCCCCGACCCCGTCGGCCTGTCCACGCACCCGCCCCAGGTCGCCTCCCGCTTCCTGCGCCGCACCGGTCATCTCCCCGCGGCAGCAGGGGACTTGGTCCACGCGGCCGCCGAGCGCGCCGGGACCCGCTGGTCGCGTGTCGTCCTCGCCGCGACGGCCGCCTATCTGCACCGGCTCACCGGAGCCCGGGACATCGTGCTGGGTCTCGCCGTCACCGCCCGCGAGAGCGAGACGGAACTCGCCACGCCGGGCATGGCGTCGAACGTGCTCCCGCTGCGCCTGTCCGTACGGCCCGACACGGCCGCGTTCCACCTCGTACGCCAGACCGCGACCGCCACCCGCGAACTGTTGGCCCACCAGCGCCTGCGGGGCGAGGACCTGCGCCGGGAGTTGGACTGGCCGCAGGACGGGCGGCGGTTCTTCGGGCCCGTCGTCAACATCATGGCGTTCGGGCCGGAGTTGCGTTTCGCCGGGCACCCGACCACCCGGCACAACCTCTCCACCGGTCCGGTCGAGGACCTCGCCGTCAACGTGTACGACCGCGCGGACGGCCACGGCATCCGCGTCGACCTCGACGCGAGCCCCGCGCACTACTCGGAGGCCGAACTCGCCGCGCATCACCGGCGGTTCGCGCACTTCCTGGAGCAGTTCGCGGCGGCCGTGCTCGGCCCCGGCACCCCGGTCGGCCGGGTCGGGACGGCCCTTGCCGGGGAACACTCACGGCTCGTCGGCGCCGATGCGCGCCCGGGCGGCCAGACCGTGCCCGCACTGTTCGCGGCTCAGGTCACCGCCGACCTGACCGGTACGGCGCTCGTCCACGGCGAACAAGCCGTCAGCTACCGGGAGTTGGACGCCCGCGCCAACCGGCTCGCCCATCGGCTGATCGGCCTCGGCGTCCGCTCCGAGGACCGCGTGGCGGTCCTGATGCGCCGCTCCGACCACCTCGTCGTCGCGCTGCTGGCCGTCCTCAAGGCGGGCGGCGCGTACGTCGGCCTCGACCCACGTGCCCCGCGGGCCCGCACCCGGCGGATCCTGGCCGAGACACGGGCGGCGGTCCTGCTGACCGACGCCGAGCCCACCGATGAGGCCTACGGCGGCCCGCTCGTCGTCACGGCCACCGACCCCACGCTCGTCTCTGAAACGGACACCGACCCCGGCATACAGGTGCACCCCGCCCAACTGGCCTACGTCAGCTACACATCCGGCTCCACCGGCACCCCGAAGGGCGTCGCCGTCACCCACCGCGACCTCACCGCCCTGGCCACCGACTCGGCGTTCGACGAGGGCGCGCACGCGCGCGTGCTGGTCCACTCGCCGACTGCCTTCGACGCCTCCACCTACGAGATGTGGGTGCCGCTGCTGAACGGCGGCACCGCCGTGGTCGCCGACCCGGACGAGGACGTGGACGCGGCAGCCGTGGCACGCCTGACGGAGCGACACGGGCTCACCGCGCTGTGGCTCACCGCCGGGCTCTTCCGGCTGGTTGCCGAGGAGGACCCCGGCTGCTTCGCGGGCCTGCGCCAGGTGTGGACCGGCGGCGAGGCCGTCCCCGTCGCCGCCGTGCGCCGGGTCCGGACCGCCTGCCCGGGCCTGACCGTCACCGACGGCTACGGCCCGACCGAGACGACCACCTTCGCCACGTACCGCCCCTGCCCGCCCGGCGCCGACGTGCCGGACCCGCTGCCCATCGGCCGCCCGCTGGACGGCATGCGCGCCCACGTGCTCGACGGCGCCCTCCAGCCGGTCCCGACGGGCACGGTGGGGGACCTGTACGTCGCCGGCCCCGGTGTGGCCCGCGGCTACCTGAACCGCCCGGACGCGACCGCCGAGCGTTTCGTCGCCGATCCCTTCGGCCCGCCCGGCGCCCGCATGTACCGCACCGGTGACCGCGTCCGCGTGACGCCGGACGGCGAACTCGAGTTCCACGGCCGGGCCGACGGCCAGATCAAGCTGCGCGGCTTCCGTATCGAGCCCGGCGAGATCGAGGCGGCCCTCGCCGGCCGGGCCGGGGTCGCCCAGGCGGTCGCCGTCGTCCGCGAGGACCGACCCGGCGACCGTCGCCTGGTGGCCTACGCCGTCTCCGCCGTGGGCGCGTCACCGGCACCGGACGACCTGCGCGACCATCTCGCGGCCCATCTGCCCGACTACATGGTGCCGTCGGCCGTCGTGGTCCTGGACCACCTGCCGCTCACGGCCAACGGCAAGCTCGACCGGGCCGCGCTGCCGTCGCCGCCGAGCGGGACGGCACCCGCGCCCCTCACCGCCCGGACTCCGTACGAAGAGGTCCTGTGCGGCCTGTTCGCCGATGTCCTGGGCCTGAACGAGGTGGGTCCCGGTGACGGCTTCTTCGCCCTCGGCGGCCACTCGCTGCTCGCGCTGCGGCTCCTGGGCCGTATCCGCGGCGCGCTCGGCACCGAGCTGACCCTGCGCGACGTGTTCCGGGCACCCACGCCGGCCGGGCTCGCCCAGCTGCTCGGCACGGGGACGGCCGTACGACCGCGCCCCGCTCGCAGGCCGACGGCGCAGGCAGCACAGACCGCACAGGCGGCGCAGGGTGAGCCCCCGGTGTCGTCGGCCCAGCGCCGGCTGTGGTTCCTGCATCGACTGGAAGGGCCCGGCGCCGCCTACAACATCCCGCTCGCCGTACGGCTGACCGGCGGGACGCTCGACGCGGAGGCGCTACGCGCCGCACTGGCCGACCTCGTCAGCCGGCACGAGATCCTGCGCACCGTGTACCCGGACGCGGACGGGATTCCCTGCCAGCGGGTACTGGACGCCGTACGGCCCGACCTGCGGATCGACACCGTCGGCGACGAGGCCGAACTCGCGCGGAAGCTGGGTGAGTTGGCGTCCGTCGGCTTCAGGATCGACGAGGAAATCCCGCTCCGTGCCCATCTGATCGGCCTCGGGCCCGATGACAGTGTGCTTCTGCTCGTCCTGCACCACATCGCCGCCGACGGCTGGTCGTTGCACCCGCTCGTCCGGGACCTGGCGACCGCGTACCGGGCCCGGCTGGCGGGGAGTGCGCTGGACTGGGCGCCGCTGCCCCTCCAGTACGCCGACTACGGCGCCTGGCAGCAGGACGTCCTCGGTCACGACCAGGACCGTCAACTCGCCCAGTGGCGTGAGGTGCTCGACGGACTCCCCGCGGAACTCCCGCTCCCCGCCGACCGCCCGCGCCCGGCCCACGCCACCCACCGGGGCGGTGACATCCAGGTCCGGCTCGACGCCGATCTGCACCGGAGGCTGCGTTCGCTGGCCACCGAGACCGGCACGACCGTGTTCATGGCCGTGCAGGCAGGGCTCGCCGCCCTGCTCACCCGCCTTGGCGCGGGCACCGACATCCCGATCGGCACCCCGGTCGCGGGACGGGCCGACGAGGTGCTCGACGACCTGGTCGGCTGCTTCCTCAACAACCTGGTGCTGCGCACCGACACCTCCGGCGACCCGACCTTCCGGGACCTGCTGGACCGGGTCAGGGAGATCGATCTGGCGGCCTACGCCCACCAGGATCTGCCGTTCGAGCGCCTGGTCGAGGCCCTCAACCCGCCGCGCTCGCCGGCCCGGCACCCGCTCTTCCAGGTGATGCTCGCCTTCCGGCCCACCGCCGACCCGAGCCTCGACCTCCCCGGACTCCAGGCCCGGACGCTGCCCGTCGAGACCGGTGCGACGAAGATCGACCTGACCTTCAACCTGGGTGAGCAGCGCGCCGCGGACGGCTCGCCCGACGGCATCGAGGGTGTGCTCCAGTACAGCGCCGACCTCTTCGACCGCTGTACGGCCGAGGAGCTGGCCGCCCGGCTGGTACGGCTGCTGCGGGCTGCCGCAGACGATCCAGGCCGGGCGATCGGGGCGCTCGACATCCTCGCGGACGGCGAACGGCACCGCCTGGTCGTGGAGTTCAACGACACGGCACGGGAGGTTCCGGACACCACCTTCCCCCGGATGTTCGAGGCGCGGGCGGCGCGCTCGCCGGACGCCGTGGCGGTCGAAGACGCCTCGATCAGACTGACGTATCGTCAACTCGACGAGGGCGCTGACCGGTTGGCGCGGGTGCTGACGTCGTACGGTGCCGGGCCGGGCCGTGTCGTCGCCTTCTCGCTGCCCCGTTCGGTCGACCTCGCGGTCGCCGTGCTGGCCGTGCTCAAGGCGGGCGCCGCCTATCTGCCGCTGGACCCCGAGCATCCGGCCGAGCGCACCGCCCACCTGCTCTCCGACGCGGCCCCGGTGTGCCTGATCACCCGCGACCGGCATCCCGTTGCCTGTCCCGTCGTGTCCCCGGACACCGCACCGGAGGACCCCGACGCGCCGCTCGCCGAGGCCCGGCCCGCCGATCCCGCCTACCTGATCTACACCTCCGGCACCACGGGCCGTCCCAAGGGCGTCGTCGTCGAGCACCGCAACCTCACCACCTACGTGGCCCGTTGCGTGGAGGCGTACCCGAGCCTGCGGGGCACCTCGCTGCTGCACGCCACCATGTCCTTCGACGCCACGGTGACCACCCTGCACGGGGCGCTCGCCGCCGGTGGGCGCGTGCACATCGCCGCGTTCCACGAGGCGGGCGCCGCCCCGCTGCGCAGCGGCTACACCTTCCTCAAGGCCACCCCCAGCCACCTCCCGCTGCTGCCCGCGCTCCCGCACGACCTGTCCCCCGACAAGGAGTTCATGCTCGGCGGCGAGGCACTCGTGGGCGAGGCCCTGCGCCAGTGGCGCCGCGCGCACCCGCACGTACGGCTGATCAACCACTACGGCCCGACCGAACTCACCGTCGGCTGCACCGACCACCGCATCGAACCCGGCGACGACCTCCCGACGGGGCCCGTGCCCATCGGCCGGCCCATGTGGAACACCCGCGCCTATGTGCTGGACACACGCCTGAACCCCGTACCGGTCGGCGTCGAGGGCGAGTTGTATGTGGCCGGCGACCATGTGGCCCGCGGCTACTGGAACCGTCCGGGCCTGACCGCCGAGCGGTTCGTCGCCGACCCCTTCGGCCCGGCCGGTGAGCGCATGTACCGCACCGGTGACCTCGCCGTTCGCCGTGCCGACGGCACCCTGGAGCTGCGCGGGCGGGCCGACGGCCAGCTCAAGATCCGGGGACTGCGGATCGAGCCCGGTGAGATCGAGGGTGTGCTGACCGCCCATCCGGTCGTCGCGCGGGCCGCGGTGGTCGTGCGGGAGGACGGGGGCGGTGTCCGGCGTCTCGTCGGGTACGTCGTCGGCGCCGGTGAGGCCGACCTTGTGGCCGTGAGCGCCCACTGCGCCCGGCAGTTGCCCGCCCACATGGTGCCCGAGGCCCTCGTGCCGCTGGACGCCCTGCCGATGACGGGCAACGGCAAGCTGGACCGTGCGGCCCTGCCCGAGCCGGCTCGGGTGTCGGCAGGTGCGGGCCGGGCGCCCCGCACCTCCGAGGAGCGGGTCCTCCAGGAGCTCTTCGCCGAGGTCCTCGGCGTGGCTGACGTGAGCGTCGACGACGGCTTCTTCGACCTCGGCGGCGACAGCATCACCTCGATCCATCTGGTGAGCCGAGCGATCGCCGCGGGCGTGCGGCTGACCCCACGCGATGTGTTCGAGCAGCGGACCGTGGCCGCGCTCGCCGCGCTTGCGGCGGCCCGCCCGGCTCCCAACACACCGTCCCGGGACCAGGAACCGGCGGTCGGCGAGCTACCCCTCACCCCAGCCCTGCACCGGCTGCGCGAACGCGGCGGCCCCATCGGCTCGTTCAGCCAGTCCGTCCTGCTCGTCACGCCGGCCGACGCCGACGAGAAGCGTCTGACGCGCGCGCTCCAGGCCCTCGTGGACCGTCACGACGTCCTGCGGATGCGGCTGAGTACCGACGACTGGACGGCCGAGATCCTGCCGCCGGGAAGCGTCGACGCGGGCGGGCTGCTGGAGCGAGTGGCTGTGTCCGACGTGGCTACCGCGACCGAGCGACGGGGGTGGCCACCTCAACTCGCCCCGGAAAATGGCAGGTTGCTGAGGGCGGCGTGGTTCGACGCCGGACCGGATCGTCCCGGGCGTCTCCTGCTGACGGCCCATCACCTCGCAGTGGACGGCGTCTCCTGGAACCTCCTGTGCACCGACCTGGCCGCCGCCTGGCGCGAGACGGAGCTGTCCGCTGCGGGCACCTCATTCCGGCACTGGGCCCTGCTGCTGGAGCGGGAGGCGCTGGAGCGGGCCGACGAACTCGACGTATGGCAGTGGATGCTGGAGCAGCCCGCCCCCCTCTTCGGCGCCCGGCGCCCCGACCCGGAACGGGACGTGACCGGCGCGATGCGCCACCTCACCCGCGAACTCCCGGCCGAGGTCACCGACGAACTGCTCACCGCCGTCCCGGCCGCCTTCCACGCCGGTCCCGAGGACGTGCTGCTCGCCGCCCTGGCCACCGCCTTCGCGCGCCGCTTCGGCCACCGGGCCCTCCTGATCGACATCGAGCGGCACGGCCGCGAGGAGATCGCCGAGGGAGTCGACCTGTCGCGCACGGTCGGCTGGTTCACCAGCGTCGCGCCCGCCCGGCTCGACCTCACCGGCATCGACCTCGGCGACCGTGCGCACGTGCTGAAGAGCGTCAAGGAACAGCTGCGGTCCGTACCCGACCACGGCATCGGCCACGGCCTGCTCCGGTATCTCAACCCCGAGACCGGACCCGCCCTCGCCGCCCTCCCGGTCCCGGAGGTCGGCTTCAACTACCTGGGCCGTACGGCCCGTTCGGCGGACGGCGACTTCTCGCCCGCGCCGGAGCCGCTGCGGAACCTTGGCGCGGCCCATGACGCCGCCATGCCCGTCGCGCACGGTCTGGAGATCACCGCGGTGAGCACCGCCGACGGCCGGCTCGACACCACCTGGTCCTGGGCCCCCGGCATCTGGTCCGAGGGCGACGTCCATGCCCTCGCCGACCTGTGGTGCGAGGAGCTGACCGCCCAGGCCGCAGGCACCCCGGGAGGCGGACACACGCCGTCCGACCTGCCCCTGGTGTCCCTGTCCCAAGCAGAGATCGACGAACTCGAAGCCGAGTTCGGAAGCGAGTGGAGGTAACCGACGGTGACTCGGTCCGGAATTGCCGACATCCTGCCCCTGTCGCCGTTGCAGGAAGGCCTGCTCTTCCACGCCCTGTACGACGACGAACACGCCCCCGACGTCTACGCCGCCCAGCAGATCCTGGAGCTGACGGGCTCGGTCGACCCGGCCGCCGTACGCGCCGCCGGGCAGGCCCTGCTCGACCGGCACCCCAACCTGCGCGCCTGCTTCCGGCGCCGGCAGACCGGGGCGCCCGTGCAGATCGTGCCCACGGACGTCGAACTGCCGTGGACCGAGGCGGACTTGTCGGCTCTCGGCGAGGAGGAGCGGGACAAGGAGTGGGAGCGGCTGCTCGACGAGGAGCGCACCCGCCGCTTCGACCTCGCGAAGCCGCCGCTGATCAGGTACCTGCTGGTGCGCCGGGCCGCGGACCGGTACTGCCTCGTCATCACCAACCATCACATCCTGCTCGACGGGTGGTCGAAGCAGTTGCTGGTGCGTGAGTTCAGCGCCCTGTACGTGGGCGAGCACCCGACGTCCCTGCCTCCGGCGCCCGCCTACCGTGACTACCTTGCCTGGCTGGCCCGGCAGGACCGGGACGCGGCGGAGACGGCCTGGCGTGACGCGCTGGACGGTGTGGCCGAGCCGACTCTCCTCAGTCCTGCCCCGAACGCTGTGCACGCCGTGAACGGCCCGAACGCCGCGAACACGGCGAACCCCACGACCGTCCTCCCGGCCGAACTCGTCGTCGAACTCCCCGAAGAGCTGACCCGGGCCGCCGAGACCACCGCCCGCTCCCTCGGCATCACCCTCAACACCCTCGTCCAGGGCGCCTGGGGCGTACTGCTGGGCCGCCTCACCGGCCGCACCGACGTCGTCTTCGGCCAGACCGTGTCCGTCCGCCCGCCCGAGCTGCGGAACATCGCCTCGATGGTCGGCTTCTGCATCAACACCGTCGCCACCCGGGTGAGCTGGGACGACAACGCAGCCGTCGCCGACCTCCTCACCGGCCTCCAGCACCGGCAGACGGGCCTGCTCGCCCACCAGCACCTGGGCCTCGCCGACATCCGGCGGGCAACCGGCACCGGCGGCGACCTCTTCGACACCCTGCTCGCCTTCGAGAACCATCCCGGCTCCGCGGGCCCCGGCGCCTCCCGGGTCACCGAGCTCCCCGGCCGCGACGCCACGCACTACCCGCTGACCCTCGCCGTCCTGCCCGCCCACCGCCTGGCACTGCGGCTGTCGTACCGCCCCGACCTGTACGACGGGACCGGCGCCCGCGCCCTCCTCGACCGGTTCGCCCTCGTCCTCGAAGCCCTGGCCACGGCCCCGTCGCGACGCCTCGGCGAGGTGGAGATCCTGCTGCCGGGGGAGCGGGAGCGCCTGCTCGGCGAGGCTCCGGCCCAGGGCGTGGGGGAGGCCACCCTGCCGGAGCTGTTCGCTCGCCAGGCCGCCCGCACCCCCGACGCGACCGCCGTGGTGCATGACGGCACCCGCCTCACCTATGCCGAACTCGACGCCCGCGCGGAGCGGCTGGCCCGGGTGCTCGCGGCACACGGCGCGGGCCCGGAACGACTGGTCGCCCTCGCGCTGCCCCGCTCCGCCGAGCTGGTGGTGGCCGTACTGGCGGTACTCAGGACCGGCGCCGCCTACCTGCCGATGGACCCGGAGTATCCCGCGGACCGGCTCGCCTTCATGCTGGCGGACTCGAACCCGGTCCTGCTCCTGACGACCGGAGAGAAGGCCGCGGACCTGCCTGCCTCGGAGGTCCCGGTGCTGACGCTCGACGGGCCGCTCCCCGAAGCACCTGCGGCTTCACCGAAGGTGACGGCCGATCACCTTGCCTACGTCATCTACACCTCCGGCTCCACGGGCCGGCCCAAGGGCGTCGCCGTACCGCACCGGAACGTGATCCGGCTCTTCGAGTCGATCCCGCACTGGTTCGACTTCGGCCCCGACGACGTGTGGACCCTGTTCCACTCCTACGCCTTCGACTTCTCGGTCTGGGAGCTGTGGGGAGCGCTGCTGCACGGCGGCACGCTCGTGATCGTGCCGTTCGAGGTGAGCCGCGAACCGGAGGCGTTCCTGCGTCTGCTCGCCCGCGAACGGGTCACGGTACTGAACCAGACCCCGTCGGCGTTCGGAGAACTGCTGCGCGTCGGCGTCCCCGACGACCTGCCGCTGCGGTACGTCGTCTTCGGCGGCGAGGCACTCGACCCCGCGCTGGTGGCCGACTGGTACACGCGCCACCCGCAGGACACGCCCGCCCTGGTCAACATGTACGGAATCACAGAAACCACCGTCCACGTCACCGGACTCCCACTGAGCCAGGGCCGGTTGAGCGGTATCGGCCGGACCATCCCCGACCTGCGCGCCTACGTACTGGACGCCGGCCTGCGGCTCGTTCCTCCGGGTGTGACCGGTGAGCTCTACGTGGCCGGCGCGGGTCTCGCGCGCGGTTATCTGGGCCGGCCGGGGCTGACGGCCGGGCGGTTCGTGGCGGACCCGTTCGGGGAGCCGGGCCAACGCATGTACCGTACGGGCGACTTGGCGCGCTGGTCGGCCGACGGTGAGCTGGAGTACGCGGGCCGCGCCGACGACCAGGTCAAGATCCGCGGCTTCCGTATCGAGCTGGGCGAGGTCGAGGCAGCGTTGGCCGACCACCCCGAGGTGGCGCAGGCGGCCGCGCTCGTCCGGGACGGACGCCTCGTCGCGTACGCCGTGTCCGCCGACACCGCACCCGACCCGGCGGCACTGCGCCGGCACGCGGCCCGGACACTGCCGGACCACATGGTGCCCTCGGCCGTCGTCGTCCTGGACCGGCTGCCGCTGACCGCCAACGGCAAGCTGGACCGTGCCGCCCTGCCCGCCCCCGCCGCGGCACCGGGCGCCGGGCGCGCCCCACGCACCCCGCACGAGGAGATCCTCTGCGGCCTGTTCGGCGACGTCCTCGGCCTCGACGCCCACCAAGTCGGCCCCGACGACGGCTTCTTCACGCTGGGCGGCGACTCCCTGCTCGCCATGCGGCTCGCCGACCGGATCAGGGCGGCGCTCGGCACGGCACTGCCCGTACGGGCAGTCTTCGAGACACCGACGCCCGCCGGACTCGCGGCCCGCGCGAGCGAGATCGAGGACGAGCGCCGCCCCGAGCTCGCCCCCCGGGACCGTCGTACGGAGCCGCTCCCGCTGTCGTACGCCCAGCAGCGCCTGTGGTTCATGAGCCGCCTCGACGGCGGCCACACCACCTACACCGTGCCGTGGGCGCTGCGGCTGACCGGCCCGCTCGATCACGAGGCGCTGGAGGCCGCCCTCGGCGACGTCGTGGCCCGCCACGAACCGCTGCGCACGCTCTACCCGGATGTCCAGGGCACCCCGCACCAGCGGATCCTGCCCCCGGACGAGGCACGGCCGTCCCTGCCGGTCGCCCCGGCCACGGAGGCCGAACTGCCCGCCCTGCTCACCGAGGCGGCCGGACACCGCTTCGACCTCGCGACGGACCTCCCGCTGCACGCGACCCTGTACCGCCTCGCGCCCCACACCCACGTCCTGCTGCTCCTCGCCCATCACATCGCGGTGGACGGCTGGTCCATGGCACCGCTGATGCGCGACCTGGAGACGGCGTACGAGGCACGGTCGGCAGGGCGCGCACCGCAATGGCCGCAACTGCCCGTCACCTACGCCGACTTCGCCTGCTGGCAGCGCGAGCTGCTCGGACCAGAGGATGCGACGGGCAGTCTGATGTCACGTCAGACGCGCTACTGGAAGGAGGCGTTGAGCGGCGCCCCCGAGGAGCTGACTCTCCCCGCCGACCGCCCCAGGCCCGCCGAACCCAGTGGCCGAGGGGACCGGGTCGCCCTCGCCCTCGACGGCGATCTGCACGCCGGGCTGGCCGACCTCGCCGCCTCCTCGCGCGTCACGCTGTTCATGGTGCTCCAGGCGGGGCTGGCCGCGCTGCTGACCCGGCTCGGTTCCGGCACCGACATCCCCATCGGCACGCCCGTCGCGGGGCGGACCGACGGCAGGCTCGACGACCTCGTCGGCTTCTTCGTCAACACCCTCACCCTGCGCACCGACACCTCGGGCAACCCCACCTTTCGCGAACTCCTCGACCGCACCAGGGACTTCGACCTGGCCGCCTACGCCCACCAGGACGTGCCGTTCGACCTCCTCGTGGACGCCATCAGCCCCGAGCGGTCCCTCGCCCGCCACCCCCTCTTCCAGGTCATGCTGGCCTTCACCGGCCACACCACCGAGCCCGCCCTCTCCCTGCCCGGCCTGCGCGTCACCCGCGAGCCCGTCGAGACCGGCGCCGCCCGCTTCGACCTGTCCCTGTACCTCACCGAGCACCGCCGTGCCGACGGCTCGACCGCGGGCATCGACGGCGTCGCCGAGTACAGCACCGACCTGTTCGACCCCGACACGGCTCAGCACCTCGTCCGCCGGCTCGTGCGCCTGCTGGCCGCCGTCGCCGACGACCCAGACCGGCGCATCGGTGACCTCGACCTTCTCGACGACACCGAACTCCGGCGGATCGCCCAGTGGAACACCACGTCGGACGAGGTGCGACCGACGTCCCTCGCCGAGCTCTTCCGGGACCAGGCACGGCGAACTCCGCACGCCCCGGCGCTCAACGACCTGTCGTACGCCGAACTCAACGCCCGCGCCGAGGGGTTGGCGCGGGTCCTGGCCGGACGCGGGGTCGGTCCCGGCGACGTCGTCGCCGTACTGATGCCGCGCTCCGTGGACCGGATCGTCGCGATCCTCGCGGTGGCCCTGACCGGGGCGGCCTTCCTGCCGGTGGACCCGGGTCTACCGCGTGAGCGGATCGACTTCATGCTCGGAGACGCCCGACCGGCCCATGTCCTGCGGGACCTGGCGCCGACCGGCGTACCCGGCGACCTCCCGACGGCCCACGACCCGCAGCAAGCCGCCTACGTCATCTACACCTCGGGCTCGACCGGCGTGCCGAAGGGCGTCGTCGTCGAGAACCGAGGGCTGGCGGCACTGGCACAGACCCAGATCGAGCGCTTCGGCCTCGACCGGCGCTCCAGGGTGCTCCAGTTCTCCGCGCCCGGGTTCGACGCGTCGGTGATGGAACTGCTCATGGCGTTCGCCGCGGGCGGGACGCTGGTGGTCCCGACCGAGACCGGACCCCTCGTCGGCGAGCTGCTGGGGCGGACGCTGACGGACGAGTCCATCACTCACGCCCTCATCCCGCCCGCAGCGCTCGCGACACTCCCCACCAGGGACCTCCCCGAGCTGCGCACCCTGGTCGTCGGTGCCGAAGCGTGCCCGGGGGAGCTGGTCGCCCGCTGGGCGCCGGGCCGCCGCATGGCCAACGCCTACGGTCCGACCGAGTCGACGGTGTGCGCGACGATCAGCGTGCCGCTCTCCGGGGACCAGGCGCCACCCATCGGACGCTCGGTCACCGGGACGCGAGCCCATGTGCTGGACGCCTGGCTGCGGCCGGTCCCGCCCGGTGTGGTGGGCGAGTTGTACCTCGCCGGTGCCGGTGTGGCGCGCTGCTATCTGGGGCGGCCCGGTCTGACGGCCGGGCGGTTCGTGGCGGACCCGTTCGGGGAGCCGGGCCAACGGATGTACCGTACGGGCGACTTGGCGCGCTGGACGGCCGACGGTGAGCTGGAGTACGCGGGCCGGGCCGACGACCAGGTCAAGATCCGCGGCTTCCGCGTCGAGCCCGGAGAGATCGAGGCGGCGCTCGCGTCCCACCCGGAGGTGGCGCAGGCGGTCGTCGTCGTGCGCGACGAGCGGCTGGTGGCGTACGTCGTACCGGGCGCCCCGGGCTCCCCCGACCCGGCAGAGCTGCGCGGGCACGCCGAGCGGTCGCTGCCCGACTACATGGTGCCGTCGGTCGTCGTCGTCCTCGACGTCCTGCCGCTGACCCCCAACGGCAAGCTCGACCGCAAGGCCCTGCCCGCCCCCACCGCCACCGGGACGCCCACGGAGCGGGAGCCCGCGACGCCCGCCGAGCAGATCCTCGCCGACCTCTTCCGCGATCTGCTCAAGCTGTCGGGCGTTCCGCTCGACCAGGGCTTCTTCGCCCTCGGCGGGGACAGCATCTCCTCGATCCGGCTGGTGAGCCGGGCGGCCGAGGCCGGCGTCGTGATCACTCCCCGGGACGTGTTCGAGCACCAGACCGTCAGTGGCCTCGCCGCGGTGGCCCGCGGCCCGGTGGGTGCGGGCCGCACCCAGGACGACGGAGTCGGCGCGCTGCCGCTCACCCCCGTGATGCGGTGGCTGCTGGAGCGCGGCGGGCCGATCGACCGGCTCAGCCAGTCCGTCCTCCTGACCGTCCCGGCGGGCGCCCGACTGCCGCGCCTGACCGAGGCGCTGCAGGTCCTGATCGACCACCACGACATGCTCCGGGCCCGGCTCACCCCGTCCGGCGAACTCGACGTCGGTCCGGTCGGCCGGGTGCGCGCCGCAGCCCTGCTCGACCGGAGGGACGCCGGTGAGGATCTCCCTGCGGTGGTGATCGAGGAGTTCGAGCGGGCCGTCGGGCTGCTCGACCCGGCCGCCGGGGCGATGGTCCGGGCGGTGTGGTTCGACGCCGGGCCGGAACGCCCCGGACGGCTGCTCCTCGTCGTCCACCATCTGGCCGTGGACGGGGTGTCCTGGCGGATCCTCGTGCCCGACCTGGAGTCCGCCTGGTCGGCGCTCACCGAGGGGCGCGCTGCGAAGCTCCCGCCGGTCGGCACGTCGTTCCGCCGCTGGTCCGGGCTCCTCGGTGAGGAGGCGCGCAGGCCCGCCCGGGTCGCCGAGGCCGCCCTGTGGCGCCGTATGCTCGCCGCCCCGCGCACCGCACTGGGCGCCCGCCCGCTCGACCCCGCCCGGGACACCGCCGCGACCACGCGCTCGCTGCGCCGCACCCTGCCCCCCGAGGCCACCGGCCCGCTCCTGACCAGCGTCCCGTCCGCCTTCGGCACCGGTACACAGGACGTCCTGCTCACCGGCCTCGCCCTGGCCGTCGCGGACCGGCAGGGCACCGAGCACGTCCTCGTCGACGTCGAGGGACACGGCCGCGAGGAACTGGCGCCCGGCCTGGACCTGTCCCGCACGGTCGGCTGGTTCACCTCCCTCTACCCGGTCCACCTCGACCTGACCGGACTCGACCTCACCGACGCGCTGACCGCCGGCCCCGCCGCCGAGGTCGCTGCCCGGCGCGTGGGCGAGCGCCTGCGCGAACTGCCCGACCGCGGCGCCGGCTTCGGCCTCCTGCGCCACCTCAACCCCGAGACGGCGCCCGGCCTGGCCGAGCACCCCGCCCCCGAGATCGGCTTCAACTACCTGGGCCGGTTCACCGCACCCGACAGCACGGGCGAGTGGACCTTCGCGCCCGAGTCCTCCGCCCTCGGCAGCGGTGTCGACCCCGGTCTCGGCGCCGCGCACGTGCTCGACCTCAACGCCGTCGTCCAGGACTCCGACGACGGGCCCCGGCTGGTGGCCGACTGGTCGTGGGTGGACGGGGTGGTGACCGAGACGGAGGTACGGGACCTGGCCGACGCCTGGTTCGTGGCGCTGAGCGCCCTCACCGAGCGGGCATCGGGGGCCGCGGCCCTCCCGGAGACCGCGCCTGCCGAGGACGACCTCTCCGCGGAGGCCCTCTCCGCGGACGTCCTCTCCCAGGACGAACTCGACGAACTCGCCGCGGGCCTCGACGGCTGACCCGACCCGAAAGAGAGCACATGACCACGCAGCCCGCCGCACAGATCGACGTACTGCCCCTGACCCCGCTCCAGGAAGGCCTGCTCTTCCACGCCCTGTACGAGCACGAGCGGGCCGCCCGGGACGTCTATCTGGTCCAGCTGGTCTTCGAACTCGACGGCGCCGTGGACCCCGACCGGCTGCGCGCCGCAGCCCAGGCGCTGCTGGACCGGCATCCCACGCTCAGGGCGGCGTTCCGGCGTCGGCGCGGCGGGCAGCCGGTGCAGGTAGTGCCGCGCAGGGCCACGCTGCCGTGGACCGAGGCCGAACTGACCGGCCCCGGCATCGACACCGAGCAGGAGTGGGCCCACCTGCTGGACGAGGACCTGGCCCGCGGCTTCGACCCGGCCACGCCCCCGCTGCTCCGCTGCACCTTGGCCCGCACCGGCGAGCGACGGTACCGGCTGCTCATCACCCACCACCACATCCTGCTCGACGGCTGGTCGGTCTCCGTCCTGCTGCGCGAACTCCTCGCCCTGTACGAGGCCGACGGCGCCCCCGCCGCCCTGCCGCCCGCCCCGCCCTACCGCACCTTCCTGGACTGGCTGGGCCGCCGGGACCGTACGGCTGCCGAGGCCGCCTGGCGGCAGGCGCTGGCCGGAGTGACGCAGCCGACCCGGCTCGCCCCGCACGCCCCGGACGGCCGCGGTTCCGGCGACCTGGCGCAGGCCCGCACGGAGCTCGCACCGGAGACCGGCACCGCCCTCGCCGCACTGGCCGCCCGCCTCGGCGTCACCGTGAACACCCTGGTCCAGAGCGCCTGGGCGATCCTGCTGAGCCGCACGACAGGCCACGACGACATCGTCTTCGGCGCCACCGTCTCCGGCCGCCCCGCCGAACTGCCGGGCGTCGAGTCGATGGTCGGCCTGTTCATCAACACCATCCCCACTCGCATCCGACTGCGCCCCGACGAGCCGCTCAGCGCCCTGCTGCGGCGGGTCCAGGAGGCATACGTCCGCCTGCTCGACCACCAGCACCTGGGCCTCGCCGACATCCAGCGGGCAGCCCGGGTGCCCGAACTCTTCGACACGCTGGTCGTGTTCGAGAACTACCCGATGGACCGGCGCGAGGCAGACGACGACCGCATGCGGGTCGTGGGCACGGGCGGGCGCGACGCGACCCACTATCCGGTGACCCTGGTGGCAGTACCGGGGCCCCGGCCGCGCTTCCGCCTCGCCTACCGACCCGACCTCTTCGACGCCGACTGGGCCGAGGCCACCCTCGACCGTCTCGTACGGCTCCTTGAGACCATGGCGGCCGACCCGGAACTCCCGCTGGGCCGCGTCGCACTCGCCCGGCACCAGGAGGACCCGCGTCCGGAACCGGCCCCGGCGACCCGCACCCTCACCGACCTGTGGGCGGCCCAGGTCGCGGCCACCCCGGACGCGGAAGCCGTGCTGGATGGCGGCGTCCGGCTGACGTACCGCGAACTCGACGACCGGGCCGCGCAGTTGGCCCGGCGGCTGCTGGCCCTGGGCGCCGGGCCCGAGCGGGTCGTCGGCATCGCGCTGCCCCGGACGGCGGAGCTGGTCGTCGCCGTTCTCGGCGTGCTGAAGTCCGGCGCCGCCTATCTGCCGCTCGACCCGGCGTACCCGCGCGAGCGCCTCGCGTACATGGTCGAGGACGCCCGGCCGGTCGTCGTGCTCGCCACGGACGAGACGGCCAAGGTGCTGCCCGGGGAAACGCCGGTCTTCACGGGCGATGTGATGGCACGTCAGGAGGACATGTCAGCAACGCCCTCGTACCCCGACAGCATCGCGTGCGTCATCTACACCTCCGGCTCCACCGGCCGACCCAAAGGCGTCGCGGAGACCCACGGCAGCATCGTCGAGTTCGTCGAGTGGACGCACACCGCGCTCGGCCCCGAGCGGCTGGCCAAGGTGGTCTTCTCCACCTCGCTCAACTTCGACGTGTCGGTGTTCGAGATCTTCTCCCCGCTGCTGTGCGGAGGCCGTATCGAGATCGTCGAGAACCTGCTGGCACTCACGACGTCGGGCGGCCGGGACGCGACCCTGGTCAGCGGGGTGCCCTCGGTGACGGCTACCGTCGTCGCCGACCGACCCGAGATCTCCCCTCGGGTCATCGCGCTGGGCGGGGAGCCCATTCCCGAACAGCTCCTCACCGACCTTCAAGCCGCCTTCCCCGAGGCCGTGATCGTCAACTTCTACGGGCCCACCGAAGCCACCATCTACGCGACCGCCTGGCAGTCCGACGTCGACCCCCACCCCAAGGAGGGCTCGCCGCCCCTGGGCGGCCCCCTCGCACGCAATCGCATCCGCCTCCTCGACCAGGCCCTGCAGCCTGTGCCCGACGGGGTGACGGGCGAGGTGTACATCGCGGGCGGCGGACCGGCCCGCGGCTACCTCGGCCGACCCGGGCTGACCGGGCAGCGCTTCGTCGCGGACCCGTACGGCGGGCCGGGGGAGCGCATGTACCGGACCGGCGATCTCGCGGTGCGCGACCGCGACGGACAGCTGCGCTTCCTGGGCCGGGCCGACCACCAGGTGAAGATCCGCGGCTTCCGCGTCGAACTCGGCGAGATCGAGGCCGTGTTGGCCACTCATCCGTCCGTGACCAAGGCGGCGGCCACCGTACGTGAGGACGCACGGGGCGAGCAGCAGCTGATCGCCTATGCCGTACCGGCCGCGCAAGGAGCCGCCGAAGCCGACGTACTGCGCGCGCACCTGGCCCGCACTCTGCCCGCCCACATGGTCCCCTCGGCGATCGTCGCCCTCGACGCCCTGCCGCTCACCGCCAGCGGCAAACTGGACCGCACGGCCCTGCCCGCCCCCGGCGCCCCGACCCCGACCCGCAGTGCTCCGCGCACCGAGCCGGAGGAGAAGCTACGCGCGCTCGTCGCCGAAGTCCTCGGACTCGACCCTGCCCGCATCGGCGTCCACGACAGCTTCTTCGACCTCGGCGGACACTCCCTCCTGGTCCCCAGGCTGACCACCCGGATCCGGACCGAACTCGCCGCCGAACTCCCCGTGCTCGCGGTCTTCGAGACACCGACCGTGGCCGCGCTCGCCCGCCGGACGACCGGTGGCACGGACCCGGACATGGGCACGGACACCGGTACGGCAGCCCTCGCCACCGTCCTCCCGCTGCGCACCCGCGGCGACCGCGAGCCGCTCTTCTGCCTCCCGCCGGCCTCCGGTCTGGCCTGGGGCTTCGCCGGGCTGACCCGGCATCTGGACGCCGACCGCCCGCTGTACGGACTGCAGTCCTGTGGACTGGAGCCGGGGGAGAAGCGGCAGGACAGCCTCGCCGAGACGGTCGCCGAACACACGGCGCGCATCCGCGAGATCCAGCCCGAGGGCCCGTACCACCTCCTCGGCTACTCCATGGGCGGCCTAGTCGCCCACGCCGTCGCCACGACGCTCCAGGCGGCCGGGGAACGGGTGGCGCTGCTGGTGATGCTGGACTCCTTCCCGGGTGCATGGACGAGTCAGGGCCCCCGCCCCACCGACCGCCCGGCGGTGCTGCGCAGCCTGCTCGCCATCCTGGGGCGGGAACTGCCGCCGCGGGATGTGGAACTGACAGACAGTGGGTTCGCCGAGCTCGTGCGCCGCGTCCCCGACCTCCCCGGCAGCCTCGACGACGCCGAACTCGCGGCCCTGGTCGAGGTGACGGCGAACAACCGGCGACTGCTGGAGGAGTTCGCCCCCCTGCTGTACGACGGCGACCTGCTGTTCTTCAGCGCCGCCCAGGATCCCGACGCGCACCCGGAACGCCATACGTCCTGGCAGCCGTACGTGCGAGGCCGCGTCGACAACCACGACATCCCCTGCGCCCACGGCGAGATGACCCGACCCGGACCACTGGACCGGATCGGACCCTTGCTCGCCCGGCGACTGAGCACAGCCCCACCCCACCCCACCCACAGGAGGAACTCCGCATGACCACCAACCCCTTCGACGACGACGCCCTCGAGCACTACGTCCTGGTGAACGACGAGGGCCAGCACTCACTGTGGCCCGCCTTCGCCGAGGTGCCGGCCGGCTGGACCGTCGTCCACGGTGGCGCCGGCCGCCAGTCGTGCCTGGACTACGTTGAGGAGCACTGGACCGACATGCGTCCGAAGAGCCTCATCCGGGCCATGGGCGCATAGGGAACAGCGGAAACACGGGAGGAAACGCGATGACCACGCGGCGGACGATCGCACCGGAAGAGTTCGACACGCTGAACCTGGCCGATCCGCGGCTGCACGCCGAGAGCGACCTGTCCGCCGTGTGGCGCCACTTGAGGGAACACCGGCCGGTCCACTGGAACCCGGCCACCGACACGGCCCCCGGCTTCTGGGTGGTGACCCGGCACGCCGATGTCACCTCCGTGTACCGGGACAGCGCACGCTTCACCTCCGAGGGCGGCAACGTCCTGGAGACCCTGCTCGCCGGCGGTGACTCCGCGGCCGGCCGGATGCTTGCCATCACCGACGGGGCCAAGCACGCCGGGCTGCGCCGCGTCCTGATGTCCGCGTTCTCGCCGCGGGCCTTGGAACCGATCGTCGAGAGCGTGCGGCGGACGGTGACCCGGCTGCTGCGGGACGCGCTGGAGAGGGGCACCTGCGACTTCGCCGCCGATGTGGCGGCCGACATACCCCTCGGCGCCATCTGCGACCTGCTCGGCGTACCCGACCGCGACCGGGCCTACGTGCTGAGCCTGACGTCCTCCGCGCTGGGCTCGCACGAGGCGGACAGCACGGCCGCCGATGCCTGGATCGCCAAGAACGAGATCCTGCTCTACTTCGCCAACCTGGCCCGCGACCGGCGTGACAGCGGCCACGCGGACGTCATCGCCCTGCTCGCGGGCAGCGAGGTGAACGGGCTGCCGCTGGACGACGACGAGATCATGCTCAACTGCTACAGCCTGATCCTCGGCGGCGACGAGACGGCCCGCCTTTCCATGGTGGGCGCCGCCCTCGCCCTGCTGGAGCACCCCGACCAGTGGCAGGCCCTCAAGCGGGGCGACGCCGGGATCGACACCGCCGTCGAGGAGATCCTGCGCTGGACGACCCCCGCCCTGCACTCGGGACGCACCGCCACGACCGACACCGAGATCGGCGGCCAAGCCGTCAGGGCGGGGGAGATCGTCACCGTCTGGAACGCCTCCGCCAACCACGACGAGAGGATCTTCGACGCTCCCGGCGAACTGCGCCTGGACCGCACGCCCAACAAGCACGTCACCTTCGCCTACGGGCCTCACTTCTGCCTCGGCGCCTACCTGGCCCGGGCCGAGATCGGGGCCGTACTGACAGGGCTGCGTGACCTGGTGGCGGAGATGGAGCAGACGGGCCCGGCGAAGCCCGTCTACTCCAACTTCCTCAGCGGCCTGAGCGCACTGCCACTCGCCCTGAAGGCCGCCTGAACGTACGTACGCGGCAGGCTACTTGCTACTTGTTACTCGCTACGCGGCCAGCTCCTTGCGGATGCGGTCCAACATGAATGCCGAGGACTCCCTGGCCCGTTCCTCCCAGGCGAAGACGCAGGCCGTTGCGACGCCGTCGAAGTTCAGCTCGCGCAGGGTGCCGAAGAAGGCGTCCCAGTCGACCTCGCCCTGCCCGATGTCCAGGTGCTGGTGGATACGGGCCGGGGTGCCGGGCGGGTTGAGGATGTAGCGCAGGCCGGAGGAGCCCTTGTGGTTGAAGGAGTCCGCGATGTGCACGTGCTGGAGCTTGTCGCCGGCGTAGCGCATCATCGCCGCGATGTCCGCCTTCGGGTCCGCGCCCGACAGGTGGAAGGAGTGCGGCGCGCAGTAGAGGTAGTTCACCCACGGCTTGTTGATCGCACGGACCAGGTCGACCGCGGGGGTGTTCTCCTCGCAGAAGTCGTCCGGGTGCGCCTCCAGGTTCAGAGCGATGCCTTCGCGCTCGAACACCGGGAGCAATTCCTCCAGCGAGCGCCAGAAGGCCGCCTCGCTCTCGGCGGCACGCTCGGGGCGGCCGTTGAACTCCGAGTTCATCAGCGGACATTCGAGGTCGGCGGCGATCTCGATCATCCGCTTCCAGTAGCGGACGGCTGACTGCCGCTCGGTCTCGTCCGGTGAGGACCACTTGTACAGCGGCAGTACCGAAGACAGCTGAACGCCGTGCGTGCGCAGCGAGTTCTTCAGCTCCGCGATCCGCTCGTCGTCGGCGCGCGGGTGCAGGAAGAACGGCATGAAGTCGTCGCGGGGCGACAACTCGATGTATTCGTAGCCGAGTTCGGCGACCGTGCGCACCATCTCGTCGATGGGGAGCGCGCGGAACATGTACGGGTCGAGGGCGATCTTCACGCGGCACCTCCGTAGAGCGCGGGGCGGGGCTTGAGGTCGGTGGCGACGACGCGGCCCGACTCCAGGGCCTCGACGGTCGCGCTGGTGATGACGGTGGCGGCATAGCCGTCCCACGCCGAGGGACCGGTGGGTTCGCTGCCGGCGGCGACGCCCGCGATCCACTCGCGGAACTCGGTGTCGAAAGCGTCCGCGAAGCGGCCCACCCAGTCCGTGGGCACCTCCGTGCTGTGCCGCCCCGCGCTGCGCAGGCCGACCGAGGCCGGGTCGGGCAGCCGGACCAGCCCCTCCTCGCCGACCGCCTCGCACTGGATGTCGTAGCCGTACTGGCAGTTGACGAAGACCTCCAGGTCGATACGCACGCCCTTGGCGGTCTCGAAGAGCATGATCTGCGGATCCTTGAGATGGGCGAACCGCTTGCTCGTGGCGCGCGGGGTGACCACCTGGGTGGAGACGATCTCGTCGTCGAGCAGCCAGCGCAGCACGTCCACCTCGTGCACCGCCGTGTCCAGGGCGGCCATGGAGGACGTGTAGGACTCCGGGACGGTCGGGTTGCGGTGGGCGCAGTGCACGATCAGCGGCTCACCGATGCGACCGGAGTCGATGACCTGCTTCATCTTCCGGTAGCCGGCGTCGTAGCGGCGCATGAAGCCGACCTGGACCAGGCGGCGGCCGTGCGCCATTTCGGCCTCGACGATCCTCAGACAGTCCTCGGCCGTCGTGGCGAGCGGCTTCTCGCAGAAGACGGGCTTGCCGGCGGCGACGGCGTTCAGCACGTGTTCGGCGTGGGTGGGGCCCCAGGAGGTCACGAGGACGGCATCGACGTCGTCCGCCGCGATCAGCTCGGCACCGTTCGCGACCGCTCGGGCGCCGACCCTGCTCGCCGCCTCCTCGGCACGCGCGGCGTCGATGTCGGTGACCGCGGTGACCTCGGCTCCGGTCACGACCTCGGTGAGGCGCCGTATGTGTTCCTGGCCGATCCAGCCGACGCCTATGACACCTACACGCACAGTCATGGGACTTCCTTTCGAGAACGTGCGGTTCAGGAGAAGCGGGCCTTGAGCTCCGCCTCGAGGGTTTCCAGCGAGCGGCCCTTCGTCTCAGGGACGTAGCGCCTCACGAAAGCGAGCGAGAAGACACCCGCCACCACGAACAGGAAGAAGGTGTTGGAGATCCCGATGCCGGAGACCAGCGACGGGAAGACCAGCCCGATCACGAAGTTGGTCAGCCACAGCACCACGGCCGCGACACCCATGCCGAAGCCGCGCATCCGCATCGGGAAGATCTCCGACAGCATCAGCCAGGTCACCGGCGAGATCGCGCCCTGCTGGAAGGCGAGGAAGGTGACGGTCATGGCGAGCACGGCGTAAGCCCGGCCGTCACCGGACGGCAGCACCAGGGAGAAGACGCCGATCAGCAACAGGGCGACGGTGGTGCCGAGTTGGCCGACCATCAGCATCGGGCGGCGGTTGACGCGGCCGAGCAGCCAGATGCCGACGAAGGTGGCCAGCACCGAGATCACGCCGTTGGCGATGTTCGCCGTGAGCGCGCTGTCCGAGGCGAAGCCGGCGTCGGTGAGGATCTGGGTGCCGTAGTACATGATCGTGTTGACGCCGGTGATCTGCTGCACGATGGCGATGCCGAAGCCGATGAACATGAGCTTGCGTATCCACGGGGTGGACTTCATGTCCTGCCAGCCGCCGAGCTTCTCCTGCTCCTCCTTGACGGCGAGCGCGGACACCTCCGCGAGTTCGGCCTCGGCGCGTTGCCGGGACCTGACCTGCTTGAGCACGTCCAGGGCCTCGGTGAAGCGGGTCTGGGAGGCCAGCCAGCGCGGGCTCTCCGGCATGACGAGCATGCCGAACCAGAGCACGACCGCCGGAACGGTGGCGATCACCAGCATCCAGCGCCACACCCCGCCGGACTCCCCGCCCACCTGCGCGATGATCGCGTTGGAGGTGAACGCCAGCAACTGGCCGCTGACGATCATGAGTTCGTTACGGGTGACCAGCGCGCCGCGCCGCTCGGCGGGGGAGACCTCCGCGAGATAGACCGGCACGGTCACCGAGGCGCCACCGACCGCGAGGCCGAGCACGAACCGGGCGACGACCATGACCGCGGTCGTCGGCGCCAGCGTGCAGCCGAGCGCGCCGACGAAGAAGAGCACCGCGAGGGTGAGGATCGTACGGCGCCGTCCGCGCGCGTCCGACAGCCGGCCGCCGACCACCGCGCCCAGCGCGGCACCGAGGAGGAGCGAGCTGGTGACCATGCCCTCGGTGACCGCGGTCAGGCCCAGATCGTCGGTCATGTAGGGCAGGGCGCCGTTGATGACGCCGGTGTCGTAGCCGAAGAGCAGTCCGCCGAAGGTGGCGATGACGGTGATGAGCCGCAGCCTGCGGGAGACCGCCGGCGGGGCGTCGTCCGTGACGGGGGCGGGGGTCTGTGCCGCGTCTTCCTTGACGTCCATGGGCCGTCTCCTCACCGGTCGAGAGTCGTGAACGTCGGGCGCCGGGTACCCGTCAGGCCGCAGCCCGCCAGGTGCTCACGGGTACTCACGGCGATCGGGAGCGGTACGTCCGGTGCGCAGGGGTACAGGTCCTGCTCGACGATCACGAACAACTCGGCGTCCAGCTGGGCGAGCTCGGCCACCACATCGGCCGGCTTGGGCACGCCGGCCGGGGGCGAGACGCACACGCCGCGCTTGACGGCCTCGCCGAACGACAGGTCCTCCGCGGCGACCTGGGCGAGGATCCGCGGGTCCATCTGCTTGATGTGCACGTACCCGACGCGCTCGCCGAAGCGCCGGATCAGATCGATGTTGTCGCCGCCGCCGTAGGCGACGTGCCCGGTGTCCAGGCACAGGTTGGTGTAGCGGGAGTCGGACTCGTTGAGGAGGCGCTCGATCTCCGGCTGGGTCTGGATGTGGCTGTCGGCGTGCGGGTGCACGACGAGGCGTACGTCGTACTCGTCGAGGAGCAGTTTGCCGAGCCGGTCGGCGGCCTTGCCGAAGCCCGCCCACTGCTCGGCGGTCAGCTCCGGCGACTCGGTGAACGCGCCGGTCTTCTCGTCCCGGTACATGGGCGGGATGAGGACGAGGTGACGGGCGCCCGCGGCGGCGGTCAGCTCCGCGACCTGGCGGACATGGGCGAGCATCCCGTCCCATGCCTCGGGCCGGTGCAGAGCGCCGAAGGCGGTGCCACCGGAGACCTTGAGATCGCGCACGGCGAGTTCCTCGGCGAGGACGGCAGGGTCGGTGGGGAGGTAGCCGTACGGCCCGAGCTCCAGCCACCGGTAACCCGCCCGGGCCAGCTCGTCGAGGAAGCGGGTGTACGGGACCTGCTGGTCGTCCTCGGGGAACCAGACACCCCAGGAGTCGGGGGCCGAGCCCAGGCACAGGTTGCCCGCGGTGGTGCGGAGCGAGGTTGGCGCCGTTGCCATGACATGTCCTTCGGGGAGGGGACGGGCGTCAGGGGACGTATCCACAGATCATCTGTCGCGCTCTACTAGCGCGCTCTAGTGCGAGTACGATGACCCTGGTCCAAATGTCATGTCAATAGCTTGTTGCCAGGAGATTTCGGGACCCGGCTAAGGTGATCCGCGTCGAAGGGTGGGTTCACAGGTGGATGCATCGGGCAGGCAACGGCCCACGATGGCGGACGTCGCCGGGAAGGCGGGCGTGTCCCGAGCGCTCGTCTCGATCATCTTCCGCAACCAGCCGGGTGCGAGCCAGGAGACCCGTGAGCGGGTCCTGCGGGTCGCCGACGAGATCGGCTACCGACCCGACAGCGCGGCGCGACTGCTCGCGCGTGGCCGCAGCCGCACGCTCGGCGTGATGTTCATCGTGCACCAGATCTTCCACACGGACCTCATCGAGGGCATCTACCCGGAGGCCGAACGGCTCGGCTACGACGTGCTGCTCTCCGGAACCACCCCGGGCCGCGGCGAGGCCAAGGCGATCGAGGCTCTGCTCAGCCACCGGTGCGAGGGGCTGATCCTGCTCGCCCCCGACGCCGAGCCGGCCTACCTCGACGAACTCGGGCACCGTGCGGCGACCGTCTCGGTGGCCCGTCGCGCCCCAGGTGCCCGCGTGGACTTCGTGCACAGCGCCGAGGGCAAGGGCGTGCGTCAGGCCATGGACCATCTCGTGGAACTGGGCCACCGCCGCATCGTGCACATCGACGGCGGGCGCGGCCCCGGCTCGGCCGAGCGGCGGCGCGCGTACCGGGCCGCGATGCGCAGGCACAGGCTGGAGGCCGAGCAGCGGGTCATCCCCGGCGCGCACACCGAGGAGTCGGGCATCGAGACAGGTCGCCTGCTGCTGGCCGAGCGCGACCGGGGGCTGCCCCTGCCGACGGCGGTCCTCGCGGGCAACGACCGCTGTGCGATGGGCCTGTTGATGACCCTGACCCGGGCGGGAGTCGAGGTCCCGCGCGACATGTCCGTGGTCGGCTACGACGACAGTCATCTCTCCCACCTGATGCCGATCGGCCTCACCACCGTCCGCCAGGACGCGGTCCTCATGGCCGAGAACGCGGTCCGCTTCGCGGTGGACCGGCTGGAGAACCCGGAACTGGAGCCCCGCGAGGCCGTCCTGGACCCCAAGCTCGTCATCCGGGGCACAAGCGGGCCGGCCCCGCAGGAACCGGCCCGATGACGAACAGCGGCGAGGTCGGCCGCGCCCCGTCGCGGCCACGGCCGACCCCGCCTGTCCAGGTGCGCGCCTAGCGCGTGCCCTTGGCCGCGAACTCCGCGACCGCGTCGACGTTGTCCTTGGTGATGAACGCGGGCCCGGTCAGCACCGGAGCGGTGCCGCCGCCGCTGAAGTTTCCGTTGGTCTTGTACAGCCACAGCGAGTCGACCGCCAAGTAGCCCTGAAGGTAGGGCTGTTGGTCGACGGCGAACTCGACCTTGCCGTCCTGGACGGCCGTGACCAGCTCCTTGTTGAGGTCGAAGGTAGCGACCTTGGCCTTGCCGCCCGTGTCGGCCACCGACTGCACCGCGGTCAGCGCGAACGGCGCTCCTAGGGTGACCACCTGGTCGATGGAGGAGTCCTGCTGGAGCTTGGCGGTGATCGTCGACTTCACGGACGGCATGTCGGTGCCGTTGACGTAGAGGATGTCCGTCTTGCCCTTGAACCCCTTCTTCAGACCGGCACAGCGGGCCTCCAGTGCGACATGGCCCTGCTCCTGGATGACGCAGAGGGCGTGCTTGGCGCCCGTGTCGTTGAGCCGCTCACCGAAGGCCTCACCGGCGATGTTCTCGTCCTGCCCGAAGTACTCGAGCATGCCGAGGTCCTTCCAGTTGTCCAGGCCGGAGTTGAAGCCGACGACCGGGATGCCGGCCGACGTGGCCTTGGCCACCACCGCCTTCATGGCGCTCGGCTTGGCCGCGGTGAGGGCGATGCCGTCGACCTTCTGGTCGATGGCGTTCTGCACCAGGTTGGCCTGGTTGCCCGCGCTGGGGTCGCTGGAGTAGACGAGCTTGACGTTGTCCTTCGCGGCGGCGGCTTCGGCCCCCTTGCGGATCAGGTCCCAGAAGGTGTCACCGGGGGCCGCGTGGGTGATCATGGCCACGGTCATCCGGGGCGTGGTGGCCTTGCCCGCCGAAGCGTCCCCGGAGCCCTCCTCGGACGCCTTCCCGCCGGAGCTGCTGGAGCAACCCGCGGCGAAGAGGCCGGCGGCCAGAGCGGCAGCGGTCAGTGTCGCGGCTCGATGGTGTCTGCGCATGTCCCATGCACCTCGCTGTGCTGGTCGGGGCGGGTTCTCAGGTGGGGGGAGGTTCACGGGTACCGCCCGTTGGATACCGACTGGAGCGCTTCACTAGCGCGCTCTAGTGGCAGGTACTATGCGGCTGCTCGCAGGTGATGTCAATGGGTTTGTCAGGACGTATCGACAAAGCCGAGGTGCAAGGGGGCATCAAGACGGGTGCGTCAAAAACGGGTGCGCCAAAACGGGTGCGCCAAAAACCCCGCCTCGCGGGAGACGGGGTCGTTGGCGGCGAACGGACGGCTCAGGCAGGTCGTATCGCGCTGTGGATCGCCGACTCCCCCGCGTAGTGGATCGACTCCTCGCGGATGGCTGCCCCGGGCCCAGGGGCGTGGATCATCATGCCGTTTCCGGAGTAGATACCGACGTGACCGATGTGGAAGAGGACCAGGTCGCCGGGTTCGAGGTAGGGGAGGGCGATTCCCTGGCCGGCGGTCGCCTGCTCCTGTGCAGTGCGGGGGAGTGTGATGCCGGCGGCCTTCCAGGCGGCCTGGGTGAGGCCGGGACCGTCGTAGGCGCCCGGGCCCGTCGTGCCCCAGACGCAGGGCTTGCCCAACTGGGCGCGGGCGAAGTCCAGGGCCCGCACGGCTCGCGTGTCCTGCGGCGCCGTCGAGGTGAGGGCGGTGCCCAGGTCGAGGGCCTGGCCGGTGGCGCCGGCCGCGGGGGTGTCGAGGCCCGTGAAGGTGTGGACGCTCGCGAGGGCGTCGACGGCGGGGCCCGTCGTGGTGGGCCGGGCCGCCGTGCCGGGCGGGACCGTGGTGAGGTCGGCTGCGGATTGCGCTTGCAGTGCCTGCCACTGCGCCTCGGCCGAGGGCTGGACCTCGGTCGGCGGAGCACTCCACGTGTCCGCGGTGGGCAGGGTCCCGATCGCCGCGAGCGGCGTGCTCTGCCGCGCGGTGTACGGGGACAGCAACTCCCGTGCCTTGGTGAGCTTGCGCTGGTTCTGCTCCTTGGCGGCCCGAAGGGAGGCCCGCTGCTGCGGATCGGCCTCCGGTTCGAGCGCCGCTACGGTCGCCGGTTCGAGTGCCGGTGCGGTGGTCGGGGCGGGCAGGGCGAGGGCCGACTGGGTGCTCCAGTCGGTCCGCGTGGTCTCCTGCGGTGCCTCCGAGGCAGCCGGCAGGGCGGCGATCGGGCCTGCGGTCAGCTCCGCCACGGGAGCCGCCCCCGTGGCCGGGCCGGACGTCAGCTCGGCGACCGGCGCGGCGGGCAACTCCAGCGCGGTGCGGCCGGACGCCTCCCGTCCACGGTCGGCGAGACCTTCCCCCGCACGCTCGGCCGGGCGGGCGCGCCGCGTCTCAGCTGGGCGCTCCGGCATTCTGGCGGCGGGCAGCGCTGCCGGAACAGTCGGGCCCAGCTTCGAGCGGGCCATGTCGAACCACTGCCGGGCGACGTCGTCGAGAGCGGGGTCGCTGCGCCTGCCCTCGTCGCCCGGGGCCGCGGCGGCCGCAGCGCGTCCGGCGTCCGTCGGCCGGTCGGCACGCTTGCGTGGTCCCGTCGTCGCGGCGCGGGTGGCGTTGAAGGTTCCCGTGTCGGACTCGGCCCGGTCGTAGAGGGAGTTGACCCGTCGGCTGACCTCCTCGCGGCTCGGTGTCTCGTCCCCGAGGGAGGGGGCGGCGTTGGCTGTCTGGGCGAGCAGTGCCACCGAGGTGAGGGCCGCCGACGCGAGTGCGGAATTGCGCATGCCGGGGAGGCTCAAAGCCCCCGGACGTGCGGTGCGTTCCGGCGCCATGGGCGACGTACTCCTTCCGTAATCCGCCTACCGAGTTAGCGGTGGGGGTCCCCCCAGGCCGTTCATGCTCTGGGGGAGGGTTCGGGCGGACGGTTCCGGAAGGTGTGCCCTACGGCCCTGGCCCCGAAGGGCAGTTGGGCCGATTCACCCCGATTTTCGGTTGGGTCCCCGGCTCCGGTGAACCCCTACGGGCGTACCGGACTCGGCGGAGGCCGCGCGTCCCGGCGGGGTTCGCCGGAGGTCGTCGTGCGGCCTGAGGCGTAACCTAGCCAACTTGTGTGCCTCGCGTGAAGGTTGACATGTGAAATGTCCGATACGTTTTTGTGACCTTCGACGCTTCGGGGGCGGGGACACCGGTTTCACTTCGCGCTGCGCTGACTCCGCCACGCCTCGTAGTGGTCCAGGACCGTCTGCTCGATCGGGCGGTAGGTGACGCCCAGTTCGTTCACGCTCCGGCTGTTGTCCACCCGGAAGCGGATGCCGAGGTGCTTGCGGATGTAGTCCTGGGTCAGCCCGAAGGCCGGGCCCAGGACGCGTACCGGCCAGTGCGGGAGCGCGGTGCGCGGGAGGCGGAGGTCGCGTGGGTACCGGGTCCGGATGATGCGGGACATCTCGTGGAAGGACGTCATGGTTCGGGCGGCGACGATGTAACGGCCCTTCGCGTCCGGGTTCTCCGCGGCCGCGATGTGCGCGTCGGCCACCTCGCGCACATCCGCCGTGGTGAAGCTGAAGTCCGGCGCGCCGTAGAAGAAGTAACCCTTGAAGAGCTCTTCCAGCAGAAACAGGCTGCCGGACTCCGAGGCGGGGGTGAGGGAAGGGCCCAGGATCAGCCCGGGGTTGATCGACACCATCCGCCAGCGGCCCTGGGCGGCCTCCGCGTCCCAGGCCGCGCGTTCCGCGACCGTCTTGGCGTAGTGGTACGGGTTGCTCTCGACCGTGCTGGTGGTGTTGAAGTACCGCTCCGACAGCACCGTGTCGTCCATGGCCAGGACGTCCGTGTAGTCCCCGAAGATCGCGCCCACGGTGGAGGTGAGTACGAGCTTCTCGACCGTGGGCGTCCGCTCGATGGCCGCCAGCACGTTGCGCGTGCCGAGCAGGGCCGGGTCGACCATGTCCCGGCGGCCGTCCTTGATCTTCTCCGGCATGCGGAACGGCGACGCCACATGGAACACCACCCGGCAGCCGGTCATCGCCTCGTCGAAGGAGCCCTCCTTCAGCAAGTCCGCCTCGAACAAGGACAGTTGGCCGGGGTGTGCCTCCTGCATCTCCCGCAGGGGCCGTGCCTTCGCCGTGTCGGCCGTGCTGCGCACGGTGGCATGGACCCGGTACCCGCGCTCCAGAAGCCGCTTGACCAGATGGCTTCCGACGAACCCGCTGCCGCCGGTCACCAACACGCCTGTCGAGCCGTCCATGCCCACGCCCTCACCCCTCCTGTCGTGCGGTCGGGGGTCACCTTATGGGGCGTCGAACGCCCTTGGGCGTCCTTCGGTGCCGCTACCGGTGTTCCAGTGCCGCGAAGGCCTCGTCCAGGAGCTCCACGAGGTCGAGGGCGCCCTCGGAGGCGGTCCAGTGGTCCAGCGCGACGTTCAGGCAGTCCAGGGCGGCGGCGGCCCGTACGGTCTGGGCGAGTGTCGCCGGCTCCGTGGAACCGGCGCGTTCCGCGAGGGCCCGGGCCAGAGCGGGGCGCCAGCCGTGCTGCTTCTCCAGTTGCCGCGCGCAGAGGGCGGGGGTCTCCCGCACGAGCCGGGTCGTCGCGAGGGCACGCGCCGGATCCTCGCGGTAGCGCTCGATGACGGTGTCCAGCGCGCGCCGCAGCGCCGTCCAGTCGTCCTCGTCGGCGGGCCGGGCCCGAAGGGCGTCCGCGGCCTGGTCGCCGTGGGCGTCGAAGGCGCCGAGGACGGCGTCCTCCTTGGTGCCGAAGTAACGCAGGAACGTACTGCGGGACACTCCGGCCGCCGCGGCCAGGTCGTCGAGGGTGACCTTCTCGAAGCCCTCGCGCCGGAACAACTCGAAGGCCACCTGGGCCAGTTCGGCCCGTACGGCGGCCCGGGCGATGTCTCTCGTATGTGTACGTGCTGCTGCGCTCACCTCGTGACCCTATCCGGTCGCCCACCCTCACTTGCAGTTCCGGCACTCGATCACTAACGTGACACTGAGTTTCACATACGAAACTCCACTTCACCGGCTCTTTTGCAGTGACGGAGGCACGTACACCGTGACCAAGATCCTCGGACTCATCGGCAGCGGCATGATCGGCAGCGCGGTGGCCCGCCTCGCCGTCGCCGCCGGACTCGACGTCGTCCTGAGCAACTCGCGCGGCCCCGAGACCCTCGCCGACCTCGTCGCCGAACTCGGCGAGCACGGACGGGCAGCCACGCCCGAGGAGGCCGCGCAGGCCGGCGATCTCGTGGTGGCGACCGTCCCGCTGAAGGCCTACGACCTCCTCCCGGTCGCCGCCCTTGCCGGAAAGACCGTGATCGACACGATGAACTACTACCCGGACCGCGACGGCCGGGTCGCCGCGCTGGACTCGGGTGAGCTGACCTCCAGCGCCCTGGTCCAGCGGCAGCTGCCCGGCTCACGCGTGGTGAAGGCGTTCAACAACATCGACTTCCGACGGCTGGCGACCTCCGCCCGGCCCTCCGGCGCCCCCGACCGGAGTGCCCTGCCCATCGCGGGCGACGACCCCGGGGCCAAGGCCGAGGTGGCCCGGCTGCTGGACACCCTCGGCTACGACGCCGTGGACATAGGGACGCTCGCCGACAGCCGGCGCAGCGAGCCCGGCACGCCGGTCTACGTGCAGCCGTACATGGCGGCGCGGCCCGAGGGGCTGAGCCAGGAGCAGGCGCAGCGCTGGTTCTTCGAGACGCCGGGTGTCCCGGTCTCCGCGGACCGCGTCAAGGAACTGATCGATGCCACGACCATCGAGAACTGAGGCCACCGTGCAGGGAACACTCGTCGCCGTCCCCACCCCGGACGGAATTACCGACGCCTACCTGGCGCATCCGGACGGCAAGTCCCCGTACCCCGCCGTCCTGATGTACATGGACGCCTTCGGCCTCCGCCCGCATCTGAAGAAGATGGCGGACCGGCTCGCCTCCGCCGGGTACACCGTCCTGGTCCCCAATGTCTTCTACCGCCACGGCCCGGCGCCCGTCGTGGAGTTGCCCGAGTTCATCAACCCGGCCGAGCGACCGGAGATCATCCAGAGCCTGCGCCCGGCCGCGCAAACCCTCACCCCCGAGGCTGCCGTGCGGGACGCCGGGGTCTACCTCGACTGGCTCGCTGACTCTCCGCTCACGGTCGACGGCCCCGTGGGCGTCACCGGTTACTGCATGGGCGCCGCCCTGGCCCTGCGCACCGCCGGGACCCATCCGGACCGAGTGGCGGCCGCGGCCTGCTTCCACGGGGCGTACCTCGCGACGGATGCCCCGGACAGCCCGCACCTGCTCGCCGACCGCATCACCGCCGAGCTCTACTTCGGCCACGCCGACCGGGACTCGACCAACCCGGCCGAGCAGATCGACCGCCTCGACAAGGCCCTCACCGCGGCCGGCGTCCGCCATCGCGGCGAGGTCTACCCCGGCGCCCACCACGGCTTCACCCAGGCGGACACCGCGATGTACGACGCCGAGGCGACGGAACGGCACTGGGCGGCCCTGCTGGATCTGCTGGGCCGCACCCTGCCGTCGCCGTAAGCCTCCGGCCGTCACCAGCGCGGCAGCCGCGGTTCGTAGTCCGGGTGGATCCGACGCATGTACCCGGTGTCGTCGCGGGAGCGCACCCCCGAGTCGATGTACAGCCGGTGCAGCCGCTCCAGGGCATCTTGGTCGAGCTGCACGCCGAGGCCCGGGCCGGTGGGGACCTCGACCGCCCCGTCGCGCAGCCGAAGCGCACCGGGGACGATCACGTCGTCGGCCGAGTTCCACGGGCAGTGCGTGTCGCAGGAGTGGTCGAGGTGGGGGATGGCCGCACCCACGTGGGTCATGGCGGCGAGGCTGATGCCCAGGTGTGAGTTGGAATGCATGGACAGGGCGATGCCGAACGCCTCGCCGACCGCGGCCAGTTCACGGGTGCGGCGCAGTCCGCCCCAGTAGTGGTGGTCGGTGAGGAGCACCTGGATCGCGTTCTGCTCGATCGCGGGCTTCAGGTGCTCCCAGGCGATCACGCACATGTTGGTGGCGAGGGGGAGCGGCGAGTCCTTCGCCACCTCCGCCATGCCGGGGATCGTCGCGGTCGGGTCCTCCAGGTACTCCAGTACGCCGTCCAGCTCGCGGGCGACGTACCGCGAAGTCTCCACCGTCCAGGCGGTGTTGGGGTCAAGGCGCAACGGTTGCCCGGGGAAGGCCTCCGCCAGCGCCCTGATCGCGGCGATCTCCTCGTCGGGCGGGAAGACACCGCCCTTGAGCTTGAACGAGCGGAAACCGTACCGCTGTTGCATCAGCCGGGCCTGCTCGACGATCCCGGCCGGGTCGAGCGCCTCGCCCCAGTCGTCGCCGATCGCCGGGCGGCCGTCGAGGGCGGGGTGTTCGGCCCACTTGTAGAAGAGGTACGCGGCGAAGGGCACCGAGTCGCGGACCTTCCCGCCGAGCAGATCGCTCACCGGACGGCCGAGCAGCTTGCCCTGCGCGTCGAGGCAGGCCACCTCCACCGCCGAGGTGGTCCAGCCGCGTTCGTGGGAGCTGGGCACCGTGGGCAGCAGGTCGGCGTCGATCGCGGCCGCGACGGCGGTCGTGTCGAAGACGTCCATGCCGACGACTACCTTCGCGGCCGCCTGAAGTCGCTCCAGGCGGGCGGTGCCGCCCGGCGACTCGCCGAGGCCGACCGTGCCGTCCTCCAGGACGAGTTGGAGGATGACACGCAGGGCGAGCGGCTCGTGGACGCCGCCCGAGTTGAGCAGGGGCGGGTCGCGAAAGGCGATCGGGGTGACGATCAGCTCGCGGATCCGGGTGCCGACGGTGGGGCTCATGCGCGGACCGCCTCCAGGCCGTGGTCGATGAGTTTCGCCAGCCGGGCGACATGCTCCGGCGCGAGGTCGAGCAGCGGCGCACGTACGCCGCCGACGTCCAGGCCGCGCAGCGTCACCCCGGCCTTGACCAGCGCCACGGCGTATCCGGGAACTTCGTCGCGGAGTTCGACGAGGGGGCCGTAGAACTCGTCGAGGAGCGTGCCGACCGTCGCCTCGTCGCCTTCGGCCAGTGCCCGGTGGAAGGCCAGCGCGATCTCCGGGGCGAAGGCGAACACGGCCGAGGAGTAGAGGTCGACGCCGATGCCGCGATAGGCGGGCGCGGTCATCTCGGCGGTGGGCAGGCCGTTGAAGAACTGGAAGTCCTCGGCGCCCGGTACGGCGCGCACGGCCCGGACGATGCGGTGCATCCGCTCGATGTCGCCGAGGCCGTCCTTGAGGCCGACGACCTTGGGCAGGGCGGCGATCTCGGCCGCCGTGGTCTCGGTGAGGCGGGCGGTGCCGCGTTGGTAGAAGATCACCGGCAGGTCGGTCGTGGCGGTGACCTCCTCGACGTACCGCACCAGACCCCGTTGCGGCGCCGTCACCAGGTACGGCGGCAGCAGCAGGATGCCGTCGGCGCCGGCGCGCTCGACGCGGACGGCATGGTCGCGGGCGATCGGGGGCGGGCCGCCCGCCGCGGCCAGGACGGGGACGCGTCCGGCGGTCGTCTCGACGGCGACCCGCGTGGCCCGTTCGATCTCGTCGGGCGTCAGCGCGTGGAACTCGCCGGTGCCGCAGGCGACGAACACGCCGCCCGCGCCGGCCGCGACACCGCTGTCGATGTGCTGGGCGAGCCGTTCCTCGTCCAGTGACCCGTCCGCGGCGAACGGCGTCACCGGGAAGAACAGCACTCCTTGGAACTTCATGTCTCCCTCAAACGTGGGGGGTTGGTTCAGCCCTTGGTGGCCCCGGCGGCGATGCCGGTGACCAGCGAGCGCTGGAGGAGCAGATAGACGATCAGACTGGGGATCAGGGCGATGACCGCACCGGCCAGCACCACCCCGGAGCCGACCTCGGGGTCGGTGCGCAGGATGGACAGGGCGACGGTGACCGTGTAATCGGTGGGGTCCTTGGCGGCGATCAGGGGCAGCAGGTACTGGTCCCAGATCATGATGAACCCGAGCACACCGGCCACGCCGAGCGCGGGCTTGCACAGCGGCAGGATGACCTGCCCCAGCATCCTCAGCTCACCGACGCCGTCGAGGCGGGCGGCCTCCTCGATCTCGGTGGGGATGTCCCGCATGAACTCGGTCAGCATCATCACCGAGAAGCCCCAGGCGCCCAGCGGCAGGATGACGCCCCAGACCGTGCCCTTGAGGTCCAGGTGGACCACCGGCACGTCACCGAGGACCAGCGACAGCGGGATCGCGATGACCTCCTCGGGGAGCATCATCGTCAGCATGAACAGGGTCAGGATCAGCGCCTGGCCGCGGAACCGGTGCCGGGCCAGCGCGTACGCGGCGAGCGTGCAGACCACGAGCTGGAGCAGCAGACCGCCGCCCGCGATGACGAGCGAGTTGGTGAAGTAGTCCCAGATGCCGCGCTCGCCGGCCACCTTGAAGTTCAGCAGTGTGCTGTCGTGCGGCAGGAACGACAGCGAGGAGCCGCTGGCGTCCGTGGTGAAGGCACCCGAGAGGATCGTCAGGAACGGCGCCGCGAAGATACCGATGGCCATCGCGCAGAGCAGGATCCGGAAGGTCCAGGCCAGGCCCGGCCGGTCACTCCAGCCGAGGGCGGTGTCGAAGCGGGCCGGCGTGGTCCGCCCGGCCCGGGTGCTCCGCCCGGCCCGGGTGCCGGGTGCCGCCGGCCGGACGGGTTCGATGACGGGGGCGCTCATCGCACGTCTCCCCTCTTGCGGAAGTAGTTGACCGTGACGGTGAGCAGCAGCGTCACGCAGAGCAGCACGACCGAGGCAGCGGAGGCGCCGCCGATGTCGTTGCGGGTGAAGCCCAGGGTGTAGGCGCGGGTCATCCAGACCTCGGTGGACCCGGCCGGGCCGCCGCCGGTGAGGACGTAGACCTCGGTGAACACCCGAAGTCCGCGGATCGCGGCGAGAGTCAACACGATGCCCAGGGCGGGGCGGATCGCGGGCAGGGTCACATACCGCAGCCGCTGCCACAGCGAGACGCCGTCCATCGCCGCCGCCTCGTACAGCGTGCGGTCCACGCCCGCCAGACCGGCGAGGATGATCACCATGTTGTACGGGGCCCAGATCCAGATGCCCATGGCCATCGTCGAGTACAGCGCGATGCCGGGGTTGTCGAGGAACTGCACCGGCCCGAATCCGAGCAGGTGCAGGCCGCTGTTGAGGAGGCCGTCGGAGGTCGGGTAGTACATCAGCCGCCACAGCTCACCGACGACCGCGGTCGCGGTGACCGCGGGCAGGAAGACGGCGGTCCGGATGATCTTCAGCGAGCGGGCCTGGCCTTCCAGGAGCAGGGCGAGGACGAAGCCGAGCAGGATGGCGCCGAGCGACTGGCCGAGGCCAAGGATCAGGGTGTGCCCGATGGCGTCCTGGAAGCGGTGGTCGGTCAGGACCCGGGTGTAGTTGTCGAGGCCGATCCACTGGTCGCCGAGGAAGGGCCGTACGTCGAAGAAGCTCAGCCAGATGCCCTTGGCCATCGGCCAGAACTTGAAGACGAGAGCGAGCAGCAGCCCCGGCGCCAGGAAGAGCCAGGGGACGACGGCCTTCTTGCTGAAGACGTTGAAGGCGCTGAAGACGCTGAAGACGCCGGAGGCCCTGCGCGCCGCGGGGGTGGTCACGGGAGCGGTCATTTCAACAGGTCCTGGTCCTTGAGGTCACCGGCGAGGGTCTCGTTCAGCTCCCCCAGCTGGGAGCGGACGTCGCCGCCGCAGTAGGTGAAGATCGAGTTGAGCGCGTCGGCGGTGTCCTGCTTGATCGGCGCGAAGTCCGGCGCGTTCGGGAACTGCTGGGAGGCGTCCTCGTACGCCTTCTGTACGACGCTCCAGCGGGCGTCGCCACGGACCTTCGCCGCGTCCAGCGTGGAGTTCACGGGGATGCGCACGACGGGCTGGTGGCCGTCGACGCTGGTCATGGCGATCTTCTGGCCCTCGGGCGAGATCAGGAACGCGGCCAGCGCCTGCTCCTGCTTCGTCTTCCCGGTCTTGGCGCCGAAGTAGACGTTCTCGCCGTCGGCCAGCACATCGCCGCCGGCCGGGCCCGCGGGCGCCGGGGTCACTTCGTACTTGTCCTTGCCGAGGGTCTGGTCGAAGGTGACGATGTTGTAGGGGCCGGTCATGTACATCCCGGCGTTGCCGTCCTGGAAGTTGGTGGCCGTCGAGGTGATGGCGGTCAGGGCGCCGGGCTGGGTGACACCGTTGTCACCGCAGAAGAGGTTGTTCTTCATCCAGGTCACGGTGTTCACGGCCGCCGCCGAATCCATGGCGGGCCGGTAGGTGCCCCTGCCGTCCGGCTCGATGATCTCCGCGCCGCCCTGCCACAGGAAGCTCGCGCCCCACCAGGCGGCATAGCCGTTCTGGGCGCTGCCCGGCGCGACCATGCCGTAGGTGTCGGCCTTGCCGTCGCCGTCCGGGTCCTCGGTGGCGAAGGCCTTGGCGACGGAGAGCATCTCCTGCCAGGTCGTGGGCGCCTTCAGGCCCAGCTTCTTCAGCCAGTCCGTGCGGATCATCAAGGTCTGGGCCTGACGGGAGTACGGGATGCCGTAGTGCTTGCCGTCGATGCCCACGGTGGAGGACCAGGACTTGTCGGTGATCTGGTGGCCGCCCGCCATCGTCGCGGGGTCGATGGGCTCGAGCAGGCCCTGGCTCTGGTAACTGCCCATCAGCGCCGTGTCGTTGATCATGACGTCCGGGAGGTCCTTGGTGGACGCCCGGCTCTGGAGCTGCTGGTCGAAGTTGATGACCGGCTGGTAGTCGATCTTGATCCCGGTCTTCTTGGTGAACGCGGCGAACACGCGGTCGTAGGTGGCGGCGGCGTCCGGGTTGCTCCGGGTCCACACCTCCAGCGTGTTCGGGTCGTCGCTGCCCGCGCTGCCGGAACCGGAGCCACATGCGGCCGTTCCGAATGCGAGAGTCGCGGCGACGAGCAGGGCGGCCGGGCGGCGACTTCGTCGGCGATCCCGCATGGGCACACTCCGTGGTTGTTCCATGGAATTCACATACGTGAACTCTCTTCATGCATCTAAATGATCGGCCAAGTTACGAATCGTTTCGGCCGTATGTCAAGACATGGCGGTGAGATTTCACCGGCCCTATGCGGGTAGACGTCGGTGCGGCGGGTTCGCGTCACCCCCGGAAAACCAGCCATGGCACGTTGTGCGCAACTCGCGGAGGTCGCACGAACGTACGACCAGTCGAACGGTGCGAGAAAGGGCTTTCCGTCGAGGGGTCGGGCTTGCCGGGTGCTTCGCCTCGGCACCCCCTGTGTAGGAAATGTGAACCAGCTGGCCGGGGCGCGCAGGTGCGATGTGCGGATGCAGGGAAGGCGCCTTCACCAAACCCCCTGCCTGGCTGGCCTGAAGCCGCCTTGCTCGGTCAACTTCGAACACACCAAGGTGGGTTGAGCACTTGAGCATCAGGAGTCACAAGCGCGCTGCTTGAGCCGTGCGGTCGATCGCCCACGGTGATGACGGGGGAAACTGGTGCGGTGCACGTGTTGACGTCGCCCTTGTGGGTGGCGTTTTCGTGCGCCGGGTCGGGAATGCCTCCCTCTGCCATCTCTTGGTGCCTTTGTCCGGTACCCGAGACAGGGAGTAGGAGGGGGAATGCCGATGAGCGCTCTCAGCGCCGCCAAGCCGACGTATCCCGGCGTCTACGTCGAAGAACTTCCCAGCAGCACCCGCACGATCTCGACCTTGACCACGTCCGTGACGGCCTTTGTGGGCCACACCCGACGGGGTCCGCTCAACGAGCCGGTACGCGTCACCAGCTTCACGGAGTTCGAGCGCCGCTTCGGCGGCCTGAGCGCGCAGAGCGCCGTCGGCTACGCGGTCCACCAGTTCTTCGGCAACGGCGGCACCGTCGCGGTGATCGTCCGTGTCGCCAAGGCCGGCAGCGGCAAGGCCGCCTGCGTCACCCTCAAGTCCACCGAGGGCCACAGCGAGGGCCCGGTCCTCGAGGTGCACGCCAAGGAGCCCGGCGTCTGGGGCAACGGCCTGCGGGTCGCCGTCGACCACGACACGCCGTGCCCCGACGAGACGTTCAACCTGCGCGTCTACGACGCCAAGGGCGACGCCCGGGAGAGCTTCACGGGCCTGTCCATGGACCCGGCGAACGGCCGCTACGCGCAGACCGTGATCAACGCGGGCTCGAAACTGATCCGCGTCGAAGTCGTCGGCGAGGGCCGCCCCGACCCGTCCGGCACCGTCTCCAAGCCCTTCGGCGACGAACTGCCGAACCTGGAAGTCGACCTGACCGTCAAGATCGGCGAGGTCGAGCGCGAGTTCAAGCTCTACGACCCCGACTGCGACGGCGAAGCCCCGTGCTCCGTGGCCGAGTTGGCGCTGCTCCTGGAGCGCAAGCTGCGCGCCCTGCCCGACGCGCCCGGCAAGCACGCCTTCGCGGGCGCCGAGGTCACCGCCTTCGGCCGCCGTATCCAGGTCGTCGCCGGCTCCACCGACCCCGAGGACGTCGTCCGCTTCCTCGGCGAGTGCGCCAACGACCTGGGCCTGGAAGCCTCCGTCAACCCGCCCGTCTTCCCGCTGGAGGGCGGCGAGGACGGCGCGGCACCCGGCCCGCGCGACCTCATCGGCTCCGAGGGCGACAAGACCGGCATCCAGGCGCTGCGCGGCGTCGCCGACGTCAACCTGCTGGCGCTGCCCGAGCTCGCGGCGTACGAGAAGACCGAGGACGCGCTCACCGTTATCTCCGCCGCCCAGCGGCTGTGTGCCGAGCGCCGGATCTTCCTGCTGGTCGACGCGCCGAGCACCTGGGTCAGCGTCGACTCCGCACGCGCCGGGCTCGCCGCCTTCGACGCCGTACGCGGAAACCACGCCGGCCTGTACTTCCCGCACCTCCAGCTCACCGACCCGCTCACGGGCCGGCTGCGCTCCTTCCCGCCGTCCGGCGCGGTCGCCGGCGTCATCGCCCGCACCGACTCCGAGCGCGGCGTGTGGAAGGCACCGGCCGGCACCGAGGCACGGCTCGCGGGCGTGCACTCGCTCACCGTCAACCTCACCGACCGTGAGACGGGCCTGCTCAACCCGCTGGGCGTCAACTGCCTGCGCACCTTCCCGGTCACCGGCCCGGTCGTCTGGGGTGCGCGCACGCTGGAGGGCTCGGACGCGCTCGACAGCGAGTGGAAGTACGTCCCCGTACGGCGGCTCGCGCTGCACGTCGAGGAGAGCCTCCAGCGCGGCCTGCAGTGGGTGGTGTTCGAGCCCAACGACGAGAACCTGTGGCAGCAGATCCGGCTCGCCGCCTCCTCGTACCTGCACACGCTCTTCCGCCAGGGCGCCTTCAAGGGCGGTACCCCGCGCGAGGCGTACTTCGTCAAGTGCGACAGCGACACGACGACCGCCGAGGACATCGAGAACGGCATCGTCAACGTCCTCGTCGGCATCGCACCGGTGCGGCCGGCGGAGTTCGTGATCGTCAAAATCCAGCAGACGTCCGGGCAGTTCGCGCTCTGAGCGCCGGGAATCGTGGAGAACTGAAGGAATCCGATGGCTGAGTTCACGGTCAACGCGCATCGCTTCGACCCCTACAAGAACTTCAAGTTCCTGGTCCTGTGGGACGGTCGCACGGTCGCCGGCATCAGCAAGATCAGTCCGCTCAAGCGGACCACCGAGGTCGTCAAGCACCGCCACGGTGGCGACCCGTCGTCCCCGCGCAAGTCGCCGGGCCGCTCCGAGTTCGAGGGCATCACCCTGGAGCGCGGGGTCACCCACGACCCCGAGTTCGACCGCTGGGCCAACAAGGTCTGGCAGGTCGGCGCGGGCCTCGGCTCCGAGGTGTCCCTCGCCGACTTCCGCAAGGACATAGTCATCCAGGTCCTCAACGAGGCCGGCCAGGTCGCCGTCTCGCACAAGCTGTACCGGACCTGGCCCAGCGAGTACCAGGTCCTCGGCGAGCTGGACGCCAACGCCAACGCGGTGGCCATCCAGTCGCTGAAGCTCGAGTGCGAGGGCTGGGAGCGGGACTACGAGGTGCCCGAGCCGGAGGAGCCCTCCTTCCTCAACCCCGCCTGATACGGCGGTAGTCGGGGGGAGCTCGGGACTCGTGGGAAGCGGGGGAGGAGATGGCGATCACCGGGGCGGCTGAACTGCTGGCCACCTGGGAAGCGGGCCTCGCCGAGGCACCGAACGGGCGCGCCCTGCTGCTGCACCGCACGGCCCGCCCGGACGTCGACGCCGCGCGCCTGCCGGTACTGCCGGTGGGCGAGCGCGAGGCCGACCTGTTCGCACTGCGCCGGGCCCTGTTCGGGGAGCGGATGCAGGTGCGACTGGCGTGCTCGGCGTGCCGGGAGGACATGGAGTTCGACCTGGACGCCGGGGAGTTCGCTCGGTCGTTGGGCGGGCGGGGCGGTTCGGGGGACGGGGGCGACTCGTCCGCCGGGACTGTCGTGCGGGTGCGGCAGGACGGCTGGGACGTCGAGTTCCGGCTGCCCGGTGTCGCCGACCTGACGGCGGCGGCCCGGGCGGCCGACCCGCGCGCGGCCCTGCTCGCACGGTGCCTGGTCTCGGCGGTGCGCGACGGGGCGGCCGTGGGCGCCGGTGACCTGCCGGTCCCGGTCCAGCGCCGGATCGCCGAGGCCGTCGAGGCCGCCGACCCCGGGGCCGACGTGACGCTCAACGTCGCCTGCCCCGAGTGCGGCGAGGCCACCCGGGCCGAACTCGACATCGCCTCCTACCTGTGGACCGAACTGGACGCCTGGGCACGGGACCTGCTGCTCGACGTCCATCTGCTCGCCACCTCCTACGGCTGGAGCGAGCCGGAGATCCTGGCGCTCAGCCCGCTGCGGCGCCGTTACTACCTGGAGCTGTGTGCGGATGTCTGACGCCGAAGGGGCGCCCGTGCCCGACTTCCTCGACCGGCTGATCGCCCGGCACACTCCGGTCGCCGCCGCCGGTGCGCGCACGGATGTGGTGCGGGTACGGCCCCGGCTGCCGGGCCCGTTCGAGCGGGTGGAGGCGGTCCGCAGCACCGCGCCCGAGCCGGACGACGGCTCCGACCTGCTGTGGCCCGCCACCACGCCGTCCGCCGTACACCCGGAGCAGGCACCGCGTCCGGCGGCGGCCGCGCCCCGGACGCACACGGAACGGGAGCGGACCGTCGTACACACCGAACGCGCCCCCGCCGACCCGGCGCCGCGGCCCGCCACGAGGGCCCTGCCCGAGGCGCCGCTGCTGCGCCCCGTCGCGCCCGTCGCCGCGCAGCCGCGCCCCACACCCGACGCCGCGCACCGGGGGGCGGGCCGTGGGCGCACGGAGCGGGGCGCACCCCAGAGCACGGCGTCCGTGCCCATCCCCCCGGGCACGGACGCCGTTTCCCCCACTGCCGTCTCGGCTGCGCTGCGGCCCAGCGCCGCGGACACCGCGGCGGCACGGGACGCCGTACGACAGGCGGCGGCGCGCCGGCCCTCGCGGGCACCCGAGCAGGTGGTGCAGGTGCAGATCGGGCGGCTGGAGGTGACGGCCGGACCGTCGCCGTCCGGCGGCACCCGGCAGCGGACGCCCTCGACGGGGCGGCCGGCGACGACCTTGAGCCTGGCCGAGTACCTGACGCAGGGGCGGGAGTGACATGACGGACCGAGGAACCGAGGAACCGACTTCATGAGCAACGCACTCGCCATCGCCCATGTCACCCAGGCCCTCGCCCTGCTGCTCGAGTCCAACCTGGGCCCGGAGTTCGACGAGGCCGTGAAGGTGGAGCCGCGCAAGCCGCCGGCGGATCCGCCGGACCAGCCCACCATCAACGTGTTCCTCTACCAGGTCACGCCCAACACCTCGATGCGAGGCAACGACCTGCCGACCCGTGCCTCCGACGGCACGCTGATCAAGCGGCCGGCCGCCGCGCTGGATCTGCACTATCTGATCAGCGCGTACGGGGACGAGACGGAGCTGGTCGGGCAGCGGCTGATCGGCTCCGTGGTGCGCACCCTGCACGAGATACCGATCCTGCCGAAGGACGTCATCGAACAGGCCGGTGAACGCCCCTACTTGGTGGGCAGCGATCTCGCGGAAGCCGTCCAGCGGGTGCGGTTCACACCGACGGTGATGGACATCGACGAGACGTCGAAGCTGTGGGGGATGCTCTACCAGACGCCGTACTCGCTGTCGGTGGTCTACCAGGCGACCCTCATCTTCATCGACGGCCGCGAGACACCGGTACCGGCGAAGCCCGTCGAGCGGCCCGAGGTACGGGTGCTGCCGTTCGGGGCTCCGGGAGCTCCGGTGCCGCCGGTGATCGGTGACGGCGCGTCAAGCAGCAGGTCGGGTGGTGACGTCGAGTCGGCCGGCAGGTCCGGAGGTGACGTCGAGGTCGCCAACAGGGCCGAGAAGGCCGAGACACCTGAGAAGCCTGCCGCCCGGACACCCGTGAAGGCCCCCTCCAAGGCGCCGGTGAAGGCGCCTGCCAAGGCGGCGGCGAAATCGCCTGCGAAAGCGCCTGCCAAGGCTCCGCCGCGAGGCCGCAAGGCGGCACAGCCGAGCAAGTCGACGGGCGGTGCCGCGCGCGGCACGGAGACGGACAGCACGGCCGAAGGCGCCGAGAACTGAGACGGCATGGGAACGACGGGGGCAGGTGAGGACATGGGGACGAACGAGCGGGACACGCCGGGTACTTCGGCGACGGCGGACGGACACGACGCCGGCATGACGCTGACCGCGGAGATGCGACGTGTCCTGTCCCGCATCGACGCCCACGCGGCAGGCGCCGGGCGGGCCGACGCCGAGCCCGGCGCGGCGAACGCCACCGGCTCCGCGAGCCCGGCCCCCCTGGCCGCCCCGGGCAGCGCCCCCCTCGACGCCCTCCTCACCTGCTTCGGCCTCACCCCCTTCGAACGCGACCTGATCCTCCTCACCGCCGCCGACGAGCTGGACCCCACGACGGCGGCCCGCTGCGCCGCGGCCAGCGGTGATCCGCAGCGCGCGTACCCGACCTTCTCGCTCGCGCTGGCCGCCCTCGCCGAACCGCACTGGAGCGCGCTCACCCCCGTCGCGCCGCTGCGCCGCTGGCGGATCGTCGAACTGGACGACGAGTCCCGGTTGACGACCTCCCGACTGCGCCTGGACGAGCGCATCCTGCACTTCCTGTTGGGCTCGCCCTACCTGGACGCCCGCCTCCACGGTCGTCTGCGCCGCACCCCGGTGCCCGAGCAGCTGACACCGTCGTACGACGTGGCCGCGAGCCGTGTCGCCGAGGGCTGGACGACGGGGGTGGGCCCGGACGCGCCGCCCCTCGTCGAGGTGACCGGCGGTGACCTGCGCAGCCGCGCCGACATCGCCGCCGCGGCGGCCGCGAGGTCCGGGCTGGGGCTGTACGCGATGGGCGCCGAGGACGTACCGACCGACCCCGCCGAACGCGACCGGCTCGCCCGGCTCTGGCAGCGCGAGGCGATCCTGCTGCCTGCCGCGCTGCTCGTCGAGGTCGGGGACCTGGACCGCGACCAGCGGGCGGCGACCGAGGCCTTCCTGGCCGGGGCCGCCGTACCGGTCGTCGTGTCGAGCGAGGACCCGCTGCGGTCGGACCGCCCGCACGGCGCACGCGTGGCGGTCCCGCGCCTCGACGACGAGGAGCAGGTCGACCTGTGGGCGCAGGCCTTCCAGCCCGTCGCCGACCTCGACGAGGGCGAACTCCGTTCCCTGGTCGCCCAGTTCCAACTGCCTCCGCACGTCGTACGGTCCGCCGCCGCGACCGTACGCCGCCGCCTGCCGTACGAGGACCAACTCGACGCCGCCGAACTCGCCTGGCGCGCGGGCCTGGAAGAGGCCCGGATCGGCATGGACGAGCTGGGACGCCGTATCGAACCACAGGCCGGCTGGGACGACCTCGTCCTGCACGAGCGCCAGACCGGCGTGCTGCGCGAGATCGTCGCGCATGTGCGGCAGCGGGCGACCGTCCACCAGGAGTGGGGATTCGCCGGCACCCTGCGCCGCGGCCTGGGCGTCACCGCGATGTTCGCCGGCGGCTCCGGCACCGGCAAGACGCTCGCCGCCGAGGTGATGGCGAAGGAACTCGGCCTCGACCTGTTCATCGTCGACCTCTCCCAGGTCGTCAGCAAGTACATCGGCGAGACCGAGAAGAACCTCCGCCGGGTCTTCGACGCGGCCGAACGCGGCGGCGCCCTGCTGCTGTTCGACGAGGCCGACGCCCTGTTCGGCAAGCGCAGCGAGGTCAAGGACAGCCACGACCGGTACGCCAACCTCGAGGTCAGCTATCTGCTGATGAGGATGGAGGCCTACCGGGGCCTCGCCATCCTCACCACCAACATGAAGAAGGCCCTCGACACCGCCTTCATGCGCCGCATCCGCTTCGTCGTCGACTTCCCGTTCCCGGCCGAGCACGAACGCGCCGAGATCTGGCGCCGGGTGCTGCCGTCGCGGGCGCCCGTCAAGGACATCGACCCGGCCCTCCTCGCCCAACTCACCGTCGCGGGCGGCTCGATCCGCAACATCGCGCTGTCCGGTGCCTTCCTCGCGGCCGAGGAGGGCGACCGGCTGCAGATGCGGCACATGCTGGCGGCGGCCCGCACGGAGTATCTGAAGCTGGAGCGTTCCCTGACGCCGACGGAGGTCCGCGGATGGGTCTGAACAGGGAGCCGGCGGCCCGGACGGTCGCGAGCGGCGCGTCCGAGCAGCCCCGCGAGATCCGGGTGGAGATCGGCGAACTCTCCCTCCAGGGTTTCCGGGTCGACCCCGAGCGGGTCTCCGCCGCGTTCGAACAGGAACTGAGCCGTCTGGTCCGCGCGCACGGCGTCCCGCTGGCCGCCGACGGCGCCCTGACCCTCGATGCGCTCAAGGGCCTCCCGCCGCTGCCCGCCGGCCTGTCCGCTCGCCGCCTCGGCCAGGAACTGGCCCGAGTCGTGCACGAGGGGCTCAGCGGCCACGGGGAGGTGACCCGGTGAGCAACTCCCAGTCCCAGGACGCCCGTTCGGAGCAGTCGGCCGAACAGCGCCGCCGCAAGCGCAAGGAACGCGCCGCCCAGTCCCGCACACCGGAACCCAAAGACATCGTCAGCGGCGCCGGCCAGCCCCTCGATCCCGGCGTACGACGGGAGCTGGAGGAACAGCTCGGCCACGACCTCAGCCGCGTCCGTCTGCACACCGACCGCGACGCCGGGCAGCTGACCGAGCTGCTCGGCGCGGACGCGGTCGCCGTCGGCCAGGACATCTTCTTCCGCGAGGGCGCCTTCAAGCCCGGCACCGACGAGGGCCGCCGCCTGCTCGCCCACGAGCTCCTGCACACCGTCCAGAACCCGCACGGCCTCGGCACCCTGCGCGCCGGGCGTGAGCTGGGCGCGGTGAGTCTGCCTCAGCAGGCGATCGAGCGGGAGGCGGAGGCGGGGGCGCAGGATGTCGTACGTCCTTCGGCCACCGGGCTGGAGGAGTCCACGGCTGACGTGGCGGAGGACCAGGCCACACCCGGTTGGCTGCGCTATGCCACCGTCGATGCCGATCGCAATCGCGCCGAGGCCATCGACCCCGCCACCCTCGTCGACCGCCTCGCGAACTCCGTCGTACGCTCCCTGCGCGGCGACCCCGAGGACCTGTCCCAGCGCACCCGCAAGCAACTCGCCCGGCTGCCCGAGGAGTTGCTCGACGGCGTCCTCGTCCGCCTGGAGAGCCGACTGCTCGGCTCGGAGCAGGACCGGGTCCTCGACCTCGTCGACGAGATCGAGGCCTACGACGACTACGCCGAGGACGGCCTCGAACGGGACGCGCACGACGCCCCCGAGGTCGAGCCGGACACGGCGCAGGAGGTGCGGACCGAGCGCGAGAACGCGCTGCGGGCGGTCGAGGAGCGGCGGGTCGAGGAGGAGCGGCCGGGTCTCGCGCCCGGGCCGGAGAAGGAACAGGCCGTCGAGGAGGGCGCGGCCGGGAGTACTCCGCAGAACGGCGGCACGCAGGAGCACGGGACCACTCCGCAGGGCGGGGGTGCACCTGGTGGGGCGGGGCAGGAGGCGCCGGGGGCTCAGGGAACCGGATCGGGCGGGGGCTCGGCGTCCGGTGGGGCCGCCTCGCGGGAGGAGCAGGCCTCGTCCGCCTCGTCGGGTTCCGGTGGCGGAAAGCAGCAGGGGGAGGACAAGTCCGCCGGCTCGGCGTCGGGCTCGGGCTCCGCGGAGTCGGGCGGCAAGGAGAAGTCCGGGGGCGCGGCCGGCAAGGAGAAGGACAAGGGCGGCCAGGAGCAGACCGAACGGCAGGACGCGGCCGCCGCGAGCAAGGAGGAGTCCGCGGCGCAGAACCGGCCGGGCGCGGCCGAGGCCGCCGTGGCCGGACGACAGCTGAAGCAGCAGGACAAGCGGGGGCAGCAGAAGCCGACCGGTTCGCCGACGGCGGCGGGCAAGGACACGCAGCTGCCCGGCAAGTCCAGCACGTTGGACGGCAAGCGCAACCAGGACCTCGTCGGCGAGGAGGAGACCGACGAGGATCCGTTCGGCTCAGGCAGTGAGTCGGAGGTCGAGGTCGGGGGCGAGGAGCCCAGCGCCTGGGACGTCAAGCTGCAGCCGGAGGACTTCGTACCGCAGCAGGACCTCGACGTGTCCGCCGTACCGACCGCGGACCAGCAGGACCGGTCCTCGTCCGCCGGCGCGCAGACGGCCCCGTCCTTTCCAGCCCCGCCGCCCACGAAGGCCGAACAGATCCAGGCCGAACGGGAGGCGGAGGACGCCGAGGACGACACGGCCGAGCCCGAGGAGGAGCCGGCCGACTCCGCCATGGAGCCGGAGTCGTCGGCCCCGGAGACCGAGGGCGGGCCCGACAGCGGTCTCGGGGCGGGAGGCCTGGCGCTGGAGCAAGCCGCCGCCGCGCGGCCCGCACCGGGCACCCGGGACCCCAAGAGCGGCGACGACCCCAAGGCCGGGCCGGTCGCCGCGCAGACCACGGTGCAGGAGGCGCCGGGCAAGCAGGAGGGGAAGTCCGAGGGCGGCAGTGCGGCCAAGGAGTCGGCCGACAAGGAGGAGAAGGGCACGGCCGCGGCGGGCGACAAGGGTGGCGCCGCGCCGGAGAAGGAGTCACCGCAGGCAAAGGGCGGCCAGTCGGCGCAGGGTGACGCCGGGGCGAAGGAAGCGGCCGGTGGTGGCGGCGCCGGTGGTGGCTCGGCCGAGGCCGGCGCTCAGGGCGAGCAGAGTGCGGGGGCCGGTGCCGGGCAGGACGCGTCCGCCGTCGGAAACGCGGCCACGGCGCCTGGGACGTCCGGCGGCGCGGGTGGCGGCGGCACGGCGAACTCGTCCGGGGCGTCCGGGACTTCCGGGGCATCCGGTGCCGACACGGCGAGTGCGGCGCCGGCGCAGGAGAGCCGTACGGAAGCGCCTACGAAGTCGGAGACGTCATCGGCGGCAGCGCGGCCCACGGCTGCGCCCGCCCCGGCCGCGAAGTCGGAGCCGGCGTCGGCGAAGGCGGCCCCGGAAGCGAAGGCCGAGCCGGAGAGCGCACCGGCGCCGAAGGCTGCGCGCGGCGGCGGCTCCGCAGGTGGTGGCTCCGCAGGTGGAGGCGGCGGAGGTGGAGGCGGCGGAGGCGGTGGCGGTGGGGCCGCACCGGCCCGCGGCAAGGGCAAGAAGGACTCGGGGGCGGTCCCGAACCTCTCCGGGGTCGCCCCTGAGGCCGGTCTGGCGACGGCCTCGAAGCTCAAGCCGCACAAGGCCCTTCAGGCCATGGGCGGGGTCGGCGGCGCGGTGGACCGCACGGTCGGCGACGAACACAAGACGCTGGCCTCCGCACCCCCCTCGATGCAGCGCCCGGCGGGCGCGCCGCAGACGCTGCAGGGCAAGCCGAAGACGGACGCCCCGGCCGAGTACTCGCAGGACAAGCCCCAAGAGGCCCAGGCTCCCGAGCAGGAGAACGCCGAGGTCGAGGGCGCCAAGGAGCCCGAGGGCCAGATCGAGGCGGAGAAGGCCGAGGAGCCCAGCGGCTGGGACACCTTCAAGATGGCCCTCGGCTTCGGCATCGGCAAGGTGGCGAGCTGGCTCGGCTTCGAGGTGGACCCGCAGGAGCTGGCCGCCAAGTTCGCCGGGCTGCCCACGAAGGACGAGGCGCTCAAGCAGGCCCAGGCGGGCAACGCACCGGGAGTGGAGCTCAAGGGCGACGCGGAGCAGAGCGCCGGTGAGCAGGGCGGCCATGTGGACGCCAAGGGCCAGGAGACCGTCGCGACGGCCCGCGACGACTCCGGCCGGGGCATGGGCGAGGACCAGGTCTACCCCAACGCCCCCAAGGAGGAACTGAGCGCTCAGGTACCCGGGGCGCAGGGCGGCGAGGGCGTGGCGGTCGAGGGCGGCGGCACGACCGGCGCCGTACCGCCGGAGGCGGCCTCCGAGGTGGCCGAGCACGAGCAGGGGCCGCAGTTCCAGGCCGCGTTCAGCGACGGCCAGAAGGGCATCTCCGAGGGCCGGCAGGCCAAGGACCGGGACTTCCGCGACTCGCAGGCCAAGCACAAGCAGCAGGTCGACGCCGAGATCGCGAAGAACACCGACACACAGGCCGGTGAGCGCGAGAAGGCGATGGGCGAGGTCACCGCCCAGCGCGAGGACTGGCGTACGGAGCAGGACGAGGAGCTCAAGAGCCTCGGCGACAAGAAGACCGAGCGGCACGACAAGGTCCGCAAGGACGTCGAGGACAAGGAAAAGAAGACCGACGACGACGTCGAGAAGGAGAAGGACGGCAGCGACAAGAAGATCCAGGACGAGAGCGAGAAGGCGGAGCGCGACGCGGAGAAGCAACGCGACGGCGCCGTCGAGGACTCGGGAAACTGGATCACCAAGGCCTTCGACTGGATCAAGCAGAAGGTCATCGAGATCAAGAACGCGATCGTCCGGGTCATCCGGGCGGCGCGTGACGCGGTCGTCGGCTTCATCAAGAACTTCAAGGACACGGTCGAGCGCTGGATCAACGAGGCCCGCAAGAACATCGTCGAAGCGATCAAGAACCTCATCAAGGAACTGATCGAGTTCGCGGTGGCGATGGTGAAGGCCGTCATCGAACTCGCGGCTCGCATCCGCAAGTTCATCACGGACCTGATCGCAGCGGCGATCGCCCTGGTCCAGCGCCTGGCCGAGGCGCTGAAGCAGGCGATCAGCGACCTCCTGAACGCCATCGGCAAGCTCCTGAGCAGCATCTTGGACGTCCTGAAGAAGGCGCTCCTGGATGTGGTCAAGGCGATCGTCGACGCGGTGAAGGCCGTGCTGGACTTCGCCTCCAAGCTGCTGGGCGCGCTCGGCGAGTTCATGCTGATCGCGGTCGATTTCCTCTCCGACCCCGGTGGCTGGCTGGGCGGCGCCAAGAACTCCGCGGTGGACGGCGCGAAGAACCACCTGTTCCGCGAGGTCAAGGCGGCCGTCAAGGGCTGGTTCCAGTCCAAGATCGAAGAGATCATCGGCATCCCGAAGGCCATCCTGGACAAGCTGATCAAGGGCGGCATCGCCCTCGACCAGATCGTCAAGGAGACCTGGGACGCGATCGTCCCCCAACTCCCCTTCATCATCGGCGAGATCGTCATCACCAAGGTCATCGCCAAGCTGATCCCGGGCGCTGGCTGGGTCATGGCGGTCATCGACGCGATCCGCACCGCCATCGGCGCCCTCGGCGAAATCCTGCGCGCGATGGGCGCGGTCCTCGACTGGCTGAAGGCCGTCCGCCAGGGCGGCGCCGGCGTCCTCTTCGCGAAGGCGGTCGCGGCGGGCATCGTGGCCCTCCTGGAACTCGCCTACGAGGCGCTGCTGAGCGGCATCGGCAAGTACGTGGCGAAGGTGGGCCGCCGCTTCAAGGACATCGCGGCGAGGCTCGGCAAGGGCAAGGGGGACAAGCCGGGCGGAGGTAAGGGCGCGGGGGCCGACGGGTCGGACGACAAGGGCGGAGACAAGAAGCCCCCGGTCGATACGACGAAGAAGCCGGGCGCGGACGGGAAGCCTTCGACGGCTACGACGCCGAAGCCGGGGCAGGGCAAGGACGGCGCGCCTGGGAAGCCGAAGACGCAGGGCGCCGACACCAAGAAGCCCACGCCTGCGACGAGCAAGGACAAGAACGGCCGGCCCAAGGACAAGGACGAGAAGCCGGACACCAAGCCGACTCCGCCACCAAAGCCCAAGCCGAAGGCGGAACCGCCGGCCAAGCCGAAGCCCGAGCCGGACACGAAGCCGAAGGACAGCGGCGGCAAGGGCTCGGACAAGCCCAAGGACGACAAGGACACCACGGGCAAGCCCAAGGACGCCGACGGCAAGACGCCGGACAAGCCGAAGGACCAGGACCCGAGCAAGCCGAAGGGCGACGGCAAGGACACTCCGGGCAAGCGCAAGCCCGACTCGGATCAGGACAAGGGCAAGGACAAGGATGGCGATAGGCCCGGCAAGCCGAAGAAGAAGGAAGACGGCAAGCAGCCGAAGCCCAAGCACGAGACCAAGACCCCGAAGAAGCCGAAGCGCGACAAGCACACGGACGGGAAGCCGAAGGACAAGGACCCGAAGAAGGAGAAGCAGCAGCGGAAGGACCAGAGGAAGAAGGAAGAGGATTCGAAAGATGCGAAGGATGCACGGCTGGAGAAGATCCTGGCGCGCATCAGGCCCCGGCTTCAGAGAATGCTCGGTGACGGCACCACAGGCGTACCGCTGCGCCTGACCCTCGCCGGGATGAAGGCCTGGTACCGGCTGAACGAACTCGCGGCCCAGGGGTCCGGAACCACTCGGGACATACGCGCCAAGCTCAACCCTGAGGGATCGGCCGCGCGCCCGTACACGCCGAATCCGGAGGAATTGCGCTCCATAGTCCAGGATGCCGTCGTCGCGTTCCTTCAGGATGATCGCATCACCGGCGCCGCCGAGCAGTTCAGATCGGAGGAAGCGGGGTCCTATCGAGACAACAACTCGGACCTGGAAACCGAGGACATCCAGAACGTTCCACACGCGGGTGGTGGAGCTGGAATTCCAGGTGCGGCGCTGCACATGCTGAACCGAGGTTCGGACATTCCGCGCAGCCGTATGGACTACACGATCGGCGATTCCCAGCAGCGCATCACGGAGCGTCATTTCCGGCCGAAGGCGCGCGAGGGTGAAGAACCTCGACCCTTCGATCCCCGTAACGCGTTCGTCATGGATGCCGCCTCCTATCCGGAGATAAACCAGCACACGAAGGACATCAACCAGCGTCTGCAGAAGAACCCCGAGGGCGTCGGCCTGAACTCGGAGACAATTTCCGCACTCAACGCCACACAGATAGGTGACGCGCAACTCGCGCGCACCATCCGAAACTTCCTGCGCACCGGCCGGTGGCCCGACGTGCTCAGCGAGGCGGAGCAGGAGACGCTGGGGCGCGTCGCATGGCTCATGTATGTGCGGGAAACCGCCCGTGACCCGGAGAACGCCGCACTCGCACCCATGACGATGGATCTGATCGCAGAAGGCAAGATGTCGTTCGAGGAGGCATTCGCCGAGTTCGAACCCGATCCCTCGCAACAACCGCCGCCGGCCCCGCCTGCGCAGCCGGCCAAGACGAAGAACGGCAAGCCCAGAAGGCGGCGCAAGCCGAAACTCAAACCGCGCAGGACCGGCGGTCGCGGTAGGTATCCCGCCTCGATGGAGGGAGCGACACGGGCAACTCGCGGACTCGAGGCAGAAGACAGGGCGGAAACACTTCCGACCGCTGAGGAAGAGGCCCGAATCCTGACAGAACGCGTGCGCGGTACGGTAGGACCACTTCGCGCTTCTCAGCGACAATACGGAAGTGCCGAGGAACGCGGCGAGTTGAGCTTCAGGAAGATCGACGTGATGACGCGATGGGTCGTCATGAAGCTTGATGGCTCCGGAAGTGTATGGGGAGCGAGTCGGCAGGACATCGTAGACTACATCGTCGAGTTCATCAGACGGCATCACGGCATCAATTGAGAGGAACACTGAAATGTCACCGGTAGTTCGCGTGGTCCTGAAGCGTGAAGTGACGCTGGACGACGTCGGTGTTCTCTCCTGGCGCGAGGACTGGAACACCGTCTCCTTCAGCCGTAAGGGTGAGCTCCCGGAGCGCGAGGTCTGGGAGACGATGAACGGTGACACGGTCATCACGTTTCTCGGCGACCACATCACCGGGCTTCGTTATCTCGTCATCGACGGTGCGGGCGAGGAGAACATCCGTCATCTCGTCACCAGCCGACTTCCGTGCTGGACACACGAGGAGGCGCTTGAATTCCTGTCCCGGGCGCGTGACCGGGACGAGAAGGTCCACGGCATCTACCTGTCGGCGGTGAGTGCGCCTCTCCAGGAGAACGGTCCCCTTGCGGCCAAGTTCCGGGAAGTCGCCGCCGATCCGGATCCTGATGTCCGGCATGCGGTTCTGGTGGGAATCGGCTACCTGGGCGCCTGGCCGTCCTTGCGCAGCCTGGCCACGGACATGAAGAACAACGATGCCGACGAGGGCGTACGGCGCGACGCCGGCGTCTTGATCGAAGGACTCGACCTCTCCGAGAACTGAGCGTCCCACCTCAACCAGACCAGGTGAAAACAACGTGACCCGCTACGCCGACATCCCCAAACCCATCCGCTCCGGAATAGTCGTAGTCAACCCCGACACCGGCACCCCCCAGCGGATCATCGTCCTGCAGTTCAACCCGGACACCCTGGAGCGCAGTGTCGCCCCCCAGTCCGCCGGCGACAGTGGCGACTCCGGAGGTGGCGGCACCGGTAGCGGTGACCGCAACGAAGCTCTGCGCCTCAAGGGCCCCGCCCAGGAGACCTGGAAGTTCACCGCCGAGATCGACGCCACCGACCAGTTCGAGGTCGCCGCTCCCGACGGCATCCACCCGCAACTCGCGACCCTCGAAATGCTGGTGCAGCCGACCGTCGCCCAACTCCGGGCCGCGAGCAAGCTGTCGCAGAAGGGTGCCATCGAGATCAGCCCGATCGAGATGCCGCTCACCCTCTTCACCTGGGGCAGCAAGCGCGTCATGCCGGTCCGGCTCACCGAGCTCTCCGTCAACGAGTCCGCCTTCGACGTGAACCTCAACCCCATCCGGGCCTCCCTCAGCATCGGCATGAAGATCCTCACCGTCAGCGACCTCCCCGCGGGCCACCGAGGCGCCGACCTCTACCTGGCGCACCTCGCCCAGAAGGAACGCCTCGCCGCAGCCGCGCGCGGCGGCAGCCTCGGCGGGCTCGGGCTCGCCGGAACCAACGCCGTGATCGGAAGGGGCTGAGGAGCAGACCATGGCTGAGATCGAGCCGTACGAGAACGCCCTGGACGCCATCCCGGGGGCGCATCCCTATCCCCGCACCAGCCGGTACCACGACGCCGAGATCGGTATCCATCGCCGAGCCGACGGCACCGAAGTCCGTTACACCAAGCGCCGCTTGCTCCCCCCGCTCGACGAGACCGCCCCGGACAGCGACGTCACCCAGCCCCACACCGTCGGCGCAGGCGAGCGCCCCGACCTCCTCGCCCAGCGCTACTTCGGCGACCCCGGCCAGTGGTGGCAGATAGCCGACGCCAACCCCGTCCTCGATCCACGCGAGTTGACCGACGAGGCCGGGCGCGTCATCGACATCCCGCTCGCCGGCGGGTTCCCGGGCGGCAGGGGAGACCGGCGTGTTTGATCTGCCCGTGGGGCAGGGCCCCGTCCACATCACGCTCCTCATGGGGCCCAAGCTCGCCCGGCCCGTCCCGGCCGAGGTGACCGAGGCCCTGCTGTCCGCCCAGATCACGGCCACGGCGGGGGAGCGCAGTGGCTTCCAGCTCGCCTTCGATCTCACCAAGAACGGGATCATCAGCCGGCGGCTGTTGCCCGAGGGGTTCTTCGATCCCAAGACCCGGCTCATCGTCACCGTGGCCGTCAAGGGCACCCCGGACGTCCTCTTCGACGGGCTCATCGTCCGGCACGAGGTCGGCGCCAGCAACCAGCCCGGCCACTCCACCCTCACCGTCACCGGCGAGGACCTCACCCTCCTCATGGACCTGGAGGAGCGCACCGCCCGGTACCCCAACCTGCCGCCGTCCGAGCGGGTGCTCGCCATCCTTCGCCGGTACTCCGACTACGGCATCCGTCCCGATGTCTACAACGAGAAGATTTCCCAGCCCCCGCACCAGGACCTGCGGGTGCACTACCAGACGCAGACCGACCTGCAGTACGTCACCGAGCTCGCCCGCGCCAACGGCTACACGTTCTATCTGGAGCCCGGCCCCAACCCGGGTCAGTCCTCCGCCCGTTGGGGGCCGGAGGTCCGACTCGGTATCCGTCAGCACGCCCTCAACGTCAACATGGACGCCAACTCCACGGTCGATCAGCTGACGTTCGCGTACGACGGCACCGCGCGCGAAGAGCCGCAGGCCCGGTGGCAGAACCCCGAGACCCGGCAGTCCGCCCTGCTCCCACAGCCGTCCATCAGCCCGTTGCGCCCGCCCCTCGGCAAGCGGCCCACCCCGGCCCTCAAGCGCAGGACCCTCTCCGGCACCGCCAAGCAGCAACGCGAGCAGGCCGAGGCGGAACTCCTCGCCCGTGCCGCGGTGTCCGCCGACGTCGTCTCCGGCTCCGGCTCGCTCGACGTGATCCGGCACGGCTACATCCTCCAGCCCCGCCAGCTCGTCGGCGTACGCGGCTCGGGACGGGCCTACGACGGCGACTACTTCGTCAAGTCCGTCACGCACAACCTGCGCCCGGGCTCGTACCAGCAGAACTTCACCCTCTCCAGGGAGGGCTTGGAAGCGCGCAGCGACTACGTCCGGCCCTGACACCCACGGAACCCCACGACCCATCAACCAGGAGCAACCCCACCATGGCGGCACCCAGCAATCGCTACCTCGGCAAGTTCCGCGGCCGGGTCGTCAGCAACGACGACCCGTTGCGCATCGGCCGCATCACCGTCGAGGTCCCGGACGTCCTCGGCGACGAGCCGTCCACCTGGGCGCTGCCCTGTCTGCCGTTCACCGGACCTGAGTCGGGGCTGTTCGTGGTGCCGCCGCCGGGCGCCGGCGTGTGGGTGGAGTTCGAGCAGGGGGATCCCAGCTTCCCGGTGTGGACCGGGTGCTGGTACGGGGCGGCCGACGAGCTTCCGCCCGACGCGCGCCGCGAACTCCAAGCCAACTCGCCCGACAAGCCCGTCGTCGTGCAGACGCCGCAGGCGCACAAGCTCGTCATGAACGACACGCCCGGTGCCGAGCAGGGGATTCTCCTCCAGGCCCAGGGCGGCGCGTACATCCGTATCACCAAGGAGGCCGTGGTCATCGCGACCGGCGCGGGGGCGGAAGTCATTCTGCGCGGCCGTGAAGTGACCATCAACGAGGGCCAGTTGACCGTGCTCTCCAAGCGATGAGAAAGACGGGGGAACCGAAGAAAATGCCTGGGAGTCTGCTCGACGCCGACGCCGTGATCGGCTGCCCGCACGGCGGTCGGGTCACCGCCGCCACCACACCCTCCGGCGGCGTACGAGCCGGTGGCGCCGCCGTCGCCACGGCCGCCCACAGCTACGTCGTCACCGGCTGCCCGCACACCGTGGACGGGGTGCCCGCACCCTGCGTCACGGTCCGCTGGACCGCCGACGGCACCGGCATCACCGCCGACGGTGCGCCCGTGCTGCTGGACACCTCCGCGGCCGAGTGCTTCACCGCGGCGTTCGTGCCGCAGGGGCCGCCCGTCGTCCAGGCCGCGCAGCGAAAGGTCACCGTCCGATGAGTCCCACCAGCCGGGGAACCAGGCCCCGTTCCGACATCGCGTTCCCCTTCCGCGCCGACCGCCGGGGCCGCACCGCGCACGCCACCCACGGCGAGCACGTCCACGACCTCATCGAACAGCTGCTGTTCACCAGCCCCGGCGAACGCGTGATGCGCCCCGACTTCGGCTGCGGACTACTCGACCTGGTCTTCGCACCGACGAGCCCGGAACTCATCAGCACCCTCGAACTCTCCGTCCAGGCCTCGCTCCAGCGCTGGCTCGGCGATCTCATCGACGTGGAGGCCCTCGACGTGATCAGCGAGGACAACGTCGTCCGCGTGTACGTGTCGTACGCCATACGCGCCGACGGCACCCGGCGCGACGACGTGTTCGAAGGGAGGGCCACGGCATGACCGGTACGACCGCCACCTCCCGCCGGACCAAGGTGCGCGCCGCCCAGCTCAACGGAGTGGACTCCGTCGAGGTCGATGACGACGGGCTGTTGCTCACCGTCACCTTCCTCGGCAAGGCGCCCCACGGCCTCGGCCCGGAGAACGTCCGCGTCGACGGCGGCCGCCGCATCACGGGCATCACCGCAGTCGATGTCAGCGTCGAGCGCGAGGAGGATCCCGAGCTCGACGACCGGCTCTACGTCACCCTCGACAAGGCCGGCGACACCTCCCGCTACCGGCTCTCCCTCGTGGAGACCGACCCGTACGGCCGCCCCGGCACCGAGCCCTTCCGCGGCTTCGACCAGCGCTACCACAGCGCTACCTTCGCCTTCCGGCCCGACTGCCCAACTCCCTTCGACTGCAAGGAAGATGAGCAGGCCGGTCCGGACTACCCCACCGTGCCCGTCGTCGACTACACGGCCCGCGACTACGACACCATCCGCAAGCTGCTCCTGGACCGGCTCGCGCTCACCACCCCCGACTGGGTCGAGCGCAACCCCGCCGACCTCGGCATGACCCTGGTCGAGCTGCTCGCCTACACCGGCGACCAGATCAGCTATCAGCAGGACGCCGTCGCCACCGAGGCCTACCTCGACACCGCGCGCCGCCGCGTCTCCGTACGGCGTCACGTCCGGCTCATCGACTACGCGATGCACGACGGCTGCACGGCCCGCGCCTACGTCGCCGTACAGACCGCCGGCGACCACACGCTCGCCCCGGGCACCTACCGCTTCGCCTCCGTCGACGTCCGCACCCTCGACCCGCACGACCGGCCCGAACCCGGCACCGTCATCGTCGAGGCCGACCTCGGCGACCTCGACGAGCGCGGCTCGGTGGAGGTCTTCGAACCGGTCGTCACCGTCGACCCGCTGGAGCTGCGGGTCGCGCACAACGCGATCGGGCTGTGGACCTGGGGCGGCGAGGTGTGCACCCTGCCCAAGGGCGCCACCTCCGCGACCCTGCGCGACGAGTGGGTCGACGCGGAGACCTGCCGCGAACGGCAACTCGACCTGAAGCCCGGCGACTTGCTCGTCCTGGAGGAGGTCAAGGGCCCGCGCACCGGCACCCCTGGCGATGCCGACCCGAGCCACCGCCAGGCCGTACGCCTGACCTCCGTCACCCCTGCCGTCGACCGCATCGAGGACCAGCCCGTCCTCGAGGTCACGTGGGCGGCCGAGGACGCCCTGCGCTTCCCGCTCTGCCTGGCCACGCGCGGCGGCCGTGATTGCCTGCCCGTCGAGGGCGTGACCCTCGCGCGCGGCAACGTCGTCCTCGTCGACCACGGCCGCACCCTGCACGGGCTCCCCGAGACGTTCACCGTCCCGCAGTTCCCCGCCGTCGTCGCCCCCTGCGACCCTCCCTCCGCCGGCTGCTACGACCGCGACGAGGGCAACGCGCCCGCCCGGCTCATCAACTCCCTTACGGACCAGGCGGAATCCGGCGAGGCGCTGACCCCCGACGACATCCGTGAGCTCTTCGAAGTCGTCGGCGAATCCGCCACCAACCGCGCCGGACTCGGCCTGGAACGAGCCGGCCAGCGCCACGAGCATGTCGTACCCGGCACCGCATACGCCCAGGCGGCCGCCCTGCGCACGTTGCTGGCCCAGTCCGTCTACCCGGGCATCCTGCCCCGCTTCCGTCCCGTCCTCGGCCGCGCGCCCGTGGCGCAGGCGGTGCCCTTCCCCGACCTCGGCACCGTCGCCGCCGGGCAGGCCGAGCGGATCGCCGCGATTCCGGGCCGGGTGCGGCAGCGGCTCGTCGAGCTGTGGCGCAGCGCCCGCGACCGGGACGGCCTCGGCGCGGAGGAGATCGCCGAACTCACGGTGATCTACGGCCTGAGGATCCTGGAGCGGATCGAGCTGCGCCGCCATCCCGTCCGAGCCCTGCGTGAACTCCTGCACCGCAGCGACCAGTTGCTCGACGCCAAGCTGCGCCGGATCGAGGTCCTGACGGCACGCGCCCGCGCGGGCACCGTCCTCGACGGGCACATCGCCTGGGAGATCGCCCACAGCTGGGGCCCGGCGTACGCGGCCGGACTGCACCCCGACGAGCCGGTGCTGCGCGGCTCCGCGACCGCCGCGCTCGACCTCGACCCGCGCCGCGCCCTGCCCGCCGTACGCCTTCATGGGGAGGACGACGACAAGGTCTGGGAGCCGCGCCGCGACCTGCTCGACAGCGGCCCCCGCGACCGGCACTTCGTCGGCGAGCTGGAGGACGACGGGCGCCTCGCCCTGCGTTTCGGTGACGGGCGGCACGGCGCGAGGCCGACGCCCGGATCCCGCCTCGCCCTGCACTACCGTCTCGGCGGCGGAACGGCCGGCAACGTCGGCGCGGAGGCCATCAACCACCTCGTCGTCCAGTCCGACTGCGCGCCGCCGCCCGCCGCCGTGGTCCGCAACCCGCTGCCCGCCAAGGGTGGCATCGAGCCCGAACCCGTGGAGCAGGTACGCCAGTTGGCCCCGCTCGACCTGCGCCGCACCCGGCTGCGCGCGATCACCGCCGAGGACTACGCGGCCCTCGCCACCGCCCTGCCCGGCGTGCAGCGCGCGGCCGCCGACCTGCGCTGGACCGGCAGTGTCCAGGAGGCGCACGTCGCGATCGACGCGTACGGCGCCGGCGCCCCCTCGGCCGAGCTGCTGGCCCGGGTCGCCCAGTCCCTGGAGCCGTACCGGCGCATCGGCCACGACCTAGTCGTCGGCGCCGCGCGGCTCGTCCCGCTGGACATCGCGCTGACCGTGTGCGCCAAGCCGGGGCACCAGCACGGGCAGATCCTGGCCGAGCTGTACCGCGTCCTGGGCAACGGCCGCCTCGCCGACGGACGCCTCGGCTTCTTCCACCCGGATGCGCTGACCTTCGGCGAACCGGTACGGCTCAGCCGGCTCGTCGCCGTCGCGGCCGCGGTCCCCGGCGTGGAGAGCGTCCAAGTCACCCGACTGCAAAGGCTGTACGAGCCGGACCGAGGAGAGAGGGAGGACGGCGTGCTGCGGCTCGGCCCGCTGGAGATCGCCACCTGCGACAACGACCCGGACCGGCCGGAGAACGGCCGGCTGGCGATTTCCCTGGGAGGTGCCCGATGACGGAGGGCACGATCACCGACGAGTGCACCTGCGGCGGCGCCTGCCGCGGCGGCGACGACGAGCGCCTCGCCCCGGCCCCCGTGCACAACCCGCCCGGCCGCACCGCCCTCGACTACCGTGTCGGCGAGTACGGCTCCTTCCTGTCCGCTCTCCTCGACCGGCTCGCCTCACCGGCGTACCCGGCACTGGGCGGCCTCACCGTCCGCACCCCGGACGACCCGGCGATCGGCCTCCTCGACGCCACCGCCGTCCTCGGCGACCTGCTCACCTTCCACTCCGAGCGCATCGCCGACGAGGCCTACATCCGCACGGCCAACGAGCACCGCTCCCTGGTCCTGCTCGGCCGCCTCGTCGGCCACCGTCCGCGCCCCGGCGTCGCCGCCGCCACGCATCTCGCGTACACCCTGGAACGCGACCCGCGCGCCGAGGCGCTGCCCGTGCTGATCCCGCGCGGCGCCCGCAGCCACAGCGTGCCGGCGTCGGCCGACGAGCAGTCGCTGACCTTCGAGACAAGCCGTGACCTGACGGCCCGCTGGGACTGGAACGAGCTGAAGGTACGCCGTCGGCGCCCCTCCCTGGTCACGCCCGAAGACTTGGAGCGCCGCTCGGAGCTCTTCGTCGAGGGAACGGCGAACTCCCTCCAGACCGGCGACCAGTTGCTCTTCGTCTTCGGCGAACGGGCGGGCGGCGAGCGCACGTTGTTGCCGGTCGCCAAGACGCGCGTCGACCGGGAGGACGAGATCACCGCGATCTCCCTGCCGAAGTCGGCCCCGCCGACCCTGAAGGAGCTCGTCGACGAGGTACGGCGCTGGACCGCCGCTCCCGCGGCCCCGGGGGAGCCCGGCGACGAGCCCCCGACGCCTCAGGTCCCGAACCCGCGCCCGGTCAGCCGGCTGATCGAGGACTTCGAGGACCAGGTCCTGGCGCCCCTGCGGGACGACCTGGACGGCATCAAGACGCCCGAGCGGCTCGCGGCGCGGCTTGCGGAGCCCGTGGCGCGGCTCGGGGAGGCGCAGGTGCTGGCCGAGCCGTATGAGGACGTCGCGGCGTGGTTCGAGCAGTTGGAGGCGGTGCTGGCGGAACTGGCGGAGCGAGCCTTGGAGTTGGCGCCCGCGCAGACGGCCGAAGAGGGTGCCGCGGAGGGTCGTCGAGCGTCTGCCGCGCCGTTGGGGCTGGTCGCGCAGTTCCCCGCGCCCCTTGGGGGTGATGCGCGCGCCGCGGCTTTCCAAGCCCTGGGCGCGGTCCTCCCCGCCCTGCGCGCCTCAACGCCCGCCCCCTCCGGCGGCACCGGCCACCAGCGCCCCGGCAGCGACACCGCCCGCCTGCTGGCCGCCCTGAACCCCGGCCTCGGCAGCCTCTACCCGGCCTGGCGCAAAGCGGCGTCCGCCGCCCCCGGCGCCCAGCAGCTCTTGCGCGAACTGCTCGCCATGCGCGTCACCGCCGCCCCCTTCGGCGCCACGGCCCCGCTCAAGCCCGTCCAGGACGACCGCGGCCGGGTCATCCGCACCGCCGACTGGCCGCTCACGGGGGCCGTGCTGGCGAGCATGCGGGTCGTGTACGACACGTCGGGCAGGACGCCGGTCCGGGCCGAGTTCCAGTACGTCGAGGGCAGCAGCTCCGACCAGCGCGCCGAGAACCTGCCCGTCGTCCAGCCGGTGAACTTCCCCCTCGGCACGGGCCAGGTCGAGCTGTCGGTGCGCTCCGGCCAGGACCGCGACCTCAGCTGGCTCAACCGCCGCCCCACCGACTCCCAGGAGCCCGGCGTCACGGCCCGCCTCCACTCGGGCCTGCCGGAGCGCACCCTCTTCGTGTCCCGGCCCGACGACGAGGGCCTGGTCCACGTCGGCATCCACAACGGCACCTCGGAGCAGATCTCCCTGCGCCCGAACGGCAGCGAGCAGTTCACGCACGGCGAGTACGAGGTCAGCCTCAAGTACGCGGTCGGGACCACCGAGCCCAACGTCGAGGTCGTGATCGCCAGCAAGCCGGAGCCCCTCAACCGCCGCATCCTCCAGCTGGACTCGGTCCACACGGGCATCACCGTCGGCAGCTGGGTCGCGATCCAGCGCCCCGCCAAGGGCGCCCAGGACGGCATTCCCGGCGACGCCAGGCTCGCCTTCGTCACCACCCAGGTCGTCGCGGCGCGTACGGCGGCGTACACCAACTACGGCATCACCGGCCGCGGCACCGAACTCACCCTCGCCGACCCGTGGTTGGACGAGTTCGACGTCCTGCTCTCGCACATCCGCGACACCACCGTGCACGCGGCCGGCGAGCCGCTCCGCCTCGCCGACGAACCGCTCGGCGAGGACGTCCACGGCAACGAGATCGAACTCGCCGAGCTGTACGACGGGTTGCGGCCCGGACGCACGCTCATGGTGAGCGGCGAGCGAAGTGACATCCCCGGCACGACGGGCGTCCGGGCCACCGAGGTCGTCACGATCGCCGCCGCCGACCCGGCCGTCGATCTCCGACTCCCCGGCGACCACGTCCACACCCGCCTGACCCTGACGTCCGACCTCGCCCACCGCTACCGCCGCGAGACGGTGAAGGTCCTCGGCAACGTCGTCGAGGCCACCCATGGCGAGAGCCGCGAGGAGGCCATCGGCAGCGGTGACTCGGACCGTGTGAACCAGACGTTCGCGCTGTGGCAGTCCCCGCTCACCTGGCTCGCCGACGACAATCCGCTCGGCGCCACTCCCGTGCTGGAGCTCCGGGTCGACGGTGTGCTGTGGCACGAGGTCGACAGCCTCGCCGGACGCGGCCCGGGCGAGCGGGTCTACATCACCGGCTCCACCGCCGACGGCCGCACGACGGTCACCTTCGGGGACGGCGTCAACGGCGCCCGACTGCCGAGCGGACACGAGAACATCCGGGCCCGCTACCGCTTCGGCACCGGCAAGGCCGCCAATGTCGCCGCCGACCGCATCACCCAGCCCCTCACCCGGCCGCTCGGCGTCACCCAGGTGACCAACCCGCGCCCGGCCAAGGGCGGCGCGGACGCGGACGGCCCCGGCCTGACCCGCCGTACGATCCCGCTCGCCGTCTCGGCGCTGGACCGCCTGGTCTCCGCGTCCGACTACGAGGACTTCGCCCGCTCCCGCGCCGGCATCGGCCGGGCGTCGGCTCGCGAACTCTTCGACGGGCGGCGGCGCGTGCTGCACGTGACGGTCGCGGGCACGGACGACGTGCCGATCGACGGCGACTCGGACACGCTGAGGGCCCTGCGCGGTGCGCTGACCGAGTACGGGGACCTCAACCTCCCCGTCCGGGTGGACGTACGCGAGCTGGTCCTGCTGCTCGTCGCCGCCAAGGTGAAGGTCGCCCGCGACCACGCCTGGGAAGTCGTGGAGCCGCGTCTGCGTCAGGCCCTGCTCCGCCGACTCGGCTACGACGGAAGGGAGTTGGGCCGACCTGCCCGCCTCTCCGACGTCCTGGCCACGGCCCACTCCGTGCCCGGCGTCGACTACATCGACGTCGACGTCTTCACCGGCGTGCCCGCGTCCGCCACGCCCGAGGAACTCACCGGGCTCCTCACCGACCCCGGCCCGCCGAAGTCGTCGGTCCCGGCGCACCCGGCGACGTACGACGAGAAGATCCACACGGTTCGCGCCGCCAACGGCGAGACGCTGTCGGAGATCTGCGCCAAGTACGGCGTCCCGCTCGCCGAACTGCTGCGCCTGAACCCCGACATCACCGACACCCGGCGCCTGGCCAAGGGCCGGTCGGTGTTCGTCTTCCGCGGTATCCGCCCGGCCCAGCTCGCACTGCTGTCGCCGAAGGCCGCGGACACCCTGATTCTGACGGAGGTCAAGTGATGGCCGCGTACTCGGCGGATGTCCAGTTGGAGACCGCGACCCCGACGACGACGTCCAGGGAACCCGACGGGCTCGCCGAGCTGCTGCCCCGCTGGCATCTGCTGCGCGACGCCGAGGAGGGAGAGCCGCTGCGCGCGCTGCTCGCGGTGATCGCCGAGCAGCTCGACCGGGTCCGCGACGGCGTTCAGCAGGGCTACGAGGACCTGTTCGTGGAGACGGCGGCGCCCTGGGTGCTGCCGTACCTCGGCGATCTGGTCGGCTACCGCACCCTGCCGGGCTACGAGCGTGTCCTCACGACCGGCCTGCACGAGGGTGGCCGAGCCGCCCTCGCTGAGGCCGTCGCCCCGCGCGCCGATGTCGCCGCCACGGTCGCGGGCCGCCGGCGCAAGGGCACCCTCCACCTCCTGGAGGAACTCTCCGACCAGGTCACCGGCTGGCCCGCCCGCGCCGTCGAGCTGTCCCGGCAGGTCGCCCACACCCAGCCCGTGAAGCTGTACGGCGACACAGGCGTCCACCGCGGCGAGCGCGGCCGGCTGGTCGACCTGCGCGACAACTCCGCCCTCGACCTCGCGGGCGGCCCCTTCGGCGCGACGGCCCGCACGGTCGACGTGCGCCGGGCGAACTCCCGTCACCGGCAAGGGGGTTGGACGCCGGCCGGAGTCGCGCTCTTCGTCTGGCGGCTGAAGGCGCACTCGCTCACCCAGTCCCCGGCGTACTGCATCGACCGCGCCCGCAACCTCTACACCTTCTCGATCCTGGGCAACGACACCCCGCTGGTCACCAAGCCGTTCCCGGAGCCGTCGCCCACGCACATCGCGACCATCGACAACGTCCCGGCGTTCATCACCCGCCGTCAGCTCCACGACCGGCTCACCGACTACTACGGCCCCGGCAAGAGCCTCGTCATCCGGCGCGACGGCGAGGACCAGCCCGTGCCGCCGTCGGACATTGTGGTCGCCAACCTCTCCGACTGGCGCTACCGGCCGAGGCGCGGCCAGGTCGCCGTCGACCCGGAGCTCGGGCGGATCGCGTTCGGGGCGCGGTCCGCGCCCAGGCAGGGTGTGTGGGTGGACTACCAGTACGCGTCCCCGGCCGACATGGGCGGCGGCGAGTACGACCGCCTCGACCGCGAGCCGCGCCCCGACGCCGAGGTCTACCGCGTCGGTCCGGGGCAGCCGTACCGCCAGATCATGGACGCCTACCGGGCCTGGCAGCACGACCGGCGCGCGGACCGGACCGGCCCCGCCGGCATCATCGAGATCACGCACAGCGGCGCCTACCAGGAGCAGCTGGACTTCGACCTCGACCCCGGCGACCACCTGGAAGTGCGAGCGGCCGAGGGCACCCGGCCGGTGATACGCCTGCTCGACTGGTACAGCAACCGTCCCGACGCCCTCAACATCCGTGCGGTGTCCGAGGACTGCGCCCCGCACGAGCGCCCACGCATCGTCCTCGACGGTCTGCTGGTCGCCGGGCGCGGCATCAACGTCACCGGGCCGGTGGGCGCTGTCGTCGTACGGCACTCCACGCTCGTCCCGGGCTGGTCCCTGGAGCCCGAGTGCGAGCCGCACTCGCCCGAGGAACCCAGCATCGTCCTGGAGCGCACCACCGCGTGCCTCCAGGTCGAGCACAGCATCCTCGGCACCATCGAGGTCATCGGCGACGAGGTGAGCGAGGAACCGCTCGACATCCACCTGCGCGACAGCATCCTCGACGCGACGGGCAGTGACCGCGAGGCCCTGTCCGCACCGGACTGCCGTCACGCCCACGCCGTACTGCATCTGCACCGCACCACCGTCATCGGCGAGATCCACACGCACGCCGTGAAGATCGCCGAGAACTCGATCTTCACCGGGCGGCTCCACGTGGCCCGGCGCGGCATCGGCTGTCTGCGGTACTCGTACGTTCCGGCCGGGTCGCGCACCCCGCGCCGGTTCCGGTGCCGGCCCGACCTGGCCGGGCCCGAACAGGCGGGTCGCGTACGGCCGTTGTTCACCTCCGAGCGCTACGGGACGCCCTGGTACGGACTGCTCGCCGACCGGTGCGCGGAGGAGATCCGGCGCGGCTCGGACGACGGCGCCGAAATGGGCGCCTTCCACGACCTGTACCGGCCGCAGCGCGAGGACGGCCTCAGGGCACGGCTCGCGGAGTACACCCCGGCGGGCACGGACGCCGGGATCTTCTTCGTGACGTGAGCGGCACCCAACCGACTTTGCGAACCCGCACTTTTCTGAACCAGGGGGACCCCCTTCATGCACGCTGACCTCTCCCGCCTCACGTTCCGCCCGGAACGGCGCTACTCGGCGGTCATCGCCCAGCAGGGGCGCGTCCAGCTCGACGCCGACCTCAACGAGCAGACCGCGATCCAGCTCCACCAGGCCCGCACCATCGCCGCCGACCTGATCGGCCGGCACGGCGGGCCGCGCGACGCGGCGGGCTTCAAGATCGACTACGTGGGCGGCAAGCACGACATCGACACCCTGCACATCCAGGGCGGCCGCTACTACGTCGACGGCATCCTTCTCGACGCGACCCGCCCGGCGCCCGGTGTGCCCGTCCCGGACGACGACGCCGAGGAGCAGGAGCAGGACACCGCCGCCCCGCCCGCCCACTGGACCTACTGGGACCAGCCCGACGGCTTCCGCGACCCGGAGAAGCCCGGCGACCGGCTGCCCTCGCCGGCCACGTCGCCGTTCGTGGTCTACCTGAGCGTCTGGGAGCGAGCCGTCTCCGCCGCCGAGGACCCGGCGCTGCGCGAGGTCGCGCTCGGCGCGGCGATGCCGGACACAGCCGCCCGTGTGAAGGTCGTCTGGCAGGTGCTGCCGCTGTCGCTGGCCGCGCTGGACATCGAGGAGACCGACCCGTCCAAGGAGGTCGTCCGGGCCGCCTTCGACAAGTGGGCCCGCAAGCAGGCCACGCCCACCGCGCGCCTGGCCGCCCGCAGCGAGCGGCCCGACCACGCCGACGAGGACCCGTGCCTCGTGAAGCCGGACGCCCGCTACCGCGGCCAGGAGAACCAGCTGTACCGCGTCGAGGTGCACGCGGGCGGCGAGGCGAAGGACGCCACCTTCAAGTGGTCCCGCGAGAACGGCTCGGTGGTCTTCCCGGTCGACGAACTCGACGGCACCTGGGTGCAGTTGGCGTCCCTCGGACACGACGACAAGCTGGACCTGGACGTCGGCGACCACGTGGAGCTCACCGACACCGCCTACGCCTCCCGCCTCGAACCCCTGCCCCTGCTGCGGATCGAGGAACTCGACCTGCCGGGCCGCCGGGTGCGCCTGTCAGCCGAGCCCGACCCGTCCGTCGGCCGGCTGCCCCACCTCAACCCGTTCCTGCGGCGCTGGGACCACCACGAGGGACCGAGGCGCAAGGGCCGTACGACCGCTCTGAAGGGCGGTGCGGTCCCCGTCGTGGAGGGGGAGTGGCTGCCGCTGGAGGACGGGGTCGAGGTGTACTTCGCCAAGGGCGCCGCCTACCGCACCGGCGACCACTGGATCATCCCCGCCCGCACCGCCACCGGCAGCGTCGAGTGGCCCACGAACGCGGCACGCCGCCCGCTGCTGCGAGGCCCCTTCGGCATCGTCCGCAGCTTCGCGCCGCTCGCCCTGGTCAAGGGCGAGGGCGGCACCGTCGACCTGCGCCTCGCCTTCAACCCGCTGGCCAGCAGCATCCCGGCCGCCGACGAGGCAACGCTCGCAGCGGAGGAACAGGCGCGCCGCGAGGAGCAGTTGGCGGAGGACCCGTCCCGCGGGAGGTCGCAGACCACGGCGGATGCGGAGGCGGCGGCGGAGGGAGACGAGTAATGGCCAAGCCCCTGAACGCGTCCAAGATGGTGGAGATCCTCCGCGCGGAGGGTCTGACGGTCCACGAGGTGCGCAGCTGGCGCACCCACAACCGCAACAGCAAGGGCGCCTGGGGCCCGGTGAACGGTGTGATGATCCACCACACCGTCACCAAGGGCACCGAGGCGTCGGTGAACATCTGCTACAACGGCTACTCCGGCCTGCCGGGGCCGCTCTGCCACGGCGTCATAGACAAGAAGGGCGAGATCCATCTCGTCGGCAACGGCCGCGCCAACCACGCCGGCCTCGGCGACAGCGACGTCCTGCGCGCCGTGATCAACGAGTCGAAGCTGCCGCACGACAACGAGGCCGACACCGACGGCAACGCGCGCTTCTACGGCTTCGAGTGCATCAACCTCGGCGACGGCAAGGACCCCTGGCCCGAGGCGCAGAAGGAGGCCATCGAGAAGGTCTCGGCCGCGATCTGCCGCCACCACGGCTGGAGCGAGCGCTCGGTCATCGGCCACAAGGAGTGGCAGCCGGGCAAGACCGACCCGCGCGGCTTCACCATGGACGGCATGCGGGGGCGCATCGCGCAGCGACTGAAGGGCGGCGGTGGCGGTGGCGATGAGCCCACCCCCGACCCGAAGCCCGTGCCCAAGCCGAAGCACGTGCCGTTCCCCGGCAGCGGCTTCTTCCACATCGGTCAGAAGTCCCCGATCATCACGGCCATGGGCCACCGCCTGGTCGCCGAGGGCTGCGGCCGTTACGAGGACGGCCCGAGCCCCGAGTGGACCGAGGCCGACCGCCGCTCCTACGCCGCCTGGCAGCAGAAGCTCCACTTCAAGGGCAAGGACGCGGACGGCATCCCCGGCAAGGTCAGCTGGGACAAGCTGAAGGTGCCCGACGGGGGCAAGTGAACGGTCCCTCCCGGAGCCGCCCTGGATACCCACCCGAGGTATCCAGGGCGGCTCCGGCTTGTGTGACGGGTCTTGCTCGGCACCGGAAAACAAGTCACACTGGTACCGAACGAATGGTCGGTTGGGAAGCCGGAAGTCGGAAGCTGGTATCGATGACGGAGCAGCTGCAGGAGCACTTCGACGCGACGATCTCGCGCGACCAGCGGATCGAGCCGCGTGACTGGATGCCGGACGGCTACCGCAGGACGCTGATCCGCCAGATCGCGCAGCACGCCCACTCGGAGATCATCGGCATGCAGCCGGAGGGCGAGTGGATCACGCGCGCACCGTCGCTGCGACGCAAGGCGATCCTCTTTGCCAAGGTGCAGGACGAGGCCGGACACGGCTTGTACTTGTACTCGGCGGCGGAGACCCTCGGCGCCGACCGCGCGGACCTCACGAACCGGCTGATCGAGGGCCGCCAGAAGTACTCGTCGATCTTCAACTACCCGACCATGAGCTTCGCCGACGTCGGTGTGATCGGCTGGTTCGTGGACGGCGCCGCGATCTGCAACCAGGTGCCGCTGTGCCGGAGCTCGTACGGGCCGTACGCGCGCGCGATGGTGCGGATCTGCAAGGAGGAGTCGTTCCATCAGCGGCAGGGCTACGAGCTGCTGATGACGATGATGCGCGGCACCGAGGCCCAGCGCGAGATGGTGCAGGACGCCGTGAACCGCTGGTGGTGGCCGTCGCTGATGATGTTCGGCCCGCCCGACGACTCCTCGCCCAACTCCGCGCAGTCGATGGCCTGGAAGATCAAGCGGCACAGCAACGACGAGCTGCGTCAGCGGTTCGTGGACATGACCGTCCCGCAGGCCGACAAGCTCGGCGTCACCCTGCCCGACCCGGAGCTGCGCTGGAACGCCGAGCGCGGTCGCCACGACTTCGGCACCCCTGACTGGGACGAGCTGATGCGGGTCATCAAGGGCGACGGGCCGTGCAACGACCAGCGGATGGAGCGGCGCAGGAGCGCCCACGAGGAGGGCGCCTGGGTGCGGGAGGCGGCCACCGCCCACGCGGCCAAGCAGGCCGCCCGCGCGGAGAAAGGAGCGGTGGCATGACCCCCGAGAAGCCGGCCGGAATGCCGTCCGAGAAGCGGGACTGGCCGCTGTACGAGGTGTTCGTGCGCGGCAAGCGCGGACTCAACCACGTGCACGTCGGCTCGCTGCACGCCGCCGACGACCGGATGGCGCTCACCCACGCACGCGACCTGTACACGCGGCGCAACGAGGGCGTCAGCATCTGGGTGGTGCGCAGCGAGCACATCGCCGCCTCCACCCGCGACGAGAAGGACCCCTTCTTCGCGCCCAGCGCCGACAAGGTCTACCGCCATCCGACGTTCTACGACATCCCCGACGACGTCCCGCACATCTGAAGGAGAGGGCATGAGTGACGACCACGTCTATCTGACCCTCGCCGAGGGACACGAGGACGACGCCCGCTGGGCCTACGGCACCGGCTTCGAGGACCCGCTGCACGGCGTGGACACCACGGTGCCGGAGGGCATCGACGCCCGCGAACTGGCGGCCCTGTGCGTCGCGCTGGCCGATGACGCCCTGGTCTCGGCGCAGCGGCTGGCCGAGTGGATCACCCGCGCACCGGAGTTGGAGGAGGAGGTGGCGCTGGCCAACATCGGCCTCGACCTCCTCGGCCAGGCCCGCCTGCTCTACTCCCGCGCCGGCCAGGCCGACGGCACCGGCCGCGACGAGGACGCCTACGCCTACTTCCGCGACGCCGGCGACTTCCGCAACGTACGCCTGGCCGAAGTGCCGAACGGCGACTTCGCGTTCTCGATCGTGCGGCTGCTGATGCTGTCCAGCTGGCGCCTGGCGCACTTCGAGCAGCTGGCGTCGCACCCGGACCCCGTGCTGGCGGCGATCGCCGCGAAGGGCGTCAAGGAGCTGGCCTACCACCGGCAGTACGCCGCCGAGTGGGCCGTGCGCCTGGGTGACGGCACCGACGAGTCGCACCGCCGGACCCGCCGGGCCCTGGAGCAAGTGGCCCCGTACGTGGGCGAGTTGTTCACGGCGTGCGACGTCCGTGACGAGGTCGTCGCCGTGCTGCGCCAGGTCACCGAGGCCGCCGGACTGCCCATGCCGGTGTACCGGCCGCTGCCCGGATCCGGCCGCCACGGCGAGCACACCGAGCATCTCGCGCCGCTGCTGGCCGAGTTGCAGGGCGTGGCCCGCGCCCACCCGGAGGCGACATGGTGACCACCCTCCTCGACGCACGGCGCGCCCGGCACATCGCCGCACAGGTGCCGGACCCCGAGCTGCCCATGCTCACCCTGGCCGACCTGGGCGTCCTGCGAGGCGTCGAGCTGGCCGAGGACGGCACGGTGGTCGCGAGCCTGACGCCGACCTACTCGGGCTGCCCGGCCATGGCCGAGATGCGGGCGGACGTCGCGGCGCGGCTGCGTGACGAGGGGTACACGCGCGTGGAGATCCGCACGGTCCTCGACCCGCCCTGGACCAGCGACTGGATCACCCCGGCCGGCCGCCGCAAGCTCGCCGAGCACGGCATCGCCCCGCCCGGCCCCGCCGCACCGCGCAGCGGTCCCGTCCCGCTGGTGCTGTCACCCACCCGGCAGGCGGTGTCCTGCCCGCGCTGCGGGTCGGCGGACACCGAGGAGACCTCCCGCTTCGCCGCCACCTCCTGCAAGGCGCTGTGGCGCTGCCGCGCCTGCCGCGAGCCGTTCGAGTACGTCAAGGAGATCTGAATGGAAGGCCTGAGGGAAGAGCCGACGGCCCGGACAGATGCGGCTCCGGGCACCCCGGCCCCGACCGGCCCGGTCGCGGGCGTCGCGGGGTCGGCGGGCCCGGCGGCGGGCGTCCCGGCCGCCGCCGCTCCGACTCCGGCCGCCCCCACCCCTGACGCCCCGGCTTCGGCCGCCCAGGCCGCTCCGGGCCCGGGCGCGGCGGCTGCGCCGGCTCCGGGCACCCCTGGGTTGCAGGCCGAGGGTGGGATCGGCCCCGCCCCGGCGGTACGCCCGCGCCCCCGCCGCCGTCCGGCCTTCCACGCCCTGCGCGTCGCCGCCGTGACGCCCCTGTGCGCGGACGCGGTCGCCGTCGGCTTCGACATCCCGGCGGAGCTGGCCGAGGAGTTCGCCTTCGAGCCGGGGCAGTCGCTGACGTTGCGGCGCGAGATCGAGGGGCGGGACGAGCGGCGGTCTTACTCGATCTGCTCGCCGGTCGGGTCGAGGCCGCGGATCGGCGTACGGGTCGTGCCCGGGGGCCTTTTCTCGTCCTGGCTCGTCGACGACGTACGCCCCGGTGACACTGTCGAGGTGATGGCCCCCACCGGCGCCTTCACGCCCGACCTCACCACCCCCGGCCACCACGTGCTGATCGCGGCGGGCTCCGGCATCACGCCGATGATGTCCATCGCCGAGTCCGTCCTGGCCGCCGACCCCCGCTCGACGGTCACCCTCTTCTACGGCAACCGCCGCACCGAGACAGTGATGTTCGCCGACGAGCTGGCGGACCTGAAGGACCTCTATCCGGCCCGGTTCCAGCTGGCGCACGTGCTCTCCCGCGAGCCGCGCGAGGCCGAGGTGCTCTCCGGCCGTATCGACGCCGACCGGCTGTCGACGCTCATCGACGCGCTGGTCGACGTGACGACCGCCGACCACTGGTGGCTGTGCGGCCCGCACGGCATGGTTCGGGACGCGCAGCGGGTGCTGGAGGGACTCGGCGTGCCGGCGGAGCGCGTGCACCAGGAGCTGTTCTACGCCGACGACGAGCCCGTCCGAGAAGTGCACCACGAGGAAGGCGGCCCGCAGGGGCCCGTCAGCCAGGTCACCATCACCCTCGACGGCCGTTCCACCACCGCGGCCCTGTCGAGGGAGCGGACCGTCCTCGACGGTGCCCAACGCAGCCGCCCCGACCTGCCGTTCGCCTGCAAGGGCGGCGTCTGCGGCACCTGCCGGGCCCTGGTCACCGACGGCAAGGCCGACATGCGGCGCAACTTCGCCCTGGAGGAGGCCGAGGTGGCCGCCGGATACGTCCTGACCTGCCAGTCGTACCCGGTGTCCGAGACGTTGACGGTGGACTACGACAGCTGACCGGCGGTAAGCGCCGATCGGCAGCGGCCGGAAGACTTGAGTGGCGAGGAAAGCGAAGGGACTAGTTAAAGGAGGTTGAGAAGGAAGCCCCTTCATGGCCTCGCCACGACGAACGCTACCAGTCAGGCCGGGATCAGGTCGCGCAGATTTTCGGGAGTGAGGATCCGCGAGGCCGGGTGCAGCCCGTCGGGGCGCTGCAGACCGATGTAGGTGACGGGACCCTCCGGGAGCGTCTTGCCGTCCCACAGGGTCGTCGTCGTGGCCTCCATCAAGTCCGTCAGGTAGCGCACCGTCAGCTGCTCCCGCTCCACGACACCGCGCAGCAGCGTCGCCACCGACACCCGGTTGCCCTCGACACGGTTGGACGCCGGGTTGCCCTTCAGATACAGGTGCAGCCACTTGGCGCGCCACCGCCCGTCCTCCCCACGCTGGAACGCCAGCGGCAGAGCCACCCGGCCGGGACCGCGCAGCTCCGACTTCATACGCACGGTGCGCGGCTCGAAGGGACGCCCCTGCTGTTCGCCCTCGCGCACCATGAACCCGAAGAACGACTCCTCGACCTCCTCGAAGCCCTCTCCGGAGAAGAGGTTGACCTGCGGCACGACGAAGGTGCCACGTACGGCGTCCAGCCGCAGGTTGATGAACTCCGAGGCCCCGTCGGGCGCTGCGGTGATGTCGCCGGAATGCTCGCCCTCGACTTCACGGAGGTTGGTGTACGACAGCCAGGAGACGGTGTTGTAGCCGGCGTCCAGCATCAACGCCGACAGGTCGTAGTCCGTGGTCCGGCTCGCCTCCTTCCAGTACACGAAGAAGCGCAGCAGCTCGCCGTCGACCCGCGTCACCGAACCGCGCGGCAGCACGCCGAGGCCGGACGCCGTCGCCCTGCCGCTGAGCGGCAGCGCGACGTCGAGGACGTCCGGGTCGATCAACAGATGGACCGGAGCCGGCAGACGGCGCCGCAACTCCGCGTCGAGCGCGGCGATCAGGCGCTGCCGCTCCGGCGGCAGCACGGGCGGACGGTCGTCCTCGGCGACCCAGGCACGGCCGAGCCGGTTCACGAACACGCGGCGCTCGCCGGTCTCCCGTGCGCGGTTGGCGAGGTGTTCACGAACCGACAGCACGACCCGCCCGGCGACCTGCGGGGCGACCTCCTCGGCAGCGGCCACCACCGCGTCGCGCTCCTCCTGCGTGAGGGCCATGCGCAGCAGCCGGTCCAGGGCGCGGAACAGCTTGCCCGGCGCGGGCTTCAGCAGCTTCACGGCGCCGGTGACGTCGTTCATGCCGAGCAGTTCCTCGACCCGGCTGTCGAACGAGCGGGCCTCCTTCTCGCCCCGCGCGACGGCGAACACATCGGCGGCGTGCGGCCACTGCGGGTACTCGTGCGGGTGCAGCCGCTCACCCAGCCGCTTCCAGGCCTCCCGATGCGCGTGGACGTCCGCCAGCTTGGCGGGCGCGGCCGCGACCACCGAGTCGAGACCCGCCAGCAGAGCACGGCGCACCGGTCGGGAAAGCCCCCGCAGCCGCGTCGGCTCCAGCAGCGTCACATCACCGCCCGACAACGCACAGGCCAGCCGCAGCACATCGGTGACCGTGTCCAGCAGCAGCGCCGAACCGGCCCGCAGCCGAGCCCGGTTGACCACGGCTCGGTTCTCCCGGACCGGGATCTCCTCGGGCTGCGGCCCATCGACGCACACCTCGGCGAGCACCTCGAGATCCCGCCGGTCGTCCTCGCCGAGCGGGGTGCTGCTGCCCGCCAACGCCAGGTACAGGGCGGTGACTTCGGCGTCCGCGTCGCCGCCCAGGTGCAGCACCGTCATACGGTCGCCCGCCGCCGCGATCAGCTCCTCGTGGTGGCCGAGCATCTCGGCGTACGTGTGCTGGTAGCGGCCGTACGACGGAAGGGTGAGCAGGTCGACGACACCATCGCTCAACTGCTCCAGAACGCTCGCGCGCGTCGCGTCGTCGGCGAGGGCCTCGGCGATGCAGCCCATCCAGAAGTCGTAGGTGTCCGGCACGTTGGCCGGGAAGTCGATGAAGTACGTGTTGTGCCGCACATGGTCTCCGACCATTTCGCGGACCGTGCCCAGCGTCCGCACCGCGGCGTCGACGACCGTCCCCTCGGACAGCCCCGACAGACGGGCCAGCAGCTCCGCCGAGAGCTTGAAGCCGACGGACATCAACGCGGCATCGAACTGCCGTGCCGCGACGGCGCCTTCCCCGGCGGGACCCGCAGGGGAGGGGAGACGGTGGGTGTGCCGGACGACCAGGGGTTCGAGACGGTGGACCATTCCCGGATGATCCCGCATGCGTACGCGCGTTCGCATGCGGGTTTTCTATATCGAACACGGTTTTCCTCACGCGTCGCACTAGTCATATGTGCGGAGTTTTGACGGGTATCGCACGCGGTTCGGCCGGGCATCGTTAGTTGGCGGGGTTTGAGGGTGAGAGGGGAACAATGCCGTCGTCGTCGATGCGGTTGGCCGATGCACAGTCACAGCCGGTGCTCAGTCCGCCGGCGCCTGTCGCCGTCTTCCTGGTGGTCACGGTCGAGCCGGGCGGCGAGCCCGAGGTGCGCGATCTGCTCGCCGGGCTCGCGGGGCTGGTACGGGCCGTCGGATTCCCCAGTCCCGACGGCGGCCTGTGCTGCGTCGCCGGAGTGGGTTCCACGGCCTGGGACCGGCTGTTCGGTGATCCGCGCCCCCAGGAGCTGCACCCCTTCAAGGAGCTGGAGGGGGCACGGCACCGCGCCGTGTCGACCCCCGGCGACCTGCTCTTCCACATCCGTGCCGCCCGCCCGGACCTGTGCTTCGCCCTGGCCGCCGAGATCATGAAGCGGCTGCGCGACGCGGTCACCGTCCAGGACGAGGTCCAGGCCTTCGCCTACTTCGACTCGCGCAACGTCCTCGGCTTCGTCGACGGCACCGAGAACCCGGTCGGCCAGGCGGCGGCCGAGGCGGCGGTCGTCGGTGACGAGGATCCCGCGTTCCGTGGCGGAAGCTACGCCATCGTCCAGAAGTACCTGCACGACGTGGACGCCTGGGAGGCCCTGGCGGTCGAGGCCCAGGAGAAGGTGATCGGCCGCTCCAAGCTGACCAACATCGAACTCGACGTGCCCGGCTCCCACAAGGACGTGAACACGGTCACCGGCCCGGACGGGGAGGAGCTGGAGATACTGCGCGGCGCCATGCCGTTCGGCAGGCCCGGCCACGGCGAGTTCGGCACGTACTTCATCGCCTACGCCCGTACGCCCGAGATACCGGAGGCCATGATGAGGAAGATGTTCCTCGGCGGCCCGGAATCCGGCCCCGACCCCATCCTCGACTACTCGCGGGCCGTCACCGGGACGCTCTTCTTCATCCCGTCGGTGACCTTCCTGGAGGCGATCCCGGAGCGGTCCGTCACGGACTGAGCCGGAATGAGACGTGGGCGGGTTCCGTTCCGGGCCGGGCTTCGGCGGACGGAACGGAACCCGCCCACGGCGAGAGGGTGTGGGTGAGGTCAGGAGCCCTCTGCCGAGCGCTCCGCGTTGCGCTCCTTCAGACGGGCCGCCTCCTTGCGGACCTCGGCCTGCGTGGCGCGCTCCTTGAGCAGCCACTCGGGCTGCTCCTGCTTCAGCGCCTCGATCTGCTCGGTGGTGAGGGGCTCCGTGACGCCGCCGCGGGCCAGGCCCGCGATGGACACGCCGAGCTTCTGCGCGACCACCGGGCGGGGGTGCGGGCCGTCGCGTCGCAGGTCGCTCAGCCACTGCGGCGGGTCCGCCTGCAGCGCGTTCAGTTCCGCGCGCGTGACGACACCCTCCCGGAATTCGGCGGGGGTGGCTTCGAGGTACACACCCAGCTTCTTGGCCGCGGTCGCAGGCTTCATGGTCTGGGTGCTTTGGTGCGACGTCATGGTCCCAAGGGTATCGACCGGTGGAACCGCCGCCGACCACGGCCGGTAACCTGGCCAGGTGACAGGCTCGGAAGTACCCCCTTCGTCCGCGGAAGCAGCCGCTTCCTTCCGGCTCGCGTACGTCCCGGGAGTGACACCCTCGAAGTGGGTGCGGATCTGGAACGAGCGCTTCCCGGACGTCCCCCTGACCCTGCACGCGGTCACCGCCGCCGAGGCGTCCGACCTGCTGCGGAACGGCGCCGCCGACGCCGGGTTCGTACGGCTGCCGGTCGACCGTACGTTCTTCAGCGCGATCCCCCTCTACACCGAGACCACGGTCGTCGTCGTCCCCAAGGACCACGTCATCGCCGCCGTGGACGAGGTGAGCACGGACGACCTGGCCGACGAGGTCCTCTTCCACCCCCTCGACGACGTCCTCGACTGGGAGCGGCCACCGGGGCAGCCTGCCTTCGAACGCCCCGCGACCACCGCGGACGCCGTCGAGCTCGTCGCGGCGGGCGTCGGCCTGCTCGTCGTACCCCAGTCGCTGGCCCGTCTGCACCACCGCAAGGACCTCACCTACCGGCCGCTCGTGGACGCCCCCCAGTCGGGCATCGCCCTGTCCTGGCCGGAGGAGGCGACCACCGACCTGGTCGAGGACTTCATCGGCGTCGTCCGCGGCCGCACGGTCAACAGCACCCGGGGCCGCACCACGTCCCAGACCCCGGCCGCCACGGAGCAGCCGAAGCGCAACCGCCCGGACACCGGCGGCAGCCCACGACGCCAGCCCGGCACCGGCACCGGCCGGCGCGGCGGCTCCGGCGGTGCCAAGGGAGCCAAGGGAGCCAAGGGCACCCGGCGAGGCAAGCCCGGCCGCCGGTCGTAGCGGACGGCAGTGAGCCACCGGCACCCTCATCCGGTGGACCCCGTGAGCCTGCGCCCGAGGTCGCGCAGGTCCTTGCCGATGTTGGAGCGGACCTGGCGGGCCATGAGCGGGGCCGCCAACCGGGCGAGGCTGCCGGGGCCGCCCCGGACGCGGATGCGTGCGAGGGTGCCGTCCGGGTGCGGGTCGAAGGCGTAGGTGACGTGCATCGGCATCGGTCCGGCCACGGACACCATGTCCAGCAGCCGCGGGAACTCGTACGCCGCCACGCGCAGCACGTAGTCGATGCGCCGGCCGAGAAAGTACGCGGTCCGGGTGACCTCGGCGCCGACCCCGAAGCCGCCCCCGTCGGCCTCGCGGGTCAGCTCCGCGGTGCGGATGCCCTGGGTCCAGTCGGCGTCGTGGCGCCAGTCCATGGCGTACTCGGCCACCCGCTCGGGCGGGAACGGGATCACTCGCTCCGCCGATACGTCGATCGTCATCGTGCCGCCGCCCTGTCAGGCTTGTGACCACTGACTCCAGGATCCCCGCACCGGGCGCCGAGCGCGCGGCGGCGCGGGGATCCGGGCGTCGGATCAGGGGGCGTACGTCGCCTGTTCCGCCGTGGTCACGACCTTCTGCCCGTCGGCCTGGCTCAGCAGACCCGCCGTCACCCACGCGTTCACGGTGGACCGCACACGTGTGACCAGCGCATTCTTGCCGCTGAACGGCGCCCCGGCCCAGATCTCGTCCAGGAGCGTGGTGCCGTCGGACTTCGCGGGATTGGCGACACCGGAGTCGGTGCTGCCGAGGATCACCCGGGGTTCCGAGCGCCGGAAGTAGGCGTGGGTCGGGTCCTCGGTGCCCTCGAAGAAGGGAGCGAACTCGGTGCCGCCCAGGGTGTAGTGGAGGGGTTTGCCGGACACCGGGGTGAGGGACGGCAGCAGGTCGCCGGAGAGCCCGGCGTTGCGGTACAGGCCCAACTGGAGGTAGTCGGTCGAGGAGCTGCGGCCGACCAGGTTGACCGGGCCGTAGAACAGGGTCTGCAGGGACGGGTCGTCGAGGGCCTTCTCGACTCGGAGCCGGAACGGGAGGGTGACGCGCACGGTGTCGCCGCTGCGCCAGGTCCGGGACATGGTGAAGTAGCTGCCCGCGGCCGGAGTGCCGCTGACCGCACTGCCGTTGACCGTCACCTTGAAGCCGCCGGTCGCCCAGGACGGCACGCGCAGCTTCAGCTCGAACGACGCGCTGCCCCCGCCGATGGTGATCGTGGAGCCCTGCTCCCTGGGGTAGTCCGTCGCCTGTGTGACCGTGACGCCCTTCTCCGACCAGGTGAGAGTCGAGGGGCTGTAGAGGTTCACGTACAGGGCGGAGCCGTCCGCCTTCTTGAAGTACACCGAGTCCTGGTACTTCGTGGCGCTCTCCATGCCCGTGCCCTCGCAGCAGGTCGTGCCCTGCTTGGGGGTGTAGTCGCGCACGTGACCGGGCTTCAGGCCGATGAAGTACGTGACGAGCGGCTTCTCCGCGTCGGCCTTGTCCTGCTTGGAGCCGAGCACCTGGTTGTACAGGGCCCGCTCGTAGTACTCCATGTACTTCGGGTCCTGCTCGTGGAAGAACAGCGTCCGGCTCAGCTTGAGCAGGTTGTGCGCGCAGCAGGTCTCGGCGTTGGTGTCGCTGATCGTGCCGGCGACGACCCCGCGGGCTTTCCAGAACTCGCCCGTGCTCGTCCCGCCGATGCCGTACATGCGGGGCGGGACGACCATGCCCCAGAAGTTCTTCGCGGCGGTGAGGTAGCGGGCCTCGCCCGTCGCGTCGTACAGCCGGACGTAACCGGTGAAGATCGGGATGTGCTGGTTGGCGTGCAGGCCGTCCAGGATGTCGGTGTTCGCGGCGCAGGCGTCTATGAGCCGGTCGAGGTCGAACAGCTTGGCCAGGGCGAGGTGTTCGGCCTTGCCGGTGATCGAGTGCAGGTCGACGATCGTCTCGACGATGCCGCCGAACTCGCCGCTGGAGAAGATGCCCCACATCCGCTGGAGGGTGGCGTCGGGCAGCTTGGACAGCCGGGAGTACATCCAGTCGCACATGCCCGACGCGAGGTCGAGGGCACGGGCGTCGGCGGTGGCGAGGTGGGCGTCCAGCAGGCTCTTGAGGATCTTGTGCGCGGTGTAGTACGGCGCCCACACCTTGGTGTAGTCCCCGCTGGTCATCGACTCCAGCTCGATGAACTGCGTCTCCGGATACGCGGCGAGGAACCCGGGGTGGCTCGGTCCGCCCCAGGTGCGGCGCAAGGTGGCGGTCAGGGCTCGGCCGGAGGCGTCCGCGAAGGTGCCGCCGGTCGTCTCGAAGAAGTCGTACGACGCCAGGTTGCCCCGGCCGGCCGCCGTCGCCGAGGCACGGTTGCTCTGCAGCGCCGTGATCTCGGCGGCGGTCAGCGCCCGCGACCAGACGTTGAACTCGTCGTAGGCGCCGGCGAACACCGGGTCGCCGGAGAAGTTCGAGCGGCCGAGCCAGTTGTTCGCCAGGGTGCCCAGCGCCGCCGGGTTGAGCGTCATCGACGTGTTCGTGGCGACGGCCGTTCCGTTGACGTAGAGCGTGCCGGTGCCGCCGCCGATCGTCACCGCCAGGTGGCTCCACTGGTTCAGCGGCAGCGCGGCGTTGCCGTTGAGGCCCTGCTCGCCGCCGGGTCCGTTGGTGGTGATGGCGAACCGCGGGACGCCGCTCGCATTGCGCCCGGCCAGGTACATGTACCGGGTGTTGTTGTTGCCGAAGTCGAAGACCCGGGCCCAGTTGGCGTTGTGGGTGGGCTTCACCCAGGCCGACAGGGTGATCGCGGAGGCACCGCCGAGCACGGCGGCCGGCAGGTCCACGTACTGGTACGAGCCACGCACGTTCTCCTGGGCGGTGCCGAACTTTCCGGCGACGCTGAGCATCCGCGGGTCGCGGCGCAGCGCCTCGCGCACCTCGCTCAGCGCCCCGACCATGGTCCCGATCTTGTCGGCGTACGCCTGGTCCCCGGTGCTCGCGTACGCCTGCGACAGCATGCTCAGGAAGTGACCGGTGTAGTGGCCGCGGAGATTGCCGTTGGCCTCGCCGTCCAGCCCCTCCCAACCGCCCGGGGCGACCGCGCCGCCCGTGGAGAGCCCGGCGTTGGCGCGGAAGACCTGCAGGAGCCGGTTCACGTCGTAGCCCCGGCCGTGATCGAGCATCAACTGCCGCTTGCCGGCGAAGATGCCTGGTCTGAGGGCCACGTCGCCCAGGCCGAAGGGCTGGACGGTCCAGGCGGACGGAGCGGCAGCCACGGCCTGCACCTCCGGAACGGCGGCCGAGGCTCGGCCTGTTGCGGCGAACGAGACTGCGGGGGTCGCTGCCGCCAGCGCCGCGGCCTGGAGAAGGGATCTTCTGGAGAGGGGCGGTGCCATGTGTGCTCCTCCACGGTCAACGCATGTTGGGGGGTTCGATATTACGAACGCTGTGCGAATGGTCGACCAGACGCTATGCGGGGGTCGAGAAGGCGTCAACGGTGCTGACGGGATTGACGCTCAGGAATGGGGAGGGCGGGGCACGCGGGCCAGGGCGGCTCTGATGGTGTCGGCGGGGTCGGGGACGGGGATGCCGAGTTGGTTCAGGAGGGAGGTGATGTGGCGGATGCTGGTGTGTTTGCGGAGGGCTGTCTTGTGCAGGTACTGGAGCGGCTGAAGGAGAGGCCTTTCGGGAGGCTGTCGTGTGACGTCGCAATGTTGCAGGCGTGCAGGCGTGCAGGCGTGCAGGCGTGCAGGCGCTTCGCGATCGTGGCGGGTCGGTCTCCCAATTGCCGTGAGGCCAGAAGGACTTGGCTGAAGGGAACCACCTCGTCCCTGTTGGTGAACCGGATGGCCAGGTGCGCCGCCCAACTCACTTGCGGGCTCGCCCAGTTCGGCCTCCGGCTCCCGCAGGGCGCGCTGGACGAGCGCGTCACTCTCCTCCACGAAGAGCTCGTACGCCTCCCTGAGGGGCCCGGCGTTCGGGTCGGGGTGCAGGGACCAGGGGCGGACCTCCGCCAGCCGTGCCACGCGCCGCAGGTAGTGGACCCGGTGGGGGAACGGGAACAGGACGAGGAGGGCCGCCTCGGCCGGGTAGAGGTCCAGGCCGGCCGATGGGAGCTGACCTGTGGGCGGAGCTTGGGGTGGCTCGCCGAGCAGCCACTCGACGCTGTCCAGGAACACGGTCGCGATCCGCGCGTCGCACCAGGGGTCCTGCTCCAGTAACCGTTCCAACTCGTCCCGCATGCCAGCCAGTCGGGTCGCGACAGGCTGCCACCTGTCGGCGGTGGTGGCCCGTGTCGCGGCCGGCCGACACGTGCTGCCAGACGCAGGACTCGAGGGCCTCGTGCACCCAACGGTCCGACGTGACGGGTTCGGCCTCCGACGACGGAGCAGCCGTATGAAAGTGAACCTTCCCGATCGACTGGGCCTGGACAACGGCTCTCGCCACTGTGTCGCCGCCCACGACGTTACGGGTGCCGCCCTCCGTCAACCTGCCGCTCCCTTGTGGCATTTCCCCAGAATCCAGAGGAGCGTCGCCCGGGCGTGGCTGGTTTCGGAGGATGAGCAACTGCAGGTCAGCCGTCGAAGAACGGCTCGGCATCATGAGGCCCGCGCATCACGGGTGGTGATGCGTGAGGACGAAGTCCAGCGCCGCGCTCACGTTCACCAGTCCCGCTCCGGTGGCCTCGTCCGGGCCGCGGCGGGCCGGGATGTCGAAGGCGTTCGTGCCGGTGGTGACGTCGGTGGCGGTTCTGGCGAGGGCGTCGGCGACCTCGTCGGGCGTGAGGCCGGGGCGGGCCTCCAGGAGCAGTGCCGCCGCTCCCGCGATCTGCGGTGCCGCCGCCGACGAGCCCGAGAACAGTGCCCAGCCGTCGTTGTGTGTCGTCCCGTCGTCCGCGTCGCTCTCCTCCACGTCGATCTTGCAGCCGGGCGGGATCGGGAGCATGAGGTACTGGGCCAGCGGCGCCAGACCGACCAGTCCGGAAACCGTGGGGACGACGACGCCGTCGAACCAGGGGCTGGCGTAACCGCTCGTGTAGTCCGACGCCCGCAGCTCGCCCTGCGGACCGGAGAACACCCCGCCGACCGAGAGCACTCCGGGAACCTGCGGCTCGATCGAGAAGTGACCGTTGCCCGCGGCGAAGACGACGACGATGCCCTCCTCCAACGCGTCCCGGATCTCCAGCGCCCACAGCCGGTCGAGCTCGGGCAGTGGCCCGTCCTCGGGGAAGCGGGCCCGCGTGCCCCAGGAGTTCGTCAGTACCTGCGGCCCTCGCGCCTTCGCACGCAGAAAGGCCCCCATGGCGGCGACGAGAACGCCTTCCCGGTTGCTCGCCCGATACGGGCGCAGGCGCACGCCGGGCGCCACGGCGAAGATGTTCGCCGACTCACCCGTGCCGTGCCCGACGGGATCCTCCGCCGCATCGGTACCCGACACCACCGACACGGTATGGGCGACGTCGTAGTCGTGCGCGGTGAAGTACGCGTGAGGGGCCTGTCCCGTGTCCACCATGGCTACCTTCACGCCCCGCCCCACGCGCCCCTGCTCGTGTGCGGGCGTGGCGTTGAGGAGTCGGGCGACGTCGTCGGGAAGGCTGAGGTGGAAGTTCGCGACCATGGGCGGATCGGCCGTTGCCGGGTGCAGCCGCATGGGCACGCGCGGCTCCTCCAGCGCGACGGCCTCGATGGCGTCCTCACCGGGCGCGGCGCCGATGCCGAGGGCTCGGGGCTGACGGTCACCGATGATGTCCAGGTGCGTCACGGAGCGCTCTCGGCTCATCTCTACCCGCTGGCGCACCTCGTAGCTGACGATCCTGCCGGTGGTCAGCTGTTCGTACGCCGCCGGCGAGCCGGCCACGGCGAATCCCAGGCGGCTCTCGGCGGTCACCGTCAGCCCGGCCTGGCGGGCGTACTCCTTGGCCCGTTCCCGGACACGCTCCTCGGCCCGAAACGGCGCGGTCGACTCGAAGCGCCCCGCCTGGGTCATCGGTACCCCGCCCTGCGACCGCGCGGCCACATAGCCGTAGACGGTGTCCGGAACGTTCTGCTCGTAACTGGGCGTCTTCGCAGCAGCCATCGGTCCCTCCGGGAAGATGGAGCTCGGACGCATGCGTCACGGCAGCCGACCACGCGCGCCGAGCATGAGTGTCGGCAAGGAGGTGACGGACCTCGCTGTGTTCGCGAGTGCCTGTGGAACGGCTCGTTCGGGAGCGCGTACCAGCCTCAATCCTCCCATTGGTTGCCTGTCGCCGCAAAAGGTGCTAATCCGAACCCCAGTTGACCAGTTGACCAGTTGACCAGTTGGTCGCTCGGCTCGGTCGGCCCAGGTGCCGGTGGTGGTCAGGAGGAGGCTGCCACCGACCGTACGAGCCAGTCGTACGCTCCCCGCGCCGTGAACTCCCTCTGTCCGCCCCGCAGTAGCAGGCCGGCCGTCGCGAACTCCGGGGCGTCCGCCTGGGCGGCCACGTACGGGATCGCGATGCAGCGCATCCCGGCCGCGTGCGCGGCGGCGACGCCGGGGGCCGCGTCCTCCAGCACCACGCAGTCGCCAGGGGCCGCACCGAGCCGGCGGGCCGCCTCCAGGAAGACGTCGGGGGCGGGCTTGCCGCGCTCGACCTCGTCGGCCGAGACGACGGTGCGCAGATGGGCGGCCAGGCCCGTGCCGGCGAGGATCGCCGTGATGGCCCGGTGCGACGAACCGGAGGCCACGGCCATCGGGACCTTCTCGGTCGCCAGCAACTCCACCAACTCGCGCATCTCGGGGTACGCGCGCGTGGCGTTGCGGGCGAGTTCCAGATAGCGGCGGTTCTTGGCCGCGAGCAGCTCGTCGACGGAGGCCCGCAGACCGTACTCCCGCTTCCAGAGCGTGACCGTCTCCAGCGTGCTGATACCGACGTACCGCTCGTGATCCGTCCAGGTGAAGTCGGGAACCCCGTGCTCGGCGAGGACTTGGCGGCCCGCCTCGAAGTAGTTGGGCTCGCTGTCCACGAGCGTTCCGTCGAGATCGAAGATGACCGAGGTGCCGCTGAGACCGCTCATGGCCCCAGGATGCCAAAGGTCATTTCCGGGCCGACGCCCGCCCGATCGACTCCACCAGCGGCAGCAGCCGGTGCGGGACGCGCTCGCGCAGGGCCACCTCGGTACGGGTGCGGACCACGCCGGGCAGACTGATCAGCTTCTGGATCACGTCCTCCAGGTGGGCGTTGTCGCGGGCGACCACCCGGGTCAGCAGATCCCCGCCGCCCGTGATCGAGAAGGCCTCGACGATCTCCGGTACGGCGGCGAGCGCATCGCCCACGTCGTCGAGATGGCCCTGGGTGACCTCGATGTGCACGAAGGCCAGCACCGGGTGGCCGAGGGCGGCGGGGGACAGTGCCGGCCCCGTGCCGGTGATCACACCGTCCCGCTCCAGCCGGTCGAGCCGGGCCTGCAGCGTGCCCCGCGCGACGCCGAGGATGCGGGCGTACTCGCGCACGCTCGTGCGGGGCTGGTCCAGCAGCAGCCGCAGGATGCGGGTGTCGAGCTCGTCCACGGCCATGACGCGCGGCCCCTCCTCGTACGTGGTCCGTTGGCTCGCTGGTGGACGGTCCGGGACCGAAATGTCTGTGCCAATGGCCCAGCATATTCGATGACACTTGAGCCAGCCGCCCCGGCAATGCTGCAATGGGACCGTCGATGGCGCTGCGGACCCCGCGGCGCCTTTTTCATGCCGGTGCAAAGGGGCGGAAAGCAGTGCTGAAGAGGGTGTTCGTGGCGCCGGACCCGGGCCGGGTGCGCCTGCGCTTCGCCGTGCGGGCCGTCCTCGGCATCGGGCTCGCGGTCGTCGTCTGCGCATTGGCCGGCCACTCCCTCGTCGGCACCGTCACCGGCGGTCTCGCCGCACTGCTGGCCCTTTTCACCGTCACCGATGCCACGATCCGCGGACAGGCGGTCACCACCGCGCTGCTGCCGCTCGTCGGCCTTCCCGTCCTCGCGGCGGCAGCCGAACTGCACGACCACCCGGTCGCTCGCGACCTCACCTTCCTCGCCGTCGTCGGTGCGGGCGTGTACGCCCGCCGTTGGGGGCCGCGCGGGCACAGCCTCGGCGTGTTCGCATTCATGACCTTCTTCGTCGCCCAATTCCTGCACGCCGGCCCGGGGCAGCTGCCCGAGCTCTACGCCGCCGTACTGCTGTCCCTGCTGACCGCGGCGGCGGTGCGCTTCGGCCTCTGGTGCTACGAGCGCCGCCTGCCCCCGGCCCCCGCGCCGGCCCCGCCTGGCGGCACCGGCCTGGCCCGCGTGACCACGCGCCAGGCGATCCAGGCCACCGCCGGCGCGGGCTTCGCCCTTGTGGTGGGCCAGCTGGTGTCCGGACAACGCTGGTACTGGGCCGTCGGCGCCACCTGGTGGATCTTCGTCAACACCACCTCGCGCGGCGAGACCCTGGTCCGCGGCTTCCGCCGGGTCCTCGGCACCGTGATCGGCATCGGCCTCGGCCTGCTCGTCGCCGTCCCGCTGAACGGCGCGGGAATCCCGACGGCCGCGCTCCTCGCCGTCTGCGTCTTCGGCATCTTCTACAGCGCCGCCGTCTCCTATACCTGGATGATGCTCTGCGTCACGGTGCTCGCCGAGCTCCTCTACGGCCTCCTGGGCGTCCTCGACCCCGCCCTGCTGGCGCTGCGGCTCGCCGAGACCGGCGTCGGGGCGCTGGGCGCCGTGCTGGCCGTGCTGCTCGTCCTGCCCATCACCACCCACACCGTCACCGACGCCTGGATCCAGCGGGCCCTGCGCTGTGTCCACGCGGCCACCGCCGAGGCCGCCGCCCGCCTCGCCGGTGACGAGACCGCCGACCCGGCCTCGCGGGTGGCCGAACTGGAACAGCTGCTCGGCCGGGTACGGCTCTCGGTCGCTCCGCTCGTGCACCCGCTGAACCCGATGCCGGCCCGCAAGCGGCGCGCCCGCCGCGTCCTGGCCCTCCTCGACGACTGCGCCCGGGAGATCCGCGGCCTGGCCGCCGTCGCCGCCGACCCGGAGGCCTCGCACGACGCCCGTCTGGCCGCCGCGTGCTGGCGCGTCGAGGCCGCGGTCGAGGCGCTCACCGGCGGCACGGACATCACCGCCCCCACCGAGCAGCCGGTGGCGTCGGACCCCGCGCTGGCCCATCTGCACGGCCTGGAGCGAGCCCTGGCCGAGCTGGCCCAGCCGCTGCGCACACCGTCCGGTTCGTCCGGTTCGCGGCTCGTCGGAGCCTGAGGGCGCCGCCGGTGGGAGGCTCGCGGGTGAGTAGTCGGAGCAGTTAAGTCGCTTTATCGACCACCTAGAGGGTGGATCAGGCCATCCGCCGGGTAACTTCGCGCCATCGGATGCACGGAACCCGCGAGCCGCGCGGGAGCGGCCCGCGGGTGAGTCTCAACCTCAACCTCGCGGACGTCGACCGCATCGCCGACGATTCGGCGACTTGGTCTAGACCGATAGTGATCCACTGCTACCGTCACCCCGGACGGCACCCGACCGGAAGGGGACAGCGGTGGCAGACGTCGGCAGGCGGGAAAGAGGGGGAAGGCGGGCCTATATCGGGTCGTTCACGGCGGCCGGAGGCCATGGCATCACCACGGCGTCCGTGGCCGCGGGCAGCGGCGCGCTGACCGTCCTGAGCGGCGTGGACGACGTGCCCGACCCCGCGTACCTGGCCCTGTCGCCCGACGGCGACACGCTGTACGCGGTCAGCGAGACGGCCGACGGCGCGGTGGTCGCCTACCGCCTCACCGGGGGCAAGCCGGAGCTCATCGGATCACCGGTGCCTGTGGGCGGCAGCGGACCCACCTACCTCAGCCTGTTCGCCGGCCACGTCCTGACCGCCAACTACGGCTCCGGCAGCGTCACCATCGTGCCCGTCCACCCTGACGGTGCCCTCGCGGACGCCCCCTCCGCCGTCCTCCAGCACACCGGCTCGGGCCCGCACACGCCACGTCAGCAGGGCCCGCACGCCCACCAGGTGCAGCCCGACCCGAGCGGCCGCTGGGTCGTCAGCGTCGACCTCGGTACCGACTCGGTCCGGGTGTGCACGCTGGCCGACGGCACACTCGACGTACACCGGGAGATCGCCCTGCGGCCCGGCTCGGGCCCCCGCCACCTGGCCTTCCATCCGGGCGGCACCTACGCGTACGTCCTCAACGAACTCACCCCCACCGTCACCGTCTGCCACTGGGACGCCGACGACGGCAGCCTGAAGCCGCTGGCCGAGACTCAGGTGCTGCCGGCCGCCCCGGCCGGGAACGCCTATCCGTCGGGGATCGTCGCCTCACCCGACGGCCGCTTCGTGTGGACCGCGACGCGCGGCGAGGACGTGCTGTCGACGTTCGCAGTGGAAGGGGAGGAGCTGCGGCTGGTGGGGGCGGTGACCTGCGCCGGGCACTGGCCACGCGCGATCACCGAGGCGGGAGGCTTCCTGTACGTCGCGAACGAGCGCTCCGGTGACGTGTCCTGGTTCGCCGTCGACCCGGCCACCGGGCTCCCGCGCTACGAGGGCTCGATCGAGGCGCCTGCGGCGTCCTGCGTGGTGATCGGCCAGGCCATCGACGAGGCATGACCGGACGCCGCCAGGGATGCCCATGGGTATTCGAGGGGTGGCCGACGGGCGCCCATGAGTGTCCAGGGGCGCTCAAGGGACGCCGAAGGCCCGCTCCCGGGTGAGGAGCGGGCCTTCGGCGTCAAGGCTGTGACGTGCGCGTCAGCGGACCGGCGTGCCCTGCGGCTGCTGCGGGGCGATGCCCAGCGCCGTCGTGTACTTCGACAGGGCGAGCTTCCCGATCGCCGGGTACGGGCCGAGCGCCTCGGCGGCGGAGCAGCCCGCCTCCTGGGCGGCCTGAGCGACCAGGCTCGGGTCGATCTCCGGCCCTATCAGGTACGGCGCCAACGCCAGCTGCTGCGAGCCCGAGGACCGCAGCTGCTCGGCAACGGCCGTGATCGAGCCGTCCTGGTCCAGGGCCGCCGCCATCACCGGCACGGCCAGGCGCGCGGCGAGCAGCATGCCGGTGATCCCGGCCGCCTGCACGGCCTCCTCGCCACCGACGGAGGCCAGGATGATGCCGTCCGCGGCCGTGGCCACGGTGAACAGTCGGGCACGGTCGGCGCGGGCCAGACCGGCCTCCGACAGACGCACGTGCAGCGCCTCGGCGAGCAGCGGGTGCGGGCCGAGCACATCGGTGAGGTCGGCCGCGACCCGGCTGTCCATCACGGCCTGGCGGATGACGCGCAGCAGCGCGCTGTCCGGGCCGGCCAGCAGCGGCACGACGACGGCGACGGGGCCCTCCGGCTCCTTGACCTCCACACCAGCGGCGAGCGCCTGCTCATAGCGGGCGGTGCGCTCCTCCGCGGCGTGCACGAGCACGGACTGGATCGTGAGGAACTCCACGTCATCGCCGTCGACGTACCCGATCCGGGCGTCGAGACCGGGGAGCTCGGAGCGGGCGATGCTCACGACCTCCTCGGCGAGGCCGCGGGTGGCGGCGCTAGGCGTGCCCGGCACCGCGAGGACGAGCGCGGGCGCGCCCTCGGGAGCCGCCAGGGGCTCGGGTCGGCGGTGCCGCCCGGGCTGACGAGGTCGCGGCATTCGTACTGGCAGGCCGGACGCGGGCCCAGTGGGGGAGCTCATGGCGACGCATGTTACTGGCTTCCTGGGCTCCCCTGTTCGGGGAGGGTGCAGGTGAGCGGTATCCGTCCATATTTGTCTGATTGAGTTACGTGCGGTGTGGAAGCGGACGGCGTAGGTGGATCAGTCCCTCTTTCCGGTCACCACGTGGAGCATCGCATCGTCACTCGGCAGAGTGAGCGCGCCCGCCGCCAGATCGGTCGCGATGCGCACCGCCCCCTGCAACGGATCCCCGGCGGCCGGTACCCGCCGAGCGTGCGGCAGCCGCTTCGCCAACTCCTCCTCCAGCGGTACGAGAAGAGGGGCGCCCAGCTTGAACAGGCCACCGGTGAGCGCGACTTGGGGCTCTCCGGTGGTGGGGCAGACGGCGGCCGCCGATTCGGCCATGTGCCGTGCGGCAGCCCGCAGGATGTCCGCGGCGACCGGGTCGACGTCGGCGCAGGCCGCCACGTGGGGGGCGAAGGAGGCGAGGACGGCCGGCCGGTCCGGGCGCGGATAGAGCTTGCCGGGCAGCCTTCGCACCGGGCCGAACAGTTCCTCGGCGCGGGCCAGCAGCCCGGCCGAGCCGCCGGGCCGCCCGTCGTGCGCGCGCAGCGCCGCCTCCAGCCCGGCCCGCCCGATCCAGGCACCGCTGCCACAGTCACCGAGCAGATGCCCCCAGCCGTCCGCGCGGCGCCAGCGCGTCAGATCCGTGCCCATCGCGATCAGCCCCGTACCGGCGGCGACCACGGCACCGGGCCGGGGTCCGAGGGCGCCGACATAGGCGGTGACGGCATCGGCGACGAGGGCGACCCGCCCGACACCGAACTCCCGCTCCAGCGCGGCGGGCAGTTCGGCGCGCAGTCCGTCGCCCAGGCTGGCGAGCCCGGCGGCACCGACCACGGCCGCCCCAAGCCGAACGACGCCGGATTCGGCCACCAACGCCCGCACCATGGGCACCAGTTGCTCCATCAGGTGCCCGGCGTCGATACCCCGGTCCCCGGTGCGCACAGGGACGCGGGACTCCCGCCGGGCCGCCACCCCCTGTTCTACGGTGCCGACGACGACGCGCATCCCCGACCCTCCGGAGTCGACGGCGAGGAACCCGGAGGCGTCGGTCACGGCAGGCGCCAGTCCACCGGCTGTCCTCCCTGTCGGATCAGCAGGTCGTTGGCCCGGCTGAACGGGCGGGAGCCGAAGAAGCCGCGGTCGGCGGACATGGGGGAGGGGTGGGCGGACTCCACCGACGGGAGGTTTCCGAGGAGGGGCCGCAGGTTGCGGGCGTCGCGGCCCCAGAGGATGGACACCAGCGGCTTGCCGCGGCCGGCCAGCGCACGTATGGCCTGCTCGGTGACCTCCTCCCAGCCCTTGCCGCGGTGGGCGGCCGGCTTGCGCGGGGCCGTCGTGAGCGCCCTGTTGAGCAGCAGCACGCCCTGCTGGGTCCACGGCGTCAGATCGCCGTTGGACGGCTGCGGCAGCCCCAGATCGGTGTTGAGCTCCCGGTAGATGTTGATGAGGCTGCCGGGCAGCGGACGCACGTCGGGCGCCACCGAGAACGACAACCCCACGGCATGTCCCGGGGTCGGATACGGGTCCTGTCCGACGATCAGGACCCGTACGTCGTCGAAGGGCTGCTGAAAGGCCCGCAGGACGTTCGGCCCGGCCGGTAGATAGGTGCGTCCCGCGGCGATCTCCGCACGCAGGAAGTCGCCCATCCCGGCGATCCGTTCGGCAACGGGTTCCAGGGCGTTCGCCCAGCCCGGTTCGAGGATTTCATGCAAGGGTCGTGGTGCCACGGGCGTCACCCTACTGCCGTACCGGCAGCGGTGATCAACCAGTGGCCAAGGCCGGCCCGTAAGCCCCGGCGACGCGGACGACTCATGCGATCACCGCGGCCCGCACGCACAGCACGTCCGGCAGATGCGACGCCAACTGCTGCCAGCTGTCGCCGTCGTCGGCCGATGCGAACACCTCGCCGTTGCGGTTGCCGAAGTACACGCCCGCCGGGTCCGCGTCGTCCGTGCAAAGCGCGTCGCGCAGCACCGTGCCGTAGTGGTCCTCCTGCGGCAGTCCCGCCGACAGCGGCTCCCACGTCTTGCCCGCGTCCGCCGTACGGAAGACACGACATCGGTGGTCGGCGGGCACGCGGTCGGCGTCGGCGTTGATCGGGAACACGTACGCCGTCTCGCCGCGGTGGGGGTGTGCGGCCGCCGCGAAGCCGAACGTGGACGGCAGGCCCTCGCCGATGTCCGTCCAGTGTGCGCCCGCGTCGTCGCTGCGGTACACGCCCCAGTGGTTCTGCAGATAGAGGCGGTCCGAAGTCGCCGCGTCCTGCGCGATCTTGTGGACGCACTGGCCGAACTCCGGGTTCGGATCCGGCAGGAACACCGCGGAGACGCCGTAGTTGGAGGGCGTCCAGCTCGCGCCGCCGTCGGCGGTCTTGAACACCCCGGCCGTCGAGACGGCGACCGTCACGGCCTGGGGGTCGCGCTTGTCGGTGATCACGGTGTGCAGGCCCTCACCGCCGCCCCCTGGCACCCACTTCGACCGGGTCGGGTGCTCCCACAGCGGGCGGACCAGCTCGAAGGTCTCGCCGCGGTCCTCCGAGCGGTACAGCGCGGCCGGTTCCGTGCCCGCGTACACCACGTCCGGCTCCGCGGCCGCCGGGTGCAGCTGCCACACCCGCTCCAGGGAAGCCTCCGTGTCCTTCGGGAACTTGACGGCCGGCTGGGCCGGTTCGGTCCACGTACGGCCCAGGTCGTCGGAGTGGAAGACCGACGGGCCCCAGTGCGCGCTGTCGCCGCCCGCCAGCAGCCGCGGACGCTCGCCCCGCGTGTCGATGGCGACGGAGTACATCGCCTGAGCGTTGAAGTACGGACTCTCGTCGAACTCCCAGGTGCCACCTCGCCTCCGCCCGATGAACAGGCCTTTGCGCGTGCCCACGGCGAGCAGTACCTCGGTCATGCCGATCACCTCCGCGACGTCTTTGTCCCAGACACCGGCCAGTCTGCACCCCGGCACTGACAGTCACCTCTGGAATGGACTGCGTCGCAGGTCAGGGCGGCGAGGATAGCTCGGCGTCGCGGGCCGCGGGGCGCTTTCACGAAGACGCCCGCGGCGGCCGCGTGACCCGTGCCACGGTCGACTCCCGGTACGTGCCGTGAGCATCCGCCTGTCGTCTCCCGTATGGGAGGGCGGTCGGTCCGGCTGGTTCGTGCGCTCATGAGGAGGAAGCCTTCGATGGCGTTCCGTGGTCCGAAGGTGTGGCTGTGGCGTTGGCGGCGCAATCCGCTCAAGCGCCGGGCCGATGCGGTGGAGGCCTGGGTACTGCTCGCCGCCTGGGCGCTCACCGCCCTCGCCGGAGTGCTCGCCGGCCTGACGACGGCCGGCACGGTGGAGCAGGGAATGGCCCGGGAGCGCGTCGAGTGGCGCCCCGCCGTCGCCCTGCTCACCGAGCAGGCGCCGGGCACGACCGACTCGCGCACCGGCACCTCGACCGGCGCGAGTGTGTGGGCGAAGGTCCGCTGGAGCGCGCGGGACGGTTCCGCGCACACCGGCCAGGCCCGCGTCCGGCCCGGCAGCGGCGTCGGCACGCCGGTCACCGTCTGGACGGACCCCCAGGGCCGCCTGGTGACCAAGCCCGCCACGCCGTCCGAGGCCCGCTCACGGGCCGCACTGGTCGGCGGCCTCGCAGGCATGTGCGCCGCGTCCGTCCCCTTCATCGCCGGCCGCGCCCTCCGCAACCGCCTGGAGAGCCGGCGCATCGACCAGTGGGGCTACGAGTGGGCACGGTTCGGCCCCCTGTGGGGCGGCCGGACGACGGGCTGACGACTGCACGAGCGCTCAGCGAAGCGTCGCGGCTGCCGTGCCCGTGCCATCTCGCCGCTGCCCGGCCCGCGGATCGCGCCGTACGGCGTCTCGGGGCCGCCGGGCAAGGCCCCGGGGGCGGCCGCGGCGCGCGAAGGGCGCGGTGGCCCTTGGTCGTGAAGGGGGCGGGGCGGTGGCGCCGAGGCGGGGGTGGCCACGGTCCGGGCGGGGTCCTTCCGCGGGGTGTTTACTTCTCGCGCTTTTCGGATCGGTGCGCGTAGCGCGGCGCGCCGCCGCCCTGATCGCGGTGGACGGTGGCGCGCCGGTGGATCCCTGCGCTCGGCGAGGGAGTTGTGGCGTGTGAAGGGCGCGGTGGTCTTGATCGCGAAGGGGCCGGGGCGGTGGCGCCGAGGTAGGGGTGGCCGCGGCCCGGGTGGGGTCCTTCCGCGGGGTGTTTACTTCTCGCGCTTTTCGGATCGGTGCGCGGTTGCGCTCGGCGAGGGAGTTGTGGCGTGTGAAGGGCGCGGTGGCCTTGGTCGCGAAGGGGCCGGGGCGGTGGCGCCGAGGTAGGGGTGGCCGCGGCCCGGGTGGGGTCCTGCCGCGGGGTGTTTACTTCTCGCGCTTTTCGGATCGGTGCGCGGTTGCGCTCGGCGAGGGAGTTGTGGCGTGTGAAGGGCGCGGTGGCCTTGGTCGCGAAGCGGGCGGGGCGGCGGCACCGAGGCAGGGTGGCCACGGCTCGGGCGAGCTGTTCCCGCAGGGCGTTCACCTCTCGCGCCCGTCGGGTCCGCGCGCGGCAGGGGAGTCGCGCCAGAACGCCGGGAAGTCCGGGCCCAGGGTGGTCAGGGCCCTACACAGGGCCGGTTGCAGCCCACGACCACCTCCTGACGACCGAGGCGCGGCGACATCGCGGGCCTACGTCCGCCCAGACGGCAGCCCCGGTCGCGCACCCGGCCACCTGGCTGTGCGAACCCGGGACGAGTCCGGCGACGCCCGCACCCGATCAGTGTTGCCCGACCCCGCGCTGTGGCGGTGTCCGCCGCCGGATCAGCCTTGCCCGATTCCGCGCCCTGCGGTGTCCGTCGCTCGACCAACCCTGCCCCGCTTCACCTCCTGAGGTTGCCCCTGCCCGAGCCCCCGGACCGCACCTCACGCCCCGAGCACCGGACCGCACCCCAAGCCAACGAGCACCCGGGCCCCACCCCACACCCCGAGCGCCGGAACCGCACCTCACGTCCCGAGCACCCGGACCTCACCCCCCCATCCCGAGCCCCCGGACCACACCCCAAGCCCCGAGCACCCAGCCCCACCTCACGCCCCGCCCGGCAGCGCCCGTCCCAGGATCGTGTCCACGTCGGCGGCATCCGGCAGCGTCCCGAACGCGTGCCCCCAGTCGCCGTCGAGTCGGCTCGCGCAGAAGGCGTCGGCGATCGCCGTGGGGGCGTGTCGGACCAGCAGGGAGGCCTGGAGGGTGAGGGCCATCTGCTCGACCAGGCGGCGGGCACCGGCCTCGGAGGCTGTGGTCAGCAGGCCCTTCAGGCGGGTGACGGCCGCGTCCAGCCGGGCGTCCGCCCCCTGCGCCAGGGCGAGTTCGGCGAAGAGCGCCTCTGCGGTGCCCGGCTCCCTGCTCAACGCCCGCAGCACGTCGAGGGCGTTGACGTTCCCCGAGCCCTCCCAGATCGACAGCAGCGGCGCCTCGCGGTAGTGGCGGGGCATGCCCGACTCCTCGACGTAGCCGTTGCCGCCCAGGCACTCCAGGGCCTCCGCCGTGAAGGCCGGGCCCCGCTTGGTGACCCAGTACTTGCCGACGGCGGTGGCGATCCGGCGGAACGCCGCCTCGGCCCCGTCCACGTCGTCTCCGCGCACCGCACGGTCGGCCGCGCCGGCCAGCCGTAGCGTGAGCGTCGTGGCGGCCTCGGACTCCAGCGCCAGGTCGGCCAGCACGTGGCGCATCAGTGGCTGGTCGATCAGCCGGGCGCCGAACGCGCTGCGGTACCGCACATGGTGCCCCGCCTCGACGAGCGTCTTGCGCATCAGTGTCGCCGACGACATCACGCAGTCCAGTCGGGTGCAGTTGACCATCTCGATGATCGTCTTGACGCCCCGTCCCTCGGGCCCCACCAGCCAGGCCACGGTCCCGTCGAACTCGGGCTCGGAGGAGGCGTTGGAGCGGTTGCCCAGCTTGTCCTTCAGGCGCTGGATGCGGAAGGCGTTGCGGCTGCCGTCGGGCAGGATGCGCGGCACGAGGAAGCAGGACAGGCCGCCGGGCGCCTGGGCCAGCACCAGGAAGACGTCGCACATGGGCGCCGAGGTGAACCACTTGTGCCCACGCAGCGTGTACACGCCGGGCTCCGCGGTCGGCGTCGCCGTGGTGGTGTTCGTACGGACGTCGGAGCCGCCCTGCTTCTCGGTCATCCCCATGCCCGCGAGCAGCCCGCGCTTCTCCGTCGGCACGCGCAGCTCCGGGTCGTACTCCCTGCTGGTCAGCAGGGGTTCGTAGACCTTCGCCAACTCCGGCTGCCGACGCAGCACGGGGACGGCGGCGTACGTCATCGACGTCGGACAGCCGTGCCCCGCCTCGGTGTGCCCCCACACCAGCCCGCCCGCGGTCCTGGCGACATGGGCGCCGGGCCGCTCGTCCGCCCAGGGCGCCGCCGCCAGCCCCTCGGCGACCGCGACCCGCATCAGGTGGTGCCAGCTCGGGTGGAACTCGACCTCGTCGACGCGATGGCCGTACCGGTCGTGCGTACGCAGTTCCGGCTCGTGCCGGTTGGCCTGCTCACCCCACTCCTGCGCCTGCGCGCTCCCGGCCCGCATGCCGAGCCGCCGGATGTCCTCCTCGGCCCACCCGGCACCCTCGCGGCGCACCCCTTCGAGCAGAGCCGCGTCCTCGGAGGCGTCGTACGGGGACAGGGGAGGGGGCTGGTTGGTGACGTCGTGGGTGGCGTACTGCCCGGACAGCTCCTGCGTCACTCCGGGCTGCTCCTGCGCGGGTGTCGAGACCATGCCGTCAGTGTTGCACTGCTGCTGCGGTTGCAGCAATCCTGTAATACGACACCGTCGCCCTGCCACGTACAGTCGTCGCCATGCGGAACAACGCGTCACTGCAGGCCGACGAGGTGGAACTGCGCCCGCTGTCCGCCCGGTCGGTCGTCCTGAGCCTGCTGCTGGGCCTGCATCCGCCCGAGCTGCCGGTGAAGGACCTGGTGCGCAGTGTGGAGCCGTTCGGGATCGCGGGATCCACCCTGCGGGCCGCGCTCAGCCGGATGGTGGCGGCCGGCGACCTGCGGCGCGCGGACACGGTCTACCGGCTGAGCGACCGCCTGCTGGAACGCCAGCGGCGCCAGGACGACGCCGTCCACCCCGAGACCGTGCCCTGGGGCGGCGACTGGGAGATGGTCCTGGTCACGGCGACAGGCCGCGGCCCCGCCGAACGCGCGGAACTGCGCAACGAGCTGACCCGGCTCCGGCTCGCGGAGCTGCGTGAGGGCGTATGGCTGCGGCCGGCCAACCTGCTCCGCCCCCTGCCGGACGAGCTCGGCCGGGTCGCCGAGCGCTGCACGGCCCGCCCCGACCGCCCCGCGCGCGAACTGGCCGCGAGCCTGTGGCCGCTGGACACGTGGGCCGGCACGGGACGCGCCCTGCTCGACCATGCGGCCCGTGCGCGGCACCCGTCCGATCGCTTCACCGCCTTCGCGGCCGTCGTACGACACCTGCTGGCCGACCCGGTGCTGCCTCCCGAGCTCCTGCCGGCCGACTGGCCGGGTGAGCGGCTGCGGGCCGTGTACGCGGACTACCGGCGGGAGTTGGCAGAGGATGCACACACGCGTGACGGCCGGAGCTCGGCATAGGACGCTCGCACGCGTGACGGCCGGGAGGTCGCCGAGGACGTACGCGCGCGTGGCCGTCGGTAGCTGATCGAGGACCCACGCACCAGGGACGCGTGACCGCGGGGAAACACGCGGCGGCCGTACGGAGCGCCGTGCGGGGGACGCTCCGTACGGCCGCATTCACCGTGGGGGGACTACATGTGTGCGGGGCCTACCTGTAGGTGATGTCCGATGTGGAGTACAGACAGTTCGTGCTGTCCGGCCCCGTACCCACGGCAGTGTTGTTGTTGTACTTCTGGCAGGGGACGACCTTGCGGCTCGCGTCGTTGAGGATCGTGATGCCGCGCAGCGTCGCCACGTCGCCCCGGTTGACGTTGATGCCGACGAGGCGAGCCGTGGACCCCGTGCCGGTCACCTCGATGTTGCTGAGGTTGACCTTGCGCGTGTACTGCGTGGAGCAGTCGCCGCACGAGCGGTACAGCGTCTTGAACTCGCTGACGGCGAAGTTGGAGATGTTCACCGTGCCGGGCCCGTTGTGCTGGAAGACCTTGTCGGCTGCCTTCTTCGCACCGCCGCCGATCACGTTGTAGGTGGAGCCGCCCCGGAAGGTCGCCGCGTCCTCGCCGACGTCCTCCCACCACACGTTCTGCAGCGTGCAGTTGCCCTCGCAGTGGATGCCGTCGGCGCCGGGCGCGCCGATGATGACGTTCTTCAGCGTCGCGCCGGCCGCGAGCTTGAAGATCGGGTCCTGGCCCTCCTCCTGGCCGTCACCGGCCAGGTCCCCGGTGCCGTAGAACCGCTTCATGCCGTAGTCCTTGGTGCCGGACACGGAGATGGTGGAGGAGGTCCCCTGGCTGCCGTTGGGCGTAGGCCAGGTGGCGGCGCTCGCCGGCGGTGCGCCTACTGTCGTGATCATGACAGACGAGAGCCCGAGGGCGGCCAGACCGCCGGTCAGTGCGCGCCGACGGGCGCGGGGCTTTGCGGTTGAAGTCATGTCCCGTATGCCTTCTTCCGGTTGGGGGGTGGTCAGATCTTTCCGGCGCCCGCGCTTGACGTCACCGAGGCGACGACCGTGGACGCGGACTCGGCGGTGTAGCTGTAGGGCGGCGTGGTGAAGGTGCCGACCCGGGAGATCTCGGTCGCGGCCCCGCCGAGATCGTTGCCGCGCAGATTGGCGTAGCCGTCCACGTCGCTGCTGCGGTTGGTGGTGACGGCGACCTTGGTGTCGCGGAAGACGTTGTTCTCCACGAGCATCTGGGCGCCCATGCGCGAATGGCAGGCGGTGTCCGCGCCGGCCACGTAGTTGTTGTAGAAGTGCCCGGTGCCGAAGCGCAGGCTGGGGATGCGCGAGTAGACGTTGCTGAAGTAGTTGTGGTGGTACGTCACCTTCAGGTGTCCGGTGTCCTCGCTCGCGTTGTTGTCGCTGTGCCCGACGAGCGAGCCCTTGAAGTGGTCCTTGAAGGTGTTCCAGGACACCGTGACGTTGTCCGAGCCGTGGTTGATGTCCAGCAGCCCGTCGTAGTAGTCCTTGTCGTGATCGCGGTCGGCCGAGAAGGAGTTGTGGTCGATCCACACCTTCGTCGATGCCTGGACCGTGATGCCGTCGGACGGCGCCACCGGCTTGCTGACGTTGAGGTTGCGGACGACGACGTTGGTGACGTTCTTCAGCCGGAGCCCGCCCCCGGTGAGCCCGGACGAGGAACCCACGCCCAGCACCGTGGTGTTGGAGCCGACGTCGATCTGACCGCTCAGCGAGATCAGGCCGTTGACCCGGACGACCTTGGTCGCGTTTCCGGTCACCGCCGACTTGAAGGCGGCCGACGTCGAGACGGTCACCGCCGAGGCGCTGCCGCCGCCGGTCGTCCCGGCACCGAATCCGACCGGCGAGGTCTCGGCAGCCCCGGCCGACTGCGGCAGGACGAGGACGGCCGCGGTGGCGAGGGCGGCTGCGGCGGCCGTCACCAGCGCGGCTCTTTGCCGGTGTGCATGTGGGGGGAGTGTGCGCATGCGGATGCGTCCCTTCAGAAGGACTTGCTCGATCATGTAGCTGAACGATGTGCGTCATGTTGAACGCCGCGCGCGGGCAGGGTGACCATGTGGGGGTGCGGCAGTGCGGCTCGGTCAGCCTGCTGAACGGAACGTAGAGGGCAAGCGCTTTCTGGTCAACGCTTTGCGCAGAAGAATCCAGTCAGCCCTGGTGGAGTAAGGGCTCTCTCTCAGGGCTCCCTCAGCGCTCGCCTTGCGCCCGCGTGGGAGCGCTTCCATGATGAGCGTGTCCATGCCACGATGCCCCTTCCGGACGCTTTCCCTGCGAGAGGGCGAGTCAATGCCGACTCCACATATGCGTACGTTGATCAGCGGGCTGGTGCTCATCCTGCTGGCCTTCGGCGCCGTGGCCGTATCCCCGGACCGCGCGGTTGCCGGCGGCTCGGGGGCGGACCGGGCCGACTCGTTACCCGGCTCCTTCACCTGGTCGTCCAGCGGCCCGCTGATCGCGCCGAAGCCGGACGCCGGTCACCCGATCGTCTCCGTCAAGGACCCGACGGTCTTCCGGTACGACAACCGGTGGCACGTCTACATGACGACGGCCGACACCTCCGGCCGGTGGAGCCTTGCCCGCACCAGCTTCGCCGACTGGTCCCAGGCGGCCGCCGCACCGCAGACGTTCCTCGACACCAACCCGAACATCGGCAACCGGTACGTGGCCGCTCCGCAGGTGTTCTACTTCGCGCCGCAGAAGAAGTGGTACATGGTGTACCAGACCGGGCCGCCGTCCTTCTCCACGACGGACGATCCCGCGAATCCGGCCAGTTGGAGCGCCCCCCGGAACTTCTTCGACGCCGAGCCGCCGATCGTCACCGAGAACAAGGGCCAGGGCGGCTGGCTCGACTTCTGGGTCATCTGCGACGACACCGACTGCTATCTGTTCTCCTCCGACGGCAACGGCCACCAGTACCGCTCGCGCACCACCGTCGCCGAGTTCCCGAACGGCTTCGGCGACACGACCATCGTGCTGTCTGAACCCAACCGCTTCGACCTCTTCGAGGCGAGCAACGTCTACCGGCTCGGCGCCGGCGGCACTTACCTCATGCTCGTCGAGGCGCTGGCGACCCGCTCCGACTGGCGGCGCTACTTCCGGGCCTGGACGGCGGACAGCCTGGGCGGCGCGTGGCAGCCGCTGGCGGAGACCGAGGCCAACCCCTTCATCCGGTCCGCCAACGTGACCTTCGGGCCGGGACAGTCCGCGTGGACCACGGACTTCAGCCACGGCGAGATGATCCGCGACGGCGTCGACCAGACCCTCACGATCAACCCCTGCCGCCTTCAGTACCTGTACCAGGGGATGGACCCCGCCGCCGGCGGCGACTACTCCCAACTCCCCTGGAGGCTCGGCCTGCTGACACAGACGAACAGCTCCTGCTGACCCGTATCGACAGCGCCAGAAGGGACAAGGACGTGCCCACCCCCACCGGCACCACCGTCAGAAGACCGCTCCACGCGCTACTCGTAGCCCTCGTCGGAGGCCTTCTGCCACTGCTCGCGGCACTGCTCGTCACCGCCCCCGCGGCCGCCGCCCGCACCGAGGCCGCCGACGTCGTCCCCACCGCGACGCTCACCGAGGTCACCGACTTCGGCACCAACCCCAGCAACCTGCGGATGTACCTGTACGTGCCGGACCGCGTCACCGCCAACCCGGCGGTCCTGGTGGCCGTGCACTGGTGCACCGGCTCCGGCCCCGACATGTACAACGGCACCGAGTACGACACGCTGGCCGACCAGTACGGCTTCATCGTGCTCTACCCGTCCGTCACCCGCAGCAGCAAGTGCTTCGACGTCTCCTCGCCGCAGGCGCTCAAACGTAACGGCGGCAGCGACCCGGTCGGCATCAAGTCCATGATCGACTGGGTCACCCGCACCTACGACGCCGACACCAGCCGCGTCTACGCCACCGGTATCTCCTCCGGCGCGATGATGACCAACGTCCTGCTCGGCGACTACCCCGACGTGTTCGCCGCGGGCGCCGCCTTCTCGGGCGTCCCCTTCGGCTGCTTCGCCACCACCGACGGCTCCGAGTGGAACAGCGCCTGCGCGAACGGCACGGTGACGCACACCCCGCAGGAGTGGGGCAACCTGGTGCGCGGCGCCTACCCCGGCTACACCGGCCCCCGCCCGCGCATGCAGCTGTGGCACGGCACAGAGGACGACGTCCTGCGCTACCCCAACTTCGGGGAGATGATCAAGCAGTGGACGAACGTCCAGGGCGTCAGCCAGACCCCGGCCGCCACGGACACGCCCCAGTCCGGCTGGACCCGCACCCGCTACGGCGGCACCGGTGACCGGGCCCCCGTCGAGGCGATCAGCCTCCAGGGCGTCGGCCACAACCTGTACGGCTACGGCATGGCGGCCCGGGTCCTCACCTTCTTCGGCCTCGACAGCGGCGGCCCCGCACCCCAGCCCCAGCCCGGCGCCTGCAAGGTGAGCGCCACCACCAACGCCTGGAACACGGGCCTGACCGCCTCCGTGACGATCACCAACACCAGCTCGACGGCGATCAACGGCTGGCAGCTCGGCTTCACCCTGCCCGCCGGCCAGACGATCACCAACGGCTGGGGGGCCACGTACACCCCGGCCTCCGGCGCGGTGACGGCGACCAGCGCCTCGTACAACGCGGCGCTCGCACCAGGAGCGAGCGTCAGCATCGGCTACCAGGCGAACCACACCGGCAACAGCGCGGCGCCGGGCGCCTTCACGCTCAACGGGACGGCCTGCACGACAGGTTGACGTCCGCGGACCGCTGGATGGCCGGGGGAGCGAGTGCCTGTGACCACCCAGCGGTCCCCCCGCCCCACCCGATCAGCCTCCGCCGCGGGCGCCCGGCCCGGCATGCCGGGCGCCCGTAGGCGGATGACATGCCGTTTTGCGGGAACCCGGGCCCCACGAAAGGCGATGTCACAGCACGACCGGCTGAGGGCGAGCGATGGTTCTGGGACTCCTCACACGCACAGTCACACGTCCGGCGGCCGCCGCGGCCGGACTGGTCGCGGCCGGGCCCCGGCTGCTCGTCAAGGGAGCCGCCCCGGTGGCGGGAGCCGCAGCGGGGGCCGTGGCAGGGACGGCCCGGGCCGGCGTGCGGGGCGCCGACTCCGCGGCGCGTGTCGTGCGGGTCGCCCGCAACACGCTGCCCGGCCGCCCGCACCCCTGGCGGTCCGGCACCCGCACCCACCTCGCACTGCGGCCCGAGTCACCGGACCGCGTACGGCGGGCGGGCGGGACGGAGCACGCGGCGCGCCGCGTCGCCGCGGCGCTGGCGGAGCGGCCCGACGTGGCCCTCGCCTACTGGGACGGCGGACTGCAAAGGCTGGTGGTGACCGCCGTCGAGGACGCGGTCAGCGATCGCGTGGTGGAGAAGGCCTCCGAGATCGCGGCCCGGCACGGTCTGGCGCAGACGGACGAGGCGGTGGACGACATCGTCCACCCGGCCGACCCCGCCGGAGTACGGGCCGCCGCCGCGACGCTCGCCGCCGACGGCATCGGCATCGCGACCGCCTTCCTCGGATACGGCCTGCGCCTGCCGGCCTCACCCCGGGCGGTGACCGCGCTGGTGACGCTGGCGCGGGAGAATCCGCGCTTCCGCGGCTGGCTGCGCGCCAGGATCGGCCGCTCCCGCATGGACATGGTGCTGGCCGCCGCGAACGCGGCCGCCCACGGTGCCGGCCGGACCCCGACCGCCCTGGTGCTCGACGGTGCGCTGCGCGCGCTCCAGCTGGCGGAGACGGTGGCTCGTGCGGCGGCGTTCGACAGGGTCCACGACGAGGTGTGCGTGCCGGAGCGGGGCAGCGTGACCGGGGACCACCTCGCGCGCCCGCCGCTGCGCACCTCCCCGGCCCAGGAGTACGCCGCGCACGCCGAGACCGGCAGTCTGGTGGGTGCGCTGGCCACGCTGCTGGTCAAGCACGACGGCACCGAGGCGGCGGAGGCGGTGCTCGCGGGCTCTCCCAAGGCCGCGCGCTACGGACCCGCCGCCTTCCACGCCGTACTGAGTGGTGCGCTGTCCCGCACCGGCGTCCTGGTTCGGGACACGGAGCGGCTGCGGCAGCTGGAGATGGCCGACACGGTCGTCCTGCATCCGAGCGCGCTGCGCACTCCCGGCGCGGGCGCGGACCCGTGGACCGAGGAGGTGCTGGACGCGGCGCGGCGGGCGGGCCTGCGGGTCGTGATGGTGGACGACCCCGCCTTGGCCGACTTCACCAGCCTCGCCGACCAGGTCGTACGCGACGAGCGGTCGCTGAGCGATGTCGTGAACGCGTTGCGCACCGAGGACGACGGCGGCGTCGTCGTCACGGTCGCCCGGCCAGGACCGGACGACGAGGACGTACTCACCGGACTGCTCGCCGGCGATGTGGCCGTCGCCCTCACCGACCGGGACGGGGCCGTCGTCTGGGGCGCGGACGTACTCGCCCTGCACGGTCTGGCCGATGTGTGGCGGCTGCTGCGGGCGGTACCGGCCGCGCGCGGCGTCGGCCGCAGGTCGCAGACCCTGGCCCGGTCCGGTGCCGCCCTGTCCGGGCTCCTGGTGGCCATCGGCAAGTCCCGGCGTGGCCGCCCCACGCCGTGGCCCGGCCTGCGGCACACCCCGGTCGACGCGGGCGCGGCCTGGGCCCTGCTGACCGGCGTGCGCACCGCCCTCGGCGTGGCGGTGGCCCGCGCCCCGCATCCGCGTCCGCGCGTGGCCTGGCACGAACTGGAGCACACCGAGGTACGCGACCGGCTGGAACACGAACAGGGCCCGGAAGAGACCCTGCCCGAGCAGGCCACCGGCCGCGCGCGCGAGACGATCCGCACGATGGGCCGGCAGCGCGTGTTCGCGCCGGTGAGCGGACCGCTGCGGCTCGCCCGGGCCGTACGCGGCGAACTCGACGACCCGCTCACCCCGGTGCTGGCCGTCGGCTCGGCCGCCGAGGCGATCCTCGGCTCCGTCGTGGACGCCCTGCTGGTCATCGGCGCGCTCGACCTGAACGCGCTGGTCGGCGGTGTTCAGCGGATGCGGGCCGAGCGGGCCCTGTCCGGGCTGGTGGCGAAGCAGAAGCGGCAGGCACGCGTCACGACCGAGGAGCCGGAGCCCGAGCCGCACCTCGTGGACGCCGCCAAGCTCAGTCCGGGCGACCTGATCGAGCTCCGGGCGGACGATGTGGTGCCCGCCGATGCCCGCCTGGTGTGGGAGGACGGCCTGGAGGTCGACGAGTCCGCGCTGACCGGGGAGTCCTTGGCGGCCGACAAGGCGACCGAACCGACCCCGGACGCGGCCGTGCCGGACCGCAGCTGCATGGTGTTCGAGGGCACGACCGTGGTGGCCGGGCACGCCCGGGCCGTCGTGGTGGACACCGGGGACCGGACGGAGGCCGCCCGGGCGGTGGCCCTCGCCTCCCGCAAGCCACCGTCCGCCGGAGTTCAGGCCAGGCTGCGGGAACTCACCGACAAAGCCCTGCCGTTGACCCTGGCGGGTGGCGCCGGGGTGACCGCTCTGTCGCTGCTGCGCGGCACGCCGATCCGCCGAGCGGTGAGCGGTGGCGTGGCGGTGGCCGTGGCCGCCGTCCCCGAGGGACTGCCGCTGGTGGCGACCGTGGCGCAGCTGGCCGCCGCTCGTCGGCTGAGCCGCGGCGGAGTCCTCGTCCGGGCGCCGCGCACCCTGGAGGCGCTCGGCCGGATGGACACCATCTGCTTCGACAAGACCGGCACCCTCACCGAGAACCGGCTGCGCCTGGTGCGCGTGACCGACGCCGACGGCACGGTCGGCAAGCCGGACGAGGGCCATGCCACCCTGCGGGTCGCGGCCCGCGCCTGCCCGCAGCTCAACGGCGGCTCCGACCGGCCTGTGCACGCCACCGACGAGGCCGTCCTCGACGCCGCAGGCCCCGACCCGCAGTGGACCCAGACCGAGGGCCTGCCCTTCGAGGCCGGCCGCGGTTATGCCGCAGCCGTAGGCCGGGCCGAGGACGACACCCCGGTACTCGTGGTCAAGGGCGCCCCCGAGACGGTGCTGCCCGCCTGTGCCGACCTGCCGTCGTCGGCCTCGGAGACGGCACAGCGGCTGGCCGGCGACGGACTGCGTGTCCTGGCGGTGGCCCGGCGCCCCCTGGACGCGGCGGACGAGGCGGCGGACGTCCTGGAACAGCCCCTGGAGAAGCTGGAGTTCACCGGACTGCTCGCCCTCGCCGACGTCCCGCGCGACACGTCCACGGCCCTCGTCGAGGGCCTGCGCAAGGCGGGCGTACGACCCGTCATGCTGACCGGCGACCACCCGCAGACCGCCCGCGCGATCGCCGCGGAACTGGGCTGGCCCGAGGACACCGGCGTGGTCACGGGCGACGAGCTGGCGTCCGCGGGCCGGGAGGAACGCGCCCGGCTGCTGCGTGACATGGGCGTCGTGGCCAGGGTCGCACCCGAGCAGAAACTGCAGGTCATCGAGGCGCTGCGGGACGCCGGCCGGGTGGTCGGCATGGTCGGCGACGGGGCCAACGACGCCGCGGCCATCCGCGCCGCCGACATCGGCGTCGGCATCAGCGCCCGAGGCTCGGCGGCCGCACGCAACGCGGCCGACCTCGTCCTCACCGACGGCGACCTCACGGTCCTCATCGAGGCCGTTGCCGAGGGCCGGGCCCTGTGGCACAGCGTCGCCGACGCCATCGCCATCCTGATCGGCGGCAACGCGGGCGAGGTCGGCTTCGGCCTCCTCGGCACCCTCCTGTCGGGCGCCTCGCCCCTGTCCACCCGCCAGATGCTGCTGGTCAACCTGTTCACGGACCTGTTCCCGGCCATGGCGGTCGCGGTGACGCCGAAGGAGACGGAGAACGGGGAGACGGAACCGGCGGAGCGGGACGGCCGTCACGGCCCTGCCACCGAACACGGCGAGCCGGCCTCTCCCACCCCCGAAGGCACCGAACCCCTCGGCACCTCACTCCTCGGCGCCCCCCTGATCCGCAAGATCCGGTACCGCGCCCTGACCACCACGCTCGGCGCGACGTCCGCCTGGCTGTTCGGCCGCTTCACCCCGGGCACGGCCCGCCGCTCCACCACGATGGCCCTGTGCGCGGTCGTCGGCACCCAGCTCGCCCAGACCCTGGCCGACCGCCGGGGCAGCCCGCTGGTCCAAGCCACCGCCCTGGGCTCCGCAGCCGCCCTCTTCGTCCTGGTCGAGACCCCCGGCCTCAGCCACCTCTTCGGCTGCACACCGCTGGGCCCGATCGCCTGGACGGGCGTAGCCGCGTCGATCGCGCTCGCGGTGGCCGGCCAGCGCGCTGTGCCGTACCTGGAACGGGCCGTGATGCGCCGTGTACCGACCGGATGATCTCGACCGAGGTGAGCGTGCCGACCCAAGGGGCGCGGGGCTGTGTCCATATGCGGCTCCGCCGCGTGGGCGCGATCAACCCCCACGAACCCGCAGCCGCAACACGAGACAAGCCACAGACGAGTAGGCGATCAAACGGACCGATGGTACTGGTCCGGCACATGCACCTCCCCGCCCAGCTCCCGCGCAGCGCCCCGCGCCCACGAAGGGCTGCGCAGCAACTCCCGGCCGAGCAGCACCGCATCCGCCTCGCCGTTCGCGATGATCTTCTCGGCCTGCTCTGCCTCGGTGATCAGCCCCACCGCGGCGACCGGCAGCGAGGTCTCGGCCTTCACCCGCGCAGCGAACGGCACCTGGTAACCCGGGCCGACGGGGATGCGGGCACCGGAGGCGTTGCCGCCGGTGGAGACGTCGAGCAGGTCGATGCCGTGGGCCTGGAGATCGGCGGCGAAACGGACCGTGTCGTCGGCGGTCCAGCCGTCCCCCTCCAGCCAGTCCGTCGCCGAGATACGGAAGAACAGCGGCTTGTCGTCCGGCCACACCTCCCGTACGGCGTCCACGACCTGGAGCGCGAAACGGGTGCGGTTCTCGTACGAGCCGCCGTACTCGTCGGTGCGGTGGTTGGAGTACGGGGAGAGGAACTCGTTGATCAGATAGCCGTGGGCGCCGTGGATCTCGGCGACCTCGAAGCCGGCGGCGAGGGCACGGCGCGCGGCGTCCGCGAACTGCCCCACGATCTCCTGGATCTCGGCGACCGTCAGCTCACTCGGCACCGGGTGCCCGTCGGCGAACGCGACGGCGCTCGGCGCCACCGGCTGCCATCCGTGCGCGTCCGGCCCCACCGGCGCACCGCCCCGCCAGGGCTGGTCGGTCGATGCCTTGCGCCCGGCGTGTGCCAGCTGGATCGCCGGCACAGTGCCCTGCGACACCAGGAAGCGGGTGATCCGGCGGAACGCCTCGACCTGGGTGTCGTTCCAGATGCCCAGGTCGTACGGGGAGATCCGGCCCTCGGGGCTGACGCCCGTGGCCTCGACGATGATCAGCCCCGTGCCGCCGGCTGCACGGGCCGCGTAGTGCGCGAAGTGCCAGTCGTTGGGGACGCCCATGTCGGGGCCGTCCGGCGCGGCCGAGTACTGGCACATCGGGGGCATCCACACCCGGTTCGGGATCGTCACATCGCGCAGGGTGTAGGTCTCGAAGAGCGCACTCACGGCTCACTCCATTCGGTGTGGGGACCAGCGGTCGACTCGTACGATAGGCATCGTAGTACGGGAAGTGTCAAACTACGAGGGTTCTCGTACAATGGAGGAAGCCGAGTGAAAGTGAAGGGGTGCCGCAGTGACCAGCCCCGCTGTCAGCAGCCGAGACCTCCCGCACCCCGCGCGCGAGGAGATCCGTCTGGAAGGCGTGCTGCACGCGCTCTCCGACCCGATGCGGCTGCAGATCGTGCGAGAGCTCGCCGCCGTCGGCGACGAGCTCTCCTGTTCGCACTTCGACCTGCCCGTGACCAAGTCCACCACCACGCATCACTTCCGGGTGCTGCGCGAGAGCGGTGTGATCCAGCAGGTCTACCGGGGCACGGCCAAGATGAACGGCCTGCGCAAGGACGACCTAGACGGCCTCTTCCCGGGACTTCTCGACTGCCTTCTCGACGCCGCCGCCCGGCAGGCCGCCCGCCTCGGCGGCGCCTGAACCGCCCCTCGCGGGCAGGTGGTTGAAGAGCAGGTTCAGCACGATCGCCGTCAGACAGCCCGCGCTGATCCCGCTGTTCATCACCGTCTGGAACCAGTCCGGGAACTTCTCGTAGACCGTCGGCACGCCGACCGGCAGCACACCCATGGCCACGGAAACGGCCACCACCGTCAGGTTGTTGTTGCCCTTGAAGTCCACCTGGGCGAGGGTCCTCAGGCCGCTCGCCGCCACCGTCCCGAACATCACCAGACCCGCACCGCCCAGCACCGGCGCCGGGATCGCCGCCACCACCGCGCCCAGCTTCGGCAGCAGGCCGAGCAGTACGAGGATGCCGCCCGCGGTCGCGACCACCCAGCGGCTGCGCACGCGGGTCATGCCGACGAGGCCCACGTTCTGCGCGTACGCCGTGTACGGGAAGGTGTTGAAGACGCCGCCCAGCACGGTCGACAGCCCGTCGGCGCGCAGGCCGTCCGAGAGGGAGCGCGGCGAGATCTTGCGGTCCGTCATCTCGCCGACCGCGATGAAGTCGCCGGTCGTCTCGGTCATGGTCACCAAAGCCACTACCAACATCGAGAGGATCGCTGAGAACTCGAAGGTGGGCGCCCCGAAGTGGAACGGCGTGCTGATCCCGACCCAGTCCGCGTCCCCGACCCCGCCGAAGTCGGTGAACCCGAACGGCACCGCCACCGCGAGCCCGACCGCGATGCCGATCAGCACGGCGATCCGGCTCAGGAACACGGGCGCGAACCGCTGCACACCGAGCACCACCGCGAGCACGAACGCGGCCAGCGCGAGGTTCTTCGGCTCCCCGAAGTCGGGTGAACCGACGCCGCCGGCGGCCCAGTTGCCCGCGACCGGCAGCAGCGAGAGGCCGATGATCAGGATCACGGTGCCCGTGACGAGGGGTGGGAAGAAGCGCAGCAGCTTGCCGAAGACCGGCGCCAGCAGCACGATCGCGAGCCCCGCGACGATCACCGAGCCGTAGATCGCGGGGAGTCCGCCGCCCGTCGTGCCGATCAGCACCATGGGCGACACGGCGGCGAAGGTGCAGCCCTGCATGATCGGCAGTCGCACGCCGAAGCGCCAGAAGCCGATGCACTGGATCAGTGTCGCGATGCCGCACACCAGCAGGTCGGCGGTGATCAGGTACGCCAGATCCGCGGGCGGCAGTTTCATCGCGCCGCCGACGATGAGCGGAACGGCCACGGCGCCGGCGTACATCGCGAGTACGTGTTGTAGGCCGAAGGCGGCGAGTTGGCGGGCCGGGGGTACTTCATCGACGGGGTGCACAGGGGTGGTTTTGGCCATGTCCGAAACCGTAGGCGTGTTGAACAGTTTGTTGATTTCGAGGGTGTTGCTGCTTCGTTTCTCGCTGCGAGTTGTATGTGGTTGCTCGCGCAGTTCCCCGCGCCCCTTACGGGGCGCTGCGGTGCGCGGCGCTCAACAGTGACTCCCAGTCGGGGAGCTTCACCACGCCCCGGCCAAGCTGCGCCCCGAGCTCCGCCTCCGCCCGCTCAATAGCGCACCAACCCGTCCACTCGACCGGCTCGATCCCGTCGGCGCGCAGTGCCGTGAGCGGATCCCCGGGCAGTTCCCTTTGTGCGAGCACGGAGGCGTCCTCCAGCAGTGACGTCACCGTCTCCTTCGCGCACGGACGGTTGGTGCCGATGACCCCCGTCGGGCCCCGCTTGATCCAGCCCGCCACGTACTCGCCCGGCGCTACGAGGCCCGCGCGCAGTACGCGGCCGGCGAGATGGGGCACCGTGCCGGTTGCCGGGTCGAACGGCAGGCCCTCCAGCGGTACTCCGCGATAGCCCACCGAACGCAGCACCAGCTGGGCCTCGATCTCCTCGTACCGGCCCGTGCCCGTCACCCCGCCCTGGCCGTCCGGTGCCGTCCGCTCGAAGCGCACCGCGCCCACGCGCCCCGCGTCGGCGAGGAGTTCGACGGGGCGGAGGAAGAAGCGCAGCCGAATGCGGTGGCGGGCCTCGCTCGACGGGGACTCGGCCCAGCCGCGCAGCACCTCGACGTTGCGGCGTTGCGGCGCGGGCAGCCCGGAAGGGTCGTCGTAGGCCGGGTCGAGCGCCAGCTCTCGCGGGTCCACGGTGACTTCCGTGTCGGGCAGGGTGCCCAGCTCCCGCAGCTCCTTTGTGGTGAAGCGGGCCTGCGAGGGGCCGCGCCGCCCCACCATGCTGATGTCCGTCACCCGGCTAGCGGCGAGGGCGGTGAGCGCCGCCTGCGGCATGTCGGTGGGGCTCAGCTCGGCCGTGCCCCGCGCCAGCATCCGCGTGACGTCCACCGCGACGTTCCCGACACCGATGACCACCGCCGAGCGCGCACCGAGCACGAAACCGTCGTCGACGGCGTCCGGATGGGCGCTGTACCAGGACACGAACTCGGTCGCCGACCAGCTGCCCGGCAGGTCCTCGCCGGGAATCCCGAGGTGCCGGTCGGTGGCGGCGCCCACGCAGTACACGACCGCGTGGTACAGCTCCCGCAGCCGGTCGATCGACGTCCCGTCCGGTCCGACCTGGATGCCGCCGAGGAAGCGCACCCGCTCGTGCTCCAGGACCGTGCGCAGGTTGTTCTGGAGGGACTTGATCTTCTCGTGGTCCGGTGCCACCCCGTACCGCACCAGGCCGTAGGGGCACGGCAGCCGGTCCAGGACGTCGACGAGCACGTCCGGATCCTGCTGTACGAGGCCTTGAGCGGTGTAGCACCCGCTCGGGCCGGAACCGACGACGGCGACACGCAGCACGGCGGAACTCCTTGTCCGAGGGCCTGCGGGGATCTTCGGGGATCTTCAGGAGTCGCTCTCGCATCCAGCATCGCACCGCTGCCGCTCCGCTGACAGGGTGCTGTGCGCCGTACGGGAAGCGTGTTCGTTCGTATGGAATGTGATCATGAGGTTACGTTGCGTGTGTGCTGGAAGCATCCTTTCTTAATCTTTCCGATCGTTCCGCGACGGACGGTGCCGTGTCCGTATGGCCCGCGTGGGAAGTGCGGGACGGTGCCGGTGCCACGGCGTGGTTCTGGGTCCGGCTGGAGTTCGGCGACGGCGCCCACGTCGACACGCTCGCCGTGGTGTCCGAGGGGTGCGTCTCCATCGAGGACGTACGGGCCGAGCCGGCGCTGTCCCTCGATGACCTGACGGCGCTCGCCGACTGGATCGAGGCTCCGCTCTTCGACGCGTGCGGGATCGGGGCGGAGCCCGCCGACAGCGAGGACCTCGGGCCGAACGCGGATCGGACGGTCTGGCCGGGGGGTGTCGAGGGGCAGTGGCTCGTCGCGCAGAAATATCGCGCGGCGCAGGAGGAGGGGGCCGACCCCGTCCTCGCGGTGATGAGCGCGACGGGGCACGGTCGCCGCAAGTCGCTCCGGCTGATCGGCCAGGCGCGCGACGCGGGCTTCCTGACACGGCGCCGAGCCCGCCGCTGAGCACGGCCTCGGCGGCGGACCGTACCGGCCGGGTCCGTCAGAGCATGTCCCGCATCCGCGTGATCTCGCTCGTCTGCTGCGCCACCACCTCGTCGGCCATCTCCTCGATCTGGATGTTGTTGCCCTGCCCCTTCACCGTCGCGGCCATGGTGATCGCCCCCTCGTGATGGGTGATCATCAGTGTGAGGAAGAGCTGGTCGAACGCGGTCCCTCGCGCGGCGCGCAGCTTCGCCAGCTGTGCCTCGCTCGCCATGCCGGGCATCGAGGCATGCTCGTGGCCGTCGCTCTTGTCGGCCTTCGCGGCCTTGCCGTGGGTCTTCAGCCAGCCCTTCATAGCGGAGATCTCCGGGCCCTGCGCGGCGGCGATCCGCTCGGCGAGTCTTCTGACCTTCGCCGACTCGGCCCGGTCCGGGACGAGTTCGGTCATCTCCAGGGCCTGCGTGTGATGCTCGATCATCATCCGCGCGTAGTCGACGTCCGCGGAGTTGGGGGAGTCGTCCTCGGCACGCTCCCGTGCGGCCTCCTCGGCGGACAGCATCCGGTTCGACTCACCGGGCTTGCCCGGCGCGATCACCGAAGGCCCGCTCTCCGCAGCCGACTTGGGGTCGGAGTCGGAGTCGCAGCCGCCCAGCACGAGCACGGCCAGGACGGCCAGTGAGGCCGTAACGCAACGCGCCCGGTAAAGGGGCTCCTTCGTTACATGTTCATGGCCAGCCCTTGAAATGTGCATGGTGAAGACCATACTCGGGCGTGCGTGAGCCGTTCCAGTGCGAACGGCACAAGGGAGGAAAACAGTGATCCTGTTCAGCAATCCCCGAACACGGCGCAGACGCCTGGCAGTTGCCACTGCAGCCGCCGGACTCCTGGCCGCGCTGCTCACCGCGCAGCCGGCTGCCGCCACACCCGACCCGGGGGACGGCCCCGTCAAGGAGCAGGAGGTCTCCGAGAGCACCAGAGCCGAGGTGCGGGAGGCTCTCGCGGACGGCGAGATACCCGGCCAGGACGAGATCGTCCACTCCGACAACATCAAGCACCTGGCCAACGTCCCCAAGGACGTGCTGCCGGGCACCAATTCGGACCTCGCCTTCCAGGGGAGGTATGCCTTCGCGGGCAACTACGACGGCTTCCGTATCTTCGACATCAGCAACCCGACGGCGCCGAAGACGGTCGCGCAGGTCCTGTGCCCCGGCTCGCAGAACGACGTCTCCGTCTCCGGCAACCTGCTGTTCCTGTCCACCGACTCCTCGCGCAGCGACAGCAGTTGCAACAGCACCACACAGCCCGCGACCGAGAAGTCCTCGTGGGAGGGCATGAAGGTCTTCGACATCAGCGACAAGACGAACCCCAAGTACGTCGCCGCAGTCGAGACCGCCTGCGGCTCGCACACGCACACCATCCTGCCCGAACGCAGGAACGTCTACATCTACGTCTCCTCGTACTCGCCGAACGCCACCTACCCGGACTGCCAGCCGCCGCACGACGGCATCTCCGTCATCAAGGTGCCGCGAGGCGCCCCGGAGAAGGCCGCGGTCGTGGGCTTCCCGGTGCTCTTCCCCGGCGAGGGCCCGGACGGTGGCGGCAACCCCGGCGGGCCCACGAACCCGGGCGTCTCCAAGACCACCGGTTGCCACGACATCACGGTCCTTCCGGCGAAGGATCTGGCCGCCGGTGCCTGCATGGGTGACGGCATCCTGTTCTCCATCGAGGATCCGGAGCGCCCGACGGTCATCGACCGGGTACAGGACAACGTGAACTTCGCGTTCTGGCACTCGGCGACCTTCAACCAGAAGGCGAACAAAGTCGTCTTCACCGACGAGTTGGGCGGCGGCAGCGCGGCCACCTGCAACGCGCGGATCGGCCCGGACCGCGGTGCCGACGGCATCTACGACATCGTCGGCAAGGGCGACAAGCGAAAGCTGGTCTTCCGCAGCTACTTCAAGATTCCCCGGCACCAGGCGGACACCGAGAACTGCGTCGCCCACAACGGCTCGCTGATCCCGGTCAAGGGCAAGGACATCATGGTCCAGGCCTGGTATCAGGGCGGCATCTCCGTCTGGGACTTCACCGACTCGGCCAAGCCGACGGAGATCGCCTACTTCGACCGCGGCCCGGTGTCCACGGACACGCTCAGGTCGGGCGGTTCATGGTCGGCGTACTACTACAACGGCTACATCTACTCGAACGAGATCGCCAGGGGCTTCGACGTCCTGAAGATCGACGACCGGCGCACCGCCCCGGCCCGCTGGGTCCAGCTGCGCGAACTCAACGTCCAGACACAGCCGGACTACTTCGACTGACCCTCCGGACAGCCGGGTGAGGACCCGGTCGCGAAGAACCGCGACAGATCCGTGTCGCACGTCCCGCCGGGCACGGCCCCCGAGTCCGGCGGGACCCCCATCTCCCACTCCAGCCCGTAGCGCTTGAACAGCTCGGCCCGCAGTACCGGCACGGGCATCGGCACACCGGGCACCAGTGCGGCGAAGACCGCGCCCATGAGCAGGGCGCGCAGCATCGGGTAGTCGGCGTCGACGTCCAGCGAACCGTGCCGTACGCAGACGTCCCGCAGCAGCTCGGCCAGGCGCCGCTGCTCCGGGCACTGCACGAAGCCCTCGGCCTGGAGGATCCCCGCCATGTGCTGGCGCATCAGCACGGGCCGGTCCCGGGCCAGGCCCAGGATCGCGTCGATCGCCCGGGCCATCCGCTCCCGGCCGTCGTCGGTACGCGGCTCGCGCTCCAGCGCCTCCTCCAGGGTGCGGTGCATCAGCCGGTGCACGGCGGACTGCACCAGCTGGCGCTTGCCGGGGAAGTAGTACGACACCAGGCCGCGCGCCGAGCCCGCTCTGTCCGCGATGTCGCCCAGCGTGGTGGCCTCGTAGCCGCACTCGCCGACCAGCTCCACCGCCGCCTGCAAAAGCCGCTCCCGGGAACGCCGCCGCAACTCTTCATTGACCGAGGCGCTGCGCGGGGACATGCTGAAACTCCTGCGTTGACTGGCTATCAGCCAACTATACTCAGCGGGTCCGGTCCGGCCTCGATACGGCCTGGTCCGGATTGCCGTCTGCCCTGGGCGACACGGGGGATCGTCCAGGGCGGGCCCGGCCCCTGGATCGGGATGGTGGCCGGAGGCTACTTGTTCACCCGTGGTCCGGAAGCTGCTTCTTCACCTGCGGTCCGGAAGTTACTTCTTCACCCGCGGGTCGGAACCGTTCGCCCGAGGAACAGCGCTCACGAGATCCAGCACCGGCCGCAACCCGTCCGGCCGCTGTGCCGCCGGCAGATGCTCCACGAAGTGCACCGCGCAGCCCAGGGCCGCCGCACCACCGTCCGCCCGCCGGTTGTCACCGACCATCACGACGTCGCGCGGATCGGCGCCGAGTTCCGCGCAGGCAGCCGCGAAGAGCCGGGGGTCGGGCTTCTGGATGCCGTGCTCGTACGACAGCACATACGCGTCCACGTACGGATCGAGCCCGTGCTCCCGGAAGACCGGCCGCAGATCCCAGCCGATGTTGCTGACCACCCCGACGCCGATGCCCCGCTCACGCAGCGCACCCAGCACTTCGGCCGCATCCGGGTACGGCACCCACGCGGCCGGTGCCATGTGGCGCTCGTAGAGCATGTCGTGCAACCGGTCGTCGGGCAGCGGCACATGCCGGGACAGCCCGGTGTAGGCGGCCCGGTGCAGTTCCGCGCTCTTGTCCCGCACGCCCCACACGCTCGCGACGTCCTCGGGCAGCCAGGTGGGATCGACTCCGCCCGGCAACGCCCCCATCGCCTCCAGCGCCTGCGCCGCCTCGACCAACTCGGCCTCGGCGAACTCCAGCCGGGCCTCGGCGAGCGCTCCGCGCAGCCAGGACTCGGTGGACTCGACACGGAAAAGGGTTCCGGAGAAATCGAACAGGACTGCGGTCATGGCGCGGATCCTACGGGGCCGTGCGCCACCGCGCGGGAAGATCGCCCCAACGGCACACGCGGACGGTTCAACTCCGCCAACGGGCGTGCACCCGTACCGCCAACGCCACGACGAGGGCGCCCAGCAACCAACCGCCGACGACGTCCGTGGCCCAGTGGACCCCGAGCCACACCCGGGTCAGACCGACGCCGGCCACGGAGATCACGGCCACGACGGCGGCCGTACGCCACAGGACGCGTGCGGCGCCGTAATGGTGCAGGAGCCACAGCATGAGGCCGCACACGACCGTGGCCGTCATGGCGTGGCCGGAGGGGAAGGCGGCGTAGTGGGCGGAGTCGACGGGGTCGGGCCAGACGGGGCGTGGGCGGTCGACCACGGTCTTCAGGGTCTGCTGGACCAGTGTGGCGAGCGCACATGTGGCCGCCAGCCATAGGGCCGTCCAGCGCGCGGCTCTGCGCCACACCAGCCAGATGGCGACCGCCGCGGTCAGGATGCGCATGGTCCATGGATCCCAGACCCAGTCCGTCAGGATGCGGAACGCGTGTGTCACGCCGGCCTCGTCGACCGCCCATCTGTGCGTGGTCTCGGCGATGTCGCCGTCGAGGGTCATCAGCGGATACCAGCGGACCGCGACCAGGGCGAGCAGCAGCGCGGAGCACAGGGCCAGGACACCGGCCCAGCGGGCGGTGCCGCGCTCGGCCGGCGGGCTGGGCGGGGACTCGACGGACTGGGTGTGCATACTGCGATCCTCGCCGACCGATGGGGCGAGAGGCCAATGCAGGGGTGGGTTTGCGACGCCCGCCACAGGAGATGCCGCCCCTTCAGGCGGCGCGGCGCGGGCGGGGAGTTCGGTGCGTCGCTGCCGACGTCGGGCGCGGGCGCGTACGGACCACGGCTGTGCAACAGCCCCCGTGGAGCCCTGTTTCAGAGGGTCAGCAGCATCGCCACCATGGCGATCCCCATCGACAGCCGGCAGGCCCGGGCCAGCTCCGGCCGGTCACCCCATCCCACGCCCCCGCCCCCGGCGGCGACGGGCATCAGCCGGACGCCGGACAGCAACACGTACCCCATGAAGTACAGGAGCAGGGCGCCCGTCACGAGCGGGACCCCGGAACCGCTGTGCCCGCTCCCGTGGCCGGGTGAGGCGGCCATCGCGACCGCCATGTAGACCATGGCCGAGGCTCCCACCAGGTGGTGCAGGTGGTGTGCGCCGGCCCGCGTCGACCACAGGGCGTGCAGGGCGGCCGCGCCGAACACGGCCGCGTAGGCGGGCCAGGCCCACGACGGCGGCGTGAACACGGCGGCGGGCACCGCCATCGCGGCCATGCCGAAGCCCATCAGTGCCTCGCCGCCCGCGGCCCGGCGCTGCTCCTCGACGCGGCTGCGCATCCGCAGCAGACAGTAGACCCCGGTCGCCGCACACAGCGCGACCAGCAGCCAGCCGTGCGAAACCGGTCCGTGCACGCGCACCCTCCCCGCTCGACGGTCTCGGACAGTCCGTCGATGCCCGGGCCACGCGGCGCGCACGCAAGCGCAAAGGCGTACACGGGGAGCATTCGGCGGAGCGCGGCAGGTCACCGTATATGCTTTACGAGTAAAACACTTGCTAAGGTGATGGGTATGAAACTGGTGATGGGTACGAGCACTCGCCTTCCGCTCGCCGGAGTGCTGCGCCTCGGCCGACCCCCGGAGATCTGGTTCAAGCCCGCTCTGAGCGTGGTCGTCGCCGTCGCTCCGCCCAACCTCGCCCTGCTGATGCTCGGCCGGCTGGACCTGGCGCTCTACACGATGGCCGGGTCCCTGTGCGCGCTCTACGCCCACAACCGCCCCTACGCCGCCCGGGCCCGCGCCCTTGCGTGCGTGGTGCTCGGCATGCTCGGCGGTCTCGCCACCGCACTCGTCGCGGCCTCCCTCACCGCCGATGCCGTCGTACTGGTCGCCGTCGGCTCGGTGCTGGCCGCCGTACAGAAGGTCCTGTGCGACGCGACCCGCATCGGCCCGCCCGGCAATGTGGTCCTCACCTTCATCAGCTCCGCAGCCCTGTTCGCCCCGCAGTCCCTCGACCAGGTCCCCGGCCACCTCGCGCCGGCCGTCGCTGCCGGCGCCTGGGCCTGGCTCGTCGGCATGGCACCCGGCCTGCTGCGACCGCACGGCCCGGAGCGCCGTGCCACCGCGGCCGCCCTGGACGCGGTCGCCACGCACGCCGGGACGAGCGGCCCGGGCAGCGCAGGCGAGGACCGCGCCCGCACCCACGCCACCGCTGCCGCCGCAGTGCAGGCCGCCCGGCAGTCGCTGTACTCCGCGGGCCGCCCCTCCGAAGCCCGCCTCGCCCTCGAACGCCTCGTCGTCCGCGCCGAGGTCGCCCTCGCCGCCCCGGCCGACGCCGACCCCGGGCTGCTGCGCACCTGGGCACGGCAGGTGCGCGGCAACCGACCGGTGCCGGAGGTCGACGACCTCGCGGTCCTCGGCGCCGAACTTGCCCCCCGGTCCCGCCCGTTGTGGCGCCGCCTCGGCCCCCTGGCCCCCCTCGCCGTACGCACCGCCCTCGGCTGTGCCCTCGCCGGTTACGTCTCCCTCGCCCTGGGGATCGGCCGCCCTTACTGGGCCCTGGTCACCGCGGCATCCCTCTACCAGGCCAACCTCACCCTGACCTGGGGCCGTGGCGTCCAGCGGGTCGTCGGCAACCTGCTCGGCGTGCTCCTGTTCGCCGCGCTGGTCCCCCTCGCCCACACCGGCGAGGTCGCCCTCGTCCTGTGCTGCCTGGCGCTCAACTTCGGCGCCGAGGCACTGATCGGACGCAACTACTGGCTCGGCAGCGTCTGCGTGACCCCGATGGCGCTGCTCATCACCGAGTTCACCGGCTTCCAGGAACCCGGGCGGCTGATCACCGAGCGGGTCGTGGACACCCTGGTCGGCGCGCTGGTCGGTCTGATCGCCGCCGTGGCCGTACCGGATCGGGCGTGGCAGCGGGTCGTGCGGACCGAGCGAACCGCACCCCGTACGCTCGCGGCTACGGGGCGGAGCCAGGGTCGTCCGCACCCGGACCAGCGCACAGACAGCGACACGACGGAGGGCGTACGGCCATGACGGCGACCAACGGCGGGCCGACCGGGACGAGACAGGACACGGTGGCCGCCGTGGTCCGGCAGTGGCAGACCGTCCACCCCGACCTCGACACCGCCCCCATGGAGATCATCGGCCGCATCAACCGCTGCGCCGCCCTCCTCCAGCAGGCCGAGGACGCCCCTCTGCGCCGGGCCGGCCTCAGCCGCCCCGAGTTCGACCTGCTCGGCGCGCTACGCCGCACCGGCCATGAGCTGACCCCCAGTGAACTCGCCCGCGAGACCTTCTCCTCGGGCGCCGCCGTCACCAAACGCCTCAAGCAGCTGACCGAACGCGGCCTGGTGGAGCGCCGCGGCGACACCCGCGACCGCCGCGTCGCCCACGTCCGCCTCACGGACGCCGGCCGGGACCTCGTCGACGGCATCCTGCCCGAGCAACTCGCGTACGAGACGGGCGTACTGTCCGGGCTCGACCCGCAGAGGCAGGGCGAACTGGCCTCCCTGCTCGGCGAGTTGCTCGCCCAGCTGGAAGGGCGGCTGGGGGCGCCGCGCGGCTGACCCGACCGGACCGCGTCACTTCTCGTCGGCCGCCCGGTACACCCCGAACACCGCCCCCTGCGGGTCCCGCAGCACGGCGATGCGCGGTCCGTCGGGGACTGAGGTGGGCTCCATGAGGATGGTGCCGCCTGCCTCCGTGGCGTCCGCTGCCGTCATGTCCACGTCCAGCACCGCGAAGTACGGCAGCCAGTGCGCAGGCACCTCGTGCGGGAACTTGTCGTCCATCGTCACCATGCCGCCGAAGTCGGCGCCCTCGATGCCCCACTGCGTGTAGTGCTCCGAGGCGTTGACGCTCCAGCCGAACACCGTCGTGTAGAACTCCACGGCCCGCTCGGGCGCCCTGGTCAGCAACTCCACCCAGCCGAGCGAGCCGGGCGCACTGAGCAGCCCCGCCCCCGGGAAGGCTCGCGCCTGCCAGAGCTGGAAGGCCGCGCCCGTCGGGTCCACGGCCACCGCGAAGCGGCCCACGTCGAACACGTCCATCGGACCGACCAGCACCGAGCCGCCGGCCTCGGTCACCCGCGCGGCGGCGGCGTCCGCGTCCGGCACCGCGAACGACACGTTCCACGCCACCGGCTGCCCCTCCTGGTACAGCGGCGTCAGCGCGGCCACCGCCGCGTCCCCGAGGTGCGCGATCGTGTAGCCGCCCGCCTCCTGGCGGGGGTCGGTCTCGGCGCGCCAGCCGAACAACCCCTCGTAGAACCGCTTGGCCGCGGCCAGATCGTCGGTCCCGAGCTCGGTCCAGCAGGGCCCGCCGGTCACCGGCTTGTCGAGCTTCATGGCGTTCCTCCCGCAGGGAAATCCCCTCCAGCACGCTAAGCCCCGCCCAAGGCCCCGGCCATCCGGGGAAACCCACTGGAGCCGGGCGCCGCCACCGCCGTACGCTCGACCCCGTACCGCACCGCATGGCGGCCTTCCGACACCGTTCTCCGACCGGAGGTCCCGCATGCCCGCACTCCAGGTGCGCCCCTTGCGTCGCGCCGACCGCGACCAGCTCACCGAGCTGATCAACATGCACGTCGCCGCCGTCGTCCCCGGCGTCACCGTCTCCGTGAACACGGTCCTCAGCGAGCTGGAGCGGCAGCCGGGTGAGTTCATCACGGACCCCTGGGTGAGCGAGCGCGTCACCCTCGTCGCCGAGCAGCACGACCACGTCGTGGCCGCCGCCCACCTGCTGCGCTACCGCGCGGACGACGAGGTCGGCCCGGGCTACCGGGACATCGGCGAGATCGACTGGTTCGTCTGCCATCCGCCGGCCTCCTTCTGGCCGGACTCCGACGAGGCCGCCGACCTGCTGATGAGCGCCTGCCTGGCCCAGCTGGCCCGCTGGAACGTACGCGCCCGGTACGCGAGCGGCGAGCTCCCCGCCCCGGCCGTCCATGGCCTGCCCCGCAACTGGCCGCACATCCGCGCCGTCTACGAGCGGGCCGGATTCCGGCACGTCGGCGACACCGAGGTCATCCTGATCGCGCGGGTGGCCGACCTGCCGTCCCGCGAGCCGCGGCCGGGTGTCACCGTCGACCGCACGCTGGGGGAGTGCGGGACGCGCCTCACGGCGTACGCCGACGGTCGCGCCCTCGGCTTCGTCGAGGTCGACACGGCCCTGTCCCGCCCCGAACGCCACGCCCGGGGCACCGGCCTCGCCGACATCGGCAACCTGCACACAGACCCGTCGGTGTACGGCGAGGCCCTGGAGCACTGGCTGCTGGGGCAGGCCGCCGACTGGCTGGGCCTGTGCGGCGTCGACCGCCTGCTCGCCTACGAGACGGCAACCGACCGCACCATGATCGACCACCTGACCTCGGCCGGCTTCCGGGAACTGACCCGCACTGACCGTCGCTGGGAACACCGCCCGCAGTGAGTCAGATCCCCGGCCGGTACCGCAGCGGATGATCTGCCGGCACCTCCACCAGCACGATCCGCGTTCCGTCCGGATCCGCGATCCACATCTCCACCAGCCCCCACGGCTCCTTCACCGGCGGCCGCACGATCTCGACGTCCTTGCCCCGCAGCTCGTCGTGCGCCGCCGCCACGTCCTCGACCTGCAGCCACAGCCGGACGGCCGGGGACGGCGGGGTCTCGGAGCGGCCGGAGACCTCCAGGAATCCACCGCCGAGGAAGTAGACGGTGCCGCGCTCCGGCCCCGTACCGAACTCGCGGTAGACGGCGAGCCCCAACTGCTCGCCGTAGAAAGCACGGGAACGCTCGGGGTCGGTGGGTTGGAGGAGGGTCCGTCCGCTCAGTACGTGCACCATGCAGGCGGAGCCTAGTCGCGCGTTACGCTCAGCGGTGCCCGAGCCGCGCCCGAGAGTGGAGATGCGCACCATGGAAACCGCCGCGACGCCCGCCGCCAACGGACTCACCTTTCGCGACGCCACCGACGCCGACGTGGACACGCTGGTCGCGCTGATCGAGTCCGCCTACCGCGGGGACGACAGCCGGGCCGGCTGGACGACGGAGGCGGACATCCTTCAAGGGCAGCGGACCGACCCGGAGGGCGTGCTGGAGGTCATCAAGTCGCCCGACAGCCGACTGCTGACGGTCGAGCAGGAGGGACAGGTCGTCGCCTGCTGCCAGCTCGAACACCGAGGCGACCACGCCTACTTCGGGATGTTCGCGGTCAGCCCCGCACTCCAGGGCGCCGGCCTCGGCAAGGTGATCATCACGGAGGCGGAGCGGCGGGCCCGCGAGACCTGGGGCGCGACCGAGATGCACATGACCGTGATCTCCGTACGGAACGACCTGATCGCCTGGTACGAGCGGCGCGGCTACCGCCGTACGGGACGGATGACCCCGTTCCCGTACGGCGACGAGCGCTTCGGCATTCCGCAGCGCGACGACCTGCAGTTCGAACTGCTGGTCAAGGAGCTGGCGTGACGTTCATGCGGCTCCTCACGCCGTGAAGCGGGCGGTGCGCTTGATCTCCGGGTAGTCGGTGGTCGCGCCGTCCAGTTGCAGGGCCCGTACGAGACGCAGGTGGTCCTGGGTGTTGACCACCCAGCCGATGATCCTCAGGTCCGCCTTGCGGGCGTGCTCCACGACCTCCAGGGTGAGCCGGCGGATGTTCAGGCAGACGGTCGCGGCACCGACCGCGACGGCGCGGTCCACGATGTCGGTGCCGTAGCGGCTGGCGATCAGCGCGGTCCGTACCCCCGGCACCAGACGGGCGATCTCGGCGACCGCGTCGTCGTGGAACGAGGACACCTCGACCCGGGAGACGAGGTCACGTGCGGTCATCACCTCGGCGAGCGCCCGTGCCGCCGCGACGTCCTTGATCTCGGCCTGGAGCGGCGACCGCACGGCGTCCAGGACCTCTTCGAAGACCGGGACGCGCTCGCCACGGCCCGCGTCCAGGGCGCGCAGCTCGGCGAGGGTCTTGTCGGCGATCAGGCCGGTTCCGTCGGTCGTGCGGTCCACGTCGGTGTCGTGCATGACGACGAGGGCGCCGTCCTTGCTCAGGTGGAGATCGAGTTCGATGACGTCGAGGCCGGCCAGTTGGGCGGCGACGAAGGAACGGAGGGTGTTCTCGGGTTCGACACCCATCACTCCGCGGTGACCGATGGTAAGGAAGTTCAAGGTTCAACTCGCTTCCGTCGACGGCGGCTCGGCGTGCGCGCAAACCGGAGCGGACTGTTCGCGCGGCAGTGCCGCAGCCTAGTGGCCAGGGCGCGTGATGAACCCCACGTGTACACAGGGTTTGCGGCGGTGGACATGGCGTGCCTGGCCCGCAGCCTCCCGCGTGGTCACCCTGGCGTGGGCGAGTCCCGCAGGGATTGACCGGTCGCGGCGGGCTCCCGTGCTGCCCGGCCTCCCGTATGCCCACGCGGGGCCGGAGTATGCGCCGTCACGATGACCAACAGGAAAAAGTGCGGTGACCATGGGGATGCGCAGGATAATTTCCTGAGGCTCCTCTTGCTGGGAGGAACCTCGTATGTATACGGTCTGCTTACGCGAGGTTCTCCCGTGGAGGATGGGACATGACGGAAATTCTTGTGCAGGCGGCTTCGGGGGAGCGGGTTCCTCCGGCGACCAGGGTGGTGGAGCACCCGGCGTGGCCGGTGCTCAAGGATGCCGTGGAGCTGATCCGGCCCTGGCAGTCCAAGGACGGATCGATCGACTTCGAGGCCGAGGGCGCGCCCGAGCGCGCGGACGCCGAGGCTGCCGTACGGCGTGTCGTGGAGGCCGTAGATGAGCTCTCCGCGCTGCTGCCGCACGACGCCGCGTACCACCAGGCCCTGGTGAAGGACCTGAGCCGCTGGGCCGACGGTGGCTTCGAGGTGCCGGACTTCCTCGACTCGCTGCTGGCCTTCCAGCCCGCCGCGAACCGTGCGGACGGCCTGCAGCACCTGGTCGTCTTCCCGATGTACACGCAGAACGGCAACCCCGACCGCAACCTCGAGGCGGTCGTGCTGCGCATGGTGTGGCCGGACTGGCTGGCCGAGCTGGAGCGCACCCGCTACGACAACCCGCTGTTCTGCGGCATCAAGTTCGAGGACTTCACGGCGGGCTACGACACCAACTCCGCGGTCCTCTTCCCCGAGACGATCGCCGTGCGCGAGGCGCCCGAGCGGTTCAGCTGGGGCGGCATCTTCTGCGACCGCGAGGCCGCCCGCTTCCGCCGCGTCACCGACGCCGCCGTCGACATCCTGGGCCTGGAGCTGCCCGAGGACATTGCCGCGATGGTCCACGACCAGAAGCGCTGCGAAGAGGCGTTCGTGCTGTGGGACATGGTCCACGACCGCACCCACAGCCACGGCGACCTGCCGTTCGACCCGTTCATGATCAAGCAGCGCCAGCCGTTCTGGATGTACGGCCTCGAAGAGCTGCGCTGCGACCTCACCGCCTTCAAGGAGGCCGTGAAGCTGGAGGCGGAAGGCGTCTCGCAGGCTCGTGACGTGCAGTTCGCGGTGCTCTTCGACCGCATGTTCCGCTTCCCGGTCACCGGTGAGCGCGTCCGCAACTACGACGGCCTCGGCGGTCAGCTCCTCTTCGCCTACCTGCACAAGCACGACGTCGTCCGCTGGACCGACAACAAGCTGTTCATCGACTGGCAGCGCGCCCCGCAGGTCACCAACCAGCTGTGCGCCGACATCGAGCAGCTCTACCGCGACGGCATCGACCGCCCGAAGCTCGTCCACTGGTTCGCGGGCTACGAGCTCGTCTCCAGCTACCTCGCCCCGCACCCGGGATCCCGCTGGGCCAAGGGCCCGGACGCCCTGGACCTGACACAGCCGCCGCGCAAACTCGTCGATGACGTGCTTCCGGACGAGTTTCCGCTGAGCATGTTCTATGAGGCCCTGTCCAAGAAGCTGAAGAACGTGATCGCCTCCACCAAGGGCATCACGGCGGACAGCGCCGAGCGGGTCGCCGCGTGAGCGACAGCGACACCCGGAACACTGCTCAGACTGCTCAGGAGGCGAAGAAAATGGCGGGGAACGGAGCTCTCAGCGGTGCGGTGATCGCGGTGGCCGGTGCGGGCGGGCCCGCAGGCCGGGCGGCGCTGCTGCGGCTGGCCGAGGCGGGCGCGACCGTCATCGGCTCGGACAACGACCCGGAGCGGCTCGCCGAAGCCGTGGACGCGGCGAGCTACGCGCACGGCGGTGCCACCGTCGTCGGTGACACGGTCGACCTGCTCGACCGCGAGGCGACCCGCGACTGGGCCACCCGGATCGAGAAGGACTTCGGCCGCGTCGACGGCCTGGTCCACCTGGTGGGCGGCTGGCGCGGCAGCGAGACCTTCGTCAAGACGAGTCTCGACGACTGGGACTTCCTGGAGCTGCTGCTGATCCGCACCGTGCAGCACACCTCGCTGGCCTTCTTCGAGGGCCTGCAGCGCAGCGACCGCGGACGGTATGTGCTGATCAGTGCCGCCGGCGCCTCGAACCCGACCGCGGGCAACGCCTCGTACGCCGCCGCCAAGGCCGCCGCCGAGGCCTGGACGCTCGCGCTGGCCGACGCCTTCCGCAAGGCCGGGGGCCCGGAGGGGCCGACGTCCGCGGCTGCCATCCTGGTGGTGAAGGCGTTGGTGCACGACGCGATGCGCGCCGAGCGACCCCACGCGAAGTTCGCGGGCTTCACGGACGTCAAGGACCTGGCCGATGCCGTCGTCGGCGTCTGGGACAAGCCCGCCGCCGAAGTGAACGGAAACCGTCTGTGGCTGACCGAGAAGCCGTGAACCCTCCGAAGACCGACGCCCGTCGCCATCACGACCCGGACGTCCGCGGTTTCGCCAGTGACAACTACGCCGGCGCCCACCCCGAGGTGCTCGCCGCCCTGGCCCTGGCCAACGGCGGGCACCAGGTCGCCTACGGCGAGGACGACTACACCGAGAACCTCCAGCGGATCATCCGCAGCCACTTCGGCGCCACGGCCGAGGCGTTCCCGGTGTTCAACGGCACCGGCGCCAACGTCGTCGCGCTCCAGGCGGTCACCGACCGCTGGGGCGCGGTGATCTGCGCCGAGAGCGCGCACATCCACGTCGACGAGGGCGGCGCCCCGGAGCGGATGGGCGGCCTCAAGCTGCTCACCGTGCCCACGCCCGACGGCAAGCTCACTCCCGAGCTGATCGACCGGCAGGCGTACGGCTGGGAGGACGAGCACCGGGCGATGCCGCAGGTCGTCTCGATCACCCAGAGCACCGAGCTGGGCACCCTCTACACGCCGGACGAGATCCGCGCGATCTGCGAGCACGCTCACGCGCACGGCATGAAGGTGCACCTGGACGGCTCCCGGATAGCCAACGCGGCCGCCTCCCTGAACGTCCCCATGCGGACGTTCACCAACGCGGTCGGCGTCGACATCCTCTCCCTCGGCGGCACCAAGAACGGCGCGCTGTTCGGCGAGGCGGTCGTCGTCCTCAACCAGGACGCCGTCAGCCACATGAAGCATCTGCGCAAGCTGTCCATGCAGCTCGCCTCCAAGATGCGCTTCGTGTCGGTGCAGTTGGAGGCCCTGCTCGCCAAGGACCTGTGGCTGCGCAACGCCCGCCACGCCAACGAGATGGCCCAGCGCCTCGCCGAGGGCGTCCGCGCCATGCACGGCGTCGAGATCCTCTACCCCGTGCAGGCCAACGGCGTCTTCGCCAAGCTCCCGCACGACGTGAGCGAGCGCCTGCAGAAGCGGTTCCGGTTCTACTTCTGGGACGAGGCGGCAGGCGTCGTGCGCTGGATGTGCTCCTTCGACACGACCGAGGAGGACGTGGACGCGTTCGTGGCGGCGCTGAAGGAGGAGATGGCGCGCTAGGCCGTCTCCTCCCCAGCACCCTCAGCGCTGCTCAGCCGTTCACGACGATCGCGGCGCTGTTGTTCCGCAGGTTCGGGTCGAACTTCCTGATCTCCAGCTCGCTCAGGTCGTTGACGGTGCTGACGGTCGCCCGTGCGCCGCGCACCAACCGCTCGATCTGCAGCGGGATCTCGAAGATGTGGGACGCCCCGTCGTGCAGCCAGATGGGCGTCCCGCAGTAGTAGTAGGTCGAGGGGTTCGGGTCGTCCGGGTCCGACGACCAGCAGTTGTCCATGTCGAGGACCTTGGTGCCCTCCGGCGCCTGGAACCGCACCACGGCGACCGGCGCGCCCGCGCCCAGGGACGCCACCCACGCCGGGCCGCGGTTGCGGACCGTGACCTGGGCGGTCACCGTGTCGCCGACGGCCCCGCGCACCTTGCTGCCGGTGAGCTTCAGGTCGGCGGTGTTCCTGGCGTCGAGGACGACGGCCCGGTAGTTGTCCGACAGATCGAGGTCGTCCTCCCCGGCGGCGGCCGGCTGCGCCGCCATGGGCCGCAGGTTCAGCTCGGGGCCCGTTCCCGGGGTCCACGTCCCATCGCCGCGGGCCTCTTCCAGCGCCTCGTCGGAATACGGCAGTACGGAGTGGTCGAACCGTTCGTACAGCGCCTTGCGCCCCACACGAAGCCCGGTCACCAGCTCGTACTGCTCGCCCGGAGCCACCGCCTCGTCCAGCACGCACAGCGCGGACGTACCGGTGGCGTGCTCCCGGTACTCGCAGTTGGAGTGCCGCTCCTTGAACCGCAGCCCGTACGACGCGTTGACCCACAGCAGCGTGCGATCCACGGCGCGGTTGCCGGTGTTGCCGACCGTCGCCCGAACCTGGGTGTCCGTGCCGGGCTTGAGGTCGCGCTGGTCCTCGGCCTGGCTGAGCCCGAGGTCCGGGCCGGAGCCCAGGGTGATCCGGGTCTCCGCCGGATACGCCGTCAGCTCTCCCGCGGTGGCCGAGTAGCGCACGTACCCGGACGCGCTGAGGTCGGCGTCCGGCAGGGCGCGGAGTCCGAGCCGGGCCGCCGCCACGCCGCCGTCCTTCCCGGCCGGCATCTCCGGGAAGTCGCAGACCGCCTTGACCGCCGACTCGGGCACGCAGTTCGCGGGCCATGACACTCGCGCGAAGGACGCGAGCTCGCTCGCGTCCACGGTCAGTTGGCCGGCCGGCACACTGTTCTCGATGTTGTCGTGGGTGACCCGCACATCAAGGGTGCGCTCCCACGTCCCGCCCTCCGCGTCCGGCCCAGGCACTACCGTCTCGGACGGCACGCTGATCCCCAGCTGGTCGGACGCGGCATACACGGGTCCGGCCCCGACCGCGGCCAGGGCACAGCCGGCCACCGCGGCTCCGAGCAGATGATGCTTCATGACTTCCCCCTTGTCGACGCTCCGTCGGACGCCAGACCCACGGCACGGGGGAGGGGTTGTAGCCGGACGTCGGGTTGCGGCGATGTTCAGCCGTTCTCGAGGCGGCATGGCCGCACGAGGCCCGAGTCGATGCATACCTATACGTTGAGCGGAAAGTAAATTGACCGGAGTTCGGGCTGGCATCTACGCTCGGCCACCATGCAGATGATCCAGCAAACCGCTGACCTGTCCGCGTACTTGGCTGCCGACGAGGTGATCGACCATCACCATCCGCTCGTCCGTGAGACGGCTGCCAGGCTCGCCGATGACGTGGCGGACTCGTATGAATATGCGCGGGCCGCGTTCGAGTTCGTGCGGGACACCGTTCCGCACTCACAGGACTCCGGCGATCTCCGCGTCACCTGGCGCGCCTCCGACGTCCTGGAACAGGGCACCGGCATCTGCTACGCCAAGGCCCACGCGCTCACCGCGCTGCTGCGGGCCGAGGACATCCCTACGGCACTGTGCTACCAGCGCCTCCTGCACGACGACGGCAGCGGGTACGCCGTGCACGGCCTGGTCGCCGTACGGTTCAACGGGGCCTGGCATCGCCAGGATCCGCGCGGCAACAAGCCGGGTGTGGACGCCCAGTTCTCACTCGACGGCGAGCGGCTGGCCTTCGAGCCCGATCCGGCGTCCGACGAGATGGACTATCCGATCCTGTACGCCGCACCCCACCCGGTCGTACTCGACACCCTCAAGTCCGCCACCGACCGCCCCCATCTGTGGCAGACACTCCCCGCCGCACTCACGGATGCCATCAGATGACATCGAGCAGGGGGTCGCAGCCCACGGTCCGCCGCTGGCCGGCGGTCGAGCAGCGCGCCCCAAAGGGGCGCGGGGAACTGCGCGACAAGCCACGACGGCGCCGCAGACGACGGGAGACAATTCGCGGCACTACCCAACGCGCTCTACTCGGCGGAGCGCCCGGCCTCGGCCTCGCGCACCTGCTCCGGCGTCGGTGCCGTGCCGCCGAGGTGGGCCGGCATCCACCAGGTGTCGTTGGCGTCCTTCGGGCGCACCGGGTAGGCGCGCTGCGCGGCCTCCAGGAGCTCCTGGACGCGTTCGCGCAGCTGGCGGGTGATCGCGCCCGCGTACTTGTCCTTGGAGGCCTCGATCGCCTCGCCGACCCGGATCGTGATCGGGATGTGGCTGCGCTTGAAGTTGCGCGGCTGGCCCTTGGTCCACAGTCGCTGGGTGCCCCACACGGCCATCGGGATCAGCGGCACGCCGGCTTCCTGGGCCAGCCGCGCGGCGCCCGACTTGAAGCTCTTCAGGGTGAACGACTGTGAGATCGTGGCCTCCGGGAAGACCCCGACGATCTCGCCGGACCGCAGCGAGTCCAGCGCGTGCGCGTACGCCGCCTCACCCTGCTTGCGGTCCACGGGGATGTGCTTCATGCCGCGCATCAGCGGACCGGAAATCCGGTGCCGGAAGACGGACTCCTTCGCCATGAAACGGACGAGTCGTTTCTGCGGGAGGGCGGCCAGGCCGTTGAAGACGAAGTCCAGGTAGCTGATGTGGTTGCTCACCAGCACAGCGCCGCCCGAGCGCGGAATGTTCTCCGATCCCTTGCAGTCGATCTTGAGGTCCCACGCCTTGAACAACGTCTGGGCGAAACCGACGACGGGACGGTAGACAAGCTCTGCCATGGACGGGGTGGACCCTTCCTTCTGTGCCTGGGAAGGAAGCTCCCAGTGGGAAAAGTTACGCAGCCGTAGGTTTACGGCATCTCGCAGATCGTGCCCCAAGAACGGCCGGGGAGCCAGTCCCAGTGCCCGTGAACGGCGAGATCCTCGTCACTTCGGCCCCATGATCCACCTCGGATTTTGAAGCCGCCTTTACTCTGCGCGCACCGTCACCCGCCGTACGAGCAGGTACATCTCGCAGCCCAGGCAGTACCCGAAGACGGCGTTCAGGAAGGCGGCCGCGAGCGCGGCCCCGGTCGCGGCCAGTCCCAGCCAGTCCGGCCCCAGCGTGTACCCGACCAGCCCGACGCCCGCGAAGACCAGCCCCACCGCCTGTGCGAACCGCGGCGGTTCCGGCGCCTCGAACTCGGTCGGCGGCCCGATCCGGGGACGTACGGCCTTACGGAACAGCCAGCCGTACGGCGAACGGCCCACCCCGCCCGCCGCGCCCAGCGCGAACGCCAGCGTCTGCCAGGCCAGCAGCCAGGCGCTCCCGGTGACCAGAACGACCGCCAGCAGCACGGTCGTCACGGCCGCCCCGAAGCGCGGCCCCCTCACATCGATGTCCATGAATCAAGCATTCCGCACCGGACAGGCTTCGGGGAGTCGGGAATCTTTGCAGTCTCGTGAAGGGTTGAGCAGGGTGATGACCGGACTTGTGGTGTGCGTGGTGGTGCTCGTCGCGGCGAGCGCGTACGGAGTGCTGCATCGGCGGCGGAGCGGGAGAGTAAGGGTGCGCGGGCGGGACGACGGAAAGCGGCTCGGGGCGGCCGAGTTGGGCCAGACGCTGGGCGAGCGCGCCACCCTCGTGCAGTTCTCCAGCGCCTTCTGCGCGCCCTGCCGGGCCACTCGGCGCGTGCTCGGCGAGGTGGCCGGCATGGTCCCGGGCGTGACCCACGTCGAGATCGACGCGGAGGACCATCTGGACCTCGTACGCCGGTTCGACATCCTCAAGACGCCGACCGTGCTGGTCCTCGACGCCGACGGCAACGTCGTACGGCGGGCCACCGGTCAGCCGCGCAAGGCGGACGTCATCGCCGCGCTCGGTGAAGCGGTCTGAGGGGCTGTGATGCCGAGGGTGAGTCATCTCCCACATCGCGGAACCCACTTGACTGTGTGCACCACCTATCGTCAGCCTGACCGTATGCCTGAGGAACTCCTTCTCTTCGGCCGGGCCCATGTCGACCTGGCCCGCACCGCGAGCGCGCGCTGTCCGGGCTGTTGAACGGCCACGGACCCGCACACCTCCCCTCGCAGAAGGACAACTCCATGACGGCCACGTCCGGCCTCGGCACCACCCGGCTCGCCTCTCCCGACCTGCTCCGCTCCGTCTTCCGGCGCCATGCGGCGGGTGTGGCGGTGATCACCGCCCGCGGTGAGACGGGCCCGGTCGGCTTCACCGCCACCTCCCTCACCTCCGTCTCCGCCGAGCCCCCGATGCTCTCCTTCGGCATCGGCACCGGTGCCTCCAGCTGGCCGGCGATAGCCGCGACGGAGCACGTCGGCGTCCACATACTCGGCGAGCACCAGCAGTCGCTGGCGGCCACCTTCGCCCGCAGCGGCGCCGACCGCTTCGGCCCGTCCACGGCCTGGCGCGAGGGTCCCGAAGGCGTCCCCGTCCTCGACGACGTCCTGGCCTGGATGGTGTGCCGGATCGTGGGGCGTGTGCCCGCGGGCGATCACCGCATCGTGCTGGCCGAGGTCCTCCTCGGTGACCCCACCGGCCCCGGGCGTCCGCTCGTGTATCACCAGGGCCGGTTCAACGGCCTGCGTGACTGACGTCACCGCACCGATGTGACAGGACCGGCCTTCCATCGTTCTGCGAAGCCGTCGAATTCCGATTACGCTGCGTTGCAAAGGTCACAGTTCAAAGCGCTTGCTTAGCGGGAACGAACTGGGTGTACTGACGAGTAATATTTCGCTCGGAGCGCGGGTCGCCCCGAGCGGGAACGGCCACTTGGGGCGCCTATGCTGCCTGCAAGTAGGCAGCAGAGAAATGTCGACGCAGTAGGAGAGCCGGCGTGAGCTTGAGGATCGTTGTCACCGTGAAGTACGTGCCCGACGCCACTGGCGACCGGCACTTCGCCGATGACCTGACCGTCGACCGGGACGACGTGGACGGTCTGCTCTCCGAGCTCGACGAGTACGCGGTCGAGCAGGCGCTGCAGATCTCCGAGAACTCCGACGACGACGTGGAGATCACCGTTTTGACGGTGGGCCCCGAGGACGCCAAGGACGCGCTGCGCAAGGCGCTGTCCATGGGCGCCGACAAGGCGATCCACGTCGAGGACGACGATCTGCACGGCACCGACGCGCTGGGCACCTCGCTGGTGCTGGCCAAGGCGATCGAGAAGGCCGGCTACGACCTGGTGATCTCCGGTATGGCCTCCACCGACGGCACCATGGGTGTCGTGCCGGCCCTGCTGGCCGAGCGTCTGGGTGTCCCGCAGGTCACCCTGCTGTCCGAGGTCTCCGTGGAGGACGGCACGGTCAAGGGCCGCCGGGACGGCGACGCCGCTTCCGAGCAGCTCGAGGCGTCGCTGCCGGCCGTCGTGTCGGTCACCGACCAGTCGGGTGAGGCGCGCTACCCGTCCTTCAAGGGCATCATGGCCGCCAAGAAGAAGCCGGTTCAGTCCTGGGACCTGTCCGACCTGGACATCGAGGCCGAGGAGGTCGGTCTCGAGGGTGCCTACACCGTCGTGGACGCCGCGGCCGAGCGCCCGGCCCGCACCGCCGGCACGATCGTCAAGGACGAGGGCGAGGGCGGCAAGCAGCTCGCTGAGTTCCTCGCGAGCCAGAAGTTCATCTAAGGGTCGCTGGCCCGCTTGAGGCTCAACTCCCTTACCGCCCCTCAGACTTCGTAATCCGCAGGAGTGCATTCCCATGGCTGAAGTTCTCGTCTACGTCGACCACGTGGACGGCGCCGTCCGCAAGCCCACGCTGGAGCTGCTGACCCTGGCCCGCCGCGTCGGCGAGCCGGTCGCCGTCGCGCTGGGCAACGGCGCCGCCGACACCGCCGCCACGCTCGCCGAGCACGGCGCGGTCAAGGTCCTCACCCACGACGCGTCCGAGTACGCCGACTACCTGGTCGTGCCGAAGGTCGACGCCCTGCAGGCCGCCGTCGAGGCCGTCTCCCCGGCCGCCGTCCTCGTCCCCTCCTCCGCGGAGGGCAAGGAGATCGCCGCGCGTCTGGCGCTGCGTATCGGCTCCGGCATCATCACCGACGCCGTCGACCTGGAGGCCGGCGACGAGGGCCCGGTGGCCACCCAGTCGGTGTTCGCCGCGTCCTTCACCACCAAGTCCCGGGTCTCCAAGGGCACCCCGGTCATCACGGTCAAGCCCAACAGCGCGGCCGTGGAGGCCGCCCCGGCCGCCGGTGCGGTCGAGGCCCTCGCCGTGTCCTTCTCCGCCGCCGCGACCGGCACCAAGGTCACCGGCCGCACGCCGCGTGAGTCGACCGGTCGTCCGGAGCTGACCGAGGCCGCGATCGTGGTCTCCGGTGGCCGTGGCGTCAACGGCGCGGAGAACTTCGCGATCATCGAGGCGCTCGCCGACTCCCTCGGCGCGGCCGTGGGTGCCTCGCGTGCCGCGGTGGACGCCGGCTGGTACCCGCACACCAACCAGGTCGGCCAGACCGGCAAGAGCGTCTCGCCGCAGCTGTACATCGCCTCCGGCATCTCCGGCGCGATCCAGCACCGCGCCGGTATGCAGACCTCGAAGACGATCGTGGCGATCAACAAGGACGCCGAGGCCCCGATCTTCGACCTGGTCGACTACGGCGTCGTCGGCGACCTCTTCGACGTCGTCCCGGCCCTGACCGAGGAGATCAAGACCCGCAAGGGCTGATCCCGCCCCGGGCTGAACCCCCGGCTGAACGAGGCCCCCGTGACCGTGCCGACGGTCACGGGGGCCTCGTCTCATTCCAGGCTCAGGAACGCCTGCACGGGCAGGTGGTCGCTCGGGAACTGGCCGCCGTCGGAGAACGTGTTGATCGCCGCCCGGTGGGCCGTGACACCGGGCGTGGCCAGGATCCAGTCGATACGGTCGCCGTTCGGCGTCAGCGGCTTGTAGCCGTGGAAGGTCGCGTACAGCGCACTGCGCTCGCGCGCGGTGTCCCAGGTGTCGACGAGACCGGCTCCGAGCAGCGTGTCGTACACGGCGTTCTTGTGGGCGGCGACATTGAAGTCCCCGGTCACCACGACCGGCAGGGCGCGGTCGAACCCGGCGATCCGCTCGGCGATGAGCGAGGCGCTGCGCTCGCGCGCGTACTGGCTCACATGGTCGAAGTGGGTGTTGAGGACGTAGAACTCCCGTCCGCCGTCGGCCAGATCGCGGAAGCGGACCCAGGTGACCATGCGGGCGAAGGCCGCGCCCCAGGTGTTGGAGCCGATCACGTCCGGGGCGTCGGAGAGCCAGAAGTGTTCGAACACGGTAGGGCGCAGGCGGCGGGAGTCGTAGAAGATCGCCATGGACTCGTCGCTGCTGCCGTGCAGCCGGCCGGTGCCCACCCAGTCGTAGTGCGGGCCGAGGTCGGAGTCGATGTCGAGCAGTTGCGAGAAGACGCCCTCCTGGGTGCCTATGACGTGCGGGGCCTCCTCACGCAGCAGCTCGCGCATCACCGGTCTGCGCACCGCCCAGCTGTTGGGCTCGGTGGTGCTCGCGAAGCGCAGGTTGAAGGACATGGCCCGCAGGTGCCGGCGGGGCGGGTGTTCGCCCGCCGAGGCGGATGACGTGGGCAGTGCTGTACTGGAGAGGGGCGCGGTGACCGCCGCGGCCAGCGCGGCCTTCAGGCCCAGGCGGCGCGTGACTCGGCTGTGGTTCGGCACTTCGGGCTCCTTCGGTGGGAACTGCCGGACGAGTCGTGCGAGGCGTGACGTATGGAAGTGTGATACCGCGCCCTGAGATGAACGTGAACATGACGAGATGGTGGAGTGACTCCCCGTGGACACGGTGTTGACCAGTCGGAAGGTCCCCGGATAACTTCGTTCTACGGATTGTTGATTCCGTATGGCGGAAAACAGGAGGGTGTGGGAATGGGTCAGGGCCAGCAGGAGAAGGTGGCGACGAGCCTCGCGGGCGCCGTCAGCGAGGAGATCAGCGCCTCCCTCGCTCCGGTCGACGCCGAGTTGGAGCGCCGCTACCCCGGAGACCCCGGCGGCCGCCAGCCCGTCCACACCGTCTACGTCCCCGGCGACGTCTTCGCCGCCGACACCATCCGCTCCTGGGGCGACCGGGCACTCGCCGCCCTCGACGAACACGCCCCGGACGCCGCGTCCTTCGCCGCCGTCCTCGGTCTGTCCGACGAGCTCGCCGAGCCCGTCCACGCGCGCGTGCGCGCCAAGCTGGAGCGCGAGCCCATCGAGGACCTGCGCGTCGACTTCGAGGACGGCTACGGCCCCCGCCCGGAGGCCGAGGAGGACGAGGCGGCCGCCCGCGCGGCACGGCTGATCGCCGAGGCGTACGAGAACGGCACGGCGGCGCCGTACATGGGCATCCGCATGAAGTGCATGGAGGCGCCCGTACGCGACCGGGGCATCCGCACCCTCGACATCTTCCTCACCGGTCTGATGGAGGCCGGCGGCCTGCCCGACGGGCTGGTGCTCACCCTGCCGAAGGTGACGTACGCCGAGCAGGTCAGTGCCATGGTCCGGCTTCTGGAGGAGTTCGAGAAGGCGCGCGGTCTGGAGCCCGGCCGGATCGGCTTCGAGATCCAGATCGAGACCAGCCAGTCCATCCTCGCCACCGACGGCACCGCCACCGTCGCCCGGATGATCCAGGCCGCTGAGGGCCGCGCCACGGGCCTGCACTACGGCACCTTCGACTACAGCGCCTGCCTCGGCGTCTCCGCCGCCTACCAGGCCAGCGACCACCCGGCCGCCGACCACGCCAAGGCGATCATGCAGGTCGCGGCGGCCGGCACCGGCGTACGCGTCTCGGACGGCTCGACGAACGTCCTGCCGGTCGGCCCGACCGCGAAGGTCCACGACGCCTGGCGACTGCACTACGGCCTCACCCGCCGCGCCCTGGCCCGCGCCTACTACCAGGGCTGGGACATGCACCCCGGCCACATCCCGACCCGGTACGCGGCCGTCTTCGCCTTCTACCGCGAGGGCTTCGAGCAGGCGGCGGCGCGTCTCGCCCGCTACGCCAACCGCGCCGGCGGCGACGTCATGGACGAGCCCGCCACCGCCAAGGCTCTCAGCGGCTATCTGCTGCGCGGACTCGACTGCGGCGCCCTCGACATCGCCGAGGTCGCCCGGCTGACCGGTCTGACCCGTGCCGATCTGGAGGGATTCGCGGCACCCCGGCGCGGCGACCTGACGGTCTCCGCCAAGTAGCGGGCCGGTCACAGCCGTAACCACCGGTCGGCGTTGTCACTCCTGCCCCGTAGTCTGTACGCCACGCATTGACCAGTCACAGGTGTCACAGGAACGGGGCAGCGGTGTCTTCGGGGGAGTACGGACAGACGGACGAGGCCGGTCGGCTGCTGGCCGGGCGCTATCGCGTCGTGGCGCAGCTCGGGCGTGGCGGCATGGGTGTGGTCTGGCGGGCCCTCGACGAGGTCCTCGGCCGCGAGGTCGCCGTCAAGGAGCTGCGCACCTACACCGATGCCGGCGGCCCCGAGCTCGCGGATCTGCGGCTGCGCATGCAGCGCGAGGCCCGTGCGGCGGCCCGGGTGCGGCACCCCGGCGTCGTGGCGGTGCACGACGTCGCCGAGGTCGACGGACGCCCGCTGATCGTCATGGAGCTGGTCGACGGCCCGTCGCTGGACGACGTGCTGCGCGAGCGCGGTCCCCTCGACCCACGCGAGGCGGCCGGCATCGGCGCCAAGGTCATGGAGGCGCTGGCAGCCGCCCACGCGGTCGGCGTCCTGCACCGTGACGTGAAGCCGGGCAACATCCTGCTCGAGCGTTCCGGCCGAGTGGTCCTGACCGACTTCGGCATCGCCGCGATGGACGACCCGGGCGACGGCGAGGCCACCAACCTCACCCGCACCGGTGCACTCGTCGGTTCCCTCGACTACCTGGCCCCCGAGCGCGCCCAAGGCGTCGAACCGGGCCCCTCCTCCGACGTATGGGCCCTGGGCGCCACGCTGTACGCGGCCGTCGAGGGCTCCGCGCCGTTCCGCCGTACGTCGACGTTCTCCACCCTCACCGCCATCGTCTCCGAACCGCTGCCGGAGCCCCGCCGCGCCGGGCCGCTCGGCCCCGTCCTGCAGCGGCTGCTGGACAAACGACCCGAGGCCCGCCCCGAGGCCGACGCGGCGCGGGCACTCCTCCAGGCGGTGGCGGAGTCGGCCGACACCGACTCACAGACGGCCGCGCTGCGGGGGCCGACGGGCGACGCCGGGCCCGCACGGGAGGACACGGAACTCAGTGCTCCGTCGGTGCCGCTGGTTGGCGGGCCACCGGAGGCGGCAGGTCCGAACGGGCCGGGATTCGGAGCACCGGGGACGACAGAGCCCGCCGGGCAGCCGTACGGGGGCCAGGGACAGGGTGCGCCCGCTCAGGGCTTGGACACGCCGGGTCAGGGCGTGCCCGCGTCGGACCTGCCGGGGGCCCCGCGCTTCGGGACTGCCGGACAGGGTGCGCAAGGACCGCACGGCACCGCGACTCCTGGGCAAGGCGCGCCGCCGGCACAGGGCTTCGGCGCCGTCGGCCATCCCGGCTCGGCCGCACACGGACACGGCACCCCGGGGCAGCCGGCCGCATCGCCGTACGGCAGCACGCCGACGCCGTCCGCCCCGCACGCCTTCGGCAGCCCCACCGCGTCGCCGCAGGGTCCGGACGCCACCGGCCCCATGGCCACGTCCTCGGCCACCCCGAGCCGACGCAAGGGCCGGGCCCTGCTCGCCGCCGTCGCCGTGACCGTCGTCCTCGCGGCAGCCGGGGGCGCGGTCGCCCTGCTGAACAACAAGGGCGACACCAAGGCCGAGGCGCAGGCCACGTCGTCCGCCACCTCCGGGGGCGCGTCCGCACCGGCGAGCGGCAGCCCCGACGCCGATCGGTCGGGCGCGTCCGGTCTCACCGACAAGGACGACGAGAAGAACCCCGCCGCGTCCAAGTCCCCGAGCCGCACGACGGAGGCCGAGCCCACCGATCAGCCCACTACCTCGTCCCCGACGAAGGGCTCGGGCGGCGGCACCAACGGCGGTACCACGGGCGGCGGTTCCGGCGACGGCGGTACGACGGGTGGCGGCGGGACCACGGGCGGCGCAGGCACCACGGGTGGCGGCGGCAGCACGGGCGGGGGCAGCACCACACCGACCGCGTCCTGCTCCTCCATCGGCGGCGGCAAGTACAACTGCCAGGTCTGGAGGACTGCGGACTCCTACACCGCCTCCGGCACCAAGGTCGGCACCCTCAACCAGGGCACCAACTACTTCTACTGCCAGCAGAATCTGGGCCGCCGCGAGACATACGGCGAGTGGACCAACGTCTGGTGGGCCAAGACGGACGACGACAGCGGCAACACCGGCGTCTTCGTCAGCGACGTCTACATCGAGGGCGGCAACAACGACGAGCCGGTGCCCGGACTCCCGGTCTGCTGAACCCGTACGTACTTCTCCAGGCCGGAGGCCGTCACCAGCTTCTCCTCCGCCAACAGCCGGGTGCCTCGCGCGCACAACAGCGCGTCGGTACGTGCGTGCGCGACGAACTCCTCGGGAGTTGCACCGAACAGCTCTCTCAAACGGGCCGACGCCCCGAGAAGTTCGGTGAGCAGGGCCCGTTGACCCGGGTGGGTGCGAGGCGCGCCGTTCCCGTTGTGCAGCACCCCGTGGCGGTTTACGTACATGAAGGCACCCGGGAGTGCCGTGCCGTCCGCCAGGAGGATCCGGACCTCGGGCGCGGCCAGCCAGGCGCGGCGGTAGTTGCCGTTCGGCAGGGGCACTCCCTCACTCGCGTCGATCACCGCGAGCTGCTGGGCATCGAGCCAGGTGAGGAACAACTCCCGTACGTCGGCCGGTGCCTCGAAGGGGGAGGCGGACACGTATCCCATGTGGCTCACATGCGCGGAGACGCCGACCCCGATGCCCGTCACCCGCGCCTTCACCATCGGGATGGGAGCCGTGATCCCGAACTCGGCCATCTTGTGCCGAAGCTGGCCCGGACAGGCGTTGGAACCGACCGCGAGAACCGGCGCTCGGTCGTCGTACACCAGGTGGTCGAGGGGCAGCAGCCGATTGCCGTCGAGGAGGCCGGACTCCTCGGGCCACGCGCCCGGGTAGAGCAGGGGATGCTCGCGCGGCGCCTCGGCCAGGCCCTGCGCCTCGAGTGTGCGGTCCTCCACGGGCCGCTCAGTCCGCCGGCGGCAGCTCGCCCGAGCCGCGGGTGATCAGCCGCGTCGGCAGCTCGATGCGTTCCGGGGTGACGAGGGTGCCGTCCAGCTGCCGGAACAGCCGCTCGGCTGCGTTTCGGCCGATCGCGGCCGCGTCCTGCGCGACGACGGTGACGCCCGGCTGCAGCAGGTCGGCGAGTTCGATGTCGTCGAAGCCGACGAGGGCGACGGCGCGGGTCTGCTCGGCGAGGACCCGGATCACGGTGACCGTCACCCGGTTGTTGCCCGCGAAGATCGCGGTGACGGGGGAGGGGCCGGTGAGCATCTCCTCGGCCGCCCGGCGCACCCGCTCCGGGTCGGTGACGCCCAGGGACATCCAGGAGTCCTCCACCGGTATGCCCGCGTCCTCCATGGCGGCCCGATAGCCGCGCAGCCGCTCGGCGGCCGTGTGGATGCGGGGCATGTCGCCGATGAAGCCGATCCGGCGGTGGCCGTGGGCGATGAGGTGGGCGACACCGTCGCGGGCGCCGCCGTAGTTGTCGGACAGGACGCAGTCGGCGTCGATCTTCCCGGCGGGGCGGTCGACGAACACGGTGGCGACGCCCGCCTTGAGCTCGGGCTCCAGGTACCGGTGGTCGTCACCGGCGGGAATGATCACCAGCCCGTCCACCCGCCGCGCGCACAGCGCGAGGGCCAGCTCCTGCTCGCGGTCCGGGTCCTCGGCGCTGGAGCCGTTGATGAGCAGCGCGCCGTGCGCCCGGGCGACCTCCTCGACCGCACGGCTGAGCGGGCCGTAGAAAGGGTCCGCGAGATCCTCCAGGACCAGGCCGATGCTCGCGGTACGGCCCTTGCGCAGCACCCGCGCGCTGTCGTTGCGGCGAAAGCCCAGGGCGTCGATGGCCTCCTGGACGCGGCGCTCCGTCTCCGGTGTGACCCCCGGCTCTCCGTTCACCACACGCGAGACGGTCTTCAGGCCGACTCCGGCACGCGCGGCGACGTCCTTCATGGTCGGACGGTTGCCGTAGCGGGACCCGGGATGGCCGTCTGCGGGGCGGTCGGATCGGCGGATGGTCTCGGGCACGATGCGGATTCCTGTCCTGTCGTCCACGGGGATGCGTCGGTCCATGGGTTTGTATGAGGATGTGGCGTCGAGCATAGAGCCTGGACAACGTTGTCAGATCCGGGGGACACTGTCCACCGCAATCTCCGGCCTGCGCCCCCACCGCGAGACCGGCTCGCCCATTTCCCGTGGTTGACGGGGAGATCCGAATGGTTGACGGGGAGAACTGACACTGATGCACACCGACCTCGTGGCTGCGCTCGACATCGGCGGCACCAAGATCGCCGGAGCGCTGGTGGACGGCCACGGCACGATCGCGGTCCGGGCCCAGCGCGCGACGCCGGCGCGGGAGGACGGCGAGACGGTGATGCGGGCCGTCGAGGAGGTCGTCGGCGAGCTCACCGCATCGCCGCTGTGGGGCCGCGCCACGGCCCTCGGTATCGGCAGCGCGGGACCGGTGGATGCCTCCGCGGGCACGGTGAGTCCGGTGAACGTGCCCGGCTGGCGCGACTTTCCGCTGGTCCGGCGGGTCCGGGAAGCGGCCGGCGGCCTGCCCGTGGAGCTGATCGGCGACGGCGTGGCCATCACGGCGGCCGAGCACTGGCAGGGAGCGGCCCGGGGGCACGACAACGCGCTCTGCATGGTCGTCTCCACCGGCGTCGGCGGCGGCCTGGTGCTGAACGGCCGACTGCACCCCGGCCCGACCGGTAACGCCGGCCACATCGGCCACATCAGCGTCGACCTGGACGGCGACCCGTGCCCGTGCGGTTCACGGGGCTGTGTGGAGCGCATCGCCAGCGGCCCGAACATCGCCCGGCGGGCACTGGAGAACGGCTGGCGGCCCGGCCCGGACGGCGACACGTCCGCCGCCGCGGTGGCCGCCGCCGCGCGCGACGGTGACCCGGTCGCCGTGGCCTCCTTCGAACGCGCCGCACAGGCCCTGGCCGCCGGGATCGCGGCCACCGCGACCCTGGTCGAGATCGACATCGCCGTGATCGGCGGGGGAGTGGGCAAGGCGGGCGACGTCCTCTTCACACCGCTCCGCAAGGCGCTCCACGACTACGCCACCCTGTCCTTCGTCCAGCGCCTGACGATCACGCCGGCCCAGATGGGAACGGACGCCGGGCTGGTGGGCGCCGCCGCGGCCGCCCTCGCGGGGAAGGCGGACGCGGCTGCGGCGGGGGTGTGAGGGCGCGCGGGTCTGGCAGGAACGTTCACTCGGTAGGAGTGGGAGCGGGAGTGGGGGCGGCTGGGCCCCGCCGACCAGGAGGTTGCGCATCGGATCGGGTGGGCCGCTGAAGGCTGGGAGCTGGGAGCCGAGCGACCGCAGGGGCTGGTGGCTCGTGGCTGGCGGCGGGTGCGGGTCGAGGCGGTCGAGCTGAGCTGAGCCGAGTGGGCCGCGTGTCATTACGCCGGCCTCCACCTCGGCTGACCAGCTGCGGCACTCAGCAACTCATCCGCCGCAGCAACTCATCCGCCACAGCGGCCCATTGAACTGCCGGTCAGCAGCTCACCCGCGCCTGCGCCCAGTCCGCGTGGTCCGAGTCGATGCCGTCGCCGCCGTCGGTCACCACGAGCCGGACCACCTCGGCGCCGGTCACGTCGGCCGTGAGCGGCTGGGCCGGCATCGCGTTGGTGAGGACGCCGGTGGAGGCGGCTCTGGTGCCGTCGGCCCAGATCTCGAAGGCGACGGTGCCGCCCGTGCCCTCCTCGTCGTCGACACCGACCTCCGCCGTGACCGTTTCGCACGCGCCGCCGGTGTAGTAATCGACGGTGCTCTCGGCGTGGACACCGAGTCCCTTGCCGTACGTCGCGCCGCCGATGGTGATCGGATGCCCGTCGCCCGCGGCACTCTCGCCGTTGCTGGTGTCGCGCTCGACGGGCCCCCATCCGTTGGTGGCCGACAGCCACGGAAGGCCGCCGAGCCCGGACGTCCCCGAGGGCGGCGGCGCCACCACGGTCGCGGTCACTGGCAGTGCACTGTCGACGCGGACGCCGGTCGGTGAGCGGTAACTCGCCTTGAGGGTGAGGTCGTACGACCCGGTGGGGGTCCCCTCCGGCGCGGTGACCGCCCATTTCGTGCGCAACGAGCTGCCCGTCGGCAGTGCGGGCGAGTTGGTCGGTGACGTCGCCCTGACGGACCACCCCGCGGGGCCGGTCAGCGCCACGGACACGCGCTTGGCCGTCGTACGCCCGAGGTCGGTGACCGTCGACGTCAGATCGGCCGAGCCGCCCGGCTCGACCAACGGGCTGCCGCCCAGGCCGAGTTCGAGGGCAGGCGGGTGCTCGGCCCACTTGGAGTCGGCGAAGACGCGTACGAGGAACGTGCCGTGGGCGGGGACGGTCGCGGAGATGGTGCCCGCGGTGTTGTAGCTCCGGTGCTGCCACAGGTCGCGCAAGGTGTACGCGTCGGCGGCGGGCAGGCCGACCGCTGCGGCGGTCGTGGTGATGCGCTGGGCGGTGCCGGACTCGTTGAAGAGGGCGACCGCGCGGCTGCCGTCCCGCATCTCCTTGGCGACGATCCAGCGCCCGCCCGCCGAGGAGACCACCGTGCCCTGTCTGCCCAGCGGGTCCTGGTCGACCGCGATGACCTCGCGGTTGCCGAGGATGTCCAAGGTCTCTTCGGAAGCCGAGCGAAGGTCGGAGCCGATGAGGAGCGGGGCGGCCATGATCGCCCACATCGAGAAGTGCGAGCGGTACTCGGTGGCCGTCATGCCGCCGTTGCCGACTTCCAGCATGTCGGGGTCGTTCCAGCGGCCGGGGCCGGCGTACTGCGCGAGCGGCAGGTTCCGCTTCAGGATCGACAGCATCGAGCCCCAGTTGTCGCTGATGTCACCGGTCGTGCGCCACAGATGGCCGACGTCGGCCGCCCATTCCCAGGGCTTGTTCTCGCCCCATTCGCAGATGCTGTACACGATGGGCCGGCCGGTGGCCTTGAGCGCGTCGCGCATGGTCGTGTAGCGCAGCTTGGCGTCCACGCCCTGGTTGTTGCAGTTGTCGTACTTGAGGTAGTCCACGCCCCAGTCCGCGAACTGCTGGGCGTCGCTGTACTCATGGCCGAGCGAGCCCGGGAAACCGGCGCTGTTGCAGGTCTTCGTGCCCGCGCTGGTGTAGATGCCGAACTTGAGGCCCTTGGCGTGGACGTAGTCCGCGACCGCCTTGATCCCGTTCGGGAAGCGCACCGGGTCGGGCACGAGCTTTCCGTTCGCGTCCCTGGAGGGCAGGGCCCAGCAGTCGTCGAGGTTGACGTACTGGTATCCGGCGTCCTTGAGGCCCTTCTCGACGAAGATGTCCGCGATGCCCTTGACCATGGACTCGTTGAACTCGGCACGGCAGTGGGTGGAGTTCCAGTTGTTGAAGCCCATGGGCGGGGTGAGGGCCAGACCGTCGTCCAGGGCCGGTGCGACGGGCGCGGCGATGGCCGCGGGGGCAGCGAGTGCCGAGGCGCACAGTAGCCCCGCGACGAGTGCTCCGACCAGTCTCCTGCGGGTTATGCGGGTTATGCGGGCTGTGCGGGTTGTGCGGGTGTGAAGGTGACGCATCGTTACGTTCCTCCGTACCTGCGAGAGCGATATGGCGACATGTGCGCGTCATGTGGGGCTCACGGTAGAACCTGTTGGAGTCTGTTGGAAGGTGGTCTGTACTTGAACCCATGCCGCGGCACGCTTTTGAACATGTTCAAGTGTGCGCTAGGCTCGCTCCCACACCCGAGGGGGAGCCGATGAAGATAGTGATTCCCGGGGGAACCGGGCAGGTGGGCGCGATCCTGAACCGCGCCCTGAGCCGTGCGGGCCACGAGGTCGTCGTCCTGACCAGGCGGCCTACGCGCGACGGCGAGGTTCAGTGGGACGGCGAGACGTGGGGCCCGTGGGTCGAGGAGATCGACGGCAGCGACATCGTGATCAACCTGGCCGGCCGCAGCGTCAGCTGCCGCTACACCGCACCCAATCTCCAGGCCATGATGGATTCGCGGGTGCACTCCACCCAGGTCGTGGGCGAGGCGATCGCGCACGCCGCCCGGCCGCCCCGGGTCTGGCTCCAGATGAGCACGGCCACCATCTACGCCCACCGCTTCGACGCGCCCAACGACGAGGGGACGGGGGTCATCGGAGGCAGCGAGCCCGACGTGCCGGACTACTGGGGCTACAGCGTGCGGATCGCCAGGGCCTGGGAGCGGGCACAGGAGGAGGCCGACACGCCGCACACCCGGAAGGTCGCCCTGCGCTCCGCCATGGTGATGAGCCCCGACCGCGGCGGCGTGTTCGACGTCCTGCTGGGGCTGACGCGGCTGGGCCTCGGCGGCCCCGTCGCGGGCGGTGCGCAGTACGTCTCCTGGATCCACGACCGCGACTTCGTCCGCGCGGTCGACTTCCTGGTCGACCGGGAGGATCTCACCGGCCCGGTGAACCTCGCGGCCCCCGAACCGCTGCCGCAGCGGGCGTTCATGCGGGCGCTGCGCTCCTCGTGGGGCGCCCCGCTGGGCCTGCCCGCCACGAAATGGATGGCGGAACTCGGCGCGTTCGCGCTGCGCTCCGACACCGAGCTCCTGCTCAAAAGCCGCCGTGTCGTCCCCGGCCGGCTGCTCGACGAGGGGTTCACCTTCGACTATGCCCGATGGCCGGAAGCGGCCGACGATCTCGCGCAGCGTGTGCGGCTGCGCCGGGTCGACCGGCGGCGGAGCGGCCCCGAGGCTCCCGCGCTGTCCCGATTGTCCGGAGGCGGGGCGTGACTCCACGGTCCGTTTCACAGTTGAACCGGCCATGAAGAAGCGCAGCATGCTTGCCATCGCCTCCCTGGCCACCGGATTCGTCGTCGCGGCGGTCACGCCGTCCCATTCGGCCGAGTCCTCGGGTAACTCCGGCACCGGGTCCCCGGCCGCCGGGCTGCCCGACACCGGCGGTCAGATGAAGGCCGCCGGCCTGGACATGGGTGGTCAGAGCAAGCTCGGCGGCCTCCCCACGAGCGGTCAGACCAAGGTCGCCGGGATCAGCGTGGACCGGGCCCTGGACACCGTCGGCAAGGCCATCAACCGCGAAACGGACCGGGCCGTGAACAACGCCCCGCACGGAAAGAAGCGCTGACGAGCACGACCGACCCCTTCACACGGCGCCGTACCCCCGCATCCGAGCGGGTGTCGGCGCCGTCGTCATGCGCTCTCTACGGGAGCTGGTTTCCGTGGCAGGGTGGAGCGGGCAAGCCACAGGGGGCCAACAGAAGAGGGGGAAACGTGATCGTCTGGATCAACGGCGCGTTCGGTGCGGGGAAGACCACCACCGCCCGCGAACTGATCGAGCTGATCCCGAACAGCACGCTCTTCGACCCCGAGGTCATCGGCGGAGCACTGACCCACCTGCTTCCGCCCAAACACCTCACCGAGGTCGGTGACTTCCAGGACCTGCCGATCTGGCGACGTCTCGTGATCGACACGGCGGCCGCGCTGCTCGCCGAGCTCGGCGGGACCCTCGTGGTTCCGATGACGCTGCTGCGCCAGGAGTACCGCGACGAGATCTTCGGCGGCCTCGCCGCCCGCCGCATCACCGTCCAGCATGTGCTCCTCGCCCCGGCGGAAACGATCCTGCGGGAGCGGATAGCCGAGCGGGACATCCCGCTCGACCTGCCCGACGGCGAGATACGGATCCGGCAGTGGTCGTACGACCACATAGAGCCGTATCGCGCCGCACTCGCTTCCTGGCTCACCGCCGACGCGTATCCCGTCGACAACGGTGGTCTGACTCCGTACGAGACCGCCGCCCGGATCGCCGAGGCCGTCGGCAGCGGTACGGTCCCCGTCTGCGACATCGTGCAGACGCCCGAGCCCACCGCCGAGACCGTCGCCTCGGGCGTCCTCCTCTTCGACGAGCAGGACCGGGTGCTGCTCGTCGACCCCACCTACAAGGCGGGCTGGGAGTTTCCCGGCGGTGTCGTCGAGCGGGGTGAGGCCCCCGCGCGGGCGGGCATACGCGAGGTCGCCGAGGAGACGGGGATACGGCTGGACGACGTACCGCGGCTGCTCGTCATCGACTGGGAGCGGCCCTTGCCCCCCGGATACGGAGGTCTGCGGCTCCTCTTCGACGGCGGCCGCCTCGACTCGGCGGAGGCCGAACGACTCCTGCTGCCGGGGCCCGAGCTGCGCGAGTGGCGCTTCGTCACCGAGGACGAGGCCGCCGATCTGCTGCCGCCGGTGCGTTTTGAGCGACTGCGCTGGGCGCTTCGGGCGCGGGAACGTGGGGCGGCGCTCTATCTGGAGGCCGGGATTCCCGTGTCCTGAACCACGGCGCGCAGTTCGTCGTGCGGGTACGGAGTCAGTCTGCTCTCGTGCACCAGCCGTCGGCTGAAGTCACCCACGGCGGCGGCGAGGGGCGCGTACTGGACGATGATGTCGGCGGCGGCCCGTGGGATTCCCTCGGGCCGCATGCCGTCGGCGCAGTCCCGCACGAAGGTCTCGCGCTCCTCCAGGCCGTACCCGTACAGCGCGGTGGCCAGCCAGTTGACGAGGCGGGTGGCGGTGTAACAGCGGTCGTAGAGGCGGTGCCGGTCGAAGAACTCGCGCTCCTGAGGCGTGAGCCGGAAGCGGGCCGACAGCGCGAGGCCGTAGTCGGCGAGGTAGAGCTGCTGCCCGTCGGTGAGGATGTTGTCGAAGTGGGCGTCGAAATGCAGGAGTTCGCGCCCGTGGAGGAAGTCCGTAGTGGCCCTGAGTCGCTGCTCCACCCAAGCGCACGCGGCCTCGGCGCCGTCGGTGCGCAGCTGGGCGCCGAACCAGTCGTGCAGGGTGTGGGGCACGTACTCCAGGAACAGCGCCAGGCTCGTGGACGCCGTCCGCAGCTGCTCGATGCGGTCGCGCACCTGCGGGCTGCCGCCCCAGTAGGCGACGGCCCGCTCCACGTCGGCCAGTGGTTCCGGGAGTGGCTGAGGCGCGTCGGGCAGGACCCGCCAGTGGTGCGTCAGCGGGAACCCTTCGAACCGGCCGGCCAGCACCCAGTTCGTGGTCATCGTGTGCACGGCGAGCTCCCGCCAGGCACCGAACCCCGGACTGCCGATGCCGTAGTGGAAGCAGGCAGGCAGGCCGAGGAGGTTCGCCGTGGAGCGGACGTTCTCCGGCCGCAACTCGACGTCGGTGAGGGGGACTCGCTTCACGAACACCCGTCTGCCGTCCATCTCGATCAGCGTCGACCGTCCGCCGATCCCGGTGCCGAGCGGTGCGCCCGACTCCACGAGGTCCACGAGTGCGTGGTCGGAGAGCAGTGCCAGGGACGTGGCGATGTCGGTGTGGGCGGTGAGGCGTTCGGTGCGGGTCACTGACCCATCTTCAGCCCGAAGTCCCTCACCCCGCCGAGTAGTTGCGCAGGAACAGGGCCTCGGCGACCGACAGGCGCTCCAGTTCCTCGGGCGACACGCTCTCGTTCACGGCGTGGATCTGGGCCTCCGGCTCGCTCAGGCCGATGAGGAGGATCTCCGCGTGCGGGTAGAGGGCGGCGAGGGTGTTGCACAGCGGGATCGAGCCGCCCTGGCCGGCGTACTGCATCTCCTGACCCGGGTACGCCACCGCCATCGCGTCCGCCATCGCCTGGTACGCCGGGCTGCTCGTGTCGGCGCGGAACGCCTGGCCCTGGCCTATCTGCTCGGTGCGCACCCGGGCACCCCACGGCGTGTGCGTCTCCAGGTGGGCCTGGAGCAGCTTGGTCGCCTGGGCAGCGTCCACGCCCGGCGGCACCCGCAGGCTGATCAGCGCACGCGCGCTCGCCTGCACGGACGGGGTGGCGCCGACGACCGGCGGGCAGTCGATGCCGAGGACCGTGACGGCGGGGCGCGCCCAGATACGGTCGGCGACCGTGCCGGAGCCGATCAGCTGGACGTCGTCCAGGACCTTGGCGTCCCGGCGGAACTGCTCCTCCTCGTACTGCAGCCCCTGCCACGACGACTCGCCGGTCAGCCCGTCCACCGTCGTCGATCCGTCCTCGGCGCGCAGCGAGTCCAGTACGCGGATCAGCGCGCCGAGCGCGTCGGGCGCGGCCCCGCCGAACTGGCCGGAGTGCAGGTTGCCTTCGAGCGTGTCGATCTGTACGCGGACGAGGGTCATGCCGCGCAGGGTCGAGGTGACCGTCGGCAGGCCGACCCGGAAGTTGCCCGCGTCGCCGATCACGATGGTGTCGGCCGCCAGCAGGTCGGGGTGCTGCTCGGCGTACCGCTCCAGGCCGCCCGTGCCCATTTCCTCCGAACCCTCGGCGATCACCTTCACATGCACCGGCACGCCGCCGTTCGCCTTGAGCGCGCGCAGCGCCAGCAGGTGCATGATCAGGCCGCCCTTGCAGTCGGCGGACCCGCGCCCGTACCAGCGGCCGTCGCGCTCGGTCAGCTCGAAGGGCGGGGTGCTCCAGGCGGCCTCGTCCAGCGGGGGCTGCACGTCGTAGTGGGCGTACAGCAGAACCGTCTTCGCGCCCTCGGGGCCGGGCAGATACCCGTACACCGACTGGGTGCCGTCGGGGGTGTCCAGCAGGGCCACGTCCTCGAAGCCCTCCGCGGTGAGCGCGTCGGCGACCCAGCGGGCGGCGCCCTCGCTCTCGCTCTTCGGGAACTGGTCGAAGTCCGCCACCGATTTGAATGCCACCAGCTCGGTGAGTTCCGCCTTCGCCCTGGGCATGAGCGAGGCGACGGTCTCGGCGACCGGATTCGACGACATGGGCACGCTCCTTGTGGGTGCGACGTTGTACGTATGAGTGCTGTGATCCTCCCACAGCAGCCTGCGACGATGCCCGCCGTAGGATGCGGGGGACAGCAGGCGTAGGCGGCTTGATCGGGAGCAGTAGACCATCGTGAGCAGCGAGAACTCTTCGGCGGACGACGTGCGGCAGGTGTGGGACGTCGTCGTGGTGGGCGCGGGACCCGCGGGCGCTTCGGCAGCCTATGCGGCAGCGGTCGCCGGGCGGCGCGTGCTGTTGCTGGAGAAAGCGGAGCTGCCGCGCTACAAGACGTGCGGCGGCGGCATCATCGGTCCCTCGCGCGACTCGCTCCCGCCCGGCTTCGAGCTGCCCTTCCGGGACCGGGTGCACGCGGTCACGTTCTCGAACAACGGCCGTTTCACCCGCACCCGCCGCTCCAAGCAGATGCTGTTCGGGCTGATCAACCGGCCCGAGTTCGACCAGCAACTCGTGGAGCACGCGCAGAAGGCGGGCGCCGAGCTGCGTACGGGTGTCACCGTGCAGCGCGTCGAGCAGCACGGCTCGGCGGTGCCGGACCGGCGCAGCGTCGCCGTCGTCCTGCAGGGCGGCGAGACGCTGCTCGCGCGGGCCGTCGTCGGCGCGGACGGCAGCGCCAGCCGGATAGGAGCACACGTCGGGGTGAAGCTCGACCAGGTGGATCTCGGCCTGGAGGCGGAGATCCCGGTGCCGGAGACGGTCGCCGAGGACTGGAAGGGGCGGGTCCTCATCGACTGGGGGCCGATTCCCGGCAGCTACGGCTGGGTGTTCCCCAAGGGCGACACACTCACGGTGGGTGTGATCTCGGCGCGCGGCGAAGGCGCCGCCACCAAGCGGTACTTGGAGGAGTTCATCGGGCGGCTCGGGCTCGCCGGGTTCGAACCGAGCATCTCCTCCGGCCACTTGACACGCTGCCGTGCCGACGACTCGCCGCTGTCGCGCGGGCGCGTGCTGGTGTGCGGTGACGCGGCGGGCCTGCTGGAGCCGTGGACGCGCGAGGGGATCTCGTTCGCGCTGCGGTCGGGGCGGCTCGCGGGGGAGTGGGCGGTACGGATCGCCGAGGCGCACGACGCGGTGGACACCCGGCGCCAGGCCCTGAACTATGCCTTCGCGGTCAAGGCGGGCCTCGGCGTCGAGATGAGCATCGGCAAGCGGCTGCTGATGGTGTTCGAGCGCCGTCCCGGCCTCTTCCACGCGGCGATCACCGGTTTCCGGCCGGCCTGGAAGGCGTTCATGGACATCACCCGCGGCTCGACGTCGCTGGGCGAGATCGTGCGCACCCATCCCATGGCCCAGCGCGCCCTGACCGCGCTGGACCGCCGCCAGGCGCCGACCGGCGACGAAGCCACTTCTTGACGGCGACCCGAGTCACTTCTTGACGGTGATCCGGAACACCGGGTGGTCCGCGGCGGCCGCGATGATCTCCTCGTCGGAGGACTTCGCGGTGACTCCCTGGAAGTACTGGTTGACCTCCCAGCCCCACTTCTCCAGGTAGGTCCGCAGGATCGGGAGCTTCTCCCCGTCGGGAAGCTCCACCGCGGCGAACTCACGCACCTTGCGCCCGACGCGCAGCTCCCCGCCGCCGGCTGCGCGCATGTTGCGCACCCACTGGGAGTGGCCGCGGGCCGATACGAGGTACTGCGCGCCGTCGTACGTGTGCGGGTTGACCGGGATGCGCTGCATCTTGCCGCTCTTGCGGCCGCGCACCGACATCTCCGCCGTGCCCGCGATGCTGAGCCCGCGCCGGGCCAGCCAGCCGATGACACTGTTGAGGCGGACGTTCAGCGGGCTTCCCTTGAGGTAGTACGGCGACGTCATGGTGACCCCCAGAGTTTGAGAGAGCGGTGCTCTCGCTTGAGAGCAGTGTGCACGAGATTGCCGATCCAAAGCAAGAGCAGTGCTCTCGAATGTGTGCGCTGCTCTGCTTCTCGTGGGAGACTGCGTCGCATGAGCAGCACCGCACAGGGCGCACGTGCCCGCGCCAGGATGGAAGTCACCGCGGCCATCAAGGACGAGGCGCGCAGACAGCTCGCGGCCGAGGGCGCCGCCAAGCTCTCGCTGCGGGCCGTGGCCCGGGAACTCGGGATGGTCTCGTCCGCCCTCTACCGGTACTTCCCCAGCCGGGACGACCTGCTGACCGCGCTCATCATCGACGCCTACGACTCCCTCGGGGAGAGCGCCGAGGCCGCGCACGACAAGGCCGCCGACGCCGGGCCCGTACAGCGCTGGACGGCGGTCGCGCAGGCCGTACGGGACTGGGCGCTGCGGCATCCGCACGAGTACGCGCTGATCTACGGCTCACCCGTCCCCGGATACACCGCGCCCGACACCACGGTCCCGCCCGCCTCCCGCGTCGGCCTTGTCTTCATCGGCATCCTCCGCGACGCCCACCACGGCTCCGGCTCCGGCTCCGGCTCTGGCTCCGAGCCCGGTTCCGGCCCTGGCTCCGGCCTCTCCGAACCGCCCCTGCCCGCCGAACTGCGTCCCGAGGCCGAGCGCATGGCCGCCGACTTGGCCCCCGACCTCCCCCCGGCCAACGTCGCGGCCCTCATCGCTTCCTGGGCCGAGCTCTTCGGGCTCGTCGGGTTCGAGCTGTTCGGGCAGTTCAACCGGGTCGTGGAGGACAGGGAGACGTTCTTCCGGCATGCGGTGACCCGGCTCGCCCACGGGGTGGGCCTGGTAGGGGGCCGGCAGTAGGTCGACGCGAACCGTCAGGCCGAGGCTGCGCCACCTGGGCGGCGGACGTACTTCGCGGGGAGTACGTGTGATCACCACGCCCGGGTGACGCCGCCCGGCGGGCATCGCGTCTAGCGTGGCGGACATGGACGAGCAGCAGGTGCGCCGGGGCGGCGGTCCGCCGGTGTGGTGGCGGCACGGGCCGCCGTGGCGGAACCGGTGGGAGGACGGCGAGGAGCACGCTCCTCGCTGGCCTTGGCGCTCCACCGTGCTGATCACGGTCTTCGTCTTGGCAGGCTCGAACTTCGCGGCACGGGGCCAGCTGGACGACCGGGAGGAACTCGACCTCTTCGCACGAGTCCTGCTGTTCGTCGCGTCGGGGCTGCTGCTGTGGCGCAGGCGGTATCCGGTGGCCGTCGCCTTCGGGACGTCGGTCGCCGCCACGGTCTACCTGGGCGCCGGGTACCCGTACGGGCCCGTCTTCCTGGCCGTCGCCGTGGCCTGCTTCAACGCCATCGTCATGGGACACCGCAAGGCCGCCTGGACGGCGGTAGGGGTGTTCTGGGTGGGACACGCACTGGTGGCGCACTGGCTGTACCAGTGGCTGCCGCCGTCCGACGACCCGGCCGCCCCCTGGGGGCAGGAGGGAGTGATCGCCGCCTGGGTCGCGGCGATCTTGGCGGTGTCGGAGCTGGCCAAGACCCGGCGCGAGCAGTGGGCGCGGGAGCGGGCCGAGCGGGTGCAGGCGGCGCGACGGCGTGCCGACGAGGAGCGGCTGCGGATCGCCCGCGAGCTGCACGACGTCCTCGCGCACAGCATCAGCGTGATCAATGTGCAGGCGGGCGTGGGCCTGGCGTTGCTCGACACCGACCCCGAGCAGGCGCGCTCGGCGCTCACCACCATCAAGGCCAAGAGCAAGGAGGCGCTCGGCGAGGTCCGCCAGGTCCTCGACACGCTGCGCACGCCCGGCGACGCGCCCCGGGCACCGGTGCCCGGCCTCGACCGGCTGCCCGAACTGGTGCGGCAGGCGGCGAGCGCGGGCCTCACCGTCGAGGTCGAGGGCGAGCCGCCCCGCCTGGCGCCGGGCACGGACCTCGCCGCCTTCCGGATCATCCAGGAGGCCCTCACCAATGTCGTACGGCACTCGCAGTCGCGGCACGCACGCGTGCAGCTCGATCACGACGACGGGACGACGCTACGGCTGTGTATCGACGACGACGGCCCCGCGACCGGCGTCGACGAGGGCGGCAGCGGCAACGGACTCGCCGGAATGCGGGAGCGGGCGGCCGCGCTGGGTGGCACGATCGAGGCGGGCCCGCGTGCCGACGGCGGGTTCCGGGTGCTCGCCGTGCTGCCGTTGAGGGCTGCCAACGAGGTGAAGGAGGACCGGTGATCCGCGTACTGCTCGCCGACGACCAGTCACTGGTGCGGGCCGGCTTCCGGGCGCTGCTCGACGCGCAGGCGGACATCGAGGTGGCCGGGGAGGCCTCCGACGGCGAGGAGGCGCTGCGCAAGGTGCGCGAACTGCGGCCCGACGTCGTCCTGATGGACATCCGCATGCCCCTCCTCGACGGTCTCGCCGCGACCCGCCGGATCACCGACGACGGCGACCTGAAGGGCGTCAAGGTGGTCATGCTCACCACCTTCGAACTCGACGAGTACGTCTTCGAGGCCATCCGCTCGGGCGCCTCCGGCTTCCTGGTCAAGGACACCGAGCCCGACGAACTCCTGCGCGCCGTACGGGCGGTGGTCGAGGGCGATGCCCTGCTCTCGCCCGGGGTCACCCGCCGCCTCATCGCCGAGTTCGCCGCCCGCTCCAAGGAGCCCGCGGCAGCCGACGCCCTCACCGAACTCACCGAGCGCGAGCGGGAGGTGATGGCGCTGGTCGGTATCGGACTGTCCAACGAGGAGATCGCCCGTCGCCTGGTGGTCAGCCCCCTCACCGCGAAGACCCACGTCAGCCGCACCATGGTGAAGCTGGGCGCCCGGGACCGAGCCCAACTCGTCGTGCTGGCCTACGAGTCGGGGTTGGTGCGGCCGGGCTGGCTGGGCTGAGACCCTCCGCCGGGCTGAGACTCTCCCTTGAAGCGGACCAGGACGCTGACGACACGGGCGACGAACACGACCGCCGCGAGTGTGGCGCCCGTGCCGACGAGTGTGGTGCGGGCACCGCCCGACAGGTCGAAGGCGAACGCCGGTCCGGCCACCGCTGCGAACAGCAGGGCCGCCGCGAACGCCGCACTGCACAGCGCGTAACCGATCTCGACAGTCATCGCGTCCCGCCGCGCCTGATCGCGCCGTCCCCCGTATTCGCTCATACGGCGAGTCTCACAGGCGTGTGCCCGACGGGGCAAGCAGACCCCGCCGGGCACACGGTGTGGAGGCGTCCCCCTAGTCGCGGACCGGCACGCGGTCCGCTTCGGCCTCCTTCAGGATGGACTTCGCGACAACCACGGACTGCGGTCGGCGCCGCGCGCGCAGCCCGGGCAGGGTGATCAGGAGCCCGATGACCGCAATGCCGGTCACGACGGTCAGCCCGGGCCGGTAGCTGTCGAGGACGGCCTGCGGGGTGGGATTCTCCGGGGCGTTCGCGGTGACCACCGCAGTCACGACGGCCAGGAAGATCGCGCCGCCGACCTGCACCGAGGTGTTGAGCAGACCGGAGACCATGCCCTGCTCGTGGTCGTCGACCCCGTTGGTGGCCTGGATGTTGAGCGAGGGGAAGACCAACGCGCAGGCGGCGCCGATGAGCAGCATGCTCGGCAGGATCACCGCCGCGTAGACAGGGTCGAGGTCGACCCGCAGGAAGAGCGCGTAGCCGACGACCATCAGGGCGAAGCCCACGGGGATCAGACGGGGTGTGCCGAACCGGTCGACGACCGCGCCCATCTTGGTCGCGGACAGCGCCACCAACAGGCCCGCGGGCAGGAAGGCGAGCGCCGTCTGCAGCGCCGACCAGCCGAGCAGCGTCTGGAGGTACAGCGTGGCCAGGAACTGGAAGCCGATGTACGAGCCGAAGAAGGTCATGGCGCCGAGCTGGGCGCGGATCTGGTTGCCGGAGCGCAGCACGCCCAGGCGGACCAGCGGGCCCGGCGAGCGCCGTTCGACCAGGACGAACGCGGTCAGGAGCGCGGCGACGGCCAGGAAGGACAGCAGCGTGCGGGCGGAGGCCCAGCCGACCTCGGGGGCCTGTACGACGGTGAAGACCAGCAGCAGCATCGACGCGGTGCCGATGACGGCGCCGGGGATGTCGTAGCCCCTGTGGTTCGTCTCGCGCTCGCTGCGCGGCAGCATCTTCAAGCCGGCGACGAGCGCGATCACGGCGATGGGCGCGGGCAGCAGCATCGTCAGGCGCCAACTGGCCTCGGTGAGCAGGCCGGACAGGACGAGGCCCATGGAGAAACCGGTGGCCGCGCAGGTGGTGTAGATGGAGAGCGCCCGGTTGCGCAGCGGGCCCTCCGGGAACGTCGTGGTGATGATCGACAGGCCGGCCGGAGCCGTGAACGCCGCGCTCAGGCCCTTGATGAAGCGGCTGGCGATCAGCAGCGGGCCCGAGTCGACGAGGCCGCCGAGCAGTGAGGCGAGCGCGAAGACGGCGAGGGCCACCAGGAAGACCTGGCGTCGGCCCAGCAGGTCGGCGGTCCGGCCGCCGAGGAGGAGCAGGCCGCCGTAGCCCAGGATGTAGCCGCTGACGATCCATTGCAGGGTCGAGGTGGACAGGCCCAGGTCGGCGCCGATGGACGGCAGGGCGACGCCGACCATCGACACGTCCAGCGCGTCCAGGAACATCGCGGCGCAGAGCACCAGCAGGGTGCCCCACAGCCGGGGGGTCCAACGCCCTTCGGACGCCGGGTGGGTGAGCGGAGAGGTCATACCGAGGACACTACATGCGTATGCATGAGATGCAAACGCATTAAATTCTGATGCAACAAACTCTGTGTTCTGCTACGGTGCGCGCATGGCGGCGAAGAAGGCCGAGCAGGCGCTCGTGGACCAGTGGCGGGACATCCTGGCGCTGCACGCGCGCACGCAGTGTGAACTGGACCGCGCGTTGCACCAACACGGCCTGTGTGCCAGCGACTTCGAGGTCCTGGACGTACTGGCCGCGGGTTCGGCGCGGGGCGGCTCGGGGGGCTCGGGAAGCTCGGGGAGTGACCCCGCATTGCGCGTGCAGGAGATCTCCGAGCGGGTGCATCTCAGTCAGAGTGCGCTGTCGCGGCTCATCGCCCGGCTGGAGAAGGACGGTCTCGTCGAGCGCTGCATGTGCGCCGAGGACCGACGGGGCGTGCGCGTGGCCCTCACGGCGAAGGGGCGCACGCTGCACGGCGAGGTGCTGCCGGTCCAGCGTGCGGTGCTGACGAGGATGCTGGCGAACTGAGCGGCGTACGCCCTGGGTTCAGCTCATGACGATGGCCGAGTTCTCGCGCCACAGCGCGGCCAACGAGGCGTCTCCCGTCACGCTCGGCAAGGGCAGCCGGTTCCACAGCGACAGATACAGCCCCGCGACCGGCCCGGTGATCTCGCAGTCGGCCCGGCCGGCATCGCCCCGCTCGGTCAAGGGCGGGTCCTGAGACAGTCGTACGGTCCACACCGCGTCGTCCGTGTCCGTCGCCCGCACCCGCAGCACCCGGGGCTCGGCGCTGCGGACCCGGCTCTTGGGCCGGGCGTGGAAGCCGCACAGCAGCTCGTCGATGCCGTTCGCCGCGAAGCGGGCGTCGATCTCGCTCGGCGTGCCACCGCGTGCCGCCTCCGCGTCGAAGCGGTGCACGGCCGTCTCGTGGGCCTGTCTGCGTGCCCAGAACGCGAGCGGCGAGGGGGCGGGCAGGAAGTGAAAGCACTGGACGTCGGGGGAGGCGCAGGAGAGGGTGTCGACGAGGTGGCGGTGGCCTTCCCGGAACCAGGCCAGCAGGTCGGCGCCGTCGAGGTCGGGCGGCCCCTCGGGGGGGTGGGCGGAGGTGCGGCCGTCGGCGACGAAGGACGCCGCCCAGCGATGCACCATGCCCGTGTGCCGCACCAGATCCCGCACCTGCCAGTCCGGACAGGTCGGCACCTTGGCATCGACCCCCGCCTTCTCGGCGGCCGCGGCGAGCAGCAGACCCTCGCGGTCCAGGAATCGAACGAACTCGGCTGTCTCCATGGGCTGAGTGTGCACGATGGAGCGCGGTCGAAGGGAAGGGCCGGGGCAGGGGTGAGGGCGGGCCGGTCGACGTAAGGGTTTCGTCATCGCCGTCGAGGTACCGGGGCGGTCTCGCGTTCCGTTGGAATGGGTGGGCGGCGCAATGAGCGTCGACAGGCAACTCTCAGGAAGCGGGACGGATATGGGGCGCGTGCGGAAAGCGCTGGGCAGGCGGTGGTTCGTCGGAGTGCTGGTTCTGGCCGTCGTCGCGGGCGGCTTCGGGCTGTACTGGTTCCAGCCGTGGAAGCTGTGGCAGGACAAAACGGTCGAGGAGGCCCTGCCCCAGGCCGCGAAGAACTCCGCCCCGCCCGCGGCGGCACCCTCGGCCGACGCGGACGCCCCCGCGCCCGGACCGCAGACGCTGGCCGACGGCGAGCTGATCAGCCATGAGCACACGACATCGGGCTCGGTGAAACTCGTGCGTCTGGCGGACGGCTCCCACGTCGTACGCCTGGAGGATCTCGACACCAGCAACGGGCCGGACCTCCGGGTGTGGCTCACCGACGCGCCGGTGAAGGAGGGGCGGGCGGGATGGCACGTCTTCGACGACGGCGAGTACGTGAGCCTCGGCCGGCTCAAGGGCAACAAGGGAAGCCAGAACTACGTCGTGCCCGAGGATGTCGACCTGTCCCGCTACAGCAGCGTCACCATCTGGTGCGACCGCTTCGACGTGTCGTTCGGCGCAGCTGAACTCGCCCGCGCCTGAGGGCGGTTCACGGGCGCAGGGCGAAGAGGCAGAACTCGTTGCCCTCGGGGTCGGCCAGGACGTCGTGGTCCTCGTGACGGGCCAGGACGCTCGCGCCGAGGACCACGAGCCGGCCGATCTCGGTCTCCGGGGCGGCGGAGACGAGGTCCAGGTGCAGCCGGTTCTTGACGCGCTTGGGCTCCGGGACGAGCTGGCACCACAGACGGGGGCCGCCGCCGCGAGGCTCGACGAGCACGGTCGGGTCGTCCTCCGGGTCGGCGATCCCCTGGGCGCGCAGCCGGGCGAGCTCCGCGTCGTCGTAGGGGGCGACGGCGTAACCGTCGAGGGCGGCGGCCCAGAAGCGGGCCGTGGCGGCCGGGCGGGCACAGTCGATGACGATGTCGTGGAGTCGTGCCATCGGGCCATGGTGTGCGGGGATGGCGAAAGCGGCAATGGGTGGGGTCGGGCCAGGGGGGCAATGGGGGAGCCGGGGCAGGGCGGCGGCCGTCCCGCTGAGACGGGCCGCTCGTCCGTTGCTCAGTCGGCTGCCGCGTGTCGCGTGACGAAGCCGATCAGCGCTGCTGCGGCCGCCAGTGCGGCGACACTGGTCAGGGCGGTGGACAGGGAGAACCAGTCGGCCATGAACCCGATCGCGGGCGGCCCGAGCAGCATGCCTCCGTAGCCGAGCGTGGAGGCGGTCGCGACGCCGCTGGGCCCGGCGAGCGTACCGGCGCGTTCGACGGCGACCGGGAAGAGGTTGGCGAGGCCGAGCCCGGTCACGGCGAAGCCGATCAGCGCCGCCCACACGGAGGGCGTGAGTGAGCCGAGCAGCATCCCGGCGGCCGCGGTGGCACCGCCCGCGACCACGGTCCTGGTACGGCCCAGGCGTTCGAGCAGGACCGTCCCCGTCAGGCGCCCGACGGTCATGGCCAGCGCGAAGCACGAGTACCCGACGGCAGCGAGACCCGGCGAGGCACCGAGGTCCTGTTCGAGGTGCAGGGCTCCCCAGTCGGCCATGGCTCCTTCGCCGTATGCCGTGCACAGCGCGATCATGCCGAAGACGATCACGAGCCCTCTGGTGCGGCGGTCGAGGCGCCGAGGGGTGCCCTCGCCGGAGCCGTGCCGTGGGGCGTCGGGCGGCCGCGGTGGGTCGTGCCGTAGGAGGGTGGGTCCGGTGAGGGCGGTCACGATCAGCCCGATGACGGTCAGGCCGAGCAGGTGCCGCGTGGGGGAGAGGTGGCCGGCGACCAGTCCGCCCAGGCCCGCTCCGATCATGCCGCCCAGGCTGAAGGCCGCGTGGAAGCTCGGCATGATCGGCCGCCGGAGTGCGGCGACCAGGTGGATGGCGGCGCTGTTGAAGGCCACGTTGATGCCGCCGTAGGCCGCTCCGAAGATCAGCAGGACGGCGCCGAGTGCCGGTGCGGAGTGGGTGAGTGGGGGGAGGGCGACGCTGAGGGAGAGCAGGACGGCGCAGACGACGGTGACCTGGTGGCTGCCGTAGCGGCGGCACAGGCGTCCGGTGAGCATCATCGTGACCACGGCACCGGCGGAGACGCCGAGGAGGGCCAGGCCGAGGGTGCTGGCGGAGGCGCCGGTCTGCTGCTTGATGGCCGGGATGCGCACGACCCAGCCGGCGAAGACGAAGCCGTCGAGGGCGAAGAAGACGGTGAGGGCGATACGGAGTCGGGTGAGTGCGCTGTGTGCGCTGTCCGGCACGGCGTTGTGCGAACGGAGTTTGTTTATGAGCGGCACAAAGTCAGGCTAGGTGACTCGTGTAGGCGGGGCAAGGGAGAGGGGCCGGCCTCCTTGCTCGGTACACGACACCAAGGGAGCGGCGCGTTACGCGCACCGGGGCGACCTCGAAGTGAGGGGTCAAGCCCGGCCGTGTGCCTCCTGCGTGCGGCGCGACAACGAGTCGATGACCACCGCGGCGAACAGCACCCCGCCCGTGATCATGAACTGGACCGCGGTGGGCGTGTCCGTGATCGCCATGCCCGAGGCGATCGACTGGATGACCAGCATGCCGAGCACCGCGGACCAGGTCGTACCCCGCCCGCCGAACAGGCTGGTGCCGCCGATGACGGCCGCCGCGATGGCGTTGAGCAACAGGACGCCCGCCCCGGAGCTCTGGCTCACCGAGGTGATCCGCGAGGCCAGGAACAGGCCGCCGATCGCGGCCATGGTGCCCGAGACGGCGAGCACCGCGGTCTGCACGCCCGTCACATTGAGACTGGCGCGGCGGGCGGCCTCGACACCGCCGCCGAGAGCGTAGACCTGACGGCCGTAGTGCGTGCGGCGGAGCAGGATGTCGAGGCCCGCCACCACCACGAGGAAGATCAGCAGGGCCAGCGGCAGACCCTGGAAGCGGTTGAGCAGATACGCCGCCGCGAACGCGATCACCGCCAGTGCGCCCGTGCGGACGACGATCGCCTGGAGCGAGCGGTGCGGCATGCCGACGGACCTGCGGCGCAGTGCGTCCTGGTACGACACGAGGAAGACCACGCCCGCGGCGACGGCCGCCAGACCGTAGGCGACGGCGTCCTCGGTGAAGTAGTAGTTGGTCAGTTTGGCGACCAGCCCGTTCTCGTCGAGGTTGATCGTGCCGCTGGTGCCGAGGATGTACAGCATCAGGCCGTTCCAGGTGAGCAGCCCCGCCAGCGTGACGACGAACGCCGGCACCCGGGTTCTGGCGAAGGAGAACCCCTGCACGGTTCCCGCCGCGGTGCCCGCGAGCACCGCGATGACGAGGGCGAGCCATTCCGGCACGCCGTTGTTGACGTTCAGTACGGCGAAGACGGCCGCCGCGAGACCGCTGATCGAACCGACCGACAGATCGAGTTCGCCGAGCAGCAGCACGAAGACGATGCCCACCGCGATCAGACCCGTGCCCACGATGTCGACGCTGAGATTGGACAGGTTCCGAGGGGAGAGGAAGTTGTCGTTGAGGGACTGGAAGATGATCCAGACGGTGGCGAGGACCAGGACGACGGGGAGCGAGCCCAGCTCACCGGCGCGCACCTTGCGCCGGAACATGTCGACCGAGCTTTCCACGGCCCGGGCGACGGCCCGCTCGCGCTGCGGCCGCCGGGCCTCGGCGCGTTCGGTCCGTGCGGTGTCCGCCTTGCTGCGCATCTCCTTCACCACCCCGCCTCCCGGTGGCTCATCTGACGGGGCACGTTCTCCGTCGCGCCGGTGACGGAGGCGATGATCTGTTCCTGGGAGGCGGTGTTCACGTCGAAGAAGCCGTTGTTGCGGCCGAGCCGCAGTACGGCGGCGCGGTCCGCCAGAGCCTTGACGTCGCCCATGTTGTGGCTGATGAGGACGATTCCCATGCCGCGGTCACGCAGCTCGTCGACGAGGTCCAGGACCTCGGTGGTCTGCTCGAATCCCAGGGCCGCGGTCGGTTCGTCCAGGAGGAGTACCCGCGGCTCGCCGAGCAGCGAGCGGGCGATGGCGACCGTCTGCCGCTGGCCGCTGGACAGCGAGACGACAGGGGCGCGCAGATCGGGGACGCCCCTGGTCAGACGATCCAGCAGGTGTCTGGAGCGGCGCTCCATCTCCATCTCGTCGAGGAAGCCGAACCTGCGGATCTCCCGTCCGAGGAACAGATTGCCGACGACATCGAGGTTCCCGCAGAGCGCGAGGTCCTGGTAGACGGTGGCGATGCCGAGCTCCCGTGCGTCATGGGGACGCCTGATATGGACCGCCCGCCCCTCCCACTCGATGACGCCCTTGTCGGCCGGGATGACGCCGGAGATCACCTTGACCAGGGTGGACTTGCCGGCCCCGTTGTCGCCCAGCAGGGCGACGACCTGGCCGGCGTGAATCTCCAGCTCGACGTCGCTGAGCACCTCGACGACGCCGAATCTCTTGCACACGCCGCGCAGCGCCAGCAAGGGGGGAGCCGGCACGGGACACCATCTCCTTCCCGGGGCCCGACGAGGGCCGGACCTGGTCTCGGGGCACGGGCCGGTCAGGTCAGACCGGCTTCGTCGCAGGCGGCTCTCAGTTCGGGAGTGCAGATCTGCTCGATCGTGTACACGCCGTCCTTCACCACGGTGTCCTTGATGTTGTCGACGGTCACGGACACGGGGGTGAGCATGACGGCCGGAACCGCGTCGGCGCCGCGGGTGCTCACCTCGTCCGTGGCGACGCGGTCGAGGCTCTCACCGCGGGCCGCGGCAACCGCCATGGTGGCGGCCGCGGAAGCCTCGGGCGCGAAGGGCTTGTAGACGGTCATGTACTGGTCGCCGCGCAGGATGCGGTGCAGGGCCCCGAGTTCGGCGTCCTGCCCGGTGACGGGGGGAAGCGGGTCGACCTTGTTCGACTTGAGGGCGGAGATGCTGCCGGCGGCGAGGCCGTCGTTGGCCGCGTAGACCCCGTCGATGTTGCCGACGCCGAGGGCGGAGATGGCGCCGGACATGTTCATGTGCGCGTTCTCCGGCCTCCACTGGAGGGTGTCGTACTCCTTGCCGATCTCCACCCGGCCCTCGAGCACGAACAGCGCGCCCTTCTTGAACGACACCGCGTTGGGGTCGCTGGGATCGCCGTTCATCATCACGATCTGGCGGTCGGCCGCGTCCCCCATGGCCTTGAGCAGCGCCCGGCCCTGGAGTCTGCCGACCTCCTCACCGTCGAAGGAGACGTAGCCCGAGATCGGGCCCTCGGCGAGACGGTCGTAGGCGATCACCGGGATGTCTGCTTCGTTCGCGCTCCGGACCCCCGCGGAGAGGGATCTCGCGTCCACGGCCACGAGCAGGATGGCGTCGACGCCCGCGGTGATCATCGAGTCCATCTGTTCCTGCTGGAGGGCCACGTCGGCCTTGGCATTGGCGTGCTCGACCTCGCAGTCGCCGCACAGCTCCTTGATCTTCGTCTCGAGCAAGGGGCCGTCCTGGGTCTCCCAGCGGGCCGTGGTGGAGTCCGGCAGCAGCAGTCCGACGGTCGGCGTGTCTCCACCGTTGGTTTCGCTCCCGTCGCCCGACGGGCTGTCGCCGGACGACCCGCAGGCCGCGAGGGCGACGGCCGTGGAGAGCGCGGCCACGGTCATGGCCACGTCCCGGGTGCGGGTCTTCATGTGGGAGACCTCCCTTGACCTTCGCCGTGCGTGGGGAGGGGCGGTCACAGAGGTCCTGGCGGATCACGGTCGCCGACCTCACACGCGGCTGCTCGCGTGCTGCCGGGCAGAAGTCCGACCACGTCGTCAGTGTGACACCGGCCGCGGTGATCTGCGAATGCGGTGGGCGGGCCCGCGGTCAGGTCCGCCGGAGAAGGTGATGACGCCTATCCATGACGCCCATCTGTCCTGAATGCACACCTATGCGATTCTGGTGTGAGAGTGCCCCTATATCTCCATATGTCGGCACCAGCGGCATGGGCGGGAGGTAGGTAGCGGACATGCCTCATGACGGCCGTTCCTGGGCCGGATTCCCCGAGCTGCGGGCATCCGAGGCCGGCGCCCCGGACATCGGTCCACCCCTTCCGGTACCGGAGGCCGCCGCGACCGACCGGGTCCTCAGGTTCGCCGGAGCGGCGCTGGCGGCCGTCTACGTGCCCGGCGCGGGCGAAGAGGAGCTCCGGCTGACGGAAAAAGTCGGCTGCGCCATCTCCGAGTACGGTCTGCCGGAGCGTCTGCCCGTCTCCGGTGGCTCACCCGCGGCCTACGCCTTCCGCACCGGCCGCCCCCTGTGGCTGAACCCCCCCGAACTCGCCTCCTATCCCGAGGGCGGCCCGATGCCGCCACGGGCGGAGCTGTCGCTCGGCGCGCTGCCGCTCGGGTCGGACGGCACACGGCTGGGCTGCCTAGTCGTCGTGGGCGCCGCCCGAACCGGCTTCGAGGCCGAGCACCAGCGCTTCCTCGAGCGGTACGCCGACGCGGTCGCGGGCCTGCTCCAGGCCGCAACCGGGCGACCCGCGCCGGCGCCGCTGCTCGGTCCCGCCCTGCAGAGCCTGCGAGTCGGCTCCTTCGTCCTGGTGCCGAACACGGGCCTGGTCGAGGCCGACGACACGATGCTCGAACTGGTCGGCATCACGCCCGACGACTTCGACGGCAAGGCGGACACCCTGCTCGCGCACGCCCTTCCCGAGGACATGCACGCGCTGATGTCGGTCCTGGAGCCCGCCACCCCGGCGTTCGGGCGACGGGAGCTGGAGTTCCGTGTCCGCCGCCCCACCGGTGAGATGCGCTGGCTGAACCTGAACTGCCGGCTGGTGCTGGGCACCGACGACCGGCCGGACCAGGTGCTGGGCGTGGTGACGGCGACATCGGTACTGCGCCGGAGCGCCGACGACGTCTCCAGGATCCAGTGGCTGACCGCCGCACTCGACGACGCCACGGAGGTCCGTGACGTCGGCCGCGTGGTGGTGGCCGCGCTGCGTGAACCGCTGGGCGCCGACCGGGTGGCCCTCGCCGAGCTGCGGGAGGACCGGCTCACCGTCACCATGCTCGACCCGCCGCAGCCCTCCGCCTGGCCGGAGTCATGGCGCGCGCAGTGGCGCTCGGAGTGGCCGGACGCACCCGTCAGCGCCCTGCCCACCCTGCAGCTGGCGCTGCGGGACGGCCGTACCGATCTGTGGCCGGCCGGTACGGCCTTCGAACCCGGACTCGTGGGCATCGGCAACGGAGGCCTGGCCGTCCTGCCGCTCCCCGCCAAGGGCCGACCCGCCGGGGTGTGCCTGGTCGGCTGGGACCAGCCGCACGAGTTCGCGCCCGAGGAGCGCTCCCTGCTCACGGCCACCGCCGCACTGGTCGGCCAGGCCCTCAAGCGCGCCCACGCCCACGACGCCGAGCAGGAGCTCGCGACGCTGCTGCAGCGCAGTCTGCTGCCCAGGCGCCTGCCCGAGCTGCCCGGCGGGACGGCCGTCGCCCGCTATCTGCCGGCCCGACGGGGGCTGCAGGTGGGCGGCGACTGGTACGACGTGATCGCGCTCTCCGAGGACCGGGTGGCGCTGGTCATCGGAGACGTACAGGGGCACAGTGCCGGAGCCGCGACGATCATGGGGCAGATGCGTACCGCGGTCCGGGCGTACGCGGTGGAGGGCCACCCGCCCGACGTGGTCATGTCACACGCCAATCGCCTCCTCGTCGGCATGGAGACCGATCTCTTCGCCACCTGCTGCTATGCCGAACTGGACATGGACGGCGGCACCACCCTGTTCGTCCGGGCCGGTCACCTCGCGCCGCTGGTACGCCACCCCGACGGCAGGACCGAGGAGGTCCAGGTCGAGGGCGGGCTCCCGCTCGGCGTGCTCGCGGAGGCGGAGTTCCCCATGACCTCGGTCGTCCTGGCCCCCGGCACGGTGCTCGCCCTGGTCACCGACGGCCTGGTCGAGTCCGCCGACCTGCCCCTGGACGAGGGGATGCGCCGCACCGCCACCGCTCTGGCCGAGGCCGACCCCGCCGATCCGGGCCGGATGGCCGACGCCCTGCTGGGCGACGCAGGCCGCCGTGAGGACGACGTCGCCGTGTTGCTGCTGCGCTACGACGGGATGAAGACCCGCCCGACCAGGGCGGGTTGGGCGGTGTGGCGGCTGCCCGACGCCGTGATGCACGCCCGCCGCTTCACCGCGCGCACCCTGCGCCGGTGGAAGGTCGAAGAAGCGACCGATGCCGTGCTGCTCGTCGTGTCCGAACTGGTCACCAACGCCCTGGTGCACACCCAGGGCCCGGTCAGCGTCGATCTGACGCTCCGGGCCGGCCGGGTACGGGTCAGCGTGAGCGACTCCTCGCCGCGCGCACCCGCCAAACCCGTGATCGTGGACTGGGAGGCGACCGGCGGCCGAGGGCTGCTGCTGGTCGAGGCGATGTCCGAGTCCTTCGGCTCCGTGCCGGTGGCCGGCGGCAAGCAGGTGTGGAGCGAGATCGCCGTACCACGGCGCGAGCCCGCTCCCGGGGACGCGGAGCCCCCGCCCGAGGGAGGGAGTCCGCCATGAGAATCCTGCCGACCCGTGTGCGGCGCGTCATCGGGGTACTCGTCGCGGGACTCCTGACGGTGTCCCTGACAGCCTGCGGGAGCGACGGCGAGGGCGGTGCGGACAGTTTCACCGTCGGCCTGCTGCTCCCGAGTCGTACGGTGCCCCGCTGGGAGCACTCCGACAAGCCGCTGATCGAGGAGCGGCTGAAGGAGCTGTGCCCCGGCTGCACCATGCTGTACGCCAATGCCGAGAACGACGCGACGAGACAGCGGCAACAGATGATCTCCATGATCACCAAGGGGGTCGGGGTACTGATCCTCGACGCCGCCGACACCAGGGCGTTGCGCTCCTCGATCCAGGAGGCCCGCAAGGCGGGCGTGCCGGTCCTCGCCTACGACCGGCTCGCCGAAGGCCCGATCTCCGGCTATGTCAGCTTCGACGGCGGACGGGTCGGCAGACTCCAGGGCGAGGCGCTCCTCCAGGCCATGGGCGACCAGGCGCAGGCCCGGAGCGTCGTCATGATGAACGGCGACCCCACCAGCCCCAACGCGGCGTGGTACCGCAGCGGCGCGCTGTCCGTCCTCACGGGCAAGGTGAAGATCGGCAGGTCGTACGAGACCCTCGGCTGGAGCACGGAGAACGCCCACGCCAACATGTCCGCGGCCATAGCGGCCCTGGGCCCGGAGCGGATCGGCGGTGTCCTGGCGGCCAACGACGCCATAGCCGCGGGCGTCATCGCCGCTCTCAAGAGCGCCGGTGTCCGGCGGCTGCCCCCGATCACCGGTCAGGACGCCGACCTCGAAGCCGTACGGCGCATCGTCAAGGGCGAGCAGTACATGACGGTGTACAAACCGTTCCGGCTGGAAGCCGCCGCGGCCGCCGCCATGGCCGTCGCCCTGGGGCGTGGCGAGGACGCCCGGAGCGTCGCCACCACGAGCACCGACAGCCCCACCACCAAGCACATCCCCTCCGTCCTGCTCACCCCGACGGCGGTCACGGTCGACACCATCGAGCGGACACTCGTCAAGGACGGCGTGTACACCGTCGACCAGATCTGCGTCCCGAAGCTGCGGGCCGCCTGCCAGAAGGCCGGACTCCTCCCGTGAGCGGGGCCACGGCCGTACGCCGACTGTTCGGGTGCCGTCCGAGGTGCGACGCTGGGACGAGAGGTATCCGCCGAGGGAACTCGGGAGGGCACGATGGGACGTGACGTGCCGGCCCTGGTGTTCACGCGGGAGGATCGCCGCCGGTACCGGGAGAAGATGCACACCTGCCTCGATGTGCTGGCGCAGATGCTGCGCGAGTCGACGTTCGAGAGCGAGCGCCCCCAGGTCGGGCTGGAGATCGAGCTCAATCTGGTGGACGCCGACGGGCTGCCGGCGATGCGCAACACCGACGTTCTCCGGGCGATCGCCGATCCCGCCTGGTCGAGCGAGCTGGGCCGCTTCAACCTGGAGATCAACATTCCGCCCCGGCAACTGACGGCGGGTGGCCCCGGCGCCTGGGAGCAGGCGATCCGCGACGCACTCAACCACGCCGAGGAACGCGCCTCGGCCGTGGGCGCGCACCTGATCATGGTCGGCATCCTGCCGACCCTGGGGGAGGCGGACGTGGGCGAGACCGCCCTGTCCGGCGATCCGCGCTACCGGCTGCTCAACGAGCAGATCTTCGCGGCCCGGGGCGAGGACCTGCGGATCACGGTGGACGGCGTGGAGCGCCTGTCGACCTACGCCGACACCATCACCCCCGAGGCCGCGTGCACCAGTACCCAGTTCCACCTCCAGGTCTCACCGAAGGAGTTCGCGGACTACTGGAACGCGGCACAGGCCGTCGTGGGCGTACAGATCGCCCTGGCCGCGAACTCGCCCTTCCTCTTCGGCAAGGAGCTGTGGCGCGAGACCCGTATCCCGCTGTTCGAGCAGGCCACCGACACCCGCCCGCAGGAGATCAAGGCCCAGGGCGTACGGCCTCGGGTGTGGTTCGGAGAGCGGTGGATCACCAGCGTCTTCGACCTGTTCGAGGAGAACGTGCGCTACTACCCGGCGCTGCTGCCACTGTGCGAGGACGAGGACCCGCAGGAGATGCTCGACCACGGGGGCATTCCGCAACTGGGCGAACTGACGCTGCACAACGGCACGATCTACCGCTGGAACCGCCCCATCTATGCCGTCACCGGCAGCGGGCCGCATCTGCGCATCGAGAACCGGGTCCTGCCCGCCGGCCCCACGGTGGCCGACATCATCGCCAACGGCGCCTTCTACTACGGCCTGACCCGCGCCCTGGTCGACGAGGACCGGCCGGTGTGGACGCGGATGTCCTTCTCGGTCGCCGAGGAGAACCTCCACACCGCCGCCCGCGACGGCATCGACGCCCGCCTGTACTGGCCCGGCATGGGCGAAGTGCCGGTCACGGAACTGGTGTTGCGGCGACTGCTGCCCCTGGCCCATCGGGGTCTGGAGCTGGCCGGCATCGACGCGGCCTGGCGCGAACCCCTGCTGGGCATCATCGAGCAGCGCTGTGTCACCGCTCGCAACGGCGCCCTGTGGCAGGCGGAGATGGTCCACCACCTGGAGAAGGGCGGTACCACGGACCGGCGTGAGGCACTGCGGCAGATGACCACGACGTACATGGACTACATGCACCTGAACGCACCCGCGCACACCTGGCCCGTGGACTGACCTGGGCGCACTGCACGCACTGCATGCACTGCGGCGCGCGTCAGTCGGCGTCGGGCCCCCTCCAGTCCTGCGCAGCCGTGAGCGGAACGGGAACGGGCGGCTGTGCCGAGGTGGTCAGCTCGACGCGCCGTCCCTCGGCCGACGAGCGGAGCAGGGCACTCATCGTCTCCAGCACATGCAGGGCGAGTTCGCCGTTCGCACGCGGCGCCCGCTGTCCGTCGGCGGAAACGAAGTCGAGCAGACCGACGCCCCGCGCGCCGTCGACGTAGCCAGCCGAGGGCGGGAGCGCGCGCCACTGCGGGGCGCCGAGTTCGAAGAGCCGTACCTCACCGTCGAAGCGGTTCGGATCCGGGACCGCGAGGGTGCCCGCGTCGCCGTGGACCTCGATCGGCGCGGCTGTGGTGGCCACGCCGTCGAAGCTCGTCGTGATCGTGGTCAGCGTCCCACCCACGTGCTCGAGCACACCGGAGACATGAGTGTCGACCTCGACCGGTATCCGCTCGCCCGCACGCGGCCCGGAACCGATGACGCGCTCGCCGCGCAGCCGCCCGCCCGCCCCGATCACGGCACGCACCGGACCGAGCAGGTGGATCAGGGACGCGAGATAGTACGGCCCCATGTCCAGCAGCGGGCCACCCCCGGCGGTGTAGTAGAAGTCGGGGTGGGGATGCCAGCGTTCGTGCCCCGGCGTGACCATCACCGCCGACGCGAACTGGGGGCGTCCGATGCTCCCCGCCTCCACGGCCGCCCGAGCCGTCTGGATGCCGGTGCCCAGGACGGTGTCCGGCGCGCATCCCACCCCGACCCCGGCCTTCGCGGCGGCCTCCAGCACGGCGTGCGCGTCGGCGAAGTCGGCGGCCAGCGGCTTCTCGCCGTAGACGTTCTTGCCGTGGCCGATGGCGCCGAGGGCGATCTCCGCGTGGGCCGCAGGGACGGTCAGGTTCAGCACCGTGTCCACGTCGGGGCTGCTCAGCAACTCCTCGACGGTCAGCGCCCGGACGCCGGGCAGTTCGGCGGCGACCGCGGCCGACCGGGAGGCGTCGAGGTCGGCGACCGCGGTGACGCGCACGGTGGGATGTCCGACGAGCGTGTCCAGGTACGCGCGGGAGATGACCCCGAGCCCTACGACGCCGATGCGGTGCGCGTCGCCCACAGCATGCCCCTCTCGATGACGGTGCGTACGTTCGGGTTCTCCAGCACGTCCAGGCTGTGTCCCGGTGTCGACACCACGACGCGCCCGGCACCCCAGCGCCGGGTCCAGACCGCCGGTGACGTGACCGGCCGGTGCCAGGGCTGCCACGGCCGGGCGGGGTGGGTGGTGGTGGCCAGCACGTCGATCAGGTCGTCGTGGAGCACCCAGTACTGCTCGGTGTGCAGCTCGAAGTCCTCGATGCCCGCCGTGATCGGGTGCTCGCGGCCCAGCTCCGTGATGTTGACGACGTGCGGCAGGTAGTTGTCCTCCTGGACCCCCTGGCGTTCACACGGCTCCTTGCCCGGGTGGGTCGCGAACTGCCCTCCCACCAGGTGCAGATAGTCGGAGGAGGCGCGGAAGGAGTCGGCGATGCCGCCGTGCCAGCCGGTGAAGCCGGTGCCGGCCACGACCGCCGCGCTCAGTCCCGCCAGCTGTTCGGCGGTGATCTGCGACATCGTGACGCACTGCACCACGAGATCGGTGCCGGCCATCTCGGCGCTGTCGGCGTAGACCTCGGTCGACTCCTCGATCCGGACGGCGTATCCGTGGCCGCGCAGGAAGGGCAGGAACAGCTCCGTGGCCGCGACCGGCTGATGCCCCTCCCATCCACCTCGGACCACCAAGGCGTTCTTCCGCGTCATCTCGTTGAATCACCGTTCCCGTGGCCGACCCCTAGAACCGCTCCCTCACTATGCGCCGGGCGCCCCGCGCACAGGAAGGGGCGCCGAGATCACGAAAGTTTCGCCTTGGCGCCGACCGTCCAACAGGCCGCGGTGAAGCGGACTTCCGAGCCCCGCACATACGGTTCGAACGCGGCGCGCACCGTTTCGACGACCTTTGCGCGGGTCTGCTCGTCCGCGTCGGGCAGCACCTGACCGACGGGGCCGAGCCGGGTGAAGTAGCCGACCAGCTCCCGCTCGGGCAGCGTGCAGGTCACGTCGATCGGCCGGATGTCGATCCCGGACCACCCGCTCTCCTCCAGGATGCGGCGGACCCGGTCCGAGTCCGCGAGCCCGAACTGTCCCGGCCCGTCCGACCGGCGCGCGGGGAGGTTCGGCAGGATCGGTGCCGCGGCGCGCTCGGCGGTCGTCATGAACGGATTCTCCTCGGGGCTTCGCCAGGCGACGAACCGGAGCCCGGCCCCGTCCCTGGCGGCCCGCCGAAGGTTCGCGAAGGCCCGGACGGGATCGTTGAAGAACATGACGCCGAAGCGCGAGATGACGAGGTCGAAGGCGGCGGGTTCGAAGACGTGCTCCTGTGCGTCGGCGCGGATGAAGGACACCGGGGTGCCCTCCCGCTCGGCGCGCGCCCGGGCGGCGGTGATCATCGGTTCGGAAATGTCCACGCCCACGCAGCGACCCGCCGGACCAAGCCGTCGCGCGACGGCCACCGTGGTGCCGCCGCTGCCACAGCCGACATCGAGCACGTGTTCCGCGTGCTCGGCGGCCACCGCTTCGACGAGGAGATCCTCGAAGGGCCTGAGCACCTCGTCCAACACGGCCTGTGCATCGACCCAGGCATGTCCGCCGGGGCCGTTCCAACGGGCCGCCTGCTCGTCGTCGATCCTGCGCTCAATGTCCATGATCGTCTCCCGTGCTTGCGTTCCTCGGGCCTTGATGACAGCGTGCTACTTCAAGTCGACTTGAGGTCAAGCGGATGACGCAACTGGACATCGCCGAGGTGGCGCGCCGTGCCGGGGTACCCGCCTCGACGCTGCGGTACTACGAGGAAAAAGGGCTGATCGCCGCCACCGGCAGACGGGGGCTGCGCCGCCAGTACGATCCGGGCGTGCTGGAGCGCCTGGCGCTGATCGCGATGGGCCGGACCGCCGGCTTCTCGCTCGACGAGATCGCGCACATGTTCGCTCCGGACGGGCGGCCGCGCATCGACCGGGAGATGCTCTCGACCAAGGCGGAGGAGCTGGACCGAAGGATCCGCGAACTGGGCGTCCTGCGGGACTCCCTGCGCCACGCCGCGGCCTGCCCGGCGCCGAGCCACATGGAATGCCCCACCTTCCGCCGCCTCCTCGCGGCCGCCGCGGCCGGCGCTGTAGCGGTGCCGAGGAAGCGGGCTCCGGGGCCGCCGTGAAACCTCCGGTGGGGGAGAGGCGTTAGATCTGGCCTGGTTCCGGCTTGGTTCTGGCCTGGTTCCTGCCTGGATCTGGTCAGGAGCGGCTCAGATCCAGCCCTGCTCCCAGGCCCGGTGCGCGGCCGCATGGCGGGTCGGGGTGCCCAGCTTGGACATGGCCGCGGAGAGGTAGTTGCGGACTGTGCCGGGGGCGAGGTGGACCTCGGTGGCGATCTCGGCGATCGACGCGCCGGTGCGGGCGGCACGCAGGACCTCCAGCTCACGGTCGGTGAGGGGGCAGTCGTCCTCGGTCAGTGCGGAGGCCGCGATGTCCGGGTCGACGTAGCGGCGCCCGTCGGCGATATCGCGGATGATCTCGGCCAGTCGGGCCGCTTGGGTCGTCTTGGGGACGAAGCCGCGTACGCCTGCGGCCAGCGCCCGGCGCAGCACCGCGGGCCGGGCGTGCCGCGTCACCATGACGATCTGCGTGGGCAGTTCGGCCCGGATCTCCTCGGCGGCGCGCAGCCCGTCGGTGGGCGGCATCTCCAGATCGAGGACGGCGATGTCGGGGCGGTGCTCACGGGCCAGCCGTACCGCCTCGGTGGAGGTGGCCGCCTCGGCGACGACGGTGAGGTCCGGCTCCAGCGCGAGCAGGGCGGCCAGCGCGCTTCTGAGCAGGTCCTCGTCGTCGGCGATCAGCAGGCGGATCATCGGGATGCTCCGTCCTCGGGGTTCGGCGATTGCGATGGGTTCGCCGAGTTGGTGGGCAGCGCGGCCGCGACCTCGAAGCGGTCACCGTCGCGATTCCAGGTCAGCTCGCCGCCGGCCGCCTCCAGCCGTTCGGCGAGGGTGCGCAGGCCCGTGCCCTCCAGGGCGGCGGGATGCTCCTCGGCGCCGTCGTTGCTCACCCGCAGGTGGGCGAAACCGCCCGCGATCCGGTAGTCGACCTCGGCGTGCCCGGCCCGGCTGTGCCGGAGCGCGTTGGTGGTGGCCTCCCGCATCACCAGACCGAGGAGGTGGCGGGCGGAGTCCGTGAGGCGGGTGGCCGCGGCACCGGGGTCGACGGCCATCCGCGCGTCGATGTCGGCGGCGGCCAGCACCCGCGTCGCGTTGGTGATCTCGTCCTCCAGCGTCGTTCGACGGTACCCCTGCACCACGGCCCGGGTGTCGCTGAGGGCGTCCGCCGCCAGCCGCCGTATCTCCTTCAACTCCGCGGCGGCACGCGCCGGGTCCAGCTCGACGAGCCGAGCCGCCAACTCGCCCTTCAGCGCGATCACTTGGAGGTGATGGCCTTGGATGTCGTGCAGGTCGGCGGCGAACCGCAGCCGCTCCTCCTTGACCGCCAGCTCCGCCTCCAGTCGCCGCGCCTCGTCAAGTCGCCGTGCCGTGTCCCAGGCCCACAGAGGGCCGAGCGTCACCCAAGCCGTGAAGGCGACCAGCCCGGCGGGGAACAGCGCGGCGTACGCCAACTCACCGTCCTTCTCGACCAGGCTGACCAGGCCCCCGGGCAGCGGTGCGAGGGCCACGGCGCCCGCGATCAGCAGGCGTCTGCGGTGCGGTGGGAGGTACGTCGCGAGGATCGCGACCACCAGGGCGGGCGCGACCGGCCACAGCCCGTAGTCGCGCAGGGCGAGGGGGAGTGCCGCCAGCACAACTCCGGCCCCTGCGGCGGGGATCAGCAGGCCCGCGGGCGGTCCGCCGGGGTGCGTGTCGGTCACCGGCAGGAGCGCCAGTCGCCGGCTCAGCAGTACGACGCTCGCCCACACCTCGACCGTCAGCGCGGCGGCGGCCGGGACGCGGGCCCACAGCGGGACGTCGCCGTCGAGGACCCACTCGCCGACGAAGACGGCCAGGACACACGCGGTCATGCCCGGCACGGTCCACCACGTGTAGCGACGCAGACTCGTCAGCCCCGCCGCCCCGTGATCGATCGATCCGTCCCCCATCCGGTCATTGTGGCCCAGGCCGCATGACAAATGTCATGCGAGGACGTGACAACTCCACGCCTGCGCATGGGGGTTCGGCACTACTGGCGGACTTCGCCACGGCCCAGTCTGGAGGTGTCGGCGGATACCCCGCCCCGGTACCGAAGGAGAGCCGTCATGCAGGCACCCCACACTCACCCGACGGCGGGCCGCCCGCACCCGGCCGCCGTGCTCAGGCGGCGCTGGCCCACGGCCCTCGCTCTCGTGGTCGTCACCCTCAACGTGATCGCGTCCGGCTCCGAGGACGTGGCCGACGCGGTCGGCGGCTTCGGCGAGACCCTGCCGTTGCTGCCCCTGATCTATCTGCTCGTCAACCAGATCGGGAAGCCGCAGGCCACCTGGCCGGTGCTCGGGGCCGGCCTGGTGGCCGTGTTCGCCCTCCCCTTCCAGGACGTGATCGCCCCCTCGACGGTCCTCATCGCCCTGTCGTTCGTCCTCCTGGCCTGGGGAGCCGTCCGCGGAACGCCGCACGGACGGGCCGCGTTCGGGGTGCAGGCCGTGGGCGCGCTCCTCTTCTGCGGGCTCGCGCTGGCCGGCCTGACGGCGGATCCGGACCTGGGCCGCTATCTGCTGGCAGCCGGCTGGTTCTGCCACGGCATATGGGACTTCGTGCACCTGAGGCTCGACAAGGTCGTCTCCCGTACGTTCGCCGAGTGGTGCGGCGTCATCGACGTACTCGTCGCCGTCCAACTGCTCTTTCTGGTCTAGCCGGCACGAAGAACGGCCGAGAAACGCCGGGACGGGAGCCGTAACCGGGCTTCGCCCCGTACGTTGCCACCAGTGGTCTCTCCCGTCCGACCCGCCAACTCCGCGCACTGGGAGCCCTCTTGGACACCGAAGACACCGCCGCCCCCTTCCCTCTCGGCCCGCTCTCCCGCCGCAGATTCCTCCGGGCCACCGCCACCGCAACCGTCTCCACCACTGCTCTCGCCACCGCCGGTACGCCGCTCGCGACCGCCGCCTCCGGTGCGGCCACCACCCTCTCCTTCACCGCCGCCACCGGCGGTTCCGCGACCCTCGCCCCGTCCGGTGACCGGCTGGTCGCCGAGATCCAGAACGTGCTCTGGTCCGTCCCGCGCAAGGGCGGCACCGCCGTCCCGCTCACCCCGCCCGGACTCGAACCCACGCGCCCGCAGTTCTCGCCCGACGGCAGCCGTCTCGTCGTGTGCGCCTACCGCGGCGGAGGCTTCCACCTCTGGACACTGCGGCCCGACGGGTCCGGCCTGCGGCAGCTCACCGACGGACCGTGGGACGACCGGGGCCCCGCCTGGTCGCCCGACGGTACCCGCATCGCGTTCGCCTCCGAGCGCGGCGGCGACACCGTGACCGGCGCCCCGTACCGCATCTGGGTCGTGGACGTGCGCACCGGCGCGCTGACCCGGCTCACCGGGCGCCCCGGACAGCAGAGCCCCGGACAGCAGGGCGCGGAACAGCAGGGCCCCGAGCGGGATGCCCGATGGGAGGACTTCGACCCGGCGTGGTCGCCCGACGGGGAGCGGGTGCTTTTCGTGCGGGCCGCCGTCACCGCGACGGGCACTCTGCGCGCGACCACCATCGCGTCGGTGGCCGCCGACGGTACGGGCCCGGTCACCACCGAGCACACCGACGACTCCGGCGCCCAACTCATGACCCCCGCCGTCTCACCGGCGGGGCGCCTCGCCCACCTGCGCACCACGGCCTCACCCGCGGCCTCCTGCACGCTTGTGGTGGACGGGAAACAGGTCGCCGTAGAGGGCGATCTCCTCCCCGCGCCGCCCCGCTGGGCGGACGGTGAGCGGCTGCTCCTCACGGTCGACGGACACTTCCGCCTGGTCGATCCGGACGCGCCGGGCAGCGCCGAGGAGATCCCGTTCACGGCCGCGCTCCCCGTGAACCGCCCTCGCTACCGCGCAAAGGCGTACGACTTCGACGGCGCCGGCATCCGCCCCGTCCGCGCGCTGCACCTGCCCGCCCTGTCACCGGACGGCCGCAGTGTCGCCTTCGCCGCGCTCAACGCGCTGTGGACCGCCGGCACGACAGGAGGCCGCACACCCCGCAAGATCCTGCAAGTCCCCACCACCCGCTATGTGTTGGCCCCGACCTGGACGCCCGACGGTACGGCGCTGGTGTACGCCGACGACCGCGACGGACTGTTCGCCGTACGACGCCGTGACCTCGGCTCCGGCGAGGAGACCGTGCTCGCCGAGGGCGGCCGGGTCTTCCCCTCCCTGTCGCCCGACGGGACGCGACTGGCCTGCCTCGACATGTCCGGCAACCTCGTGGTGCGTGACCTGCCCGACGGAACCGAACGCGTCCTCGCAGCACCGCTCGGCGCGGGCGGGCTGCCCGGCCGCCCCAGCTGGTCGCCCGACGGCCGCTACCTGGCACTGTGCGACCGCAACCGCCTCAACCAGCGCTTCCGCGAGGGCTACAACCTCATCCGCGTCGTCGACACGACCACCGCGACAGCCACCCTGCACGCCCTCGCCCCCCACACCTCGCTCTCCGACCGCTACGACTCCGGCCCCGTCTGGTCCCCGGACGGCCGCTGGATGGCCGTAATCGCCGAGTCGGCGCTGTGGCTGCTGCCCGTACGGGCCGACGGCACCCCGGACGGCGAGCCCCGCCGGCTCACCACCGAACCCGCCGACCACCCGTCCTGGTCCGCCGACGCCCGCACCCTGCTCTACCTCTCCGCGGGCACCCTGCGTCTGATCGACGTCGGCAGTGCCAAAACCCGTACCGTCCGCGTCCCGCTGGACTACCGCAGACCGCGCCCGGCGGACACGGTCGTGCACGCGGGCCGCTTCTGGGACGGAACCGGTCCGGACGTCCGCGAGGACATCGACGTCGTGATCCGCGACGGGCGTGTCGCGGAGGTGTCCCCGCACCGCACCGGTCGCGCCGTCGCACACCGCGTCGACGCGAGCGACCGCACCGTGATCCCGGGCCTGTGGGACGCGCACACCCACCCCTGGCAGACCACGTACGGCGGCCGCCAGAGCGCGCTGCAACTCGCGTACGGCATCACGACGGCCGTCTCGCTGGGCGGCTTCGCCTACGAGCAGGCCCGCATCCGGGAGGCGGTCGCCGCCGGTGCTCTCGCCGGACCCCGGCTGCTGACCACCGGCGAACTCCTCGACGGGGCGCGAGTCGCCTACAGCATGGGCCGTGCCCACCGCACCCGCGAGGGCCTGCACCGCTCGCTGGCGCGCGGGGCCGCGCTGGACTGGGACTTCGTGAAGACGTACGTACGGGCCCCGGGGTGGGTGATGAAGGAGGCCGCGGACTTCGGGCACCAGCGGCTCGGGGTGCGTAGCGGCAGCCATCTGTGCAGCCCGGGTGTGCAACTGGGCCAGGATGTGACGACCCACTTGCAGGCCACGCAGCGCCTGGAGTTCGGGCACGCCACCTCCGCGACGGGGCGCGCCTACCAGGACGTCGAGGAGATCTACACGGCCACCGACTTCCACCTCGTCGCCACCCCGTTCACCGCGCTTGCCCTGCTCGGCGCCGACCCCGCGCTGGCGGACGACCCGCGCGTCACCGCGCTCATGCCGCCGTGGGACACCGCGCTCGTCCGCCAGCAGGCCGGCCAGCCGCCCACCGACGCCCAACTGGCCACGCTGGGGCGGGAGATGGACGTCTACCGGCGGATCCTCGCGGGCGGCGGCCTGGTCGCGCTCGGCACCGACCAGCCGATCGTCCCGGTCGGGCTGCACCTGCACCTGGCCCTGCGCGCCCTGCACCGCGCCGGACTGTCACCGGCCGAGGCACTGCGCACCGCCACAGTGCTGCCCGCGCGTGTCTTCGGTGCCGACGCCGACCTGGGCACGGTGCAGGAGGGCAAGCTCGCCGATCTCACGGTCGTGGACGGCGACCCGTTCACCGACTTCGCCACACTCATCCGCACGGTGGCGGTCCTTCGCGGCGGCGTCCTCTTCGAACAGGCGGACCTGGTCGACGAGTTCGACGCCTCCGACGCCTCCGACGCCGCCACAGAGCGGCGGGCCGCCGAGGAGTGGCTGGAGGTGAGCCGCCGTATGCGCCGCGAGGGGTGCTGTGAACTCTGAGCGGGTCATGGTTCACACACACTTCCTGGGACATCTGCGCAGGAGCATCACTTGGGCTGCACACAGCCTGTCCAAAGCCTCGTTAGCGTTCAGCCCGTTCGATCCCGCGCGCTAACGGAAAGACCGCAGATGGACTACTGCTCCTCGTGCCGACGGCATCTCAACGGGGCCCTCGTGTGCCCCGGGTGCGGCGCCTACGCCCCGGACATCGCTCCCTCCGCGGTAGCGGGTCCCCCCGTGTCGACCCTGCCGGGTGCGGCGGCGACCGGGGCGACGGCGTGGCAGGCCCCCGCCGACGACACCTGGTACGACGGCTATTTCCGGGACGAGGCGGCGCCGGCCGCCGGCATGGACGAGACGGCGCCCATCGCCCCGGCCGCCGACCTGGACGGTGTCCCTGCCGATCTGGACGGCGTCCCCGCCGCCCCGCAGGGCCGGGCGGCGCGGCGTCGCCAGCGGGCCCGCTGGAAGAAGAACCAGCGCCGGGCCGTCGTCGCGACCGCCGTAGCCCTCGTCGGAGGCGGCCTGACCGTCTCGGCGATGGATCGCGGGTCCTCCGACAAGGCCCTGGCGGCCACCGCGCCGGAGAATCCGAACACGGCCGCGGAGCAGCAGGCCACGGAGCTCACCCGTCCGGCGTCCACTCCGCGGGACACCCGCGAAGCCCCGAGCACCTCCGAGTCCACTTCGAAGCCGTCCCCGACCAACGCCGCGCGGGTGCCCGTCACCGCGCCGCACACCACGCGGCAGTTCACCCGACCGGACGTGGCCTCCACTCCGAGCCCCGCGGCGACCGGGGTCCCGCAGACGCAGACCGTCCCCCCGGCCCCCGCAGGAGCCGACTCCGACGACAGCAGCGGTACGGCGGCCGAGCAGCAGCAGACTCCGACGCCCACGGCAACCGAGGGCTCGGGCACCGGCTCGGACACCGGAACGTCCACGTCACCGGCGAGCCCCGCACCTGAGGAGACCTCACCGGCGCAGCTCTGCGTGCTCAACCTCGTGTGCCTCGGCTGACCGCCGGAGCACTCGCCACCTGAGATCGTCGTCACGCTCCCACATCCCCACACAACTTCGTGGATGCGGTCATGCTGGAAGAAGCCGTATGCCAGACCCTGGCAGCGCACGGCACCAGCAGAGCAGGACGTCACCCTCAGGAAGGAACAGTCCCCATGGTCGAGCAGGACGAGCGCTTCGATGTCGTGGTCCTCGGAGCGGGCCCCGGCGGCTATGTCGCCGCCATCCGCGCCGCCCAGCTGGGCAAGCGGGTGGCGGTCGTGGAGGAGAAGTACTGGGGCGGCGTCTGTCTGAACGTGGGCTGTATCCCCAGCAAGGCGCTGCTGCGCAACGCCGAGCTGGCGCACATCTTCACGCGCGAGGCGAAGACCTTCGGCATCAAGGTGGACGGGCAGGTCACCTTCGACTTCGGCGAGGCGTTCCGCCGCAGCCGCAAGGTCGCCGACGGCCGGGTCAAGGGCGTCCACTACCTGATGAAGAAGAACAAGATCACCGAGATCGACGGCCGCGGCACCTTCCTCGACCCGCACACCCTCCAGGTGGCCGGCTACGACGGCGAGACCCGCACCATCGGCTTCGAGCACTGCATCATCGCCACCGGCGCCACGCCCAAGCTGCTTCCGGGCACCCGGCGCAGCGCGCGCGTGGTCACGTTCGAGGAGCAGATCCTGGCCGAGGAACTGCCCGGGTCGATCGTCATCGCAGGCGCCGGCGCGATCGGCGTCGAGTTCGCCTACGTCCTTCACAACTACGGCGTGAAGGTCACCATCGTCGAGTTCCTGGACCGGATGGCCCCGCTGGAGGACGCCGAGGTCTCCGCCGAACTCGCCAAGCAGTACCGCCGGTTGGGCATCGACGTGCTGACCTCCACGCGCGTCGACACCGTCGACGAGTCCGGCGAGCAGGTGCGCGTCACCGTCACCGGCAAGGACGGCGCCCAGCAGGTCCTGGAGGCCGACAAGGTGCTCCAGGCGATCGGCTTCCAGCCGAACGTCGAGGGCTACGGCCTGGACAAGACCGGCGTGACCGTCACCGAGCGCGGCGCGATCGACGTCGACGCCCGCTGCCGCACTTCGGTCCCGCACATCTTCGCCATCGGCGATGTCACGGCGAAGTTGATGCTCGCGCACGCCGCCGAGGCGATGGGCATCATCGCCGCCGAGACCATCGCGGACGCCGAGACGATGGAGCTGGACTATGTGATGATCCCGCGCGCCACCTACTGCCAGCCGCAGATCGCCAGCTTCGGCTACACCGAGGCACAGGCCCGCGAGCTCGGCCACGACGTCAAGGTGGCCAAGTTCCCCTTCACCGCGAACGGCAAGTCGCACGGCCTCGGCGACGCGACCGGCTTCGTCAAGCTGATCAGCGACGCCAAGTACGGCGAACTCCTGGGCGGCCACCTCATCGGCCCCGACGTCACCGAGCTGCTGCCCGAGCTGACCCTGGCCCAGCAGTGGGACCTGACCGTCCACGAGGTCGCCCGCAACGTCCACGCCCACCCGACCCTCGGCGAGGCGGTCAAGGAAGCGGTGCACGGCCTCGCCGGTCACATGATCAATTTCTGACGGTTCAGCTGTCGAGCCACCAGCGGGCCGCCGCCCAGGCGAACGCGTAACCGAGGCTGTTGACGGCCCAGTGCAGGGCCATGGGCGCCAACAGGCTGCCGGAGCGGCGCCGCAGCTCGCACAACACGACCCCGGCGACGGCCGTGGCGGCGATCGCCACGGCCACGGTCGGTGCCACGCCGGCCGGGCCGTCGCCGAAGACGGAGCCGACCGCGGCGTTGGAGCGGTTGATCCCGCGGGACGGCATCAGGTGCCAGAACCCGAACAGCAGCGACGACACGCCGGTGGCCCAGGCCGTGCCGCGCCGCCGCCTGATCATGGCCCACAGCACGCCACGGAAGGCCGTCTCCTCCAGCAGCACGGTCCCGAAGGGCACCCGCACCAGCGCTCCCCACAGCATCCGTCCCAGGGACAGGTCCGCCGCCCTGGCGTCCCGGAACGCCTCGCGCCCGGCCGGCACGGCAAGGAGCAGCAGCAGGACGAGGAGAACGACTCCGACCAGGACGGGAGCCCACCGCAGTCCCCGACGCATCGCCGCCGCGTCGAGCCCCAGTTCGGCGAGGGTGAGACCGTCCCAGCGGGCGATCAGCAGCAGGACCGCCGTCGCGGCCACGCAGATGACCACGTACAGGGCGGGGCTCCGCGCGAGCCAGTTGTTGAGCAGGTTCGCGGCGGCGAGAACGGCGAGAGCACATACGATCGGCATCCGGCTTCCAGCATCCCCCCTCGTGGTCCTGTCGCCCCGGTCGAACCGCACAGCGGACGCGGTAACCGATGACGAACTGTCATGTCCGCCGGCCCCCGTCTGTGGCGCCGCGCCCCCGGGTTGAGCATCCTCGGTGGTACCCGCCCCCAGGGAGGCACGATCCACATGCCGGCCAAGAACCTCACCGCCAACCGCGCGGCCCTCGGCCACCGACTCGCCTACGCCCTGCGTCACCCCGACCGCGTGCCCCGCCATCTGGCCCGCACCGCCCGGGACATGTGGCTGCGCCGCCGGCACCCGGACCACGTCTCCTACTACCGCGCCGTGATGCGCTCCGACACCCGGGCCGACCCGGACGCGGCGGTCGGCAGCCACAGCCGTGAGCGGTGGCTGGCCCTCGGGGCGATGCAGTTCGACTACCTGCTCGGCCACGGGCTGCGCCCCGAGCACCGGATGCTGGAGATCGGGTGCGGCAACCTGCGGGGCGGCTGGCGGTTCATCCGCCACCTCGACCCCGGCAACTACTACGGCATCGACATCTCACCCGACATCCTCTTCGCCGCGCAGGACACCGTCGTGGAGATGGGCCTGCAGCAGCGACTCCCCACGCTGACCCCGGTGCGTGACCTGACGCTGCGGTTCCTGCCCGACGCCCACTTCGACGTGGTGCACGCGCACAGCGTGTTCTCGCACTCGCCGCTGACGGTCATCGAGGAGTGCCTGGCCAACGTCGGCCGGGTACTGGCACCCGGCGGCTGGTTCGACTTCACCTTCGACCGCACCGAGGGCGAGGAACACCACGTCCTGCGGGAGGACTTCTACTACCGCACCGAGACCCTGCTGGCGCTGGCGGAGAAGCACGGCCTGCGGGCCCGCTTCATGGCGGACTGGGAGAAGCTCCCGCACGGCCAGTCCAAGATCCGGGTCACCCACACGGCGTGAACCGACTCCCCGTCAACAGTTCAATCACTACCGCGCAGTAGGTCATCTGTCCCGGACTCTTGACTCGTACAGCGGTAGTGGCCATCCTCGTCGCACATCTTGCGAGGTCATGACAAGCCGACCCCGCCATCCCGCCGACCGAGGGACCAGGGCTGTGACCAGTGCCGGACGCCCGTACCGCAGACGCAAGAACGTCACCGTTGTGTCGCTCCTCCTGCTTGTCCTGTCCATCGCGCTCGGTCCCACACCGAGTTCGGCGGCCGGAACCGACTGGTGGAACCCGACCGCACGGCCCGCGCCGGACTCTCAGATCAATGTCATGGGGGAGCCCTTCACCGGCACCGACGCCAAGGGCGAGGTGCGCGGCTTCGTGGACGCGCACGACCACATCTTCTCCAACGAGGCCTTCGGCGGCCGTCTGATCTGCGGAAAGCCGTTCTCTGAGCAGGGCGTCGCCGACGCCCTCAAGGATTGCCCCGAGCACTACCCCGACGGCTCGCTCGCGGTCTTCGACTTCATCACCAACGGCGGTGACGGCAAGCACGACCCGGTCGGCTGGCCCACCTTCAAGGACTGGCCCGCCCACGACTCGCTGACCCACCAGCAGAACTACTACGCCTGGGTGGAGCGGGCCTGGCGCGGCGGCCAGCGCGTGCTCGTCAACGACCTCGTCACCAACGGCGTCATCTGCTCCGTGTACTTCTTCAAGGACCGCAGCTGCGACGAGATGACGTCCATCCGGCTGCAGGCCAAGCTGACGTACGACATGCAGGCCTTCATCGACAAGATGTACGGCGGCACCGGAAAGGGCTGGTTCCGGATCGTCACCGACAGCGCCCAGGCCCGGCAGGTCATCGAGCAGGGGAAGCTGGCGGTCATCCTCGGGGTCGAGACCTCGGAGCCCTTCGGCTGCAAGCAGATCCTGGACATCGCGCAGTGCAGCAAGGCCGACATCGACAAGGGCCTGGACGAGCTGTACGCGCTGGGCGTGCGCAGCATGTTCCTGTGCCACAAGTTCGACAACGCGCTGTGCGGGGTCCGCTTCGACTCGGGCTCACTCGGAACGGCCATCAACGTCGGGCAGTTCCTGTCGACCGGCACCTACTGGAAGACCGAGAAGTGCACGGGCCCGCAGCACGACAACCCCATCGGCAACGCGACGGCGGCCGCAGCCGAGGAGAAGCTCCCGGCGGGCGAGGAGGTCCCCTCGTACAGCGCCGACGCCCAGTGCAACGTCCGAGGGCTCACCGAGCTCGGCGAGTACGCCGTGCGCGGCATGATGAAACGCAAGATGATGCTGGAGATCGACCACATGAGCGTCAAGGCCACCGGCCGGGTGCTCGACATCTTCGAGTCCGCGTCCTACCCCGGCGTCCTCTCCTCGCACAGCTGGATGGACCTGGACTGGACCGAACGGGTCTATGGCCTCGGCGGCTTCGTCGCCCAGTACATGCACGGCTCCGAGGGCTTCATCGCGGAGGCGAAGCGCACAGAGGCCCTGCGCGACAAGTACGGCGTGGGCTACGGCTACGGCACCGACATGAACGGCGTCGGCGGCTGGCCGGGACCGCGCGGAGCGGACGCCCCGAACAAGGTCACGTACCCCTTCAAGAGCGTCGACGGCGGCTCCGTCATCGACCGTCAGACCACCGGCGAGCGCACCTGGGACCTGAACACCGACGGCGCCGCCCACTACGGCCTCGTCCCGGACTGGATCGAGGACATCCGCCGGGTCGGCGGCCAGGACGTGGTCGACGACCTCTTCCGGGGCGCCGAGTCCTACCTCGACACCTGGGCCGCCTCCGAGACCCACCAGGCCGGCGTGAACCTCGCGAGCGGCACGACCACATCGGCGAGCTCCTCGGAGTGGAGCCTGTTCACGAGCTACCAGCCGAACCGGGCCGTCGACAGCGACGGCGGCACCCGCTGGGCCAGCGACTGGAACGACGACCAGTGGTACAAGGTCGACCTCGGCTCCACGCACCTGGTCAAGCGGATCACCCTCGACTGGGAGCGCGCGTACGGCAAGGCGTACCGCATCGAGCTCTCCACCGACGGCGTGAACTGGCGGACCGCTTGGTCCACGACATCCGGCGACGGCGGCCTGGACACGGCCAGGTTCACCGGCACCCCGGCCAGGTATGTACGCATCCAGGGGCTGGACCGCGGCACCGACTGGGGCTACTCCCTCTACGAGGTCGGCGTCCACAGCAACTGACACCCACGAGAGGGGCTCCATGGCACGGTTGCCGTCCGCCGAGCGGCGGCGACAGCTCACCGAAGCGGCGATCAGGGCGATGACCCGGGACGGCGTCCCCAGGACGACGACCCGGTCCATCGCCGCCGAGGCAGGCGTCTCGCTGAGCGTCTTCCACTACTGCTTCGACTCCAAGCAGGAGCTGATCGAGTCCGTCATCACGACCATCACCGAGCACTACGTGACGGTCGTGAAGGAGGCCATCCGCCCCAGAGCCACCCTGGAGGAAACCGTCCGGGCCGGCTTCCAGGCGTACTGGGACCATGTGCGCGCCCACCCGGACGAGCACATGCTCACCTACGAGCTGACCCAGTACGCCCTGCGCCAGCCCGGCTTCGAGCATCTGGCCCGACGGCAGTACGAGCTCTACGCCGACACCTACGCCGAGCTCATCGACCAGCTGCGCCACACCATGGGCCTCCGGCTCCAGGTGCCCGTCCCCGTCCTGGCCCGCTACCTGGCCGCCATGACCGACGGGCTGACCCTCAACTTCCTCGTGCTCGGCGACGAGGCGGCCTGGAACGACATCCTCGACACGGTCATCGCACACATCGCCGGGCTGGTACACGAGAGCTGACGCGGAGGTCATCCGCGTACGGCGGCCCGATCGCGGCCCGGTTCCGCCGTACCCGGCGCGTCCCGCCGGAAGAGCCACCTCATGTCCGGCTCCACCACGAAGCGCAGGACGCGCCGGACGGGCGGTGTGCACAGCAGGGTCACGACCACGGCGGCGACGACGGTGACGACGACCGCGCCGAGCGGGCGCTGTACCCAGGCGGGGTCGTACCAGCCCCAGAACTTGGCGCCCTGGGCGACGAAGCCGTGCAGCAGATAGCCGTACAGCGTCCCCGCACCCAGCACGGTGCACCACATCCGCCGCCCGGGCACCCAGGCGAGGAAGCAGGCCACCAGGACCAGCGAGCAGACGAACAGGAGCGGTGTCATCACGACCCCGGTCCAGGGGGGCGCGCCCAGTTCCTCGGCGCTGTCACGGTGGTAGAACCAGCCGCCGGTCATCCGTGGCACGGCCCAGTACGCCACGACGAACGCGCACGCGAACACGGGCACCGCCGCGATCCGCACCGAGCGGCGGCGGACCAGCCGGAAGTGCTCCGGCTTCAGGGACAGACCCAGCACGAAGTACGGCAGGAACTGCAGGGCGCGCTGAAGGTCGAGGTCGTTGCCGATGGACGGCGAGAGGGTGGCCAGCATCGCCACGACGAGCGCGAGCGGCACCGGCAGGCGCACCCGCTGCCACAGCGGGGTGGTCAGCCGCCACAGGAACAGCGCCGCCAGGAACCACGTCAGATACAGCGGGTCCAGCAGGCTGATCGGGCGGTCCGGCTCTTGGTCGGTCCACCGGGTGAACAGGGTGTACGCCGTCTCGAAGACGACGTACGGGACGACGAGACCGGTCACCAGGCGTTTGAGACGTTCCGGGCGGCCGTCGAAGCCGCGGGAGAAGTATCCCGAGACGACGATGAAGGCCGGCATGTGGAAGGCGTACACGAGCATGTACAGCGCGCTGACGGTCCGGCTGCCGTCCCGCAGCGGTTCCCACGCATGGCCCACAGCCACCAGCACGATCGCCGCGTATTTGGCGTTGTCGAAGAAGTCGTCCCGCTGCTTCGAAGACGCAGGTGACAGCGGCGTGGCGCGTCTTTCGGGAGTAGCGGCTGCGACGGTGTGCTGAGACATCCCCCGCGTCTCACCACTTCCGGGCGACGTAAACCTCCGCAGGTCAAAGCGGCTTTTCCACTGGGAGGGGGGTGGCGGCATACGGCCGTCGGGGTGTGCTCGTAACCCGTGTGAACGCCCTGAATGGTGCGACCGGAGGGAATGGCTGACGGTGGATCACGTCAAGGTCTGGCTCCAGTGGTGATGAAGCGTCAGCCGCCCAGGCCGTGACGGAAGGATTCACCTATGCGCTCTGTCCGCATGCTGCTCGCCACCGCGACGGCCACGGCCGCACTGGCGATCGCACCCGCAGCCTACGCCGTTACGGCGGGTGACTGGGACCACGAAGACAATTCCTACAGCAAGGAGCACGACAAGAAGGGCAAGCACGACGAGCCTCGCGGCGGGATGCACACGGGTGGCGGAGCGCTGACCGCCGTCACCGACGAGGACCACGACTGGGGCGGGTCCAAGGACCCCAAGCCCGACAAGGAAGGCAAGCACGACGACGGCGGTAAGCACGAGGACGGCGGTAAGCACGACGAGGAGAGCAAGCACGAGGACCCTCGCGGCGGGGTGCACACGGGTGGCGGAGCGCTGGCCGCCGTGACCGACGAGGACCACGACTGGAGCGGGTCCAAGGACCCCAAGCCCGACAAGGAAGGCAAGCACGACGACGGGGGCAAGCACGAGGACGGCGGTAAGCACGACGAGGAGAGCAAGCACGAGGAGCCTCGTGGCGGGGTGCATACCGGGGGTGGAGCACTGGCCGCCGTGAACAACGACGACGACTGGGGCGGCGCCAAGGACCCCAAGCACGACCCGGACAGCTACCGGAGCAAGGACGACGGCGACTCCTGGGGCGGCGACCACGACAAGGGGTCCTGGAAGGAAGACGACCACGAGAAGGACTCGTGGGGCGGTGACCACGGCAAGGACTCCTGGGGTGACGACCACGGCAAGCCGCACGGAGGGATGCACACCGGAGGCGGCGGCCTCGCCTCGCCGGGTGTCACCACCGCTGGGCTCGCCGCGCTGGCGGTCGCCGGCACCGGCCTGTACACGCTGCGTCGCAAGAAGGCATCGGGAACCGTGGCCTGACCCATGCCTGACCACATAACCGCTGTGGCCGCCGCACGTGCGCCGCGCGTCGCGGCGGCCCCGCTCGACCTCCCGCCTGTTGTGTCCGCTGCCGTGCCCGAGTGAGGTGGTGCCCGATGGCCGCCGGCCGTTCCTCTTCCCCCGATGCCGACCCGGCCCTCTGCGATGCCGGTTCCGTGGCCTCACGGCGGATAAGGCGCGCAGCCGCGGTGCTGTTCTGGAGCGCGATCGCCGTCATGGTGCTGATGGTGACCCTGCCGGGCGGCCGGGACGAGGCGCCCGAAGCCCGCTTCGCGCCGCACGCACCACCCGTGGTCGAACCGCACGCCCCACCGGCGGACGAGTCGTCCTCGCCCGCCTCCCGACATGCGGGCAAGCACCTGCCCCGGTCCCGGCCGACCCGGCTGCTCATCCCCAAGATCTCCGTCGACGCCCCCTTCACCGACCTCGCCATCGGCAGTTCGGGCCAGCTCCAGCCCCCACCGGCCCACGACACCAACCTCGTCGGCTGGTACGCCAAGGGCGCGTCCCCCGGTGAGGCGGGCACGTCGATCGTCGCCGGGCACGTGGACACGGCGACGTCCGCCGCGGTGTTCGCGAACCTGAGCGAGCTGGAGAAGGGGGACCGCTTCCAGATCGCGAGGGCCGACGGGCGCAGGGCGTCCTTCGTGATCGACAGCGTGGAGATGTTCGACAAGGACGACTTCCCCAGCCGGCGTGTGTACGGCGACACCCCGCGGGCCCAGGTCCGGCTCATCACCTGCGCCGGGGACTACGACCGGCAGGTCAGGGACTACACCGCGAACCTGGTGGTCTTCGCCCACCTCGTCTGAACAGCCTTGTCCCGCACCGCGGCACTCCGCGCAGACCTCGTGTCTTACAGTGACTGCGACCAGTTCCGGTGACTGAACCTGTGAGGTAGTCGCGAACCATGCCGACCGAGACGTTTGAGTTCCAGGTAGAGGCCCGTCAGTTGCTCCAGCTGATGATCCACTCGGTCTACTCGAACAAGGATGTCTTCCTGCGGGAGCTCGTCTCCAACGCCTCCGACGCGCTCGACAAGCTGCGCCTGGAGAAACTGCGGGACGACTCCCTCGACGCCGATGTGTCCGACCTGCACATCGAGATCGACATCGACAAGGAGGCCCGTACCCTCACGGTGCGGGACAACGGCATCGGGATGTCGTACGAGGAGGTCGGACAGCTCATCGGCACCATCGCCAACTCGGGAACGGCGACGTTCCTGAAGGAGCTGCGGGAGGCCAAGGACGCGGGCGGGGCCGAGGGGCTCATCGGCCAGTTCGGCGTCGGCTTCTACTCCGGCTTCATGGTGGCGGACGAGGTGACGCTGGTGACCCGGCGCGCCGGCGAGAGCCAGGGGACCCGCTGGACGTCGCGCGGTGAGGCCACGTACACGCTTGAGACGGCCGACGACGCACCGCAGGGCACGTCCGTCACACTCCACCTCAAGCCCGCCGACCCCGAGAACCAGCTGCACGACTACACCTCCCCGTGGCAGATCAGGGAGATCGTCAAGCGCTACTCGGATTTCATCACCTGGCCGATCCGGATGGTCCCGGAGGCGGGCGACGGCGACGGCGACGGCGACAGCCCGGCCGAAGCCGAGACGCTGAACTCCATGAAGGCCCTGTGGGCGCGTTCGCGCGACGAGGTGTCCGACGACGAGTACCACGAGCTGTACAAGCACATCAGCCACGACTGGCGCGAGCCGCTGGAGACGATCCGGCTCCAGGCGGAGGGCACCTTCGAGTACCAGTCGCTGCTCTTCATCCCCTCGCACGCCCCGCACGACCTGTTCACGCGGGACTTCAAGCGCGGCGTCCAGCTGTATGTGAAGCGCGTCTTCATCATGGACGACTGCGAGGCGCTGCTGCCGCCCTACCTCCGCTTCGTCAAGGGCGTCGTCGACGCGGCGGACCTCTCGCTCAACGTCTCACGCGAGATCCTCCAGCAGGACCGGCACATCCGGATGATGCAGCGCCGGCTGACGAAGAAGGTCCTGTCCACGGTCAAGGAGTTCATGACCAAGGACGCCGACCGCTACGCCACGTTCTGGCGGGAGTTCGGCACCGTCCTGAAGGAGGGCCTGGTCACCGACTCCGAGAACCGCGACGCAATCCTCGCCGCGTCCTCGTTCGCGACCACGCACTCGGACGACGAGCCGACCACGCTGGCGCAGTACGTGGAGCGGATGAAGGACGGCCAGGACGACATCTACTACATCACCGGCGAGTCCCGGCAGAGCATCGAGAACTCCCCGCACATGGAGGCGTTCCGGGCCAAGGGCATCGAGGTCCTGCTGCTCACGGACGCCGTCGACGAGGTGTGGGTGGACGCCGTCGGCGAGTACGAGGGCAAGCGGCTGCGGTCCGTCGCCAAGGGCGAGATCGACCTGGACGCCAAGGGCGACGAGAACGCCGACGACGAGCGGGAGAAGCAGGCCGAGGAGTACGCCGGTCTGCTCGGCTGGATGGGCGAGCAGCTGGACGAGGACATCAAGGAGGTGCGCCTGTCGACGCGGCTCACCGTCTCCGCGGCCTGCGTCGTCTCCGACGCGCACGATCTGACCCCGGCCCTGGAGAACATGTACCGGGCGATGGGCCAGGAGGTGCCGCGCACCAAGCGGATCCTGGAGCTCAACCCCGGCCACCCGCTGGTGAAGGGCCTGAACCAGGCGTACAAGGAGCGCGAGGACCGCACGGAGCTCGCCGAGTCCGTGGAACTGCTCCACACGCTGGCGGTGCTCGCCGAGGGCGGCCAGTCCAAGGATCCCGCGCGTTTCGTGAAGCTGGTGGCGGACCGCCTGGAGCGCACCCTGTAGTCGGGGGCGTGGGCCATGTGGACGTGTGCGCGGGCCATTGTCAGTGGCCCGCGCTAGCGTCCGTGGAGTCGGACTCTGACCCCATTTCCCGGAGGATTCATGGCCTCGCGTCTCAACCCCTACATCACGTTCGCCGGTGATGCCCGGCAGGCGATGGAGTTCTACAAGGAAGTCCTGGGCGGCACCCTGACGCTCAACACCTACGGTGAGTACGGCCAGCAGGACACCCCCATGGCCGACAAGATCATGCACGGCATGCTGGAGACCCCCAGCGGCTTCACCCTCATGGGTGCCGACACCCCGACGGGCGACCACAAGCCGGGCAACAACTTCTCCGTGAGCCTCAGCGGCGACGACGACGCGGAGCTGCGCGGCTACTGGGAGAAGCTGTCCGCGGGCGCCTCGGTGGCCGTGCCGCTGGAGAAGCAGATGTGGGGCGACGTCTTCGGCATGTGTACGGACCGGTTCGGCATCACCTGGATGGTCAACATCGCCGGGCAGGGAGGCTGAGGGCGTCGATGAGCCGGTCACCAGCTCCTGATCCGGCCCGGCGACGGCGTGGGGGACACCGAGGGGGGTGCGGTGGTCCAGGTGCTGACCGCCGCATCCACCGGCTCGGTCGCGCCTGCGCCCACGGCGCCCGACCGTTTCCGGCCGTCTGTTGACGCAATCGCCCATGCGGGCAGCTACAGGGCGTAAAGCACCGGAGGGAAGGGAAAGGAGCTATACGGCAAATCGCGGGGAGTGTTCGTCAGCGCCCGGAGTGTCGGGCCCGAAGCGCTGGGGAGGGGCTGGGCATGGGTGGGCAGCCCCTGTATCTCGAACCGCGGCTGGAGTCGCGGCTGCGCTCGTTACTGGACGCCCCGGCCCTGCTGCACACGCTCACCGACGCCCTCGGGTCTCCGCTGAACATGCTCGTCCCAGACCAACTCGCCGACAATCTCCAGCAGTTCCGCTCGGTGTACGGCACCCACCACCTGTCCGGCCAGGTGTACTTCGCCCACAAGGCCAACCGGTCCAGCGCCCTGCTGCGGCGGCTCGCCGCCACGGACGCCGGTGTGGACGTCGCCTCGCTGGGTGAGCTGCAGCACGCCCTCGGCGCCGGCCTCACCCCCGATCGGATCATCGCCACCGGGCCGAAGAACCCGGAGTTCCTGTGGCTGGCGGCCCGTACGTCGGTCACCGTCAGCCTCGACACGCGAGGCGAACTGGAGCAACTCGCCACGCTGGTACGCAAACACGCCCTGCCCCGCGCCCGCATCCTGCTCCGGTTGTCGGGCTTCGAGGCGTCCGGCGTACGGGTGCTGAGCCGACGGAGCCGATTCGGTACCGCCGTAAGGGAGTTGGACCCGCTGCTGGAGGCCGTCGAGCGGCACGCCGACGTGGTCGATCCGGTCGGCGTGGCCTACCACCTGGACACGACGAGCCTCACCGAGAAGGCCACGGCGCTGGAGGGCTGTCTGCGGGTACTGGAGGAGTGCCGCAGCCGCGGGCTCAGGCCCCGGGGCGTGGACATCGGCGGCGGGTTCGGCGTCAACTACCTTGCGGACGGCGGGCAATGGGATCGGTACACGACCGAACTCACCGAAGCCGTGCTGGGCACCCGCCCGCCCCTGACGTACGGCGGCCACGGCTACGGGCTGCGCAACGAAGCCGGCACCCTGCGCGGCACGCTCGGCCTGTACCCCGCCCACCGTCCGGTCGCCGGCGCCCGCTACCTCGACGAACTGCTCTCGCACCCGGCCGCGTCCCTGGGCGGCCGCCCACTGGCCGCCCTGCTCCTGGAGCACCTGTACGACCTGCACACCGAACCCGGCCGAGCGCTCCTCGACCAGTGCGGACTGACCCTGACGAAGGTGCTGGAGGTGCGCGACCCGGAGACCGGCGGCCCCCTGCTCGTACGGCTGGCGGCCAAGGCCGACGATGTGGCGCTGGAGGAGCACGGGGTGCTCATGGACCCGGTTGTCGTCCCACGGGATCCGGCAGACACACAGGCAGACACACAGGCAGACGCAGGGGCAGACACAGCGGCAGGCGCCGGCGCCGGCCCTGACCCCGGTACCGGTCCGGTCGCGGTGCATCTCTTCGGCAGTCGCTGCCTGGAGTCCGACCTGATCACCCGTCGCACGGTCTTCCTGCCCCGCCGCCCCGAACCGGGTGACCTGATGGCGTTCGCCAACACGGCCGGCTACTGCATGGACTTCCACGCCACCCGTGCCCAGCACCAGCCCTCCGCGCGCAAGGTCGCCGCCTGGCAGGAGGGCGATACATGGCGCTGGTGCCTGGACGACCAGTACTGGCCGACCACACCCGTGGGGGGAGCGCAGTGAGGTACGACAGCATCACCGACGCCATCGGCAACACACCGCTGGTGCGTATCGACCCGGCCGTGCACGGCCTCAGGAACATCGACCTGTACGCCAAACTGGAGCTGCTCAACCCTTTCGGCTCGGTCAAGGACCGAGCCGCCTGGAACATGGCACGACCGCACCTCGCGGCCACGGCCTCCGCCGCGGGCGAGGGCGGCGGTCAGGTCGTCGAGCTGTCCAGCGGCAACACCGCCAAGGCCCTGGCCGTGCTCGCGGGCATGCACGGCCTGACCTTCAAGAGCGTCACCAACCGGATGCGCATCCCGGAGATCAAGGACCTGCTGCTGTTGCTCGGCGCGCAGATCGAGGAACTCCCCGGCCAGAGCGAGTGCCTGGACCCCACCGCCACCGACGACCCGCTCACCCTGTTCCACCGCACCCTCTCCGAGCCCGACAGCACCTGTCTGCACACCGACCAGTACTTCAACCCACGCAACACCGAAGCCCACTTCGCCGGCACCGGACCGGAGATCGTCAAGGACCTCGACGGCCAGGCCCCGGACTGGTTCATCGCCTGCGTGGGCACCGCCGGCTCCTCCACAGGCGTCGCCCGCGCCCTGCGCGAACACGACCCCGCCGTACGGGTCGTCGGCCTGGTCGCGGCCAAGTCCGACTTCATCCCCGGCATCCGCACCATCGACGAGGCGCACGAGGTGGGGCTGTTCGACCCCGGGACCTACGACACCATCGAGACGGTGAGCGCCGACGAGGCGATCGAGGGGATGCTGACCCTCAACCGTCGCTGCGGCATCCTGGCGGGCCCCACCGGAGGCGCCGCCTACTTCGGGGCCGTACGCCAACTGCGCGCCGCCGACGAAGGATCGGGCGACGCGGAATCGGGCGACGAAGAACCGACGCAGCGGCAGTCGGCCGTGTTCATCGTCTGCGACCGCGTGGAGAGCTACCTGAGCTACGTCCGTCAGCGTCGCCCCGACCTCTTCGGCCGTCCCCGCCGCAGGAACTCCCCGGCCGACCTGTCGGACGCCGAGATACGCACGGCACCCGCCATCGGCGTCGCCGACGCCCAGACGTGGATCGCCACCGGAGAACCACTCGTCGTCGACCTGCGCAGCCCCTACGCCTACGCGGCCCTGCACATCGACGGCTCGGTCAACATCGTCGACGAGCTCTTCGAGGAACTCCTGCACGGCGGGCTGCCGTTCAGCCGCAACCGCCCGGTCCTGCTGGCCTGCCCGGTCGGCGAGAAGTCCGCCCGCTACGCCGCCCTGCTGACCCGGATGGGACACCCGGACGTCCGCAGTCTCACCGGCGGCGTCATCGCCTGGCGCGACGCGGGCGCACCGCTCGTACGGGACTGACGCCCATGACCACACCCAGGATCGACACCCAAGGTGCGCCCGTCATCGAGGAGTTGACCGAGGAGCTGCGGGAGTGGCAGCGCGCCCTGCGCGCCCAGTTCCCGATCATCACCGCCCACCCGGAACTGGCCTACCTGGACAGCGCCGCCACCGCCCAGAAGCCGCAGGCCGTACTCGACACCGTCCACACCTACCTCACCACGACCAACGCCAACGCGGGCCGCGGCACCTACACCTGGGCCAACCGGACCACATCCCTGGTCGAGCAGGCCCGCGACCGGATCCGGCGGTTCCTTAACGACCCCGACCCGACGCGCTCGGCCGTGCACTTCACCAGCGGCACCACCGAGGGCCTGCGCACCATCGCCCGCGACTGGCTGCCCGGGCTCCTCGCCGACGGCGACGAGATCGTGGTCCCGGTCGCCGACCACGAGGCCAACATCGCGCCCTGGCTGGAGGCACAACGACAACTGGCGCGGCAGGGCGTCCACATCCGCGTCCGGCCGATGCCGTACCAGCAGGCGTCCGGCGACTACGACCACACCGCGCTCACGGAACTGGCCGGTCCGCGAACCCGGTTCGTCGCCGCCAGCCACATCCACCACGTGTACGGCGGCAACATGAACATCCACCGCATCCGCCGTGCGGTCGGCCCGCACGCGGTCATCTGCCTGGACGCCGCCCAGAGCATCGGCCATCTGCCGGTGTCCGTCGCCGACCTGGACGTGGACTTCGTCGTCTTCTCCGGGCACAAGGCCATGGCGCTGCCCGGCACGGGAGCGGTCTGGGCCCGTCAGTCACGTGGCCCGGAGTTCACACCGGGCGGTTGGTCCGGCAGCCCCAACACGGTCGGCATCGCCTCCCTCGCCACCGCCCTGGACTGGCTGGACACCGCCGGCAGCGACCGGATCGGGCAGTGGACCGTCGCCCTGGCGGCCCGGCTCACCGACGGCCTGCGGCGCCTCGACGCCTACGAGATCCTCGGCTGCCAGAGCAGCCTGGCCGCCGACGCGTCCGCACAGCGGCGCCAGGGCATCGTCACCTTCCGGCACCACGCCATCGACTCCGGGGACCTGGGCTTCGTCCTCTTCAGCCACGGCTTCATGGTCCGCTCCGACCAGCACTGCCAGGGCAGCGCGGGGGAGAGGACAGGGTCGGTGCGGGTGAGCCTGCATGTGTACAACACCGCCGACGAGATCGACCGACTGCTGGCCGTCCTTGCCACCCTCGGGTGACGTACCGCCATCAGAGGTAATGGGAACCGTTTCCATCTTGTAGTGTCGGGCGCCGACAGGGTGAGTCGGGTGCGAGACGGCGAGGTGGCACGACCGGATGGGGCTGAGCCTGGCGACGGCGGAGCGGTGGGTGGAGCGCTGGGAACGCCAGCAGCAGCGGTACGCCGTCGACCGCGAGGAGCGTTTCACGGTGATCGGTGACGTGGTCGAGCAGACCGTGACGGGCGGCCCGGCCACGCCGCTGGTCCTCGACCTCGGCTGCGGTCCCGGATCGCTGGCGGCCCGACTGGCCCGGCGGTTGCCGCAGGCGGACATCGTGGGCGTGGACATGGACCCGTTGCTGCTGGAGCTGGCCCGCACCCACCACCCGGACGCGGCCCGTTACGTGGACGCGGTGATCGGCGAGGAGGGCTGGACGCAGGCCCTGCGGCTGGACCGCCCGCTAGACGCGGCCGTGTCGACGACGGCCCTGCACTATCTCGGCGTGGACGCCCTGCACCGTGTCTACCGGCAGCTCGCGGCGCTGCTGCGGCCCGGCGGCGTCCTCGTCAACGGCGACCACTTCCCGCACGACGACACGCGGCTCGCCGAACTCGCCGGCTGCGTCGGCCGCCGCCACGCCGAACGCGGGCACGCCCTCGCCCACGAGGACTGGGCGTCCTGGTGGACGGCAGTCGAGCAGGATCCGGAGCTGACCGACCTCATCGCGGAGCGTGGACGCCGACCCCGACAGCCGAAGACGGCTGCGGCCGACAGCGCGGCGCGCCTGTCCGTGTCCGCACATCAACGACTGCTGAGGCAGGCGGGGTTCGGGCACGTCGGCGTCGTCTGGCAGTACGGCGCCAGCCACGTCGTCGTGGCACTGCGCTGACCGGGAGTCCGCACCAAGCACAGCTAAAGGTTCCTGCAGGCACCTTGACAGCGTGCGTACTGTTTCGCGACGTTTGAGCCTCGCCGCATAGTTCGACATGGGGGAAAATGTGGCGAGGCGCTAGGAATGCGTCTTGGGGGGATTTTTGGGGGGAGCATTCGCCGTGCGATCCAAGAGCGCCATCACGATTCACAGACCCGACGAACTGACCGAGTCGCTGCGCCGGGCGTGGCACGGGGCGATGGACTCCTCGCCCGACTACGCCAACCCGTTCCTGGCGCCGGAGTTCGCGAGGGGAGTCGGCAGGTACCGCGGTGGGGCGCGGGTGGCGGTACTGCACGAGGACGGGGAGGCCGTCGGCTTCTTCCCGTACGAGCGCACCGCCCTCGGTGTCGGGCGTGCCATCGGTCTCGGCCTCTCCGACTGCCAGGCCCTGGTGCACCGTCCGGGCGTCACCTGGGACACCCGGGAACTGCTGCGGGCCTGCGGACTGTCCGTCTTCGAGTTCGATCACCTCGTCGAGGAGCAGAAGCCGTTCGGCCCGTACGTCACCGGCACGTTCGCCTCTCCCGTGCTCGATCTGAAGCCCGGCGAGGGCGACTACGCGCAGTGGTTACGCGCCACGTACCCCGGACAGGCCAAGACGACGCTGAAGAAGGAGCGCCGCCTGGGCCGGAACGTGGGCGAGGTGCGGTTCGTCTACGACGAGCGCGACCCGCGGGTGCTGCGCACGCTCATGCGATGGAAGTCCGCCCAGTACCGCAGGACGGGGCGGATGGACCGGTTCTCCAAGCCGTGGATCGTCGACCTCGTCGAGCACCTCCTCCAGGTCCGCGAGGAACACTTCACCGGCATCCTGTCGGTGGTGTACGCCGGTGACCGGCCGGTCGCCGCGCACTTCGGGCCGAGGTCGCGGACGGTGTTCGCGGCCTGGTTCACCGCGTACGACCCCGAGTTCAGCTACTACTCGCCCGGACTGATGATGCACCTGCGGATGGCCTACGCCGCGGGCCGGGACGGCGTGACGCTGATGGACATGGGGCGTGGCGAGAAGGAGTACAAGGACTGGCTCAAGACCCGTGAGCTGCGGGTGGCCGAAGGGTTCGCGGTGCGCGCGCATCCCGTGGCGGCGGCCCACCGGCTGTGGCGCAGACCCGTGCGCGGCCTGAGGAACACGGTCCTGGCCCACCCCAGACTGCGCGACCCCGCCGACCGGCTGCTGAAGACCGTCGGCACCCTGCGCACCTCGGGCCTGGCCCACTCCTCGGGAGCGGGAGCACGCGCCCGCTGAACGGGGCCCGCTCTCGTCATGCGTAACGCGTCGGCGTCTTGTCCATGGCGTCGCGCGGTCTCGGTTCCCCCTGCACGGCGGCCTCGATCCTCGCGCGCCGACGTGCACCGCCCGCCTCGGGCGACCCTTCCTCGTACCCTTCCACGGAAGAGGTGACCATGCCGTACGGATCGCGGCTCGCCGCGATGATGACACGGCGCATCGGACGCGAATGCGTCTACACGCCCTCCGCCCGGCTCGCCCTGTACCTGGCGCTGCGGCGCTGGTGCCGGCCCGGTGGACGGGTGCTGATGTCCCCGGTGAACGACGACGTGATCCTCTTCGTCGTCCTCGCCGCCGGACTGCGCCCCGTGCAAGCCCCGGTGTCCCAGTGGGACGGCAACATCGACCCGGCCGCCGTACCGGAGTCCACCTGGCGGAACGTGGACGCCGTCCTGACCACGAACCTGTACGGGCTGCCGGACCGGGTCGTCGAACTGCGCCGCCGCTGCGACGAGTTGGGGATCCCGCTGATCGAGGACGCGGCGCACGCCATCGGCACGCATGTCGACGGGCAGCCGATCGGCACCTTCGGCAGGGCGGCGGCGTTCAGCCTGTCCAAGCACGTGGCGGGGATGGCCGGCGGTTTTCTCGCCGTCGAGGACGCGCGCACCCGGCGGGAGTTGGAGCTGCTGCGCGACGATCTGCTGACCCCGCGACGCCTGCGCGCCGACCTGTCCACCACACTGCGCCCGCTGGCCCGCTCCGCCGTACGCTCGCTCCACCTGGTGCGTCCCGTGTGGCGCACCATGCAGCGCCTGGGGCTGCTGGAACGCGACGACTTCCGCATGGCCCTGCACGCACCCCGCCTCGCCGGCAGCGCACGCCACGCGCCGAGCCTGACCGCGTACGAGCCCTGGGTACGGGTCGACCTGCATGGCTTCCGGTCCCGTCACGGGGCCCTGGTCCGGGGGCAGTTGGAGCTGCGGATGGCCATGCTCGACGGCGACCTGGCTCGGCGCCGGGCCGGTGTCTCGCTGCTGTCGGGCACAACCTGGGCCAGCCCGGCACTGCGCGACCGGGCGGGCGACGGCCCGCCGCCCCTCTTCCGGGTACCGCTCCTCGTCCACGACCGCGACGCGCTCCTCGAACGCCTGGTGAATCACGGCGTGGTCGCGGGATACGTCTACGACCCGCCGCTCGACGACTACGCGGGTGCCGAGTTCGTCGAACCGTCCCCCGACCCCTCCGGCGCCCGCTGGTTCGCCGCGCACACCCTGCCGGCCGACCCCCTCCTGGCCCGCAGGATCACCAACGCCCTGACGAAGGAGCGGGCGACCACCGCACACCCGCCGGTCCCGACCACTCCCGTCTTCGACACCACGACCAGGCCGCCCACCCCCCTGGGCCAGTAGCGGTCGTCTTCCGGGTGCCCCGGCGGCGTCGGCCCGCGCCGCCCGGCCCCACCTTGCCTACCCTGGAGGTGTGGCCCGTCCCAACGACGAGGTCGCCGCGCTGCTCCAGGAGTACGCGGATCTGATCTCGATCACCGGAGGAGACGCGTTCAAGGCGCGCGTCTACGAGAAGGCCGCCCGGGCGATCGGCGGCCACCACGCCGATGTGTCCAAGCTCGACGTCAAGGGCCTGAAGGAGATCCCCAACGTCGGCAAGTCGATCGCCGAGAAGGTCGTCGAGTACTTCTCCAACGGCAGCGTCTCCGCCGTCGAGGAGCTGCGGGCGAAGATCCCCGCCGGGGTCCGGCAGCTCACCGCCATCCCCACGCTCGGCCCGAAGAAGGCCCTGGTCATCTACCAGGAGCTGGGCATCTCCACGACCGAGGAACTGGCGGACGCCATCCACGAGGAGCGGCTGCGCGACCTGAAGGGCTTCGGGCCGAAGACGGAGGAGAACATCCTGCACGGCATCAGCCTGCTCCAGTCCTCCGGCGACCGCGTCCTGATCGACGTCGCCATGAGCCTCGCCGAGGACATCGTCGCCGAGATGTCGCAGGTCACCGGCTGCAAACGCTGCTCCTACGCCGGCTCGCTGCGCCGCGTCCGCGAGACCATCGGCGACATCGACATCCTCGTCGCGGCGAAGAAGTCCGAGCCCGTGATGCGGGCCTTCACCGAGCTGCCGTACGTCTCGGAGGTCATCGCGCACGGCGAGAAGAAGACGTCGATCCGCACGAGCAAGGGCCTCCAGGTCGATCTGCGCGTCGTACCGCCGGACTCCTGGGGCGCGGCGCTGCAGTACTTCACCGGCTCCAAGGCGCACAACATCCGCACCCGGGAACTCGCCGTCCACCAAAAGCTCAAGCTCTCCGAGTACGGGCTCTTCGACACCGAGACCGGAAGGAAGATCGTCTCCGAGACCGAGGAGGACGTGTACGCCCGGCTCGGCCTGCCCTGGATCCCGCCCACCCTGCGTGAGGACCGGGGCGAGATCGAGGCCGGGCTGCGCGGCGAGCTGCCCGACCTGGTCCAGGAGAAGGACATCCGGGGTGATCTGCACACCCACACCGACCTCACCGACGGTCTCGCCCCGCTGGAGGAGATGGTCGCCGCGGCCGCCGAACGCGGCTACGCCTACTACGCGGTCACCGACCACGGCCCCGACATGGCCATGCAGCGCATGACCGACGAACGGATCCTGGCCCAGCGCGAACGCGTCCGCGAGCTCGACACGGAGTACGGCAAGCGCGGAAAGCGGGCCGGCATGCGGCTGCTGCACGGCGCCGAGCTGAACATCGGCCCCGACGGCGACGTGGACTGGCCGCCGGAGTTCCTCGCCGGCTTCGACCTGTGCGTGGCCTCCGTGCACTCCCACTTCAACCAGGGGCGCGAGGCACTCACCCGGCGGATCGTGCGGGCCTGCGAGAACCCGCACGTCCACATCATCGGCCACCCCACCACCCGCCTCCTCGGCAAGCGGCCCGGCATCGACGCCGACCTCGACGAGGTCTTCGCCGCCTGCGCCCGCACCGGCACGGCCCTGGAGATCAACTCCCATCCCGACCGGCTCGACCTGCGCGACGAGGACATCCTGCGGGCCGGACGGCACGGCGTGAAGTTCGCCGTCGACAGCGACGCACACGCCGTCATCCACCTGGCCAACCTGCGCTACGGCGTGGGCACGGCACAGCGGGGCTGGCTGACCAAGGACGACGTGATCAACACCTGGCCGCTGACCCGGCTGCGGCGCTTCCTGGACAAGGGCTGACAGCGCCTAGAGGAACGGCGTACCCGGGTCGAGCCCGGACAGGACCCGGCCGTAGATCTCGAGGTTCGTGGCGGGGTTCACGAACGCATGCAGATTCAGGGCGTGCAGGTCCCGCACGGCCCGCTGGATCGGCACTTCCCGGTGCAGGGACGACGCCCCCGACGCTGAGCCGAGCAGATCGACGGCCTCCTTGCACAGCCGCGCCACATAACCGCTCTGCGCCCGGACCCTGGCCCGCTCCTCGGGCGTGTACGGCTCGCCGGACTCGGCCCGCGACTCGATCAGGGCGACGAATTGCGCGGTCAGCAGCTCGGCGCAGGAGATCTTCATGGCCGCCTCGGCCGCCTGGAGATGGGTGAGGGTGGCCTCGTTCTGCCGCGCGTGGAAGGTGTACGTGATGCCCCGTCGGCGACTGCGCTCGCTGAACTCCGCCAGCGCCGAGCGGGCCAGACCGAGGGCGATCGGCGCCGTCCACGCGCAGAACAGCAGCAGCACGGGCATCCGGTAGAACGGGTCGTCGGCGTTGGCCTTCGACGGGAACTCGCCCGCCAGCAGCGGCCCGACCGGCAGCGTGCGATGGGCGGGCACGACCACGTCCCGCGCCACGACGCTGTTGCTGCCGCTTCCGGCCAGCCCCGACACGTACCAGTCGTCGAGGATCTCCAGCTCGGCCATCGGTACGGCGGTCCACAGCAGCTCGGGCAGACCGTCGCCGGAGTCGGACTCGGGCTCGACCCGGACCGTCAGCAGGTGCCAGTCGGCGTCGTGGCAGCCGGTGGCGAAGCCCGAGGTGCCGTTGACGACGTAGCCGCCGTCGGAGCGGACCGCCGTCGCGTCCGGGACCAGGGTGCCGCCGACCCGCACATCGGGGCTCGTGAAGATCTCGTCCTGTGCCTCGTCGGGGAACAGCGCCGCGATGTAGGAGCAGCCGGCCTGGATCACCGTCTTGAACGCGGTCGAGCCGCACGCGGCGGCGATCTCGGCCACCGCGTCCACCTGGGTGCTCGGCCGGCTCTGGTAGCCGCCGTACCGTCGGGGGACGTTCATCCGGTGGATCCCGGCGTCCGCCAGTGCCGCCGCGACCTCGGGCGCGACCCGCCGCTCCTGTTCGGTGCGCAGCGCGTGCTCGCGGACGACGGGCCGTAGAGCCCGTACGCGGGCGACCAGATCGACATCGGTGCCGGCTACTGCCATGGGTGACCTCCCGGGCACGACGAGTCATCACCGTGACGCGGATGCCGAGTGCTGTCAACGCCCCACTCCTGAGCCCAAGTTGAAGCGCTGGATCGCTTCGGCGCGCCCTGTGATCTTCGTTCGTTTGAGCGGCGGTCGCGACGGGGAGCGTGCGGAACGTGGGTCGAGCCGAACGGGTCAGGCTTTGCCCATGTCGCCGCAGAGGGGTTGTCCTGACATTAGGTCCCTGCCTAGGGTCAACTCGAAGTGCAAGCGCTTTCTGAGCGGGCTGTCCGTCGGCCGTCCGAGGAGAACTGCATGTCCCCAAGCACCGCCCGCCGTCGCGTCGCCGTGATCGGCACCGGCGCCATCGTCAGCGGCAGCCATCTCCCCGCGCTGAGACACCACGCCGACCGGGTGGAGCTGGTCGCCGCCGTCGACGTGGACCAGGCCAGGCTGGACGCCTTCCGGGAGCTCGCGGGCGAGGACGTCGCCGGGTACACCTCGGCCGGCGACATGCTGGATGCCGTACGCCCCGACCTGGTCCTGATCGGCACGCCGCCGTGGCTGCACCGGGAGCAGACGGTCACCGCGCTCAAGGCGGGCGCCTGGGTGCTGTGCGAGAAGCCGCTGTGTCTGTCGCTCGCCGAGTACGACGACATCGCGGCGGCCGAGGAGGCGTCGGGCGTGTACGCGTCCGCGGTCTTCCAGCACCGGTACGGCTCCGGTGCCGTGCACGCCCGTGAGCTGATCACGAGCGGTGAGCTGGGCGCCCCGCTGGTCGCGCACTGCCAGACGACCTGGCACCGTGACGCCGCGTACTTCGCGGTGCCCTGGCGCGGGCGGTGGGCGACCGAGGGCGGCGGGCCGACGATGGGGCACGGCATCCACCAGTTCGACCTGCTGCTGCATCTGCTCGGACCGTGGGCGGAGATCCGGGCCATGGCCGCGCGCCTGGTCCACGACACCGAGAGCGAGGACGTCTCTACGGCCCTCGTGCGCTTCGAGAACGGCGCCCTCGCCACCGTCGTCAACAGCGTGCTCTCCCCGCACGAGGTGAGCCGCATCCGCATCGACTGCGCCGACGCGACGGTCGAACTCACCCACCTGTACGGCAACCGCAACGACGACTGGGTCTACACCCCGGCCCCCCACGTCCCCTCCGAGCGTGTCACCGCCTGGCGCACCCCCGCGGCGGACGTGCCCAGCTCGCACACGGCGCAGCTCGGCACCCTCCTCGACGCCTACGACAACGGTGTCCGACCGCCCGGCAGCGGCCCCGACGCCCGGGCCACCCTCGCCTTCGCCGCAGCCCTCTACAAGGCCGCGTTCACGGGAAGCCCGGTGCTCGCGGGCGAGATCAGCCCCGGCGACCCCTTCTACCAGGCCATGCACGGCGACCACCCCCACTGGGCCCTCAAGGAGCGCGCATGAGCATCCGCGTCACCCACGTCCACGGCGACCACATCGCCGTCGAGGCGGCGAACGGCACGGAGATCCTCCGCTACGTCTACCGCCCCGACCCGGAGGCCTTCGAGTCCCGCAAGCCCTACGCCCACCCCGTGCGCACCCTCGCCGGGCACACCGTGACCGGCTACCGGCCGAGCGACCACCGCTGGCACAAGGGCCTGCAGATGACGGCGAGCCATCTGTCCGGGCAGAACTTCTGGGGCGGCAACAGCTATGTCCACGGCGAGGGTTATCTCCCGCTGCCCGAGCGGGTCGGCTCCATGCGGCACGACGGCTTCGCCGACTTCGCGGCCGAGGACGATCGGCTGGCCTTCACCGAGGAGCTCACCTGGGTCGAGAACGGCGGCCAGGAGTGGGCGCGCGAGGTGCGCGGGCTGACCGTCCACTCGGTGGACGAGGAGGCCGGCGCCTGGGCCCTGGACTGGTCGATCCGGCTCACCAACCTCCGTGCCGAGCCGCTGGCCTTCGGCTCGCCCACCACCGCCGGACGCGAGATGGCCGGCTACACCGGACTCCAGTGGCGCGGCCCCCGGGACTTCACCGGCGGCACCGCCTTCGGCCCCGACCTCGACGGGGGAGCCGGCGCGGACGCGGGCAAGCTGATGGGCACGCAGGGCCCGTGGCTGGCCTTCACCACCGAGCACGACGACGTCGACGGCCACTCCACGCTCGTCTTCGCGCATGCGCCCGAGAACCTCGACGCGAACGCCGCGATCCACGAGTCCCACTGGTTCGTGCGCTCGGAGCCCATCCCGACGGTGGCGTTCTCCTGGGCGTTCTTCGAGGAGTTCGAGCTGCCGCCGGGCGAGTCCTTCGCGTACCGGTACCGCGTGGTGTTCGCCGACGGGGCCTGGGACCGGGAGCGGGTGGGCTCTCACCTGGAGGCAATGCCGTGGTGAAGCCGAACCTTCCGCATCCGCTGCCCGGCGCCGTAGGCCTGTCCCATCTCAGCGCCTACGACTGGGAGGCCGCGGACGGGGTGTGCGGAGGCAGCCCGCATCTGCACCTGGTGTGCACGGAGGCGTACGTCGTCACCGGCGGCCGGGGTGCCGTACAGACGCTGAGCCCCGACGGCTACCGGGACATCCCCCTGGAGGCCGGCTCGGTCGCCTGGTTCACGCCCGGGACTGTGCACCGTATGGTCCAGGGCGGCGATCTGCGCATCACCGTGCTGATGCAGAACAGCGGCCTGCCCGAGGCCGGGGACGCCGTCTTCACCTTCCCGCCCGAAGTGCTCGCCGACCCCGAGAAGTACGCGGCCGCCTCTGTACTCCCGCCCGGTACCGGCCCGGAGACCGCCGAGGCCGCCCGGCGCCGCAGGGACCTCGCCGTCGAGGGCTACCTCGCCCTGCGCGAGGCGCTCGTCGCCGGTGACAACGGCCCGTACCGGGAGTTCCAGCGCGCCGCCGCCCGGCTCGTCCGTGCCAAGGTGCCGAACTGGCGGGAGCTGTGGCGGGCCGGCGCGCTGGCCACGGCCGAGCGCACGGGCGCCCAGCTCGATGCGCTGGAGGCGGGCGAACCGGCGTACCTCGCCGACGCGACAGCGCACGAGGCCGGGCCGACCAGGCTCGGCGGGTTCGGGATGTGCGGGCGCCGGGACGAGTACAACCTGCCGGGGGTCACGCTGCCGTACCAAGGCGAGTAGCAGGCTCAGGGGGGCCGAGGGGGGCCAACAGAAAGTCCGAGGAGAGAAGAGGTGACCTCGGCATGCCCGGACACAGGACAACGGGGTTCTGCGCGTCGGCCGCCGCACTCGTGCTCTGCGCGATGCTGGCCGGCTGCGGAGGATCCGGGGAGTCGGTCGGCGGCGGCAAGGTCGTGCTGCGCTACACGTGGTGGGGCAACCCCGACCGCGCGGAGCGCACCGAGCAGGCCGTCGCCCTGTTCGAGAAACAGCACCCGAACGTCCGGGTGCAGACGTCGTTCTCGGCCTACGAGGCCTACAAGCAGAAGCTCGCCACGCAGGCCGCGGGCGGTGACGCCCCCGACGTGATGCAGCTCGACTACCGGCAGATCGACCAGTACGCCTCCGGCGGCGTCCTGCTCGACCTCGCCGAGCAGAAGGCCGACTTGCGCACCGGTGAGATCGACGCGGGCCTGCTCGCCACCGGAAGGCTGGACGGCACACAGTACGCGATCCCCCAGGGGCGTGGCACCGAGACCGTCGTCTACGACGTCAAGGCGTGGAAGGCGTCTGGCGTCCCCCTCCCCGCCAAGGACTGGACCTGGAGTGAATGGGCCGACGCCATGCGGGCGTTGGCGAAGAAGACCGGCAAGCCCGGCGCCACCGACCCCGGCCAGAGCGAGGACTGCTTCGAGGTGTGGCTGCGCGGCCAGGGCAAGTCCCTCTACACCAAGGACGGCGGGCTCGGCTTCACCGCCGCCGACCTGGCCCGCTGGTGGACCTTCACCGACGAACTCCGGCGCGCGGGCGTCGTATCGCCCGCCGAGCAGACCACCCAGCTCGACGGCTCCGTCGAGAACACCCCGCTCGGACGCGGCGAGGCCACGGCCGACGCCAACTGGGATGCCCCGTCCAGCGGTTACCTCGCCCTCATACCGAGCGGCGTCGCCCTCGCGCCGATGCCCTCGGGCGAGGACGGCACGCCCGGCCAGTACTTCAAACCGTCGATGTTCCTGGGCGTCGGGGCCAACACCGGCCACCCGAAGGAGGCGGCCCAGCTCGTGGACTTCCTCATCAACGACGAGCAGGCCGCGAAGATCCTCGGAGCCACCCGCGGCATCCCCGTCAACGAGTCGATCCGTGAGGCGATCGAGCCGCAGCTCAAGGACTTCGACAGGACGATCGCCGACTACCAGGCCTCCCTGGAGGGCTCCCTCAAGGCACCGCCTCAGGCACCGCCCTCCGGCGACAACGCCCTGCAGGCCACCTTCCAGCGCGACTACGACCAGGTGTCGTACGAGCGCATGTCGCCCCGCGAGGCGGCCGAGAACTACGTCACCGAGGCGAAGGCGGAGCTGAGGTCATGACCACCACCGACATCCCCGCGCCCGCCGCCAGGAAACCGGGGGCGACCACCGCCCCGAAGCGCCGCCCCAAGCGCGAAAGCCAGGGCCCCGCCTGGGTGTTCCTGTCCCCGTGGGTGCTCGGCGCGATCGTCCTGACGCTGCTGCCGATGGCTGTCTCGCTGTACCTGTCCTTCACGGACTACGACCTGTTCAATCCGCCGCGCTGGGTGGGCCTGCGCAACTACGTCCAGATGTTCACCGAGGACCCGCGCTACTGGCGGTCGGTGCTGACCACACTGACGTACGTCGTCATCGCCGTGCCCCTGCAACTCGCGCTCGCCCTCGTCGTCGCGCTCGCCCTGAAGTCCATGAAGCGCGGCAAGGGCTTCTACCGGTCGGCGTTCTACGCCCCCTCGCTGCTCGGCGCGTCGATGTCCATCGCCCTGGTCTGGCGCGCGATCTTCAACGACGGCGGCACGGTGGACAACCTCCTCGGCACCGGCGGCTGGGTCAACAAGCCCGGCTGGGCGCTGCTCGCCGTGGCGTTGCTGACGGTGTGGCAGTTCGGGGCGCCGATGGTCATCTTCCTGGCCGGCCTCCAGCAGATCCCGGGCGAGCTGTACGAGGCGGCGGCAGTCGACGGGGCCGGGAAATGGCGGCAGTTCCTGTCCGTCACGGTGCCGATGCTGTCACCCGTCCTGTTCTTCAACCTCGTACTCCAGACCATCCAGGCCTTCCAGGTCTTCACGCCCGCCTTCGCGCTGAGCGCCGGCAAGGGCGGCCCAGCCGACTCGACCCTCGTCTACACCCTCTACCTCTATGACCGCGGCTTCGTCGCCTCTCACATGGGCTACGCCTCCGCCATGGCCTGGGTGCTGCTGATCGTCATCGGCGGCGTCACAGCGGTGCTGTTCCGCACCTCGCGCTCCTGGGTCTTCTACGCCTCCGAGGGGGACCGATGACCACCACCACAACTCCGGTTGTCCGCAAGCCCGTTGCCTGGGGCCGGATCGCCCTGCACGTCGGCTGTCTGGCCGCGCTGCTGGTCATGCTGTACCCGCTGGCGTGGCTGCTGGCGACCTCTCTGAAGCCCGCCGACGAGGTCATCGCGAGCCTTGACCTGCTGCCCAGCCACCTGGAGTGGTCGAACTACTCCACCGCCCTGGACGGCGTGAACGACGTGTCCGTCTGGCGGCTGCTGTCCAACTCGCTGCTGATCGCCGGTGGCGCGGTCCTCGGCAACGTCATCAGCTGCTCCCTCGCCGCCTACGCCTTCGCACGCCTGCGATTTCGCTTCCGCGGCCCGCTGTTCGCGTTCATGATCGCGACGATCATGCTGCCGCACCACGCGGTACTGATCCCGCAGTACATCATCTTCAACCGGCTCGGCCTGGTGAACACGTACTGGCCGCTGATCCTGCCGAAGTTCCTCGCCACCGAGGCGTTCTTCGTCTTCCTCATCGTGCAGTTCATGCGCGGTCTGCCGCGCGAGCTGGAGGAGGCGGCCCGTATCGACGGCTGCGGCCCGTTCCGCAGCTTCTTCAAGGTCGTGCTCCCGCTCACCCGGCCCGCGCTGATCACGACCGCCATCTTCACCTTCATCTGGACCTGGAACGACTTCTTCACCCAGCTCATCTACCTCTTCGACCCGGACAAGTTCACGCTCACCCTGGCCCTGCGGTCGTTCGTGGACGCGTCCAGCACCTCGGCGTTCGGCCCGATGTTCGCGATGTCCGTGATCGCGCTGCTGCCGATCGTGCTGTTCTTCCTCGCCTTCCAGCGCCTGCTGGTGGAGGGCATGGCCAGCTCCGGGCTCAAGGGGTGAGCGAGATGGGAACACAGGAGCCGGGCGAGGTCTTCGGGCCGCGGATGACCCTGTTCGCCGACGTGCTGAGCGTCGGCCTCGCCACGGCCGTGGCGAGCCTGCCCGTCGTGACGGTGCCGGCCGCGCTGTCGAGTGCGTGCGCGGTGCTGCGGGGCGCGGGGGAGGGGCAACCGGCCACTGCCGGGCGGTACTTCGCGGTGCTTCGGCGGCGGCTTCGGATCGGCGACTTGGCGGCAGGTGTCATAGCCCTGGCCGGTGCGCTGCTGTGCGCCGCCGACCTGGCGCTGGCCGGGGCGGGGCTGCCCGGGGCGCCACTGTTCGCGGTGGTCGCCGGGGCGATCGGCGCGGCCGCCACGGTGGTGGGCCTCAGGGCCTGTGCGCGCCCCGAGTCACTGACCGACTGGCCGGCCGCCGTACGTGCGGCGGCACGGGACGCCGTACAGGACACGGGCGGCAGCGGACTGGTGCTGCTCGCGGTCGTCACGGCCGCCCTGTGCGGGTGGATGCTGCTGCCGCTCGCCTTCCTGGCTCCGGGGCCGTTGGCCCTGGCGCTCACTGCCGTTCATCTCCGACGGACCGGAACATCCAAGAGTTAAGGGCGCATTGGGGCACATGTGGTGTGAAGGCGAGGTGCGGGCGTCAATCATCTTGTCATGAACCTGCGCCCCGACGGGCGGGTCGCAGCCTCATGGAGGTGTGGAATGCACCGCACACTCGCCACCGGTCTCGCCGCCTCAGCCCTCTCCCTCCTGACCGTCGTCACCACGGCCTCAGCGGCGGACGCCGCTCCCGCCGACAAGCCCCAGGTGCTCGCCAGCTGGACGCAGACCAGCGCGTCCAGCTACAACGCCTGGGTCGCCGCCCGTTCCAACCAGTCCACCTGGGCCGCCTACGGTTTCGACTGGTCCACCGACTACTGCTCCTCCTCGCCCGACAACCCCTTCGGCTTCCCGTTCGCCACGTCCTGCGCCCGGCACGACTTCGGCTACCGCAACTACAAGGCGCTGGGCACCTTCAGTGCCAACAAGTCACGCCTCGACAGCGCCTTCTACGAGGACCTCAAGCGTGTGTGCGCTGGCTACAGCGGTGCCTCCAAGTCCGCCTGCAACAGCACGGCTTGGACCTACTACCAGGCCGTGAAGGCCTTCGGCTGACAGCCGCCTGATGTCCCGTCACAGGCCAAGGGGCGCCGCACGTCGCGGCGCCCCTTCCGGCTCGGCGGGGTGTCAGTCGGCGGCTCGGAACGAGCGCAGCCGCAGGGAGTTGCCGACCACGAAGACCGAGGAGAAGGCCATGGCCGCACCGGCGATCATCGGGTTGAGCAGTCCCGCTGCGGCGAGCGGCAGCGCGGCGACGTTGTAGGCGAAGGCCCAGAACAGGTTCGACCGTATGGTGCCGAGCGTCCGGCGGGAGAGCCGGATGGCATCGGCGGCGGCGCGCAGATCGCCGCGCACCAGGGTGAGGTCGCCGGCCTCGATCGCGGCGTCCGTGCCGGTGCCCATCGCCAGGCCGAGGTCGGCCCGGGCCAGGGCGGCCGCGTCGTTGACGCCGTCGCCGACCATCGCCACCGAACGGCCCTCGCCCTGCAGTCGCTTGACGACATCGGCCTTGTCCTGCGGCAGCACCTCGGCGATGACGTCCTCGGGCGCGATGCCGACCTCGCGGGCGACGGCCTCGGCCACGGCCCGGTTGTCGCCGGTCAGCAGGATCGGGGTGAGGCCGAGGGCGCGCAGTCGCCGGATCGCCTCCGGGCTGGTCTCCTTCACCGCGTCGGCGACCTCCAGGACGGCCCGCGCCTCGCCGTCCCAGGCGACCGCGATGGCGGTACGACCGGACGCCTCGGCCTCGGACTTGGCCCGCCGCAGCGGCTCGGGCAGCTCCATGGCCCACTCCTCCAGCAGCCGCTCCCGGCCCACCAGCACCGCATGGCCCTCGACGATGCCCTGTACCCCCAGACCCGGCACGTTCGCGAAGTCCTCCGGCGTGGGCAGCGACCCCAGCTTCTCCACCGCCCCGTCGGCCACGGCACGGGCGACCGGGTGTTCGGAGGCATGCTCCAACGCGCCCGCGAGCCGCAGGACTTCGGCCTCGTCGGCGTTGTCGGTGGTGTGCACGGCCAGCAGGGTCATCCGGCCGGTGGTCACGGTGCCGGTCTTGTCGAGGACGATTGTGTCGACCTTGCGCGTGGACTCCAGTACCTCCGGCCCCTTGATCAGGATCCCGAGCTGCGCGCCGCGCCCGGTGCCGACCATCAGTGCGGTCGGCGTGGCCAGGCCCAGGGCGCACGGGCAGGCGATGATCAGTACGGCGACCGCGGCGGTGAAGGCGGCGGCCATCCCCGCGCCGTTGCCGAGCCAGAAGCCGAGGGTGCCCAGCGCGAGGGCGATCACGATCGGCACGAACACGGCGGAGATCCGGTCCGCGAGCCGCTGTGCCGCTGCCTTCCCGTTCTGCGCGTCCTCCACCAACTTGGCCATCCGGGCGAGTTGGGTGTCGGCGCCCACCCGGGTGGCCTCGACGACGAGGCGGCCGCCCGCGTTGATCGTGGCGCCGGTGACGGGGTCGCCCTGGGCCACCTCGACCGGCATGGACTCGCCGGTGAGCATCGAGGCGTCCACCGCGGAGGAGCCCTCGACGACCGTCCCGTCAGTGGCGATTTTCTCGCCGGGACGGACGAGGAAGCGGTCGCCGACCTTCAACTCCGCGACGGAGACCGTCTGTTCGGTGCCGTTCGCGCGCAGGACGGTGACGTCCTTGGCGCCCAGCTCCAGCAGTGCCTTCAGGGCCGCGCCCGCCTTGCGCTTGGAGCGGGCCTCGAAGTAGCGCCCGGCCAGGATGAACGCGGTGACTCCGGCCGCCGCCTCCAGGTAGATGTTCCCGGCACCGTCACTGCGGGAGATGGTCAGCTCGAAGGGGTGCGTCATGCCCGGCTCGCCCGCGGTGCCGAGGAACAGCGCCCACAGCGACCACAGGAACGCGGCCGACGTACCGACCGAGATCAGCGTGTCCATGGTCGCCGCGCCGTGCCGCAGATTGGTGAACGCCGCCCGGTGGAAGGGCCATGCGGCATACGTCACGACGGGCGCCGCCAGGGTCAGCGACAGCCACTGCCAGTACTCGAACTGCAGGGCCGGGATCATGGCCATCGCGATGACGGGGACGGCCAAGGTCACGGCGGTGACCAGCCGCTGCCGCAACGGCCGTAGTCCGTCGTCCTCGTCCCGGCTCTCGGGCGCCTCCCGTACGGGCGGCGCGGGCTCCTGTGCCGTGTACCCGGTCGCCTCGACAGTGGTGATCAGGTCCTGGACGGAGACCTCACCGCCGTAGCTGACCTTCGCCTTCTCGGTGGCGTAGTTGACGGTGGCGGTGACCCCGTCCATGCGGTTCAGCTTCTTCTCGATACGCGCCGCGCACGAGGCGCAGGTCATGCCGCCGATGGCGAGCTCTACCTCGGTGGTGGGCTGGGACGCGGTGGTGGTCATCGCTGCTCCTGGTGCGGGGTGGGGCCCGCCGCCCGGGGCGGCCGGGCACGGGCGGTTCGGGGGCGGGTCAGGCCGCGCGGCCGGTCAGCTCGTAACCGGCCTCGTCGACGACCTCGGCGATCAGGGCGTCGTCGGGCTCGGTGGCACTGGTGACGGTGACCTGCCCGGCGGCCAGATCGACACTGACCTCGGTGACGCCGTCCAGCTCGCCGATGACCTGGGTGAGCGTGGCCTTGCAGTGCGCGCAGCTCATGCCGGAGACGGCGTACGTGGTGGTGGACATGGGTTCCTCCTGCGAGTCCGGGTGGCGATCGACCCCGATACGGGGCGGGGGTATCCTTGCCGGAGTCCTGTATACCCCTAGGGGGTACCGAACGCAAGCGCCGGAGTGAGGTTGACTTGATACCCCCAGGGGGTATGGTGAACTGCATCGAGAGCTCATATCGAGGCTCATATCAAGAGCTCGTACCGAAGGACCCTGACCCGCAGGAGACCGCCATGCATGCCGGACTGAAGATCACCGCGTTCGCCGCCGCACTGGCAGCGACCTTCGGCACCGCTTACGGCGTGGGCATGGGCATCGACCCCGTGGTCGAGGACCCCGCGCCCGCCCGCCACGACAGCCACAGCGAGCCGTCACCGACACCGGAGGGAGGCGGCGGCCACGGTGGGCACGAGACGAAGCCGGCCGGCGGGCTGCAGATCTCCGAGGGCGGCTACACCCTCGACCTGAGGACCCCGAACGTCACCTCAGGGACCCGCTCCGACCTGCGCTTCGTCATTCGCGACAGCGGCGGCCGAGCCGTCACCGCCTACCAGCGCGAGCACGAGAAGGAACTCCACCTCATCGTCGCCTCGCGCGACCTGGTCACCTACCGCCACCTGCACCCCACCCGCGCCGCCGACGGCACCTGGAGCATCCCCGTCGAGCTGCCCCGCGCGGGCGGCTACCGCGTCTTCGCCGACTTCACCCCGGCGAAGAAGGGCGCCGAGAACCTCACCCTCGGGGCGGATCTCGCCGCCTCGGGCTCCTACGAGCCGCAGAAACTGCCCGCGCCGAATTCCACCGCGAAGATCCACGGCTACGAGGTCCGTCTGGACGGCGGCCTGCGCCCGGGCAAGCAGAGCGAGCTGAAGCTGAAGGTGTCGCGAAACGGCCGCCCCGTGACCGACCTCCAGCCCTACCTCGGCGCCTACGGCCACCTGGTGGCTCTGCGCTCCGGCGATCTCGCCTACCTCCACGTTCACCCCCATGGCGAATCCGGCGACGGCAGGACCGAACCCGGCCCGGACATCTCGTTCACGGCCACGGCGCCGAGCAGCGGCACGTACCGGCTGTTCCTCGACTTCAAGCACGAGGGCGAGGTCCACACGGCGGCGTTCACGGTCCGGGCAGGGGGCGCGGCCACCGCGCAGGAACCGGCCGAGGAGCCCGCGCACGGGACGCACGGGAACGAGCCCGAACACGGGCACTGAGGGCCTGCATGGCCGAGGCTCTCCAGGGGTAACCACTGATACCGCGGGCGCGGTCAGTGCTACCGGCTATAGCTCGGCTATCGGCTATCGGCTATCGGCTATCGGCTATCAGCTACCGGTTATCGGCTATCGGGGGACACCTATGGAACTTCCTGACGGACTTCGACTGGACGGCGGACGCCTGGTGTTCCCCGAATCGGTGTGCGTCCTGCATCTGACCGATGCCGGGGAGATCCTGCTGGTCCGTCAGGAACGGACGACACATCGCCGCTCCACCCTGGAACTGCCCGGCGGGAAGGTGCGGGAGGGGGAGCACCTGGTCGAAGCCGCGCTACGGGAGCTGTCGGAGGAGTCGGGGTGCGTGGCGCACGACGGCGAGGAACTGCTCACCCTGGACATGGACTTCTCCGTCTCCGTGCACCGGACCCATCTGGTGCGGGTTCACAAGCTCGTTCCGTCCCAAGGGAGCGCGGAATTCGGCCTGGTCTGGATGCCGCTGGAGGAAGCGCACCATCTGGTACTCGGCGGTGAGATCACGCACGCTCCCACAGTCGCGGCGATCCTGCTCCAGTCCCGGTCGCGCCAGGACGAGGAGTGACCAGTGTGATGGATGGGTTACCGTCCGTCTTCGCCGAAGTCGTCGGCGGTGTGCTGCTGGTGCTGGGTACGGCCACCGCGCACCGTGCGCTGGGTGCGTGGAAGACGCGGGCGGAGCGCCGTATCTGGCGGCCCATCATGAAGAACGGCCGCCCTCTGGGACTGGTGCTCACCTGTCGGCACGGGCCGCTTCCGCGCAGTACGCACCGTACGAGCATCAACGAGGTCAGGGTGCTGCTCGAGTTCACTCCGACCCTCGACAAGATCGGGATCGAGTATCGGATCACGGACTCACTGGACGCCGCCGACTCCGAGCTCTCCACCGCGAACCTGCTGATTCTCGGTGGACCGGCCGTCAACGACGTCTCCCGGCGGGCGTTCGAGGCCATCCAGGACAGATTGCCGGTGAGTATCAACCTGGAAGAAGTCGCGATCACCATCGCCAATCGACGTTATGCACCCGAGTACGACGCCGAGGTGCACAAGGTCGTCAAGGACTACGGCCTGGTCGTTCGTTGCCAGAACCCCTTCGATCCCTCGCGCGGGACCGCGGCCTTCCTCGTGATGGGCTGCCATGGCTTCGGCACGGCAGGCTCGGCCCGGCTCCTGCGCGACCCCGGTCTGGCACGGCAGTTGGCTGCGGAGGTGGACCAGCGGGATTTTGTGGCGATAGCGGAGATCCGGGTGCATGGGCAGGAGTACGGCACGCGGATCGTCGAGTCGTTTCTCTTTCCCCGTCGTTGAGACACGGTCAGATCCCCCCACCCGCCGCTGCCTGCGCAGCAGCAGCCCCAGATACACCCCGCCGACGACCGCGGTCACCACGCCGACCGGCAGCTGGGCCGACTCGTGGATGCGCTGGGACGCGAAGTCGGCGGTGACCACGAGGAACGCTCCGGTGCAGGTGGCCGCCAGGAGGTTGGGTCCGGGGGCCCGGGTGAGGCGGCGGGCCAGCTGGGGGGCGATGAGGGCCACGAACGGGATCGGGCCGGCCGCCGCGGTGGCCACCGCGCAGGCCGCCGGGGCCAGCACCAGGATCACCAACCGGGTGCGCTGGACCGGCACCCCGAGCCCGCCCGCCACGTCGTCGCCCATCTCCAGGATCTTCAGCCGGCTCGCGGCGAGCGCCACGAGCGGCAGCACCACGAGCAGGCCGAGGGCGGCCGGGCGGACCTCCTGCCAACCCCGGCCGTTGAGGCTGCCGTTGAGCCACACCATGGCCTGCGCGGCCTGGGTGAACCTGGCCTTGGCGAGGAGATAGGCGTTGCCGCCATGCCAGCACATACACGAGGGCCGCGGTCGCGAGGCCTCCGCCGACCGCCCCGACCGCGATCTGCCCGCCGGTGCCGCCGACGAGCAGGACCACCAGCAGGCCTCCGGTGGCGGAGCCGTAGGTGAAGCCCACGATGTCGGGGCTGCCCAGCGGATTGCGGGTCAGGCTCTGGAACAGGGCGCCGCTCAGGCCCAGCGCCGCACCGGCGAGGATGCCGGTCAGCAGGCGGGGCAGCCGGAGGTCGTTGATCACGAAGTCGGTGCGCGGGCTGCCGTTGCCCAGCAGCGTGCGGACCATGTCCGCGGGGGAGAGCCTCAAGCCTGCTGTCGACCACCGCCATCCGCGCGGGGGAGATCCGTCTGAAAGCCTCGCCTTCGTTCGGACTCCGGTCAGCCCAGGGCGCGATCCAGGTTGAAGGCCGCACTGATCAGGGCGAGATGGGTGAACGCCTGGGGGAAGTTGCCCTGTTGCTCGCCCGTGTGGCTGATCTCCTCGGCGTACAGGCCCAGATGGTTGGCGTACGTCAGCATCTTCTCGAAGGCCAGCCGTGCCTCGTCGACGCGGCCGGCGCGGACCATGGCCTCGACGTACCAGAACGAGCAGATCGAGAACGTGCCCTCGTCGCCGTGCAGTCCGTCGGGGCTCGCCGCCGGGTCGTAGCGGTAGACCAGCGAGTCGGACACCAGGTCCTGGGTGAGGGCGTCGAGGGTGGACAGCCACTTGGGGTCGGTCGGCGAGATGAACTTCGTCAGCGGCATCATCAGCACGGCCGCGTCGAGCACGTCGCCGTCCTCGTGCTGGACGAAGGCCTGGCGGCTCTCGGACCAGCCCCGACGCATGATGCGCCGGTAGATCGTGTCCCGGCACCGCTGCCAGCGCGGCAGATCGGCGGGCAGCCCGCGCCGGTTGGCCATGCGGATGCCCCGCTCGATCGCCACCCAGCACATCAGCCGCGAGTACAGGAAGTTCTTACGTCCGCCGCGGGTCTCCCAGATGCCCTCGTCGGGCTGGTCCCAGTGCTCGCACACCCAGTCCACCAGCGCGCACACCTCGTCCCACTGGTCGCTGGAGATCGGCTGCGCCCACTTGTCGTAGAGGTAGATCGAGTCGATCAGCGCGCCGTAGATGTCGAGCTGGAGCTGGTCGGCGGCGGCGTTGCCGACGCGCACTGGGGCGGAACCGAGGTGCCCCTCCAAGTGGTCGAGTTCGCGCTCGGTCAGATCGGTGCGGCCGTCGATGCCGTACATGATCTGCAACGGACCCGCGTGACAGCCGTCGCTCCGACTGACGTACTGGACCAGGAACTTCATGAACGCCTCGGCCTCACCCGTGAAGCCCAGCCGCAGCAGCGCGTACACACAGAAGGCGGCGTCACGCACCCACACGTACCGGTAGTCCCAGTTGCGTTCGCCGCCCGGCTGCTCGGGCAGGCTCGTCGTCGGCGCGGCCACGATCGCGCCGGTGGGCGCGTAGGTGAGCAGCTTCAGGGTGAGGGCGGAGCGGTGCACCATCTCCCGCCAGCGGCCCCGGTACTTGGACGCGGACAGCCAGTGCCGCCAGTACGCCACCGTGCTGTTGAACTGTTCCTCGGCCTCGGTCCGCGCGCACCGCCGTGGGTTCACCTCGCCGCCGACCTGGTCCAGCGCGAACACCGCCGACTCGCCCTGGGAGAGCTTGAATTCGGCGCACACGTCGGGCCCGTCGACCTCCAGCGGCACGGTCGCGGTCAGGCCGAGCGACAGCTTCTCGGACTCGAAGACCGCGACGTCACCCACCCTGCGGACGGTGTGCGGCCGGGTGCCGTAGTCGAAGCGCGGCGCGACCCGCGTACGGAAGGGGATCGACCCGCGCACGCACACCACGCGCCGGATCAGCCGGTGCCGTTCGGTCTCCACCAGGCCGCCGTCCACCGGCATGAAGTCCTGCACCTCTCCGACGCCGTCCTCGGTGAAGAACCGGGTGATCAGGACGTTCGTGTCGGGGAAGTAGAACTGCTTGGTCCGCGCCGACACTGCTGCCGCCAGCTCGAAACAGCCGCCCCGCTCCGCGTCCAGGATCGCCGCGAAGACACTCGGGGCGTCGAAGGACGGGCAGCAGTACCAGTCGATCGTGCCGTCCGTCCCCACCAGGGCCACGCTGCGCAGATCGCCGATCAGCCCGTGCTCGGCGATCGGCACATAGCGCGACGCCGCCCGTACGTGCCCACCGCTCGGTGTCGTGCTCATCGCAGCCTCCCTGGGCCCGCCATGCGCCTCGCTCCCAGCGTAGGTGGAATCGACCGGGTGGGGGCCGGAACCGGGGGCCGGGCGCGCGGGACCAGGGAATCGCCCCGCACGGACGCTCAGGCCGCGCCGACCTCCATCCGCGCGGACCTCGGGTTGCGCCGACGCTCAGGTTGCGCCGGCTTCCGGCCGCGGCGGCGCTTGGGTTGCGCTGGCTTCCGGTCGCGCCGACCTCGCCCCCGGCCGCGCTCAGGTTGCGCCGGCCTCGGGTCGCGGCGGCGCTTGGGTTGGGCTGGCTTCCGGTTGCGCCGGCTTCCAGCCGCGCCGACCTCGGGTTGCGACGATGCTCAGCTTGCGGCGGCCTCCGGCCGCGGGGGCGCTCAGGTTGCGCTGGCCTCGGGTCGCGGTGGCGTTTGGGTTGGGCTGGCTTTCGGTTGCGCCGGCTTCCGGTCGCGCCGACCTCGGGTCACGCCGATGCTCAGGTTGCGCCGGCCTCGGGTCGCGGCGGCGCTTGGGTTGGGCTGGCTTCCGGTTGCGCCGGCTTCCAGCCGCGGCGACGCTCAGGTTGCGCCGGCTTCCGGCCGTGCCGACCTCAGACCGGGCCGCCCCTCAGACCGAGACGACCCTCAGGCCCGCCTCCTCGAAACGCCGTACGGTGTCGGGGGCGGCCGCCGTGTCCGTGACCAGTGTGTCCACCGCGTCGGCCGCGCAGATCCGGGCGAACGCCCGCTGGCCCAGCTTGCTGGAGTCCGCGGCCACGATCACCCGCTCGGCCCGCTCGCACAGCAGCCGGTTGATCGCCGCCTCCGCCTCGTCGTGCGCGGCGGCGCCGTGCGTGACGTCGAAGGCGACGACGCCGAGCACCGCCACATCGATGGTGATCTGGGCCAGCACAGCGTCCGCGAGCGGCCCGATGAGCTCGTACGACTGCGGGCGCGCGACCCCGCCGGTGACCACGATCTTGAACTGGGGGCGCACGGCCAGCTCGTTGGCGATGTTGAGCGCGTTGGTGACGATCGTCAACGCGGGCGAGCCGGACGCCAGGTCGCTGCGTACGGCCAGGGCCCGCGCCACCTCAGTGGTCGTCGTACCGCCGGTCAGCCCCACCGCCTCGCCGGGCGCGACGAGGCCGGCCACCGCCTTGGCGATGCGCTGCTTCTCGGAGGCGTGCCGGGCCGTCTTGTAGCGCAGCGGCAGTTCGTACGACACCCCGTGCACGACCGCGCCGCCCCGCGTACGCACGAGCATCTGCTGCTCGGCGAGCTGGTCGAAGTCGCGGCGGATCGTGGCGGACGACACCTCCAGCTCTGCGGCCGCCTCCTCGACGTCCAGCCGACCCCGCTCGACGAGCAGCTCCAGCAGTGCCTTCCAGCGGGCGTCGCGCGACATCCGCCCTCCATTCCTCGATCTCCCGGCGACCTTAGCGCACGCCTCGCCAGCCGAATGCTTGATTCTGCTCGAAATCTGGCGCTATCTTGCAAGAACAATCATGTGCGGGTGGGAGTGCGGAAGGTGGCGGCATGACGCATGTCGAGGACGAGCTCAACAGTCAGCCCGAGTGCTGGACGCGCGCCGCGGCGGAGGCGGCCGGCCTCGGCGGGGTGCTGCCGGCGCCGGGGGAGCGGGTCGCGGTCGTCGGCTGCGGCACGTCGTACTTCATGGCACAGGCGTTCGCCGTGCTGCGCGAGGGGTCGGGCCAAGGGGAGACCGACGCCTTCGCCGCGTCGGAGTTCCCGCCCGGACGGACGTACGACCGAGTCGTCGCCCTCACCCGCTCCGGTACCACGACCGAAGTGCTGGACCTGCTGGGACGGCTGAAGGGACGCACGCGTACCACGGCGATCACCGCCGACCCGAGCACGCCCGTCATGACGGCCGCCGACGAGGTCGTCGTCCTCGACTACGCGGACGAACGGTCCGTCGTGCAGACCCGGTTCGCGACCACCGCCCTCACCCTGCTCCGCGCCCACCTCGGCCTGCACCCCGACGCGGCCGTGGCCGACGCCCGCACCGCGCTCGCCGACGATCTGCCCGAAGGGCTCGTGGAATGCGGGCAGTTCACCTTCCTCGGCCGTGGCTGGACCGTGGGGTTGGCCAACGAGGCCGGCCTGAAGATGCGCGAGGCCTCGCTGTCCTGGACCGAGTCCTACCCGGCCATGGAGTACCGGCACGGCCCGATCAGCATCACCACGAGCTCCACCGCCACCTGGATGTTCGGTGAGGCGCCCGAGGGGCTGGCCGAACAGGTGCGCGCCACCGGCGGCCTGTGGATCGAGGGCCGTCTCGACCCGCTCGCCGAACTGGTCCGCGCTCAGCGGCTCGCGGTCGCCGTCGCCGCGGCCCGCGGGCTCGATCCGGACCGGCCGCGTCACCTCACCCGCTCGGTGATCCTCGCCCCCTGACGCGCCGAGAAAGGAGAGCCGTGCCCCTCGTGACCACCGGCGAGCTCATCACCCGCGCCGCCGCAGCCCGCTCCGCCGTCGCCGCCTTCAACGTCATCACCCTGGAGCATGTCGAGGCCGTCATCGCCGGTGCGGAGTCGGTGAGTTCGTCCGTCGTGCTCCAAGTCAGCGAGAACGCCGTCAAGTTCCGCTACGGACGCCTCCTCCCGCTCGCCCGCGCGGCCGTCGCCGCCGCCGAACGGGCCGCCGTCCCCGTCGCGTTGCACCTCGACCACGTCCAGAGCGACGATTTGCTGCGTCAGGCGCCGGGCGCCGGATTCAGCTCGGTCATGTACGACGCGGCCCGACTGCCGTACGCGGACAACCTCGCCGCCACGAAGGCAGCCGTCGACTGGGCGCACGCCCAAGGCCTCTGGATCGAGGCCGAGTTGGGCCGACTGGGCGGCAAGAACGGGGAGGCGCCGCTCGACGCCCACGCCCCCGGGGCCCGCACCGACCCCGCCGAGGCCCATGCCTTCGTCACCGACTCCGGCGTCGACGCGCTCGCGGTCGCCATCGGCAGCTCGCACGCCATGACCACCCGCACCGCCACCCTCGACCACGACCTCCTCAAGCGCCTGTCCGCCACCCTGGACGTCCCCCTCGTCCTGCACGGCTCCTCCGGCGTCCCCGACGGCGAACTGACCGCGGCGGTCGCGGGCGGCATCGCCAAGGTCAACATCGGCACGGCCCTCAACATCGCCATGACGGGAGCGATCCGCGACTTCCTCGCCGCCCACCCCGAGGCCGTCGACTCACGCAAGTACCTGAGTGTGGGGCGCGAGGCGATGGTACGGGCGGTGGCCGACATCATCGGGGTGCTGAGGGCTCCCTGACCCGGCCGTACCCCCTGACGCCTACCGCTTGACGGCCCTCAGTACCACGAACTTCGCGTCACTGGCGACGAGTCGGCTGTTCCCGAACAGTCGCCGCAGCTTCACGTGGTAGCCGAGATGCCGGTTGCCGATCACCCACAGCTCACCGCCCGGCCTGAGCGCGCGCCGCGCCCCCGTGAACATCCGCCAGGCCGTGGCGTCGGTCGTCGCCTGGTGGGAGTGGAACGGGGGATTGTTGAGCACCAGGTCGACACTCCCGGCCGGCACGCCCGCCAGCCCGTCCCCGACCCGGAACTCGGCGTGCCCCTGCACCCCGTTCGCCCTGTACGTCGCCTCCGCCGAGGCCACGGCCTGGAACGACTCGTCCACGAACAGCACCTCGGCCGCCGGGTTCGCCAGCGCCACCGCCGTCCCGACGACGCCGTTGCCGCAGCCGAGGTCCACCACCCGCTGGGCGCCCTTGCCGTCCGGAAGGTGTCCCAGGAAGAACCGCGTACCGATGTCGAGCCGGTCGGCACAGAAGACGCCCGCGTGATTGACGACCGTGCGCCCCGAGACCGCGCCGATGCCGTCGGGGAGCGTGTAGGTGTACGGCCACGGGTTGGCGGGCCGCTCCGGCGACGGCTCGGGCGTGCAGAAGATCAGCCGGGCCTTCTTCTCGGCGAGCGAGGTGCGGGTCGGGCCGAGGATCCGCTCGAACAGCTGGAGCGTGGAGGTGTGGATCTCCTTCACCATCCCGGTGCCGACCACCACCGTGCCCTCGTGCACCGCGGGCGCCAGCCGCAGCAGCTGGTCCTCCAGCAGGGCCAGGCTCTTCGGTACCCGCACGAGCAGCACGTCGATGCGGTCCGGCGGCGGATCCTGGGTGGTGAGCAGCCGGACGGAGCCGGGCTCGACGCCGCCGCGGGCGAGGTTGGCCCGGGTCGCCTCCTGGGTCAGGTGGGAGTCCGTGATCTGCACGGGCTGGTGCGCGGCGAGCGCCGCGACCAGGGCACCCCAGCGATCACCGACCACCACGACCGTGCCGGACAGCGGGGTCTCCTGCTCCGCCAGATGCCTGAGGAGGTACTCGTCGGAGGCGTCCCAGGCACGCAGCCTGTCACGCGGGTCCTCGGGGAAACGGGTCAGCGCGAGCTCGCCCCAGGGCGTCGTCATACGGTCGTTCATCGTGCGTCAAGGCTAAGCGACCCCGCGAGGTGCAGGTGCCGAGCCGCAGCTCACGACCGGTGCGGGAGGATGGAAGGCATGGACGCCGAGCTGTTCCCCCGGGAACGTACGGAGGTCGCGCCGGGCGCGGTGCATGTGCCCGACTGGCTGGATCCGGGCCGCCAGCGCGAGCTGCTGGAGGCGTGTCGCGAGTGGGCCCGCCCACCGGCCGGCCTGCGCACGGTCCGCACCCCCGGCGGCGGCACCATGACCGCCCGGCAGGTCTGCCTGGGCTGGCACTGGGGGCCCGTACGGAGGTGCCCGAACTGCGGTCGAGCCGTACGGGACAATCCCGAGTGCCCGGGCTGGCACTGGTACCCGTACGGCTACGCCCGCACGGTCGTCGACGGCGACGCCGCCCCGGTGAAACCGTTCCCCCAGTGGCTGGGCGAGCTGGGCCGGCGCGCGGTGCGGGACGCGCTGGGGGAAGCGGAGCGGGATGTGCCGGGCGAACCGGTGGCGGCGTACGACATCGCCCTGATCAACTTCTACGACGCCGACGCCCGCATGGGCATGCACCGCGACAGCGACGAGAAGTCGGACGCCCCGGTGGTGTCCCTGAGCCTCGGCGACACCTGCGTCTTCCGCTTCGGCAACACCGAGACCCGGTCCCGGCCGTACACGGACGTCGAGCTGCGCAGCGGCGATCTGTTCGTGTTCGGCGGTCCCTCGCGGCTCGCCCACCACGGAGTGCCGAGGGTGCAGCCGGGCACCGCACCGCCGGAGTTGGGGCTGACCGGGCGGCTGAACATCACGCTCAGAGTGAGCGGGCTGTAGGCCGCCACATCTGCGGATCATGGGAGACTCGCCCTCATGAGCGGCAAGGCGGACCCCCGGCCGGCGGGGGAAGGGACCACCTCGAGGACGCGGTTGGACCGGGGGCGCGGTGCGCTCGGACCCGCGTTGGAGCTCGTGCACACCGGACGCGCCCCCACGCGTGCCGTCCTCACCGCCGAGCTCGGCGTGACCCGGGCCACGGCCGGCGCGGTCGCCGCCGAGCTGGAGGCGCTCGGCCTGATCCGGGTCGACGCCCGGCCCGGCGCCGCGGCCGGTTCGCAGGGCCGGCCCTCGCACCGGCTGGCGGTCGCCGAGGACGGGCCGGTCGTCCTCGCCGCACAGGTACATGCCGACGGCTTCCGGGCGGCGCTGGTCGGCCTCGGCGGCCGTATCGTCGCCACCGCGCCCGGCTGCGAGACGGTGGACGCCGATCCGGCCAAGGTCCTCGGCTCGGTCGTCGAAGCGGGCGCCGACCTGCTGCGCACGACCGGACGGCGCTGCGTCGGCGCCGGACTCGCCGTACCGTCCGCCGTCGCGGAACCGGACGGCCTGGCGCTCAACCCGCTGCACCTGGCCTGGCCCGTGGGTGCGCCCGTCCGCCGTATCTTCGCGGAGCGCGTGCGCGAGGCCGGGATCACCGGACCGGCCTTCGCCGGCAACGACGTCAACCTCGCCGCCCTCGCCGAGCACCGGCACGGCGCGGGTCGCGGCGCCCGCCATCTGCTGTGCGTGGCCACGGGGCACCGGGGCGTCGGCGGTGCGCTCGTGCTGGACGGCCGTCTGCACACCGGCAGTTCGGGCCTGGCCCTGGAGGTCGGCCATCTCACCGTGAACCCCGAGGGCAGACCCTGCCACTGCGGCAGCCGCGGCTGCCTCGACGTTGAAGCCGACCCGCTGGCTCTCCTCACGGCGGCCGGCCGCGAGCCGGGCCCCGAGGTCTCCCTGCTCCAGCAGGCCAAGGACCTGATCCGTACCCGGTACGACGACCCGGCGGTCCGCACGGCCACCGAGGCCCTCATCGACCGCCTCGGCCTGGGCCTGGCCGGCCTGGTCAACATCCTCAACCCGGACCGCATCATCCTCGGCGGCCTCCACCGCACCCTCCTGGACGCCGACCCCGGCCGCCTGCGCGCGGTCGTCGCCGACCGCAGCCTGTGGGGCCAGAGCGGCGGCGTCCCGATCCTCGCGTGCACCCTCGACCACAACAGCCTCGTCGGCGCGGCCGAGTTGGCCTGGCAGCCGGTGCTGGACGATCCGCTGGGGGCGCTCGCCCATTAGTCCCGTCGGCCTAGTGGGCCTGTTGCGGCAGGCCGAGCTCGCGGCGTACCTGTGGCGTGTCCTCGTACACCCGCCACTCGCCGACCAGTGCGCCCGTGACACGGGCGGTCCACAGCGCCGGGCCCGCCAGCTCCGGCCGTGAGCAGACCGAGTATCCGGACACCGTGGCGACGTCGTCGTGGACGGTCAGCTCGGTGAACACGTTGCGGTAGTCCCCGAAGGCCGTGAAGAACCCGCGCCACGCATCGAGGCAGGCCTGCTTCCCGCGGACGGTACCGCCGTCGGTGTCGACGAAGGTGTGGTCGTCGGACATCAGCGACGCCAGGTCTGTGAGGTCCTGGTCGTTGATCGCGGCGTTGAAGCGCCGGACGACGTCCACCGGATCCATCCCCACACTCCCCTTCCCGGCAGCGGGCTCACCGCTCCTCGGCCGTCTCCAGGATCCGCGTCCGAGGCGCTCCGGCCAGGGCGGGCGCGCTCTCGGACGAGGACCACACCCTTGTCCTGAGGAAGCCCAGGAACCGCTCGGCGTCGGCCGCGTCGTCGAAGTCCAGGTCGACGACGACGTAGGCGGGGTCGTCGACGGGCTGCTGGACACGGTAGTGGCGTACGCCCGCGTCGGCGCGCGCCGGAGCGAAGCGGTCGAAGGCGGTCTTCCAGGTGGCGAAGTCCGTGATCGGATGCTCGATGTGCAGGGTCGCCATGATCCCTCCTCGGCCGTTCCCGGCGGTCATCTCGGTTCGGCCGTTACCGGCGGCCACCTCCATGCTCGGCCGCCGCTCGGACGGCCGCACTCCCGGCGGACATGGGTACTCTTCGAGACATGCGGATCTCCGTCTCCTCGGACATGGACGAACCCGTGGCCCGTCTCCTCGTCACCGAGCTGCGCGGTCGCGGCCACGACGTCGTCACCCACGGGGCGCTCAGCCCCGGCGACGACCCCCAGTGGGCCGCCTGCTCCGAGGCGGCCGCCCGCGAGGTCGCCGCCGGGACGGCCGACCAGGCCGTCGTGTGCTGCTGGACCGGCACCGGCGCGTCGATCGCCGCGAACAAGGTGCCGGGTGTACGGGCCGCCCTGTGCACGGACGCGTACACGGCGGACGGCGCTCGCCGCTGGAACGACGCCAACGTGCTCGCGCTCAGCCTGCGTCTGACGTCCGAGCCGCTGCTCAAGGAGATCCTCGACGCCTGGTTCGCGGCCGAGGCCAGCGCGGACGCCGAGGACCGGGAGAACGTGGCCCGCATCGGCCGCCTGGACCTCGTCGGCCGCCTCGACCTCAGGGAGCCGTGAGGCTCGACAGCGACATCGCGGTGGCCTACGACGACGGTCCGGTGAGGGCGGGTGAGTCGACGGGGGCGGGCGAGTCGGCGTACTGCGCCACTCCCTCGCCGAACGACCAGTTGATCGGCTCGTTCTCGATGAGGTTGACGAACACGTTCCGCGGCTCGGTCCCCGCGTAGGCGTGGGCGAGTTCGGCGATCCGCCGGTACAGCGCCTGCTTCTGCGCGGGGGTCCGCCCGGAGCGCAGGGTGATCGTGACGTACACGAGGCCGTCGTCCCGGTGGATGCCGAGATAGTCGCTGTCATAGCGCAGTGTGCTTCGGGTGCCGTCGTGGCCGACCAGCACCTGGAACCGGTCGTCGGGCGGGATCCCGATCGCCTCCACCAGGGCGTCGTGCACGGCACGGCCGAGGGCGTCCAGCCGCTCGGGGTCGGCTTCCAGGGCGTCGATGCGGACGAAGGGCATGTGGGATCTCCTTGTCACGAGCGTCGCGAACGTCATGTTCGTCACTTACGGCGAGGTCTGGGGACCAGCTCGCCACCGCAGTTGGGACAGATGTCCCGCATGGCCTCGCTGCACGGCACACAGAAGGTGCATTCGTACGAGCAGATACGGGCAGGTGCGTCGAGCGGCAGCCCCGCCGTCTCACAGCGCTCGCAGCGATCGCGCATCTCCAGTGCCATGTCTTCGCCTTTCCTTGTCAGCCCGGCAATCGGTCCCGCCCCGGCGCGGACATGTGCAGCACCTCGTACATGTCGCCGTCGGCCTTGGGCGTCTCGTTCTCCCAGAGGGAGAAGTGGATCAGCTCCCAACGGCTCGTGTCCACGGCAGCCGCCGAGAGCACCGCGCCGCCCTCGCGGGCCAGCCGCTCGGTCTCCCGCGCCGCGTCCGCCATGACATCGGTCAACAGCCCCTCGTCCGGCACCAGTTGGCGCTGCAGTACCGCGACCCGCGCGGGGGAGTCGGTGGCCCCGCCCTCCGCGTACGCCAGCCCGGACCACTGCCGGACCGTCGGGCGGCCGAAGTCGTCGACGACGCCCTGGAAAGGGCCGCCCCAGAGGAAGGCGTTCATGCCCGCGCCCGTGTTCCACAGATAGAACGGCGCGTATTGGTTGACCGGCGATCCGTGCACACCGCGCTCACGCATCAGATAGGCCTTGAGGCCCAGGCCCGGCCAGTGGTCGAGCAGATGCCCCTTGCCGGCCACGCGACGGCGGATGATCCCCATGTCGTAGTCGGCGGGCAGGGCGAGCTCGTACTGCATCGCGTGCATCAGGCGCCTTCCTGGTGGTCCTGGCGCAGTGAGAGAAGGGAGAGCAGGCCCCGCACGCCCACCTCGAAGGCGGCGGGCGAACCGGACGCGCGGGCGAGGACGTAGCCGCCCTGGACGGTCGCGACGATCGTCGCCGCGATCGACTCGCCGTCGAGCCCGGGCGCGAACTGGCCCTGCTCCTTGCCCTCGTCGACGATCCCGGCGAGCCGTTCCCGCAGCCAGTCGAGCGTCTCGTCGACGGGCGCCCGCAGTTCGTCGCTGGCGATCACGTCCGGGTCCATCGTCAGCCGCCCGACCGGACAGCCACGCAGCACATCGCGCTCGCGCCGCAGATACGCCTCGATGCGCTCGTACGGTGTGCCCGGAGCGTCGAGTACTCCCGCGGCGGTAGCCCGCATCTCCTCGGCGGTACGCCGGATCGCGGCCAGGGCGAGATCCGGCTTCCCCTTGAAGTGGTGGTACATGCTGCCCTGCCCGGCGCCCGCGCGCTCCAGGATCGCCTTGGGGCTGGTGCCCACATAGCCGCGCTCCCACAGCAGTTCCCGGGTGGACTCGATCAGTCGGTCCGAGGTGTCCGAGGTGCTCATACCCTCACTGTACATACTAGTAGTTACAGAAGTCGAGCCCTGATCCTCGCCCTTCCGGAGCAGCGGTCCCGGCCTCGCGTACTTCCCGTGAAGTACGCGCACTGCCGCTGGCCGTACGACGACCCGGACCCCCCTCCGGAGCGAGCCTCGAGACATCAACGAACGACCCGTCCGAACCGACTCGGGAGATGACTCGAGATGCAGACCCTGGCTCACTTCGCAGACGGCGGCCCCGGCCCGTGGATCCTGTTCTTCCCGCTGATCTGGGCGGCCGTGGTGATCGGCGGCATCGCGCTGCTGCGCCGCACGGTGTGGCGCGGACGCCGCGGCCCCTGGCGGCCCGCCACCGACGACAACTCGCCCCTCACGGTGCTCGGTCACCGCTTCGCCTCCGGCGAGATCGACGAGGACGAGTACTGGCGCCGACTGTCCGTCCTGGACGAGCAGTTCGGCCGGACCGGCAAGGGCGGTGCGGCATGACGACCACCACCGTCACCCGGTCCGCCGCCCGGGTCGTCGACGCCGTGAAGGTGTACGGCACCGGCGACACCAGCGTGAGGGCCCTGGACGGGGTGAGCGTCGACTTCCCGGTCGGCCGCTTCACCGCGATCATGGGGCCCTCGGGCTCCGGCAAGTCGACCTTGATGCACTGCGCGGCCGGCCTCGACACGCTCACCTCGGGCACCGCCCACATCGGCGAAACCGAGCTGAGCAGCCTCGACGACCGCCGCCTGACCCTCCTGCGCCGCGACCGCGTCGGCTTCGTCTTCCAGGCCTTCAACCTGGTGCCCACGCTGACCGTCGCGGAGAACATCACGCTGCCGCTGGACCTGGCGGGCGGCAAGGGCGACCGGGAGTGGATCGACGCGCTGATCGACGTCGTCGGCCTGCGCGACCGGCTCCACCACCGGCCCTCCGAGCTCTCCGGCGGCCAGCAGCAACGCGTCGCGGTGGCAAGGGCGTTCGCGGGGCAGCCGGACGTCGTCTTCGCCGACGAGCCGACCGGCAACCTCGACTCCCGCTCCGGCGGGGAGGTCCTCGGCCTGCTCGGCCGGGCGGTGCGCCACACGGCCCGCACGGTCGTCATGGTCACCCACGACCCCGTGGCCGCCGCCCACGCCGACGAGGTCGTCTTCCTCGCCGACGGGCGCCTGGTCGACCGTATGGAATCCCCTACCGCCGAAAAGGTCCTGGACCGCATGAAAGCCTTCGAGGTGCCCTCATGAGCGCCATGAACGCATCCGTGCGCCTGAGCTTGTCCTCCTTGCGCGCCCACAAGCGCCGCTTCGCCGGTACGTTCCTCGCAGTGTTCCTCGGCGTCGCCTTCCTCACCGGAACCCTCGTCATGGGCGACACGCTGCGCGCCGGCTTCGACACCATGTTCGGCAACGCGACCAGCGGCACGGACGCCGTCGTCCGCAGCGCCGACGCCATCACCACGCCCGGCGAGAGCGAGGGTGTGCGCGAACCCGTGGACACGGACCTGGTGACCACGATCGAGAAGGTCCCCGGCGTCGCGGCCGCCGCGCCCGACATCCAAGGCGCCGGCCAGCTCGTCGGCAGGAACGGCGACCCCATCGGCGGCCAGGGCCCGCCCACCCTCGCCGGCAACTGGATCGCCGACCCCGAGCTCAACGCGTACCAGCTCGCGGAGGGCCGCGCCCCGCAGAAGTCCGGCGAGGTGGTCATCGACCGCGGCACCGCCGAGCGCGGTGACCTGAACATCGGCGACACGACGACCCTGCGCACGCCCGACCCGGTCAAGGTGACCGTTGTCGGTCTCGCGACCTTCGGCGGCGAGGACGGCATGGCCCAGGTGACCTTCACCGGCATGACCCGGGCCGACGCCGAGAAGTACCTCACGGCCGGGCCCGGCGAGGCGGCGAGCATCCAGGTGCGGGCAGGCCCCGGCGTCACCCAGCAGGAGCTGGTCGACAAGCTGGACCCCGTACTCCCCAAGGGAGTCGAGGCCATCACCGGTCAGGAGTCGGCCGAGGAGAACACCGACATGATCTCCAGCCAGTTCCTGACCCTCTTCACCACCTTCCTCCTGGTCTTCTCCGGCGTCGCCCTCCTGGTGGCGACCTTCTCCATCCACAACACCTTCGCGATCGTCGTGGCCCAACGCACCCGCGAGAACGCCCTGTTGCGCGCCCTGGGTGCCTCACGCCGCCAGGTCACCGCGTCGACCCTCGTCGAGGCGACCGCCGTGGCCGTCACCGCGTCGCTGGCCGGCCTTGCGGGCGGCATCGGCATCGCGGCCGGCCTCCAGGCGCTGTTCCCGGCGATCGGATTCCCCTTCCCCGAGAGCCACTTGGTGATCAGCGCACTGTCCATGGCCCTGCCGCTCGCGGTCGGCGTCGTGGTCTGCCTCGGCTCCGCACTGCTGCCCGCCGCACGCGCAGGCCGCACCGCACCGCTGGCCGCCCTGCGCGAGACGGCCGTCGACACCTCCGCAGCCTCCCGCCTCCGCGCCGTCACCGGCCTGGGCCTGCTGGCCCTCGCGGTCGGCGTGACGCTCAGCGGCGTCCTGGTGACCCCGTCCCTCTGGCTGGCGGGTACCGGCGCCGTCCTGGCCCTGGCCGCCTTCGTGGCCCTCGGCCCGGTCGCCTCCACGACGGCCGTACGGATCCTCGGCGGCCCCCTCGACCGCCTGCGCGGCGTCACCGGCGGCCTCGCCCGCCGCAACGCCCTGCGCAGCCCGAAGCGGACGGCCGCCACCACAGGCGCCCTGATGATCGGCGTGGCCGTCGTCTCCCTCTTCACAGTGTTCGGCGCCTCCCTGAAGGCGACGATGGACCAGACCGTGTCCAGGTCCTTCGCGGGCGACGTGGCCGTCAGCACCCCGTCGTTCGGCGCGGGCGGCAGCGGCCTGAGCCCGCGCCTCGCCGACGCCGTCCAGCGGCTGCCCGAGGTGGACACGGCCGTCGGCCTCGGCCGCGGGGTCGCCGAAGTCGACGGCAAGGGACGCGCGCTGACGGTCACCGACCCGGTCGCCCTGGAACGCACCTTCGACCTCGGCAACGTCCGAGGCTCCCTGCGCGACCTCGGCACGGACGGCATCGCCATCACCGAGAAGGAGGCCGACAAGCAGCACCTGACCACCGGCGACACGACCCAGCTCACCTTCACCGACGGCCGGCAGCAGACCTTCACGGTCCGCGCGGTCTACGGCCAGTCCGAACTCGCCGGCGACTACGTCATCACCCGCGACGCCTGGGCCCCGCACCGCACCCAGGACGCCGACACCCTGCTAGCCGTCTCCTTCAAGGACGGCGTGAGCACGGAGGCGGGCCAGGCGGCGGTGGAGAAGGTCGCAGGCCAGTACGGCAACCCCGAGGTGCAGACCCGCGACGAGTACGCGCAGTCCTCGGCAGGCGGCATCGACATGATGCTGACGCTCGTCTACGCACTGCTCGCCCTCGCGGTCCTCATCGCGCTCCTCGGCATCGCCAACACCCTCACCCTGGCGATCCACGAGCGCACCCGCGAACTGGGCCTGCTGAGGGCCGTGGGCCAGACGCGCTCCCAACTGCGCGCGATGGTCCGCTGGGAGTCGGTCCTGGTGGCCGCCTTCGGCACGGTCGGCGGCCTCACCCTCGGCGCCTTCCTCGGCTGGGTCCTGGTCAAGGCCTCCGACGGCGCGAGCGACAGCACCTTCGCGTTCGCGATGCCGCCCCTGCAACTGGCGGTGGTGGCACTGGTCGGCCTCACGGCCGGAGCCCTGGCGGGCCTACGCCCGGCGCGCAGGGCGGCACGCCTGGACGTACTGCGGGCGATCGCCACCGAGTGACGCCCCCGGGCAGAAGGACCTTCACAACAGACGGCCGGCCGACGGCCAACAAGGCCAACGGCAAGGGCCCACCAACCTCACTGGGCCGACGACACCGGCTGAGGCGCCCCGCAGGCGACCGAACCACCAGAGGTGCCTCAGCCGACGACGGCCGTCCGGGCGGGTGCGGGTTCGGGCCTGTGCAGGTCGACCCGCGAACCGACCTCCACGAACCGGCGCGCGGCCTTCTCCACGGTCGTCCGCCGGGGCGGACGCGCGACCGCGGCCCGAGTGGCCGAGGGCGTCGGAAGGGTGAACCACACGACCTTCCCGGCGTCCCCGTCCGGCCGCACGCCCCAGCTCTCGCTGACCGCCGCCACCATCGCGAGTCCGCGCCCGCAGGTGGCGAGCGTGTCGACGCCCTCGACGTCCGCCACGACCGGCAGTCGCGGGTCATGGTCGCGCACCGAGACCGTCAGCCGGTCCAGCAGCAGCTCGATCTCGACGGTGCACGTCTTGTCCGGCTGGGCGTGCTGGTGGACGTTGGTCAACAGCTCGGTCACACCGAGCGCGGCGCGGTCTATCAAGGGATCCAGATGCCAGTAGCGCAACTGCGCCGATACGATTCTGCGGACCTGGCCGATCCGCGACGGCAGGGCTTGGAGCTCCACCGTGCAGTGCCTGCTTGGGTAACTGATCACGGCTGCGACTCCCCGACTGAAGAGGTCCGGAAGAACACGGAGTACGGATCCAGCAGGGTGCTTGATGGAAACGGCCGCCTGCTGTCATGACCGGCGGGCTGGTTCGCAGCGTTATCGCCGGTAAACCCAGAGTGACGTGAGACCAGAGTGACGCAGGGGTTGCGGTAACGCAACTCGCGGTGACTCAGCCCTTACGTCCCGCAGCCTTCCGTACGGCCTCTATGAACCGGCGCGCCGCGGGGGGACCAGGCTCTCCCGGCGCGGGGTCGTGATCGCCCAGGGTCAGTGAGTAGCGCTTGCCGTTGAGGTCCGCCAACGCCCGGTCGTCCGGCGAGAACCAGGGCTTGGACGCCCGTACCGCTTGCACGGGTGCGCTGTCGATCTCGCTGCCGTAGCTGGTGAGCAGTTGCACCCTGCCGTCGCTGATCCGCACCTGCCCGGCCCGGGTCAGCGAGCGCAGCCGCTTCCCGATCCGCACGCCCGTGGCCCTGAACTCCGCCTCCGCCATGCCCCGCCCCCTTAGTGCGCGTCGGTGTGCCGGCTCGTCCTGGGTGGGTGTGGCCGGCCCTGGTCGTGATCCAGTGTGCCCCCCGTTCGGGATCGCCGTCCCTTCCGGTGCAGTCTGCCCTCGTCCCGCGCCGAGCACCAGTACGCACGTCACGCCTGACCGGGGGCACTCGGAGCACTCGCGCGAATGCGCCCCCACGGGCCCCGTGAGACCGATGGCCCAGGGGTGCCTTTGAGCCTCTCAAAGATGTGTTTATGCAGGTGAGAAGCGTGCGGAAGATGTTTATGCTCGAAGCGACGGCCACGCGATCCGCCGTGGCCGAACAGCACGAGGAGCAGCGCCGTGAGCACCATCCAGCAGACCCCGTCCGGCGTGACCCTCGACGTCGACCACAGCGACGCCGCCTACCGCGTCTGGCTGAAAGAAGCCGTGCGCAAGGTCCAGGCCGACGCCAACCGATCGGCCGACACACACTTGCTGCGCTTCCCGCTGCCGGAGCACTGGGGCATCGACCTGTACCTGAAGGACGAGTCGACCCACCCGACCGGCAGCCTCAAGCACCGCCTGGCCCGTTCGCTCTTCCTCTACGGCCTGTGCAATGGCTGGATCCGGCCGGGTCGCCCCGTGATCGAGGCGTCCAGCGGTTCTACGGCCGTCTCCGAGGCGTACTTCGCGAAGCTGATCGGCGTGCCCTTCATCGCGGTCATGCCGCGCACGACGAGCGCCGAGAAGTGCCGCCTGATCGAGTTCCACGGCGGCCGGTGCCACTTCGTGGACGACTCGCGCAAGATGTACGAGGAGTCCGCCCGCCTCGCGGTGGAGACCGGCGGCCACTACATGGACCAGTTCACCTACGCCGAACGGGCCACGGACTGGCGCGGCAACAACAACATCGCCGAATCCATCTTCCGCCAGCTGGAGTTGGAGCGGTTCCCGGAGCCCGCGTGGATCGTCGCCACGGCCGGCACCGGCGGCACCTCCGCGACCATCGCGCGGTATGTCCACTACATGCAGCACGACACCCGCATCTGTGTCGCCGATCCGGAGAATTCGTGCTTCTTCGAGGGCTGGACCACCGGCGATTCGGACGTCACCTGCGGCCGCGGCTCCCGCATCGAGGGCATCGGCCGACCGCGTATGGAGCCGAGCTTCGTGCCCGGCGCCATCGACCGGATGATGAAGGTGCCGGACGCGGCGAGTGTGGCCGCCGTACGGGCGCTGGAGCAGGGCATCGGACGCAAGGCGGGCGGCTCGACGGGCACCGGCCTGTGGAGCGCGCTGAAGATCGTCGCCGAGATGGTGGCCGAGGGACGGCGGGGGAGCGTGGTGACGCTGCTGTGCGACCCGGGGGACCGGTACCTCGACAAGTACTACTCGGACGCGTGGCTGGCCGAGCAGGGCCTGGACATCGCACCGTACGCGGCGGCCATCGAGCAGCTGCTGGCCACGGGCGTCTGGCCCGAGTGACCGACGCAGACCAGGCGAGCGGCGAAGCCTAGGGCGCCGCGGACGCCAGCCGTCGGTCCAGCGCGGTCACCGCGTCCCGGAACGCCCTGCCGAGGCCGGGCCGCGCGAGGCCGAGGGTGAACCGGAAGGGTGCCGTGCCGTCCACCGCGAAGGTCCATTGCACGCGCGTGCCCGTCCCCGCGGGGGCGAGCCGCCACTCCTCGACCATGGCCCGCGCCCCCGGCGCGTTGGTGACGTCGATGCGGTAGGCGTACACCTCGGGGCTCTTCGCCACGAGGATCGTCTCCTCGAAACGCGTACCGCCCCTGAGCCGGATCTCGCGCCGGGCTCCGTCGTCGAGCGGCCGGGCCAGCGTCACCGCCGAGAACCACTCCGTCCAGCCCGGCACGTCCTCGGCCAGCGCGTGGTGGACCGTCTCCGGGGCAGCGGTGATCTCCCGTGCGAAGACGTGCCGTACGGGTGCGGACTCGACGAAGTCGAGCCCCACCTCTCGCAGCAGGTGAGCCATGGACGAAACCCCCTATGCCGACGCTGCACCGGGCAGCGTCACCATAGCTGGCGCCCCGTCAGATGTCTGCACGGCGAGATGCCGCCGACCTCAGAGGTCCGCACCCTCGTCGGGCTCGCCCGCGACCACCAGCCGCAGATGCTCCGCGATCTCCGAGCGCGCCTCGGTCTCGAGACCGGCGTCCGTGACCAGCGTGTCGACCTGCTCCAGCGCCGCGAACGAACTCAGCCCCACCACGCCCCACTTGGTGTGGTCGGCGACCACCACGACCCGGCGCGCCGACTGCACCAGACGACGGTTGGTCTCGGCCTCCGCGAGGTTCGGCGTGGACAGGCCGGCCTCGACCGATATCCCGTGCACACCGAGGAACAGCACGTCGAAGTGGAGCGCCGCGATCGCCTGGTCGGCCACCGGCCCCACCAGCGAGTCGGACGGCGTGCGCACCCCGCCGGTCAGCACGACCGTGGCCGCGCCCTGCCGGGGGCCCGACGTGCGCTGCGCGGCGTGGAAGACGTCGGCCACCCGCACCGAGTTCGTGACCACCGTGAGGTCGGGCACGTCGACCAGCTGGTGGGCCAGCGCGTACGTCGTCGTACCGCCCGACAGCGCGATCGCGGAGCCCGGCGCGACCAGCTCGGCCGCCGCCCGCGCGATGTCCTCCTTGGCCGTCAGCTCCAGACCCGACTTGGCCTCGAAGCCCGGCTCGTGCGTGCTCGCCTCGACCACCGGGACCGCACCGCCGTGCACCTTCTCCAGCACGCCCTGCCGGGCCAGCGCGTCGAGATCGCGCCGCACCGTCATGTCCGAAACGCCGAGCTTTCGCGTCAGCTCGTTGACGCGCACCCCGCCTCGGCGCCGTACCTCGTCCAGGATCAGGGCGCGCCGCTGCTCCGCGAGGAGGTTCTGATTCTCGCTCACGTACGCTCCGGTCCTTTCGCCTGTGCCGTTCGACATGCCCTGCGCACCTGCTCTGATGAGGACATTCTCGCCCCTCCCGGTGCGCGGGACGTCCCATACTCGCATGGGTCGGTACCGGTCGCGCCACTGGCTGTCACGACGCGCGCATGTCACTTTCGCATCGTGCGCTCCACCGTTCTTCACACGGATCGGGGAGATTCCGTGACGAGAGGTGTAAGAGACACCCTCCGGGGAGATCCTTGTGCCCGCACAGACAGAAGCCGACGGCTCGTCACGGGGGAAGTGCGAACAGTGGAACATGCTCAAGAACGTGCTGCGAGAAACGGGGCGGACCCGGCGACGGACGGTCCCGTCGAGGGGCCAGGGGGCGCCCGGATCGCCTTGGAACTCCTGGTCCACGGTGTCGGCGGCACCACACCGCAGGACATGCTCGACGATCCGCGAACGGTGCGGATCACCGGCGACGACACGGCCGCCGTCTTCCGCCGCACCGAGGATGTCGACGCCGAACACAGACCGGACGAATACCGGGGCAAACCGGTCCCCGAAGCCTACGTCTGGTGCAACCTCACCTCAGGAAACAGTGCCCGCGCCCTGTGGCTGCTGTTACTGCCGTTCATGGTCGTCAACCTCGCCCACTGGATGCGCCCCACCGCGCGGGACCGCGACCGTACGGTGCGCTTCTACGGCCTCCTCGTGCGGCTCGCGGGACTGACGCTGACGGTGCTGCTGGTCGCGGCCGCGTGCGAGGTCGCCCTGGACCTCACGGCCTGGCAGTGCGCGGGCACGCGCGCGTGCGCCGAGCGGCACAGCTGGCTGGGCTTCCTGTCGCCCGTCGTCTCGGACGGCAGCTGGTGGAGCCGCCCGGGCCGCAGGCTCGCCCTCGCCGCCGTGGTGCCGGCCGCGCTGACCGGCCTGCTGTGGTACCTCTCCCGCCGCACCTGGAGCGCGTACGAGTCCCAGCAGCCGATGTCCCGCGAGCCCGAGCCCGACGAGGAGTCCGGCCGCACCTCCCTGGGCCGCCCCGGCTTCTGGTACGGCCGTCGCCTGGTCGCCCGGCTGCGCGCCGCGCACACCGCCGCCGGCCTGCTGACGGTCGCCGCGGCGGTGGGCTCGGCGGCGGCGCGCTTCGACCGCAGGCCCGGCGGACCCGCCCTCCTCGACACACTGGGATGGCTGCTCGAAGCGGCGATCGTCGCCGGGGCGGCCGTCGTGGTGTGGGTGGTCTGCCGCCGGGGCCGCAGCGAGAACCGCCTCGACCAGGAACTCGACGAGCATCTCGTACGACGCCTGCCGCTGGCCTCTCTCGTCCTGCTGGCGCTCGCCCTGGTGTACGCCGGGTGGGAGCGGCCGGGCTGGCAGTCGGCGGGCCGGCTGCCGGGCGACCCCACCTTCGGCGCCATCGCCTTCCTCCAGGGCCTGCTCGTCATCGTCCTCGCCGTCGTGGCCCACGTCTTGCACCGCACTAGTCCCGACCCGCGCGCCGCGATGCGCGGACTCGGCGGACCGGCCGTGGTGATGCTGGCCAGTGCCCTCGGCGGCGTGATGTCGGGCGGGGTCGCCCAGCGGGTGGCCGACTGGCTGGACGGAACGGGCACGTCCATGGCCGGCCCGCCCGTCCTGCTGACCTGGCAGGCGTCCGTCATCCCGCCGCTGCTGATCCTCCTGCTGCTGCTCTGCGGCGGGCTGGCACGGCGGGCCTGGCAGCTGCGCCGCACCGAGCTGGGCACGGTGGAGCTCGACTATGCGGGGGAGCCCCAGGACACGGCACGCACCCGCCGTATCGCGAGCACGCGCGCGATGGCCACGCTCACCGACCGCGCCCCCCTCTTCGTCGCCGTCACCGCTGCCGCCACCCTGCTCCTCGGCGCCGGAGCGCTGGTCGGCGCCCTGACGACCGACGAGACACCGAATGCGGCCGCCGACGAGACGTACGCCTTCGTCCACGGCGCCGCCGAGACGGCGCAGGCGCTGGGCTCCTGGCTGATCGGCGTCGGCTTCATACTCTTCGTCACCTGGGGCAGGCGCGCCTACAAGGACGCCTCCGCGCGGCGCACGATCGGCATCCTGTGGGACGTCGGCACCTTCTGGCCGCGCGCCGCGCACCCCTTCGCACCGCCCTGCTACGCCGAGCGCGCGGTACCCGACCTGACCTGGCGGATGGCGACCTGGACGCGCGCCGAGGACGGCCGCCGCCTCGTCATCTCAGGGCACTCCCAGGGCAGCGTGCTCGCGGCCGCGGCGGCCTGGCAGCTGACACCGGCCGACCGCAAGCGGGTCGCGCTCCTGACCTACGGCTCCCCGCTGGAACGCCTCTACGGCCGTTGGTTCCCGGCCCACTTCGGCCCGGCCGCGCTCAGCTCCCTGCACGCCGAGGTCGACTGCTGGCGCAACCTGTACCGGCTCACCGACCCCATCGGCGGCCCGGTCCGCCTGCCCGGCGACTGCGGCCCCGCGGTGGACCGCGAGGCCCTCAAGGACCCCCTGGCGTACGGCCGTACACCCGAACACCCCTTGCCGGCTCCGATCCTCGGCCACAGCGACTACCAGGCGGACCTGGCGTTCGCGGAAGAACGGGAGCGACTGCTGGCACGGCTGCGTCCGGAGGTGCCGGCGCAGAGGCCGGAGACCGTACCCGAGGGCTGATCCCACTGAAAATGAGGGCACCAGAAGGTGAGCTCTTCCTACAGGAGGTGCGGGCTCAAGGGCCGTCGTCGGGCGCGTTCGGTGCTGAGGGCTGTGTCGCGCGAACGTGGCTGGCCCGTACTCAGGGCAGTTCCGGCAGATCCTCCGCGTACAGCAGGGTCAGGTCGTCCGTGCTCGGCTCGTCGAGCTGGGCGACCCGGCTCGCGTGTCGCTCCACCATCGCCTCGAAGGTCTGGCGTGCCGTACGGCCGTTGCCGAACGCCGGGCCCTTGGGGATCGCCGTGAAGTACTTCAACAGGGCCTCGGCGAGGCCCGGGCCGAGGCGGTACTCGTGCTCCTCGGCCTGCTGCTCCACGATCCGCAGCAGCTCGTCGGGGCCGTAGTCACTGAAGGTGATGGTCCGTGAGAAGCGGGACGCCACACCCGGGTTGACCGAGAGGAAGCGCTCCATCTCGGCCGTGTAGCCGGCCACGATCACCACGACCGCGTCCCGGTGGTCCTCCATCAGCTTCACCAGCGTGTCGATGGCCTCCTTGCCGAAGTCCCGGCCCGAGTCCTCCGGCGACAGCGCGTACGCCTCGTCGATGAACAGCACACCGCCACGCGCCTTGTCGAAGGCCTCCTGCGTGCGGATCGCCGTGGAGCCGATGTGCTCGCCGACCAGGTCGACGCGGGACACCTCGACCAGGTGGCCCTTTTCCAGGACACCGAGGGAGGCGAGGATCTCGCCGTAGAGGCGGGCGACCGTCGTCTTGCCGGTGCCGGGGGAGCCGGTGAAGACCAGGTGCCGCTTGACCGACGCGGCCTTCAGACCCGCCTGCTGGCGGCGCCGGCCCACCTCGATCATGTCGGTGAGGGCGCGGACCTCGCGCTTGACGCTCTCCAGGCCCACCAGCGCGTCCAGTTCACCGAGGACGGCCTTGGACGTCCGCGCCGGCTGCTCGGGCTCCGAGGCGGCGATCAACGGCTCCTGCTCGGTGCTGCGCTGGCCGGGGATGGCGCCGAGGAGCCCGGGGGACTGGCGCACCGTCTGTACGGCGGGCTCCGGCGCCGGGGGCGGCTGCCTGAGGCCCGCGCTCTCGTCGCTGGTGCAGTCCTCCACGTCGGGGCCCACCCCGGAAGCCGCGTCCGGGCCACCGTCCGCGAACTCGTAACCGCCGCGCGCGCACCGCTCCGTGCGGCACTTCTTCAGCGTCGTACGGCAGCCGTCGATCACATGGAAGCCGTAGCCGGCGCTGCCCCTCACCCGGCAGTTCAGGAAGGTGCCGCGGCCGCCCGCAGAGACGTAGAACCCTGCCTCCGCGGGGGAGTCGACGGTGCAGCGCTCGATGGTGGGGTCGGCGCCCTTGGTGACGATCACGCCGGTCTGGGTGCCGTCCAGGGTGCAGTTGTTGAGAGTGCCGCCGCTGCCGTGGTCCCGGAACCAGGCGCCCGTCGCCGCGTCCCGGATACGGCAGTCGTCGAGCTGGGCGGTGGCGCCGTCGCTCACCGACACGGCGGTGTTGCGCACCTGGGACAGGTCGCTGTCGACCACGTCCGCGCGGGAGCCGCGGTCGAGGACGAACAGGGCGTCCGGCACGTCGTGCACCCGGCAGGATTCCAGTACCGCGGTGGCGCCGTCGCTGACCCACACCGCCGGATAGTCGCCCGTGCTGTCGAAGATCTCGCACTGATTGGCGTCCACGCGCGTGCCCGGATCCCACACCGACAGGCCGTTGCGCCCGAACTGACGCACCGTCGTGCGGGTCAGGGTGAGCACGGAGCGGGAGCGCAGGTCGACCGCGTTCTCCGGGATGTCGTGGATACGGCAGTCGGCCAGCGTCAGCACGGCGTCCGTGTCGAGCGTGATGCCGTCGGCGGTGGTGCGGTGCACATCGCAGTCGGTGAGGTGGGCGGTGGCCCGGCCGGTGACCTGGACGCCGGAGCCCCTGACCTCGTAGACCTCGCAACCCACCGCTTCCAGCGCGGAGTTCTCCCCCGTAGCCGTCAGCCCCGAGCCCGAGGCGTGGTGGACCCGGCAGCGCTCCAGACGGGGGTGCGCCCCGCCGCGCACGGCGATGCCCGCCTGGCCTGCCGCGACGACCTCGCACTCCTCGAACACCCCGCCCCCGCCGTCGAGTACGGCGATGCCGATGCCCGCGGGATTGTCGACGGTGCAGCGGCGCACGGTCGGGCGCGCGCCGCCACGCACCTCGATCCCGGCCGCGGACCGCGTGACGACCCGGACGTCCGACAGCTCCGGGGCGCCCTCCTCGACGAGCAGCGCGGGCGCCGCCGCGTCTTGGCCCTCCACATGCAGGTCCTGGACCACTGCAGAGGCGCGTACCGTCAGCGGCACACCGTCGAGCGGCGCGATGCGTACGGAGCCCGGAGAGCCCTCGGGGCCGCGCAGGGTCACCGCCCGCTGGACGACGAGGTTCTCCCGGTAGGTGCCGGGCGCGACGGTGAGGACGTCACCGTCGGCCGCGGCTTCCAGGGCGGCCGCGAGCGATGCGTACTCACCCGTGCGGCGCCGCCACCGCGATGTGCCGGTGTGCGTCACCTGGACCGTGCCCTGTGCCATGGCGTTGATGTGCCCCCACCTCGAAGTACGCGGGTTTTGCTGCCGAAGAGTTCGGCCGGTCCACCGTAGCGTGCGCGCGGGCGGTGGGTTGACCAGAGCCGGAAGGCCGTCAGCTGCCGGTGCCGGTCCGGCCCCAGTCCGGACCCGCCTTGTCCCACGCCTGGTCCCAACGCGCGTACCGGTGACGGACCATGCGCCAGACGACCAGCCGTCTGCCGGCCTCGACAAGGCCTGCGGCGAGCAGGGCCGCGCCGAATCCGGCGAGCACGGCGTGCGTCGCCGCCGTCGCGGGGTCCAACGGGCGGGCGACCGTGTGGCCCTGCTGGTCCGTCCATATCGTGAAGCGGTCGCCGGGCTGTGGGGTCTCGAGGTTCGCCATGACCGAACCCTGGTGCACGCTGCCGTCCGGCGCGGTCCAGTCGGCCACGACCCTGCTACGCATGTTCCGCCCGGTGGCGGCTTCGGGGTCCGCGTCCAGCGGGGAGCCTTCCACCTTGCGGACCACGGTCGCCGTCACCAGGTGCCGGGAGGCGCGCTGCTCGCGGACGGACTTCTGCAGGGCACCTTGGGCGAGGCCGCCGACCAGGGAGCCGGCAAAGGGCGTGACGACCACGATCAGCAGTAACGCCGCGAGGGCGACCCAGGCCTCGGCCAGGTCGGTCGCACGGCGCAGCGGATTGTGTCGCCAGCGCCAGAGTCCGCTGATCGCCCGCATCGTCCGCACACCCCCTTCCCGCTCCGTGATAACCCCTCACCGAGCCGTTCACGCGCGGCCCCCGCCGAAGAGAGAGCGAAATCACCTGCCTCCGGGACCTCTCATGAACTTCTCACGAAAAGCCCAACGCGCGGGCACCCGGCCCCGGTTCCCGCGCATTGCCGCTCCACGAGATCCTTCTCAGTCGAGGATCGTGACCGGATCGCCGACCCGGATCGTGCCGCGGGAAAGGGGCACCAGGTTCTGGCCGAAGACCAGCTTGCCGCCCAGGCGGCGGTGCCGGCCGAGGGTGTGCAGGGGCTCCCTGCCGCGCTCGGCGGTGGCCTGGTCGGTGGTGGTCACCACGCACCGCCCGCATTGCTTGGGAACACGGAAGGTCACCTCGCCGATGGCGATGCGCGACCAGTCGTCCTCGGCCCACGCAGCGGTGCCCGACACGACCACGTTAGGCCGGAAGCGGTTCATGGGCAGCGGACCCTCCTGCGCGTGATCACCCTGCGCGATGAGGGAGTTGAGAGCGTCGAGGGACGCTGTGGTGGTGAGCAGCAGCGGGTAGCCGTCGGCGAAGCTGACCGTCTCGCCCGGCAGGGCGTACTCCGGATCGACGGGCCGGCGCGTGCCGGGGTCGTCCATGAACGCGAGGCGCACATCGGCGCCGAGATGAGCGCTGCACCAGGCATGGGCGGCATCGTCCTCGGCGAGGACCGCCTCGACCTTGTCGCGGAAGATCTCCACCGGCACCGTGCCGACCGCCCGCGGCACCGGCACGGTCAGTGGGTCCGTGCCGGGCGCGGACAACCGGACACCGCCGCCGGGCAGCAGCTCGGCGGCGGCCAGCGCGAGGCGCGGTTGCTGGCGCTGGGTAACGACCTTTCCCCCGTCGTCGATCAGCACCCAGCGTCGATCTCCGGCCAGCCCCCAGGGCTCCACGACGGCCTCCCGGGGCGCTGTGCCCCGGAACGCCTTGACCGGATGAACGTGAATCGACTGCAGCTGTGCGTGCCCCATACGGCCATCGTGCCAGGTGGCGCCGACAGCCCGGGGAACGGGTCAGTAGCCGCGGTACTGCTGGTTGTTGTACGGGTCCTGGTAAGGAGCCGGGGCGGGGCGGGGAGCCGCGGGGCGCATCGCCTCGTAGCCCATGCCGCCGGGCGCCACCGGCCGAGGCTGCTGAGCCTGCGGACCCGGATAGCCACGCGGCGCGGCCGCCTGCTGCGGGATGTACGCCGCGGGCGCCTGCTGCAGCGGAGCGGGCTGCTGAACCTGCGGATAACCGTAGGAGGGCTGAGACGGGGCCGCCGGGAGGGCGGGCAGCGCGGACGGCAGCGCGGGCAGATTGCTGCCCGGCGTGTCGTACGCGGCAGGGACCCGGATCGGGGCGATCTGCGGGGTGCCCCGCTCGGCCACGAGTGAGTCGTAGATCGGGGTGTCCGGGAAGGAGGCGGAGTAGTAGCCGCCGCCATAGGTGGAGCGGGGGGAGGTCATGGCGCATACGTTAAGCCCACGATGTGCTGGTTGGGGAGACCGATAAGAGGGTTGTTTTATGTGTCCGCGGTGACGCCGGATCCCCAATGCGAGCGAACTTGGCAAAAAGGGACGCCAATCCGCGCCCGGATCGTGTAAATGCCGAGTTCCGGGCGGGTTACCAGGGGTTGGCCCCCGGTGTTCCTGTGGCCCCCATGGGAGTTCGTTGTCGCGGGGAATAGGTTGGCCCTGTAAAGAACCCAGTGAGCTGCCGGGACGTGCCTGGCGCGGTGACCCGTGATGGGGGCGGACATGTCAATGCCGAAAGGATCGAATGTTCCAGTGCCGACGGCCGCACTGAGGGTCGAATTGGGCTGGCGCTCCGGACCGGGCGTGCCCGACGTGGACGCCTCGGCGCTGTTGCTGGTCGGTGGAAAAGTGCGCTCCGACGGGGACTTCGTCTTCTACAACCAGCCGGTGCACTCATCCGACGCCGTGCGGCACGAGGGCAAGCGGGACGCCGGCGGCCAAGTGACCGACAGCCTCCTCGTCGACCTCGCGCGCGTGGAGCCCGCCATCGAGACCGTCATCCTCGCCGCCTCCGCGGACGGCGGTGCGTTCGGCCAGGTTCCGGACCTATACATCGAGGTCAAGGACGCCGCCCAGGGCACCGTCGTCGCGCGTTTCGACAGTGCGGGCGCCACCGTGGAAACCGCTTTCGTACTCGGTGAGTTCTACCGTCGCCAGGGCGCCTGGAAATTCCGGGCCGTCGGCCAGGGCTACAGCAGCGGCCTCGAGGGCCTCGCCACCGATTACGGCATCACGGTCGACGAACCCCAGCAGACAGCCCCCGCTCCGGCCCCCGTGGCCCCGCCGGTCACGCCCCCGCCTGTCGCGCCTCCAGTGACCATGGCGCCGCCCGCCATGCCGCCGGTCCCTCCGCCCGTTCCTCAGGCGCCGCCGGTCAGCCTGAGCAAGGTGACGCTCACCAAGGCCTCCCCCTCCGTCTCGCTGAACAAGCAGGGCGGCACCTCGGGCGCCATGCGCGTGAACCTCAACTGGCAGGTGCGCAAGCAGTTCTCGGGCTGGGCGAGCAAGCTGGGCCGCCCGGTCGCCATGCACAACGACCTCGACCTCGACCTGTGCGCCCTGTACGAGCTCACCGACGGCAGCAAGGGAGTCATCCAGTCCCTCGGCAACGCCTTCGGCGCCCTGCACCAGCCCCCGTACATGCACCTCGACGGCGACGACCGCACCGGTGCCGTGTCCAGTGGCGAGAACCTCACCATCAACCTCGACCACCAGCGGGACTTCCGGCGCATCCTGATCTTCGTGACCATCTACGAAGGAGCCCGTTCCTTCGCCGACCTGCACGCCACGGTCACCCTCACGCCGCAGCACGGCGCCCCGGTCGACTTCTCGCTCGACGAGTGCACGATCCCCTCGACGGTGTGCGCGCTCGCCCTGATCACCAACACCGGCAGCGACCTGGTCGTCCAGCGCGAGGCCCGCTACCTGGTGCCCGAGCGCGGCGTGAGCCCGCAGCGCACCGTCGACTATGCCTACGGGTGGGGCATGAACTGGACGCCCGGTCGCAAGTAGTCAGCCCTCATCCAGTCAGCCCTCGTCGGGCACCGTGTCCGGGCGCGTGTAGGTGCGGCCCTTCCAGGCCGCGCCGCGCCCCCGGTAGTGCTGCACCGCGGAATCGACCGTCATGAGGAGATAGAGGAACGCGGTGAACGGGAGCAGGGGAGCGAGCCACAGGGGCTGGCGGTAGTAGCGGAGCATCGGCGCGTACGTCCCTGTCATCACCAGCCACGCGATACCGCCGATGACCGCCGACGCCGGATGCCCGCAGGCCAGGCCTGCGACGACGGCCAGCGGCGGCACGAGATAGACGAGCGCGAGCCCGACAACCGTCCCGGCCAGCACCAGCGGGTTGTGCCGCAACTGCGCGTACGCGCTGCGCGACACCATCCGCCACAGGTCGCTCAGCCGCGGATACGGCCGCACGCTGTCCACCCGCTCGGCCAGCCCCAGCCAGATGTGGCCACCGCCGCCCTTGACGGCACGCGCGAGCGCCACGTCGTCGATGACGGCGTGCCGGATGGCGTCCGGAATCCGCGCCCGCTCGGCGGCCTCGGCGCGCAGCAGTACGCAGCCGCCCGCCGCGGCCGCCGTCCGCGTCCCCTTCTTACCGATCCGGCGGAACGGGTACAGCTGCGCGAAGAAGTACACGAACGCCGGTACGACCAGCCGCTCCCACAGGCTCTCCACCCGCAACCGGGCCATCTGGGAGACGACGTCGAATCCCCCCGTGCGCGCCGCCGCGACCTGCTCCTGCAGGCTGTCGGGCGCATGCGCGATGTCGGCATCCGTCAGCAGCAGGTACTCGGGATCACGCGCGCGTGCCAGGTCGATGCCGTGCCGCACCGCCCACAGCTTGCCGGTCCAGCCCGCGGGCGGCTCACCGGGGGAGGCCACGGTCAGCGGCAGCCCGCCGTGCCGCCGAGCGAGCTCGCGCGCCAGTTCTCCGGTGCCGTCCGAACTGCCGTCGTCGATCAGGAAGATCTCGGCGCGCCCCGGGTAGTCCTGGGCGAGCAGCGACGGCAGGCTGTCGGCCAGTACGGCGGCCTCGTCGCGCGCCGGTACGACGACGCAGACCGACGGCCACGCGTCGGGTTCCGTACGCCGCGGAAGTCTGACGTCCGTACGCCAGAAGAAGCCCTGGCAGAGCAGCAGCCACAGCCAGGCGGCGAGTGATCCGGCGGCAGTCCACGCGATGGCGCTCACGCGCGCAGTCTGCCCCACCGCAGGGGCCGGTAAGGGCCCATCGTCTATCGTGGCCGGGTGAAGATCGCGCTGATGGACTCCGGAATCGGCTTGCTCGCGGCCACCGCCGCGGTGCGACGGTTGCGACCCGACGCACATCTCGTGCTCTCCCTCGACCCCGACGGCATGCCCTGGGGCCCACGGACCACCGAGGACCTCACGCAGCGCGCCGTGGCCGTCGCGGACGCCGCCGCCGCGCACCGGCCCGACGCCCTGATCATCGGCTGCAACACCGCGACCGTGCACGCCCTGCCGACCCTGCGGGCCCGCCTCGAACCCGGCATACCCGTCATCGGCACGGTCCCGGCCATCAAGCCGGCCGCGGCCGGCGGCGGCCCCGTCGCGATCTGGGCCACGCCCGCCACCACCGGCAGCCCCTACCAGCGGGGCCTTATCGAGGACTTCGCCGACGGCGTGGCCGTCACCGAGGTGCCGTGCTTCGGGCTGGCCGAGGCGGTCGAGCACGCGGACGAGACGGCGATCGAGGCCGCCGTCGCCGCGGCCGCCTCCCTGACACCCAAGGACGTGACGACCGTCGTCCTGGGCTGCACGCACTACGAGCTCGTCGCCGAGCGCATCCGCGCCGCCGTCCAGCGCCCCGGCTTCCCGCCGCTCGTCCTGCACGGCTCCGCCGGCGCCGTCGCCGCCCAGGCGCTGCGCCGGCTCGGCGAGCAGCCGGCCCCCGCGGCCCAGGCGAACGGCACCCTGACTGTGCTGCTGAGCGGCCGCGAGGGCACGCTGCCCGTGCCCGCCCTCGCCTACGAGGAAGGGCGTCTTCTGCAGGAGATCAGCCCCGCGCGGTAACCGACGGTCACAAAACGGATGGCATCGGTCCGTCAGAAGCACCGGTCGGCGCAGTCACCCTGCGCAGCGCGGTACCAGCGCAGCGAAACCTGAGTAACCTCATAACCATGAGGGACCACCCCCACGGAGCGCAGCGGCACCCCGATGTCTGGACCGGGCGGGCGACCAACCGGGTCCAGTGGCTGCTGGCGCTCGTCGGTGCCGCTTGTATGGCGCTCGGGATCGAGTTGGCCATCGACTCGCCGTGGACGGACGGCGTCGCCCCGCTCGTCATGGCCGTCGTCGGCTGCATCGCGGCCGGGCTGCTGGTCCTCTTCGGCACTCTGGCGTTCGTGCATGTCGCTCTGAGGGTCGACCAGGAGTGCCTCGAGGTGCGCTGCGGCCACATCGGTGTGCCACGCCGCCGCATTCCGCTGTCCGAGGTCGCGGGCGCCGACTTCGTCGCCCACGTCACTCCGCGTCACTGGGGCGGCTGGGGCTACCGGTGGCGGCCCGAGAAGGGCACCGCGGTCGTCGTACGCCGTGGCGAGGGCTTGGTGCTTCGGCTGTGGGACGGCCACACGTTCACGATCACCGTGGACGACGCGGAGGTGGCCGTAAGGGTCATCAGGGACCGGCTGCCGACACGGACGCCCGGCACGGCGCACTGAGACCAAGGCCTGGCCGTCCCCGCGTGGGAGGCCTTCTCAGCCGTGCGTGGCGGGGGCTGTCGGAGCCATATGTGTGGGCCGCCCCCATCGCCGCACGCCGGGTCATGGGGTCAGCCGATCGCCACGCGCGCGTACGTCGATGTCGCGCTCCTGCGACCCATGGACGATCGGACGTGCCGTGGCCAGCCCCGCCAGCAGGCCGGCGCCCACCGACACCGCGGTGAAGCTGAGCGCGTTGCCGACCGCGGCGATGGCCGCCAGCGCCGTCAGGGCCGCGCCCGCGGTGAGGGCGACGGGAGTGGCGCGCGGGGTGCGCCACAGCGCGAACAGCATCCAGCAGAAGGCCGCCGCCAGCAGGATGACGCCGATCAATCCCTGTTCCGCCGCCTGTTGCAGGGGCGCCGAGTGCGGTTTGCCGTCGGACAGCAGCGTCCCGGTGGCCGTCGTGCTGAGCTCCCCGAAGCGTCCGGGGCCCACGCCCAGGGCGGGGTCCTGGCCGGCCAGGTGCAGGGCGTCGTGCCACAGCTGGATCCGGTGCCGCGTCAGCTGACCCGCGAGCCAGTCGGTGAGACCACCGGGCACCGCGTTCCCGGCGACCGCCCAGGTCAGGCCGGTGACGGAGGCGGCGGTCAGGGCCAGTCCCGCGATGCCCACGCCGCGATGGCGGAGGTGGCCGGCGGCGAGCGAGCACAGCACGACAGCAGTACAGGTGACGAAGCCCGAGGTCGAACCGAGGGCACCGGCCGTCACCGCGATGCCAGCGGCCAGCGCGCGCAGGCCCAGTCGCAGCGCCGGTGCCGAGGCGGCCCAGGCGGCGCAGCACGCGGCGCCGGCGGAGAGGGTCAGTACGGCGGCCGTGGCCCCGGCGTGGCCCAGCGGGGTGATGATCTGCGGCCCGGGGGCGAGGTGCGGTACGGCCAGCGTCAGACCCACTCCGGCCACCGCTCCGGCGCAGGGCGCGGCGACCGGCAGCAGCGCCCCGCCGATCCGCCCCGCGGCATAACCGGCGGCCACGGCGAGGATCGCGAGCAGCACACCCTCGGGGCGGCCGTCGTGCACGGCAGCAGAGATCAGCGACCAGGCGGCGCATGCCCCCAGCACGACCACGCCCGCCGCATCAGAAACGTTTCGTCTGTCGCCGTCCTCAACCGGACCTGCCGCAGACGTCATCCCCGTGACATCCACCCCGCCCCCCGAAACCCCGGTCCCCCGACCTGTGACGGGCCCCACCGTCCGGACCTGACCTGACCTGCCGGTACGACTGAGGCTCCGGCATACCGTAACGGCTGATGGCCGATTTGTGGACGTGTCGTGCAGGAACGATGCGTCACCTCAGGGTCAGGGAGTCGGCCGAGTGCTGCGGGGGCGGCGTCGGGGTCCGCGCGCGGAGGAGTGTCGGCCGATGACGTCGCGGTGGCGCCTTCCGCGCGGGACCGGGATCGCAGGGGACCTTGCCGTGGACCCGAAGGGCGCATGCGCCCACGTGGGAGCCCCTGCCCCTACCGGACCGCGCTGTCGGTGCCGAGGTCAACCGCCGTACACTCCCGGAGTGACCGTCACCGCAACTTCCGTGGGCGAGTCGGACCAGCTGCAGCCGCAGATCGCGCCCGCCTCGCGCGCGGCACGCCTCGTGCGCCTGGTTCCGGCCCTCGCCGCGGCGCTCTCCGGAGTGCTGCTCTACGTCAGCTTCCCGCCGCGCACCTTGTGGTGGCTGTCCCTGCCGGCCTTCGCCGTCTTCGGCTGGGTGCTGCGCGGCCGTGGTTGGAAGGCGGGCCTGGGCCTCGGCTATCTCTTCGGCCTCGGCTTCCTGCTGCCGCTGCTGGTGTGGACCGGTGTGGAGGTCGGCCCCGGCCCCTGGCTCGCGCTCGTCGCGATCGAGGCGGTCTTCGTCGCGCTGGTGGGTGCGGGAGTGGCCGCGGTGTCGAAGCTGCCGGGCTGGCCGGTGTGGGCGGCGGCGCTGTGGATCGCCGGAGAAGCGGCACGCGCGCGTGCGCCGTTCAACGGCTTCCCCTGGGGCAAGATCGCGTTCGGCCAGGCCGACGGCGTCTTCCTGCCGCTCGCCGCGGTGGGCGGCACCCCGGTGCTCGGCTTTGCGGTCGTTCTCTGCGGCTTCGGTCTGTACGAGGTGGTACGCCTGGCAGTCGAGGCGCGCCGCACGCGGGCCGTTCAGCGATCCGCTGCGGCGGTCGCTCTGCTGAGCGTGGCCGTACCGGTGGTGGGCGCCGTGGCCGCACGACCGCTGGTCAGCGACAAGGCCGAGAAGGGCACCGCGACCGTGGCGGTCATCCAGGGCAATGTGCCGCGCGCCGGACTGGACTTCAACTCCCAGCGACGAGCCGTACTGGACTACCACGCGCGCGAGACGGAGCGTCTGGCCGCGGAGGTCAAGGCGGGCAAGGTCCCACAGCCCGACTTCGTGCTGTGGCCGGAGAACTCCTCCGACATCGACCCCTTCGCCAACGCCGACGCGCGCGCCGTCATCGACACGGCCGCCAAGACGATCGGCGTGCCCATCTCCGTCGGCGGCGTCGTCGAACGGGACGGCAAGCTGCTCAACGAGCAGATTCTGTGGGACCCGGTCAAGGGCCCCGTCGACACCTACGACAAGCGGCAGATCCAGCCGTTCGGCGAGTACCTGCCGTTGCGCTCGCTCGTCGGCGCGATCAACGAGAACTGGACGTCGATGGTCCGCCAGGACTTCAGCCGGGGCAGCGAGCCGGGTGTGTTCACCATGGACGGCGCCAAGGTCGGCCTCGTCACCTGCTACGAAGCTGCCTTCGACTGGACCGTGCGCTCCGAGGTCACCGACGGCGCGCAGATGATCTCCGTGCCGAGCAACAACGCGACCTTCGACCGCAGCGAGATGACCTACCAGCAGCTCGCCATGTCCCGCGTCCGCGCCGTCGAGCACAGCCGAACCGTCACCGTCCCGGTGACCAGCGGCGTCAGCGCGATCATCATGCCGGACGGGACGATCACGCAGAAGACGGGCATGTTCGTGGCCGACTCGCTGGTCCAGAAGGTTCCGCTGCGCTCCAGCGAGACGCCCGCCACCCGGCTCGGCATCCTGCCGGAGATCGCCCTGGTGCTCGTCGCCGCGGGCGGCCTCGGCTGGGCGATCGGCGCCGGGACGCGCGCGCGACGTACCCGCGACGTGTAGCCGTACGCCCCTCGCACGCCCCCGGAACTCGCCGGGGGCGCCGCCCATGGCCCGCTAGGGTCGGGCCATGGCTACTCCTGACTTCATTCGTACGATCCGGGCCTCGGCCGGTCATCAACTGCTGTGGCTTCCCGGGGTCAGCGCCGTCGTCTTCGACGACGAGGGGCGGATCCTGCTGGGGCAGCGCGCGGACAACGGCAAGTGGACGGTGATCAACGGCATCCCGGAGCCGGGCGAGCAGCCCGCGGTCGCCGCCGTGCGGGAGGTGTACGAGGAGACGGGCGTCCGATGCGTCGCCGAGCGGGTGGTCCTCGTCCGAGCCGGGAACGAGGTCACCTATCCCAACGGCGACACCTGCCAGTTCATGGACATCACCTTCCGCTGCCGGGCCGTCGGCGGCGAGGCACGGGTGAACGACGACGAATCGCTGCAGGTCGGCTGGTTCGAGGTGGACGCGCTGCCCGTGATGGACGAACGTCAGCTGTTCCGGATCAAGCAGGCACTGTCCAATGAACCCACGTGGTTCGAACCTATGAGTTCGCACTGAAGTATGGGTCGTGACCATATGTGGGCTGGCGAGGGTGCTGCCTAGGGTCGAGCCATGACCCCGCCCAACACCCACCCGGCTCACGGCTCGTCCCTGGCCTCCCCGCTCGACCTCGGTGGCCGCACCGCTCTCGTCACCGGTGCGGCCGGTGGTATCGGCCGTGCCTGTGCGCTGCGGCTGGCGGCCGCAGGGGCCAAGGTGAGAGCGGTCGACCGGGACGCCGCGGGCTTGGAAGCGCTTGCCGAGCGGGCACGGGGCCTCGCCGGCGCCGTCGAACCGCACGTCCTCGACCTCACCGATCTGGACGCCGCCGAACTCGCCGCCGCAGGCACCGACATCCTCGTCAACAACGCCGGGCTGCAACTGGTGCGCCCCATCGAGGAGTTTCCGGCCGATGTCTTCCACACCGTGCTCACCGTGATGCTGGAGGCGCCGTTCCGGCTCATCCGTGGTGCCCTGCCCCATATGTATGGGCAGGGCTGGGGCCGGATCGTCAATGTGTCCTCGGTCCATGGGCTGCGCGCCTCGGCCTTCAAGTCTGCCTATGTGGCCGCCAAACATGGTCTGGAGGGACTCTCCAAGACTGCCGCCCTGGAGGGCGCACCCCATGGAGTCACCTCGAACTGTGTGAACCCTGCCTATGTGCGCACCCCACTGGTCGAGAAGCAGATCGCCGACCAGGCCCGGGCGCACGGTATCCCCGAGGAGCGGGTGCTGTCCGAGGTGCTGCTGCAGGACAGCGCGGTCAAGCGGCTCATCGAACCGGAGGAGGTCGCGGAGGCCGTGGCGTACCTGTGCAGCTCGCAGGCGTCCTTCGTGACCGGCACGTCGCTGGTGCTCGATGGTGGCTGGACCGCGCACTGAGCGGGGCGCGCGGACGGAATTCCGAGTTATCCACAGGGCTGACGGGGCGGCGGTGCGATGAGCAATCCTGTGGGCATGTCCCGCGATCACGTGAAGTCCGCCTCGCGTTCCGCCGCTGCCGGAGCGCCCCTGAGCAGCGCCGAGACGCCGTTTCTCGAGCTGCTGGCCAGGGGTGCGTCCGCCGATGCCTACGAGCAGCCGGTGCTGCTCGCCCGTGCCGAGGGCAGACCGACGGAGCGGATCGTCGCCCTCGAACAGGCCAAGCTGCTCGCGCTGCGCGTGCGCTCCGAGCTGGAGGGGCGGCGCAGGCGGGAGGCCGAGCTGTCGGCTCTCTTCGAGACCGCCCATGACCTGGCCGGTCTCCGGGACCTGGACGCGGTACTGCAGGCGATCGTGCAGCGCGCCCGGTCGCTGCTCGGCACGGACGTCGCCTATCTCAGCCTGAACGACCCGGCCAGGGGCGACACCTATATGAGGGTGACCGAAGGCTCGGTCGCCGCCCGGTTCCAGCAGCTGCGGCTCGGCATGGGCGAGGGCCTCGGCGGACTCGTCGCGCAGACCGCCCGCCCCTATGTCACCGACGACTACTTCAAGGACGACCGCTTCCAGCACACCCTCACCATCGACGCCGGCGTGCGCGACGAGGGGCTGGTGGCCATCCTCGGGGTGCCCCTGATGCTGGGGCACCACGTGATCGGCGTCCTCTTCGCGGCGGACCGGCGCGCCCGGGTCTTCGAGCGGGAGCAGATCGCGCTGCTCGGCTCCTTCGCCGCCCTCGCCGCGGCCGCCATCGACACCGCGAACCTGCTCACCGAGACCCGCTCGGCCCTCGCCGACCTGGAGCTGGCCAACGAGATCATCCGGGACCGCAGCGGAGTCATCGAACGGGCCTCGGACGTCCACGACCGGCTCGCCGAACTCGTGCTGCGCGGCGGCGGGGTGCACGACGTGGCCGCCGCGGTCTCCGAAGTCCTCGACGGCACGGTCGAGTTCGCAGAGGCCGCCGCCGCACCTGCCAGAGCGCTGGAGACATCCCGCGCCGAAGGCCACGCGGTACGGCACGACGCCGACTGGATCGCCGCGGTGACCGCAGGCGGCGAACTGCTCGGCGCACTCGTGCTGCACGGCCACCCCGGCCTCGACCCCGTCGACCAACGCACTCTGGAGCGGGCCGCGATGGTCACCTCCCTGCTGCTCCTCGCCCGGCGCTCCGCCGCCGAGGCCGAACAGCGCGTCCGGGGCGAGCTGTTGGACGACCTGCTCGACGCCCGCGACCGCGACCCGCGTCTGCTGCGCGAGCGCGCGGCGCGGTTGGACGCCGACCTCGACGCCGGGCATGTCGTGCTCGCCGCCCGCCTCGACGTCGTTGCCGCCGACGCCGACCAGGAGGCGGCCGCCCGCAGACGCCTGTGGTCCGCCGCGTCCCACCTCGCCGCGACCCGGCACGGCCTGGCCGCCGCCCGCGACGGCGGCACGGTGCTGCTCCTGCCCCTCGAAGCGGGGGACACCGCCAGCGCCCTGGCCCGCCGCACCGCCCGACAGCTCGGCACGGCCGTCCATGAGGCGGTCACTGTCGGCGCCTCCGCCCCGGTGGGGGAGTTGGCCGCCCACCCGGACGCCGTCGCCGCCGCCTATGAGGAGGGCCGGCGTTGCCTCGAAGCCCTGCGGCTGCTCGGGCGCTCCGGAGACGGTGCCGCCGCCGAGGACTTCGGGTTCCTGGGGCTGCTGCTGGCCGGGGACCGGGACATCGCGGGCTTCGTCGACCGTACGATCGGCCGGGTCGTCGCGTACGACGAACGGCGCGGCACCGACCTGCTGCGCACCCTCGACGCGTACTTTGCCTGCGGGATGAGCCCGGCGCGTACCAAGGACGAACTGCACGTCCATGTGAACACGGTCGCCCAGCGCCTGGAGCGTGTCGGCCGCCTCCTCGGCGACGACTGGCAGAGCCCGGCCCGCGCGCTGGAGATCCAACTGGCCCTGCGGCTGCACCGGTTGTCGTCGCCGGGACAGCACTGACCCCCGCACGCACGGCGTACGGGGGCTGGTTCCAGGGGTTTGGTCGTTCGGCCAGATGTCAGACAGTGCGCGCGTCCGCCGCCCGGGTCGTCGCGGGGTCCGCGTCCGCGGGGGACTCGACCTCGGCAAGGTCCCGGTGGCGGGTCTCCTTGGCGGCGCCCACCGCGATCACCGTCACAACGGCCGCGGCGATGACGTACAGGGCGATCGGGGTGGAGCTGCCGTAGTCGGACAGCAGCGCGGTGGCGATGAGCGGCGCGGGCGCGCCGGCCGCGACCGAGGCGAACTGGGCGCCGATGGAGGCACCGGAGTAGCGCATCCGGGTCGCGAACATCTCGGAGAAGAAGGCGGCCTGGGGCGCGTACATGGCGCCGTGCAGTACAAGGCCCACGGTCACGGCGAGGATCAGGTTGCCGAACCCACCGGTGTCGATGAGCGAGAAGAACGGGAACATCCACAGCCCGACACCGACAGCGCCGAGCAGGTAGACGGGACGGCGGCCGACGCGGTCGGACAACGCCCCCCAGCCCGGAATGACGGCGAAGTGCACGGCGGAGGCGATCAGTACGGCATTGAGGGCGGTCTGCTTGGAGACGCCGGCCGAGGTGGTGGCGTAGACGAGGATGAAGGCGGTGATCACGTAGTAGCTGATGTTCTCCGCCATGCGCGCGCCCATCGCGACCAGCACGTCCCGCCAGTGGTGCTGCAGCACGGAGACCAGCGGCAGCTTCTCGGCCGCGCCTGAGCTCGCAGTCGTGCCCGCCTGCGCGACCTTGCGTGCCTCCGCCTGTGCCAACGCCTGCTTGAAGACGGGTGATTCATCGACGGACAGACGAATCCACAAACCGACGATCACCAGTACGCCCGAGAGCAGGAACGGTATGCGCCAGCCCCATGTGTTGAAGGCGCTGTCCGACAGGACGGCCGTCAGCAGGGACAGCACGCCGGTCGCCAGGAGTTGCCCTGCAGGCGCGCCGGTCTGCGGCCACGAGGCCCAGAAGCCGCGCCGCCGCGCGTCCCCGTGCTCGGACACCAGCAGCACGGCCCCGCCCCACTCACCACCCAGCGCGAAGCCCTGCACCAGGCGCAGCATGGTCAGCAGCGCAGGTGCGGCGGACCCGATGGTCGCGTACGTCGGCAACAGCCCGATCGCGAAGGTCGCCCCACCCATCAGCAGCAGACTCAACACCAGCAGCTTCTTGCGGCCGAGCCGGTCGCCGTAATGCCCGAAGACGAGAGCACCCAGCGGCCGGGCCGCGAATCCGACGGCGTACGTCAGGAAGGACAGGAGTGTGCCGACGAGCGGGTCGGATTCCGGGAAGAACAGCCTGTTGAAGACGAGGGCGGCGGCGGAGCCGTAGAGGAAGAAGTCGTACCACTCGATGGTGGTGCCGATGAGGCTGGCGGCGACGATGCGACGGAGGTTCGCGGGTGGTGGGGGAGCGGTGGTTCCGGAGGCCATGTGCGCCACTTCCTCGTGTGCGGTGGGGACGGGTTCGTGTCGGAACACCGTAGGAATCCGCAGGCCAGGCGCACATGTGGTGGGACAACATAGTTCGCGGTCGGAGTGTGAGCGTGGCCTCTAGGTCAGGGGGGTCTCTATGCCCGAACGAGGAGCTCGATTGGCGGCGAACGAGGTCGGTCGGGTGTGCGTATTTTGGCGTAGTTTGACGGCAGGGTGCTGGCTCCGGTGCTGGTTTGGTGCTGACTAAAAGGCCACGTCATCACCAGCCTTCACCCCTCCCGTGATGACTTGGTGGTGACAACGCAGCGTTGAACTCCGGCCTTTGGGCTCGTCGGGCGAGGCTTCGTAGGCGACGGCCTTGTCCGGCGATCCCGAAGCCCACCGCTGACTAGCTCGCCAATGAGATCTCGCAGTGCCCGTATCTGTGGCGTCCTGGAGGGACTTCGCGGGACGCGAGTTCGTGCCAGCAGGTTCTTCGTCTGCTGGTGGTACATCGCTGACATGCCTGTGGCCGGAGAGCGGCATGAGACCCGTAGGGTCGCGGGTATGACGGGCGATCAGCAGCAGGAGCAGGCCGTGGCGGGCGCCTGGGCGAGGATCGAGGAGTGGCTGGAGCAGCACGCTCCGCGCTCCTACCGGATGCTTCCTCCGCCCGCCCCGGAGGCCGACATCCGTGAGGTCGAGCAGGAACTCGACCTCACCGTCCCGCCGGGCCTCAAGGCCTTCTACCGCCTCCGCAACGGCACGGGTCACCCCGGTGACTGCGGCTGGACACCCGAACCCGAGACCGGGCTCCCCCTGCAAGGACAGGAAACAGCCTGGCTGTTGCCGAGGAAGCATGGGATCCCTCCGGTGCAGCATCTGCCTTACTGGGATGAAGGCCCTCACACGATCGGCTTGCCGGACGACCCCATGGTGCGGTACCTGGCCTTCGCCGCGACCGACCGCAGCGGTCTGTACGGGCTGTTCACGGACTGCACCCCAGGCCCCGGCTACGGACGGATCGGAACCTTCGAAGAGGCCGGCATCCCCAAGCTGGGCGTGTGGCCGTCGTTTGCCGACTACCTCATCGAAGTCGCCGATGCCCTGTACGAGAACCGCGGCGTGGAGTACGCGGACGGACGCCAGGACACGAAGGTGCCCGGTCTCGTCGATCAGGCCCTGGTGTGGGAGGGTCCGGCACATCCGCGGGACCCGGCCTGGACACGCTTCGCATAGCACTGTGGCCGGAACACCACAGGGTGCTCCGGCCACAGGCTTGGTCAGTTAAGGGTCAGGTCAGCCGACCTTCTTCCATGCGCAGACCGTGTCGGCGTTCTTGCAGTGCTCGAAGCCGGGATCGCTGATGAGGAACCCCTCCTTGTCGAGCAGCCGCATCTGGGGAACGAACTCGATGCCGAGGTCGAGGAAGGCGCCGGTGTTCTGATCCGTGGGGACGGAGGCACGACCACACTTTTCGTTCCACTTCGGGCCGGTGTAGCCGTCGCGGTTTTCTGCAAGCAGTCCCCACGTTCCGCCTGTCATGGGTTTGGTGTAGAGCTGTGCGCATTCCTTCCCGGAGGCGACCTGGTTCGGACCGTTCGGCATGCCGCCACTCTGGTACGTGCTTGCGGGCGCGTACTCGTCGCACGATCCGTCGGGCGTAGCAGGGTTGGGCCTGAAACCGGTTACCGGAGGTGAAGAGCTGGGGCCATGCGCTGTTTCCCTGGTAGACGGCGATGGCCACTTCACTCGACGACGAGCGGACGCGACCCGATCGGCGACTATGCGGCCTTCCAGAAACGGGACCCCACAGCGGGGCCGTGGTGCTGGTCGGGTAGGCGTCGCTCAGCTGGTACACCCGATTCCGCGATACGCCTCGACGTGTCCCTTGACCAGCAGGTCGCACACTTCCCTTGGCTACCCCGGAGAACGCCTCGACACGGATCCGGTTGAGGTGGAACACCTGATCGGTTCCGACGCACACGGTCCGGCCCATCTTGTGCCGCGTGTCCCGGACGCTGGACGAACCGGCGAAGGCCAGCTGCCCTGTGGCTCCAGCGCGCGCGTGTGATTCATCACAGCAGGTTATGTTGTGCACAATTTAATTGCTGGCTAGCGTTTGGAGTCGACAGCACCATCACAGGGAGGCAGCACCATGGATCCCGTCCGCTACGCGGATTACCGCTCCGTTGAACGTCCGACCTATCAAGAGGAGTTGGACGCAGTGGTCGCGCAGGTGGCGCAGCGCACCGGCGCCTCGGTCGAGCGCGAGGCCGTCGGCCGCGCCGTCCGGACCGCCCACGGAAAGACGTACGGCCTCCTCAAGGCCACTGTTACTGTCGGTGACAACCGGGGCTTCCACGGGCAGGGCATCTTCGCCCGGCCCACCGTGTACGACGCCGTCGTCCGCTACTCCAACGGCCTGGGCCACCAGCGTCCCGACCACCAACTGGGCGCGGCGTGCGGGATGGGCATCAAGCTGTTCGGGGTCCCCGGCTCCACACTGCTGGCCGACGAACCGGACACCGGTACCTTCGACCTCAACCTGATCAACAACGAGGTCTTCTTCGCCAACACCGCCTACGACTACATGGTCATCGAGGAGCTCTTCGCGGAGCTGCCCGAGGCCCTGGTGAACCCCGCCCGCCGCAAGACCTGGATGGCGGAGTTCCTGACCCGCCGGGGCACGCTCACCGATCCCGACGGCTGGCTGTGGGACGAACTGTTCGCCATGCTCTCGTTCACCACCGTCCCTCGACGGAACCTGCTGTCGTACACCTACAACAGCATGGGCGCCTTCCGGTACGGCGACCACATCGCCAAGATCCGCACCGTGCCGACGGCCGAGTCCCTGGCCGCTCTCACGCACCAGATCGTGGACGTGCGCGCGGACAACGAGGCGTTCCGCCGCACTCTGGTTGCCGAGGTGGCGGAGCGCGACCACTCCTTCGAGCTCCAGGTGCAGCTCAACACCGATCTGGCCCGGATGCCGGTGGACAACACCTCCGTGAAGTGGCCCGAGGAGCTGTCCCCCTGGGTGACGGTCGCCCGGGTTGACCTGCCGCGCCAGGACATCGGCGGGGACGACAACCTCGTGGCCGCCGACGCCACGTCGGTCACACCGTGGCGCTCGCGAGAGGAGCACCGGCCCCTCGGCGAGATTCAGCGGGTGCGGCAGGAGGTCTACCGGCGCTCTTCCATCGAACGGCACCGCATCAACGGACAAGAGCGGCGCGAACCGGCCGGCAGCGCGGAACTGCTCGGCTGAGCCGCCTCGGCCGGAGCTCGCAAGCCGCGGCAAACGGGCAGTGGCGGAACGGCACGCGTTTCCGGAGTGGCTTTCCGGAGTGGCGCGGGCCACCCTCTTGACGCTCCGGCCGCCCGGCCCAGTTGACGTCGGTAGTGTGGCCGTCGTGGACATGCTGCACCTGCGTTACTTCGTCGCCGTCGCCGAGGAACTCAACTTCTCGCAGGCGGCACGCAGATTGCACATGGCAGCTTCTCCGCTGAGCCAGCGGATCAAGGATCTGGAACGCGAGCTCGGTCACGAGCTGTTCGAACGCACCACCCACCGGGTCGATCTGACGTCGGCGGGCGCCGCCCTGCTGCCGATGGCGCGCGACATCCTCGAGCGGGTCAACTCGATCCCGTGGCGGCTGAGCGAGGCGGTGCGGCCGCGGCTGGACCGGCTGTTCATCGGGATGCCCGCCGGGGTGCACCCGCTGCTGCGGGAACGGGTCCGGATGCTGGAGGAGGCATGCCAGGAGGTGTGCGAGCTCAAGCGCTGGCCCGGCACCTCGGCGGACCTGGCGGACGCGGTGCACGACGGGAAGCTGGCGATGGCGCTGGCCCGGCTGCCGGTCTCCGACCCGGCGCTGGAGATCATCGAGGTGATGAGGGAGCGGCTGGGAGCCGCGGTGCCGGCCGACCGGTTCGCGGGGCGGGAGTCGGTCACCCTCGAAGAGCTGGCCGATCTTTCCTATGTGGCGGTGCCGTACGACGCCACCCCGGCCTATTTCGAGGAAATCGACGCCCGACTGAATTCGGGGGGCGTGAAGAAAAGAATCCGCATCAACATGGCGGATTACTCGGGTACCTCGGAATTGATTTCCTCGGGTATCGCCTTCTCGATGACCATGCTCTCGCCGGAGAGCCCGATGCACCTGTACCGGCTGGACAACGTGGCCGTGCTGCCGGTCGACGGCTTCCAACCCGCCCTGCCCACAGGGCTGTTGTTTCGCAAGGACCGGGCGGGCGAGGGCGGCGACCTGAGCGGTGTCGCCGCCCTGGCGCGGCAGATATTCACTGAGGTCATGTCCGTCTGACCGCTGTGGTCACACCCGCGTTCGTCAATTGATCATTCCTTCTTAACTCGTTCACGCATAACGTCGTCGGTGGAAACATTCGCCATGAAATTACTGCGTGAACACGTGAACAGGAGTGATGATGGACATCACGGCCGTCGGCACCACAGGTCCACTGGACGGCGTACGGGTGATCGATCTGTCAACGGTGGTGATGGGGCCCTACGCGACGCAGATCCTCGGCGACCTCGGCGCCGACGTCATCAAGATCGAGTCGCCGTCCGACACGGTACGGGTGGGCCCCTACCGCACCACACCCGGCATGACCCCGCTCAACCTCAACGTCAACCGCAACAAGCGCAGCGTGGCGTTGAACCTGAAGGACGACACCGACCGGGCACGGGCCCTGGAACTGATCGACAGCGCCGACATACTGGTCACCAACATGCGCCCGGGCGCCCTCGCCCGCCTCGGCCTCGACCACGCCGCCATCGCCGCCCGCAACCCCGGCCTGGTCTACGCCCACGCCCAAGGCTTCCGCAGCGACTCCGACCGGGCCGGCAACGCCGCCTACGACGAGACGGTCCAGGCCGCTTCCGGCCTGGTCGACGTGGCCAACCGAGCCCTGGGGACCCCGGCGTACCTCCCGACGATCATCGGCGACAAGGTCTGCGCGCTGACCATCGTCTACACGGTGCTCGCCGCGCTCGTCCACCGCGCCCGCACCGGCACCGGCCAGTACATCGAGATCCCGATGACCGACACGCTCATCGCCTTCAACCTCGTCGAGCACCTGGCCGGCCATGTCTTCGAACCCGCGCAGGGCCCCACCGGGTTCCCGCTGTCGATGAAGCGGGGCCACCGAGCGGTACCCACCAAGGACGGCCTCGCCTGCGTCATCCCGTACAACCCGCAGAACTTCCGGGACTTCTTTATCGCAGCCGACCGCGCCGACCTTGCTGCTGACCCACGTGTCAACGGCGAGTCCATCGCCGATGACGACGTCGACGCGCTGATGGAGCTGGTGGGGGAGTGCTCGCCGAGCCTGACCACCGAGGAGTGGGCCTCGGTCTGCGCCAAGCACAGCATCCCGATGGCTCCCGTGCTCGAACTCGACCGGGCGGCCGAGGACCCCTATGTGCGGGGCGGCGGGCTGCTCGACGTGGTCGACCACCCCAGCGAAGGCACCATCCGCTCGATCGGCATCCCGGTGCGGTTCTCCGCCACGCCGGGATCGGTCCGCCGGCCCGCCCCGCTGCCCGGCCAGCACACCGACGAGGTCTTCCGGGAACTCGCCGTCGGCCGCTGACCCACCGTCAACCAAGGACACACACCATGCACAGCACCACCGAGGTGCGGACCGAGGCCAACGGTTCCACCCTGCTCATCACCATCGACCGGCCCAAGGCGCGCAACGCGGTCGATGCGGCCGTCGCCGCCGGACTGTCCGCGGCACTGGACCACCTGGAAACGGACCCCGCCCTGCGGGTCGGCGTACTCACCGGAGCCCAGGGCACGTTCAGCGCCGGGATGGACCTCAAGGCCGCGCTGGCCGGCGAATCGCCCGAGATACCGGGGCGCGGTTTCGGCGGTCTCACCCAGGCCCGCACGACCAAGCCACTCATCGCCGCCGTCGAGGGCTGGGCCATGGGAGGCGGATTCGAACTGGCCCTCGGCTGCGACCTGATCGTGGCCGCCGACGACGCCCGCTTCGGCCTCCCGGAAGTCAGCCGCGGACTGATCGCGGCGGGCGGCGGAGTGATCCGGCTGCCCAAGCGCATCCCCTACCACCTGGCGATGGAGCTGCTGCTGACCGGCGAGCCGATCTCCGGCGAACGCGCCGGACAACTGGGCATCGCCAACCATGTGGTCCCGGCCGGAGAGACGGTCGCCGCCGCACTGCGCCTGGCCGAGCGCATTGCGCAGAACGCCCCACTGGCCCTCGCCGCCGTCAAGGAACTCGTCCGCACCGCCGACGGAGCCCCGGAGGAGGCGGCGTTCGCCGCGCAGACGCAGGTGATGGCCTCGCTCGCGGCCTCCGCCGACGTACGCGAGGGCATGACCGCCTTCACCGAACGCCGTTCCCCGGTCTGGCAGGGCCGGTAGGGCCGGTAGGACCCCAGGACCCCAGGACCCGAGGGAGAACACACCATGAACCAGCAGGACGTGCCCCGGCACATCGCGACGCCGCTGGCCAACCCGGCCTATCCACCGGTCGTGCCGCGCTTCACCAACCGCGAGTACCTCAACATCGTCTACCGCACCGACCCCGAGGCGCTGCGCGCGGTGGTACCCGAACCACTGGAGATCGACGAGCCGCTGGTGCGCTTCGAGGTCATGCGCATGGGCGACGTCAGCGGGTACGGCCCGTACACCGAGTCCGGCCAGGCGATCCCCGTCCGCCACGAGGGGGAGCGCGGCGAGTATCTGCACGCCATGTACCTGGACAACCTCCCGGCCATCACGTCCGGCCGCGAGGCCAGTGCCTATCCCAAGACGGCAGGCTCGCCCGCCCTGTACGTCGACCACGGCGCGCTGGTCGGGGTCCTCGACGTCGGCACTCTCCGGGTGGCGACCGCGACGATGGGCTACAAGCACTACGAGTTGTCGGTCGAGGAGGCCGTGGCCCAGGTCGGTGTGCCGACGTACATGCTGAAGCTGGTCCCGGGATTCGACGGGGCGCCGCAGGTCGCCCAGCTGGTGCGCACCGAGATCACCGACATCACGGTGAAGGGTGCCTGGACCGGCCCCGCCCGGCTGGAGCTGTTCGCGCACGCGCTGGCACCGCTGGCCGACCTGCCGGTCCGCGAGATCGTCTCCGCCAGCCACATCCTGACCGATCTGACCCTGGCGCCGGTCAAGCCCGTCCACGACTACCTGGCCCACCCCGCCGCCCCCGCCCACTTCGCTCGGTGAGCACGGCCAGGCCACGGACGCAGAGAGAAGAGCAGAGAGAAGACATGTGATGACCAAGCCCTTCACCGCCGCCGCGGTCGTCGGCGCCGGGACGATCGGCCTGTCCTGGGCCGCGCTGTTCGCCGGCCACGGCATGCGGGTACGGATCACCGACCCGCGGCCGGACCTGGCCGAGGCCGTCGACCAGACACTCGACCAGGCCACCGGCCATCTGGCCGCGCAAGGCCTGGACGTGAGCGGCCTCACCGAGCGGGTGCACATCGCCGACGACCTCGCCGACGCGGTACGCGACGCCGACGTCGTGCAGGAGAACGGCCCGGAGAACGTCGCCTTCAAGCGGAAGCTGTTCAGCGACCTGGTCGCCGCCGCCCCCGCGCACGCGCTGCTGCTCAGCTCCTCCTCGGCGATTCCGTCGACGGCGTTCACCGACACCATCGAGGACGCCGGCCGCATCCTGATCGGCCACCCATTCAACCCACCGCACCTGGTACCGCTGGTGGAGGTGGTGCCCGGAGAGCGCACCTCGCCGGAGAGCGTGGCCCGGGCCGTGGAGTTCTACCGCTTCGTCGGCCGGGTCCCGGTCGTCGAACGCAAGGAGATCCCCGGCTTCGTCGGCAACCGCCTGCAGAACGCCCTCAGCCGGGAGGCCATCTACCTCGTCGAGCAGGGCGTCGTCAGCCCGGCGGAGCTGGACACCGTGATGGTGAACTCGCTCGGCCTGCGCTGGGCGACGGTGGGGCCGTTCCTCGGCGCGCACCTCGGCGGCGGCCCCGGTGGCTACCGGCACATGGCCGAGCACATCGGCGTGTCCATGCAGCAGATGTGGGACTCGCTCGGCCGCCCCGAGCAGAGCCCCGAACAGACCGAACGGCTCGTTGCAGCCGTCGAGGACGCCTACGGCTCCCGTTCCTACGCCGACCTCAGCCACGAACGCGACGCCAAGCAGATCGCCGTGCTGTCCGCCCGCGACAGCGCCACCAGCCCGGAGAAGGAGACCCGTTCATGACCGCCGTACTGCCCGAGAAGGCATCCGAGATCGCTTCCGTCGACGAGCGCCTGGCCGCGGACTTCTACGACGTCGAGTCGCTGCTGCCGCCGCACGAGCGCGAACTGCTGCTGCGCGCCCGGTCGTTCATGCGCTCCGAGGTCAAGCCGCTGGTCAACGAGTACTGGGCCAAGGGGGAGTTCCCCCGCGAACTCATCGGCAGGTTCCGCGAACTCGGACTCGCCGGTGTCCCCTACGAGGGCTACGGCGATCCCTCACCGGCCGGGAGCAATCTGCTGGTCGGCATGCTGTCGATGGAGTACACCCGCACCGACGCCTCCAGCGCCACCTTCTTCGGCGTGCACAACGGTCTGGCGATGTACAGCATCTACCGCGGTGGCGACCAGGAACAGCGGGACCGCTGGCTGCCCTCGATGGCCGCGCTGGACACCATCGGCGCCTTCGCGATGACCGAACCGCTCGGCGGCTCCGACGTGGCCGGCGGCATGCGCACCACCGCCCGCCGGGACGGCGAGAACTGGGTGCTCAACGGTGCCAAGCGGTGGATCGGCAACGCGACGTTCGCCGACCTGGTGGTGGTCTGGGCCCGCGACGAGGCCGACGACAAGGTCAAGGGCTTCGTGGTGGAGAAGGACACCCCGGGCTTCTCCCCGGTCAAGATCGAGAACAAGATCGCGTTCAGGATCGTGGAGAACGCCGAGATCACCCTGACCGACGTCAAGGTGCCTGAGGCCAACCGGCTGCAGCGGATCGACTCCTTCCGCGATGTGGCCGAGATCCTCCGCGCCACCCGCAGCGGTGTCGCCTGGCAGGCCCTCGGCGTGATGATCGGCGCCTACGAGCTGGCGCTGGACTACGCCAAGCAGCGCCGCCAGTTCGGCCGCCCGATCGCGCGGTTCCAGTTGGTGCAGGACCTGCTGGTCAAGAGCCTCGGCAACATCACCGCCTGTTGGGGCATGCTGGTCCAGCTCGCGCGACTGCAGGACGCCGGCGTCTTCCGGGACGAGCACTCCTCGCTGGCGAAGGCGTTCGTCACCTCGCGGATGCGCGAGGTGGTGGGATGGTGCCGGGAGATCTTCGGCGGCAACGGCATCGTCCTCGACTACGACATCGCCCGGTTCTTCGCCGACGCCGAGGCGATCTACTCCTTCGAAGGCACCCGCGAGATGAACACCCTCATCGTCGGCAAGGCGGTCACCGGCGAGAGCGCCTTCATCTGACCGTCAGCTCCCACAGGCCCCGCGCCGGCTCCGAGTGCAGTGTCCTCGGGGTCGGCGCGGACCAGTGCTCAGGCGCTGCCGTGGCTGTGAGGTGCGCTTGTGCCAGGCCACCGGGGGGTGCATGTGCCCCCGGTCGCGGGCTGTGCTGTGGTGCTTCGGCCAGGAGCCGCGCATGTGCGTATCCGGCCACGATCCCCTGCCCGCGCGGCCGGAAGTCGCGCTCGGGGCCATCCGGCCGGGAGGTGCTCTCTTGCCGTTCCAGCCGTGAAGTCGCGCCTTGCCGTTCCAGCCGTGAAGTCGCCGCTCGCGTTGCCGCGCCCCGGAGTGCGCTTGTGCTGCCGCGCCCAGGAGTTGCGCTTGTGCTGCGCGTCCCGGAGTCCCGCTCATGCTGCCGCATCCGGAGCAATGCGGCCCTCGGCGCGGTGCGCGACCGGCGCCGCCCGGCACCCGCCCTGTGCGCTGCGCACAAGTGCCGCCCCGAGCATCGTCGTCCGCGCCCATGGGCCGGGAGCACCGCCGATTCGTACCGTCTCTCCTCACGTACCGGACATCCGTCCCGCCTTCCCAGGGACGCGAACCCCGTCCGGCCGACGTCCGTCGACGTACTTCGAGGAGCCGACATGCACATCGCGGAACTGCCAGATCTGCGAGCCCGGCGGGAAGCGGACGGTCCCTGTATCGCTGACGATGTGTCAACTCTCGACAATGCAGCGTTCATTCGCCGCGTCCGGCGAGCCGCAGCGGCTCTGCGGGCGCGGGGCGCCGGACGCGGGGACGTGGTGGCGCTGCTGTTGCCCAACACAGCCGACTTCGTCGTCGCGCTGTTCGCCGCCTGGCGGCTCGGCGCGACGGTGACCCCGGTCAACCCGGAGCTGACCGAGACCGAGAGGCGCCACCAGCTCGATGACGCGGATGCCGTCGTGATCGTCACCGCCGAGCCGTCGCCGCTCACCGGGGCGGTCACGGTGGCCGAGCTGGCCACCGGGCCCGAGGACAGGGCCGCGCCGGAGACGGACGCGGATGCGCTCGCGCTGCTGATCTACACCAGCGGCAGCACCGGGCGCCCCAAGGGCGTGATGCTCGACCACGCCAACCTCGCCGCCATGGCGGGGATGATGATCGGCGCCGCCCGGCTGTCCGAGACCGACCACAGCCTGCTGATCCTGCCGCTGTTCCACGTCAACGGGATCGTGGTCGGCGTGCTGTCCCCGCTGCTGGCCGGCGGCCAGGTCACGGTGGCCGGACGGTTCCGGGCGGAGACCTTCTTCGATCTGGTCGCCTCGGTCCGCCCGACCTGCTTCTCCGCGGTTCCGGCGATCTACTCGATGCTCGCCGAACTGCCGGACCAGGCCGCGCCCGACACGTCCTCGGTGCGCTTCGCCGCCTGTGGTGCGGCCCCGATGCCGCCCGCGCTCATCGAGCGGTTCGAGCGGCGCTACGGCATCCCGATCCTGGAGGGCTACGGCCTGTCCGAGGGCACCTGCGCCTCCACCACCAACCCGCTGGACGGTCCGCGCAAGCCCGGCACGGTCGGATTGCCGTTGCCCGGCCAGCAGGTCGCCGTGATGGATGCGCAGGGCCGGATCATGCCGCCCGGAGCGACCGGCGAGGTGGTGGTGCGCGGGCCCAACGTGATGCGTGGCTACCTGGGCCGCCCGCTGGCGACCGCCCGTGCCGTGGTCGACGGCTGGCTGCACACGGGTGATGTCGGCCGCTTCGACGAGGACGGCTATCTGGTGCTGGTCGACCGCATCAAAGACATGATCATCCGGGGTGGGGAGAACATCTACCCCAAGGAGATCGAGACCGTCCTCGGCGACCACCCCGACGTGCTCGAAGCCGCCGTGGTGGGCGCCGCCGACGAGCGGCTCGGCGAAGTGCCGGTGGCCTTCGTGGCCCTGCGCCCGGGCGCGGCGGCAGACACCAGCGACCTGCTCGAACACTGCCGCGCCCGGCTGGCCAGGTTCAAGGTGCCCACCGAGATCACCCTCGTCGACCGCCTGCCGAGAAACCCCGTCGGCAAGACGGACAAACCCGCACTGCGGGCCAGGACCGCCGCCACCAGCGCCCTCACCACGGCCGGCTGAACGGGAACGGGAGGCAGTCATGGGATTCCTCGCACCGAACACGGCGGACATCGACGTACGGCAGTGGCGCACCCGCCCCTACCACCAGCGCATCAGGCCGCTGGCCCAGCACTGGGCCCTGCACGGCTTCGGCACTCCCGGCGTCGTCCACCTGCTGTACCTGGTGAAGATCACCGCGTACGCGCTCGGCGGCATCGCGGTCGTCTCCGCGACGCCCGGTATCGGCGGCATCGCGGACTTCGGTTCCTGGTGGGCGGAGCCGATCGTCTATCAGAAACTCGTCGTCTGGACGCTGTTGTACGAGATCCTGGGCCTCGGCTGCGGCTCGGGCCCGCTGAGCTCGCACTTCCTGCCGCCGGTCGGCGCCTTCCTGCACTGGCTGCGCCCGGGCACCGTACGGCTGCCTTCGTGGCCGGGCAGGATCCCGTTCACCTCCGGGACGCGGCGTACGGCCGCCGATGTGACGCTGTACGCCGCGGTGTTGGGCGCGGCGGTGTGGCTGCTGTTCACGCCGGGCGACGCCGGCGGTGGTGGCGTGTTGGCGCCGTGGCGCGTCGCCGTCCTCGCGACGCTGCTCGCGCTGCTCGGGCTGCGCGACAAGACCGTCTTCCTGGCCGCCCGCGCGGAGCACTACGGGCTGACGCTGCTGGTCTTCCTCTTCCCGGTGACCGACCAGACCGCCGCGCTGAAACTGGTCATGCTCGCCCTGTGGTGGGGCGCCGCCTCCTCCAAGCTCAACCGCCACTTCCCGTTCGTGGTGGCGGTGATGATCAGCAACAGTCCGCTGCGCCCGGCCTGGTTCAAGCGCCGGCTGTACCGGCACTACCCCGACGATCTCCGGCCGTCCGCTCTCGCCGCCGCGGCCGCGCACGGCGGCACGGTCATCGAGTACGTGGTGCCCCTGGTCCTGGTGCTGTCGCACGGAGGGCCCGTCACTACGATCGCCCTGACCGTGATGGTCGTCTTCCACCTCCACATCATGTCGACCTTCCCGATGGGCGTGCCGCTGGAGTGGAACGTCTTCTTCATCTACTCCGCGCTCGTCCTCTTCGGCCACGACGCCGCGGTCGGCGCCTTCGCCCTGCACTCCCCGCTGCTTGCCGCGGTGCTGGTGCTGAGCCTGGTGGCGGTCCCGGTGCTCGGCCATGTCCGCCCCGACCTGGTGTCGTTCCTGCCCTCGATGCGCTACTACGCCGGCAACTGGGCCACCAGCCTCTGGTGTTTCCGCAAGGGCACCGAGCACCGGCTCAACGAGCACATCGTCAAGGCGTCCGGTCTGCCCGTCGACCAGCTCACCCGCCTGTACGGCGCCGAGGCCGCCGAGCTGGTGCTGCACCAGGGGCTGGCCTGGCGGGCGATGCACAGCCACGGCCGGGCGCTGGTCGGACTGCTGCCGCGGGCCCTGGACGACGTGGAGGCCTACGATGTGCGGGACGGCGAGACGGTGGCGGGAGCGGTCCTCGGCTGGAACTTCGGCGACGGCCATCTGCACGACGAGCAGCTGATCGCCGCCGTACAGCAGCGGTGCGGCTTCGCGCCGGGCGACCTGCGCGTCGTCCTGCTCGAGTCACAGCCGACGCACCGCCAGAGCCAGCACTACCGCATCGTGGACGCGGCGACCGGCCTGATCGAGGAGGGCCATGTGAAGGTAGGGGAGATGGTGACCCGGCAACCCTGGCTCGACGAGACGTCGGCGTTTCCCGTCGAGCCCCTCGTCACACCGCGACCGGCGACCGAGGTGGCGGCCGCGCATGAGTGACGCGATCGTGGTGGGGGCCGGCCCGAACGGGCTGGCCGCCGCCGTAGCCCTGGCCCAGCGAGGCCTGAAGGTGACCGTCCTGGAGGCCGCCGACGAGATCGGCGGCGGCACCCGCAGCAGCGAGCTGACCCTGCCCGGACTGCTGCACGACCACTGCTCCGCGGTCCACCCGCTGGGCGTCGGCTCGCCCTTCCTGCGGACACTCGGCCTGGAGCGGTACGGCGTCGACTGGGCGTGGCCCGAGGTCGATCTGGCCCACCCGCTGGACGGCGGGCGGGCCGGGGTGCTGGTCCGCTCCCTGGAGGCGACCGTGCGCGGGCTCGGCGCGGACGGCCCTGCCTGGCAGCGGCTGTTCGCCCCGCTGGCCGCCGACTTCGACGCGCTCACCGAAGATGTGCTGCGCCCGGTGCCTCATCTGCCCGCCCACCCGGTGGCGCTGGCCCGCTTCGGGCTGCGGGCGCTCCAGCCGGCCACGGCGGTGGCCCGGCGCTGGCGCACCGAGGAAGCCAGGGCGCTGTTCGCGGGAGCGGCGGCGCACCTGATGTATCCGCTGACCGGGCCGGCCAGTTCCGCAGTCGGGCTGATGCTCGTCGGCGCCGCCCACCGCTTCGGCTGGCCGGTCGCCCGCGGCGGGTCACGGACCATCACCGATGCCCTGGCCGCACTCCTCGCCCAGCTCGGCGGGACCATCCAGACGAGCGTGCGGGTCGAGTCCCTGGCCGAACTCGCCCCGGCCCGGATCGTCATGCTCGACACCGCGCCCGGCGCCGCGGCCCGCATCTGCGGCGACCGGCTGCCCGGACGGGTGCGCCAGGCCTACCGCGGGTGGCGGCACGGCCCTGCGGCCTTCAAGGTGGACCTCGCCGTCCAGGACGGCATCCCCTGGACCCATGAGGCATGCCGCCGCGCCGGCACCGTGCACCTGGGCGGCACCCTGGAGGAGGTCGTCCGCACGGAGGCGCAGACCGCCGGCGGGCGGATGCCCGAGCGCCCGTTCGTCCTGGTCGGCCAGCAGTACCTGGCCGACCCCGGCCGCTCCCGCGACGACGTCCACCCCGTCTGGGCGTACGCCCATGTCCCGCATGGTTACTCCGGTGACGCCACCGAGGCCGTGCTGCGCCAGATCGAGCGGTTCGCGCCGGGCTTCAGAGAACGGGTCGTGGGGCTGGCGGTGCGCTCGACCGCCGAACTGGCCCAATACAACACGAACTTCGTCGGCGGTGACATCGTCGCCGGTGCCAACAGCGCACGGCAGGTAGTGCTGCGCCCCCGCCTGGCCGCCGACCCCTACAGCACCGGCATCCCCGGTGTCTACCTGTGCTCGGCGGCCACCCCGCCCGGCGCCGGAGTGCACGGCATGTGCGGTGCGAACGCCGCCCGCTCCGCGCTGCGGTACCTGGCCCGGTGAACGGCCCCGTGCAGCGGCCGGCGGACGGGGCACCCGATCCGGTCGTCCTCGCGGCCCAGGTGGTGCAGGCGCACCGGGACGAGTTCATCGCCAAGCTGGTCGCCACCACCGAGGCGGAGATATCCCAGCTGGAACACGACGAGCCGCTGCACGGACTCCTGGAAGCCAGCATCACCGAGAACATCGTCACCGCCCTGCACGTGATCATCAACCGGATCGATCCGCTGACCGTGGACGCCCCCGCCTCGGCCGTCTCGTACGCCCGCCGGCTCGCCCAGCGCGACGTTCCGCTCTCGGCCCTGCTGCGCGCCTACCGCCTGGGCCATGCGCAGAGCCTGGACCTGGTCCTCGGGGAGGCGGTCCGGCTCGGGCTGCCGGACCCGGCCGGCACCGTCATCGCCCTGGTCCACCTCACCTCCGCCTATCTGGACCGGGTCTGCGACCAGATCGGCCGCGCCTACGAGGAGGAGCGCGAACGCTGGGTGGACACCCGCGGTGTGCTGCGTCAGTACTGGGTGGGTCAGCTTCTGGACAACCCGCGGGTCGATCCGCGGCAGGCCGAGACCGCCCTCGACTACCCGCTGTCCGGCAGCCACCTGGCCATCGAGGTCTGGCGCCACGACACTGATGCAACCACCGACAACGCCGCCGTCTTCGACCGGCTGACCTCCCTGCTGCACACCGTGCTGCGCGCCCAGGGCCGCCCCCTGCTCGTTCACACCGACGAGGCCCACGCACGGATATGGCTGGCCGTCAGACCCGACTGCCGCGTGGACCCCGACACGGTCGCCGCCGAACTCGCCGCCGCCGCGCTCCCGGTGCGGGCCGCTCTCGGCATCGTCCGACCGGGACTCGACGGTTTCCGCCGCAGCACACGCGCCGCCGCCCGCGCCAAGACCCTCGCCCTCTCAGCGGGGCCCGGCGCCCCGCGGGTGGTCGCCTTCGCCCGCGTCGCCCCCGTCGCCCTGCTGGTCGACGAGCCTCGCGAACTGGCCGACTTCGTCTCCGACACCCTCGGCGACCTCGCCGTGGACGACGCCCGCTGCGAACTCATCCGCGAGACGCTGCGCGTCTTCCTCGCCACCAATCGCAGCTACGCCGCCACCGCGGACCAGCTGATGGTCCACCGCAACACCGTCCACTACCGTGTCCAGCGGGCCGTCGACCACCACCACCTCAACCTGGACGCCGACGCTTTCGACCTCCACTTCGCTCTCAACGTGTGCCACTGGCACGGGGCGAAGGTCCTGCGCCGCAAGCGGCGATGACGGGGCGCGGGCGGCAACACTCGCGGCCTGACCGGCCCGCACCTTCGGTCCCTGGTCGCGGGTCCGCTCGACGAACTCGCCGACGGCCGGGTGACCACGCGTCGGGGCGTATGCAGCCGGAGGGGGCGTCGGGCAGAAGCGCCCGGGCGTGTGTCCCGCAGTCGCGCGGCGGGTCCGCCCAGGACTTGCCTGGCGTGCGACGCAGGGCTGTCGGCGACTACTTCGTGCGCAGCATGAGAGCGTGCCGGGTGTTGTCGCCGTAGACGCCGGTCTCGTCCCCGCGAATGCCGTACCGCTCCTGGAACCGGGCCACAGCCTGTTGCACCTCGGTGTCGAAGCGGCCGTCGATGGCACCGCCCGGGTAGGCGTGCGGGATCTGGAGCAGACGTACCTGCAACTCGTACACCCCATGGCCACTGTCGCCGATGCGCAGTACCCCGGTGCCCGGGATCTCGGGGAGAGAGGTGTTGCCAGGCGTAGGCCGGCCCGGTTGCCCGGAAGGCGGGGACGGGACCGCGGGTGCGGGCGTCTCAGGCAGGGGCAGGTCCGGCTGTCCCAGTGAGGCGGGGGGCACTGCCGGTGCGGAATGCCCGTTGCCGAGCAGCGAAGAGGCAACGATCAATCCGCTCACGGCACCCAGTCCGAAGACTCCGGCCACGCGGGTGTGCCGCCGGTCGGTGATGCGCCGATGCCCTCGCCTTCCTTTCTGCTCATGCGTGCGAACGGGTTCGGGTCGCTGTGGCGCCAGGGAGGGCGGGGCGACGAGGCGGTCCGCTGACGAAGCCGAGCCTTGGCGGGCGGCCGAGTGGGGGGTGTCCGCAGGCGGGTGGGTCGTGCGGTGCGCGCCGTCCGGGGAAGTGGCCCAGGGCGGGAAGGCGGCCGGCGGCTCGGGGCGCGTCGGGCCTCCGTCGCTCGTGGCGGGAGGCCTTGCCGCCTCTGGTGGCGGGACTGCCTCCGGTCGCCTACCGCGTGACCACAGCGGCTCGACCGCGGCATCCTGCGGGGCCCGGTGCAGGCGACCGGGGTGCGGCGGGTCCGCGACCGACGGTAAGAGGCCTTGCGGGCCGACCGGAACCAGCTCAGGTCGAGGCCCCACCCCCTGTGTCCGTCGGTACGGGGGCGGCGACGGGGACGGGGTGGGATGAGCGGGGCCGCCGTTCCCGCCTGCTTCGCTTTGGTCATCGAAGGACGGCGGCCGGTTTGGCGGGTTTGCGGTCCGCCTGTACTCCTCCTCCATCGCGTACAGGTCGGCGCGTGCGGCATCCAGCGCGTCCAGGACCGTCTGAAAGGAGTCCTGGACTTCTTGCGCGGGGTCACGCCCCGACGTGCGGGCTCGGAGCGGTTCGGCCTCGTTGAATCCCATCGGCAGTCCTCCTCGACCAACCTCCGAGGATTCCGGGCCCGATCACACCAGCGATCTGTGAACTGGCCTGCGTGGCAGGAGCGTTGGGTCGTTGTCGCGTGTTGGGGGAGCCGTGCCGCCAGGGTGCTCACGGTTTCCTTGTGAAGCGATACGCAGTCCGTATGGCGTTGTCTCAATCCGCCGCCGGCTGACGGCCGCATCTCTGCGCTCGGAGTGGGCTTGGCGATGTGCTGTCAGGGCAGCGGCAAGGCGCTGGACGTCGCCAACGCCTCAACAGCGGACGGCGCCACGCTCATCCAGTGGCCCTACGGCGGCGGGACCAACCAGCAGTGGAGCCTCCTGCCGAGCATTGACGGATCGTTCCGGCTGGTCAACGGCAAGAGCGGCAAGCTCATGCAGAGCCCCAACAGCACCCAGGGCGCCCCCCTGACCCAGTTGCCCGACAACGGCGCCGACAACCAGTGGTGAAGCTGGCCCCCTCGGCCACCAGCGGCTACTACCGGCTCGTCGACGTCCGCACCGGCTGGTGCGCCGACGTCGCCAACGCCTCCGCCGCCGGCGGAGCCAACGTCATCCAGTGGCCCTCCACCGGCGGGTCCAAACAGGACTGCTGCCGTCAGGGGCAATGGAGCGCGCTGCGACGCAGGTCGGCCAGCACCGAGTCAGCACGCCGCCAACCCCGTGCTGGTTCCGTGCTGACTTCGGCGGCCGGGATGGGGAGGGTATGTGTTGGCACACCGTAGGAAGGTGCAGCTCAGGGGCACATGTGGTGGGGCGACATAGTTCGGGGCGCGGCTATGCCTCGCGCCACCATGCTCCCTCGTGGAGGGGCGGCTGCGAGGCTCGGGTAGGGGTGAAATGAGTGCTGTCCGGGAAGCGTAGTTGGGGGTGATTTGGTGGTGGCATGCTGACTCCCGGCGCAGCTCCCATAGACGAGACGTGACGGGCGTCGCGGCACGTTCCGCAGCGGCCGCTCAGAGGTGGCCGTCCAGGAACTTACGTACCTCGGTGATGGTCATAGGCCCCGTGCCGTGCGCCACCGCCTCTCCCTCCTTCAGCAGGACGTAGGACGGGGCTCCGGTGATCCCGTATCGCGCGGTTGCGGCCGGACAACGCGTGATGTCAGCGCGAACGGCCGTCAGGCGGCCCGTGTAGTCGTCGGCGATGCCACCCACGACGAGGTCCATCACCCGGCAGGGCTCGATTGCCTTGGGCCATGTCCCGGTGAAGTATGCGAGGACCGGAACTCCGCTCATCCCGAGGATGAAATTGAACTCCGCGTCCTCACGGGGTCGGTGAACCCGCTTCGTCATGGAAGCTCCTGACCTCACGTTCCGTCATTCCATCCCCATCATCCCTCGCGCGGTGTGCCAGGCCGGCCCGGTCGGTCGTCCGGTTGACCTGTCGGAAGGGAGGCACGGGGCCGTCGCAGAACCACGGTGGTCCCCGGCGCGAGCGGCCCGGCCCCCCGCCCCTGGTGACCCGGCCTGGCCGCCCCGCCGGACACCCAGCTGCAGCCCGCCGCGCGCCCATGGGTCAGCTCGTGCCAGGACAGCGCCCTCCACGACGACATGAAAGCCGATTTCCGGGGTGCAGCGGCCCAGCTCATCGACCAGATGCCCGATGAGCGCGTCGACGAGCGGGCCGGGGCGCATCGTCCACCGGATCCAGTCGAGCTGTATCAGTCGCCGCGCTTCTCAGAGACAGCGCCCCCGACGGGCTTCCCGAGGCCTTGTCCGGTCTTCACATCAACTCCCGGTCTCAGCTGGCCAATACCGCTCTTCCCCGGGCCGCATGAGCCAGCTGATGGCACCGAGAACGAGGCACGATTCCCGGACCGCTCGCGGACGCGGTCGTGGCGGTCGAAGTGCGCGTCAGCCGGCCCGAAGACCGACCGCCAGCGTCAGTTCAAGGACCCGGTGTGGCGATGCGAGATCCGGAAACAGCTCCCGCAGCTGCGACATCCGGTACCGGACGGTCTGGGGATGGACGAACAACGCCGCCGCCACCTCGTCCCGCCTGCCCTGGTGCAGCAGCCACTCCCGCAACGTCTCCTCCAGCCGCCGTGCGGTCGCGACAGGCAAGGTCCGCAACGGTGCGAGGGCTCGGGCACGCAGGTCTGCGAAGGCGTCCGCGTCGGCGCTCAGCACCAGCTCGGGCAGGTGGTCCTCGGTGTCGCGAATATCAGAGGAGAGGGAGCGCGCGTGTACGGCTCGTGCGTACGAGGCGGACGCACGAGTCCATGGCCGGGCCGGGCCGACCACGGCGCTGCGGTCGGTCAGCTGCCGCAAGAGATGTGATCGGTCGGCATCGGGGACGAGCAGCACACCGGTGGCGTCCGGCAGATCGTCCAGGACGAGGGTGCTCGGGTCGAGCGCGCGGTAGGCGGGCCGGGCCTGGGCGGCGGGCAGCAGGACCGCGGTCAGCGAAACCGGTGGCTGCCACCCGGCCCGTTGAGCAGAGGCCAGCAGCACGTCCGGGCTCGCACCGGCGAGGAGGTCGCGGGCCAGGTGCTCCAGGTGACGCTCCTGGTCCCTGCCCCGGGCGGCCAGTTCGTCGGCGTGGCCCGCGGCGCTCGCGGCGGAGAGCTCGTCGATGTAGGCGAAGGTCAGCTCAGCGAACTTGGCGACCTCGGCGGCGGGCAGACCCGCGGGTACGGCACCCGCTGCCAGGCATCGCCAGGCCACGCGGGCGCCGACACGGTAGGCGCTGAGCAGGGCGTCCATCGAACGGCCGTCGCGCACCTCGCCGCGGCCCAGCTCGTAGGCTGCGTCACCGCCGTCGCCGCCCGTGGCGTTCCCGCTCGCGAGGTCCAGGTAGTGCCCCAGGGCGGTGCGGACGGCTCGGCGGATGGTGGCGCCCATGTGGCCCGAGAGGGCGTTGGCGTAGGGAGGGACCTCGTCGATGATCGCCTGGACGACCTCGTCGGCGGTGCTCTTCAGTGCGGCCCGAAGTGCGGTGACCGTCGTCTCATCCAGGGTCAGTTCGCTGGCCCTCAGGATTGCATGGTTCACGTTTCTATTCCCTGCGAACAATTCAGCCGACCAGATTTACGTCCTCCGGTCAGGACTTTACGCCTTGAGGCGCAGCAAGCTGGAGTCATGACGAGTACAGCCCTCCGCGGCAGGGCGTGGAAACTGCTGGAGATGGTCACGACGCCGCTGCTGCCGTCGGACTACCTCGACCTGGTCAGCCCGCTGCGTGCGGGCGCTGACCTGCGTGGGCGCATCGAGGCCGTGCACCCCGAGACGAGTGACGCCGCGACTGTCGTGATCAGGCCGGGACGGGGCTGGCGCGGCCACACAGCCGGTCAGTACGTGCGGATCGGGGTCGACGTCGACGGGGTGCGCCTGTGGCGTGCCTACTCCATCACCTCGCCGACGAACCGCCAGGACGGCCGCGTCACGATCACCGTGAAGGCGATCCCGGACGGCAAGGTCAGCAACCACCTGGTCCGCAGGGCGAAACCGGGCACGCTGATCCAGCTCGACCAGCCGACCGGTGACTTCGTGCTGCCGCAGGCCAAGCCCGCCAAGGTGCTCTACCTGACGGCCGGCAGCGGCATCACGCCCGTGATGGGCATGCTGCGCGACACCGAGTTCGACGACGTCGTCATGGTCCACTGCGCGCCACAGCCGCAAGACGTGATCTTCCGCAACGAACTGCACGACCTGGTCGCGGACAAGAAGCTGCGGCTCACCGAGGTGCACACCGACACAGACGGCATGCTCGACATCGCCCGTCTCGACGAACTCGTGCCCGACTGGGCCGAGCGCGAGACCTGGGCCTGCGGGCCCGCGGGCCTGCTCGACGCCGCCGAAAAGCACTGGAGCGAGCACGGCGTCCCAGAGCGCCTGCACACCGAACGCTTCCGCCCCAGCATCGTCGTCGCCGGCGACGGCGGCGAGGTCACGTTCAGCGCCACCGGCAAGACCGTCGACGCGGACGGCGCCACGCCGTTGCTGGACATCGGCGAGGAGGCCGGCGTGCTCATGCCCTCCGGGTGCCGCATGGGCATCTGCTTCGGCTGCATCACGCCGCTCAAGGCCGGCGCCGTCCGCGACCTGCGCACCGGCGAGATCACCGAGGCCGAGGCGGGCGTCCTCATCCAGACCTGCGTGTCCGCCGCGGCGGGCCCCTGCGACATCGACCGGTAGGAGCACCTTGACCGCCATCGACCCCACCGCCCACCTGACCGCCGAACAGATCGAGGAGCTCGGCCGAGAGCTGGACGCGATCCGCGACGAGGTGATCGCCGGCCGCGGCGAGAAAGACGCCGCCTACATCCGTAAGGTCATCTCGGCGCAGCGCAAGCTCGAGCTGGTCAGCAGGGGCGTGCTGCTGTTCTCGATCTTCCCGCCCGCGTGGCTGCTCGGCACCGCCGGGCTGTCCGTGGCGAAGATCATGGACAACATGGAGATCGGCCACAACATCCTGCACGGCCAGTGGGACTGGATGCGAGACCCGAAGATCCACTCCACCACCTGGGAATGGGATCACGTCTCGCCCGCCGACCAGTGGAAGCACTCGCACAACGAGCTGCACCACACGTACACCAACGTGATCGGCAAGGACAACGACCTCGGCTACGGCATCATGCGCGTCGACGAGGACCAGAAGTGGCACCCCTTCCACCTCGGCCAGCCGCTGTGGAACTTCATCAACGCCTGCTTCTTCGAGTACGGCATCGCAGCGTACGACCTGGAGCTCGGCAAGAACCTGCACAAGCGCCGCCGCAACAACCCGGAGTTCCGCGCGCGCGCCAAGGCCGTAGGCCGCAAGATCCGCAAGCAGGTGCTCAAGGACTACGTGATCCACCCGTTGCTGTCGGGCCCCTCGTTCCTCCCCACGCTCGCCGCCACATTCACCGCGAACCTGGTCCGCAACCTCTGGTCCCACTCGGTGATCATGTGCGGGCACTTCCCCGAAGGCGTGCAGGTCTTCGAGCGCCGGTCGATCAAGGGCGAGACGCGCGGCCAGTGGTACCTGCGCCAGATGATGGGCTCGGCGAACATCAGCGGTAGCAAGGCCATGCACTTCATGACGGGCAACCTGTCGCACCAGATCGAGCACCACCTGTTCCCGGACCTGCCGAGCAACCGGTACGCCGAGGTCGCGGTGAAGGTGCGCGCACTGTTCGAGAAGTACGAGCTGGAGTACGTCACCGGCCCGCTGCCCAAGCAGGTGTTCTCCGCGTGGCACAAGGTCTTCCGGCTCTCGCTGCCGAACAAGAAGCCCAAGGTCAAAACGCCGGACCGCGAGCAGGAGCTCGTCGCGGCCTGATTCCCGGTATTGGTTCAGATCTTTCGGCCGTACCTGCGGCACCGCCGGGTTCGGTGAGATCCGTTGCGGACGGTGGGCGGCCGAGACATCAGACCGTACGACACGGGATCCGGGCAGCCCGGCGTCCGGCTGCGCTGCCTGGACGTGGGCCAGGAGCTCAGCACACAGTCCCCGGCGAGGTGTTGTAGTGCGCTGACCTGCCGTGGTCGGGCCGGTAGTCGGGTGCGTACGCGCACTCGGTTTGCCGACGGGCGGGCTGGGTGGAAGGCGTGGGCTGTGACGATGACACTGCCGGAACCGATGCTCGCCGCCCCTGTGCCCGACCCTGCGCTGCTGCCGGGGTGGGCGGGTGAGCCGAAGTAGGACAGGTGGCAGGCCCTGGTTGCGGCAGTCCTTCCTGCAGCATTCAACGCGTCACAGGGAGGGAGGCCACGGTGCCGCCCTGGCCTAGAGCTTCGCGCAGGGTGGCGTTCTCCGCTTCGAGTTCGGCGTTCCGCAGGCTCAGCGTCTGGATGTGGTTCGCGTAGGCGGCGATGGTGGCGCGTGCCTCCCGCTGGTCTGCGGTCGGCGCGTTCCGGGGAAAGACACAGGTCAGACGCACATGTGGTGGGGCAACATAGTTCTGGTTCTGGCTATGCGTGTGGGCTCCATGCCTCGTCGTGCAGCGGTGGTTCAGAGGTCGGCGGAAGGCAGAATCGCCCGCTGTCTGAGAGGCGTAGTCAGTGATGATTTGACGGAGCAGTGCTGACTCCCGTGCTGACTTGGTGCTGGCTACGCAGCGTTGAACTCCGGCCTTGGGACTGATGGGGCGAGGCTCAGTAGGTCACTGCCCCCTCATGCTGCTCCGTGCTGCTCGGCCACATTGCCTCGCTCTGTTGGGTCGCTTTGCTGCCTTCTTCTCCAAGTGGCGTGTGCTGTGGTCACGGTGCGTTGTAGCCAGGGGCAGTGCGGATGCAGTGGCCCGGCCCACCGGCGGGTTGAGCGCGTCTGGATCGACGAGGCCGAAGACCGTGCTCTCGTCAGAGGTTCGTCTTCTTCGTTGCTTCGTCCCGCGGATGTTGTTTGGTCCCACGGGATCGGGTCGCGCCAGGTTGGGGTGGCTTCGCCGGTGCGGCGGCGAGGCACGATGACGAACCCCATGGCGGCATCGGTGCGTTTGACGATGGTGAGCGCGAGGCGGGGCCTGGTGTGGGCCCAGTCGACGAGTCGGCGTATCCGCCGTCGGCCCACACCAGGGTGACCCTGCGGTGGAGTTCACGCAGTCGCTGCAGCAGCGGTATCCCGGTCCTGGACGCTCGCGGCGGTGACCAGCGGCACCACCGCCAGCAGCAAGCCCGGCCCAGGCAGTCCAACGGCCTGCCCTTGCGGCCCGCCACCTTCCTCCCGCCGTTGGCGTGAGCCTGAAAGCGTACACTGCTGGGCAAATCACAGTATTTGATAATTTGATTCTTGTAATCCTGTCAGAGCGTAGCCGGAACCGTCGGATCTGGTGTCCGATCCGCCCGGAAGGTGCGCAGCGAGTGGCCGTCGGCAGCCTTGGGAGGGCGCGGGCGGATCACATAGGCGCCAGGAGGAAGATTTCTCGATGCCCCGGCCCGATGACCCGCGTACCGCGGCGGCCCGGATGTTCGCCGAGGCCGGTCCGTTCGGCGAGCTTCTGGCTGGGATCGAGTGGGCGGCGACGCCGCTCGGGCCCCCTGAGTCCTGGCCGGGGCCTCTGGTGGACACCCTGCGCCTCATGCTCACCTCTGAGCACGGGATGGCTCTGTACTGGGGCGCCGAATTCGCCACGCTGTACAACCTGGGTTCCACACCCATTGTCGGCGCCAAACACCCCTGGGCGCTCGGCAGGCCCTATAAGGAGATCTTCCCCGAGGTCTGGGCCCACCCCGTGAGCTCCCACTTCCACTACGTGACCGACACCCGCAAGTCTCTGCTGATCCCCGATGAGCCGCTCATCATGGAGCGCCACGGCTTTCCGGAGCAGTGCTACTTCGACTCCTCTTTCCAGCCTGTGCTGCTGGACGACGGCACCGCCGGCGGCGTGCTGCAGATCATCACGGAGACCACCGGCCGGGTACTGGGCGAGCGCCGGCTGCGCCTGCTGAGTGAGACCGGCGCCCGCACCGCCGGGCTGCCCACCCCGGACGAGGTCGCCCGTGTCGTCGCGGAGGTGCTGGGCTCCTATCCCGAGGAGATCCCGTTCCTGGGCCTGTACCTGGCCTCCGAGCCGGGGATGCTGCGGTCGGCGGCCTCCGCCGGGCTCCAGCCGTCGCCCGAGCCCGTCTCGCAGAGTGCGGCCGACGGATCGGAGGTCGCGGCACGGCTGGCGCAGGTGGTAGCCGACGGTGCCCCTGCCACGCTGCCGGCCGCCGCGCTCACCGGCGGCAACACGGCCGGGCAGCACGCTGCGGCCTCCTGGCTCCCAGTCGAGCAGGCGCTGGCTCTGCCGCTGGACTGTGCGGGCCAGGTGGCGGGCGTCCTGGTGGTGGGTGTCAATCCCTGCTTCCCGCCGGCCGGGGCCTACCGGGACTTTCTGGAGGTGCTCGCCGCCGCCGTGGCCGGGGCGCTGACGGCTGCGCTCGCCCACGACGAGCAGCGCCGGCGGGCGGAGGCGCTGGCCGAGCTGGACCGGGCCAAGACCACCTTCTTCGCCAACGTAAGCCATGAGTTGCGCACCCCGCTCACCCTTCTCCTGGGCCCTCTCCAGCAGGCCCTGGCCGACGAGGACCGGCCCGAGCGGCGCGAGCAGCTGGAGCTGGCCGAGCGCGGCGCCCTGCGCCTGCTGAAGCAGGTCAACACCCTCCTGGAGGTCGCCAAAGCCGAGGCCGGGCAGATACGCCCGGCCCTCGAGCCGGTCGACCTCGCCGGTGCCACGGCCGAGCTGGCCGGGGTGTTCCGCTCCGCCTTCGAGGCGGCCGGGCTGACGCTGGAGGTGGACTGTCCGCCGCTGCCCAAGCCGGTGTCCCTGGACCGGGAGATGTGGGAGAAGATAATCCTCAACCTGCTCAGCAACGCCCTGAAGTTCACCTTCACCGGCGGCGCCCGGGTGCAGGTGGCCGCGGCCGGCGACCGCGCCCGGCTGACCGTTACCGACACCGGCACCGGCATCCCCGCGGACGAGCTGCCGCGCCTGTTCGAGCGCTTCCACCGGGTCCGCGGCGCCCGCTCCCGCTCCCACGAGGGCAGCGGCCTCGGTCTGGTGCTGGTGAAGGACCTGGTGGAAGCGCACGGCGGCACCGTAGGTGTGGACAGCCGGCTCGGCCAGGGCACCAACGTCACCGTGGACCTCCCCTTCGCCACCGCCCACCGACCGCGCCCGGCCCCGCCCGCGGCCGGCGACGGAGCCCCCGGGGAAACCCCCAGGGAAGGCGGAGGCGGCCGGCCCGGCGGTGCTGCGGCCTATGTGGACGAGGCGCTGGGCTGGCTGGCGGCTGACCCCGTCCCCGCCGCAGCCACCCCCGCGGCACGCACGCCGCACGCTCCCGCGGCCCACGATGCCCCCCACGGCCCCGGCCCGCACGAAACCGACCACCCACACCGGGCCCGCCTGCTGGTCGTCGACGACAACGCCGACATGCGCGCCTATCTCACCCAGCTCCTGCAGCCCGACTACGACGTGCTGCTCGCCGCCGACGGCCGGGCCGCCCTGGAGATGGCCCTGGCGCAGCCGGTGCAGCTGGTGCTCAGCGACGTGATGATGCCCGGCATGGACGGCTTCGAGCTGGTCCGGGCGCTGCGCGCCGACTCGCGCACCGCCCGCCTGCCCATCGTCCTGCTCACCGCCCGCGCCGGCGAGGAGGAATCCGTGCAGGGCCGGCAGGCCGGCGCCGACGACTACCTCGCCAAACCCTTCTCCGCGCGCCAGCTGCTGGCGCGCGTCCGCACCGCGTTGGAGCTGTCCCGGCTGCGCGAACAGGCCCTGACCGAGACCCGCAACCAACTGGCCGTGCTGGCCTCCCTGGCCGACGCGGGCCTGCGGCTGTCCGCCACCCTCGACCCGGACCAGATACTGCAGACTGCCGGCCAGATCCTGCTGCCCGACTTCGCCGACCAGATCAGCATCCACCTCACCGCAGCAAAACCCGCCCCGGCCCAGTCACCCCCGGCATACATCGCCGGCACCCCCCTTCTTGCCCCCGAGGCCCTGGCCACCGCCGCCACCCACGCGATCAACGGCACCGTCCCGGCCCCAGCCGGCCCGCAGCCGCCGCCCGTCGCCGTGCTGGCCCTGCCGCTGCACACCCACGACCAGACACTGGGGGCCCTGGTGCTGGTCCGGCACACCAGCTACTCCGCGGTCGAACACAAGTATCTGGAGAACCTCGCCCACCGCCTGGCCCTGGCCTACGACAACGCCACCAGGTACCACAACGAGCGCCGCCTCGCCCTGACCCTGCAGCGCGCCCTGCTGCCCCACCGCCTGCCCCAGGTGCCCGGGGTGCGCCTGGCAACCCACTACCGGGCCAGCAACCGCGGCGCCGAGGTCGGCGGCGACTGGTACGACGTGCTCGCGCTGCCCGACGGTGCCGTGGGGCTGGCCATCGGCGATGTCATGGGCCACGACGTGGAAGCCGCCATCGTGATGGGCCAACTCCGCTCCGCCCTGCACAGCCTCGCGATGGAGGGCGCCGACCCGGCCCAGGTGCTGGCCAGGCTGGACGCCTACCTGCAGTCGCTCGCCACCGAACGCTTCGCCACGTGCCTGTACGCGGTCTACGACCCACAACGCCACAGCCTGCGCTACGCCGGCAGCGGGCACCTGCCGCCCCTGCTGGTAGCCACCGACACCGCCTATCTGGAGCTGCCCCCGGCGCTGCCGCTGGGACTGGGCAGCACCCCGGTCGACCGCGAGGTGGCGTTCCCGCCCGGCACCAGCCTGCTGCTGTACACCGACGGCCTGGTGGAAAACCGGTCACTGTCCCTGGACAGCTGCCTGGCGGCCCTGTGCCAGGCCTGCGGCGCGCTGCCCGCCGCCGCCCGCACCGATCCCCAGCAGATCACCGAACGGGCCCTGGAGCTGCTGAACACCCCCCACCGGGTCGACGACGACACCGCCCTGCTCGCCGCCACCGCCGAACCGTAGTGTCGAACCGGCGACCCGCACGCTGACGGAAGAGCCACACGACCGACCGCTACTGCTTTGCTAGCAGAGTCGCGGACCCTGGACGGATCCTGGAGGGCGAGAACCGTGCGCAGGCTGCGTCCGTATTTCCTCGCATGCTGTCGAGTGTGGAGCGGCGGAGCCGCATCGAACCGCGCAGGATTGCGGTTCACCGACTGCCTACTCGTCCTGACCACATGCGACGCGGACGCCGACATCACCGCCGCGATCGAGGCGGGGCGTTGCTCAGTGGAAGGGAGTGCGGCGGACGGTCAGGACGGCGACGTCGTCGTGCTGGTTGCCGCTGCCGGCGAAGGCGCGGGCGTCTGCGTACAGGGCCTGGGGCAGTTTGGTGGTGGAGAGGTCGAGGTGTTTCGTCAGCCGCTCGTCGACCGGGTAGAACGTGCCGTCGGCAGCGCGGGTCTCGGTGAGGCCGTCGGTGGTCAGCAGCAGTGTCGAACCGGCAGGGAACTCGAACCAGCCCACGGTGGTCGGTTCGGAGGCCAGTTCGGCGAGACCGAGCGGGACCCCCGACTCCAGCGGCGGTGTGGTGACGATGCCGTCGTGCACCAACCGCGGTGGGATGTGCCCGCAGTTGACGACCTGCGCCTCGGCACCGACGTCGATGGAGATGACGAGCGCGGTCACGAACCGCTCGTCGTCGCTGTTCTGTTCGGCGTATGCGTTGTGCCGGACGACCGAGGCGTCCAGGGCGTCGACGAGTGCGGTGAGCGTGGGCTCCCGGTGGGCCGCCTCGCGGAAGGCACCGATGACGGCGAACGCGGCCCCCACGGCGGCGAGTCCCTTGCCCTGGACGTCACCGATCAGCACCCGTGTCCCCCAGGGCGAGGCGACAACCTCGTAGATGTCACCGCCGACGAGCCGGTCCTCCTGTACGGGTTCGTAGACGCCGTTGACCATGACGTCGTCGGTGACCAGGGGCAGGGGGTGCAGGATGTGCCGCTGCATGGCGGCGGCGGTGGAGCGCAGGCGGAGCATCGCGTGCTCGCGCTTGACACGCCGGTGGCAGGCGTAGACGGAGGTCACTGCCAGGGCGAGGGTGAGCAGCACGAGCAGGGCCCGGTCGAGCCACCGGCCCACGTCGCCGCCCCGCAGCAGCACGGTGAGTGTGACGACGACCGTGGTCCAGGCGGCGACGAACTTCGTCTGCCGGACGGTGCACAGCGCCGACGCCGTACCCGGCAGGAAGACCAGGAGGCCGAGGAGCCACACCTTGGATCCGGACAGGACACCGAGGGCCTCCACCAAGGCCGTCACCGACACCACGCCGACGGCCAGCTCGGCGTTGCCCGGAGGCTCGATCGCATCGAGGGCGTCGGAGGGCCTCACTCGGCGGGGACCGATCATGGGTACTCCCGGGCAGGTGGTGATCTCTCTGTACGTTATGCAGGCTCCGCCGCCTGGGTGGGGCGCCCCGCCGAGCCCGTGTCAGTCCGATGGTTGGGCCGAGGCCGGCAGGCCGAGCGCGACGGCGAGAGAAGCGGGTTGGGAGGGCTTGCTTCGGGGTCCGTGAAGAGTGGATGCCGCGCAGGTGCGTAGAGAGGCGCCCCGAGGCGCGGCCGCCCGACGGGAGGAGGCAGAGGCGACGGGCAAAAGGATCACCGAAGAAGCTACGACCAGAGTGACGAAGATCCGGCCTTCGATGGTGCGGAGGTCCGCCGCTCTGCGCCGGTTACGGGACGCAGCGGTGGGCACCGCCGAACAGCGTCCGCCGACGCTGATCGACCAGCTCTCGCGCACCGACCCCGGACGCGTGGACACTCGCGTCGCGCCCATGGCGGGGGAGTCGGTTCCGGTCTCACGGCAGCCCCGCACCGGTAGCACGCGGGGGCAGTCACGCGTGTTCGGTCTCACCAGGTGGCGACGTAGGGGTTCCGAGGCGGCGCTTCAGATAGGGCTCCTGGGACAGTACTGCCCCCGCACTGAGGCCGATGGCGACGGCCACACACACGATGATCAGCCAGGACAGCAGGATGAAGACCGACCCCGCGGAACCGTAGTCGGCCAAGGCCCGGTTGAGTGCCCGTGGCATGTAGAAGTGCGCGGTCACGGACAGACCGCTGACCGCGATCGCCGTGATGACGGCCCCAGGCAGGAGGGGCGCCCAGCGGACGACGCCGGCCAGCAGAAGGTGCTGGGTCCACCACCACATGGCCGCGTGCATGACCAGGATGACCGGAAATCCCAGCACCACCCCTTGACCGAACCCGTTGTGCAGCAGCCCTTGCACGACCAGCGCGCCGAGCCACAGGACGATCCACGCCAGCCACCTCCACGGAGCGACTTTCGCCCCCGTCCGGGGCAGTAGCCAGGCCCGTCTGCACAGTCGCTGCACCGCGCGACTCACCGCGGTGGCCGACAGCAGCACCATGAGCAGGCCTACCAGGCCGGTCGCCTGGCGCAGATCGTCGGCAGGGGGCTGGAACGCCTGCTTCACCTCGTCCTTCGCCTGCCCGGTCAGACCGAAGACGGCACTGACTGATGCGGAGACCTGGTCCCGCACCGCCGCCGGCGCGTACGCACCCACCACGAACAGCAACGGAACGGCGGTCAGGAAGCACTGCGCCGCGATGCGAGTGGCGGAGTCGAAGATGTTCACCGACACCATGCGGTCCACGAGCCCTGTGACCACCGGGAAGCGGGTCTCCACCCGCGCATGGAAGCCTTTCTGCCAGGCAGTCAGTTCCCTGATACGGGCACGCCACCATGACACGCGCAGCAGGGAGCGGATCCGCCGCCGGTCGCCGCTTTCGCGCCGCATCCCGTCGGGCCGACCCGGCCGCTTGCCGGCGCCCCTGCGCCTACCCCCGCGCCGCATCAGTCGTCGACGCACATGGTGCCCGGCATGGTGTCCGGATCCCTGCTGCCGACGGCGCCCCTGCGCAAGTCTCCATCGACGCTCCTTTCCACCTCCAGAGTGCGCGACGAAGCGGGCTACGGCACTCCGCCGCACGAGGGGCTCACACGGGGGCGAACGGGTCACCCGTCAAGAGATGCGGCGGATCACGGCCGTGCACGGGCTCGACCCCTACGGTGCCTGATGGGATCGCCCATGGTCTTGGACCTGCTCAGCTCCCCGGCGACGAGTCCCTCGGCTGGAGAAGGACGGCCCACCGCGCGATGGCGAGGAGACGGGGCCGGACGGATCGGTTGGGGGTCGAGATGAAGGCGAGCGCTGTCCTTACGCCTCTGGCGGATGCCACCACCAGGACGCACTGTACGTGCTGCTCCATCCGGCGTCGGCCCAGCGCCGCTGCTGGGACTGCGCGGCGCACCTGGACGGGAGATCACGCGCAACAGGCGATGGTGCTCGGTGTGCTGATCGGCCGCCGGCTGACGGGACAGAGCGTCTGCGAGCCGGCAGGTGAGGTCCCGGCCCGCGCGTCGAGGGGCCTCAGAGGCGGTCGCGATGCTCCTCGGCGCTGTCCGTAGCGGGCCGTGGCTGGGCCGTTGTCCCGGCACCAGCATCCGACATGGTCGTCGCGGGTGCCTGGCGGTGTTCCGTACCGCAGCGGCATCGTCCGCTCCGAGGAGAGCGGTGCTCTGCTGGGTCACAGGGGCTCGGGCCAGCCATGCGAAGAGCAGGGCCGGACCGCCGCCGAGCGCGATCAACGGGGCTTCGGGGCCGAGGGTGGCGCCCAGCGGCAGGCCGGCCACGGCCGCAAGGACGACTCCGGCAGGGCGGCCAGGGACAGCCCCGGGGCGTGCAGACCGGCGGCGGGAACGTGGCCGCCGGCTCCCGGCAGGTGCCGGACCACGAGACCGACGGCGATGCCGGCGAGCGCCAGCAGCGGCAGCGGCCACCACCACGCAGGGGTGTCCCAACCCAGCTCCGCGGGCAGTTCGGCCCACAGCAGGTGCTCGAGTTCGTGCAAGACGAGCAGCGGGGGCAGTCGGAGGCCTCGGCCCGTGCACCCCCCGTTCCCGTTCCCTGCATGTCAGCCGAGGATCCGCCGCTTCTGGGTCTCGAATTCCTCGTCGGTGAGCACTCCCTGAGCCTTGAGGTCGCCAAGTTGCTTCAACTGGTCGATCTTGCTGGACATGTCGTCGGCGCCCGGCTGGGGCGCGGCGGGCGCAGGCGCGGCGGGCGCAGGCGCGGCGGGTGCGGGCGGCGGGACGTACTGCTGGTGAGCGAGCTGCTGTTCGCGGTCCTGCTCGGCCCACCGGCCCGCCTGCCGCCGTGAGACGCGGTTGGACACCGCTGTGGCCGTCCCCGAGATGACGGCCGTGCGGGCGACACCGCGAAGGAGTCCTGGCATGTCATTCATCTCCCCTGTGATCCGTGGGTGGTGCGGCGATGGGGGGCGTACGCCGCTCTCAGCGGGCTGCGGCCCCGCCGGCCGCCGTCGACGGAGATGCGCCCACTGGCACCGCCTCGGCCCCGCCGCGTCGCAGCGCACGGGCCACGGGCGCTGCCCAGAGGCCGACCTTGTCCCCACGTACGAGACCTTGCACGGCCTGCTTCCCAGCTGCCCTTGAACCGCCACGGTTGCTGTTCAGTGGGCGGCCTCGGTCGCGTCGAGGGCGGCGACGAGGTCGGGCACCGGGATCCGCCCGGACGCGACCATCCTTGCGCCTCCACGGCGCAGGGCCGCGGCGAAGGGCGCGGCCCAAAGGTTCTCGTAGATCAGGATGCCGGCGGAACTGCCGGGTTCCAGTGCGGTACCGGCCTCGTCGATGTCGTCCTGGTCCAGGAGACCGGATGACGCGCCCTCGAAGACGGCCAGGTCGAGGGCCCCGTCGCCGGTGAGATCGGCGATCTCCATGCCGGTCACGGATCCGTCTTCGTCCTTTCTGACGAACACCAGGTCCATGATCCGAATGAGGCCGCGGTCCACGAGATCGACCAGGAGGGGGAAGCCCTCGCCTGTCATCCGGTTGCCGGGGAACTCCACGACCAGGTAGTCGATCGGGCCCACTTCGTCGAATTCGTCGCTCACGGTGTCGCCTCTGGTGCTCGTGCTCGTGCTCGTGCTCGCGGCAGCCCCCTGTGACACACCCGCCTCAGCATCGGGGCGCGCACCTCAATTGCAGCATCGGGGCGTGGCCTTCGCACTTCCAAAAAACGCGGTTCACTCGCCTCGTCCGCCTACGTGACGCGTTGTGCGCCACTCACATCTGCTGGTGACCGAGCGACAGCGGTGACGGAGGTCTCTCGGGCCGGGAGCGCGGCGAGTTGGAGGAACTGCGGCGCCGGGTGGCTGCCCTGGAGGTCGCCGGGCCGCCGTGGCACCACCCGTTTCGGTCGCCAGGGCGGCGGTCTGCTGGTGTGTCTCTGGCCTGCATAGATTTGGCTGCGCGGTAGCGGTGCCTCTCGGGGCGACTCGGCCCCGAGAGGCACCGGATGGGGCGGTTTAGGAGATGTACGAGTAGGTGGTGCAGGCGCTCGCGCTCACCCAGTCGTGGGATGAGATCTTGTTGTGCATTTTCGTGGTGCGGGCGTTCTCGAACGTGTTGCGGGCGAGGCTGTCGACGTACAGCTCACAGCGCTTCCCGACGACAGAGTGCGGTGCAGTACCGGGGAACTGTCGCGGGCCGTACGAAGGGTCGTTGATCAGGGGCAGTTGAGGGCCGTGTCGCCGGTGTCGCGGTTGCAGGTGTCGAAGCCGAGGCCGCCGTCGAGGCTGTCGTTGGCGCTCACGTTGTCCACGGCGTTGAGGGTGTCGTTGCCCTCGCTGCCGATGTGCGTGTCGTTGCCGCTGCCCCCGGCGAGGGTGTCGTTGCCCTGGTCACCCCCGAGGGTGTCGTTGCCGCTGTCGCCGTTGAGGGTGTCGTTGCCGGCATTGCCATTGATGGTGTCGTTGCCGGCCAGCCCGGAGATCGTGTCGTGGCCGGGGCCGCCGTTGATGGTGTCGTTGCCCGGCGTCGCCCGCAGTCCGGTGGCAGCCGGATCGTCGCCGACGAGCCGGTCCGCCCGGGGGCCGCCGATGAGGCGGTCGTCACCCGCACCGCCGATCACCGTTCCGGCGGCCTCCAGGTTCGGCGAGATGGTGATGCTGTCATCGGCGTCGTCGGCGTTGACCCGTATCGACGTGACGGGCAGCGGACACTCTGCCGTGTGCGTCCCCGTCGACCGACACGGGGCGACGGCGGCCACGGTGTCCCCGGCGTCCGTCACTACGACAACGTTGCCCTGACGCCGGATGGTGATGTCGTTCGCCACCCCCTGGTCAGCTGTGACGACCAGGGTGTCACCCACCTCCTGCACGACCGTGGTGCCTGCCAGGCCCCCGCCGGGGGCCGCACCGGGCGCGGCGGAGGCGGCGGTCAGTGGGGCGCAGGTGAGTGCGCCGATCGCCACCACCGCGGTGCAGATACTCCGTGTTCTCATCGGTGCCCGCCTTTCGTGTTGTCTCGCTGTTGTACGGGTACTGGCGTGCTGCTCACTCGCGCTGGTCAGGGGCATCCGCTGACGTTGTCGCCCAAATCGGCGCGGCAGTCGTCCACGTCGGCGCCGCCTTCGATGTAGTCGTTGCCGCTGACGTTGTCCACGGCGTCGATGGTGTCCCGGCCGTTGCCGCCCTCGGCGTAGTCGTTGCCGGTGCCGGCGACGATCTGCTCGTTGCCGTTGCCGCCGTAGATCACGTCGTTGCCGGCGCCGCCGTCCACGATGTCCGAGCCGCCGCGTCCCTCGACGGAGTCATTGCCGGAGCCGCCGAAGATCCTGTCCGCCTCGGCTCCTCCGGTCAGCGTGTCGTTGCCTGCGCCGCCGGAGAGGAAGTCGGATCCCTCGTCGCCTTCGAGGGTGTCGTTGGCGGATCCGCCGTAGAGGCTGTCGTTGCCGGCCCCGCCGATGAGGGTGACGCCGAGGGCCGCCAGCGAGGAGGTGACGTTGTCGTCCTGGTCGCCGGCGTTGACCACGAGTTCGGTGGTGTCGGCGGCCCTGCACGCGACTTCGGTCGTGCTGATGGCGTAGCAGTCGCCGGACGGTGCGACCGTGTCTCCGGTGTCTCTGATTCTGATGCTGCTGCCTGACTGCCAGACACTGATCGTGTTGCCCCGTCCGACTCCGGCGGTGACCGTGATGGTGGTGGCGGTCTTGTTCACCAGCGTCGTGGCGAGAATGTGTGGCGTCGGTGTGCCGGCCGCGCGGGCCACGCCCGTGAGGCACAGAGTGAAACCGCACACCGTGGCCAGAAGTGCCACGGTGTGATGACGCGTTCTCTTCATGACCTGCTCCTGACGATAGGGCGCTGAATTTCGATGTCGCAGCCGTGCGCATTTCCTTTTGCTTCGATCACCGGGCCAATCGGAGGAGACAGGTATTGACGGCTCCGGCGCATGGTCTGCCGACCGCAGCCGGGACCCAATAGCCGGCCTTCACGGAGTGCGAGGAAAACGGGGGAAATGGTGTGGCCGCAAGCGCTGAACGTGCGGCTGCGGCCCATCCCGGCGCGACACCCGGATGTCCTTGCCGCTTTCAACAGTCCTCGGTCCTCGCAGACCCCTCCCATCGCGCCATGGCCGACGCCTGCTCAACCGGTGATCGGCCCTGGCGCCTGGGCACCCAGAGCATGCCGGGATGCGAAGCCGTGCTGAAGCCGAATTAGCGCCATTGCCGAATACACGGTCTCCGCGCGTGGATCGTCGCCCTGACCGGCGATGGATGAACTGCGCGCATGCCTGGGCTTGATTCGTATCGGCCCCTGCTGCGTCAATTCACGATTCACCCGTATCGAATTCAATTAGTCGCGGGGCGAGTCGATTCGGCCCGCACGGTCGATCCAAAAGGGTTCGTGAACAGGGCTTTCCGCCGGCATGTCCAAGCGGCTTCGGGCTCTGCGCCGGCGGCCCTGGGTGTCCCGGCCTGCCTCGGTGTGAAAGGTGGACGTCAAGGGGCGTCCAGTGGCGGCCGGGCCGCCACTGCGCCAGTGCACTTCGGGCGCGTGCACGAGCCTCCTGGCGCGGCTCTGGCTTGTTCGTAACCTGCCGGTGTGGGGATCATCGTCGGCGGGTCGGCAGTCACCGGCCCGGCCTCGCGCAGTTCAAGGAGACGGAAGCCCCCGGCTTGCTCCCGCTGCGTCCGGACCCTTGTCCCGGCTCGCGGGCTCCCTTTACGGTGATGCGGCACATGCCGACCAGTTGGTATGCAGTTGGTATGCCAGAGCCGGGTGGAGGCCGTCGTGGCGGACAACGCGCGCGTGGAGGAGTACTTGGCCGACGTACGGGCCCGCCAGCAGCGCGTATGGCCGGCCTCGATGCCGAGGGAGGTGGTGTACCCGCTCGGGCAGCGGCCGCTCACCGACCACCTGCGGCACTGGGCCCGGAGCCATCCCGACCGCGTCGCGATCACCTTCTACGGCGAGCAGATCACCTACGAGGCGCTGGAGGACCTGACCGCGCGGCTGTGCGGCTGGCTGCAGCGCAGCGGCGTACGCCCCGGAGACCGCGTCGGGGTGTTCCTGCCCAACTGCCCGCAGTTCATCGTCGCCATGCTCGGCATCCTGCGCGCCGGAGCCGTGCACGTCCCGGTGAACCCGATGTTCCGGGAGTACGAGCTGCGGCACGAGCTGGCCGACGCCGGGGTGGAGATCCTGATCACTCTCGACACCCTGCGGCCGCTGGTCGAGGCGGTGCGGTCCGACACAGCCGTACGGAGCGTGCTCGTCACCAGCCTCGCCGACATGCTCCCCTCTGATCCGGTGTTGCCGCTGCCGTCCGGCCTGGCGGGTGCCGGCCCGACCGGCACTGGGTGGGGACAGGCCGTCGGCGGCGCCCGCGGCCAGGACGAGCCGGCCGACCTGGATGCGCTCGCCGCCCTGAACTACACCGGAGGGACCACCGGCCTGCCCAAGGGGTGCGAACACTCCCAGCGGCACATGCTCTACACCGCGGCGACGGCGGCGGCCGCCAGCGGCATGGACCTCTCCGGCGACAAGCCCGACGTGCTGCTGATCTACGTGCCGGTCTTCTGGATCGCCGGCGAGGACTTCGGCATCCTGCTGCCGCTGCTCACCGGCAGCGGCATCGTGCTGCTCACCCGGTGGGACCCCGAGGCCGTGCTGCAGGCGATCGAGCGGTACCACGTGACGTTGATGCTGGGCACGGTCGACAACTACGTCGAGCTGATGGAGCACCCCGGTCTGCCCGGCACCGACCTGTCCAGCCTGGCGCAGCCGCGGGCCATGTCGTTCGTGCGCAAGCTGACGCCGGCGATCCGGGCCCGGTGGAGCTCCCTGGTCGGCGAGCACAGCGTGCTGCAGGAGGCGGCGTACGGCATGACCGAGACGCACACCGCGGACTCCTTCACCACCGGGTTCCAGCACGGGGATCACGACCTGCTGACCGAGCCGGTCTTCTGCGGACTGCCCGTGCCGGGAACCGAGTTCATGGTGGCCGACGAGGAGAGCGCCGAACCGCTGCCGCTGGGCGAACGCGGCGAGATCCTCGTACGCTCTCCCTCCCTGCTCACCGGATACTGGCAGCAGCCGGAGGCCACCAGCCGGGTGCTGCGCGACGGTTGGCTGCACACCGGCGACATCGGAATGATCGACCAGGACGGGTGCCTGCACTACCTCGGCCGCAACAAGGAGATGATCAAGGTCTCGGGTATGAGCGTGTTCCCGTCCGAGCTGGAGGCGCTGCTGGCCCGGCACCCGGATGTGCTGACCGCGGCGGTGGTACCGATGGACGATCCCCAACGGGGCCAGGTGCCGCTGGCGTTCGTCCAACCCCGCCCCGGCGCCGCGCTGGACGCCGAGGGCGTGCGAGCGTGGGCGCGGGCGAACATGGCCCCGTACAAGGTGCCCGTGGTGCGGTGCGTCGACGCCCTGCCCATGACCACCACCGGCAAGGTGAAGAAGGGCGAGCTGCTGGAGCGGGCCGGGCGCATCGCCGTCTCTCCGGCGTCCCCGGCCGCTGCCGATGCTGACGAAAAGGACCGGTGACGATGGGTCTGGCCAAGCTGCTGGTCGCCAACCGCGGCGAGATCGCGGTCCGGGTGATGCGCACCGCCCGCGAGCTGGACCTGCTGACGGTGGCACTGCACTCCCGCGACGAGGCGGACGCGCTGCACACCCGCATGGCGGACGAGGTCGTGGTGCTCGACGGCGAGGGGCCGGGGGCCTTCCTGGACGCGGCGGCCCTGGTCGGTGCGGCGGTGCGCACGGGCTGCGACGCGGTCCACCCCGGCTACGGACTGCTGGCCGAGAACGCCGACTTCGCACAGCGGTGCACCGACGCCGGACTCACCTGGGTCGGGCCACGCCCCGAGGTGCTGCGGACGCTCGGCGACAAGACCGCGGCCCGTGAACTCGCCGCGCGCCTCGGCGTGCCGGTGCTGCCGGCGACGTACGGCGACACCGGTATCGAGGAGGCGCGTGCGTTCATGGCCGGCCTCGGCGACGGTGCCGCGGTGATGGTCAAGGCGGTCGCCGGCGGCGGCGGTCGCGGCATGCGGGCGGTGTACGAGGCAGGGCAGTTGGAGGAGGCCGTCCGGCGCTGCCGTTCGGAGGCCTCGCACGCCTTCGGCGACGGCGCGGTCTACGTCGAGCAGTTGCTGCGGCGTGCCCGCCATGTCGAGGTGCAGGTGCTCGGCGACGGCACGGGCGCCGTCGTCGGCTACGGCGACCGCGACTGCAGCCTGCAGCGGCACCGGCAGAAGATCGTGGAGATCGCGCCGGCGCCCGGCCTCGACGAGGCGGTGCGGGCCGGGCTGCACGATGCGGCGCTCCGCATGGCCCGGGAGGTCGCCTATTCCGGTCTCGGCACGTTCGAGTTCCTCGTGGAAACCGGCGACGGCTCCCCGGGCTTCTACTTCCTAGAGGCCAACCCGCGCATCCAGGTCGAGCACACGGTCACCGAGGAGGTCACCGGCATCGACCTGGTCAAGGCCCAGCTGCGGGTGGCCTCCGGCGAGAGCCTCGACCGCATCGGGGCGGGGCAGGCTCCCGTTCCCCGCGGCTGCGCGGTGCAGGTGCGGGTCAACGCCGAAACGGTCCGCCCCGACGGGACGGTGCTGCCCTCCGCCGGCACGCTGGACGTCTTCTGGCCGCCGGCCGGGCCGGGTGTGCGCGTCGACACCGCCGCGTTTCCCGGCGGTCGGGTCAGCCCGCGCTTCGACTCGCTGCTGGCCAAGCTCGTCGCCCACGACGGTTCCGGCAGCCTGCCCGATGCGCTCGCCCGCGCCCGCCGCGCCCTGGCGGAGCTGAGGGTCGAGGGAGTCGCCACCAACACCGAGGTGCTGCGGCGGCTGTTGGAGGCACCCGAGGTCGTCGCCGGGCGGCTGTACACGGCGCTCTTCGACGAACTCCTGCCCGCACTGCTCCCGCAGGAGACAGACCCTGACAAGGACCCGGACAAGGACGCGGAGAAGGACGCGGGGGTCGCCGACGCGTTCGAGCCGCAGGGCACGCTCACCGTCACCGCCCCCATGACGGCCACCGTCGTCGACGTCGCCGTCGCCGAAGGAGAGCGCGTACGGGCCGGAAGCACCCTGGTGGTCCTGGAGTCCATGAAGATGGAGCATTTGCTCCAAGCGCCGGGCGACGGCGTGATCGTCGCCGTACGGGCGGAGCTGGGTGAACTGGCCGAGCACGGTCGGCCGCTGGTGGTGATGGAGGCCACCGGCGCCGCGGACGGTGAGCCGCGCCCCGAGGAGCGGCCGGATCCGGACGCCCCCCGCGCCGATCTGGAGGAGGTGCGGGCGCGCAAGCGGTTCGGCGACGACGCCGACCGCCCCGAGATGGTCGCCCGGCGGCACGCCGAGGGGCGGCGCACCGCCCGTGAGAACATCGCCGACCTGTGTGACCCGGGCAGTTTCGTCGAGTACGGCGGCCTGGCCATCGCCGCCCAGCGCAGCCGCCGGTCCCTGGACGACCTCATCCGCCGCACCCCCGCCGACGGCCTGGTCGGCGGGGTGGGCACGGTGGGGGCCGACCGGTTCGGCCCCCGGTCCGCCCGCGTGGTGGCGATGTCGTACGACTACAGCGTGATGGCCGGCACCCAGGGCATCATGGGCCACCGCAAGAAGGATCGGCTCTTCGCGTTGGCCGAACAGGCGCACCTGCCCGTCGTCCTGTTCGCCGAAGGGGGCGGCGGCCGGCCGGGCGATGTGGACGGCACGGTGGTCTCCGGCCTGGACTGCATGGCCTTCGCGCTGTTCGCGTCCCTGAGCGGGAAGGTGCCGCTGGTCGGCATCGGCTCGGGGCGCTGCTTCGCCGGCAACGCCGCGCTGCTCGGCTGCTGCGACGTCATCATCGCCACGCCCGAGGCCACCATCGGCATGGGCGGCCCGGCGATGATCGAGGGCGGGGGACTGGGCAGCTTCGCCCCGGAGGACGTCGGGCCGGTCGAGGTCCAGCGGGCGAACGGCGTCATCGACCTCGAGGCCGAGGACGACGCGGATGCCGTCCGGCTGGCGCGCACGTATCTGTCGTACTTCCAGGGCCCGGTGACGGAATGGGAGTGCCCCGACCAGCGCCGACTGCGCCACCTCATTCCGGAGAACCGGCGGCGGGCGTACGACGTGCGAGCCGTCATCGCCACCCTCGCCGACGCCGACTCCGTCCTGGAGCTGCGACGGCACTTCGGACGCGGCGTCGTCACCGCTCTGGCCCGGGTGGAGGGCCGCCCGTGCGGCATCCTCGCCAACGACCCGCGGCATCTGGGCGGCGCCATCGACTCCGACGCGGCCGACAAGGCGAGCCGCTTCCTGCAACTGTGTGACGCGTTCGGACTGCCGGTGGTCTCCCTGTGCGACACACCCGGGTTCATGGTCGGCCCCGAGGCGGAGAAGACCGCGACCGTCCGGCATGTCAGCCGCATGTTCGTACACGCCTCGGCGCTCACGGTGCCCTTCGGGGTGATCGTGCTGCGCAAGGGCTACGGGCTGGGCGCCCAGGCCATGGCCGGCGGCGGCTTCCGCATCCCCCGGTTCACGGTGGCGTGGCCCACGGGCGAGTTCGGGCCGATGGGCATCGAGGGTGCGGTGCGGCTGGGCTACCGCCGGGAGCTGGCGGCCATCGAGGACGTGGACGAGCGCGAGCGGGAGTTCGCCCGCAGGGTCGCGGCCGCCTACGAGCACGGCAAGGCCCTCAACGTCGCATCGGTCTTCGAGATCGACGACGTCATCGACCCGGCCGAGTCCCGACGCTGGATCACCGCACTGCTGCATGACCCTGACCCTGAGCCCGGGCAGCGCGGCTCGCGCCGCTGCGTCGACACCTGGTGAAGGCCCGCCGACGCCCGGGCACACGGCCCGTTCTTCCGTGGTCGCCACGTGTCTTCCGGCCGGCCGTGCGCGGGGACGCCAGGGCACCGCCACCCGTGCGGCGGGCCGGGCGTGGGCGGCGTGGCCCGGACGCCGGTGACCCGCCGCGCACGGTCTCGTCGGAGTGCGCCAGGAAGTAGGCGCCCTGCGGACGGAGTTCACCGGCTCGAACGACCTCACCGAGGCCGACCGCCGCCTCTACACCCACATACGCCGCACTCTGCGCTCCGCGACCCCCGCCGGCTGCGTCCCACCCCGCAACTCCTGGCTGACCGGCCACCGCGACACCCCGTCCCCTCACTGCCCCCGCTGCGTCGGGCCGCTACGCCGCTCCCGGCTGGGCGGCCGGACGGCGGTGTGGTGCGCGAAGTGTCAGTAGTAGAAGCAGAGGCCGTCCTCCGGGCAGAAGGTGACGTAAACAGGGTTGTAGCCGGGGTTCACGGTCAGGCGGCTCGGGTCGGGACCGGTGTTGAGGCGGGAACCCGGATCGGCCGTGGCGGTGAAGGTGACAGTCGTACCGACCGGGAAGCTCGCGGAGCACGTGCCGGTCTGGTCCGGTCGCGGTTCCTCGCTCTCGTACGGGTTCAAGAAAGCCACCACGTGACAGTTGATCCCGGCCGGCCGGCTGGTGACGGTTCCACCGCCAAAGCTGTCGCTGATCCACACGGCCACCTGGCCCTGCTGGGTCTGGGAACCGACCGGGGCGGCGGTGCCGAGCACGCCCACGGCGGCGAGCGCGGTCGCGACGATGCCCGCACGCCAGGCGGTGGCGGCTCCGCGCCGGCGCCGTGTTGTCACGTCAGGGTGGGCCGTCGGGGGGTTCGGGTTGTTGCTCATCGATGGCTCCTGGGTTCGATCCCACCATCCTCGACGGCGTTCTGGTCCGAGGCCCATCCCAGAAATGTGGGGAATTGCGACGTACGCTCGGAACATGGCGGTTCCCATCGCCTAAGAGCGGTCGTACGAGCGTGTCGTCCGCCTCTGCGAGGCCGGTGGCGACTCCCGGGACCTGCGTACCCGGCTCCTGGAGGAACTGCGCGCGACCACGGGTTTCGACGCATACGGGTTCCTGCTCACCGACCCCGAGACCGCGGTGGGCTACTCACCGGCCGCCGACGTCCCGTGCCTGCCGGAACTGCCCAAGATGATCCGCCTCAAATACCTGACCGACGTCGATCGCTGGACGGCGCTCGACGGCATCGCCCTGCTGAGCGAGCTCCCCGACCCTTCCCGCAGCCTGCTGTGGCGCGAGCTGCTGCAGGAATACGGCGTCCGGGACATCGCCTCCCTGGTGTTCAAGGACCGCTTCGGCTGCTGGGGCTTCCTCGACCTGTACCGCTACGACCGGAGCTTCAGCGCCGTGGAAGCCTCGTACCTGGCCCGCCTCACCGCACCGGTGACCACAGCGCTGCGCCGCAGGCAGGCGGCAACTTTCGTCGTGCGACCGTCCCACGCGCCGCGCCCGGGCCCCCTGGTGCTGCTGCTCTCTCCCGACCTGCGTGTCCTCGCCCAGACCCCGGAGACCTACGCCTGTCTGAGCCTGCTGGTGCCGCCCGACCACGGCCGCCCCGTGGTGCCCGCGAGCGCCTACAACGTCGCCGCCCAGCTGCTGGCCGTCAAGGCCGGAGTCGATGCCAACGCGCCACGTTCCCGGGTCCACCTCGCCGACGGCCTGTGGCTCACCCTGAGCGCCGCCCGGATCGGCGACGCGGCTTCACCGGCCCGGCGCCGGGCCATCGCCGTCACCATCGAGGAGACCTCACCGACCGAGCGGCTCGCGGTGTTCGCCAGGGCTTTCGCCCTGAGCCCTCGCGAGGGCGACCTGCTCGGTCACCTGGCGAGGGGCGGCGACAACCACACGGTGGCCTGCCGGATGTCCCTGTCCGAGCTCACCGTGCAGGACCACCTCAAATCGATCTTCGCCAAGACCTCGACCAACAACCGGGGACTGCTCTTCGCCCACGAGCCCGGTGCCGACCCGCACATCAAGATGCAGCCGGTTCTTGGCGGCCTTCCCTTCAGGGACGCGCTGAAAGTACAGTCGCGGGCCGACACCTGAGGGATCTATGCAGGCGAACCACGAACCCTGATCCTCGGGAGCCTGAGAGCGGTCCCCTCCGTGACGCGATGTTCGCAGTGTGTTACTCAACGCCGGGATTCCCGGCCGGCGGGGGTTGCAGCGCGTGCGTGACGGGCGTTTTCTGGAAGTGTCCAGAGGGGGAGCAAGGGCGCCTGGGGCTACGACACGGACCGAAGGCTCGGTCTCGTTACCTGTTCTCCGGGCCAGGGCCTCGATCAGGGCGGCCCGCCGTCGTCACCCGGCGCTCGACGCGGAGGTGATCCAGGTGAAAGCCGTTGTCTACGAGAAGCCCTTCAGCGTGGCCGTCAGAGATGTCGACGATCCTCAGATCCAGCACCCGAACGACGTGCTGGTACGGGTCACATCGACCGCCATCTGCGGATCCGACCTGCACATGTACGAGGGCCGCACGGCGGCCGAGTCGGGCATCGTCTTCGGACACGAGAACATGGGCATCGTCGAGGAAGCCGGCGCGGGTGTGACCTCTCTGTCCAAGGGTGACCGCGTCGTCATGCCATTCAACGTCGCCTGCGGATTCTGCAAGAACTGCCTTGCCGGGAAGACCGGCTTCTGCCTGACGGTAAATCCGGGCTTCGCTGGTGGGGCCTATGGCTACGTGGCCATGGGGCCGTACACGGGCGGGCAGGCAGAGCTGCTGCGGGTGCCCTTCGCCGATTTCAACTGCCTGAAGCTGCCGACGAACAACTTCGAGACCGACTTCGTGTTGCTCGCCGACATCTTCCCGACCGGCTACCACGGATGCGAGCTCGCCCAGGTGTCCCCCGGCGAGAGCGTGGCCGTCTTCGGTGCCGGTCCGGTCGGGCTGATGGCCGCGTATTCCGCGCTGTTGCGCGGTGCGTCGAAGGTGTTCTCCGTGGACCGGGTGCCCGAGCGGCTCGCCAAGGCAGAGGAGATCGGAGCCATACCGATCGACTTCACCAAGGGCGACCCGGCCACGCAGATCAAGGAACAGACCGGCGGCGAGGGAACCGACAAGGGCGTCGACGCCGTCGGCTACCAGGCCCAGGCGCACGACGCGAGCCACGAGGAACCCGCAGTCGTCCTCAACACCCTCGTCGAGACGGTGCGGCCGACAGGCTTGCTGGGCGTACCGGGCCTGTACGTGCCGTCCGACCCGGGCGGACCCGACGAGAACGCCAAGCACGGTCAACTGTTGGTCTCCATCGGCAGGATGTTCGAGAAGGGCCAGCGGATGGGCACCGGTCAGTGCAACGTCAAGCAGTACAACCGCCAGCTGCGTGACCTCATCATCGCGGGGCGCGCCAAGCCCAGCTTCGTGGTCTCCCACGAACTTCCGCTGGAGGAGGCGCCGAACGCGTACAAGAAGTTCGACCAGCGGATCGAGGGCTACACCAAGGTCGTCCTGCATCCCGGTCACGCGCTCGCGGCGTAGAGGGCCGGACGGGACGCCACACCGTCCGTCCAGGGCGGCGGGTCGGCTGCGGGAAGCCAAGCCCGGCAGCCGACCCGCCGTGAGCGGCCTTGGTAGAAGAGGCAGTCATGGCTGAGCAACCGATCGACCCGACGGGTACACACGCGTCGGCGGGCGGGTCTCCGTCCGCATCGGATCCGTCATCGTCCGGCCCCAGGAAGTCCAGCGTCGGAGTTCACGGCATCACCGAATCCGCGCGGTATTCCCTGGCCGAAATGGGGCCGAAGCGGAGTCTGCAGACGCTCTTGGCGCTGAACCAGGTCGACGGTTTCGACTGTCCGAGCTGCGCATGGGGCGACCCCGATCCCGACCACCGGAAGATCGCGGAGTTCTGCGAGAACGGCGCGAAGGCCGTCGCCTGGGAGGCCACGCGCAAACGCGTCGACGCGGCGTTCTTCGCCCGGTACTCCGTCGCCGCCCTGCGGGAGCGGGACGGTCACTGGCTGGAGTCGCAGGGCCGGCTGGCCCGGCCGATGCATCTCGCCCCCGGCGCGACGCACTACGAGCCCATCTCGTGGGAGGACGCGCTCGCGCTCACCGCCGACCGCCTGCGCGGCCTCGCCGATCCGAACCGTGCCGTCTTCTACACCAGCGGCCGTACGAGCAACGAGGCCGCCTTCCTCTACCAGCTGCTGGCGCGCAGACTCGGCACGAACAACCTGCCGGACTGCTCGAACATGTGCCACGAGTCGAGTGGCGCGGCCCTGACCGAGACCATCGGTGTCGGAAAGGGCCTCATCACCTATTCCGACATCACCGATCACGCGGACTTGATCATCGTCGTGGGGCAGAACCCCGGCACCTGCCACCCCCGTATGCTCACCGCGCTCGAACAAGCCAAGCGGCGCGGCGCCCGTATCATCGCCGTCAACCCGCTCCCCGAGGCCGGCTTCGGCCGCTTCCGCAACCCGCAGACCGCGCACGGCCTGATCGGTTCGGGTACGCAGCTCACCGACCGCTGGCTCCCGGTCCGCGTCAACGGTGATCTGGCCCTGTTCGCGGGCCTGAACCGGGCGCTGATCGACCGGGAGGACGCCCAGCCGGGCTCCGTCCTGGACCACGACTTCATCGACCGCTACTGCGACGGCTTCGAGGCGGCGGCAGCCGCATGGCGTGCCCTGGACCGCTCGCGGATCGAGGCGACGGCCGGTCTGTCCCGCCGCCTGATCGAGGACCTCGCGGCCGACGTGCTCGCCGCGGACAGTGTCGTCGTCTGCTGGGCGATGGGGCTCACCCAGCACCGCAACGCGGTGGCCACCATCCGAGAGATCGTCAACTTCCTTCTGCTGCGCGGAAACATCGGACGCCCCGGTGCCGGGCCCGCCCCGATCCGCGGGCACAGCAACGTCCAGGGCGACCGCACCATGGGCATCTGGGAGAAGATGCCCGACACGTTCCTGGACAAGCTCCGCGACGAGTTCGGGTTCGAACCGTCCCGTGCCCACGGTCTGGACACCGTCGACTCGATCAAGGCCATGCGCGACGGCAAGGTCGACGTGTTCATCGGCCTCGGCGGCAACTTCGCCTCGGCCACGCCCGACACGGAGGTCACCGAGGCCGCACTGGCCAACTGCGCCCTCACCGTCCATGTCGCGACCAAACTGAACCGGACCCATCTGTGCCACGGAACCGAGGCACTCGTCCTGCCCTGTCTCGGCCGCACCGAACGCGACCTGCAGGCCTCCGGCGAGCAGCTCGTCACCGTCGAGGACACGATGGCCATGGTGCACGTGTCACGCGGACGGCTGCTTCCCGGATCACCGCACCTGCGCAGCGAGGTCGCGATCATCGCCGACCTCGCGCACGCGCTCTTCGGCGCCGACCTCGGCTGGCGCGAGATGCGTGACGACTACGCCGCGATCCGCCGCCACATCGAGCACGTCGTCCCCGGATTCCACGCCTTCGAGCAGCGCCTGAGGCAGCCCGGCGGCTTCATGCTCCCCCGGGCACCGCGCGACTCCCGCACCTTCCCCACACCGGCCGGCAAGGCACGCTTCACCGTCAACCCACCGACCGCGCCTGAAGTCCCGCCGGGACACCTGCTGCTGACGACGGTACGGTCGCACGACCAGTTCAACACCACCGTCTACGGCCTCGACGACCGCTACCGCGGCATCAAGGGCGGACGGCGGGTCGTCCTCCTCAACCGGGACGACCTCCGCGACCTCCACCTGAACGATGGCGATCTGGTGGATCTGATCAGCGTCAACCCGGACGGCGAACGCCGCGCCCCCGGCTTCCGCGCCGTCCGCTATCCGACACCACGTGGCTGCGCCGCCGCCTACTACCCGGAGACGAACGTGCTGGTCGCACTGGACTCCACGGCCGAGACCAGCAACACCCCCGCGACCAAATCCATCGTGATCCGCATCGAACCTTCCAACGGCTGAGCCGACATTTGGTGCAACGGATCAGCGGGCCTTGGAACGCATCTCCCGGGGGCTCACCCCGAAGCGCCGACGGAAGGCCGTGCTCATCGCACTCGCCGAGGAGAAGCCCGAGGCGTACGTCAGGTCCGTGATCGTCATGTGCGCGCAGTCGGCGCGCAGGAGACGCTCGCGGACCAGACGCAGGCGCTCCTCGCGGATCAGGTCGCGAGGCGTGGTGCCCACCTGTTGGAGCGCGAGCTGGATCTGGCGGAGGGACCAGCCGAGGGCACGGGCCATGGAGGCGCCGGACAGGCCGGGGTCGGCCGCGTGCTCGCGCACATGGCGACGGACCACCGCCTCCACCTCGGTCAGCTGCCCCGGGACGTCGGGACGGTCGTCCCCGCAGGCGAGCATGCACAGCAGCTCGACGACGCGGTCGCAGACGGCGTCGAACTGCGGGGTGGTGAGATGGCCACGCTCGTCGTTCAGGCCGCGCACCATGGAGTGCACCACACGGCCCAGCCCCTTGGTCAGATCGAGCCCGGTGGCCAGCGGCGCATTCCGGTTCAGCGGGCCGTCGATCTCCTGGGCCGGGATCGACATGATGACACCGCGCAGGGACGCGCCGTGCAGGATCTCGAAGGGCGCATCAAGTGTGATCAGGCTGCCCGTGCCCGGCGTCAGCCGCACCTCCTGGTCGTCCTGTCGCAGGAGCAGTTCGCCTGCGAGGGGGAAGAGGAGCCGGTAGTCGGGTTCGGGCATCTGACGGATCAGGCCCGGTGTGCGGGCGTACTCGATCTGGTCGCTGTACCAGGTGACGAGCTGGTAGCTGTCGCTGCCCTGCCGGATCATCTCGCCGCGGAAACCCTCGGCGCGGGCGTACTTGTAGTCCATCCTGGTCTGGTACGCCGCGACGCGCTCACTCCACAGATCGGTCTGCTCGCGGGCTCCGACCTCGGCGGTCCTCGTCGTCTCCACGACGTAGCTTCCCGTGGGCAACGCATCCCCTTTGCTGCGCCGTCTCCCGACGGCCTCGAGAGCGGCCCCGAACGCCCCTGTGTTCGAGGACAGTTGTTCGGGGCGCAGCCTAGGGACCAGCAATCGGTTTCCGGAACTCGTATCGGCCTGATTGGCCTACGCCGGAGCCGAGCCGGTCGCGATCGGCACGTCCCACGAACGCTCGTGCGTCCCGCGGCAACTTCCATGCGCGCACGGACAAGTGCGGATGCGGACGCGCAACTACCGTCGTGCGCTCGTCGACCGCCACCCGCTGTGAGGACTTGATGACGGAACAGATACCGGAGGCGGTGTTCTGGTGCCTGACCGTGGGCCTGTTCGCCGTCGCCGTGCTGCTGGTGCGCGAACGCGGCATCACCGCACGGCAGCGCAGACGGAACGCCGAACTGGGGGACGGCCTTCGGGCACGGGACGAGGAACTGCGCCACCTCGTCTCGGCCCGGCTGCCGGCCCTGGAGGACGCGCCCCACCAGCAGGTACCGGCCGTCGGTCTGCTCGACACCCGGCTCGCCGACACGGAGTTCGCGAAATACCTCGACGGTGTCGTGGAGCGATTCGCCGGTGCGGTCGAGCACGCCCGGACGAGCGCCGACCAGTCGGCGAAGGCCGCCTTGAAGGCGTCGATGCGCTCCCTCCAGGCCTTGGCCAACGAACAACAGGTGTCCATCTCCGAGATGCAGGATCGGCACGACAACCCCGGCGTGCTGAGCGATCTGCTCGAAATCGACCACGCCAACGCCCAGTTCGGCCGCCGTGCCCAGGTCATCGCCGTGCTGTGCGGCTCGTGGCCGGGCCGTCAGCGTGCCACCTCCGCGCTCGTGGAGGTCGTACGCGGCGCCACCTCCCGTATCCGCGACTACCGGCGCATCCGTATCAACGGCGAGGTCGACATCGCCGTGCGCAGCCGAGCCGTCGAACCGGTGGTACTGGCGGTCGCCGAACTGCTCGACAACGCGGCGCGCCACTCGCAGCCGGGCACGACCGTCGAGGTCACCGTCCAGACGGTGCACAACGGCGCCTGCGTGGTGATCGACGACGCCGGGGTCGGCATGGACGGCCAGGCGGCCGAGCACGCCGCCGAACTGCTCGCCCGCACACACGACGTGGACATCGTCCGGCTCGGCGACCCGCCCCGCTTCGGCTTCGCCGTCATCGGGGCGCTCACCGAGCGCTACGGATTCAGCGTCTCCGTGGACACGCTCTCCCCGTACGGCGGTGTACGCGCGGTGGTGTTCCTGCCGGCCGCCCTGCTCACGCACCTGGACGCCGACGTCCAGGCGCCCGTGCCACCTGCCGAACGGCCCGCGCCCACGCCCGCCGTCGCGCCCGCGCACCCCCCTGCGCATACGCACTCGACCGACACGGCCCCCACCGCCGATCCGGCCGCCCCCGCCCCCGATCCCCATGCCTCACCCGCCCCCGATCCCGCACCCGCACCCGAACCCGCGGAGGCGACGACGCCGGGCGGCCTGCCCAGGCGCCGTCGCCGCTCCCCACGGCAACCGGCCCCGCAGCCCGCACCGGCCGAAGAGGTCGGGGGCCGCTCGGCCGAGGAGAACGCCCGGCGCATGGGCGCCTTCGCACGCGGCACCCGCTCCGGCAGGGACGCCCGGCACACGCTCCACGACGACGAAGGGAACAGCCACGAATGACCGGGCCCACCAACAACACCTTGGGCTGGATGCTGGACGAGGTGCTGAAGGTTCCGCATGCGCGGCACGCGATCCTGCTCTCCGCCGACGGCATGCTCCGCGCCTTCTCCAAGGACATCGACCGCGACGACGCCGAACGGCTGGCCGCGGGTCTGTCCGGCGTCCAGTCGATCAGCCGCAGCACGGCCGAGTTCTGCGGCTCCGCGCACACCCCGTGGCGGCAGACCATGATCGAGTTTGCGCACGGCTACGTCTTTCTGGTCGCCGCCGGCGAGGGCGCCTACCTCGCCGTCTCCACCGGCGGGGACATCGACATGGAGGCGGTCACCTACCGCATGCACAAACTCGTCGACCGGCTCGGCAAGGAGCTGACCAGCCCCGCCCGGCAGGACACCGGCAGCCCGGCATGACACCCCGGCGCCGCCCCGCAGACAGGCTGGTGCGGTCGTACGTCGTCACGGACGGCCGCGCCCACCCGACCCGCAACACCCTGGACCTGGTCACGCTGCTGATCGCCACCGACGATCTGCCGCTGACCGGACTCAATCCGGAAAAGCGCAGGCTCATGGAGCTGTGCCGGCCCGGAGCCCTGTCGGTCGCCGAGGTGGCCGGCCACCTGTCGCTGCCGGTCGGCGTGGCCAAAGTGCTGATCGCCGATCTCATGGACAGCGGCCACATCGTCACCCGCGCCCCGATCCCCGCCGCCCGGCCGACCGACGCCAAAATCCTCCAGGAGGTGCTCGATGGACTCCGCGCCCGCCTCTGACGACGTCTACCTGCGGCCCAGCGTGCAGACGGCGGTCAAGCTGCTGATCGTGGGCCACTTCGCGGTCGGCAAGACCACGTTCGTCGGCACGCTCTCCGAGATCCGGCCCCTGTGCACAGAGGAGGTCATGACCGAGGCCGGCGCCCTCGTCGACGACCTGGCGGGCATGCGGGACAAGACGACCACCACGGTCGCCCTCGACTTCGGCCGGCTCACCCTCAACGACCGCCTGGTGCTCTACCTCTTCGGCACCCCGGGTCAGCAGCGCTTCACCCGGCTGTGGCAGGACATGACCCGGGGCGCGCTCGGCGCGCTCGTCCTCGCCGACAGCCGCCGCCTCAGCCAGTCGTTCGAGGTCATGGGCGTACTGGAGGAGCACGGACTGCCGTACGCGGTCGCCCTGAACCAGTTCCACGACGCCCCCGCGTACGAGCTCGACGAGGTGCGCGAGGCCCTCGACCTGCTGCCTGAAACTCCCCTCGTCCGCTGCGACGCCCGCGACCGTGTCTCGGCCACGCGGGCACTCATCCGTCTCGTCGAGTACCTCCTCACCCGCACCGGCCACCTGGAGCATGCGTGACCTCCGTACCGCCCTACCCGCCGCCGGGCTGCCCTGCGCACACCGCGCACCCTGCGCACGAGTCCCTGCACGGGCCCGAGTTCGCCACCGACCCGGCAGCCGTCTATCGGCGGCTGCGCGAGGTCGGCCCGATCGCACCGGTCGAACTGGCGCCCGGCGTGCGCGCCTCGCTCGTCGTCGGATACGACGCCGCCCTGCATGTGCTGCGCAGCACCGAGACGTTCTCCAAGGACGCCCGCCGCTGGAAGGACCTCGCGGACGGCACCGTCCCCCCGGACAGCCCGGTCGTGCCGATGATGATGTACCGGCCGAACGCGCTGTGGGCCGACGGCGCGGGACACCGCAGGCTGCGCGGCGCGATCACCGACAGCGTGGCCAGGGTGGCCCCTGCCACCCTGCGCTCCTACGTCGAGGCGAGCGCGGACACACTCATCGACCGCATCGCCCCGGCCGGGCGGGCCGATCTGCTCGACGAGTACGCCCAGGTGCTTCCCCTGCTGGTGTTCAACCGCCTGTTCGGCTGCCCGGCCGACTCCGGAGAGCGGCTGGTGCAGGGGATGTCCGGGATCTTCGACGGAGTGGACGCCGAGAAGGCGAACGAACTGCTCGCGACGACGCTGCTGGACCTCGTCACGCTGAAGCGCCGGCGGCCCGGGCCGGATGTGACGTCCTGGCTCATGGCCCATCCCGCCGAGCTCACGGACGAGGAGATGGTGCACACCCTCGTCCTGCTCATGGGCGCGGGTACCGAGCCCCAGCAGAACCTGATCGCCAACGGCCTGCGGCTGCTGCTGTCCGACGACCGGTTCGCGGGCAGTCTCTCGGGCGGCAGCCTGCCGGTGGAGGACGCCCTCGACGAGGTGTTGTGGACCGACCCGCCCATCGCCAACTACGCCGTGCACTACCCGATCCATGACGTCGTGTACGAAGGGGTGCTGCTGCGGGCGGGGCATCCGCTCGTGGTCAGTCTCGCCGCGGCGAACACCGACCCGTCCCTGACGTCGGATCAGCGCGCGGGCAACCGCGCCCACCTGGCGTGGAGCGCGGGTCCGCACAACTGCCCGGCGCAGGGTCCGGCCCGGCTGATCGCGGCGGTCGCGGTGGAGAAGCTGCTCGACCGCCTTCCGGACGTCGAACTCGCCGTACCCGTGGAGGAATTGGCCTGGCGGCCGGGCCCCTTCCACCGCGCGCTGGCCGCGCTGCCGGTGACGTTCCCGCCGACCGCCGTCACATCCTCTACCCCCTCCACCGTCGGCGACGAGTCGCCGGTGCAGCGCACCGAGCCGACGCCCCGGCCGTCCGCGGTGCCCGAGGCCGGCCGCGGGCGGCGAGGATGGGGCGCCCGGCTGCTGGCGTGGTGGCGGGGCGAGTGATCAGGACAGGCGCACCGGAAGGGAGCGGTGGCCGTTGGAGATGAACGAGTCGACCGGCTCCAACTCGTCCTGAGGAACGGCGAGTCGGAGTCCGGGGAAGCGGTCGAAGAGCGCTTGGAGCGCGATGCGGGCCTCCAGCCGTCCCAGCGGGGCGCCCAGGCAGAAGTGCACGCCGTGGCCGAAGGCGAGGTGCTCCTTGTCGGCGCGGGCGACGTCGAAGCGGTCGGCGTCCTCGCCGTACTTTCCGGGGTGACGTCCGGCGGCCGCGTAGGCGGCGAGGATGGCCTCACCCTTGCCGATCACCACCCCGTCCGGGCCGCCGAACTCGCTCATCACGAGGTCCTCGACGGCATACCGCAGCGGCAGGCTGGCCACGGGCGCCTCCACGCGTAGCGCCTCCTCGACGACGTCCTCCCAGGAGACGCGGCCGGAGCGGACGTGGGCGAGCTGGTCCGGATGGGTCAGCAGGAGGTGGATGGCGTTGTCGATCAGGTTGACCGTGGTCTCGTGGCCGGCGCTGACCATGAGCACCAGGGTGTCGAGCAGCTCCTGCTCGCTCAGCCCGGTGTCGCCGTCGTCGCGGGCCGCGATGAGCGCCGAGGTCAGGTCGTCGCCCGGCGACCGCCGCTTGAGGGCGACGAGTTCGCCCATCGCCGCGTAGAACCGTACGTAGATGTCGGTGACTTCCTCCGGGGTGGCGGAGGTGTGGAAGACGCCGTCCACGACGGCTCGAAGCTCCGCGCCCTGTTCCTCGGGCAGGCCGAAGAGTTCGCTGATCACCTGGATCGGCAGCGGATAGCAGAACGCCTCGCGCAGGTCGACGACTTGGCGGTTACGTCCGGCCATCTCGACCCGCTCCAGCAGGGCGGTGGTGATCTCCTCGACACGGGGTCGGAGCGCCATGGTGCGGCGTGCGGTGAACGCCTTGGAGACCAGGGCACGCAGCCGTTTGTGCTCGCCTCCGTAGGCGGTGAACATGTTCTGCACCGCGACCCAGGTGAACAGCGGCCATTCCGGGGAGATCTCGCCGTTGATCCACCGGGGCCAGTGCCGGCGAGGGTCCTTGGAGACGCGTGGGTCGGTGAGCAGGCGCTTGAGGAGGTCGGGACTGCTGACGGCCCAGGCCCGCACACCGTCGGGCAGTTCGACGAGGGTCACCGGTCCGCGTTCGCGTAACCGGGCGGCCTCGCCGTGGATGTCGCGGCCGGTCGGGTCGATCACTAAGGGGTGGGGGTGTCCCACGGCAGCCTCCTGACGCTCGCACATCAATACGACCCGTAAAGCTACTTGAACGTAGCGTGCCCGGGTGAGAGCGGTCCCCGCGTACTGCGCACCGGGACAACTTCCTTGCGCGTGGACGCAAGTGGGCGGTCTGTCTTCGCCCTACGGTCCGGGGTGTCGGATGGGAGAGCCGGGGAGTGCGATGACAGTCTTCAGGACCCCGTGGTGGCTGCAACCGGGCAGTGTCGAGGTGCGGATCGTGGCCGCGGGTGGCTGGTGGGACGCCGTACGCGTACCGCACGATCTGGGGATCGACGCACTCCGCAACCTTGGGGACGAGACGGGAGCCGTGATCGGGGACGGTTTCGGCGGACGCCTGTACTGGCTGATCCCTCCTGGCTCCGCCGCCGACTGGGAGCTCCCGCAGGTGCGTGTTCTGGGCCGGGGCTGCCACGTGGCGATCCCCCCGCTCCACCGCGTCACGCGCCCCGGTCTGTACTGGCGGGTCTCCCCGTCGCGCGACCACGAGTGGACGAACACACCCCGCCTGCACTCCGCCCTCCGCACGGCCCTCCTCCGCGGGAAGTCGCCCACCATCTGACACCCGCCCCGGCCGAACCTGAGCCCGGCCGGGGTGGGATCCGCGAGGGGGGCATGCCGTCGCTCGACGATGCCTCCTCGCGGCAGCGGTCCAACTCCTCGTGCAGATCGGGTGCTTGGGCGGCAAGGACGTCGATGCCCTCGTGCAGATAGTGATAGCTGGTGGCCTGGGAGATGCCGGCGTCCCTGGCCAGGCAGTGCACGCAGCCCCGCCCACGGAACCAGCGCAGCACGAGGACCGCCTGGCAGCATAGGTGACCAACCTGAAGCCTCTGGTTCAGCGGACGATCTTGTGCCACCCGTCCCGAATCGAGCGGTTCACATCGCTTCACGAAGATCATTTCTCGGTGACGAGGTCTGGGATTTCCCTGACCTCACGCCGACGCTGGCTCCAAGATGTACGCAACCGTTTTCAGGAGATGCACGCTACTGGAGGTTCCGGTCGGCGGCGGAGACCCAACACTAATGATCACCGGAGTCACCAGGGGGAGACCGCAGCATGACCGGCACCACGGAGGCCTTTGGCGGGTCGGCTGCGGTCGACGATGCAGCACGAAGTGTCACGCGCCCGTTCTACGTATACGCCGTGCTCGCCAACACGCTGTTCCAGCGCGGCGTATTCGTCCTCTTCCTTTATCAGCGCGGCTTCTCCGCCGGGCAAGTGGCCCTACTGCAGACACTGCTCTACCTGGTCAGTGGACTTGCGGAGTTGCCGACGGGAGTCATCGCCGACCGAATCGGCAGGCGTGCCAGCATCGTGATCGGCCAGGTGCTGATAGCTGGATGTCTGCTCGGTCAGGTGGCGTTCTCCAACTACTGGGTGTTCCTGGCGCTGTTCATCGGGCAGGGCGTGGGCATGGCATGTGTGTCCGGTTCGGACACCGCCCTGCTGTACGACCTGCTCGTGCGTCGTGGTGCAACGGCCGGCTACGTCAAGATCAAGTCCCGGTTCACCATGCTCGGGACGGTCACCTCGGGAGCCGCCATCGTCCTCGGCGGCCAACTGCAGCAGATTTCCTGGGGAGTTGTCTACGTCGGTTCGGCGGCGTGCCTCGTCCTGGCCATGGTGGTGCTGATGTCAGGGGTGCCCGAGATCCGCGGCGCGGACGCGGTGGACGAGCAGGACGGAGCCGAGGAGCACGGCGACGCCACAGCATGGCGGGCGATGCTTCGGGTCGCCACGCCGGCGCTCGTGACGCTTGTCGTGGTGTCCGGATTGATGCATGCGACTTTGACGCCGTACATCATTTTTACGCAGAAGACCCTCTCCGATCAGGGAGCGGGCACCGCATTGGTCAGCGTGGTAATAGCGGCGGGATTCTTCGTCGGCGGGCTCACTCCCTTGCTGTCGGACCGCGCGGACCGGCGCATCGGGTATCGGGTCATCGTCCCGGTGTCTCTCCTGACGCTCGCCGTGGCGCTTAGCCTGAGCGGCCTCGGCGATGTCTGGGTCACCATCGCCGCGTTCCTGGTCCTGGCCGGGATTCCCGAGATCGCCGCCGTGATCGTGGACAACGTGTTCAACGAGGCAGTGCCGTCGCGCCACCGGGCGAGCCTGTTGTCGATGATCGCATTCGTGGAGTCGGCGCTCATCGGCATCGGCTATCTCGTCCTCGGCGCGCTCATGGACGGGTTGGGCTCCGGTGTGGGCATGGCCACCTACGCCGCGGTCCCCCTGCTGGCATGTCTCCTGTGGCTCCCGGTGCTCTTCCGAGGGGCACGGGTGACCACCGAGATCGAGAAGCCCGCCGACCAAAAGGCATCCTGAAACAGACCATCTCGCGCAACGTCCTGCCCGATGGCAGGGGCGCTGCTCGTTGACATGTCGCTCCCAGTCAGCGACGGAGCTGTCATCGCGACGATCAGCGCCAAACGGGATGGGAAGAATCTCGCCACTGAGAAAGCCTCAGTGTCCACCGCATGGCTCTCATGAAGCGGCACGCCGACCTGAAGAACGAGTTCTACGAAAGTGTCCGCGAAGAGACGCAGCGATCCCTGAGACCGCGAAGGACACGATCCTCTGAACCAGAAAGGAGCCGCGGACCGATAGGTGAGGCTGCTGGGGCCGGCGGTCGGGGGATGCGTGCGGCTGTGGCGCGGTCCGTCAGCGCGCGGCAGGCCCAGCTGTGACCGGCTCCGGGGCGGGGGCGGCCGCCGGGGTGTCCCGGCTGCCCAGCCGCAGGTGTTCGACGTGGTCAAGGGCCTGGTCGAGTCGGCGACGTGGTTGTCGTAGAGGGCGTAGACGATTGAGTGTCCGCGGCGTTCCCCCGTGACCAGTCCGAGGTTGCGCAGCAGGCGCCGTCGCCTCGCTGATTCCCACCGTGATGGCCGAGGCGGGTACGTCTGGCCCCCGCAGGCGTCGTTGCCGCGACCTCGGCGGCCCGATGAGACCACCGCGATGCCAGGTACCTATCGCGCTCTGGCCGAGCAGACCGGCAACGGATGGCCATCGACCAATTCTTCCAGTGCTGAAGGTGACATGCGGCACATCAGTCCCCCTTGCATCAGGGATGCGCCGGGCGGCTCGGTCACTGCCCTCGACGTCGCCTCATCCGACGCCGCCCGCCTCGGCATCGACGTCACCATCGCCGCCACCTCCACCTCCACCCCCCCCACGACACCGGATCCGCTGCGCATGGCCGCTTCCCGAGGCAGAGACCGCCGATCCATGGACAAACCTTCCCCTCCCGCCCCTGCGCGGGCGCCCCTACGTTCGAGGCCGCGGGCGCTCACCGCCCCACCGCTACGAAGGAGCGAGACCCCCATGAAGATGACCGGCAACACGATCCTGATCACCGGCGGCACCTCAGGCATCGGCCTCGGTCTGGCCCTGCGCCTGCACGAGGCCGGCAACAAGGTGATCGTCGCCGGCCGGCGCAAGGAACTCCTCGACGAGATCACGGCCGAGCACCCGGGCATCGACGCGCTCGTCCTCGATGTCGCGGACCCCGACTCGATCGCCCGGGCCCGTGAGACCGTGGCGGCGAGCCACCCGGGGCTGAACGTCCTGGTCAACAACGCGGGCATCATGCTGCTGGAGAATCTCCTCGACCCGGCCGGACTCCCGGTCGCCGAGGATCACGTCGCGACCAATCTGCTCGGCACGATCCGGATGACGTATGCCTTCCTGCCGCTGCTGGTGGGCAAGGACGACGCGGTCGTCATGAATGTCACCTCCGCGCTGGCGTTCGTACCGTTCCCGATCACGCCGACCTACAGCGCGACGAAGGCCGCGCTGCACTCCTTCTCCGAGAGCCTGCGCATCCAGCTCGCCGGTGCCGGCGCCGGGGTCCAGGTGATCGAGGTGGTCCCGCCGGGCGTGCGCACGACGCTGCTGGGTCAGCAGGACAGCGACCAGTCCATGCCGTTGGACGACTTCCTCACCGAGACCCTCGACCTGCTGCGCGAGAAGCCCGATGGGAAGGAGCTTGTCGTCGAGCGCGCCAGGTTCATCCGCGACGCGGTGGCCAACGGCTCCTACGACGACGTCCTCGCCATGATCAGCGGCAGCTGACCGACCTGAAATGCCCGACGCGGAACAACAGCACGCAGGCGGGTCCCGTTGGGCCACATCATGGACGAACGCGAGCTCGACCCGCCTCGGGGAGGTCCTGGCCAAAGACGCGGAACGGTCAGGAAGCGCCTTCGGCTTCGCCCCGGTCGTCGCACTGGGGGCGACTGGCTCCGTCCTGAGCGCCAACGGGCACGCGAGCGCCCATCACACGACGAACATCGCTGTGTCCGCCGGGCCGGGAGACGAGGCCCGGGGCCGGTCCGAGGCGTCGGGCGTCCTCGACGGAGGACCGTCGCCGCAGGCCGTCTTCCAGACCGGCGGCCTGCGGCGCATCGTCGGCAGCCGGCCAATTTCCCAGCGATCATGCAGGTCAAGTGACCATGGGGTCGTCTCGCTGCGAGGGCCCGGGCCCTCGGCGTCGGACGTGCGGGCGGCTTCGCGCGTGTGAGGGAGGGGGCTCAGCCATGGATCGGCGGTCTCTGGATAGCCGGGCGGGATGCGGCGAGGATGAGGCCATGGACAAGAAGGAACTGGCGGAATTTCTGCGTCACCGGCGTGAGATGTTGCGCCCCCGCGACGTCGGGCTGGTTGAGGGGCCGCGCAGGCGTACGCAGGGGTTGCGCCGCGAGGAGGTCGCGCAGCTCGCCGGCATGTCCACCGACTACTACGCCCGGCTGGAGCAGCAGCGTGCTCCGCAGCCCTCCGTCCAGATCACCGAAGCTCTCTCCCGGGCGCTGCGGCTGACCCTGGACGAACGCGACCATCTCTTCGTCCTCATCGGCCACAACGCCCCGGCCCGCTTCCAGCGCTCCGAACATGTCAGCCCGACGCTGCTGCGGGTCCTGGACCGCCTGGACGACTCGCCGGCCCTGGTGCAGACCGATCTGGTCGACACCCTCGCGATGAACCCCTTGGCCGTCGCGCTGCTCGGCGACCAGACCCGCCACACCGGCCTGGCCCGCAGCGCCTACTACCGCTGGTTCATGGACCCGGCCGAACGTCTGATGGTTCCCGAGGAGAGCCGCGAGCGCCACGGCCGCGCCCAGGCAGCACGTCTGCGTGCCGCGCTGACAGCCGGCAGCGACACCCCACGAGCGGCCCGGATCCTCGCCGAACTCCAAGAGCACAGCCCTGAGTTCGTCCGCATGTGGGAACTTCAGGAGGTCGCCCGACGCTACGACGACTGCAAGACCATCCTCCATCCCGAACTCGGCCGCATCGACGTCGACGCCCAGCTCCTGTACACCGAGAACCGCGCCCAGACCCTGGTGGTCCTGACCACTCGCCCCGGCACGGAGAGCCACAGCAAGCTGGAACTGCTCTCCGTCATCGGGCACCAGCAGCTCACCCCCTGACGTCCTGGACCGGGGACCGGGCCGGGCTCGGCGCGGGAAGGGCCGGACAAGGGCACCCTGCAACGGTGCGGCCCGCACGGCTCCTGCCCTGCGCTCTACGGCCAAAATATGTCGGCCCCTCTGCTCTGTCCTGGCTCCGCGCTCGGGCCGCCCATTTGACCGGATGCAGCCTCCGTTTTACTCTCGAATACATACGGAGGCAGCATCCGTTTGATGCGGCCGCACGATCACGGCAGGCAGGAGGGCGCATGAGCGCCGGCGAACAGCGCGAACGCAAGCCCCGCGCGGACGTCCAGCGCAACCGCGCGGCCCTCCTGGAGACCGCGCAGCGTCACTTCCTGCAGCACGGGGTCGGCACCTCCCTCGAGGCGGTGGCCAAGGAGGCAGGAGTCGGGCCCGCCACCCTGTACCGGCACTTCCCCACCCGTGAAGCGCTGCTGGCGGCCGTGCTGCAGACGCGCTCCGAAGAACTGGTGGCCCGCCAGGCGGACATCGATCAGCTCGGCGACCCGGCCGAGGCGCTGGAACAGTGGCTGCGGGCGATGGAGGAGTACTTCAGCGCCTTCAGCGGGCTGCCGGACCCGCTCATGGCCGCGGCCCGGGCGCAGGAGCCGGACAACCCGCTCACGATTCCCTGCGACATCCTCATCTCCGCCACCGATCAGTACGTGCGCGCCGCACAGCTCGCGGGGCGCGTGCGCGCGTCGGTGCGCGGGCACGACCTGTTCCTCGCGGCCTGTTCCGTCGCCTGGATCAAGGGCACCGGTACCGAGGAGGAGTCGCTCGACCGGCTCCGCACGCTCATCGCGAGCGGCTACCGCCAGCGGGACACCCAGGCGTAACACGCCAGACACCGCGGCTCGCCCCAGCAACGCCAGGCGGCACCACCACACGGCCATCACATCGCGCTGCCCTCAGGAGCGGCACAACCTCTCAAGGAACAAATCATGGAAATTACTGTCATAGGCGCCGGTGCCATCGGCGGCAACCTCGCTGCCAAGCTCAGCGCGGCCGGTCACGACGTCCAGGTGGCCGACGCCCGCGGCCCCGAGGCTGTCCGGGCGGAGGTGCTGGAGTCCGGGGCCCGCGCGGCGGACCTCGCCGACGCCGTCCAGGGCCGGGACGTCATCGTCCTGTCGATCCCGTTCGGGGTGGCGGGCCAGCTGGCGGACCTGTTCGCGTCGGTGCCCGACGAGACGGTGGTCATCGACACCTCGAACTACTACCCCGGCATGCTCAGCGAGCCGATCGAGGCGGTGGACAACGGCCAGGTGGAGAGCGTGTACACCGCCGAGCTGCTCGGCCGCCCCGTGGTCAAGGCGTGGAACGCCGCGCTGGCCGAAACCCAGCGGACCAAGGGCGTCCCGGCCGGAACGCCTGGGCGCCTCGCCATCCCCGTCGCCGGCGACTCCGAGGAGGCCCGGAAGGTGGCCATGAGCCTGGTGGACGACACCGGCTTCGACCCCTACGACGCCGGCACCCTGGCCGACTCCTGGCGCCAGCAGCCGAACAGCCCCGCCTACTGCACCGAACTGACCCTCGACGAGCTGCCGGCGGCCCTGGCCGCGGCCGACCGCGCCAAGGACGTGGCCATCCGCGACAGCCTCCCGGAACGTTTCGCCGCCCTCGGTGCCAATCCCACCGTCGACGACGTCGTCGAGATGAACCGCGCCGCCCACCGCTGAGACACCAGACGCGGCTCTCGTGCACGCAACGACACGAGAGCGGCAGCGTCGGCACGCCGCGAACACACACCACGAACACGAAGAACGGCGCTCACTTCGGCAAGGCCGCCCTCACCCACCTACACCACCGCGTCCGCGGTCCCCGCAGCCCCGGTCGCGCCGCAGGGACCAAGCCCCGGAAGCCCGGTCACCGAACCCGGGGCTCCGTTCCGGACAAGGATGCGGACGATCAACCTCCGCCCGCCGACGGGTAACTCGGATATCTGACGCCAATACCGGCTGTGCACCCGCGTGGCAGAATGCTCGCACTGCGGACACCTGCCCGGCGGCCCGCATCCCGCCGCATCGACCACCAGGTTGCCATCGGCGGTCATGAGCTGCCGCACCATGAGGTTCAGGCCCGGCAAGAAAACGTCTCAAGCGTTTCCACTCGCATGACAGAGGGATCCCCTGGCGGAACGGGCCTGCAGTCCGGGCGCTGCTGGCCCGGGCCCCCTGTGGTCAGTGCGACACCTAGGGTCTGAGCGATCAGTTCGACTGCACGGCGCCACTCGTCTTCATCCGTTGAGCCAGAACGTCGCTTGCGAGCCAGGTCACACCGTCACAGCGCCGGCTGAGCAGCCGCAGAGGGACGATCTCGAAGCCCAGGTCTGACAGCGTGGCCTCGATCCGCTGACGATCCCGGACCACTGCCCGGTCTGACGGCCTCATCCAGGTCGGCGTGGCGTCAGGCCGGGGCGTGGGAACCGCGGCTGTCGGAACCGCCTTCGAGAGTTCCGCGGGCGCGCGGGCGGGTCGAGCCTCCGACGCCCGCTGCTGCGCGGATGCCATACCCGCGCGGCACGCGCGGTCCTCTATCCGAGCGTGAGCATCGCCTCGGTGACCTCGCCGACCGCCGCATCGGGGATCGCGGTGGCGGCCGTCTTGAGGACGAGCAGCCGTGCCCCGGGGATCTCGCGCGCGATCGCCTCGCCGTTGCCGACGGGGAAGAACGGGTCGCGGCGGCCGTGGACGACGAGCGTGGGAACCTCGATCTCGGGCAGGCGCTCGCGCCAGCGGGGTTTGCAGTCGAGCCTGGAGAACACCATGCCCATCTGGTTGGCCATCTGGACCGGGGGTGCGGTGCCGGGCGTGCGGTCCCAGATGCGCGCAGCGATTGCGCGCGCGGCGACGGGGTCGTCGCCGCGGATCTCCGCACCGGCGGCGGCGAACTCCGCAACCGCCTCGCGGTCGGTCCAGTCGGGCATCGGACGCGCGAAGAGCCGGCTCATCGTCGCCTGGTCATGGTCGGGGAGGTCATCGTCGGGCGGGCCGGGTGCAACCGCGCGGGTGCCCACCAGGGTGAGCGCCGAGAACGCGCCCGGATGGTCGAGCACGGCCACCTGGGCGACCATTCCACCGACGCCGATCCCCGCGAGGTGCGCGGGCCCGCCGCCGAGTGCGTCGGCAAGGGCCGCCGCGTCGGCGGCGAGGTCGCGCAGGGTGTAGGCGGGCGCTTCCGGATCCGTGGTCGTCGACTCCCCGCTGTCGCGCAGGTCGTAGCGCACCACGCGGCGTCCGCCGGCGGCGAGGCGCTCGCACAGCGCGTCGGGCCAGGAGAGCATCGTCGTCCCGCCCGCGAGCAGGACGAGTGGTGCGTCGTCGTCACCGAACGACTCGATGCCCAAGGCGATCTCATTGGCGTTGACAGTGGTCATCGGATCACCGGAGGACGTCGTAGGTCAGGTGCGTCGCGGTCGATGTCGAGATCACGCTCCGCTGCACCAGCGTGCGCGGTGCTCCGCCGGTGAACAGTGGTGTCCCGGCGCCCAGCACGATGGGCGCGAGGTGCAGCGTCAGCGCGTCGACCAGTCCGGCGTCGAGCGCCGAGCCGACCGTGGCGCCGCCGCCCATGAGGATGACGTCGAGGTCCTTGCCGCTGTCCGACGACGCCGCCTCTGCTCGCTCGCGCGCCGCGGTGACGGCGTCGGGCAGACCGGTGGTGACGAACGTCCAGTCGAGGTTGGCCAGCCGCACCGACTCCGGCGGCGAGCTCGTCACGACGACGAACGCGGGCTTGCCGACCTCGCCGGCGCCGTAGCCGGTCGTGTCGTCCCACCCTTTCGGCCCGTCGACAACGTCGAAGAGGTGGCGGCCGAGGACGACGGCGCCCGAGCGGGCGGTCGCCTCGCGCAGGACCCGGCGGTCGTCGGGGTCGTCGGAGAACGCCCACGTGTGCAGGGCCTCGCCGCCGGTACCCAGACCGTTGTCCGGGCTGGGGTCGGGCCCGGTGACGAAGCCGTCGAGAGAGACCGAGATGTCAGCGATGGTTCGAGTCATGCCAGGGCAGACTCGATCCGCCGTCCAAACTCATCGCTCACGCATGAAGCGTGTGGCGGAAGCGAACCCGATGGCACGACGCCCGAAAGCGGCACGTCGGACGTACAGCGGACGATCGCCCCTGGGTACCTCAGAGGCGCATATGTACAGGTCCAAGGGTATGGCCACTTGGTGCTTTGGTGCTCGGAATGGCCAGGTGTGCTTGATACGAGAGGATGGGGTGGTGATTCGCCACGACCCTGAGATACAGGATCTGTTCCGCCGCTATTGCGCCCCCGCGCGGCGCTATCTGAAGCTCGGCGGAGCGGTACTTCGTATGCCACGCGAGGAGTACGAGCCGTTCGTTCAGGCCCTGGCCGCTGATGCGAAGGCTGTTTCCGACGCCGAGCTCACAACTCTCTTCGAAGGCAGCTGGCGAGAGCGGCGCACTGCGGCATGGCTCGCCGCCGTCTCGCGCCGTGACCACTTCCGCGAGCGTCTGGGAGCGCTGCTGCTGGAGAGCGAGGTCTGCTGCGCGGGTGGGGCCTACTGCGTGGCGCTGGCGAGTTTCGGCACCGCACGGGACGCCGACCTGCTCGCCGCTTACCTGGATCGCTACCTGCGTCGGCCCGACCTCGCCTACGACCAGCCGACGGCCATGGGCGCCCTGGCGTACACCGACTCCGTCCTGCACGGTGACCGGGCCAGCCGCCTCCTCCAGGAGGGCGGCTTGTGGCGGCAGTGGTTCCAGGACGCGCCCCACATGCACGGCGATGACGGCATCTCCAACTACCTGGGCGGCATCCGCCTCGCCTGCGCCGTCATCGACGAATGCGCCGACACCTGACCCCATTGGCTTTGTCCACTCCAAAGGCTCTGGCTCAACGTCTGTGACGCGGCCGCTCTCCGTCACGCCAGGCGCGGACCCGCAGCTTCACCCAGCACGACTGGAGCGAGGGCTGATGCCCTTGCCCCAGTCCAAGATGCGTTCCCGGAAACACCGCCCTGCGCAGTCTGTTCGGATCCTGCCCGAAGGACGCAGCAGGCCACAGCGCCGGACGTGCTCCCAGCGTTGTCGCACGCTGATCCAGACCGGAACCGACTCGTACCGGTTCCAGGCCACCGAGGACGAACGCGGCACCAAGAACGCCCGGTGAGTTTGTCCCTCGAACCTCCGGGCCGGTCAGTTCAGCAGGGCAGCCGTGAACGTCTTGCGGTGGTCCACCAGCCAGGTCTGCATTCGGTCCCAGCGTTCCCATCCACCACGCTCGGCCAACGCCTGGAGATAGACGGGGTTTCCGCCGGCCACGCGGCGGGCGACGAAGGCCCGGCAGACCTCCGTGGCCTGCTCGATGACGCCGGGCAACTCGGCGCGGTCCCCCGCTGAGAGGCCGTAGCTGTCGGCAAGGATCCGCAGCCGTGCGGCCGCATCCAGCCCGGGGGGATGGAGAGCGGCCGCGGACCCGGGATCGAGCATGGGCACCCAATAGCGGGCGGTCATGGCGATGTCCCAGAGGGCACGGCCCGGGGCCGCCAAGTCGAAATCGATCAGGGCCGCGGCACGACCGTCGCGGAAGACGACATTTTCCGGGCACACATCGTTGTGGCACAACATCGTTCCCCCCTCCGGGTCGGCAAGGTCCGGGGGCCACTCGGCACGGGTGTCGACCGCGACGGCCGCGCTGGTCTCATGCAGACGCCGCAGCAGGCTCCCCACCGATTCGAGGGCAGAGCTCGTCATCGCCCAGTCCGGGAACGGCGGCAGAGCCACGTCGCCAGGGATGAATGTCAACTGCTCACGGCCATCCGCGGTGAGACCGACAGGGGCCGGCGCCGCGTCGAAGCCGTGCTCCTTCAGCGCAAGGAGATAGGCGTGCAGGGCGCGCGCGTTGCGCGGTGCCGGTCGCTCCACCAACTCCCCCCGGCGGAAGACGGCCCCCGCGTTCACCATCCCGCCGACCAGGGCCTCGTCTTCAGCCGTCATGAGGATCACGCTATCGCCAGATCGACCCGGCGCGGGCCGGGCCGCAAACGTCGGCGGACGGTGAACCCGTTCTGCGGTGTACGCGTAGACCACCTGGGCTGGGTCGGTGAGCAGTTCCATGGGCGCGTGGTGCAGTTCCAGCTCGCCGACCAATGGATTGCGGATCAGTTTGCGGCATGCCCTGGGTGACCGCCGCCGAGCAGAGCGACCACGCCACCGGACTGCGGTGCCCCGGCGGGACCGGACCGTCGATATGCCCTTCACGAGCGGGATCAGGGCCTGGCTGTCATGGAGGACCGAACGATGCAGCAGGCAGCTGCTGCCAGGTACAGCCGGACGTCGCAACGAACACGATCGCAGCCAGAACCTCACGGTCACCGTGCCTGCGCCGGCGACCGCCCCGAGGGCCGCGTGGGCGCCTCCGGCGCCACACGCTGGAACAGCTCCCACAACTCCTCCGGCACCAGCCGCTCAACGATCCCGCAGATTGCTTGGAAGCAGCACGACGGTCCGCTTCCAGTGCGCTGCGATGGGCGATCGCCGAGCGTCTCCTGGGTGCCGGACACAGCGCTGGCTGCAGGCAGGTGATTGAGCGTCAAAGGCCGTTGTCAGTGCCTCCCCATAGAGTGGAGACATCACTCGGGGAGCCTCGAAGGGGGAGCACAAACATGCCCGCAAACAAGATCCAGCACAAGGTGAATCACGTCGCGCTGGTGGTGGACTGTTCGGGTTCAATGCGTCCGCACCAGAGCCAACTCATTCGAGTTGTGGACGAGTTCGTGGCAGGGTTGAAGGCCGAGTCGGACAGCCTCGGCCACGAGACGCGGATCAGCCTCTATTCCTTTGACCACAGGGTGGAGAATCTGGTCTGGGACATGGATGTGAAGCATCTGCCGTCCATGCGCGGGCTGTACCAGGTCAACAATGGCGCCACGGCCCTCATCGAGGCTTCTCTGAAGTCCCTGGACGACCTGGGCCATATCTGGGAGGAATACGGCGAGCACAGCTTCCTCCAGATCGTTGTGACGGACGGCGAGGAGAACGCCTCCGGCGGCGACAGGCGGCACGACGGCGACATGGCCATCCTCGGCCCCTGGCTCGACAGGATCACGGCGAAGATGGGCGGGCTGCCGGGTCATTGGACTTCCGCGATCCTCGTTCCGAACTCCCTGGCCAAGCGGACCGCCCAGAACTACGGCTTCCCGGCCGGGAACATCGCCATCTGGGATGCCGATTCCCAGAAGGGTGTCGAGGAGGCGATCGGCACCGTGCGCGCTGCCGCCACCAGCTTCCTGCGCGGGCGCGAGCAGGGGGTGCGCGGCACGAAGAACCTGTTCGCCGTCGGTCAGGACATATCGGTTGACGAGGTGCGGGCGAATCTCGAACCGATTCCGGCCGACAAGTACCGGCTCCTGAAAGTCGACAAGGAGGTCGAGATTCGTCCCTTCGTCAACTCGCATCCTGGCGTGACGTACGAACGTGGTTCGTGTTACTACCAGCTGGGCGCCCGGGCTCAGGTTCAGCAGAACAAGGAAGTTATCGTGGTCGAAAAGGACACCGACCGAGCCTATACGGGCGACGCGGCACGCAGCCTTCTTTTCGGTACGGACGTCCAGGGGACCGTCTCCGTGAAAGCGGGGAACAACCCCAAGCTGGAGGTATACGTACAGAGTCGTTCGGTGAACAGGAAGCTCAAGCCGAATACACGTCTGCTCATCATGCTCTGAAATCAATCTCTGAAATCAATGAGTGAGCCCTTTCCAACCTCGCACTGAGGCGTGATCAAGGAATACGGCGGCCTGCGTGCCGCCCCTGACCGGTGAGCTCGCCTTGACCGCCTATGGGCTTGCCCGGCATACGTGGCCGCGGTGTGACCGAGGAGGTTCGCCTGGGTGGCGCTCGCGGTCCTTGCGGTCATCCCTTCTTGTCCGTCACGGTGAACTCGCCGCGGATGCCGTCGCCGACCATGCCCGGCTTGCAGGCTGTGGTGTATGCGCCAGCCTGGGTGACCTTCACCGTCATGGCTCTGGGAGAACTTGCAGGCGTCGTCGGCCGCCCGGACCGTGATTGACCCCGACGGTCCGGTGCCGCCGCCGCTTTGGGTGCAGGCGGTCAGGAAGGCGAGGGGGGCGACGGCGAGCAGGGTCAGGTGGGCGGGGCGGGGCGGGGCAGGGCAGAGGTCACGACAGGCTTCTGGGGGAGATGCGGGGAGGGGGCGGCGCGCAGTTTAGGTGAGGCGTCTCATCGACTGTCCAGATGTTGAACCTCACACCGCCGCACGCCCGGATCGAACCGCGAGTGACACCCCCCTCAACTGCCCTGCGCCGTAAGAAAATCCCCCACGGCGCGCCCGGTATGGCCACAGATGCCTGCATTGCGAGATGGCTTGACGGGCACACAGCCAATACTTAGGTTCGCCTCACCTTACCTACGACCGAAGGAATTCGGCCATGTCCAAGTCCCCGCTGCCCTCGCTCCTTCTGGCCGCCCCGCTCGCTCTGGCTCTGACGGCCTGCGGTGGCGCCGATGCCGACAAGGCGCCCGCCAAGGCTCAGGCGAAGGAGACCGCTCCGGCCGGTGTGGCGCACCAGCACACCGTGCTCGAAGCGGAGATCGCTGCCCGGGGCGGGGAGACCAAGGCCGGGGAGTACCGCATCGGCTACATCGTCGAAGCTGCCGAGCCGTGGTTCCAGGCCGAGCACGGCGCCCACGGGACGCTGGTCAACCGTGAGCCCGCCAGGAACGAGACCCACCACATCGAGATCATTCCGATGGAGGCCGAAACCGGCCGCATCGTGCCGAACGTTCCGATCAAGCTCGAAGTCGTCGACGCCAAGGGCAAGGTCGTCCAGGCCCAGGACCTGAACTTCTACCACGCCGAGTTCTTCCACTACGCCAACAACTTCTCCATCCCCACGGCCGGCACGTACACCCTGCGCGCCACGCTGCAGCCGCCGACCTTCCTGCGGCACGGCGCCAGCGGCGAGAAGCCCGCGCTGAGCGAGACCGTCACCGCCACGTTCGCAGGCGTCGAACTGAAGCCCGAGAGCTGACCGTGACCGTGATCTCCGACAGACCCATGGCCGCTGCGATCTCCCCGCAGACCGGGGAGCCGGAGCCATCGGCGGCCGCCGGCAAGCAAGCCCCGGAGCGCGCCGAGGCCGCACACACGCCACTGGGGGTTCTCGTCGCGGCGGGGCTACTGAGCTGCGCCGCCCTGGCCGCCGTCTGCTGGATGTCCGGTCACGTCCACGCCGATCCGATGTTGCAGACCGTAGCCCGCTTTCTGCATGTCGCGGCCCTCGTCGTCGGACTGGGCGCCGTACTCGCCGTGGACTGGTTTGCGCTCCTGTGGCTGCTGAGATGCCGCCGCCTGGCAGACATCCTGAACACGGCCTGCACGCTCCAGGTCCCGATCTGGCTCGGGCTGGCCGGCCTGGTGGCCACCGGTTTGTTCCTCCACCCGGACCTGTCCTCGACGCTGACCCGGATAAAGCTCGGACTCGTCCTGGCCATCACCCTCAACGGCCTGTACGCACACCGACTCGGCCAGTGCCTCGACCGGTACCGGGACCAGCCGGTGCCTCGCAGCCTCCTCCTCCAAGCGGGTGCCGCCGCCACTGTCAGCCAGCTCGGCTGGTGGGGCGCCAGCCTCATCGGATTCATCAACAGCCATTCCTGAGCCCGCCGCAACAAGGAGACCGTGTGTTCGCCAACTACCTCATCGGCCTGCGTGAGGGCCTTGAGGCCAGCCTCGTCGTCTGCATCCTCGTCGCCTACCTGGTCAAGACCGGCAACCGGAGCAAGCTGCCGCCGATCTGGCTCGGCGTGGGCATCGCGGTCGCCCTCAGCCTGAGCGTGGGTGCGGTGCTGCAGTTCGGCTCCACCCAACTGACCTTCGAGGCTCAGGAGATGCTGGGCGGCACTCTGTCCATCGTTGCCGTCGCCCTGGTGACCTGGATGGTCTTCTGGATGCGCAGCACCGCCCGGCACCTGAAGGCCGAATTGCACGGAAAGCTGGACCAGGCCCTGGCCATCGGCACCGGCGCCCTGGTAGCGACCGCCTTCCTCGCCGTCGGCCGCGAAGGCTTGGAGACCGCCCTCTTCGTCTGGTCCGCCGTCCAGGCCACCAACGACGGAGCCCGCCCACTCGTCGGCGCCCTCCTCGGACTGCTCACCGCCGTCATCCTCGGCTGGCTGTTCTACCGCGGCGCCCTGCGGATCAACCTCGCGAAGTTCTTCACCTGGACCGGCGCCCTCCTCGTCGTGGTCGCGGCAGGAGTACTCGCCTACGGCATCCACGACCTGCAGGAGGCGAGCATCCTGCCCGGCCTGGACAACCGCCTGTTCGACATCAGCGCGACGATCCCCCCGGACAGCTGGTACGGGACCCTCCTCAAGGGCATCTTCAACTTCCAGCCGAACCCCAGCGTTCTACAAGCCGCGTTCTGGGCGCTCTACCTCGCACCGGTCCTCACACTCTTCCTCCGCCCAACCCGCACCGCCGCGCCGGCGACGACACAACCCAGCTGAACCTTCCCGGCCAGGCACTGCATGGCGAGACGAGGCGCCCGGCGACGACCGGATGCGGGGCCGCCCGCGCCATGCATGGCTGCGGAGATTCGCACACTCTCCCGCTTGCCGCCCTCCGGGCCGACCTCGACGCGCGAGTCGGCACAGGATGTCCGTTACGGGCGGCGGGCCAGGCCAGCTGAGCACTGATCCTGTTCAACTTGGTTGTGTGCAAGTCGTTTTAGGGTGCGGGGTTGTGTGCGCAGGTCGACCGGATGAGCGGGGGGCGGGTCGAGCTGGGCCTCGGCGCGGGATGGTACGAACGGGAACACACCTCGTACGGCATCCCGTTCCCGCCCGCCCCGGAGCGCTTCGATCGGCTGGAGGAACAGCTGGCGGTGATCACCGGCCTGTGGCGGACACCGGTCGGCGAGAGCTTCAGCTATCGCGGCGACCACTACCAACTGGTCGACGCCCCTGCCCTGCCGAAGCCCGTGCAGCTGCCGGCGCCGCCGATCATCGTCGGGGGCCGCGGCCCCAAGCGCACCCCGGAGCTGGCCGCTCGGTACGCCGACGAATTCAACATGCCGTTCAAGTCGGTGGCGGAGACTGCCCGGGCGTACCAGCGGGTTGCCGAGGCGTGCGACCGGACCGGGCGGGTCGGCGCCGGTGAGCCACCGCTGCTGCTCTCGGCCGGGGTCGTGGTCGCCCTCGGCCGTACCGACGCGGAGGCGCAACGGCGGGCCGCCCCGCTGCATGTCAAGAGCGCGCTGCCGCCGGAGGATCCGGTGGTCGGATCACCGGCCCAGCTCGTGGAGCGGCTCGGCGAGTTCGCCGCGATCGGCGCAAGCCGTATCCATCTGCGACTGATCGACTTTCACGACCTCGACCACCTGGAACTCATCGCCGGTGAAGTGCTTCCGCAGCTGTAGGGCGTGCTGTTGTGGATCCGCGTCCACGCGGCTGCTGAATACCCGCAGGTCAGGCGCACATGTTGGGGGGCAACATAGTTCGGCGACCGTCTGTGCGTGCGACAACCATGCCGCCTCTGCTCTTGCCCGCGACACTGCGCGCACCGTGCAAGGTGACGCTCAACCCCACCGAACGTGCGCAGACGGTGAAGAAATCGGCACAGATAATCCTGGACTGTTCCTTGGTGATTCAACCAGCGTTCAGTGCTGCACATTTGCGCTCGGGTTGCTTCGAATGTGCGTGAATCCCGTGGAGGTCGGCCACTCGCCGGGCGTCGGGGTCGCATCGAGAGATTGATCTGCTCGCGACAAGTCGGCACTCTCCTCAGCACGCGCAGCGCTGCGTTCGAACGTAAATCCCCCCACTTCACGAGGAGACCCCTCTTGACGGCGCATCACAAACGCTCAGGCAAGGCCAAGATCGTCACCGCGATCGCGGCCGTCGCAACCGTCGTCGGCACCGGCCTTTACGTGTCCCCCATCGCTCAGGCGGGACAGCCCGCGGAGGGCACGGTCTACGGTCTGAATGCCGAAGGAACCGTGGCCGGCAGCTACATCGTCCTTCTGGACCAGAAGGCGTCCAAGGCCGAGAAGCGGGATCTGGCCGCCGAGTACGGTGGCAAGATCAGCCGGACCTACGGCTCGGCGGTCAACGGCTTCTCCGCCGGCAGTCTGACCGAGACGGAGGCCAAGCGCCTCGCGGCCGACCCCGCGGTGTCCAAGGTGGTCCAGAACAAGAAGTTCCACATCAGTGCCACCCAGGACAACCCACCGTCCTGGGGCCTGGACCGCATAGACCAGAAGGACACGGCCGCCGACGGCAAGTACACCTACCCGGACAAGGCCGGGGAAGGAGTGACCGCGTACGTCATCGACACCGGCGTACGCATCAGCCACAAGGACTTCGAGGGCCGCGCCGCCTCCGGCTTCGACGCCGTCGACAACGACGACACGGCCGACGACGGCAACGGCCACGGCACCCATGTGGCGGGAACCATCGCCGGTGCCTCCCATGGTGTGGCCAAGAAGGCCAAGATCGTCGCGGTTCGCGTGCTCGACGACAACGGCTCGGGCACCACCGAGCAGGTCGTTGCCGGCATCGACTGGGTGACCCAGAACCACCAGGGCCCCTCGGTTGCCAACATGAGCCTCGGCGGCGGCGCGGACCCCGCACTCGACGAGGCGGTCAAGAAGGCCATCGCCTCCGGCGTCACCTTCGCGGTCGCCGCCGGCAACGAGTCGGCGGACGCGGGGCAGAATTCACCGGCCCGGGTCCCCGAGGCCATCACGGTCGCGTCCAGCACCAAGGACGACGCCCAGTCGGACTTCTCCAACTTCGGCTCGATCGTGGACCTGTACGCGCCGGGCTCGGACATCACCTCCGACTGGAACGACAGCGACCAGGGGACCAAGACGATCTCCGGCACCTCCATGGCCGCCCCCCACGTCACGGGAGCCGCCGCCGTCTACCTGGCCGGTCACCCGGACGCCGCTCCCGCCGACGTCGCCACCGCGCTCACCGGCGGGGCAACCGGCGACAAGATCACCAACCCGAGCAGCGGAACGCCCAACAAGCTGCTGAAGGTGACCGAGTAGATCCACAGTAGATCTACACAGGACACCGGGCCCGGCGGTGCCGCCAGCGCGTGCGCAGCGGCATCGCCGGGCCGCGTCGTGGCAAGGGGCGGTCGGCCGAGGGCATCCGGCGTTGTGGCCTTGTGAGGCCCGGCGTCGTCCGGAGCATCGTTGCTGCCGGTCCACGTAGGCTCAACATCGTTGAACCGCGAGGGACTTGGAAGGCAGGACCATGTGGCGTGAGGAGCTGATCCGGCCGCTGCCGGAGCTGTTGAAGGAGCACGCCGAGCTGGCGGCGCAGCGGGTCGCCTACGCCGACTCCTCGCGCAGCGTCACGTACGCCGAGCTGGAGCGTCGCACCCGCGCACTGGGGGCGTATCTCACCCGGACGGGACTGCGCCGCGGGGACCGCATTGCGATCTGTCTCGGCAACTGCGTGGAGATGGTGGAGAGTTGCCTCGCCGTCCTGCGGGCCGGCATGGTCGGCGTCCCGCTCAATCCGCGGTCCTCCGACGCCGAGCTGGCCCACTTCCTCCAGGACAGTGGCGCCGGCTTCGTCATCACCGACGCCGCGCACCTCGCACAACTGCGGCGCCTTGGACAGCCGTACGACGGCTTGGGCGTCCTGGTCACCGGCACCGGCACCGGTCCGATACCGGACGGGGCCCAGTCGTTCCAGAGCGCGGCCGAGAGTGACGGGTCCGCGGAGATCGACATGCTCGGGCTCGACGATCCGGCCTGGATGCTGTACACGTCCGGCACCACCCACCGGCCCAAAGGAGTGCTGTCCACGCAGCGGGCCGCGCTGTGGTCCGTGGCCGCCTGCTACGCCCCGATCTTCGGCCTCTCGCCCGACGACCGCCTGCTCTGGCCGCTTCCGCTGTTCCACAGCTTCAGCCACTCACTGGCGATCCTGGGCGTGACGGCCGTGGGCGCCAGCGCCCGGATCGCCGGTGAGCTGCTGCCGCCGGGCGGCCTGCGGCAGGAACTGCTCACCGCCTACGAGGGGTTCGGCGGCCCCTTCACCATGCTGGCCGGCGTGCCCGCGACGTATCACCGGCTGGTCGACTCGGCCGGCGAGGCCCCGAGGGCGCTGCGGATGTGCGTCGTGGCCGGTGCGCCGAGTGGTCCCGCTCTGCGCGCGGCCGTGGAGGACACCCTCGGGGCGCCCCTGCTCGACGCGTACGGCAGCACCGAGACCTGCGGCATGATCGCGGTGAACCGTCCGGAAGGGCCCCGGGTCGACGGTTCCTGCGGGCCTCCCGTGCCGGGCGTCGACGTACGAGTCGTCGACCCGGGCAGCGGCGAGGACGTCCGGGACGGGGCCGAGGGCGAGGTCTGGGTGCGTGGGCCGGGCCTGATGACCGGATACCACGAGCAGCCCGAGGCGACGGCCGCCGCGCTGCGGGACGGCTGGTACCGCACCGGCGATCTCGGCCGCCGTGTCGAGTACGGCCATCTCAGGCTCACCGGCCGGGTCAGCGAGCTGATCATCCGCGGCGGCGAGAACATTCACCCGACGGAGATCGAACAGGTCCTGTCGCAGTGTCCCGGCGTGTCCGACGCCGTGGTCGTGGGTGTGCCGCACGACGTGCTGGGCGAGGTGCCGGTCGGCTTCGTCGTACCGGGTCCGGACGTGATCGACGCGCGGCGGGTGCTCGCCGAGTGCCGGGCCCGACTGGCCGACTACAAGGTGCCGGCCGAGATCCGCGAGATCGCCGCCGTCCCCCGTACCGCGTCCGGCAAGATCGCCCGACACGAGCTGGTCGTCCCCGCTCCGGCCGCCCCGGCCGCGGTCGAGGCCGGCCTGAGCGAACGGCTGCGCGCGCTCTCGCTCGACGAGCGGGAACGCGCGCTGCGCGAGACGGTCCTCATCGAGACGGCCGAGGTCTGCCGGCGAGCGCCGGGCGAGCTGCCTGACGCGGACAGTCCGTTCGCCGATCTCGGCATGACGTCCGTCGGTGCGGTCGAGCTGGTGGACCGGCTCGGTGCCCTGACCCGCCTGAACCTGCCGTCGACGCTGGTCTTCGACCATCCGACACCGGCCGAGGTGGCCCGGTACCTGCGCGCCGCGCTCTTCGAGGCCGAGCCCGTGCGGAACCCGCAGTCGTACGGCGGACAGGACCGGTCCCTTCAGGACGACCCCATCGCGATCGTCGCCATGGGCTGCCGGTATCCCGGTGACGTCAACTCACCCGAGGACCTGTGGGAGTTGGTGTCGCAGGGCCGGGACGCCATCTCGGAGTTCCCGACCGACCGCGGCTGGGACCTGGACGCCCTGTACGACCCCGATCCCGACCGGATTGGCACCTCGTACACGCGACACGGCGGATTCCTGCACCGGGCCGCGGAGTTCGACGCCGGGCTGTTCGGGATCTCGCCGCGCGAGGCACTCGCGATGGATCCGCAGCAGCGGCTGCTCCTGGAGACGTCCTGGGAGGTGTGGGAGCGGGCCGGGATCGACCCGGCGTCGCTGCGCGAGAGCGACACCGGCGTGTTCGTCGGCGTGATGCACGGCGACTACTCCGCCCGCTTCACCCGCTACCACGAGTTGGAGGCGCACCTGGGCCTGGGCTCGGCGGGCAGCGTGGCTTCCGGACGGATCTCCTATATGTACGGCCTGCGCGGTCCCGCGATCACGGTCGACACCGCGTGCTCGTCCTCGCTCGTGGCGCTGCACTGGGCCGCGCGGGCGCTGCGCTCGGGCGAGTGCTCGCTGGCGCTGGCCGGAGGGGTCACGGTGATGGCGACGCCCAAACCGTTCCTCGCCTTCAGCCGGCAGCGCGGGCTGTCGCCGGACGGGCGCTGCAAGTCGTTCTCGGCGGCGGCCGACGGTACGGCCTGGGGCGAGGGCGTGGGGCTCGTCCTGCTGGAGCGGCTGTCCGACGCGCGGCGGGCCGGCCATCCGGTCCTGGCCCTGCTCTGCGGCTCAGCCGTCAACTCCGACGGCGCGTCCAACGGACTCACCGCGCCCCACGGGCCGGCTCAGCAGCAGCTGATCACACAGGCGCTGGCGGACGCGGGGCTGCGCGGCGGTGACGTGGACGTGGCGGAGGCCCACGGCACGGGCACCCGGCTGGGCGACCCCATCGAGGCGCAGGCCCTCCTGGCCACGTACGGACAGGGCCGCGAGCAGCCGCTGTGGCTCGGGTCGGTCAAGTCCAACCTGGGGCACACGCAGGCAGCGGCCGGAGTCGCCGGAGTCATCAAAATGGTGCAGGCCATGCGGCACGGCGAACTGCCCCGGACCTTGTACGCCGACTCGCCCACACCGCACGTCGACTGGTCCTCGGGCCGGGTGGAACTGCTGACCGAGTCCCGGCCCTGGCCGGCCTCGGACCGCCCGCGGCGTGCGGGGGTCTCGGCCTTCGGGATCGGCGGGACCAACGCACATGTGATCCTGCAGGAGGCACCGGAGGCAGAGGGACCGGAGGCAGCGTCAGGGCCCCGGGCCGGGCTTTCGGAGGTCTCCCAGGAGACAGGCGCGTCGCCGCCCGTTCCGTGGCTGCTCTCCGCCGCCGACGAAACAGCCCTGCGCGCCCAGGCCCGACGGCTCGCGGCCGAAGCGGCGAACCGGCCGAGCCTGTCGCCCGCCGACATCGCCCACACCCTCGCGGTGTCACGCTCCGCCCTCACCCATCGTGCGTTCGTGCCGGCCGGTGACCGGACCCGGATGCTGGACGCGCTGAACGCGTTCGCGCAGGGCCGGGACGCACCCGGAGTCGTACGAGGACTGGCGGCCCCGGAGATCCGTACGGCCTTCCTGTTCACCGGGCAAGGTGCCCAGCGCCCTCGGATGGGCGCCGAACTGCGCGCCGCCTTCCCCGTCTTCGCCGAAGCCTTCGACGAGGTGTGCCGGTGCCTGGACGACGGTCTCCCACAGCCACTGAGCGAGGTACTGTCCGCCGAGCCGGGCACACCGGAAGCTGCTCTTGTCGACCGTACGGACTTCACGCAGGCCGCACTGTTCGCCTTCGAGGTGGCGCTGTTCCGGCTGCTGGAGTCCTGGGGCGTTCGAGCCGACCGGCTTGCGGGCCACTCCGTCGGCGAGTTGGCGGCCGCGCATGTCGCCGGTGTACTCGATCTGCCCGACGCGGCAACGCTTGTCGCCGCGCGCGGCCGGCTGATGCAGGCGTTGCCCGACGGGGGCGCGATGGTGGCGCTGGACGCGACCGAGGAGGAAGTACTCCCAGCGCTGGCGGAGTTGGGGGCGCGGGTGGCGATCGCATCCGTCAACGGGCCCCGTTCGGTGGTGATCTCGGGCGCGCAGGACGCCGTGCTCGCGGTCGCGGCCGGCTTCGAGGCCCGCGGTCGCAGGGCCGTACGGCTGCGGGTGAGTCATGCCTTCCACTCGCCCCTGGTGGAGCCGATGCTCGACGAATTCCTGGGTGTGGCCCGGGAGTTGACCTTCCGGCCGCCGTGCATCCCGATCGTCTCCACCGTGACGGGCAGACTCGCCGAGCCTGCGGAACTGTGCTCGCCCGAGTACTGGGCGCGGCACGCCCGGCAGCCCGTGCGCTTCGCCGACGCCGTGCGCCGGCTCGCGGACGACGGGGTCTCGGCCTACCTGGAACTCGGCCCCGGGCCCGTACTCACCGCGGCGGCCACCGACTGTCTGACCGACGCGTCCACGAGCGGCGCCGTTCTCGCCGTGGCCACGCGAGGCGGTGCGCACGAACCGGAGACGCTCCTGTCGGCCGTGGCCCGGCTGCATGTGGCGGGGGCCGCTGTCGACTGGACTGCGGTGTACGAGGGTTCCGGCGCGCGGCGCGTGGGTCTGCCGACGTACGCCTTCCAGCGGCAGCGGTACTGGCTGGACGCACCGCGCCCGGCGGCGGCCGGGGCAGGGGCGCTGCTGAGCCCGGCCTTCCCGGTGCCGGACACCGAGCGGACGGTGCTGACCGGGCTGTTGTCCCTGGCGGCCCACCCGTGGCTCGCGGACCATGTCGTCGCCGGGAGGGTGATCGTGCCGGCGACGGTGTTCGTGGAGATGGCCGTGCGGGCGGCCGACGAGACGGGCTGCGGAGCGGTCGACGACCTCGTGATGCTGTCGCCGCTCGCTCTGCCCGGTTCCGCGCGGGTGCGCGTGCAGGTCGTGGTGGGTGCGCAGGACGACTCGGGCCGGCGGCCGGTCGACATCTACTCCCGGCCGGAGGACTCGGCCGAGGATTCCGCCGAGGACGCCCCGTGGACCCGGAACGTCTCCGGTCAACTGGGCCGCGAGCGTGCGGCGGAGGGCGAGCCGACTCCGTGGCCGCCCCAGGACGCCGAGGCGGTGGATCTCACCGACGCCTACGCTGCCCTCGCCGATGCCGGGCTCGCGTACGGGCCTGCCTTCCAGGGCGTCGGCGCGGTCTGGCGGCGCGGCGACGACGTCTTCGCGGAGGTCCGGCTGCCCGCGTCACACACCTCGGAAGCGGGCCGCTTCGGAATCCACCCGGCGCTGTTCGACGCCGCGTTGCACGCGCCGCTGCTGGCCGCGCCCGGCGACGCGGGCACGGTGCGGGTGCCGTTCGCGTGGAGCGGAGTGAGCCTGCACGCCTCGGGAGCCACAGAGTTGCGGGTCAGGGTGACGTCGAAGGGCCCGGACACGGTCTCGCTGACCCTGGCCGACCCGTCCGGCCGGCTCGTGGCGCGCGTGGACTCGCTGGCCATCCGGGAACTCCCGGCCGACGGGGCTGACCGGGCCGACCGGGCCGACGTGACGGGCGACATTGCGGACGACATCGTACGAAGGTCTCTGCTGCGCCCTGAATGGGTCACCCTCGAACTCCCCGGCGACGCCGATACGCGTGCCTGGGCGGTGCGCGGGCCGGACGAGCTGAACCTCGCCGAGTTCCTGCCCGACGCCGTGCACCCCGAGTTCGTCGCCGTCACGGCTGTCGCCGCCGGTGGGTCCGGTTCCGATCCGCTGCCCGCCGTGCACGAGTTGACCGGCAGGGTGCTCAGGGCGCTCCAGGACTGGCAGGACGATCCGGGCGCGGCCGCCTCACGACTGGTCGTGGTGACGCGGGACGCCACCGGGCCGATGCCGGACCTGGCGGGTGCGGCGGTCTGGGGACTGGTGCGTACGGCGCAGTCGGAGCTGCCCGGTCGTGTCGTCCTGGTGGATGTGGACGGACGGCCCGAGTCGCTGCGGATGCTGCGGTCGGCTGTCGCCACCGGTGAGCCGCAACTCCGTGTGCGGGACGGGCAGCTGACGGTTCCACGACTGGCGGCGGTCGGTGATGGTGACGCCTCAGGCACGGGGTCCGCGTTCGGCGCGGGCGGCACGGTGCTCATCACCGGAGGCACCGGCGCGCTGGGCGCGGAACTGGCACGTCACCTGGTCGCCGAACACGGCGTACGGCATCTGCTGCTGACCGGACGCCGCGGGCCGCAGGCACCCGGAGCCAAGGAACTGCGCGACGACCTGGAGGAGTTGGGGGCGGAGCAGGTCGGCGTCGTCGCCTGTGACGCGGCCGACCGAGCCGCGCTGGCCGAGGTGATCAAGCGCTGCGAGCCGCCGCTGACCGCCGTGGTGCATGCCGCCGGGGTCGTCGACGACGGCGTGCTGGACTCCCTGACCCCCGAGCGGATGGCGACCGTACTGCGGCCGAAGGCCGACGCGGCCTGGAATCTGCACGAGCTGACCCGGGACATGGGTCTTTCGGCGTTCGTCGTGTTCTCGTCCGTCTCCGGTCTGCTGGGCCGGGCGGGCCAGGGCAACTACGCGGCCGCGAACTCCTTCCTCGACGCCCTCGCCCAGCGCCGCGCCGCCGAAGGACTGCCGACGCTCTCGCTGGCGTGGGGCCCGTGGGAGCACGCCGGCGGCATGGCGGGGGAGCAGCCCCGACAGCGCCCACAGCGCCCGGATCCACGTGACGTGCTCGTGCCGCTGTCCACACACCAGGGCCTGGCCCTGTTCGACGCCGCGCTGCGCTCGACGGAGCCGGTGCTGGCGCCGATCCTGCTGGACCGGGCGGCGCTGCGGTCCGGTGCGGGGCACCTGCCACCGCCGCTGCGCGGACTCGTCCGTCAGCACCGGCCGACCGCCGCGGCGTCGGCCTCCGGCTCCGCCGGCTCTCCTGGGCAGATGCTGGAGCCGGGAGCCTGGCGGAAGCGGCTGTCCCGCATATCCCCGGGAGAGCGGGAAGCGGCGCTCGTGGAGCTGCTGCGGGCCGACGTGGCCGCGGTGCTCGGATACTCGAACGCCGACGCGCTACCGGTCGGCAAGAGCCTCGCCGACCTGGGGTTCGACTCCCTCACTGCCGTGCAGGTCCGCAACCGGTTGAGCATGGCGCTGGTTCTCCGGCTGTCGGCGGCCGTGGTGTTCGAGCACCGCACGGCCGAGGAGCTGGCACGCCACCTGCTCGGCCTGCTGGACGAAGAACCGGCGCCCGCCGCAGCCGCCCCCGAGGCCACGGGGGCGCCGAAGGCCCCTGGGGCTGAGCGGCCCGCCTACACCCTCTCCTCGCTGTTCCGCACGGTCAGCGCCGGCGGACAACCGGTGGCGGCGGTGCACCTGCTCGTCACCGCGTCCTGGGCGCTGCCCACCTTCACGGCCGCCCGAGGCCGCGAGCACGCTCTGCCCCCGATCCGCCGCTCCCACGGCCGCCCCGGCTCCGGAAGGCCGACGGTCCTCTACTTCCCGGCCTACCATCCCTCGCTCGTATCGGGCGGAGGAGACTTCCCTCGCTTCCACCGCGCTTTCCAGGACGACCTGGACGTCCTGGAGTTCCCGCACCCCGGTATCGGCGCCGGTGCCGCCGTGCCCGAGGACCGCGCAGCGCTGGCGCGTACGCAGGCCGAGAGCGTGCTGCGGCACGTCGGGGACGGACCCTTCGTGGTCGTAGGACGGTCGGCGGGCGGCAACGTGGCGCAACTGGTGGCCCACGAGCTGGAGAACAAGGGCCGGGCACCGACCGGCCTGGTGCTGCTGGACACCTACCACATCACGCCGGACAACAGCGGCAAGGACTGGCTGCTGTCCCTGGCCGCCCCGCCGCCGCAGGACACCGGAGAGCCCGTCCTCACCGGGGACGACGACAGCGCCCTGGCCGCGATGGGGGCCTACAACCGGATCTTTCTCGACTGGGATCCCGAGCCGGTCGCCACACCCACGCTCCTGGTGCGCGCCCTGCGGCCCACGCCCGCCATGGCGGCCTCCGCGGACGCGGACGACTGGCGGACCTCCTGGCCCACGGCGCACGACGTCGTGGAGGTCCCCGGCGACCATCTGACGATGATGCAGGAACACGCGGAGACAACCGTGTCGGCGATCCGCACCTGGATCGACGCACGAACGGCGAAGGGGGACCAGTGAGTTCCGTGAATCCCGTGGGTTCTGAGAGTTCTGCGAGTTCTGCCAAGCCCACGCAGGACTTCGACGTCATCGTGGTCGGCGGCGGTCCGGCCGGGGCCACCGTCTCGGCGGCCGTCGCCCTGCACGGCCATCGTGTCCTCCTCGTCGAGAAGGAGACCTTCCCCCGGTACCAGATCGGCGAGTCCCTGCTCCCGTCCACCGTGCACGGTGTGTGCCGGATCCTCGGCGTCGAGGGCGAGATGGCCGCCGCGGGCTTCAAGCCGAAGCGCGGCGGCACCTTCCGCTGGGGCCGCAACCGCGACCCCTGGCAGTTCTCCTTCGCACTGTCGCCCCGGCTGGCCGACCCGACCTCCTTCGCCTACCAGGTCGAGCGGTCCCGGTTCGACGCGATCCTCCTCGACAACGCCCGCCGGGTCGGCGTCGACGTCCGGGAGGGCTGTCGCGTGACCGGAGTGCTCGCCGACGAGGGCGAGCAGGGGCGGGTCCGCGGGGTGCGCTGGACCGGCCCCGACGGCGAGATCCGCGAGGCCGCCGCCCGGTACGTCGTGGACGCCTCCGGCAACGGCAGCAGGATCCACCCGCACGTCGGCGGCAAACGGACCTACTCCGACTTCTTCCGCAACATCGCGGTGTTCGGCTACTTCGCCGGCGGCGCGCGACTCCCGGCACCGAACGACGGCAACATCTTCTGCGCCGCCTTCGACGAGGGCTGGATCTGGTACATCCCGCTGCGGGACGACCTGACCAGCGTCGGAGCCGTGGTCGCCCGCGAGAACGCCGAGGCGATCCAGCGGGACCCGGCGACCGCCTGGCGCCGTCTGATCGACGCCTGCCCGGAGGTACGCGGCTTCCTCGACGGCGTCCCCCAGGCCATCGAGCCGCCTTACGACCAGGTCCGCGTCCGCAAGGACTGGTCGTACTGGAAGTCACGGCTGTGGCGGCCCGGCATGGTGCTCGTCGGAGACGCGGCGTGCTTCGTCGATCCGGTGCTGTCGAGCGGGGTCCATCTCGCGACGTACGGCGGGCTGCTCGCCGCCCGGTCCATCAACGGCTACCTCTCCGCAGCCCTGGACGAGGACCGGCTGTTCGCCGAGTTCGAGGCCCGCTACCGGCACGAGTACGGCCTGTTCCACGACTTCCTGATCTCCTTCTACGACATGCACCAGGACGAACGGTCGTACTTCTGGAAGGCGCGCAAGGTCACCAACGGCTCGACGGAACTCGAGGCGTTCGTCGAGCTGGTGGGCGGTCTGGCGTCCGGCGACGCGTCGCTCACCGGGGCCGGGCCGGTGGGCGCACGGCTGACGACCGTCGCCGACGACTTCGAGCGGGCCGTGCGCCGCCTTCCCGACGCCGACGACCTGCGCAATCCGCTTTACGAGTCCAAGAGCTTCCGACAGGTGTTCCAGGAGGGGACCGCCCTCCAGGAACGCGGGCTGTTCGGCGGGCCGCTGGAGGAGGAGGCGCCGCTGCGGCCCGGCGGTCTGGTGGCGTCGGCGGACGGGCTGGCCTGGGTCGAACCTGAGGCGTAGTTGTCGTACCACTCGATGCCTCACGTCGGGGTTGTCGGGCCGGCTGCCCCGTCGTCCGGGGGCGTGTCCACGTCGGCCGGTGTCGGGGCGGGCTGCTGGATGGCCTCGGGCAGGGTCTGTTCGGCCCAGATCACCTTGCCCTGTGGGGTGTACCGGGTGCCCCAGCGCTCGGCCATCTGCGACACCAGGAACAGGCCCCGGCCTCCCTCGTCCGTCGTCGCGGCGTACCGCAGATGCGGTGAGGTGCTGCTGCCGTCGGCGACCTCGCAGATCAGCGTACGGTCGCGGATCAGCCGCACGTGGATCGGCCCGGCGCCGTAGCGGATGGCGTTGGTGATGAGCTCGCTCAGGATGAGCTCCATGGTGAAGCCGAGCTCTGACAGGCCCCACGCCTCGAGCTTTTCGGACACGGCGTCGCGCATACCCGCGACGGCGGCCGGGTCCGGTGGTACGTCCCAGTCGGCGATCCGGTCGGGCGGCAGTTCCCGCGTGCGGGCGACGAGCAGGGCGACGTCGTCCTTGGGGCGCTCGGGGAGCAGACTGTCCAGCACGTCCCGACAGGTCTCCTCGGGCGGTCGTCCGGGGTGGCCGCTCAGCGCGTCGCGCAGCAGCTCCATGCCCACATCCAGGTCGCGCCTGCGGTCCTCGATCAGGCCGTCGGTGTAGAGGACGAGCTGGGTTCCCTCCGCGAGGCACAGATCCGCGGTCTTGAACGGCATGCCACCGAGGCCCAGGGGCGGACCGGCCGGCACGTCCGGGAAGGTGACGGTTCCGTCAGGCTGGACCAGTGCGGGCGCCAGATGCCCCGCACGCGCCATGACGCAGCGGCGCGTCACGGGGTCGTAGATCCCGTACAGGCAGGTGGCGCCCACTACGCCCGCGGCGCTCTCGGCGGTCTCGTTCTGGTCGATGCGGCCGACCAGTTCGTCCAGATGGCTCAGCAGCTCGTCCGGCGGCAGATCGAGGGTCGAGAAGTTGTGCACCGCGGTCCGCAGCCGTCCCATCGTGGCCGCGGCGTGCAGGCCGTGGCCGACCACATCGCCGACGGCCAGTGCCACCCGGCTCCCCGGCAGGGGAATCACGTCGAACCAGTCTCCGCCCACGCCCGACTGGGCGGGGAGGTAGCGGTAGGCGATGTCGAGGGCGTTCTGCTCCGGCATGGCCTGGGGCAGCAGGCTGCGCTGGAGGGTGACTGCCAGGGCGTGCTCGCGGGTGTAGCGGCGGGCGTTGTCGATGCTGATCGCGGCACGGGCCACCAGCTCCTCCGCCAGCGAAAGGTCCTCCTCGTCGAAGCGCTCATGCGGCTGCGCGCGCCAGAAGTTGGCCATGCCCATCACGACGCCACGGGCCTGGATGGGGGCGGTGATGAGGGTGTGGATGCCGTAGTCGATGATCGCCTGGGCGCGCTCCGGGTCCTGCACGCGCCAGCCCGTGGCGGCCGGCAGGTCGCTCACCAACTGGGAGCGGCCGCTGCCGTAGCCGCGCGCCTGGGGTGTGGAGGGAAGATAGTCGAAGAGCCGGCCCAGTTCGGAGAGCGGATGGTCGTCGCGGACGCCGCACACGGCCGCGCGTCGCATGTCGGTCGCCGTGAGGGCCGGCTCCTCGCCGTGCAGGACGGCGTCGGCCAGGTCCACGGTGACGAAGTCCGCGAAGCGAGGAACGGGGACCCGCGCCAGCTCGTCGGCGGTGCGCAGCACGTCCAGGGTGGTACCGATGCGCAGTCCGGCGTCGTACAGCAGCCTGAGCCGCTCCCGTGCCACCTCCGCCCTGCCGGTCACCGCCTGCAGCTCGGTGGAGTCGCGCAGTGTCACCACCGTTCCCTTGGGGCCTCCCTTGCGATCCGTGGGACGCTTGTTGACGGCGAGCAGCCGTTCTCCGGCGAGGTGCACCTCGTCAGTGGCCTCGTGCCCGGAGGCGAGCAGCGCCTTCGTCTCGGGATCGAGGCCCGGCAGCTCCGAGACGAGCCGTCCCTCGACGTCCGGGGGCAGCCCCAGCAGTCGTCTGGCCTCGTCGTTCGCCAGCATCAGCCGCCCGTCGGCGGCCACGATCAGTACGCCTTCCCGAACGGAGTGGAGCACCGTGTCGTGGTGCTCGTACATCAGGGTCATCTCGTCCGGGGCCAGGCTGTGTGTCTGCCGCCGCAGCCGCCTGACCATCAGCGCCGTCACACCGGTGGACAACGCGAGCGCTCCGGCTCCGGCGCCCAGGATGATCGGTAGTTGCCTGTCCAGCTGACTTTCGACGCTCTTGACCTTCATCCCGGCCGAGACGAGGGCCACCACCTCGCCGTCGGCGTTCTTGATGGGGACCGTGGCCTGCACCTCGCGACCGAGCGGGCCGTTGACGCTCTCCACGTAGAGCCTCCCCGCCAGCGACGGCGCGATCTCGCCCACGAACCGCTTTCCGATCCGGTCCGGCAAGGGGTGCGTGTACCGGATGCCCTTGGTGTCCATGACCACGATGAAGTCGACGTCGGCGGCCCGTCGTGCCGCCTCGGTGAGTGGCTGGAGAATCTTGCTCGGGTCCGGGGTCTGCAATGCCGCCACAACGCCTGGTGAGTGCGCGAAGGTCTGTGCCACGGCCGTGGAGCGGCGCCTGGCCTCGGCGCTGGTGTCCCGCTCCGACTGCAGGACGAGAGCGAAGACGCAGCAGGCCACGAGCGCCACTACCAGAGCCACCTGGAAAACCAGCACCTGCCCGGCCACGCTCCGCGTGCTCTTGCCGATCAGGCGCTTGACCGAGAGGTGCTGAAAACGGGCGAAACGATTCGCCATGCGACCTTTCTAACACCGGTGATCCCAAGCGGCCAGACCCAGGCCCGATCCTCGCCCGGCCGGCCTCGGGCGTCTTTACGGCGGTGCGCCGTACGGCCTCGGTCCCTCCGGACGCGGGCCGTCCGCCGCAAACTCTCGCGTGCGGCGCATGATCCCTCCGTGCTCGATGTCCGCTTAGGCCGATATGATGCATTTTGTGATCATGTCTGCACGGCTGTGGCGCCGTCGCGCCGCCTACAGCGGCCGATGGGAAGCTGCCCGGCTGTCACCCGTGGTCCTGACCGTTCTCATCGCCGGTCTGGCGTTCTCCACACCCAGGGAGATCGCGGTCAGCCGCCTTCTGCCTGCCGCACCCGCCCTCGCCGCCGCGATGTGGCCCGTGCTCCCCACGATCCTGCTGGGGGCGTTCTGCCTGCTGATCATGATCGTCCTCAGTTTCTTCTACACCGACCTGGGGACGCAGTACACCTCGGCCGCGATCGTCGCGGTCACCTTGGCGGCCGCATACGCGAGTCATGTCCGACATCAGCGAGAGGAGATACTCTTCCAGGTCCGGCTCGTCGCCGACGCGGCCCAGAAGGTGCTGCTGCGCCCACTGCCGCGCCGCATCGAGGACATCGACATCGAGTCGCTGTATCTGGCGGCCCAGGAACAGGCTCGGATCGGCGGCGACTTCTATGAGGCGATCGGGACACCGTACGGGGTCCGGCTGCTCATAGGGGACGTACGAGGCAAGGGTCTGTCCGCGGTGGGGGCGGCCTCGGCGGTGATCGGCTGCTTCAGGGAGGCCGCGTACGACGAACCCGACCTGCGGGGCATCATCCACCGCCTGGAGACCACCGTCACGCGCCACAGCGCGGCGTTTCCCGTCCCGGACCAGCCCGAGCACTTCGCCACCGTTCTCCTCGCCGAGATCCCGTACGGCGGCGGCCACGTACGACTTCTCAATTGCGGGCATCCCCCGCCGCTGATCGCGCATTGCGGGAAGGTCCGGGTCCTGGAGCCCGCCGTCCCCTCCCCGCCCCTCAACCTGGCGGCGCTCATCGGTGACCGCTACTGGGTCGACATGGTCGCCTTCGTCCCGGGTGACCAGTTGCTGCTCTACACGGACGGAGTATCGGAGACCCGGGATCACGCAGGACAGTTCTTCCCGCTGTCGGACTGGATGCGACGGCAGGGCCAGGAGCAGCCCCGCGAGCTGCTCGACCAGCTGCACCGGGATCTGCTCCAGCACAGCGGCGGAAGGCTCGACGACGACATCGCCGCCCTCGCGCTGAGGTGCTCGACGCGCAGGATCGCGGAGGCGTCGACAGAGAATCGAGGCTGAGGGCCGTTCGGCGGCCTGGTGCACGCCATGGGCTCCGTCGAGACCGGGACTGGGACCGGGACCGGGACCGGGACTGGGACCGGGACCGGCGAGCCTGTCGTGTGCATCCACGGAATGTCGCATTCGTCGGCACGCTCTGTGCGGCGGTGACAAGGCGGCGCCGGAAACCTGTGTTCCTGTCAGCACTCCCTGAGGTCGGCTCGACCGAGTCCCTAGCGTCCGTGCCATGGACATGATTCGCAGCAGCAGAAGGACATGGCGCAGCGCCGCGCTGGCGGTGCTGTTGACCGTGGGGACGCTCACCGCGGCAGCCCCCGGAACCCGGGCGGCCGGTGCGCGGACGGAGATTCCGGTGTCGTCGACGTCTCCGGTCGCCGGGGTGCTCGAGTCGGCGGTGCGGGTGAAGGTGCCGTTGCCGGAGTCGGCCGGCCCTCGTCCGGCCGCGTGCGACTGGCTGTCGTACCTGCGCTACCGCGCTGCCGACGGGCCGGACGCCGCGGCCGACGCGGACCGGATCCTCGTCGCCCAGCCGGGCATCCTGGAGGGGGCCGGGGCGTTCGACAGCGTCGCCCGCAACACCGTGGCGGCCGCCGCCGCGCAGGGCCTGCACATCGAGTTCTGGGCCCTGGACCGGCGCTCCAACTGCCTGGAGGACCGCACCGGCATCGCCTCCGGCGACCAGCACACGGCCGTCGACTACTACTACCGCGGCAAGCAGGTCGACGGCCGGACCTTCGACGGCTTCGCCGGCAACGAGAAGCTGGGGTGGATGGCGCGGCTCGGCATCGAACAGACCGTCCGCGACCAGTACGACCTCCTCGCCGCCGAACTGCCCGACCAGGGGCTGCGGAAGCGGAAGGTGCTGTGCGGCGGTCACTCGCTGGGCGGCGTCATCACCGGGTACTTCGCCACCGCCGACTTCGACGGGAACGCGGCCACCGCGACCGACGCCGGACACAACCAGTGCGCCGGCCACTTCGCTCTCGACACCACCGTCTCCACCTCGCTGGCCGACCTCAGCGGCAGCATCCCGGACGACACCGACCTCCCCGATGTCGGGCTCGGTCATGGCGTCGTGCAGGCCGGCCTCGACAGCGGGGCGCTGCCGCGCTCGCTGTCCGCGCCGGTGCTGCTCAACCCCGAGACCATGACACTGCTCGCCATCGCAGGCCTCGGCGCCCTGAACGCCCCCGCAGCCGAGGCCGACCTGCCCCGCTACCTGCCCTCCAACCTAAACATCGAGGCCACCAACCGCTTCCTCTTCTCCAAGGACACCGCCGCCTTCCTCACCGGCTCACCCGGCGTGAAGGACTTCCGGCTCACCAACGCCGCAGTGCTCGGCGCGCTGCTCGACGACAACTCCGTACCGCTGGCGTTTTTGCAGAGCAGCGTCGGATTCCTCGACGGCGGTCCGGTCGCCGACAAGAACTTCCCCGTCGCCAACGGAAGCGCGCAGCAGCCCGGCCTGTACGGCACCGACTACAAGGCGATCCCGGACCGGCCGCACGGGCCGCTCTACACATGGCGCAATTACGACCGTGTCGGCGACCCCGACGACCCCGGGTACCGGTCGGCCGACGGCACGCCCTTCACCGCCGCCGGCAAGGAGGTCACCGACATCCAGGAGCTGGCCCGCAGTCTCGCGGAGCAGCCGCTGGACTTCACCGAGCAGTACTTCCCCACCAAGCTGGTCACCGACCTCCAGCTGGCGACCTCGCCGCAGGTGAAGAGGCTCGTCGTGCATCCGGACGGGCTCACCGCCAACCCCACCCTCACGGTCCTCGCGGGCGACGGACTTCTCACGGGCCGTGTCCCGGCCGACCTGCACCCGCTGATCGCCGACGGCTACCAGCACCTCGATGTGCTGACCGCCGCGCCCGTGCAGAACAACGGGCGGCCCGAACCCGTCTCCACCAACCTCGCACGGTTCGCCAGGACCCCGCAGTAGCCGTACAGGGAAAGGGCCCGGGAGGAATCCTCCCGGGCCCTTGGCACGGGCGATGGCCTACGGCTCAGACCTTGCCCGCGGCGAACGTGGCCGCCGCGTCCGCGTCGGCCGTGTAGCCGAGGTGGGCCCCCACGTCGGTCCCGCCGTTCTCACAGATGGGGTCGCCCTTGGCGCAGAAGTCGATCGTGCGGCTCTGGTAGGTACCGGTGACGCTCTTGCCGAGGGCCCGGATGGGGTTGCCGAACAGCAGCACCGCGGCGACCTTCGGTTCGACCGCGGTCGGCAGGGCCGCCACGATGGGGGAGCCGACCACCGCGCCCTCGCTGCTGATACCGATGGAGTTGTCGACGACGTTCGCACCCTGCGAATAGCCGACGAGGACGAAACGCTGGTTCGGACAGGCGGCGGCCTGCTGATTGACATGATTCACCAGATCCGCGTTGCCCTGTGCGGCCGACGTCAGGGAAAGATCCGCGGGGTAGTTCACCTTGTAGCTGGAGAGGGATTTTCCGGTGATTTTCTTCTGCAGGGCGGAATACACGGGGTCGCCGACGATGAAGCCGAGCGTGCCCGGTTCGAACGTGCCGCGGGCCGCGACGACGTCGATGTCCGTGCAGGCCGCGGCCGAGGCCGTGGGCGTCGAGAGGGTGACGATTCCGGCTCCGCCGAGCAGCGAGAGCGCGGCCGAGAACAAACGGATACGCATGGGATCCTCCGCGATGGGGGCGCGGGATGCGCCTGCGAAAAAGGACTGCCCGAACGTATTCGCTGTACTTGGCCAGGTGTTATGGACGGGATTATGGAAGTGCCGCGATTTTTTGTCGCCGGATGAGTACGGGAAATCAGTCCTGCCGGTTGTGCATGGATTCCGCGCGCAGCGCCAGGATCAGTTCGAGGCGGGTGTCCGGATCGTGCAGGGCGTCGCCGAACAGCTTCTCCAGCTGGCGCAGCCGGTAGCGGACCGTCTGCGGATGGATGTGCAGCCGGGCGGCGACGTCCGGGACGTTGCTGCCGCTGAGCAGCCAGGCCAGCAGCGTCTCGGCGAGCCGGGGGCGCTGCCCCGCCGACACCGCGTCGAGCGGGGTGAGGGCGCTGGTCCGCAGCCGGCCGAGCAGCGGTTCGTCGGCGTGCAGCAGCAGCGTCGACAGATGGTCGGCGCAGCGCACCACGTCCTGCCGGGGCAGGACTCCGCGCCCCATCAGCCCCAGCGCGCGGGCGGCCCAGCGCAACGACTGCGCGGCCTCGGTGAGCGGCACCGTCGGGCCGATCGCGGCCGGACGTCCCCGCAGGGCGAGCGCGAAACTGCGGCCGGCCCACCGCCCCGAGCCGTCGGGATCGGGCACCAGCATGCGGGGCGGCCGCGACTCCATGTCCACCAGCGCCCCCGCCGAGGCCAGCGGCCGGTTCTCCTCGCGCCGGTCGGGGGCGGCCGCGAGCGCGACGACGGCGACCTGCCGCGGCACCGTCCACCGTGCGCTGTGCGCCAGCTTCTGCACCGCTTCCGGGACCACCGGGCCCTCGCCCAGCAGCAGGTCGAGCAGTCGCCGGCGGCGCCGCTCCAGCTCGTCCGAGCTGCGCAGCTGCCCCTCCGCGAACCCGGCCGCGGCCGCCTCCGCGACCTCGTGCACCGTCTGGAACGCCAGCTCGCCCAGCGCGGCCACGACCGTCGAGTCCAGCCCGAGGGTCTCCGCTGTGCGCCCCATGCAGCGCCAGGCGTGCATCCCGCCCACGCGCAGTGCGCACTGCAGCACGTCCAGGCTCCGGCCCTCCTGGGCCACACCACGCCCCAGGGCGTAGTACGTCGCGGCGATCGCTTCCCCGTCGTCGCGCGGATCGGCGATGTGGTCCACGAACAGGGTCAGCGCCTGCACCACCCCGTCCCGCAGGTTCCTGCCGTACGGGCCGTCGGGCGGCTGCGCGTACTCGGGAACCTGACGGCGGACCTCCGCCTCCACCTCATCGGCGACGGCGGCGAGTTGGGCACGCAGCAGCTCGGCCAGCTCAGCCGGTACCGGCGTGGCCCCGGAACCGTTCGTCAGGTCGTGCGGGGTGGGGAACGCCATCGCGGAGACTCCTTTCGCCCGGAATCTGCTCGCCCGCGCGGTGTTGCCCGTGGGGCGAGTGGGGCGTCCTTGGTCGGACGGATGCCCCCTCCGGTCCGTTCCGTGCCCCCACGGCACCGACATCACTCCGGTACGCCCAGGGCGCGGGCGAGCATCGGCCACGACGCGGTGAACTCTCTTTTCCAATAAGCCCAGTTGTGTCCTCCTCCCGCGTAGAAATGACGGCCCACCGGGATGCCGAGACGGGCCAGCGCGTCGGTGAAGCTGTGCGCCGAGGGCCACAGCGCGCTCTCCAGCGCCTCGGGCAGCGGATCGCCGCCGCCCCCGAACAGACCACTGCCCTGCGAGACGTACAGGGCGGTACCGCGCAGCCCTTCGGCTCGTGTGCGGGGATTGAAGTCCCGCCAGGTCAGGAGGTTCAGGATCGGATGCCCCCACAGGGAGGCGGCCGGCAGTTTCTCCCGGGCCACGATCGCGTCCACGATGGGGGGCACTCCGGGCGCGGTGGTGTCCAGGACACCGCTGTAGGAGGCCGCGGCGGCGAACACGCCCGGATGCCGGGCCGCGTGCGCCATCGCCCCGTACCCTCCGGTCGAGACACCGGCGACGGCCCGCACGCCGGAGGCCCGGTAGTCGCCGGCGAGCAGCGCGGGAACCTCCTTCACCTGGAAGGTCTCGTAGTCGGAGCCGTCACGCCAGACGCTGGGAATGCCCGTCGGGCCGGCGTCGGGCATCGCCACGATCAGGTCGCGGCCCTCGGTGAAGGCCTCGATGTCCGTCTCCCGGGTCCAGGACGTGTGGTCGTCGTGGGCGCCGTGCAGCAGATACAGGACCGGATAGGTCCGCGCCGGCTCCGTGTCGAAGCCCGACGGCAGGATCAGCCGCACCGGTGCGTTGCGGCCCAGGGCGGCGGAGGACACGGACAGCTCGAAGGTGCGGGGTCCCAGCCGGGTCGCAGCCCGGGCGCGACCGGTGCCGGTCGTGGTGCCGAACACAGCGGCCAGACCGGCGGCGGTCGCCGCCTTGGCGACAGTGCGCCGGGACACTCCGATGGTGCGGTCGGGCATGGCGGCTCCTCGGATTCCAATTCAGGGGGAGAGGGTGCGCTCGGCGAGCGCCCGGTTCAGATGGGCGGCGATCTCGTCGACGTACGGCGGGTCGAGCAGCGCCAGATGGTGTCCGGTCACCCGTACGACCTCCAGACCCGGGCACACCTCGTCCCAGCCCAGCGCCTCGTCGTCGCGCTCGTACGCCGGGTCGCGCACCGTGTGCGGCGCCGGCTCGGTGGCGCGGTAGAGCAGTACTCGGCCGTCGTACCGTCCCGGCCGGTGCGCCTCGCCGATCCTCAGGTCGAGGTAGGAGGCGCGCTGGTGCTCCAACGCGGCGCGCGGCACGTCGACGGCCTCCCGCACGGCCCGGAGCACGGCGTCGACACGGTCCCTGTCGTCGTCCATCGCCACCAGGTCGTCGTACGGCAACTCCAGCCGCACACCGTAGGTTTCGGCGACGTGCCCCGCGAACCCCTCGAAGTGGGCCCGGAGCCGGTCGGCCGGCGTCAACTCAGGCCGGGGAAGGGGCCGTACCGAGTCGATGAGCACCACCAGCGGCACGTCCCGTCCGGCGGCGGCCAGCTGCCGTGCGGTCTCCTGGGCGACGAAGCCGCCGAAGGACCAACCGCCCAGCAGCACGGGCCCGTCGGGGTGTGCGGCACTGATCGCCTCGGCGTAGCGGCGCGCCTTGTCCGCCACCGTGCGGGCCTCGTCGATCCGGTCGAGCCCGAACACCGGCTGCTCGGCGCCCAGCCCTTCGGTGAGCGCCTGATACACGGTGGTCGGACCGCCGGCCGCGTGCACGAGGAACAGCGGGGGCCGGGAGCCGGTGGCGCGCAAGGGACGAGGGGACACGCCACCGGCCGACTGGGGGAGGGCCTGCTCGACACGGACAGCCGCCTCGGCGACGGTGACGGCACCGAGCAGGTCTCGCAGGGGCAGTTCGACGCCGAACTCACGCTCGACGGCCGTACGGACACGGACCGCCATGAGGGAGTCCAGGCCGAGGTCGGAGAGCGCGGCGGTGGGGGTGATACGGGTCGACGGGTGGCCGGTCACGGCGGCGATGTGATGCATCAGGCGGGCCAGTAGCGGGGAGTGCTCCGCCAGGTTCGCGTGAGTGTCGTACCCGTCCACGGGCGAGGCCGCGCCGACCTGCGCGTGGCTACCGCCACGTTCCGCCGTGCCCGAGTCGCCGCCCGTGTGCCGTTCGACCGACGCCGGCTCACCCGCCGGCCGCGACACCACCGGCCCGCTCACCGCCCCCGCCCTCCCGTCCGTCCACCAGTGGCGCACATGCCGCCAGCGCGGACCGGGCAGGTCGATGACCCGGCCGGGTGGCAGCGGCAGCCGCTGCCCCGCCGCGTACAGGGCGCCCAACTGCCCGGCGAACGCCGCCGATCCGTCCGCGTCACGGCGCAGCGTGGCCAGCGCGAGCGCGCCGGGCACCGTGGCGGTGAGGGCGCCCGTGAGCACCGGATGGGGCGAGATCTCGACGAACGCGGTGTGTCCGTCGGCGGCCGCTGCCGCGACGGCCCGGTCCAGGTGTACGGGCCGTCGCAGGTTGGCGGCCCAGTGGTCGGCGTCGAACGCGCTCTCGCCGCGGGGGTCGTCGAGGACGGTGGAGTACACGGGGACGCGCGCCCGGCGCCCCCGCACACCGGCCAGCGCATCGGTCAGCTCCGGCAGCAGCGCGTCGACCTGCGGGGAGTGCCCGGCGCCCACGACCCGCATCGCCCGGACGCCTCGGCCCTCCTGTTGGAGACGGCTCACCAGACGCTCCACCGCTGCCTCAGCTCCTGCCACGACCTTCTGCCGCGGCGAGGAGTGAACGGCGACATGGACCCCGGGGAAGTCCCGTTCCAGGTGGTCGAGTTCGGAGTCGTCCAGGTCGACGACGGCCATCGCACCGCCCCGCAGCCCGCTCAGCAAGCGAGCGCGTACGGCGATGACCCGCGCCCCGTCGGTCACATCCAGGGCACCCGCGCACACACTTGCCGCCACCTCGCCCATGGAGTGGCCGATCACGGCCGTGGGCTCGACACCGTACGAGCGCCACAGTTCGGCGAGTGCCAACTGCAAGCCGAACAGCAGGGGCTGGGCGGTCTCCAGGCGGTCCAGGCCGGTACCGGACGCCAGGTGGTCGTACAGTGACACGCCGCCGCACTCCCCGGCGAGCTGCGGGTCGAGCTTCTCCACGGCGGCGGCGAACGCGGGTTCCTCGGCGAGCAGCCGGCGTGCCATGCCGGGCCACTGGGTGCCGTACCCGGAGAAGACCCACACCGTGCCGGGGCCCACAAGGTCCCGGTCACCGGTCGCGATCCGCCCGTCCGGGCGGCCGGCTGCCAACTCGTCCAGGGCGATGGCGAGTTCGTCACGGTCACGCGCCACGACCGCGGCACGTACGGGTCCGCGGCCGGTGCGCCCGGCGAGTGTGCGCGCCACGTCGGCGGGGTGCGCGACGCTCCCCTCGGGCGTTCGAAGCCATGCGGCGAGCCGGCCCGCGGTGTCGCGGACCCGCTCGATGTCGGCGCCGGAGAAGAGGTGCAGACGGGCGGCGGGCTCGTCAGCAGAGGGAGAGGGCGGGCTGACGGGTCGCCATTCCTCCAGCACGACATGGGCGTTGGTGCCGCCGAAACCGAAACCGGAGACTCCGGCGGTGGCGGTGCCGCCGTAGCGGGGCCACGGTTCGGGCTCATTCACGACGCGCAGCCGGTCGTCGCGCAGGGCGCTGCCGTCCGCGCTGTGCAGGGAGGGCGGGATGAGGTCGTGGTGCAGGGCGAGCACGGTCTTCACCAGGCCGGCCACTCCGGCGGCGGACTCCAGGTGACCGAGGTTGCCCTTGACCGAGCCCAGCAGCAGCGGCTGATCGGGGTCGCGGCCGGGCGCGAGGACCGCGCCGAGTGCGCCCGCCTCGATCGGGTCGCCCAGCGGGGTGCCGGTACCGTGCGCCTCGACATGGTCGACGTGCGCCGGGTTGAGCCCGGCCCGCGCGTAGGCCGTCTCCAACAGGGCGCGCTGGGCTGCCGGGTTGGGGGCCATGAGACCGTTCGACCGGCCGTCGGAGTTGACGGCCGTCGTACGGATCACGGCCAGCACCCGGTCGCCGTCGCGCTCGGCGTGGGACAGCCGCTTGAGGACCACGGCCGCACAGCCCTCGCCGCGCCCGATGCCGTCGGCCGCCGCCGAGAACGGCTTGCACCGGCCGTCCGGTGCGAGGGCGCCCGCCCTCCGGAAGGCGACCGTGACGGCGGGCGACAGCAGCAGATTGACCCCGGCGGCGATCGCCGTGTCGCTCTCACCCGCCCGCAGGCTGACGCAGGCGTGGTGCACCGCGACCAGCGAGGACGAGCAGGCGGTGTCCACAGCCAGACAAGGCCCGCGCGTGTCCAGGACGTACGCCAGCCGCCCCGCGGTGACGCTCAGGGCCGCACCGGCGGGCGCCCACGGGTCGACGGCGGCCGGATCCGCGCCCGTGAGCTGTCCGTACTCCGGGGCGGAGACCCCGACGAAGACGCCGGTGGCGGTCCCCGCCAGGGACGCGGCCGGAACGGCGGCGTGGTCGAGCGCCTCGTGGACGACCTCCAGCAGGATCCGCTGCTGGGGGTCCATCACGGCGGCCTCGCGCGGGGTGATGCGGAAGAAGTCCGCGTCGAACCCGGCGATGTCGTCCAGGTAACCGCCGTAGGGATGCGCATCTGCGGGCGGGAAGGCGGTGAAGTCCCGCCAGCGGTCCTCGGGCACGCGCCGGATCGCGTCCACGCCCTCGCACAGCAGCCGCCAGTAGTCGCCGGGCCCGTGCACCCCGCCGGGCAGCCGGCAGCCGACGCCGATGACCGCGACGGGCTCGGCGGGCGATCCGGGCGCCATGACGAGCGGCGCGGGCCCCGGGGCCGTACCGCACAGCCGCGCCACCAGCGCCTCCCCGGTCGGCGCCTCCCACAGCAAGGTCGGCGGCAGTTCGCAGCCCGTGGCGCGGGACAACTCCCCGGCCAGGGCGACCGCGTCCCGCGAGGACATGCCGAGGTCCGCGAGCTGCTGGTCCATCGGGACGTCCTCGGGCGCCGTGCCGTGCCAGGAAGCCACCCGCTCGGCGATCAGCCGACGCAGCGCCGCCGCGTCGACGCGCCTCATCGTGCGGCCCTCGACGTGGCACCCGCTGCGGTGTCGGTTGGTGGCGTGCCGCCCGCCTTCGCGTCGCCGCCCTGCGTGTACGCACCCTCCACGTATCGCGCCCGCGTCAGAGCCCGCGACACCTTCCCACTGGAGGTCCGCGCCACCGTGCCCGGCGGCACGAGCACGACGTCGGCGAGCCGCAGCCCGTGCCGCGCGGAGACGGCGCCGCGCACGGCCCGCACCACGGCCCGCACATCGAGCTCGGCCAGGGACACGGTCCGTACGTGCTCGGCCACCACGACCGCCCGCTCACCCGCGGCACCGGGCACGGCGAAGGCGGCGAGACGGTCGCGGCGCACAGCCGGATGCGCTTCCTGGGCCGTGGCCTCCAGGTCCTGCGGGTAGTGGTTGCGACCGTCGACGATGACGAGGTCCTTCAGCCGCCCGGTGACGATCAACTGCCCGTCCAGCACCGCGCCCAGGTCGCCGGTACGCAGCCACCGCCCACCCGGCGCGTCCGAGCCGCCGGCGAACTCCGCCCCGAAGACCCGCTCGCTCTCCTCCTCCCGATTCCAGTAACCGCGGCCGACGTTGGGCCCCTGCACCCAGATCTCCCCGACCTCCCCCTCGGACAGGACGGCACGGGTGACGGGGTCGGCGATCCGGACCCGCTGGCCGGCCGGGGTGCCGCAGCCCGCCAGCAGCACGGCCCTGGGGTCGTCGGGCCGTGCGGGCAGGGCCTTCCCGGAAGCCAGGGCGTCCCGGTCGAGAGCGAACCGGCCGAGCGGCTCACCGGGCCGGGCGGCACTGACGAAGACGGTGGCCTCGGCGAGCCCGTACGAGGGACAGTGGGCCGTGGCGGGCAGGCCCCGGTCGGCGAAGGTGGCGTGGAAGCGGTCGGCCGTGCCCGGGCGGACCGGCTCGCTGCCGTTGATCAGCGCGGTGACACTGTCGAGACGCAGATCCGTCTTCTGGTCGTCGGTGACGGCGCCGACGCAGTAGTCGTAGGCGAAGTTGGGCGCTGCGCTCACGGTTCGCGGGTGCGCGCCGAGCAGCCGGAGCCAGCGCACGGGCTCGTTCAGGAAGGCGGCCGGGTCCATCAGCACCGACAGCACACCGCGCACCACGGGTGCGGCGACGCTGAGCACCAGCCCCATGTCGTGGTAGAGCGGCAACCAGCCCACGCAGGTCACCGGATGGGCGTCGGCGCCGTAGGCGGTCAGCGCCTGCCGGGCGTTGGCGACGACGTTGGCGTGGGTGATCTCCACGCCCGCCGGTGCACGCGTCGAACCGGAGGTGTACTGGAGATAGGCGATCGCCCCGGCATCCGCGTCGACCGGCCGCCACCCCTGGGCGTCGTCGTCAGGCACCTCGTCGGCACAGACGATCCGCATCGGCTTGTCGGCGCCGTTCACCGCCCGCTCACAGAGATCCCGCACCTCCTGCCGTACGCGACTCGTCGTCACGACGGCCGCCGGACGTGCGTCGGCCAGGACACCCGAGAGCCGGTCCGAGTGCCCGGGCAGGCCGGGCGGATACAGCGGTACGGCGACCAGCCCGGCGGTGAGCGCCGCCAGGAACCCGGTGACGTACTCCGTGCCCTGCGGACACAGCAACGCGACACGCGCGCCCGGTTCGGCCTGCTCGGCGAGGCGGGCGGCGAGGGCGCGCACGCGCAGGTCCAGGCGTCGCCAGGTCAGGGTGCGGTGGACGCCGCGTGAGTGCGGTGCCGGGTACTCGACGAAGGTGAACGCCCGGCGGTCGGGGGTGGTTTCGGCCCAGTGACGTACGTACTGGGGCAGGGTCCGGCACGCGGGCGCGAGTGGGGGGCGGCGGCTGTCCATCTGGTGTGGCTCCTGACGTCGCGGGATCGGCGGGAGGCCTGTTGAGGGCTCGGATGGGGGGCTCAGAGCGGGATGTTGCCGTGCCGCCGCTGCGGCAGCGGCGCGCGTTTGCCGTGCAGGGCGTTCAGGGCGCGGCAGATGTGGTCGCGGGTGTCGCGAGGGGCGATCACGGCGTCGACGTATCCGCGTTCGGCGGCGAGGTAGGGCGTGCCGTGGGTGCGCTCGTACGAGGCGACCAGGCGGGCGCGCAGCGCCTCGGGATCGTCGGCGGCGGCCAGCTCGCGCCGGTGCAGGACACCCACCGCCCCCTCGGCGCCCATGACGGCGATGCGGGCGGTGGGCCAGGCGAGGTTGATGTCGGCCCCGAGGTGCTTGGAACCCATCACCGCGTACCCGCCGCCGTACGCCTTGCGCACCACGACCGTGACCTTGGGAACGGTGGCCTCGGCATAGGCGTACAGCAGCTTGGCGCCGCGCCGGATGATGCCGCCGCGCTCCTGTCGTACGCCGGACAGATAGCCCGGGACGTCGGCGAAGGTCAGCAGCGGAATGCCGAACGCGTCGCAGAATCGTACGAAACGCGCGGCCTTCTCGGAGGCGTCGATGTCGAGGACCCCGGCGGCGTGCAGCGGCTGGTTGGCGACGACGCCGACCGACCGGCCCTCGACCCGCGCCAGGGCGCAGATGATGTTCGGCGCGAACAGCTCCTGCACCTCCAGCAGTTCACCGTCGTCGACCACCGCCCGCAGGATCTCCCGCATGTCGTAGGCCTGCCCGAGCCGGTCCGGGACGACGGAGTCGAGCAGGTCTGTTTCGGGGGCGTCGCCAGGCGCGTACTCCGGGGGCCGCTCCAGGTTGTTGGCCGGCAGATACGACAGCAGATCGCGTACGACGTCCAGGGCGTCCTCCTCGTCGGCCGCGAGGAAGTGCGCGTTGCCGTTGACGGCGTTACTGGTGCGGGCGCCGCCCAGTTCCTCGGCGGTGGCGCGCTCGCCGGTGACCGCCTCGATGACGTCGGGGCCGGTGACGAACATGTGCGAGGCGCCGTCGACCATCACGGTGAAGTCGGTGATGGAAGGTGAGTAGGCCGCCCCGCCCGCACACGGCCCCAGCACGACCGAGATCTGCGGAATCACGCCGGACGCCTGCACGTTGCGTCGCACCAGCTCGGCATAGAGGGCGAGCGAGGCGACGCCCTCCTGGATACGGGCGCCGCCGCCGTCGTTGAGCCCGACGACCGGGCAGCCGGTCTTCAGGGCGAGGTCCATGAGGGCGAGGGTCTTCTCGCCGAACGCCTCGCCCATGCTGCCGCCGAAGACCGCGGAGTCCTGGGCGAACACGCACACCCGGCGCCCGTCGACCGTGCCGTACCCGGTGACCACCCCGTCGCCGTAGGGCCGTCGGCCGCCGTCCCCGGTGGGCCGTGCCCGCACGAACAGGCCGGTCTCGCTGAAGGATCCCTTGTCCACCAGCCGCTCGATCCGCTCCCGGGCCCCGAACTCCTCGCGCCGCCTCGCCCCGCCCGGCACCAGGGCCTGCTGGTGGCGGCGGGCCAGGTCAGTGATGCGTTCCACGGTGCTCTGGGGCGCGTGCGCAACCACCTGCGCCGGACCGGATGTCGTCGCCTCTTGGGTCACAACCACCTCCGAAGTGGTTGTCGAATATGGCAGCGCGAGGGCGAATGTCTGAGCGAATCACTGTTGGCTGTGGGGGAGTTGAGTCCTCCGGAACGGAATTTCATCCCCGTGTGACAAGGGACTGTCTCCCGCAGCGTTTCCGGCTGCCGACCGCGGTCGCCCTGGGCGTTGTCGCGTCTGATTCATGGCGCAGGGTGTGTCGCGGTTGCGATGATCTGTAGTCATGGACATGCCTAGGTCGGCCGCGTGGTTCTGGGGGTTCGTATGCGCGGCGACACTGGTGGCACTAGTCGCCCTGGTGGCGTGGTTCTTACCGGGGTTGAAGCCCGGTGATGTCGACTTGGTCAGCGCGGCGATCGGCTTGGCGGGGCTTGCGATGGCGGGCTGGTCGGCGTGGATGTCCTGGCGGGCGCAGCGTCACCAGGAGGACGATCCGGTGGTCATGGCGGGTCGGCTGGCGCGGGTGGTGCTGCGAGTGGAGACCGGCGCGCGGGTGCAGTTGCTCGGCGGGGACGGCGTGGCGATCAACGTGCCTTTCGTGTTCCGTCCGGCTGCAGCACGTAACGCTGCTGGTGCTGCCGCGGAGGGACGATTGAGCGATGTGGTGAGCTACTACAAGCAGCTGCGGCCAGGACGCTTGGTGATCACCGGGGCGCCGGGGGCGGGCAAGACCGTGCTTGCCCTCGAACTCCTCCTCGCCCTGCTGGAGGAGCGCAAGCCTGAGGACCCGGTCCCGATACGGCTGCCTCTGGCCTCTTGGGACACCCTCTCCGTCACTCAACCCGGGGCTGGGTGGGACGAGGGTGCGAGGACCGTCCTTGATCCGGACAAGGCAGTGCAGCTGGTTCGGGCGTGGGTGTGCCGGCACCTGGTGAGCACCTATCGGCTCTCCCGAACCGGCGCCGCGGCGTTGATGGACGCGGGGCTCATCCTCCCCGTACTGGACGGGCTGGACGAGATGGACGCCGGGAACGACACGCCAGGATACGGCTCTCGAGCCCGGCAGGCGTTGGAGGTGCTCAACATCTACCAACGCGGTCGGGCGAAAGCGAGCCTGGTGCTCACCTGCCGCACCGGGCAGTACGAGGCGTTGGAAGCCTTGGAGGTCTGGGCCCAGGATGCCGCGCGAGTGGAGATCGGTCAGGTCAGTCCCGCCCAGGCCCGCCTGTTCATCGAGAGGCGCGTTGGGAGCTCGCCGCGCTGGCAGGGCGTGCTGGACACCCTCGACCGGACCCCGTCCTCGCCGCTGGCGCGGGCGTTGTCCACCCCGTGGCGGCTGACCGTGGCCGTGACCGTACATGAGCAGCGCGATCTCACCGGCGCTTACCTGCACTTGCCCCAAGACCTGCTCCGCCCCGCACTCCGTGGGGCGGCACCTACACCCCCGCTCAAGTCCGAGCCTGGATGGGAGCGCTGGCCGGTTATCTGAACACCAATGCCGCCACCAGCCGTACCGTGGCCGGCCGGACCCTGTCCAGCACCGATCTGGTCCTGTACGAACTGTGGCCTTTGGCAGGCAGTCGTCCCCGCATCGTCCACGGCGCCCTCTACGCGGTGCTGCCCCTGGGGGTTGCCGCCCTGTCCCTGTGGGCGGACGGCGCCACCTTCTTGCCGGCCCTGTGCATCGTATTGGCCCTTGCCGTAGTTGGGGCGTCATGGACACTTCCGTGGCCAGAGCCTTCGTGGGCTGCCCGGGTATGGCTGCAAACCCCTCAGGATCAGCGTCCCGGGCTCTGGCCTGGCGGCTGCGCAGGTTCCTGGAGTGGGCAACCGATGCCGGCCTGCTTCGACGTGTCGGCATCGCCTACCAGTTCCGCCACCTGGAACTGCAGGACTGGCTCGCCGACGCCTCACACCAACCCTGAGGCTGCCGTCTCCGGCTTGGTCCGCCGTCCGGATCACCCTGACGCCCTGAGGGAGAACGAGGCCCCCAGGGCTCGGGCCGCTCGAGCGCCCGGGAACGCGTCAGGCGTTGCTACGCGTCACCCGGCTGACTCGGCCACATCGACCTCACCTCGCCGGCGCGCTGATCTCCCTCTTGAGGATCTTGCCGCTGGGGCCGGTCGGGAGTGCGTCCACGAGCCACACCTCGCGCGGGTACTTGTACGCCGCCACCCGCTCCTTGACGAACAGTTGGAGCTCGTCGGGCGTGGCCTGCGCGTTCGGGCGCAGCACCACCGCGGCCGCGATCTCCTCGCCCAGATGCGCGTCGGCCACGCCCACCACCGCGGCCAGCGCGACGGCCGGGTGCTCGTGGAGCACCTCCTCGATCTCGCGCGGGTAGACGTTGTAGCCACCGCGGATGATCATGTCCTTCTTGCGGTCGACGATGTACAGGTAGCCGTCCTCGTCCTGCCGCGCGAGGTCGCCGCTGCGCAGCCAGCCGTCCGGGATGGTGGCCGCCGTCTCCTCCGGGCGCTTCCAGTACCCCTTCATCACGTTCGGCCCGCGCACGGCCAGTTCACCGATCTCGCCGGGAGCCACGTCCTGGCCCTTGTCGTCGAGGAGCCGCACCTCCACGTCCTTGATCGGGGTGCCGATGGAGCCGGCCTTGCGCGGCCGGTCGGGGTGGTTGAACGTGACCACCGGACTGGTCTCGGACATGCCGAAGCCCTCCAGCACCACGCAGCCGAAGCGACGCTCGAAGCCGTGCAGGATCTCCACCGGCAGCGAGGCCCCGCCGGAGACGCACATCCGCAGCGTGGACACGTCGGCGTCCGACGGATGCTGGAGCAGCGCCGCGTACATGGTCGGTACGCCCTCGAAGACCGTTGCCCGGTCGCGGGCGATGGCCTCCAGCACGGTCTGCGGGTCGAAGCGGGGGATCAGGATGAGCGAGGCACCGGCGCGGACGGTCACGCTCATCGTGCAGATCTGCCCGAAGATGTGGAAGAGCGGCAGGCAGCCCACGACCACGTCATCCGCCGTCATCCGCTGCACATGCACCGCGTTGACCTCGGTGTTGTGCCGCAGCCCGGTGTGAGTGAGAGTGGCGCCCTTGGGGCGGCCGGTGGTGCCCGAGGTGTACAGCAGCACGGCCACGTCCTCGCTGTCCGGCTCGCTCACCTCCGGCAGCGGCTCGTGACCGGCCAGCATGCCCGCGAAGGCAGCAGGCTCGACGGCCATGTGCCGTACTCCGGCGGCGGCCGCGCCCTGCGCGCCCTCGCCCGGCGCCTGGTGCCAATCGAAGAGCAGCTCCGCGCCCGAGTCGCGCAGGTGGTAGTCGGTCTCCCGGGCCTTCAGCAGCGGGTTCATCGGCACGACGACCGCTCCGGCGCGCAGCACGCCGTAGTACAGGACGACGAACTCGGGAACGTTGGGCAGCATCAGAGCGACCCGGTCTCCGGGCCGTACGCCCTCGGCCCGCAACAGCGCGGCGGCGCGGGCGCTGCGCTCGTCGAGTTCCGCGTAGCTGGTGACCTGGCCTCCCAGTCGCAGCGCGGGGCGTTCCGGCTGTCGCCGTGCCGTCTCCACCAGGAACTGAGCCAGATTGGCCATGACCGCCTCCACGAAAGTCGCCGTCGAAATCCGCTGTTCACGTTGACGACATCGTGCAGATGTCCGCGGCGACGGCCTATGTGCGGTGTGACAGCGTCTGCCCTCCGGGATTGTTCCCGAGAACAAAACATGGGCGTTACGCTGCGGGAATGAACCTCACAGGGGTGGTCTCGGCGCTTCATGCGAGGCTGCCGGAACTGGGCGAGCGGATGGCGCAGCGCATCCGCTCGGACGTCGACGCCTACAAGGACGAGTCACTGATCCCCTTCGACTCGCTGCGCCGCTCGTGCACCGCCAACGCGGACCTGCTCCTGAAGCAGCTCGGCCGCGCGGGCGCGAAGGACCCGAGCCCGGCCCGGGAGACCGGCCAGCTCCGCGCCGAGCAGGGCGTGCCGCTGGCGGACACCCTGCACGCGTACCGGATCGGTTTCGAACTCCTGTGGACGGACATCCTCGCCGAGGCACGCACCCATCCCGAGGTCACCGACGCCCAACTGGTCTCCCAGTCCGCGGAGATCTGGGCCCTGTTCGGCCGCTACGCGGAGGCGGTGGCGGCGGCCTACCGGGAGACGACCGCCGAGCTGACCTCGCGGCGTCAGGCGCGCCGCTCGGCACTGGTGGAGGCGCTGTTCACCGGCGTCATCGCCGACCGCACGCTGTGGGAGGCCGCCCGCGAGCTGGGTCTGCCCGACCGTGGGCCGTACGTGGTCGTCGCGGCGGCGGCCGACGCTCCCGGCGAGGAGCCGCTGGCGGGGACGGAAGCGGCGCTGCGTCAGGCCCAGGTCCACTTCGCCTGGCGGCTGCTGCCCGACCAGCAGATCGGTCTGGCCGCCCTGCCCACGGCGACGGCGGAGAACACCTGCCTGCGCATCCTGCGTCGCGCGGGCGCCCGCGTAGGCGTCAGCCCGTGCTTCCACTCGCTGCGGGACACCCCCCAGGCTCTGCGCTTCGCCCGACTGGCTCTGGCCGGCCTCCAGGGCACCGGCCCCGGCGTCGCGCGGTTCGACGACAACCCGCTGGCCATGGTCGTCGCCGCCGCTCCGGCCGAGGCGGCGCACCTCGTGGAGGTGGTCCTCCAGCCCCTGCTCGATCTCCCGGTCGCGGAGCGCTCCCGTCTCCTGGAGACCCTGGAGCACTGGTACGCCGCTGCCGGCTCCGCCACGGACGCGGCGCGGAGTCTGTTCGTCCACCCCAACACCGTCCGCTACCGGCTGCGCCGCGTCGAGGAAGTGACGGGCCGCTCCCTGTCCGATCCGCGAGCGGCGGCGGACATCGGCGCGGCGCTCCTGGCGGTCGGCCGGGCGGGCGCGTCATTCAGTGACGTCCAGTGACGGCATTCAGTGAGCCTTTGCAGGGTTGCTTTTGCGGGGTCTACGAGCGCGCGGTCAGAACCAGTGCAGGCAGTGCGGAGGGCGGTCGGTGCGGAAGAGGGCGTCGGCGAGGGTGGCCGCGCCCGGGTGGTGGGCCCGGATGTGTCCGGCGCGTACGAGCGTGCTGGGGGCGGTGCCGCCGAGGTAGACCGAGCCCAGGTCGCGGACGTCCAGGGACAGGTCGGGCTCCCGGTCCGTCGGGACGCAGTCGGCCTTGCCGTCCCGGACGATCAGCAGGTAGCGGCCGTGCTCGCCGAGGAACGGGTCGTCGACGTCGAGGACGAGCTCGCAGTCCGTGAACCAGCCGCGCGCGGTCAGCGCACGCGGGACGTCCAGCAGCCGCACCCAGAGCCAGTCCTTGTCGCCGCTCGCCTGGCCGGCGCGGAAGTCCGCGAGCTGCCAGCGCAGCGGGTGCCCGGGCGGGACGTGGGTGAACACGATCTGAGAGACCAGGTCGTGGCCGAGTACGAACCGGGCCAGGGCCGTGAAGACGGCGTCGTCGGTGGCGATGGTCTCGTCGACAGTCAGGGTGCCGGACTCGATCGAGTAGCTGGCGTACCCGTCCGGGACGCCGTCTGCGGCCCGGTGAACGGCGATGTAGCGCGGCGCCGGTGAGATCGGGGGCTGCCCCGCGCGCAAGGCCCACCAGCGGTGCGGCCGGGACAGCGCGCCGGGCTGGGCGCGGCGATACCGGTCGTAGACCTCTTCCAGGATCTCGCCGCACTCGGCACGACGCAGCACCTCGACCGAGCCGTTGTCCGAGCCGGTCGCTGGTGTGTCGGCCACTGCGCGCGCCCGGGGGAGGGCGAGGGCCGCCTCGTGGCGCGGCACGGTCAGCTGCTGTGTGTAGGTCGCCGGTCCGTAGCCGAACCTGCCGTAGATCGTGGCCTGAGAGGCCAGCAGCACGGAGAGGAACTCCCCCTGGGCCCGCAGCACGGTGAGCTGATGCCGCATCATGGCGCTGAGCACCCCCTGGCGCCGGTGCGAGGGCACGACGCCGACGGCGGTCACCCCGGGGGCCGGGACGAGGGTCTCACCGGGCAGGGTTAGCTCGAAGGAGTGCGTGGCGGCGGTGCCGACGGGTCGCGCGTCCGCCGTCAGGGCGAGCAGGCAGCGGTCCATTTCGAGCGCCGACCACCAGAGCCCGCCGCCCTCGATCGGGGTTTCCGGGAAGCGCCCGAAGGCGGCATGGACTGTGTCGACGAAGACGTCGAGATCCTTGTCGGTCGTGGGACGGATCTCCACCGCTGCTGCCTCCTCGGGACACCGGCACCACGACTCGTGGTGTCTGGCCACAGTGCAGCGTCGACCCGCGGCCCGGTCAAACGAATTACGGCCGTGCCCACGGCCGGTCACAGCACAACCCGGTCCCAGCCCGGCCCCGGGGGGAGTTGCGGTAGTCGGACGCGGACCAGGTCGGAGAAGAGCGCGCCCCAACCGCCGCCGATCAGGAGGTCGCTGCCGGCCGCGCGGCGATCGCCCCCTGGCCGGACTGGACCCTGAGGTCGGGTGCTTCGAGCCACGCGACGGTGTTGCGGGCGATGTGGGTCAGTTCATGCATCGGCCTGCCTCCCCGGCTGCGCCCGCGTGAGCCCCGTCTCACCTGGGCGGCGCCACTTGGCTATGCAACGAGTTGCATATAAAGATCGGGGTATGGCGCTCGAGCACGCGATCCTCGTCTCCCTGCTGGAGAAGCCGGGCTCCGGCTATGAGCTGGCCCGGCGGTTCGAACGGTCCATCGGATACTTCTGGACCGCCACGCACCAGCAGATCTACCGCGTTCTCAAGCGCATGGAGAGCGATGGCCTGCTCGCCGTGCGCGGGCTGCCGCAGCAGAGCCGGCCGGACAAGAAGGAGTACTCCGTCGTAGGGCCCGGCCGTGCCGCTCTCTCGCAGTGGCTGCACGAACCCATCGAACCCGAGAGCGTGCGGCACGACCTCGCCGTGAAGATCCGCGGCGCGGCCTTCGACGACCCGTCCGTGCTGATCCGTGAGGTCGAACGGCACCGCCAGGTGCACAGCGACCGGCTCGCGCACTATCTCGCCGGGGAGCTGCGCGACTTCACCGGCCCGGCGGCGCCCACCCCGCTCGACGCCGGTCAGGAGCTGCAGCATGTAGTGCTGCGCGGCGGCATCGCGTACGAGCGAATGACGATCGCCTGGCTCGACGACGTGCTCGCCACCCTCCGCCGGCTCGGCACGTCACACCCCCATGCCTGAACGGCCGGCCACCGCCGCCCGCGCTCCGCGACCTTCAGTCCTCACCACCTGCACCATCCGCGCCACCTGCACCACCCGCACCCTCCACCCTCAACTCTCGGAAGGCGGACCTCCATGGCCGACCCCCTCCTCTTCAACCCGCGCACGTACGACCCGGCGCAGTTCGACCCGGAGACCCGCAGGTTGCTGCGTGCCACCGTCGACTGGTTCGAGGACCGCGGCAAGCGCAGGCTCATCGAGGACTACCGTTCCCGCGCCTGGCTGGCCGATTTCCTCGCGTTCGCGGCCAAGGAGGGGCTGTTCGCCGCGTTCCTCACCCCGGCGTCCGCCGCCGGACACAAGGACCAGCGCTGGGACACGGCCCGGATCGCCGCCCTCAACGAGATCTTCGGGTTCTACGGCCTCGATTACTGGTACGCATGGCAGGTGACCATCCTCGGTCTCGGACCGGTCTGGCAGAGCGACAACACCGCAGCTCGCACCCGCGCGGCGGAACTCCTCGCCCAGGGCGAGGTGTTCGCCTTCGGCCTCTCCGAGAAGACCCACGGGGCCGACATCTACTCCACCGACATGCTGCTGACGCCGGACGGCAACGGCGGCTTCAGCGCGACGGGCTCCAAGTACTACATCGGCAACGGCAATGCCGCCGGACTCGTCTCGGTCTTCGGCCGACGCACCGACATCGAGGGACCGGACGGCTACGTCTTCTTCGCCGCCGACAGCCGCCACCCGGCCTATGACCTGGTGAAGAACGTCGTCGATTCGTCGAAGTACGTCAGCGAGTTCCGCCTTGAGGACTACCCCGTGGGCCCGGACGACGTCCTGCACACGGGCCGCGCCGCCTTCGACGCCGCCCTCAACACCGTCAACGTCGGCAAGTTCAATCTCTGCACCGCCTCGATCGGCATCTGTGAGCACGCGATGTACGAGGCGATCACCCACGCGCACAACCGCATCCTGTACGGCCGCCCCGTCACAGCCTTCCCGCACGTGCGCCGCGAGTTGGCCGACGCGTACGTACGCCTCGTCGGCATGAAGTTGTTCAGCGACCGCGCCGTCGACTACTTCCGCTCCGCCTCGCCGGACGACCGCCGCTACCTGCTCTTCAACCCGATGACGAAGATGAAGGTGACCACGGAGGGCGAGAAGGTCATCGACCTGATGTGGGACGTGATCGCCGCCAAGGGCTTCGAGAAGGACACCTACTTCGCCCAGGCCGCCGTCGAGATCCGGGGGCTGCCCAAGCTCGAGGGCACGGTGCACGTCAACCTGGCTCTGATCCTCAAGTTCATGCGCAACCACCTCCTGAACCCGGCCGAGTTCGCGCCCGTGCCGACCCGCCTCGACGCGGCTGACGACACATTCCTGTTCGAGCAGGGACCGGCCCGTGGCCTTGGCTCCGTGCGCTTCCACGACTGGCGCCCCGCCTACGACGCATACGCCGGTGTGCCGAACGTCGCCCGCTTCCGGGAACAGGCCGATGCCCTGTGCGAGTTCGTCGCCACCGCGGCGCCCGACGAGGAGCAGAGCCGCGACCTCGATCTCCTTCTCGCCGTCGGCCAGCTGTTCGCGCTGGTGGTGCACGGCCAGCTGATCCTGGAGCAGGCCCGCCTCATGGGCCTTGACGAGGACGTGCTCGACGAACTGTTCTCCGTCCTCGTCCGCGACTTCTCCGCGTTCGCCGTCGAGCTGCATGGCAAGGATTCCGCCACTGCGGATCAGCAGCGCTGGGCGCTCGGTGCCGTCCGGCGTCCCGTCGTCGACGAAGCGCGTTCGGGGCGGGTCTGGGAGCGCGTCGAGGCACTGTCCGGGGCGTACGAGATGGCGCCGTGACAGCGAGCGCGCCCAGGGGACTCGTCGACACCTGACGGTCAGGGGCCCCCGGGAGCAGTAACGCCCGTATCACCCGACTTCGTCACGTACTCGCCGTAACCGTGGCCACGGTTACGGCGAGTGCCGTCGGGGTCACGCGGTCAGTCCCCTGCCCGGCAGAGGTCCGGTGCGTGTTCCCGAAGTCTGCACGCCCTCGTACAGCGAGGGCTGGAGCTCGGCGAGGGGAACGAAGTAGTCGGCATCCTTTGGCCGATGGGCCCCCGGGCGCGGGCGCGGGGCCGGCTCGAGGTGGGGGATGTGCTTTGAGCAGTGCACATACGCCTCCTCCACCGTGATGTGCACCCAGAATTCGGGCCTGCGTCCAGGAGCGGTTTCCACCGGAAGGTGAGGGTAGGCCCGCCGCTGCTCCTCGTCCCGGTGGAGCCGAGCTGCGCCATTGACGTGCAGGCCGATGTGGTCATGGGTGAAGTCGACGAAGAGCAGGCCGATATGCGGGTTCTCGGTGATGTTTCCCGCGCTGGCGAGGACCCCGTTACCGCGGTACTCGGGGTAGGTGAGGGTGCCGTCGTCCAGCACGGTGACGAAGCCCGGGGGACCGGCACGGAATGTGACGTCGCAGGCTCCACCGGCGTCCGACGTGGACAGGAACGCCATGGTCTGCCGCCCTATGAAGTCCGCCATCTGCGGGGTGAGACGGGACTGCACCTGGCGGTCGTAGAAGGCGGCGGCCTGGTCGGCCGTGCCGAGAACGTGCTGCAGGCGGCGCTCGCCGACGGAGCCGGTGGACTCGTGGGTGTGGTTCACGGAACGCGCTGCCTTCCTGTGGCCTTCAGCTGGGCGTGGGGCGCGACCGCACTCTAACGCTGTATCGAGCACGGTGTCGTGATCCGTACAGACGAGCGACTCGCGACCCCTTCGCCGACCTGAGCGTGAACGTGTACGTGTACGTCACGTACTCGCCGTAACCGTGGCCGAGATCAGCTGGATGAACCGCCGGATGCAGGCCCGCATGTCCGGTGCTGTGGTGGGAGCACCGGGCGACCCGGCCCTCCCACCCGATTTCGCATGATCAGGCGGTGGGTGCCAGTGCGATCAGGACTGACTGGAGGTCGTAGTTACTGCCACTCGGGGCCTGCAGGTAGGCGCCGCCGTACTTCGTGACCGCCGTCGGAGACTTCAGCGTGCCGCTGTACAGCGACATGTCCGAACCGTTCGCGCTGCCCGGGTCATTGTCATGCGACGGTGGAGTCGGCGTGCTGGTCGGCACGTCCGAGCCGGTCGCCGCGTCCATCAGGACCGGCTGGGCGTCGGTCTGGGCGTAGACGATGCCGTGGAACGCCGCGGTGACCGTCGGGACGACCCGGCTCGCCGACTTGTCGGTGTATCCCCAGGTCTTCTTGCCGGTGGTGTCGTCGAAGCCGAAGATCTCCTTGCCGCCGTACGCGCCGGACGTGCAGACCACAGCCTTGGCCTGATCACCCCAGCAGGTGAAGCTGCTCACCTGCTCGTCCACGACCTGTGACTTGGTCTGTACGACGGAACCGCTGGCGATGTCGACCGAGTACAGGGCGTTGTTGTACTTGTCGTTGCCCTCGTACGAGTTGGAGGCGAGGTAGGCGCGCTTGGAGCCGCTGCCTGCCGGGTTGAGATAGTCCTGCTTGGTCGGGGTCTGCTTGGTGATCTTGCCGGTCGTACCATCGGCGATCACGATCGTGCCGTCGGCCGCGCCCTCCTGGTTTCTGCCCTTTGCTCCGGCGACGACACCGTTCAGTACGCCCGCTGGGGTGACGAACGGGATGACGGTCGACTTCTGGGTCTTCGGGTCGGCATAGACCGTGAACGCCTCGCCGCCCTTTTTGGCGGCCTCCTGGCCGTCGGCTCCGACACCGACGACGATCTGCCCGGTGGCGGCGTCGTACGCCTGGCTCACCACGGTGTCTCCGCCTCGGCCCGCGCCGAGGGTCGGGGTGAGGTCGGCGGTGACTTCGGCAACCTTCTTGCCGTCGGTCGCATTGAGCCACTGGAACACCACCTGGCCTTTGGCCTTCTGGGTGCCGTTGCCCTTGTCGTTCTGAACATAAGCGATCGCTACGACGTCCTTGCCGTCCACCTGGACGCCCATCGGTGCGGTCACGTCCAGCGTCTCGGTGGTGGACGCCGCAGCGGACGGGACGGTCCACGGCTGGCCGTGCGCGGCGATGTTGCGGCCCGTGACACCGGTGAGTCCCGCGATCAGAGAGGTCTGGCCCACCATGCCGGCCTGGAGCGTGTACTCATTGTCCTTGGCCGTGCGCTCGACCCCGAACGCCGACATCGCGACGAATGCCTTGGGCGGGTCGAAGGAGGCGACTGTCGGCGCCGACGGCGCGGTGGCTGTGCTGCTGCCGTCGCTCTCGGATTTCGAGTTGGACTTGTCGTCGTTGCCGCTGCAACCTGCCAGCAGAACGACGGCGGTGGCGATGCTGAGAACGGCCATCGGACGCTGCATCGTTGGTTACTCCCCCCGTTGACCCGGTAATGATCGGCTCGAACGCTAGCAGTTTGAGGTGACCGGGCTGCTCGCCGCATCGGCAACGGTCGTTGCTGCCGGGGGGGCTCGCCCTCTGGTCACGGCCCTCATTGCCGCCATCACGTTGCTCGTCACCGGATTCAGACAGCTATTCACTCCCTCAGAACGTTGGGAACTCGCGGCCAGCGGATGGCTAGCCCGGCGACGGGCCATCGATCGGTACCTCCTGCTCCCTGAAGACAAGCGAGAGGCCGCGAGATCGCAGCTACAGGCCCGAATCGAAGAGGCATCAGTCGCCTGAGCGAGGTGCGGGGGCGTAAGGCTCGATCTCTCGCCATGGCGGCGGTCCTCCGAGCTGTCGGTCGATGGACTGCTGGGTGCCGTCGAGGGAACGACGGGCCGTGTTGACGAAGGCGAGCTGTCCGGATGCGAGTTCTGCCATGATCCGCTGGAGGTCGTCGCGGTTCTTCGGGTCGCGGTCGGCGACCAGGAGCGCGAAGCGGCCGATCGCATCGGCCAGGTCGCCGGCTGCGTTCGCGACGTCGCGGGTGGCGACCAGGCTGAGTGAGGTCAAGGCGGCGTTGAACGGCGGCCAGTTGGCGTTGTTGGGCCGGTCGTCGAGGTATGCCTCACGCAGCTCGATCTCGACGGCGGTGAACTCCCGGAGAAAGGCTCCGTAGGCTGCTGTTTGGGTGTCGCGCAGCCATTGCTGGTTCTGGCTGCGGCGGCCGACGAAGCCGCCCACCACGATGCCGAGGATGGTTGCGACGGCACCGACGCTCGTGGACGCCAGAGCATCCCAGGGGGCGGCCAAATCGGATTCCTCCTTCAGCACGGTGGCTGTGATCCGTGGTCAGCGTGGCAAACGACTGGTCCATGCGACGCTGTTCTTCTCCTCGCGTTCGGTCAGGCCCTGGAAGAGCAGTTCGGCGCCGCGGCGGTCGAGTTCCATGGAGCCGAGTTCGTCGATGCAGAGCAGGTCGCCCCGGCCGTAGCGGGCGATGGTCTGGGTCAGCTGCTTGTCGTCCGCCGCCTCGATGAGTTCGTTGACGAGTTTGGCGGCCAGCACGTAGCGGACGCCGAAGCCGGCCATGGCCGCCTCGGGGCGCCGCCGCCCTGCGGCCGCACTAAGCCAAGTCCAGGTCGGTGTACACCAGATGGTGATCCGAGTACGGGGTGGGATGCACACGGTGCTTGAGCGGGGCGATGCCTCGCAGGAAGACGTAGTCGAACTTGCTCTGCCAGTCGGTCGTCGGCTTGCAGGTGCCGGTGGACGAGGGACGGCACTGGGAGTCTGTATCCGCGGCCAGTGCCCATATCCCGGTGAGTTCGGGGGCGTCCGGCACGGCGTTGAAGTCGCCGAGAACGATCGCACGGTCGTGCCGGGCGACCTCTCTGGCGAGTACGCCGGTCTGGCCTGCTCTGACCGCCTCTTGATGCCGGTGGGCGAGGTGTGTGTTGAAGACCCGGACAGGCTGGCCGCCCACCATGGTGGTGACTGCCATGTAGCCACGGTCTTCGGATCCGCCGTCGGGATATTCCACGTTGACACGGTCTGTCATCGGTGCCGCTGAGAGGACTGCCTGGCCGTAGGCCCCCGGACTCCACGGCGCTCCCCCGCAGCGGCCCCAACTCTCAAGAACCGTCCCGTACTCGACGTGGTAAGCCAGCCCGTGCAGGTTCTCCAGATACTCCCGGATCCTCTCGACGTCACGCACGCACGCTTCTTGCATGCCGATGACCTGGGGCGCATACCTGGCGATCTCCGCCGCCCGGTCAAGGTTGCCTACTTCGCAGGGGTTGCAGATGTTCCACGTCATGACCCGGTTCGGTACGACATCCCTGACGGCGTCGACGGGCAGTGACCTGCCGAAGGGCGCACCACTTGGTGCACTGCGGCCGATGAGCACCATGCAGGCCACGATCACGGCGCCCCCGAGTAACCGCGTGCCCCTTCCGAACACCATCGCCTCCTCAGAGTGGATACATATGGCATCTGACGTCTCTATGCATGAGGTTATGCGACGGGGCTGTCAGCAACACATGCACTGTGCCGGATCTCATTGCGCTCGGACGAAGCCGCCGCATCGAACAAATCGCCCGTCGGAGGCTCCACGAGCGTGCCCACGCACACGACCCGGGACCCAACAATGGATGCGGCGCTGCGGACATGCTTTACACCGTGTTGCCGGCCGCCCGTGCGGTTCCCACCGCACGGGCGTGATCCTCGCGTGGAGGTCAGGGCAGTACGACGATCTTCCGTCCCTGGCCGGCTGCGAACCGGTCCAGTGCCTGCGGGTACTCCGTCAGCGGCAGCCGGTGGCTGATGAACACCTGTGGATCGAGCACCCCGGTGGCGAACAGTTCCGCGGCGCGCTCGTAGCTGTGCAGGACGGCCATGGAGCCGGTGATGGTGATCTCCTGGTTGTAGATGCGGTACGGCGAGATGGTGGCCGTCGTGGCGTAGTCGGAGACTCCGAACTGCAGGAACGTGCCGGCTTTGGCGACCCGGTCCAGGCCGTCCTGGATGGCGGCGGCGTTGCCGGTCGCGTCGATCACCACGTCCCAGCCGGCCGGCCGCCCCAACTCGTCGGCGGAGAGGGCTGCTTGGGAGCAGCCCAGCTTCTCGGCCGTCGTCAGCCGTTCCGGGTTGACGTCGACGACATCGACCGAGGCGGCGCCGGTGCGCTTGGCCAGCTCCAGCATCATCAGGCCCATCGTCCCGCTGCCGTAGATGAGGACGTGGGAGCCGAGTCTGCTGTTGAGGACGTCGTAGCCGCGCACGGCGCAGGACAGCGGTTCGATCAGGGCGGCGTCCTGGACGTCCACGTGGTCCGGCAGCCGTACGCAGTTGGCGACGGGCGCCACGGCGTACTCGGCGGCGCCACCGGCCACGGTCACGCCGATCGCCCGCCACCGGTCGCAGAGGTTGTTGCGGCCGGCCCGGCAGTAGCGGCACTCGTTGCAGTAGAGGGAGGGGTCGACGGCGACGCGGTCGCCGATGGCGAGTTCGGTGACCTCGCTGCCGAGGCCCACCACCTCCCCGGCGAACTCGTGGCCCGGCACCACCGGCAGGGTCGGTGCGAACTCGCCCTGCAGGATGTGCAGATCGGTCCCGCACAGCCCGCAGGCCGCCACGTCGACCACGACCTCGCGCGGCCCGGGAGTGGGGTCGGGCACCGTGGTGACGGTGACATTGCCGGGGGCTTCGATGACAGCGGCTTTCACTTGACTGCTCCTAGGGACAGGCCGCGGACCAGTTTGTCCTGGGCGGCGAAGCCGGCGATGAGGACCGGCAGGGAGACCAGCGTGGCGGCGGCGCAGAGCCGGGCGAGGAAGAGGCCTTCGCTGGTGATGAAGCCGACGAGGAAGACCGGCGCCGTCGAGGCGTTGGTCGCGGTGAGGTTGACGGCGAACATGAACTCGTTCCAGCTGAAGATGAAGCAGATCAGCGAGGTGGCGGCGAGTCCGGGCATGGCGACCGGCGCGACCACCCGCCACAGCACGGTCAGCAGGCCCGCGCCGTCGACTTCGGCGGCCTCCAGGATCTCCTTGGGCACCTCGGCGAGGAACGAGCGCATCATCCACACCGCGATCGGCAGGTTCATGGCGGTGTAGAGGATGATCAACGTCCACACGTTGTCCAGCATCCCGGCGTCCTTGACGATCAGGTACACGGGCAGCAGTGCCGCGATGGCCGGCAGGAACTTCGTGGACAGGAAGAAGAACATCACGTCGGTCCACTTCTTGACCGGCTTGATGGACAGCGCGTAGGCCGCCGGCACCGCCAGGGCGAGCACCAGCACCGTCGAAATCACGCTCGCCATGGCCGAGTTGAGGAGGAACGGGGTGATGTCCCGGCTGAACAGCAGCTTGTACTGATCGAAGGTGACGGGGGCGAAGGGGGTCGGCGGATTGGTCGCCGCGTCCGCCTCCTGGTGGAAGGAGGTGAGCACCATCCACGCCACCGGCGCGAAGAACGCCAGGGTGGCGAGCCAGGCGACGAACGTCCACAGCGGCGACAGCCGGGGCGCACCGCCTTGGTCGTCGTGGCGCCGGAGGAGCTTCTTGAGCCTCGCGCCGGGAGCGGCGACTGCTGTGTGAGCGGTCATCGGGATACCTCCTCGCGGAACAGCGACGCGATGGTGCGCAGCGCGAAGGTCGCGATCACGATCGAGCCGAGGACGACGACCACACCGGCGGCGGCTGCCTGGCCGTACTCGTACTTGCGGAACATGGTCAGGTAGATCTCGTACGGCAGGTTGGTCGTCTGCGAGCCCGGCCCGCCCTGGGTGATGGTGTAGACCGCGTCGAAGGTCTGCACGACGTAGATCGTGCCGAGCAGGACGCCCAGCTCGATGTACTGGCGCAGGTGCGGCAGGGTGATGAAGCGGAAGGTCGCCAGGGCCGACGCCCCGTCCATGCGGGCAGCCTCCAGAACGTCACCGGGCTGTGCCTGCAGACCGGCCAGCAGGATCAGCATCATGAACGGCGTCCACTGCCAGACCAGCGACACTACGACCGCGGGCATGGGGTAGGAGGACACCCAGTCGATCGTGGGGCCGTTGTCCGCGCCGAAGAAGCGGTATACGGCGTTCAGGGTGCCGTTGAGCAGGCCGTAGTCGGGGTTGTAGATGGCGTGCTTCCACAGCAGCGCCGCGGCGACAGGCATGACGAGGAACGGCGCGATGAGCATCGTCCGCGCCAGACCACGGCCGATGAACCGGCGGTCGAGCAGCATCGCCAGGCCGAGGCCGAGGACCACGCTGATGAGCACCACCGAGGCGGTGAGTACGACGGTGTTGAGCACCGCCGTGCGCAGCCGCTCGTCGGTGAAGACGAACGTGAAGTTGGACAGACCGACGAAGTGCCGTTCGCCCGGCCTGAGGATGTTCCACTGGAAGGTGGAGATGACGAGCGTTGCCACGAAGGGCAGTTGAGTGACGACGATGGTGAAGACCAGCGCCGGCAGCAGCGGGATGCGGCGGCGCCACTTGCCGGCGCCGGTGGACGCGCGTCGGTGACTGGGCGGTGATGCTGTCTTGGGTTCAGCGGTGAGCGTGGTCATGGACTTTCCTCTGCCGGTGACGGCGGGGGTGGGGGAGGGGTGCCCGGCCGGGGGGAGGCCGGCCGGGCGGTTCGGGAGGGTCACTGGTAGTTCTTGGCGACGTCCTCGGCGAGCTTCTGGCCGTCGTTCAGTGCCTTGTCCACGCTGGTCTTGCCGGCGATGGCGGCGGAGATCTCCTGGGTGACCTTGGTGCCGAGGTCCTGGAACTCGGGGATGGCCACGTACTGGACGCCCACGGTCGGCCGGGGCTGGACGCCCGGGTTGGCCGGGTCGGCTCCCTCGATGGACTTCAGGGTGATGTCACCGAACGAGGCGGCGGCCTTCTTGTACTCCGGGATCTCGTACGTGCTGGCCCGCTTGCCGGCCGGGACGCGCGACCAACCGAGCTTCTCGCCGACCAGTTGCTCGTACTTCTTGCTCGAGGCCCACAGCATGAACTTCGAGGCGGCGTCGGCCTTCTTCGTGGTCTTGGGCATCGCCCACGCCCAACTCCACAGCCAGCCGCTGCTCTTGGTCTGCACGGTCGGCGCGTAGGCGTAGCCGACATGGCCGGCGACCTTGCTGGCGTTGGCATCCTCCAGCGACCCGGCCGCGCTGGTCGCGTCGTACCACATGGCGACCTTCTTCTGGCTCATCGCGTTCAGGCACTCGGTGAAGCCGGCTTGCGCCGCTCCCGCCTCCCCGTGTTCCCGGACCAGATCGACGTAGAAGTTCGTCGCCTTCTTGAACTCCGGGCTGCTGACCTGGGCCTTCCAGTCCTTGGTGAACCAGGTGCCGCCGAAGGTGTTGACCACGGTCGACAGTGACGCCCCGAGCTCACCCCAGCCGGCCAGACCGCGCAGACAGATGCCCCGCATCCCCGGCTCCGCACCGTCGACCTTGGCCGCGATGTCGGCTATCTGCTGCCAGGTCGGGCGCTCGGGCACCGTGATGCCCTTCGCCTTCATGACGTCCTTGTTGTACATGAGGAAGGACGACTCGCCGTAGAACGGCAGGGCGTAGAGCTTGCCGTCCGAGCCGGACAGCGACGTGACCATCGGCTTGAGCAGGTCGGCCTTGTCGAAGCTCGCGTCCTTGTCGGCGTAGGAGCTCAGTTCGTGCAGCCAGCCGTTCTTCTCCCAGATGGGGACCTCGTAGGCGCCGATGGTGGCCACGTCGTACTGGCCGGCCTGGGTGGCGACGTCCTGGGTGACCTTGTCGCGCAGCTCGTTCTCGGGAAGGATCGTGAAGTTCACCTTGATACCGGTGTCCTTGGTGAAGCTGTCCTTGGTGAGCTTCGCGATGTCCTCCATCTGCGGGTTGCCGACCATCAGCACATTGATGCTCTCGCCCCCGCCGCCGGAACTCGTGGAGCCGCCCGCCCCGCTACAGGCGACCAGCAGCGAGCTCGCCGCCGTGGCGGTGACAAGGACTTGGGTCATTCTTCGTGTGCGCATGACTGACTCCAGGGAAGGTTTCGAGGGCGTGGGGAACCAGGCCCCCGTGCTTGCGGGGGTTTTGGGATACGGGGATGAACTGCGGCTCAGACCCGGATGACTTCGGGGCCCAGCAGTGAGTAGCGGTGTGCTTCGGAGGCGGGCAGCCCGGCATCGGTGACGATCGCCTCGAATTCCGCGACGTCCGCGAAGCGGCAGAAGCTGACGGCACCGAATTTCGTATGGACTCCGGAAAAGACCCGACGCCTGGCGGCCTTGAGCACCTGAGCCTTGACCTCACTGACGGCGGGATCGGGGGTGGTGAGCCCATACTCGCGGGAGATGCCGTTCGCGCCGACGTACGCCAGGTCGATGACAAAGCCGGACAGCATGCGGGTGGCCCAGTGGTCGACCGTGGCCAGTGTTCCGCCGCGCACCCGGCCGCCGAGCAGCAGCACGGCGATGTTCTGGGCGGAAGCCAGGTCACCTGCGGTGGCCAGCGAGGAGGTGACCACGGTCAGTGGCCGGTCGCGGGGGAGGGCGCCGGCGATGAGCTGCGGGGTGTAGCCCTCGTCGATGAAGACGGTCTCGGCGTCCCCGAGCAGCTCGGCCGCGGCGGCCGCGATCCGGGACTTCTCGGGGACGTGCATGGTGGTGCGGAAGGCGAGCGTGGTCTCGAAACCCGCGCTCTCCACGGGATGGGCACCGCCGTGCGTACGCCGCACCAGCCCGTGCCTCTCCAGCAGGTTCAGATCGCGCCTCACGGTCTCCTTGGAGACCCCGAGGTCGTCGGCAAGCTCCCCGACGTCCACGGATCCGGAACGGCGCGCCGTTTCCAGGATTCCGCGTCTTCGTTCCTCGGCATCCACGGCGACACCTCCGATTTGCGGCTCTGCGCGTTGTGCCCGCGCCGACTGTTTCCCGGAGCCCGGCCCGTTCGGGCTTCGGTGGCCAAATTTCTACAAGGGGATTGCCCGTACTGACCAGGTTCGTCGTAGAGCAGTTCACGACCGAATGTGCCCGGTTTCCGGAGTGCGGATCCCTTGGTCGATGCGGTGAAGGGGTCAGCGAAGTGGGAGCCTGCTGCCCGCTCGTCGGCTGAAATGTGACCGTTCACTGCCCGTTTTTGCGGATGCATCCGGACATCCGGCCGGGATTCCGGCGCGGAAATCCGGCCATCTGCCGAGGGGAGGCGTAATCCGGCGGATCATGTGACTACTAGGCTGCGACGATTTCGTCGTCGAGGCACCGTCGTCGGCTGTGGGCTCGGACGAATAAAGCCTGAAGATCACCCAGTTTGTGCCGCGCGCCCGCCCGCACGACTTCCGTCAGCATGATCCGCTCCACGGAGTCCGCCTGGTCGCAGAGGGCGAACGACGCATCGGTGAGACCGCATGTCCGCAGCAAGATCGCGATCTTGGCCAACGCCTCCGACGACGGCTGGCGGGCAGCGACCGCCTCGATGGCTTGGAACCAGGCCGAACCGTTCCCGCATGCTTTCGGTGCCCAGATCGTGGCCGTACTCCGTCGTCCGCATTGCGGCCTCGGCCAACGGATGACGGCGCCGTGGAAGACGTAGGCGCGTTCGTCGAACCTCCGACGTCTCCTTGACGAATCGCCGGCCGCTACGGCCCCTCAATCGCCTTGAGCCGCTGCATGGTGGTCAGCCGGACGGCGAAGTACATGGCGGCAGCGGCGGCGGCGATGTGCACCGCGTCGGCGGTCATGTACTGCACCACCGCGTCCCTGATCTCCATCAACGTCTCGGCGTCCCGGTATTTCGTCATCTCGTACCGATCGAACAGAACGCTGAAGACGAACAGACCCCACCACAGGTTCACCGGCCAGGTCCGCGCCCGGAACCGCTCGCCCTCGGCCGGCAGCGGAGTGGCGGCCCCCCACATGTCGAGGGCGATGCGATACGGCAGCCAGAGGTTCACCAGCGGAATGAGCCAGGCTCCGATGGCCCACCCGGGTCCGTTGCGGAACCGGTCCGGCGCCAGCAACCCGGTGTTGCGGCGCATACGGAAAAACCAGACGACGAATACGATCGCGGCGGGTACGTACACGATGGCCTGGTATCTCCCGGCCGTCTCGTACAGCGCGGCAGCGGCATCCAGCTCCTGCTGGGGAGCCGTGAAGAAGCCGCCGTCCCCGTCGATCACCGCCAGGAAGCGAAAGCCGGCGAACAGGCTGAACAGGTCGCAGAAGGCGACCAGAGCGAGCCCCGCGACGGCCGCGACCAGGAGACCGAGGGACGATACGGGCGCCCCGGCGGGCAGCAGGGGACGCGGACGTAGATCACTGGATTCGGACATGACGATGAGGCCCCCCACGGGCGAGAAATGACACGGTCCGCGGAATGAGGCGCGGCCGAGGCACAGTACGCCGATCTCATATATCCCGTCCATGACAATCCTGCAGGTGGACGCCCAGACATGACAGGCCAACCTGAAGAGAAAGGCCGGGTCAGCCGAGCTTGAGGAGGCCGGCTTCGAGCACGGCGCGGCCGAAGGGGCTCGCGAGTTCGGCGAGGCGCTCGCAGTCGGCGTCACCGAGGGCGGCGTAGGCGGGGAGGGCCAGGCGGTCGGTCCGGTCCTCGATGTGCCGGCGCAGGGTGACACCTTCCGAACTGAGCGAGTCGCCGTCCAGGAGGCCACGCTTGCGCAGGCGCTCCTGGGTGTCGGCCCATTCCTCCTCGGGCCATGCGCGGCTCGCCTTGAGGAAGTCGACGGGAACCTCACCGGTGGCCGCGTGCAGAACCAGGGCTTCCAAGGCCCCGACGCCCTCGCTCAGCAGGCACGCGATGTGCCCGTCTCCACGGAACTCCCGGAGCAGCGTCTGGAAGTGCCACAGTTGCAGCACCGGCTCCTCCGGCCAGGGCAGCGCGGCATGCGCGGCGAACAGTGGGCGCCCCTGGGTGTGTTCGCAGGCCGCCTCGGCGGCCCGGCGGGTCAGCGCCAGGACCTCGTCCAGGGCGGGCAGTTCATGGATTCCCGCCCGCCGCAGGGCCTCGCCCGCCGCGGCGTACCGAGCGTCCAGCACCTGCTGCGGTGTCGTTGCGTCCCATGCCCCGTCGAGCGCCTGCCGTACGAGATCGGGGTTGAAGTTGTAGAAGGTCGAGATGACCAACTCGGCGGAGGCTCGGCCGAACGCGGCGCTGCGGGAGGCGAAGTAGCCGGCGCGTCCGCTCAGTCCGAGGTCCGCGTACCGTCGCCTTGCCTCGGGGACGAAATAGATCATGCCGTGTACGGGCTCGAGTCCGCGCCAGGCCGCACGAGCTGCCTTCATGGTCACCTCTTCGTGGAGTCGGGGGAGGGGTGTGCGCTGCCGTTCCTCACTCGCCGTGCGTTCGCAGGTGTTCGAGCAGCAGGCGGTTCAGGGTTTCGGGCGCCTCCTCGGGGATCCAGTGACTGACGTCCTGGAGGGCCTCGAAGCGGTACGGCCCGTTGACCCACCGCTCGGTCTCCTGTGCCGCCGCCGGGCCGAACGCGCTGTCCTTCGTGCTCCAGACGTATAGCGTGGGCACGTCGACGATTCCGATCTTGCCGTCGGGGCGGCCGGCCCGGTACCAGTTCAGCGCGGCGGTGAGAGCACCTGGCCGGGACAGGTGCCGTACATAGGCGTCGGCACTGTCCTGCGGCACCTTCCCGGCGTAGAGGGCGCGCAGCAGCTGGGCATCGTGGGCCAGCATGCGCTCCTCGGTCGCGGGCGTTTCGCGCCAGTCGATCATGTACTGCGAGCGGCTGCGCTGGTCCTCGTCGGTGCGCAGGGCGGTGGCCAGAGCGCCGGGATGAGGTGTCGAGACGACCGTCAGGGTGCGTACGCGGTCGGGGTGGGCGTCAGCGGTCCACCAGGCCACCGCGCCGCCCCAGTCGTGGCCGACCAGGTCGAACGCCGTCCAGCCCAGTTCCTCCGTGATCGCGACCACGTCGTCGACGAGAAGGCTCATGCAATAGTCCTCGGGCCGCTGGGGGCGGGCGCCGGGGGAGTAGCCACGCTGGTCGGGCGCCACCACCCGGTAGCCGTGCGCGGCCAACGCCGTGATCTGCCGTTGCCACACCAGTCCCGTCTGCGGGAAACCGTGCAGCAGCAGCACCGGGCGGCCCTCGGGCGGGCCCGCCTCGACCGCGTCGAAGACGCCCGCACTGGTGGAGATGCTCAGCTCGGTCACGACGCGCCCCTTCATACCAACTGGTCGGTAGCCTTCAGGCGGAGAGGTGGACTGTCAAGGCCACGGATGCGCCTGCTTCCCGGCGGCCGGAAGATGGCTCGGTATTGAACTTGACGCCGGGTTCAACTATAACGTGGCGTGGGACCACCAGAGACAGTGAGGCGACATGAGGGAAGCAGTCATCGTTTCGACGGCACGGACGCCGATCGGAAAGGCGTACCGCGGCGCGTTCAACGACACTCAGGCGCAGGAACTTGCCGCCCATGCCCTGTCCCACGCCGTACAGCGTGCCGGGATCGAGGGAGGCGAGGTCGAGGACGTGGTCTTCGGCTGCGCCGTGCAGCAGGGGTCAGCCGGTTTCAACGTCGCGCGTCAGGCCGCTCTTCGTGCCGGACTTCCGGACACCGTGTCGGGGATGACGGTCGACCGGCAGTGCTCGTCGGGCCTGATGGCCATCGCGACGGCCGCCAAGCAGATCGTCGCCGACGGTATGCAGATCGCCGTGGGCGGCGGCGTCGAGTCGATCTCCCTGGTGCAGAACGAGCACATGAACACCCACCGGATGACGGATCCCTGGCTGGTCGAGCACAAGCCGAGCATCTACCTGCCGATGCTGCAGACGGCGGAGATCGTCGCCGAGCGCTACGGCGTGAGCCGGGAACGCCAGGACGAGTTCGCGCTGCTGTCACAGCAGCGCACCGCCGCGGCGCAGGAGGCCGGCCGGTTCGACCAGGAGATCGTCGCCCTCGGCAGCGTCAAGAAGGTGCTCGACAAGCAGTCCGGGGAGGTGCGGGACGAGAAGGTCACCCTGGGCCAGGACGAGGGCAACCGTGCGTCGACGACGCTCGAAGGGCTGGCCGGGTTGGCGCCGGTGCTGCCCGACGGTCAGGTGAGCGCGCGTTCCAGCGTGACGGCGGGCAACTCCTCGCAGTTGTCGGACGGGGCTTCGGCGTCGGTGTTGATGGAGTCGAGGGAAGCCGAGCGCCGCGGACTGGAACCGCTGGGCGTCTACCGGGGCATGGCGGTCGCCGGCTGCGGCCCGGACGAGATGGGCATCGGGCCGGTGTTCGCCATTCCGAAGCTGCTGAAGCAGCACAACCTCACCATCGACGACATCGGCCTGTGGGAGCTGAACGAGGCGTTCGCATCCCAGGCGTTGTACTGCCGCGACGAACTGCACATCGACCCCGAGCGGTTCAACGTCAATGGCGGCGCGATCTCGGTCGGCCATCCGTACGGGATGACCGGTGCCCGGCTGGTGGGGCATGCCCTCATCGAAGGCAAGCGCCGCGGTGCCCGGTACGTGGTGATCTCGATGTGTGTCGGCGGCGGAATGGGCGCGGCCGGACTGTTCGAGGTCGCCTGATGGGAAAGGGCCGAACTGCGGTTCTGGTGGACTTCGGCGGCGTCATCACCTCCAGTGTGCTGCAGGCGTTCACCGACTTCGGCGCCTCACTCGGCGGCGACCCGCGCCTGCCGTTGGACCTCCTCAGCCGGGACCAGCCGTCACGCACCCTGCTGGCCGACCACGAGTGCGGCCGTATCGACGCCGAAGCCTTCGAGCGCGGATTCGCCGAACGTCTCCGCGTCCACGGCGCCGACGTACCGGCCGCGGGGCTCACGGCCCGGATGCAAGCGGGCATGTCGATCGACCAGGACATGCTCGCGCTGCTCGGCGAGCTTCGAGCCGCCGGGCATCCCGTCGCGCTGGTGTCCAATTCGTTCGGTACCGGCACCTACGACGGTGTCGATCTGGCCGCCCTCGCCGACGTGGTCGTCATCTCCGCCGTGGTCGGGATCCGCAAACCCTCCCGACGGATCTACGCGATCGCATGTGAACGTCTCTGCGTCGGCCCCGAGGAAGCAGTCATGATCGACGATCTGCAGCAGAACCTCGACGGGGCGGCACGGATCGGCATCGGCGGCGTACTCCACACCAGCGCCGCCGACACCCGCCGCCAACTCGCCGAACGCTTCGGGATCGGCGCCTGACCGATCGAGAAACATCCCTTCTTCGGCAGAGGCAGTTTTGTGACCATGGCGTCGGGTTCAAGTACAGTTTCCGCGATGGACACCACCGCGGCCGAGGAGATCGACGGCGAGAAGGCGCCCCCCATGGCGCCCCTCTCGCACCTTCGCGAGCCCCCCACGACAAAGCGCGGAGCGCGGACACGGGCCGCTCTGGTGAAGGCCGCGCGGAAGGTGTTCGAACGGGACGGCTACCTCGACACCCGCCTGACCGACATCACCAAAGAGGCGCAGTGCGCGGCGGGATCGTTCTACACCTACTTCGCCAACAAGGAAGAGGTGCTGGCCGCCGTCCTCCTGGAGGCGCAGGAGGACATGTTGCACCCCGGCATGGCCCGGGTGGAGGGCGCCGACGATCCCTATGCGGTACTCGAGGCGAGCAATCGCGCGTATCTCGAGGCGTACAAGCGGAACGCGAAGCTGATGGCCCTGCTCGAGCAGGTCGCGCAGGTGGAGCCGGAGTTCCGTACGTTCCGGAGTCGGCGCGCCGACGCGTTCATCCGCCGCAATGCCCGCGGCATCGCCGACCTGCAGGCGCGGGGTGTCGCAGACCGTGAGGTCGATCCGATGATGGCCTCCCGTGCGCTGTCGGGCATGGTCAGTGTCATGGCCTACAACGCCTTCGTGCTCGGCGAACGGCAAGATGAAGGCGCGCCGGTGGACTTCGAGGAGCTCGTGTCCACGGTCACCCGACTCTGGGCGAACGCCCTGCGGTTCCCTGACCATCGCTGATCCGGCAGCCTGAGCCGGGGCGAAGCCCGCCGCTCACGGCCGTACAGCCGGTTGTTTCTCTCTTTGCGCGTCCCCTGATTCAGTGGGCCATGCGGCCTTCTCCGGGGGTGTCGTGCGCCCAACTGTTGAACTTGACGTCGGATTCAACTATACATTCGGGGACGGAGCACGGTCCCGCCATCCAGGAGAGGGTTCGCTGTGAACGTTGCACAAAGGGTCGCCATCGTCACCGGTGGTGGTGGCGGTATCGGCAGCGCGCTGGTCGCGCGGCTCGCTCGTGAGGGTGCCCGGGTCGTCGTCGCGGACCTGGACGGGGACAGCGCACGGGCGGTGTCGGAGTCGGTCAACGCCGACCATCCGGGAAGCACCGTCAGCGTCGGCGCGGACGTGTCGGACACCGCCCAGATCGAGCAGCTGATCGCCCTGGCGGAGAGCACGTTCGGGCCGGTCGATCTCTACTTCGCCAACGCGGGCATCGCGGGTGCGCTCGGCCTCGACGCGAGCGAGCAGGACTGGGACCTCTCGATCGACGTCAACCTGCGAGCCCACATCCGTGCGGCGAGACTGCTGCTGCCGCGGTGGCTCGAGCGCGGGGAGGGCTACTTCGTCAGCACCGCCTCGGCCGCCGGGCTGCTCACACAGATCGGCTCCGCCACCTACGCCGTCACCAAGCACGCGGCCGTCGCCTTCGCGGAATGGCTGAGTGTCACGTACGGCGAGCGCGGGGTCCGGGTCAGCTGTCTGTGCCCGATGGGGGTGAACACCCCGATGCTGTCCGCCGGGAAGGACTCCGAGGACACGCTGGGGCGAGCGGCGACGCAGGCCGTCGTGGCCGCGGGCGACGTCCTGGAGCCGGCCGATGTCGCCGACGCCGTCCTCGCCGCGATCGCGGACGAGCGCTTCCTGATCCTGCCGCACGAAGAGGTGCTGGACATGTACCGGCAGAAGGGCGCGGACTACGACCGGTGGCTGCGCGGGATGCGCCGCTACCAGAGCTCCCTGCTGGAGCAGGAATGACCGGCGCGAACGGCGAACTCGTCCTCGCCGAACACCGCGGGCCGGTGCTCGTGCTGACCTTCAACAGGCCCGCCAAGCTGAACGCTTGGACCGACGAACTCGAAGACCGCTACTTCGCCCTCCTCGACACAGCCGAGAACGACCCGGACGTACGTGCCGTCGTGGTCACCGGCGCGGGGCGCGGATTCTGCGCCGGTGCCGACCTCCAACTCCTGCAGTCCGTCGGTGAGATCGACGAGGTCTCCGCGGCGGACAGGGCACGGAGTCGGCCGCGCGACGTGCCGCTGACCCTGCGCAAGCCGCTGATCGGCGCGATCAACGGGGTGGCGGCGGGCCTGGGCATGGTGGAGGCGCTCTACTGCGACATCCGCTTCGGCTCCCCCTCGGCCCGGTTCACGACAGCGTTCGCGCAACGCGGGCTGATCGCCGAGTACGGGATCTCCTGGCTGTTGCCCCGGCTGGTGGGGCACAGCCGGGCCACGGACCTGCTGCTGTCGAGTCGCATGGTGGACGCCGAGGAGGCACTGCGAATCGGACTCCTCGACCACCTGGCCCCCACACGCAGCGTGATCGATGCCGCTGTCGAGTACGCCACCGATCTGGCGACGCGCTGCTCACCGGCTTCCATGGCCACCATCAAGAGCCAACTGCACCACGACGCGGACGGCACCTACGCCGACTCCGTGACCCGCGCGCAGAGCCTCATGCTCCAGGCCTTCCGTGGGGCCGATGTCGTCGAGGGCGTGGCCAGCCATCTCGAAAAGCGCCCACCGAGTTTTCCTTCCCTACCCCCCGTCAGGAGTACAGATGTCCCTGTTTGAGACGTCGGATCGCGCCAAGAAGTACCAGGCGGATCTGCTGGAGTTCATGGACTCGCACATCTACCCCGCCGAGGCGGTGTACCACGAGCAGATGCGCGCGTCGGGTGACCCGCACTTCCAGCCGCCGGTCATCGAGGAGCTCAAGGCGGAGGCGCGGCGGCGCGGGCTGTGGAACCTCTTCCACCCGCACCCGGAGTGGGGGCCGGGCCTGACGAACCTCGAGTACGCGCCGCTGGCGGAGATCATGGGGCGCAGCCACATCGCGTCCGAAGCGTGCAACTGCAACGCTCCCGACACCGGCAACATGGAGGTGCTCACGCTGTTCGGCAGCGACGAGCACAAGGAGAAGTACCTGGGGCCGCTGCTCGACGGGACGATGGCCTCGGCCTTCGCGATGACCGAGCCGCGTGTCGCCAGTTCCGACGCCACCAACATCGAGTTGCGGATGGTGCGGGACGGCGACGAGTACGTGCTCAACGGCCGTAAGTGGTTCGCCTCGAACGCGATGCACAAGAACTGCAAAGTGCTCATCGTGATGGGGAAGACCGACCCCACCGCTGCCGTGCACCGGCAGCAGTCGATGATGGTCGTTCCGATCGACGCCCCCGGGATCACGGTGATGCGCAACCTGCCGGTGTTCGGCTACCAGGACCGTGAGGGACACGCCGAGATCGACTTCACCGACGTACGGGTGCCGGCCAAGGACGTCCTCAAGGGTGAGGGCGAGGGCTTCGCGATCAGCCAGGCCCGGCTCGGGCCCGGTCGTATCCACCACTGCATGCGGGCCATCGGCGCGGCCGAGCGGGCGCTGGAGCTGATGTGCCGGCGCGCGCAGGAACGGGTGACCTTCGGTGCTCCGGTTGCCGACCGGTCAAACATCCAGGACTGGATCGCGGAAGCGCGGATCGACATCGAGATGATCCGCCTGCTCACACTCAAGGCCGCGTACCTGATGGACACCGTCGGCAACAAGGAAGCGCGCACCGAGATCGCGGCCATCAAGGTGGCCGCACCGGACATCGCGCTGAAGATCATCGACCGCGCGATTCAGGTGCACGGGGGAGCGGGCGTGACCGACGACTTCCCCTTGGCCATGATGTACGCGCATCTGCGGACGTTGAGGCTGGCTGACGGCCCCGACGAGGTCCACAAGCGGGCCATCGCCAAGCAGGAACTGCGCCAGTACCGCGACGCGGCAGTGGTGAGCTGAGATGGCAGGACTCGATCTCACCGGCCGCACAGCCGTCGTCACGGGTGCCTCACGCGGTATCGGCCTGGCGATCGCCCAGGCCCTCGCCACCGCCGGCGCACACGTCGTCCTCACCTCCCGGTCCCAGGAAGCCGCGGACGCCGCGGCGGCCCAGGTCGGCGGCACCGCGGTCGGCGTCGGTGCGCACGCGGTCGACGAGGAGGCGGCCCGGCGCTGTGTCGAGCTGACGCTCGAACGGTTCGGCAGCCTGGACATCCTCGTCAACAACGCCGGGACCAACCCGGCCTTCGGGCCGGTCATCGACCAGGACCACGGCCGGTTCGCCAAGACCTTTGACGTGAACCTGTGGGCTCCTGTCCTGTGGACGGGACTCGCCACCCGGGCCTGGATGGGCGAGCACGGCGGCGCGGTCGTCAACACCGCGTCGGTCGGCGGCATGGCCTTCGAGGCGAACATCGGTCTGTACAACGCCTCGAAGGCCGCACTGATCCACCTCACCAAGCAACTGGCCCTGGAACTCTCGCCGAAGGTCCGCGTCAACGCGGTGGCACCGGGTGTGGTGCGCACCAAGCTGGCCGAGGCCCTGTGGAAGGAGCACGAGCAGGCCGTTTCCGCCTCGACGGCACTCGGGCGCATCGGGGAGCCTGCCGACATCGCGTCGGCGGTCGCCTTTCTCGTCTCGGACGCGGCGAGCTGGATCACCGGCGAGACGATGGTGATCGACGGCGGCCAACTCCTCGGCGACGCCGTCCCGTTCAGAGGCCCGAACGGGTGAACGTCACATGCGTGACTCCGCTGGGCGAGGAGGTGGCCTCGACCTGGTAGTCCTGCTCCAGGCTCTCCAGTCCGTCCCAGAGGCGTACGCCCCGGCCGAGCAGGACCGGGGTCACCACGACGTGCAGATGGTCGATGAGCCCGGCGGCGAGGAAGTCGCGGATCACGGTGGGGCCCCCGCCGATGCGTACGTCCTGGCCGCCCGCGGCCTGGCGGGCCCTCTCCAGCGCCTCGGCGGGCGAAGTGTCGAGGAAGTGGAACGTCGTGCCGCCCTCCATCTCGATCGACGGGCGTGTATGGCGCGTGAGGACGAAGGTCGGGGTATGGAAGGGCGGGTTGGGCCCCCACCACCCCTTCCACTCCTTGTCGTCGTGCCACCCGGGATAGCCGAACTTCCCGGCACCCATGATCTCGGCGCCGATCCCGGGCGCGAACTGCCGCGCGAAGGCGTCGTCGAGGCCGCCGGACCCGCCGGACCCGCCGGTCATCTCGTGCCACCACCGGGTGGCGAACATCCACTCGTGCAGCCTTTCCCCGGCGTGGCCGAACGGCTCTTCACGGCTCAGGCCCTCACCGGTGCCGAAGCCGTCGAGCGAGATGGAGAAGTTGTGGACGCGGGCGAGGGACATGGCTGGCGACTCCTCTTCTTCTGCTGGTCACGGGCCGGGCGGTGCCGACAGATGGATGAGGATGCCGCACACCTCGTCCACTATCTCCCTGGCCTCCGTCTCATCCTGGCAATCGCCCAGCTCGCGTGCCGCCCCTCCGATGACGGTGGTCAGTACGCTCACCCGGACCCGGCCGGCGCGTCGCCGCTCGTCCACCTCCAGTAGGCGGGCGTTGCGCCGTACCCAGGCGCGATCCCACTGGCGGCGCAGCGCGTCGAAGCCCGCGGGGCCGTCGTCCTCGACGAGGAGCATGCCGAGCCTGCGATTGTCCCAGACACCCTCCAGATATGCCCTGGTTCCCGCCACGAACAGAGCGATCGGGTCGTCCACACCACGGCCGCGCTCGTCGGCCAGCGTGGCCGCGGTCCGGCGCTCCTGCTCCTCCCGGAACTCCTCCCACAGGGCGAGGTAGAGCCCTCGTTTTCCGCCGTAGTGCTGGAAGAGGGTGCCCACCGGGATGCCGGAGCGCGCCGCGATCTCGGTAAGGCCGGCGTCGGTGTAGCCGCGCTCGGTGAACACGTCCAGCGCCGCGTCCAGCAGCGTACGCCGGACCGTTCGGCTCTGTTCCGCGTGCTCCTCCGGCAGGCCCATGTCCCCCTGCCCGTCGGGCAGTTGACGTGTCGCGTCGGTCCCGGCGGACTCCACGATGCCGCTCACGGGCAATCCTCACCTTCCCCGGCGCCGTCGCGGATGGCGAGGGCGACCAGTAGTTCCAGGAGGTCGGCGATCCGGCGCGGATTGCGGCCGGTGCGTTCCTCGATCCGGCGCAACCGGTAGTGCGCCGTGTTGTGGTGCACCCGCAGCCGGTCGGCGGCCAGCCGCAGATTGAGGTCGGCCTCCGCGAAGGCCCGTATGGTGGCGGCCAGCGTGTCGCCGCGCCTGCGGTCCTCCTCCAGCAGCGCCCGCACCCGGGGATCGACCAGCTGGCGGGCGAGGTCGCGCAGCGCCAGGTAGTCGAACGGGGACAGCCGCGGCAGCGCCGCCACACCCCGCCCCCGCTGGGCACCAGGTCGAGGGCGGCCCGCGCCTCCTCGTACGCGCCCGGCAGTTCGCACGCTCCCCGGGCGACGGTGCTGATGCCCATGGACAGCATGGTTCCGTCCCGTGCGAGTCGCCGCTGCACGGCCTCGAAGTGGGCGCATATGTCGTCCGCGTTCATGCCGGCCCGCACCACGGGCACGGCCACCACCTCTTCGTGGCGCACCACGACCAGGGTCCTGCCGGCCCAGGGCCCGGCGACGCTGATCGACGCGCTGGTGGCATACCCGTGCTCGGCCGACGTGAGGTCCCCGGTGCGGGTGCCGCCGACGCACACCGCCACGACCGCCATCATCGGCGAGCGCGGCCCGATGCCGTACGCCTGACCTTCAACGAGCTGACCGCCGAGGAGAACCTGCGCATCGGCGCCCACCTGCGCACCGGTCGCCGATGGCGCGGCCGTGCCGAGCGCGCGGCCGTGGCGGCCGACCTGGAACGGATCTACGGCCACTTCCCCAAACTGCGCCAGCGCTCGCGTCAGGCCGCCGGCAGCCTCAGCGGCGGTGAGCAGCAGATGCTCCCCATCGGCAGGGCACGGATGCTGCGGCCCTCGCTGCTGCTCCTGGACGAGCCGTCCCTGGGTCTCGCCCCGCTGGTCACGCGCGAGCTGTTCGAGATCGTCCGTGCCGTCAACGAGGAGGAACGCACCACCGTGATCGTCGTCGAGCAGAACGCCCAGCTCGCGCTGGACGTCGCGCACCGGGCGCACGTACTGGAGGCCGGCCGCCTGGTGCTGTCCGGACCGGCTCAGCAGATACGGGAGGACGGGCAGGTCGCCGAGGTGTACCTCGGCGTCTCGGTCCACTCCCGGAAGGCCCGGTGAGCGCCGTCGTGAAGGTGGGCCTGCTGCTGCCCGGGGTCACCCTGTCCACGGGCCACGACGACGCCTTCCCGCTCGAGACGATGCAGCTGATGCGGTTCAAGGGCGAGCGGTGGCAGCTGTTCGGCAAGCCGGTGGACACCCGCGAGGAGTTCGGCCCGCTGGCCAAGTGAGCCGGCGGCACCGTGCGACAGCCCATGGGCGTCGAACGTGTCCGCCACGCCGTGCCGTGCGACGGTCGAGGCCCTGGCCCGCTCCGGGTTTCAATGGACTTAGATGGCATCAGCAGGTCAGCGTTCCTTGGGGAATGCCGAGCCACTGTCCCGGCACAGCGGTGGAGAAGCGGATGACGGAGTTCAGCGAAAGCCACGACGATCCGTTTGCCCTGCATCTCGTCGCCCTGGCGGCGCTCGACGACCAGGGAGTCGTGGTCGGATGGAACCGGCGGGCGCAGGAACTGCTCGGGTATCCGGACACGGCCGTGATCGGTCGTCGGGCCTTCGAGGTCCTTGTCGGCCCTCGCGAGCTGCCGGCTGCCAAGGAGGCCGCGGCGAAGTGCAGGAGAGCCGGCGGCTGGTTCGGAGTGCTGAAGGTGCGGCACCGCGACGGACGGCTCGTGGAGATGGGGCTCAGGGCCCATGCGTTCTCACGCGACGGCCAGGTCCGTGAGTGGCTTCTGGCCGGGGCACTCGCGGCGGACGTCCTGGAGTGGCAGAGGGACCGCGCGGTTCTCGACGGGTTGTACCGCCAGTGCCCGATCGGCCTGGTCGTGCACGGCACCGACCTGAGGCTTCTCAAGGTCAACCGGGCCATCGAACGCTTCAGCGGCGTCCCGGCGGCGCTCTTCGAGGGGATGCCCAGCGGGCAGATGCTCATCCCCGCCGACGCACGCAAGGCCGTGGACCGGGTGCGCCAGGTGATGGAGACCGGGAGACCGCTCGTCTACTCCGAGCAGTTCGTCCGCCTGCAGCAGGATCCGGGACGGGAACGGGTCGCCCTCGTCTCGTCCTTCCGGATGGAGGATCCCGCCGGCCGCATCTTGGGTGTGGCCGAGATGATCGAGGACATCACCGACCGTCATCGGGCCCAGCGCCGGCTCGCGCTCCTCGACCAGGCCGGCAGCCGTATCGGAACCACCCTCGACGTGGCGGAGACCGCCCGGGAGCTCGCCGAGGTGATGGTGCCCCACCTCGCCGACCACGCGTCGGTCGACCTGCTCCAGCCGGTGACGCGCGGCGAGGAACTGGCACCGGCCCTGGCGGGGCCCGTCGTACGGCTGGGGGCCAGCAGCGTCGGTGCCCAGCAACCCGGCCCGCCCCACCCCCATGGCGCGCCGGTGGAGTTCGCGCCCGACTCACCCCAGGCCAGGTGCCTGTCCGAAGGGCGGCCCGTCCTGGAACCGGTGCTCCCGCCCGACCGGCTCTCGACGGAAGGCCATCAGGGAGCCCACGCTCCGGACCCGGGCGTCCATTCACTGATCGTCGTACCCATTGCCGCACGCGGCATGGTGCTCGGCGTGATGACCTTGTGGCGTTCGCGCCGCCCCGAACCCTTCGAGGCGGACGATCTCACCCTCGCCCAGGAACTCGCCTCGCGTGCCGCCGTCGCCATCGACAACGCCCGGCGCTTCACCCAGCAGCAGCAGACCGCGTTCACTTTGCAGAGCAGCCTTCTGCCCCGGGGGGTCCCGGACCAGTCGGCCGTCGAGGTGGCCCTGCGGTACCTGCCGGCCAGCGCGGCCCCGGGCCTGGGCGGCGACTGGTTCGACGTGATTCCGCTCTCAGGGGCGCGGGTCGCCCTCGTTGTCGGCGACGTAGTGGGACGCGGCATCCACGCCGCCGCCACCATGGGCCGACTGCGTACCGCGGTGCATACGCTCGCCAGCCTCGACCTGGAAGCGGACGAGGTCCTCTCCCGCCTGGACGACCTGGTCCTCCTGCTGGCGGCCGAGCAGGAAGCAGCCGGCGAGCGGCCCGTGGGTGAGCAGGTCGTCGGCGCCACCTGCCTGTACGCCGTGTACGACCCGGTCTCCCGGCGGTGCTCCATGGCCCGCGCCGGCCATCCGCCGCCGGTGGTCACCGCGCCGGACGGACAGGTGGCTCCACTCGACCTGCCCGCCGGCCCACCACTCGGCCTGGGCGGCCTGCCCTTCGAGGCCCGGGAGATGGAACTGGCCGAGGGAAGCCTGCTGTGCCTGTACACCAACGGACTCATCTGCGAACGCCACATCGATGCCGACATCGGGCTGGCCAAGCTGTGTGCGGCACTCACCCGCCCGGCGGACGCCCTGGAACGAACATGCCAAGCGGTCGTCGACTCGCTCGTGCCGTCGCGCCCCAGCGACGACGTCGCACTGCTGATCGCCCGGACGCGCATGCTGCCACCGGAGGATGTGGCCTCCTGGCAGCTGGCGCTGGAGCCCGCCAGCGCAGCCCGCGCCCGGGCGCTGACCTCGGCGAAACTGACCGAATGGGGTCTGGAGCACCTGGCGTTCACCACCGAGTTGATCGCCAGCGAACTGGTCACCAACGTCTATCGGTACGCCGGCGGCCCAGCGACCCTGCGGCTGATCCGGGAACGGACTCTGGTGTGCGAGGTCAGCGACACCAGCCACACCTCACCCCACCTGCGCCGCGCCCGCACCACCGACGAGGGCGGGCGCGGCCTGTTCCTGGTGGCCCAGATGGCCGAACGCTGGGGTACCCGCTACAGCCGCGAGGGCAAGACCGTGTGGACCGAACAACCACTCACCGGCACCCCGGCTTGACCGTCTCAGGCCGTGCCGGGGTTCCGGCGTGGGGTGGGGCGCCTTCCGTCGACGCCGTCACTTGGCTGCCGCGAGCAGCCGGGCCTCGCTCTCCTCGTACAGCCGACGGTTCTCGTGGCTTTCGGAGGGGCGGCGCAGGTGGTCCAGACGGCTGCCCAGCCACCCCGCCAGGTAGCCGAACGGGATGGAGACCAGCCCGGTGGACTGCATGGGGAACAGCGCGAAGTCGGCGTTGGGGAAGACCGCGGAGGGCGTGCCCGAAACGGCCTTGGAGAACACCATGAGCAGCAACGCGCAGGCCGCGCCGCCGTAGAGGGTGGCGAGCAGGCCGGTGCGCGTGAACCCCCGCCAGAACAGTGAGTAGGTGAGCGCGGGTGCCACCGCCGATGCCCCTGTGCAGACGGCCAGGGTGGTCAGCACGCCGACGTCCCAGTTCTGGACCAGGGTGGAGAGGCAGATGGCAACGCAACCGACAGCCACGCTTGTCCACGCCGCCACCGTCATCTCCGTCTGCGGCTTGGCCTGTCCCCGCCGCGCCGCATGGGCGAACAGGTCGTGGGCGAGGGACGACGCCGCGGCCAGGGTCATCCCTGCGACCGACGACAGCAGGGTGATGAACACCATGCCCGCCACGGCCGAGTAGAGAATGGTCATGCCTGCGGAGTTGGGGGCTCCGCCGAGCACCTGCGACAGCATGAGCACCGACGTCCTGCCGTGCGGATCGGCCGCGGTGATGTACTGCGATCCCACCAGTGCTGCCGCGCCCGTACCCATGATGATCACAAGCAGGCAGAACGTGGTGACCGTGCCCACCGCCCACGACATGGAGCGGCGCACGGCCGGCACGTCCTGCGCGGAATACAGGCGCATCGTGATGTGCGGCAGGCAGGCCACGCCGAGGACCACGGTGATCTGGAGACTGACGAAGTCCAGCCGGTCCACGCCCGAGGTGCCCAGCTGCAGGCCCTGCTGGAGGAAGGCGGGGCCCGCGCCGCTGCCCTGCTGAGCCGCCCTGAGGACGTCTCCGGGGCTCCAGTCGAAGCGGTTCAGCACCAGAGCGGCGACGACGAGGCTGGTGCCGAGCAGGAGCACGATCTTGATCATCTGGATGAGTGCGGTGCCCCGCATGCCGCCGAGCGCCGCGTAAATGATCATCAAGCTGCCGACGATGACGATGCATGCCGTCCTGGCACCCGCCCCGTGCGGGATGTCCAGGATGAAGGTGAGTAGCGACCCGGCCCCGGAGAGCTGGACGACCAGGAAGGGCAAGGTCGCCGTAAGCGTCACCACGCAGGCCGCGACGCGTACGGCACGTCCGGGCATGTTGCGGGCCAGGACGTCGCCCATGGTGAACTTGCCCGCGTTGCGCAGGGGTTCGGCCAGCAGGAACATCAGCAGCACCAGGGACAGGGCCGTGCTGACCGCGAGGACATAGCCGTCGTATCCGGCGAGCGCGATGATGCCGGTGGTGCTCAGCACCGTGGCCGCCGAGATGTAGTCGCCCGCGATCGCCAGGCCGTTCTTGAGCGGGGTGAGCGAGCGGTAGCCGGTGTAGAAGTTCGTCAGGTCGTCGCGGTCCGGTCCCGCCATCACGCACATCAGCAGCGTGACGGTGACCAGCGTGGTGAACAGGACGAGGACGACGGCCTGCGTCCCGGAGCTGAAGTCGTTCATCTCGCCATCCCCGCGTTCCGGCCGGTGGGGACCGCTCGGTCTCGGACGGCGTGGGCCAACGGATCCACCGAGCGCTGTGCGCTGCGTCCGTACCAGAAGACCGCCGCGAAAGTGACGACGAGCTGGAGGATCCCCAGGGCCATTCCCAGGCTCAGCTCACCGGCGATCTCGGCCCCCATCAGGCCGGGCGCATAGCAGGACAGCACGACGTACACCACGAAGGAGCCGAGCGCGGTGAGCGTGGAGACGCGGCGGAGCAGACGGTAGGCCGAGCGCAGTGCGGCGAGGTCTTCAGCGCGCCCGTGGGTCTCGGGCCGGTACGGCTCGTCCCAGGCGGCTTGCCCGTACGGCTCGTCCCAAGCGGCTTGCCCGTACGGCTCGTCCCAAGCAGCTTGCCCGTACGGCTCGTCCCAAGCAGCTTGCCCGTACGGCTCGCCCCAAGCGGCTTGCCCATACCGGCCGTATCCGGGGGCGTGGTGTCCGTACGACCGCGGCTCGGTCCGGGGCGGCAGCCATCCCGTGGGTCCTGAGGGTGGGTACTGGTTGTCGTCGGCGTATGTCATCTCCTGGCCTTCCACTGCGGCTCGGATAGGGCTCGGATTCGTGGAGGCGAACGAGGAGGAACGCTCCAGGCGGCGTACCATACCGACTGGTTGGAATGGCTGTAAGTCTGCAGGCGATCACGTTTCGGGGTCGAGGCGGTTGCCCCCCGGGGCGGGGGTGTGGTGAACGTCGCACACCTCGACATACCTACTGGTCGGTACCCTGTCGCGAAGCCGTGAACGACAGGAGGCGCGATGTCTGCGACCAACCGCCAGATCCGTCTGGCAGCCCGCCCTGTGGGCGAGGTCAAGCCCGATGACTGGGAGCACTTTGCAGGGCCCGTCGACGAACCCGGGCCGGGCCGATTCGCGGGCCGGACGCGGGTCATCTCCCTGGACCCGGCGATGCGGGGCTGGCTGGACGACCGTCCCTCCTACCTGCCGCCGGTGGGCATCGGCGAGGTGATGCGCGCCGGATCGGTCATCGAGGTCACCGCATCGAACCACCCCGACTTCCAGCCGGGCGATCACGTGGTCGGCACGTTCGGCGTCCAGGAGTACGTGGTCTCCGACGGCAAGGGGGCCCTGAAGATCGACACCTCTCTCGCCCCGCCCTCGACCTACCTCGGGGCGCTGGGCATGCCCGGCATGACCGCCTACTTCGGCCTGCTGGACGTCGGGGCACTGAAGGACGGCGAGACCGTCGTGGTGTCGGGTGCGGCCGGGGCGGTCGGCACCATCGCCGGCCAGATCGCCAAGGCCAAGGGCTGCCGGGTCGTGGGCATCGCCGGAGGGCCGGAGAAGTGCGCCATGCTCATCGACGAACTGGGATTCGACGCGGCGATCGACTACCGCGCGGAGGACGTCAGGAAGGCGCTGCGCCGCGAGGCCCCCGACGGCATCGACGTCTACTTCGACAACGTCGGAGGGGACATCCTCGACGCGGCCCTGACGCGGTTGGCGATGCATGCGCGGGTCGTGGTCTGCGGTGCGATCAGCCAGTACAACAACGCCACACCGGTCAAGGGCCCGTCCAACTACCTCTCGCTGCTGGTGCGCCGCGCCCGCATGGAGGGCTTCGTCGTCTTCGACTACGCCAAGCGCTACGCGGCGGCAGCCCAGGAGATCTCCGCCTGGATCGGTGCCGGCCGCATCAAGGTCAAGGAGCATGTGGTGAGGGGGAGCGTGGACGACTTCCCCGAGACGTTGGGGATGCTCTTCCGCGGGGAGAACGTCGGCAAGCTCGTCCTGGAGCTGGCATGAGCGCCGCCGAGAGCCACGCCGCCGCCCGGCCGGGACAGGTGGACGGCGCTGCGCTCCAGGGCAAGGTGGCGATCGTCACCGGCGGTGCCAGTGGACTGGGCCGGGCCACGGCGCTGACGCTGGCGGGGGCTGGGGCGCGCGTGGTCGTCGCGGACCTCGACGCGCGGGGCGGCCGCGAGGTGGCCGACCTGGTCGGCGGCCATTTCCGCGCCTGTGACGTCTCCGACCCCGACGCCAACCGCGCGCTGGTGGACTTCACTCAGGAGCAGTGCGGCGGCGTCGACATCGCGCTGCTCAACGCCGGAGTGGCGACCGGATGCGGCCTCGGCGAGGACTTCGACCTGGCACGCTACCGCCGCGCGATGGGAGCCAACCTCGACGGCGTGGTCTTCGGCACCCATGCGGTGCTGCCGGCGCTGCGGGCCCGCGGGGGAGGGGCGATCGTGGCGACCGCGTCGCTGGCGGGCCTGGCCGCCGTACCGCTCGATCCCCTGTACGCCGCCAACAAGCACGCGGTCGTAGGACTCGCCCGCTCCCTCGGACCGGCTCTTGCGCCGGAGAACGTGCGCTTCAATGCCGTCTGCCCCGGCTTCGCGGAGTCGCGGATCATCGATCCGCTGCGCGACATGCTCTCCGCGCAGGGACTGCCCGTCATCCCGGCTCAGGTCGTGGCGGACACGGTGCTGCGGATCGTCACCGGCGACGGCACGGGGGAGTGCTGGTTCATCCAGCCCGGCCGCGACCCGGAGCCGTTCCGTTTCCGTACCGTCCCCGGTCCGGGCAAGCCTGTCGGCGCCTGAGAAGGGGAGGGGGCCGGCCCGTACGCCCGTAGGTCGCGACGCGCCCTGTGGATCGGGGCGCCCTGCGGATCGGGGCGTACGGCCGGCCCTCCGTGCCGGAAGTGACCTGAGGGTCAGGCAGCAGCGGGCTGCGCGGTGAAGGCGCGCTCCAGCAGCCCGTACAGGGTGTCCTGCTCCTGCTCGCTGAGCCTGCTCAGGCCGGCCAGCGTGTTGTGCATCTTCCCGCGGATCACGTCGATGACCCGCTCGCCCTCCTCGGTGAGCAGGACGTTCTTGACGCGCCGATCCGAGGGGCTGGGCTCGCGGCGCACCAAGCCGCGCTTCTCCAGCCGGTCAATGATCCCGGTCATGTTGGAGGCGTCGCAGGTCAGCGTGGTGGCCAGCACGCTCATGGAGGCGGGGCCCCGGCGCAGCACGTTCAGTGTCTTGCCCTGGCTGGCCGTGAGGTTCTCGCTCGCGGCGGCGACCGTGAAGTCGCCGTAGTAGGCGGCCAGGGATACCGAGAGCAGCTCCATGAGCCGGGCGGTGTCGACGCGGGAAGGTGCTGTCATGCACGCCACCCTACGCCCGAAAACTTGACGATCTCAAATATCGGTGGCTACGGTCTCGCCTATTGCTTGAAGTTCTCAAGCTTCGATGTTCTCAAGTAGTTCGTCGAGCTCTCACGTAGGGAAGAGATTCGTGCCTCACGCGCAGCACACGGCGCCCCGGCGACAGTCAGCGGACGCCGCGGTCGTCCTCGTGCTCGGCCTTGCCGCGATGGTCGTCTCGATGATGCAGACGCTGGTGGTCCCGATCCTGGGAATCATCCAGAGCGAGCTGCGGGCCACCACGGCAAGCGTCAGCTGGGTGACCACCGCCACGCTTCTGTCGGCCGCGGTCTTCACCCCGCTGCTCGGCCGCTTCGGCGACCAGCACGGCAAGAAGCCCACCCTCGTCGGCGTTCTGCTCGTGATGATCGCGGGCTCGGTGCTCGCCGCCACCACCACCTCGCTGACATGGCTGATCGTCGGCCGAGTGATGCAGGGTGCGGCAACCGCGATCTTTCCGCTGGCCCTCTCCATCCTCCGCGAAGAGATCAGGCCGGAGAAGCTGCATGGCGCCATGGCCCTGGTCAGCGGCACGCTCGCGTTCGGCAGCGGGCTCGCGCTGGTCGGCGCGGGACTCCTCACCCGCGGCTCCGACCCCGACTACCACCGGGTCTTCTGGCTCGCGGTGGTGCTCGCGGTGGTGGCGCTGGCAGGTGTGTTGTTCGTAGTGCCCGCTTCCCGGACTACGACGGGCGGCCGGACGGACTGGCTGGGCGCGGTCACCTTGGCGATGCTGCTGATGCTGCTGCTTCTGCCCGTCTCGCAGGGACACGAGTGGGGGTGGACGTCCGGCCGTACGCTCGGCTCCTTCGCGGGGGCGGTCGTGATGGCGGCGGTGTGGGTCGTCGCCGAGAACCGGGTCAAGGAACCCATGGTGGACATGAAGATGTTCGTCCACCGGCCCGTTCTCTTCACCAACCTGGCCGGGCTGTTGCTGGGTTTTGCGATGTTCGCGCAGTTCATCGGCGTCTCGTACCTCGTCCAGATGCCCGAGGACGTCGCAGGCTACGGCTTCGGCGCTTCCGTGCTCGAAGCGTCCGTGGTGTACCTGCTTCCGACCACACTCGTCTCGCTCGTGGGCGCCCAGTTCGGCGGCGTACTGGTGCGTCGACTCGGCGCGCGCTTCACCCTGGCCGCCGGGGCCGCCTTCGGAGTGCTCGGCTTCACGTGGCTGAGCGTCGCGCACGATGCGACGGCCTCGGTGATCGGTGCGGGCATGGTCATCGGCCTGGCGATCAGCTTCGGCTACGCCGCCATGCCCGCGCTCATCGTCGCCGGCGTCCCCGCCCACCAGTCCGGCATCGCCAACGGCATCAACTCCATCTCCCGCTCGGTGGGCAGCGCCGTCGCGAGCGCGGTGATCACCTCGCTGCTGGCGTCGAAGACCATTGCGCTTCCGGACGGAGCGCCCGCGCTGCCCCAGGAGAGCCAGTTCACGATGAGCTTCGTGATCGCCGGAGTGGCCTTCGGTCTGGTGGTCGCCGTGGCCCTCGTCGGCATCAAGTCGGCGCACGCGCCTCGTACGCCCGTGCCGAGGAAGGTCGCGGACTCCGGGACGGTGGGGTCGTCGGAGGCGGAAGCCGGTGCCGAGCTCGTGTGACCGTGCTCCTCGCCAGGCGTAACCAGCCAAACCAGCCGAACGAGCCGAACCAGCCGTCCGGTTGAACCCGCAGTTTCTCCGAAAGGCATGTCACGATGAAGAAGTCCGACCACCCCCACCACGTCGATCACCGCACGGCGGTCGCGGTGGAGACTGCCCGGTTCGTCGCAGCGGTCAAGGACGCCGACCTGGTCACAGCGGTGCCCAGTTGTCCCGACTGGACGCTGGCCGACCTGGTCAAGCACACCGGCAGCGTCCAGCGCTGGTTCTCGGTCCTGTTGCGGGCGCGCATCCAGGAACCCCCGCGCAAGCGTGAAGTGGACCTTCGGCTCCCGGACCAGCAGGACGGATACGCCGACTGGCTGGCGGAGAGCGCGACCGTGGCCGCGGACGCCTTCGCGGCAACCGACCCGAACCTGCCGATGTGGGCATGGGGCGCCGACCAGTACGCCCGATTCTGGGCACGCCGGATGCTCTTCGAGACCCTGTTGCACCGGGTTGACGCCGAGCTCGCACTCGGCCTGCGGCCCGCGATCGACCGCCCGCTCGCGGTCGACGGGATCGACGAGTTCCTCGTCAATCTGCCCTCCGCCACCTTCTTCGCCCCCGACGTGGCCAACCTGCGCGGCCCCGACAAGACCATCCGCTTCCGTGCGACCGACGGGGACGAGAGCTGGGTCGTCCGCCTGCGGCCCGACAGCTTCGGGCTCGACACGGCCCACCCGACCACGGCCGCCACCGACGCGACGGTCCAGGGAACCGCGGCCGACCTGCTCCTCCTCGTTTACGGCCGACTGCCGCACGAGGCAGAGGCCTTTGCCCACGAGGGGGACGAGCACCTGCTGGCCCACTGGTTCGCCAACTCCGCGTTCTGAGAGGGCGGTTCGCGGGCTGATATCCAATGGATTGAGTACGGGTACTCATGTGGGCGGTGGTCAGCAGCCTGCACGGTACGGACATGCGATCGAATTTCCTTCCGAAGTCCTTGCTGGCGGCCACGCTCGGCGGTGTCGTCGTCCTGGCCGGCTTCGGCACGCAGAACGCCACCGCCGATGAGACCTCCCAGGTCAGCACCGTCAGCACCGTCGCGACGAGCGACGACGACGCGGAGGCGCGGTTCCTCGAGATGGCGGATCTCATCTCGCAGAGCTGTGCCCCGGACGTCTCCAGCGGCGTCGATGACGTGGCGTCGGCCTCCGTGGCCGACACCACGGCAGCGGAGCCGACCCCGGACACCACCCTGCCCGTCCTGGTCGACCCGGTGCCGCTGACCGCGTCGGAGGAGTGCGCCGCCCAGAGGCACCAACTGCGCATCAGCAGGGCATTCTCGGGGACGGACACGGACACCTACGCGGAGTTGCTGGACAAGCTGACGAGCCTGCGCTACCCGGCGGCGCGGATCCACCGCATGCCGGACTTCTCGGGCGAGCCCGTGGCAAGGCTCGACCTGCGCGTGGGGGCCGAGCACTTGGCTCTGGAAGTCACCGACATCAACAGCGGCGTGATGGTTGAGGCGTTCGGCGCTCCGGAAGGTGTGAGCGTGACCGAAGTGCGGCTGGAGCCGCAGCTGGCCGAGCCCACATCCTGAGGCCCCTGCGGCACGGCCCCGCCGGGGCCGTGCCCCGGGGTCACTCCGAGCGCGTCGAGCCTCAGCGGCTGCTCAGCGTCGGGCAGTGGGCAGCCGGGGTTGTGTCCTCGCACGGTTCGAATGGGAACGCCCTGGCGGTACAACCGGGACGCTCCCTGACGGGTCTAGCCAGCGTGACACCTCATCAGGCTTCGCCGTGAGGAGCGGGGAGCCCGACGAATCCCTAAGGGGGACTCCATGCGCATCCGCCCTGCCGTCGCTGTCGTATCCCTTGCGACCGCCCTTTCCGCATCGGTGATTCCGGCAGCAGCCCAAGCGGCGGGTCGCACCGCGGCCGCGTCCAGTGACACGACGTTCTCGAACGTCGTCGTCAACGGCGGTAAGGACATCGTGCTCGGCCTGACCACCAGAAAGACCGTCACCATTACGTGGACGGCCACGGACCCGGACGGTGTTGCCGCGTCCTGGGCCTATCTGTGGCACGGCCCCAACACCGATGACGCCGACGGGATCCTGCCGACCTACCCGCCCGCGGGCACGTGCACCGTGTCGCCCACCGAACACACCACTTCCACCTGCAAGATGAGCTTCGGTGTGGACGCCGCGCGGGACTTCGACCACAACGGGCTGGCCGGCACCTGGAATGTGCTCGCCGAAGCGCAGGACGCCAACGACGACTGGACAGCCGTCGACGTCGCGGGCACGGCACAGTTCAAGCGGTACGCCAAGGTGACGGTCAACGCCTCGCCCGAGCCGGTGAAGAGGGGCAGGACCATCACGGTCACCGGCAAGCTGACCCGCGCCAACTGGGAGAGCGGCACCTACACCGGCTACCAGGGCCGGTCGGTCCAGCTGCAGTTCCGCAAGAAGGGCAGCACCACCTACACCACCCTGAAGACCATCACCACTGGCAGCAACGGCACTCTGCAGACCACCACCAAGGCCACAACCGACGGCTACTTCCGCTACCTCTTCACCGGCACCGCTACCACCGGCCCGTCCACGGCAGTCGGCGACTTCGTCGACGTCAGGTGATCGTGCCCGCCTGAGCGGGGCAGCACGCACTCTTCCCCGACTTGTCATGCGCACGTACCGTGTCCTCGGTCCGAAGTCAGGAAGCCAACGGACGGGGGAGAGGGCATGCCACCCAGACGCTTATCGAGACGCGCACGATCACTGCTCATCGGAGCGGTCCTGCTCGCACTGCCGGCGGTCACGGTCACACCGTCGTCGGCCGCCGACGCCGGCGAGGATCCAAGGACGCAGAAGACACCGGCCGCCCAGGAACATCGGGATCTGCCGTACCGGAACATCGACGTACGCGGTGACAAGCGCGTCCCGCCCACGGCCGGGCAGTTGCGCGCCGCACAGGAACTCGACGGCACGGCGATCCGCTGGAGCCGGTTCGGTACGCCGAAGCGGATCACTCCGCAGGGCCGCAACGCCCTCACGGGCACGAGTACCGCCGACCCGCGCACCCTCGCACTGGACCACATACGCGACCACGCGGACCTCTACGGCCTCTCCGCCGCAGAGTTGGACGCCCTCGAGGTCGTCAAGTCGTACCGCACAGAGCACAACGGCGTACGGCACGTCTTCATCGGCCAGAGGGACCGGGGTGTCCCCGTCCACGGCGCCCGCCTCTCGGTCGCCGTCGACAAGGCCGGCCGTATCCTCACCGTCACCGGCAGCCTCGTCCCGGAGGCCCGTGCCACCGGGACGGTCGCCCTCGACAAGGGTGACGCGCTGGACCGGGCCGCGGCCTCCGTCGGCACCGCCACCCCGCCCGGTACCGCCACCGCCACGCGGGTCACCTTCCCGCTGGCCGACGGCACCGCCCGACCGGCCTGGCGGACCACACTCACCGCCGACAACAAGCACCTGTACGACACCGTCGTCGACGCCGGGAACGGCACCGTCCTCCTGCGCACCGACCTGACCAGCAACGAAGGCCCTGAGGGCCGTGTCTTCACCGGTCAGAACCCGACCCTCGGCAGCGCGACGATCGTCCCCTTCAGCGGCCTGGGCCGTTCCTGGGTCACCGGCCGGGTCACCACCGGCAACAACGCCGAGGTCTCCCAGGACCTCGACGGCGACGGGACGCTCGGCTACCAGCCCCAGACACCGGCCGCCGGAGACCCGGCGTACCAGCACTTCAACTACACATTCACGGACGCCTTCCGCACCAGCGGCGGCACCGACCTCACCACCGACCGGGACGCGGTCGTCACCCAGGCCTTCTACTACACCAACCGCATGCACGACCACCTCTACGGACTCGGCTTCGACGAGGCGTCGGGCAACTTCCAGGAGGACAACCTCGGCAACGGTGGCGCCGGCGGCGACCGCGTCCAGGTGTACGTCGACTTCGACGCCAGTGGGAGCTCTGCCTGCAACGCCAACTTCGGCACCCCCGCCGACGGCCAGAACGCGACCATGCGCCTCTTCGTCGGACGTACCTCCTGCGGCAACCACAACATGCACCGGGCCATGAACGGCGACACCATCGCCCATGAGTACAGCCACGGCCTGTCCCACCGGCTCGTCGGCGGCGGCGACATGGGCGACGGCGAGCAGACCGGCGCGCTCGGCGAGGGCTGGAGCGACGCGGTGGCGACGTCGATGTGGAACGACCCGGTGTACGGCGAGTACAACAACGGCTCGGCCACCGGCGTACGCAGCGTCGCGTACAACGACAGCGACCTCACCTACGCGGACCTCTGCTCCGGCGGCTGCCAAGTGCACTCCGACGGCGAGATCTGGGCCACGGCCATGTGGGACATGCGCACCGCCCTCGTCGGCGCGCACGGATACGCCACCGGAAAGCAGCGGCACGAGCAGCTGATGGTCGACGGCATGAAGCTCACGCCGTCCTCACCCGACTTCCTCGACGCCCGCGACGGTATCCTCGCCGCCGACCGAGCCAATTACGGCGGCGCCAACCAGTGCCTGCTGTGGGGCGTTTTCGCCGGCCGGGGCATGGGCGCGAGTGCCACCTCCCCGAGCCAGGACCAGGCCAATCCGGCGACCGACTACCCCGCGAGCTGCCGGCCCACCGCCGACGCGGGCGGGCCGTACGCCACCGAGGAGGGCGCCGACGTAAGGCTCGACGCGAGCGGCTCCACCGTCCCCGGTGGCGGCGGCAGTTACAGCTGGGACTTCGACGGCGACGGCGCCTACGACGACGCGACCGGCGTCAGCCCGCTCTTCGACCGGGTCGGCCAGGACGGCACGTACACCGTCGGCCTGCGCGTCGGCAACGCCGCCGGGGCCGACACCGACACGGCGACCGTGTCCGTCACCAACGTGGCGCCCACGGTGACCTTCACCGTCCAGGGCCCGCGTGAGGAGGGCGGCAAGCTCACCGTCGCCGGCACGATCACCGACCCGGGCTGGCTCGACCCGCTCACCGCCACCATCGACCCCGGCGACGGCAAACCCGTCGCCCTGCCCGGACAGCTGGAGAACAGCCGCCCCGACGCCACCCTCACCTTCAGCCGTGAGCTCGTCTTCGGCGACAACGGCACCTTCACCGTGAAGGTCTGCGGCAGCGACGACGACACCACCACCTGCCGCGAGGCCGAGATCACCGTCGCCAACGTCGACCCGACCGCCGCCATCGACAAAACCGGTGCCGTGCAGCTCGCGGGCGGGCGGACACTCGTCGTCCACGCGGGCGAGGAGAAGCGGTACACCGCCAGGGTCACCGACCCCGGCAGCGATGACGAGACCATGAGCTGGGCGTGGGGCGACGGCACACCGGCCGCCACGACCACCTCGCTCGTCAACCCGCCGGACCCCGACCCCGCCCGAAGCCCCAGCGTCCAGCCGCGCGACCTGACGGACACCCGGGCCCACACCTACGCCAAGCCCTGCCTGTACGACCTGTCCTTCACGGCACGCGACGACGACGGCGGTACGGGGACCGACGGGATGCCCGTCATCGTCCAGGGCAATGCCCCGCTGTCGCTGCTCGCCGACGTCTGGTACGTCAAATACCTGACCGGTGACCTCACCGGGCTCGGCAAGAAGACGCTGGACTGCTATCTGAAGATCGTCCAGCACTCGAGCGCGGTGTTCTCCGAGAAGGTCGACGTGTCCACCCAGGACAAGGCCGCGGACGTCCTCTTCCTCAACCTGCTCCTGGATCCGAAGCGTTCCCTCGACCGCCAACTGCTCGCCGCCTGGCTCAACTTCGCCAACGGCGCCTTCGAGCCGAATGAACTCGTCGACACCGACAGCGACCTGAAGGCGGACACCCCCTTCCTGGAGGCCGTCCAGAACGCCGAGAAGGTACGCCTCGACCCCAACGCCACCAGTCAGCAGCTCAACGCCCAGGCAGCCATCCTCACCTGCATCAACATCCCGCTCGTATGACACGGATGACGCTTCTGCCGCGCGCCGCCGCCACCCTGCTCCTCGGGGTGGCGGCGGCCGCCTGCACCGACAACTCCCCACCGCACAGCTCCCCCGCGCCCACCCATACCGCCACTTCCCGTCCCACTCCCACTCCCACCCCCGCGGCGACGACCGGCACCCCCGTGCCGACCGCCCCGGCCGTCCTCACCCAGGACGACACGGGCCGCACCGTCACCCTCTCACTGGGCGACACCACCCAGCTGCGTCTCTCCGGCCGTTGGCGAGAGACCACCCCCACCGTCGACGGCACGGCGATCGTCCTCGTACCGGTCGACTACGAGACCGATCCGGGCTTCCGCGCCTGGGACATCCGCGCTGCGGCACCGGGCGAGGCGGTACTGGACACCACCGGACGGCCGGGCCTGCGGCCGCTGCGGATCACTTTTCGGATTCGGTGAGTACCCAGCCGACAGCCGGCCGCTGTCCGCGCTGCTCGTAGCGCCGCCACTTGTGGCCGCCGTCGCGAGAGATCCACAGCCCTTCGCCCTTCACCAGGTCGTACGTCGCCGTCGTCGTGTCCGCGATGCCGTAGAGCGTCGTGCCGTCGACGGTGAACGACGTGAATCTCGCCGGCGTCTTGAGCTCGTGGAAGGCGCTGTTGGTGCGGTCGTCGGCGAGCCAGTAGCGGCCGCCTTCCTCGCCGACGAGGAGCCGCCCGTCCGCAAGCAGCTCCAGGACCAGTGACTCCGGGCCACGCTTCAGGTCCTTCCAGGGGATGCCGCCGCCGAGGGCCGTCCGCCAGTGCCCGCCGCCGTCCGTCGTCACCAACAGGCCGCGCACGCCCTCGCCCCGGATGAGGGACAACGCCGCGGTGCCACCCTGCGCCGCGAGGATGCCTCCCGCGTACGGCTTCGGGACGACCGTGGAGCCAAGGGGGCGGCCGTCGCGCTGCCGTACGACGCGGTCGGGGTCTTCGGTCAGCGGCTGGGTCAGGCTCCAGGCTGTGCCCCGCTCGTCGACGGCGAGGCTGATGGCGTCGTCCGGCACGCCGGCCGGGGGCGCCGCGGTGCGCGTGGCGGGGCGGTAGATGAGGGCCGGCTCCACTTCGGCGAGCAGGATGTCGCCGGGACGGGTGGGCAGCGGGGTCTGGGTGACGGTGACCTTGTGGCGCTTGCCGCGTGTGTCGAGGGCGTACACCCCCTCGGCCCCCTCTCCCGGCGGCACACGCACGAAGCCCCCGCGCACCCCCTTGAACTTGGCCGGCGCCGCCTCCGCGTCCGTGTGTTCCGCGTGCTCGGCGACCGTACGGCCGTCGGGGTCCACGATGCGCCAGGCGAAGGCGGCCGGCCCCTCGTCGTCCTCGACATTGCCTGCGTCGTACGTCAGGAGCAGCGAGCCGTCGTCCGAGCGGACCACGCCGGCAGGTGCGCCGGCCGCCTCGATGACGTCGGCGGGGCGGGGGTGAGGGTCTTCGATGACGCGCTTGTACTTCGCCTCGCGGTCCCCGGAGTCCCCGTCGTCGGATGCGTCCGGGCTGCAGGCGGTCAGCGCCAGCGCCGCACTCGCCGCCGCCACGAGCCCGAACGTCCGCCTGCCGCGTTTCCTCAGCCACGCCATCGACACATCCTCACATGAGGCGGCGGCCCCCTCGGTGGGAGGCAAGTGACCTCGTGTCACCGACGGTTGACCCAGTCTGACCGGCGGCTCGGATTCTGGTCACCTTTGGTTGGGCGATGTCAGGTTGTCCACCAGCGTGGACAAGGCCGACCTCGGGTCGGACACGCTGTCCCCGCTGCTTGTCGGCGGCCAGGTCCGGCTCGAGTCTGTGGATTCTGAGCCTGACGTGTCGTTGACACCCTGGAAGATGCCGAAGTCAAGGGGCCCGTCGTCTGCTGAGGCGGGGATGGCGGACGTGAGGACAGCCGCAGCGGCAAGGGCGGCGGCAGCGATGATCTTCATGACTGGCTCCACGATGGTGTTCCACGGCATGGGAAAGTCCCCCGCCCCGCACCGCGAGCATCACGGTGGGGGGCAGGGAATGAAACAGCGGCCCAGCGGTCAGTGGCCGATGGCCCGGTCGAACCCGGAGGCGTCCTGATCGAAGCCAGATGCGTCCTGGTCCATGCCGGACGCTCCCTGACCGAGGCCGGATGCTCCCTGACCGAGGCCGGACGCGTCCTGGCCGAAGTCGGACGGGCCTTGGTCGGAGCCAGATGCGCCCTGGCCGAAATCGGATGTGGCCGGGGAGTTGCTGCCGACTCCGGCGTTACTCATGTCGTCGCTGTCGTAGGCAAGGGCCTGGCCCGCGCCTCCGAGCAGAATGGTCCCGGCGAGAACGGTGGCGGCCAACAGGGTGGGTGCACGCACGAGCGTCTCCTTCGGTAGGTGTGTGCTCGCCAGAGGTATGCCGCCGGCCCACATGCGAGATGCGCTGACGTGCACACAGGCACCCGAATAGGCGGCGCACATGGCGGTATCCGCACCGACGGCGTCGGCGTCCCCGGCCAGGCGAATGACCTGCTCGACCACCCAACCGCGCCGGGCAGCAGGGAAGTTGAGCAGGTGGCGCTTGATGCGGGCGAAAAGACGGGGTTCGTCAGCAGTGCCGGATTCCTCAGTCCGGCAGTCCTCGAACGAACCCCGAGACCAGTGTCGCCACCGCTTCCGGAGTCTCCATGGTCATGAGGTGGGTGGCGTCGATCCGGTTGACGCTGATCGTCGGCCGGGTGCGGGAGAGCGCGGCCAGCTCCTCGGAGACGCCTCGTGCGAACCGGGCGTTGAATTCGTCGAACCATTCCAAGCCAGGCACGGTCGGCAGCCGCCGGCCGGCCTGTACCAGCAGCAGCGGGCAGTCGACCCCGTCCAGCCAGGTGGCGACACCGGGCGCACCGAGCCTGTGGAGTTCGTCGAGGATCCCGAGCGTCGCGGCCCGTTCCGGCAGTGTCTGCCACTTGCCGTCGGGCAACGGGTGTGCGGCTGCGCGGGCAGCGGCCTCCGCGTGGTCGGCGGGAATCCCGAAGCGGGCGGACTTGGTGACCTGCTCCTCGAGGTACTCGGGTGGCGCGATGGCCCCGGCCGACGCCAGCAGCCCCGCACTCACCCGTTCGGCGTCGGGGTACTCGCGTCCCCACCAGAAGCCGTCGAGATTCACGGCGGCGCGGGCACGGGCTTGGTCCGGGTTCGCCCTGGCGTACTCGACCGCGACCAGTCCGCCGAGGGAATGGCCCACCACTACGGCTTCCGGCACGCCGTGCGCGTCGAGCGTGTCGGCGATGTGCCGCACCACGGTGGGGATGGTCCAGGGGGAGATGCCGGGAGAGCGGCCGTGTCCGGGAAGGTCGACGGCGAGGACGCGGTGCCCGGCGGTGAGCAGGGCGGCCGAGGCGGCCCAGTCGGTGAGCGACCGTCCGTAGCCGTGCAGGAGAACGAGTTGCGGGCCATCGCCCCCATAGTCATGAGCATGTAGGAGTGTCATATGGGCTTCACTGTAGGGGGCACGCAGCAAGTCGGCTGTCCAAGCGCCCAAGATCTCAGAAACGGGGTCCGTGCGACCGTCTCCGGCCGCACGGACCCCGATGAGCACTCAACTCCCGTGGTCAGGCGCTCTGTTGCAGTCTGCGGAGCGACGCCACGAGTTGATCCACCTCCTCGGACGTGTTGTAGAGCGCGAGGGACGCGCGCGCTGCCGAGTTCAACCCGTAGTGGGCGAGGGCTGGTTGGGCGCAGTGGTGACCGGCGCGGACGGCGATTCCGTCGCGGTCGAGCCAGTCGGCGACCGTGGCCGGGTCCTGTCCCGCGAGCGTGAAGGTGAGCACCGCGATCCGGTCGGCCGCCGATCCGATCAGCTCGAGTCCGGGCACCGTGGCAAGGGCTTGGAGCGCATACGACATGAGACCTTCCTCGTATGCGGCGACGGCCTCACGGTCGAGGGACGTCAGCCAGTTCACGGCGGCGAGCAGTCCCATGACTCCGGAGATGTGTCCGGTGCCGGCCTCCATCTTGTGCGGGGCGGCCGCGAACGTGGTGTTCCCGAAGGCCACGGACTCGATCATGTTGCCGCCGCCCTGCCACGGCGCCATGTCGGCGAGGAGTTCCGGCTTCGCGTACAGGACACCGATGCCGGTCGGCGCGAACAGCTTGTGACCGGAGAACGCGTAGAAGTCCGCGTCCAAGTCCTGTACGTCGACCGGGAAATGAGCGACGGCCTGAGCACCGTCCACCAGGACCTTGGCGCCGTAGCGGTGGGCGAGCGCCGTCATCTCCTTGACGGGCGGAACGGTTCCCAGGACGTTCGACGCGTGGCTGATCGCGACGAGCTGGGTGCGCGAGGACAGCAGATCGGCGTACGCGTTCTGGTCGATCTCCCCGTCCGGTGTGAGCGGGACCGGCACGAGCCGGGCCCGGGTCTCCTTGGCGATCATCTGCCACGGCACGATGTCCGAGTGGTGCTCGAGGACCGGCACGAGGATGTCGTCCCCGGGCCCGAGGTTGGCCCGGCCCCAGGTCTGCGCGACGAGGTTGACCGCTTCCGTGGTGCCGCGCACGAAGACGACGCCGTCCGGGCTCGGGGCGCCGAGGAAGTCGGCGACGGCCGCCCGGCCCGCCTCGTAAGCCTCGGTGGCCTCGCGCGCCATGGTGTGGGCCCCGCGGTGGATGTTGGAGTTGGTGGCGCCGTAGTAGGCGACGAGCGCCTCGATGACCTGGCGCGGCTTCTGGGTGGTGGCCGCGTTGTCGAGCCAGATGAGGGGGTGGCCGTTGACGGTCCGGTGCAGGACAGGGAAGTCCTGCCGTACCAACTCGGCGGTGAATCCCGTCAGTTGGTCCGGTTGGCCCGGTTGGCCCGGTGGGCGCCGAAGCGCTGGGGGACCAGTGGGCGGCATGGCCGACGGCGGCGCGGGCGGGGTGAGACCGGGGACGGCCGGGGGTGCCCCGGGCCATGGAGTCGCCGTACCTGGAAGAGCCGTACCGGACTCGGCGACAGCCCTCTGTTCCACTGATGTCGGCGTCAGCCACGCCATGACGTCAGGCGTAGTCATGGTACTTGGACACCTCGACGTTCTGGAGTACGGCGATGGCGTCGTCGACCAGCACGGCGGTGTTGAAGTAGGCCGTCATCAGGTAGGACGTGATGCCCTTCTGGTCCATGCCCATGTTCCGCATGGACAGGCCGGGTTCGACCTCGTCGGGCACGGCCGCGGGGCGCAGTCCCACCACGCCCTGCTCGGCCTCGCCAACCCGTATCAGCAGGATCTCGGTGGTGCCGGCGGCCTCGCCCGAGACGCCCGGGCAGGGCACCTTGTCGGACGGCAGCAGCGGCACACCCCGCCAGGTCAGCAGCGGACTGCCGAACCGGCTGTCCGTCACCGGGGGCACCCCCCGCCGCGTACACTCGCGCCCGAACGCGGCGATGGCCCGCGGGTGCGCGACGAAGTAGGCGGGCTGCTTCCACACCTTCGCGAGCAGCTCGTCGAGGTCGTCGGGGGTGGGAGCGCCGGTGCGCGCCTGCACGCGCTGAGCGGCCGGGACACTGTGGAAGAGCCCGAAGTCGGGGTGGTTGAGCATCAGGTTCTCCTGCCGCTCGCGCAGGGCCTGGACGGTCAGGTTGGCCTGGGTCCGCGTCTGGTCCATCGGCCCGTTGTAGAGGTCGGCGACACGGGAGTGCACCATCATCCGCGTCTGGGCGAGCGTCATGTGGTACTCGCGCGGCACGTCCTCGTAGTCGACGTAGGTGCTCGGCAGGTCGACCTCACCCACATGCCCGCCGCTCAGGTCGATGGGTGCCTCGCTGCCGGGTGCGGGCATGCCGCTCGCCGTGTACGACTCCACCGCCCCGTGCAGCGCCTCGTCGCGCTCCATGAGCCCGGCGAGGGCGGAACGCTCCGCGCGCAGGGCGACGCCGGGAGTGACGGCCTTGACGGCGTAGGGCATGGGCTCGCCCCTGGTCCACGCCTCCAGGTCGAAATACTGCCCGTCACCTATGACTTGGATCAGCGCCTCGTCGCCGTACCGCCCGGCGGCGCGCTTCTCGGCGCGGCCCCGGACGATCACCCACAGGTGCTCGGCGGTGTCGCCCTCCTGGACGAGCACTTGCCCGGCGTCGAAGCTCGTCTCGGTGAAGGCGTCGGCCAGTTGACCGAGGAGCGCGTCATCGCTCTCGCGCAGGTACGGGATCTCGCGTAAGTCGCCCGGAACCACACGCGGACTTCCCTCGTCGGTGTGCGTGCTGATGCGGTCGTCGCCGAGGACGTAGGTGCGGCGCCGGTTGACGCGGTAGACACCCGATTCGACGTCGACCCAAGGAAGGGCGCGCAGGAGATAACGCGGGGTGATCCCGCGCATCTGCGGTGTCGTCTTCGTGGTTGTCGCGAGTTGCCGGGCGGCCTCGGGGCTGAGGCTGAGGCGGTCGGTCGTCACAGGGGCCTCCTTGAGTGAACTGCTCCGGGAACGGACTTCTGTGCGAGCGAGCCCGATCGTGCAGCCGGCCACCGGGCCTCACAAGATGCGCAGGACACCGCTCGGCAGAGTCGGGGCCGAAAACGCTCTGCTCGGCGTGGGACGGGCGCGCCGCAGCGGGCACGTCGGCAGGCGGCGCCACCAAGGGCGCGGGCCGGCGGACGACGCCCCCGGCGCAGCGACGACGAGTTGCCCGACGTTCCGCCCATCGCCCATGGACGGCTTGATTCGGCCCCGTATCACTACTTTTGGCATCTTAAAGGAGCGCTTATGCGACCCCTCTCCGGGCCGTATTTACCTGAATCCCGAATCAAGCGTCGGGCCGTGTGCCGTCGCGTCCGGACCCGTCAGGCTGCGCTGCCCATGGCGTCGGCCGACAATGGGCGGTGGATCGCATGTCCGGCCGGCCCACGACGCCGCGGCGGTGTCGGCCCGAGAGGAACGTGCTCATGGGGGCTGAACCTTCGCCGGCCGCGCGGACGGATCTCGGCTCGCGGGCACCACGTGGCGGGCGCCTGCCGTGACCGGCGGGGCGGAGCGGGCGCGGATCCTGCATCGGTCGGTGCGGGTGACCCTCGCCGCGTCCGCGGGCTTCTACACCTTCGTCTATGGGCTCGAAGAACCGGTGCTGGCGCTGTACGCCCTGTTCGCGCCGATCTCCCTCGGCCTGCTGTCCCCGATCCCCGGGTCCGGGCGGCAGCGGGCCGAGGTGATGCTCAAGGCACTGCCTGTCGGCCTGCTGCTGGTCGCGCTGGGGACCGTACTGGCCGTGGACACCTGGGCAGCGGTGCTCGGCATGCTCGTCGTCGGCTTCCTGCTCGCCTTCGCGGCGATCGCGGGGCCGCGCCCGGCCGGGGCGGCGCCGGGACTCCAGCTCTTCTACATCCTGGCCTGCTTCCCGCCGTACGAACCCGAGACCCTCGGGCTACGGCTGGCGGGGCTCACCTTCGGCGTGGTGGTGCTGGCGCTGTGCGAGGTGTTTCTGCTGCCGCAGCCGCCGGACCCGACGTATCGGACGGCCCTCGCGGACGCTCTGGGGACGGCGGGCGCCGCCATCGCCGGGCGTACGGTCCTGTCTCCCGAGGCCCTGAGGGAGGCCGGTGCTCGGCTGCGGCTGTCCAACATCCCGCCCGCGGAACGCCCCGCGGGCCCGGGTCGCGCGGTTCGGGGTCTCTCCCAGGCGGGGGCCGCCGTCCGCCGACTGCTCGAACAACTGGCCCATCTGACCGAGACCGGGGAGTTTCGCGCGCTCGTCCGGGAGGGCGCCGAGGCCGGCGAACGGGACGGGGGCCGTACCGCCACGGCGCCCGGGGTGCCGCTGCTGCCACAGGTGGTGTCCCTGTGCGAGGAGACCGCCGCCGCCCTGCGCACGGGCCGGGCGGCACCCGGCCCGCAGCGGATGGACAAGGCTATCGACGACTTCCAGCAGATGCGCGTACGGCAGGTGACGGGGGCCGCCGACGACGTACCGACGGTGCCAGTGCCAGTGCCAGTGCCAGTGCCAGTGCCGGTGCCCGTGCTGCGGCGGCAGGCGGCGCTGCTGGCCGTCGCCGAGTCGGTGCGCATCCTGGAGATCTCCGTGCGGGTCGGCCTCGACGGACGGCGCACCCCGCCGATCGAGCCGCGGGAGCTCTTCTGGTACACGCAGGCCGCCACGCCCCGGCTGTGGGCGCGCCGGATCACCGGCAACATGACGATGCGTTCGGTGCAGTTCCAGAACGCCGTACGGATCGCCGTGGCCCTCGCCGCCGCACGGCTCGTCGCAGGTTCGCTCGACCTGACCCACGGCTTCTGGGTGCTGCTGGCCGTGCTGACGCTGAGCCGGACCACCGTGGGGGAGACCTGGACGGCCATCCGCCAGGCCGTCACCGGCAACCTGGTCGGCGCCGTGGCGGCGGGTGCCCTGCTCATCGGCCTCGGCCGGCACACCGGCGCCTACGCCGCGATCCTCGCCCCGGCCATGCTGATCGCCTTCGCACTCGGGCCGCTGCTCGGCATCGCCTGGGCGCAGGGCCTGTTCACGCTGGTGGTGGCCACCGCGTTCGCTCAGATCGCCCCGGCCTCCTGGCAACTGGCCGAGGCACGGATCGTGGACGTCGTCACCGGCAGCACCATCGGTCTGCTGTGCGCGATGCTCGCCTGGCCGGCCGGCGCGCGCAGAGAGGTGCGCAGAACCATGGCGGGGCTGCTGCAGGAGTGCGGCCCGCTGATCAAGGGCACCGTCGACACCCTGACCGCGGTGCCGGCGGGGTCGGTCCCGGCCCCGTCGACGCGCCCCGCCCTGCACCGGCTGCGCCTGGCCGAGTCCGCCTACGCCCAGTTCCGCAGCGAACCGGGGGTCGACGCGCCCGTCCGCGCCGACTGGCACGCCGTGCTGATCACGGCCAACCACATCGTGCTCGGCGCCCAGTGGCTGCCCCGTTTCGACCTGCCCACGGCCGAGCTGTCCACGACCGCCCCGTCCAGGGTTGCCCTGCCCCAGGACGCCGCCGACCGGGTACGGGCCGGCGCCCGCGCGCTCGCACAGACCACCGACCGGCTCGCCGCCCTGTGCGTCGGCCGGCCACCGCAGCCGCCCGAGACCGGGCCGACGCCCTCGGAGCCGACCGGGCCACCGCTGCCCGCGCTGGTCGACCTCGATGTGTGGCTGCGCAGCCTGGCCGCCCAGCTCACCTGTATCGAGGCCGGACTACCCGAGGCGGTCCGCCGGCCGGCGCGCGGTACGACGTCCGCCGGCACCGCGGGCTCCGTGCCCGGCCCCGGCGGACGCGGAAGCCGGGGCGCGCCGTGACCGGCCATAACCTCCGCTCCGAGCTGCGGCCCCCCTCCGCGCGCGGGTGGGTGTGGTGGCTGCCGCTGGCCGCGGTGCTCCTCGACGTGGCAGCCGAACTGATCGTCAGGGGCCGCGAACCGGTGAGCTTCATGCTCATCGCGGTACCGCCGCTGGCCGCCGCGACACGCGGCCCGCGCGGCACGGCACTGTCCGCGGTGGTGTGCCTGGCCCTCCAGATGTGGATGGCCGCCCGGCGCCCCGGTCACTTCGACGAGCAGCACCATGTCGCCGTCTACCTCGCCACCACTCTCATCGGCATCGCCGCCATCGCGCTGGCCCGGCAGCGGGAGCGGACCCGGCAGCATCTCGTCCGGGCCAACTCGGTCGCCGAGGCCGTGCAGCGCACCCTGCTGCGTCCGGTACCGCGCAGGCTCGGCCAGGTACGCGCCGCCGGGTTCTACGAGGCCGGGGAGGGCGGCACGCTCGTCGGCGGGGATCTGTACGACGTGTGCGAGACGCCGTTCGGGGTGCGGGCCATCATCGGCGACGTCCGCGGCAAAGGGCTGGACGCGGTCCAGACCGTCGCGGCGGTGCTGGGCAGCTTCCGGGTTTCGGCCCATGAGTGGCAGAGCCTGAGCAGGCTGGCCGAGCGGCTGGAACTCAGCATCGTCCGCAACAGCCCGGCCGGCGGCGACGCCGACGGCGACCCCGAGCTGTTCGTGACCGCGCTGGTGCTGGAGTTCCCGCCGGGCGGCGGCGAGGTGCGGATCGTCGACCGCGGTCACCCCTCGCCCGTGGTGGTCGGCCCCCAGGGCGCCCGACGACTGGTCACGGCACCCGGACTGCCCCTGGGGCTGGGCGCCCTGGCGCCGGACGGGGACGCGACGACGGTGCACGTGCTCAACGCCTCGGAGGTCCTCGTCCTCCACACGGACGGGGTGAGCGAGGCCCGCAACGCGGACGGCGTCTTCTACCCGGTCCTGGAGCGGCTCGATGAACGGTTCTCCGGCGAGCGCTCACCCGATCCGGAGACGGTCGTGTCGTTCGTACGGACCGACGCGGAACGCTGGTCGGCGCGGTCGGCCGAGTCCGACAACGACGACCGGGCGGTCCTGGCCCTCACCTTGGGGGCCGTGGCACGCCGGTGACCGGTCTTCGCCGTGGCCTCGACGCCGAAGAGTCAGGCACCTGACTCCGCTCCGGGCGCGGACAGCGGTTGCTCGGCCCAGATGGTCTTCCGGTTACGGCCGTAGCGTGTGCCCCACCGGTCGGCCAGCTGGGCCACCAGGAACAGGCCACGTCCGCCCTCGTCGGTGCCGCGGGCCTGGCGCAGGTGGGGGGAGGTGCTGCTGGTGTCGGAGACCTCGCAGATGAGATGGCCGTCCCTGATCAGCCGTAGCAGCACCGGGCCGCCGGCGTACCGGTAGGCGTTCGTGACCAGTTCGCTCACGATCAGCTCGGTGGTGAACGCGAACTCCTCCAGCCCCCACTCGGTCAGCCGGTCCCGCACCAGCGTCCGGGCCCGGCCGGCCGCGGTGGGCTCGGCCGACAGCTGCCAGGTGGCCACGTTCTCCGCCGCCAGCACCCGGGTCCGGCCCAGCAGCAGCGTGACGTCATCGGCGGGCCGGTCGGGCAGCATCGCGTCCTCCACCGCCTTGCAGGTGTGCTCCAGCGAGGGGAACGGACCGGCCAGTGTGGAGCGCAGCAGGCTCAGTCCCTGGTCGACGTCGCGGTCGTCGGCCAGCAGGAGACCGTCGCTGTACAGGGCGATCAGGCTGCCCTCGTCCAGTTCGAGCTCGGCCGTCTCGAACGGCAGCCCGCCCAGGCCGAGGGGTGGCCCGGCGGGGAGGTCGATCGGGCGTACCCGGCCGTCCGGGCCCAGCACGGTCGGTGGGGGGTGTCCCGCGCGGGCCATGGCGCAGTGCCGGGAGACCGGGTCGTAGATCGCGTACAGGCAGGTGGCACCCACGAGCTGGGGGGCGTTGGCATCGGCCTGCCGCTGTTCGGTGGCCAACTGGTCCACCAGGTCGTCGAGCCGGGCGAGGACCTCGTCCGGGGCCAGGTCGAGGTGCGCCAGCGTGTGCACGGCGGCGCGCAGCCGGCCCATGGTCGCCGAGGCGTGCATGCCGTGGCCGACGACGTCGCCGACGACCAGGGCGACGCGCAGTCCCGACAGCGGGATGACGTCGAACCAGTCGCCGCCGACACCGGTGGAGGCGTGCGCTGGCAGGTAGCGGTGGGCCGTCTCGACCGCCGGGTGCTCGGGCACCTCACTCGGCAGCAGGCTGCGCTGGAGGGCCTCGGCGGCGTTGTGCTGCTGGGTGTAGCGGCGGGCGTTGTCGATGCAGACCGCGGCCCTGGCGGCGAACTCCTCCGCCAGGGTGAGGTCGTCCTCCTCGAACGGCTCCGGCCGCTGCGAGCGCCACAGGCAGACCAGGCCGAGGACCACACCGCGCGCGGCCAGCGGCACCACCATCAGCGAGTGGACACCCAGCGCGAGCGCCTTCTCCGTGCGTTCCGGCTCGGCCTGGAACCATCCGCGGTTGCCCTCCACGAGGGGGTCCAGGACCGGACGCCGCTCGGCCAGGCAGCGGGCCGGCGCGGTGTCCTCGGGGAAGGAGAACAGATGACCCTCGGGATACATCACCGTCAGCGCCTCGGGCCGGATGCTGCGCACCGCCATCCTGCGCAGCGGGCCTTTGGCGTCGGGGGCCGGCTCCTCGCCCCGGGGCACGGGTTCCAGCAGATCCACCGAGAGGGCGTCGGCGAGCGCGGGAACCGCCGCCTCGGCCAGCTCGCGCGCGGTCCTGGCCACATCCAGGGTGCTCCCGATCCTGGCACCGGCCTCGTTGATCAGCGCGAGTCGCCGACGGGCCCGATGGCGGTCGGTGACGTCCTCGACGATCTCGGTGACGCCCAGCACCCTGCCGGAGGGGTCCTGCATCCGGAACGCGGACACGGAGACGATCAGCTCCTTCTGGGGGTCCCGCAGCAAACGGCAGGTCTGCTCGGCGAAGATCATCGGCTGGCCCGTCTCCAGAACCTGGCGGAGCCTGTCCTCGATCAGTTCCGCGTCCGGGCCGAGCAGGAAGTCGGAGGTGCGATGCCCGCCGTACGCCTCGGTCGGCAGTCCGCCGAACCGCGCGATGGCCCGGTTCACCCGCACCACGCGCAGGTCCGGGCCGAGCACCGCCACGCCCACCGGGGACCGGATGAAGAAGCCGTCCAGCACCGCCCGGTCGATCTCCCACTGGGCGATGTCCTCGGCCAGTGAGCCGACGAGGAGCCACTCGACGGTGGAGTCCAGTCGTTGCACCCGCCGGGCTCTGAAGCCCACGTACACACGGTGGCCCGCGCGATTGCGGACGGGCAGCAGCCCGAACCAACCGTGCTCCCGCACACACTCGGCGGTCGCCTCGGCGATCACGGCCGCGTCCGCGCTGTCGACGAGGACCTCGCGCACCGGCCGGCCCAGCACCTCGTCGGCCCGGTACCCGAGGAGCGCGGTGGCCTGTTCGCTCCATGCGACGACCAGTCCGCGGCCGTCCAGCACGGCCGACGCGGATCGGTGGACCGAGAACGGATCGTCCGGGCTCTCGCTGAGCGACGTAGGTGATGTGTTGTGCATCGCCCACCCATCTCGCGCCGTTCGCGGGGCCCGTGGTGCGGCGCCCCGGGCGCTCCTGCCGTTCCGCATGCCTGTCTTTGCAGTGGCTCACTCCAGTATCGGCCGTGTCGGCACGGAGTGCTTCGTCGTCGCGGCCGGGACGGTCGGTCGAGTGATGCTCGTGACGATCCGGGGTCCCGGTTCACCGCGGCAGTGCGCGGGCGAGGAGTACCGCCACGTCGTCGTCCGCCGCCTCGGGCATCACGTGGGCCAGGAGGTCGTCGCAGATCTCTTCCAGCGGATGCCGGGTGTGCCGCAGTGCTTGTGCCAGGCGGCGCATGCCCTGGTCGAGGTCCGTGCCGCGGGTCTCGATCAGACCGTCGGTGTAGGCCACCAGGAGGCTGTGCGGCGGCAGCAGCACCTGCTGGACCTCACGGTCCTGCCTGCCCACACCGAGCGGCGGGCCCGCGGGCCCGTCCAGGAAGGCGACCGCTCCTCGCTCGTCGGCGATCAGCGGCGGCGGGTGGCCCGCCCTGGCGATCAGGCAGTGGCCGGTGACCGGATCGTGAACGGCGTACAGGCAAGTGGCCATTTCGTTGTCGCCCAGGTCCGCCACGGCGGCGTCCAGGGAGCGCAGCACCTGGTCGGGCGCGGTGTCCCGGCGTGCCAGGGTCCGTACCGCCGTGCGCAGCTGGCCCATGACCGCGGCGGCGTGGATGCCGTGCCCCATCACGTCTCCGATCACCAGGGCGGTCCGGTCGTCCGACAGGGCGATGGCGTCGAACCAGTCGCCGCCGACCTCCTGGTCGCCGGCCGGCAGATAGCGCCCGGTGAGTTCCAGTCCAGTGACGGTGGGCAGGGAAGTGTTCATCAGGCTGCGCTGGAGCGTGAGTGCCGCGTCGCGTTCGCGGCTGTACATGCGGGCGTTGTCGATGTTCAGCGCGGCTCGGGCGACCAGCTCGTCGATCAGCAGCGTGTCCTGGTCGTCGAACGGCTCCCGCTCACGGGTCCGGGTCACCACCACCGCGCCGAGCGCCGTGCCCCGGGCCACCAGCGGGACCAGGCGCGCCGCGCCCACGCGCTCCCGCAGGTACTCGCGCAGCCGGTCGACACCGGGGGTGGTGATCAGCGGGCCGATGTCGCTCAGGTACAGGTTCATGGGACGCCCGGCGGTGATGATCTGCTCGTACACCGAGCCGGGCGGGACCTGAAGGGTCATACCGACCGCGAGGAGATCGGCCGGCGCCGCCGGATCGGTGAAGACCGCCGCAATACGGCGGACCACGCCGTGCGCGGATGCGGCGGTCTCGTCCGGGGCCACCGCCTCCTCCAGCAACTGGACGTCGGCGGAGTCGGCCAGCCGGGGCACCAGGACGCGGACCACCTCCTGAGCCGTCTGCGTCAGATCCAGGGTGGAACCCATCTGCGTACCCGCCTCCGCCAGCAGCGCCAGGCGCCTCCGTGCCCGCTCCGCCTCCAGGTGGGCCCGCTGCCCCGCCGTGACGTCGATCAGCGAGGCGATCACTCCCACCCGCTGGCCGGCCCCGCCGAGCAAGGGGGCGTAGGAGCAGGACCACGTCCGCTGCTGTTCCGGGTTCGCCGAGCCGGAGGTGTGGCGGAAGTCCACCACCGCCTCGCCCCGGTCGAGGGCCCGCCGCATCGCCGACTCCAGCGCGCGGGCGCCGGGGGCGACCTCGGTCACGGTTCTGCCCACGTGCTCCGCCACCGGGACGCCGTCCATCCTGGCCAGAGCCTCGTTGACCCGGAGGAAACGCAGGTCGGGGCCGAGCATGGCCAGGCCGATCGGGGACTGGGTGAAGAGCCCCTCCAGCGCGGCCAGCGCATCCCGCATCCGCTCCACGGCGGAGGTCTCCGCCGCGATGGCCAGCACACCCGCACGCCCCCGCGCATCCGCGATCGGACAGTGCCACATCTCCATGTCGACGAGGGTCCCGTCGCGATGCCGGACGGGCAGCCGTGCGACCACCGCAGCACCCGACTGCACCGCCCGGCCCAGCTGGTCGGCCAGCTCCACGTTCTCGTCGGGTACCAGTACGCGCCTGGCGTCCTGCCCCACCACCTGCTCCGCTGTGTGACCGAGCAGTTCCTGCGCGGCCAGCGACCACTGCACCAGGCGCCCGTCGGCGTCGACCACCCACAGGGCGAGCGGGAGCAGATCCTGGAACACCCCCGCGTGCCCCGCCGTGGACGTGCGTCGATCCGGCGTTTCACCGATCGCATCGGGGGCACGTGCACCGCGGTGACTCGCGCTGGTCATGGGGGCACCTCGCTCACATCGCCCTTGACCACAGGAGGCTCAAGGACAGCGTAGGCCGCGAGTGGCCCGGCTCACATGGCGTGAAAGAGGTACCGCCGACACCATGGGTGCTCCGTCACCGGCAGGCTGAAGGGATCAAGGATGTTCCGCAAGGTGCTGGTAGCCAACCGCGGCGAGATCGCGATTCGTGCGTTCCGCGCAGGCTACGAGCTGGGAGCGCGCACCGTCGCCGTCTTCCCGCACGAGGACCGCAACTCCCTGCACCGGCTGAAGGCCGACGAGGCGTACGAGATCGGCCAGCCGGGGCATCCGGTGCGGGCCTATCTCTCCGTGGAGGAGATCGTCCGTGCGGCGCGTCGCGCGGGAGCTGACGCCGTCTACCCGGGGTACGGATTCCTGTCCGAGAACCCCGATCTGGCCCGGGCGTGCGAAGAGGCCGGCATCACGTTCGTCGGACCGAGCGCGGAGATCCTGGAACTGACCGGGAACAAGGCGCGCGCGGTGGCGGCGGCCCGCGCGGCCGGCGTGCCGGTGCTGGGCTCCTCGGAGCCGTCCACCGACGTGGACGCCCTCGTCGCCGCCGCCGAGGACATCGGTTTTCCCATCTTCGTCAAGGCGGTCGCAGGCGGCGGAGGGCGCGGCATGCGCCGCGTCGAGGAGCCCGCCCAGCTGCGGGAGGCCATCGAGGCGGCATCCCGTGAGGCGGCGTCCGCGTTCGGCGATTCCACGGTCTTCCTGGAGAAGGCCGTCGTCGAGCCCCGCCACATCGAGGTGCAGATCCTCGCCGACGGGCAGGGCAACGTCATCCACCTGTTCGAGCGGGACTGTTCGGTGCAGCGTCGCCACCAGAAGGTGATCGAGCTGGCGCCCGCACCCAATCTCGACCCGGCGCTGCGCGAGCGGATCTGCGCCGACGCCGTGAGGTTCGCCCGCCAGATCGGCTATCGCAACGCCGGCACCGTGGAGTTCCTCCTCGACCGCGAAGGCAACCACGTCTTCATCGAGATGAACCCGCGCATCCAGGTCGAACACACGGTGACCGAAGAGGTCACGGACGTCGACCTGGTGCAGGCGCAGCTGCGCATCGCCGCCGGCGAGACACTGGCCGAACTCGGCCTCGCCCAGGAGACCGTCACCCTGCGCGGCGCCGCGCTGCAGTGCCGGATCACCACGGAGGACCCGGCCAACGGCTTCCGCCCGGACACCGGCCGGATCAGCGCCTACCGCTCACCGGGCGGCTCGGGCATCCGCCTGGACGGCGGCACCACCCACGCCGGTACGGAGATCAGCGCGCACTTCGACTCCATGCTGGTCAAGCTCACCTGCCGGGGCCGGGACTTCACCACCGCGGTGGGCCGAGCCCGGCGCGCCGTGGCCGAGTTCCGCATCCGCGGCGTGGCCACCAACATCCCCTTCCTGCAGGCCGTGCTGGACGACCCCGACTTCCGGGCCGGCCAGGTCACCACGTCGTTCATCGAGCAGCGCCCGCACCTGCTCACCGCCCGCCACTCCGCCGACCGCGGCACGAAGCTGCTCACCTACCTCGCCGACGTCACGGTCAACAAGCCGCACGGCGAACGGCCCGACCTGATCGACCCGTTGACCAAGCTGCCCGCGCTGCCGGCCGGCGAGCCACCGGCCGGATCCCGGCAGCGCCTCGCCGAACTCGGCCCCGAGGGCTTCGCCCGCTGGCTGCGCGCCTCACCGACCATCGGCGTCACCGACACCACGTTCCGCGACGCCCACCAGTCGCTGCTCGCCACCCGGGTGCGCACCAAGGACATGCTCGCCGTCGCCCCGGTGGTGGCGCGCACCCTGCCCCAGCTGCTCTCCCTGGAGTGCTGGGGCGGCGCGACCTACGACGTCGCCCTGCGCTTCCTCGCCGAGGACCCGTGGGAGCGCCTGGCCGCCCTCAGGGAAGCGGCACCGAACATCTGCCTCCAGATGCTCCTGCGGGGCCGCAACACCGTGGGCTACACGCCGTATCCCACCGAGGTGACCGACGCTTTCGTGCAGGAGGCGGCCGCCACCGGCATCGACATCTTCCGTATCTTCGACGCCCTCAACGACGTCGAGCAGATGCGGCCCGCCATCGAGGCCGTACGGGAGACGGGAACGGCCGTCGCGGAGGTGGCCCTGTGCTACACCTCCGACCTGTCCGACCCGTCCGAGCGCCTGTACACCCTGGACTACTACCTGCGGCTGGCCGAGCAGATCGTGAACGCGGGCGCCCATGTGCTGGCCGTCAAGGACATGGCCGGCCTGCTGCGGGCACCGGCCGCGGCAACTCTCGTTTCGGCCCTGCGCCGGGAGTTCGACCTGCCGGTCCACATCCACACCCACGACACCGCGGGCGGTCAGCTCGCCACCTACCTCGCCGCGATCCAGGCCGGCGCGGACGCGGTGGACGGGGCGGTGGCGTCCATGGCCGGTACGACCTCGCAGCCGTCGCTGTCCGCGATCGTGGCCGCGACCGACCACTCCGAGCGGCCCACCGGCCTGGACCTCCAGGCCGTCGGCGACCTGGAGCCGTACTGGGAGAGCGTCCGCAAGGTTTACGCCCCGTTCGAGGCGGGCCTGGCCTCGCCGACCGGCCGCGTCTACCACCACGAGATCCCCGGCGGGCAACTGTCCAACCTGCGCACCCAGGCGGTCGCGCTGGGCCTGGGCGACCGCTTCGAGGAGATCGAGGCGATGTACGCCGCCGCCGACCGGATGCTCGGCCGCCTGGTGAAGGTCACCCCTTCGTCGAAGGTGGTCGGCGACCTGGCGCTGCACCTCGTAGGCGCCGGCGTGTCCCCGAAGGACTTCGAGGCGGAGCCGGACAGGTTCGACATCCCCGACTCCGTCATCGGCTTCCTGCGCGGCGAGCTGGGCACCCCGCCCGGCGGCTGGCCCGAGCCGTTCCGCAGCAAGGCGTTGCAGGGCCGCGCCGAGGCCAAGCCGGTGCAGGAACTGAACGCCGACGACCGTGAAGGGCTCGCGAAGGACCGGCGGGCGACACTCAACCGGCTGCTGTTCCCGGCACCGACGCGCGAGTTCGACACGCACCGTGACACCTACGGCGACACCAGCGTGCTGGACAGCAAGGACTTCTTCTACGGGCTGCGCCCGGGCAAGGAGTACGCCGTCGACCTCGAGCGCGGCGTGCGGCTGCTGATCGAGCTGCAGGCCGTCGGCGACGCGGACGAGCGCGGCATGCGCACCGTGATGTCGTCCCTGAACGGCCAGTTGCGGCCGATCCAGGTCCGCGACAGGGCGGCCGCCTCGGACGTCCCGGTGACGGAGAAGGCCGACCGGGCCAACCCCGGGCATGTCGCGGCGCCGTTCGCCGGCGTGGTGACGCTCACGGTCGCCGAGGGCGACGAGGTGGCGGCCGGTGCCACGGTGGCCACCATCGAGGCGATGAAGATGGAAGCCTCGATCACCGCCGCGAAGTCGGGCAGGGTGACGCGGCTGGCCATCAACCGCATCCAGCAGGTCGAGGGCGGCGATCTCCTGGTCGAACTCGCCTGAGCCCGTTGTCTGTTGCGTGTTGCCCCGCGCAGGGGAGCCACCTGCGCGGGGCGCCCGTCTCGGCGCCGGATCCGCCGCGCTCGCGCCGGAGGCGTGCTCGGCCGGACAAGGGGCCGACACTGACCGTATGACCAGGACTCTCGTGGACCCGCACTCGGTCCCCGCCGAACTCCGCCCCTATCTCCAGGAGCTCGTCCACCGCACCCACGCCGTATGCGGATCTCACCTGGTGAGCGTCATCGCCGTCGGCTCCGTCGCGCTCGGCGACTACCGGCACGGGCGCAGCGACACCGACGTGACCGTGGTCGTGGACGGGCCACTCACCGGGCAAGCGTCGGCCGACCTCGCCACCGCCCTCGCGCACCCCGCCCTTCCCTGCCCCGCCGCGGGACTGGAACTGGTGGTCTACGACGAGGACTTCGCGGCCCGGCCGTCCGGCGAGGCCGGGTATCTGCTGGACCTCAACACCGGACCGCTGCTGCCCGACCGGGTCAGCCTCCACCCGACGGAGTCTTCGTCGTTCTGGTACGTCATCGACCGTTCCGTCGCCCACCAAGCCGGGCGCGTGCTGTACGGCAGGCCGGCGCGGGAAGTGATCGCCGAACCCGCCCGCGCCGATGTGCTCACCGCGATCCGTGCCTCGGTCCGTGAGCACAGCGCCGGCGAAGGGCATCTCGCGGACAACCGAGTCCTCAACGGCTGCCGCTCCGTGCAGTTCTGCCGTACGGGCCGCTGGCAGCCCAAGCGCCGGGCGGCGCATGCGGTCGCGGCGTCCGAGGAACGCTTCCGACCTCTCCTGAACGCCGCACTGCGCAGCTACGAACGCCCCTCGCGCACCGCCGCGACCGCACTGCCCACCGCCGAGGTACAGGCCTTCCTGGCTTGGGTGGCCGAACGGGTCGACGAGACGACCGACGCGGAGCGGACGGGGTAGGCCGGCCGGTGCCGTTCGGCAGGTGGGAGTAGGTGGGAGAAGGTGGGCGGCCTCTGCTTTCCTTTCTCCTTACGATGTACCGCTCGATGCATCGCACGTGACGCGCAGGTCAGCGGAAGGGAGACAGGGCATGGCGGACGACCGGCAGCATTCCCGGCGCCGGGGGCAGGGTGAGCTGGAGGCGCTGGTCCTGTCGGCGTTGCGGGAGGCGGACGGCCCGGCGACGGCCGGCTGGGTGCAGGAGCGGCTCGGCGGGGACCTCGCCTACACGACGGTGGTCACGATCCTGACCCGGTTGCTGGCCAAGGGCGCGGTCACCCGGGAGCGAGCGGGCCGGTCCTTCGCGTGGACGTCCGCCTCGGACCAGGCGGGCCTCGCGGCGCACAGGATGCGCAAGGTGCTGGACGCCGAGAGCGACCGGGAAGCCGTACTGGCCAGCTTTGTCACGGGCCTGGGGCCGGACGACGAGCGGCTGCTGCGCGACCTGCTGGGCCAGTCCCGAAACGAAGGGCAAGACTGACGCCGCATGGGGGTTTTCGTCTTTCTGCCGCTGGTCCTGCCGCTCACGGCATGGCCGGTCGCGCGCCTGGCCGAGCAGCACCTGCATCCCCGCACCGCGACGCGGCTGCTGACCGGCGTGGCCGCGGTGATGGCGGTGTGCAGCACGGTGTGTCTGGGCCTGGTGATGGTGGTGGGCACCGCCCAACTGCCCGGCAATCCGCTGCCGGACGGCTGGTCCGACCCCGAGGTGCGTGCGGCGGTGCCGTACGACGAGGTCGTCGGCAAGGCGGCGATTTTGGCGCTGTGCGCGGTGGTCGTGGCCTGCGGCCGGACCCTGTGGCGGCACGGCCGGGTGCGCCGCCGTGCCCACCGGGCGCTGGCCGGGCTGCCGGGGACGGGAGTTGCCGTACTCCCCGACGACGCGCCGTACGCATACGCGCTGCCGGGCCGGCGTCGTGACCGCGTGGTGGTGACCACGGCCCTGCTGGGCTGCCTCGAACCCGCCGAACGCCGCGCGCTGTTCGCGCATGAGCGGGCCCATCTGGCCGCGCGGCACCACCGCTTCCTGCTCGCCGTCCAACTGGCCGCGCGGGCCAATCCGTTCCTGCGCCCGCTGCGTACGGCGGTGTCCTACACCGCGGAGCGCTGGGCGGACGAGGAGGCGGCCCGGGCGGTCGGCAGCCGCCGAACGGTGGCGTGCGCGATCGGCAAGGCGGCACTCGTGTCCCGAGGCACTCCGGTCGCGACGCTCGCCGGCTTCGCGGCGCCCGGACCGGTGCCGCGCCGGGTGGCCGCGCTGCTCGGTCCCGCTCCGCCGGTACGCCGATGGCCGTCGCTGTTCACATCGGTGGGTCTGGCACTGTGGTGCGCGGCCGCCGGGACAGCCGTATCGGCGATGTCGTCCGCCAACTCGGCGGTGACGATGGTCCTCGTCCTGCGCGCGGCTACGCCCCTCTGAGCGAGGGCCCCCGTCCCTCCCCCCCCCCGGGAATTTCGCGTGTTCGTTCGGTTCAGGCAACCGATACTGCCAAGATCGTGGTCTGGTCATGGTGAGGGGGCCGGGGCCTTGCGGCCGTACATCTACAGAGGGGGCGCGGATGAGTGGAACGGGGAAGCGCCGACGTGCGTCGGCCGGTGCGGGGAAGGCCAGGCTGACGCGGCGAGGGCGGATCCTGGCCTGGGGTGCGGGGGTGACGTCGGTCGTCGTGCTCGGCATCGCCGGGGTGGGCGCCTGGGTCTACCAGGACCTCAACGACAACATCAAGTCCGCCGACGTCGACGACAAGATCGGCGGCGAACGTCCCGTCAACCTCAGCCCGGGGTCGAAGAACATCCTGGTCGTCGGCTCCGACAGCCGCGACGGCGCCAACGCCGAGTACGGCAAGGACCTGACCACCATGCAGTCGGACACGCTGATGGTGCTGCACGTCCCCGCGAACCGGAAGTGGGCCGCGGTCGTGTCGTTCCCACGTGACTCCTGGGTGGAGATACCGGCCTGCGACAAGGGCGACGGAAGCAACTCCGCCCCGCACCACGCCAAGATCAACGAAGCGTTCGCGCTCGGCGGCATCAGTGGCGAGGTCGCCGGCGCCGCCGCCTGCTCCATCAAGACGGTCGAGGCCAACACGGGCCTGCGTATCGACCACTTCATGTCCGTCGACTTCCAGGGCTTCAAGGGCATGGTCGACGCCTTGGACGGCATCGAGGTCTGCCCGAAGGAGGCAATCCACTCCAAGAAGGCCCGCCTGGACATCGAGCCCGGCTGTCAGACCGTCGAGGGCGAGAAGGCGCTCGGCTATGTGCGGGTCCGCTACGGCGTCGGCAACGGCTCCGACATCGGGCGCATCGGACGCCAGCAGGAGTTCATGAACGCTCTCGTCGAGAAGGCGAAGTCCAGGCTGACCAGCCCGAAGTCGCTCTACGGCTTCCTGCAGTCCGGCACCAAGTCCCTGACCACGGACCCCGATCTGGCCGGCATCAAGCCGCTGTACGGACTCGCGTCGGAGCTCAAGGCAATCCCGAGCGATCGCCTGTCCTTCCTCACGGTCCCCAACTACCCGCGCGAGGCCGACTTCGCCACCGACAAGGCCAACGTCGCCTGGCAGTACCCGCAGGCCGCCGACCTGTTCACCTCCCTGGCCAAGGACAAGGAGATCGACAAGAAACAACTGGAGGCGGCCACGAAGGACCCCCTGTACGCCTCCTCCGTGCGCGTCCAGGTCCTCAACGGCACCGGCATCTCGGGTCGGGCCGCCACCGTCGGCGAGAAGCTCGGCGACGCCGGCCTCACCGTCGTCGGCACGGGCAACGCCCCGCAGGAGAGCCGCACCACGACCGTCACCTACCCGCCGGGCCTGGAGAAGTCGGCCGAGGCGCTGGCCGCCCGACTGCCCGGAGTCCGGGCAACGCAGGCCTCGGATGCCGCGGCGGACGTGGTGACCCTGGTCGTCGGGACGGACCTCGACCCCGACGACATCCGCTGACCGGCCGCGCCGGGCGGACGCCGCTCGCGCCCGCCCGGCACACGGGAGGTCGATCGGTCAGAGGTCGAACTCGTGCGGCGGAAGGTCGAGGGCGTAGCACGCCTCGCGGACCACGGCCCGCTCGTCCTTGTCGAAGTCGCCGTCGGCGCCGCCGATGACGATGCCGATCTGGATCACAGCACGCGCCTCGGCGGGCTTCTTCCTCGCCTTGGCGATCTCCTGCATCACGCTCACCTTGCCGAAGTCGAAGTCGGTGGTGAGCCGGTTCAGGTTCTCCTCGAAGCGGCGGCGCAGGTCGTCGGCGGGAAAGTTCTGCAACACCTCGTTGCCGACGATGAGTTGGGCGACGCGCTGCCGCTCGGCGGGGTCGACGGTGCCGTCGGCGGCGGCCACGAGCGCGCACATGGCCATGCTCGCGTCGCGAAAGGCGCCGCTCTTGAGGTCGTTCTTCTTCGCCACCAGCTGGGTCTGCATCGTCGATGCGGATTCCTTGATGCGGTCCCACAGGGCCATGAGAACTCCAAACGGGATAGGGGGCTTTGCGGCCGCCCGAACCGGACGGCCGTTACTTCTACAGTAATGTAGAAGTTAACAGCACGGTTCGCGAGTGCACCCCCGCACCGAGTGGCTCATACATGTGCGTTCGCACACAGCGCGGTTGAAGCGGCGTGCGCAGGTGTGCTTAGGGTGCTGGCGATGTCCGCCGACGCCACACCCGTACCCACCGTCACACGCGCACCGCAGCGACAGCAGCGGCCGCTGCCGTCCGCAGGAGCGGGGGCGAGACGGGTCGATCAGCGTGACCCCTTCTTCGACAACGCCAAGTACCTGGCGATCGTGCTGGTGGCGGTCGGCCACGCGTGGGAGCCGTTGCGGGAGGGAAGCCGGGCCGTCACCGCGCTGTACCTGCTCGTGTACGCCTTCCACATGCCGGCGTTCGCCATGATCTCGGGCTATTTCTCGCGCGGCTTCGAGGCGCGGCCGCGGAAGGTCGGACGGCTGCTGACCGGTGTGGCCGTCCCCTATGTGGTCTTCGAGGTGGCGTACACCCTCTTCACCCGGTGGACCAGCCAGGATCCCGACCGGCCGATCAGCCTGCTGGACCCCCTGTACCTGACCTGGTTCCTGGCGGCGCTGTTCATCTGGCGGCTGACGGCACCGGTCTGGCGGCTCGCGCGGTGGCCGCTGCCGCTCGCTCTCGCCATCGCGATGCTCGCCACCCTCTCGCCTTCCATCGGCGACGACCTCGGCCTCCAGCGTGTCCTTCAGTTCCTGCCGTACTTCGTGCTCGGTCTGCTGCTGAAGCCGGAGCATTTCCGGCTGGTCCGCCGCCGTGCGGTGCGCATCCTGGCCCTGCCGGTCCTCGTCTGCGCCCTCGCCGTCGCGTACTGGGCGGTCCCGAGGATGAACTACGCCTGGTTCTTCCACAGCGAGAGCGCCGAGGAACTCGCCGCGCCCGCCTGGTACGGACCCCTGATGACCCTGGCTGGCTTCGGCTGCTCGGTCGTCCTGGTCGCCTGCTTCCTCGCCTGGGTGCCCGGGCGCCGGACGTGGTTCACCGCACTGGGCGCCGGCACCCTGTGCGGCTTCCTGTTGCACGGCTTCGTCGCCCAGGGAGCCAAGCACTGGGGCTGGTACGACTCCGCCTGGATCCGCCAACCCGTCGGCGAGATCACCGTCACACTGATCGCGGCAGCGGTCATGACCGCGCTGTGCGCCCCCGGCGTCCAGCGGGTCTTCCACCGCATGACGGAACCACGGATGGTGTATGCCCTGCGGGCTCGGGAACTCATCGGGGACGATCCTCGACGCTGTCGGTGATGACCTGTCGGGGGTGGCACTGTTGCGCGACTCCCACGGCGATCTGCCGTAGAGCGGCGTTCCTGACCTCGTCGTCCGTGAAGGACTCGGCGATCCGCAGCGCGCGGTCGGGGTGCTCGGGTGTGAATCCCGTGACGAAGCGGGCGAGCATGCCGTCCCGGTCCCGGCCGTGGTACTCGGCGATCAGCCGCTCGGCGAGCTGCGGGTCGAGCTCGGCGAGCCTGGCGGCGGAGTCGTCCCACAGGAGGGTCGTGTCCGCCCACTGGTCCACCTTCTGGAGGTGACCGATCAGGTTCGCGGTGTCTTGCGGAACGTCCTCGTTCACAGCAGCCATGACGGTGACGAGCGCTCTGACGAGGGCCCGTCCCATGGCCGACCGGTCCGTGCGGCCGAGCCCCGTCACCGAGGTCGCGCCGCGGGCCGCGTGGTCGACGAGGCGGCGCGCCAGTGCGGCATCGACCTCGGCGACGTTCTCAGCCAGTTCCGCGAGCGTGTACGGCTGCAGCTGCTGCACATCGGCCATGCGGGCAAGGCGCTCGGCCGCGCGCCGGGCGAGTTGCTGATCGATGGAGGCCGCCGCCTGGACAACCTTCCCCAGCAATCGTGCGGCCCGCACTGCGAACATGGGGCCCTCGTCGTCCAGCGCTGCCCGATACGCCCTGCCCAGCCATGTCCGGGCCTGCTCAAGGTCGGCCCCGGACACCCGACCGGCCATGGCGACGAGTGTCTCCGCGCGGTCGCCCGGGCCGAGGTGCCAGGTGAGGGCCTCGGCGCGGGGCGGGTCGAACACGGCGATGGCGGGCGCTGTGCGCTGCGCGAGGTCGCGGCCGTGACCGGGGCCCAGCGTGGGACGGCTCCCGAACACCCTCCCACGGCGTCGCCGAGCGCGGGCCAGCTGTCGCTCGACGTCGTCGATCAGCCGTGGCAGCTCGCCCGGTTCGGCGACGTAGGCATGGTCCAGGATGTGTGCCCACGCGGCGGCCCGGTCGGGTTCATCGGCGATGGCGCGGGCGATCCGCTCCGCCCACCGCAGATCGGCCGTCACCGCGATGTCGGCGATCCCGAGCAGGGCCCGATCGCGGCCGCCGGCCCAGGTGAACTCGGCGGTGGACTGTTCGGCGAGCCCGATCAGCCGCTCGGCGCACCGGCGGTCCGCCGGGTACACGGCGGCGGCGATCCGTGCCAGTGCGTCGTGGACGCTCTCGGAGCGCAGCGGCAGGGTGCGGGCGCGCCGTTCGAGACGGTCGACGATCCGCTCGACCCGTGCCGAGTCGATCCCCTTCGCGCTGCCGGCCAGCTCGGCCACCGTGACCAGACGCCACACCTCCAAATCCGCTTCCTCGAGAACGAGTTGTTCGATGTCGCCGAGCCGGGACACCGCCCGGGGAGGATCCAGCCGGGCCAGGAGCAGGGCGATGTCCTCGGGATGCCCCCAAGGACCGTGCGGGTGGCCGATGGCCTGCGCGAGCCGAGGTTCGGCGTCCGCGACGAGGCGCCGCACCCGGGCGGGCTCGGTCACCTTCTCGGCCACCTGCAACAGTGCGACGCCCTGCCAAGGCGCCGGGACATGCTGCCGGACGATGCGCTCGGCAGCCTCGGCGTCGGCCCCGGCGGCCGCTGCCGCAACGTGGGCCAATGCCACGGCCCGGTCCACGGGAGGCTGGATGCCGCAGGCGATCGACACGGCACGCTCGACGGAGCCGGTCGGAGCGGTCCCGGCAGGCGGGCGCTCCACGGCGGCGGCGGGGACCGGATCGCGGTCCGAGCCCGCCCGCAGCTGCCGCAGCCGCTCGAACACTTCCTGCGCGGATCGAGGACGCCTGGCCGGGTCGCGGTCCAGCAGTTCGGCGACGAGGACGCTCATCGCTGGCGGGAGATCCGGGCGGACGGAATCGAGCCGGGGCGCGTCCTCCGTCGCCTTGCGCGCGATGATCGCCCAGGCGTTGTGGCCGGAGAAGGGCGGCTCACCCGTGAGCAGCGCGAACAGCACACCGCCGAGCGCGTACAAGTCCGAACGCGCGTCGCCCCGTTCGGTGCGGAACTGCTCCGGCGCGGCGTACTCGGGGGTGCCGGCGGGCGTCAGCAAAGCCGAGGGCGCGACGGAGAAGGCGGACCGGACGAACCCCGCGATACCGAAGTCGACGACCTTGACCGTCCCGTTCGCGGCGAGCATGACGTTGTGCGGCTTGATGTCGTAGTGGATGACGCCGGCCCGGTGCGCGGCGGCCAGCGCCGCACAGATCTCCTCCGCGATCACGAGCGCCCTGGAGGTCGTCAGTCCGCCCGGCGACCGCAGGACCCGGGACAGGGGAGGGCCGTCGACCTTCTCCATGACGAGGAAGAGCAGGTCCTCGTGCACGCCGCGGTCGTACAGCGCGGCCACGTTCGGGTGGTTGACCTGGGCTGCCGCAACGCCCTCCCGGTCGAACCGCATGGGCAGATCGGGATCGATGCCGTCGTCGACGAAGAGCAGCTTGAGCGCGACGTCGCGGCGCAGGTCGCGGTCCCACCCGGCCCACACCTCACCCATGCCACCGCGCCCCAACCGCTCGACCAGCTCGTAGCGGCCCGCGATCCTCTCCCTGCGCTCCACCCGCCTCGTCCTCCGCGTCGCCACCAGCCTGCCCGAACGGAACACGAACGACGGGGCCGGAGCGGTTGCTCCGCGCCGCAGGAATACCGCATCCGCTGTGTCCAGGGCTTCGTGTGCAGGGCTTCGTGTGCAGGGCCGGCCCCCCCCAGTCACGATCTCGGTTTACTGACCACGTTCAAGACCAACCAAACGCGAGACCTCTCGGCCGTCCCGGCGATAGAGTCCACCCGTGCGTTGATCTTCCGGGCGGTGGCCGTGCGCCGCCGCAGACGGTGCCGGCGACCCCTTCGGACGGGGCCGTCCGGCCGGCACACCCGTCATCACTCCACCGGAGATCACGCAATGACTGCTCAGCAGCCCCTCACCTACGACGCGTTCATCGAACTCGCCACCGCCGATCCCGCTGTCGTCGGCTTGGTCCTCAAGGGTTCCCGGGCGCACGACGGCATGACGACCGACCACTCCGACCACGATTTGTACGTCGTCCTCGCCGACGGCGCGACAACGACTCTCACCCGGTTCGCGGGGTACCGCACAGCAGAACTCGACCTGGTCATCGTCTCCCTCGACGAGCTCCGTGCCGCCGGAATGCCGGGCTTCGAGCGGTACGCCCTCGCCCGCGCCCGGATCGTGCTCGACCGGCTCGACGGAGGAATCGCCGAGATCCTGGCCGACAAGGCACGGCTCGACGCCGATGAAGCCTTCCGGGACGCGGATGCGTGGCTCGACGCCTACGCCAACTCCCTGTACCGCTCGATCAAGAACGACCGCGACGGGCATGCCCTCGCGGCCCGGCTCGACGCCGCCGACAGCATCCGGTTCCTCCTGGAACTGCTCTTCGCTCTCGACCGTCGCCCCCGCCCCTACAACAAGTACCTGGAGTGGGAGCTTGCCCGGTTCCCGCTGCCCGACTGGGACACCGGCACACTCCTCGACACTGTGGACCGCATCTCAGGAACAGGCGACGCATCCACGCAGCGCCGTCTCTTCGACTACGTCGAGGCATTGGCCTGGCGGGCCGGACACGGCGCGGTGCTGGACGCCTGGGGCGAGGACCTGGCCTTGATGCGTCACCAGCCGCAACGCGAAGGCGGGCGAACTCCTTCAGGCGCGGCCATCGCTTCGTCCGGGTGAAGGACGCACGACCATCCGGACGCCGCCCGCGCGGCGTGCGTCCGGCTTCGGTGTGCGTGGTGTGCCCTGAGAGGTCAGGACGGCTCACCCGCGAAGGAGACACACGGCATGCTCGGACAATCGCAGGCGTTCAGCGGCTTCTCGGTCGACGACCTCGGCGAGGCCCGCCGGTTCTACGGTGAGATTCTCGGCCTTGAGGTGGAGGAGACCGGGCAGGGGGACATGCGGATGCTGCTCGTCAAGCTCGGCAGCGGCGCACAGGTATTCGTCTACCCCAAGGAACAGCACACCCCTGCGACGTTCACGATTCTCAACTTCCCCGTGGATGACATCGAGGCCGCGGTCGCCGAACTGGAGCGGCGCGGCGTGACCCTTGAGCGCTACGCCGGATTCGACCATGACGAGAAGGGCATCGTCCGGGTCGGCAACGGCGGCCCCGCTGCGATCGCGTGGTTCACGGACCCCGCAGGGAACGTTCTCGCGGTGCTCCAGGAGAACTGACCGAAGTTGATGACCTGTCCGTCGGTCTGGATGGTGGCGCCGCTGATGTCGAGCGTGCCCGACGGTGAAGCCGCTGTCGCAGTTGCGGCGGGAACCGGTGCCGTGATCCGCGGCCGGGAATTGCTGCGCCGGCGCGCTGGTTGTCGTACGGCATGGAGATCAACGAGCGGGCCGTCGGCGCCCCCGATGTGCTGCACTACACCGCGTTCTCGTCCCACCCGGAAGGCGGCAACCCGGCGGGCGTGGTCCTGGACGCCTCCGGACTGGACGACGCCGAGATGCTGGCGATCGCCGCCCGGTTGGGCTACAGCGAGTCCGCGTTCCTGACCGGTCCGCCTGAGGAACTGAAGGAACTGGTCGGGGAACCTGGACGGGCCTTCACCATTCGTTACTTCAGCCCTCAGGCGGAGGTGCCCTTCTGCGGCCACGCGACCGTCGCCGCCTCGGTGGCCCTGGCCGAGCGGATCGGTCCGGGCGATCTGGTCTTCGCCACCCGTGCGGGCACGGTGCCGGTGACCGTCACCGGCGAGGCGGACGGCACGCTCCGGGCGACGTTGACGAGCGTGGAGCCCCGTGTCGAAGAGATCGCCTCGGAGGAACTGGCCGAGGCGCTGGCGGCGTTGGGCTGGCCGTCGGCCGACCTCGACCCGCTGCTGCCGCCCCGCATCGCCTTCGCCGGCGCCCGGCATCTGGTGCTGGCGGCCGGTAGCCGGGAACGGCTCGCTGACCTCTCGTACGACTTCGATCGGCTCGCCGCCCTGATGCGGAAGCTGGACCTGACGACCGTGCAGTTGGTGTGGCGCGCCGCCGACACCGTCTTCCACGTCCGCGACCCCTTCCCGATCGGCGGCGTCGTGGAGGACCCGGCCACCGGCGCCGCGGCCGCCGCCTTCGGGGCCTATGCGCGTGAACTCGCCCTGGTGCCCGCGGAGTCGGTGCTCACCCTGCACCAGGGCGAGGACATGGGCAGGCCGGGTGTGCTGACCGTGACCCTGCACGCCGGTGACCCGAAGGTGTGGGTCAGTGGTGCGGGTACGCGCATGCCCCGGTAACGCTGGGAGGGGCGGAGCTCCTCGACGTCGTAGGGATCTGCCGGTTGGGTTGGTGCCCGGGAGCGCGTCTCCGCGCCCGGGCCGGCCTGGGCACTCCCAGGATCCCGGGCACCAACCCCTTGGATCACAGGCCGTCGCGCACCATCGCCGCGACGATCTGGACGTGGCGGTCGGCCGCCGTGTTCGAGAACTCGTTGTCGTAGTTCAGGCCGTACGGCCAGAAGTGGCCACCGCCGGTGGAGATTTTGGCGCCGGCCCCGTCGAACTGCCTGACCAGTGCCGTGGCCTGCGCACCGGTCCAGGTGCCGCTGCCGCCGAGGCGGGACCAGCCCGAGCTCGTGCCCACGCCGATGGTGTGGGCGATCTCGTGCAGCGCGGTCCGCTCGTTCATGTAGCTGCGGTTGCCGAAGCGGATGGTGCCGTTGATGTTGCCGTCGGCGGTGGGCACGCCCGGGTCGTAGCGGACGGTGATGGTCTTGCCGAGGTCGCTGAGGTTGTTGTAGCGGGCCACCGCGGCGTTCATGGCCTTGGTGATGAGGTCATACGCCGTGCGCTGGTCCTCGGTGGGGTTGCCGGCCCGTTCGAGGGTCCAGGTGATGGTGGCCGCCGCCGACACCTGTGCCTGGGCGGCCGGTGGGGTCTGCGGCGTGGCCTGCGGTGTTGCCTGCGCGATGCCCGGGCCCGCCAGCAGGGCGGCTGCCAGCGCGGCCACGACCGCCTTGCTGCGCCAGGGTATGTGCGTGCGCGGAGTCGACATCGGGGCTCGTCGTGAACTCATGGGGAGGTCCTCCTGTGTGGGGGGAGAGAACCGTCGCGCTTTCTTTGGGGGGCGACGGAAGTTCAGGTGCCGATCTTCCCGACTCCCGCCCCGGCCCGTACGAGGGAGGGCACGTCGGCCGGCCGGTCCAGCGTGTACGCGTAGTAGGTGCGCGGCTCGGTCACCGTCCCGTTGGTCTCGCAGGCACCGGTCCCGGCGCCGGCGAAGACGTTGTCGCGCTGGACCAGTCGGCCCGGTCCCGACTCGTCGTAGCCGCCGGCCGAGTAGCAAGGGTGGGGGACTGCGTCGAAGTAGTTGCCCTCGACCAGGACGCCGGCGTTCATGGTCGACGCGACGCCGTAGACGGCGTTGCCCCTGTAGTAGTTGTTGTAGACGTGCACCGGCTCACCGAACCGCACCCGCGGATGCCGCTGTCGCGACCCGTCGAAGAAGTTGTGGTGGATGGAGACCTTCAACTTGCCGGTGTCCTGGCCGCTGTTGGCGTCGGAGTGACCGAGCAGCATGCTTTTGTCGGTCTTGTTGAACCAGTTCCACGACACGGTGACGTACTGGGAGCCGCGCACGATGTCGACGGCCCCGTCGACCGGTGCGACGAACTCGTTGTGGTCGATCCAGATGTGGTGCGACTCCTGGCCGACGTTGACGGCGTCGTCCTCTGCGCCGGTGAACCTGATGTTCCGCACGATGACGTTGTAGGAGCGGTAGAAGTCCAGGCCACCACCGTTGATGACGGCCGAGGAGCCGACGCCGACGATGGTCTTGTTCGGCCGTACGCCCTGCTTGCTGGTGATGTCGATGGTGCCCTGGACCCGGATGACCAGCGGGCCGGTCGTGTCGATGTACTCCAGGAACTGCTCGGTGGTCGTGGCGGTCACTGTGGGGCCGCCGGCTCCACCGGTGGTGCCGCGCTGGCCGAGCGCGTCGACGGAGGCGAAGCCGCTGGGGGACGTCTCCGCCAGCGGTGCCGGCGTCTTCTCGGCGGTGGCGCCGGACGGCGTGGCCATCGCGCCGAGCAGCAGCGCGAGCGTGAGAGCGGGGACGCCGCGTGCGGCGCGTGACGACGACCTCATGCTGTTCCTCCCGGGGCGAGGGGCGGATCTTGTTCGGTCGTGCGAAAACACGGAAACGGGCACGGCAGTCGGGCGTGGACGGAAAGCGCTTTCTCAGGTTTCCCGGAGATTAATCAGATGCTTTGAGCATGTCAATGGCGTCGCCGAAGCCCCACGTGCACCCCCAACTCGCCCGCCATCTTGACGAGTTCATTACCGTCCCCGAGCATGCCCTGAGCGCGATCACTTCTGTTCGGTTCTGTTCAGCTCTGTGTTGTGGAAGGGAGTGCCGTGCCCCAACGGCATCGCATCGTCCAGGCCCTGGCGTCGACGGTTCCTCTGGTGCTCGGCGCGAGTCTCGTTGCCGCCGCGCCTGTGGCGAGTGCGGCGGACGCGGCACCGCGGAGCGCGGTCACCGTGCGGATCGACCCCTCCTACCAACAGCAGGAGTTCGAGGGCTGGGGCACCAGCCTCGTCTGGTTCGCCAACGCGACGGGCGGCTACCCGGAGCCCATCCGAAGACGGCTCGTGGACATGCTGTTCGGTGCGGACGGTCTCCGCCTCAACATCGCCCGGTACAACATCGGCGGCGGCAACGCCCCCGATGTCCGCAAGGACTACATGAAGCCCGGCGCCACCATGGACGGCTTCTGGAAGGCCCCCGAGGGCACCACCCAGAAGGACATGGACTGGTGGGACCCGAACAACCCGGACCACTGGAACTGGGACGCCGACGCCGGCCAGCGCTGGTGGGTGGACCAGATCAAGGACAAGGTCAGCCGCTGGGAGGCGTTCAGCAACTCGCCGCCCTGGTTCCAGACCGTCAGCGGCTACGTCTCCGGCGGCTTCGACGCGAGCGCCGACCAGATCCGCGCCGACCGCGTCGACGACTTCGCCACCTATCTGGTGCGGGTGAGTGAGCGTCTGGAGCAGGCGCACGGCATCGAGTTCGACACCATCGACCCGCTCAACGAGCCCAACACGCCCTACTGGGGCACCCAGCTCGGGGCCGACGGCCGGCCCACGGGCGGGCGTCAGGAGGGCGCGCACGCGGGCCCGGAACTCCAGCAGAAGGTCGTCCTCGCGCTGGACAAGGCGCTCGACGGCGCCCGGACCGGCGCGGAGATCTCCGCGATGGACGAGACCAACCCCGGCATCTTCACCCAGAACTGGAACGCCTACGGCACCCCCGCCCGCGCCGCCGTCGACCAGCTCAACGTGCACACCTACGGCACAGGTCAGCGCACCAGCGCACGCGACATCGCCAAGGGGGCGGACAAGAAGCTGTGGATGAGCGAGGTCGAGGGCACCTGGGGCACCGGCACCGACTTCACCAGCATGGAACCGGGGCTCGGCATCGCCACCCGGATGGTCGACGACATGCGTGAACTGGAGCCCGCGGCCTGGGTGTTCTGGCAGCCGATCGAGGACGCGATCCCGCAGGCCGCAGCCGGCAAGAACTGGGGCAGCATCCACGTCCCGTTCAACTGCACGGCCGAGGACACCCTGGAGACCTGTCCGATCCGGGCCAACTCCAAGTTCCACACCATCCGGAACTTCACCCACTTCATCCGCCCCGGCGACCACTTCGTGAAGGTCGACGATCCGTCGAGCGTCGCCGCGGTGCAGCAGAACGGCCGTACGGCGTCCGTGGTGCACGTGAACGGCGGTGCCTCCGCGCGCTCGGTGACCCTCGACCTCTCGCGCTTCGGCAAGGTCGCGCCGCGAGCCACCGTCACTCCCGTGGTCACGAGCAGCGACGGCGCCCTGGTGCGCGGCACACCGGTCCGGGTGACCGACCGGTCCGCCACGCTCACCGTCCCCGCCAAGTCGGTCACCACCTTCCTGGTCGAGGGGGTCGGTGGCGTGGCGCGCGATGCCGCTCTCGTGCAGCCCGGGCATGTCTACCGGCTCCAGGGCGCGCAGAGCGGCAAGTCGGTCGCACCGTCCGACGACGGCAGCGGCGTCGTCATCCGTACGACCGACGCAGGCAGCGCGGAACAGCTGTGGTCCGTCCGGAAGTTGACGCACCGCACCGACAACCGCGAGCGCTACGCCCTCACCAGCGCCAAGACCGGCAAGCGGCTCGCCGTACGCGACAATCAGGCCGTCCTGGAGGAGCCGGAAAACGGGCAGGTCCCCGAGGCCGCGCAGTGGATCATGTCGACGACCGGTGACGGCACATGGACGTTCGTCAACGCCGCCACCGGCCGCCTGGTCGACGTCACCGGGCAGTCGACCGCGGACGGCGCCAAGGTGTCCACGTACACCCCGACTTCGGCGGCGAACCAGCGCTGGACCGTGACCGACGAGACCGTCCTGCGCACCGCTGAGGCCGAGGCGTTCACCGTCCCCGGCCTGCGGCCCGAGCTGCCGACGACGGTGACGCCGGTGTTCCGGGACGGCGCCCGGGGCGCGCTCCCCGTCGTGTGGAACCTGCCGCCGGACCGCACGTGGCGCGATCCGGGCACGGTGCGGGTCAGGGGTGAGGCGACCGACCCCCTCGGGCGAAAGATCCCCGCGCTCGCGGTCGTCACCGTGGACACGATCGCCTCGACCCTTCCGGGACGCGCCAAGACCTACGTGGGCGGCACGCCGGACCTTCCGGCCACGGTCGTCGGCATCGGCCGGAACGGTGGCCGCGCCGACCTCCCGGTGGCCTGGGACCCGGTCCCCGACGGGGCGTTCGACGCGACCGGCGTCGTGACACTGCGCGGCGTCGCGCAGGTGGTCGGCGGCGACACCGTCGACGCGGCCGTTCGCGTGCAGGTGACGGAACCGGTGGAGACCGACATCGCCGCGGACGACGGCGTCTCGGTCGACGCCACCTTCACCGAGAGCGGGTACTCCGCGGAGCGCCTGCGCAACGGCGAGCTGTCCGAGAAGGCCTGGTCCAACTGGAAGCCGGGAAACACCAAGAACCCCTCCGACACCGTGACCTTCACCCTGCCGAAGGCACGTGACCTGAACAGGATCGTCGCGCACTTCTACCGGGACGGGAGCAGCGCCTCCTTCCCCGAGAGCCTGAAGGTGCAGGTACGGGCATCCGGCACCGGTACGTGGGTCGACGCGAGCGCCCCCGTCACGGTCGGGAGCGAGGGCACGCCGGTGGTGGACGTCCCGTTGTCGGCGGGACCGGCGTCCGAGGTGCGCGTCGTCATGACCGCACGTCAGGGCGGCTACATCACCATGAGCGAGATCGAGGTGTACGCCAAGAGCCCCGGGGCCTCCTCGGATGCCGCCGCCGAGTCCGTCGAGGTGTCCGGGAAGGCGATCCCGTCGTTCGACCCGGACACGACCACCTACCGGGTCGTCACCGACGCCCCGAGCCGAAGCCGCGTCACGGCGACGGCACGCGATCCCTACGCCACGGTCGCCGTCGACCGTCTCGACGAGCCCGGCGGGGCGGTGGCCGTCGTCTCCGTGACCAGTGAGGACGGGGCACGGACACGGACGTACCGGATCCATCTCGTACGACGCTGAGCTTGCCGTCACGGGGGCCGGGCCCGGGCGCGTGCCATGCGGTGCGCGGGTCATGCGGTGCGCGTGTCATGCAACGCGTACAGCCCGCTGACCCGCGCACCGCGCAGGCGCTTGGCCTGCCGGGGCGAAGGAAGCGGCCGGTGGTGGCGGCGCCGGTGGTGGCTCGGCCGAGGCCGGCGCTCACTCCCACCACACAGCCGATCGCCCCCGCCGGCTCCACGCTGCCCGACCTGGCCGCGGATCTCTCGGCACGCCTGGTCCTGCTCGACCCATGGCAGGGGCTCGCCGCGATGGCCGAGCAGATCCGACGCCTCGCTGACACCGGACACGACCACGTCCGCATCGTCGACGTCGGCGGCGACATCCTCACGCACGGCGACGAGGACGCCCTGTGCAGCCCCCTGGTGGACGCGCTGGTCCTCGTCGCCTGCAGGATCGCCCAGGTGCCCGCCACCGTGTACGTCGCCGGTCCGGGAACCGATGGGGAGATCCCCCAGGACGACTCCTGGACCGCCTGAACGGCGACGCTCTCACCCCACACGCGCAGGACATCGCCGCCATCCGTACGGCCCTGTCCTGGCACCCCTCGGAAGCGTCCGCCCTGTTCGCGGCGGCCGTCGACGGTGTACGCGGACCGGTCCGTACGGTGAACCACCTCATCCCCCTCACGGACGAGTCCGCCCGCATCCACTCCACCGGCCTGGACGACGCCCTCGCCCACAACACCGTCGCGGCCCACCTGCTCGGCGTACTGCCGCCGACCTTGGAAGCCGCCGCCGACCTCTCGGCCGGGCTCACGCAGATCCATGAGCTCGACCCGGGAGCGCGTCGGGGCAGGGCAGCTGACGGCGGCTCCTCGGGGCGCCCTGCCCTGGAGCGCACAGGCCGCATGGGAGGCGATACATGACGCAGCGCAGGGCGCCCCACATGTCACCCTTCGCTTCGCCGCCCGCACGCTCGGACTGACCTGGCGTCAGATTCCTTCCCTCCGTGCTCTGTTGGGCGTCGAGGGGCCGGTGCTCGCCCTGGCCTGAAGCTGAGCTCGGGCGGGACGGTCGCGACCGCGTTCCCTGCCCGTGCTCCGAAACTCTCCCTCCCTCGATGTGACGTCCCCCATTGCGCCGCCGGGCCGACGCCGTGAGTCTCTCGTGGAACACACGTCCGAAGAATTGTTATCCCGGGCTCACCGATCGATCTCCCAGGTATCGGACAGCATCGTTCGGCGTCGAGGACAGGGAAGTTTTTGATGAGTACAGAGCGCACGAGGGAGTCGGCGGCACTGGTGATCGCTGCCCGAAACGGCGACCCGGAGGCTCAGGACGCCCTGGTCAGCGCGTACCTCCCGCTGGTCTACAACGTCGTGGGCCGGGCTCTGAACGGCTCGGTCGACGTCGACGACGTGGTGCAGGACACCATGCTCCGTGCCCTTGACGCGCTCGGTGGTCTCCGTGCCCCTGAGAGCTTCCGCTCCTGGCTCGTGGCCATCGCGATGAACCAGGTACGGGCGCACTGGCACGATCGGCAGTCGGCACCGGGCCCCGTCGAGGAGGCCCAGGACCTCGCGGACCCGGGCGCCGACTTCGTGGACCTGACCATCGTCCAGCTTCAGCTGTCCGGCCAGCGCCAGGAGACCGCACGGGCGACCCGCTGGCTGGAGCCCGACGACCGAGGGCTGTTGTCGTTGTGGTGGCTGGAGTGCGCCGGTGAGCTGACCCGGACCGAGGTCGCCGCGGCCCTGGAGCTGTCGCCGCAGCACGCGGCGGTGCGGGTGCAACGGATGAAGGCGCAGCTGGAGGCGGCCCGCGTGGTGGTGCGGGCGCTCGACGCACGGCCGCGATGCGAGGAACTGCGGGGCGTGCTGGCGTCCTGGGACGGCCGGCCTTCGGCGCTGTGGCGCAAGCGAATAGCCCGGCATGCCCGGGGTTGCGGGCATTGTTCTGGATTGTGGAGCGGGTTGATGCCCGCGGAGGGGCTGCTGGCGGGTCTGGCTCTGGTCGCCGCGGCGCCCGCCCTGTTGGAGAGCGTGCTCTCGGCCTCCGGCGGCGGGATGGCCATGGTCGGCTCGGCGTCCAGGCTGTCCGCGTCCGGCGGCCGTGGCGGATCGGGCCGGGGGGCCGGACACCGTGGCGGGCACGGCCGGGCCGCCTCCCGCACCGAGGCCCGTCGACGCCGGCGCATCCGCCGCAGGGCTGTCGGAGGCGCCGTAGTGGCGGCCTGCGTGGCGGGCGGCGGCCTGTGGTACTTCGACACGGATCCCGGGACGGGGAACGAGGAGGCGACCGCCGCGCGGACCGCCGGCGCTCCCTCCGTGGAACTCGCGGAACCCAGCCCCGTCGAGACTTCCCCGTCCGCCTCGAAGTCTCCGTCTCCGTCACCGTCCTCGTCGCCGTCGAAGAAGGCGAGCCCTTCCAAGTCCCCGCGCCCGACCAAGAAGAGCGTGCCGACTCCCCGGCCGTCCACGCGACCGGCGCGGAGCGCGTCCAGCACCCCACCGGCGCAGCCGACCCCGACGGGCGCCGTCGCGCAGGTGGTCGCCCTGGTGAACAAGGAGCGGGCGGACGCCGGCTGCGGTCCCCTCACGGAGGACCCGCAGCTGAACCAGGCCGCACTGGGCCACTCCGAGGACATGGACGCCCGCGACTTCTTCGACCACACCAACCCCGACGGCGCCGACCCCGGGCAGCGCATCACCGCCGCGGGCTACACCTGGTCCACGTACGGGGAGAACATCGCCCAGGGCCAGCAGACCCCTCAGGCGGTCATGGACTCCTGGATGAACAGCCCCGGCCATCGCGCCAACATCCTCAACTGCTCGTTCAAGGACATCGGCGTCGGCATCCACGATGGTGCGGGCGGCCCGTGGTGGACCCAGAACTTCGGCGCCAAGCAGTGAGGCCGGGCGCCGTGTGCGCGGCACCGGCGGTCACAGCATGACGTGCTTGACCTGCGTGTAGTCGAGCAGCCCGGTGACGACCGGCCCGAAGACCTCGCTCTGCACGATCTCGTCCTCGAGTTCATGCCGACCGACGTGGACGCCCTGAGCGCGCTCGACCGCGCGACCTGACGGTCACGCTCGACGCGGCGCCGGCCGCCATCCCCCTGATCCAGCGGTACAACCCGCGCGGGCGCTTCATCAGAGCCTGGGGCGCGCTGACCGATCCGAAGAACGCGGGCCGCGTCATCATCGACACGATGATGAACCTCGACCTGCTGGCATTCGCGAGCCGACAGACCGGCGACCCGAAGTACCTGGACATCGCCGTGGAGCACGCGAAGACCGCTCAGCGGGTGTTCCCGCGCCCCGACGGATCGACCCCGCACGTGTACGACTTCGACCCGGACAGCGGCGCGCCGATCGGCCCGAACACCGTGCAGGGGTACAGCCCCGCGTCGTGCTGGTCGCGCGGACAGGCGTGGGGACTGTACGGATTCACCACGATGTACCGGCGCACCGGAAACCCGCAGTTCCTGGCCACCGCACGCAAACTCGCGGACTTCGCGGTGGCGTCGCTGACCCCGGACCACGTTCCGGTGTGGGACTACCGTGCCCCGCAACAACCCCACGACATCAAGGATGCGTCAGCCGGCGCGATCATGGCCTGCGGCCTCCTCGACCTGGCCCAGGCCACTGGCAGGCCCGCCTACCGCGAGGTGGCGCTACGGCTGCTCACCGCACTGTCGGAGACCTGCCTGACGAAGACCTCGACCCGCGCCGAGGCGGTCGTGGCCCGCTGTACGCGCCACCGGCCGGCCGAGGACGGGATCGAGATCTCCCTTCCGTACGCCGACTACTACTTGCTGGAGGGCATCCTGCGTGTGCTGCAGCCGCAGGACGTCGACCGGGCGATCGACCTGTCCATGCCGTAGACCTCGGCAGGCAGGGGCTCGGTCTGTCACGACGGGCTCGTGTTGCTCTCCCCGCCGAACGCCCCCAGAATTCGCTCCGCCGCCAGCGTCGCCGTCAACTCGCCCTCCCTGACCTGCCGTTCGAGGTCGGGGGCCAGTGCCCGTACCGCGGTGTCGGCGTGCAGCCGGCCCAGCAGTTCGTCGCGGACCATGGTCCAGGTCCAGTCGACCTGCTGGTCCCGGCGCCGGGCGGCGAGCCGTCCGGTGGAGTCCAGCAGGGTGCGGTGCTGCTCCAGCCGCTCCCAGAGCACGTCGAGGCCGGCCGACTCCCGCGCGCTGCAACTGAGCACCGGCGGCGTCCAGAACGCGTCCTTGCCGTGCATCAGCCGCAGCGCGCCCGCCAGTTCGCGCGCGGCGGCGCGGGCGTCGCGCTCGTGCGGACCGTCCGCCTTGTTCACGGCGATCACGTCGGCCAGCTCCAGGACACCCTTCTTGATGCCCTGCAGCTGGTCGCCGGTGCGGGCCAGCGTGAGCAGCAGGAACGTGTCGACCATGTTGGCCACGGCCGTCTCCGACTGTCCCACGCCGACCGTCTCGACCAGTACCACGTCGTAACCGGCGGCCTCCATCACGACGATGGACTCACGCGTGGCCTTGGCGACCCCGCCGAGCGTTCCCGCGGTGGGGGAGGGCCGTACGAAGGCCGCCGGGTCGACGGCCAGCCGTTCCATGCGCGTCTTGTCGCCGAGGATCGAACCGCCCGTACGGCTCGACGACGGATCGACGGCCAGCACGGCCACCCGGTGCCCGAGCCCGGTCAGCATCGTGCCGAACGCGTCGATGAACGTCGACTTGCCCACGCCCGGCACTCCGCTGACGCCGATCCGCCGAGCCCTGCCGCTGTGCGGCAGCAGCTCGGTCAGCAACTCCTGTGCCAGGGCGCGGTGTTGCGGACGGGTCGACTCCACGAGCGTGATCGCGCGGGCCACGATCGCGCGCTTGCCGTCCAGCACGCCCTTCACATAGGTGTCAAGATCGATCACAGCTCATGCCCGAGGTCGGCCGACAGCCGCTTGACCAGGTCGTACGCCGCATCCGGGATCACCGTCCCCGGCGGGAACACGGCAGCCGCGCCCATCTCCAGGAGCGTGGGGACGTCCTGGGGCGGGATCACCCCGCCGACCACGATCATGATGTCCTCGCGGCCCTCCGCCGCCAGTTCCTCCCGCAGCGCCGGCACGAGCGTGAGGTGACCGGCGGCCAGTGAGGACACACCCACGATGTGCACGTCCGCCTCGACCGCCTGGCGGGCCACCTCGGCGGGCGTCTGGAACAGCGGGCCGACGTCCACGTCGAAGCCGAGGTCGGCGAAGGCGGTGGCGATCACCTTCTGGCCGCGGTCGTGGCCGTCCTGGCCCATCTTGGCGACCAGGATGCGCGGGCGGCGGCCCTCGGCGTCCGCGAAGGCGTCGACCAGGGTGCGGGTGCGGTCCACGTTCGGGGACTCGCCTGCTTCGTTGCGGTACACGCCGGAGATCGTACGGATCTGGCTCGCGTGCCGGCCGTACACCTTCTCCAGGGCGTCGGAGATCTCCCCGACCGTCGCCTTCGCGCGGGCCGCGTTCACCGCCAGCTCCAGCAGGTTGCCCTCGCCCCCGGCGGCCCGGGTGAGCGCGTCCAGCGAGTCCTGGCACGCCCGCTCGTCGCGCTCCTCGCGCAGCCGGCGCAGCTTCTCGATCTGCTGGGCGCGCACGGAGGAGTTGTCGACCTTGAGGACGTCGATCGCCTCGTCGTTCTCCACCCGGTACTTGTTGACGCCGATGACCGGCTGCCGCCCGGAGTCGATCCGGGCCTGGGTGCGGGCCGCGGCCTCCTCGATGCGCAGCTTGGGGATGCCGGCGTCGATGGCCTTGGCCATGCCGCCGGCGGCCTCGACCTCCTGGATGTGCTGCCAGGCCCGGCGCGCGAGGTCGTACGTCAGCTTCTCCACGTACGCGCTGCCGCCCCACGGGTCGATCACCCGGGTCGTGCCGGACTCCTGCTGGATCAGCAGCTGCGTGTTGCGGGCGATCCGCGCGGAGAAGTCGGTGGGCAGCGCGAGGGCCTCGTCGAGGGCGTTGGTGTGCAGCGACTGGGTGTGGCCCTGGGTCGCCGCCATCGCCTCGACGCAGGTGCGTGTGACGTTGTTGAACACGTCCTGCGCGGTGAGCGACCAGCCGGAGGTCTGCGAATGGGTGCGCAGGGAGAGGGACTTGCTGTTCTTCGGATCGAACTGCTTGACCAGCTTGGCCCACAGCAGACGGGCCGCGCGCAGCTTGGCGATCTCCATGAAGAAGTTCATGCCGATCGCCCAGAAGAAGGAGAGGCGAGGCGCGAACGCGTCCACGTCCAGGCCCGCTTCACGGCCCGCGCGGATGTACTCCACGCCGTCCGCGAGGGTGTACGCCAGCTCCAGGTCGGCCGTCGCGCCCGCCTCCTGGATGTGATACCCGGAGATGGAGATGGAGTTGTAGCGGGGCATCCGCTGCGAGGTGAAGGCGAAGATGTCGGAGATGATCCGCATCGACGGCTTCGGCGGATAGATGTAGGTGTTGCGGACCATGAACTCCTTGAGGATGTCGTTCTGGATGGTCCCGGCCAACTTCTCGGGCGGTACGCCCTGTTCCTCGGCGGCGACGATGTAGAGCGCCAGCACCGGCAGCACGGCGCCGTTCATCGTCATCGACACGGTCATCTTGTCCAGCGGGATGCCGTCGAAGAGCTGCCGCATGTCGTAGATCGAGTCGATCGCCACGCCCGCCATGCCGACATCACCGGTCACCCGCGGGTGGTCGCTGTCGTAGCCGCGGTGCGTGGGCAGGTCGAAGGCGACCGACAGGCCCTTCTGACCGGCCGCCAGATTGCGCCGGTAGAAGGCGTTGGACTCCTCGGCGGTGGAGAAGCCCGCGTACTGGCGAATCGTCCAGGGCTGGTTGACGTACATCGTCGGGTACGGGCCGCGCAGATACGGGGCCATGCCCGGGTACGTGCCCAGGAAGTCCAGGCCCTCCAGGTCCTGCCCGGTGTACAGCGGCTTGACCGTGATGCCCTCCGGGGTCTCCCAGAGCAGGTCGCCGCCGTCGGCGGCATTCTTCACGGCCGTACGCCACTCGTCGGGGCCGCCGTCGGCGGTCGGCACCCCGAGGTCGATCCCGGAGAAGTCGGGGACGGACATCACGACACTCCCATGCGGTCGAGGGCGGCGGTGAGCACGGCGACTGCGTCGCAGCCCGCGAAGACGTAAGCGTCGACACCGGAGTACTGTCCGGGGCGACCGGCGAGGAACACGTGCGAGGCGCCGGAGGCCTTGAGCTCTGCGGCCACGGTCTCCGCCTGCTCCTCGTAGAGCGCATCGCTGGAGCACAGGCAGACCTCGCGCGCCCCGCTGTCCGCGAAGGCGCCCTCGGTGACGGGCTCGATGCCGCCCGCCTGGAAGAGGTTGGCGGCGAAGGTGAGCCGGGCGGTGTGCGCGGCGGCCGGGCCCAGCGCGGCCAGATACACCCGCGGCCGGGATCCGGTCGCCGCGAGGTGGGCGTCGGAGCGGGCGCGCAGTGCCTCGAACGCTTCGTCGCGTCGCACCCGCGGCAGCCCGCCGGACGGCGGCTCGGGCGCGGGCTCGCGCACCACCGGCTTCTCGGCCAGGTGCGGGAACTCGCTGACGCCGGTGACGGGTTCGCGGCGCTTCGCGAGCTTCGCGCTGCGCACGGACCAGGTCTCGGCCAGCCGCTCGCCGACCATGCCCGAACGCAGTGCGGCGGCGTGACCGCCGGCCTTCTCGATGCTCTGGAAGAACTCCCAGCCCGCGTGGGCGAGTTCGTCGGTGAGCCGTTCCACGTACCAGGAGCCGCCGGCCGGGTCGATCACCCGGGACAGGTGCGACTCCTCGATGAGGATCGTGGAGGTGTTGCGGGCGATCCGGCGCGCGAACGCGTCCGGCAGGCCCAGCGCGTGGTCGAACGGCAGCACGGTCACCGCGTCGGCGCCGCCCACCCCGGCGGCGAGCGTGGCCACCGTCGCGCGCAGCATGTTCACCCACGGGTCGCGCGGCGTCATCATCACCGTGGAGGTGACGGCGTGCTGCACCTGCTGTCCCGGAGCCCCGCACACCTCGGCGACCCGCGCCCACAGCCGGCGGGCCGCGCGCAGCTTGGCCACGGTCAGGAACTGGTCGGCGGTCGCCGCGTACCGGAACTCCAGTTGGGCACACGCCTCAGCGACGCTCAGCCCGGCCCCGGTCAGCTCCCGCAGATACGCCACGCCGGTCGCCAGCGAGCAGCCCAGCTCCTGCGCGGCCGAACCGCCCGCCTCGTGGTACGGCAGCGCGTCCACGGTCAGCGCGCGCAGGCCCGGGTACGCGTCCGTGCACTGCCGGGCGAGCCGGATCACCTGCGCCATGTCGTACGACTGCCCGGTGCGGGCCTCGTGGCCCAGCGGATCGGCGCCCAGGTTGCCGCGCACCGCCTCAGGCGCCACGCCCCGCTCCTCGACGACGCGCAGCAACTCCCGTGCGGCGGGCTCCACTTCGGCGCCCGCTTCGAGGACCACCGGCGCCAGGTCGAGGTACACGCCGTCGAGCACCGAGGCGAGCGAGGAGACCGGGATGCCGAAGTCGCCGACGGCCAGCCACAGCGAGGTGACGCCGTTCTCCAGGTCGGTCAGGACGGCGCTGCCGTCGGCCGCCGCGTGTCGCTGGCGTACGTCCCAGCCGCCCGTGGTGTTGCCCTCGGGCCTGCCACCGCGTACGAACGGGGCGAAGCCGGGCAGGCCGGGGTCGGGCGCGGCGTCGCGCGCGGTGTACAGAGGGCGGGTGGTGAGCCCGTCCTCCAGCAGCGTGGACAGAGCGTCCTCCGCGGCGTCACCCGAGACTTCCTTGCCCGACTTGCGCAGGACGCCCTCGACGAGGTGCTGCCACTGCTCATGTGTCGCTTCCGGGAACTCGGCGGCCAGGGAGAGCCCGTCGTCAGGCAGGACCGTCATGCTCGGATGCTAGGTCAGATCGACAAAGGAGCAGCAGAGGGCACGGCTGTGACCTTGCCCTCCCCGTGCCTGTGATCGCGACCTCGCCGTGTTGCCCTTGAAGCTCCGCAGGTCACCTGCTACGGCAGCACGCGGCCCGTCGGCGAGGGCCGGATACCGCGGGGCAAGGGAGACGCCCGGGCGGGCCGTGCCCCGGCGCTGGGAACATGGTCCGACGTCGGCCCCGGGTCCGGAAGAGGTTCAGCGCCGCGATTTCCTGATGGCCGGTCACCGCCCAGGCTCGGTCGTCGAGGGCGGGCGGCATCATGGTTGTCGAGGGGGTTCTGGTGCCGTTCTGCGCGCCGAACTGGCGGATGCTCAGGCCCAGCCGAAACGCCGGTCCACGACTGCCGCGAACTCCTCCAGGGTGAGTACCTCGTCGCCGTTCTGGTCGGCGGCGTCGAACAGGGCGGAGGAGGCGTTCTCGTCTCCCACGGCCCAGACGGGCAGATCTCCCGAAGCGGCCAGGGACGGGCCCTTCGTCCGCAGGGCGATGATCACCTCTGCGCGGGTCAGGGTTCCGTTCGCGTCGAGGTCGAGCGCCTCGAACAGCTTGCGGGCCTTGTCGCTCATCGCGTCACCCTCGTTCCTGTCGTCAGCACGCGGGCCGGCCCCTCGCGTTCCCACACGAAAGACGCTTCCGCTCTCGTCCAGGTTGCCTCCTCCGGCAATCCCGCGGCCAGCCGCTTTTCGGTAGGGATCTGGCCGTCGGGTATCGCGTCGCGACCCCGTTCACCCCTCGGCCGGATCGAGACCCGCACGGTCGAGCAGTTCCTCGAGGAGCATGCGCTCGCCGGGGGTGTACGTGGCCGGCATGTCGTCCAGAATCGAACGGAGGGCCAGCACTCGGCGGCGTGCCTCACGCGCGCTGTCCGAAGCGCGGGGGAGGTCGTCGTCCGTGTCCGCGTCCGTCGTGATGGCCGCGATGACGGCCTCGCGCGTCTGGGCCGAAACTCCCAGGTCACGCTCTTCGGGCCGGAGCGCCAGAAGGGCGAAGGTGACCCCCATGCCTGCCCCGTGGACCATCTGAGCCGCCCGTTCGACGGGGACGGTCAGACGTCCCGCTCTGGCGACGCGCTCCAGGATCTCGCGCAGCAGACGATGCGCTTCCCTGGCGGCGTCGGACTCACCGCCCGGCTGTGGCTGCCCGTACATGAGCAGGTAGTGCGCTGGATTGTCGAGGCCGAACTCGATGTGCATGTCCCAGCCCGCGCGCAGGTCGTCGACGGGATCCGCGGACGGTGCCCGGGAGCTCTTCCGCGTCAGGTACCGGGTGAAGCCGTCGGCGGCGGTTGCCGCCAACAAGCCGTTCATGTCGCCGAAGAGGCGGTAGATGGTCGGCGGCTGGACGCCCGCCGCGGTGCTCACCGCGCGGGTGGTCACCGCGTCCCTGCCTTCTGCGACCAACAGGTCCGCGGCGGCCGCGACGAGTCTCTTCCTGAGGTCCGCTCGGGACTCTGCTCGATCTGCCACTCGATCTGCCATGAATCGATGATAACGAATTCTCGATATCGCTGGTTGCGTATCGATGGAATCGGTGTATCGTTATCGATGGAAACAGTGATGGCGGGTGGCGAGCCGTGAGGCCGCGGACATGGGGAGCACAGCATGAGCACCACACCGGAGCAGCGCGTCGCGATCGTCACCGGCGGCTCGCGCGGGATCGGCCGTGCGGTCGCCGAGCGGCTGGCGGCGGACGGCCAGATCGTGGCGGTCGTCTACGCGGGCAACAAGACGGAGGCCGACAACACGGTCGCCGCGATCCGCGAGGCCGGAGGCCGTGCCGCCGCTTATCAGGCGGACGTCGCTGACGAACAGGCGGTGGCGGCGGTGTTCGACAGTGTGATCGCCGAGTTCGGCGGCGTGGACGTCGTCGTCAACTCCGCGGGCATGATGGCGCTGGCTCCGCTGGCCTCCTTCGACCTCGACGTCCTGGACCGCATGCACCGCACCAACATCCGCGGCACCTTCGTCGTCAACCAGCAGGCGGCCCGCCATGTCCGCTCCGGCGGCGCCGTCATCAACCTGTCCACGTCCGTCACCAAGCTCGCACTGCCGACCTACGCCGCCTACGCGGCCAGCAAGGGCGCTGTCGACGCCATCAGCCTCGTCCTGGCGAAGGAACTGCGCGGACGGGACATCACCGTCAACGCGGTGGCCCCCGGCCCCACCGCCACGGCACTGTTCCTGGACGGCAAGGACGAGGAGACCATCGACACCATGGCGAAGATGAACCCGCTCGAGCGGCTCGGCACCCCCGAGGACATAGCCGAGGTCATCTCCCTCATCGCCGGCCGCGGCCGGTGGATCAACGGCCAGACCCTCTACGTCAACGGCGGCATGGTCGCCTGATCACCCGACCGCCCGACCCCCCGACCGCCTCGACGTCCTGTGTCGACACAGGACGCCAAGGAGGTTCAGCACCGGCGCGGGTCAGCCGAGCGAGCAGGCGGAGCTGTTGAGCGTGTAGGCCGTGGGCTTGGGGTTCGTGCTCCCCTTCGTGGCCGTGAAGCCAAGGGTGACCGAGCCCGCCGGGGCGATCGTCGCCGTGTACGACGCGGCGGCGACGCTCACCTCGGCGCCGCTCTGCGTCGCGGTGCCGCCCCACAGGTTGCTGATGCGCTGGCTGTCGGGGAAGGTCCAGCGCAGCGTCCAGCCGTTGATCGCCGAGCTGCCGGTGTTGCGGATGACGATCTCGCCCTGGAAGCCGCCGGGCCACTCGTTCGTCACCCGGTAGGCGACACCGCACGTTGCCGGTGCACCGCCGGAGGACGTGGTGACCGTCACCGTGCCGGAGCGCTGCGAGCGGTTGCCGGCCGCATCGCGGGCGTAGACGGCGAAGGTGTAGGAGGTAGCCGGGGCGAGGCCGGTGACGGTGGCGGAGGTGCCGGTCGTGGTGGTGGCCGCGGTCTCGGTCGTGCCGTTGACGCGGACCACGTCATAGCCTGTGACGCCGTTCGCGTCGGTGGCGGCGGTCCAGGTCAAGGCGACGGACGAGGACGTGACGGCGGAGGCGGTGGGCGTTCCGGGAGTGGTCGGGGGAGTGGTGTCACCGCCGCCGGCGGAGTAGATGGCGGCTTCCTCGGACGTGGCGGCGATGCCGTTCGCGCCGTTGAAGATCCGCTGGCCCCAGGAGCTGAGCCGCGCGGGGTCGAAGTCGATCGCCAGGTCGAGGATCGGGTCGGTGTTGCCGCTCCAGGACCAGGCCAGGTAACCGAGCCGGAGCTGCTGGGCGGCGGCCATCATGGTGTCCTCGTCCGGGTCGCCGTACTGGTCGGGCGGGCCTCCGAACTCGCCGATGAGGATGGGCAGTCGGGCGTTGACGAAGGCGTTCAGGTAGTCCGTGATCTCCTGCGCGGTGTCGTAGACGCTGTACATGTGGATCGAGAAGATCAGGTTGCCGGTGGGGTCGGCGTCGTACACGGACTGGGCGTTGGCGCGCATGACGCCCTGCCAGTCCTGGCCCCAGTTGGGCGCGTCCACCATGATCGTGTGGGCGAATCCGGCGTTGCGCAGCTTCTTGACGGCCGCGATCGTGGGCTCGGTCCAGCCGGCGGGATTGGTGTTGCCCCAGGGCTCGTTGCCGATGTTGATGATGACGTAGTTCTCCTGGCCGGTGAGCACGTCCTTCAGGCCGATCCAGTAGTCGGCCGCGTGGTCGAGGGTCCCGGCCGCGGCCTCCTCCCCGTAGCCGGTGGTGTCGTGCACCTCCAGCACGCAGATGAGCCGGTTGGCCTTGCACCGGGCGATGACACTTGCCACGTCCTCGGCGCTGTTCTTGGTCCAGCGGTGGCCGTCGGAGAGGACGACGCGGACGGTGTTGGCACCCAGCGCCTTGACGTCGGCCAGCGACTGCGTCTCGCCCGGGTACCAGGTGTGGGCGTGGTTGACGCCACGCATCACGAAGTCGTTCCCGGACGCCTCCAGCAGTCGGCCGTTCTGGATGTGCAGACCGGTGGCCGCTGCCTGGGCAGGCGTGGCGAAGGAGAGCAAGGGGACGAGCAGGCCCAGGAGCGCGGCTATGACGCCGGCCACTCGTGGGGCGATGCTGGTGCGGGATCTCATGGCGGGCTCCGAAAGGTGAGATGGGGTGACGGTGCGTCAGGATGACGCGGCGCGCGCCGTGCAAGTGACAGTCGCCGACGGGGTGCCGGCCGTTGCCGGGGCACTGGCGATGAAGCCGAAGCTCGCGCTGGTGCCGGGTGCCAACGTGCCGTTCCACGACGTGTTGGTGACGGTCGCGGTGCCGTCGGCGGCCGTGCCGAGGGTGCCGTTCCAGACCTGGGTGAGTCGGGCGCCGTCGACCGGTACGACCGTCGCGGTCCAGCCCGAGACGGCTGAGGCGGACGTGTTGGTCACTGTCACCTCACCCTGGTAGCCGCCCTGCCAGACGGAGACGGCACGGAAGGCCGCGGTGCAGGCGGGCGGGTCACCGGGATCACCAGGGTCACCGGGGTCTCCCGGATCCCCAGGATCTCCGGGACCCCCAGGGCTCGTGTCGAGGAGCGCCGCCAGGGCCGGGTGCCAGCGGGCGGCGATCTTCTCGTCGCCGGAGGCGCTGGGGTGCACGCCGTCATAGGTGTCGGTGGCCGTGTCGAACCCCGTCCACTGGTCGACCACGGTGACCGGGGAGCGGCTGGTGGACGTCGTCCGGGCCCATTCGGGGATCCGTGCGTTGAAGTCGACGACGCGTTGCGCGCAGCCCGTGCAACTGCTCGGGTTCATCGGAATGATCTGCGCGACCAGGATCCTCATGTCCGGGTTGGAGGCCCGCATCTGCTCCACCAGCTTGTTGTATGCGGCGAGGATGCGTTCGGGGGCGATGCTGCTCCACACGTCGTTCGTGCCGAAGTGCATGACAACGATGTCCGGCAGGGTGGCCGCCAGCCGGGCCGGCAGCAGGTTCTGGTCGGCCACGTTGGTGACCAACTCGCCGCCATGGCCCTCGTTGTCCCCGTCGTACGGCTGTCCGCAGCCCTGCGGGCCGAGGGTGCCGACAAAGTCGATGTCCGTGTATCCGGCGCTCTGCAGCCGGTTCCACAGCACCGCCCGCCAGCAGCCCGGCGAGCCGGTGATGGAGTCGCCCAGCGGCATGATGCGCACGGGCTCCGCGGCCTGAGCGGCAGCGGCCGGCGGTGCGAGGGTCACTCCGAGGGGCAGGAGCAGGGCGGCCAACAGGCCCAAGAGCGGCAGGAGTTGTAAGCATGATCGGCGGGCGTCGCGCATGGTGTTCCCTTCCCCGAGTCAGGTGGGAGCGCTCCCATGGGGACATGAAGCCACTGTTGTCATTGACGCGTCAAGGGGTGGGAAGTACGGCTGCGATGCTGTCCGTCGAGAGCCCCGACCGAGGAGGCGCCCATGCCCGAGCCGTCCGTCCTTGCCGCGCTGGTGTCCGCTCTGCGCGCTGGATCGATCGAAGTCGTCGACCTCACCTCACCCTTGTCGTCGTCGACACCCGTGATCCAACTGCCACCCGAGTTCGGGCAGACCGCCGTCTTCGAGCTGGCGGAGATCAGCAGGTACGACGACCGGGGCCCCGCCTGGTACTGGAACAACTTCCGCAGTGGGGAGCACACCGGCACTCACTTCGACGCCCCGAACCACTGGGTCACCGGCAAGGATCTCGCCGACGTGGCCTCGGTGCCGGCCCGCCGGCTCGTCGCGCCCGCTGCCGTGCTGGACTTCACCGCCGAGGTCGCCAAGAATCCCGACTTCCTGGTCGAGGTCGATCACGTGCAGGCTTGGGAAGCCGAGAACGGCCCCCTGCCCGAAGGCGGTTGGCTGCTGCTGCGCACCGGCTGGGCCGCCCGCGCACATTCCCAGGAGGCGTTCCTCAACGCCGACGAGAACGGCCCGCACACCCCCGGTCTGTCGGCGGAGTGCGCCCGCTGGGTCGCCGAGGAGGCGCCGGTGATCGGCCTCGGCGTCGAGACGGTGGGCACGGATGCCGGGCGCGCGTTGTCGTTCGACCCCGCGTTTCCCTGCCACTCCTACCTCATGGGCAGCGACAAGTACGGCCTGACGCAGTTGCAGAACCTCGCCGCACTGCCGCCGACCGGCTCCGTCGTCATCGCGGGACCGTTGCCCATCGTCACGGGCTCCGGGGCTCCCGCACGGGTCCTCGCCCTGGTGGAGCGCTCATGAACGTCGCGGAAGCGGTCGGCCGGGCGCTGTGCGCGGCCGGGGTCGGCCAGGTCTTCGGGGTGGTCGGCTCGGGCAACTTCCATGTGACGAACGCGATGATCGCGGCAGGGGCGCGGTTCGTCGCCGCACGCCATGAGGGCGGCGCGGCGACGATGGCCGACGCCTACGCCCGGACCAGCGGCACGGTCGCGGTGGTGAGCGTGCATCAGGGGCCGGGCCTGACGAACGCGATGACCGGAATCGCGGAGGCGGCCAAGAGCCGTACGCCGCTCGTCGTGCTCGCGGCCGAGGTGACCGAGCCCAGGTCCAACTTCTATGTCGACCAAGAGGCGTTGGCGCGCGCGGTGGGCGCCGTCACGGTCCGGGTCAGCTCGGCGGAGGAAGCGGTCGAGCAGGCGTGTGCGGCGGTTCAGCTCGCGGTGCGGGAGCGGCGTACCGTCCTGCTCAACCTCCCCCTGCCGGTGCAGGCCCTGGAGGTACCCGGCGGCGCCCTCGCGGCAGCGGCACCGCCTCAGCAACGGGCCGCGGTCGAGCCGGACCCGACCGACGTGACGGCCCTGGCCGAACTCCTCGGGCGGTCCCGACGGCCGCTCTTCGTGGCCGGCCGGGGCGCGCGGGGCCCCGGCAGCCGGGAGGCCCTGGAGGCGCTCGGCGAGCGCTACGGCGCGCTGCTGGCGACCTCGGCGGTCGCCCGCGGGCTCTTCCGAGGCAACCCATGGTCACTGGACGTCTCCGGCGGCTTCGCCTCGCCCTTGGCCGCCGAGCTGATCCAGGGCGCGGACCTGATCGTCGGCTGGGGCTGCGCCCTCAACATGTGGACGATGCGGCACGGCCGTCTGATCGGCGCCGACGCGACCGTCGTACAGGTCGACGACGAGTCGTCCGCACTCGGCGCGCACCGGCCGGTGCACCTCGGTGTCACCGGCGACGTCCGACTCACCGCGCGCGAGGTGGTCGAGGCGGGCGAGCGCGGGCAGCGGGAGGGCTACCGAACCAGGGAGGTCGGTGCGGCCCTCGGGGCACGCCTGCGCCGGCGTGACGTGCCGCACGAGGACACGAGCACGCGGGAGCGGATCGACCCGCGGACACTGACCGCCGCGCTCGACGACATCCTGCCCGCGGAGCGGGTGGTCGGCGTGGACTCCGGCAACTTCATGGGCTACCCGAGCGCGTACCTGTCGGTGCCGGACGAGAAGGGCTTCTGCTTCACGCAGGCGTTCCAGTCGATCGGGCTGGGGCTGGCGACCACGATCGGGGCGGCGCTGGCACAGCCGGACCGGCTGCCCGTGGCAGCGCTCGGGGACGGCGGTGCGCTGATGAGCGCCGTCGAGCTGGACACCGTCCGTCGGCTCGGGCTGCCCATGGTGGTCGTGGTGTACGACGACGAGGCCTACGGCGCCGAGGTGCACCACTTCGGACCCGACGGGCACCCGCTGGACACGGTCCGCTTCCCGCCGACGGACATCGCCGCCATCGGGCGGGGCTACGGCTTCGAGGCGGTGACCGTTCGGACGACCGCCGACCTGAAGGCCGTGGCGGACTGGGTCGCCGGCCCGCGATCCGCGCCGCTGCTCGTCGACGCCAAGGTGGTCGCCGATCACGGGTCCTGGTGGCTGGAGGAGGCGTTCCGCGGCCACTGAGCGGGGGAGAAGGCCGAACGCCGACCCGCCTGTCGGCACCGCATTGCCGGCAGACGGGTCAGCGACGGCTGGGCGGGATCAGACCGCCGGCGCCGGGAAGGTCGGGTACTCCACCCCGGAGACGTGCTGGACGACGCGGATGACCTGGCAGGAGTAGCCGAACTCGTTGTCGTACCAGAGGTAGAGGATCGCGTTGTCGCCCTCGACCTTGAGCGCGCCCGCGTCCACGATCGAGGCGTGCCGCGAACCGATGAAGTCGCTGGAGACCGCGTCGGGGGCCGTGATGAAGTCGATCTGGCGCCGCAGCGGCGAGGTCAGCGACACGTCGCGCAGGTAGTCGAGGACCTCCTGGCGGTCGGTCGCACGCGCGAGCTGGAGGTTGAGGATCGCGATCGAGACGTCCGGTACCGGGACGCGGATCGAGCTGCCGGTGATCTTCGCCTTGAGGTCGGGCAGCGCCTTGGCGACGGCCGAGGCGGCGCCGGTCTCGGTGATGACCATGTTCAGCGGCGCGCTGCGGCCGCGGCGCTCGGACTTGTGGTAGTTGTCCAGCAGGTTCTGGTCGTTGGTGAACGAGTGGACGGTCTCCACATGGCCGCGCAGCACACCGAACTCGTCCTCCATCGCCTTCAGCGGGGGGACTATGGCGTTGGTGGTGCAGGAGGCGCAGGACAGGATCTGCTCGTCCGGCTTGATCGTGTCGTGGTTGACGCCGTGCACGATGTTGGGGACGTCGCCCTTGCCCGGCGCGGTCAGGACGACCTTGTCGATGCCGGGGCGCAGGTGCTTGGACAGGCCCTCGCGGTCGCGCCACTTGCCCGTATTGTCGATCAGGATGGCGTTCTTGATGCCGTACGCCGTGTAGTCGACCTCGCTCGGGTCGTTGGCGTAGATCACCTTGATCTCGTTGCCGTTGGCGATGATCGTGCTGTTCGCCTCGTCGACGGTGATCGTGCCCTGGAACTGGCCGTGGATGGAGTCACGGCGCAGCAGCGAGGCCCGCTTGACGATGTCCTGGTCGCCACCGCCACGGACGACGATGGCGCGCAGCCGCAGGCCGTTGCCCGAGCCGGACTTCTCGATGAGCAGCCGGGCGACCAGGCGGCCGATGCGGCCGAAGCCGTAGAGGACGGCGTCGCGCCCCTCGCCGCGCTCGATCTTGTTGGCGCCGGTGGCACCGGCGACGGCCTCGGCGGTGAACGCCTCCACCGACAGACCGCGGTCGTCGGACTTGTACGTCGCGGCCAGCATGCCGATGTCGATCTGGGACGGACCGAGGTCGAGCGCGGCGAGCGCCTGCAGGAAGGGCAGGGTCTCGGTGACCGAGAGCTCCTCACCGGCGATCTGCCGGGCGAACCGGTGCGTCTTCAGGATGCTGACCACCGACTTGTTCACCAAGGAGCGGCTGTGCAGCAGGACGGTGACGTCCCGCTCGCGGTGCAGCTTCCCGATGATCGGGATCATCGACTCCGCGATCTCCTCGCGGTTCTTCCAGTTGGTGAACGAGTCGTCGTTGACAGTCACGGGCGCCTATCTTTCGAGCTAGGTAGCGCTCATATGCTAACCACCCGGTGCGACGGTCGTTCAAAGGGGGGTCTGCGTACGCAGAAATGCCCGATATGGAGATGATTTGTACGACTCGCGACTTTGATGGTGTCTTCTATGTGCGACGGGGAGGGTGACCGTATGGAGCTGGAACTTCGGCATCTGCGGGTGCTGTGCGCGATCGCCGACGCGGGGAGCGTGGGCCGGGCAGCCGCGGAACTGGGGTACTCGCAGCCCGGGATCAGCACCCAACTCCGGCGGATCGAGCGGCACTTCGGTGAGCCGCTGTTCGAGCGCGGGCCGACGGGGGTTCGCCCGACCGGGTACGGCGTGGAAGTGGTGGCTCAGGCTCGCGACGTCCTGACCCGCGCCGACGCGATCGGGCGCCGTCCGGCCGCCAGAGCCGCGACCGCGCACCGGACCCTGCGCGTCGCATCGACCAACTCCCCGATGCTGGCCGGCATGGTCTCCGGGGTCCGTGCCCGGCTCCCCGATGTCCCCCTCTCCGTGAGCAGTGTGTACGCCTCCTCGCGGATCGTCGAACTCCTGGAGGACGGCACGGTCGACGCGGCCATCGCCGCGGACTACCCCGGCAGGGAGCTGGAGCACTCCGACGCGGTGGTCCATCGCGGCATCGTCACCGAGCCGACGTTCGTGGCCCTGCCGTCCCGCCATCCGCTCCGGCACCGCCCGCAGATCGCGCTCGCCGACCTGGCCGAGGAGGCGTGGTTCGTGACGCCCGACGACGGGGCCGGCTGGCCCGGCGTCTTCCATGCCGCGTGTGCGGCGGCCGGCTTCACACCCGCCACGGTGCACGAATTCCTCGGCGACCAGCTGCAGTTGCAGGGAATGATCGCCGACGGGCTCGGCGTGTCCCTCGTACAGGCCACGCTGCGGCCGATTCCGCACGTCGTCGTCAAACCGCTGATCGGTACGCCGCTGTGGTGCCGTTACGTCCTGGCCTGGCGGCGTGCCGCGGTCGCCGAAGAACTCGCCGAGACGCTGTTCCAGTCCGCCACCGCCTCCTACCGCGAACTCGCCGCACAGTCCCCGCACTTGCGGGCCTGGGCCGCACGCACCTGGAGCGTGCCCGGGGCGTAGCGGCTGCGGCCGTGGCAGTGATGGCGGCACGGGTGGCGTAAGGGGCGGTGGGCGCCGGGCGTTATGGCCCACCGGTGCCATGTGCTATGTCACACGCCATTGTTGGGGCAGGCCGGCACTGGGACAGTGCCTCACACGCCTCAGCACCCGTATCGAGGCGCATCACATCCGTGGAGGAACCCAGATGCGCTACCGCTTCGTGCTGCCCAGACGCCTGGCCGGCACACTCGCCGTCTGCGCCACACTCTCCGGCCTGCTGTCGACACCCGCGTTCGCGGCACCCCCGGCCGACACCGGCCCCACCGCCTCAGTGCCCTCGCCCCTGAAGCCGGCGAAGGCGCCGAAGGCGACGCAACCCCCACCGCCGACCGGCGCCCACCTCAACCCCGCCGACCGCCCTGCCGTACAGCGACAGCCGCTCACCCCGGCCCAACTCCCGCCCCTGGCACCGACGTCCGTACCGACCCCTCCGCGTACGGGCGCCGCTGCGAAGGCGGCCTCGTGCAGCCCGGACGACTTCGGCCGCCGGACCGGCGCCGAGCTCGTCGCGTTCGTCAAGGCCTCGACCACGGACTGCGTCAACAGCCTGTTCGCCGTGACCGGTTCGGACGCCCGCACCATCTTCCGTGAGCCGCAGATGGTCACCGTCGCGAAGGCCTTCACGAGCACGGCGCGGACCTATCGCGGCGACAACTCCTCCCGGGTGTGGCAGCTCGTGCTGTTCCTGCGCGCCGGCTACTACGTCCAGTTCAACCACCCGGCCGAAGTCGGCCCGTACGGCACCGCTCTGGCCCGCAGCACCACCAGCGGCCTGGACACCTTCTTCGCGCGCCCCCGCTCCAGGGACGTCACCGCGGCCAACGGCGACGTGCTCGGCGAGGTCGTCATCCTCACCGACAGCGCCGACCAGCAGGCCCGCTATCTGAAGGTCTACCGGCGGATGCTGAACGCGTACGACAGCTCCTACGACGCCATCCGCAGCATGCTGGCCGCCGTCAACGCCGTGTACACCCCGCTCTGGCGCGGCAATTGGAACGCGGACTACGTCAAGGCGGTCACCGCCGACCCGTTCATCGCCCGGACCCTGCACGCGTTCGCACTGAACCACCTGGACCTGCTCGCCGGCGACAACGCCTATCTGGCCTCCAACGCGGGCATGAACCTCGCCCGTTACGTCGAACACCCGGCGCTGCACGCCACGGTCCGGCCGCTGGCCAGGGACCTGCTGGAGAAATCGCGGATCACCGGCCCGACGGCCGGGCTGTGGGTGGCGGTGGCGACCCAGGCCGAGTACTACGACGGCCCCAACTGCTCGTACTACGGCGTCTGTGACCTCGCCGGGCAGCTGACCAGGGCGGTCCTGCCGATCTCCCACTCCTGCGACGCGGCGCACACCATCCGGGCCCAGTCCCTCACTTCGGCCGATCTCGACGCGGCGTGCGCCAGTGTGCTGGGGCAGGACCGGTACTTCCACGATCTCGTGCGGGACGACGGCCCCATACCCGGGCAGTACCTGTCGACCCTCGACCTCGTCGTCTTCGCCGGCAGCGCCGACTACCGGACCTACGCCGGGGCGATCTTCGGGATCAGCACGGACAACGGCGGCATGACCCTGATCGGAGATCCGACCGACCCCGCCAACGAACCGTTCGCGGTGATATACCAGAAGAGCCGGGACGACGGGCACGCGGCCAGGATCTGGAACCTCAACCACGAGTACACGCACTACCTGGACGCCCGGTACGACATGAAGGGCGACTTCGCCGAGCAGACGTCGGTGCCGGACGTGTGGTGGATCGAGGGCGTGGCCGAGTACGTCTCCTACGGCTACCGCGGGATCACCGACGAGCAGGCGGTCGCGGAGGCGGGCAAGCACACGTACCGGCTGAGCACGCTGTTCCAGAACACCTACGCCAACAGCGACGTGACCCGCACCTACCCGTGGGGCTACCTCGCGGTCCGCTACATGTTCGAGCGCCACCCGGCCGACGTCCACCGCATGCTCGCCCGCTTCCGCGTCGGCGACTACGCGGGCGGACACGCCGTCTACGCCTCAGACATCGGCACCCGCTACGACGCCGACTTCGACCAGTGGCTGACGGAGTGCGCCGCCGGCGCCTGCGCGAGGCCGTCGGCCGCCGTCGGCCGAGCGTTGTAACGGGCGGCATCCGCACTGTTCGGTCCAGGCCTGGGCAGGCCTGGACCGAAGTGACGTCAGTAACGTCCGTTCTTGTACACCTCGTTGCTGTCACCTGCGGCCGTGGTCACCACGCCCCATATGTCATGGACCGTCTCACGGGCGCCCTTGTCGTGGTTGTACCCGAACTGGAAGACGTACGTTCCCGCGTCGAGCGTGATGCCCTCGTTGAGCACCACGACGTAGTCAGCTCCTCCGTCCGAGGCCCTTCCGGTGTGCACCGTGACCTTGTCACCGAGCGACGTCCAGACACCGGTGTTCGCCACGCCACCGGTCTGCGCCACATGCAGCACGACCTTGAGCGCGGTGAGCTTCTTGGCGGTCGTGACGGTGACGGAGCTCTGGCTCCAGTAGTCGTTGGGGGACTTCAGGGCGGTCTGGACGGCGACATAGCTGCTCTGCCCGGCCACCGAGGACTTGACGCCCGACTGCTGGGACGCGACCTCGGGCGTGTGCGTCGGTGTGGGGGTGGGAACGCCGGGGACGTGGGCCGCGGCAGGCGCGGCCGCCGCGGCAGCCTTCCCGGCCCCCGCCGCGGCGCGCTTCTTCTCAGGCGTCGTCGGAGTCGAAGTCGGCGTCGGGCTGCCGCCCTCGTCGAGGCCCGGGCCGGGAGCCAGGATCGGCTCCGGCTTCTCCTTGGCCGTCGCGGCGGGTGGCGAACTCATGCCCTTGACCGCTCCTGCGGCCGCGACCAGACCGCCGACCGCGACGGCCGCGCCGAGCAGCCACTTGGAGACGGCGTGGCCGGCAACGCCGGTGGCCCCCAAGGGAGTCGGCGCCGCGTGCGCACCGCGCTGCTGGTCGGCGGCAGCGGCCTGCCACAGTGCGACAGAGGAGTCGTTGTCGGCGGCGTCCGCACCGTCCGCGCTCTCCGCACCCTGCTCCGCGTCGCCCGCTGCCTCGGCCTCCGCCCCGTCTCCGCCCTCCTCACGGGCGGCGGCCGCCTGCGCTGCCGGGTCCGCCTCGGCTGCCGGCGACTCGGCCTGTGAGGACGTGGGCTCCTCGGAGCTCTGGTCCTCGCCCTCGGCCTGCGGCGTGGCCCAAGGCAGGGGTTGGTCCCACACGGCGCCGGTCGGCCGGCCGGCCTTCCCGTCGGCATCGGTCCCCGGCGCGGCAGGCGCCGGCGCGACCGCGACCTGTGCTCCGACCTGCCCGGCGGCGGCTTCCGCCCCGCCGGGTTCGTCGGAGGCGTGTTCTCCTGGTCTCATCTGGGCCTCGGTCCCTTCTTCATTCCTCGTCGGTATCGGTACGGCTGCCGGTATCGGCTGCGCGTCGGTCATCGTTGATCAGCGTGAGGAACCTTTCCGCACTGGCCTCGGCGGTCTCCGCGCCGTCCGACTGGTGCACCACCGTGTCGGCCTCGTGCTCGGGCGCCGACTCAGGGGGCGGCGCGGGCGAAACGGGAGGTTCTGATCGGCGGCTGTCCGACGCGGCATCACCGCTGATGCGGGTCAGAAACGCCTCGACCAGGGGGTCGACCGGGCGCTCGGCATGGGAGGCCGGGTCGGAGTTGTCCGCCTGCCGGGGCTCCGGCTCGGTGACGAGGATGTCCCGCAGGGCGGGGGAGTCCTCGACGGCGGTGGGGAGCATGAGGTACAGGCCGCCGGGGGCGTCGACGAGCAGCTTCCCGTGCGGGCCGGAGAGGACGAGCTCGACGTCCGCCTTGTAGTAGCGGAACTGCCGGGTGGAGGCCGTGTTGCGCTCCAGGATCTCCTCGGACTCCCCGGCCTGTTCCCCGGAGCCATGGCTTTCGTAGCGCAGCGGCAGCGAGTCCCGCAGCGAGTGGCCGTCGACCTCCCCGCCGACGGCCGGGCCGATGCCGGCGAACCACGCACTGGCCGCGCCGCTGACGTGCTCCTCGGTGTCCCGGCCCTGGTTGAAGTGGCGCGAGAGGATCTTCACTTCGGATCCGGGCAGCGCGGTGGCGCGGGTGATCCGCATGCCCACGGTCACCTTCTCGCCGCCGACCAGCACTTGGTACTTGTGCCGCAGCAGCTGCTCCAGGCTGAGCCGCATGTGCACCTCGTTGGTGAGGTGGTCGTACACCATGCCGAAGAGCGTGCTGCCGTCCGGCCGCCAGGACTCCGGCGTCGTCGGCTCGGGACGCGAGGTGGTCGGGGCCGCGGGCAGCACGGCCCAGCGGTTCACGGCGGTGGCGGCGGGGAGCGCCCAGGGATGCCCGTGCTCGGCCAGCAGGTCCACCAGTGCGTCGTTCGACGGCCGTCCCTCGGACTCCCACCGCGCGACGGTGTTCTGAGCGGGGGGTGCGATCGGCTGTGGCGCCGGGCCCGGCTGGACGGTGTGCTTGGGGATGACGACCCGTACCCAGCCGTCGACGGAGCCCTCCCCGGGCCGTTGCGGGAAGCGGGCGACGAACGACGGATGCTGCTGGACGCGTCCCGCCGCGTGCCGGCGGTGGCCCATCAGGCTCGAAGTGGCGAGCGTGACGCCGTGGTAGGCGCGCACGGGTACGGCGAGGATCTCGGGCAGCTGCTGAGTGATGGCCATCTCGATGTCGAACCGCTGGCGCAGCTGGAACTCGACCGACGGGTTGCTGGTCTGGCCCCAGTAGACGCCCACGCCCTGAGCGTGCTGCTCGTGCGCCGTGCTCGCCTCGCGGGACCAGCCGCCCGCGACCTGGAGCGCGCCGGTGGTCGAGGTGCCGACCCTGCCGTGCACTTCGATGTGGCCCTCGAACTCGGTCGAGCGGGAGGTACTGGTCGTGTTCTCGGTGATCGCCTTGCCGCGCAGCAGCATCGTCATCTCGGGCCGGTCGTGCTGCGACATCGGCTCCAGGGTCTCGGCGGTGACCTTGGTCCACAGGTAGCGGGTGGCACCGAAGGCCGACGGAATCGGCCACCACCGCTTGACCCCGGTCGTGTTGAGCAGGGTGAACTGGTCGAGCAGGGCCGCGGGCGAATAGGAAGCCTCGATTTCGCTCAGCAGCCGGCCAGGCAGGTGGCCGACGCCGTCGGGGCCTGGCCGCAGCAGCCGCTGTTCGGTCAGCCACCGCTTCATCGTGTCCAGCACGCCGTCGGACTCGAGGACCTCCGGGTGGCTCCCTCCGGCCAGCAGTGCCGGGTCGAAGTGGTCGGTCGGCGGGTGCGGTTCGACGTGGTCCACGCCGTCCGGTACCGGCAGGCCCAGGTCGAAGATCCGGCGCTCGGGGACCACGAAGTCCAGGCCGTGCCTGACCTCCAGGGTCAGCTCGTCGCTGGTCGTGCCGGAGGTGCCGCGGGTCACGGGATCGGTCAGATGGCGCCCCCGCCACCGGTCGAGGGTGATCTGGAACACCGCGTCGGCCCGGTAGGTGTGCTTGGGGCCGCCGTATGTGCCGCGCGTGATACCGACCGGCCCGACGGCGGTGCTGTCGCCGGTCTCCCAGCCCCACTGATACCCGACGCCGAGGGTGCCGCCGACCTCGGCGGTCAGGGCGTTGCGCTGTCCGGCCGCGGCCCCTTCCTCGCCGGCCGAATCCGCCCCCTCGCCCTCATCCGCACCGTGGCCGAGGTGCACCACCGGACCCAGCCGGCCCGCCAGGCCCAGGGCACGGGTGCGGTCGTCGGCGTGCTCGTACTTGGCGGAGGCGCTGCTGTTCTGCCACAGCTTGAAGTCGGAGCCGTCGTGGGCCCGCACATGGTGCGGGTCGACGGCGACGATCCGCAGCCGCAGAGCCTGGTGCCACCCGTCGGGACCGTCGGGCAGTTCCGTCCGCCGTCCCTGAGCGCCGGTCAACGTCGGGAAACGCCCCACCAGTTCATTCGGGGAGAACAGCTCCTTGATCTCCGCGGGCCAGTTCGCCGGGTCCGCCAGCCACGTGTCCGGATGGCTGTTGGCCTTCCGATACATCTCCGCCGCCGCACGCACCACCTCGGGCGGGGCCGTCACCGACCGGAACACGGCGGTGGCGCCATGGCCGGCGAAGTCCACCTGCCGGTCCACGGCCGGCAGCGCCGGAAGCGGCCGCGTCTCGTAGGCCTCGCGCAGCACTTCCCGCGAGATCCTCTCCTCCGGCACGTGCAGGTGCGGCACGGCCACCTGGGCCACCACCTGGCCCGGCTTGTCGATCCACCACCTCTGCTCCGGGTGACCCTCCGTGCGCACGGACAGCTTGTAGATCACGTTGTAGACGTGCTCGTCGACCTTGCCGCTCATGTCCGCGCGCTGGCCGGACGCCGCCCCACCGGAGAACGCCTGCTTGGTTCCGCTCCCGAACCCGCCGGTCACACCCGCCTGCCCGAGCTGCAGTCGCACCTCCTCGGCCAGCTTGACCTGGCCGCGCGCACCGAGGAAGCCCCGCACGCTCCAGCTGTTCTTCCGCTCGCCCGTGACGGTGGCACCCTGATTGGTGCGAACGTTGAGCGACATCGGCCGCGCCTCGTCACCGGTGATACCGCCGACGCGCTCCAGCAGCCGGGCCGCCATCGACACGCGGTACGTCCGGCCGCCCAGCCGCACCGAGTGCTCGATGCCCGACATCAGCTGCGCCAGGTCGGTCTCCAGGGACGCCCGCCCGAACGAGGTGAGCAGGTCCGCGTCCGCGCCCGCCCAGTTCACCCGGGGACGGCGCAGCTCGACGAAGGGCGGCTCGAACGTCAACTTCGGTCGGCGACCGGTCAGCTGCTGGTGCGTCAGCTCGATGACGGTCCGGATCTGGTCGTGGACCAGTTCGGCGCCGGGCAGCCCGAAGAGGATGCCGAAGCCCGGGCCCTTACGCGCCGCCAGGGCCAGGGGCTCGCGCTCGTGCGGCTCGGGCAGCTCCGCGTCCAGCCGCTCCGGGCGCCGGAGCGCCGTCTCCGGCAGGCCCACGCCCAGCTCGGCGGCCTCGGCTAGCAGTGCTCGCACGTACGGGTGGGCCTCCACCGGCCCGTCCGGCTCCGGTTGCGGCTGCCGTAGCAGTGTGGCGTCCGGACCGAGCATGCGGTGCTCGAAGTCGGCGGCCTCATGGCTGGGGACGGCGAGTTCGGCCGGCACGGTCAGGGTGACCGGCTCGATCCGGTGGGTGGTGGAACGCACCTCGATGGTGAGGTTCAGGGAGGCGCGGTAGCGCGCATGGTCCGCGGTGGTCTGGACGATGGTGTGGGTGTCGGTCGCGAGGGCCAGGCCGTGACCGGTGGCTCGCTTGAACTCGCCGGTGAACGAGAAGAACTCCGCCGGCCCCGCGGTGACCCGCGCGCCCAGCGAGAAGCCGGTGCGTGCGCCCTCCTTCCGGTGCACGGCCAGCGTGTTCGCGGCGTCCTCACGTACGGGGACCTTGCTCGTGTCGCCCAGATAGCGCAGGCCCTCGACCGTCGCGTGGATCGCCACATGGCCCTTGAAGGAGCTGCCGATGCCCAGGGAGCCGGACACCTGCCCCGTCACCAGCCCGTTGGTCAGCAGGTTCTTGCTCTGGTTGATGGCGGACCGCTCGTTCAACTGGGTGAGAGTCCGGTCCATCAGGGCTCGTACGACATCGGCGGACAGCCCCGCCGAGTGCAGCCGGCGCTCGAACTCGACGGCCGACGGGATCAGATCGATCGCGTTGATGATGGTCCGGGCCCGCTGGTACCCGGTGTCCGAGGGCTCGCCGTCGCGCGACGGTTCGTGGGCGACGTGCCGCAGAGCACCCGGCACGGTCAGCGATTTGGGGAGCTGCACGGTGAGGCGGGCGGGCGTGACGACGTCGTGGGGACGCTCCTCGCCGTCGACGAAGATCCGCAGCTTCAGGCCCGCACTGAACGGGGTGCTCTGCTGCATGAAGACCTTGCGGTCGAAGGCCACCGTGCGGTTGGTCTGAGTCTCGCCGGTGCGGTGTGCCTCCAAGGTGAGTACCGGCGCCGGTGTGACCGACGACGCGACCTTCGCGCCCGTGGAGATCGCCGTCAGCACGGACGTCCCGCCGCCCCAGCCCCGCTCCCACGCCGACTTGTGCGTGGTGGCCTGCTTGTTCCAGTTGAGGACGTACTGCTCGACAGCGGGCGTCGTCGTCGGCAACGGCTCGACATCGCGCAGCACCGGCCGCAGCCACACCACACGACCGCCCGCCGTGAGCCGCAGCCCGCGCTGGAGGGCCGCCTCCCAGAAGTCCAGCCGCCGCTCCTTGTCCTTGTCCGCGGCGGATGTGCCAGCGGTGTCCCGGCCGGCTGACAACGCCTCGGGTACGGTCCCGTCCCGGAGCAGGGTGCGCAGGCCCTCGCGGATGCCCGTCGCCAGCCCGGCAGTGTCGCCGTCGCTGCGCACCGCGTACGCGATGTTGTTGGCCCACTGCCGGATCAGCGCCTCGTCCCAGGGGTCGACGGCGATGACGTTCAGCTCACCGTGCGCGTCCATGTCTTCCTGGCCCATGTACCAGGGGGCTTCGGCGTGTGGGGGCTGTGGTTGGGGCTGTGGTTCCAGCTGGGCTTCCGGCTCTGGGTGAGCTTGCGCGTGCGGCTCGGGAGAGGCCGTGGGGGTGTCCGGCTGCTGCTCGTGCTGATGCTCGTGCGGCTGTGCGGTGTCGGTGGCGTCGGCGTCGGTGTCAGCAGATATTTGGGACTGCTCGTTCTCGGACGACTCCACGGCGATCTCGGGTGCCTCGGACGCCCGCTGGGGCTGCTCGATCTCGGCCGCCCGTGGCGACAAGACCTCCGGCTCGCCGACAGCCTCGGTTTGCGTGCCGTCCGCGCTGAAGAAGTACTTCGCCCCGGTACGCCTGTTCCGGATGAGGAACTGACGGGGGTCGTCTGCGCTCGCCCCGTGCTCGTCGCCCGCCCAGGCCACGGTGAGGTGCTCCGCGCTCTCGGGCACGTCCGCCCACTCGAACACGAACTCCCCGCCAGGGCCGTGGGTGACCAGCATCCGCCGTCCCACCAGCTCCTCGGTGACCTCGTGCAAGTAGACCTGGTGCGAAACCACTTGGCCTGAGCGCGCGAACATGGTCTCCAGCCCCGTGGCCTCGTGGACCACCGGGCGCAGTCCGTTCGGGTGGGCGGGCAGCACCGTGAATCCGTTCACGGAACGCCCGGCCGCGTCCGTGACAGGCCCGGCCTCGTCCAGGGCGCGCCGGGCGTCCGTCCACAGCGCCTCATGGACCGATGCCCGCAGCTCGACGAGCTCCTCCCGGTCCGCCACCGGGTCGAGTCCGGCACGCCGCAGGAAGTCCGTGGCATCGCCGGCGATCAACGACGTCAGCAACGGAGGTGTCTCACCGTGTGTGCCGCTCTGCCGCGCCTTGGGCAGTGTCTCGTCGAAGATCCGGGCCAGCTCGGGGTCGTACTCCAGGCCGATGGTGCCCAGGTGGTTCTGTGGCTCCACCCGGGGCGGACGCTTCGCGAACAGCCCCTCGTTCAGCCGGCGCAGCAACGTCCGCCAAGGCGCCTCACGGTGCTCGCGGGCCGGTACCAGGACCCCGTCCGCGTCGAAGCGGAGCGCCTCGTCGGTCACCCGGTCCTTGAGGACGTATGCGTCCGAGGTCGTCTCCAGGACGTGGGAGGCCACGACCCACGGGTCGTCGGCGACGAGTTCGGCGACCCAGCCCGACGGGGCGGTCTCGGAGACCGGGACCCGGAGCTTGCGGATCTGCGCACCCGCCAGGTGTTCGGGCAGCCCCGCGCCGGTCAGCGGCACCTCGACGTCGCGGGGTACGCCGGTTCCGTCGAAACGCCACCCCAGGTCGTCGCCGGGAGTGCTGACCCATGCCTCGGTCAGCACTCCCGCCGCGTCGCGGACCTCGCCGATCTCGTACTGGCTCGTGTCCTCCGTGCCCACCACGGACAGCTCGGGACCGTCGGCACCGGCGGTGAACCGCACGAAGTCCTCCGTCCCCGCCAACCGCACGTCCAGAGCCTGCGGTACCCGGTCCGCACCGAACTGCCAGCGGGTCTCGCCCGACGCGTCGGACGCGGTGTATCCGCCGTCCGCACGCGACGTCACCGTCCAGCCCGGCACTGCCTTCCCTCGCGCGTCCACGACCTCCGGAACCATCGGCAGTCCCAGCAGCTCGTACCGGGCGAGCACCTCCGGCGACGGCACCAGCAGCCGGAACGGGGGAGTCGCGGGCAGCTGTTCGGGGACGGTCGACAGCCCCGGCTGCCAGCGTGCCCGCCGCTCCCTGCCACGACTTGCCGTCTGCTCGGGCTCCTCGTCCAGCTCCGCCGGGGCGTGTGCCGACGGTGGCTCCACCACATCCGCCGTCTCCGCGGTATCCAGTGGTGCCTTGCCGCGGCCGGTGACCGTGCTGGCGGACGACTGGCCGGTCTGGGGCAGGACCTGACGGACCAGTGCGCCACGGTTGTCGAAGTGCCACTCGGCCGTGGTGCCCTGGTGCTGGCCCGTCAGCGGGACGGTGACGGTGAGGCGGTCCGGGAAGCGGGCGAGGCGTGCGCCCTCGACCGGGTCGCCCTGGCGGTCCAGGAGCTGAAGTGGGCCTTCGATACCGGCCGGTTGCCGCAGCCGGACCACGTGGTCGAGGCCCGGCAGCTCCAGTTCGCGGTACTCGAAGCGGTTGGCGGAGTCCAGGTACAGGTTGCCCTCGGGGCCCTGGATGACGAACCCGCCGCCCTCACGCGGCAGCACTGTCCGGTCCGGGACGACCTCACCGGCGGTATCCACCAGCTGCAGGCGCGAGGACGCCGGGGATGTCTCGGTCGCCGGGGTGTCGGTCCGCCGCACCCGGTATCCGGCAAGCGGCCCGGCGTCGCGCAGCGGCTCCTCCACCACCCGCACCCGCACCGCCGGATCGGCGGCAGGTCGCGGCGACCGCTCCTCGGACACCGTCAGCAGCGACGTCCGGGTGTCGCCGTCACCGGGCTCGTGCAGGCCCAGTCGGGCCAGTCCCTCCTGGTCGACCACCACCAGGATGGGCTCGTCCGGCTCGGTGGTGATCGGCGTCTGCCACTCCGCGAGGGTGGGACGGCTTCGCGTAGGAATCTTCTTCTCGCGGTAGGCGGGCGTGACCGTCCACTTCGGAGTCAGCCGCACCAGGTAGTGGGGGCCTGCTTCGGCTTCCTCCGCCTGCTTCGGAACCTCGGGGGTCGTCTCCGCTGCGACGGACTTCGGTTCCCCGTACGTCAGCCAGGTGCTGTACGGATCGGCGAGCAGCACGTTGGGCCGGTTGGCCGCGGTCTGGTCCTCGACCTGGATCGTCGGCTGGCGGAAGTCGGCGATCCACTCCGGGCCCAGCTCACCCGCGCTCGTCCAGGTCGTCTCTGCCTTCGAGGTGTCGGTGGCGGTCCTGGTCAGGGAGCCGCCCTGGATCACCCGGACGACCTCTCGATCCACCACGTCGGCCTTGACCACCACCCGTGCCAGCGCGTCCCCGGCGACGTCGATCACCTGGCCCTGCTCGGAGAGCGCCTCCGGCAGCCTCGACCGCAGCAGCTCGGAACCCGTCTGCGACAGCAGCTTGAAGCCCGCGCTCGGGCGCAGCACCGGCCGTCCGTCCCGGCCCTCGAAGGCCAGGTCGTTCAGCACCTCGTGGAGCTGCGGCGCGTCGAAGGGACGTACCAGCGTCTTCGTGGGCAGGCCCACCGGCAGTCCGGCATCCTGCTGCCACTGCGACAGCGAACCCTGGACCTGCGCCCCGGTCGAGGGACCCGCCTCGTCCGCAGGGAGCACCTCCTCCGCGGGCACCGTGGAGCGAGCCGCACCGGGCAGCGTGAACTGCTCGGTCCATGAGCCGTCGTACGAGCGGCCGCCGGGCTTGGGCATCCAGTCCGGCAGATGCTTGCTGTAGGTGCCCGGACTCGCGTGCGGATGCACCTCCATCGTCACCCGCAGATCGTGGAGGAACTGCACACTCACCCCGGACTCGGAGCCGGTGAGCGAGTCGGTGTGCTCGTTCGACACCTCGTCCTTCGTGTTCCAGGAGTGGGAACCGCCGACTCCGGCCGTGAACATCGCGCCCGGCTTTCCCGTCGCACCCGGATTGGCGACGACGTACGCGCCCCACAGAGCGGACCAGCCGGACTGGGTCGTGTCGGCCGTGCGCTCGGTCGTGTCCAGGCCGCCGCGCGAGGTGTGGTGGGAGCGCGTGGCGTGGTACGTCCCCTCGCCCAGCTGTGCCTTCAGCACCACCAGCTGTTCCACCTTGCCGAAGGCCGTGTCGCCCTCCAGGAACACCGGCCGCCCGCCGTTCAGCATCTGCTCGATCGCCGTACCGGAGGTGGGCCCAGACAGCACCGGGCCCAGCACGTCGTGCACCAGCCGCTCGTTGATCCGGTCGAACCTCGTCGGCCGCCCGTTCGCCACCGACCACTCGTCCAGCCGGCGCGCGATCTGCTGGACCAGCTCGCCGCCGGCCTCCAGCCGGTACAGGTCGACGCTGCCGCTGCCCCGGCCGACGTTGGCGGGCGCCCGCACCGCCGGCATATCCGGCGTCTCGGTCGGCGCCGGTGACTCCGCCACTGCCGTGTCGGGATCCTGCCGCGTTTCGGTGTCCATGCCGGCCTCGGCCTCGGCCTCGGCCAGCGTCGCGCGGTAGCGCTCCGCGTCGGCGGCCACCAGCTTGGCTATGTCCGACTCGGTCAGTTCGCCGACTCGGTGGATCTCGGCGGCCGGCACCCACACGGTGACGGCGTCGGGCACCTGCACCCAGGACGACCGTTCCTGGGCCGGGTCCCGATGGAGCCGCTTCGCAAGGTCCTGCCAGGCCTGGTCCTTGGTGGTGTGAGCCTGGTAGGTCGCGTCGAAGCTCACCAGGTAGCCGCGCTCGACCCACTCGTCGGTGGACACGTCCTTCGCCGTACGCCCGGCGGACGTGCCCTGCGTCGCGACATAGCTCAGCGAGCCGCCGACCTCGCCGCCGACGTTGATGTGCGCGTCGGGGATCGGCGTCAGGATGCCGCCGGCGAGCTTGGCCTTGACGGCCCAGCCCTGCTGGGCGTCCGTAGCCCGCTCGACCTGCCCGTGGCGTGTGCCGCCGAAGCGGTGCTGCTCGTCGACCGCCACGATCCGCGGGTCACCGAGCCGGGCCGACAGGCCCACGCGCGCGAACAGTTCGCGGTTGCCCGCGAGTCCCGCCCGATTGTGGCTCTTCAGGGGGACCGTGTCCGCGAGTCCCACCGCCCGCTCGAAACCGGCGATCCGGGCCGTCGGACCGGTGAAACTCTCCAGGACGTCCAGCGCGGCGTTGCGCTCGCTGATCTCGTCCCGCTTCCGCTCCAGCCAGTTCTTGCCCTGGTGCTGGTCGAACTCGGCCGGGGCGCTGCCCGTCAGCGGCCGGCGGTAGAACTCCCGCCAGCTCGTTCCGGGCGGTGCGGCCAGCATCTCGGCCATGGTGCTCTGCAGCCCCGGTACCGGCTTCAGCGAGTCCAGCTGGTAGTCGGCCGGCAGGCGTCCCACGCGCTGGTCGGACTCCGGCGCGTTCCCTTCCTGCCACACCGGGGTGGACGCTTCGGCCGTATCCCGCGACGGCTCCGCCAGCGGCACCGCGGCACGCTCGGGCACCGCCACCTCGACCCGGCCGCGAATCCTCGGGGACCCGTCGCCCGAGGTGTCCCGCCACCGCTCGACTTCGCCCGGCATCGACCAGCGGCCGCCCACCCGGACCTCGAAGTCGACCGGGAAGTCGAAGCGGTGGACGCCCGTGCCGCCGCCCAGCGGCCGCTCGGACCCCAGCCGCTGCGTCATCTTGTGGGTGTCGAGCTGGTTGGACTTGTACGCCAGCCCGGTCGCGGCGTACTCGACCTCATCGCCGTCGACGATGTACCCGGCCGCCGCCACGCCGACGGAGCTGTCCCGGCGCCGGGTGAGCGAGGTGCTCTGGGCGTGGCTCGCAGAGGTGGAACCGGTCAGCGTCACATCCGCCGTACCGCCGGGCACGTATCGGCCGTCCGCGGGGCGCAGCACACCGCGGACGAACACATCCGGGGCGCCGCTGGACCACGCGCTCAACGGGAACCGCACCCCGTCCCCGCCGTTCGCCAGCTCCCGCGCGTGCTCCCGCAGGAAGGCGCGCAGCCTCGTCCTCGTCCTGTCCAGCCGGGCGGCGTCCAGCAGACCCTCCGCGTGGAGACGGTGCAGCACCCGGCCGGCGATGTCCTCCACCGTCTCGTCCGCGAGCCGGTACACGGAGTCCAGCCGGTCCGCCACGGTGAACCGGCTCACGCCCGCCGGCTCCTCGACGGCGGCCCGCGGCGTGGCGGACTCCTCCGTCTCGGCGGGGTCATCGGTGGACACCGCGTCCTGGGCGTCGTTCGCCGGCGCCGCCGCGTCGCGCTCGCGCGTCCACAGCGTCGCCACACCGCCGTCGACCCGCTGCGCCTGGCCGTCCGGGCCGCCCACCCGGACGACGAGGCTGAACTCCGCCCGGCGCTTGTGGACCGGCCCGCTGTACTTCTCCGCCTCGGTGCGCTCGCGCTTGTCGGTGACGTCGGTGGTGTTCTTGGTCAGTCCGTAGCCCAGGACGACCGGGCCGACAGTGCCGGTCGCGTGGGTCGTGTTGCCCACACCCACCGTGACGCCGGCACCCCAGCGCTGGGTCACGCCCTGCCCCGAGGTGTTCTCCTCGCTGATCTCATGGGTGCGGGTGACGGTGCCCTCCGCGTCCGGGAGGTCCTGGACGACGACGTCCTTGGCGATGGCCAGCATGACCTGGGTGCGTCCCCAACGGCCCTTGAACGGGAAGGACTTGCGGACGGGCTCACCGCCGAACAGTTCCGTCGCGTGCTCGGGCAGCCGCTTCAGCCAGGTGCGCAGGTCCCGCGCCACGGGGTCGTTCACGTCGAACTCGCGGCCCAGCGCCTTCTCGACCTCGCGGACGACACCGGAGTCGACACTTGTGAACTCGGCGTGCACCACTTCCTCGGTGCGCAGCCGCTCGATGCCCTGCCGGCCGTCGCTCCGCGTGGCGGTGTCCTCGGCCGGCTTGGGCCAGGTGAGCTGCACCGGTACGTGGACGATGTCCTCCTGGACCCTGGCCTTGCTCCAGGGCCAGCGGCCCGGCTTGCGCACCGAGACGCGGTACGTCACGTCGTGCCCGGCCTTCGTGACCGGCACCCCCGTCTCGACGACCTTCGTCTTCATGCTGCGCTTGACGTTCGCGGACTGCTTCGAGTCCCGCGCGTTGAAGATCCCCGCGATCTTTGCCTGGACCTGCACCCACGGCATGGGGACGCGGCCCGCCGCCGGTTCGAGGGACGGCGGCTGGCGGGTTGCCGACGAACTGCGGTCCTCCACCGCCTGGGTCCGGTCGAAGGTGAAGTCGGCGGTGCCGGACGTCACGCCGTGCGGTGTGCCGAGGCCCACGGCCTCCACGACCACCTGCGGCCCGCCTTTCGCCCGGCCACTGAAGTCGACGATGTGACCGCCGTCCAGGGCGCGGTGGAAGTTCGCCTTGAGCTGCTCGTCCGAGAAGGCGTTGTCGATCAGCGCGTACGTACCGTGCTCGGCGGCGGCCTGCCCGACCATCCGGACGATCGCGGTGCGCAACTCGAAGCCGTCGACCTCACCGGTCATCCTGGGTTGCTCGGTCCGCGCCCGGTGTACCAACTCGGCAGGGTCGAGCGGGGTGTCGCTGTGGCCGAGCACGTCCGCCAGGTCGGCTGCGGCGAACAGATCGTTAAGCGTCGGCCGGCCGGCTTCGGCCGTGGGCTGCTCCGCGGGCTCGGGGACAGTGTCGGGAACGGACGCCTGGGTGTCGGACTCGGTCAGTTGGTCGTCGGCCTGATTGTCGGCAGACTCGTCCGCAGCCCGTTCTGCCGCCCGCTCCGCCGTCTCCGCGGTATCCAGTGGTGCCTTGCCGCGGCCGGTGACCGTGCTGCCGGACGACTGGCCGGTCTGGGGCAGGACCTGACGGACCAGTGCGCCACGGTTGTCGAAGTGCCACTCGGCCGTGGTGCCCTGGTGCTGGCCCGTCAGCGGGACGGTGACGGTGAGGCGGTCCGGGAAGCGGGCGAGGCGTGCGCCCTCGACCGGGTCGCCCTGGCGGTCCAGGAGCTGAAGTGGGCCTTCGATACCGGCCGGTTGCCGCAGCCGGACCACGTGGTCGAGGCCCGGCAGCTCCAGTTCGCGGTACTCGAAGCGGTTGGCGGAGTCCAGGTACAGGTTGCCCTCGGGGCCCTGGATGACGAACCCGCCGCCCTCACGCGGCAGCACTGTCCGGTCCGGGACGACCTCACCGGCGGTATCCACCAGCTCCAGTCGCGAGGACGCCGGGGACGTCTCGGTCGCCGGGGTGTCGGTCCGCCGCAGCCGGTATCCGGCAAGCGGCCCGGCGTCGCGCAGCGGCTCCTCCACCACCCGCACCCGCGTCGCCGGATCGGCGGCGGTGAGAGCCTCGCGCGCGTCGTCCACCGGGTCGTAAGCGTCTTCGTCACCGTCCTCCGTGTGGGGCGAAGCGTCCTCGTGTTCCGCGACCGGAGTCGCGGTCGCGGTCGCGTGCCCGGACTCGACCCGCACGGACTCCGGCTGCCGCGCACCGAGCCGCTCGAACAGCACCCGGGGCGCCACGCCGTCCTGCCCCGGGAGTACGACCCGCACGCCGCCCTCGGTGGTCTCCAACAGCGCGTGGTCGAACCGTCCGCCGGTGAAGGCGACCGTCCTGCCGTCGTCGCCGACACGGACGGCGATTCCGGAGCGGTGGTCGAACTTCCAGTAGCTGCCGGGGAGTTCGCCGTGGGCGTCCGGTGCGGCGACGATCTCCTCCAGGTGGCGCCCGGTCTCTGCGTCGACCACGATCCGCTCCAGCGGCGCGGCGCCGGCCCTGGTGGGCACGAGGGCCACCCGCTCGCCGCCCAGGTCCTCCACCCGGTACAGCGCCGACAGCTCGCCCGCCGCGTCCAGCAGTTGCGGTGCCCCGCCCGGCCGGAACATGTCGAACCGCAGAGACCCGAGCCCGTCCGCGAGCGGCAGGTCCTTGGCGATCACCCTGCCGTCGGCGAGGTAGTGCAGCCACCGGCCGGTGTCCTTCTCCAGGACGCTGAACTCCGCCTGCCGGCCCTCCCGCAGGTCATCGGGGGCCTGACGGATCTCGAATCGATCCGTCGCCGCGTCGTCGCCGAGGAGGCGGTAGCGCGTGGCGGTCCGGCCGTCCTCCTGCCGGACGTGCTCGACGGCCACCTTCAGCCCGCGCAACTCCCTGGATCCGAAGCCCGGGACGGCCTCGTGGTACCCGACCTCGTGCCGCTCACCACGGAACCGTGTCACCAGGCCCGTGGGTCGGTGCACGACCTGATGGCCGCCGCCGTCCATCGCCGTGATCGTGAAGTCCGGGTTCGAGCGGCCGCGTCGCCGGGCGCCCAAGTGGTCGGTGAGGGCCTGACGCGCGTCGTCCACCGGGTCGTAGGCCGCGACTCCCGGGCCGCGCACCAGCTCGTCCGGGAAAAGACCGTCCGGCGTGATGTGGTCGCGCAGCTCCTGCTCGGTCAGCGGGGCCAGGTGACGGTATCGCTCCCAGTTGTCCTGGTACCGGAAGCCGAGCGCACGGTGCCCCGCCCGGCGCGCCCACTTGTCCGCCCCCATGAGGATCTCGTGCAGCGTGTGGTGACCGGCCGAGAGCATGTCGCCGACGATGGCGAGCCGAATCCATCGCAGGTCCAGGTCCGCGCCCCAGACACGGTTGGCCGCCTCGGCCTCCTTCAGGAAGATCTGGGTCGTACCGGAGACCCCGGTGGCGATGAGTCCACCACTGCGCTGGGCCACCGCGTGCAGCCCCTCCCCGAACACCTTGTCGTCGAACGGCGCCCGATCGCCGTCCTCGCCCAGCGGCAGGAACCGTATGCCGGTCTTCTCGGCGCCGCTCTTCCACGAAGTCCCGCCGCTCGACCAGGCGTCTTCCAGTTCGCTCAGCGGGACGGTCTCCCGGTACGCGGTGTGGGCCGGATCGGGCACCGTGGGGTTCTTGTCCTCCCAAAGCGCCTCGGCTTCCTTCCCGCCCCGGATGTCCTCGAAGTCGATGCCGAGGCTGTGCGGGATGGCGCCGTTGTAGCTGCCGTTCATCAGGAAGCCCATGTGCTCACGGACATTGCCGTGCAGCACGACCTGCTCCGCGAGTTCCGCACCCGGGCCCACGGCACCGACCGATGTCCGGCGGTTGGTGGCGAACTGGAACCGCTCTGCGGGATCCGCGTGCTCCCAGGCCAGACGGACGAACTCCGCGACCTGCTCCCGCACCTCGGGGTGCTGCACCAGATAGTCGCCCAGCCTGCGTTCGAAGCGCTCGGCCTCCCTCTGGTAGGCCAGTCGCTCCCGGTCGGCCCGGTTCGGCGGGACGTGCGCGACCGCCTCGTCGCCGGCCTGCGCACCGACGTGCTCGGAGTGCAGCCAGGCGACAGAACCGTCGCCGGTACCGGGCCGCTCGAACAGGACCACGGGCGCCTCACCGTCAGCACCCGGCCGCACCACGCGCAGCCTGCCGTCGTCGGAGACCTCCAGCAGGCCGTGGTCGAGTGCGCCGCCGACAGGGCTTCCGTCCTCGCCCAGGCGCACGGCCGTCCCCGAGATGTAGTCGAACTCCCAGGCCCGGTAGCTGAGGAGTTCGCCGCGCTCGCGCGGCGCCGCGACGGTCTCGGCCAGCACGCGCTGACTCCCGGTGTCGACCGTGAGCCGGGCCTCCTCACGCCCCGAGTGATCCGTGCGGATCAGCGCCATCCGGCCGTCGTCCAGGGTCTCGGTGCTCAGCCGCAGGTCCAGCGGCCCTTGCGAGCCGAAGAGGTTCACCTGCCCGTTCTCACCGAGCCTCGCGAACAGCGGGTCCCCTTCGTTCGGCACGCGCTCGTCGGCCGCCCCCAGCCGCAAGGGCATGTCCCGCGCCACCAGTCGGGCACCACGGCTGTAGTGATGGCGCATGCCCGTTCGCGAGTCGGAGACGGTGACAGCGGCCTCCGCATCACCTTCCATGTCCGCGGGCACCGGCCCGATGGTGAACCGCTCCAGCGCGGCGGGGGAGCCGTCCAGTTCGGGCCGGTTCGATGAGGTGCCGCCGCCCACGACGAGCCGCAGATCGCCGATCTCGCCAGCGTCCCCGATGCCCGCCAGCGGCAGGCTCTCCCGGACCGGCTTGCCGTTCGGCTGGAATGTGTACAGCGCCGTCGCGTCACTGCGCGATCCGGGCACGGCGACCTCGACGGTCACGCTGAGCTCCCGTCGGATCGTCACCGGCAGGTCGATCCGCTCACCGCTGTCCTGGTCCACCAGGCGCAGCGCCTCCGGCTCGCCCAGGGGCGCGTCGATCCGCACCATCCGGTCGCCGCCCGGGAGCCCGAGCGGGAAGCCGAACGATCCGGGACCGACAGACAGTCCACGGCCTGTCGTCGCGACGTCTCCCAGCGGAGCGCGTTCGAAGACGAGGGACTGATCCGGTCCACCCAGCAGCCTGAGGCCGCCCTCCCGGTCCGTGACCACCGAAACGTTCGAGGAGCCGTCCTCGGTGACCGGATGCCCCGTCCGGTCCCGGCGCACGGCCGAGGCGCGCTGGTGGTCGATCTCCCAGAAGCCGGTGATCCTCCCGCGCTTGTCGCGGATCGCGACGGTCTCCCTCAGCAACTCGCCGGTGAGCCCGTCGACTTCCAGGTGCTCGGCAGAGTCGGCCGGTGCACCCGAACGCACCAGGCCCACTGTGCCGCCGTCCAGGAGAGTCGCGCTCCAGTTCTGCGACGGCGAACCGTACTCGTCCTGCACCTCGGGTGTTTCGCCGGGGCGCGTCGCGTCGTGGACAAGACGGCCCAGTCCGCCTCGCACACTGATCTGACGATCCATCACAACAGCGGTGTGGTCGAGCGTGTAGCGGTGGCCGTACGCATCGTCGACGATCTCGAGCCAGCCCTCCGGGAGCCCGCTCTCCTGGTGCTCTCGGGCGAAGAACCGGGCGTTCGCCCCTTCTCCGGGCTCACCCGCCAGGTCGTTGCGCAGTGCTTCCTCGCCGTCCTCGTCCAACTCCCGTTGCACGACGACCTTCAGGGCGGCCATCTCCGGCGGCGCGTCCACCAGCCGGAACTCGCGCGACGTCCATTCGAGCCTGCCGTCGATCAGGTCGAACGTGGTGCGCAGCCCCGCATGCACCGCGGCGACACCGCCGCCCTCCAGCGCGGAGACGGTGACGCCGTCGACATCCGTACCCCGCGACTCCTCGGGCGTGTCGAGCCACTTCCGCGCCGCGGCGGACGCGTCCTGGAGCAGTTGGTCGTAGACGGCGTCCCGCTGTTCGAGCGCCCTGTCCTGATCGCCGGAATCCACGCCCGCCCCGCCCGACCGCGTGTCCACGACCAGTCGCTCGACCGCGTCGAGGCTCTCGCCGGCCCGGTCGAAGTCCGCGTAAGCCGTTTCAGCGTGCGCCGTTTCAGCGTGCGCCGCTTCCTCCTGCGCCGTTTCCTCGTGCCCCGTTTCCTCGTCCGGAGTCAGTACGACATCGACCGCCCCCTCGGACGGCACGTCGGTCACCAACTCCCGCACGGTGTCCGGCTGTTCGGTCGGCGCCAGCCACTCACTCAGGTCCGCGTCCGACGGGAGCATGAAGTACAGGCCGTCGGGGACGGTCACCCGCAGCTGTCCGTTGCGTCCGGTCAGGATCAGGCCGACCGTGGCCTTGTAGTAGTGATACGGCTGCTTCGCCCGCTCCCGGTTGGTCTCGTCGACATCCTCGGCCTCACCCGAAGCCTCCTGGCTCCGTTGCCACCCGTAGGTGTACGGGGCACGGTTGATGAACCTGGGGCCCTCCTCCGGGTCCTTGCCGCCCTCCAGACCGGCCCCGAAGAACCACCCGGAGGACTCCTTGACGGGATCCTTCTCCGCCTCGTGACTCTGCACGTAGTGACGGGCCTTGAAGACGGCGGGGTCGGCCGGGCCGATGCGCGCGACGCCTCGCACGTCCATGCCGATGGTGACGCCGTGCTTGCCCACCCGCATCACGTACTCGTGCTTCAGCAGCTTCTCGAAGCTCGCCCGCAGCATGTTCTCGCCCGTGTAATGGGCGTACACCGCGCCGGCCGCGATCTGCGGCCCGGGGACGTTCCAGGTCGCCGGGGCCAGGGCCGCCAGGTTCTCGCGCTGCACCCGCGAGGGGGCCGCGGCCAGCGCCGCCCACTGGTGCACCGCCGCGTGCGCGGGCAGCGCCCACGGGTGGCCGTCCTCCAGCAGCCGGTCCAGCAGGGGCGTGGGCGTCGTACTGGCGGACGGCTGCTGATCGCCGACGGCCGGTACCCACTCCGGGTCGGTGCCAAGGGCGCGGGCCGGTGCGGGCGGAAGCTCGCCGGGGGTGACCAGGTGACCCGGGACCAGCAGGCGCACCTCGCCGGACACGGTGCCGGCATCGGCATCGGCGTTGGCGTTCTCCGGCTCCGGGAAGCTCTTGACGAACGTCTGCTGCGCCTGCCACCACGCGGCAGCGTCCTGCTGGTGCCCGGTCCAGCCGGCCACCGCCAGCGCGGTGCCGCGCACCAGGCCGAGGGGAGCGCGCAGTACGTCGGGCAGCTCGTGCGCGAGACCCATCCGTACGTGGAACGTCAGCTCGTGGGCGAACTCGACGGAGCCCTCCCGGGTCTGCGCCCGGTAGATCTCCATCTCCTTCTCGGACTTCTCGTGCCCGGTCTCCGTGCCCCGCTGGTAGCCGGCCTCGATCTCCGGGCCGACATGGATCCCCTCGCCGAACAGGGCACGCCCCACGAAGGCGGCCTGCCAGCCGAAGGACGTCGACGTCGACGTGCCGGTCGCCCGCACCGCCTGGTTGCGCAGCGTCAGCCGTACGTCCGGCCGGTCGAGCTGTTCCCGCGGCGGTCCCGCCTCGGCGGTGGCGTGCACCCACAGGTAGCGGGCGCCGAAGGCGGACGGGACGGCGAGCCAGCGCGACACGCCGCCGCCCGTCAGCAACGCGTACTGGCTGAGCAGGGCCTCGGAGGAGAAGGACTTCTCCAGTTCGCGCAGCAGCAGGTTCGGCCGGTACCCGTCGCCGCGGTCCCGTATCAGGCCCTGCTCGCCGAGCCACCCCTTCATCAGGTCCAGCACACCGTCGGCACGCAGCACCTCGGCGTGCGCCACCCCCGGCAGGAGTACGGGGTCCACGTGGCCCGTCGGCTCCTGCGGCACCGCCACGGTCATGTCCGCCGGCATCGGCAGGCCCAGATCTGCGATCCGCCGCTCGGGTACCAGGAACTCCATTCCGTCCGCGACGTGGACGACCTGCGTCGTGCTGGACATGTGGCGGCCGGCGCCGGTCACCCGGTCTACCAGGCCGGGGCTCTTCCACCGGAACACGGTGAGTTCGAACACCGGATCCGCGCGGTAGGTGTGGGTGGTACCGCCGTAGGTGGCACGGGTGATGCCCACCGGGCCCGCGCTCGTGCTCCGCTCACTGCCGCGACCCCACTCCCAGCCCGCCTTGGCGGTGGTCGTGACCTTGGCGTGCCCCCACGTCGCTTCCTTGTCACCGGCCTCGATACGCAGACCGGTACCGGCGTTCAGGCCGACCGAGCGCTCCTGTCCGCTGCCGCTCTCGTGCTGTGCCTGCCCCTGCGAGTACTGCTCGATCTCCACCTCCTCGCCCTGCTCGGCATGGGCGGTGAGGTGCCTCGGCTCGGCGACGACCATCCGGACGCGGAGCATGTGGTGCCAGCCGCCGGCGGTGCTGGGCAGGTCGACCCGCAGGCCGCTCGGTCCGACCAGATCCGCGAGGCGGGCTGCCAGTTCCGTGGACGAGAAGGTCCGGTGCAGCTCCGCGGGCCAGTTCCCCCAGTCCTCCAGCCAGCTCTCGGGAAGCCCGTCGGCCCGCTGGAACAGCCGTGCCGCGGCGAGCGGCAGGTCGCGGGGGGTGAGGAAGGCCGGGAAGACGCCGGCGACGTTGCCGGGACGGAAGCCGGTCGTCGGCTGCGGCAACGCGTCCAGCTCTCGCACCTGACCCACCGCGCCAAGGGTGTCCGCGGTGACCGGCTGCGCCGGGACGTGCTGGTGCGGCACGACGATCCGCGCCACCACGTCGCCGGGCCGGTCGATCCACCACCGCTGCGGCGAGTGGCCGGCCGAGCGCACCGACAGCTCGTAGACGACGTTGTAGTCGTGCTCGTCGACGGAGCCGACGGTCTCCGTACGCCGGTACGACTTGGCGCCACCGGCGAACTGGCTGCTCCGGCTGGACCCACCGCCGATCGAGAAGCCGAAGTTGCCCAGTTGCAGGCGAAGGATCTTCTTCAGCTGCACGGACACCCGGCCGCCCAGCTGGAAGTCGACGCTCCAGGAGGTCGCCCGGCTGCCCGTCGTCGCGGCGCTCTCCAGCGCCCGGGCGTTGACGATCATCGGGTAGGCGTCCACGTCGGTCCGGCCGTGGATCCGCTCCAGCAGCCGTGCTCCCACCGACACGGTGTACGTACGGCCGCCCAGGGTGATGTCGTGCGTCACGCCCGCCAGCAGCCGCGGCAGGTCGCCCTCCAACGCCGGGCGGTCGAACCACGCGACCAGTTCGTCCTGCGCCTTCGACCAGTCGGGCGAACGGCCGCCCGTCAGCTGTCGGTGCAGCGTCGCCAGCGCGGTGCGGACCTGGGGGAGCACCAGCTCCGAGCCGGGCAGGGCGATGGCCATGCCGAAGCCCTGACCGAGCCGGGACGCCAGCGCGAGCGGCTCGCGCGGATGCGGCGGCGGCGCGTTGTCCCGCCAGGTGTCCAGCCTGGCCGGCCTCTGGTACGCGGACTCCGGCAGTCCGACCCCGTGGTCCGCGGCCAGGACCAGCAGCCGCACCACGTTCGGCTGCGCGTCGACGGGACCGTCCAGGGCGGGCGCCTGCGTTCGCAGCGGCGGTGCGTCCTCGCCCAGCAGCCGCTGCTCGAAGTCGGCGGCCTCCCTGCCGGGGACGCCGAGCTCCGCGTCGACGACGTGCTCCACGGGGGCGATGCGGTGGCTGCCGGACTCGACCTCCGCCTCCACCGTCACCCGCAGCCCTGCCCGGTAACGGGCCTGCTCGCTGGTCGCGTTCAGGACGGTGTGGCTCATCGCCACCTCGGCCAGACCATGCCCGGCGTCGCGGCTTCGGTCGTACGTCAGCGCGGCGGAGGGCATGAAACGGACCTCGCCCTTGGTTCCGCCGCCGCTGGCCACGCCGAGCGACAACCGCCCCTTGTCCATCCGCGAACGGGCGGTGGTGATGCCGATACCGGAGTCCTCGCGCACCGCGACCCCGGGGGCGTCACCGAGGTACTGCAGGTCGTGGATCCGCGCCCGGATGGTGAAGCGGCCACGGAACCGGGCCCCGCCCGCGCGGACGTCCACCCGGCTGGTCAGCACGCCGTTGCCGAGCAGGTACCGGCTGCGGTTGCGGGCCGACTTCTCGTTGAGGCGGGACAGCACCGTCTCCGCGATCTGCCGCACCGCCTCGGCGGGCAGCCCCGCGGAGCGCAGGTTGCGTCGCAGCCGGGCCGCCACCGGCTCCAGGTCGATGGCGTTGAGCACCTCGCGGGCGTGGTGCGGGTGGGCCACACCGGTGCCCTGTCGGGTGGGCTCGTCCGCCGTCTCCAGGCGCGGCCCGCCCGGCCGGGTGAAGTCCGAGGGCAGGTCCACCGTCACCGCGGCCGGTACGACCAGCGACTCGTCCCCGGAGAGGTACGGGCGCCGCTCGCCGTCCACGTAGACGCGCAGGTGTGCCCCGCCGGCCAGGAACCGGAGCATGTCCCGCACGAAGACCTTGCGGCCCGCCACCACGCTGCGTTCGAGTTCCGTGGCCTGCTGGCGGCTCCACTGGCCGCCGACCAGCGGGATCGCGGGCAGCAGGGAGCCGGCGCCCTGGGCGAGCGACACGGCCGTGAGCGGGACGATGTCGGCGCCGTGCGGCCGTTCGACCGCGGTCTTGGTAGTGGCCGACTGCCCGGCGAACGACACCTTGTACTCGCGCACCGCCGTATCCGCCCCGGGATCAGCCGGTGCGGGCGTGAGCTGCTTCAACACCGGCCGCACCCACACCAGTTGATCCCCGGCCGCCACCAGCAGGCCCTGTTGCAGCGCCCGGTCCCAGACGGCGGCGGGGGTGGCGGAGTGCGCGCCCTCGCCGGCCAGCAGCTTGCGTATCGCGTCGTGGATGCCGTCGATCAGCTCGGTACTGTCCCCGGGCCGCGTCACCTCATAGGTGATCCGCTCCGCCCACTGCCGCGCCGTGTCCTCGTCGAACGCCTGGGCGTCATGGACGGTCACCTCACCCAGAGCGCCCCGCTCCACGTACCACGGCACTTCGGCGGCGGGCACGTCTTGCGCGGCTTCCTGCGGGTCGGCCGGGCGGCTTGCCGAGGTGGAGGCGACCGCGGGTGTGGGGGCGAGCACCTCCTCGGACGCGGGCGCCTGCTGCGCCGTGTCGGTCTCCTCGGGCTCGCGGTCTGGGACTTGCTCCGTGATGTGGGTTCGTTTGGGCCCGCGGGTGTCGTCCGGGGCGAGGTCTTCGTCCGTGCGGCCGCGCTTGCGCGCAGGGGCCTCGACCGGGGCGACGGACTCCGCCGTGCCGGCCGGCTGCGGCGTTGCCCTCTCCTCGGGCTCGCGGTCCGGGATTTCCTCCGTGGTGTGGGTTCGTTTGGGCCGGCGGGTGTCGCCCGGGGCGAGGCCCTCGTCCGTGCGGGCGCGCTTGCGGGCACCGACCCCGCCCGGTGCGAGGGGCTCCGCCGTCGTATCGCCCTCGGTACGCACGTCCTGCGCATCGCGTACGTCCCCCGGTGTGCGCGTCGCCTCGGTCGCGCTCGGCTCTTCCGCGGCCCGGACCTGCTCCGCGGCGGCGGAAGGGTGCCCGGAGTCGCGTACCTCCTCGGCCGTACCCGGTTGCGCCACCTCCCGCTGGGGTGAGGTCGCGAGGAGGTCGGCCAGCGTCGGGCTCGGGTGGCTGATGCTGATGACCGCGCGGCGCAGGGCCGCCGGGCCGTCGGCGGGGCTCGTCCCGAGCGGGTACTCGCGGCCACGTGACGTGACGACGACGGGGAAGTCGGCGGCGTGCAGCTCGGGCGGTGCTCCCGCCGCCCGCAGGTGCTCGCGCAGGCGCTCGGTGAAGGCCTCGGCCACCGCCTCCGCCCGCTCCTCGCCCCGCCGGATGGCCCGGCCGTAGTGGGGCCGTCCGAGCGCGGTGCCGTTGCCATGACCGCTGATGGACACGACGGGCAGCCGCTGTCCCCGCTCGAAGGCAGCCACACCCTCCTGCGCGGTGCTCGCCGCGAGTGCGTCGACGGCTCGCCGGGCGTCGGCGGACAGTTGGTGCGAGCCGCCCTCGAAGCGGATGTGCCGGGTGACCGGCTGCGGGGTCCGTATCTGCCGGGCCGCGCGGTCGAAGTGGTACGCCACCTCGGTGTCCGGATCGGTCACCCGGAAGCCACCGGGCCCCACCTCGGCGTGCGACCCCGCCACGGCGTCGCCCTGCGGTAGGAGCCGGGCCGCGCGCAGGGCGCCGTCCGGTGCGAACCGGAGCCGTACGCGCTGACCGGCGAGCGCATTGCCCCGGTACGTGGTCAGCGGCCGTTCCATCGACTCCAGCACCCGGTCGGCGTCGTAGTGCCAGGTCACCGGGCCGTCGGCCAGGCCGTCGGCGTGCACCACCAGCCCGCCGTCCGCCGTCTGCTCGACCCGCAGGTCGATGCCGGACACCGTGGACAGCAGCCGTCCCGACTCCGAGTCGACCCGGATGACGTGGTCGGTGCCGGGCAGCGCGATGTCCTCGTGCTCGGCGACGGGTTCCAGTCGAGAAACGGCACCGCGCGTGATCGTCGGCGCTTCGGGTGCCGCCGTGGCCGGTACCGCTTGACGTGCGTCGGTCCCGGCGGTCTGGGGCCCGGAGGCCTGTGCGGCCGGTGCGGACGCGACGGGGCGGTCTGCCAGGTCCGAGCGGCCGGAGACGGGATCGAGGGCACCCGTCTCCCGCGCCGAGGCCGACCGGATGCGGTCGAGCAAGTCGAGGACCCGTGCCAGCTGCGGACCCTGCTGCCGCGCGCCCAGCGCCTCGGTGATCCGGCCGTGTACGGCGGTGGCGAAGCCGCGGTACTCCTCGTTCTTGGCCGGGGTGGTGGTGAAGTCGCCGATCTTGAACTCGTAGTCGTTGACTATCTCCTCGCGCTTGTCGCGCAGTTCGGTGAGGGCGAGGCGGACCTCGCGCGGCGGGTCCTCCTTCAGCGCGGCATTGACGAGCCCCTTTTTGAGGGCGTCGAAGCCGGAGCGGATCGCGAACCGCTCCTCCATGAGCTCACGGTGGAACCGGCCCAGTTGCCGGTCGGCGGTCCTGCGCTGGCCCCGCAGGGTGGGCTGCGCCCCGGTGAGGCGGTACGCCACCGGCCGGTCCGACGGGTTGCCTTCGCCGAGGTGCTGATACTCGTCGTGGATCGTCTGCGCGATGCGCACCTGGGTGGCCGAGGGGCTGACGTAGTCGCGGACGAACGCGTCGATGGCCTCCCGCTTGTCGGCACGGTCCTCGACACCTGCCTTGAGGTGCTCGGGGGCGTGCCGGTCGAAGAACGCCTCCACCTGCTTCCTCGACAGGTGCTTGTCCCCGCGTTCGCGCAGGCTGGGGTTGTTGTAGTGGGCCGCGACGACTTCTCGGAGCGTCCTCGCCATCTCCTTGTACCTGGCGGGATCGAGGAAGTTGTTGCCCTCGACGAAGACGGGGTAGTCGGGCATGCCCTCGCTCGGGACGCCGAGCCTGCCGCGGAGTTCGCCGAGGGGCCGGACATCGCCCCAGGAATCCGGACGGCCCTGAGTCTCGCCGTCGGTGTACGTGCGCAGCGAATTGGGCAGCGCGGTCTGGCGGAGCAGTTCGAGGGAGCGGGGGTTCCTGATGCCGAACTGGTTGGACGCGTACGGCTTGTCGACGTTGAGGTCGTCCGGGACCTCGCCGTCCTGGTACGCGGAGGCCGCGGCCTGGTGCTCGGTGACCGCGCCACGCGAGATCTCGTTGGCGGTGCGCAGCGGCACGAGGAAGGACCGGATCATCGGCTCGGTCGCCGCGGGGTCGGTCCCGTACTTGTCGATCCACTTGATCTGGCGCAGGGGCTGGCCGATGCTCACCCAGAACACGTTGTCGGTGTCCTTGAGGGCGCCGGTGTGGATCTGGACGATGCCGTTCCCGTCCAGACCGACGTCCTTGAACGGCGGTTTCTCGACGCCCAGTGAGTCGCCGAACACAGCCGTGTAGATGGGCACATACGGTTCGCCCTCGACCACGACGACTTCGGGGATGTCGCGGTGGACGACACCGGCCCCCCTGGGGGCCGTGACACGGCTCGCGCTCACGTACTCCGTGCCGGGGACGGCCATGGCCGGCCGGTCGGTGTCGAAGGCGTTCAGAGCCCGGTGCGCCGCGTTGACCGACTCGTCGGCGTACTGCGTCTCCGGCAGGGTGTCGATCAATCGCCGGGTCTCCCGGACCCAGTCCGCCCGGTGCTGCGGAGCGACACCGTCCAGGAACGTGCCGATGCTCTGCCGCAGTCGCTCGGGATCAGGGTGGGGCCTGACCACCATGCTCTTCAGTTCGTCGCGGAACTGCCCGAACCGCTCGTGCTCCGCGGGGTCCACCGGGGTCTGGCGGGCACTGGTCGCGGTCGTCCTCGCCGCGGTCGCGCCCGTCAGGGGGTGGTCGCGGACGACCGGGCCGGAGTCCACGGTGTTCTCGATGGCCGCCAGGTACTCCGGCGGAACACCCGGGGAGGGTGCCTCGACGACGTCGGCCATGATGCCGCTGCCGCTGGACTTCGCGGCGCTGTTGCGGAAGACCGAGTCCGCCGCGTAGTAGGTGTCCGGCAGACCGGTGAAGTGACCGAACTCGTGCAGGCCCAGCAGGTCGTTGAGCTGCTGCCGCCGCACCAGTTCGTCGGGGCCGAGCTCGGGAGCCTCGCTGTGCATCCGCAGGTGCAGCTGGTCGGAGCGGCCGGGCTCGGGCGACATGCTGAGCTCGATCGCCTCGGGGTGGTCCGGGACATGGCTCAGGTCGAGGTCGATGTGGAGCTGGTCGCCCGAGCGGGGAAGCCGCAGGCCGGTGTTGAAGTGGCCGTCCAGCGCCTGCCGCCAGCGGGCCTCGAACTCCCTGAGCATGTCCTGGTGGAAGCCGTCGCCGAACCGCACCGGCAGATGCAGGCTCAGGTTCCGCACCCAGCGGCCGTCCTCGGCCTGGATCCGGCGCACCCAGGCCCGGATGAGGGTGCTGCTGCCGGGCAGCGTGCCGTCGCCGGCCGGCCGCCCCCGCTCGGGGTCGAAGCGCTCGGTCCGCAGCTCGCTGCCGACCGCGTCGGCCCGGCGGTGCCGCCACTGCTCGGGCCGCACCGGATCCGCCGCCGGAAACACCAGCTGCTGCGACGGGTAACCGACCCCGCTCCGTTCGGCCGATGCCCCGGCCGGCGCCTGCGAGGTCCGTCGATCCCCTGTGCCCAGGAGACCCTCCGCCGTACCGCCCTCGCGCCGGCCCTTCGCCAGCCTCTCGGCCAGCTTCATGCCTTCGTAGTCCCCCCGACCGGGACCGCCGTGCAGGTGGATCTCCTGCGCCACCCGCATGGTGTGCCAGTACTGCTCGGGATCGCGTTTGAGCAGCGTCGGACTGATCAGGCGGTGCCCAGCCACGGAGTTCAGGGGTTCGTCGACCACCAGATCGAACGGGTTGGACCTCCGGGTGACGAAGACGGCGCTGTCCCAGAGCTGGTGAGACTTCCGGAGCGTCATCTCGGCCAACTGCTGGGCGAACCGCCGCAGTTCCTCCGGCACCTCCACCGGCCCCGACACCGGTGTCTCGGCGGCCATGGCGGTCCTGCCCCGCTCCAGGATCTGCTCGACCTCCTGGACGGTCACCGGCCTCGTCACCTCGGTGTTGACGGAGGTCGGGTCGAACCTGGGGTTGGCGGTCCACTTGCCCCTGATGTGCTTGTGCTGCGCGTCCTTGATGTACTGCGCCTGCTTGATGAACTGCGGGCGGATACCACCGGGGAACGCGATCTCGTGCTCTTCGGTGTGCGGGTTCCCGGCCTTCGCGCGTTCCACGTCGGCACCGAAGTCCTCGGGCAGATCGTCGAACCGGTGGTCCTTGAGTGTCTCGTTGACGTCGATGCCGCCCGGAGCGTGGATCTCGTACCTGAACTTCGCGGGGTGGGTGTAGTTGTCGTCCTTCGACGTGCTGACGAACATCGAAGGGCCCCACGCGACGACGTACTTCGCCATGTCGGCGTTCTCGGTGCTCTTGGACGCGAAGCCGTGCTTGAAGACGACCTTGGGCGGCCTCAGGTCGTACCGCCACAAAGGTTCGTAGGAGTCGCGCCAGACGACGCCCTCCGGACGCAGACCCGTGAGGTCCAGCGTGCGGTCGACGGCCGCGGCGAGCCGGTCCGGCACGATCAGCGACTGGCCGCGCGGCGCTCCGTCCTCGCCGAATTCCCAGCGGAGCCGCGTCTCCTCCTGCCCCGGCACCGGGAGGGTCACCGCCATCCCACCGTCCCCCGTGCGCCGGATGTCCGCTCCCGGCACCGGAGAACCGTTCCTGTCGATCAGCCGCGGCGCGTTGACCACACCGGACGGAGTGTCGAACCGCGCGACATGGGGGATCCCCGGTAGCGGCACGTCCCGGTACTTGAAACCGCCGTCCGCCGCGAAATGCAGTTCTTCCCCGGTGCCGGTGCCGGTGCCGGTGCTGGTCACGATGAAGCTTCCGTCCGCGCCGGTCCGTACCGAGCGGTCGGGGAGCGGCAGACCGTCGGGGCCCACGAGCTCCAGCCGATCCGGGGTCGCGGAGGTCGCGTCACCCGGGACCCGCATGATCCGCGCCCCCTGCTCCGACAAGGCCCCGGCCCCGAGCAGGGGCAGCTCCGCCGGCCCCTCGGACGCGCGCGCCTGACCGCCGAGGGTGGCCGCACCCGACGCGTCCGTGGTCGAGCTTTCCCCGGACGACCGGGCCTCGACAGAGGCGCCGCGGACGTCAACTCGCTGTTCCGTGGGCGTTCCGGCCTCGTCGAGCCGGGTCGGGCCGTCGCCCGGGAGCGCCAGATCCACCGTCGGGCGGCCGGAGGCACCACCCCGCAACATCTCCCGTACGACATCGACGCCGCGCTCTGCGGCCAAGCCCTGGGCGACCTCGATGGCCTTCGCGATGCGGTCCGGCGCTCCCTGGTTCTCGTGCAGGTTCTGCGCCACGCGCATGGTGGACCAGAACTGCTGGGGATCACGCTGCTGCATGCCCTCGCCGGGGCGGCCGAAGGCCAACGGGAAGGGGTTGTGCTGCGCGGTGACGCGAGAGGCATCCTCCCAGAGCTGACGGGCCGTCGGCTCGTCCAGCTTGCCGAACTGCTGCTCGGCGAAGCGGCGCAGCGATGCGTCGGGCGCGACGTCGCGGACGTTCTGTTCCGTCTGTTCCGTCGTTCCGCCTTGGACGTCCCGCACGCCCGGCACGTCGGGGGCGTTCTGCCGCAGCTCGGTCGTCGAGGGCTCCTCGGCCTGCGTCGTGGGGCGCACCCCGTCGGCCTGCCGCCGGTCCGGGGAATCGCCGGTCTGCGGACCGGGCTGCGCCGAGGACGGCGTCGCCGAGGTGTCCTGGGCGGGCGTGGGGACGGAGTCCTGGCGCTCGATCTCCGCGAGGGTCCGCTCGAGGTCTTCGATCTGCGGGACACGCGAGGGCATGGTGGCCCGGTCGACGCGTGGACCGGATGTCGGCGCGGCGGGCAACTCCGTTTCGGCCGCGGGACGTGAACGCTGGGCCTGCGTCACGTCGGACCCGGGACGAGGCGCGGAGGGCTCGACACGCTGCGGCTGTGCCTGCCGGGACGTCTCCGGCCGCCCCTGGACGGCCGGGGCATCGCCCGGACGAACCAAGGGACTCACCGGTGCACTGGGCAGCCCCTCGATCTCGGAGGCGATCCGGTCGGCCGCCTCCTCGGACAACGGCACGCGCGGCTCGTCCCCGACGGGGCGCTGCTCGGACGGGACCGTGGCATCGGGCCTGACACCGGTACCCGGCAGGTCCGACAGCGGATCGGGCCGCCCGGCCGTCGACGGCTCCGGCCGGGTGGTCGGTGCGTTCGGCAGGGCGGCGGGCTGGGCGGTGTCGGCGCCCGGCACGGTTTCCGGCCTGGCGTTGGGGGCGCTGGGCAGGTCGTCGAGCTCGTCCAGGGTGAACGAGGTGTGCTCGTCGGGCTCCTGGTGCAGGAACTGCCGCTCCTCCTGCGTACGTGCGAGGTCCTGCTCGGTCTGCCTGGAGATGCCTTCCTGGACCAGTCGGTCCAGCCGGCTTCCGGAGCCCGAGTCGGAACCCGTACCGCCGGAGTCCGTTCCCCCGCCGCGACCGGACCCGGCACCGGGACGGTCCGAGCCCGACGCCGGCCGTTCGATCTCCTGCTGGAGTTCGCGGCGCAGCGCGGCAGTGTTCTCGTCGGGAGTCCGCACCGTGGCCAGGCGCTGCTCCGCCCGCTCCAGTCGCTGCTGCGTCTGCTGTACGACCTCCTCCGGCGCGCCGGTCCGGCGCTGCTGGGTGAGCTGGTCGCGCAGCTGGGTGACTTCCTGCTCGTGGGTGCGGACCTGTTCCAGTCGCTGCTGCTCGCCGACCTGGCGCTGCTGCTCCCGGTCGGCGAGGTGGTCCTTGAGCTGCTGCTCGGCGGACCGCGCCTCCTGCTGGCTGTCCGCGGCCTCCATCCGCCGCATCAGCTCGGCCTCGCGCGGGTCCTGGTGCGACCCGTCGCCGCGCAGCTCCTCGAACCGCCGCATGAGGTCCGCGTTGGCCGCCGCGGCAGCCGACCCCTGGCCGCCACCAGAGGCGGCCTGCTGACGCAGCCGTTCCTCCAAGTGCCGCGTCTGTTCCTCGATCTGACGGTCCGTGTGCTGCTTGAGCTCCTGCTGTGCCTGGCGCGCCTCCTCCGGCGTCCGGGCGTTCTCCACCTGCCGCACCAGATCCGCCCGGTGGGCGTCCGCCTCCGGCGCGCCGCCCGGGTTCAGCACCGTACGCAGCTCGGCCAGCCGCCGCTCCACCGGCGTCCAGCCGTTGAACTTCGCCTGCGCGTCGAGCGCCTGCCTGCGCTCCTGCGGCGTCGTCGCGGCATCGACCCGCTGCTGCAGCACACCCTGCTGATGCACTCCCAGCTCGTGGATGACCTGGGCCCGCTCCTGCGGGCTCGTCGCGGCATCAAGCTGCTGCCGCAGCTCCGCCTCGCGCGCATCCTGCGGCGTACCGGCGTTCAGACCGTCGAGCCGCCGCAGCAGGTCCTCGTCCGCCGCCTGCGCCCGGGCATCCTCCTGCGCGTTCAGCCGCTCGGTGAACGACTGCTGCTGCTCCTCGATCTGACGATCCGTGAACTCCCTGAGCTCCTGCTGCGCCTGGCGCGCCTCCTCCGGAGTCCGCGCGTTCTCCACGTTCTGGACGAGCTGCTCGCGCTGCGGGTCGGTGGCGGGCAGCAGGCCTTCGCGCAGCTCGTTCAACTGCCGCTCCTGCTGCGTCAGTTGGTTGTGCGCGACCAGATCGCGCAGCGCCTGCTCGGTCTCCTGAGGCGTGGCCGCGTCCTGCAGCCGCTGCAGCAGCTCCTGCCCGCGCGCATCCGGCAGTGCCCGTTCGCGCAGCGCGTCCAGCCGTCGCTCCAGGTCGGTCTGGGCCGTGCCCTGGCGCACGTCGTCCAGCTGCCGCTGCATGTCGCGCTGGTTCTGGAAGTCCTGCAGCGTCTGACGGGCCTGGGACACCTCCTCCGGCGACCGCGCCGACTCCTCCTGAGCGATCGTCCGGCGCCGCATGATGTCGGCCTCTGGATCGGACTGCGTCAGGCGGTCCATGCGCTGCTGGACCTGCTGGTGCCACTCCAGGTCCTTCTGCAGCGCCTCCCGCGCGGCCGGGTCGCTGACCGTGGTCAGCTCCCGGCGAAGCTGCTCCACTCCCGAGTCGAAGGATCGCGGGCCGTTCTCCGACACCACTTCGACGGGAAGATGACGCTCTACGAAGTCGGTGTACTCCTTGAGTTGGCTGTCGACCAGGACCGGGTTGCCCGTTTGCTGCGCCTGCTCCACGGCGTCCACCTGGGAACGCCAGGCGTCCTCGTCGACGCCCAGATCGCGCAGCCGGGAGAAGCCGTTCTCGACCTGGGTGTCCACATGAGCGCGAAAGTCCGCGAGCCGCTGGACGAGAACCTGTTGTTCGACCGTCGTCCGGAAGTCCTGCAGACGCCGGCTCGTCTCGGCCCAGTCGCCCGAGCGGGCCGACTCGCGCACCGAGTCGGCCCGAGTCCGCCACTCCGACTCGGGCAGCCCGGCCGACCGCGCGATCCTGCTGAGCTCGTCTACGCGGGTCCGCACCTCCTGTCGCAGGGGAGCCAGGGTCCCGGTCGGCGCGGAGGGGAGGTCGGTGACGAGCGTGCTGGGCGAGGGGTCCGGCAGCTCCGACGGGTCGAACGGCTTGGGCGCGTCCGGCAGATCGAGGTCTTCCTCGCCGGGACGCTGACCGGTCGAGTCCTCCTCTGGCACTCGTCCCGGGGTCTCTTCGGGTACCTGGCCCGAACGCGCGGGTGTCGTGGGTGTCGTTGAGGGGGCGGGTGCCGTGGAGGTCGTGGAAGTCGTGTCGGTCGTGGGAGTCGCGGGAGTGGTATCGGTCGTCGGGGTTGTGGAGGTCGTCGGAGTCGTGGAGGACGTGGGGGCCGTTGGAGTGCCCTCGTGGCCCTCGCTCGGATTCGCGTTCTTCAGCAGGTCGGGCATGGACGGCATGTCGAACTTGGGCACACTGATGTGCTCCGGTGACACCCCGTCTCCCGCGCCGTGCCCGCCACGCCGGCCGCCGCCTTCGAGGGCCCCGCCGATCGCTTCGGAGAGCGTGCCCAGCCCGAGGTTCTGCCCGGGACTGAAGACGTTGGTCACCGCGGTCGTGGTCAGTCCGGTCAGAGCGCCGTGAGTGACATTGCCGAGGAAGGAGTCGGCGAACTTCGGGGCCAGGTGGCGCATGATCTGCCCCAGCCCCCCGCCGAGGGCCCCGCCGATCGCACCCATCTCCGCCGCGCCCTTGGTCTTGCTCAGGTCCCAGTGGGTGCGGTCGCCCTTCAGGAACTGGATGACCTGCACCGCGACATCCATGCCGACCTGCATCACGATGTTCGACAGCACCGCGATGAACAGCTCCCGCAGGATCGCCTGAACCGCGAACCGGCCCGCCGTGACCACGGCCGGAATCGCCGCCGACCCGAACAACGTGGCCGTCAGATACGCGATTTCCGCGGCCATCCACGCCAGATTCAGGATGATCATGTACTTCGCGTACTCGATCTCCAGCGCGATGTTGTCGGCCATCACACCGAGTTGCGCGGCCGACGTCGCCATCACGGGCAGGGTCGAACTCAGGGCCGTGACGAACTGCCCGAACTGTTCCGCCGGAGCCCCGGCCATGCTCTCGAACGTCGCCGCCGTAGCCGGATTGAGTTCCCCGAGGAGCTGGTTGATCTCCTGCGCCGCCGCGTTCCAGACCGCACCGAGTTCGGCGAGCTTGTCCTCGTTCCCCTTCGGGAACTCGTCCCCGACGGCGATCTTGGCGACGAATCCCAATTCCGGTGGCAGCTGGATACTCATGAGCTACGAGGCCTCTCCCACCGGAAACAACACGTCAGCCGCGCGTGGAACCGCGGTGCGAACCACCGGACGTGTGAGTGTCCGGGACGGAAGGCGTGTGGGTGTCGGTGGTACCGCGTTCGAAACTGCGGGCGGTCTTCGTGTTCTGGTCCTCGGTCGCGTTGAAGCCCTTCGCCATGGTCTCCAGTCCGTCAGCCGTGCTGTCCAGCACCTCGACGAGCCCCTTGAGCCCGTCGACCATCTCTTTCCGAGGAGTGAGGTACTGCTCCGCGAAAGCCTTTCCCATGGAGTCGTCGCCCCAGCAGTCGCCGAGCTCGTTGAGGCGAGACTCGAGCCGGGTGACGAGCTGCCTCATCTGGTCCGAATAGGCCCGCACGTTGGGAGCGTTCTTCGCCAGCGCGTCAGGGTCCACCGCGAAGTAATTGGAAGACACCGCGACCTCCTTCTCACATCAGCTCGGGGGGAGAAAACCCCGGACTCCGGGACGTCCGGGATTGTGGGCTCCGGGGTTTCGTCAGGCGACCGGAGGCCGCGCGATACGGGGGCCGGACCCTCGGCCGGGACGGCCGCTGGCGATGTACTCCTGGACCTCGTCCGCCATGGGCGGCGTCTCCGGCAGCAGTCCGCCCAGATCGGCCTTGCCCTGGAGCAGGTCGGCGGCGGACATCCCCGCGGGAAGGTGACCGGAGAGGACCTCGGCGACGTCCGCCATGGCCGTCGCCCGGGCCTTCTGGATGGTCGTGAGGAGCATCTGGGAGAGCTCCACGGGGGCCATGCGCTTGTAGGCGCCGGTGGGGAACTCGATCTCGGTGACCTCGCCCTGCGAGTTCACGGTGACCTTCAGAGCCTGCCGGGGGGCCGTCGCGCTCGCCTTGACCTCACGCATCCTGCGCTGCAGTTCGCCGACCTGGGCCCGCTCCCTGCGATACGCGCCCAGCAGCTCTTCTATGTGCTGGTCGTACGGACTCGACATGGTGCTCCTCTCCCACCCGCTGTGACGCCCCCGCCCAGCGGGGAAGCGCTTCCGCGCCCCGGTCACGCCGAGTCGTCAGGGACAGCAAACATGCCGCCAGGGACTCCGTAAGCCTGATGCGGCAGGTCATGACCCGAAGGACACCGACCTCTGCCCCAACGACCCGGTACGGCGGACACGCCGGAAAATCCCAGCACGTCCGCCGCGCCGTCCGCGGTGCCGGCCGGTCAGCCGATCTCGTCGGCCCGCTGGGGCACAGCCCCCCAGGAGTCGGCGCCCTGCCTCAGCAGGTCGGCGATGCCGCGGCCGCTCTTCGCCTCGTCACCGTCCTCCTCCGGGCCCTCGTCCTCCTCGTCCTCATCCTCGTCATCAGGCACTTCCGCGGTGCTGAGCAGCATCCCGGCGTACCCGGTGACCGGCGGCGGCAGCTCCTCGGCGGCCGCGGCCTGGGACCGGTCGGGCCGCCAGGTGGCCAGGCCCGGGCCGGTGACCGGCTCGGCGGAGGTGTCGTCCGAGGAAGCGGAGGGCTGAGGGAAGCCGAGCCCGGCGGCGAAGACCGTGCCGTCCTCGTCGCTCCACCCCGGCTCCTCCGGCACGGCGGCAGCGCCGTCCTCCTCCTGTGGGCTCTCGGCCTCGTCGCCGCCGACTCCGGCCTCGGACACCGCGCCGTCCTCGTCGCTCCACCCGTCGTCGTCGCCGAGGACGTACTTGGGCTGGAGCTCTTCCTCCTCCTCGTCCTCCGCACGGCGCCCCCCGAGCGCCCACAGCATCGCGGGGTCGCCGGCCCCCCACGCGCTGGTGTCCTCCGCGGCCTCCGCGCTGGGGACCACGGCGACACGGCCTTCGTCGAGTTCGTCCGCCGCCGCGGAATCCGCGCCGGAGAGAGTCGCCCCGCCGGCCGGGGTCCCCTGCGTCTCGCCCGGCAGGTCCCCGACCTCGGGATCGGCCCAGCCGTTCTCCGTGTTCAGCAGCAGCCCCGAAGAGTCCGAACGCTCGTCACTGCCCCTCGGCGCGGCGCCCCCGGGCATCCCGTACGGCGGCATCATGCCGCCTTCCCGCGCGGCCGCTCCCTCGGCCGCAGCCGCCTCGCCGAGAGCGGCCTCCTCGGCGGCAGCCGCAGAGCCCTCGGGGGGCACCGAGACCCCGCCGACGCCCACCCGGGACGCGGTCGGCACGGCCCCCGGCCGCACCGGAGCTACCTCGCCCGCACCGCTTCCGCGGGTCGCCGGCGGAACCGGCTGGACCGACCCCGGCTGCGGGACGGGGACCGGAAACGGAGCGGGAACGGGCACTGCGTCGTGGTCGCGGTGGTCCCGGGCCTCGGCCGGCGCGGGGACATCGGCACCCGTCACACCGCTTCCGATGTTGGCCGGCACGGTGGTACCCGTCGTGCCCTGATGCACCAGTCCAGGCCCACCCGCGGAAGCCCCCGCGGCCGACCCGACCTCGCCCTCCCCGGGCACCTCACCATGCGCATCCGACCACGGCTCGACATCGCCCGACACGAGCCCGGAGGCATCGGACCGCTGCTCGTCCCTCGGCGCTCCACCGGCTCCGGGCGCCATCGGCATGAACGGCATCCCGGCACCAGCACCGCCAGCGGCATGGCTTCCCCCGGGGACCGAGCCGGGGGTCGGGGTGCCGACGCTGGGAATCCGGACTCCACCGGCGGTGCCGTGGTCCAGCGATTCGGACGGCATACGGGACACAGGGCCACTCGGCGCGGAACCCGTCGGCAACGACACGTGCGGCGTGGATCCCGTGGGCAGCGATGCGTGCGGGACGGATCCGTTCGGCACGGACCGACCAGGCACGGATCCGTTCGGCAACGCCCCCCTGGGCAACGGCATCACCGAACCCGGCACTTGCCCAATCGCCCCATCGGCACCTGTGCCGGGCGTCACGAGTCCAGGACCACCAGCAACGGCACCCGTCGTCGGTGAGACTTCACCCGTGGCCGGGGGTTCAACGCCCTGTCCGGACCATGGTTCGACGTTGCGTGATACGAGTCCGGAGGCGTCGGACTGTTGCTCGTCCCTCGGCGCTCCACCGGCTCCGGGTGCCATGGGCATGAACGGCATCCCGGCACCAGCACCGCCAGCGGCATGGCCTCCCTCCGGTACCGAGCCGGGGGTCGGGGCCTCGCCCAGCGACACGCCACCGGCGCCGGTACCGGTACCGGCGCTGGGCACCGTGATACCGCCGGCGGCACCGCGGTTCAGCAGATCAGACGGCATACGGGAGGCAGAGCCTCCGGGCGCGGACCCGTTCGGCAGCGACGCGTTGGGCACGGACCCGTTGGGTACGGAGCGCCCTGGCGCCGATCCGTTCGGCAACGTCCCGTTGGGAAGTGGTGTCACCAGTCCGGCTCCGCCCGCGGCGGCACCTGTCGTCGGTGAGATTTCGCCTGTGCCCGGTGGTTCGGTGCCTTGCCCGTTCCATGGCTCGACGTTGCGTGATACGAGTCCGGAGGCGTCGGAGCGTTGCTCGTCCTTCGGTGCGCCGCCGGCTCCGGGTGCCATCGGCATGAATGGCATTCCCGCGCCACCGACAGGCGCCTTAGCTGACGGCACACCCGAGCCCGCGCCCGCGCCGGGAGTGCCCATCAGCGACACCCCACCGGCACCGGTACCGGTGCCGGGAAACTTCACACCACCAGCGCCACCCTGACCCAACAAGTCGGACGGCACGCGAGACACAGGAGCGGTCGGGACGGACCGGCTCGGCAACGACCCTGACGGGGCCGAGCCGTTCGGCAGCGCTCCGTTGGGCAGTGGTGTCACCAGTCCGGCTCCGCCCGCGGCGGCACCTGTCGTCGGTGAGATTTCGCCTGTGCCAGGTGGTTCGGTGCCCTGTCCGGACCACGGTTCGACGTTGCGTGACACGAGTCCGGAGGCGTCGGAGCGTTGCTCGTCCTTCGGTGCGCCGCCGGCTCCGGGTGCCATCGGCATGAATGGCATTCCCGCGCCACCGACAGGCGCCTTAGCTGACGGCACACCCGAGCCCGCGCCCGCGCCGGGAGTGCCCATCAGCGACACCCCACCGGCACCGGTACCGGTGCCGGGAAACTTCACACCACCAGCGCCACCCTGACCCAACAAGTCGGACGGCACGCGAGACACAGGAGCGGTCGGGACGGACCGGCTCGGCAACGACCCTGACGGGGCCGAGCCGTTCGGCAGCGCTCCGTTGGGCAGTGGTGTCACCAGTCCGGCTCCGCCCGCGGCGGCACCTGTCGTCGGTGAGATTTCGCCTGTGCCAGGTGGTTCGGTGCCCTGTCCGGACCACGGTTCGACGTTGCGTGACACGAGTCCGGAGGCGTCGGAGCGTTGCTCGTCCTTCGGTGCGCCACCGGCTCCAGGTGCCATCGGCATGAAGGGCATCCCCGCACCACCGACAGGCGCCTTAGCTGACGGCCCACCCGAGCCCGAGCCCGCGCCCGCGCCGGGAGTGCCCATCAGCGACACCCCACCGGCACCGGTGCCGGTGCCGGGCAGCCTGAGGCCGCCGGCGCCACCTTGGTTCAGCAGGTCAGACGGCATACGGGAAACAGGGACGGTCGGGGCAGACCCGTTCGGCACAGAGCCATTTGGCAACGACACGTTCGGCACGGAGCGCCCTGGCACCGATCCGTTCGGCAACGCCCCGCTGGGCAGTGGCGTCACCAGTCCAGCCCCGCCCGCGGCAGCACCCGTAGTCGGCGAGATTTCACCTGTACCCGGGGGTTCAACGCCCTGTCCGGACCACGGTTCGACATTGCGTGACACGAGCCCGGAGGCATCGGACCGCTGATCGTCCTTCGGTGCGCCACCGGCTCCGGGGGCCATCGGCATGAATGGCATTCCCGCGCCACCGCCAGGCGCCTTAGCTGACGGCACACCCGAGCCCGAGCCCGCGCCGCCGGGAGTGCCCATCAGCGACACCCCACCGGCGCCGGTACCAGAGCCGGTGCCGGGCAACTTCACACCACCAGCGCCACCCTGACCCAACAAGTCGGACGGCACGCGCGACACAGGAACACTCGGAGTAGACCCGTTCGGCAACGCCGTCTTGCTCGTAGGCGGATTCGACGAGAGGGAGACGGGGTTGATGCCCGTGCGGCCGCCACCGGCGCCGGTCGGCAAGGTCACGCCACCCGCGCCGACCGTTGACGTGTTGGGCGGCGTGGCCCCGTTGCCCCTGCTGTTCAACAAGTCCGACGGCATCGGCGTCGGAGAGCCGAGTTCGGGCGCCGTACCCCCACCGGCAGCGCTCTTGCGCTGGTTCGCCGAGTTGGTCCGCAACGGCAGCACAGGGCTGACGGGGCTGACTGGGCCCGTCGTCGGCGAGGTACCGCCGCCACCGGCGGGAGGGTTGGAGGCGAGAGAAACGGGGTTGATGGTGCTCGTGTCGGGTGGCGTGCTCCCGTTGCCGCCGCTGTTCAGCAAACTCGACGGCATCCGCGACGGAGTACCGACAGTCGGCGGCGCCGTGGAGTTCGGGCTCTTGGCGCTCGGCGCCGTCGGCAACGTGCTGTTGGGCACAGAACCCGGATTGAGGGCCGCGTGCATCGCGGGATTCAGTTTCCCGGGGTTCAGCTGCGTAGGGGCCGGTGTGGATGACCGCGTGGTCGACGGTGTGGTCGACGGCAGTGGTGAGTTCACCGGTGCCGAAGCCAACTTCGTCGGCTTGATCGGCGTGTTGCTCGGCAACGTCATCCGCGTGGGAGTCGGCACGGGCGCGTTTGTCGGGGAGTTCACCCGTGTATTCGCAGGGCCGGTCACCGGTGCCGAAGTGAACTTGGTCGGCGTGACCGGCGCGTTCGTCGGCAAGGTGATCGGCGTAGGGGTCGGCACCGGCACATTCACCGGTGAGTTCGCAGGCAAGTTCCCCTGCGGACTGGGCGTAAGCACCGGCGAGTTCACGGGCGAACTGACCGGAGTCTTCACCGGCGTTGTCACGGGCGGCGTGTTCGGCAGCGTGATGCGCGAGGGCGTGGACGTTCTCTGCGGCCCGGGTCCCAGGGTGATGGGCGTGGTGGAGACGGTGGGGAGGGTGCGCGCCCCGACGGTGCTCGGAGGTGGCGCGGTCTTGGTCTGCGGCGGTTTGCCCGTACCCGGCGGCTTCGGGAGATTCGGGTTGGTACCGCTCAGCGGAGACGTGATGTTCGTCGTGGAGACCTGATTCAGGGTGCGCGTCTCGGCGGAGTACTGCCCGGCGAGCGTGTGCAGCACCTTGCGCATGTCGTCCGTCATCATCTTGACGATCTCCGGGCTCTTGCTGACCGGTATGAGCCCGTTCTTCATCGGCTTGATGCCGATGATCTGCGCCTGCTGCGCGTACCACTGGTCAATCGTGACGATGTTCGCCTGGGCCACCGCGAGGTTGTTACCGGCGTCGACGAGAGTCTGCGCGACCGATGCGCTCATACTCCCCCCGGAGAGCGCATTGGCACTGGAGGCCACCTGCTTGGAGAAGGTCTCCATCATGGTCATGAAGGAATCCGCCGCAGTGCCCTGCCACGGCGAGTCCGTGTTGCCGGCCAGCGCTTTGGCCTGCGCGACGAGGTTCTCCGACACCATCTGCAGGACTTCTTGCACGAACTGGAACGCGTTACCGGCGTCGTAGAGGCTCTGCGGGGTGGCCACGCTGTGCGCCCGGTCCTGCTCCTGACCGGACGCCAGGTTGGAAGCGCCGACGATGACGGCCTCGATCTGCTTCCAGTCCCAGGTGTCGTAGTCGTTCGGCGACCCCATGACGGAGTTGTTGCCGAAGATACCGGCCTTGTTGTCCGCCTGCGTGGTGTTGCCGGAGTTGTAGTCCTTCTTTGTTGCCATGACATCGACGCTCTCGTTCGTGCCTGTATGGGCAAACGCCTAAAGCGGCGTCAGGTCCAGGGACACCTGACGCCGCCACAGGCAGCCGTATAGCTTGTTCTCATCCGCCGGTACCGAGCTTGGTGAAATCGCTCTGAGCGGACTGCATCGCCTTGTTCAGATCCTCGGCCGTCATCTTGGCCTCTTCTTCGGTGGTCTTGTACTTCGCACTCAGCTGGCGCATGCCGGTGCTGATGTCTGCCAGACCCTGACCGAGATCGTGGAGAATCTTGAGGTATGTGTTCTGGAGCCCCGTGTCGCCGTTGGCGCCGCAGGAGACCTGCCGGAGCATATAGGCGTCGTAGAAGGCTCCGGGATTGACCCGCTGGAGCTCCATGAGCTTCTGGTACGCCTGCTTCACCGGATCCGCGAGCTTGTCCATGTTCTCGGCGAAGAGTTCCATGGACGGCGTGTCGACCGAGGTCCTGCGCCCGTTGCCCGAACCACCCGGAACCGGCGGCGGCGTGGGGTCGTGCGTCTCAGGTCCGGACCGTGTGTGCGGCGCGTGGAACGTCGTCGGGTCCCACTCCTTGGGAGGAGGGGGCGGCGGCTTCTTCTCCCTGGGTTCCCAGTTCAGCGAATGTGTATCCGGCATCAGCGGTTCCAGATGTTGACGCCGGACCTCTCGCCATCGGCGTACTGGCCGATGATCTGGGTCAGCGAGTTCTGGGCGTTGGCGGCCTGCACGGTCATGTCGTTGGCGGCCGTGGCCCAGACGCTGCGCTGGCTGTCGAACAGGTCGCGCGCGCCGCTCTCCCACTCAGTGATGGCCTGCATCGTGCCGCTCTGCAGTTCCTCCAGGAAGTCGTTGATCTGCTTGGAAATCCGGCTCATTTCCGTGACCGCGGACTCGAGGCCGTCAAACTGAAGACTGTAATCTGCCATGTTCTTCTCCTGGCTGTGAAAACCGGCTGTGAAAGCTGGCTGTGAGAGCTGACTGAAAGGGGACTTACTAGAATCCGGGGAGCGTCGGGGTGGTGATCCCGGCGGCGGCCTGCTGGGCCTTCTGGATGGTCTCCTCGTTCGTCTGCGTCAGGATGCTGGTGTTCTGGCTCAGGGCGTTCTCCATGCCGTTGAGCACCGTGATCACCTTGTTGAAGTCGACGAGCCAGTTCTGCAGCGCCCGGTCGAATGCCATGAACGCCTGGCCGGTCCACACGGACTGAATGTTGCCGACCGTCGTGGCCATCGCCTTGTACTGGCCGTCGAAGTTGGCGACGCCGTTCGAGAAGACGTTGATGGCCTTCTGAAGTCCAGCAAGGTCGACCTGTGTCATATTGCCCGCCATCGAGGCCTCCAGTTCTTGGTGCGGGTTCCTTCTGAACCGCCTGGTCATACCTTCTCGAATGGCGGGGGCCAAAGGAACCGCATTCGCTCTCCCTTGCCCCGTCCACCAGCGATCGTTGCCCCGACGACTCCCGTCAGGCCCCCGCGCCCGCCTCCGCCAGGGCCGGACTGCCCTCTTCAGGAGGCACCTGACCTGCGCCTGCGCCTGCGTCGGCGGTGCCGGTGCTTGTGTCGGTGTCGGCGTCCGTCCGGGCGGCCGGCCGGATCGCGGGGGAGTCGGCGGCGGCCAGACGTTCGGCGAACCGGTGCGCCCCGTACGCGCCCGCCGGGGGCGGAGACTCGGTGAAGTGCTCGGCGAGCGAGTTGCGCACCGGGGCGTCGACGGTGAATCCACGTGCCGTCAGATAACGCCACGACAGCTCGGCCAGCTCCGCTCCCGAATAGTCGGCGAACGGCAGGTACTCGGCGAAGCAGGAGGCCAGTTCGGAGCCCGGGCGCGCGTTCAGGGCCTCCGCCAGCAGTGCCTCCTCGCCGCACAGCACCAGCGCCACCTCGCCGTTGCCGTCCGCTGCCGCCCGCAGCGCGCTCATCACGGCAGCGCGCTCCGACTCCGGGCGGGTCTGGAAGGCCTGGTCGAGTTCGAGCAGCAGCAGGCCGCCGGCGGCCTCGTCGAAGACGGCGGCGGCGAACGTCTCGGCCTGCTCCCGCCAACCCGCCGGGAACTCGGAGAGGGCCTGCCGGTGCACCGCGCCGGTCTCCAGCAGCCCGTACTCGGCGAGGCACCGCGCGTACAGCCCGGCCACCGCCCCGCGGCCGCTGCCCTCCTTGCCCGCGAACACGAGGTTCATCAGCCCCGCGACCGGCTGACGCTGCCGGCGCAGCTCCGTGAGCCCGGCGAGCCGTTCGAGGAGCGAGGTGCGGACCGCCTCCAGCCCGACCAGGTTCGCGATGCGCCGGCTGCTGCGCGGCTCCTGCGGCTGCCGGTTGTCCCCGCCACCGGAAGCGGCGGGCTCCAACCCGGGCGGCTTCTCCACGTCGTCCGCCGTCAGACGCGTGAACTCCGAGTCCGCGGTGGGCGGATGAGTGGCCAGCCGGGATGCCTGACGGTTGATCATCGACTCGAACAACTGGCGGGCCACCCGGCCGTTGCCGAATGTCGGCCCCTTCGGGGTCCGTTCGAAGTAGGTGGTGAGGGCCTCCAGCGCGGAATCGGTGAGCTCGTAGTAGTGCTTGCCGCACAGGCCCCGGACGATCGTCACCAGCTCGTCCACCGAGTAGTTGGGGAACTCGACGGTGCGGGAGAAACGTGACGCCATGCCGGGGTTGGAGGACAGGAACTGGTCCATCTGCTCGGAGTAGCCCGCGACGATGACCACGATCTCGTCGCGGTGGTCCTCCATGAGCTTCATGAGGGTCTCGACGGCCTCCTGACCGAAGTCGGGGCCGCTTCCCTTGGCCTGGCTGGTCAGGGTGTAGGCCTCGTCGATGAAGAGCACACCGCCGATCGCCTTGGTGACGACCTCCGTGGTCTTGATGGCCGTGGCGCCGATGTACTGCGCGACGAGGTCGGCGCGCGCGACCTCCACGATGTGGCCCTTGCTGAGGATGCCCAGTTCGGCGAGGACCGCGCCGTAGAGCCGGGCCACGGTGGTCTTGCCGGTGCCCGGTGGGCCGGCGAACACCAGGTGCCGGCTCATCGGAGGCATGGGCAGTCCCATCTCCTCCCGGCGCTGGGCCATCTTGTTGAGGTTGATGAGGCTGGTGACCTCGTGCTTGACGCTCTCCAGCCCGACCAGCGCGTCGAGTTCGGCGAGCGGTCCGGTGCCGGTGTGCTGAGCGGTCTCCGACGCTTCGGACCGTTCGGCGCCGTCCTCCTGCCGCTGCCGCCCCTTCGACGCGGCCCGCCCGGACTTGTCCTGCCGGTCGCCGCCGGTCAGGTTGCCGGCCGAGAACTGAGGGTTGTCCCGGAGCTGGTGGACCTGCAGGCCGCCGTTGTCGCGCACTTCGCAGTCACGGACGCTGACCGGCTCCTCGGTGTTGGTGCGTACGCCGTCCCCGGCGTTGTCGAAGATCACGCAGTTGCTGACCTCGGCCCGCGCGGTCGCCTGGATGTTGACGCCGTGCCCGCGGGCGCTGTGCACCCGGCACCCGATGGCCGTGACCGATCCGCCACCGGTCACCCGGATCGCGTCGGTTCCGGAGCCGGCGATCTCGCTGTCCCGCACGGTGAGCGCGGAGTCCTTCCCGACGAGGACCTCGCAGCCCTGGAGCCGGGCGGACACCACCTCAGCCTCGGCCCCGTCGGTCAGCGAGAACCCACAGCCGCCTGCGGTGCGCAGGCGCAGTTCCTGGAACCTGCCGGTGCCCTTCTCGGTCAGCTCCACCGCGTTCGCCCGGTCCGTGGCGATCTCGCTGTCCCGCACCATGACCTTGGCGCCGCCCGCCACCCGCAGCCCGATGCCGGCACCCTCCGCCACCGTCAGCTGTTCCGCCTCGACGGCGGCGCCCTCCGCGACGAGCACGGCCGCCTGGGCCGCCTCGCGTACGGCCAGCTGCTTGAGGGCGACCGTGCTGCCGCCCTCCACGCTCACACCCACCGACGCCCGCGTGATCTCGCAGTTCTCCAGCCGGGGCCGCGACTTCCCGGTGATCCGGACGGCGGTTCCGCCCGGGGCGGAGACGCCGCACCCCTTGAGCAGCGGGGCCGAACCGCCGGCGATGTGCACCGACTCCGCGCCGGCACCGGAGAACCGGCAGCCGGTGAGGGTGATCCGGCCCTTGCCGGTGAGGTACGCGTCCACGCTCGCGCTCTCGGTCACGGTGACGCCCGACACGGTCGCCGCGCCGTTCTGCTCGACGACCAGCGCCGGCTTGCCGCTTGCGGTGATCGCCGTGTCCTTGACCTCCGCGCGCCCGTTGCCGTTGACGCAGATGCCGTTGCCGCCCGCCCGGTCGATGACGCTCTCCCGGACCGCCAGCCGCCCGCCCTCGGCGACCACGATCGCGGACGAGGTGGTCTCCTGCACGACGGTCTTCTCGACCGTGTTGCCACCGGGCGAGGTCACCACGATGCCGGCGCCCTGCGCCTCGTCGATCCGGCAGTCGCGTGCCACCAGCGTTCCCTGATGCCACGCCAGGATCGCCGTCCACCCCGCACCGGTGATCCGGCAGGCGTCGAGTGCGGCCTCGCCGCGCCGGATCTCCACGGCGGCCGTGTCGTCGTCCCCGCCGGAGATCGTCAGACCGGAGAGCTGCACCGCCTCGGCGTCGACGACGACGGCGCTGCCCGAGCCCACATGGATCCGCACGTCGCCCCCGCCGCTCGCGGCGGAGATGGTCACCATGCGCGTGATGACCAGGGGTTCCTCGTACGTCCCCGCGGCCACGGTGATCACCGCGCCGTCCGAAGCGGCGCGCAGTGCCTCGCCTATGGACTGGTAGGCGCCGGGACGGTCTCGGGAGACCAGCAGGACCTGCCTCGTCATGGCGTCGTTCCCTTTCTGGGTGGTGCGGTGCCGGCGCCACGGCCGGTCACGATCAGCCCCGGTGGATTGCGGAGGGAGCCGAGGGCCGTCGCCGGGAGCCGTACGACGGGCTTGGCGTCCCGCCACTCGGTGCCGGCCTGCTCCAGCCCGGCCATCGCGAGGTCGTCCAGCGGGAGCCGCCGGATGTCGACGCTCCCGTCCGCGCCGATCTCAGGGCCCGTCAGCTCCCGCAGCAACAGCACGCGCCGTTCCTCGTCGCGCACCCCGAGCACCTTGAAACTGGTGCCGGGCAGGTAGAGCACACGGTCGGGAACGGTCGGGTCCAGCAGGGCGGTTCGGCGGGCGGTCATCGACCAGATCAGTACGTCGACGTCGCCGGCCATCTCGGGATGCGCGGCGGTCAGCGCGGAGCAGAATGCCCACTCGGTGACAAGCCGGCGCTTGCCGTACCACTGCCACTCCGCCTCGCTCAACGTGGTGCGCAGCAGTGTGGCTCCGCGATAGGACGGCAGTCGGCGCAGCCCCGAGGCCACGCAGCGGGCCAGCGGCACATGGGGGCCGACGGTCGCGCCGCGCACCGCGCTGTCGATCCGGTCGGTTCCTCCCGCCAGATACAGCCGGACCGCGACCAGGTCGGTGACCACGTCATCGGCCGACTGCTTGGAACCACCGCGCAGCCCGGGGGACTCGGACAGCACCCGCGCCACGTGGTTCGCGGCGGAGTCGTACTGCTCCTTCAACGTCCGCCGCAGCCAGGTGCGTTCCTGCTCGATGCCGCGCTCCGGGGGTACGGCGCAGGCATCGGGTGCGGGCACGGGCTGCATGCGTACGGCCGGACGCTGAGCCCTGGGTCGCGCCGCGGGCGTGGGGGTCGGCGCGGGAGCAGGCGTTCCCGGGGGAGCGGGGGCCGCTGCCGGGCCCGGAGGCGGGGTCGAAGTCCGGGCCGACGTGGGGGCGGCCGCCGGAGGAGGCGCCGGGGAGGGCGTGGCCGCCGGCTGCGGAGCCGGGTCTGCCACGGGCCCCGGATCCACGGTGCCGGCACCGGCGGGCGCGGCCTCGGCCGATTCGGCGGACGCGGCCCCAGGAGGCGGGGCCGACTCCAGCCGAAGCGACCGCGGGCGTAGGGGAGCGGGCGCGGGCATGGACGCCTGCGCCTGCCGCCCGCCGGACGCGGCCGGACCGACGGGAGCCGCAGCATCGGGAGCCACGACTGCGGAGGTGGCAGGCGCGGCCCCGGACTCGCCGACACCGGGCACCGGCGTGGCCTCCAACACCTCGGCCGCAGAACCGGATCGGCCCACCGCAGGCTCCGGCGCCGAGCCCTCTGACCCTGACGCACCGACGACAGGCGCCGGGCCGGGACCGGGCACGCCACTTGCGGTGCTGGGCACTCCGCCTTCGGTTCCGGGCACGCTGGCGTCGGCTCCAGGCACGCCACTTGCGGTCCTGGACACTCCGCCTTCGGCCCCCGGCACACCGCCGTCGGCTCCAGGCACGCCTCCTTGGGTTCCGGGCACTCCGCTTTCCGCCCCGGGCATCACGCCATTGGCCCCGGGCACACCACCGGTTGCGGGGCCGCGAACATCGACACCTGCGGGCGTGGACACTCCGTTACCGGCCCCGGGCGCACCGCTCGCGGTCCCAGGCATCTCAGCTGACAGCCCAGGGACGTCACTTGCGGGCGTGGACGCCCCACCATCGGCGCCGGGCACGCCACTTGTCGTCCCAGGTATCCCGGTTGCCGGACCTGGCACGGCACCAGCAGGCCCGGACACCCCACCTTCAGCCCCAGGAAACCCACCGGCAGGACCGATCCGGCCCGACGTAGAAGCCACTGCCTCGGCAGCAGACCCGTGCTCGCCCACCACAGCCCCCGGTGCCTGCGCCGCGGGCCCGGTCCGGTCCGCCGCAGGCCGCGACGCCGTCTCCTGAACTCCGCTCGCACCTCCGCGTTCGCCCGCCGCAGGCCGCGCCGCACCCGGCACCTCGGTCGCAGGCCCAGGTTCACCAACCCCAGATGCCGACGCGTCCGACACCCCGCTTCCAGGCACAGGTGCACGCACGCCGGCCACCTGCGCAGGCTCGCCGGCCAAGGACACCGGCCCCGGCCCCGCCACCCCAGCCGCAACCCCGGGCGCGCCCGCCCCACCCCTGGGGGAGGGCGCCGCGCCGGAGTTCTTCTCGGCTGTGTGCTGCGGGGCGGGCAGTACTCGGCAGGTTTCGGCGAGTGTCGGATCGAGCTTCCGCCGGACCTCCTCGGCCAGCGTCCGCATCCGCTCCGCGGACTCCGGCGTGCCCGCGTCGAAGTGGATGACCGTCACGCCCGGGTCGGCCGGGACGCGGTGCACCGCCGGGGCGTCGGACGCAGCCGCAGGCGGCCGTAGCCACAGTCCGCTCTGGGTGACCTCCAGCACGGCGTCGGGCGCGTACTCGTACACGCCCGAGGAGACCTCCGGCAAGCCGTCCGCCGGGCGGCGGCGGCCGCGCAGCTCGGGCGGCGGCGCCGCGGAGCCGGGGGCGACCGCGGGCCGGTAGACCAGCTCGCGGACGAAGGCGGGCGGGCCGGGCGTACCGTCGGTGGTCAGTACGCGGATCTGCGCACCGTCGGTGCCCGGCTCGCCGACCGTCGGCAGCCCGGCGTAGACGGTGACCTGCTGGCCGAACCGGTCGGCCAGTACCTGACCGAGCGCGCTGCCCTTCGGCACGGCCACCGGCCCGTAGGCGGTGAAGCGCACCAGCGGACGGGCGGCCGGTGTGACGCGTCCCCAGAACCGCTCGATGTCCTCCAGCGAAAGGTTCGCGCCACCGGGGCAGCCGAGCACCACGACGAGCCGGTCTGACTGGCAGAGCAGGGAGGCCGCCAGCCGGCGGCGATGGACGTCCTGCTCGCTTGCGGGCTGGTCCGTCCGCCTGACCCAGACGCCGCCGGGCACGGGTTCGGCCGTACCGTTGGCGCTGGTCGCGAAGGAGCCCTCCGGCACGGCGTGATCCCACTTCGGCACGGGGAACCGGCGCGACACCTGGAGGGTGTGCTTGGGCCGCCCGAGCCGAGCCCAGGTGGACGAGCGACGCGGCTGGAAGCCCAGCCAGCCCGAACCGGCGGCCTCCGGCACGAACAGCACGCCCCCGGCGGCGGGGAGCACCCAGCCGTCCGGGGTGAGCACGGTCCGTTCGAGCCGGTCGGCCAGGAGCTGACCGGCCGTCATGGCGGTCTCGCGGCTCGGCCGGCCGATGATCACCCGGAAGGAACGCCCTCGGCGCTTGAGCAGACTGGCCACCGACTCCCAGTCCTCGGCCGGCGGATCCTCCGGGAGGTCGACGACGACGAGCGTGTGTTCCGGGTCGTGGGCCAGTCCGCCGGCGAAGGCGTGCAGCTGAGGGTTGATCTTCCCCGCGGGATGGACCAGCAGCGCACCGCCGATGCTCCGGCACTCCAGAGCGGCACGGCTTGAGCCGCGCGAACCGCGATCGAGTTGCACCATGTCCCGCCCCCTAACCGGCACGTGCCGAGACGGCGGTCTTGGCTGTGGTGGTGTCCAGCGTCGGACCGGTGGGTGCCAGATCGAGCAGTTGGCGGGGCAGCGTCCGCACCTTGGCCTGGCCGTATCCGAGCGCCGCGAGCGCGTCGGTGTTGGCGAACGGGTACTTCTTGCCGCTGTCGGTGATCAGGTAGAGCCGCGATGTGGCGTCGGGCGCCTGCGCGGACTCCGCCGCGACGAGCAGGCCCTTGGCCGGCGGCACGAACAGACCGGAGGGTCGCGGCCCGGCGGCGATGGGCTCGGTCACGACCGTGCCGCCCTTGGAGCTGCCGGCCTTCTGCAGCACGCACAGCGCCGAGCCGGCAGGGTTGAACGCCGGGCCGGAGAGCAGGTCCGGCACCGCGGTCAGCAGGGAGCGGTCCTGTGAGGCGGGGGCGGCCGCGATGTCGGCCGTGGTCACCTGCCTCGGCGCGGAGGCACCGGGTACGGCGCTGAGCAGGGCGAACTCGGTGCGGTTGATCGGGGCCAGGCCGTCGGCACGCAGGACGTACATCTCGCGTGAGCCGGCGGCTGTCGTCTCGAACAACTGCCCCACCTTCGCGGACTCGCCGGCCACCGAGGAGCCCGCGGAGCCCGCCTCCGGGATGCGCGGCGCGGTCAGCTTCCCGCCGGACGGCAGCTGGGCCAGCCAGGCCGAGGAGACCCGGACGGTCTCCTGGGCCACCATGCCGAGCGCGACCAGTTCGGCGCGGGACAGCTTGTACGCCCGGCTGTTCCACACGAGGTACGTGGTGCGGTCCGGCCCGGAGAGCAGGATCCGCTGGTTGCGCGGGACGGGGGTGGAGCGGCCCGCGGGGTCGAGGTCCACCAGCGTCTTCGCGCTGCCCGGTGGCAGGCACACCGCGCGGTCTCCGGAGAGCAGGTCGGTGGCAGGAGGCACGTCATCGGGCGCGCCGACGATGCCGAGCTGCGGGCCGCGCCGCACCTCCGCCAGGGTGTCGCGTGCGACGGAGACGGTCTTGGCACGGGCTCCGGCGACCAGCAGCGCGGAGGCGTAGTTGGCCATGGGGTACAGCTGCTGGTCGAGGAGGAGGTACCGGTTGCCGGTCTCCTCCTCCACGATGATCGACCCCGGATTGCGCCATGCCGTGCTCTCCTTGGGGCTGATCAGGCCGTAGACCCCGAAGCCCGCGGCGAGCAGGACGGCGACCAGCGCGCCGAACTGCATGCCGAGGTTTCCCCGCCGCATGGGGACCTCGACGGGGCCCGGATCACCGGCCAGCAAGGCCGACACAAGCCGGCCGACGGCGAACCGGTGGGCCTGGACGTGATCGCGTCGGTTCTGCACCGCAGCCCCCTCAGCCGGCCAGCGAGCGGAAGTACGCGTACACGTTGAGGACCTGCAGCAGCAGCGGGATGAGGGCGAGCGCCGTGAGGCCCTCGAAGATCTCCCCGAGGCGTCCCCAGATGGGCCGCAGCCGCGCCCCGGGCAGTCGCCAGGCGCCGGTCAGCAGCAGAGCGGCGACGGCGAACAGCCCGATCATGGTTCCGGCCTGCACGACCGGGCCGGCGTGGAGGGTGAGGGACAGCACGACCAGGATCGCGCCGAGCGCGCCGGCGATCACCAGGGCGATGCGCTGCGAGGCGTTGCCCACCGCGCGGGCACGCAGCAGCACCGCCGGGCTGAATACCGCGGCGAAGACCCAGCCCGACCAGTTCGGGGCCTGGACCAGCAGGGCGGAGGCCACGATGAAGACCGCGGCGGAGGAGAGGAAGAAGACGCTGAGGTAGCCGTCCGCAGCCGCGGCCCGGCGGTTGACCAGGGGTTCGGGCAGCGGGTCGATGCCCTGCTGCAGTTCCTCGGCGTTGTGCGGGAGTTCCACGACGCGCAGCCTCGCCGCGAACAGCGCCAGGCGCGGAAGGATTGGGGAGAGCGCGAACAGGGTCGCCGCGAGCACCGCGGCGACCCGGGTGGCGTCCCACCCGAGGACGATCGACAGGAACGAGCCGACCTCCACCGTGCCCGCCAGCATCAGCAGAGTGCCGAAGACCGGGATCGGCACCCTGCCCGTGGCCAGGACCGCGGCGGCCGCCACTCCGGTGAACGTGGCGGTGAGCAGCCCGTCCAGCCGGCCGGGCGCGAACAGCCCGGCGGGTCCGGCCACCGCGGACAGCCCGGCCAGCGCGGCGAACAGGCACGCGCCCAGGCCGGTGATGGTCCCCATGGCCCGGTCTTCCAGGTTCTTGGTGACCAGGCCGCAGCCGACGATCAGGCCCACGGCGAGCAGACCGCAGGTGAGCGTGGTCAGCAGCTGGGGTCCGGTGGCGACGACCATGGCGGCGAGGGACGCCAGCGCCAGGCAGGCCAGGACGAGGCAGAGCCGACGGGTCAACTCCGGCCGCCAGCGGTCGCGTTGGGCGTTGAGCGCGGTGGACACCCCGTCGGCCACGTCGTCGAACCGCAGCTCCGACAGGAGGTCGTCCTTCGGCCGCAGATACAGCACGTCACCGTCGCGCAGGCCGAGGGTCTCCGGGGTGCCGTCCAGGTCTAGCGGGGCCTCGCCGAGGCGCTGCAGCGCCCATCTGCCGCCGAGGTCCTCCTCGTTCACGGACGGTTTCACTACGACGGGCAGGAGTGAGGCCACCGTGGCGGTGACGGGCACCGCGAGATCGGTGCGGCCTTTGGCCGCGCTGACGGTCAGTCGGCAGACGTCGGCGGTCCCCCCGTGCCCGGTACGGGATGGGGACGACGCGGCGGTGCTCATGGTTCTCCTGCGGTGCAAAGACGGGGAAAACGGGGCGGGTTCGATGCGCTGGGGACGGCCGGTGCGGCGCGTGGGCGCCGGACGCCAGGTGTACGGCGCCCAGCGGAGGGCCGGCTCACGGCGGAGGGCCGGCTCACGGTGGAGCCGCCAGTCCGGTCTGGAGCAGTCCGACACCGCGCCGGGTGACGAACTGCGCACGGCCCGGGGGCAGGGTGCGCGGCTTGGCCTCACCGATGAACTTGCCCTCCTCCTTGGGGTAGGAGAGGAGCAGTGCCGGACTGCCCAGTTCCCACATGCGGCGCAGCAGCGGGTCCATCATGGCGCGCATCGCTCCGGAGGTGCTGCGCGCGACGACGATGTGCAGCCCGATGTTGGCCGCCTGGGCCAGCAGCGGCACCATGGGCGTCATCGGGTTGTCCATGGCGCTGCCGGTGGCGAACAGGTCGTAGTCGTCGATGAGCATGAACAGGCGTGGTCCCGTCCACCAGTCGCGCTGCGGCAGCCGCTCGGGGGCGATGTCGGGGCCGGGCACCCGGCCGCTCACCGACACGGCGGCGCTGGCCGCGAGTTCCGCCAGTGCCTCGGTGCCCACGGCGTAGCCGACGCGGTACTCCTCCGGGACGTCCCGCAGGAGCTGCCGGCTGGGGTCGGCGAGCAGGATGCGCGCCTCGTCGGGGGTGTAGCGGGCGGTGATCGCCCTGGCGACCAGGCGCAGCGCGTTGGTCTTCCCGGTGGCGTCGTCGCCGAAGGTCATCAGGTGCGGCACCTTCGCGAAGTCGTGCCAGACAGGCTGCAGGCGCTTCTCGTCCCAGCCCAGGCAGGCCCGCATGTCGCCCTCCGGCGGCGGCAGCTGGTCCACCGGCAGGTTGCTGGGCAGCAGCCGTACGCCGGGTGCCGACCGGCCGGGCCAGAACGTCTCGATCTCCGCGGCCGCGGCCTTGGTCGCGCTGGTCAGGTCCTCGATGTCCGACGAGCCGTCGAGCCGGGGCAGTGCCGACAGGAAGTGGTGGCTCGAACTGGTGAGACCGCGCCCGGGGCGCGAGGGCACTCCGGCAGCCTGACGGGTTCCGACCTCCGACTCCATGCTGTCGCCGAGCCGGAGCTCCAGCTTGGTGCCCATCAGGTCACGCTGCTTGGGGCGGATCTCCGACCAGCGGACCGCCGAGGCCACCACGTGCACGCCGAAGGAGAGGCCGCGGGAGGCCAGTTCGGCGACGCGGTCCTCCAGTTCCTCGAAGTCCTGCCGGAGGGTGGCCCACCCGTCCACCACGAAGAAGACGTCGCCGTACGGGTCGTCGATCTGCCCGCTCCTGCGCAGCGCGCGGTAGGCGGCCATCGACTCCAGGCCCAGGCTGGTGAAGCGCTCCTCGCGCGTCTCCAGCACCTGGGTCATCTCCTCGACGGTGCGCAGCACCCGGTCGCGCTCCAGCCGGGTGGCCACCGAGCCGACGTGCGGCAGACCCGCGACGGAGACGATGCCGCCGCCGCCGAAGTCCAGGCAGTAGAACTGGACCTCCTCCGGTGTGTGGGTCAGGGCGAGCGAGAGGATCAGGCTGCGGAGCAGGGTGGACTTGCCGGTCTGCGGTGCTCCCGCGATGCCGACGTGTCCGTCGGCCCCGGAGAGGTCGGCGACCAGGAGTTCGCGTATCTGCTCGTAGGGCCGGTCCACCATGCCGAGCGGCACCTTCAGGGCGCCGAGCGCCGGGTAGTCGCTCGCGCTCATCCCGCGCAGCGGGTCGGGCACGATGCCCGGCAGCAGCTGGTCGAGGCTCGGCGACTCGTCCAGCGGCGGCAGCCACACCTGGCGGGCGGGCGGGCCGGCGTCGCCCAGCCGGTCGATCAGCACGTCGAGCAGGCTCTCGGAGCTCTCGGACTGCTCCTCGTCGTCCGACGGCTCGTCCGAATCCCGTGAGTCATCCGGGTCGGCGGACCCCAGGTCGGCCGGCAGCGGCGCCCGTTGCTCCAGACCGAAGGGGACGATCTCGGCGGCCGGCCCGCTCGGGTCGTCGCCCGCAGCGGCGCGGATCTGCGGTTCCGGACAGGGCCCGGAGACGTAGGCGGCCTTGAAACGGACCAGGTTGGTCGTGTCGATCTTCAGATAGCCGTGGCCCGGAGCCGAGGGCAGCTCGTAGGCGCCCGTGACGCCGATGACGCTGCGCGACTCCATGGAGGAGAAGGTGCGCAGGGCGATCCGGTACGAGAGGTGGCCGGCGACCTTGTGGATGCTGCCTTCGTCGAGTCGCTGCGAGGCGAGCAGCAGGTGCACGCCGAGGCTTCGCCCGACGCGTCCGATCATCACGAACAGCTCGATGAACTCCGGCTTGCTGGAGAGCAGTTCGGAGAACTCGTCGACGATGAGGAGCAGCGAGGGCAGCGGGGCCAGCCGGGCGCCGCCCAGCCTGGCCTTCTCGTACTCGAAGAGGGAGGGGTATCCGGCCTCGCGGAGTAGTTCCTGACGACGGATCACCTCACCCTGGAGCGAGTCGCGCATCCGGTCGACCAGCGGCAGCTCGTCGGCCAGGTTGGTGATCACCGCGGAGGTGTGCGGCAGCTTCTCCATGTTGAGGAAGGTGGCGCCGCCCTTGAAGTCGACCAGGACCAGGTTGAGGATCTCGGAGGAGTGGGTCGCGCACAGGCCGATGACCAGGGTGCGCAAGAGTTCGCTCTTGCCGGAGCCGGTGGCACCGATCAGCAGACCGTGCGGCCCCATGCCGCTCTGGGCGGACTCCTTGAAGTCCAGCTCGACGATCTCGCCGTCCTCGGTCACACCGACGGGCACCCGCAGGCGGGAGTGCTGCGGGGTGCGCGATCGCCACTGGGCGGACACGTCGAACGCCCGCGGATCGCGGATGCCGAGCAGGGCGGTCAGGTCGAAGTCGTTCTCGAACGGTTCGTCGACCAGGTCCACGATCCCGCTGGTGCGCATCGGCGCGAGGTACCGGGCCAGGCTCTCGGCCGCGGCGAGGCTCAGCGCGTCGGCTCGCGCGGACGCCGTCGAGTCGCCGGACGGGAAGGTCACCTGTCCCTTCTCGGTGGTCAGACGCAGCACCTTCGAGCCGCCGGTCATGGCGCCGGTCAGGTCGAGCAGGACGACGTTGCGCAGTCCGGCGCCGAGCAGCCGGGAGCCGGTCGGTATCTGCGTGCCGGCGGCGACGATCACCACGAACGGCTCGGAGGTGCTCGGCGCCTCCGACTTGTCGTGGTCGGGTCGGTCGCTGACGTCCTGGCCCAGGAGATCCATGAGGGCGTCGTGGTCGGTGGCGACGAGCCGCAGCGCACCGGCCGCGTCGTGCTCGCGCGGATGGGCGTTGTGCGGCAGCCACTTCACCCAGTCCCAGTCCGCCCGGCCCCGCTCGTCGGCGAGTACGGCGATGCGCAGCTCGTCCGGCGAGTGGAAGACGGCCAGCTGGCAGAGCATCGACCGGACCAGGGCGTACGCGTAGGTGCCGTCCCCGGCGAACTCGACGCTGCTGAAGTTGCGCAGCGAGACGGGGACGGCCATGCCCTCGACCGTCTGGTGGGCCTTGATGAACCGGCGCAGCGAGATCGCCGAGAGGGGTTCGAGGTCCTCGACGGGCTTGGTCTCCGGCGGGATGAAGTGCAGCGCGGCCCGCCGTGAGCCGAGCCCGGCCCGGACCCGGGCGAAGTCGTCGTGGCTGGCGCGGCGCTCCCACAGCCGGGGGCTCATGGCCAGCGACCACAGGTCCTCGGGCTCGGGATGGTCCCAGGAGACGGCGGCCCGCTGCTCGCCTGCGGCGTCCCTGGCCTGCTTGCGCAGTTGGGCGAGGTAGCGCAAGTAGTCCCGGCGCTCGGCCCGCATCCGGCGCTTGCGTTCGCGTCCCGCCTGCCCGAGCTGGGTCAGGCTCATCGCGATCATGGAGACGCCCATCATCCCGGACATCATGTACGTGGTCGGCGAGCCGTTGCCCATGGAGAGGCCCACCGCCATCGCGGCCGAGCCCAGCCCCATGGGGAGGAAGGCCAGCGCCGACCCGAACTCCACGCTCGCCGGCTCACCGAGCACCGGTGGTTCGGCCAGCTCGATCTCGCCCTCGGGCATCTCGGGAGCGGTAGCGCGCGAGCCGCGCTTCACCGGCACCGTGTTCGTCATCCGCGTCCTTCCTCCATGGACATCGAGTGGAAGCGCTCCCAGAGGTTCACAGTGCTCCGCAGCGCATCGCGTAGGCGACCGCGTGCGAGCGGTTACGCAGGTTCAGCCGGGTCAGCATGCCGCTGACGATGTTCTTGATGGTCCGCTCCGAGTAGTTGAGCTGCTGCGCTATCTCCACGGTGTCCAGGCCGTCGGCGAGCAGCCTCAGCACCTCGACCTCCCGCTCCTGCAGACCGCCGACGGTCAGGCCGTTGGGCACCAGCACGGTGCGCTGGATCGTGCGGACCTGTTCGAGCAGCCAGCCGACCATCTGCTCGGGGACGAGGGCGCGCTCTCGCCCGCTGTCCCGGATGGTCTTCACCACACGGTCCCGGTCGGCTTCCTCGCGCGGCAGGAAGGCCACCAGCCCGCTGGTGACCGCGCGCATCAGGTGGTGTTCGGAGATGGTCTCGGCGAGGAGCACGATGCGCATGTCGGGGTTGGTCGACTCGGTGGCGGCGCGTTCCATCCAGCAGACCATCTCCTCGGTGGTCTGGTGGACCGTGACCAGCAGGACGTCGGCTTCGCGCCTGCGGTCGGGCGGGAGCAGCGTGATCCCCGGGACGGAGCGCAGACAGGCGACGGCACCCTCGCCGCTCACCGGGTCACCGGCGTGCACGGCCACGCTGACCACCGCGCCCCGTTCGCCGACGACCGGCGCCTCTACCGAGCGGGCGGCCATACCGACCAGCCTGCGTCGACCGGGTGGCGCGCATCAGTGGCGGCGCGCACCGCGAGAGATCGGACACTGGCCATAGACGCTCCAATACTGAGTGGTGCTAACCCCACGCGCTCGCGGGTCCTTTCCCTTCCGGCGGCCGGTTCGGCCACCGCACAAACCCTGATTTGACGTGTACCTCACAAGCTGAATGGGTGTGGCGGGGCCGTGTCGGGTCCCCGGGGTCACGGGAGCGCAATGTGCGCGTTGTCGGCGCATGCGCAAAAGTTGCTTTACTTCTAAAGTGCCGGGATGGGCTGGTCAAGCAAAGATTTGGTAATTCGGCAGGTCGACAAGGTGCCTGTGCCTCCGGTTGGGGTCGGAGGCTAGAGATTCCATGGGTTATGCGGTGTGTGAGGGCTGTAGATGTGGCGAAGGTAATACGCCCGCAGGGTCGCGGAGTTCATCAAATGTTCACCGGTTGCCCACGCCACCCCCGCGGAATTGCAGCGAACCGCTGAACATATTTCAATTTCCTGCCGGCCCTCCGCTGCCCGAATTTGGGCGACACGGCTTCGCATACTTACCGGCCGGTAATTTGAATTTCCTCGCGCGTGGCGCATTTCGCGACCCGGGCGGCCTCGGCGGTGCTCTGATGCGGCGGCGGCGCTGGTGGTGACGGCCGGTCCGGAAGGGGCCGCCGTCGGGGAGGCGGAGATGCCGGTCGGGGTAACGGAGTTGTCGGTCGGGGTAACGGAGTTGTCGGGCGGCGTCGTACTCGGCGATGACATCGGGCTCTTTGACGACGGTGCGGAGGTGGCCACCCGGGACGGATCCACGGACGCGGCGCCGGCCTGGGACGCCCCCTCCGGCACGCGCGCCCGCACGCCCTCCGGCGGGGAACCGTCCCGCGAGGGGCTGTCGTAGGCGAACAGCCCGCCGAGGAAGGCGCCCGTCAGCAGTCGTCCATGTCCGCCAAGTCCTTTGGAGGCTGCGGGAAACTTCGGCGCCAGCCCGGTCCCGCTCCGCGGAGTCGTCACCCAGCTCCACGAACAGCCCTGTCCGCACAGGATCGAAGTCCTCCGCGGCCGCCGCGTGCGTGCGCGCGTCGCGACGGGCAAGACCACCGCCCTCGGGCCGGCCACGCCGATGCCGCGTGAGGGTTCTCCGGGTGCCGGCCCGCCGCAGCCTGGCCCGCCTGGAGGCGCACAGGTGAGGCGTGTTGTGGGTGTTGCGTGATGAAGTGCGGCAGGGATCTTCCGCAACGCGTACGGACCGTGCACAGTCAGGATCCGCCATGCATCGGCGCATGGCGCGTCGCCGGGAGGACAGTCGATGGCAGCTCACCACCGTCCCCAGCGGCCGGAGATCCCATCCGCCGCCGCCCCGGACGGCATCGGCCGGCGCAGATTCCTGGGGTACGTGGTCGCCGCCTCGACGCTGACCGTGGCCGCCCCGCTCGGCGAGGCGGCCCTCGCGCCCACCGAGGCGGCCGCGGCCGTCCCTTCCGTACCGGGCCCGGCCGAGATCTACGACCTCAACGACATGCTCACCCACGCCGCGCTCCCCACGGCGAACCTGATCACCATCCGCCTCGACTCCGACGGCACGGCCTCCTTCGCCCTGCCGCGCGCCGAGGTCGGCCAGGGCATCACCACCTCCAGCGCCATGCTCATCGCCGAGGAGCTCGACCTGCCGCTGGAGAAGATCCGCGTGACCCTCGCCGACGCACGGCCCGAGCTGTTGTTCAACCAGGTCACCGGCGGCTCCAACACCACCATCTCCACCTACACCCCGATCCGCGTCGCGGCCGCCGTGGCCCGGGGCCGCCTGCTGAAGGCCGCCGCGCTGGAACTGGGCGAGGTCGTCGACACCCTGACCGCGAAGGCGGGGGTCATCACCTCGACCGTGACCGGCAAGAGCCTCTCCTACGGCGAACTCGCCGAGAAGGCCGCCTCGGTGGCCACCGGCCAGGTCTCCGTCACCCTGAAGGAGTCCGCCGACTTCAAGGTCATCGGCACCGCGCGGCGGCGTATCGACGCACTCGAGGCGGTCACCGGCCGCAAGAAGTTCGCCATGGACGTGCATGTGCCGGACGCGCTGCCGACCATGGTGTGCCGGCCGCCGACGATCAACGGCACCGTCGGCTCGGTGAGCAACCTGGACGAGGTGCGGGCCATGCCCGGCATCACCGACGCCGTACGGATTTCCACCGGCGTCGCCGTGCGCGGCCGCACCTTCGGCCAGTGCATCGACGCGGTACGCGCGCTGGAGGTCACCTGGCAGCCGGGAACGGCGGAGGACGCCTCCGACGACTCCATCCGCTCCGAGCTCCGCAAGGCCGAACTCCCCCTCCCCGCCCTCGACTTGCTGACCAAGTCCGTCGACGCCCGCTTCACCTTCCACTTCGCCAGCAACAGCGCACTGGAGACCAACTGCGCCATCGCCGACGTACGCGAGGACTCGGCCGAGATCTGGGCGAGCCTGAAGACCCCGATCGTCGCCCAGGAGGAGATCGCGCTGAAACTCGGTCTCCCGGTGAGCGCGGTGAAGGTCCATGTGACGGAGGGCGGCGGCTCGTTCGGCCGCAAGCTTTTCCACGACGCCGCCGCCGAGGCCGCCGAGATCTCGAAGGCGATGGGCAAGCCCGTCAAGCTGATGTGGCACCGCACCGACGACTTCCGCCAAGGCCGCACCCATCCCATGTCCACCTCCCGGGTGCGCGCCACCTACGCACTCGGCCAGGTCCTCACCTACGACCAACGCCACACCTCTGTAGCCACCGACTTCGGCCACGGCGTCGGCGAGATCATCACGGCCGAGGCCGCGCGCCTGCCCGTCGGCGACCTCACCTTCTCCGAGACGATCTTCACGCTCACCCAGCAGACTCCGTACAACTTCGGCGTCGTCACCCAGCTCCTCGGCGAGACCGACAAGCGCTTCCACACCGGCTCCATGCGCAACATCTACTCGCCCAACGTGCGGTGCGCGCAGGAGCTGGTCGTGGACGAGCTGGCCAAGCGCATGGGCAAGGACCCCTACCGGTTCCGCCGCGCCTTCCTCAAGGACGAGCGGGCACGGGCCGTCCTCGACAAGGTCGCCGAGGTGGGGGAGTGGGGCCGCGGCATGCCGGCGGGGACGGCGCAGGGCATCGCGATCCACCCCGAGTACCACGCGTACGTCGCCGTCCTCGCCGAGATCGACTGCCGCCCGGAGACCACCGGACGGGAGATCCCCGACGCGTACACCGGGCCGCGCGTCACCAAGGTCGTCTGCGCCGTGGACGTGGGGCTGGCCGTCAACCCGCGCGGCCTGCAGGCCCAGATGATGGGCGGCATCATGGACGGCATCGCGATCACGCTCAGCTCCGGGCTGCACCTCGCGGGCGGGCACTTCCTGGAAGGCAGTTGGGACAACTACTTCTACACCCGCCAGTGGAACACCCCACCGGAGCTGGAGATCGTCGTCATGCCGCCGACCACCGAAACCCCCGGCGGAGCGGGCGAGTTGGCCGTGGCGGGCGCGATGGCGGCCGTGGCCTGCGCCTATGGTCGCGCGACGGGCAGGATGCCGACGACGTTCCCCCTCAACCACGGCGAACCGCTCGGCTTCGAGCCGCTGCCCACCACCCCGCCGATCCCCGCGTCCCCGACCGACGGCCTGAGCCGCGCCTTCTAGGAGCCACCGTGCCCGAACACACCTTCATCCTCAACGGCGAGTCCGTCACCGTGGACATCGAGGACGACGTACGGCTGCTGTGGGTGCTACGGGACGTCCTGGGCGTCACCGGACCGAAGTACGGATGCGGCCTCGGAGTGTGCCAGGCGTGCACGAGCCACATCAACGGCAAGGCGTTCAACCCCTGTTCGGTCCCGGTGAAGGACCTCCGTCCCTCCGACGAGGTCACCACCATCGAGGGCCTGCCCGCCACGGTCGGCAAGGAGCTCCACCCCATGCAGGAGGCCTGGCTGGAGTACGACGTCGCCCAGTGCGGCTACTGCCAGCCCGGCCAGATCATGACCGCTGTCGCCAAGGTCCGCCAGGCCCGCGAGGAGGGGCGCGACATCACCGAGGCCGACCTCGACGAGATCCGCAACGTCTGCCGCTGCGGGACCTACCACCGCATCCGCGAGGCGATCGTGGCGGGCGCGAAGAAGTACTGAACGCGCCCGCGGGTGACGTGCGGGGCGGCGTCGAGGTAGGCCGAGGGGTACGGGGTGGCGACCTCGTCGTACCACGTGGCAATCACCGTGCAGGTGAAGTCCGGGTCGGTCTCGCCACCCGGCGCGCCTTGCAGGCCGCCCCGAGGAGCGCGGTGCCCCCGGGATCGCGGCGGCGAGCAGGTCGAGGCCCAAGAACGTGGTGCCGTGGTTGGGCGGGCTGAGGCGACGAGTTTGTCGACGCCCCGGATCAGGTGCAGGTCCGCCAGTTCGTCGTCGGGACAGCCCCGCCTCGTTGGCCCAGGCGCTGCGCACCCATGCGCTGCGACCCAACGCCCGCTGATTCTCGGGGAGTCACCAGTCCCGAAAGGTCGCCAGCAGGTGGTCGCGGACCAGGGCGACATGCGGGTTGCCGGACGAGCCCGGGCGCTGGACGAGGAAGCCGGTGTTGATGGGCGGATCGTCCGGGTCGTGCAGCAGGACCAGTACGCCCGAGGCCAGCTCGGCGGCGCACAGGTAGCGGGGGAGCACGCTGAACCCCGTACCGCCCGCCACCGCGGCCTTGACCGCGTTCAGGTCGGGCATGGTGACCGCGGGGTGGCGCACCAGACGCTTGCCGAAGACATGACGCCAGTAACGGCGCACGATCGGAACGTCCTCGGCGTAGGCGACCAGCGGCACGCCGTGCAGCGCGGCGGGCCCGTCGGCAGCGATCCGTGCCGGCCCGCCGATGCGCTCCGCCCAGGCGGGAGCCGTGACCAGTACGAACTCCTCGTCCGTCATCGGCACCGAGGCCAGGGTGCGCCCGCGCGGCCGGTAGGTCGAGACCACCAGGTCGTAGCGGCCCGCCCGCAGCTCCTCCAGAAGCGGTTCGGTCAGGCCTGGGGTGATGCGCAGCCGTACGCCCTTGTCGACCAGTGGCGCGAGGGTCGGCATGACGCGGTGGGTGAGCAGCTCGGCCGGACCGGCGAGATGCACCGGCTCCGGCTGCTGGACCTCCAGGGAGCCGCCCGGCCCTGTGACGGTGGCGAGGGCGTCCAGCGGCTCGACGATCCGGGAGGCGAGCTCGTCCGCGTAGGGAGCCGGGGTGACGCCGCGCGCCAGACGCTGGAACAGCTCCCGGTCCAGCTGGCGCTCCAGTGTGCGGATCTGTGTGGTGACCGTCGGCTGGGACAGGCCCAGCAGACGGGCGGCGGCGGTGAAGGAGCCGGTGCGGTACACGGCCAGGAAGGTGCGCAACAGGTTCAGGTCCACTTGCGCCGCACCGCTGGGCTGGACGCTCTCCGCCTCCCCCCTGGCCTCCCCATTGGAATCCTTATGTCTCATATGCATGAGCCTATTGGATTCCAATGGCAGGGCGTGCGTACGGTCGGTGCGACGACGTACTGAGCCTCTCGAAAGAGCACCCCATGTCGAAGATCCTTTTCGTGATGACCGGCGCCGACCACTGGACGCTGGCCGACGGCACCAAGCACCCCACCGGCTTCTGGGCGGAGGAGGCGGTCGCCCCCTACGAGGCGTTCAAGGCCGCCGGTCACGAGGTCGTCGTGGCCACGCCGGGCGGCGTCGTGCCGCCCGTCGACCAGGGCAGCCTCGCGGCCGAGGTCAACGGCGGTCAGGAGAACGCCGACCGGGTTGCCGCCGTGCTCGCCGCGATGACGGAGCTGCGGGAGCCGGCCCGTCTGGAGGACGTGAACCTCGACGACTACGCGGCCGTGTTCTACCCCGGCGGTCACGGACCGATGGAGGACCTGGTCGTGAACGCCGACTCCGGCAGGCTGTTGACCCTCGCCCTGGAGTCCGGCAAGCCGCTGGGCGTCGTCTGCCATGCGCCCGCCGCACTGCTCGCCGCCACCGAGGCCGACGGCACCAACACCTTCGCCGACTACCGGGTGGCCGCGTTCACCAATGCCGAGGAGATCCAGGGCGGCCTCGCCGACAAGGCCAAGTGGCTGCTGCAGGACCGGCTCACCGAGGCCGGCGTGCAGGTCCAGGTGGGCGAGCCGTGGGTCCCGAACGTCGTCGTCGACCGCAACCTGGTCACCGGCCAGAACCCCGCCTCCTCCGCCCCGCTCGCCGTCGAACTGCTGAAGAAGCTGGGCTGAACCATGGGCGCCGCCCGGCCCGGCGAGCGCTGATCGGCCTCCGTCTTCCCCGGCGGAGTGAGCGGTGCGACGATGCCGGGATGATCACACCCCCGGACCCATTCGACGACCGACCCCCGGGCCGAAAGCTCCAGGTGGAGACCCACGGCCTCGACGTGATCGCCGACGCCGAACGCAAAGGCACTCCCCGCACCCTGTTCTGGCCGTGGTTCGGCGCCAACGTGTCGATCCTGGGCCTGAGTTACGGTGCCTTCGCGCTCGGCTTCGGGATCTCCTTCTGGCAGGCGCTGGTCGCGGGAGTCGTCGGCATCGTCTTCTCCTTCCTGCTGTGCGGATTCGTCGCCGTGGCCGGAAAGCGCGGGTCCGCGCCGACGATGGTGCTCGCTCGCGCCGCGTACGGAGTGCGCGGCAACCGCCTGCCGTCGGTGATCTCCTGGGTCCTCACCGTCGGCTGGGAGACCGTGCTGTGCGCCCTGGCCACCATGGCCACCGCGACCGTGTTCGGCCGGCTCGGCTGGGGCGGCGGCACCGAGACCAAGGTGGTCGCCCTTGTCCTGGTCGGGGCGTTGACCGTCGTCGTCGGTGTCATGGGCTTCGACCTGATCATGCGGCTGCAGACCGTGATCACCGTGGTCACGGGCGTGCTCACCGTCGTCTACGTCGCCCTCGTCGCCGACCACATCCACTGGTCCGCCGTCAGCGCCGTACCGGCGGGCTCCGCCCAGGAGTTCATCGGCGCCCTCGTCTTCATGATGACCGGCTTCGGCCTCGGATGGGTCAACGCGGCCGCCGACTACTCCCGCTATCTGCCGCGCACCGCATCGAGCCGGGGCGTGATCGGCTGGACCGCCTTCGGCGCCTCACTGGCGCCCCTGCTCCTGCTGGTCTTCGGACTCCTGCTGGCCGGTTCGTCCGGCAAGCTCAGCGCCGCCGTCGCCGCCGACCCGATCGGCGCACTGACGACGATCCTGCCGACCTGGTTCCTGGTCCCGTTCGCCGTCGTCGCCGTCCTCGGCCTCGTCGGCGGCGCGGTCCTGGACATCTACTCCTCCGGCCTGGCCCTGCTCTCGGCGGGCCTGCGCATGCCCCGCTACGTGGCCGCACTGGTCGACGGCGTGCTGATGATCGTGGGCTCGGTCTACATCGTGTTCGTCGCCGACGACTTCCTCGGCCCGTTCATGGGCTTCCTCACCACCCTCGGCGTGCCCATCGCCGCATGGTGCGGCATCATGCTCGCCGACCTGACCCTGCGCCGCGGCGCCTACGACGAGCCCGACCTCTACCGCCCGACCGGCCGCTACGGCGACGTACCGCTCACGCCACTGCTCCTGACCCTCGGCGCCACCGCCCTCGGCTGGGGCCTGGTCACCAACTCGGCGGCGGGCTGGCTGGACTGGCAGGGCTATCTGCTCGGCCCCCTGGGCCTCGGCGGCAGGTCCGGCGGCTGGGCCTACGCCAACCTCGGCGTCCTCGCGGCCCTCGCCCTCGGCTTCGTCGGCACACTGGTGCTGCGGCGCGGACGCGTCCGCGAACAGGAGGCACAGGCACCGAGCCCGACGGCGGACGAGGGGGCCACCGTATGACCACCGGGTGGCTCGCCGTCATCGACATGCAGCGCGTCTTCGCCGACCCCGACAGCCCCTGGGCCTCCCCAAGATTCGCCGAAGCGGCGGCAGGCGTACGGCGCCTGCTGCCGGCCTTCGGGGACCGGGTCACGTTCACCCGTTTCGTGGCACCCGGCGAACCGGAAGGCGCATGGCGGGCGTATTACAAGCAGAACCCCTTCGCCCTGCAACCTCCGCAGGCCCAACTCTGGCAGCTGACGGACGAGTTCGCCGCCCATGCACGCCACGTCCTGGACGCCACCACCTTCGGTAAGTGGACTCCGGAACTGGCCCGATGCACCACCTCGGAGGGCCGCCTGGTCCTGGCCGGCGTCAGCACCGACTGCTGCGTCCTGTCGACGGCCCTGGCGGCGGCCGACGCGGGCGTCGAGGTGCTGGTCGTCGCCGATGCCTGCGCGGGTGCGGACGACGACTCGCACGCCAAGGCGCTGCAAGTGATGGACCTGTACCGGCCGTTGATCCGCGTGACGACCGTGGCAGAGCTGCTGGAGGAGACGATGTGAGCCACCCGCATCGCCTGGCCCTCCTCGGCGGAGGTTTCTCCACCGACGACGACGGCCTGTTGGACGACTGGGTGCTGGGGCATGCGCGCACGCCTCGCCCAAAGGTCTGCTTCCTGCCCACGGCCGGCGGCGACGCCCCCGCGTACATCGAGAAGTTCCTCGTCGCCTTCCGTGACCGGCCGGACTGCGAGCCCTCCGTCCTGCGCCTGTTCGAGAGGAAGCTCGACGACGAGGCGCTGCGCGCGTTCGTGCTCGCTCAGGACGTCGTCTACGTCGGCGGCGGCAACACCGCGAACCTCCTCGCCGTGTGGCACGTGCACGGCGTGGACCGCCTGCTGCGCGAGGCCTACGACCAGGGAACCCTGCTGTGCGGCATCAGCGCGGGTGCCAACTGCTGGGCCGAGAGCTCGCACACCGACTCCTTCGGCCCGCTCACCTTCCTGCCGGACGGCCTGGGCCTGCTGCCGGGTTCGGTGTGCCCGCACTACGACAGCGAACCCGGGCGCCGCCCGTCCTACCGGGCCGCCGTGGCGACGGGCGTCCTGCCCGCCGGATGGGCCCTCGACGACGGCACCGGCGCCCTCTTCACGGACGGCCGGCTCACGGAGACCGTGTCCCGGGTTCCGGGCGCGTCCGTGTACCGGGTGACGGAGGGGGCCGGTGAGGCCGACGAGCGGGTGCTTCCGTGCCGGATCCTGTCTCGAATCTCGGCTCGGAAACCACGGCTCGGAAATTACGGCTCAGAGGTCTCGGATTCGAGCGACTTGCGGGTCTCCCTGCCGTACACGCCGGACTCGTCGCCGAGGATGACGCGGGTGAGCTGGTACGTGCGTACCGCGCCTTCGACCTCGCGGTCGTAGTCGCCGTCGACGTTTCCGCCGTAGTGGCCGATCTGGCGCAGGCGGAGCTGGAGTTCGGTGACTTCCGGTCCCTGGTCGCCGAGTCGGAGGACCGGAGCTGCGTCCTGCGGGGCGCTCGGCGCGGGGGTGGGGGAAGCACTCGTGGTGGTGCCGGGGCCGGACGGGGTGCCGGTCGGCGTGGGGGAGGTGCTCGGATTGTCCGAGCCGCCCGTAGAGGGCGTACTCGACGACCCGGTCGGACTCACGGGCGCCGCCGCGGAGGAGGTGCCGTTCGACTGCTCCCCAGGGGAGTTGTCCTCCGGGGCCGAACCGTCGGGCAGGGGCGCCCGCACACCGTCGGGCAGCGACCCGTCCCGCGAGGGGCTGTCGTACGTGAAGAGGCCGCTGACGAAGGCTCCCGTCAGCAGGACGGCCAGCGCGGCGCCCGCCCCGGTGATCACGAGGGTGCGGCGTCCGCGCCGGGTGCCCGCCGGGGTCTGCGCGTCCGCCGGCTGCCGTTCGTCTCCGCCGAGTTGGGGTACGTCGGAGAGGCCGCGGTCGACGGCAGGCGTTGCCGTCGAGGAAATGATGGGCGGGTCGTCCGGATCTCCGCCCTCCCCCGAGCCGTCACCGAGCTCCACAAACGGCCGTATCCGCACCGGATCGAAGTCCTCCGCGGCCGCCGCCTCAGCCGTGCGCGTCTCGCGATGGGCGTCGGACGCGAGGCGGCCGCACGAGCAGGCCGATGTGCCGTCCGTCGCCAGAGGGGTGCCGCACTCGGGGCAGACAGGGCCGTTCGGTTCGCTCACGTGCAGGTCCCTCTCCGTGCAGATGGTGGAAATTTAAACAGACGTTCTCCACGCAATCTCCATGAGCCCGGGATTTGGCGGAACCAGCCCCTCCGGGCGGCCGAGAACCAGCGGCCCTAGGCGGAACGACGGGGCGTCCGCGCGGTGGGCCGGTCGAGATGCGTGGTGAACCAGTCGCGGGCCAGTTCGGCGACGGTGGTGAGGGTTCCGGGTTCCTCGAAGAGGTGGGTGGCGCCGGGGACGACGGCGATCCGGTGCTCGCAGTGCATCCGGTCGGCGGCAAGGCGGTTGAGGCTGAGCACCTGGGTGTCGCGACTGCCGACGATGAGCAGGGTCGGTGCCCGAAGACGGGTCAGCGCCGCCGGAGTCGCCAGGTCCGGGCGGCCGCCGCGGGAGACGACCGAGCGGATCTCGGAGCCGGACAGCGCGGCCGCCTCCAGCGCGGCGGCGGCTCCGGTGCTGGCCCCGAAGTAGGCGACGGGCAGGCCGCTTTCCCGGTGCAGCCACACGGATGCGGCGTGCAGGCGCCGGGCGAGCAGGAGGATGTCGAAGACGTTGTGCCGGTCTTGGGCCTCGTCGTCGGTGAGGAGGTCGAGCAGCAGGGTGGCCAGGCCCGCCCGGTTCAGGGCGGTGGCCACGTACCGGTTGCGTGGGCTGTGCCGGCCGCTGCCACTGCCGTGCGCGAACGCCACGGCGGCCGGCGCACCCTCCGGCACGACCAGGCGGGCGCCTAGCTGAGCTCCGGCGGCCGGGATCAGCACCTCACGGTTCGGGGGCGTGGCCGCGGCGGGGGAGCCGGGCATCGACCGGGCGGCCTGCGCGAGCAGGGACGTGACCTCGGCGTCCGAGACCTGGGCGAAATCCCGGTACCAGGCACCCACCGAGCCGAGGACCTCGTGGGTCTGCGGGCAGACGACCTCGTCGGCCACCTGCCGCAGCCGGGCGACGCTGTGGTCAGGGCCGACGGGCACGGCGAGCACGACCCGGGCCGCGCCCTGACCTCGTACGACCCGGCAGGCGGCCTCGGCCGTGGCCCCGGTGGCGAGCCCGTCGTCCACCACGACGGCCGTACGCCCGGCGACCGGCAGCGCTTCGCGCCCTCGGCGGTAACTGCGCACGCGCCGCTCCAGCTCGGCCCGCTCGACCGCCTCGACGGCCTCCTGCTCGGCGGAATCCAGCCCAGCCTCGCCGATCACGTTCCGGTTGAGGACACGGACCCCGTGCTCGCCGATCGCCCCGAAGCCCCACTCCGGCTGCTCGGGCACGCCCAGCTTGCGCACCACCAGCACATCCAGCGGGGCGCCGAGACACCGGGCCACCTCGGCCGCCACGGGCACCCCACCCCGCGGCAGCCCGAGCACCACCACATCCTGGCCGTGCAGCTCCTGAAGCCCCTCGGCCAGCAGCAGCCCGGCTGCCCTGCGGTCGTCGTATCGCATCGCCGCCTCCCGCGCCCACGAGGGCGGGAGCCTGTCCTTACCTCTTCAGGCTACGACTGTTCGCCCGCGGCCCGGCACTTGGCGATATCCGGTCGGTGCCGCCCTGGCGGTTGCCGTGTTCAATCACTCGTATCGCGTCACGCATCACGGCACGAACGGACGGCCCCACACGTCAGGAGGCATCGTGATCGCCGCTCCCGAGCCCGGTCTGACCGAACGCGACATCGTCGAACGCGCCGTGCACCTGCGGCCCGTGCTGCTCGAACGCCAGCCGGAAACAGAACGGCTGACGCACTACCCCAAGGACACCCACGACGACTTCCTGCGGGCCGGCTTCTACCGGATCCTCCAGCCGCGCCGCTACGGCGGCTACGAGTTCGGCCTGCCCACCTTCTACCGCGTCGTCACCGAGATCGCCCGCGGCTGCCCCTCCACCGGCTGGGCCCTGTCGCTCACCGCCGCCCACGTCCTGCAGGTCGCCACACTCTTCGGGGAGAAGGCGCAGGACGAGATCTTCGGCGCCGACGGCGACTTCCGTGCCGCGTCCTCGGTGGCGCCCATCGGCGTCGCCCAGCCGGCCGGCGACGGCCATGTCGTCCTCGACGGCACCTGGCCCTACTCCTCGGGAGCCCCCTACTCCACCCACTACGTCGGCCAGACCCTGCGCGCCCCCGACCGCCCCGGCGCCCCGCCCGGACCGCCGGTACTGTTCGTCGCCCCGCGCTCGGTGTGGACCGTGCTCGACGACTGGCACGGTGTCCTCGGCCTGCGCGGCAGCGGCTCCAACAGCATCCACATGGAGCAGGCCCGCATCCCCGCCCACCTCACCCGCGAGGCGAGCCTGCTCGACCTGCCCGTCGAGGGCGGCAGCGTCGGCTCCGAGCTGCACGGCAACCCCATGTACGCCGGCCGGGCGCCGAGCTTCTTCCACGGCGAACTGGCCGCCATCATGATCGGCACCGCGTACGCCGCAGCCGACGAGTACGCCCGGGCCGTCGCCGACCGCCCCCTCACCCTGGAACCCGACCGCACCCGAGCCGAGCTCCACGACTACCAGCGGCACCTCGGCGAGGCCCTCGGTGTGATCCACACGGCCGAGGCGGCACTGCAGCGCACCGCGGAGGAATGGATGGAGACCTGCCGGCGCAACACCACCGGCAACGCCCCCTTCACCGTCGCCGAGGACAACCGCCTCGCGCTGATGTTCCTGAACGCGGGCCGCATGACCTGGGACGTCCTCCAGGGCACCCTCTTCCGTACGGCCGGTTCCCGGCACGCGCGCGACGGCGAGCGGATGCAGCGCTACTTCCGGGACGCGGCCACGTACTGGACCCACGTCGGCCCCGGCATGGCAGAGCCCCTCGCCCGCCGGGTCGGCTGTGACCGCCTGGGGCTTCCCTCCGAACACATTCCGTTGATCCCCTGAGGACGTTCTTCTGCCGACCCCGTCGATCCCCTGGTCAGTCACAGGAATGCTCCGGTCCGGATCGGGTACGCGAGCAGGACCGCCCAACCGCCGCTACCAGGGGATCTGCCATGGAAACACCCGCGAACGACAACACCGCCACTCCGGCCCGGCAGGCGCTGGACGCGCTGGCCGACAACACCGAGGACGCGGCAGCGATGGACACGCTGGCGAGCAGCGAGGTCCTCGTCCCCGTGCCCGACGACGCCGAGCAGGACGCCACCGACCCGGGCGCCGTGGCGCTGCCGGTCATCGAGAGGGCAGGCGGTGAGCCGGTCGTCCCCGTGTTCACCTCCGAGCCCGCGATGGCCGAGCTGCTGCCCTTCGTCTCCCGCTACCGCCTGGTACCGCTGGGCGCACTGGCCTCCCAGTGGCCGGCCGACGACCTGGCCCTGACCATAGACGCCGGCTCCGCACACCCCCTGACCCTGACGTCGGAGGGGGTACGGACCCTACTGGCGCGGCCTTAGCGCCGGACCACGACGCCAAGGGGATGAGCGGCACGGACGCCGCTCATCCCCTTCGTGTCATCCCCCTCGTGTCATCCCCTGTGTGCGCTCACAGCGCCTTTCCGGGATTGAGGATCCCCCGCGGGTCGAACGCCTCCTTCAGCCGCCGCTGCACGGCATGCGCCGCGGGCCCGAGCTCCTCGGCCACCCACTGCCGCTTCAGCACACCCACCCCGTGCTCCCCGGTCAGCGTCCCGCCGAGACGCAGCGCCAGCGCGAAGATCTCGCCCGCCGCCTCCCACGCCGCGTCGGGCAGCCGGTCCAGGGACGGGTCCACGACGATGATCGGGTGCAGGTTCCCGTCCGCCGCGTGCGCGATCGTGAAGACGGGCACGTCATGGCGTACGGAAATCGCTGCGATCTCCCGCACCGCCTCCGCCAGACGGGACCGCGGAACCGCGATGTCCTCGATCAGCGGCCGCCCCAGCCGCTCCAGCGCCGGCAGGGCGAGCCTCCGGGCGGCGAGCAGGGCCTCCGCCTCCGCCGGATCGTCGGTGGTCTCGACGGATGTGGCCAGGGGGGCCAGCAGCCGCGCGACCACCGCGGCCTCGGCCGCCGCGCCCGTACCGTCGCACTGCACGACCAGCAGCGCCGCCCCACGCTCCCGCAGCGCCGGATCGATGGCACCCAGCACCGGGCCGTCCACCAGCTCCGCCAGCGCGGGCTCGACACCGGCCCGGCCGATCGCGTACGAGGCCGCGGCGGCCGCCTCGAAGGAAGGGAAGTACGCCGCGACGGTGGCCGTCGCCACCGGCACCGGACGCAGCCGCAGAGTCGCCGACGTGATCACCGCGAGGGTGCCCTCCGAGCCGGTGAGCAGGGCGGTGAGGTCGTAGCCGGTGACGCCCTTGACGGTCCGGCGGCCGGTCCTGAGCACCGTCCCGTCGGCGAGCACCGCCTCCAGGCCCAGCACACTGTCCCGGGTCACTCCGTACTTCGCGCACCGCAGCCCGCCCGCGTTGGTCGCGATGTTCCCGCCGATCGTGGACAGGGCCGCGCTCGCCGGGTCGGGCGCGTAGCGCAACCCGTGCTCGCCCGCCGCCCGGTCCAGGTCGGCGGTGATCACACCGGGTTCGACGACGGCGAGCTGATCGTCCGCCGACAGTTCCAGGATCCGGTTCATCCCGGACAGGTCCAGGACGAGCGAGCCCTCCGGCGCCGAAGCCCCGCCGGACAGGCCGGTGCCCGCACCGCGCGGCACCACCGGCACCCGCAGCTCGTGCGCGTGCCGCAGCGTCACCGTCACGTCCTGCGTGCGCCGGGCGTGCACGACGGCCAACGGCTCGCCGCTCGGCCGGGTGCCGGAGCGGTCGGTGGCGTGCGCCACGAGGGCGGCCGGGTCAGTGGTCAGCCGGTCGGGCGGCAGATCCCGGGCCAACAGGCCCAGGAATCGGGCGGACACGGTCGTCTCGGGTGCGGCCGTCATGGGGTGAGTGCCTTCGTTCCGATCGCGAGCAGGGAGACGTCCTCCTGGGGCGCGTGCACCGGCGCGCACTGGATGTCGCGGAAGTGCCGCTCCAGCGGGTTGCCGCGGGACAGCCCGGGATTGCCCAGCAGCCGTACGGCCAGCTCCACGGCCCGTACGCCGTGCCGGTCGGCCAGCACGCGCGCGCCGAGGGCCTGTTCCGGGGTGTACGAGGCGTCGCCGGTGTCGAGCTTCGCGGCACCGTCGAACACCAGCTGCTCGGCGGTCGCGAGCAGCATCTCGATCTCGCCGGCCGTGCGCCGGAAGCGTTCCGTACGGGCCACCGGATGGCCGAGGTTGGCGGGCACGCGCGCGTGGGCGAAGGTGTGGAAGTACGCCTGTGCGGCACGGGCCACGCCCAAGTAGAGGGCGGCGAGCGGCACATGGAGGGCCGCGCCCGCCCGGTTGTCCTGCTCGGCGGCCGCACCGTACGGGCCGATCCCGATGACGTGCTCGTACGGGACCGCCACCTCGTGGAACGTCACGTCGTGGCTGCCGCTGGCCCGCAGCCCCAACTGGTCCCAGCGCCCTGTGATCTCGATGCCCGGCGAGCCGCCGGGCACCAGGAAGGTGCCCACGCGCGGCTCCGGTTCGTCGGTGTGCGCCCACACCAGGAACCAGTCCAGCCCCTCGGCGCCCGTCACGAACCGCTTGGTGCCGCTCACCGCCCAGCCGTCGGCGGTGCGACGGGCTCGGGTGGCAGGCAAACCGCCTCGAGCCGGCGAGCCCAGGTCGGGCTCCACGCGCGCGTGGTTGATCAGGACCGGGCGCGCGAACGACTCCTTGGCCACGCGCGCGTACAGCTCCTGCGGCCAGTGCGGCTGGGCGGCCTGCCGGGCATGCGTGTTCAACGTCATCGCCGTGATCAGCGCGACGGACGGGTCGAGCCGCCCCAGGGAGTGCAGGATCCGAGCCGTCTCCTCGACGCCCCCGCCCCGGCCGCCGTACCGCTCGCCGATCGTCGCGGTGAGCAGGCCCGACTCGTGCGCGATCCGGAGGGACTCGGCGGGGAAGGCGGCCGAACGGTCGTACTCGGCGGCCAGTTCGGCGATGCGCTCGGTCACTTGGCCTTCTTCACGTCGGTGTTCAGGTCGGAGTCGAGGTCGGCGTTCAGACCGGTGGTCCAGAACGATTTCACGTCCAAGTGTTCCTTCAGCGCCCCGAGTTCGGTGAACACGTCGGCGACCTTCTGCTGCGAGGCGATGGCGTCGTCGCCGACCGTGCGGGCCTGGGTCGGGCGTTGCGCCTGGGCGTCGACGAGGTCCTTCTCGGCCTGGGCGAGGGGTTGGTGGGTGGCGTCGGCGGTGATCTTGGCGAAGCCGTCGAGGTGGCCGTCGCGGACGTACGCGTACGCCTTCGTGATCCGGGCGATCAGATCGGCGGCTGCCGCCTTCTGCTTCGGGTTCTTCAGCACGCTGTCCCGCGCCGACCAGAGGAAGTTGCCGGACAGGATGTCCTTGCCCGAGCCGACCGTGGTCGCGCCCTGCTGATGGGCGGTGATGATCGACGTGCCGTACGAGGCGAAGGCGTCGATGCCGCCGCCGTTGAGGGCGGCGAGCCCGTCGTTCGGCAGGAGCGGCTTGGCGTCGATGTCGGACCACTTCAGGCCCGCCTGCTTCAGCAGCTCGTAGAGGAAGTAGTGGGCGGTGGTGTTCTGGACGTAGCCGACCTTCTTGCCCTTCAGGCCGACGATGTCGGTGACCTTGGAGCCCTTGGGGACGACCACCTCCTGGTTGAGGGTGGCCCCGCGCTGCACCGCGACGACCTTGAAGTTCGGGTCACCGTCGGCGGCGGCGAAGACCGGCGGGATCTCGCTGGATGACGCGAGGTCCAGCGCCCCGGCCCGGATCGCCTGGAGCTGCTGGTCACCGCCCTGGAACTGGCTCCACTTCACCTGGTACGGCGTGTCGTCGAGGCCGGCGTACTTCAGCACCGCCTCCTCGACCTTCCAGCCGGTGGCGCCGACTCTCAAGGTGACCGAGGACGAGGACTCCGCCTCGGCCTCGGTGCCGCAGGCCGCCGCGAACGGCAGGAGCAGGGCGAGCGCGGCGGCGGACGAGCGCAGGGTGCGGGGGAACAACACGGGATCTCCATCAGGCGGCATGGGTGCTGGCGCGGTGGGCGAGCTCCTGCCGCACCAGCGGCAGGACGTGACGGGCGTAGTCGATCGCGTCGCCCAGCGGGTCGTAGCCCCGGATCGACAGCAGGTCGCAGCCGATGTCGACGTAGTCGAGCAGGGCCTTCGCCACCGTCTCGGGGGAACCGACCAGCGCGGTCGAGGCGCCGGCGGCGTTGGTGGCGACCGCGGGCGCGGTCCACAGGCAGCGGTCGTGGACCTCACCCCGGTCGGCGATGTCCAGCAGCCGCTGCGAGCCGACGTTGGCCGGGCGCCCCGTGGTGCGGTAGTGGCGCAGCAACTCGGTGTTCCTCGCCTGGTCCTTGAGCACGCCCAGCGTGCGGTGCGCCTTCTCCCAGGCCAGTTCGTCGGTGGGCGCGATGATCGGACGGAACGACACCCAGATACGGGGACGGGGGCGCCCGGCGGCATCCGCGACCGCGTTCACGGCGGCGATCTGCTCGGCCGTCTCCTTCAGCGGCTCGCCCCACAGCCCGAAGATGTCGCCCTGCTGACCGCCGACCCGGTACGCGTCCTGGGAGGAGCCGCCCACCGAGACCGGGATCAGCCCGTTCACCGGCTTCACATCCGAGTAGTAGCCCTCGAACCTGAAGTGCTTCCCCTCGTGCGAGACGGGCCCGTCGGCCTGCCACACCTTCCTGAGGATCTGGATGTATTCGTCCGAACGCTCGTACCGCTCCGCCTTGCCCAGGTAGTCGCCCTCCCGGCGCTGCTCCTCGTCACTGCCGCCGGAGATGATGTGCACGGTCAGCCGGCCGTCGCTGATCCGGTCCAGCGTGGCGAGGGCGCGGGCGGCATGGGTGGGGAAGACGACGCCCGGCCGGTGGGCGAGAATCGGGCGGATCCGCTCGGTGTGCGTGGCGACGAACTGGGCGATCTGGAAGGCGTCCGGCGAGGCCGAGTGGTACGCGACCAGGGTGTGGTCGAAGCCGCCGTCGTCCAGGGCGCGGGCGTACCTGCGCAGATGGTCGACGTCGAGACCGGTGCGGCTCGCGGCGGCCGGGCCCGACGCGCCCGCGTCCGTGTGGACGGCGCTGATGAACTCGACAGGCATGGTGCTCAACTCCCTTGCTGGCACGGCTACTTGAGGAGGGACGTGTCGGCCGACTCCGCCACGTCGACGTTCGGGTCCAGCACGCCGATCCCGTTCATCAGGTCGGCGACGCCCTGCACCGTCCGGTTGACTTCCGGCGTGACCGGCAGGACCTCGCTGTACGCGGCGGAGGCCAGGGTCTTGGCCACGGAGGCGTCGGCCCCGTTGCGCTGCTCGATGGCCTCGGCGTAGGCGTCCCGGTGGGTGCTCGTCCACTGCAGGGCCGTACCGAGGCGCCGCAGGAAGTCGGCGAGCGCGTCCTTCTTCGACGAGTCGGCGAGTGCCGTCTCGGAAGCGTTGATGAAGCCGATGCCGCTGACCCGACCGTCCCCGCCGTCGACCAGGAGCTTGCCGCCCTGCTCCAGACCGACGGCCTGGTAGACGCCGAAGGTCGCCCAGGCCTTGATCTTGCCGGAGGCGAACGCGGCCTGTGCGTCGGTCGGCAGCAGGTACTGGACCTGAACGTCGTCGTAGCCGAGCCCGTTCTGCTTCAGCACGTTGGCCAGCAGATACTCCGAGACGCTGCCCTTGGCCGAGGACACCACGACCTTCTGGCCCTTGAGGTCCTTCACGCTGTCGATGCCGGAGTCCTTGCGGACGACGATGCCGACGTGCGTGCCGTCGTTCTTGAGGGCGGCGACGTTCTTGACCTTCACTCCGCCGCTGAGCGCCTGCAGCGCCGGCAGGTCGGCGGAGTAGCCGGTGTCGGCGGCGCCCGCCTGTACGGCCTGGTACAGCGGGGCCGCGCCCTCGAACTCGGCCCATTTCACCTTGTACTTGGCGCCGTTGAGGGCGTCGGACGCGGCGACGATCGTCTGGAGCGTCTTGGCCTGGTCGCCGATGGTGAGCGTGACCTGGCCGCCCTTGCCGGCGGCGTCCGCCGAGGAGTCCGCGCCGCAGGCCGTCAGCGCCAGCAGGGCGGTGAGGCTCAGCGCGGCGGTGGCGAGTCTGCGTATCACGAGGGGGTTCCTTCCAGAGTGCGGGTGACGCCGAGCCAGTCGAGGAGACGGGCGCGCAGGGTGACGAAGTCGGGGGTGGTGAGGTCGCGGGGTCGGGGCAGGTCGACGGTGAGCTCGTGGGCGATACGGCCCCCGTCCATCACCAGGACCCGGTCGGCGAGCAGCAGCGCCTCCTCCACGTCATGGGTGACCAGGAGGATCGCGCAGCCGTGCCGCTGCCACAGCTCGGCGACCAGCTGCTGCACCCTGCCCCGGGTCAGCGCGTCGAGGGCGCCGAACGGCTCGTCCAGGAGCAGCAGTTCCGGCTCGCGGACCAGCGCCCTGGCCAGGGAGACGCGCTGGGCCTGGCCACCGGAGAGCGTCTTCGGCCAGACGGTGGCGCGCTCCGCGATGCCGACCTCGTCGAGAGCCTTCTCCGCGAGCGCCCGGTCGGGCCGGCCCGGCAGCCCGAGTACGACATTGCGCCACACCTTCAGCCAGGGCAGCAGCCGCGGCGACTGGAAGGCGGCACTGCGGCGCGCGGGCACCGTCACCTCGCCGCCGATCTCGTCGTCGAGCCCGGCGAGGATCCGCAGCAGCGTCGACTTGCCGCAACCGCTGTGCCCGAGGAGGGCCACGAACTCGCCCTCGCGGATGTCGAGATCGAGGTCGTGCAGGACGGTGTGGCCGTCGAAGGCCCGCGAAAGGCCCCGTATTTCAACGCTGTTGAGCGCCACCGTGCTGTTGGGCGACTCTGTGCCGTTGAGCACATCAGTGCTGTTGGTCATCTCTATACCTCGCCCTCGAAGTTGGCCCGCCAGGTCAGCAGCCGCCGCGACAGGATCCGTACGGCGAAGTCGCAGGCCAGGCCGAGTAGCGCGTACACGGCGAGGCAGAGCACGATGACGTCCGTGCGGAAGTACTGCTGGGCGTTGCTCATCAGGTAGCCGAGTCCCGCGTCGGCGTTGATCTGCTCGGCGAAGACGAGCGCCAGCCAGGCGGTGGACAGCGCGTACCGGAGCCCCACGAGGGCACCGGGCAGTGCGCTCGGCAGGATCACGTACTTGATCAGACCGAGCCTGCCGAGCCCCATCATCCGTGCGGCTTCGACGAGTTGGGCGTCGGTGGAGCGGATGCCGCCGTAGATGTTGAAGTACAGCGGATATGTCACACCGAGCGCGACCAGCGCGATCTTCGGCGTCTCCTCGATGCCGAACCAGACGATGAACAGCGGGATCAGGCCCACCCAGGGGATCGCCCGGAACATGCCCATCGAGGAGTCGATGACGTCCTCGCCGAGCCGGAATAGGCCGGCCAGCAGGGACAGGCTCAGGGCGACGGACGCGCCGATCAGGAAGCCGATGGCGGCACGGCGGCCGGAGGCGGCGATGGCGCCGGGGAGCTCGCCGTTCTCGGTGAGCTCGACGGCCTGCTTCACGACGTCCACGGGGGAGGCCAGCACGGACTCGGGGAGGACGCCGGTGGCCGAGGTCAGGAACCACAGCAGGACGAGGCCGACGGGGCCCGCGGAACGGCGTACGGAACGGGGGACGGTGAGGCGGCGACCGGTCTTCACGGTGCCGCGCAGGGTGACACGGGCGGGGGCGGGCGACTCGGGGGCGGCGGTCTGCGGCGGCAGCACCGCCGTGGCCGGCGATTTCGTCGTCATGGCGGGGGTTCCTTCATGGCGGGGTTTCCTTCGTCAGGACGGCAGCGGGCCGGTCGCGGCCGGGCGGGCGGGATCGGCCGACCAGGCGGACCAGGAGCCGGGAAAGAGCACCGCCTCGAAGCCGGCGATCTCCAGGGCGGCGATCTGGTGGGCGGCGGTGACTCCCGAGCCGCAGTACACCCCGATCCGTGAGGCCCCGGCCGCCCCTTTGTCCTCGAACCGCTTGCGCAGTTCCTCGGGCGGCAGGAAGGTCCCGTCGGCCGCGAGGTTCTCGCCGGTGGGAGCGGAGAGCGCACCGGGGATGTGCCCGGCCCGTGGGTCCACCGGCTCCACCTCGCCGCGGTACCGCTCAGCGGCCCGCGCGTCCAACAGCAGCCCGGACACGGCGAGTTCGGCGGCACCATCCGCGTCGACGGTCGGCAGCGCGCCCTCGTCCAGTACGACGTCGCCGTGCGGCGGGTCGGCCGGGACGCCGGACTCCAGGGGCAGCCCGGCGGATCTCCAGGCGCCGAGCGCTCCGTCGAGGAGCGTCACCCGGGTCAGTCCCGCGTGGCGCAGCAGCCACCAGGCGCGGGCCGCCGCCGTGTTGCCCAAGTCGTCGTGGACCACGACCCGTTGGCCCTGCCGGATGCCCCACCTGCGGGCCGCTTCCTGCAGGTCCTCCGCCCGCGGCAGCGGATGACGTCCGCCTTCCGGGCTCGGCGGCGCGGCCAGCTCCGTGTCGAGATCGACGTAGACCGCACCCGGGATGTGCCCCTCGGCGTAGTGGTCGCGGCCGTGCGGATCGCCCAGCGCCCAGCGGACGTCGAGTACGACCGGGGGCTCGTCGGAGGCGAGCAGCGTACGCAGCTCGGTGACCGTTGTCGTCACGCTCATGCCAGGCCCTCCGCGATCGCGGGCAGCTCGGGGGACAGCCGCAGCCGCTCCAGGAAGAGCACGACGGTCGCGGCGACCGTGCGGTGCAGCGCGTCGTTGAGGACGTCGTGCCGTCCGCCGTCGAACGTCACCGTCCGGACGCCCGCGTGCCCCGCGTACGCCTCCAGCGCCTGCTCGACGGGGCTCACCGGGTCGTCCTTGCCGTGCAGGGCGAGTACGGGAACGCGCACGCGGTCCAGGTGCAGTTCGGGGAGGTCCGGGTTCCCGTCGAGGGCGCCGCGCCGGAAACCGGCGTCGTCGGTGAGGCGCCCCTGGTGGGTGGGGCAGGCGGTGCGGGCCTCGACCTCGGCCTCCCAACTCCCCGCTGACCAGCGGGCGGTGGGCAGACCGGCCAGGATCAGGGCGTCGAGGCTCGCTTCCCGCTCGGCGGCGAGATGGGCGGCGTACCGCGCACCCGTGTCCGAACCGACCAGCACCTTCGGGCCGGGCAGCGACTCGTCGGCGAGCAGTTTCGCCGCCTGTTCGAGCACGGACGGTTCGGTGGTCGGGTCGCCGAGGGCGCGAACCCGGTAGGCGTCGAAAGCGAGGCGACGGCCGAACCGCTCGTACACACCGCCGTGTTCACCTCGTCCGGCCAGCACGATCAACGTGCCGCGCGCGGCGAGGCCTTCGGGTTCGTCCCAGGAGAAGGATGAGGACATGAGGGGGCAGCTCCCGTTTCAGGGCAGGGGACATCCGGGGGAGGGGAGGGGAGAAGAGCAGCCGAAGAGCGCGCCCCGAGGGCGACCGTCACGTGTCAGTGCGGAGACGACAGGAGAGGGGACGACGTGAGCGACTCGGACTACAGGGGGAGACGGCTGGACGTCAGCAACAGCGCGCGCTGCACGCCACGCCGAAGTCGATGACTCGGCGCTGCGTCAGAAGGGCAGCGGAAGCGGTTGCGTGCAGCATGCGCTCATCATGACCGGACGCGGCGGACCACGTCCAACGACGATTCCGCATCGAAACCGATCAGCGATCGCGATCGATCGCCGTGCCGGGCTACTGTCACGGCATGCCCCAACCCGTCCTCGACATCGTGGCCCTGCGCAGCCTGACCGCGATAGCCGACTGCGGCGGCTTCCACCGCGCCGCCCAGACGCTCTCCCTGAGCCAGTCCGCAGTCAGCCAGCATGTGCGCAGACTGGAGAAGACCCTGGGGCGTCCGGTGGTCGAACGCGAGGGCCGTGGCACCCGGTTCACCCCCGAAGGGCGCCTGCTGCTGGAACAGGCTCGCCGGATCCTCGCCGTGCACGACGAGGCCGTACGCACACTGCTCGACGCCGAGGGCGACACCGTCACCGTCGGCTCCACCGAACACGCCGCCGACCAGTTCCTGCCCCGGCTCACCGCCGCGGTCCAGCAGGTACGCCCCGGCTGCCGGGTGCGATTCAGGATCGACCGCTCCGCCCGGCTGGTGGAGGCCGTGGAACGCGGCAGCGTCGATGTCGCGGTCTACGTCACCGAGGCCGCCGCCACCGAGGGCACCCCCGTCGGCGGCCTCCCGCTCACCTGGCACGCCGTCCCCGGCTGGGCACCCCCGCCCGCACCCGCCCCGGTACCGCTGGTCGCCGTCGAGGAACCGTGCGCGATCCGCCGCCGGGCCATCGCCACCCTCGCCAGACACGCAGTGCCCGCCGCGATCGTCGGCGACGCCGGCTACCTCGCGGGCGTCCTCGACATCGCCCGCACCGGCCAGGGCGTGGCCCTGCTCGCCTCGGTCGGTGCCGCGCCGGACGGACTCACCCCGTACGAGGGCCTGCCACCCGTCACTCCGATCCCGATGAGCGCCCTCGCCCGCCCCGGCGCGGACGCGGCGACGACCGAGGCCGCCTTCAGCGCCGTACGGGAACTGCTGCGGCAGGAATGACGGCGGTGGATGGTCCTGCTCGGCACCGCCACCGGAGGCGGCTTCCCATGCCGACGGCAAACTGCCCTCCCGCACCCTGACCCGCCACCCACGGGCCCGGCGGATCCACGCGAGTTCGTGCTCCAGCTGCCCGAGGTCAGCTGCTCAGCATCCGGGCCAGTACGTCGCGCTGCAGCGGTAGGACCTCCGCGTGCAGATCGCGGCCCTTACGGGTGAGGGTGACGAACACACCGCGCCGGTCCTCCGCGCAGACGGAACGCTCCACCAGACCGTCCTTCTCCAGCCGCCCGATGAGCCGGGACAGCGCGCTCTGGCTGAGATGGACCCGTCCGACCAGGTTCTGCACCCGGCACTGCTCGCCCTCCTCGGGCGCCGCGGACGCGAGCATGTCGAGCACCTCGAAGTCGCTCGCGCCCAGGCCGTGCGGGTGCAGCACGCGGTCGATCTCGCACATGGTGCGGGCGTGCACCGACAGGATGTCCCGCCACCGTTCCTCGAGCCCTGCGTCGGCCGTCTTCACTGCCATACCGGCACGGTAGCACCGATCCAGCCAATTGTTGAGCGTGCAATTAGTGCACGCGCAAGCGAAGTGCGACCGACGGCGGGCGATCAGCCGGTCGGGTCCTGGAGGATGCCGACGAGATTGCCGTCGGCGTCCTTCACCGAGGCGATCAGCCTGCCGCCACCGACGTCATGGACGTCCTGGAGCGTCTCGGCGCCCGCTTCCAGCAGGGCCGCCAGGGTCGTCCTGATGTCGTCGACGTGCCAGTAGGGGACCGGACCGGTCATGCCCTTCGCGTGCCCGTTGGGGTCGAGGCCGACGTCCTGTCCGGCGTCCTTGAAGCCGACGTAGTACGGCTCGTCCGCATACGGTTCCGTGCCCAGCAGGGCCCTGAACAGGGCCTTCGTCCCGTCGAGGTCCTTGACGGGGTAGATGATCGTGTTGACTCCGGCAGTCATGGCCTACTCCTGACGTGAAGTGTGCGCCGACGGTTTTCGTCGGTGGTTTCACGCTAGGGCGGGGGAGCGGTGGGCGGCTTCTCGATTCCTGACCGGTCGCACACCGAGGGCGCGCCCACGGCTGGATCGCCGTGCGGCGTGCCCTCGAGGCCCGCTCACGCCGTTACGTCGACTCCCGCTTCACCAGCTCCGTCGGCAGGATCACCGCCGCCGGGTCCTCACCGCCGATCTGCGCGAGCAGCAACCGCACCATCTCGGCGCTGATGCGGTCGTAGGGCTGGCGCACCGTCGTGAGGGCGGGGGTGGCCTCCGTGGCCGCGCTGGAGTCGTCGAAGCCGCCCACGGACACGTCCTCGGGCACCCGGCGGCCTGCCCGGTGGAGCGCCGTCAGGGCGCCCTGTGCCATCAGGTCGGAGGCCACGAACAAGGCGTCCATGTCCGGGGCCTGCGCCAGCAGCCGCTCGGTGCCCGCCTCGCCACTGGCCCGGCTGTAGTCGCCGGAGACGATGAGCGCATCGTCGATCTCGACGCCCGCTTCCGTGAGTACCTCCTTGTAGCCGGCGAGGCGATCGACGCCGCCCGGGGTGTCCAGCGGGCCGCTCACCACGCCGATCCGGCGCCGGCCCAGGGACAGCAGGTGGCGCACCATGTCACGGGCGCCGTCCCGGTCGTCCGCCGCCACGTAACTCACCTTGGAGCCGAGCCCCATGGGCTTGCCGCACTGGACGAGGGGCACCCCCGCCTCGCGCAGTTCGTCGGCCACCGGGTCCCCGGAGTGGCTGGACACCAGCAGCACCCCGTCGACGTGCCCCGCCGTGATGTACCGCGTTATGCGCCGCCGTTCGTCCGGCGTGCCCGCCAGCATCAGCAGCAGCGGGATGTCGTGCGCCGCGAGCGCCTGTGTGCAGCCGCTGAGCAGGACGTTGAAGTTGGGGTCCTCGAAGAACCGCTCCTGCGGCTCGGTCAGCAGGAAGCCGATCGAGTCCGAACGCCCCGTGATCAGCGAGCGGGCGTGCCGGTTGACGACGTAACCCGTCTTGCGGATCGCCGCGTTGACCGCCTCCTGGGCGGTCGGGCTGACGTAGTGCCCGCCGTTGAGCACCCGCGAGACCGTGCCCCGTGAGACTCCGGCCTCGCGCGCCACGTCGTGGATCGTCGGCGGTCTGCGTCGGCCCCCCGTGTTGCTCATGGTCATGACTTTACGGCTCCGGAGAGCAGATCGAGGCTCCAGAACCGCTGGATGACCAGGAAGAGCACCACCAGCGGAATGACCGCGAGGAACGCACCGGTGATCACCAGCGTGTACAGCGCGGGCGTGTTGGCGCCCTGTTCGAGGAGCGTGAACAGACCGAGCGTGATCGGGAACTTCTCGTCGTCGCTGAGCATGATGTACGGCAACAGGAAGTTGTTCCAGATCGCCACGAACTGGAAGAGGAACACCGTCACCATGCCGGGCACCATCATCGGCAGCGAGACCCGGGTGAAGATCCGCCACTCGCTCGCCCCGTCCATGCGGCCCGCCTCGACCACGTCACCGGGGACGGCCGCGGCGGCGTAGATCCGCGAGAGGTAGACGCCGTACGGCGAGAGGATCTGCGGGAGCAGCACCCCCAGGTAGGAGTCCGTCAGGTCGGCCTTCGCCAGCAGCAGGTACTGCGGGATGGCGAGGATGACCGGTGGCATCAGCACACCCGCCAGCAGCACGTTGAAGATCGTCTCGCGGCCGCGGAAGCGGTAGATCGCCAGCGCGTAGCCGCTGAATGCCGACACACACGTCGACAGCAGGGCGCCGAGACCGGCATACAGCGCGGAGTTGCCCATCCACTGCCAGTACACGCCGTCGCGGTAGGCGCTCAGGTCCGAGAAGTTGTCGGCGAAGCCCGTGCCCGGCAGGAAGGTGAACGTGGAGAACAGCTCACTGCCGGACTTGGTCGCCGCGATCACCACCCACGCCACGGGCAGCAGGCAGTAGAGCGCGCCGAAGAGCAGCGTGACCGTGGGGATCAGCGCGATCCGGCGGCGCAGCGGCGGGCGGTTCTGGACGGTGCCGGGCGTGGTGCCGGCGGCCGATTCGGCCTTGCCGACGGCAAGGGAACTCATCGCGCCCCTCCTTGACTGACGTCCTGCTTGTTACGACGGTTCGCGGCCCGCAGGAACCCGAAGGACAGCAGCAGCGTCGCGAGGGCGATGATCGTGGCCTGGGCGGCCGCCGCGTAGATGTCGCCCTTGCCGAAGGCGTCCTGGTACACCTTCATCAGCGGACTCCAGGTCGTGGACACGGAGTTGGTGAGCGGCTTGAGGGTGGTCGGCTCGCTGAACACCTGGAGCGTGGCGATGATCGAGAAGAAGAAGGTCAGCACCAGTGAGGGCGCCACCATCGGGATCTTGATCTTCAGCGCGACCTGCAGCGGTGTGGCACCGTCCAGCTTGGCCGCCTCGTACACCTCGGCCGGGATCGCCTGCAACGAGGTGTAGATGACGATCATGTTGAAGCCGGTGCCGCCCCAGACCGCGATGTTCGACAGGGCGAGGTACAGCGGGCCGCCGTCCAGCAGGTCGGGCTGCGGCATGCCCAGCTTCTCGAGCACGTAGTAGAACGGGCTGACGTCCGGCAGGTACAGAAAGCCCCACAGCAGCGCGGCCACGACGCCGGGGATGGCGTACGGCAGGAAGATCGCGAGCCGGGTGAAGGGCGCGAGCCGCACCTTCTCGGAGTCCAGCATCAGGGCGAACAGCAGGGCGAGGCCCAGCATCACCGGCACCACGATGCAGCCGTAGCCGAGCACGCGCAGCGCGCCGTCGACCAGCTCGTTGTCGGTGAGGGCGTCGGTGTAGTTCTCCAGCCCGGCCCAGACCTCCTTGCGGGCGCCGGCGCCCAGGCCGAGCCCGGAGACCTTCACCTTGTGGAAGCTGAGCCAGATCGCGTACCCGATGGGCAGGGCGAAGAACAGCGCGAAGAGGATCGTTGCGGGGAGGAGGAAGGCATACGGGGCCCCCTTGACCCCGTACGCCCGCCGGCTTGTGCTGGTCACTCGGAGACCTCGAAGCCCTGCTTCTCGAGGTCGGCGACCGTGTCGTCCTGCATGGTCTGCAGGGCGGCGGCGAAGTCCGACTTGTCCTTGGCGGCCTTGCCGAAGGCGTCCTTGAAGGTCGTGTAGGCGACGTTCACGTTCGGGCCCCAGGCCGACGGCGCCGTCGTCTCGGCGATCTCAGCGGCCTTCGTGTAGAAGTCGGGCTGGTTGGAGAAGTAGTCCGGCGGGGTGGTGAAGGCGCCGCTGAGCTGGGCCGACGTGGAGGCCGGGTAGATGCCGCTCTCCTTGGCCAGGGCGTTGAGGGCGTCGCCGTCGGTGTTCAGCCAGGCGGCGAACTTGGCGGCGGCCGCCTTGTTCTTGGAGTCCGTGGTGACGGCGGTGGAGGAGCCGCCCCAGCTGCCCGTGACGTTCTCGGAGTCCGACCACTGGGGGAGCGGCGCCATGGCCCACTTGCCCTTGGTGTCGGGCGCGGCCGTGGTCAGGGTCCCCGGCGCCCACACGGCGCTGACCCAGGCGATCTGCTTGCCGGTGTTGAGCGCCTTGTTCCAGGCCGGGGTGTACATCGGCTGGTTGTCGATGGCGCCCTCCTTGACGAGGTCGCCCCAGAACCCCGCGACCTTCTGCGAGGCCGCGTCGTCGATGCCGACCTTCCACTTGTCGCCGGAGGTCGTCCACCACTTGGCGCCGGCCTGCTGGGCCAGGCCCGCGAAGAGGCCGGAGTCATTGGCGGAGAAGGTGGTCAGGTCCTTGTCCGGGGCCTTCTTCTTCAGCGCGCGGGCGGTCTCGGCGAACTCTTCCCAGGTGGCCGGGACCTTCAGGCCGTACTGCTTGAAGAGGTCCGCGCGGTAGTAGAACATCATCGGCCCGATGTCCTGCGGCACCGCGTAGACCGCGTCCGTGCCCAGCGTGGTCTGCTGCCACACACCCTCGGCGAACTTGTCCTTCGCGTCGCCGACCTCGCTCGCTATGTCCGCGACCGCGTCATTGCTGACCAGCGTGGGCAGCGCCTGGTACTCGGCCTGGACCAGGTCCGGGGCCTTGCCCGCCTTGTGCGCGGTGAGGATCTTGGTGACCAGCGTGTCGCCGGACGCCTGCTTCTTCACCGTGACCGTGATCTGGTCCTTCTTGCCCTGGCCCTTGTTCCACAGGTCGACGACCTTGTCCATGCCGGGCGTCCAGGTCCAGTACGTCAGCGAGACCGGCCCCGACGGGTCCTCGCTCGCGTCTTCGGAGCCGCAGGCGGCGAGGGCGGTGGCGCCGAGGGCGACGGCGACGGACGTAGCTGCACTTCTGACAAAGAGTCGCCGGCGCTTCGTGTTGGGCATGGATCTCTCCCCTGACCTGGGGTCTCCGCCTGGTGCGAAGACCTGCCATGCTTCTGTGAGCGTTCACAGTAGAGAAACATCCCGGACACTTGTCAATGGTTGTTGCTGTGCGGTTATGTTGGGCTCGCACCGCCGATCCAGTGTGTGCACGTTCCCAAATGATCGATAAAACGGGAGAGATCCATGCCGGAGACCACCCCCAGGGGCCTCACCAGGCTCGCCTTCGGTGGGGACTACAACCCCGAGCAGTGGCCGGAAAGCGTCTGGCAGGAAGACGTCCGGCTGATGCGGGAGGCCGGCGTCACGATGGTGAGTGTCGGGATCTTCTCCTGGGCCCTGCTGGAGCCCTCACCCGGGGTGTACGACTTCGGCTGGCTGGACCGCCTGTTCGACCTGCTGCACGAGAACGGCATCCACGTGGACCTGGGCACGCCCACCGTCTGCCCGCCGGTGTGGTTCTACCGCGCGCATCCTGAGGCCCTGCCCGTCACGGCGGAGGGCGTGCACTACGAGTTCGGCTCGCGCGCCGCCATCTGTCACAGCAACGCCGACTACCGCGCGGCCGCCGCGAGCATCACCACCGAGCTCGCCGAGCGCTACGGCGACCACCCGGCGCTGGCGCTGTGGCACGTGCACAACGAGTACGGCGTCCCCGTCTCGGCCTGCTACTGCGACTCCTGCGCCGCGCACTTCCGGCGCTGGCTGGCGGTGACGTACGGGACGGTCGACGCGGTCAACGAGGCCTGGGGCACGGCATTTTGGGGCCAGCGCTACTCCGACTTCGAGCAGATCAACCCGCCGCGCGCCACGCCGACGGCCGTCAACCCGGCCCAGGCGCTGGACTACAAGCGGTTCGCCGACGCCACCATGCGCGAGAACTTCCGTATGGAGCGGGACATCCTGCACCGCCTCTCGCCAGGCGTCCCGGTCACGACCAACTTCATGACCGCCCTCAGCCAGTGCGACTCCGTGGACTACTGGGCCTGGGGCCGTGAGGTCGACATCGTCACCAACGACCACTACCTGATCACCGACGGCCGCCGCACCCACGTCAACCTCGCGATGGCCGCCGACCTCACGCGCTCGGTGGCCGGGGGAGCGCCCTGGATCCTCCTGGAGCACTCCACCTCGGGCGTCAACTGGCAGCCCCGCAACCCCGCCAAGGCCCCCGGCCAGATGGCCCGCAACTCCCTCGCGCACGTGGCGCGCGGCTCCGAGGGCGCCATGTTCTTCCAGTGGCGGCAGTCCCGGCGCGGCGCCGAGAAGTTCCACTCGGCGATGCTCCCGCACGGCGGCACGGACACGCGCGTGTGGCGCGAGGTCGTCGAACTCGGCGCCGCCCTCGACTCGTTGAGCACCGTGCGCGGCACCCGCACACAGGCCGACGTGGCGATGCTGTGGGACTGGCACTCCTGGTGGGCGCAGAACCTCGACTGGCGCCCCAGCGAGGACCACGACCCGCGCGAGCGCGCCGACGCCTTCTACGAGGTGCTCTACGACCGCCACCTCACCGTCGACTTCGCGCACCCGGAAGCCGACTTGTCGGCCTATCCCCTTGTCGTCGTGCCCGCGCTGTACCTGATGACGGAGACGGCCGGCCGCAATCTGCGCCGGTACGTGGAGAACGGCGGCACCCTCGTCGTGTCGTACTTCTCCGGCATCGTCGACGAGCACGACGCCGTGCACGAGGGCGCCTACCCCGGACCGCTGCGGGATGTCCTCGGCCTGACGATCGAGGAGTTCTCGCCGCTGCTGCGGGAGCAGCTGGTGCGCATCACCGGCCCGGACGGCTCCGAGCTCAGCGGCGACGTGTGGACCGAGTTCGTCGTCCCGCGCGGCGCCGAGACGGTCTGGACGTACGCCGACGGCCTGGCCGCGGGCCATCCGGCGGTCACCCGGCACCGCCTCGGCGAGGGCACCGCCTGGTACGTCTCCACGCGCCTGGGCGCCGAGGGGCTCGACGCGCTGCTGGGCTGGGCGATCGAGGACGCGCAGGTCGCCCCGCGTGTCGACCTGCCCCGTGACGTCGAGGTGGTGCGCCGCGCCGGCGAGTCGGGCAGCTACCTGTTCGCCGTCAACCACACCGCGGCGGACGCCAAGGTGCCGCTGGAGACGCACGGCACCGAGCTGCTGACCGGTGAACGCGCCGCGGGCCGCCTCGAGGTCCCCGCGGGAGCCGTCCGGGTCGTACGACTCGACGGCTGAGCCGAACTCCCCTCCGCCCGCGCGTGCCACGAGCCGCGGGCGGAGGGGCTCCTCACCGCCCAGGTGAGGGACACCCCCAATCCCCATTTACGTCGAAGGGACGACGGACGACGATGTTCCATCCCAGACGCACCCTCCGAGTCCTGCTGCTGCCGCTCGCAGCCGGACTCGCCCTCACCGCCCTGCCCGCGCAGACCGCCTCGGCGGCCAGCACGCTCACCAACGCCGGCTTCGAGTCCGACGGCACCGGCACGGCGACCCCGGCCGGCTGGTCCACGTACTCGGCGGCCGGTCAGAACTCCGCCTCCTTCACCGAGGCCGGCGGCCACGGCGGAAGCTACCGCCTGACCCACTACGCGTCCTCCGCCTACAAGGTGGAGACCTACCAGTACCTGTCCGGGCTCACCAACGGGAACTACAAGCTCACCGCGTGGGTCCGCTCCGGCGGTGGCCAGAACTCGGCGTACATAGCCCTGAAGAACTGCGGCGGCACGGAGCAGCGCACCGACCTTCCGGTCTCGGCCAGCGGCTGGATCCGTATCGTCGTGCCGGTCAACGTGACCAACAACCAGTGCACCATCAGCATCAACAGTGACGCCAACGCGGGCAACTGGATCAATGTCGACGACCTGACCTTCGCCTCCGGCACGGGTGGCACGTCGATCCATGGTGCCGACATCTCTTCCCTCGCCAAGAGCGAGGCCAAGGGCGGTGTCTACAAGACCAGTTCCGGCACCACCGGCGACGCGGTCACCATCCTGAAGAACGCCGGCATGAACTACGCGCGCCTGAAGGTCTGGGTCAACCCGGCCGACGGCTACAACAACAAGACGCGCGTCCTCGCCACGGCCAAGCGCGTCAAGGCGGCCGGCATGAAGCTGCTGGTCGACTTCCACTACTCGGACACCTGGGCCGACCCGGGCGCCCAGAGCAAGCCGTCCGCCTGGGCCGGGCACTCGTACAGTCAACTCAAGACCGATGTGTACAACCACACCTACGACGTGTTGAACGCGTTGAAGGCTCAAGGCACCACCGCCGACATGGTCCAGGTGGGCAATGAGATCAACGGCGGCATGCTGTGGAACGAGGGCTCCACGAGCAACTGGTCGCAGCTCGCCGGTCTGCTCAACTCGGGCTACGACGCGGTCAAGGCGGTCAACTCGTCCACCACGGTCGCGCTGCACCTCGCCAAGGGCGGTGACCTGTCCGGCACCCGCTGGTGGTTCGACAGCGCGGTCGCGAACGGCGTGAAGTTCGACGCGATCGGCCTGTCCTACTACGGCTACTGGCACGGCTCGCTCTACGACTTCCAGACGACCCTGGACGACGCGGCCTCCCGCTACGGCAAGCCCGTCTTCGTCGCCGAGACGGCCTACCCGTTCCGGCTGGACAGCGAGGACTCGCACGAGAACATCATCGACACCACCGGCGAACTGGTCTCCGGCTACCCGGCGAACACGGCCGGGCAGCGCCGCTGGATGAACGACGTGACCAGCATCGTGGAGGCCGTCCCGAACGGCCGTGGCCTCGGCGTCTTCTACTGGGAGGCGACCTGGACCGCCGTCTCCGGCAACGGCTGGGACCCGACCGACGCCTCCTCCGGCAACGGCTGGGAGAACCAGGCCCTGTTCGGTTACGACGACACGGCACTCTCGTCGATGGCGTGGTTCAGCCACCGATGAGCCAGTTGAGTCTGTCGTCTCCGTGACAAAGGGGCCCGGCCGCGTGCATGCGACCGGGCCCCCGGCGCGTCGGGCCGAACAGCCCTGTGTCGTACGGCCGTTCGGTACCGGACAAGGGTCGAAGAGTCCCGCTCACCGCGGCTTCGACTGCGGGACAGTGGGAAGACGCGTTAAGACGCGGCCCTACGGAGGGGGGACGAGATGCTGAGGACTCCCGTCAGCGCAAGGCGCCTGGACATCCTGGAATGTCTGAAGGATCCGGCCGCGCACTTCCCGCCGGGGCGGCAGGCCGACCCGGTCGAGGACGGCGTCACCGCGGACGCCGTGGCCGCGAAGTTCGGCCTGCCGCGCAAGGTCGCCGAGACACACCTCGCCCTGCTCGCGGACATCGGCCTGCTGCGCACGAAGCGGATCCGCCGACGCCTGTACTACCGGCGTGACGAGATGCGGATCGCCGAGGTCGCGCGCATGTTTGAGAAGGGCTGGTAAGCGCAGGGCGGCCACTGGACCCTCGCACCCCTAGCCCGCGCCGCGTCCCGAGCCCGCGCTGTGTCCCGATCCCGCACCGAGTTCTCGATGCTCGCCCACCGCGATCCGGGCCAGCTTCGTCAGCATCATGCCGTTGCGGATCGCGACGACATAGTCGACGGGCAGCCCGTGCATCCGGATGCCGGGGCCCCGTAGGGGGTGCCAGTCGAGGACGAAGAGGGTGTGCTCGCCCCAGGGGATCAACCTCATGGCGATACGGGCCGCCCCGAAGGGATCTGCCTTCGCCTCCAGTTCCAGACGGTGCTCCGGCTCGCAGATGCGGACGACACAGGTGTCCTCGAGGGCCAGTCGGCCGACCCCGACCCGGACTTGCAGACGGGCGCCCACCTGCGGCCAGTGCGGGTCCGCGGCGAGCACCTCCTGGGTGCCCGTGACCCACTCCCCGTAGCGATAGCCGTCGGACAGCAGGCTCCAGACCTCCGCGGGCGAACTCAGGATCAGGCGGCGATTCCGGGCCACGCCGACCACGCTCCTTCTCCTCAGCCGCTCACCTGCTCTTCAGCTGCTCACCCCGCACTTCGACAGTAGCCGCGCGGCGCACCTCCAGCACCCGCAGCGCGGTCGCGCGGGGCGCACCCGAAGTGCCCCCCGCGGTCGCCCGGAGATAGCCTGTTGACCGGCCGCGACCACCCTCGCGGCGCGGTGGTGGGGCCCGCCGTACCCGAACCGCGGCAGTGCTGCCGCCAACGGTCCCTACTTGCAACGACGCGGCCGGCATGCCCGGGCCCCGGCGAGTAGGAGACGTACGACCATGACAGCCCCGGACACCGAGAGCCTCCGCGCCCCCGCCCGCACCCCGCGGTCGCCCGCCTGGCGGACGCAGGCGCCGATCGTCGCGGTGGTCGCAGTCGGCGGAGCCGTCGGCGCCGCGGCCCGGTACGCGGCCGCACTGTGGTGGCCGGCCGACCCGGGCGGTTTCCCCTGGGCGACCTTCTGGACCAATGTCGTCGGCTGCACCGTGATCGGCGTGTTCATGGTGGTCATCACCGATGTGTGGGCCGCCCATCGCCTCGTCCGTCCCTTCTTCGGCACCGGTGTGCTCGGCGGCTTCACCACCTTCTCCACGTACGCCGTCGACATCCAGAAGCTGGTCGACAGCGGGCACCCCCGCACCGCCCTGGCCTACCTCGCCGGCACCCTGGCCGCGGCGCTCACGGCGGTCTGGCTCGCTGCGGCGACCACCCGCCGCATCCTGCAGTGGAGGCAGCCATGACGAGACCGACCGGCAGGGCCCTGCGTCTGACCGTCTTCGTCGGCGAGCACGACACCTGGCACCACAGGCCCCTCTACTCGGAGATCGTCCACCGCGCCCACGCCGCCGGCCTCGCGGGCGCCAGCGTCTTCCGCGGCGTCGAGGGCTTCGGCGCGTCCTCGGTGATCCACACCTCCCGGCTGCTGTCCCTGAGCGAGGACCTGCCGGTCGCGATCGTGATCGTCGACTCCGGGGAGCGGGTACGGGCCTTCCTGCCGCAGCTCGACGAGCTCGTCACCGAAGGGCTCGTGACCCTCGACGAGTGCGAGGTCATCCTCCCCCAGTCTCAACTTCGTTCGACCGGGGGCACCCCCATCGTCGGCCGCGACGACACTCCACCCGCATCGGACACGGAAGGTAAGAAGTCGCCGTGAACTGGCTCCTCGTGATCGCGGGTGCCATGGTCGGCGCCCCGCTCCGCTATCTCACCGACCGCGCGGTGCAGTCCCGCCACGACTCGGTGTTCCCCTGGGGCACCTTCGCGGTCAACGTCACCGGCTGCCTGATCCTGGGCCTGCTCACCGGCGCGGCGGCCGCGGGCGCCGCGAGCTCCCACGTCCAGCTGCTGCTGGGAACCGGCCTGTGCGGGGCGCTGACCACGTACTCGACCTTCTCGTACGAGACGCTTCGGCTGACTGAGACGGGGGCGGGGCTCTACGCCGTCGTCAACATCGTGGGCAGCGTGGCCGCAGGCCTGGGCGCGGCGTTCCTGGGCGTCTCGATCGCCGAGGCGGTCTGGTCGTAGGCGACCTGCCCGGGTCGCCGTATGCCACGGATCCACACCTGCACCTGGTAGGACAGTGCGCGCCACTGTCCCGCCGAACTCCCGGAACTGGATCCCATGAGCGCCATCAGCGTCGGTCAGGCCGTCGTCCTCGGAGCCGTCGAGGGGGTGACCGAGTTTCTGCCCGTCTCCTCGACCGGCCATCTGAAGATCGCCGAGGGGCTCATGAACATCCCCGTCGACGACGACGCGGTCGTCGGGTTCTCGGCCGTCATCCAGGTCGGCGCGATCGCCGCCGTGCTCGTGTACTTCTTCAAGGACATCGTGCGCATCGTCTCCGCGTGGCTGCGCGGGCTGCGGGACAAGGAGGAGCGGTACCACCACGACTACAAGTTCGCCTGGTGGGTGATCTACGCGACGATCCCGATCATCGTCGTGGGCCTGGCCGCCAAGCCGCTCATCAAGGGCCCGCTCGCCTCCCTGTGGGTCGTTGCGGGTTCGCTGATCGTCGGCAGTGGCGTGATGTGGGCGGCCGATCAGATGGGACGGCACAAGCGAGGGGAGGACGACACCTCCTTCAAGGACGCGATGCTCGTCGGCAGCTCCCAGATCCTCGCCCTGCTCTTCCCGGGCTTCTCGCGCTCCGGCGCCACTATGTCCACGGCGCTGATGCTCGACCTGGACCGGGTCGCCGCCACCCGCCTGTCCTTCTTCCTCGGCATCCCGGCCCTGACCGGCGCCGGCATCTACGAGTTGAAGGACGCCCTCGGCACCACCGGCACGGGCGCGCTGCCGCTGGCTGTCGGTACCGCTGTCTCCTTCGTCGTCGCCTACGCCTCCATCGCCTGGCTGCTCAAGTTCGTCGCCAAGCACTCCTTCAACGCCTTCGTGATCTACCGGATCGTCGTCGGGGTGCTGCTGTTCGGGCTGCTGGGCGCGGGGGTGATCAACAGCTGACCAGGTCCGGGCGGGGAGTCGATGTGAAGTCTGCTTTCAGGCTTCACATCCGGTGAATCTTTCCTTTCGGCTCCCTTGACACCACCCACGGCTCACCCGGAGTATCTCTCCCGTGAACCTGTCAGACAGCCGGACAGCCAGTCAGCCTCCGCGGCGCGTCAGCGCCATGGAAGCGGTTCTGGCGCACCTGCGTAGTGCCATCGAGCGCGGCGAGTACGCCATCGGCGACAAGCTCCCCTCCGAGGCCGAGCTCTGCCGCACCCTGGAGATCAGCCGACCCGTCCTGCGCGAGGCCCTCAGGGCCCTGCAGACCATGGGCCTGACCGTCTCCAAGACCGGCAAGGGCACCTTCGTCGTCGCGAACACCGTCGAGGACCCCACCTTCGGCGACTACGCGGCCAGCGACCTGCTGGAGGTGCGCCGGCACGTCGAGATCCCGGTCGCCGGGTACGCGGCCCTGCGCCGCACCCCGGAGAACCTCGACCACCTGGCTCATCTGCTCGACCGTATGGAGCGGGAGACGGACACCACCGCGTGGGTCGCGATGGACACCCTCTTCCACCTGGCCGTGGCCGAAGCCGCCCAGAACCCGGTGTTCCGCCGGGTCATCGAGGAGATCCGCGACGCACTGGCGCGTCAGTCGGCCTTCCTCAACGAGCTGGGCGGCCGCCGCGAGCAGTCCAACCGCGAGCACCGGGCGATCGTCGAGGCGCTGATCGACGGTTCCGAACTCGACGCGACCGACGCGATGGCCCATCACCTCGACCGCGTCGAGACCACCCTCACCGACATCGTGCGCCCCGCGCGCACGGACAGCCCCACGGAAGGCGGACCCGAGGCGTGAGCGAGCAGCACCTCAAAGAAGAGACGCGCCCCCAGTCCGGTCACGTCGACGCCGGAGACCTCGGCTACAGCAAGTCGCTGAAGTCCCGGCACGTCAACATGATCGCCATCGGCGGAGCCATCGGCACCGGCCTGTTCCTCGGCGCCGGCGGCCGACTCGCCGACGCCGGCCCGTCCCTGTTCATCGCCTACGCGGTCTGTGGAATCTTCGCCTTCCTCGTCGTCCGCGCCCTCGGCGAGCTCGTCCTGTACCGCCCGTCCTCCGGCGCCTTCGTGTCGTACGCCCGAGAGTTCATGGGGGAGAAGGGCGCCTACACCGCGGGCTGGATGTACTTCCTGAACTGGGCGACCACCGGCATCGCCGACATCACCGCGGTGGCCACCTACACCCACTACTGGGGCATGTTCTCCGACATCCCGCAGTGGGTGATCGCGCTGATAGCCCTGGCCGTCGTCCTCACCGTGAACCTGATCTCGGTGAAGATCTTCGGCGAACTGGAGTTCTGGTTCGCCATCATCAAGGTCGGCGCGCTCGTCGTCTTCATGTGCATCGGCATCTTCCTGCTGGTCACCCAGCACCCGGTCGACGGCACGACCCCCGGCCCGTCCCTGATCACCGACCACGGCGGCCTCTTCCCCAACGGCCTGCTGCCCATGCTGCTGATCATCCAGGGCGTCGTCTTCGCCTACGCCTCCGTCGAGCTGGTCGGCGTCGCCGCCGGTGAGACCGAGAACCCCGAGAAGATCATGCCGAAGGCGATCAACTCGATCATGTGGCGCGTCGGTCTGTTCTACGTCGGCTCGGTCGTCCTGCTGTCGATGCTGCTGCCCTGGTCGTCGTACAAGGCGGGCGAGAGCCCGTTCGTCACCGTGCTGTCCAACATCGGCATCCCGGCCGCAGGCGGCGTCATGAACCTGGTCGTGATGACGGCGGCCATGTCCTCGCTCAACTCCGGCCTGTACTCCACCGGCCGCATCCTGCGCTCCATGGCGATGTCCGGCTCCGCCCCGAAGTTCACCTCGGTGATGAGCCGCAGCCAGGTCCCGTACGGCGGCATCCTGCTCACCAGCGGTATCTGTGTCCTCGGCGTCGGTCTCAACTTCGTCGTCCCCGCGGACGCGTTCGAGATCGTGCTGAACTTCGCGGCGATCGGCATCCTCGCCACCTGGGGCATGATCATGATCTGTCACCTGCTCTTCTGGCAGAAGACCCAGAAGGGCGAGCTCACCCGCCCCGGCTACCGACTGCCGGGCTCCCCCTGGACCGAACTCGTGACGCTGGCCTTCCTCGCCTCCGTCCTGGTCCTCATGTACGCCGACGGAGGCGCCGGCCGCACCACCGTGCTGTGCCTGCCGCTGATCGTCGCAGCGCTGGTCGCGGGCTGGTACGCCATCCGAAGCCGTGTCGCCCGCGCCGCCACCAAGGCCGACGCGTGAAATCCGTGTCGGTCGACGACCCCTCATCGACCCACCACAACCAGGTAGTGATGTACAGCAGTTCCATAGCGGACGCACCCCTTGTCCGCGAACCTCTCCACGCCCCCGTCGCCCACCTCATACGCGGCGGAATGATCGAAGGCATCCACTACGGCTCCGTCGTCGTCCTCGGCGCCGACGGTGAGGTCCAGTTCCAGCTCGGTGACATCGAGGCCGCCTTCTATCCGCGCTCGGCGCTCAAGCCTGTCCAGGCCGTCGCCATGGCGCGGGTCGGGCTCCCGCTCGACGGCGAGCTGCTCTCGCTCGCCGCGGCGAGCCACTCCGGCGAGGAACGCCACCTCGCCGGAACCCGGCGCATCCTCGAACTCGCCGCGCTGACCGAGGACCACCTGCGCAACGTCCCCGACATGCCGTACGACCCGGTCGTGCGGGACGCCTGGGTACGGGAGGGCCGCCTGCCCTCCCGGCTCGCCCAGAACTGCTCCGGCAAGCACGCGGCCATGCTGTACGCCTGCCGGCTCAATGGCTGGTCACTGGAGGACTACCTCGACCCCGGGCACCCCCTTCAGCAGGCGATCGCCGAGATCGTCGAGGACCTCACGGGGCAGCGGATCGCTCGCATCACCGTCGACGGGTGTGGGGCGCCGTTGTTCTCCGTGTCGCTGCACGGCCTTGCCCGGGCCGCCGCCCGGATCACCACGGCGGCGCCGGGTACGCCTGAGGCGCGGGTCGCCGACGCGATGCGGGAGCATGCGGAGATGGCCTCCGGTTCGGGGCGGGACGTCGCGGCCTTGATGCGGGCCGTCCCCGGGCTGCTCGCCAAGGACGGATTCGAGGGTGTTCAGGTAGCTGCGCTTCCGGACGGCCGGGCCGTTGCCGTGAAAATCGCCGATGGGGCGAATCGGGCGCGGGTGCCGGTCGCTGCGGCGGCTCTCGCCAGGGCCGGGGTGGATCCGGAGCTGCTGACCGAGTTCCAAGGCGAGGCGCTGCTCGGAGGCGGCCAGGCGGTCGGGTGTGTGCGGCCCGTTCGTTCGCTGGAGCCGGTTGTTGTTTCGGCTTGCGCCTAAGGATGTGCCGGACTACCAGTACGGCGGCTGCGGGTTGTTTGTGGCTTGTCCCGCAGTTCCCCGCGCCCCTGACGGGGCGCTGACCCTCACCCTCTCAGAAAGAAGAACCGTTCCCTCATGAACGCCGTCACCCGCAGCGAGCACGATCTGCTCGGCGACAGGGACATTCCCGCCGACGCCTACTGGGGTGTTCACACCCTGCGCGCCACGGAGAACTTCCCGATCACCGGGACGCCGATCTCCGCGTACCCGCACCTGATCGACGCTCTCGCCGCCGTCAAGGAGGCCGCCGCCCTCGCCAACGAGGAACTCGGGCTGCTGGAGGCGAAGAAGGCCGCCGCGATCGTCGCTGCCTGCCGCGAGATCCGTGCCGGCAAGCTGCACGACCAGTTCGTCGTCGACGTCATCCAGGGCGGCGCCGGCACCTCGACCAACATGAACGCCAACGAGGTCGTGGCCAACCGGGCGTTGGAGCTGCTGGGCCACGCCAAGGGCGAGTACCAGTACCTGCACCCCAACGAGGACGTCAACCTCGGTCAGTCGACGAACGACGTCTACCCGACCGCCGTCAAGATCGCGACGGTCTTCGCGGTGCGCGGGCTGCTCAAGGCGATGTTCGTCCTCCAGGACGCCTTCGCCCGCAAGGCCGTCGAGTTCCGCGACGTGCTCAAGATGGGCCGTACACAGTTGCAGGACGCCGTGCCCATGACGCTCGGGCAGGAGTTCTCCGCGTACGCCGTCATGATCGACGAGGACCGGTCCCGTCTTGCCGAGGCCGTCGAGTTGATCCATGAGATCAACCTGGGTGCCACGGCCATCGGCACCGGCCTCAACGCCCCCGCCGGGTACGCCGAGTCGGCGCGCCGCCATCTCGCCGAGATCACCGGGCTGCCGCTGGTCACCGCCGCCAACCTGGTCGAAGCCACCCAGGACTGCGGGGCGTTCGTCCAGATGTCCGGCGTGCTCAAGCGCATCGCCGTGAAGCTCAGCAAGAGCTGCAACGACTTGCGTCTGCTGTCGTCCGGGCCGCGCGCGGGGCTCGGTGAGATCAACCTGCCGCCGGTGCAGGCCGGTTCGTCGATCATGCCCGGCAAGGTCAACCCGGTCATCCCCGAGGTCGTCAACCAGGTCGCCTTCGAGGTGATCGGCAACGACGTCGCCATCACCATGGCCGCCGAGGCCGGACAGCTCCAGCTCAACGCGTTCGAGCCGATCATCCTGCACTCCCTGTCGGAGTCCATCACGCACCTGCAGAGCGCCTGCCTGACCCTCGCCGAGCGTTGCGTGGACGGCATCACCGCCAACACCGAGGCGCTGCGCCGGACCGTGGAGAACTCCATCGGCCTGGTCACGGCCCTCAACCCGCACATCGGGTACACGGCGGCGACCGACATCGCCAAGGAGGCACTGGTCTCCGGCCGAGGCGTGGCCGAACTCGTCCTGGAGAAGGGCCTGTTGCCGGCCGAGACCCTCGCCGACCTGCTGCGGCCCGAGGTCGTCGCGGGCAGCGGCCAGGCCCTGGCCTGACCAGCCCGAACCCCTACTCGGATGCGCGCCGGGACCGGCAGGAAGGCACAATGGTGATCATGGCAGCGTCGACGTCGTCACTGACCTTCCAGCCGATCCTGGAGCGCATCGCGGAGGAGATCGAGCGGACCCCCGGCCGTGGCCGGCCCGCCGACTACATCCCGGCGCTCGCGGTCTGCGACCCCCGCAGCTTCGGCATGGCCGTCGCGGAACTCGACGGCTCGGTGTACGGCGTGGGGGACTGGCGCGAGCCGTTCTCCACGCAGTCCATCACCAAGGTCTTCACCCTCGCGCTCGACCTGGCCCGCGAGGGCGACGAACTCTGGGAACACGTGGGCCGCGAACCCTCCGGCAACCCCTTCAACTCCCTGGTCCAGCTGGAGTACGAGAACGGCATCCCGCGCAACCCCTTCATCAACGCGGGCGCGCTGGTCGTCACCGACCGCCTCCAGACCCGTACCGCAGACGCGGCGGGCGAACTCCTCGCCTTCCTCCGCGCCGAGAGCGGCAACCCGACCCTGGACTTCGACAAGGACGTCGCCGCCTCCGAGTCCACACACGGCGACCGCAACGCCGCCCTCGCCCATTTCATGGCGGCCTACGGCAACATCGACAACCCCGTCCCGGTCCTGCTCGACCAGTACTTCCGGCAATGCTCGATCAAGGCGTCCTGCGCCGACCTCGCCCTCGCCACCACCTTCCTGGCCCGCCACGGCGTCCGCGCCGACGGCACCCGCCTCCTCACCCGCAGCCAGGCCAAACAGGTCAACGCCGTCATGCTGACCTGCGGCACCTACGACGCGGCAGGCGACTTCGCGTACCGCGTGGGCCTCCCCGGCAAGAGCGGAGTGGGCGGCGGCATCATCGCGGTGGTCCCCGGCCGCTGCACCCTGTGCGTGTGGAGCCCGGGCCTGGACGAACGGGGCAATTCGGTGGCAGGAGTGGCGGCACTGGACCGCTTCACGACGCTGACAGGCCTTTCGGTGTTCTAAGGGAACTTCTCGGCGCCGGATGCGGACATGCCGTCAAGGGGCGCGGGGAACTGCGCGACCAACCCCCAACGGCCCGCAGTCTGCGAACAACCGCACCAGGCAGACGAGTAGCAGCCTGCAACCCCCTCGCGGTAGATCACCGGCCGGCCACACTCCGGCTTCCCCCCGGAGGGCCCCGCGTCAACTCAAAGCCACCCGGCGTTGACACGCTGACCGAGTGTTGGCCATGGCTTTCCCCCTCGATCTCCGCCGCTGCCAGATACTCGGTCTGGCAGGCACCGCCTTCCTCGCCCTGGGCGGTGAGACGGCCGGCGCGCTGCCGGTCCGGGAACTCCTGGCCCCGAGCTCCCCGCACGCGGCCCTCGGTCTGGTCGGCGTCTACTTCGGCGTCGTCCTGCTGATAGCGGCCTGGCTGCTGCTCGGCCGGCTCGTGCGCAGCGCCGACCCGCCGACCCCGCGCGCCCTACTGCTGGTGCTGGCCGTCTGGGCCGCCCCGCTGCTGATCGCGCCGCCGCTGTTCAGCCGTGACGTGTACAGCTACCTGGCGCAAGGCGCCATGGTCGACGCACACATCGACGTGTACGCGTACGGGCCCGCCCACCTCGGTGGCCCGCTCGCGGACGAGGTCGCCCCGCTGTGGCGGCACACCGCGGCCCCCTACGGCCCGGTGTTCCTCGGCGTCGCCTCCGCGCTGTCCGGTCTGACGCGCGGCGAACTGCCCGCCGGTCTCCTCGGCATGAGGCTCATAGCGCTGCTCGGCGTGGCGCTGATGGCGGCCGCGCTGCCCCGCCTCGCCCGGCACAGCGGGGCCGACCCGTCCGCCGCACTGTGGCTGGGCGCCCTGAACCCGCTGGTACTGCTGCACCTGGTCGCGGGCGCCCACAACGACGCCATCATGCTCGGCCTGCTCGGCGCCGGCCTGGTCGCGGCGCTCGGCCGGTGGCCGGTCGTGGGCGCCGTACTCGTCACCCTCGCCGCCCTGGTCAAGGCTCCCGCAGCACTCGGCCTCGCCGCGGTCGTGCTGCTCCAGATACGGGCCGGTCACCGCCCGGCGAAGGCCGTCGTCACCACGGCGGCCGCGTCCGCCGCCACCACGGTCTCCGCAACGGCCGCCGCGGGCACGGGATACGGCTGGATAGGAGCCCTGGACACCCCGGTCTCCCCGCAGAACTGGGCGCTGACCAGCCTGCTCGGTCGTGCCACCGCCTCGCTGCTGGAAGAGGTCGGCAGCGATCTGGCACCGCTGGCCGTTCCGGTGTGGCACGTCCTCGGGCTGGTGCTCACCGCGGTGCTGGTGGTCCTCATATGGTGGCGCTGGCGTCCACGCCCCGTGTACGCGCTGGGCCTGAGCCTGGCGGCCGTGGCCGCCTTCGGGCCGGCGATCCGCCCCTGGTACGCCCTGTGGGGCCTGTTCCTCATCGCGGCCGCCGCGCCCAGCACTTCGGTACGGCACCGGGTGGCGGCGCTGACGGGAGTGCTCGCGCTCGCCGTCCTGCCCAGTGGCGGTGCCGCGGACGTCGGCCAGTTGGTGCTGGCGGTCTCCGGGGGCGCGCTCGCGGTCGTCGTCCTGTGGCAGGCGCATCTCGCGGCGCAGGCCCCGGCGCTGGAGCGCACCGCATGAGGCTTCCGCGCACCGACCGAGGCCGGGTCGTACTGGTGCTCCTGCTGGCCGCCGCAGTGACCGTCTTCACCGCGACCGTGCCGTTGCTGCGCGACTGGTTCGACCTGCGCGTCTACTACGGCACCGTGGACAGCTGGATCCACCACGGCGGCCGTATCTACGACTACCGGGTGCCCGGCACGACGTACGGCTTCACGTACCCGCCGTTCGCCGCCGTCGCCATGCTGCCCATGGCGCTGCTCGATCTGCACGTGGCGATCGCGGTGGCGCTGCTGCTCAACCTGGCGGCACTGGCTTTCGTCCTGCGCATGCTGGCCGGACGGGCCTGGCGGCGCTACGGCTGGTACGGCTGTGCGCCGGCCGCCTGCGCGCTGGCCCTGTTCGAACCCCTGAGGGACACCTTCAGCTTCGGCCAGGTGAACATCCTGCTGCTGGCGCTCGTGCTCCTCGACTGCCGGCTGCTGGCCACGGGCCGGGGCCGCTGGGCGGGTGTGGGCATCGGCCTCGCCGCCGCGATCAAGCTGACGCCCGCCGCGTTCATCGGCCTGCTGCTGGTGGCCCGGCGCCCGCGAACCGCCGCCGTGGCGACGGCCGTTGCCGCAGCGGCGACGGCCCTCGCGGCCTGGGTGGCCCCCGACGCCTCCCGCTTCTACTGGACGCACGCGATGTGGGACACCACGAGGGTGGGCCGGCTCGACTATGTCTCCAACCAGTCGCTGCAGGGCATCCTGGCCCGCCTGGACGTGTCGAGCCGGGCCGTCTGGGCGGTGGTGGTCCTGCTGGTCCTGGGCGTCTGGGTGGCGCGTACCCGCCGGGCGGTCGCGGCGGGGGACTGGACGGCCGCGTTCGCCCTCACCGGGCTGACCGCCTGCCTGGTCAGCCCGATCACCTGGGTCCACCACCTGGTGTGGCTGCTGCCCTCCTTCGCCGTCCTGATCCGCGCCGGGCACCTGCGGATCGCGGGCGCCCTGTACGCGATGCTGTGCACCAGCGTGGTGTGGCTGTGGTTCGACGACGCCTCCGGCGTCGACGGCTTCCTCGGCAGCAACGCCTACACCTGGATCACCCTCGGCCTGCTGCTCAGGCTGCCGGTCGGTCAGTCCGACTCCGACGGCTCGACGACCCTGCCGCGCAGCACCAGCGACGTGGCACCGGCCCCCATCCCGGCGGCGCCCGCGATCGCCCACGCCTCCGCCCAGCCCGCCCCGCCCTCCGGCGCCACCTCCGCCACCACGGGCACCTTCGCGGGCCCCGGCCTCGGCTTGACCCGCAAGGCGTCCAGCGACCCCACCGGTTCGACCCGCCCGGCCGCGTCGAACCCCCAGTCGAGCAGCTCACCGGCCTCCTCGTAGACGGCGAACCCGCCCGCCCGGGGGTTCATCACCGTGACGACGAGGGTGCGGTCCCCCCGGCGGGCGGCGGCGATGAGCGTGTTGCCCGCCTTGCTGGTGTAGCCGTTCTTGACCCCGATCAGCCCCGGATACGGGTCCACCCCGTCCGCGCCGGTCAACAGCCGATTGGTGTTGCGGATCTCGTACGACCAGCCGCCCCCGCCCGGGAACCGCGCCTTGGCCGTGCCGCAGTACCGCGCGAACTCCGCGTTGCGCAGCCCGGCCCGGCCGAACACCGCCAGGTCGTACGCCGACGACACCTGGCCGGGTGTGTCGTAGCCGTCCGGCGACAGCACATGAGTGTCGAGGGCGCCCAGCGAGATCGCCTTGGCCTGCATCTGGGTGGCCGTGGCGCGCCAGCCGCCGTTCAGCCCGGCCAGCACGCGCACGGCGTCGTTGCCGGAGCTGAGGAACACCCCGCGCCACAGATCGGCGACGCGGTACGTACGTCCCTCGGCGAGCCCCACCAGACTGCTGCCGGGCCCGATCCCCGCCAGTTCCTCCTCGCGCACCGTGTGCGGGACGCCGGCGGGCAGGGTCGGCAGCACGGTGAGGGCGAACAGCGACTTGAGGGTGCTGGCGGGCGGCAGCTTCCGGTGCGCGTTGTGCGCGGCGAGCACCTCGCCGGTGTCGGCGTCGGCCACCAGCCACGACAGCGCGGAGACGCGCGGAATGCGGGGCACCGCGGAATCCGGGCGCACATGGGTGCCGGGCCGGTACAGCAGCGCGGGGCGCGGCTGCGCCGCCGTCGGCCCGCCGGGCGGGTCGGGGTCGTGCCCGGTACGGGCGACCGCGGTGGCGGGCGCGAGCGCCAGCAGGCCGGCCGCGCACAGTGCGCAGATGGACACGAGCACCCGGGTGGGAAGTGCGATCGTCATCCCGTCAACGTAGGAAGGCAGCCGTCGTACACCGTGCTGCCCGGGCCGGGAGGGGCGCGTCGGCACCCGGACGGGCGATGCTTCTACGACGCGTCACTCGCCCGGCAGCGTCGGCTGGATCCGCCGCAGGAACGTGGCGTTGTCCGGCGTCTCGCGCATGCGCTCCAGGAGGGTTTCCAGGTTGGCCTGGCCGTCCCGGGTCTGCAGCGCCCGGCGCAGGCCGCGCACGGTGGTCAACTCGGCCGGGGGGAGGAGGAGTTCCTCGCGTCGGGTGCCGGACGGGTTGATGTCGACGGCGGGGAAGACGCGGCGGGAGGCGAGGTCCCGGCTCAGGCGCAGCTCCATGTTGCCGGTGCTCTTGAGCTCCTCGAAGAAGAAGTCGTCGGCCCGGGAGCCGGTCTCCACGAGGGCCGTGGCGAGGATGGTGAGCGAACCGCCCTCCTCGGCCAGGCGCGCGGCGCCGAAGAACCGCTTCGGCCCCTGCAGCGCGGCCGCGTCGACGCCGCCGCTCAGGGTGCGGCCACCGGACGCGGCGGCGTTGTTGTGCGCCCGGCACAGCCGGGTCAGCGAGTCGAGGAGGATGACGACGTCCTCGCCGGCCTCGACGAGCCGCTTGGCCCGCTCGATGACGAGCTCGGCGAGCGCGATGTGCTGCTTGGGCGCCCGGTCGAAGGTCGAGGCGTACACCTCGCCCCGCACCGAACGCCGCATGTCGGTGACCTCCTCGGGGCGTTCGTCGAGGAGCACCACCATCAGTCGGCACTCCGGGTGGTTGCCGGCGACGGCCGCCGCGATCTGCTGGAGCAGCACGGTCTTGCCGGTCTTCGGCGGGGCCACGATCAGCCCTCGCTGGCCCTTGCCGACGGGCGCGATCAGATCGGCGACCCGCCCGGTCAGACCGGACGCCGGGTGCTCGAGACGGATCCGCTCACGCGGGTGAAGGGGCGTCAGCTCGCCGAAGCTGCGGCGGTTCTTGCCGGGGGTGCGGCCGCCCACGCGGGCGACTTCGGTGAGGGTGCGCTGGGTGCCGCGTACGCCGTCGACGAGGTCGCCCTTGCGCAGGCCGTAGCGGCGGATCAGAGCGGGGGAGACCTGAGGGTCGGAGGGAGAGGGAAGCAGGTTCTCGGCGCGCAGGTGGCCCTTCCCGTTCGCGTCGATGTCGAGGACGCCGGTGACGGCACGGACCGGGGTCTGCTGCTGGACTGGGGGGTGTTCGAGTGTGGTGGTCATGGTGGTCGGTCCTTTCACGGACGGAGGGCATGAGACATGCGGAAGGAAGGGGGGAGCCGCAGACATCAGGAAGGCGGACAGAGCACCTTCGGGCGGCGGGAAACAGCACCTCGGATACGACGGAACCAGTGGTCACGAGGTGGTGAGGTGAGCCGGCACGACGACCGGCCAACTGAAGGAGAACCAGTACCAGCGCCCACGACGGGGCGTACACAAGTACTAACGGGACGGTACCACGCTGGTTCAGCGTGTGGCGAGCAAACCGTAGAGCAGGGGGATCCGCGGCTCGGGGAGCCGCCACCAGCCGGAGGGGGTGCGCACCATCTGCGGCCAGCGCTGCCAGGGCAGCTCCTCGCTCTCGCGCAGCCGTCGCACGGTCAGTCCCGCTCCGGTCAACGCGCCGACGACCTCTCCTATTCCGTGCATCCACTCGTAGCTGTCGGTGGCGCCCTGCACGGCCGGACCGTCCGTGTAGGTGTGCGTCGCGTCCCGGTGCACGGCGCCGACGCCGCCCAGGTAGTCGTGGCGCAGCAGCAGCTCGGGTCCTTCGCCCGGACCGGGCTTCGGGCCGAGGGAGTTGAGCAGCGGGTGGAACTCGACGATGTACAACAGCCCACCGGGACGCAGGAGTTGAGCCAGGACCGCCGCCCACCGGTCGAGGTCGGGCAGATAGCACAGGGCACCCTTGCCCGTGTACACCACGTCGAACTGCCGCCGCCCCAGGGCCTCCACGGCGTCGTACACATTGGCCTGTACGTAGGTGACGTCGAGCCCCGACTTCTCGGCGATGTCGTTCGCGGCGGCCACGGACGCCTCGGAGAAGTCCAGGCCGACGGCCCGGGCCCCGCGCTGCGCGAAGGCGATCGTCTCGGTGCCGAGGTGGCACTGCAGATGGAGCACATCGCGGCCGGTCAGCTCACCGAGGTCGTCCCACTCGAAGGAGGCGAACCAGCGGGCGGGATCGAGGTCCTGGTCGAGGCCGTAGAACCGGCTGGCGAGGTGGACGGGGGTGCGGGCGTCCCAGTTCGCCTGGTTCGCCGACATCATCCGCGCGTGCTCGTCGGTGGTCATGAGGACATCCAATCGCGAACGGGCCACGCCCGGCGGCAGGAATGCGGGACACCGGCCACCCGGGTGTCGATTCCGGCCGGTCCCGTTCGTCGGTGGGGTGTAGGAAGCTCATGAGGACCGGGAGGATCCATGAAATACATGCTGCTCGTCTGTGGCGACGACACCGCCGATGCCTCGGGCATGACCCCCGTCGAGCCCTGGGTGGAAGACCTCGGCGACCGGAACGTACGCCTGCACGGCCACCGCCTCGCGCTGCCCGCCCAGGCCGTCACCGTGCGGGTGCGCGGCGACGAGGTGCTGCGCAGCGACGGTCCGTTCGCGGAGACGAAGGAGTACGTCGCCGGGTTCGACATCCTCGAGTGCGACAGCATGGAGGAGGCGATCGAGGCGGCCGCGAGGCATCCCGTGGCCACCATCGGGGCCTTGGAGGTGCGGCCGTTCTGGGAGGACGAGGACGCCGAGGCGCAGATCCGCGCGCTCGACGCCGAGCTGACCGACGCGGCGCGAGAGCGGGACGCCGACCGCACGGCGGACTGCTACGCCCCGGACGTGGCCGCGTTCGTCGACGGCCGGGAACACCGCGGCATCGACGCCCTGCGCAAGTCGCTTCAGGAGCTGTTCGCCGACGTCACCGGCCCCGTCGTCCGCGAGGTGCTGGACTTCCGGGTCCACGTCGACGAGAGCATCGCCTTCGGCCACGCCCTCGTCCGCCTGCGCGCCACCCGCACGGACGGCGCCCCACTCGACGACCTGATGCGCGTCACCACCGGCTACCGCAACGTCGGTCTGCGCTGGCTGATCGCGCACGAGCACGTCTCCGTCGACTCTCTCGCCTCTCCCGAAACCGAGGAGCGGTCATGAAGTACGTCCTGTTCATCTGCACCCCTGCCGACGGCGAGGAACTCAGCCCCGAGGAGATCGCCGAGGACCCCCGCTTCACCTCGTACATCGACGAGGTCCGCAGCCGCGACATCGTCAAGGGCGGGGCCCGGCTGCGCCCGCACACCGACGCCACCACCGTGCGCGTCCAGGGCGACGAGGTCCTGCTCAGCGACGGGCCCTTCGTGGAGTCCAAGGAGTACGTCGCCGGCATCGACATCATCGAGGTCGCCGACCTCGACGAGGCCATCGCCCTCGCCTCCCGGCACCCCGCCGCGCTGGGCGGCGGTTCGGTGGAGGTGCGGCCGGTCTGGGAGTGAACGAAGTGCCCGATGTCGAGGAGGCCGTCACCGTCGCCTTCCGCGAGGAGTGGGGCCAGGTCGTCGCCACCCTGATCCGGGTGACCGGCGACTGGGACCTCGCCGAGGAGTGCGCCCAGGACGCCTTCGCCCAGGCCCTCGACCGGTGGCGGCGCGACGGAGTGCCGCGCCGCCCCGGCGCCTGGCTGACCACGACCGCCCGCAACCGCGCCCTGGACGTACTGCGCCGGGAAGCGGTGGGGGCGGCGAAACTCCGGGAGGTGGCGGTGCTGGCCCGCGACGAACCGTCGTACGAACCCGAGGACGCCAGCGGTGACGGCAGAGGTGACGACAGCGGCGTGCAGGACGACCGGCTCCGGCTGATCTTCACCTGCTGCCATCCCGCGCTGCACATCGAGGCCAGGGTCGCACTGACCCTGCGGACGCTCGCGGGCCTGACCACACCGGAGATCGCCCGCGCCTTCCTCGTCCCCGAGGCGACCATGGCGCAGCGCCTGGTGCGCGCCAAGCGGAAGATCCGCAACGCCGGAATCCCGTACCGGGTACCTCCCGCGCACCTTCTGCCCGAGCGCACCACGGGAGTGCTCGGCGTGATCTACCTCCTGTTCAACGAGGGGTACGCCGCCACCGCCGGCGCCGAACTCGTCCGCACGAACCTCTGCGCGGAGGCGATCCGCCTGGCCCGCGTCCTGGCCCGCCTCATGCCCGACGAGCCCGAGGTGCTCGGCCTGCTCGCGCTCCTGCTGCTGCACGATTCCCGCCGGCACACGCGTGTGGACGCCGCGGGCGACCTGGTGACCCTGGAGGACCAGGACCGCACCGCCTGGGACCGCGCCGAGGCCGACGAGGGCACCGCCCTGCTGGAGGCCGCTCTGCGGCGCGGCCGCCCCGGGCCCTACCAGATCCAGGCCGCCATCTCCGCCTGCCACACCAACGCCCCCACCGCCGAGGAGACCGACTGGGCCGACATCGCGGCCCTGTACGGCGAGTTGGCGCGCTTCGTGCCCTCCGCCGTGGTCCGCCTCAACCGTGCGGTGGCCGTCGGTATGGCCGAGGGCACGGAGGCGGGCCTCGCCCTGGTCGCGGAGCTGGCGGACGAGGGCGACCTGGCCGGGTACCACCTGCTGCCGGCGACCCGGGCCGATCTGCTGCGCCGCAGCGGCCGTATGGACGAGGCGGCAGAAGCGTACCGGCGGGCGCTGGAACTGGTGGAGAACGACGCGGAACGGAGGTTCCTGGAGAAGCGGCTCGCGGAGTGTCGATCCGCCTGGAGCCGGTTCGTCGGTGGGGCGAAAGCACCCTTACGGCACTGGAGCCGATGACCACTCACGCCCGCTCGGGAGGCTGACCGATGACCGCCTCCGACGCCCGCCGCTGGTACGCCCTCGCCCTGCTCTGTCTGGCCGGGTTCATGGTGATCCTGGACGCGCAGATCGTGCTCCTCGCCCTGCCGTCGATAGCCGCCGACCTGGGCCTTTCGGCGAGCGGCGCCCAGTGGGTGATGAGTGCCTATCTGCTGAGCTTCGGCGGCCTGCTGCTCCTCGGCGGCCGGACCGCCGATCTGCTGGGCCGCCGCCGCGTGTTCCTCACCGGCACCTTGCTGTTCGGGCTGTCCTCGCTGGTGTGCGGGTTCGCCTGGACGGCCGGTGTGCTGGTGGCGGCGCGTGCCGTGCAGGGCGTGTCGGCCGCCGTGATGGCGCCGAGCGCGCTCTCGATCCTGCTCGACACCTTCGCCGAGGGACCCGAACGCAACAAGGCCCTCGCCATCTGGTCCGGCAGCGGTGGCTTCGGCGCCACCGCCGCCCTGCTGATCGGCGGACCGCTCACGGACGGGCTCGGCTGGGAGTGGGTGTTCTTCCTCAATGTGCCCGTCGCACTGCTCCTGCTGGTTCTGAGCCCGCTGCTGCTGCGCGAGAGCCGTACCGAGAACCGGGCCCGCACCCGGGCTCGCTCCTACGACCCGGTCGGCGCCCTCACCGTCACCGCCGCGCTGGTGACCTGCGTGTACGCCGTCGTCGAGGCACCCCGCGCCGGATGGCTGTCCGCGCGGACGCTCGCCCTGCTGGCTGTGGCGGTGCTGCTCGCACTGCTCTTCGTCCGGATCGAGGTGCGGTCCGCATCTCCCCTCGTGCCGCTGCGGCTGCTGCGCTCGCGGACCGTGATCGGCGGCAACCTGGTGGTGATCCTGCTCGGCGCCGCCGCCTTCGGAATGTCGTACACGCTGTCCCGGTACGGGAAGGACGTGCTCGGCTACTCGCCGCTGCGCTTCGGGATCGCCAACGTGGTGATGCCGGCGGGAGCGGTCGTCGGGTCGTACGCCGGGCAGGCGCTGGTCACCCGCGTCGGGCCGCGACCGGTCGCGATGGGCGGGCTGGCGCTGGTCGGTGCGGGCAGCCTGCTGCTGGCCGGGGTGCCGGTGGACGGCGGTTTCGTACACGACCTGCTGCCCGGGCTGTTCCTCTTCGGGCCCGGGCTCGGCGCCTGCGCGGTCGCCGGGGCGATCGCCGCGCTGACCGGGGTGGGGGAGCGGGAGTCGGGGGTGGCGTCCGGCATCAACACCGCGGCCTTCCAGATCGGCGGGGCCTTCGGGGTCGCCGTCGTCACGTCCGTGGCCGTGTCCCACACCACCGGTACCGAGCGGCTGACCGCCCTGACGGCGGGCCACCGGGCCGCGTTCATGGCATGCGTCGTGCTCGCGGCGGCCGGGTTGGCCTGTGCGACGGCGCTGCTGCGCGCGCCCCGGCGCCGACGTTTCGCTCGGCGTTCCGATCGGCGTTCCGATCGGCGTCGCGATCGCCCTGGCGCGGCAGTCAGGCCGACCGCGCCTCCGCCTCCTTCGCGATCTGCTCGAACTGCGCCCCCATCGCCTCGGCCAACGCCTGCGCGCCCGACAGCGGACGGACCATGACCATGAAGTCGTCGATGAGGCCGTCCTCGTTCACCCGGAGGAAGTCGCAGCCGGTGATCTGCCGGTCGCCCACGCGCGCGGTGAAGACCAGCGCGTGATCGCGGCCGCCCGGGTCGTTGATCTCCCGCACATAGCGGAAGTCCTCGAAGACCCGCACCACACCGCGCAGGATCGCCGCGGTGATCGCCTTGCCGGGGTACGGCTTGAACACGACCGGGCTGGTGAAGACGACATCCTCCGCCAGCAGGGCCTCCACGGCATCGAAGTCGCCGGCCTCGACCGCCTCACGGAACGCGCGCATCGGATCACCTCATAGTCAATTAATTGAGTAGGTGCCGATGAGGATAATCACCTGCTGCTACCGTGTCCATGTGTCCCTCAAGTACGCCGTCCTCGCCGCCCTCCTCGAGGGCGAGGCCTCGGGCTACGAGCTGTCCAAGGTCTTCGACGTGTCGTTCGCCAACTTCTGGCCGGCGACCCCGCAGCAGCTTTACCGGGAGCTGGAGCGCCTGGAGCGGGACGGTCTCGTCGAGGCCCGGTTCGTGCAGCAGGAACGGCGGCCGAACAAGCGGATGTTCACGCTCACCGCGGCCGGCCGGGACGACTTGCGCACCTTCGCCGCTGAACCGCCCCGGCGTCCCACCGCCGTCCGCGACGAACTCCTGATCAAGCTCCAGGCCATGGAGGACCCGGAGACCACCCGCGCTCTGATCAAGGAGCGCAGGACATGGGCGCGCGGCAAACTCGACCGCTACGAACGCGTCCGCGACCGCCTCCTCGACGGACGGAGCGAGGACGAGTACCTGCGCGAGTCCGACCGCATTGGCCCGTACCTGACGCTGCTGCGCGGAGTCTCCTTCGAGGAGGAGAACCTGCGCTGGTGCGAGCGCGTTCTCGCCGTCCTCGAGCAGCGCGTCGCCGCGGGATGACGCGGATGTTCAGTCCCGAGGGCCCCTCCCTGCGCGAACTCGCCGTCCAGGCGCTGTCGTCCGTCGAGCGCGGATACGACCTGCTCGCCCCGAAGTTCGATCACACACCGTTCCGTACGCCGGACTCGGTGCTCGAGGCCGTCACGTCGGCGCTCGACCGGAACGGGCCGTACGACGACGGCCTCGACCTGTGCTGCGGGACGGGCGCGGGTGTGGACGTGCTGGCCGAGGTGTGCCGGCGCAGTGTCACCGGCGTCGACTTCAGCGCCGGCATGCTCGACATCGCCGTCGCCCGGCGGCGGGAGCGGGGTGGGGAGGCGGGGGCGCCGCGCGTCGACTGGGTCCGCGCGGACGCCCGTGCCCTGCCGTTCGCGCCCGCCTTCGACCTCGTGGTGAGCTTCGGGGCGTTCGGCCATTTCCTGCCCGCCGAGCTGCCGGGGCTGTTCGCCCAGGTGCACTCCGTCCTGCGGCCCGGCGGGATCTTCGCCTTCCCTCTCGTGGCTCCCCCGCGTCCCGTGTCCGTCGAGTACTGGATGCTGCTGGGCTTCGACGCCGTGATGCGCGTGCGCAACGCCGTGTGGCGCCCGCCCTTCGTCATGTACTACCGAGCCTTCCGACTCGGGGAGGTGCGAGGCGAGCTCGCCCGCGCCGGCTTCCGGGTGGAGCTGCAGGTCCTGCCCGAGTTCGGGCGGCGGCGGGACGGGAGCCCGCGCGTGCGGATGGTCGTGGCGCGCCGCCCGGACTAGATCGGTTGGAATTTCCAACTTCCACTCGCCGGTGGGTTTGTTTTTCAAACTCACAACGTTATGGTGGGCCCGTGACTGCGACGACGACTGGCTCCGAGATCCATGTCGACCCCCTGTGGTGGTCCTGGGAGGGCGCACATGGCGGCCATGTCGCCGCCCTCGCCCTGACCGCCGTGCGTGATCGGTTCGCCGGTGGGGCCCACCCGGTCCGCACCCTGACCACGCACTATCTGGCGCCGGTCGACGGCAGCCCGCTGCACTTCTCGGGTGCGGCTCCCGCCGCCGGCCGTCGCACGGCGACCTGTGTCTTCACCGGTCACCAGAACGGCACACCGGTCGTCCTCGGCTCTGCGCTGTTCGGCTCGCAACGTCAGGCGCCGTCCTACGACGGACAGCCGATCCCACGGGTTCCGGCGCCCCAGGACTGCCGCCGCCTGGATCTCCCCCATGAACTGTCTCCTTTCGCCCGGCAGTTGGAGATCCGTCCCGCCACCGACGCCCTCCCGCTCGCCGGAGGTGACAAGGCCGAGCTCATGGCCTGGATTCGGTTTCTGGACGGCCGCCCCCTCGACGCTCCCGCGGCCGTCACCCTCACCGACGTCCTGCCGCCCGCGCTGTACGCCTGCTGGCGCACTCCGCGCCCGGTGCCGACCGCGGAACTCACCGTCCACCTCACCGACGCCCTCGACGGCGGTGCCCATGAGGGCTGGGCTCTCGTCCGGATCCGTACCGAGCACGCGGGAGGTGGCTGGGCGGTCGACGACAGTGCGGTCTGGTCGGCGGACGGCCGGCTGCTGGCGCTGGCCCGGCAGTCCAGGGTCGTGCGCGCTCAGCCCGCCGCGGGCAGCGTGAACTCGTAGACCAAGGCGTCCTGTTGGGCGTCCACGACGAGGTCGGTGATCTCCAGGGGCCGGGCGTACTGGTCGTGCACGCGCCGGGTGACCCGTACCGAAGGCGCGCCCGGGGGTCGGGTGATGGCGTCCCGGTGGTGCAGAGTGAGGCCCGCCTTGCGCATCCAGTCGTAGGCGCGGCGCAGTTGGGCCGTTCCGGTGCCGTCGGCGCGGTCGCGATAGCGGGCGAGCTCGGCCACCTCGGCGAGTGCCACCGCGGAGAAGGACGTCACGGCCGTACGCCGGCCGTGTCCATCGGGGCTCGCGGACTCGTAGCGGTGCACCAGGGTCGGCCGGTGCGGGGCGAGCCCCAGGGCCTCGGCGTGGTCCGGCGGGGGAGTCTCCCAGGCAACCGTGGCCCGGTCGACGGCATCCGGGCTCGTGGTCCGTGCGCCGACCGGAAAGGTGAGGGACGCCGGGGTCTCGACCGGCGGGCCGGGCAGGGTGGCATGGCTGCCCCGCCGGTCGGTGGCGACCAGACCGCTGCGGCGCAGTACCTCCAGCGCCTGCCGTACGGTCTCCCGGCTGACCTCGAAATGCTCCGCCAACTGCCTTTCCCCCGGCAGCCGTTCGCCGGGCGGAATGGTTCCGTCGCGCAGCTCGCCGACCAGCTGGGTGGCGATCCTCCAGTACAGCGGCTGCGCTTCGGCGAGCGGGCGGTCGTGCGGGGTGGTGCGGGCCATGCCGCGCCTCCTGTTGGTGACGTGTCGTAGCCGTGCGGGTTCGTTGCGCCACCAGATCTAAGCATTGGTCTAAACCACCAGGGAAGGGTGGCCTGTCACTTCGGCTGAAACGGCCCGCGTGGACCGGTCGTCACAGGGCGCTGTAGAAGGCGTCGAGCAGAGCCATCTTCCTTGGATCGTCGGCGATATGAGGCCCCATCCGGTTCATCACATAGCCCAGTGACACCCCGGCTTCCGGATCGGCCAGACCGCAGGAGCCGCCGAAGCCGTCATGTCCGAAAGCCCGCGGGTTGGGTCCGTACGAGCCGTTCGGACCGCTGAGCCACAGGCCGAGTCCGACTTCGGTCTCGCTCTCGAACCCGGCTCCGAGCACCAGATCGCGGCAGCTGCCCTGTCCCTCGCGCACCCGCTCGGCCGCCTCGGGGGACAGGACGCGATGGCCGTCGTACGATCCCCGGCCCGCGAAGATCCCGTACAGCGCGGCGACGGCCCGTGCGGTGCCGTGCCCGTTCGCCGCGGGGATCTCAGCGGCCCGCCACTCGGGCGAGTTGGCGTGGGGCGCCCCCACCGCGGGGTTGGTCAGCGCGGCCAGGGCGGCGGGCGCCAACTGGCTGAAGACCGCGGCCTGTTCACTGGTCGTGGCGACCGGCGGCTGCACCAGCTCGGCCACCCGCCCGGAGTCCTTCTCCGGCAGCCCGATCGCGAAGTCGATCCCGAGCGGCCCGGTCACCTCCCGCTCCAGGAAGGCCCCGGGCAGCAGCCCCGACACCCGCCGCACGACCTCCCCGACCAGGAAGCCGTACGTGAAGGCGTGATACCCGGACTGCGTCCCCGGCGCCCACCACGGCTCCATCGCCGCGAGCCGCTGGGTCGTCAACTCCCAGTCGCAGAGCTGCTCGAACGAGTGCGGCTCCCGCAGCCCGGACAGACCGGCCCGGTGCGAGAGAAGATGCCGTACGAGTATCTGCTCCTTGCCCGCGGCGGCGAACTCCGGCCAGTACGTGGCCACCGGCGCGTCGAGGTCGATCAGTCCCCGGTCGGCGAGGATGTGCGCGCACAACGCCGTCGGCCCCTTGGACGTGGACCATACGTTGACCAGCGTGTCGCGCTCCCAGGAGCGGCTGCGCGACGCGTCGGCCCACCCGCCCCACAGGTCCACGACGGTCTCGCCGCCGACGGTGACGGCGACCGCGGCGCCCAGCTCCCCGCGCTCCCGGAAATTCGCCTCGAACGCCGTCCGCACCGCCGCGAACCGCGGATCGCAATGCCCGTGTACCTGTGCCTCGTGCTCTGCCATTCCCCACCCCTGGTCGTCCGCCGGAAACCCGGGCCGCGACAGTGCGACTCGGGCTCCCTGAACGTACCGACTGGTCGGACTGGGTGGAAGGAGCCGAACACGCCGAACTCACACGAAGAACCGCGTGCCTTCCGGCTCCCGGTGACCCTCGACCGTGTGCCAGTAGTCGCGGGTCTCGACGGCCAGCCCCGCCGCGTCGAAACGCACGAAGACGCAGCCGGCCAGCGTCGACGGCACGCCGTCCTCCTCGGCGAGGACCCGGAACTCGGCCGCGGCCACGCCGTCCGCGCCGACGAGCGGCGCGGAGAAGCGCACGTCGGTCACCCGCTCGCCGGCGAACGACCAGCGCAGATAGGCGGCGAGTTCCGCGCGCCCCCGGTGCGGCGCGCGGAACGGCATCGAGCGGTGGACGCAGCCCTCGGCGTACAACTCCAGCAGCGCCTCCACGTCATGCTCGGCCCACGCCCGCTGCCAGACCCGGACGAACCGCTCCGCGGCCTCATGCGTCTGCATGCGCGGCCGCTCAGGCGTGTGAGCGCAGCCAGTCCAGCTTGGCCGCCTCGTGGAACGGGCCGCCGCCCTCGTGGTCGTTGAAGTCGTACACCTCGATCGCCTTCTCGTCGTGCTCCCAGGCGTTGTAGGCCGCGAACACGGTGGAGGGCGGGCAGGTCTGGTCCTCCAGGGCCGCCGAGAAGAGGGCGGGCGACCGGCCGCGGGCCGCGAAGTGGACACCGTCGAAGTAGGACAGGGTGCGCAGGACGTCGTCGGTACGGCCTCGGTGCGTCTTGAGGTAGAGGCCGATCTCGCGGTACGGGTGGCGGTCCGTGAGGGTCGCCGCGCGCGGGTAGTCGCACAGGAACGGCACGTCCGGCGCGATCGCCGTCAGGTCCGGCACCAGGCCACCGACCGCGATCGTGATGCCGCCGCCCTGGCTCGCACCGATCGCGATCGTGCGCGAGGCGTCGGTCAGGGGGTGCGAGCGGGCGGCCTCGACGGCACGCACCGCGTCCGTGAACACCCGGCGGTAGTAGTAGTTCTCGGGCGCGTCGATGCCGCGGGTCATGAAACCGGGGTAGGCCGGCGCGGCTCCCACCGGGTCCGGCGTCCCGCCACCGGCGCCCCACGCGCTGCCCTGACCGCGCGTGTCCATCATGAAGTGCGCCCGCCCCGTGGACGCCCACAGCAGATTCTCGTGCGGCAGGCCGCGCCCACCGCCGTAGCCGATGAACTCCACGACCAGCGGCAGCGGCTCGGCGGCCCCGGCGGGCAGCCGCAGCCAGCCCTTCACCGGGTGACCGCCGAACCCGGCGAACGTCACGTCGTACACCTGCACCGTGGAAAGCCCTGTGTCGACCGGCTCGAAGCGGGCGTCCAGCGGATGCTCGCGGGCCTCATCGAGGGTCTTGGACCAGAACGCGTCGAAGTCCTCGGGTTCGACGGACTTGCTGCGGTAGTCGCGCAGTTCGTCGAGCGGAAGGTCGAACAGGGCCATGGAGGACCGCCTTTGCGAAGAGTGAGTGCGGATGATCACACCGTACGTGGGTGATCGGAGGACTCGCCAGAACTTTCCGGTGCCGAGCGCCTACGATGGCGCCATGACGTCTGCCGTCGATGCTCCGGTGCAGACTGCGGACCTGCTGGTCAGGGACGCCGAACTGCTGGTCGTGGACGGGGAGCGGGAGATCCCGGGCGGCTGGCTGGCCGTCACCGGTGGTCGGGTCACCGCCGTCGGTACCGCCGGCAGCGAGCCCGAGGCCCGCACGACCGTCTCGGCGGCCGGACGGCTCGTCACCCCGGGCCTGGTCAACACGCACCATCACATCTACCAGAACCTCACCCGCTCCTACGCGCCCGCCGTCAACGGCTCGCTGTTCGACTGGCTGACCACCCTCTACCCGCTCTGGGCGGGCCTCGACGAGGAGGCCGCGTACGTGTCGGCGTACGTCGGTATGGCCGAACTGCTCATGGGTGGCTGCACCATGTCGTCCGACCACCTGTACGTCCATCCCCGCCCGCACCTCGTCGACGCCGAGATCCGCGCCGCCCGCGACATCGGCTTCCGCTTCCACGCCACCCGGGGCTCGATGACCCGCTCCGTCGAGGACGGGGGACTGCCGCCGAGGAGCGTCACCCAGACCGAGAACGAGGTGCTGGCCGACAGCGAGCGCCTCATCAGGACCTACCACGACCCCGAACCGGGCGCGCTGGTGCGGGTCGCGCTCGCGCCCTGCTCGCCGTTCTCGGTCACCAAGTCGCTGATGACCGCGACCGCCGAACTCGCCGAGCGCTACGACGTACGGCTGCACACGCACCTCGCCGAGGACCACGACGAGGACACGTACTGCCTTCAGACGTACGGCTGCCGTCCCGTCGAGTACTTCGAGGAGACGGGATGGATGAGCGACCGCAGCTGGGTCGCGCACTGCATCTACCCGAACGACGACGAACTGCGCCGCCTCGCGGACGCGGGCGTCGGCGTGGCGCACTGCCCCAGCTCCAACATGCTCATCGGCGGCGGCACCGCGCGCGTGAAGGAGATGCGCGAACTGGGCCTGCCCGTCGGCATCGGCTGCGACGGCTCCGCCTCCACGGACCACGCCTCCCTCTGGATGGAGACCCGGGCGGCCCTGCTGCTGGGCCGCTATCGCGGCGGACCCGGCGCGATGACCGCCCGCGACGCCCTCGACATCGCCACCCGCGGCTCGGCGCGCTGTCTGGGCCGGGACGACGAACTGGGCCATCTGCGGCCCGGTGCCTGCGCCGACCTGGTCGTGTGGGACCTGCACGCGGTCTCCCTCGCCGGCGCACTCAGCGACCCCGTGGAGGCCTGGCTGCGCTGCGGGCCGGCCCGGGCCTGGACCACGGTGGTCGCCGGCCGGATCCTGGTCGACCGCGGCGAGCCCCGGCAGGCCGGGCTGGCCGGGCTGGCGGACGCCCTGCGGGCGCACAACCGGATCGCACGCCGGATGCAGCAGGGCGAGTAGCGTCGGCCGCACGAAGCGCGCCCAAGAGACTGGCCGTCGGGACGTCACCGGTCATGCCCGGCGGCCCGTCCACTCCGGCTCCGTCCGGGCCCACTCCTGATCCCATTCGGCCAGGCGACGACGCATCGCGGCATGGCGTACGACCGCGTGGCCGAGGAGGATCACGGCGACCGCACCGCCGGTCGCGCAGACGCCGATGGCGACGGTGTGCTGCCAGACCGCTGTGCTGTCCGCGGGCGCGGCCACCGTCCGGCCCCGGGAATCCAGCCATACGTCGACCGTGTCGCCGTTCCGTGTGCCCGCCGGGACGCGCGCCGAGGCCGTACGCGGACCGCCCTCCGGCTCCGTCCAGCGGACCGTCGTCCTCGCGGACGGCTGCCGTCCGCCCTGTGTCATGGGCAGCGCGTCGGAGGTCCTGCCGACGACCTCGGCCCGGATCTGACGGCGATCGGCACGCTGTTCCCGGGCGGTGGCCCGGGCGTCGTCATGGGCCCACCAGGCCGTGAGCACCCCGACCAGGGGAGCGACGACGAGCAGCAGAACCGCCACGGTCAGTAACGTCCACGCCTCGACGACATCCGACCGGCGCCGCAGCGGACTGTGCCGCAGGCGCCGGCCACGCACCCGGTATCGCATGGCGTCCAGGTACCCCGTACACCGGACATCGTTCCTGACGATCCCAGCCGGCCCTGGGGCAGGCGCCGGACCACCGGTCAGCCGAAGCGTTCGATCCGGATGCGGTGCACGGGCTGACCTGCCGCGACGAGCAGCCGGGAGGCATGCTCGGCGAATCCATTGGAGCCGCACACATAGGCCTCCCACCCACCAGGAGGTTGCTCGGCCAGGAGTGGCGCCACATGTGTGGCGGCCATACGTCCCACTCGCACACCCTCCGGCGCGCTCCGCGTGAACACGGCCGTCGTCTCCGCGCCGTACTCCCGCGCGTAGATCAGCTCCTCGGGGCTGCGCGCCGACACCAGCAGCCGCAGCGGCACCTCCAGGCCCTGCGCCCTGTGGTGTCGCAGCATCGACATCAGCGGTACGACGCCGGAGCCGGCGCCTACCAGCAGCGCGGGCCGGTCCCCGGGCCAGGCGAAGAACCCGCTGAGCGGGCCGCGCACCTCGACCGTGTCACCGGGCTCGGCGAGCGTGTGGAACCAGCCGGACACCTCACCGCCCTCGACATGGTCCAGGGTCAGCTCGATGTGCCCGGCGTCGTCCGGCGCGGACGCGATCGAGTAGTGGCGCTGGGCCACATAGCCGTCCTCGGCGGTCAACCGCAGCATCAGGTGCTGGCCGGGCAGGTGGCCCGCCCAGGCGGGCACCGCGAGACGGAAGGTGGCGGCGTGCGGGGTCTCGCGGCGGATCTCGGTGATCGTGGCCGTCTGCCACACCGCGGCGGCCCGGTTGCTGACGGCGATCCGCCCGGGCACGGCGAAACGGGTCGGGGGAGTGAACGTCTCAGTCACCGTCGTCTCAGTCACAGTCACCTCAGTCACCGGAGTACCGCTGCTCCTCCCAGGGGTTGCCACGGGCGTGATAGCCGTTCTGCTCCCAGAAGCCCGGCTCGTCGTGGTCGAGGATGCGCAGGCCCGCGATCCACTTGGCGCTCTTCCAGAAGTACAGGTGCGGCACGAGCAGCCGTGCCGGGCCCCCGTGCTCCGGGGCGAGCGGCTCCCCGTCGAACTCCCAGGCGATCCACGCCCGCCCGCCGGTCAGGTCGGCGAGCGGCAGGTTGGTGGTGTACCCGGTGTGCGAATAGGCGACGGCATGTGTGGCGGACACATGGGGCCGGACCACATTGAGGAAGGCGTCCAGCGACACGCCACCGAACCGGACCCCGAACTTCGACCAGCTCGTCACGCAGTGGATGTCGCCCTCGTACGTCGACGCCGGCAGTTCGTGTGCCTGCTCCCAGCTCCAGCTGCGCTCCTCCTCGACCAGGCCGTCGATCCGGAAGGACCACTCGGCGGGCGTCAGCTCGGGCGTGACCTCTGCGGACAGGACGGGCCAGTCGTCGCCCGCGTCGTACTGGCCGGGCGGCAGTGCGGCGTTCGGGACGCGGGGGCGCCCTGTGAAGCCTCTGGTGACGTTCATACGGGTGGGGCCTCCAGGCCGCCGTGGGCGACGGCCCGCGGGTCGAGCGTGATCAGTACGTTTGTCATTCAACCGTATAGGCCCTGGCTGGCCGTCGTCGATGCGCGGGAGCTTCCGTGATCGTTGGGGTAGGGTTGCCGTTCGGTCGGGACGGTCCCGGTCGTGCGGAGCCCAGGAGGTGAGACCCATTACCGCTGTGTCAGGTCGGGTGCTCTCACCTCGGATCGACGCGGATCACCGCCAGTAGGCGACCGCGAGAGCACCCTTCGGCTTCCGAAAGGTTCTCGGCTTCCATGCCCTCTCTCTCCTCTTCGTCACCCTCGTCCTCCTCGTCCCGTTCCCCGCTCTCGCGTGATGTCGTCGTGACCGCACTCCGTGCCGCCGGGTGTGTCTTCGCCGAGGACGAGGCCCGGTTGATCCTGGCCGCCGCCCGCACCCCGGACGAGCTGGCCGCCATGGTGGACCGTCGCGTCAGCGGCCTGCCCCTCGAACTCGTCCTCGGCTGGGCCGAGTTCCACGGCCTGCGCGTCGCCGTCGAACCCGGCGTCTTCGTGCCCCGCCGCCGTACCGAGTTCCTGGTCGAACAGGCCCTCGCCCATGCCCCCGACGCGTCCGTCGTCGTGGACCTGTGCTGCGGCTCGGGCGCGGTCGGTGCGGCACTGGCCGTCGCGCTCGGCAAGGTCGAGCTGCACGCCGCCGACATCGACCCGGCGGCGGTGCGCTGCGCCCGCCGTAACGTGGCCGCCTTCGACGGTCAGGTGCACGCGGGAGACCTCTTCGAGGCGCTGCCCGACAGCTTGCGCGGCCGCGTCGGCATCCTCGCGGCGAACGTGCCGTACGTACCCACCGACGAAGTCGGCCTCCTGCCCGCGGAGGCGCGCGACCACGAGCCGCTTGTCGCGCTGGACGGTGGTCCGGACGGGCTGGACGTCCTGCGCCGCGTCGCCGCCGAGGCGCCCCGGTGGCTGGCCCCCGGCGGTTGTGTGCTGGTCGAGACGAGTGAACGCCAGGCGCCGACGGCCCTGGAGGCCTTCATCGGCAGTGGACTGTCGGCGCGTCTGCTCGCCTCCGAAGAGCTGTATGCGACGGTCGTGGTCGGCCTCAACCAAGCCGTCTGTTCTGCACCAGCCGACCGGTCAGCGGCGACCCGTTTCGGGTTTGCAGCATGTCCTGGCCGGGGTGAAGCTGGAAGCGTCAGCGATTCGCCAGAGTTCAATGAATGTGAATGCTGAAACGCCCATTTGCCAGAATGGAAGGTTTGACATGGCGGACACACTTCCCAACCCGGCAAGCGACAACACGACCCGATTTGAAGCCGCACCCGACGACACCTTGATCCCGATCCCCTCAGAGGCGCCGCAAGGCAAGGCAATTCGAGACGATGCCAGGATTATAGTCAGCGCACGTCAGGAACGCGGCTACTACGTGGAAATCTATAACGGCCCGCCCGACCCGCCGAGCGAAATCAACGACTTCATTGATGACCTCCTCACCGAGGCCACCATGAAAGAAATCGAAGACGCGCTCCTTGTCGGGGCGCCCAAGATTCTGGGTTTCCTCTCTTCGGTTGCCGGAGTGGTGGCCTCGGTACTCACAACGTCGCCCTTGCTGAACGAGCAACTGTTCAGAGGTGTCATGGACGACGGGACACAAGTCACGTATGTGGTGCTCACTCCCAAGGACTGAGCTTGGCAATTGAGTTCGCGGCACCGTAGCCGTCAACTCGGCGGCAGCACGCGCGCGATGAGCAGTGCCACGTCGTCGGAGTTGTCGGGCTGGTGCAGGGTACGCAGGAGGAGGTCGCAGCACTCCTCCAGGGGGCGGTCGGGGTCGTCGAGGAGCTCGAGGAGCGCGTCGAGGCGTTCGTCGAGCGGGTGTTGCCGGGTCTCGACGAGGCCGTCGGTGTAGAAGACCAGCTGGTCGCCGGGTTCGAGGTCGATGGTCGTCGTCGAGAAGGCGACGCCGCCGACGCCCAGCGGTGCTCCGGTGGGCAGTTCGAGGAGTTCCGGCGGGTGGCCGTGCCGGACACGGGCGGGCGGCAGATGGCCGGCGTTGGCGATCCGGCACTGCCTCAGCTGTGGGTCGTGGACGGCGTAGACGCAGGTGGCGATCGAGTGGTCGAGGCCCTCGGTGATCTTGTCGAGGTGTTCCAGGAGCAGGGTCGGTTCGAGGTCGAGGGAGGCCAGTGTGTGCGTCGCGGTGCGCAGCCGGCCCATCGTCGTGGCGGCGTCGATGCCGCTGCCCATCACATCGCCGACGACGAGCGCGGTCTTGCCGCCCTCCAGCGGAATCACGTCGAACCAGTCGCCGCCGACCTCGGCGCTGGCGCCCGCGGGCTGGTAGCGGGAGGCCACCTCCAGGCCGCCGGTCACCGGCGGATGGCTGGGCAGCAGGCTGCGCTGCAGGGTGAGGGCGGTGTCGCGGGCGTTCTGGTACCACCGGGCGTTGTCGATCTGCACCGCCGCGCGGGACGCCAGTTCACGGGCGAGCAGCAGGTCGTCCTCGCTGAACGGCAGCGGATTGCGGGTGCGCTTGAGGTCCAGGGCGCCGAGCACCTCGCCGCGCGCGATCAGTGGCACCGCCAGATAGGAGTGCACGCCCGCGCGGCCCAGCTGGACGGCGGCCTCGGGGGAGCGGGCGATGCGCGGCAGGTCCTTCTCCTCGACCCGCGCCACCATGACCGGGTTGGCGGTGCGCACGCACTCCGTGACGAGGCGGTCGGCGCCGTAGCGGGCGACCTGGCCGGGCTGGTCGGCGGCGTCGAGGGCCTCCGTGGCGTGCTCCCCCTTGACGGCCAGGGCGCGGATCACCGCTGATTCCGCGGGCCCGAGGCTGCTGCGTCTGCCCTCCACCACGGCTTCCAGCAGATCCACGGCCGCCACGTCGGCGAGCTCCGGCACGGCGACGTCGGCCAGCTCGCGCGCGGTGCGGTCCAGCTCCAGCGTGGTGCCGATCCGCGCGGAGGCGTCGGCGATGAGTGCCAGGCGCCGCCGTGCCGTCTCGGCCTCGACGGCGGCCTGGTGCTGCTCGGTGATGTCCACGGCCATCCCGGCCACGCCGAGCACCGTCCCGGCGGTGTCCTCCAGCCGGTAGAGCGAGATGGACCAGAAGTGCTCGCGGTTCGGGTCGGCGGGGGTCCGGCCCGTGATGCGCTGGTTGATGAGCGGATCACCGGTCCGCAGCACCTCGCGCAGTGCCCCTTCGATGGCGTCGGCGTCGATGTCCGGCAGCAGCTCGCGCGGCGTACGGCCGATGTGGTCCTCGGCGGGGATGCCGTTGAGCAGCGCCAGCGCCTCGTTGACCGAGACGTACCGCAGTTCGGTGTCGAGGACGGCCAGGCCGACCGGGGCCTGTGCGATCGTCCGGGTCGACAGCGCGACGTCCCGCTCCACCTGGCGGACCGTCGACCGGTCGGCGCACAGGCCCAGCGCGTAGACGTCCCCCTGGTCGTCCAGCAGCCGCATGTTGCGGAACTCCACCAGTCGTGTGGTGCCGTCCTTGCGCCGGATCGGGAAGGCCCCGGCCCAGCCCTCACCGGTCTCCATGACGTCGGCGAACAGTTTGACGACCAGATCCAGGTGCTGCTCGTGGACCATGATCCGGGCGGCGAACTCGCCCAGCGCCTCCTGCGCCGAATAGCCGAACAGCTCCTCCGCCTGCGGGCTCCACAGCACGATGCGCCCCTCGGTGTCCAGCACCACCGAGGCCACGCCCAGCACGTCGAGCAGCCCGCTCGGCCCTACCGGCCCGCGCACCGGCTCGTCGCCCTCGGTCACGGGACGTTCGGCTGCAGACATCCCACGCACCGCCTTCGCCCATTCACGCGGCACGCCGTTCCCCCGTGCCGACTCCCCTTGTTCTACCGCGTTCAACCGGATCCGGGCCCCCCTTGGTCGTTCACCTCCACCATCCCTCAACACGGCGGCAAACGTCCGCCGAAGTCATCGCGAGAGAACGTGACTGTGGCCCATCAGACAGCACACGTTCGTCCGCTTGGTCTGTACATGACCACGTGAGGTCGCGAAACTGTCCGCCGACACGCACCCCACCCCCCAAGGAGTCGCTCCCATGGCCATGCGCGCCCGGCAACGTTGTCACGCTGTCCTCACCGGCCTCGTCGCCCTCGCCTCCGCCGCCGTGCTGTCCACCGCGGCGCCCGCGCAGGCCGCCGACACCTGGACGGAGGTGGGCTCGGACCGCGCCGATCCACTCACCGAGAGCCAGGGTCTGACCTCCGTCGAGGTCCCGGCGAACAGCTCCAACCGCTACACGGGCATCGGCACCATCCCGACCTCGGTCAGCAGCCGTGGCTGGAACCATGTGGGTGACCCCGACGCCTCCTACAGCGGTTACTACATCGAGCCGTACCAGGCGGACTCGGGCAGCGCGAAGATGTTCCGGGTGCAGGCGCCGGGCGGGACCTGGTCGGAGTACGTGCACACGCTGGGCGCCGGGGAGGCGCTGAACAACTCCTTCGTCGCCATCACGCCCGGCGGCCAGTGGATGGTCTCCGGCGAGTGGGGCACCATGACCCGACTGCTGGTCCACCCGACACCGGGCGTCAACCCCGCCACGTCACCGTCGGCAAACCTGCCCTGGACGTCCAGCATCCGGCTCGACCACGCCGTACGCGACATCCAGGGCTGTGACTTCCTCGGCGCCACGACCTTGCTGTGCTCCTCCGACGACCCCGCGGGCACCCTCTTCGGCATGACCAAGCCGCTGCTCCAGATCGACCTCTCCGCCGAGCCGGGGACCTCCGACGTGACCGGCCACGTCACGGCACTGCGCCGGCTCCCGCTGCGCAGCTCCTGCTCGGGCGAGTTCGAGACGGAGGGCATCGACTACGACCGCCGTACCGGCACCCTGCGCGTGATCGTCATCTCGCCGGGCTTCTGCGTGCTGACGGACAGCAAGACGTACCGCTTCACACGCGGCTGAGGCGCGGACGGGGCGGTTCCGCCGGTAGTGCTCTGCGGCCCGTGGTGCTTTTCTTGGGGTTGGGGTCCGCTTCCGCGGGCAACCCGTGGTAGCGCGGTGCGGCCACGAGAGGAGCGATCACGATGGACCGTGAACGACTGCACGAGGAGCCCGTCTCCGTCGAGATCAGCGGATGCAGTAAGGAGGACGCCCGGATCGTCTTCGACACGCTGTGCACGTGCTTCGAGTCCGACCGGCGCCCCGAGGAGGTGCCGCAGCAGCTCCATGAGACGCGGCCCATGGTGTGGCTCGGCACGTTCGAGGTCACGGACACGCACGAGTGCCCGCCTCCCGCCCGGCTCTCGGCGTCCGTCGAGGCCGACGCGCAGGGCGGCTACTGGGCCATCGAACGGCTCCGTACGGCGCTGGACTCCCTGTTCACGGTGCACGACTTGTCCTCGGCCTCGGGCGACCAGGAGAGGGAGCTGCACGTGGTGCTGGAGAGCCGCGGCTCATGACGAGTCCAGCCATGAGGGGCTCGGTCATGGCGAGCCCAGCAGGCTGAGCACGGCACGCAGGTAGACGGCGTGGACGGCGGGCAGGTCCTCGAGGCAGGCCCGCTCGTCCACGCCGTGCAGCCCCTCGTGGCGCACTCCGAAACCCGCCGTGGCCGGGATGCCCTCACCCGCCAGCAGATTGCCGATGTTCGACGGACCGGCGGTCTTCGGCCGCACGGCCAGGCCTTCCCGGGTGGCGGCATCCAGCAGCGCGGCGGCGGGCTGCTCGTCCGTCACCAGTCGATAGGGCGGCCAGGCGGCCACCGGGGTGATCGTGGTCGGCCGTGGGGCGGGCACCCGTACGTCCAGCTCGCCCACCGCCGCACGCACCAGCTGCTCGGCGGAGCCGGCATCGAAGGCCGGAGTAGTGCGGATGTCGATGCCCAGCTCGCACAGGTCGGGCACCACCGAGAAGCCCTGACCGCCGTGGCAGGAGGTCACCGTCAGCTTCGGCGGCAAGGGGAACTCCCCTTCCGTGCCCGGGAGTTCGGCTTCCTCCAGGAGCCGTACGAGATGTGCCGCGCGGGAGACGGCACCCGGTGCCGTACGGCGCGAGCCCGAGTGGCCCGAGGCCGCGTGCACGGCGACCGTGGCCCGCCACAGGCCCCGCCCGCCGATCACGACCTCGTCGAGCCCGGGGTAGCCGATCATCACCCCGGACGGGCGGACCGCCTCCGGGTCGGCCAGGTAGGCGCGAGCACCGCCGAAGCCGCCCGTGTGCTCGTCGACGTCGAGCAGCACCGCGAGCCCGCCGTGCAGGGCGCCGGCCCGCCCGTGCAACTCGGCCGCGATGCCGCAGAACATCGCCGCGGCGAGCTTGGAGTCCGCGGCGCCCCTGCCGCGCAGCCAGCCGTCGACCACCTCGCCGGAGTCCGGCGTGAACGACCAGGCGGCCTCGTCGCCGTACGGCGCGGTGTCGACACAGGCGTCCAGCGCCCACCAGCGGCCGGGCCGGTCGCCCGCGATCTCGATCAGCAGGCCGACGGCGCCGCCCGTGTCGCCGTAGAGGCGGCGATACGGCAGCTCACGCCCCGCGAGCCAGTCTTCCAGGACACCGAGTACGGGGCCGTAGTCGTCGATCCCGGCGCGGCTGGGGCAGCGGATGAGCTGCTGGGCGAGGTCGATGATGTCGGCGTGTGTGGTCATGGGGTCACTGTGCCCGAAGCCGGATGTGGGGGCGGGCTGTGGATGTGCGGCGGCCGCGGGTGCGTGGGGGCTGGTCGCGCCCACGCGGCGGTAGCCGCACATTGAACACCGCCCCGCGCCCCTGAAGGTGCGTCCGCCGCACGCCCTCAAGGGGCGCGGGGAACTGCGCGAGCAACCACCCGCGACCCGCAGCCGCCCGGAGGTACGAGTGGCCCGTGTCACCCCAGCCCGGTTGTGCAACTAGTTGCATAAACGGCTCGCGGTCCTCTACAACTACGTCAGGCAAGACACCGCGCACGGAGGGGCCCCATGAGCCGTTACCCGCACCTGCTGAGCCCGCTCGACCTGGGCTTCACCACGCTGCCCAACCGCGTCCTCATGGGCTCCATGCACGTGGGCCTGGAGGAGGCCGAGCGCGGCTTCGAGCGCATGGCCGCCTTCTACGCGGAGCGGGCGCGCGGGGGAGTGGGCCTGATCGTCACCGGCGGCATCGCGCCCAACGACGAGGGCCGCCCGTACGAGGGCGGCGCCAAGCTCACCACCGAGGCCGAGGCCGAGCAGCACCGGGTCATCACCGAGGCCGTGCACCGCGAGGGCGGCCGGATCGCGATGCAGATCCTGCACTTCGGCCGGTACGCCTACCACCAGGACCTCGTCGCCCCGAGCCCGCTCCAGGCGCCGATCAGCCCCTTCCCGCCCCGCGAGCTCACCGACGCCGAGGTCGAGCGGACCATCGACGACTACGCGCGTGCCGCCCGCCTCGCCCGGGAGGCCGGGTACGACGGCGTCGAGATCATGGGCTCCGAGGGCTACCTCATCAACGAGTTCATCGCCACGCAGACCAACCGGCGCACCGACCGCTGGGGCGGCTCGTACGAGAACCGCATGCGCTTCCCGGTCGAGATCGTCCGGCGGGTGCGCGAGGCCGTCGGCGAGGACTTCATCATCGTCTACCGGCTGTCCATGCTGGACCTCGTGCCCGGCGGGTCGACCCTCGACGAGGTGATCACGCTCGCCAAGGCCGTCGAGGCCGCCGGGGCGACGATCATCAACACCGGCATCGGCTGGCACGAGGCGCGCATCCCGACCATCGCCACCTCCGTGCCACGCGGCGCCTACACCTGGGTCACCAAGCGGCTGATGGGCGAGGTGTCGGTCCCGCTCGTCACCACCAACCGCATCAACACGCCCGAACTGGCCGAGGAGTTGCTGGCGGACGGCTGCGCGGACATGGTGTCGATGGCCCGCCCGATGCTCGCCGACCCCGACTTCGTCGCCAAGGCCGCAGCCGGTAAGCCGGAGGCCATCAACACCTGCATCGGCTGCAACCAGGCCTGCCTCGACCACACCTTCAGCGGCAAGATCACGTCCTGCCTGGTCAACCCGCGCGCCTGCCACGAGACCGAGCTGACGCTGTCCCCGACCCGGCGGCGCAAGCGCGTCGCGGTCGTGGGCGCGGGACCCGCCGGAATGGCCTGCGCCGTCAGCGCGGCCGAACGCGGCCATGACGTCACGCTGTTCGACGCCGCGAGCGAGATCGGCGGCCAGCTGAACGTCGCCCGCAAGGTCCCCGGCAAGCAGGAGTTCGACGAGACGCTGCGCTACTTCCGCCACCAGCTCGACTGGCAGAGCGTGGATGTGCGCCTGAACACCTGGGTGTCGGCCGAGGACCTCGCCGCCTACGACGAGGTCGTGGTCGCCACCGGCGTCACCCCGCGCACCCCCGACATCCCCGGCATCGACCACCCGAGCGTCGTGGGCTACCTCGACGTCCTGCGCGACGGCGTCCCCGTCGGCGAGCGCGTCGCCGTCCTCGGCGCGGGCGGCATCGGCTTCGACGTCGCCGAGTTCCTCACCGACGGCGGCGACAAGGCGAGCGAGGACCAGGCGACGTACTTCCGCCAGTGGGGCGTCGACATGGACTACACGGGCCCCGGCGGCCTGGCCGCCCCCGAGCGCCCCGCCCCGCCCCGCACCGTCCACCTGCTCCAGCGCAAGACCACCAAGGTCGGCGCGGGCCTCGGCAAGACCACCGGCTGGATCCACCGCACCGAGCTCAAGCACCGGGGCGTCACCATGGTCCCGGGCGTGCGCTACGACCGTATCGACGACGCCGGACTGCACGTCACCGTCGGCGAGGAGAGCACGGTTCTGGCGGTCGACACCATCGTCCTGTGCACCGGGCAGGAGCCTCGTCGCGACCTGTACGAGGCACTGCTCGCCGCGGGCCGCAGCGTGCACCTCATCGGCGGTGCCGACGTGGCCGCCGAACTGGACGCCAAGCGCGCCATCAAGCAGGGCACGGAGCTGGCAGCGAGCCTCTAGCGACCGTTCCGGCACTGCTCAGGCCCCAAGGGCCGTACCTAGGATGAGCCCATGTCACTCCCGCACGCGATCCTCACCGCCCTGGTCGAAAAGCCGTCCTCGGGGCTGGAGCTGACCCGTCGCTTCGACAAGTCGATCGGGTACTTCTGGTCGGCGACGCATCAGCAGATCTATCGCGAGCTGGGAAAACTGGAGGCCGAGGGCTTCATCCGCACCCTGCCGAGCGCACAGCCGGCCCGCGGGCAGAAGAAGAGCTACGAGGTCCTGCCCGCGGGCCGCGCCGAACTGGCCCGCTGGACCGCCGCGTCCCAGGACCCGAGGCCGCACCGCGACACGCTGCTGTTGCGGATGCGTGCCGCGGCCGTCGTGGGCACCGAGGGCATCGAGGCCGATCTGCGGCGCCATCTCGATCTGCACCGGCGGCAGTTGGCCGAGTACGAGCAGATCGAGAAGCGCGACTTCCCGCCCGGCAAGGACAGTTCCCAGGACCGGCTGCGGCACCTGGTGCTGCGCGCCGGCATCGACCTGGAGACCTTCTGGACGCAGTGGCTCACACGCGCTCTGGACGAGTTCGCGGAACTGCCGCCCCACGAGCCGGCGTGAGCCGAGGGCCCTTCGGAGCCCGCACGGCCTTCGGATCCGGTACGGCGTTCAGAGCCGGTACGGCTTCGAACGGCGGCGCATGACCCAGGCCGCCGTGGCCAGCACACCCGTGCCCACCAGGGCGCCGCCCGCCACGAACGTCAGCGTGCCGTAGTCCTTGCTGCCACCGCCCATGCCGCCCATGACGCCGCGCGACGGCGAGGCGGTGGCGGAGACCCTGGGGGCCGTGACGATGACCGACTGGGTGCCCGCCGTGGAGCCGTTGGAGCACACGACGATGACGGTGTACGTGCCCGGGCTCACGCCCGACCAGGCCGCCGACTGCAGCGCGGCCGTCCCCGACAGGGAGACCTGGCGCCCCTGAGCGAAGTTCGCCTGGCGGCTGTTGAGCAGCGAGGCGGTGCCCCAGCTGCCGTTGACGTTCGTGCAGGCGCTGGTCGTGACGGAGACCGTGGACCCGGTGGTGCTCACGGAGATCCCCGAGACCGCGGCGGCCGGACCGGCGGCCAGGGTGAAGGGAAGAGCGGAGGCGGCTGCCACGGTCAGGCCCGAGCGGAGGAATAGCAATGATTTGCGCATGTGATGCCCTCCGGCGGCACGGTTGGCGGTACGTCCGTTGCGCCGCCGAGGGTCGGGAACGCCCGTGCTGCCTCAGGGGCAGCCAACGCGCCCCGGATCCGTCCCGCATGCGGACCTCCGCCGGACAGGTGACCGGTTGCTGCATCCGGGGGACGCCGGAGGGGGACGTCAGCCCCGCCCGCCGGTCGTCACCGTCCGCTGCGCCGAGAAGCCGCCCCAGGTGCCGTCCGGTAACCTGCCCCGGATCCGCACCCGGTGACCGACTCCGGCCTCCCGGCCCAGGTAGAAGCTGTACGTGGCCCGATCGCGCGGCGCGCTCCCGCCGTACACCAGTGAGGTGGCCGGACGGCCGTCGAGCTCGACCTGGTACTCCGCGACCACGCCGTCCGTGCGCGGCGGAACCCAGCTCAGATCGAGGTAGTACGCCCCGTCCGCGCGACGGGTCGTCGCCCGGAAGTCGGTCGGTGCGGTGCCGCGTCCGTCGTCGGTGCCGGGCGTGGTGACGTGGACCGCTGCCGTGGCGGGCGAGAGGTTGTCGGCCGCGTCCCGGGCCCGGACGGTGAAGGCGTAGCGGGTGCCGGGCCGCAGTCCGGTGACCACGGTCGCCGTCTGGTTTCCGCCCACACCGTGGATCTTTGTGTCGCCCTGATAGATGTCGTAGGACACCACGTCCCGGTCGTCCGTCGCACTGGACCACGACAGCTGAACCGCCCGGCTGCCGACCGCTCGGCCCTCGGCCCGCCCCGGACGAGTCGGGGCGGAGTGGTCGGCGGCCACGTCGGCGGGAGTCGTCGCCCGGACCTCCTTGCTCGGCGGCCCGAGCCGTCCGTCGGTGTCACGGGCTCGCACGGTGAAGGCGTACGCGGTGGACGGTCTGAGCATGGTGACATCCACCATGTGTGCAGAGCCCGGCACTTCCTTGACCTTTGTGGGTCCCCGATACACCTCGTAGCCACGGATGCCGCGGCCCGCGGCGACCGCGTTCCACATGACGTGCACGCTGGTCGCGCTGCCCGCGTCGGCCGTGACACCGGTGGGCGCCGCGGGCAGTCGGCCGCCCTCCTCTTCCGTCCCGCTCCACGCGCAGGACGAGAGCAGGGCGAGCACTGCGCAGAGCACGGGCACGAGGACGGGAACGCGTCGCACGACTCTGCCTCCCGGGGCCAACTGGCGGAAATGGTCCGGACCAATAGGGCTCCACTATCGCGCTGCTGACGCGATCACCTCAAGAGGGCGGTCGTTGGTGAACGGCCAGCGGCGTTACGTATGCTGAAGCCCCTCACGGCTGAACTCCCCATGAGGGAATGGGAGTTCGCGCCACCGGCATGGGCCGCTGTCGTCGCTGATCCCGTGCCGGACGCGGGGCGGCCGAGGGGCCGGGGTCCCGTCCGTGGGCTCAGGCCCCCGGCTCCTGCCGGAAGTTCGGGAACGATCGTCGTGTCGTCGTGTCGTCGGGGTGCACGCCGTAAGGCTCCGCTGGTGGCAGCATGATCGACACAGCATCGGACGGACTGCGTGTCCGTCGGTGTTCCTCGACGAGAGGGTTCCCCATCGTGCGTTTCCACTCGCTGACGCTGGCCGCGGCAGGCGCCGCCCTGCTCGCCCCGACGATGCCGCCCCCGACCCCGCCGCCCGTGCCGGAAGGGTCAACGGCCCACCGTGAGGCCGACGTCAGCGCCGCTGACCTGCTGTCGAGGGTGCGTGAGTGCGCCGCCGTCTCTCAGGGGCGCTACCGCAGCGACAGCGGTGCGCCCGCGACGATCCGGGTCTGCGAGGCGGGGGACGCGGTGTTCTGGAAGGCCGACATGGACATCGACTGCGACGGACAGCGCACCCGCCACTGCAACCGCCGTACCGATCCGTACTTCTCCGCCGCGACGGCCTATCAGCAGTCCGACGGCCGCCACTTGAGCGCCGAACATCTCCCGTACATCGTCGTGCCCGCTCCGAGCCGCCTCTGGAACCCACTTGACCACGGCATCCGCGGCGGCTCGGTCGCCGCGGTCGTGTACCAGGGCCGGGTGCGGTACGCGGTCGTCGGCGACGTCGGCCCGAACGACATGATCGGCGAGGCGTCGTACGCCGCCGCCGAGGCCCTAGGCATCTCGCCCGACCCGCACGGCGGCGGCACGGCCTCCGGGGTCACCTACATCGTCTTCAGGGACACGCAGGTGACGCCCATCGAGGACCACGCGGCCGCCGTGACGGCCGGGGAGAGGTTGGCGAGGGAGTTCGTGCACGGGAAGCGATTCGTGCCGGGCTATTGATGCGCGTACGGCACCTGATTTGTACGACTGGTGATCCGTGTACGGCAACTGTGCGCGCGGCTGCTGATTCGTGCGCGGTAGACGATGGCGTGGACGGCCAGTGTGGGGACGGCCAGTGTGGGGACGGCCAGTGTGGGGACGGCGAGTGAGGGGACGTCAGACCGCCGACCAGCCGTCGTCGACCGGCAGGACCACGCCGTTGATGTTGCTCGCCGCGTCCGAGGCGAGGAACACGATGGCGGCGGCCTGCTCCTCGGGCTGGGCGATCCTGCCGAGGTTGACGAAGTGCGGGCCGAGCGCCGCCGGTCCGTGCGCGTCCTGCGCGGCGTCCACCACGATGCCGGTCTGAGTGCCGCCCGGGGCGATGGCGTTCGCGCGGATTCCCTGCTTGCGGTACATCACCGCAAGGGACTTGGTCAGCCCCACCACGCCGTGCTTGGACGCCGTGTACGCGGCGCCCGCGGCGCTGCCGCGCAGGCCGGCCTCGGACGCGGTGTTGACGATGGCACCTCGGCGCGCCCGGAGCATGTGCGGCAGGACCGCCCGGGTGAGCAGGAAGGGGGCGGTGAGGTTGACCCGTATGACCCGCTCCCACTCGGCGTCGCCGACGTCCGCCAGTGCCGACATGCGGTCCATGATCCCGGCGTTGTTCACCAGGACGTCCACACCGCCGAAGCGCTCGACGGCGGTCTCGACGACCTGGTCGACGACGGCCTGCTCGCTCAGGTCGCCGACCACGGCGACCGCGCCGCCGCCCGCCTGCTCGATCTCCTTGACGATCGCCTGCGCGCCCTCGGCGTTCAGGTCCGCCGCCACGACCCGGGCACCCTCCTTGGCGAAGGCCAGCGCGGCCGCGCGCCCGATGCCCGAACCCGCTCCGGTGACGATGACGCTTCGTCCGTTCAGTCCGCCGGTCATGAGGTACTCCCATCCGTGAGTCCGAGGGCTGCCTGTCGAACACGCCCGGGAGCCCACCCTACGACTTAATGTCTCTCGGTGACATAAAGTCTTCGGGGAGAATTTCGGGAGAGAATTCCGGGAGAGCGAGCAGCGCCGGCCGGAGGAGAACATGACCGCAACCCGTGGACGTACGAGGCGACCTACGGGACGACCGCCCCTCACCGAGGAGCGCAAGGCCGAGATCCGGCTGGAGATCGCGCGGGCGGCGGTGGACCTGTTCGTCACCCAGGGCGTGGCGGCGACCACGGGCGAGCAGATCGGAGCGGCGGTCGGTGTCTCCGCACGCACCGTGTGGCGCTACTTCCCGAGCAAGGAGAGCTGCGTACGGCCGCTGTTCTCGGCCGGTATCGACCTGATCGCCGACTGCCTGCGGCGGTGGCGCCCCGGGCAGCCCCTCGATGAACTCCTCGACGAGGAACTCGCGGTCGAGGACCGCCTGCTCGCCGGACCCGACCGCGCCACCGTGGGGGCCCTGGTGCGGCTCACCCGCACCGAGCCCGGCCTGCGCGCGATCTGGCTCCAGACGTACGACGAGGCCGAACCGGCGTTCGCCCGCGCCCTCGCCGAACGCGCGGGCCTGTCCGCCGAGGATCTGCGCCCGAGGATCCAGGCGGCGACGCTCAACGCGGCACTGCGCGCGGCGGTCGAACACTACGCCTGGCACACCGCCGACATTCGCCCCGACCGGGCGACTGCACAGACCGAACTGGCGGCGACGCTGCGGTCGGCGCTGGGGGTTGCGGCGGAGGGGGTCGCGTAAGGGGCGGCGGGCTCGTGGGCGTGGGGCCCCGCGGCGCGCGAACCGTAGCCCGTAGCACGGGACACGGCCGAGGGGCCCGTGGTGCGGCGGCTGCCGTAGCTCGTCCTCACACCTTCCGATAGGTGTACGCCTCCGCGGCCGCCGCCTCCACCGCCGCGAGGTCGGCGCCCGTGGCCGCCGTGACGACCGCGGCCACCGTGCCCTCGACGAATGGTGCGTCCACCAGACGTGTGTTGTCCGGGAGTTCGTCGCCCTCGGCGAGCAGGGCCTTGACGGTGAGGACCGCGCTGCCCAGGTCGGTGAGGACCGCGACTCCGGCGCCGCGGTCCACGGCTGCCGCCGCCGCGGCGATCAGCTCGGCGCTGGTGCCGAGGCCGCCCGCCTCGGTGCCGCCCGCCGCGGCCACCGGCACCGCCGTTCCGCCGCCCGCGAGTCCCAGCGCCAGCTCGGCCACCGACGCGGCCACCTGCGCGCTGTGCGAGACCAGCACGATGCCGACGAGCCGCTCGCTCTTGTCGTCACCCGCCTTCTCGGCGCCCACCTTCTCGTCACTCACCGTTCGCCTCCACCAGCCCCGCGATCAGCAGCGCCGAGGACGTGGCCCCGGGATCCTGGTGTCCGATGCTGCGCTCCCCGAGATAACTCGCCCGTCCCTTGCGGGCCTGCAACGGCGTCGTGGCCAGGGCGCCCTCCTCGGCGGCCGCCCGTGCCGCGGTGAAGCCGTCGCCGAGCGCGTCCACGGCCGGCACCAGCGCATCGATCATGGTCTTGTCGCCCGGCGCCGCCCCGCCGAGCGCCATGACCGCGTCCACCCCGGCCCGCAGCGCCTGCGCGAACTGATCCTCGCTCACCTCGCCGGCCTCCCCGAGGGCTTTGCCGGTCCGGCGCAGCAGGGTCCCGTAGAGCGGTCCCGACGCCCCGCCCACGGTCGAGATGAGCTGCCGCCCGGCGAGCATCAGGACCGCACCGGGTGTCTGCGGGGACTCCTTCTCCACCGCCGCCGTGACGGCGTTGAACCCACGCTGCAGATTGCTGCCGTGGTCGGCGTCCCCGATGGGCGAGTCGAGGGCGGTGAGCCGCTCCGCCTCACGGTCGACGGCAGCGGCGGTCGCCGTCATCCAACGGCGGAAGAAATCGGCGTCGAGCACTGGATCTCCTTGCGTGACGGGTGCGTTGCGAGCGTCCGGCTCCGGATCACATACCCCACCGCAGCCCCGGCGTCTTCACCGGCGCGTTCCACAGCCGCAGCAGCTCCTCGTCCACCTGGCACAGGGTGACGGAGGCGCCGGCCATGTCGAGCGAGGTGACGTAGTTCCCGACGAGGGTGTGGGCGACGTTGACACCGCGCTCGGCGAGCACCCGCTGGACCTCGGCGTTGAAGCCGTACAGCTCCAACAGCGGTGTCCCGCCCATGCCGTTGACCAGGACGAGGACCGGGTTGCGCGGGGGCATGTCCTCCAGGATGGCGCCCACGGCGAAGTCGGCGATCTCACCCGACGTCATCATCGCCCGCCGCTCCCGGCCCGGCTCGCCGTGGATGCCGATGCCCAACTCCAGCTCGCCGGGCGGCAGATCGAAGGTGGGGCTGCCCTTGGCGGGGGTGGTGCAGGCGCTGAGGGCGACGCCGAAGCTGCGGGAGTTCTCGTTGACCTGCCGCCCGATCGCCTCCACCCGCTCCAGCGGCTGCCCCTCGTCCGCCGCGGCACCGGCGATCTTCTCCACGAACAGTGTCGCGCCCGTGCCGCGCCGGCCGGCCGTGTAGAGGCTGTCGGTGACCGCCACGTCGTCGTTGACGAGCACCTTCGCGACCTGGATGCCCTCGTCCTCGGCCAGTTCCGCGGCCATGTCGAAGTTGAGGACGTCACCCGTGTAGTTCTTCACGATGAACAGCACACCCGCACCGCTGTCCACGGCGGCCGCGGCACGCACCATCTGGTCGGGCACCGGCGAGGTGAACACCTCACCCGGACAGGCCGCCGACAGCATCCCCGGCCCCACGAATCCACCGTGCAGCGGCTCGTGCCCCGACCCGCCACCGGAGACGAGGGCGACCTTCCCCTCGACGGGTGCGTCCCGCCGTACGATGACGCGCTTCTCCACATCGACGACCAACTCGGGATGGGCGGCCGCCATACCGCGCAGCGCGTCCGTGACGACGCTCTCCGCGACGTTGATCAGCATCTTCATGGGTACCTCCTGGTGAAGCCGGCAGATGGGGTGGTGAAGCCGGCAGATGGGGGTGAGGCGGCGTTTTAGCAGGTCAGAAGGGATTCGGTCAGGAGTTGATCTTGGCGGTCGGTGGAAAGGCTACTGTCGGCAGTATCGACCTTGCGGCAGTGAAGGTCACGTGCGCGGGTGTTCCTGGGCGTGCCCGGCGCTCGAGCAGCCGAAGGAGTCGCCGCGCCTCCGGGGGCGGGAGCGGAAGCTGTCAAGACGTACGAGGCGACCGTGCGCGCGCCGGGCACGGCGGCGGCTTCAGGGAGCAGGCCGGGGATCGATCCACAATGACTCGGAGACGGCGCACAGTTCGCCCTCGGCCGTGGCGAGCGCCACGCCCATCATGTGCTTGCGGCCGGATTCCGACAGCAGCCACGCGTACGAGATGTACGGCTCACCCGCGGCGACCGGCCGAAGAATGGTGCCCGTGAGGCTGGCGGTGACCGCGCCCGGCTGCTGGGTGCCCAGGAAGCGGCCCGCCCAGTGCCCCGGGCAGTCCAGGGCGCCCCAGACCAGTGGGGGCGGGAGCAGGCCGTCCGGGTCGGCGAAAGCGCGGGACGGGATCCAGGCGGAGGCCACCAGGCCGAGGTCCGGCACGGGGGTGCCGTGCACCCGCAGACCGCGGTCAGCGGCGCGCAGGCCGCAGCCGAAGCAGTCGACCACACCCGACGGCGGCGCCGCCCGGAACCTCTCGGCCGCGGCGGCCGCCTCGTCCCAGGAGGGCGCGGCCGGCGCGTCGAGCAGCAACTCGGCGGGACGCGCCGTGGCAAGGGGCCGCTCGGCGGCGCCCAACTCCACGCCTCCGCCCGCCGTTTCGGCGATCCGCACGGGCGTCTCGACCGGCACCGGCCCTCGGAAGTCCACCCGTACCGCCTGCGCCCCGGACCTCTCCGCCAACACGCCGGCGACGTAGCCGCCGAAGGCCACCTGGGGGTAGCCGGCGTACAGCTCTGGCACCACGATCGCGTCACTGGTCGTCATGATCCCCACTTCACCACACCCCGAGGGCAACGCTCCTGCCGACGGTGAGGTGACGTGCAAGGGCTGCCCGTGCTGCTCGTCCCGTCCGACCTGCTCGCCCATGGCGCCTCCGCATGTTCGTCCGGCGTGCGTGCCGTGCCGCGGGGTTGCCGTGATGCTGCGCGAAGTCTTGACACCTTCTGTTCGACTGCGTAGATATGACACCGCAGTCATGACAGCGCAGTCATACAGGGCGACGGCTCCTCGCGACTGGCCCTGACTCGCTAGGATCTGAGCCGCCGGACATCGGGAGACAGCAATGACGCGAGTGGGAGGACAGGGCGCAAGCCCTGCTGCGCCGCGTGCCGTGGACGTGGCCCGGCGGGCCGGCGTCTCCCAGAAGACGGTCTCCCGGGTCTTCAACGGTGAGCGCTACGTCTCCGACGACGTGCGCCGGCGGGTCCTCGAAGCCGCCGAGGAGCTCGGCTACCGGATGAACAGCGCGGCCCGGGCACTGGCCTCCGGCCGCACCCGCACCATCGGCGTGGTCACGCTGGGGACCGCCCTGTACGGGCCGGCCTCGCTGCTCATCGGCATCGAACGGGCCGCCCGGGACGCGGGATATGCGCTCCGGGTGTACAACACGCTGGAGGGCGACCCGGGAGGCGTCGCCGGGGCCGTGGAGTCGCTGCTCGAGCAGGGCGTGGACGGCATCGTCGTATCCGAACCGATCGACGAAGGAGACGAGGGATCGGTCGCGCTCGGCGTCGACGTGCCGGTTCTCGTCTTCGGTGCGCCCGCGCCCTTCGGCGGTCCCCGGGCCGTGACCGCGGGGGTCGGTGCCGAGTCGCTGGCGCGGGCGGCCACCGAACACCTCTTGGACCTCGGGCATGTGACGGTTCATCATCTCGCCGGACCGCAGCGGTGGTTCGCCGCCCGTGATCGCCTCGCGGGCTGGCGGGCGGCGCTGTCGGCGCGCGGCAGGCAGCAGCCGCCCGTCCTCGAGGGCGACTGGTCGGCCGCCTCGGGCTACGCCGCGGGCCGCGAACTCGCCTCCGCCGGTGACGTCACCGCGGTGTTCGCCGCCAACGACGACATGGCCATCGGGGTGATCCGCGCTCTGACGGAAGCCGGCCTGCGGGTGCCGGACGATGTGAGTGTCGTCGGCTTCGACGACATCCCCGTCTCCGCCTATGTCACTCCTCCGCTGACCACGATGCGCCAGCCGTTCGACGCCGTGGCGCACGACGGGCTCCGGCTCCTGGTGCAGGCCATCGAGAAACCGGACGCGGAGCCGGCGCCGGCCAACGATCCGCCGATCGAACTGGTCGTCCGTGCCTCGACCGCGCCCCCGGCGGGCCGGAAGGCACCGGCACGCGGGCGGCGCTCGCCCTCCCGCTCGAACGACTCGGCACACGCACCGCCGGGCGGGGAGAACGGACCGCCCGCCGCCGACTGAGCAGCCCCCGCCCGAGCAGCACCCACCCCCCTCCTGAGCAACACCCCCGGGCCCGAGCGGCATCCGCTCACGGTCGGGCGGTGAGCCTGCCCACGGCGGAGCGGCGAGCCCCCTGCGGTCGCCCACCGCCCCGCAAAACCCTTCCACGACCGTGGACTTCCGCTGTCAGGCACGCGACGCGCGTGCCGGCCGCAGCCCGCGCGACGCACACCCGAACATGGCGACCCCGATGCCCCGGTAGCGACGTCCGCGCCTCGCTCCTCCTTACGCCTCTCCATCTCTCCACCTCTCCCTTCCCACCCTGCGACGCGCCCTCGCCAGGCGTGCCGTCCCTATGCCCATCGGCGGGAGTCCACCATGCCCCGATCCTTCGTTCCCACGTCCTCCATGAGCCGGCGGCGGTTCCTCGCCGCGACCGGAGCGCTGTCCCTCGGTGCCGCGCTCGCCGCGTGCAGCGGCGACAGCGAGTCCGGCGGCTCCTCAGCCGCCACCGAACCGGTCAGCCAGGCCGACATCGACAAGGCGATGAAGACCCCGACCCAGCTGACGTTCTGGACCTGGGTCCCGGATATCCAGCAGGAGGTCGCGCTCTTCGAGCAGAAGTACCCGGCGATCAAGGTCAAGGTCGTCAACGCCGGTCAGGGCGTCGAGCACTACACCAAGCTGCGCACCGCCCTCAAGGCCGGCACGGGCGCACCCGACCTGGCGCAGATCGAGTACCAGGCGGTCCCCACCTTCACGATCACGGACAGCCTGCTGAACCTGGGCCCGTACGGCGCCACGGCGCTGAAGGACCAGTTCGTCGACTGGACGTGGGGACAGGTCAGCGGGCCCGGCGGCGAGGTCTGGGCGATCCCGCAGGACACCGGCCCGATGGGCATGCTGTACCGCAAGGACATCTTCGACAAGCACGGCATCCAAGTGCCGAAGACCTGGGACGAGTTCGCTGCGGCGGCCCGCAAGCTCCACAAGGCCGACCCGGATGTCTACCTCACCAACCTCGCGGCGAACGAGCACGCCGCCTGGCACGGTCTGCTGTGGCAGGCGGGCGCGAAGCCGTACGCCACCTCCGGCAAGAGCGACCTCTCCATCAGCGTCGACGACGCGGTCTCCAAGAAGCTCGCCGAGTACTGGGGCGGGCTCGCGAAGGAAGGCGTCATCAGTACCGACCCGGACTTCACCGACGGGTGGTACGCCGGGTTCAACAAGGGCAAGTACGCCACCTGGCTCACCGCGGCCTGGGGTCCGGCGTTCCTGTCGGGTTCGGCCAAGTCCACCTCGGGCAAGTGGCGGGCGGCGCCGCTGCCGCAGTGGGACGCGGCCAAGCCGGTCTCGGGCAACTGGGGCGGCTCCACGACCGCGGTCATCCGCGCCACGAAGAACCCGATCGCGGCGGCCCGGTTCGCCCAGTTCCTCAACAGCGACCCGGCGAGCGCCAAGATGTTCGCCACCGAGCAGTTCTTCTTCCCGGCGACCAAGTCCCTGCTCGCGGACCCGAGTTTCACCGGCGACGCACCCGCCTTCTACGGCGGCCAGAAGGTCAACCAGATCTTCGCCGACATCAGCGACACCGTCCCGACCTCGTTCCAGTGGCCGCCGTTCCTGGACCAGGCGGCGAAGGACTGGACCGAGACCGTCGGCAAGTCCCTCGCCGACCAGGCCGACACCGTCGCCGCCCTCGGCACCTGGCAGTCGCGGCTGACGGCGTACGCCAAGAACCAGGGCTTCACGGTCAAGGGGGCCTGACATGGCAGCCACCACCGCGGCATACGCCAGGAAGCCGCGCCGAGCCGGGCCGTCGCGGCGCCGGTTCGGCGGTCCGGGCCCCCTGTTCGTGGCCCCGTTCCTGATCCTCTTCCTCCTGCTGTTCCTCGCCCCGCTCGGCTACGCCGCCTACCTCAGCCTCTTCCAGCAACGCCTCATCGGCGGCACGGTCTTCGTCGGCCTCGACAACTACGTCACCGCCCTCAAGGACCCGCTCCTCCTGCACGGCGTCGGCCGCGTGGCCCTGTTCTTCCTGATCCAGGTCCCGCTGATGCTGCTGCTGGCCCTGGTGTTCGCCCTCGCCCTCGACAGCGGCCTGCTGCGGCTGGCCCGCGTGATCCGGCTGGGCATCTTCGTGCCGTACGCCGTCCCGAGCGTGGTCGCCGCGCTCATGTGGGGCTATCTGTACGGCCCCGACTTCGGCCCGTTCGCCCAGCTGAGCCGGAAGCTGGACATGGCGGCCCCGCACTTCCTCAGCGAGGGCTGGATGCCGGTCAGCCTGGCGAACATCGTGACCTGGGAGTTCGTCGGCTACAACATGATCATCCTGTACGCGGCCCTGCGCACCATCCCGCAGGACCTGTACGAGGCCGCCGCGATGGACGGCGCGGGCGCCTGGCGGATCGCCTGGTCGATCAAGCTGCCCGCGCTGCGGCCGGCGCTCCTGCTGACCCTGCTCTTCTCGGTGATCGGCAGCTTCCAACTGTTCAACGAGCCGAACCTGCTGATGAAGATCGCCCCGGACGTCATCAGCAGCTCCTACACCGCCAACCTCTACTCCTACTCCCTCGCCTTCACCGGAAACCAGCTCAACTACGCGGCCACGGTCTCCTTCCTCCTCGGACTGGTCATCGTCATCGCCTCCTACGTCGTACTGCTCACCGCGAACCGCAGGAGGGCCGCATGACGACCACCTTGCAGCCGCCGACGACCGCAGCGGCCTCCACCGCCCCCGCGCGGCACCGGCCCGCGGCCCGCCGTCGCAGCACTCCACTGACCATCGTCATGCTGGCGGCGCTGGCCTACTTCCTCCTCCCGCTGTTCTGGCTGCTGGTCGCCTCGACCAAGGGCACCCAGGACCTGATCAACAGCTTCGGCCTGTGGTTCTCCGACGCCCCGCAGCTCCTGGCGAACATCAAGGCCACCTTCACCCAGGACGACGGCGTCTTCGTCGACTGGCTGCTCAACACCGCCGTGTACGCCGTCGTCAGCGCGGTCGGCGCCGCGCTGCTGGCGGCCGCCGCCGGGTACGGGTTCGCCAAGTTCCGCTTCCGCGGTGACCGCGCCGCCTTCAATCTGGTCCTCGGCGCCATCATGGTCCCCGCCACCGCGCTGGCGATTCCGACCTATCTGCTGTTCGCCAAGGTCGGCCTGGTCAACACCCCCTGGGCGATCATCCTGCCCTCGCTCGTCAACCCCTTCGGCCTCTACCTCATGCGCATCTACGCGGCCGACGCCGTCCCCGACAGCCTCCTGGAGGCCGCCCGCATCGACGGGGCCGGGGAGGCACGGATCTTCTTCCGGATCGCGCTCAGGCTGCTCGCTCCCGGACTGGTCACCGTCCTGCTGTTCACGCTCGTGGCGACGTGGAACAACTACTTCCTGCCGCTGATCATGCTCAACGACCCGCAGCTGTACCCCATCACGGTCGGCCTCTCCTCCTGGGCCGCGCAGGCGCAGAACGGGGGAGGCGGCGCCAGCAGCGACATGCTGCCGCTCGTCGTGACCGGCTCCCTGCTCTCCATCGTGCCGCTCGTCATCGCCTTCCTCCTGCTCCAGCGCTACTGGCAGAGCGGCCTGGCCACCGGCGGCGTCAAGCAGTAACTCCCCCTCACTTTCCGGAGGTTCCCTCATGGCGGATCTACCCGCCCGCGTCCTGTTCGGCGCCGCGTACTACCACGAGTACACCCCCGAATACGACCCCGAACTGCGGCCCGACGAACGGCTCAAGACCGACCTCGACCTGATGGCCGAGGCGAACTTCACCGTGATCCGCGTGGGCGAGTCGGTCTGGTCGACCTGGGAGCCTACGAACGGACGCTTCGACCTCGACTGGCTCCAGCCGGTGCTCGACGGCGCCCACGAGCGCGGCATCTCCGTCATCCTCGGCACGCCGACGTACGCCGTACCGCCGTGGCTGGCCCGCCAGTACCCGGAGATCACCGGCGAGTACGCCACCGGCCGGCGCCTCGGCTGGGGCGCCCGCCAGGAGGTCGACTTCACGCACCCCGCCTTCCGCTTCCACGCCGAGCGGGTCATCCGCAAGATCGTCGCCCGGTACGCCGACCATCCGGCGGTCATCGGCTGGCAAGTGGACAACGAACCCGGCCTGCACCTCTTCCACAACCAGGGCGTCTTCCAGCGCTTCGTGGACCACCTGCGCGACAAGTACGGGGACGTCGAGACCCTCAACCGCGAATGGGGCCTGGTGTACTGGTCCCACCGACTCTCCGACTGGGCCGACCTGTGGACGCCGGACGGCAACGCCCAGCCCCAGTACGACGTCGCCTGGCGGGAGTTCCAGGCCCGCCAGGTCACCGAGTTCATCGGCTGGCAGGCGGACATCGTCCGCGAGTACGCCCGCCCCGAGCACTTCGTCACGACCTGCATCTCCTACACCCGCCAGGGCGTCGCGGACGACGAGCTGTCCGCCCGGCTCGACATCGCCTCCGGCAACCCGTACTACGACATGCAGGACGGCCTCCTGCTCCCGGACCCCACCCCCGACGACCACGAGCAGATCTGGAAGACCACCGGCGTCTGGTCGATGTACCAGACCGCCGACTGGATGTTCTCCTCCCGTCAGGAACCCTTCCTGGTCACCGAGACCAACGCGAACTCCATCGGCTTCGCCTGGGACAACCGCCCCGGCTACGACGGCCAGTGGCGGCAGGCCGCCTGGGCGCACGTGGCGCGCGGCGCGCGGATGATCGAGTACTGGCAGTGGCAGACCCTGCGCTTCGGCGCCGAGACCTACTGGGGCGGCGTCCTGCCGCACAGCGGACAGCCAGGCCGCACCTACGCCGAACTCGCCCGCCTGGGCGCCGAGTTCGACAAGGCCGGCCCGCTCGTCGCGGGGCTCGAGCCGGACGCCGACATCACGGTGGTCTACTCGACGCCCAGTAAGTGGCTGATGCAGAAGCACCCCCCGCTTGCGACCGCCGACGGCGAGCCCGATCCCGCCGCCTACCACCGCATCCTCGATCCCTTCTACCGCGGCGCGTTCGAAGCGGGGCGCCAGGTGCGGATCGTGCACGCCCACCAATTGCACGATCCGAGCGGCACACGGGAGGGCATGGCGCCGGGGGAGGCCGCACGCCGTCACCCGGTGCTGGTCGTACCGGCGTTGTACCTCGCCGCCGACGCGACCCTCGACTGGCTCACCGCCTACGCCGACGCGGGCGGGCACCTGGTCCTCGGCCCACGCACCGGATACGCCGACCATGAGGCAAGGGCCCGCCTCGAACCGCAACCCGGACGCCTCGCCGAGGCCGCGGGCGTCACGTACGACGAGTTCAGCAACCTCGCGAGCGACCTCCCCGTCCACTCCGTGCCCGGCGGCCCGCTCCAACTGCCGCAGGACGCGACGGCAACCCGCTGGGCCGACGGCCTGACCGTCACCGACGCCGAAGTCCTCGCCGCGTACGACCACCCGCACTTCGGCCGCTGGCCCGCGATCACCACCCGCCGGCACGGTGCGGGCCGCGTCACCCACGTCGGCACGATCCCCGGCCGCTCCCTCGCCCGCGCACTGGCGCAATGGCTCACGCCCTCCGCGATCAGCGGCTGGCGCGACCTGCCGGAGACCGTCACCGCGACGACCGGAACGTCCCCCGAGGGACGCCGGATCCATGTGGTCCACAACTGGAGCTGGGAGCCGACCCGCGTGACGGCCCCGGTGGAGCTGCACGACCTCCTGTGCGGCAGCCGTATCCCCGCGGGCACGGCGGTGGAGCTTCAGGCGTGGGACGTACGGGTGTTCGTCACCGCGGACGGAACCACAGACGGACCAGCGGTTTAGGACGAAGGTCGCCGGCACGGCATAACCGTGGCCATCCCCAAAGGAGAGGCAATGCACAGAAGAACGCTCAGAAGGGCGCTGGGCACCGTCGTCGCGGCATCCGCGATGGTGGCGATACCCATGAGCAGCGCGCAGGCGTACAACCCGACCGGCGGCACCCTGTACCAGCTCGGGAACGAGCCGTGCCTGAAAGGGCGGGGCAACTGCGCGGTCTACCCGAAGTCGGCTCAGCTGCCGAGCGGGCGTCTGGTCGCGTCGTTCGAGAAGTCCACGGTCGTCGCGGAGACGGCAAGCGCGGACAAGCAGACGCTCCCGGTGTACAAGAGCGACGACCACGGGACGACGTGGCAGCCGCTGTCCGAGGTCAAGGCCCCGGCGTACCTCTCCAGCGACCCCCAGTACGCGAAGTACACGAGCAACTGGACCAACCCGTACCTCTATGTCCTTCCGCAGGACGTCGGGAACCTGAAGCAGGGCACCCTGCTTCTCGCCAGTGTCGTGTCGGGCGACGACTACTACTACAAGGAGCACAAGGCCGCCGACCCCAACTGGACGCCGTCCAACGACGGGGACCGCAGGGACATGGCGATCGCCCTCTACTCCAGCACGGACGACGGCGCCACGTGGAAGGTCGTCAACGTCGTCGCCACCGGCGGCTGGCAGGGCGGCAGTGCGGGTGCGACCGGCCAGAACATCGCCGCCGCGAACACGAACAAGCAGGTGGACCCCCTCTGGGAGCCCTACCTGATGGTCTACAAGGGTCGACTCGTCTGCTACTACTCCGACGAGAACGACTACATCGGATTCAACGCGACCACCGGCGTCCCCACCCTGGACCCGGCCAACGACACCGCCACGGACTCCAAGGGCCAGATCCTCGTCCACAAGACCTGGGACGGCCGCAGCGCGGCGTGGAGCGCCCCCGTCGTCGACATCGCCGGGCTGACCGAGGACATGGGCGGCGGCAAGACGGAGATCGGCGGCGGACGGCCGGGCATGACGAACGTCGTCCGGACGACGGACGGCAAGTGGCTGCTGACCTTCGAGTACTGGGCCGGCGGAGCCAATACCCGATACGTGCTGGCCGATGACCCGTTGAAGTTCTACCTCGGCTCCGCCACGGGCACGGGCGTCACCTCACTGCCGCTCGACGCCGGTTCCCGCGCCCTCGCGACGGGCGGCAGCCCGGTGATCATCAGGCTCCCTGGTGGTCGCCTGGTCTACAACGCCTCCGGCAGCGGCAACGTCTGGGTCAACGACAGCGGACGCAGCGACGGCGCCTGGAAGGAGTACCAGACGACCTCGCAGGCCGGCTACAGCCGCAATCTTCAGTACGTCGAGGGCACCGGCCGCGTCTCCATACTCAACAACCAGGGCACGTCGACACTCCGCTTCGCCGAGGTCGACCTCGGCCACTCCGACGGCGCCTACTACCAACTCGTCAACCGCAGGACCGACCAGGTGATCGGCACCGGAAACAAGACCAACGATGCGAACATCGGCAACGGAGATGTTCCCGACGTCCGCCTGGAGGCGCCCGGTTCGGTGGCGAACGGGGACACCCAGTACTGGCACGTGCTCACCGAACCGAACGGTGGCGTGAGCCTGCTGAACAAGTCGGGCGGCCGCGCGGCGGCCATCTGGACCGGGAACGCGACGGTCGGCCAACGGATCGGCCAGTGGGTCGACAACAGCGCCACGGGCAGCTGGAACCTCATCAAGACCGCCGACGGGTTCTACAAGTTGCAGTCGGTCAAGAACACGAGCCTGTACCTGACCGGTGCGACCGCCGGCGCGCCCCTGACCCTGCAGAACGCGGTCAGTGACGGTTCACAGGACTGGGAGCTCGTCCAGTAGGTTCCGCCACCCCGGAACCGGACGCGGTGGACGGCTGGAGACGAGAGGTCTCCAGCCGTGCTTGCCGGTCACGCGGTCAGCCCCCGTTGGGGGAGGGAGGCGAGCCGTCCTGGTTGAAGGTGACCGGCGTGACCGTGCCGGAGTTCGCCGTGTCCAGGAACATGCGGTAAAGGTCCACGCCCTGATACGTGCCACTGGGCGCGCCGCCGATGATCTCGACCAGCGCCAGGTGCAGATGCGAGTCGATGCCCGCGAACTCGTAGACCTGGCCCAGCACATCCCCGCGGGAGACCTGTGTACCGACGCCCAGCCCGCCCGGGATGTTGGTGAGATGGGTGTAGAAGCCGCCCATCTCGTCGTTGGGGGAGCGCATGAAGAGCTGCGCGCCATAGACCTTGCCGCTGTCGGTGGCAGGGTCGTGCGGGCTGAACTTGGTGATGTGGGCGTCGAAGGCGGCATGCACCTCCGTGCCCGCGGGGGCGCCGAGATCCATGCCGTACTGGATGTACCAGTGAGGCGACTGGTGGCCCCCCGTGCCGGGTCCGCCCAAGCCGGCGGTGAAGCCGCTGGGGAACGGGTTCGACATGTCGATGGTGAATGCGGACACCTGTCCTGCTCCTTGTTCGAGTCGCCGGCCCAACCGCATTCCAGTCTCCCGTCCTGCCTTGTCGATGGCGACTGCAATCACCCGCCGGGAAAAGGCAGTTGTGGAATGCGAAACGAATACTGCGGTGGCTGCCCGAGAAGGCCGAGCCTATACTGGAGCCAATCTGCGCTCCCGCCTCTCGGAGGCTCTCGGAGGCCGTTATGACCTGGTCCAACGTGACCGACTTGGAGCCAGGCGACGTCATCAGCATTCTCGGTGTGGACCATGTCTTTTACGACGACGTGATGCGCACGGGAGGCAGCATCGCCTGGAACGACCAGAATCCCGGGAACATCGTCAATTCTGGCGAAGCAGTGAGTTACGGCGCGTATCCCGGCAAACACAATGACATTTTCGCCGTCTTCCCCGACGAGGAGACGGGGTTCCAGGCCGTGCGCCGCTATCTCGCACGCCGTAGGGACAAGACCGTCCTCGAGGTGATGAAGGCGTACGCCCCGGCAGGGCACGGGTCCAACGACCCCCAGCGGTACGCCCAGCAGGTCGCCGACGCCATGGGGGTCGGTACCGGCACCGCCCTCGCCGCCCTGGACGACAACCAGCTCACCACGTTCGCCGACGCGATCCGGCGGGTGGAGGGCTGGCGGCCCGGAGCGGCGCACGGCCCCGACGACCTGCCGGGAGACGTCGCGCAATGGCTCGCCGAACACCCCAGCCGCCCCGAACGAACGGCGGCGGACCAGCCCTTCGCCCGCAAGGGCACCGTCGCGGAAGGCGTCAAGAACATCCAGCAACGCCTGAACGACCTCGGCTGCGACCCGCCCCTCGTCGTGGACGGCAACTTCGGCCCGCGCACCCAGGAGGCCGTGCAGCGGTTCCAGGCCGACAACGGCCTCACCGCGGACGGCATCGTCGGCAACAAGACCTGGCGGCAACTCGTGGGGGTCTAGGGACAGCGGGGCTCAGGAACAAGGCAGACGACAAACACGAGACGACAAACACGAGACGACAAACACGAGACGACAAACACGACTGGAGGAGACCCATGACCGCGACCGCGACGATTCTCGACGTCTACTGCGTCCACGCGGCGACCGGCACCGACGCGACCGTGAACGAGGCACTGGGCGCACTCGCCGCCAGAGTCCCGCTGAGCGAGGTCGGTGCGAGCTCCGTGCAGGACTTCGTGCAGTCGGTCCCCCAGGCCATCGCGGCGATCGACGCCGCCCGCGGCGACCCGGACGACCTGTACATCACGACGACCACTTCGAGCGGCGTCGACGGAGCCATCTGGCCGGGCAACGGCTCGACGGGCTCGGTGAATTCCGGCCAGACACAGCCGCTGGGAGTGAGCGTACCGGTGGACTTCGTGCAGAACCTCTCCCTGTGGGACTACGACAGCGCCTCCGGCGACGACCTGCTGGGCTCGATCCGGATCGAGGAGTCCGAGCGCGGGGCCGGCCCCATCGCCCGGCTCGCCTCGTCCCCCGGGGAGGGTTCGGCGTACTACGTCACCTACCGCGTCGAATAGGTCACGACGGTGGACGGCGCCTGGACGTGCGACCGGTGCGGAGCCGAGGCACCGCCCGACGCCCAGCGCTGCCGCAACTGCGGTGCCTGGCTGCCGGCGTACGCCGAAGACCAGGACACGGTGACACGAGGGCGGCGGCGCCACTGGCCCAGGACCGTGTTCACGCGGCAGCCGCCACCGCCACCGCCGCCCCCGGAGCCTCCGCCCCGGCCGTACGTCCCCCCACCACCCACGTGGAACCCCCCGGTCGAGCCTGAGCCGGAACCGCCGCGCCGGCTCCCGGTCGGCACCCTCCAGGGCAGCGGCAGCGTCGAGGGCGTGGCGCGCAACGTGCAGTTGCGCACCGAGGTCCGCGGCAGCGGGGGCAACACCGGCACGACCGTCGTCTGCAACTTCCGCGTGGAGGTGTACGACCGCCGAGGCCGCCCCGTGCGGCTGGTGCCGGTGGAGATGCGGGGCGACTCCTTCGAGGGGGCCGTCACCGAAGGGGACCGGGTGCGCGCCGAGGGTAGGGCCAAACGCGGCACCCTGCGGGTCAAGCGGCTGTACAACCTGACCACCGGCGCCGAGGTCTCGACCCGCGGTACGCACTGGGCCGTGGCCGTCGTCGTACTCCTGCTGTTCGCCGCCTGGATGATCTTCATCTTCTTCATCGCCGGACGCTGAGTCCTCTTCGCCGGACCTCCGACAGGCCACCGTGCCGGCCTACCGCCGGTGCGGAAACGGCACCCGTAGGTCGACCAGTTCGAAATCGTCGCCGCGTGGATCGATATAGGCGAGCGGGGCGTAGTGGTAGTGCACCCCGTGCGGGCGGCGCCGCAGCGGCTCGCCCTCGCGGCTGCGGGGCCATTCGACGTCCCCGGTGAGCACCCGGGCCGGGATGAGCCAGTAGTCGCCCCGGCGGTAGACGCGGGGCCACTCGTCGCTGGGTGAGAAGCGGATCTCGATGCCGTCCTCCAGCGGCAGCCACGTGTCCTCCCGTACGGGAAGGGCCGTTCCCTCCTCGCCGCACTCGCTGTCCCAGCGGCGCAGGAAGGGGTGCAGGGACCGGCGCTGCCCGGCGTCGTCGGCGGGTTCGGAGTCGAGCACGACCCGGTATCCGGCGTAGTCGACCTCACGGACCGTGTACAGCCGCCCGCACCGGGCATCGGGCCGGTCCGACGCGCCGCGGCACACCACCGCGTCGTCGACGATCTCCACCACGTCGCCCATGTCCACACCGAGCTTGTCGTCCCGGCCCAGCGTCTCCAGCTCGACCACGGCACCCTCGATCTTCCGGACGGGCAGCACGACCGAGCCGTTCTCCCGCGACCACTTGAACGTCGCCGTCCCTTCCCTGCCGCCTCGGTGCACCTCGACCCGGTACAACTGGTTCTCGAGCCCCCGGTAGCCCGAGGACGGGGGCAGCTCGCTCAGGGCCAGGTCGTCCTCGTCGGGGCGCCTGGTCCGGGCGGCGAGCAGGCCGCGCGGCTCGAAGTCGCCCCGGATGCGCTCCCGCAGGAAGCCCGCGGCGCTGCGCATGTCCGGCCGGAAGGAGCCGGGCTCCAGCGGCAGCCGGCACACCTGCCAGACCACGCGGGTGCGTGCGGTCGTGTCCGGGCCGCCCGGGCCGAGCGCCACCTCACGGATCCAGGGCGCCTCCACCGCGGTGATCAGGCGCTCCCACACCCTCAGGTACACGAGGAACGGCCCGGACGGCAGCCGGTCGTCGTCCCGGTCGCTGTCGAGGTGGCCGTCGGGCTGGTCCCAGTAGTCCGTGCCGTCGCACTCACAGAGGATGCCGTCGACGTACATGCGGCCCGAGGCCACGCTGAAGGTGTCCCCGTCGAACCCGTCGACCCCGAACCCGCCGAGGGCGTCCTCGTCCTTGTCGGGCGGGTACGCGGCCGGCCCCAGCAGGTCGGCGGCGAGCGTGCGCACGTAGTGCAGGAGGATCGCCGTCTGCTCGTTGATCTCGGCATCGAGCTGGACCCGCCCCTGCTGGGAGAGGACCGAGGAGAAACGCCGGGCGGGATCGAAGATGACGCGGGAGAAGTCGCCGTGCATGGGTGCTTCCTGCCTGGGCCGAGGGGGGTTGGGAGGTGGGGGGGGACAGCGGCCGGGGGTCGTTGCAGTGGGCTCAGGTGACGAAGAAGAGCCCCGTGTCGCATCCGGCGGGGGTGTACTCCTCCAGCCGGGTGCGGAGGTTGTCCTCGCGCAGCGGCTGGAAGAGGTGGTGCAGTGCGCCGGGCTCGCAGCCGTTGGCGCCGCCGCGGCGGATGGCGTCGGTGCAGTCGTCGGCGAGCCGCACGTAGTCGGGCGAGCCGTACCGGGTGGCGGCGAAGCGCAACCTCACCCGGTCCGGATCCCCGGAGTGGTCGGGTTCGCAGTGGAAGCGGGGCGGGGTCCGGGAGTGTTCGGGCAGCCAGCAAAAGCGCAGGGAGCCCTGGTCGCGCCGCTCGACGGACACCTTGCCGGCCAGCAGGCAGTCCTCCAGCACGTCGACCGCCCGGGCGTGCACGGCTCCGAGGACGGTGGTGCGGCGGGCGGTGAGGAGGATGCCGGCGGGGCCGCCGTCCGGCGCGCCGATCGCCGTCGCCTCGGACCCGGTGGCGTCCACCACGCTGTCGTAGAGCTCGACGCGGTTCTCCTCGCCGCCGTCGACCGAGAGGGCGCCGACGATGCTGTGGTGGATCTCGGTGCGCACCGGAGTGTCGGCGATGTCCAGCCCGGGCGCACCCGGCGCCAGCGGCGTGCCGCGCGCCTCCAGCACCCAGCCCGGTACGAACGTGCAGTGCCGCACGACGAGACGCTCCACCCCGCCCCGCACTCGCACGCTGCCGCCGGTCACCAGCAGACCGTCGAGGACGATCCGCGCCGTCGGCCTGCCGGCACCCGTGATGGTCAGGGCGCGCTGACGGTCGCCGCCGTGCCGTCCCCTCAGCCGGACGACGGGCCGCACCCCGTCCGCGGCGCGCAGGGTGAGCCGGTCGCCAGGGTCGAGGCGGATGTCGGTCAGGTCCTCGTACACCTCGTTGGCGGTGATCTCCACGATCACCTCCGTCTTGCCGCCGTGCGCCCGCTTCCCCGCGCGCCAGCGGTCGAGCGCGTCGGCGATGCTCGCATGGTCCTCGCCGGGGCCCACCCGGAAACGCTCCGGCGCGTCGGTCGTCGCGGGCTCGGGGCGCGGGTACTCGCCGCCGCCGAGGTCACCGGAGAACGCGTGGTGGTACGTCACCCGGACGCCATGGGCGGGAGCCGTGCCCGGCGGCAGCGCGAGCCGGCCGAGCACGGGGTCGACGGCGACCTGCCCACGGGCGGGGCGGTAGCGCCAGTCGGACAGATCGGCGGCGACGATCCGGTCGGGCGGCACGGCGTCGCCGTCCGGATCCGGACCGGTCCACACGCACAGGCTCTTGCCGGGCCCGTAGTAGTCGTGGAGCCGCTCGGCCAGGGCCCTGCGGCCGATGGGCTCCGGCACGTTCGTCTCGTCGGCGACATGACCGCTCGACGGCTCGGGCACCGGGGCGGTGTACAGGGGTGTGTCGATGGCGAGCACGTTGAAGGTGTAGCAGGCCCGGTCGCGATCCAGGCAGTACGCGGGGGCTCGTGTCACGGAGTACGTGCGCAGCCGCCACAGGTGCAGGCCGACGGACCGGACCCCGTAGCGGCCGGGGCGGCGGGCGGAACCGGCGCGCGGCACCTCCACGGTGCGGGCGCAGTCGTCGAACGGGCCGCCGAGGCGGTCCAGTGCCCCGGCGCGGCGTACGTCGACCAGCGCACCGCGTGCCGACCTGCGGCGGGCGTCGCGGCCGTCGGTGGAGTAGCGGCGCACCGGCTGGGTGACACAGAGCAGCCGGTGGTACTCGACGACCCGGGCCGGCCAGCCGGCCACGCCGGACGCCAGGTCCTCCAGCAGCGCCAGGGTGCCCTTGCGGCGCCGGTGCGTGACCGTGTCGGCGACGTCCCTGCGGGGCACGGCGGCGGCCGGCAGCCCGGTGGCCCGGGAGGTGTCGTCCGACAGGGCGGCGGCGATGCGGGGCAGCATCTCGTACCCGACGAGATCCCCGAGGTAGGGAACCACCCAGTCGTCGCAGGTCTCGATGAACCAGTTGTCGTAGAGCCCCTCGATGTCCTCCTGGACCACGGCCGCCTGCTCGGCGACAACCGTCAGCAGTGCGCGCAGCGGGCCGCCCTGTTGCGCGTCGCGTCTGCGGTGCACGGCGGGCAGCAGGTCATACAGCTCGTCCGGGGTCATGGAATCCTCCGCAGGATCAGGGTCCCCGGGACGGCCGGGTCCAGCAGGACGAGTTGGGCGGGGCGCAGCACCAGTCGCGGGGGCCGCCGCTCGGGCCGACCCGGTGCGGTCCGGCGGTCGAGGAGCACCGTGGGGGCCTGCGCGGCGTCGACGACGGCGGCCGGATCCTGCGGGCCGCCGACGGGGGAGAGGTCGCGCACCGCGCGCGGCCCGGCGGACAGGGCGGGCACGCAGGAGTCGACGGAGGGATGCGTGACGAACCGGACCACTTCGGCCGGGTCGGCGCCCTCCGGGATGCCGCCGAAAGCGTCCACGTCCACGAAGTCGACGCCGGTGACCCCGTGCGCGGCGGCGACGACGGCGCTCAAGTACACCGGCCGGGCCAAGTGCGCCTCCGCGAACCCCAGTCGGGCGGCCAGCGCCTCACGGACCCGCCGTTCGACCTTGTCAGGCAGATGACCGGGGGCCGTACGCACGCCGAGCACCAGCACCAGCCGGACGCGCTCGCAGGGCTCGACCCGCACGGGCAGCCGGGGGTCGCCGTAGCGCCGCAGTGCCGTGCGCAGTCCGGCGAGCAGCGAGGAGGAGGCGTCCAGCGGGGTGTCGTCGCGGGCCGCGACGGTGACGTGCAGGACGGGACGGCCGCCGTCCGTGCAGCGCTGGGCAACGGCCTTGTCGACGCCCGCGAAGGCCCGCGCGAAGGACTGGTAGTCGCGCACCGACACCAGCCGGTCGAAGGCGGCCAGCCGCAGCGGGATCGCCCGGCGCAGCTGTGCCGGCCCGTCGGCGTCGGCCCCGCCGGTCGCGGGCAGCGGGTTGGTGACGCCGCTGACGCCGAGCGGCCGGCTCACCACCTGGCTGATCCGCCCGGCCGCGACATTGCCGGCCCGCCCGCCCCCGACGCGGTAGCGGGCGGTGACGTTCTCGGTGCCCGAGGGCAGCCGGGCGCCGCGCAGGCCGTCGCCGAACTCCACGGCGGCCCTGCCGTCCGGGCCCGGGCGCAGTTGGAAGACCTGGGCGGTCGGGCCCGCCTCGCCCAGATCGACGGTGCGCCGCCACGCCACGTCGTCGACCCGGACGGTCAGCGCCTCCTCGCCGCCCTGGGCGGTCGCCGACGGCAGCCACACCAGCGGGCCCTGCCGCAGCGGCAGCACCTGGCCCGCCCGGCCGGAGTCACCGCTGCCGAGGATCTCCGTCACCGTCTCGCCCGCGGTGGCCGGGACGACATTGCCGTGTACGACGACCGTGTCCCGCCGGTAGCGGTGGGCGAGCGGAGCGGTCAGCTGCAGCGTCGTGCACAGCCGGTCGTCGAAGGCGTGGCGCACGCCCGCGAGAACGGCGAGTTCGCAGCCCGGCACGCCCGTGCCGGCGCCGGGAACGACGTCCGTGCGTTCCCCGGAGACGATGAGCAGCCGTCCGGGGGCGAGCCCCTCGAAGGTGCCGTCCAGCGTGAGGGCGTCGCCCTTCACATCGCTCGGATCGGGCGGGGCGGCGAGGACCAGTGGCTCACCCGCGGCCCACACGGTGGTCGCGCGCCGGGCGGCGATGTCGTCGCAGTCCTCGGTCCACGCCCCGGCCAGCCGCAACCGCGTCACCCGCACGGCGTCCTGCCCGTTCGCCACCGACAGTTGGCCGACCTCGGTGACCCGCAGGACACGGGTGCGCGGACGGCCCACCACGCGCACCGCGATCCAACTGCCCGGCTCGATCTCCTCGTGCACCGCGTCCAGCAGCAGGACGTCCGCCGCGAGGGGGGCGGTGCCGTCCGGCCGTGACCGTACGGCGGCGCGCAGCAGCCGTCTCACCCGGTCGTCGTCCGGGACGGAGGCACCGAGGGGGACTGCGGTGATCCGGAAGCGCTGCACACCCGGCCGGGCGGCGGCCGGGACGGATACGGCGGTCAGCGCCTCGTACAGGGACGCGGTGAGGCCTGGCCGGTTGCCCGCCAGCAGGCGGGGCAGGCCGTCGGAGCCGGCGCCCAGGGCATCGGCGACGGCGGGCGGGGTGCGCGGCGGGGGCTCGCTCCGGTCGAGCGCCCGCAGCAGCGGGTCCACGGCGTGCAGCACCGGGCGGCCGGGACTGCCGAGGTCGCGCAGCAGCGCCTGCGCGTCGGCCGACGTGGGCCGCGTGGGCTCCTCGGTCATCCGGCTCACGGCGTGCCGCACCGTCGCGAGCCGGACGGCGGCCCGCTCGGCCAGCGCGTCGGCGTCGTCGCCCCCGCCGAGGTCGGCGAGCCGCTCGCGCAGCCGGCCCAGCCTGCGGTCGAGCCGGGCCGCGAAGGTGTCCGGGTCGCGCAGCTCCTCGGCGCGGTCGCGCACCTCCCGCAGCAGCGCCAGCAGCTCCTCGAAGGGGCCGCGCGAGGGCGCCCGACGGGCGGTTTCCTCCACATCCTCCTGGAGCGCGTCCACCGCGCTGTCCAACTGCCGTGTCGCGTCCGGCACCCGCAGCCGTACGGCGGTCCGCCCTCGCGCGGGGTCCGGTTCCACGTCCCCCACCACCCGGGTCACGTTCAGCCGGGCGTCCGGATACGTGAACAGCAGACGGTCACCGGGCCGCAGGGCGGGCTGGACACCTTCGACGTCGACGGACGCGGTGGTGACGGCGAGCCCGGCCGCGAGGCCGGCCGGCCGGGTGGTGCGGACGGGCAGCCGGTTCCAGTCGGCCCGCGCGGTGAGGTCCTTGGCGGTCTCGAAGACCAGCGGCAGCCCACCGGGCTCCGGTTCGCTGCGCACCTGCGAGCCGGCCGGAACGACACAGCAGGTGCCGGTGTCCAGCGTGTAGGCGAGGTGGGTGGCGGCCGCCAGCGCGGGGCACGGCCGGTGCCCGACCAGCCGCCCCAGCCGGACCAGGGACTCCTGCTCCGTCGCGGTGCGCAGGAACCCCTCGTTGGCGATGCGCTCCTGATAGAAGGTCAGCACATCGGCGACCACGGCCCATGCGTCGAGCAGGGCGATCGAGGCGTCGTCGGGTTCCCGGGCCGTGAGCGCGGCCAGGGGAGGCTCCTCCCCGGCCGGGCCGGGCGGCTTGTCCCCGGCCGACGGAAGCCGGGCCGACATCGCGTCCAGGAACTGCTGATACGTCCCGACGCGATACGACAGCGCGGGCAGCCCGGGGCGGTTCCACACCCGCGTCGAGGGGGGCTCCGGGGCGGTCATCGTCCTCCTCGCAGCCGCAGCACCAGTTGCCCGTTCTCCGGGCGCGTGACATCGCCGTCGAGCCGCGGGACCTCCAGCGGGCGCAGCCGCAGCTCCCCGGAGGGCGGCACGTCCGGGCCGTCGGCCTCGGGCCCGGGCGCGTGGAGCCTGCGCAGCCGGGTGACTTCGGCGTGCCGCACCCCGGGCACCGCCATGCAGACGGCCACCAGGGCACTGGCCCGCACCGGGGTGCCGAAGGTCAGCGCCGCCGGGTCGAAGAACCCCGCCTCCCCCGGCAGGAGGCGGAGCTGGAGCGCCTGCCGTACCTCGGCGGTGACGTGGTGCGGGTCGACCAGGACGTACAGCGCCACATCGAGCGGCACCAGCTGCGCGGGGTGGGTGACGACCTCGTGGCCGATGCGCCGGTAGCGGCGCAGTGCGGCACGTACGTCCTCCAGCAGCTCCGGCGAGGGCACGGCGCCGCCCGCCGGATCGACGGCCACGTCGGCCTCGTACCAACTGCCGGTCCAGCGCAGCGCCGCGGCGGCGCGCTGCACACCGGGGCGGCCTTCGGCGAGCGTGGCGTAGTCCTCGGCGGTGACGGCGCGCAGCAGTGTGCGGAAGGGGGCGCGGGGCGCGGCCAGCCGCACCTCGGCCACCGGCTCCGGATCGGTGCCGCCGGTCGCAGGCACCGGGTTGCGCACCCGCGTGACCAGGCCCGCGAGGCCCCCGTCGCGGTGGGCGATCCGGTTGACGGCCTCGCTGCCCGCGTTGCCCGCACTGCCGTTGCCCACGCGGTAGACGGCGCGCAGCGTGCTGCCGGGGCGGGGCGCCCGGCCGCAGCGGTCGTCGCCGAACCGCAGGGTGAGCACACCCTCGTCGTCGGTCTCGCCGACCACATGCCGGTCGCGCGGGCCGCTCTCCAGCAGGTCCCGGCGCGGCTCCCACCGGGCCCGGGCACCCTCCGCCTCCACCAGGCGTACCGCGGGAAGCGCCTCGCGCGGATCGGGACGCAGGGCCGTGCTCGCGGGGCCGTGCAGGGCCGGGTTGTCCGGGCGCAGGCCCTCTGCGGCCAGGGCACCCCAACTGTGCCGGATCTCCCAGTCGGCCTCGGCCGGGTCGAGCACGTATCCGGAGCGGGCTCGGCGGGCGAGGGTTTCCAGGCGGCGCAGCCGGGGGGCGAGTACGTCTTCGAAGCGGGAGAGCAGACGGGCGGCCCGGCGGGGGTCGCTGACGCCGGAGACGCCGAACAGGGTTTCCAGGAGGTCCCGGCCCTCGTCGTCGATGTCGCCCTGCTGGTGCAGGTCGCGCAGCAGTTCACGGGCCCGGGCGGCGAGGCCGCGCAGGTGCCGGGACTGGGCCGCGGCCAGGTCCGCCGGGCGGGGATGGGGAGGGGACCAGGTGACGGGTGTGCCGCGCAACTCCGCCTTGAAGGGACGGGCCGTCTGCGGAACCTCGATCAGCTCGTCCGTGTCGCCGCCGGGCAGCCAGGTGTTCTCCAGACCGTGCTCGACCAGGAGCGCGTTGCCGCGGGCCACCACGGTCGCGCTCTTGCGGCCGTCGGGCCCGGGCGGGTTGCCCACCCACAGCGGGAAGGTGAGCGCGTCCTCCTCGGCCCAGGCGATCTTCACGACCGGCGTGCCGTGGTCGGCGTCGTAGTCCCGGACGGCACGGGCGAGCCGGACCGCCTGCCGATGGCCGGGGTCGGGCGCGCCGCCGTCGGGGGCCTGCAGCTCCTCCAGGACGAGGAGGTCACCGGGCTTGAGGTCCAGCGCACGCTCCACGTCGAGCAGCGCGGCCCGCGTGGTGCCGACGGGCAGGTGGAACGTGTCCTGACCCCACGCCCACAGCGGGATGCCGTTGTGCTCCGGACGCAGCCACATCCTGCGCCGCTCCAGGGGCCGGTAGACGGGATGCGACCCCGAGGCGAGGTCCTCGACGGACAGCACGGGGTCGCTGACCGGGCGCAGTGCGTCATCCGGCTGCGCGGCGAACGCCAGATGGTCGGTCCGCACCGACCGCGGCGCGGCCGTCTCCACGCACACGACGGTGCGGGCCGCGCAGCCGTCGTGCATCGGATAGCCGACGAGGCGTGCGTGCCGCCGCACCGAAGTGCGCAGCCGCGCGGTGTCGAGGTACGCCTCGGTGGCCACGGCGTCCTGCTGGTAGCTGAGCCGGTCTGCGACATGGGCCAGCAGCTCCACCAGGGTGACCCAGAGGTCGGGGACGTGGCGCTCGGTCCACTGCGGCAGGGTGAGGGACAGCCGCTCCAGGAGGAGGCGGCGGAAACTGGCGTAGTCCTTGGCCAGATAGTCGATGGCGGGTGCGGGGCGGCTCGGCGCCCGGGGCGGGGCGGGGGCGTCCTGCGGCCGGCGGGCGGTTCGGCGGAAGGTGAAGTCGGCCCGGTCGTGGGCGCCGTGGAAGCCGCGCCCCAGGACGCGCAGGCGGTAGGTGGAGTCGTCCCCGGGGCGGTCCAGGAACAACCGGAACCGCTTCGCAGGCGCACCGCCCTCGGACTCCTCCGTGACGGTAGCCGGCTCCTCGCCGGCCTCCGTGACGGGAGCCGGCTCCTCGCCGCGCTCGGGAACGACCCGCAGCACGCGAATGCCGACGACCCGCTGCCCGCCCTCGATCACGAACCGGGTGCGGTCCACGCCCCGCGGCAGCACCCCGGAGAAGGTCACCGTCAGCGTGCGCCGGTCCGGGTGCGCCCATACGTCCTCGATGCCGGCCGGACGGCTCCGGCGCCCGTCCGCCACGGTCATGAGCCGGTCCCCCCGCTCACGGTCAAGGTGCGGTTCTCCCCGGTGGCCGTCAGCACATAGGCGACCCGCACATGGAGCGTCGCCTCCTCCGCGGTCACGGTGAGGGAATCGACCGTCAGAAGGTCGCCGAGCCAGCGCTGCAGGGCCGCCTGAGCGGTCATCTCCAGGGTCGCGGCGAGTTCGGGGCTGCTTCCGGCGAAGACCAGGTCGAGCAGACCGCAGCCGAAGTCGGGCCGGTTGACCCGCTCGCCCGGGGTGGTGAAGAGGACCAGCTCGACCATGTCCCGGACGTGGTCGGCGTAGGCGGCCGACGCCGTGCGGCCACGGGCGTCGACGCGGTAGGGGAAGGCGACGTCCATGGCGCTCACATCCCCCGGACCCGCAGCTGCATGGCCTGCACCAGCGGGGGATTGGGCGGCGGCGTGCCGACCCCCATCGCCGGGCCGGGGCTGACCGGCGGGCTCGGCTGGAGCAGGACGGGCAGCCCGCCCACGAAGACCCGCGTGGAGGTGTGCAGCCACACGATGCTCGTGCAGGGCGGCGCCCCGAGCGTGGCGGCCGGGAAGCTGCAGCCCGCCACCAGGAACGTGTCGGCGCTGGTGGCGACGGGATGGGGGCCGACCAGAACGCGCTGCTGCACCGGCGCGGGAATGGTCACGAGGCCGGGCGGATGGGCGCACATCATCAACGCGCCGTAGTGGAGCAGCAGTCCGGGCATGGCGTCCTCACAACACCGTCAGCGCGCCGCCGTTGACGGTGAGCTGGGGTCCGACGAGCTTGAGCGTGGCGAGTCCGGACCCGCAGGAGATCTCGATCGACATCTCGTCGATCTTGATGAACGGCCCCTTCTCACCGTGCAGTTGGAGCTTGATCCCGCCCGCCGGACCGGGCATGTCGCTGATGACCAGGGCGTTGCCGGAAGGTGTGGCCAGCACGATCTGCGGGACGCCGGGCGGCGCCGACTTCGCCGCCGACGGCACGTCACCCGACCCGCCCCGCCGGAACCCGACCCACACGGCGCGCTCCGGGTCCCCGTCGAGGAACCGCACCCACACACCGGAGTCCGGCGGCGGCACCACGTACATGCCGCAGTCCGAACCGGCCAGCGGGGTGAGCGGGGCGGCCCACACGGGCGCCTCGTCGCCGAGTACCTCCGGGACCCGCACCAGAAGCCTGCCGACCCCGGTCGGGTCCACGGCGGAAACCACGACACCCTCGTACATGCCGTGCCACTGATGTGTCGTGTGCGTCTGCGCTGCTGTCATACGGTCACCACCTGGGTGTCGGCGCCGAGTCCGTCGCGGACCAGCGTGAAGTGCTGTCGGAACGTGGCCCGGGTGAGGTCGTGGGTCACCGCGGCCACGAGATAGCGCCCGTCGTACGCCGCTCCCGCCCCGCGCACCCCCACCAGAGCGTGGGCGGCCAGGACATGGCCGTAGCGCAGGACGTCGACGGTCCCGTGCCCGGTGACCGCGTCGGCGGCGACCTCGCGGCCGAGTCCGGCCAGCAGGGTCCGGGTCAGGGAGCGGCCGGTCTGCCCGGTGAGGGCACCGGCACGCAGGGCCTCGGCCGGTCGGGCCGCCAGGGATCCGCGCAGCACGAGCGGCTGCGGAGCGGTCGCCTCGGAAGCCGTCGTGGACGGGGGCTGCAGCCGGTGCGTGCCATAGCCGGACGCGGCCAGCCCGTCGAAGGAGAACGTCAGCTCCTCCACGTTGTCGGCGGCACCGCACCCGGTCGTCAGGGCCGGCTGGAGGGCACCCTCGCGGCGCTGCGGCCCCCAGTAGGCGGTGCTGACCCCCGGCGAGGGCCCCGGCTCGAGATGGAAGACATGACCGACGTCCGCCGCCATCGCCCGCAGATAGGCGAGGTCGGTCGCCACCTGCACCGGAATGTCGATCAGCGGATTCGGCTGGTCCGCGAGCACCGGCGCCACGGCCTTCGGCGTGATGCCGTACTGCGCGTACGCGGCACACACCGCCGTCGCCCGCAGGTGCGGCGCGAGTCCCGGATACGCCCGCCGGACGTGCCGCAGATTCATCAGCAGTGACAGATCCTCACCGGTGACGACGAGGAACGACGCCCCGGGAGCCCGCGCCGCGTGCAGCTCCTGATGCGTGATCACACCGTCCACGAGGACTTGGCACCGGCCCGCGAGGACCACGGCGACCACGACCCGCTTCTTCGCGTGCAGCGCCCCGTCCGGCAGGACCGCCCGGGGCAGCGCCGAGCCCGGAGCGACCGAGAAGGTCAGCTGGAAGCCGCTCGTCGCCCCGCTCGCCGAAGTGATCCGCACCCCGTGCAGGGCGTCGACGAACGCCGCCGGGGCCGGAGCGGGCACCGTGTCGCCGAGGAGCAGCATCACCTGCGGGCTGTGCTTCATCACCACGCCCGTTCGCCGCCGACAGCCCCCGCCGACGCCTCGGCGGGCAGGGTGATCCGCAACCTCCGGCCGGGCACGGCCGTCAACTCGTCCGGCCGCATCGCCCGGTTGGCGTCGGCGATCCGCCACGACTGCTCCGGCTCGCCGTACCGCCGGGCCGCGATGCCGTCGAGCCGTTCGCCGGCGGCGACGACATGCTCGCCGACGGCCGTCAACTCCTCCGGCCGGGGCAGGAACCGGCGGCGCAGGTGCGTGACGGTCCGGCCGTCCGCAAGGGTGTACGTCGTCGTGGGCAGCCCGTGGTACCTGCTGCTGGGCTCGAACATGGGACCTCCTCCGGCTGCTGGTGGGTACGCGGCGCGAGTGCGGCTCAGCCGCCCGGATAGCCGACGGTCGCCGGGCCGTTCGCGACCGTTGCCGCGAGGCGCTCCCGGCCCTGCTGGTACTGGAGGTAGAGACCCCCGGCCTTGTGGCCGAATCCGACGTCGTCGACGGTGAGGACCCGCACCGTCAGCGTCACGCGCGCCCGGATCGGATTCAGCTCCCCGTCGTACGCCTCCTCCGTCACGTCGATGTCCAGCATCCGCACGGGCAGCACCCGGCGCGGCCCCAGCACCAGCACGGACAGCGGGGCCTGCACGGGGGCGATCTCCAAAATTCCCTGCCCGGCCAGGTCGTTCTGCCGGGTCAACTGGGCGCTCGTCGGGGTGACGGCGCTCTCCAGCGCGGCCAGCGTCGCGCTCAGCCCCGATCCCGTGGGCGGTGCCGACATGGTCTTCGAGGCCGCTTGGTCCACGGCATCGAACTCCGCGTCGATCCGAAACGTCTCCCGGGCCGGACCCTGCAACCGCAACGCCTCCAGCCGGTCACCGGCGTCGGCGCCGATGCCGCGCGGCTGGAGGGTGCGGGTGATGCTGTCGGGGTTGTACTGGAAGGGCATGACCCGCAGCACCTGGCCCTGCTCGGGGTCCAGGAAGACGAAGCCGCCGCGGCGGGGGGCGGGGGTGGTCATGGGATGAGGGCTCCTGCCTTTGGCCGGGGACCGGACGTGGGAGTGGCGGGGGCGGCGTCGGGGGCCGGATGCTGGACCAGATGCCGGGAGCAGCGCTGTGGGTCCGGCGGTTGCCCGGCTCGGAGCAGGTCATGGACGGCGCGGGCGATCCGGCGGGCGTGCGCGGTGAGGGCGCAGTCCGCAGGTACGGCCGGGTCGGGGGCGTCGGCGGCGACGGTGGGGGAGTCGCCGAGCAGCACGGCGAGTTCGGCCTCGACGGCCGCGCACAGCGCCGCGGGCGAGGGCGGGCCGGCCCCCTCCCACACCAGCCGGCGGATGCGCAGCTCGACCCGCGTGGCCGTCGTCATGTGATCACCACCGCCGCGTCGGCGTCGAACTGCCCCGCCTCCACATCGATCAGCGGGCTGTCCACCCCGTCGACGCGCAACCGCAGCGGATACCGCCCCGGCGCACCCGCGGCCAGCCGGAACCGCAGCGTCCGAGTCGCCCGGGTGAACGGCTCCGCGAGCACGGGCCGATCCGCCACCAGCAGCTCGGCCCGCTGACCGGGATGCACGGCGGGCGCGCACTCCACGACCAGCGTCACCGCCCCCTTCTTGTCCCGCTCGGCGGTCAGCGGCAAGGAGCTGGTGATGCGCGGCGCGATGTGGAAGTGCCGTGGCTCGGTGGTCCGTTCACTGCCGTCGGGCGCGGTGAGGACGACGACGGCCGACCAGCTTCCCGCGCCGAGCTCCTCGCCGAGCGTCGCCCGCAACGAGCCGGCCTCGTCCGCGCGGGCCGGCAGTACCAGCGGCCCGCCGAGCAGCGGGTGCGTCAGACGCACGCTTACCGTCCCCGCCTCAAATCCGCTCCCGCTGAGCACGATGTCGGAGCCGGGCGCGGCGACCGGGGGCGCGACGGCCTGCAGTACCGGCCAGCGCGCGGCCGCCGTCGGGATCGCCTCGGGCCCGGTCCCGGCCGCCCCGCGCCGCAGCACCGGCAGGGGTGCCCGGCCGGGTACGGCGCTGTCGATGAGAACGACACGTGCCTCGTACGCGACCGACAGCCGGTAACCGTGGCCCAGGGCCGCCCACAGCAGACACATCTCCTCGGCCGTCATCATCGCCGGAGTGACCTTCACCGGCTCCTGCTGAAGATGCAGATCACTGAAGCCTGCGGCGGCCCTGAGGTCGTCGGCACGCAGCTGCGGCCGCTCGTGCAGCGCCGCCATCGCCGCACCCAGCAGCCGCTCGGGAACGGTGGAGTTCTCACCGGCCGGTACGTGCGCGGTGAACAGGTAGTGCAGGACCAGCGGCAGCGCGGGATGCCGACTCTCACCAGGGCGCGAGCCCTCGGGGTCGGCGTTGCGCCAAGCGGGGTCGATACCGGTCCGGTGGAGGAAGAGGTTGAGCACGGCCGTCGTGCCCTCGCCCTCGCCCTCGCCTCCGGCGAAGGCTGCGGCGACATCCGCCGGGTGACAGACCGTCACCTCAGCCCCGGGCACGATCTGTTGGAGGGACCTGCGCAGCACGGCCCGCAGCGTCTCGGTCACGGCGGCAATCGCCAACGCATCACTCACGCCCGCCTCCCCAGGTACTCCTCGAGACTCAGCCGGGGCTTGCGGTGCGGGGGAGGGGGCGGGGCGTCGACGGGGCGGGGAGGGGCGGTACGGACGACCAGGTGGTCGATGGTGACGCGAACGACGGTCGCGTGCGCCGCCGGTTCTTTGGGGGGTGGTGTCGCCGGCCGCCGGGTGGGGGTGGTGGCGGCAGGGCTTGCGGAACGGAGGTGGGGGGTGCGGCCTGAAGTGAGTGTGGAGGCGGGCTCCGGGGCGAGCGCGAGTGGAGATTCGGGGCGGGCTGGGGGCGGTTGGGGGAGGTCGTCCGATGGGGAGGGGCTGGTTGTGGGGGGCTTCGGTGACGGGGACGAGGACGGGGACGGTGAGGGTGAAGGCGGGACGGGGACGGGGAGCCCTACGGGCGCTGGAGGGGGAGATGTGGTGGAGCCGAGGGTGGATGAACCGATGTCTTCGCTCTCCATTCCGGAGCCCCCTAGCGGCGCGCCCGGGTGGCCGGGAGACATCGATTGACCTTGAGGCGCTGTGCCGGCTCCTGTCGGAAAGGGAGGGCGGTCCGCACCGAGGGCCTCCCGCAGGCCGAGCGTCGGGGCAGCCGTGTGCGTCCGGGTGCCGACGGGACGCTCCGGGCGACTTTGGCGACGTACGGGCGGCTCATCGGTCGTAGGACCACGCCTGTGGCCTGCCGAGGCAGAGCCGATCGGCAGGGCGTGGTGGCTGATGGCAGAGCCTGTCGGAGAGGGCCGCGACTGCTCTGCGCGCGGCGTTTCCGACGCGGCCGCGTCGTCAGGGACTTGGCTGGCAGGGGTCGTAGGAGAGGCGCCCCGCACAGCCTGCGGTTCGCCGTCGTCGCCCCGTTCGCGACGGCCGACACCGGGGGCCTCCGCCCAGGACCCGGCACCGGACGCCGGCCGCGACGCTGCGCTCGGCGATGGGGCCGCTCCGTTCAGTCGTACGTCCGTCCCGCCGGCCAGGCGGACGCCGTCCCCGGCCTCCGGGCGTACCTCGCTCCCGTCGGCGGGAGGCGTGGCCTCGACATGGGCCCGGCGGTGCTGCTCGGGCTGGGCGGTGTGCGTGGCATCGGCGGTCGGGTGTGCTTCCTCGGCGTCCGCGGGGTGTACGGCCTTGGTCTGTGCTGGGCCTGTCTTCTTGCGCTCAACCGGACGCAGGCCTCTGCCACCACCGCCCCCGTCGGCTGGATACGCGCCGTCGCAGTCGGCCGGGGCCGGACGCACGGCTCTGCTACCGCGCCCGTCCATCGGATGCACGGCATCCCTGCCGGTCCGAGCCGCCCTGTCGCTGTCGGCCGCCGGCAGAGCCCTGCCACCGCGCCCGCCGACCGGATGCGCCCCATCCCTGTGGGCATACCTGTCGGCCGGCCCCGCGCCATTGCCGTCGCCCGGATGCACGCGCCCAACCTCGCGGCCGTCAACCAAGCCGGCGCCACCGTCCCCGCCAACCGGACGTCCCCTATTGCCATCGGCCGGATGCACGCGCCCAACCCTGTGCCCGTCGACCAACCCGGCGTCACCGCCCGCGCCAGCCGGCCCCACGCCCCCGCTGTCGCGCGGACGCACGTCCTCCCCGCCAACGGGACGTCCCCTGTTGCCGTCGGCCGGATGCACCCTCTCCCCGCCAACGGAACGTCCGCTCTTGCCGTCGGCGGGACGCACCCCCTCCCCGCCCACCCAAAGCCCATCCGCCCCACCGGCCGTTCCCAGACCCTCCGCCGAGCCCCCGCCTCCGCCCCCGACCACGCCGCCCCCGTCCCCCGGAGCCACGTCGTACAACAACCCCCCGCCCCAGGCCGCCTCATACGAGAGCTCCCCAACTCCCGTCACCGCCAGCCCCTTCACCGGCCCCACCACTCCCTCCCCGGACGGCAGCGTGGACACCCACGTCTCCGCCTCCGCCTCCGCCTCTGTCTCTGGCTCCGCCTCTGTCTCCGCGTCCCCCTCGACCCCAGGCCCGAACACCGCCGCCCCCCGCCCGCCCCCAGGCAACCGCGGCGCGCCCGGGTCGAACACGTTCGGTGCGAGCGGGCGCAGTCTTGGGCCCGGTGCTCTGAGGACGCGGTCCACGAAGTCGTTCATCCGGTGCTCGCCTCCAGATAGAACTGCCTTCGCGTCGGGCTGATCGCGAGCACGTCGGCCTCCGTCCAGCCGTAGGCACGGGCGAGGGCGTGCACTTCGTGCAGGAGGCGGCGCACGTAACCGGACACGTCGGTCCACAGGTGTTCGGCGAGGTCGAGGGCAGCATCCCAACTGTGGTCGCACTGCGGGCAGTTCAGGGGGAGGACGGCATCGGCGCCGGGGTCGAGGTCGGCGAGCAGCCGGGCGACGTCCTCCAGGACCTCGTCGGGCAGGTCGTCGGCCGGTGGGTCGACGCGCAGGACGCAGCGCCGCAGCAGGGCCTGGCGGGCGCCGGGCGCGGCGGGATCGACGGCGCGGACGTCCCGCCCGGTCAGCGCGCGATACGTGACCGTCCTGCCGTACGACGTCACAGTCGCCGTAGCGGCCACGGCGCCGCCGCCTCCGCAAGGCAGCAACTCGCCCGCCGTCACGGTGACATCGAGACTCTCGCCGCACTCCGGGCAGTCCGCCGTGCACGGCAGCGCGTCGCCGAACGCACCGCGGCGCAGCTCGAGCAGAAGGGAGTTGAGCGCGCTGAGCGGCAGGTCCGCGACGCTGTGCCCGCTTGGCGCCGCCAGCGAGGCGAGCAGCAGGGAGCGAGCCGCCGGTGGCCCGGCGAGCCCGCTCTCCCACACGTCGAGGACGTTCGCCTCGGTCAGCTGCCGCGGCACCCCGCTCACCCCGCGGTGTCGGAGAACTGCGGTTCCTGCGGCGGGTTGGTGTGCTCCCGAACCCAGCCGTGGTGCTCCACCTTGATGTGCTCGAAAGCCACGCCGTTGGAACCGGCGTCCAGTTCGGGCAGCCCCTGGTACTCGGAGACCCAGCAGTCATGGACGGAGTAGGACAGCACCTGCTGTCCGCCCTCGTCGAAGACGTCGATGATGAGGTCGCGCCGGAAGTCCTTCAGCGAAGTCTCCAACCCGCCCGACGAGTTCTTCAGGCTCCAGACGCGGTTGGCCCACTCCTCGAAGGCGGTGTCGACGGTGCAGCCGCGTTCGAGGGTGATCGCCTCGTACTCGGTGCGGCCGGGAAGCTTGCGGCTGGTGCCGGGGTCTCCGCCGTCGCGATGCCGGATGACCTCGGTGGTGCGCTTGAGCCCGCTGACCTTGCTGATTCCCGCGATGTAGTCGGTCTCGCCGCTGAACTTCACCCGGAACCGGAAGTTCTTGAACGGGTCCCGGCGCTTGACTTCGGGCATCGGTCGTCCTCCTGGAGCTGGATCTCGACCTAGACCTGGATCTGGCCGGCGAGCTGCTGGATGTGCACGATCACGAACTCCGCGGGCTTGAGCGGGGCGAAGCCCACCTGGATGTTGACGATGCCGCGATCGATGTCGTTCTGCGGGTTGGTGTCCTTGTCGCACTTCACGAGATAGGCGTCCTGGGGCGTACGGCCCTGGAACGCGCCCGCTCGGAAGAGGGAGTTCATGAAGGCGCCGACGTTCAGCCGGATCGAGGCCCACAGCGGCTCGTCGTTCGGCTCGAACACCACCCAGTGCGTGCCCCGGAACAGGCTCTCCTCGATGAAGAGCGCGAGCCGGCGCACCGGGAGGTACTTCCATTCGCTGGCGAGCCGGTCGGCGCCGCGCAGCGTCCGCGCCCCCCAGGCGACCGGACCGGCCGCGGGCAGCCGCCGCAGGCAGTTGACTCCGACCGGGTTCAGCCGCCCGATCTCCAGGTCCGTCAGCGGCACCTCGAGCTCAGTGACACCGCCCAGCGAGGCATCCGTACCGGCCGGTGCCTTCCAGACCCCGCGCTGGACGTCGGTCCGGGCGAGCACGCCGGCCATCACACCGCAGGGCGGGAAGGGCCGGACGGCGCCGCCGAGCAGGGGGTCGGGCGCGAGGACACGGGGGTAGTAGACCGCGGCGTTCTTGCCGGGGTCACCCAGCTCCAGCTCCTTCATATTCGTCAGGACGGTGCCCACGACAGCGGCTTTGGAGTCGCCGCCATCCTGCCCGCCGGTCCACGATGCGGGCGGGTCGACCAGCAGAATGGCCCGCCGCTCGACGCACAACTGCAGCGCAGGGACGAGCAGGGCGTTCACGCTCCCGCCCGTGGCCCGCAACTTCTCGTCGAGCCAATGGACGTCGGGCAGGCACAGGATGTTGAAGATGTCCGTTTTCAGCAGCTGATAGAGGCCGGTCTTGGCTGCTGGGTCGCCCCGGTACGGCTTCAGCTCCTCGGGCCGTTCGTCCGCGTCCGTCTGGCTGCCCCCCGTCTCGGCAGGGGCATAGCAGTACGGCGGCTGCCCGGCCGGCGCAACTTCGGCCGTGGTGAAGGGATCCACTCCGTCCTTCGGATCGGAGTTTTCCTCGGGCACCGCGTGGATGGTGGCCTTCGGGTCCTCGACGCGCACGAGTTGAGAGGACTCCAGCAGGTGCGCGAGATTGCGGGGACTGTCCGGCTCGATACTGACGTTGAGGTAGCGCTCCTCCGCGCCTGTCTCCAGGTCTCGGACCGTGAGATTGAACAGCTTCCGCTTCTGATCCGGGATTTTCCCCTCGGCGGTGTCCCAGTCGACGCGGGCGCGAAGTTTGCGCGCCCACCGTCCAGGGGAGGCGGCGAGCAAGGCCGGGCCGTTTGCGGAAGCCGCCCCCGACGATCCGGAGGCCGAGGACCGCCTGGCGTCACCGCCGGACTCGTGCTCGCCCCGGCCCTTCTTCTTGTCCTCGCCGGAGGATTCGTCCTCCCCGGTGCCGGCGGAGGACTCGCCACCCTCACCGCCCGCCGCGGGCGCGGGCGCTGGCGAGGGCCGTGCGGACTCCCTCGCGGGTCGGGCGGCGCTCGTGCCGAGCGGCAGGCGGACCGTCTTCTCGTCCTTCACCACCCTGACGATCTCGGCCTCGCTGCCGCCGTTCAGATAGAACTGGTAGACCGCGTAGCTCAGCGGGCAGTTCGCCCGCAAGCCGCCGAAGACGGCCTCGTAGTCGGCCCAGCCGGTGATGTGCACCGGCCGGTCTGCCGGGCCGCGCGGCGCATGACCGACGAAGGCGGCCACGGCGGTGGGAACGCCCGTGATCGTCTTGACGGAACTCTTGACCTCGTCGACGTAGACACCCGGGTAGGTGACGTTCACCGGCATGCCGGCCCCTTCCGCTGCAGCCCCGATCCGCGATCACCGTATCCGGATATGTCCGGATACGTCATTCTGTGCGGTGCCGTCCCTGAGGCGTTCGGGTGACGCGGGCGTCGCCCGTGGGCAGGGCCTGGAGCTCACTCGGCGGAATGGGTCCGGCTCGGCGCGGCCGACCGCACCGGCGGTGAAGGTGACGCCCGCCCCGCACCTCGGCGACCGCCCCGCCCGTTGGCGACCCGCCCCGCTGCACCGGCATCGGCCGCCACGGGCGTGCCAAAGCCCACCACCTCGCCGGCGACCCCCGACCCACGTCTAGGTTATGCACAGACGTCCGCGCTCAACTCGGGGAGCACCCATGCCAATTGAACGTCCGCTCATCAACAGCGGCGTGCCGCACTCGGCTCGGATCTGGAACTACTGGCTCGGCGGCAAGGACTGCTACGAGATCGACCGGCAGGTCGGCGACCAGATAGCCGGCGCCAACCCGGCGATCCTCGACATCGCCCTGGCGCAGCGGGCGTTCCTCGTCAGGACGGTGGAGTATCTCGTCGGTGAGGCCGGTATACGACAGTTCCTCGACGTGGGGACCGGCCTGCCCACCGCGAACAACACCCATGAGGTCGCCCAGAGACTGGTCCCGGAAACCCGGATCGTCTACGTCGATCACGACCCGGTCGTCCTGGCGCATGCCGAGGCGCTGCTCACCAGCACGCCCGAAGGGGCCACGGACTACATCGACGCCGACCTGCGCGATCCCGAGGCCATTCTGGAACAGGCCGCCAAGACACTGGACTTCACCCAGCCGGTCGCGCTGATCCTGCTGGGCATCACCGCCCACATCACCGACGACACGGTCTACGACATCGTCAGGCGCCTGGTGGACGCACTGCCCTCCGGCAGCCATCTCGTGCTGTGCGACGACACCGAGGTGCTCAACCCGCAGCAGATGCGCGAGATGATCGAGCAGTGGAACGAGGCGAGCGACAACCCCCGTGTCAACCGCAGCCCGGAGGAACTCGCCCGGTTCTTCGCGGGCCTGGAGCTGCTGGAGCCCGGCGTGGTCTCCGTCTCCCGGTGGCGCGCCGGCGAGTCCGGTGAGCAGGCTCCCGCCGAGGTCGACGACTTCGGCGGTGTGGCGCGAAAGCCATAGCGTCGCCTGGCGAGCGCGCCGTCGGCGTCAACGGGGAGCGGGACAGCGTGAGTGCGCTGTCCCGCCCGGCGTCGGGGCTTGTGGGGGTCAGCTCGCTGCGGCCTCCTGGAGCTGTGCGACCTGGCCGGCGTTCAGTTCCAGGTGCGTGCCGGTGAAGCGGGTGCGCATGCGGCGGTCGTGGGTGACGACCACCACCGCGCCTCGGTAACCGGCCAGCGCTCCTTCCAGTTCCTCGACCAAGGCCGGGGACAGATGGTTGGTGGGCTCGTCGAGCAGCAGCAGGTCCACGGGTTCACTGACCAGGCGAGCCAGTTCGATCCGGCGCCGTTGCCCGTAGGACAGTTCGCTCAGTTTCAGGCGCAGGTCGCAAGGACTGAACAGGCCGAGCGACAGCAGGTGGTCGGTGTGCTCGTCCAGGTCGCCTCCGCGACCGTACGCGAACGCCTGCGGGACCGTGAGGCGGGGCGGCCACGGAGTTTCCTCCTGCCTCAGATGCCCGACCCGGCCCCGCGTGCGCACCGTCCCCTCATCGGGCCGCAGCTCACCCGCCAGCACGCGCATCAGCGTCGTCTTGCCCGCCCCGTTGGGCCCGGTGATCAACAGCCGCTCCTCGCCGCCGACCCGCAGTGACGGCACGTGCAGCCGGTCCCCGACACGGACGTCGGTGAGCTCCGCCGCCGGCTGCGACGTCCGGCCGTCGGTTGTCGTCATGCGGGCGGCGAACACCAGAGGTTCGGGCGGCGGCGCGACCGGATGGTCCGTGAGCCGTTCGACACGCTCCTTCGCGTTGCGGATGCGGCCCATCGCGCCGTGGCCACGGCTGCGGCTGCGGAAGCCGCCGTGGCCGAACACGGCGAACGGCAGCTTGCGCGGGATCGCCTCCAGCCGTGCCACGTTCGTCGCGGCCAGCTTCTGGTTGCGGGCCAGCTCCGCGCACCAGTCCTCGTACTCCTGCAGACGGCGCCGCCGCTCGGCGGCCTTGGCGGCGAGGTAGCCGTCGTAGCCGTCGCCGTAACGCGTCACCTTGCCCTCGCCGACCTCCAGGATCGTGGTGGTGACCCGTTCCAGGAACACCCGGTCATGGGTGACCGCGAGCACGGTGCCGCGATGCGCCCGCAGGTGGGCCTCCAGCCAGCCCACCGCCTGGTCGTCCAGATCGTTGGTCGGCTCGTCCAGCAGTAACAGCTCGGGCTGGGACGCCAGGGTCGCGGCCAGCGCCAGCCGGGAGCGCTCACCGCCCGACAGGGTGCCCAGGGTTCGGTCCCGTGCCAGGCCGGGCAGCCCGAGCCCGTGCAGGGCGATGTCCACCCGGGCGTCGGCCTCGTAGCCGGCGCGTGCCTCGTACTGGGCGAGCAGCCGGGCGTAGGCGTCCAGCGCCGCGGTGAGCTCCGCTCCCGTCAGGCCCTTGAGCCCGGCTTCGGCGTGGCGCATCCGCGCTTCGAGATCGCGTAGGTCGGCGAGAGCCACATCCACCGCGTCCTGGACGCTCGCCTCGGGTGGAAGGGCGAGCGACTGGGCGAGATGGCCGACGCCGCCGGGCGTGATCACGGTCAGCTCGCCGTTGTCGGGCCGGTCCTGACCGGCGATCAGCCGCAGCAGGGTGGACTTCCCGGCTCCGTTGTCGCCGATGACGGCGGCCTTCTCGCCCGGCTTGATGCTGAAGGACACGTCGTCCAGCACGGTGTGGTCGTCGTAGCGGCGGGTGACGTTCTGAAGGGATAGCTGTGCGGTGAACATGGAAGAGTCCCCTGTTCTCGGCCGAGCCGATCGGCACGGGCGGATGGACGCATCCGCGCACGCCGGATCACTCCGCTGCACGCCGGACGGGCGGCATCACGGGAGGGGCGCAAGCACGGATGAGAACGCGCGACGGCGGAGCGGAGCTCGACGCGGTCGCGCGGGGACTGTCACAGAGAACCCATGCGCAGCACCGTAGGCCGGGAACCAGAGCGCCTGCAAGCCTTTTTCGTGCCGGCCGCCACGGCTCGCATGACCGTGCGTCAGTTCCGCGAGGTCAGGATGCTCAACGAGTTGGCGGCGACGATGGCACCGATGCCCGCCCACTCCGGCCCACCCAGCCCCTGACCCAGGCCGACCCAGCCGACCGCGGCCGCCAGCACCGGGTTGACGCTCATGAACAGGCCGAAGGCCCGGGGCGGGACGTGCCGCAGGGTGAACAGGTCCGCGAGGTAGGGCACGGCCGAGGCGAGCACACCGGCCGCGACCGCGCAGGCGACGGCGCCGACCGTGGGCGGATGCCGTACGGCGACGGTGATGCCGATCGGCAGGAACAGCACGGCGGAAAGGCCGGCCGCGGCGGCCGCGCCCTGGGCTCCGGGGATGCGTCGGCCGACCGTGCGGTTGAGCAGGATGTACGAGGCCCAGCAGCCGGCGGCCAGCAGGCCCAGGGCCATCCCGAGGTAGTCGGTCGAGGGCTGTGGGCGCATCAGGGTGATGACACCGGCCGCGGCGATCACCGCGCAGCACACGTCCGCTCGACGGCGCGACGTGGCCAGGGCGAGGGTGAGCGGGCCCAGGAACTCCAGGGTCACCGCCAGACCCAGGCCGACGCGCTCCATCGCGGAGTACAGCGAGAGGTTCATGGTGCCGAACACCAGGGCCAGCAGGACCACCGGCCACCACTGGCGCCATGTGAACGAACGCCAACTCGGCCTGCCGACGGCCAGCAGCACCAGGGCGGCGACGTACTGGCGTACGGCGACGACGCCGACGGCGCCGAGGACGGGGAAGGCGAGGGAACCGATCGCGGCACCGGTCTGGGTGGACAGACCGCTGCCGATCATCGTGGCCACGCCTGCGAGACGGCCGTCGGTCTGCTCGGAACTCTTCCGGACGAGCGGGGCTGCCGGGGCAGCCTGGGCCGACGCGGGTGCGGGTGCGGGTCGGGTGCGCATGAGCTGATCGTGCGGACGGCCGATCTTTGCGCAAAATGCGTCACCGTCGGCATCCATACGCTGCAGTCATGGATGCTTGACCCATGGATGTGGAGCTGAGGCAGTTGCGCTGTCTCGTCGCGATCGTCGACGAGGGCAGTTTCACCGACGCCGCCATCGCCCTCGGCGTCTCCCAGGCAGCCGTCTCCCGTTCGCTGGCCTCGCTCGAACGGGCCCTGGGAGTACGCCTGTTGAGGCGCACCTCCCGAGAGGTGAGCCCCACGGGGACCGGGCTGCGCGTCCTGGCGCATGCCCGGCGGGTCCTCGGCGAGGTGGACGACCTGGTCCGGGAGGCCGGCTCCGGGCACGACCGGCTGCGGATGGGCTACGCATGGGCGGCGCTCGGCCGGCACACCCCGGCCTTCCAGCGTCGCTGGGCCGCGGCGCACCCCGGGACCGATCTGCACCTCGTGCGCGTCAACTCGGCCACCGCCGGTCTCGCGGAGGGCGCCTGTGACCTGTCCGTCGTACGCCGATCGGTGGACGACCGGCGGTTCGACTCCGCGATCGTCGGCCTGGAGCGGCGGCTGTGCGCCGTGGCCGCCGACGATCCGCTGGCCCGGCGCCGCGCGGTCCGGCTGGCCGACCTCAGCGGCCGTACCCTCCTCGTCGATCGTCGCACCGGCACCACGACCACCGACCTGTGGCCGCCCGATGCGCGTCCGGCGACCGAGGAGACGCACGACGTCGACGACTGGCTCACGATGATCTCCACCGGCCGCTGCATCGGCGTGACCGCCGAGGCCACCGCCAACCAGTACCCGCGCCCCGGCATCGTCTACCGGCCGGTACGGGACGCCGAACCCATCGCCGTACGGCTGGCCTGGTGGCGCGACGACCCGCCGCCCGCCGCGCAGGCCGTGATCGAGCTGGTCACGGCGTTGTACCGGGGCGACTGACGCTCTCGACGGCCCTTTGGTGTGCGGCGACAGCACAGGGCGGGAAGGGCCCTATCCACTTCTCGCGGATCCTGATTACGCGGTGCGCGGCCGTCATCCGCTTCCCCGCGTCGTTCTGGGTCCTTCCCGTCACCTCCAGCACACCATGCGCGCGGCGAATGCGCCAGAGCCGCTCACGGGTACTCGAGGAGCCGGGGTCCCGGGGGTGACAAGGCGCGCCCGGCGGGTACCCATGAGCGGATCCCGCCGGGCGCGGGAGGGCCGGCGAGTGGAGGTGAGCAGGCCGTGCGGTTCGCGTTCCGTGGTGCCGACCCACGCGGGCATCCCCTGGATGCCGTACCCGCGTGGCGCTGCCGCGCCCTCTGCTCGATCAGCGACCTGCCGGGACAGGTGTGACCGATGCATCGGCCCTCCACCCCGGACAGCTCCCGCGACATGCTCGCCCCGGTCCTGCGGGACGTACGCGCCGTCGTCTTCGACACCGACGGAGTGATCACCGACTCGGCCAAGGTGCACGCCGCCGCCTGGAAGGCGGCCTTCGACGGCTTCCTGCGCGCCCACCCGCCCGAGGACTCCGACCGGCGGCGCCCCTTCGACGAGCAGGACGACTATCTGCGGCACGTCGACGGCAAGTCCCGCCTCGACGGAGCCGAGGCCTTCCTGACCGCACGCGGCATCGAGGCATCGGCGAAGACGGTGCGGGCGGTCGCCGCGGACAAGGAGCGTCTCTTCACGGAGCGGCTGCGCGAGCACGGCGTGGAGGCCTTCCCGGGGACCGTACGGCTGGTGAAGGCGCTGCGTGCGGCGGGAGTGCCCCGGGCCGCGGCCTCCGCGTCCCGGCACGCCGGCGAGTTGCTGAGCCGGGCAGAGGTGCTCGACCTGTTCGACGCCCTCGTGGACGGTGACGAGGCGGCCCGGCTGGGCCTCGCGGGCAAGCCGGCGCCCGACCTCTTCCTGGAGGCGGTCCGCCGGCTCGGCGCCCCCGCCGACCGGGCCGCCGTCGTCGAGGACGCCCTCGCCGGGGTGGAAGCGGGCCGGCGCGGTGGATTCGCCTTGGTGGTCGGCGTGGACCGGGCCGCCGGCGCGGACACCCGGGCACGGCTGCTGCGGCACGGCGCCGACATCGTCGTACACGACCTCGGAGAACTCTGCGCGGGAGGAGCGCCGTGGTGACGGACGACCGGAGCTCTCAGGCCGAGGCAGCGGGCTGGAGCTGGGAGTACGAGGGCTACAAGCCTGCCGACGAACGCCTACGGGAGTCGCTGTGCACGCTCGGCAACGGCTACTTCGCCACCCGAGGCGCGCTTCCCGAGTGCGCCGCCGACGAGATCCACTATCCGGGGACGTATGTGGCCGGCATCTACAACCGGCTCACCTCCCGTGTTGCGGGCCGCCGTGTGGGCAACGAGGACATGGTCAACGTCCCCAACTGGCTGCCCCTGCGCTTCCGGCTCCCCGACGGGCACTGGATCGTCCCCGACACCGCGACCGTGCTCGACCACCGCCAACTGCTGCACCTGTCCACCGGGATGTTGGAGCGCCGGACGCGGTACGGCCTGGGCGGGGAGCGGGTGTTGACCGTGCGTCAGCAGCGGCTGGTGCATATGGCCGACCCCCATCTGGCCGCGCTGCGCACCGAGTTCACGGCCGAGGGATTCTCCGGCCCCCTCGAGGTGGAAGCTGCCCTGGACGGCTCGGTCACCAACTCCGGTGTGCCGCGCTACCGGGACCTCGACGGCCGTCACCTGACCCACATCCATACCGGCACCGCCGCCCCGGACACGGTCTGGCTGCGCTGCCGTACCCGCACCTCCGACATCCGGATCGGCATCGCGGCCCGGCTGGCCTCCGACGCCGATGCGCCCGTCACGATCCGTCACGAACGGCCGTACGCCATCCACCGGTTGACGCTCGACATGGTCCCCGGCCACACCGTCACCGTCGACAAGACAGTCGCCCTGCACACCTCCCACGACCCCGCCATCAGCGACCCGCTGCACGCCGCCGTCGACCGGGTGGCACGCGCCCCCGGCTTCGACTCCCTGGCCCAGTCGCACCGCACCGCCTGGAACCAGCTGTGGCGCCGGGCCGAACTCGACGTCCCCGGCGAGTCGGGACGCATCCTGCGACTGCACCTCTTCCACGTCCTGCAGACCCTCTCCCCGCACACCGCCGACCTCGACGTCGGCGTGCCCGCACGGGGACTGCACGGCGAGGCCTACCGCGGCCATGTCTTCTGGGACGAGCTGTTCGTCCTGCCCTTCCTCAACCTGCACTTCCCCGAGGTCTCCCGCGCCCTGCTCCGCTACCGCCACCGGCGCCTCGAACAGGCCTGCACCAGCGCCCAGGGAGCCGGGCACCGGGGTGCGATGTACCCCTGGCAGAGCGGCAGCGACGGGCGTGAGGAGACCCAGCAGCTGCATCTCAACCCGCGCTCGGGACGCTGGCTGCCCGACCACTCGCGGCTCCAGCACCATGTCGGCTCGGCGATCGCGTACAACGTGTGGCAGTACTGCGAGGCGAGCGGCGACATGGAGTTCCTGCACACCAAGGGCGCCGAGATGCTGTTGCAGATCGCCCGCTTCTGGGCGGCCAAGGCGGTCTACGACGACAGCCTGGGCCGCCACCGGATCAAGGGCGTCGTCGGCCCCGACGAGTACCACGAGTCCTACCCGGGGGCCGATCGGCCCGGCCTCGACGACAACGCGTACACGAACGTCACCGCCGCCTGGGTGCTCACCCGCACCATGGAACTGCTGGACATGCTGCCCGAGCCCCGCCGTCGCGAACTCCTCGAACGCACCGGCCTGGACGCCGGCGAGCTCGACCGGTGGGAGGACGTCTCACGCACCCTCCACGTCCCCTTCCACGACGACGTCATCAGCCAGTTCGCGGGCTACGGCGACCTCGCCGAGCTCGACTGGAACGGCTACCGCGGCAAGTACGGCGACATCCGGCGGCTGGACCGGATCCTGGAGGCGGAGGGCGACACCGTCAACCGCTACAAGGCCTCCAAACAGGCCGACGTCCTGATGCTCGGCTACCTCTACGCACCGGCCGAACTGCAGGGCCTGTTCCACCGGTTGGGGGTGCCGCTGGACGAGGACACCTGGCGGCGCACCGTCGACTACTACATGCACCGCACCAGCCACGGCTCCACCCTCAGCGGCCTGGTCCACGGCTGGGTGCTGGCCCGGTGCCGGCGCAGCGAGGCGTGGAAATTCTGCCAGGAGGCCCTCCAGGGCGACATCGCCGACGTCCAGGGCGGCACCACCGGCGAGGGCATCCACCTCGGCGCGATGGCCGGCACCCTCGACCTCGTCCAGCGCGGGCTGACCGGCCTGGAGACCCGGGGCGGCGCCCTGTGGTTCGACCCCGTGCCGCTGCCCGAGCTGTCCTCGTACGGCTTCGCCCTGCGCTACCAGGGCAACTGGGGCGTACGCCTGCACCTGGAACGCGGACTGCTGGAGATCGCCGTCCCGTCCCACGACGTCTCACCGATCCACGTACGGCTGCCGGGCCGCGAGGTGTCCCTGCAGCCGGGGGAGACGGGACGGCTCGTCCTTCCGGACTGACCCGGCCCTGTGCGGGACGCGGCCGACGGAGGGAGGCTGGGTGACAGCGGATCCTGCGCGAACACCCGCGGTTCCTGCACGGAAAGGGGAGCGCGATGAACGGCCCGGTTGTCGTAGGGGTGGACGGTTCGCCGTCGAGCATGGCGGCCGTGGAGGTCGCGGCCCGCGAGGCCGGGCTGCGCGGCGTGGGGCTGCGGCTGGTGCATGCCTTCGGCTGGCCGGCCGCGCACATACCGCACGGCGGGCGCCCCTGGGAGCCGAGCGGCGCCGGTCTGCGCGAGCTGATCGACGGCACGCTCAGCAAGGCCGAGCGGCGCGCTCACGAGGCGGCGCCGGGCGTCGAGATCTTGCGCGAAGTCGTCGTCGGCGAACCGGTGACGGTGCTGGAGATCGAGTCGCGCACCGCGTCCCTGGTCGTGGTCGGCAGCCGGGGCCACAGCCGGTTCGGCGCCCTGCTGCTCGGCTCCACCGCAGGTCATCTGGCCGCCCACGCCGGCTGCCCGGTGCTGGTGGTGCGTGGCAGGCCGAACCCCGAGGGGCCCGTCCTCCTCGCCGTCGACGGCTCGCCCGCGGCCCGGGGAGCCGTCGAGTTCGCCTTCGCCCTGGCATCCCTGCACGGCACGGACCTGGTGGCGCTGCACGCCTGGAGCACCCGCACCGAGCGCGCCTACGAGGCTCCCGCCGACCCGCCCTTCGTGACGTACGACGAGGAGCGACTGCGCGACGAGGAGGAGCGCGTGCTCGCCGAGGCGCTGGGCGGGCTGCGTGAGACGTACCCCGACGTGGCGGTGGACCGCAGGCTGGTGCGCGGCCGGATCCGCCACACGCTCATCGAGGCCAGTGCCGAGGCCGGGCTCGTCGTGGTCGGGGCACGCGGACGGGGCGGGTTCGCCGGGCTGCTCCTGGGCTCGGTCAGCCAGGCCGTGCTCCAGCACGCGCACTGCCCGGTCGCCGTCGTGCGGTCCGGTGCGGGGTGACGGGGGGAGCGGCCTGGCGGTGCGGGCTCAGAGGTTTGCCGCGTGGTCCGGGACGTAGTTCTGCAGATCGCGCGGCGGCCGTCGGTAGCCGGTCGACTCCGGTCGCTTGGGCAGGTCGGGGACCGGCGGGGACACGTCCTGGTACGGCAGGGAGCCCAGCAGGTGGGCGATCATGTTCAGCCGGGCCCGGCGCTTGTCGTCGCTCTCGACGACGTACCAGGGCGCCTCGGTGATGTCGGTGTGCACCATCATCTCGTCCTTGGCCCGGGAGTAGTCCTCCCAGCGGGTGATCGACTCCATGTCCATCGGGGACAGCTTCCAGCGCCGCAGCGGATCTTCCAGCCGGCGCCGGAAACGCTCCTGCTGCTCCTCGTCGCTCACCGAGAACCAGTACTTGCGCAGCAGGATCCCGTCCTCCACCAGCATCCGCTCGAAGAGGGGGCACTGGTGCAGGAAGCGCTGGTACTCCTCCTTGCTGCAGAAACCCATGACGTGCTCGACACCGGCCCGGTTGTACCAGCTGCGGTCGAACAGCACGATCTCCCCGGCGGCCGGCAGATGCTCGATGTACCGCTGGAAGTACCACTGCGTGCGCTCGCGCTCGGTCGGCTTGGGCAGGGCCGCGATCCTCGCCACCCGTGGGTTGAGATGCTCCGTGACCCGCTTGATGGTGCCGCCCTTGCCCGCCGCGTCCCGCCCCTCGAAGACGACGATCAGTCGGGCGCCCTCCGTACGCACCCACTCCTGCAGTTTCACCAACTCCATCTGCAGGCGCAGCAGTTCCTTCTCGTACGTCTTGCGCGGCAGCTTCTCCGCCTTGTTGCCGGCCATGCCGCCTCCCGCCGCCTGCCCGAACATCAGAACAGCACCGTACTGACCGACGACGGGCCGCGCACCCCGGACGCGGACCTGCGGCCTTCGTGTAGGCGGGCGGGCGACGGGCAGGATGGGCTCATGGACGGTGTCGATCCGCATATCCATGTCGAGCAGAGCGTGACCCGGTACGACGCCCGCGTGCGCAATCTACTGGCGGGCACGTTCGGGCTGGTCGGCGATCTGCCGGAGACGGTCGGGACCGGCTGTGGGGTGCGGGTGCCGTACGCGATGACGTCGTCGCGGCCGGAGAGCGTCACCTGCCTGGCCTGCCGTGAGCACGCCCGCGCCCAGCACCTGCGCCTCGCCGAGCAGGTGGCACGCCTGGGCACCATGCCGGGATCCACCGTCACCGGCGCCCAGGTCGACGGGGCGGTGCAGCACCATCGCGACCTGGCACGGAGGTTCGCCGAAGGGAGCGGCGACAACGACTGAGGCGCACGGGTGAATGCCCCGCCACACAGGACTGACCGCACCGCCGCCCGGGTACCCAGCGGCCCATGGCGGTGGACAGCAGGACCGAGCCGGTGCGCGCGATGCCGCCCCGGCCGCGCGGGAGACTCGGCCGGGCGTTGCTGCGGTGGGCGACGACGACCGACCACAAGGTGATCGGCAACCTCTACATGACGACCGCCTTCGGCTTCTTCCTCCTCGGCGGCGTCCTCGCGCTGCTGATGCGGGCCGAACTCGCCCGCCCCGGGCTCCAGTTGTTCAGCAACGACCAGTACAACCAGCTGTTCACCGTGCACGGCACGGTCATGATGCTGCTCTTCGCGACCCCGCTGTTCGCCGGGTTCGCCAACGCGATCATGCCGCTGCAGATCGGCTCCCCGGACGTGGCGTTCCCGCGGCTGAACGCCCTGTCGTACTGGCTGTACCTGTTCGGCGGCCTGATGGTCGTCGCGGGCTTCGTCGTACCCGGGGGAGCGGCCAGCTTCGGCTGGTTCGCCTACGCGCCCCTCAACAGCGCGGTGCGCAGCCCCGGCTCGGGCGGTGACCTGTGGACCATGGGCCTGGTCGTGACCGGTGTGTCCACCACGCTCGGCGCGGTCAACTTCATCACCACGATCCTGTGCCTGCGCGCCCCCGGCATGACCATGTTCCGGATGCCGCTGTTCACCTGGAACGTGCTGTTCACCTCGATCCTCGTCCTGCCCGCGTTCCCCGTCCTCACAGCCGCCCTGTTCGCCCTGGAGGCGGACCGCAAGTTCGGGGCGCACATCTACGACGCGGCGAACGGCGGCGCGCTGCTGTGGCAGCACCTGTTCTGGTTCTTCGGCCACCCCGAGGTGTACATCGTCGCGCTGCCGTTCTTCGGGATCATCTCCGAGATCATCCCGGTGTTCAGCCGCAAGCCGCTCTTCGGCTACGTCGGCCTCATCGGCGCCACCATCGCCATCACCATGTTGTCCGCGGTGGTGTGGGCCCACCACATGTTCGCCACCGGGGCCGTTCTGCTGCCGTTCTTCTCCCTGATGTCCTTCCTCATCGCGGTACCGACCGGAGTGAAGTTCTTCAACTGGATCGGCACGATGCGCGGCGGCTCCCTGTCCTTCGAGACACCCATGCTGTGGGCCTGCGGCTTCCTGGTGACGTTCCTGCTGGGCGGCATGAGCGGCGTCATCATCGCCTCCCCGCCCCTGGACTTCCACCTCACCGACTCGTACTTCATCGTCGCCCATCTGCACTACGTGCTGTTCGGCACGGTGGTCTTCGCGATGTTCGGCGGCTTCTACTTCTGGTGGCCGAAGTTCACCGGCAAGATGCTCGACGAACGCCTCGGCAGGATCCACTTCTGGACCCTCTTCGTCGGCTTCCAGACCACGTTCCTGGTCCAGCACTGGCTCGGCGAACAGGGCATGCCGCGCCGCTACGCCGACTACCTGACCGCGGACGGCTTCACGCTGCTCAACACGATCAGCTCCATCGGCGCGTTCCTGCTCGGCCTGTCCACGCTGCCGTTCCTCTACAACGTCTGGCGCACCGCCCACTATGGAACGCCGGTGGCCCGCAACGACCCCTGGGGATACGGCCGCTCCCTCGAATGGGCCACGTCCTGCCCGCCCCCGCGGCACAACTTCACGGCGCTGCCCCGGATCCGCACCGAGTCCCCGGCGTTCGACCTGCACCATCCCGCCATCGCCCGCCTCGACCAAAGGCAGCAGCAGTGAAGACCGAAGCCCGTCTGTTCATCGGCGTGGCGGGGTTCTTCCTCGTCACCGCGGTCGGCTACGGCTGGCGTTCCAGGGAACCCGCCGGCACCGCCGTCCTGACCATCGCCTTCCTGATGGCCGCCCTCGTCGCGTTCTTCCTGCACATGCAGTACCGCAGACGGGGCCTGAGGGCACAGGACCGCCCGGACGCCGAAGTCGCCGACACCGCCGGCCCGCTCCACTTCTTCGCGCCGCACAGCCCCTGGCCCATCACGACCGCCCTGGGCTCCATCCTGGCGGCGCTCGGCGTCGTCTACGGCCTATGGCTGTTCCTGCTGGGCCTCGGCGTGCTCGGGCACGGGGTGTTCGGCATGGTGTTCCAGTACGTGGGCCGGGGCGCTCAGCGCTCCAGCTCGTCCGCCGACGATGCCCGCTCTTCCTCGACGCGGTAGCCATAGCTGCGCAGCACATACCGCTGCTCCTCGTCGAGCGGCTCGTGGCTCTCCTCGTAACCGCCCGCGATGGTCTGCCGCACCTCGCCGGTCTCCTCACCCTTCGTCAGCCGCTCCTGGTCCGCCTCCTGCAGCGCCACACAGACACGCTTGGTGACCATGAACGCGAGCAGCGGCAGCAGCACGAAGGCGATCCGGAACACCCAGGTCAGTGCGTTCACGGAGATCTCGAAGGCGTGCGCGATGATGTCGTTGCCGCCGGCCGCCAGCAGGACGGCGTAGCAGCTGAGCGCCGCGACACCCAGGCCCGTGCGCACGGGCTTGTCGCGGGGCCGGTCGCACAGATGGTGCTCCTCGCGGTCACCGGTCGCCCATCGCTCGACGAACGGGTACGCGTACAGCACGGCGAACAGGACGCCCGGCAGCACCACGGCGGGCAACAGCACGTTCCACATCACCGTGTGCCCGGCCACCACCGTCTCCCAGGGTGGCACCAGCCGCAGCGAGCCCTCCAGGAAGCCGACGTACCAGTCCGGCTGCGATCCCGTCGACACGATGTCCGCGCGATAGGGGCCGTACGCCCAGATCGGGTTGATCTGCGCGATGCCCGAGAGCAGCGTCAGCAGCCCGAAGACCATCAGGGACAGGCCGCCCGAAGCCGCCGTGAACTGCGGGAACATGGGCTTGCCGACCGCGTTGCGGTTGGTGCGGCCACGGCCCGACCAGTGCGTGTGCTTGAGGTAGAAGACCAGGATCAGGTGCACGGTGATGAGCGCGAGCAGCAGTCCGGGGAGCAGCAGGATGTGCAGCGCGTAGAGCCGCGGGATGAGTTCCTCTCCCGGGAACTCGCCGCCGAACGCGAACATGCTCACATACGTCCCCACCACCGGGATCGACAGCATGATGCCCTGGGCGATCCGCAGGCCCGTCCCCGACAACAGGTCGTCCGGCAGCGAGTAGCCGGCGAAGCCCTCGGCCAAGGCCAGCATGAACAGCGTGACGCCGATCAGCCAGTTGACCTCGCGGGGCCGACGGAACGCGCCGGTGAAGAAGATTCGCAGCAGATGCAGCCCGATCGCGGAGAGGAACACCAGGGCCGCCCAGTGGTGCAGCTGACGGAGCAGCAGACCGCCGCGCACGTCGAAGCTGATGTCCAGCGTCGACTCGTACGCGGACGACATGCGCGTCCCGTCGAGCGGCACGAACGAGCCGTGGTAGACGACCTCCGTCATCGACGGGTGGAAGAACAGCGTCAGCCAGACGCCGGTCAGCAGCAGGACGACGAAGCTGTAGAGGGCGATCTCACCCAGCAGGAAGGACCAGTGGTCGGGAAAGGCCTTGCGCAGCAGACCGCCGCCCTCGGAGAGCGGCAGTCGTGCGTCGACGTAGTCAGCGGTGCGCTGAGCGGCATGACGGGCCCGCGCGTCGGCACGGGCCCTGCTCCTCCTCCACAGCACGGATCACCAGTGCCCCCGGCACCGCACCCGGAAACGGACAGTCACGCACGATCACTCTTTGGTTTGCCCCGCTGGTCGGGCGTACCGTGCGGCGGCGGGCCGAAGGGCTGGGCGGAGGTGGCGGGGGACACCGGGGAGCCGGCGTGGCGCGCGCTCTGCTCCGGACGCAGGGCGCCCGGATCGCCAGATGTCGGCTCGGCGCCGGCCTGGAGTTGCTCCAGCCGGGCGGCCAGCAGCTCGGTCACCGGCAGGCGGTCGGCGTGCGACCGTTCGTAGGCCACCAACTCCTCCACCTCCTCGGCGGTCAGCGACCGCACACGGCTCTTCAGTCCGCCGATCGGCAGGTGATCGTAGTCGGGCAGCGGCAGGGTGTCGCGTGCGTGGTCGGCCATGGTTCTCACTTCCCTGTGTACGACGGCGTACGGCGGCGTGCGACGACCTCGGACCAGGGCCGGACGACGCAGGACGGCGTCGACTCGCGGCCCGATCCGGCGACGGGCGTCAGGTTCGGCCCGGGCCCCCGCCGCCGAACGACCCGCTGCTGCCCTCGCTCCAGCGGCGCCGTGCCTTCGAGGTACTGGTGCGGGAGGGAACGTTGCCGTGGGCGGGCAGTTCGTGCGGGGTCAGCCGGTGCTCGCTTCTGGGCACCTCGTCGGGCTCCCGGTGCTCCCGGACCTCGTGCACCGGGCCCTCCTCGGGCAGCCTGGGCTGATCCTCGGGGCGTGGCGGCGGCGGTTCCCGGCGCCTGATGCGGGCGCCCAGCACGAAGGCGCCGATGAGCAGCGCCACGACGACCAGACCGGCGACCACCAGTCCGATGCCGAGCGCACCTTCCGCGGCGATGTCCGTCCTTGCGATGTCCATGCGGCCGCGAGTACCCCCGGCACCCCGCGTGAACCCGATCACCGGCGTGCTCAGCGGATTGCTCAGCGGCGTCCTCAGGGACGCGCTCAGGGGTGTGCTCGTCCGATCGCGCCGCCCGCGGAACCGGCCGGAACCCTTGCCGGCACAGGGTTTGGGCTCACTCGCTCCGGCTACCCGACCGGTGTGACACAGACAACGTCCCAGCAGCAGCTCGTCCAGTTCCTGGAGGACCGTTTCGCCGCCGCGCAGGCCTGCACCGAGTGCGCTCGAGCCTGCGCCCTGCGCGCGAGCCTGGTGGATCCGGACGGGACTGAGGATCAGGAGCTTCTGCGCCGCAAGGGCATCCTGTGCGCCGAGGTGTGCGACGCGACATGCCGTGTGCTCTCCGAGGAGTGCCACGCGGACGAGGGCGCCGAGGCCGCCCTGCGCGTCCAGCTGGAGTGGACCCGCACGGTGTGCCTGGAGTGCGCGCACCTCTTCGACCGGTACCCGGGCGCGGAGGACACCGCGAAGGCGTGCCGGGAGTGCGCCCAGGCCTGCACGGACTTCATGGCCACGCTCGACTGAGCGGAACACGCCCGGTCCGCGCCGCCGCCCCCGCACCGGATCAGGCCGCTCCTCGCCATTCCCAATTTCTGGAACACGTTCTACGGTGTGCGCCGTCAGGACCGGCCTTGGGGAGCCTGGAGGCGCCGTGCATCTCGAATACACGCCCGAGCAGCAGCGGCTGCGCAGCGAACTGCGCGACTACTTCGCCGAGTTGGTGCCGGATCTCGCGCACAGCCTCCCGCCCGGCCCGATAGGCGGGGGAGGTGCCCCCGCCGCCGACCCGGCGGCCCAGAAGCGCCGCTACCGCAAGATCATCCGGCGGCTCGGCACGGACGGCTGGCTCGGCGTGGGCTGGCCCAAGCAGTACGGCGGGCGCGGCCTGACCGCGATGGAACAGTTCATCTTCTTCGACGAGGCGGCCCAGGCGGGCGTACCGCTGCCCCTGATGGCCCTGAACACCGTCGGCCCGACGATCATGCGGTACGGCACGGACGAGCAGAAGGCGTACTTCCTGCCGAAGATCCTCTCCGGCGAGATCGACTTCGCGATCGGCTACAGCGAGCCCGACGCGGGCACGGACCTGGCCTCGCTCAGGACGCGCGCGGTACGGGAGGGCGACGAGTACATCGTCAACGGCCAGAAGATCTGGACGACCAACGGCGACACGGCCGACTGGGTCTGGCTGGCCGTCCGCACCGACCCGGCCGCCCCGCCGCACAAGGGCATCACCATGCTCCTCGTCCCGACCACCGAGCCCGGCTACTCCTGCACCCTCATCAACACCCTCGCCTCGCACGACACCACGGCCAGCTACTACGAGAACATCCGCGTCCCCGTCTCCCGTCGCGTCGGCGAGGAGAACCAGGGCTGGCGCCTGATCACCAACCAGCTCAACCACGAGCGCGTCACCCTCGCCGCCCACGGCACCATGGCCATCCGCGCCCTGCACGACGTCCAGCGCTGGGCGATGGAGACCAAGCTCGCCGACGGCCGCCGGGTGATCGACCTCCCCTGGGTACGCCGCCGCCTCGCCCAGACCCACACCAAGCTCGACGCCCTCAAGCTCCTCAACTGGCAGATGGTCAGCGCCGTCCAGGAGGGCACACTCACCCCGCAGGACGCCTCCGCCGTGAAGGTCTACGGCTCCGAGGCGCGCCGTGACGCGTACGCCTGGCTGATGGAGATCGTCGCCGCACCAGGGGCGCTGAAGGAGGGCTCGGCGGGGGCGGTACTCCACGGTGAGCTGGAGCGCGGCTACCGCTCGGCCGTCATCTTCACCTTCGGCGGCGGCAACAACGAGATCCAGCGGGAGATCATCTCGTGGATCGGTCTGGGGATGCCGAGGGTGCGGCGTTAGCCTGCGGGAGTGGACGCCATACGCACCGGTGACCCCGGTCTGTTCGGCCCGAGCTCCGTGACCTGGCAGATGCACGGCGACCCCGTCATGTGGGTCGCCGGAGTCCGCGCGCTCTACCTCCAGGCCCTGCACCCGCGTGCCGTGCGCGGCGTCATGCAGAACTCGGACTTCCGGCGCGATGCCTGGGGCCGCCTGCTGCGCACCGCGAACTTCGTCGGCACCATCACCTACGGCACCACCGAGGCCGCCGAGAAGGCCGGCGCCCGGGTGCGGAAGATCCACAGCATGCTGAGCGCGACCGACCCCGGCACGGGGGAGCGGTACGGCGTCGACGAACCCGAACTGCTGTTGTGGGTGCACTGCGCCGAGATCGACTCGTATCTGCAGGTCGCCCGGCGCTCCGGGTTCCACCTCACCGACGCGCAGGCCGACCGCTACCTCGCCGAACAGCGGGTCAGCGCCCGCCTGGTGGGCCTCGAACCCGCGGCCGTACCGGCGAACCAGCAGGAGATGGCGGCGTACTTCGAGAAGATGCGGCCCGACCTCGCGTGCGGACCCGAGGCACGCGCCGTGGACGACTTCCTGCTCCGCCCGCCGACGCATCCCCTTCTCGTCCCGGCGCGCGAGGTGCTGTGGCGGCGCGTGGCGCAGTTGGCGTACGCCGCCCTGCCGCCGTACGCCCACGAGCTGTACGGCAGACCGGCCCCGAAACCCGCCGCCGTCACCCGTCAGTTGCGTGCCACGGGCACCCTGCTGCGCTGCATTCCCGCACGTCTGCGCTGGCAACTCCCGCCGAAACACATCCTGCGCGCCATGGCACGGCTCGGTCCCGACACGCGCCCGGCACCGTACAAACTCGGACGATAGCTCGCCATACTGGACGAGCCGGGGGAGGGTGGGGCGGACCGTGACGGGGGGCGATCGCGGGAGATGGGGGACAGCAGGCTGATCCAGGGCCGGTACCGGCTGCTCGATCTGATCGGGCGCGGCGGTATGGGCGAGGTGTGGCGTGCGCGCGACGAGTCGCTGGGCCGTCATGTCGCGGTGAAGTGCCTCAAGCCGCTCGGACCGCACCACGACCAGTCGTTCACCCGTGTACTGCGGGAGCGGTTTCGGCGTGAGGCCCGGGTGGCCGCGGCGCTTCAGCACCGCGGGGTGACCGTCGTCCATGACTTCGGCGAGTCCGACGGCATCCTGTTCCTGGTCATGGAGTTGCTTCAGGGCCGCAACCTCAGCCAGCTCCTGGAGGACAACAAGCACCACCCGCTGCCCGTCCCGGACGTCGTCGAGATCGCCGACCAGGTCGCCGCCGCCCTCGCCTACACCCACCGACAGGGCATCGTGCACCGCGACCTGAAGCCCGCCAACATCATGCGGCTCGCCGATGGCACGGTGAAGATCTGCGACTTCGGCATAGCGCGTCTCGGCCACGACATCGGCTTCACCTCCCGGCTGACCGGCACCGGCATCGCGATGGGCACCCCGCACTACATGTCGCCGGAACAGATCAGCGGGGGCGAGGTGGACCAGCGCAGCGACCTGTACTCGCTGGGGTGCGTGCTGTACGAAATCGCCACCGGGGTACCGCCGTTCGACCTCGACGACCCCTGGGCCATCCTCGTCGGCCACCGCGACACCCCGCCCCGGCCGCCACGCAGCCACCGCGCCGAGCTGCCCGAGTACTTCGAGAAGGTCATCCTGGACCTGCTCGCCAAACGCCCCGAGGAACGCCCGCACGACGGCCGAGAGTTGGGGCGTCGGATCGGCCTTGGCCGTACGACACCGACGTACGTGCCGACGGTGGTGACCCCGCAGCCGGACCTCAGGCCCCCGGCGCCCGCGGCCCGCGAACCCCGCCTGCCGTCCTGGACCCGAGGCATGACCACCGGCCACAAGGCCACCGGCGCCGGACTGCGCACCACACCTCCCGACGCCGGGGCCGGCCTCACCGGCGAGTGGGTTCCGCGCACGACCACCGGCCGCATCGAGGAGACCGCCGTACCGTCCGAGCCCGCCGCCCCTTCCGCGGCGACGCTCACCGCGCTGGCCGGACGCCACAACGCCGGGCTCAGCCTGGGCCGGCTCGGCCGCTGGACCGAGGCGGGCGAGGTGCACCGGGCCGTCGCCGCCGAGCGCGAGCACCTCCTCGGGCCCGACCACCCCGACACGCTCGCCAGCCGCTTCGAGGTCGCCTTCACCCTCAGCCGCACCGGCCGCGCGGCCGACGCCCTGCGCGAGTACAAGCACGTCGCCCGCGCCCGCAGCCTCGCCCTCGGCCCGGACCACCCCGACACGCTGGCCGCCCGGCAGGAAATGGCGTACGTGCTCGGCCAGTTGGGCCGCCACTTCGACGCGCACCAGGTCTACACATCCGTGCTGACGGCACGGGAGAGCACCATGGGCGCCGAGCACCCCGACACCCTGCGCTGCCGCCACAACCTCGCCTTCAACCTCAGCAGGCTGGGGCGCCTGGAGGATTCGTACCGCATGGCCGACGAGGTCGCCGCGGCCCGTGCCCGCATCCTCGGCCCGCATCACCCCGACACCCTGGTCACCCGCTACGAAGTCGCTTACGCGCTGGGCCAGTTGGGCCGCTGGACGGAGGCCCTGCAGACCTATCGCGAGGTCGCCGAGGCGCGCGGGCAGGCCCTCGGCCCGGACCACCCCGACACCCTCGCCGCCCGCTACGAGGTCGGCATCAGCCTCGGCCGCCTCGGCCGCAGCGCGGAGGCACTCCAGCTCTACCGCGAGTTGATCGACGACCGCACCCGAGTCCACGGCCCCGCCCACCCCGAGACCCTCCGGGCCCGCCACGGCCTCGGCGTCAACCTCGGCCGACTCGGCCGCTGGGAGGAGGCCCTCGCCGAATCCCGCGACGTGTGCGCGATCCGCGAGCGGGTGCTGGGCTCCGACCACCCGGACACCTTGGTCAGCCGACGCGAGGTCGCCGTGAGCCTCGGCTGGCTGGGCCGCTGGCCCGACGCGCTCACCGAGTACCGCACGGTGGCCACCGCCCGCGAACGCGTCCTCGGCGCCGACCACCCCGACACCCTCGCCAGCCGCAACGACGAGGCCCACTGCCTTCAGCAGCTCGGGCGCGGCGCGGAGGCGGTCGAGCTGTACCGGAGGGTGGCGGTGCTGCGGCAGCAGCGCGGATCCGGCGGCCCGTGAGCTCGGCGGCGTCCCCTGGCCGGTGACTCCTGCGAGGCCGACCTATGGCCGACCTAGATCATCACGTGTTACGAAGAACCATGCCTGCACACGAGGGACACCCGGGACACCGTACGTACGACGCAGTCATCGTCGGCGGAGGCCACAACGGCCTGATCGCCGCCGCCTACCTGGCCCGGGCCGGACGGTCCGTGCTGGTGCTGGAGCGACTGGACACCACCGGGGGCGCCGCCGTGTCCACCCGGCCGTTCGCCGGCGTCGACGCACGGCTGTCGCGCTACTCGTACCTGGTCAGCCTGCTGCCGAAGAAGATCGTCCGGGACCTCGGCCTGGACTTCCGCGTCCGCACGCGCAACGTCTCCTCGTACACGCCCGTGGAACGGGACGGGCAGCCGACCGGACTGCTGGTCGGGGGCGGCGAGCGGCGCACCAGGGAGGCGTTCGCCCGGCTGACCGGCGGCGAGCGCGAGTACGCGGCATGGCAGCGGTTCTACGGCCTCACCGGCGAGGTCGCCAAGCGGGTGTTCCCGACGCTCACCGAACCCCTGCCGAGCCGCGAGGAGCTGCGCCGACGCGTCGACGACGAGGAGGCCTGGCGGATCCTCTTCGAGGAACCGATCGGTGTCGCGATCGAGCACCGCTTCACGGACGACCTGGTGCGGGGCGTGGTCCTGACGGACGCCCTGATCGGCACCTTCGCCGACGCCCATGACACCTCCCTGAAGCAGAACCGCTGCTTCCTCTACCACGTGATCGGCGGCGGAACCGGCGCCTGGGACGTCCCCGTCGGCGGCATGGGCGCCCTCACCGACGCCCTGGCCACGGCGGCTCGCGCGGCGGGCGCGGTCGTCGTCACCGGGCACGAGGCGGTACGGATCGACACGGACGGCCGTACGGCGGAGATCACATATCGGACGGCGGACGGTGAGGGCGTCGCCACCGCCCGGCACGTCCTGGTGAACGCCGCCCCACAGGAACTGGCCGCGCTCACCGGCGACACACCCCCGGCCCCCGCCGAGGGCGCACAGCTCAAGGTGAACATGCTGCTCAAGCGCCTGCCCCGGCTGCGCGACAGCTCCGTCGACCCCCGCGAGGCTTTCGCCGGCACCTTCCACATCGCCGAGAGCTACGGCCAACTGGCCACCGCCCACGCCCAGGCCGCCGCCGGCGAACTCCCCGCCGCGCCGCCGTCCGAGATCTACTGCCACTCACTGACCGACCCCACGATCCTCGGACCCGACCTCGTAGAACAGGGCTACCAGACCCTCACCCTCTTCGGCCTGCACACGCCGGCCCGGCTCTTCGAGCGCGACAACGAAGCCGTACGCGAGGAACTGCTGAAGTCGACCCTCGCCCAACTGGACGCCCACCTCGCCGAGCCGCTCGCCGACTGTCTGGCCACGGATGCGGACGGACGCCCCTGCATCGAGGCCAAGACCCCACTGGACCTGGAACGCGACCTGCGCCTGCCAGGCGGCAACATCTTCCACCGCGACCTGGCCTGGCCGTACGCCCAGGAAGGCACCGGACGCTGGGGCGTGGAGACGCGGCACGCGAACGTGCTGCTGTGCGGGGCGGGCGCGGTGCGTGGGGGCGGGGTGAGCGGCGTGCCGGGGCACAATGCGGCGATGGCGGTGCTGGAGGCCGCCAACGGCTGAAGTCCGAACCGGACTCGGGCGCGTAGTCGCGTGCGCCAGAGCCTTGGACGCTCGCGCGGCGGCCTGACCACCAAGCTGCACCTGGCCGTCGAGCAGGGCCAGAAGCCGATGTCGATCGTCATCACGGCCGGACAGCGCGCCTGCCACTCGCGCACGTCGGTGCAGCCCTGAGGTCGGCGTCGGGCCAGTGATCTTAGCTCCGGACCAGGGCCGGCCATCACTCACCACCATGATCCACTTCCGATACACGCCCCAGCAGACCGAGTTCGCCCCTCCCGCTGACCTGTCGGCTCCCGCAGTGTGATGATCGAACCCGTGATCAGCAAGGGGACTGGACCAGCCGGACGCAGTACGTGGATCGTGATAGCGGCTGCAGCGCTCCCGCTGTACCTGACGATGATCGCCGCCTCAGCCGGCGCCCTGGTCGACACCGCACTGCTCGGCAACCACGCCACCGCAACCCTCGCGGCCTTCGCCGTCGCCATGGCCGTCTTCAGCCCCGCTACTGCCACGGTGGCAGGCGCGCTGCGCGGTGTGATGCCGTTCGTCACGCCGAGCAAGGAGGATCCCGACCGTCTCCTGCCCGTGGTGCGCAGCGGAACGTGGCTCGCGATCACCGTCGGCGCCATCGCTGCGGCGGCGGTCGCGTCCGTTCCTCTGATCGGCCGAGCGGCCGAGGTTCCCCGCACCACCCTCGACCAGCTGGGAATGTTCCCCCTCCTGCTGGCCGGCAGCGTACTCGCCATCGCGGTCAGCTCGTCAGCAACATCCGTCCTGGTGGCACTCGGCCACTCAAAGTCGGTGATGCGGGCCGGACTGCTCGGGACCGCCGCATCCACCATGCTGTCCGTCCTCCTCGTGGGTGCTCCCGGCCCGCTGCCGAGTTACGGCCTGACCGGGGCAGGCATCGCCATGCTCGCCTCCAGCGTGGTCAGCGCCTGTGTCAACCAGGTGGCCATCAGCCGCTCTACCGTGCTCAGCGGCCACTCTTTGTATCCGGGCCGGCCTGATGTGAAGCAGGTCTGGGCATTGGGCACCGTGGGGATTCCGCTGGCCGGCACGGTACTCGTCAAGTTCGCGGTCCTGGGCGTATTGACCTTCGCGGCCGCCAGGATGGGGACGGACAGCGCCGCGGTTCACAGCGTCGGCATCTCCCTGGTCAACCTCATCTTCACAGCTGCGGTGGCGGTCGGCCAGGCCACCGTCCCACTGATCTCCGACTACGCAACGAAGCACGACAGCGCGCGCATTCGGCGCAGCGTTCGGGCGGGCACGTGGCTGGCACTGGCCGTTGTGGGGTCCATCGCGGCAACGGTGATCGCCCTCAGTTCGTGGGTCGTTCCGCTGTTCACCCAGGACGTCGATGTGCGGCCCCAGATCACGGACCTTCTGCCCCTGGTGCTGGTCGTGGTCGTCACCGACGCGCTGCAGGCAGTCGTCGGCTTCGGCCTCATCGGTCTCAAGCGCACCGTGCCGAGTTTCGTGTCGACCTTCATCTGCTACGGAGGCCTGGCCGCCGTCGCCGCTCCGGTAGCCACAACCGGAGGGCTTACCGCTCTATGGACGGCTCTCGCCCTTGCCAACCTCCTCCAGGCAGTCAGCAAGGCCTACTCCTTTCACCGACACAGCACTGACTGAGGGGCTGAGAATTCAGTCGGCGGAGGCTGCCCAGCCCGTCGCCTCGATCCGCGCCGCGTCCGCAGGGCGGGCTTCGTCGAAGAGGACGGTGGCCGGCGTTTCGACGCGCAGTCCGTCGACGTACGCGCCACGGCCCACGTACAGGCGGTCGGTCGTGTACCGCCAGCGGATCACCAGCTGCCGGTGCGCCGGGAGCTGGGCCGTGAGCCGGTGCCAGACGCGGCCCGACCAGCCGTTCACCGTGCCGGTCGGGTGATCCTGGGGTCGCTCGCCGTGGCGGGTTGTCGTGAAGGGGAGCTGCTGCCAGGTGGTGCCCCCGTCGGTCGTCGACTCCAGGGTGAGGGCGTCCGACTGGGGTTCGGTGTCCCACCACAGAGCGCAGCGCAGCCGTACGTCGCCGCAGGTCGTGTCGAGCGCGGGGAGCGCGAGGGTCGCGGTCGTGGCACTCGCCATTCCCGAGAACCACGCGGTACGACCGTGCCGTGGGCGTACCGGTACGGCCCGCGCCATGTGGTCGGCGGCGGCGACCCGGGGCGCGGAACCGGAGCGCCAACTGCGCACGGGGTGGACCGAGTTGCCCAGTACGACGAGGAAGGAGTCGGTCGTCGGGTCGAGAACCAGCGAGGTGCCGGTGAAGCCGGTGTGCCCCGCGGTGCGCGGGGTGGCCATCGCGCCCATGTACCAGTGCTGGTAGAGCTCGAAGCCGAGGCCGTGCTCGTCGCCCGCGAATGCGGTGTTGAAGTCCGTGAACATCAACTCCACCGACTCCGGCTCCAGGATGCGGGAGCGGCCGTAGGCGCCGCCGTTGAGCAGCGTCCGGCCGAGGACCGCGAGGTCCCAGGCGTTCGAGAACACGCCCGCGTGGCCCGCGACCCCGCCGAGGCTGAAGGCGTTCTCGTCGTGCACCTCGCCCCATACGAGCCCACGGTCCAGGCCGGACCAGGGGCGCCGGGCGTCCTCGGTGGCCGCGATCTTCGGCTTCCAGGCGGCGGGAGGGTTGTAGCGGGTGTAGCGCATGCCGAGCGGGGCGGTGATCTCGTCGCGGAGGAGGATGTCGAGCTCACGGCCGGTGATCTTCTCCAGGACGAGCTGGAGGGAGATCAGATTCAGGTCCGAGTAGAGGTACTTGGTGCCCGGCGCGTTCAGCGGCGCCTCGTTCCAGATGAGTTGGAGCTTCTCCTCGTACGTCGGCGCGTTGTACAGCGGGATCCAGGCGCGGAACCCCGAGGTATGGGTGAGGAGTTGGCGGATCGTGATGTCCTGCTTGCCAGCGCTGCCGAAGTCCGGGAGGTAGGAGGCGACCGTCGCCTCCAGCCCGAGCGCACCCCGTTCGATCTGCTGCACGGCGAGGATCGAGGTGAACAGCTTGGACACCGAGGCCAGATCGAAGACGGTGTCCTCGGCCATGGGGATCTGCTGGTCGGGCGGGAACTCGACGCCGGTGTCGGTCTTCTCGTCGTACGCCTGGTAGCGCAACGCCATCCCGATGGGCTGGTGCAGGGCTACGGTGCCGCCGCGCCCGGCGAGCAGGACGGCGCCCGCGTACCAGGGGTGCTTGGGGGAGGGGTCGAGGAACGTCTCGGCGTCGGTGACGAGTCGGTGGAGGTGGGCGGGGAGGAGCCCGGCGCGTTCGGGGGAGCCGTGGCGCAAGGTGCTGCGGCCGGACGAGGAGGCGGCTATCGCCGGTCCGACGGGGAAGGGGGTGATGGCCAGGGCGCCGCCCAGGACCAGGGCTGTTCGCCCCAGTTGACGCCGGGTCAGTCTGCTTCTGTCGTCCGTCATCGAGGTTCCTCCCGCCGCTCCGGCTGAAAGTATCTTTCCGGGATCACCTTGCGTGGTGAAACTTTCGTGTCAGGTGTGGGTCGTGTCAACGGGGCGGTCTACCCAAGAGACCTGGACGGTCGACCCAAGAGGCCTGGACGGTCGACCCAAGAGGCCTGGACGGTCGGCCCAAAGAGATCTGACGGTGTATCAGAAAAGGCCTTCCGTCGTCCGGAGGACTGCGGCATCCTGCGCCCATGCAGACGGAGCTGAGCAAGAAACTGGGAGTCGAGCACGCCATCTTCGGCTTCACGCCGTTCCCCGCCGTCGCCGCGGCCATCAGCCGGGCCGGCGGCTTCGGAGTGCTCGGCGCGGTCCGCTACACGGCCCCCGACGACCTCAAACGCGACCTCGACTGGATCGAGGCCCATGTCGACGGCCGGCCCTACGGCCTGGATGTCGTCATGCCCGCCAAGAAGGTGCAGGCCCCGAACAATCAAACACTGACCGAGGCCGATGTCGAGGCGATGATCCCCGAGGGGCACCGGCAGTTCGTCAACGACACTCTCGCCAAGTACGGCGTGCCCGAACTGGCCGAGGGGGAGGCGTCCGGCTGGCGTATCACCGGGTGGATGGAGCAGGTCGCCCGCAGCCAGCTCGACGTCGCCTTCGACTACCCGATCAAGCTGCTCGCCAACGCCCTGGGCTCACCGCCCGCGGACGTCGTGGAGCGCGCCCATGACCGGGGTGTGCTGGTCGCCGCGCTCGCGGGCAGCGCCCGGCACGCCGTCAAGCACAAAGAGGGCGGTATCGACATCGTGGTGGCCCAGGGCTACGAGGCGGGCGGCCACACCGGAGAGATCGCCTCCATGGTGCTCACGCCCGAGGTGGTGGAAGCGGTCGACCCGCTGCCCGTCCTGGCGGCCGGGGGGATCGGCAGTGGCCAACAGGTGGCTGCCGCACTCAGCCTCGGCGCACAGGGTGTGTGGCTCGGCTCCATATGGCTGACCACCACAGAGGCCGAACTGCCCTCGCCCAGGCTCATCCAGAAGTTGCTGGCCGCAGGCTCCGGCGACACCGTGCGCTCCCGCGCCCTGACCGGAAAGCCCGCACGTCAGCTGCGCACCGAGTGGACCGACGCCTGGGACGACACGAACGGGCCCGGCACCCTCCCCATGCCCCTGCAGGGGCTGCTCGTCGCCGAGGCCGTCTCCCGGATCCAGAAGTACGAGGTCGAGCCGCTGCTCGGCACACCCGTCGGCCAGATCGTCGGCCGGATGAACAGCGAACGCAGCGTCCAGGCCGTCGTCGACGACCTCACCCGCGGCTTCGAGCAAGCCGTCGATCGCATCAACCGCATCGCCGGAAGGAGCGGCCAGTGACGAGCACACCCCCCGCGGGCTTCTGGGCCCAGGCAGCGGCCGACCCCGACCGCACGGTCCTAGTCGCCCCCGACGGCGAGGAGTGGACCGCCGGCCGACTGCACGCCGCCGCCAATCGCCTCGTCCACGGCCTGCGCGCGGCCGGGATGGAACGCGGCGACGCCTTCGCCGTCGTCCTGCCCAACAGCGCCGAGTTCTTCACCGCCTACCTCGCCGCCAGCCAGGCCGGCTTCTACCTGGTCCCCATCAACCACCACTTCGTCGGCCCCGAGATCGCCTGGATCGTCGCCGACTCCGGCGCCAAGGTGCTCCTCGCCCACGAACGCTTCGCCGCCCCCGCACGTCACGCCGCCGACGAAGCCGGCCTGCCCGGCACCCACCGGTACGCGATCGGCACGGTCGAGGGCTTCAGGCCGTACGCCGAACTCCTCGACGGACAACCGGAGTCGGCGCCTGCGGATCGCGAGCTCGGCTGGGTCATGAACTACACCTCGGGCACCACCGGCCGACCGCGCGGCATCCGGCGCCCGCTGCCGGGCAAGGTCCCCGAGGAGGCGTACCTGGGCGGTTTCCTCGGCATCTTCGGCATCCGCCCGTTCGGCGACAACGTGCACCTCGTCTGCTCGCCGCTCTACCACACGGCCGTCCTCCAGTTCGCGGGCGCGTCCCTGCACATCGGCCACCGTCTGGTGCTGATGGACAAGTGGACGCCCGAGGAGATGCTCCGGCTGATCGACCGTGAGAAGTGCACCCACACACACATGGTCCCGACCCAGTTCCACCGCCTGCTCGCCCTGCCCGAGGAGGTGCGCGCCCGCTACGACGTCTCCTCCATGCGGCACGCCATCCACGGCGCCGCCCCCTGCCCCGACCATGTGAAGCGGGCGATGCTCGACTGGTGGGGCCCATGTGTGGAGGAGTACTACGCGGCCAGCGAGGGCGGCGGCGCCTTTGCCACCGCCGAGGACTGGCTGAAGAAGCCCGGCACGGTCGGCAAGGCCTGGCCCATCAGCGAACTCGCGATCTTCGACGACGACGGCAACCGGCTCCCGCCAGGCGAACTCGGCACCGTCTACCTGAAGATGAACACCGGCGGCTTCGCCTACCACAAGGACGAGGCCAAGACGAGGAAGAACCGCATCGGTGACTTCTTCACCGTCGGCGACCTCGGCTGTCTCGACGAGGACGGCTACCTCTTCCTGCGCGACCGCAAGATCGACATGATCATCTCCGGCGGGGTCAACATCTACCCGGCCGAGATCGAGTCCGCGCTCCTCGCCCACCCGGCCGTCGCCGACGCCGCCGCCTTCGGCATCCCGCACGACGACTGGGGCGAAGAGGTCAAGGCCGTCGTCGAACCGGCCCACGGCCACGAGCCGGGCCCCGACCTCGCCGCCGCGATCCTCGACCACTGTGCCGAGCAACTCGCCGGCTACAAGCGGCCCAAGAGCGTCGACTTCATCACCGAGATGCCACGCGATCCCAACGGGAAGCTGTACAAGCGGCGGTTGCGGGATCCGTACTGGAAGGGCCGCTCACGCCCCGTGTGACCGCGGCCGACACGGGATCCGGGGCCGGCGGTTTCAGGCGCGATGGCGGGGCACGGACTCCAGGCACAGGGCGAGGCCGCTGGCGTCGGTGCCGATCTTGCGGTAGACGGAGGACAGCAAGTGCCGCACGCCCTGCTCGGTGAGACGCAGCTCCTTGGCGACCACTGCCACCGGCTGGCCCTGGACGGTCAGTTCGGCGGTACGGCGTTCCTGAGCGGTCAGCGTGTCGGCTTGCACATACCGCAGCGGCAGCGGGCGCAGACCGGCCCCCGACAGTTCCTCCCTGGCCCGGGCGGCGAGCGCCTCGGCCCCACAGTGGACGGCGCCTTCCAGGCCTTGGTAGAGCCGATCGGCGGCCTCCTGGAGCCGCCCGTTGCGGGACAGCGAGGCGCCGTGGCCGACCAGGGCGCGGGCGAGTTCGTACGAGGACGGTGACTGCTCCAGGTGCTCGACGGCCTCCGCGTACAGGTCGAGCGCCGCCGGCCCGCCGGTCACCTCGGCGAGGGTGTGGAGGGACTGGCCGATGGTGGAGGCGGCGCCGAAGTCCCGGGCTCGCTTGACGGCCTCCTGGGCGTGGTCGACCGCCTCGTCCGGTGCGGTGGGCGCGAGCGCGGACGCGAGCCGCAGCTGCCACGGGCACCAGGCCGGATTGCGCCACGCTCGCTGGTCCAGCCAGTCCCCGACCAAGGACAACAGCGCCGCCGCTTCGGCGTGCCGCCCCTCCGCCAGGAGCAGCTCCGCGTACACGGTGCGCGGGTCGGGGTAGATGACGGCGTTCGGAGTCATCTCCCCGAAGTGGTGCTCGTCGGCCAGTGCGCGCGCCTCGGCGATGCGCCCACGGGCCAGTAGGGTCTTGATGAGAATGCCGACGGCGAACCACTGGGCGGGCACCGCCCCTTCCACCTTGTCGGCGATGCGCAGCCCCTCCCGTACGCGGTCCTCGGCCTCGGCCAGGCAGCCGCGGCGGTAGCGGATGTAGCCGGCGAGGGTCTGGCCGAAGGCGAGGTGAGAGCCGCGCCAGCCTTTGGCCGCGCACTCCTCGATGTCCTTGTTGAACAACTCCTCGGCCCGTCGCGGCTGGTCGCCGTACATGAACACCAGGGCGACCGAAACGGGTACCTCGAAACCCCGGTTCTCGTCGGTCCAGCTCATGCCGCCGCGCAGGGCCTTCTCGGCGTAGGCGAGGGCGGTCTGCCTGGGTTCGCCGCGCTTCACCGCGTCCCAGGCCCGCAGCCCCAGGATGTAGCGCTCCTCCAGTCTGCGACCGGGCAACTGCTCGGCCAGCCGCGTCAGCGTCCGGGAACGGGCGGGCGAGTCGGGGTCATCGGTGCGGACCATGCTCCAGACGAAATGATCGGCCTGCATACGCAGTTTGACGCGCGGATTCGTGGCCTGCCGCGCCTCCTCGGCCGCCACGGTCACGGCCTCCGCCAGCTGATCGGTGTGGGCCAGAGCCTGCGTCAGCCGATAGACGATGGAGGCGCGCAGATCGGGGTCGACGTCGGGTTCCGCCAGCGCCTGGCGCAGATACCGCACGGTGGCCGTGGGCTCGATCAGGAACGTGGAGCACGCGAGCTCGTGAAGGATCGCGGCACGGTCCTCGGGAAGCGGCGGCTCCTGCAGCGCACGGGTCAACAGACGCCGAGCCGCCTCGGTCGCCCCGGCGCGAAGGTATTCACCGGCCGCCTCGCGCAGACATGCGACCGCCTCGGGGTTGCCCTCGCAGGGGACCTCCAGCAGGTGCCGGGCGGCGGCGGTGGGGCCGTACCCCGCGGCCAGGACGGCCTCCGCGGCGGCGTTGTGCAGACCGACCCGGAAGGCTGAGCGGATGGACCGGTAGATCGTGGTGGCGATCAGTGGGTGAACGAACTCGAGCTCACCCCCGGGACCATGACCGTCGGCCAGGATCCGGGCGGCGCGCAACTGCTGGGTCGCCTCGGCGACGGCCTCGTCGCCGAGCACCGCGATCGTCGCGGCGAGCTGCGGTGAGAAGGGCGAACCCAGCACGGCCGCGATGTGCGCGAAGCGGACGGTCGACGTGTCGAGCCCTTCGAGACGCTCGATCAGCCCCGGGCCCTTGACCGCCGCGGCCAGCTCACGCATCGCAGGCAGGTCGCCCTCGGCGCCCCTCAGCTTCCGCTCGCCGAGTTCGAAGGCGAGCTCCACCGCCTCGAAGGGACTCCCGCCGGTGGCCGACCAGCATTCCTTGCAGAACCGGTCCTCGGCCTCCTCCCCGACCTCGTGCCTGACGATCCGCGCCACTCCGTCGGCGGTGAGCCGGTCCAAGGCGTGGGGACGGCCCCCGTGTCGTCCGACGAGTCTGCGGAGCTCCTCCGCCTCGGGCGGCAGTTCGTCGGGCCGGTAGGCGAGCACGATCAGCAGCGGAAGGTCCTCGACCCGTTGCGCGAAGGAGGAGAGCCAGTTGAGGGACTCGGCGTCCGCCCAGTGCAGGTCGTCCAGGAGCAGCACGACGGGCGCCTTCTTCACCGTGAGACGCGTCATGACCCAGTCGAGGCCTTCGCGGACCCCCGTCGGGTCCGGCACAGGGACGGGGTCGCGCGCCTCGAGACCGAGCGCGGCGGCGACGATGTCGTACCAACTGCCCAGGAAGGAGCGGAGGTCCGCCCCGTCCATCTTCGCCAGCGGAGGCTGCACGAGCTGGCGCACCACGCGGAACGCCAGCCCCTGTTCCTTCTCACCGCCCCGGCCCGAGAGCACGGTGAACCCGTGCGCCGCAGCCCGGGAGCGGGCAGCCCTGATGAGAGCGGTCTTGCCCAGCCCGGCCGACCCGGTGAAGGCCAGCAGCCCCCTGCGCCGCGCCCGCGGAACGCCGTCCGTGGTGTGCCGCAGTTCCTTGAACGCGGCGTCGAGGGCATGAAGTTCCCGCTGCCGCTCGATCAACATCCCTTGCTCGGTGACCGGGGGCCGCGGCTCCTTCGCCATGTGCCGTACCGCCTTCAGTAGTTCGGCCTCGGAGCAGCCGAGCGTACGCCTCCTGGAGGTACGGCAGGCCGGAATGTGCACCAATGGATGAATCATGGATCGAGGGGAATGAGAAAGCCCGTTTCTCGGGTAGGAAATTCGGATGGGCCCCTTCCCGGGAGCCTTTTCACCGCCCCGTGACGGCGGCCGTCACGGGAGCGCCGACACACACGCCGCATCCGCGTAGCGCGGCACGGTTCGGGACCAGTAGTAACAGCCGCGGATCCAGCCGATCATGCCCTCCACATAGCCGACGCCCGAGGGGCTCAACTCCGGTTCGACCTGCGCGTAGAGCCCCTGGAACTCCTTGATCGTGCCGTTGATCTGCCGGATGGCCAGCATGACGGCCGCCGGCAGCGAGCAGCGCTGTTCGCGCTGGTGCGCGAGGGCCAGGTTGATCATTCCGCCTGCGCGTTGTTCCTTCACCGCGGAGAACAGGTCGGGTATCCACACCGCAGCGTCGGCGGACAACCGGCCCAGTCGGCGTACGACGGGGTGGTGGAGTTCGGCGAGGCTCAGCTCGTGCGGCTGGGCGGCCTCGCACAGCGGATGGAACGGCTCGACGCCCGCGGTCAGTGACCGTATCGACGTGCAGTGCCCGGTCCGCAGGGGGAGGGGGTCGGCCTGTGCGACCGCTTCGTACAACAGGCCGTGCACGTACTCACGGCTCTTCCACGCCCACCGGGCGGCCTGGGCCGGCGTGCACCGTTCCCGGACCTGCCGGTGGAGATCGGCCAGGGCCGCGCCGAGCGGAGTGCTGGGCTGTCGGCTGTCCCGCAGAATTGCGATGCTCTCGAAGAGCATGGGCAGGAGCAGACCCGGAGAGTGCCGGCCGATTTCCTCCGCCCGGTCGTCGAAGACGAATTGATAGGCGATCTGATTGGCCACGATCTGGAGGAGACCGGAATCCATGGTGGGGCAGTTGTAGGAGGCGAGCTCGGCGGGGCGCGTGCGGGCGATCATCGACGCCACCTCCGGATCGTCGGTCAGACCCCACACGGCCAACCATGCGTCGACGCCGGCCGTGACTGCGGATTCATGGCGATTCCGCATGAATGGGAAGGGCATGTGGAGGTGGGTGTCGATCAGTTCCTTGAGATGGGGAACCGGAGTTCCGTTTTGCACACCGACCGTGATTTCCTCATGCGTTGTCGACACCGTTGCCACCTGCCGTCCAGGAATCCGATACGCGATGTGTGGCCCTGGGTTCGCAGTCCATGACCAGGGTGCGCGGCCCCAGAGTGATCGCGGGGCGCGGTTTGGGTTCGACATGCCCGGGCAGATGGCGCAGCCGCCAGCGCCCGGCAATGGTCGCGAGCGCCAGTGTGGCCTCCACCATGGAGAACTCGTCTCCCAGACATTTGCGGCTGCCTGCGGAGAACGGCATCATCGCGCGGCGCTGTACGGCGGTGACCTGCCCCGGCAACCAGCGGTCGGGGAGGAAACGATCGGGTTCGGTGAACGACGAGGCGTCGTGGTGCAGGAGATAGGGGCTGTACAGGACGGTGGCGCCCTGCGGCAGGCGGCACCCGGCGAGTTCCGTCTCCTTGGTGGTGAGGCGGGTGAAGAGCCAGCCGGGCGAGGTGTGGCGCAACGTCTCGGAGACGACGCACCGGGTGTAGACGAGGTGCGGCAGATCGTCGGGGCCGGGCCGGCGACCTCCGGGGAGAACGGCGTCGAGCTCGGCGTGCAGACGGCGTTCCGCCACCGGATGGCGGGCCAGCAGGCTGAAGGCGTCGGCCAGGCACAGCGCGGGGGCCTCGACACCGGTGAGCAGGAGCGTGATCAGGTGATCGTGGACTTCCTGGTCGGTGATCGCCGGCGTTCCGCCCTCCCCCCGCGTGGCCGCGAACAGGGTTCCCAGCACATCGTCGTGGGAGGCACCCCGGCGACGGTCCGCGATGGCGGCGTCGATGATCGTGTGCAGCCGGTCGACCGCGCGCAGATAGCGGCGGTTGGCGGGAGTGGGAAGGCGGAACAGGGCGTCGATCGGCACGGCCGTGCGGACGAACAGGCCACGGACGATGACGGTGAGACAGTCCCGCACCTCGGCGGACGTGGCGTCGTCGAGTGAGTCGGAGAGGAGAACACGGCTGATCACCCGGGTCGTCAGCGCCATCATCGCGTCACTGACGCGGACCGCCTGCCCGGCAGACCACGCCTGGCACACCGACTCGGCCTCCTCACCGACCAGGTTCGCGTAGGTGGCGACGTGGGAAGGGCGAAAACCTGGTTGCAGCAGCCTGCGTTTTTCCCGATGCGCCGGTTGGCGGCAGGTGACGAGACCGTCGCCCATCAGCTTCCCGAGCTTGTCGTAGAGCGGGCCCCCTTTGTCGAAGGTGTGGGGATCCTTGAGCATCTCGTGGACCAGCTCCGGGTGACACACCATCCAGGCGCGCTGGGGGCCCAGCCGTATCTCGACCAGATCCCCGTACGAGGGCAAAGAATTCAGAAACACCAGCGGTTGACGGAACAACGCGATACCGTGACCGAGGATGGGGAATATGCCTGGAGCAGTACCTGTCCGCCATACTCGCTCCTGTTCAGGCACAGCACGGCTCATGGGAAACCTCCTGCCTGATGTGACACGCAAAAAATCGGTGAACGTGCCACGGACTTGACACTTGAGACAAGTCCTGCCCAGTTCAAGCAGCAATCGGTTTCCGGAAACCTTTCTCCAAAGGGGCGCACAGGGGCACGGAGAAGCAAAGGAAGCATTCGGCCAGGGGTAGTTGATGCATCGTACGGCGATAGGCGAATTTCACCTGTCACTCAGATGTGGTTCCGCCCCATGTGGCCCCGCCCTATGTGGTCCCGCCCCATGTGGGACGGGACCACAGTCGCTCAGCGTTCGCGTACGTGGACGACCTTCAGGGCGGGAGACGACAGGATGTCCTTCTCTCAGAACCGCGCGGTCACCCACTTCTCACCCGAGAACAACCGGGTCTGGTCGCTGAAGTGGGCCGACCTCGGGTTCGAGGACTGCGAGTACGTCAGCAGCGTCCGGGCCACCGGGCAGCGGCCGCCGTCCCAGCCCACGGCCTGGATGTAGCTGGATCCGGTCGTCACCTCCGCGTAGCCGCCGCCCGCCGGATTCCACACCGGCTCGATCTTGTTCCACACGCCCAGCCCCTCCGTGCCACCCGGAACGGGGACGCGCTGACCGTTCCGTACGACGAACTGGTGCTCACCGAGGCGGGAGTCGAGGGCGATGCCCGTCGCCCGGAGTTCGGCGACCGTGTCCGCGAGGGCCGCGGCGAAGCCGGGGGCGGCGGTGTTGAGGGTGTTCGGCGTGCGCACCGGGTCCGCCGCCGAGAAGGGCACCTTCCAGCGCTGCGCGGCCGGCACCTTCGCCGTCAGCTTTCGCCAGAATCGGTCGAAGAGCAGGGCGCCCCGGCTGCCGGTGTCCATGGTGCGATCCCATCCCGCGAGCACCGAACAGGCCTCGGTGACGTCAACGGCCTTGCCGTCACTTCCTGTTGCCGTCCCGCCCGGCAGCGCGGCGCACGCCGTCGCCGTGTCGGTCGCGGCCAGGTCGGCCGCGGGCGCCCGGTTCGCGAACTGCTGCCGCTCCAGATCCCGGACGGTCAGCCCGCCCCGCTCGGCCAGCGCCGCCACGTCCTCGATCGCTCCACGCGTGCGCAGCGAGCGCTGGGTGCCGATGTTGCCGAAGATCCGCTCGTATCCGGTGAGCGGCCGGTCGGCGTTGGCCAGCCACGCGCTGTCGTTGGAGTTCTCCGCGTACGGCGCGTCCTTCAGCGTAGGCATGTGCGCGGGCCCGAAGGTCCCGGGCTGGACGGCGTCGGTGTCGCGCCCCAGGGCGCAGTCGCCCCGGGAGCCGTCGAGGACCGCGAGGCCCGCCGCCGGGTAGGTGACCTTGCCGAGGTCCGTGGAACACCGCGCCGCGACGTCGTCGGTGATCCGGGGCAGCACCTGCGACTGGGTGTACAGGGAATGCCCCGAGGAGTCCGCGGCGACGGTGTTCACCCACGGGAGCCCCTGGTGCCGGGCGAGGGAGGCGAGGACGTCGGCGGTGCCGCGCGCCTTGCTGAAACCGAGCGAGGTGTCGGCGAAACGCATGTTGGCCGCGTTGGGGTCATTGATCGCGTACGCCGTCGACGCGGTCCAGGGCAGCGGCAGCTCGCCGTCGGCGGAGGCGACCACCGGGCCGTACCGGGTCCACCACTGGGTGCGGGTCACCGGTGCGCCGCCCTTGACCGCGACGGTCACGGTCCGCTTCTTCATCCGCTCGGATTCACCGTCCACCACATAGACGGTGGGGTCGGCCGGATCCAGGGTCAGACGGTGCAGATTGAACGGGACGCCCGTAGAAACAGTGTGGCTCCACGCCACATGTGAGTTGTAGCCGATGGAGATCGTCGGTGAACCCAGCAGCGAAGCACCGGCCACGTCGAGCTCGCCGGGAATCGTCTGCTGCGCCTGCCAGAAGCGGCGTCCGCCGTGCCACGGGTAGTGCGGGTTGCCCAGCAACAGGCCTCGGCCTGTTGCTGTGGTGTCGCCACGGAGGGCGACCGCGTTCGACCCCATGCCCGCGTCGGCCGTCCGCTCGCGCACGGCCCGGATGAGGGCCGCGGCACTCGGACCGGTCCCGGTGCCCCGGGCCATGGCGGCTGATCCGGTGGTGGGCGGCTGGGCGCTCGTGATGTCGTCCACCGCGCCGCCCTGGCCGCCGAGCACGGTGATGGCGTAGAAGCGGGCGGCCACGTCCAGCGAGGTGACCGGCCGCACCCAGGCGGCGCCCTTGCACGCGGGGTCGGTGACCCGGTTCTGCTTCAGCCAGGCGTTGTACCCGGCCGCGAAGCCCCGCATGAGGTCCTTGACCTGACGGCTCGGACCGCGCGGTGCCGGCTCGGCGAGGAGCTTCTCCACCGTGCGCGTCTGGCGTACGCCTCGGAAGTACAGGTCGCTGGAGAGGTTCTTGGTGGCCGAGGACAGCGAGAAGTCGGTCGCCGCGTCCGGCCCGAAGAACCGCGAGCGCTCGCCGCGCACGGTCACGAACCCGTCGGCCAGCGTGCACACCTGGTCGGCGGCCTGCGCCCAACCGGTTCCGAAACCAAGGGACTTGTAGTCCTTGGCGACAATGTGCGGAATGCCGTACTCGGTATAGCGGACGTCGGCGGACAGGCCGCCGTGCGAGAGCTGTTCGTGCAGGTCCTGCCGGCCCTGACTGTCGTTCCGGTCCTGTCGTTCGGCCGCGGTCGCGGGCAGTCCGGCCGTGGCGGCGAGCAGGGCGACGGCCGCGACGACGAGCCGTCTGGGGCGGGTGCGCATCGTGCCTCCCAACGTCATTGAGGGAAGGAACCGTTGAGCGTACCAACGGGTATGTGCCCCCGGTGCAGTCTCGTGCCGTCCTGCTTGACCTGTCCGTGCGACACACCGAGGATCATGTGTCATGACGCCAGGACACGGCAGCACGGTTGACGGAGTACTGCGCCGAAGTGCCCGACGCACCCCGGCGCGCGTCGCGGTCGACCACCGCGACCGCTCCTGGACGTACGAGGAACTCGACGAGGCCGTATCGCGCGCGGCGCGCGTGCTGCTCGACCAGGGCCTCACCCCGGGCGACCGGGTCGGCGCCTACGGACACAACTCGGACGCCTATCTCATCGCCTTCCTCGCCTGCGCCCGCGCGGGCCTCGTCCACGTCCCCGTCAACCAGAACCTCACCGGCGACGACCTCGCGTACATCGTCGGCCAGTCCGGCAGCTCCCTGGTCCTCGCGGACCCGGACCTGGCGGACCGCCTCCCGGACGGTGTCCGTACGTTGCCGTTGCGCGATGCCGACGACTCACTGCTGGCGCGGCAGGCCACGGCGTCCGCCTACGACGGCCCGGAGCCGCGCAGCGAGGACCTGGTGCAACTGCTCTACACCTCGGGTACGACCGCCTTGCCCAAGGGCGCGATGATGACCCACCGCGCCCTGGTCCACGAGTACCTGAGCGCGATCGCCGCCCTCGATCTGAGCGCCGGCGACCGCCCCGTCCACTCGCTGCCGCTGTACCACTCGGCGCAGATGCACGTGTTCCTCTTGCCGTACCTGGCGGTCGGCGCCACGAACATCATCCTGGACGGGCCCGACGGCGAGCAGCTCTTCGATCTGATCGAAGCGGGCCGCGCGGACAGTCTGTTCGCGCCGCCCACCGTGTGGATCGGCCTGGCCAACCGACCCGACTTCGCGACCCGCGACCTGGATGGACTGCGCAAGGCGTACTACGGCGCGTCGATCATGCCGGTGCCGGTACTGGAGCGGCTGCGTGAGCGGTGGCCCAAGCTCGCCTTCTACAACTGCTTCGGCCAGAGCGAGATCGGCCCGCTGGCCACCGTGCTGGCCCCGGACGAACACAAGGGCCGCATGGACTCCTGCGGCCGCACCGTCCTCTTCGTCGACGCCCGTGTGGTCGACGAGGACGGCGAGGACGTGCCCGACGGCACGCCCGGCGAGATCGTCTACCGCTCCCCGCAGTTGTGCGAGGGCTACTGGGACAAGCCCGAGGAGACCGCCGAGGCCTTCCGGGACGGATGGTTCCACTCCGGCGACCTTGCGGTGCGGGACGCGCACGGCTACTTCACCATCGTCGACCGGGTGAAGGACGTCATCAACTCCGGTGGCGTACTGGTGGCTTCGCGCCAGGTCGAGGACGCGCTGTACACGCACGAGGGCGTTGGCGAGGTGGCCGTCATCGGCCTGCCCGACGAACGGTGGATCGAGGCGATCACGGCGGTCGTCGTCCCACGCGGCGGCGTGACCGAGGCCGAACTGATCGAGTACGCGCGCGAGAAGCTCGCCCACTTCAAGGCGCCCAAGCGGGTGGTGTTCGTGGACGAGCTGCCGCGCAACGCGAGCGGGAAGATCCTCAAGCGGGAGCTGCGGGACCGGTTCGCCGGTGACTAGCCGAGGCCGGTTCGGCAGCGGCTGCGGCTAGCGGGGCCGCAGGTCCTCGATCCGCCTGATCTTGCCCACGGACCGTTCCAGCGACTCCGGTTCGACGATCTCCACCGCGACCGACACCCCGATGCCGTCCTTCACGGCCGCCGCGATGGCCTGCGCGGCGGCGTCCCTCGTCTCGGGCGACGCGTCGCGGCGAGCTTCCGCCCGCACCGTGAGGGCGTCGAGACGGCCCTCCCGGGTGAGCCGCAGCTGGAAGTGTGGCGCCACCCCAGGTGTCCGGAGCACGATCTCCTCGATCTGTGTGGGGAAGAGATTGACCCCGCGCAGGATGACCATGTCGTCACTGCGCCCGGTGATCTTCTCCATCCGCCGGAACACCCGGGCGGTGCCCGGCAGGAGCCGCGTCAGATCCCGCGTGCGGTACCGGATGACGGGCATGGCCTCCTTGGTGAGCGAGGTGAAGACCAGCTCGCCCTCCTCGCCGTCCGGCAACACCTCACCAGTGATCGGATCGACGACCTCGGGCAAAAAGTGGTCTTCCCACACATGGAGCCCGTCCTTGGTCTCCACACATTCCTGCGCGACCCCCGGCCCGATCACCTCGGACAGCCCGTATATGTCGACGGCGTCGATCGCGAACCGCTCCTCGATCTCCTGACGCATCTGCTCCGTCCAGGGCTCGGCACCGAAGATGCCCACACGCAGGGAGGTACCGCGCGGATCGACGCCCTGCCGCTCGAACTCGTCGAGGAGAGTGAGCATGTACGAAGGCGTCACCATGATGATCTCGGGCCTGAGGTCCTGGATCAGCTGGACCTGGCGGGCCGTCATACCGCCGGACGCGGGGATGACCGTACAACCGAGCCGTTCGGCACCGTAGTGTGCGCCGAGCCCACCGGTGAACAGCCCATAGCCGTACGCCACATGCACCTTGTCCCCGCGCCGCCCGCCCGCCGCTCGGATCGAGCGGGCCACCATGTCGGACCACAGGGAAAGGTCGGCGTCCGTGTAGCCGACGACCGTGGGACGTCCGGTGGTGCCGCTGGAGGCATGGATGCGGCGAACACGGTCCTGGGGCACGGCGAACATCCCGTACGGGTAGTTCTCGCGCAGGTCGGCCTTGGTCGTGAACGGGAAGCGGGCCAGATCGGTGAGGGAACGGCAGTCGTCGGGCCGTACGCCTGCCTTGTCGAAGGACTCCCGGTAGAACGGCACGTTGTCGTACGCGTGCCGAAGTGACGTCCGCAACCGCTCCAGCTGCAACGCCCGCAACGCCTCCGGGCCGAGCCGTTCCCCCGAGTCCAGCAGCTCCGTCGCATCCGCCATGGGGAGTTCTCCCTCGCCAACCACATCAATCCGGGCGACCGATCATTCGGTCCGGCTGTTCGGGATCAGTAATCCAGGCGGCGAATGATCAGGCAAGGGGGTGGCTCGTACTTTCTGCGAGTGGCGCCGTTCAGAATGGAGCACCTCGGACCTGCGTGGCACCGGGGACTCCTCGGTGCCGGTGGATCCAGCCCACGTACCGCTGCGACCATCTTGTGGACGACGTCGACGTGTTGCGGGCCCACATGGGGCTGGCCCACATGAGGCGCGCCCACATGGGACCAGCCCACACCCGCTCCGCGCTCTCCCGACTCGCCGCCCCGTCCTCGTCCTCGCCGTCGAACGGGCTGGATCGGCCCGGCTGCTCGCCGGTCGTTAAAGTTTCGTCAAAGAGAGCTGGAAGAGGGACCTCAACGAGGGGGGACAGCTGTGGGCGCTCCACGCCTGAGCAGTACGCCATTGCCCGGCATCGGGGTCCGCTACGACCTCACCACGCGCGAACAGCGCCGCCTGTCGGTGGTCGCCCACCGGGACGGATCGCGGACGCTGAGCGCGTACCGCAAGGACGATCCGGACGCCTGTGCGCTGTCGGTGCGGCTCACCTCGGGTGAGGCGGCCACGCTGATCGACGCGTTGATGCCGGCGCACCACAGCCCCAACCTGCTGTCCACCACCGAACTGGGCCTCGTCGCCGAGCGGGTCGAGCTGTCCGCCACGTCGCACTGGAACGGACGGCTGCTCGGCGAGACCCGGATGCGCACCGAGACCGGCGTGTCCATCGTGGCCGTGCTGCGCCGCGCCGAGGCCATCCCCTCGCCGACGCCGGACTTCCGGCTGTCCGGCGGAGACACCCTGATCGTGATCGGCACCCGCGAGGGTGTGGAGGCGGCCGCCGCGATACTCGGACGGGAGTGAGCCGCGATGCACTCCTCCGCGGTCTTCCTCATCGAGTTCGGCGCGATCATCCTCGCCCTGGGTCTGCTGGGCCGGTTCGCCGGGCGGTTCCAGTTCTCGCCGATCCCCCTGTACCTGCTGGCCGGGCTGGCCTTCGGCGAGGGCGGTCTGCTTCCCCTGGGCACCAGCGAGGACTTCGTCGCCATCGGCGCCGAGATCGGTGTGATCCTGCTGCTGCTCATGCTCGGCCTCGAGTACACGGCCAGCGATCTGGTCTCCAACCTCAAGACCCAGTACCCGGCCGGTCTCCTCGACGCCGCGCTCAACGCCCTGCCCGGTGCCGCCATGGCGCTGCTGCTCGGCTGGGGCCCGGTCGCCGCCGTCGTACTGGCCGGCGTCACCTGGATCTCCTCCTCCGGTGTCATCGCGAAGGTCCTCGGCGACCTCGGGCGGCTCGGCAACCGCGAGACCCCGGTCGTCCTGAGCATCCTGGTCCTGGAAGACCTCTCCATGGCCGTCTACCTGCCGATCGTCACCGCCTTGCTCGCCGGTGCAGGTCTCGCCGCGGGAAGCGTCACGCTCGCCATCGCGCTCGGCGTCGCGGGACTCGTCCTCCTGCTCGCGGTGCGCTACGGCCGCCACATCTCCCGGTTCGTCTCCAGCGACGACCCCGAGAAGCTGCTGCTCGTCGTGCTCGGCCTGACCCTCGTCGTGGCCGGACTCGCCCAGCAGCTCCAGGTCTCCGCCGCCGTCGGCGCGTTCCTGGTCGGCATCGCGCTGTCCGGTGAGGTGGCCGAGGGTGCGCACCACCTCCTGGCGCCGCTGCGGGACCTGTTCGCCGCCGTGTTCTTCGTCTTCTTCGGTCTGCACACCGACCCCGCGAGCATCCCGCCGGTGCTGCTTCCCGCGCTCGCCCTGGCCGTCGTCACCGCGCTCACGAAGATCGCCACCGGCTACTGGGCCGCCAAACGCGCCGGGATCTCCGCGAAGGGCCGCTGGCGTGCGGGCGGCACGCTGGTCGCCCGCGGCGAGTTCTCCATCGTCATCGCCGGGCTCGCCGTCACCGCCGGCATCGAGCCGTCACTGGGCCCGCTGGCCACTGGCTACGTACTGATCCTGGTGGTCCTGGGCCCGCTGACCGCCCGCTACACCGAGCCCCTGGCAACCCGTCTGACGGAGCGTCTGGGCAGGCGTGCGCCGGGGCGCTCAGCATCCACGGCGAGCGAGGCCGTGGTCGAGGCCGACCCGTCGGCGGACGCACCGCACGATGTGGTGGAGGACCAGGACGTCGTCGGTCGGCCCCGAACGTGAGCGAGGGCCACGTGGTGCCTGGTATGGCCGGGGGTTGCCGGTCTGCGGCCGCCGTATGGGAGGGCCACACATCGGCTACGGACAGTCAGGGGCGGTCCGCCGGACAGCAGGTGCGCCTCAGCGGCTGAACCGGCGCCGGTACACGAAGTACCCGGCGGTCAGAGCCACCGCACCGACGGCCAGGCCGGCTCCCAGAGCCACCTCGAAGCTCGCCGGTCCCGTGCTACCGCCCAGGCCGCCCCTGACTCCCTGTGTGGGGAGGGGCGAGAGTGTGGGGATCGGCGAGCGTATGGGGAGGGGCGTGGAGACGGCCGCGTTGCGGTGGGGCAGGACCTCACAGGCGATGCCGTCGTGCCTCCCTCGGTCCTCGTCCAGGCGATGGTGGTCGTCGGGATCGCGGTTGAACTCCGCCTGTGCGTCTTCCTGGAAGGCGAAGTCGCTGCAGTCCATGTCGTTCCGGGCGTGGGCGATGTCGCTCGCCGGGCCTGCGGTGACAAGGACGGTGATCGCGGCTGCGCATATCGCGTGGATGCGTCGCTTCACGGGCGCTCCCTTTCGGTCCTGCGGTCTCGACGACCGTCATTGCGACCGTAGGGAGACCACCCGCTCACCGGCGCGTCCTGCTACGCCATACGACTTCTTCGCACGTCGGCGATGCCCGAACGGCCCAACCCGGGGTGCTCAGTCCCTCTGTGGCCCGTACGCCGTCATGAAACGGTCGCGGAACTTGTCCATGCCCCAGGTCGGCGCGTTCTCGGCCGGCTTGAGGCCGTCGGTCCACTGCCAGTCGGCGATCTTGTCCAGGACCTTCTGGTCGCGGGCGACGATGGTGACGGGGACGTCCTTGCTCGTGCTGCCTGCCGTGACGGTCGGGACGGGCTGGTGGTCGCCGAGGAAGACGAGGACCGTGTCGTCGGTGCCGTAGCGCTGCACCCATTCGGTGAGGCTGTGGATCGAGTACTCGATGGCACGGCGGTACTCGGTGCGGACGCGCTCGGGGTCCTTCCAGACCTCCTTGGGGTCCGTGCCCTCCTTCTTGATCTGGTGGAAGACCGAGCCGTCGCCCAGGTCGTCCCAGTCGACCATGCGGGCGATGGGGGACCAGGGGTTGTGGCTGGAGGCCAGGATGATCTCCGCCATGATCGGCTCGCGGTTCTTCTTGCCGTGCTCCAGGCGCTGGAAGGCCTCCAGGCTGAACTGGTCGGGCACGGGCGTCCAGCTGAAGTACGGGCCCTGGTAGCCCAGGTGCTCGGAGTCGTAGATGTGGTCGAGGGCGAAGAACTTGCCCTCCGGCCAGGCCCGCCGCACTCCGGGCACGACGCCGACCGTGCGCCAGGCACCGGTCTTGCGGAAGTAGCTGTTCAGTGTGGCGCGGTCACTGGTGGTCAGACTCCGGTACCGCTGCTGGTTCTTGATCCACAGACCGGACAGGAAGGTGGAGTGGGCGAGCCAGCTGCCGGCTCCCGTCACCGGGGACCTCAGCCAGGCGCTGCGCGACTGGAAGCCGGCCGTCTTGAGCGAGCTCGTCCCTTCCTTGAGTACCGCGTCGATCTGCGGCGCCATCGCCGGGTCGTCGATCGCGACACGGCCGTAGCTCTCGATGAACGTGAACAGCACGTCCTTGCCGCGTAGCCCCGTCAGCAACTGGTCCGGCGGGGTCTTCGCGAAGGCGTCGACCGATGCCTGCTTCTCGAAGACCCGTCCGTCCTTCAGGCCCGCGCGCACCTGCTCGATACGGTTGTTGACGAGGTCGGCGTTGCCCTTGGTGGCGAGCGGAACGCTGGTGACCTGGATGTTCAGCGTCATGCAGGTGATCCAAGCGGTGCCGAGGATCAGTGTCGTGCGGGCGGCGACGGCGCGGTGGCGGACCATCAGGTTCGTCACCCGCACCATCGCGAGCGTCATGAGGACGAGCACCGCGACGATCAGGACGAGCACCCCGACCACCGCGAGCACCTGGCCGGTACGCCCGAAGGACTCCCGCACGAACTCCGCCGCGTCGTCGAGCAGGATCCAGTCCAGGACCAGGTCGAAGGGGCGTGCCAGAACCGAGTAGAAGCCCATGTCCACGAACTTCAGGACAGTGAGCAGACCGAGGAGCGAGCCCGACACCACGGCCATCAGCCGCCGTGACCGCGTCGGGAGCGCCAGCAAGAGGCCCGCGAGCAGGATTCCCTCGGCCGGGAGGCGGAAGAACGCCTCGGCGTCGAGTCGTTCGAGGCGGTTCGGCACGAGGAGCGCGAAGAGCAGCAGTGCGCCGGCCAGGACCGTCGTCCCGATGGTGACGCCGCGTGCGGTACGGGGGTAGCGACGCCGCCAGCCGAACCAGCCGGGCGCTGGGGAGTCGGAGGCTGCCGGAGAGGGGCTCGCCATCGTTTCGCCGGCCGCCTCGACTGCCTGAGGGGTCTCAGCCGCGTCGGCTTCGTCGACCATCTGGGGCGTCTTAGCTGCGTCAGCTTTGTCGACCGCCTGGGCCGTCTCAGCAGCGTCAGCTCCGTCGGCTGCCCCAGCCGCGTCCGTCGTCCCCGCTTCTTCCTTCTCCTGCGTTACTTCGTCTGTTGCCTCCTGCGACACCCGGAGGTCCTCCCGTGCGGTCTTGCGATGGCATGGCAAACAGCGCCCGATGAACGAGCCTGCCACCACGAGTACGTCCGCACGTCACCTTAGGTTCAATCGGGCCTGCCCGGAATTCACCCGTCCGCCGCCGACACCGCCGCCACCGCCGTCTCCCGCGCCCACCGGTAGTCCGCCTTGCCGCTGGGCGAGCGCCGGATCGAGTCCGCGATCACCAGCTGACGGGGGATCTTGTATCCCGCGAGGTGGGAGCGGCAGTGGGTCTGGATGTCCGCCAGCGAAGGCTGTACCGCACCCGCCCGCAACTGCACCACGGCCGCCACATGGTGCCCCCACTTCGGGTCCGGCACCCCGGCCACCAGTACGTCGTACACGTCGGGGTGGGACTTGAGCGCCTGCTCGACCTCCTCCGGGTACACCTTCTCGCCCCCGGTGTTGATGCACTGCGAGCCGCGGCCCAGCACGGTGACGACGCCCTCCTCGTCGACCGTGGCCATGTCGCCGAGCAGCACCCAGCGCTCGCCGTCCTTCTCGAAGAAGGTCTCGGCGGTTTTCCCCGGGTCGTTGTAGTAGCCGAGCGGCACGTGACCGCACTGCGCGACCCGGCCCACCTCGCCGGCGGCGACCGGCTCGTGCGTGGCCGGATCGACCACCTGCGTACGGGAGTTGACGCGGATGCGGAAGCCGCGCTCGGGGCCGGAGTCCTCGGTGGCGGTGCCGTTGAAGCCGGACTCCGAGGAGCCGAAGTTGTTCAGCAGCAGCACGTTCGGAACCAGCGCCTGGAACTGCCGGCGCACCGTGTCCGACATGATCGCCCCGGACGACGACACGCTGAACATCGACGAGCAGTCCGTGCCCTTCATCGGCCCGCTCAGTGCGTCGACCAGCGGCCGCAGCATCGCGTCGCCGACCAGCGACATGCTGGTGACCTTCTCCTTCTCGATCGTGCGCAGAACCTCCTCCGGCACGAACTTGCGGTGGATCACGATGCGTTGACCGAAGTTGAAGCCGATAAAGGCGGTCAGCGTGGAGGTGCCGTGCATCAGTGGAGCGGTGGGGAAGAAAGTGATCCCGTCGCCGCCCGCCGCCACCCGCTCGGCGAGCTCCTGCGGCTTCTTCACCGGCTCACCGGTCGGCGCGCCGCCGCCCAGCCCCGAGAAGAACAGGTCCTCCTGGCGCCACATCACACCCTTGGGCATCCCGGTGGTGCCGCCTGTGTAGATGATGAACTGGTCGTCTCCCGACCGCGCCGGGAACCCGCGCTCGGGCGACCCGGCGGCCTCGGCGTCCGCGAACGCCACGGCCGGCACGACCGGCGCATCGGCCGCCCCGCGCGCATCGGCCGCACCCGACGCCACGGCGCCGACCCGCATCAGATGCCGTATCCCGTCCACCCGCGGCAGCGCAGCCGCCACCCGGTCCGTGAACTCCGCCTCGAAGACCAGGGCCACCAAGTCGGCGTCCCGGTACAGGTACACCAACTCCTCTTCCACGTAACGGTAGTTGACGTTGACCGGGACGATCCGCGCCTTCAGGCACGCCAGCACCGTCTGCAGGTACTCGATGCCGTTGTAGAGGTGGAGCCCGAGGTGCTCGCCGGGACGTATCCCGCTGTCGATCAGATGGTGTGCGATCCGGTTGGCTGCCGCGTCCAGCTGCGCGTATGTCAGACGGCGCTCCACGCCCGTGCCCGGATGGTCGATGTACACGAGCGCCTCGCGGCCCGGAACCACGTCGACGACCGACTCGAACAGGTCGGCAAGGTTGTACTCCACCGTTCCTCCTGACCTCGCTCTCCACCGGCTGCCGGTCATCAGAGCAAAGGGCGGCACAACTGTGAAGGGTCCGCGCACAAGAAATCTGACTGTCTGTCAGAAAACCCTTGAAGTGCCCCGGCGCCTCCTGCAACCTGTTCTCGTTCTTTCAGAGGGGAGATGGGCGATGGGTGGGACGGAACACCTCACCGTGCAGCGCGAAGGCGCCACACTGGTGCTCACGCTGAACAGGCCGGAGGCCAAGAACGCGCTCTCACTGGCGATGCTCGTCGGTCTGTACGACGGCTGGCTCGAGGCCGACGCCGACGACTCGGTCCGCTCCATCGTGTTCACCGGGGCGGGCGGCTCGTTCTGTGCGGGCATGGACCTCAAGGCCCTGGCCGGCAGGGGCATGGAGGGCGAGCAGTACCGGGACCGGCTGAAGGCCGACCCCGACCTGCACTGGAAGGCGATGCTGCGCCACCACCGCCCCCGCAAGCCGGTGATCGCCGCAGTCGAGGGGTACTGCGTGGCGGGCGGCACGGAGATGCTCCAGGGCACCGACATCCGTGTCGCGGGGGAGTCGGCGACCTTCGGGCTGTTCGAGGTGAAGCGCGGCCTGTTCCCGATCGGCGGCTCCACGGTCCGTCTGCAACGCCAGATCCCGCGCACCCACGCCCTGGAGATGCTGCTCACCGGACGTCCGTACAGCGCCCGCGAGGCCGCCGGCATCGGCCTGGTCGGGCACGTCGTACCCGACGGCACGGCACTGACCAAGGCTCTGGAGATCGCCGAACGGATCAACGCCTGCGGCCCCCTGGCCGTCGAGGCCGTCAAGGCGTCCGTCTACGACACCGCAGAGATGACCGAGACCGACGGCCTCGCCGCCGAACTCGAGCGCGGCTGGCCGATCTTCGACACCTCGGACGCCAAGGAAGGCGCCCGTGCCTTCGCGGAGAAACGACCGCCCGTCTACAAGCGCGCCTGACCGTCGTGACCGGCCCGTGCGCCCAACCTCCAAAGGAGATCCGCGGGATGCCCGAAGTCCTCAAAGCGCCGCTCGTCGTCGAGTTCCCCTTCACCCGCTCCCTCGGCCCCGTCCAAGGCGCCTTCCTCACCGGCCTGCGCGAACGAGTCGTGCTCGGGGTGCGCACCAGCGACGGCCGCACACTCGTCCCGCCCGTCGAGTACGACCCCGTCACCGCCGAGGAGATCCGCGACCTGGTCGAGGTCGCTCCCACGGGCACGGTCACCACCTGGGCCTGGAACCACGCCCCCCGCCGCGACCAGCCCCTCGACACCCCCTTCGCCTGGGCCCTGGTCCGCCTCGACGGCGCCGACACGGCCCTCCTGCACGCTCTCGACGCCCCCGGCCCGGACGCCGTGCACACCGGCATGCGCGTCCGCGTCCGCTGGGCCGAGGAGCGCGTCGGCGCCATCACGGACATCGCCTGCTTCGAGCCGTACGACGACAGCCCGAACGGCGGCGGTCCGGCCGAACCAGCGCACCACACCGGCGAGTTCGAGGACCCGGTCACGGGCATCGTCGCCCCCGCCCGCCTCGACTACACCTACTCGCCCGGCCGCGCCCAGACCGCCTACATCAACGCCCTGGCCGACCGTCGGAACGTCGGCGAACGCTGCCCGTCCTGCCGCAAGGTGTACGTCCCGCCAAGGGGTGCGTGCCCCACATGTGGTGTCGCCACATTGGAACAGGTCGAAGTAGGTCCGCGCGGCACAGTCACCACGTTCTGCATCGTCAACATCAAGGCGAAGAACCTCGACATCGAAGTGCCCTACGTCTACGCCCACATCGCCCTCGACGGCGCCGACCTCGCCCTGCACGGCCGTATCGGCGGCATCCCGTACGACCAGGTGCGCATGGGCCTGCGCGTCGAACCGGTGTGGACGGAGGGCGCCCGCTACCCCGACCACTACCGGCCGACCGGCGAGCCCGACGCGGACTACGACACGTACAAGGAGCTGGTGTAGATGACCAGGGACCTGCCGGTCAGGGACGTCGCCGTCGTCGCCTTCGCCCAGACCGACCACCGGCGTACCAGCGAGGAGCTCTCCGAGGTGGAGATGCTCATGCCGGTCCTGCACGCCGTGCTCGCCCAGACCGGCCTGAAGACCGCCGACATCGGCTTCACCTGCTCCGGCTCCAGCGACTATCTGGCCGGCCGCGCCTTCTCCTTCACCCTCGCCCTCGACGGCGTCGGCGCGTGGCCGCCGATCTCCGAGTCACACGTCGAGATGGACGGCGCCTGGGCGCTGTACGAGGCGTGGACCAAGCTCCTGACCGGGGACGCCGACACCGCGCTCGTCTACTCCTACGGCAAGTCCTCGCCCGGCCCCCTGCGCGATGTACTGACCAGGCAGCTCGACCCGTACTACGTCGCCCCGCTCTGGCCTGACTCCGTCGCCCTGGCCGCCCTCCAGGCGCAGGCCCTCATCGACGCCGGCGACACGGACGAACCCGCGCTCGCCACCGTCGCGGCCCGCAGCCGTGACGACGCCACCGCCAACTCCCACGCCCAGCTGCGGGGTTCGGTGCCGCAGGGGGAGTACGTCGTACGACCGCTGCGTACCGGCGACTGTCCGCCCATCGGCGACGGGGCCGCCGCCGTGATCCTCGCGGCAGGGGAGCGGGCCCGCGAACTGTGCGACCGGCCCGCCTGGATCCGGGGCATCGACCACCGCATCGAGGCACACGGCCTGGGGGTCCGTGACCTGACCGACTCGCCCTCGACCCGCCTGGCCGCCGAGAAGGCCGGCGCCTTCGAACGGCCCGTCGACACCGCCGAGTTGCATGCCCCCTTCACCTCTCAGGAAGTCGTCCTGCGCAAGGCACTGAAGCTCGACGGCAGCGTGCGCGTCAACCCGTCCGGCGGGGCGCTCGCCGCCAACCCCGTCATGGCCGCCGGGCTCATCCGCGTCGGAGAGGCCGCCGCCCGTATCCACCGGAGCGAGTCCGACCGGGCGCTCGCACACGCCACGTCCGGCCCCTGCCTCCAACAGAACCTGGTCGCCGTACTCGAAGGGGATCCACGATGAGCAAGGAGCCCGTGGCCGTCGTAGGCATCGGCCAGACCAAGCACGTCGCGGCGCGCCGGGACGTGTCCATCGCCGGGCTCGTCCGGGAGGCTGCCGGGCGGGCCCTCGACGACGCCGAGTTGACCTGGGCCGACATCGACGCCGTCGTCATCGGCAAGGCGCCCGACTTCTTCGAGGGCGTCATGATGCCCGAGCTGTACCTCGCCGACGCGCTCGGCGCGGTGGGCAAGCCCATGCTCCGGGTGCACACCGCCGGTTCGGTCGGCGGATCCACGGCCCTCGTCGCCGCCAACCTGGTCGCGGCCCGTGTACACGGCACCGTGCTGACGCTCGCCTTCGAGAAACAGTCCGAGTCGAACGCCATGTGGGGGCTCTCCCTGCCGATCCCCTTCCAGCAGCCCCTGCTGGCCGGGGCGGGCGGGTTCTTCGCGCCGCACGTGCGCGCGTACATGCGACGCAGCGGCGCGCCCGACACCGTCGGCTCGCTGGTGGCGTACAAAGACCGCCGCAACGCGCTGAAGAACCCCTACGCGCACCTCCACGAGCACGACATCACCCTGGAGAAGGTCCAGGCCTCGCCCATGCTCTGGGACCCGATCCGCTACTCGGAGACCTGTCCGTCCTCCGACGGCGCCTGCGCGATGATCCTGACCGACCGTGCCGGAGCCGCCCGCGCGCCCCGCCCGCCCGCCTGGATGCTCGGCGGCGCGATGCGCAGCGAGCCCACCCTCTTCGCCGGCAAGGACTTCGTGTCGCCGCAGGCCGGCAAGGACTGTGCGGCCGACGTGTACCGGCAGGCGGGCATCGCCGATCCGCGCCGGGACATCGACGCGGTCGAGATGTATGTGCCGTTCTCCTGGTACGAGCCCATGTGGCTGGAGAACCTCGGCTTCGCCGCCGAGGGCGAGGGCTGGAAACTCACCGAGGCGGGGGTGACCGAGCTCGACGGGGACCTGCCCGTCAACATGTCGGGCGGCGTCCTGTCCACCAACCCCATCGGGGCCTCCGGCATGATCCGCTTCGCGGAAGCGGCCCTCCAGGTGCGCGGGCAGGCCGGGGAACACCAGGTCGACAGGGCCCGCAAGGTGCTCGGGCACGCCTACGGCGGCGGCTCCCAGTTCTTCTCCATGTGGCTGGTGGGCTCCGAGCCCCCGGACGCCTGAGCGAACTCCCCGGACGGGGTGGCGGCGACTCCGGAAAGGTCCTCCTCACGTGGCCTGTTGACACTCGGAACCGATCGCTAGGCTGGCCCGCGGACGACGCGAATCGGGAGGAGCACGGACGTGGCCGAGAGCACCACCATCCAGCAGCAGCCGCTCACGGGCTGGGACAAGCCGGAGCTGGACCTCAGCAGCGCCGACTGGCACTCGAGCAGCCGTGGCCTGGGGGATGTCCAGATCGCCTTTGTCGAGGGGTTCATCGCGATGCGCAACAGCGGCCGCCCGGAGAGCCCTTCCCTGATCTTCACACCCGCCGAGTGGGGTGCCTTCGTGTCGGGCGCGAGGGAGGGCGAGTTCGACCTGACCTGACAGCCGTCCTCGGGCCGATCCGAGGGTGTTCCACCCGTTTTTCCGGACACGCGACCTTGACAACCCCCCTGGGGCCGATGCCTGAGCCAGGCTGACCCCGGGGAGGGGGAAGGTCGTATCCGGAGGTGAGGAACCCATGAGCACCCTGCCGGTCATCGCGGCGGTCGACGGCTCGGACGACAGCCTGGTCGCGCTGGACTGGGCCTTCGAAGCAGCCCTGCTGCGCGAGGCGCCGCTGCGGATGGTCCACGTGCAGCAGTACGCCGCCTGGGCGAAACCCGGAGTGCTGCCCGCCGGGCGACCGCAACCGGAGGACGATCCGGTGCTCGACGACGTACGCCGGTATCTGGCGGCGCGGGTCGAGCGGCCGGTGACGGAGTACCTCGCCCTGGAGGGCGCGCCCGCCGCGGAGCTGCCCGAACTGGGCTCCACCGCCCAGCTGTTGGTGCTCGGCTCCCGCGGACGCGGGGGCTTCGCCGGCCTGCTGCTCGGCTCCAACGGCATGGCCGCCGCACGCGATGCCGAGGCCCCGGTCGTCGTGGTGCCCAAGCCGGGACGCCAGGTCCACGACGACATGCCGATCGAGCCGGGCCCGCGGGTCGTCGTCGGCCTGCAGGTCGACAGCCCCGACGAGGCCACGCTGTCCTTCGCCTTCGCCGAGGCCGCCAGGCGCGGCGCCCGACTCCAGGTCGTCGCCGCCTACTCATGGCCGGCCCACCTCTGGACGGCGGCCCCCACCCAGATCGTGCCGCCGCCCCTCGACCAGGACGCCGTCGAGAACGAGACCCGCGCATTGATGGACGGCTTCCTCGCCCCGCACCGTGACCGTCACCCCGAGGTCGACACGGAACCCTACGTCGCCCCGGGCGATGCGGCCGGCCACCTCGTCGCGGCCTCCCGGGACGCGAACCTGGTCGTCGTGGGCCGCCACCGGCGCCGTCTACTGGCCCCCGCCCGCATGATGGGCTCGGTCACGCATGCGGTGCTGCTGCACGCCGCGAGCCCGGTGGCCGTGGTGCCGCCTGCGCCGCCGGAGCAGTGACAGGACGCCGGAGCGCGTCACGCGGTGCCGAACCAGGCCTCGGCCAGGGACGGCAGCGTACCGTCGGCCGGTGCGCCCAACTCCCGTATGTACCAAGGGAGATTGCTGTACACGTGCAGCAGCGTGTACGCCAGAAGCTCGGCTGGGGCGAAGACGGCGCCGTACGACTTGGTGAGGCGGGCCAGGAGTTGCGGATCGCCGCGGGTGACGAACAGGCCCACGCCGACGAAGTCGTACGCGCGGTCGCCGATCATGGCCGGCTCGAAGTCGAAGAGCCCGGTCAGGCGCCAGCCGTCGGGATCGACGAGGAAGTGCTGCTGCATGACCTCGGTGTGCAGCAGGGACCGGTGCGGGGTTCGCGGCAGCGGTACCGAGGCGAGGAACTCCGGGATCTGCTCCAGCCAGGCGGCCGGCAGACCGCGCTCGCGCTGCTGCTCCACCGCCCCGGCACGCTGCCGGTCCACGAACGCGCCCCAGTCCCCGGGCCCGAGGACGTCCTCGAGCGGCGCGGCATCCAGTGCGTGGAGTACGGCCAGGGCCTCGCCGATCTCGGTGACGAGCCGCTCACGGTCGGGGCGCGGGACGCGGTCCCAGGCGCCGGCCAGGTTCTCGCCGCGCAGCCGGGACATCAGGACGTACCGCCAGCCGTTCTCGTACGGACCGGCGTCGTGCACGGTCGGCGTCGGGACGGGCAGGAGCCCCTGGACATGGGACAGGACGCGGCCCTCGGCGATGCCGTCCCGGGCGGCGGCTCCCGGGAACAGCTTGAGGACGTGTCCGTCGCCCACGGCGTAGACCGGCTGCGACCCGTCCGGGAACCGCGTCAGCGGGAGGCCGGCCAGACCGAGGCGGGCGCACAGGTCCTCCGCACCGACTCGCATCACTTTCTCGTCGGGGACGACGGCGTCCCATTCCTCGTCTGTTTCCACCGGCGGCAGCATGATCGGGACCGTAGGACGTGCCGCTGCCGAAGGGCAACGGAATTCCGCGGCCCGCGACGGCTTCGCGGAGCACTCGGGAAGTCTCGCCCGCGCGTCAAGGAGCAGGCCCCGAACCCATGCCCGCACGTCACGGAGCAGGCCCGGCCACGTACCATGGCGACATGTCGTTCCTCCGCCGCCGCAGCGCCACGCCCGCCGGGCCCGACTTCGACGTACTGGCCATGGATCCGGGCGACTGGCCCGGCAATCTGGGCGCCGGGCTGTTGCCCGCCCCGGACGGCAGCTGCCAGGGCGTCTTCCTGCGCTACGACCTCTTCGGTGGCCGCGGCCCCGCGATGATCATCGGCAATCTGCCCGAGGGCTCCCCGGCCCGCGAGGTGGAGGACGGCGAGATCCCGTTCGAGGTCGCGCAGCTGCTGCTGGCCCTGGAGAACGAGGAGGAGGTCACCGTCGTCGGCAGCGAGGAAGTGCCCGTGATGCAGGGCGACAACCTCCTGATCGTGCGCCGTCTGAAGCTCTCCGAGAGCCGGATCTCCTGCGTGCAGTTCGACCGCAGCGACAACGTCCTGGTGACCATCGCCGCGTGGGACCGCCCCATCACCGACGATCTGTACGCGCTCCTGAAGCCGCTGCCCGCGGAGCTCTTCCAGCAGGGCTGAGTCCTCCGACCTGAGACCCCCGTTGTTCGGGGTTCCGCACATGTTGTCATGACCCTTGTCGCAGAGTCATCGGACCTCTAGCGTCAGGGGTCATGTCGTATGAGCCGCATGAGCCGCATGAGCCACATGAGATCACTCGAAGGACGACACTAAAGGCTGCAGTCAGCGGTGCCGGAGCGCTTGCTCTGGGGGCTGGTGCCGCCGAGGCAGCTGCCGCTGATTCCTCCGATGTATCGAGGGAGCCGTCAGTGCTCTGGTACACCGCTCCCGCCGCCGACTGGGAGCGCGAAGCCCTGCCCATCGGCAATGGCGCACTCGGCGCCATGGTGTTCGGCACCCTCGCCTCCGAACGGCTGCAGTTCAACGAGAAGACCCTGTGGACCGGCGGCCCCGGCTCCACCCAGGGCTACGACCACGGCAACTGGCGCGCACCCCGCCCCGACGCGATCACCGCCGTACAGGACGACCTCGACACGCGTACCACCCTCGACCCCGAGGCCGTCGCCGACCGCCTCGGCCAGCCGCGGATCGGTTACGGCGCCCACCAGACGTTCGGCGACCTCCACCTCGACCTGCCCGGCGCGCCGACGACGCCCCCGGCGGACTACCGCCGCCAACTCGACCTCGACAACGCCGTCGCCTCGGTCGCCTACACGCACCAAGGCGTCCGCCACCAAAGGGACTTCTTCGCCTCCCACCCCGACGGCGTGATCGTGGGCCGACTCGGCGCCGACCGGCCCGGCAGCGTCACCTTCACCCTGCGCTACACCTCGCCCCGCGCCGACTTCACCGCCACCGCGGCCGACGCGACCCTGACCGTGCGGGGCGCACTCGCCGACAACGGGCTGCGCTTCGAGGCGCAGGTACGGGTGCGCAGTCGGGGCGGCACCGTGGTGTCGGACGCGGACGGCACGATCACCGTGACCGGGGCCGACAGCGCGTGGTTCGTGCTGGCCGCGGGCACGGACTACGCCGACACCTACCCCGACTACCGCGGCCCGGACCCGCACGCCGCCGTCACCCGTGCCGTGGAGCAGGCGGGCGACCGCTACGAGGCACTGCTCGTCCGGCACACCCGCGACCACCGAGCCCTGTTCGCCCGAGTCGGCCTCGACATCGGCCAGTCACCGGCGGCAGACGTTCCCACCGACGCGCTCCTGGCCGCGTACACCGGCGGGACGAGCGCGGCGGACCGTGCCCTCGAAGCCCTGTACTTCCAGTACGGCCGCTATCTGCTCATCGCCTCCTCACGCCCCGGCTCCCTGCCCGCCAACCTCCAGGGCGTCTGGAACCACAGCACCACGCCCCCGTGGTCGGCGGACTACCACACCAACATCAACATCCAGATGAACTACTGGCCCGCCGAGGCCGCGAACCTCGCCGAGACGACGGCGCCGTACGATCGTTTCGTCGAGGCCCTGCGCGCGCCCGGGCGCCGTACGGCGAAGGAGATGTTCGGCTCGCGCGGCTGGGTCGTGCACAACGAGACCAATCCGTACGGCTTCACCGGCGTGCACGACTGGGCGACCGCGTTCTGGTTCCCCGAGGCGGCGGCCTGGCTCACCCAACAGCTGTACGAGCACTACAGATTCGGCGGCTCGACCGACTACCTGCGCACCACCGCGTACCCCGTGATGAAGGAGGCGGCCGAGTTCTGGCTCGACAACCTGCGCACCGATCCGCGCGACGGGAGCCTCGTCGTCACCCCCAGCTACTCGCCCGAGCACGGCGACTTCACCGCCGGCGCGGCCATGTCGCAGCAGATCGTCCACGACCTGTTCACCAACACCCTCGAAGCGGCCCGGATCCTGGGCGACACACCCGACTTCCGCCGCCGCGTCGAAGACGCGCTGAACCGGCTCGACCCTGGTCTGCGCATCGGCTCCTGGGGCCAACTCCAGGAGTGGAAGCAGGACTTGGACGACTCCACCGACACCCACCGGCACGTGTCCCACCTGTTCGCCCTCCACCCCGGACGGCAGATCGAACCCGGCAGCAAGTGGGCGGATGCCGCCAAGGTCTCCCTCACCGCGCGCGGCGACGGCGGTACCGGCTGGTCCAAGGCCTGGAAGATCAACTTCTGGGCCCGGCTGCGCGACGGCGACCACGCCCACAAGATGCTCGGCGAACAGCTCAAGTCCTCGACCCTGCCCAACCTCTGGGACACCCACCCGCCGTTCCAGATCGACGGCAACTTCGGCGCCACCTCCGGCATCGTGGAGATGCTGCTGCAGAGCCAGTACGACGCCATCGAGGTACTGCCCGCACTCCCGGCGTCCTGGCCGACCGGCTCGGTGCGCGGCCTGCGGGCCCGCGGCGGAGCCACCCTCGACATCCAGTGGGCGGCCGGCCGGGCGACCCGCATCGCCCTGAACGCGTCCCGGACACGTGAACTCACCGTACGCAGCGACCTGTTCAAGGACGGCCACCTGACCTTCAAGGCGGTCGCCGGGCGACGCTACACCTGGAAGAAGGAGGACTGACCCCGGCTAGGAACCCGACCCCACCACCCGCACATCCACCGCCCGCACGAACCCCACCCGATGGCCGAACTGGATCTCGTAGTAGAGGTCCTTGCCGACCACGTCCCGGTGCGAGGCCCCGTCGAAGGTCACGGCGTAGTAGTACTCGCCCGTCAGCTTGTCGCCCACCGCATACCTCTGGCCCGCGGGCACGGTGTACGGCAGCGGCGACACCGCCTGGGCGGGTACGTCCGTCGGATAGGCGGAGGCCTCGGGGTAGGCGCGCCCGTACACCGGGACGCTCTTGACGCCGTCCTTGGGCGTCACCACGAGGCCGGTCGCGTCCACCGCGGTCGGGTTCGTCTTCGGGTTCTTGAACCACGCCTTCTGGCCCAGGTACCAGATCGCCGTCCAGTCGCCGTCCCGGCCGGCGACCGCGTACTGCTGACCGGTCGAGACCCGCGAGGACAGGTCGTTCACCCCGGTGGTCGGCGTCGAACCCAGGCCGACGTCCTTGATCAGGGGATACGACTCGCCGGGCCCGGAGTACAGCCGCACCGCGCTCGAACCGTGGTCCGCGCAGGGCCGGCCCGCGCTGACGCAGCCGGTGTACCGGGGCCGGTTGGCGGCGTAGTCGGGGCGGATCGTCACCAGGCCACCGTTCGGGCCGGCGGTGGGCTCGAAGGGGCGGCCGAGCAGCTCGAAGTAGTGCCGCCAGTCCCAGTACGGGCCCGGGTCGGTGTGCATACCGCTGACCGTCGACGTGGTCGGACCCGGCACATTGTCGTGGCCGAGGATGTGCTGCCGGTCCAGTGGGATGCCGTACTTCTTCGCGAGGTACGTCACGAGGCGTGCCGAGGACCGGTACATCGCCTCCGTGTACCAGGCGTCCGGCCGCGCCAGGAAGCCCTCGTGCTCCAGGCCGATCGACTTGGCGTTGACGTACCAGTTGCCGGCATGCCAGGCGATGTCCTTGGCCTTCACATGCTGGGCGATGTGCCCGTCCGTGGAGCGCAGTGTGTATTGCCACGACACATAGGTCGGGTCCTGCACCATGGTGAGGACGCCCTCCCAGGCGCCCTCCGTGTCATGGATGACGATGTAGTCGATGTCTGGGGAGGCCGGACGGTTGCCCAGGTCGTGATTGCCGTAGTCGCCTTCCCCGAACTGCTCGTACGGTGCCGGGACCCACTCGCAGGACACCGTCGGCGGGCATTCGGTCTGCGTGGCGTCCAGCGTCCGCAACCCCGCCCGCCTCAGCTGCCCGGTGTCGAGGGAGAGGCGCGGCTGGGCGGCCAGGGCGACCAGCTGACCCGCGTCCGTGGCCCGCTTCTGGCCGGTACGCAGCACGTCGTAGACGTCGTTGGCGTACGCCGTCGCCGTCGCGGTGTCGTCGGCGCCGGAGAAGCGGGCCACCGCGCCGTACCAGTCCGCCGGGTCGGAGCTCAGCGGTGCACCCAGCTCCTTCTGCGCGGCGGCGAGCAGGGCGGCACCGCCGGCCACATTCGCAGCCGGGTCCGTACGAAGCTGCTCAGGGCGTAGCCCGGTCAGTTCGGCCGCCCTCGGCAACGTCCTGAGGCGGGCCGGAATCTCCGCGGTCTCCGGCAGCTTCGCCTCGGGGAGGAGGGGCGCACGGGCGCTGTCGCCGCGCGCGTCCTCCGAGCCGTCGCCGTGGTGCGGCGGCACGTCGGCGAGCGCGGTGCGTGCATCGGTGAGGTGCATCGGGCCGTAACCGCCGGTCACGCTCGGCGCCCCGGCATGCGCGTCCCAACGGGACTGGAGGTAGGAGACGCCGAGCAGGACGCTCTGCGGCACGTGATACTCGGCGGCCGCGGAAGCGAAGGCCGACTGAAGGCCGTTCTCGGAGTTCCGGGCATCGGACGGGGCCGCGCCCAGCAGCGGGAACAGCAGTGCCGCAGCGGCCATGGCGGTGACGGATCCTCGCAATGCAGCCTCCAGGGACGGTCGGGCGCGATGAGCCGTGCGGGGCCGGGCGTGCGTTTTGTGGTACCGGCTGTCCGACGATCCGTCAATCATGCCGACCGGCAGGCGAATACCCCTGTAAGTCGAGGGTCCCGGGAGTTTCGCGGCGGCGGCCTCAGGGCCTGCGGGGCGTCAGAGGCGTACACCAATGGGCCGTTTACGGCCGTACACACGACGATCCGCGGTGCGCCGCTGTCCAGCGCGCACCGCGGACCGTCGTCCCCGTCAGCGAGTGCCGACCGCCGCGCGCACGGCCCGTCGGGCCAGTTGGCAGTCGTCGTGCAGCCGCCTCAGCAGCAGCCGCTGTTCCTCGCCGGACGGCGCAGCACCCGGGTGGGCCACTCCTGGTGCCGCCGGGGTCGGAGCGTCGTGCATCGAACGCTGCACGGCCATCTCATAGGTACGGATCTCACGGGTCAGCACGAGCATCAGGTTCACCAGGAAGGCATCCCGTGAAGCCGGGCCCGCCGACTGTGCGATCTGGCTGATCTGCCGACGTGCGGCCGGTGCGTCCCCGAGCACCGACCACAGCGTCGCCAGGTCGTAGCCCGGCAGGTACCAGCCCGCGTGCTCCCAGTCCACCAGCACTGGACCGGCCGGTGAGAGCAGGATGTTCGAGAGCAGTGCGTCGCCGTGGCAGAACTGGCCCATGCCCTGCCGGCCCGCGGTCGCCGCGATGCCGTGCAGCAGCTTCTGCAGATCACCCATGTCCCGGTCGGTGAGCAGGCCCAGCTCGTGGTACCGGGAGATCCGGGTCGCGTAGTCCAGCGGGGCGTCGAACGTGCCCGCCGGTGGCCGCCACGCGTTGAGCCGGCAGATCGCTCCGAGTGCCGCCCTGATGTCCGCACGCGGCGGCGCCTCCAACGGGTGGCGCTGCAGTGCCGCCACCCGGCCCGGCATCCGTTCGATGACGAGCGTGCAGTTGTCCGGATCCGCTGCGATCAGTCTCGGCGCGCGCACCGGGGGGCGGTGCCGGACGAACGAGCGGTATGCCGCTATTTCGTGGCGGATTCGCTCGGCCCACGCCGGCGAGTGGTCGAGTAAACACTTGGCGACGGCCGTGCTGCGTCCGGTCGTGCCGACCAGGAGCACGGACCGCCCACTGCGGCGCAGCACCTGCACCGGAGCGAACTCCGGACAGATCCGGTGCACCGACGCGATCGCCGAACGCAGCTGGGCGCCCTGAGGGCCGGACAAGTCGAGTCTCCCGCTGAGCGGTTGCGTGCCGAGCCCCGCGGGGCGCCGCGTCCGGCCCGCTCCGAGCACGGGGGCGGCCGTCGGCCGCGCGGGGTCGAGGTAGGGGCCGCCGCCCGCCGGGCGGGGGCGCAGCGACCGGGGTGGGGCGGACACGGAGGACGATGCTGCGTACATGGGAGAGACAGATCCCTTCGTGTGCCTGCGAAGTCAAAGCGCCGCCCGATCCGGCCGCCCGGGTACACCCTGGGGAATGCACCAGCCGTATCAATAGGGCGACCGGGTCGGGGTGGCGCGTTCCTACCTGACACCCGATGCCCAGTGGCACACCATCTGGCGCACCCTGGCGAACCCTGGCGAATAGTCCCGGGGCAACTCTCACCGGGCTACTGTCAACTCAGCCGAGAACCTGGGGGCTTGACGTGAGCGGAGAACCCAACACCCGCCTATCGGACCTGTTCGGCCTGGCCGGCTGGTCCAAGGGCGAGCTCGCGAGGCTGGTCAACCGGCAGGCGGCGGCCATGGGCCACCCCCAGCTGGCGACCGACACCTCGCGGGTGCGTCGGTGGATCGACATGGGAGAGATCCCGCGCGATCCGGTGCCACGGGTGCTGGCGGCCCTGTTCACCGAGCGTCTCGGCCGTGTCGTGACCATCGAGGACCTCGGTCTGGTCCGGCACGGGCGTGCGGGGAAACGGCAGGACGGCGGGAGTGTGGAGCATCCCGACGGTGTGCCGTGGGCGCCCGAGCGGACGGCTGCGGTCCTCACCGAATTCACGGGAATGGACCTCATGCTCAACCGACGCGGCTTGGTGGGCGCGGGTGCCGCGCTCGCCGCGGGATCCGCACTCAGCAGCGCCATGCACGACTGGCTGCACACCGACCCGGCCCTCAAGGCCGACGCCCCCCAGTTCGACGACCCCTTGCACGCCGACCCCGCCGGGTTCGACCGGTACGAGGCGGCCCCGATCGGCTCACAGGAGATCGAGGAACTGGAGCGCTCGGTAGAGGTGTTCCGGGCCTGGGACGCGGCCCGCGGCGGCGGGCTGCAGCGCAAGGCAGTCGTAGGCCAACTCAACGAGGTGGGCGGCATGCTCGCCTACCGACACCCCGAACATCTGCAGCGGCGCCTGTGGGGCGTCGCCGCCAACCTCGCCGTCCTCGCCGGCTGGATGTCGCACGACGTCGGCCTGGAACCCACGGCCCAGAAGTACTTCGTCATCGCCGCCCACGCGGCCAGAGAAGGCGGCGACCGGCCCCGCGCCGGGGAGGCGCTCTCCCGAGCGGCTCGCCAGATGGTGCACCTCGGCCGACCCGACGACGCACTCGACCTCATGAAACTCGCCCAGTCCGGCTCCGGCGACGAGGTGCTGCCGCGCACCAGGGCCATGTTCCACACCATCGAGGCCTGGGCACAGGCGTCGATGGGCAAGGGCCAGGCCATGCGCCGCACCCTGGGACAGGCGGAGGACCTCTTCGTCTCCGACAAGAGCGACGTGCCGCCCCCGAGCTGGATGCAGACCTTCAAGGACGAGGATCTGTACGGCATGCAGGCCCTGGCCTACCGCACGCTGGCCGAGTTCGAGCCCGGCGCGGCAGCCCACGCCCAGCACTACGCGGAGAAGGCCCTGGCCCTGCGGATCGACGGCCGGGAGCGGTCGAAGATCTTCGACCATCTGTCCATGGCGTCCGCCTGCTTCATCGCGGACGACCCCGAACAGGCCGACCGGTACGCACGACTGGCCCTGATGTCCATGGGCTCGAACTCGTCCGGCCGCACCTGGGACCGGCTGCGCCAGATGTACCGGCTCACCGCCGAGTACTCCAGCTACCCGAGGATCAACGAACTGCGGGAGGAGATCCGGTTGGCGCTGCCCAAGGCGAGGAAGCCGGGCGGACGCAACAGCGCACAGGCATAGGGGGACTGTGCGACTGATTGATCCCAGTAGGTTCTAGGACGTCGTAGCTTCTAGGACGTAGTAGTTCTAGGACGTCACCCTGGCCACGAGCACACAGGCATTGTCCTCGCGCTCACTGTCACCGAACTCCTCGACGACCAGCCGTACGCAGTCCTGTGCGGTGTGTGCCTCGCCGACGCGGGGACCGAGGTCGAGGAGGCGCTGCACGGAGTCCGCCCCGCTGTGCCTCGGCACCAGTCCGTCGGTGTGCAGCAGGAGCAGGTCGCCCACCTCGAGGGTCTCTTCGGCCTGTGCGTAGACGGCACCCGAGGTGGCGCCGAGCAGGACGCCGTCCGGCGCGTTCAGCCTGCGCCCCGTCCCGTCGCGGAACAGCAGCGGGGCGGGGTGTCCGGCCTGTGCCCAGCTCAGGGTGCGGGTCTCGGGTCGGTAGCGGCAGCAGACGGCGCTGCCGAGGGCCGGCTGGACGGTGGCGTCGAGCAACTGGTTGAGCCAGGACATCAGTTGCCCCGGCTGGGTGCCCGCCATGGCCATGCCGCGTACGGCGCCCAGCAGGGTCGCCATGCCCGAGGCCACGGCGACGCCGTGCCCGGTGAGGTCGCCGATGCTCAACAGCGTTGCTCCGTCGGCCAGTTCGAGCGCGTCGTACCAGTCGCCGCCGATCAGCGCGCTCGTCGACGCCGGCAGATAGTGAGCCGCGAGGTCCAGGGTCTCCGGTCCCTGGTGCGGCAGCCGCAGGGAGCCGCGCCACGGCGGCAGCACGGCCTCCTGCAGCTCGACCGCGAGCCGGTGCTCGCTCTGCGCGTGGTGCCGGTGGCGCTGGAGCGAGTCACGGGTCTCGCTCACCTCGCGCTGGCTTCGGCGCAGTTCGCTGACGTCCCGCAGCACGGCCCACATCGAGGCGGTGCTGCCGTCGGTGTCGAGCACGGGCTCGCCCATCATGTGCACGGTCCGGACCTCGCCGTCCGGCCGTACGACGCGGAACTCGCCGTCGATGGGCTTGGCGTCGACGAGGCAGTTCGTGACCATCGCCGTCAGCTTCGGCCGGTCTTCGTCGAGCAGCAGGGACGGCAGCTCGTCGAGGGTGAGCGGTGGAGTGGCGGGGTCCCGACCCAGGATCTGGTAGAGCTCGCCGGACCAACTCGCCTCGTCCGTCAGCAGGTTCCACTCCGCGCTGCCGACCCGGCTGAGCAGCGAGCCGCGCCGAGGAGCGGGCGGCACGGCGTCGGGCGCGGCCGCGGGAGCCACGTCCACCGGGGCAGGGCCGTCCCGCAGCTGCGCCAGGTGCTCGTCGAGGTCGTCGAGCTGGTGCAGGGCGAGGTCGTACAGCGCCCGCTGCCACCGCTGCTGCGGATCCGAACCGTCGTCGCTCCGCGTGTCCCGTCGTACGGCGTCGACGTCGCCCTTCAGTCGCCGCGTCTGCGATATGAGCGCTTCGACCGAGCCGCGTCCGGGCGGCTGAGCGGCTGAGCGGTCCGCAGAGAGATGGGGCGGCATGACGCACTCCGATGCGAGGACGGTACGACCAAGGCTGACGGAAGGACCGTTACGACTGTTGCACAGCCCGCGACGCCCTGTAAGGGATTTGGCAACACCCGATACGGTGGTGCGTCTGGCATATGCCAGAGTCTTCACGGCGGGCTCGCGCCATGCGATTGCTGTAGGTCGCCGAAGGGGTCAAGTCGTAGACGGGGTACGTGATTTGAGGTCCTCTCGGAGTGATTGCGTAGCGCTCAATCGAGTGTTCGACGGCTGGATGTTCTAGGGGCGGGGCGGCGGTGGCGGTCGGTCGGGGCGATGCACTCTTCCGGAGTGATGCAGGTCACATAAATGATGTGCGTTCCGGCGTAATGCAAACGGCATCTGCGGGGTCGTAAAAGCACAGCGGCAAAAACCGTCCTACCTCCGACCCGCAGGGGAGACCGCCCATGGACATCGCCCTCGAGCAGCCCGCCCGCGCCCGTCTCATCACCGGCGAGGAGCGCGAACGCCCCGTTCCCGCCAAGCTGCGGTACGCCTCCACGGACCCGCTGGCGGTGCACATCGACTTCCCGGGCGAGGTCTCCCTCGACGGCCATGGTGCGACCTGGATCTTCGCCCGAAGCCTGCTGGAGGAGGGCCTGCGCGGGCCGGCCGGGGACGGGGACGTGCACATCTGGCCCTGCGGTCCGGAGCGTACGGTCGTGGAGCTGCACTCGCCCTACGGCATGGCGCTGCTCCAGTTCGACACGGCCGCACTGAACCGCTTCCTGCTGCGGACCTATGCGGTGGTCGCGACCGGTGAGGAAGACCTCGGGGCGGTCGTGGAGCGCGGCCTGAGCTCGCTCTTCGGCAGCGTCTGAGGCGGTCGACCGGACGAGGAGGCCGCGTAGGAGGAGGCGGCGTAGGGAAGGCCGGCCGTATGAGGAGGCGACCGGGCCACCGCCGCTGTGCCTCCTCATCGCTCCGGCGTCAGTACCGCAGCACCCCGGCGATCCCCTGAGAGTCGCTCAGCGTGCCGTCCGGTACGAAACGGACCTCGGCACCGGTCTCCAGGCACTGCTCGACGATCTCGTCCACGATGTCCTCGCGGGCGTCGAGCTCGCCGCTCTCGGCGGGGATGAGATGGTCGCCGTCCTCGCCGCGTACCGTCACCCGGTAGTTCTCCTCGACGGCCAGTAGCCGGATCCGGCCCTCCCGGGCGCTGCGCCAGACCTCGTCGACACCGGCGGCGAACGCCTTGCGGCCGAGGGCGGTTTCCAGTTCCCGGGCCACGGCGTCGGTGTTTCTGCGGTCCTCGGCGGTGATCACCGGCCGGATCGCCTGCCACACCGCCTCGTGCGTGCCGTGCGCGAGCCCGCCGTGCGGGACGTGCACCGCGTCCTTGGCGGTGCCGCCGATCTCGTCCAGCAGGGACAGCGCCGCCTGCTCGCCGGTGATGTACAGCGGCCGCGGATTGTCCCGGAGGATCGCGCTCATGGCGGAGTCGGCGTCCTTGAGGAAGTGGCGGGTGCCCTCGTCGCGGTACGTGCTCGGCATGTCGCCGATCTGCTCCTGGCGCTCGGCGTCGAAGTTGTCGAAACGCCTGGTCAGCGGGAAACCGCCGATGCGGGCCTCGGTGACGCGGTCCAGGCTGCCGGCCCACAGGGTGACCCGGTCGGGGGAGACCGAGAGCACCCAGTACGGCCGCTCGGCGGCCTCCGCGGAGACGAGGTTGCGGGTCAGGAAGGTGTCCGAGAGCACCACGCGCTCGGGCACCGTGCGGGCGAGCGACCACACCTGGTGCTCGCCCGGGGCTGCGAAGATCACCAGGCCGTCCTCGGCATAGGTGAGATCGACCTCGGCGAGGGCCTGGTCGAGCTGTCGCTCGACATCCACCCGTCGCTCGCGGGTGACCGAGGGGTCGGCCTCCAGCTGTTTCTTGGCCTCGGCCACGACGTTGCGCAGCCGAACCTGGTCCTGGGCCCGATAGGGCTCTCGGCGATGTGTGGGCGTCAGCACGGACACGGCCGGATAGGGGCGCGGGCGCCGCAGCTCGATGAGGGTCGTGGGACTGAGTGCGTGCTCCATAACAGCACGATAGGACCGATTCACCGATCGGGCATTAGGGGCAATCCCATCGCCCTTGCCCGGCCTACTCCCCGACGTCCTCCGGCCCGCAGGAGCTGCCGTCGGCCGGCAGCGTGCCGTACAGCAGAAAGGCGTCGATCTTGCCGTGCACGCACTTGGAGGAGGCGTATCCGGTGTGGCCGCCGCCCTTGTTGTCCAGGACCACGGCCGAGGGACCGAGTCGCTTCGCCGTCTCCACGGTCCAGCGGTACGGCGTCGCCGGGTCGCCGCGGGTGCCCACGAGAAGCATCTTCGACGTGTGCACGTCCTTCACGTCGTCGCGGATGAAGTCCGTGCCCCTGGGGCGGCCGTAGCACATCAGCACTCCCGTGAGCCGGTAGGGGCCGAAGACCGGTGACGCCTGCTCGTACTCGGCGCGCAGCCGGTCGAGATTGCCGATGATCTGCTCGTCCGTCGGGCGGTCCGGATCATCCGCGCAGTTGATCGCCATCAGTGCCGCCGGGAGGTTGTCGAGCGGGACGTCCTCGTCGTCGACGAGCCCGCCATCGGGATCCCCGGTCTCCTCGGTCACCTTGGTCGCCCCGGTCTCCTCCCGGCCCGTGGGTGCGGCCCCGCCGGTGGCGAACGTCTCGATGGCGTGCGGGTCGCCGTCCTCGAACAGCGAGGCGAGGGCCCGCTCCAGGGAAGGCCACAACTCCTCGCTGTAGAGCGCCTGTGCGAGGGCCCCGACCAGGTCCTGCCCGGTGAACGGCTCACCGAAGGCCGACGGCAGCGGGTCCTCGTCCAGCGACTCGACGCGTCGTACGACCTCCTTACGGGCCTCGCGAGGGTCCTGCCCGAAGGGACAGGCGATGTCCTTCACACACCAGTTGATGAACTCCTCCAGCGCCTTCTGCTGCCCCTGGGCGCCTGCCACCCCCTGCTCGGTCAGCGGTTCGGTCAGCGTGTCCACCCCGTCGAGCACCAATCGGCCGACTCTCTCGGGGAATTGGGCGGCGTACACCGCGCCGAGCCGGGTTCCGTAGGAGAACCCCAGGTAGTTCAGCTTCTTGTCGCCGAGGGCCTGGCGTATCACGTCCATGTCGCGCGAGGTGTTGACCGTGCCGATGTGGGGGAGTACGGGCCCGGAGTGCCGGGCGCACGCGTCGGCCGCCTTCCTCAACTGCTTCAGGACGGACTGCGGATCGCGGCCGATTTCCGTGCCGTCGCCCGTCACGGCGATGTCCTCCTCGCCGTCCCCGCAGCTGACCGGGGAGGACCTGCCGACGCCGCGCGGATCGAAGGTGACGATGTCGTAGCCGTCCGTCAGCTCCATGAACTCCTTGCCGCCCTCGGCGAATTCAGGGATACCGGGGCCGCCCGGCCCGCCGAAGTTCAGCAGCACCGAGCCCTGCTTCTCGCCCGTGGCCCGGTAGCGGGCGAGCGCCAGATCGAGCTTCCCCGCCCGGGGACGGGCATAGTCGAGGGGGACGGTCACCTTGCCGCACTGCAGATCCTTCGGCAGGCCCTCGCCCGGACACTTGGCCCAGGTGACCTTCTGCCGGTAGAAGCGGCTGAGGTCGGGCTCGGCGCTGTCCGTGGCCGCCGGCAGTCCAGTGCCGAGCAGGACCAGTCCGACCGCGCCGGTGACCGCGCAGCGCCGAAGTGAGGGCCGCGTTGACAGCTTGGCCAGCATCAATGCCTCCAGGGACGCCCGTCGCGGACCGGGGTACGGCGTCCTCGATCACGATAAGCGGGCCCTGGAACCCACGCCTCCGGACGAGCGGGCCGCCTGGCCGCCCGTACGCTGCGCGCCTTGTGTGCCCGTCGGGCGGGCCGCAAGCGGAGGGGATCGTACCGGTGGTGCGGATGATCTTTGATTGATTAGTGTGAACGTTCGAATTCCAGGCATTCGGAAAGTGGGCAGACAGATGCAGCAACCGACCTTCGTGTTGGTTCACGGAGCCTTCGCGAACTCCTTCTCCTTCGCACCGCTCCAGGCCGAGCTCGGTCTCCTCGGGCACCGCTCGGTCGCCGTGGACCTGCCAGGTCACGGCTTCAGGGCGACCTACTCGCGCGCCTATCAGGCCCCGCAGGATCTCGAAGCCCTCGCCACCACGCCCGGCTCGATCAAGGGCGTCACGCTCGCCGACAACGCGGCGCACCTGATCGGGATCCTGGAACGGGCACGTCGCAACGGTCCCGTGATCCTCGTCTCGCACAGCCGCGGAGGCGTCACCGCCACCGCCGCGGCCAACGCACGGCCGGACCTCATCGACCGCATCGTCTACGTCTCGGCCTGGTGCCCCGTCGATCTCGACGTCAGCGACTACTACGCCGAACCGGAGATGGCCACGGTCGACGCAGGCTCCCTGGCTGCGGCGATGGCCGGGAACCCGGCCGAACTCGGCCTGCTCCGCGTCAACTTCCGCACCGCGGATCCGGACGCCCTCGCGGCGTTCAAGGCGGCCTTCCTGGCCGACGGCACCGACGAGGAGTTCCTGACCTTCCTGAACACCTTCCAGCCCGACGAGAACCTGGATGTCGGCACCTCCGCCGACCGGGCGCAGGCCGCGACCTGGGGCCGCATTCCGAAGACGTACGTGCGCCTGGCCGACGACGCGAGTCTGCCGCTCGCCCTGCAGGACCGGCTGATCCGCGAGGGCAACGCCCTCACACCGGACAACCCGTACGACGTCCACACCCTCGAGGGCAGCCACCTGAAGTGGCTGGTCGCCCCGGCAGCGGCGGCCCGAGTGCTGGGGGAACTCGCCGCGACCAGGACGCAGTAGAGGCAGTGGAGGGCGGCCTGCGGGCGAGCGGCAACAACGGGGTCCGGCGTATGGCACAGCAGCCCCGCATGCGAGCGGCCGACGCAGGCCGCACCCTGGTGCCATGGACGGCGAGCAGCCCATCGCGATCTACCCGCCCGCCGAGGACGGCGGCCGACGGGTCCGTGCCGGTGACCATTTCCTCGGCATGGCGTACGGGCTGCTGGACGTCGCCGAGTTCCTGCGCCGGGCGGGGATCGAGGACGCCGACGAGGAGTACGTACGGCGGTCCAGGCTGATCGAGTGGCGCGGCGGCGGCCCGGAGGCGTGGAAGCGATGACGTCCAGCACCGCAGCAAGGGCACAGGGACCTTGCTGCGTGCTTCGTCGGCATCACCACATCGACGTCCCCCTCCTTGGCGAGCCTGAACAACAAGTCGGGTGAATGCGGAGTCATCACTCAGTTCGACAACCATGCCGCTCGATGGGGTGAAAGACCGATAAGCCATAACTCGAATGGTTCATCGGCGTTTTATCCGGTGCGGGCGAGTGCTCGCGAGCATGTCTGGAAGGCAGGGAGGGAACCTATGAGACGGGTTACCCGAAACGGTGTGATCGCCTTCGCCGCCACCGGCGCGATGGCTGTGACGATGCCGGCGTATGCCGACTCCGCGGCGGACGGTGCCGCGGCCGACTCACCCGGGCTGGTCTCCGGCAACACCATCCAGCTCCCGGTGCACGTACCGGTGAACGTGTGCGGGAACACCGTGAACGTGGTGGGGCTGCTCAACCCCGCCGTGGGCAACACCTGCACCAACAAGGGCGGTGGCGGCAAGACGGGAGGCACGTCGAACGGCGGAGCCTCGGCCGAGGGACGCGGAAAGGATTCGCCGGGCGTCGCCTCCGGCAACACCATCCAGCTGCCCGTCCACCTCCCGGTGAACGTCAGCGGCAACACGGTGAACGTGGTCGGCGTCGGCAACCCGGCGACCGGCAACGAGTCCGTGAACACCCCCGGCGACCACCCTCCGCACACCACCGAGCCGGCGCCCAAGCCGGCCGTACCGCCGACGAGGCACCAGCCGCGTCCGGCGCCGCCCGCGTTCGTCCCGCACGGGCCCGAGGTCGCCCTCGCCCACACGGGAGCGGACCAGACCCTCGCCGCCGTGGCGGGTGGCACGGTTCTCGTCCTGAGCGGGGCCATCCTGTACCGGCGTTTCCGTCCCGGGGCGGTGCGCTGACCCCGCGTCTTCGCACGCGGCACGGAAGGCCCCACCGGGCTGGCGAGCGGTGGGGCCTTCGTCGTGCCGAAGCACTTCAGTACTGAAGTACCGAACACCCGGACGGCCAAGGCCCTTTGGGGCGCGTCAACGGCTTGATCACGCCGTGGCGTCCTCTCGGACGATCCGCAAGGATGCTCCGTGCGCGGTCGATCACCGTGCGCATGCGAAGCCCCCATGGAATGGAGCGTACTCATGGCCTCTCCGGCCTCCGAAGACCTCGTCGTCAGCCGTGCAGGCCTCGACGACTGGTCGGTCATCCGCGGATGGGCCGCCGACGAGAGCTGGAACCCCGGGCTCGCCGACGGACCGGCCTTCTTCGCCGAGGACCCCGACGGCTTCTTCCTCGGCCGGATCGACGGCGAGCCCGTCTCGGCGATCTCGGTGGTCAACTACGGCACGGACTACGCCTTCCTCGGCCACTACCTGGTCCGCCCCGACCTGCGCGGCCGCGGCCACGGCCTCACCACGTGGAAGACCGCGCTGGCCCACGCCGGAGACCGCACGATCGGACTCGACGGGGTCGTCGCCCAGCAGGACAACTACCGCCGCTCCGGCTTCCAACTCGCCCACCGTACGGTCCGGTTCACCGGAACCGCGCCCACCTCCGAGGTGCCGGCGGATGTGCGGGTCGTACGGTCCGACGACATCGAGGACATCACCGTGTACGACGGCACCTGCACCCCGGCCGGCCGCCCCCGCTTCCTCGCGCACTGGCTCACCGGCACCGGACACCACGCCGTGGTCCGCCGCACCGGCGGCCGTGTCACCGGCTACGGCGTGATCCGCCCCGGCCACGACTGCCGGCGCATCGGCCCGCTCTTCGCGGACACCGCCGAGGACGCGCGGGCCCTGTTCGCCGCCCTGACCGCCGAGGCGGCCGGCCGCGAGGTCGCCATCGACGTGCCCGAGCCCAACGCGGCGGGCGTGGCCCTCGCCGAGGAGGCCGGTTTCACCCCCTCCTTCGAGACGGCCCGCATGTACACGGGCCCGGTGCGGCCGTACGCCGAGGAGCGCGTCTTCGGCGTCACGACCCTGGAACTCGGCTAGCACGTACGCCCGGTCCGCAGCACCCCTCTCGGCAGGCCTCAGCCGGTTCGCCGGTGGAAGCGGAAGTGCAGTGCGCGGACGTCGTCCGTCAGCTCGGGCACCGGGCCGTCCACGACCACGCCGGGGGCGACCTCCTGGACCGGAAGAGTCCGCACGGGCGGCGCGGGCACCCCCAACTCGCCCAGCCATCCAGCCAGTTGCTCGGAGGAGGCGACGTACGCGATCCGACCCAGGCCCACCCACGCGTGCGCGGCCGCGCACATCGGGCAGTGCTCGCCGGAGGTGTACACCGTGGCGGCGGCCCGCTCCTCGGGCGTCATGTGGGCGGCGGACCAGCGTGCCAGCGCGAACTCGGGGTGCCGGGTGCGGTCGCCCGAGGCCACCCGGTTGTGGTCCTCGGCGAGCACCACGCCGTCCGCCCCCACGAGAACCGAGCCGAACGGCTCGTCCCCGGCCTCCAGCGCCTGGGCCGCGAGCGCGACGCAGCGACGCAGGTGCGGCAGTTCGGAGTCCTTCACGACCATGACGTACGGCCCTCCTCGCGGTGCGGCTTTGCCTTGCGCACCCCATGTTCGCCCAGACTGCGTGCGGTCGGGTCGAAAAGGCCTTGCCGCGGCACGGGCGGGGTGCTGGAGTGATCCCATGGATCATGCCGCGGTGCTCGCCCTCTTCGATCGGGACATGCGGGAAGGCGCGCGGCCGGACGGTCCCGATGCCTTGGTCGAGAGGGTCGGCGGGGTGGTCCGCCAGGTGTCGTCCGCACTCGGCTGGAACGGCGTCGTGTGGTCCGACCTCGACGAGGCGAGCGCCGACGCGGCGATCGCCGCACAGATCGCCCACTTCTCCGGGCTGGGGCACGAGTTCGAGTGGAAGCTCTACGGCCATGACTTCCCGGTCGACCTCGGACAGCGGCTCAGGGACGCCGGGTTCACGTCCGAGCCCGAGGAGACGCTGATGATCGGTGAGGCAGCCGACCTGAACCTGGACGCGGAGCCGCCGGAGGGCATCCACTTCCTCTCCGTGACCGACCGGGCGGGAGTGGACCTCGTCGCCGAGGTGCACGAGAAGGCGTTCGGCACCGACGGCTCCCGCCTCCGGCACCAGCTGCTCGCCCAGCTCACGGCCGACCCGGACACCGTGGTCGCGGTCGTCGCGCTGGCCGGTGACACCCCGGTGAGCGCGGCCCGGATGGAGCTCGTGCCGGGCACGCGGTTCGCCGGGCTGTGGGGCGGCGGGACCGTCGAGGGCTGGCGGGGCCGGGGCATCTACCGCGCACTGGTCGCACACCGCGCCCGTGCCGCCGTGGACCGTGGCTACCGGTACCTCCAGGTCGACGCCATGAGCACGAGCCGGCCCATCCTGGAACGGCTCGGCTTCGAACCGCTGACCACGACGACGCCGTACGTGTACGCGCCGTAGGGACACCGAGGCGCACCGATCACGCCGGGTGGTCACCTCGGCCGGGATGTCACATCCGGGCTCGTTCGATCCGTCGCAAGGTCATGACGACGAACCAGAGCAACGACAGCGGCCACAGCCGGAGCATCCTCCTCGCGGGCGCCGGCGGCGTCCTGGGCAGGCACATCACCCATGCCCTGACGGAGGCGGGCCACAAGGTCACCGGCCTCGGCCGTGGCGGGCGCAACGACATCCAGGCCGACCTGACGAACCGCGACGCCCTGCTGCGCGCCGTCGACGGCCACCACTTCGACACCGTGATCCACGCGGCGACCGCGCTGCGCAAGCCGCCCATGCGCCACCGCGACATGCACGCCACCAACGCGCTGCGCGTCGACGGAACCGCCCACCTGATCGAGGCCGCGCAGGCCACCGGCGCCCGACGCTTCGTGGCGGAGTCCATGGTCTTCGGATACGGCTACGGCGACCACGGCGACCGTGTGATCGTCGAGGCCGACACCTTCGGTCCGCGCGGCCGCTCCCCGGAGCTGGAACGGCACATCGCGGCGATGCGCATCAAGGAACAACTCACCCTCAATACCCAGGGGCTGGACGGCATCGCGCTGCGCTTCGGCCTGTTCTACGGCCCCGGCGGCACCGACGCCCTCCTGTCCATGCTGCGCAAGCGGCAACTTCCCGTCCCCGCCGATCACGGCCGGGTCCTGCCCTGGATCGACCTCACCGACGCGGCCCGAGCGGTGGTCGCCGCCGTCGAGCGCGGGCGCCCCGGGCAGGCGTACAACATCGCCGACCGCACCCCGATGGGTTTCGGCACCCATGTCCGGTGCGTGGCCGAGGAGTTCGGGCTGCCGAGGCCGCTGACCGTACCGCTGTGGCTGATGAGGCCCATGTCGTACGCCCACACGGTGATGTCGACGACTCTGCGGGTGTCCACGGCGAAGGCGGAGCGGGAACTGGGCTGGACGCCCGCCCACCCGGCGACTCGCGACGGCCTCGCCGCGATGCGGGCCGCGGCACTCACGTGAACGGCGCGCCGCATGCCGTCGGCGCGCAGTCCCTTCACGACCCCGTGTCTGCGCGTTTGCCGCCTTCCGCGTGTGCCTCGCCCTGCTTCTCTTTGCTTCCCTTTATGTCTCTCTGCGTCCAACTATCCGCTTGGCGCGTCAGCGGCGCGCCTTCGTCCGGTCCAGTGCGACGACGCCCAGTGCGGCGAGGCCGATCTGGATGAGCCATTCGATCCAGTCGACGCCGTCGGTGTCGGCCACGTCGAGGCCGGCCGCGAGCGCCGAACCGAGCAGTGCGGCCACGATGCCGACGAGGATCGTCCACAGGACCCCGATGCGCTGACGGCCCGGCACCACGAGCCGCCCCAGCACACCAATGACGATGCCGATGACGATGGCACTGATGATGCCCGAGATCTCCATTTCGCCCCTCTTCCTCCTTCCCCCGCAATAAGTCGAGTTCCCCCTGGAGGGAGGGACAGTCCGTTCCGCTTCAACCAGCGGTGGACGCCGGACCGATCACCGCTCCGCCCCTGCCCGTGATGTCCGTGACCCACCCGGTGGTGGCCACCACCTCCGCGGCTATGTCGATCACCGGGCGGCCGTCGGTCACCACGCGCAGAACGTCCGCGGGCGCCCGCTCGTCCAGAAGCCGTGCCTTGCGGGCACTGCCCCTCACCTCGTGCTCCAGCTCGGAGCCGAGCTCGCGCCCGGTCAGCCGCTGTTCGGCCGTCTCGTCGGTGGCGGTGAGCAGAACCCGTACGAGTCGTACGCCGTCGCCCATGGCCCGGCGGAACATGGGCGCTGCCTCGTCGAGCACGCTGACGGTGTTCGTGTAGACGAGACGCCGGTATCCGAGCCGGGCATAGTTCCCCCACACGGCAGTCAGGTTCCGCTCCGTGATGTGGGCCCGGTGTGCGTCCCCGGTAGGCGCCGGATGGACGGCTCCCATGAAGTCCCCGTCGATCACGGCATGCGCGACCTGCGCGGCCCGCAGCCGAGCCGAGACCTCCCAGCCCACCGTGGTCTTGCCGACCCCGGCCCGTCCTCCGATGAGTAGTACCTCCGCATGATCCATGCGGGCAGCGTGCCCGGGCGTGGGCATCCTTGGCGAGCGGTTTTGGGTCGTGCTCGTGGTTATCGGCTGAGCTGCGCGTCGCCCGAACGGCCCGGACATGTGCGGGAGTTGCTCACGCACCCATGCGGCGCTCGTGCGCGTCGGCAGTCAACTCGTCCGACGTTTCCATGGCTTGACGCACTCAACGCCATTGGCAGGTGATCAGGACGGCGTATGCCACAACGACCTCGCCCATGTTTGGCGGCGCCGCCGGCCGCCCGGCCTGATTGACATGCAGGTAATTGCCTGCATAACGTTGAGTGTGCGATCAGAGAGCGACTCCGCGATGGACAAGGTCTTCAAGGCGCTGGCCGACGACACACGCAGACGGCTCCTGGACCGGCTGCACGAGGACAACGGGCAGACCTTGGGGGAGCTGTGCGCGCGTATCGACATGACGCGCCAGTCGGTGACCCAGCATCTGGCCGTCCTGGAGGCCGCCAACCTGGTCGGCACCGTGCGGCGGGGGCGGGAGAAGCTGCACTACCTCAATCCGGTCCCGCTCCACGAGATCCAGGAGCGGTGGATCGACAAGTTCGAGCGCCCGCGCCTGCGCGTGCTCGGCGCCGTGAAACGACGAGCCGAGGAAGCCATGACCGACAAGCCCACATTCGTGTACGTCACCTACATCGAGAGCACGCCCGAGAAGGTCTGGGACGCGCTCACCGACGCGGACCTGACCGCCGCGTACTGGGGCCACAGCAACGTCTCGGACTGGCGGCCCGGATCCCGCTGGGAACACGTGCGTACGGACGGCTCCGGCATCGCCGACGTCGTCGGCACCGTCGTGGAGAGCGAGCGCCCGAGCCGCCTGGTCACCACCTGGGCGGCACCGGACGAGGAGGGGCAGCAGGACAAGCACTCCCGGGTCACCTTCGACATCCAGCAGCACGCCGAGATCGTCCGCCTCACCGTGACCCACGAGGACCTCCCGGACGAGAGCGCGCGCGCCGACGTGTCGTCCGGCTGGCCGGCGGTGCTGTCCAACCTCAAGTCGCTCCTGGAAACCGGCCACGTACTGCCTCAGGAGCCGTGGCTCATGCCGGCCCGCTGAACGGGGTTGCCGCAAAGGCGGACGTGAGACGGCCGGTCCGCGTGGGCGGACCGGCCGACCTGTTGTCCTCTCGGGTGGGCTGCTACGGCCTGGGGGCGCTCTTCGCCGCCGTACCGGCACACACCAGCCCCAGGATCACGGCCAGCGCGCCGACGATGATGTTGTTCACGACGACACCCGCGTCCGGGCTGTCCCCGACGACCCACGGCGCGATGATCATCCAGACGCCGATCGCGCAGAAGGCCCAGCTGAGGCCGTACATGCGTTCCGGAGCCCGGGTGAACCCCAGGGCCAGCAGGCCGATCGCGATACCCATGATCAGGTTGTGGGTCACGAGCGGCGGCTGGCTGGTCGTGTAGTGGAGTATCCACGGGGACGCCGCGCAGTACAGACCGAGCAGGAACACCGGTCCGTCCAAGAGCGTCACATCACGACCGCCGAGCATGCGGGCGTAGCGTTCCCGCATTTCGGATACATCAGGGTGAGCAGTTATGTCACCTCTGGTGGGCGAGACGTTGGCCATGACTCGTCTCCTTTGACTCGCAGGCCTGACCGCGTCTGGTGCGGTGTGCGGTAAGCGCCGCCTACGCACATTCTGCGCTTATTTTTTCTTTATGTGTAGAGCTCGACGAGTTCATGACGATGTAAGCGGAGTCGCTCTCCGAAAAACCTGTCCGGTGTCGGTGTGCGGGGTGTCGATCCGGGGCCGCGTCGTTCGTGTAGGAGGTGAGAAAGGCCCAACGCCAACAGGAGGCCGTCATGAAGTACTACCTGCTCGCCATGCATCAACCCGTCGGGGACCCGCCCCCGCCGGAGATCCTGGACCCGATCATGAAGGACCTGGCAGCCGTGAGGGAGGAGATGGAGGCGGCCGGCGTGTGGGTCTTCGGTGGCGGTCTGCACGGCCCCGAGGCGTCCACCGTCGTCCGGATGCGGGACGGCGAGGTGCTCACCACGGACGGTCCGTACGCCGAGGGCAAGGAGCACCTCGGCGGGTTCACCGTCATCAAGGTGCCCGACCTCGATGCCGCGCTCATGTGGGCCCGCAAGAAGGCGGAGGCCGTGCGGCTGCTGCCCATCGAGGTCCGGCCGTTCCAGGGCGAAGCCGAGGACGGATGACCGCTGACGTCGAGGCCGTCTTCCGCGCCGAGTACGGCCGTGCGGTCGCCGTCCTCGTCCGCTTCCTCGGCGACATCGACCTGGCCGAGGAAGCGGTACAGGACGCCTTCACCACGGCGGTGCGGCGCTGGCCCGAGACCGGTGTGCCGCCCAGCCCGGCCGGGTGGATCATCACCACCGCCCGCAACCGTGCCATCGACCGGCTGCGCCGCGAGGCCAGACGGGACGAACGGCACGCCGAGGCCGCCCTGCTGCACGCCCCCGACGCACCGCCCGAGGAGGGCCCCGTGCGCGACGAACGGCTCCGGCTCATCTTCACCTGCTGCCACCCCGCCCTCGCCACCCAGGCCCAGATCGCCCTCACCCTGCGCCTGCTCGGCGGACTCACCACCGCCCAGATCGCCCGCGCCTTCCTGGTGCCCGAGCCGACCATGGCCCAGCGCCTCGTGCGAGCCAAGGCGAAGATCCGCGACGCCCGCATCCCCTATCGCGTGCCTCGCGACGCCGACCTCCCGGACCGGCTGAACGGCGTCCTCGCCGTCGTCTACCTGATCTTCAACGAGGGGTACGGCGGCTCGCCCGAGCTGTGCGCGGAAGCCGTACGCCTGGGTCGGCTGCTGTCCGAGCTGATGCCGGACGAGCCCGAGGTCACGGGCCTGCTCGCGCTGATGCTCCTCGTCGAGTCCCGCCGGCCCGCGCGGGAGGACGCCGACGGGGCGCTCGTGCCGCTGCCCTACCAGGACCGGGATCGCTGGGACCGCCGCCTCGTCGCGGAAGGACAGGCCCTCGTACGGCGGTGCCTGCGCCGGAACCAGCCGGGGCGGTACCAGATCCAGGCCGCCATCCAGGCCGTGCACAGCGACGCGCCCACCGCCGAGGCCACCGACTGGGGGCAGGTGCTACAGCTGTACGACCAGCTGATGGCTCTGGCCCCCAGCCCCGTCGTCGCCCTGAACCGGGCGGTGGCCGCGGCCGAGGTCGAGGGCGCGCAAGTGGCCCTCGACCTCGTGGACGCTCTCGACCTGAACGGCTACCACGTCTTCCACGCGGTCCGCGCCGATCTGCTGCGCCGCCTCGGCCGGGCCCCGGAGGCGGTGCGGGCGTACGAGGCCGCGCTCGCCCTGACCGAGAGCCCGGCAGAGCGTGCCTGGCTCGAACGCCGGCGCCGGGAACTCCTGCGCGCATGACAGCCGTACCGCGGCGCGGCTGCTCGCTCGACGCCTGGCGGGTGATCTCCCTGCTCTCCCTGCTCTCCGACGGCGAGGGCCACTACATGACGGTGGCGGCCGCCGCGTACTCGCCACCTCACCCCGCGCGGCGGGACCTGCCGACGACGGCCGTCCTGATGCCCCGGTGGCGAAACCGCTCCGATCTCCCTGGAAACCGCAGGTCAGCGACCTGGTGATCGTCACTCAGGTGGCGCAATGATTCAGCAACACCGCTGACCGGAAGCCGTGGGTATGGTCACCGCATGCCAGCCGAACGAACCCGCGAGCACACCGCGCCGCTCGCCGCCGCCCGCCGCCGACGGCTGCGTGCGGACCGGGCGCGGCAGCTCGCGGACCTGCTGCGGCACCTGGTCCTGACCGGGGGATTTCCCGGCGGCGCGCTGCCCCACGAGGACGTCCTCGCCGCCGACTACCAGGTGTCACGCAACACCGTCCGGCACGCACTGGACCTGCTGCGTGCCGAGCAGCTCGTGGAACGGCTGCCCGGCGTCGGCACCGTCGTCGTCGCCGAGAAGTACTCGCACGGCCTCGACCGGCTGATGGGACTCGCGGAGACCCTGCGAGAACACGGTCGGGTCACCAACGAGGTACGCACCATGGGGCCCGTCGCCGCGCCCGCACCCGTGGCCGAGCGGCTGCGGCTGCCCACCGGCACCGACGTGCTCTACATCGAGCGGCTGCGCAAGCTGAACGGACTGCCGCTCTCCCTCGACCTCACCTACCTGCCCCTGGACATCGGCGGCGAGCTGATCGGCGCCGACCTGGAGAACACCGACGTCTTCCGGTTGCTGGAGCAGATCACCGGGCAGGCGCTCGGGCACGCGGAGATCACGCTGGAGGCCGTCAACGCCGACGCGCACTCCGCCACCGTGCTCCAGGCACCGCGCGGTACCGCCGTACTGATGCTGGAGCGCCTCACCCACCTGTGTGACGGCAGGCCCGTGGATCTGGAGTTCATCCGGTTCCGCGGGGACCGCATCGCGATGAGCGGGCTGCTGCGCCGCTCCGTCTGAACGCCCGATAGGCGTCATCTCACCCCTCTCAGTACCTCACTGGAGACAGCCATGCCCTTGGTGCCCCAGCGGGCCGACGTGCCCGTGACCGTCGACGAGTCGAAGTGCATCGACGGCTGCACGCTCTGTGTCGACATGTGTCCGCTGGACTCCCTGGCGATCAACCCCGACAGCGGCAAGGCGTACATGCACGTCGACGAGTGCTGGTACTGCGGCCCCTGCGCCGCCCGCTGCCCCACCGGCGCCGTCACGGTCAACATGCCCTACCTGCTGCGGTGAAAGGCCCACTCCCGATGAAACGCACACGCCCCACTCCTGCCGTCCTGCTCGCGGCCGCCCTGGTCAGCACACTCGTCACCGGCTGCGGCGGCGACGCCTCGGCCGGCGACGACACCCACGTCACCGTCACCGTCGGCTACCAGTCCAAGACCATCAACACCGTCACCGCGGGCACCCTGCTGCGCTCCCTCGGCTACTTCGAGCGCGCACTCGCCGCACAGGGCAAGCGGGACGGCATCTCCTACAAGGTCGAGTGGCAGGACTACGCCACGGGCGCGCCCATCACGGCGCAGATGACCGCGGGGAAGATCGACATCGGGTCGATGGGTGACTTCCCGCTGCTCATCAACGCCGCCCGCGGCAAGCAGCTGAACCGTCCCACCCGGCTCGTGTCGGTCACCGGCTACAACCTGCGCGGCGCCCTCAACACCGTGGTGACGGCGCCGCAGTCGAAGCTCGGCTCGCTGCAGGACCTGCGGGGCAAGAAGGTGTCCACCAGCGTCGGATCCGCGGCCGACGGGACTCTCGTACGGGCGCTGCAGCGCGCCGGGCTCGACCCGGAGAAGGACATCGTCAAGCTCAACCAGCAGCCGGCGGTGGGCGCTTCGGCCCTCCAGGCGGGCAGCGCGGACGCCCTGTCGCAGTTCGTCGCCTGGCCCGGGCTACTCGTCTTCCAGGACAAGGCGAAGGCCCTGTACGACGGTGCGGAACTGAACCTGCCCACCTTCCACGGAGTGACGGTCCGCGAGGACTTCGCCGAGCAGCGGCCGAAGGCGCTCGACGCCTTCCTCACCGCGCAGATCGAGGCGACGCGGTACCTGAACGACCACCCTGTGCAGGCCGCCGAGAAGGTCGCCGAGGCCACCGGACTGCCCCCGGAGGTCGTCTACCTCTACAACGGCAGCGGTGGCATCGCCACCTTCGACCCGGCCCTCAAGCCACAGCTCGTCTCCGCGCTGCAGAAGGACGTCTCGGTGCTGCGCACGGCGAAACTCGTCGACGACGTCGACGTGGACGCGTTCGTCGACGACGGCCCGGTCAAGCGCGTGTACGGGAAGGAGTACGCCGAGCGGCTCGCCGCCACCCCCGGGACTTCGCGCAGCGAGGTGTGGCTCACCGGTGAGGACAGCACCCGCCCCTTCGACTCGCCCACCGCGCTGCTGAAGTTCGTCGCCGGGCACAAGGACCAGGTACGGGCCGCATACGTACCGGACGCCACCACCGGCACCCGCTGGTTCGCGGACCGGGCCGTCTGGGTGCGGGACGGCGAGGAGCTGAAGCCCTTCGTCACCGCCTCCGCCGCCCGCGCGTACGCCCAGGCGCACCCCGGCGCCCGTACCGTCTCCTACGCCACCGCACTTGAGCAGGCGGCGTCACGGGAGCAGAAGTCACTGGAGCACGCGTCATGACCACGGTGACCGCCCCGGCGGCCATGGAGGCGCCCGCGGGGCCGGCACCCGCTCGGCGCACGGCCCGCCTCCGGCCCGTCGTGCGCGCCCTGTCGCTGCTCGCGGCGCTCGGGCTGTGGCAGCTGCTCACCACGCTCGACATCCAACTGTGGCTGCGTTTCGACCAGTTCCCGTCCGTCGCCGACGTGGCCCGGGAGTTCGGGCAGCGACTCGGTGACGGCGCGTACTGGCAGGACGTGACCGACAGTCTGCGCAGGATCGTCACCGGCTTCCTGCTCGCCGCGGTGCTCGGCGTCGCGGCGGGCGTGGCTGTCGGCCGCTCCCGCTGGGCCGCCGATCTGATCGGGCCGGTGCTGGAGGTGCTGCGGCCCGTCCCGGCCATCGCGCTGGTGCCGGTGGCGATCCTGCTCTTCCCCAGCAACGAGCAGGGCATCGTCTTCATCACCTTCACCGCCGCCTTTTTCCCGGTCCTGGTCGCCACCCGGCACGCGGTGCGCGCACTGGCGCCGGTGTGGGAGGAGGCGGTGCTCACCATGGGCGGCGGACGGTGGCGGGTGCTCGCCTCCGTGGTGCTGCCCGGCGCGCTGCCCGGGATCTTCGGCGGGCTGTCGGTCGGAATCGGCGTCTCGTGGATCTGTGTGATCTCCGCGGAGATGATCTCCGGCGAGTACGGGATCGGCTACCGCACGTGGCAGGACTACACCGTCATCGACTATGCGGGCGTCTTCACCGGAATCGTCAGCATCGGCCTGCTGGGCTGGCTCACCTCCACCGTGGTGGAGCTCCTGGGCCGCCGGCTGACGCACTGGCTGCCGCGGCGCGAGGGGAGTGCCACGTCATGAGCACCGAAACGGACATCTCCACCACCGCCTCGCGGACCGACCTGCCCACGCCCGGTGCACGGATCGGCCTCACCGACGCGGAACTCGGACGGCCCGGTGCCGCCGTACTGCACGGGGTGGATCTCGAAGCCGCCCCCGGCGAGATCCTGACCGTCGTCGGCCCCTCCGGGTGCGGGAAGTCGACCCTGCTGCGGACACTGGCCGGGCTGCTGCCCGCGCTCGCCGGACAGGTCACCCAGGACGGGCGGCCCCTCACGGGCCCCGGCGCGGACCGGGCGCTGGTCTTCCAGGAGGACGCGCTGCTGCCGTGGCGCACGGCCCGCGCCAACGTCGAACTGCCGCTGGCCATCAGGGGACTGGGCCGCGCCGAGCGCAGGGCCACGGCCGAGCAGTGGCTGGAACGGGTCGGACTGGCCGGACTGGAGCGCCAGTTGCCGCACCGCCTCTCCGGAGGTCAGCGACAGCGGGTCCAGCTCGCCCGCGCCCTCGCCGGGCAGCCCCGGGCCGTCCTGATGGACGAGCCGTTCGGCGCCCTGGACGCCCAGACCCGGGCCGGCATGCAGCAGTTGCTGGTGGAGGTGTTGCGCGGGACCGGCGCCACCGTCGTCTTCGTCACCCACGACGTGGACGAGGCACTGTTCCTCGGCGACCGGGTCGCCCTGCTCGGCGCGGGCGCCCTCACCGGTATCCGAACGGTGCCGCGCCCCCGCGAACGCGACGCCCGAGCCGACCCCGCGACCGTCGCCCTGCGCCACGACATCCTCGAATCCCTCGGCCCCCGTACGTCCTGAGGGTGCTCCAGGCCTGTACGTCCTGAGAGTCCTCCGGGCCCTACGCCCTGAGAGTCCTCCGGCCTCTACGCCCTGAGGCCCTCCGGCTCCCTACACCCTGGAAGCCCCCCTCGGCCGCCCCCGCCCGCCCTGAAAGGCACCCCCGCCATGACCCCCGCGCTCCTGACGGAGATCCCCGACCCCGACTCGGCCGAGGAGCTGAGCTGCGACGTCCTGGTGATCGGCGGCGGCACCGCCGGCACCATGGCGGCGCTGACCGCCGCCGAGCGCGGTGCCTCCGTGCTGCTGCTGGAGAAGGCCCACGTACGGCACTCCGGGGCGCTCGCCATGGGCATGGACGGTGTCAACAACGCCGTCATCCCCGGCCGCGCCGAGCCCGACGACTACGTCGCCGAGATCACCCGCGCCAACGACGGCATCGTCGACCAGTCGACGGTTCGTCAGACGGCCGTCCGGGGCTTCGGCATGGTGCAGCGCCTGGAGTCGTACGGGGTGAAGTTCGAGAAGGACGAGCACGGCGAGTACGCGGTCCGCCAGGTGCACCGCTCGGGCTCGTACGTGCTGCCGATGCCCGAGGGCAAGGACGTCAAGAAGGTCCTCTACCGGCAGTTGCGCAGGCGGGAGATGCGCGAGCGGATCCGCATCGAGAACCGTCTGATGCCGGTGCGGGTCCTGACCGCGGGCGGCAGGGCGGTCGGCGCCGCCGCCTTCCACACCCGCACTGGGGCCTTCGTCGCCGTTCGCGCGGGCGCAGTGATCCTGGCGACCGGTGCCTGCGGCCGACTGGGGCTCCCCGCGAGCGGTTATCTGTACGGAACGTACGAGAACCCCACCAACGCGGGCGACGGCTACGCGATGGCGTACCACGCGGGTGCCGAACTCACCGGCATCGAGTGCTTCCAGATCAACCCGCTCATCAAGGACTACAACGGCCCGGCCTGCGCCTACGTCGCCAATCCGTTCGGCGGCTACCAGGTCAACCGGCACGGGCAGCGGTTCGTCGACTCCGACTACTGGTCCGGGCAGATGATGGCGGAGTTCGCCGCCGAGGTCGCCTCCGACCGCGGCCCGGTCTACCTCAAGCTCAGCCATCTGCCCGAGGAGTCCCTCTCTGCCCTGGAGTCCATCCTGCACTCCACCGAGCGCCCCACCCGTGGCACCTTCCACTCCGGTCGCGGCCACGACTACCGCACCCACGACGTGGAGATGCACATCTCCGAGATCGGCCTGTGCGGCGGGCACTCCGCGTCGGGGGTACGGGTCGACGACCACGCCCGCACGACCGTGCCGGGCCTGTACGCCGCCGGCGACCTGGCCTGCGTGCCGCACAACTACATGATCGGGGCGTTCGTCTTCGGCGACCTGGCCGGCGAGGACGCGGCGCAGTACCGGGCGTACGAGGGCGAGTTGCCGCGCGACCAACTCGCCGAGGCGCACGAGCTGATCTACCGGCCGTTGCGCAACCCCGACGGCCCCACGCAGCCCCAGGTCGAGTACAAGCTGCGCCGCTTCGTCAACGACTACGTCGCCCCGCCCAAGAGCGGCGCCCGGCTCTCCCTGGCCCTGGAACACTTCGAGCGGATGCGGGACGAGATCGCGGGCATGGGGGCGCGGACCGCGCACGAACTGATGCGGTGCGCCGAGGTCACGTTCATTCGCGACTGCGCGGAGATGGCGGCCCGGTCGTCCCTCGCCCGCACCGAGTCCCGCTGGGGCCTCTACCACGAGCGCCTCGACCACCCCCAGCGGGACGACACGGCCTGGCTGCACCACCTCGACCTGCGCAAGGGCCCGACCGGGGCGATGGAGTTCACGGCGCGCCCCGTCGACCCCTACCTCGTCCCCGTACCCGAGTTCACCCCCACCGGCGGCCCCGCCCGCCACCTGGGCGAGGTGCATCCGCTGCCGACGGCCACGGCCGGGCGCCGGGAGGCACCGCCGGCGGCCACCACGGAACCGGCCGGTGCGGAGCCCGGCGGTGTGGAGGCGGGCAGCGCGGCCGAGTCCACTGGTTCGGCGCACGGAGCCTCGGAATCCACCAGGGAACGACTTGTCGAACTCGTCGTGCTCACCGAGGAAGAACCCGACCTCCAGGCCCTGGAGCCGTACCTGAAGGACCCGGACGCCGCCGTACGTCTCGCTGCCGTGAAGGCACTGACCGAGACGGCCCCGCCCGGAACGGGCCCCGCACTGGCCTCCGCCCTGACCGACGGCGACGGACAGGTGCGGGCCGCAGCCGCAGCCTCGTTGCGCGAGCTGGCCGAAGTCCTCACGGCGGAGCCGGAGTTGCGCGCCCCGCTGGTATCCGCCGTGACGGCGGCGGACCCGACGGCCCGCAGCGCGGCCCTGGACGTGCTGCGAGCCTTGCGCCTCGGGGACGCCGCACTGTTCGCCGGGCACCTGGCCGACCCGGACGTCGAAGTGCGCCTGGCCGCCGTACGCGCCCTGGTCTCGGTGGACGCCGTCGACGCCCTCTGCGAAGGAGCGGGGGACGCGGCGCGCGAAGTACGGGTCGCCGTGGCGCGCGGGTTCGCCGCCCTGGCCGCGCACATCGAACGGGACCGTTTGGTCGAGGCGGACGAAGGCACGGCGATCGCCCTGCACCGTCTGACCGGTGATCCCGACGTCCTGGTGCGTGCCGCGGCCCTGGAATCCCTGGGTGTCCTAGGCGTCCCTGACGCCCTCCTCACCACCGTCACGGCGGCGCTCACCGACCCGGCCTGGCAGGTCCGCGCGGGCGTCGCGACCGCCCTCGGCGGGGCGGCACCGGACCACGGCGTGCCCGCCCTCGCCGAACTGCTGCGGGACACCGACGCCGACGTGCGCAAGGCAGCCGTACTCGCTCTGTTGCGCCACACCGCGCACGACGACGCCCGTACGGCACTGGCCACCGCAGTGGACGACCCCGACGCCGATGTCCGCGCGTACGCGGGCCGAGCGGGGCGGTGATCCGGCGCCTCGTCAACTCTCTCGGCCGTCTCTCGGCCAACTTTGCGAGTTGATTGGTCCGGACCATTGACTGGTACAGACCAAAGCGGTTGAGTGTGTCTCCACACCCCCCCACCACGGCCGCCCCCACGCCGTGGCCGACCTCGTCGGCGCGTGCGCGCAAGGCTCTGCTTCGCCCTGCCCTTGTCCGGGTGCGGCCGTGCTCCGCAAAGGAGTTGATCCCGTGTCGAGGCGCCGCATAGCCGCACTGCTGTCCTCACTCGCCCTCGCAAGCGCCGCGCTGCTGTTCCAGCAGGCCCCGAGCGCCTCCGCCGCCGGCTTCGTCGTGAGCGAGTCGCAGTTCAACCAGATGTTCCCGAACCGGAATTCGTTCTACACGTACAGCGGTCTCACCGCCGCCCTCAGCGCCTACCCCGGCTTCGCCAACACCGGCAGCGACACGGTGAAGAAGCAGGAGGCGGCCGCCTTCCTCGCCAACGTCAACCACGAGACCGGCGGCCTGGTCCACATCGTCGAGCAGAACCAGGCCAACTACCCGCACTACTGCGACTGGAGCCAGCCGTACGGCTGCCCCGCGGGCCAGGCCGCCTACTACGGACGCGGCCCCATCCAGCTCAGCTGGAACTTCAACTACAAGGCGGCGGGCGACGCCCTCGGCATCGACCTGCTGGGCAACCCCTGGCGGGTGCAGAACGAGGCGGCCGTCGCCTGGAAGACCGGCCTGTGGTACTGGAACACCCAGAACGGCCCCGGCACCATGACCCCCCACAACGCCATGGTCAACCAGGCCGGCTTCGGCCAGACCATCCGCTCCATCAACGGCTCCCTGGAGTGCGACGGCAAGAACCCGGCGCAGGTGCAGAGCCGCGTCAACGCCTACCAGCGCTTCACACAGATCCTCGGCGTCTCTCCGGGCGGCAACCTGTATTGCTGACGCCCCCGGTGTCCGAGGCGTGTGCGAGACTCCGCCGATGACCTCCGAAACGATCACCGCGGACGCCGCGGGCACCTGGAAACTGGGCGACCTGTCCGTGAGCCGCGTCGGCTTCGGCGCGATGCGGCTGACGGGCAGCGCCGCCTTCCACTTCGGCACGCCGAGCGACCGGCAGCGCTCGATCGCCGTTCTGCACAAGGCGGTTGAGCTCGGCGTCACCCACATCGACACCGCCGCCTTCTACTTCTCCGCGCTCCGCTCGGCCAACGAACTCATCAACACCGCGCTGGCGCCGTACCCCGACGACCTGGTCATCGCCACGAAGGTCGGCCCCTACCGCGACTACTCCGGCGAGTGGGGCACTTCGGCCCGCCCCGACCAACTGCGCGGCCACGTAGAGGAGAACCTGCGCCAGCTCGGCCGCGACCACCTGGACGTCGTATACCTGCGCCGTATGCGGCAGGACTCCATCGCCGAGCACTTCGGCGCGCTGGCCGAGCTGCGGGAGGCCGGCCTGATCCGCCACCTGGGCATCTCCGGCGTCGAGCCCCGCCACCTCGCCGAGGCCCAGGCCATCGCACCCGTCGTGTCCGTCCAGAACCAGTACGCCGTCGACCGCCTCGATCCCGTCGACGACGAAGTCCTGCGCATCTGCGGTGAGCAGGGCATCGCCTTCGTACCGTTCTATGCCGTGGCCGGCAAGGCCGGCGCGGAAGGCGGCACGACAGCCCACGACGACGAGGTCCTCGCCGTCGCCCGGGCGCACGGCGTCAGCCCCGCCCAGGTGCGCATCGCCTGGACCCTGCACCAGGGCCCGCACGTCCTCGCCATCCCCGGCACCGGCAACCCCGACCACCTGGCCGAGAACGTCGCCGCGGGCGCCCTGCGCCTGACCGCCGACGAGCTGGCGCGGCTCAACGCGGCGCGAGAACAAGCCGGTTGAGCCGGACCATCGCATCGTCGGCCTCGGTCAGCCCGTGTACCCGGTCACCGGATAGTGGTCGGAGAGGTTCGTGTACGTGTAGTCCGTCCCCCAGCTCGACACCGTCCAGGGCGCGCTCTGCTCCTTGACGACCTCGTTCTTCCAGACCGGGGGACGGGCGTGACCCGCCCGGTGCAGGACGTAGTCCAGGTCCTCGCGGGGGTCGTCGGGGTAGCGGTCGCGGGCGATGGAGTTGTCCCGCGTGTCGAAGGAGTACGGGTGCCCGGTGCGCGCGTCGGCCCCGACCAGACCGCCGTCGGCGAGCATCGAGGCGTACTCGGCGGTGCGCGAGTCGACGTTCAAGTCCCCGGCGACCAGGACCTGTTCACCCGAGGGGATGCTCTTGGCGTCCAGGAACGCGTCGATCGCCTTGAACTGCCGGCTGCGCATCGCGGCCGCCTCACCGGCGTCACAGCCCGCGTCGGTCGACTGCGCGTGCGTGCCGACGACGTGCACCTTCGTGCCGTTCACATTCAGCACCACGTACGCGAAGCCCTTGTTGGACCACCAGTCCGCCCCGCACGCGTCCTTGAACACGTACTGCTCCTTGCGCAGCACCGGCCACTTGCTCAGGATCGTGACCCCGCCGTCCTCGGGCGTCGTCGCCGAGTACGCCCCGCCCGTCGCGTCCCAGCCGTCCTTGCTCCGCCCCACCACCGGCGTCTGGTACGGATACTCGCCTGCCACCGCGGACTTCAGCGCGTCGGACGAGGAGTTGTCGAAGGCCTCCTGCACCACCACGACATCGTTCCCGCGGAAGAAGGACGCCTTGGCGATCTCCACGGCACGGTGGTCCTGGCCCCAGTTCGGGTACAGGGTCTTGCTGAACAGGAAGACGTTGTACGACAGCACCCGCAGCGGCGGAGCCTGTTCGGCGGCCGTCGCGGTGGGTGCGGCGCCCGCGAGCCCGGTGGTGGCGAGCGCGAGGGTGAGGACGGCTGCGCCCGGGGTGCGGCGCGAGACGAAGGGCGTCACTGGATCTCCCTGAGGGTGAAGGGGCCTGAGTGGCGCCGCACATCAAACCACCGGGGATTACTCCCAGGTAACTCCCGTGCGCAGAAAGAATGTCGGGCGGTGGTACGGCAGGGGAGCCGAACGAGCTGAACGAGCCGGACTCAGACGAGCCATACGCCGTTACGCATGAGGTGCCGACCCGTCATCTCGTGCTCCCCGTTCCGCACCTGCACCGCGCGCGGACGCACCCGGAAATAGACGTACGGTGCGCTGTCCGCCCGAGGGTCCCAGCCCGTCTTGGTCAGGAATGCCTCGGCGGCCGATCCCGGCACCTCGTCGGCGCCGTACATCTCCGCGTCGCCGTCGACGATCACGACATCCTGGGTGTCGCCCAACGCCAGCCGGGCCCGTCGGCGGTCCCGCAGATTCCGGCCGGTGGGGGTGGTCGGCCGGGTCGAGAGCCACAGGGCCTCGCCGTGCCACACGAACCAGAGGGGGACCAGGCACGGCAGCCCTTCGGCGCCCGTCGAGGCCACCCAGATGTCCCACTCGCTCTCCAGCCGGGCCAGGAGGTCGCGCTTGCGTCGCGCGGGACTGCGGGGCGGTTCGGTGATCTTCATGGCCGGGACGGTAGCGGGGGAGGGGAGCCGTGCAGATCGGACTCGGGTCCCGCCTCGGCTCGGGCTTGTGTCCTAGGCCGCTCTCGGTCCTGTCGTCAACTCCCTTCTGCCTCGCGACCCTCAGGTGCCCCACCCGTGCTCCAGTGGCTGAATCCCACTGCTTCTTTTGCCCCTTTCCGCCCCTCTTGTGCGGCACGGGCGTCATGTCTCGGCCGGGCAGGCATTCCCATGGCGTCGGTTCGGGGAAAGCCGCCGACGCCCGTCACGTGCGTACTCGTGCATGACGCGTACGAGTTGGAGGAGGCACAACATGGTGTGGGCATCGATGAACCGGCAGAGGCGGGCGAGCCTGAGAAGACGGGTCGGCGTAGGCGCGGCAGTGCTGGTGGGCGGACTGCTCCCGCCGATGGTGGGCGCCGACAGCGCGTCCGCGCAGCCGGACCAGCAGACGAGCTTCACGAATCCCGGCGTGTTCACCTTCACCCTCCCCGGTGGTCCCACTGACCTGAAAATCGTGACCTTCAGGGTCTGGGGAGCCGGGGCCGGCGGGAGTGGCGGAGCCGGTGGCGGCGGTGGTGGTGGCGGTGGGGGCGGCGGCAACGCCCTGCTCGCGCTGGGCGGAGGCGGCGGTGGTGGAGGCGGTGGCGGAGGGGGAGGTGCCGCCGGCGGTGGCGGCGGCTCCGGCAGCTTCGTGGAGTGCACCGAGGTACTGACCGGCGGCGTGACCCTGACCGTCGTGGTGGGAGCGGGTGGCAGTGCCGGCGGCGCGGGGACCGGCGCAAACGGCGGCCCGGGCGGCAGCGGAGGCGGCCCCTTCGGCGGCGGTCCCGGGAGCGCGGGCAGCTCCGGCTCCCTCGGTGGAGCCGGTCAGGAGAGCTCGGTGGGCCTCACCGCGGCGGTGGATCTCGCGTCCGCCTCCGGCGGGGCCGCAGGCACCAGGGCCCCCACGGGCGGCCGGGGCGGTGGCGGTGGCGCTGTCGGAGGGCTCGGCGGGGCCGGAGGGCTGGGCGGCGGCGGTGGTGCCGGCGGCGCCATCACCGGATCCGGCGGTACCGGCGGTCGGGTATCACGGTGTCTGGGTGTCCCCATCGCCGCGCTGAACGGCGATGACGGCAACGCCGGCGCCGCGGGCGGCTCCGGTACGGCAGGCGGCAGTGGCGCAAGCCAACACAGCGGTACGGGTGGGGCCGGTGGCAGTGGCGGCACCGGAGGCTCCGGTGGCAGCGGCGGGGCCGGTGGCGCCGGCGTCACCGTCGACGGGTTCACCTTCGGCGCAGGCGGCAGCGGCGGCGATGGCGGCATGGGTGGAGCGGGCGGCGCGGGTGGAGCAGGCGCCACCGGCGGCGGTGCTTCCGCGGCCGGCGGGTCGGCCGGTAGCGCCGGGGACGACGGTGTGGCCGGAAACGTCGGCGGAAACGGCGCCGTCGTCATCGACGCGACGCCCATCCCCTGACCGTGGAACCGGGGCGGGCCATGGCCCGGAGATGCGTCTCGGTCCGGTGATGCATCGCCCTGGTCCGGTGATGTGTCGCCATGGGCTGTCCGATGCCCAATTGGAGTTCCGACCGGCGCTTGCCGCCCCGGTCATGCCTGGGGCGCATCCCCGGGCATGACCGTTCGTTCACCGACTGGCGTCCACGACGTTTTACGTATAACCTCTCCCGTCAATCGCACCTCCCGGAAGGCCCCGATGAGACGCATCGCCCTGGTCACCCTCGTCGTCGACGACTACGACGAGGCGATCCGCCACTACACCGAAGCCCTCGGCTTCCGGCTCGTCGAGGACACCCCGCGCCCGGACGGCTCCCGCTGGGTCGTCGTCCAGCCCGGCGACGAGGGCACCGGTCTGCTGCTGGCCCGGGCCAAGGGTGAGCAGCAGCGCGCCCGGGTCGGTGACCAGACCGGCGGGCGCGTCGGGTACTTCCTGTACACCGACGACTTCGCCCGCGACCACGCCCGCATGCTCGCCGCGGGCGTGACCTTCCTGGAGGAGCCCCGGCACGAGCCGTACGGCTCTGTCGCCGTCTTCCAGGACCTGTACGGCAACCGCTGGGACCTGCTCCAGCCGGCCGGCTGACTCTCCTCCCGCGCCGTATCGAACCTCCGAAACTCCTCCCGACCCGCCGAGACCCTCCGACACTCCTCCCGCCGCTCCGAACCGCCCCGCTCAAGGCTCAAGGAAAGACCCGTCATGACTGCTACGCGCGTAGACGCCGAAGTGATCCGCCGCCTCCCCAAGGCCGTCCTGCACGACCACCTCGACGGCGGCCTGCGCCCCGCCACCGTGGTGGAGCTCGCGGAGACGGTCGGCCACACCCTGCCCACCACCGACCCGGACGAGCTCGCCGCCTGGTACTGCGAGGCCGCGAACTCCGGCGACCTGGTCCGCTACATCGCCACCTTCGAGCACACCCTCGCCGTGATGCAGACCCGCGAGGGGCTGCTGCGCACCGCCGAGGAGTACGTCCTCGACCTGGCCGCCGACGGTGTCGTGTACGGCGAGGTGCGTTACGCCCCCGAGCTGAACACCAACGGCGGTCTCACGCTCGCCGAGGTCGTCGAGACCGTCCAGGAGGGCCTGGCGGCCGGCATGGCGAAGGCGGCCGCGGCCGGCACTCCTGTCCGCGTCGGCACCCTCCTGTGCGGGATGCGGATGTTCGACCGCGTGCGCGAGGCCGCCGACCTCGCCGTAGCCTTCCGGGACGCTGGTGTGGTGGGCTTCGACATCGCCGGTGCCGAGGACGGCTTCCCGCCCGCCGACCACCTCGACGCCTTCGAGCACCTGCGCCGCGAGAGCGTCCCGTTCACCATCCACGCCGGCGAGGCACACGGTCTGCCCAGCATCCACCAGGCCCTCCAGGTGTGCGGCGCCCAGCGCATCGGTCACGGCGTGCGGATCACCGACGACATAGTGGACGGCAAGCTCGGCCGCCTGGCCGGCTGGGTGCGCGACCGCCGTGTCGCGCTGGAGATGTGCCCGACGTCCAACCTGCAGACCGGTGCCGCCACCTCCATCGCCGAGCACCCGATCACCGCGCTCAAGGACCTCGGCTTCCGCGTCACCCTCAACACCGACAACCGTCTGGTCTCCGGTACGACGATGACGCGCGAGATGTCCCTGCTGGTCGAGGAGGCGGGCTGGACGGTCGAGGACCTGCGCACGGTCACTGTGAACGCCGTCAAGAGCGCGTTCATCCCGTTCGACGAGCGCAAGGCCCTCATCGAGGACGTCGTCCTGCCGGGGTACGCGGCCGCGCTGTGAAGCGGCTCGCGGGCTGTGCGCTCCTCAGCGGCTATGAGCTCTTCAGCAGCCCGCGGAGATAGGCGGCCTGTCCGACGTGCTGCAGATCGTCGGACAGGACGCTGACCAGTCGTACGCCGAGAGTGACCGGCGGATCCCAGCGCTCGTCCACGATGCGCTCCAGATCCTTGGCGGCCACCTCGCGCAGTGCCCCGAGGGTCTGGGCGTGCACGGCGTCGTAGTAACGGGTCAGCAGGTCACCGGAGTCGACCCGCACCTTGGCGACCTTCGCGGCGCTATGCCCGTACCCGGTGTCATGGCGCGGCAGGTCGAGCCCGAAGGTCTTCTGGAAGTCCTGCGTCAGCCACACCTGGTCGAGTTCGAAGGCGTCGGCGATGTGGTCGTCCTGGACGCGGGTGAGATGCCAGACCAGCCAGGCGATGGAGTTGGTGTCGGAGGAGGGGCGGGCGTGCAGGTCGTCGGGGTCGAGGCCCTCGACGGCGGCGTGGACTTCTTCCTGGATGCGGTTGTACCCGTCGATGAGGATGTCCTTGGCATGCATGCATCCACCATTGCGCAAAGCCGTCCGTCACGCGCCCGCTGAGTCCAGCAATGCCATCAGCGCCCGGGCCGCCGGGCTCGTGGCCTGCGCGCGCGGCAGCAGGGCGACCGTCTCGTAGACCGTCTCGCCGGCGCCCTTCACCGGCAGCGCGGTCAGGGACCGCCGCTTGTGCCGGAAGTGACGCGGTACGACGGCGATGCCGAGGTCCTCGTCCACCAGGTCCAGGAGGCTGTGCACGTCGTTCACCTCCAGGGCGACGCTCCGCCGGACGCCGGCCGCGGCGAACGCGGCGTCGGTGGTGCGGCGCGGCCCCCAGTCCGGGTGGAAGTCGACGAAGACCTCGCCGCCCAGCTCCTCGGGAGTGACCGCGGCGCCGGCGGCGGCGAGCCGGTGGCTCGGATGGCACAGGACGGTCATCGGCTCGCTGGTCAGCGGTACGACCCGCAGCTGGTCGATGTCCTCCTCGGCCGTGCGCACCGCGAAGGCCAGGTCCAGGCGCCCGGCCGCGACCTCCTCCGCGAGCGCGCCCGACCCCGCCTGGCGCAGGCAGATCTCCACGTCCGGATGCTGCCGCCGGAAGGCCGCGAGCAGCCCCGCCACATGCACCCCGGCGATGCACTGCTCCGACCCGAGCGCCAGCATCCCGCGCAGCACGCCCTGCACCGCGGCCACCGCCTCATGGGCCGCCCGCACCTGCGCCAGGATCCGCTCCGCCTCGCCCAGCAGCGCCCGCCCGGCCGGGGTGAGCGTCACCCGGCGGGTCGTCCGCACGAACAGCGGGGTCTGCAACTCCCGTTCCAGGGCCCGGATCGAGGCCGACAGGCCCGACTGGGACACCATCAGGCGCTCTGCCGCCCGAGTGAAGTGCTGGTCCTCGGCGACCGCCACGAAGTGCTGGAGATGGCGCAGTTCCATGATTGAGCAGCGTAGCCGCTGAATCCCATCGGATTTACCTGTTGGACCACTGCCCGCAGGTCACGACAGAGTGGACGGCGACTGGAATACCGGTCGCCCACCGGTTCTGTGGAACCGTCCTCATGTGTGCCAACCCCTCTGGAGTCGCGTTGTACACCGCACACACCGACCGCTACGCGGACATGCCCTACCGGCGCACCGGACGCAGCGGCCTCAAGCTCCCGGCGCTGTCCCTCGGCCTGTGGCACAACTTCGGCCCGGCGGACCGCTCGGTCGAGCACCAGCGGGCCATCCTGCGCCGCGCTTTCGACCTCGGCGTCACCCACTTCGACCTGGCCAACAACTACGGCCCGCCGCCCGGGGCCGCCGAGTCGGCGTTCGGTGAGGCGCTGAAGACGGACTTCGCGCCGTACCGCGACGAGCTGATCATCTCCACCAAGGCCGGCTATCTGATGTGGCCCGGCCCGTACGGCGAGTGGGGCTCGCGCAAGTACCTGCTGTCCTCGCTCGACCAGAGCCTGAAGCGGATGGGCCTGGACTACGTCGACATCTTCTACTCGCACCGCCCCGACCCGGACACTCCGCTGGAGGAGACGATGGGCGCCCTGCACTCGGCGGTGCAGCAGGGCAAGGCGCTGTACGTCGGCGTCTCCAACTACTCGGCCGAGCAGACCCGCGAGGCCGCCCGCATCCTCGGCGAGCTGGGCACCCCGCTCCTCATCCACCAGCCGGCGTACTCGATGCTGAACCGCCGCCCTGAGGAGGAGGGCCTCCTCGACGCCCTGGACGAGCTGCAGGTCGGTTCGATCGTCTTCTCCCCGCTGGCGCAGGGCCAGCTGACCTCCCGCTACCTCGACGGCATCCCGCAGGACTCGCGGGCCGCGAGCGGCAGTCCGTTCCTGAACGCCGACGCGATCACCGGGGAACTGCTGGGCAAGCTGCGCGCACTGAACGACATCGCCGAGTCCCGTGGCCAGACCCTGGCCCAGCTGGCCCTGGCCTGGGTTCTTCGCGGCGGCCGGGTGACCTCGGCGCTTGTCGGTGCGAGCAGTGCGCAGCAGATCGAGGACAGCGTCGCCGCCACCCGCAACCTGGACTTCGACGCGGAGGAACTGGACCGTATCGACGCGATCCTCAAGGGCTGAGCCGCTCCGTCAGACGCACGGTCACCCAGTCGCCCTCCTGCTTCCCGATGGCCTTGCGCACATCGGCCTTGACGGGAAGCTTGTGGGTGCCGTCTCCGAGGGCCATGAACGAACTCTGGAACGGATGTCCGTCGACCGTCCCCCGGATCCTGACCAGTCCACGGGTACCGAAGAAGTCGACGGACTCCGGCCAGACGACATAGGTCCAGCCGCCCTTGGCGGTGCTCTTGACCAGGACGGCGGTGAATTCCGCGTCCAGTTTCCCGCTCGTGGTCATCTTCCCGTTCGCGGTCATGGTGTCCTCCCTCGCGGCGCTCTTCGCGGCCTTCACTGCTCAGACCGCCGCGAGGCACGGAACTCATCGCTCACGCCGTGCAGCAGCCCTGCGGGGTCCACTCGACGGCGACCGTCCGGGCCGGCGCACCGGGCTCGCGGGCGTTCCAGCCCTCGAAGGAGCGCGATCCCGCTCGCGGCGAACCGGCACCGCATCGATGCCCGCACGCTGCGGAAAGCTCGATCACTCCCGAGGTAATGCCCGGTCATCCCCCGAGGTTGACGTGTACCCGCCGTATTTCGGCCAACACCGGCTGTGAATATGCCAGGAGACTGGCCGGAAAGTCGTGGTGACAGTGTTTCAGTAGTGAACATACTCGACTACGAGGGTGCCTCACATGGGGCGACGGTGCCCTTACACACCGCTCACGAGCCGCACGGAAAGCGAGGTCCGCCGAGAGGCGAACACGGCAACACGGGGGAGGCTACGTGCACGACGAGTTCCTGTGCCATGTCACCGCATACGGCGTCTGCGGCGGACGGCGCATCGGTGTACCCCTGGGGACCTACCGGGCGCCCACCCTGGCCCTTGCCCTGTGGTGGTTACGTGACCGGGCTTCCTGGATCGCCGAGCGATTAGACCCGCAACCCGACGCCGAGCACTTCCCGCCGGGCGCGCTCGTCCCGGTCGGCGACACCGTGCTCGACGTACCGGCCGTACTGCGCACCTGGTGCGGCGACGTCGGCCAACAGGAGCTGGTCGCCGATGAGTTGGCGGCCGGGCGACTGGTGAGGCTCGCGGTGAGCGACGACACCACCGAGTACGAACTGCTCGCCGAGTCGGTGGACGCGCTGCGTATGCAGCGGACCATCCCGGCGCTGGTCGTGTCCGTCGGGTGAACCCGCTGTCCCGAGCGATCCCTGTTCTGAGCGGTCTCAGTCCCAGGTCCCGGGTGTTCTCAGTCCCGGGTGATCCAAGTCCTGGATCCAGGCAGGCGCATATATGGGCAGATCGATAGAATCTTGGCATGGCGGAGCGTTCGGCCGCACCGACTGCGCCCGTACTCGTCCTGGAGACCGAGTCGGGCTCCACCGTGATGACCCCGGGCCGTGACTACCACGTCGGACGCGACCCGCTCAGCGACATCGTCATCGACGACGCCCGCGTCTCCTGGCATCACGCGGTGCTGCGCCCCGAGGCCGACCACTGGACCCTCGAGGACGACAACAGCACGAACGGCACCTACACCGAAGGCCGCCGCATCCACGAGTGGGACGTCGGCCCCGGCACCGTCCTGCGCTTCGGCAACCCGTCCGACGGCCCCCGTGCGGTGCTGCTGGACCGCCCCGGCCGGACGGCGGCGCCGGAGCGTCCCTCGGCGGTCTCCATGCCCGGCCGCACCGGTACCTTTCGGCAGCCCACCTCCGTGCGCCCGCTGTCCACCCGCACCGTCCGCATCGGCCGCGCCGCCGACAACGACCTGGTCATCGACGACCTGATCGTCTCCCGCCACCACGCCGAGCTGCGCGCCCTCCCCGACGGGACCCACGAGATCGCCGATCTGGGCAGCCACAACGGCACCTACCTCAACGGCAGTCGCGTCACCGGCGCGCCCCTCGGCCCCGGTGACGTCGTCGGCATCGGCCACTCCGCGTTCTGCCTGGTCGGGGACCAGTTGCAGGAGTACGTCGACACCGGTGAGATCTCCCTCGAAGTGCAGGACCTCGAGGTCTTCGTCGATCACGGCCGCAGGACCCTGCTCGACCGCGTCTCCTTCCCGGTGGGGGAGAAGTGCCTGCTCGCGGTCGTCGGCCCGAGCGGCGCCGGGAAGTCCACGCTGCTCAACGCCCTCACCGGACAGCGCCCCGCCGACCACGGCACCGTGCTCTACGACGGCCGCGATCTCTACCGCGACTACGCCGAGTTGCGCCAGCGCATCGGTCTGGTCCCGCAGGACGACATCCTGCACGCACAGCTCACCGTCCGCAGCGCTCTGGCCTACGCCGCCGAACTGCGCTTTCCGCAGGACACCGCCAAGGCCGAGCGCCGGGCCAGGGTCGACGAGGTCATCCGCGAACTGGGCCTGCAGCAGCGCTCCGAGCAGCCGCTGCACAGCCTGTCGGGCGGGCAGCGCAAGCGGGTGAGCGTCGCCCTGGAGCTGCTGACCAAGCCGTCTCTGCTGTTCCTCGACGAGCCGACCTCCGGGCTCGACCCCGGCATGGACCGCTCGGTGATGCACATGCTGCGCGGCCTGGCCGACGACGGCCGCACCGTCATCGTCGTCACCCACAGCGTGCTCAGCCTCGACGTCTGCGACCGGCTCCTGGTGCTCGCGCCCGGCGGACGGATCGCCTACTACGGCCCGCCCGAGGAGGCCCTGCTCTTCTTCGGCTTCGAGCACTGGCCGGAGGCCTTCGAGGCCTTCGAACGCGACCAGGAGCGGGACTGGGCGGGCGACTACCGGACCTCGCTCCTCCACCGGAGGTACATCACCGACGCGACCGGACAGCCCCGGCAGCCCCGCACCGGCCCGGTCGTCATCACCCGGCCGCCCCGGCCGCGCAGCCGCGGCGCCCAGCTCGGCACGCTGATCCGCCGCTACACCACCGCGCTCGCCGCCGACCGCACCTTCCTCGCCATCATGATCGCCCTGCCGTTCGTGATGGGGGCGATGGCCCGCGCCCTGGCGGGGAGCAAGCTGACCCAGGAGACGGCGATGAACGCGCTGCTGATCCTGTGCGTCGGCGGAGTCCTCACGGGCGCGGCGAACGCCGTGCGCGAACTCGTCAAGGAGCGCGTGATCTACCAGCGTGAGCGGGCGGTCGGCCTGTCCAGATCGGCGTACCTGATGTCCAAGGTGGTGGTGCTGGGGACGGTCACCGTGCTGCAGGCGGTCGTGCTGACCCTGGTCGCCCTGCTCGGCGTCGACCTCAACGCCCCTGGCGGCGAAGGCGTGTTGATGCCACCCCTCGTCGAAATCACCGTCGCGGTGGCCCTACTGGCTTTCACGGCGATGATGCTCGGTCTGCTCGTCTCCGCGCTGGTGCGCAAGGAGGAGGTGACGATGCCGCTGCTGGTGCTGCTCGCCATCGTCCAGGTCGTCTTCTGCGGCGCCCTGCTGAAGCTGGACGGCGTGCCCGGTCTGGAGCAACTGTCCTGGCTGGTCCCCTCGCGCTGGGCGCTCGGCGCGATGGCCGGCACCGTCGAACTGTCCCGGATCGTGCCCGGCGACCTGACCGGCGATCCCCTGTTCGAGCACTCGGCCGGTGTGTGGCTGCTCAACGTGGCCATGCTGGTCGTGCTCTCGCTGGCCTTCGGCTACGTCGTCTCCCGGCTGCTGCGCCGGCACGAACCCGTCGTCATGCGGAAGTAGGAGGTCCAGGCGATGGCTCCCCCCGGCTTCCGGCCCACCCACGTCGTCCCCAAGCACGGCATGCCCGCCTGGCAGGCCCCCGACCCCGCCCGGCCCACCGTGCCCCTCGACCCGTTCCTGCCGGTCCAGCTCGTCGAACGGCGCGGGGACTGGGGGCACATCATGTGCGCCAACGGCTGGTCGGCCTGGGTCGACGGCCGCTTCCTGGTCGCCGTACCCCAGGACCCGCCCACCGCCGACGGTGGCCCGCTCACCGGCACCGCCGACCCGCGCCCGCTGCTCGCCCGGGCCGACCGGGCGCTGACCGGTTACCGGTCAGCGGTCGAGGACCTGGTCTCCGGCGACCTGGACGGCGAGACCTTCCGCGTCCGCACGCGGGGCCTGCGGGTCGGGGTCGTCGTGGACGGGGAGTCCGTGTGGCTGTACGACGCCGACCGGGGGCGGTGGATGTACGCGGAGGGCAACCGGCTGAGCACCTACGCGACGGACGAAGGGCCCCGCGACGCGGCCGATCACGGCCACGACCCGACTCAGATCGTGACGACCGATGACCCGTGACACGAGCCTCTTCTCGGGCCGGCCCTCCGAGCTGATCGGCCGGCAGGTCGCCGGCTACCGCATCGAGCGTGAGATCGGCCGGGGCGGCATGGCCGTGGTCTACCGCGCCCGGGACCTGCGCCTGGACCGCACCGTCGCGCTGAAGCTCCTCGCCCCCGAACTCGCCCGCAACGACACCTTCCGTCGCCGCTTCAGCCACGAGTCCCGGGCGGCCGCCGCGATCGACCACCCGCACATCGTGCCGGTCTTCGAGGCGGGCGAGACGGACGGCATCCTGTACATCGCCATGCGCTACGTCGAGGGCAGCGACCTGCGCCATCTCCTCGACCGCCAGGGCCCGTTGCCACCCGCGACGGCCCTGCGCATCGCCGCACAGGTGGCCTCCGCCCTGGACGCGGCACACGAGCACGGGCTGGTCCACCGGGACGTCAAACCCGGCAACATCCTCGTCGCGCGCGGCCCCGACAGCGACCACCCCGAGCACGCCTACCTCACCGACTTCGGCCTGACGAAGAAGTCGCTGTCCCTGACCGGCGTCACGAGCGTCGGCCAGTTCGTCGGCACGCTGGACTACGTGGCCCCCGAGCAGATCTCGGGCAAGCCCGTCGACGCGCGCTGCGACGTCTACGGATTCGCCTGCGTGCTCTACGAGTGCCTGGCCGGCCGGCCACCGTTCTGCCGCGACGACGACATGGCCCTGCTGTGGGCGCACCAGTACGACGAGCCGCCGCCCCTGACCGAGGCGCGCCCGGACCTCGCCCCGTCAGTCGACGCCGTGTTCGCCACGGCGCTGGCCAAGAACCCCGAGAACCGTCACGACTCCTGCCTCGCCTTCGTCGCCGACCTGCGCTCCGCAATGGCCGGGGGTGACAGGGAGCACGCGCCGACGGAGGTGGACCTCGAGGCCGTAGACCGCCCGAAGGAACCCACGAAGGACGTACCGAAAGCGGACGTACCGAAAGCACCACCCCGCTGGGCCGAGCCGGTCTTCGGGTGGTGACCGCGGGTCCGCCCCGCCGGCCCTCCCTCGACCGGATGCACGTCGATGTCCGACGTCATCCTTCCCCGAGTGCCGTGACCTCGCCCCTGTGCCGCACCGGCCGCGCCAGCAGCCCGCCGAGGAACCCGGCGATCAGCCCCCACAGCAGCGCCAGCCCGAACGCGGTCCACATCTCGGGCCTCAGGAACAGCTCTCCGCCCAGATCACCGCCCAGGTCGCCGATGCCGAGCACCGACAGGCCGTAGTGCGCGGAGATCCGGCCGACGAGGCAGATCATCAGCACCGTCAGCGCGAGAGCGACCGCCATGTGGACGGCGTGCTGCCAGGGACGCGTCCGGGCGGGTGAACGCATCGCCATCACGAACGCGACGGCCAGCAGCAGGGCCGAGTCGACGGCGACGAGCCACCACACCCGGCTGTCGTACTCGGCGAGCGTGCTCAGATTCAGCTCGGCGTCGTCCTGGCCGCGCAGCACCTCGTCGAGGACATGCGGCATGGGCAGTCCGAACGGCCCCTCCACGTGGCCGTTCCAGGTCGCGCCGAGCCCGATCGTGAGGGCGAGCCACACCAGGTTCGGCAACCCGAGCAGAATCACCGCGAGCGTCTCGACCGCGTGCCCGCGTGTCGCCGCGACGACCAGGCCGATGACGACACCCAGCGCGACCCACGCGAGCAACAGCACCACCATGGCGTGCGCGGCCGGCCGTACCGACTCCTGGAAGCGCAGCAGCCGCCCCGGCAGCGGAGCCCCGCGCGAGACCAGCAGGGCCAGCACCAGCACGCCCGCCAGCCACAGCAGGCCGAAGAACACGGTCGCCGGTACGTCCGTGGTGAAGCCGACCTCCGGTGAGATGCCGAACAGGTCACCGAGGTCACCCAGGGCGTCCTCGCCGAGGTCGTCGAGGGAGAGGGAGAAGGTCTGCCGGGCGGTGTAGGCCAGCGCCAGCAGACCGCCCAGCCACAGTACGGCGATCCTGACGGCCCATCCGGCCAGCTCCCAGGCGCCCGCGACCGCCCGGTGCCGCAGCGGCCGCAGGAAACCGGCGGCCAGGACGAGGGCTCCGACGAGCGTGACGGACAGCGGGATCACGGTCAGCCCGGCGTCGGACTCGGCCAGCCCACCGGCATCCCCGGAGAGCTCGACCGTGCCGCCGACCGCCGTGACCACGGTCGCGGCGACGACCCGCGGGAAGGCGTTGTCCGGGAGCTCCGTGGCCCCGGCCGCCCACAGCCCCAGCGCTGCGACCACCCCCATCGAGACCAGCGCGGCCAGCACCGAGGCGAGGGCCTGCACCCAGCCATGACTGGCCACGGCCGGACGAATGGGGGTCAGCACGCTCACCCTGCCCACGCTAAGCAGCGCCACTGCGGCGCGCCCGCCGGGAGGTCCGTCCGCGTCGGCTTGCGGGCGGTGCGGAACCCGGGCACAGAATGGGATCACCGCCGAAAGGCGACAAAAGCAGCAAAAAGTACTTATGCAGTGAAAGCGGATCAGGTAGCAGGAACAGGCGCCGCTGGAATCCCGTGCAGGGCTCCCGTGCAGGGAACCTGGCAGGAATCCCGCGTCGGGAAGAAGGCTTTGTGAGCGTCGAACCCCCGTCCTCCGGCCGCCCCACAGGACCGCCCTCGGGCCCCCTGTCGGGCCCCTCCGGCCCACCCTCGCAGCCCCCGGACGACGGCGGTCCCGGAGGACCCTGGCCCGAGCCCCAGCAGCCTTGGTGGAGGTCCGTACCCCGCCTCGCGGCGCTCACCGCCGTGGTGGTGGCAGCCGTGGTCCTCGCTGTCGTCTTCTCGCGAGGCGGGGGTGACAGCAGCCCCGTGGCCAGCGGTGAGGTCTTCCACGAGGGCAAGGACAAGCAGGGTCCCGCGCCGTTCACCGAGTCCACGGCGAACAACAACTCAGTCGCGCCCGTCACCCCGACCCCGGCCGGCGAGTCGGCGTCGACGAACGCCGTACGGCGTGTCGACGGGGGCGCACCCGGCCTGTACGGCGGCACCCGCAACGTGGCCAGCTGCGACGTGGAGAAGCAGATCGACTATCTCCGGGCGGACCCGGAGAAGAACAGGGCGTTCGCGTCGGTCGCCCAGGTCGACGTGTCCGAGGTCCCCTCCTATCTGCGCTCGCTCACCCCTGTCCAGCTGCGCATGGACACCCGCGTCACCAACCACGGCTTCCGCGACGGCGCCGCCACCACTTACCAGGCCGTCCTCCAGGCCGGCACGGCGGTACTCGTCGACGAGCACGGAGTGCCCCGGGTGCGCTGCGCCTGCGGCAACCCGCTGACCGATCCGGTCGCCCAGCAGGGCTCGTTCAAGCGGACGGGTGACTCGTGGCCGTCGTACAGCCCCTCGAACGTCGTGGTGGTCTCGCCCTCGACGACGATCGTCAACATCTTCGTCATCTTCGACGTCGAGCGCGACGAGTGGATCGCCCGCCAGCGCGGCGACGACGTCGACAAGGACAAGAAGACTCACCCGCCCGCGAGGCCCTCCCCGTCGGTGAGCGTGTCGACGCCGACGAGCTCCCCCTCGAAGTGCGTCCCGCTGCCCGACGACGCCACGGAGATGCCCCCGGGCTCCGTGTCGCCCTGCCCGCCCACGTCGACCGCCCCGTCCTCCCCGTCGACGAGTCCGGAGACGTCGACGAGCGAGCCGACGACCACGAAGCCGGAGACATCCAAGTCGTCCGAGACGTCCGAGTCGCCCGAGACGTCGGCTTCCACCTCCCAGCCGCCGTCGGACGGGGACACGACCGCGACGTCTCAGTCGGCGTCCACGGGGAGCGGGAGCGGTAGCGTGTCGGGGTCGCCGCCGCTGTGACGTACAGCGCCACCTGCACGGAGACTGCGCGGCTCCGCTCTGGGTACGAGGACTGGTGCAGCAGCGTCCGGCCAGTTCCGGCTTCCGAGAGAGAAACGCATGATCGAGCACGTGGACGGGGCAGTGATTCCAGCTGGTTTCGACGTGCCCGTGGAACCGCTTCGGCGGGCGGCGCACTACAGCGGTGAACCGGGATGCATCGCCGAGGCGCGGTCCTTCGCCGCAGTGTTCCTGGGCCGGCTCAGGACCGAGTGGTGCGCCACGATCGGCGAGCCGGCCGAGGACAAGGTGCTCCTGGTGGTCAGCGAACTGGTCACCAACGCCGACCGGCACAGCAACGGCCCGTACATCCTGGACCTGGAGGGTACGGACGACGCGGTGACGGTCTGCGTGTACGACAGCAGCTCCGCCCTGCCCCGCCGCTACCCCAAGGACCCGGAACGGGTCGGCCGCCACGGCCTGGAGATAGTGCACGCACTCGCGGCGGAGGTCGCGGTGGAAAAGGTGCCGGTCGGCAAGCGGGTACGGGCGCTGCTTCGGCTGACCGACGAGTGACGGGCGAACTCCGTCGGCGAGAGGGCGAGTTGGCCGGCGATTCTCCCCAGAGCAGAACGCCGATCCCTTCCCACCAGGTGCTGGGAATCTAGTCTGAAGTGGTGAGCAACCAACCGCCGAACGAAGCCCGCGTCATTCCGCTGCGCCCGCCCGCCGCGCGCCCGGCCGCCGCTCCGTCACAGCAGGGGGAGGCCAAGGAACCCCTGTGGCGCGACCTGGTCGGTGACGTCCTGCGCCGCGAGCGCCTGACCCAGGAGCGCACGCTCAAGGACGTGGCCGACGCCGCCCGGATCTCCATGCCGTATCTGTCGGAGGTGGAGCGGGGCCGCAAGGAGGCCTCCTCGGAGGTCCTCGCGGCCGCCGCCCACGCCCTGGGGCTCGGCCTCGGCGACCTGCTGTCGCGGGCGCAGGGCGAGCTCGTGCGGATCACCAGCCGCCGGGTGCCGGGCGCCGGCCGCAGCAGGGCCGGTTCGTCGTACGACGGGATGTGCCTGGCCGCGTGAGGACGCGCCGGCGCCTCAGACCCGCACTAGGCGTCGGCTCACCACCTCGTCGGCCAGCCCGTACGCCACCGCCTCCTCGGCGGTGAACACCTTGTCGCGGTCCATGTCCGCGCGCAGCGTCGCGATGTCGTGGTGCGTGTGCCGGGCCAGTACCTCTTCGACCTGCGAGCGGATCCGGACCATCTCCTTGGCCTGGAGGGCGAGATCGGACACCATGCCCCGGCTGCCCCCGCTGGCGGGCTGACCGAGCAGCACGCGCGCGTGCTCCAGCACGAACCGCCGCCCCGGGTCCCCTCCGGCCAGCAGTACGGCCGCCGTGGACGCCGCCTGTCCCACGCAGAACGTGGAGATCGGCGCCTGCACGTACGTCATCGTGTCGTAGATCGCCATGAGCGAAGTGAACGAGCCGCCGGGGGAGTTGATGTAGATCGCGACCTCGCTCTCCGGCGACGCCGACTCCAGATGGAGCAGTTGCGCGATGACGACGTTGGCGACGCCGTCGTCGATCTCCGTGCCGAGGAAGATGATGCGCTCCGACAGCAGCCGGCTGAACACGTCGTAGGACCGCTCGCCCTGCGGCGTGCGCTCGACGACGTTCGGAATCGTGTAGGTCCCCATGTCACAGCCCCATCCGTCGTCGGGAGGAAGCCGGGCGGACGTCCGTGAGGGACTCCACCACCCGGTCCACCATGCCGTACTCCCTGGCCTCCTCGGCCGTGAACCAGCGGTCGCGGTCGCCGTCGCGGGAGATCGTCTCCGGACTCTGGCCGGTGTGCTCCGCGGTGATCCGCTCGATGGTCTTCTTGGTGAACTCCAGGTTCTCCGCCTGGATCTCGATGTCCGCGGTCGTGCCGCCGATGCCCGCCGACGGCTGGTGCATCATGATCCTCGCGTTCGGCAGCGCGTACCGCTTGCCCTCGGCGCCGACGCTCAGCAGGAACTGGCCCATGCTGGCCGCGAAGCCCATGGCGAGCGTCGAGACGTCGTTCGGGATCAGCCGCATCGTGTCGTAGATGGCGAGGCCCGCGTGCACCGAGCCGCCGGGGCTGTTGATGTACAGGGCGATGTCGGTGCGCGGGTCCTCCGCGGACAGGATCAGCAGCTGGGCGCAGACCCGGTTCGCGGAGACCTCGTCGACCTGCGTGCCCAGCAGCACGATGCGCTGCGCCAGCAGCTGGGACGCGAGCTGGTCGTCGAAGCGGGTGGGAGGGGTGTCGCCCTCCTCCGCCCGCGGCGCGAGCGTGGTGGTGAGTGGTGTCATCGGTTCTCCTCGTCGTGGCGCGGATGCCGTCGACTCCACTGTTGACCGCGGACGAGGCCGGAACGCGGTTTCTCTGCCCGCGGCAGATTCGCCACGGGCAGAGCGCCGCCTCAGCCCTTCTCGCGCAGCTGCCGGAAGAACGCCCGTACGTCGTCCACCAGCAGGTCGGGCTCCTCCATCGCCGCGAAGTGCCCACCCCGGTCGAGCTCCGTCCAGCGCACGATGTTCTCCGTGCGCGCCGCCTTGTGGCGCAGCGGGATCTGCGGATCGCCGGGGAAGGAGGCCACCGCGGTCGGGGCGGTCGAGGGCTCGTGCGGGGCGGCGATCCGGTCGCCCGTGGCGTGGGCGCGCTCGTAGTAGACCCGGGCGGACGAACCGGCCGTGCCCGTCAGCCAGTACAGCATCACGTTCGTCAGCATCAGATCCCGGTCGACGGCCTCCTCGGGCAGCTGCTCGGAGTCCGTCCACTCCTGGAACTTCTCGACGATCCAGGCGAGTTGACCGACGGGCGAGTCCGTGAGCGCGTACGACAGGGTCTGCGGCCGGGTGGACTGCACATGGAAGTAGCCCGTCCCGTCGCGGAACCAGGCGGCCCACCGGCGCCACGAGGTGAGCGTCCGCTCCCGCTCCTCGGGGCTCAGTGCCGCCAGCTCCTCCGGCGTCGGCTCGGTGGCCGCCTGCGCGCCGGGCAGCAGGTTGACGTGGATGCCGATGGCCCGGTCGGGGTGGACGCGGCCCAGCTCGCGGGAGATCGCCGCGCCCCAGTCGCCGCCCTGGGCGCCGAACCGCTCGTAGCCGAGGCGGGTCATCAGCTCGGCCCACGCGTCGGCGATGCGGCGCGCCTCCCAGCCGGTCTCCCGGGTGGGACCGGAGAACCCGAAGCCGGGGATACTCGGCAGCACGACGTGGAAGGCGTCGGCGGGGTCACCGCCGTGCGCCGCGGGATCCGTCAACGGCCCCACGATGTCGAGGAACTCGACGATGGAGCCCGGCCAGCCGTGCGTGACGATCAGCGGGGTGGCATCGGGCTCGGGGGAGCGGACATGGGCGAAGTGCACATGCGCGCCGTCGATCTCGGTCGTGAACTGCGGCCACTCGTTCAGCCGTGCCTCGGCGGCCCGCCAGTCGTACTCGTGCCGCCAGTAGAGCACCAGCTCGCGCAGATACTCCGACGGAACCCCGTACGCCCAACCCACCCCCGGCAGTTCGTCGGGCCACCGGGTGGCGTCCAGGCGACGGTGGAGATCGTCCAGGTCGCTCTGCGGTATGTCGATACGGAAGGGACGGATGCCGCTGTCAGCGGGCGAAGACGTCATGAAAGGGATGCTAGTGCCGAAGGGTGTAGCGGCCATCTGGATTGACCGCCACGCGACCGATGAGTTCCGGGGCGAGGATCGGTCGACACAGGTGACAGCGTTCCGCACGCCCAGGAGGTACTCATGGCAACCGACGGATTCACCACGTGTCTCTGGTTCGACGGCCAGGCCGAGGAGGCCGCCCATTTCTATGTGTCGATCTTCAAGAACTCCAGCGTCGGCAAGGTCGCGCGCTACCCCGAAGGGGCGATGCAGCCTGCGGGCGGCGTGATGACCGTCGAGTTCACGGCCAACGGCCACAAGTTCCTCGGGCTCAACGGCGGCCCTCAGTTCAAGTTCACCGAGGCGACCTCCTTCATGATCTTCTGCGAGAACCAGGAGGAGATCGACTACTACTGGGCCAAGCTCACCGAGAACGGCGGCGAGCCCGGCCCGTGCGGCTGGCTCAAGGACAAGTACGGCGTGTCCTGGCAGGTCGTCCCGGACCGACTGCAGGAGATGGTCACCGACCCGGACCCGGCGAAGGCGGCCCGCGTGACCAAGGCGTTCATGGCGATGAGCAAGTTCGACATCGCCGCGCTGGACAAGGCCTACGCGGGCGAGTGAGGCACGCTAGCCGAGCTCGGCTCTGCCGATCATCCGTGTGATCTCCCTGGCGATCCGCAGGATCCCGGGGGAGCGGACCGGGCACGGCTTCGGCGTCGACGTCGTGGGCGCCAGACAGAAGTGCAGGTAGTCGTCGTCGCGGTGCAGCGCCGTCCGATCCCGGCCCGGCTGAGTGCAGTACCCGGAGAGTTCGCGCTCGTACCCCGTGCACGGCAGGTACTGCACCCAGGAGTAGCGCGCCCCGGCCGCACTCACCGCCTTGCCCGCGTCGGCGACCAGGTCCTCCGAGGCGGCGGCCTGCGCCTCGTAGAGGGCGTTGATGCGCCGGACCCGGTCGGGAGTGATCGGGTCCGGGCCCTGCGACACCCAGACGATTCGGGCGTCCCCGGCAGCGGCGATCTGGTCGGCGAGCCGCTCCATGTCGGCCGCGTACCGCTCGAAGTACTTCCCGGGGGAGGCGTCGTACGTGATCCCGTCCATGCACGGCGTGTAACCCCACGCGTTGCCCCAGAACTGCAGCACCACGAAGTCCGGCCGAAGCCGGCGCACCAGGGCGGCCGCCTTGTCCGCCACCGGCACGAGGGACCGCTTGCCCGTTCCCTCCAGGTAGTCGCACAGGGTGGTCCCCGAGTACGGGGCGCTCGTGTACGTCGCCCGCAGGTCGCGGCGCAGCTCCTGCCCGAGCACCTTCTGCGCCTCCATCGCCAGCGAGTCGCCCAGATACAGCACGGAGGGCGCCTTCGCGGCGGGCGCCTTCGCAGAGGTGCCGGGCGAGGCGGGCGCCCGCTGATGGGTGGTGGCCGACGCCTGAGGCACCTCGGGGGGCGCGGCGGCTTCGGGCCCGGACGCCGGGTCCCCGCACGCCCCGAGGAGCACGGCGGCCAGCAGCACCCCGACGATCCACGGCTTGCGCATACGGCAACTCCCGCCCCGGACACCGAAAACGGCTCCCCAGGCAAGCACAGCCGGGCCCACGGCGGAAGACCCGCGTCGGCCACGGAATGCCCGTGGCCGACGCGGGCCTGACGGTTGTTCAGAACGGTCGTTGAGAACGGTCGTTCAGACGCGGTCCGCCGCGATCAGCAGGTACTGGAAGCTGCCGTTCTTGTACGCGGTCAGGAACGTGTCCTCGATGCCCGTCACCAGGTGCTCGGCCTCGCGGCGCAGCTCCCAGTAGGGGATGGTCGCCTCGGTCAGGTCCTGCACATGGACCGGGACCAGCCGGTTGCGGGCCATGGCCCGGAAGTAGGCCGAGCGCGGGTGGATGTCGCAGATGTAGTGGGCGTTGATGAGCGACACCTCACGGGAGGCACGCCCGTAGGTGTCGTTGTAGCAGCCGGTGATCACCACATAGCGCCCGCCGCGGCGCAGCAGCCGGGCGTGCTCGGCGAACAGCAGGTCCAGCTCGACGTACATCGTGGACTCGTTGTTCCACGACGCCGCGAACTCCCCGGACGGCAGCCCGGTGTCGAGCATGTTGCGGCAGTGGTAGCGGACCCGGTCGTCGATGCTCCGCTTGCGGGCCTGCTCGTTGGCGAACTGGGCCTGCTTGGCGGAGAGCGTGACGCCGTCCGCCTGGCAGCCGTAGCGCAGATGCGCCACCACGCTGCCGCCGCCGCGTCCGCAGCCGGCGTCGAAGACCCGATCGGCGGGCGTCAGCGGGCCCAGGTGGGTGGCGAGCAGTTCGGCCTGGGCGTGTTCCAGCCGGTGCAGTTCGGCGGTGATGCGTTCGCTGCGCAGCCCGGGATCGGGTTCGTCGAGCACGGAGCGGTCGGCGTCGCCGATGCCGTAGTGATGGTGGTACAGGTCGTCGATCTTTCCGAGTTCGAGGTTGACCGGGTTCTCCTCGGCGTTCCAGTAGTCCGCGACGCGGGTCTGGTACGTGGACTGGGACGGCACCGGGACGGTCTTGGTGCCGGCTTCGGGGGCGATGGTCAACGGTGACTCCTCGTGCTGGTGCGTGTGACGTTCTGTCATTCGGTCGCGCATTACCAGTAGTTGGGCAGGTGGTAGCGGTGGGTGTTGGTGGCGTGCCACTCGTGGTTGCCGGCCACCCAGTCGGACAGGCTCCGGGTGTAGCGCTCGACGAGCGGCGAGGTGGCGGCCAGCACGGCCGACTCCTCGTCGAAGGCGTCCATGATCTGGTTGTGGATCTCGACGGCCTTCAGATAGGCGGCCTTGAGCCCGCACCGCTCGTTCGCGGCGATGACCTGCGGCAGGTTGAGATGCGTCGGATCGCTCGCCAGCTCCTTGGTGAAGGAGTACAGGTCGTTGACGATCGTGGTCGCGTTGCAGGCGAGCGCCGTCACCCGCTGGATCTCGGGCCGGGCGTAGAGCGCCTCGGGCAGTTCGTAGCCGTCCACGGCGTCCACGATCGACAGACAGGGACGGAAGTTGTTGAACTGCCGCATCACCAGGTACTCCCAGACCCTGGGCACATACCCGGTCTCCGCCCAGGCGGCCTCGGCGAGGTAGCCCATGTGCAGCCGGGCGATGTCGTGCACGAAGCGGTCGGTCTGGCTGGGCGTGGCGAGGTCGGCGTAGTCCTGGAGGGCGAAGTGGTACGAGCGCAGCGGACCGTCGGCCCGCACCCCCAGCCGCCACTCCTCTTCGTGTTCCGGAATGCCGTGGAAGGGGTCGATCGCCGACTGGGCCATGATCAGCCGGCCCGCGAGACCCCGGCGCTCCCCGCCCCGGCCCTCGTCCTCCTCGCAGTAGCAGGAGTCGACGACGTTCTCGGCGAGCAACAGCTCCCCGGCGACCGTCAGACGCTCCAGATCGACCGCCTCCGGATGCTGGAGCACCACGGCACGCCCGAACTGGAACCCCGTGAAGTCCCCGTTCCACGCCTCGGGGAACAGATCGAGGCGCCGCGCCCAGTCCTCCAGCCTGCGATCGACCTCCGCGGCTTTCTCGGGGTCGGCGGGGGCGACCTCCCGGTACCGCAGCCCCGGGATCGCGCCGCCGCGCCGGGCGTTCAGGCTGCTCGCCAGGTTCGGCGGGCCCGGCAGCGAGAAGGTGGACGACGTGCTCATGGCGTGCTCCACGCGGTCACTCGGCCGTCCGGCCGATCTGGGCGTTCTCCAGGATCCCGACGGCGTCGGGGACGAGGATCGCCATCGAGTAGTAGGCGGTGACGAGGTAGCGGATGATCGAGTTGGCGTCGATGCCCATGAACCGCACGTTCAGACCGGGCTGGTGCTCCTCCGGGATCCCCGTCTGGTAGAGCCCGATGGCGCCCTGGTCGTCCTCCCCGGTGCGCAGCGCGATGATGCTGCTGGTGTGCTGCGGGCTGATCGGGATCTTGTTGCAGGGGAAGATCGGGACCCCGCGCCAGGCGGGGATCTCATGCCCCTCCACGCTCGCGGTGCCGGGCACCAGACCGCGCCGGTTGCACTGCCGGAAGAACGCCGCGATCGCCTTCGGATGGGCGATGAACATCTTGGTCTTGCGGCGCATCGACAGCAGTTCGTCCATGTCGTCCGGGGTGGGCGGCCCGGTGAAGGTGCTGATGCGCTGCCCGTAGTCCACGTTGTGCAGCAGCCCGAACTCCCGGTTGTTGACCAGCTCCCACTCCTGGCGTTCGCGGATCTCCTCGACCGTCAGCCTCAGTTGCTGCTCGGTCTGGTTCATCGGGTTGTTGTAGAGGTCGGCGACCCGGGTGTGCACGCGCAGCACGGTCTGGGTCAGGGACAGCTCGTACTCGCGCGGGGCCAGGTCGTAGTCGACGTACCCGCCGTTGATGGTCGGCTCGCCGACGTGGCCCGCCTGCACCGGAACGTCGGCCTCGCCCTTGCGGTTCATGGGGAGGCTCTGCCGCGCGGCGTAGGCCTCCAGATGCGCCGCGAGGGACGGGACCCGGTCGGTGAACTCCTGGACCACGGTCCAGGGGAGCACGAGCAGCACGCCGGCGGTCTCCGCCCGCACCGAGCTCAGCCACAGCGGGTCGGGCTGGCCGATGCCTTCGTCGCCCATCTGGTCGCCGTCGGTGACGACCCCGAGGATCTCCTCCTCGCCGTACTTGCCCTCGGTGAAGCGGGTGAACCGGCCGTGCACGACCAGATAGGCCTCCGTGACGGGTTGCCCTGCCTCGACGAGCACCTGTCCGGCGCGGACCTCACGGACCCGGAACCGGCTGGCGACCTCTCTGAGCACGTCGATGTCGTCGTAGCCGCGCAGGACCGGCAGCTCGGTGAGGGTCTCGGGGATGACCTTGATGTCGTCGGCGCCGTTCTGGTCGAACTGCACCCGGCCCCGGCCGACGCGCAGTTGCAGACGGCGGTTGACCCGGTAGGTGCCGCCCTTCACATCCACCCAGGGCAGCATCCGCAGCAGCCAGCGCGAGCTGATCGCCTGCATCTGGGGTTCGGACTTGGTGGTTGTGGCGAGCTGCCGGGCGGCCTGGGTGCTGAGACTGGTGAGCTGAGCGTCGGAGTTCGGCTCGGGGTCGGGTTCGTCGACGGCGGGACCGGTGGCGCTGTCCGGTGTGGACACATTCACTCCTGGGAGGTGAGCGGGCTGACCGTGCGCGCGTCCTAGCCAAACAGTCGCCGTGACCAATGGATCAGGGCGTGAAAGGGGCGTCTTCAGGCCCTGGAGGTGCAAACCTGCCGCGTGAGGCAGTGGACGCACCGTGAGTGGTCCCGCTCCCCTCCCGTGCTCCCGCACGCCCGAGTGGCGGCGCTCAGGACAGGTCGTCCACCAGCACCGCCGCCCCGTCGAACCGGCCCGCCTTCAGATCCCGCAGCGCCTCGTCCGCCCGCGACAGCGGGTACGTGTGCGTCGTGGCGTGTACGGCGTGCTCGGCGGCGAGCGCCAGGAACTCCCGGCCGTCCGCGCGCGTGTTGGAGGTGACGCTGCGCAGCTGCTTCTCGTAGAAGAGCTCGCTCTCGTAGCGCAGCGCCGGGACATCGCTGAGGTGGATGCCGGCGATCGCCAGCGTGCCGCCCCGGTCGAGGGCCCGCAGCGCCACCGGGACCAGGTCGCCGACCGGCGCGAACAGGATCGCGCTGTCCAGCGGCTGCGGCGGCATCTCGTACGCGTCGCGCGCCGATGCGGCACCCAGGTCGAGCGCCAGCTTCCGCGCGGCCGCGCCCCGCGTCAGCACGTGCACGGTGGCGCCCTCGGCCAGCGCCACCTGCGCGCACAGATGGGCGCTGCCCCCGAACCCGTACAGCCCGAGCCGCCCGCCCGGCGGCAGCGCCGCCCGCCGCAGCGCGCGGTAGCCGATGATCCCGGCGCACAGCAGCGGCGCGCACGTCACGTCGTCGATGCCGCCCGGCAGCCGGTAGGCGTACGCGGCCGGTACGGTCGTGTACTGCGCGTAACCGCCGTCGGCGTCCCAGCCCGTGTACCGCGAGGCCGGGCACAGGTTCTCGGCGCCGCGCGCACAGTGGACGCAGGTGCCGTCGGTGCGCCGCAGCCAGGCCACCCCCACCCGCTCCCCGATGTCGAAGCCGCGCACCGCAGCCCCGACCCCGGCCACCTCACCGACCACCTCGTGCCCCGGCGTGACCCCCGGCCGGTGCACCGGCAGATCCCCCTCGACGACGTGCAGATCCGTACGGCACACCCCGCTGGCGCGCACCCGCACGAGCAGCTCGTCGTCCTCCGGCACCGGCACCGGCTTCTCGACGAGCCGCAGGGGCTCTTCCTCCACCGGCCCCGGCTCGACCACCGACCATGCGCGCATCGTCCCGCCCGTCATACCGTGTCCGCCTCCTTCCCCAGTCTGGAACGGAAGCGTCCATTCGGCGCGCGACCGGACCTCCGGGTGACTAGCGTGAGAATCCGGACAACTAGCCAAGCTGGAAGAGGGCCGCAGTCATGGCCGTGCAACCTGAAGGAACCCCCTGTTGGGCCGACGCGATGTTCAGCGACGTCGAGGGAGCCAAGAGCTTCTACGGCGATGTCCTCGGCTGGACCTTCGGCGAGGCATCGTCGGAGTTCGGCAACTACACCCAGGCCTACGCGAACGGCAAGGCCGCCGCCGCGGTCGTCCCGCCCATGCCGGGCCAGGAGGGCATGTCGCAGTGGTGCCTCTACTTCGCCGCCGCCGACGTAGCCGCGACCGCCGCCAAGATCCGTGAGAACGGCGGGGAGATCCTGATGGAGCCGATGGCGGTCGGTGACTTCGGCAGCATGTGCCTGGCCCGCGACCCCGGCGGCGTCGTCTTCGGGGTGTGGCAGGCCGGCACCCACGAGGGTTTCGACACGTCGATGGACGAGGCCGGCGCCTTCTGCTGGGCGGAGGTCTTCGCGCGCGAGCCGGAGAAGTCCGACGGCTTCTTCCCCGCCGTGTTCGGCTACGGGCAGCAGCAGATGGAGGACGACGCGATCGACTTCCGCCTCTACACCCTCGGCGAGGGGACCATGGCCCTCGGCCGGATGAAGATGACCGACGACTTCCCGCCCGAGGTCCCGCCTTACATCAACGTCTACTTCAACGTCCCCGACTGCGACGACGCCGTCGCCAAGGCGACCAAGCTCGGCGCTGTGCTGCGGTTCGGCCCGATGAGCAGCCCGTTCGGCCGGTTCGCCGCGCTGAGCGACCCGCAGGGCGCGAACTTCTCGGTGATCGACACCGGCACCACCGAGGGCGAGATGCCGAAGCTCGGCGACGTCTCCTGAACCCCCTCCGCGACCGGTCACCCGGCCCGACCATGGCATGATCGGCGCATGCGTGAACGAGTTGTGGCCGCGTGCGACGGGGCTTCGAAGGGAAACCCCGGGCCGGCGGGCTGGGCCTGGGTCGTCGCCGACGAGGAGGAGACCCCCACCCGCTGGGAGGCGGGCCCGCTCGGGCGGGCCACCAACAACGTCGCGGAACTCACCGCACTGGAACGCCTGCTCACGGCGACCGACCCCGGCGTACCGCTGGAGATCCGGATGGACTCGCAGTACGCCATGAAGGCCGTCACCACCTGGCTGCCGGGCTGGAAGCGCAACGGCTGGAAGACGGCCGCCGGCAAGCCGGTCGCCAACCAGGACCTGGTCGTGCGCATCGACGAACTGCTCGACGGCCGCACCGTCGAGTTCCGCTACGTCCCCGCCCACCAGGTCGACGGCGACCGGCTGAACGACTTCGCCGACCGCGCCGCCAGCCAGGCGGCCACCGTGCAGGAGTCCGCGGGCAGCGGCCTCGGCTCACCCGAGCCGCCGCCCTCCCCGGACACCCCGTCGGCCAAGGCCCCGCGCCGCAAGGCGGCGGCCACCCGGAAGAACGGCAACTCCTCCCGCACCATCAAGGCCAAGTTCCCGGGCCGCTGCATCTGCGGCCGCAGCTACGCGGCGGGCGAGTCCATCGCCAAGAACGCCCAGGGCTGGGGCCACCCGGACTGCCGTACCGCCGAGGCCTGACGGGCGGTCCGCACGGGCGGTGCGGACGGCGTCTCAGGCCGCGTCGAAGGTGTAGTGCGCGGTGTGGTCCAGCAGGTCGGCGGGACGCACGTCGTTCCACGGCTTCATCGTGTCGTTGAGGTCGACCACGTTCGGCGTCCCGGCGGCGGGCAGATAGCCGGAGCCGGGGTGCCGCCGCTGCCAGTCCGCCCACAGCTTGTCGATGTAGGCGTGGTGCAGCCAGAACACCGGGTCGTTGGGTGACATACCGGTCGCCATGTGCCCGCCGACCCAGACGTGGACCCGGTTGTGCAGATTGACGCCGCGCCACCCTTCGAGGTGGTTGCGGAAACCGTCCGACCCGCTGTTCCAGGGCGCCATGTCGTACGTCGGCATGGCGAGCACGGACTCCACCTCGGCCTTGGTCGGCAACTCCCGTACCGCGGTGCCGAGCGAGCGGCGCAGAAACGTACGGCCGTCGACGCGCACATTGATCGCCCAGTTGCCGGTCGACGCCGCGAACGGCCCGTCCATCACCTGACCGTCGCGGCTGCGCCCGGTGCCGCCGAGGAAGTCGGGCGCCCACAGCGAGGACCGTATCGAGCGGTCGGTGCTCCAGTCCCAGTACGGCAGCGCCACCGAGGCGTCCACCTCCTGCAACGCACGCTCGAACTCGAGCAGGAATCTGCGGTGCCAGGGCAGGAAGGACGGTGAACGGTGGCCGACGCGCTCCCCGTTGTCGGTGTCGCCGACGATGAAGGCATTGTGGGTCGTGACGAACGCGTCGTAGCGGCCGCTGCGCTTCAACTCCAAGAGCGCGGCGACGAATCGCCGCTTCTCGTCGGCGGTCAGCAGGGCCTGGTTCTTGCGGACGGTCATGGTCGCTGGTGCTCCAAAGTGCGGGTACGGCAGGTCAGTTGGCGGGGAAGGGCAGCAGTGCGGCGCCCTGTAGCTCGTCCACGGCGGCACGGGCGACGGCGCGCGGGGTGGGCACCGGGTCGTAGTGGCTGACGACGCTGATCCAGCTGCCGTCGGCGTTGCGCATCACATGCAGCTCCACTCCGTCGACGAACACGGCGTATCCGCCACCGTGATGCTGGTGGCCGCCGCCCGAGGCCGGCCGGCCCTGTATCCGGCGGCCCTTGTAGACCTCGTCGAAGGACGTGGGGGAGTGGTGGTCGTGCCCGGCGGCGGACGAGGTGGAGGCGGTGAGCGTCTGGACACCGGCCGCGGCCGCGGTGGCGAGGGTGGCCGCGGCGGTGAGCGCACGGCGACGGCTGAGTTCCGGCATGCGGACCTCCTGAGTTCGTTCGGTTGACGACTCCGCATGCCTATCGGGCCGGACGAGAGAGGGAGAAATCGGTCGGGAGTGGTTGGCTCCGATCAGGACAAGTCTGCACATGTCGTGCAGAGTTGAACAAAGATGATCTTGCTTTGGATGGCGCCCAAAAGTCCCGGAAGGGGGAATTCCTTCTCCTGGGAATCCCGTTTCGGGTGGTCCTTCGCGGGCGGGTGGGTCGCCAGTGGCCTGCCTCACCGGTCGAAACTGGCGCGATCCGAAATGTCGCGGCCGGACTGCTCTGCCTTGCTACCCTGCGAAGTGATATGACCGTTTTAAAACATTTCTAGGGGTGTGCGTGAAGGTTGTCTGCGTCGGAGCCGGGCCCGCCGGCCTGTATCTCTCGATCCTGCTGAAGCTGCGGGACCCGTCCCACGACATCACCGTCCACGAGCGCAACCCGGAGGGCTCCACCTACGGGGCAGGCGTCACGTACTGGCGCGGACTGCTCGACAAGCTGCACGAGCACGACACCACGTCCGCTCGCGCCGTCGAGGAGAGCTCGATCCGCTGGGACGAGGGCGTCGCCCACGTCCGGGGCCGCACGACCCGCCGCTCCGGCGACACGGGGCACGGCATCGGCCGCCACCAGCTGCTGGAGATCCTCGCCCGACGCGCCCGCTCGCTGGACGTGCGGCTGGAGTTCGAGCACGAGATCATGCCGGAGAAGCTGCCCGCCGCGGACCTGGTGGTGGCGGGCGACGGCGTCCACAGCACCCTGCGCACCCAGTACGCCGACGACTTCGGCACCCGGACCAGGCGCGGCCGCAACCGCTACATCTGGCTCGGCACCAGCAAGGTCTTCGAAGCCTTCACCTTCGCCTTCGTCGAGACCGGCCACGGCTGGATCTGGTGCTACGGCTACGGCTTCAGCCCCGAGGGCAGCACCTGCGTCATCGAATGCGCCCCCGAGACCTGGACCGGCCTAGGCCTCGACACCGCGAACGAGGCCGACGCGATGGCCCTGCTGGAGAGGGTCTTCGCCGACTTCCTCGACGGCCACCCGCTCATCGGCCGCTCCGGCGCCGACGGCAGCGCCCAGTGGCGGACCTTCCGCACCGTCACCAACCGCACCTGGCACCGCGACAACCTCGTCCTCATCGGCGACGCCGCCCACAGCACCCACTACTCCATCGGCGCCGGCACCACCCTCGCCCTGGAGGACGCCATCGCCCTCGCCGCCGCGCTGCACGAGCACGCCGCCCTCCCGCAGGCCCTCGCCCGCTACGAACAGGAGCGCAAGCAAGCCCTGTTGTCCGTCCAGAGCGCGGCCCGCTACAGCGCCCAGTGGTACGAGAACCTGCCCCGCTACATCCGCCTGCCCCCGCAGCAGATGTTCGCCCTGCTCGGCCAGCGCCACTCGCCCCTGCTGCCGTACGTGCCGCCCCAGCTGTACTACCAGATCGACAGGGCGGCCGGGCAGGTGGAGACGTTGCGGCGCCTCAAGCGCCGGCTCGGTCCCAAGATCGCGCGCACCATCCAGGCCAGGGCACTGGCCGCCCGCAAGTAGCCGCACTCACCGGAACAACCGGTCGAGGAAGGCATTGCCGAACACACCGTGCGGGTCGAGCCGATCCAGCACCCCGGCCGCCCGCCCCCACACCTCCTCCCCGAAGGAGCCGGGTACGGCCGTGCCCAGCACCTCGCCGTCGCTCCAGGCACTGTCCCTCGTGTAGGCCCAGCCCTTCGACCACTCGACCCGGGTCGTGGCGTACTCGCCGTCGAAGGTCCGCAGCACAAACCGCTCGATCTGGCTCAGGAACTCCTCCGCGTACGGCGTCCCCGGCAGCGTCAGGATGTTCAGCCACACGGCCGTGTCCCACTCGGGACGGTCGTCGCGCGGCCCGAGCGCCGACAACAGCGCGGTCCGCGCCCCGTCCACACCGGCGTCCGCCGGATCGTCGAGGCCCGTGACCCGGATCTCCAGCGAGCCGTTGACCGGGAATCGGCCCCGGTCGGCGTACGCAGTGAGCCGTTCCCGGTAGAAGGCGGTGAACTCGGCGACGACGCGCTGCACTTGGGCCCGGCTGGTGAGCACCGCGTACCCGTTCGTGGCTATCCTCAGCGTCGTCGGCCGCAGGTACAGCAGCGTGTTCTTGGACGGCCCCCAGATGTCCGCCGACAGCGTCGCCACCAGCCCGAGCGCGGCCACGTCGTACTGCGCGTTGCCGAGCACCGGCGCCAGATACCAGGCCTCGTCCGACACCATCCGCCCGACCAGGTCCGCCACCGGGCGCGGCACATTGTCGGAGAACGGGTAGTTGTACGGCGTCGTCACATGCCGTGAGGTCAGCGGTCGGGTGGGGGAGACGCTCCACACCTTCAGCCACGGGAACTCGGTGAAGGCGAACCAGATCGCCTCGACGCGCCCTGCCCGGTCCAGGAAGCTCGCAAGGGTGCGTCCGTCGGTGCCGGGCGCGGCGAAGAGCTCGCCGGCCGGGACGTCCGTACGGCTGACGCACCGCAGGTCGGTGTTGGCCCCCACGCGCAGCACGACCTCGGTGACCATCGAGCGGCCCACATGGGTGAGCAGCGCGGCACATTCCCCCTCGGCGCGGTCGTACGTCCGCAGCACGTACCCGCCACTGGCCTCGTCCCAGACGACGGCCGTCAGCGACAGCACGAGATTGCTCAGTGAGCCGTAGGTGTGCCCGGGCAGCCGCTGTTCGTCCCGCGCCGGTACGGCGGTGCCGTGCGCGCCGATGGCGAGCGCGCCGCCCAGGGTGAGGTTGCCGGGAGCGGGCGCGGCGGTGACGCCGAGGCCGTGTTCCTCCAGGTAGGTGAGCAGGGCCTCCAGGGTGACGCCGGTGCCGACCCGTACCGAGGTCGGCGACCGGAGCGACATGCCGGTGAGATGAGAGGCGGTGTCGACGAGGAGGACCGGCGCGTCCGACTCGGTGCCCTGGGTGATCGTCAGCGGGGACCAGCCGTGCGAGGAACCCCGGGCGCGGACTCTCCAGCCGTGCCGCCAGGCCCAGTTGACGACGGCCACCACCTGGTCCGGGCCGGCCGGTGCGCAGGCCCACAGCCCGTCGGCGGTGATCTCGCCGACCCAGTTCCGGTACGCGGAGCGGTACAGCGCCACATCCCCCGGGAAATCCGGCAACTCCTGTGCCGCGACGGCCGGATCCGCCGGGAGGAGAGTCGGTACGGCGGCCATGGCGGCGGCGGTGCGCAGGAAGCCCCTGCGGCTGAAGTCGTCGGTCACGGGCTCACGCTAGGGACGGGCTTGACAGTCACCACCGGCCTGTCGAATCGTTTCACTCGTGTGAGTGAAAGATTCACAGGTAACCACGCGGAGGGGCCCGTTCCGCACGCGTGCATGACGAATGACACACTGGCGCCATGGACGAGCGTGTAATCGGTAGGTCGGGTCAGCAGGCATCCGTCGTCGGTCTCGGGACGTGGCAGCTGGGCGCCGACTGGGGAGACGTCGACGACAAGGAAGCCCTGGCGGTGCTGGAGGCCGCGGTCGAGTCGGGGGTGACCTTCTTCGACACGGCCGACGTCTACGGCGACGGGCGCAGCGAGCAGACCATCGCCACGTTCCTGCGCGGCAGGCCCGAGCTGGACATCTTCGTGGCGACCAAGATGGGCCGCCGCGTCGACCAGATCCCCGAGAACTACGTGCTCGACAACTTCCGCACCTGGAACGACCGTTCGCGGCGCAACCTCGGCGTGGACCGCCTCGATCTGGTCCAGCTGCACTGCCCGCCGACGCCGGTCTACTCGACGGACGAGGTGTTCGACGCCCTGGACACCCTGGTCGAGGAGGAGCGCATCGCCCACTACGGCGTCAGCGTGGAGACCTGCGAGGAGGCGCTGACCGCGATCGCCCGCCCCGGCGTCGCGAGCGTGCAGATCATCCTCAACCCGTTCCGCATGAAGCCCCTGCGCGAAGTGCTGCCCGCCGCCGAGCAGGCGGGCGTCGGCATCATCGCCCGTGTGCCGCTGGCCTCCGGCCTGCTGTCGGGCAAGTACACCAAGGACACCGTCTTCCCCGCGAACGACCACCGCACCTACAACCGGCACGGCGAGTCCTTCGACCAGGGCGAGACCTTCTCCGGCGTCGACTACGAGTCGGGTGTGGAGGCGGCCGTCGAGTTCGCCGGCCTCGCCCCCGAGGGCTTCACGCCGGCCCAGCTGGCGCTGCGCTGGATCATCCAGCAGCCGGGCGTGACCACCGTGATCCCGGGCGCCCGCTCGCCCGAGCAGGCCCGCGCCAACGCGGCCGCCGCCGCGCTGCCGGAGCTGTCCGACACGACGCTCGCCGCGATCGAGGACCTCTACGACCGGCGCATCAAGGACCAGGTCGAAAACCGCTGGTAGACCCGTACGGCTCCGGGGCGGCCCCCAGCCGCTCCCGGAGCCCGCTCGTTTGAGTGTTCAGTGCCGGGGTTACCCGGCCCGCATGACCGAGAAGGAAAGACGGACGGGACGCGACGAGACCGCGGACGAGCGCGCCGACCGTATGTGGGGCGAACTCATCCAGGAAGTCCGGGTGGCCCAGATGGGCGTCCAGATCCTGTTCGGCTTCCTGCTCACCGTCGTCTTCACGCCGAAGTACGACACCCTCGACGACACGGACCAGACGATCTACATCGTGACGGTCGTGCTCGGTGCCGCCGCCACCGGCGCCCTGATCGGCCCCGTCTCCCTGCACCGCCTGGTGTCAGGACGGCGCATCAAGCCGAAGGCGGTGGAGTGGGCCTCCCGGCTGACCTTCGTCGGCCTGATCCTGCTCCTCGCCACCACGACGTGCTCGCTCCTGCTGATCCTGCGGGTCGCCACCCACGACGGCTATGTGCCCTGGCTGGTGTCGGGCGTCGTCGTCTGGTACCTGGTGTGCTGGTTCCTGCTGCCGCTGTGGACACGCCACCGCTACACAGAGTGAGCGGTGGCGTTCTCGCCGGCATGAGGACGGCTACTGCTGCCGCGCCGTGCCTCCCTGCGCCCCGCGCAGTGCGGCGATGCACGTGGAGATGGCCTGCTGGAGCTCCTCCAACTGCTGGACCATGTCGTCCTCGACGAACTCCTGCACATCGTCGAAGGTCAGTTCCTCGAAGACCCTCGTCGCCTTCTGCAGACTGCTGTAGAACTTCGTCCGCCGCTCCTGCACACGCAGTTCGGGGTCGGCCTCCACCACCTCGGCGACGAGCGACTTCATGGTGCCGTAGGCCTCGGTGGCCCACTCGCCGGTGTCCTCGTCCTCCTCCAGCTCGTCGATCAGCGACAGGTGCCGCTCGGCCTCCTGGCGAAGGTCGACGGGCGCGTCGACGGTCTGCCCGGCCGGGGTCTTGATCTGGCCGGACTCGGCGATCTGGCGGACGTAGTCGATCCGGTCGGCCGCCCGGCTCTCACTGGCGACGGCCTTCTTCAGGTCGTCGGTGCGTACGACGTCCCGCGCCAACTCGGCCTGCAGGTCGGGGTCCTCGAGGACCCGGTCGAGGAGAGCCTGGCGGGCCGCGCGGGCGGTCGAGGGGTCGGCGAGGATCGCGGCACGCAGCGCGGTGGGGTTCTCGGCGACCTCCAGGGCCTTCGTCGGGCGGATGCCCTCGGCCTCGGCGGCCTCGGCGATGGCGGTGCCGCGCTCGGAGGTGGCGCTGTTGCGGGAGACGTAGTAGCTGAGCCACACGTCGGCGTCCGGCAGCTCCACCTCCTGGCCCGGCGACAGCGCCTCGAAGTGCGGGACGAGGCCGTCGTCGGCGGCCCGGTCCCAGGCCTTGTAGTAGCGCATGACGCGCTCGGCGGAGCACCCGGCGAGCTCGGCGAACTCCTTCGCCGACACCTTCGGCGTCTCGCCCGCGCTCTGCCCGCCGGGCCGCACGCTGCGCGCCACCATCAGGCCGAAGGCCCAGCCGCCGGTCCGCGCGTAGACCCCGAACTCGCGCGCGTCCCGCGCGACGAGATCGGACAACGGGGCCTGGGGCGCGGGGGATGTCTCGGGCGGGACGAACGCCAGTGTCACGGGTGACTCTCCTGTAGGGACTGCTTGCCGATGGGCCCATTAGGTCATGGGGCCTGCTTGGACTGCAGAAATGCAGACCAGCAGCCTATGGCACCCGCGGACGTCGCTTTCGCGGTCTGCGGCGTCACCCGGTGCGACAGGAGCCGCGTACGCGTCCGGTCAGCCGAGAGCGTGCCGCAGCGCGGGCAGCAATGTCTTCTCCGCCCAGTCGAGATACGGCAACTGGGTCTCGCCGCCGATCTGTACCAGGGCGATCTCGGTGAAGCCCGCCTCGGCGTACGGGCGGACGGCCTCGACGAAGGCGTCCGGGTCGTCGCCGCACGGGATCGAGTCGGCGACGTCGTCCGGGGTGACGAACTGGTTCGCCGCCTCGAAGGAGTCCGGGTGCGGGAGTTCCGAGTTGACCTTCCAGCCGCCGCCGAACCAGCGGAACTGGGAGTGGGCGCGCTCGACGGCGGTGTCCCGGTCGGGGTCGTAGCACACCGGGAGCTGCCCCACACGCGGCTTGCCCGCGCCGCCGTGCCGGTCGAACGCCGCCAGCAGGTCCGCCTTGGGCTCCGTGGCGATCACCAGGTCACCGAGCCTGCCCGCGAGCTCGCAGGACTGCTCCCCGGAGACGGCGACGCCGATCGGCGGCGGCTGGTCCGGCAGGTCCCAAAGGCGGGCCGACTCGACGTCGAAGTGCGTGCCGCGACGATTCACATGGCCGCCCTCGAAGAGCGCCCGGATGATCCCCACCGCCTCCTCGAGCATCTCGTGCCGCACGTCCACGGACGGCCAACCGCCGCCCACCACATGCTCGTTGAGGTTCTCGCCCGACCCGAGCCCCAGCCGGAACCGGCCCTCGGACAGCAACTGCATCGTGGCCGCCTTCTGCGCCACCACAGCCGGGTGGTAGCGGAACGTCGGACACGTCACGTAGGTCATCAGCGGAATCCGCGACGTGGCTTGGGCGGCCGCGCCCAGCACACTCCAGGCGTACGGCGAGTGACCCTGCGATCGCAGCCACGGAAAGTAGTGGTCCGAGGTCACGGAGAAGTCGAAGCCCACCTCCTCGGCGCGGACCAGGTGGTCCACCAGCTCACGGGGGCCGGCCTGCTCGGTCATCATCGTGTATCCGATCTGCACCATACGGCCCGAGTCCCCGGACAGGGGTGAGGAAAACGGGACGGACGGGGCAGGGCCTCAGCTGACCGCGGGGGCATCGGGAGAGGATGCCCATATGTCTGTCCACCCGTTGCCCTCGAGCTCCCCCGCCGCCCAGGGCGTCGATGCCTCCGGTGTCCTCGCCTTCCTCGATGCCCTCGACACCGCCCCCGACATCGAGCCGCACAGCCTGATGATCCTGCGGCACGGCCACCTCGTGGCCTCCGGCTGGTGGGCGCCGTACGCCCCCGAACGCCCGCATCTCCTCTACTCGATCAGCAAGAGCTTCACCGCGACCGCCGCCGGGATCGCCGTCGGCGAGGGCCTGATACGGCTCGACGACCCGGTGATCTCGTACTTCCCCGAGTTCGAGGCCGACATCACGGACCCGCGCAGTCGCGCGATGCTCGTGCGGCACGTGGCGTCCATGGCCAGCGGGCACGAGACCGACACGATCTTCGCCGCCCGCGAACTCGACCGCGAGGACCTCGTCCGCGGATTCCTGCTGGTACCTCCGACCCGCGACCCGGGGACCGTCTTCGCGTACAACCAGCCCGCCACCTTCGCGCTCGCCGCCATCGTCCAGCGCGCGAGCGGCCAGTCGCTGACCGAGTACCTCCGGCCCCGCCTGCTCGATCCGCTCGGCATCGGCGAGATCGCGTGGCAGCGTGACCGCAGCGGCCGGGAACTCGGCTTCAGCGGGCTGCACGCCACCACCGACGCGATCGTCCGGCTCGGCCAGCTGTATCTGCGGGGCGGGGTGTGGGAGGGCGAGCGGCTGCTGCCCGAGTGGTGGGTGGCCGAGGCGACGCGCCGGCAGATCCCGAACGCCGGTGTCATGCCCTGGGACGACTGGCAACACGGCTATGGCTTCAAGTTCTGGATGTCCCGACACGGCTATCGCGGTGACGGCATGTTCGGTCAGTTCTGTGTGGTGCTGCCCGAGCAGGACGCCGTGATCGCGACGACCGCGGACACCTGGGACATGCCGGGCCTGCTGAACCTGGTCTGGGAGCATCTGCTGCCCGCGTTCCGGCCCGCGCCCCTGACCGGCGGCGAGGCGGCGGACGCGGCCCTGGCGGAGCGGCTGGCGGGCCTCGCGCTGCCGCCCGCCGCCGGCAAGCCCGCACCGCCCGAGCGCGTGGAGGCCTGGTCCGCCGCCGCGTTCACCCCGGACGACGGTGCCCGCGCGCACCTGCCCAAGCTGACCGCGATCGACCTCACGCAGGGCCCGGACGGCTGGACCCTGACGCTCACCGAGGACGGTCACCCGCTTCGGCTGCGGCTCGGCGACGCCGGCTGGAGCGTCGCCGAGGAGCCGGTGCCCACCGCGGTCAGCGGCGGCTGGACCGACGCGGACACCCTCGTCGCGGACATCGCCTTCCTGGAGACCCCGCACCACCTGGAGGTGACCTGCTCGCTCAAGGACCGGACATTCACGGCGAGTTGGCGCACCGCACCGCCGCACCGCCTGCCCTTGCGGGCGATGGGCGCACCTCGCGCGTCGGCCTGATCAGCCCTCGGGCACCCGGAAGGTCCGCAGGAAGACATCCAGGGCCTCCTGGTTGGCGGGGTCGTCCCAGTCGGCCGCCGGGGTCGTCCAGCGCAGTGAGTAGCCACGGTGATCATCGATGAGGAAGCCACGGCCGAAGGTACGGACACGGACGCCGTCCTTGTCCGAGAGCCACTCCATGTCGGCGGCCTCGTATCCCTGGTACGTCGTCGCCTTGATCTCGCCGATCCGCTGGAACCCGCTCCACTCCTCGAGGCCGGGCTCCACGGAGTCGCGCCAGACGGCGACGGGGTCCGGGCCCAGGCGTTCGCTGTAGGTGATGGCCAGCTTGCGCGCGTCGCCGTCGGCGCTGAAGAAGACGCGGTACGCCAGGTCCGAGGCACGCGTGGTGCGCAGCGGCTGCCAGCCCTCGGGCAGGGCGACCGAGAAGCCGTCCGGTGACTTGTACGTCGTGTAGTCGGGGGGCAGCGCCGTGCCCGAGGGGGAGGCCGTGGGCGGCTCCGCCTCCGTCGCTTCTTGCGTGGGGGACGAGCTGGGCGACGAACTGGGCGTGGGGGAGGGGGTGGGGGACTGGCCGGTCGGCGTCCCGGCGGAGGCGGGCGGACTGGGCGCCGTACCCGCCGCCGACGCATCCGAGTCGTCCGGCCGGCCGTTGGTCACCACCAGGACGGCGGCCGCGACGGTGACCACGGCGAGAGCGGTGCCGGCGATCATGGCCCGTCTGCCCCAGCCCGGCCCCACGGCGTACAGGCCGCGCAGACGGGGGCGCGACTGCGCCTGCAGGGGGGCCTGTGGGTCCTCGTTGAGGACGCGCACGAACGCGTCGCGGACCACCGGCCGGCTCAGCCGCTCCCGGGAGTCCTTGCGCAGCAGCCCCTGCACGGCCTGCGTGAGCGGCCCGGCGCGCACCGGGGCGCGCAGCGGCAGCCGGTCCACGCCCTTCAACGTGGCCTCGGGCCGATCGCGTTCCCGGTACGGCGGGCGCCCCTCGACCATCGTGTAGAGGATCGCGCCGAGCGCCCACAGGTCCGAGGCCGGTCCGATGCGCTCGTCACGGGCCTGTTCCGGGGACGCGTACGACGGCGCGGCGACTCGGGGCGCGAGGGTCGCGCCGGCCAGCCCGAAGCCGGTGACCACGACGGAGCCCTCGTCGCTCACGAAGACCTGGCCCGGGCTCAGCTCGCCATGGGTGATGCCCGCGACGTGCGCGGCCTCCAGCACGTCGAGCAGTTCGAGGCCGATGCGCGCGGCTCGGACATAGTTGAACGTGCCCTGCTGGGCGAGGAGTTCGCCCAGGGGCGTGCCGTCGAGCCACTCGGTGACGATCCACAGGCTGCCGGACTCCTCGACGGCGTCCAGGACGCTTGCGACCCGGCCCGGGCGCAGCAGCCCCATCCGCTCGGAGGTCCGCAGAATCCGCGAGGTGGCCCGGCGACTCTCCTCGGGGCACGGATCGTTCGGGAGTCCGATCTGGGTGAGGAGGCACGGACGTTCGGTCTCTATGTCCTCTCCGTAGTAACTGACGCGGTTCGTCTCGCGATGGACGACATCGACGAGCCGGTACCTTCCCGCGACCAACTCGGCTGTGGAGACACGCGCCTTGACCATGGTCATCCCTCGCTGAACCCCTGGCTCCCATTTCTCACAGGAAGTACGAGAGACGCGACGGGAAGCGTTCAACGAAAACCTCAACTAAAGGGCGTCTCTTTCTTTTTGCTTCTTACGTGTGAGTAAGTTTCAGGAAATCAACGCGAATTGAGCCAGCGGGGTTTCAGTGAAGACCGAAATCCGCCGCCCAGCGCAGCACATCCCCGGTCGTCGCGTTGCCCCCGCACACCACCAGCCCGAGCCGGGCGCCGCCCCCGACCCGCTCCACCACGCGCCGGGCCGCGGGCAGCAGACAGCCGGCGGCCGGCTCCGCCCACACCTTGGCGTGCTCGGCGAGGTCGAGCACGCCCCGCACCGCCTCCCGGTCCGGCACCACGAGCACCTCGTCGACCAGGGCGGACACATGGTCGTACGTCAGTTGCGACACGGCCGGCGCACTCAGCGTGGACACGATCGACGACAGCGCCACCGGCACCGGCGCGCCTGCCGCCAGCGCCTCGGACATGGCCTCGGCGCCCTCGGTCTCCACACCCCAGATCCGCACGTCCGGTCGGCGCGCCCGCAGTGCCACCGCGACGCCGGCGACGAGCCCGCCGCCCCCGACGCTGACGAGCACGTCCGTGAGGTCGCCGGCGTCGTCGGCGAACTCCAGCCCGACGGTGCCCTGGCCGGCGATCACCAAGGGGTCGTCGAAGGGGTGGACGAGCGTCAGCCCCTCGTCGCGCAGCCTCGTCACGAGCGAGAACGCGCCGTCCATGTCGTCCGTGAGCCGCACCGACGCCCCGGCGTCCTCGACGATCCGGACGGAGCGGGCCGGCGCCGTGCGCGGCATCACCACGGTGGCCTTCACATCGTGGACGGCGGCCGTCATCGCCAGGGCGATACCGTGATTGCCCCCGCTGACCGCGACGACCCCGGCGGCGCGCTGCGCGTCGCTCAGCGACAGCAGCTTCGCCGTCGCCCCGCGGGCCTTGAACGAGCCGGTGCGCTGGAGGAGTTCGAGTTTGGCCGTGACCGGAACGCCGAGGAGGGCCGACAGGCCGGGGCTGGGTACGGTCGGGGTGTGCACGACGTGTCCGGCGATGAGGTCGGCCGCGGCTTCGACGTCCGAGATCCCGATCAAGGCAGTCACCTCTCCGGCGTGGGGGCGGTGAACCACGCCGCTTCGCACCCTGACGCGGGTGGTGACGCCGGTCAACTCGGTTTCGCCGTGGGCGGCAAGGTGACGCGGAGTTCACCCCGGTGCGGCCGTGAACCGTGCTCTCACAGATCGCGCCGTACGAGGAAGTCGAGCAGCGCCCGCAGCTCCTCGGCGGCTCTCGCCTCCAGCGGCACATCGGCGAGAGCCCTCTCCACGGCGGTCACATGGCGCCGTGCCTGGGCGAGTGCGGCCGAGCGGCCACCCGACTCCTCGATCAGCGCGGCGGCCTCGGCGGGGTCGGCTGCCGACTCCAGGAGCGCGCAGAGCCGACCGGCGGCGGGGGAGTCGAGCGCGGCCAGCACGGGGAACGTCTTCTTGCGCTCCCGCAGATCGCCGTAGACCGGTTTGCCGGTGACGACGGGGTCGCCCCAGATGCCCAGCAGATCGTCGACCATTTGGAAGGCGATGCCCAGATGCCGGCCGGCACGGTCGAGGGCGGCCACGGTCGCGGGGGGCGAACCGCCGAGCAGAGCGCCCAACGCGGCCGCACACCCCAGCAGGGCGCCCGTCTTGTGCTCGGCCATGGTCCGGTACTCGTCCGGCCGCACCCGCTCCGGCCCCGTCCAGGGACGCGTGGCGAACAGCAGGTCGTCCGCCTGCCCGCGCACCAGGTCCTGCAACGCCACGGACAGCAGCCGTACGGCCTGCGGGCCCGCCGCTTCCACGGCGAGCGTCTCGACCGCGAGTGCGAACAGCGCGTCCCCGGCGAGAACCGCGGGTCCCGTGCCGTACGCCTTCCACACGGTGGGGCGGCGCCGCCGCGCCTCGTCGCCGTCCATGATGTCGTCGTGCAGCAGGGAGAAGGCGTGCACCAGCTCCACCGCGACCGCCCCGGGCACCGCGACACGCCCGGGCGCACCGGCTGCCTCGGCCCCGAGGACCGCCAGCGCCTGCCGTACGCCCTTCCCGCCGGACGCTGCGGCCGGTGCGCCGCCCACCTCGCACCAGCCGAAGGAGTACGCGGCCATCTCACCGACCCACGGATGCGTCCGCCCCACCGCCTCCCGCAGTGCGGGCCGCACCAAGGCGCGGCAGCGGTCGAGGACTTGGCGGGCGTCCGCCGGTGCCTGTACTGCGGAGGGGAACGCCGTCACCGTACGGCCACCGCCCCGGCGCCCACCACACCATGCTCAGCAGGGCTTTCTGCATCGGCCACGGCGCAGAACTCCTCCTGCGCCCGCGCCACCATCTCCCGCGCGTGCCGCAACCCGATCCGCTCCAACACCCCCGCCAGCTCGGCCAGTTCGGCGGCGGTCTCGGCACGATCGCGTCCCAGGTGGGCCCGCGACTTGGCCAGCCCCAGCCGGGACAGCGCCTCCCCGCGCGGCTCGCTCATGGCGCGGAACTCCGCGAGCGCCTGCTCGTACAGGTCCCGGGCCTCGGCGTAACGCCCGGCGCGGTAGAGGACGTTGCCTCGCATCTTGTGGTTGTAGGCCAGTGCGCTGGAGAGCTTCATCGCACGGCACGTCGTCTCCGCCTCGGACAGCAGGGCCAGCGCCCGCTCGACGTCACCGTCGCGCACCGAGACGATGTCCGCGAGTCCGCGCAGCGCCCAGGCGTGGCCACGCCGGTCCTCGGCACGCACGGCGATCTCGGCGGCCTCCTCGAACAGGGCGTACGCGGTGTCGTACGAGCCGGTGTTGCGATGGATCTGGGCTATGCCCTCCAGCGCCCACACGGTGTGCCGCGCCTCGCCGCGCCGCCGGGCCTCGGCCAGCAGCTGCTCGTGCAGCCGGTGGACGGCCTCGTAGTCGCCCTGGATCCGGCCGGTCTCCGCCAGGCCGGCCAGCGAGTAGCCGCGTACGACGATGTCGCCGCCCCGCTCGCCGAGGTCCGCCGCGAGCTGGAGCAGCCGCCGGGCCAGGGGGAACGCGCCGCGCTGCCGGGCCAGTGTGCCGCCGCTCCACAGCGCCCACGCCATCGCCGCGGTGTCGTCGACCTCCCGGGCGGCGCGGTAGCTCGCCTTCCACGCCCGCTCCGCGTCCCCGACCTGCCCCAGCCGGCGATGCGCCTCGGCGACCGCGAGCCCCGAGCGCGCCGCCTCGCCGTGCTGCCCGGCCCGCTCGGCCGCCTGCAACTGCTCGGTGCCGGCGGCGAGTACGTCGGTCAGCGAGGAGTTGACGGACAGTGTGGTCAGGGCGCCCTGATACTCCGGGGCGAATGCCTTGCCGTACATGGATTCCTTTCGATCCGGTATACACAGCATCTATACGCGCCGTGTATACATGGAGGGTATAGTGCGTCGGAAATGAGCCCCGGTCCAAAGGGCCAGGGCGTCATCCCAGGTCGGTCACCTGATGTTGTTCAGCTGTTGTCGATCAAGACGTCGGCGGGGCGGACAGGGTTGCTCGTGAGGCGCAGATCACGTCGCGGGACCCTATGCCTTCGGGGGGCCTCAGTGCTGCTGGGCCTTCTGCGGCGTCGCCTCGCTCGGCCGTACGACGACATGGCCCTGACCCTGCAGCATCAGCTGCACGGCCTCCCCGGAACCGCCGCGCAGCATCGAGCCGAGCGACTGCGAGCGGTGCAGCGAGGTCTGCAGTCCGGCGGTCCAGCCGACCACCGCGTCCGTGTCGACGTACACCGGGAACTGCGGCGAGACCGGTATGACCAGGGGGTTGCCCTCGCACACCAGGCCCAGCCGGCCCTGCCCCGAGAAGACGCTGTTGAACAGCCCACCGCCGGTGATGCCCGCGCCCTTCACCGTCGCGATCCGGTACGACAGCGAGGCGTCGAAACACAGGACGTTGCGGCCGTTGACCGTGAACTCGTCGCCGGGGTCGACCTCGACGATGAAGCAGTTCTGCGCCTCGTGCGCGAACCAGGCCTCGCCCTGCCCGCGCACCGCCATCAGCGGCAGCCCCTCACCGGTCACGGCCCGCTTGAGCATGCCGCCCACGCCCTGGCCCTTGCGCTCGAACTGGAGGTTGCCGCGGTAGGCGACCATCGCGCCCTGGCGGGCGTGCATCTCGCCGTTCACCGCGTACTTGATGCATTTGGCGTTCTCGATCGTCATGCCCGGCGCCGAGGCGGGCTGGACCATGTGCTCACTGGAAAAGAGGTCACCCTTCATGCGGGCATCCTGTCCCGGACGGTCCCGTTCCGACCAGATCGCGGCATGTCGCCGTCCTCCGGCCGTCAGGCGCCGAAGAGTTGTGTCCAGTACGTTCCCGCCGGTCCGCCGCCCGCGAAGCCGATCCCTATGTGGGTGAAGTCGCGCTTGAGGATGTTGGCGCGGTGGCCCGGGCTGTTCATCCAGCCCTCCACGACCTCGGCGGGGGAGCGCTGCCCGCACGCTATGTTCTCGCCGATCGCGCGCATCCGAGAGCCCGCGGCAGCCGCCCGGTCCCACGGCTGGGTCCCCTCGGGCGAGGTGTGGGAGTAGAAGGAGCGGGCCGCCATGTCGGCGCTGTACGCCTGCGCGGCGGTGCCGAGCGCGGGATGGACGGCCAGGGGGCGCAGTCCGGCCCTGGCCCGCTCCCGGTTGGTGAGGTCGACGACCTCGGCCGCCGTGCGGGACAGATCGCCCGGTGCGAGCGGCCTGGCCCACAGCGCCGTCCAGTAGGTGTCGCCGGAGCGGCCGCCCGTGACGTACGCGAGGGCGGCGTGGGTGAATGCCGGGTCCTGGAGGGTGCGGCGGGGGTGTTCGGTGCGCAGGCAGTACGCGACGAACTCGGCGGGCGTGCGGGGCCCGGAGACCAGCTGCTCGCCGACGGTCAGATACGCGTACCCGGCAGCCGTGATGCGCTGGTACACCGAGACACCGTCGCGGCCCTCGACGCCGAGCCGTCCTGCCGCGGCCATGGCGCAGGCGTGGGCCTGGGCGGCGGAGGCGAGACGGGCGTCGAGGGCGACCGGCGGTGAACCGATGCCGACGCGGGCGGAGTTGACCAGGCCCAGGAACCCGTCGCGATCGGGGAGCGGGGCGTGCAAGGTGGTGACGGCGGACAGGGTCTGCAGCGTGGGCCGTGCGGGGGGCGCAGGCGGAGCGGTGGGCACGGCAGGAGCGGTGGGCGGGGGTGCCGGTTGTGCGACGGGCGACGGCGGGGCAGGTGCCGACGGGACCGGCGAGGGCGTCGCATCCTCCACTACGTCGACCCCGAAGTCACGCGCGAGCCCCGCCAGCCCGTCCGCGTACCCCTGCCCCAGTGCCCGCAGTTTCCAGCCGCCGCCGCGCCGGTAGATCTCGGCGAGCAGCAGCACGGTCTCCTGTCGTGGGCGCGGCGGGGCGAACCGGGCGATCGGGTGGCCGCCCGGGCCGGTGACCTGGAGTGTGGGGGAGGGCAGGCGGGACAGGGGAGTGCCGGGGTCGGCGGGGCTGACGACCACCGTGACGCGGGTGGCCCCGGGGCGCAGTCGCGGTGGGTCGAGGGTCAGGGTGTCGCCGTGGAGCCGGGCGCCCGGAGCGGACGGCTGGTTGTAGAACACGAAGTCGGCGTCGCCGCGCACCTTGCCGCTGTCGTCGGTGACCAGCGCGGACACGTCGAAGGGGCCGGGCACCCGGACGCTCACGCTGCCGCCCGGGAGGGGCAGATTGCCCCCGGGAACCAACTCGCTCATCGTGCCGTCCTGGTGGGTGCTTCGAGATCCGATGGGGATGTCCGGAAAACGTCCACCGGATCTCTCGGGTTCCCGCCGGCCGGGAATGACGGTGTGGGGCCGCCCTCAGTGCGGCTTCACGCCCAGCGGGACCCCCGGCGCGATGTCCTCGCTCCGTTCGACGGGCACGGCACGACGCTGCGTCTTCACCTGCTTGCCGCAGAACGCGGACTCCAGCGTGCCCAGCATGGAGTTGAGGACCGTCCCGTTGTTGGAGGTGTTGGCGACCGCGGCCAGGCTGCGCTGACCGTCCTTGGACGCGAACGCATACGTGTAGTAGCCCTGCACGGCGCCCGTGTGGCCGTAGACGGAGATCCCGCACGACAGGTCGCGGCGCCGCAGCCCGAGCCCGTACGCCTGCGAGGTGCCCGACGGCACCCACCGCTCCATCTGGGCCAGTTGAGCCCGGGAGGTCAGCCGGCCGCCGAGCAGCGCCGACAGGAAGGTGTTGAGGTCCCGCGTGCTGGAGATCATCGCGCCCGCACTCTGTGCCCAGGACACCGTCTGCTCGGTGGAGTCGACGAGTGCCGCTCCGGCGGCATCCGGGGTGAGATAGCCGCGGGCGTGCCGACCGGGGATCTTCGTGCTGGGGTGCACATAGAGGGTGTCGCGCAGCTTCAGCGGGTCGATGATCCGGTTCTGGTACTCGGTCCGCACGGAGTGGCCGGTCAGTTTCTCGATGAGCATGCCGGCGACAACGAAGTTGGTGTTGGAGTAGGAGTACGCGCCGCCGGGCTCGGTGGTGCGGGGCTTGCTCAGGGACCGGTTCACCAGTTGCCGGTAGGTGAACACCTTGGTGCGGACCGCTTCGAAGCCGGGAACCGTCCGCGCGAACATCTCGTTGGTGTAGTCGTGCAGGCCGCTGCGGTGGCTCAGCACATGCCGCACGGTGATGCGGTCGTCGGGCAGCAGCCCGGGGAGATAGCGGTTGACCGGGGCGTCCAGCTTCAGCTTCTTCTCGTCCACCAGTTGCAGCAGGACGACGGCCGAGAAGACCTTGGTGACACTGCCGATGCGGAACCGGTCGGCGTTGCTGATGACCCGTCCGGACTTTCGATCGGCGACACCGACCGCCGCCCAGTGAACCGTGTTGCGGTCGTCGAGGCGCGCCATCGCGCCGGGTGCGCCCTGCCGCCGCACCGTGTTCAGGACGTTCCACACGCCCGCGACATCCGGCTCGGCCAGTGCGCGCGTCGAAGTGTCGGCCGTGGTGGTGGTGCCGGGTTCTCGCGTGGCGGCGTGTGCGGGAACCGCTACGAGCGACACGAGGGCCGCCGCTACCGCCGTGCCTCGGACCACCGTTGCTGAGACCATCCGGCTTCCTCCCATTTTCTGTCGATGTGCTGCCGATACGAGAACGATCACCTTCGTGCGGGGCAACGTTCTCGCATCCCGTCACATCGCCACAGACGACGCACAGTTGGACGACAGGGGATCACCGGGAGGGAGTCCTTCAGCGAATCCTGCTTCTTTTATTGACGGCGGAAAATAAGGGCTTTAGGTTCCGGGCATGTCCTCGATCCGCCGTGCCGAGACGTTTCCGGCGAACACGCCGGCCGCCTCGCAGATCTTCACCACGGTCCTGTCCCACGGGCCCCTCACCCGCCTCGAGGTGGCCCGGCGGGCGGGACTGTCCCCGGCCGCCGTCACCAAGGCGGTACGGCCCCTCATCGAGGCCGGCTACCTGGTGGAGGACGTGGACGAGCCGGCCCGCCCCGCGCTCGGCCGGCCCGCGAACCCGGTGCGGGTCGACGGGGGACGGGCGCTGTTCATCGGCGTCAAGGTGACCGGCGACGAGATCATCGCCGTGCTCACCGACCTGTGCTGCCGTATCCGCGTCGCCCGTCACGTGCCGCTCCCGGACCGGGAACCGAAGGGCGTGCTGGCCTCGGTGGCCGAGCTGGCGGGCGAACTGCTCGCCGAGGCGGGCGACTTGGGCGTGGCGGTTCTCGGCCTCGGCATCGCCGTCTCCGGTGACGTCGACCGCGGCGCGGGCGTCGTCCGCTACTCGCCGTTCCTGGAGTGGCGGGACGTGCCCCTCGCCGAACTCGCCGCCGCGACCACCGGGTTGCCGGTCACCGTCGACAACGACGTACGGGCCCTGACCGTCGCCGAGCAGTGGTTCGGCGCCGGTGTGGGCCTGTCCGACTTCGCCGTGGTGACGGTCGGCGCGGGCATCGGCTGCGGCCTCGTGGTGCACGGCCGGGTGGTCGCCGGGGCGCACGGCGTGGCCGGGGAGATCGGGCATGTGACCGTCGACCCGTCCGGCCCGCCCTGCCACTGCGGCAACCGCGGCTGCGTGGAGGCGATCGCGGGGGACGCCGCGATCGTCCGGCAGATCCGCGAGGCCACCGGCGTCGCGGTCGCCGACACCGCCGAGGCCGTGGCCCTGGCCCACCGAGGGAACGCCGGCGCGCGCGAGGCCTACGCCCGCGCGGGCGAGGCAATCGGCCTGGGCATCGCCACCGTGGCCAACCTGCTCGGACCCGAGTGCGTGATCATCTCCGGCGAGGGCCTCGCCGCCTACGACCTGTTCGCCGAACAGATCCGCGACGCCTTCGCCGCGGCCGCGTTCGGCTCCGCCGCCCAGTGCGACGTACAGACCCGCCCGCTGCCCTTCGAGGAGTGGGCGCGCGGGGCCGCGGCGACCGCGATCCAGTCCTTCATCCAAGCCGACCAGCAGCAGTAGAGCCGCTGAAACCACACCCTGGAGGTACGGCCCATGCGGTCATCCTCGTACTCCGTCATGCCCGCACGCACCCTCAGAGCCCTGGTGGTCCTGGCCCTCGCGGCGGGCGCCACCACCGCCGCACCGGCGGCCCAGGCGGAAACCACCGCGCCCGCCCTCGCCGCCAAGCCCTACATGGGCTGGTCGAGTTGGACCATGCAGTCGTCGAAGTATCCCGGCCTCAACCCGGACGGCGACTACAGCTACCTCACCGAGGCGAACGTCATCGAGCAGGCCGACGCCATGGCCGCCAAGCTGAAGAAGTACGGCTACGAGTACGTCAACATCGACGCCGGCTGGTGGATGGACAAGGCCTGGAAGTCCGGGTTCGACCAGTACGGCCGCCAAAAGCCCGACCCGGTCCGCTTCCCCAGCGGTATGAAGGCCGTCGCCGACCGCATCCACGCCAAGGGCCTCAAGGCCGGCATCTATCTCCCGGCCGGCCTGGAGAAGGGGGCGTACGGCGACGGGAGGAACCCGGTCTGGAACGCGGACGGCTGCACCACCGCCGACATCGTCTACGGCGACCTGCGCACCACCAACGGCTGGGACAGCGCCTACAAGCTCGACTTCTCCAAGCCGTGCACCCAGAAGTACATAGACTCCCAGGCCCAGTTGATCGCGGGCTGGGGCTACGACTTCCTCAAGCTCGACGGCGTCGGCCCCGGCTCCGGCAAGAGCGGCGATCAGTACGACAACGTTGCCGACGTGGCCGCCTGGCAGAAGGCCATCGCCGGCACCGGCCGCACCGTCCACCTGGAGCTGTCCTGGTCCCTCGACATCGGGCGGGTGGCCGACTGGAAGAAGTACTCCCAGGGCTGGCGCATAGACACCGACGTCGAGTGCTACTGCAACACCCTCGTCAGCTGGGAGAACTCCGTCGACGACCGCTGGGACGACACCCCCGGCTGGACCCGCCACGCCGGCCCCGGCGGCTGGAACGACCTTGACTCCCTCGACGTCGGCAACGGCCGGATGGACGGCCTCACCAAAGCCGAGCGGCAGAGCTACGCCACCCTGTGGGCCATCGCCAAGTCCCCGCTCTACACCGGCGACGACCTCACCCGCCTCGACTCCTACGGCCTGTCCCTGCTGACCAACCGCGAGGTCATCGCCCTCAACCAGGGCGCCACCCCGCCCGCACGCCCGGTCACCCCCTCCGACCCGCAGCAGGTGTGGGCCGCGAAGAACCCCGACGGCACCTACACCGTCGCCCTGTTCAACCTCGCCGACGCCCCCGCCGCCGTCACCGCCCACTGGGCCTCGCTCGGCTTCACCGGCAAGGCCGCGGTCCGCGACCTGTGGAACCACGAGAACCTCGGCACGTACAAGGAGAAGATCACCCAGGCGCTGCCCGCCCACGGCTCCCGCCTGTTCACCGTCACCCCGCACGGCAGCGCGCTCGGCACGACCGCCTACGAGGCCGAGTCCCCGGCCAACACCCTCGCCGGAAACGCCTCCGTCGCCGACTGCTCCGCGTGCTCCGGCGACCACAAGGTCGGCAACCTCTACCTCGGCGGCAAGCTCACCTTCGACAAGGTCGTCGTCGACAAGGCAGGCACCTACCAGGTGAAGGTCGCCTACATCAGCGGTGACGCCCGCTCGGTCGACGTCTCCGCGAACGGCGGCGGCGCCACCCGCCACAAGTTCCCCTCCACGGGGGACTGGAGCACCGTCGAGACGGTCAGCGTCCCGGTGACCCTCAAGGCCGGCGCCAACACGATCACGTTCGACAGCGGCTCGGGATACGCCCCCGACATCGACCGCATCGACGTACCCAAGTCGTCGTCCTGACCGAACCCGGAGCACCCCCATGGACACGAACCCGACCACCGGCCTGCCCAGACGCAGCCTCCTCGCCCTCTCCGCGGTGACCGGAGCCCTCACCGCACTGCCCGCCTTCACCGCCTCGGCCGCACCGCAACGGCCCGCCAACTCACCTGCAATGCCCGGCAGTTCAGCCCACGAGCTGTGGTGGCAGGCCCCTGCCGACGAGCACTCCATGATCGAGCAGGGCCTGCCCGTCGGCAACGGCCGCCTCGGCGCCCTCGCGAGCAACGACCCCGGCCGCGAACTCCTCCTCATCACCGACGCCACGATGTGGACCGGCGGCCTCAACGACACGCTCGACTCCGACGGCCAGTTCCCCTACGGCCGCGGCGACTTCGGCTCCCTCACCCTCCTCGCCCGGCTCACCGTCGACATCCCCGACCACGACCTGTCCGCCGTCTCCGGCTACCGCCGCGCCCTCGACCTGGACCGGGGCGTGGTGACCACGTCGTACGTCCGCTCCGGAGTGACATACCGACGGCAGATCTTCGCCGGCCGCCCCGACGATGTGATCGTCCTGCACTTCACCCAGAGCGGGGGAGGGCGGTACACCGGCACCGTCACACTGGAGGGAACGCACGGCGAGGACGCCGCGGTCTCGTTCGGCGCCGCCTTCCCCAACGGCCTGCGCTACGGTGCCGCCGTCGCCGCCCACGGAACCGGCGGGCGCGTCACGGTGAGCGGCTCGGGTATCTCCTTCTCCGGGTGCAGGGAGCTGACCGTGCTGGTCAGCGGCGGCACCAACTACGCGCCGGACGCGGCCAAGGGCTACCGCGACCCCTCCCTCGACCCGCAGAGTCTCGCCCGCACCAAGGTCCGCGACGCAGCCGCCCTCTCCGCGGACACGCTGCTGCGCACCCATGTCGCCGACTACCACGCCCTGTTCGGGAAGATGGACCTCTCCCTGGGAACGTCATCGCCCCAGCAGCGCTCCCTCGACACCTGGGAGCGCATCCGGGCACGCGCCCGCGACGGCGCGCCGGATCCGGAACTCGAAGCCGCCTACCTCCACTTCGGTCGCTACCTGATGATCTCCGGATCCAGAGGCAGCCTGCCGATGGGCCTCCAGGCACTGTGGCTCGACGGCAACGACCCGGACTGGATGGGCGACTACCACACCGACATCAACATCCAGATGAACTACTGGATGGCCGACCGCACGGGCTTGTCACCATGCTTCGACGCCCTCACCGACTATTGCCTCGCCCAGCTCCCGTCCTGGACCGACCTCACCCGCCGCCTGTTCAACGACCCGCGCAACCGCTACCGCAACTCCACCGGCAAGAACGCCGGCTGGACCGTCGCCATCTCCACCAACCCCCATGGCGGAGGCGGCTGGTGGTGGCACCCGGCGGGCAACGCCTGGCTGTGCACGACCCTTTGGGAGCACTACGAGTACACCGGGTCGCGGGAGTACCTGAAGAAGATCTACCCGCTTCTGAAGGGCGCCTGCGAGTTCTGGGAGGCCCGGCTGCTCACCACCACCCTCCCCGGCACCAAGCAGGAGGTGCTCATCGCCGACAGCGACTGGTCACCGGAGCACGGCCCGCTCGACGCCAAGGGCATCACCTACGCTCAGGAACTGGTGTGGGCGCTGTTCGGGAACTACTGCACCGCGGCGGCCGAGTTGCGCAAGGACGCCGACCACGCGGATACCATCGCCTCACTGCGCAGAAAGCTCTACCTGCCACAGGTCAGCCCGAGCACCGGCTGGCTGGAGGAGTGGATGTCACCCGACAACCTCGGCGAGACCACGCACCGGCACCTGTCCCCGCTCGTCGGCCTGTTCCCCGGCGACCGTATCCGCCCCGACGGCTCCACCCCGGCCGAGACCGTGGCCGCAGCCACCGCGCTGCTCACCGCGCGCGGCATGGAGAGCTTCGGCTGGGCCAACGCCTGGCGCAGTCTTTGCTGGGCCCGCCTGAAGGACCCGGAGAAGGCCTACCAGCTGGTCGTCAACAACCTCCGCCCGTCGACCGGCGGCAGCAACGGCACGGCACCCAACCTCTTCGACATCTACGAGGTGGAACGCGGCCGGGGCATCTTCCAGATCGACGCCAACTTCGGTACACCGGCCGCGATGATGGAGATGCTGCTGTACTCCCGCCCGGGGCACATCGAACTCCTCCCCGCGCTTCCCGACGCCTGGGCCGGCTCGGGCTTCGTCAGGGGTGTCGCCGCGCGCGGCGGCTTCGAAGTCGACCTGCGCTGGCGCGACGGAAAACCGACCGAGGCACGGATCCACAGCGTCGGCGGCCGCACCACGACGGTCGCGTACGGTGATGGGGCCCGCACGGTCACCATGAAGCCCGGCGCCTTTGTCACGTTGAAGGACTTCGCCCGGTGAGGGCCGGACTCCCGCTCGCCGCCGTCCTGTTGACGGCCGTGGCCTGTCAGTCCCCGCCCGCAGAGGCGACCGGCGACCCGAGCGGCGTCGTCACCTGGGCGGCGAGCGCCGACCGGATGGGCGACGGTGTCGCCGGCCGCAGCTACCGGCTCGTCGTGCACACCAGCGCGGGCGGGACCCACCTGCGGATCCGGCTCTCCAACGCCTTCGGGGACCGGCCGCTGACCATCGACAGCGTCCACGCGGGCATCCAGAAACAGGGCGCCGAGCTGCGGCCGGGCAGCAATCGGCGCCTGACCTTCGGCGGTGCGCGCACGGTCACCGTGCCGGCGGGCAGCACCGTGTGGAGCGACCCGCTGCCCGGCAGGCTGCCCGCCGCGACCAACCTCGTCGTCAGCCTGCACAGCCCGGACGCGGGCGGCCCGGCCAGCGGCCACTGGATGGCCCTGCAGTCGTCGTACGCCACCCAGGGCGACCACACCGCCGAGGAGAGCGGCGCCGCCTGGAACATCCCGACCGGCTCCTGGTTCTACCTGGACGCCGTCTCCGTACGCGCCCCAGCGGGCACCGGAGCGGTCGCCGCCCTCGGCGACTCCATCACCGACGGCTGGCAGTCCACCACCGACCTGAACCGCCGCTGGCCCGACTACCTGGCCCGCCGCCTGCAACGGGCGGACACAGCGGTGAAGGGCGTGGCCAACGAAGGCATCTCCGGGAACAAGGTCCTCGCGGACAACCCCGGCCAGAGCGCGCTGAACCGGCTGGAGCGGGACGTCCTGTCCCAGCCAGGGGTGCGGACCGTGTTCCTGTTCCAGGGCGTCAACGACATCAAGGCCCATACGGGCGTCACGGCCGAGGACCTGATCGAGGGCTACCGCGAGATCGTCGAGCGGGCCCACGCGGCCGGCAAGTGCGTCGTCGGCGCGACCGTCGGGCCCTTCAAGGGCTGGCACGAATGGGACCCGGCCGCCGAGGCCGTGCGCCAAGAGGTCAACACCTTCATCCGCACCAGCGGCGAGTTCGACGCCGTCACCGACTTCGACCGCATCCTGCGCAGCCCCTACGACCCCGAACGGATGCTTCCGGCCCTCGACGGCGGCGACCACATCCACCCGAACGACAAGGGGATGCAGGCGATGGCCGACGCCGTCGACCTGACCGCCCTCGACTGCGACACCACCGGCTGACGGCCACGACGGGAAGTCAGCCGACCGTCTCCTCGCGGGTGATCAGGCCCTCCCGATAGGCGATCGCCACCGCCTCCGTGCGGCTCGCGGCGCCCAGCTTGGCGAGGATGTTGGAGACGTGGACGCTCGCGGTCTTGCCGGTGATGTACAGCTCCTCGCCGATCTTCCGGTTGCTGCGGCCGAGGGCGAGGAGGAGCAGCACCTCCTGCTCGCGGGCCGTGAGCGGCGAGGAGCGGTCGGCGGAGGTTTCCGCGAGGCGGCCGCGCCGGATCAGGGCGTCCAGTCGCTCCAGCAGGAGTGTCGCGCCGAGCCGGGCCGCCGTCTCCCGTGCGGCCCGGGCCTCGATGGCCGCCGCCTCACGGTCGTCCGCGGCCAACAGGGCCTCGGCGTGGCGCAGTCGGCATCGCGCCCGCTCGTACTCGTCGCCGTAGTCGCAAGCGGCCACCGCCTTCGCCCACGCCCGCACGTCCGGTCCGGACACCACCCGTACCCACTCCGCCTCCGCACGGGCCAGCCACGCCACGCCTTCCGGGCCCTGTGGCGTGCCGCTCTCGCCGTGCACGGCCGTCGCCCGGGCCAGTTCGACCAGTTCGGTCGCCGTGTCCGCCCAGCGGCGCACCCCCGCCTCGTCCGAGGTGCGGCGCAACTCGGCGGCACGGTCGGCGACCGCGGCCAGCGCGAGGGCGACGAGCCGGACCGTGACGTCGGGCAGCGTCCCCGCATCGTCGGTGAGAGCCTCAACCGTGGACCGCATCCGCTCCACCGCCGCCTCCGCGTCACCGCGCAGCGCGGCGGCGTCGGTGAGCGCGATGCCCGCGACGAGTGTGCCCATCCAGTCGAAGGGTCCCTCCAGCAGGGCGCGAGCATGCTCGGCGGCCGTGAGGTTGCCGCGTGCGAGAGCGACGTACAGCGCCGGACCGGCCGTGTATCCGCCCATCGCGGGCAGCACTTCGGAGTCGGCCGCGGCGGCGTTCACGCACTCGTCCCAGTGGCCCAGCGTGTACAGCACCAGCAGCCGCAGATACCGCATCGCCAGCGGATACGTCGAGGACAGCAAACCGGCACGCCGGGCCCGGTCCAGCCCCTCCGTCAGCCAGGCCAGACACTCCTGGAGGTCACCTGACTCGTAGCAGCCGATGGCGAGGTTGAACAGCGCGCGCATCTCCACCGGCGCGTTGCCCGAGCGTCGCGCCAACTCCCGGGCCTCGCAGAGCCGTTCACGGCCCCGCGGTGTGTCGCGGCTGTCTCGTTCGAGTCCGGTCAGTGAGATGAGCAGGTCGGCCTGGGCATCTGTCACCTGCAGTTTCTCGGCGGTGCGCAGGGCCTCGCGGCCGACCCGCAGCGCGGTGTCGTTCTCCCCGACCTGGCGTGCCGCCATGACATGCGTGGCCGCCGCCCACGTCCACGTCCGCGACGCAGGCTCGGCGGGGATCAGCGCGAGCGCCTCGCTGCTGTAGGCGAACGCCGCCGTCAGGCTGTCGACGGTGAGCAGATTGCCGGCCAGCGTGTAGCGGACCCGGGCGGCGAGCTCGGTGTCCGTGTCCTGGCCGACGCCGGCCAGCGCGGAGCGGGTGAGGGTGACCGCGCGGTGCGACTCCCCGGCGTGCGCGGCCGCCGCGGACGCGCGCAGGGTGAGCGTCACCCGGTTGTTGCCCTCGCCCGAGGGCCGCGCCGACGGCTCCACCGACGACCACACGTCCAGGGCGGCCTCCAGATGCCGTAGCTCCTCGGCGGGAGCACCGACCCGGTGCGCGTGGTCGGCGGCCTCCAGTGAGGCGGCCAGCGCCTCGGCCAGGTCGTGGCTCTCGCGGTAGTGGTGGGCGCGCTCCGCCGCCGTCTCGGCGGGACGGCCGCGTCCGGTGAGCAGCCGGGCGAACGTGCCGTGCAGCCGGGCCCGTTCACCGGGCAGCAGATCGGCGTACACCGCCTCGCGCGCGAGCGCGTGCCGGAACGCGTACGTGTCGCCGTCGCCGGCCACCAGCAACTGCCGCCCGATCGCCTCCCGCAGTGCCGTCTCCAGCTCGCCCTCCGGGATGCCCACGGCGCCCCGCAGCAGCTCGTGTTCGACGTGGCGCCCCGCGACGGCGGCCGTACGCAGCACCTGCTGGGCGGTGTCGGACAGCTGCTCGAACCGTATGAGGAGTACGTCGGCCAGCCCGCTGGGCACACCGCCGGCCTCCGCGTCCGTGGCCGCGACCAGCTCCTCGGCGTAGAAGGCATTGCCCTCGGCCCGCTCGACGATCCGCCGGACCGTGACGTCCGACAGCGTCCGCTCCTGCACGGCCCGCACCAGCCGGGCCACTTCGGCGTCCGCCAACGGCCGCAGTTCGAGCCGCTCGACGGCGGGCAGCCGCACCAACTCGGCCAGCAACGGCCGCAGCGGATGACGCCGATGCAGATCATCCGCGCGGTACGACGCCAGCACGGCGAGCCGATGCCCGGGCGCCCCACCCGCAGTCCGCTGCAGGATCCCCCGACTCAACAGGAACCGCAGCAGATCACGCGACGACTGATCGGCCCAGTGCAGATCCTCCAGGACGAGCAGCACCGGCGCGACATCCGCCAGATCGGCGAGCAGCCCCGCAATGCCCTCGAACAACCGCAGCCGGTCCCTCACGGCGTCCGTCCCGCCGCCCAGCAGCCCTTCGACCACGGGATGCGCGGCAAGGACCTCCGCGAACCGCTCCTCACCGGCGAGCACGCCCAGCACCTCGGTGAACGGCAGATAGGGCAGCCCGACATCGCCGAGATCGACACAATGACCGGTCAGCACGATCATCCCGTCCCCGGCTGCACGCCCCGCCACCTCGTCGAGCACCCGGGTCTTGCCGACCCCGGCGTCCCCGGCGACCAGCACAGCCCGGGCCTCACCACTCCGGGCACGCTCCAGCACGGCGGAGAGCCGAGCGAGCTCGCCGTCCCGCCCGATCAACGGCGTGCTGAATGAGGTCTGCGACACGGAAACATCCTGTCACGCGCCACTGACAGCGCCTCTGGTTTTCAGGGGCGCGAGGAACTGCGCGACCAGCTACAAACGACCCGCACCCGCCGTAGAACCGACAGCCCCGAGCTCTCAGGCGCGCAAAGTCCTCGCCCAATCATCCGGCACCCGCCCCGCAGGCCCCGGCGCCGGCTGATCCACGGGATGACTCACCGGCGCCGCAAGCTCGGGCCCCGACTCGTACATCTCGTTCGTGGCGAAGTTCCAGAACCACTCCTCACCCGGCTCGAAACTCTGCACGAACGGATGCCCAGTAGCCTTGAAATGCCCCGTGGCATGCTTCGCGGGCGAACTGTCACAACACCCCACATGCCCGCACTGCGCACACCGCCGCAGATGGAACCACCACCCGCCGACCGCATCGCACTCGGCACACCCGCTCCCGCTCGGCGGAACGCTCGGGTCAATTCCGTTGTCGCTGCTCATGCAGGCTCCTCCTCGACCGATGTGAGCGGCAGCAGCACCTGGAAGCGGGTGTCACCCGGCTGCGACTCCACCTGGATGCTGCCGTGGTGCTTGTTGACCACGATCCGCCAGGAGATGTCGAGGCCGAGCCCGGTGCCCTCACCCACGGGCTTCGTCGTGAAGAAGGGATCGAAGATCCGCCCCCGGTGCTCCGGCGGAATCCCGACCCCCGTGTCGCGGAACTCCACCAGCAGCCGGTCGTGATCCGGCGCCGTCCGCACGGTCAACGTCCCTTCCCCGCCCGCGCTGTCGATCGCCGCGACCGCGTTGTCGATCAGGTTCGTCCACACCTGGTTGAGCTCCGCCGGGTAGGCCGGGATCTTCGGCAGCGTACGGTCGTACTCCTTGACGACCTTGATCTGCTTGCCGATCTTGCCCGACAGCATCAGCAGGGTGCTGTCGAGGAGTTCGTGCACGTCGGCGTTCTGGAAGGGCGCGCGGTCGAGCTGGGAGTACTGCTTGGCGGCGTCGACGAGGTGTGAGATGCGGTTGGTGGAGTCGTTGATCTCGTCCATCAACAGCTCGGTCTCGACGGTGTAGTTGAGCCATCCGATCGCGCTCGGCAGGATCTCCTCGTCCACGGCCGCCGCGATCTGGTCCAGCCAGTCCGCGTCGAGACCGGCCTGCACGAAGGTGGGCGCGATCCGCCAGCCCTCCGCAATGCCGTGGTCGTCCAGCCAGTCGGTGAGCTCGTCCTCCCGGTCCGACGCCTCCAAGGGGCTCAACGTCGGTGCCTTGGCGACCCGTTCCGCCGTGCGCTCCTGGATGTCGATGAGGTTCGCCATGACCTCGGGGGAGTAGGAGCCCTGCGCGATGATGGCGAGCTTGTGCCGCATCTTCGCCACCCGCTCCCGCAGCGTCGCGGTCGCCCGCACGGCCGCCGCCGCGGGATTGTTGAGCTCGTGCGTGAGCCCGGCGGACAACGAGCCGAGCGCCAGCAGTCGTTCACGCTGGCCGATGACCCGCTGGGTGCTCTTCGAGCCGAAGAAGAGCCCCTCCAGCAGATGCACCGCCATCGGGAACCACTCCTGCATGATGTCCGCGAACGTGTCGGCGGGCAGCACGAAGAACCGCGTCGGCTCGGTGACGCGCATGGAGTTGTTGTAGACCTGCCGCACCCGGTCACCCAGATACGCCTGCATGGACCCCGCGTACACCCCGCGCTGGGAAGTCCGGGTCACCTCCACGTCGTCCGTGCCGACCCGGCGGTACAGGACGACCGTGCCCTCGACCATCACGTAGAAGCACGTGGCCGGTTCACCCTCGGTGTACACGGGCCCGGGCTCGAACTTCTCCACCCGCCCCGCGCTGCACAACCTGCCGAGCTGCTCGGGCGTGAGCTTCTCGAACAGGAACAGCGCCCCGATCTCCTCGGGGCTGCACGGCATCAGCTGCCCGCTCATGACTGCTCCAGATAGCGGTGGACGAGCATGACGGCCATGGCTCCCTCTCCGACGGCGGACGCGACGCGCTTGGCGGACTCGGCGCGCGCGTCGCCCGCCACGAACACGCCGGGGATGTTGGTCTCCAGGTGGTACGGCGGCCGGTCCAGCTCCCAGCCGGCCGGCGGCCGCCCGTCGGACGTCAGGTCGGGCCCGGCCAGGATGAACCCGCGTTCGTCCCGCAGCACCGTCTCGCCCAGCCAGTCGGTCAGCGGGGCCGCGCCGATGAACACGAACATCCACTGGGCGTCGACGAGTTCGGTCCGACCGCTCTCCACGTCCCGCAGCGTCAGCTGCTCCAGGTGGTCGGAGCCGTGCGCGGACTCGACGACCGTGCCGGTGCGCACCGAGATGTTCGGCGCCTCCTCGATCTGCTGGATCAGGTAGTGCGACATGGACGCCGACAGCGACACCCCGCGCACCAGCAGCGTCACCGACTTGGCGCCCCGCGACAGATACATCGCCGCCTGCCCCGCGGAGTTGGCGCCGCCGACGATGTACACGTCCTGGCCCTGACAGGACGGCGCCTCCGTCAGCGCCGACCCGTAGAACACCCCGCAGCCGGTCAGGTCCTCGCAACCGGGCGCCGCCAGCTGCCGGTAGGACACGCCGGTCGCCAGGATCACGCTGTGCGCGGCGACCGCCGAGCCGTCCGAGAACCGTACGATCCGGGCGGCGCCGCTGACCTCCAGCGCCGTCACCTCGCGCGCGGTGAGGATCTCGGCGCCGAACTTCCCCGCCTGCCGCCGGGCCCGGTCGGTGAGCTGCGCCCCCGACACGCCGTCCGGGAAGCCCAGGTAGTTCTCGATCCGGGAACTCTGCCCGGCCTGCCCACCGGTCGCCGACCGCTCCACCAGCACGGTCCGCAGCCCCTCCGACGCCCCGTACACGGCCGCGCCGAGCCCGGCCGGGCCACCGCCGATGACGACGAGGTCGTAGAAGTCGGCCGTGGGCGTCGTGGCCAGCCCGACCTGCGCCGCCAGCTCGGGAGCCTCCGGGGCGACCAGCGGCGTCCCGTCCGGTGTGACCACCAACGGCAGTCGCTGCCCGTCCTGCCCGGCCGCGGCCAGCAGCCGCTGCCCCTCGGGCTCGTCGGCGGAGTACCAGCGGTACGGCACCTGGTTGCGGGCCAGGAACTCACGCACATCCGAGGAGCGCGCCGACCACCGGTGCCCGACCACCTTGGTGCTGGGCACGGGCCGGTAGTCGCTGCGCCGCCATGCCTCCAGCAGGTCGTCCAGAACCGGGTAGAGCTTCTCCTCGGGCGGATCCCACGGCTTGAGCAGGTAGTGATCAAGATCTACGACGTTGATCGCGTCGATCGCCGCGTTCGTGTCCGCGTACGCGGTCAGCAGCACCCGCCGCGCCCCCGGATACACGTCCAGCGCCTGTTCGAGGAACTCGATGCCGTTCATCTGCGGCATGCGGTAGTCGGCCAGGATCACGGCCACGAGATCGCCGCGCAGCTTCAGTTCCCGCAGCGCCTCGAGCGCGGACTCGCCGGACTCCGCCCGCACGATCCGGTGCGACGCACCGTAGCGCCGCCGCAGATCACGGGCGACCGCCCGGGACACCCCCGGATCGTCGTCCACGGTCAGAATGACGGTCCGCGCTGCGTCGGCGGCCTGTGCCATACGTCTCCCACCCCGAGGGTCGCGTTCTCGCCGCGGCGATCGCGCCCGGTGGCGCCCCCGCCGCGTCGACTCTGAGCCATCGTATGTTCGATCGCCCGGCTTCGCTCAGGTATGGCAGTCCGTCGCTCTCACGGCTTGGAGGTCCGAGAGACTCAGTCGCTGCTGCGTCGGCGATGACAGGCCACGACCTCGAGGGGATCAGCTGTGTCGCGGCCCGAGTACGCAAAACTCGTTGCCCTCGGGATCCGCCAGCGTCACCCACGGCTCCTCGCCGGTCTGCCCGACGTCCGCGTGGCGTGCGCCGAGCGCGAGGAGGCGGGCGACCTCCGTGTCCTGGTCGTCGGGACGGAAGTCGAGGTGGAGACGGTTCTTGACGGTCTTGCCCTCCGGGACCGGCACGAAGAGCAGGCCGGGCAGGCGGTCCTTCTCGGGCCGGATCTCGTACTCCTCGGCCGAGTCGTTCACCACGACCCAGCCCAGCGCCTCGGCCCACCAGCGTCCCAGGGCCGCGGCGTCGGCCGCGTCCACGTTCACTTGTTCCCATTCCAAAGACATGGGCGCAGCGTAGTGAAGACTGGGCCCGAAGGACGTGACCACGACACGAGGAGGCAGCCGGAATGACGCGCCCGATCACGGCAGGGGTGGACGGATCGGAGGAGAGCCTCGCCGCACTGGCCTGGGCGGCGCGGGAGGCGGTCCGGCGGGGACTCGCGCTGCGGGTGGTGCATGCCTGGCGGTTCCAGCCGCACGACGCGATCGACGCGGGGGACCCGGATACCCAGGCCCAGTGGGTGCGGGAGGGCCTGGTGGAGGCCGCCCGTACCGTCACCGAGCGGCACCCGGCCCTTGATGTGACCACCGACGTGCTCGACGGCGGGCCCGTCGAGACGCTGGTCGCCGCGGCGGCGGACGCCGAGATGCTGGTGCTGGGATCGCGGGGCCACGGCGCGGTAGTCGGGTTCCTGCTGGGCTCCGTCGGACAGCAGGTGATCGCCGAGGCCAAGAGCCCTGTCGTGCTTGTACGAGCCGGGGACCAGGCGTCCGCCGAGGCCGCCGGACGCGAGATCGTCGTGGGCCAGCAGGGCGACGCGGAGGACAGCGCCGCCGCGCTGCGGTTCGCGTTCGAGACGGCCGCGGCGCGCGGCGCTACCGTGCGCGCCGTACGGGCCTGGACCCTGCCGCCGCTGTTCGCCTACAGCCCGGCCTCCCTCAAGCTCCTCGACGAGGCCGGGGGCCTGGAGCCGTACGAGAAGAAGGCGTTGGGCGAGGCGCTGCGGCCGTGGCGGGAGCGCTTCCCGGACGTCCGTGTCGTCGAGCACGTGGAGATGGGCAGCGCCGGCCAGGTACTGCTGTCGGTCGCCGGGCGGACCCAGCTGATGGTCGTCGGGCGGCGCGCCCACCGCACGGCCGTGGGCGCCCGGATCGGGTCGGTCGCCCACGGCATGCTGCACCACGCCGACTGCCCGGTCGCGGTCGTACCGCACGACTGAGTCAGTCGGACGCCGTCGGCTGCAGCGTCTCCCGGGCCGTGGGCAGGATGTTCTTGATGTAGTCCTCGACCACCGCGTCCAGGCCGATGTCGTGCTGCGCCCGCTCGGAGAGGTACCAGCGGTGTTCGAGGAGCTCGTGGTAGATCTCCGCCGGGTCCATGGAGCCGCGCAGCTCCAGCGGCACGGCCCGGACCGTGGGGCGGAAGACGTCCCGCACCCAGCGGTGGGCGAGGACCTCCGGGCGGGCGCCGAGCGGGTCGCCCGGGGCGTAGTCGTCCTGGGTGGCCATCCAGCTCTCCAGGTCGTTCAGGAGCCGGCGGGCCTGGTTCTCCTCGGCATCCAGGCCCGTCAGCCGCAGCAGCTGACGCTGGTGGTGGCCGGCGTCGACGACCTTGGGCACGAAGGTGACCGTGTCGCCGTTCGTGGCGTGCTCGATCTGCATCTCGGCCACGTCGAAACCGAGGTCGTTCAGGCGGCGTATGCGGCGCTCTATGTAGTGGTACTTGCCCGCCGGGTAGACCGAGGTGCGGGTCAGCTCCTGCCACAGGCTCTGGTAGCGGGCGCAGATCTCCATGCCGAACTCGATCGGGTCGACGGACGGGTGCAGGGCCCCGGACGCCTCCAGGTCGAGCAGCTCGCCGCTGATGTTGACGCGGGCGAGGTCGAGGTCGTAGTCGCGCTGACCGGTGCTGAGCTGCGGGTGCAGATCGCCCGTCTCGGCGTCCACCAGGTACGCGGCATAGGCGCCCGCGTCACGCCGGAACAGCGTGTTCGACAGCGAGCAGTCGCCCCAGGCGAAACCGGCGAGGTGGAGGCGGACCAGCAGCACGGCCAGCGCGTCCATCAGTCGGTGCATGGTCGCCGGCCGCATCGTCGTCTCGAACATCGAGCGGTACGGCTGCGAGCCGCCCAGGTGCCGGGTCACCAGCACCGACTCCAGCGGGCCGCCGGCCGTGTCGATGCGGCCGGTGACCACGGCCAGCGGATCCACCGACGGGATGCCGAGCCGGTCGAGGTCACGCAGCAGCTCGTACTCGCGCAGTGCCGGACGCTCGGCGAGCTCCTTGACGGCGATCACCTCGCTGCCGGCCCGGGCGTACCGCACGACGTGGCGGGATATACCGCGCGGCAGCGGGACCAGGACCTCCTCCGGCCACTGCTCGAGCGGCAGATGCCAGGGCAGTTCCAGCAGGAGCGCGGGGTGCTCCGGATTCGTCGCGCTGATCTGCAGTGCCATGGGCCGTTCGTCCTCGCCTCGCCGGTGATCGTCACCTCACCCTAAAGTGCGCGCTCCCGCGCCTGAAGAGCAGCTTCTCGCACCGACCCCCGGTGCAGGGGGCCGTGTCCGGGCAGCAGCAGGTCGCCCTTGAGCCCTTCGAGCACCTCCAGCGAGGCCACGGCACGAGCCCGCTCGTGGTGGAACATGTCGGGCAGCAGCTGCGGCCCCTTGATCCGCGAGGTGGGATGCCCGCTGACCAGGGCGTCGCCCGCGATCACCACACCGGCGTCGGGCAGGTGGTAGGCGCAGTGTCCGCCGGTGTGGCCGGGCGTGTGCACCGGGACGGGCCGGCCGGGCAGGTCGAGCGGGCCGTCCGACGGGAACGGCTCGGGGGCGGTGACCGGGACGTGGGCTGTGCCGCCGGAGCGGATCGCGTGTACCGCCCAGGGCAGGACGCCCGGCCGCCAGCCGTTCTTCAGGACGGTGCCGACGTCCACCTGGTGCAGGAACTCCCGGCGGGCGTGCGGCAGTTCGGCGTCGTGGAGGTATATGGGCGTGCCGTGGGTGGTGCGCAGGTACTCGGCGTTGCCCAGGTGGTCCGTGTGCGCGTGCGTGATCAGTACGGCCCTGACGGCCTCCGGCGAACTCCCCACCTCCGCGAGCGAGGCGAGCAGCTTCGCCCGGTCCCCGGGGTAGCCGGTGTCGATCAGCGTGACCGCGTCGCCCTCGGTGAGGATCACCCAGTTGGTGTTGCTGCCGTGCACCAGATAGGTGCCGTCCGCCACTTGCTGCACATCTGCCCGCATGATCGTCCCGCGTGGTGAGGTCCGTGCCCGACGGACACAGCAAAGCAGATCACGAGGACGGTGTGACCGGCGGGTCGGGCCGCATCCCGAACAGGAACCGCGTCAGCCGCGTTCTGCGCACCACGCACTCGTACAGCACCAGGATCACCGCCAGCGAACCGGTCACGATCATGACGTACTTGACCACGATCGGCGCCGACCAGCCCACCACGCCGTAGGCGAAGGCGACCACCACCGGCTGGTGCAGGACGTACAGCGGCAGGGCCGCGATCCCGAGGTACACCATCGCGCGCGACGGCGGCCGCCCTTCGTGTGGCCGACCCCCGCGCGGCCGGTCCAGCAGCCCAAGGATTGCCACGACCCAGCACCAGCCCGCCGCCCCGAACACCGCCCGGGTCACCAGCGCCAGCGGGCCCCACTCGGTGAACGGGTCGTCCAGGGCGAGGAACCCGGGCGCGGTCCCCGCGAACAGGGCGACCCCGAACACGCCCACCGGCACGGCGAGTCGGCGCAGCCCGGCACGCACGCGTGCGTCGTCGGCGAGGACGTAACCGAAGAGGAAGAACACCAGGTACGCCCAGCGGTTCCAGCCCGCGAAGCCCTCCTCCATGCCCAGGATGGCGTTGATCGCGGCGAGCGGCAGGGCGGGCAGGAGGAGCAGGGCCGGGTGCCGCGCCACCAGTTGCCCGACGGGCTCCGTCCAGGCCGCGAGCGGCTTCGCGACCGGGGCGAGGAGCAGGCTGAAGGCGAGGAGCAGGACGACGAACCACAGATGACCGGTCTCGAAGTGCTCCCCTTCGAGGACGAAGGGGAAGTCGGCCGCATCCGGGCGGACGGTGAGGAAGCGCGGCCAGAAACGCCAGTACGACTCGTGGTAGCCGGGGTCGGCGGCCCGCAGCCGCAGCCACTGGGGGAGCGGGCACAGGACGAGCGTCGCGAAGACCAGCGGGACGCCCAGGCGCAGCAGGCGTTCACGGGTGAAACGGGCCGGCCCGCGGCGGCGGACCGAGTACCGCGAGCCCAGCCCGGCGACGAGGAACAGCACGGGCATGGCCCACACGACCCCGAGCCCGGCGAGCACGGTGATGGCGTCGGTCGTCTCCGGGTTCTTGACGTAGAAGTCGTCGTCCGGCGAGAAGACGAGGGCGGAGTGGAAGAAGACCAGACCGAGGACGACGAAGATCCGCAGCGCGTCCAGCTCGCCGCGCCGGGGAGCGGTGGCCGGTGCCTGCGTCTGAGCGCTCACCCGGACCAGTGTGGGGGCGCGGCAGGGCTTCGCCCAGAGGAAGGGCTGCCTCCGGCACCGTCCGCCGGAGGCAGCCCCCGCGTGCACCCGAGGCAGCCGCCTCCGAAGCCTCAGTGCACGCCGTGCGGACGGAACTGGACGCTGATACGCGGCCCCGTGGCGCGCGTGGTCTTCGGTACCGAGTGCTCCCAGGTCCGCTGACAGGAGCCGCCCATCACGATGAGGTCGCCGTGCCCCAGCGGACGGCGCACCGTCTCGCCGCCGCCCCGCATCGGGCGCAGCAGCAGATCCCGGGGCGCCCCCACGGAGAGGATCGCCACCATCGTGTCCTCGCGCGCACCTCGCCCGATCCGGTCCCCGTGCCAGGCGACACTGTCCCGGCCGTCGCGGTAGTAGCAGAGCCCGGCCGTGGTGAACGGCTCGCCCAGTTCCTCGGCGTAGTGCGCGGACAGCGCGTCGCGGGCCTGGGCGAGGACGGGATGCGGGAGTGCGTCGTCGACGCCGTAGAAGGAGAGCAGGCGAGGTACGTCGACCACGTGGTCGTACATCGTCCGCCGCTCCGCACGCCAGGGAACCTCGGCGGCGAGCTGTTCGAACAGGACGTCGGCCCCGCTCAGCCAACCGGGCAGGACGTCGATCCAGGCGCCGAGGCCGAGCCGGGTACGGCGGATCCCGGCGAGGGACCCGAGCCGCAACTCGTCGGTCTGGTCGAAGAGGGAGCCCTGGAGGTGCGTGGCCATGGCTCCAGCGTACCCCTGATTCGAAAATATGTTCCCATCAGATTTTCTACCGAGTTCCCGGCCTCCCCTTTGGATACGTTCGTGTATCGGATACATTCTCGTATCGAACGGAGGTCGGGACATGGCGGTGAAAGAAACGACCGGGCGCGTCACCAAGCGCCGGGTCCGCACGCGGGCCAATCTCCTCGACGCCGCGTTCGCCGTGTTCGCCGCCAAGGGGTTCGGCCGGGTCTCCATCGAGGAGGTCTGTGAGGCCGCCGGCTACAGCAGAGGCGCCTTCTACTCCAACTTCGACAGCCTCGACGAGCTGTTCTTCGCCCTCTACCAGCAGCGCGCCGACCTGATCGCCGAGCAGGTGTCCGGGGCGCTCGCCCTCGACGGGCCGGACCTGGACGTGCCCGCCGCCGTGGACCGGGTCACCGAGGTGCTGCTCCTGGACCGCGACTGGCTGCTGGTGAAGACGGACTTCCTGGTCCATGCCGCACGTGACCCGGCCGTCGCGCAGAGCCTGCTGGAACATCGCGCGCGGCTGCGCGAGGCGATCGCCGACCGGCTCTCCCGCGCGCGGGGACACACCGAACTGCCCGCGGTGCTCGGCGACATCGACGGCGCCGCGCACGCCGTGGTCGCCGCGTACGACGGAGTCACCACCCAACTGCTGCTGGACAGGGACGTCGAGCACGCTCGCGTCTGGCTGGGGCAACTGCTCACCGCGCTGCTCACCGACGGCAGCGACACCAGCGCATCAGCGCACAACAGGACATGAGGAAGGGACGGTCGCCATGGATGCCGACGTCATCGTCGTCGGAGCGGGACTCGCGGGCCTGGTCGCCGCGAGCGAACTGACCAGCCGGGGCCGCAGGGTCGCACTGGTGGACCAGGAGAACGCGGCCAACCTCGGCGGGCAGGCGTTCTGGTCCTTCGGCGGGCTCTTCCTCGTCGACTCCCCGGAGCAGCGGCGCCTGGGCATCAAGGACTCCCTCGACCTGGCCTGGAACGACTGGCGGGGCAGCGCCCAGTTCGACCGCGTGGACGACGAGGACTCCTGGGCGGTGCGCTGGGCACGCGCGTACGTCGAGTTCGCGGCCGGCGAGAAGCGGGCCTGGCTGGACGGACACGGCATCAAGTTCCTGCCCACGGTGGGCTGGGCGGAGCGCGGCGACCTGCGCGCCGACGGCCACGGCAACTCCGTGCCCCGGTTCCACATCGCCTGGGGCACCGGCACGGGCGTCGTGGAGCCGTTCGTCCGGTACGCCAAGCAGGCCGCGCGCGACGGGCTGCTCACCTTCTACCACCGGCACCAGGTCGACGAGCTGGTCATCGAGGACGGCGCCGCACGCGGCGTGCGCGGCACGGTCCTGGCCGACGACAACTCGCCCCGGGGCGTCGCCTCCAACCGCGACCGGATCGGCGAGTTCGAGCTGACCGCCCAGGCCGTCGTCGTCACCACCGGTGGCATCGGCGCCAACCACGACATCGTCCGCCGCTACTGGCCCGAGCGACTGGGTACGCCGCCCACCGAGATGGTCACCGGCGTCCCCGCCTACGTCGACGGACGCATGCTCGACATCAGCGCGCAGGCGGGCGTACGCCTCGTCAACCGCGACCGTATGTGGCACTACACCGAGGGCCTGCAGAACTGGGACCCGATCTGGCCCGGGCACGGCATCCGGATCCTGCCCGGCCCGTCCTCCATGTGGTTCGACGCCCTCGGCCGCCGCCTGCCCGACCCCTGCCTGCCGGGCTACGACACCCTCGGCACCCTCAAGCACCTGCGCACCGACGCGGACATCGCCGGGTACGACCACTCCTGGTTCATCCTCAGCCAGAAGATCATCGAGAAGGAGTTCGCGTTGTCGGGCTCCGAGCAGAACCCCGACATCACCGCCAAGGACCGCGCCGGGTTCCTGAAGGAGCGCGTGCTCGGCAAGGGCGCCCCGGGGCCGGTGGCGGCGTTCCTGCGCAACGGCGCGGACTTCGTGACCGCCCCGAACCTGGAGCAACTGGTCGAGAAGATGAACCAGTTGACGGACAAGCCACTCCTCGACGCCGAGGCCGTCCGGCGCCAGATCGAGGCCCGCGACCTGCAGATCGCCAACCCGTACAGCAAGGACTCCCAGGTCCAGGGCATCCGCAACGCCCGCCGCTACATCGGCGACCGCCTCGGTCGCGTCGCCACCCCGCACCGCATCCTCGACCCGGCGGCCGGCCCCCTCATCGGCGTCAAGCTGCACATCCTGACCCGCAAGACGCTGGGCGGCATCCAGACCGACCTCGACTCCCGCGCGCTCGCAGCCGACGGGACGCCCATCGACGGTCTCTACGCGGCCGGCGAGGTCGCCGGCTTCGGCGGCGGCGGCGTCCACGGCTACAACGCCCTGGAGGGCACCTTCCTCGGCGGCTGCCTCTTCTCGGGCCGCGCGGCGGGCCGGGCCGCGGCACGGCAGACGGCCTGACGGCGGCGCACGGCCCGTCTCCTTGCGATGTGAGCAGGCGTCACGCCTGCAGGAGACGGGCCAGCACGGCGGCGTGGCTCTGCTCGGGGGACTTCGACGAGGTCAGCAGGGTCACCTCACCCTTGCTCGCCAACTCCCTCACATGTTCGAGGAGTTCGGCCGCCTCCGGCTCGGCCAGCTCCGCCTCGTAGCGGCCGGCGAAGTCCTCGTACGACCTCTCGTCCGCGTGATACCAGCGGCGCAGCTCCGTCGACGGGGTGAGCCCTTTGGGCCACTCGTCCACGCGGGCCGCGTCCTTCGACAGACCGCGCGGCCACAGCCGGTCGACCAGGACGCGCACACCGTCTTCCGGCTCGGGCGGGTCGTACACGCGTCGGACGCGAATGCTCACAATCATGCCTTTCTCGGTCGAAGTCGTGCCCGGAGCCTACTGCCGCGAACTCTTACGGCCCTCGAAGCGACACAACCTGCCTCGAGCGAGGGGGTTCCGGGCGATCCGACGCCTAGGGTGAGGCCGTTGCCCACCCCCCCACGTTGGAGGAGCACAGGTGAAGCAGGCCAACAGAGAACAGGCCATCAGCCGCACGGCCGTCCTCCGCCGCGAAGCCGTGATCGTGACCGTTCCCCTCGCCCTGGCCGCGCTCCTCGCAGCCGCCGGGCCCGCGTCGGCCGGACCCATCGGCAAGGCCGGCGTGGGTGACCCCTACTTCCCGCTGGCCGGCAACGGCGGCTACCACGTCGGCCACTACGACCTGACCCTCCGCTACGACCCGACGAGCCGTCACCTCGACGGCCACGCGGTTCTCACGGCTCGTGCCACCCAGTCCCTGACCCGTTTCGACCTCGACCTCAACGGCCTGAAAGTCACCGGACTCACCGTCGACCACCGCAAGGCCGACTTCCGGCGCGAGGGTCAGGAACTCGTCGTCACCCCGCGCCGCGCCCTGCGCCAGGGCCAGGTGTTCCGTGTCGCGGTCAGCTACAACGGCACCCCCGGCCCGGTCACCGACCCGGACGGCTCGCTCGACGGCTGGATCCCCACCGACGACGGCGCCTTCGTCGCCGGGGAGCCACAGGGCGCCATGACCTGGTTCCCGGCCAACAACCACCCCAAGGACAAGGCGTCGTACGACTTCACGATCACCGTCCCCAAGGGCCGCACCGCCGTCGCCAACGGCGTCCTCCTGGGGCAGTGGACGACGAACGGCCTGACCACCTTCCGCTGGCACCAGCCCGAACCGATGGCCGCCTACCTCGCCACGGCGACCGTGGGGAAGTTCCAGGTCGAGCAGTACACCACCCGCGACGGCATCCGGGTCTACAACGCCGTCGACCCGCGCGAGGCCGCCGAGGCGGCACCCGTACTGAAGAAGCTGCCCTCCGTCCTGGACTGGGCGAGCAAGCTCTTCGGGCCCTACCCGTACCGGGCCGCCGGTTCGATCGTGGACCGGGCCCCGGAGGTCGGGTACGCGCTGGAGACCCAGACGCGTCCCGTGTACGACCGGGCGCCGAACCTCAGCACCCTCGTCCATGAGAGCGCCCACCAGTGGTTCGGCAACTCCGTGTCCCTGACCAGTTGGAAGGACATCTGGCTCAACGAGGGCTTCGCGACCTACGTCGACTGGCTCTACAGCGAGCAGCACGGCGGCAACAGCGCACAGCAGACCTTCGACGCGCTGTACGCCCGCCCCGCGGACGACGTTCTGTGGGAGTTCCCGCCCGGCGATCCGGGCAGCGGCGCGAACATCTTCGGCGTCCCCGTGTACGCCCGCGGCGCCATGGCCCTTCACCGGCTCCGTACGACGGTCGGCGACCGGACGTTCTTCCGGATCCTGCGGACGTGGGCGGGCGAGCGCCGCGACGGCCACGGCACGACCGCGCAGTTCGTGCGGCTGGCGGAACGCGTGTCGGGCAAGGAGCTGGACGCGCTGCTGCGGACCTGGGTCTACGGCGAGGGCAAGCCGAACGAGCCGTAGATCCTGCCGAGTCCTGACGAGTTCCTCACAACTGTCGGCCAAGGTCGACTCATGATCACCGACCGACCTCGTGCCGCGCTGCTGGCCGCCTCCCTGTTGTTGACCGGATGCGGCGGCGGAGCCGTGGCGACACCGGCTCACGAGCCCGGCGTCGCCACGGCCGCGACGGGCACGCCCACGACGGGCACTCCCACACCCGAGATCGCTCTGCGGGCCGCCCCGCGGCAACTGCCCGGCCTGGGCCCCAAGACGTGGGCCGAGGTGCCCTCCGAGACCCGGCAGGCCGTCGTCGTCACCGGACGCGGCAGGAACTCCCCGCAGTCCACCGTCGTCCTGTACGAGCGCACCGACGCCGGCTGGGAGGCCGGTGACAGCCGGCCCGCCCACAACGCGCTGCGCGGCTGGACCGACCACCACCGTGCCGGCGATCTGCGCTCACCCATCGGGGTCTTCACGCTCACGGACGCCGGCGGCCTGCTCCGCGACCCCGGGACCAGGCTGCCGTACGACCACGGCGTCGGATTCACCGCCACCGGCACCGGCTTCGAAGGCGAGCCCCTTGCCGGCTCCTTCGACTACGTGATCGCCATCGACTACAACCGCAAGCCCGGCACTTCGCCCCTCGACTGGACCCGTCCGCTCGGCGCGGGCCGAGGCGGTGGCATATGGCTGCACGTCGATCACGACGGGCCGACCCAGGGCTGTGTCAGCATCGCGCGGGAGCACATGCGGGAGCTGCTGCGGGCGCTGGACCCCGAACGGCATCCCGTCGTCGTCATGGGCGACGCCAAGTCGCTGGCCCGCTGAAAATCCCCCCGACCGCTTAGGATCCGCCGCGTGTGCGCACATGTGCTGGTCGCCGAGGACGACGAGATGCAGGCCGAACTCATACGCCGCTCCCTGCTGTCGGAGGGCCACACCGCCACCGTGGTCCACGACGGGGCCGCTGCCCTCGACGCCGCCCGCAGACTCAGGCCCGACCTGGTCGTCCTCGACCTGATGCTCCCCGTGATCGACGGGTTCGGCGTGTGCCGGGTGCTGCGCCGCGACGACGACATCCCCGTGCTGATGCTGACCGCGCGCTCGACCGAGGACGACGTACTGCTCGGCCTCGAACTCGGGGCCGACGACTACATGACCAAGCCGTACAGCCCGCGTGAGCTGATGGCCCGCATCCGCACGGTGCTGCGGCGCAGCGGACGTGCCGCCGACCGGCGGGAGGAACCCCTGGTGCGCGCGGCGGGCATCGCCGTCGACCCCGTACGGCACGAGGTGCGCTGCGACGGGGCCTTCGTCGAGTGCACGCCGGCCGAGTTCGAGATCCTGCTCGCCATGGCCGCCGAACCCGAACGGGTCTTCTCCCGGCGGCAGTTGCTGGAATGCACCCGGGGCACCGACCGGGCCTCCACCGAACGGGCCGTCGACGTCCACATCATGAACCTGCGCAGGAAGATCGAGGCCGATCCGCGCAGGCCGGTGCGGCTGCTGACCGTGTTCGGCGTCGGCTACAAGCTCAGCGGCGGCCGCGGATGAACCGGCGCGTACCGCTGCGCAAGCGCCTCCTGGTCCGGCTGCTGATCGCCACGGTGCTGATCGCCGTGTGCTCGGTGGCGGCCACGGCCTGGCTGGCGGTGGAGACCACCACCCGGGCGCTGCGGGAGGAGCAGGGGCAGGTCCTCGCGGAGGACATGGACGTCCTGGCCCGGCTCAGCGGCTACGCGGCGACGCACCCCGAGTGGCGGGGAGTGCAGGACGCCGTACGGGCGCTGTCGGCACGCACGGGTCGCCGTATCGCCCTGACGACCACAGACCGCAGGACCATCGCCGACTCGGCCCCGCCCGGCACCTCCCTGCCACCCCGCGCCGCCGCCACCGTCGACCCCCTGCACGTCGACACCTACACGGAGCGCGGAGCACAGCGCGGCGGCATCGATCCGCGGGTGGTGGGCCCGTACCGGGTGACGGATGCGGAGCGGGCCAGGCTGGACAAGCTCGCCCTGGTCCGGCAGAACTGCTTCGCCCGCAACGGCTACGACGCCGAGGTCGTCCAGACGCCGAGCGGCCGCCCCGTCGTCACGGACCACGACGGTCCCGTCGCGGGCGGCCATGTGCCCGACGCGTGCGCCGACGGGCTGCTCAACACCCCCACGCCGACCGAGGAGAAGGCCCTGGCCGATCTGGCCGAGCGCTCCCAGGCATGCCTGGACAAGCTCGGAACGAGTGGGGGCATGAACAAGTTCGTCGCGGTCGACGTGACCGAACAACGCCTCGGCACCCGCTACCTCCTGGGCGAGGCCGCCAGGCCCGGCGACCGTGAGGCGGTGCGCGAGGCCGAGCGGTGCGTCGACGCGGCACGCCGCGCCCAGCTCGACCCGTACGTCGCCCCCGTCGCCGAACTCTTCCTGGGCGGTGGGGACACCACCGCCGTGCGGTTCGACATGTCCCCGGCCAACAAGGCCAAGGTCGTCGGTGCCGCCGGGCTGGTGCTGGCCGTCACCGTGGCCGTGACCGCCGTCGTCGCCGCCCGGCTCGTCCGGCCGCTGCGGGCGCTGACGGAGGCGGCCCAGCAGCCGCCCGAGCTGCATGTGCGCGTCCCCGTCACCACCCTCGACGAGACCGGCATCCTCGCCGCCGCCTTCAACGACCTAACCGAGCGGCGCGAGCGGTTGGAGGCCCAGCGCAAGGCGATGGTCAGCGACATCGCCCATGAACTGCGCAGCCCGCTCACCAACATCCGCGGCTGGCTGGAAGTCACCCGGGACGGCGTCGTCGACCCGGACCCCGCCCTGCTCGCCTCACTGCACGACGAGTCCCTCGTCCTCCAACGCGTCATCGACGACCTCCAGGACCTCGCCGCCGCCGACGCCGGCACCCTGCGCCTGCACCGCGAGCCCGTCCGAGCCGACGAACTCCTCGACCAGGTCGCCGCCGCCCACCGCGTCGCCGCCGACACGGCGGGCGTCGGCCTGCGTACGGCAGCGGACGGCACCCCGTGGCTGGACGCCGACCCCGTCCGCATGCGCCAGGCACTCGGCAACCTCGTCTCCAACGCCCTGCGCCACACGCCGGCCGACGGCACCGTCACGCTCACCGCCCGGCGCGCCGGCGACGACGTGGTCCTCCAGGTCACGGACACGGGGACCGGCATCGACCCCGAGGATCTGCCGTACGTCTTCGACCGGTTCTGGCGCGCGGAGAAGTCCCGCAGCCGACGTACCGGAGGCAGCGGGCTGGGCCTGCCGATCGTCCGGCACCTGGTCGCCGCGCACGGGGGCACGGTCGAGGTGGACAGCGAGCCCGGTGCCGGTTCCGTGTTCACGCTGCGGCTGCCGGGAGCCGCGGCGCCCGACTGAGCCGCGCGGACGCGACGCGTCTGGCACTGATCCGCCGGTCATCCGGTTCGTCGGGCCCGCCGCCGCAGCGCCCGTCGCTCGTTCTCGCTCGTGCCGCCCCAGATCCCGATGAACTGCTCCGTGTCGAGCGCCCAGCGCAGACACTGCTCCTGGACCGAGCAGCGTCGGCAGACCGCCTTGGCCTGCTCCGTCTGCAGCAGCATCGGTCCGGATGTGCCGATCGGGTAGAAGAGGTCGGGGTCCTCATGGCGGCAGGCGGCGTGGTCTCGCCAGTCGTCCATCAAAGTCACCTGCGATCGTCGTACGTGCCCTCGGTGGATGCATTACTCGGTTTCGAGTCGCCTGTCGATGCGTGAGTGAAACCCCGTTGGACACCGGCGATTTCGGTCACTGTTCCCGCATGCCCCACGGAGAGCCGTATTCCGTCAGCAGATCCAGGAAGGGGCGGGCCGGGAAGGCCTCCGGGCCCAGCACGCCCGCGCCGGACCAGGCACCGGTGGCGAGGAGTTCGAGGGCGACGACCGGGTTGACGGCGGTCTGCCACACCACCGCCTGGCTGCCGTACTCCTTCATGGACCACTGGTTGTCGACCACGTGGTAGAGATACACTTCCCGCGCCTTGCCGTCCTTGACGCCCCGCACCCAGGTGCCGGCACAGGTCTTGCCGTGCATCCGCTCGCCCAGCGTCGCCGGGTCCGGCAGACACGCGGCGACGACGTCCCGGGGCGAGACCTCGACCGGCCCGGCGGCGCTCTGCACGGTCACCGGTTCGGTGCGGTCCAGGCCCAGCAGGTGCAGCGTCCTCAGGGTGCCGATGAACTCCTCGCCCAGACCGTACTTGAAGGTCACCCGGCGCGCGTCGACCCGGCGCGGGACCAGGAGCACCTCCTCGTGCTCCACGTTCACGCACTCGACCGGGCCGATCCCCTCGGGGAAGTCGAACACCTCGGGCTCGCTGAAGGGCTCGGTGGTGAACCAGCCGCGGCCGCTCTCGTAGACCACCGGCGGATTGAGGCACTCCTCGATCGTCGTCCAGATGTTGAAGGACGGGGCGAAGTCGTAGCCGTCGACGGTGAGGTTCGCGCCGTCGCGGACGCCGATCTCCTCGATCTGGTCGAAGAGTTCGTCCGCGGCGAACCGGGCGAAGACGTCCGACAGACCGGGCTCCACCCCCATGCCCACGAGCGCCAGGGCGCCCGCCTTCTCCCAGTCGGCGGCCTGCCCGAACTGGGCGTCGCCCAGCTTGACCCCGCACTCCTCGTACGGCCGCTGCGGATGCGGCTTCGACAGCGACATCGCCATGTCGACATACGTGGCCCCGGCCGTGCGCGCGGCCTGGAACAGCGGCATCACGAACCGCGGGTCGGTGGCGTTGAGAAGCACGTCGCACGCGTGCCGCTCCAGCAGCGCGGCCACCGCCGCCTCGTCACCGGCGTCGACGCGCTCGGCCCGGAACCGGGCGTCACCGCCGAGCGCCGCCACGGCCGCCTCGGCACGCGCCAGGTCGTAGTCGGCGACCACCATCGTCTCGAAGAACGGACGCCGGGCCGCGATCCGGGTGGCGGCGGTACCCACCCCGCCGGCGCCCACGAGCAGTACACGCATGACAAGACTCCCTCGGCTGAAGGTCAACAAGGTCTAGAAGGTCTAGAAGGTCTACGACGTGGTGGGGCCCCGCCGGAGATACAACGCCGCCCGTTCACGTAAGGTCAATGGCGTTGGCATAAGGGTGGAAGGATGGAGATCATGGTGCCGAAGCCGGTCGTTCCGGAAGAGAAGCGGCGCCGACGTCGTCCCACGAAGAGCGGCACCGTGCTCTCGGAGCGGCTGATCGTCGAGACGGCGCTGCGCATGCTGCGCGAACACGGCAGCGCCGGCCTCACCGCCCGCCGCCTCGGCCTGGCCCTCGACGCCGACCCCAGCACGCTGTACCGCTACTTCCGCGGCATGGACGAGCTGACCCTCGCCATCGGCGACGCCCTCATCGGCCAGGCGCTGGACGGCTGGGAGCCGACGGGACAGTGGCGGGCCGACCTGCGCGCCGTCGGGCTGCGCATCCACGCCGCGTACGTCGCCCACCCGCAGGCCGCCGCGCTGACGACGAGCCGGGTCACCGGCCGGGCCAACGAACTCGCCGCCGACGAGGCCGTGTTGGACATCCTGCGCACCGCCGGCTTTCCGCTGCCGGACACCGTGCGCATCTACCACGCCTTCATCGACCAGACGCTGGCCTTCGCCGCGCTCGACGCGGCGTCGCTGGCGTTGCCCCGCGAGTCGCTGCGTGCTGACGAGGACGTGTGGCGCTCTACGTACGGTCGGTTGCCCCGTGCCGTCTATCCGCGGATCGCCGAGGCGGCGCCTTTGCTGGCTGCCCGGATGGTGAACAGCGCTTATCCGACGGCGCTGGAGATGCTGCTGGACAGTGCCGCCGCCCAGTTGCCGGTCAGCGGTTCCGCAGCGCCCTGAAGGGGCGCGGGGCTGTATCGATCTGCGGCTCCGCCGCGTGGGCGCGACCAGCCACAGTGGTCCCGCGGACGAAGAACGGTATGGCGCGGCACTACCGGCGGAGCGCCTCTGTCGCCGCTGCCGTTACCGCCTCCGCCACCGCGACCAGTGCCGGTGAGTGCAGCTTCCATTGCTGCCAGTACAGCGGGACGTCGACCGGGCGCTCCGGGGCGAGCTGCACGAGGCGGCCGTCCCGCAGGAGGGGCTCCGCCTGGGACTCGGGGATCATGCCCCAGCCCATTCCCGCGGCCACGGCCGACAGGAAGCCCTCCGAGGTGGGGACGTAGTGCCGTACGGCACTCGCGCCGGTGCGGCTGCGGCGGAGTCTGCGGACGAAGGTGTCCTGGAGATCGTCGCTGCGGTCCAAAGCCATCACCGGCGCCTGAACCAGTGCGTCCCGCAGCGCGCCGCCGAGATGCCGCTCGGTGAACTCCGGGCTCGCCGCGGCCAGATAGCGCATCCGGCCCAGCGCGCGCACGGAACACCCCGCCACGGCATCCGGTGACGAGGTCACCGCGGCCATCACCAGGCCCTCCCGCAGCAGCGACGCCGTACGGCTCTCGTCCTCCCGCCGCAGCTCGAAGCTGAGCCATGGCTCCTGAGGCACGCGCGTGAGGGCCGGCAGGAACCAGGTCGCCAGCGAGTCCGCGTTGACCGCGATCGACACCCGGGTCGCCTCCCCGGCGCCGCTCATGCCGAGCTCGGCCCGCGCGTCGCGCTCCAGCCGCGCCAGCTGGCGGGCGAACCGGACGACGACCTCACCCGACTCGGTCGGCCGCACCGGCTTCGTCCGCACCAGCAGCACCCGCCCCGTGCGCTGCTCCAGCGCCTTCACCCGCTGGCTCACCGCCGACGGCGTCACATGCAGCGCGGCGGCGGCCGCGTCGAAGGTGCCCTCGTCCACCACCGCGAGCAGGGTGCGTACCTGGTCGAGGGGGAGCTCCGTGAGTTCTGTCTTCATCTCCGTCTCCATCTCTACCTTCAGCAGCGCTAATGATAAGTAAGAATCTTTAGCTGTACTTGAAGTGATCGTTTCCTTAGCGTCGATGTCATGACCAACGCCCTCACCACCGCGGCCGCCGGATTCGGCACCGGCCTCTCCCTGATCGTCGCCATCGGCGCCCAGAACGCCTTCGTCCTGCGCCAGGGGATCCGCCGCGACGCGGTCCTCGCCGTCGTCGGCATCTGCGCCCTGTCCGACGCGCTCCTGATCACCCTGGGAGTGGCCGGCGTCGGCGCGGTGGTCGTGGCGTGGCCCGGCGTGCTGACGGCGGTCGCCTGGATCGGCGGGGCGTTCCTGCTCTGCTACGGCGCTCTCGCCGCCCGCCGGGTGTTCCGGCCCAGCGGCGCCCTGCTCACCGACGGTGACGTGGCGGGATCACGGCGCCGGGCTGTACTGACCTGCCTCGCGCTGACCTGGCTCAACCCGCACGTCTACCTCGACACCGTCTTCCTGCTCGGCACGGTCGCCGCCGACCGCGGCCCGATGCGCTGGACGTTCGGGCTCGGTGCCGCACTCGCCAGCCTGTGCTGGTTCGCCGCCCTCGGCTTCGGGGCGCGGCTGCTGAGCCGTCACCTCGCGAAGCCCGTGGCCTGGCGCGTGCTGGACGGACTGGTCGCCGCGACGATGATCGCCCTGGGTGTCGGCCTGATCGCCGGAAGCTGAGACACGGACCCCAACTCCCGCCCGGTGCTGCGATAGTGATCCCGGACGAGAAAGATGTAACGAGCATCCAGGAAGCGTGTGGACACCAGCGAGAGCAGTACCGAACATCAGGAGAAGGACCCCTCTTCGGTGCCGCCCAAGCGGCGCGGCTGGCGCCGCTGGGCCATGGACACCCGGCCGCTGCGCCGCCCGGCGTACCGCCGCCTGTGGTCCTCGACCATCGTCACGGCCGTCGGCAGCCAGCTCACCGCGGTCGCCGTGCCCAAGCAGATCTACGACATCACCGGCTCCTCGGCCTGGGTAGGCGCCGCGAGCCTCGCCGGACTGCTGCCGCTCGTGGTGTTCGCCCTGTGGGGCGGGGCCGTCGCCGACACCATGGACCGGCGCAAACTCCTGCTGATCACCAACAGCGGCATCGCCGTCACCTCCGTGCTGTTCTGGCTGCAGGCCGTCACCGGCCTCGAGTCGGTGACCGCGCTGATGGTGCTGCTCGCCGTGCAGCAGGCGTTCTGGGGGCTCAACGCCCCGGCCCGCAACGCCTCCATCGCCCGTCTGGTGCCCGCCGACGAACTGCCCGCCGCGAGCGCCCTCGGCTCCACCGTCATGCAGACCGGCCAGGTCGTCGGACCGCTGCTGGCCGGGGTGCTCATACCCGTCATCGGCCTGGCCGAGCTGTACCTCATCGACGCGCTGGCCCTGTGCGTCACGGTCTGGGCGGTGCTGCGGCTGCCCGCACTGCCGCCCCTGGCGAGCGGGACGACCACCACGAAGCGGCGCGCCGGTGTGCGCGAGATCGCCGAGGGCTTCCGTTACATCGCCCTGCACAAGGTGCTGTTGCTGTCCTTCCTGGCCGACGTCGTCGCGATGGTCTTCGGCATGCCCCGCGCCCTGTTCCCCCAACTCGCGAGCCAGACCTACGCGTCGTACGGCGAGGGGCTGGCCCTCGGCCTGCTGTTCGCGGCGATCCCGATCGGCGCGGTGGCCGGCGGGCTGTTCTCCGGCACGTTCTCCCGGGCTCGCCGGCACGGCTGGATGGTGATCGGCGCCGTCGTCGCCTGGGGCGCCGCCATCACCGGCTTCGGGCTGAGCGGCAGCCTGTGGCTCGCGGTGATGTTCCTGGCCCTCGCCGGAGTCGCCGACATGGTCTCGATGGTCTTCCGCGGGGCGATCCTGCTGTCCGCCGCCAGCGACGAGATGCGCGGGCGGATGCAGGGCGTCTTCACGGTCGTCGTCGCGGGCGGCCCACGCCTCGCCGACGTCCTGCACGGCACGGTCGGCTCGGCCTTCGGCGCACGTACGGCGACCGTGGGCGGCGGGCTGCTCGTGGTCGCGGTCATGCTGGTCCTGGCCGCCGCGCTGCCCGCCCTGCGCCGCTACCGCGTCTGACGCTCAGAGCACACTGCGCCGGTGCTGCCCGTACTGCTCCATCAGCTTGCCCCGGGTCATCTCCAGCCGGTGCGCGAGGATTTCGGCGACATGCCGCACCAACGACATCCCGAGCCCCGGATCCTCCTCGCAGAGCCGCAGCACCGCCGCCGCCTCGAACTCGTAGGCACGCACAGGGCTGAAGGCCTCCGCGCCGAAGTCCCACTGGTACGGCGGGAACAGCCAGGACCAGCCGAGCAGATCGCCCGCGCCGAGGCTGGCCACGGTCACCCGCTGGATCGACGTCACGCGCTGGTCGAGTGAGACGGCGCCGGAGCGGATGACCCAGAAGCGGTCGGCCGTGCCGCCCGCCTCGAAGATCCGGGCGTCCTCCGGGAAGGAGACCTCCCGGGCCAGCGACATCAGGCGCTCACGCTGAGGTGGTGGAAGTGCCGTCAGCAATTTGATCGCTTTGGTCATGACAAGGGGCTCCTCACCGGCGACTGGGGTTCCGGGGCTTTCCCTGGATCCATTTCAGCTGCTGCCGCCGCCCTGAGCACCTCGGCGGAGGGCGGTTTCGGCCGGGAGTCTGCGCGCGGCGGGTCGCCGAGGGCATTAAAAAGCCCTGGCCGGACGGGGGAGGCCAGCCAGGGCCGTAGGTGGTGGTGCAGGGGGGACTTGTACGGTCTACCCCGTGACCACTTATGGATGAACCGTAAACCATCTACGAGGGTTCCGCGTAGCCGAAACCGGGTTACGTGACCCGTTTCACTTCGATCCGTGTTTCAGGGCCGCTCGGAGTGCTTGCCCGGGGTCAGGATCTCCTCCAGCACCGTGACGACGGCCTCGTAGGCCAGTGTCCGTACGGCGGCGTCGCGGGCCCCGTCGGGGTCGGCCGACCGCAGCTGCTCGCTCCTCGCCCGCCACGTCCGCTCCTCCTGCCGGGCGCAGGCCCTGGCGCGCTGCATGCGCCGCATCAGTTCGTCTGAGTCCACGACATCGGTCATGTCATCCGCGTACCCCGGTATCGGCCCGTTGAGCATTCATCCGTCCGACGCCTTCACCGGCACCCCCAGCGGACGGGCCAGACCGGCCACCCCCTCGTCGAGACGTTGCAGGTGCCGCAGGACGCGGTCGGTGACCCTGCCGTAGCGAGGTGCGCCGGGGGCGGCCGGTCCGAGGAGCGAGGCGATGCTCGGGCCGGTCTCGATCCGGGCCGTTGCGTGTTCGTCGGTGACGTGAGCGGCGATCGTCTCGATGTTGTGCGCGATGCGTGCCGCGGCCCGGCGCAGCCGGGGGTCCGCCGCGATCGAGGGGTGGGTGGGCAGCAGCTCGGCGGTCGCGGCCAGGGCACGCGCGTGGTACGCGCACGTCTCCAGCAGCGCGACGACGTAGCGTGCGGTATCCCGCCGGGCCCGCAGCGGCGTGACCGGATGCGTGAGCGGCTGGGTGGCGGCTCGCAGATCTGCCAGCGCCTGGTCCAGGTCGCGCGCCTGGTCGAGCAGGTCGAGAGGAGGCCCGCCGCTGAGCTGCTCGACGGCGCTGCGGGTGACGCCCCCGAGCCGTTCCAGGACCGTGGCGAGGAGTTCGTTCGTACGGCGGTCCGTCTGCACCGGCAGGACCAGTGCGGCCGCGATCACCCCGCAGGCCGCGCCGAGCGCCGTCTCCTCGATGCGCAGCACGAGCACCGAGAGGCTGTAGGTGTGCAGCAGGGTGTAGAGCAGCCCGAGCGCCGCGGTGACGAAGAACGACACCAGCGTGTAGGACAGCGGTGCCGAGTAGAACATCGCGAAGACGAACAGCAGCACCAGCGCGAACGCCGTCCAGGTGTGGTGCCCGACGGCACCCGCCAGCACGATGCCGGCCAGGACGCCGAGCACGGTGCCCAGCAGGCGGCGGTAGCCCTTGACCAGGATCTCGCCCGTGGACGCGGTGTTGAGGAACACGATCCAGCAGGTCAGCACCGCCCAGTACCAGCGGTCACGGGACAGCAGCTCGCCGCCCACCATGGCCAGCGTCGACCCGACGGCCACCTGCACGGCGGCACGCGTGGTGGGCCGCCGCAGCCCGGTGGGCTTCTCCTCGGCGTCCTCCGCGTCGGCGTCGGCGTCGAGCACGGCGTCCTCCGCGTCCAGTTCCTCGCGCGAACGGGCCGTGGCCGGGGTGTCGTCCGACTCGTCCTGGGGTCCGCCGAGGGCGATCCGCAGCCCGAGGACAGCGCGGGCGGCCTCGCCGACGGCCCGGAAGGCGTCCTGCACCGCGGGGGATGCGTCGGGCAGGTTCTCCTCTTCGCGGTAGTCGAGGAGCCGGTTGCGGACACGGGACAGGGCGGTTCCGGTGGCCTGGCCGACCGGACGCAGGACGAGCAGGCGCAGCGCCTGGAGGTCACGTCTCAGCGCGACGGTCCCCTCCTCCCGCACGGGCAGTCGGCCGCCCGAGGGGAAGGGCGCTCCCGGCAGATGCAGCGCCAGCGTGTCCGCCCGCTCGGCGCCGCGTGCGGCGAGCAGCGACAGCCCCAGCCGCTCGGCGGCGATCTCGGCGTCCGCGACGCGCCGTTGGACGAGTCGGGCCACGGCCTCGTCGGCGGTTCCCTCCGCCAGCCGGCCCTGGATCAGCAGCGCCGTCTCGTGCAGCCGCGCGGTGCCCTCGCGTACGCGCTCCAGCGCCCGGTCCGCTTCGTCCGGACCGGCGTCCAGCAGGTCGAGCTGCGCGGACAGCAACTGGGCCAGCCGGGCGCGGAAGGCCCCGCGCAGCCGCTCGAGGACCCCTGTCGGGGTCTCGGGTACGAGCGCGAAACGCACCAGCGCGCTGCACGCGAAGGCCACGGCGACAGCCCCGTACAGCTCGGGCAGACCGGAGACGGTGGCGCCGACGAACAGGGACACGAAGTAGATCTGGAAGCCGATCAGGCCGAGCGCGGTGCCGCGGTCGCCGAACCTGCGGCCGTAGACGGCACAGAAGATGAGCGCGACGAAGACGAGGTCGCCGGCCACGACATGGCTGTGCAGAGCCGCTGCCAAGGTCATGGACGCCAGCGCCACCGGCAGGCCGAGGGCGAGCGTGCCCGCCTGTTGTCCGCGCTGCTTCTCCCGGATGGCGAAGGTGGCGACCATCGCCGCCAGCGCCCCCGCCACCAGGTGGGTCACATCGGTGCCCAGCAGGGCGAGCACGGCGACCGCGAGGGCGATCGCGCCCGCCGTGCGCAGCCCGGCGGTCAGCCGCAGCAGTCCGGGGTCCGAGGCCGCGACACGGTCACGCAGTCGCGCCCGCACCGGCCGTCCCACTGCCCTCACGCTGCCCTCACGCCGCCGTACTCTCTTCCGCTCCTTCTCCCGCACTCTCCCCACTTACGCCACGAACGGGGCTCGGCCGAGGCCGTCACCTCACCCGTCCGCCCCGTCCGCCCCGTCCGCCCCGTCGGCGCCGTGCTCCCCGGTGACCTGCGCCCGCAGCTGCTCCGGCGTCAGATACGCGTGGACGAACTCGAAGTCCTTCAGCTTGGCCGGCCTGCGGGACTGGAACCCGGTGCGCACGAAATCGTCCCCCGCGACGGCGTTGAGCAGCCAGTTCGTCATGACGCGGGTCTTGGCGACGTTGGTGCGCAGTGCCGACCAGTGGTAGCCGCGGGCGACGGCGAGGGCGGGCAGGCCCTTCAGTTCGATGCCGAGGGGCTTGGAGACGGCGTCGCGGCCGCCGAGATCGACGACCAGGCCGAGATCCTTGTGCTTGTACGGCCGCAGCGGCTGGTTGCGCAGGGACGCGATGACGTTGTCGGCGACGACCTTGCCCTGGCGCATGGCGTGCTGGGCGGTAGGAGGGCAGACCGCGCCCTCCTCCTCCTTCGCCACGTCGGGCACCGCGGCGGCGTCGCCGAGGGCGAACACACCGTCGTGGCCCGGCAGGTTCATCTCGGCCGTGACCGCGAGCCGCCCCCGGACGGTCTCCGCGCCGAGCGTGCCGATGAGCGGGCTGGCGACGACACCGGCGGTCCAGATCAGGGTCCGGGTGGGAATGACGCGGCCGTCGGTGAAGGTGACCTCGTCGGGACCCGCCTTCGCGATGGACACGCCCAGCGAGATCTCGATGCCACGCTTGCGCAGGATCTCCTGGGCGTCACTGCCCAGCTTCTCGCCGAGCTCGGGCATCAGCCTCGGCGCGATGTCGATCAGATGCCACCGGATCAGCTTCGGGTCGAGCCGCGGATAGCGCTTGACCGCGTTGTGGGTGAGCTGCTGCAGGCACGCGGCGGTCTCGGTGCCCGCGTAACCGCCGCCGACCACCACGAACTGCAGCCGTGCGGCCCGCTCGGCCGGATCGTGGCTGGCGTCGGCGAGGTCCAGCTGGGAGATGACGTGGTCGCGGAGGTAGGCGGCCTCCGCGAGCGTCTTCATGCCGTACGCGTTGTCGGTGAGCCCCGGGATGTCGAACGTGCGGGTGATGCTTCCGGGGGCCAGCACGATGTAGTCGTACGGCTCGTTGACGACCTCGTCGGTGATGGTGCGGATGACGCAGGTCTTGGCCGCGAGGTCCACGCCGATGGCGCCGCCCGGGATGATCCGGGTGCGGTACTTGCGGCTGCGGCGCAGTGACACGGCGATCGACTGTGGGGTCAGGACGCCGGAGGCGACCTGGGGCAGAAGTGGCAGGTAGAGCTGGTAGGAGGACGGCGTCACCAAGGTGATCTCGGCTTCGTCCGGGGAGAGTTTGCGTTCCAGTCGGCGAACGCAGCCGACTCCGGCGAAGCCTGCGCCAACCACCAGGATCCTGGGTCGTGTCACGGTGATCTTCCCTTCTGCGGCTCCAGGCGGTCTGCCTCGACGTCGTTCGCCTGCCCCTGGATCGCTGCTTCGCACGCACCGATCCCACCGCGCCACCGGTCGTTCCGCCAGCCGGGTGCGGCAGGCAGATGAACCCGTCGACAGCCACCCTGCCCCAACCTGCGCGAGGGCACACCGGTTCGGAAGCGAAAGACATGTACGCGTGATCTCTTGACGGTTGATTGGTCTGGACCTAGCGTGCCAGTCGCTCGTCCAAGTCAGGGTCCGCAGTTCATGTACGTGACCGATGTGCCAGTGCGCGTGACCAGCGTGCGTGACGTGCGGCCCACCCCCACCTCGGACAGGAGGCAGGATGCTCGCACGCCTGCGCACCTTCACCGTCACCTCGGCGCTGTGCGCCACATCTCTGCTCGCCGCCCCGCAGGCCTTCGCCGAAGTCGAGCCCGGCGGCTGGCAGTCGGTCTCACCCGGCTACTCCGTGCAGGAGCGCGGCTGCGGCCAGGTCGACGGCCTGACGTTCCGGCTCACCTGCTCCACCGCGAGCGGTGACCAACGGGCTGAACGGCGCTACGCCACCTACACCGGAGGAACGCGCCAGTTCGAGGGCTACTTCCGCATCACCAGCCTCAGCGGCACCCGGATCAGCCTCAAGCAGACCTTCAACGAGTCCGCCTCCGGCCCGTACTTCATGCTCGCCGTCGAACGCGGCGGCAGGTTGTACGCGGTGCACGGCGGCACGACACTCTCCAATGCCGGGACAGTCGGCGCGACCGTCCGCGTCAACACGGTCCACCAGGTCGGCGTCGAGCACCGCACCTACATCAACGGCTCGCTCGAGCACACCTATGCGAGCCCCGGCGGCAGCTTCTACGACAAGTTCGGCGCCTACCGCACCAACAGCGGCAGCGGGCCGGCCACCGTGGAGTGGAGCAACATCCGCTTCTGGCGCAAGTAGCGGCGCCGTATGCGAGGAAAGGCGCGCATCGCAGCGTCGGCAGCGCTGCTCCTGGCGCTGTCGGCCTGCACGGCCGGCACGGCCGACGCCGAACAGCCGCTGCGAGGTGTCCTCACGACACCCACGGACATCGACCTCGACTGGCGGGACACCCGACCCGGCATCGCGGGCCACGTCCTGGAGTTCGCGACCGAGGAAGCCGGTCCGTACACCGTCCTGCGGTACCTCGCCCCCCAGGTGACGAGCTACCGCCACCCCGACCTCATGCCGCACACCACCTTCCACTACCGGCTGCGGTCCTACCGGGGCCCCACCGTCCGGCCGGTCCGGCTCGACCAGCCGGACCGCATCCGTTTCACCTGGACCGACCACTTGGCCGACGAGGACGGCTTCCTCCTGGAGCTCCGCAAGAAGAACAGCGACCGGTACGACCCGGTAGCCGTGCTCGCCCCGAACACCGAGGCCACCGAGTTCGTCCCCCTGCCGGGAGAGCAGCACGCCACCTACCGCATCCGCGCCTTCGTCCTCGGCGAGCAGTCGAACGTCGTAAGGCTCACCACCGGCGAATAGCTCCACTCGGCGCTCGGCGCTCGGCGCTCGCCGCTCAGCGGAAGACGTTGTCCGCGTCGTCCCAGTGCGCCAGCTCGTCCACCACGTGTTCCCGGGGCGCGCGCGAGCGGGCCTGGTACATCGCGTCGATCTGCGGCGCGTAGTGCCGCACGATCGCGTCCCGGCGCAGCTTCATCGACGGTGTCAGCAAGCCGCTGGCCACGTCGAAGGGCTCCGGCAGCACCCGGAACACGCGGATGGACTCCGAGCGGGACACCGCGCTGTTGGCGGCGGCCACGGCCCGGGCGAGCTCCTCCCGCAGCGCGTTCTCCTCCCGCGCCTCCCGGATCCGCGCGTCGCTGCGCACCGCGAGCGACTCGCGCCAGAACGCCAGGAAGTCCGGGTCCAGGGTGATCAGCGCACCGATGCAGGGCCGGTTGTCGCCCACGACCACGGCCTGATGGATCATCGGATGCTGTCGCAGGCGCTGCTCCAGGAGCGCCGGGGAGACGCTCTTGCCGCTGCTCGTGATGATGACGTCCTTCTTGCGCCCCGTGATCGTCAGATAGCCGTCGGAGTCCAAACGCCCCAGATCCCCGGTGGCCAGCCAGCCACCGCGCAGCGCTGCCCATGTCGAGGCCTCGTCGTTGACGTAGCCCTGGAACACCGACGGCCCCCGCACCAGGATCTCCCCGTCGTCGGCCACCCGGATGTCCACGCCCGGCAGGGCCTGCCCGACCGTCCCCGACATCTCCCGGCCCACCGGCTGCGCGGTCACCCCGCCGGAGGTCTCGGTGAGCCCGTAGGCGTCGTTCACGTAGATGCCGATGCCCTCGTAGAACAGGGAGAGTTCACGGTTCAGGGGCGAACCGCCGGACGTCGCCCGGCACACCCTGCCGCCCAGCGCGGCCCGCAGCTTGCGGTACACCGTCCGCTCGTACAGGGCGTGTTGCAGCCGCAGATCGAAACCGGGCCCGGGGCCGCCGCCCAACCGCTGCCGTTCCAGGGCCGCCGCGAAGTCCCGTGCCGTGTCGGCGGCCCGCTCGAACAGCGCGCCGCGGCCCGTCTGTTGGGCCGCCCGCAGGAAGTTCTTGTAGATCTTCTCGAAGATCGACGGTACGGCGCAGAACCAGGTCGGCCGGAAGGTGCGCAGCGCCGACGACAGTGCGGCCTCGTTGAGGTCGGGCTCGTGCCCCATCAGCATTCCGCCGCGGATGCACATGGCCTGCACCAGGAGGCCGTACACATGGGAGAAGGGCAGGAAGGCGAGCACCGACCCCTGCTGCTCGCCGGGCGGGATCACCGTGTGGCCCCAGCCGGCGAGGAGCGTGTCGCAGGGGCTCGCCAGACCGCGGTGGCTCAGCGCGCAGCCCAGGGGACGGCCCGTAGTGCCGGAGGTGTACATGACCGCGGCGGTGGAGTCCGGCAGCACGATGCGGCGCAGCGACTCGACCGTGGTGAGCGGAATGAACTCGCCCCGCTCCACGAGCTGCCCGAGCCCTCCCGTGTCCAGCTGCCAGACATGGCGCAGTTGCGGCAGCGATCCGCACACGGAGCCGACCGTCATGATCGCCTGCTCGTCCTCGACGACGACGGCCACGCACTCGGCGTCCCGCAGGATCCACTCGACCTGGTCGCGCGATGCCGTCGGATAGATCGGGACCACCTCGGCGCCCACCGCCCAGAGCGCGTAGCTGAGCACCGTCCACTCGTAACGTGTGCGCGCCATGATGGCCACGCGGTGTCCCGGCGAGATCCCGGACGCGATCAGCCCCTTGGCCAGATCGGTCACTTCGTCGCGCAGTTCCACGGCGGACACCTCCTCCCAGGTGGTGGAGGAGGGATCGGGGCGGCGCGCGAGCATCGGCAGTGTGGGAGCGAGGGCCGCCGTCTCGAAGACGCTGTCGGCGAGCCCGCCGGTCAGAGGTGTGACGGTCGGGGGAGCGAGGCCGAGATCGCGCATGCGCTGCTCCTGATGCGTACCGGGTGTGACGTCACCGATGAGTACTGTTATCGGCGCTGCCCGAATCTAGCCCAGCTGAGAGCGCGCGGTGCCCGGATCTGACAATTGACCCCGTTCGGTGATCTAGGCGCAGTGGGGGAACTCGGGTGGCATGACATATGCGAACCCTGATCCGAATTCCGCCCCGAACCACCGTCCGAACCCCGATCCGGAGCCCGAGCGCACCACCGGCCTCGAGCCCGGCGGGAGCGTACCTCCCGGCGAGACCCCGCCCGCGGAGAGCAGCATGCCCGGCGCGGGCCCCCGGGAGACACACAATCCGCCCAAGGGCTGGGCCAAGGCGCCCCTGGCCCTGATCCTCGTGCTCGCGGCCCTGATCGCCGCCTTCTTCCTGGTCTACGCCCTCATCCTGATCCTCTGAGCCCCACCGACCCGGGCTCACGGGATCAAGGCGACAACCACACCGTGGCGAGTGGAGGCAACGTCAGCCGAATGTGCCCGTCCTCCGGCTTGAGCGGGTCGGGGTTGGTGACGTCGCTGCCGCCGTAGTGCGCGGCGTCGGTGTTGAGGGTCTCCTGCCAGACGTCGATATGGTCCGGCACCCAGAGGCGGTAGTCGTGACGGACGACAGGGGAGAAGTTGGAGACGGCGAGCAGGACGTCGCCGTCGGCGCCGAACCGGAGGAAGGCGAAGACGTTGTCCTCGGCGGCGTCGCCGAGTACCCATTGGAAGCCGCCGGGGTCGGTGTCCCGCTCCCACAGGGCAGGAGTGGCCCGGTAGAACGTGTTGAGGTCACGGACCAGGTCCTGCACACCACGATGGTCACCCGCGGACGCGTACCCGGGATCCAGCAGCCACCACTCGGGACCGTGCGCCTGCGACCACTCCGCGCCCTGGGCGAACTCCTGGCCCATGAAGAGGAGCTGCTTGCCGGGGTGGGCCCACATGAAGCCCAAGTAGGCGCGGTGGTTGGCGCGTCGCTGCCACCAGTCGCCCGGCATCTTGGAGACCAGCGCCTGCTTGCCGTGGACCACCTCGTCGTGGGAGATCGGCAGGACGTAGTTCTCGCTGTAGGCGTACACCATCGAGAACGTCATCTCGTTGTGGTGGTACTTGCGGTGCACCGGCTCCTTGGCGATGTACTGCAGCGAGTCGTGCATCCAGCCCATGTTCCACTTCAGCCCGAACCCCAGCCCGCCGCTGTCGGTCGGCCGGGTCACCCCCTCCCAGGCGGTCGACTCCTCCGCGATCGTGACGACCCCCGGGTTGCGCCGGTACACGGTCGCGTTCATCTCCTGCAGGAACGCCATCGCGTCCAGGTCCTCCCGCCCGCCGAACACGTTCGGCGCCCACTGCCCGGAGTCCCGCGAGTAGTCGAGGTAGAGCATGGAGGCGACCGCGTCCACCCGGAGCCCGTCGATGTGGAACTCCTCGCACCAATACGTGGCGTTGGCGACGAGGAAGTTGCGCACCTCGGTACGTCCGTAGTCGAACTCGAACGTCCCCCAGTCCGGATGCTCGGCACGCCGCGAGTCTCCGGGCTCGTACAGCGGGTCTCCGTCGAAGCGCGCCAGCGCCCAGTCGTCCTTGGGGAAATGGGCCGGTACCCAGTCCACGATCACGCCGATGCCGGCCTGGTGCAGGGCGTCCACCAGGTATTTGAAGTCGTCGGGCGTACCGAGCCGGGCGGTCGGCGCGTAGAAGCCGGTGACCTGGTAGCCCCAGGAACCGTCGAAGGGGTGCTGTGCGACCGGCATGAACTCGACATGGGTGAAACCGAGGTCCTTGACGTACGCGGGCAGCTCCTCGGCGAGCCCGCGGTACGTCAGGCCCGGCCGCCACGACGGGAGGTGAACCTCGTAGACCGAGAAGGGGGCCTGGTGCACCGGGACGTCACCCCGGTGCGCCATCCACCTCTCGTCGCCCCACTCGTAGTGGGAGGCGTGCACGATCGACGCCGTGTCGGGCGGGACCTCCGCACGGCGTGCCATGGGGTCGGCCTTGAGGAAGCGGTGACCGTACCGGGAGGTGATCTCGAACTTGTACCGGGTGCCCTCGCCGATGCCCGGCAGGAACAGCTCCCACACCCCGGACGCCCCGAGGGACCGCATCGGGAACGCCGTCCCGTCCCAGCAGGTGAAGTCCCCGGCCACCCGCACGCCCCGGGCGTTCGGCGCCCACACGGTGAAGCGGGTGCCGGCCACGCCCTGGTGGGTCATCGGCTCGGCACCGAGCGCCTTCCACAGTTCCTCGTGCCGGCCCTCGCGGACGAGATGGAGGTCGAGCTCGCCGAGGGCGGGCAGGAAGCGGTACGGGTCATGGACCTCGCGCTCGTCGGACCCGTCCTCGGCGTACGACACCAGCAGCGTGTACGCGGGGATCGCATCCAGCGGCAGAACGCAGGAGAACAGGCCGCCGCCCTCCGAGACGAGCCCGGTGCGCTCGCCGTCGACCATGACGCTCACCGCACGCGCGAAGGGGCGCAGCGCCCGCACGGCGATCCCGCCCGGGACGGGATGCGCGCCGAGCAGCGCGTGCGGATCGTGGTGGGCGCCCGACAGCAGGCGCTCACGGTCGGCCGGGTCCAGGGCAGGCGCGGCGGCGGGCCGGCCCGGTCCGGCCGACTCGGGGCGCGAGGTCTCGTGCAGGGCCATGGGTCAGGCTCCTCTCACGGCGAGGCGTTCGATCGCCGCCATCGGTACGGGCAACCAGTCGGGTCGATGCCGGGCCTCGTACAGCACCTCGTACACGGCGCGGTCGGTCTCATACGCACGCAGCAGGCCGTGCTTCTTGCGCGGGTCCCAGCCCGCGAGGGCGGCATAGCCCGCGCAGTAGGCCTCCCGGCAGCGGCGCGCCCACTCCGGACGCCACGGGCGGCGCTGCCGGGCGGCGTAGTCGAAGGAGCGCAGCATGCCGGCGATGTCCCGCACCGGCGAGTGCAGGCCGCGCCGTTCGGCGAGCGGGCGGGACGGTTCGCCCTCGAAGTCGATGACGAACCACTCCCGGCCGGCCCGCAGCACCTGTCCCAGGTGCAGGTCGCCGTGGATGCGCTGGGCGGGCGGCCCGGGGTCGCAGCTGGCGAGGGCGCCGAAGGCGGTGCGCAGTCCTGGGACGTAGGGCTGGAGCGCGGGGACGAAGTGCGCGGCGATCTCCAGGCGCTCGGTCATCGCCGCCGCCGTACGCCCGTTCTCGCCGTGGGCCCGGGAGGGGAAGGCCGAGGCCAGCGCCAGATGCACCTCCGCCGTCGCCCGCCCCAGCTGACGGGCCTCCGCCGTGAAGTCGCCGCCCGAGGCCAGCGCGTCCAGCGCGAGCGTCCAGCCGTCGGAGGCGTCCCGCAGGAACGGCTGCAGCACACCGAGCGTGGCCTCCCAGGGATGCGTCGTCCGGAACCAGGCCACCGGGGCCGGTACGCGACGGCAGCCCTGTTCGGCCAGCGCGCCGGACAGCTCCAGGTCGGGGTTGACGCCCGGCTGGATGCGCCGGAAGAGCTTCAGGATGTACGCGTCGCCGTACACCAGCGAGGAGTTGGACTGCTCGGCGTCCAGCAGCCGGGGCACGAGCCCGGCCGGCAGCGACATGGACGGGTCCGCCTCGAAACGCAGGGGCCCCGCCGTGCCGGGGTGCCGCAGCCGGTCCAGGAGCAACTGGGCCGAGCGGGGGTCCTGAAGCGCGTCGAAGACCGTCAGGCCGGCCAGCGGCCCCTCCTCGGCAATGCCGATGAGCGCCTTCCCCAGGCGCGGCGACAGATGCTGCCGTACGCCGAGCAGCAGCTGGTAGCAGTCGCCGGCCGGGGGAGCGCCGCCCGGTGCGGGCACCGCCGAGTGGCCGGCGTGCACCAGCAGATGCAGACAGCCCGGGAACAGCTCTGTCATCGACAGCAGCGCGAGGTCCGTGACGGGCCGGTCCTTGCCCGCGAACCAGCGCTGCCGTGGCAGCCATTCGCGCAGCAGCCCGGCGAGCGAGGCCATGGGGCTCGCGTCGACCGTACGGCTCGGTCGGGGAGATGCGGTCTTCTGCATGGTGACCCGTCCTTTCCTCGGCACACGCTCGAAGCTCACGCTCAAAGTCGTCTGCCGATGCGGGATGCGACTCGGGAGAGCCGGAACCAGTAGAAGCCGTGGCCCCCGAGGGTCAGCAGATACGGCAGCTCACCGATCGCCGGGAAACGGACCCCGCCGAACAGTTCGACCGGGTGGCGTCCGCTGAACTCGCGCAGGTCGAGCTCGGTGGGCTGCGCGAACCGCGCGAAGTTGTTCACGCACAGCACGAGGTCGTCCTCGTATTCGCGCAGGAAGGCGAGCACCGCCGGGTTGGAGGACTGGAGTTCCGTGTAGGAGCCGAGTCCGAAGGCCGGGTTCTGCTTGCGGATCTCGATCATGCGGCGGGTCCAGTGCAGGAGAGAGGACGGGGAGGCCATCGATGCCTCGACGTTCGTCACCTGGTAGCCGTAGACCGGGTCCATGATCGTGGGGAGGCAGAGGCGCCCCGGGTCGCAGGAGGAGAAGCCTGCGTTGCGGTCAGGGGTCCACTGCATGGGCGTGCGTACGGCGTCGCGGTCGCCGAGCCAGATGTTGTCGCCCATGCCGATCTCGTCGCCGTAATAGAGGATCGGGCTGCCCGGCAGGGCGAGCAGCAGGGCGGTGAACAGCTCGATCGAATGACGGTCGTTGTCGAGGAGCGGGGCGAGTCGCCTGCGGATGCCGATGTTGGCGCGCATGCGGGGGTCCTTGGCGTATTCCGCCCACATGTAGTCGCGCTCTTCGTCGGTGACCATTTCGAGGGTCAGCTCGTCGTGGTTGCGCAGGAAGATGCCCCACTGGCAGCCGGAGGGGATGGCCGGCGTCTTGGCGAGGATTTCCGAGACCGGGTAGCGGGATTCCCGCCGTACGGCCATGAAGATGCGGGGCATGACGGGGAAGTGGAAGGCCATGTGGCATTCGTCGCCACCGCTTGGGAAGTCGCCGAAATAGTCGACGACGTCTTCCGGCCACTGGTTCGCTTCCGCCAGCAGCACCGTGTCCGGGTACATCGCGTCGATCTCGCGGCGGACGCGCCTGAGGAACTCGTGGGTGGCGGGAAGGTTCTCGCAGTTCGTGCCCTCCTCCGCGTACAGATAGGGCACGGCATCGAGCCGGAAGCCGTCGATGCCGAGGTCCAGCCAGAAGCGGAGGGCGGCCAGGATTTCCTCCTGCACGGCCGGGTTCTCGTAGTTCAGGTCCGGCTGGTGGGAGAAGAAGCGGTGGAAGAAGTACTGCCCCCGGACCGGGTCGTACGTCCAGTTGGAGGGTTCGGTGTCGACGAAGATGATGCGGGCGTCGGCGTACTGCTTGTCGTCGTCGGCCCACATGTAGTAGTCGCCGTAGGGGCCGTCGGGGTCTTTCCTCGATTCCTGGAACCACGGGTGCTGGTCGCTGGTGTGGTTCATGACGAAGTCGATGATCACCCGCATGCCGCGCTGGTGGGCGGAGTCGACGAATTCGACGAAGTCGGCGAGGTCACCGAATTCGGGGAGCACGGACGTGTAGTCGGAGACGTCGTAGCCGCCGTCGCGCAGGGGTGATTTAAAGAAGGGTGGCAGCCACAGGCAGTCGACGCCGAGCCATTGCAGGTAGTCGAGTTTGGCGGTCAGGCCTTTGAGGTCGCCGACGCCGTCGCCGTTGCTGTCCTGGAAGGAGCGGACCAGGACCTCGTAGAAGACGGCGCGCTTGAACCAGTCCGGGTCACGATCCTTGGCAGGGGTGTCCTCGAAGGTGTCCAGCACGGGCTCGTTGACGGTCATGAGGCTCAAGACCCTCCGATCTGCGGTGGTGATGCCTGGACGTGGAGCACGTGCGCGGGGGCCCTGCCGGGCTCCAGACGTACGTAGTTGGTCCTGCCCCAGCGGTAGGTCTCACCCGTCAGTTCGTCGTGCACGGACAGGGAGGCATCCCAGTCCAGGCCGAGGTGCGGCATGTCCAACGAGACCGTGGCCTCCTGGGTGTGGTGAGGATCAAGGTTGGCGACCACCAGAACGGTGTCCGGACCCGTGCGTTTGCTGTACGCGATGAGCGCGTCGTTGTCGGTCTGGTGAAAGCGGAGGTTCCTGAGCCGGTGGAGGGCGGGGTGGCTCCTTCGGATGGCGTTGAGCTGGGTGATCAGGGGGGTGATGGTGCGGCCTTCGCGTTCGGCGGAGGCCCAGTCGCGGGGGCGCAGCTGGTACTTCTCCGAGTGGAGGTACTCCTCGCTGCCGTTGCGCAGGGGGGTGTTCTCGCACAGTTCGTAGCCGCTGTAGATGCCCCAGGTGGGGGAGAGGGTGGCGGCGAGGACGGCGCGGAGTTCGAAGGCGGGGCGGCCGCCGTGCTGGAGGAATTCGTGCAGGATGTCGGGGGTGTTGGCGAAGAAGTTCGGCCGCATGTAGGTGGCCGCCTCGCCGGACAGTTCGGTCAGGTACTCGGTGAGTTCCTGCTTGGTGTTGCGCCAGGTGAAGTAGGTGTAGGACTGCTGGAAGCCGATCTGGGCCAGGGTGTGCATCATCGCCGGGCGGGTGAACGCCTCCGCCAGGAAGATCACGTCCGGGTCGGTGCGGTTGATGTCGGCGATGACCCGCTGCCAGAACACGACCGGTTTGGTGTGCGGGTTGTCCACGCGGAAGATCCGCACGCCGTGGGCCATCCAGTGCCGCAGCACGCGCAGGGTCTCGGTGATCAGGCCGTCCAGGTCGGCGTCGAAGGCGATGGGGTAGATGTCCTGGTACTTCTTCGGCGGGTTCTCGGCGTAGGCGATGGTGCCGTCGGGGCGGTGGTGGAACCACTCGGGGTGTTTGTGCACCCAGGGGTGGTCGGGGGAGCACTGCAGGGCGAAGTCGAGGGCGATCTCCAGGCCGAGTTCGCCGGCCCGGGCCACGAAGTGGTCGAAGTCCTCGAGGGTGCCCAGGTCGGGGTGGATCGCGTCGTGGCCGCCCTCGGGGGAGCCGATCGCCCAGGGCACGCCGACGTCGTCGGGTCCGGCGGACAGGGTGTTGTTCGGGCCCTTGCGGAAGGTGGTGCCGATGGGGTGGATGGGCGGGAGGTAGACCACGTCGAAGCCCATCGCGGCGATCGCCGGCAGCCGGCGGGCGGCGGTGCGGAACGTGCCGTGGGGGTGTTCGGGGGTGCCTTCGGAGCGGGGGAAGAACTCGTACCAGGAGCCGTACAGGGCCCGCTCGCGCTCCACCAGCAGCGGCAGCGGATCCGACGCCGTGACCAGATCCCGCAACGGATACCGCCCCAACACCGCATCCACGTTCGCCGCGAACGCCGCCTCCAGCCGTGACACGGGCGGCAGCGAGTCGTCCCGCAACGCCTCCGCGGCCGCCAGCACGGTCGCCCGCCCCGCGTCATCGGGCACCGCGGCCGCCGCACGCTCGTACAGCTCGCCGCCCTCCTCCAGGACGAGTCCGACATCGATGCCCGCCGGAACCTTGATTCGGGCAGTGTGGCGCCACGTGGCCACCGGATCGCTCCAGGCCTCCACCTGGAAGGTCCAGCGGCCCACCGAGGACGGCGTCACCTTGGCGCCCCAGCGGTCGCTCCCCGGGGCCAGCTCGTGCATCGGCGTCCACGGGCCGGGACGGCCGTCCGGATCGGTCAGCACGACATTGGCGGCCACGGCGTCATGGCCCTCGCGGAACACGGTGGCGGTGACCTCGAAGGTCTCTCCCGCGACCGCCTTCGCCGGATGCCTGCCGCACTCCACGGCCGGCTGTACGTCCCGTACCGGGATGCGGCCGATCGTCCCGGTCCTGGTCCTGGTTCCGGTCTTCGTCTTGGTCCTGCCCATGGTTCACCTCCGCCGTGCTCGAGGCCGGGCACCAGGCCCGGCCGGGGGGTCGAAACTGCGCCGGAAGGTGACTACCTCCCGGCAAGGAAACGCCACCGCCGTGATCTCGGTGGGCCCCGCCGGATGGCGGTCAGATGGGGCCGCTCGTCCTGCTCCCGGAGGTAGGCCGCCGGGGTGATGCGCAGATAGCGTTCCGCCGCGTCCGCGGCCTCGCGCGCGCAGCGCTTTCCCATCAGCACGCACAGGGTGTACCCGGCGTCCTCGAAAGTGGCGCGCACCGTGTGGTCGGCAGGGGCCGCGAGCATGGCGCGTTCCCAGGCCCGATATCGCCGCAGTTGCCGAGCGACTTCGGCTTTGGCCGGTAGCAGCATGGCGCCGTTCACCTTCCGGGCTGCTCGATGGCGCGTCTCCCGACCGTCGGGCGGCACCCGTGCGCGCACACACGGGTTCCGTTACGGGCATCGAGGTCTTCACACATGGTGCACGGTTGACGACTCAGCGTCTTGTTGGAGCTTCAACCACCCCAGGTGTTTCCTCCTGTTGCACGAATGGCGTACCACCCCCACCCTGGAGTGACTCAGAAGCGATCGGCGCTCACGCTCCGTGCTCGGGGCCCGTCCCGCAGGGGCGAGGAGAGCGGGAGCTTTCGCGGTGAGGAGGTAACGACGGTGAAGACCGCAGTGCCCTGCTACTACCACCTCGACGTGGAAGTCAGCCCCGAACGGGTGGGACAGGTCAGCCGAATTCTGGCCGCTCACCTCAGGTACTGGGACCTGGAGACACTTGTCGAACCCGTCCGCCACGGCACGGAGATGCTGCTGCGGGCCATCGACGAGCACGCCAAGGACAAGAACACATCGATCGAGATGTGGTGGAACGGCCAGCACCTCATCACCGCCATCGGCGACAACGACCGTGCCCTGCGCCCCGACCACGAACTGCGCGCCTGTCTGCAGCACCTGGCCGCCATGAGCGACGGCTGGGGATGCTGCGCCACCGAGACCGGCAGCAAGATCATCTGGTTCTCGCAGCGCGCCCGCGCCGGCGAACGTGCCCCGCTCGTGCCCACGGCCCCCGCACCCAACCTGCGGGAGGCGCTTCAGGTGCCCCGTGAGGTGCCCGTCACCGCCGTCGCCGATGCGGCGGGCACCCGGGACGTCGTCCTGGAGGAGGCCCGGTGACCGTGCGCCGACGAGGCAAAGGGGTGCCGGCCTGGAGCGGGCACCCCTACCCCCTGGGAGCCGTCTACGACGGACAGGGCACGAACTTCGCCCTGTTCAGCGAGGTCGCCGAACGAGTCGAGCTGGTCCTCGTCGACGACAAGGACCGGCACAACACCGTCGAACTGACCGAGGTCGACGGCTTCGTGTGGCACGGCTATCTGCCCGGCGTCGGCCCGGGACAGCGCTACGGCTACCGGGTGCACGGCCCCTGGGACCCGGGCCTCGGCCACCGGTGCAATCCGGCGAAGGTGCTGCTCGACCCGTACAGCCGGGCGGTGGACGGCCGGGTGGACAACCACGCCTCCCTCTTCGAGCGCACCCCGGGCGCCCCGTCCCCGGCCGACAGTGCCGGGCACACCATGCTCGGCGTGGTGACCGACCCGCACTTCGACTGGGGCGACGACCGTCCGCTCGGGCGGCCGTACGCCGACACCGTGATCTACGAGGCGCACGTACGGGGCCTCACACGCACCCACCCCGACGTCCCGCCGGAGCTGCGCGGCACCTACGCCGGACTCGCGCACCCCGCGGTCGTCGAGCACCTCACGTCCCTCGGGGTGACCGCCGTCGAGCTGATGCCGGTGCACCAGTACGTCCAGGACGGCGTACTGCTCGACCGGGGCCTGTCCAACTACTGGGGCTACAACACGATCGGCTTCTTCGCACCGCACAACGCCTACGCCGCCCATGGCACCCGCGGCCAGCAGGTCGACGAGTTCAAGTCGATGGTGAAGGCGCTGCACGCGGGCGGCCTCGAAGTGATCCTCGACGTCGTCTACAACCACACCGCCGAGGGCAACGAGAGGGGCCCGACCCTCTCCTTCCGAGGCATCGACAACGCCTCGTACTACCGCCTGGTGGACGGCGACTGGGCGCACTACTACGACACGACCGGCACCGGCAACAGCCTGCTCATGCGCCACCCCTACGTGCTCCAGCTGATCATGGACTCGCTGCGCTACTGGGTCACCGAGATGCACGTGGACGGCTTCCGCTTCGACCTCGCGGCCACCCTCGCCCGCCAGTTCCACGAGGTGGACCGACTCTCGGCGTTCTTCGACCTCATCCAGCAGGACCCGGTGATCAGCAGGGTCAAGCTGATCGCCGAACCGTGGGACGTGGGGGAGGGCGGCTACCAGGTGGGCAACTTCCCGCCGCTGTGGTCGGAGTGGAACGGCAAGTACCGCGACGCCGTACGGGACTTCTGGCGCGGTGAGCCCGGTTCGCTCGGCGAGTTCGCCTCCCGGCTGACCGGCTCCTCCGACCTGTACGCACACAGCCGGCGCCGACCGCGCGCCAGCGTCAACTTCGTCACCGCGCACGACGGCTTCACCCTGCGCGACCTCGTCTCCTACAACGACAAGCACAACGAGGCCAACGGCGAGGGCAACCGGGACGGCGAGAGCCACAACCGCTCCTGGAACTGCGGCGTCGAGGGCGAGACCCACGACCCGGCCGTCCTGCGACTGCGCGCCCGCCAACAGCGCAACTTCCTGGCCACCCTGCTGCTCTCGCAGGGCATCCCCATGCTCGGCCACGGCGACGAACTCGGCCGCACCCAGCGCGGCAACAACAACGCCTACTGCCAGGACAACGAGGTCTCCTGGATCGACTGGCGGCTCACCGACGAGCAACGCGACCTCGCCGACTTCACCCGCTACGTCATCGCCCTGCGCGCCGCCCACCCCGTCCTGCGCCGCCGTCGCTTTTTCCAGGGCGAGACGCCGACCCACCCCGAACAGCCGCTGCCCGACCTGGTGTGGTTGCTCCCGGACGGCCGCGAGATGACCGACGAGGACTGGCAGCGCTCCGACGCCCACTCGGTCGCCGCCTTCCTCAACGGCGACGCCATCGCCGAACCCGACTGGTGCGGCGAGCCCGTCGTGGACGACTCCTTCCTGCTGCTGCTCAACAGCTACTGGGAGCCGGTGGAATTCCAACTGCCGAACGCCTCGTACGGCGACCGCTGGACGACATTGATCGACACGGCGGAACCACAGGGCACACCGGACGAGTCAGAGCACAAGGCAGGCACCGCCCTGCTCATCGAACGCCGCAGCCTGGTGCTCCTGTCGAGACCCTCGCGTGCAACGCCCTGAAGGGGGCGCGGGGGACTGCGCGACCAGCCGGTCGCGCCTTCACCGCTGATGGCGTGAAGTCACCGTGAACTGCGCCCCATCAGGATCCCGCAGCACAGCCTCCTCGCTCCCCTTCGACAACACACTGCCCCCATGCAGCTCAGCCGCCCGCGCACACCCCGCCACGTCACCCACGGCGAAGTGCACCTGCCAGTGCGGCCGAATCGTCGGATCCGGCGCAGCCTCCAACGCACCCGACACGATCCGCGCCACGACATCACCGCCGCTGCGCAGCACGACCTCCCCTCCCTCGTAGCGCACCTCACAGCAACCGGGCCGCTCCGTCGCCCAGTCGAGTACCTCGCCGTAGAACATCGCGGCGTCGAAGGCGTCGCGGGTGTGCAGGCGGATGAAGGTGGGCGCCGCGCGCCGCCAGGTCTCCCAGCTGGAGTGGAGTTCCCCCTCCCAGACACCGAAGGTCGCACCGTCCCGGTCGGCCAGCAGCGCCGCACGCCCGGGCGGTAGCGAGAGCGGTCCGACGGCCGATGTGCCGCCGCGCTCCTGCACGCGTCCCACGGCCTCGTCCGCGCTCGGCACGGCGAAATAAGGCGTCCAGGCCACGGCCATCTGCCACATCGTGGCGACCGCCGCGACCCCGGCCACCGGGATGCCGTCCGCCAGCGCGACCCAGAAGCGGTCGCCCAGCTTGGCGGGCCGCCAGCGCCAGCCCAGCACGGCCGAGTAGAACTCGTGGGTCGCCTCGAGATCGCGGCTGGTCAGGCTCACCCAGCAGGGTGCCCCGTACACGGAGTGTGTGGACACGACATCGGTCGTGCTCCTGGGATTTCTCGCATCGTCGTTCATGGCAGTCGCGTCCTGGTCTCGCGCGACCGGCGGCCACCGGTCTCCTCCCAGTGTCCAGCCGGATCCGCTCCGGGGCCTGTCGAGTTACCCCCGGCGTGGCACCGAAACAGCCGAGGCCGCCCCTCCGCTTCACTGGCACACGACCGGCGAAACGGAGAGGATGGAGGCGTGGCACCGCTACCGCACGAGCCCGCGGACGAGACCGACCGGATCCTCGAGCTGCAAGAGGAAGTCGACCAGCTCAAGGAGGCGGTCGTCTCGCACGCCGTCGTGGACCAGGCGATCGGCATGGTCGTCGCACTGGGCCGTGTGTCGCCGGACCAGGGGTGGGCCGTGCTGAAGGAAGTGTCCCAGCACACGAACATCAAGCTCCGGCAGGTCGCGGAGCTGATCCTCCGCTGGGGCCGGAACGGGGAGATGCCGCCCGAAATCAGCGCCGAGCTCGAAGAGGCCCTGGAGCGTTACGGCCCGACGCAGATTCCGGGGTCGGCCCAGGAGTGAGTCACCCCTTCGGGCTCATCGGTTCGGGTTCACCGGGCCTCCGCGAGCATTTCGTCGCGCAGGTGGGCGAAGCAGCCGCTGAGCAGCCGGGAGACGTGCATCTGCGAGATGCCGAGCTGCTGCGCGATCCGGCTCTGGGTCATCCCGCCGAAGAAGCGCAGGTAGAGGATGGTCCGCTCACGCTCCGGCAGCCGCTGCAGGCACGGCTTGACGGTCACCCGGTCCACGACCACGTCGTACGCCGGATCCGGACCGCCGAGCGCGTCGCCCAGCGCGTAACCGTCCGTGCCGGGCATCTCCGCCTCCAGCGACAGCGCGGAGAAGCACTCCAGGGCCTCCATCCCGCTGCGGACCTCGCTCTCGCTCAGATGCGCGTGCTCGGCGATCTCGGCAACGGTGGGCGCGCGGCCGGGTGTCTGCTGCGACAGCTCCTTCGCCGAGCTCCGCACCCGGTTCCGCAGGTCCTGGACCCGGCGCGGCACGTGCAGCGTCCACATGTGGTCGCGGAAGTGCCGCTTGATCTCGCCGGTGATGGTGGGCACCGCGTAGGCCTCGAAGGCGTGGCCGCGTGCCGGGTCGTAGTGGTCGACGGCCTTCACCAGTCCCAGGGCGGCGACCTGGTAGAGGTCCTCGAGGGATTCGCCGCGCCCCTTGAACCGGACGGCGATCCGCTCGGCCATGGGCAACCAGGCCTGAACCAGCTCGTCCCTGAGGGCCTTGCGTTCCGGCCCGTCGGGCAGTTCCACGAGCCGGTCGAACGCTTCCGCGGTGTCGGGGGCGTCGTCGTGCGGATGCTGCTTCGTTCTGGTGGTGGCACTCATCCGTGCGCACCTCCTCCGCAGGTGCTGACTGGACAGACACCGTGGGAGGGGCGGATCGGGATCTCAGGAGGACACTCCGGAGCCCGGTGGGCCGGCTCCCACGGACGTGCCTCCTGTCCGAAGCACATATGGGTGAATTCCCCCCGAAAGGGGAACTGAAACAAATTTCGTGAATGCGACTTCGTGTTGTCGCCGAGTGACTGTGTGTTTGCGCGGAAACGGGTCGTCGTCGAGGCGGGACACATGGTGTCGTACGAGATCGGCGCGCCGCTTGCGCCACTCGCCGAGCCGGGCTTCGACCACGGGGGTGGGCAGCAGGCGCGCGGCGCGCCGGTCGGCCCGGTCCGTCTCACGGACCAGACAGCCCTGCCGGGCCAGCTGCTTGACCGGCGTCGACACCGAATTGCCCGCCAGGTACAGCTCCTTGGCCGCGTCCGAGATCCCGACGCCGGGCCGCTCCACGACCAGCCGCAACAGCTCCACCTCGGCACCGCGCAGCCGCGGGGCGGGCACCTCCCGCCGCAGCCTGCACCGGATCACTGCCCGAGGCGATCGGGGCACACTGCGCGAGGAGGCGGAGCGAGCATGACGCGAGACGTCGCCGAGGCGGTGACCTGCACCGGGCTCGCCTACTCCTTCGGTGAGACCAACGCGGTCGACGGACTCGACCTGACGGTACGGGAGGGCGAGGCCTTCGGGCTGCTCGGCCCCAACGGCGCCGGAAAGACCACGGCCATCCGGCAGGATCCGCGTCTTCGAGTACGACGCCGCGGACGACCGTATGGCCGTACGGCGCCTGCTCGGCTACGTCCCGCAGCAGCTGTCCGCCGATGCGAGTCTCGCCGGGCGCGAGAGCGTCGCCTTGTTGGCCCGCGTCTTCGACGTGCCCCGTCGCCAGAGTGCCGAACGGGTCGGCTAGGCGTTGGCCGCGGTCGGCCTCACCGACGCCGCCGACCGGCTCGCCGGCACCTACTCCGGCGGCATGGTCCGCCCGCTCGAACTCGCCCAGGCCCTGGTCAGCGCGCCCGGCTCACATCGGCGCCGTCCGCGCCGCCACCGGCACGACGGTGCTGGTCACCACGCTCCCCCAGAGGGGGTACACCCAACATGGACGAGGCCGACCAGTACAGCGACCAGGTCGGCCTGATGCAGCGCGGCCGCATCCGGGCCCTCGGCACCCAGACCGAGCTCAGGGAGGGGCTCGGCGCGCGCAGGCGTGCCGAGGGGGCGGCCGACAGCGACCCGGTGCCCACGCTGGAGGACGTCTTCCGCGACATCGCCGGCAGCCGACTCGACGAGAGTTCAGGAGACTTCCGCGATGTCCGAAGCGCCCGCCGCACCGCACGTTGCGTCGGCTGACCGGGACCGCGCCGACGGCATCGACCTGCTGCTGCGGCCGCCCGAACCCCGCCCCGGCTGGCGACTGCTGCCCGCCCGCGTCCTGGCGATGTGCGCCGTGGAGCTGCAGAAGCTGCGCCACGACCGCACCGAGCTCTACACCCGCGCGATCCAGGTCGCCCTCTGGCTGCTGATCTTCGGCCAGACCTTCACCCGGCTCCGAGCGATCCGGCATCCAGATCATCTGGGAGTGCGACGACGGCGTCCTCAACAAGCTCCCGGTCACCCCGACCCCGCGCTCGGCCCTGATCATCGGCAAGGCGTTCGCGGCCGGGGTGAAGTCCCTGGTCCAAGCCGTCGTCGTCCTCGGATCGGCGTTCTTCTCCTGCCTGTCGATCACCATCACCGGCATCGTCCTCAACCGCGACCGGCTGATGGGCTTCGGCCAGGCCATCACGATGCCGCTGATCTTCGGCTCCGACGCCCTCCACCCGCTGTCGGTGATGCCGGGCTCGCTCCAAGCGGTCAGCAAGGCCAACCCGATCAGCTACCAGGTCGACTCCCTGCGCGGCCTCCTCCTCGGCACCCCGGCCCACCTCGCGCTCGGCATCGCCGCTGCCTCCTCGCTGCTGGGCCGGCTGGCTCGCTGATCTTGGTGCGGAACGTGATGTGCGGCACGTGGCCGAACTCGGCCGCGGAGCCAGAAAGCGGATTCTTCCTGCCCACGGCTTGATCGGTGATCAAGGGGGCGAATGGGCTGGCCACAGCGCATTCTGCTCATTTGACAGTGCACTCAGCGCAAAGATAGGAAGCAGCTCTCTGGGTCGAGAGGTGGATTGTGTACGAGCCGAACGTGGTCGGGGACTGGCACGAGTACGACGAGCATGCCGGTCTGCGTGTCCGCGTCCACGGCCTGGAGGCCGCCGAGCCGCCGCGTGGACGGGACGACGCCGCCGAAGGGCTGACGTACTTCAGAGTCCGCGTCACCGTCGAGAACCGCGGCGAGAGGCACCTCGGCATCCATCTCGAGGACGGTCAGATCGACGTGCGGATCGGCCGCGACGGCGAGGCCGCGTTCATCGACTGGCGCAACTCGCAGTTCATCGAGGGCTTCGACGTCTACCCGCTGCGCCGGGCCACCGCCGTGCTGTACGCGGCGGGCCCGGAGGCGAGCCTGAGCCAGGTCGATGTGCAGATCCAGCTGCGCGTCGAGGAGGAGTGGGCGGACCGTCGGCTGTGGACCGGCGGCCTCGGCCTGCAGGAGAACTCGGTCGGCGCCCACGCCGCCACTCTGCGCGACGGCCTCGCGCTCCAGGTGAGCAACTTCCTGCGGGACCAGGCCGAAGAGGGCACCGCCTGACACGGAGCGCTACGGCGCGGGGCGTCACGGTGTGGGGCGTCGCCCGACGCGGGAGCGCCCTGCGGGCCCGATGTCTCAGTGCGGGATGCCGTCGATGATCTCCCGTGCTCCCTGACGCAGCAGCGCGACCGCCACCGACGTACCGAGCGTGGCCGGGTCGAGTCGACCCGCCCACTCGTGGGCGTTCAGCCGTGTCTTGCCGTCCGGGGTGAACACACAGGCCCGCAGGGACAGTTCGCCGCTGCGGTCCACGCGCGCGTACCCGGCGATCGGGCTGTTGCAGTGCCCCTGCAGGACGTGCAGGAACATGCGCTCGGCGGTGGCCTCCCGGTAGGTGTCCGGGTCGCCGAGGCCGCTGACCGCGTCGATGAGCGCGGTGTCGCCCTCCCGGCACTGCAGCGCGAGGATGCCCGCGCCGATCGGCGGCATCATCGTCTCGGGGGAGAGGACCTCGCTGATCACGTCAGGGCGGCCGATGCGCTCGAGGCCGGCCACCGCCAGCAACAGCGCGTCCGCCTCGCCGGCGGCCAGCTTCTCCAGCCGCCGGTTGGCGTTGCCGCGGAACGGCACGCACTGAAGATGCGGGTGGGTGGCGGCCAGTTGGGCGACGCGGCGCACCGAGGAGGTGCCGATCCGGGTCCCGGCCGGCAGCTCGTCCAGCGTCAGCCCGTCGGGATGGATGAGGGCGTCCCGGACGTCGTCCCGCTTCAGGAACGCGGCGAACGTCGTCCCCGCGGGCAGCGGCCGGTCGGCGGGGATGTCCTTGACGCAGTGCACGGCGAGATCGGCCTCGCCTGCCAGCAGCGCGGCGTCCACCTCCTTGGTGAACGCCCCCTTGCCCTCGACCTGGGACAGATCGCCCATCCACTTGTCGCCGGTCGTCTTCACCGGCACGACCTCGGTGCGCACGCCGGGGTGAAGGACCGCCAACTCGGCGCGGACACGCTCCACTTGGGCGAGCGCCATGGGCGAGTCACGGGAGACGATACGGATCAGTTCAGGGACGGACATGCGGACACGATAGACCGTCACAACCCCGCGTCCGTACGGTACCGCCCCATTCCCGCCCGGCCCTTGCCGCCCGCCGCGCCCTTGTCGCCCGCCCCGGCCTCGCCGCCCGTGCGCACCGGCCAGGTCAGAACCGCCGGCGCCGCCGCTGTCAGCAGTCCCCCGACCAGGAACGTGCCGCGCACCCCGACCACGGGCAGCAGGAAGCCCCCGAGCAGCGCACCGGCGGCGATGCCCACGTTGTAGGCGGCCGAGTTGGCCGCGAGGGCGGTCTCCGTGCGACCCGGCGCCACCTGGAGGACCCGGCTCTGCGTCGCCATGAAGATGGTCGCGACTGAGGCACCGAGCAGCATGATCAGCACGACGCTCACCGCCGGGACGTGTCCCGTCGCGTACAGACCGAGCAGCGCCACCGCCTGGACCGCCACCGGCACGGCCAGCGTGGCCCGCGGAAAGCGGTCGAGAAGTGGCCCGGTCACGGTGACCCCGGCCAGCGCCGCCGCACCGAACGCGAACAGCACCCCGCTCACCGCGCCCCCGCCCAGGCCGCTCACCTCGTCGAGGAAGGCGACGACGTAGGTGAACCCGGCGAAGAAGCCCGTCACCGACAGGGTGGTGACGATCAGCACGACGTAGAACCTGCGCCGGTCGGGGACGGCTCCGTACGCGCTGTGGCCGTCCTCCGGGCGGGACGACGGCAGCAGGACGCCGATGGTCACGAGCGAGACGAGCGCGAGCACGCCGAGCAGCGCGAAGGGTGTACGCCAGCCGGTGTGCCCGCCCAGCCAGGTCCCGGCCGGCACCCCGGCCACCGTGGCCAGGGAACCGCCGACGGACAGCAGCCCGATGATCCGCCCTCGCCGCTCGGGCGGAAACAGCCCCACCGCGACCGGCCCCATCACAGCCCAGAACAACGCCTGCGCCATCGCGGTCGCCACCCGCGCCGCCAGCAGCAGCCCGTACGGCACGCCTCCCAGTGCCGACACCCCACTGGCCACGGCGAGCAGGCCCAGCAGTCCCGCGAGCAGATACCGGCGTGGCAGGGCACGGGTGGCATGGGCGAGGGGCAGTGACACAACGGCCACGGTCAGGCCGTACCCGGTCACCAGGGCGCCCACGGAGGCCGGCGAAACGCGCAGGTCGTCCGCCATGAGCGCGAGCAGGCCGACCGGCAGGTTCTCCGTAGTGTTGAAGGTGAACGCCGCCAGCATCAGCGCCGCGACGACGGCGGCACGCCGCCAGGGTGCCGGACGTACGGTGCCCATCCATCCGCCTTTCCGACAGGGGGAGTCGGGGCAAGCGTGCCGGTCCGAGGTGGGCGCCTCTACTCTTTCGGTTCAGGACGAATCGCTGCTCACGACGGGGGTCGCCATGCCGCTCGCCCTGCACCTCGGCACCGACGACCTCACGCGCTGCCGGTTCGCGATCTCGCCGCTGTGCCAGACCCACGAAGCGCTGCGCATGCTCCGCCGGCCCGCCCGGCACGGCTATCACCAGGGCTGGCTGCGCCGCATGCGCCGTACGGTCGCGGGCCTCGACCTGGCACCGCTGTGGCTGTTCATCCCACCGGTCGGCGGCTACACCCCGGACTTCCTGGGCCCGCCGCCGCAGGAGCCGTATCCCTCGATCGAGGACGAGTTGGCGCGCATGCGCGCCACCGACCCCGACCTGGCCCACGCGGAGATGGCCCGCTCGCTCGACTGCACCCCCGGACTCGCCGAGTCACCCCAGGGGCGCGCCGCGCTCGACGACCCCGCCGGCACCGTCCGGCGCCTGGCCGACCTCACCGAACGGGCCTGGTACGCCCTGCTCGCCCCGGACTGGCCGCGCCATCGCGCCGTTCTCGAGGCGGACATCGCGCACCGCTCGCGCGGCGCGGCGGACGGTGGGCTCGACGTGCTGCTCGCCGGACTGCATCCAGCCGTCAACTGGGCCGGCCACACCCTCACGCTGCGCGAGTACGGCGATGTGCCGGACGCCCAACGCCCCGACGGCAGAGGCGTGTTGCTCATGCCGAGCGTGTTCGTGTGGCCGGACGTGGTGAGCGGCTTCGCCCGGCCCTGGCAGCCGACGCTCATCTACCCCGCCCGCGGCATGGGCCGCCTGCACACCGCGCCGGCACCGCGCCCGGCGCAGGCGCTGGCCCGGCTGCTCGGCCACCAGCGCGCCGCCGTCCTCGCCGGCCTCACCACCCCGTCGTCGACGACGGACCTGGCCCGCCGCCATGGCCTCGCCCCGTCGACCGTGTCGTCCCACCTCTCGGTCCTGCGGGAGGCCGGCCTGCTGGAGTCCCGGCGCCAGGGCCACTACGTCCTGTACGGGCGAACGGCCCTGGGCGACGCGCTCGTCGACGGGGACGTCAGGCGGGCGGCCGGCTGATTTCGACCGCCCGCAGGGTTGCCGCGAGGGCGGGTCCAGTGGTGCCCAGGGGGCGATGCGCGTTGTCGACGCTGTGGCGGCAGTCCGACCGTGCAGCACAGCTCTGCCCGGCATCGGCCCGCTGCTGGGTGCCGAGTTACTTGCCGCGACCGGCACCGACCTTGCGGGCTTCGCCGGCCCGGACCGGCTGGCAGCATTCGCCGGCCTGGCGCCGGCACCGAACGATTCCGGGAGGCGCAATGGCAACGTGACCGCAAGCGTGCTGAGGAGGGCCCTGATCCGAAACCGGCGCCCCAGCGAAGTGGCTCCGCCCCAGCCGATCGGCTAGTCCCGGCGATCATCCGACCGCCACAACCACCGCATGGCATCGGGGAGCAGGACTCCACCGTGGTTGGGACTGTGGCCGCCGTCGCCCAAGACGAGGCGGAAGTCGTACCCGGCTTCCGCGAGCGCGGCCGCGACGCGCAAGTTGCCGGCGAGCCAGTTCGCTTCGGGCTCGTTCCAGCGCAGGTCACGATGGCCCGCTTGCAGGAAGATGCGCAGCGGCTTGCGGGGAACGCCGGGGATCAGTTCGGGGTAGGGGTTGCCGCCTGGCATCTGCGTGAAGCTGGACAGATACCCGATGACGCGGCGGAACTTGTCCGGGCGCAGCCACGCTGCGGTAAAGGCGCAGTTGCCGCCACTGCTGCCACCACAGATGCCCCACCGGTCAGGGTTCTCGACGATCGTGTACCGCTGCGCGACCTCAGGGATGATCTCGTCCAGGAGGAAACTGACGTACCGGTCGTCGAACGCGTCGTACTCGGTGTTGCGGTTCTTCGGGTCCTCGGCGTCGGGGAAGACGCCGGGGTCGACGAACACGCCGATGGTGACCGGGATGTCGCCACGGTGGACGAGGTTGTCCAGGACGATCGCGCCGCGGACCTCTCCTTCGGGGTCCAGGTACCACCATCCGTCCTGGAACACCATCAGCGACGCCGACTGTGCGGGGTCGTACCGGGCGGGCACATGAACCCAGAACTTCCGGGACGTGCCCGGGTAGATCGCGCTGTCGTTCCAGCCGAACTCGATTGTCTCGCCGACAGGCACGCCAGGCTGGACAGCCGAGTCGGGGCCGTGGGCGTAGCGAACGTCCGACTGGTCGACCGGGAGGGACTGGTAGGGCACCTCGATCGTCACGCGGGCCAACCTAGGAGAGATCACGAGCCCTCTCAAAGGGGTTTGGTGCCGAGCGGCCAGACACGAGCCTCATCGGCGTCCGGCTCGGTGCCGAGTGCTGACTGTGCATACGTCCGTTTGCCCGGTCGGGCCCAGCGCGGAGCGTGGGAATGTACGACGTTCCCCTCGCTCGTCTGTGCCTGCGCGTCCGGGCTGAGCACACTGCGTCGACATGGAGCTGTCGGAGCTTCGTCCGGGGGTGGTCACATGACGAAACCAGACGACATGTCAGTCGCGGAGCTGCGTGCGGAGCTGAAAGCACGCGCGGAAAAGCAGGCAGTCGGTGGTGCCACGGCGGAAATGCTGCGGGACCCCGACTTGGAGGAGGTCGAAGACGCCGAACTCGTACAGACCCTCATCGCCAAGCAGAAGGTCATCTACGGCGTCGACGATCGGGCAGACATCTTCGAGCTGACCGACGCAGCTGACCGCCGGGACGCGGACAGCGTCGCTGCCCTCTTCAGGGCAGCGGAAGTGATCGACAACGGTGACGGTACCTCGAGGCTCGCCACACAGAACTTCGGTGTCTCGTACGGGTTGTGTGCCGGTGAACCCTTTCGTGACCAACCCGTGGGCGCGTTCTGTTCCGGCTTCCTGGTCGGGCCGGACGTCATCGCCACGGCAGGCCACTGCATCAACGCCACCACCGTCGGCACCGTGCGGTTCGTCTTCGGATTCCGCATGCAAGGGCCGGGGCAGCCGGCGACCGTGATACCCAACGGCGACATCTATCGCGGTGTTGCTCTGCTGGGCCACACACTGACATCCGCAGGCGCCGACTGGTCACTGGTCAGGGTGGACCGACCGGTCACCGGGCGGGCGATCCTTCCCGTGCGACGCGAGGGGAAGATCGGGAACACCGAACCGGTGTATGTCATTGGCCACCCGTGCGGTCTGCCGACGAAGTTCGCAGACGGCTCGGCGGTCCGCGGCAACACAGAAGCTGACTTCTTCGTCGCCAACCTCGATACGTACGGTGGAAATTCGGGTTCTCCGGTCTTCAACGAGAACACCCGCATCGTCGAGGGAATCCTGGTTCGCGGCGAACGAGACTTCCAGCAACTGGGCTCGTGCCGTGTCTCCTACCCCTGCCCCGACACCGGCTGTCGAGGCGAGGACTGCACGCGCGCAACGGTGTTCGCCGGACTCCTCACGCCGGCGAACCCTTGGCGGCACACCGATCTGACGGCGCACAGCAACGCTCCGTTGCCCGCGGGGCCTCTGCATGGGTACGTGATGGATCAGGGGGGAACTCCGAGTCAGCACGTGGTCTATCAGGGGGTTGACGGGCGTGCGCATGAGTTGTGGTGGTATGGGCACCAGGGTTGGTCGCACACCGATCTGACGGCGCACAGCAAGGCGCCGTTGCCCGCGGGGCCTCTGCATGGGTACGTGATGGATCAGGGGGGAACTCCGAGTCAGCACGTGGTCTATCAGGGGGTTGACGGGCGTGCGCATGAGTTGTGGTGGTACGGGCACCAGGGTTGGTCGCACACCGACCTCACCGCGCACTCCAACGCCCCTCTGCCCGCGGGCCCTCTGCACGGCAACACGAAGGTCTGGAACGGGGTGGCGAGTCAGCACGTCTACTACCAGGGCGTGGACGGTCACGCGCACGAACTGTGGTGGCACCCGGATCACGGGTGGAACCACACCGACCTCACCGCGCACACCAACGCCCCTCTGCCCGCGGGCCCGCTGCACGGCAACACGAAGGTCTGGAACGGGGTGGCGAGTCAGCACGTCTACTACCAGGGCGTGGACGGTCACGCGCACGAACTGTGGTGGCACCCGGACCACCAGTGGAACCACACCGACCTCACCCTGCGCACGCACGCCCCGCTCCCGGCGGGCCCCGTGCACGGATACGCACTGGACCAACACGGTGTCGCGAGCCAGCACGCTGTCTATCACGGCGTGGACGGTCATGCGCACGAGCTGTGGTGGCACCCGGACTTCCAGTGGAACCACACCGACCTCACCGTCCACGCAGCGGCTCCGCTGCCGGCCGGGCCGCTCCGGGGTTACACGATGCCCAACCAAGCGACCGCCGGGCAGCACGTCGTCTATCGAGGAGTAGACGGACGAGCCCATGAACTGTGGTGGCAGTAGAGGTACCGAGCGCGAGGCGCCGGAGATATCCGGTGCCTCGCGCCCGCTCGAGCAGTTGGGCCCCGCACCCCGGGCCCGAGGGGCTGATCAGGCGTAAGGGTCGAAGGAGATCCCCGACGGCTTCGCCGACGCCAGGTGGTTCGCGAAGTTGGCGTCCTTCAGGCCGAAGTTGGCGCTGCCGAAGTCGTACGCGACCAGCTTGTCGCGCACGCCCGACGGGTAGCCGTTCCAGCCGACCAGCGGCGGGTACTGCCAGTTGCCCTTGTGGTTCTCCGGCGGCTCGTCATTGGAGTTGGCCAGCCGGAAGCAGTGCGTGCTGACGCCGTCCTTGTGGTAAACGATCTTCGGATGGGTGCCGTCGAAGCGCACCGAGGACGCGGCGCTGATCGTGAACGAGCCGTGGTTGGACGTCGAGACGTACTGCACCGCGTTGTTCTGCACCCACACCACGACATGCTCCCAGTCGTGCCGGTGCCCGCCGATGCTGCTGCCCGCGACGGCCTGGTCCTTCTCGAAGTACAGGCCGTACATGTAGGCGCACCAGCCGTTGTTGCACTTGTAGCGCGAGTAGCCGTTGGTGTTGTCGAGGTCCGAGGCGTCACGGCAGTTGCCGTTGAGCGAACCGGTGGGGTTCAGGCCGCCGTTGACCGTTCCGTCGGGGCCTATCGCCGGCGTCGAGTAGCAGCCGTCGGTGTCGTAGTCGTAGGCCGGCTGATACGTCTTCTCGGCCGTGTCGGCGTTGGCGGGCAGCGCCGTCGGCGGGGCCGCGAAGGCCATGTTCGGAAAGGCGATGACAAGCGCGGCGGCACCGGCAAGCCCGGTGAGCCACCTCCTGCGATGTGTGCGGAACGTCTGTGACGCCACTGCGTCCTCCTCCTGGTCCGGGCGCAGCCCAACGGCTGTGGGGGGAAAAGCAGTTCAGGATCCTGGCTTTTCACTTCCGTGCCAAGAGTCACGGGCGTACCGGTGGTAACGATCAGTGCAACACTTGGGAGTGAAGCCGCCTCACACGCTCTCGTCCGGGATGTCGGCCGCCGACTCCTCCGGCGCGAGGTCGGGCCTCAGCCGCAGCCAGGACGGCTGGCGCAGCATCCCGGACCGGGTGCGGACGCTGTAGCGGACCTCGCCGACCAGCCGGGGCAGCACCCAGTGCGCGTCCGCCACGTGCGGGGCGGGGTCGAAGGGGCAGGTGTCCGTCCCGGACGCCCGCAACAGCTCGGCCAACCGCGTGCGTTCGGCCTCGCTCCAGCCGGTGCCCACGCCGCCGACGTACCGCAGTCTTCCGGCCGCGCGCTGCCCGACCAGAACCGCGCCCGGCAGACCCGTGAGCCGTCCCTTGCCGGGCAGCCAGCCCCCGACGATGACGTCCTCCGTGCGCATGTTGCGGATCTTGATCCAGGCGCGGGAGCGCACCCCGGGCTCGTACACCGAGTCCAGCCGCTTGCAGACGAGCCCTTCAAGACCGTGCTCGCGCGTCGCTCGCAGGGCCTCGGCGCCGTGTCCGACCAGCGCGCCCGGCGTCGACCAGAACGGCCCGCCCAGGCCCAGCTCCTCCAGGCGCCCGCGCCGCCGGGTGTAGGGCAGGGTGACCAGGGAGCGGCCCGCCAGGTGCATCACGTCGAACAGCACCAGATGGACGGGGGTCTGAGCCGCCATCCGCGCGGCCCGTGCCGGTGAGTGCGCCAGGCCCATGCGGGACTGCAGCAACTGGAAGTCGGCGCGGCCCTGTTCGTCCAGCGCCAGGATCTCCCCGTCCAGTACCGCGCGTGTGGTGCCGAGCGCGCCGCCCAGCGGACGCAGTTCTGGGTAGGCGGCTGTGATGTCCTCGCCGGAACGGGCGCGCAGCAGCAGGCTGCCGTCCCCTTCCAGATAGACCACCGCCCGCTGGCCGTCCTGCTTGGTCTCGTACGCCCAGCGCGCGTCCTGCGCGGCGGACGGCAGGGTGCCGGGCGTGGCGAGCATGGGAGGGATCAGCGGCAGACTCACGGGTCAGTTGTCGACGGTCCCGCCCGTCGCCACGCACCCCGGCCGCCGTTTTCCCCTGAACGGCGGCCGGGGCCTCAGCCGTCCCCGTTCGGCGGCACGGCCCGCACCAGACCCGACTGGTAGGCCATGACGACGAGTTGGGCACGGTCGCGGGCGCCCAGCTTCGTCATGGCGCGGTGGACGTGGGTGCGCACGGTCAGCGGGCTGACGAAGAGCTTCTCGGCGATCTCCTCGTTGGAGTGGCCCTCGGCCACCCAGGCCATGACCTCCCGTTCGCGGGCGGTGAGGCCGGCGAGGTCCTCCGGCGCGGTCGACTGCGAGCTCTCGGCGGGAGAGGCCAGGAACCGTGTGATCAGCGTGCGGGTCGCGGTGGGGGAGAGCAGGGACTCGCCGGCGGCCACGGTCCGGATGCCGTCGAGCAGCACGTCCGCCGTGACGTCCTTGCCGAGAAAGCCGCTGGCCCCGGCCCGCAGCGCCTGCGCGACGTACTCGTCGATCTCGAAGGTGGTGAGGATCAGCACCCGCACCGCCGCGAGGTCCGGGTCCGCACAGATCGCGGACGTGGCGGCCAGTCCGTCGGTGCCGGGCATGCGGATGTCCATCAGGACCAGGTCGGGGTGGTGGGCCCGGGCGAGATCGACGGCCTCGGCGCCGTCGGTGGCCTCACCGACCACCTCCATGTCCGGGCAGGAGTCGATCAGGATCCGGAAGGTGGCCCGCAGCAGGGCCTGGTCGTCGACGAGCAGTACGCGGATGGTCATGGGCGGGGGTCTTCCGGTTCCGGAGCGGTCGGGTGCGGAGGTGGAGCGGTGGTGACGAACGAGAGGTCTTCCCGCCTCGGACATCGGCCAGGGTCCATCTGGCCGGTCCCTCCGCCCGGTCCATCTGTCAGGGTTCATCTGCCAGAGTCCAGCGTCCAGGGAACAGCACCGCACGTCGTCGTGCGGCTGCCGACATTCGCCGGTACTCGGAACGCAGTACGCGCCACGGGCAAGGTCATCCCCGAGGGGGAGCCGGGCCCGTCCTCACCACACGCACGGCAGCTCCACCTCGATCACCGTCGGCCCTCCGGCCGGGCTCGACATCAGCACCGTCCCGTCGAGCGCCGCCACCCTGCGCCGCATCCCGAGCAGTCCGGAACCGTCCGACTCGTCGGCGCCGCCGTGGCCCCGGTCGGCCACCTCCACCCTGAGCCCGCGCCGCACACGGGCGATCCGCACCGAGGCCTCGGGTGAGCCGCTGTGCTTGGCCACGTTGGTCAGGGCCTCCGCCACCACGAAGTAGGCGGCCGCCTCCACCGCCGCGGGCGCTCTCGGGCCGTCGCCCTCCAGCCCCTCCACCTCCACGGTCACCCGCAGCCCGCTTCCGGCAGCCAGTGCCCGCACCGCACCGACCAGCCCGCGGTCGGTCAGGATCGGCGGATGGATGCCGCGCACCACGTGCCGCAGCTCGGTCAGCGCCTGCTCGGCCTGGTCCTGGGCATCGTCCAGCAGCTTGCGAGCGGCGTCCGGATCACGGTCGTAGGCCCGTTTGGCAAGCCCGATCCGCATGGACAGCGCCACCAGCCGGGCCTGCGCGCCGTCGTGCAGGTCCCGCTCGATACGGCGCAGTTCGGCGCCGTGCGCGGCGATCGCGTCGGCCCGGGACGTGCTCAGCTGCTCGACGCGCGCGGCCAGCAACGCCTTCGGGGACGGCCTGAGCAGCGCCGTCGACCAGTCGGCCTCCAGATCAGCCAGGCGCACGATCCACGGCAGCACGACGGCCCGCCGGCGCAGCAGCCCGCACCCCGCGCCGTCGACGACGAGCCCGACCGGCCAGAGCGGCAGGGCGAGGAAGACCAGCGCGCCGTAGACGTAGTAGGCGGCCATCCAGCGCAGATCGGTGAGCGTGCCGGGATCGCGTACGGCCGTCCGCAGCCGAACGGTCAGCGGCCCCTCGACGGCTTGATAGGCCTCGGGGATCTCGCGCCCGGTCCAACCGGCCGTGAGCCGCCGCTTCGCCCCGGCGATCCGCCGGACGATCAGCACCGTCTCGGGCAGCAGCCAGGCACCGATCACCGCGACGGTTCCGACGGCGGCGATCAGCAGCACCGTGATGAAGAGATACATCCCGAAGGCCATCGCGGCGGCCACCACCAGATGGACCGTCGCACGCCCTGCCTGTCGCACCGTCGCCCGCATGCCGGTCACGCCAGGTGCCCCGAGCGCCGCGCGCGTGGGCGCGGGCACCCGGGGTGCCGGTGTAGCCCGCTCCACCATCTGCCACCGTTTCGTTCAATCAAGTGACTTAGATTGTAGGTGTGCGAACCCGTGGCGGCTCGAGGGACTGGCCGTCGCAGGGCTGTGGGAAGTCCCGGTGCGGTGGTGATCATGGCAGGCAGGACGCTGCGGGACGAACAGGTCAACGCGACGCGGGAGCTACTCCTGACCGCGGCCGAGCGGCTGTTCGCCGAACACGGCGTGTACGCGGTGTCCAACCGCCAGGTCAGCGAGGCCGCGGGGCAGGGCAACAACACCGCGGTCGGCTACCACTTCGGCACCAAGACCGACCTGGTCCGCGCCATCGTCCGCAGACACGCCACGCGCATCGAGGACATCCGGGTCCGCCTGGTCGACGGCTTGGCGGACCCGGACGACCTGCGCGGCTGGGTGGACTGCCTCGTCCGCCCGGCCCTCGAACACCTCGCCGCCCTCGGCAGCCCTACCTGGTACGCGAGGTTCTGCGCCCAGGTCGTCTCCGATCCGGCCCTGCACCGGATCATGGTCGAGGAGGCCCTCGCCTCCCCGGCCCTCCAGAAGATCATCGAAGGGCTGAACCGTTGCCTGCCCGACCTCCCCGCCGAGGTCCGCGCCGAACGCGGCGAGATGGTCCGCCACCTGATCGTCCACGTGGCCGCCGAGCGTGAGCGCGCCCTCGCCGAGAACACCCCCACCCCTCGGTCCACCTGGGACGCCGCCGCCACGGGCCTCGCCGACGCCGTCGTCGGCATGTGGCTGGCACCCGTCTCACCCGGCCGCTGACCGCCGCCGCACAAGGAGTACGACCGTGAAAGCGACTCTCCGCCGAGGCCGCCGCCGCGGCGCCGCGCGACAGGGCGGGTTATGAGCCACCGTCAGGCAGCCGCGCCCCTGGACGGCGCCGGCGGCGAGAAACCCGCCCTCGCGCGCGGCGCCGGCCAACACCTCCTCATCGTCGCCGGTGAGCCCGACCTCGCCGAACTGCTCTCGACCACCCTGGAGTTGGCCGGCTACCGGATCAGCCTCACCGACACCGGCGCAGAAGCGCTGGCCCGCGTCGCGCGGCACCGCTTCGACCTGGTGGTCTTCGACACCACCCTGCCGGACATGGCGAACTTCAGCCGGGAGCGCCGACCCGCCCTCCCGCACCGCCCGCCGGTCCTGCTCCTCACCGAGTACGACCACCTGCACCGGCTGGTGCCCGAACTCGGCCTGGGGGAGCGGGACTACGTCACCAAGCCCTTCCGGGTGGCCGAAGTCCTCGCCAGGATCCAGGTGCTGCTGCGCGGCCCCCGCCCCGGCCCGCCCAGAGGCAACCCGCTGGAGTACGGCGACCTCGTGCTGGACGACACCGTGTGCCGGGCCCGGCGCGGGACGCGGGCGCTCGACCTCACGCCCGCCGAGTACCGGCTGCTGCGCCATCTCCTGGTCAACGCGCACCGGGTGCTGTCCAAGGAGCAGATCGGCCGCTACGTCTGGGGCGAGCACCGCGGCGACAACGCGATCGAGCAACTCGTCTCCCGCCTGCGCCGCAAGGTGGACCGGGACGACCCGGCGCTGATCCACACGCGCCGCGGCTTCGGCTACTGGCTGGGCCGGGCCGACAGCGGTTCCTGAGGCCCCGGCCCTCGATCCGGTCGCGACCCGGGAGCCGATCCAGCCCCCTCATGTGATCTGGGCCACGTCAGCCTCCTGTCAGGAAACTGACCGGAAGGCGTCAGACCCCTCTGTTTGCATGTGCCCATCGAGGCCTCGACACCCTTCGCCCCGGCGCTCCACCCCGACCGGAGCCCCCCACGTCCGAGGAGAACCATGGCCGACGCCACCCTGACCGGTCCCGCGCACCAAGCGCCGGACGCCGTCCCCGAGTTCCCGATGCCCCGGCAGTCCCGCTGCCCCTTCGACCCGCCGCCCGCGCTCAAGGAGCTGCAGGAACAGGGGCCGCTGACCAAGGTGCGGCTGTGGGACGGCAGTGAGCCCTGGCTCGTGACCCGGTACGCCGAGCAGCGGGCCCTGCTGGGCGACCAGCGCGTCAGCGCCGACACCGACCAGCCGGGCTATCCGACCAAGGCCAGCCCCGAGGCCGGTGAGGGCAAGCTCAGCTTCATCATGATGGACGACCCCGAGCACGCCCGGCTGCGCCGGATGGTGACGGGCCCGTTCGCCGTCAAGAAGGTCGAGGCGCTGCGGCCCGCCGTGCAGCGCATCGTGGACGGTCTCATCGACGACATGCTGGCCGGCCCCGGCCCCGGCCCGGTGGACCTCGTGGACGTGTTCGCCCTGCCGATCCCGTCGCTGGTCATCTGCGAGCTGCTGGGAGTGCCGTACGAGGAGCACGAGTTCTTCCAGGAGAACACCAAGACCATGGTCCGCACGACCGCCACGCCCGAGGAGCGGGGTGCGGCCAGCCGTGAGGTCGCCGGCTACCTGGCCGGGCTTCTGGGCAAGCGGATCGCCGAGCCGAAGGAGGACCTGCTCTCCAGCATCGCCGGACGCATCACCGCCGGTGAACTCACGCACCAGCAGGCGACCGAGATGGCCCTGCTCCTGCTGATCGCGGGCCACGAGACCACCGCCAACATGATCGCGCTCGGCACCCTCGCCCTCCTCCAGCACCCCGACCAGCTCGCCCTGCTGCGGGAGACCGACGACCCGAAACTCGTCGCCTCCGCGGTCGAGGAACTCCTGCGCTATCTGCACATCACCCACCTGGGCAGGCGTCGGGCGGTGACCGAGGACATCGAGATCGGCGGCCAGGTGATCAAGGCCGGCGAGGGCGTCATCATGGTCAACGAGATCGGCAACCGCGACCCCGAGGTGTTCGCCGACCCCGACCGCCTCGACATCACCCGCGACGCCCGCCGCCATGTCGCCTTCGGCTTCGGCGTCCACCAGTGTCTGGGCCAGCCGCTGGCCCGCATGGAACTCCAGGTGGTCTACGGCACCCTCTACAAGCGCATCCCCACGCTGAAGCTCGCGTGCGCGCTGGAGGACGTCCGGTTCAAGACGGACGCCTTCATCTACGGCGTCCACGAACTGCCCGTCTCCTGGTGACAGCTCCTCACCTCCCCGCACAACGAACCACACTCACGTCTGAAGAAGGGAAACCGATCATGAAGGTGGAGCTGGAAGCCGACAAGTGCGTCGCGTCCGGACAGTGCGTGCTCGCCGCGATGGACGTCTTCGACCAGGACGACGACGGCATCGCGATCCTGCTCGACGAGCGGCCGGCCGCCGAACACCTCGACGACGTCAAGGAAGCCATCGCCGTCTGCCCGGCCGCCGCGATCCGGCTGGTGGACCAGTGAGGCGCATTGTCGTCGTCGGGGCCTCGGCCGCCGGGCTCGCGGCGGCCGAGACGCTCCGCCGCGAGGGCTACGACGGCACGCTCACCCTCGTGGGCGACGAACCCCTCGCCCCGTACGACCGTCCGCCCCTGTCCAAGCAGCTGCTGGCCGCCGAGTGGGAGCCCGAGCGGCTGACCCTGCGCAGCCCCGACGACCTGGCCGGGCTCGACCTCGACCTGCGCCTCGGCGTGGCAGCCAGCGGTCTGCAACCGGCCGACAGGACGGTGGAGTTGGCCGACGGATCGACGGTGCCGTACGACGGCCTGATCCTGGCCACCGGAGTACGGCCACGCCGGCTGCCCGGTGCGGGCGGGCATGTGCTGCGCACCCTGGACGACGCGGTCCGGCTGCGGGACCGGCTGACGCCGGGCAGGCGACTGGTCGTCGTCGGCGCCGGGTTTCTCGGGGCCGAGGCCGCCGCCGTCGCCTGGCGGCTGGGCTGCGAGGTGACGCTCCTCGAACCCGCCCCGGTACCGCTGGCCCACGCCGTCGGCACGGAGGTCGGCGAGGTGCTGACGCGCGCCCATCTGGACCGGGGCGTGAACCTGCGCTGCGGAGTCACCGTGACCGAGGTGACCGGGGAGGGCGTGCGGCTCGCCGACGGTGAACTGGTCGAGGCCGACGAGGTGTTGGTCGCGATCGGCTCACTGCCCAACACCGACTGGCTCGACGGCAGCGGGCTCACCGTCGGCGACGGAGTGGTGTGCGACGAGTACAGCGCGGCCGCACCGAACGTGTACGCCGCCGGTGACGTCGCCCGCTGGCACAACCCGCTGTTCGGGCTGCCGATGCGCATCGAGCATCGCACCAACGCCGCCGAACAAGGCATGGCGGCCGCCCGCAACCTGCTCGCCGCACCGCAGGCCCGCAAGCCGTTCGCGCCGGTGCCGTACTTCTGGTCCGACCAGTACGGCATGAAGATCCAGGCGTACGGGTATCTCCGCGGCCACGACGAAGTCGCCGTCGTGGAGGGGGAACTGACGGAGGGCCGGTTCCTGGCCGCCTACCGCAGGGGCGAGAAGGTGACCGGGGCGCTGGCCGTGGGGATGCCGCCCAAGGCGATCCGGCAGTGGCGGCAGGCGATCGCGACGGGCGCGGACTGGGACGGGACCGTGGCGTCCCGGTCACGTGCCGAGGTTGTGCCGGAAGGGGTGTCCGCCTGATGTGTCGTGGGTGAACGTCCGCCGTAATTTAATTGAGTTACGCAACGAGATGGTAAAGTGGTCCCCATGTCCACACCACCGCTCCCCGAACTCCCCGACACACCCGCGTCCCCGGAAGTGATCGAGATAGAGCGCGCGCTCACCCGCATCACCTACCTGAGCACCCGCGCCCGGCAGCACGAGCGGCTCATGGCCCTGGCCGGTGTGCCGCTGGACCGGGCCGCCGTGGCACTGCTGCGCCAGGTCGCCGACTCGGAGTCGCTGCGCCCCGGGGAGCTGGCCGCCCGGCTCGGTGTGGAGGCCTCGCACGTCACGCGTACGGTGCAGCAGCTGCAGAGGACCGGGTACGTCACCCGCGTCCCCGACCCTCAGGACCGCCGCGCCCAGCGCATCGAACTCACCGAGCCCGGCCGGCAGGCCGTTGCCCGGGTCCGGGAGGCCGGCGCCCGCGGTATGCAGCTCGCCCTGGCCGACTGGACCCCCGAGGAACTGCGCCGGCTGGCCACCCTGTTCCACCGCATGGTCGACGACTTCCTCGCCCACGCCATCGACGAGGACACCGAACCGCAGACGACGGCACCGGCCGGCACCGCCTGACCGGACCGCACGGTCACCGCTCACGCCGACGCCGCGCGTGGGCGGTGCCCGGACGAGCCGGGTGCCGGGGCGGCCCCTGCGGGCGGTGCCGGCTCCCGCAGCCCGCACAGCAGCAGCCGCCCCAGCGCGGGCAGTGCGATGAGCGCCGCGAGCGAGGTCCGCAGAGACGTGGCGTCGGCCAGTGCTCCGACGACCGGGGCGAAGAGACCGCCCACGCTCACGGTCAGCCCCAGCGTCACACCGCTCGCGGTGCCCACCCGCCGGGGCAGGTAGTCCTGACCGAGCGTGACGTGCAGCGAGAACGGAACGTACAGGCCGGCCGACGTCAGGGCGACGAACAGATACACGCCCGGCCCGGGAACGACGACCACTCCGGCCACCGCGAGCCCGGTCAGCACATACGCCTGGCGTGCGACCGCGAGCCGCCCGTACCTGTCGGCGAGCCGCCCCCCGGCCACGGTGCCCACCGCGCCGCCCACGTAGAGCACACACAGCGCGGCCGTACCGGCCACGGCACCGCCGCCGGTCCGCTGCCGGACGTACAGCGAGACGAACGCGCTCAGCCCGACGAACACGATCGACCGGCACACAACGGCGCCGGACAGCCGCAGGAACGACCCCCAGTCGTCGGAGCCGGTGTCCTCGCCCTTGCCGACGGCGCCCCCACGGCTCCCGGCCGAGCGGACCGCTGCCGCACACAGGGCCGCTCCCACGACGGCCGGCGCGACCAGCAGGGGAGTCGCGCCCAGGCCGCCGGTGGCGACGACCGCCGCCACCAGCAGCGGGGCGAGGGCGAAGCCGACGTTCCCGCCGAGGGAGAACCACCCCATCGCCGTATGACTGCCGTGCGCGGCAGCGCGGGCCGCGCGGGCGGCCTCCGGGTGGTAGGCGGCCACCCCGATGCCGGAGACGGCCACCACCGCCAGCGTGAGCGCGTAGGAATCCATCACCCCGCTCAGCGCGACCCCGGCACCGCCCGTCAGCGCGCTCAGCGGCAGCAGCCAGGGCATCGCCCACCGGTCGGTGAGCGCCCCGAACAGCGGCTGCACCACGGACGACAGCAGGGAGGCGGCGAGGACGACGCCCGACGCGGCGGCGTAGCCGTAGGCGCGCTCGGCGACGAAGAAGGGCACGAGGGCCGCCACGGCGCCCTGGTACACGTCGACACAGGCGTGCCCCAGGGACAGCAGGGTGATGGCTCGGTTGCGTTTCGTGGACACCCTGCGATCGTCGCGGGACCGGTCAGTGGCCCGCTTTCGATAATCTGCCGAACTGTGTCGAACATCCGCCACACGCCGACCGCCCCGACCCGCGCCCAGGCACTCGCAGCCGGGGAACGCATCGACGCGCACCGGCACGACGACCACCAGATCGTCTACGCGGGCTCCGGCGTCCTCGCCGTCACCACCGACGCCGGCACCTGGTTCGCACCCCGCAACCGTGCCATCTGGGTCCCCGCGGGCACCGCGCACGCGCACCGCGCCCACGGCCACCTCGACCTGCACCTGGTCGGCCTGCCCGCCGACGACAACCCTCCCCCGGACTCCGTCCGGGGGCACCCCCATCCCGCTTCGCTCGGCCTGGACGCCCCCACCGTGCTCGCCGTCAGCCCGCTCCTGCGCGAGCTGATCCTCGCCTACACCCGCGACCCCGACGACGAAAGCCCTGAGCGCCGCCGACTGCTCGCCGTCCTGCGCGACCAGCTGCGCGCCTCGCCCCAGCAGCCCCTGCGCCTGCCCACCCCCACCGACCCCCGGCTGGCCGCGGTCTGCGCGCTCGTCCATGCCGACCCCGCCGACCCGCGCACCCTCGCCGCCCTCGGCGCCGCGACCGGAGCCGGCGAGCGCACCCTCAGCCGGCTCTTCCGCCGCGAGTTCGGCATGACCTTCCCGCAGTGGCGCACCCAGTCGCGGCTCTTCCACGCGCTGCGGCTGCTCGCCGAGGACACGCCCGTCACGACCGTCGCCCACCGCTGCGGCTGGTCCTCCGCCAGCGCCTTCATCGACGTCTTCCGCCGGTCCTTCGGGTACACACCCGGAACCCACAACCGCCGCACGGAGCAGGGCCGGTGACCGCAGGGGCGAGTGCCGGACCGCGATCTACCCTCCGGTAGCATCCGGCGGCAGATCACCCTAGGAGGATCCGTGCCCCGGTCCCAACGTTCGCCCCTGCTGCTCGCCGGCCTACTGGCCACCGCGGGCGTCGCCCACTTCGCCGCCCCACGCCAGTTCGACGCGACCGTGCCGCGCGCCCTGCCGGGCACGCCCCGGACCTGGACGTACGCCAGTGGTGTCGCCGAGCTCGCGCTGGCGGCCGGAGTGGCGCTGCCGCGTACCCGCAAGGCCGCCGCGCTGGCCACGGCGGCCTTCTTCGTCGGCGTCTTCCCCGCGAACGTGAAGATGGCCATCGACTGGCGGCACCGCCCCGCCCCGCAGAAGGCCGCCGCCATCGGTCGGCTGCCGCTGCAGATCCCCCTCGTGCTGTGGGCCCGCGGGGTCGCGAAGAGCGCGGAGGCCCAGGCATGAGCGCACAGCTGAAGGTCGGCGACAAGGTCGAGGACTTCGCGCTGCCGGACGAGACCGGCACCACCCGCAGCCTCACCGGGCTGCTCGCCGAGGGGCCGGTGGTGCTCTTCTTCTACCCCGCCGCCCTCACCCCGGGCTGTACCGCGGAGGCCTGCCACTTCCGCGATCTCGCCACCGAGTTCGCCGCCGTCGGCGCCCGGCCCGTCGGCATCAGCGGGGACGCGGTCGAACGGCAGCAGGAGTTCGCCGACCGGCACACGCTCGGCATCCCGCTGCTCTCCGACGCGGACGGGACGGTCCGGGACCGGTTCGGCGTGACGCGCGGCTTCTCGCTGGCGCCCACCAAACGGGTCACCTTCGTCATAGGGCAGGACCGCACGGTCCTGGAGATCGTCCGCAGCGAACTGCGGATGAACACCCACGCCGACCGGGCCCTCGCCGCGCTGCGCAAGTGAGCGGGCGGTCGCGCGGGGCGGCGGACGTGAGCGCCGTGACGGCGCGGGCGTAACCGTTGAGGCATCGCGGTTGATGCAGTGCGGCTCAGGACTCATCCTGGACGACATGGAGCACGTCTCCGCTGCGGCGATCATCGATGCCCACGGTGTCGTCACCGGGTGGAGCGAGGGTGCCCGGCGGCTCACGGGCCTGACATCCCAGGAGGCCCTGGGACGGCCGGTGCGGGAGCTGCTCGCCGAGCAGCCGCCGCCCGAAGCCGTGGCCGCGCTGGCCGGAACCGCCGTGGTACGTCACCGGGACGGCTCGGCCGTCGCCATGAACGTGACGGCATGCGTCCTGCTCGGCGACGACGGCGGACCGGGCGGTTACGTGATCACCACCGTGCCGCCCGACCGGGCCGGGCCCACGCTCGCCGAGCAGGCCTTCCAGCAGGCGTCCATGTCCATGTCCGTCTTCGACACCGACCAGCGCTACCTGCGGCTCAACGAGGCGGCCTGCATGGTCATGGGCGTCCCCGAGGAGATCCTGCTCGGCCGCCACTTCCCGGAGACCGTGGAGGACGGGACACACAGCCGGGGCTTCCTGTGGCATCTGCGCCAGGTCGCCGAGACGGGCAGGCCGCTGCGCTACGAGAGTTTCACCGGCGCCCCCGCCCTGAACCGGGAGCATGCCTGGACCACCGACATGTGGCCGGTGCGGGACTCCTCGGGCCGGCTGGTCGGAACCGCGCTGGCCGCGTTCGACAGCACCGAGCAGTACTGGGCGCGGCAGCGGCTGGCCCTGCTGAACGAGGCGGCGGCCACCATCGGCACCACCCTGGACCTGGTGCGCACGGCGGAGGAGCTGATCGGGGTCATGGTCCCCCGGTTCGCCGACTTCGCCAGCGTGGACCTGTTCGACTGGGTCCTGGGGGCGGAGGAGGCGCCGCTGCTGTCCGGCACCGAGATCGCGCTGCGCCGCGTCGCCCACGGCTCCGGCACCGAGGGCACCCCGGAAGCGGCCGTGCACCTGGGCGAGGTCGACTTCTACCCGCCGTTCTCGCCTCCCGCACGGGCGATCCTGGAGGGCCATGTGATCCTCAGCCAGGCAGGCGAGCCGGCGTTCATGCGCTGGGTGGCGGAACGCAACGCGCGCGCTCCGGCCGGCCGGCGCCACCGCGTCGGCGCCCACTCCATGATGGCGGCGCCGCTGCGGGCCCGCGGCACCACACTCGGCGTCGTGGTGGCCGTGCGCATCACGCAACCGGACGACTACGTCGCCGACGACGCCGTCTTCGCCGAGGAACTCGCCAGCCGGGCAGCCGTCTGCATCGACAACGCCCGCCGCTTCGCCCGCGAACGCACCACCGCGCTGGCCCTGCAGCACAACCTGCTCCCTCGGGGACTGCCCGGGCAGGCGGCCGTTGAGGTGGCCCACCGATACCGGCCCTCCGGATCGCAGGCCGGCATCGGCGGCGACTGGTTCGACGTGATCCCGTTGTCCGGCGGCCGCGTCGCCCTCGTCGTCGGCGACGTCGTCGGACACGGCATCCCGTCGTCGGCCACCATGGGCCGCCTGTGCACGGCCGTGCGCACCCTCGCCGACGTCGACCTGCCGCCCGACGAACTCCTCACCCACCTGGACGACCTGGTCATCCACCTGGCCGGGGACGACAACAGCGACGAGGTCGCCGAACTCGGCGCCACCTGCCTCTACTCCGTCTACGACCCGGTCACCCGCCACCTCACCCTGGCCGCCGCCGGCCATCCACCACCGGCGCTCGTCCTGCCCGACGGCACCACACGGGTCCTCGAGATGAGCGCCGGGCCCCCGCTCGGTGTCGGCGGGCTGCCCTTCGAGGCGCTGGAGGTGGAACTGCCCGAAGGCTCCCTGGTCGCCCTGTACACGGACGGCCTCATCGAGGACCGCGACCGCGACATCGACCACGCCACCGCCGAACTGTGCCGCGCGCTGACCGCGCCCGCCGAGACCCTCGACGCCCTGTGCGACACGGTGCTGAAGGCCGTCCTGCCGGAGGACCCCAGCGACGACGTGGCCCTGCTGCTGGCCCGCACCCGCGCCCTGGGCGCGGACCGCATCGCCACCTGGGACGTACTGCCGGACCCGGAGCACGTGGCGACCACCCGGCAGGCCGCCACCGAGCAACTGACCGCCTGGGGACTGGACGAGGCCGCCTTCGTCACCGAACTCGTCGTCAGCGAACTCGTCACCAACGCCATCCGGTACGGCGCACCCCCCATCCAGCTCCGCCTGATCCGCGACCGCACCCTCATCTGCGAGGTCTCCGACGGCAGTTCCACCTCCCCGCACCTGCGCCGGGCCCACGCCTACGACGAGGGCGGCCGCGGACTGCTGCTGGTTGCCCAGCTCACCCAGCGCTGGGGGAGCCGGCAGACCGGCAGCGGCAAGACGATCTGGGCCGAACAGCCGCTGCCGCCGGTGTGATCACCCCGACGCCGCGATCACTGGAACGGGCAGCCCGGGTTCGGCGCGTCCTGGGAGAACGGCGCGCCGTGCGGCAGCACATAGAGCACGTCGAGGACGACCGGCGTGTCCTCCAGGTTGCGGCCTATGTGTACGTTGCCGGGTCCGGCCGGCTCCTGGATGAAACTGCCCTGGGGGTAGACGCCGTCGGAGTCGCAGGTGGAGTTGAAGTGGCTGAGCGTGCCCTGCTTCGTGAACGCGTAGAGGGGGCCGTCGTGGAAGTGCCAGCCGGTGGCCTGACCGGGCGGAATGGTGACTTCCCGAAGTATGTAGTCGGTGTCGCCGACCGTCTTCTGGCTGATGATCCGGCCGGTGACGCCGGGCCCGGGCGGAGTCGCCTGGGCGGGCCCGGCGACCAGGACGGTGGCGGCGGCCACGGCGCCGGCGACAGCGGTGCGGAGCGCGGTGCGCATACGAGGAGCCTCCTGCGGCGAGAGCGGATGTCGCCGTGAACATAGAGGCAACGGACGGTAGTTGAGGCCGGAACCACATCATCCGCTGAACATTGCCACCGATCACCCCTCGACGCCGTCCGCGGCCACCTGGCCGAGCGTGCGACCGGTCCGCACCGAACGGGCCCGGTACGGGTCGGGCGTGCCGTGCCCGGGTGCCCGCCCCTTGCGGGCCTTCACCAGCAGCCACGCCTCCCGGTCACCGTCCTGCCCGTCGCGGATCCGGGTGAGCGCGTACTCGCCGTGCAGCTTCGACCCGCTCAGCCGGAACGTGGCATGACCCCGCTCGAGCGACTCGCCGAAGTCCACGGGCCGCCCCTTGCGGTCATGGCTCATCGGCTCGTACGTGCCGTTGTCCCAGACGATCACCGTGCCGCCGCCGTACTCGCCCTTCGGGATCACGCCCTCGAACTCCTCGTACTCCAGCGGATGGTCCTCGGTGGGCATGGCGAGCCGCTTGTCGTGGGGATCGTCGGAGGGCCCCTTCGGCACCGACCAGGACTTCAGTACGTCGTCCACCTGGAGCCTGAAGTCGAAGTGCAGGGTGCGGGCGTCATGGATCTGCACCACGAACCGCGGCTCCTGACCGGAGGCCGCCGCACGCCCCTCCGGTTCCCTGGTCCGCCCGAAGTCACGCTTGCCGTGGTAGTCCCGCAGCCGGTCCTTCTCGCCCATGAGCGCCTCCTTCCCGAGCGCCCCGAGTACCCTGCGGCGCGCCTGCGACGCCCGCTCAGAACTCCTCGTGCACCTCGGGATCCCCGCCACGGCGCCGTTGGGCGCGGTCCGCGATCGCCGTCATCTGGGCGGTGTCCAGTTCGAAACCGAAGACCTCGAGGTTCGCGCGCTGTCGCCGGGGATCGGCCGACTTCGGGATCGGGACGGCGCCCAGCTGGACGTGCCAGCGCAGGACGACCTGGCCGGGTGTCGCCCCGAGGGCGTCGGCGATCCCGGTCACGACAGGATCCTCCAGGAGACTGGTTCCGGGGGCCAGCGGGCTCCAGCTCTCGGTCAGGATGCCCTTGCCGGTGTGGAAGGCGCGCAGCTCCTCCTGCGGGAAGAAGGGGTGCAGCTCGATCTGGTTGACGCAGGGCAGGATCCCGGTCTCCTTCTCCAGCCGTTCGAGGTGCTCGGCCGTGAAGTTGGAGACGCCGATCGACCGGACGAGGCCGTCCTCCCGCAGCTTGATCATGGCCTTCCAGGAGTCGACGTACTTGTCGACGCGGGGGAGCGGCCAGTGGATGAGGTAGAGGTCCACGTAGTCCAGGCCGAGGCGGGCGCGGGACTCCTCGAAGGAGGCGAGGGTCTCCTCGTAGCCGTGGTGGCGGCCGGGGAGCTTGGTCGTCACGACGATCTCCTCGCGGGGCACGCCGCTGCCCGCGACGCCGCGGCCGACGCCGGTCTCGTTGCGGTAGTTCGTCGCGGTGTCCACGAGGCGGTACCCCAGTTCCAGCGCGCCGCGCACCGCCTGCTCGGCCTGCGCGTCGTCCATCGGCCAGGTGCCGAGGCCGAGGGCGGGGAGGGTCGTACCGTCGTTGAGCGAGTGGGTCGGGATGCTGATCACTGCCGGACCTTCCCTTGACTGTGTCGTGCATCCAGCGTCACGGATAGGGTGAGGATTGATCAACCGGACGGGTGGGGCATGAGGGCGGCGGACGGCATGGGCGGCACCGAGGAGAAGCACCCGACGGGATCGGGGCGACCCACGTCACGGGACGTCGCCCGACTCGCCGGGGTGTCGCACACGGCTGTCTCCTTCGTCTTCAACGGCCGCGCCGAGGGCAACCTCTCACCCGCCACCCAGGACCGCATCCGCCGCGCCGCCGCCGAACTCGGCTACCGCCCCGACCCCGTCGCCCGCGGCCTGCGCCGCCGCCGTACGGCTGTGATCGGGCTGGTCACCGACGAGATCGCCTCCTCGCCGTTCGCCGGCCGGCTGCTGCGCGGCGCCATGGAGACCGCCTGGGGCAGCGAGCACCTGGTCCTGACCATCGACTCCGGCGGCGACCCGGCCAAGGAGGACGCGGCCGTCGCCGAACTCCTCGACCGACGCGTGGACGGCATCATCTACGCCGCCATGTCGCTGCGCCGGGTCCGCGTCCCCGAGGGCCTGCACCGCACCCACTCCCTCCTCGCCAACTGCCTGCCGGAGGACGACTCGCTGCCCGCCGTCATCCCCGCCGAGCGCGCGGGCGGCCGTACGGCCGCCCGGCTGCTGCTGGACGAGGGGCACCGCAGGGTCGCCATGGTGGGCGGCCAGGACGACCTCGCCTCCGTCGACCGCCTGCGCGGCTTCCGCGACGCCCTGCGCGCCGAAGGAATCACGGTCCCCAAGGAGTGGGTCGTGCGCACCGGGGGCGAGATCAGCGGAGGATACGAGGGCGCGATGCGCGTCCTCGACGGCGTCCCCGCCGACCGACGCCCCACCGGCCTGTTCTGCTACAACGACCGGGTCGCGGCGGGCGCCCTGCACGCCGCGACCCGGCTCGGCATCACCGTCCCCGGCGAGCTGTCGGTGGTCGGCTACGACGACCAGGAGCACATGGCCGAGTTCCTCACCCCGCCCCTGACCACCGTCGCGCTGCCCCACCGGGCGATGGGTGAGGTCGCCGCCCGGCTGCTCCTCGACGCCATCGACACGGGCCGGACGCCGCCCGCGACGGTACGGCGCCTGGCCTGTCCGGTGATCAGTCGTGCGTCGGTGGGAGCAGCTCCCAGCCGGTGACCGTGGCTGCGGAGCCGGTGACGAGGAGCTTGGGCACGTCGTCGGGTCGCGGGTAGATCCGTTCGTTGCCTCGCCCCTCACCACGGTCGCGCTGCCCACCGGGCGATGGGTGAGGTCGCCGCCCGGCTGCTCCTCGACGCCATCGACACGGGCCGGACGCCGCCCGCGACGGTACGGCGCCTGGCCTGCCCGGTGATCAGTCGTGCGTCGGTGGGAGCAGCTCCCAGCCGGTGACCGTGGCTGCGGAGCCGGTGACGAGGAGTTCGGGCACGTCGTCCGGGCGCCGGTAGACCCGCTCGGTGACCGTGGCCCGGTCGCCGACGTACAGCTCGAGCAGCGAGCCGTCGACGAGGATCCGCACCTCACCGGCCGGCGCCCGCACCACGATCGGGGCCGATCCGTCGGGCCGTGCGCGCGGCCAGTCCCCGCGGTCGAGGGTCACCGTGCCCTCGTCCGGGTCCAGCACGACCGTCACCTCCGCGCCCGAGGCGGACCGCAGCAGGCTCACGGTGGTGCGGCCGGATGCGGTGACGGTCAGGTCGTACGCCTCCGGGAGCGCGGTACGGCGTCCGGGTGCCGTGACGAACGGCTCGGCCGCACGCAGCAGTTCGAGCTCCGGTGCCGGTACGACACGCAGGGCGCCGTCGGGATGGACGTCCACCACCCGAGGCGCCGTCAAAACCCCGGCCCAGCCCGCGTGGTCGACCTCGCCCTGCTCGCGGGCCTCCCACGACCAGCCCCACATCAACGCCCGGCCCGGCTCCTGGAGCACGGCGGGTGCGTAGAAGTCACGCCCGTGGTCGAGCCGCCCGCCGGTGCGGGCCTCGAAGCGCAACTCGCCGTCACCGTACGGCTGGAGACGGCCCGTCAGATAGCCGGTGGAGCACGGCTCGCCGTCCCACAGCGACACCACCAGCACCCACTCCCCGCCCGCCGTCGAGTACAGCTGCGGGCACTCCCAGCCGACCGCCTTGTCGCCGAACGCGTCCATCGCGACCGGGTCGTTGCCGTCGAGCAGCACCCCGGCGAACCGCCAGTCGGTCAGGTCGTCACAGTCGTACAGCAGAACCGACGCGGTTCCGTCGGCGTGTCCCGCGCCGACCAGTGCCCACCGTCGGCCACCGCTCCTGAACACGAACGGGTCGCGGAACATCACCACGTCCAGGTCGGCGGGTGGGCCGGTGACGACGGGTGTGGGCAGGGGCCGCCAGTCGGTCAGCGTCTCGTCCTCCGGCACCAGCGCCCGCGCCAGACAGATCGAGCCGAGGCCGGTGTGCTGCCGGTCGACGCCCGTGTACACGGCCGTCGGCATGCCGTTGTCGTCGACCACGCAGCCCGACCAGCAGCCCGCCTCGTCCGGGCCGCCCGGCGTCGGGGTGAGCGCGATCGGATGGTGCTCCCAGTGGACGAGGTCGTGGCTGGAGACATGCCCCCAGTGGACGTTCGCGTGCACCGGGGCGTCGGGGTTGTGCTGGTAGAAGAGGTGGTACCGGTCCCGCCAACGGAAGGGCCCGTTCGGGTCGTTGATCCAGTTGGCGGGGGGACGGACCCGAAAGCGCGGGGCGCTGGGGTCCGTGGACTGAGCGGTGAGGCTCAACGGTTGACTCCTGCGGACGTGATGCCCTCACGCAGAGGGCGCTGGCCGACGACGAACACGGCGACGGCGGGGATCATGGAGAGGACGACACCGGCGAGCACCACCGAGATGGAGCCGGTGCCCAGGTTGCCCTGGAGGGAGACGAGGCCGAGCGGCAGCGTGTAGTTCTGGCCGGAGGTCTCGAGGATCAGTGGGCGGAAGAACTCGTTCCAGTGGTAGTTGAAAGCCAGCACGCCCACGATCGCCAGACCGGGCGCGGCCAGCGGGGCGTACACGGACCGGAAGATCCGCCAGGGCCCGCAGCCGTCCAGCATCGCCGCCTCGCCCAGGTCCTTCGGCATGCCCAGGAAGTACTGGCGCATCAGGAACGTCCCGAAGGCGGTCGGGAAGGCCGGGATGATCAGGCCCAGCAGCGTGTCGGTCAGGCCCATCGACTTCAGCACCAGGAACACCGGCACGATGGTGACCTGCAACGGCACCATCATCGTCGCCAGGACCAGCCCGAACAGCGGCTTCTTGAACCGGAATTCCAGGCGCGCGAAGGCGTACCCCGCCAGCCCGGCCGTGATCATCTGGCCCACCGCGATCAGCGCGGTCACCAGCGTCGAGTTCAGGGCGAGCAGCCAGACGTCGATCTGGTCGAAGACCCCGCGGTACGCCTCCGTCGACGGGTTCGTCGGGATGATGCTCGGCGGCAGGTCGAAGGCCTCGGCGGGGGTGCGCAGCGAGGTGGAGACGGTCCAGATGACCGGGCCCAGGGTCAGCAGCGCGCACACGGCCAGCGCGGCGATCCGGGCCCATGGCGCGAGGGAGTGCCGGGTGCGGCTCAGGGACAGGGTTGCTTGGCTCAAGGGACTCACCCGGCTCACTGGTAGTGGACGAAACGCCGGCTGAGCCGGAACTGGAGGGCGGTCACCGCCATGATCAGCACGAACAGCAGCACACCGACGGCCGAGGCCTCGCCGAAGCGCAGCTGCTCGAAGGCGCTCTCGTAGATGACCATCACCACGGTCCGGGTGGCGTCACCGGGACCGCCGTTGGTGAGGACGTACGGCTGCTCGAAGACCTGCAGCGCGTTGATGATGCCGACCACCGAGGCGACCAGCAGCGTGGGCGACAGCAGGGGGAGCGTAATGCCGATGTGCTTGCGCAGGCCGGTCGCGCCGTCGAGGGAGGCGGCCTCGTGGACCTCCTTGGGGATGTTGTTCAGACCCCCGACGAACAGCAGGAACGAGAACCCGAACTGCTGCCACACATAGACCAGGATCACCGTCGCCATCGCCGCGTTCTCGGACGTCAGCCACGGCACCGGCGCGACCCCGACCAGCCCGAGCAGCCAGTTCACGACCCCGAAATCCTGGTTGAACAGGTACTTCATCACCACCGAGATCGACGCGGCGGACAGCACCAGCGGGAAGAAGAACGCCGACCGGAACACCGAGCGCAGCCACACCGGCATCCGCCCGTTCACCGCCAGCGCCAGCACCAGGGCGATCAGCAGCTGCAGCGCGACCGCGAACACCATGAACACCAGCGTGTTGCCGAAGGAGACCAGCACCGTCGAATCGGTGAAGACCTCCCGGTAGTTGGCGGCTCCGGCGAAGCTCGGGTCGTCGATCACGTTCCAGTGGAACAGGCTCAGCACCACCGAGCCGACGATCGGCACGACCGTGAAGACGACGATGCCGACGATCGTGGGCGCCAGGAACAGCGTGGCCAGCAGCCGGGTGCCACGGTCGCGGGTGGAGGGCCGGGGCGCGGGGGCCGGTTGTGCGGCCGGCTGCTTGGGCCGTACGGCAGGTATCTGGGTGTTCGTCATACGTCACGCTCCATGGCCTTCTCCAGGTCGCTCTGCATCCGGCGCAACGCGGGAGCCACCGAGCGCCGCGAGGCCAGGGCGGTACCGGTGTGCTTGAGCAGCACCTGCTCGACCTCGGCGACCTGCGGCGGCGCGGGGATCGGCCCGGTGTCGGGGAACTTGTCGAGGGTGTCGTAGAAGACCTGCCAGTGGTTCGGGCCGGTCTCGCGGTAGCGCTCGGCGGTCAGCATCGAGCGGCGCGCCGGGGTGGTCTGGTTGGTCTCGAACAGCCGCATCAGGGTGTCGCGGCGGGCGGCGTACTTGATGAACTCCCAGGCCTCCTCCTGCCGCTTGGAGGTGCGCAGCAGCGCGTAGCCGGCGGCGCCGTACTGCATGCGCTGGGTGCGCCAGCGCGGGAAGTACTGCACGTCGAAGGAGTCCGCCTTCATCCCGGCCAGATGCAGACCGCCCGCCCAGAAGCCGCCCGCGGGAGTGACACCGACCCGGCCGGTGGAGAACACGCCGATGAGGTTCTGGCCGTTGCCGCCCTCGGGCCGGCTGCACAGGCCCTCCTGGACGAGGGAGGCGAGGTAGTCGTACGCCTCCTCCACACGCGCGTCGGTGGCCTGCGGGGTCGTCCACCGGAAACCGCCCCCGCGCCCCTGCCGCTGGGCGGCCGGATAGAAGGAGTCCCACAGCCAGGCCCCGCCGGGCGCCTTGGACTCCGCGAGCAGGTTGGTGTCGTTGGCGAACAGCCACGGCACCACGCCGCCCCACAGTCGGTTGGTCCAGAAGTACGGCGTGAACTGGGAACCGCTGGAGCTCTTCATGTCCCGCAGCAGCGCGGTGAAGTCGTCGCGGGTCCAGTCGGCCGCCGGGAAGTCCGCTCCCGCCCGCTTCAGCACCTGGTTGTTGAAATACATGTCGGCCGCGTTGAACTCGACCGGCAGCTGGTAGAGGCTCCCCTCGTACATCATCGACTCCACCAGCGAGGGATGGACGTCGGCGAAGTACTCGCGCAGCTCCTCGGCGTCCCGCTTCACCCAGTCGTCCAGCGGGACGCCGAGGCGCTGCGCGAACAGCTGGACGCCCTCGGTGGCGACATATACGAGGTCGGGAGCGGTGCCCGCAGCGATCTGGGTGAGGATCTTCGCGAAGAAGTCCGACCAGTCGACGGCCTGCACGGCGTTGATGCGGAGCTTGATGTCGGGGTGGACCTGCTTGAAGCCCTCGGTGAGCGTGCGGATGGCCTCCGGGCCGTATGCGGGGCCGAGGGTGGCGACGACGAGCGAGCCGTCGTCCCGGCCGGGTATGTCGGCTCCGGTGAGCCGGTCCCAGCTCGCGGCGGTACCGGCCAGCGCGGCGGCTCCCGCGCCGTAGGCGCCGTACCGCAGCAGCGTGCGGCGGGTGAGGTGCGCGTCGGTCATCTAACGGGCCTAACTCGTGTTAGTCGAGTAGTGATGCCCCAGATGATGTGAAGGGTGTTACGTCCCTGTCAATAGTCGTGAAGCACTTGACCTTTAACGAGTTAGGTCGCAAAGTCCTGCTCCACGAGCCACAGTCCTGACGACGGCGTCGGGGAAGGAGCCGCACCATGCGTGGCGCATTTGGTATGCCCGGAATATCCAGGAGGTCGCTCTTCATCGCCTCGGCCGTGGGCGCGGCCGGCGCAGTGCTGCCGGCCGGTCCGAGACCCGCCGTGGCGGCGTCCGCGACGGCCGCCGCCTGCACCGGCAGCTACCGCGCCGAGTACCACTTGACGGTCCCCGACCAGTGGATGAACGACCCGCAGCGGCCGGTGTGGATCGACGGTGAGTACCACTACTACTACCTCTACAACCCCGACTACTCGACGGGCGGCACGACCGCCGGCACGACCTGGCGCCTGGCGACCAGCACCGACCTGGTCTCCTTCACCGACCGCGGGATCGCCGTGCCGAAGGACACCACACCCAACGGCGACGTCTGGTCCGGCTCGGCGGTGGTCGACACCGACAACACGGCGGGCTTCGGCGCGGGCGCGGTGATCGTCCTCGCCACCATGGCGCCCGGCGACGTCACCCAGGCGCAGTACCTGTACTACTCGACCGACGGCGGCCGTACGTTCACCAACCACGGCACCGCCCCGGTCCTGCCCAACCCCGGCGTCCGGGACTTCCGCGACCCCAAGGTCATCCGCGACGAGGAGCGCGGGCGCTGGGTGATGGCCCTCGCCGAGAACGACAAGGTGGGCTTCTACCACTCCGCCGACCTCAAGTCGTGGACGTACGTCGGAGGCTTCATCAAGGGCGGCATCGGCGTCCTGGAGTGCCCGGACCTGTTCCGCATCCGGGCGGCGGACGGCACCTGGAAGTGGGTGCTGGGCGTGAGCGCCAACGGGAAGGGATCCGGGCTGCCGAGCACGTACGCCTACTGGACGGGATCCTTCGACGGCACCACCTTCACGCCCGACCTGAGCGACCCGCAGTGGCTCGACCACGGCTGGGACTGGTACGCCGCCGTCACCTTCGAGAAGCGGGACGCCGGCGGCACGCTCGACCCGGCGGCACGGTACGCGATCGGCTGGATGAACCACTGGGACTACGCCAACACCACACCCACCATCGAGTGCGACGGCTTCAACGGCACCGACTCGATCGTCCGCGAGGTCACCCTGAAGCGGGCCACGGACGGCACGTACTACCTGGCCTCCCAGCCGGTCGCAGGCCTCGACGGCCACGTCTCCCGCACGGTCGACCTCGGCGACCTGGAGGTGAACGGGAGTCTGCTGCTCGATTACACCGGCACCGCCTACGAGCTGACCACCGAGATCAGCTGGGACCGACTGACCGGTGCCGGGCTCCAGTTGCGGCGCTCCTCGGACGGCGGACGTCACATCGACGCCGGGATCTACGGCACCTACGCGTTCGTCAACCGCGGGTACACCGTGAGCCCCGACTCCTCCGGACGGTGGCAGGAGAGCCGGAGCCCCTTCGCCCCGTCCGCGGGCACGGTGCGACTGCGCATCCTGATCGACCGTACGTCCATCGAGATGTTCGTGGACGACGGCCGGTACGTGCACTCCACCGAGGTCTTCCCGGACCCGGCCGACACCGGGCTCGCCCTGTTCACCATCGACGGCACGGCGGTGTTCCGGAACACGGTGATACGGGAGTTCGCCGTGGGTGAGTAGGGTCGACGGCATGCAGGACCTGCGTGTGGTGCTCATCGGAGGCACGTCCCACACCGGCAAGTCGACCGTGGCCCGGGCCGTCGCCGAGCGACTCGGGTTCGACTGCCGCTCGACGGACAAGCTCGCCCGGCATCCGGGGCGGCCCTGGCGGACGGCGGAGTGGGTGCCACCACCGCATGTCGCCGAGCACTACGCCGGCCTCGACGTCGACGAGCTGATCCGCTCGGTGCTCGACCACTACGCGCGCCTGTGGCCGCGCATCGAGGAACTGGTCACGGACCGTGCGACCGGGCACGGACCGGGCCTGGTGCTGGAGGGCTCCGCGCTCTGGCCCGCTCGCGTGGCCCGGTTGACCGTGCCGTACGCACGGGCCGTATGGCTCACGGCGCACGGCACGGTACTGCGCGGGCGGATGCGGGCGTCGGCCCGCTACGACGAACTGGCCGACCAGGAGCGGTACTTGGTGGACAAGTTCCTCGCCCGCACCGAGCACTACCAGGAGCTGATGGCGCAAACCGTCGACCGGTATGGCCTGGTGCGGATCGACACGGGAGGGCGCTCGGCGGCCGAGGTGGCGGAGCGGGTCCTGGCGGCCGTCGACGCGCGAGCCGCGTAGGCGAAGGGCTGACGAAGGGCTGGGTGAAGGACTGGGAGAAGGGCCCTGTCGCCGGCTCCGCGAAACACTGTCACGATCTTCGGGGAACCGGCTCGGACCGGAGCCGGTGCGGACTCACCTACGGAGCGCGCATGACGACGGACAGGGCCACTGCGGACGGGACGGAGCAGGTCGCGGGGATCGAGGTGAATCCGGTCGCCGGACACATCGGGGCGGAGATCACGGGCGTCGACCTGGCCGGAGCGCTCGACGACGCCGTGGTCGCCGCGATCCGGGCGGCGGTGCTGCGCTGGAAGGTGGTGTTCTTCCGTGGGCAGCGGCTGGACCACGCCGGGCATGTGGCGTTCGCGCGCCGCTTCGGCGAACCGGTCGTCCTGCGCAAGCGGGGGAGTGCCTCCCCGGCGGACTTCCCCGAGGTGGAGACGACCGCCGACCGGCTGGAGCTGGGCGGGAAGTTCGGCATGGAGCACGACGAATGGCTGCAACGCCGACGCCACACCCTGCTGCGCGGCTGGCACTGCGACCACGGTGCCCGCGTCGACCCGCCCGCCGCGACGATCCTGCGCGCCGAGACCGTACCGCCGTACGGCGGCGACACCACCTGGTCGAACCTGGCTGCCGCGTACGCCGGACTCTCGGGCCCGGTACGGGAGTTCGTGGACGGCCTGCGAGTCGAGCACCGCCTCGGCGTCGGCTACCAGCCGCGGCCCGGCGACGACGCGTACGTCCGCCATCTGCTGGACCATCAGACGGCCTCGCTGCATCCGCTGGTGCGCGTCCACCCGGAGACGGGGGAGCGGGTGCTGTACGTCAACGGCTACTACGTCGAGCAGATCGCCGACATCTCGCGGGCCGAGAGCCGGGCGATCCTCGACATGCTGCTGGAGCAGGCGGTACGGCCCGAGTACACGGTCCGCTTCCGCTGGGAACCCGGCAGCGTGGCCTTCTGGGACAACCGGGCCACCATCCACCTCGCCCCCAGCGACAACGCCCACCTCGACTTCCCCCGGACCATGCACCGGGTGATGCTCGCCGGTGACGTGCCGGTCGGGGTGGACGGCAAACCGTCGGAACCGATCATCGGGACCGCACCGGGGCGCTGGTAGCCGCCGTCGGCGCGGTCACCGGCGCGGTCACCGGTCAGTTCACCGTACTCAGCGGGCGAGCAGTTCCCGTAGAGCCTTCGCGATGTCGTCGGGCGCCTCCTCGGCCATGAAGTGGCCGCAGGTGACCGTGGTGTGCCGCAGGTCGGCCGCCCAGTCACGCCACAACGCCGCCGCGTCGAAGCCGAGGGCCGCGCCCCAGTCCTGCTGGAGCACGCTCACCGGCATCCGCAGCCGGTTTCCAGCAGCCCGGTCGGCCCGGTCGTGCTCGATGTCGACGCCGGCGGAGGCCCGGTAGTCGGCGACGATCGACGGCACCGCCGCACGGCACGCCGACAGGTAGGCGGCGCGGATCTCGGCCGGTACGGCCTCCGGGTCGGTCGTCCAGATGTCGAGGAAGTGGCCGAAGAACGCGTCCGGGGCTGCGCTGATCATGCGCTCGGGCAGGCCGGGCGGCTGGGCCATCAGGTAGAGGTGGAAGCCGACGGCGGCGCTGACGCCGCGCATCACCTCCCACATGTCCAGGGTCGGCAGGACGTCGAGACACGCCAGGTGGGTGACCGTGTCGGGATGGTCGAGCGCGGCACGGAAGGCCACCAGGGCGCCACGGTCGTGCCCGGCCAACGCGAAGCGCTCGTGACCGAGTTCGCGGGCCAGGGCCACGATGTCCGCGGCCATCGTGCGCTTGGCGTAGCCGGTGCCGTCGCTCTCCGCGGGTTTGTCGCTGGCGCCGTAGCCGCGCAGGTCGGGGCAGATCACGGTGTGGTCGGCGGCGAGGTCCGCGGCCACATGGCGCCACATCAGGTGGGTCTGTGGGAAACCGTGCAGCAGGACGACGGGCGTACCGGAGCCGCCGACGGCCGTGTGCAGGGACACCCCGTCGGCGACCGGGACGCGGTGATGATCGAAGCCGGCGATGACAGGTACAGGTGTCACGGCTGCGCTCCTTTCGATGCGATGGGGGAGGATTCCCCTCGGGAAGATCGGGTTCCTCGATCCTCTCGGCGGCGGATGAGCAGGCGATGAGCAGCAACTTGCAGGCGCCGAGCAGCGGCATGGCGGCGACCCGGGGTGGTGGACGGCGATGGAAGGCGTGGGCCCTGCCTTCGGCGTACTCGGGCCGGTGACCGCCTGGGACGGATTCGGGAACTCGATCGGCCTGAAAGGGCCGAGACACTGCTCGGTCCTGGCCCGGCTGATCGTCGCCCGCGGCCGAGTCGTTCCGGTCTCCCGCCCGGTCGAGGACCTGTGGGCGGACGACCCGCCCGCCGGCGCCGTGGGTGCCGTACGCACCTTCGTCGCCGCGCTGCGCCGGGTCCTCGAACCCGAACGCCCGCCCCGTAGCCCGGCCCGGCTGCTCGTCACCGACGGCCCGGGCTACGCCCTGCGCGCCGGGACGGACGCCGTCGACGCCTGGCGCTTCGAGCAGACGGTCGCCGCCGCCGCGACGCTGCCGACCGAGGATGCGACCGCACGGCTGGAGGAGGCGCTCGGCTGGTGGCGCGGGCCCGCCTATGCGGAGTTCGCCGACCAGCCGTGGGCCCGCGCCGAGAGCCGCCGCCTGGCCGAGCTGCGTCTGCACGCCGTGGAACTGCGCGCCGAGACGCTGCTGGCCCTCGGCCAGGCCGACCGGGCGGCCGCGGACCTTCGGGCGCACTCGGCCGAGCACCCCTGGCGGGAGAATGCCTGGCGCCTGCTGGCCCTGGCCTTGTATCGCACGGGCCGGCAGGCCGACGCGCTGGACGTGCTGCGCAGGGCCCGCGCGCTGCTGGCCGAGCAGCTGGGCATCGACCCGGGCCCCGCCCTGCGCTCCCTGGAGGCGGACATCCTGCACCAGGCCGACCACCTCGGCCAGGCGCTCGACCATCCCGCCGGCCGGGTCTGGGAGCAGGTCACCGCCACCTACGACCGCACCGTCGCCCCCGACGCCCGGGCCCGCCTGGAGTCCACGACCGGCCTGCTGCGCAACCTCGCCGTCACCGGAGGCAGCGGACTGCCGGCCGCCCGAGAGCACCGGGTCGCGGCGATCGCGGCCGCCGAGGAACTGGGCGACCCCGAACTGACCGCCCGGGTGATCGGCGCCTACGACGTCCCCGCCATCTGGACCCGCCTCGACGACCCCGAACAGACCGCACGCGTGGTCGCGGCCGCCGAGCGCACCCTCACCGCCCTGCCCGCCGAAGGCCATGAACCGGCCAAGGCCCGCCTGCTCGCCACGATCGCCCTGGAGTCGCGCGGCACCCCGCTCGCCCGTGGCCCGCAGGCCGCCCGCCAGGCCGAGGAGATCGCCCGCCGGCTGGACGATCCGGCGCTGCTGGCGTTCGCCCTCAACGCAGCCTTCATGCAGTGCTTCGACCGCACCGGGCTGGCGCCCCGCCGGGACGAGATCGGTGCCGAACTGGTCGCGCTCTCCGCCCGGCACGGCCTGGCCACGTTCGAGATCCTCGGCCACCTCGTCCGGCTGCAGGCCCGCAGCGCGCTGGGGGACTTCACCGCCGCCGACCGCCATGCGGCCGCCGCGGACGCGCTGGCCGTACGTCACGAGGCGCCGCTGGTGGGTGTGTTCACCGGGTGGTACGCCGCACTGCGGCTGGACGCCACCGGCCGGGCACCGGCGGCGGAAGTGGAGGCGGCCTACCGGGGCTCGGCCACCCTGCTGGACGGCGCGGGCATGCCGGGCCTCGCCGACGGCCTGCTGCCGCTCGCGCTGCTGTGCCTGCGCGTGCGGCACGCCCTGCCCCTCCGCTTCGACCCACACACGGACTGGGGCCCCTACGCCCCTTGGGCGCGCCCCCTGCTCCTCCTCGACCAGGACCACCGCCCCGAGGCAGCCGAGGCCCTCCGCGCGACGCCCGACCCACCCCGCGACCTCCTCCAGGAAGCCCTGTGGTGCCTCACCGCCCGAGCGGCGCTGACCCTCGGCGACCGGCACACCATGGAGCGCGCCCACACCGCCCTCACCCCGGCGACGCACGAACTGGCAGGCGCGGGCAGCGGCCTGCTCACGCTGGGTCCTGTCTCGGGACACCTGGCCGACCTGGCCGACGCCCTCGGTCGCACACGTGAACGGTTTGACGAAACTCGTCGTCGTACAGGTGAATGATCGACAACGCTCCTGCCCGACACCGGACTCCGGCACGGCACGGCACGGCGCGTCCGCGGGCCCTGGCCCAGTGCGATGAGGAAGGAAACGCATGTCGACTCCCGGGCGCCGCAGCGCCGGCACGCTCCTCGACATACTGCTGCACGCCGCCGAGGAGACGCCCGGTCAGGTCGTCGTCCATGTCCGGGGGGACGGCAGCGAGCGCCCCGTCACCTTCGCCGAACTCCGCGACGACGCACTGCGCGTGGCGGGGGGCCTGCGCGCGGCGGGACTGGAACCCGGCACCCCCGTGCCACTCGTCGCTGATCTCGGCGAGGACTTCCAGCCGATGTTCTGGGGAGCGCTGGCGGCGGGGCTCGTGCCCGTGCCGCTCGCCCCGGAGGCCCGCCGGGTGGGGCCGGTGTGGGAGTTCCTCGGCAGGCCCGCCGTCGTGGTGGACGCCGCCACCGAAACCCTGCTCGCCGAGATTCCGGGCCCCGTGCGCGCCCTGCGCGTGGACGTGCTGCGCGAGGCCGGCCCGTTGCACTCGCCGCCCTGCCGCGACGCACAGGATCTCGCCTTCCTGCAGTTCTCGTCCGGCAGCACCGGCACCCCGAAGGGCGTCGAACTCACCCACGAGGCCGTGCTCGCCAACCTCCGGCAGATCCGCGCCGCCATGGCGATCACGTCGGACGACGTGGTGGCGACCTGGATGCCGTACTTCCACGACATGGGCCTGATAGGCACCCACCTCGTCCCCATGGCGGCACGTCTGAAGCAGGTGCGACTGGAACCGCTGACCTTCGCCAAGCGCCCCACCCGCTGGCTGGAGGCGGTGGCCCGGCACCGGGCGACCCTGCTGTCGGCAGCGAACTTCGCGCTGGCGCTGGCGACGCGGCGGGTGCCGGCCGGCACCTGGGCCGGACTGGACCTGAGCTCCGTACGGCTGATGCTCGTGGGAGCCGAGCCGATCGCACCGCGCGTGTGGCGGGAGTTCACCGCCCGGGCGGGTGCGGCGGGGCTGGACGCCAGGGCGATGCTTCCCGTGTACGGACTGGCCGAGGCCACACTCGCCGTGACCGTGCCCCCGCTCGGGGAGATCGCCGAGCCCCTGCGCCTGGACCGGAAGGCGCTGAGCCGTGGCCGGGCCGTCCCCGCGGAACCCGGCCCGGACGCCGTCGAGTTGATGGACCTGGGCCGTCCGGTGCCGGACTGCGAGATCCGTGTCACCGACGATTCGGGCAAGCCGCTCGGCGACCGGCGGGTCGGTCACATCGAGGTACGCGGTCCGCAGGTCGCACGTGGCTATCATCGCGCCCCCGAGGCGAGCGCGGCCGCGTTCTGCGGGGGCTGGCTGCGCACCGGCGACCTCGGCTTCCTGAGCGGGGGCCGGCTGTGCGTCACCGGCCGCCACAAGGACGTCGTCTTCGTCGGCGGCCGCACCTTCCACGCACCCGATCTCGAAGAGACCGTCGCCGCAACTCCGGGACTGCCCGGCGGAACGGTGGCAGCGATCGGCTCCACCGACCCCGACGCCGGGAGCGATCGGGTGGTGGTGTTCGTGCAGTGGGCGCGGCTCGCCCCGGCCGCGGCCGTTGCGGTGCTCGACGCGGCGGCGGCCCGGGTCCGGCAGGCGCTGGGCCACGACGACGTACGGGTGTTGCCCCTGCCGCCCGGCGCGTTTCCCCGGACGACGAGCGGCAAGCTGCGGCGCGCTGTGATGCGCGCGCGGTTCGAGGCCGGTGCCTACGCGGCGATCGAGGAGCGGCTGTCGGCCGCGCGGGCAGAGGGCTTGCACGCCCCGACAGGGGGCTCGCCCGCTCGGCAGGAAGGGCGCGGTCCGCAGGGACCTGTGCCGCGTTCGCGGCGGGACGTCGAGGACGTGGTCCGGGGGATCTGGGCGCGGACGCTTGACCTCGCGCCGGCGGACATCGACCCGGACGTCCGGTTCTTCGCCCTCGGGGGCTCCTCGCTGAAGGCGATGGCGGTGCTCGCGGGGATCGAGGACGCCTTCTCCGTCGCGGTGGAGCCGCGCGTGTTGCGCGACCATGACACCGTGGCCGCGCTGGCCGGGCATGTGCTGGCACTGATTGCCAGTCGTGGGAGGGGAGTTGGCGAAGAAGCAGCCATCAACCTCGGGGCGAGCACGGACGCGGGGCGCGCGCCGCTGTCGTCCGCCGGGGATGCCGGAAACCGGGGGCCTGTTGCGGTTCTCGGTATGGCCTGCCGGTTCCCCGGTGCCGAAACGCCGGAGGCCTTCTGGGAGTTGCTCGTATCCGGCCGGGACACGGTGACAGCCGTACCCGAGGGCCGCTGGGATGGCCGCGAGAGCGCACCGGGCGCCCCCGGCCTCTTCGGCTCCTTCCTCCCCGAACCCGCCGACTTCGACGCCGCCTGCTTCGGCATGGACGACGACGAGGCCCGCGCGACCGACCCACAGGCCCGGATCTTCCTGGAGCTGGCCCACGAAGCCCTGGAGCGCTCGGGGTACGTGGGGCCGCGACGGACCGGCCGCAGGATCGGCGTGTTCGCCGCCCTCGGTGACAGCGGATACCGCGAGATCCTGGCCGCCGCCACCGACGGCGACCTCGCCGCCCACCCCGGCGCGCTCACCGGCAACCTGCCCAACCTGATCGCCGCCCGCCTCTCCCAGGCACTCGACCTCGACGGCCCCGCCCTCGCGGTGGACACGGCCTGTTCCTCCGCGCTCGTGGCGCTCCACCTGGCTCGGCGCAGCCTCCTCAGCGGCGAGTGCGACGTCGCCGTGGTCGGCGGCGTCCAGCTCGCCCTCACCGCGACCGGCCACCGGCTGCTCGCACGCGCGGGCGCGCTGTCCCCGACGGGCGGCAGTCGCCCCTTCGGTGCCGCCGCCGACGGAATCGTGCCCGGGGAGGGCGGAGCGGCCCTCGTCCTCGCACGCCTGGACGACGCGCTACGGGACGGCGACCCGCTCCTCGCCCTGGTCCGGGGCACTGCCGTCAACAACGACGGCCGGTCCCTCAGCCTGCTCGCCCCCAACCCGCGCACCCAGCGCGAGGTCATCACCCAGGCATACGGCGAGTGCCGCATCGACCCGCAAACGGTGTCGTACGTCGAGGCGCACGGAACCGGTACCCCGGTCGGCGACCCCGTCGAGGCGCAGTCGCTCGGGCATGCCTTCCCACCCCGCACGGACGGGCTCCCGCGCCTGCTCGGCTCGGTCAAGGCGAACATCGGACACCTGCTCAACGCCGCCGGCCTGCCGGGCCTGGTCAAGACGGTCCTGGCGCTCCAGCACCGCCAGGTCCCTCCCTCCCCGAGCAGCACCCCGCCCGCGCCGTACCTGCAACGCGTCGCGCCCGGCTTCGAACTCGCCACCGAGCTGCGGGAATGGCGGGCCCCCGGGCCTCTGATCGCGGGCGTCAACGCCTTCGGCTTCGGCGGCACCAACGCGCACGCCGTACTGGAGGAAGCACCTGGACGGACAACGGCCGCGGGTCCCGTCGCTCGCGGCCCGCACCTGCTCACGCTGTCGGCCCGCAGCGCCGACGCCCTGCGGGCATCCGCCGCAGACCTGGCCGGGTATCTGCGGGCGCACCCGGATCTGCCCGAGGCCGACATCTGCGCCACGGTCAACACCGCGCGCGACGACGGCCGTCATCGCCTCGCCGTGGCCGCCGACGGTGACCTCGCGGACCGACTCGACACCGCCGCCCGCACGGCGGACTTCACGGTCGCCCGGTCCTCGCGGCCGCGGACGGTGTTCCTGCTGCCGGGCCAGGGAGCACAGCGGCCCGGCCAAGGGCGCGCGCTGTACCGGTCGGCCCCGGTGTTCCGGGAGGTCCTGGACGAGGCATCGTCGCTGACGGGGCCGGTACTCGGGCGCTCGCTGGCCGAGTGGTGCCTCGATCCCCGTATGGATCCCGAGGAGTTGGCCAGGACGGAGGTGGCCCAGCCGCTGCTCGTCGCGTTCGGTGTGGGACTGGCCCGGCAGTTGGAGGCCTGGGGCCTTTCCGTGGACGCGGTCGCCGGACACAGCGTGGGCGAGATCGCGGCCGCGTGCGTCACGGGTGCGTTGAGTCTCGCCGAGGCGGTCGGGTTCGCCGCGGAGCGCGGCCGCCTGGTGGGCGAGCTGGCTCTTCCCGGTGCCATGGCCGCCGTCAGGGGCGACGAGGACACGGTCGCCGGGCTCGTCGCCGCATCGGGCGGCTCGCTGGGCGTGGCCGCCGTCAACGGGCCCGAGCAGGTGGTGATTTCGGGTGCCGAGGAGGCCGTCGAGCGAGCCCTCGCCGAGCTGACGGGGCGTGGCGTGGCCACGCGCAGACTCCGTGTCTCCCACGCCTTCCACTCGCCGCTGCTGCAGCCGGTCCTCGATCCCCTGGGGGAGGCCGCGAAGGCGCTCACGGTCAAACCGGCGGCCGTACCGATGCTGAGCACGGTCACCGGCGAGTGGCGACCCCGCCTCACGCCCGCCTACTGGCAGCAGCATGCCGTCGAGCCGGTCCGGTTCGGGGCGGCCGTCGCAATGCTCCTGGAGGAGGGCTACGACACCTTCCTGGAGCTCGGCCCGGGGAACACCCTGGGTGGGGCGGTCCGCGCGGTCGCCGGTGCGCACGGCGCCTCGGACGTGGCGGTGTCGACGACCGGGCACTCCCACGCCTCGGCCCGTGACGCCGATTCCTCCGAGGCGCGGGCGCTGCTGGAGACGGTGGGCCGACTGTGGACGCGCGGTGCGCCCCTGGACCGTGCAGCTCTGCACGGGACGAGCCAGGCCGCGGGGCGTCCGAGGGTCCCGGTACCGACGTACCCCTTCCAGCGCACCCGCTACTGGCCGCGCGAGGCCGACACGGCGGCTGCGGTGCGGCGCCTCGAGTGGCGGGACGCACCGCTCACACCTGCGGCGGGACCCCACGCGGTACGGCTGATCGGCGGCGACCAGGTGCTCGGCCGGACGCTGGCCGAGCGGCTCCTCGACCGTGGGGTGACGGTACTGGGGGACGACGTGGCTCACGGGTCGTCCGCGGCGTCGGCGGACACCGTGGTGTGGCTGGGAGCGGAGCACGCTGCTGGAGACGGAAGCCGGCAGGCCCCGGACGCCGCCGCGAGCGCCGCCGTGGCCGCACTGCGCCACGCACTCGCCCTGCTCACCGCTGACTGCTCCCGCCTCCTCGTGGTCACCGAGGACGCGTACGTCATCGGCGCATCGCCGAATCCGGCGCGCCCGGCCCAGGCACTCCTGCACGGCTTCACACTCGCGCTCCCGCAGGAGCACCCGGGACTCGCCGCCCGCAGCCTGGACCTTTCCTCCCGCGACCCGCTCGATGCCCGCGTCGACGCCCTGGAACGGGAGCTGTACTCGGCCCACGAGCCGGGCGCGGACGGCGCGGTCGCATGGCGCGCCGGCCGCAGGCTCAGCCGTACACCTGTCGACGTGACGGGCGCCCCCACGGCGCCCACCGCTCTGCGGCCGGACGGCACGTACCTGATCACCGGGGGAGCCGGCGGGCTCGGTTCCGCACTCGCGCGGGACCTGGCGGGACGCGGCGCGTGCGAACTGATCCTGACCGGACGCTCCGAGACCGCCCCCGACGATCTGCTTTCCGACCTCCGCGCCCACGGTGCCCGTGCCCGGTACCACGCGGCCGACGTGTCCGACGAAGCCGCCGTCCACGCCCTGTTCGCCGAACTGCCCCCACTGGACGGGGTGTTCCACGCCGCCGGCACGGTCCGGCCCGGCAGCCTGCGCTCCAAGGCCGACGGGGAGACCGAGCAGGTGCTCGCCGCGAAGGTGCGCGGCACGGTGCTGCTCGCCGAGGCGCTGCGCCGGCACGGCCACGAACCGGCCGTATGCGTCGCCTTCTCCTCCGTCTCCTCGGTGCTGCCCGGCCTTGCGGGCGCGCTCGGCGACTACGCGGCGGCCAACGCCTTCCTTGACGCCTTCGCCGCGTCCGAGCGCGCGGCGGGCCGGCCCTGGCAGTCGATCGGGTTCGGGCCCGTCGCCGATGCGGGACTGGCCGCCGGGTCACCTGCTCAGCAGCGGCTGCGCGCCCGGGGACTGAGCCCCATGAGTACGCGGGCGGCGATCACGGCGCTGCGCACGGCCGTCGCCACCGATGCCGCGCACGTGCTGGTGACCCGGACCGCGGCGTCCGCACCCCTGGAGGCCGCCGCCGCTGCGGACCGCACGCACGTGAGCGTGCCTCCCGCGCCGAGCGGCCTGCCAGTGGGCGACGGCGCCGTGACCGAGCCGACCCGCATCACCGACCTCATACGCCGCCTGCTGGCTGACTCACTGCACCGCGCCCCCGAGGACATCGGCGACGACGAGCAGTTCCTCGGCCTCGGGCTCGACTCGCTGACCGCCGTAGACCTCGCGCGCCGCCTGGAGACGGAACTCGGACTGCCCCTGCCCGCCACGCTGCTCTTCGAGTACCGGACGGTCGGCGAACTGACCGCCCACCTCAGCGGACAGAGGCCGACCACCCCCGTTGCGCCGGCCGCCGTCAGCCGCGACCAGGACGACACCCCACGCCCCCTCACACCGCTCCAACTCGCCTTTCTCACCACCGAGGCGCTGTACGAGGGCGTCACCGCGTACGGCTACATACGCCAGACCGTCCGCGGCCCCCTGGACCCCGACCTCCTCGGTCGCGCCCTGGCCCACCTCACCGCACGCCACCCCATGCTGCGCCTGCGCATCACCACGGACGGCACACCGCCGCGTCAGTACACGGCGCCGACCGACCCCGACGTCCGAGCTCCCCGCTGGTACGAGGTGCACCAGCCGGACGACACCGCGCTGCCGCTGCCGGACCTCGAACAGCGGCTGTACAACCGCCCGTTCGACCTGACCACCGAGGATCCGGTGCGCGCGGTCCTGGTCCGCGACCGGCGGGACGCACACCTCGCCCACCTCCTGCTGGTCGTCCACCACAGCGCCGCCGACGGCTTCAGCCTCAAGGTCCTGTGCGAGGAGCTCTGGTCGCTCTACACCGCACTCGCCGAGGACCGCAGTCCTCGCGAACTCCCCCTCCAGAAAGCTGAGTTCACCGAATACGTCGCCTTCGCCAACACAGAACGCCAGTCATCGGCGTTCACCCGGGACCAGCAGTACTGGCGTGACCGCATCGCCGAGCACACCACGGCGGCCCCGGCTGCGGCACTGCCGTACGACGGCGACCCGGACGCGCTCCCCACCCCGCCGCTCACCCACCACCAGACAGGCATCGACGCCTCGCTCACGGCAGCGTTGCGCGAGGTGGCCGCCCGGCACGAAGTCACCCTCTTCCACCTGCTGCTCGCGGTGTACGGCCGCTGCCTGGCCCGCTGGGGCGGACAGCGGGCCGTCGCCGTGAACGTGGCGCGTGCCCGACGCGAGGCGCCCCTGCCCGGCATCGACCGCCTCGTGGGGCCGCTCGCCGACACCCTGCCGGTGTTCGCCACCATCGACCCCGCCGAGCCCGTGACCTTGCTGGCCGGGCGGCTCCAGCGGATCTGGCAGGAGGCGGAGTCCCACGCCACCCTCGGCAGCCCCGACATCGCCGCGCTGCTGCCCGCCACCGGCCCCGCCCCGCGCACCGTCGCCCCGGCCGGGTTCAGCTTCGCCCGCTTCCCCGTGAGCCACGGCCGCGACTGGCCGGTCACCGTGACCCCGACCGCGGCGGCCACCGCCTCCGCCGCCACCCGGCTCGGACTGCTGTGCTGGGAATCGGACGCGACCCTTCACTTCTCCTGGAACCACCCCGCCCACCTCTTCAGGCCCGAGACCGTCGAGCGGCTCGCCGCGGAGTACGTGGAGGAACTGCACGCCGCGGCCGGGCAGTCCATCGATGCCGATGGGCATCACAGCCGCGCGGGGATCGTCGACCGCCTGTCTGCCCGGTTCCGCGCGACACCACGAGCCGTCGCGGTGGACACCGGCCGCACCACGCTCACCTACGCCGAACTCGACGCCGCCTCCGGCGCCCTCGCGGCCCGGCTGCACGCGAACGGCGTACGCCCCGGCGACCTGGTCGGCCTGCTCACCGAACCGGGCGCGGACACCGTCCTCGGTGTGGTGGGCATCCTCCGGGCGGGCGCCGGTTGGGTGCCCCTGGACGCGACCCATCCCGTGGCCCGCCTGCGGGACCAGGTACAACGCACCGGCGTCGGCGCAGTGGTCTGCCACGCGGCGACGCGCGAAGCCGTCGCCGCGCTGGACGGCATCACGCCGGTCGCAGCCGATGACACGCCCCCGGCCACCCCGTCCCCGGCCACTCCGTCCCGGGTCGAGCCACCACCCGCCGACCCTGACGCCATCGCCTACGTGATCTTCACTTCGGGTTCCACGGGCCGCCCCAAGGCGGTCCCGATCACCCACCGGTCCATGCTCAACTACCTCGACTGGTCACTGACCACCTTCGGATACCGCCCAGGGGACCGCCTCGTACAGACGGCGTCCGTCTGCTTCGACGCCTCCGTACGCCAGTTGCTGGCACCGCTGCTGGCCGGCGCCACGATCCACACCCTCACCAGGGACCTCCTGCGCGACCCCGAAGCGCTCCTGGACCGGATCGTCGACGACCGGATCACGGTGTGGAGTTCGGTGCCGACGCTGTGGGAGCGGCTGCTGACCGCCGCCGAGACCCGGGCGCGACAGGACGGAACACCCCCGGACCTCTCGGCGCTGCGCTGGGTCCACGTAGGCGGCGAGGCGCTGCCCGCCGCACACGTACGCCGCTGGTTCGACCTGCTCGATGCCTGCGGGGGACCGGTGCACAGGGTCTCGAACCTGTACGGGCCCACCGAGGCCACCATCAACGCCACCTGCCACATCATCGACACCCGACCGGCCGACGACGTACGTCAGTTGCCCATCGGCCGTCCGGTCGCCGGAACCGAACTGGCCGTCGTCACCGAGGACGGACGTCCCTGCGCGGCCGACGAGCCCGGTGAACTGCTCATCGCAGGAACCGGATTGACTCCCGGTTACCTCGGCGAGCCTCAGCTCACCGCGGAGGCGTTCGTCGAACGCGGCGGTCGCCGCTGGTACCGCAGCGGCGACCGGGTCCGCCGAACCACGGACGGTGTCCTGGAGTTCCTCGGCCGCCTCGACGACCAGGTCAAGGTCCGCGGCCACCGCGTGGAACTCGGCGAGGTCGAGGCCGCGCTGCTCACCCACCCGGACCTCGCCCGTGCCGCCGTGCTGCTCGTCGCCGGGCGTCTGGTGGCGTACGTCGAACCCCGGCCCGGCGCGGACGAGCCCGACGCACGCGAGGTGCGCGCCTTCCTGTCCCGGGTTCTGCCGCCGTACATGCTGCCCGGACCTATCCGCTCGATCTCGGCGATGCCCCTGACCGGCACCGGCAAGATCGACCGCAACCTGCTGGCGCGCACGTCGGAGGAGGGGGCCGACCTCGCCCCTGAAATCCCTGAAACCCCTGAAGCCTCTGAATCCCTTGAATCCCCCGAATCGCCTGAATCCCCGCCATCCGGGCCCGGGACCCCTCCCACCACCCCGACCGAGCACACCCTGGCGCGCATCTGGTCGACCCTCCTGGACGTACCGGAGGTAACCCGCGAGGACGACTTCTTCGAACTCGGCGGCGACTCCATCATGGTCCTCGAACTCTTCGCCCGCCTGCGCAAGGAACTGCCGGCTGTCCCACGGCCGACAACCGTCTACACCCACCGCACGCTGAGCGCACTCGCGTCGGCCCTCGACACCGCCGCCGACGCGACGCCCGATCCGACCGAGGAGGCCGCCCCCGCGCAACCGGCGGGTCCCTTCCCTCTCACCCCCTCCCAGCGGGGATTCCTGCTCGCCGAGACCATCAACCCGGGGGCCGGCTCCGGCTGGCTGGCCCGCTTCCGGCTGAGCGGCCCGCTGCGCCACGACGTCTTCCAGCGCGCCGTGGACGTCCTGGTGGCCCGTCATCCGATGCTGCGTACCGTCTTCCCGGCAGGCGCCCGCCCGCCCGTGCAGCAGGAACTGCCGGACTCGTTGCGCCTGCCCGTGGAGACGGAGACCCTCGCACACCCCGACCTGCTGGAGCAGCGGATCGCCGAGGAGGCACGGCGCCGACTTGAGCCCTGGGCCTGGCCGTTGCTGCGGCTGCGGCTGCTCACCGTGGCGCCCGGCGACCACGTGCTCCTCGTCCACGCTCACCACCTCATCGGCGACGGCTACAGCGCCGCCCTCCTCGCCAGGGAACTGCTCACCGCATACGACCGCCTCGAGCGAGGCCTGCCGCACGGCCTGGCGTCGCTCGACAGCACCTTCCGCGATCACGTCGCCCAGTCCGCCGTAGGCCCGCACTGGCTCGGACCTGAGGCCGAGGAGTACCGCGCACGCCTCCGCGCGCCCTACACGCCCCCTGTGCTGCGCCGGCCGACCGCCGACGACCCCGATGGCCAACCGGCGTTCCACACCACGGGGTTCACCCTGGACGCCGTCACGGCACAGGGGTTGCGCCGCCTCGCCCGAGCCGCCCACCGCACCCTGTACGCCCCGCTGCTCACCGCGTACTACCGCGCCCTCGTCGAACTCACCGGCCGACGCGACCTGCTGCTCGGGCTCGCCGTCACCGGACGCGAGGACTCCACGGTGGACGCACACCGGGTGTTCGGCCCGTTCGCGGAAGCGGTGGCGCTGCGCCCGGCAGCCCCGACCGACGCACACGAAGAGGTCCAACCGCCCGCATTTGACGAGGACTTGAAGCGTCTCGCCGCCGAAGCCGACTCGGCCCGGGCCGAAGGCCCCAGCGAGGTGCGCACGGCGGCGGGGTTGCCCCGCCACGCCCAGTTCTTCTTCACCTTCCTCGACTTCACTGCCCTCGGCTCCGAGGAAGGCGGCAGCCTGACACTGCATGCGGACGAGACGGACACCGCCCTCGCCCCGCCACCGCTGGGCACCGACGTGTTCCTGGCGGTGCGGCCGGTGGCGAACAGCGAGGCTCTGCGCGTCACCGTACGAGCTTCGGCTGCAGCCCTCACGACGGCCGAAGTCGCCAGGTTCACGCAGGAGATGTGGCGACAGCTGCGAGACGCGCTGAGCGAAGCCAGTTCCGACCCCGACCCCGACCCCGCCCCGGCCTGGAGCATCCGCCGACCACGCCCCCGCCTCGACGCCGCGCTCGTCGGATACCTGCCCGCCCCCGCCCATCTCGCAGCCCTCGCCGGACTCCCGCACGACAGCCCCGGCCTCGGCCGCGAGGCCGTCCGGGCGCTGCTCTTCCCGGACGGCCGCGCCCGGCTGCTGGAGCAGACCAGGACCCCGCTGGGGAACTCCGGGTTCGTCGCTCTTCCGCTCTTCGCCGACGAACTGGCCCCGGCCGCCGATCTGGGCGCCCGCACGGCCCGCGCCGTGGAGCAGGCCGCCTCACTCGGCGCCCGCTGCGTCTCGCTCGCGGGCATGATCCCATCCCTCACCGGCTACGGCTACGACGTCCTGCGGGAGACCACGACGAGCGCGGCGATCACCACCGGACACGCGTCGACGACCGTCGCCGTGACCAAGACCGTCCACTCAGCACTCGCGGCGACCGGCCGCAGCCTCGACGACCTCGCCCTCGCCGTCGTCGGATGCGGCTCGATCGGCACCTCGTCCCTACGACTGCTGCTGGCGACGGCATCCCGCCCACCGGCCCGGCTGCTGCTGTGCGACCTGCCCGGCAGCACCGTGCGACTCGAACGGCTGGCAGCAGACCTGTCGTCCGAGCATCCGGCGATGTCGGTCCAGGTCGTCGAATCGGGGCGGACCCTGCCCGCTCCGGTCTACGACGCCGACGTGATCGTCACCGCCGTCAGCGGCGCGACGGCCCTCCTGCAAGTCGACCGGCTGCGCCCCGGCACGATCGTGGTCGACGACTCCTTCCCGCATTGCTTCGACACCGCGAGCGCACTGGACCGTATGAGCCGGGACCAGGACGTCCTGGTCGTCGGAGGCGGGCTGCTGGCCCTCGACTCCACGGACACGCAGCTGAGCGAGGACCTGCCGACCGTGGCGAGCGCGGGCTTCGCCATGCGACCCGGGATCGCGGGCACCTTGGCTTCGTGCCGACTGGAGTCATTGCTCCACGCCCATCTCGGCGATTGCGGCCGAGACCCGAGCGCTCTGCCCTTGATCCACGGCCTCGTCGACCTGCCCCGCGCTCGCGCCCACTGGGACGCGGCCGAGGACGCCGGAGTGCGGCCCGCCCCGCTGCATCTGCTCGACCGCGTCATCGCAGAAGGCAGTGGGCTGCCCCTCAGGCCTTCGGACGCCATCCCAGGGCCGGACCCAGCCGGGCGGCGACATCGGTGAGGATCTGCACATAGTCGTCGTGCTCGAAGGTGAACGGCAGCGCGAACGCCACTTCGTCCACCTCACGGAACGCGGCGTGGGCATGGAGGCGTTCGGCGATCTCCGCCGAGGTACCGACGAGGTCCGGCGCGAACAACAGGCGCGCCGGACCCTGCGGTGACAGGGTCCGAGGGGTGCGCTTGGCGACGTACTCCTCGTACTTCGCGCGCTGCTCGGGCGTCGCGGAGTCGGTGGGGATGACGACGAGACCCTGCGACACGCGGGCGTTCTCACCGTCGGGATGGTGGGCGCGGAAGGCGCGTATGTGAGCGAGCTGGATCTCCGCGAAGTCCGGCGACTCCTCCGCTCCCTCCGCCCCCGCAGGCCCTTCCGCCTTGACGACGCTGCTGGTCAGGAAGTTCATCCCGTGCTCGCCGGCCCACTGCGCCGAACGCAGGCTGCCGCCGCCGTACCACATACGGCTGCCCAGGCCGGGGGAGTGCGGCTGCACACGGTCCGCGAACACTTCGAATCCCTCGACGCCGCTGAAGTCCGTGGCCGGCTTGCCCCGCACGAAGTCCAGCAGCCGCCGCACCCGCTCGTAGCCGAAGTCCTCGACGTCCGCCGTGTCGGGGTAGAGGGCCTCCTTGATGCGCTCGTAGTGCATCGGCGGACCCACGCTGACGCCCGGGTTGATACGGCCGCCCGACAGGAGGTCGACCGTCGCCAGGTCCTCGGCCAGCCGCAGCGGGTTCTCCCAGCCGAGCGGGATGACGGCAGTGCCGAGTTCGATACGGCGGGTGCGCTGCGAGGCCGCCGCCAGGACCGCGACGGGGGAGGAGATGCCGTACTGCAGATGACGGTGGCGGATCCACGCGCTGTCGAAGCCGAGCCGCTCGCCCAGCTCGATGATCTCGAGGGTGGACTCGTGGCCCCGACGTGGATCCGCCTCGTCGAACAGTCCGATGGTGAGGAAACCCAGCTTGCTGAGCGGTCGTGAGGTCGGCGGCACGGGCCCCTCCATCGTTCACTGATCGAGTCGTACGGCAGTGCCAACTGGCCCGCGGCCGATGATGTTCCCGTGCCCCCGGCTCAGACCAGGGAAATGGTGACCTCGTCCTCGACCGGCGGGTCGACCTCCTGGGCGCGGTTGCCGGTCGCGGCGTAGCAGCGCAGACGCACGGTCTGCGGGGTGACGTCCAGGCGCAGGAAGCACTTGAAGAACGGTGGGCTGTAGGTCGCCGAGCTCGGCGAGAACAGCTGGGTGTAGATCTTGCGCACAGGGAGGCGGAACCGCTTGGCCCGGTCGGGTCGGCGTCCGGTGCCCAGCAGGCCCGCGACCAGGCGCGTGCGCCATGTGACGCGGGCGTCCGGGGCCGGTGCGCGACCCGGCTGGATCTCCAGCCGCTCGGCGATGACGGCCGTCGCCTCCGCCTCGGTGAGGGAGAACAGGCGGCGCATGCGCAGCCGGCGTCCGTAGAGTCGGCTGTAGAAGGCCAGGGAGTCGCCGCGCAGGGGATAGCAGCGGAACTCCTTCTCGGTGACGTTCGCGATGTCGACCCGCGGAATGGTGTGCGTGGCGTGCATGAACGCACCGCCGCCGCCCGAGACCACGTACTGGATGGTGCGGCCGTCCACCTGCACCGGGTAGCGCTGGTAGTTGTGGATGTCGCCGCCTATCGCCGCGACATAGCGGTGCGCGGGGTCGCGGACGATCTCGTCGACGGTGCCGCCCCCTTCGATCGCGCAGGGGTGGTGCTCACCGTCCACGTACAGGGGCTGGCCCGTGATGAGGATCTTCGGCCGGGGATCCTTGGACACCTCGCGCAGCCACGCGCCCTGTTCGGCGTCGATGCCCCCCAGCAGTCCCGTGTCGATGCCTATGATCCGCACCGGCCCGGCGTCGATCGCCCAGTACGGCCCCGGCTGAACGGCTTGTTGGGCCGCGGCCGACCTCAACTGCCGTGCTTCGACAAGACGTTGGCCGTCCCCCTTGCGCGGCCGGTGCCACAGCAGCGACCGTAGCCACGCCCTGGTGAGCGGACGCGCCGCGGCCTCGGGTTCGAGGGGCGGGGCGTCGTCGCAGAAGACGCGCATGAACGCGCCGAGGTCCTCGTACCAGTCGTGGTTGCCCGGTATCGCGTACATGGGCGCCCGGTAGTCCTGGTACGGCCGGAAGAACTTGGTGCCGTAGTCGTCGGCGCTGCCCACCGGATAGATCACATCACTCGCGACGACCGCGAACCGTGTGTCCTGACCCACCTTCAAAAGGCCAGGTACGACGGCGTACTGGGAGTCGTCGCCCTCGCCCGTGTCACCGATGACGAGGAAGGAGAAGCTGTCCGGGTCGTCGCGCCGGATCACCTTGTCCGCGGGCGCCCCGGCGGCCGCCCGCTGCGCCGCCCAGCGGCTGCGGGTACGCCCCGTGGGGTCCCCGAACCAGAACGCGAGCACGCCGTTGCGGGCGGCCCACAGCGTCTTCGGGTTGAGCCAGGAGATCTTCTCGACCTTGTGCGGCATCAGCCGCTTGTACTCACCGAGTTCGGCGCCGCCCCAGCCGGCGCCTTCGGCGGTATCGCGTGAGGAGTCAGACACTGGTGCACCGTAACAATGATCTAGAGGATGCCGAGCAGGGGGAGGAGGGGCTCGGCGGGTCGCCCTGCCTTCCGCCCCCTCCATGTCACCACTTGTGGGCGTACGGCTCCCGGCTCCGGTGCGGCTGTCGGCCGCCGACAGGGGCAGCGAACGAGACATCGGCGCCGGGCTGTTGCTCGACGGCGCTGCTCGCACCGAACCGCCGGGCCGCGCCGGACCGGCCCCGTTCACCCTCTCCGAGGACCAGGAGCGGGTCGAACATCACCACCACTCCGGCCAGCACGAGGAAGACCATCGGCCCCAGGAGCATCGGCAGCAGCAGCGAGGTGGGCGAGTCACCGGCCCACGACCCGCCGGTCGTGTCGTGCAGATGCACACTCACGGCGGCCATACCCGTGTAGTGCATCCCGGAGACGGCCACACCCATGATCAGGCTGGCCCCGAGGCTGGTCAGAAAACCCCGGATGGTGACGGCCGCCCACAGTGCGGCGGTCGCGGCGACGATCGCGATCAGAACGGAGAGCCCCACGGCGAACGCGTCGTACCGGATGCTGCCGTCGAGGCGCAGCGCGGCCATGCCCAAATAGTGCATGGCGGCCACGCCGAGCCCGGTGATGACGCCCGCGCCGGTCAGCGCCCCCTTGCCCGCGCCCAGATAGCCCACGATGAACACGCCGATGCCGACGACGACGATCGCCACGGTGAGACTGAGGACGGTCAGGCCCGCGTCGTAACGGATCCGGGTCTCCTCGACCTCGAATCCGATCATGGCGATGAAGTGCATCGTCCAGATGCCGCAGCCGATCGACGCGGCGCCGAGCGCCAGCCAACCCGGCTTCCACGACTGTCCGTCGAGCAGGGACCGGACAATGCACCGAAGTCCCAACGCCCCTCCCAGGCAGGCCATCAGATAGGCCGCCACCGGGGTCACCGCTCCATAGCGGAACCCGTCAACCGTGCCTTGCATACGCCAACTCCCCCCAGAGTTGTGGCTGTTGTGAAAGGCAGGTGTACGCGTCAAGGGGGACATCAATCAAGCCTTTACCGCCGGTAGCAGTTGAACTCTGCATCACCTTGTTGAACTTCGGTCACTAAAAGGCGAGATTCAGCCAGTGAGGCGGACCAGGTGGTGTCGATCCTCAGGTGGTGCCGGGTCCGGGAATGTGGCACAGATGGTGTGGAGGCGCGGTCCGGTAGCCGAAGGGTCGGGACATGCGGAAACTGGCGATCATCGAGGCACCGTCCGTGCTCGGGCTGCGGCCGTCCGGCGTCCAGGAGCTGCCGGAGGCTCTGTTCGACGCCGGTCTGCTGGTCGGGCTCGATGCGGTACGCGCCGGCCGGGTCGAACCGTCGGCGTACGACCCGACGCGGGACGCCGACACCGGGATCCTCAACCCCCACGGCATCGCGGAGTACTCCGTCCGGCTGGCCGACGCGGTCGGGGGCGTCCTCGACGCCGGGCGTTTTCCCGTCGTCCTCGGCGGCGACTGCAGCATCCTGCTCGGCAACCTCCTCGCGCTGCGCCGCCGCGGACGCCATGGGCTGCTGTTCCTCGACGGCCACACCGACTTCTACCAGCCCCCGGCGGAGCCGGCCGGTGAGGTTGCCTCGATGGAACTCGCCCTGGCCACAGGCCGTGGCCCTCGGCTGCTCACCGACCTCGAAGGCCGTGGGCCCCTGCTGCGGGACGAGGACGTCGTAGCCTTCGGTTTCCGCGACGCCGCCGAGTCGGCCGAGGCCGGGATGCAGCCGCTCCCGGCCCACCTGCACGCGATCGACCTCGACGGCGTGCGCGCGACCGGCGCCACCACGGCAGCGCGCCAGGCGGTCGACCGACTCACCGACGGCACCGGCGCCGGATTCTGGGTCCACCTCGACGTCGACGTCCTGGACGACTCGCTCATGCCGGCCGTCGACTACCGCCAACCGGGCGGACTGACCTGGGAGGAACTGGAGGGCGTGCTGCATACGGCGCTGAGTGACCCGGGAGCCGTAGGGCTCGACGTCACGATCTTCAACCCCCGCCTCGACCCGGACGGCAGGATCGCCGCCCGACTCGCCGAGTGCCTGCGCCGGGGGCTGGCGGCACGGACCGATCACCTGCGTGACTGACCGTACCGCTGGGGCCGGGTACGCGCTGTCCGCACGTTCGTCCAAGCGTCGTCGATCTTTGTCCATGGGCAGATCCGCCACCGGGGACGAGGGTGGGGCCATGAGCGAATCAGGAGCCGGGGAGACGGACTTCCGCTTGCATGGGTCGCACGCGCGCACAACCGAACGGCGACGGATGCCCAGTGGACTGATCGCGCTGGCACTGGGCGGGTTCGGCATCGGGCTGACCGAGTTCCTGATCGCCGGGCTGCTGCCGCAGGTGGCGTCGAGTTTCGCGGTGTCCGAGGCGGCAGCGGGCCGGCTGATCTCCGGGTACGCCCTGAGTGTCGCGATCGGCGCCATCGCGCTGACCGCGGCCACGGCACGACTGCCCCGCAAGCCCGTCCTGGTCGGCCTGGTGGCGCTGTTCGTCATCGGCAACCTGCTGTCGGCCGTCGCACCGAGCTATCCGGTGATGCTGCTCGGCCGGATCGTCGCGGCGTTGTGCCACGGCTCCTTCTTCGGCATCGGCTCGCTGGTCGCTCGCAGTCTGGTCGCGGCGGACAAGAAGTCCCGCGCGGTGGCGGTCATGTTCGCCGGCCTGACGGTCGCGAACGTGCTGGGCGTGCCGTTCGGCGCGTGGGTGGGCGAGCGTTGGGGCTGGAGAGCGGCCTTCTGGGCGGTCACCGCGATCGGCGTCCTGGCGCTGGCCGCAATCGCCGCCCTCGTCCCCGGCCGGGCGGGCCGAGAAAAGCCGCCGACAGCGGCGACGAGCAGCTCACACCCCGTGCCGCCCAGCGACTTGCGGGCCCAGTTCCGTGCGTTCCGGTCCTGGCAGGTCTGGCTGACGCTGACGGCCACCGCGTTGAGCTACGGCGGCATGTTCGGTGCGTTCAGCTACATCGCCTACACGTTCACCGAGGTCGGCGGATTCTCACCGGCGGATGTCTCCTGGTTGCTGATGGTGTACGGCGTCGGCCTTGTCGTCGGGAACCTGATCGGCGGGCGAGCAGCCGACCGCGACCGTGACCGCGCCCTGGTCCACGCCCTGCTCGGACTCACCATCACCCTGGCCGCGTTCGGGCTGCTGGCCGACAGCGCCGTCGCGTCGGTGATCCTGGTGTTCCTGATGGGCCTCTTCGGCTTCGCCGGCGTGCCCGGCATGATCACTCGCGTCACCGATTACGCCCACGGGGCGGCGCTGGCCGCCAGTGCCAACGTGTCCGCGTCCAACCTCGGCAACGCCCTCGGCGCCTGGCTCGGGGGCGCGGCCATCACCGCGGGCCTCGGCTACACGGCGCCGCTGTACGTCGGTGCCGGTATCGTCCTGACCTCCGTCGCCGTCATGGCCGTAGCCGCACACCTGGCCAGATCACCGGCACACCAGTAGCCATCCCGGCGCCGTCGAGGAGCCGTCGATGACGGCCCAGAACCGATCACGCCCTGGGGCCGTACGAGAGTCCGTACCGGTGGCGTGCCGGGCCGGGCGGGGGCGGCGGGCGGGGTTACCGTCGGCGGCATGGACGGCGATCGCCGAGGGTGGCGCGAGTGTTTGCTCAGCGGGGCGGTGTTCGCCGTGTGCATGGCCGGCACCACACTGCCGACCCCCCTCTACCCCCTCTACCAGGAGAAGTTCGGGTTCTCCGAGCTGACGGTGACCATCGTGTACGCCGTGTACGCCTTCGGGGTCATCGGCGTGCTCCTGCTGGTGGGCAACGCCTCGGACGCGGTGGGAAGGCGCGCGGTCCTGCTGTGCGGCCTGGGCTTCGCGGCCGCGAGTGCCCTCTGCTTCCTGGGCGCCACCGGGCTGGGCTGGCTCTACGCGGGGCGGCTGCTGTCGGGGTTGTCCGCCGGCCTGTTCACCGGGGCCGCCACCGCGTACGTGATGGAGTTGGCGCCACCGGGCGGCGTCTCGCGGGCCACGTTCGTGGCTACGGCGGCCAACATGGGGGGACTGGGCTGCGGTCCACTGCTCGCCGGGGTGCTCGCCCAGTACGCCGACTGGCCGCTGTACCTGCCGTTCGTCGTGCACCTCGCCCTGGTGGCCGGCTCGGCCGCGGTCCTGCTGCGGCTTCCGGAGACGGTACGGGAGCGGTCGCCACTGAGCACCGTACGGCCGCAGCGGCCAGGCCTGCCCGCGCAGGTTCGGGCGGTGTTCGGGCCCGCGGCGATCGCCTCGTTCGTGGGGTTCGCGCTGTTCGGGGTGTTCACGTCGGTCAGCCCGGCGTTCCTCGCGGAGTCCCTCGACGTGGCCGACCACGCGGTGAGCGGGCTGGTGGTGGCGCTGGCCTTCTTCGCCTCGACCGCCGGACAACTGGCCGTCGGCAGGGTAGGGGTGGGGCGGTCGCTGCCGCTGGGCTGCGCCGGACTCCTCGCCGGGCTGGCGCTTCTCGCGGGGGCGCTGCGGTGGGACCTGATGGCGCTGGTGGTGGCGAGCGCGCTCGTCGGCGGGGGCGGGCAGGGACTGGCGTTCCGCGGCGCGCTGGCCGCCGTGGCCGAGGCATCTCCGGCGGACCGGCGCGCGGCAGTCATCTCGACGCTGTTCGTGGTGGCCTACGCGGGCATCTCGGTGCCGGTCATCGGCGTGGGGGTACTGACGGGCCCGATCGGCCTGGAGGGCGCGGGGCTGGTGTTCATCGCCTGCATGGCCGTCCTCGTCTCGACCGCGGCCGTCTACCTGGTACGGCGGCCGGTTCCGGCGAGAGCGTGAACGCCCCGCCCGAGGGTGAGCGAGGCCGGTAAGAGCAAGAGCAGACCAAAAGCAAAGGCAAGGAGGTGAACCACTCCTTGCCACTCTCAACGTATAACGCACCGGGGGCCTTGCGGCAAGACCCGGGTCGTGCCGCAGAATCGTCGGCCGAAGCCATTACCTGCGGAAATCAGGAATTCGCGAAGTGTGCGTAACATGGGGGTTTTCATGATCGACGTGATCGTGGTCGGCGGTGGCCCGACCGGCTTGATGCTGGCCGGTGAGCTGCGGCTGCACGGCGTGCACGTGGTCGTGCTGGAGAAGGAGACGGAGCCGGCCCCGTTCGTGCGGGCGCTCGGCCTGCACGTGCGCAGCATCGAGGTGATGGACCAGCGCGGGCTGCTGGAGCGGTTCCTCTCGCACGGAAAGCAGTACAAGGTCGGCGGTTTCTTCGCCGGCATCGACATGCCCTGGCCCGACCGGCTGGACACCGCACACGGCTACGTCCTCGGCATCCCGCAGACCACCACCGATCGCCTGCTGGCCGAACACGCCGTCGAGCTCGGCGCGGAGGTCCGGCGCGGCTGCGAGCTGGTCGGGCTGAGCCAGGACGAGGACGGGGTGAGCGCCGAACTGGCCGACGGCACTCGGTTGCGCTCGCGCTATCTCGTCGGCTGCGACGGCGGCCGCAGCACGGTGCGCAAGCTGCTCGGTGTCGGCTTTCCCGGTGAACCCACCAAGGTCGAGACGCTGCTGGGCGCGATGGAGGTGGGCGTGCCGCCGGAGACGGTGACCGCCGTGGTGGCCGAAGTCCGCAAGACCCAGAAGCGGTTCGGCCTGGGGCCCATGGGGGACGGGGTGTACCGCGTCGTCGTACCCGCCGACGGGGTGACCGAGGACCGCTCGGTCGCGCCGACCCTGGAGGAGTTCAGGACACAGCTCCGGGCGGTCGCCGGCACCGACTTCGGCGTGCACTCACCGCGCTGGCTCTCCCGATTCGGCGACGCCACCCGGCAGGCCGAGCGCTACCGGATCGGCCGGGTGCTGCTGGCCGGCGACGCGGCGCACATCCATCCGCCGACCGGCGGACAGGGGCTCAACCTCGGCATCCAGGACGCGTTCAACCTCGGCTGGAAACTGGCCGCCGAGGTGGCCGGCTGGGCCCCGGAGGGGCTGCTGGACAGCTACCACACCGAACGGCATGCGGTGGCCGCCGACGTGCTGAACAACACCCGCGCCCAGATGGAGCTGCTGTCCACCGAGCCGGGGCCGCAGTCACTGCGCCGGCTGCTGGCGCAGCTGATGGACTTCGAGGACGTGAACCGCTACCTGATCGAGAAGATCACCGCGATCGGAGTCCGCTACGACTTCGGCGACGGCCATGAACTGCTGGGCCGGCGCCTGCGGGACATCACGCTGAAGCGCGGTCGCCTCTACGAGCTGATGCACGGCGGCCGCGGACTGCTGCTCGACCGGACCGGCCGGCTCTCGGTGTCGGGCTGGGCGGACCGGGTCGACCATGTCGTCGACGTCAGCGAGGAACTGGACCCGCCCGCGGTACTGCTGCGGCCGGACGGCCACGTGGCGTGGGTCGGCGAAGACCAGCAGGACCTGCTCAGCCGGCTGCCCAAGTGGTTCGGAGCCCCCGTCAGCTGATCGAGCATCTGTGGCGCCCCGCCGACACGGGGCGCCACAGGGGGGACGCTTGCCGCCTGCTGCAGCATCGTCAGGCGTCGTACTCGTCCGGGGAGACGCAGTGCGGGGCCGCCGGCATGCAGGCGTCGGGCAGGTTCGCCCTGGTCGTCATCTCTGATCTCTCAGCTGCGCTCTTTCGCAACGTCACCTGAGCACACCAGAGGGGATCGATACTCAGAACGTCCGCTTCAGCAGATCGAGCAGCGCCGCCCAGTGCCGTTCGTCCGCCTCGGGGTTGTACGCGGAGGTGTCGGCCTGCGTGAACCCGTGGCCCGCACCCGGATAGACCTCGCAGCGGTGCCGGACCCCCGCCTCGGTGAGCGCGTTCTCGAGGCGCTCGATCTGCTCGGCCGGCAGGGACGGGTCCTGGTCAGCATGGCCGAAGTACAGCTCGGCGGTGATCTGCTCGGCCACCAGGTGCGGGCTGTCCGGCGCTTCCGTGGCCAGCCGTCCGCCGTGGAATCCGGCCGCCGCCGCGACCCGGTCCGGGAACGTGCCCGCGGTGAGCAGGGAGAGCCGCGCGCCCATGCAGTAGCCGGTCAGCGCCACCGGGCCGTCGGCGGCCACGGGGCAGTTGGCCAGCCAGCGCAGAAACACGTCGGCGTCCCGCATCGCGAGTTCGGGTGTCAGCGCCTGCATGATCGGCATGATGCTCTCGAAGATCTCCGGCCGGGCCCCGGGATCGATGAACTCCGGCAACTCGACCACCGGAGCGCGCCCATGACGGTAGAACACGTTCGGTACCAGCACCGTGTACCCGGCCTCGGCGAGGCGGTCCGCCATCTCCCTGAGCCGGGGCCGCAGACCGAAGGCGTCCATGTAGAGCAGGACCGCCGGACGGGGTTCCCCGTCAGCGGGATGGGCCAGATAGGCGTCGACGATGCCGTCCTCGGTGGCGATGTCGACGTCGGTTCCCTGTACGGCGGTCATGGCGGGGACATGCCTCTCTGCGTGGGGCGTAGGCGAGGGCCGGCCCGCGGGAGGGGCCGGGTCGAGATCATCGTGGCATGCAAGCCGGCGCACGCCGCGATCACCCCCCGCCTCGCCCCGTCTCACTCGAACCTGGACGTGTCGCCCGCTCCCTTCCGTACGATCTCGGCCTCACCGCCGGAGAAGTCGATCACCGTCGTCGGCTCGGTGCCGCAGTCCCCGGAGTCGACCACCGCGTCCAGCACATGGTCGAGCCGGTCCTTGATCTCCCAGCCCTGGGTCATCGGCTCGTCCTCGTCGGGCAGCAGCAGCGTGCTGGACAGCAGCGGCTCCCCGAGCTCGGCGAGCAGCGCCTGGGTGACGACATGGGCGGGGATGCGCACGCCGACCGTCTTCTTCTTCGGATGCTGGAGCATGCGCGGCACCTCCTTCGTCGCGGGCAGGATGAAGGTGTAGCTGCCGGGCGTCGATGCCTTGATCGCGCGGAACACGTCCTTGTCCACCAGCACGAACTGGCCGAGCTGCGCGAAGTCCTGGCAGACGAGGGTGAAATGGTGCCGGTCGTCCAGTCGGCGAATGGTCCGGATCCGGTCGATGCCGTCACGGCTGCCCAGTCGGCAGCCCAGCGCATAACAGGAGTCCGTCGGATACGCGATGAGCGCACCGGAGCGGACGCTGTCGGCGACCTGGGAGATGGTGCGCGGCTGGGGGTTGTCGGGGTGCACGTCGAAGTACTTCGCCATTCGCCGAGCCTATGCCCTCGATGCCCGGCAGCCGCGCAGGCCGGGGCACTCGGGTTCCTCGCGGCCGTCGGACGAGCGCGCCGCCGACCCATCGCCCCGCCGCCCCGCCGCCCCGCCGCCCCGGTCTCGCCGTGACCGCCCACGACCGCCGCCGCTCTCAATCCGCTGTACGCACCGAATCCCGGATCACGAGCTGCGTGCTCAACACGACGTGGTTGTCGGAGGCGAAGCCGACCTCTCGGTCCAGGGCGAGCCGTACGGCGGTGCGGCCCAGTTCCTCGTACGGGACACGGACCGTGGTGAGGGCCGGGGTGAGGTCGGCGGCGAACGGGACGTCGTCGAAGCCGACCAGGGAGACGTCGTGCGGTACGCGCAGACCGGCCTCGCGCAGGGCGGCCAGGGCCCCCAGTCCGACCACGTCGGACCCCGCGAAGACCGCCGTGAACTCGACTCCCGTGCGCAGCGCTTCCCGTGTCCGCAGGTAGCCCGACTTCCGGGTGTAGTCCCCGGTGGTGTCCAACTCCTCGAGGTACGGCGCGCCATGGGCGCGCAGGGCGTCCTGATGGCCGAGGTGGCGTTCCTCCGCGCTGCTGAAGCCGGGAGCGCCGCCGAGGAAGAGGACGCGCCGGTGACCGGCCGTCAGCAGGTGCGCGGTGGCCTGGAAGGCGCCGCCTCGGTTGTCGTAGTCCACGACCGTGGCCGGCACGCCCGCCGGCAGCGGGGGCCGGCCGCACAGCACCAGCCGGGATCCCGCGGAGTCCAGCGCCTTGGCGTAGCCGGCCATACGGCGGTGGTAGGCGTCGTCCGTCACGGTGCCGCCGACGAGGACGACCGCCGCGGCGTGCTGTTCCCGCATGAGCTGGACGAGGTCGTCCTCCCGCTTGGTGTCACCCTTGGTGGAGCAGACCAGGCTGAGGCGGCCTCGGCCGCCGGCCTCCTCTTCCACTCCCGCAGCCACGTGGGCGAGGGAGGGGCCGGTGATGTCGTGCATGACGAGGGCGATGGGGCCGGCGACACGTCCGGAGAGCGCCTTGGCGTGGACGTTCACGACGTAGTGGAGGGAGTCGACGGCGGCCATGACCCGCTGCCTGGTCTCCGCGGACACGGGGTAGTTGCCCGCCAGCGTCCGGGAAACGGTTGCTACCGAGACACCTGCCTTAGCGGCGACGTCGCGGATCGTGCTCGGCCTGTCGGTCGGCCTCCCCCTGCGCTTCGCCTTCTTCGCTCCCGGGGTGGCGGGTGGCCCCTTTTCCTCGTCCGTCACGGCTCCGACGTTACTGCACCGGCTCGGTCGTATTGAGCCCTGCCGATCAGAGAGGTACTCTCTAGTAGGGCGGTAAACGTTTTCTCTCCTCTGAGCCGGTGACGCTGTGCCTGCTGCCGGGGGTCAGCTCGGCTTCAGGACGACCGCCTGGCCGCCAGCCGGGGCCATGGCCATGCTCAGCGTGGTCTCCGAGGTGACGGTCCGGGTACTGACCACGACCGGGGTTCGGTACGGGCTGGTGCCCGGGGTGCCGTCGGCGTAGACGGTCGCGGTGTAGGTTCCGCTGCCCAGGAACGACAGGGGGATCGACAGGGTCCGGGACGTCTCGTTGGTCATGGCCCCGAGGTACCAGGTGTCGCCACCCCGGCGGGCGACCGCCACGTACTCGCCGATCGACCCGGCCAGGGTCCGGCTCTCGTCCCACGTCGTGGGGATGGCGTTGAACCAGGGCAGTCCCGGCCAGTTCGCGGGGTTGGAGTACTTGGACGGCTTGTCGTACCAGAAGAGGAAGTTGAGGGGCTGGTAGTACACCGCGGCCATCGCCATCTGATGGGCGTTGGTCGTCTTGTCGCGTGACTGGCCGTAGCAGATGGTGTAGTCCATCGGGCCGCCGATGTTGCGGGCGAAGGGCAGCGTCACGTTGTGCGTGGCCGTCGGGAACTGCTCATTGCCCCGGACGCCTTCCAGGCTGATGTAGTTCGGGTACGTGCGCTCGTAGCCGAACGGTCGGACGTCGTCGTGCATGTCGATCAGCAGCCGGTACTTGGCGGCCGCCTTGGCCCAGTCCGTGATCTGGTCGGTCATCGTCTGGGTGCCGTCGTTGATGAAGCCGAGCTTGATGCCCGCGACGCCCCAGCTCTTGTAGAGGCCGAAGAGTGAGTCCGCGTCGGTCAGCGCGAGCCGGTTGACGTAGAGGAAGACGCCGATGCCCTTGCTCGTGGCGTACGAGATGACGGACGGCAGGTCGATGGCGGCGATCGGCTTGGTCGCGTCGGGGGTGCTGAACTCGGGGCCGTACCAGCCGGCGTCGTACTCGATGTACTCCAGGCCCCGGGCCGCGGCGAAGTCGACGCCCGCGAGGCCCGCGGCGGTGCTGAGCTCGCAGCGGAAGACCTTGCCCGGCTTGATCCACGAGGTGTCGGTCAGCGCGCTGGGCGGGGCCAGGTTGAGGACCAGTTCCGCGTTGTCGACGAGTTCGGCGTGGGTGGATCCGATCACCAGCGCGCGCCACGGTGTGGCGAACGGGGTGGTGACCGTGCTGGTCGTCTCGACCGGGCCGGTGCCACGGGCGGTGTGCTCCATCAGGAAGGCGGACAGGGCACCCGGCTGTCCGTCGACCGAACTGAGCATCAGACGCGGGAAGTTCAGCCGCGAGGACTCGCAGATGCAGGCGATGAGCCCGTCGGCGAGGGTGGCGGTGAGCGGCAGGTCGGTCAGGGGGCCGTTGTCCGTGGTGGAGGTCCCGGTGAGCGGTATGGAGCCCGGCGCCACCGGGAGGTAGGCGTTCTCGTCACGGGCGCTGTAGACGGTGGTGCCGTCGGGGAAGACGAAGGTCGTCAACTCGTCGGCGATGGTGGCGGTGCCCTTGTCGAGCAGGACGTAGCGCAGCGCGACACCGGTCTTGTAGGCGCGGATCTGGACGCTGAAGTGGATCCCCGAGGCGGTGTCCCGCAGGTTCCAGCGCTGCTCCTGGTACAGGTCGGTGACGGTGGCGTTGCGCCCGTACACCGGTGTCCAGGTGGTGCGGGTGGTCCAGTGCTGGTTCCGGGTCACCGTCACATCACTGCCGAGGACGGTCCCGTCGCTCAGCCTCAGCCCCAGCACGGACGTGTCGATCACCGTCTTGCCGTTGTGCCGGGCGGACCACCGCAGCGCTCCGTCCACCACCGACATCGTGATGGCGTTGCCGCCCATCCGCGCGGTCACGCCGGCCGCGTCCCCCAGGACGGCCGCGTCGTCCGCCGCGTAGGCCGGCCCCGCGGCGCCGATGCCCGCCGCGGCCAGACCGGCGGTGACGGCCGTGCCCTTGAGCATCCCCCGGCGCGACAGTGCCACCGGGCTGCCGGCTCTGTCCGGCGTGGGCTCTTCCCGGTCCTGTGCAGTTCTCATCGTGCTGGGGACCTCTCCCTTGAGGGCCGCGTCGGTGCGCGGCTCGATCCGAGTGAAAAGAGGCGTTCAGTAAACGTTTTCTGCTGGGGAATGTTGTACGCGCCGACGCAGGGTGGGTCAAGACCTGCCGCCCGGCTTCGACACCGCAAGTCGGGGGATGGCCGCCGCGATCCTGGGAACCCGTCCCCGACGCCCACGTCGGCGTACCGCAAAGCAAAGGTGAGGTAACGTCCCGAGCGGTACGTCGTGGATGAAGTGCAGGACGAGGTGAAGGCCGACGTGGCTGGCAGAGAGGACGGGGTCCGTCAGGCGGGGGTGAGGGGCGCCGACGCCTCGGCTTGGGCGCAGGAGTTGCTGGACCACCTGCGGCCCACCGGGCAGGACGTCCCACGGGTCGTCGCCTGGCTCGCGGACGCCGTACAGGGGACCGCTTCGCTGCAGGACGACACCGGAACGCTCCTCGGCGGTACGCGGGCGCCCCTGGATGAGCACCTCGTCGCGGCCGTCACCGCCGGCCGTATCGCCTCCGCGGCCTGGGAGGGCCAGGGCCGACACCTGCGCATGGTCAGGGTGGCGTACCCGAACCGGCCGTCCGCCGGCGTCCTCGCGGTGTCGCGCGAGACGCCCTTCGACCGGCGCACCTCCGACATCGTCACGCACACCGTCCAGGTGATCGAACTCCTGCTCAAGGCGAGCGAGATGACCGCCGCCGGACGCCGGCTCGAGAGGGCGACGTCCGATCTGCGCCTGGCGATCCTGCAGTTGCTGATGGTGGAGGACACCGTCTCCGCACGCCGGGTGGCCGCGGGACTGTGGCCCGGCCTGCTCGACACCGACACCGCCTGCGTCTACGTCGTCGAGGGCACCGCCGAGGACCGGGACCGGTTGGCCGGGGAGTGCATCGACGCGACGGGCGAGCGGGCGCTGGTCGTACTCTGCCCGGCGGTGGACGAGCACGTGATCGTCGTGACGCCCGGCGAGGCCGAGGCCCGGGAACTGCGCTCACTGATCGGCCCACGCCCGCGCACCTTCATCGGCGGCAGCGCCCGGCAGAGCCTGGCCCGCACCGCCACCGCTTACGGCCAGGCCGTCAGCGCCCTCGCCGTCGCGCACTTCCGCCCGGACAAGGCCGCGGTCTACGCCGAACGCACCCACCCCGAGCGCCTGACCGACCCGGCGGCACTGCGCGGCTGGACGGCCCATCTGCTGCACCCGCTCGACACCCTGCCGCACCACACCCGCGCCGAACTGCTCGCCACCACCCGGCTGGGCCTGGAGTTCACCGCGGTGAACGCGGCCAAGGTGCTGGGCGTCAGCCGCAACACGGTCCGTGCCCGTATGGAACGCGTGGAAGCCCTGCTGCGCACGGACTTCGCGGACCTGACCGCCCGTGCCGTGGTCCACCTGGCACTCAACAGCCAGGTGAGCCTGGCGGGCACACCGGCCGACACCGGCTCCTCGGAAGCGGCCCACGCCTCGCTGTACGACCTGCTGTCCGGGCCCGCCATGCGCACCTGGGCGCAGGAACTCCTCGCCCGCCTGGAGCAGGACACCCGCGACCTGCGGCGCACCCTGCGCACCTGGATCGCCGAGGGCGGCAACGCCGAACGAGCCGCGCAGACCCTCGGCGTCCACGCCCAGACCGTCCGCGAGCACGTGCGCAGCGCGGAACCCGTCCTCGAACGGCAACTCCTCGCCGGCGGCAGCGATCTGTACGAGGTCGTGCTCGCCCATCTCGCCGTGGGCGACCTGGATCAGCCGGCCCTGCACGGGGCCAAACCGGGCCTTCCGGACTCACCTGTGCACAGGTGAGCCCTGCGGGCGCCGTAGCGGGCATCGACGCGATACCCAATCCCTGCGCGTAGACGTAAGTTCGACTCGCCGCGGGGGCACGACCGGAACGGGGGACCGGTCGCGTCCCCGTTTCCGGCCGTTCAGGCCCGCAACCGCACCGGAATCTCCTGCCAGCCGAACGCGATGAACGACGGCACCTGGCGCAACTCGTCCTCACCGACGGCAAGTCGCAGGTCCGGGAAGCGGTCGAAGAGCGTGGGCAGCGCCGTCAGGGCCTCCACGCGAGCGAGCGGGGCGCCGATGCACCGGTGCACTCCGATCCCGAACGCCAGATGGTCGTCGGCGCCGCGCGTCGCGTCGAAGCTGTCCGCGTCCGGCCCGTAGCGCTCGGGATCCAGCCCCGCGGCGGCGTACGTCGTGATGATCGCGTCTCCGGCCGCGACGGTCACGTCCCCGACCTTGATGTCGCTGACGGCGAACCGCAGGGGGAGCGAGGCGATCGACGGGTGCACCCGCAGCGTCTCGTCGATCACGGCGTCCCAGCCGATCTCGCCGGACCGTACGGCGGTCAGCTGCTCGGGGTGGGTCAGCAGGGCGACGACCGCGTTGCCGATGAGATTGACGGTCGTCTCGAAGCCGGCGCCGATCACCAGCAGCAGCGTGTACAGCAACTCCTCGTCGCTGAGCCGGTCGCCGTCCTCGTCGCGCACCCGGATCAGCTCGGTCGTCAGATCGTCCCCGGGGTGCTCGCTGCGGTGGGCGATCAGCGCCCCCAGTACCGCACCGATCTGCTGCTGCACGAACGCGGCGTGCTCCGGACTGGGGTCGGAGGTGTCCATGATGGCCGCGATGAGCGCCCCGGTGTCCTCCCGCAACTCCTCGGGCACACCGAACAGTTCGCAGATCATCCGCATGGGGAGGGGGTGCGCGAATGCGGCCTTCAGATCGACCACCGCGCCGTCCTCGCCGAGCGGAATGAGCGGAGCGAGCGCATCGACCGCGTCGAGCGAGTCGAGCAACTCCGTGGTGATCGCCTCCACCCGCGGCCGCATCATCTCCGTACGCCGCTGCGTGAAGCTCGGCGCGACCAGCCTGCGCAGCCGCGTGTGGTCGGCGCCGTACGTGGAGAGCATGTTGACCACGCCGACCCAGCCCAGGATCCAGCCCCAGGAGGGGTGTTCGGCGATCTCGGGCCACAGCCTCCAGTGCTGTCGCGGGTCCTTGCTGACCTGCGGATCGAGGATGAGCTCCTTGAGGGTGTCGTAGCCCGTGGGCGCCCATGCGGGGATGCCGCCGGGCAGCTCCACGGGCACGATCGGGCCGAGGGCGCGCAGCCGGGCGCTCTCGCCGGGGATGTCGGCGCCGAACGGGTCGATGGCGATGCGGTCGATACGGTCGGACACGGTCACGACGGAACTCCTGGCTGGTCGGGGGAGCGGGGGCTGAACCGGACGGGCAGGGAGGTCAGGGAGCGGTGGAAGGGGCCGGGGCGCCAGGTCAGGCGCTCGCGGGGCCGGACCGGCTCCAGGTCGGGAAGCCACTGGGTGAGCCGTTCGATCGCCTCGGTGGCGATGAGCAGCGTGTGCTGCCGGACCGGGCAGGCGTGCGGGCCCGCCGACCAGGACAGGTGCGAGGCGTCCTTGGGGTGACGGCCGCTGGTGACCTCCTGCTCGGCGAAGTGCGCGAGCGCCCCGTAGGAGACGACCACCGGCACCGCGGCCCTGATCCACGTGCCGTGGAAGGACACGGGGCTGCGGGCGTAGTGGATGCCGTAGTTCGCCAGCGGTGTCTCGTGATGCAGCACCTCCACCACCGCGTCCATCACGGGCCGCGCCCCGCTGGTGAGAGTGGAGTAGTAGAGCGGGTTGCCCAGGATCCGGGACAGGGCGTTCGACACCAGGTTCGCGGTCGGCTCGTGCCCGGCGCCGAGGGTGAGGAAGACCTGCCAGGTGACCTCCTCGGGGGTCAGCCCCGCCGGGTGGTCCAGCAGCCGGCTCGGCAGGTCCTCGCCCCGCCGCTCGGCCTTGGCGGCGATCAGCTCCAGCACGTAGCCGCCGAACTCCGCCTCGCCCTCGGCCGCTTCGGCGCCGCCCTCCATCATCTTGCCCAACGCCCCGTCGAGCCTCTCGCTCTGACTGTCCGGCAGTCCGAAGAGGTTGTTGAACACCAGCGCCATCAGCGGCCGCGCGAACTCGCCCACCAGATCGGCCTCGCCCTTCGGCCCGAACCGGCCCACCAGCACCCGCACCGCCCGGTGCACCCGCGCCCGCAGGTCGTGCGGCTCGATCTGGTCGAACGTGTCGATCAGCGAGGTGCGGTACCGGACATGGGCCGCGCCGTCGGCGAACAGCGTGTTGGGCCGCCAGCGCATCATGCCCAGGATCGGCGAGTCGTCGGCGACCGTCGACTCCCATGGCCGTGGGTCGTGCGAGAACGTGTCCGTGTCGTGCAGCAGATCCAGCGCCGCCCGCCGGTCGGTGACGACGTACGCCGGTACGCCCGGCGCCAACTCCGCCCAGCCGACCGGGCCCTGGGCGCGCAGGGCCTCGTAGTAGCGGTATGGATCCAGCGCGAAGTCGTCCTCCCACAGGCGCACGGGCGCCGAGCGGGTGAAGGCCTGCCGGTCGGGGGAGTGGGTGGTCACCGGTCGTCCTCCGGAGCGTTGCGGTCGATCAGGTGCTGGACCAGCGCGAGCAGCGCGTCGACGGACGAGTCGGCGTCCCGCGCGTCACACGTCACCATCGGCGTGTCCGCGTCCAGGTCCAGGGCGGTGCGCAGCTGTTCCTCGGTGTAGTGGCGGGGCGCGTCCGGAAAGGGGTTGAAAGCGACGGCGTACGGCAGCCCCGACTCCTCCACCAGCCCCAGCACGTCGAACGACGCATCGATGCGACGGCTGTCGACCAGGACCAGGGCGCCCAGCGCGCCGTAGGCGATGTCGTCCCACAGCGCCCGGAACCGCTGCTGCCCGGGCGTGCCGAACAGATACAGCACGACCCCGCCCGGCAGGCTGATCCGGCCGAAGTCGACGGCGACGGTGGTCGTCGACTTGTCCCGCACCCCGGCGAGATCGTCCACCTGCGCGGACGCCTCGCTGAGCGGCTCCTCGGTGTGCAGCGGCCGGATCTCCGAGACCGAGTCGATCAGCGTCGTCTTGCCCACACCGAAAGGACCGGCGACCAGGATCTTGACCAGGTCGCGGGCGGTGTCGGGCAGGTGGATGCCGCCGCCCGCGTCGGAGGTCTCACCAACTTCCCGGACAGTACGGCTAGTTGTGCTTGAGGGCGCGAAGGCCATCGGCCACTCTCTTCAGCAGGTCGGGGTCGAAGCGTCCGGCGGGTGGGATCGGCGCACGGGCCAGCACCAGGTCCCGGTCGATGAGTTCGGCCGCCAGGACGCGCACCGCGGACACCGGCAACCGCAGCAGCGCCGCGGCCTCCACCACCGTCAGTGAACCGTCGTCCAGGGCGTCCAGCAGGGCGAGTTGGGCGGCGGGCAGACCGGCGGGGGCGGGTGTGCCGGCGCCGGTCAGGACCGACAGCCGCTCCAGGTGGGGACGGCTGGGCCGGGCCACGCCGCCGGTCGACAGATACGCGGGAACCAGGGGGCGGCCGCCACGGCGGCCGGTCATGCCGGAGCGCCGCCGTCGGCACCTCGGGGCGCGGCGGCCATCGCCTTCTCGCCCATCCGGGCCACCTGCGAGTGCACCCGGTGCGCGAGCAGGTCAAGGCGCACCTCCTCGTCCCCGTAGGCGGCCACGCACGTGCCGTGGTCCGTCGGCACGATCAGCACGTAACCGTGGTCCGACTCGATGACGACCTGCCGCACCTCGGCCCGTTCCCGGTCGGCGAACGCGGCCGCCGCGGTACGGCAGGCTCCCTGCACGGTGCTGGTGATCGCAGCCACCCGCTCGGCCGAGGGCCGCGTGAGCGCGTCCGTGTACCCGGTCACCAGTCCGTCCCGCGTGAGCAGCACGGCGGCCACCACGTGCGGCACCTGCAGGATCGGTTCGAGCACCCACGCCGTGTCTCCCGCATCGCGGCTGGTCATCGAGCCGTTCCCCCTTCATCGTCGGTCTGATCGGTGTCGTTCGCCGCGGCTTCGGCCCGCTGCTGCGCCGCCCCCGCAGTCTCCGGTACGGCGGCCCCCGGTACGGCGGTGGAGGCGTCGCCGGTGCTTTCGTCGGCCGCGGACCGTGCGGCGGCGGTACCGGCCTGCAGCGCACCCAGCGCGGCGGCGGCCCGCTCCGGGCGGCGTACCGCAGTCCGCGCTGCGGGCACGTCGTTCGCCGCGGCGGCCACCCTCGAACGGCGCCGGCGCTGCGGCAGACCGCCGGCGTCTCGCGGAGCGTGATGCCCGGATACGGCGTCGGAGGCGTCGTCGTCGTGCTCGGCCCCGTATCCGTGTGAGGTGCTGGACGCCTCGCCCCGCGAGTCGGCGGACGCCTCGTCCCGGGAGGCTGTGCGGGTGGAGCGCGGCGCGCTCGCCGCGGGGGGTCGCTCGTCGGGGTCGATGGTGCTGAGCAGATGGCTGTCGACCCGCAGCACCGCCCGCACCCCGCCGTACGGCGACGGCGACGACACATCCACGCTCAGGTCGAACTGCCTGGTCAGCTGTCCGATCGCGGCGTGCCCCATGCGCGGCGGATCGCCGAGCTCGGTGAGGAGAATCGGCTCGGAGCCCGCCACCAACCGCTGCGCGCGGGCGCGTTCGTCCTGGGTCATGCCCAGGCCGGCGTCGTCGACGGTGACGCAGACGCCGTGATGGACGTGCTCCAGATTGACCACGACATCCGTGTCCGGCGCGGAGTGCCGCAGGGCGTTGTCGAGGAGTTCGGCGACGATGATCGCGACCGGCTCCACGGCGTGCGACACGAGCCCGGTCCCGGATGCCAGGTGGTTGTGGACCCGGACCCGGTGGTAGCCCACGAGCCGCGCCTGACCGCCGGTCACCGCGTCCACCAGATGCGACTCCTCGCGGGCCAGCCCGACCCAGGCCCCGCACACCACGGCGGCGACCTGCGCCCGCCGCAGCGACTGCTCGTTCTCGTGGTCCAGTTGGAACAGGGTCTGCGTCAACTCCGGGTCGTCGTACTTCTGTTGAAGCCCGCGCAGCGCGTCCTGCAGCCGGTACAGACCCGCCTGGATCTCGCGTGTCGCCCCGCGCATACCGGCCTGCGCGGCCGCGTCGATCCGGGTGCGCTGCGCGGCCAGCTCGGTCTGCATCCCGGCCAGCACCTGCTCCAGCGCGTGTCCCAGCGGTGCCCCCGCCGTCTGCGGATGCAGCGGACCCGGCACCGCGACGTGGGGATGCGCCGGCTGCCGGGCGGCGGCCGGGAGGCGCCGCGCCGCCAGATGCTCCACCTCGGCCGTGAACGCCTCCAGCACGCCCTCGAGTTGGCGGCGTAACGCGGCGTTCTCGGCGCGCTGCCTGGCCTGTTGTCGCTGTGCACGCAGCAGCCCGCCGCCCAGGGCGAGTGCGGACAGCATGCCGACGGCGAGCCCGCCGGTCGCCAGGTCCGGTATTTCGATCATCGAGTCGGTTCCCAGGGGGTCGGTTCGGGGGCAGTCGGGCAGGGCTCGTTCCGAGGCCTTGCGGCGAGGCGCTCGGAGCACAGTACACACCGTCATCGACCGATCTCGCACGGTCGATCGATACTTCGCTTCGAAAGCGCCCGGGCTCTGCTCGCTTCTGCGTCGACTGTCTGAATTGCCGTACAACATGGGGGAGTTGGTGTGGATGCCCGCCTCCAGCGGTGTCGGGTGTGTGCCGGTTCGGGCGGTGGGTACTCGGCGAGGCCAGGAACGACAACGCCGGAGGAGGCCAGAATGACCAGTGGCACGGAAACCGGCCGTGTGACCGGTACGCCGGACAAGGACTACAACCTGATCTGGTACGTGGAGGCATGCCTGAGCAACGCGCTGCGGCTGGAGACCTACATCGAGGACGCGGAGCGCGGCAAGGACACCGAGGTGGCCGACCTGTTCCGCAAGGCCCAGGCGGACAGCCGCAAGGGTGCCGAGCTGGGCAAGACACTTCTGAGCAGGCGGCTGAACGGCGGCTGATCCGTACGGCGGCCGACCAAGCCCTCCCGTAGGGTCAACCCCTCCCGCAGGGCCCGGACACTGACGAAACGGAGGTGTCCGGGCTTTCGTCCGTGCGGGGCGCGGTGGGGGACGCGTGGAGGGCCGTCACTTCTTCAACTACCTGTTGGACACATAGGGTTTACTTTCGTTCGGCCCGTCGCACCGAACGGGCTTGCTAGGGTGCTACTCGCCGGTAGCAAGTCGTATGGGGGGCGCGAGGGGTGGGCGGACCGCGCCACAGCTCCTCGGCGGGTCGTCGAGACGGAAGGTCTGGCAAGGGGGCCGGGCCGACCGAGGCGTCTGCGCGTTGTCATCACGCGCCCCTCGAACTCCAGTTCCTCACCCACTGATCCAGACAGGTGTGACTCGCCACATGGTTCGTTCCCTGGTCGATCTGCTGACCACGCACGCCTCGCACCATCCCGACCGAACCGCCTACCGCTACCTGGTCACCGGCGACTGCGACGGCGAGATACAGGAGATCTCGTACGGCCGTCTCACCCAACGGTCCCGGGCCGTGGCGGCCTGGCTGCAGGAGCGCGGACTGGCCGGCAGCCGCGCCATGCTGCTCTACCCGCCCGGCCCGGAGTTCATCTGCGGCTACCTCGGCTGCCTCGCCGCCGGTGTCGTCGCCGTACCGGGCGTCCCGCCGCAGGGCCGCGCGCAGAACCACCGTGCCCTGACCCGGATGAAGCGGCTCATCGCCGACGCCGACGCCAAGGTGATCCTGGGCGGCCGCGAGGTGATCACGGCCCTGTCCGGCATGGTGGAGCACTTGCCCGACCTGGCCGACATCACCCTCGTCGTCACCGAGGACATCCCCGACGAGGCGGCCGCCTCCTGGCGTGAGCCGCACCTCACCGCCGACTCGGTGGCCTTCCTCCAGTACACCTCCGGTTCCACCTCCGTCCCGCGCGGCGTGATGGTCACCCACGGAAATCTGCTGGACAACGAGCGGGTCATCACCGAGCGCATGGGCCACACGCCGGACGCCATCGCGGAGTACGGGCACGAGATGTTCGTCAGCTGGCTGCCCGTCTACCACGACATGGGTCTCATAGGCCCCGTACTCAACACGGTCTACCTGGGCGTGACCGCCACCCTCTTCTCCCCGCTGCACTTCCTCCAGCAGCCCCGACGCTGGCTGAGCGCGATCGACCGCTACCGCCCGCACACGAGCGGCGGCCCCAACTTCGCCTACGAGCTCTGCCTCAAGCACGCCGGCCCCGACCTCCTCGACCGCCTGGACCTCAGCAGCTGGAAGGTCGCCTTCAACGGCGCCGAACCGGTCCGCGCCGCCACCCTGCGACGCTTCACCGACACCTTCGCCCCGGCCGGCTTCCGCCGCGAAGCCCTCTACCCCTGCTACGGCCTGGCCGAAGCCACCCTGATGGTCACCGGCAGCACGGTCGGCACCCCGCCCACCCTCCTCCAGGCCCCCGAGAACGGCCCGCACGCCGGCCAGGCCGACGCGGCGGCCGTCAGCTCCGGACGCCCCGGACCCGACGTCACCGTCGCCATCGCCGACCCCGAGCGGCACGAGGAGCTGCCCGAGGGCGAGGTCGGCGAGATCTGGGTGCGCGGCGCGAGCGTAGCCAAGGGCTACTGGCGCAACGCCCTGGCCACCCGCGAGACCTTCCGCGCCACCTTGACCGGCCACGAAGGCCGCTTCCTGCGCACCGGCGACCTCGGATTCCTGCGCGACGGCGAGCTGTTCGTCACCGGCCGCCTCAAGGACCTCATCGTCATCGACGGACGCAACCACTACCCGCAGGACCTGGAACTGACCGCCGAGATGGCCCACCCGGCCCTGCGGCCGGGCTGCACCGCAGCGTTCTCCGTGGACAGGGGAGATGCCGATCGCGGAGACGGCGGCGGGGGAGGCGCGGGAGTCGGGTCGGACTTGAGCTTGTTCGGCGAGCAGCCCGTCATCGTCGCCGAGATCGCCCCCGACTCGGCAGGCGAGGCGGAGAAGATCATCGACGTCGTCCGCAGTGCGATCGGCGAGGCCCATGGTCTGGCGGTGCGTGACGTCGTCCTGGTGCGGCCGGGCACGATCCCCAAGACGTCCAGCGGCAAGATCCAGCGCCACGCCTCCCGGGCGGCCTACCTGGACGGCGTCCTCGCCGTGATCGACGCGCTCGCCCTGAGCTGACACCGCCCGGTTCACCGTCGTACGGCGATCTCCCTTGCCCGAATCCATGAGGACACCTGTCTACATGCCTGCGCACGAGTCCCCGAAGCAGTCCCCCGAGCCGTCCCTCACGACATCCCAGGATGTGCGGGCCTGGCTGGAGTCGGCGGTCGCCGAGGCGGCCGGGCTCGACCCGACGGCCGTCGACCCGGACCGGCCGATCGCAGAACTCGGACTGGGGTCACGGCAGTTGGTGACACTGGCCGCTGAGCTGTCCGCGCTCACCGGCCGATCCCTGGACCCGTCCCTGGTCTTCAACCACCCCACCATCGCGGCGCTCGCCGAGGCGGCCTTCGGCGACGCGCACGCTCGTACCCCGGTGGCGGATCCGGCCCCGGACGGCAGGCCCGCCCGAGTCGATGACGACATCGCGATCATCTCCATGGCCTGCCGCTTCCCGGGCGGTGCCGACGACCCCGAGGCGTTGTGGCGGCTGCTGGCGGCCGGCGAGGACGCCATCACCGAGGTGCCGGCGGGCCGTTGGGACACGCAGGGGCTGCACGACCCCGACCCGGAGGCCACCGGCAAGGCCTACTCCCTGCGCGGCGGCTACCTCTCGGGCATCGACCGCTTCGACGCGACCTTCTTCGGGATCTCGCCGCGCGAGGCGGCGGCCATGGACCCCCAGCAACGGCTGCTCCTGCAGACCAGCTGGGAGGCGATCGAACGCGCCGGGATCGTCCCGGACACGCTGAACGGCAGCTCCACGGGCGTCTACATCGGCCTGTACGACAGCGGGTACCTGGCCTCGGCCGCGCTGGACCAACTCGACGGGCACGTCGGCACCGGCTCGGCGTCCAGTGTGGCGTCCGGCCGTATCGCCTACACGCTCGGACTCCAGGGCCCGGCCGTCACCGTCGACACCGCGTGTTCGTCCTCCCTGGTCGCCCTGCACCTGGCGGCGCGGGCGCTGACGGGCGGCGAGTGCGACCTGGCCCTGGCGGGCGGCGTGACGCTGCTGGTGACCCCGCGCGGGCATGTCGAGTTCAGCAGGCTGCGCGGGCTGTCGCCGTCCGGGCGGTGCAGCCCGTTCTCGGCGGATGCCGACGGTGTGGTGTGGGCCGAGGGCTGCGGCGTGGTGCTGCTGAAGCGGCTGGCGGACGCACGCCGCGACGGTGACCGGATCCTCGCGGTCGTCAAGGGCTCGGCGATCAACCAGGACGGCCGCAGCCAGGGCCTGAGCGCCCCCAACGGGCCTGCCCAGGAACGGGTGTTGCGCGCCGCCCTCGACGCAGCCGGGCTCCGGCCGGACGACCTGGACCACATCGAGGCGCACGGCACCGGCACCCGGCTGGGCGACCCCATCGAGGGCCGTGCCCTCGCCGCCGTCTTCGGACCCGGCCGTCCCGCCGACCGGCCCCTCGGCGTGGGCTCACTGAAGTCGAATCTCGGTCACACCCAGGCCGCCGCGGGCATCGCCGGCGTCATCAAGACTGTACTGGCCCTCCGCCACGGACAGGTTCCGGCGTCCCTGCACGCCGAGACCCCGACCGAGCACATCGACTGGGCGCACAGCGGTCTGCGCGTACTCGCCGAGGCCCAGGCCTGGCCACGGGACCCCGAGCGGGTGCGGCGTGCGGGGGTGAGCGCGTTCGGGATCAGCGGCACGAACGCCCATGTGGTGCTGGAGGAAGCGCCCGAGGAGCAGACGCCGCCGCCCCGCGACCTCCCCGGCGCGACCCTCTTCCCGCTCTCCGCCCGCACCCCCACCGCACTTCGGGCGCAGGCCGGCCGCCTCCTCGAAACCCTCGACCGGCAGCCCGAGTTGCCGCTCGTCGCCGTGGCGGCGGCCCTGGCCCACCACCGCACCCACTTCGAGCACCGAGCCGTCGTCCGGGCGAGCGACCGCACCGAACTGCTCACCGCCCTGCGCGCACTCACCGAGCCCCAGCCCGCCGCCCACCCCGCCGCCGACCAGGACGCCGACGCCGACCTGATCACTGGCCCCCAACGGCCTGCCTCCACCGGCAAGTTGGCGTTCGTCTTCCCTGGGCAAGGAGCCCAGTGGCCCGGCATGGCACGCGATCTCCTCGACCGTGACCCGGTGTTCGCCGACGAACTCGACCGCTGCGACGCCGCCCTGCGCCCGTTCACCGACTGGTCCGTGACGTCCGTCCTGCGCGGCGACCCGGGTGCCCCGCCCCTGGACCGCGTCGACGTCGTCCAGCCGGCGCTCTTCGCCGTGATGGTGTCGCTCGCCGCCGTATGGCGTGCTCGTGGCATACGGCCGGACGCGGTTGTCGGACACAGTCAGGGCGAGGTCGCCGCGGCGTGCGTCGCCGGGGCGCTCAGCCTCAACGACGCGGCAGCGGTGGTCGCCCTGCGCAGCCAGGCCCTGACCGAACTGTCCGGAACCGGCACGATGGCCGTCGTCGCCCTGCCGCACACCGACGTCGAGTCCCAACTGGCCCGCCACGGCGGCCGGATCAGCGTCGCCGCCGTCAACAGCGGCCGCTCCACCGTGATCGCCGGTGCCGTGGACGCGGTGGAAGACCTGCTCGCCGTACTCGACCGGCAGCAGGTCTTCGCCCGTCGCCTCGACGTCGACTACGCCTCCCACAGCGCCCAGGTCGAGCCGGTCCGCACCACGATCCTCGACGAACTCGACGGAGTCACCTCCTACCCCACCCCCGTCGCCTGGTACTCCACGGTCACGGCGGAGCCGGTCACCGAGGAACTCGAAGCCGACTACTGGTACACCAACCTGCGCGAACCCGTCCGCTTCGCGCCCACCGTCGAGCGCATGGCCGCCGACGGCTACCGCTACTTCGTGGAACTCGGGCCGCATCCTTCCCTCCTCACCGCCCTGCACACCATCGACGAGGACCTGGTCGCGATCGGCTCCCTGCGCCGCGACGAGAACGGCCCCGCCTGCCTGGACCGCTCCACAGCCGAACTCCACGTCCACGGACGGAAGATCGACTGGCGCCGCCTGGTCCCGCACACCGCCCCCGCGGACCTGCCGACGTACCCGTGGGACGCACAGCGCCACTGGATCGAGCCCGCCGCCTCCGCCCACACCCCTGGCCTCTTCGACCGCGCCGCCCACCCGTTGCTCGGCATCCAGCTCCAGTCGGCGGACGAGACCCGCTGGACCTTCCGCAACGAGTGGTCCCCGGCCACCGCCGACTGGCTGCCCGACCACACTGTCTTCGGCCGAACCGTCGTCTCGGGCACCACCCTGATGGAACTCTGCCGCGCCGCGCTCGCCGTGGCCCGCCCGGACACCCCGGCCGACGTCACCGACCTGCTCCTCCTGACACCCCTCACCCTGCCCGGCGCCGGCGCCGGCACGGTCGAGGTGTCCGTGGAGGTGGTGACCGCCGGGACCGTCCCGGAGATCACGGTCCACAGCCGCCCGCGCGGCCAGGAGCCCACGCACTGGTCCCTGCACGCCACCGCGTCCGCCGCCGAGGCGCGTGCCCTGCCGACCGATGAGCCGCCGACGTGGCCCGAAACTGCCGAACCGGCCTGGGACGACGACACCTACGAGCGCCTGAACGGACTCGGCCTCGGCTACGGCCCGGCCTTCCGGGGCGTACGACAGGCCGCCGCGACCGGCGACGGAACTGTGCTGGCCCGCCTCTCCCTGCCGCCCGTGGCCCACGACGCGGCCGACCTCTACCCGCTGCATCCGGCGCTCCTGGACGCCGCCCTCCAGGTGGCCGCCGCCCTCGACACCAGCGACCGGCGGGTCCTGCTGCCGGTCGCGGTGGCCCGCTGCGTCCTGCCGCCCGGCGGCGCGACGGACCTGACCGCGTCCGTACGCCGGACGGGCGGCTCCGACACCGACCTCACCCTGGACGTCAGCCTGTGGGACGCCGACGGCTTCCCGGCGGGCCGCCTGGAGGGCGTACGCCTGCGGGCCGTGAACCCGGCCGACCTGAACAGCGGCTCGCCGCACGGCCGACACCTGTACGAGGTGGCGTGGACGGCCGTACCGGACAAGCCGGCCGGGACACCCGGCGCCGCCTGGGCCGTCCACGGCGAGCTGGCGGACCCGGCAGTCGCGACAGCCCTGTGCGAACTGCGCGCGGCGGGCGTCCAGGTCACCGATGCGGGAGCCGACACCGTCGTACGATTCTGGCCCCGGGCTGCGGCTCACGACGAACCGGCCGCCACGGCACATGAGTTGGCGACGACGGCCCTCGCCGAACTGCAGGCGCTGATCACCCTCCCGCCGGACGAGGCGCCCACGCGCACGATCTGGGTGACGCGCGGCGCGATCGCAGCCGCGGAGGGGGACGCCGTCCCGGGTCTCGCCCAGTCGGTGCTGTGGGGTCTGGCGCGCAGTGCCCGCACCGAACACCCGGACCTCGGGCTCACCCTGCTCGACCTCGACCTCCACGTCGACCTCGACGGCGACGACGAGGGGGACGAACCACCCCTTCTCTCCGCCCTCGTACACGCCGATGAGCCGGAACTCGCCCAGCGGGGAGGCGAGTTGCTCGCCCCCCGCCTGATACGGGCCCGTCCCGGGCCGTCCGAGCGCCCCGCTCCGATCCCCACCGACGGCACCGTCCTGATCACCGGGGGCCTCGGCGCGGTGGGCCGCCACATCGCCCGCATGCTCGCCGAGAACGGTGTCCCGCGCCTGCTGCTGACGTCCCGCCAGGGCGCCGACGACCCCCGCGCGGCCGAAGTCACCGCCGAACTGGCCGCACTGGGTGCCGAGGTCGAGATCGTCGCATGCGATGTCGCGGACGCTGCCGCCGTGTCGGCCGTACTGGCCCGAATCGGCGACGCCTCGCCCCTGCGCGGCATCGTCCACTGCGCCGGAGTCCTCGCCGACGGCGTGGTCGCCGAGCTCACCCCCGAACGCCTCGCACAGGTGCTGCGCCCCAAGGTCGACGGCGCCGCCCACCTGCATCGACTCACCGCCGACCACCCGCTCGACCTCTTCCTCCTGGTCTCCTCGGCCGCGGGAGTCGTCGGCAACGCGGGCCAGGCCAACTACGCGGCCGCCAACGTCTTCCTCGACCAACTCGCCCACCACCAACGCGCCTTGGGGCTGCCCGGCGTGTCCATCTCCTTCGGTGCCTGGGCGGGGGAGGGGCTCGCCGCCGAGCACGCCGACCTGGAGCGGATGGCACGCCTCGGCCACCGCGCCCTCACCCCCGACCAGGGCCGCGAGCTGACCGAGCTGTCCCTGCGACGCGACGCCGCGCACCTGGTCGCCTGGGCGCTGGACCTGCCCCGACTGCGAGCCGCCGCACCGACGGGCGCACTGTGGCGCTCCCTGCTGCCCGCACCCCGCCCCGAGCGGCCCGGCGACCACACCCTGGCGGACCGCCTGGCCCGGCTGCCGGAGCCCGAACGCGCCGCACGCGTCCTCGCCCTCGTCCGCGAGGAGGCCGCCCACGCGCTCGGCCTGCGCTCGGCGGAGTCCGTCCGCCCCGACCAGCCACTGCGCGACCTCGGCATGGACTCGGTGACCGCGGTCGACCTGCGCAACCGCATCAGCACCCGCATCGGCACCAAACTCCCCGCCACCCTCCTCTTCGACCACCCCACGCCCACCCGCCTCGCCGACTACCTGCTGGCCGGCGCCCTGGCGACAACAGGCCGGGCGAGTCACAGAGCCGCGCCCGCGCCCACACCCGCGTCCACATCTCCTTCGGACGAGCCGGTGGCCCTCGTCGCCATGGCCTGCCGGCTGCCGGGCGGAGTGCGCGACCCCGACGGGCTGTGGCGGCTGGTCGAGGAGGGCCGGGACGCGGTCGGACCGTTCCCGGCGGGGCGGTGGGACGTGGAGTCGCTGTACGACCCCGACCCGGACGCCCTCGGCAAGTCCTACGCCCGTGAGGGCGGCTTCCTCGACGACATCGAGTCCTTCGACGCGGGGTTCTTCGGCATCACCCCGAAGGAGGCGGCGGCCATGGACCCGCAGCAGCGACTGCTGCTGGAGACGGCCTGGGAGTCGTTGGAGCGCGCCGGAATCGTGCCCGCCGACCTGGCCGGCAGCACCACCGGCGTGTACGTGGGGATGTTCGGCAGCGACTACCTGTCCGGCACCCGACTCGACCAACTGGACGGCTACGTAGGTACCGGCTCCGCCCTGAGCGTCGCCTCGGGCCGACTCGCGTACACGCTGGGGCTGAACGGCCCCGCGCTGACGGTGGACACCGCGTGCTCGTCGTCGCTGGTGGCCGTGCATCTGGCGGCGCAGGCACTGCGCGCGGGCGAGTGCGATCTGGCGCTCGCCGGCGGTGTCACCTTGATGGTCACGCCGCAGACGTTCGTCGAGTTCAGCCGGCTGCGCGGCCTGTCGCCGACGGGCCGCTGCCGGTCCTTCTCGGACACCGCCGACGGCGCCATCTGGGCCGAGGGCGCCGGCATGGTCGTACTGAAACGACTGAGCGACGCCCGGCGCGACGGCGACCGGGTCCTGGCCGTCCTGCGCGGCACCGCCGTCAACCAGGACGGCCGCAGCCAGGGCCTGTCCGCACCGAACGGCCCCGCGCAGGAGCAGGTGATCCGGCGGGCTCTGGAGCAGTCCGGGCTGCGGCCCGCCGACATCGACCACGTCGAGGCACACGGCACGGGCACGACCCTGGGCGATCCGATCGAGGCGAACGCCCTCGCTGAGGTCTTCGGCGCCTCACGCCCCGAAGGCCGCCCGCTGTACCTGGGCTCGTTGAAGTCCAACATCGGGCACGCGCAGGCGGCTTCGGGCGTGGTCGGCCTGATCAAGGTCGTGCAGTCACTGCACAACGAAGCCCTGCCGCGCACCCTGCACGCCGACACGCCCAGCCGTCACGTCGACTGGGCGGACAGCGGGCTGCACGTGCTGCGGGAGCCGGTGCCCTGGCCCGCGGAGGCTCAGCGGGTACGGCGTGCGGGCGTGAGCGCGTTCGGGATCAGCGGCACGAACGCGCACGTGATCGTCGAGGAAGCCCCGCAGGCGGAGTCCGAGCCGGAAGCGACAGCTGAACTCCCGCCGGGCAAGCGCCTGTTCGTGCTGTCCGGCCGCAGCGAGGCGGGCCTGCGCGGACAGGCCGCGGCGCTGGCCCGCCACCTTGCCGAGGACGTCGAGGATGTCGCGGACGCCGAGGCCGAGTACGTCGATACCGCGCTGCCGGACATCGCCCACACCCTGGCCCACCACCGCAGCCACTTCGAGCGGCGCGCGGCGGTCCTGGCCGAGGGCCGGGAGGAACTGCGTTCCGCGCTCGGTGAGTTGGCCGCCGGACGGGTGCCGCTGCCCCCGCTCCGGGAGGAGCAGACGGGAAAGGTCGCCTTCGTCTACGCCGGACACGGTGGTCAATGGCCCGGCATGGGCCTGGACCTGATGACCGAGTCGCAGGCGTTCCGCGAGGAGCTGACCCGGATCGACGAAGCGGTGGAGCGGCACGTCGGCTGGTCGGTGCTCAACGCGCTGCGGGCACCGGAGGAGTTCTCCCCACTGGAACGGACCGAGTATCTGCAGCCGGCGCTGTTCGCGGTGAACGCGGCCCTGACCGCCGCCTGGCGCGCGATCGGCATCACCCCGGACGCCGTGACCGGCCACAGCCTGGGCGAGATCGCCGCCGCGTACAGCACTGGCGCCCTCACCCTGGACGACGCCGTGACCGTGGTGACCGGGCGCGCCCAGGCGGTAGCACCGGTCGCGGGCAAGGGCGGCATGCTGTCCTTGGACCTGCCGCGCCCGCGAGCCGAGGAACTGCTCGCGCCGTACGCGGGCCGACTGTTCGTCGCCGCCGTCAACAGCCCGCACTCCACGGCCGTCTCCGGCGACAGCGACGCACTGGCCGAACTGCGCCGGAGCCTCGACGACCAGGGAATCAAGGCCCGGCCGCTGTCGACGCCGTTCGCCTCGCACACGCCGCTGATGGCGCCGCTGCGCGGGCCACTGCTGGACCGAATCTCCGGCATCCGCCCCACACCTGCCGCGACTCCCCTGTACTCGACGGTGCTTGCGGAATCCGCGCCCGGCGACCGCCTGGACCCCGCCTACTGGTACGCCAACCTCAGCGAGCCAGTCCGCTTCGCGGACACGATCCGCCGCATGCTGGACGACGGCTACCGCTATTTCGTCGAGCTGAGCCCGCACCCCTCGCTCGGCTCGTCCATCGAGGCGGTGGCGGCGGAGGCCGGGATCGACGCGGTGAGCGTCGGCTCGCTGCGTCGGCAGCAGGGCGGGCGCGACGTACTGCTGCGCGGGCTGGGGGAGTTGTACTCGGCCGGACACACGCCCCACTGGCCGACGCTGTTCCCGGCGGGACGCCGTGTCGACCTGCCGACCTACGCCTTCGCCCGCGAACGCCACTGGCTCGCACCCGCTGCGGCCACCGCAACCGGCGCCTCACCCCTCCTCGGCACACACGTGGAGGCCAGCGACGAGGCCGACCGGCACATCTTCCAGAGCGAGGTGGACCTGCGCGACAGCCGCTTCGCCTATCTGGCCGACCACAAGGTCACCGGAGAGGTGTGGCTGCCCGGCGCCGCCTTCCTCGACATGGCCCTGGAGGCCGCGTCGGCTGTGCAGAACGGCGGCGAAGTACGGCTCGCCGAGGTCAGGTTCGTCCAGCCGCTCCGCCTCGACGAGTCCCGGCCGACCCGGCTGCAACTGGTCCTGCGCCCCACCGCCGACGGCTTCCGGGACTTCACCATCGCCTCGGCGCCCAGCGGCCACGGCGGACAGCACGCACGCTGGGAACGCCACGTCGGCGGACGCATCGCCGTCACCCCCGCCGAACCCACCGCCGCCCCGAGCGAGCCACTCGCCACGCTGCGCGCGCGGTGCACCGAGCAGGTCGACCTCCCGTCCGTCTACGGCGCCCTCGCCGCCCTCGGTATCGACTACGGCCCCGCCTTCCGAGGCCTGGAGTCGGGCCACCGTACCCGCTCCACCGCCCTCGCCCGACTGGCCGACAGGCCCGCCGCAGGACATCTGCTCCACCCGGCCGTCCTCGACGCCGCCTTCCACACGGCCGCACTACCCGGCAACGCTCCCCAGGGACGGGCGTTCGTCCCCGCCGGGGTCGGACGGCTCCGCCACACCGGCCGGCGCACCACCCCCGCCTGGGTCACGTGCGAGCTGCGCTCCGTGTCCGGCGACACCGCGACACTGGACCTTCGGCTGTACGACGACAAGGACCAACTGCTCCTGGAAGCCGAGGAGTTCGAGCTCGCCGCGCTCTCGCCCCTGGACGGAGCGCTGTTCGAGACCCGCTGGCGACCCCGCCCGATCGCCAACGAGCCGTCCACGAAGGGCAGTTGGCTGATCCTGGCCGACGATTCGGGCATGGCCGCCGAACTCGTCGAGCGGCTGGGCACCTCGGTGCCGTATGTGATCGCCCGCAGGGGCGAGGAGTTCGCCACCGAAGGCCCCGGCCGCTACGTCCTCGACCCGGCCGACCCGCAGCACCTGGCCCGCCTCCTCGACGAGGCCTTCGCGAGCGAGCCACCCGAGCGAGTAGTCCAGTTGTCGGCACTCGACGCGCCGGCGATCGAGGACGCGCGGACGGCCGAGGAGGCGGCGCGGCTGTGCTGCCTGAGCACCCTCCACCTGGTGCGCACGCTCGCCGAACGGACAGCGGGCCGGGCGCCCCGCCTCTTCGTCGTCGCACGGGGCAGCCAGGCAGCGGGTGACAGCACGTTGGTGACGAACCCTCAGCAAGCGCTCGCCTGGGGCTTCGGCCTCGCAGTGGCACAGGAGTACCCGGAACTGAGGACCACCCTCGTCGACCTCCCGCCCACGGACGGCGCCGACGCTCTGTGGACCCAGCTGCGGCACGCCGACGATGAACGGCTCGTCGCACTGCGCGGGGCCGGACGACTCGTACCCCGCCTGACCCGCACCCGCCCGGACGACGGCGGCCACGGCGCCATCACCCCGGACGGCGTGTACCTGATCACCGGTGGCCTGGGCGGCCTCGGACGCGTCGTCGCCGAGCGGCTGATCCGCCGCGGCGCCCGTCGACTTGCCCTGCTGAGCCGGAGCAAGCCCTCCGCGGATTCGGAGTCGGCGGGCTGGATCAGGGGTCTCGAGGAGCGCGGCGTGACCGTGCGAGTGGCGCGCGCCGACGTCGCCGACCGCGCCGGTCTGACCGCCGCCCTGGACGCCGTACGGCACGAACTCGGCCCGATCGCCGGCGTCGTCCACGCGGCCGGCGTCCTCGACGACGCCACGATCGCCAACCTGACCGACGAACGTGTCCTGCGCGTCCTCGCCCCCAAGGTCCTCGGCACCACCCTCCTCACCGAACTGACCCCGGACGCCCAGGACTTCGTTCTGTTCGCCTCGGCGGCCGGCCTGCTCGGCTCGGCCGGGCAGAGCCCCTACTCGGCGGCGAACGCCTTCCTCGACGCCTGGGCCCACCACCTTTCCCGCACGGACCGCCGGGCGCTGAGCCTGGACTGGGGCGCCTGGTCGGGCGTGGGCATGGTGTCCGCGTCCGGCGCCCGCGAGGCCGCGACGGCCCGCTCGGGCCTGGTCGCCTTCTCCGCACAGGACGGCGGCGAACTCTTCGACCGCGTCCTGACCACGGCCCGCCGCCAGCTCGCCCCCCTGGCCCTGGACCGGGAGATGCTGGCCCTCGACCCCGACGCGGCCCGCATCCGCCCGATCCTGGCCGACCTCATCGCCGCACCCACGGGCACACCCGGCACGGACGACCTCGTCAAGAAGGTGTTCGCGGCGACGACCGACACCGAGCGGGCCGTACGACTGGAGGCATACGTACGCGCCCGGGTCGGCGAGGTCTCCGGCGGCCCGGTGCAGGTCTCCGCGACCACGGCACTGAAGGAACTCGGCCTCGACTCCCTCATGCTCGTGCGGCTGCGCAACGCCTTCGCCCGCGAACTCGGCGTCGAACTCCCCGCCGCCACCGTCTTCTCGGCCTCCGACATCCGAGGCCTCGCCCAGGCCCTGTCAACGGCGCTTCCTGATCGGGAGACAACGACAGAGCGGGAGCAGGAGCAGGAGCAGGAGCAGGGGCAGGAGCGAGAGCGGGAGCGCACGACCGAGGTACCGCAGACCGCACTGCATCCCGCGACCCGCGACGTCGTACGGCTCCTCCGCAGCGCCCAGCCCGGCATGCCGGACGCCGCCCACGCCGTCGGGCTGGCGGTACGGCTCACCACCCCGACCACCCGCGAAACCCTCACCGGCATCGTCACCCGCCTCACCGCACGGCACGCGGCCCTGCGCACCGCCATCGTCACCGCCACGGAGGGTGGACGGCAGCTGAGGGTGGACCGCGAACTGCCGGAACCGCTCTTGCGGTGGACGGTCGTACCGCAGGACATCGCCCTCGATGCCGCCGACCGGCTGCGCGAGCTCCTGGAGCCACCGTTCGACCTGGCGGTCGCGCCCCTGTGGCGATTCGAGCTGCTGGACGGCGGCGCGCGCGGCCAGATCCTGGTGTACGGCGCCCACCACGCCGTCAGCGATCTGCAGTCGCTGCTGCTGGTGGCGGGCGAGATCGACGCCGAGCTGTCCGGGGGCATGCTCGGCGACACCGTCACCAACCGGGACATCGGCCTGCTGATCGAGGCGCAACAGACCAACGAGCAGGTCACCGAGCAAGCCGCTGACACAGTGGACGCGAACGCAGGCGACTGGCGCGAGGCGTTCCAGGGCAGCGCACGCCTCGACCTGACCCTGAGCCGACCGCGTCCCCAGACCCGCTCGTACCGCGCCGGCAGCGTCACCGTGCCGATCCCGGACGGGCTCATGGACCGCATCTCGGCCGCCGCGAGCCGCCTGGCCGTGACCCCTGCCGCCTTCTGCCTCGGCACCCTGACCGTCCTGCTGGCCAGGAAGCGCGAGCGCGAACGCTTCGTCCTCGCCGTGCCCGTGGACACCCGCATGCACGCCGACGCCTACGACTCGGTGGGTTTCTTCGGTGTGCCGGTGCCGTTCCCCGCCGAGGCGAACGCGGGGGAGCGGATCGAGGAGGTGCTGCGCCGCACCGACGGGCGACTGGAGAAGGTGCTGGCCAAGGGCGCCATGTTCTCCGACGTGCTGCCGGTGCTGGCCCGACAAGGCCTGTACCGGGCCAACGCGCCGCTGGTGGAGGTGTACTTCAACTACGTACGCGCCGCACGCGGGCTGACCGGCCTGGAGGTGCTGCCGGCCGGAACGGGCTACTCCGACCTCGACCTGATGATCACCATGACCCCGGACGCCGGCCGGATCCGCCTCGACCACAACCTCGACATCCTGGACGCGGCGACGGCCACCGAACTGGGCGAGGAACTGCTGGGCCTGCTTGCGGAGTCGGTCGAGGACCCGATGGGGTCGGTCCGTACGACGCGGACGGCCACCGAGGCCCCGGTAGCGGGGCTCTCCACCACGCCACGACCCGACACGCTCGCGTTCGCCGCCACTTTCGCCCTCGGCAAGCTGCCTCTGATGTGCGAGACGGCGATCAATGAGTCCGTCAACGAGTCCGTCAACGAGTCCGTCAACGAGTCCGTCGACAAGTTCGTACGGGACGCCGGCGTGACGACCATCGCGGAGGCCCCGTACCACCACGTACTGGCGAGCCTGCGTGACCCGTCCGGCGTGTTCGCCGACCCGGCCACGACGACGGGCGTCGTCCTGCTGAGGGCAACGGACCTGCAACGCTTCGGTCCCGTCGACGACGCGCTGCTCGCCGAACTGCGCACCGCCTACCCGGCCGCACTGCGTGCGCTCGCCGAGCGCACCCGCAGGCCACTGATCGTCGGCTTCCTGCCCGCCGTACAGGGCGGCGAGGACCGTTTCACCCGGTGGGAACGGGAGATCGCCGCCGAACTGGCCGACGTACCCGGCATCGCCGTACTCGGCCCCGGCGACTGGACCCGCCACCACCCCGTCGAGGAACGCTTCGACGAGCGGACCGAACGCCTGGCCCACCTCCCGTTCACCCCGCACTTCCAGGCGGCCGTGGCCCTTCGCCTCGCCGAGGTCGTCCAAGCGGTACGGCGCCCGGAACCGAAGGTGATCGCGGTCGACGGCGACGAGACCCTGTGGGGCGGCGTGGCCGGGGAGATCGGCCCCGAGGCCGTGGACCTGACCGGCCCGCGAGCCCTGCTGGCCCGCAGACTCTTGCAGTGGCGGGCAGCGGGCGCGCTGCTCGTGCTGGTCAGCAACAACGACGAGGACACCGTCCGCGCCGTACTGGACCGCCCGGACAGTCTCCTGAAGGCCGAGCACTTCAGCCTGCTCTCCGCAGCCTGGGACCCGAAAGCGGGCCGCCTCGCCGAGGCGGCACGTACGCTCAACCTCGGCCTGGACAGCTTCCTGTTCCTCGACGACAACCCGGCCGAGATCGCCAAGATGCGGGCCGTGCGGCCGCAGGTGCTGTCGCTGACCTGTCCGTCGGCGGCCGAACTGCCTGAGTTCCTGGGCCGGTTGTGGCCGCTGGTCCCAGCCGCGGCGACGGCCGAGGACGCGCTGCGAGCGCGGTTCTACGAGCAAGAGCGGGAGCGGGACGCCGTACGCGAACAGGCCGGCTTCGAGGAGTTCCTGGACGGGCTGGAACTCCAGGTCGACATCCGGGCCCTGTCCGACGCCGATGTGCAGCGGGCCGAGCAACTCGTCCGCCGCACCAACCAGTTCACCCTCCGCGCCCGCTCCGCCGACGGCGGCGACGTCGCCCGGTGGCGGGAACACGGCGAGGTATGGACGGCTGCGGCCCGCGACCGCTTCGGCGACTACGGCCAGATCGGCCTCCTCGCCCTGCGCCCCGAGGGCGACCAACTCGACGTCCTGGCCTGGCTGATGAGCTGCCGTGCACTCGGCCGAGGCGTCGAGGAACGCCTCCTGCAGTGGCTGGCCGACCGCGCCGAGGAACTGGACTGCGCCAAGGTCCGCCTGACCGCGCAACGCACGCCGCGCAACGCCCCCGCCCGCCGCCTGCTGTCGGCACTGGGAGGCGGCGATCAGGACGACGAACGGCTCGAGGCCGTGGTCACACCGGAGCAGCTGCGGACGTTCCGCTCCTGGCGGCAGCAATGACCAGGCGGACCAGTGTGCAGCCGGCAGCACCGATGAAGGGGCAGGGCAACACCGTGAAGGGCTCTCATGCGTGAGGTGAACGAGAACGTGTCGGCAGCCGCCGATCAGCGGGCGACCGCGGAGGCGATAGAGCGGGGTGGTGTCGGCCTGACCGTGACCGACCTGCTGGCCAAGGTCACGGGGGTGGCTGAGACGCCGCCTGCCCCCACCCCGCCGGGTGACGGGGACACGCTCGCCGCCACCGTCGCAGCCATAGCGGGCCGCTACGTTCCCTCAGGACACCTGGTGGCCGACGCCGACTTCTTCGACGCCGGGGGCACTTCGGTGAACGCCGTGGAGTTCGTCGGCGCGCTGGAGGACGAGCTGGGCATGGAGATCGACCTGGACGAGGTGTTCGCCGACGCCAGGCCGATCAGCCTGGCCAGGCGCCACCTGGAAAGGTCCGGTGCCGCCAGTGCCGTACCGGAAAGGGCTGCCCATGGGGCGATCCAGACGGTTCAGCCGCCGGCAGTCGCCGCTCCACCCCTCACCGTCGCCCGCACCGACGCGTCGGACTCCACAGCCCGCCCCGAAGACCTCACCCAGATCCTCGCCGACCTCGCCCTCGCCGACCGCCTCCCCTTCACCGCCTCGCCCGACCCCCTCCCGCCCCGGCGCATCCTGCTGACCGGTGCCACCGGCTTCCTCGGCAGCCACATGCTGCTGGACCTGCTGCGCCACAGCGACGCCCACGTGTACTGCCTGGTCCGGGCCACCGACGAGGAGGCGGCCGTAGCCCGGCTCGGCGAGGCGCTCAAGAGCTACGCGCTGCCCTGGTCGTCGGAGATCCGCCGTCGCATCACCGTGCTGCCCGGCGACATCCGCCACCCCCGCCTGGGCCTTACCGACGACCTCTGGAACACCCTCGCCCACGAAGTGGACAGCATCGTAGGTGTGGCGGCCGCCGTGGACTTCCTGCGCGGCTACCAGTCCCTGCGCACCAGCAATGTCCTCGGCGCCCTCACCCTCGCCGAACTCGCCGCGACCGGCCGCCCCAAGCCCCTGCACCACATCTCCTCCATCGCCGTCTTCAACGAGGTCGGCATCCCCTCCATGGGCGAGGACGACCCCCTCGCCCACATCGACCGCCTCGTCGCCGGCTACGACCAGACCAAGTGGGCCGCGGAAGTGGCCCTGCGCCGGGCCCGCGACCACGGCCTGGTCGTCACGGCCCTGCGTCCGGGCGGCATCGGCGGCCACACGAAGACCGGCGCGTACAACCCCCAGGACCTCAGCAGCGGCCTCATCTCGGCCTTCGGCCGCTTCCGCACCGTCCCCGCCTTCCGCTACCTCAACGCCGCCCCCGTCGACTGGGTCAGCCGCGTCGCCGTCGCCGTCATCTGCGACCCCGACGCCTGGGGCTTCGACTACAACCTCACCGGCGTCCCCAACACCCTCGACGACGTCGTACGGGACATGGCCCTCGGCGGCATGCACGTCCGCGTGCAGGACTGGGACGAGTGGCGCACCGACGCCCTGGCCCGCCTCCAGGCCGATCCGATCCCCGAACTGGCCTTCCTGAACCGCGTGTTGCAGAGCCCCACCGCCCTGAAACTCTGCGAGGCGACCCTGAAGGGCCCGGCAGCCACCGCCGACCGCACCGCGGCACTCGTCGAGGCCCTCGGCCTTCGCCCGGCCTCCCGCTACGACGCCCGAGCTCAGCTGAAGACCTTCGAACGCCTCGCCCACGACGGCCTGGCCCACCTCCCGCACAAGGACGACCAGCCCTACCTGTGGTTCACCGAGACCACCCAAGGCACCGTCACCCCGGTCGGGGCCCCTCCCACCACCCCCGAAATCCCCTGCGCGATGTCCCTCACCCTCTCCGTCGCGAGCATGCACCAGCTGGTGACGGACCGCCGCGTCGACGTCCGAGGCGAGCTCACCTGCCCCGCCCTGCACCCCGAGCCGCTCACCGTGGCACGCGGCGACATCTGGATCCGCCCCGAGGAAGGCATCCCGCACCGGCACGGCCTGCGCCACCAACTCCTGCGCTACCACCTGCAGTTGACGGACGCCGACGGCGGCCGCTGGTGGCTGGAGGGCCACAAGTACGCCCGCGCCCGCCGCGACCTCTGGCGCCAGACCCGCGCCCTGACCGTGGAGCTGGGCCGCGAGGGCGAACCGGCGAGCCTGGCAGGCGAGGTCGTCGTCCCCGCCGACTCCTACGTGCGCGACCAGATCGACGGCATCGAGGTCGACCCACGCCTGACCAGCCAGGAGAAGCGCGCCGCCAAGCTCACCTGGCTCGCCTGGTTCGGCCTGGAGATGGGCCGCGGCCTGCTCGGCCCCTTCGCCCGGGCCGCCGCGGACCTGCTCGACCTGCGCCGCACCACGAACCCCACGGAGCACCACCGATGATCTTCAGGACACCGAGCCCCAGGACCGCCAGGCCGGCCCTGCGCAAGGTCAGGACCACCACGACCCTGCGCCCCCTCCACCACCGCCTCGACCCGACGACGGTCGAGGAGATCCCGTTCCGCACGACCGACGGCGCACGCCTCGGCCTGACCCGCATCGACGCGGGGGACCGCGCCCCCGCCCACGACCGCCCCGCCGTCCTGCTCCTGCACGGACACACCGCGTCGGCCGACATGTTCCTGCTGCCGGAGACCCGCAACCTGGTCGACGTCCTCCTGGACGAGGGCTACGAGCCCTGGCTGCTCGACTGGCGAGGCAGCTGCCGGCTGCCGTACAACGAGACGGGCCGCCGCTACACCTACGACGACGTCGCCCTCTACGACATCCCCGAGGCCGTACGCCACATCCGCACCCGCATCGGCGGGCGTCCCCTGTTCGTCGTCGCCCACTGCATAGGCTCCCTCACCCTCTCCCTGAGCATGACGGCGGGCCTCGTCCCCGGCCTCGCGGGCGTGGTGTCCCAGGGCGTCTTCCTCACCCCGAAACTCGCGGGCCGCACCTCCCTGCGCATGACCCTGGCCGGGGAACTCCTCAAGTCCCGTATCGACCACATCCCCGTCGACTTCCGCAAGGTCGGCCTGTGGTCGAAGTACACCCCGCTGTTCGCCCTGGCCTCCCGCAAGGCGACCTGCCCGGACCCCACCTGCCAGATCCTGCACAACTCCGCCTGGGGAACCGGCGCCTCGCTCTTCGTCCACGAGCACCTGACCGACGCCACCCACGACCGTCTCGCCGAACTCCTCGGCCCCGCCCCGCTGTGGATCCTGCCGCACCTGCGCCGCATCGAACTGGCCCGCACCGTGGTCCGCTGGCACGACACCGACCAGCGCTACCGGACCCTCCCGCAGAACGCCCTGGACGCGGCGGCCCGCATCGACACCCCGCTCCTGCTCCTCGCGGGCAGCGAGAACGGCCTGTGGCTCGACTCCCAGAAACTCTGCCGGGACGTCCTCGCCCACCGCCAACCCCAACTGGACGTCACGTACACCGAGATCCCCGGCTACGGCCACCTGGACACGTTCCTCGGCAGGGGAGCGGCCCTCGACGTGTTCGGGCACATCCTCGATTTCCTGGGCGAACGCCGATGACGGCAGCCCGCACGGCCGGTTACCGTACCGGTCAGTAACCAGATATCGCACTCCAGGAGGCCACCATGCCGCAGCTCGAAGTCGACGGCGCGACACTGACGTACGACGACGAGGGCCCCCGCGACGGCGACGGTGTGCCCCTGGTGTTCGTCCACGGCTGGACGGCGAACCGGCACCGCTGGGACCACCAGGTGGCCCACTTCGCCGAGCAGCGCCGCGTCGTCCGCCTCGACCTGCGCGGGCACGGTGAGAGCAGCGGGTCGGGAGCGCGCACGATCGACGACCTGGCCAAGGACGTCCTCGCCCTTGTCGACCACCTGAAGATCGAGCGGTTCGTGATCATCGGCCACTCCATGGGCGGCATGATCGCCCAGACCATCGCCCTCGCCCACCCGGAGCGGGTCGAGCGCATGGTGCTGGTCAACTCGATCGGCAGGATGGCCTACAGCCGGGGCCGCGCCCTGCTGATGTCCGCCTCGACGCTCGCCCCCTTCAAACTGTTCGTCGCCGCCAACATCCAGCGCGCCTTCGCGCCCGGACACCCGCGCGAGGAGATCCGCGAGTACATCCGCGCCTCCGCCGGCACTCCCCGCGAGGTCGTCATGACGCTCTACGGCGCCATGCGCGCCTTCGATGTGCTGGACAAGGTCGGTGAGATAGCCGCGCCCACCCTGATGATCCACGGCTACCACGACGTCCAGCTGCCTGTCTCCCAGATGCTGCGGATGGCCAAGGCCTACCCGGACGCGGTGATCCGCATCCTGGACGCCGGCCACGAACTGCCGGTGGAGAAGCCCGCCGAACTGACGACGGCGCTCGACCGGTTCCTCGTCGGCAGCGACTAGCAGGCCAGTGCCTCGCTCGGGCCCAGGCCCGACCCTGGTCTTTATTTAAGCCTTGCCTTATATAAGCGCCAGCTGGCATAGTGAGCTCCGTGCACGCCTTCGATGTGCTGGGTGATCCGGTCAGGCGCCGGATATTGGAGCTGCTCGCGGTCGGCGAGCAGGCATCGGGCGACGTGAGCGCCGTGATCCAGGACGAGTTCGGGATCTCTCAACCCGCCGTGTCGCAACACCTGCGGGTGCTGCGCGAGAGCGGCTTCGCGTCCGTGCGGGCGGAGGGCACGCGGCGGCTGTACGCCGTCGACGCCGCGCCGCTGCGGGAGGTGGACGCATGGCTGGAGAGATTCCGGGGCTTCTGGGGGCAGCGGCTCGACGCCCTCGAAACGGAACTCGCGCGAGGCAAGCGCGAACGCAGAGCGAGAAAGGAAGCGAGCGGGGATGAGTGAGATCGTCGACGAGCTGAACCGCCTGCACCGGCAGGTCGGTGTACGGCAGGTCGAGGCGGGCGAGGCCCGCACAGTGCTGATGCGGCGTACGTACGACGCCGAGATCGCCGACGTGTGGGACGCGGTGACATCGCCCGAGCGGATCGGTCGCTGGTTCCTGCCGGTGAGCGGGGAGTTCAAGGTCGGCGGGCGGTATCAGCTGGAGGGCCAGGCCGGCGGGGAGATCCTGCGGTGCGAGGAGCCGACGCTGCTGCGGGTCAGCTGGCTGTTCGGGCCCGACCCGGGCTTCAGCGAGGTCGAGGTGCGGCTCACTCCCGACGGCGAGGAGCGCACGGTACTGGAGCTGGAGCATGTGGCCGTGGTGCCGCCCGACTTCTGGGACCGGTTCGGGCCGGGAGCCGTGGGTGTCGGCTGGGACGGCGCGCTGCTGGGCCTCGGCATGCACCTCGCCGGCGGCGGGATGAGCAGGCAGGAGGCCGAGGCCTGGCAGCTCTCGGACGAGGGCAAGGCATACGCGACGCGGTCGGGTGAGCTGTGGGGAGAGGCCTACGCCGCCTCGGGGGCCGACGAGGCAGTCGTGGCGTCCACCACGGCGGCGACGATCGCGTTCTACACGGGGGCCGAGTCGTAGTGTCTTGAGCCAACTTTCGGCGCCGCCGTCGCGGCGAACCAACAACGGCAGCCTGGCCGCCGGAGCGTCGACGAGCTTCGGCTTCACCGTCATGAAGAACGGCAACAGCACGGCCCCCGCGATCGGCGCCTGCACGGCATCCTGACCGACGCCGGATACGTTGCCCGACCGCCCACGGCCCGGTCCGGCGCGGCGCCCTTGCCGTCCGCGCCGAACACCCCCGCTGCTCAGCCGATGCGCAGGGTCCGCTTGGCGAGTTCGTATGCCGGCAGCATCGCCCGGTGCTCGTCGGTGTCCAGTCCGCCGAGGTGTATGATGACCGGACCCTTCTCGGTGGTGACGGCTATGGCCGACTCCTCCTTCGTCTCCTCCAGGAGCTCGCTGGTGTAGAGGTACTTCACCTCGGCGCCGACGACGTCCCCGGCCTTGAAGGTGCTGTACTTCGCCTTGCTCACGCCGTTCTCCGCCGCGACGAAGCCCTCCAGCACGGTGCGTGCGTCCACGTCACCCGGCTTGCCCGTCCAGACGCGGAGGAAGCCGATGTTCCCCGCCGGCTTGGCATCGACTTCACAGGCCGCGGCGACAGGGCCCTGGTACAGGAGTGCGTCGGCGATCTCCTGGGCCAGCTCTTCCTTCTCGGAATCGGCGGAGCCGTCACCGCTGTCGGCCACCTTCTCCTCGGCCGCCCCGGCGTCGACCGCCTCCGCCTCCCAGTCCTCGGCGATGTCGAATGTGACGGGCAGCTCACAGGCCGATCCGGCGGCGCCGATGGTGCCACCGCTCTTCACTGCCGTATCGCTGTCACTCGCCGCATCGGCCGACGCCGAGGCGCTCGCCGACGTCTTCGTGTCGGAGTCCTCCCCAGCCCCCGAACAGCCCGCCAGCACCCCGGCCAGCAAAGCCACCTGGGCCAGCCGGCGCCGTACATTTCCCGCCCCCACCAGCATCGCGTGCTCTCTCCCCACCTGATCCTGCTCCCCGATCTTGCTCAGGCGGCACACAGTATCCGAGACCACTGACAAGGGGGCCCTGGCCCTGCGGCATCATGAGGCGATGACCTCGCCGACCTTCGACCGCTACTGCGACGAGATCGTCACCCAGACCGAACGCCTCACCGCCCACGTGCGGGGCGCGGACATGACGGCCCCGGTGCTCTCCTGCCCCGGCTGGAACCTCGGCCAACTGCTGCGGCACGTGGGCGGCGACCACCGCTGGGCGGAGGAGATCGTACGGAGCCGGGCATCGGCCCCGACCCCCGACGACCTGGTGAACGACCCGACCACCTACCTCCACGAGGACGAGTCGTTCCTGATCCCGTGGCTCCTCGAAGGCGCCGCGAGCCTCAGTGCCACCCTCCGCGCGGCCGGGCCCGACGCACTGGCGTGGAACCCTTCCGAGGAGCGGCCCGCGCCGGTGACGTTCTGGGCGCGGCGCATGACGTACGAGACCGCCGTGCACCGCGCCGACGCGGCCCTGGCGGCCGGAACGGAGTTCGTACTGGAGCGCGACCTCGCCCTCGACGCGGTGGAGGAGTGGCTGGAATACTCGACGTTCCCCGAGGCGTTCGAGCCCCGGCCGGACCTGCCCGACCTGCTCGGCCCCGACCGTACGCTCCACTTCGACGCGACCGACGCCGGAGAATGGCTGGTCGACCTCACCGGCAAGCGGCCCGTCTGGCGCGCGGGGGCCGACAACGCCACCGCGACCGCACGCGGCCCGGCGACGGACCTGCTCCTCTTCTTCTACCGCCGCCCCGCGCCCGCCATCCGGACGCAGGGAGACAAGGAACTGCTCGATCTCTGGCTGACCCGGTCGGGCTTCTGGCTGGAGGCGCCGGAGGAGTGAACTTCCTGTCACGGGTGTGGAGTCCACGATCCGCACGACGGCGTGGGCCGCATCACCGGACGCCCTCGCAGAGCACGGTGTCGACGAGCCGCTGGACGGCTGCCTCGGCGCGCAACAGCGGTTCGTCCTCGGGAACCTTGCCGGTGGCGCTGATGACGATGCTGCGCGACCCGTCCTCGGTGAGGCCGTTCCTGACGGTGCCGCCGTCGGTGTCGCCGCCGTGGCCCCATCGGTACCCGCCGCAGCTCAGCGGTTGCCGCATCAGCCCCAGTCCGTAATGCAGTCCGGGGAAGGGCACCTGGAAGTCCTCGCCCACCGGCACGACGTGGCGCATCTCCGCCAGTTCCCGAGGCGGTAGCAGATGGCCGTCGAACAGCGCGCCGAGGAAGCGGTCCTGGTCGCGCTCGGTCGTGATGAGTGCGCCGGCGGCATCGGCCCAGGACATGTCACGGACCGTGGTGTCGGTCCAGCCGTCCGAACCCGGGAAACGGTGGTACGTGTGGGCGTGCGGTCCGCGAAGGAAGGGATCGTGTCCGGGGGCGTAGGTGCCGGTGAGGCCGAGCGGTTCGACGATCCGGTGGTGCACCTCCGTCGCCCAGGTTCGACCGGTGACCTGCTGGATGATCATGCCGGCGAGCACGTAACCGGAGTTGGAGTAGTTCCAGTCGGGCTCGGGATCGCCGGGGGCGGCCGGTGGGAAGTCGGGCCTGCTGCGCATCGCCCCGGCGATGAGCTGTTCCGGCTCGATGCGGTCGAACCTGTGCCGTTGGAAGGCGGCGGAGTCGTCGCCCGTGTCATCGGTGTAGTCGTAGTTGTGGACGCCACTCGTGTGCTGCAGCAGGTGGCGCACGGTGATACGGCTGCCGTCGTTGCCGTTGCCGGTCACGACTCCCGGCAGCCACCGCTCCACCGTGTCGTCCAACGACAGCCGTCCCTCCGCGACCAGTTGCAGCACCACCGTGGCGACGAACGGCTTCGTCACGCTGGCGGCCCGCAGGGAGCCGCCATGGGGAACGGGACGGCCGGTGCCCAGCTTCGCCTCCCCGGCCCGGGCCCGGAAGCGGTGGCGTCCGTCGCGAACCTCCACCGAGATACCGACGTACCCCGCCTCCTCAAGCGTGCGTTGCACCTCCGCCCGCAGGTCCGCCCGGCCCGACGGACCGGCCTGTGCGGGCGAGGACGGCGCCGCGGACGCGGGCATCACCAGGGCACCGGCACCGAGTGCCGCGCCGGCCAGGGCGGCCGCCAGGCGCGACCGGGAGTTCTTCACCTGTGGCTTGGTCATGGGGCCAGCTTCAGCGAACGGTGTCACCGGCGCCTGGTGGCATGCCCCGGAGGGAGGGTGAGGGAATCCCCCGCCTCACCGGCTCGTCACGGACCCGGCACGGCACTCGTCACTGACTGAGAGGTGACCCGCGTCCTCGACTCGAGCCGGTCGCGGGGGGGGGCTATTCCTGGTACTGCGTCAGGTCGATGCCGTGTACCACGACCTCGTAGCCGTGGACCGGGTGCTGGGCGGTGCCTTCCGCCTGCATGCCGAGTTTGTCCAGTACGTTCGCGGAGGCACTGTCGCCCGTCCGGCGCACGGCGACCACGCGGTCGAGGCCGCGGTCCTGCAGGGCGAACTCCAGTGTGGCGTGCGCTGCTTCGGAGGCGTAGCCCTGCCCCCAGAACGCCCGTCCGAGCCGCCAGCTGATCGCCACCTGGCCGGCGACCTCGGCCGGAGCGTCGGCGACGGACAAGCCGACGGCGCCCGCCAACTCACCGGAGCCCAGGAGCTCGACCGCGAACATCCCGAACCCTTCCTCGTCCCACTCCTCCTCCCACGCCTCGATGTCCTCGGCGGTCTGCTCCGGGGAGCGCGGCCTGCCGTCGCCGATGCCCTGCATCACCACCGGATCGGCGTGGATCTCGGACAGGGGGACGAGGTCGTCGTCCAACCATCGGCGCAGCACAAGACGGGGCGTGCGGATCTCGGTCATGGGCCCATCCTGCCGACCCGGCGCCGGGAGCGCGAACTGCGGCGTCGCACCCCGGCGCGGTGACTCGCCGCCAGCCGCCGACCAGGGACGTCAGCGGGGGCGCGGCCCCACCGCGCGTGCCTCGAACCCTTTGCTGAACCGGCAAGAGTGTTTGCCTCCCTCAGGGGCCTCCCGCAGCCTTCTTCAGCAGGGACCGGGCAGCCCCGCGCTCGTCCGAGTCCCTCCATGACAGCTGTGACCTGGGAGGCGCCATGACCGAGAACACCGCCCTGAGGGCCGCCGAGTTCTGGGAGGCCCGCTACCGAGACGGCGGGCGACTGTGGAGCGGCCGCCCGAACCCGCTGCTGGTCCGGGAGGCCTCCGGCCTCGGGCCGGGCAACGCGCTCGACCTCGGGTGCGGAGAGGGGGCCGACGCGGTGTGGCTGGCATCGCGCGGCTGGCAGGTCACCGGCGTCGACATCGCGCACACGGCTTTGGAGCGCGCCGCCCTGCACGCCGCCGAGGCCGGCGTGAGCGACCGCGCGGTGTGGGAACGTCACGTCCTGGGCGAGACGTTCCCCGAGGGCTCCTTCGACCTGGTGAACGCGCAGTTTCTGCAGTCGCCGATCGCACTGGACCAGCGGCGGATTCTGCGCCGGGCCGCAGCGGCGGTCTCGGCGGGAGGCACCCTGCTGATCGTCATGCACGCCGGCTGGCCGTCGTGGCAGAGCGAGCCGCCCTTCGAGGTGGAATTCCCGACGCTGCAGAGCGTCCTCGACGAACTCGCGCTGCCGGAGCACGACTGGACCGTGCAGACGCTGGACACGGTGCGCAGTGTGAGCGTGTCGCCCGACGGCGTGGACGGCTTCCGGGACGACAACGTGTGGCGCATACGGCGCGGCGCCGCCTGACGTCCCAGGCGGGCTCGCCGCCCTACATGTCACCCACCTGCGCCGACACCTCGTCCAGTACCTGGCGTACGACGTCCAGCGCCGCCGCCCGGTCGGACGGCACCAGCCCGATGCGGGTGCGCCGGTCGAGCAGGTCGGCCTCGTCCAGGGCGCCTTCGTGGCGTACGGCCCACAGCAGTTCGGCGGCGGTGACGGGATGCCCCGGCAGCACAGGTTCGCCCAGCCGGGGATCGTGTGCGCCGAGGGCATGGACGGCCGGTGCCTCGGTGCCGTAGCGCTGGACGAGGCGGCGCGGTGCCCGCACGGAACCGAGCGTGTCGGGTGACGCGGCCCCCACGAGGGGGAGTGAGGCGGTGGGGGACGGGCCGGCGGTGAGTTTGCGGGTGGCGACGGCCGAGTCGACGGCGTCCTCGGCCATGCGGCGATAGGTGGTGAGTTTGCCGCCGACCACGGTGATCACGCCGTCCGGCGAGGTGAGGACCGCATGCCGACGGGAGATGTCGGCGGTCCGAGGAGCCGCGCCGGAGTGCTCGCCCGAGGTGGTGTCGAGCAGGGGGCGCAGTCCGGCGAACGCGCCCACGACGTCGTCACGTTGGACCGGGATGTCGAGGACGGAGCCGAGGACGTCGAGGAGGAAGCCGATGTCCGTCTCGGGTACCTCGGGAACGTCGGGGATGTCGCCGTCGACGGGCTCGTCGGTGAGACCGACGTAGACCCGGCCGTCGCCCTGGGGCAGGACGAGGACGAAGCGGTTGGTCTCCCCGGGCACGGGCACGTGGAGCCCCGCGGGCAGCGGGCCGAGGTGCTCGGAGCGCAGGACGAGGTGGGTGCCGCGGGAAGGGCGGATCCGGATGCCGTCCACGAGGCCGCCCGCCCAGACGCCGGACGCGTTGATCACGGCGCGGGCCCTGATCTCGCCCTCTTCGCCGGTGAGTTCGTCGCGTATCCGGGCGCCGGAAGCGGTGAGTTGCAGTGCCCTGACCCGGGTGAGGATCCGCGCACCGCGGGCCGCGGCGGTGCGGGCGATCGCGGTCACCAGGCGGGCGTCGTCGGTGAGCCGGCCGTCCCAGGACAGCAGGCCGCCGCGCAGGCCCTGGGTGCGCAGGGCGGGGGCGAGGTGCCGGGTCTCCAGCGCCGAGAGCCGGCGCGGGGCGGGCAGGGTGGCGCGGGCCGTGCGGGCCGCCAGACGCAGCGTGTCACCGGCCCGGAATCCGGCCCAGGCCAGGGCGGACTGGCCACGGGAGACCAGCGGGGTGAGGGGCAGGACGAAGGGCTGGGCCCGCACCAGATGGGGTGCCGTGCGCTCCATCAGCACCCCGCGTTCGACCGCGCTCTCGTGGGCCACGTCGAGCTGCCCCGAGGCGAGATAGCGCAGCCCGCCGTGGATGAGCTTGCTGCTGAAGCGGGAGGTGCCGAAGGCCAGGTCGTGTGCGTCGACGGCAACGACCGTCAGACCACGCGCGGCGGCGTCCAGGGCGGCCCCGGCACCGGTCGCGCCCAGCCCGACGACCAGGACGTCCACGACCGGACCGCCGACCGTCTCGGCCAGCTCGCGCGAGCGCCGGGCGGCCGACAGGGACGATGCGGGAACCGGGGGAGGAGCAGTGGGGCTCATGGCGTCAGGGTCCTCTCGAGGATGCTGCGCAGTTCCGCCAGGAAGGCCTCGCTGCTCAGGTCGGCGTCGTCCTCGTCGGTCATGGTCCGCAGGGACAGCGTGAAGGACTGGACGATCAGCAGCAGGGCCCGCGCCTGCCGTTCGGCATGGCAGGTGCGTACGGACCCGTCGGCGTGGCCTTCGCGCAGGGCGTCGGCCAGCAGCGCGATGAGGGCCTCCTGGCTCGCGCCGCGGCGGTCGAGGACGTAGGGGAGGAGCAGTTCCGGATCGACGTCGACGATCTTCCGGAACAGCGGATGGGCGCGGAAGGCCTCCACCCCGGCCACGAGCCCGTCGACGATCAGGCTCCGCGCGTCGGCCCCGGGGCCCCGCTCGGGCATGGCCCCCGTGGCCACCGCGACCCACTCCCGGGTCATCAAGTCCCCCACCAGGGTGCGCACATCGGGCCACCGCCGGTACAGCGTCATCCGGGAGACCCCCGCGCGGCGGGCCACGTCGGTCAGCGTCGTACGACGGACACCGACGGCCAGGACGCAGTCGCGCACCGCGTCGAGCACCGCATCGCTGTCCGAATGGTTGTGACGAATAGGCGTCATGTGTAACAGTGTAACGCCTGCGAGGCCGTCCGGGACACGGCATCGCTCGAATCGACCGGTGAGGACGACGGCCATGGACATGTTGTGGAGCGGTTGGGGCGACCCGGCCAAGGCGGCACCGCTGCCCGAGACGGTGACCGGGCTGCTGCGCGACCTGCTCGGCGTCAAGCCGCGCACCGCCGGGGCGATCGCCCTGGAGGACATCGCGGTACCCGAGCCGAGCCTCGAACCCGCCGCGCGCCACGCCCTGTTCGCCGCCGTCGGAGGCGAGGAGCACGTCCGCACCGACGCCGAGACCCGTATCCGGCACACCCGCGGCAAGTCCACCCCCGACCTGCTCCGCATCCGCGACGGCGAAGTCGACGACATCCCCGCAGCCGTCGTACTCCCCGCAGACCACGACGACGTACGCGCCGTACTGCGCGCCTGCGCCGAACACGGCCTGCCCGTGGTCCCGTTCGGCGGCGGCACCTCCGTCGTCGGCGGCCTGGCTCCCGCCCGCCGGAGCCCTTTCGTCGCCCTGGACATGCGGCGCATGGACCAGCTGCTCGCCCTCGACCCGGTCTCCCGCACGGCCACCCTGCAACCCGGACTGCGTGCCCCCCAGGCCGAGGCGCTGCTGGCCGAACACGGCTTCACCCTCGGCCACTTCCCCCAGTCCTACGAGTGGGCCACCATCGGCGGATTCGCCGCCACCCGCTCCAGCGGCCAGGCATCCGCCGGCTACGGTCGCTTCGACGAGATGGTCCTGGGCCTGACCCTCGCCACCCCCGAGGGCACCATCGACACCGGCCGCGCACCGCGCTCGGCAGCCGGACCCGACCTGCGCCAGCTCCTCCTCGGCTCGGAAGGGGCCTTCGGCGTCATCACGTCCGTCACGGTCCGCATCCGCCCCGTCCCGCAGACCCGCGTGTACGAGGGCTGGCGCTTCCCCTCCTTCGAGGAAGGCGCCGCCGCGCTGCGCCGCCTCGCCCAGGACGGCCCGCGCCCGACGGTACTGCGGCTGTCCGACGAGACCGAGACACTGATCGGCCTCGCCCAACCCGACGCCATCGGCGCCGCCGTCGCAGGGCAGCAGCCTGCGGGATGCATGGCGATCACCGGCTACGAAGGCACGGACGAGGACACCGCGTACCGCCGGGAGCGGGCCGCGGCCGTCCTGCGCGAGTGCGGCGGAACCCTGCTCGGCGAGGAACCGGGGCAGCGCTGGGCACACGGCCGCTACTCGGCCCCGTACCTCAGGGACGCCCTTTTGGACGCGGGGGCGTTCGCGGAGACACTGGAGACGGCGACCTTCTGGTCACGCGTCCCCGAGCTGTACGCCTCGGTCCGCGAAGCCCTCACCGGCACGCTCACCGAGGCCGGCACCCCGCCCCTGATCATGTGCCACATCTCCCACGTCTACGAGAACGGCGCCTCCCTGTACTTCACCGTCGTCTCCGCACAGGGCGACGACCCGGTGGCGCACTGGCAGCGGGCCAAGCACGCCGCCAACGAGGCGATCCTCACCGCGGGCGGCACCATCACCCACCACCACGGCGTGGGCACCGACCACCAGGACTGGTACGTCCGCGAGGCGGGCGACCTGGGCATCGAGGCGCTGCAAGCCGTGAAACGCCGACTGGACCCGGCCGGCCTGCTCAGCCCCGGCGTCCTCCTGCCCGCCGACTGACCGCACGCCCCCCCCGCTCAGCCACCCGCCCCCCGCCTCCGGCAGCATCCTCCCGTCGGCCCGAAAGGCTCACCGATGCGAAAGTTCACCGCCATCGTCAACCCCACGGCGGGCGGATCCGCCTCAGCCGCCGCCCTGCTGCAGGTGGCCCGGCTGCTGCGGGAGGCCGGGGCCGACCTGGAGACCGAGTACAGCCGCAGCCTGCCCCACGCCCGGGAACTCGCCCGGGACGCCGGACAGCGCGGCAGAGTGGTGCTCGCCGTCGGCGGCGACGGAATCGCCGGCGGCATCGGCGGCGCCCTCAGCGGCACGGACACCCTGCTCGGCCTCGTCCCGGCCGGCCGCGGCAACGACTTCGCCCGGGCGCTGAACCTCCCCACCGACCCCGAAGCGCTCGCACAGGTACTGCTCCACCACGAGCCCCGCAAGGTCGACACCATCGAAGTCGAGTCGGCCGTCCACGACCGCACCGTGGTCCTCGGCAGCGTCTACGCCGGCGTCGACGCCCTGGCCAACCGCCACGCCAACAACGCCACACTCCTGCGCGGCGCCGCCTCCTACTACGCGGGCGGACTGCGCGCCGTCACCACCTGGCGCCCCGCGCGCTACCGGGTCACCGTCGACGGCCGCGAACACCCGCTCACCGGCTACACGGTCGTGGCCGCCAACTCCGGCTACTACGGCTCAGGCCGCCTCATCGCGCCCGACGCCCGCGTGGACGACGGCCTGCTGGACGTCGTCATGATCCAGGAGGCGCCGCGTCGGCTGTTCTTCGCCCTGATGAACGACCTCAAGACGGGCGCCCACGTCCACCGCCCCCAGGTGCGGATCCTGCGAGGCAGGGAAATCCGCATCGAGGCCGACCGCGAGGTGCCCTACGGAGCGGACGGCGAGGTCGACGCGACCCTCCCGGTCACGCTCCGAGTCCTGCCGGGAGCCCTGCACGTACTGTGCTGAGCCCTCATCCACCGTCCACCGACATCCGCTGGCGTGCCGACCTCAGCTGCTGGGGGGAGGAGGTGCGATCGGCCTCGTCCTGGGCGAGCAGGGAGAGCAGCGCGGCCACCGTCAGCCCGGCTTCGGCAGGATGACGCAGTACCTTGGCCGGGGCGATCCGGTAGGTATTGGTGCGTCCCTCGCGGGTGTGCGACAGATAGCCCTCCTGCTCCAGATCGGAAATGATCTTCTGGACGGCGCGCTCCGTGAGCCGGCAGTGCGCGGCGATACTCCGGATGCGGATGTTCGGGTTGTCGGCGATCGCCGCCAGCACCCGGGCATGGTTCGTCAGAAAGGTCCATCCGATGTGCGGCTCAGGGACTCCATCCATGTACCAAGACTACGACTGATTGTTCACGTATACAAAAACACGTACTGCATTTCATGTATCTGTTGACGTGTCCCGCAGTTCGGGTTCACTCTGGTGCAGAGACGGGGAGTACCTGAGGGAGAGGCGGTCATGGCAGAGCTCGCGTCCTCTGCGAACCCCCCTACGGGGGGCATTACCGACCCTGCGGACATCGCAAGCGCATTGGCGGCAGACCCGGCATGCTCGCTGGTGACCGCCGTCCGTCCGGACGGTGACCGGGTCATCGTGAAGGTCGGTGGAGAACTCGATCTCGACACCAGCGAGCGCTTCCGCAGCGTCCTGCGCGAAGCCCTGAACCGTTCGGTCGGCGGCGTCGACCTGGATCTGGAGGGCGTCACCTTCTGCGACTGCTCCGCCCTGAACATCCTGCTCACCCTGCGCCATCGCGCCCTGGAGCAGGCCAAGACGATCGCCATCCACCCGGCGAGTGCGGCGGTGGACCGCCTGCTCACCCTCACCGGCACGCAAGCACTGTTCGCCGGGCCGAGCCCGGACAGCCAGGACATGCAAGCCCAGCACACCCAGGACGCGCTGACGTCCGAGGGCGCCGACTACGACCTGCGGATCGAAGTCGCCCAGCTGCGACGGGCCATGCAGACGCGGCCGACCATCGACCTGGCCCGGGGCATCCTGATGGCCTCGTTCAGTTTGAGCTCCGAGGAGGCCTGGACCGTACTGGTCGCCGCCTCCCAGAACACCAACACCAAACTGCACTCCCTGGCCGGGGACCTGGTCACCGCGGTCAAGGGCGACGCGCTGCCGGACGCCGTGCAGGAACAGCTGTCCTCGGCGGTCGCCAGGGTCAACTCCTCCCCGGGAGACACGCGAGGCGAGCTGGAGGAGCCGGACCGCGCCCAAGCCGCCAACTGAACCGTTGCGGTTGCGTCGATCGGCAGCGCGACGGCAGGGTTCGGGGTGTGCCTACCTTGCTGATCGTGCATCACACCCCTTCGCCCAACTGCCAGGCCCTGCTCGAAGCCGTCATCTCCGGCGCGACGGCGCCGGAGATCGAGAACGTCGAGGTCGTGCGCCGACCGGCACTGTCGGCCACGGCGTCCGACGTACTGAACGCCGACAGCTTTCTCCTGGGCACGCCGGCGAACCTCGGCTACATCTCGGGAGCCCTCAAGCATTTCTTCGACCAGGTCTACTACCCCTGCCTGGACGCCACACGAGGCCGTCCCTTCGGCTACTACGTCCACGGCGGCAGCGACGTCACCGGCGCCGTCCGGGCGATCGACTCCATCACGACCGGCCTCGCCTGGCGACGCGCGGCGCAACCCGTGACAGTGACGGGCGAGCCAGGCAAGGCCGACATCGAGGCGTGCTGGGAACTGGGAGCCACGCTCGCCGCCGGCCTGATGAACTGACCCTGGTCATAAGGAATTTCTGTGAATTCGTGAGGCGGTTGAACACAACGCGGCCCGTCTCCGTATAAGGCCGGGGGATTTTCATGCCCTGACCGACCACGAGGCGTAGGAGTACTTCCTTGGGACGCAGCACGCGAAGACGCCCCACGGGCGCACGGCGCGCGACCTTTGCAGCGGTCGCGCTGATGTTGGGCGGCGGCGGCCTGGTTGGGGCCAACGTCTACGCCTCGGCCACCGAGGACGGGGGAGCGGATCCAGCTCGGACGCTGTCCTCCCCGGCCGGCACCATCGACTGCCCGGACGTCGGCAGCCGACTGACGGCGGTGCCGGACGGGGCGAAGGAGGACGTCGCGAAGGAACTCGCCCTCCTGGACCAACAGATCGCCGAGGCCTACCAGCGGTTGCAGGAGTCGGCCCAGGCCGTCCAGCAGGACGCCGGCTTCGCGGACAGCGCGATCATGACTCCGCTGAAGGACAAGCGCACGGCGACGATCGAACGGATCGCCATCGCCGTCGATCGCCAGGGAGAACGACCCGAGGGGCTGGAGTCCCTCGCGCCGTGCACCTTGCGCGCCGCCGACAGCGGCAACGGCGACCAGGGCAACGGTGGCCAGGACGAGGGCGGCGGCAACGAGACGGGCGAGGAAGACGCGGACCAGGGCAGCGAGCAGCCGGGCAACGGCGGCCAGCCCGGTAACGGCGGCCAGGCCGGCAACGGCCCCGTCGCCGCCGACTTCGCGGACATCACCGCCGTACAGCCGAACGTGCCCAGCCCGGCCCTGCAGCAGGACGCCTCCCGCGGCACCTTCGCCACGAGTTGCGGAGTGAACGAGAACGGTCTGTTCAACTCCGACAACGTGATCGTGGCCCCCGGCGTCTCCAACGGCGCCCACCACTTCCACGACTATGTCGGCAATCAGGCCAACGACGCCTTCGCGAGTGACGAGGACCTGGCGAACGCCGAGACGACGTGTGTCGACCAGGGCGACAAGTCCACGTACTACTGGCCCGTGATACGCCTGCAGAACGGAACCCAGGAGCAGGACGCGAACTCTCCCGGCGGCGGTATCGAGGGCAACGCCGGTGAGATCGTCACCCCCAAGGAAGTGACGCTGACGTTCGTGGGCAACCCGCGCAGCAAGGTCACCGAGATGCCGCGCCTGCTGCGCATCATCACCGGCGACGCCAAGGCGTTCGTGAACGGCACCGCCAACGCCAACGCGTCCTGGAGCTGCACGGGCTTGGAGGACCGGCAGCTGAAGGACAAGTACCCGCTGTGCCCGCAGGGCAGCGACGTGGTGCGCACCTTCAAGTTCCAGAGCTGCTGGGACGGGCAGAACATCGACAGCGCCAACCACCGCACCCACGTGGCGTTCGCGGCCGCCGACGGCAGCTGCCCGGAGGGCTTCAAGGCCATTCCGCAACTGGTGCAGCGGATCGTGTACGACGTCGACGCGCCGAGCCTTCAGGACGGCGGCCGTACGACCCCGTTGTTCGCGGTGGACTCCTTCCCCGAGCAACTGCACAAGCCGGTCACCGACCACGGCGACTTCATCAACGTCTTCGCCGAGGACCTGATGGGTGAGATGGTCGACTGCATCAACGAGGGCCGCGAGTGCGGCGCCGGAGCCGGCCAGGGCGGCGACCCGGGCGAGGAGGAGCCGTCCCAGGAGCCGCAGCCGACCCAGTCTCCAGACACTCCGCCTGGCGGGAACGAGGAGCCGGAGCCCGGCAACGGCGGAGGCGAGCCGACGCAGGCACCGGCGACGGAACAGCCCGCGACGAAGCCGCCCGCGGCCGAGGAGCCCGCGGCTGAGGAGCCGGCGACCGAGGCGCCCGAGACGGAACCGGCGAAGGATGACAAGCCGACCGTGTCGAGCACGGTGGCGCCGAAGTCCTACGGGACCCCGTCGGCCACGCAGGACGCCACCGCCCCCGCACAGGGCGGCTCGGCGGACGACGACGCCGATGCCGGAAGTGCTCCCGCGCAGACGCAGCCCGCCGCGGTCGGCGACGAGTCCGGGGCCGATTCCGGAACGGAGCCGCAGGCGGTCGCGGGTGGGCTCGCGGAGACGGGCACCACACTGTGGCCGGCCGCGGCCGGCGCCGTTCTCCTGGTGGCCGGTTTCCTGCTGCTGATGCGTACGAGGCGCCGCGCCGGATGACGGAAGCGGCCCGTCACGGCGCTTGACGCCCGCACGGGCCGTCGGGGCTCGGACCGGTCGTCCCGGTCCGGGCCCCGGCTCACGGTGTCGGGATGCCTGCCGGGCGGGCCGGGCGGCCGAGGCGGACCGGGACGCCGGGGGAGTACAGCACGCTGACGGGCGCGGTGTCCGGGGCGGGCAGCCCGGCAGCAGTGACGAGGTTCTCCTCGCAGGTGATCAGCTCGGCGCGATGCAGTGGCCATCGGGGGTGGTGGTTGGGCAGATACGCCAGTGACTCCGCCCCGCCGAAGAAGGCGTTGTGCATGCCCCAGCGGGCGGTGAGGAAGTGCTCCAGCTCGGTGGGTTCCTCGATGCGTTCGCCGGTGCGCACGGTGATACGGCTGGATGCGCGGCGCGGGCCGGGCCAGCGGCGGGAGCTGGTGTAGGTGACGGTGTCACCGGCGGTGCGGACGGCCATCCGCGACCACAGGTAGGGCAGCCGGAAGCCGACGCGCCCCATCACGACCGGGATCAGCCGTGCGGCGTCCATCGAGAGGAACGCGACGCCGCGCCGTCCGTGCGCGTCGACGGTGTACAGGCGCACGTTGGTCTCGGGAAAGGTCCCGAGATACGGCACCCCGGGCAGCCGCAGCCAGCCGACCCGGTGCATCCGGAACGCGACGAGCCCGACGTAGGTGACCCCCTCGTGCGTGTCCGCAACGGTCCCCTCCGGCAGCAGTCCGGCCACGCTGTCCGGTTCGACGGCCCAGTGGATGAAGGCGAGGTCGAGCCATTGCTGGGTGAGCAGCGGGGCGGGTATGCGGGCGGGCGCTTCGGGGGTGACGGGAGTGGGTTTCGGCACGATGCCAGGATGACAGAGCCTTGATCTGACGCGGGGCTATGCCGGACCGAGCCGGTCACCTCATGCTCTTGTGCCCCTCATGGCGCGCGGTGACGGCGGTGAGGTACCCGCGCAGCATGAGCTTGGCTTCGTCGAGGAGGCCCGGATCTCCCTCGGGGTCCCGGCGGAACGCCTCCTGCGCGAGGGCGTCGGCGGCCAGGGTCGCGGCGTGGCAGGCGCGGGCGAGTGCCGCGTCGTTGGGGGCGATGCCGAGGGCCAGTACGACGCGCCGGATGCCGTCCGCCATCCGCTGTTTGTGCTCACGGTCCGCGGCGCGGGTCTGCTCGGTGAGGCTGCTGCCGAACCACAGGGCCCTGAAACCGTGTTCGGTGCGGTAGATGGCGGCGTAGGCGTCGATGAGCACGCCGACGGGGTCGTCCCACTGCTCCTCGGCCGCGGCGCGGACGAGGTCTTCCATGGCCGACTCGAGCCGGGCGAAGTAGCCGGCGGCGAGGGCGTCGATGATCGCGTCGCGGTCGGGCAGGTACTGGTACAGCGAACCGACCGAGACCTTCGCTTCGGCCGCGATACGGGTCGTGGTCAGCGCCCGGACGCCCTCGCTGACCAGGACACGTTCGGCGGCCTGAAGGACGCGGGCCAGACGTGCCTTGCTGCGCGCCTGCTGGGGGGTGCGGCGCAGGGGGACGTGCCGCGCGCCGCCGGGCTGCGGTGTCCTCGGGTCCCCCATCTACAGCCTCCGAACATGAACGTGACTTTGTTTCAGGTTTACGTTACCGTCGCGTACATGACCGACTCAAGCTCGGCGCTGGGTCAGGAGCGCGCCGCGGTGGCCGAGGCGTGCCGCCGCCTGGGGGCGCAGGGGCTGCTGATCGGCACGGCCGGCAATGTCAGCCTGCGGGTGCAGGACCGTGTCGCCGTCACGGCCACCGGCGCCGTGCTCGCGGAACTGACGGCAGATCAGGTGAGCGTGGTCGACCTGGACGGAAAGGTCGTGGCCGGGGGCTTCGAGCCCACGTCGGAGTTGGATCTGCACCTGGGCGTCTACCACCGCTACGGCGCCGGCGCGGTCGTCCACACCCACGCCCCGATGGCGACGGCCCTGTCCTGTGTATTGGACGAACTGCCGTGCATCCACTACCAGTTGCTGGCGCTGGGCGGCTCGGTGCGCGTGGCCCCGTATGCCACGTTCGGCACGCCGGCGCTCGCCGAGTCCGTCCTGACAGCGCTGGAGGGCCGCAGTGCCGCCCTGATGGCCAGCCACGGCGCGCTCACACACGCTCCGACGCTGGTCAAGGCGGTCGAGCACGCGCTGCTGCTGGAGTGGGCGTGCGGCGTCTACCAGCACGCGGCCGCGCTCGGCACGCCCCGCGTCCTCGACGAACACCAGCAACTCGCGGTGATCGAGGCCGCGCTCGCCCGGAACTACGGCACCACCCACCCCGTACCGCCTGTGCAGGAGGGAAAGCGATGAAGGTCGTCACGATGGGCGTGCATGTGCTGGACGTGCTGGTGCGGCCGGTGGAGGCGATACCCGAGGGCCAGGGCGCGACGCTGGTGGAGGACATCAGGATGACCGCCGCCGGGACGGCCGGCGGGACCGCGCTGACCCTGGCCAAGCTCGGCGCATCCGTCCGCAGCGCCGGGGCGATCGGATCCGACCCCACCGGTGACATGCTGGTCCAACTGCTGGGCGCGGCCGGCATCGACACCCGGTTCCTCGTCCGCCGCACGGACACCCCCACGTCCGCGAGCGTCCTGCCCATCCGCCCGAACGGCGACCGGCCGTCGCTGCACCTGCTCGGTGCCAACATCACCTACGGCCCCGACGACGTGCCCTGGGACGCGATCGCCGAAGCGACCCACCTGCACCTGGGCGGCCCCGAGCTGATCGGAGTCGACACGGCCACGCGCATCCTGGCGTACGCCAAGGAGCACGGCGTGACCACCTCGGTGGACCTGCTCGCCCCCGGAGTGCTGGGGAGTTTCGAGCAGATAGCGTCCGCGCTGCCGTACGTCGACCACATGCTGCCCAACGAGGACCAAGTCCTCGGTTTCACCGGCGAACAGGACCTGGTGGCGGGCGCGAACAAGCTCCTCGCTGCCGGTGCCGGCCTGGTCGCGGTCACCCGCGGTGGTGACGGCGCGCTGCTGGTGACGGGGGCGGGGACGCAGAAGGTACCCGCTTTCGCGATCGAGGTGGTGGACACGACCGGCTGCGGCGACGCGTTCTCGGCGGGCTTCGTACGCGGCATGGGTCTGGGCCGCACCCCGTACGACTCCGCCGTCCTCGGCTGCGCGGCGGCGGCGCTGGTGGCGCAGGGGCTCGGCAGCGATCACGGGGACTTCGACCTGACTGCCGCCGATGAGTTCGCCGCGGCACACAAGCCCCGGTTGTGACTTGAGAGGCGGGGCCGACAGGCCTTGCGCAGGGATAAGGCCATGACCATGGCGAAGGGGCGCGGGCCCGAGCTGGACCCCGGGGCGGGGCGTCGAGGATGCGACGCTGCTCGGTGTGGGTTCGTTGCTGCGCGTGTCGGCCTTGGCCGGGCAGCCCCAGCGGGGTTCCGGCCTGGCATCGCCCTGCTTTGCAGCGTCGGTTCGCGAATCGACCTGTCCGACGACGCCTCGATCGGCCGAGCGCCTGCCCCTGCTGAGCCCATGGACTGCGAGGGCAAGGCCATCCACGCGCCGCGTACCGGCAAGAACATCGAGATCGTCCCCGTCGACTCCATGCCGCTCTTCGCTGCGTCTCGGCCCTGACCGCGATCACCGGTGGTCGCCGTTGCCGGCACCGGCTGACGGTGCTCGGAGTCACCAGCGTTCAGCCAGGGCGGCGGAGGCGTCCCACGAACGGCAGGCGTGCGCGAAGGCGAAGCGCGCCAGAGGGCGGACGCGCCTGGGCAGGGGCGAGAGATACACCTCCCCGGACTCCGCCTTACCCGCCGTCCTGCCCGGGTTCGGGCGGGCATCGCGGACACTGGGCAGCAGGGGAAGGGAGGCCGACCGTGCTGACCATAGTCCGTGAACAGCTGGGCCAGGCTCTGTTCCGCCGTGTGGCCGGCCCCGACGGACCGGCGACACGTGCCCGCATCCACCAAACCCCCGGCCCGCGCTGGTTCGGACCGGACCGCCCGATCCGCACCGTCCACGGTGACGCCTCGATGTTCATCGGCGGGCTCGGCGCACTGCTGCTGCAGTCCCTGCATCCGCTCGCCATGGCGGCGGTGGCCGGACACTCCGGTTACCGCGGCGACCCATGGGGCCGACTGCAGCGCACCAGCACCTTCCTGGCCGTGACGACCTTCGGCACCGCCGCGGACGCTCAGCGGGCGGTCGACCACGTCCGCGGCATTCACGACCGGATCCGCGGGACGACGGCCGAGGGCGTGCCGTACCACGCGGCAGATCCGCACCTGCTCGGCTGGGTGCACGCCGCCGAGACCGACAGCTTCCTGCGCGCCCACGAACGCTACGGAGCCCGCCCGCTGGACGCGGCCGGCTACGACGCCTACGTCGCCGACACCGCGCGTGTCGCCGAGGCGCTGGGGGTGAGCGACCCACCTCGCGACCGCCGCGAGCTGTCCGAGCGCCTGACCGCCTACCGACCTGAACTGAGGGCCACAGCCGAGGCGCGGGCAGCCGCCCGGTTCCTGCTGTTCCGGCCACCCCTGCCGCTTGCGGTACGGCCCTTCTACGGCGGGCTGGCCGCGAACGCCGTCGCACTGCTCCCGCCCTGGGCCCGCGGCATGCTGTGGCTGCCCCGGGTGCCGTTCGTCGAGGACCTTGCCGTACGCCCCACCGGACACGCCCTGACCCGGACCATCCGCTGGGTCATGACCCCACCGCGCCAGTCCCGTCCGACATGAGAGCCCGGAGCCGCCGGTTCCCCAGCCGGCGAGGTGACCGTGCCGTGGACCAGGGACGCCCTCTCGTCACGGCGCCGGGTAGAACTGGCGGGCCCAGTGGCGGAACAAGCCGATGGCCTCGTCGCTCGCGGCGAGGCGGGGGCGTGGCTCGTAGCGTTTGGTGTTACAGATCCTCAGGTCCTGATGGACCTTGCCGACCGCGGTGCGCAGCATCGCGTGGGCAAAGGCCCGGTGCAGGCCACGCCGTGGAAGCGATGCTTCGGTGGCGTCCTGCTTGTGGATGTCTGCACAGGCCGTCGCGACCAGCATGCGGGTACGTCGGGGCCCGGTCGGTGTGTGCATGGCCCACAGGTAGCTGACGAGTCCGAGCGAGGGCAGCGGGAGCTCGACGCGGAGATATCCAAGGCCGGCCAGCAGGAACGTATGGTCGGCCTGGATCTTCTGCTTGACGGCGAGAGGCCGGTCCGGCCCGAGGCGCAGACGCATGCGCAGGAGCGGGCCTTGGGGCGTCGGCGGGTCGAGTTCCTGCACGGAGACGTGGTGCAGGACCGGGAGATGCCGGTAGTCGAGGGTGTTCTCGATGATCTCCTGGGCGTAGGTGTGCACTTCCGTGCTCCAGGCGGCTGTCGGAACGATTCCGGCCTGGGCGGTGCCAGGGACTTCCCAGGTGGGTGGGGCGCCATCCGGTTCGTGCCAGGCGAAGAGGAAGCCGTTGCGCTCAATGATGGTGTGGTGCTGCAGGCGGGCACGCGGGGGCGGGCCGTCGGGCGTGCCGACGCAGGTGCCGTCGGGGGCGAAGGCGAAGCGATGGAAGGGGCATACCAGGTTCTGGCCCTCCACGGTGCCGCCCGCCCCCAGATGAGCGCCCAGGTGTGGGCAGTAGGGATGCACGGCGCGGGGCCGACCGTCGCGGGTGCGGTAGAGGACGATGTCCTCGTCCATGAAACGGCGGGTCAGGACCTTGCCGGGGACCAGTTCGCGTGACCGTGCCAGGCAGAACCAGCCCCTGGGGTACGGCAGATGCCGCCCCGGCTCGTCGACGTCGGCGAGGGGACTACGAGACCTGGGAAGTTCCTCCCTCATCGTCATGGGCGGCAGCCAAACACAGGAAAACGCACGGCATTCAGCCCGCCCGGCAAGATCCCCCTTATGGGGTACCTGCCGTCCATATCGTCACAGGTCCTCTCGGGCATCACTACGATCGGTTGCTCTGAGTAATCAGTCAGGGGCGGTTCGGCACCAGCGGCGGGACGCTCACAAGGCAGGCAGGGGGCGCCGGTGGCCGACGACAGCATCGACAACCATCGACATGAAGCGGAAGTCGTCGTCATCGGGGCCGGCCTCTCCGGCGTGGCCGCAGTGATCGCGCTGCGCCGGGCCGGTTTCGAGGACGTCGTCGTCCTGGAGAAGTCCGGTCACCTCGGCGGGACTTGGCGCGACAACACCTATCCCGGGTGCGGCTGCGACGTACCGTCGGTGCTGTACGAATACTCCTTCGCGCCCCACTCGTGGAGCCGGGGCTTCGCCGACCGGTCCGAGATTCTGGACTACCTCGACACCACGGCGGTAACGCACGGCGCGCACAAGGCGATCCGTTACGACACCGAGGTGCTGAACATCCGCTGGCAGCCGGACGCGCACCGCTGGAACCTGCAGACCACGTCGGGCACGTACATCGCCCGCGCCGTGATCGTCGCCACCGGGCCCTGGCATCGGCCCCGCCATCCCGACATCCCCGGCCTCGACAACTTCCCGGGCACCGCCTTCCACTCCGCCCGTTGGAACCACGAAGTCGACCTGACCGGACGGCGCGTGGCAGTGGTGGGCACCGGCGCGTCCACCGTCCAGTTCCTGCCCGAGATCCAGCCGAAGGCGGCTCATGTCGACGTCTTCCAGAGCACGCCGCAGTGGGTACTGCCGAAACCCGAGTACCCCCTCCCTCCCGGACTCCACCGCTTCTTCGAACACCACCCCGCAGCACGCCGCGCACTACGCGGCCTGCACCACTGGACCCAGGAAGCCATCGGCGTACCCCTGCGTCACCCCCACCTGTTGCGGCCCTTGGAGGCCATGGCCCGCTTCCATCTGCGTACCTCGGTTCGGGACCGCGCCCTGCGCCGGGCCCTTACTCCTGACTACCGCTTCGGCGGCCGCCGCCTGATCACCTCCGGCACCTACTACGTCGCCCTCACCCGGCCCAACGTACGGCTGCATCCCACCCGCGTGACCGCCGTGGAGGGCTCCGACGTCCTCGGCGCCGACGGCACCCGCACCCGCGCCGACATCATCGTCCTCGCGACCGGATACCACATCGGCGACATCCCACTGGCCCCCCATCTGCACGGCACCGACGGCACATTGGCCGAGACCTGGGCCGGCAACCGCCGTGCCTACCTGGGCACCAGCGTCAGCGGATATCCCAACCTCTTCCTGCTCGTCGGCCCGAATCTGCTCACCGGCACCACCGCGGTCCCTACCGTCATCGAGGCCCAACTCCGCTACATCACCGCCGCCCTCAACCACCTGCGCACCAGCGGGGCGTCCGCACTGGATGTCAAGCCCGAGGCCGAAGCAGCCCACCAGCAGGCCCTGCACGAGGCGCTGCGCAACACCGTCTACAACGCCGCCGGCGACACCGGTTACTACTTCGGCCTCCCGGGCGTCAACACCTTCTGCTGGCCCTGGTCGACCGCCAGGCTCGTCAAGCGCCTGCACGCCTTCGACCCGGAGGCCTACACCTGGTCGCTACCGCTGCCGGCCCAGGCTGGGGCCGAGCGGGACGGTCTGTGGGCCCGCCCCTCGGGCCGACTCCAGTAGGGCCGGTCACGCGCTCGTCGACGGCGCGGTGGTGGGGCGGAACATGGGGGCACCCGGCGACGCCAGGCGCCGAAGGGGCCCTCGCCCACGGCCAGGCGGGGCCGTTCCAGGGCCTTTCGGCCGGGCGCTGGCCCGGCGAGCTCCGAACCCGTCCGCCTATGCAGCACTGCGCGACCTTGCCGTATGCGTTCGGATGATGTCCGCGTACCGGTACCCGCTGCCCTTGATGGTGCGGACCTGCGTGCGGTAGTCCACGTGGACCAGCCCGAAGCGCTTGTCGTAGCCGTACGCCCACTCGAAGTTGTCCAGCAGTGACCAGGCGAAATAGCCGGCCAGAGGGGCGCCCTTGCGGGCGGCGGACGCGCACGCCGCCAGGTGGCTGATCAGGTACTCCTGGCGTTCCGGGTCGTTCACCGTCCCGTCGGGGCGTACGACATCGGGGTAGGCGGAGCCGTTCTCCGTGACATACAGCTTGCGGGCGTCGTAGTCGTGCGTCAGCCGGAGCAGGAGGCTTTCCATGCCGGACGCGTCGATCTCCCAGTTCATTCCCGTGCGAGGCGCGCCGGGACGCCGGACCGTGCGCACTCGCGGGGCCGGTCCGGTGGGGTCGTCGGCGACGGTGGAGGAGAAGTAGTAGTTGAGGCCCAGCCAGTCCAGGGGCTGCGCAATGGTCTCCAAATCGCCCGGTTTCTCGGGGAGTTCGACGCCGTACACCTCGCGCATGTCCTCGGGGAAGTCGCGGCCGTGGACCGGGTCCAGCCACCAGCGGTTGGTGTGCCCGTCCAGGCGCCGGGCCGCCGCGATGTCCTCGGGGCGCTCGGTGGCAGCCTCGACGACGGACAGGTTGTTGACGATGCCGACCTGGGCGCCCGGTGCCGCCGCGCGGATCGCCTGCGCCGCCAGGCCGTGACCGAGGAGGAGATGGTAGGAGGCGCGCACGGCGGCACTGAGGTCGGTCAGGCCGGGGGCCATCTGGCCCTCCAAGTGGCCGATCCAGGCCGAGCACAGGGGCTCGTTGAGCGTGGTCCAGTGGTGGACGCGGTCGCCGAGACGCTCGGCGACGACTGCCGCGTACGAGGCAAGGTGGTGGGCCGTGTCACGGACCGGCCAGCCGCCCCGGTCCTGGAGGACCTGCGGCAGGTCCCAGTGGTACAGGGTGACGGACGGGGCGATGCCCGCATCCAGCAAGCCGTCGACCAACGCGTCGTAGAAGTCGAGGCCCTTGGCGTTCACCGGTCCGTCGCCGCCCGGCAGCACCCGAGGCCAGGCGATCGACAACCGGTAGGCGTTCGTGGCCAGTTGGCGCATCAGCTCGATGTCCTCGCGCCAGCGGTGGTAGTGGTCGCAGGCGACGTCGCCGTGGTCGTCGTTGTCGATCTTGCCGGGTGTGTGCGAGAACGTGTCCCAGATCGAGGGGGAGCGGCCGTCCTCGGCGACGGCCCCCTCGATCTGGTAGGCCGACGTGGCCGTGCCCCACAGGAAGCCCTCGGGGAGTGCGGCAAGGTCGATGGTCACGGAATTCCCTTCGGGGACAGGGCAGTCGGAGACAGGAGAGCCGGAGACAGCGGAGTCGGAGACGGGGGAGTCGCTCACTTGACGGCTCCCGCCGTCAGTCCGGCGACGAGATAGCGCTGCAGGAGCAGGAACCCGGCGACCACGGGGACGCTGACGACGAGCGACGCGGCCATGATCTGGTTCCAGTAGACGTTGTTGAGCGTGGAGTAACCCTGGAGGCCGACGGCGAGCGTGCGGGTGGTGTCGTTGGTCATCACGGAGGCGAAGAGCACTTCGCCCCAGGCCGTCATGAAGGCGTAGACGGCGACCGCGACGATGCCCGGGATCGCCGCCGGTACGACGACCCGGAACAGCGCGCCGAGCGGCCCGCAGCCGTCCACCAGCGCCGCCTCGTCCAGGTCGCGCGGCACCGAGTCGAAGTACCCGATCAGCATCCAGATCGAGAACGGGAGGGAGAAGGTCAGGTACGTCAGGATCAGGCCGCCGCGCGAGCCGAACAGGGCGATGCCGGTGGCGTTGCCGATGTTGACGTAGATGAGGAACAGCGGCAGCAGGAAGAGGATGCCGGGCAACATCTGCGTGGACAGCACGGTGACCGTGAAGACGCGCTTGCCACGGAAGTCGTAGCGGCTCACCGCGTAGGCCGCGAACACCGCGATCACCACCGAGCAGACGGTCGCCGCGCCCGCCACGATCAGCGAGTTCACGAAGTACCGGGCCAGCGGGATCGTCGACCAGATGTCGATGTACGGCCGGATCGTCAGTTCGCTCGGGAGCCAGCGGAACTTCCCCGTGACGTCGGCCAGGGGCTTCAGCGAGCTGGAGACCATGACGTAGACCGGCACCAGGACGAACCCGGTGAGCAGGGTGAGGAAGATCCGCCGGGACCAGAAGAAGGACCGGGGCGGAGCCATCGGCGAGCGGGGTGCCTGGGAGGTGCTAGACATCGGCCGTCTTCCTTCCTCGGGAGGTCAGCAGGAGGTAGACGCCCGTCACCACGAGCAGGAAGAGCAGCAGCAGTACGGACATGGCGGAGCCGGTGCCGAAGTTCCAGGTGACGAAGGAGGCCTGGTAGATGTGGACCGAGATGAGGTCCGCGGCCTCCGGGGCGGTCTTGCCGAACAGGACGTACGGCGTGTTGAAGTCGTTGAAGGTCCACAGGAACAGGACCAGGACCAGGACTTGGTTGACCGGGCGCAGGGACGGCAGGGTGATCCGGCGGATCTGCTGCCACATGCCGGCCCCGTCGAGGGCGGCGGCCTCGTACTGCTCCTTCGGGATGTTCTGCAGGCCGGCCATGACGATGAGGAAGGCGAACGGCCAGCCCTTCCACACCGATACGACGAGCAGCGCGACGAAGCTGTTGTCGCCGATGAGCCAGAAGGACGGCTTGTCGGTGAGGCCCAGCTGGTCGTGCAGGACGTGGTTCACCAGCCCGTTGTCGTGCTGGAACATGAACACCCAGGTGATGACGGCCGCGTACACGGGCAGCGCGTACGGCACCAGGAACAGGGCGCGCAGCAGGCCCCGGCCGCGGAAGGGGTCCTGCAGGTAGATCGCGGCGGCCGTCCCGATCAGCCAGCACAGCCCGACCGACAGCACGGTGAAAGCGACGGTGATGAGGAAGGAGCGCAGCAGTGCCTCGCCGACGGGCGCGTCGAAGTCGACCGACACCTTGTAGTTGTCGAGGCCTGCCCAGGGGGCGGCGCCCCAGTCGCGGATGTAGAACTGCGTGAGCTCCTTGAAGCTCATCACCATGCCCATCACCATCGGCACCAGATGCACCAGGAGTTCGAGGATCAGGGCGGGCAGGAGCAGCAGATACGGCAGTCCGATGCGGCGGAGCCTGCCGGGGCGGCGGAAGCGGGGCGTTCGCTCCGCCGCCCCGGAGGGGCTGTCGTGCAGGTCAGCCTCGGCGGGAGCAGTGGTCGTCATCGTCTTCACTTCGTCGGCATCTGCTGCTGGGCCTTCTCGAGCGCCGCCTTCACCGAGTCGGTGGTGACCGGGCGTCCGGCGGCCGCGTCGGCGAACAGCTCCTTGACGGCCGTACCGACCGCCGTCTCGAACTGGGACTCGTCGGCGACCTGCGGCATCGCGACGGCGCTCTTGGCGAGGGTGCCCTTGAGGACGGCGTCGGCCCCGGCGCTGAAGGAGGCGTCCGCCTGGGCGGTCTTCACCGGCGGGATGGTGCTGAACGCGGTGTTGAGGACCTTCTGTTCCTCGTCACTCGTCATGAACTTCACGAACTTCTTGGCGCCGTCGAGGTTGTCGGTGTTCTTGAACACGGCGAGATTGATGCCGGCGACGATGGAGTTGACCTGCTCGCCGGTTCCAGGGGCGCCGGACTGCACGGGCACGGGGGCGATGCCGTAGTCGGCGTCGCTCATGCCCTGGGACTCGAGATTGGCGGACGCGCTCTGCCACAGCAGCATCGCGGTCCTGCCCTTGGCGAAGTCGCTGACGGACTGGTTCTGGGCGTACTCGGCGTTGCCCGGCGCGATGATCTTGTCCTTGGCCATCAGGTCGACGTACTGCTTGACGGCGGCGACCGCGCCGTCGCCTGTGAAGTCCGGCTTGCCGTCGGCGGTGAAGAAGTCGGCGCCGTGCTGCTTGGCGAAGACGAAGGCGTGGTGGACGTTCTCCGAGGGGTTCGAGCCCTCCGCGCCCAGTCCCCACTTGCCGTCCTTGGACAGCTTCCTGCCGTCGGCGACCAGCTCGTCCCAGGTGGCCGGCGGCTTGGTGATGCCGGCGTCGGCGAACATCTTCTTGTTGTAGTAGAGCGCGTACGACATCGAGTACAGCGGAACGGCGGCCGGGTCCTGGCCGTGCGCTCCGGTCGAGCCGAGCGCGGAGTCGACGAAGCGGTCCTTGCCGCCGATCGCGGTGAAGTTCTTCGCGTCCCAGGGCAGCAGCGCGCCGGTGGCCTGCAGCGAGGCGCTCCAGGTGTTGCCGATGTTGAGCACGTCGGGGCCCTGGCCGGAGGTGGTCGCGGTGAGGATCCGGTTCAGCAGGTCCGACCAGGGGATGACCTCCAGCTCCACCTTGATCCCGGTCTGCCTCTCGAACTTGTCGAGCTCGGGCCGGAGGACCTTCTTGTCGACCTCGATGTCGGCCCCCTGGTTGGAGGCCCAGTAGGTGAGCGTTTTCGGCGAGTCGTTGGACCCGCCGTCGCTCGTCGACGAGCCGCCGCCGCAGGCGGTCACGGCGGTCAGCAGGGAAACGGCGACCGCACCGGCGGCCGCGGCTCGGATTCTGCGCATGGCTCAGGCGTCCCTTTCCGGAGGGAGACCCACGAGTGCGTTCACTTCCCGAACGGCCTTCATGGGTTAATTTAGGGCGTGATTTAAGACCCGAAGGAAGGTCGCGTCAAGAGATCGCGCAGGGGTATGTTGCTGGTCGGGCAGAGTCGGAAGGGAGCCACATGGCAGGGCGGAACGGGCGGACGGTGCGTGACCTGCGACGGGGCAATCGCACCGCCGTACTGCAACGGTTGTATTTCGACGGGCCGATGAGCCGCTTCGAGCTGGCCCCGGCCACCGGACTGAGCGGCGGTTCCATCAGCAACGTGGTCGCGGAACTGGTCGCCGACGGCCTGGTCGAGGAGGCCGGCACCGTCGAGTCCGACGGTGGCCGCCCCCGCACCCTGCTGCGCGTCGCCCCCGCCAGCGGCCACATGATCGGTGTCGACGTCGGCGAAACCCGCGTACGCGTCGAGCTCTTCGATCTCACCCTGACCGAACTCGCCCGCACCGAACGGCCCCTGGAGCGCCAGGGCTACGACGTCGAGGTCATCGTCGGCCACATCCGCGACGGCATCGCCGAAGTCCTCGCCGAGACGGACATCACCCCCGAGCGGCTTCTCGGCGTCGGCGTGGGCGTCCCCGGCATCGTGGCCCGCACCCCTGAACAGGGCGCCGTGGTCCACGGCCAGACGATCGGCTGGGACGCCGTCCCGCTCGAATCCCTGCTCCGCTCGACGTGTGAACTCCCCGAGACCCTCCCGTACTTCATCGACAACGGCGCCCGCACGCTCGGGCATGCCGAGATGTGGTTCGGTGCCGGCCACGGCGCCGCCAACGCCGTGGTCGTCCTCTTCGGCTCCGGCGTCGGCGCCTGCCTCGTCACCCAGGAGGTGGAGCAGGGCCGATCCCTCGAGTGGGGGCATCTGACCGTACGGGTCAGGGGGCGCCGCTGCCGCTGCGGTGCCCTGGGCTGCCTGGACGCGTACGCGGGCGCCGAGGCGCTCCTGGACCGCTGGCGTGAGGAGGGCGGACGACCGCCGCAGGGCACCGACGAGGAGACCGCACTGACAGCGATGCTCGCCGCGGCCTACCCGGCCGAGGGAGCCGACGCCGACCCTGCGGCACTCAACGTCCTGGAGGAGGCCGCCGAGTACCTGGGCGCCGGCCTGTCCGACCTGATCAACCTCTTCCAGCCCGAGCGCATCCTCATCGGCGGGTGGGCGGGGCTCCAGCTCGGCCCCCGCATCCTGCCCGCCGTACGCCGGTACGCCGCCTCGTACGCCCTGCGCCATCCGGCCGAACGCGTCTCCATCGACCTCGGCGGCCTCGGCCCTGACGCGGTCACGGTCGGCGCCGCGATCCTGCCTCTCGCCGACTTCTTCGCAGCGGGCGGACAGCGCGGCACTCGTGGTCGCGCACGTCATGACAGACGTGCGTGATCCGGGCGGCCGGCGCCGGCGGTACCGCTGGTCTCGGCGCCCGCGGAGGTCGTCCGCGGGCGACGGACGCCGACTTCCTGTCTGCCTGCGCCGGCGAGCCACTTGAGCCCGTCGATGAGGAAGCGGTTCTGGACCGGGCTTGCGAACGTGGACGACAGGCGTGTGTGGGTGGCGTAGTCCATGGCGTTGTGGCCGAAGTTCGCGTACAGCATCCGGTAGCGGGTGTTGGTCCACAGGATCGGGTAGTGGCCGCTGTACCAGGACTGGTTCTGGTCGGTGCCCAGGGGGAAGCTCGTCGGGTCGACGGAGGCCAGGACCTTGATGGCAGGGTTGGTGCGCAGGTCGTTGGACCAGCTGTACCACTCGCTGACCGACGAGGTGAACGTCGCGGGCAGGCCGGTGGTGGACGGGTGTGTCCGGTCCTCGGTGCGCAGCACCGCGGTCGTTGGTTCCCAGGTGTTGGAGCGGAAATTGCCGCTGCCCAGGAAGCTGTTGTAATACCAGGGCCAGGATCCGGCGTCGGTGGTGAACGCCGAGACGTGGAAGCCCATCCAGCCGCCGCCGGCCTGCATGTACCGCTCGAAGCCGGCCCGCTGAGCCGCGCTGTGCGGCGCGTCGTCGAGGAAGAGGACGACCTGGTAGTCGTTCACTCCTCCGTTCGCGAGCAGCTCCCAGTCGGCCGTCGCCGTGTAGGTGAAGTCGTGCTGGGCGGCGGTGCGCGGGAACCACTCGTTGGCTTCCTTGACGAAGTCGATGTGCGCGGCGTCCCAGGTCCCGTTGTAGAAGGCGATGACCTTGAAGGCGGGCGCCTGCGGCGCGGCGGAGGCATCGAGCCCGGCGGGCGCCGGGGCTGCCGCCGGCCCCAGCACGAGCGCCAGGCCCGTCAGCAGTCGTGCAACGAGGCGCCTCACGGGTAGCTCACCAGGTTGGCCACGTTGGTGGACGAGTTGGAGGGTCCGCCCCGGTCGTTGATGACGTGCCGGATGGTTCCGGTCCCGCCGAGCGAGACGGTCACCATGTTCTGGAAGCGGACGCCCGGGTGGTTCGGCACCTCGAAGGCGCGCTCTGCGGTGACGGACGGGTCGGCGTTGAAGAAGCAGTAACTGCCCAGCCCGTACGCCTGGTGGCTGGTGACGGAGTTCGCGACCTTGTAGGCGGCGTATCCCTGGGTGGAGCCGTTCATCCAGGCGGCTTGGTTCGGCGGGTCGTAAGGCATCTCGTTCTGGTAGAAGTACGTCCGTCCGCCGTTGCCGTTCCAGATGGTCTGGTGCTTCTGGTAGTGCTCGACGAACAGGCCGTACATGGTGACGTTGTCGCCGTTGACGACGAGTCCGGTGTCGGCCGTGTTGGTGTTCCAGCCGATGCCGCTGCCGTGGTCGCCGCGCCAGATCCACATGTGGTCGCCGATGACATGGTCGCTGTTGACGACGAGGCTGGTGGTCGCCTTGCCCACGGCTGCTCCGCCGACGCGGAAGTACACGTCGTGCAGGGAGGTGGGGTTCGCCGCGTGGGAGGCGGCGGCGCCGGCCGGTCCGATCTCCACGAGCGTCTGGGAGTTGGAGGTGCCGGCGTCGAAGAGAACGCCCGCGATCTTCACCCCGTCGACGTCTGCGACCGTCATGGCCGTGACGCCGTTGTCCGGGATGAAGGTCGCCAGGCCGAGTCCGAGGACCACGGTGTCGGGGCGGGTCACCCGCAGAGTCTGGTCGAGGTGGTAGACGCCGGGTGTGACCAGGAGGTTCTTGCCGTCGGCGAGGGCGGCGTTGATCTGCGCGGCGGTGGCGCCGGGCTTGACGACGTAGAACTGGTCGATGCCGAGCGAGGCGCCTGGCGCGTTCCCGTTCGCCCAGCTGGTGGCCGCGGAATTGTTCCGCAGGGCGGGCACGAACACCCGGTAGGCGCCCGCGTTGTCGACGTACAGGAAGGGCTTCTCGCGCACCGTCGGGGTCTGGTCGACCGTCGTGTAGGGCGGGTTGGGGAAGGTGTTGCCCGGCACGCCCTGGCTGCCGACGAAGACCATGTTCCAGTTGGAGCCGCTCCAGCTGCCGAGCTGTGAATTGCGGGTCAGCCACTGCTGCTGCGTGCCGGAGCGGACCTGCCCGTCGATCTTCGTGTCGGCCATGAAGCCGCCGCTGGACCAGCCGCCGTCGCTGAGTTCAAGGTTGCCGCGGACGTGCATGCGCCGGTACCCGGACGCCTGGGAGACCGCCCACCGGTCGGTGCCGCCGGTGGGGTTCACCGAGAGGTTCTCCGCGCCCCGCCAGAAGTTCTGGGTGGCGTTCTGCGGCGGGAACCAGTCCGCCTCCACGTGCACGGCGCCGTTGATGGTGACCGAGTCGGGGGACTGACCCAGGCCCAGGACCTGGGTGTAAAAGCCGACGTTGACGTCATTGCTGTACGTGCCCGGCTTGAACATCACCGCGTAGCGCTGCGAGCCGAACTGGTTGGTCTCCTGCTGCCGGAAGATCGAGTCCAGTCGGCTCTGGATCGTGGACGAGGGCATCGAGGGATCGAAGACGACCACGTTGGGACCGAGGTCAACATCCCCCGGGGCGGTGCTCACCGGTGCGACCTGGAAGCGCTGGGCGGCCGTACCGTTGCATGTGTACTGCACCAGCTGGACACTGTCGGCTGTCGAGGCGGACGGAACGTCAAGGCATTTGCCACTGTGCCGGTTGACGAAGTGATAAGCGCCGCCGCCCTCGTCGACGGCCTGCCACTGCTGGTTGCCGCCACCGCCGTACGTCCACAGGTGTACGGCCGCGTTGTCGGCCGTGGACACGTCGCTCACGTCCACCACCTGCTGGGCGTCATTGCGGTTGGCGATCCGCACGAAGCCGTCGCTGGTCGGTGTGAAACTCCACTGCTGGGCGGTGCTGTTGTTGCAGGCGTACTGCTGCACCGCCGTGCCGTTGACGGTTCCGGCCGCTCGCGCGTCCAGGCACTTGCCGCTGCCGCTGTTCACCACCGTGGACCAGCCGGTGGGCAGGGCGGCGGCGGAAAGGGGCGGGGCGGCGGTCTGTGCGGTGACGGCCCGGGCGGTGTCGGCGTGCGTGGGCTGGACGGCGCTGAGGAGCGAGGCGGCCGTGGTGGCGGCGAGGAAGGCCGCGGTCAAAGGGCCGCGGGTGCGGGCCCGAGGTGACCTTTGGCGGCTTCTGATGGCTGGTCCGGGGGGCTGGAGCATGTCTTCTCCTGCGCCGGCGAAGCGGCATGAGTGGGGGGTGAGGGGGGAAGGGCGAGGCGTCAGCCGGTGTCTGGGGCGTGGAGACGGCTGACACCTCCTGAAGTCGACGATGGGTCAGAACAGGGCTTGGTCTGCGCATGACAGACGCGGACAGGTGTGCGGCACCTGCGGAACTCTGACCGCGCGGACGAACTCGGTGTGCTCTACCTCTGGATGCTTATTTCACTGCATGATTTAAGAAGTGATGGAAATGCTCTGTCAAGGCTTTGGTATAGGCCAACCTGAAGCTGTGTGCGTCCTCGATCTGCAAGCGCCGCAGCGGAGTTGAGCGCATCGTCAACCGGCTGAGGCAACTCCGCGCCGTGGCCGCGTACGACGCCAAGCGTGGTGGGGTGGGTGGGCCTGGTCTCGGGGTGGCGAAGGGACGTAGCTGATCACGGGAGGCGGCATGGCAGTACGATCCCGTTTCATGGTCGTGGACATGGGGCGGGACGAAAGACAGGACACGGTCGAGCTGGTCTACCGGCCAACGCGCGCCGACTTCCTCGCGGGCATCCGGCTGCGGGAGCGCCGCCGTCACCTCCACCTGGTCCGGTGGGGCTTGACGGGGCTGTTCGCGGCCGGAGCCTTGCTGGTGGTGACCACACCGGCAAGCTCCGCGCAGTCATTGGTGACGGCCCTCTTCTGCGCCGCCCTGATCTGGTCGATCCCCTACCTCCAGGCCCACCACGCGCTGCGCACAGTCTCCTGGCAGGGCGAGTACCGCACGTCCGTGAGCGAGACGTCGATCGCGGCCGAGACCGCACACGCGACGCTTGTACAGCGCTGGTCCGTCTTCCGCGGGTACCGCGAGACCCGTGACCACATGGTGCTGCTCAGCCGCGATCCGAACATCCTGCTCGTGGAGGTGTTGCCCAAACGCGGGCTGCGCTCTCCGCAGGACGCGGAGCGACTGCAGGCCCTCCTGAGTCGTCATCTGCCCCGCGTCTGAAGCGCCGTTCTGGCCGACCGTGGTCTGGTTTTTCGTTCTTTCCTCGCGGCCTGGCGACTTCCCCGGCAGACTGCGCACATGGTGGGGTTGTGGCACCGTGGACGCCGGTCGGCAAGATCGCCGCAGGCGATCAGTCCCAGAGTCCCACGACACCGTCGTGCGCGGCGAAGCGGCCCTTTGGACTGCACGGTCAGGCGCTTCTTGGCGTGGTCATTCGACGAAGTCGGCGATGAGCGTGGCGAATTCGTCCGGTGCGGCCAGGCGACTTGACGGTGTTGTTCACGTCGCATGGCCGACCAGTCCTCCGGCTCGGCGCTGAGGGCAGCCGCGGTCGCCGGGTCAATGGAGTCCGCGTCGGTGGGAGCCCGTCCCATGTGCTCGGCCATACGTCGCAGTCGGCTGGCCACGGCGCGTTCGGCCTTCGCCACCTCTCGTTCGTGCCGGGCGTCTTCGGGACTCGGGGCATCGAGTGCGGCGAGTTCACGGGCGTCCGCCTGGATGTCGGCTGCCGGCGCGAACTGGGCCGCGTCACTCAGGGACGCGGTGCGCTGTCCCCCGGCCGCGATCCCGGCGGACACGTGTACCGCGCGCCGCGCCGCCTGCGCCTGGGCGTACTGTTCGCTGTTCGTGGCAATCATCGGCCCCAACGGCAGGGCCGGCAGCACGGTGAAGGCGAGGAGATGGAAGCGCTGCGCACCACGTGTGGCGGGCGGAGCCGTCGCCGGCTGCGGAATGATCTCAAAGTCCCGCGGTACGCGTGGGGACCGGGACGCGGGGCGACGCCGCTGCGGGGGGCGCACGACACAGGCGGCGACTGCGGCCGTCAGGATCGCTGAGAAGGCCACCCCCCGCCGACGTCATGCCCCATACGCCCCACCCGGCCCCCTCCTCCAATGTCCCGTCCGGATTCAGGCCGTACAACTCCGGTGAGCGGCCCTGGAGATCCGCCAGACGGTGGGGCACGTCATACCCGAGGTCTTCGTGGGCGCAGCGGTCCCCCCACGAGGCTCTCCGGCTTGGCCGCATGCCGCAGGACGTACGAGGTCTGGGCGGCGAGCGTGAACTCCGATGCCGCCGGCCGCCCCCTGTCCTTGATCGGCTCAAGGGCCGCGGCCCGGGCCTCGGCCGCGGCGACTCGGAACGCGGGCGCCGCTTCGTCGGCGTGGAGATGCCGTACGTCTTCCTGCAGAGCCGCGTGGCGTCGTACGTCCTCACGGAGGGCGTCCTGCTAGGACCCACCAGCCTTGCTGAACTGCCACGTGGCCGAGAGGGTCGCCAGGGCGACAATGCTGTGTGTCACGAGTGCGAGGTGCCCGGGCCCAAATCCCCTCGAACCTCTTGTGGGCCCGTCAGCGAGCCGGCGTGCGGGCCGATCGTTCGGCGGGCGCGTTGGCCTGTGTTTCCCCTAGAGTCAGCCGTATGACCGAGGCACCGGCCCAGGACCGTGGCGCACGGTCGCGGGACGCCATTCTCGACACTGCCGGTGAACTGATGGCGCGGCACGGCTACGCCGCGACGTCCATCTCGATGATCTCGACCGCGTGCGGGCTGCCGGTCAGCTCCCTCTACTGGCACTTCGGCAGCAAGGACGGGATCTACGTCGCGGTGCTGGAGCGGGCCAGGACCGCACTGCTGGCGGCCCTGCCCCCGGCCGAGGTGCGGGGCGCCGACGTCGTCGAGCGCCTGGACACCTTCCTCGCCGACGTCGGGGATGCGTTCCAGCGTCATCAGCACGGCCTGCGGCTGCTGTTGGGGCTGGGCATGGTGCAGCAGGATGCCAGTGCGGCGGCCGTGGCCGAGGTGCGTCGGTACCGGGACGCGCTGGTGGTCTGGGGACAGGAATCGGTGAGCGCCGTCTTCGGGTTGCGTGACCGCCCTGAGGTGGCGGACGAGCTGGCGCGCTTCACGCTGAGAATGGCGAGCGGGACGGCCGTGGCCCGCTGGTTCGATGCGGGCGCTGTCCTCGAGATCGGCCCGTTGCGCGTGGCGTTGCTGGCACTGGCGGCCCACCACGGCGTGCCGGTGCGGGGCGTCCCGGGCGGGGACGCCCAGTCACGCGCCCTCACGAACAGGGAATGACGACCCTGTACCTGCCCCCGGAGGCTGCTCGGGTGGTTTGTGGGCGCGTTCGGCGCTCACCTGATCCGCCCCGTGAGAGGTGAGGAGGGCCACCAGGGCGTCCTGCCCTTGCCTCAGTGGCCGGTGCTCCTCCCGGACGAGGGCCCATGTCGACGTCACCGCACAGCCCTTCGGGAAGTGGGAGGCGGCTGCCAGAACGCGCATTGGTGATCGACCGCGAACCCGGTGGTGGGGCCAACCCGGTCGGGCGCCAGCACCTGGATCCGGTCCGCGTGAGCCGTGTAGCGGGGCCAGGCGGGGGTTTCCGGCCCGTTGGGGTCGCCGGTGGCGGCGAACCGGGCCCAGTAGGCGGTCATCGTTGCGGACAGGCGGCGCTGGACCGGTGTCAGGGGCGGCACTGCGTCCATGGGGAAGAGGTAGGCCAGTTCGGAGGCGTGGAAGGCGCCCTGCGGCGTGTGCGGTGCCGGGATGAACACCGGCGCCTGCGGGTCGGCGAACTCGTAGGCGTAGACCGGCGCCCGAGTGCCGTACAGCCGGCTGTCGGCCCGTGCGGGGCAGGCGAACCGCTGGTCCGTGCCGACGGCGGAGTACGCCAGGTTGGGAGAGGGATGTGCCGAGGCCGGGTACGTGTCGAGGACAGCGCCCGCGCGCTCGCCGTGCTGCAGCGTGATCAGGGCGGCGTACGAGGCGGGGGTCAGTGGGCCGCCACCGAGCAGATCCACGTACAGCGCGGTGAAGTAACGGTATTCGTCGTGGGTGTTGCCGCTCAGCGTGGGAACCGCGTTGACTCGTCCCTCTGCCCATGCCGTGCGCGGAGGACGCGGCAGGATGAGCGGCCCGGTGTTCGGGCCCCACAGGGGTTCTGCCCCGGTCCCGGCGGCGCGGATCAACTCGGTGACCGGCACGGCGCGCAGACAGGCGCCCGCGGTCGCCGGGTCGGGGCAGCCCACGGAGGCCGCGAAGCCGCTGCCCTTGCGCTCGGCAGCGTCCAGCGTGAGCGGTGTGAGCGCGCCGTGCGAGGCACAGCTTCCGCTCTGCTGGATGGCGCGGTGGAACAGGCCTTTCGCGGTCGGCGAGGCGATGTGGGCGCAGGTGTCCGCCGACCCGGCGGACTGACCGCCGAGCGTCACCCGGTTCCGGTCGCCGCCGAACGCGCCGATATTGCTCCGTACCCAGCGCAGCGCGGCCTGCTGGTCCATCAGGCCGTAGTCGCCGGAGGCGTGGTCCGCGCTCTCGGCCGACAGGGTGGGGTGGGCGAGGAACCCCAGTGCTCCGAGGCGGTAGTTGACGGTCACCACGATCACGCCACGTGCGGCGAGCGCGGCGCCGTCGTAGTCGCTGCCCGCGCCGTATGCGTTGCCGCCGCCGTGCAGCCAGACCAGCACCGGGAGAGGCCGGCCGGTAGTGCGGGCGGGAGTCCAGACATTGAGGTGAAGGCAGTCCTCCGTGGTGCTGCCGGTGCGGTTGGACTCGCCGGGCAGGACGGGGCCACCGCCGGGCAGCAGAGTCAGCGGCAGTTGGGGACATGGGTGAGCCGGTGCGGTGGCGTTCCGTACGCCGGGCCACCGTGCGGCGGGTCGCGGTGGATGCCAGCGCAGCGCACCGGTCGGCGGGGCGGCGAACGGTATCCCCTGGAAGACCCGCCCGCCGTCACGGCCGACTGCCCCGTGCACCCAGCCGCGGTCGGTACGCACGAGGAGGGAGTCGTGGCCGGCGTCGGTGCGGGCCGTGGCTGGGGGAGTGGTGAACAGCAGCAGAAGGGCTGCGACGGCGGTCGCGCCACGGGTCAGGGTGTGGCGCAGGCTTGAGAATCTCATCGAGTCGTCACTCCTGGTACCGGCGGGGGCCTGGGGCGGCGGTCATCGCGTGTGCTCGTAGGCGCCGATGTCGCAAGCGGCGCCCTGAGGACGGGCGATGCCGCGTTGATCGGTGGCAGGGCAGCCGTCGGCCGCGTCCAGGGCGGGGCTCCCCGGCAGCAGAGCCGCGGTGTCCGTCGGGCCGCCGTTGTCCGCGAGCGGTCCGAGCAGCGGGTCCCGGTGGGGCAGATCGCCCGCGGCGGTCAGCCGGCAGCTGCCGTCGCCGTCGATGTTGCGGCCCAGTGACGTGATGGTGGCGAAGGCCTTCTCGCAGTCGGCGGTCGTGCCGTCGACGGTGTTGCCCGCGACCACGGAGTTGCGAAGGCTCATGTGCCCCAGAGGCAGATCGACGATGTCGGGTAGGGGTGTCGGAAGGCTGTCGAGGTAGGCCGGCGCGATGTTGATTCCGCCCCCGCCGTCGCTGGAACGGTTGCCCGTGATGGTGGAGTTGAGGATCTGTACGGTTCCCAGGCCGCGAATGTCGATGCCTCCGCCGTAGCCGCCGAGGCTGCCGGGTCGGTCGCCGGGGTCGGTCACCCGGTTGTCGGCGATCGTCGAGTTCGTCACGGTGCCGCTGTCGTCGAATCTGATACCCCCGGCTTCTCCCGCGGCGTTGCCGCTGACCGTGCTGTCGACGAGATCCAGGTGGGAGTCCGGGATGTTGAAGATGCCGCCGCCGTAGCCGGCGGAGTTCCCGGTCACGGCGACCCGGCGCAGCGTCAGGTGCTGTTCGTTGGCGATGCCGCCGCCACCGGTGTCGGTGAAGGGCAGTTCGCGCTGCCTGGCCCGTCCTCCCGTGATCGTCACGTCCGACATGTACGTGTCAGCCCGCAGGCGGAAGACCCGGTCCAGGAAGTTGGCGTCGATGACGGTGGTTCGCGCGCCGGAGCCCTTGATCGTGGTGGGCGCATCGACGTTCAAGTCGCCTGTGGTGGGGTCTGGATGAGACCCGATGATGAGCCGGGGGTCGGGCGGGATGGTCAGCCGATAGCGGCCGGGAGGCAGTGTGATCGTGCTGCCCGGCCGGGAACTGGCGGCCGTCACCGCGGCGCGCAGACTGCACGATCCCGACGCGGTACGGCAACGGCCGTCCGACGGGTCGGCGTCCACCGCGTCGGAGGTGGTGTCGACGGTGAACTCCGTCGGCCCGGCGGTCGCGGGCGCTGCGGCGGATGCGGCGGGGGCGGCGAGCTGCGCTGCCGTCGCGAGGGCGATGGCTGCGAGTGCTGCCGGGATGGCTCGGACCCTCATGCGATGCGCTCCTCTCGGGGAGGGACCTGGGCGTACGAGGACTTGGTTGCTACGAGGACTTGCCCGCGGGGCGAGGTACGTGGCTCGTGCGGGGGTACGCGGCTTGCGGGGAATGTGGCCGGCCCGGGGCGGTCAGGCGGCGCCGTCCCATGAGGCGCACCGGCGAGCTGGGAGGGCCGACGGAAGACACGACGCGTGTGAACCACCCACGCTCTGGAGCGAGCGTTCCATTCAGGGCAGTCCGTGTCTACTGGCGGGTAGAGAATGACCGAATGGAGGCGGTACCGGTGCCGCTTGATACGCCCACCCGAACGGGCGGATGCCACGCGCCGACTGTGACCGTGCGTCCCGCGACGGACCGACGCCTCTCTTGATCACGGGAAGCTCGACAACAGGCCTGGTGGCGGGCATGCGGCTCGGGAAGGCGGAACGGATTTGGGACTTGGCTGCCGGGGATAGATGTCGGTCAGTGCCGTGCTGCTTCCCTATGATCGGTGTGAGTTCGGAACCGGGAGGAACGGCACGTGGGTGGGTGTGGCGAAGCAACCGGTCCGGACCGTACGCCCGTTCCGCGCTTGCTGTATGACATCAACAGCCTCGCCGCCTCACCGGTGTCCGCCGGGGTCGCGTGGAAGCTGAGCGAAGCGGGACGGCAGCTGGATGCGAATGTCGTCCAGCTCCCGCCGGGCGGGTGTGTGGACGCGCACGTCGAGCCGGACCTCGATGTGCTCCTCCTCGTCGTTGCCGGCGAGGGCACCGTGACAGGCGCTGACGGGATTGGGCACCTCTCGGAAGGAGCCTTGCTCTGGCTCCCGCGTGGCAGCCGCCGCAGCCTCGAGGCAGGGGACGACGGCCTTTCTTACCTGACGGTCCATCAGCGCCGCCCCGGTCTCCAGATCCGCTCCCACCAGGCCTGATCCCATCAGGTCGGTGCTTGCAACGCTTGAGCGCCCCCAGTGCCATCCACACCACGCGCACAGGCGCACAGCCGACGGGCCCCGCCCACGCACGCATGCTTGCCCGTCGAGAGGCCGTCTCGCCATACCTGCCGGAACCGCCTCCCCCCCCGTGCCGGTACGGCGAGTTCCTCACCCGACGGCGGACCGACGAGGGCGGGTCAGCCGGTGGGGTCGAGAAGGATCTTGCGGACGCCGTCGGAGCGGCTGGCGAAGAGTTCGTACGCCGCGGGGCCCTGGGAGAGAGGGAAGTGGTGGGACACCACGACCTCCGGCTTGATCCGGCCGGCCTGGGCGAGGGCGATCAGGGCCGGGAGTTCGTAGTGGATCGAGCAGAGCCCGATGGCGAACTCGAGTTCCTTGATCTGAGCCAGCCCCATGTGGAAGGGAAATGCCTTGTTCTGGCTGACTCCGATGACGCTGACCCGGCCGGCCGGCCTGACGGCCTTGAGGGCCAGCTCGATGGTGGCGTCGGAGCCCACGGCCTCCACCACCGCGTCCGGTCCGCGTCCGCCGGTCATCTCCCGTATGACGGCCTTCGCGTCCGCGCCCTCCACCGGTTCGACCCCCAAGGTGGCGGCGAAGGCGCGGCGCTCCGCGACCAGGTCCGCGCCGAGCACACGCGCGGCGCCCATCGCGAAGGCGGACTGGGCGGCCATCAGGCCGACCGGGCCGAGGCCGATGACCAGGACGGTCTCTCCGGGCTGGATGCGGGCACGGCGGCAGCCGTACCAGGCCGTGGGGGCGTTGTCCGTCAGGACGACGGCGGCCTCGTCGGAGATGCCCTCGGGCAGGTGCACCAGGTTGATGTCGGCATACGGCACCGCGAGGCCCTGGGCCTGGCTGCCGGGGAGTTGTGGACTGACGCCGTAGCAGAGCTCTGTGCTGGACTTGGCGCGCTCGCACCGGGCGGTGAACCCGGCCGCGCACGACCGGCACCGCGTGCAGCCGGCCGAGGCGGGCACCAGGACCCGGTCGCCGGGCTTGAAGCGGGTGACCTGGTCACCGGTGTCGACCACCACGCCCACGCACTCGTGTCCCGGTGTGTAGCCGAGTTCCGGGCTGAACGGGTTGCCGGCGTATATGTGCAGGTCACTGCCGCAGATGCCGGCTGTGGTCACCTGGACGACCGCGTCGGTGGGGCTGGTGACGGCCGGGTCGGGGACGTCCCCGTAGCGAATGTCGTGACGGCCGTGGTAGGTCAGTGCCTTCATCGGTTTCTCCTTCCTCTCTGCCCGGTCAGTCCGCGATCTTCAGCACGAGCTTGCCGTGGTTTTCACCACGGAACGGGCGCATCAGGGTGTCGGGGAACTCGGCCACTCCACCTGACACCACGTCCTCGAGGGACTTCAGTCGGCCCTCGGCCCGCCACGTGGCGAGCCGCGCAGTGCCCTCGGCGTACCGGTCGGCGTAGTCGAAGACCACCATGCCCGTCATGGTGGCCCGGTTGACCAGCAGCGACAGGTAGTTGGCGGGACCCTGCGGCGAGGCGCTGTTGTACTGGGAGACGGCTCCGCAGACGATGACGCGGGCGCCGCGCGCCAGCCGTGGCAGTACGGCGTCCAGGACGTCGCCACCGACGTTGTCGAAGTACACGTCCACACCGCTGGGAGCCTGGTCGCGCAGCGCCTTGCGGACGTCCTCGCTCTTGTAGTCGATCGCGGCGTCGAACCCGAATTCGTCGACCACGAGTCGGCACTTGGCCTCGCCACCGGCGATGCCGATGACCCGGCAGCCCAGGATCTTGGCGATCTGACCGACGACGCTGCCGACCGCTCCTGCCGCACCCGAGACGACGACCGTCTGGCCGGGCTCGGGACGTCCGATGTCGATCAAGCCGAAGTAGGCGGTCAGGCCCGACATGCCGAGAGCGCCGAGATACGTGGGCAGGGGGGCCGCTGCCGGATCGACCTTGGTGACGCTGCGCCCGCCCGACAGGCAGTACTCCTGCACACCGAAGGACCCCGACACATGGTCGCCGACCGCGAAACCGGAGTGCCGAGAGGCGATCACGCGTCCCACCGCACCCGCGCGCATGACCTCACCGATCTCCACCGGGCGGATGTAGGACCTGCCCGCGTTCATCCAGCCGCGCATCGCCGGATCGATCGAGAGACAGAGCACCTGCACCAGGAATTCGCCGTCGCCGGGTTCCCCGACCGTCTCCTCCACGTGCTCCCAGTCGGTGGGCCGAGGGTCGCCCACGGGACGCGCGGCCAGGCGCACCTGGTGGTTGATCGTGCTCATCTTCGGCGGCTCCTCAGACGGTCGCGGTGGATCGGCGGGGGACGGTCGGCGGCTGCCCGTCTGCGTGCGCCGCGGTGCCTGCAATGACGTACCGTCTGGTCGGTATGCTCCGTGAGCGTACGGCGGCGACGCGCGGGAGGCAAGGGGTGCTCGGCTCTGGGCGAGGCGGCACCGGGCCCGGACCGCGGCTGGAGCCCCGGGGGAGTGCAAGCGACTGAGAGTGAACATCGTCCGTGGACGCGGCGGGGAGCGGAGATCCGACTCCTTGACGGCTCAGACGCATGAGGTGCTTCCGCCGCTACTGGCTCACTTCTCAGCCGTCACCGACAGCCGGCTCCGGCGCTCCAACACATGGCGCGCCCCCTGGCGCGACGTCCCCACCGAGGTCGTGGCCGTCACCCGGCCCGCTGTCTGCGTCACGGGCCGGCCTGTGATCGCCTCGCTGGGGGCGGGACGAGTAGCGGAGGACAGGGCGAAGTGGACTGGGGTCGGTTCGCGCAACCAGTTCCCCGGGGGAACCTGGGCCTGGACGCCGGCGCAGCCGATGTCCGGGGAGAGCCGCAGTCTGGGGCTGATCGTGCGGGAAGGGGCCGTACGGGCGTACGCGGTGGAGTCGCGCAAGCCGCGCAGCCATACGCCGCATCGGACGGGAGGTCCCGGTCATGTCAGGACACCCGCGTTCGGAGACCGGCGCTCCCTGAGGCGCCGGGGGAGTCGACTGTCCTGGAGTTTGCGCTGGGCTGGTCCGCGTCGGTCGAGGAGTTCACCACCACGACCCCGGCCGCCGGCCGTGTTCTCCGCGTACGCCGCCGAGTTGGGCAAGCCGATCACCGTCGAGGCATTCTCGGTGGGCATCCCGGATCCGGACGTGAAGGTGGAGCCCGCGGCGCAGGGCCGTTACCGGGTCCAGGCCAAGTGGGCGATCGGCCCGCGACGCGTCCAGGACCGGATGTCCGGAAAGCAGCGGCGCGTGACGCTGCGTCAACTCCACACTATTGCGTAGCGATCGAATCCTGCCGCCGCCGATACCCGTTCCGGGCTTCGGCGCGGCCATGAGAGTCAGGGCGCAAGGGCGCTGCCCCTTTGGAGGGCGGCTCGCGGACCACACGGGGGATCACCTTGACGGAGCATGAAGACGCACACCGGCCCCCGACGGGCCAGCCACAGCAGGATTCCCCCTACGAGCCGCAGCCCGGCACTTTCGGGCCGCCGCTCCCAGCCCTTCCGGCCGCCCCACCCCAGTACTCCGCATACGCCGCTCCGCCCGGCGCGTTTGGGCCACCGCCACAGGGCCCGCCCCGGCAGGGCCTACCCGCCCCACCGCCCGCCCCCCACGGCGCCCCCTACGGCTGGCCGTCTCCGCCGCCGGGCGGGCAGGGACGGCGACTGCTGCCCGCCGAGCGGCGCGGGCGCTTCCTGCTCTTCGGCGGCGTCGGTGTGCTGATCGTCGCGCTGATCGTCGGGCTGCTGGTCTGGAACAACGCCTCAGGCTCAAAGGCGCCGGAGGCCAAGCGGGACCTGGGGCCGTTCCGGCAGGCCGTGGCCGCGCTGGCCGATTCTCCCGGCCTGCGATACCAGGACTCCGTCGTCGGCCTGATGAAGCGGGACATCACTGTCACCGCCTCCGGCAGCAGCTTCGGCACCAGCGGCTTGGGCAGCGGCGGACTTGACCGCGAGATCCTGCACATCGGTGGCAGGACCTTCACCCGCTACAAGGGACTGGCCCAGGGTACGGAGCCAGGCGCGGAAGCCTCCGGCACATGGGCGGTCGCGGAGGAGAGCGGCATCCGCGAGACGCAGGAGGTCGTCGGACGCAGGCCGTCCCCGGCCCTGCTCGCGATCCAGCTCGCCAAGGCCCTGAACGCGCTGGAGAACACGCCTGCACCCAGCGAATCCGCCAAGCCGCCCACGGTGAACGGCACTCCCGCCCTCGCGCTGGACACCTCGATGGGCCGTCTCCTCGTCACCGAGAACAAGCCCCACCGGTTGCTGCGCATGGAGCCCTACGGCCCCTCTTGGCCGGCCAAGGCCTCCGGTGGCGCGACTGAGCCGGCCTCGGCCCGGTTCGCTCACGCCACGGCCCAGAGAGCCTCCGAGGACGAGGACCCCTTCAAAACCCCCGAGGTGACGGACGGCCCACTCAAAGGCAGCGATTCCGACGGCCTGGACCTGGCGCCCGTCACCGGGGATGCCGCCGACACCATGTTCGACACCCTGGAGAAGCAGGCAAAGGAGCTGAACAACGCCACCGACAGGGGCATCACCCTGAACCTAACCGGTTCGGGAACGGTGCACTGCGGCCCAGGCGGGTGCACGGCCAGGAACAGCTTCGCCGGGCAGATCACCACCAGTGCCAAGAGCCGTCTGGTGGACGGCAAGGTCACCGCGGTGATGACCGCCTCCTTCAGCATCGACGGCAGGCCCGCGGGCCAGTGCACCAGCCCGCAAAGCTCCTTCGCGGTCACCAGCACCAGCGTCTCCGGCAGTCTGTCCTGTTCCAGCCCTGGCGCCGGTCCCACCTTCGCCTCGGTCGAGGCGCAGAAGAAGGCCGAGGCACGGGCCCGCTCCCGGGCCAGCGGCGGCCGCCCGGTCCAGTATCAGGTCCCCTACCGCGCCGACACCCTGATCACCGCCCGCGCCCTGGCGACGATCGAGGTCAAGAGGCTGGTCGACAAGGTGCGGCAGGAACGCGACGGCGCGAACTGCCCCACCTCCCGCGGCGCCTCGGGGGCGACCCACCACATCCCCGGCATCGCCGAGGATCCGGTCCGAGGCGGCGTCCAGGAAGTCCGGCACACCGCAGCCTTGGCAGGCCACAACCCGTCGGCCTGGCCTGCGGCGCAGACCGCCAAGACCGCCGGTGACGAAGACTGTGTGAACTGGTCGGCCAAGAGCGTGAAGACCTTCGGGCACAGCTTCAAGACCCATGGCGCAGGCGCGAAGAACACGAAGAAGCTGACCGATCGCGCCCGAAGCACCGGCAACCAGCAAGGGCAGTGGCTGGACAACGACGCCGCCGCGCAGTTCCTGCGCAGCGCGCACGTACCCGGCTCCGGCCCCCGCACGGTGCCCATCCCGGAGGGGCTCGGACAGGTGATCATGCCGGACGGAGCCATCGTCGCTGCCCGGGCGGCTACCCTCGTCCCGGGCCCGGGCGGGCTCTATCGCACGGCATACCCGGTCGTTGACCTGGAATAATAGGAAACTTGAGGTCATGAGCTTTTCGGTTTCGTTCCGCCCACCTGTACCCAGGGGTGCCCCTGCCGGCGCCCCGGTCCCTCCGGAACCGGACGCGGAGTACGAAACCCTGGTCATGGAGGCGTGCGAAGCTCTCGCCGAGGCCGGGGGCGGCAGCTTCCACATGAGCGGCTTCGGTACGCCGGAGTGGCCGCTCGACGTGGCGTACGACCTGTCCGCGTTCATGGAGCAGTTCCCGGATCTGCTTGCGGGGCTGAGGGCGCATCGGGAGGTGGAGATCGACCTCTACTCCCAGGGCGTCGAGAGAACGCTGACCTTCCGCCCGGAAGGCGAGGCCGTGGCCATTCACTGCGCCTCGCGCACACAGTGGGTGCCGGACCCGGAGTGGGAGCGACTTCCTCAGGGTGAACTCATGGCCATGCTGACCACGCTGGCCGCCGACTTCGCCGACGGCCTGGCGGACGTCCACCCTGGCCTGGCAAGGGTCGCCCCCTTCCATGAGTGGCGCCAACGGGGGAACCGGCAAACGCGCCGCGCCGCTGGCACCGGCTGACCCGTGAACCGTCCGGCGCAGAGCCGCGAATCGGTGAACGTCCTTGCCCTCCCGTGAAGCAAGGGGCTCTCGGCCCTGAGTGACACGTGGTGGCGGACCCAGTCAACAGAACCACCAGTTGTTGACGGTCACCGCCGGCTCGACGACGGTACGTGGCCGCAGTTCGGCACTTTCGTCATCTCGATGGGCGCCTCCGCCAAGCCTTGGCCATACGCCGCCCCAGCAGGGAGTCGACATGCGCGCACGCTGGAAACGCTGCGCGGGCGTGCCGCTGTCCGGCCACGCCCGCTGCGTGTGCTTCCGTCCCCCCCCGGCGAGCGCGGCAGGGTCAGAGCCGCTCGACGGTGTACCAGAGTTGCCAGTCCCCGACGTTCCCGGGATCGTGCCGTTCATCGTCGGGGCTGTAGGAGCCAGCCCCCATGAGCCGCGTCACTCGACTCGCGGGCAGTCCCCGTGGCGCCGACCCGGGCCTGCCTGAACCAAGGGCGGTTGAGGCTCAACTACGAAGAAGCACGCGGCCAGACTGGCCAGAAGGACGAAGCCGCCGTCGTCTCTCTGGATGAGTTGGTGGCACTTCGCAGTCCGCCATGCGCAGCTTCCCAGAGGCGGGATCGGTGGGGGCGGCCGGAGGTCTCCGGCCGCCCTGCTCAGACCGAGGGCCGCCCCGCTGCTGATCGTCGACATCGCCCTGGATCTCGCCGCGAACCGGGAATGAGCGACCCGGCCGCGGCGAGCAGGCGCTGTGCGGGAGGGGATCAGCTGCCGGTGAGGGAGATGGCTATGTCCGTGATGTTCAGCGGGAATTGGTAGATCGGGGTCACCGCACCGGTGAGCAGGTTGACCGTGTAGAGCGTCGGGGTGCTGGCGCCGTACGGGGTGAGGGAGGCGAAGGCGGCGTTGTCGACCGTCTTGCCGCCGCTCAGGGTGCTGTAGATGTCCATGCCGGCCTTGAGCTGGGCGTCGATGCCGAGGCTGCCGGTCGGGGCGAGTGTGCCGTTGTTGGCCGGGGACTGGATGACGACCTGGTCGCTGGTCGTGTTGACGTCGAACAGGGTGGTCGCGGTGGCCGCGTTGAGGTCGTTGTTCGTGTACGCGGCGGCTGTGACGCCCTTGGTCGTGCCCTCGGTCGGTGGGGTCGTGAGGTTCAGGTCCTGGATGGTGGTGTGATCGTTCAGGTTGTGCCGCAGGTTCTGGCCATTGTCACTGATCACGCGGAGCCGGTCGGCCGCAGGGTTGAAGTCGACGCCGAATGTCGTGCCGTTCAGCGCGTACTGGAGCTGGGACACCTTGGTGACGACGACGTCCGTGGTGGCCGGCGGGGTCTTGATGGTGTAGATACCGCCCTTGTTGCCGACGCCGTACATCAGGCCGTCCTGGACCCGGAAGTCGATGCCGACCAGGGCGGTGTCACCGCTGAGCCCGGTGATGACCCGCACCCAGTTGAGCACGTCCGGACGGTCGGTCGTGAACGTGGCCATCAGGGTGCCGTCACCGCTGATGCCGAACGCGCGAAGGCTGGGGGCGGCTGCGGGCGCGGCCGAGGCGGAGCCCGGTGCGCTCAGCATGAGCGCCGTCGACGTAGCCATGACCGCGAGCGCCGCCGCGATTCTCTTTCTCATGCCCGCTTTCATCGGTTTTTCCCTCCCGTTTGAGAAAACGCCAACGTGTGGCGTCACGAGTGACGTGCGGATGAGAAATTACTGTGCCCAGCCCGTACCGATCGCCAGAAATCGCGCCGGAATGATCACCGTGGTTCTCCCCCAACGGGCGGGTACATGGCCCCCATTAAACCTACTTCACTCCGCCTCTACAAGCGGAACCGGTGGCGGAAACGCCCCAGTCCGGTAATTCTGTGCACAGTGACAAAGGCTCCGGCGATACGCCCGTCATGGATTTATGCGAAGTGATAAACGGCGTCCGGATTTCGTCTGTCCGCCCGTTCGGGCGGAATGGCATGCTCACCGCTCATGGGGAGCCTCTTCGCCGAGCTGGCCCGGCGGGCGACGGCCAACGCCCGCAGGGAGGTCGAGACGTATGTACGGGAGATCCCGGAGTTCGGGATCCTGGACACGGATCCGCGCGCCATGGCGCAGACGTTGGAGCATGCGGTCTGGTTCCGTCGTCGCACGGACGAACTGTCGCCGGACAACACCGAGTTGAGGGACGACGATCTGAGCTACATCTCCGCGATGGGCGAGCTGCGCGCCGGGGCGGGCATGTCGCTCGACGCGCGACAACGGGTGCTGCGGGTGCACACCGCGCTGATGCTGCGCGAGATCAACGAGGTCACCGCCACCCAGCGCGGCGGCAGTGTCGAGGAACTGATGCGGATGATGACCTGGTTCGCCCTGCAGGGCGAGCGCGGCATCGGCGCCTACCGCCAAGGATTCGTGACGGTGCTGCGGCGCCGGCTGCCGTATGCCGAGCAGGTTGCCCTGCTGGCCCGGTCATTGCTGGCCGGGGATTCTGTGGCCGCCGAACTCGCCTCGGTGGTGGACATGGATGTGTCCGACTATTACGCGGTAACCGTCTTCCGTGTGCCGGACCGTCCGACCGTCGCCGATCCCGCCCTGGAAAACGAGATCGAGACCCTGGTGAAAACGCACCGAGTACCTGTGACGTGGGCCCCGGAAAACGGTTACGAGAGGGGAGAACTGGTCGTCCTGGCTCCGCGTCCGTCCGACGCCGGGAAAACGGTACCCGACCTCTTGCCCGGTCCATCCGACTCCCACGACCTGTTACCCGACGGGCCCGATTTACCCGCACTCGTACGGGATTTCGCCCAGGCCCTCGCCCGCCCCTGCGCCGTCGGTACCGCCACCGCACCGCTCGCCGACCTCACCGGCGCCCTCGAACGCGCCCGCCGGATCAGCAGGGCGGCCCCGCTGAGCCGACCGTCCGCCCGACTGCGGGCGCACACCGTGGCGGACGTCTTCGTCGAACTCGCCGTCGCGGACATCCCGTTCGTCGACGACTGGCTCCGCACGGTGGCCCGCCGCCTGCAGGACGGCTCCGACCTCCTTCTCACACTCGACGCCTACTACCACCACGACATGCACCGGGGCACCACGGCCACGGCCCTCAACGTCCACACCCGCACCGTCGACTACCGCCTCCGCCGAGTACGGGAGCTGACCGGCATCGACCCGGGCTCGACGAATGGCGTGCGCGTACTGAGCGCGGTCGTGGCCCGGATGCTGTCGGGGGCGTGGGAGTGAGGGCGGGTCGTGATGCGGCCGGCTGTAGCGGGCGTCGTACCACAGGTGCACCCCGGGATGGGCGGCGATGAACTTGCGGACTGTGCGGGCGTGGTGGATCTGGTCGTGGTCGCAGGGGACCACGACCGCCTGGGCGTGCAGGAATGCCGCCACCGGCCGGCGCAGCAGGGTGAGGAAGTCGGCAGCACGCCGTTGGCCGCGACCGCAGCGGACGGCGGGGAGCAGTGGCCGTCATGCCGTGGGCGCACTGCTCCCTGACGCTTGGACAGCATGTGTTACTCCCGGGCTGGGACCGCCATCTCCCCAAGGAGCGACCAGTCATCCTGCGGAATCGTCGCGTTTACGATGCGCGGCGTCTCGACCAGATGGGGCGGCAGCGTCTGCTGCGCAGCCTTGAAGTGCGCGGACTGTACATGTGCGGCCCCGGCCTCGTCATCGCGGAAGGCCTCGACCAGGACGTACTCCGTCGGCTCGTCCACGCTGCGCGACCATTCGAACCACAGGCAGCCGGGCTCGGCGCGCGTCGCCCCGGTGAAGTCAGCGGTGATCTCGGGCCATCGGTCGGCGTGCTCGGGACGGACTCGGAACTTGGCGGTAATGAAGATCACGGAATTCCTTAGTTGAAGATTGTGCACCCTGCATCGCAACAGGCGTGGTGTCCGACCCGGCAGGACGACGAACCGATCCAGGGACAGGTGGGCCTTGCTCGCGTTCTGGCCGTGCCATCAGGACTGGCGAAGGGATCGTACGAGCTCCCTTGTCGGTGCCGGCTTGCGGACTTCGCGACACCGAACGCGTCGCGCCAATGGCGGACGGCTCGTTACGACCGGAGTACCAACTTACCGTCCGCGTACGGCAGGACCTTGGCGCGCGGCAGCTGCACGAGGACCTCCTCGCGGACTGGCACTCCGTCCTCCCGCGGCCTCTTGACCCTGACGGGTTGCCCGGCGACCTCGACCTCGAGCACGCGCTGCGCGCCGTGGTCGCTGACGCTCCGCAGCCGGCCGGGAAAGGTGTTGGGGCCGGGGTCCGTGACGATCTTGACGTATTCGGGCCGGACGCCGACCTGGACCTCGGTCGTGCCGCGGGGGACGTCCCAGGCGACGGACAGTGGCCGGCCGCCCAGCGCGAAGGGCCCGTCGCCGCGGTCCAGGGTCAGGAAGTTCATCGCCGGTGAGCCGATGAAGTAGCCGACATAGGTGGACGAGGGCGCCTCGAACAACTGCTCAGGGGTGCCTTGCTGCACGGCGCGGCCGTCCTTCATGACGAGCAGTTCCTGTGCGAAGCTCATCGCCTCGTACTGGTCGTGCGTCACATAGATCACCGTCGGCCGGAACTGCTCGGTGATCTCCCGGATCCTGCGCCGCAGCGAGTGCTTCAGCTGCGGGTCGATCACCGTGAGCGGCTCATCCATCAGGACGGCCGCCACGTCGTCACGGACCAGGCCGCGGCCGAGTGAGATCAGCTGCTTGTCGTCGGCGGTGAGCCCGCGAGCGGGCTGCCCCAGCCGGTCGTGCAGGTCCAGGGCCTCGGCGACCTGGCGGACCTTGGCGTCGATCCTCGCCTTGTCCCAGCGCCGGCACCGCAGCGGGAAGGCAAGGTTGTCGTAGACCGTCATCGACTTGTAGATGACGGGGAACTGGAAGACCTGGGCGATGTTGCGCGCCTTCGTGGGCAGGGCGGTGACGTCGACGCCGTCGAACAGCACCCGCCCCCGGGACGGTCTGACCAGGCCGGACAGGATGTTCAGCAGCGTCGTCTTGCCGCAGCCCGAGGGTCCGACCAGCGCGTAGGTCTTGCCGGACTCGAAGGTCAGCTGCAGCGGCTTCAGAGCCCACCGCTCCTCCTCGGCGCCCGGGGCGTACGCGTGCCCGACGTCGACGATGTCCAACTGCGCCATGTCAACGCCCTTCCACTGAAACGAGATCGTATGAAGGTGTCCGCACGAGCGCCCCCTGCTCGTCGAAGGCGAACAGCCGGTCGGGACGGAGCCGGAGTTTGACCAGGTCGCCGAGGGCGAGGTCGTGGATGCCCTCGATCTGTACGACGAAGGGGGTCTCGCCGACGACCACATGGACGAAGGTCTCGGAGCCGGAGATCTCGACGTACGTCACTTCGCCCTCGACTCCGCTGGAAGCCAGGCTGACGTCGGTGGCGCGCAGGCCGAACTGGTAGGCACCGTCGGGCAGGTCGGCCAGGTGCGCGGAGACGTGCGTGGCCTGGAAGCCGGCCACCGTGACCTGGCCGCCCTCGAGCCGGCCCGCGAAGATGTTCATGGGCGGGTCGTTGACGATGGACGCCACCGTGGTGGTCGCCGGGCGTTCGAAGACCTCCTGCGGGGTGCCGGTCTGGAGGATCCGCCCCTCGTGCATGACCAGCACCACGTCCCCGAGCATCATCGCCTCGGCGGGTTCGGTGGTCGTGTAGATGACGATCGCGTCGCCCTGGTCCGAGAAGAGGGCCTTGAACTCGTCGCGCAGCTGTTCGCGCAACTTGTAGTCCAGGTTCGCCAGTGGCTCGTCGAGCAGGAGGATGCCGGTACCGCGGGCCAGGGCGCGAGCCATCGCGACGCGCTGCTGCTGGCCGCCGGAGAGCTGGGCGGGCTTGCGCTTCTCGAAGTCCGCGAGCCCGACGCTCGCGAGGGCCTGCCGGACCCGTCGCCGGATCTCGTCCCGTGACAGCCTGGCCCGCTTCAGTGGGAAGGCCACGTTGTCGAACACATTGAGATGCGGGTAGTTGATGAACTGCTGGTAGACCATGGCGGTGTCGCGCCGCCACACCGGCGTCTTCAGGAAGTCGGCTCCCGCCAGGGTCAGCGAGCCGGAGTCCACCTTCTGCAGGCCGGCCAGGGCCCGCAGCAGCGTCGTCTTCCCGGCCATGGTCCGGCCGATGACGGTGTGGAGCCGTCCCGGCCGGAAGGTGGCGGTCACGTTGTTGAGGTGGTCGACGCCGTCGACGGTCAGGCACAGATCAGTGGCGTTGAGGTTCATCGGACGGCTCCCGACAGGTTCCCCTTGGACAGCAGGCGCTCCACCCACAGGGCGAGCAGGATCAGTGGTGCCACGCCGAACAGTGCGGCGGCGGACAGCGTCCACCAGGGTGGAATGGAGGAGTTGAGGGCGACGACGGCCTGGGGCAGGGTCTGGACCTCGGTGAAGGTCAGCCGGAAGGCGAAGAAGAAGTCGTTCCAGCCGAACACGGCGCAGAACATCGCCGCGACGGTCAGCCCGGGCAGGGAGTTCGGCAGGATCGCCCGTACGAAGGTCTGGAACGGTGGGTAGCCCTCCAGCATCGCCATTTCGTCGATCTCCCGGGGGATGCCGTTGAAGAAGTCCACCATCACCCAGACCGCGATCGGCAGCAGGAGCGCGACCGTCACGATGACCAGGCCCGGGATGGTGTCCAGGAGGCCACCCCACTGCAGGAGGTAGAAGAACGGGATCACCAGGACGACGGGCGGCATGATGCGTTGGGAGACGAAGAAGAAGACGATGTCGCTGTTCTTGATGAAGCCCAGCCTGAACCGGTACCGGGACAGCGCGTAGGCGGCCAGCGACCCCAGCGCCAGGCTGATGGCGGACGCGGCGATCGTGACGATGGCACTGTTGATGAAGGGATCGATCACATCGATGCCGCCGGCTCCGCCGAAGATGTTGCGCCAGCCGGTGAGGGTGGGCTCGAACTGGGCCCAGGGGACGTATGTGGGGCCGCCCTGGACGGCGTTGGCGTTCTTGAAGCTGGTCGTCATCGCCCAGAAGAACGGTCCCGCGACGAAGCAGGCCCACAAGGCGATCACGGTGTACTTGAACATGGGATAAAGGCGCGACCTCATGAGTCCCCCTTCAGCTTGAGGGCCCTGGTGAGCAGGGCGGCGACGACCGTGAGCGTGAGGATCATCAGGACGAGGTAGGTCAGGGACATCGCGCCGCTGTAGCCGGTCTGCTGGTCCCGGAGCCCCTGGATGTACAGGTAGTAACCCGGGGTCTCCGTGGAGGACCCCGGCCCGCCGGACGTCAGGACGTAGACGCTGTCGGAGAGCTTGGACGCCTCGATCAGCCGGATGATGACCGCCGCGACCGAGACCGGTGCCATCAGCGGGAAGGTCACCTTCCAGAAGGTGCGCCAGGTGCCGGCGCCGTCGATCGCGGCGGCCATGAACGGTTCCTTGGGCAGGCTGAGCAGGCCGGCCAGCAGCAACAGGAACATGAAGGGGGTCCACTGCCAGACCTCGACGGTCATCAGCGCGAACAGGGCCGGACCGGACTCGGTGAGCCAAGGTATTTCCGTCAGGCCCAGCATCCCCAGCAGGTCGTTTACCGGTCCCAGCGACTCATGGAAGATCGTCTGCCAGATGGCGGCCATCACCACGGGCGTGGTCATCATGGGGACGAGGAAGAGCACCCGCCAGAATCTGCGGCCGCGTACCTCGCGCCAGACCAGCAGAGCCATGCCGAACCCGATGAGGTACTGGATCAGGACCGTGCCGCCCGCCAGCAGGATCAGCCGGGTGATGGAGGCCCAGAAGCGGCTGTCGTGCAGCATCGCTGTGTAGTTGGCCCCTCCGATGAAGTCCATCTGAGGGTTGCTGACGTTCCAGCCGGAGAAGCTGACGCGGATGGTGAACAGAAGCGGGAAAATGATGATCAGGAAGAGCGTGAGCAGTCCCGGCAGCAGGAACATGCTCTTGTGCCGGCGCAGGCCGTCCATGGTTCTCCTTGCGGAAGGGGGCGGGAGTCCCCGGGGGGCCGGCCGGTGCGGACCGGCTACCCGGGGCGCCCTGCGTTCGGATCAGGACTTGTCCTCGAGCGCGACCACGTTGCGGTAGGCGCTTCGGACCTTGTCCTTGCCGATCTGATCGGTGATCTTGGCCCACTCCACGGCCACGCCGTCCAGTGCCCGCTGCGGGGACTCCTGGCCGGCCAGCGCCGCGGCGACGCCGCCGGCCAGCGCGGACATGTACTGGTTGACACCGGGGACACGCAGGTCAAAGACGCGGTTGGGGTTCTCTTCCATGCCGGAGAGGGTGTTCACGTACGCCTTGGCGACGTCCTTGTCCCAGCCCTGCTCCTCCCAGAACACCGGGTCGAAGTGGGAGATGCGGTAGGGGTTGACGCCGAAGCGTCCGATGGTCAGGTCGAGCGCGGTGTTGGCCTCGTTGCTGAAGAAGCACAGGTAGTCGAAGGCCATCTCCTGGTGGCTGGACGCCTTGGTCACTGCGGAGGTCCATCCCCAGGTGAAGTAGGCCGCCTTGTTCGGCTTCTTGTCCCACGAGTTCGTGGTGCGGTTGTAGACCTCCGACGAGCCCGGCAGCGGCGCCGCCTCAACGCTGTTGCGGATCCTGCTGTCCGGCTGCTGGGCCTGGATGAAGGCGTCGTCCCAGGAGTAGGACATCAACGTCTGGCCGCCTCCGAAGGAGAAGATCTCGTCCCCCAGGCCGAAGTTGGCGCCGCCGGGTGCCCAGGTGGACTTGGCCTTGACCATGTCCTCCAGGGCGCGCACGAAGCCGGGCGTGTTGATCAGCGGCTTCATGGTCTCGACGTCGAAGAAGACACCGCCCTTGACGTCCGGGTTCTTCACGTACGGTGCCGCCCGGCTGATGAACGCGGAGAAGGTGAGGTCGTCGCGCTTGGTGACCTCGGCGCTGCCGTAGTTCTTCTTGCCGTCGCCGTCGAAGTCCTTGCCGCTGAAGGCCTCGGCTATGTCCTGGTATTCGGCCCATGTCGTGGGAACCTTCAGGTCCTTGCCCGTGGCCTTCTTGTACTGCGCCTGCCAGTTGGGGTCCTTCAGTACGTCGGTGCGGACCTTGAGGTAGTGCCGGTCACCGTCCACCGGGTACTGCACGACCTTCCCGTCCCAGGTCGCCACGTCCATGTAGGCCACGGTGACGTCCCGCATGCCGGTGGTGTTGAGGTACTTCTCCGGCACCGGTGCCAGGTACGGGGCCATGTCGCCGATCCACAGGGACGGGTAGAACATGACGTCGTACGCCGGCTGGCCCGCCTGGAGGGGCGTGAGGATCTTCTGGTGCAGCTCGCCGAAGGGGACGTTGACCACCTCGACCTTCCCGCCGGTGATCTCCTCGAACTGCTTGGCATGCAGTTGCGTCGGCTCACCGATGACCGGGACGGCATGGCTGATGATCTTCAGTGTCTGTCCGGAGTAGTCCTTGCGGCTGATCGACTCGTAGCTGCAGGCGCCAGGGACGTCCTTGACCTTCGTCGCCGGGTAGTTCTTGCCGTACTTCTGGTAGCTGATCTGCGAGCCGGGCTTGAAGAGCGCGGCCTTCTCCTTGGGCTTGTGCTGAGCCTCGCTCTGGGCGGTGCACGCGGTGGCGGTCAGGGCCGCTACGGCCGCGAAGGCGACCAGGCCCGGGTACGGTCTGCTGCGCATGGGGCTTCTCCTGCGGTATCAGGGGATCAAGATCGCTCGGCCGCGTACGGCGCCGGCGTGCAGGTCGTCGAGGGCCTGCCGGAAGGAGGCGAGGGGGTAGCGCTGGGTGTGCAGGGTGACCTTGCCGCGGGCCGCCAGGACCATCAGTTCGGAGAGGTCGTTGTAGGACCCCACGAGGTTGCCGATGAAGTTGATCTCCGTGGAGATGACGTCGATCGTCGGCACGTGGAGGTGGCCGCCGTAGCCGATGACGTAGTAGTTGCCGTTGCGGCGCAGGCAGGCCACGCCCGTCTCGACGGCGCCGCCCTCACCGACGAAGTCCAGGACTGCTTCCGCACCGTGCCCCGCGGTGAGGTCCCGTACGCGGTCGGCTTCGGTGCCGTCCGCGAGGAGCGTGTGGTCGGCGCCGAGTTCCTTGGCCAGTGCGAGGGCCTCGACGCTGCGGTCGATGACGATCATCTCGACCGGCGACAGGGCCCGCAGCACCTGTATGCCGATGTGTCCGAGTCCGCCGGCGCCGATGACCACGGCCCTGTCACCGGGCCACAGGGCCCGGGCCGCCTTGGCGACGGCGTGGTAAGCCGTGAGCCCGGCGTCGGCCAGGGCCGCCACCGAGGCCGGCTCCAGGGACGGGGCGAGGGGCACGACCGATCGGGCGTTGGTCTTGAGGTACTCGGCGTAGCCCCCGTCGGTGTCGATACCGGGGAAGGCCGAGTTCATGCAGTGGACGTCGTCGCCGTCCCGGCAGGCGCGGCACAGACCGCAGGTCACCAGCGGGTGCAGAATGACCGGGTCACCCACCTCGACGTTGGTGACGGCCTCCCCGACCTCCGCGACCCAGCCGGCGTTCTCGTGACCGATCGTGTACGGAAGGGCGACCCCGCTCTTCTCCCTCCACTGTCCTTCGAGGATGTGCAGATCGGTCCGGCAGACTCCGGCGCCCCCGATCTTCACGATCACATCCAGCGGGCCGGTGATCTGCGGGTCCGGTACGTCCACGAGCACGGGCGGCTCGTCGTACTCGATGACCTGCACGGCTTTCATGGCGGCTCCCTGCGAGTCGGCGGGGTGGGTGGTGCGCCGATTACACAGGCGGCCGATCGCAGGTCGATGTCTCAGAATCCGTCCGCGGATGTCTCAATGTGGTACACGCCGTAGGCGCGACGCAGCCGAGCTGTTCCAATCACTGCACCGAGGAACGTGACGCGCGCCGCACGGGAGTGTTAAATGCCCCGACATCAACCCGGAAACTCACTGAGCACAGCCAGAGAGCTCTATCTGGAAGCCACCAACGATCCGAGCGCCAGGCCACTCGTGGTCGCCTCATGGCAACGCTCGATCGAGTACAAGGTGAAGTCGGGCAGCCTCGACGCTCCCTACCTGGACAACCCCAATCTGGACAGCCCCCTTGCCAGGGCGGCGCTGCCCATCCTGGACACGCTGCACGAGCAGCTCGCCGACGACCCGGTCTCCACCATGATCACCGACCGGAACGGCGTCGTACTGTCCCGGAAGGTGTCCCACGACGGCCTGACGACGCACCTCAACCGCGTGCGTCTGGCCCCGGGCCATGTGTTCTCCGAGCGCTACGTCGGCACCAACGGCATCGGGACCGCGCTGGCCAGCGGCCGCCCCGTCGTCATCGCCGGAAGGCAGCACTACGTCGAAGAGCTGCGGGACTTCCACTGCGCGGCCGTACCGATCCTGCATCCCACCCGTGGCAGCCTGCTGGGAGCGTTCAACCTCACCACCATCCGCCAGGGCTCCGACGGCATGCTGATGGCCTTCGCCCGCTCGGTCGCGGCCCAGATCGAGGCCGAGATCGCGGCGATCACCTCGCGGCGCGAGCGGGCCCTCTTCCAGGACTACATGGAGGCGTGCTCCTCGACGCGCCCGGGCCCCGTGCTGGCACTCAACCGCGACGTCGTCATGATGAACGAGCAGCTCCGCGCCGCCGTGACCGGGCCCGACCACGATGCGCTGCTCGACCACGCCCGTGAGATCGCCGACCATCACAGGCTGGAGGGGACCCGCAGCATCGCCCTGCCCTCGGGGCGGGTCGCCGAGCTGAAGGTCAGTCGCTGCCGGCGCGAGGACAGCGACGCGGGCGCCGTCTTCCGAGTCCGGCTGATCGGAAGGGCCCAGCCCACACCTGCGGTTTCCGCCGCGCCGGTACGCTCCAACCTGGGACTGGTGGGCTCGTCCCCGCACTGGCTGCGCGCGGTCGCCGACAGCGAAGCAGCGTTCGTCGCCGGGACATGGCTTCATCTGCTGGGCGAAGCCGGCGTCGGTAAGAGGACGCTGGTCGAGGCCCTGCACCGAGCCCACGGCGCCGGGCGTCGGCTGGAGATACGGGAAGCGCCACTGTCGGATTCGCCTGCCGTCACCGAGCGCTGGCTGCACGACATCGAGGAGCTGCTCGTCGTGCCGTCCAACGTGCTCGTCCTGCGCGATGTCCACCTGCTGGGCGACAAGCAGCGGCAGCGGCTGACGAACCTGCTGGCGCGGTGGGACGGCAGCGAGACCGGGCAACTGGTCATGACCAGCCAGCCGTCGATGGTCGGCGCCGACGACGAGCTCGACCAGCTCTGCGGCGCCTTGGTGGAGGTACCTGCCCTGCGTCATCGTTATGGGGACAGCGAGCACCTGGCGCGGTTCTTCCTGCGCAAGTACCGGCCGAGCGGTGCGAGCGGGTTCTCCCCGGATGCGCTGACCCTGCTGCAGCGATGTCCCTGGCCGGAAAACGTACGGCAGTTGGAGTCGGTGATCCGGGGCCTGGCGCGGCGGCCTTCGGGCCAGGCGATCCATGCGGAGGACCTGCCGCCGGAATGCCGGGTGTCGTCGAACAAGGTCCTCACGACCATCGAGGCGCTGGAACGTGACGCCATTCTGCGTGGGTTGATGGACCGCGACTCCAACGTCCAGCGGACCGCCCAGGACCTCGGGATCTCCCGCGCCACGATGTACCGCAAGATGCGCCGCTACGGGATCGTTCCGTCGAGCCTGACCTGAGTTTTCCGCGGGCACCCACACCGGCCCACTGCCCGTGTCACCGCCCCGACCTGCGCTTACACTGAGCCCATAAGGGACGTTCGTGACGTACCGGAACCATCGTGCGCTATCAGCGGATGCTCGTACCGGCCCTCGCCCTGGCCCTCGTAATGGTGCCCGCGATCTCCGCGCGGGCGCAGGGTGAGGAAGTCCCGCGCGGACCCACGTTCGCCGCGCGCGCTCTGCAGGCGCTGATCGACGGTATCCAGTTCGGAGTGATCATCGCGATCACATCGGTCGGGCTCTCGCTGATCTTCGGCACCATCCACCTGATCAACTTCGCGCACGGTGAGTTCGTCACGATCGGCGCCACCTTCGCGTTCTTCCTCAACGCCTCCGCCGCCGGCCCGGGCTGGCACCTGATTCCCGCCGCCCTCGCCGCGGTGGTCTTCGGCGCCCTGCTGGGCGGTGCGGTCGATCGCGGCATCTGGCGCCCGCTGCGGGCTCGGGGTACCGGGCTGATCAACATGTTCATCGTCACCATCGGGCTCTCGCTGCTGCTGCGCCACGTCGTACTCGTGCTGTACGGAACCCGGCCCGCCTCCTACGCGCAGTACGACATCCAGAGCACGATCGACCTGGGCCCGGCCGGCATCACCCCTCGGGACCTCACGGTCACCCTGCTCGCCGTGCTGGTGCTGCTCGGCATCGCCGCGCTCCTGCAGAAGACGCGGATCGGCACGGCCGTCCGGGCCGTCTCTGCCAACCGTGACCTCGCGGAGGCGTCGGGCATCGACGTGCAGCGGGTGGTGCTGTTCGTGTGGATGCTGGCCGGTGGACTGGCCGCACTCGGCGGGGTCTTCTTCGGCCTGGTGGAGATCGTCACCTGGGACATGGGCTTCAAGCTCCTGCTGCTCATGTTCGCGGGGGTCATCCTCGGCGGCCTCGGCTCCGCCTACGGTGCGATGGTCGGCAGCCTCGTCGTCGGCATCGTCGCCCAGATGTCCACCCTGTGGTTCCCGGTCGACCTGCAGTACGCCTGGGCGCTGCTCGTCCTCATCCTCGTCCTCCTCGTCCGGCCGCAGGGCATCCTCGGCCGGGCCGAACGCGTCGGGTGAGGAGCGCGCCATGGACTTCTCGGCCATCGTCTCCGACGCACTCCGCTCCGGAATCGGCCCCATCGCCGCCGCCTACGCCCTCGCCGCGATGGGGCTGAACCTGCACTTCGGTTACACGGGGCTGCTGAACTTCGGACAGGTCGGATTCATGCTGGTCGGCGGTTACGGACTCGCCATCACGGTGTCGACGTACGACGGCCCGATGTGGCTCGGCGTCCTGGGCGGAATCGCCTGCGCGATCGTGCTGGCCCTGCTCCTCGGCCTGCCCACCCTGCGGCTGCGCGCCGACTACCTCGCGATCACCACGATCGCGGCGGGGGAGGCGCTACGGCTGTTCTACCGATCCAGCTGGGCCGAGCCGGTCACCGGCGGGGTGTTCGGGCTGCAGAGATTCGCGAACGACTTCTACGAACTCAGCCCCATCGAGCCCGGCACCTACGGCGTGTGGCTCGTGAGGTTCAGCTCCCGCGACCTCTGGGTGATGATCGTCGGATGGGCGCTGGTGCTCGTGGTCGGAGGTCTGCTGGCCCTGCTGATCCACAGCCCCTGGGGCCGTGTCATCCGGTCGATCCGTGATGACGAGGACGCCACGCGCAGCCTCGGCAAGAACGTCTACGCGTACAAGATGCAGAGCCTCGTGCTCGGCGGCGTCATCGGGGCGGTCGCAGGCATGATGCAGGCGATCCAGGTGCAGTCCGTGAACCCGGACAACTACGATCCGGGCGTCACGTTCTTCCTGTACACGCTGCTCATCCTCGGGGGTGCAGGGCGGATCCTCGGGCCGGTCGTCGGCTCGATCCTGTTCTGGTTCGTCCTCAGCTTCCTCGACAGCGCGCTGCGCCAGGCCATCGACGCCGAGTACATCTCGCCGGACCTCATCAGCACGTCGGAGGTCGGCGCGGTGCGCTTCGCCCTGGTCGGGGTCGCCCTGATCCTGCTGGTCGCGTTCCGGCCACAGGGCATCCTCGGCAGCCGGAAGGAGATGCTGCTCAGTGGCCGCTGACCCTGTCGTATCCCGCCCGGGCCGGCTCTCCGCGGTCGCCCCCGAGCCGGGGGTGCGCAAGCCCGACCCGCTGCTGGTCCTGGACCAGGTGACCCGTACCTTCGGCGGCCTCGTCGCCGTGTGGGTCGAGCACCTGGAGGTGCAGCGTGGGGCCATCACGGCGCTCATCGGCCCCAACGGCGCCGGCAAGACCACTCTGTTCAACGTGGTGAGCGGGTTCGACCGGGCCGACGGCGGCCGTTGGTCGTTCGACGGACAGCTGCTCACCGGCACCCCGGCATACCGGGTGGCGCAGCGGGGACTGGTCCGTACGTTCCAGCTCTCCAGGGCGCTCGCCCGGCTCACGGTGCTGGAGAACCTGCTGCTCGCCGCGCCCGGGCAACGCGGCGAGCGGGTGCTGCCCGCGCTGCTGCGACCGCTGTGGCGCGGCCAGGAGCGGGAGTTCGAGCGCCGGGCCGACGAACTGCTGGACCGCTTCCGGCTCGGTCCACTGCGCGACGACCATGCCGGCACGCTCTCCGGTGGTCAGCGCAAACTGCTGGAACTGGCCCGCGCGCTGATGGCCCGGCCGGTCATGCTCCTGCTCGACGAGCCGATGGCCGGGGTGAACCCCGCGCTGACCCAGTCGCTGCTCGGACACATCACGCAGCTGCGCGACGAGGGGCTGACGGTGTGCTTCGTAGAGCACGACATGGACGTGGTGATGGGCATCAGCGACTGGGTGGCCGTCATGGCCGACGGCCGACTGGTGGCCGAGGGCCCACCGCACACGATCAGCCGGAACGCCGCCGTAGTGGACGCCTACCTGGGCAAGCAGCACGACGAGCCGGAGGCGACCGAGGAGAAGGGCGAGGAGGAGTAGCGATGTCCGCCGAGGAGCAGGCACCGGTGCTGGCGGCCGACGACATCGTCGCCGGGTACGTCCCCGGTGTCGATGTGCTGCGTGGATGCAGCGTCGAGGTGCGACCGGGCGAGGTGGTCGGCGTGATCGGCCCCAACGGCGCCGGCAAGTCGACGCTGGTCAAGGCCGTCTTCGGGCTGCTGCAGGTGCGCGGCGGGACCGTGCGGCTGCGCGGCGAGGATGTGACCGGCCGGCCCGCGCACGAGCTGGTCCGGCGGGGCGTGGGCTACGTACCGCAGCTGCAGAACGTGTTCCCCACGCTGACCGTCGAGGAGAACCTGCGGATGGGCGTGTATCTGCGGCCCAAGGACCACGCGCGGCGGGTCGCAGCCGTCGAGGAGCTCTTCTCCGTTCTGGCCGACCGCCGCAAGCAGAAGGCCGGCGCGATGTCCGGCGGCGAACGCCAGATGCTCGCGATGGCCCGCGCCCTGATGATGGAGCCGCAACTGCTGCTGCTCGACGAGCCGTCTGCCGGCCTGTCACCGCTCCATCAGGACCACGTCTTCGACCGGTGCAGAATGATCAACAGCGCGGGCGTAGCCGTGCTCATGGTCGAGCAGAACGCCCGCAGGTGCCTACAGTTCTGCGACCGCGGCTACGTCCTGGACCAGGGCCGCAACGCGTACACCGGCACAGGTGCGGCCCTGCTGCACGACGAGAAGGTGATCGAGCTCTACCTCGGCACGCTCGCCCGCGTCCGTTGACCACCGATTCCTCGGTCCTGCCTGTCAGTCCTCCCGGTCACTCCTCGGCCTTGCTGGTCTCGGTACGCAGGGTCTGCAACTGTCCCTCGTCGTTGTAGCCGTACACCTCGATCGACGCCTGGCCGGGTTCGCCCTTGTCGGTGAAGTCGAGCGGACCGCTCACACCGTCGTAGTCGATGTCCCTGCCGTCGGCGAGCAGCTCCTTGCAGGCGGCGAACGAGTTGCACTTCTCGCCGTCCTTGGTGATCCCGTTCATCTCCTTCACGTACTCGCCGGGGTCGTCGGACTCCGCCTTCTCCGCGGCGAGCGCGATCGTCGTCACGCAGTCGAACACCTGCGGTGCGAACTGCAGCTCCTTCAGGTCCGGCGCGAATTCCTTGAGGTCCTTCACGTACTGCTCGTTCGACGCCGATGCCGGTGCTGTCCCCTTCATGCCGGAGAGCCTCTCCGGCTGGCCCGGGGCGACGAGCGAGGGCAGTTCCTCGCTGCGCAGTCCGTCGGCGCCGTAGACGCCGATCCGGTCGGGCCCGAGGCCGGACTCGATCATGCCCTGCAGGATCTGGGTGCCTTCCTCGAAGGCGATCACCACGGCGGCGTCCGGCCTGGAGTTCTCCACCTGCTGGACGACCTGGTCGAAGTTGCTCGCCTTCGGGTCGTAGGTCTCGGCGAGCGTCACCGTCGCACCGCGTTCCTCCAGCGACTTGCGGGTGGCCTCCATCAGGCCGCGCCCGTAGTCGTCCGCCCGTGCGACCAGGGCGACCCGGTTGTGGCCGTCGTCGCGGACGACATCCGCCAGGATGGGTCCCTGCAACGCGTCGCTCGGGACGGTACGGAAGTAGAAGCCGTCGTCCTCGTAGTCGGTGAAGGTGGGAGCGGTGTTCGACCCCGAACACTGAACGACACCCGCTCCGGTCACCCGGTCGATGAACGCCAGCGACATGCCGGAAGCCGCGGCGCCGACGATCGCGTCCACGCCTGCCGCGAGGACCCGGTCCGCCGACTGCGCGGCAACGGCCTCCTGGCCCGCCTCGTCACTGGAGACCGCATTCGGCACGGACTTGCCCAGGACCCCGCCGGCGTCATTGATCTTCTCTATCGCGAACTTCAACGACTCGATCTGGGGTGGGCCGAGGTAGGCCAGCTGTCCCGTCTCCGGCAGGACGTAGCCGAACTGGAGTTCACCATCACCCGGCTCGGCCTGGGCAGTGCCCGTCGTACCGCAGACGGCTATCACAAGAGCAGCCGCGCTTGCGAAGATCGCGGACCGCCGTATCGACGCTTTCATCTCCGCCTCCGCTCGTCACAGGCGGCGGTGGTCGACTGGCCGGCCGTCCGCCCGCCATCTGTACATGAGGGTAGAACTCAATTGGAGTCCGGAAAAGTGCAAACGTAAACTTTTGCGATGTTCGCGCTTGTCGCCCCGGCCGCGTCAGTGCCGCCGCCGGGTGGCGGCACGCAGCACGACGTATCCAGGAACAGCGCGTTCCAGCGCCGCCACCGCTGCCTTCTGGCCCGGCGCAGAGGCCACCGCGGCTTGGACCGCGGGTAGCGCGTAAGCCTGTGAGCCAGGCTCTTCAGCTCGATCCGTGGCCTCGCGCCCTTGCGCTGCGCCAGGCCACGGAATCGCGGCTGTGCCCTGTTCCCGAGCAGTCGGCACACGCCCTGGGGCATGAGCGGCTCGTCGGGCGAGCGGGCTACGTCGAAAGCCTTCCGGTACTGCTCGGGAAGAGCCTTCTCGTCCATTCCCTTCTCCCGATGTGGCCCGAGGAGCACCGCCGGGCCCGCGGGCTTGCCCGGCAGCCGCCTCCGCGTGCAGCCGGGCAAGCACCCGCTCCGCGACCACGAGTTCCTCCTGCTCGGCCCGGACGGTCTCCAGTTCCTTGGTCGTGCCCTCGGGCGGGGCGGGCTCAGCCCTTGGGCAGGGTGTAGGTCCGCGCCGCGGGCACCTCGTGGGCCGGTTCGAGGTTCGTGAGGCCGCCGGGGGCCGTCTTCGACGGCTTGTGGATGAAGGACTGGTACGTCGCCGGCTTGGTGCGGTCCGAGAAGTTCAGCGGCACGCCGAGCACCGTGAGCTTGGCCTGCTTGCGGTGCGCCGCCGCTATGCCCTCGCGGGTCAGGTCCTTCGCCTTGCAGGCCGCCTTGAGGTCCTCGCCGAGGACGCTGATCGCGTTCCAGCCGCTGACGACACCCGGGTCGAGCAGGTCCTTCGGGTACTTCGCCTTGTAGTCCTTGGCCAGCTTCTCCATGGCGGGGTTGTCGGCGAACGCCGGGGCGGGGCTCACCACTTGGAGCATCTTCTCCAGGGCGGGTCCGACCGGGGTCGCCATCAGCTGCGGGGCGAAGCCCGGCGAGCTGGTCAGGACCGGGACGGTGAAGCCCGCGGCGGCGGCGGTGCCGACCAGGGCGGCCGTCTGACGCGGACCGGCGCTGATCAGGATCGCCTTGACGCCGGCCTGCTTGAGCGCGGTCACCTGGGCGGTCAGGTCCTGGTCGGTGGGCTTGATCTTCTGCCCGACGACCTTCAGCTTCGCCTTCTTCGCCGCGTACTCGGCACCGGCGAGCGCGTTCTCGCCGTACTCACCCTCGAAGTAGACGTGGCCGATCTTGTCGCCCGCCTTCAACTTGGCCGTACGGACGACGTGGTCGACGCCGTTGATCATGTCGATGTCGTAGGTGGATCCGACCACCTGGACGTATTCGCGGCCCAGCAGGGTGGAGGCCCACGCCATCGGGAACGTGAGCAGGTGCTTGGACTCGAGTTCCTGCGACAGCGAGGACACCACCGGGGAGCCGACCATCTGGGACACGGCGGCCACGTTCGGCTCGGTCTCGGTGAACGCGGACACGGCCTTCTGGACGTCGTAGCCGTGGTCCTTGACGGTGATCTTGACGGTGCGGCCGCAGATGCCGCCGGAGGCGTTGAGCTGGTCGGCGTACAGCTGCTGGGCGTTGACGATGCTCTTGCCGAGCGAGGCGTACGGGCCGGTGAGGTCGGTCAGCGCGCCCAGGGTGATGGTCTTCTCCGTCACTCCGGGGCCGGTCTTGACGCCGTCGCTGTCGGCGCCGTTCGCGTCGGTACCGCTCTTGGTGCTGCAGGCCGTGGCGCTCAGGGCGAGTGCGGCGATGACGGCTGCGGCCGGGGCAAGTCGGGTGCTTCTCACGGGGTGTGCTCCTTAGGGGCGGTGCGGGTGCGGAGAGGGAAACGCCGGGTGCGGGGGGAGCCGTCGCCCTTGCGGCGGGGCCGTCTGTGAGCCAGTCCGGCCAGGCCGCCTGGGGCGAAGATCAGAACGAGGACGATCGCGGTGCCGTAGAGGTAGCGGGCCGCGTCGCCCGGGGACACGCCGGATCCCGTGGTGCCGGGAGCGGTGAGCAGGGGAAGGTCGTCGGCGTACTTGGTGAGCAGGTGGGGGATCAGGGCGACGAAGACCGCGCCGCAGGCCGCGCCGCCTACCGAGCCGAGGCCGCCGATGACGATCATCGCGAGGTAGTCGATGGACAGCAGCAGGCCGAAGTGGTCGGGGACGACGCGCTTGAACACCAGGGCCAGCAGGGCGCCGGCGGCACCCGCGTACATCGAGGAGACGATGAACGCGGAGGCGCGGTAGCGGGTGAGATGTACTCCCATCACGGCGGCGGCGACCTCGCTGTCGCGTACGGCGCCGAGGGCCCGGCCTGGGCGTCCCCGCAGGATGTTGCGGGCGGCGAGCCAGGCCACGGCCACCAGGGCCAGGCCGACGTACCACAGACGCTCCAGTCCGCCGAATGGGACGCCGAGGACGGCGAGCCCGTCGGGGGAGGTGTCGGTGAAGGAGAAGCCGAAGATGTCCAGCGGCGGTACGGAACGGCCGTTGAAGCCGCCGGTGACATGTGGGGCGTTGAGCATCATGTGATGGCCGAGGAAGACCAGGGCGAGGGTGGCGATGCCCAGGTACATGCCGCGCAGCCGGCCGGAGATGGGGCTGAACAGCCCGCCCGCCGCGCCGGCGAGCACGATCGCAAGCACGAAGGCGAGGACCGGCGGGAGACCGAGGCCGTACAGGCTGCCGGCACCGGTGCCGGACGGCTCGGCCGCCAGCCACACATAGCCGTACGCGCCGACGGCGAGGAAGAAGGCGTGGCCGAGGGAGAGCTGTCCCGTCGTCCCGGAGAGCAGGTTCAGCCCGATGGCGCCGATGACGGCGGCCATCGCGAACAGGCCCGTCTGGAGCCAGAACGAGGTGACGTAGAAGGGGAGGGCGAGCAGGAGCACTACGCCGGCGGTCAGAGTGGCCGCGCGCCGCCCGCGGGGGGCGCGCCTGCCGGACCACCGAGCCTGGACGGGTGGGGAATCAGCGGGCGCGGGGGCGGGAGCCGCCACGGTGTCGACGGTGCCAGTGGTGTCGACGGTGTCAGTGGTGTCAGGGGAGCCAGTGGTGTCGCGGGTGTCAGACACGGGTCAACTCCTTCGATCCGAAGAGACCGGTGGGCCGGACCAGGAGCACGAGCACCATCACGAGATAGGGGGCCACATCGGAGAATCCGGCGCCCAGGACGCTGAGTTCGTTCTGATAGCCGGCGGCCATCGCCGCGGTCAGGCCGATCACCAGACTTCCGATGAGTGCGCCGACGGCCGAGTCCATGCCGCCGAGGATCGCCGCGGGGAAGGCGCTGAGGGCGATCTGACTGGTCGTACGATCGAGTCCCGGCGCGGGGAACGCGGCGAGGAACACGGCGGCGAGCGCGGCCAGCGCCCCGGCGACGCACCAGGCGATGAGCCGTACGCGGTCCAGCCGTATCCCCATCAGCGCCGCGGCTTCCGGGTCGGCGGCGGCGGACCGCATGGACAGGCCCCAGCGGGACCAGCGGAAGGCGGCGAAGAACGCGCCGATGACGATGATCGCGACGGCAATGCTCGCGATCCGGGCGTCGGCGACGGTGATGCTGCCGAGCCGGGTCACATCGGCGCCCCAGGGGTCGCCCATGGTGAGGTAGTCGGCGCCGACCTGCCGGTTGAGTTCGGTGCTCAGCAGGACGTCCACGCCGATGGTGAGGATGGTCAGCGTGTGGATCTCCGCGCCGCGCAGGCCGCGTGTGGCCAGCAACTGGACGAGTCCGGCGAGGGCCGCGGCGAGCGCGGCGCCGACGAGGACGGCGGGGATGAAGCCGATGGCGTCGTGGAGGCGGGCCGTGACGTAGCCGCCGAAGAGCAGCAGGGAGCCGTGCGCGAAGTTCATGACGCCGGACGCCTTGAAGATCACGACGAAGCCCAGGGCTATCAGCGCGTAGACGGAGCCGAGTGCCAGGCCGTTGAGGACGGTTTCGGTGAGCTTGATCATGATGCTTCCTCCGAGTCGCGCTCGGTGTCCTGGGCGGTGTCCGGGGCGGTGCCCTCGGCGGTGTCCGTGCCGGTGCCCGTGCCCGTGCCCGTGCCCGCGCCCGTGTCCGTGTCCGGGTCCGCGGCAGTTCCCGGTTCCGGCTCGGCTTCCGCTTCCGGCTCGGTGTCCTGGACCGGGGTGCCGAGATACGCGCTGATGACCGCCGGGTCGTTCTGGATGCGCTCGGGCGGCCCGTCCGCGATGAGGCGGCCGAAGTCGAGCACGGTCACCGAGTCGGCGATCCGCATGATCAGCCCCATGTCGTGCTCGACGATGAGGATCGAGATGTTCAGGGCGTCACGCACCCGGGCGATCGTCTCGGCCATTGCCGAGCGCTCGGTGGGGTGCATGCCGGCGACTGGCTCGTCGAGCAGCAGCAGTCTGGGCTCCATGCAGAGCGCACGCGCCATCTCCACCCGCTTGCGGTCGCCGTACGCGAGCCCGCCGACCGGCTTGTCGAACGCCGGGCCGAGGCCCAGGAAGTCGGCGATCTCGGCCGCGCGCTCCCGGTGGCGGCGCTGCTCGCGCACCGTATGGGGCAGCCGCAGCGCGCTCGCCGTGAAGCCTGCCCGGGTCAGCCGGTGGCGGCCGAGCATGAGGTTGTCGGCGACGGTCCCGTGGGTGAGCACGATGTTCTGGAAGGTGCGGGCCACGCCGAGCTGAGCGATGCGGTGCGGTGCGAGGCGGGTGAGGTCCTTGTCCGCGTACCGGACGGCTCCGGTGGTGGCGCGGTAGACGCCCGAGATGACGTTGAAGCAGGTCGACTTGCCCGCGCCGTTGGGGCCGATGAGCGCGTGGATCGTGCCCGGCGCGACCGTGAAGGACAGGTCGTCGAGGGCGACCAGGCCGGAGAAGCGCACGGTCAGGTTCTCGACCGTGAGGGCCGGGACCGGGTCGGGTCCGCTGTCCGGGCGGGGGGCCGTAGCGGCCTCGGGGGTCGTGGGCGTCGTGCCGATGCTCATCCGTTCCACCTGCCAAGCTCCGTCAATCCCGGTCCCGTCACGGACGGGGCGCTGGCGGCCGTCGCGTACGCGGCGTCGCCGTCGGCGTCGGGCGCGCCGCAGCCGGTCTCGTACGTCTCGCCCAGGTACAGCCGTCGCACCTCGTCCGCCGCGGCGAGGTCGGCCGACGCCCCCTCCAGCCGCACCTGGCCGACGTCCAGCACCGACGCGCGGTCGGACAGCTCCAGGGCCATCGCGGCGTTCTGCTCGACGAGGAGGATCGAGGTTCCCTGGGCGTTGATCTCACGGATGATCTCCGCGATGCGCTGGACCATCAGCGGTGCGAGCCCCAGTGAGGGCTCGTCGAGGAGCAGCAGCCGCGGCGCCGCCATCAGTGCGCGGCCCATCGCGAGCATCTGCTGCTCGCCGCCGGACATCAGCCCGGCGGCCTGCCGCCGCCGCTCGGCCAGCACCGGGAACTGCGCGAAGACGCGCTCGCGGGCCGCCCGCAACTCGGCGCGGGAGCGGGATGCCGACCCCAGGAACCCGGCCCGGAGGTTGTCCTCCACCGAAAGGGCGCCGAAGATCCGCCGGCCTTCGGGCACCTGCACCACGCCGGCGGCCACGGACCGCGCGGCGTCGCCGCTCAGGCGTACGCCGTCGAAGTGCACCGTGCCGCGCTCGACCGTGCCGCGGTGCAGGGCGAGGGTCCCGGAGACCGCACGGAGCAGCGTGGACTTTCCCGCTCCGTTGGAGCCGAGTACGGCCACGATCCGACCCTGCGGAACGGTCAGTGACACCCCGTGGAGCGCCTGCACGGACCGTCCGTAGCTGACGTGCAGATCGCAGACCCGAAGGGTCCCGGCCTCGGTCTCAACCTGGGTCTCAGCCTCGGCCTCGGCCTCGGTCTCTGGTGGGCTCATCAGGGCGTTCTCCTTGCTCATCGTCGAGCGGGCGCGTGCCGGGCGCCGGACTGGAGCGCAACGAGAACACGGCGGTAGCAGGGCGTCCATGGACTGGGAGCGAGCCGCTGTCAGTTCCCAGCCGGGGCGTGATCCGCTTGTGAGGGGGCACAATCCGTACCTCCTGCCGTGCGTGGATCATCACGATTTGACGGACGTTTCGTCCGAGGGGGTGACCGACTGCTTAGCATGTGGATCCTTGAAGTGCGCTCCATCGGCACACGCCGATCGCCGACCGCTGGAGCCACCCGCCTGCGACCCGCGCAGCACAAGACATGGCGACCCGCCGTGGTGTTCTCGCACGCCCCGTCCGTCTGGAGGGTCCATGCACACCAGTTCCGCCCGTGGCGCGGTCCGCCCCCGCGTCACCACCGCCAGCACCACCGCCTCCGCCGGTGCGCGGTCGAGTGCCGCCGTCGGTCCACCGTCCGGCGCCGTCGGTCCATCACCCGGCGCCACCGCCGTCGGCTCGCCGCCCTCCCTTCCCGAGCCCGCCGACGAGCCCTCGCCGCACCAGCTCTTCGACCACGCCTGTCGGCGCTTGCTCGGTCGCGGCCAGGCATTCAGCGACGCCGTGGTGGACCAGATCCGCACCGAGGTGCCGTACTACGCGGACCCCGTGCTCGCACCGCCCGACCTGCCGCAGTCCGTGTACAAGGGCGTACGCATCACCCTCGAAGCCGCCCTCGACCCGGGCCGGATCGTGGACGTCGAGCGCTACACCCGTGAGCTCGGCATCCGCCGGGCCGAGGAGAGCCGCCCCCTCGACGAGGTGCTGCACGCCTTCCGGGTGGCCGGATCGGAGGTCTGGAGCGGGATCATCGGCGCCGTGCAGGGGGACGGCCTCGGCGACCAGCGTCACCTCGTGCACGTGGCCGAGCTGGTGTGGAAGAGCAACGACCGCGACTGCGTCCTGCTGGCCGACGCCTACCGTCAAGTCGCCAAGGGGGTGGCCAGCCGCCACAGCGAGCGCGTACGCCTGATCCTCGCCGCCGTACTGGAGAGCCGCAACGACCCTGCGTTCATCCGGGACGCGGCGTCGATCCTCAACCTGCCGCCCGACGGACGCTTCGCGGTCGCGGAGATACGGGCCACGCCGCCCGTCGGCCGCACGCCCGACGCCGTCCCTGAGATCCGTGGCATGCGCGTCCTGCGCCACACCGGGGGCCGGCGCGATGTGCTCGTCGCCCATCTCGGCGACCGCCCGCTCGACGCGCTTGTCTCCGCCCTCGACGCCGGTCCCGGCATGCGCATCGGCGTCAGCCCGGTCGTCCAGGGGCTGGAGCACCTGCCCAGGGCGCGGGACATGGCCGGACTCGCCGTGCGCACCTGCCGGGGAGACGGCGAGGTCGCCCGGCTCGACGCCCGTCTGCCCGACGGTCTGCTCATCTCACGGCCCGACCTGTCCGCCGAACTCGCCCTGCGGGTGCTCCGGCCGCTGTACGACCTGGAGCCCGCCGACCGCGAAACGCTGATCGACACGCTCGGGGTGTGGATCGAGAAGGGCGGCTCGGCGGTCCAGGCGGCCCGGCACATGCTGTGCCACCGCAACACGGTGCTGAACCGGCTGCGCCGCTTCGAGCAGATCACAGGGCTCGAACTGTCCCGCCCCCGCGACCTCGTACGGCTCACGCTCGCGTTCGACGCACTCCAACTGCTCGGGCCTGCGGCCGTCCTCGGCTGCGCGGACGCCTGGGATCGTGACGTGGACGGCTGAGGCCGCAAGGGGCGACTCAGGCCCGGTGCGAACATGCGATGCGTGCCCCGGCACGGGCCGCCGCCGCAGATGCCCCTCGGCTCTGCCGGCGGCCGTACCGCCGTGGCTGGTTCCCTTCCCGCAGGGTGGCTGAATGGGCATCAGCACAGTCGCCGCCCTCCGGCGTTGGGAGCGGACAACGGCGTGGCCGAAGCGCATGGACTGACTGGTCGGTACGTGCTCTCGTGAGCCCTCATCAGGGGCACTGCCGTCAGGGGCAATGCCCGCGCAAGGCATCGCCCGAGCCAGGTGATGCGCGCTTCCCTGCCCGCCAGGAGAGCTCCATGGCCCATCAGCACGCCCATCCGCACACCCACCAGCTCCATCAAAGACCCCGGCCCCACTCGCCCGGCAGATTCTTCGCGCTCGTCAACGGGCTGACCTTCGCGGTCCATCTCCTGCTCGCCTGCACCGCCGAGGATCTGCTGGCCACGCGAGTAGCCGGACAGATCACCTTCGGCGTCGTCGCACTCCTCGCCCAGACTGCGCTCCTGCTGTGGACGGCGGCGCGTTACGACCGCGCCCCCTACGGCGACGCTCACGACGAGGCCCCCTACGGCGAGGCCCCCTACGGCGAGGCCCCCTACGGCGCAGCCGCGTACGAGTGGCAGGGGGAGCGCTGATGCTTCCTCAGATGCTGCTCGCCGCAGGGACACCCGGCACCCTCGACCTGGACACGGACACCCGCGCCTGGGTCCTCGTCGGCTTTCTGACCTTCATCGTCCCGATGCTGCTGATCTGTGTGCTCAACGGCCCCGAGCGCGACCGGGTCAACGACTTCTACACCGCGAGCCGCAGGCTGCGCCCCGTGCAGGGCGCCATCGTCCTCTCCGGCGTCTACCTCTCCGCCGCGACCGTGCTCGGTACGACGGGAAGCGTCGCGGTCTTCGGCTTCGACGGCCTCTTCATCGCCCTGTGCACCGTGCTGTCGCTCGGCGTCCTGCTCCTGCTGTCCGGCCCGCTGCGCGAGCGCGGCAGCTACACCCTCGGCGACACCTTCGCCCTGCGCGCCCCGGGGCCCGCCGTGCGGATCGCGGCCGCCGTCGTCACGCTGAGCGCCTGTATCCCGTATCTGATCGTCCAGCTCTCCGGCGCGGGCCGGACCACCGCCATGCTGCTCGGCCTCTCAGGGCAGGGCGCCGAACAGACCGCCATCGTCATGATCGGCACGCTCGTCGTCTGCGCCACGGCCTTCGGCGGGATGCGGGGCATGATCGCGCTCCAGATGTTCAAGACAGTGATCCTGCTCGCCATGGCGCTCGCCGTGGCCGCGGTGCTGCTCCACCGCTTCCACTGGAGCGCCGACTCCCTCATCGACGCCGCCGCTCAGGGCAGCGGCCGCCCCGAGGGCTATATGCGTCCGGGCCTGCGCTTCGCCGCCGGCAGCCCGGTCGAGAGCACGCTCGACTTCATCGGCCTGATGATCACCGTGGTGCTGGGCGTGGCGTGCCTGCCCCATGTCGCCACCCAGCTGAACACCGCCCCCGACCCGGCCGCCGCCCGACGTACGGTCCGCCACACCATCGGGATCGTCGGCGCCGTCTGCCTCGTCACCACCGTGATGGGCTTCGGTGCCGCGGCGCTGATCGGTGCCCCGAAGATTCTCGCCGCCGATCCCGGCGCCACCAGCAGCCTGCTGATGCTCACCGGCGATCTGGCCGGAGGATCGTCGGCGCAGACGGGCAAGGCATGGCTCGTCGTGCTGGTCGTCTGCGCGGTGTTCCTCACGACGCTTGCGGTCGTCGCGAGCGTGACCCTGGCGGCGGCGGGCGCGGTCGCCCACGATCTCGTCACCAACGTCGTGCGCCGCGGGCGCACCACCGAGGGCCGGGAGGTGGCCGCGGCCCGCATCGCGTCCGCTCTGGTCGGGGTCCTGAGCATTTTCTGCGCGGTGTGGGTGCAGGGCTGGAACATGGGTTTCCTGTCCACTCTCTCCCTGGCGGTGGCGGCCTCCTGCCTGCTCCCGGCGCTGGTGTACGCGTTGTTCTGGAGCGGCTTCACGCGCCGGGGGCTGTTGTGGACGCTGTACGGAGGCCTGGGCTCCGCGATCGGACTCCAGGTGTGCAGCCCCGTCTTCTCGGGCAACCCGATGGCGCTGATGCCCGAGTGGCACATCGACTGGTTCCCGCTCCAGACAGTCGCTCTGGTGTCGCTGCCCGTCGCGTTCCTGCTCGGCTGGCTCGGCAGCGTGACGGGACGGCGGCATACGGCCCCGGTGGCGGAGGCGCAGGTCAAGACTGACGTACTGACGTACTGACGCACTGCCGTAGGAAGGCGGAGGCCGGCGGAGCGCCCTCACACGCTTCACCGGCCGCCGCCCCACGACGCCGAGCCGCCCCGCGCCGACCACGACTCAGCCAGCCTCGACCTCGTCGACATCGCTGTCGTCGCGGTGCAGGAGGCCGTGGGAAACCGACGCAGCGATGCTGGAGTGGGCGTCGCTGGGGGAGTGGCGGATGTACCAGTCGAGCACCCTGCTTCCTCATCGATGCCGTCGCACGGCTGGGGAGCCGCTTCGCACCCGCCCGGCACCTCCGCTGGACGTTCAACTCGCGCACCCTTACTTGGAGTCTGCCGGGCTTTCCTGGTCCGACGTTGCTCTGTCCCTCTGCGCCATCATCACCGGGTTGACGGCCGTACTTGCCGATGCCCGCACTGCTGCATCACCGATGGCACTTCTCCGTGAAGACCAACGCAACTGCGTGCAGTTCCTCCTGGCTCCGTCCTGGCGGGCGGCTTGTTCCTCGGCCCTGGTATCGCGCTCGGCCACACCGTAGTCGGCGCAACCATCAGCCTGGATGACCAGCTCGTTTTCGTGGCAGCGGGCTCGGATTCTGGATGGGGAGCATCATCGGCGGGCACGGGCTGATCCGCCTCTGTCTGGTCCTGCGGTGGAGGGTCCCCTGGAACGTGATGGCATTCCTCGACGCCCACCAGCACCTCGGCGTGCTACGGCAAGCGGGATCGGTCTATCAGTTCCGGCACCTCGACCTGCAGCGACACCTCGCAGCCTCGGCCGCTGCCCCATTTGCCAGGCCGCGCACACCTCCGCCGTCCACCTGTCCGTCAGCACGACCCCGGACAGTGTGGGCTGTCGACAGGCACGGCATCTTTCCGACACAGATCAGTACGGCCGAGTCCTGGCGATGCCCCATCAGAGGCTTGTAGTCATCACGGAAGCCCGGTGTGAACCGCCTAGTTGGCTGGGCTGAGCCTCCCGGTTGGCCGGTCGGGCAGGTGCGGTGGCGCGCCACGGGTAGGTACGTGGCCGGACGATGTCTCCAGTTGACGGGTTCGCGTTCTTGGTCTGGCTGGGTCGAGATCACGAGATCGTCTCTGCTGTAGGCGGCCTGCTGGGCCAGGTTGCCGTCGAGGTCGCCGAGCGTGACGTGGAGGCCCTGGGGGGCGTACGCCTTCGCGGGGGCAAGTCCGATGCCGCGTGCCGCGCCGGTGACGGCGAGTCGGCGCCGCGCATGTCGATGGCGGGGAATCTCATGGGTTGAGCTCCTGCCGGTCGGTGGGGTGGATGACGGTGAAGTCGCGGGCGTCGAAGCGTGCCACCTGTGCGCGGAGCCGGCTGGTGGACCAGGGCCAGCTGAAGCTGTTGCGGCCGTTGGCGTCGAGGTAGTAGCTCCGGCATCCGCCGGTGTTGTAGACGGTGCCCGCGAGGGCGGCCTGCAGTTCGGTGTTGTAGGCGGTCTGCACGTCGTGGCGTACCTCGACCGACGCCCACCCCTCGGCGCGTGCTGAGCGGATCGCGCCGAAGGCGAGATCGAGCTGGGCTTCGAGGATGGTGAACGCGGAGCTGTGTCCGGTGCCCAGGCCGGGGCCGAGAAGCAGAAACGCGTTGGGGAACCCGGCGGTGACGGTGCCGAGGTACGCCTCGGGGGAGCCCTGCCAATGGTCGGCGAGGGAACGTCCGGCGCCGTCGTGGATGAGGTTCGACACGGGCATGTCGAGGATGTGAAAGCCCGTGCCCAGGATGATCGCGTCCACTTCGGCGCAGGTGCCGTCGGCGCCGAGCACGGTGGTGCCGTCGACCGAGCGGACGGCGCAGGCGTGCACGTCCACATTCGGGCGGGTCAGCGCCGGGTAGTAGTGATTGGAGAACAGGATGCGTTTGCAGCCGATGGTGTAGTCGGGGGTCAGCTTGCGGCGCAGTTCACGGTTCCGGACGGTGGCGCGCAGGTGGGCGCGTGCCACGGCCTGTACGCCGCGCAGCAGCGCAGGCCTGCGGAATCCGCGGCCCAGCATCTCCATGGCCCGGTACTCCACGGCGGCCACCGCGGCCCGGGCGCCGGGCACCTGCCGCATCACCCACCGCTCGGCGTTCGGTATGCGATGGTCCGGCTTGGGCAGCACCCACTGGGAAGTGCGCTGGAACAGGTGGAGCCGGTCGACCTGCGGGGCGATGGCCGGGACGAACTGCACGGCCGATGCCCCGGTGCCGAGCACCGCGACCCGCTTGCCGCGCAGGTCGTAGTCGTGGTTCCAGCGCGCGGAGTGGAACACCTCGCCGGGAAACTCCGCAAGGCCCGGGATATCGGGGATGAGAGGCTCGTTCCACGGCCCGGCACCGGCGATCAGGAACCGGGCGGTGAACTTGCCGGCATCAGTGCTGATCCGCCACCGTGCCGCGTCGGGCTGCCAGTGCGCCTCGGTCATGCGCACGCCGAACCGGGTGTGCTCGCGCAGCCGGTGCCGGTCGGCGACCCCTTTCACGTAGGCGAGGATCTCCGGCTGATGCGCGTACACCCTCGTCCAGTCCGGGTTCGGCGCGAACGAGTAGCTGTAGAGCCGGGACGGCACATCGCACTGGCAGCCCGGATAGGTGTTGGCCCGCCACGTGCCGCCGAAGTCGTCGGCGGCCTCGATGATCAGGAAGTCCCGTATCCCGGCCTCACGCAACCGGACCCCCGCGCCGACCCCGGAGATGCCGGCGCCGATGATGACGACCTCGAAATGGGCGCTCATGCCATGGTGCTCCTGTCGATGGCTCGCCGGACACGGTCGGGTGCGGTACGCAGGGAGACGTCGAGGGTGGCCGGGCGGCGGGCGCCGTCCATGAAGTTGAAGCCCATGACGGCCAGTTCCTCGGCGCCGGGCTCGATCCGGACGACGCGGGTCCCCGCTGCCCGAAGCAGGTGTTCCTCCGCGTCGAGGGTCCGGGTCATCCAGCGCCTGAGGACGCGTTCGAGGCGGCTCAGCCCGGTGGCGGGCGCGCCCCCGGACGTCGCCATCGGGGCGACGATCACCACCTCGTCCAGGCCGAGCGGGGCAACGAGGTCGGCCGACGTCGGCGACACCACCCCGCCGTCGAGGTAGGCGCGTCCGCCGATCCGTACGGGAGGGAACCAGCCCGGGATCGCCCACGACGCGGCCATCGCGCTGCCGATGTCGGCGACCGGGGCGTCGGGCGAACCGAACGCGACCCGTCCGCCGGAGCGCGTCTCGGTCGCCACCAGCCACGTACGTGACGAGGCGAGCCAGGTGTGGCCGTCCGCCAGCGCGGCGCCGAAGCCCCGCAGCCACCCCGCATCCCCACGGCCGCGCGGCAGGAGGCCGAGCAGCCCCGACCCGAGCGGGACACGGCCCCGGGCTGCCGCCGCCGTCAGCCCGGCGCCCGGCAGTCCCGGCCACGGAACCGGTGGCAGTGCACCCGGGTGTGCGCCGACGTGCCGCAGGAGCAGCGGATCCGCGTCGGACCGGCCCTGCAGTGCCGCGAGCAGGTCGCAGACCGACCGGCCGGACCCGAGCGCGGACACGACCTCCGCCCCCGCCGACGTCCCCACCAGCACTTCTGCCGTGCGGGCATCCCAGTCGAGCTGCTCCTCGACCGCGGCCAGCGCCGCAACCGCCCATGCGAAGCCCAGGGTGCCGCCGCACCCGACGACCAGCCCGCGTCGCTGACACCCCGCCATAGATTCTCCCGGTATTGGAATTCCAAAGGAATCCGAAAGCTAGCGGTATCCTGCGGGGGTGGCAAGACTGACCCGGGCCGAAAGCCAGGCCCGCACCCGCGAACACGTCCTCGACACCGCGTACGCGCTCTTCCTGGGAGACGGCTTCACGGCGACGTCAATGGAGCGTGTCGCCGAGGCGGCTGGCTACTCGAAGGGGGCGGTGTACTCCAACTTCGCCACCAAGAACGAGCTGTGCCTGGCCGTGCTCGACCGCATCGCCGCGGAACAGGTGACACAACTGGCCGCCGCGATGGGCGACGCCCCCCGCTTCGAGGACCGGATCGCGGGATTCGCCCGCTGGGCCGACGAGACCATCGGCGACAGCTCGTGGACCTCGCTGGAAGTCGAGTTCGCCACCGCCAACCGCCGCGACAAGCAGGTGTGCGAGCAGCTCGCCCGGCGTCGGCGCACCGTCACCGACGCGCTCGCGGACCTGATCCGGGCACAGGCGGACGAACTTGGCATCACACCTGCCTTGCCCGCCGATACCGCCGCCCTGACCCTGCTCAGCCTCGGCATCGGGCTCGGAGTCCAGCGCGCCTTCGACCCGACCGTCCCAGTGCAGCCCATCGTCGACCTGCTGCGCAGCGTCATGAGCGGGCGCCCATGAGGGTGCCCATGCTGCTGCGCTGACGGTGCGGGCACCTGGCTGGAAGGGGCGGCTCGGAGGCGGGCGGAGCGATCGGCGCGAAAGCCGTGTTGCCGAGGGAGGCGCTGGGCCGTGGCACCGTTCACGGAGCCGTCGCCGACCCGGAAGGAACCCCTGCGGACGGCCATTGGCGCGCCGCACAGCGGGGCTCGCTGTACAGCCAGTGGGCCGGGGTGGAGCGCTCGCTGGGGGTGTTTTGGGGGTGTTTTGCGTCCACGGATCCCGACAACGGCCTGGCCCGCACGCACGAGTCGCCCACTCCACCCAAGGCTGAGTGCGGGCGTCCTAGGGTGAGACGGGGCGCGAGGGAGACACTCCAGCTCAGCTCACCCTGGAGATCGTCAGACGTTCGGACGACACCACGGGGTTCGTGGTGCTGCCGAGGCGATGGGGTGGTGGAACGCACGCTGAGTTGGCTGGTGCGGCCGCGTCGTCGGGTGCGCGATTACGAGGTGCTGCCCGCCATGCATGAGGCGATGGTGCAGCGGTCCATGACCATACTGATGAGCAGCCGGCTGGCCGGACGCCGCAGCGACGCCCTCACCTCGCGGTCGACACCGCACCTGACCGCGCCGAATACTCCCGGCTCGACCTCGGTGGCCCATCCCCGGGCGGCCCGCCCTTCACCCGGCCCAGCACCCCCTCCACCCTGGCGGGCATCGTGTCCCAGCCCAACGCCAGGCGATCTGCTTCGCCCGCATGCCTCCGGCGCCCGCGGCGCGGCCAGTACCGTCAGAATCTGCTGATACCAGGCCGCGAGTGCTCCACACCGACACCGTCGGCCCGGTGCGGCACCACCGAGCCCGCCACCACGCTTCGCGCCGACCCGGCGCCCCCGGCCGGAGCGTCGGCCGGCACCTCCGCCACCGTCGCCCAGGCCCCCGCCGGCCGCTCCGGGGCATCTTCCGCCGCAGCCAGCGCAGCCTGCGCCCGCTCGGCCTCCTCCCGCAGCTGCGCGACCCCTTCCCGGATCTTCTTCTTCCGGGCCTCGATCAGTCCCAGCACCGACGGCATCAGCCACCTCCACGCTCGAGTACGAGCGGACGAACCACCCCATCTCTCCCGCCGTCAACCGCCGTTCATGCTCGCCAACCGCGTCCGGAGCACCGTCGAGGCTTGGCCCGATGCCGGCCCCGGCCTTCACCCACCAGACGCGAAGGTGCCCGCCTGGCTTTCGCGGCACCAGTCCCGCTGACCCAGCGATCCCAGACACCGCGGAGCCCTGCCGTACGGATTGACGGGACCGGGGCGGCGGCTGCCGACGGTACTGCGCGCCGTAGTCGGCGGGGCCTCGTCGCCGGTGGTGTCCTGCTCAACTGGAGCTAGCAGATACACCGTCCCACCGACTGGCCCGCAATCGGTGCAACCCGGCGAAGCAGTCTGTGCCATGGCGGCACCGTCGGTGGTCACCTCGGTGAAAGCAGTTGGGACTGTGTCAGAGCTGGCCGTTTTTCGGGCTTGCGGGCGTGCGGCGTGATCGAGGACGGTGGCGCGCTTTACTCGGGCTCCGCCTGGTGCATGGCGCATGGGGTCAGCTCGGCAATGAGGTGCTCGAGCGCGACGGTGGCGATGGTGCCGGTGGCGGCGACTTCGGGCACGATGTCGCAGGCGGAGCGGCGTAGTTCGAGCCATCCGAGGAAGGCGGCGTACGCGGCGACTGCCTGGCGCCGGGCTGCGGCGGTGTCCAGGCCCAGTTCGGTGTAGAGGTCGGTGAGGTAGGCGATCCGCCGTTCGGTGACCCGGCGCAGGACCGGGGCGACGGCGGGATGGTCGGCGTGAGCGACGATCGCAGGCTCCAGACCGTTGATGTCTTCCTGCCCCAGCGCGATGGTGAACAGAGCCGCCAGCCGCTGCCGGGGATCGGTGATATCGCCCAACGCTGCGATCAGCGCTGTGGTGTCGTCCCGCTCCCACACCTCCAGCGCGGCCGTCAGCAGCGCATCGCGATCCTTGAAGTGCCAGTAAAAGCTGCCCCGCGTTGCCTCCAGCTCGCCCGCGAGCGCGTTGACCGACACTGCGGCGACTCCGCCGCGTGCCATCGCGCGCAGCGCCGCGGTCGACCAGTCCTGGGGGGTGAGGTGCCTTCTAGCCATGTCCGTACAGTACTGTATGGTCATTCCATACAGGGGTGTACGGCATGTCTGGGGGGAAGTATGACGCTGAAGAAGCTCGCTGGTGGGACGGCCGCAGTCGGCCTCGGCGCGGTCGGGGCACTGCACGGGATCTGGACCTTCTCTCCATGGCCACTGGCCGGCCGTGCAGAGTTCGCCCGTACGGTTGTTGGGGTCGCTGAAGCCGACCTGCCCACACCGGAGTTGACGGCCGCAGTCGCGGCAGCGCTCAGTGCGGCGGCATATGTGATCGCGGTCCAGGCCGACTTGGTCCCGAAGCTGGGGCCACATCGTTTGGTGCGCCAGGGAGTGTGGGTTGTCGCAGGCGTGCTGCTGCTACGAGGTTCGATGGGTCTGGTGTCCTCCGCTCTGACCAGCCGGCCGACTGATTTCACCCGCTGGGACTTGGCGCTGTACTCCCCGCTGTGTCTGGCGCTCGGAGGGCTGGCGGCATACGTCGCTACCTCCACTCGATCCCCTCGCCGCCCAGACCGGAGCCATGTCATCAAGAGACTCAAGGACCTCAAGAATCGAGGAAGCTGACAATGATCCGGTTGATTCCCCGACTAGTGATCGGACTGACCGCAGTGCACTTCGCGGTCGCCCTGATCGCCTCCAGCACCTTCGGTGACATGGCCCGCGACGGATTCTGGAACGCTGTCCCCGGAAACCCGCAGCGCGGGTACGAGATGTGGTTCTTCCTCGCCGGGTTCGGCCTCCTCGCCCTGGGCACACTCAGCCAACGCATCGTCCGTGACACCGGCAGGCTCCCGGCCCAGCTGGGCTGGTATCTGCTTGCCATCGGCGTGCCACTGCAGATTCTCTGTCCCGTCTCCGGCGCGCCCGGCCTGATCGTGCTCGGGGTGCTGGCCCTGATCGCGGCCCGGCGGGACAGCTCAGGGGAGGGCCGTCGGGCACCCCTGTCCACAACTACCGACCGTGAGCAGTGCTCCTGATCACCCGGAAATGCTCAACCCGTGGCTCATGATCACCTGGGATTGCTGACAGAATCGCGGCCCTACAGATCCCGGAGGGCGAGGACAGTGCGCAGGCTGCGTCCGTAGTTCCAGGCATGTTGTCGGGCGCGGGCCTCCAGGACGTCGTACGAGTCCTGGCTGGTCATCTGGCCCGAGTGTTTGCGGTAACGGTAGACCGGGACGGACAGCAGGACGTCGGGCGCGAGACTGGTCACGCCCGACGGCGGCCATGTAGTCCTCGCCCTGGACGAGCCGCCATCGGGGCGGCGCGCACGAGATCGGTGCGCGCCAGGATCGTGGTCGGCCTGTTCGGGATCGTGCCCGCCGGCTTCTTCCAGTACGTCCACACGTCGCCGGCCGCGTGCCGGCCGGGCGGTGCCGGGCATCGCCATACCGTCGTCGTACGGTCCGGGTGGAGGTCTTCGCTGTATCCCGCACCATCCCAGGCCGGAAGTCTCCAGCGTGCGCAGCCGTACGGCCATGGCGTCGTCAGTGAACTCATCATCGTTGTCCGCCCAGTTGACGTATTCGGTACGCACTTCGTTGAGAGCGAGGTTGCGGGCACCGCCTCCCACGGCACGCTCTGCCGGGCGAGGCTGTCGTACACGGCTTTCAGGTAGCCGAGCCGGTCGGCCCGGGAGCCGGGTGGCGACGACCACGGTGATCTTGGGGGCGATGGGTGCGGGAGGTTCTCCGCGGCAGAAGGGGCGAGAAGGGGTCAGCGGCGGGGTGCGGTCCGTGCCGCCGGCGCGGGTGCGGAAGCGGGGGCCGGCGCGCTGGGAGCGGTAGTCCGAGGCGGCAGCGTCGGCCGGGAGTGGGTGGCCGGGGACCAGCAGTAGGCCCGTTGCTGAACCGGGCGCGTGGGTCGGTGCCCCCGGGCCACGACCGGGCTGCGAACCTCCGCGATGAGCGAGATGACCTCAAGGCCGTCAGGGCGCAGGACGTATCCCAAGTCCAGACCTCCGACGGACTGCTCGGCGATGGTCCACGGCTCGGACTAGGCGGCACCGACGATGAGGACATGGCCGCGGTCGTACCTTCGGCTGGGGTGTTGCACTTCCGACGAGTTCGGCGCGCAGGGGTTCGTGAGCCGGTCCCGGCCGGGGCAGCCGAGCCACAGCCGTACCAGCTGCTCGATCCGAACGGCTTGCCGGTCATTGCGGTCGCGTCGTTCGTCACCGAGTTGGGCGGCGAACTGGCCGGCGACCACAATTCGGTCCTACGGCATGGATCTGCTCCGGTGGTTCCGGTTCGTGTGGTTGGTCGACGTCGCCCAGGACCGGGCGACCCGCGGAGAAGCCCGGGACTTCGCCGCTGGCCGCCGGCTCCAACTCGTGGACAAGCCGGGCCGCACGTCGGGCGCAACGGCCATCGCTACGGGGTGATGATGTGCCCGCTGCGCGGCGAGGTCCGCCCCGACTGAACCTCGTGCCAGACACGCTCGAGGCTCTGCGGGCCGTCGCTGTGCACGATGTCGACCCACCCCGCGGCCACGGGCAGGAACTCCTTCCACGCCGCGGCGAAACGGCGGTCCAGTCCTTCTCGCCCCCAGTCGCCGATCCGCTTGCGCATCTGGTCGGGGGCGAAGAACATGCCCGGTCCCGTCTCCGCAAGGGTGCCGGCGGGCGCGGGTTCCTGGTTGGTGATGCCGACGACCACCTGGTGCACCAGGGAGTCGCCGAGGTGGGCGCCCAGCCGGGCGGACAGTTGCTCGTCGCCCGCGAAGTCGGCGTACAGCGTCTGTGTGCGCGGGAGCCGGGAGACGTCCTCGTAGGTCAGCACCTGGTCGTAGCAGCCGAGGCCCTCGGTGAAGGCGAGGTTGCGCGGGGAGGTCAGGCCGACCACCTCGCACCCCTGCCCCTGGAGCAGGTGGGCGGCGCCGTAGGCCGTCTTGCTCGAGGCGGACGACAGGACGATGGTCTTCGCGCCCAGCCAGGCGTTGTCGACGAGCCAGTCGGCCAGCATGAACGAGGTCCAGAACAGCGGACGGTACAGGACGTGTAGGTCCTCCCGGCCGGCCTCGTAGGCGAGGTCGCCGGTGGTGAGGGCGTAGGCGTTGTAGGGCCGGGGCAGTGGTCGGCGATGGGGGCTGGCCTCGCGGAAGCCGCGCTCGTCGACGCGGTCGGGGCGCACCAGCAGGTGGCTCGCCGACGGAAAGTAGCCGTAGTAGCGGCTGCCGGTCTCGATGCCGTCGACCTGGGAGGCGACGACGTCGGCGAAGCCCCAGAGGGGGACGATGCCCCAGCCGGCGCGGGGCGCGGGGAAGAACTCCCAGTAGCGGAACGAGTCGCCGAGCGCGGCGTAGGTGACGTTGTTGGCGGTCAGGCCGACCCGGTCGACGCGTAGCAGCGCCTCGCCGTCCCGCACCTGCGGGACGGGGGTGTCGGTCAGTTCCGCGGTGGACAGGTCGTCGCGGCGGACGAGCAGGTTCCAGGCGGTGGCAGCGGTGGTGTTGTCCATGGCCGGAACCTACTTGAATCCGCATTCGGATTCAATAGTGGTCTAGGATGCCCGCATGCTCTCCCCTGACTCTGGAACCGAACAGCCCGCGCAGCCCCAGCCGGCCGGGACGCGTACCCGGCGCGGCATGCGCACCCGTGACGCCCTGGTGGCCGCGGCCAGGCGGATCTTCGAGCGGGACGGCTATCTGGACGCCCGCATCGTCGACATCGCGGCCGAGGCGAAAGTGGCCACCGGCAGCTTCTACACGCACTTCTCATCCAAGGAGGACGTGTTCGCGGCCGTCCTCGCGCGACTGCAGGACGAGATGCTGCACGCGGGAGTCAGCGACGGGAGTGACGGCGACGGCGACGGCGGGCGCAAGGACCTCTGGCGGGGGGTCGAGGACGCCAACCGCGCCTACCTGGAGTCCTATCGCCGCAACGCCGCCCTGATGGCTGCCATGGAACAGGCCGCCGCCGTCGACCCCCAGTTCCTGCGGCTGCGGCTTGAACGGTCGCGCGTGTTCATCGACCGCAGCGCCGCCGCCGTAGCCCGCCTCCAGCAGTCGGGCCTCGCCGACCCGGAGCTCGACCCGGACATCACCGCGCGGGCCCTGAGTGCGATGGTCAGCCGCCTTGCGTACGCGACCTTCGCCCTGGGTGAATCCGTGCCCTTCGACACGCTGGTGGAGACCGTCACCAAGCTCTGGACGAACGCGCTGCGCATGCCGCGGGACTGAGCCCGGCACGGGCGCGCCCTGTGGTCCGAGTCACGGCGGGGCGATGGCGGTAGGCGGTTGACGGTGGCGCCGCACATCCGCAAGGTTGACCACCAGCTAAGCGTTAAGCAAGCGCTTAGTCAGCTAATGAGAGGTGGCCGACCATGAAGCGCCGCATGTTCGAAGCGGATCACGAGACCTTTCGGGCTTCCGTACGGGAGTTCCTGCACCGTCACGTCCACCCGCGCACCGACGAGTTCATCGAGACGGCCGCGATCCCGCGCGACATCTGGATCGAGGCCGGCAAGCAAGGCTTCCTGGGGCTTGAAATCCCCGAGGAGTACGGGGGCGGCGAGGCGCGCGACTACCGGTACAACACCGTGCTGGCGGAGGAGCTGGCCAAGGTGACCGCGGCGCTCTCCTCCTGCCTGGGCATCCACACCGACATCGTCGCCCCGTACCTGGTCGATCTGACCACCGAGTGGCAGAAGCGCCGCTGGCTGCCCGGCTTCTGCTCCGGGGAGATCGTGACAGCGATCGGGATGACCGAGCCCGGCGGCGGCTCCGATCTCGCGGCCCTGCGCACCACCGCGGTGCGGGACGGTGACACCTGGGTGCTCAACGGGTCGAAGACCTTCATCACCAACGGCTACTCGGCCGACCTGGTCGTGGTCGCCGCACGGACCAGTCCCGAGAAGAAGGCCCATGGCATCACCCTGCTCGGCGTGGAGACGGGGATGGAGGGGTTCACCCGAGGGCGCAAGCTCGACAAGGTGGGGCAGACCGAGTCCGACACGGCGGAGCTGTTCTTCGACAACGTTCGGGTACCGCACGCCCATGTCATCGGCGAAGTCGATCAGGGCTTCGCCCACATGATGGAGCGACTGCCCCAGGAACGCCTCGGAGCGGCAGTCGCCAACCTCGCGCACGCCGCGCAGATCCTCACGGAGACCATCGAGTACACCAAACAGCGTAAGGCGTTCGGCCAGGCGATCGGCTCCTTCCAGTACAACAAGTTCCTGCTCGCCGAACTGGTGACGCAGCTGGACGTGGCCCAGGCGTTCGTCGACCAGGCGGTCATGGCCCACAACGACGGCGAACTCACGGCCGTGGACGCGGCGAAGGCCAAGTGGTGGTCCGCGCAGGCACAGAACGACGTGCTCGACGCCTGCGTCCAACTGCACGGCGGCTACGGCTTTATGAACGAGTACCGGGTGGCACGGGCCTGGCGCGACGCCCGGGTCACCAAGATCTGGGCCGGCTCCAACGAGATCATGAAGGAACTCATCGGCCGCGACCTCGGTCTGTGACCGCACCGCTTCCAGGGCCGGTCGAAGGTGCCCGCATGACGTTCGGCCGTGCCGCGGGTCTGGCGGAGGCCGCACGCGCGCCGGCCGGCCGCTCAATGATCGCGGCCGGGGCACCAACCTCCTGAGACGGCACAGCCTAACGACCTCGTGCACGGTCGGCCGTGGCTCGGCGCCCGGGTGGCTCGTTGAGCTGTGCATGGTGGGGGCTGGGGCGCGTGAGTTGATCGTGGCGGAGTACCGGGTCACTGGGCTGTCGCCGGTTGTGATCGCTGAACTCGTCGCTGAGGTAGGGCCGTTGTGGCACGAGCAGCATCAGGCGCGGCTGACGGCTCGGCCGCGGCAGCGGGCTGTAGGAGCCGGGGCGAAGCACAGGTTCGTCTTCGTCGACCGCCTGCTGGCTACCCTGGTGAGTCTGCGCCATGGCACCGCGCATGACGTGCTGGCCTGCTGGTTCGGCGTGGACCGCTCCACCATCACCCGCGCCATCGGCGAGGTGCGGCCCCTGCTGGCGCAGCGGGGCTGCACGGTCGCGCCGGGCAGACGGCTGTGCACGCTCGCCGAGGTCATCGAGCACCTGGGCGCCAGCGGTCAGACGGGGATCATCAACGGCACGGAGATGCGCGTCCGGCGCCCGGCCGCAGGCCGCAAGGACCGCGACAAATTCGTCTCCGGCAAGACCAAGCAGAACGCCGTGAAGGCGATGGTCCTCACGGACGCCGAGGGGCGCGTGTTGTTCTGCAGCCGGTCCGGCCGGGCAGTAGCGCCGACAGCACCCAGGCCCGGCAGCTCGGACTGGTCGAGCTCCTGGCCGACGGTCCGTTCATGGAGATCCTCGCGGATGCCGGCTATCAAGGCATGGGCGCGCCGACCGGCGGACGAGTGGTGACACCACCCCATCGCAAGTTCAAGAAGAACGCTCCCGCCTGGTATGAGGAGCGGGACGAGCAACAGCGCAAGGCGCACTCCTCGTGGCGCATCCGCGTCGAGCACGGCCAGATCGAGCACGGCCAGATCGACACCGACTGCGCCGACCCGCACCTGCCCCACCCGATACGGCGCCGACTTGAGCTCTGCCGCGCGAGCCGAGAGAAGATCATTCAGGCGCATGGGGCCGCAGCCGGCCGGCCGGACGGCGAGGACAGCAGATGACGACAGCTCAGGACGAGTGCCCGACCTTGAGTGAACACGCCGGTGACACGGATGCCCTCGCGGCGCCGCCCGCGGCGGGCATTGCCGAGACGGTGGGCCGCGTACCCGCGATGGCCGCCGCGGCGGCAAGTCCGTCGCGCCCCGGCGATACCGCCGAGATCGAGGCCATCACCGACGCGATGATCCGTCTGCTGGTAGGCACTCCTCTGCGCTCGGACGGCCAACCGACGATCAAATCCCTCGCCCAGGAGGCGGGCCTCAAGCGCAACAAGCTCACCCACAAGCACACCGGCCTGAAAGACCTGTTCTACGCCCTGGTGCGCATGCAGGACACACGGCCGAAGGTCGTCGACGGCCTGAAGCGGACCAACGACGAGCTGCAGCAGAAGATCACCCGTCTGCGTGCCGAGCGCGACCAACTTCGAACGGACATCAAGCAGTTGGTGAGGGTCGTACACCTCCTGGAGATCGAGAACCAGCAGCTGCGGGAATCCGCCGGCAGCGACGGTGTCGTTCGGGTTCTGCCCACGTCACACGGAGGTGGTCCCCCGGGGGGCGGTACGGACCGAGGCCGTGCCGCCCGGGGCCCGGAGCCGGTAGCGGAGGAACAGATATGACTCCCGTCGCCGGATGCTGATCAGGTCCGTCCGCTCCGGCCGGTTCGGCAGGAGTTCTAGTCCGGCGATCAGACCGGGCCGGGGGGTGTCGGCACGGCCGGCGAGCACCGGGGATGTCGTGAGGAACAGTTCATCCAGCAGGCCCTCACCAAGCAGGTGTCCGATGAGGTGTGGCCCGCCCTCAGTGAGTACTGCGGTGTGTCCTTGAGCGCGGAGAGCCGCGAGTACGTCGGCCAGGCGAATAGCGGGCCCTTCGCCCGTGGTGAGTACCGTGCACGCGGCGGGCAGGCGTCCTTCCAATCGGCGGGCGCCGTCCAGGGTGGTGGCGACGACTGCGCCCGACTGCAGCGCTGGGTGCTGGGTGGGCAGGTCGCCGCTCGCGGTGACTACGACCAGCTGTGGCTGGGTGGGGCGGCGCAGGCTGCGCCGTAGTTCGGCGAAGTCGGGGGCGGCCTGGGGACAGACGTGGTCGGGTGTCCACTGGTGGCGGGGGGTGGCTCGGAGTGTGCCGGCTCCGATGAGGACGGCGTCGGCGCAGGCGCGCAGCAGTCCCATGACGAATCGGTCCGCGGGTTCGCGTCCGCTGATCGCCGAGCCGGAGGAGGGGTATTCGGGACCGAGGGCGACCACTCCGTCAAGGGAGGTGACGAAGTTCGCGTACACGCACGGCGGGGTGAAGCCCAGATCGCCGCCGTAGGCCGTGGCGAGCGCCGGAGGCAGACCGAAGCGGGGCTGCTCTGCCTTCTCGTAGAGCAACTTCAAGGGCTCCAACGGGCTTGTCTGGGTGGGGCCGACGGGGTGCGCGGCGCTCGCCTCAGCCATGTCCGGCCAGGCCCCGCTGGCCGCACAACGTGAAGAATTCGCCGCGCAGCTGCGGGTCCTCGTCGTAGGTGCCTCGCCAGTGGGTGGTACGGGTGCTGGACTCGATCTCCCGTACGCCGCGCATCTGGGTGCACAGATGCACCGCTTCGAGGTGGACCGCGACGCCGTGCGGCAGCAGGATCTGCTGCAGGGATTCGGCGAGCTGGTGGCCGATGCGCTCCTGCACCGAGAAGCGGCGGGCGAACAGCCGCACCAGCCTGGTCAGCTTGGACAGGCCGAGGATGTGCTCGTGGGCGATGTAGCCGATGTACGCCTTGCCGAAGAACGGCAGGGCGTGGTGTTCACAGAGGGCGAAGAACGGGATCGGTCCTTCGACGATCTGGCTGATCCGGCAGTCCGAACCGCCATGGCATTCGGTCTCGAAGGCGGTGACCAGCTTCTCGTCGCCTTCGTACCCGCTGGTGGCGTCGAAGAGGGCGCGCAGGAAGCGGCGGGGGGTGTCTGCCGTGGCCGCTGATCCCACGGCCATGCCGAGCGCCTCGAAGATCTCCTTGAGGTAGCCCTCGAACCGCTGCCACTCCTCGCGGGTGATCTGCCGCGGGGACACGGCCGCCCACTCCACCTCGTCCGTAACGGGGACGAGGCTCTCGCCGACCAGCCCTACGACGGGCGGGGGACCGTTCATCTGCATGGGGTGATCGTTCATACGCAGTCCCCAGACGTGAGGCACGTCTCGCGGAAATCGGTCGCTTCCATTATCGATCGATGTGTGCGTGCTCGCTGCGCGAGCTGCAACGCCTCCTGCGGCAGCCCATTCGATAGGGGAGTGCCGGTCAGGGCAGCGGCCCGCTACCGGCGGGCCCGTAGAGGTCCAGCAGGTGCGTCCGGGTGGATTGAAGCCGGTTCCCGACCACGGTGGCGACACAGCGGGTGACCGCCTGCCCCAGCACTGGATCTTCCTCGCACATGGTGCGCACTGCCGCAGCGTCGAATTCCAGTGCGTGGACCGGGCCGTGTGCCTCGGCGCCGAGCTGCCAGGTGTGCGGCGGGACCAGCCCCAAGGGCATCGGCGGTCGCCGGCCCTGCGGCCAGGGACGTGCACGTCGAGCGAGACCATGCCCGTGCGGATGATCCAGATTCTGTCGGCCTTGCTGCCCTCCTCGACGATGCGGGTGCCTGCCGGGAAGGACACCTCGGTCGCGCATGCCGGCAACCGGTCGCTGTGTGCGGGCGAGAGCATCTCGAGCAGGTTTGTCGTGGGCATCATGGCCGTCCTCCCGTATCTGCGCGGAATCTGCCGGGGCCCGTACGAGGGCGGCAGCCGTACCCCACCACGCGCCGTGCCCGGATTTGCCCGCCGGCGATGTCGTGGCACCTCCAGGATCGGCGTGAGTGTGGAGCTCGCCCCACCGGTGCCGTCAGCCCCGGAGGAGCTCCGCGAGCACTTCGGCTTCGCTGATCTCGGGATGCTTGGTTGCGGTGAGCAGTGTCAGGGTCCGGTTTTGGGCAAGATCGCGCAGGTGCGCCACAGCGTCTGTGTGCTCGGGATCTTTGAGCTCTGTCCGGTAGCGGCGGCTGAATTCAGGGAATCGTTCAGGGTCGTGGCTGTACCACTTGCGCAGCTCCGTAGAGGGTGCGACCTGCTTGCACCACTCGTCGAGGTGGGCCTTCTCCTTGGTCATTCCCCGGGGCCAGATGCGATCGACCAGCACTCTGGTGCCGTCGGTCTGCGCGGGCTCCTCGTAGACGCGGCGGACGTGGACGGTCCTTTTGTGTGCCATCGAGGGACCTCCTGGTGGGCGTCATACGTAGTAGCGAGCGATGATCTCGAGCCGCGCTACTTCGTCGGGTCCTGGATAGGCCACCAGCACGGGCAGCCCGCTGGGATCCCGGCCCTCGATGAGGGTGAAGCCGTCCCCGTGCCGGGTGTCGACACGGTCGGAGCGGGCTTGGAGCACGCGCTCGCACCGCTGGAAGTCGTCGGGGCCGCCCGCCGTCCAGATGACATACTGCGCGCCGACGTGGCCCACCGGGTGCATCGCCTTCCGGCCCACGGTGCGCAGGTATACCTGGAAGCCGCCCTGGCCCACGAGCAGCGCGGCCGTGGCGGTGCGGACCGTGACCTCCATTTTCAGCAGCTCCTGGTAGAAGTCCGCTGATTCGTCGTGGTCGTGGACGAAGAGCACGACCGAGGCCAGCCGTGGCCCGTACGCGTCCGTTCCGGTACCGGTCGCCTCAGACGTAGCCGGATGCGGTGCAGAGCGCGGGCCGGAACGTGCCGATTCATGTGGATGTGCCATGAAGACTCCGCCACCTTCGACCGTTGTACGGGGTTCCTGAGCGGTTCCCGGTCGTTTTCCCACGCTACCCGGCATGCGCCATGGCCGCCGGGAACCGCGCAGCGGGCCCCGGGGCGCCGGCCGGGCTCGTCAGGCCGGCCAGGCGAGGAAGCCTCCGACGAGGGTTCCGTAGGCGAGGTGTGCGGCCAGGGTGACGGTGGGGGTGCTGGGACCGTAGTTGAGCATGAGAAATCCGGGTGGTTCGAGCAGGGCGACATCGGGAGCGCTGGTCTGGGATGTGCCCATGCGGGGGTGGATGAGAGGCAGCAGGATGTTGACCAGTGCCGTGGCGGCGAACAGGCCGTGGACGAGGCCGAAGACACATCCCAGCCACCAGCTGCTGTAGCCGATGGCGGCGAAGACCGCGTAGTACAGCAGGGCGAAGATCTGCCCGTTGATGAAGTGCGCGCCGTAGCCGAGGGCCTTGGCGCGGGTCCGGTCGCTGGTGAAGGCGGTGCCGAGCAGGAACGGCAGGTCGATGCGGGTGAGATTGAGGGCGTTGGCTGCGCGCAGGCCCGTGGTCAGGACCAGGGTGCCGGCGAACCCGCCCGCCAGGGCCGCCCAGATGCTCATCGCGTGGCCTCCCCGATCGCGCAGGCGGCGCTGATCAAGGCCAGGTGGGACAGGCCCTGGGGCAGGTTGCCCAGAAACGCGCCGGTCGCGGGCTCGACTTCCTCGCTGTAGAGGCCGACGTCGTTGCCGAGCGCCACGAGCTGGTCCATGAGGGACACGGCTTCGTCGGCGCGGCCGCAGCGGGCGAGGGCTTCGGCGAGCCAGAAGGAGCAGGCGAGGAAGGCGCCCTCGCTGCCGGGGACGCCGTCGGCGCCGAGGTAGCGGTGGACGTAGGGGCCGTCCTGCAACGCCTGCTGGACGGCGGTGAGGGTGTTGCGCATGCGCGGGTCGTCGGGCGGACGGTAGCCGTGCAGCAGCCCGAGCAGCAGACTGGCGTCCACGTCGTCGCTGCCGGCGGAGCGCACGTAGCTGTTCAGCCGGGTGGAGAAGCAGCTCTCGTCGACGAACTCGGCGATGGCCTGTCGCGCGTGGTGCCACCGGGCCGCGTGCCGGTCCGGGATCTGTTGCCGGCCGGCGAGGTCGAGGGCGCGGTCGAGGGCGATCCAGCACATCATCTTGGACTGGGTGAAGTGTTCGGGGGTGCTGCGTACCTCCCAGATGCCCGCGTCCGGCTGCTGCCAGACCGTGCAGACGAAGTCGGCGGTCTCGGCCAGCCGGCGGGCGATGTCGGCGTCGAGCCGGTGGCCCGCGGTGGTGTAGAGCCAGGCGGTCTGCAGCAGTTCCCCGTAGGTGTCCAGCTGGAGCTGGTCGGCGGCGGCGTTGCCGACGCGTACGGGCGCTGAGCCGCGGTAGCCCGCCAGAGGCAGCGTCCTTTCGGGCGCGCGGGTGCCGCCGTCGAGGCGGTACAGGACGTGCAGGCGGGGGTGGGTGAGCTGGGAGGCGTGCATCAGCCACCAGAAGTAGCCGGTCGCCTCCGGCGCGCAGCCCAGCTTGAGAAAGGCGTTCAGGGTGAAGGCGGAGTCGCGGATCCAGCTGAAGCGGTAGTCCCAGTTGCGTTCCCCGCCGAGCTCCTCGGGCAGTGAGCAGGTTGCGGCCGCGGCGACTGCGGCGGAGGGGGCGAAGACCAGGAGCTTGAGGGCGAGGGCGCTGCGCAGCACCGCCTCGCGCCAGGGGCCCGCGTAGGTGCGCTCGTCCGCCCAGTGCCGCCAGGTGGCGGTGGTGTGGTCCAGGCGGGCCTCGCACTCGGCACGCGTGGGCAGAACCAGCGGCTCCTGGTGCGCGTACGGCAGCGCGAGCAGATGCCGGGTACCGGCCTCGGTACGGAACCCGGATGCGATGGCATCCCCGGTGAACTGCGGCTGTCCCGCGTTCCAGGCGCAGACCGCGACGGCATCGGGTCCCAAGGTGGCCACCGGTACGCCGGCACGGTGGGTCAGGTGCGGCGCCCGGGTGCCGTAGCCGAACCGCGGCTGAACGCTCCAGCGCATGGGGACGCTGCCCGCCAGACCCTCGACCCGCCGGACCAGCTCCCGCCCGGGCGCCAGGGCGTGGGGGGTGGCGATGGTCAGCGCGTCGGTGACCCTGACCGTGCCGCCCGCGGTGGTGAACGTCGTCTCCAGCACGTTGGTGCCGGGCAGATAGCGGCGGGCAGCGGTGCAGGGACCGTCGGGCTGCAGGAGGAACCTGCCGCCGCGGACGGGGTCGAGGACGGCGGCGAACAGGGTCGGCGAGTCCAGGTCCGGCCAGGCCAGCCAGTCCACCGAGCCGTCCCGGGCGACGAGCGCGACGCAACGGCCGTCCCCGATCACCGCGTAGTCCCGCAGCTCCGCGTACCCGTCCATGCGTGCCGGCCGCCCGGCCGGGACAGCGGCCAGTCGCCGGGCCCTCGCCGGTGGGACTGGTGCACCAATCTGCTCCCTACGGGAGGCGGGCTCAGTCATAAGGGACAACGGCGAGGGGGCAGGTCGCATGGTGCGCGGCCGCATGGGCCACGGGTCCGAGGCGCTGGGCCAGGGCGCCCCGGTGTCTGCGTCTGCCGACGACCAGCAGCCCAGCTTGTGCCGCGTCGCGTACGACGGCCCTGGCCGGGCTGTCGAGGGTGACGACGTCGACGACTCGCACGTTGCGGAACTTCTTACGCCATGGACGGAGCTTCTTGCGAAGCTTCTTCTGTGCCTTGTCCGTGATCTCTGCGGCGACTTCGGGGTCGACGCCCCAGGGCATGTGCGCCTGCAGTGGTGCCTCGCGGTAGTGGACGGCTCGCAGGGGCACTCCGCGTGCGGCGGCTGCAGAGAAGGCGAACTTGAACAGCTCATCGCACGGGTCCCGGAGGCTCAGGCCGACCACCACACAGTTGCCTTCGTTTACGGGGGAAGGCGCTCTTTGCTCCAGGCTTGGACGTACGAGGACCACTGGCCGCTCGGCCCGTGACGCGACGTCCATGCTGATGCTGCCGAGGAAGTAGCCGCTGGCAAAGGCCAGTTCCCGCGAGCCCAGCACGATCATCCGGGATTTGGCTGCGGCTTCCAGCAGTGCGGACCGGGCGTCGTCGGCCACGAGATCCTCAACGATGGACAGAGCGGGATATCGCTTGCGGAGCACGACGTGCGCGTCGTGAAGAATGCGCTGGGCCCAATAGTGCTGGTCACTCTCCGCGGACATTCCGCGGGGCTGGGGCGACAGCGGGACCCACGCGTGCAGCAATCGCAAGGTGAGCCCTTGCCGGTCGGCTGCCGCTGCGCCCCAGCGGGCCGCGGCCAGGCTCTCGGGGGTGCCGTCCAGACCCACGGTGAGCGCTGGCTTCATGGCGACTGCCTTCGTCTCGGTAGAAGCTGGGTGCCGAGAAGCGGGAGCATCGGCCCCTGTCGGTGGCCTTGAGGCCCAGTTGCCCGGTCAACGGGCTTCTGTACCAATACACCCCAAACAACTTCCCCTCGCACTGCGAACATCCAGAGCGTCTTCGCGCCCGGAGCGGTCGGCGAGCCGTGCAGTCCGGCCGACCCGGGCCTGCCCGGTGTGTGGATTGCGGGCCGCTGGCCTTCCAGAGACGATGGAGCGACAGGCAAGCTCTGGTGCGGGCCGCGGACGAGCAGCAGGAAGCCTTGAGCTCCCACTCCGCCTCGCGCGCGGGAGGAGCGGCGGCGTCATGAATCCCTTGAACACACTGAGCGATGCCGGAGTGTCGATCTGGCTGGACGATCTCAGCCGGGAGCGGCTGGTGTCCGGGAGTCTGGCGGACCTGGTCGTGCGGGACCGGGTGGTGGGGGTGACCACCAATCCGACGATCTTCGCCAAGGCCATCACGAGCGGCGACGCGTACGACGGACAGATCCGTGACCTGGCGGCCCGCGGAGTCGGGGTCGGTGAGGCGCTGCGGGCGCTGACCACGACCGACGTGCGGTGGGCGTGCGACGTGCTGCGCCCGGTCTACGACGCGACGGACGGCGTCGACGGGCGGGTCTCCATCGAGGTCGACCCCCGGCTCGCGCACGACACCGCGGCGACGATCGCGGAGGCGCGGGCGCTGTGGTGGCTGGTCGACCGGCCCAACCTGTTCGTGAAGATCCCGGCCGCCCGGCAGGGCCTGCCGGCGATCGCCGCGTGCCTGGCGGAGGGAATCAGCATCAACGTCACGCTGATCTTCTCCCTCGCCCGCTACGAAGAGGTCATGGCCGCCTTCCTCGACGGGATGGAACGCGCCCGCGATGCGGACCGGGAGCTGTCCGGGATCGGCTCGGTGGCTTCGTTCTTCGTCTCCCGCGTCGACGCCGAGGCAGACGCACGCCTGGACAAGATCGGCACCGCGCAGGCGGCCGAGCTGCGGGGCCGGTTGGCGATCGCCAACGCGCGGCTGGCCTACCAGCACTACGAGCGGGTGTTCTCCTCGTCCCGGTGGCATGCCCTTCGGCAGGCGGGGGCCCACCCTCAGCGTCCGCTGTGGGCTTCAACCTCGGTCAAGGACCCCGCCTACCCCGACACCCGCTACGTGACCGAGCTCGTCGCACCCGGCGTGGTCAACACCATGCCCGAGGCCACCCTGCGCGCGGTCGCCGACCACGGCCAGGTACCGGCCGACTCGGTCCGCGCCCACTACGACGACGCTCATCAGGTGCTCGACGGGTTGCGGGCCGTCGGCGTGGACTACGACGACCTCGTGCAGACCCTTGAGGACGAAGGCGTGTCGAAGTTCGACGCCAGCTGGGAGCAGCTCTCCGAGCAACTCGCGGAAACATTGCGGAGCCGGCCCGCAGCCCGGGAAGGGAACTGACGATGCCCACCGATGACGCGTGTGTGATCGTCGGGGCCAGCCTGGCCGGGGCCAAGGCCGCGCAGACCCTGCGCGAGGAGGGCTTCGACGGCCGGCTTCTGCTGGTCGGCGAGGAACGCGAACGGCCCTACGAGCGGCCGCCGCTGTCCAAGGGCTATCTGATGGGTAAGGACGCGCGGGTGCAGATCTACGTTCATCCGCCCCAGTGGTACGCCGAGCACGATGTGGATCTGCGGCTCGGCATGGCGGTCACCGCCGTCGACCCGTCCGCGCGCGAGGTGACCTTCGCGGACGGCAGCCGGATCGGCTACGGCAAGCTGCTGCTGGCCACCGGATCCTCGCCGCGCCGCCTGCCTGTCCCGGGTGCTGACCTGGAGCGGGTGCTGTACCTGCGGCGCGTCGAGGACAGCGACCGGATCAAGGAGGCGTTCCAGTCCGCATCCCGTGCAGTGGTCATCGGCGCGGGCTGGATCGGTCTGGAGACCGCAGCTGCCGCGCGCACGGCCGGTGTGGAGGTCACCGTGCTGGAGATGGCCGAGCTGCCGCTGCTGCGCGTCCTCGGCCGTGAGGTCGCTCAGGTTTTCGCGGACCTGCACCGCGACCACGGTGTGGATCTGCGGTTCGGAGTGCAGGTCGCCGAGATCACCGGCAGCGGTGGCGCGGCGGACGGGGTGCGGCTGGCCGACGGCACCCGCATCGACGCCGATGTGGTCATCGTCGGGGTCGGCATCATGCCGAACATCGGGCTGGCGCAGGAGGCGGGCCTGGAGGTCGACAACGGCATCCGCGTGGACGAACGGCTGCGCACCTCCTACCCGGACATCTACGCCGCCGGTGACGTGGCCAACGCCTTCCACCCTCTGCTGGGCAAGCACATCCGCGTCGAGCACTGGGCCAACGCGCTGCACCAGCCGCAGACCGCGGCCAAGGCGATGCTCGGCCGACAGGACGCGGTCTATGACAGGGTTCCGTACTTCTTCACCGACCAGTACGACCTGGGCATGGAGTACGCCGGGTACGTCGAGCCCGGTGGCTACGACCAGGTCGTCTTCCGCGGTGACGTGGCCGGACGTGAGTTCATCGCCTTCTGGCTCGCCGACAACCGGGTGCTCGCAGGCATGAACGTCAACATCTGGGACGTCAACGACCAGCTCCAAGCCCTCGTCCGCACCGCCCAGCCAGTCGACATACACAGGCTCACCGACCCACAGGTACCCCTCGAGTCTCTCCTGCCCAATCCCCAGCACTGACGAGCGGTTCAGTGACCTGCCCCACCGCTGGCTGGTCTGGCCGTGAGGTCACCACCGGTCCGCTGGAGCTGGCCGAACTGATAGCGGCGTAACGGATACGACGACCGCTTCCGGGGCTGACCAGACTGCAGCTCGTCCTGCCGATGCGAGCTGCCTTGGAAGGATCTCCCATGACCGACACTCCCGCGCACGTCCCCGCTGGACCGATCGTCGTCGGCACCGACGGCTCCCCGCAAGCCCGGCACGCAGTACTTTTCGCGCTACGCGAGGCACAACTGCGCGGCACCGGCCTGCGGGCGGTCTGCGCCTACGACTACAGCCCTGCTCGTTACACGGGCTATGGATGGATGGCCGCGCCGGAGGACAACGGCGGCCTGTACGAACAACTCCACGACGTCGCCCGACAGGCGGTGACCGACACGGTCCACGAACTACGGCGGCAACTCGGCGGCCCCGACGTGGAGGTGGAGATCATCGCCGAGGCGGGACGCCCGGCACAGGTTCTGCTGGACGCGAGCAAGGACGCCTCTCTGCTGGTGGTCGGTACCCGCGGTTCAAGCGCCTGGGGGCGCCTCACACTCGGATCGACCAGCACCGAGGTCGTGCACCACGCTCACCTGCCCGTCGTGGTCGTGCCGGCCGACCCCCGCGGCGCCTCCTCCTGACGCATGCAGAACCAACTCCCGCATGCCGCCTGACTGTTGTCCCTTCGGACCGGCAACAGACAACACCCCGCCACTTGGCCATCACGTCCAGCACCTGCTCGTACACGTCCAGGGTGTCGGGCGGGCAGGTGGAGGTGGGCGTGGAGGATCTGCCGTTGACTCATCGGGATCACCCGGCCGATCCGGGGCTGCGGTGTCCGAGTCTGCGCAGGTCGGCGGAGCGTGTCCCGGCTGGCTGGAGATCAGCGTAGGGGTGGAGCAGTGCTCCGGCGGTGCCATCCGGCAGGGTCCGCGCCGGCGGTGTGCCGGAGGGCGTGGGCTGGGCGGGGGTGGGCGCGGGCGCGGAGCGGCCGAGCAGCTCGAGTGCGGCCTGAGGGCCGTGGTCGCGGCGGGCGCGCGCGACCTGGTCGAGGTCCCAGGCCATCTCGCCGACGACGGTGCGCCGGTTTCCCCGGCGCTCGACGGTGCCCCGCACCAGCAGCAGCCCGGAGTGGAACACGGTGTGGGCGCACGCGTCATGGCTGTCTTCGAAGAACGCCAGGTCGACGAGGCCGGAGCCGTCTTCGAGCGTGAGGAAGATGATCCTCTTACCGGACCGGATGGGTGGCGTCTGGGTGGAGGCGCGCACGCCGGCGACGAGGACACGCTGCCCGGGGCGGAGCCGTTGCAGGTGGGCGGCGTCGGTGGCTCCGAGCTCGCACAGCAGCCGGTGGTGGTGCTCCATCAGGTGCTGGCTGATGTCGATGGACAGGATGTTGAGTTCCGCGGTGAGTTGGTCGCGGCGGGTCATCTCGGGCAGGCCGCTCGCCGTGGTGGTGACGGCATCCTCGCCGAGCGGCAGTTGCCCGTCGACCACGGCGCGGTTTCGGGAGCGCCGGTGTAGTTCGGTGGCCTGCAGCAGGAGATCCCGCCGGGTCGGCTCGCCCTGCAGCGGACCGAGTGCGCCGATCTGGATCAGTCGCTGGGCGGTCGGCAGCTAGGGCCGTGCCCATTGCCACAGATCCTGCAGCGAAATGTACGGCTGTCCGGCCGCGATCCGCGTGGCCTCGGCGTCGCTGATCCCGCGCACCGTGGACAGCGCCAGGCGCACCCCCCACCCCTGGTCGGTCCGCTCCACGCTGTGCACGGTGCGGGAGTGGTTGACGTCGACGGGCAGGACAGGGACGCCGAGGCGGCGGGCGTCCGAGACGACCACCCGCATCGGCCACATGCCGGGATCGTGCTCCAGCAGGCCCGTGTAGAACGCCGCCGGATGGTGGGCCTTTAGCCAGGCGGACTGGACGGCCGGCACCGCGAACGCGACGGCATGCGCCCGGCAGAACCCGTACGCCCCGAACTCCTTGATGATTCCCCAGACTTCGTAGACGACGGATCCGGCATAACCGCGCGCGGCGGCCGCCCGCCGGAACCAATCCTCCACCTTCGGCAGGCGATCAGCGTCGGCGAGGGCACGGCGGGCGACGTCGCCGGCGGCCCGGTCGCAGCCGGTCATCCTGGCGAAGATTGTGATGATCTGCTCGTGCCAGATGACGACCCCGTAGGTGTCGTCGAGAATCGGCTCCAGGTCCGGGTGCGGGTAGTGAGGCGGCTCGGTGCCGTGCCGCGCGGCGATGAACCTGGCGGGCATGCCACCGGCGACCGGGCCCGGCCGGAAGAGCGAGATGTCAGCGATGACGTCCTGCATATGGCGCGGCTGCAGCCGCGCGATGAGGTCCTGTTGGCCGGGCGACTCAATCTGGAAGCAGCCCAGGACGTGGCCGCGGCGGATGAGCTCGAAGGTGTCGGGGTCGGCGAGGTCGACGTGGTCGGGGCTGTCCAGGTCGAGCTGGCGTCCGGTGGTGCGGCGGATCTCTGCGACGGAGTGCGCCATCGCCGACTGCATCCGCACGCCGAGCACGTCGAGCTTGAGCAGACCGAGGTCCTCCACGTCGTCCTTGTCCCCGATGGTCCAGGCGCCGCCCGGGGTGGGCTGGGCCGGCAGCCGATCCAGCAGGGAGGCATCCGAGAGGATCACGCCGCACGGGTGCATGGCGTACCCGCGGGGCAACACGTCCAAGCCGGCCGCCAGCTCCCACAAGGGCCCGAACTGCTCGGCTTCGCAGGCGAGTTGGCGCAGTTCGGGCAGCTCGGTGAGGGCGTTCGGAATGTCGCGGGCGCAGGTGCGGGAACCCCTTGGCGATCCGGTCCACCATCTGCGGTCGGATCCCCAAGGCAAGCCCGGTATCTCTGAGGGCGTGCCTCGCACGGTACGTCTCGGGCATGCCGGTAACCGCCGTCCGTTCCCGGCCGAACCGCTTGATGATCGCGTCGTACACCTCCAGACGCCGCTCGGACTCCACATCCAGGTCGATGTCTGGCAGCGACGTACGGCGCTCGCTGAGGAAGCGTTCCCAGAGCAAGGGGTGATCAAGAGGGTTGGCGGTGGCGATGAAGAGCGCGTGGTTGACCATGCTCCCGGCACCGGAGCCGCGCGCGGCGACCCGGATCCCAACCAGTGCGAGCGCGGTCATCCCGCGTTCGGCGGCGCGCTGCACGAGGGCGCCGGAGAGGGAGGCTCCGTAGCGGGCGCTGTACCCGGAGGCGACTCGCAGATGAGTAAATCCACGGCTTCGCACCTCCCCGCCTTTCGCCTGTCCCTCCCTGACCTGTGTCCTCTCCAGGTATCCACCATAGCTCGAAATCGCACAAGCGTTCGAACGTGACTTGATGCTATTCCACGCTGTGACGCTCAGCGATAGGTGGCCCTGCGCAGCCCTACTTGGCCACTCGACCCACAACTCCGCGCGCAGGCGAGCGCCGACGGGGTGGTACTGGGCGGTCGTCCGGCGCACAGAAGCAAGATCCGTTACGGGCCTGAACGGTCATCGTTCCCAGGGCGCTATGTAGATCTCCAAGGATGGTGGCAGGGCCGTGAGCAGGGCAGATGACCAGGTGAAGCAGCTGCTGGTGGAACAGTTCGGAGTACCGGCAGAACGTATTGCGGCGGACCAGGCGTTGCAGGAGTTGTCACTGGACTCGCTTGCCCTGGAGGAACTGCGGACAGTGGCCGAGGAGCACTTCGCCATCGACCTGGAGACCGCGGTGATCGGTATCCGCGACACCGTCGGCGCACTGGTGTCCGTCATCGAGGACGCGGTGATCAACTCCACGGTGGCTGGCCGGTGAACCGTCCCAACTCCGCCCCGTTCGAGGCGGCCGTCACCGGTCTAGGCATCATCTGCGCAGCCGGGATCGGCGCGAAGGCTGCCTGGCAGAGCGCCGTGCAGGGCACCGTCGGCCACATCACCCGGCCGCCGACCTTGGAGGGCCTGCCGCACGACTTCGCCTACAGCGTCCCCGACTTCGACGCCGACACCGTGCTGGGTCGCCCTCTGGCCCGTCAGATGGACCGGTTCCCCCACCTCGCCGTCGCGGCGACCCGGGAAGCCCTCGCCGACGCCGCCCTGGAACCTTCCGAGTGGGACGCCACACGCGTCGCGGTCCTCATCGGCAGCTCCCACGGCGGCCTGACCATCTACGACACTGTGCATGGTCAATTCATCGGTGCCCGGGAAGTGTGCCTGTGGAACCGGGCGTTCCTCGCCGGCCGTAGCGCGTCTGTGGCCGGAGTGCGGCACGTACATGCCGTACTCCGGCCACAGACGACATAAGTCCTAGCCGCAGGGGATTACGTAGCGGACGGGGTTCCAGTCGCCGTGGCGGTCCTCGCTGTACGCCCGCGGCGTCTTGTAGATCATGTGGCCGCTGGGGTTGTACATCCGGGCCCGGCGGCTCTCCAGGTCGCGGGTCTGGTCGTTGATCCAGGAACCGCCCCTGCCCCAGGTGGACACGTAGTACTTCGTATCGCACCGGAACATATCGATCCGGGTCCCCTTGAAGTCGTCTTTCCGGTAGGCGCAGAAGTTCCCGGACACCCCCGGAGAAAGGCACGGGTCGGCGGCGGCGCGCATCCCGTTGCCCGAGGCGAAGTCGCGCGGGTGGGCCTCGCCCGGCAGGGCGACGAGGACCTCGCCCTTGCCGTTGAGGTCGATCTTGTTGAGCGCGACCTGGGTCCCGCCCATCTTCTTCAGGTAGCGGTCCACGTCCGCCTGCAGCGCCGTGGTCTGCTCACTGGTCAGGTGCGCGGACTCGGCCTGCTGGGCGAAGCGCGAGGCGGCCGGCGCCGCCGGTCCTGCCTCGGCCGTGCCCACGCCCGTGACGAGCATGAGCAACCCGCCTGCCGCCGCAATACCGCTCTTGTGCATGTACCGCATGTCTCTCCTTCGATTCACGGGCACGGCTTGTGCCCCCGGCCGCACGCCGCCGGATCCCGGGGCGTGCCGTTCGGTTGGTCCGGCACCGAGTTCATCGGGCTGGGGGTTGTTGCACAGCCGTGTCCCGGGCGTGAAACAAAGCAGGTCACAGGCTCGGGTTGGCGAGATGGTGCCTTTCGCGGTGGTGGGGTGCGTGTTGGGATGGGACGCCGCTGCTGGTCACGGGGCGGCACGGGGGAAGGAATTGATATGGGGCGTCCGGAAGCGGACCTCGATCCGGGGCTGGGGCCGGTTCAGCGGTTTGCGTTCGAGTTGCGCAATCTGCGTCAGGAAGCGGGCGGGATCACCTACCGGCAGATGGCCCGGCAGGTGGAGGTCTCGGTCTCCACCCTGTCGAGAGCGGCCAATGGAGAGCAACTGCCCTCCTTGCCGGTGGCCTTGGCCTATGTGCGGGCGTGCGGCGGGGATGAGGAGGCGTGGGAGGAGCGCTGGCGCGAGGCGGTCACGGAGCAGGCCCGGGTGAGCGACCTCGTGGTGGACGAGAGCGTCCCTTCTCCCTACCGTGGCCTGGCCCGGTTCGACGTGGGTGATGCGGAGCTCTTCTTCGGCCGGGTCGAGGTGACCGATGCGCTGGTCCGCGCGGTGGCGGAGCACCGTGTGTTTGCGGTCTTCGGGCCGTCCGGCAGCGGCAAGTCATCCCTGCTGCGGGCGGGGCTGATTCCCCGCCTGCGCAGCCTCGACGGAGGGCACCGGCCGGCGGCGGTGCGGATCCTCACCCCGGGCGAGCACCCGCTGCGCACTCACGCCACTGTGTGCGACCCAACACCGGGCGAGGGGGATACCTGGCTGGTCGTGGACCAGTTCGAGGAGATCTTCACCCTCTGCCGCGACACCGCAGAGCGGGCCGGCTTCCTGGCCCGCCTGCTGGCCGCCGCCGAGCCCTCAAGCCGGCTGCGCGTCGTCCTCGGTGTTCGTGCCGACTTCTACGGACGTTGCGCCGAGCACCGTGAGCTCGCCGACGCCCTGCGTGAGGCCAACCTGATGGTGGGACCGATGAGCCCGGCCGAGCTTCGCGAGGCCGTCGTCAGGCCCGCGCAGTCGGCCGGGCTCATCGTCGAACGTGAGCTGACCGCCCGCCTGGTGGAGGAGTCCGGCGGCGAGCCGGGCGGCCTGCCGCTGCTCTCCCACGCCCTGCGGGAGACCTGGCGGCGGCGCCGCGGCCGGGCGCTCACCATGGAGGCGTACGAGGCGGCGGGCGGCGTGCACGGCGCGATCGCGCAGACCGCCGAGGAGATCTACACCCGGCTCTCCCCCCACCACGCGGAGCTGGCCCGGATGATCCTGCTGCGGCTGATCGCCCCCGGCGAGGGCTCCCAGGACACCCGGCGCCCGGTCGACCGGAGCGAACTCGACCTCGGCACCGCCTCCCAGGAAGACATCGCTCTGGTGTTGGAGCGGCTGGCACGGGCCCGACTCCTGACCCTCGACGAGGACACCGTCGATCTCGCCCACGAGGCCCTGATTTCCGCCTGGCCCCGGCTGCGCGGCTGGATCGAGGAGGACCGTGAGCGGCTGGGCACCCATCGACGTCTGACCGAGGCAGCCCGCTCCTGGGACGACCTCGGACGCGACCCGGGGGCCTTGTATCGCGGCACCAGACTGGCCACGGCCGAGGAGGCGTTCTCCCCGCCCGGACACAGCGCCGCCCTCACCGTGCTGGAGACGGACTTCCTCACCGCAAGTGCCGCAGCACGCGATCAGGAGCGGCGGGCGGCGACCCGGGCCGCACGCCGACTGCGCACGCTGGTCGGCTCGCTGTCCGCTGTGGTGGTGCTCGCCCTCCTGGCAGGCGTCGTCGCCTGGCAGCAGACTCAGCAGAGCGACCGGCAGAAGGTTCTCGCCGCCGCCCGCAAGGCCGCCACCGCGGCGAACGGGCTGCGCTCCTACGACCCCCGGCTGGCACTCCAACTCAGCGTCGCCGGCTGGAAACTGAGCCGTACCCCGGAGACCCGGTCGGCGCTGCTGGGCGCCCTGGAGCAGCGGGAGCGCGCGAGGTTCGACCCGCCGCCCTCCGAGTACAACGCTCAGCAGTTCCTGAGCGACGGCGGCCGCACGTTCACCCGCATCGAGAAGAGGCGCATCACGGTGCGGGACGCGGAGACGGGCCGAGTGACCGGCACCTACCGCGCGTTGCCACAAAACGTCGACCTGCAGGGGTATGGCGTCCAACGCAGCCCCGACGACTCGACGTTCGCCATCCCCACGGGCGCCGGCATGCAGGTGCGCCTGTGGGACATCCGCGCCGGCCAGTACCGCGGCCCCGCCTTCGGCCCCTCCCGTTTCGCCCCCGACTCCACCACGTCCGCCACGGGATTCAGCAGCAGCGGGCGGGCGATGTACTTCAGCACCGCCGACGACGGCACAGAAGTGTGGGACACGCGCACCGGGCGGCGGCTGCTCTCCGCCCCGGATGCCCCCCCGACGGTGGAGGCGGACATCAGCGCGGACGGCCGCCTGCTGGCCTCCTGCACCGAGGACGGTCACGCCGAGCTGTGGGACATCCGCCAGAACCGTCGGACGGCTGCCGAGTGGATCACGAAAGTGCCCTGCCTGACCACGTGGGACATGCAGTTCTCCCCCGACGCAGACACCCTGGCCGTGCCGGATGAGCAGGGACTGCGGCGCTGGCGGCTCTCCTCCGGGAAGGAACTGCCCACGCTCCGCCAGACGTCACCAGGGCAGTATGCCTTCAGCGACGACGGGGAATTCGTGGCGGGCGCGGGCAGAAATGAGATCCTCCTCTGGCGCCTTGACCGGCCGCAGACCCCGGTCTTCCGCCACGCGCCGGCCGACGGGTACGGGGACCCCGGCGACATCGAACTCGACATGAGCTCCCGTGCCATCCGCTACGTCGGAAGCGGGAGCGGCACCCGACCCGTGGTGCACACGCTCGATCTGGGCCAGTCCGTCACCACCTCCTGGCGTGCCCGTCCCGTCGACAACGCCACGTTCAGCGCGGATGCCGGCACACTGGCCCTGGCCCGCGCGGGCGCCCGGGCCGACCGCTTCACCCTGCTCGACGCGCGCAGCGGCAAGGTCACGGCGGACGTTCCCGGACTTGAGCGAGCCGCCCCAGCCGAGGACGACGACCCGTTCCTTGAGATGTCGCTGAGCGCCAACGGGGACCGCTTCGCCTACGGCCTCGACGAATCGCCCATCCCGTGGGGCGCAGACGGGATCCGCGTGTGGGATACGAGAAGAAACCGGCAGGTCACGGCGCTCACCCCCGGGACCGCGGACTTCGAATTCATGGCATTGGCACTCAGCCCGGACGGCCGGGAGGTGATGACCATCGGATCGGAAAACGGAATCAAGGTCTGGGACACCCGCAGCGGAAAGCGGCTGCGCACCCTGCCCGAGCCGAACCGAGGCGACCGCGACGAGGATGTCCAGAGAATCGGCGCGCTCAGCGCCGACGGCGCGAAGCTCCTGACAGACGACGGTGCCCTGATCAGGGTGTCCGACGGCAAGACCCTGCCCGACGAACTCGGCCAGTGCGAGGCATGCCTGTTCGCGTTCAGCCCGGACGCACGCCGGATCGCCGTGGCGAAAGACTGGGGGGATGTGTCCCTGTGGGACGGCACCCTGCGTACGCCGCTGGGGACACTGTCCGGCACCCTCTCCCGCGCCATACCCGGCGAAGGCGAGGAGACGAGCGCGGTGGTCTTCTCCCCGGACGGCTCCACCCTCGCCATCGCCGGGAACCAGGGCACCCTGCAGTTGTGGGACGTGACCTCCCAGCAACCCCTCGGCCCCGCCCTACGCACTCCGGGCGACGGCATCCTGTCCCTGGCCTTCAGCCCGGACGGCGGCACACTGTATGCCGCAGGTGAACACGTGCCGTGGCAGAAGTACGACATCGATGCGGACCGAGCCGTCGACACGGTGTGCGCACGCGCCGGAGCCTCGCTGTCCCCAGCCGCTTGGAACAGGTTTCTGCCCGAAGTCCCCTACCAGCAGCTGTGCCAGTCTTGAGCATACGCAGCTCCCCGAGCGCGCTACCACGTCCACAAGGCGCCCGACCCGAACCTGATCTCCACCGATGCGGACCTCGCCCGGGATCTGGCGCCGCCAGCACGTGTGGGCCGGCTACCCCACCGCCGGGAGATGAAATCGATGCCGGTCAGTCTCGCTCGGCTTTGGCAGGTCAGGATCAGACACAGGCACTGACGAAAATCGCAGCTGTGGCCGGGCTCTTCTGAGGTCCGGCCATGGCAAGGTCTGTCCACGCCGCCAGTGCGCGTAGGGCTGACCGCCAGCTTCCCGATCGCGACGTCGGTCACCGTTCGGGGAGCTTAGGAGCCGAGGAGGGCTCTTCCCAGCGGGGTGAGGGTGTGGAGGACCGCGATGCCGGTGCGGGTGGTGGTGATGAGGCCGGCGTTGCGCAGGACGGTGGTGTGTTGGCTGGCCGAGGGCAGCGAGATACCGACCCGGTCGGCTGTTTCGGTGGTGGTGGCTGGGTGGCGCAGGGCAGCAAGCACGGCGGCGCGGGTCCGTCCCAGCAGTGGCCCCAGCATCTCGGCGGCGCTGGTGGGCTGTTCGCTGGCATGCAGCGGGTAGATCAGCGTCAACGGCTCGCCTGGGACATACATCGGCTCTTGGACGAAGTACGACGGCAAGAGCATCAGTCCCCGGCCATTCAGATGGACGTCGGTCGGGGCGCACGGTGAGCTGATGTGCCAGGTCGGCGACTCCCATCGCCAGCCGGGGACGAGCGTGGCCAGCATGGCATCGACGCCGCCGCGCAGAAGTGTCTCGGCTCGCAACGCCCGGTCGGCGACGGCGGTGGCCTGCATCTGCGGCCACAGGGGCGCAAGGGTTGAGTTGAAGTAGAGCAGGGTGTCCTGCGCGAGGACCTGTCTGCCCCTCCTGGTGCCGTCGGCGAGCTCCCGCAGTGCACGGCTGTCGCGAATGGGGTGGGGCAGGAGAGCGATTTCGTCCGCCAGTTCCTGAACTGGCGTCCGGACGGCCAGGTCGACACCAGCGTGCAGGCCAGGAGTGGTGGGCTGGAGGAAGAATTCGAAGATGCCGCCTTGCGGGGGATCCAGGCTCCGGAGGATCCCCGCCCGCGGGACCAAGCTGTGTGCGATCGCCTGCTGCCACTGTCTCAGGCCGGGCCGCGAGCGGACCAAGCCGGTCGGGCGGGTGCGTAAGTAGCGCACGCTGAGCGCCGTTTCCAACAACGCGTTGGGCACCGGAGCGACGGTGATCTGACGCAAGTCAGCCTCGGTGAAGTGTATGCGCAACACGGGCCGATTCTCCGTGTGCATGACCCTTTTGGCCATGGATGAAAGGCATGGCGACTGGAACCGGCTGGAGGCAGGCTCATTCTCACCAGCTCGTCCTGCACGGTCGGAAACCCGGGCGCGCAGCGAGATGTTTGCACTCAAACCGGAATCCAAGGAGGACCTTGCTCGTGCAGACCAACCTCAAGCGCATCGGCCTCGGCGCCGCTGCAACGACCGCCGCGGTGCTTTTCGGCCTCGCAAGCACCGCCCAGGCCGCGCCGCACTATCTGAACGGTAAGAGCAAGACCGGGAATGCTGAGATCAGCGGCACGTACGAGTACCACGTGACCGGCCACACGACCAGCGGTGACCCAATATACGGGGGCAAATTCACCAACGCAGGGGCTCGGGACGCCATCCCGGGCAACCGTCTCGAGGCAGTTTTCGCCCTGGAGTACTACACATGGTCCGGAGGGGCCTGGAAGTACCAGCCTCGGTACGCCAGCCGGGTGAACTCCTTTGACAGTTGGGGCTTCAACAACAAGAAGGACATTCGAGTCTGGGCCTGTGACCGCCAGGTCGGAACCACCACACTGAAGAACTGCAACCCGGTGTTCTAACCAACCGGTGCTGACGCCTGCGGCCTCGCCGGATTCCGGCGGGGCCGCAGTGCTTCACCGGGTTGCGCGTAGGCGATCGCGCCGGGCGGTGACGAGCTCGCGCCACCGCGCGCGGGTGGTGTCTTCGTTGTCCAGCCAACGCGGCGCGGCGTAGTCGGCGGGGAGTGGGAGGTCGGCCATGAAGGACGCGATGTCGACGTAGTAGGCGTAGTCCCGCCCTGGGTCTGTTCGCGCAGTCGGGTGATCGTGGCGCTCACAGCATCGTGGTCGTCGAGGACGGCCTGGTGGAAGGCGAGGGCCAACTCGAGAGTGGGGGCCATGGAGGCGAGGCCCGCGACGTCAAGTTCGGTACGAAGGGGGCGGGCACGGTCTTCGAGGGTGGGATTGCCGGCGTCGCGGATGAGGGCGGCGATGGTCACGTTGATCGCGGTCGCGCGCAGGTCCAGATGTGCCAGGAGCTGTTCGGCGAGGGCGAGTGCCGAAGGTGAGGCGGTCGACAATGGCAGCGCAGAGGCGGGGGTCGGTGAAGTCGTTGACCGGCCGTAACGTGGCTTCCGCCGGGTTGGATCCCGCGCAGGAGTGTCCACGTTCTCGCCCCTGAGCGTCGGCGCTGACGCGAACGTACGCATCACCGATGGGGCCTGCCGAACCGACTGTGTTTCGTCACCTGGGGCGGCCCATTTCGTCGGTAACCCCAGGTTGCCGGCCTCCCACAATCCTATGTGTCACACCTCAGTGGCAGACTGGCGGCACAACGAAGCTCCGGAAGGGCAGGGCGATGCGGCAGGGTCACCCGTCGAGCGCCACTGCTCGGGGGCGGCTGGTGCCACGGGGGGAGATGCGCGGCTGTGATCTTCGACAGTCTTGATGTGTCGTACGGCGAAATGTGGGGTTCCCAGCGGGGAATGACCCATCCGGACCCGATGTCGCGCGTGGTCGCGGCACGCAGACATGCTGCCGGGATGGATTACGCGGTTCTGCTGTCCGCGCGGGAGCGACCGCTGGCACTGGTCGAATACTGGCCGCGCCGGATGTGGCGTGTGTATCTGTTCGACGACAGGTCCTGGCGCATGCAGATGATCGACCTCAAGCCGCACGGCACGGGGACGTTGTTGGCTCACCGGAACACCCGATGGCAGTTTTCCAACGAGCAGGAGCACTCGTCCGGGAAGTGGGATGTTCAGGAGACCACGACCGTCTCGGTCGACGGTCAGGTCGAGGTGAGGTCCGAGTTCGCCGGGCCGAGGGGAGCGTCGACGGAGCCACTGCACGCTCGCACATCCGGCCCGTCGAGCGTCCCCGTGCGGCGGTTCCCGGCGCCCGTCGAAAGCTTCCTCTGCCCCGTACCGGAATTCGGCGACTGGCAGGTGTTCGCGCCGTTCCTCGCCCAGCAGGGCCACGAGCCCGCCACGACCGTAGTCCTGAGCGATGTGTCGGTGGACGAAGGATCGGGACCGCTGCGTGCCGCCGGAATTGAGCAACTGTTCAGTCCGGGCGCGTGCGACACTCCGGATGGGCCGGCCGTCGTCGAGCCCGTTGACGCCGGCCTGCTGCGGATCACGTCAGGCCAGCTGGCAGTCTCGGACCCCGGCTGGATCGGAGAGACCCCGCGGACCGTCGCTGTGCCACCGGGCGAGTTCCCGGTCACGCTGTCGCTTTTGCGCACGACACGCGGGGCCGGTGTCGCTGCGGCCAGGGTGACGTTCCTGGACATCCCGCCCCGCGAGTGGGAAATGGCCCTCCGGCCCGACGAGGACCTGGGGCTGCTCGGCGAGGGCCAGTTCTACGGGGTTGGCGTGGATACCGGCACAGTGGCTTTCATGGATGCGACCCGGACGGTGATCGAAGACCAGTTGGACGAGGACCTGTTCATACCCCTCGACAGCCATTTCACCGTCGAACTGCCCAGCACGGAGCCCGAGCCGAACCTCATCGCCTTCCGTGCCGGCCGGGGCGACGGGGCCTACCCCGTCTGGATCGGCCGCACCGATGACGGACAGGTTGGTTGCGTCGTCGTCGACTTCCAGCTCCATTCCGCCGACGGGGGAGAGTAAGGAGCCGCCGACCATCGGCGCGAGGCCGCACTGCCCGAGACTGGGGCCGCGGCGAACCTCTAGAGTGCACACGGCGATTGAGAAGCTCGACAACTCGATCACCGACTTCGGCCTGGTGGACGCCTTCCCGGAGGACGTCAAGGAAACTCGCCAGCGGTACTACGCGTCGATGCACATGGGCGACAGGGCCACCGACGCAATGCGCTGGAATGGTGGGCCAGCAAGTCCAGCAGGGCGTGTATCCCGCGCAGATACGCAGAAGTTCCCGCACACGGGAGCCGCCTTCGGTGGGATCGGCGTCAACCCAATGAGGTTTTCTCAACGAAGATCACTTCCAGTGATTGTTGAGGACGTGGGCGGCGCGGGCTATGTCGCCGATCCGGGTAGGGCTGAGGGGGATGTGCTTCAACGCGCGCCAGCGTTCCTTGAGTTCAGCAGCGGTGCGTTCGCCGAGCGCCCGTAGGTCTCTGATCAGGGTGTTCGTTGTGCGGGTGTCGATATCAAGAGCTTTCTCGGACTGGCCTTTGGGGCGGCGGACCGGCACTCGGATGCCGATTTCGGCGCCGATGTAGCCCTTGTCGGCCAGGGTGGGCAGGCCGTCAGCGGCGGCCTTGTAGAGCGCGGGCAGCACGTGCAGGCGGGCGGCGGTGATGTCCGGAGTGGAGCCCGGCTCCACATCGGATACCCATAGCGGCGTGCCGTCCGGCGCCGCCAGGAACTGGATGTTCCCGCCGAAGCTTTTGTCTTTCTGGCTGAACCACAGGTCGTTGCCGTTGTCACGGACACCGGCGACGCGGTCGCAGGTGATCAGCGTGCCGTTCAGTACCAGATGCGTCATCCCCGCGGCCCGGCAACGGTCCAGCACCTCGTGCAGGTCTGGAGCTTGGCCGGCCAGCACGTCGATGCCCTCGTGCAGGTAGCGGTAGCCGGTGGCCTGCGAGATCCCGGCGTCCCGGGCCAGGCAATGTACGCAGCCGCGCTCGCGGAACCAGCGCAGCACCAGCACGGCCTGGCGGAACGGGCCGAGCACGCGGCTGCCGCGCGGGGTGCCGATGCGCCGTCGGTGCGCGGCCAGCAGTCGGGACAGATACTCCACGACGTGGCGAGGAACGTCGAGCGTGGCAGCATAGGTGACCAAGGTGAGGCCTCTGGCTCAGCAGACGATCTTGTGAGAGAGGCCTGTCCTACCAGAGACTTCACGTCCGTCCGAGCGCGGGGCCCGCATACCCGATCCGCGCTGGATCGAGTGGCTCAAGCCTTCTCGGCGCGGATCGAATAGGTGAGGGGGATGCGCGGAGCACCTTCAGGGTGCCGATAGATGTCGCCGTCGTGGCGCTCAAGCGACTGGCGTTGGAGGTAGAAGGTGTGGTCGTGCTCGTGGAGGAACCGGATCCGTAGCCCAGCTCCGGCGATCGCCGAGACAACGGTCGACAGACTGTGCCGCCACTCCACGGTCTCGTCGTGCTCGGTCACTGCCGCCTCGTCGGCGTAGGTGCCGGGGCCTCCCGAGGCTTCTGGACCTTCATCGAAGTAGTCGTGCGTGACCGTGCTTCCGGTCTCGTCGTCGAGGACGAAGCTGAAGGGATGGAACTCCGCAAGGTACAGGCACCCAGCGGGAGCGAGTAGTTCAGCGACCACCGACGCCCAGCGGCTGATGTCGGGAAGCCAGTTCAGCGCCCCGAAGCTGGCGTAGACAATGTCGAAGGTCTCCCCCTCGACCGCCGAGACCGCGTCGTAGACGTCCGCGGTCAGAAAGCGTGCGTCGATGCCGAGTTCGGCCGCGAGTCGTGAGGCCGCTTCGATCGCGGGCGGAGAGAAGTCCAGCCCGGTGACCTGTGCTCCTCGTACCGCCCACGACAGCGTGTCCCGGCCGAAGTGGCACTGCAGATGGATCAGGCGCTTGCCCCTGACATCCCCCACCTCGGCCGTCTCGAAGTCCTTCAGCGAATCGGGCCAATCCTGGAACCTGTCCATGTCGTAGAAGGCGGCGCCCAGATGAATGGGTACCCGCTCGTCCCAGTACGCCTTGTTCAACTCCCGCCAGCGCCCTGCCAGGTCACCCATGAATCCGGACGATACACGGAGGCGGACTGGCGCACTACGCTGCCGGACTCGCCACCCATTCGGTGGCCACCGGCAGCTCGCACGACTCTCGAAATCCAACTCCGGACGCGCGTTCGGGGACAGCTCCGCCATCGCACGGTTGATCCTCCGCCCCGCTGTCCGGCGCGTGCGGGCTCTCGGCGAGCGACTGCCGCCGAGCTCACGCAGCGATGACCCACCCCGCACGTCGCGCTCAGCCCAGCGGCGGCCTCGCCCGCACTGCATGCGTTCTCAACGGAATCTGAAGGTGATCACCGCTGAGAAAACCTCAATCGCCCGGCCGACGACGGACTGCGTTTCGTCACCCACACAGCCCCATTTCGTCGGTACGCCCGGGTGGCTGGCCAGGCGGTCGCCCTGCTGACCCCACGCTGACCGTGACCGAGACCGCGCTCGCCTTCCTCAAGGAAGCCCGCCGCCGCAGGGAGCTGTGCCAGCCGAAGCACTGCGAGGGGCACCACGAGGGGCAGCCAACCGGGGCCGACCTCTGCAGGCGTCCATGCGCTGACCCGCCATGGTCGAGGGAGGCGACAGTACTGATCCACCCCACGATCACACCTGACCCGGCCCACTTCACCGCATCAGAACTCACGAACCCGAGACAGCATCACCGCCATGACACAAAGCCCCACGACGGTGGTTCCGCCCATCAATCTCTCACCTCATGACAGCGGCCCACCCACCCACAAACAACCGCCGACCAGCCCCGTAACACCCCACCCCAGAACATTACCACCCACTCTCACCACCACCCACACAAAACCCAGAGAACGCAATGTCGGGATAGGACGAGTCCTGGTCGAGTTGGGTGGCTGCGGCCTCGATATCGAAGTGCGTGGTGCGGAGTTCGACGCCCGGGCCCAGCCGGGCCCAGTGCGCGCCGGTCCGTCCGTTGGGCATGCCGATGCTGCCGGGGTTGATCACGAGCCGGCCGTGGGCGAGGCGGACGAACGGCATGTGGGTGTGGCCGCAGACCACGGTGTCGCCGAGGGGGTCTGAGGGAACCGCTTCGGCGCGATGGGCGAAGGACAGGTGAAAGCCCAAGTATTCGAGCATCGTCCCTTGGACGAGAGGAGCCCCGATGACCGTCGGACCAGGCGTCGGCATCGGCACCGCGCGTGCCGATGCGGAGAGCGACGCCTCAGTGATCGCGCGGTCCCGGGATGAGCCCGAGGTGTTCGCCGCGCTCTTCGACCGGCACGCCGACGCCGTGCACCGCTATGCGGCCCGCCGCCTCGGCGGCGAGGTCGCCGATGACGTCGTGGCGGAGACCTTCACCACCGCATTCCAGCAGCGGCATCGCTACGACCCGGCCCGCGGCGCGGGCGCCGACGCCCGGCCCTGGCTGTTTGGCATAGCGACCAACTTGGTCGGCCGGCATCGGCGGGCTGAGGCCCGCCGGTTCAAGGCCATGGCCCGGGTCCCGGCCCTCGCTGACCACGACGAGCCGCTGGCCGACCGGGCCGCGGACCGGGTGGTGGCGCGGGCCGTACGCCGCGAGCTGGCGGCGGCGCTGGCCGCGTTGCCCGCTCGGCGCCGGGACGTGTTGCTGCTGGTGGCCTGGGGTGATCTCGGCTACGGGGAGGCGGCCCAGGCCCTCGGTATCCCCGTGGGCACGGTCAGATCACGGCTGCACCGGGCTCGCAGCAAGCTGCGCGAAGCATTGGGCGGATCCGATCCGACGGCACTGCGAGAGGTATCCGACCATGAATGACGAACTCGAACTCTTGAGGGAGTGGGACGCGGACGCGGCCCCGTTCACCGGTCCGGCCCGGGACCGGGCCCGGCACCAGCTGCTCAACGCGATGGCCCACGCGGACCAGCGCACCGGCACCGGCCCCAGTCGCCGCCATGCACTGCGCCTCGCGGCGGCCGCGGTGGTCGCCACGGCGGTTACGGGGACGGCGGTGCTGATCGGCACGGACGGCTCCGGCGAGGACGGCGCACCGGGCACGAGCACCCCGCGGGTGGAGAACGCCGCCGCGACGGTGCTGAACGGGGCGGCGGCGTGGGAGCGCGAGCAGGAGAAGGAGCCGTTGGCGCCGCGCGACGACCAGTTCATCTACTCGAAGCGGATCATCAAGGAGACGGAGCAGAAGACCGGCAAGGTCAAGACCTACACCGATGAGATGTGGGACTCGGTGGACGTCTCCAAGCCCTCCTTGTCCATGGAACTGGGCCGCGAGATGTGGGAGGAGCCCGCGGGGAAGGGCGGCGGGGTGTGGCCACCCCGGAAGTGGAGCGAGCTGAAGAAACTGCCCCAAGACCCGGAGAAGCTCATCTCGGCCATCATCTCCCTCGGCTCCCGCGCCGACGACCGGTCGATCAGCGATCTCGACAAGCTCGAGCGGTTCGAGGCCTACTGGCTGCTCGGCGAGCTCCTGAAGAACCTGGTGCTGCCCCAGGGACTGCGCCCCGCGGCGTACGAGGCGCTGGCCCTTGTGCCCGGCGTCAAGACGATCCCGGGAGTGAAGGACTCCGCCGGGCGGACCGGGGTGGGCATCGCCCATACCGAGCGCGGGTCCTACGAAGGCAAGTACCTGATCTTCGACCCGGCGTCGTATGAATTCCTGGGCTTCCGCGACGAGCGGATCTCGGCTTCCGGGAAGAAGAAGTACATCCAGCTGTCGCACGTAGTGGAGTGGGGGATCGTCGACCGGGTGAAGCAGCGCCCGTAGGCCGCCGCTATCCCGCGGCCGATACCCGCAGGGCCGCCGGCACCGGCAGATGGTCGCCGGCGGCCCTGAGGTTTGCCTCCGGGAGGTCGGTGGGGATGCCGCAGCCGAGGACCTCGTCGCCCGGCCTCGCGAACGCCACGTCGATACGGCGGTCCGGGGTTGAAACGGCATGTCGCTGACGCTGTCAGGGACAAAGAGCCCCAGCTCGGCACGGCAAAAGAACGCGAGAGGTCCAGATAACGGCCTGCTCGTCAGTCAGGAATTCCACCGGCACGCGGTCACCGCAGCCACGCCACGAGCCCGTTCAGCGGGCTTGCCCGAACTGCCCCACGACCGCCGATCGCTGTGCTAGCTGACAAGATCAATCTCACCGTCAGCCGCTGTACCGCTGCTACTCGCGACCGGACGAGCCGGCGGATGGCCGAGGTGCGGCCCTTCTCGGCCGGGACGCCGAGTTTCCGCAGCGCGTCTTGAGAACGTGATCAAGGTGGTCGCAGCCGTAGGCGCGGCGGGCATCGTTGCCGCGAAGGCTACGCCGCACGTCAGGAAGAGGTTCAACGAACTCAAGTCGAAGCTGAACCGCAAGTCGGAGGACACCGTCGAGGCCACCGCGCAATAAGCCAGCAGGATCGGTGACACGGTTCTTACCGGCACCCCAGGGTCGGGTGCCGTGCACTTCCGAGCTCCACCACCGAACATCCGCACGGGGAACCGTTCGTGCGTACCGATGCCAGGCGGGTGTTGCCAGACCCCGCTGTCACTATCCGCCCACGGCCCAGATCAGCCCCGAAAGGCTGCAAGACCCCGGGTCTCATAAATCGCTCACGGTTTCGAGGCGGGGCCGCTTCGGCGGATGCCCGCCGGGCGGGAGCGTGCAGGCCGGCGGCGGCAACAGATGGTTCGGTCAGCCCCAGATGCAAACAGCCTCATCTCGGGCGGTGAGTCTGGCGTCGAGGCTGCCCGGCCGCTCTCGCGGCTGCGGTCCGGGCCTGCAGCAGGGGGAGGCCGGAGCCGGCTGCAGGCAGCCAGTGCGCCCTGCAGTCAACGCCGGTGCGTGGTCCGCCGGCTGCCCTGCCGTGTCTTCCTGACAGATGTCAGGAAGACACGGCAGGGCAGGCCGAGTACGTTCCCCTACGTGCTGCTGCGCGTCGGCGTGTGAGCCCACCGCTCACCGGCGGGCTGGCATGCCGGGTGACCACCGGTGTTCCCCCTGTCCGTTGCTGCTCAGGTATTGCGTCGGCCTCAGGAAGCATGGGGCAGCAAACTCCACTCGGAAAGGGGGGAGGAGGCCGGGCATATCTCGACCCGGCCTCTCCACAGTCCTGCTCGTGCAGGCGCTCATGGCCACGCCGCCCGGGGGCCGGCCCAGCGCCCGGACCGACCAGTTCTCAAGTTGCCTCATGCTTCGTCAGGAAAGGAATGGCATGTCCATATTGAAGCGCTACGCATCCCTCGCAGCTGCAGCCGTGGCTGTGTTGTCCGTGAGCTTGGCGGGACCGGCTTCCGCGCAGACAACCCACACCCAGTCGGCCTTCGGCGAACAGGCCCGCGCTGCCGGCCTCAGCCGAGACGACGCCAAGGCCCTCCAGGCGAAGGTGGACCGCTACCTTGCCCGCCACGACGGACGGCAGATCGCGGCGAATGAGATCGCCCTGGCCGACGGTGCCACGCTGACGGTCACCGTTCCCGGCGAGAAGTACGTGCGTGAGCTGAGCACGCCGGCCAAAAGCCGTGCCGCGGCACAGTGGGAGTGCGACAACGAGTACTTCTGCATGTACCGCCAGCAACTGGGCATGGGCGACCGACTTGCCCTGTACTACTGCCAGGACTACGCGCTGCAGGACTGGACCGGCGAGGGCTCCTACTACAACCTCCAGACCCGTGGCACGCAGGCACTGCTCAAGAACCAGAGCCGTACGGTCATCCATGTCACGCCCGGCGCCCCCTATGGCAACCCGAGCTATGACTGGACCCCCGTCTGGTACGTCAGGCCCTGCTGACACCGCAGCAGCACTCCACCAATCCCGCTGGTCAAAAGGGGTAGTCTCGAGCTCTGCGGGCTGACGGATCATCAGGATCCGGTTCCAGCAAGCCGGTCGGTCCGGCGGGCGAGGCCGCACACGGCCGGCTCGTGACGGCGGACCTCGCTACGAAGGCCGTGGACGGCCGAGCCGCAGGAGTTGCTCCTGCGGGCGGGCAGCCGGGTCGGCCGGGTCGAGGTGCGGCCTCGGATGCGGGACAGAAGGAGCCCCAGGACGACGGGACCGCCGCCCACGATCCGGCCAAGGTCTTCGCCGAGGCCGCACGCGGCGAAGGCAACGACACAGCCGAGCGGCTGCCTATGGAGCTGAAGGCCATGGCCGCTGCGGGGCAGGCCCGTCTGCACCGCCCGGCCGACCACACCCACGAAGAGAGCCCGTCCGTACTCACCGGGACATGCGAGGACATCCAGGTGCCGGACCCTGATACATGTCAGGTGTCGCGGGCCGGGTGACCGACCGTACGGTCACCAACGGCGAGCGAGGACCGGCCGCACTGCCGGCCGCCCGCGCACGCCCACCACACTCGCCGACACACGAAAGAGGGCTCATGAGCCGCCGATCGCTCAGGACACTGCTGGCCGCCGGGAGCGCCGCCGCGGTGATGGCACTCCTGCCGACCTCCGCCCACGCCGCCTCGTTCTCGGGCGGCAACTACGGGGCCTACGGGATGGAAGGGCAGTACCCCACCACGAACTACTGCACGGGCACGTTCCGGCAGGTCGGACCCACCCAGTACGCCGGGAACATGGCCCTGAAGTACTTCTACTCCGACAAGTGCGGCTCGTTCGCCCGGATCGAGAACTCCCGGGAGAACTGCGCGGCCGTGCTGCAGCGTTCCAACGACGGCGCCAGCCGCAACGACGGCTGGGTCTCCGAGACCGTCGACGCAGGCATCAACTACGCCTACACGAAGCTGGGCAACAACCTCAACGGCCGTGTGTCGCGAGCCCTCCTCTCCTGCGACGGCCACGACCTGGCCTGGACCGCCTGGTTCTGAGCACGGGCTGCGGCGGGTCACCGGCCCTTACGGCGACCCGCCGCAACTCTGTGTGTGGGGGGTGAAGACGGTCAGCAGTCCGACACGCCGGCGATCTTCTCGCCGCCCCGGATGTACACGACGTCGCTCTCGGAGAACTCCATGACAGCCGCCCACCAACTGCTGGTGCCGACGGCCGGGCCGTGCACGGCCTGTCCCCGCGTCCGGCACACGGCGCCCGCCCACCACTGCGAACGGACCGAGACGCAGGGAGTTGGTGCTCCCCCCGCTGACGCAGGCTGACGCCGGTGACCCAGATGCAGACGTCGGTGACGGCCGAGCAGCCACCGTCGGCGACGGCAGGCACGGCCAGGGCCGTGGCGGCGATCACCCGGCGGTGGCGAGCGCGCCGGTGGCAAGCGCGGGCCGCGGCGAAAAATGCCAGCGCGCCTGACCACACACAGGCGGCCGTGATACACGATGCGCACGTGGACTTCCCGCCCGCCTGTTCAAGCCCGACACCACGCTGAACGCATGGACTGCGGCCGCAGCCCTCACCGCCCCGCACACGCTGCACACGCTGTCCGAACTCGTGCAGGGGCCGGCAGCACACCCGCCCGGGCAAGCAGCAGCGCCTGATCCGGAATACCGGAAACCCCCAGCCCACGTCCGGCACGACCACGCCGAGGGCCCATTCGACGAGCCCGCACAGGAGCACAGGCGCAGCATCAACCTGATGCACCCCTGACACCCGCTGGCCGCGTCGCTCTCAACCAGTGCCGTTCGCCGATGAGTTCGAACGCCGGCACAGATCTGCATGCCTCTGAATGCCGGCGAGTTTCGATGTCACACAGGCGGGCGGCAACGGCAGTGACAGATCGTCCGCCAGCTGCGCCGGGCGCTGCGCATGTGTGGGGCAGCGGGAAGGGCCAGGAGTCTTCTTGACCTGAAGTGCGATTGAGCTCCTAGCGTGCCCTGAAGCTGATCACCTGACGGCGGGAGAACATGTTCATGATCCTCGTGACCGGAGCCACCGGAAACATCGGCAGTGCGCTGCTCAGGGAGTTGCACGAATGCGGCGCGGGGCCGCTCAGAGGGTTCACCCGGGACGCCTCACGGGCGACGTTCCCCGAGGAGGTCGAGGCCGTCGAGGGCGACTTCGCAGTCGCGGAGTCGTTGAAGCCCGCCCTGGACGGGGTGCGCTCGCTGTTCCTCGTGTCGCGCATGGGCCCTGACGCCGACATCCTCGCAACAGCCCGGCAGGCGGGTGTCGACCACGTGGTACTCGTGTCCTCCATTACCGTCCAGACCCACCCGCACCTGGCCCCCGCCCGCGAAAACCTGACAGTCGAGCAGCTGCTCAAGGACAGCGGCATGCACTGGACGATCCTGCGGCCGACACAGTTCGCCTCGAACACCACGATGTGGGCGGCGTCGATCCGCAACGGTGAGGCCGTCCGCGCACCGTATGCAGACACCGCACTGCCCACGATCCACCCCGCGGACATCGCATCGGTGGCGCGCGCGGCACTGACCGAACCCGGCCACCAAGGGCGGACGTATGCCCTGACTGGTCCGGAGCCGGTGACAGCCCGGCAGCAGGCCGAAGCCATCGCGGCAGCACTCGGGCGGAATGTCCCCTTCATCGAGATCGGCCGACAGGAGGCCCGCACTCAGATGGCCGCCGTCTTCGGAGAGGACTCCGCGGACGCGGTGCTCGAGGTCACAGGCGCAGACGTCAATGACGAACTGCTGGCAGTGCGCGACACAGTTTCACAGGTCACCGGCCACCCGGGAAGGCCGTTCCGGCAGTGGGCCCAGGAGAATTCCCACATATTCCGCTGAGCCGGCCAACCGGTGAGAGTGGATCGTCCGGTGGTCGGCGATCACGAGATCAGAGCGTGGCGGCCTGCCCGGCGCGGGCTTTGGCCCGCACGAGCCGACAGGAATCTGCTCCGGTCTCGACGGCGTCGATCTCGCGCTGCCAGTCGGCATGGCCATGGCGGGAACGGGCCGGTTTCCGCGCAAGGACCTTATAGTTCCGATCAGTTGCTCGGTCGAGAAACCGGAGGTACGGGTGTGAACATCGAACTGGCCGACGCGGTCGCGGGGTTGCGGGACGAACTGCTGGCCGCCGCCGCGCGCGGAGCCGGGCAGGAGGTGGTGTTCGACGTCGGGACGATCGAGCTCGAACTCGCCGTGGAGTTGCGCACGGACGCCAAGGCCAAGGCCGGATTCAAGGCCTGGGTGGTCTCCGGGGACGCGGAGGCGGGAGTGTCACGGGGCAGGACGCACAGGGTGACTCTCTCGCTGACCCCGCGCCGCGCCGATGGCGGGGACCTGCTGGTGGGAGGCGACTCGCGTCGGCCCGCCGGACCGGGCGACGTGTCCGACCACATCGGACGCTGAGGACCCGGGAGGCGCGGGCGTGAACTGGGACAGGGTGGTGGCGGTCACCGGCTCGCACGGTCCCGGCTCGGGCTACCTCGTGGGCCCACGCCTCGTGCTGACCTCCGGTCATGTGGGGCGGGCTGAGGGCCGTGCGGTCACGGTGTTCCGGCCCGGACGGCCCGGCGAGTTCGCGGGGACCGTCGTGTGGTGCGGTACGCCGGGCGGGCGCGACGACGCGGCCCTGGTGCTGCTCGACGATCCGCACTGGGTGCCGACCGGCGAGGCCGCGCCCTGGGGGCGCACCGTCACCCACCGCACCGGCATCTCCTGCGCCTGCTGGGGCGTGCCGAACCTGGTGCAGCGCCCGGACAGGCCCGTGGAGGTCAGCCAGCTGTCCGGTCGGCTCAACGCGGGGGACCGGATGGTCGGCGACCGCTATGTGATGCAGCTGGACGGCCACCCGCCGGACGGCCCGTCGCCGTGGGGCGGGCTGTCCGGCGCCGCCCTGTTCTGCGGCGAGCTACTGACCGGCGTGATCGCCACAGACCCGGCCGGACGCGCGCACGCCGCGCTGGAGGCCGTACCGGCGTACATGCTGCTGCGCGACCCCCAGTTCCGCGCGCGACTCGCCGAGCACGGCGGATCGCCCGTGTGCCGGGGCGTGGAACTGCGCGAGCTGGACGATCCGTCGCCAGGCGGCGCCACGGCGGTCACCCCGGCCGGTCTGCTCACCGCGCGCCGCGCCGTCGTACCGTTCCTCGGCCGGGACGACGAGCTGGAAGAGCTGCTGGCCTGGGCGGCCCTCCCCGGCACGGGCGTGTGGCTGCTGCACGGCCCCGGCGGGCAGGGCAAGACCCGCGTGGCCCAGCAGTTCGGCGAGCGACTCGCCGAGGACGGCTGGGCAGTCGTGTGGCCGCGGGCCACTGCCGCCGCCGAGCAGCTGTCGGTGATCGCCGACGTGGTCGTGCCAACGCTGGTCGTGGTCGACTACGCCGAGGGACGCGTCCGCCAACTCGCCGCGTTGCTCAGCGACCTCGCGCACCGGGGACGCCGCGTCAAGGTGCTGCTGCTCGCCCGTACCGGCGGGGACTGGTGGCAGGAACTGGCCGCCTCGGGGGACGCCGTCGCCGACCTCACGGACACGGCCGTCGTACGCCGGCTGCCCTTACTGGAGCCGAACGACGTCGACCTCTACACGGTGGCCGTCGACGCCTACGCCGCCGCCCTGCGCGACCTGCCCGGCGGGCCCGACGAGGACTGGGCGGCGGCCGCAACGCGGCTCGGCCGGGCGGAGCGCCGGTCGGCACCGGAGGACCGAACCGTCCTGGCGGTGCAGATGACGGCTCTGGCCGACCTGCTCGACGCCGCGCACCCGACGGACGAACCGCCCCACGGAGCACCGCGCGGGCCCGAGGACCGCGTGCTCGACCACGAACGCCGCCACTGGCAGTCACTGGCCCGCGCACACGGCCTGCTGCCGGGGCTGAGCCTGCCCACCCTCATCGACACCATCGCCGCGGCGGCGCTCCTCGGGGCACCCAAGCGGCAGGCCGTCGACGCGTTCCTCACCCGCGTGCCCGGCCTCTCCGACCAACCGCTGGATCGACTCGACGCCGTGCGGGCCTGGCTGACCGGCCTGTACCCCGCAGCTGACCGGCACACGGCCTTCGGGTGTCTCCAACCCGACCGGCTCGCCGAACGGCTGGTGGGCCGCCTCGTACTCGACCGCGACCGCCGCCGCGTCGTGGAGACACTGATCCCGCACATCGGGTACGAGGAGGCGACCTCGCTGCTGACGGTGTGCGCCCGCGCCGCCGCACACCGCACCCTCGGACCGGGGGTGGCCGACACACTGACCCGCTGGTGCGTCGACCACGCGCGCACGCTGGCCGCGCCGGCGGTCGCCGTGGCCACCCGCGTGGAATCACCGGCCCCGCTGCTGATGGCCCTGGCACGGGTCGCACACGAGTCCGACGACGTCGAGCTGCTGCGTGTGCTCGGCAACGCCCTACCGGTCAGCACCGAAGTGCTCTCCGGTGTGGCGCTAGACCTGGCCGAAGCCCTGGTCCCGCGCTACCGGCAGGCGGCGGTGGACAATCCGGAGCGGTACACCGTGGCCCTGGCGATGGCGCTGCTCGGGCTCTCCGACCGGCGCGGCGACGCCGGACACCACCAGGAGGCGCTGGAAGCGGTCACCGAAGGCGTCGACCTGCTACGGCGCACCGCCCCGATCGAGCCCGCCCGAGCGGAACTCGCCCTCGGCCTCAACCGCCTCGCCAACCGGCTGCGGGAGACAGGACGGCACCAGGAGGCACTGGAAGCTGTCACCGAGGCGACGGATATCCTGCGCGACCTCACCGCCCAGGCCCCCGAACTGTACGCGCTCGACCTCGCCGGCAGCCTCAACACTCTGTCGGCCTGCCTGGCGACCCTACGGCGCCACGAGGAATCCCTGGCAGTGCTCGCCGAAGCGGTCGACCTGCTGCGCGGCCTCGCCGAGGAGGAACCGGGCTGCCTGCCCGCCCTCGCCGACGCCCTGCACAACCTCGCGAACCGCTACAGCCAGCTGGGGCTGTACGAGGATGCTCCGGTCCCGATCAGCGAGGCAGTCGACATCCGCCGTGCCCTCGCCGACCTCCACCCCGACGCCCATGTGCCGGGACTGGCGATCGGCCTCAACACCCTGGCGATCGTGCTGGGCGACGTGGGACGACACGAGGAGGCACTGGCCGCGATCACCGAGGCGGAACGGCTGTTCCGCACCCTGTCCGAGTCCCGCCCCGGCGTCCACGAGAACGATCTCGCCAGGGCCCTGCACAACCTCTCGGGCTGTCTGCAGCAGGCGGGTCGCCCGGCCGAGTCGCTGACCGCGATCACCGAGGCGGTGCAGATCCGGCGCGCCCTCGCCGAGCGGTCACCCGAGGCCCACAGCGCGGACCTCGCCATGAGCCTGCACGACCTGGGCCTCCAAGTCAGTTCCGCCGGCGCGGCCGAGGCGGCGCTGCCCCTGTTCGCCGAGTGCGTGATGCTCCGCATGGACCTCGCCCAGGCGCTGCCGGAGGCGCATGTGCACGACCTGGTCTGGGGCCTCCAGAGCTACGCCCAGTGCTGCATCGACGCCGGCCGGCACGACCTGGCGGTCTCGGCGATCGACCAGCTCGTCGACCTACGCCGCCAGATCGCCGAGGTGGAGCACGACCACGCCACGCAGGACCCGGAGATCGAGAAGGCGTTGGACGTCCGCGCCTGGCTCCTGGAACAGCCGACCGACGGCTAAGCCGAGGCCGGAGCCCTAGTTACCAAACACACCAGTCGGTACAAAACGCTCTTTGAAGGAGGGTACAGGCGGGCGTCAGCCCGACGCTGGTCACCTCTCCCGACGGTCGAGGACACCCCCGTGAGTCGACCGGCTCACCTTCGGCGGGAACATATCGAGACCGGCACCGACTCCTTCCGCCTCACCCAAACCCGAGCCCGCAATGAGCCAGGCCGGCCCCGGGGCCGGCCTGGCCGGGATACGGCGTCGGCGGCCGCGCCACCCTCGTCACCCGCTATGAAGTCGCCTACGTACTTGGCCAGTTGGAACGCTGGGAGGAGGCGTTGCAGACCTACCGCGAGGTCGTCGAGGTCCACGCGCAGGCCTTGGGCGCTGACCACCCCTTACACCGGACAGATCGTGACCTGGTCGAAGTCCCGGCTGGGTCTAATGTTTTGGTTGGCTTGACCTGCGGTTTTTGTGGCACCTTCGTGGCCTGCTCAATTGCGAGCGGTGACTGCTCAGGCTTGAGGAGCCGCCGGTGGCGTTGGTGGAGATGGGCGTCGGTGTTGAAGGCCTGCAGTGCCCGTAGCTCGGTCGTTTGATAGCCGGGAGGCATGCAGCGTTGTTGGGATGGGAAGCTCGCGTTGACCGGGACCACCGCGAGCAGAGCCGGCGCGGGAGCGTGTGTGGTTGCGTCGGTGTCTGATTCTGCGCGTACCCCAAGGTCGGGGGCCGGCGACCGTTCGCAGCCGACCGCCACTTCAGCGGTTCGTGCCCAGACGGAGTCTTACAAGGAAGGTTCGTGGACGAGTCGGTGGCAGGGCGCGCCGCGTCATGCCGCTGGTGGAGCATGGGGCGCTCAGGCGACCAGTCAAACCGGCTTGGGCAGGAGGTGTGTTGCCGGTCAGTCGCGCGGCTGACGCTGTGGGCCGGTGACGCTGATGTCGTACAGAGCGACCTGGTCTGCGTCCGCTCCGTATCGCAGCAAGAGCCGGTGCTCGTCTGCGGACAGCTGCACGGTGATCACTGCGCCGCGGCCGAGGAAGCCGTCGACGGTGGAGTACCACTGCAGCGCATCGTCCCGGAAGGTCTCACCCGATTCCAGGTCCGTGCCGTGGCCGTGCAGGTCCACCGGCTGCCCGGCCGGGACCGGACCGGTTGGCGAGACCACGGTGATGAAGGGCCGGACCCCCTTAGCCTGCACCCGGAACGGTGCGCTGGTCACCGTGGTCGTTCGCAGCCCGCTGGAGGCGACCACCCGTAGCTGGCATGCCTCGCCGCCGGGCAGCGAGTCGAAGTCGATGGTGGCAGAAGGAACGATCGATGGGAGCGTGACGGGCCGCCAAGTGAGTCCGTCGGTGGTGTACAGGACCAGGAAGGAAAGCCGCTCGTCCTCCACGCGCTCGATCTCACGGCGTGGCGCTGGGTGCCAGTCGATGCGGGTGATTCCCTGGGCTGCGTTCTCAGGCGGCCGCCACCGCAGGGTGATGCGTGGAGGTGCGGCTGGCAGTCGCAGCGACGTAAGCACACGCCCCTGGCGCAGGAATTGCAGCCGCCGGGTGCCCAGCGGGACATCGACGGGGAGGCTGAAGATCCACGTCTCATGCCCGCCGGTCGGTGTGTGCTCGCCGGGGTGGAGGCACACAGGTTCCATCGGCAGGACAAGCCGGCGCAGCAGGGTTCCTGCTGTGTCAAGGAAGTCCAACTTCAGGGTGTGCTCGGCGCCCTCGATGCTCGTGTGGAGCGTGTCGGCCTCCGGCGCGGGGAAGGCGGGGGCGAGAACCACACGGTCGTCGTCGGTGACGCTGCCCACCAGCATGATCCGTTCCGCCATGTGATGTGTCCCTTCAGCGCAATGAACGGATGTCTCAGATCGGCATGTCGTTGTAGAACACGTCGTACGTGGCTACGCAGGGCCAGCTGTCGGCGCCGTCGTATCCCATGATCTCGGGTGATCCGGACGGGATGGCCCGGCCGGTGGACATGTGAAACCCCGTCTCGTTCGTACGTCCCTCCGCTGGGAGACGGCTGTCGATGTGGTCCTCGCTGCCGGAGAACCGGGCATGCCCGAGGCCGTAGGTGTGCCCCATTTCGTGAGCGAGAACGGTGGCGCTCGGTATGGACACGAGCCTGGGCCGGTTCCAGAAGAAGTGCCGCTGGCTGCCGATCCCGTGAGCGGCTCGCAAGGGGCCTGCGTCCACGAGACCTGCCACGATCCCGGGGATCTGGCTCGCAAGACCCGTCCAGCTCGATATGTCATGCAGCAGGCCGGACCAGCCTGACCTGGTTGACAGATCTCGGTCGGTGCTGAGCACGAGGGGAGGGGCAAGCTCGAAGTCTCTGATGGGAAAGCGGTCCCGCGCCCCCTGCAAGGCCCTGACGAAGTCCTGCAGGCTTGGTGCGGTGGTGCCCGCGACCGTGCTGGCGATGAGCAGCGGCTGCATGATTTGCGGTCCGCGTTTGTCGGGGAGTGCGAGTGTCGTCGACCCGGTAGCTACCCAGCCGCCTCCGAGTTGCTCCTTTCCTGCGACGAACACCCGCGCTTCGAAGGTCACATGGTCGGTGGCGAGCGCTTCACCCGGCAGCCAGAAGTTCAGGGAGTGTGAGGCATTGCCACGCTGGCTCGTGCGGGCGGGCGGTGCGTCGATGGATGAGGTACCGATCAGGGTTCCGGTGAACAGTTCGACACCACTGCGGGGATCGGTCACCCGCAGCTCACCGGTCACTCCGGCCTGATATCCCGGCCCGACCCCTGCGTTGTAGCCGTTGTTGATCCCTGAGGCTACGAACACCCGGGCCACAGCTGCCTTTCCCCGCGCCAGCCGCAGGGAGTTGGACATGGACTGCAGAGACTGGACGACCTCGATGCGCAGCACACGCAGCCTCGGATCCATCGGCTCGGGCGGAGGCGTGTGTAATGACTCGCACAATGTGTACGAAGCCTCCGCTGCCGCGAGGTCCTCCTGCAGTTTGCGCCGTTGCCCGAGATACTCCGACTTCGCCCCGGAGTCCTTTGGCTCAGTGTGCTTCCATTCCTCGTCCAGGGCCTCCAGGACTGCCCCGGCTTGATCCAGTGCAGCTTTCTTGTCGCGGCACGGCAATGGAACTTCAGGCATGACACCCCCTCGCTTAGATGCACGTCTGCATCAGCCTTGCTTGTCGTCCCCTCACCGCTTCTCCTCGTGCATCCCCTTGCGCAGCTCCACCGTGACGCCGCCGATCCTGCGGCCGTTGGACCACTGGGTCACTCGGACGTGTCGTCGCCTCGTTGTTGTGTCGAGCCGGACGATGCCGATCGTGGTCGGGAGGCGTGCTCCGGGCGCCAGGTGCAGGCACGGCACCCCAAGGGGTGTGCGGGGCGTGAGGTCGATCGAAGCGATGCCGTCGCGCACTTCGAGACGCTGTGCGGCCGTGATGCCGGTGAGTTCCTCGATGAGCTGCGAGCCGTCCAGGGTCGCGTCGCGGTCGGCCAGCGGGTCGGGCCATGGATCAGGGTGGCCGTAGGGGGCGCGCGGCTTGCCGAGTTCCTCGATCATGGCCAGGTCGCGCCAGGGGAGGGCCTGGACGGGCAGGCTGAGTGTGACCTCGCCGGCGGCCAGCTCGGCAGACACGCTGATGCCGTCCTCGCCGTCCGTGCCGACCACGTAGAAGCCGGAGACTGCGTCCCCGCCTGTTGCGTTGGGCAGGACGTGGACGTTGCGCAGGCCCACGTTGTTGCGGGCGCCGACCTCGGGGAAGCCGCTGCTTCCGATGCCCGAGGGGTCGGAGAGGTTCTCCAGGAGGACCAGCAGGCAGAAGTGGTTGTCGGCACGCAGGCTGGACCCCGGCGGCGGTGGTGCCCAGGCGAATTCCACTCGTGTCGCGCTTCCGGGGGACAGCCGCGGGACGATGATCTGGTTGCCCTGGGTGGTGAAGCCACTCAGCGGGGGAGCCGGAGGGACGGCCGGGGTGCCGGTGAAGATGCCGCTTCTGTTCCACGCGAGCGGATAGGGGATGTTCGTGGCGGGATCTGCCCAGTACAGGGAAACCTCGGTGTTGCGGGCGGTCTGTGTGCCCCGGTTGCGGACAGTGACCCGGATCCGGTTGTTGAAGCGGTTGGCCGGGTGGTGGCGCGGGTTGGGTGTGGCGTTTCCCTGGATGTCGAGGATCTCGATGTCGGGGCATTCCCACATCACCGGGCCGACGAACGGCTCTACCCCGGTATCTCCCACCGCGTCGCGTATCCAGACGTCGACCGGGCCCGCCTGCGCCGTGCACGCGGTGGCGGCCTGGAGGAAGCCGAAGCCGAAGCCTGGGTGCGGCACTGCGTACGGCGGAGCGAACAGGGTGCCCGCGGAATCGGTGAGGATCTGTTTGAGGTCTGCCCCGGTCAGCTGGGGTCCGCGGCACTCCAGTACGAGTGCGCAAGCGCCGCTGACCAGAGGGGCGGCCATGCTCGTGCCGGACATGGCGGTGTACAGCGGTCCCGGTGCCGCGCTGGTCATGTCGCGTGAGCGAGGCGCACTCACGTTGGTCCCGACGGTCGCCAGTTCCGGTTTGGTCCGCCCGTCGCGGGTGGGGCCCCGACCGCTGGCGGCATTAATGACCGCGGGCGGGCCCGCCTTGGTGTGGTTGCCGACAGTGATCGCCCGGCGGGCGGTGGACAGCTGGGTCAGGGTCAGGGTGGCGTCGTCCACGTGCGGTGGCTGCCAGGCGCTGGAACCGGAGTTGTACACGTCCACCCAGGAATGGAAACGGCCGTTGATGACGGTGTTGCCGGTGAGAGTGAGGGTCCAGGCTCCCGCCAGCGAGGCACCCACCGCCACGTTGAGGACAACGCTGATGGTGTTGTCTCCATTGGTCCCGGCATGGAGGACGGAGCGCAGCTGCCCCGAGATGCCGAAGCCCACGCCGGCCACCGGGACCGAACTGCCCGGCCCCACCGGACCGATGACAGCGCCGTTGGGCGCGGTCAGCGTCACGTCGAACCGGTCGTGGCCGTCGTACCAGAGCTCGATCACGTCGCTCATGTGCCCGCCGGGCACAGCGGCGTAGCTGAGCACGAGATCGGTCGAGGCTCCTGCGGGCACGGTGCCGGTGGCGTGTGCCTGGGCGCCCGTCGCGTTGCCGGAACCGATGACCACGGCCCGGCCAGGGCCGCTGACCAGCAGGTCGAGGAAGCGCTCGCCGAGCAGGGAGCCATCGTGCGGGCCCTGCCCGTCGCCCAGGCTGAGATTGATCACACAGGGCTGCCGCCTCTGCTGGGCGCGGGCGGTGATGTACATGCAGGCATCGAGGACCGAGGCCGCGTCGCTCGCGGGGACCTCAGGCTCAGGCAGGCGCAGGGCGACGAAGACGAGGTCGGCCTCCGGCGCGGCACCGCGCAGCACCGCAGGAGCGCCGCTGCCCAGACCGTTGCCGGCGGCGATCCCGGTGACATGGGTGCCGTGCCCGGCGACGATGCCTCCGTGCCGGACCACGGAGTACGCGGCCGTCCCGGCAGGACGGTTCAACTCAGCATTGATGTCGTGCGCGGAGTAGTCCACTCCGTAACTGGCGCCTCCCAGCGGGATGACCCCGGGCAGCGCCGCGCCCGTCGGCGGACGGTTCTCGCCTGCCACCGCGACCAGGTTCTGATCCCACAGATGCCGCACACGAGTGCCGGCCACCGGAGCCGGACCACGCAGATCCGGATGGTAGACATCCAGTTCGTCGTCGACGACGCCCACCACCACACCGGCACCGGTGTGCGGGGGCGGCCCCGCCTGCACCTGGTCCACCTGGGAGTACGCCAGCGCGCCGTCGAGAGAGAGGAACACTGGACGGGACAGTTCGATAGCGGTGACGGCGGGGGACTCGGCGAGCCGAGGCACGAGTTCCAATGGGATGTAGGCGGTGACCAGGTCGCACAGCTGATTGCGGAGGACAGCTCCGAGGCGCTCCAGGTCGCGCAGGGATGCCTGGGACTCGATGAACACCGAGACGTACGCGCGGTCGAGCTGCATGGGAAATTCCCCGGCCGGGGGACTTGGGGGCAGGTGGAGCCCGGTGGCAAGGGCGACAGGCGGGGCGGGCACGCGCTCCTCCTCGCCGCGTGTCCCGGCCACATCCCCGCTGCTGTCGCTGACCGGCTCCGCATCGGGCTGCTCGTTGCCACGGCCGCCATGCCCGGAGCGATGCAGGCCAGGTGGACGACGGTGACGGACAAGCCACGTGCGCAGGGCCTCCCGTTCGTTTCGCACGAGATCGTTGAGTTCGTCCTCGCTCAGGGCAAGCAGATGGGCCAGGCGTGTGTCGATCTTCGCGGCGGCCTGCGGACTCAGCTCGATCATGAAGTCTCTCCTTGCTCGCGGCCGCAGGCCGCGCCTAGGGGTGATGGCTGTGGCCGGGCGGCAGGGCCAGTGCCACCGACACCACGACCAGCAGGCTGTTGCGGGCCACGATGTACCCGGGGTTGGACGGGGCAGCCTGCAGGCGCGCTCCTTGCTGCCGCCCTGTTCGGCCGAAGCACCCGCACCCCGAACCGGGCTCGACGCCTGCCCCCGGCAGGGGATACGCCGCAGTGGAGACGGCAGAGACGGTAAAGGCAAGCAGCAGCAGCGAACTGGCCACCGCGGCGGCCCGGACCGCGAGCCCCGACGCGAGCAGCACCCCCAGTACCAGCTCCACGGCGACGATTGCCGCGGCCACCTGCCGTGCCGCGCCCGCCACCACCACCGGACGGTGTGCCCGCACGGCGGCGACAGCGGCGGCAGGGCGGGTCGCCTTGGCTACGCTGGCGGCGACCCACACGACGGCGAGAGCGACGCGGGCGACGGTCAGGGATGCGGGGTCCATCAGGGCCTGCCGGGAACGGCCGGGATTCCGAAACACGACGGCCCCGGCGGACATTTCAGCGCCTTCCGCGTCTCGTGCACCAGGATGAGCAGGATGCCGAACTCGATGTCCGTGGCCGCCACGGCGAGCCCACACATCACGTCTGCGGTGAACAGGCCGATGAGGAGGGCGGCCAGGGGCACTACCACCGCAATGACCCAGTCGAGGATGCACTCAAGCACATGAAGCAGCTGGCACGCGTTCGGCATGATCCGAGCGCAGAATCCGGCCCACAGCAGATACACGAACACAGCGAGCAGCATGGCGCCGCCCGCGACGAAGCCGAGATACGGAACTTTGGCGCAGACTGCGACAGCGGTGAACACGGCCGCGACGACGGTGAGGCCCAGAGCGATCCACAGCAGTACGTCACAGGCGCAGCCCCCGCCCGCCGGCGGCGGCCCGCTGCCGGGTGTGCAGTTCACGGTCGTGGATGTCGTGCGGTCAGGACAGTCTTCGCTGCTGAGTGTGGCGGTCACGGTGAAGGGCCCGCTGGATGTGAAGGAGTGCGAGACCGCGGTGCCTACCGAGGTGCTGCCGTCCCCGAAGTCCCAGGTCACCTTGATCGGTCGGCTGTCGGGGTTGTGGACCGGCAGTGCGAAGTCGAAGACGCAAGCGCTCGTCTCGGTTGCGGTGATGGCCCCCGACGGCTCAGGACAACGCAGTGGCCCGGAGCGGCAGTCGACATCGATGGTGGTTGTCACGGTGTCGCTGCAGCCCGGGCTGGTGACCGTCAGCCGGACCGTCTGCGAGCCAGTGCTGCCTGGAGCGTATGTATGAGTGGCTACTGGAGAGTTGGGAGCATTGGGGTCGGGGCCGGATCCGAAGTCCCAGATGAAGGTCAGGGCGGCGCCGGTGGGCGATGGCCGGACGGGGGCAGCGAAGGAGAAGGTGCAGCCATTCACCCGGGTCGCGGTCAAGTCGCCGATGAACACTGCGCAGTCGCAGTCACCGATCGTGAGAGCGAGCGTCTTGTGCGCGGTGCGGGGTGAGCAGCCGGGTGGTCGCTCGATGCTCGCGGTGACCTCATAGCGTCCCTTGGAGGGAAACCTGTAGTTCAGAGTCGGTCCGGTGGGCGGCGGCGCGTTGGGCGGGAACGGCAGCAGCGTGTTGGTGACGGCATCCCGTACCTGCCATGCCACAGGCCCGGTGAAGGAGGGCGTGGCGGGAGCGAAGACGGCGGTGATGTCCACCAGGACAGCCGCGCCGCCGCTGGAGCAGGGGGAGGCAGGGTTCGCTGTGAGCTTCAGATCGTGGCAGATGCCTGCGGGGCAGGGGGCGACCACGACGCCGCCCGCAGGGCCGGTGCTGAAGACGAGGTTGAAGGTTTGTGTCGGCACGCCGGGCGGAGTGACGGTGACGGCTGCACCCGGGTGGTACGTGCCGGGGGTGTAGGCCGTTGTGGTCTCGACGCTCGGTAGGGGGGTACCAGCGACGGTGAGGTTGCCGGTCGAGAGCGGCGGTTTGGTCCCCAGGTACCAGGTGACTGCGTACGTTGTTCCCACCGGAAGAGGCGGGGTGAAATCGATCCGCAGGGTGCTGGTCCCGCGGACACCATCACTGCAGTCCCCAACGACGGTGGCAGCGGTGGCCGTGCTATGCGGGGAGCCGAAGATCTCCGAACCCTCGAACTGCACCCCGAGGATGCCCTCGTGAAGGTCCCCGTACGGCGACACGTACGGTTCCCCGACCGTATTCCCAGGGGAGCCAGGCGCCGGAAGCAGCGCGGGTGCGTGCACGCTGCTGCCCACAGCACGGTCGATGACAACCGTCCAGAACCCCGCCCCGTCCACAACCGAGGCAGGCACGGTCAGCCAGTTCGTCCACCCAACGGCGGAGGGCTCCGTACCGATGAGGGTTCCGTCGGGCGCCACGACGGAGAAGACGAAATCGTTGCCGGGCTTGACGTCCTGAAACAGCCTCAGCCGGTCCACCCGGAAGCCCACAGCACCGGTGCCGCTCCTGTTGAAGCCCTCGTCGAGGGTGCCCAGACTGGGCGGGACGGTCGGCGTCCCGGCCGAGTTGGGCCAGGGAGGCGGCGGCGACCCGGCCCAGTTGGGCCCCTCCGCCCACCTCGACTGGTCCAGGTCCGCATGCTGCACAAGCGGCACCCACACCGCGTACCGCTCGTCGGCCCGCACCGGCCCGGTCGTACCGGAGGGCCACGGGAACTTCGGCGCCGGCGGTTGGCCCGGCGTGGCTGTGGCGAACGGAACCCGGGGTACCACCCCCGCGTACTGTCCGGCCCAGGAGGGCGATGGTGCCTGCTGGTTTGCGCCCAGGGGCGGTTCATCCGTCCAATGAGCGCGTACGTACAAGACAGCCATGAGTCCCCCCTCAAGCAGTGCGTCCCACAAGAGCGGCACCGCTTCGGCAAGGCCACAGCATCCAGAGAGCGACGGACGGCGTCAATCGCCCATTCTGGACCATTCTCCCGCTGCAGGGGGTGAACTGGGCTTGTCAGTCCGCGGGTTGAGGGGAACACGTCCCTCGATGGGTCCGAAGTGGTGTGCTCCACCCGCCCGTTGTCCTACCCGCGCCGGTGCACCGTGCAGACCCGGGGTCATTCACCTGGGGTAGCGGAATCATGCTGGCGGCCAGTTCACAACCATGAGTGCCGCGTCCGACCGGTCAGCTCTAGTCCGCGCCGCCCCGGACTGAGCAGCTCCTTCAACGCTGGACAGGCGGACTGATGCCTCTGCTGGAGACCTGCGAGGACGGGTCTCCAGCAGAGCATCAGCGTGTCTGGCTGCACCTTCTCCCGCACGTGGAGTGCCGCCTCACACAGGAGTCCCACACGACTGCTGGCGCGCTGGCCACGCGGCAGCGGGTGGGGTGGCTACTCCAGGGCGGCGATGAGGGGTGCCCATAGAGGGTGGAAGCTGCCCGGGACGACGAGGTGGGCGGTGTGGCGGGCGCGGGTCATGACGACGTAGAGCAGCCGGGAGCCGTTGGGGAACGGTTCGCCTTCGGGGCCGTACCACTCGTCGTCCGCGAGCAGCAGGATGGTGGTGTCGGCTTCGCGTTCCTTGGTCTGGTGGAGGTTCATCACCTGTACTGGCCGCGGCCGCGGCCGCGTGTCGCCCACCACGGTCTCGTCGCGGGCACGGTGGAGTTCCTCGGCCACCGCTGTGAGGCTCAGGCCTTGCTTGAGCAGACGCAGTGCGCGGCGGGTGGTGGGGGCGGCCTGGAGCCAGGCCTCCTGGCCGCGGAAGGTTCCGACACGAGCGTAGGCGCCGGTGACGATTTCGGCGAGGCGGTCGATATCGGCGCCGGGCCCGCTTCCCGCCGAGCGCAGATCCTGCGCGAGTGCCCGCAGGGCACGCTCCAGCGCAGGGTTGGACTTGTCCAGCATCTGCCGTGCGAGATCGGAGAGCCCGCGGCCACGCACGCAAGCGGTGACAAACACAGCCAGCGCCCGCCGGACCTGCACGCCCTTCTGCCCGAGCGCTAACTGGGCGAGGGTGAGTTGGGCGGAGAGCGCTTCCGCGTGGGCCTCGGTGAAGCCGACTTGCTCGTGGACCAGGCAGGCCGCGTTCAGGGCGTCGGACAGGGAGGTGGTGGCGAAGTTGGTGTGGGTGAAGATGCTGACGGTGTGCTTCTTCTGGCGGGCGGGCCGGGCGAGTTCGATGACCTGCGCGTAGCCGGTATCGCGGCCAGCACCAGCAGTGGATCCACCTCGCTGCGGCGGGTGCGTACGTTGCTGATCGCCCGCAGCAACAGCAGTCCGCCGTCGTCCTCGGTGGCGCACGGCAGATACACCACCGGGGGAACCGTGCGCTTGCGGCGGCGCAGGTCCAGCGTCCGGGGCCGGAAGTTGTCGCGGAGATCCTCGAGCAGCGCCAACACCCGTAGCTCCAAATGGAACTGACGAGCCGTCGGATCACCGGCCTGGGCGGCCACCACCTGCTGGGCGACGGCGAAGGCCCGGCCACGGATCGTCTCCCAGGACTTCGTCGGCCGCCACCGGGACCATTCCGCGGCCTCCGGCCGGTCGCTCGAAGGCGCCAGGAACGTGGTGGTCGCGAACCACCGGCTGGCCCGGCGCAGCCACAGCAGCGGTGGCGCGCTGCGCGCCAGCAGGTGCACCACGCCGAACGCCGCCAGTGCCAGGGCCCCACCCCACACCGCCGTCTGCCATCCGCCCTCGCCGAGCAGCACACTCAGGCAGGCGATGAACATCGCGCCCACGAAACCGGACGGGTTCACCACCGCGCCGAAGGTGTCCGTCAGCGCCGAGATGCGCCTGTCCTCGTCGGTGTCGTCCGGATCACGCCCCGGCCGCCAGCGCAGCTCGGCCAGCCGCCGCATCAGCCGTTCGCGGCGCTGGGCGGCGGACCACACCGTGCTCACGTCCCCGCCGACCTCCGGCGCGGCCTGCTCGATGGCGCGCAGCAGCCGCGAGCGCGGAAAGCCGAACGGCTTGTACTGCGACTGGTTCTCGTTGTCCCAGGGGTGCTCGCACATCTGCCGCACCATGTCGATCGCCGAGGAGTACGCGTCCGCCCCGCCGCCACCTTCCAGCCGTTTGGCGATCAGCCCCCGCGGCTGATGGCCCTGCCGGACGAACTCCACGACCTGCGCGACCCGCCGGTCCAGGGTGCCGGTGTCGTCCTCCTCGCCGGCCTGAAGGACCACCAGCGGTGTCACCGGCGGGTTGTCCCGGAATTTGTCGATGAGCCGTCTCATCAACTCGAACACCGCGTCGGCCGCCTCTATCCCGGCACTGCCGCTCCATGCCTCTCTCGCCACTCGCTCCGCCCCCGTCGCATCCGCCCGACCCGGCACTCCCGGATCCGATGCTGATACCCACACCGAAACGCGCTGCACCTCGCGGACGTCGGGATTCTCACGACCCGTCAAAGCGCCTCGACTGCCGAAACACCAGCAGCACTGTGACAGGTACACCCTCTCCGACGCTGAGATCAACGTGATCATTGACGTGACGTACGGGGAGCACTGGGACGCCGCCTCCCGTGCGGTCCTCGGACCCCTCAGCCGAGAGCGGGCCGCGAGTCGGGACGCCGCGGGCGAGCAGTACGCCGTGGTGTTGCACGAGCCGGAGCGCCCCCAGCCGATCGCCGTGCTGAACATCGCGTGGGCGCACGACTATGTCGGCGTGTGGGCGTACGACGACCAGGGCCGCCGCACTCGCGAGTTCGACCTGCGCCGCCTGGAACCCGATCGGCTCTTCTGCCGCCATATCGCCCAGTGGCGATACGACACCGAGGACATGAAGGAGTTCGCGGACAACGCGGGTCGCGTCTTCACCGACCTCTACCCCAACGGCAAGGGCCGGAAGGTCTCCGAACCGAAGGGCATCGGGGGTGGCTCGATGCACACCCTGGCCGATGTGCCGGACGAGCAGCGTTGGGCGCCGACTTGTGCATTCGGCGACTGGGGATGGGCGGTTGCCCTCGCTACCGGCGGGCTCGTACGCGACGTCGCCCTGCGCGACACACCGACGCAAACCCCTGACCAAGACGCCCCGGCGGGAAACGAGCAGTACGGTCACGTCACCGCCCCCGCCTGGCATCCGCCCAGCCCTCTGCGCCCTCGCCACCTCGCCGAGATGTTCACGCCCGGCACCCGGTTCTCCCCGCCGGACGCCCACGCGACCGGCCCGTACGTCGTCGAGCGCGTCATCGACGCTGGACCGCTGCGGCTGCCGACCGGTCGGATCGTCGCCTGCGACCCGGGCTGGACCGATCCCGGCGAGCCGTTCACCGTGGTCGTACCGCCCGGCAGCTACCGCACGCAGATCGCGACTGCGGCCTACCCGACCGAGCACTGGGGCAAGGCGCTGCACATGGAGGACTTCACCGGGGCGCGCGTCGTCGTCTCCGACAAACCGACAGTGGCTTGGGAGATGGCGCTGCGTCCCGGTCAGGACCCGAGGACGCTGCGAGAGGGCGAGTTCTACGGCTTCGGCGTGGACACCGGCACCGGCTGCTTCGTCGACGCCGCGGCGGCGGGCAGGCTCACCGGCAAAGAGGACACCGTCCCGTACGACGACAACAGCGACGGCATCCTCGTCCTCGACGACCCGAAGTCCGGGGGCAACCTCATCGCCTACCCGAGCGGCATGGGAGACGGCTCCTACCCGGTGTGGATCGGCCGAGACGCCGACGGCGAGGTCACGTGCCTCATCGCCGACATGCTGATCCTGCGCCATCAGAAGCTGTTGCCCGACCGCTCGCAGCGGAACGCGTAGAGCGCACGCAGCAGGACTGGACCGCCTCGCCGCGGTGGGTCCTGCTGCGCAGGCCCCAGGACACCTGGCCCACGCAACTGCCGGGCTTCCCGACGCGACGCCGGCGTGTAACTCCCTTGCGGGCCATGCAGGTTGGGGCTGGCCAGACTCCGGTGTATCACTGCCCGGCTTCGGCCTGGATCGGTGCCGACTGGCGACGTGCCCAGCTGGTCGACGAGGCCGTGCCGGACCCCGACCAGGCCGCCGAGCAGGGGCACCCCACCGCCGCCGCGCACACCCTGCTCACTGCGCACGCCATCCGCAGCCCCGGAGAGCCGCCCGCCGAATCCAGTAAGACGGCTCCTCTGCCTACGTGCCCGGAACTGTGGCTTCCACCACGGCGAAAATGGTCTTGAACTGATGAGATCGCCGGATGCTCGGTTTCCTCCTCCGTCTCCTCCCTTTCTGGGTCCGCGAGCCCCTGCTCATCGCGATCGGGTCCGTCCTGGGAGTACGCATCATGTATCTCGCCGTCCACGATCACGATCGGGTCGCGGCCGGTCTCGGCGTGGTGTTCCTCGTCTTCACGGCGATACGCGTCTACGTGGTGGTCCGGGCCCTGCGCGCACGCCGGAACCCGAGTCCGGCGACCTCCGCAGACGGGGCGAAGGCCGATGCTGCCGCCCAGCCCCAGCCCCAGCCCCAGCCGCAGGCCCAGCCCCAGGCCGGAGCCGGCTCGCGTCCCGGCCCGGGCACTCCGGAGAAGGAGCCCAACGTGTGGGGTCAGGCCATCGCGGCCGTGGCCCTGTTCGGGGCACTCGCGGCCGCGCTGTGGGTGGGCCCACGCGTGATGCCGTCCGACGACAACACCCCGCAGCCCGCGTCGTGTTCGGACGGGGAGCTCGAAAAGCTGCCGAAGGCCTACAAGGAGGACACGCCCCAGCCTGTGACAGGCGATGAGCTGTGCAAGGCGCTCAACCGGCCAGACCTGGCCGAGCTCCTTGGAACGCCTGGAGAGACCGCGACCACTGCTTCCGGCACCAGCAACACCGCTCCCCTGACCGATGGGAAGGTCGCCCAGCCGGAGGCCGAGGTCAGGTTCGACACGTACACCGTGAACGTCTCGGCCACATACAACGACCTGACGACCGACCAGTACGTGAAGCTGATGAAGTACGGGAACGAGCAGGACATCAAGACGCTCACAGTTCTCGGCCGGCCCGCGGTCTTCGCCTCGGATCACACCATGAAGCTCGAGATCAATCTCGGGAGCGGCGGATCCGGCGGACCGGTCGAACAAGGTCCCTTGGCCAGGACGCTGACCGTGGCCCTCGACCGTAAGGACCAGGGCGGCTACTTCGACGTCACTGTGTGGAGCGAGTCCGGAGCCCTCCCGGATGACAGCGTTCTCCTCGGCATCGCTGAGAAGGTTCTGCCGACGATCCCCGAACGGACTGCTCGATGAGACGTCCAGGACTTTTCGGCCGCTGAAGGAATGGCCCGGTCGCGCCGCCGACGACGGCATCAGTCCGGTGAGGGAATCGGTAGTCCGACGCGGGCCGCCTCGCAAAGTGCCGTGTCCCGCACTCGCAGTCTGACCCTACAGATGCAGCTCCACGTGGATGTGCGAGGACAACGCGCGTAGGAAATCAGGCGCATCGAACATCTCCCCGGCAGAGGCGACACCGACCACCTTGGTCCGTCCTGTGAGGATGCGGTCGACCGCTTCCACGACGAGCGGCCCGGTGACGGCGTAGATGTCCTGGCCGCTCGCCACAGCACGTCGCTCGCTGCCGCCCGAGCGCACGACGACGTCGACCAGGAAGAGCATCACGATCGACTTCTGTCCCTGGTGCGGTGGGCGTCTGCCCGAGTCGCAGCGGGACCGGTGGTTCGACGAGCTGGAACGTCGCGGGATCGATCCGCAGGAGGACGAGGTCCCTGCCGAGTTCCAGGACGACCGTTGGCTCGCCGCACTGCCTCAGGACTGACGCGTCATGGCATCAACTGGGTCCAGTGAGGGGCGCTAGTAGTAGCCGTCGTGGCTCGTCATCTCGTGACCGCAGGTGCACGACTCGCCGGGAGCGCCCCGGAACTCGCTGCAGGAGCAGAGGAGGCAGTGATTGGGGTTGAGGTCGCGGCGCAGGTCGCTGGCGTCCAGCCGCGAGTTCGCGGTCTCCGCGAAGCCGCGCATCTGCTTCTTGAGCTCGGCGAAGTCGGCTCTGTTCTGTTCGAAGGCCTTCTGCTGGGCGTCTGTGAGGCCGTGCTCGGTGTGCATGTTCTCTCCCAACGCAACGCCGGGTCGGGCGCTCTTCCTTCGTCTCCACCATGGCCCGATGCCCAACGGGCTGCATGTCGAGCATCGACCGGTGAGCGTTCGCACAGCGCCTGCCGCCCGTCATCACCGCGCTCCCACCGAGCCCACTGCCCACCTTGCGCCCGTACCGGGCCGCCGCACCGCAAGCGGGCCGCCGCGCCGCTCGGCCGGCACGATCCCCGGATCTCGGCTCGTCCGGCGACACCAGGAGCCTCTCACCGTCGTCCGCCACGGCCGGCGACACGTCGTGTCATGACCCCGCGCGGTGGCCTGTCGGGCCGTCACCCATACGCGGTGCTCAGGTCGCCCAGGTCTTGAAGGCGCGGTTAGCGTCCGGAAGAGATCACCGAGCAGCCGTTCCCGTCCTGTCCTGTGGCGTCCGGCTCGACCCTTTCCTGGAGGCCCGTATGAGTATCGGACGCCCGCGGCCCCGCAGCGCGAGACGACGTACCCGCCTGGTCGCCCTCGCGTCCGGGCTGGCCGCCGTGGCGGCGACGGCCCTGGCCGGGAGCGCAGCCCACGCAGGCACCGTCGACCCGAGCCCGACCACCACGTACAGCACCGCGCAGCTCGCCGCGGTCGAGAAGGCGGTCGCAAGAGCCGATGTGGCCGGGACCGCCTGGAGCGTGGACGACACGTCCGGCAGGGTGCTGCTCGCCGCCGACAGCACCGTGTCCGCCGCCGCGATCGACACCATCACGCGGGGCGCGGGTTCCGACGCCGGCGCGCTGCGCGTCGAGCGCCTGCCCGGCAAGCTCACCAGGTACCTCTCCGGAGGGGATGCCATCTACAGCAGCGACGCCGCCGGGTCGCTTCGCTGCTCGCTGGGCTTCAACACTCAGGACGGCGCCGGAAACTACTACTTCCTCACCGCCGGCCACTGCACCAACGGAACCACCGCCTGGTACTCGGACCGGCTCGTCACGCGCATCGGCACCACCACCGGCTCCAGCTACCCCGGCAACGACTACGGCATCGTCGCCTACGACCCTGGCCAGCCCGTCCCGCCCGGCACCGTCGGCGACCAGGAAATCACCAGCGCCGGCGACGCCCAGCGCGGCCAGGCCGCGTGCCGCCGCGGCTCCACCACCGGCACCCACTGCGGCCGGGTCACCGGCGTGAACTGGAGTGTGCGCTATCCGGACGGCGTGGTGACGGGCATGATCCGCACCAACATCTGCGCCGAGCCCGGCGACAGCGGCGGCCCCCTCTACGCCGGCACCCAGGCGCTGGGCCTCACCTCCGGCGGCAGCGGCAACTGCGCCACCCCGCCCAGCGTGACCTTCTTCCAGCCGGTCACCGAGGCCCTGAACGCCTTCGGGGTGCACGTGTACTGAGTACCGACACGCAAACCCCGACGGGCCCGGTGCAAGTACGGGATCACACACCGGGCCCCCGGGGGAGCTGGGCGACTCACGAGGCGGGCAGAAGCTTGCGCGGTGCTGTCAGGCGCCGCCGCTGTCGCACAGGACGGCGCCAAGGACCTCGTTGCCCTGAGTTCCGCGCCCGGGAAACGTGATCAGGGCGCCGGGAGCCGCCGTCCGGCAGGGGACCTCGGTTCCGTCCAGGTAGACGACAGTCAGGGTGTAGGTGCTGGAACAGTCGTTCCTGGCGAAGGTGTAGCGCCAGTCCACGGTGAGGTGCACGCAGTCGGGCGCGATCGTCGGGCTCTGCGCAGATTGAGCCGATTCCATGGACACCGCCGTGCCGGTCGTCGCTGCGAACAGAGTCACCGCAAGGGCTGTGAAAGTTGAACAAAAGAACCGCACCATCGACCTGATCCCCTTCACTTCATGAACGAATAGGCCTCAGCGTAGGGGGCGTTGAGAAGGGGATGAAATACTTTGCGGCAAGTTTCAGAAACTTCCAACACCGCTTTCACAGGCCGCCTTTGGGCCCTTCGTGTCGTGAACGACCAGGTAGCCGCGGTCATCTGACGGTCAGTGGCATCTGCGGGTCCTGACCGGAGGACCGGGCGACGCGGACGGGCGCTGCCGCGCCGCGACGTGAGAGCAGGACTTACACCTGCCACCAACTGCCGGTGCCGTCGACCGGTGAAGGCGGAGATGAGACCGAAAGTGATTGGCCGCCCTGGCGGCCCCCAGCGGCGCCCACCGGAAGACGGCAGCGCCGGGCACGCAACATCCCCCGAAAACAGAACGCTCCCGTGCCGGTCGGCCCGGCCCGGGGACGTAACGAACGGTTGCCTCAGTTCGGCTTGTCGGGTTGCAGGCGAAGGCGAGCGGGTATGTGGAGGCGCCGGTCCGGCAGGGGTGCGCGGTGTCGGACGATGTGTGGGAGCTGCTGGGTGAGGTGGGAGGGACGTCGCTGAACTGAGGCGCCGACTGGTCGCTGCTGGCGGCGGGGAATCGGTGCCGTCGGCGTCGACGTTGAGCCGGGTGATCCGCAGGGACCGTCGGGCGGGGCGGGCTTTGCTGACCGTGCGGGAGCCTGAGGTTGCCAGGTCGCGCAGGCCGGATCCGCTCAGCGAGCTGGGCCTGAACGTGCTGGCCGGGAAGGCGGCGGTGGGCAGGTGTTTGTGCGGGAGCAGAAATACTTGGCGCAGGTCCGAAGCAGTGAGAGCGCCTGACCTGGAGCGATTGTGATGACATTGACGTGCGACCTTGCGGCTTGGGGTCGGTAGTGGTGAGAGTCGGTGGTGCTGGTCTGGTGGTGTGCTGTGTCGGTGTGAGTGGGCGCGTTGGTGGCATTGGGTGGGTGTCAGCGGGACAGGGTGCTGGGTGCCTGGTCATGTGGATGGTTGCGGGCAGGTCTGCTGTCATGAGGTGACCAAGCGGCTGCTGTTTTCCGGCCAGTGTGGGGTAGGCCGGCTGTCGTGGAGGTGGCTGTTCCTATTGTTTGAAGGACAACCGCAGCGGCGCCCGCGAGACTTGGACTCGGCAGTGGACTGGCGAGGGAGCTCCGATGAGGACGCCTGACGGGCTGGATGAGTTTCGTTGGCGGTGGATGCTTCTTCGCCGTCCGAGGACCGAGTGGTTCTTTCTGCTGCACGCCGCGACGCGGCCTGCTGGGTTCCAGGACATTCGCGTCTACGGCCGTGACGGGATATCCGATGCGCGGCTGGTGTGGAAGGTCTGTCATCAGTGCGAGCGGGGCGTCATCTCGAAAATCTCGCTCTCCCCGGAAGTGCAGCGGCAGGGGCTCGGCACACGCCTTGTCGACAGGGCACTCCTGGACGGTCCTGGGTATCGCTGGACGACCAGCAGTCAGTCCCCGGATGGTCGGGCGTTCTTCCGGGCGATGACGGCACGCACCGGCGCCGAGTTCGCGGCAGGAGCCCGAACATGCGAGCACATCCTGGAGAGTCGGCCCGGACGCCATAAGCCAATACTGGACCGACGCCTCCACCGGGCACGTCGCTGACTGCCGATGCCCTGCCTCCGACTGGGGAAGAGGCGCTGGCACGCCTTCTTGTCGCAGGTGCCGTTTGACCGGTCGGGTGTGAGGCTCGCTGAGCCGGGAGGGTAGCTGCCGCTACTGCCGGCATGCAGGTGCTTCCGTAGGTGGGCCAGGCTCAGTACAGGGCGATGTCGGCGGGGCGGGGTGCTGACTGCAGTCCACGGGGCCGGCTCGTGGAACTGGCTGCTGTCATGGGGGTGACCGGGTGGCTGTCACGGTGTGGCTAGCAGATCGCGGTCCGGCTGTGTTGGGTTTTCCGGTCTTCGTGTGGAGGGGCGGCCGAGGCGGTGGGGTTGGCCTTGTGACGGGTTCGGGAACCCCGGTGGGGGAGACGGTGCCGGGTCCGGCTGTTTTGGCGGTGGCCGGGCGGGTGGAGCGGGCGGTGGTGGTGCGGCGGCTGCTGGCGGTGGACCGGGGTGAGGGGGGTCTGTCGTCGTTGCATGTGCGGATCGCGGCCGGTTTGGCGGGGGTGACGGAGCGGACGGTGTGGCGGTGGCTGGCCGAGGGGCGTGAGGGGCAGGTGGAGGCTCGGCCGCGGCAGGGCGGGTTCACGGTGGGCGACCCGTTGTGGGAGGTCCTCACCCAGGTGGGCGGGAACGTCGCCGAGCTGCGCCGCAGGATGCTCAGGGCGCAGGACGAGGGCACGCTGGAACGCTGGGAGGCGGAATTTGTGCCGTCCTTGGCGACGCTGCACCGTGCGATCAAGGACGGGCTGCGGGCGGGCCGGGTGCTTCACGTCGCCCGCGCCGCGTCGGGCCGGGTGGAACCGAGCCGGTACGACCGGGCACTGGCCGAACTCGGCTTCGCCGATGGTGCGAACGGCCCGCCGGTCGTGGACGGCCCGGACGGCGAGCCGTCCGGTACGGATGGTGAACAGCGGTCCGGCGTGGTGAAGACTGCTGCGCGTGCCCGGGTGTCGGGTGGGGTGCGGTTGTATGCGCCGGGGGCGCGGCTGGTGTCCACGCGGCAGGTGGCCCAGGTGGTGGAGGCGGTGGGGCACACGGTCGCCGCGCGGGGGATCGGCTGCGTGTACGGGGATACGGGGCTGGGGAAGACGGTCGCGGTCGAGCAGGCTCTGCATCTGCTGCCCGGCCGGGTGCCGGTGTGGCGGGCGGTGGTGGGGGTCGGGCCCGGGCTGCCGCAGGTGCGGGCCGCGTTGTGCGAGGCGCTGGGGCTGCCGTCGGGGTCCTTGACCCACCGTGCCGGACCGGCCGACCAGGCGTTGGCGGAGGCGCTGGCCGAGCCGGGTGTGCTGTTCCTCGACGACGCGCAGCGTCTGTCGCCGCCGGTGCTGGACTACCTGCGGCAGCTGTGGGATTCGCCGGGCTGTGCGGCTGCCCTGGTCTTGTGCGGGGCGGGCAGCGAGCGGGCGCTGGCCCGGGCCGCGGCGATGCGCTCGAGGGTCCTGACCTGGCATCAGGTCAGCCGCCTCGACCCGGAGGACGTGCCGCGGACGCTGGTCTGTTCCACCCGGTGTGGGAGGACGCTGATCCGGCCGACCTGGGGCGGGCGGATGAGCAGACCGCCCGCGGCAACTTCCGTACCTGGGCGAAGATCACCTCGCGCAGGCCCGCCGGTCTCGCCATCGGTCCGGAGGCAGCACGCGCCCATGACGTGTTCGGCAAGCGGCCGCCGTCATGGCGCAACTACGCCTGGGAGACCGACCACGTCCAGGCCCCGCTGCTGGTCGACGCCGACGGCGACCTGGTGCGCCCGTGGATCACCTGGTTCATCGACACCGCCACCAAGGTCATCACCGGTACCGCTGTCACCCCGGGTCATCCCTCCCGCGCGTCGGTGCTGGCCGCCTTGCGCGCCGCTGTGGTGCGGGATGAGCCCTACGGCCCGGCCGGGGGAGTGCCGGAGCTGGTGAGGGTGGACCGGGGCAAGGACTTCCTGTCGGCCGCCGTCACCACCGCGCTCGGCGCGATGGGCGTGACGGTCAATGACCTGCCTGCCTACAGCCCGCATCTGAAAGGCACGGTGGAGAGCCTCAACCGGGCTGCGGACCGGATGCTGTTCGCCGCCCTGCCCGGCTACACCGCCGCTCCCACCGGGCCCCGCTCGCAGCGGCGCGGACGTACTGCGGGGGCGGTGTCCGCCCTGTCGTTCCAGGACTTCACCGCGGAGGTCCTGGCGTGGACGAACTGGTGGAACACCGCGCACCGCCCGAAAGCCCTGTCGGGCCGTACGCCGCTGGAGGCGTGGCAGGCCGATCCGACCCCTGTCACCGACATCCCCGCCGCCGACCTGTGGGCCTTCACCCTCGAGGACGACGGCCGGCCCAGGAAGCTGACCAGCCACGGCGTGAGCTGGCGCGGCCGCACCTACACCGCCGCGTGGATGACTGGCCAGGCCGGCCGCCAGGTCCGCGTGCGCTACATGCCGCACCACGACCACGAGATCGAGGTCTGCGACGCCCGAGGCCGCCACCTCGGCCCGGCGCACCTCGCGGACGCGGCCACTCCCGAGCAGCTGCAGGCGCTGCGCGAGGCACGTGCGGAGCGCGCCCGGCGCCTGCGCGCCGACGTGAAGGCCGCCGACGCCTGCGCCGCCAGCGATTCGCCCCCACCACCAGTGCGGAGCCCGCCCAGCGGCTGGGAGCCGTCACGGCCGCCCAGGCCGAGCGTGAACTCGCCGCCGCCGACTACACCGACGTCGCACGGCTGGCACTGCCCGACCTGATCCCGCCCGCCCCGCCTCCGGCGCACTGGCGCACTCCGCCCGCCCTTGCGGCCGGCACAGCGACGCCCCCGCCCGCCTCCGTCCCAGCAGACCCGTCGGCGGACGTTGCGCCGGAGCCCGGCTCCCGACCCGCAGGAGACGCCTGATGACCGCGGCCACCTACCAGTACGTCGACCTGCCCGACGCGGCCGTCGTTACCACCCGGGCCCTGCTCACCGCGCGGGAGAACATCACAGACACCGTCGCCGCACGCGCCATGATGTGCATCCACGGCGGTGCCGGCTTCGGCAAGACGCTCGCGGTCAACACCTGCCTGCACGAACTCGAACCCGCAGAGGACGTCCGACGGGTCACCTTCCGCGCCCGCCCCACCGCCCGGGCCGTGCGCTACGAGCTGTTCACCGCCCTCGACCTGCCCGGCGAACCGCCCCGCCACCCCAGCGAGTTCGACCGCCTGCTGAAAACCGCCCTGGCCGAACACCCCCGCACCTTCCTCGTCGACGAGGCCCAGTGGCTCAACGGGGAAGCGTTCGAATACTTCCGCTACCTGTGGGACGAGCCCGCCACTCGCTTCGCGGTCGTCTTCGTCGGCGGCGAGGGCTGCCACACCGTGCTGCGGCGCGAACCGATGCTCTCCTCCCGGGTCTTCATCTGGCAGCACTTCACCCGCCTCACCCCAGACGAAGTCCAGCAGGTCATCCCCCTGTTCCATCCGGTGTGGGCCGACGCCGCCCCCGACGACATCGCTTTCGCCGACAGCCACGCCGCCCATGGCAACTTTCGCGCCTGGGCCCAGTTGACCGCCCACACCCGTACCGCGCTCGCCCGCACCGGCCGGCCCCGGGCCGACCGGGAACTGCTGCGCTGGGCCTTCAGCCGCCTCGCCTGACCACCACGCCGCCATGCCGCCCACCATGCCACCGTCCGTCGCCGTGGTCCTCGACCCGGGCGACGATGCGATTCACACGCACACGGCCCTGGCCGCCCACCATCCGCCCTCCGGGCGGATCACCCTGCACCCCGGCCCGGGCAGTACCAGCGAGACCGGCCTCGCCCACGACCTTCTGGCCGCTCTGGGCAAACCGCCCCTGCTCCCGGGGCGTTTCCCCGCCGGCCGTCAGCCCGCCTGGGAAGCCGCCACCGCCTGGATCACGGTCCTGCCCATCACCCGGCTGACCGTCCTGCGCGCCCACCGCCTCACCACCCGCCGCACGATGCGCCTCCTGCAGATGTGCGCCCTCACCGGCATCCACCTGACCCTGGTCTGCCACCGCCCCCATCTGCCCGCCGCCCTGCACCAGGCGCTGCAGACGGCCGACTACGCCGTCATCGCCGACTTCCAGGCCGCCCGCCGCCACTACTACGGCGCAACCGCTCCCGTACCCCCGCTTGTTGACGAGCCCGCCCGGCCGGCCGGCCGGCCGGTGGCTCACTCTGCCCGTGCTGGAGCGCCTGGTCTCCTACGACAGCCCCGCTCCATGTACCGCCCCGTGCACGCCGCCGCCGATCGTCTTCCGGCACCGCCCGCCACCCGCACCGCTCACCCAGCAGACAGCCGGGGAGATCGCCCGACGCCTGGCCACCGTGACCGCCCACCCCCGCTTGGCCGCAGCCCTCACCGCCGCGTCATTCACCGGCGGCTCCTTCCAGCAGCTCGCCACCGCCCGCCCCGGCGACTACGACGACGCGGCGGCCAGCCTGGCCCTGCATGACCGCGCCCGCTACACCGACGGCTGCGCCACCTACGGCGTGCCGCCGTGGGCGCGCGCCTTCCTGAAGGCTGCCGTGTGCTTCGCCCGGCTCGCGCCCGGCCAGGACCGGCATCTGCTGGCCGGTCCTCACGACCGCACGCACCTGCTGCGCGTGGCCGAAGCGGCGAGGCTTCGCCCGCCGCAACCGCCCGTCGGCCAGCGCACCGGCCGTATCCAGTGGGATTGGCGCGAACGCCAGGAGGCACAGCGCTACGACACGGTGCTGACGCGGCACCAGAGCCCGCCTTCGCCCTGAGCCCAGACCGGACACCCAGGGCCGGCAAGGGAAGACGGCGCCGCGCGGCACAGCGAGCCGGGGGGTCAGCCGATGGAGAAATCGGCGAACTCCACGTCGGTGAAGGCGATCCCGAGACCGTGGGCACGACTGCCTCCGTCCCGGAAGTAGGCATGGCCCAAAGCTCGGGCGAGGATCGCCATCTGCTGCTGCTCGCCCGCGCCGGCGTCCCGCGCGGCGAACAGTTCTCGAGCGACCTCCCCGGACAGGCGCTGGGTGATGCGTCGCACCCGCGGGTCGTCCGAGGACCGGGCCGCGTCGGCGAATCCGAACCGCGCCCTGGTGTGCAGGACGAAGCCTTCCGCTTCGGCCCGGGTCTGTCGGCGGGCCCGTACCCGAGGTTGCCATCTGGCCGAGACCGCCTCCTCGATCACCTGGATCTGCGCAGGCCCCGGCGAACGCCGCGCTCCGGGCTTCTTCGTCACCCACCGCTGCACGGTGCGCTGCGACACCTCCAGTACGGCGGCCACTTGCCGGGTGGAGCCCTGGTGCGCGGCGAGCAGGAACCGCAAGCGGGTCTCGGTGTCCGGGGGAACGGGCCGGGTGCGCAGCGCGCGCTCCAGCCCCTGCGCGATCTCTCCCACGTCCATCTCCCTTGATCGGCCTGCGGGGCTCCTCCCCACGGCCCGTGGTGTCAGGTCTCGCACACCCGGGACTCCTGCCCGCCGGTTTCGGTGTCTTCGTGACAGCGCCGGCTGCCGTCGGCTACGACACCCGGGCACGGCGAGGCGTTCTCGGTGAGGAGAAGGCCGAGGGGGCGGCCGGATTTGCTGACGGGAGGTCGGCTACGGAGCTTCCTTTGCCGTGCGCTTCTTCGACACACGCACCACACGCCGCGGCGCGGCCTTGATGCCCGCCGTCTCGTTGAGGCGGTCTAGATCGAGGTAGTGGACATTGCGCACGTGGACGACCTCGAAGTCGGTGGGGTTGATGGGGCGTCGCTTCGTGCGCACGAGTCCGACCTCCGCGAGCTCCCGGAGGCCCTTGCTGCGGGTGTCCTCGCTGAGCCCGAAGCGGCGTTCTGCGTCCTTGGGGCTGAACCACAAGGCCTCATCGCTCGAGGCTGGCCCGCGTTCACACAGCAACGCGAGGAACATCGCGACGCCAGCACCGGACAGCACGGTGAGGTACCCGCTAGTCCAAAAGGCCCGTGGGATCTGGACGTAGCGGTGGACGATCGCCCCGAAAACAGACTTAGCCTCTTTGCGGGCTGCGGCCCCGGGGGCCACGTAGGCCTGACCGGTGCCGCTCTCATCCAGAACGAGGACCTGGTTGGGGCGCCCCATCTGAGAGACGATCTCGATGAACTGGTTCTCCTCCAGCCATGCTTGTGCGTCACCAATCCGCCGGGCCCCGGCCGTCGCCGGATCGCGAAGGTCAAGCAAGGTCGCCCAGGCCCGGTTCGCAAAGGTAAGGCCCTGGGCCGTGTCTTCCCTCTGCATCCAGAGGTAGCTCAGGTACAGCTTCAGCCGCACCTGGCCGCCCCGGCCGCCCCGCAGCATGCGCGCCAGCGGAGGGGGCGGATCGTCGGGGTGACTGCGCTGGACGAAGCTGTAGCGCAGCTGGGCCTTGTTCCGTCCGTAGCGGGCGGCGTTCTCCGCCGCCTGCAGTGCTCCGTTCGACGGGGAGCGCTTCGTCTGGGCCGTCGGATTTTCCGCTTGCACCGGGGCACCCCTCGTAGAGTCAGTAGATATCAGTAATTCATAGTTACGTAGTTCCGGCTTCTAAGGTAGGGGTTATCCGGCACAAAGGTACCCCTCTCACTGGGTGAGACCGTGTCACATAGGGTGCAAGGGTGGGGGTCTGCCGGGTTGTCAGGCGATAAGACACTGGCGCTTCTCCGGCCGGTCCGTCTACCTTGGAACTAGAGCAGCTGATGTTGAGGGCTGGCCGGGTGGTGTACCTACTCCCGTTCTCCTGACTGCGGCTGACTCAGTGTCACCACGGTTCACGTAGTCCGACGGTTCGTCGTCCCCGATATAGGTTTCGGCTGACGGATGGCGGAGGGGAACAGACGAGGTTGTGCCTCCTCGTCCCCCTCCCCTGTGGTCTCACCGTGTGAGGGCCCGGAGCATCGCTCCGGGCCCTCACACGTGCATGTCTGAATCCAGGGCCAAAATGGGAGGTCAGGCGCTCGCCTGCTCCCGGGCCTTGGCCCGGGCGGCGTGCAGCGGGTTGTTCGCCTTGCCCTGGGCGGGCTCGATGTAGTGCTTGCGGACGGTGGGGGAGCCGGGCTTCCACCGGCCCTGTGCGGTCGGGTCGCCGCCCGCTTCGGAGATCTCCTGTGCCGGGCCGCGGCGCACGCCGTGCGCGGTCGCCGTGCGGCCGTCGGGCGCCGTGACTCCGGCGAGCCGAGCGCGGCCCTTGATGATGTCCCCGACGGCGTCGGGGCTGAGGAAGTCGCCGCGCGGCCCAGAGCGCGGGCGGATGCTGCCACCCCGAGTGATCTGCCGGAACAGCGGACCGGACGTAATCCCATGGCAGCGCAGTTCCTCCAGCCATGCGCGTACCCGTGCCACGGGGCACACGGCCGGCTCGTCCGGGTCGGCCGGCACGAAGGTCTGCTCGCCCCTGGCGGCCTGGTCAGTCTTGGAGAAGGCCACCAGCACGGTCACGCCGTCGTCCTCCACGACCAGTTGCTCGATCAGGAGGTTCGCCAGCTCGCTGCGGCGGGCCAGCATCCCCCAGCCCAGCGTGAGCAGGGCCGCGTCCCGCACGGCCTTGGGCCGCTCCCGGTCACTCGTCGCCGTGCACGTGGCCACCATGGCGGCGAGGGCGGGCGTACGGATCGGCGGGGCCTTGCGGGACGTGCGGCTCCGGGCCCACTCCTGGGCGCGCTTGCGCAGGATCTGCCGGGCCTCCTTCGTGCCGGGCTGCTGTCCGTCCGGGTGGGCCGAGCGGATCGCCGACATGTGGACCTGGATGGATGAGGGCGCCATGTCCCGCTGCACCGGGTGCCCGACGTACCCCACGAACGTTGCCGTGGTGGCCGGCATCGGCACCCGGCCGCGCTCGGCGCACCAGGCTTTGAACTGGCCGAGGGCGGAGCCGTAGGTGCGTGAGGTGTTGGCAGGCGGCGCTCCGTCGATCAGGTCGGCGGTCTCCTGGGAGATCCGGAAGTCGGCCTCGCTGTACATCGGCAGGTCCGCCGCCGTCGGGACCGGCGCGCTGGGGCGCATCAGCGTGTGCCGGTCCACCAACGCCCGGGGCGCCGGCCCCTGCGCGGGAACGGGCAGCCGCCCCTCCCCGTCGACCAGCTCGGCGTCGACGACCTCCGTCTCGTCGTCCACGGCATCAGCCCCCCGCGATCATCTGACGGACCCGCGCGAGCTGAGCGTTCTCCCAGACGGGGAGGAAGGCGGGATGGTCCTTCCATTGCTCGCCCGCACCGGTCAGGAGGTGCCAGGCGCGCGCGGCCTGCTCGGTGTCGCCTCTGCTCAGGAGTTCCACGAGGCCCTCTGCGGTGGCCGTGATCGCGTACTTGTTGGAGTTCGAGATGCGCCAGAAGCGGGCCATGGCGTCGGGTTCCATGGTGTCGTCGTCCGTGGTGGCCGCGTGCTCCTCGTCGGCGCGCTGAAGGATGAAGTCGTGCAGCGCCTGGACGTCGTCGGCGGTGGGGACGGTGACAGCCATCGAGTGAATTCCCTTCCCTGGGCCGCTCCGGAAGCAGCCTTGTATAAGGGAAATTACGCGGAGTTCCACACCCCACGCCGGAAGCTGCACCGAGGCAGGATCAGTAGTCGAGGTCGAGGTAGTCGATGTCGTTGAGGGTGACGTCGGAGAGGCCCAGAGCGCGGGCTCCGCTGTCTTGGAAGTAGATCTCTTTGAGTCCTTCGGCGATGATCTGGCGCATCTGCTGGTCGCTGGCGCCTGTGTTGCGGGCGTCGAAGAGGCGTTGTGCGTAGGCCGGGGGGAGGTGGACGGTGAGGCGGCGGAAGCGTCCGTCGTCGGTGGTGCCGATCGGTGCGGTATACCCGAAGCGGGCCCTGGTCTCCACGGTGATCCCGGTCGCGGTGGCGGCCTGCTGCTGCCGGCGTTTGCGCACCTGGGGCTGCCAGCGCTGCCGTACGGCGTCATTGATCTTCGTGGCGACGTCGGGGCGGGCGTGTTTGCGGGCGCCGCGCCGGTAGCGGTTGACGGAGTCGGCGGTGACGCCGATCTCGCGTGCGACGGCCTTCGCGCTGCCCAACTGCCGGATCAGGTAGCCGATCTGCCCTTTGAGTGTCTTGGGCGGCTGGCGGGTGAAGGCTTCCCGGTCGGCCCGCTCGATCGCGTCGTCGATCTCTCCGGCCACGGCCTACTCTCCTTCGTCGAGGACGGCGTCGCCGCCCTTGATGTGGCGGGCGGGGTTGTGGCCCTGTTCCATGAGGTCGACCGCCCACAGCATCGACTGGACGCCCTCCAGTTTGGCCAGGCCCGGGGTGGGTCCGAGGCGGAACCCGCCGGGCTGCGGCTTGCCGGAGGCGGCGTACGGGAGGAAGTCCAGCGGCGAGTCGCCTGGTGAGGGGTAGACGACGCAGTCGGAGAGTACGGCGAGCGGGTACAGGCCCGTCATGGTGGCCATGTTGCGCAGTTTGCGGTGCATGTTGATGCGGGCCTTGCTGATGACGGCGGCGCGGATGTCGGGGCGCCAGGTCGGCCGCTGGAGGGCCGGCCACCGCTCGCCCTCCTGGTACTTCCTGCCCTGGGGGCGCTCGCGCAGCTTGCCGATACCGCCCTTCACGGTCGCCTTGATGGCCGCGAGCACGGCCGCCATCGCCGGGTCCACGTCCTTGTGCCGCTCCATCGCCGCCAGGAACTCCGCGTCGGTCAGGTCCTTGGTGACGCCGAGGTCGGCGAGGGTGTCGACGTAGGCGTTCTTCAACCGGTCGTGCCACGGGTCCAGGTAGGCGCCGGTCTCCCGGCGCAGGTACGCCTCGATCGGAGCGACGTTGTGGCCGAGTTCCTGGGCGTAGGCGACGGTGTGTGTCTGGTACCAGGCCGGTCCCGTCGGCCGCTCGCCGGTCGGCGTGAACGGGCTGGGCAGACGCGGGTCCACCTCGACGTGGGACAGGTCGACGAGCCAGGAGCCGGGGATCTTCGGGTTGAACGTCGGGGCACGGAAGTGGTCCGGGGCGGAGAGGCCGACGACCAGGCGGGCCGCGGCGGCGAGGAAGGCGGTGTTGAGGTCCAGGCCGACCGCGTACGGCAGCGTGCACTCCTCATCGGTGAGCAGGCTGACGTCGCGCACCCACTGGTACGCCTCCTCGTTCAGGAACCCGCCGCTCCAGCCGCTGTCGACGACGACGGGGTGCTCGGCGGTGGCCTCGGGCGGGGCCGGGTCCATCGGCTCCGTGCCCAGTGAGCCGGGGTTGTGGCCGGGCACCCAGTTTCCCGTCTGCGGGTCCTGCACCGCGCGGGTGGGCGGACGCAGCGCGGTCATCAGTTCCAGCCCGGACACGGCCGTCGAGCCGCGCGGCGTGATGACCCGCTGGGCATAGACACCGAGGACGCGGGCGATGTCGGTCGGCTCCATCTCCGTTACGCCGGGCCAGGACCGCTCGTCGAGGGCGTCCCACGACAGGATCGCCAGTTGCACGCACTGCCGCTCGCGCCCCTGTACCTTGCGGTAGATCCTTGCCCACGGGCCGAACCCGCGCTGGGTGAGCCGCCATTTCGCCTTCACCACCTGCTTGACCACCGGATGGTCCTCCGCAAGGCGCAGTGAGCGGCGCTGCTCATGGCCCTCCAGGCGCTCGGGCAGTCCGAGCTTCACGGCGGCCGCGGCGGTGAGCACGATCAGCGGGTCGCTGTCCTTGCCGTTGCGGTGCAGACGCGGCGCACCGAGGCCGGACTCGCGCAGCGTCCACTCCACCAGCTCCACCACGCTTGTCGCCGGGCAGTCGAGCACGATGCCGTCCACGCCGTACGCGCAGCCGTCACCGTCCAGCACCGCGAGCGGGCCGTGCGGGAACCGCGGATCGGCTACCGGCCTCGCAGCCTTTTGAGGGGCCGGGCGCCGCGACGTCGCGCCGGACCGGGTGGCGGGACGCGCCAGCCCCGCACCTGGAACGTCGACAGGCTGCGGGGCGTCTGCCGTCTCCACCTCGGACGCGGCCGGTGCGGCAGGCGCTGCGGGCACCGTCGCGGCAGCCGACACGGCACCGGGGGCCGGATACTTTGCCGCCCACCCGTTCAGCAGCCGCTGGTAGGCATCCAGGCGCGGCGACTTCGGCTCGCTGCGGCCGTTCTCCCAGTTCTTCACGGACTGGGTCGTCGTCTTCAGCGCGGTGGCGAGGCGGGCCTGGGTGATGCCGGCAGCCTCACGCAGCCGGGCCCGCTCCGCCGGAGGCGGCAGGTGCGGCTCCTCATTCAGTAGAGCGTCGACAGACGCGAACAGCTCTTCCTCAGATGGCATGCCCCGCACCCTTTACTCGAGAGCCAACCAAACTTACCCACCAACTTACCCCCCTCCTTAACCTTCCGCCGCCCATTTCAGTCCCAGCGCGGCCAACGCAGCGAGCTTGTCGGAGGTGAGCTTGGCGCGGCGGGATTTCTGGTTCATGGTCCAGACTCCGAGCTTGACCTCTGTGCCGTCCTCTAGCCGCTCTACGTGCCCCCGTGGGACGGTCACGTGCCCCTCGCGGGTCTTGTACTGCGTCAGGGCCGCCAGGCCTTTCTCGAAGGCGCTCATGGGCGTCGTGGGCGGCTTCGCGGACGTCTCCGGCTCCGGGGCCAGCGGCGTGATGCCGAGCCGCTCCAGGCGTTCGCGCTGCCCGTCGTGAAGGGCCTGCCAGACCTCGGGCTTGCGCTGTCGGGCCAGCCACTTCCCGATGTCCATGCCGTGGACGGTGAGGCCGGGCAGGACGTCGGTCTCACTGGCCTGGCTGTCTTCGTCGCGTACGAGTTCGCGGAGTGCGGCGTAGTGGCGTTGCCAGTCCGGCGGCCAGTCCGGGTTCCAGTCCTCGTCCACGGCTTCCAGCGCGGTCTTCCAGTCGGGGTGTCCGTCGAGGGCGCCGGGTCGCCGCAAATTCGCGAGCCACATCCCCAACGGCCTGTCCAGCATGGTCGCCGACCTCGGTGCGCAGAGTGTCCAGTGCTGGTCGTAGTAGGCCTTGGCGGCCTCCAGGTTCTCCTGGAAGCGCTCATCTGCCAGGGACCAGACCATGCCGAGTTGTTCGAGTCGCCGTGCGCGTTGGCCGGTCATCTGTCCGGCTGTGTAGGCGCGTCGTTGTTCTGCGACCCATTGTCCTAGTGGTGTGGCGCCTTCGCGGTGTCCGTAGGGCACGCGGGCGTTCCCGACCCGTTCGACGTATGTCTTCAGTTTTGCCCAGCCGCGGGCCCAGTCCTGGCGTTCGGTGTCGATCACGTTGAAGCTGACCCAGTCCGCGACCATCACCGGGTCGCGCGGGGCGGCGAAACGGAGCAGCAACCGTGATTCGGCTTCGCCTTCCTCGGGCGGCGTGCCGATGTTCACGGACGGTTGGGCGACATCCTTCTGAGGCTCCTGGGGAATGGCGAGCAGCTCGACGGCTTCCTCATCGTGAGCGCGCAGGCCTTCCAAGACTTTCACCAACGGGCGATACGACCCCGAGGTGAACATATCCTCGGGCATTTCTCCGGGCTGGAGGAAGACAGGCACGATCAAGGAGGCGAGTTTGCCCTGTCCCGGCTTCTGCCGGAGTGCCCGGCCGATGGCCTGGACGATGTCGTGCGGCGCTCCCTTGGGGTCCAGCAGGGCCACGGAGTCCACCGCGCGGATGTCGACGCCCTCGCCCAGGACACGGCAGTTGGAGAGCACGGCGCGCTGCGCCGTGGTCCCGAACGAGCCGAGAACCTCCTGCCGGTGCTCGGGGACGTGTTCGCCGCACAGCCAGTCGGCCCAGATGCGCTTGGGGTAGGTCTCGGGCTGATCAGCGTGCAGCTTCGCAGCCACCCGCTCCAGACCCTCCGCGTACGCCTGCGCCTCGATGGTGCGGTGGTGGAAGGTGATGCACGTCGACAGGTTGTGCTGCGCCATGGTGTGCAGGAGTGCGGCCTGCAAGGCTCCGAGCCGCTGACCGCGCACCTCTTCGCTGCGCCGCTCCTCGCCCATCAGCCGTTCCGGAGTGACGACCGGATCCTTCAGCTCCAGGACGATGATCTGATACCGCGCCAGCAACCCCCGGGACACGGCAGACGCCAAGCTGAGCTTGTAGAGGACGGGCCCGAAGACGGTCTCGTCGTCCATGGACGCTGCCATCTCCCGCGGCAGCGGATCCCGCACCCCCTCGGCAACCTCCCGGCTGAGCCGCTCTTCCCAGATCCGCGGCGTCGCCGTCAGGTACAGCCGCCGGTACGCCGGGATGACGCTCTGATCGTGGATGTCCGCCCACGCCTTACCCATCGACCCCGACGTCCGGTGCGCCTCATCAACCACCGCCAGGTCCACGGGGTCCAACTTCTGGCCGTAGACGCCCTTGAACGCTTCCGCCAGGACACCCAAGCTGGCGTAGGTCGCGTAGATGGTGACCGGCCCCTGCCCGTGCCACAGCGCCAACTGGATCGGGTTCGTCGTGGAGCGCACCTTCAACGACCACAGCTCCGGATCGTCCTGGAGCGAACACACCGCAACCGCCGGCCCCTTGTGCCCAGCCTCGTGCCACGCCCTCACCGTCTGCGCCAGCAGATCCAGCGTCGGCACCAGCACGAGCACACGCCCCCTGGGCACAAGCCGCCTCGCCGACGCGGCAGCCATGATGGTCTTCCCCGTGCCACACGCCGCGTGCACCTGCCCACGAAGACCATTCCAGGGAATACCGCCCGGCGGAACATCAAGACCCCGCACAATGGCGGCAACGGCCTCGATCTGGTGATCACGCAGCTTCACGGCCATGCCCCGTGTTCTCCTTTTCGCGGAAATGCGGCGCGTAATAACAAATGGAATTCAGGCGCAAGATACGCGGCGGTAGGGGTGTAGCATCTGATTCCAGACTCTACACAGTGATGACTCCATGATGCATCACCCGCACATCAACTTCTGCGCCCGAGGGTGGCACCTGACTCAATCCCATCCACGAACGACCGGTTGCCCTGTATGCTGACAGGCCATCGGTGAACACGTCGGGGACAGTCAGACGGTGGGGGAGGGGTTCAGGGTGGAGCGCAGCGGAACCCGTCACTACAACGAGGCCGGCACCTCGTCAGGCCGACGGTCCGTCACATCCGTTACAGGGGTGGCAGCTGGGAATCCCAAGCCCTACACAGTCCCGCGCGTGATGCACCCACCCCTTGCTGCCAGCCTCAGGAATCCCGCTTGCGGGATTCCATCAATTCGCGCTTGCGCGAATTGACACGCACTCAGAATTCCGCTTGCGGAATTCGATTCCCGCGCTTGCGCGGGAATCTGGCGGAGCGTCAGCGGAGCCGTTCTCTATGCA
>NZ_ML138678.1:1372809-1603111 GCF_004028635.1 Streptomyces cyaneus | reverse complement strand
CATAGTGTTTCGGTGGTTATAGCGTGAGGGAAACGCCCGGTTACATTCCGAACCCGGAAGCTAAGCCTTACAGCGCCGATGGTACTGCAGGGGGGACCCTGTGGGAGAGTAGGACGCCGCCGAACAATTTTTGAGAAAGCCCCCGGCCGGGGATACCGGCACGGGGGCTTTCTGCATTTGCGGTTGGTTTGTGCATCGATGAGGGGCGCTTCCTAGGAGAGCCCCTCATTTCTCTGGCTACAGGCGTCCCGCCGTCTTGAGGGCCAGATACGCGTCTGCCAGTGCCGGTGCGAGTTCCTCCGGCATCGCGTCGACGACCGTAACGCCATGCCTGCGGAGTTGTTCCGCTGTGCGGTGGCGTTCGTTCTGAGCCTGGGCTGCTGCTGCGGCCTCGTAGACGGCGTCCGTGTTTCCACGCGCGGTTGCCATCTGCGCGATGTGGGGGTCCGCTACGGATGCGAGCAGAACTGTGTGGCGCTGGGTGAGCTGGGACAGGACCGGGAGCAGGCCTTCCTCGATCGGGGCCGCGTCGAGGGTTGTGAGTAGCACGATCAGGGAGTGGCGAGGTGCCGTACGGAGCGCCACAGCCGTCAGGCCTCGTGCGTCCGTTTCGATCAGCTCGGGTTCGAGAGTGGCCATCGCGTTGACCAGCGAAGGGAGGACGTCGCTCGCTGTGCGGCCCTGGACGAGCGCGCGTACTCGGCGGTCGTAGGCAAGAAGGTCCACGCGGTCGCCGGCTCGGGAGGCGAGGGCGGCCAGGAGTAGTGCCGCGTCCATGGAGGCGTCGAGGCGTGGGGCGTCTCCGACACGTCCTGCGGAGGTGCGGCCGGTGTCCAGGACGAGCAGGATGTGGCGGTCGCGTTCGGGGCGCCAGGTGCGTACGGCTACTGCCGATTGCCGGGCCGTGGCGCGCCAGTCGATGGAGCGGGTGTCGTCGCCGGGAACGTATTCGCGCAGGCTGTCGAATTCTGTGCCTTGGCCCCGAATGAGCACGCTGGTGCGGCCGTCGAGTTCGCGCAGGCGGGCCAGTTTGGAGGGAAGGTGCTTGCGGCTCGTGAAGGGGGGCAGGACGCGAACGGTCCACGGGACTTTGTGGGTGCCCTGGCGGGAGAAGAGGCCCAGCGGCCCGTACGAGCGGATGGTCACGCGGTTGGCCTGGCGGTCGCCTCGGCGGGTGGGGCGTAGGCGGGTGGTGATGCGGCGGCGTTCGCCGGCGGGGACCGTCACTGTGTGGCGGGATGACGCCACCTCCGTGCCTGGCTGCCAGCTGCTGGGGGGCCAGGCGTCGCGGAGGTGGGCGCGGAGCGGGCGGGGGGATGGGTTGGTGATCGTGAGCGTGACGTCCGCTGTCTCTCCCAGGCGTACGGAGGTGTCGCCGGAGCGGGTCAGGCCCAGGCGTCGTACGGGTGCCGCCAGTGCGAAGTCGCAGGCGCAGGCCACCACCAGGGGGGCGTTGACCGCGAGGATGCCCGTCCAGCTGGGGTCCCAGATACCTACGGGGAGGGAGCCTAGGGCCGCGAGGAGCGCGGCGCGTCCGGTGAGTGCCATCAGCGGGGGACGGGGACGTGGGCGAGGATCGCGTTGATGACGGAGTCGGCCGTGACCCCTTCCATCTCGGCCTCCGGGCGGAGCTGCACGCGGTGGCGGAGGGTGGGGAGGGCGAGTGCCTTGACATCGTCGGGGATGACGTAGTCACGGCCCGTCAGCCAGGCCCATGCGCGGGCGGTGGCCAGGAGGGCCGTGGCGCCGCGTGGGGAGACACCCAGGGTCAGTGAAGGCGATTCTCGGGTGGCTCGGCAGATGTCGACCACGTAGGCCGTGATTTCCGGGGAGACCGTCGTCTTGGCCACCGCCGCGCGTGCTGCTTCCAGGTCTGCAGGGCCCGCTACGGGGCGTACGCCGGCGGCGCGCAGGTCGCGCGGGTTGAAGCCCTCGGCGTGGCGGGTGAGGACGTCGATCTCGTCCTGGCGGGAGGGGAGCGGGATGGTGAGCTTGAGGAGGAAACGGTCCAGCTGGGCTTCGGGGAGGGGGTAGGTGCCCTCGTATTCGACCGGGTTCTGGGTTGCTGCGACGAGGAACGGGTCGGGGAGGGGGCGGGGCGTGCCGTCGACTGTGACCTGGCGTTCCTCCATGGCCTCCAGGAGGGACGACTGGGTCTTCGGCGGGGTGCGGTTGATCTCGTCGGCGAGGAGGAGGTTGGTGAAGACCGGGCCGGGCTGGAAGGAGAACTCGGCGGTGCGGGTGTCGTAGACGAGGGAGCCCGTCACGTCGCTCGGCATGAGGTCGGGGGTGAACTGGACGCGCTTGGTGTCGAGTTCGAGTGCGGATGCGAGGGCGCGGACGAGCAACGTTTTGGCGACCCCGGGGACTCCTTCTAGTAGTACGTGTCCGCGGCAGAGGAGGGCGACGACGAGGCCGGTCACGGCGGGGTCCTGGCCGACCACGGCTTTGGCGATCTCGGCGCGCAGGGCTTCCAGGGAGGCGCGGGCGGTGCCCGGATCCCCGGTGTTCCCGGCGTTGTCAGTGGTCGGGTCCATCATGGACGGCGTACCTCTCTTTCGAGGGCGTCGAGTTGGTCGGCGAGGGAGATGAGTGCTGCGTCGTCGCTGGGCGGCGGGCCGAAGAGGAGGGTGTGCAGGGTCTGTCCGTCTCCGTGGTTGTGGAGGTGGGCGGACAGGACCGGGAGCAGGGCCTCGGGCGCGTGCGCCTGGGAGACGGGGACACCTACGAGGGGGGCGAGGCGCGTGCGGGTGGTGGAGCGAAGAGCGGCGGCCGCGCGGTCGCGGGCGTTCGCCTTGCGGTAGAGGCGGGCGCGGCCTTCGACGGTTTCGGAGGCGCGGATCGCTACGGGGAGTTTTTCGGGCACGAGGGGGCCGAGTCGGCGTGCCCTCCAGAGGGCGGCCAGGGCTGCGGCGATGAAGAGCTGAAGTGTGCCCCAGAGCCAGCCCGAGGGGAGCAGGTCGAAGAAGCTGCGTTCGTCGTCCGCGTCGGCGGCCGACGTGTCGGAGAGCGAGGGGAGGTACCAGACCAAGTGGGGGCGGGAGCCGAGGAGTTGGAGAGCGAGGGAGGCGTTGCCCTGCTCGTCGAGGCGGTCGTTGTAGAGGATGTCGGGCGCGCCGAGGACGATGGAGTCGCCGTTCCCGGTGGTTTCCGGGACGCGCAGCAGGGTGGCCAGGCGCTCGCTGGGGTAGCACTGGTCGGCGTCGAGGTGGGTGGTGGTGTAGCGGACGCCGCCCAGGTCGGCGGTGCCTGCGCGCTGGGCGGCGGGCAGGGCGCAGTCGGGGGCGAGTGCCGAGTCGAGGCTGGTGGCGGGGTCCGCGGTGACCCCGGGGACGAGCCGTTCGACGGACCAGCTGCCAGGGGCGACGAGGACGGTACGGCCGCCGGAGTCGGCGGTCGCCGAATGCAGCGAGCTCTGTTGACGGTGCGTCAGGAGGTTGGGGGCGGCGACCAGGAGGGTGGTGTCCGCGGCGGACGCGGCGCGTGCTTCGTCCAGGGTGGTGACGATGCGTGTGTCCACGCCGCGGTCGGCGAGGAGTTCGGCGACGGCCCGGCTGCCCTTGGGGTCGGCGGAGCGTGGGTCGAGGGCGCCGTGCCGGGCGTCGGAGCGGATCGAGGCGATCACGACGGCCGCTGCCAGCAGGAGGACGAGGGCGAGGGCTATGCCTCGCGTGCGGGTCCACACTTGGCGTGCGGTGGGCGAGGCCGAGGTGGACGGGAGCGTGGCCTCGGTGGTCATTCGGCGGCTCCCTGGCGGGCGTTGTGGGCCGTGCTGGGGGCGCTGCTCGCGAGCTGTGGCTTGGTGCTCTCCAGGACGCGGTCGAGTTCGGCGATGCGTTGGTACGCCTGCTGGGTCGCGGTTCGTCCGCCGTATGTCACGTCGTCGAAGTCCCGGGCGGCGGTGCGCAGTCGCTCCGTGTGGGAGGGCAATGTGCGGCCTGCTTCGGCGGCGGCCTCGTCCGCGGTGCGGCCGGGGCGCACGTCGAGGAGTGCGCGTTCCTCGAGGGAGCGGACGATGGCGCGCATGCGTTCCTGGACGGCCTGGTTCCAGTGGCCCTGGGCGGCGTGTGCTTCGGCGGCGGCTCGGTGTTCGGCGGCGCTGCGGGGGCGGTCGTCGAACAGGGCGGCGGAGGAGGTGGGTTGGCGGCGGGGGGTGCCGAGGCGCCACCACAGGGCGCCGAGGACGGCAAGGACGACCAGGATGACGACGACCAGGCCGAGCGGTCCTCCGGGCGTCACGGTCGAGGCGCTGCTGAACAGGTCCTCGACCCAGTCCCAGAAGGTGTCCAGGGCGCGCTGGAACCAACTGGGTTCGTTCTCGTGGTACATGTGCTTCGACAGCTCGCGCCGGGCCGCTTCCCGCGCGGGATCACGCGGGATCGTCAGCGGTGGCTCGTCGTCGGAGCGTGCCGACAGCGACAGCACGGACGTGTCGCCGGTGCGCAGCAATGCGCGTACGGCAGCGTCCGGCAGTGCTGACGCCGATGTGAGAACTCCCCCCGCCAGGCTCACCGATTCAACTCCCCGGGGTGGCGGTGCCGTAGCCCTGGACGCCGGCCGCTCGGGCCAGTTCGAGGTCGAGGGCCTCGCGGCGGATGCGCTGGTCGATGTAGAGCAGCACGGTGACGCCGGCCGTGATCGGGAAGGTGATCATGGAGCCGATCACCGAACCGACACCGCTGATGATGAGGTACGTCCAGCCGAACTCGGTGGTGCCATTGAGGAAGGTGGTGGCGCCGTCGCCGCTGAGCGCGCCGGCGAGGAAGGTGAAGGGGATGACGACGATCGCCGCGACGATGTTCGCAATGAGGGTGGCGAGCAGTTGGATGCCGAAGACGCGCCACCAGGAACCCCGCACCAGCTTCGCGGAGCGGCTCAGCGCCTTCACGATGCCCTGCTTCTCCAACATCAGCGCGGGCGAGGCGAGGGAGAAGCGGAACCACAGCCACAGTGCGACGATGCCGGCGCCGAAGACGCCCAGGAGGACCAGTGCCCCGCCCGCGTCACCGGAGCCCGTGGCGGCCACGAGGATTCCGGGCACTGCGCCCGCGAGCACCAGGCCGAAGGTCATGAGCAGCAGCAGGAAGAGCAGGCCGAAGAGACGCAGTACCTGAGGGCGGGCGTCGCGCCAGGCCTCGCCGGTGGTCACCGACTTGCCGAGCACCGCGCGGCTGGTGATCGTCGTCAGCAGGGCGGTCGCGGCGATCGCACCGATCACCGAGATCAGGAGGATCACGCTGGAGCTGATCAGGGCGTCACCCGTAGCGCGGGTCAGTTCGCTGAGGGTGGCGTTCGGATCGTTGAGGGCCTCGGTGCTGAGGCGGTCGTTCAGGACGAGGCCCTGGACGAGGATGACGAGGATCTGCGTCACGATCGCGACGGTCAGGGAGATGCCCAGGACCGTCCGCCAGTAGGTGCGCATGGTGGAGACCGCGCCGTCGAGGATCTCGCCGACGCCGAGGGGACGCAGCGGGATCACGCCGGGCTTGGCCGCGGGCGGAGGGCCGCCCCAGCCGCCTCCCCAAGCGCCGTATCCGCCCGGGGCGCCGTAGCCCTGGTGGCCGCCGCCGTATCCGCCGTGTCCGCTGTATCCGCCAGGGCCAGAGGGAGGGGGCGCGCCCCAGCCCGGGCCGGGCGGTGGGGGTGGCGGGGTCTGGCCCGGAGCCTGGGGCCCCGTCGGGGCGGACCACTGGCTGGGTGGCGGCTGCTCCTTGGACCACTTCGGGCCGGTGCCCTGTGGGTCCGGTCCCGGGTGCTGTGCGGGGTCGGGACGGTCTGCGGGCCCGGCCGGGCCGGACGTGCCGGGTTCCTGCCCGTCGGACGGGGCGGATCCGGGCGAGGCCCAGCCCGGAGTGTCGTTCATCGTCGCTCCTTCACGGTGCCCGTCCGCGGTCGCGGTGGCAGGTTGGCAGCCATCGTGCCATGGGGTGGTCGGCGAGGTACCGGCCGCGGTACGGGCAGCACACCTTCAATAGTCCGCCGGACAAAGGGCAGACTGACGACATGGCTGATCAGTACGCGCAATCCGGCGAGGACAGCAGGCCGACCGAGATACCCGCGATCCGTTGGGACGAACCGCCTGAAGGTCCCGTTCTGGTCCTTCTCGACCAGACGAGGCTGCCGGCCGAGGAGGTCGAGCTGGTCTGTACGGACGCGCCCGCGCTGGTGGAGGCGATCCGTTCGCTCGCCGTGCGCGGGGCGCCGCTGCTCGGGATCGCCGGGGCGTACGGCGTCGCGCTCGCCGCCGTACGCGGGTTCGACGTGGACGACGCTGCGGAGTCGCTGGCGGGCGCTCGGCCCACCGCGGTGAACCTTGCCGTCGGTGTGCGCAGGGCCCAGTCCGCGTACCGGGGCGAGCTCGCGAGGAGCGGGGATGTCGAGCAGGCCGCTGCTGCGGCGCTGGGTGCGGCGCGGGCGCTGCACAAGGAGGACGCCGAGGCCAGCGCCCGGATGGCCGAGCGGGGGCTGGCGCTGCTGGACGAGCTGCTGCCGGGCGGTGGGCACCGCATCCTCACGCACTGCAACACCGGGGCGCTGGTGTCGGGCGGGGAGGGCACGGCGTTCGCGGTGGCGCTCGCGGCGCACCGGGTCGGGCGGCTCAGGCGGCTGTGGGTGGACGAGACACGGCCGTTGCTGCAAGGGGCTCGCCTGACTGCGTACGAGGCGGCGCGCAGCGGCATGGCGTACACCTTGCTCACCGACAACGCGGCGGGGTCCCTGTTCGCCGCCGGAGAGGTGGATGCGGTGCTGATCGGCGCGGACCGCATCGCGGCCGACGGTTCGGTGGCGAACAAGGTGGGGAGCTATCCGCTCGCGGTGCTCGCGCGCTACCACCATGTGCCGTTCATCGTGGTGGCACCGCTGACGACGGTGGATCCGCAGACGCCGGACGGGGCGTCCATCGAGGTCGAGCAGCGCCCCGGGTTCGAGGTGACCGAGGTCATGGCGCCCCAGGCGCCGGTGGCGGGAGCGGAACCGGGAGGTGGGATTCCTGTGGCGCCGCTGGGGACGCAGGCGTACAACCCGGCGTTCGATGTGACGCCGCCCGAGCTGGTGACGGCGATCGTCACCGAGGAGGGGGCCGTGTCACCCGTGACGACCGAGGCGCTGGCCGAGCTGTGCGCCAGGGCGCGGCAGGTGACGCAGATCGTGTGAGGTAGGGGTCGGACCACTCGGGCGGGCAAAGCGGGGCAAACCCGCCCGAAGGTCACGCCCAGGACGACGTACAGGTGCGCCGGTGTGAGCGGGCGACCGGTCCGGGTCACGAACACGTGCCCGTCGGGATCTTCGAACCAGGGACGCCCCCTGCTGATCGCGCGTTCGCGCAGCATGACCGTCCGGACCTAGGGATACGGGCGCTGCCACACAGGGCCGTACGCATGGTCCGCCACGGACCCCAAAGACGCTTTGGTCCCAAAAGCAGGTGCGCGACGGCTGGGAGCTCTGGCGCATCCTGCGGGCCGTGGTGGGAGGGATCGTGGGTGGCTGGGGTGAGCGACTCCAGGACTTTAGACAGCCGCTTTGGGGCGAGCCTCTAAGATCATGGCCCCAACGTCGTGCTTTAACGGGCAGGTCAACAGACTGCCCGCCTCGCTCGCCCCAATGCGGCTCCAGTCCAAAGTCCTGGAGTCGCTCACGTGAGCCCGTGCCGCTCTCGTGCTGGAACGAGGGGGTTCAGAGGAGCTGACGAGTCTGAAGCGGGCGCCCGGTCCCTTCCCCCCGAAGGTGGAGCCGTGCCGTAGCAGCCAGGGCGCACGACCAGTCAGGATGCCCGTCATGGCCACCGACAAGGACCTGATTTCCCGGCGTTCGACGCACTCAATGCCACTCGCGTTCGTCGCTGGAGGAGCCGTAGGCGTGCTGGGCGGAATGATCGGCCTGGGCGGCGCGGAATTCCGGCTCCCGCTGCTGATCAGCCTGTTCGGGTTCGCAGCACTCTCAGCGGTCATCCTGAACAAGGCGATGAGCCTGGTCGTGGTCCTGGTCGCGCTGCCCGCCCGTCTGGCAGCAGTGCCAGCATCCGAGCTGGGCGCGCACTGGACCATCGCAGCCAACCTGTTGGCCGGCAGCCTGCTCGGTGCATGGGCCGGGGCCACGTGGGCCGTGCGAATGCGCAGCTCAACGCTCTACAAGGTGCTCGCCGCACTGATGGTCGTCATGGCCACCGCCCTGCTGATCACGCACACCACCGCCCTGGGGACGCTCGACCTGCCGCTATGGGCCCAGGTGCCGAGCGGGATCGTGGCGGGGTTCGGCATCGGCGTGGTTGCCGCGATCATGGGCGTCGCCGGGGGCGAGCTGCTGATCCCGACGATCGTGCTGCTGTTCGGCGCAGACATCAAGACGGCCGGAAGCCTGTCCCTGCTGGTGTCACTGCCCACCATGCTGGTCGCCTTCGCCCGCTACAGCCGAGACGGAAGCTTCGGCGTGCTGGGCGCCAACCTTCGCTTCTCCATGGTCATGGCAGCAGGCTCGATCGCAGGCGCACTGCTGGGCGGTCTGCTGCTGGGCGTCTTCTCGGACGCGGTGCTGATCCCAGCCCTAGCCGTAATCCTGCTCGTGTCCGCGATCAAGCTTGCCCGTCACGACTGATCCTTGACGCTGTGGGTGCTCTCGAGCAGCTGAGCTGACATCCATGGCTGACATCAACAGTGGCGGACGAGGGCAGACAGTGACGGCTCAGTACGACTAAGGTCACTGGCCGGTGACCTATCTCACCACTGCCTTCGCCACTGTTATGAGAATGGGATGATGGCATTCATGAAGGGACGAGTCCTTGTCGTCGACGACGACACCGCACTGGCCGAGATGCTCGGCATTGTGCTGCGTGGTGAAGGTTTTGAGCCGTCTTTCGTAGCCGACGGCGACAAGGCGCTGGCCGCCTTCAGGGAGAGCAAGCCCGACCTGGTGCTGCTCGACCTGATGCTGCCCGGGCGGGACGGTATCGAGGTGTGCCGTCTGATCAGGGCGGAGTCCGGGGTGCCGATCGTGATGCTGACGGCCAAGAGCGACACCGTCGATGTCGTGGTGGGCCTGGAGTCCGGCGCCGACGACTACATCGTGAAGCCGTTCAAGCCGAAGGAGCTGGTTGCCCGGATCCGGGCACGGTTGCGGAGGTCGGAGGAGCCGGCGCCGGAGCAGCTCGCCATCGGTGACCTCGTCATCGATGTGGCCGGGCACTCCGTGAAGCGGGACGGGCAGTCGATCGCGCTGACGCCGCTGGAGTTCGACCTGCTGGTCGCGCTGGCCCGTAAGCCGTGGCAGGTGTTCACGCGTGAGGTGCTCCTCGAGCAGGTGTGGGGTTACCGGCACGCGGCCGACACCCGTCTGGTGAACGTGCATGTGCAGCGGCTGCGTTCCAAGGTCGAGAAGGACCCGGAGCGACCGGAGATCGTGGTGACCGTTCGTGGTGTCGGCTACAAGGCAGGGCCGAGCTGACATGTCCCGGGACAGTGCCGCTGCGGCCCCCGGTCGGACCGGGGCCCGTCCGGAGCGGCCTGTCGGCCGGAAGACGTCGGGTTCCCGCTGGGGACGGTTCCTCGAGGGCGGGCTGCTGCAGGGCGGAGTCCAGGGCAGCCCGGTCCTGCGTCTGGTGCTGCGCTGGGTGCGTCGGCCGCTGCTGCCCGTCATGCGGCTGTGGCGGCGCAACATCCAGCTCAAGGTCGTCGTCACGACCCTGCTGATGTCGCTCGGCGTCGTGCTGCTGCTGGGCTTCGTCGTCATCGGGCAAGTGCGCAACGGGCTGCTGGACGCCAAGGTGAAGGCCTCTCAGAGCCAAGCCACGGGCGGCTTCGCGGCCGCCAAACAGAGGGCCGACGAGGCTGCCGCCGGGACCGCCGATGACGGTGCGACGGTGGACGAGCGCTCCGACCAGAACCTGATCCCGTGGATGAGCGACCTCGTCTCCTCGCTCTCCAGCGGCGGGCAGGGCGCCTTCGAGGTGGTGACGTTGCCGGCCTCCGCGGGGAGTGACACCGGCGGACGCGGGCGGCGCGCCTCCGGTGATGTGGACCCGACTGCGAGCGTGCCCGAGGCTCTGCGCGACCGGATCGACAGCGCTACGGGGGCGTTCCAGAGCTACACCCGGATCGTCTACCAACCCAGTGCCCGCAAGGACTCCCAGCCGGCCCTGGTCATCGGCAAGCAGGTCAACGACCCCAACGGCGACCCGTACCAGCTCTACTACCTCTTCCCGCTCGCCCAGGAGGAGAAGTCGCTGAGCCTGGTCAAGGGGACGCTCGCCACCGCCGGGCTCTTTGTCGTCGTACTTCTCGGGGCCATCGCCTGGCTGGTGGTGCGCCAGGTCGTCACACCCGTGCGGATGGCGGCCGGCATCGCCGAGCGGCTGTCCGCCGGGCGGCTGCAGGAACGGATGAAGGTCACCGGCGAGGACGACATCGCGCGGCTCGGTGAGGCCTTCAACAAGATGGCGCAGAACCTGCAGCTGAAGATCCAGCAGTTGGAGGACCTGTCGCGGATGCAGCGGCGGTTCGTGTCCGATGTGTCGCACGAGCTGCGGACGCCGCTGACGACCGTACGGATGGCCGCCGACGTCATACATGAGGCGCGGGAGGACTTCGATCCGGTGACCGCGCGGTCGGCGGAGCTGCTCGCCGACCAGCTGGACCGGTTTGAGTCGCTGCTCGCCGACCTGCTGGAGATCAGCCGCTTCGATGCGGGCGCGGCGGCGCTGGAGGCCGAGCCGATCGACCTCAGGGAGGTTGTACGGCGCGTCGTCAGCGGGGCCGAGCCGCTCGCCGAGCGCAAGGGCACACAGATACGCATCGTCGGCGACCAGCAGCCCGTCGTCGCCGAGGCCGACGCGCGGCGCGTCGAGCGCGTGCTGCGCAACCTCGTCGTCAACGCCGTCGAGCATGGTGAGGGCAAGGACGTCGTCGTCAAGCTCGCCGCGGCGGGCGGGGCGGTCGCCGTCGCGGTGCGCGACTACGGCGTCGGGCTCAAGCCCGGCGAGGCGACCCGTGTCTTCAGCCGCTTCTGGCGGGCGGACCCGGCACGCGCGCGTACCACGGGCGGTACGGGGCTGGGGCTGTCCATCGCGCTGGAGGACGCGCGGCTGCACGGCGGCTGGCTGCAGGCGTGGGGTGAGCCGGGGGGCGGTTCACAGTTCCGGCTGACGCTGCCGCGGACCGCGGACGAGCCGCTGCGGGGCTCGCCGATACCCCTGGAGCCCAAGGACTCGCGCCGCAACCGTGGACTTAATGACGCCGGTCTGCCGTGCGGCGACGGTGAGAAGACCGCGACGGTGCCGGCGCAGGCCACCGGGGACCAGGCGCCCACGATGTCGTCGAGGGACCCGATCGCGCCGCGCTTGGGCGCCGCCTCGGTTCCCAAAGCCGATCCGACGGCGCTGCCCGGCCCCGGCAACGGCGCGCGCGTGGTCCCCCGACCTGCATCGGGCGCGCGGAGACAGGACGACGAGCCCGGCGCGGAGGGGCCCCCGAGCGAGGAGGCTGGGCAGGCCGAGGAGTCGAGCAGGCATGGGGAGGCATCTCGTGGGCGCTGACCGCGAGGGGGGAGCCCGGCGCAGGCCGGGGCGCGCGGCGGTGTACGCCGCCTGTGGAGTCGTACTGCTGGCGGGGTGCGCCTCGATGCCCGACAGCGGCGATCTGCGTGGTGTCGAGTCCACGCCGCGCCAGGACACGCAGGTGCGGGTCTTCGCCATGCCGCCGCACGAGGACGCTTCGTCCTCGGAGATCGTGTCGGGCTTCCTGGAGGCACTGACCAGCGACGATCCGAACTATGAGATAGCGCGCAAGTACCTGACCCCGGAAGCGTCGGACAAGTGGCGGCCCCTGCTGTCGACGACGGTGCTCGACGACGGACCGGGCGCCGAACCCGAACGGGTGGGAGGCCGTGAGGAGGCCGACAGCCTCTCGTACACGCTGACCGGCACCAGGGTCGCCACGATCGACGCACAGCAGTCGTACGCGTCCGCCAGTGGGGACTACCGCGAGCCGATGCACCTCACCCGGGACAAGAAGACGAAGCAGTGGCGCATCGACGTCCCGCCGCGCGGCGTCGTCATGGGCAAGTCGGACTTCCAGCGCAACTACCTGTCCGTCGACAAGTACTACTTCGCCACGAACACCACGCTCAGGACTTCCCCGCACACGGCGGCCGTCGCCGATCCCGTCTATGTGCGCAGGAACGTGGACCCCGTGACGCAGATGGTGCGCTCCCTGCTCGCGGGGCCCACCCGCTGGCTCGATCCGGTGGTCAGGTCGAGTTTCCCCACCGGTACGGCGCTCAAGAACAACGCCACCTCGCTGACGCCCAACGACCAGAACATCCTGACCGTGTCGTTGAACGACAAGGCGGCCCGGGTCGGCCTGGCTCAGTGCAACGAGATGGCGGCCCAGCTTCTGTTCACCCTGCAGAACCTCACCCCCACGGTGGACGAGGTCGAGCTCAAGGCGGGCGGCAGGCAGCTGTGCGCGCTCAACGAGAGCGAGGCGGAGGCCGTCGCCGCGCGCGGGTCGGTGCAACGCGCCGACTACCTGTACTTCCTCGATGCCAAGCACCATCTCGCACGGCTGGCGGCCGCCACCGACGACACGCAGCCCGATCCCGTGCCGGGCGCCCTGGGTGAGGGCGATGTGCAGCTGGGGTCGGTGGCGGTGTCGCGCGACGAGGACATGGCTGCCGGGGTCGGCCGCGACGGCAAGGAGCTGTACGTCGGGGCGCTGGTGTCGGGCGGTCCGCTCGCGGAGCAGGAGGTGACCAGCGCGGGCCCGACGGCGGATGAGCGGCTGTCTGTGCCCAGCTGGGACGCCCAGGGTGACCTGTGGGTGGCCGACCGCGACCCCGACAACCCTCGGCTGCTCCTGCTGAAGGAGGGCGTGGGCGAACCGCTGGTGGTCAAGACGCCGCCCGGACTGGAGGGCCGCATAGAGTCCGTGCGGGTCGCCGCCGACGGGGTGCGGATCGCGCTCGTGGTGCAGCAGGGCGACAAGTCGTCGCTGCTCGTCGGTCGGATCGAACGGAGCGAGGACGGCAAGGCGGGGGATCGGTCGGCCGTCTCGGTGCACGAACTGCGTTCCGCGACACCGCAGTTGGAGGAGGTCACCGCCATGTCGTGGGCCGGTGACAGCCGGCTCGTGGTGGTCGGGCGTGAGCAGGGCGGCGTACAGACGATGCGGTACGTCCAGGTCGACGGCTCCACACCGGAGGGGCCGGCGCCCGCGTCCCTCAGCGGCGTGAAGGAGGTCACCGCGTCCGAGGACGCACGGCTGCCGCTGGTCGGGTACTCGGAGGACGGGATCGTACGGCTGCCGTCCGGGGCGCAGTGGGAGAAGGTCGTGACGGACGGGACGGCGCCGGTTTATCCGGGGTGAGGTCTTGTCCGGGCCGAGCCGTCGAGGTTCGAGGACGGTGAGGTTGGCGGCCGTTTCCGGCCGGGGTGGGACTCCGGCTGGAAGCGGCCGCTTCCCTTTTGGCGGGTGGAATCCGGCGGTGGGAATCCGCCGGTGAGAATCCGGCGTGGCTCCGGGGACGGAAATGGGCGTCTGCGCGGGGCTGGAGTTTTCCACAGGGAGTTATCCACAGGGGTGGTCGGCCGGGGCGGGTGTTGGCACAGTGGTGGGCATGCGGGGGTGGTGGCAGGACCTCACCGACCTGGTGCTGCCGGCCGAGTGCGGAGGCTGCGCAAGGCCTCGCACGGTGCTCTGCCCGGAGTGCCGTGCGGTTCTCAGCGGGACCGTACCGAGCCGGGTGCTGCCGGTGCCGGAGCCGTCCGGACTGCCGGTCGTGCACGCGGCGGCACGGTACGCGGACGAGGTGCGGGCCGTGCTGCTGGCCCACAAGGAACGCGGCGCGCTGGCGCTCGCGGCACCGCTCGGGACGGCCCTGGCAGGAGCCGTGCGGGCGGGGCTTCGGGAGGCCGGGTTCGGGAGCGCCGATGCGCCTGTGCTGCTCGTACCCGTTCCGTCCGCGCGTGGGGCGGTCCGGGCCAGAGGGCATGATCCGGCGCGGCGGATCGCGCTCGCCGCTGCGGGTGAGCTGAGGCGGGCCGGGACACCGGCGCGGGTGCTCGCCGTGCTGCGGCAGAGGCGTGCGGTGGCCGATCAGTCGGGGCTGAACTCGCGGCAGCGGCTGGAAAATCTCGCGGGTGCGCTGACGGTGGCTCCCGGGGGAGGCCGGCTGCTCGCCGGTGCCCCGGTCGTGCTCGTCGACGACCTGATGACGACGGGCGCGTCCCTGGCGGAGGCGGCGCGTGCTGTGCGGGCGGCCTTGGCGGCGGGGGTGCAGTCCCGCAGCTCGGAGGGGGCGGACTCGCGCAGTCCGGAACAGGCGCACTCGCGCACTCCGGAAGGCGTGGACTCGCGTAGCCGTAGCCGTACGGCGGAGTCGGCAGCCCGTGGCAGCGCGGTGCGGTCGGTTGCGTACGGCAGGGCGGTAGACACCGGAGGTGGCAGGGGCGCGGCTGGGAAAGCGAGCGGATACGGCAGAACGGAGGAGGAGGCGGGCGCGTATGGATGGGTGACCGCGGAGTCCGGTGTGAGTGGTGACGGGGCAACCGCTGTGTACGTGGCGGGATCTCGGGAAAGCACTGGGGAACGGAGGGCCGGATCGATGGAGGGCGCTGTGCGGCGGACGCGTGAGGTGCCGGGAATCATGGGCCGCGCGCGGGCTGGTGACGTGATCTGCGCGGCCGTGGTCGCTGCGTCGCCGGATTCTTTCGAAATAAACCGGAACTGACTGCGAACTTGCATCGTTGCAGGTAACGAGAGGGTCAATTCACCTGAACGGAGGTACGCCGGAGTAGAGGGTGACGACATCCGTCCGGGCGAGATATGTTCGGTTGTGAGGGAAAGGCGCAGGCCATCCCTGTCATATCCGAATGCCGTGCTGCGGGTTTTACGCAATCAGCCGCGGCGATGGGGTGGAGATCTTGCCCATGGGGGAGGAGGAGGTGGAAGTCACCGAGTCCGAGGTTCCGGGGTTCACCGGAGCCTGGTGCAAAAGGGAGATGCTCCGCCGATGGAGCGGAGCGATCCGGGAACGGAGTTCTGCGTGGACATCGTCGTCAAGGGCCGCAAGACCGAGGTGCCCGAGCGGTTCCGCAAGCACGTGGCCGACAAGCTGAAGCTGGAGAAGATCCAGAGGCTCGATGCCAAGGTGATCAGCCTGGACGTCGAGGTGTCCAAGGAGCCCAACCCCCGACAGGCCGACCGCAGTGATCGAGTGGAGATCACGCTCCGCTCCCGCGGTCCGGTGATCCGGGCGGAGGCAGCGGCCAGCGATCCGTACGCGGCGCTCGACCTGGCGGCGGAGAAGCTGGATGCCCGGCTGCGCAAGCAGCACGACAAGCGTTTCTCGCGCCGAGGCGCACGCCGACTCACGGCGGCCGAGGTCCCCGACCACGTTCCGGGCGCGGCGACGCTCAACGGCAACGGCCACACCTTCCAGGAAGAAGAGCCGGACGGAGTTCCCACGAAGAAGATCGGCTCACTGGAAGTAAAGGGCGAAGGCCCCCTCATCGTGCGCGAGAAGACGCACGTCGCCTCCCCGATGACCCTCGACCAGGCCCTCTACGAGATGGAGCTGGTCGGGCACGACTTCTATCTCTTCGTCGACTCCGAGACGAAGGAACCGAGTGTCGTCTACCGGCGGCACGCTTACGACTACGGGGTCATCCACCTCAACACGGACCCGATGGTCACCCAGGCGCAGTCTCCCGCGGCCGGGGGCACGCTGGGCGGCTGACCAACCCGGCTGACAGCTGAGCCGGTGCCCCTGGAGCGCGTGTGCGCCCCCAGGGGCACCGGTGTGCGACCACTTCGCGCCCCGCTCGTCACCGCAGTGTCGGCCGGGCATGAAATCATGGCCGCTACCGGCCCAACCGGTGGGCCGCTGCCTTGGGTTGGCGATGGCAAACGACCAGCCACAGCCTTCAGGGGGAGGAACGATGGCGGACAGCTTCGGACCGATGCGGGACGAGGATGCCGACGGCGATGTCGTCGGCGTGGGCCCGGACGCGGGCTCTCCACGCAAGGAGCCGATCAGAGTCCTCGTCGTGGACGACCACGCCCTGTTCCGCCGTGGACTGGAGATCGTGCTCGCGGCCGAGGAGGACATCCAGGTCGTAGGGGAGGCGGGAGACGGCGCGGAGGCCGTCGACAAGGCCGCGGACCTGCTGCCGGACATCGTCCTGATGGACGTACGGATGCCCAAGCGGGGCGGGATCGAGGCCTGCACCTCCATCAAGGAGGTGGCCCCCAGCGCGAAGATCATCATGCTGACGATCAGCGACGAGGAGGCCGACCTCTACGACGCGATCAAGGCGGGTGCGACCGGCTATCTCCTCAAGGAGATCTCCACGGACGAGGTGGCCACCGCCATTCGCGCGGTGGCCGACGGGCAGTCGCAGATCAGTCCGTCCATGGCGTCGAAGCTGCTCACCGAGTTCAAGTCGATGATCCAGCGCACGGACGAGCGCCGGCTCGTGCCGGCGCCGCGGCTGACGGACCGTGAGCTGGAGGTCCTCAAGCTCGTCGCCACGGGGATGAACAACCGGGACATCGCCAAGGAGTTGTTCATCTCCGAGAACACCGTGAAGAACCATGTGCGCAACATCCTGGAGAAGCTGCAGCTGCACTCCAGGATGGAGGCCGTGGTGTATGCGATGCGGGAGAAGATCCTCGAGATCCGCTGAGGGGCACGCCCATATGAGGGTCAAGCCCATATGAGGGTCACGCCAATATGCGAGTGAGCTCCTTGGCCAGTAGCTCGCGCAGGTCGGGCGCGTCCACCCGTTCCACGCGTACGTCCGTGCAGTCCACCCAGCTCGCCGCCTCGGCCAGTGCCTGGGCCACCGCGGGGACTGCCTTCGGGCCGTCCAGGGTGACCTGCTTGGCGACCAGGGTGCGGCCCTCGCGGGCCGGGTCCACACGGCCGACGAGGCGGCCGCCGGCCAGGACTGGCATCGCGAAGTAGCCGTAGACCCGCTTCTGCTTGGGCACGTAGGCCTCCAAGCGGTGGGTGAAGCCGAAGATCCGCTCAGTGCGTGCCCGTTCCCAGATCAGGGAGTCGAACGGGGACAGGAGCGTCGTGCGGTGGCGGCCGCGCGGGGGTGTCTCCAGGGCCGCGGGGTCGGCCCAGGCCGGCTTGCCCCAGCCCTCGACCGCGACCGGGATCAGGCCCGAGTCGGCGATCACGGCGTCGACCTGCTCGCCCTTGAGGCGGTGGTAGTCGGCGATGTCCGCGCGCGTGCCGACGCCGAGGGACTGGCCGGCCAGGCGGACCAGGCGGCGCAGGCACTCGGTGTCGTCCAGCTCGTCGTGCAGCAGTGTCTGCGGGATGGCGCGTTCGGCGAGGTCGTAGACGCGCTTCCAGCCGCGGCGTTCGACGCAGACCACCTCGCCGTACATCAGGGCGCGTTCGGCGGCGACCTTCGAGCTCGACCAGTCCCACCACTCGCTGGTTCTCTTCGCGCCGCCCAGCTCTGTTGCGGTGAGGGGGCCTTCGGTGCGGAGCTGCTTGATGACCTGGTCGTAGGCGCCGTCGGGAAGTTCGTGGTTCCAGTGGGGGCGGTTTCGGTAGGCGCGGCGGCGGAAGGCGAAGTGGGGCCATTCCTCAATGGGGAGGATGCAGGCCGCGTGGGACCAGTACTCGAAGGCGTGTGGTTGTGGTTTTGGCGGTCGTGCCGAGGGGGCGGCAGTGGATGTAGTGGGTGCGTTGGATGCAGTGGGTGTTGTTGTCCAGTAGGCGGTCTCGACCGTCTTGCGGCCTACCGCGCCCAGGCGGGCGTACGGGATGAGTTCGTGGGAGCGGGCCAGGACCGAGATGGTGTCGAGTTGGACCGCGCCGAGGTGACGGAGTATGCCGCGGACGCCGGACGTGCGGTTGGGGGTGCCGAGGAAGCCTTGGGCTCTCAGGGCGATGCGGCGGGCTTCGTCTGCCGTGAGGTTGGTGGTGGGGCGCGGGGTCGTCATGGGTTCGGACGATAGGGGGTGGCACTGACAATGGGGCGTGAGGTGGGGGTTGGGGGAGGAGGAGGGGCTGGCGCTGGGGGCGACGTCGGGAGGGTTTCGCCCCCGCCGCCCCTACCCTTCCCGTCCCCAGGGGCTCCGCCCCTTCGACCCGGGGGGGGGGGGGGGGCCCCCCCCCCCCCCCCCCCCGGGGCCCCCCCCGGGCCCCCCCCCCCCCCCGCGGCCGGGGGGGTTGGGGGGTGGGTTTGGGGGTATGGGACAGCAGCGCCCCCTTCGGCGGGCCGGGTGGGAGGGCGTCGTTGCTACCGGTCTGGGACCGGGACGGTTCTGTTCAGGCTCCGGTGTCGGGGTGGGCGGGGCGTTGTGGGGCCGGTAGGTATGGGGCTGTTGACGGTAGGCCCAGGTCGGACGGGAGCAAGGAGCCCACCCAGCAGTCCCGGTGTACGCCCTGGTGGACGATGGCTGAGCGGAGGGTGCCCTCGAGGGTGAAGCCGGCGCGTTGCGCTACTGCGCGGGAGGGGGTGTTGCCGACCTCCGCGCGCCATTCCACGCGGTCGATGGAGCGGTCGACGAAGGCCCAGCGGGACGCGGCGAGGACGGCCTCGGTGATGTAGCCGTTGCCGCGGTGCTCCTTCGTGCCCCAGAAACCGATCTCGGCGCCGCTCATGGAACGCATCGTGAGGCCGAGCATGCCGACCAGGTCCTCCCCTTCGGGGAGGAAAAGGCCCCAGGTGAACATCGAGCCGTTCCTCCAGCCGTCGGGGACCAGTTGGTCCGTGAAGCTGTCGGCGTGCTCGTACAGGTAGGGCGAGGGCAGCGTGGTCCAGCGCTGGATGTCGGGGTCCTGGGCGGCCTCGTACACGGCGTCGGTGTCCTTCGGGCCGACCGTGCGCATCAGGAGGCGGCCGGTGGTGAGCGTGACGGGTTCCATCGGCCGATTCTGCTCCGGGGGTCGCAGCAGGCGCCATCCTTTACTGAGCGGTGTGTGCGCGTGTGATCGCATTTCGCGCAATTCGTAGGCGGAACGCGGCACCATCTGTGACCCCCGGCCGTTGTCCCCTTTGACGGAGATTTGAAGCAGCGGGCGGTCGGCGCCACCGGCAGGCTCCCGACGTGGCGGGGTCCTCGCATACGATGGCCGTTGCTCAGTCAAGTCAAATGGAAACCGACCGTCCCAGGCCCGACCGGCAAGGAGACCAACCCCCGTGTCCGTCCTCTCGAAGATCATGCGTGCAGGCGAAGGCAAGATCCTGCGCAAGCTGCACCGCATCGCGGACCAGGTCAACTCCATCGAAGAGGACTTCGTCGACCTCTCCGACGCCGAGCTGCGGGCCCTCACCGATGAGTACAAGCAGCGGTACGCCGATGGTGAGAGCCTGGATGATCTGCTCCCGGAGGCCTTCGCCACCGTGCGCGAGGCCGCCAAGCGCGCGCTCGGCCAGCGTCACTACGACGTGCAGATCATGGGCGGCGCCGCCCTCCACCTCGGCTATGTGGCCGAGATGAAGACCGGTGAGGGCAAGACGCTCGTCGGCACGCTGCCCGCGTATCTGAACGCGCTGTCCGGTCAGGGCGTCCACCTGATCACGGTCAACGACTACCTGGCCGAGCGCGACTCCGAGATGATGGGCCGCGTCCACAAGTTCCTCGGCCTGAGCGTCGGTTGCATCCTCGCCAACATGACGCCGGCCCAGCGCCGCGAGCAGTACGCGTGCGACATCACCTACGGCACGAACAACGAGTTCGGCTTCGACTATCTGCGCGACAACATGGCGTGGTCCAAGGACGAACTCGTCCAGCGCGGCCACAACTTCGCCATCGTCGACGAGGTCGACTCCATCCTCGTCGACGAGGCCCGTACGCCGCTGATCATCTCCGGCCCGGCCGACCAGGCCACCAAGTGGTACGGCGACTTCGCCAAGCTGGTCACCCGCCTGAAGAAGGGCGAGGCCGGCAACCCGCTCAAGGGCATCGAGGAGACCGGCGACTACGAGGTCGACGAGAAGAAGCGCACGGTCGCCATCCACGAGTCCGGTGTCGCCAAGGTCGAGGACTGGCTGGGCATCGACAACCTCTACGAGTCGGTGAACACGCCGCTGGTGGGCTACCTGAACAACGCCATCAAGGCGAAGGAGCTCTTCAAGAAGGACAAGGACTACGTCGTCATGGACGGCGAGGTCATGATCGTCGACGAGCACACCGGCCGTATCCTCGCCGGCCGCCGCTACAACGAGGGCATGCACCAGGCGATCGAGGCGAAGGAAGGGGTGGACATCAAGGACGAGAACCAGACCCTTGCCACGATCACCCTGCAGAACTTCTTCCGCCTGTACAAGCGCCACGACCACGAAGGCAAGGAACAGCCCGGTCTGTCCGGCATGACCGGTACGGCGATGACCGAGGCCGCCGAGTTCCACCAGATCTACAAGCTCGGCGTGGTCCCGATCCCGACGAACAAGCCGATGATCCGCAAGGACCAGTCGGACCTGATCTACCGCACCGAGGTCGCGAAGTTCGAGGCGGTCGTCGACGACATCGTCGAGAAGCACGAGAAGGGCCAGCCGATCCTCGTCGGTACGACGTCGGTCGAGAAGTCCGAGTACCTCTCGCAGCAGCTGTCCAAGCGCGGTGTTCAGCACGAGGTGCTGAACGCCAAGCAGCACGACCGTGAGGCGATCATCGTCGCCCAGGCCGGCCGCAAGGGTGCCGTGACCGTGGCCACCAACATGGCCGGCCGTGGTACCGACATCAAGCTCGGCGGCAACCCCGAGGACCTCGCCGAGGCGGAGCTGCGCCAGCGCGGCCTCGACCCCGAGGAGCACATCGAGGAGTGGGCCGCGGCTCTGCCCGCCGCCCTGGAGAAGGCCGCGCAGGCGGTCAAGGCGGAGTTCGAGGAGGTCAAGGACCTCGGCGGCCTCTACGTCCTCGGCACCGAGCGGCACGAGTCGCGCCGTATCGACAACCAGCTGCGCGGTCGGTCCGGCCGTCAGGGCGACCCCGGTGAGTCGCGCTTCTACCTGTCGCTCGGCGACGATCTGATGCGTCTGTTCAAGGCCCAGATGGTCGAGCGAGTGATGTCGATGGCGAACGTCCCGGACGACGTGCCGATCGAGAACAAGATGGTCACGCGCGCGATCGCGTCCGCCCAGTCGCAGGTCGAGCAGCAGAACTTCGAGACCCGTAAGAACGTCCTGAAGTACGACGAGGTCCTCAACCGTCAGCGCGAGGTCATCTACGGCGAGCGGCGCCGCGTCCTGGAGGGCGAGGACCTGCACGAGCAGGTGCAGCACTTCATGGACGACACGATCGACGCGTACGTCGCCGCGGAGACCGCCGAGGGCTTCGCCGAGGAGTGGGACCTGGACCGGCTGTGGGGCGCGTTCAAGCAGCTCTACCCGGTGAAGGTCACCATCGAGGAGCTGGAGGAGGCGGCCGGCGACCGCGCCGGGCTGACCGCCGAGTTCCTCGCCGAGTCCATCAAGGACGACATCCACGCGCAGTACGAGGAGCGCGAGGGCCAGCTCGGCTCCGAGATCATGCGTGAGCTGGAGCGCCGGGTCGTCCTGTCGGTCCTGGACCGCAAGTGGCGTGAGCACCTCTACGAGATGGACTACCTCCAGGAGGGCATCGGCCTGCGCGCGATGGCGCAGAAGGACCCGCTGGTCGAGTACCAGCGCGAGGGCTTCGACATGTTCACCGCCATGATGGAGGGCATCAAGGAGGAGTCCGTCGGCTACCTGTTCAACCTGGAGGTCCAGGTCGAGCAGCAGGTCGAGGAGGTCCCGGTCGAGGACACCAAGCCGGTGGCCGACCTCGAGAAGAAGGACGCGGTGCCGGCGCAGGCGGGCGCGCGTCCCGAGATCCGCGCCAAGGGCCTCGAGGCCCCGCGCCGCCCGGACCGACTGCACTACACCGCGCCCAAGGTGGACGGCGAGGGCGACATCGTCGAGGGCGACTTCACCAACGACGACGAGCCGGTGCGCTCCGAGGCCGACGGCCTCACGCGCGCGGAGCGGCGCAAGCAGTCGCGTGGTGGTCGGCGCCGTAAGAAGTAGCGCAGTAGCGCCGGGCGAGAGCGCCGCGCTGGTGCAGCGCCGTCGGGAAGACGGGTGCATGGTGACGGTGATGGTGCCTGCGGCGGCGTAGCGATTTGGAAGGGCCGGGTCTCCTTTGGGGCCCGGCCCTTCGGCGTGCGTGGCCTGCTGCGACTCGCGGCGAGCCGTCGTGGTGGCCTGCGGCGACCCGTTGTGGTCGCTCGCGGCAGCCCGTTGGGGTGGTCAGTCCTCGTCCGGGCGCGGCCTGCGCGGGCCGCCCAGTTCCACCGCCGTGCAGCGCCAGCGGAGGTCCCCGCCCTGCTCCAGGCGGAATGCCATGGCGCGCAGCTGGTCGCCGGCGCCGATGCGGGCGAAGGCCTCGATGGCTCCCGGGCGGGGCTCGAAGTATCCGATGTCGCGAACGACGGGGCGGGTGCCGCGGGCGCGCAGGGGGCCGCGTTCCGCGAGCCAGGCGAGTTCGTCGTAGGCACGGCCGACGGTGTGGCGGAGCATCGAGTGGACGGGGCGCTGGCCGCTGAGGACCAGGAGCAGGCGGTCGGCGAAGACGTCGGTGGGGCGGGGTTGGGGGATCTGGGTGATCGGCCCGCGGGAAGCCTGCGGAGGGACGCGGTGGGGTGCGCGGGCCCCGTGTTCCGCCGGGGCCTGTGGGGCGTCCCACGTCGGGGCTGGGGCGGTCGGGTGGGCCACGTGGACCGGCGCCGGCGAAGCGCCGAGCCGCTCCGGGGCGGGGGCCGGCCCGACGGTACGACTTCCCGCAGGCGCCGTGGACACCGCTGCCCGCGGATGGACGTGGGCGGTTGCTGCGGTGCTCCCCGAGGTGGTGGGCGGTCGGTTGTCGGCGGGCCTTGTGCGGGTGAGCGGTTCCGTCGTGCCCGGTGCGTTCGGTGGGCGGCCGTCGGGCGATGTCGTACGGGATGTGCCGTGGCTCGGTGTGCGGGGTGGGGTGCCGCCGGGGCGGCGGGTGTCGCGGCGGCTGGGCGGGCGGGTGCCGGGGCGGTGCTGTGCCCTGGTCATGACCTTGTTCATGGAGTCCCCGTTCGCTGAACCCGGTTGGTACCGGGCAGTAACTTCGCGGTCGGTGATCTTGTACGGGGTTCTGGGCGCCGACGGCAAGGAAGCGGGGGCTCGGGTCGGGCGGCAGGAATGTTCACTTATCCGGGTGATCCACGGACGCGAAAGGCCGCGATGGCGGGCCCGCGCCGGGTGAATTTCCGGACCGGAGTGGACGTCGGGCGGGGTGGTGGTGGGGACTCGAAAGGGGACACCCGCACGTATCCTGAAGGCCGTCCGGGAGGTGCGGGACCGGAGGTGCGGGACCCGCCTTCCGAGTCCTTGCGGAGCCCTACGAACAACGAAAGTGGTCAGCCATGCGCGTCTACGTCCCCCTGACCCTCCCCGGTCTCGCCGAGGCCTCCAAGACGGGTGAGCTGGGGACCGGGCCGCTCGTCGCGTACGGCGTCACGCCCGCGTTGCGCGAGTGGTATCTCTCCGACGACATCGAGGAGTTGGAGTACGCGGCGCTGAACCGGGCCGCGCTGGCCTCGCTGCGGCTGCTGGCGGCGGAACCCGGCGCGGTGCGGCGCCGGGTCGTGGTCGCCGTCGACGTGCCCGACGGGGCGGCCGTCGCCGATCCCGACCGGGGGCTGGATCCGTCGGCGCTGGGTGAGGTGCGGATCGCCGGGGGCGTGGCGCTGGCCAAGGCGGCCGCCGTGCATGTCGACTCGGACGACGCGGAGACGGACATTGCGGCCGCCGCCGAGGCGCTGGAGGCGGCGGACGGTGGGGACGACGACGCACAGTTCGTCGTGGACGGAGCCGGGGACCACGAGTTGCTCTGGTACGCGACTCAGGAGATTCCGAATCTGGTGGGGCTGGGGGACTGAGCCCGGCGCGGCGGTGGCGGTCGGTGCTCGGATCGCGCGCCGCCCGCACCCGCCGGATACCTCGTTGACCTGCTGTTGCCTTGATTGTCAGTGGTGGCGGGTACGGTTTTTGGCATGGGGAAGCAGGGAGCGGCGCACATTGTCTGGGACTGGAACGGGACGCTGTTCCACGACAATGACGCGATCATCGGGGCGACCAACGCGGCGTTCGCCGAGCTGGGGCTCGACCCGATCACGATGGAGCAGTACCGGGCGCTGTACTGCGTGCCGGTGCCGAAGTTCTACGAGCGGTTGCTGGGGCGGCTGCCGACCGACGCCGAGTGGGAGGTCATGGACGTGACCTTCCACCGGTACTACACCGAGCACCGGGTGGGGTGCGGGCTCACCGCGGGCGTGGCGGAGCTGCTCGTGGAGTGGCGGTCGGCGGGGCACAGCCAGTCGATCCTCAGCATGTACGGGCATGAGGAACTCGTCCCGCTGGTACGGGGGTTCGGGATCGAGCAGCACTTCATACGCGTCGACGGGCGGACCGGGCCGTCGGGGGGCAGTAAGGCCGAGCACATGGTGCGGCACATCGAGGCGCTCGTGAGCGTGGATCCGGCTCGCACGGTGGTGATCGGGGACGCGGCCGACGACGCGGTGGCGGCGCTGCATGTGGGGGCGCGGGCCGTGCTCTACACCGGGGGCTCGCACAGTCGGGCGAGCCTTGAGGGAGTGGGGGTGCCGGTGGTGGACACGCTGGGGGAGGCGGTCGCGGAGGCGGAGCGGTTGGCTGCGTGAGCGTCGGCTGCGGCGTGACGCGCCAGGGCGGCAGGGGGTGGCCCGACGGCCCGGCGCGGGTCGGGCGCAGGCGCGGCGCCCGGTGGAACGCCGCGCCGGTGGCTCGTGAGGTTCGGGGCGTGGGTCAGGTCACCGGTGCCTTCGCCCGCAATAGCGTCAGGAACTCGCGCATCCAGCCGGAGTGGTCCGGCCAGGCGCGGGAGGAGACCAGGGTGCCGTCGACCACCGCCTCGGCGTCCTGGAAGGTGGCGCCGGCCGCCTGCATGTCGAGTTCCAGGGCGGGGTACGCCGTCACGCGGCGGCCGCGGAGGCTGTCGATCGCGGCGGTGAGCAGGGGGCCGTGGCAGATCTGGGCGACCGGTTTGTCGGCGTCGAAGAACGACTTGAGGATCTTGCGGAGTTCGGGGTCGTTGCGGAGATACTCGGGGGCTCGGCCGCCGGGGATGACGACAGCGACGTAGTCGCCGGGATCGACCTCGGAGAAGGCCAGGTCGGCGGGCCAGGTGTAGCCGGGTTTCTCGGTGTAGGTGTCGAAGCCGGGTTCGAAGTCGTGGACGACGAACTGGAGCTTTTTTCGGGCGGGGGCCGCGATGTGGACCTCGTAGCCCTCTTCGCGGAGGCGCTGGTAGGGGTAGAGGACCTCCAGTGACTCTGCGGCGTCGCCGGTGACGATGAGGATTTTCGCTGTCATGTCGGGTGCGCTCCTCTTTGGGGCCGTGGTCTGCGTCTGCGTCTCCGTCGGGCCTTATGGGCAACGTGCCTCGGGGCGGGGGGCTTGCCAAGGGGGCGTGCGGCTTGGGGGCGCCGGAAGGGCGGGTTTCGGGTGCCGGTGAGGGGTGCGTGCCCGGCGTTGCGGCTGAGGCGGGGTGAGGCACGCAGCCTGGCGCTGTCGGGGTGCCGCTTCCTTTGGGGCGGGCGCCGCCCCAGCGGCACGACGGCTCGCAGCTACGCGGGCTGCGGCTGCTGAGCCGGTCGTGGCTGCCGCTGTGTAGGTGGCGCTTCCGCTACGGCGGCACGACCGCCCACAACCAAGCGCGCCACGGAGTCGTTCGCCGCTGCCGCTGCCGCTGCCGCTGCCGCTGCCGCTGCCGCTGCCGCTGCCGCTGCCGCTGCCGCTGCCGCTGCCGCTGCCGCTGCCGCTGCCGCTGCCGCTGCCGCTGCCGCTGCCGCTGCCGCTGCCGCTGCCGCTGCCGCTGCCGCTGCCGCTGCCGCTGCCGCTGCCGCTGCCGCTGCCGCTGCCGCTGCCGCTGCCGCTGCCGCTGCCGCTGCCGCTGCCGCTGCCGCTGCCGGGGCGGGTGTTCCCCGGTGGCTTCACCTCACCGCTGTTTTCGGACACGGGCTGCCTCCGGATGGCCTGCCTTCGGCTCGGTTTCCGGGCTCGGCCGCCGTCTTGGCCTCACATCTCAGCCTCTCCCTCCATGTCCCACCCCGCCAGTTACGCCCTCCCCGCACCGTTTGCCCCTGTGCAGAACGTCAAAGTTCCACCCCCGGTTTTGTACACATACGGCTCATGACGGGCCCCCTGTAAGGAGCGATAGCCTTAGTGGCGTGATCAGCGCGATAGCTCGCGGGAGCACTGTTGCTCCTGCCCTGCGCCCGGGGAGCACGGACGACATCCGTGCCCGGGCGGCGGTCGCTGGTCTTCGCGGGCGGGAGGGGGGCGTAAGGGCTCCCGGGACGTCATTCGCATCCTGGGCCCGGGCGTCGCAGAGAGCAGCGTCACACCCCGTGGGCAGCTCAAGATTGGCTCATATATCCCCGCTCATCTCACCTCGCGGCATAGCGTCGAAGCAGACCGGACACCCCGCGTCGCGGCGTTACGCCTCAAGGGAAGAGACCGTACTTCCTTCTACGTCACGCAACGGCGCGCGACAGGAGCCAGAGGACAATGCAGACCAAGCTGGACGAAGCCAAGGCCGAGCTGCTCGAGAGGGCCGCCCGGGTAGCTGAGAACAGCCCGGTCGGGGGGTATCTACCGACTGGGACGACGGACGAGAGCACCGCCGGCACCCCGGACCACGACAGCGTGCTCGCGTTCCTCCAGCGCTACTACCTGCACACCGCCCCGGAGGACCTCAACGGCCGCGACCCGGTCGACATCTTCGGAGCCGCCTTCTCGCACTATCGGCTGGCCGAGAACCGCCCCCAGGGCACGGCCAACGTGCGGGTGCACACGCCCACCGTCGAAGAGAACGGGTGGATGTGCAGCCACTCCGTCGTCGAGGTCGTCACCGATGACATGCCCTTCCTCGTCGATTCGGTGACCAACGAGCTGACGCGGCAGGGGCGGGGGATCCATGTGGTCATCCACCCGCAGGTCTTCGTCCGCCGCGACGTCACCGGCAAGCTCATCGAGGTGCTGCCCGAGCCGCCCACCGGCGAGCTGCCGCACGATGCGCACAACGAGTCCTGGATCCACGTCGAGATCGACCGTGAGACCGACCGCGCCGATCTGAAGCAGATCACCGCCGACCTGCTGCGCGTCCTGTCCGATGTCCGCGAGGCCGTCGAGGACTGGAGCAAGATGCGGGACGCGGCCCTGCGCATGGCCGACGAACTGCCCAGCGAGCCCACCTCCGACCTGCGCGAGCAGGAGGTCGAGGAGGCCCGCGAGCTGCTGCGCTGGCTGGCCGACGACCACTTCACCTTCCTCGGCTACCGCGAGTACGAGCTGCGCGAGGACGACTCGCTGGCCGCCGTGCCCGGCACCGGCCTCGGCATCCTGCGCTCCGACCCGCACCACTCCGAGACCGACAGCCACCCGGTCAGCCCGTCCTTCGAGCGGCTGCCCGCCGACGCCCGCGCCAAGGCCCGCGAGCACAAGCTCCTCATCCTCACCAAGGCCAACAGCCGGGCGACCGTGCACCGGCCGTCGTACCTCGACTACGTCGGGGTGAAGAAGTTCGACGAGAACGGCGAGGTCGTCGGCGAGCGGCGCTACCTGGGCCTGTTCTCCTCGGCGGCGTACACCGAGTCCGTCCGCCGGGTGCCGGTCATCCGGCGCAAGGTGGACGAGGTGCTGGAAGTCGCCGGGTTCTCGCCGCACAGCCACGACGGGCGCGACCTGCTGCAGATCCTGGAGACGTACCCGCGCGACGAGCTCTTCCAGACCCCGGTCCCCGAGCTCCAGCGCATCGCCACCTCCGTCCTCTACCTCCAGGAACGGCGAAGGCTGCGCCTCTATCTCCGCCAGGACGAGTACGGGCGCTACTACTCCGCCCTCGTCTACCTCCCGCGCGACCGCTACACCACCGGCGTGCGCCTGCGGATCATCGACATCCTGAAGGAGGAGCTCGGCGGTACCAGCGTCGACTTCACCGCCTGGAACACCGAGTCGATCCTCTCCCGGCTGCACTTCGTCGTCCGCGTCCCGCAGGGCACCGAGCTGCCGCAGCTCAGCGACAGCGACAAGGAGCGCATCGAGGCGCGCCTGGTCGAGGCCGCGCGTTCCTGGGCCGACGGCTTCGCCGACGCGCTGAACGCCGAACTCGGCGAGGAGCGCGCCGCCGAGCTGCTGCGCCGCTACTCGGGCGCCTTCCCCGAGGGCTACAAGGCCGACCACGGCCCGCGCTCCGCGGTCTCCGACCTCGTCCACCTCGAACAGCTCACCGAGGAGAACAACTTCTCGCTGAGCCTGTACGAGCCGGTCGGCGCCGCCCCCGAGGAGCGCCGGTTCAAGATCTACCGCAAGGGCGCGGCCGTCTCCCTGTCCGCGGTCCTGCCGGTCCTCAGCCGGCTCGGCGTCGAGGTCGTCGACGAGCGGCCGTACGAACTGCGCTGCTCCGACCGCAGCGTCGCCTGGATCTACGACTTCGGCCTGCGCATGCCCAAGGCGGGCGGCGCCGTCGACTATGTCGGTGACGACGCGCGCGAGCGGTTCTCCGAGGCCTTCGCCGCCACCTGGACCGGCAAGGCGGAGAACGACGGCTTCAACGCCCTCGTGCTGAGCGCCGGGCTGACCTGGCGCCAGGCCATGGTGCTGCGGGCGTACGCCAAGTACCTGCGGCAGGCGGGCTCCACCTTCTCGCAGGACTACATGGAGGACACCCTCCGCAACAACGTCCACACCACCCGCCTGCTCGTCTCCCTGTTCGAGGCGCGGATGTCGCCGGACCGCCAGAGCGCCGGCCGCGAGATCGTGGACGCGCTGCTCGAAGAGGTCGACGCGGCGCTCGACCAGGTGGCGAGCCTCGACGAGGACCGGATCCTGCGGTCCTTCCTCACCGTCATCAAGGCGACGCTGCGGACGAACTTCTTCCAGGAAGCGGCGGGCGGCCAGCCGCACGACTACGTCTCCATGAAGTTCGACCCGCAGGCCATCCCCGACCTGCCGGCGCCGCGCCCGGCGTACGAGATCTGGGTCTACTCGCCGCGCGTCGAGGGCGTGCACCTGCGCTTCGGCAAGGTCGCGCGCGGAGGTCTGCGCTGGTCCGACCGGCGTGAGGACTTCCGCACCGAGATCCTCGGCCTGGTCAAGGCGCAGATGGTGAAGAACACCGTCATCGTGCCGGTCGGCGCCAAGGGCGGCTTCGTCGCCAAGCAGCTGCCGGACCCGGGCGTGGACAGGGACGCGTGGCTGGCGGAGGGCATCGCCAGCTACAAGACGTTCATCTCGGCGCTGCTCGACATCACCGACAACATGGTCGCGGGCGAGGTCGTGCCGCCGTCGGACGTCGTCCGGCACGACGAGGACGACACCTACCTCGTCGTCGCCGCCGACAAGGGCACCGCGACCTTCTCCGACATCGCCAACGGGGTCGCCGAGCAGTACAACTTCTGGCTCGGGGACGCCTTCGCCTCCGGTGGCTCGGCCGGCTACGACCACAAGGGCATGGGCATCACCGCCCGCGGCGCCTGGGAGTCCGTCAAGCGGCACTTCCGCGAGCTGGGCGTGGACACGCAGAGCGAGGACTTCACGGTCGTCGGCATCGGCGACATGTCCGGTGACGTGTTCGGCAACGGCATGCTGCTCAGCGAGCACATCCGCCTGGTCGCCGCCTTCGACCACCGGCACATCTTCATCGACCCGAACCCGGACGCGGCCACCTCCTACGCAGAGCGCCGCCGCGTCTTCGAGCTGCCCCGCTCCAGCTGGGAGGACTACAACACCGAGCTGCTGTCGGCCGGTGGCGGCGTCTTCCCGCGCAGCGCCAAGGCGATCCAGGTCAACGCGCACATCCGCGAGGCCCTCGGCATCGAGGGCAAGGTCGCCAAGATGACGCCGGCCGAGCTGATGAAGGCCATCCTCAAGGCGCCGGTGGACCTGCTGTGGAACGGCGGCATCGGTACGTACGTCAAGGCGTCCACCGAGACCCACGCGGACGTCGGCGACAAGGCCAACGACCCGATCCGCGTCGACGGCGCCGACCTGCGCGTCAAGGTCGTCGGCGAGGGCGGCAACCTGGGTCTGACGCAGCTAGGCCGGATCGAGTTCGCACGGCACGGCGGCAAGATCAACACCGATGCCATCGACAACAGCGCGGGTGTCGACACCTCCGACCACGAGGTGAACATCAAGATCCTGCTCAACGGCCTGGTCGCCGAGGGCGACATGACCGTCAAGCAGCGCAACAAGCTGCTCGCCGAGATGACCGACGAGGTCGGCCGCCTGGTCCTGCGCAACAACTACGCCCAGAACACGGCGATCGCCAACGCCCTCGCCCAGTCCAAGGACATGCTCCACGCCCAGCAGCGCTTCATGAAGCACCTGGTCAGGGAGGGGCACCTGGACCGCGCGCTGGAGTTCCTGCCCACCGACCGCCAGGTCCGCGAGCGCCTCGGCGCCGGCCACGGCCTGACCGGCCCGGAGACGGCCGTCCTGATGGCGTACACGAAGATCACGGTCGCCGAGGAGCTGCTGCACACCTCGCTGCCCGACGACCCGTACCTGAGCACCCTGCTGCACGCGTACTTCCCGAGCGCGCTGCGCGAGCAGTTCCCCGAGCACCTGGTCAGCCACCCGCTGCGCCGTGAGATCACTACGACCGTGCTGGTCAACGACACGGTCAACACGGGCGGTACGACGTATCTGCACCGGCTGCGCGAGGAGACCGGCGCCTCGCTGGAGGAGATCGTCCGGGCACAGACCGTGGCCCGCGCGATCTTCCGCTCGGCGGCCGTGTGGGACGCGGTCGAGGCGCTCGACAACAAGGTCGAGGCCGACGTCCAGACCCGGATCCGGCTGCACTCGCGCCGCCTCGTCGAGCGCGGCACGCGCTGGCTGCTCAACAACCGGCCGCAGCCGCTGGAGCTCGTCGACACCGTCGACTTCTTCGCCGAGCGTGTCGAGCAGGTCTGGTCGCAGCTGCCGAAGCTGCTGCGCGGCGCGGACCTCGACTGGTACCAGCAGATCTACGACGAGCTGTCCGGCGCCGGCGTCCCGGACGAACTCGCCACCCGGGTGGCCGGGTTCTCCTCCGCCTTCCCGACGCTGGACATCGTCTCGGTGGCCGACCGCATGAGCCGGGACCCGATGGACGTCGCCGAGGTCTACTACGACCTCGCCGACCGCCTCCACATCACCCAGCTCATGGACCGCATCATCGAGCTGCCCCGCGCGGACCGCTGGCAGTCCATGGCCCGCGCCTCCATCCGCGAGGACCTCTACGCCGCCCACGCGGCCCTGACCTCGGACGTCCTGGCGGCCGGCAACGGCACCGCGACGCCCGAGCAGCGCTACAAGGCGTGGGAGCAGAAGAACGTGGCGATCCTGGGGCGGGCGCGCACCACCCTGGAGGAGATCCAGGGATCGGACACCTTCGATCTGGCCAACCTGTCGGTGGCCATGCGGACCATGCGGACGCTGCTGCGGACGCATTCGTAGGCCGTACGACCAGTCCCACGATTAGCCCTACGACTAGCCGTACGACTATCGGGGCGCCCCGGGCTGTGACAGCCCGGGGCGCTCCCGCATTCGGGACAAACCGGGAATTACAGTGCTGGCGTGAGCACGATGCGCGCCGCGCCACGGAGGCGGAGCACGACGATCGCTTCGCAGACCGCCGCCGCGCTGGTGTTGGTTGTGCTGCTCCTCGTGATCGTCCGGCTCCCGTGGGCCGGTGACCTCGGTATGCACGCGGCGACCGTCGAACGCCTGCGGCACAGCCTGGTCGACCCCGGCAATCCGCTGGTCGACGCGGACACGCCGAGTCCGTACTACTCGCCGTGGATGCTGGTGCTCGGGTGCCTCGCGCGGGTGACGGGGTTTTCGGTCTTCGTCGTGCTGAGGATCGGTGCGCTGGCCGGGCTGGCGCTCTTGATCACGGGCCTGTGGCGCTACGTGCGCACACTGAGCGCGCATCGGGCCGCGCCCGCGCTTGCCGCGCTGTGCCTGGTGTTGCTGTGGGGGACCTCGCTGTTCACATGGAGCGGGTTTCTCGGGCTGAACTCGCTGGCGTTGACGGTGTCGTATCCGAGTGTGTTCGCGCTCGGGCTGGCCTTTCACTTCTGGGCCTGGCTGGCGGGGGCGGTGCGCTCGGGCCCGGCGGGCGGCTGGAGGACGTGGATCGGGCTCGGTGCGCTGTGGGCGGTGATCCTGCTCTGCCATCAGTTCTCGGGGGTCGTGGCCTGTCTGGGTGCGCTGGCCACGGTGGTCGCCGCACGGCCCGGCCGCGAGGTGTGGCTGCGGCTGGGGACTGGGGCGGCGGTGGGGGTGGTGGTGCTGTGGGTGTGGCCGTACTACGACTTCTTCGCGCTGTTCGGGGCGGGCGCCGATCTGGAGGCGGTGCATCGGGGGCTGTACCGGGACATGGTGGGCCGGTACTGGCTGGTGCTGCTGGGAGTGGCGGCGCTGGTCGTGCGGTGGCGGCGGGACCGGCGCGACCCGTTGGTGCTGTTCTTTGCGCCGGCGGTGATGGTCGTGGCGCTGGGTGGGGTGAGCGGGCACTACTCGTGGGGGCGGGCGCTGCCCGCGGTGCTGATTCCCGCGCAGATCGCGGCCGCGCTCGGGGCGCTCGAGTGGCGGGCTTGGCGTGGGGCGTGGGTGGGGGTGCTGGCCGGGGCGCTGGTCGTGGGGGCATGGACGCAGGTCGGGACCCTTGGGTACGTCGTTCCGCGCACCGTGCTGCCGCAGGCGGTCGCTGCGAAGTACCGGGCGCCGTGGGTGGGATACCACTGGGTCACGCCCTGGGTGAAGTACGGGGACGTGGTCATGGCGCGCACTTTCCCGGCGCGGCAGATTCCGGCGTACGGGGCGTACACCGTGGCGCCCGGGTATCCCGACTTCTTCCTGCCGGACGAGGGGCGGCGGGAGGCGGCGGTGCGGCGGTACTTCGAGGTGGAGACGCCGGGGGATGTGCGCCGGGGGATCGTGGAGGCGTACCGGGTGCGGTGGGTGGTGGATCGGGCGGTGGCGGTGGCCGGTGTGAGGGAGCCGGGGTTGCGGGTGGTGGCTCGGGGGCCGGGTGGGCAGGTGCTGTACGAGGTGGTGCGGTGACGAGCCTTCGCCCCCCACACCACACACGCAAACGCCGGACAGGCTGAGCCAAGCGGACCTTCCTACCGCAGCGCGCTCCTCAGCAGCCGGGCCGCTCTCCTCACCCTCGGGCGTGCCACGCGCCGTACCACCGGCCGTACCACCCTCGCGGTCACGCCCACCGGCTGCCACCGCACCTGGAGGCGGCCCGGACCGCGGCCCTCCGGTTCGATCGTGACCCGGTGCGGGGCCGTGCCGGTGTGGTAGTCGATGCGGGCCGTCAGGGGTGGGAAGGACAGCGGGGCCAGGAGTACGGCCGTATGGGCCAGGCCCTGGTGCTCGATGCGCAGGAGGGGGTGGCGGACGCCGGCGAAGCCGTGATGGGGGACGGGGGCCGACGACAGGTCCAGGTGGACGTGGCCTTCGAAGACGCCGGGGCGGACGGGGGAGAGACGGAAGGGGACCTTGAGGCGGCGCCGTCCGGGACGGATGAGGAGGCTCGCGCGGTGCGGGCCCACCGGGAGGCGCAGACCCGGGTCGTAGGTCCGGATCGTGAGGTCGATCGACGCTCCCGGGCCGCGCGTGAGCTCCGTGATCTCGTGCCGGAACTGCGCGCTGCGGAACGGGCGGGTGTCCAGCTCCAGGTCGGCGACGTCCAGTTCGCGGCAGGCCCACTCCGTGGTGGGGAGGCTGTCGCCCCAGTACGTGTGGCCCTCGGCGTCCGGTGTCACCTGCCTCGGCGCCACGCCGTGGCCCAGGCCCCGCGCCGCCAGCCGGGCCTCCGGGAAGCGGCGTTCGCGGATCAGCTGGAGGACCACTCGTTCAGCGCGAGGCAAGCGGGCGTAGGCCATGGAGGACACGGTCTCCAGGTAGGGAGTCATGATGTCCGCGAAGTCGGTCAGCCACTCCTCGTCGCGGTACGGCAGGTCCCCGGCGTACATCCGGAAGTCGTGCTTGAGGAACTTGTAGTCCTTGTCCTCACGCAGCGCCCCGTGCCCGCTCTCCTCGAGGAAATCGTCGATGAGGTGCTGGACCTGGACGCGGTCGCGGACGTTGTCGAGTCGGTGGCGCTGGTTGGAGATCGATGCCGCGTCCCTGGCCGCGTACGGCGCGATGTACCAGCGGTACACCGGCTCGGGGATGACCGTGAACTCCTTGGCCAGACAGTACGCCTGCGTCGTGAACAGCTGGTCCTCGTAGTGGATGCCCTCCGGGAACCGCAGGTCGTGCCGGTCCAGGAACGCGCGGGCGTACATCTTGCTCGTCGACAGGTGCTCGAAGAGCAGCCGGGGTTCGGACTCGATGCCGATCACCGTGCGGCGCTCCGCGACCAGGTGCGGCATCCACTTCGTGCGGCGTCCGCCGTCCTCCCGGACCCGCACCACCGCGCCCATCGCGAAGTCGATCTCCCGCTCACGGTGGGCGGCGAGCAGCAACTCCACGGCGTCGTCGGGAAGCTCGTCGTCGCTGTCCAGGAACATCACGTACGGCGCCCGGGCGATCTCCAGGGCACGGTTGCGCGGGGCGCTGCAGCCGCCGCTGTTCTCCGGCAGGCGCAGATGGCGGATGCGGGGATCCCGGGACGCCAACTCCCTTGCCACGTCCGAGGTTTCGTCCGTCGAGTGGTCGTCGCTGATGATGATCTCGATGTCGGCGTGGGTCTGACGGCGTACCGACTCCACGGCTCGGGGCAGGCGGGCCGCGTCGTTGTACACGATCACCGTGACGGTGACGTCCGGGTTCATACCGTCTCCCGAGGGCTCGGTGCCGGAGTGCGTTCCTCCAGCGGGATCACCGGCGGCAGGGCGTCCTCGCTCTCGCCCAGGAACACACGGCGTACGACGCGTTCGGCGGCGCGTCCGTCGTCGTACTCGCAGAATCGGCGGCGAAAGGCCGCCCTGGCCTTGGTCGCGCCCTCGTCGTGCCAGGCCTCGGTGGTGAGGATCTCCGCCAGTTCCCGCTCGGTGCGGGCGACCTGGCCCGGTGGCTCGGCCGGCAGGTCGAAGTAGACGCCGCGGGTGGAGCGGTAGGTCTCCCAGTCGTCGGCGTAGATGACGATCGGGCGGTCGAGGTTGGCGTAGTCGAACATGATGGACGAGTAGTCCGTGACCAGCGCGTCCGCGGCCAGGCACAGGTCCTCGACCGGGTCGTAGGCGGAGACGTCGATGATCCGCCCCGTGCGGCGCAGGGCGGTCAGCGGGGACGGCCTGCCGTCGTAGAAGTAGTGGCCGCGGATCAGCAGGACCGTGTCCTGGCCGAGCTGGTCGGCGAGGGTGGCGAGGTCGAGGCGGGGGGTCCAGCCGGCCTCGTAGTCGCGGTGGGTGGGGGCGTACAGGATCGCGCGGTGGGTCGGGGGGATGCCCAGGCGGTCGCGGACGGCGCGGATGTCGGTGGCGGTGGCCGTGTAGAAGACGTCGTTGCGCGGATAGCCGTAGTCGAGGGAGACGAATCGGGACGGATACGCGCGCTCCCACATGCGGGTGGAGTGGCTGTTCGCGGAGACGCTGTAGTCCCACTTGTCGATACGGGCCAGCAGTGCCTGGAAGTCGAGGCCCTTGGCGGCGGCCGGGAACTCCATCTGATCCACGCCCATGCGCTTGAGCGGGGTGCCGTGGTGGGTCTGGAGGTGGACCGCGTCCGGGCGTTTCACCACCGCGTTGGGGTAGTTGACGTTGTTGACCAGGTACTTCGCCGTGGCCAGCACCTCGCGGTAGCGGCGGGTGCCGGGCAGCACGTGGTCCGTGTGGGGCGGGAGGAGAGGCGCGTTCTCCGGTGTCACCACCCACACCGGGTGGATCTGCGGGGCGAGTTCGGTGAGCTTGGCGGCGATCGCCGCCGGGTTGCAGGCCACGCCACGGTTCCAGTACGCCGCGAAGACGGCCAGGTTGGGGTTGACCGGGCGGGACAGGGACGTGCGGTAGTGGTGGTCGCCGAGGGCGGCGGCGACCTGGCGTCCGCGGGTTCGTACGGCGGCCTTCGCGGCGCGGCGGGCTCGGTTGGCCGTCTGGAAGGCGCGGTACCTGGTGTAGGCGTTCTCTTCGAGCAGGGCGCGGCGGATGGCCTCGGGGCCGGAGGGGGGACGGTGCCCGGGCGGGCGGTGCCGGACGGCCGCTTCACCGGCTCGGCGGAAGAACTCCCTGGCCACCGCGTCCGGCATGGCGGCGCGGGCGAAGGTGCGCAGGCAGTCCTGGACCATGACGTCGTACAGGACGGCGTCGGGCGCGGGGCCGGTGCTGGGGCGGGAGGCGGGGCGGTTCCGGGCGAGGGCGAGGAGCGTTTCGTAGCGGTCGATCGGGGCGTAGCGCTCCTCGGGGGTGACCGGCGGGAGGCTCTCGGGGCGCAGCTCGTGGTGCTCGTACGCCACTTGGTTCAGGGCGGCGATGTGGTCGGCGAGGAGGAGGGCGGCGTAGGCGGCGTACGGCTCGTCGGGGGTGGTGAGTTGGTGTTCGTGCGCCTGCCAGAAGGGGGTGCGCAGCGCGCGGTTGCCCAGCAGGGGTGTGATGCGGAGCGCGGTGCGGGCGATGCCGTCGAGGGGGTGGGCGGCGCGGCCGGCGCGGGCCAGGCGGGGGCCGTCCTCGGAGGGGAGGCCGGAGGTCTCCCAGGTGGAGCGGACGTGGTCGAAGAGGAGGACGTCCACCTCGTCCGGCAGTTCCGCAGCGCGCTCGGCGATCGTGCGCGGGGCGCCGGCGGGCAGGCCGTCCTTGGCGTGCACGAAGTGCAGCCAGCGGCCGCAGGCCCGGGCCGCCCCCGCCGACCGGGCCGCGGCGTCCTCCGTCCCGTCCGGCAGGGGCAGCACCAGCATCTCGGATGCATACGCCTGGGCCGTCTCCTGCGCCCAGGCCCCGACCGCGGCCACGATCACCTCGACCTCGGGGTGGGGGTGCGCGGCCAGGGAGGCGAGGAGTCCGGTCAGGCGGTCCTGGGTGTTGGGCCCGTGGACTATGACGCTGAGCTCGGGCATCGCGGGGACTCCTTCACCTTCGTCACCACTCCGGGGACCCTGTGTCCGTCATAGTGGCACCAATGGGATGAAAGGGTCGTACGGAGTTGCGCCTCACGGGGGAGTCCGCACGGAGGGGTCCGTAAGCGGGAGGCCGCACGAGGGAGGCCGCACGAGGGGGGCGTCGCGCGGGCCGCCTCACGCGGCACGCCTCACGCGGGGACGGGAGCCTTCGGCTTCGGCTTGGCCGGCTTGTCACCCGTGAAGGCCTCGTACTCCTTCAGCACCTCGTCCGTCGGCCCGTCCATGCGCAGCTCGCCACGCTCCAGCCACAGGACGCGGTCACAGGTGTCGCGGATCGACTTGTTGTTGTGGCTGACCAGGAACACCGTGCCCGCATGCTTGCGCAGCTCGCGGATCCGGGCCTCGGAACGCTTCTGGAAGGAACGGTCACCCGTCGCCAGCGCCTCGTCGATCAGCAGCACGTCGTGGTCCTTGGCGGCGGCGATGGAGAAACGCAGGCGGGCCGCCATGCCGGAGGAGTACGTGCGCATGGGGAGGGTGATGAAGTCGCCCTTCTCGTTGATGCCGGAGAAGTCGACGATCTCCTGGTAGCGCTCCCTGACCTGCTCGCGGGACATGCCCATCGCGAGGCCGCCGAGGTGGACGTTGCGCTCGCCGGTGAGGTCGTTCATCAGGGCCGCGTTCACGCCGAGCAGGGAGGGCTGGCCGTCGGTGTAGATACGGCCGTTCTCGACCGGGAGCAGGCCCGCGACCGCCTTGAGCAGGGTCGACTTGCCCGAGCCGTTGGTGCCGATGAGACCGATGGCCTCGCCCTTGTACGCCACGAAGGAGACCTTCTTGACGGCGTGGACCTTGCGCACGCCGGCCGCCTTCTCGGCCTGCTTGCGGCGCAGGATGCGATTGAGGGCGGCGGTGGCGGAGCCGCGGCCCGAACTCGTGCCGTTGACCCGGTAGACGATGTCGACGGCGTCGGCGATGACGGTGGGGACCTGCTCGGTCGCGAGCGCGGTGTTGTCGAGGTTCTCAGCCACGGCCGTACGTCTCCTCAGCCTTCCAGAAGTAGATGAAGCCGCCGACGCCGGCCAGCAGCGCCCAGCCCGTCGCGATCGCCCAGACGTGCGGCGGGAGCTGGCTCGCGTGGAAGCTGTCGATCAGCGCGAAGCGCATCAGGTCGATGTAGACGGCGGCGGGGTTGGCCAGGAGGGCCGAAGTCACCCAGGACGGCCAGTCCGTGTGCTTGCTCATCATGTGGCTGATGCTGAACATCACGCCCGACGCGTACATCCAGGTACGCAGCACGAACGGCATCAGCTGCGCGATGTCCGGCGTCTTCGCACCCATCCGGGCCATGACCATCGCGACGCCCGCGTTGAAGGTGAACTGCAGCACCAGCGCCGGCAGCGCCAGCACCCAGGACGCGGTGACCGGAATGCCGAAGCAGAGCAGGATCACGACCAGGGCCGCCATGGAGAACAGCAGCTGCTGGAGCTGCTGCAACGCGAAGGAGATCGGCAGCGCGGCCCGCGGGAAGTGCAGGGCGCGGACGAGGCCGAGGTTGCCGGAGATCGCGCGCGTGCCCGCCATGATCGAGCTCTGCGTGAACGTCCAGATGAACACCCCCGTCACCAGGAACGGGATGTAGTCCGGAACGCCGCCCTTGGTGCCCATCAGCTCGCCGAAGATGAAGTAGTACACCGCCGCGTTCAGCAACGGCGTCAGCACCTGCCAGACCTGGCCGAGCTTCGCCTGGCTGTACTGGGCGGTGAGCTTGGCGGTGGCGAACGCGGTGATGAAGTGCCGGCGCGCCCACAGCTGGCGGATGTACTCGGGCAGGGAGGGGCGGGCACCGCTGACCGAGAGTCCATGCCGGGCGGCGAGGGCCGCGAGGTCGGCGGGGGCCGGGGCGGGTGCCGTTGGGGGCGGTGTGTCGAGGACCTGGCTCACATCCGCTGCTTTCGCTCGGGGGAGGGGTGCGGCGACGTTCTCTTACGTGACTCTTCACGTTTTCTTACGTCGGGACGGGACCGTATCGTCGCAACGTGAGCGTAGGCCTAGGAGGCGTCGGAACGCAACCGTTTCGTCGTGACGTGGGCGACAGCCTGTGGGTGTAGGGACGAGGCCGTTCCGTCGTGACGTGGGCGACAGCCTGTGGGTGTAGGGACGAGGCCGTTCCGTCGTGACGTGGGCGACAGCCTGTGGGTGTAGGGACGAGACCGTTCCGTCGTGACGTCGGCGAGAGTCGGCGGACGTAGGGACGGAACCGATTCGTCGTGACGTGGCCGATCGTCGGCAGGCGTGGACGGAGCCGTCTCGTCGTGACGTCGGTGGCGTCCGGTTGACGTAGGGACGGCACCGTATCGTCGCAACGCCCTATGCTTGCCCGCATGACGACGAACGCCGACCAGCCCCAGCCGCGTCCGCGCCGCCGCACCCCCGCCGGCGCAGCCGTACTCCGGGAGGACGTAACGGAGGCCATCCGGGCGGCCGTCTTCGAGGAGCTGGCGGCCGTCGGCTACGCGCGGATGTCGATAGAGGGCATCGCGCGCCGCGCGGGCGTCGGCAAGACCGCGGTGTACCGGCGCTGGCGTTCCAAGCTGCACCTGGTGCTGGACGTGGTGTCGGCGGTCGCCGTCATGGGGCTGCCCGTGCCGGACGCCGGCTCCCTGGAGGGTGATCTGCGGCTGCTGTACGGCGTGACCGCACGCGCCCTGCGTCACCCCTTGGCCTCGCAGATCCTCCCGGATCTCCAGGCCGAGGCGGCTCGCAGTCCCGAGATCGCGGAGGCCCTGCAGAAGGCGCTGCGGGACGGGCAGGCGAGCGTCGCCAGCGGGATCGTGATGGCCGCGGAGAAGCGCGGCGAGGTGCGTCCGGGCATCGATGAGGACCTGGCACTCGACCTGATCTCGGGCCCCCTGTACTGGCGCTCGGTGGTGATCCGCAGCCCCAAGCTGCCCAAGGGGTACCTGGATGCCCTGGCCCGGGCCACCGCACATGCCCTCAAGGCTCTGTGAGTAGGCTGCGTGCACCGGCTGCCAACGGTGATCCATCTGGCGTTGCCGCGTACGACGCGGTGACCGGAGCAGAGGCGGAACTGCCGTGAAAGTCGTGATCGCCGAGGACAACGCCCTGCTGCGCGAGGGCCTGGTCCTCCTGCTGACGTCGGCCGGACACGAGGTCGCGGCCGTCGCCACCACCGGCCCCGAAATCCTGCCCGCGCTGCTGGAGCACTGCCCCGACGCCGCCGTGCTCGACGTACGGATGCCGCCCGATTTCCGCGACGAGGGACTGCGCGCCGCCCTCACCGCGCGCAAGGAGATCCCGGGGCTGCCTGTGCTGGTCCTGTCCCAGTACGTCGAGGAGTCGTACGCCGCCGAACTCCTCGCCGGCGGCGCGAGCGGCCTCGGCTACCTGCTGAAGGACCGGGTCGGCCGGGTCGACGAGTTCCTCGACGCGCTGGAACGGGTCGCGGCCGGCGGCACCGCGCTCGACCCCGAGGTCGTCACCGAACTGCTGACCCGCCGCCGCGACTCCCCCCTCGACTCGCTCACCCCGCGCGAGCGCGAGGTGCTGGCGCTGATGGCCGAGGGCCACGACAACGCGACCATCGCCAAAACCCTCGTCGTGACGGAACGCGCGGTCCACAAGCACATCGGCAACGTCTTCCTGAAGCTCGGCCTGCCGCAGAGCGACAGTGGGCATCGCAGGGTGCTCGCTGTGCTGACGTATCTGAACAACGCGTAGTCGTCACCGGCGGCGCCCGTCCGGCGTCGGCGCGCAGCCTCCTCAGCTCGGCCGGTAGTAGGCGTCGATGGGTGCGCGTGCCTCGTCGAACAGGGCCGGGCCGTCCTGAGGCACCGTCGGCCAGTCGCCCGACTGCGGGTTGAGTTCGACGAGTTGCTCGGTGGCGAGCGCGTAGACGACCCGGCCGAGGCCGGAGCGGACGATGCCGCCGCCGCACATGCCGCACGGCTGGCAGCTGGTGTACATGGTGGTGCGGGCAGCCGTGTCAAGGTCGAGTTCGCGGGCTGCCCAGCGGGCGAGCTTCAGTTCCGGGTGGGCGGTGATGTCGTTGTCGCGCCGTACCGTGTTGTGGGCCTCGGCGAGGATCGCGCCGTCCGGGCCGGCCAGCAGGGAACCGTACGGCGCGTCGCCCAGGGTGACCGCGTGGGCCGCGATGCTGATCGCGCGGCGCAGGAGGGTCTCGTCGCCAGAGGTGATCACTGTGGGGTCCTCCAGTGTGTGGCCACGGCCGTGAGCGCCTGCCAGGCCACGTGGGGCCGACGGGTCTCCTCCGGGTCTGCGTGGTAGGGGTCGAGTACGACGGTGTCCGCGCCGAGCAGGCGGAGCTGGTCGAGATCGCCGAGGATCTGCTCGAGGGTGCCGACACCGGCGGGCCGCTCGGGGTCGTCGACCGGTGTGCCGGTCATCCGCAGGGCGATGCGGGGCGCGAACGCCGGCAGCGAGTGGTTCGTCAGGACCGAGCGCATCAGGGGGAGGGGGAGCCGCAGCGGGTGCCAGGCGTCGCCGAACCTGACCGTGCGTCGGATCGCCGCCTCGCTGTGGCCACCGACCCAGACAGGTATCGGGGCGGCACCGTCCCCGCTCTCCGTGCGCCAGGCATCCCGCAGGGCACCCAGGTACTCGTCGGTCAGTCGGCCGCGCGCGGTGAACGGCACGCCGAGCGCGTCGAACTCCTGACGCGCCCAGCCGACGCCCACGCCGAGGACGAACCGGCCGCCGCTGAGCTGGTTGAGGTTGGTGGCCATCCGAGCCACCAGCAGTGGATGCCGGTAGGGCAGGACGAGCACGGTCGTGCCCAGCCGCAGCCTCGTGGTGAGGCCGGCCAGCCAGGACAGCGTGGTGAACGGCTCGTAGAACGGCTCCGGGTAGCGCTCGGCCACGTCCGGGGTGACGGTCACGTGGTCCGACACCATGAGGAGGTCGAAGCCGAGCCCCTCCGTGATCCGCGCCCATTCGCGCAGGACGCCGGGATCGGTTCCGGGCCCGAAGTTCGGTACGTTGACGCCAAGTTGCATGAGTCGAGGCTATGCCGGTGATCCCGGCACGGGGAACCGAATCTTCCCGGTGAGGGCGACGTTCTTCCGTGGTTCTGCCGGTAGTGTCGCGGCATGGCCGTGAACCTTGACGACGTCGACTGGGCGATCATCGGGCAGCTGCAACGGGACGCCCGCATCTCCCTCAGCGAGTTGGGGCGGCGCGTGAACCTCAGCTCGTCGGCCACCACGGAACGAGTGCGGGGTCTGGAGTCGTCGGGCGTCATCACGGGCTACCACGCCGTGGTCGACCTGGCCAAGGTCGGCTACCCCGTGCTCGCCGTCGTCCGGCTGAAGTACCCCGGCAACCGCCACCAGCCATTGCGCCGACTGCTCGCCGAACGGCGGGAGATCCTGGAGTGCCTGCGCACCACCGGCGACGACTGCTACACCCTGAAGGTGGCCGCGACCTCGATGGAGCACCTGGAGACCCTCATGGACGAGCTGGCCGGCTTCGGCAGCACGACCACGAGCGTCGTCTACAGCCAGACCCTGCCCTGCCGCGGCCCCGAGCGGCCCGACGGCCCCGACCGGCCAGACCGACCAGACCGGCCCTGACCAACAGCCGGGCCGTAGCCGCATTCCCGCAGGTCGGTAGCGCACTGCCGTCGCGGTCCAGGTGCAGCAGGCTGGCCGACAACACTCGCGGCCGACGTCAGCAGCCGCTCAGGGCGCAGCGCGATTTCGACGCATTCATCGCCGGTGCCGCCGCTGAGCGTAGTTGCGCTCCCGCGCCCCTCGACATTGCCCTCAGGAAAAGAACTTGGCCCGACCTGGGGCGCCTTGAAGAATGACAGCCATGCGGATTCGACGGGCACGGCCTGATGACGCGTCAGCGGTCGCTGGTGTTCGCGTGCGCTCCTGGCAGGCGGCCTTTGCCGGTCTTCTTCCGCGGGACTACCTCGACGCCATGGATCCAGGGCGCGAAGAGCCCGAATGGAAGACGCGTATCGCGGAGGCACAGTGGCCCTCGTCGGCGGTGCTGGTGGCCGAGACCGAGGTGGGAATCGTCGGGTTCTCGGGGTTCGGTGCGTCTCAGGAGGACCCTGCCGTCGCGGAGATCGGCACTCTCTACGCGATGCCGGAGGTCTGGAGCGCCGGGGTGGGCAAGCAGTTGATGTTGGCCACGTTGGCGGCCCTGAGGCAGGCCGACTATACGCACGCCACCTTGTGGGTGCTGGAAGACAATGAACGGGCCAGGCGCTTCTACGAGGCCTCCGGCTGGCGTGCGGACGGCAATGCCGTGGAGGACACCACCGGTGGGGCCTCGCTCAACAAGTTGCGTTACCGCCATCCTCTTGGCTGACCCGCTTGGCTGACCCGCTCAGCCGGCGCAAGGCTCAGCTCCGCGCCGCCCCCGGATGCACCCGCACCCACCCCTCCCAAGCCGAAGCGATCATGTCCTGGACGTCGTGCTTGGCCTTCCAGTCCAGCTCGGTAGCGATGCGGTCGGCGGAGGCGACGACGCGGGCCGGGTCGCCGGGGCGGCGGGGGGTGACGGTCGGGGGGCGGTCGTAGCCGGTGATGGCGTTGATCATGTCGATCATCTCGCGGACCGAGACACCCTCCCCACGGCCGATGTTGAGGGTGAGGGAGTGGCCGGGGGACGACTGCAGGGCGCGGGCCGTGGCCACGTGGGCCTCGGCCAGGTCGACGACGTGGATGTAGTCGCGGATGCAGGTGCCGTCGGGGGTGGGGTAGTCGTCGCCGAAGATGCGCGGGGGCGCGTTCTCCGTGAGCTTCTCGAAGACCATGGGGATGAGGTTGAAGACGCCGGTGTCGGCGAGTTCCGGGGCGGCCGCGCCGGCCACGTTGAAGTAGCGGAGCGATGCCGTCGACAGGCCCGTCGCGCGGCCCGTCGCGCGGACCAGCCACTCGCCCGCCAGCTTGGTCTCCCCGTACGGCGACATCGGCACGCACGGCGTCTCCTCCGTCACGAGGTCGACGTCCGGCATGCCGTACACGGCGGCCGAGGAGGAGAAGACGAAGGACGGTACGTCCGCCGCCGTCACGGCCTCCAGCAGGACGCGCAGGCCCTCGACGTTCTCCCGGTAGTAGTGCAGGGGGAGGTCGACCGACTCGCCGACCTGCTTCTTCGCCGCAAGGTGGACCACGCCGGTCACACCGTGGTCGGCCAAGGCGCGGGCGACGCGCTCACCGTCCAGGGTCGAGCCGACGACCAGCGGGACGCCGTCGGGCACCCGGTCGGCGATGCCGGTGGACAGGTCGTCGTACACCACGGCTTGCTCGCCCGCCTCGGTCATCGCCCGTACGACGTGCGCTCCGATGTAACCGGCGCCGCCGGTGATCAGCCAGGTCATGTGCGGCCGTCCCCTCGTCAGTGGGCCTGTGGTCGTCCGTGATCAGTGACGCCGGTGTCAGTGTCAGTGAAGCAGGCGTCGGAGTCTGCCGTGGACCACTGACATAACGCCCCGTAAACCCGGGGCCACGCGTAGTGCCAGCGCTCCCGAGTGTGTGGCGTATGGCTGTACGAGTACTACGGCGTGACGGGTGCTGACCACGGCGCGACGGCGCAGCAGACCGGCGCCCGAGAGGGCGTGCGCCGTGACCTCGCGGTGTGCGCCGCCTCGGAAGCGCACCCGTAGCCGCAGCTCCCAGGTGCCCGCCTCGAACGCGGTCCACTGGACTGCCGTCTCCGCCGACCAGATGCCGTCGGCCGAAGGTGTGAGCGTCACCGTCGTACGCCGAACCGTTGCGCGTCCCGTCTCCCGGCACCGCCACTCCACCTCCAGCGCCTCCGGTCCCGCGTGCGCGACCCGGCCGTACAGCTCGTGCAGGCGTAGCCGCAGGAGTGCGGCACGCGCGCGTGGGCGCAGTTCCGCGTCGACGGCGAGGGGGAGGAGGCGGACGGGGCGGGTCAGCAGCGGCTCCAGGGTGACCTCGGGCAGGTCGGCCGACCAGATGGGGGTGCCGTCCGGGGTGTGGGTGTAGGGAGGCAGGAGGCGGGCCGGGCGGGAGGCCAGGTCCCTGAGGCGGGGCAGGTCGCGGGGCTCGGGGGAGGACAGGACGACGCGGCCGATGAGGCGTCCGGGGGCGGTGGGGTTGTGGGCCCAGTCGGACGCGTCGTACTCCGCGAGGTACGCCCGCGTGTGTGCCCACCACGCGCGCTGGTAGGGCGGGTCGTGCAACCCCAACTCGCGTGCGTACAGCCGCAGTTCGTGGTCGAGGAACTTGGCGCGTGCCGCCCGTGCGAGTTCCTTCTGGCCGGCGCCCAGCAGGATGTCGTACGCCAGCCGGCTCGCCTCCGTGCGCGCCTGCCAGTTGGTGATGCCGGCGCGGTCCAGGGAGATCGACAGTCGGTCGGCAAAGCGCCGCACGTGCCAGACGTACACCCGGTCCGGGACGAGCGCGAGGCGCGGCCCGGCGGCGAGCACGCGCGCGGTGAAGACGAAGTCCTCGTAGAGGAAGCGGCCTTCGGGGAAACGGATGCCGTGGCCGCGGAGGAAGTCCGTGCGGTAGAGCTTGTTGACGCAGAGCGTGTCGTGGACCAGGCGCGGGCGCTGCGCAGGGCGCTCAAGCACGGCGTGCGCGGCGTAAAGAGGCGCCTGCCATGGCACCTCGCGCCCCTCGGGCAGCTCCCGCCGCACGCACAGCCCGCTCGCCACGTCCGCGCACGCCCCCCTCGCCGCCGCGAGCAGCGCGTCCACCGCGCCCGGCGGGAGTACGTCGTCGCTGTCCAGGAACATCACGTACGGCGAGGTCACCCGGTCGAGCCCGGTGTTGCGCGGGCTGCCGCAGCCGCCGCTGTTGACCCGGCGCCGGACCACCTTCACGCGCGGTTCGGTCGCGGCGAGACGGGTGAGCAGTTCCGCGCTCCCGTCCGTCGAGCAGTCGTCGACGGCGACGACCTCACGGACCACGGGACCCTGCGCCAACGCCGAGCGGACGGCCGTCGTCACATGCGCGGCGTCGTTGTAGCCGATGACGACGATGCCGACCTGTGGGGCGTGCGTGTCGTGAGGGGCGCGAGGAGCGTGAGGACGGTGAGGGGGGTGAGGGGACATGGGGGCCACGATCCGGAATCGCAGGAATGAGGGGTAATCACTCGTGAAGCGGGACTGGGCCCGTTCCGGAAGACGGCCGGAGCATGCGACCGGTTCACTCGCGGGCAGCGGCATTTCAGGGGGTACGCGGCCCGATCGTATGTCGGATGAACGCCTAATTGATGGTGATACGCCGCTAATGTCCAGCCCGGCTATGCACCCGCCCCGCCTTCGCCCGCGTCCGCACCTCACCTTCGCCCGCGTCCGCACCCCAACTACGGCCGCGCCCCACCTGCGCCCGCGCCCGCGCGGACGCCGCCTACTCCGCTGCCGCCTCCTCCACCGCCGCCGCATCCAGCGCCTCGGTGAGCTGATCCAGCCGTGCCCGCAGCTCGCGGATCTCGTCGACGTCGAAGCCCGTCGCCGTGGCGATCCGGCGCGGCACCTGAAGGGCCCGCTCGCGCAACGCGGCCCCCTCCTCCGTCAGCCGCACCTCCACCGAGCGCTCGTCGCGCGCGCTGCGCTCCCGGCGTACCAGTCCGGCCACCTCCAGCCGCTTGAGCAGCGGTGACAGCGTGCCGGAGTCGAGGCGCAGGTGTTCGCCGAGCTTCTTCACGGGCAGGTCGCCGTGCTCCCACAGCACCAGCATCACCAGGTACTGCGGATAGGTGAGCCCCAGGTCCTTCAGCACCACGCGGTAGACGCCGCCGAAGGCGCGCGACGCGGCGTTCAGGGAGAAGCAGATCTGCTGGTCGAGGCGGAGCCAGTCGGCTGTGGGCGTGGTCGTCATGCCTCCAGGGTAGCTCCTGTCCGTCATTTAGTTGTGTGCAATTGAATTGTGTGCTCTACTTGTGGTCGTGCGGCGGACCGATACACGCAAGGCCCGCCGCCCGTCACACGACTTTCGAGAGGGATGGTTTTCCATGGACGCGCTCTACACCGCTGTCGCCACCGCCACCCACGGCCGCGACGGTCGCGCCGTTTCCAACGACGGCAAGATCGACCTCAAGCTGGCCCCGCCGGTGGAGCTGGGCGGCAACGGCGAGGGCACGAACCCGGAGCAGCTGTTCGCCGCCGGTTACGCCGCCTGCTTCGGCAGCGCCCTCGGCCTCGTGGGCCGTCAGGCGAAGGTCGACGTCTCCGACGCCGCCGTCACCGCCGAGGTCGGCATAGGCAAGCAGGGCGAGGGCTTCGGTCTGAAGGTGACGCTGCGCATCGAGCTGCCCGACACCCTGGACGAGGCGACCGGCCGCAAGCTCGTCGAGACCGCCCACCAGGTCTGCCCCTACTCCAACGCCACCCGCGGCAACATCGACGTCGACCTGGTCATCGAGTAACCCCACCCCGAACCGACCGTCACCCGGTCCTGCGCCCCTCACCCGATCCGCGCCAACACCTCCCCCGTCCCTCGACTCCACGCCACCACCACCGCCTCCTCCGGCACCGTCTTCCACCGCGTCAGCAGCAGCCAGCGTGCGTGGTACCGCCGGGCGACGGCCGTGCGCTCGGCGCGGGTCGAGGTGTCGGAGAGGTAGGCGCGGACATCGGCGAGCCGACGCTCCCGTTCCCGCTCGTCCAGGGCGGGGTCGGGCCAGATCGGCGCGGCGAGGTTCGGCCCGTACCCGGGGATGGAGCGAGGGGCGAAGTGCCCGTCGGAGATCACCACTTCGCCCTTCCCTACGTGCCGTGCCGCCCAGGCGTACGACGGCCAGCGCGACGGCTGTTCGAGGCCGATCGGATCCAGCGCGCGCGGCACCACCGCCCCGCCCTGCACGGTGAGGAACCCGACACAGGCCCCGACGGCCGCCGCCCCGCCCAGCACCTGCCGCGCCCTGCCCCACGGCCGGGGCGCCGCCAGCTCCACCGCGAGCGCGAACTGCAGCGGCACCAGGGTGAGCCCGAGGATCCTGCCGTAGGTGTAGTGGCCGCTGACCCAGCCGTACGCCACGAACAGGCAGTCGAGGGCGAAGAGCAGCACCAGCGGATCCCGCCAGGAACCCCGCCGCCGGCGTAGCCACAGCGCCGGCAACCCCAGCAGCGCCAGCCAGAACTGCCCGCCGAGATGCTCGTACAGCCGCCGGTGCATCCAGTCCACGCTGTCGTCCCCGGCCAGCGCGAACACGTCGAAGTACGGCCAGCACCCGGCAACCAGCAACGCCGCCCCCGCCGCCACGCCCCACCGCGCGACCACCCCCCACCGCACGACCACCGCCCCCTGCACGGCCGCGGCGCCCCGCCACCCCCGCTGCCACCCGCCGACGAACGCCACCGCCCCCAGCACCGCCGCCGCCGCGGTGATCGGATGGATCAGCAGGACCAGCCCGTACAGCGCGCCGATCCCCGCGTACCCGGCGAACCCCGGCAGCCCGCTCGGCCCGACGTACCGGACGAGCCCCTCCCCGCGTGCCCGCGCCCCCGTGAGCGCCCACGCCCAGAAGGTGAGCCCGATGGCGAAGGCAGACGGATAGCCGAGGTTCCCCGTCATCGACAACAGGCTCAGATACCCGCTCCACCAGGCCCGCTCGGTCCCCCACAGCAGCGTCATCGCCCCCAGCGCGAGCACCGGCGCCCATGGCCTGGGCGTCAGCACCCGCACGAAGCGGCCGATGCCGGTCAGCAGCACCAGCAGGTTCAGCGGACCGGCCAGCCGCACCACCTCCCAGCCGCCCAGCCCGGTCAGCCGGGCGAACGCGCCCTGCGCGACCGCGTACGGCGAGTAGTACGGGCTGCCCGCGCCCGGCAGGTCCGCCATCGGATGGCGCGGGTGGAGCAGGTTCACCTTGAGGCGTTCGACGACCGCCGCGTGCTGACCCGCGTCACAGCACAGCGGCACGGCCCAGTACGCCAGCAACATCACCAGGAAGAACAGGAAGCCGAAGACCTGATACGGCGTCGGACGCCAACTGCGGCCGCCGCGCAGGGCACTCGCGCCGCGCACGGTCCTCTGGACGAGGACACCTACAGCGGCCGCAGTTCTGGTCGTGGAGGTTGTGTGGGTTTGAGGCATTTGCCGTATGTTCCCGATCGAGCCGGTCGGGTCAACGGCTTTACCTCACATCACCTCATCGAGTGAGCCCTCGCATCCGCCGGGGCCGGCACCCTCACCTCGCTCGGACGCTCCGGCATCGACTCACCCAGCAGCAACGTCCGTACGACCCGTTCCGCGGCCAACCCGTCGTCGAACTCGCAGAACCGCTCCCGGAACCCCGCCCGCAACCGCGCCGACTCCCCGTCCTGCCACGTCCCGGACGCGAACAGCCACGCCAACTCCCGGTAGGAGCGGGACACATGACCCGGCGCGTCCGCCGTGATGTCGAAGTAGGCGCCCCTGCTCGCCGCGTACGCCCCCCAGTCGTCGGCGTGGATCACGATCGGCCGGTCCAGGTTGGCGTAGTCGAACATCAGGGCCGAGTAGTCGGTGACCAGCACATCGGCGGCGAGCAGTACGTCCTCGACGTGCGGCTCGTTCGTCGCGTCGATCAGCACGCCCCGCCGGTGCAGATCGGCCAGGCCCATCCCGCGTGCCGTGCCCTGCGCCAGCGACGGATGCAGGCGCACGACGAGCGTGTGACCCGCGCCGAGGTCCGCGGCGAACCGGGCGAGATCGATCCGGTCGACATGGCCGCCCCGGCGGTACTCGCGGCGGGTCGGCGCATACAGCACGACGGTGTCACCGGCGGGCACACCGAGCCGCGCACGGGCGGCCGCACCGGCCTCCGGATCCGCGTCGACCAGCACATCATTGCGCGGGCTCCCCGTTCGCAGCGACGTGAAGTGGCATGGATACGCCCGCTCCCACACCAGCTCCGAGTGCCGGTTGGCCACCAGGCTGTAGTCCCAGCGGTCCGCGCGCCACAGCATCTTCGGCACGTCGAAGCCGTGCCGGGCGCCGGGCTTGGCCAGCAGGTCGGCCGCCATGTACTTGAGCGGGGTGCCCTGGTGGGTCTGGACGTGGACGCTGCCGGGGCGCTTGGTCAGGGTGCCGGGCCAGTTGACGTTGTTCACCCAGTACGTGGCCCGCGCCATGACCTCGTGGTAGCGCCGCGAGCCGGGCGTCACGAAGTCGGTGCCGGGAGGGAGCGAGTCGACCGCGTCCTCCTGGACGACCCACACACCCCTGATGTGCGGGGCGATCTCACAGGCCTTGGCGTGGATCGCCGCCGGATCGCCCAGCACCCCGCGATGCGAGAACGCCGAGTAGACGGCCAGGTGCGGATCGAGCGGAAGCTTCGACTGGGCCGCGTACCAGGCCCGTTGGGCCCGCTGCGAGGCCGCCCCCGTCACGCGCCGCTTGCCGGCCCCCGCCACCCTGCGCAGGTCGCGCAGAGAGCGAGCCACGGCGTACGACGCGTAGGGCGCCGTCGCCAGCAGCCGCATCTCCTTGCCGCGCCAGCCGTCGGGCGGGGTGAAGCCCTCCGGAAGGTGGCGGGCGTGGAAGGAGCGGATCTCACGGTAGAAGTCCGGCCGGTCCGCGGGCCTCACCCGGTCCTCCCGCGCCAGCACGAACAGCATGTGGTCCAGGGCCCGTTCGAACAGCAGCGGGCGCGCCCACGCCAGGTCCGGGCGCCCCTCCAGGAACGCGAACAGGCCCTCGTACTGCGGAAAGATGTCGAAGTGCCGCCGTCCCGGCGTCTTGGTGATCGCGCCCTGCCTGCGCTGCCGGTACTCGACCCCGATCCGCTCCAGGCAGGCGATACGGTCGGCCAGCACCATCGAGCGGTAGGTGACGGGCGCGTCCTCGTACAGGCCCGGCGCGTAGCGCAGCTCGTGCTTGAGGAGGAAGTCACGCCGGTACGCCTTGTTCCAGGCGACCAGGAACAGGTGCAGGTACTCCGGGCTCTCGCGGACGCTGAAGGTGCCCGTGCCGGCCGCGGCCAGCAGGTCCGCCGCCGTGCTGCGGCCGCCGCGGCCCCACCAATGGGTGCGTACGTGGTCGAAGACCAGGATGTCCGGGTCGTCGGTCGCCTCCAGACGTGCGGCGACGGCGGCCAGCAGGCCCGGTGTGTAGTGGTCGTCGCTGTCGAGGAACAGGGCGTAGTCGCCGCTCGCCTGCTCCAGACCGGCGTTGCGGGCCCGGCCGAGGCCGACGTTCTCCGGCAGGTGCAGCACACGCACACGTACGTCGCGTTCCGCGTAGGCGTCCAGGATGGCGGGGCAGCTGTCGGGGGAGCGGTCGTCGACGGCGATCACCTCGAAGTCGGTGTACGACTGCCCGAGCACCGAGTCGAGACACTCCCGCAGAAAGCCCTGCACCTTGAAGACGGGGACGATGATGCTGAAGCGGGGCACGTCAGTTCCTCACGAGGGTCGTCGCGGCGGGGGCGGGGATGCGCTCGGCCAGGGGGATCACCGGCGGGCTCGCCTCGGGCGGCTCACCGAGCAGCACCCGGCGTACGACCCGCTCGGCGGCGCGCCCGTCGTCGAACTGGCAGAACCGCTCCCGGAACGCGGCACGCAGCGCCCTGGCCTCCTCGTCCGCCCACGAGCCGTCGCGGAAGACGGCCGCCAGCTCGCCCGGCGTGCGGGTCACCCGGCCCGGCGGGGCCTCCATCAGGTCGAAGTAGACGCCCCGCAGCTCCCGGTAGACGTCCCAGTCGTCCGCGTACACGACGATCGGCCGGTCCAGATTGGCGTAGTCGAACATGATCGAGGAGTAGTCGGTGATCAGCGCGTCGGCGGCCAGGCACACGTCCTCGGACGAGCGGTGCCCGGTGACGTCGATGATCCGGCCGGTGCCGCGCGCGCCGCCCTGGTCGTAGAAGTAGTGGGCGCGCAGCAGCACGACGTACTCGTCGCCGATCTCCTCGCACAGCGCCTGAAGGTCGAGGCTCGACTCGAAGCCGGTGGCGTAATCGCGGTGCGTGGGCGCGTAGAGCAGGGCCTTCTTGCCCTCGGGGACGCCGAGTTCGCGGCGGATGCGGGCGACGTCGGTGGCGTCCGCCGTGTAGTAGACGTCGTTGCGCGGATAGCCGTACTCGAGGGTCTCGTGCGCGGCGGGATAGGCGCTTTCCCACATCTCGGTGGAGTGCCGGTTGGAGGTGAGGTTGTAGTCCCAGCGGTCGACGCGGGCCAGCAGTTTGGCGAAGCTGCCGGTCGCGGCCGCCACCACGGGGTACGTCGCCTGGTCGGCGCCCATCTTCTTCAGCGGGGTGCCGTGCTGGGTCGACAGATGCACGCTGCCCTTGCGCTTGACGACGGCGTCCGCGAAGTTCGCGTTGTTGATCAGGTACTTGGCGCGGGCCAGCACGTCCCAGTACTTGCGGCTGCCGATGACCGCGTACTCCACATCCTTCGGCACGGTGTGCGCCTCGTCCGCCTCGACCAGGAACACCGAGCGGATGTGCGGGGCGAGTTCGCGCGCCTTGGCGTGGATCGCGGCCGGGTTGCAGACGTAGCCGCGCCCCCAGTACGCGCAGTACACGGCGAGGTTCTGATCCAGCGGGCGGCGCAGCTGAAGCCGGTAGCGCAGCCGTGTGCGCAGCCCGCGCGGACGCGGCGCACCCGAGGCCGCCCGCGCCGCCGCCTGGTTGGCCCGGCGCAGCGCCCGGAACGCCGCGTACGCCCCGCTCGCCAGCAGCCGGTGCTGCACACCGAGACTGCCGCCCGGCGTCCGGAACCCGGCGGGGCGGTGCCGCCGGTAGAGCCTGCCCGCGCGCCGGAAGAAGGCCCGGCGCCCGCGCGGCAGCCGTCGCGGATGGGCGGCTGTCTTCAGTACGGCGGCGAAGAGCTGCTCGAACAGCGCCGCGCGCCGTTCCTCGGACAGCCCCTGCTCGGCCGCCCGCGTCAGCACCAGCTCGGCCTGGTCCAGCAGCTCGAAGTGGTGCTCCCCCGGCAGGCCCAGCCGGTTGCCCTGCCGCCGCAGCAGATGCCGTACGACGACCTGGCGCAGCACCGCCATCCGCTCGGCGCCCATCACCACCAGGCCACCGAAGCCGACGTCGGTGAAGTGGCCGTCGGGAAAGCGGAGTTGGCGCCCGACGAGGAAGGCCCGCCGGTAGGCCGCACTCCACGCGGGCAGCTGGACGCCCGTCAGCTCGACGGCCTCCTCGGGCGAGAAGACCCCACTCGGCGTCCGGGCCAGCACGAGCGCGGCCGGGTTGGTCGGCTCACCCACCCACCACGGCGTCCGCTCGTGCTCGAAGTGCAGGACATCCACGTCACCGGTCTCGCTCAGCCGGGCGTCCAGCGCCGCCAGCGCGCCCGGCATCAGCTCGTCGTCGCCGTCCAGGAAGAGCAGCCACTCACCGATCGCCGCCCGCACACCGGCGTTTCTCGCCCCGGCCAGCCCGGCCGCCGGCGGCGAGTTCACGGGCGCCACCCGGCAGTCCCGCTCGGCGTACCCGGCTGCGACGTGCGCCGCCGGGGAGTCGGCGGCGTCGCAGACCGGGATCAGCTCGAAGTCGCCGAAGGACTGGGCGAGGACCGAGTCCAGTGCCTGGGACAGCCGGCCCGCGACCCCATGGGACGGAACGATGATGCTGAAGCGGGGCATACTGCTCTTTCTGTCGTTGTTCTGGCGGCCTGGTTGTTCAAGAGGCCGGGGTCGGCCTCACTCGGTGCGACGACGGCCGGGCCGCCCGGCCGGGCGCCACGTGTGCGGCCGGCTCGGCGTGGGCCGCGACGGGCTGGAGGGCATGTGACTCCTCTTCCGTGAGAACGGCGTTCAGCGGCTGTCGGTGACGGTCCGGGCACCCGTGGGTTGCGGCACGGTGGTGAGCGGGGAGTGCGCGAGTGACGCGGCCGGCGACGGTACGGGGTGGCGCTTGTCGAGCGGTACGACGGGCGGGTGGTCGGTCTCGCCCAGCACGACATGGCGTACGACCCGCTCGGCGGCGCGTCCGTCGCCGTACGGGCAGAAACGCTCGCGGAACGCCGACCGCAGCTGGGCGGAGCGCGAGCCGCGCCAGTGGCCGGTGGCGAAGATGTCGACCAGCTCGTCCTCGCTGCGCGACACCGCGCCCGGCGGGAAGGAGCGCAGGTCGAAGTAGGTGCCACGGGCCGCCTCGTAGGCCCCCCGGTCGTCGGCGTGGATCACGATCGGCCGGTCCAGGTCGGCGTAGTCGAACATGATCGACGAGTAGTCGGTGACCAGGGCGTCCGAGGCGAGGCACAGCGACTCGACGCTCGGGTGGTCGCTGACGTCGATGACCTGGCCCGCCGTGGGGGCGAGCGGGCCGCCGTGCCGGGGGTGCGCGCGGGCCAGCACGACGAAGCGGGGGCCCAGGCGGCGCAGGACGTGGTGCAGGTCGAGGGTGGTGCGCTGGGTGCGGCGGTAGTCGCGGTGGGTGGGGGCGTAGAGGATCGCGACCGCGCCCTCGGGGATGCCGAGCGACTCCCTGATCCGGGCCACGTCGGCCGAAGTCGCCTGCTGGAAGACATCGGCCCGCGGGCTGCCGTATTCGAGGGTCGTGTAGCCGCCGGGGTAGACGCGTTCCCAGGTCAGGGTGGAGTGGCGGTTGGCGGACAGGACGTAGTCCCACTTGTCGACGTTGTCGAGGAGTTCGTCGAAGTCCGTGTCGCCCGCGGCTGCCGGGCGTTCGCGCAGGTCCAGGCCCATGTGCTTGAGCGGGGTGCCCTGCCGGGTCTGCACGAGGACCTGGCCGCGACGCTTGATGAGGCGACGGTCGAAGTCGGCGTTGTGGACGAGGTACTTGGAGCGGGCGAGGGCCGTCCAGTAGGCGGCGGTGTCGGGGCGCAGACGGCGGGTGCCGGTGGGGACGGAGTCGTGCTGCTCGGCGTCGGCGACCCAGGCCGTGCGGATGCGCGGGGCGTGCGTGCGGAACGCCTGCTCCAGGGCGCCCGGGTGGCAGCCGTGGCCGCGCACACCGTGGGCGGCGAAGACGGCGCGGTCGGCGCGCAGGGGAAGGCTGCGCTGGATGCGGTAGTGCAGGCGCAGGGCGGTGGAACGCAGGCCCTTCAGCAGGCGGCTCGTGAGCTTGGCGGTGCGGCGGGCCAGGGCCGCCGTCAGTTGCAGGGCGCGGTAGGTGCGGTGCAGGCCCAGGCGGACCAGGGTGTGATGGACCCGGGTGCGCGCGGGGACGGGGGCGCCGGGGGAGCGGTATCGGCGGTAGTAGGTGCGGGCCGTGCGCAGGAACTTGGCGCGGCTGTCGCGCGGGAGGCGGTTGCGGCGGGCGAACACCACGATCAGGTGGTCGACCATCCGGCGGAACAACAGCGGCCGCCAGCGGGCGAGTTCGGGGTTCTGGTCGACGTACGCGAAGACACGGTCGTACTGCTCGAAGATGTCGAAGTGCCGGGGGCTGACCGTGCCGAGGATGCCGCCCCGGCGCCGCTGCCGGTAGTGCACGCACACCTGGTCCAGGGTCGCGATCGACTCCGCCGTCATCAGGACCGGGTACGTCCAGGGCGTGTCCTCGTAGTAGCCGGACGGGAAGGCGAAGCCCTCCTGCTCGACGAACTCCCGCCGGTACGCCTTGTTCCAGGCCACCATCAGCAGCCGCAGCAGCCCCGGCCGGTCCGCCAGCCGGAAGGGCGCCGGGCCCTCTTCGGCGAGCTGGGCCGCGGCCTGGTTGCGGACCGTCTCGCCGGTCCAGTACGTGCGCGCGTAGTCGTAGACCAGGACGTCCGGGTCGCCGGTCTCCTTCAGCCGGTCGGCGATCGCGTGCAGGGCGTCGGGGGTGAGGGTGTCGTCGCTGTCGAGGAAGATCAGGTAGTCGCCGGTGGCCTGGGCCATACCGGCGTTGCGGGCGGGCCCCAGCCCCTGGTTCTCGGCGAGGTGCACGGGGTGCACGCGCGCGTCGCGGGCCGCGAACTCGTCGATGATCGCGCCGGACGCGTCCGGTGAGCAGTCGTCGACGGCGATCAGTTCGAGATCCGGGTACGACTGTGAGAGCACCGATTCCAGGCACTCGTGCAGATACGCCTGAACTTTGTACGCGGGGACAATGACACTGAACCTGGGCAAGGGACATCCACTGGGTCGGCCGGGACGGTAGGCGCTGTCGCCGTAGCGCCTTGCCCGGGAACGGCCAATGGAGTGACTTGGTTACGGGATCTAAGGCATACGAGGGACCGTACGTGAACGAAAGGGGGCGGACCGATGACGGCCCGCCCCCTCAAGCGTGGTGCGCTCGCGCCTACTTGACCGCGCCCGCCATCACGCCGGACACGAACTGCCGTTGGAACGCGAAGAACACGACCAGCGGGATCACCATCGAGATGAACGCGCCGGGTGCCAGGACGTCGATGTTGTTGCCGAACTGGCGGACCTGCGTCTGCAGGGCGACCGTGATCGGCTGGCTCCCGGAGTCCGTGAAGATCAGCGCGACCAGCATGTCGTTCCACACCCACAGGAACTGGAAGATGCCGAGCGCGGCGATCGCCGGCCCGCCGAGCGGCATCACGACACGGAAGAACAGACGCAGTTCACCGGCGCCGTCCAGGCGGGCCGCCTCCAGCAGCTCCCTCGGGATCTCCGCGAAGAAGTTCCGCAGCAGGAACACCGCGAACGGCAGCCCGAAGCCGACGTGGAAGAGGACCACGCCGATCAGGGACCCGAAGATGCCGATGTTGCCGAACAGTTCGGCGATCGGGATCAGCGCCACCTGCACCGGCACGACCAGCAGGCCGACCACGCCCAGGAACCACCAGTCGCGGCCCGGGAACTCCATCCACGCGAACGCGTATCCCGCGAGCGAGCCGATGACGACGACGAGGACCGTCGCCGGGACCGTGATCAGCACGGTGTTGAGAATCGAGTCGGTGATGTCGCTGTTGCTCAGGAGCTTGTCGTAGCTGTCGAAGGTGAGTTGGGACGGCTTGCTGAAGACCTCCCACCAGCCGCTCGCGGTCATCTCCTGCGGCGGCCGCAGGGAGGACAGCAGCAGCCCGATCGTCGGGACCAGCCAGAACAGGCCCACGACGATCAGGAACACCCGCACCAGCCCGCCGCTGACGAACGAGGCGAGCCGGGCGCCGAGGGACTGCTCGGCCTCGACGACGGTGAGCGGCGGGGGCGCCGCCTTGGTGAGCTTTCCGGCGTCCGCGCTCATCGCCGCACCTCCCGCCGCAGCCTACGAACGTTGAACCACATCACCGGGATCACGAGCAGCAGCAGGAACACCGCGATGGCGCTGGCGATGCCCGGCTGGTCCTCGGAGAAGCCCTTGCGGTACAGCTCAAGGGCGAGGACGTTCGCATCGTCCTGGGAGGAGCCCGGGGCGATGATGAAGACCAGGTCGAAGACCTTCAGGACGTTGATCATCAGGGTGACGGTGACCACGGCGAGGACGGGTGCCAGCAGCGGCACCGTGACCCTGCGGAACACCTGCCACTCGTTGGCGCCGTCGACGCGGGCCGCCTCCAGCAGATCCCGGGGGATGCCCGCGAGGCCGGCCGCGATCAGCACCATCGCGAAACCGGCCCACATCCAGATGTACGACGCGATGATGGACGGCGTGACCAGGGACGGGCCGAGCCAGTCCACGCCGTTGTACGGCTCCTTGAAGTTGTCCGCCGGGAGCCGCAGCCGGCCCCCGTCGGCGGCGGCCGGCAGCGTGAACGTGCCGTCGTCGGCGGCTTTCGTGGAGGCCACGACCTTGCCGTCCTTGACGGCCTCGATCTCCATCCCGGCATAGCCCAGCTCGGCCGCGTCGACCCCGCCGAGCGTGCCGACGCCCTTGCCGCGCGTGAAGTCCTGCCAGGTGGTGCCGGTGACCTTGCCCGACTCCGGCTGCGCCGGTACGGCCTTCTTGGCGTCGTCCGGCATCTGGTCGGGGGCGACGCCCACGAGGGGCAGAGTGACCGGGGTGCCGGCGCTGACGGTGGCCTTGGTGATGAAGCCGCCGCCCGGCGCCGCTTCGAGGGGCGACTCGCGGCCCGGGTGGGCCTTCGGGAACGCGGACGCCTGCGCGAACGTGTCGTGGACGCCGACCCACACCGCGTTGGCGACGCCCTTGTCCGGGTCCGCGTCGTACACGAGCCGGAAGATGATGCCCGCCGCCAGCATCGAGATCGCCATCGGCATGAAGACGACCAGCTTGAACGCCGTGCCCCAGCGCACCCGTTCGGTCAGCACCGCGAAGATCAGACCGAGCGCGGTGGCGACCGTCGGGGCGAACACCACCCAGATGACGTTGTTCTTGAGGGCGGTGCGGATGCCGTCGTCGGTGAAGAGGGCTTCGTAGTTGTCGAATCCGGCGAAGCCGTCGCCGGACTGGTCGTAGAAGCTGCGGATGACCGAGTACCCGATCGGGTAGACCACGAGCGCGCCGAGCAGCACGAGAGCGGGCAGCAGGAAGAGCACTGCCACCAGCCTGCGGGTGCCCGTCACGCTCTTGCGTGACCTGGGTGCGGCAGAGGGCGGAGGGCCCCCTGCCGCTTCCGCCGACGCCATGGCGTCAGTTTCCGTACGCCGCGGCCGCGTCGGCTTCCAGCTTGCGCTGTGTGCCCGCGATGTCCGACGGGTTCTTCAGGAAGTCCTGCAGGGCCTTCCACTCGCCCTTGCCGGGCGTCCCGCCGAAGGCCTGCGGGGCCTGGTCGGACATGTCGAAGCGGAAGTCGTCGCCCGAGCCGATCAGGGCCTTGGCGATCTTGCGCTGCACGGCGTTCGGATACGCCGAGTTGTCCACGTTCTTGTTCGGCGAGAGGTAACCGCCCAGCTTCGCCTGGATGGTCGCCGCTTCCGGGGAGGCCAGGAACGTGGCCAGGGCCTGCGCGGCCTTGGAGTCCTGCAGGATCACGGCCGCGTCGCCGCCGGAGACCACGGGTGCGGTGTCACCCACGGCCGGGAACGGGAACACCTTCGCGTCCGTGCCGACCTCCGCCTTCGCCTGCACGATGTTGACCTGCGCGAAGTCGCCCTCGTAGACCATGGCGGCCTTCGGCTGGTCGCCGCCGGTGAAGGTCTGGGTGACCGACGCCGGGAAGTCGACCTGCAGCGCGCCCGTCGCGCCGCCCGCCACGTAGTCCTTCTTGCCCCACACCTGGGCGAGCGTGGTGAGCGCGTTCTTCACGGACGCGTCGGTCCACTTGATCTCGTGCTTCGCCAACTGGTCGTACTTCTGGGGGCCGGCCTGGGAGAGGTAGATGTTCTCGAACCAGTCGGTCAGGGTCCATCCCTCGGCGCCGCCGACCGAGAACGGCGTCACGCCCGAGTCGTAGACGGTCTGGGCGGTGCTCAGCAGCTCGTCCCACGTCTTGGGCTCGGCGGCCCCCGCGTTCTCGAAGACCTTGGCGTTGTACCAGATCAGGGACTTGTTGGCGGCCTTGTAGTAGACGCCGTACTGCTTGTCGTCGACCTTTCCGATGTCCTGCCAGCCCTGCGAGTAGTTCGCCTGCAACTCCTTGACCGCATCGGCGCCGAGGGGCTTGGCCCACTTCTTTTCGACGGCCTGCTTGATGGCGCCGGGCTGCGGAAGCATCGCGATGTCCGGCGGCTGGCCGCCCGCGACCTTCGAGCCGAGGAAGTTGATGATCGGGTCCTGGGCGGGCACGAAGGTCACCTTGGCCCCCGTGCGCTTCTCGAACTCCGCGAGGACCTTCTTGAAGTTCTCCTGCTCGGCACCGGTCCAGACGGCGGCGACCTCGAGGGATTCGCCGTTCAGCTTGGGAAGGGTGACGGTGCTGCCGGTCTCCTGGCCACTGCCGCTCTGTTCGTTGCCGCTGTCCTTGTCATCGCTGCCTCCGCATGCGGTGAGCGAGAGCGCGAGGGCGCCCGCGCATACGGCTGCCGCGGTCCTGGCGGCCCTGCTTGTCCGGTTCCTGCTGCTCGTGCTGCGCATCAACTGCCCCGTTCTTCGTGCCTCGTCGAACGTTCGAGCGCTGTCCCGTGCGATCTGGTCTACGCCTTGGGTTTGGGGGCGGCAAGACCGCGTCCGCTGTCAAGCGGGGGATCGTGACCCCGTCGTGACCAGGCTCGGCTTCGTCGAGGCCGGCGTCCCTGAGGGCTGCCGCCCTCAGACCCCCGCTATCGGCCTGAACGGCCTCGTCCTCAATCCCCGGACGGGCTGAAAATGCCGACCGGCGTCAAAGGAGCGAGGGCACCTCGGTTGCCGAGACCTCCCGCGCCGCCCTCTCCAACGCGCTGGCCAGCAACGCCAGATCCGTCGGCCCGTTGCCCAGCTCCCGGACCGGGCGCCGGGCCGGCGGGTCGCCCATGCGGTGCCACTCCAGCGGCACGACCGTGGGCCGCAGCGTCGCCGTCCGCGGGATACGCCCCGTGACCCGCCCGCCCTGGAACGGCACCACTCGCCCGTCCGACCGGGCCAGCCGCCCCCGCCCGGGCGCCGGTTCGTCCGGCCCCGCCGCCACCGCGTCCAGCGTCACCCGCAACGTCGCCAGCCGCGCCGGCTCGGACTCCGCCGTACGGCCCCCGATCCCCGCGGCGGCCACCAGGTGCACCCCGAGCCGCTCGCCCTCCCGCGCCACGGCCTCCAGCGCGCGTATCACCGAGCCCGCCGCGGGCCTGCCCGTCGACCCCAGGGCAGGGGAGATCAGCGCGTCCAGGTCGTCGACGACCACGACGAGCCGGGGCAACGGCGGCACGGCCTTGGCCTCGGCCTGCCGACGGGCCGCCCCCGGCCGCAGCCGGATCGTGGAGCTGGGCGGCGAGTCCAGATCCCCCGAGAGGTCACTTGCACCGACACCTGCACCGGCACCCGCTCCGGCCCCGGTCCCCGCTGCCCGTTGCGTGACCATCCGGCCCGACAGCTCACGCCCCGTGTGCCACTCGGCGAAGTCGGACCGCCCGAGCAGCTCCGCGCGCCGCTTCAGCTCGGCGCTCAGCGACTGGGCGAACTCCCGCATCCGGACGGGGTCGTTGGCGGTGAGGTGGGTGGTCACATGGGGAACGTCCGTACAGACCCGCAGCCCGTCGCCGTGGCCGCCGCCCGCGCCGACGCTGTCCCGGCCGTCGATCAGCACGATGCCCAGCCGGTCCGGCCGCTCGGCCGCCGCGAGCGACGCGACGACGGCCCGCAGCAGCTCCGTACGCCCGCTGCCGGGCGGCCCCTCGATCAGCAGGTGCGGCCCGTCGGCGCCGAGGTCCGCGCTGACCGGCCCGCGCGGCCCGGCCCCGAGCACGGCACACACCCGCCCGCCGAGGGCCTCCGCGTCATCGGCCGCGTCGGCCCAACGCGCCATCAGCGAAGCCGGGGTGGCCCGGGCCAGCCCCAACTCGTCCAGCAGCCGCGCCGCCTGAGGCAACGGCACGGACACGCGCGCGTGCCGCTCCCCGACGCCGCCCTCCGGACGCAACGGCGCCACAGCCCGCGCGAACCGCTCCGCCCAGGCGAGGGAGACGGCGTCCACGGCGGCCACGGTGCCGTGCCCGACGGGACCGCTGACGGCCGGACCGCTGCCGGCCGGGTCGGCCCCGCTGGGGGATGCACCCGCACCCGGAGACTCCTCGCTCCGAGCCACCCGCATCAGCCGCAGCGCCGTGGCCACATCACCGCTCAGCAGCGCGACCGCACCGCACTCCCGGAACGCGGGCGACACCGTGCACGCCGCCTCGTAGGTCTCCGTCACCGGCGAGGCGGGCGACGCCGAAGCCGTCTCGGCGAGGCACACCACGTGGATCCCGGCCCGCGGCCCCTCCAGCGCCAGCCGCGCCACCGCCTCGCGCACATCGGCGCCCCCGGGATCGCCGTCCACGACGACCACGGTGTACGGCCCCGCGAATCCGTCCGCCCCGTCGGCCGGGTCGTCGTCCCGCGCCCAGGAGGGCCGCCGAACGGCACGCCCGTCAGGGACGGCAGAAGCAGAGACAGAGCCGGCGGTCCGCCCCTCGGCGGAGTTCCAGCCGGAGCCGGAGCCGGAGCCGGAGCCGCCCCGCGTCTGCGGCGACAAGTCCTCCAGGCGCCGCAGCAACTCCTCCGTGCGGGCCGTGGCCTGTTCACGGTCGTAGGCGAGCAGGAGGCGGCAGTCCTGGGCATGTCCGGGGCGGACATGCGGGAGCCAGCCCAGCCAGGCCCATTCGGCGGTGCGCTCCTGAAGCGGACGGGAGCGGTCCGCACTGATCAGCACCAGCTCCAGGGCGTCGGGCGAGTGCAGCGCGGCGAGCTGGGCGAGCACCGCGCGGGCCAGCCCGGCGAGCCGCGCGCGCGGACCGGCCAGCCCCAGCGCCCCGACCTCACGCAGATCGGCGGTCACCGGCACCGCGGGCAGCAGTCCCGAACCGTCGGGCGCCGCCCGGTCGGCGGTGCCGAGCCGCACCGTGAGCGCCTCCGGGTGACCCGGCGCGCGCTCCCACAGCCGGGGCCCGGGGCCCAGGGCCATCAGCAGCAGGGACGCGGGGTCCGGCCAAGCCTCCGGCAGCCGGGGGCCGTTCGCCGCCGAGGGGAGCTCGGTCGCCTCCGGCAGCTCGTCATCGTCGTACGTCCCACGCCCGGCTGTCGCCTCCTGCTCCCCGCGCCCGCCGGCCAGTCGCCGTGCCCACGCCGTGAGTCCGCCGCGCTTGCGCAGGCCCTGCGGGACGTCGGTGCCCCTCAGCGGGGTGCCTTTGCGGTTGCCGCTGTTCGGCGGGGTGCCTTCGGGGCCGCCGTCGCTCGAAGCGCGGTCGGCGTCCGGGCCGCCGTGGCCCCGGTCGCCCCCGTCGAACGCACCCAACTCGAAGCCCGCGCCGTGCGTTTCGCCTCCGCGCGGTCCCGGAACCGCCCGCTCGGACCCGCCGTCGCTTTCGATCCGCGGCGCCCCGCCCTGCACCGGCACGACGGGCGGCTCGACCGGACCGTGTTCCTGGGCGGCCGACCGGCCTCGTGAGGGCGTGGTCGCGGCGCCACCGTCCGCCACACGCGCGTGAGACACCGCCGCACCGGCCCTCGACGCGCTGTCCGCGCCGAGGCCGGTCGCCGCCCGCCCGTCGCCCCGCGCCCCGGCGTCCCCATCCGCTCCCGGGGCCCCCCCGGCAGGGACCCGCACATGCCCCTCCCCGTCCGGCTCCGTCCGCACCCGCGCGCCCGGCCCGCCGGCCGGAGCCAGCCGCAGGGCCGACTCGCCGATCCGCAGCAGCGCCCCCGGCGCGAACCGCACCGGGCGGGTGGTGACGCGGGTGCCGTCCAGCGTGGTGCCGTTCGTGGAGTCGAGGTCGGTGACGGAGACGCGGCCGTCGGCGGCGACCGTGACCGCGCAGTGCAGCCGGGAGACGTCCGGGTCGTCGAGCGGGACGTCGGCGTCGGCGGAGCGGCCGATGCGGATCTCGCCGCCGTGCAGCAGATGGACCCCGCCCGCGTCCGGGCCGGCCACGACATGGAGCTGGGTCGGGGCGTCGTCCAGCTCGGGGTGGGGCTCGGGTGCCGCCGGGGCGCCCAGGGACAGCACCGCGCCGTCCGTCAGCGGGGGCTCGCCGAGTGTGCTGCGCCGGTCGTCGAGCCGCTCCGCGCCCGCGTACAGCACGACCGGGCCGTCGCCCCCGGACACCGCCGAGGCGAGCGCCGACGCCACCGCGGCCAGGGCGGTGCCCGCGGGCGCCGTGACCAGCACGTCGCAGCTCGCGGCGCGACCTCGCGCCGGGGCAGGCGGGGCCAGCGGGTCTACGACGGTCAGCCGGATCTGCATCGGCGTCAGCGGTCCCTTCTGCGCGGGCGCGGAGCAGGGCCCATCTGATGGATCTCCCCACCCCACACGAGCACATCGGCCAGTACTGCACGCATCCTCGCACCTGCCACTGACAACGCGCCCCCCGCCCGAAGGCAAGTGATCTTGATTGGTCGGCTCTGCCCGCAAAAGTGCCTGACAAGTGCCCTACCGGCGACCGCTTGAGATCGGTCACGTCCGCTTCCGGCAACCACGAGACAAAGCCGAGCGTCTTTCCTTCGAACATGTACGGGAAGCCATACGTAAGACGCACAGAATGACGACAGGCCGGTGCCCCGGGGGACGGCACTACAGTGGGCAGGAACGTAGGCAAGCAGCAGGGAGCGCGACGTGCGGCCGGTAGGCAGCAAGTACTTCCTCGAGGAGCCGCTCGGTCGCGGCGCCACGGGGACCGTCTGGCGGGCCCGCCAGCGAGAGACCGCGGGCGCCGAGGCGGCGGTTCCGGGCCAGCCCGGCGAGACCGTCGCGATCAAGGTCCTCAAGGAGGAGCTCGCCAGTGACGCGGACATCGTCATGCGGTTCCTGCGGGAGCGCTCCGTCCTGCTGCGGCTGACCCACCCGAACATCGTCCGGGTCCGTGACCTGGTCGTCGAGGGCGAGCTGCTGGCCTTGGTCATGGACCTCGTCGAGGGCCCCGACCTGCACCGCTACCTGCGTGAGAACGGCCCCTTCACCCCGGTCGCCGCCGCCCTGCTCACCGCCCAGATCGCCGACGCCCTCGCCGCCAGCCACGCCGACGGCGTCGTCCACCGCGACCTGAAGCCCGCCAACGTCCTGCTCCAGCAGAACGGCGGCCAGATGCACCCGCTGCTGACCGACTTCGGCATCGCCCGCCTCGCCGACTCCCCGGGCCTGACCCGCACCCACGAGTTCGTCGGCACGCCCGCGTACGTCGCGCCCGAGTCCGCCGAGGGCCGCCCGCAGACCTCCGCCGTCGACATCTACGGCGCCGGAATCCTCCTCTACGAACTGGTCACCGGACGCCCGCCGTTCGGCGGCGGCTCCGCCCTGGAGGTCCTGCACCAGCACCTGAGCGCCGAGCCGCGCCGCCCGTCCACGGTCCCCGACCCGCTGTGGACGGTCATAGAACGCTGCCTGAGCAAGAATCCCGACCTTCGCCCCAGCGCCGAGAACCTCGCCCGCGCCCTGCGCGTCGTCGCCGAGGGCATCGGCGTGCACGCGAACTCCGCGCAGATCGCGGCGGCCGAGGGCGTCGCCGCGCTGCTCGCCCCGGACCCCGCCCCGGCCACCGTGCCGGGCTCGGCCGACCCCACGCAGGTGCTGCCGCACGGCGCGGCCCCGGGGACGTACGACCCGAACGGCGCGACCAGCGTCCTGCCGCACACCGGCGCCCCCGGCCCGGCGGGTGCCGCCGACCCGACGGCCGTCATGCCGTCGATGCCGCCGGGACCTCCGGGCCAGCAGCCCGGCCAGCCCGGCCAGCCCGGCCCCGAGGAGCCGCACCCCTGGCAGAACCAGCTGCGCGCCGCCCGGGACCGCAACGAGCAGACGCAGGTCCAGTACCTCGACCCCAACCAGGACCCGCTGCGCCGCCGCCCCCAGCGGCAGGTCGCCCGCCCGCAGCAGCAGCCCCAGCACCAGCCCCAGCAGCGGCCTCCGCAGGGTCGGCAGCAGGGTTACGGCCATCCCCAGCAGCACCAGCCGCAGCCGTACGCCCCACCGCGCCAGCCGCAACAGCAGCCGCAGCGATACGCCCCGCCGCCCGCGCCGGAGCCGCAGCGGCCTCAGCGCGAGCCCCGTCAGCCGCGTCAGCGCAGCGCCAACCCGATGCGGATCCCCGGACTCGGCTGCCTCAAGGGGTGCCTGTTCACGATCGTCATCCTGTTCGTCGCGGGGTGGCTGATCTGGGAGCTGAGCCCGCTGCAGGAGTGGATCGGCACGGGCAAGGGCTACTGGGACCAGCTCACCGACTGGTTCACCACCGTGACGGGGTGGATCGGGGACCTGGGCGGGGGCTCGGGCACCAACTGACCGGAGGCGGCACAGCGGAGGCGGCGCGCCGGTGCGGCTCCGGCTGGTTTGGGGATTTGTCGACACCTGGCGGGTGATTTCCGTCTCCGCGGTGAAGGTTGGCTCCCAGGACGCGTAGTTTTAGCGACACACGCGTCAGTAGGAGCAGTCTTGGCACGGAAGATCGGCAGCCGGTACACCGCCAACCAGATCCTGGGGCGGGGCAGCGCCGGCACGGTGTGGCTGGGCGAGGGCCCCGAGGGGCCCGTCGCCATCAAGCTGCTGCGCGAGGATCTCGCGTCCGACCAGGAACTCGTCGGACGCTTCGTGCAGGAGCGCACGGCGCTGCTCGGCCTCGAGCACCCGAACGTGGTCTCCGTACGCGACCTGGTGGTCGACGGCAACGATCTCGCGCTGGTCATGGACCTCGTTCGCGGCACCGACCTGCGCACCCGGCTCGACCGCGACCGGCGGCTCTCGCCCGAGGCGGCGGTGGCGATCGTGGCGGACATCGCGGACGGGCTCGCGGCGGCGCACGCGGCCGGGGTAGTGCACCGGGACGTGAAGCCGGAGAACGTGCTGCTCGACATGCAGGGACCGCTGGGGCCCGGCGGCTCCCACCCGGCCCTGCTGACGGACTTCGGTGTGGCGAAACTCATCGACTCACCGCGCCGCACCCGCGCCACGAAGATCATCGGGACGCCGGACTACCTGGCGCCGGAGATCGTGGAGGGCCTGCCGCCCCGGGCGGCGGTCGACATCTATGCCCTCGCCACGGTGCTGTACGAGCTGCTGGCCGGCTTCACGCCGTTCGGTGGCGGCCATCCGGGCGCCGTGCTGCGCCGCCACGTCACGGAGTCGGTGGCCCCGCTGCCCGGGATCCCCGACGAGCTGTGGCAGCTGATCGTGCAGTGCCTCGCGAAGGCGCCGGCCTCACGGTTGCGGGCGTCGGAGCTTGGGGCCCGGCTGCGGGAGCTGCTGCCGCTGGTGGCCGGGATGCCGCCGCTGGACGTGGACGAGCCCGATGTGGAGCCGGCGGAGGAAGAGGCTCCGGCCGCTGAGGAAGCGGCGCCCGCGGGGGAGCGGGTGCGGCGGCGGGGGGCGGTGCCGCTGGTGCCGGGCGCCAAGCCGGCCGACTCCAACCGGGACACGCATACGTCGATGAGGGTGCCGGGGCCCGACGAGCTGGCGGGCGGTGCGCGCGGGACGGCCCGGGTGCCGAGGGCGGCGGGTGCGCCGCGGCCGGGCTCGGCCCGCCATAGGGCGGTGGCTCGGCGGCGGCGAGTGGTGCTGGGCGCCGCGGCGGTGGCGCTGGTGGCCGCGGCCGGGGTGGGTACGTGGCTGGCCACGTCGGACGATGACGCCGGGGCGACCCCGCAGGACACGAACAACTCGGCTCCGGCAACGCCCTAGTTTTCTCGCCCTGAAGGAGCCTCGTCCGCGGCATCGCCCCAAAAGGGGCGCGGGGAACTGCGCGACCAGCCCTCGACGGCCGTTGGTCGCGCAGGCGGCATCAGCCGCCGCGGCGCGCGCGAAGCCTCGGCGGGGTCCGGGGCGCAGCCCCAGGGGTGAACCCCCTGGTGGGCCGGCGGTGACGCCGGGCGCCCCGATAGCCCACGGTCGCCGGACCTCCCCGCTTGGCGGAGCCGTTACGCTGGAGGCGTGGCAGTCGTCGATGTATCCGAAGAGCTCAAGTCCCTCTCCTCGACCATGGAGTCGATCGAGGCCGTTCTGGACCTCGACAAGCTGAGGGCAGACGTCGCCGTGCTCGAGGAGCAGGCGGCAGCGCCGTCCCTGTGGGACAACCCCGACGAGGCGCAGAAGATCACCAGCAAGCTGTCCCACCTCCAGGCGGAGGTGAGGAAGGCCGAGGCCCTGCGCTCGCGGATCGACGATCTCGCCGTGCTCTTCGAGATGGCCGAGGAGGAGGACGACCCGGACACCCGCGCCGAGGCCGAGTCCGAGCTCACCGCCGTCAAGAAGGCGCTGGACGAGATGGAGGTCCGCACGCTCCTCAGCGGTGAGTACGACTCCCGTGAGGCGCTCGTCAACATCCGCGCCGAGGCCGGTGGCGTCGACGCCGCCGACTTCGCCGAGAAGCTGCAGCGGATGTACCTGCGCTGGGCGGAGCAGAAGGGCTACAAGACCGAGCTCATCGAGACGTCGTACGCGGAAGAGGCCGGCATCAAGTCGACCACCTTCTCCGTGCAGGCGCCCTACGCCTACGGCACCCTCTCCGTCGAGCAGGGCACCCACCGGCTCGTGCGCATCTCGCCCTTCGACAACCAGGGGCGGCGCCAGACCTCCTTCGCGGGCGTCGAGGTGCTCCCCGTGGTCGAGCAGACCGACCACATCGAGATCGACGAGTCCGAGCTGCGCGTGGACGTGTACCGGTCCTCGGGCCCCGGCGGCCAGGGGGTGAACACCACCGACTCCGCGGTGCGGCTCACCCACCTCCCCACCGGCATCGTCGTCTCCTGCCAGAACGAGCGGTCGCAGATCCAGAACAAGGCCACCGCGATGAACGTCCTCCAGGCCAAGCTGCTCGAGCGGCGCCGCCAGGAGGAGCAGGCCAAGATGGACGCCCTGAAGGGCGACGGCGGCAACTCCTGGGGCAACCAGATGCGTTCCTACGTGCTGCACCCGTACCAGATGGTCAAGGACCTGCGGACCGAGTTCGAAGTCGGCAACCCCGAGGCCGTGTTCAACGGTGAGATCGAGGGATTCCTCGAAGCCGGAATTCGCTGGCGCAAGCAGCAAGAGAAGTAACTTTGTCGACAAGGCAACTGCCGCCACCTCGGCGGCAGTTGCCTTTTCTGTGCCTGCATGTCTGGGTTTTACATCACACTCACAGGTTCCAACCCCCGCCATAGCCCCCGTATTTGGACATGGTGCACGTAAACAACCTTGACGTGTCTTTGAAAAATGGGAAGGGTAAAGCGTGGCATGCGTATCTCTGGGGCGCATGTGAACCGGGGGGCTCAAGTGCAGCATCACCTCCGTCGATCACGGCCCCCGAGCGCCGCCTCACTGACGATTCAGCTACTGGGGGTAGCAACCACATGACGAAGAAGACGCGGATCCGTATCGCGCGCCTCGCGGCCGGCGCCGTGATCGCGGCCGGTGCCTCGCTGACCGCGGCGGGTGCCGCATCTGCCGCCGAGTCGGACGACTGCCTGCTCGGCATCTGCCTGGGTGACGAGGACCCGACCGAGCCGCCGGTTCCCACCGACCCGCCGACCGACATCCCCACCGACATCCCGACGGACCCGGGCATCCCCACCGATGAGCCCACGATCCCGACGGACCCGACGCTGGAGCCGACCGAGCCGTCGGACCCGACCGACGCCCCGACCGACCCGGGTGACGACAACGGGAACGGCAACGGGAACGGGAACGGCAACGGGAACGGGAACGGGAACGGCAACAACGGTGGCGGTAACAACAACACCGACCCCGACGGTGGCACCTCCCCGCAGGAGGAGGGCTCCTCGTCCCTGACCGAGACCGGCACGGAGACCACCGGTACCGGCACGGGCACCAGCACCTCCGCCCAGGGCGGCGGTGACGAGCTCGCCGAGACCGGTGCCGCTCAGACCACCTTCCTGCTGGTCGGCGCCGCCACGATGATCGCCGGCGGCATCGGCTTCCGCATCCTCCCGCGCCTCGCGGGTGGCCGCGGCGGTGCGGCTGCCTGACGGCAGCCCATCGTTTACGCTGCGTAATTAACGCCGTACGGCCGAGGGGCCCGGAGCGCGCTTCGCTCCGGGCCCCTCGCCATGTCCGCGTACGGTGTGAGGGTCGCCCTGTGCGGCCTGGCTATGCGGTCTGGTGCGCCAGCAGTGCCACAGCCGCGATCAGTATCGCCAGCAGGGCGATCAGCGTCATCGGGTTCAGGCCCGCGAACGGGTTCTCCTGCTGCAGCCGCTCGCGGTTCGCCCGGCACACGGGGCAGCGGCCCTCACTCACGGGCGCGGCACAGTTCGCGCACACCAGCCGGTCGTACGTCATGCGCCACCCTCCTTGCGAGTTCCCTCCGGGGGTTCAACGGGTTCGGCCCCGGGAACGTTCCCCTCCCTCCACAATGCCAGGTTCCTCGGGGAAGGGCGCGGGCGTCACAGCCTCGCTCCCCCTGGGCGGCCTCACATGACCCGGCACAAAAACGCACAAGCTCTACGCAACCCCATCCGGCGACTGCGCCCCCGCCCCCGGTTCGCGTATGGTCACGCTCATCTACCCCCGGCGACCCGTGGTGCATCCGTGATCCGATTCGACAATGTCTCCAAGGTCTACCCCAAGCAGAACCGCCCCGCACTCAGGGATGTCTCCCTGGAAGTGGACAAGGGCGAGTTCGTGTTCCTCGTGGGGTCCTCCGGCTCCGGAAAGTCCACCTTCCTGCGGCTGATCCTCCGCGAGGAGCGGTGCAGCCACGGTCAGGTGCACGTTCTGGGCAAGGACCTCGCGCGCCTGTCCAACTGGAAGGTGCCGCAGATGCGCCGCCAGCTGGGCACGGTGTTCCAGGACTTCCGGCTGCTGCCGAACAAGACGGTCGCCGAGAACGTGGCCTTCGCGCAGGAGGTCATCGGCAAGTCCCGCGGCGAGATCCGCAAGTCCGTGCCGCAGGTGCTCGACCTCGTCGGGCTGGGCGGCAAGGAGGACCGGATGCCAGGTGAGCTGTCCGGTGGTGAGCAGCAGCGGGTGGCGATCGCCCGGGCCTTCGTCAACCGGCCCAAGCTGCTCATCGCCGACGAGCCCACCGGCAACCTCGACCCGCAGACCTCCGTCGGCATCATGAAGCTGCTCGACCGGATCAACCGGACGGGCACCACCGTGGTGATGGCGACGCACGACCAGAACATCGTGGACCAGATGCGCAAGCGCGTCATCGAGCTGGAGAAGGGCCGCCTCGTCCGCGACCAGGCACGCGGCGTCTACGGCTACCAGCACTGACCGCGACCGTCCACGGAAAGGCCTGAAGAAGACGTCATGCGCGCCCAGTTCGTACTGTCCGAGATCGGTGTCGGTCTCCGCCGTAATCTGACGATGACCTTCGCCGTCATCGTCTCCGTCGCCCTGTCGCTCGCCCTGTTCGGCGGGTCGCTCCTGATGAGCGACCAGGTCAACACCATGAAGGGCTACTGGTACGACAAGGTCAACGTCTCGGTCTTCCTCTGCAACAAGAGCGACGCCGAGTCCGACCCCAACTGCGCCAAGGGCGCGGTCACCGACGACCAGAAGAAGGAGATCGTCGCCGACCTGAAGAAGATGACGGTCGTCGAGAAGGTGACGTACGAGTCGCAGGACCAGGCGTACAAGCACTACAAGGAGCAGTTCGGCGACTCCCCGCTGGCCGCCTCGCTCACGCCGGACCAGATGCAGGAGTCGTACCGGATCAAGCTGAAGGACCCGGAGAAGTACCAGGTCATCGCGACCGCCTTCGACGGGCGCGACGGCGTGCAGTCGGTGCAGGACCAGAAGGGGATCCTGGACAACCTCTTCGGGCTGCTGAACGGCATGAACTGGGCCGCACGGGCGATCATGGCGCTGATGCTGGTCGTCGCCCTGATGCTGATCGTCAACACCGTGCGGGTCTCGGCATTCAGCCGCCGGCGTGAGACCGGGATCATGCGTCTGGTCGGCGCCTCCGGCTTCTACATCCAGGCGCCGTTCATCATGGAGGCCGCGGTCGCCGGCCTCATCGGCGGGTCGGTCGCCTGCGCCTTCCTGGTGATGGCGCGGTACTTCATCATCGACCACGGCCTGGCCCTGTCGGAGAAGCTGACACTGATCAACTTCATCGGCTGGGACGCGGTGTTGACGAAGCTGCCGCTCATCCTCGCGACGAGCCTGCTGATGCCCGCGTTGGCAGCGTTCTTCGCGCTGCGCAAGTATCTGAAGGTGTGACCAACGCCGCGGGGGCCGTGCGGGCAACGCACCGTGCGGCCCCTCACGTTGTCCTAGACTCACCGGCATGTCAGGTCGTGACCTGTTCTGTCAGCCCCGCCGCATTCGCCGCGGGGCCGCCCTGACATTGCTCTTCACGAGCGTGCTCGTCGCGGGCGCCGCGACCGGCTCCCTGCCCGGCCCTGACCGGAAATCCTCGGCCGACGCCGCCGGTTCGGCCGCCCCGGCGGGCCGGCACGTCGACGTCGCCGAGGCAGCCGCCGAGGCCATGGCCGCGGGCGAGTCCCCCATGGAGGCCGCCGAGCGCGCGGTCAGCCGCAGCGGAGACCGCTGGGGGGCCGTCTACTCCCAGGGCGAGTACAAGGAGTTCGAGGAGGCCCTCGACGGCGAGTACACCGGCGTCGGGCTGTGGGCGCGCCGCGAGCGGGACGGTCGTATCGAAGTGACCAAGGTGCGGGCGGGGTCGCCCGCGGCGGTCGCCGGGATCCGCGCGGGCGACCGGCTGCGCAGCATCGACGGCGAGAGGGTCGCCGGGCGCCCGGTCACCGAGGTCATCTCTTTACTGCGGGGTGACGCGACGGACGCGCCCGCCGGTACGGCGGTGAGGGTGGGGCTGGAGCGTGGCACGCGCGCGTGGGACCTCACTCTGCGCCGGGCCACCCTGTCCACCGACTCGGTCACTGTTCGAAAACTCGCCGACGGCATCACCGTCGTCAGGATCGCCTCCTTCACCAAGGGCTCCGGCGACGCCGTCCGCACCGCCCTGCGCCACGCCCCGGCCGGCGTCGGCGTCATCCTCGACCTGCGGGGCAACTCCGGCGGCCTGGTCACCGAGGCCGTCACCGCCGCCTCCGCCTTCCTCGACGGCGGCCTCGTCGCCACGTACGACGTCGACGGTGACCAGCGCGCCCTGCACGCCGAACCCGGCGGCGACACCGGCAGACCCCTGGTCGCGCTCGTCGACGGCGGCACGATGAGCGCGGCCGAGCTGCTCACCGGCGCCCTGCAGGACCGTGGCCGCGCGGTCGTGGTGGGCACCCGCACCTTCGGCAAGGGCTCGGTCCAGATGCCGAGCCGCCTCCCCGACGGCTCCGTGGCCGAGCTGACCGTCGGGCACTACCGCACTCCCTCCGGACGAGCCGTCGACGGCAGGGGCATCACCCCTGACCTGGATGCCGACCAGCAGCTCGTGGAGCGGGCCGAGACGGTCCTCAGCGGACTCGGCGAGTCGTAAATCGGCTTTCCCCGCACCCCCTGCGTAGTGCGAAAATGGACGGCACTATGAGCAAGGGAATGTACGTACCGAAGGAGTCCCAGCCCAAGCAGGGCGGGGCGGCCGCGAAGGCCAGGGACGGCGAGAAGGGCGGCAAGCGCAAGATCGTCGCCCAGAACAAGAAGGCCCGGCACGACTACGCGATCATCGACACCTACGAGGCCGGGCTCGTCCTCATGGGCACCGAGGTCAAGTCGCTGCGTGAGGGACGGACCTCGCTGACCGACGGCTTCGTCCAGATCGACCGGGGTGAGGCGTGGCTGCACAACGCCCACATCCCCGAGTATCACCAGGGCAGCTGGACCAACCACTCCGCGCGCCGCAAGCGCAAGCTCCTGCTGCACCGCGAGGAGATCGACAAGCTGGAGGCCAAGGCCCAGGAGACGGGTCACACGATCGTGCCGCTCGCCCTGTACTTCAAGGACGGCCGCGCGAAGGCCGAGATCGCGCTCGCGCGAGGCAAGAAGGAGTACGACAAGCGCCAGACCCTGCGGGAGAAGCAGGACCGGCGGGAGTCGGACCGGGCGATCGCGGCGGCGAAGCGGCGGCAGCGGGCCCAGTAGGCCGGCCGCCGGGAATACGCTGGCATCGTCGTGCGTTCGTCACGTACGATGGCACTGCACCTCACAGAGGGTGCGCGCCCCTCGCCGGATCTTTCCGGTGGGGATTGAAAAAAGCACATGGGGATGATCGGTTTCGACAGCGGCTGTTGAAGCAGGGGAAGCGTGTCGAGGAAGCGGCAATGATCTCGTAAACCATATGTCGCAAAAAATAATCGCCAACACCAAGCGCGATTCCTTCGCCCTCGCTGCCTAAGTAGCGACTTGCGAAGTGTCAGCCCGGGGCTGTTCCCGACCCGGATCCTGGCATCAGCTAGGGAACTAAACCTTGATCCCGGTCACGGGGTGAAGAGGGAAATCTAACAGTGACTGGGCCCGTCGGCGACTTGTTCGCGTGATCGCCGGGGCCGAGAAAATCACAGCGAACTGCACACGGAGAAGCCCTGATTCTGCACCGTTGGACGCGGGTTCGATTCCCGCCATCTCCACGATCGGGAGGTTTCCGAACCTCCCAACCCATGTGGGCAAAGGCCTCGCCGCCTCCGGGCAGCGGGGCCTTTGTCATGCCGGTATTGCAAAAGACGGGGGAGCAATGACGGGGGAGCGAAGACGGGGATGACTACGCAGCCGGACGAGCCGTACTACGTGATGTACGACGAGGACTTCGGGCTCAGCGGCCTCGCCGGGAGATCCGAGGCCGCCCTGCCCCTGCCCTTACCCAAGGGCGGGATGGAGGGAGACGAGCAGGTCGGGGAGGATGCCCGGAGCCTGCTGGAGTCGTCCTTGCCGGATGACATGATCCGCACGCTGTGGCTGGCCGCCGACCGGGAGCGGTTCGACCCGGTCGTCCGGGGCGCGACCGTGCGGGACTGGCTGCGTGGCTGGTCGGAGGCGTATCCGGCGCGACCGCCGAAACGCCCGAAGACCTTTGTGAAGTACCGGAGCACCATGTTCGTCGAACCCCGCCGGCCCGTGCTGGTGGAGGAGGAGATGCGGGACGCCGTACTCGCCGAGATCGGGGCGGTCGAGGCGGACCTGGCGCGGGCGGTGCCACTGCCGGACATCGTTGCGGTCCTGCGGCGGGCCGTTGCCGAGGCCGGCGCGGATCTCGGCTTCCGCCTGCTGCTGCGGATCCTGAAGGCGCACTCCGTGCGGGTCGACAAGGCGCGTTACGACCGGTTCATCGAGCTCAGCGAGCCCTTCGAGTACTGCTTCGCGGTCGTCCACGACGACCTTGAGGTCGACTGGCCGCCCGTCGACCCGGCCCGGCGCGATGCCGACTGGGACTTCGGGCTCTCGGAGCTCACCGGGCGGTTCGCGCACTGGTACGACGGCACGGCGGATGAGCGCCTGCGCGATGCGGTTGGCGCCGATGACGTCCGGCAGTCGCCGGGCAGTGCGGCCGCCGTTCTGCTGGAGGACGTGACGCGGCTGCTCGCCTCGCCCCTGTCCGACGACACGCTCACCACGTTGTGGCTGGCCGCGTCCGACTGCGGCTTGCGGCCCGACCGTCTCGGCATCGACGTACGGCAGTGGCTGGAGCAGATCGCCGAGGTCTGCCGGGAGCGGCTGCGGGAGACCGCGCCCGCCTACCGCCCCGCCCCGGGACCGGTGCGGGCGGACCTCACGGACGAGGTGCTGCGCGAACTGCGCGACCTGGAAGCCGAGTTCGCGTCCAGGACCATCCAGCCCCACTGGCAGGGCATACCGGGTGCCGCCGCGGCGCAGGTGCTGGAGCAGGTCGTCGCCCAGGTCGATCCCGACCTCGGCTTCCGGCTGTTCCTGCGGGTCCTGCTCGCGCTGTGGATGCCGCTCAGCGAGGAGCGGTACGCCCGCTACCAGGTGCTCGGGGAGCGGTTCGGCTACGGCGAGTTCCATGTCTCGCTGGTCGACGGGTTCATCCAGAGTGATCTGTGACACCGCTGTGACCGGAGGTGTGGGTTCCACCACAGCCCGTGCGACCGGATCTTGGTGAGGTGGGCGCATGCCTCCCGCCTCCCGTGCCGTTCCCGCCGTGCTCGGCGGTGTCCTGCTGCTCGCCGCGTGCGGTTCACAGGGCGCCTCGCCGGGCGATGACGACGGCCGGGTCCGGGCCGAGAAGCTGTGTCCCTCGGACTTCTCGCAGTACGGCGGCCCGGCGTCCGCGCAATCGCCGACCGAATCGTCCGTCAGCCCCTCCGGTACGCCGACTCCCCTGCCCCTGCCCTCCGGTGACGGGGCGGCCGAGGGCGGCGTGAAGATCACCGCGCTGTACGCCTGGGGGCCGGAGAGCGGCTGCTCGGGGGTGGACTACAGCGCGGAGTTCGAGGTCACCAACCGGGAGACGGAGACCGCCACTTACACGGTGACCCTCGGATTCACCTCGGCGTCGGGAGGTGTGGTCGACAACGGGGAACGGATCGTCGAGGCGGTCGGGCCGGGGCGGACCGTCAAGGGCAGCGTCGTCATGGCGGAGACGGTCGGGCACGCGCCCGAGGTGTCGGGCGTGGATGTGGTCCAGGTGCGCAGTGTCCCCGCCGCCGAGGCGTCGTCCGCCTCCGGGCCGTGCCCCGAGTCCGGAGTGCGCCTCTACGCCGATGACGGGGACGCTGCCATGGGGCTGCGCGTCGTCGGCCTGCATCTCGTCAACTGCGGCACCAGCAGTTATCGGCTCAACGGGTACCCGGAGCTCGAACTCCTCGACGAGGACCACGACTCCGTCGATGGCGTGCGTGTCCTGCGCGGAACCGATCGGATCAGCACCGCCACCGGTGGCGGCGGCACCCCGCAGCCCGTCGTCCTACGGCCGGGCGAGGCCGCGGAGGCGGGGCTGGCGTGGCGGAACACCACCGAGGCGGGTGTCGGCGACCCGGTGAACGCGCCGTATGTCCGCGTGCGGGCGAGGCCCGGGGCCGACCCCGTGATGGTCGTGCCGGAGCTGGACCTCGGGACGACGGGGAGGCTCGGCGTCGGGCCGTGGAAGAAGGACGAGACGTACCGGGACCCCGCCGCCACCGCCACCGCCCCCGACCCCCAGGGCCCGTGATCGCGCTCCTTGCCCTCACCGCACCTCCAGTGGCCGCAGTGGTCTGGCTCCCGCACGTGGTGGACGACGCGATCAAGGACCCCGGCGAGGACCCTTGCGGCGCCCAGTTCGTGTTCTGGGTCTGCTTCGTCACCAGCCTGCTGCTGCTCTGAGGCAGCCCACTCGATAAGCCCCCATGACGGACGCGTCCGTTATGTTGTCCGACCCCATATCGACGGCTCGTTCACGCTTCTACGGTCCCTCTGCATGACACAGACCAGAGCCGCAAGCCGTCGTATCCCCGTCCTCGTGACCCTTCTCGTCGCCCTGATCGCCGCCGTCCTCACACCGGGCCGGGCCGAGGCCGCCTCTCTCCAGGAGGTCACCGGGTTCGGGTCGAACCCCGGTGCGCTGCGCATGTTCCGGTACGTCCCCGACGGGCTGCCCGACGGTCGGCCCGTGGTCGTCGCGCTGCACGGCTGTACCCAGAACGCCACCGGCTACGGCACCGGCAGCGGATGGCTCCAGCTCGCCGACCGCTGGGGCTTCTCCGTCGTGCTGCCGCAGCAGCAGTCCGCCAACAACGCCTCGTCCTGCTTCAACTGGTTCCAGAGCGGCGACATCGCGCGGGGGCAGGGCGAGGCCGCGTCCGTCGCGCAGATGGTGGACCGGCAGCTCGCGGACACCGCCGCCGACGCCTCGCGTGTGTATGTCACCGGGCTGTCCGCCGGGGGCGGGATGAGCACCGTGATGATGGCGGCGTATCCGGAGCGGTTCGCGGCGGGCGGGATCGTCGCCGGGCTGCCGTACGGGTGCGCGCAGGCCGCCGGGTCGCCGTACGTGTGCATGTACGTCGGTGCCACGCAGACCCCGCGGCAGTGGGGCGACCGGGTGCGGGCCGCCCGGCCGGGGTACACCGGCCCCTGGCCCACGCTGATCGCCTTCCAGGGCACGGCCGACTACACCGTGAAGCCCGTCAACATGACCGACCTGATGCGGCAGTGGACCGATGTGCAGGGGGCCGATCAGACGGCCGACGTGAGTGACACCGTCGCCGGGTATCCGCATCAGGTCTTCCGGGACGCGGGCGGACGTGCCGTCGTCGAGACGTACAGCGTCACCGGGATGGGGCACGGGCAGCCCGTCGATCCGGGGAGCGGGAGTGAGCAGTGCGGGAGCGCCGGGGCGTATGTCCTCGACGTGAACCTGTGTGCCGCGTACCGGATGGGGCGGGCCTGGGGGCTGGGCTGAGCCGACGTCGACGTCTCTGTCGACGTGCTCTGTCGCCGAGGGCGGTTGTCCGGGATGCTCCTGAAGCATGAGCAGACCCGTGAGCGATTCCGGAAGACGACTCAACTCCCGTAGAAGATTATGGATTTGGCCCGTCGCAGCGGCGCTCGTCGCCGCCGTCCTCGGCCCCGGCGCGCAGGCCGGTGCGGATGCCGACCGAAGTGGCCTGCCGGAGGCCATCGACACCGTCCTGGGCGATGCGCGGATGGAGGGCGGCGTGGCGAGCGTCGTGGTCGCCGACGCCGCCACCGGCGAGCTCCTCTACCAGCACCTGCCCTCCACCCGCCTGATGCCCGCCTCCAACACCAAGCTCCCCACGTCGGCCGCCGCGATGGAGATCCTCGGCCCCGAGTACCGGTTCACGACGGACGTGCTGTCGACCGGCCGACGGCAGGGCTCCGTGCTGTACGGCGACCTCTACCTGCGCGGCACCGGCGATCCGACCCTGCTCGCCCAGGACTACGACCGGCTCGCCGCCGATGTCGCCGCCTCCGGTGTCACCCGCGTCGCGGGGCGGCTCGTCGCCGACGACACCCGGTTCGACGACCAGCGTCTCGGCCGTTCCTGGGCCGCCGACGACGAGTCCTCGTACTACTCGGCCCAGATCAGCGCCCTCAGTGTGGCCCCGGACACCGACTACGACACCGGGACCGTGATCGTCACGGTCGCGCCGGGGGAGGAGGCCGGTGACGAACCGGTCGTCACCGTCACGCCCGACACCGACTACGTCGACCTCGACGTGCGGGCCACCACCGTCGCCGCCGGTGGGGCGAACGACCTCACCGTGGAGCGGGAGCACGGCACGAACACCGTCGTCGTCAGCGGTACGACACCCGTCGGCGGCGCCGGCGCGAAGGAGTGGGCCACCGTCTGGGAGCCCACCGGATACGCCGCCGCCGTCTTCCGGGACGCGCTCGCGAAGCACGGCGTCAAGGTCACCGGGCCGACCCGCCTGGGCCGCCAGACCCCCGCGACCGCACGGGAGTTGGCATCGCACGACTCCATGCCCCTGAAGGACCTGCTCGTGCCGTTCATGAAGCTCTCCAACAACATGCACGCCGAGATCCTCACCAAGGCCATGGGCTACAAGGCCTCGCAGCAGGGGAGTTGGGGCGCCGGGCTGTCGGCGATCAGCGGCTACCTCAAGGGCGTCGGCGTCGACTCCGGCAAGGTGCGGCAGGTCGACGGCTCCGGTCTCTCGCGGATGAACAACTTCCCGGCCGGGCAGCTCGTCGAGCTCCTCCTCGCCGTGCGCGCCGAGCCCTGGTACGCCGACTGGTACCGCTCGCTGCCCGTCGCCTGCGCCCCGGACAGGTTCGTCGGGGGCACGCTGCGGACGCGGATGTGCGGTACGGCTGCCGCGCTCAACGCCCGTGCGAAGACCGGGTCGTTGACGGGGGCGTCGGGCCTGTCCGGGTACGTCACGGATGCCGGGGGACGCGAACTCGTCTACGGCATCGTCCTCAACAACTATCTGGCCTCGTCCGTGAAGCCGTTGGAGGACGCGATCGTGGTGACGTTGGCCAAGTCGACCGCGGAGGCGGCCGGTTCGGCCGTTTCGACGTCGATTCGCGGGGGCGGGACGAACACCGATGTCGAGTGCAGTTGGCGCAAGCCGGACATCTGCTGATTACGCACGGCAAGTGCGCTGTGACCGATAGTATGACGTCGTGACGCGCCAGTTGGGTGCGTCCTCCCTTCACTCCGGGCCCCACCTCGTCGGGGCCCGGCCCGACGAGAGCGGTCCCGGGACCGTGACTGACCGCCTCACGTCGAAGGGAGGACGCCCCCGCATGGGCTGTCACGAGGAGCAGAAACCGACTCTCGTCATGCGGCTGATCCGGCTCTTGCCGGAGCGTGCGGCAAAGCACGCGAGGAGGTGGCTGCTCTGGTGGCTTACCAGGTAGCCGGATATCCCCACACGGATTGGGGACATCCGACAGGCTCCTGGTGAGCCGGGGCCCTGCTCGGAGCACGAACTCCGAGTGGGGCCCACCTTCTTTGGTGGCTTACCAGGTAGCCGGATGTCCCCACACGGCTTGGGGACATCCGACAGGCTCCTGGTGAGCCGGGGCCCTGCTCGGAGCACGAACTCCGAGTGGGGCCCACCTTCTTTGGTGGCTTACCAGGTAGCCGGATATCCCCACACGGTCTGGGGACATCCGACAGGCTCCTGGTGAGCCGGGGCCCTGCTCGGAGCAGCAACTCCGAGCGGAGCCCACCTTCTTTGGCGGCTTACCAGGTAGCCGGATGTCCCCACGGATCCTGGGGACATACGACACGCTCCTGGTGAGCTTGGGCCTCCGGCCGAGTACTGGATTACCCGCCCAGCCGGCGCCCTGTCCGCCTCCAAGTACAGCACACGAGCCCCCCGCCCGGCAGCACGATCAGCGACCGTTCACGCCACCGCCCGCCGCCCCGTACTCCCCCTCTCCGTCATCCTCGGCGCCAGCAGCGTCGCCTCCGACACGGCCTTCCCGTCCAGCTTCTTCATCAGCAGCTCCACCGCCCGCGCCCCCACCTCCGCGGCAGGCAGCGCGATCGACGTCACCGGCACCCGCAGCGATTCCGCGAGCTCGTCCGGACAGATCGCGGTGACCGACAGGTCCGTCGGCACCCGTAGCCCCAGCCCCTCGAAGGCATCGATCAGCGGCTCCAGAACCGCCTCGTTGTGGACGACGACCCCCGTCAGCGCGGGCTGCTCCCGCAGCAGTTGCTCGGCGACCGCACGTGCCGCCGCGGGCGACGCCTCGCACGGATGTACGGCGGAGGCGAGCCGCCCCCGATCGGCCGCGGCCGTGAACCCCCGCACCACCCGCTGGGCGAACGCCGTCCCCCGCACATACACCTCCGGCGGCGACCCCACCAGCGCCACCACCCGGTGCCCGAGCCGCGCCAGATGCTCCACGCACGCCTCACCCGCCGCCATGAAGTCGAGGTCGATGCAGGTCAGCCCCTCGGAGGAGGCCGGGAAGCCGATCATCACCGACGGCCGGTCGAGCCTCCGTAGCAGCGGCAGCCTCGGATCGTCGAGCTGCACATCCATCACGATCAGCCCGTCCACCAACGCCGTGTCCACGACCCGCCGCAGCCCCTCCTCGCCCTCCTCCTGGGTCAGCAGCAGCACGTCATGGCCGTACCGACGAGCCGCGGTCACCACCGACACCGCGAACTGCATCACCACCGGCACATTGATCCCGGCCCGCAGCGGCACCATCAGCGCCAGCACGTTCGACCTGCTGCTGGCCAGGGCGCGGGCGCCGGCGTGCGGGTGGTAGCCGAGTTCGCGGATGGCCTCCTCGACGCGGCGCCGGGTCTCGTCGGAGATCGGGCGCTTGCCGCTCAGCGCGTACGACACGGTGCTGGGGGAGACCCCGGCGTGCCGCGCCACGTCCGTGATCTTCGCCATCAGCCCAGCTCCAGGGAGAGAAACCCGGTCCCCGCCTTGGCCCGCACCTCGCGCTCACCCGCCGCCAGCCCCCAGGGCGCCGCCGGATCGCTGCACGAGGCCCGGAGCGTGTCCCCTTCCCGTACGACCGTGAAGACCACCTCCCCGACCCGCACCGTCACCTGCGCGCCCCGCTCCAACCCGAACGCCCGCAGAGTCACCCCGTCGGCATGGTCGTAGTCGGGCCGGTCGTCCACCGCGCCCACCGGGATCACCGCGCCCGGCCGCACCAGCAGCGGCACGCTCTGGAAGCCGTGCTGCTCGCGCACCCAGCGTGGGCCGGTCACCGTCCGCCCGCCGAGGAGGTGGGTCCAGGTGCCCTCGGGGACGTAGTACGAGACGTCGCCCTCGTCACTGAAGACGGGGGCCACGAGCAGGTCCGACCCGAGCATGTACTGCCGTTCCAGATGCGCGCACCCGGGATCGTCCGGGAACTCCAGCACCATCGCCCGCATCATCGGCACGCCCTCGGTGTGGGCGGTGCGGGCGGCCTCGTACAGGTAGGGCATGAGCCGCAGCTTCAGGTTGATGAAGTGCCGGGCCACGTCCACGGACTCCTCGTCGAAGAGCCACGGGACGCGGTACGAGGACGATCCGTGCAGGCGGCTGTGCGAGGACAACAGGCCGAAGGCCAGCCACCGCTTGAACAGCGCGGGCGACGGGGTGCCCTCGAAGCCGCCGATGTCGTGGCTCCAGTACCCGAAGCCGGACAGGCCGAGCGAGAGACCTCCGCGTAGCGACTCCGCCATCGACTCGTACGTCGCTTCGCAGTCGCCGCCCCAGTGCACGGGGAACTGCTGGCTGCCCGCCGTCGCCGAGCGCGCGAAGACCACCGCCTCCTCCTCGCCCCGGTGCTTGCGCAGCACATCGAAGACGGTGCGGTTGTAGAGGTACGTGTAGTAGTTGTGCATCCGCTCCGGGTCGGAGCCGTCGGACCACGCCACGTCGACCGGCACCCGCTCGCCGAAGTCGGTCTTGAAGCAGTCGACGCCCTGTGCGAGCAGCGCCTCCAGCTTGGCGGCGTACCAGTCGCGGGCGGCGGGGGACGTGAAGTCGACCAGCGCCATGCCCGGCTGCCACAGGTCCCACTGCCAGACGCTGCCGTCCGGCCGCCGCAGCAGGTGCCCCAGCGCCTTGCCCTCCGCGAACAGGGGCGAGCGCTGGGCGATGTACGGGTTGATCCAGACGCAGACCCGCAGGTCCTTCGCCTTCAGCCGGGCCAGCATCCCCTCCGGGTCCGGGAAGACCCGCGGGTCCCACTGGAAGTCGCACCAGTTGAACTCGCGCATCCAGAAGCAGTCGAAGTGGAAGACGGACAGCGGCAGTTCGCGCTCGCGCATGCCGTCCACGAACGACGTCACCGTCTCCTCGTCGTACGACGTCGTGAAGGATGTGGACAGCCACAGACCGAAGGACCACGGCGGCGGGAGGGCGGGGCGGCCGGTCAGCGCCGTGTATTTGCGGAGGATGTCCTTCGGGGTCGGGCCGTAGATGACGTAGTACGTCAACTCCTGCGTCTCCGCGCTGAACTGCACCCGGGACACGACCTCCGAGGCCACCTCGAAGGAGACCTTGCCCGGATGGTCGACGAAGACGCCGTAGCCCGCGTCCGTGAGGAAGAACGGGACGTTCTTGTACGCCTGCTCGCTGCACGTGCCGCCGTCGGCCTGCCAGATGTCGACGACCTGCCCGTTCTTGACCAGCGGGCCGAACCGCTCGCCGAGGCCGTAGACGGACGTGCCGACGCCGAGGCGCAGCTGTTCGCGCAGGTAGTGCGCCCCGGTCGCGTCCCGCATGATGCCCATGCTCTTGGCGCCGCTGGAGGTGAGCGTGCGGCCGCCGGCCAGGAACTCGACCTGCCAGGAGCCGGTGCGGGCGACGCGGACCGACAGGGAGCCGGAGGTGAGGGTCGCGTGCTCGTCGTCGTACGAGATCTGCGGGGCGGCCTCCTCCGACTCGGCGATCTCGAACTCGGGGCCGCGGGGCTGCTCGCCGCTGAAGTGGGTGAGGGTGAGGCCGATGACGTCGGGCATCGGAGTGTGGGCGTTGATCGTCATGACCGGTCCCGTCATCAGGTCGCCGCGGGTGCGGATGGGCCGGGTCGGCGCGTGGATCTCCAGGGCGCCGTCCGACTCGGTGACGTCGAGGACTTCGGCGGGATGGTCCGCGGTGACTCCTTCGCGCAGGAGCCAGTAGCCGTCGGTGAACTTCATGTGGGGGGTCCTTACTCGACTGCGTCTACGGTGATTCCCCGGCTCCGTTCGTCGAATCGTTTCGACGATTGTTGTCGAAGCGCTTCGACAGTCGAAGGTATGTGTGGGCTGAGGGTGCGTCAATGGCTTGGGCGGGAATGGGGGAGCCATGACGATGACGACGACGGCCGCTCGGGCGCCGATCGTGACGGGGAGTCCGTTACTCGGCTCGATGAGTGACCTGCTGAACGATCCCCTCGCCGCCTACCTGCGGGCGCGCCGCGACCACGGCGACGTGGTGCGTTTCCGGGCCGGGCCGCCGGGGCTGCGGTCGGACATCTACGCGGTGTTCTCGGCCGAGGGCGCACAGCAGGTGCTCGCCACGCAGGCCACCAACTTCCGCAAGGACAACGTCTTCTACGAGGAACTGCGACAGTCGGTCGGCAACGGGCTGCTGACCAGCCAGGACGACGCCTACCTGCGGCAGCGGCGGCTGGTGCAGCCGCTGTTCACCCGGCGCCGGGTGAATGGCTATGCCCATCAGGTCGCCGATGAGGCGGCGGCCTTGGCGGACGCGTGGCGCTCGGCGCCGAGCGGGACCGTCGAACTGGTCGGTGAGATGCGCCGGTTCGCACTGCATGTCGTCGGCCGCATCCTGTTCGGGACCGATGTGAAGCAGGCGTTCGAGGTGGTCGAGCGCACCCTGCCCCCGCTCCAGGAGTACTCCCTCAAGCGGGGCTTCTCCCCGCTCAAGGCGCCGCGCACCTGGCCCACCCCCGCCAACCGCCGCGCCGGACGCCTCCAGGCGGAGCTGCGCGCCCTGTGCGACGGGATCATCGACAGCCGTCGGGGCCGGGAGGATCGGAACGATCTGGTCACCCTCCTCGTGCATGCCGAGAACGCCGAGGACGGCAGCCTGGATGCCGACGAGCTCCGCGAGCAGGTGCTGATCTTCCTGCTGGCCGGCCACGAGACGACCGCCACCGCACTCGCCTTCGGCCTGCACCTGCTCGCCCGGCACCCGGAGGAGCAGCGGCGGGTGCGGGAGGAGGTGGACCGGGTGCTCGGCGGTCCCGCGGGGCGGGCGCCCACCGCCGAGGACATGGAAGCGCTGCCGTATCTGACGATGGTGCTGAAGGAGGCCATGCGGCTGTATCCCTCCGCACCCGTCATCGGCCGCCGCTCGGTCGCCGACGCGGAGGTGGACGGCGTACGGATACCGGCCGGCGCCGACATCCTGGTCAGCCCCTGGGTCACCCAGCGACACCCCGACTACTGGCCGGACCCGGAGCGCTTCGACCCCTCCCGCTTCACGCCGGAGGCGGAGGCGGGGCGCCCGCGCTATGCCTGGTTCCCGTTCGGTGGCGGGCCGCGTGCCTGCATCGGGCAGCACCTGTCGATGCTGGAGTCGGTGCTCGGGCTGGCGGTGCTGCTGCGGGAGTTCGAGTTCGAGGACGCGGAGGTGGGGGAGGTGCCGCTCGGGGCGGGGATCACGCTGATGGCGAAGGGGCCGGCGACGGCGCGGGTCGCTGCGCGGGGCTGAGCGGGTGGGGGGTGCCGCGATGGGTTGGTGTTTGTCTGCGGCGCCGTTGTGGCTGGTCGCGCAGTTCCCCGCGCCCCTTCAGGGCATTGCTGCGAGCGCGATGACCAGTGCGGCGGCAGCAGCCGTGACGGGCACTCCGTACCCCGCCGTCGGGGAGAGGTGCTCCACCATCCACCCCCCGACCGCGCTGCCGCAGGCGATCCCTCCGAGCAGGGCCGTCACCGCCAGGGTCATGCCCTCGTTGAGGCGGCCGTCCGGGGTGCGTTGCTGGACCAGGGACATGTTGGTGATCATGGTCGGGGCCGTGGCCATGCCGGCGATCAGCAGGGCGGCGGACAGCAGGAGGAGCGAGCCGGTGAGGGATGCGGCGAGCAGGGGCAGGGTCAGCAGCGTGGTCATCGCGGCTATGCACCAGGGGTAGCGGTACTCGGGGGGACCGGAGAGCCTGAGGCGGCCGAACCACAGGCCCGCCGCACAGGACCCCGCCGCCTGGAGCGCGAGTACCGCGCCCGCTGCCGTGCGGTGGCCCTGCGCGTCCGCGAAGGCGAGGGTGACGACCTCCGTCGAGCCGAACACCGCGCCCATGGCGAGGCAGACGGTCAGCAGCGAGGGCATGCCGGGGGCGCGGAGCGGCGACTTCACGTTCGTGTCGTTGGCGTCGGCCGTACATCCCCGCGGCGGCGGCTCCGTCGAGCGCTGGGCCGCGAAGGCCAGCACGCCCGTCACCAGGAGCACCACCCCGACCAGCGTCCCCGCCTCCGGGAAGAACGTCCCACACAGGAAGGCCGCGAGGACCGGGCCCAGCATGAAGCACAGCTCGTCGGCGGCCTGTTCGAAGGAGTTCGCGGTGTGCAGGGACTCGGCGTCTCCCTTCAGCAGATGGGCCCAGCGGGCGCGGGACATGCCGCCGGTGTTGGGGGTGGACGCGGTGGCGGCGTAGGCGGCGAAGAGGGTCCAGGTCGGGGCGTCGTAGCGCACGCACAGCAACAGCGCGAGGCTGCCCAGCGCCGCGAAAAGCGTGGCGGGTACGGCGACCCGGGCCTGGCCGTACCGGTCGACGAGCCGCGCGGTCCAGGGGGCGACCAGCGCGGTCGCCGCGAGGCCGGTCGCGGTGACGGCGCCGGCGAGGGCGTACGAACCTCGGGAGCCGGCGATCATCACGACCGCGCTCACGCTGAACATGCCCATGGGCAGGCGGGCGATCAGGTTCCCGATGGTGAAGGCGCGGGCGCCGCGGTGGGCGAAGAGCCGGCGGTACGGGCCGGGCGGGCGGCGCCCCTCGCTCCTCGTCCGCGGTCCGAAGTCGACGGCGACGAGGGTGTCGCCGGTGACGGTGAGCAGGGGAGACATCGAGGTTCTCGTCGCTTCTGGGGCTTGTCCGTAAGGCGGTTGCGGCATGGATCCACCGTCACCCGAAGTGGATCAAGAGGTCCAACACCTGCTCCGCGCGGATTCACGCACCTGCGTTGTAAGTTCGCCGCATGCCCACTCCCGCTCACCTCGACCCCCGCCTCCTGAGCGCCTTCCTCACCGTGGCCGAGGAGCTGCACTTCACGCGTGCCGCGGCCCGCCTGTACGTCGCCCAGCAGGCGCTCAGCCGGGATGTACGGCGGCTGGAGCGGGAGTTGGGTGCCGAGCTGTTCGTGCGGACGACACGGCAGGTCACGCTGACGGCCGACGGTGAGCGGCTGGTGCCGTACGCGCGTCGCGCCCTCCAGGCCCAGGAGGACCTGCTGGCCGCCTTCGGCCAGGCCCGCCCCCTGCTGGTGGACCTCAACTCCGCGGGCCTGGGCACCCCGCGCCGCGTCCTGCACCGGGCCCGTGAGCTCGCCCCCGAGTACGAGCTGATGGCCCGCTACGAGAGCGGCCTGACGGGCGCGGCCGGCGAGATGGTCGCGGGGCGGCTGGACGCGTCCTTCGGCCGGTTCGCGGGGCTGGACCCGGCGCTGCGGGCGGGCCTCGACCACCAGCCGGTGCGCTACGAGCCGATGGCGATCCTGCTGCCCGAGACCCATCCGCTGGCGGCACTTCAGGCGGTGCCGCTCGCCGCGCTCGAGGGCGGGACCGTCTACGCCGGGGCCGGAAACCCCCGTACGCCGGAGTGGACCGACCTCGCGCACCGGCTGTTCGACGGGAGGGGGATCGAGGTGGCTCCGCCCGCCCCGCTCGCCGTCGGTGACGAGGAGTTCCAGCGGATCATGGCCAAGATGAGGACCCCCGTTCTCGCCGTCATCGACTTTCCGGCCATGCCCGGGGCCGTGCTGCGGCCCTTGATCGATCCCGTGCCCCTGTCACCCGTGTCACTGGTGTGGCGAAAGGGCCTGGTGCACCCTGCATTGGACGCCCTTCGACGCGCTGCGGCCCAGCTCACAGCCGAGGAAGGCTGGCTGGTGAAGCCGGCCCAGGGATGGATTCCGGCCATCGATTTGGCCACTGGGAGCGTTCACAATTGACACGCGGCAACCACGAAACCTCCGCGTGCGCTACATTCATGGCCTGAGCACAGTGTGATAAAGGGGGGCGCTCGGCCGGGTGGGGGCTCGGCAGGCGACGGGTGCTCAGTGTCGTGCGCGCACCCAGAACGGTCCCGTGGGGGGATGTGCGTGCGCGTGAAGAAGTGGCGAGAAGACGCCCAACCGGAGTGGCCCGACGTGTCATCGGGGTCCGGGGGCGGTTCCTCCCCGGCAGGTTCCAGGGGTCACACCCAGGCCTTCCCGGCGACCGGGGAGACCGAGGTGCCCGGTCAGGGCCATCGCTCCCGATCCGAAGCAAGGGAGACGGAGATACTCCACGGTGGCGGGCGTGCCTCTTCGGACGCCGACAAGACGGAGATCCTGCGCGGCGGGCCGAGGGCTGACGCATCCGACGCCGACGAGACCACGGTGCTTCCCGCGGTCGGGAGGACGGCGGACGTACGCCCCACCGCCGGGCGGTCGGACGGCTGGTCGGCCTTCGACCGACCGTCGGCCCCGAGAGGCGAGGCGTACCCGACGCCCGGCGAGACGCGCACCGCTCCCGCGGTCCACGACGCGTACCCGGCACCGGGTGAGACGCGCACCGCGCCGGCGGTCCGTGACCCGTGGAGCGAGCCGGAGGAGCCCGCGCGGCCCGGCGCCACCCACGATCCGCACGAGGTCACCGTCCAGCTCGACGGCATAGGCCTGCAGCTCGACGGCATGCTGCGCGCGGCCAAGGACGCCCCGGGCGGCGGCGAGGGCTCCGACGGGCCCGTGTTCGTCGACGAGTCGGGCCGCCGCAGCCGCCGTTTCCGCCGTATCGGCATGGCCGTGGGCCTCGCCTGCGCGATCTACGCCGTGGTCATCGTCGCCACGCTGCTGTCCGGCAACTCCGACGCGCCCTGGCTGCCCGTGGAGCGCCCCAAGGAGCAGCCGGCCGGCCAGGTCGACACCCCGCCGCTGCCCGCGGAGTCGGCACCGCAGCCCTCCGGCACCGGCAGCGTCTCCCCGGGCACCTCCCCGACGGCCACCGCCGACACGAGCGTGTCCCCCGACGCCGACGCCACCGCGCCCGGCACGTCGGCCGGCGCCGAGGAGCCCGGCGTGTCCGCCGAGCCGAAGCCGACCGCCACCAAGGCCACCACGAACCCGGGCACCAATCCCACCCCCGACCCCGGACCGACCACCGAGCCCACCATCCCCGGCCCCGACCCGACCCCGACGGACGGCGGCGGCCCCACCGAGGAGCCGACCGACACCCCGACCACCGACGAACCCGCGAGCGGCACTGTCGCGAACGGCCCCAGCGACCCCACGCCCATCGCACAGGAGCCGGACACGAGCGTCTCCGCCTCCGCACTCGCCCCGTCCCCGGAGTACACCCTCTGATGGCATCCCGCACCCGCCGTCACGGGCCCGCGAAGGGAGCCCCCGACGGCTCCCGGCGCCGCCGCGTGCCCATGCGCCTGCTGCTTCCCTCACTCGTTCTCGTCGCGCTGATGGCGATGCTGATGCTGCGGGGGTACGTCCACAACGAGATCCTGGCCGACCACCGCGTCCAGCCCGCCGCCGCCTCCGACAAGGTCCCGGAGCAGATCCTCGAGGGCGGCCCGGTCATCGACACCCGCAGCGGTCGCACCGAGTCCCTGACCCTCCAGGACCACCGCCTGGTCCTCACCTTCGACGACGGCCCGGACCCGACCTGGACCCCCAAGGTCCTGGACGTGCTCAAGAAGCACCACGCGCACGCCGTCTTCTTCGTCACCGGCACCATGACCTCGCGCCACCCTGACCTGGTCCGGCGCATGGTCGAGGAGGGCCACGAGGTCGGCCTGCACACCTTCAACCACCCCGACCTCTCCTTCCAGAGCAAGAAGCGCATCGACTGGGAGCTGTCCCAGAACCAGCTGGCGATCAGCGGCGCGGCCGGTATCCGTACGTCCCTCTTCCGCCCGCCGTACTCCTCCTTCGCCGACGCCATGGACAACAAGTCCTGGCCCGTGACGGAGTACATCGGCAGGCGCGGTTACATCACCGTCGTCAACAACACCGACAGCGAGGACTGGCAGAAGCCGGGCGTCGACGAGATCATCCGCCGTGCCACCCCCAAGGGCGGCAAGGGCGCGATCGTCCTGATGCACGACTCCGGCGGCGACCGGCACCAGACGGTCGAGGCGCTGGACAGGTTCCTGCCGGACATGAAGGCCGAGGGCTACGAGTTCGACAACCTCACCGAGGCCCTCGACGCGCCCAGCGCCCACACCCAGGTCACCGGCCTCGACCAGTGGAAGGGCAAGGCCTGGGTCTTCCTGGTCCAGGCCTCGGACAACATCACCGGCGTCCTGGTGGTCGGCCTGGCGGTGATCGGCTTCCTGGTCATCAGCCGCTTCGTGCTGATGCTGCTGCTGTCGGGCATCCACGCCCGCCGGGTGCGCCGCCGCGGCTTCCGCTGGGGCCCGCCGGTCACCGAACCGGTGTCGGTGCTGGTCCCGGCGTACAACGAGGCCAAGTGCATCGAGAACACCGTCCGTTCCCTGATGGCGAGCGAGCACCCCATCGAGGTGATCGTCGTCGACGACGGTTCGAGCGACGGCACGGCACGGATCGTCGAGGCGATGCGCCTGCCCAACGTCCGCGTCGTCCGCCAGCTCAACGCCGGCAAGCCCGCGGCGCTCAACCGCGGCCTGGCGAACGCCCGTTACGACCTGATCGTGATGATGGACGGCGACACGGTCTTCGAACCGTCCACGGTCCGCGAGCTGGTCCAGCCGTTCGGTGACCCGCGCGTGGGCGCGGTGGCCGGCAACGCGAAGGTGGGCAACCGGGATTCCCTGATCGGCGCCTGGCAGCACATCGAGTACGTGATGGGCTTCAACCTCGACCGCCGTATGTACGACATCCTGCGCTGCATGCCGACGATCCCGGGCGCGGTCGGGGCTTTCCGGAGGTCCGCTCTCGAACGGGTCGGCGGCATGAGCGACGACACGCTCGCCGAGGACACCGACATCACGATGGCGATGCACCGCGACGGCTGGCGCGTGGTGTACGCCGAGAAGGCCCGGGCCTGGACCGAGGCCCCGGAGACCGTCCAGCAGCTGTGGTCGCAGCGCTACCGCTGGTCGTACGGCACGATGCAGGCGATCTGGAAGCACCGCAAGGCGCTCGTGGAACGGGGCCCGTCGGGCCGCTTCGGCAGGGTCGGCCTGCCGCTGGTGTCCCTCTTCATGGTGCTCGCCCCCCTGCTGGCCCCGCTGATCGACGTGTTCCTCCTCTACGGCCTGATCTTCGGCCCGACACAGAAGACGATCGGCGCGTGGCTCGGCGTCCTGGCCATCCAGCTGGTCTGCGCGGCGTACGCCTTCCGCCTGGACAAGGAACGCATGACCCACCTGATCTCCCTCCCCCTCCAGCAGATCCTCTACCGCCAGCTCATGTACGTCGTCCTGCTCCAGTCCTGGATCACGGCCCTCACCGGCGGCCGCCTGCGCTGGCAGAAGCTGCGCCGCACGGGCGTCGTCGAGGCACCCGGGGGACCGGTGCCGCGGCAGCGGGCGGCAGGTACGCGTGACGGTGATCGGAGGCCGGTGGGATGACGCAGGGATATCAGCCGACGGGGACGGGCGGAGCTCCGGGCACGGAGGCCGGCCCCTCGGAGTCGGCATGGACGACGGCGCCGTACGCCGTCCCGCAGCAGCGCACGACCGAGCCGGTGCCGGTGCCGGAGTCGGCCCCGGTGCCCCCCACGGCCGCCGCACCCGCGCCCAAGAAGCAGGCCAAGCCGGGCCGGGACCGCTACCTGGACCTGCTCCGCTCGATAGCCCTGGTCCGCGTGGTCGTCTACCACCTCTTCGGCTGGGCGTGGCTGACGGTGCTGTTCCCGTCCATGGGCGTGATGTTCGCGCTGGCCGGCTCGCTGATGGCTCGCTCGCTGAACCGCCCGGCGTGGGGTGTGATCAGGGGCCGTATCCGCCGCTTGCTGCCCCCTCTCTGGGCGTTCAGCGCGGTGGTGCTGGCGCTGATGTTCGCGGGCGGCTGGAACCCGACGAAGGACCCGGACCACGGCGGTTCCTGGGTCCTGGTCGACCTGATCAACTACGTCATCCCGATCGGCGCACCGCCGTTCCCGTGGCACATCGGCTCCAAGTCGGGGCTGCTGGAGGACACGTGGGCGGTGCAGGCGGCGGGGCCGCTGTGGTACCTGCGGGCGTACCTGTGGTTCGTGGTGGCCTCACCCCTCCTCCTGTGGGCCTTCCGCAGGGCCCCCTGGCCGACGCTGCTCGCCCCGCTGGGACTGACGGCGATCGTGGGCACGGGACTGGTCTCCATCCCCGGCGAAACGGGCAACGCGGTCACGGACTTCGCCGTCTACGGCAGCTGCTGGGTCCTGGGCTTCGCCCACCACGAGGGCTTCCTGGCGAAGATCCCGCGCTATGTGGCCGTCTCCTGCTCGGTCCTGCTGATGGCCTTCGGCCTGTGGTGGGCCTCGGGCCATCTGGGCCCCGACGGCTGGGACCTGAACGACATCCCGCTGGCCCAGGCCACCTGGTCCTTCGGCTTCGTGGTCATCCTGCTCCAGTACTCCCCGTCGTGGCAGGAACTGCCGGGCAAGCTATCGAAGTGGGACAAGCTGGTCACCCTCTCCAACAACCGAGCGGTCACGATCTACCTCTGGCACAACCTCCTGATCATGGCCACGGTCCCGATCCTCGACCGGCTGTACGAGCTTCCGTTCATGGAGAGCGAGCGAGCGACGGCAGCGCTCGACTCGACGTACATGATCTGGATGTTCTTCCTGGTGTGGCCGTTGATCGGGTTGATGATCGTGGCGGTGGGCTGGGTCGAGGACCTTGCGGCGAAGCGGGGGCCGCGGTTGTGGCCGGACGGGGCTGGGAAGAAGCGCTCTCACGCCAGGTAGGGCACGCGGGTTCTGGCCGACATCGATCTCAGGGACGCTGTTTCCTCGGCGGCGATGGATGAAGGTGGACTCGCCCATTCCCGCCGCGACTTCGCCGCAGCAGAGCCCCTGGCACGCCGCTCCGTCATCATCCGGAGGCCTGATCCCCTTCCGTTTGCCCTCGGCGATCGGCTCCGGCCCCTGGAGGCAGCCAAGATCCGGTAAGAACCTGTGAACCCCGCCGACCGAGGTTCCGTCCTGTCAGACCCCCATGGAACACTGACCGGGTTGCGCAAGTGAACGGGGTGACCCGAGGGGCCGGTTGGTCCGGGTGGTCGGTGGGGAGCAGGTGCTGATGAGCAAGCGGCAAGTGCAGAAGATGCTGCAGTTGATGGCGGGCGGAGGGCCCGTCGAGCTCACCAGCCCCATGGCCTCCGTGAAGAAGCTCGCCACGCTGGCCTTCATCGCCCAGCAGTTCGGGTACGAGTACGTGGACGTACGGCAGAGCGCCGGGCGGAACAACGCGCTCGTGATGATGATCGCGCCCGACCCCAGCCCCCAGGCCCGCGCTCGCGCCGGGCAGAACTGGGCGCAGTATCCGAACGCCGGCGACGGGGTGTCCGTACCGCCCCTCGTGCCGGACGCCTTCGAGCTTCTCAAGGCCCGTATCAACTTCGACCTCACCGGCAAGAACGCCGAGAAGCGGATGGGGTACGCGGCCATCGGCCTCACCATCGGCGCCGGGATCCTCGGAGTGCGGCTGGGCGCGGATGCCGGCGCCTGGCTGGCAGCATTCCTCACCTGGGCGTTCTTCATGGCCATCGTCGGCATCGGCTTCGCCGTCAACCGCAAGCGCAACGCCAAGTTCGCGGCCCGGCTCCAGGCCGCCGGGTTCACGCCGATCACCGACGAGGGCGGTCGGGTGCGGTATCTGCCGCCGGGTGCGCAGATGACGGGGCAGTACGCGGGACAGATGCCAGGGCAGATGGCTGGCCAAGGGAACCCCTTCGCCGCCGGGCCCTACGGCCAGCAGGCCCCTGGCCCCTACCCGGGGCAGCCCGCCGCCCCGGCCCCGGGCGCGTACCCTCCCCAGCCCGCCGCCCCGGGCCCGTACGGCAATCAGCCGGCCCCAGGCCCTTACGGCGCTCCCCAGACCCAGACCCCGGGCCCGTACGCCACGCCGCAGCAGCCGCAGCCCCAGCCGCCCTACGGCCAGCCCCAGCAGCCGTACGGCCAGCCGCAGCCCCAGCAGCCGTACGGCCAGCCTCAGCCTCACCCCCAGCAGCCGTATCCCCAGCAGAACCCGCACTGGCAGCCCCCGCAGCGCTGACGCCCGCGGCCCCTGTATCTCGTCCCTATATCTCGCCCTTATATAGGGACGACTGCCACAACCTCTCATCCGCCCTTCCCGCCGGGTGAGAGCAAAGTTCCCTTCCGGTCACCCGGTGCCACAGCGCGGAAACGAGCCCTCCCTACCTTCGGGACCAGCCACTCGAAGTGCGACCGAGCCCCGAAGTACCGTGGAGGCGTCATGACAGCCCCTAGCACAGCCCCCGCCTCGAGCAGGGGAGGCCGCTGGATCGATCACTGGGACCCCGAGGACGAGACGTTCTGGGACGAGACCGGAGAGAAGGTCGCCAAGCGCAACCTCTTCTTCTCGGTCCTCTCCGAGCACATCGGCTTCTCGATCTGGACCCTGTGGTCCGTGATGGTCCTCTTCATGGGGCCGGAGTACGGGCTCACCCCTGCCGACAAGTTCACGATCGTCTCGATGGCCACGCTGGTCGGTGCCATCGTCCGCGTGCCCTACACCTTCGCCGTCGCCATCTTCGGCGGCCGGATGTGGACGGTGATCTCGGCGAGCATGCTGCTCCTGCCGACCGTCGCCGCATTCGCCGTGATGGAGCCGGGAACCTCCTTCACCACCTTCCTGCTCTGCGCGATGCTGGCCGGTGTCGGTGGCGGAAACTTCGCTTCCAGCATGACCAACATCAACGCCTTCTTCCCCCTGCGTAAGAAGGGGTGGGCGCTCGGTCTGAACGCCGGCGGCGGCAACATCGGTGTGCCCGTGGTGCAGCTCGTCGGTCTCGCGGTCATCGGTGCCAGCGCCGGCCCGCGCCTGCTGCTCGGGATCTACATCCCGTTCATCGTGATCGCCGCCGTCCTCGCGTGGCTCAAGATGGACAGCATCTCCTCGGTGAAGAACGACACCGGTGCCGCCAAGGACGCTGTGAAGGAGGCCCACACCTGGATCATGTCCTTCCTCTACATCGGCACCTTCGGCTCCTTCATCGGATACAGCTTCGCCTTCGGTCTCGTCCTGCAGACCCAGTTCGGCCGGACGCCGCTCCAGTCCGCCTACGTCACCTTCATCGGCCCGCTGCTCGGCTCCCTGATCCGCCCCGTGGGCGGCTGGCTCGCCGACCGGTACGGCGGTGCGAAGATCACGCTGTGGAACTACGTCGCCATGGCCGCCGCGACCGCGGTCATCATCGTGGCCTCGATGCAGAAGTCGCTGCCGCTGTTCACCACCGCGTTCATCGCCCTGTTCGTGCTGAGCGGGCTCGGCAACGGCTCGACGTTCAAGATGATCCCCGGCATCTTCCACAACAAGGCCCTCGCCAAGGGGCTCACCGGTGAGGACGCCGCCGCCTATGGCCGCCGGCTCTCCGGTGCCTCCATGGGCCTCATCGGCGCGGTGGGTGCGCTCGGCGGCCTCGGCATCAACCTCGCCTTCCGCCAGTCCTTCCTCACGGTGGGCTCCGGCACCGGCGCCTTCGTCGCCTTCCTCGCCTTCTACGGCGTCTGCTTCCTGGTCACCTGGGCCGTATACCTTCGCCGCCCGGCCGCCTCGGAGACGCACGCCACAGCGACCTCGGAGGCAAAGCCGCAGCTCAGCTACGCAGAGGTGTGACGTAACACTGCTGACATCAAGCCGAACCGAGCCTGTCACGCACCGTTGACAGGCTCGATCGGCATGCAGGTGTACCCACCAAGGGTGCGATCAGGAGCCGCTCCCGGTCACCCCCGGTGGACCACCTGGCGCAGGCACCACAACTCGAGTGCGGGACGAGAGTTATGTACGACGAACAGCAGCAATCCGACCATGGGCCCCTCGCGGGGTTCACCGTGGGCGTGACCGCCGCGCGCCGGGCCGACGAGCTCGGGGCGTTGCTCCAGCGGCGCGGCGCCGCCGTCCTGCACGCCCCTGCCCTGCGCATCGTGCCACTCGCCGACGACAGCGAGCTGCTCGCCGCCACCAAGGAGATCATCCAGCGGACGCCGGACGTCGTGGTCGCCACGACCGCGATCGGCTTCCGGGGCTGGATCGAGGCCGCCGACGGATGGGGGCTGGGCGAAGACCTGCTGGAACGGCTGCGCGGGGTCGAGATCCTCGCGCGCGGACCGAAGGTCAAGGGCGCGGTACGGGCCGCCGGGCTCACGGAGGACTGGTCGCCGTCCAGCGAGTCCATGGCCGAGGTACTGGACCGGCTGCTGGAGGAGGGCGTCGACGGGCGCCGGGTCGCCATCCAGCTGCACGGTGAGCCGCTGCCCGGATTCGTGGAGGCGTTGCGGGCCGCGGGAGCGGAGGTGCTCGGGGTCCCCGTCTACCGGTGGCTGCCGCCGGAGGACATCGGCCCGGTCGACCGTCTGCTGGACGCGACGGTCTCCCGCGGGCTGGACGCCCTCACCTTCACCAGCGCCCCGGCCGCGGCGTCCCTGCTGTCGCGGGCGGAGGAGCGCGGGCTGCTTCCGGAGCTGCTCGCCGCCCTCAATCATGACGTCCTTCCGGCCTGCGTCGGTCCGGTCACCGCGCTGCCGCTGCAGGCGCTCGGCGTCGACACGGTCCAGCCCGAACGGTTCCGGCTCGGTCCGCTGGTCCAGCTGCTGTGTCAGGAGCTGCCCGGTCGGGCTCGGTCGCTGCCGATTGCCGGGCACCACGTGGAGATTCGCGGGCACGCGGTTCTGGTCGACGGCGCACTGCGTCCCGTGCCGCCGGCGGGCATGTCGCTGCTGCGGGCTCTGTCTCGTCGGCCGGGGTGGGTGGTGCCGCGCGCGGAGCTGTTGCGGGCGTTGCCGGGGGCGGGGCGGGACGAGCATGCGGTGGAGACGGCGATGGCTCGGCTTCGTACGGCTCTGGGGGCGCCGAAGCTGATCCAGACTGTCGTCAAGCGGGGGTATCGGCTGGCGTTGGATCCGGCGGCGGACGCGAAGTACGCGGACGTGTAGCGGTGCCGGTGCCGGGGCGGGCCTTGGCTTTTCTCGCCCCCGCCGCCCCTACCCTTCCCGTCCTCCAGGGGCTGCCGCCCCTTCGACCCCGCCGTCCTGGGGGCCTGCGGCCCCCAGACCCCCGCTTCGGCCCTGAAGGGGCCTCGTCCTCAAACGCCGGACGGGCTGAAATACCTGGGCCGGCGCTGGGCAGTGACCGTCAGCGCCGGGAGGTAGAGCCCCCAGCGGGTGGGTGGGGGATCGGGATGGCCGCGCCCGTCCTCGAACGCCGAACGGGCTGAAATGCCTGGGCCGGCGTCGTGAGGTGAAGTGCCCTGGTGAAATCAGCCCCTCCGGCGTTTGAGGAGCGGGGGTCCAGGGGGCGGAGCCCCCTGGCGGGGTGGAAGGGGCGGAGCCCCTTCAAGGACGGGACGGGTAGGGGCGGCGGGGGCGGAAACCATGCCGGTGCGCCCGGTGAGCGTAGAGCGCCCGGCGTCCGGAACAAGGCCGTCACGCGCAGCTCCACGCGCGGTCGTCCAGGGCTGTGGGCGGTACGAGGGGTTCCGGCTCCGGCGGCGGGCAGGCACTGTTAGAGGGGACGCTTCTCCCCAGCCCTTCTCCCTGCTCTTCCCCCAGCCCTCTCACAGCACCTCACCGACCCCTGTTGACCGGGGTGACCCCTAGGCGGTGACAGGCACATGGCACTGGGTACGGTCACGGACGCGTACGAGCTGCGGTTCGACGCCGGGCGGATCTGTCTGGATCTCCTCGCGACCACGCACCCCGAGGAACGGTTCGACTCCGTCGAGGTGTTGTGCGCCTGGATCGTCGGGGCGGGGCTGGTTCCGCCGGGTACTCCGCTGGCCCACGCCGACGGCTCCTGGCTCGTGCAGTTCCGCGAACTGCGTGGACGTATCGGACAGTTGGTGCGCGGCGGACTCGCCCCCGAGCCCTGGCCGTCGTACGACATCGCGCTCGCCCGCGTGAACGACCTCGCCTGCACCGCGCCCCCGGCCCCCCGTGCCGTACGGAGTGAAGACGGCACCCTCGTGAGGGAGTTGGATCATCCGCCCGAGTGCGCCGCGCTGCTCGGTGCCGTCGCGCGGGACGCCGTGGAACTGCTCACCGATCCGGTCGCGCGGGCCGGGCTGAGGGAGTGCGAGGGCGACAACTGCCCGATCGTTTATGTCGATTCGTCCCGGGGGCGCAGGAGGCGCTGGTGTTCCAGTGAGGTCTGCGGGAATCGGGAAAGGGTCGCTCGGCATCGTCGTCGCGCGGCCCTCGCTCGCGCCTGACAGTCCGTTATGCGGCTTCTGTGGAACGGCTGTCGAAGTGATTTCGATTACATGCCGTTTACCTACGCCACCGTAGGGAAGCATCGAAACGATCTTGCCGATGTGGTGGAAATGTAAAGATCGCACGGTGGGAATGTGCTGCCATGTCCCGCTCGTCACGTCACTCCGCAGAAAACTGTCGCCTCACTTTGAACACTCAACGCGCCGCTTCCGTACGGGTGGTCGAGCGACCGACTGGGGGAACCCCCGGACATCGGAGGTGGGCGTGCGCAAGGATTCCGTCGTGGCCAATGAACGTGGATCGAGGGCCCGACATCGCATGTCCCAGCCCTCGGAACCTGATGAGGAGCTGATGCGTGCGCTGTACAGAGAGCACGCCGGACCCCTCCTTGCGTATGTCCTTCGACTGGTCGCCGGTGATCGGCAACGAGCAGAGGACGTCGTGCAGGAGACGCTCATCCGTGCCTGGAAGAACGCCGGACAGCTCAATCGAGCGACCGGATCGGTACGCCCCTGGCTGGTGACGGTCGCCCGGCGCATCGTCATCGACGGCCACCGCAGCCGGCAGGCCCGGCCGCAGGAGGTCGATCCGTCGCCGCTGGAGGTCATCCCCGCGGAGGACGAGATCGACAAGGCGCTGTGGCTGATGACGCTGTCGGACGCACTCGACGACCTGACCCCCGCCCACCGGGAGGTACTGGTCGAGACGTACTTCAAGGGGCGTACGGTCAACGAGGCGGCCGAGACGCTGGGCATACCCAGTGGCACCGTTCGTTCCAGGGTCTTCTATGCCCTGCGGTCGATGAAGCTGGCTCTGGAGGAGCGGGGGGTGACGGCGTGATGAGTGTTTACGGGGGAAACCAGGGATTCGGGATGGGCGGTTCGGGTATGTCTGGACCCATGCAGGGACATCCGGTTCCGAGCGAACACGAGACCGTCGGTGCCTATGCCCTCGGGATCCTCGACGACGCCGAGGCAACCGCTTTCGAAGCTCACCTCGCGACCTGCGAATGGTGCGCCCAGCAGCTGGACGAGCTCGCCGGAATGGAGCCGATGCTCGCCGCGCTCGCGGACCTGCCCGGTGCCGGTACGCCCGCGATCGGCGACTCCCTGTCGGCGAAGCCCAGCCCGCGTCTGGTGAACAAGCTCGTGGACGAGGTCGCCGAGCGTCGCGCCCAGAAGCGCCGGCGCAGCTTCTACATGGTCGCCGCGGCGGCCGCGCTGATCGTCGGCGGCCCGTTCGTGGCCGTGGCGACGAACGGCGGCGACGGCAGCGGCGGCGGCGACGGAAACCGGACCGTGGTGGCGGCCAACCCCGCCAAGGACCTGTTCACCAGCATCGAGAACAAGGTCTCGGGGAGCGACTCCACGACCGGTGCCAGTGCGACCGTCGCCATGTCGGAGAAGCTCTGGGGCACCGAGACGGCCCTCGAACTCAAGGGCGTCAAGGGCCCGCTCAAGTGTTCCATGATCTTCGTCAGCAAGGACGGCGAGCGCGAGACGGCCGCCTCCTGGTCCGTCCCCAAGTGGGGCTACGGCATCCCGGACGCCAAGACCGAGCAGGCCAGGAACCCGCTCTACGTCAGCGGCGGCGTCTCCATGGCACCGGACGATGTCGATCACGTCGAGATCATGGACTTCGACGGAAAGAAGATCGTCGAGGTCGACGTGTAGCCGCCGTAGCTTTTCCGGGTCCCTTTCGCGTACGGTTGACGGCTGCCCAGCACGTCAGAAGGGGGCCCGGTGGCCGCTCAGGCTCCACAGGAAACCGCGCTCGAAGACTCCTCGAGAGACCGAGAGATCGGCGTCGAACAGGAACACCTGGACCGGGTGTACCAGCGCCTCGAGGAGAAGATCCACGAGGCGGAGTTCCTCATGAACGACGCGGCCAAGCGTGGCCAGGTCGGCACACCCGGCGCGCTCGCCGAGCGGGACGCGCAGGTCTTCCGGGCCGGTGTCCACCTCAATCGGCTCAACAACGAGTTCGAGGACTTCCTCTTCGGCCGTATCGACCTGCTCCTCGGCAAGGACGGCAAGAAGGGACCCGACGGCGCGTACACCGCCGTCGAGCCCGCCGAGGGCGCGGTGCGGGACGACAACACCGCCGACATCGCCGAGACCCTGCACATCGGCCGCATCGGCGTGCTCGACCAGGACTACGCCCCGCTGGTCATCGACTGGCGGGCCCCGGCCGCGGCGCCCTTCTACCGCTCCACTCCGGTGGATCCGGGACGGGTCGTACGGCGCCGGGTCATCCGCTCCAAGGGGCGCCGGGTGCTGAGCGTCGAGGACGACCTCATGCGCCCCGAGCTCAAGGCCTTCCTCGACGGCAACGAGCTGCCGGTCATCGGCGACGGCGCCCTCATGGCCGCCCTCGGCCAGGCCCGCAGCCACACCATGCGGGACATCGTCGCGTCCATCCAGGCCGAGCAGGACCTGGTCATCCGCGCCCCCGCCGCCTCCGTGACCTACGTCGAGGGCGGTCCGGGGACGGGGAAGACGGCCGTGGCCCTGCACCGCGCCGCCTACCTGCTCTACCAGGACCGGCGCCGGTACGCGGGCGGCATCCTGATCGTCTCCCCGACCCCGCTGCTGGTGGCGTACACCGAGGGCGTGCTCCCGTCGCTCGGCGAGGAGGGCCAGGTCGCCATCCGTGCGATCGGCTCGCTCGTCGACGGCGCCGAGGCCAAGCTGTACGACTCCCCGTCCACGGCCCGCGCCAAGGGCTCGTACCGCATGCTCAAGGTGCTGCGGAAGGCCGCCCGCGGGGCCCTGGAGCTGAACGATTCGCCGACCCGGCTCAGGGTCGTCGCCTTCGGGCGCCGGCTCGAACTGGAGGCCGGGGAGCTGGAGCGGATCCGCCACAACGTCCTGGGCGGCACGGCCCCCGTGAACCTGCTGCGCCCGCGCGCCCGCAAGCTGCTGCTCGACGCCCTGTGGGCGCAGTCGGGCGGCGCCACCCGCCACTCCGACCCCGAGCTCGCCGCCGAGCTGCGCTCCTCCTTCGACGAGGACGTCACCTCGGAGGACAGCTTCATCGCCTTCCTCGACGCATGGTGGCCGGAGTTGACTCCGGCGGCCGTGCTGGCGGCGATGGCCGACGAGCGGCGGCTCGGTCGCTGGTCCCGCCGGATCCTCAACCCCGGCGAGGTCCGCAAGGTGGCCCGCTCGCTGAAGCGGGACGGCCACTCCGTGCACGACATCGCCATGCTGGACGAGCTCCAGGCGATCCTCGGCAGCCCGGCCCGCCCGAGGAAGAGGCGCGAGCTGGACCCGCTCGACCAGCTCACCGGCCTGGAAGAGCTGATGCCGGTCCGCGAGGAGTCGCAGCGCGAGCGCGCCGAGCGGCTTGCGCAGGAGCGCACCGAGTACGCCCACGTCATCGTCGACGAGGCCCAGGACGTCACGCCGATGCAGTGGCGGATGCTCGGCCGCCGTGGCCGGCACGCCACCTGGACGATCGTCGGCGACCCGGCCCAGTCCTCCTGGTCCGACGTCGACGAGGCGGCCCAGGCCCGCGACGAGGCACTCGGCTCCCGCCCGCGCCGCCGCTTCCAGCTCACCGTGAACTACCGCAACCCCGCCGAGATCGCCGAGCTGGCGGCGAAGGTACTGGCCCTGGCCATGCCCGGCTCGACCTCGCCGTCGGCGGTCCGCTCCACCGGCGTCGAGCCGCGTTTTGTGACAACGAACAAGGGACGCAGCACCGTCGTGGAGGACTCCCTCGCGCACACCGTCCGCGAGGAGGCCGCCCGGTTGCTCGACCGCGTCGACGGCACGGTCGGCGTCGTCGTCGCCATGCAGCGGCGCGAGGAGGCGGCCAAGTGGCTCGCCGGGCTCGGCGACCGGGTCGTGGCGCTCGGCAGCCTGGAGGCCAAGGGGCTGGAGTACGACGCGACGGTCGTCGTCTCACCGGCGGAGATCGCGGACGAGTCCCCGGCCGGACTGCGGGTGCTGTACGTCGCGCTGACCCGGGCGACCCAGCAGCTCACCGTGGTGTCGGGGGAGCGGGACGAGCCGGACGCGACCGGGGTGCCGGACCTGCTCAGAGATTGATCCGGAGGAACACCCGGTACGGGAATGGCCTTACGGGATCTGTTTGTTAGCCTGGGTGTGGCACCGGCTCGATCCAAGCCCCCGGGCCCAACCTTCGTCGCTACGAGCGACCACTTGCCGCGAGGCGAGCATGGCGGGTCGGTGTCATGAACGTTGAAGAGGCCCACGTCACGATGTGACGTGGGCCTCTTTTTATGAGAAGACGTGGCGAACAATACGTTCGCAATTCAAGCCCGGCTAACTCCTACTCAGCGGTAGGTGCGACGATCGGACGGCATCCAGCGTCACACGGTGAAAGCAGAGGAAGTCGGCCATGGCAACGGCGCCCAGCGTCTCCTACTCGATGACGGTCCGGCTGGAGGTGCCCGCGAGCGGAACCGCGGTCTCCCAGCTCACCGGAGCCGTCGAGTCCCACGGAGGCTCGGTGACCGGCCTCGACGTGACCGCCTCCGGCCACGAGAAGCTCCGCATCGACGTCACCATCGCCGCGACCTCCACGGCGCACGCCGACGAGATCGTCGAGCAGCTCCGCGGCATCGAGGGCGTCACGCTCGGCAAGGTCTCCGACCGTACGTTCCTCATGCACCTCGGCGGCAAGATCGAGATGCAGTCCAAGCACCCCATCCGCAACCGTGACGACCTCTCGATGATCTACACGCCGGGCGTCGCCCGCGTCTGCATGGCGATCGCCGAGAACCCCGAGGACGCGCGGCGTCTGACCATCAAGCGCAACTCCGTTGCGGTTGTGACGGACGGCTCGGCGGTGCTGGGCCTCGGCAACATCGGCCCCAAGGCCGCGCTGCCCGTCATGGAGGGCAAGGCGGCCCTCTTCAAGCGGTTCGCCGGTATCGACGCCTGGCCGATCTGCCTGGACACCCAGGACACCGACGCGATCGTCGAGATCGTCAAGGCGATCGCCCCCGGGTTCGCCGGCATCAACCTCGAGGACATCTCCGCCCCGCGCTGCTTCGAGATCGAGGCGCGGCTGCGCGAGGCCCTCGACATCCCCGTCTTCCACGACGACCAGCACGGCACGGCGATCGTCGTCCTGGCCGCCCTGACCAACGCACTTCGCGTTGCGGGCAAGGCAATTGAGAACATCCGCGTCGTCATGTCCGGCGCCGGCGCGGCCGGTACGGCCATCCTCAAACTGCTGATCGCCGCGGGCGTGAAGAACGCCGTCGTCGCCGACATCCACGGCGTCGTGCACGCCGGCCGCGAGGACCTGCGGGACGCCCCCGCCGACTCGCCGCTGCGCTGGATCGCCGACAACACCAACCCCGAGGGCCTGACCGGCACGCTGAAGGAGGCCGTGCGCGGCGCGGACGTCTTCATCGGCGTCTCGGCCCCGAACGTCCTGGACGGCGACGACGTGGCCGCCATGGCCGACGACGCGATCGTGTTCGCGCTCGCGAACCCGGACCCCGAGGTCGACCCGGCAATCGCCCGTCAGACGGCCGCAGTTGTGGCCACGGGCCGCTCCGACTTCCCGAACCAGATCAACAACGTGCTGGTCTTCCCGGGCGTCTTCCGCGGTCTGCTGGACGCTCAGTCCCGCACGGTCAACACCGAGATGATGCTCGCGGCCGCGAAGGCGCTGGCGGATGTGGTGACCGAGGACGAGCTGAACCCGAACTACATCATCCCGAGCGTCTTCAACGACAAGGTCGCGGGAGCGGTGGCCGGCGCGGTGCGGGAAGCGGCGAAGTCCGTCAGCGCCGTGTCGTCGGTCGAGTAGGCACCCGCGTCACGATCGGCATCGGAGCGGGCGTCGCCGGGGGCTGCCGCCCCCGGACCCCGCTGCGGCCCGAAAGTGTGTGGCGGCTGTGAGGATCGCCACGGCAAGCCCTTGTAACGGCGCGTCGTGGAACCAAGGGCCTCCAGCCGCCGTTTATCGTGACGCGAATGCTCAGGCCCTCTCTTCGTGTGACTCCCAAGGGTGTTCTCACGACTCCTCCGGGTGCCGGATTGGCTTTCCCGCCGCAGGTAGGGGCAGGATGCGTCACTGGGCGCGCGAGGGTCTGACGACGGACCCGGGTCCGGGGACTGTCCGAGGACCCTGGCAGCATCGGCTTAGCTGTGCCCAATATGCGGCTCCGCCGCGTGGCACGCCTCAACAGCAAGAAGAACACGGGAGTAACAACATGAACCGCAGTGAGCTGGTGGCCGCGCTGGCCGACCGCGCCGAGGTGACCCGCAAGGACGCCGACGCCGTGCTGGCCGCGTTCGCCGAGACCGTCGGCGAGATTGTCGCCAAGGGCGACGAGAAGGTCACCATCCCTGGCTTCCTGACCTTCGAGCGCACCCACCGTGCCGCTCGCACCGCGCGCAACCCGCAGACCGGCGACCCGATCCAGATCCCGGCCGGCTACAGCGTCAAGGTCTCCGCGGGCTCCAAGCTCAAGGAAGCGGCCAAGGGTAAGTAAGGGCGCCTCAACGCCGCTGCAGCCTGGCGCCGTGGGCGGCTGCGGGCTGGTTGTGGCTGGTCGCGCAGTTCCCCGCGCCCCTTAGGGGGTTGCACTCAACGCCGATGGGGCGGTCACCCAGTACTGGGTGACCGCCCCATCGGCTTACGTCGGTCCTCTGGCCGTTAGCCGAGCGCCTTGCCCGGCAACTCCACCTTCGCGCCCAGCTCGACGAGCTTCTCCATGAAGTTCTCGTAGCCGCGGTTGATCAGGTCGATGCCGTGGACCCGGGACGTGCCCTGGGCCGCCAGGGCCGCGATGAGGTACGAGAAGCCGCCGCGAAGGTCGGGGATGACCAGGTCGGCGCCCTGGAGCTTGGTGGGGCCGGAGACGACCGCGGAGTGCAGGAAGTTGCGCTGGCCGAAGCGGCAGTCGGAGCCGCCCAGGCACTCGCGGTAGAGCTGGATGTGGGCGCCCATCTGGTTCAGGGCGGAGGTGAAGCCGAGGCGGGACTCGTAGACCGTCTCGTGGATGATCGACAGGCCTGTCGCCTGCGTGAGGGCGACCACCAGCGGCTGCTGCCAGTCCGTCTGGAAGCCGGGGTGCACGTCCGTTTCGAGGGCGATGGACTTCAACTGGCCGCCGGGGTGCCAGAAACGGATGCCCTCGTCGTCGATCTCGAAGGCACCGCCCACCTTCCGGTAGGTGTTGAGGAACGTCATCATCGAGCGCTGCTGGGCGCCACGGACGTAGATGTTGCCCTCGGTCGCGAGCGCCGCGGACGCCCACGAGGCGGCCTCCAGGCGGTCGGGGAGCGCCTTGTGGTTGTAGCCGCCGAGCGAGTCCACACCGGTGATGCGGATCGTGCGGTCGGTGTCCACGCCGATGATGGCGCCCATCTTCTGCAGGACGCAGATGAGGTCCTCGATCTCCGGCTCCACGGCCGCGTTCGAGAGCTCGGTGACGCCTTCGGCGAGGACGGCCGTCAGCAGCACCTGCTCGGTCGCGCCGACGGACGGGTAAGGCAGCCGGATCTTCGTGCCGCGCAGCCGCTGCGGAGCCTCCAGGTACTGCCCGTCCGCCCGCTTCTCGATCCGCGCGCCGAACTGCCGCAGCACCTCGAAGTGGAAGTCGATGGGCCGGCCGCCGATGTCGCAGCCGCCGAGACCGGGGATGAAGGCGTGCCCGAGGCGGTGCAGCAGAGGGCCGCAGAAGAGGATCGGGATACGGCTCGAACCCGCGTGGGCATCGATGTCAGCGACGTTCGCGCTCTCCACGTGGGACGGGTCCATCACCAGCTCGCCCGGTTCCTCACCCGGGCGGACCGTCACCCCGTGCAGCTGCAGCAGACCGCGTACGACGCGCACGTCACGGATGTCCGGCACGTTGCGCAGTCGACTTGGCTCGCCGCCCAGCAGAGCGGCGACCATGGCCTTCGGTACGAGGTTCTTCGCACCGCGGACACGGATCTCGCCCTCCAGCGGGGTTCCGCCGTGGACAAGCAGGACATCGTCGTTGACGGTCATGTATCTCGCGTTCCGATGAGTTGGGCAGGGGCCAGGAGGGAAAGGGTAATCGCCGCCGACCCCCCTTCAGTAAGCCCAAGGAGGGCTCAGGATCGTCATAGCTGTGTCACAACACGAACCGTTCACCGGCGGGCACAAGCGGTCACCATCGCGGCCGTGCGCCCGGGGGCGCTCCTTTCCGCCCTGAGCTGCATTCACTCCCGAACCGGGATTGCCTCCCCACGCGAAGGGAAGATGCGGGATCATGTCTGGCATGACCGAGGTGTCCTCGCTCACAGGGCGGCTGCTCGTGGCAACGCCCGCCCTGGCGGACCCGAACTTCGACCGCGCGGTGGTGCTCCTTCTCGACCACGACGAGGAGGGCTCCCTCGGTGTCGTCCTCAACCGTCCGACCCCCGTGGACGTGGGCGACATCCTGGAGGGCTGGGCGGACCTCGCCGGCGAACCCGGCGTCGTCTTCCAGGGTGGCCCGGTGTCCCTCGACTCGGCCCTCGGCGTCGCCGTCATCCCCGGCGACGCGAACGGCGAGAGCGCCCCGCTGGGCTGGCGCCGGGTGCACGGCGCGATCGGGCTCGTGGACCTGGAGGCCCCGCCGGAGCTGCTCGCCTCGGCCGTCGGCAGTCTGCGGATCTTCGCCGGATACGCCGGCTGGGGCCCCGGCCAGCTGGAGGACGAGCTGGTGGAGGGCGCCTGGTACGTCGTCGAGTCCGAGCCCGGAGACGTCTCCTCGCCGTCGCCGGAAAGGCTCTGGCGCGAGGTCCTGCGTCGACAGCGCAACGAGCTCGCGATGGTGGCCACGTACCCGGACGACCCATCGCTCAACTGACGCCTGTGGGCTTCAGTACTCTTGGTTGTTATGAGCACTCTTGAGCCTGAGACCCAGCCGCAGCGCGGGACTGGTACGGGGACCCTCGTAGAGCCGACGCCACAGGTGTCCCACGGCGACGGCGACCATGAGCGCTTCGCCCACTATGTCCAGAAGGACAAGATCATGGCGAGCGCCCTCGACGGCACCCCCGTCGTGGCGCTCTGCGGCAAGGTCTGGGTGCCCGGCCGCGACCCGAAGAAGTACCCGGTGTGTCCCATGTGCAAGGAGATCTACGAGTCCATGGGCGCCGGTGGCGACGACAAGGGCAAGGGCGGCGACAAGAAGTAACCCTCCCTCCGGCCTGAGGCTTGCAAGGCCCCCGGGGCGCGTTTCGGCGCACCCCGGGGGCCTTTGCGTGTCACGAAGTGGTTGAGACCTCTTGTGGCCATGTTCATGTAGTCCCTAGGCTCCGATGCGTTGTGCAGAGCGAAACCGTCATTGCATATGTTGCAACGTACGCTCGGAGGACCGCTCCATGAAGCTCGCCCCCAGACTCGCCGTACTGCTCACCGCCCTGGCCGTCACCGCCTGCGCCCCCCAGACCTCCACCAACTCCTCCTCCGACAAGGACGAGAAGACCGGCACGCTGCGTGTCTGGCTCTTCCAGGAAGTCGGCAACAAGCCGAAGGAGAAGGTCGTCGACTCCGTCGTCACCGCCTTCGAGAAGGCCCACGACGGCACCGAGGTCGACGTCGAGTACATCCCGATCGAGACCCGCGCCCAGCGCGTCAAGGCCGCCTTCAACGACCCGGACTCCGCCCCCGACGTGATGGAGTACGGCAACACGGACACCGCCGGCTATGTGAAGGACGGCGGACTCCTCGACGTCACCAAGGAGTTCGGCGACTGGAGCGAGGCCAAGGACACCGACCCCACGGCCAAGCAGTCCGTCACCGTGGACGGCAAGATCTACGGCGCGCCCTTCTACGTCGGCGTCCGCGCCCTGTACTACCGCACGGACGTCTTCGAGGAACTCGGCCTCGAAGTCCCGAAGACCATGACCGAGTTGGCGACGACGGCCCGTAAGATCCGCGCCGCGAAGCCCGAGCTGTACGGGCTTGTGGTGGGCGGGGCGTACACGTACGGCGCGATGCCGTTCGTGTGGGCCAACGGCGGTGAGATCGCGGCCGGCAAGGGCGGCTCGTACGCCTCGGCGATCGACAGCGCGGCCGCCCAGAAGGGCATCAAGGCCTACACCTCCCTCTTCACCGACGACAACTGTCCCGCCGCCAAGTGCGCGGGCATGGGTGGCAACGACACCGTCACCGCGTTCGCGGCCGGCAAGGCGGGCATGGCGATCGGCGGCGACTTCAGCCACACCGCCGTGGAGGCCGGGAAGGTGAAGGGCAAGTACGCGGTGGTGCCGCTGCCGGGGGTGGCGGCGGGCTCCATCGCTCCCGCGTTCGCCGGGGGCAACAACATCGGCGTACTGAAGAGCACGTCGCACCGCACGCTGGCGGTCGAGCTGATGGAGCAGCTGGCCTCGAAGAAGACGCAGGCCTCGATGTTCGGGGCGATGGGGTTCCTGCCGACGTTCTCCGACGTGAGGCAGCAGGTGGCGGCGCAGGAGCCGTACGTCAAGCCTTTCGCGGAGACCCTCGCCGCGGGTACGAAGTTCGTTCCCGCGTCGCCTGCGTGGTCCGAGATCGACTCCTCGCTCGTTCTGCCGACGATGTTCCAAGAGGTCATCAGCGGCAAGAAGGACGTGGCGGGGGCTTCTGAGGACGCCGCCAAGAAGATGGACGAGGCGTTTGGCTCCGCCGGATGAACAGTTCCCCGCGCCCCATGGGGCGTTGGAGCACACCTTGGCTCTACCTCGCCCCCGCTCTCGTCGTCCTCGCCGGCCTGCTCGTCTACCCCGTCTACCAGCTCGGGCTGATCTCGTTCTTCCAGTACACCCAGGCACAGGTCAGCGGTGGGGAACCCACCACCTTCCAGGGCTTCGGGAACTATGCGGAGCTCTTCGGCGACGAGCAGTTCTGGCAGGTGCTGCTGGCGACGGTCGTCTTCGCGGCGGCCTGCGTCGTCTCGACGCTCGCCGTCGGCTGTGCGCTCGCCGTGCTGCTCACGCGCGTGCGTGCCGTGCCGCGGCTCGCGCTGATGCTGGCCGCGATGGGGGCGTGGGCGACGCCCGCCATCACCGGCTCGACGGTGTGGCTGTTCCTGTTCGACCCGGACTTCGGGCCGGTGAACCGCGTCCTGGGGCTCGGCGACCACTCGTGGACGTACGGGCGCTTCAGTGCCTTCTTCCTCGTCCTGCTCGAAGTGGTCTGGTGCTCCTTTCCGTTCGTGATGGTGACGGTGTACGCCGGTATCCGTGCCGTACCGGCGGAGGTGCTGGAGGCCGCCGCGCTGGACGGTGCCTCGCAGTGGCGGATCTGGCGGTCGGTGCTGGCGCCGATGCTGCGGCCGATCCTCGTGGTCGTCACCATCCAGTCGGTCATCTGGGACTTCAAGGTCTTCACGCAGATCTACGTCATGACGAACGGCGGCGGCATCGCGGGCCAGAACCTCGTGCTGAACGTGTACGCCTACCAAAAGGCCTTCGCGTCCTCGCAGTACAGCCTGGGCTCGGCGATCGGCGTGGTGATGCTGCTGATCCTGCTGGCGGTCACGCTGGTGTATCTGCGGTTGCTGCGCAGGCAGGGGGAGGAGCTGTGAGGCCGGTGAGTGCCATGAGCTTCGTACGGCGTCCCTGGCGGCTGCTCGCGGAGGCGTCCGCGCTGCTGATCGCCGTGGTGGTGGCGTTTCCGCTGTACTGGATGGTGCTGAGCGCCTTCAAACCGGCCGGCGAGATCGAGTCGAGCGAGCCACGGCCCTGGACGCTCGCTCCCTCTCTGGATTCCTTCCGGCGGGTCTTCGAGCAGAACGAATTCGGCCGTTACTTCCTCAACAGCCTTGTCGTCGCGTGCACGGTCGTGATCGTCTCGGCGCTGATCGCGTTTCTCGCGGCGACCGCGGTGACACGATTCCGCTTCCGCTTCCGGACCACCTTGCTGATCATGTTTCTGGTGGCCCAGATGGTGCCGGTGGAGGCGCTGACGATCCCCCTGTTCTTCCTCATGCGGGACTTCGGCCAACTGAACACGCTCGGCTCGCTGATCCTGCCGCACATCGCCTTCTCGCTGCCGTTCGCGATCTGGATGCTGCGGGGGTTTGTGAAGGCCGTTCCGGAGGCGCTGGAGGAGGCCGCGTACATGGACGGGGCGAGCCGGTCGCGATTCCTGTGGCAGATCCTTTTCCCGCTGGTCTTCCCCGGCCTCGTGGCCACCAGCGTTTTCTCCTTCATCTCCGCCTGGAACGACTTCCTGTTCGCCAAGTCCTTCATCATCAGCGACACCTCACAGTCAACCCTGCCGATGGCCCTGCTCGTCTTCTACAAACCGGACGAGCCGGACTGGGGCGGCGTGATGGCGGCGTCCACGGTGATGACGATTCCGGTGCTGATCTTCTTCGTGCTCGTGCAGCGACGGCTGGTGTCGGGGCTGGGCGGCGCGGTCAAGGACTGAAAGGCTGATCATTCATGGATCTCATTCCGGCACCGCACCGGATGGAGCGGGCCACGGGCTTCCTCGAACTCGGCGACGGCTTCGGGATCGAGGCCGGTCCGGGCACCGAGGACACCGCGCGATGGCTGCGCGCGACGCTCGGCGCGGCGACCGGGCTCGCGCTGCCGCCCAAGAAGGGGGACGAGTACGACGTCCTCCATCTGTCCGTCCGGCCCGGACTCGACGCCGAGGCATACCGCCTCGTCATCGCCCCCCACGGCGTCCACATCCAGGGCGGCTCGCCTGCCGGTGTCTTCTGGGGCGCCCAGACGCTGCGCCAGCTCCTCGGCCCCGACGCCTTCCGGCGCGCACCCCTCCCCGGCCGTACGTGGCGGCTGCCCCTGACGGAGATCCGGGACTCCCCCCGATTCCGCTGGCGCGGCCTGATGCTCGACGTCGCCCGGCACTTCATGCCCAAGGACGGCGTGCTGCGCTACCTGGACCTGATGGCCGCCCACAAACTCAACGTCTTCCACTTCCACCTGACGGACGACCAGGGCTGGCGCGTCGAGATCCAGAAGTACCCCCGGCTCACCGAGGTCGGCTCCTGGCGGGCGCGCACCAAATTCGGCCATCGGGCCTCCCCGCTGTGGGACGAGAAGCCGCACGGTGGCCACTACACCCAGGACGACATCCGCGAGATCGTCGCGTACGCCGCCGAGCGGCATATCACCGTCGTCCCCGAAATCGACGTACCCGGACACTCGCAGGCCGCCATTGCCGCGTACCCGGAACTCGGCAACACCGACGTCATAGACACCTCCGCGCTCTCCGTCTGGGACACCTGGGGGATCAATCCGAACGTACTCGCCCCCACTGACAACACCCTGCGCTTCTACGAGGGGGTGTTCGAGGAAGTCCTGGAGCTGTTCCCCTCGGAGTTCATTCATGTCGGGGGTGACGAATGCCTCAAGGACCAGTGGCGGCAGTCGGCTACGGCGCAGGAGCGCATCAGGGAACTCGGGCTGAGGGACGAGGACGAGCTCCAGGCGTGGTTCATCGGTCACTTCGACAGCTGGCTCGCCGCGCGCGGGCGGCGGCTCATCGGCTGGGACGAGATTCTGGAGGGCGGGCTCGCGAAGGGTGCGGCGGTGTCCTCCTGGCGCGGGTACGCGGGCGGCATCGCGGCGGCCCGCGCGGGCCACGACGTCGTCATGTGCCCCGAGCAGCAGGTGTATCTGGACCACCGTCAGGACGCGGGCGCCGACGAGCCGGTGCCGATCGGGTACGTGCGCACCCTGGAGGACGTCTATCGGTTCGAGCCCGTTCCCGCCCAGTTGACGCCGGACGAGGTCCCGCACGTGCTCGGGACGCAGGCCAACGTGTGGACCGAGGTGATGGAGGACCAGGCGCGCGTGGACTACCAGACGTTCCCACGCCTGGCCGCCTTCGCCGAGGTGGCCTGGAGCCGCCTGCCGGCCCCGGCGGAACGGGACTTCGCCGACTTCGAGCGGCGGATGGCCGCGCACTACGGACGACTCGACGCCCTGGGAGTCGCCTACCGTCCGCCGACGGGACCGCGGCCCTGGCAGCGGCGCCCCGGTGTGCTCGGCCGTCCGATCGACGGCTCGCCCCCGGACAGGTAATGGAACAGGTAATGGAAAAAACCGGCAAGGTGTCACCGAAGAGTGTCAATCGGCACGCACCGGTGATGCCGTACGAAAACGGACCATCTCCCTGATGAGGTGGGCGAATGCCTCCTAGCGGACCCCTGTCTTCGGGTCCTGCGAAGATGTGCCAGAGTTGCCACGTCCGCCCTGTCAGCACGTACCGTACGGCAGCACAGGTGGGACCAGGTGGGGCAGCGGGAAGGGGCAGCCGGTTTGACCACGCACACACCGCAGGCGGCGCAGGCCGTCACGCTGCCCACGACGCTGGACGAGGCCGTGGCAGCACTCGCCGCCACGCCCGCCGCCGTGCCCGTCGCGGGCGGCACCGACCTCATGGCCGCCGTCAACTCCGGACAGCTCAGGCCCGCCGCACTGGTCGGCCTCGGCCGGATCAGCGAGATCCGTGGCTGGCAGTACCAGGACGGCCACGCCCTGCTGGGTGCCGGACTCACGCACGCGCGTATGGGCCGCCCCGACTTCGCCGCCCTGATCCCGGCGCTCGCGGCCGCCGCGCGCGCCGCCGGCCCGCCGCAGATCCGCAACGCGGGCACGCTCGGCGGCAACATCGCCTCGGCGTCCCCGACCGGTGACGCGCTGCCGGTCCTCGCCGCCCTCGAAGCGACCCTGATCATCGCGGGCCCGGGCGGAGCCCGCCGGGAGATCCCGGTGTCGCACCTGCTGGCCGGCATGGAGATGCTGCGCGCCGGCGAACTCATCGGCTACGTGCGCGTGCCGCTGCTGCACGCCCCGCAGGTCTTCCTCAAGGCCACCGGCCGCACCGGCCCGGGGCGCGCGATGGCGTCCGTCGCGGTCGTCCTCGACCCCGCCCGGCGCGGAGTCAGGTGCGCCGTGGGTGCCATAGCGCCGATGGCGCTCAGGCCGCTGGAGGCCGAGCACTGGGTCGCCCAGCTGATCGACTGGGACAATAACCGCGCGATCGTCCCCGAGGCGCTGCACGCCTTCGGCGAGTACGTCTCCGCGGCCTGCATCCCCGACCCGGCCCCGGCCGAGGACGGCTCCGTGACACAGCATCCGCCCGCCGTACTGCACCTGCGGCGCACCGTCGCCGCACTGGCCCGACGAGCACTGGGGAGGGCACTGTCGTGACCGACGACCACCACGGAGAGGGCACGCCCCAGGGCCGAGGCCGCTGGGACCCGCTGCCCCAGGGCGACTACGACGACGGCGCCACCGCCTTCGTCAAACTCCCCGAAGGGGGCATCGACGCCCTCCTGGCCTCCACCGACAGCCCGCTCGCCGCGCCCGGCCACGGGTATGTGCCGCCGCAGATAACGGTCGCGCAGGGACCGCCCGCGGGCACCGACCCCGCGGCCCCCGGCGGCTGGCCGGTCGCCGGCACGCCCGTCGAGGGTGCCCAGTGGCCCGACCCGAACGCCGCCCCGCAGGACGGGGGCACCGACCACTTCAACTACAACCCCGGGGCCACCCAGCAGTGGAACTTCTCGGAGACCGCGGCAGGCCGGGACGCCGCTCCCGCGCCTGGTCAGGACGTCACCGGGCAGTGGTCGATCCCCGTCGCCGGCGGTGACCTGCCGGACGAATCGGGCGAGTTCACCACGTCGTCGCTCGTCGAGCAGTGGGGCGGAACCCCACCGGCCACGCTGCCGGGCGGTGCGCCCGCCCCCTGGGCGACCCAGGCGACCGGGCAGCCGTGGGGGCAGCAGGCACAGGCCGCCGGGGCGACCGACGAGGCGCTGGGAGGCGCCCCGGCGACCGGGGAGCTGACGGGAGCGGGGCACGCGCCCGGGCGACCGGGACAGCCCGGGGGACACGTCGGCGACCACCACGCCGTACACACCACCGACCGGTCCGGCGCGCACCCGACCGACCAGCCCGGCCCGGACATGCACGCGCGCGTGGAGCCCGGTTCCGCCGAGCACGCGTCCGGGGACGCCGGTGACGACGACCTCCACGCGCTCGCATCCGAGCCGCCGGCCGAGACCGCCCCAGACGCCTCACGGGGCGCTCCTGAGCCCGGTGAGGCCGCCGCGGACGCCCAAGGCGCCCCAGAGGCCGCCGAGGGCCCCGCAGAGGCTTCCGCCGAGCCCACGGCGGCCGAGGGCGGCGACTCCGACCAGGAGGGCACCGAGGACCCCGCGCGGACCGCCGCCTCCGACGACGTACCGGCACCCCCCGGCGAGGAACACCCCCTCGCCTCCTACGTCCTGCGCGTCAACGGCGTCGACCGGCCCGTCTCGGACGCCTGGATCGGCGAGTCGCTGCTTTACGTGCTGCGCGAGCGGCTCGGGCTCGCGGGCGCCAAGGACGGCTGCTCGCAGGGCGAGTGCGGGGCGTGCAACGTGCAGGTCGACGGGCGGCTCGTCGCGTCCTGCCTGGTGCCCGCCGTGACCGCCGCCGGCGCCGAGGTCCGTACGGTCGAGGGCCTCGCCGAGGACGGACAGCCCTCGGACGTGCAGCGGGCGCTCGCGCGGTGCGGCGCCGTGCAGTGCGGCTTCTGCGTGCCGGGCATGGCGATGACCGTGCACGACCTGCTGGAGGGCAACCCGGCGCCGACCGAGCTGGAGGCCCGCCAGGCGCTGTGCGGCAACCTGTGCCGCTGCTCCGGCTACCGAGGCGTCCTGGACGCCGTCAAGGAGGTCGTCGCCGAGCGCGAGGCCCAGGCGGCGGCCGACGACGGCGAACAGGACGGCGACGAGCCACGTATCCCTCACCAGGCGGGCCCGGGGGCCGGTGGCGTCCACCCGTCGGCGTTCGAGGCACCCGGGGCCATGAACCCGGGGCCCGGGCGACCGCATGACCAGGCGTACGGACAGGACGGAGGCCAGGCGTGAGCAACGAAGCCGCCACCGCGACCACAGCCGCGGAGGCAGCACCTGCCCCCGAGCCGATCCCGCACGGCATCGGCGCCTCCCTGCCGGCCGCCGACGCCCGCGCCAAGACCGAGGGCACCTTCCCGTACGCGGCCGACCTGTGGGCCGAGGGCCTGCTGTGGGCGGCCGTGCTGCGCTCGCCGCACCCGCACGCGCGCATCAAGTCCATCGACACCTCCCACGCGCGCGAGATGCCCGGCGTACGGGCCGTCGTCACGCACGAGGACGTCCCCGGCAGCCCGCTGCTCGGCCGCGGCAAGGCGGACCGCCCGGTCTTCGCCTCCGAGGTCGTACGCCACCACGGCGAGCCCATCGCCGCCGTCGCCGCCGACCACCCGGACACCGCGCGTCTGGCCGCCGCGGCCGTCATCGTCGAGTACGAAGTACTCGACCCGGTGACCGACCCCGAGCAGGCCTTCGAGGCCGAGCCGCTGCACCCCGACGGCAACCTGATCCGCCACATCCCGCTGCGCCACGGCGACCCCGACGCGGCCGGCGACATCGTCGTGGAGGGCCTGTACCGCATCGGCCGCCAGGACCCGGCCCCCATCGGAGCCGAGGCAGGCCTCGCGGTTCCGCGTCCCGACGGCGGCGTGGAGCTCTACCTGGCCTCCACCGACCCGCACACCGACCGCGACCGGGCCGCCGCCTGCTACGGCCTGGAGCCCGAGCGCGTCAAGGTCGTCGTCACCGGCGTCCCCGGCGCCACCGCCGACCGCGAGGACCAGGGCTTCCAGCTCCCGCTGGGTCTCCTGGCGCTGAAGACGGGCTGCCCGGTCAAGCTCACCGCCACGCGCGAGGAGTCCTTCCTCGGCCACACCCACCGGCACCCGACTCTCCTGCGGTACCGCCACCACGCGGACGCCGAGGGCAGGCTGGTGAAGGTCGAGGCGCAGATCCTGCTGGACGCGGGCGCGTACGCCGACACCTCCTCCGAGGCCCTGGCCGCCGCGGTCGCCTTCGCCTGCGGCCCGTACGTCGTCCCGAACGCCTTCATCGAGGGCTGGGCCGTACGCACCAACAACCCGCCCTCCGGCCATGTGCGCGGCGAGGGCGCCATGCAGGTGTGCGCCGCGTACGAGGCGCAGATGGACAAGCTGGCCAAGAAGCTCGGCATGGACCCGGCGGAGCTGCGCCTGCGCAACGTGATGGCGACGGGCGACGTACTCCCGACGGGCCAGACGGTGACCTGCCCGGCCCCGGTCGCGGAACTGCTCCAGGCCGTACGGGACTACCCGCTTCCCGCCCTGCCCAAGGACACGCCCGAGGACGAGTGGCTGCTGCCCGGCGGCCCCGAGGGCGCGGGCGAACCGGGCGCGGTGCGGCGCGGTGTCGGCTACGGCCTGGGCATGGTGCACATGCTCGGCGCCGAGGGCGCGGACGAGGTCTCCACGGCCACGGTGAAGGTCCACGACGGCGTGGCGACGGTGCTGTGCGCCGCGGTCGAGACCGGCCAGGGCTTCACCACACTGGCCCGGCAGATCGTCCAGGAGACGCTCGGCATCGACGAGGTGCACGTGGCGCCGGTCGACACCGACCAGCCTCCGGCCGGTGCGGGCTGCCGAGGCCGCCACACCTGGGTGTCGGGCGGCGCGGTGGAGCGTGCGGCGAAGATGGTCCGCACCCAACTGCTCCAGCCCCTGGCCCACAAGTTCGGCATGTCCACGGAGCTGCTCCAGATCACCGACGGCAAGATCACGTCGTACGACGGCGTCCTGTCGACCACCGTCACCGAGGCGATGGACGGCAAGGAACTGTGGGCGACGGCCCAGTGCCGCCCGCACCCGACCGAGCCGCTGAACGAATCCGGCCAGGGCGACGCCTTCGTCGGCATGTCCTTCTGCGCGATCCGCGCGGTGGTGGACGTCGACATCGAACTGGGCTCGGTACGGGTCGTGGAGCTGGCGCTCGCCCAGGACGTCGGCCATGTGCTGAACCCGGCCCAGCTGGAGGCGCGCATCGAGGCGGGCGTGACGCAGGGCGTGGGCATAGCGCTCACGGAGAACCTGCGCTCGGCACGCGGCCTGATCCGCCACCCGGACCTGACGGGCTACGCCCTGCCGACGGCCCTTGACGCACCGGACATCCGGATCGTGAAGCTGGTCGAGGAACGCGACGTGGTCGCGCCCTTCGGTGCGAAGGCGGTGAGCGCGGTGCCGGTGGTGACCTCGCCGGCGGCCATCGCGTCGGCCGTACGGGCCGCGACGGGCCGCCCGGTGAACCGCCTGCCGATCCGGCCGCAGGCCGCGGTGGTGACGGGGCAGTGACCGAGCCGGACCCACCGCGCTACGAACCCGCGCCCGGCGTGGGCAGGTTGGCGCTGTGGATCCTGGTGTTCCTGCTCGCGGCGATCGTCGTCGTGCTGGGCGGCGTGTATCTCACGTGATGCGCGGGGTCGTGCTCATCACCGGGGATGGGGGTACCTCCCGCGCCCTTTAGGCAGCGGGGGAGGCGGCGGGCAAGTCGACGGTCGCGCAGGCGCTGGCGGAGCGGTTGCCGAGGGCGGCACATGTCCGTGGGGACGTCTTCCGGCGGATGATCGTCTCGGGGCGCGTGGAGTACGAGCCCGAAGCCGACGATGCCGACGGCGGCGAGCGTGCCGACGGCGGTGAGGGCGAGGCCCAACTCCGGCTGCGGTACCGGCTGTCGGCGGCGACGGCGGACGCGTACGCGCAGGCCGGGTTCACGGCTGTCGTGCAGGACGTGGTGCTGGGTGCCGATCTGGCGACGTACGTACGGCTGGTGCGCACGCGTCCGCTGTACGTCATCGTCCTCGCGCCGAATGCCGCTGCGGTGGCGGCGCGGGAGGCCGGGCGGGCGAAGACGGGGTACGGGGCTTGGACGGTTGAGCAGCTGGACGGGGCGCTGCGGGCGCAGACGCCGCGGATCGGGTTGTGGGTGGACTCGTCGGAGCTGACCGTGGGGGAGACCGTGGAGGCGATTCTGGCGGGGCGGGAACGCGCGAGGGTGGACTGAGCGTCTACTGATGTGAAGCGCTGTCAGTGGTCGTGCTGGGCCGGGGCGTTGTCGGTGGTCGTGCTGGGCCGGGGCGTTGTCGGTGGTCGTGCTGATCCGGGGCGTTGTCAGTGGTGGCACGTAGTGTTCTGGGCAGTGGGGACGGCAGCCGGAGCCGGCGGACCGGTCGGTGCGCCGTGCCCTGCCCGGGGCGGTGAGCAAGCGCATGCGGGGGAGCCATGAGCACGACGATTACGACCTACGCGAGTACGACCTGTGCCAGTGACGCGGCGATCATCCTGACCGACGCCGAGCTGGCTCCGTACGTCACGCACGCGTCGACGCGGCGCTGGCTGACGGGGCCCGGACTGCCGTGCGACAGCGGCGTGTTGAGCTTCGCCGAGCTGTGCCGGGAGGGTCGGGAGGGACTGCGGACGGTGGCGGACTCGACGGGCGATCCGGACGACCGGCTGGCGGCGGAGCTGCGGGACCAGCTGGTGATAGGCGGACTGCTGGGCCCCGGCGGCCTGGAGACGGAGTCGGTCCTGCTGGACGGGGCGACGGGCGAGATCTCGACGACGTACTTCCTGCACGACCGCCCCGACCTGATGGACCGCCGCCCGCTGGCACCGTCCCTGCGGACGCTGGTCCGCTTCGCCGAGGCGACAGACGAACTGGCGGGCCTGCGCGGCCAGTTCGCCTCCTACGTGGGCCGTTACGGCCCGAAGGCGGTGGCGCAGGCCTCGCAGCACCTGCTGGCGGTGTTCGAGGACGGCACGGACGGCGAGCCGGCGCCGTACTGGAAGATGGCGGCCCTGATCCGCCCCCTGGCGCTCGTCGCAGGCCGGGCCGGAGAGTCGGGGCTGGCCCTGGACCTGCCGCCGCGCCTCCTGGACCAGGAATTCGGCCAGGGCAAGGTGGTGCGCTTCGAGGAGGTCGACTTCCCCGCCACGCTTGCGCACGAGCCGACCCGCCGCTTCCTGCGCGAGGTGGGCCTGCCGGAGGACGGCTTCCTGTTCTCGCTGGAGACGGACATGCCGCTGCAGACGCTGGCCGAGTACTACGCCGACGAGGAGCGAGCCGCCGAACTGCCGGCACGGGCCGACCACTTGATACGCCTCGGCCATCTTGTCGAGGACAACAGCCTGGTCGTCGACGCCGAGACGGGCGCGGTCCTGAACTGGAACGAGCCCGAGGCGAGGCTGTTCCCCCTGAACACGGACGTCTCGACCCTCGCCTTCACGCTCTGGCTGCTGCACCGCGAGCAGGCGATCGACGAGGCGTCGGGCCACGAGCTGACGACCGACACCTACGACCAACTGGCCATGACGATGCTCCAGGTCCTGTCCACGGTCGACCCGACCGGCACCAGGGCCGCCGACAGGGATGGCCGGCATTACTGGACGGAGGTGTTCCAGGACGAGGCGAGTGGGGTGCTGGAGTCGGTGGGCGGGGTGCGGTGAGGTGACGGGCAGCCTGTGGTGCGGGAGATCGACAATGCCCGAATGGAGAACGTCATCGTCCGCCCGGTCGGACCGGGTGAGTTAGCGGCCGTCGCAAGACTGCGGTGGCAGTGGATCCTCGAGAACGACGGCGCGGCGCCGGCAGCCGTCGACCACGACACCTTCGTACGTCACTTCGTCACCTGGGCCGAGCAGAACGCCTCCTCGCACCGTTGCATGGTCCTCGTCGACGGGGACCTCAGCGGTGACCGCGGGATCATCGGCATGGCGTGGCTGGCGGTGGTCCACCGCGTACCGACGCCGCACGCGCTGCACCGGGCATCCGGTGATCTGCAGTGCGTGTACGTGGTCCCGGAGGCGCGCGACGCGGGGCTCGGCGGCCGACTGATCACCGAGACCCTGGCCAAGGCGAGGGACCTCGGGCTGGAGCGGGTCACCGTCCACTCCTCACCTAGGGCGATCCCTGCGTATGGCCGTCAGGGGTTCGAGAACTCGCCGCGCCTGCTCCAGGCTCACGTCGCGCGCGGATGACGCCGTGTCCCTGAGGACGGGGGCAGGATTTGCCGCCGGCCTCAGGGGGTGCCGTCAGGAGGCCGCTGCCGTCAGGAGGACTGGGTGGCGGCGCGGCGGCGGCGTACGGCCAGGACCAGGGCGCCGCCCAGGGCTGCCGCGGCGGCTGCGGCACCGGCTATGAGCGGGGTGCCGTCGGAGCCGGTGCTCGCCAGGTTGCCGTCGACGGAGCCGGTGCTGGAGCCGCCGGTCGAGGTGCCCGTGGAGGTGCCGGCGGACGTGGAGCCCGTGCTGCCGGTGCTGCCCGTGCCGCCGGTGGACTGGCCGTCGGGGTCGTTGCCGTTGCCGCCCGTGGTGGAGCCGCCGCCCGTCGAGCCGCCGGTGGTGGAGGGGCCGGGTTCGTAGTCGCTGGGGAGGTCGATGCTGATGTAGGCCTTGTCGTTGGCGGGGTTCTTGTCGAACCACGGGTGGATGTCGTAGATGGAGGTCGCCTTCACCTCACCCTTGGTGTCCTGCGCGGTCTCGTTGATCTTCACCAGGAAGGTGTAGGCGTACGTCTCGCCGACCTCGATGATGGCGCCTTCGGGCCGGCAGACGTAGCGGGGCTTGCCCGGAGCCGAGGGGCCGGTCGGGCCGTCGATCCCGAACGGCTTGCACTCCTTGGGCACTTCGACGGCGACGGTGCCCGGCGGGATCTGCACCATGAGTGCGGTGAGGTCGTCGCTCTCCTGGTTCTGGATCCAACCGGGGCCGTCGTTGCGGAGCTTCACGGTGAACGACTGCTTGTCGCCGGGGAGCGCCTCGGTCTCGTCGCCGATCGCGACGAGGTCGGCCGAGCTGTCCGCCCTGAGGGTCACACGCTGGTAGCTGTCGGTGAATCCCTCGCCCGGAGCCTCACCGGTGGGCGAGGTGCCGTACTCGACGGCCTCCATCAGCGCCTTGGGCAGCGCCTTGAACCGCACGGGGGTCTCGACGGAGGCGCCGGGCTCGATGACCGTGTCGAGCTCGCAGAGCGCCTGCCGGACCTGGCTCTCGATGGTCGAGTAGGTGCAGCCCGCCACGGACTCGGGGAAGTCGAGCCCCCGGGTCAGCCGGATCCGGAAGGTGACGCCGTCCGCGGCCGCGGTGCCCTTGTTGGTGATGACGACGGACTCGTCGTACACCTCACCGGGCTTGGGAGACGTACGCGGCAGATTCGAGATCACCAGGGAGGGCTCACCCTCCTCGGCATACGCCGCGGGAGCGACGACCGTGGGAACGGCCGCGGCGATCGCGGCAGCGGCCACGAAGGCCGCCGAGGGGCGGATGTGCGAGGGGCGGATGCGCTGGCGCACGGATGGGTCTCCTCGTCGGGACAGGAAGCACGGCGACCGGAGCTTTGCCGTCCAGTCATGTCCTGGACATCTGGAGGGGGCCCAGGGTTGTGCTGCCATTTGAGGAGATGGAGGGGAGGGGCGGGGGAGGAAGGTGGAGAGCGGAGAGATGGAGATGGAGATGGAGGCCGTGGCGGGAATCGAACCGCCTGGGCGGCACCGTCCCCGTCAGACCCTCACGCCGTACGCTTCGGTGAATGCCTGTGTCGCGTACTCCTCCGATGCGTAGCCGTAGCCTTCGCGTCCCCAGTCGGTGCCCCAGCTGTTGCGGATGATGAAGCGGCGATCGGTGGTGTAGCCGACGATGGCGACCGCGTGGCCGCCGCGCCTGGTCTCCGTCTTGTACACGTCCAGTTTGCCGTCGGTGTCGCCCGCTTCGTCCCACGTCCGGTCCACGTCGAGCCGGACCAGGATCGGCCCGCCGTCGGAAGCCAGCCAGCGGCGCCACTCCTCCGGATTCCGGCCCAGGTTGAAGTACGCGATCCGCAGTTGGGCCGCACGGGCGTAGAAGCCCGCAGTGGTGCCCGGGTACAGCTGCCCGTTGAACGGAAGCTCGCTCTCGCGAACCGCCCCGAACTTGCGGGCGATGTCCAGGGCCGCCTTCAGGCTGGTGCCCGCTTCCTCGATGAAGGTGGTGGGCTGGCTGACGTACTGGTCGGTTTCCTTGGACGCCATCCAGATGTAGCGGACGGACAGGCGATCGTCCTGGGCCAGTTTGCCGGCCGCCACGAAGCACCGGCGGAGTACGGAGTCGGCGGTCGCCCATCCGACACAGGAGCCCGTGTCCAGCTGATTTCCGATCGGCCACCACGGCTCCCGGAGATCCACTTTGTTCGGAGCCGCCGCCGCGGGCGTCTCTCTCAGCAGGTCGGCCTCGAAAGCAGCGCGGGGCAGCCAGTCCCGCTCGGTGTCGCGGGACGGAATGCAGTTCAGGATTCGGCGGCTCGGTGCGCCGTTGGCGGAGTAGGTCACTGTGGTCCTTTCGCCCTGCCGCCACGCTCCTGAGGCGGCGAGTCTATGGAGAGCCTCGCCGAGCCCCGCCCCACCGGCCACTCGTGTCGTCTGCCGGGAGTACAACTGCTGCCGCATCAGCGAAAGGGCGGCACCCTCAAGCGGGTGCCGCCCTTAGTCCTGCCTGGTCAAGGCAGTAGAGGCCGTGGCGGGATTCGAACCCACGTAACTCGCTTTGCAGGCGAGCCCCTGAACCACTCGGGCACACGGCCTTGATCGGTGGTTCGACCGTACGGGTCGGCCCTGGAGTGGCTCAAGGAAATCGCCGACCCTGCAATGGGACTGCCACACCCCGTTCATGAATCCCGCGATCCCGCCGGTCGTACGACCAAGGTCTCAGGAGGGGGCCGTCTCTCGACAGGGGTCAAAGTTGGTTGTGGCCCTTACGCTGGCGGGCATGACTGCCCTTGATCCGCGCGATGCCGGTGTCGCGAAGACCTCCGATGTTCCCTCGGGTTCCGACTCCGAGGAGACCGTGCTGAGTCGGTCGTATCGGGCTCTCAGTATCGGGATCGTCTCCGTCGTGCTGCTCATCGCCTTCGAGGCAACCGCAGTTGGGACGGCCATGCCGGTGGCCGCGCGGGAGCTGGACGGGGTGTCGTTGTACGCCTTCGCGTTCTCGGGGTACTTCACCACCAGTCTGTTCGGGATGGTGCTGGCGGGGCAGTGGTCGGACCGGCGGGGGCCGTTGGGGGCGCTGACCACGGGCATCGCTTCCTTCGGTGCCGGGCTTCTGCTGGCCGGGACCGCCGGCGCCATGTGGCTGTTCATTCTCGGGCGGGCCGTGCAGGGGCTCGGGGGCGGGTTGGTGATCGTCGCGTTGTACGTCGTCGTCGGGCGGGCCTACCCCGAACGGTTGCGGCCGGCGATCATGGCGGCGTTCTCGGCGAGCTGGGTCGTGCCGTCGATCGTGGGGCCGCTGGCTTCCGGGGCGGTGACCGAGCATCTGGGCTGGCGTTGGGTGTTCGTCGGGATTCCGGTGCTCGTCGTGTTTCCGCTCGCCCTCGCGCTGCCGCAGATACGGCGGCGGGCGGGAGGGCCGATCGACGGCTCGGCCGATTCCGCCCGCGGCGCCTCCTTCGACCGGCGCCGTATCCGGCTCGCGCTCGGTATCTCCCTCGGCGCGGGGCTGTTGCAGTACGCCGCCCAGGACTTGCGGTGGCTCTCCCTCGTCCCCGGCGTCGCCGGCGCCGCGCTGCTCGTGCCGGCCGTGTTCGGGCTGCTCCCGCGCGGCACGTACCGGGCGGCGCGCGGGCTGCCGTCCGTGGTGTTGTTGCGCGGGGTCGCCGCGGGGTCGTTCATCGCGGCCGAGTCCTTCGTGCCGCTGATGCTGGTCACCCAACGGGGGCTGTCGCCGACGCTCGCCGGGTTCTCGCTCGCGGCGGGCGGCGTGACGTGGGCGCTGGGGTCGTGGATGCAGTCGCGGCCGCGGGTGGAGCCGTATCGGGAACGCCTGATGACGCTGGGGATGGTGCTGGTGGCGGCCGCCATCGCCGCCGCGCCGAGTGTGCTGATCGAGTCCGTGCCGGCGTGGAGCCTCGCCGTCGCGTGGGCGTTCGGCTGCTTCGGGATGGGGCTGGTGATCTCCTCCGCCAGTGTGCTCCTGCTCCACCTCTCGGCCCCCGAGGAGGCCGGCACCAACTCCGCCGCGCTTCAGATCTCCGACGCCCTCTCCAACGTGATCCTGCTCGCCGCGGGCGGTGCGGCCTTCGCGGCGCTGGGGGGCGGCGCGGTGAGCCATACGGCGACGGCGGCGGCCGGGTCGGCGTCCGGTTCGCATCCGGCGGCCTTCGCGGCGGTGTTCCTGCCGATGGCGGGGGTGGCGTTGGTGGGGGCTTGGGTGACTACGCGGTTGCGCACGGAATCCCCGTGACACTGATTGGTACCGCGTAGTACCGTCGAGGTATGGCTGGACTGAACCTGCGATTCTCGGACGAAGAGCTCGACGCCCTGCGTGAGCGCGCGGCGGCGGAAGGGCGCAGCATGCAGGCCTTCGCGCACGACGCGGTGATCGCGGCCATAAACGAGCACTCACGGCTGTTCAACGAGGCTGCCGAGCACGTGCTGAAGGCCAGCGCGGAGCTGAACCGGAGGCTCGCCTGATGCACTACCTCACTCTGCCCGAGCTGTTGAACCTGGCGCAGCGACTCGGAGCGGACGAGGTGCGCGACTACGGGCTGCTGGATTCCGCGCTGGCGCGTCCCCAGTCGAGCGTGTTCGGGCAGGACGCCTATCCGGACGTATGGCAGAAGGCCGCTGCGCTGATGGAGTCCCTTGCCCGCAACCATGCCCTCGTCGACGGGAACAAGCGCATCGCCTGGTACGCGACCTGGGTCTTTCTGCACATGAATGGGCACCCCCTGGACTCGGACTTCGACGTGGACGAGGCCGAGCGGTTCGTGCTGGACGTCTGCCAGGGCGCGCTGGACGTGCCCAAGATCGCAGCCCAGCTGCCGCGCTTCGCGCGCTGAGTGTGACCTCGATCCCACCCGCGAGCGACCCGGCCCGGTCCGTGCGTTGACCCAACCGGGCCGCCGGTAGGGTGGCCCGGTTGTCATACGTAGCCGAGCCGCCCAACCCACCCCGGAGACCGTGACTACCACCGCCGCCAGCTCCAGCTCTGCCTCACACTCGCACCACCTGTCACCCGCCTTCCCCGGCCGCGCCCCCTGGGGCACCGCCAGCAAGCTGCGTGCCTGGCAGCAGGGGGCGATGGAGAAGTACATCCAGGAGCAGCCGCGTGACTTCCTCGCGGTCGCCACGCCCGGCGCCGGGAAGACGACCTTCGCCCTGACGCTCGCCTCCTGGCTGCTGCACCACCATGTCGTGCAGCAGGTCACCGTGGTCGCGCCGACCGAGCATCTGAAGAAGCAGTGGGCCGAGGCCGCCGCGCGGATAGGGATCAAGCTCGACCCCGAGTACAGCGCGGGCCCGCTCGGCAAGGACTACCAGGGCGTCGCCGTCACCTACGCCGGTGTCGGCGTGCGGCCCATGCTCCACCGGAATCGGGTCGAGCAGCGCAAGACCCTGGTGATTCTCGACGAGATCCATCACGCAGGTGACTCCAAGTCCTGGGGCGAGGCCTGCCTCGAGGCCTTCGAGCCCGCCACGCGACGGCTCGCGCTCACCGGTACGCCCTTCCGGTCCGACACCAACCCCATCCCCTTCGTCACGTACGAAGAAGGCAACGACGGGATCCGGCGGTCCGCGGCCGACTACACCTACGGGTACGGGAACGCGCTGGCCGACCATGTCGTGCGGCCCGTCATCTTCCTCTCCTACAGCGGCAACATGCGCTGGCGGACCAAGGCCGGCGACGAAATCGCCGCGCGGCTCGGCGAGCCCATGACCAAGGACGCCGTATCGCAGGCCTGGCGTACCGCCCTCGACCCGCGCGGTGAGTGGATGCCCAGCGTGCTGCGCGCCGCCGACCAGCGGCTGACCGAGGTCAGGAAGGCCATCCCCGACGCCGGCGCGCTCGTCATCGCCTCCGACCAGGACTCCGCCCGCGCCTACGCCAAGCTCATCCGCGAGATCACCGGCACCAAGGCGACCCTCGTCCTGTCCGACGACGCCGGGGCGTCCAAGCGGATCGACGACTTCAGCGGCAACAACGACCGGTGGATGGTCGCGGTGCGGATGGTGTCCGAGGGGGTCGACGTGCCCCGGCTGGCCGTCGGGGTCTACGCCACCACCATCTCCACCCCGCTCTTCTTCGCCCAGGCCGTCGGCCGCTTCGTACGGTCACGCCGGCGCGGTGAGACCGCCTCCGTCTTCCTCCCGACCGTCCCCGACCTCCTCACCTTCGCCAACGAGATGGAGGTCGAGCGCGACCACGCCCTCGACAAGCCGAAGAAGGAGGGCGAGGAGGACCCGTACGCCGAATCCGAGAAGGAGATGGAGGAGGCGAACAAGGAACAGGACGAGGACACCGGCGAGCAGGAGCAGTTCTCCTTCGAGGCGCTGGAGTCCGAGGCCGTCTTCGACCGGGTGCTGTACGACGGCGCCGAGTTCGGCATGCAGGCCCACCCGGGGAGTGAGGAGGAGCAGGACTACCTCGGGATTCCGGGGCTGCTGGAGCCCGATCAGGTCCAGCTCCTGCTTCAGAAGCGGCAGGCTCGGCAGATCGCGCACAGCCGCAAGAAGCCGGACGCCGAGGCCGACCTGTTGGAGCTGCCCGCCGAGCGGCGGCCCGTCGTCTCGCACAAGGAGATGATGGAGCTCCGTAAGCAGCTCAACACCATGGTCAGCGCGTACGTCCATCAGAGCGGCAAGCCGCACGGCGTGATCCACACCGAGCTGCGGCGGGTGTGCGGCGGGCCGCCGAGCGCCGAGGCCACGGCGGGGCAGCTGCGGCAGCGGATCGCCAAGGTGCAGGAGTGGGCCACGCGGATGAAGTGACGCGGGCCGCGGGCCGCGGGCCGCTGGGCCTTGGCGGGTTCCTGTCAGGGGGTGTCCGTCGTGTTTTTGCTGCAGGCCGGTGGGGGCTGGTCGCGCCCGCGCGGCGGAGCCGCATATCGGCACAGCCCCGCGCCCCCGAGGGGCGTTTCACGCCCCGTATATCAGGACGAACCGGCGTGGTCCGCACCGGCCACTGCCCGGATTCTGGACGTAGCCTTCCGCTCAGCGAACCGGCTTCGCTAATGTCCCGCTACGCACACGCCCCGTGGCAGCGCCGCCGCGGAGCGCAGCCGTGAAGCGACGCGGTTCGGGACAGCCCGGGCCGCCGGCCGATCGGCGGCCTCTGAAGCGCGTCACCGACGGGACTCGGTGCACGCATCCGCCGCGAGGGGGTCGCCGACCTCACCACTTAAGGAGTGGGCGTCGTGACCGCGGAGACCTCTCAGACGCTCGACCGAGGACTGCGCGTCCTCAAGCTGCTGGCCGATACGGACCATGGGCTGACCGTCACCGAGCTTTCCAACAAACTGGGCGTGAACCGGACCGTCGTGTACCGGCTGCTCGCCACGCTTGAACAGCACGCACTCGTACGCCGTGACCTGGGCGGCCGCGCCCGGGTCGGGCTCGGCGTGCTGCGACTGGGCCGACAGGTGCATCCGCTGGTACGGGAGGCGGCGCTGCCCGCGCTGCGATCGCTGGCCGAGGACATCGGGGCGACGGCCCATCTGACGCTGGTGGACGGCACGGAGGCACTGGCCGTCGCCGTGGTCGAGCCGACGTGGACGGACTATCACGTGGCCTACCGGGCCGGTTTCCGGCACCCCCTGGACCGTGGGGCCGCGGGCCGGGCGATACTCGCCGCCCGGCAGCAGCCGCTGGACGATCCCGGATACACCCTGACCCACGGCGAGTTGGAGGCGGGAGCGAGCGGGGCGGCCGCGCCGTTGCTCGGGGTCACGGGCGTCGAGGGCAGCGTGGGTGTGGTGATGCTGGCCGACGCGGTGCCGGAGCGGGTGGGACCGCGGGTCATGGACGCGGCACGGGAGGTGGCGGAGGCGCTGCGCTGAGGTGTGTCTGTTTCGGAGGCCGCGTGCCGCGTGCCCGCGTGCTCCAGGCGGGGCGAGGCCCGGTGCGCTCGCGCTCTAGGCAGGGCCTGCGCGGCCTCCGACACTCGACACATGACCTCACTCAGCATCCGCACCGTCCACGACGTCGCCGGGTTCGCGGCCGTCGCCGACTACTTCAGCGACGTATGGGACACGCCCCGAAGTGCCCCGCCGTTACTGCCCGAGACGCTGAACAGCCTCGCGCACGCGGGTGGCGCGGTGCATGCCGCGTACGACGGGACGCGGCTGGCCGGGGCGTCCGTCGCGGTGTTCGGGCCGCCCGCGTCCAGAGAGACGTACTCCCTCCTCACCGCCGCCGACCGGGGGCTCGGGGCGCAGGTCAAGCAGGCTCAGCGGGCCTGGGCGCTGGAACTCGGGGCACGCACCATGCGCTGGACCTTCGATCCGCTGGTCGGCCGGAACGCCCGGTTCAACTTCGTGAAGCTGGGCGCCGTGGGCACCGAGTACCTCGTCGACTTCTACGGCCCCATGGCGGACGGCGTGAACGACGGCGACGAGACCGACCGGCTGGCGGTGGCCTGGGACCTGACCGGGCCGGGACAGTCGTACGACACCGGCGGCAGCGGCGACATCGGCGGCACCGGTGATCGCGCGGCCGCGCCCACCACGCACACCGCCCCCGACGGCGCCCCGCTCGCCCGCCGTGACCTCGACGAGCGCCACGTCTGGTGCCGGGTCCCGGACGACATCGTGGCGCTGCGGGCGGCCGAACCCGAGCTGGCGCTGCGCTGGCGGCGGGCCGTGCGCGAGGTGTTCACGAAGGCCTTCGCCGACGGGTTCAGGGCGACGGGGATGTCCCGGGACGGCTGGTACACGCTCACCCGCGACGGCAACCATGACCGCGACCGCGACCGCGAGGGCGCCGACGTATGAAACTCGAACGCGTCGAGGTCGTCCACGTGGCGGTCCCGCTGGTCGCCCCCTTCCGTACGTCCTTCGGCACGATGACCACGAAGGACACCTTCCTGCTGCACGTCGTCACGGACACGGCCGAGGGCTGGTCGGAGTTCGCGGCCGACCCCGAGCCGCTGTACTGCTCGGAGTTCGTGGCCGGCGCGGAGATCGTGCTGCGCGACTTCCTGCTGCCGCGCGTCGCCGCCCTCCCCGTGCTCGGTACGGCCCATCTCGCTCCGGCGATGGCGAAGATCAAGGGGCACGAGCTGGCGAAGGCGGCGCTGGAGACGGCGGTCCTCGACGCGGAGCTGCGGTCGTACGGGATGTCGCTGGCGACGTATCTCGGGGCGGTGCGGGAGCGGGTGCCGGCGGGTGTGTCCGTCGGCATCAAGGAGACCGTCGCCGCATTGCTGGACGACGTCGAGCGGTATCTCGCCGAGGGCTACGTCCGGATCAAGCTGAAGATCGAACCCGGCTGGGACCTGGAACCGGTACGGGCTGTGCGCGAGCGCTTCGGGTCGGACCTGCCGCTCCAGGTCGACGCCAACACGGCGTACACCCTCGCGGACGCCGAGCATCTGCGGCGCCTCGACGAGTTCGGGCTGCTGCTGATCGAGGAGCCGCTGGACGAGAACAACCTGTACGCCCACGCCCGCCTCCAGCAGCGCCTCGAGACCCCCGTCTGCCTCGACGAATCCCTGCACAACGCCCGCGACACCGCGTCCGCGATCGCGATGGACGCTTGCCGAGCCGTGAACGTGAAGCCCGCGAGGGTCGGGGGATACCTGGAGGCGCGGCGCGTCCATGACGTGGCGCACGCCCACGGGGTGCCGGTGTGGTGCGGCGGAATGCTGGAGACGGGCATCGGCCGCGCCCCGAACCTGGCACTCGCGGCCCTGCCCGGCTGCACGCTCCCCGGGGACACCTCCGCCTCCAGCCGCTACTTCGCCGAGGACATCACGGAGCCGTTCGTGCTGGTCGACGGCCATCTGCCCGTCCCGAGGTCGCCGGGCATCGGGGTGGAGCCGCTGCCGGGCGCGCTGCGGCGCTTCACGAGGGAACGGCGAGACCTGTACGCGACGTGAGGCGGCTGACCTGAGGCAGTCGGCTTGGGGCGGCTGACCTGGGCACTGGTGGGCAGCTCCGACCTGCGCCTGGCCGGAACCCGCCGCCACGTTAGATTGATCCCGTGTTCTCTCGTCTCACGCGCCCCCAGGCCCTCGCCGTCTGCGCCCTGCCGGTCGCGGCCCTGCTCGCCACGGCCGTCTTCGCGCCGCTGCCGTTCTCGCTGACGCAGCCCGGCCTGACGGCGGACGTGCTGGGCGAGAACAAGGGCGAACCGGTGATCACGATCTCCGGTGCGCCGACCCGGGACACGACCGGCGAGCTGCGCATGACGACGATCGAGGCGACCTCGCCCGACACGGAGGTGACACTCGGCGACGTGATCGACGCCTGGTTCAGCACGGACAAGGCGGTCATGCCGCGCGACTCGGTCTATCCGAGCGGCCGCAGCACCCAGGAGATCGAGAAGTACAACACCGAGCAGATGAAGGAGTCCCAGGACGCCGCCACCGAGGCCGCGCTGAACTACCTGGACCTCAACGACAAGAACATCAAGGTCACCCTGAAGCTCGCCGACGTGGGCGGCCCCAGCGCCGGCCTCCTCTTCTCCCTGGGCATCGTCGACAAGCTGGACAGCGCCGGCGCCGACCTCACCGGCGGCCGCACCATCGCCGGCACGGGCACGATCGACGCCGCCGGCAAGGTCGGCGCGGTCGGCGGCGTATCCCTGAAAACCCAGGCGGCCAAGCGGGACGGGGCGACGGTATTCCTGGTACCGAAGGACGAGTGCTCCGACGCAAAGGCAGAACTCCCGAAGGGCCTGCGCCTGATCCCGGTGACCACGCTGAAGGGGGCGGTGGGCGCGCTGGAGGCGCTGGAGTCGGGGGAGGGGTCGGTTCCGAGCTGCTAGTGCGCCGCGCCGGCTGCTACTGCACGAACCCCTCCGCCTTCATCCAGTCCAACGCCACCTGATGCGGATCCTCCCCATCCACATCCACCTTCGCGTTGAGGTCCTGCGCCACCGCGTTGTTCAGCTTCTTGGTGATCGGGTCGAGGACGTCCGCGATCGCCGGCCATTTCTTCAGGGTCTCGGAGTTGATCATGGGGGCGGCGTTGTAGTTGGGGAAGAACTTCCTGTCGTCCTGCATGACCACGAGGTTCATCGACTTGATGCGGCCGTCCGTCGTGAAGACCTCGCCGTAGGTGCAACTCCCCTTCGCGGCCTGGGTGTAGATGATCCCGGTGTCCATCTGGGTGATGTTCTTCGTCGGTACGCTCATCCCGTACTCCTGCTGCATGCCCGGCAGCCCGTCCGCCCGGTTGGCGAACTCGACCTCCACGCAGAGCGTCACGGCGTCGGGGTCGGACTTCGACAGTGCGGCCACGTCGGAGAGCGTGTCCGTGCCGTACTTCTTGTGGTTGTCCTGGTTCATCGCCAGGGCGTAGGTGTTGTTCAGCGCGGAGGGCGCCAGCCAGCTCACCCCGTTCTTCGCGTCGGCCTCGCGCACCGCCTCCCACTGCTCGTGCGGGTCGTCAATGGGATCGCTGCGGCCCAGGTACGTGATCCAGGCCGTGCCCGTGTACTCGTACCCGGCGTCCGCGTCCCCCTTCCTGACCGCCTCGCGGCTGCCGATGGAGCCCTGGATTCCGGTGCGGTCGAGTACCTCCGCGCCGGCCGCCTCGAAGGCGATGCCCATGATCGCGCCGAGGATGAGCTGCTCGGTGAACGACTTCGACGTCACCGTCAGGTCGGCGCCCTTCAGCGGCTCGCCCCGCCCGATCGTGCCGGCCTGCACGTCGTCGGCCATGGGGGAGCCGCTCGTCAGGCCGCAGCCCGAGGGCACCGTCAGCAGCCCCGCTGCCAGTAGCAGGCCGGCGCGGCGCCTCATGTCTCCAACCCCCGTGGCCGCAGCAGCAGTTCGGCCAGCGATGCCAGCCAGTCCACCAGCAGGGCCAGCGCGACCGTGAGGATCGAGCCCAGCACCAGTACCGGCATGCGCTGGTTGGTGATGCCGGCCGTGATCAGCACGCCCAGGCCGCCGCCTCCGCCGAAGACCGCCAGGGTCGCCGTACCGACGTTCAGGACCAGGGCCGTACGCACGCCCGCGAGGATGAGGGGGACCGCGAGCGGTAGTTCCACCCGTGTCAGGACCCCCGTCGGGGACATGCCGATGCCGCGCGCCGCCTCCAGCAGCGTCGGGTCGTTCGCCTTCAGGCCGGCGATCGTGTTGGACAGCACGGGCAGGACGGCGTAGGCGATCATGCCGATCAGGGCCGCCCTGCGGCCGATGCCCAGCCAGATCACCAGCAGGGCGAGCAGGCCGATCGCGGGGGTCGCCTGGCCCATGTTGGCGAACGCCATGGCCACGGGGGTGGCTTTTCGGAACGCCCGCCGGGTGAGCAGGATCCCCAACGGGATCGCGATGATCAGCACGAAGAAGGTGGAGATCACCGTGAGTTGGATGTGCTGCCACAGGGCCTTGGATACCTGGCCGTTCGACAGCGCGTTCTCGGAGACCGGGTCCAGGTCGGCCTGCTGGAACCACAGCCAGGTCGCGAGCAGCATCGCCACCAGCAGGGCGGGCAGGACGGTCAGCTTCTGCCAACTCACCTTGCGGGCCGGGGGCTTCGTGGGGGTGGGGGAGGGGGCGGCCTCCTCGGCCGCCACGCCCGCCACGCCCTTCTCGCCCTCCTGGGGCTCCTGGGTCTCCGGGGTCTCCTGGCTCTCCCGGGCCTGAACGTCGGACGCCTTGGGCGCTTCGGGAGCGGTCACGCCTTCGCCTCCCCTCCGTTGCCCTCCTGCTCGGCATGGGTCCGGTCGGCCCGGGCCCCTTCCAGCTCGTGCTGGGCCTCCAGCGCCTCCAGCCGGTCGGCCTCCAGCAGCTCGTGCACGGAGTTCATCAGCGTCTCCATGTCGACGACACCGGTGTACTCACCGCGCCGCCCGGTCACCGCGACCCGCCCCGCGTTGTCGATGAGCACCGCCTCCAGGGCGTCCCGCAGCGTGGCGTCCCGGGTCACCGTGTCGTGCACCAGCGTCCCCGCCCGCGCCAGCGAACCCCTGGCCCGCATCAGGTCGCCGCGCCGGAGCCACTTGTACGGCCGGCCCCGCTTGTCGAGGAGCAGGATCTCGTTGGTGCCGCTGGACCGGAGCCGGTTGAAGATCTCCTGGAGCGGGTCGTCGACGGTCACCGTCGGATAGTCGGTGACCTCCACATCCCGTACGCGGGTGAGGTTCAGTCGCTTCAGCGCCGCCCCGGCGCCCACGAACCCGGACACGAAGTCGTCCGCCGGGTTGGTGAGGATCGCCTCGGGGGTGTCGAACTGAGCGATGTGCGACCGTTCGCGCAGCACGGCGATACGGTCACCGAGCTTGATCGCCTCGTCGAAGTCGTGCGTGACGAAGACGATCGTCTTGTGCAGCTCGTGCTGCAGCCTGATCAACTCGTCCTGGAGATGATCACGGGTGATCGGGTCGACCGCGCCGAACGGCTCGTCCATCAGCAGGACGGGCGGATCGGCCGCCAACGCCCGCGCCACGCCCACGCGTTGCTGCTGACCGCCGGAGAGCTGACGCGGATAGCGGCCGTGGAACTCCCCGGGGTCCAGGCCGACCAGGTCGAGCAACTCCTCGACCCGCGACGCGATCCGCGCCTTCGACCAGCCGATCATCCTCGGCACGAGCGCGATGTTCTGCGCGACCGTCATGTGCGGGAACAGGCCGGCGGACTGGATCGCGTAGCCGACCTTGCGGCGCAGCTTCACCGGGTCGATGTCGGTGACGTCCTCGCCGTTGATGCGGATGCGGCCACCGGTCGGTTCGATCAGCCGGTTGATCATTTTGAGCGTCGTCGACTTCCCGCACCCGGACGGGCCGACGAAGATGACCGTCTCGCCCGCCTTGATCTCCATGTTGACGTTGTCGACGGCGGGGTTGGGATTGCCCGGGTACCGCTTGCTCAGGTTCTCCAGCTCGATCGTGGCACCGGTCGTGGCACCTGTTCCGGCACCGGCCGTGGCACCCGTCGTACCCGCCCCGGACGTCTCAGGCACGGATCCCCCTGGGAATGGTCAGCCGCCCGAGCAGGACATACGCGGCGTCGAACAGCAGCGCCAGGACGATGATCCCGAGCGTGCCCGCGAGTACCTGGTTGAGCGCGTTCGCGCTGCCCAGCGAGGCCAGGCCGCGGAAGATCACATTGCCGAGGCCGGGGCCGGAGGCGTACGCCGCGATCGCCGCGATGCCCATCAGCATCTGCGTCGAGACCCGGATCCCGGTCAGGATCGGCGGCCAGGCCAGCGGCAGCTCCACCCTCAGCAGCTGGGCCGGCCGGGACATCCCGATGCCCCGGGCCGCGTCCACCAGCGACGGATCGACACCGCGCAGCCCGACGATCGCGTTGCGCACAATCGGCAGCAGCCCGTACAGCGTCAGCGCGATCACCGTGGGCGCCACGCCCAGCCCCACGATCGGGATCAGCAGACCGATCATGGCGAGCGACGGAATGGTCAGGATGGTCGAGGTACTGATGGTGGCGAGGTTGCCGGCCAGGTCGCTGCGGTAGGTGGCCACACCGATCAGCACGCCGAGCAGGGTCGCCACGACCATGCACTGGAAGACGGCACTGGCGTGCTGGTAGGCGTCGGTGAGCAGCTGCTGGTGACGGTTGCCCAGGTACTCCCAGAAGCTCACTCGGACTCACCCCACCAGGTCGTGGCTAGCTGCTCTCCCGGTCCTCGGCCGCCTGCTCCACCAGCGGGATGATCCGCAGCGGAACGGGGTTCTCCATCACGATCGCGGTGGAGGCCCGGACGATCCCATCGAAACCGACAACCCGGTCGATCACACGCTGGAGATCGGCGTTGGAACGCGCCACGAGGCGGCACATCATGTCCCCGGTCCCGGTGGTCGTGTGCAGCTCCAGCACCTCCGGCACGGTCGCCAAGTGCGCCCGTACGTCGGCCCCTTGCCCCTGCCGGATCTGCAGTGTGGCGAACGCGGTGACCGGATAGCCGAGCGCGGCCGGATCCACCTCGGGCCCGAACCCGCGGATGACTCCGTTCGACTGAAGCCGGTCCAGCCGCGCCTGCACGGTCCCGCGGGCCACCCCCAGCCGCCGGGACATCTCCAGCACCCCGATCCGCGGTTCCCGCGCCAGCAGCACGATGATCCGCCCGTCCAGATGATCGATCGCCACAGCAGCCCGCCTCGTCTCCCTACTCGGGGTGGTCATCCTGTACAGAGAGCCCGCAGAAACGGCCACTGCACTGGTCATAATGCCCAGTGAACAGGCGAACTATTGCGCACCTTGCCCCACCGGAGTGAGGCTGCGCCTATGACGCAGACCACACACCACACTCCCGACACCACCCGGCAGGCCGACCCCTTCCCGGTCAAGGGAATGGACGCGGTCGTCTTCGCCGTGGGCAACGCCAAGCAGGCGGCGCACTTCTACTCGACCGCCTTCGGCATGCGGCTGGTCGCCTACTCCGGACCGGAGAACGGCAGCCGTGAGACCGCGAGCTACGTGCTGGAGAACGGCTCGGCGCGCTTCGTCCTCACCTCCGTCATCAAGCCCGCCACCACCTGGGGCCACTTCCTCGCCCAGCACGTGGCCGAGCACGGCGACGGCGTCGTCGACCTCGCGATCGAGGTGCCGGACGCGCGCCGCGCGTACGCCTACGCGCTCGAGCACGGCGCCCGCTCGGTGGCCGAGCCGTACGAGCTGAAGGACGAGCACGGCACCGTCGTCCTGGCCGCCATCGCCACGTACGGCGAGACCCGCCACACCCTCGTCGAGCGCACCGGCTACGAGGGCCCGTACCTCCCCGGCTTCGTCTCCGCCGCACCGATGGTCGAACCGCCCGCCCAGCGCACGTTCCAGGCCATCGACCACTGCGTCGGCAACGTGGAGCTCGGCCGCATGAACGAATGGGTCGGCTTCTACAACAAGGTCATGGGCTTCACGAACATGAAGGAGTTCGTGGGCGACGACATCGCGACCGAGTACAGCGCGCTGATGTCGAAGGTCGTGGCCGACGGCACGCTCAAGGTCAAGTTCCCGATCAACGAGCCCGCCATCGCCAAGAAGAAGTCCCAGATCGACGAGTACCTGGAGTTCTACGGCGGCGCGGGCGTCCAGCACATCGCGCTCAACACCAACGACATCGTGGCGACGGTACGCACGATGCGCGCGGCCGGCGTGCAGTTCCTCGACACTCCCGACTCGTACTACGACACCCTCGGCGAGTGGGTCGGCGACACCCGCGTCCCCGTCGAGACCCTGCGCGAGCTGAAGATCCTCGCCGACCGCGACGAGGACGGCTATCTGCTGCAGATCTTCACCAAGCCGGTCCAGGACCGTCCGACCGTCTTCTTCGAGATCATCGAGCGACACGGCTCGATGGGCTTCGGCAAGGGCAACTTCAAGGCGCTGTTCGAGGCGATCGAGCGGGAGCAGGCCAAGCGCGGCAACCTCTGAGGCTCCTGCGAGGCCTGCGCAACCTGTGCAACCTGCGAGTCCTGCGAAAGCTGTGAATTCGTAGAAAGCGCAACCACATGGGCCCGGTTGGGCCTCTCCAGACGTGCGGGCGCCACGGGGGTGCCCGCACGACCGGGGAGAGAGCAGTGGCCGACCGTTTCGACCTGTCCGCACCGTCCGAGCGCTGGCTGTGGAAGAAGGCGACGCTGCGGGAGCCCACGATCCTGCAGTCGTTCGCCTTCGACGAGGTGAACCGGCACCTGTACGCCCTTCAGCTGCGGCGGGGCGGCGGCGTCGCCGGTCACCTGTGCCTGAACAAGCTCGACCTCGAGGGCAAGCGCTTGGGCCACATGTACCTCCAGGGCTTCGGGCACGGCGTCAGTGTGGGCGTGCAGAACGATCCCGACGGCACGGTGTGGATCTGGACCGAGGCCGACGCCAAGGGCGGCTACGGCCGGGGCGTCACCCGGTTCCGCTTCTCCGACGGAGCCGTCCGCACGCGGGAGGACGTCAAGGTCCGCCACCCGATCCCGGGCTCCACCCACAACCAGCCCTCGGTCTGCATGACCTCGCGGCGCATCGCCGTACGCCACCGCGTCGACGGCGAGCCCCGCTACCGCGTCTGGGACCTGGACGCCTTCGTCGCCCGCGACTACTCCGCCCCGGTCGCCGACTTCCCCCAGACCGGCGCGCACCCCAACGCCGAGATCCCCTTCCAGGGGTACGCCCTGGACGGCGACCACCTCTACCAACTGGCCGGCACCGCCTACGACGCCAAGACCAACCCGCCCGCCATGCGCGGCAACGCCCACATCTCCTGCCTCGACATCCGCACCGGCGAACTGCTCGACCGGCAGCGCACCGAGGCCGGCCACTCCCTCGACCACCGCGAACCGGAGGGCCTCGCCGTCCGCCACGGCTCCGCGGCACGACTGTGCCTGGGGCTCGCGTCCGGGCCGGAGGGGAAGCGCAGGTTCTCGATCTACTACAAGCCGCGGGCGGTCTGAGGGCCCGCAGCCGCGGTGGCCGGAGGGCCTGCAGCCGCGCGCGACCGGAGGACCTGCAGCCGGGGGCGGTCTGAGGGCCTGCAGCCGCGTCCGGTCTGGGGACTTGTAGCCGCGGTGGCAGGGAGGTCCCGTAGCCGCGCCCGGTCTGAGGACTCGCAGTCGCGCCCGGTCCGAGGTCCCGCAGTCGCGCACGGTCTGAGGGCTCGCAGCCGGGGTGGCCGGAGGGCCTGCAGTCGCGCCCGTCTGGGGATTCGTAGCCGGGGCGGCCGGAGGTCCCGTAGCCGCGTCCGGTCTGAGGACTCGCAGTCGCGCCCGGCCCGAGGTCCCGCAGTCGCGTCCGGTCTGAGGGCCTGCAGTCGCGCCTGGTCTGGGGACTCGTAGCCGCGGTGGCAGGGAGTCCCGTAGCCGCGCCCGGTCTGAGGGCCCGTAGCCGCGGTGGCCGGAGGGCCTGCAGTCGCGGTGGCCGGAGGGCCTGCAGTCGCGCCCGTCTGGGGATTCGTAGCCGGGGCGGCCGGAAGACTCGCAGTCGCGTCCGGTCTGAGGTCCCGCAGTCGCGCCCAGCCCGAGGTCCCGCAGTCGCGTCCGGTCTGAGGGCTCGCAGCCGCGGTGGCCGGAGGGCCTGCAGTCGCGCCCGTCTGGGGATTCGTAGCCGGGGCGGCCGGAGGTCCCGTAGCCGCGCCCGGTCTGAGGACTCGTAGCCGCGCCCAGCCCGAGGTCCCGCAGCCGCGGCCGGGCTGACGACCCGCCGTCGCGCCCAGCCGGAGAACCAAAGCCGCACGCAGCCGGAGGTCCCGACGCCGCGCCCAGCCCGAGGACCCGGCGCCGCGGCTCTCACCCCTGCTGCGGCTTCGCGTCCATCTCCGGTACGTCCTCCATCGACGGCTCGCCCAGTGCCGCCAGCGCCGCCTCGGCCAGGGGCACCCGCGTCGGTGAGAACTGCGGGTTGATCCGCAGCGCCTCCTGCAGATGCCGCCGGGCGGGCCCCGCCAGCTCCAGTTCCCGCTCGATCATCCCCCGGTGATACACGTACAGCGCGCTGCGCACCCCGCCCCCACGCGCCTTGTCGGTCGCGATCCTGGCGTACTTCAGCGCCGCCTTGTCCTCCCCGGCCCGGTGCAGCGCCCACCCCAGCGCGTCGGCCACCGCGATCGCGGGCTGGCGTCGCCATTCGGTCCGCAGCCGTCGTACGGCGGACTGCGCGTCGCCGTGGTCCGCCTCGAAGAGGCCCAGCACCAGCTCCTCGTCCACCCCGCCCGCCGCGGCCTGCGCCGCCCGCTCCCGCAGCAGGTCGTACTGGACCCGGGCCGCCTGCCCCAGCCCCAGCGACTCGTACAACTCGCCCAGTTCCAGCGCGTACTCGGGACGCGGCTGCTTGGCGAGCGCCACCCGGTAGGCGTTCAGCGCCTCCGTCGTGCGGCCCAGCGCGGCCAGCGTCCGCCCTTGCCCGGCGAGCGCGGCCCGCTGGTCGGGGTCGAGACGTACCGCCTCTTGGAAGTGCCGCAGCGCCACCTCCAAGTCGCCGCGTTCCCAAGCGAGTTGACCGGCCCGTTCGAGATACGCCGCCCGCTCGGCCGGCGCCTCGGCGGCCGCCGCCGCGTCGGACAGAGCCGCCGCCGCGTCCTCACGCCGGCCCCGGTCCCGGTAGACGGCCGCCGCCCGCGCCTGCACCGCCGGCCCCGAGCGCAGCTTCAGCAGCCGGTCAAGGGTCCGCTTGGCCGCCTTGTACTCGCCGAGCCCCGTGTACGCGTCGATCAGCTGCGGATACGTCGTCCACCGCTTCCGGTTCACCTGAAGAGCCGCCTCGCCCCACGTCAGCGCCGCCCGGAAGTCCCGCCGCGCGTTCGCCAGCGCCGCCATGCCGTCCAGCGCCTCGGCGTTCCTCGCCCGCACCTTCAGCGACGTACGCAGCGCCTTCTCCGCCTTCGGGTAGTTCACCGGCTCCGCGGTCCGCCGCCCCTGCTCCACATACGCCGCGCCCAGCACCGCCCACGAGTGAGCGTCCTTGGGATGCGTCCGCAGGTGGGCCTCCCTCTCGTCGATCAGCACCGCCAGATCGGGCAGCGCGGCCGGCACCCCCGAGGTGACCGCGGTGAGCGCCTGCGCACCCGGCGCCGGTGGCGCGGCCTCCCGCGTCCCGGTCGTCCCCCACGGCAGCAGCGCCAACATCCCACCGAGCACCGCACACCCCGCCACCGCCGCGATCAGCACCCGCCGGCGGATGCGCGAGCGGTCCGGCGTGGGCTGCCCGTTCTCAGAGGCGTCGTTCTCGTCCTTCGAGGCGTCGTCCTTCGAGGCGGCGTTCTTCGCGGCATCGTTCTTCGAGGTGTCGTGCTCCGTGGCGCTGTTCTCGGTGGCGCTGTTCTCCATGGCGATCACTGTGCGTGAAACCGTGCGTCAATACGACGACCACACCCGCCCGACCCCGGCTGCCGTACGCGGGGTTCACACCGATGGCCCCGGGTGTCACGCTGTGATCATGAGCCGTACCGAAGCCGCACCCGACCAGGCCCGGGGTGACCTCACCGAGCGGCTGCTCGCGGGTCTGCCTGCCGAGGCCGTCCTGACCGACCCCGACGTCACGGCCTCCTACGCCAACGACATGGCCAGCTTCTGCCCGGCCGGCGCCCCCGCCGTGGTCGTCCTGCCGCGCACGGTCGAAGAGGTCCAGCACGTCATGCGCACCGCCACCGAGCTGCGCGTCCCCGTCGTCCCGCAGGGCGCCCGCACGGGCCTGTCGGGCGGCGCCAACGCCTCCGACGGCTGCATCGTGCTGTCCCTGACCAAGATGGACCGCATCCTGGAGATCAGCCCCGTCGACCGCATCGCCGTCGTCGAGCCCGGCGTCATCAACGCCGCCCTCTCCCGCGCGGTGGGCGAACAGGGCCTGTACTACCCGCCGGACCCCTCCAGCTGGGAGATGTGCACGATCGGCGGCAACATCGGCACCGCCTCGGGCGGCCTGTGCTGTGTGAAGTACGGGGTGACGGCCGAGTACGTCCTCGGCCTGGACGTGGTCCTCGCCGACGGACGCCTGATGTCCACGGGCCGCCGTACGGCCAAGGGCGTCGCGGGATACGACCTGACCCGCCTCTTCGTCGGCTCGGAGGGCTCGCTCGGCATCGTCGTACGGGCCGTCCTGGCGCTCAAGCCGCAGCCACCGCAGCAGCTGGTCCTCGCCGCCGAGTTCGCGTCCGCGGCCGCCGCCTGCGACGCCGTGTGCCGGATCATGGCCGGCGGGCACGTCCCGTCACTGCTCGAACTCATGGACCGTACGACGGTCAAGGCCGTCAACGACCTGGCGCACATGGGACTGCCGGAGACGACCGAGGCCCTGCTGCTGGCCGCCTTCGACACCCCGGACCCCGCCCCCGACCTCGCCGCCGTGGGCGCACTGTGCGAGGCGGCCGGCGCCACCCAGGTGGTCCCGGCGGACGACGCGGCCGAGTCCGAACTCCTGCTCCAGGCGCGGCGGTTGTCCCTCACCGCGCTGGAAGCGGTGCGGGGCGTGACGATGATCGACGACGTGTGCGTGCCCCGCTCGCGGCTCGGCGACCTCATCGAGGGCGTCGAGCGGATCGCCGAGAAGCACCAGCTCACCATCGGCGTCGTCGCGCACGCCGGCGACGGCAACACCCACCCGACCGTGTGCTTCGACGCGGCCGACGCCGACGAGTCCCGGCGCGCCCGCGAGTCCTTCGACGAGATCATGGCCCTCGGCCTGGAACTCGGCGGCACGATCACCGGCGAGCACGGCGTGGGCGTCCTGAAGAAGGAGTGGCTGGCGCGCGAGATCGGCCCGGTGGGGATCGAGATGCAGCGCGCGATCAAGCAGGCCTTCGACCCACTGGGCATCCTGAACCCGGGCAAGCTGTTCTGACCCGTCCCTTCGGTCGGTACGGCTCACTGGGCGAGCAACTGGTCGAGCGCGTCGTCGATCCCCAGCTGCTCGCCCTCGGTCCCCGGCGGCACCACCCTGAGCGTCCGCTCCAGCCAGGCCGACACCTGCGCCGCCGGCGCCTCCAGCAGGGCGTCCCCGTCGGGCGAGCTCAGCGCCATCAGCACGACGCTGCGGCCCTCGACCTTCGTCGGCCACACCCGCACGTCCCCGTGCCCGCACGGCCGGAACACCCCCTCGACCAGCAGATCGCGGGAGAAGGTCCAGTACACGGGGTGCTCGGAGTTGATGTGGAAGGTGATGTGCACGGCGTACGGATCGTCGCTGTGGTAGCTCAGCCGGGCCGGCACGGGAACCCCGCGCTCGGGCGACAGGATGAGCCTGAGCTCCAGTTCGCGCTCTACGACCGTGTAATGCATGGCGTGGGTGTCCTCTCTCGCGCCGCGTGCGGGTCCTGTGGGCGGTCCCGTACGAGTGGAGAGCGCGGAGAGGGGTGGATCATTACGCGGGTTCGCAGAACTTTTTTCCGGCCTGTTCCGGGGGCGATTCCGTACTTGTGAAGTACGTGTACGAGGTTGCCCGGAAAGGAGTGGGTCCTACGGGACGGGCGGTGCTTGTTGCGTCGGTCTGATAGATGTGGAGGCCCCCAATCGACCCTCGAGCAGATACCGGACGACGGACATGAGCGCCCCAACCCCGGCCCCAGGTGACGACAGGCCCCGCGAAGGGTATTACCCGGACCCGTCCATTCCTGGATATGTCCGGTACTGGAACGGTGCCTCCTGGGTACCGGGCACCAGCCGTCCGGCACCGACGGACGGCGAATCGCTCGCGCCGCCGCCGGGCGCGAACCCGGGCCGGCCCACGTCGGCCGCGGCCGCCCCGGCCGGCTCGGTCGAGGAGACGGGCCCGCACTTCTTCGACGAGGACCCGGTGCGGGAGCCGCAGGCCGATTCCCAGCACGGCAGCCGCCCCGAGCCGGCGTCGGCCTGGGGCGCCGACTCCGCCCACCAGTCCGGCTTCGGCGGCGACCAGGACCGCCGCGTCTCCTGGGGTGCCCCGCAGGGCGCCGACCCGAGGGACCCCGGCGCGGCGGCCGGGCCCGTCCACCCGGAGGGCCACGCCGCCCGTACGGACGGCAGTGCCTCCGTCCCGCCCGCCGAGCCGGACGCGGGCGCCGGGGGCGTCGCCTCCGGTGACACGTTCATGATCCGCCGACCGGTCGCGGAGTCCGGTGGAGCGTCGGCCTCCGGCGCCGCGGGGCAGGCCACCGGCCGTGTCCCGAACCCCGCCGGCCCCGCGCCCGTCGACGGCACCATGGCCATCCGCGCGCTGTCCCCGCGCACGGGGCAGCAGGGCGGGGCGGCCGGGGCGCAGGCCGGAAGCACGGGCGCGTCCGCCGGTTCGGGCGCCGCACATCCGGATGCCCACCACCCCTCGGCGGCCGGCGCCCCGCAGGGCCCCGGCTTCGGTGCCGGGAAGGCCGCCGCGGACCGCGCCGCGGTGGCCCAGGGACAGGCCCAGGGACAGCCTCAGGCGGGCGCTCAGGCCGGGGCTGCCGCCCCGGCGGCCGGCGCCGCTCCCACGGCCCTCTCCGGCCCGCAGCAGGCCGCCCCGAGCGTCCCCCAGCAGTCCGGCCCCCAGTCCGCGCCCGCCACTCCCATGGCCGCCGGTGCCGGTGGCGGCCAGTCCTCCTGGGCGCAGCAGGTCCACCGGCTCGCGGGCCCGTCCGGCGACGACCAGCCGGTCGCCCCGTGGAAGCCCCCGGTCGAGGACATCTTCCAGGCGGCCGCCATGCGTCAGGCCGCCGCCCGCCCCGCGGGCCTCGGCAAGCGGCTGGCCGCGCGGCTGCTGGACACCGTCGTACTGGCCGCCGTCACGGCGGTCGCCGCCGTACCGCTCGGCACCAAGGCGATCGACCACCTCAACGACAAGATCGACGCCGCCAAGCTCTCCGGCGAGACGGTCACCGTCTGGCTGCTGGACGGCACGACGTCGATGTATTTCGGCATCATCCTGGCCGTCCTGCTCCTGTTCGGCGTCGTCTACGAAGTCGTGCCCACCGCCAAGTGGGGCCGCACGCTGGGCAAGAAGCTGCTCGGCATGGAGGTGCGGGACATCGAGGCCCACGAGCCGCCGCAGTTCGGCGCCGCCCTGCGCCGCTGGCTCGTCTACAGCATCCCCGGCCTGCTCGTCATCGGGGTCGTCGGCGTGCTGTGGTGCGTCTTCGACCGGCCGTGGCACCAGTGCTGGCACGACAAGGCGGCGCGTACGTTCGTCGCGGGCTGACCGCATACGGCAACCGGCCCGGACGATTCCGTACTCCGGACGGCCCCGCGCCGGATGCGAAGCCGGGGGGTTCGCGGTCGACTCGGGCCATGAGCAGCGAACCGCCTCCCGGCTCCGGTCAGCAGCCTCCGGAAGACGACCCGTTCAGGAAGCAGCCCCCGCCGTCCGAGGGCGCGGGCCCGCCGTACGGCGAACAGCCCCCGTACGGCGGCCAGCCGCCGCCCCCCTCCGGCGGCGGCCCCTACGGCGGGGACCCGTACGGCGGCGGCGGTTACCCCACCGACCCGCTCGCCGGGATGCCGCCACTCGCCGACAGCGGCAAGCGCACGCTCGCGCGGATCATCGACATGATCCTGGTGGGAGTCGTGGTCTGGCTGCTCACCTGGGGCTTCGGCGTCACCGAGTACGACGTGGACGCCGACGACGTGGAGTACAGCAAGTCCTTCGTGCAGTCGCTGATCGCCGCTCTGCTCTTCATCGGCTACGACACCTACATGACCGTCAGGGCGGGGCAGACGCTCGGCAAGAAGCTGCTCAACATGCGGGTGGCCAACCTCGACAACGGCGCCACGCCCTCCGTGCAGACCGCGCTGATCCGGGCGGCGGTGCTGTGGATCCCGTTCGCGTTCTGCTGCGCCTGCATCTGGACCGTGATCTGCGGCGGCTGGAGTTTCTTCGACCGGCCCTACAAACAGGGCCTGCACGACAAGGCGGCGAAGACGGTGGTGGTCAGCACCAACACCTGAGGTGGGCCAACACCTGAGGTGGACCAACACCTGAGGTGGACCAACACCTGAGGTGGGTCAGGGCCGCGTCAGCACGGGCTCCTCCGCCTGTTCCCGTTCCGCGCCGGCGGGCTTGCGCACCGCCACCACGCGGGGCCTCTTCGGCATGGGCACCGTCATGGCGACCAGCAGCCCGAGCATGAGCGCCGAGACGGCGATGACCGCGATCCCCACGCCCGAACTCGTCTGGGACAGCAGCAACATGGCGAGCGTCGAGAAGATCACGGTGCACGAGCCGTAGGAGAGCTGTGCGGTAGTCGGACGAGGCATGATCATCGTGTCCTCGGAATCAGGGGTGCACGGGGGTCTCGGCCTGGCTTTCCGCCGACGTCCGGGCGTTCCGCCATCCGACTCTAACCGCGTGCATGCCCGAGGGGAACAAACCGTAAGCGTGACCTAACCAACAGTGCCGGTGCACAGGGGGCGCACGGAGTCATGCCGTCCAGTAGGTGGACGGCGCCACGCGCCCATTGCCCGAAAGGTCGTTGTCCGCTAAACGAACATCGACTTCGCATAGTGCAATTGACCTGTGCAAGTCAAGGTCTGTCTTTTCTCCTTAACCTCTAGTCAAATGTCGTCACTTGACTACACGCGTTGATCAGGCGCGCGCGGAAACCTCCATGACCAGGACCCTTCCTTCCGCGTGCCCGGACGCGGGGGAGGAAGCAAGTGACCAGCAGACCCTGGACGTTCAGAGCGGCGGCTACCGCCGTCGCGCTCGCGACGACCGCGGCGACGTTCTCGACCTTCGCGGTGGCTCAGGCCGACGAAGGCGCGCCGACGGCGTCCGTGGAGCGGCACGACCCGGCGGAGCACACTCACGCCGACCACGACCTGGAAGGCCCCCTGAGCAAGACCCAGGAGGCCCAGCGCGAAGAAGCCCTGAACCAGGTCATATCCGGCAAGGCCAAGGTGAAGGAGCGCGCGGGCTCGCAGGTCGTCGAGCTCAAGAGTAAGAAGGGCGACAGCAAGTACGTCGAGCTGGGCCGTGAGAAGACCGACAGGATATTCACGATCCTGGTCGAGTTCGGCGACAAGATCAGCGAGTTCGGTGGCACGGCCGGCCCCGCCCACAACCAGATAGCCGAGCCCGACCGCGAGAAGGACAACTCGACGGCCTGGCAGGCGGACTACAACCAGAAGCACTACCAGGACCTCTACTTCGGCACCGGCAAGAAGACCGAGTCGCTGAAGAAGTACTACGAGAAGCAGTCCTCGGGCCGCTACTCGGTCGAGGGCGAGGTCACCGACTGGGTCAAGGTCCCCTACAACGAGGCCCGTTACGGCAACAACGCCTGCGGCCAGACCAACTGCTCCAGCGTCTGGAACGTCGTCAGCGACGGTCTGAACGCGTGGGTCGCCCAGCAGAAGGCAGCTGGGAAGACCGACGCCGAGATCAAGGCGGACGTGGCGCAGTTCGACCAGTGGGACCGCTACGACTTCGACGGCGACGGCAACTTCAACGAGGCCGACGGCTACATCGACCACTTCCAGGTCGTGCACGCCGGTGAGGACGAGTCCGCGGGCGGCGGCGCGCAGGGCACCGACGCGATCTGGGCCCACCGCTGGTACGCGTTCGGCACCGACGCCGGTGCCACCGGCCCCGCCGACAACAAGCTGGGCGGCGCGCAGATCGGCTCCACCGGCATCTGGGTCGGCGACTACACGGTCCAGCCGGAGAACGGCGGACTCGGCGTCTACGCCCACGAGTACGGCCACGACCTCGGTCTGCCGGACCACTACGACACCTCCGGCGGCGAGAACTCCACCGGCTTCTGGACCCTGATGTCCTCCGGTTCCTGGCTCGGCACCGGCAAGGGTGAGATCGGTGACCTGCCCGGCGACATGACCGCCTGGGACAAGCTCCAGCTGGGCTGGCTGAACTACGACCGGGCCAAGGCCGCCACGGAGTCCGAGCACAAGCTGGGCGTGGCCGAGTACAACACCCGGCACAAGCAGGCCCTCGTGGTCGAGCTGCCCAAGAAGACGGTCACCACCGAGATCGTCAAGCCGGCGCAGGGCGCGAACCAGTGGTGGAGCGGCAGCGGCGACAACCTCGCCAACACGCTGACCCGTTCCGTGGACCTCACGGGCAAGTCGGCCGCCTCGCTGACCCTCGACGGCTGGTACGACATCGAGGCCGAGTTCGACTACCTCTACACCGAGGTCTCGACCGACGGCGGCGCCAACTGGACGGCGCTCGACGGCACGGTCGACGGTGCGGCCCTCCCGAAGGACGCCAGCGGCAAGCCCGCGCTCACCGGCACGGTGGACGCGTACAAGAAGCTGGTCTTCCCGCTCGACGCCTACGCGGGCAAGAAGATCGACCTGCGCTTCCGCTACCAGACCGACGGCGGGGTGGCCCAGAAGGGCTTCGCGGCCGACGAGATCACCGTGACCGCCGACGGCGCGGCGCTGTTCTCCGACAACGCCGAGTCCGCGGACACCGCTTGGGCGACCAAGGGCTTCAAGCGCATCGGCGGGTCCATCACGGACGACTACGCGCAGTACTACATCGCCGAGAACCGTCAGTACGTGTCGTACGACAAGACCCTGAAGACGGGCCCGTACAACTTCGGCTTCTCGTCGACCCGTCCGGACTGGGTGGAGCACTACGCGTACCAGAACGGCCTGCTGATCTGGCTGTGGGACACCTCCCAGGCGGACAACAACACCAGCAAGCACCCGGGCGCCGGCCTCGTCCTCCCGGTCGACTCGCACCCGACCCCCATGAAGTGGGCCGACGGCACGCTCATGCGCAACAGGATTCAGAGCTTCGACTCGCCGTTCAGCCTGTATCGGACCGACGGGCTCACGCTGCACAACGCCGATGTCGCGGTGAAAATCAAGTCGCAGAAGGGGGTCTCGACCTTCGACGACCACAAGGGAACCTACTGGTATGAGGCCACCAAGACCGCTGGGGTCGATGTGCCGGACACCAGGACCCGAATTCGCATTCTCCAGGAGAGCCTGTCCGGGAACACGATGACCGTCGAGGTCTCGAAGTCCTGATACAGGCGAAAGAAAAGGGGCCCGTCGTGCATTCGCAACGACGGGCCCCTTCATTCATGACGGCGGACGACTATCCGCAGTGGTCATGGGTTGCGACACCCCCGTAGCCTTCGATGCTGCCGCTCGCCCAGACGCAGTCTCCGCGCCCTGGGACGTCGACGGGACCCGCGTACCAGGAGTAGTCCTGGCCGTCCCGGTGCTGCTCCCCGGTACTGATGTTCTGGACCTGGACATAGATGTATCTGGTGCCAGGAATGAGGCTGTTGTTCTTGACCATGACGGCACAGTTCTTACCGCTCGAGCTGTCCCAGTAGAGCCGGAGAGTGCCGTACGTCTTTCCTCCGGAGTTGACGTTCACGGCCTCGATCTGATTTCCCGGGCAGCCGTAAGCGCCCGCATGAGCGGTGCCGGTTCCCACGATGACGGCCGTCGCAGCGGTGGCCAGCACGGTGGCAACCGCGCCCAGTTTTCTGCGCATGCCTTCCCCCCTCGATATGGATCTATTGATCTGATCGGTCCGGAAGATTGTCGGCGGGGAGCGCTCTCTTTTACAAGTCTTGAGCTTTCTAATAGCGTCGGCTATGGATCATGAAGTGAGAAGACGGCAATCCATTTGAGGAATTCCGGCAAGTCAGGAATTTGTCGTGCGGGGTATTCGGGCCCTCTCCTTTTCGGCCGCCAGGTCTCGCACGTCCGCCTCGCCCGTCGGCCTCCCAGGTCATTGACACCGCCGCCAGGATCGGCGTCGCCGGCCGGGGGAGCGCCCGCTTTTTGATCTTGGACGAAGATGGCCCGTCAGTGGAGAGGTCGGAGTTTCCGCAGGTCAGAGTGCTATCGGCGGCAGCCCCCTGGCGGGTTGCCGCCGATCGTGTTTAGGTGCACCCTGTGCCTCCGTTATTGACACCGGTACGCACGCCGACCTTGATCCAGACCCTGACACCGACTCGCACGGGGGTGTGACCGCATGGCCGCAGGAGGTTTCTGCAAGCTGCCGACCGGCAGCGTGGTGGTGGCGCTGAACCTGCCCAGACCCACCGCCGACGGCACGGGCTGCGTCCGTGTCCTCGTCCACGCCCAGAACCGCGCCCGAGCCCTGACCAGGCTCCGCAACCTGGGCATGCGGGCGGTCTACCTGCGCGGCAACGCGGCCCCACCGACCCCGGACGAGATCACGGCGGTCCTGCACCACCCGGACGGCCTGATATGGCGAACGGCACCCGACAACGGTGTCGCCATGGGCGGCCCGGAGCTGGCACAGGAGCTGTGGCACCCGATCAGGGCACTGCTGAGGCGGCCCGCGGCGCCGGCGTGAGGACTCAGGACCTGAGGTAGCCCTGACAAAATCGGCGACGGTTCGGCAACGCCCTAAAGGGGCGCGGGGAACTGCGCGACCAGCCACGACGGCGCCGCAGCCGCCAGACGGCCATTCGCAGCACCCCCGCGGAGCGCTGCGCGGCACCCCCGCCGAGCGGTTACGCGACGACCGGCTTCCCGGACAGCTCGACCCCCGCCTCGCGCATCTCCTCCAGCGCCCGCTCGGTGGTCTCCGTGGCCACCCCCGCGGTCAGATCCAGCAGGACCTGCGTACGGAAGCCCTCCCGCGCCGCATCCAGCGCGGTAGCGCGCACGCAGTGGTCCGTGGCGATGCCCACCACGTCCACCTCCGTCACCTCCCTGGCCCGCAGCCAGTCCGCCAGCCTCACCCCGTTCTCGTCGGCTCCCTCGAACCCGCTGTACGCCGCCGCGTACGCCCCCTTGTCGAACACGGCGTCGATCGCGCCGGAGGTGACGGCCGGGGCGAAGTTCGGGTGGAAGCCGACGCCCTCCGTGCCGGCGACGCAGTGCGCGGGCCAGGAGTGGGCGAAGTCGGGGTTCGTGGAGAAGTGGCCGCCGGGCGCGATGTGGTGGTCGCGGGTGGCTACGACGTGCTGGTAGCCGGACCCGGCCGCCTGCCCGATCAGCTCGGTGACGGCGGCGGCCACATCGGCGCCGCCGGGCACCGCGAGGCTGCCCCCCTCGCAGAAGTCGTTCTGCACATCTACGACGATCAAGGCGCGGCGCATGGTCGGTGTCCTTCGGTTATGGACGCTGAGGTCGGGACGGTGCAAGCGTGCGGGCCCGGCCGTGAACTTCCGAGCCTAGAGACTTCGGGTGCCCTGCGGGAGGGGGCATGGAGTGAGCGCGCCGGGCGCACTCACTTCACGACCCCGTCCGGCTCCCCGTGCGCCCGTTGACATATTCCGTCGGGATGACGGGTTCCCCGCGCGAGAGCTGGGTGGCGGACAGCGGCAGACTCGCGCGAGCGGCCGTGTGCCGGTCCCGTACGACGTCCAGCGGCTCACGGGCCACCACGTCACCGCCCTTGACCAGCTCGACCAGCAGCTGCCGGTCGGCGAGCCCGTCCGGCACCGGCCCCGTGCCGACGACCTCGGCCTCCACCACGCCGTACTCGTCGAGGCGGCGCGCGGCCCACTTGCGGCCGCCGATGGAGGTCTTGCCGCCGCTCGACTTCTTCGCCACCGGCACCAGCGGCGCCCCGGAGTCCGCGGACTCGGCGCGGGCGACCAGCTTGTAGACCATCGAGCAGGTCGGATGCCCGGACCCGGTCACCAACTGGGTGCCCACGCCGTACGCGTCCACCGGCGCCGCCGCCAGCGAGGCGATGGCGTACTCGTCCAGGTCGGAGGTCACGATGATCTTCGTGCTCGTCGCGCCCAGCTCGTCCAGTTGCTGCCGGACCCGGTGCGCGACCAGCAACAGGTCGCCCGAGTCGATCCGGACGGCGCCCAGCTCGGGCCCGGCGACCTCCACGGCCGTACGGACCGCCTCGGCGACGTCGTAGGTGTCCACGAGCAGCGTGGTGCCGCGGCCCATGGAGTTCACCTGGGCCTGGAAGGCGTCCCGCTCGCGGTCGTGCAGGAGGGTGAAGGCGTGGGCGCTGGTGCCGACGGTGGGGATGCCGTAGCGGAACCCGGCGGCCAGGTCGGAGGTGGAGGTGAAGCCGCCGACGTACGCGGCGCGGGACGCGGCCACCGCGGCCAGCTCGTGCGTGCGCCGGGCGCCCATCTCGATGATCGGGCGCTCCCCGGCGGCCGACGACATGCGCGAGGCGGCCGCGGCGATGGCGGAGTCGTGGTTGAGGATGGACAGGATCACCGTCTCCAGCAGCACGCACTCGGCGAAGGTGCCCTCGACCCGCATGATCGGCGAGCCCGGGAAGTAGACCTCGCCCTCGGGGTAGCCCCAGATGTCGCCGGAGAAGCGGTAGCCGGCGAGCCACTCCAGGGTCTCCTCGTCGAGGATCCGCCGCTCCCGCAGGAACCCGAGGACGTCGGCGTCGAAGCGGAAGTTCTCGACGGCGTCCAGCACACGGCCGGTGCCGGCCACGACGCCGTAGCGCCGCCCCTCGGGCAGCCGCCGGGTGAAGACCTCGAAGACGCTCCGCCGCTCGGCGGTGCCCGCCTTCATGGCGGCCTGCAGCATCGTGAACTCGTACTGATCCGTGAAGAGCGCCGTCGAGGGAACGTCTACCGGCAGCCCAAGGTCCGCTGTGTTCATGACGACAGATGGTACCCCCATTTCGTCAGACTGACGATTTGTGGGTCGGAGGTCACAACAGGCCCGGCTGTGCAGCCCGGTTGCGCAGCCCGTTTGTGCGACCGCCCCCCTCGGGTGGCAGCATGGGCTCTGTGACGTCACCCGCTCCCCTAGAGATCGAACGAACCGAGTCGGCGGAGGAGGTCTTCGCCGTCCCCGAGCCGGACGTCCCCTGGGTCACGATCGTCCACAACGACCCGGTCAATCTCATGAGCTATGTGACCTACGTCTTCCAGTCGTACTTCGGCTACACCAAGGACAAGGCCACCAAGCTCATGCTCGACGTCCACCACAAGGGCCGGGCGGTCGTCTCCAGCGGTACGCGCGAGGAGATGGAGCGCGACGTGCAGGCCATGCACGGCTACGGTCTGTGGGCCACCCTCCAGCACGACCGCAAATGACCGCCAGCCCTCGCCCGCAGGACCGGAAGTAGCGAATCGCCTCCATGCCAGGAACCTTCGAACCGCTCCCCGGCGGCGGCGCGGCCGTCGCCCTTGATGACGTCGAGATCTCCATCATCCGGTCGCTCGCCGTCCAGTTGCTGGAACTCATCGGCCCCGGCCCCGCCGAGGAGGCCCCCGACGACCCGCTCGCCGAGCTGTTCGCCGAGGGGCCGAGCGAACCGCCCGCCGACCCGGTCCTCAAGCGCCTCTTCCCGGACGCGTACAGCGACCCGGAGGCCACCCCCGGTCCCAAGGAGGCCGAGGAGCAGCGGGCGTACTCCTCGGAGTTCCGTCGCTACACCGAGAACGACCTGCGCGCCGGCAAACGGGACAACGCGCTCGCGGTGGTCCGCTCCCTGGATGCGCTCAGCGCCGCTTCCGCCGGTGAGGGCGGTGCCGTGCTCAAGCTCTCCCCCGAGGAGTCCCAGCAGTGGCTCGGCGCCCTCAACGATCTGCGCCTGGCCATCGGCTCCCGCCTGGAGATCACCGACGAGGACGACACCGACCTGCTCTACCGGCTCCCGGACGAGGATCCGCGCAAGCCGATGGTGATGGCGTATCTGTGGCTGGGCGGGCTCCAGGAGACGCTGGTCGCCACGCTCATGCCGTAGAGCGCGAGAGAGCACGGGAGAGCGCGACAGGGCGCGGCAGAGTACGACTTTTTTGTAGCGATATGTGACTGTTCTGTGTTCGCTCAGAGGACGCTCAAATCCGGATAACGATCGCGTCACCGCCGCCACCCGCTATGGAGACGGCGGTGTTTTTTGTCCGGTTCTTCTTGTGTGATGCGCCACATGTCTCGTAGCCGATCACTGTGACGGCCGTGATAAATCTTCACGACGCCCGCCGAGCACCACCCGAATGTTCGGCCGGGTGCGCCACATGGCCGGCGGATCGTCGGCCGGGCACAGCTCCAGCAATCCGGGGGGATCGAGACCCGATCCGAGGCCGACGAAGGGCCCGGGTCGGCATGGAGAAAGGCGCACTACACATGACCTCTTCGAAGGTCACTGACGCAGAGGCCACGGGCGCCCCCGAGGAGGGGTACGAGCGCGGGCTCGGCAGCCGTCAGGTCCAGATGATCGCCATCGGCGGCGCCATCGGCGTCGGCCTGTTCCTGGGTGCCGGCGCGAACATCGCCAAGGCCGGTCCCAGCCTCATCCTGATGTACGCCCTCGCGGGCGCCATCGTCTTCTTCATCATGCGGGCGCTCGGTGAGCTCCTGCTCTACCGCCCTGTCTCGGGTTCCTTCGCCGAGTACTCCCGTGAGTTCCTCGGCCCGTTCTTCGGCTACTTCACCGGCTGGACGTACTGGCTGATGTGGGTCGTGACCTGCATGGCCGAGCTCACGGCCGCCGCGATCTACGTCGACTACTGGTTCTCCGACATCCCGCGCTGGGTCACCGCCCTGGTCTTCACGGTGATTCTCTTCGGGGTCAACCTGATCTCCGTGAAGCTCTTCGGAGAGCTGGAGTTCTGGTTCTCGATGGTCAAGGTCACCGCCATCATCGGCATGATCGTCATCGGCCTGGGCGTGCTCACCTTCGGCTTCAGCAACGCCGGTGACACCGCGTCCGTCACCAACCTCTGGGCCTTCGACGGCTTCTTCCCCAAGGGCGTCGGCTCGTCCCTGATGACCCTGCAGGGCGTCATGTTCGCCTACCTCGCGGTCGAGCTGGTCGGTGTCACGGCCGGTGAGTCGGAGAACCCGGAGAAGACCCTCCCCAAGGCGATCAACACCCTGCCCTGGCGTATCGCGCTCTTCTACGTCGGTTCCCTCACCGTCATCCTGTGCGTGGTGAAGTGGACCGAGTTCGCGGACGGGGTCAGCCCCTTCGTGAAGGCGTTCGGAATGATCGGCATCCCGGCCGGCGCGGGCATCGTCAACTTCGTCGTGCTGACGGCGGCCCTTTCCTCCGCCAACTCCGGTATGTACTCCACGGGCCGCATGCTGCGGAACCTGTCCGAGAGCGGCGAGGCCCCCAAGGTCTTCGCGAAGCTGTCGTCCACCAAGACGCCGGCCCTCGGCATCACCGTCTCGATGCTGTTCATGTGCGTCGGCGTGGTCCTGAACTACGTCGTCCCGGAGAAGGCGTTCGGCTACGTCACCTCCGTCGCCACCGCGGCCGGCATCTGGACCTGGCTGATGATCCTGATCAGCCACGTCCTCTACCGCCGCGCGGTCGTCGCGGGCCGCCTGCCCGCCTCGTCCTTCCCGGCACCGGGCGGCTCGGTGTGCAGCTGGATCGCCATCGTGTTCCTGCTCTTCGTGACCGGCCTGATCGCGTACGACTCCGACGCCCGCGTCTGTCTGTACGTGATGGCGGGCTGGGCCGCCGCCCTGGGCATCGGCTGGATGATCCTCAAGGGCCGTAACCCGCAGATCACCGCGCGCGGCGGCGAGGAGCCGGAGCTCGAGAAGGTCGGCTGAGTCCGTCGTATTCACGGTCGAGGACGTCCAGCCGCAGGGGCCACTCGTGGCGCCCCCGGCGGCTGCCGCTCAGGACGTCCGGCATGTGGGCCGTCCCGTACCACTCTTCGGTACGGGACGGCCCTTCTGCTTATCCTGACGGGCATGCTGACCATTACCCGGGACCTTTACGACAAGATCGTGGCGCACGCGCGCGAGGACCACCCCGACGAGGCATGCGGCATGATCGCGGGCCCCGAAGGCTCCGACCGTCCGGAGCGGTACGTGCGGATGCTCAACGCCGCGGGCTCTCCCACCTTCTACGAGTTCGACAGCGCCGAGCACAAGAAGCTCAGCGACGAGATGTGGGACAACGACGAGGAGGCGGTGGTCGTCTACCACTCCCACACCGCGACCGAGGCCTACCCGTCCCGCACGGACATCTCGTACGCCAACGAGCCCCAGGCCCACTACGTCATCGTCTCGACCGCGGACACGGACGGCTTCGGCGAGTTCCAGTTCCGCTCGTTTCGCATCCTGGAGGGGCAGGTGACGGAGGAGGAGGTCAAGGTCGTAGAGGCCTACTGAGCCCAGGTCCCACTATCTGGCCAGAATCCGTCCACCATGCGAGATCACACTCTGGGCCCCCGGCCGGGAATCGATACGATGAGCCCATGGTTTCCCACGACGTGAGCGAGAAGACGCCGGGCATGCTGCTCGTGGCGCGGCTGCACGTCGACCTGTGCAGGCTCGCCAGCGCCATCTGTTGACGCTGCCCCTGCCGCCGTACGGCCGTGAGCCGCGGCGCTGCCCACACGCACCACCTGCTGTACTTGCGCTGCCGCGCGCCCCCGACTGACTACTCCCGACAGGAGCCCTGAGCCATGGCCATCGAGGTCCGCATCCCGACCATCCTCCGCCAGTACACCGACGGTCAGAAGGCGGTGGAGGGCAGCGGTGACACCCTCGCCGAGCTGTTCACCGACCTCGAGACCCGGCACGCGGGCATCCAGGCTCGCATCGTGGACGAGGGCCAGCTGCGCCGCTTCGTCAACGTCTACCTGAACGACGAGGACGTCCGTTTCGTCGACGGCATCAACACCAAGCTGTCCGACGGCGACACCGTGACGATCCTGCCGGCGGTCGCCGGCGGCATGGCCTGAGACCGGTATGCGCTACGACTCCCCGCTCGCCGCGGTGGGCAACACCCCTCTGGTGCGCCTGCCGCGGTTGTCGCCGTCCGCCGAGGTCCGCATCTGGGCCAAGCTGGAGGACCGCAACCCCACCGGCTCGGTCAAGGACCGCCCGGCCCTGCACATGATCGAGCAGGCGGAGAAGGACGGCCGCCTCACCCCGGGCTGCACCATCCTGGAGCCGACCAGCGGCAACACCGGGATCTCGCTGGCGATGGCGGCCAAGCTCAAGGGCTACCGCATGGTGTGCGTGATGCCCGAGAACACCTCGCAGGAGCGCCGTGACCTGCTCGGCATGTGGGGCGCGGAGATCATCTCCAGCCCCGCAGCGGGCGGCTCCAACACCGCCGTACGGGTCGCCAAGGAGCTGGCGGTCGAGCACCCCGACTGGGTGATGCTCTACCAGTACGGCAACCCGGACAACGCGGGCGCGCACTACGCCACGACCGGCCCCGAGATCCTCGCCGACCTCCCCTCCGTCACCCACTTCGTGGCCGGCCTCGGCACCACGGGCACGCTGATGGGCGTCGGCCGCTACCTGCGCGAGCACAAGCCGGACGTGAAGATCGTCGCGGCGGAACCGCGCTACGACGATCTCGTCTACGGCCTGCGCAACCTCGACGAGGGCTTCGTACCCGAGCTGTACGACGCCTCCGTCCTGACCACCCGCTTCTCGGTCGGCTCGGCCGACGCGGTCACCCGCACCCGCGAACTCCTCCAGCAGGAGGGCATCTTCGCGGGCGTCTCCACCGGCGCCGCGCTGCACGCCGCGATCGGTGTCGGAAACAAGGCGCTGAAGGCGGGCGAGAGCGCGGACATCGTGTTCGTCGTGGCCGACGGCGGCTGGAAGTACCTCTCGACGGGCGTCTACACGGCGGCCACGACGGAGGAAGCGATCGAGACCTTGCAGGGTCAACTCTGGGCGTGAGCGGCGCCCCGCCCCGGCCCTCCGAGCAGAGCGCCTACGTCGCGAGGTGACGGACCTGGTCCCACACGACCGGGTCCATCACCCCCACCCGCCGCCGGAATTCCCCCACCGGTACGTCCCGCAGCTCGCTGGTCTCCAGGAAGCTCGCCCGCCCACGGGTGTCCCCGACCGAGCCCGGCGGCAGTGGGATGACCCCGCCCCGCTCGTCGCGGTACTTGCTGGTGATCTTCGCGACGGTGACCCGCTGCCCGCGCACCGCGAGCACCAGACACGGCCGGTCCTTCGCACCCGGCCCGTCCTCGTAGGGCACGTTCGCCCACCAGATCTCGGCGGGCTCCGGCCGAGCGGGACCACGCCCGTCCTGACGGGCCGCGGTGCGCCGGTCCGCCCGCCCCGGCGGACGCGTCCGCCGCCCCTCGGGACGCCGCCTGCGCCCCCACCCGTCCACGAGCGTGGCGATCAGTGCGAGCAACACCACCGCCGCGAGCGCCAGCCACCAGGACGTGTCCATGAGGACGACGTTACCGGCGCACGGCCACCCCCGCGCCCTACGCGATCAGAGAGTTGTACAGCTCGGTGACGTGACTCTCGAACGGGGGCGCCCCGAGCTCCTTCGCGGCCGGGACGACCGACTCCTCGAGGAAGCGCCGGAACGCGTCTTCCGACTCCCACACGTCGATGACCTGCCACCCGCCGCCCGCACGAGGTGCCGCGTAGTGGGTGACCAACCCGGCGGGGGGATTCGCGCGATCCGGGATCGCCCGGTCGAAGGTTGCCTGGTAGAGCTCCTGGGTCCACTCGGCGCTGTGGTTGACGACCAGCACGGCCATGCTCGGATCCCTCGATTCACAGTAGGCGACAGCTGCGACAGCATTTCCGACGTTACGTCCATGTTTGTGAGTCGGCGAGGGCGGACCGGATGCGCCTCGAACAGCTGGACAGCGTCGGCAGCCGAACCGGTGACACCACAGGTGAGTTCGCCCACAACAGCCCTTGGCGGAGGAGCGACCGGAGGTTTTGCGCCTTACGCTCGACAAACCGCACGACCCCCGACGCCCCACCTTTCGATCTTCTGGATTTCCCGCCAGCGGAGGTTTCTGTTTCATGAAGCTCACCGTCGTCGGCTGCTCGGGGTCGTTCCCGTCCGCGGAATCGGCCTGCTCGAGCTACCTCGTCGAGGCCGACGGCTTCCGGCTGCTCCTCGACATGGGCAATGGCGCCCTTGGCGAGCTGCAGCGCCACTGCGGTCTCTACGACCTCGACGCGATCTTCCTCAGCCATCTGCACGCCGACCACTGCATCGACATGTGCGCGTATTTCGTCGCGCGCTACTACCGGCACGACGGTGGCCGCTGCGACCCGATCCCGGTCTACGGACCCGAGGGCACGGAACAGCGTCTGACCACCGCCTACGCCGACACCCCCACCGCCTCGTCCATGAGCGAGGTCTTCGACTTCCACACGGTCAAGCCGTCCACCTTCGAGATCGGCCCGTTCCTGGTGCACACGGAACGCGTGGCCCACCCGGTGGAGGCGTACGGCATCCGGATCGAGCACGGCGGGAAGACGCTGACCTACTCGGGCGACACGGGCATCAGCACGGCCCTGGACGAACTCGCCCGCGACGCCGACCTGTTCCTGTGCGAGGCCGCTTTCACGCACGGCAAGGAAGACATCCCCGACCTGCACCTCAACGGCCGCGAGGCGGGCCAGACCGCGGCCCGCGCGGGCGCGCGGCGCCTGGTGCTGACCCACATCCCGCCGTGGACCGACCCCCAGGTCAACCTGACCGACGCGCGCGCGGTCTACGACGGTCCGGTGGAGCTCGCCGCTCCGCGGCAGACGTACGAGATCTAGCCGGTCCAGATCCAGCCGGGTCCAGATCCAGCCGGTCGAGAAGCAGCCCGTACGGGGTTCAGGCCCGTATGCGCGTAAAGGCCCCGGAACCATTTCGGTTCCGGGGCCTTCGCCGTCCCTTGCTGGGCCGTCGGCCTACTTGGCCTCCGCCTTCTGCAGTTCGGCGAGTTCCTCGTCGGACTCGCGGCCCGGCGTCGGCAGGTTGAACTTGGTGATCGCGAACCGGAAGACCACGTAGTAGACCGCGGCGAAGCACAGGCCCACCAGGGCCAGGCCCCACGGGTTGGTCGCGATGCCCAGGTTCAGGCCGAAGTCGATCGCGCCGGCCGAGAAGCCGAAGCCGTCCTTCATGCCGAGCGCCCAGGTCAAGGCCATCGACACACCCGTCAGCACTGCGTGGATCGCGTACAGGACCGGAGCGATGAACATGAAGGTGAACTCGATGGGCTCGGTCACGCCGGTGAAGAACGACGTCAGCGCGAGGGAGAACATCATGCCGCCGACGACCTTGCGCCGCTCGGGCCGGGCGCAGTGGACGATCGCGAGACACGCGGCCGGCAGCGCGAACATCATGATCGGGAAGAAGCCGGTCATGAACTGGCCGGCGCTCGGGTCGCCGGCCAGGAACCGGGCGATGTCGCCGCTCTTGCCCTGGTACTCGCCGGCCTGGAACCAGGGGAAGGAGTTCAGCAGGTGGTGCATGCCGATCGGGATCAGCGCACGGTTGGCGACACCGAAGATGCCGGCGCCGACGGCACCCGAACCGACCAGCCACTCACCGAAGTTGTGCAGGCCTGTGCCGAGGACCGGCCAGATGTAACCGAAGACGATGCCGATGACCAGGCCCGCGAAGGCGGAGACGATCGGGACCAGGCGACGGCCGCCGAAGAAGCCCGCCCACTCCGGGAGCTTGGTGCGGTAGAGGCGCTGGTAGAGGAGGGCCACGACGATGCCCATCACCACGCCGCCGAGGACCTTGGCGTCCACCGGTGCGTCGACCATCACGACCTTGCCGTCGACGGCCTGCGCCACCTGCGGCAGGTTCGGGTCGGTGAACGTGGCGAGCACGTTCTTGAAGACCAGGTAGCCGACGACGGCCGCGAGCGCCGTCGAGCCGTCCGACTTCTTCGCGAAGCCGATCGCGATGCCGACGGCGAACAGCAGCGCCATGTTGTCGAGGATCGCGTTGCCGCCGGCCGCCATGAAGCTCGCGATCTTCGTTATGAAGGCGGGGAACTCCGGGTCGCCCAGCATGTCGGTGTTGCCGAAGCGGACCAGGAGAGCGGCTGCGGGCAGCACCGCCACCGGCAGCATCAGACTGCGGCCGATGCGCTGCATCACAGCCATCGCAGCGGCGCCCTTTTTCTTGTCGGCCGCGGGAGCGGCGCTGGCCGTGGTCACAAGTTCCTCCTGGGGGTCCGCCCGGCCGTAGGCTGGGGGAGGGCATGGCGCCGCCAGGGGACAGGAAGGGGACGGCGGCGTCTGGTCTACACCACTCAGTGGTGTAGACCTGTTGTAGCACGATGGGGCCGATATAAGGAACCCGTGAATTCCGCAACCGGAGTGCTACGCGCAGTGCCCTGATTCTTCGGACCTTTGGTCAGACCTTTGTGACGTCCTCGACCTCTTCCTCCCGCTCCCTGCCTGGAGTCTTGAGATCGAACTTCGTGATCGCGAAACGGAAGATCACGTAATAGAGGGCCGCAAAGCACAGGCCGATCGGAATGATCGCCCAGGGTCTCGTCGCCAGGTTCCAGTTGATGATGTAGTCGATCAGCCCGGCGGAGAAGCTGAAGCCGTCGTGGACCCCCAGCCCCCATGTCACCGCCATCGACACACCCGTCAGCAGCGCGTGCACCGCGTACAGGAGCGGGGCGATGAAGAGGAACGAGTACTCGATCGGTTCCGTGATGCCGGTGACGAACGACGTCAGGGCCACCGACAGCATCAGGCCGCCCACCTCTTTGCGGCGGCTCGGCCTGGCGCAGTGCGTGATGGCGAGGGCGGCCGCGGGCAGGGCGAACATCATGATCGGGAAGAAGCCCGAGGTGAACTGGCCGGCGTTCGGGTCGCCCGCGAGGAACATGTTGATGTCGCCGTGCACGACCTCACCGTCGGGCTGGGTGTAGCTGCCGAACTGGAACCAGATGGGCACGTTGAGGAACTGGTGCAGGCCCACGACCAGCAGTGCGCGGTTGGCGATGCCGAACACGCCCGCGCCCCAGGCGCCCAGGTCGCTCATCCAGTCGCTGAAGTTCTCCAGTGCGTCACCGATCGGCGGCCAGACCCACAGGCACAGCACCGCGAACACGATCGCCACGAACGCCATGATGATCGGGACGAGCCGCCGCCCGTTGAAGAAGCCGAGCCAGTCCACCAGTTTCGTCCGGTGGTAGCGCTGCCAGAAGAAGGCCGCCAGCAGACCGATGACGATGCCGCCGAAAACACCCGGGTTCTGGTACTCGTACGCGCTCACCGTCCCGTCGGCCGCCGCGCAGCCGATGTTGGTGACCTCCTCCGTCCCGTCCGGGCAGTCCTCCGGGAACTCGCGCAGCACGTTGTAGTAGACGAGGAACCCCGCCACCGCCGCGAGCGCCGTCGAGCCGTCCGACTTCTTCGCCATGCCGATGGCGACGCCGACGCAGAACAGCAACGGCAGTCCGAGTGAGCCGTCGAGCAGCGCGCCGCCCGCGCCGTCCATCACCTTCGAGACGTTGTCCCAGCCGAGCCCCTCGTCCCCGAACACATCCGGCTGGCCGAGGCGGTTGAGGATGCCCGCGGCCGGCAGGACGGCGATGGGAAGCTGAAGGCTGCGGCCCATCTTCTGCAGGCCCTGGAACGCCGCCTGCCACCGCCGGTGTGCGGGCGAGGTCTCGGTCTCGGCACTCATGGGTTGGCGACCGCCTGTCACGTGGTGTAGACCAGTTACCGACGATTGGGTTGCTGTGACGTCATCCTTCGGTACGTGCGACGCACCCGCTCGTGAAGTTGGGCCAACAGTGCGTGAGGAGACCGAAATGGCCAGCAAGGCTGAGAAGATCGTCGCCGGGCTCGGTGGCATCGACAACATCGAGGAGATCGAGGGCTGCATCACCCGACTCCGCACCGAGGTCAGCGACCCCGCGCTGGTCGACGAGACCGCCCTGAAGGCCGCCGGCGCCCACGGCGTCGTGAAGATGGGCACCGCCATCCAGGTCGTCATCGGCACCGACGCCGACCCGATCGCGGCGGAGATCGAAGACATGATGTGAAGCCGGGGGATCGTCCCGGGCTTCAGCCCCTGAGGGCCCCTTCCCACCGCGGGAGGGGCCCCCTCCGTATGTGCGGCTAGGCTCACGCCATGGCAGCTACCTCCTCAGTTCCTCGAATCGACGGCCGCACCCCCGGACAGCTCCGCCCGGTCACCATCGAACGCGCCTGGAGCAAGCACGCAGAGGGCTCCGTCCTCGTCTCCTTCGGCGACACGAAGGTCCTGTGCACCGCCTCCTTCACCGAAGGCGTCCCGCGCTGGCGCAAGGGCAGCGGCGAGGGCTGGGTCACCGCGGAGTACGCCATGCTGCCGCGCGCCACCAACACCCGCGGCGACCGCGAGTCCGTCAGGGGCAAGATCGGCGGACGTACGCACGAGATCAGCCGCCTCATCGGCCGTTCCCTGCGCGCGGTCATCGACTACAAGGCGCTCGGCGAGAACACGATCGTCCTCGACTGCGACGTCCTCCAGGCCGACGGCGGCACGCGTACCGCGGCCATCACCGGCGCCTATGTCGCCCTCGCCGACGCCGTCTCCTGGGCCCAGGGCAAGAAGCTGATCAAGCCCGGCCGCAAGCCGCTCACCGGCACGGTCAGCGCCGTCTCGGTCGGCATCGTCGGCGGCGTACCGCTGCTCGACCTCTGCTACGAGGAGGACGTGAAGGCCGACACCGACATGAACGTCGTCTGCACCGGCGACGGCCGCTTCGTCGAGGTCCAGGGCACCGCCGAGGCCGAGCCCTTCGCCCGCGAGGAGCTCAACGCCCTGCTGGACCTTGCGGTTTCCGGTTGTGGAGAGCTGGCGGAACTGCAGCGCAAGGCACTTGATACCGTCCTCGAAAAGTAAAGGACGCACCAAGAAGAGCCGCAGCTCCGGGCAACCGCGCAGCCTTTTCCGGCGTCACTAGGGGTACGGGCGTACGGCACACCGCTGTACGCCCGGCCAGTGACCAACGGGGGCCCTGCGAGCCCTGGGAGCAGGGAGGGAACGTCAACCATGGCCACGAGCCGACGCCGCCGAAGCCGTATCGCCATAGCCGCCGCAGCCGTTGCGGCAGTCGGGCTGACGGCCGGGCTGACCACCGGCTGCGACGCCGTCAACAAGGCGCTGGACTGTGTCCAGACGGCCGACGCCATCGCCGACAGCGTCACCGAACTCCAGCAGGCCGTGGAGAGCGCCGCGAACGACCCGACGCAGCTCGAGGAGTCCTTGAACTCCATCGACAAGAACCTCGACAAGATCGGCGACAAGACGGACAACACCGACGTCAACAAGGCCGTGGACGACCTCCAGCAGGCCGTCACCAACGTCCGTGACGCGGTGAAGAACGGTGACGAGACCCCGGACATCAGCCCGGTGACGGCTGCGGCCGGTGAGCTGACCAAGGTCTGCACGCCGTAACGCTGCGCTGGCTGGGCGGGGGCGTCCCGTCTGCCGGGTTCTGAGGTGGCCGGCTGCGGGTTTCGCCGTGGCTGGTCGCGCAGTTCCCCGCGCCCCTTTCAGGGGCGCGGCCGTCAGGGCGTCAAGAGGCCCACGGGATACTGGTGCCCATGACCCGTCTCATCCTCGCCACCCGTAACGCCGGGAAGATCACCGAGCTTCGCGCGATCCTCGCCGACGCAGGGCTGCACCACGACCTCGTCGGCGCGGATGCCTACCCGGACATTCCCGACGTCAAGGAAACCGGCGTCACCTTCGCCGAGAACGCCCTGTTGAAGGCCCATGCGCTGGCGCAGGCCACGGGCCTCCCGGCGGTCGCCGACGACTCGGGGCTGTGCGTCGACGTCCTGAACGGCGCCCCCGGCATCTTCTCCGCCCGCTGGGCCGGCCGGCACGGCGACGACAAGGCCAACCTGGAACTGCTGCTGGCCCAGCTCGGCGACATCGACGACGCCCACCGGGGCGCCCACTTCGCCTGCGCGGCGGCACTCGCCCTGCCGGACGGGACGGAGCGGGTGGTCGAGGGGCAGCTGAGGGGCAGCCTGAGGCACACGCCGGTGGGTACGAACGGCTTCGGGTACGACCCCATCCTCCAGCCGGAGGGCGAGAGTCGGACCTGCGCAGAGCTGAGCCCCGAGGAGAAGAACGCCATCAGCCACCGGGGCAAGGCGTTCCGGGCGCTGGTGCCGGTCGTACGTGAACTGCTCGCGCAGTGAGCAGCGAGCGGTAAGCACTGAATGGTGCGGCCGGAGGGACTCGAACCCTCACGGGTGTTACCCCACTGGGACCTAAACCCAGCGTGACTGCCAATTCCACCACGGCCGCGGGACCTTGCCCGGCCATGCTACTGGCCGGGCCGGGTGGTCAGATGCCCAGATCCTTGATGATCTTCGCCACGTGGCCGGTCGCCCGCACGTTGTACAGCGCCCGCTCGACCTTGCCCTCCTCGTCCACGACGATCGTGGAGCGGATGACGCCCATGTACGTCTTGCCGTAGTTCTTCTTCTCGCCGTAGGCGCCGTAGGCCTCGGTGACGGACTTCTCCGGGTCGGCCACCAGCGTGACCTTCAGGGACTCCTGGTCGCGGAACTTGGCGAGCTTCTCCGGCTTGTCGGGGGAGACGCCGATCACGTCGTACCCGGCGCCGGCCAGCAGCTCCAGGTTGTCCGTGAAGTCGCAGGCCTGCTTGGTGCAGCCGGGCGTCAGGGCGGCCGGGTAGAAGTACACGATGACCTTGCGGCCCTTGTGGTCCGACAGGGACACGTCGTTGCCGTCGGCGTCGGGCAGGGTGAAGGCGGGGGCCACGTCCCCCGGCTGGAGTCGCTCGCTCATCGGACCAGCGTAACCGGGGAGCCTGACAGTGCGGTCCGGCGTGGAGCTGACAGACTGTCCGCAAACAGCATCAGCTTCACTTCGGAGGCCGTACGGTGGCGGACACGTCGGACACCAGAACACCGGCGCAGATCGAGGCGGACATCAAAGCCCGCCGCGCAGCGCTGGCCGAGACGCTCGACGAGATCGGGGTGCGGGTGCACCCGAAGACGATCGTCGGCGACGCCAAGGCCAAGGTCGTCTCGAACATCGACCACACGCTCGGACGGGCCTACGTCGGGGTCAACCGGGCCGTGAGCGATGTCAAGGCCAGGTTCACCGACGAGGAGGGCGCGCCCCGCCTGGAGCGGATCGTGCCCGTCGCGCTCGTCGCCGTGGGTCTCGTGGGGCTGCTGGCCCTCGGCACCCGGCGCCGCAGGGGCTGAGCGACGGCGGACCCGGCGACGTACGGACGCGGCAAAGGCAGGTAGGTTCAAAGGCGTGAGCGCCAACAGAAACGAGCACAGCACCCACCACGACAAGCTGCCCATCCGGATGCTGCACGACCGTGTACTCGTGCGGCAGGACACCAGCGAGGGCGAGCGGCGTTCCGGTGGCGGCATCCTGATCCCCGCCACCGCGGCCGTCGGCCGTCGGCTGGCCTGGGCCGAGGTCGTCGCGGTGGGGCAGAACGTACGGACCGTGGAGACCGGCGACCGGGTCCTGTACGACCCGGAGGACCGCGCCGAGGTCGAGGTGCGCGGAGTCGCGTACGTGCTCATGCGCGAGCGCGACCTGCACGCCGTGGCCGCCGACCGGTTCGAGGGGTCGGAGGACTCGACCGGCCTGTACCTCTGAATCGACGGTTCGAAAGGGCTGGTGGCCAACGTCACCAGCCCTTTCGTGGTTCTTTTTGCTACCTTTGCAGGTATCCCGACGAGACGCGCCGTACCGGGTGAACGCAAAGACGACGCACCGCCAGGTTTCCGTCTTGCGAAAGGTGCTCGTCATGGCCTGGGTTCTGCTCGTCGTCGCCGGTCTTCTCGAGATCGGCTGGTCCATCGCCATGAAGTACACCGACGGCTTCACCCGCCTCGTCCCCAGCCTCTTCACCGGCGCCGGAATCGTCGCCAGCATGCTGCTGCTGTCGTACGCCGCGAGGTCCCTGCCCATCGGTACCGCCTACGGCGTGTGGGTGGGCATCGGTGCGGCCGGCGCGGCGGTGGTCGGCATGGTGGTGCTGGGGGAGCCGGTCACCGCCGCGCGGATCTTCTTCGTCTGTCTGCTGCTGGTCGCCGTGGTGGGGCTGAAGGCGACCAGCGGTCACTGATCAGGTCCGGCGCTCACTCCCGGCGGGCCGTGCTCTGCGGCCCGCCCAAGGCTCCCGTCGTTCCGCCGCCTCCGGTGTCCGTACCGCCGGTCGTGGTGTCGCCGGCCGTACTGCCGCCGGTGTCCGTCCCCCCGGTGCTGGTGTCGCCCGTGGTGCCGCCGTCGGTGGTGGTGCCTCCGTCGGTCGTGCCGCCGGTGGAGGTGTCGCCGGTGGTGCCGCCGTCGGTGGTCGTACCCCCGTCGGTCGTGCCGCCCGTCGTCGTGTCGCCCGTCGTGCCGCCGTCCGTCTGGCCCGGCGTCTCACCGCCGGTCTGGCCCTCGGTGTCCTGGCCGCCGGTGGTGGTGTCCCCGGTGGTGCCGCCGTTGTCCTGGCCGCCGTTGTCCTGGTCGCCCTGGGTCGGGTCGGTCGTCGGGTACTGGGGTACTTCGGCGCCCTGCTGGAGTTCCAGGTCGAATTCGCTGACCGGCTTGCCCTTCAAGGCGTCCTTGGTGAACTGGGCCCAGATGTCGGTGGGCGCGCCGCCGCCGTTGATGCGCTCGAGGCCCATCGCGCCGTACAGCGACTTGTGCTTGGCGGTGACCGGGTCCTGGCCCATGACGGCGACGACGGTGGCGAGTTCGGGGGTGTAGCCGGCGAACCAGGCGGCCTGGTCCTCCTCCGCCGTACCGGTCTTGCCCGCCGCCGGGCGGCCGGCGGCCTGGGCGGCGGTGGCGGTGCCGTTGTCGACGACGCTCTGCAGGACGGAGGTCGTGGTGTCGGCGGCCTCGCGGCTGACGACCTGGGAGGTCTTGCGTGCCGGGAGCTCGATGACGTCGGCGCCGTCCTTGGTGACCTTGTCGATCATGGTGTACGTGCCGTGCTTGCCGTGGTTGGCGAGCGTCGCGTAGGCCTCCGCCATGTCGAGGACGCTGGCGGTGGCCACGCCGAGCGCGATGGACGGGGACGGGTACAGCTCCGGGGTCGCGGCCGGCAGGCCGAGCTCGACCGCGGTGTCCTTCACCTTTTCGGGACCCACATCGACGGCCATCTGCGCGTACACCGAGTTGACGGACTTGTCGGTGGCCGTACGGACGTTGATGTTGCCGTAGGAGACGTCGTCCTCGTTCGCGGGGTCGTAGCTGCCGCCGCTCCAGCCCTGGACGGGGCGCTTGTTGGTGCCGTCGTAGATCGTGTTCGGGGTGATCTGGCGGCCGTCCTGCGTGGTCGACTCGTTCTCCACGGCCGAGGTGAACACGAACGGCTTGAAGGTGGAGCCGACCTGGAAGTCCCGGCGGGTGGCGTTCGGGGTGTACTGCTTCACGTAGTCGATGCCGTTGTACATCGCGACGACCTTGCCGGTCTTCGGGTCGACGGAGGCGCCGCCCGCGCGGACGTAGGTGTCGACCTTGTTGTTCTTCTTGTCCAGCTTGGACATCAGCTGGTCGTTGACGGCGTCGACGAAGGCGTTCTGCTTGTCCTTCTGCAGGGTGGTGGTGACGCGGTAGCCGCCGGCCTCGAGTTCCTCCGTGCTGACGATCTTGTTCTTGGTCAGATAGTCCTTGACGATCCCCACGATGTAACCGCGCTGCCCGGACAGGCCGGTGGAGCCCGTGGCCTCCTTCGGCATCGGGAACTTCATGCCCGCCCGCTTGCTCTCGGACAGCCAGCCCTTCGTGACCATGCCGTCGAGGACGTAGTTCCAACGGGACACCGCCGCGGCCTTGTTCTCCGGGTGGGCGACGACGTCGTACTCGCTGGGCGCGTTGACCAGCGCGGCCAGATAGGCGGCGCGGGCCGGGTCGAGGTCCTTGGCGTCCACGCCGTAGTAGGCCTGGGCGGCGGCCTGGATGCCGTAGGCGTTGCGGCCGAAGAAGCTGGTGTTGAGGTAGCCCTCGAGGATCTCGTCCTTGGTCACCTCGCGGTCCAGCTTGATGGCGATGAAGAACTCCTTCACCTTGCGGGTGACGGTCTGGTCCTGACGCAGGTAGTAGTTCTTCACGTACTGCTGGGTGATCGTGGAACCGGACTGCTTGCCCTTGCCGGTGGCCGTGTTCCAGGCGGCGCGCAGCATCGCCTTGGGGTCGATGGCGGACTCGGTGTAGAAGTCGCGGTCCTCGGCGGCCAGGATCGCGTGCTGGGCGGCCTTGGACATCTGCGCGAGGGTGACGTTCTCCCGGTTGACCTGACCGTCGCGGGCGATCACGGAACCGTCCGCGTACATATAGACGTTGGCCTGCTTCGTGGCGAGCGCGTTGGCCGGCGGGATCTTGACCATGGAGTAGCCGAGGAAGAACAGGCCGAAGAGCAGCAGTGCGCCGATGACGAAGGTGCCGAGCACCGTGCGCCAGGTCGGGATGATCCGTCGCCAGCCCGTGCGTTTCGGCCGCCCCGGCTTCCGGGTCGGTTGCTGTGGCGGCTGCTGCTCGTCGCTCATGTCGTGCACGGACTCCTGTTTCGCGTCGTACGTTCCTGTACGCCTCGTACGCCTGACTGCGCCCCCATTGAAGACTCTCGCACCAGGCGTTCCGTTCCCGGAAACCGGCGCGTGTCCGCGGAAAGTGAGCAGGCTCTCGCGCCGGGCGTTCCGTGCGTCCGGCCCGGAAATTGGCTGGCAGCCCCCGTCGCGCGCGCACTAGGCTCCTGCGCTTCGGTGCCGGGCGGGCGAGGAGGGCTGTGGATGTGGGCTCGGGGCGGTTGTACTTGGCCGTCGCGGCGGGCGGATTCAGACGATACGCGACGTATCGGGCGGCCACCGCGGCCGGGGTGTTCACCAACACCGTCTTCGGCGTGATCCTCGTCTACACCTATCTGGCGCTGTGGGACGAGAAACCCCACCTAGGGGGGTACGACCAGGCGCAGGCCGTCACCTATGTGTGGCTGGGGCAATGCCTCTACGCGACGCTGGCCATCCAGGGCGGCGGCGCCGAGAAGGACCTGATGGAGCGCATCCGCACCGGTGAGATCGCCGTCGACCTCTACCGGCCGGCCGATCTCCAACTGTGGTGGCTGGCGGGCGACATGGGGCGGGCGCTGTTCCAGATGCTGGGGCGGGGCGTGATCCCGTTCGCGTTCGGCGCGATCTTCTTCCCGATGGCACTGCCGACGGCGCCCTCCGCCTGGGCGGCCTGTCTGGTCGCGCTCCTGCTGGCGATGGTCGTCAGCTTCGCGATCCGCTATCTGGCGGCGCTGAGCGTGTTCTGGCTGATGGACGGCATGGGCGTCAACCAGGCCCTGATGATCACGGGCATCTTCTTCTCGGGCATGGTGCTGCCCCTGAACGCCTTCCCCGGCGTGTTCGGCGACATCGTGCTGGTGCTGCCCTGGGCGGCGCAGATCCAGATGCCGGCGGATGTGCTGATGGGCGAGACGGACCCGCTCGGGGCGTTCGCCTTCCAGGCGGCGTGGGCGGTGGTGCTGCTGGCGGCGGGGCGGCTGCTGCAGTCGGCGGCGACACGGCGGGTGGTGGTGCAGGGTGGGTGAGCGCCACGCCCTCGCCGAGGGGCTGCGGGCCTACGGGCTGATCGCCGGGATGTGGGTGCGGTCCAGCATGACCTACCGCACCTCCTTCGTGGTCACCGTGTTCGGCAACCTGGTCGTGACCGCCCTGGACTTCGTGGCGATCCTGCTGATGTTCTCGCAGGTCGACTCGCTGGGCGGCTGGTCGCTGCCCGAAGTCGCCTTCCTGTACGGGCTGTCGGCGACGGCGTTCGGGATCGCCGACCTTGTGCTCGGCTCGATGGACGTCCTGGGCGGGCGGATCCGCGACGGCTCGTTCGACACCCTGCTCGTGCGCCCCGCGCCGGTGCTCGCCCAGGTCGGCGCGGACCACTTCGCGCTGCGCCGCCTCGGCCGGATCACGCAGGGCGCCGTCGTCCTCGGGTACGCGCTGGTCTCGGTCGACGTCGACTGGAGCGCGCCGAAGGTGCTGCTGGTGCCGGTGATGGTGGTCAGCGGCGCGGCGATCTTCTCGGCGCTTTTCGTGGCGGGCGCGGCCTTCCAGATCTTCGCGCAGGACGCCGCCGAGGTGCAGAACGCGTTCACGTACGGCGGTACCACGCTGTTGCAGTATCCGCCGACCGTGTTCGGCAAGGACCTGGTGCGCGGGGTGACGTTCATGCTGCCGCTCGCCTTCGTCAACTGGGTGTCGGCCGCCTACGTGTTGGGGCGGCCGTACCCGATCGGCCTTCCTTCATGGGCGGCCTTCATGTCCCCGCTCGTGGCGGCGGCGTGCTGTGCGCTGGCCGGACTGGCGTGGCGGGCGGGGCTGCGGTCGTATCGGAGTACGGGGAGTTAGGGGAGCTGAGGGCAGGCCATGGACGACACGTTCATCGAACTCGACGGTGTCGAGAAGGTCTTCGACGTACGCAAGAAGACCGGTTTCCTGAAGCGGGAGCGGCGGCAGGTGCGGGCCGTCGACTCGATCTCCTTCACCGTGGCGCGCGGCGAGATGGTGGGCTACATCGGGCCGAACGGCGCCGGCAAGTCGACGACGATCAAGATGCTGACCGGGATCCTGACCCCGAGCGGCGGCCGGCTCCGTGTGGCCGGCATCGACCCGTCCCGCGAGCGCACCCGGCTCGCGCACCGCATCGGGGTGGTGTTCGGGCAGCGCACCACGCTGTGGTGGGACCTGCCGCTGATCGACTCGTACAAGCTGATGCACCGCATGTACCGCATCCCGGACGCCCGTTACCGCGAGAACCTCGACCGCCTCGTCGAACTCCTCGACCTGGGCGTGCTGTTGGACGTCCCGGTGCGTCAGCTCTCCCTCGGTCAGCGGATGCGCGGCGACATCGCGGCGGCGCTGCTGCACGACCCCGAGGTGCTGTATCTGGACGAGCCGACGATCGGGCTCGACGTCATCTCCAAGGCGAAGGTCCGGGAGTTCCTGCGGGAGTTGAACACCGAGCGCGGCACGACGGTCCTGCTGACCACGCACGACCTCCAGGACATCGAGCAGCTGTGCTCACGGGTGATGGTCATCGACCACGGGCGGTTGATGTACGACGGCCCGCTCGTCGGCCTGCACGAGGTCGGGGAGAGCGAGCGCACCCTGGTGGTCGACCTGGAGCGCGAGCTCCCGCCGATCGAGGCGGCGCCCGCGCGGGTGGTGAAGGTGGAGGGGCCGCGGCAGTGGCTGGCGTTTCCCGCGGCCGAGTCGGCGGCGGTGCTGGTGGCGCGGATCGCGGCGGAGTATCCGCTGGTGGATCTGTCGGTGCGGGAGCCGGACATCGAGGCCGTGATCGCGAAGATGTACGCCGAGCAGGCCGAGAAGGCGGCGAACGCGGGGAACGCGGGGAAGGCGATCTCGTAGCCCCGGGCCGGGGTTGCTCGTAGGCTGCTGTACATGACCGACGATGCCCCGGAGCTTCGCGCCTCCGACGCCGATCGTGAACGAGTCGCCGAGGTCCTGCGGGACGCCCTCGCGGAGGGACGTCTCGACATGGAGGAGTTCGAGGAACGGCTCGACGCCACCTACAAGGCGCGGACGTACGGGGAACTGGCGCCGATCACCCGGGATCTGCCCGTCGGCGCGGTGGCCGTTCCGAAGGTCGACATGGTCAAGAAGGCCGAGCTCTCGGACGGGAGTTGGGCGGGCCGGATCGTCGGCGGCGAGGGGTCGTCGACGTGGGGCGTCGCCGTGATGTCCGGGTTCCAGCGCAAGGGGCGGTGGACGGCGCCGAAGCGGTTCACCGGGGTCGCCTTCATGGGGGGCGGGGAGATCGATCTGCGGGAGGCGAACTTCGCCGACCGGGAGATCGTGATCAACTGCATCGCGATCATGGGCGGGGTGGAAGTGATCGTGCCGCCCGGCGTCGAGGTCGTGGTGCGCGGTGTCGGGATCATGGGCGGCTTCGACGAACGCGAGGAGAGCGTGCCGGGGGATCCGGGAGCGCCTCGGGTGATCGTGACCGGGCTCGCCGTCTGGGGCGGCGTCGAGGTCCGGCGGAAGCCGACACGGGCGCAGCGGCAGGCGCTCCGGGAGGAGCGGCGGCGGGAGCGGCTGGAGCGGCGGGAGCAACGCCGCGAGCTGCGGGCTTCGGTTCGGGACGAGCAGCACGAGGCGCATCGGGAGATGCTGGAGGACCATCGGGACATGTGGCGGCATGCACATGACCCGCATCGGAAGCGGGCGCGGGCGCGGGACGACGACTGAGCGTACGTCGAAGCCCGCCCCCTACAGCACCACTACAGCTCCGCCGGTGCCGCGCCCTTCAAGTCCTGCAGGTCGAAGGAATCCGCCATCCGCTCGTAGCCCTTGTCACTCGGGTGGAGGTGGTCGCCGGAGTCGTAGTCGGGGCGGAACTTGCGGGGGTTGTACGGGTCCCGGACCGCCTGGTCGAAGTCGGCCACCGCGTCGAAGACGCGGCCCGCGCGGATCTCGGCGTTGATCTGCTGACGTACGTTCTCGCGGGCGTCCGTGTAGCCGCGGTGGCCCTGGAACGGCATCAGGGTCGCGCCGATGACCTTCAGACCGCGGGCGTGGGCCTGGCGGACCAGGGCGCGCAGACCGTCGAGGATGCGGTCGGGGTCGGCGAGGTTCGGGTTGCGCAGGATGTCGTTGACGCCGAGGTCGATGACGACGACCTTGACGTTCGTACGGGAGAGGACGTCGCGGTTGAACCGGCCGATGCCGGCCTGGTTGTCCGCGGGGCGCCCGGCGCCGCTGGCGAGGATCTGGTTGCCGCTGATGCCCTGGTTGACGACGCTGTAGCGCGGCACGCTCTCGCCGGCCGCGATCGCCGTGCGCAGCCGGCGCGACAGGACGTCCGTCCAGCGGCGGTTGGCGTTCTCGGTGGACGTGATGCCGTCGGTCAGCGAGTCGCCGAAGACCACGACGGTGCCGTCGGACTCGTTGCTGAGGACGTCCAGCGCGGTCAGGTACCGCCAGGCCTCGACCTGCCCGGTGTACGCCACGCCGGTCGCGTCCTCGGTGAGGTCGCCCTGGGCGACGTAGCTGGTCTGGCGTGCGTGGGGGTGGAAGGTGACCGGACCCGACGGGGTGGGGGAGTAGGTGGTGACCAGGACGTCGGCGTCCGCGGCGATCGCGAGGCGCACGGCGTCGCTGAGCACCTGCTGCCCCGGCGGGATGACGACCGTCGGGTTGCCGCCGAAGGTCAGCCTGCGCATGGTGTCCGCGACGGCCGCCGCGGTCCCGGTGCCGGCGGCGACGGCGATCGACGCGTGCGTGATCGTCAGGGCCGACTGGCCGTAGAGGTTGGACAGCGTGATGCGGGCACTCTTGCCGCCGACACTCGTGTGCACGACGTTGCGGACCGAGCTGCCCGCCAGGCCCGCGACCTCGGTGCCAGGCTCGGCGCCGACCGGCGAGGCGGACCATGCGCCGACCCAGATGCCGGTGGAGGCGGGAGCTGCGGGACCCCGCGGGGCGCCTTCCTTGACGGGGGCGCTCTTGCCGGTGGCGCTGCCCTCGTCAGAGGCGAATCCGACGTATATGGCGGCCGAAAGTGTGACGATCAGAGCGATCATCGCGGCCAGCAGAGCATAACCGTTACGCCTGGTCATGCGGTGCGTGTCTCCTCGGGCGGATGGGAGCCCGAGGCTCCGATGTGATCACCTCATGATGCGTCATGAGGCAGAGGGGAGTTGCACGGACCCCCCATTGGGCCGCCGGAGTTCATCCGGAGTTCGCCATCGACCTCCCCCCACCGGACAGACGCCGGGAACTCTTGATTCGTTCCAGGAGTCGGTCAGGAAGGGACAATGTGTGCGGGGGATCACTGGACGGGTGGAGCGGATGGAACGTACGAATCCGGATCTAACGGGAACACGTGACATAGGGCAGCATGCCCGGCCGGGTGCCGCCGATAACGGGGGCGTCCCCGTATCGGCCGTACGTGCGATGACGACGTTCACCGCCGCCGACGTGGAGAAGCAGCGCGGCGTACGGCGGATGAAGATCACCGCGACCGGGATGCTGCTGTTCGTGGCGCTGGTGTACGTCCTCGCCAAGTGGGCGTCCAACGAGGGCGCCGGCGACTGGGCGAACTTTGTCGCCGCGGCCGCCGAGGCCGGCATGGTCGGCGCGCTGGCCGACTGGTTCGCGGTCACGGCCCTGTTCCGCCACCCGCTGGGCATCCCCATCCCGCACACCGCGATCATCCCCAACAAGAAGGACCAGCTGGGGGTCTCGCTGGGCGAGTTCGTCGGGGAGAACTTCCTCTCCGAGGACGTCGTACGACAGCGCCTGCGTGCCGTCGGCATCGGCAGCCGCCTCGGCGCCTGGCTGGCCGATCCCGAGCACGCCGACCGGGTGACGGCGGAGCTGTCGGCGGCGCTGAGAGGTGCCCTGACGGTCATGCGCGACTCGGACGTCCAGGCGGTGGTGGGGGAGGCGATCACCCGTAGGGCGGACGCCCAGGAGATCGCGCCGGGCATAGGGAAGATGCTGGAGAGGATCGTCGCGGACGGCGGCCACAAGCGGGCCGTCGACCTGATCGTCGCGCGGGCGCAGCACTGGCTGATCCTGCACGACGACGAGATCATGAGCGCGGTGACGGGCGGTGCCCCCGGCTGGACCCCGAAGTTCGTCGACCGCAGGGTCGGCGAGCGCGTCTACAAGGAGTTGCTCCGCTTCGTCACCGAGATGCGCGACATGCCCTCCCACCCGGCCCGCGGCGCCCTCGACCGCTTCCTCACCGACTTCGCCTCCGACCTGCAGTCCGACACGGACACACGCGCGCGCGTGGAGCGGCTCAAGGGTGAGGTGCTGGGGCGCGGCGAGGTCCAGGACCTGATCGCGTCCGCGTGGACCGCCGTACGGTCGATGATCGTCTCCGCCGCCGAGGACGAGCGCAGTGAACTGCGCCTGCGCGTGCGGGCCTCGCTGCTGTCGCTGGGCGCCCGGATGGCGGTCGAGCCGCGGCTCCAGGCCAAGGTGGACAGCTGGGTCGAGGGCGCGGCGGTCTACGTCGTCACCACCTACCGCAAGGAGATCACGTCCCTGATCACGGACACCGTGGCGAGCTGGGACGCCGAGCACACGACGAAGAAGATCGAGGCGCACATCGGCCGCGACCTGCAGTTCATCCGGATCAACGGCACGGTGGTGGGTTCGCTGGCCGGGTTGCTGATCTACACGGTGTCGCGGGCACTGGGGGCGTAGGCCTCCGGCGGTTCGGCCGGGGGTGCCTGCGGCGGACACCCCCGGCACGTCCCCTGGCCGAGGGGAGTCGGGTTACTCGGTGGCGTCTCGGCGCATGCGGTCGCGGCGGCGCAGCAGGAGCAGGCCGCCGGCCAGGGCGGTGATGCCCGTGGCGGCGGTCCAGCCGATGACGTCGTTCGAGCCGGTGGCGGCGAGGTCACCGCCGGCGGCGGAGGAGGCGGACGCGGAGGGCGATGCCGCGGAGCCGCCCGTCTGCGGCCGGGGGTCCGACCCCGACCCCGACCCCGACCCCGATCCCGAACCGGCAGCGGCGGACGACGAGGCCGAAGCCGCCGGGTCGGGCGAACCGGCCGTCCCCGTCCCCGTCCCCGTGGCCTTGTCCCGCGTGAACGCCAGGGTGCCGAAGCCCAGTTGGTCGTAGCCGCCGCTGTTCGGGCCGTAGTCCCCGCCGCCGCCCTCCGGGGCGGACTTCGCGGCGATCTGCGTGAGGTACGTGGCCGACAGGCCCCGGCGCTTGGTGTAGTGGTTGGCGATCATCGCCCAGATCGGGCGGGTCATCGCCGGGTCCACGGGAGCGGCCTGGGTCACGGTCTCCGAGCCCGACCAGCCGTTGATCGCGCCCTTCCTGCGGGTGTTCGCGGTGAACGACACCTGTCCGCCCATGGCCCACCTGGCGACGTACTGGGCGCCCTTGAGGAAGCGGCTGTCGTCGTAGCCGTACAGGTCGATGCCCTGGTTCCAGGCCATCTCGCAGAAGGTGCCCATCAGGCCGACGCCGAGCAGGGCGTGCCCCTGGTCGCGGCCGGCCTCCAGCCACTCGGCGAGTCCGTCGTCGCGCACGACGGGCATGGCGTTCCTGACCGAGCCGAGCCCGTCTCCGTGCTTGAAGTACTCGACGGCGCGGGCGACCTGGGCCTTGTCGTCGCAGAAGATGCCGGTGGCCAGGACGCAGCACATGGCGGCGAGGTCCCAGTTGGTCCAGTAGTTGGAGACGACGGCGCCGTTGTGCCGGACCAGGAAGTCGTCGCTGAGCGAGGCGAAACTCGTGCTGAGCATCTCCTGGAACCGGCCGAGCTCGAAGTCGGGGTGGTCGCGGACGAGTTCGGCGGCGTTGGCGACCTGGTAGCCGTACAGACCGGCGGCCAGGAACCGGTCGGCGCTGCCCTGAACGCTCGTCAGCTTGGCCGACCAGGCGTTGAGGATCGCGACGGCGGTGTCGGCGTGCGCGCTGTCACCGCTGACGTGGTGGCGCAGGGCGTTCTGGTAGGCGGCGTGGACGTCGTTGTAGAGGGTCCGGTAGTTCTGCGGCGAGCCCGCACCCCGGTACACGATCTCCTGCGGGTTGGCCGTCCAGCCGCTCTGCGCGTGCCGGTTGGCGGTCAGCTTGGCGAACCCGGCCGTGTAGGGAGCGGCGCCGGCCTTCACCTTGGCGGCCATACGGCCGAGGTCGGCGCCGGTGTGCAGGAGGCCGGGGTGGGCGTAGGCGCCGGCCGCCACGGCAGGGGTCGGCAGCACGGCCGTACCGATACCGACGGCTCCGGCTGCCGCGCCCGCGGCCTTGAGCATGCTCCGGCGGCTGATCTGTCGTGTCACGTCGTCATTCCTCGCGTGCCTGCGGCTGGGGACGGTGAGGAGACGGGGGGAGACCGCGGGGGATAACAGAAACTCCGGACGCCGATCGGGGATGGGCCGGGTGCACCGAGACTTACGCGTACCCGCGAAGTGCTTTGTGGGCGCCGTAGGCCTCGATGAAGCCCTGGATCGCCTCCAGGTTGTTGCCGAAGGCGGCGGACCGCCACTTCGTCTTGCTGCCGTCGAGGTAGCGCAGGTCGATCCAGGTGGAGACGGCGGCCGACGAATCGGAACTGGCCACTCGTAGCTTCATGCCGGCCAGATCCTGGAAGGCGACGATCGTCAGCGGCTTGCGTTCACTGATGTACTCGACGGCGCCGTCCGGCGTGATCACAAGCAGCGGGTCCGGATCGTCCGATGTCCCGTGGAAGAAGCCGGACAGCTTGCCCCGCCTCTTGGTGAACACACGCCAGTCCGCCGCAACGGGACCCTGGCGCGCCTGCCACAGGATCGTTTGCGGATCCGTCATCGGCACCTCCGCGGGACAGGGAAGTCCGGCCAAGAGGAAATTCTCCGCTCGGGGACGGACGCACGCCACTCCGCCCCGCTGCGAAGGTTCCGGCACCGTCGACCATGCTCGTGATCAGTACGCCTAGCGGCGTGGGCGCCGGTCCGCCACCGCCCAGGACGCCAGGGCGACCGCCCCCGCCACCCCGAAGACCGCGGGCCAGGCGCCCACCTTCTTGGCCAGCGGATGCGATCCGGCGAAGGCGGCGACATACGCGGCGGTCAGCGCCCCCGCGGCCTTCCCGCCCGCCTGCTGCCGCCACTGCTGCGCGGCCGTGGCCCCCGCGACGGCCAGTACGGCCCCGCCGAGCTGCCGCTTCCTGGTCCACCGGGCCACACCGTACCCCCCGACGAGTCCGCTCGCGGCGACCACCGCACTGGGAACCTTCGCCATGCTGACTCCAATCACTTCTGCCGACCACTTACGTCGACCACTTCTGCCGACCACTTCTGCCGAGCCCTGGAGAACCGAGGCTAACCGGCCTCGCCCCTTCGCAACTCGGCCCGGGCGCGCAGTTCCGAGGCGTACCCCGCCCCGATCGCGCACCCGGCGGCGGTCAGGGCGAGGGCCAGAACGGCCGGGTTGACGTACCCGGGCACGTCACCGTTGTCGTAACTCCCGCCGTCGCTCGTCTCGCAGACGAACCCGAGCGGGACGTACGAGACCTTGTGGTCGACGATCTCGATGCCCTGCCGGTGCCGCTCCGACCAGCCCGCCGTACGGCAGGACCGGGGCGGGGAGGAGTCGGTGCCGCCGTCCTCCGCCGTCATGACCGCACCGCACACGGCGAGCAGCCCCCACGCGTACAGGGCGCACGCGCCCGCACCCGCGAGGGCGGCGAGGCCGCGCAGTGCGGCGGGGGCGCTCGCGCGTCGTAAGCCGTGGTCGGCCAGGGTGCGGCCGCCGTATCCGCAGAGCGCCACGGCGACGATCACCGCGACCACCACGAACAGCAGGATCAGCAGGAACACATGGCCTCCAGGCAGGGCAGCAGCGGAGTTACCGGAGCGGCCTCACAGCACGTCGGCCAGGCGGTCCACCTGGTCCGGGTCGAGGCCGTAGCAGTAGAGCATGACCTCGTCGGCGCCCAGGTCGGCGAAGGCGCTGATCGCGGCGCGGATCTCGGCCGGGGTGGTGAGCAGGCCCTCGACCATGCGGTCGGCCATGCCGGTGAAGGCGTAGTACGCGTGCATGCGGGCACGCGCGTCGTCGAGCACGTGCTGCGGGCCGAGCGCGACGTTCACCTGGGCCACGAGGCGGGGTTCGCCGTCGCGGCCGTACTCCTTCCACAGTTCGCGGACCGTGTCGAACAGGCCGCCCGCCCAGGAGGGCGCCGCGGCCGCGAGGAAGCCGTCGCCCCAGCGGGCGACGCGTTCGAGCGCGGCGGGCTTGAAGCCGCCGAACAGCACCTGCGGGCCGCCGGGCCGGGCGGGCGCCGGACCGATCGGGCCGACGCCGTCGCCGTACGGCTCGCCCCACCACAGGCGGCACAGCGTCGCCATCTGCTCGTCCAGGCGCCGCCCCCGGGTGCGCAGGTCGGTGCCGGTGGCACGGTGGTCGTCGTCCCGGCCGCCGATGCCGAGGCCGAGGACCAGGCGGCCGTCGGTCATCCGGTCCAGGGTGGCGGCCTGCTTGGCCAGCAGGGCGGTGTCCCGCAGCGGGGCGAGCAGCACCTCGGTCTGGACGCGGATGCGCGAGGTGGCGCCCGCGAGGACGGCCAGGGCGATCAGCGGCTCGGGGTTGTCGTAGACGAGCCGGTCGAGCAGACCGAGCGTGCTGAAGGGCCCGGCGTCGGCGCGACGGGCCCAGGTGAGCAGGGTGGCGGGGTCGCCGATGGGCAGGCCGATGCCTACGTTCACACCGACGTTCATGCCGATGTTCATACCGACGTTCATGAAGGGGCCTCCGAAAAGAGGGGTCGACAAAGTCAGCTGCCGCCCCTCCGGCACCTCCGTGAGGTGGGACGTTCCCGCTCTGCGGCTTCTTTCCAGGGGAACGTCTCGTCGAAGTCAACTCACTGTAGGGCGAGCCGATTTCGCGGGACAAACCATTTAGGGCCCCTACGCATTGATGCCGTCGAACTGCAGCACCCGGTACGGCGAGCCCCCCGTGCCGTTCCACTGCGACACCATCAGCGTCAGCGAGTTCGCGCTCGCGCTGCCGGGGTGGATGTAGCCGCCGTAGAGATTGGGCACGGTCAGGGCCGTGATCCGCGGGATCGGGATGCTCCACCCGGCGTCGGGGCGGGGCGCGGTGCGGGTGCAGATCGCGCCCATGTCGACGTCGAAGTAGCTCATGCAGTACGTGCCGCCGATCCGCTTCACGGAGAACTCGCCGGTGTTGTGCCCGGTCAGGATGACCGACGGGGGCGCCGCGGTGGTCCAGTGCCAGGAGCCGTCCAGGTAGGCCCAGTTCTGCTGGGCGCCGAAGTTGCCGTCGCGGAAGTCGTTCGGCTGGATGCGGAACAGCTGGATGGCCCCGCCGTCGGCCGTGTTCCTGTGCGTGCCGTTCCAGCGCTTGGAGAAGATGTAGAGCCAGCCGTCGGGGTCGATGCCCGCGAACGACCACATCCCGTACAGGGACTGGTTGGCCCCCTGCACGTCGCCGGCCCAGTGGTAGTCGTAGTCGTGCCAGGTCACCCCGTGGTCGTCGGAGTAGGCAACACCGGACATCAGCGAGCCGTCGTAGCCGGCCGGCGGCTCCCAGGTGGCCACGGACGTGTACTGGATGTAGGTGCGGCCGCCGAACTCGATGCAGTCGTTCGGAATGCGGCTGACCTCGTGGCCGTACCCGTTGTCCGTGTTGTGCCCGTAGTCGAAGAGCTGGCCGGCCTGGCCTCCGGTCGGCATCGCCCAGGTGAACGAGATCGGTGTCGCACCGGAGGCGTCGAAGCTCGCCTGGTTCAGCATCACCGGGGAGCCGAGGTACTGGCCGCTCTGCTGCGTCCCCGTCCACGCGTCGCCGAAGACGTAGCCCCAACTGCCGTCGTGTTCCCGGTAGTACGGGATGGCGAGGTCGCCGGAGCCCAGCCCCTGCTGACTCGCGGAGTCACCGGGCTGGTCGCACAGCGGCGTGCCGCTCTGCCCGGCGGCCATGGCGGGAACGGCGGGCGCGGCGACCGACAGCCCGGCTCCGGCGAGGGTGAGGCCCAGGCCGGTCTTGAGGAGGGCGCGGCGGGTCGGGCGGGAGGGATTGGAGGAGGGGACGGACATGGGTGAACCTCCGTATTTTCGTGGTGAGTTGAGGGATGAGTCGGGGGGAGAGAGTCGGGGGCGCTGTTTCGTCAGTGCCGGGAAGCGAGCAGCAGGAGCACGAACACGACCCCCAGGGCGATCAGGCAGCCGGAGCAGCCCCCGGAGGACCCTTTGCGGACCTCGACCACCCCTCCGGTGAGGGTGTGTGGATGGCTTCGGGAGTAGTGGGTCTCGATCCTCACCTCGCCCTGGGACTCGCTGCCCCAGGCAGTGCGGTAACCGCACTCGCCACACCGGAAGCGGTAACTGTCGGCCATGCCGGTCTCCTTCTGATCGTGTCCAGCCGTGGTGCTGGGCGGGGCGGGTTGCGTGGGGCTGCTGACACGTCCTGCCGGACGCTAGGAGCAGCCGATGAAACAGCCGTGAAGCAAGGGGCCTTACGTCTGTCGTCGGCCCGTCTGTCGTCGGCCCGTCTGTCGTCGGCCGGTGTGTTGTCGGCCCGTCAGCCGTCGGCCCGCTCGGCACCTCGCGGAGGGAGGCCGGCCAGGTGCTGGGCGAGGGCGTGGAAGACGAAGGGGTTCGGGATCCGGGACGCCACGGAACCCAGCACCTGCCATCGCCCGGCGACGCGGATCGCGACGGCACCGTTCAAGATCTCGATCTGCTCGACCTGCGGCCAGCGCAGGGACGTCCCGCGGGAGCCGACCTCGTCCTCGGTGATCCACAAGGACCCGAAGGTGAGCCGCGTTCCCTGAGCCAGCGCGGCCAGCGCCCGTGGCACCTGGGCGGCGGTGACGGCCCGGCGGAGCTCGGGCCCCCACACCTCCGGGTGAGCGAACTCGCCGCAGCGCAGCACGACCCGCTCACCGTCGACGTCGACGAGCACGAGGACGCGTGCGATGCCCTGCGGGGACAGCACCCTGCGCCGACGCACCGCCGTGGTGTCGAAGCGGACGACATGGATCCGCCCCTCGACCGCGGCCGTCACCCCGTGTTCGTAGAAGTCCAGCCGCGCGCCCGCCGTCGCCCCCTGCCTGCCACCGGCCCTCAGCAAGCGGTACGCCCCCCGCCGGACCGCCGCCGCCCGCCCCTCGGATGCGGTGAGCGGCGCCCGATGGACGGCACGTCGTCTGCCGAGGCGTGCCCGGCCGGCGGCTTCGGAGATCCGCGCCAGCAGCAACTGCTCGGCCCGGTCCCGTGCGGTCCCTTCACTCATGCCGCCCCCGCCCGACCGAGGCCGGAGCCCGCGCTGCCCCCGCGCAGGACCGCCCACCGTGCCCGCAGCAGCAGTTCCCCCGGGGCCACCTCCAGGTCCGCCGCGAGTCGACGGGCGGTGCGGTCGAAGACGGCCAGCGCCTCGGCCCGCCGGCCCCCGCGCTGCAGCGCCCGCATCAACAACGCCGCGACCGGTTCGTTCAGCGGCTCTTCAAGGGCCAGCGCGGACAGTTCGGCGATCGCCTCGGCATCCCGGCCGAGCCTCAGCAACCAGTGCGCCTTCCGCTGGGCCAGCGCGACCTTGCGCTCGGTGAGCCGCAGCCGCTCCAACTCCGCCAAGGGACCGGGCAGTCCGGCCAGCGGCTCGCCCCGGAACAGTTCCAGCGCCCGCGCGCAGAGCCGTACGGCCTCCGCCAGGTCGCCGGCTCGTTCGGCCGCGCCGGCCTCGGTGGCGAGTTCCTCCACGCACGTCACGTCCACCTCGGCCACGCCGCGCGCCAGTCCGTAGCCGTACCGGTCGCGCCGGATCACCGAGCCCGGGCTCTCCCCGAGACGCAGGCTCTTGCGCAGCCGATACACATAGACCGGTACGACGTTCGCGCCCGGTGACTCCATCCCCCAGACGCCGTCCAGCAGTTCCCGCTGGCTGACCGACCGGTCCGGGCTCAGCGCCAGCGCCGCCAGGACGGCCTGCTGCCGTACCGGGCCGACGTCCACAGGCTGCCCGGCGAGCCACGCCCGCAACGGGCCGAGCACGCTGACCCGAAGCCAGGGGCCGGGCGCGGGGCCCGTCCGCTGCCGGACACCGACCCCGGGCGTCGCCGTCGCCGTCGCCGTCGGCCGGCGCGGACCCTGTCCGGGTACGACCAGACCGCAGTCGAAGGCGTACACGATGGCGGCGGCCCGGTCCGGCAGCCCCAACTTCACCAGGATGCGGCCCAGCTGCCCCGGCACCGCATGCTCGGGCAGCGCGAGGGCGCCGGCGATCTCGGCGTCCCCCAGGCCGCATCCGAGCGCGTAGAGCAGCTCGCGCTCCTGAGCGGTGAGGGCCGTATGGCTTGCATGGCTCGCAGGGCTCGTACGGCTTGCATGGCCGCCCGTGTGACCGGTGTGGCCCGCATGGCCCGTGCGGCTGCTCGGGCCGCTCGAACGGCCGTTCGGTCGGTCGTTCGGTCGGCCGCTCGGTCGGCTCTGGGGTGCGCTCGGCGAAGGCATGGTTGTTCCCCGTTCTCCGGACCGGTCGATGCACTCGACCCGGTCGATCCCGTCGATGCCATCGAAGGTCGCGGAGGTGTAGGAAACGTGGACAGGCCATTGAACCGGTCATATGTGACCGGTGGCCGCGCTACTGTCCCCCACCTGCGGAAATCGACTTCTGAGGGGGAAGGGCCGTGAACTGTGGCCAGTGAGTTCGGCGATGAGTTGCGACGGCTGCGGCGCGAGAAGGGGATGACCCAGGAGGAGCTGGCGGAGCGCTCCGGGGCAAGTGTGAGCACGGTCCGGGGCCTGGAAACCGGCAAGCGCTCCAATCCCCGGCTGAACACGGTGGAGCGGCTGGCCGACGCCATGCGACTGGGCCCCGAGGACCGCGAGACCTTACTGATCGCCGCCGGACTGCTCGACCCGGGACGGTCAACGCCGCCCGAGCCGGATCCGGCGGCGCCCGAGCCGGGGCCGACCCCGCCCGCCTCGCTCACCTCGCCCACCGACCCCGCCGAGCAACTCGCCAGACTGGTGGCCGTCCGCTGGCAGCGCGAGGAGGAACAGCGGCAGGTCCAGGATCCCAGCCCCCTGCCGGTCTGCTGGCGCACGGCCCCCGAGGCCCTGACCGACCACTGGGACATCATCCTCCGGCGTCGCACCAGGGACGCGGCCCCGGCCCGCCCCCTCGACCTGGACGGCCAACTGGACCAGATCACCGAGACGTTCCGGCGCATCCCGTCCGGACGACTGGTGGTGCTGGGCCGCTCGGGCTCGGGAAAAACGATCCTGGCCCTGCGCTTCGTCCTCGACCACCTGGCCGCGCGCAGTCACACAGACCCCGTTCCGGTGATCTTCAGCATCGGTGGCTGGAACCCCACCAAGATCACCCTGCGGGACTGGCTGACCGCTCAGCTGACGCGCGATCACCCCGGTTACGCCGCACAGGGCCCCGACGGGCAGAGCCTGGCCTCCGCACTCGTCGAGTCCGGCCGCATCCTCCCCGTACTGGACGGCTTCGACGAGATGGCCGGTGGCCTGCGCCGCCCCGCCCTGGAGGCCCTCAACGCCACCACTCTCCCCCTGCTGCTCACCAGCCGCCCCGACGAATACGCCGCCGCGGTCGCCGAAACCGACGTCCTGACCGCCGCCGCCGCGATCGAACTCACCGACCTCACCCTCGACGACCTGGCCGACTACCTGCCCCTCACCACCCGCAAGACCACCCGCAAGACCACCCGCGAGGCCACGCTCAAGACCACCCGCGAGGCCACCCCTGAGATCGGGCTCAAGGCCACCCGCGAGACCACTCTCACGGTCGGCCGTCCGGACCCCGCCGCGAACGCCTGGGACGCCGTACTGACCGAGCTGCGCACGCGGCCACAGACCCTGCCCGCGTCCCTCCTCACCACGGTCCTGGCCACCCCGCTGATGGTCGCGCTCGCCCGCACCATCTACAGCGACACCCCCGACCACGACCCGGCCTCACTGCTGGACGCCGAACGCTTCGGCAGCGTCGAGGAGTTGGAAGACCACCTCCTCGACCACTTCCTCCCCACGGTCTACCGCCACCAACTCCCGCAACCCCCCGGCGCCAGAGCACGCCCCACCTTCGACCCCGACCGCGCCCGTCACTGGCTCGGCTACCTCGCTCACCACCTGGCCCGCCTCGACACCCCTGACCTGGCCTGGTGGCGACTGGGCAGCGGGCTGCGCCCCGCCGCGCGCACGCTGGTCAGCGCGGTGATGACAGGGCTGGTCATCGGGCTCGTCGACGGTGCCCTCTCGTTCGCGATCGGCAGCCCATTGCCGTTCTCCATCGTGGACGGGACGGCCGTAGGGCTCCTTTCCGGACTCATGTTCGGGTTCGGGTACTGGCTCATGTTCGCGGTCAAGGACATGGCGGTGATGCCGTCCGTCATGCGCCTGCGCATCCGTGGCAGGCGCGCGCCCACCCCGTGGAAGTCCGGGCGCCGACATCTGATCGGGGGGCTGGGCGGGTTGGCCTTCGGCTTCGGCTACGGGTTCGTGGCCGGCATGGTGAACACGTACCGCTGGAAGGTCGGATACTCGGCCGGGCTGAACATCGCGCTGGTCGACGGCGTCGTCTACGGCCTGATCTTCTGCGGCGCCGCCGCGATCACCTTCTGCTTCCTCGACCACCTGGAAACCCCGCTCGACATCAAATCCGCCGTCAACCCGCGCAGCCTCCTGCACACGAACCGCCGCACCGTCATCACCCAACTGCTGATCGGGGCGCCCCTGTTCGGGGTGGTGGTCGGCCTCGGAGCCGGAGTCGTGGTCGACCTCCTGCAGGGGCACCTGGGCCAGCTCCTCTGGAGCCCCACGGCCAGCCTCGTGCTCGGCACCATCAGCGGCCTCGCCGGCACCCTCGGCTACGCCCTCACCCTGACCGCCTGGGGGCAGTGGCTCGTCCTCACCCGGATCTGGCTGCCGTTGACCGGACGCCTGCCGTGGGCCGTGCTCACGTTCCTGGAGGACGCCTATCAGCGCGGCATCCTGCGCCAGGCCGGCGCGGTCTACCAGTTCCGCCACGCCCGGCTGCAACATCACCTCGCCCAGGCCCACCAACAGCGCCTCTGATCGATACAGCCGGCGCACAGTGTCTCGGGCCTCCGCCGGATCGAGCTTCACGACGATTTCATCGCCCCTCCCTAACGTCTGGCGCCGTCCCACCAACCACCCACACGCCATCGGAACCGGGGGAACACCCAATGCGGAAGACCAACCGACTCACGCGCCGCGCCAAGGCCGTCGCCGTCACGGCGGCGATGACGGCCGCCGCCGCCCTCACACCCACCGTCGCGCAGGCCGACGAGGCCCCCCGCCACTACTACATCGAGCTCGGCGGCACCGGCACCGCGATCCCCGCGCCCGCCTGCACCACCACGTTCTACTACGCCAACCAGCACCTGGAGGAAGGCGCCGAGGTCGTCCCCGTCTGCTACCCGTCCAGCGCCGGCCCCTGGCTCAACGGTCAGAACACACCGGACATCACCGCGCCGAGCTACGACAGCAGCGTCGCCCAGGGCTACGAGAACCTCCTCGCCGCCGTCAAGGAGACCCACCGCAAGGACCCGTCCGCACACCTCACGATCGTCGGCTACTCGCAGGGCGCCCAGGCCGCCGACGCGGTCCTGGAGACGATCGCGAACGGCGCCACCGACATCCCGCGGGACCAGGTCAACGGCATGCTGTACGCCGACCCGAAGCAGCCCGAGACCGGCATGTGGGCCAAGGTCCCCAAGGGTCTGGGCGCCCTCGGCTTCACCTCCACCGGCCCGGGCCCCAAGGAGTTCCCGGGCGTCCCGGTCGCCCGCTTCTGCCTCCGCGGCGACCTGGCCTGCGATGCCACGACGCCGGTGGCCGCGCTCGACTTCTTCCTCACCGATGTGCACAGGCGCTACGCGCAGGACGGCAACGTCATGACCCAGACCATCGCCAAGGACGGACTCGACGGGGTGTTCTGGTACGGGTCCTGATCCAGCCGGGACATGAAAAGCCCAGGTCAGGAAGGTTCTGACCTGGGCTTTTCATGTCCCGGCCTGGCCTTTACGTTCTGACCTGGGCTTTCTCACGCCCCGCGCTCGAGTACGACCGTCCGCATGCCGCCCGGCCCGCTCTCCTCGTGCCTGACGCGCAGCCCGGCCGTCCCGAGCTGTTCCACCACCCACCTGTGGGCAAGGCGCAGCTTGCGGTAACTACGGGCGCTGAGCGTCCAGTCGGCGTCAGGGGCGACGCGGGTGTGGATCAGGTCGTGCACGACGACCGTGTAGTCGTCGTAGTCGTCCGGGTACTCCAGGAAGCAGGTCATGATCCGGTCCTCGGTGGCCCGGACCGGGAGGAAACGGTCGGTGCCCGTGAGCGGCACCGTCAGGTCGCGGTAGGCGAACACGGCCGTCCCACCGGGCGCGAGCGCGGCGGCGACGTCAGCGAAGAGGGCGGCCACATCCCCTCGGGTCGGCAGATGGGTCAGCGTGTCACCCAGGCATACGACGGCCCCCACCGACCCCGGCCGCACCAGCTCCCGCAACGCGCTCCGCACATCCGCCCGCACCACACGCACCGCCGGCACCCGGGCGGCGTGCGCGGCGAGTTCGCTCAGCAGCGGCCGGCTCAGATCGACCGCGAGGACGGAGTCGAAGCCCAGACCTGCCAGCGCGAGGCTCGCATGCCCCGGCCCGCACCCCAGATCCACGGCGAGCGACCCGGCCGCCGGACAGGCCGCCGCATCCGGAGTCACCCCCCACCCCGAGAGGGAGGCGCGCTGCGCCGCGGCGAGCGCGTCGAGATCGCCGCCGAGCATCCAGGTGTAGTGCTCGGCGAGAAACCGGTCGTAGTGGTCGACGGCCTGATCGACGGCCTGACCGACGGCCTGACCGACGGGTCGACCCTCAGGCTGAGCAGAAGATTGAGCGGCGGCGGTCGTCGCGGCGGTCATCGCAGCGGTCGTCATGGACGAGGGCTCCCTTCGGTCCGACAGGCGAGGGAAATCTAGGCCGTGGTACGGGAGTTGGGCGGCTCGACCGAACCAAATTCGGAAACCGCGGGAAGAATGACGGCCATGGACGACACTGATTCGGCGATCCTCACCCATCTCCAGCGCGATGCACGGCTCACCAACCGCGAACTCGCCCGCCGGGTCGGCATCGCACCCTCCACCTGCCTGGAACGGGTCCGCGCCCTGCGCGCCCGCGGCGTGATCACCGGCTACCACGCGGCCGTACAGCCCCGCCTGCTGGGCCGCTCGCTCCAGGCCCTGGTCTTCGCCCGGCTGCGTCCGCTGAGCCGCGAGGTGATCTACGACTTCGAGGGCTACCTGACCCAACTCCCCGAGGTCGTCTCGGTCTTCGTGGTCTCCGGCGACGACGACTTCCTCGTCCATGTGGCCGTCCCGGACATCGAGCATCTGCACGCTTTCCTCATGGACCGCTTCAGCGCCCGCCGCGAGGTGGTGAGTTTCCGCAGCTCGGTGATCTACCGCCAGACCGGCACGCGCGTACTGACGCCCATGGAGACCTCCTGAACCTCAGACCCCGTCGAGCAGTGACATGAGGCCGTGGTCCAGTTCCGGGCCCAGATCCTCGCTTCCCGGCTCGACGACGGCGTACGACCGTTGCAGAAACCGCCGGAGAGGAGCCGTACCGAATCTGATGGCGGCCATGCCGTGCGGCGCGTGGAACTCCAGGACCGTACGGGACCGCCCGCACGGCACGATCCGCACGTCCCCGATCCCGGCCGCCCCGTCGAGCCCCTCCTCCAGGAGCGAGCGGGCGAACGTCCACGTCACCCCGTGCCCGTCGTTCGAGACGTGGGCGGGGAAGTCGACGTGCACGGCGAAGGGTTCGGCGGCGCAGTAGCGCAGGGTCGCGCGTATCGGCAGCTCCGGGTAGTCGGGGGTGACGAGGCGGGCGCGGACGGGCTGTGCGAGGGCGAGGCGCATGGTCGGTCTTCTCCGGTGAATAGGTGTCTGTGCGCCTTCTCGACCGCGTCGGAGGCCCGTTGATTACGCCGAACCGGAATCCGGCTCCTGTGATCTAACTCACGCGAACCATTTAGTTGAGATTTTAGTCATCTACGCTGACAAACTCGTCCGCGCCCTTCAGCCCAGCAGGCAACCGGAGCGTTCCAGCCATGTCCGACGGTTCCCCCAAGGTGCCCGCCCAGGCGTCACCGCCCGCGTCCGCGACCGCCTCGTACGCCCGTATCTACGAGGAACAGCAGCCACGCCTGGTGGCCTACGCGCGCTCGCTCACCCGCAACAACTCCTGGGCCGCAGAGGACCTGGTCGCCGAGGCACACTTCCGCGTCTGGCGGCGGCTGTCGGCGGGCCATGAGATCGAGAACGTACCGGCGTACCTGATGACGACGGTGCGGCACCTGGCGGCGACGGCCGGCGGCGAGACGCGCGAGACCCCGCACGACCCGCGCACCGCCGAGCGCACGGAGCTCTCCGTCCACGCGGAGGACGCGGCGGACCCGGCCGAACAGGTCTCGTCCGTCGACCTGTTGGTGCGGGTGCTGGGCCAACTCCCCGAGCGCTGGGTGCAGGCCCTATGGCTGGCGGAGGCCGAGGGCCAGCCGCTGGAGACGGTCGGGCAGCGCATCGGTGCCAAGCAGGGCGCGACCGCCGTACTGCTGCACCGCGCCCGCGAGGGCATGCGCCAGGCCTTCCTGCGCAACCAGACCGGCGCCCCCGACGATCCTGCCTGCGAGGTCCACTGGGTGCGCATGCCGGCGTACGTCCGCGGCAACGCGACGCCACGCCAGTCGGAACGCCTGCTCGCCCACGTGGACGCCTGCGACGACTGCCGCGGCCGGCTCGCGGTACTCATGCGCGCCAACGACCGGCTGCCCGCACTGGTCGGCCCGGCCCTGCTGGTCTTCGCCGTCGGCGGCGCCGGCAAGTTCCTGCTCCCCTTCGTCGCCGGGTCCGCCGGCGCCACGGCCGCCCTGAGCGGCCAGCTCGGCGGCACCCTGCACGCGGCCCGCCAGGCGGTGACCGGCGGCACGGGCGGCGCGAAGGTGCCGACGGCGATCGCGGCGGGGGCGACGGTCGCGGGCGCGGCCCTCGCGATGATGCTCGCCCTGGGCACGAGCAACTCGTCCCCGACGCCGCTTCCGGACCGGGCACCACTGGCGGAGGCACCGGTGGTCGCCCGGCCGCCGGAGGGGCCGGTTGCTGTGGCGCAGGCGCCGCGGGAGGCGGAGGAACCGGGTGGGCCGGGCGGATCGGGCGGATCGGGTGGATCGGCGGGGGTGCCGGTGACTGGTTCGGATACGGCGGTGAGGGGCGTGGTGGCCGAGGCTGGGCCGGTGTCGGCGGCTGTGCCGGGGATTGCGGCCAGGCCCGCGGTTCCGGCTGAGCCGGCGGCCGATGCGCCGGTCGCCGATGAACCCGCACCGCCCGGTGCCGAGCCGGTGATCGAGCCCCCGGCGGACGACACGCCCCCGCAGAACGACACGCCCCCGCCGCACGAACCGACGCCGGGAACCGAAGACCCGGCTGCCCCGGAGCCGGGCGCGCCGGAGCCGGCCGCCCCGGAACCGGCTGCCCCAGGGGAAGAGAACCCGGAGAAGCCGGGGCAGGAGACGCCGCCGTACCCGGACGTTCCCGAGCCAGGGCCGCAGAACCCGCAACCGGAGGCCCCGGAGGCCCCGGAGGTCCCGGAGCCCCCGGCGACTCCCGAGCCCCCGGCGTCCCCCGAGCCCCCGGAGGCCGAGGTCCCCGCAACGCCGTCACCCTCGCCCACGCCGGAGCCGTCGAACCCAACTCCCGCAGAGCCGGGGCCGGTTGAGGAGACGCCGGAGGCCCCGGAAACCCCCACTCCGCCGGAGACGACCGCCCCCGCTCCCACCCCGCAGCCAACCCCCGAGGACCCGGGAAACCCCTGCGGGAACTGACCGACCTGACTCGGCATCGACCCGACTCGGCATCGCCCCAACTCGGCACCGACCGACGTCGATGTGTCCCACGTCACCGCAGTCGCGCAAAAAGAAAGCGGCTGCTGTTCCTTCCGTGCTGGCATGCTCATGCATGACTACTGGGGAGTAACCACCGTCTGCGCACAGTGCCGGAAGGGCCGTATCGGCATGCCTCGATACGCCCTCCCGCGGCGCCGCACGCCCGCTCCCCACTCGTCACCTCCTGCAGCGCACCCCCATACACCGCTCCCGAGGAACACGCGTGCACAGACCCAAGCTCAAGAGACATGCCTTACTGTCGGCGATCGCCCTCGCGGCCGTACTGACCACCGGCTGCTCCACCACCTCACCGACCGCCACCGAAACGGCGCCCCCGACGGCGGCCGAGAGCCCCGAGCCCGCCGCGGTCCGGGAGCAACTCGCCGTAGTGTCGGCCCCGTCCGGTGCGGCCACCCCCACCGCCGTGGCCGACGCGGGTGAGGCGGGCCCGGCGAAGAAGTCCTCCCTCAAGGTCGCCTCGTACGACAGGAAGAGCGGACGGGCCGTCATCTCCGCGCCCTCCGTCACGAAACCGACCGCCAACCCCTCGCGGAGTCCCTCGACCGCTCCCGCACCCCAACCTCCGGTCACCGTCGGCGACATCATCGCCAGTGCCCCCGCCCCCGGCGCCCCCGACGGCGTGCTGGCCGAGGTCACGGAAGTCGTGGGCAGCACGGAGGACGGCGATACGACGGTCGGGACGGAACCGGCGAAGCTCAACTCCGTGCTCGGCGACGGCAAGGCCGACGGCACGGTCCCCGTGGACCCGTCGGCCGTAGAGGTCGAGCCGCTCCTGAAGGGTGTGAAGGTCTCCTGGGCGAAGACCGGTGACCTCCACTTCGGCCCCGAGGGCGCGAAACTCCCGCTGGGCAGCCTGCGTATCGACGTGGGCGCCGCGGTCGCCACGGCCGAGGGCGCCCCGGCGTCGGCGGCCGCGTCCGTGGAGGGCTTCGTGCAGCTCGCCCCCGAGGTCGCGTTCTCGTACGACGGCTCCGGCGACGGCTCCGGCAACGGCACGGGTGCCTCGCCCGGCGGCGCGTTCCTGGGCCTCTCGGGCGACTGGGCCTCCCAGTGGTCCCTGAAGGGCCGCGCGGCCGGCTCGACGAACGGACAGCCGATCCGCATCTCCTTCGCCGAGCTCCACTCCGACCCGGTGATCCAGGTCGGCCCGATCCCCGTCGTCGTAAACCTGGATCTGACCTGCTACATCCAGGTGAACGCGGACGGCCGGGTGACGGTGGACGTCGAACAGGACCTGAAGGGCGACTTCCGCGTCGGCGGCAGCTTCTCCTGGGCCAAGGGCTGGACCCCGGTCAGCGAGTCCGACATGAGGGGCGAGCCCCTGAAGGCCACCGTCTCGGCCGCCGGTGACGTCAAGGCCGCGTTGGGCGCCGAGGCCACCGTGGGCCTCTACGGCACGGTGGGCGTCACGGCCGACCTGGCCCCGTACGTCCGCGCCCACGCCGACGCATCGGCCGAGGGCTCCATTGACGGCACGGGCACGGGCACCGGCGCGGCGGCAGGCTCCTACGCCTTCTACGGCGGAGTGGACCTGACCGGCTCCCTCCAGCTCCAACTGACCATATTCGGCACGCCCGTTTTCCAGAGGAAGATCCCGTTGGGGGCCCTGCACCACGAGTGGCTGCTGAGTGAGGGCGGGGGAGCGGCGACAGTGACGGCGAGCCCGGCGAAGCCGGCCGGGTAACCCGAGACGCGGCCCACGCGCGGGCGCCACGGCCGGCGCGTGCGGGCCGGACAACGTCGGTCGTCGGTCCTGCTGCCGGTCGTCGCTCGTATGGTCAGTCGTCCCCGTCCGAGCGCGACCCCGCCCCCGACCCCGATGTCCGACTCGAACGCGCCAGCCATCTCACCAACCGGCTCAGTCCCAGGGTCACAGCGGCCACCCCGCGCACCCAGCGCGGGCCGCCCCGCTCCGCCCACACGACGCAGCCACACATTCCGACGACGAGCGCGAGGACACCGGACAGAACGACAATCTCGAACATACTCATCCCCCTTCTTCCTGCACGGTCCGCGCAATCCTCTCAGCCCGCACAACAGCCCCTCGAACCCCAGCCCCCACCTGGCACCGAAGCCGCACGACTCCTTCAGGCCCTGCGCCCCGACGCCGTACCGGACACCGCGAGAACGGCGAGCAGAACGAGCGCGCACGCCGGCCCGAACACGGTCCACGGCGCCAGCTCGGCATACGGCTGGTTCTCCGACAACAGCCGCCCCCACTCCGGGGTGGGCGGCTGCTCGCCCAGCCCGAGGAAGCCCAGGGAAGCCAGCACCAGGACCGCGGTCGGCAGCCGCAGCAGGGCGTTGCGCAGCACGGAGGGCAGGACCGCGGGCAAGTAGTGGTGGCGCATCAGATAACGCGGCCCGGCGCCGAACGAGACCGACGCGAGCATGTGACCACTCGCCCGTTCCTCCTCGATCAACGCCGCGGCCTGGGCGGCGTACGGCGTCCAGCCGACCAGGCACACCGCGAGCGCGGCACCCCACACCGACGGCCCGGTGACCGCCGTGGTCAGCAGCCCGGCGAGGACGGCCGGAAGCGTCGAGGCCACCTCGGTCAGGCCCGCGCTGACCCGTGCCGCGCTGCCGAGCAGCAGCCCGACGAGGACGCTGACCACCGTCACCGCGAGGGCGACACCCGCCGTGCGCAGCGCCCCATGGCCCAGCCGGGCCAGCAGATCCCGGCCGAGGGAGTCGGTGCCCAACGGGTGCGCGGCGGAAGGCGGGAGGAGCCGGGCGGCCGTCTCCACCCGCAGGGGATCACGCAGCAGCCCCGCCACGACCAGGGCGAGGAGTACGACCGCACAGAACCCGGCGATCCGGCGCGTGGATCGTCGCCGCGCGGAGTCCGGCGGGGGTGGGGCGGTCAGGGCGCCGTCCCGCAGGGCTGGGCCGAGAAGGGCGCGCCGCAGGGCCTGGACGATCAGGCCGGCGACGACGCCGAGCAGGACGAGGGCCAGTGTCGCCGTCTGCAGTGGCGGAAGGTCCTGGGCGATGGCGGCGTCCAGGGCGAGTCGGCCGAGCCCCGGAATGTTGAAGATCTTCTCCACCGCGACCGCGCCACCGACCAGCGCCACCACGGTCGGCAGCAGCTGCGGGAGCACCCCGGCCAGGGCGCGCCGCAGCGCGTTGCGGGCGACGGCGCCGGGCGAGAATCCGAAGGCGTACCAGGTGCGCGCCCATGGCTCCCGGAAGGCACCGGGCAGCGACTGGTCGAGCAGACCGCCGATCATCGCTCCCGACGGCACACCCAGGGCGAGCGCCGGCAGCACCATCGAGGACGGCCCCTCCCACCCACTGGACGGGAACCAGCCCAGCCACACCCCGCACACCGTGGCGAGCAGCGAAGCGAGCAGGAACTTGGGCAGCGCGGCGAGAACGGCCGCCCCGACGCCCGCCCGCGCCCGGCGCAGCCGCCGCCGGGAGCCGAGCCACACGGTGCGGCCGGTGACCAGCGCCGCCACCGCGACCGTGACCACGAGCGCGCCGAGCATCAGCGTCACGGAGACCGCGAAGGCGGTCGTCACCTGGGGCAGCACCGGTTCGCCCGACACCCAGGAGCTGCCCGCGTCACCGCGCGGCAGCCCGCCCAGCCAGTGCGCGAGATGCGTGAACGGCCCCTCGTCCAGCCCCAGTTGCTCCCGTACGGTGGCCAGTTGCGCCGGAGTCGGATCCTGGTCGGCGGAGCGGGCCCGCAACACCGTCAGCGCGGGGTCGTTCCCGGACAGCCAGGGCAGCAGGGCGACGGCTGTGAGCAGCGCGGCCCCTGCGACGAGACGGCCGCTCACCGTACGCCACGGAGAAGGGCGGGAGCGGGTGTCAGCACCGGCCGATGTCACGCCTGCCCACCTACTTCAGGTGCGTGTCGGCATCGACGAGGGACCGCTCGCGCGGGTCGAGAAGCACACCCTCGACATCGGTGCCGATGCCCTGTACGACCTTCTCGTGGACCAGCGGTACGACGGCGTCCGTGCGCAGGATCTCCGCCTCGGCCCGCATGATCTTCGTCCGGCGCTGCTCGGTGTCGCCTTCCTCGCCCGCCGCCTCGACGGCCTTGTCGACGGCCGAGTCCTTCAGGCCCGCGATGTTGTAGACACCGTCGCTCATGTAGTCGCTGGCGAGGTAGGCGACCGCGTCGCCGGTGTCGAGGAGCGTCACCCGGGAGAAGACGAGCGCGTCGTACTTGCCCGCGAGGAGGTCGGCCTCCATCTGCGTGTACTCGCGCACGTCCTGCTTCACCGTGAAGCCGGCCTTCTCCAGCTGCTGTTGCAGCACGGTGGCGGCTTCGGGCAGTTCCGCGCGGTTGGTGTAGGTGGCCAGCCGCAGCGTCTTCCCCTTGGTCTTCGCCTTGACGTCGGCGGTGGCCGCGGCCGAGGCACGCCCGCTCACCTGCACCCGGCTGTCGGCCGCCCAGGGGACCGCGGGCCCGAAGAGCCCCTCCGCGGGGTCGGCGTACCCGCCGAACACCGAGTCGACGAGCGCCGAGCCGTCCACGGCCTCGCGGGCGGCCGAGCGCAGGGACGCGTCGGCGAAGATGCCGCTGCGGGTGTTGAGCACGAGACTGTCGGTCCGCACGGAGGGCACTTCACGCCGGGTGTCCTGGTCCAGCAACTCCGCCTGGGCGGTGGGGATCCACTCGGCGATGTCGACATCGCCGCCGCGCAGGGCGTTGGCGCGGGCGGTGCCGTCGGCGATCCATGTCACGTCGATGCCGGACGCCTTGGCCTTGCCGCCCCAGTACCCGTCGAAGCGGTCGAGCGTGGCCTTGCTCTTCCCGGTGAGCTTCCTGATCTCGAACGGACCGGTACCGGTGCCGACCGGACTGACGGTGCCGTCCTTCGCGTACGCCTTCGGGGAGAGGATGCCCAGGGCAGGGCTGGCGAGCCGGAGCGGGAGTACGGGATCGGCGGTCTTGGTCGTGAGGGTGACGGTGTCGGCGTCGTCGGCCTTGGCGGTCAGCGTCACGTCACTCAGCACACGGGGCTTGGTCTCGGCGGCGCCCGCCTTGTCCAGCGCGTTGACCACGGACTCGGCGGTGACGTCCGTACCGTCCTGGAAGGTGGCCTTGCGCAGCTCGAAGGTCCAGGTGGTGGCGTTCTTCTGCGCCCAGGACTTCGCCAGCGCGGGCGCGGCGACGCCGTCCTCGTCCAGCGCGGTGAGGCCTTCCGCCACGGAAAGCTTGCTCAGCACGGTGGCGTCGTTGCTGTACGGCGACAGCGCCTGCACCGGCGGCACAGCGAGCGCAACTCGCAGCCGTCCGCCCGACCCTGCGCCGCCTTCCGCGTCCGAGCCGCCTTCGCTCGACGGTGCGAAGCAGGCGGTCAGCAGCGGGGTGAGGGCGAGGGCTGCGAGGAGCCTTCGCGGAGTGGGGCGGGCGGTGCGGCTGGAGCGTGCGGTGCGGTCAGGGCTTGCGGCGGCGGTGGCGCTGGTGGCGCTGCTGGTCCTGGTGGTGCTCATGGATGGCGGTCCTGTCGTGCGTCGGCGGAGGCCGCGTCAGCATATAAGGCAAGCCTTACCAGTCCTTCGCCGGGTTGATGAATTCTCAACCACTGAGATCCACCTCATGCCGCCGTACTCGTTCAGAGCGTCGGGCACGGTCAGGGCTGTTGAGGCATACGCCAGTACTGCCTCTTCTCCTCGTCCCGCACGACAACGCCGAGCCTCAACAGCTCCCCACGCAGCTCCCGGGCGTCGTCGGCATCCTGCTCCCCCTTCTTCCGCGCCGCGGCACGGGCCCTCAACAGCGCGTCCGCCCCCTCGGGCAGCCCCGGCGTCCCAGGAACCCACCGCCTGAACTCCTCCCGGTACGGATCCTCGTCCGCCCAGCGATAACCATGCTCGGCGAAGGCCCCGGCAAGCCGCTCCCAGGACAGCCCGCAATCCTCCCGCGCGATCTCCATCCCATCCGCCCCGAGCAACACGAGCTGCTTGCCGTCCCGCACCACCAGCCCGATCTCATCGCCCTCGAACTCCTGCGAGGCATCCCTGACCCTGAGAACGACGCGCCCCCGGGAGACCCTGACAGCCAGCGACTCATGCACTGCAACAAACCCGACGACCAGCCCCAGAACCGCCCCCACCGCAGCGGCCCCAACACCCAGCCACGGCTCCGGAACAGAGGTCAGCAACTTGGCCGGCCCCTTGAACGGCGCCCAGCGCAACGTCACCAGCCAATGCGCAAGCACCGTGACCAACCACCCGATCCCGGCCCCGCACCCCACACAGAACAGCACCAGCACCCAGGCCGACTCGGCGATCACGGTGCCGCCACCGGCCGACGACTCGCCCTGCTTCGAAAGATCCCCCGTATTGCTCATGTCCCCCGTACCCAGCCCTACGCGTCCGGTCTCCGACTCCACATCGCCGAGTCTGGAGGGCAGGCGGACACGCTGTCGTCGGCCGATGGTCTACGGGGCTGCGACTTTGGTTGGCCTTGGTCGCCCGCGGTCAGGTCTGCTCCCCATCACACACGACGGTCCCGTCGACCGTGTGTGGGACCTTCGACCCGCAGGCGACCATCTTCCAGTCCAGCCGTAGCGTGTACGGCTTCCCGCCCACGTGATAGTCGACCCACGCGGCGTCGATGAACCCGCCCTGCCTGCCCACGTCGAGGACGAACAGCAGCTCGGTGTACCCTGTGCCACCCCATGCACCGTGAGGGCATTGGCAAGCTCCGCTACGTTGTCGAGCAGACTTTCGCCCTGCTCCACCACCTCAAACGCCTCGCCGTCCGCCGGGAACGCCGCACCGATCTCCACGATGCCTTCGTCACCTTGGCCTGCAGCCTCATCTGCTGGCGACGGCTTCGGAAGACCAAGAACGGCTGACCGGCGTCAGGGCAGGCAAGGGCCCAGTGCGCTGCCTCAGAGCGTTGGTACTCTCCGCGTCTACGGCGAGGCGGGGGAGATGATCATGGGAGCAGAGCCGTCGAGTCCACCGAACCGCCGGTTTAGAGGAACTGGCTTTGGTGTCCTCTTCGGTGGGCTGACCGCGGTGGTGTCCATTGCGGCGATTGGGAGGGCATGGGCTGCTTGTGACATCGGCAGCAGCGCAGCGGCCAACGGCATGACGTTGCTGTTCTTCGCGCCTCTCATATGGATCGCCGCTGCGGTCCCGTGGATGATCCTGGACGGCACCCTCGGAAGACGTCATCGCAGGACAGCCCTGACTGCAGGACTCATCTTCACCCTGTGGTTCACCTGGTTCCTTGTCACATGGCTCGGCATGCCGGACTCCTACCCCGCCCCGTCGTGCCCGGGCAACGTCCCGCCTTGGTGGCCGAGCTTCATCCCGGCATGACTCCGGCGTCGCCTGTGAACGACCTTGGTAGTTCTGGGCGCAGCCAAACGCCAAGGCCAGCAAGGCATTTGCTCAGGGCGCCAGCAGCGCAATCCGGCCGGTCACGAGGACATCGTGGTTCGCGAACAGCGCATCGAGTTCGAAGCGTCGACGGACGTACGCCTTCCAGGTCGCGTCGGGCAGGTTCGCGTACGCGTTGATCATCCGGGCGCGGCTCGCCTGAGTGAGGATCCAGCGGGCCCGGTCCTGGTCGGCGGTACGGCCACCGAGCTCGCGGGCCAGCCGCCACAGCTCGTCCCCGTCGCTGTGTTCGTCGACGACGGTGACGAGGCCGATGTCACCCAGGTCGCGCTGGTCGGTGGACTGCGTGGTGTAGGCGACGGTGAGAGCTTCGAGGGGAAAGACGGTCACGCGGCTGGTCGCGGTCAGCTCGGTTGGGGGCACGGGGACGGGTCCGTTCTGGCGCATTGGGGGAGTGGCAGGGCGGATCCGCCGGGCGAAGGCCGACCCGCCCTGTAGGAACCGGTATTGGGGAGACCGGATCAGCAGCAGGGACCGTCGCCGCAGCAGGCGGGAGGGTTGCAGTCGGCTGCCGTGCCCCACAGCCGCTCGTCGACCTCGAAGCCGGCGGCCCGGATCTTGGCGACGACGTCCGTCATCAGGCCGCGGGTGCGGACCTTGGAGTTGGGCTGGTGGTGCAGGAAGTAACCGAAGTGCCGCTGGCACCAGTCGGCGTACCAACCGGTGTGCAGGATGAGCGTGTGCCAGCCGGGGTCGACCAGCTGAGACGGCGCCATGGTGGCGCCCTCGCCGGTGGCGCCCATGACGTAGACCAGGGCGAGGGCTTGGTCGATGACGCGCTCGGCGACGCTGCGTTCCAGGCCGTATTCGTCGGCGCAGAAGGCGGCGAGCGTGTCGAACTCGGCGTTGGAGACTAAGGAGCGGCCAGTGCGGGGGTTGGCGGCGACGGCAGTTGTCATCACACGCCCTCCTTCTCGCTTGTGTTGCCGCTGGGCGAGACTGCCACCGGCAGCCTGTCGGTTGTGCTGAGCACGGATTCACCTCACAGCTGGAGGACCTTCGGGTAGCCCTCTCCCGGAGTGCCGAATGCCTGTCGTGTGCTTCGGGAGAGGGTTTTTGCAGCCCGCTGCGCGACGAGCGACGGCTCGTGGCCAGCGGGAGCCGGTGCCAGCGAGATCAAGCCGACGCGCCCAAGGCGAACTGTCGGCATCCGGCGTCGATCAGCTTCCGCACTGCCTGGGGCCTGCACAGATCGCCCTCGTAGCGCGGTGGCACCATCCAGTAGGTGCCTGGCGGTTCCCGACGATCGATACGCGGCACTCCCAGATACGTGTCTCGGCCAAGACACGGCGCGGCATCTCCGTGATCCCAGATCAGGCCGGCATGCCACTGGATGAGGGCGTAATACGTTGGACCAGCCCTGCGGTGAGCCACCGGCTCAGGAGCCTCGCAGCCGAGAGCGGCGTACACGAGGTCACCATGCAGGCGCACCGCAGCGAACAGCTCGCCGAGCGGGAGTAACGCAACGCCCTGGGCCGACCACTCTGCACGAGCTTGTTGCGGTACCGGATGTGCCCGAGCCAGCCACTCAGAAATCAGTCTGTCCATGTCGGTCGGTGCCGGCACCGTAGCTCCCTCGGTCGAGTGCGCTGTTTCCAGGCTTATGAGGAAACCGGACGCGACCTGCCGGCCATCAGGACAGATTTCGGAGAGTTACTCGCCGCCGGCCGGACAGTTTTACCCAGCGAGGGACACCGGTAGGACTACCGTCGAGGAACCACGCGCGCGAGGGGGGGGCGGAAGTGGGCAGCACCAGGAACACCAGGCTCGAAGCCCTGTTAACCGAGTTCGGCTACACCCATGAACAGCTCGCGGATGAGGTGAACAGGGCGGCCGAGTGCCTGTTGGGCAGGCCTGCCAACTGCACGGATCGGCACGTGCGCCGATGGATCGCGGGTGATGTGCGGTGGCCCTGGCAGCGGTACCTGCTGCCCCTCCAACACATCTTCGGCCGGAGCCCGGAAGACATGGGATTTACCCCGCGCCGGTCATCACGCGTTCCCGCTCCCCCTCGTAGGCCGGCGCCCATGAGAGAGCAACACGGCATGCCACGGAGAGAGTTCATAGCGGTCGGTGTCATCGCGACCCTCGGCCTGGACCAGATCCCTTCGATCGGCCGTCTCGGCATCAGCGATGTCGAGCGCATTCGGGCCATTGTTCCCACGCTGTACAAGTACGACCACGCCTTGGGCGGCGGCGCCCTACATCACGCGGCCACCGAAGCGCTGCGCCGCGTGCAGAGTGCCCTCAACCACTGCACCTACGGGGACCGCGTTGAGCGTCTCCTCTATTCCGCAATGGGAGATTTGGCCGCCTCCGCGGGATGGTTTGCGTACGACGCGGGACGACAGCAAGACGCGACAGGGCTGTACAACGAGGCCCTTCAGGCCGGCGTGCTCTCCAGGGACGGGATTCTGCAGGCTCGGGTCTGGTCCAACCTTGCGATGCAGGCCCGCCTCCTCAACCGGGACAGAGAGGCCCTGAGTATTGGCCGTGCGGCCGTCGAAACACGCCAAGCGAAGAGCGACCCATGGCTGATGGCACTGCTCCACTGCCGTCAGGCTGTTGGTCACGCCCGGACGGGAGACCGCACGCGTGCCCAGAATTCCCTCGTGCGTGCCGAGAAGGCCTACGAGCGAACGCATGGCCGGCCCGCCGCCTGGCTGTCGTTCCTCACTCCGGCAGAACTGACGGGGTTGGCCGGCGCAGCGCACCATTCGCTTGGGCAACACCGACGAGCCGAGCAACTCACAGCCTCTGCACTCCAGATGCTCGAACCGCGCTTCGAGCGCAACCGGGTCTACTACACGATCCAACATGCTCAAGCACTAATCGACGGCGAGGACATCGAGTACGCCGCTGCTCAAGCCCGCCAAGCCGTCGCCATCGCGGGACGAGTCAAGAGTGAGCGCATCCGGGACAAGCTCGGCGACCTGCGACAGCACCTTCAGCGATACGCCCATGTTCCGGCAGCCGCGGATTTCCTGGAGCAGTCTCGACAGACGGGAGCGCAAAGGTGAAACGGTTGCGGCTGGAACGCAGGGATGCAGTCGGCCTTGGCGACATCCGACAGCAACTCCTCGACGTGTACGCAGAGATATACGCGGACCGGTTGAACGAAGATTTCCACAGTGTCGAGCGGTTTGACGAACGGCTCGGCTGGAACACCGAGGTGCCAGGGTTCGCCGCAGTCGTGGGCTACGTCGACGACCTTCCGGTCGGCTACGCGTACGGCTGCACGCTTCAGCCGACGACACGATGGTGGAACGGTCTCCGAACTCCAATGCGCGATGAGGCCACGACGGAGACAGGCGTACGTACCTTCGCACTTTCGGAGCTCATGGTCGTCGAGAAGGTACGTGGTATGGGCGCGGCCCGGCAGATCCACGACGAGTTGCTGCGCGATCGGCCGGAGGAACGCGTCACGCTCCTGGTCGAACGGGGCCATCCCAAGGTCCGTTCGCTGTACGAGTCTTGGGACTACGAATGGTTTGGCGAGGTAGTGCCGTTCCCCGACGCTCCGTTGTACGACGCATTGATCCTTCGTCGCGGAAGCGGGCGAGCCTGGGCGTGATGGATGTGCCACTCTTCTGAGCCGTTCGCTTGAGCTCTGGAGACAGACCTGGGACCACCGGGCGGGGCATTTCTGGCGAGGCGTGAACTTCGTACGGTGAGGTCGAAGGCGACTGTGCCCGCACGGCGGGGTAGAAGGGCGTCCGCACTCGTTTGTACGTGTGCCGCCTGACGTTGATACCGGGGTTGAAGTTACCCAGCAACCATTTTTGTTGATCGAGCGCATCTTCAAATTCCGTTAGGTACGATCGATCCCCCAGCTTGATTGATCAAGGAGATGCGGTGGAAGTAGCCGACCGCAGGGAGGACTTCGGCGTCTGGCTGGAGCGGCAGCTGCGAATACGACAGATGACGCAGACCGCCCTGGCTGACGCCCTTGAAGTGACTCCAGCAGCGGTATCTGCCTGGGTCACGGGCCGCGCCGAGCCCCGTGAGGACAGGAAGCGAGCGGTGGCAGCGGCTCTTGGTATTGATGAGGAGATTGTGCACCTTCGTGCCGCGGAAGTTGTCACTGCGCCGTCCCTGAAGTGGCATCACCGACCGGCCCATGCGGACGGTGGCAGGGAGTTCGGGAATGCTGCCGCGTTCGCCTTCGACGCAGACGTCGCCGTGCTTGCCCGCGAGGCGACGCAGAACAGCCTCGACGAACAGGATGATCCGAATCAGCCCGTGCGCGTCCGGTACACGCTCAACGAACTGTCGGGCGAGCACTGCAGGGCCTTTCTGAACGCACTTCAGTGGGAAGAGATCGAGCCGCACTTCGAGGCGGCTGCCACCCACATGCACAAGGTAGGGCGAGTTATTGCCGAGGGGTTGCGCGAGATGCGCGAGTCCGACTCTCTGCTGCTGCTTCGCGTCGACGATTACAACTGCACAGGGCTGATTGGCGCCGACTACGGGGACAACAGCAAGTTTGCTGCGGTCCTTAGGGATCAACTCAACAGCCACAAGGGCACCGGAACAGCGGGTGGTTCGTACGGGCTGGGCAAGATCACGCTCTGGGCGACGAGCCGGCTGGGCCTGGTTCTGGTCAACAGCACATTGTCCCGTCCTCATCAGGGACGCACGGAGCGTCGACTCTATGGGCGCCTTGAATTGCCCTGGCACGAGAGCAACGGACGGGCATACGCGGGCTTGGCCGGCTTCGGCGAGACAGAGACGGAGCCGGGGCGCGAAGGCACGGCGCGATCGTGGTGGGCCACCGAGGAGACGGCCAGATGCCTTCACCTGGAACGCGAGAGCCCTGATCCCGGCACGTCTTTTTTGATCGTCGGTGCGCATGATGCCGCGGGTGACGCGCAGAGCCTCCAGGAGATGCACGAGAAGCTCGTCAAAGCGCTTGCCGACAACTTCTGGGCCGCGATGACCTCCGGACGAGAAAGCCGGCCTGTTCTGGAAGCATCCGTCACCACGCTGCGCAATGGGCAGGTCGTGATCCCCGAACAGCGGGTCGACCCCGCTGATCACCAACCCGCGCGTACGCGTGCACTCAGAGCCTTTCTCGATGGTGAGACAGTCGAGCAGCGCACAGACACCACTCAGGTCGCGATAGCGCACGTGCCGCTCCTTGTGCCACCGGAGAAGGGCGGAGGCCGCGGCACCACCAGTACGGAACACCGAGCCGTTCTGCTCGTCACGGCAGCCGATGAGAACGACCGGGAGCCGAATCGTCTGGTGTGCATGCGTGGTAACCGCATGACTGTCATGACACGGCGCGTGACGGATCTTCCACTCAGCACTGATGCCTTCCAAGCGGTTCTCCTGGCGGGCGGAGCAACTGGATCGGACAGCCACGACGCGGAACTGGCCGAGCGATTCTTGCGTGCTGCGGAACCACCGGAGCACAACGATTGGGCCAAGACCGAAGACCTCCTCACCACGTACGCCCGCGGCGCGCGTCAGCGGATCGAGGACTTCCGCAAGGAAATGCTGGCGACGGTCCGCTCACTCGTCGGTCGTCGCGAGGTGAAGAACACGGGCGGGCCTGCTGTGCTCAGGGAATTGCTGCGCATCGACGCGCACACGATGGGCGCCCGTCGTCCGGACAGGCATCCTGTCGTCCGTCACGTCGAGGGCGAGGTCGACGCACGAGGCGCTTGGAGTGTGAAGGTCGAGGTCAAACTGCCGCGGCGCGCGGATCCTTGGGCACTGACTCCAGTGGCCAAGTTCGATGTGCGCTCGGGTGCCAAACCCGTCGTCGCTTGGGAGAGGCTCATCGCCGGCGAGAACTGCCGAGTTGAAGACGGGACACTGCACTTCGAGCCTGGAGCCGGAAGTGCCTCGTTCGGGGGAGTGACGGACGTGGCCAGCCATCCCGTGACTGGTCAGATGGCTCGGTTGATCGTCGACCTGCAGAAGGCGAAGGGAGCCACGACGTGAACATCGTGTTCCCCTACCGGACTTTGGCGGGAGAGATTGGCTTCGAGGTCACGTCCGTGAAACTCGACGGCCGCGCTCTTCCCTTGACCATGATTTCCCGGGACCAGCGAGCCGTGGCCCTGCATGAGGCGGAGCGTTCTCAGTGGGACGAAGCCCGCTTGGACGTCAAGGCCACCCTGCCCGAGAGGGAGCTTGCCGGTGGCCCCTGGAGTGATGTCGTCTGCCTTGCCGTACTGACTGAGTCCGCGACCAACGCAAGGACAGTCGCCCGACTTGCTCCGGCCGGAGCAGGCAGTTGGAGCGGCAGCGTCGTGTTCGCCAGGGACGCGCACCACATGCGTGCAGCGCTCACGGTTGTTGTCGTCGCCACTGTCGACGGTGAAGCCGGAAGGGCCATCGGCACGGCGGAAGAAACGTGGTCCGTCGAACTCAACGAGCGAGTGCCCGCGCGCAAACAGGAACTGAACATCAACGAGGTGGATTTCCGATCCGGACCTCTCGAATGGCTCCAGCAGTTCCAGGATGCCCCATGGGTGGTGGAGACCAGCGGCGACATGCCAACCGTGCATCTCAACAAGGGATTCGAAGGGCTCGCCGAGTTCCTGAGTGGAAGCGGCACTCCTGCGGAGAAGGCCGTACGAGGCATGCTTGCAGCCCAGATCGCAACTGAGGCATGGACGGCCATGTTTCATGCAGCCGCAGGCGACCTGGAGTGGGACGACGAGGGGACACCGCAGTGGCCCACTGGTTGGAAAGACGGAGTGCTGCGGTCCATGCTGCCTGATGTCCTGCCGGAACTGTCAGCGAGCGATGCTCTGTTGGAGATACACCTTCGTCGAGCAGAAGGCGGCTGGCAGGAGCTCCAGCCGCGCATACAGTACGCGGCTGCCCGGCGGGCCAAGGCCGCCAGAAACATCGGCAACGGACTGCGTGCGATGAGCCATGCTGCGGAGGGCGACTGACGATGAGCCGTTCAACCATGGACCTCCCGGAGCAGATCGCCCTGCTGCCGGACATCGTTGCATCCAAGTACCTCACGCACAGCGTTCTCTCAGGAAGCGAGCGCCCGCCCAGAGTGGCTCTCCTGCGAGCGAGTAGGCCGATCGAACCGGCGGCATCGCGCTGGGACGTCCTACCTGTACGGCAATTGATTGATGCCGCAATGCGGCGGCACGGCGGTGATCGCGCCACGGCTGATGCTTGGCTCGCCCCGAGACTGCACGCGACGCTCAGAATGACGAGGCGCGAGGCGGCGGACACCGGGCTTTGGAACTTTCTTGCCCTGGTGGTGGCGCCGGACTACGTCCTGTGGCGGCACAGGGGGAACACCAAGGAAGGCGAACGCGCGACAGCAGATCGCTTCGTCGGCGTGCACTACAAGCAGACATTTGCCCGTTTGTGGTGGGCCGCCGAGATATTCAGGGATGGGGACGACTACGAGCCGACCCGAGTCGCGTGTGGCAATCAGGATGTCTTGAACACGATGCTGCGTCTTGAGGTCATCGACCACCGGCCAACGGCACGAGCCGTTGTGCGGCTGCTGGAGAAGGGCGTGGTGAGCACAGGCCGACAGGTGAACGGTCTGGGCACGGCGATCAATGCCGCGGCAAGCACGCTCGTATACGACGTGCTCGCACCCGACGTCGGTCCGGATACCGAAGCGCGCCGATATTGGATCGACGAGGCCGAGAACGCCGGCCCTGTCCCCATGGACAACTTGCCCTTCGGGCCGGACGACGGCCGGGCCCCTTCTGAATCGGTGGATGTGCTGGTCCGTCGCTTCGCGGAACTCTTCGCCGAAGCTCCGATCCGAGGGAAGGAGAGGGAGATACCAACGCCCATCCCGAACCAGGGTGTCAGCCTCGACAAGCCTTACTCACCCTTTTAGACGCTCGTGGATGGCCTGGGCCAGGGAACGGCCCAGGCCGACGGGCACTGCGTTGCCGATCTGCCGAGCGATCTGAATCTTGCTGCCGAACCAGTTGAAGTCGGCGGGAAAGCCTTGGATCAGTGCTGCCTCGTAGTGGGTGATCGGCCGGTTGCTCTCCGGGTGGAGATAACGCCCCTTCTCAGGCTTGTAGAACTCGGTACGGATTGTCACAGACGGGCGGTCGAAGTGCATGCGCCCCATAACGTCTCCGGAGCCGCTGTTGTGCCTGTCCCAGCTGGTCGTCGACAGATACGTGTTGACGCCTTGGATCACTTCCCACTTGTCTCTCAGGTCGTGACGGTTGCCGCCCGGTGGGATGGCTTTGTATCGAGCCCTCGACAGGGCTGTGGGGTTGCGACCGATGTGGAGCTCGGTCGTCTTGTAAGGGCCTGCCAGCACGACACCCAGCGGCTTGTCAGTGCGATCGGGAAGGTCCAAGTCCGGGGCGTCCACGGGCGTGTGGGCAAAAACCGTCGGACCGACCGGGACCCAGCCGAGAAGCTCGTTCGACGAACTGTCCGGATCGTCGAGGCTGGGTTGTGCGGGGCCGGCCTCACGGGCATGCGTGGGGCGCGGGTGCTCCAGCGGTTCGCCGAGATCGTTCCGGGTCGCGATGACGATGGCTCGCCTGCGTGCCTGAGGAACGCCGTAGTCCGCAGCGTTGAGCACCTTCCACCGGAGCGTGTAGTTGGCCAGCGCTCCGTCTTTAGCGGTGGCTTCCTTAAGACTCTCGAACTCCTGGGACACCAGGAAACGGTCCACGTTCTCCAGAACGAAGATCTTGGGCTGGATGGCCTTGACCACTCGCACGTACTCGACCCAGAGACGATTTCGCGGGTCGTCAGCCTTGGGCTTCTCGGGATTGTTCCTGTGGAGCGCGGAGAAGCCCTGGCATGGCGGTCCCCCCATGATCACGTCGACCTTGCCCGCGTACGGCCTTGCGTCCCACTTTGCGATGTCCATGTTGGCGACATGCGAGCTGCCGAAGTTGGCTGCGTACGTGGCCGCCGCTGCCTCGTCGAACTCGACCGCGGCAACGGATTGGAAGGGTGAGGAACCGGGGCCGTCGGGCTCGTAGGCGCGAAATCCTGCCGAGAATCCGCCCGCACCGGAGAACAGATCGACCACTGTGATCGATGAGTCGGCCGGGATTGCACCGGCTGTGGTGTCGGGCGAGATGGTGGCCATGGGAGGAGAGTCTAATGGTGATCAAGCAGGCATCGTGCGGGAGTCCGCGCATGTGCACTGAGTGGTTTGACTGTCGCTTGCTGTGACGAGGCTCCGTGATCATGTACGAGGTGACCTACGGAGTGCCATGGCGATTTGGCGTCCCAGAGCGGCCGCGACCGGAGGTGGTGTCGTCTGACTGATCTGTCGGTAGGCGGAGGTTTTCTTGCCGAGGATCTTCCAGTCGGAGGTGAATCCCTGAAGCAGTGCCACTTGGTCGACGGTGAGGCGTGGTAGGCCGAAGCGAGGTTCGACGTCGTGGTTCAGTTGGAAGTCGGGTCCGGGTGTGATGTCGCCGATACTTCCGCCGTAGACACCCCAACGAGCCCAGATGGCCTTTGCTCGGCTTGCGCCCAGGTCGGCGCCCCCGCGTCCTGTGGCGCCCCCCATGATCAACGGGGCCGGCTCGCAGGCGCGAGCGGCCCAGTCCGCCGCCTCGGGCCACCCTCGGGACGCCATCGACTCGTACAAGGTCTCCCCGAGGGTCGGGCATCGACCCTGGATCGGGCCCGGCCACTCGAAGCAGGCCAAGTCCTCGGGGTGCATGGCGACTATGAATCCATGGGGCCGCTGTTGGGGCACACCGAAGTCCGTCGCCGTCAGAACCGACGACGTCATCTGGTAGCCGAGATCCTCGACTGTCTCCCGGACCTTCTGTCGCTCGGCCTCGAATTTACCGGCCTGGAGGAACGTCGGGATGTTCTCGATGAGGAGAACGCGGGGGCGCACGAAGGACGCCATGTCGAGGACCGCCTGCAACATGTCGCGTTTGTCGACGGTGGCGAGTTGCTTCCCCGCGATGGTGTACGGGGAACGGGGCAGGCCGCAGCTCAGCACGTCAGCATGGTCCAGGGGCGCGTGGTCCAACGGGTCGATGCGCTTCAGGTCCCCGTGAATCGTGTACCAGTGGGGTCGATTGTGAGAGACCGTGTCGCAGCTGTCTTCGTCGATGTCGATCGCTGCTGCCACATCGAACCCGGCCTGCTCGAGACCAAGAGCTTGGCCTCCGACCCCTGCACAGAGTTCGATCACGGTGAATCGGCGTTCTTGCATACGTGTCTGCTCCCCCTGCCCGCTGTGCACGACCGGCCTGCGCGGTTTCAGAGTAGAGCGATGGACCGACGCGCGAAGTCCTGTGGGGCGCCGCCAGGGGAGGAGCTCCCCACAGGACGAATGTTTCAGGTCATGAGGGCATCAGGTCTGTTCCTTGGTGATGATGGCGTCGTCGGAAGAGTCGATGGTGGTGAACACCACAGCCTTGCCGTCGTGGCCCCGAGCGGAAGCCGGGGCTACGAAGGAGAAGGCCATGACCAACTTGCTCGGATCGATCCGACCCGAGCTCTCGGCCTCGGCCCTGTTCTGCGGTTCGATGATCGGATAGAGGACTACGGCTCCCCGCCGTTCCGCGACGTACTGCTCGGTGGCGGCATCGCCACTCGACGGAAGAGCGCCCGCGATGCGATATGCGGTGGCTGTGTGCTTCGGGTCACGGATAGCACCGAACACCGGACCACGCCGGCGCTGTCGGGCGAACCATGAGAACGAGCGACTCGACGTGCCGACCGCGACCTTCTTGTTCCCGGTCGAGTGCTGAGGGGCAAGGACAATCCAGTCGTCGACCGCGGTTTGCGATGATCCGCAGATTTCCTTCAAGTAAGCAAGGTGTGGGGCGAATTGTGATTCGGCTCCCCACTTCAGTGAGCGGACCAGTGTGAGGAAGGAGTCGGCGGAGAGCCTGCCAGTCAGCGCGTTGAACCGATGGATCGAATCGGAGAACGTGTACTCGAATGAAGTCGGGGTCGCTGACAGGGAGTCGAGCACAGGCAGCCACAAACCAGTGTTGTGGCGCAGTGCGGGAGCACTGACGGGATAGGCTGTGGGTTCTTCCCATTGCCCCGGCGACCGCTTGTTGACGAGCTGCGCGTTGAACATCTTGTTGGGGCTGGTCGGCTTCAGCCATGACAGGTGCTGCGATACGAGTGGCGGCACCTGTGCAGGCGTCACCTGAGGCCTGCCGTCGATGAGTTCGGCGTACTGCTGGAGTTCGCGTCGGAAGGTCTCCTCGTCGCGGCAGATTGCCTCAAAGGCTTCGTACAGGTCGATCTCCTTGGTGCCCATGGTTTCCTCTCGACCGAGGTACAGGCGCACCAGATCCCGATAACCCTTGCGGAAGCCGAACCATCGGCCCATCTGCATCAGGGTCGACGCATTGTTCGTGCGGCGCCGGTAATAGGTGACGGTGAGTCCCTCAACGGTGAAGCCGCGAGCGAGCTTCTGGCCGCCGATGAGGATCTTCCAGATGGAGCGCTTGTCGAAGTCGGCCTCGCCCGTCTCGATGTCCTTGTCGCCATTGACGACGATGATCGGTTGGTCGTCGCCGCCGATGCGCATGGCAGCAGCGCCGATATGTCGAGCGAGATCGTCGTAGGACGAAGGGACGGCGTGCCCGTCGGCGTGCGCTTGGGACACCGGCAGAAGGTCCGTCTCGAACAGCTTGCGCAGCCGCTGATGGCCGCCGGCACCGGTATAGCCGGATTCCCACCACAACTTCGTCACGCGACCCAGGAGTTCTCGATGTGCTTCAGTGCGCACGGACTCGTGGATGAGCATCGTGTGGTGCTGGAAGTACCGGTCGCCCAGGCCGTTCTCCTCGCGATAGAGCTTCATCGCCGCGGTCAGGACGAACATGTCCATGGCCTTTTGCAGCGCGGTGTCGTCCTCGTCGTCCGAGAGAACGACGTCACGCACGTGAGCCTTCTCGTTCGAATTGGCGAACGTGCGCTCTTCGTGCGGGATCACGGAATCCAGGTCGTGGAAGTCCTGAACACCCATGTATCCGTCAGGGCGCGGCAGAGAGACGATGAAATCCTTCGGGAAGATGTCCTCGGTGTCGCTCGGATCGACGAAGACGTTCGCGAAGGGCGTGGCGGTGTAGCCGACGTACTGAGCTCGCGGCAGCATGCGCAGAAGCTCCGAGATCTTACGATTGATGGCCGTGCGCTCGGCGTCGGGCTTGTTCGGGTTGGCCGTGTTCACCGAAGCCTCGTCCGACTCGTCGTCGACGATGAGGACCGGGATCTCGGAGAGCGGAGTCTTGATCTTGTTCAGGTCCTGCACCAATTTGGTGAGTACCGACTTGTTCTTCTTCACGACCATCAGGCGTGCAGAAGAACGGTGCAGGTTCTGCGGATGGTAGAGCGGGAGCGCGGGCTCCCGCTTCTCAAATTCGAGAGCGACGATTCCCTGAAGGAGACTCTTGTAGTCGTTGTCCCTGGTCGTCATACGAACGATGTCAAAGGCTCCGAGAGTGGATGGAAGGCCTTTATGAGAAAGGAACTTCCCCTTTGACCAGGCGGGATCGTCCGCGTAGTCGGACTCGTACTCCGCAGCGCCGCGGAGGATGTTCTCACGGCCGACGAGTTCCATGTCGAGTCGACGCTGGGTCTGGGCGCGCAACAGGTTGAGCGTCCCGCCGAGGACGATGACCAGGCGATAACCGGCGTCCACGGCTTTGGCGATGACACCTGTGAAGTTGGCGGTCTTTCCGGATTGCACGTATCCGACGACCAGACCCTTGGACTGGTAAACCGCCTCGTCGGTTGGATTCGCGAGGCGCTCGACAACACGGTCCGAGGCGGTGTCCAGAGCGGCTACCGCGGTCTCCGGCCACTTCTTGTCCTCTTCCAGAAGACGGCGATAGGCGGGCCAGTACCAACTGCGCCCTTGCTGCGACTGGGGCGTGTACCAAGGTGTGAAGTCGTCACTGATGACTACGGCGCCGGTGGCGCGAGGCACGGGGACCAAGGAGTTCAGCAGTTCTCGCGTCTCCTCCTGCAGGCCCAACAGCGCGAAAATCGCGGTCCGCCGTTCTTCGGTGCGCGGTTCTGTGTCCGACCAGTCCGGCCCCTCTGCGTAGTCCCATTGCGTCAGTTGTTTGCGCCACAGTTCCACCAACTGGTCCGTGGAGTGCGAGGAGCGGAGCGCATGTTGGAAGTCTGCCTCGCTCGCAAGGGATTCGGCCTCGGGTCCCTCGTCCTCGGCCTGGTAATCGAGAGCGCGCTGCAGATTCTTGGGGCGGTTGGCCTGCATGCCCCCGAGAGCTGACTTGTGGAGTGTGATCCGCACGGTTGCTTCATTGTTCATGGGGAGAAGTCCTCAAGTCTTCTTACGGAAGGCGGAAGTCGGTCAGGACAGAGGGTGGTTCGAGGGTCGGTTGCAGGCCAGTGATGTCGATCGTGTACTGGACATCGGTGATTCGTTCCCAAGCGAAGTCAGAGAGCGCAGACGCATCCAATCGCGGCAACGCGGACGAATCGAGAAGGATCGGATCGGATCGAGGCGTCCAGCGCTCGTCGTCGGAGGAATCCTCCGCCCAACCAGATGCCGCCAGTTGTCGTTCCAGATGGTTCAGGGATGCCGGAGCATGCTCCCCCACTGCAGCACGTACGGCTCGGACGCACTCGGAGAGGGTTCGTCCGTTGGCACCGCCCCGGGTGAGCTGTACCGAAACGAACCACAACGGGCGTTCCGGGGCGGGGTCGAGTTGGCCGATGCCATGGATCGTGTGCCGGCGGCGTTCGGATGCGGTGGTCTTCACCTCGAGGTCATAGCCGGGCAGTCCGAAATCGTGCTCCTCGGCTTCCGGCCCGGTCCAGGCCTCGACAGCGGTCTGCCATCCCTGCTTGCCCGCGATGCAGTGCATCGTCGCAAGTTCTCCCATGAGGCCGAGACGTTTCTGCGTACTCAGGCCACGAGGACGGCTCAGCAATGCGCTCCAAGCCCTCACTGTCTCTTCGAAGGCCTGGTCCAGAGTGCGGCCGTGCGTCACGATGCGGTCGGCGACCGCTGTCAGCAGGTCATGAAAGTCGCGCATCAGCGTCACCTGAGTGGTACTGATACGCGCCAATCTCATGCCCCGATCCGCAATCTGATCTATACGAATCGTGGGCAGAGAGGAGCGAGGCGGACGGTGCCGACGATCGAGTTCGACGTGGAGGGCTATGTCCCGTCCACCGTGGCCGACGACGTACGAGACCTGAGGATGGACCGAACGAGGGGAGAGAGGGAACGTGGTGGCCTGACCCTTGCCGAGAAAGTACTCGACCTCCGTCCACGGGACATGAGGGCGCTCAGTCATCGTCGGCCACCTTGTCGAGTTCGGCCCGGGCAGCAGACACCAGGATCGACTGCCACAGCTGGAGGTTGTCCTTCTCGCGACTGCCGCTGTACTCCTTCTCGAAGACCTGGTGCAGGAGGATGTACATCAGAGACTTCAATAGCGGGGCGTCGTTGAGGCCGCCACGTCGACCGCCCAGGATTGCCGTTCGGTAATGCTGGTTGAGGGTGATGATTCGGTCACCGCGATCGATGTCGAAGAAGAGGCTGTTGTCGAGCTTCTGCCAACGCACGGAGATTGGCTCCGCGTGCGGAATTGCGGGGAGTTCGTCGGCGATCGTCTCGCGTATGGCGGGATCGAAGCCCTTACCCGGAAGGATGACTGCCTTGCGCGTGGTGCCGGCTCGCTTGCGTGCATCGCGGTAGACGCCGTCCGCCTCGGTCAAGTAGTCGAGGAAGGTCCGGCCATCGGAGTCGACGGCATCCTCAAGGGCGGATGTGAATTCCGGTGATGCCTCCACGCCTGCCTTCTTCACCGTGAGGCGGAAGACGTCGTTGGCCGCGCTGGGCAGATCGATGGCCACGCGGGCGAGCGAGAGGTGCTGCTCCGGCTGCCGGAAGTTGTTCCAACCGCCTGCCTGAACCAGTCGGTTGTGCCGGTAGAAGTAGAAGCCCTGACGGTCGGTGACGGAACCGACGGCCTTGTACTCGTCGAGATTGGACTTGGGCGTCCATATGTGGCCTGTGAGCTGTACGTTCCCTGTGGAAGGCACAGTTGCGAGGAACTGGCGTGGGTACTCGGGGTGGCCACTGACCGGGTAGCCGAAGGGATCCAGAGGTTCGACGCCGAAGTCCAGATAGACGGTGCCCGTACGCACATCCTCGACTGCGACAGTGATGTTGAAGTCGTCTCGCGCGAGGAACCGGTGCAGATACAGGCCCAGATGGAGCCCAAGCTTGTTGATGGTGCGCTGCAGGTAGCGGTCGGTCTGGCCACCCCCACCATGCTTCGGGAAGTCCTTGACCCCGTCCCAGCGGATCACCGTGCCCTGCCAGACGATGGGCCGCTCGGCATACCGGTCGATGAGCGTCTGGGCGTAGGACGGGTCCACGATGTCGCACTCGAAACCGGAAACGGCGCGCTCCATCAGCCAGCGGCGCCCGGCGGTACGGGTGCGTTTGGTCGTGCTGACGACCGTCACCGAAGAGGCGTGACTCAGAGAGGCGGATTTGAGACCTGTTCCGAACATGCCGAGGGAATTCTCGGCGTAGTTGCGACGGCCCCCAACGGTCATCGCGATGTCCAGCTCTTCATCCGTCATGCCCTTGCCGTCGTCAACCACGAGGAGACTGACGAGCTGATCGCCGTCCCGGAGAAAGTGGATCACGACGTCCTTCGCGCCGGCGTCGATGGAGTTGTCCACGAGGTCGGCGATGGCCACCTCGAAGCCGTAACCCTGGCTGCTGAGGGCCTCCATGTAGCGCGCGTCGGGTGGAAGGCGCTTGCTTCCGGCGGTGGGAACGTCGAACTGCCAGTCGGTCGTCATTTCCTCGCCTCGAGGTACAGCCGATAAATACGATCAATGGTGACCCTATTGCGAGGGTCGGACAATGGGTTGTGCTCCAGGCATGGCGACGTGAGTGTCACCGGCGCTTGGTCGGCCGGGCTTCGGGCTCGGTGGCAAGTTTCCTCGCCGCGGCTACGGATTGGGCAACTACGGCGGGGTGTTCGTGCTCCCAGAAGCGCAGTACCGTCCAGCCCGCTGCTTCCAGATGCCGAGTGGTCTCGCTGTCGCGAGCCATGTTCTTGTCGAGCTTGTTCCGCCACCACTCTGCGTTTGCCTTTGGTTGCGTTGCATGGTCTGGGCAGCCGTGCCAGAAGCAGCCGTCCAGGAACACCGCGATCTTGGCCTTGGTGAAGACGATGTCGATCGTGCGGCGAGGCATGCCGGGCACCGGCACATTCACCCGGTAACGAAGCCCCGCGGCGTGCAAGAGGCGTCGCACCGCCACCTCGGGCGCCGTGTCGCGGGAGGTCTGCTTGCTCATCCGAGCGGAGACGGAGGGGGAGGACGGGACGAGATGGGGCACGGGGCAATTCTGCCGGCGCTCGCGCGGACGGTCTCGGACGGATGCAACCAACCAGCCTCGAACGCGTCAGTTGATCGGCACCGTCGGGCCGCCCGCTTCTTGGTCAGTGTCGTGCCTCCGCGGGCCGCGTCAAGGGCGCTTCACTCCGCTGCGCTGCGTTCCGCGTCGGCTGCGCCGATGGCCCTCCGGGCCACCCTTGACCCGGCCCGCTCCAGCACGGGGGAGAAGCGAGCGGGCGGCCCGGGAAGGCGGGTGGCCCAGGCTGGCTGGTGGGTGGGTCGGCTGCGTGGTGGGGCGGGGTTGGGGGCGCGTCCGCGTCTTGGCGGCACGCCGGGTGGGTCAAGCGGCGTGTGGCCGGTGGGTGGGCGCGATCGCGTTATGGGGCCCGCCGGGTGGGCTTGGCGGGCGTCCGTCCGTGGGGCGGTGCGGTCCGTCGAGGGGCGGGAGGAGGCTTGCTCGTGTCTTTGTTTGTTGTTAGTTCACTCTTTCGAGTACTGGATTGACCTGGTGTCATTACTCTGCGTAAGCGATAATGGCGGTGTCGACCCATTCGGGGCTCGTCGCGAGTTCGGTGTGCCGTCGAGGGCTGTGAGGGGGTGAGTGTCGTGTCCGTGGCCGATGTCGGGACCGATCCGGCGAGCGCCGGGGGCGGGGCGTCACCTGCTTTGGAGTCGGACGGCCGGGAGGGCGACGCCGCAGGCTTGGGCGTAGTGCTGTCCGGGCCGTTGGATGAGTGGGTGGCGGGGCTGCGGGAGGCGGGGCCGTCGGCTCAGGCGGCCGGGCTGCTGGGTGGGATGGATCTGGCGCAGTTGTCGGCGCGGGGGCGGATTGATGCGCTCGTCGTGCTGGAGCAGCATCTGTCCTGGTTGCAGGCGAAGCAGGTTGAAGTGCTGGCGGCTGTCGCGGCGCATACCGATACGCCCGAGGAGATGATCCTTGCCGCGGGCGGGAAGCTCGACGATGTCTTCGCCGCTGACTGGGACGCGGCTGTGGAGGAAGTCGCCTGTGCGCTGAGGCTGGCCAATCAGACTGCTGCTCGGCGTCTGGAGGCGGCCACCTTGTTGGCTGCCCGGCATGAGACCACCACTGGGCTCCTTGCCGCCGGCCAGATCTCCTATATCCAGGCGCAGACGCTCGCCGAGCAGCTGCGCGTCGTCGATGACAGCGTGGCCGCTCAGGTCGAGCAGGTGATGGCGGCCAAGATGCCCACACAGGCGGCCGGGCAGACGCGGGCCGCGCTACGCCAGGAAGTCCAGCGGGCCGACCCTGAGGGGGCCGAGCGGCGGCACCAGCAGCGGGTGCGGGACCGCCGGGTGCTTCACCACCCGGACGAGGACGGGATGGCCCTGTTCGGGGCCGTGTTGCCCGCGCAGCAAGCCGCCCTCATGGAGCAGGCTGTGGACAGTCGGGCCCAGGACTACGCCGAGGACGGGCGCAGTCTGGAGCAGAAGAGGGTCGATGCGCTCTTCGACCTGGTCGTCAACCAGCCTGGTGCAGTTGGCGGTTCGGGCGCCGAGGCCGGCGCAGGCCGTGCGTGTGGGGCAGGACGAGCGGGTGTCGTGGTGCAGGTGACCGTTCCCTTCGACATCCTGGTGGGGAATGAGGACGGGCCGGCCGAGCTGAAGGGGTACGGGCCCATCACCGCCTCACAAGCGCGGGAGCTCGCCTTCGCGCCGGGGACCATCTGGCGGCGGCTCCTCACCGCGCCGGAGACCGGGCTGCTCATCAAGACCGATCCCACTACTTATCGGCCTACCGTCGAGACGGAACGCCATGTGATCGCCAGGGATCAGTACTGCGCCTTCCCCAGCTGTCGGATGCCTGCGCACCGTTGCGATCTTGACCATGTTCGGCCGTTCAATCACCGCCATCCGGAGCGGGGTGGGCAGACGGTGCCGGACAACCTGCAGCCGCTCTGCCGCCGACATCATCGGCTCAAGACCCACCATCCCGGCTGGAAGGTCACCCGGGATGCGCACACCGGCACCACTACCTGGACCTCGCCCACAGGCCATGCGTACACCAACACCCCACCCGTCTACCGAGAGTGAGGTTGCGAGTTCTGCTGCTGATTGCCCGGCGCCTGTACCGAGGGGCAAACCGCCGCCTCGGCCGGCTGGCATGGGTAAGTGGGCTGCCTCAGAGCTGCGGCTCCGCCCCGTGGCACTCTCCGTACTGCCGCCCCGACCCACACCAGCACCCCGCCCCCCGCTGCGGCGGCCAAGCCACAGCCCGCCCCCTCGCCGCCAGCGTCGTCGCATACTGCGGCAGCAAGGTCGCGTCCTCCGGTGAGGCTCCCTCCGATGCTGCGAAGGCCTCGTACGACGGCACCGTCCCCGTGACGATCCCCAGGTTCGGGGTGCCGGAGGCGGAGAGTTCCCGCAGTGACGCCTCTATCGTCGTCAGGTGATCCTCGTGGGAGGTGTACTCGGCGGACAGTGACGGATAGGCCGTCGTCAGCTCCGCCAGCTCACCCGCCGTCCAATGCAGTACCGCCACCGGGAACGGGCGGGACAGGGCCTCCCGGTAGGCGCCCAGTTCGGCTCGGAGGCGGGAGATCTCTGCCTCCAGTTCTGCTGGGTTCTCGGAGCCGAGGGACCAGACGCGCTTCGGGTCGTGGAGTTCGTCCAGGGAGATCGGCATCGAGTGGAGCGTGTCCGCCAGGGTGTCCCACTCGTCGTGGGGTACGCCCAGCATGCGGCGTACGCGGTGGCGGCCGAACAGCAGGGGGTGTGTTGAGTACGGGGGCTCCGGGACGTCCGTCAGGAGGAGGCGGGCGCCCTCCGAGAACGTCTCCTGGGCCTGCTCGAGTTCGTCGTGCGACTCCAGGGCCTCCGCGACGATCACCCACGGCGCCGGGTCCCGGGGGGAGGCCGCGCGGACGCCTTCGATGATCGCCCTCGCCTCGGCCTCGTGGCCGTACTCCCAGAGGTTCGAGGCCTTGAGGGCTCGTACCAGATAGGGGTTCTCCAGGCCGGCTGAGGAGGACAGCAGGCGGTCGTAGAGCGCGGTCGCGGCGGGGCGGTCGCCGGAGAGTTCCAGGTGGGCCGCGGCCTGGAGGAGCAGGGCCTCGGCGTCCTCGGGGTAGAGGCCGGCGGTTCGCTCCAGGCGTGCCGCTTCGGCGGTGTGGTCGACGTTTTCGGCAGGCGTGTCGGGGCGCATGGGGGACACCGTACTGCCCATGGCTGACGGAGGAGAGGACAGAGGGGAGAAGAGGGGGTGGATATTGCCTGGTCGAGGCGGGCGGTGGGGCAAGCTGCGCCGGCTTTCAGGCCTTGGCCAGGCACAGCAGGACCATGAACGGGACCGGGATCAGCGTCGCCATGGCCAGCCATCTGCCCGGGCGGGCGTCGCCGCGGCGGCGTGGGCCCAGGACGTCCACCGTCAGCAGCAGGATCAGCAGCAGGGTCCCGGTCACTGCCAGCAAGAACATCATCACGGGAGCGTGATCGAGCGTGTGGTAGTCGCAGTTCGACATGTCCGGCCTGGTCGCGAAGGCGTCGCAGCTCAACGGCACGTACTCGGTCAGCAGCCAGTACGTCAGGTAGAGCGGGATGATCGCGGGCACGCCGAGGGCCAGGTTCGCCAGCGCGGGCGCCAGCAGACCCTGCCGGCGCCCGCGCTCAGCTTCCTCTTCCGCTTCTACGACTGGTTCCGCCGCTTCTACGACTGGTTCCGCCACGCGGTACAGGACGTACCCGGTCCGCCCCCGGTTGCGTCACACCCGTCGCGTCAGATCACCACCCCGTCGATCTGCAACGTCTGCACCGACTTCGCCGCGAACGGGACTGCCACCGACTTCCCGCTCAGGGTCGTGTTCGAGTACGCCCGGTACTGGTCCCCGCCCGTCGTCACCGTGTTCCAGCGCGGGACCAGGCCGCCTGAGCCGCCCGAGACCGTCGTGAATCTGGACAGGTCGAAGGTGAGGGTCTGGGCCGACGTCGACGTGTTCAGCGCGACGATCACCAGGCGGCGCGCTGTCGCGTCGTAGGCCGCCACCGCGTAGCTCACGCCCGTGTCGAGGATCCTCATCCCCGGGCGGATGTGGCGGCTGAACTGGGCCATCACATAGTGCTTCGTCTGGACTGTCGTCGGCTGCAGGGTATTCGCGTCGTACGCGATCATCGCCCAGCCGGTGGACGGGTCCATCACCTGCCAGTAGACCCAGGCCGTCGGGTGCAGCCAGCGGAAGTCGTAGAGGAGGTTGAAGGCCATGTTGTAGCCCGTGCCGTCGCTGTCGCCCGTTTCCGAGTTCCAGAGCTTCTTGCCGGACGTGGTGACCACGTCCGTGTAGAGCAGGTCGCGGCGGCCGCCCGAGCCCTGGTAACCGTGCACGTTGACCTGCGACACCAGGGCCTTCGTCGACGCGCCGAAAGACCCCCACGTCGAGCGGGCCGTGTCGTAGTTCGTCTCGTCCGATGCCGCGATGCGGACGCCCGTCAGGCCTCGTTTGTCCAACTCGCTGCGCATGTACGGGAGTACGGCCGCCTGGACTGCCGGGTCCATGTGGCAGCCCTCCTGGGTGCCGGTGGCGGTCCACCAGGTGGAGGCCGGCTCGTTGAAGGGGTCGACCGTCGCGAAGTTCACGCCCCAGTTGTTCTTGGCGTACAGGGCTGTGGCCGCCAGGTGGGAGGCGTGCTGGCGGTAGTTCCAGGTCTGGAGGTTGTTGCCGCCGCCCGCCGCGCCGGACGGGTTGTGGTTGGAACACATCCACCACATGGGGGAGTTGGCGAAGAGTTCCGTGGTCGCGCCGCGCTGCGTCGCCTTCTGCAGCATCGCGCGCTGGTTGGCGTCCGCCGTCCAGTCCCAGGCCGTGGAGGTGGGGTCCTCGTTGTTCCAGTCCTGCCAGAAGCCTTCGATCTGCTTGAAGGCGGGGATGTTGGGCGACGCGGCCATCGACTCGCCGTTCACGGTGTTCCAGCTGCACGCGCCGAGGTTGTAGCGGGCGATGTTGAGGCCGAGGCCGGGCAGGGTCGTGCCGTTGTAGGTCACGGAGTTGGTGGTGAAGAAGAGGTCGGCGAAGTCGTTCCGGTTGCCGAAGACGTTGGCCCACCAGGCCAGGGACGTGCCCCAGCCCTCCCAGGTGCCGTACGACGTGCCGGGGTTGACGGCGATCGTCGCGTCCGCGTGTGCGGTGCCGGTCGCCAAGGCGCTGCCGAGGACGGCGCCGCCTGTTGCCGCCAGCAGAGTTCTGCGTCGGATCATGACTTCTCCGCTTCGCTCAACGGCCGGTCGTCGCCGAACCGGCGTCGTGGACTGTCCAGCTCATCCGGTCATCCGTTGATGCCGACAGGAAGCATCTGGTGTGGCGTATGAGGTTGTCGAGGGTTCCGACAGCCCTTTCTCAAACCTGTGGAGGAAGTGTTCGGGGGGCCGGACGCGCATGGGTCGCGCATGGGTCGCGCATGGGTCTGCGCGTGGGTCTGGAGACCTCGCGGGGCGGCGTCTATCGTGCGGGCGGCCCCGGCGAAGGAGGCGCTCGGATGGTGCGGGTTCGCGTCGTGCAGCACGGCGGACTTCGGCGGCGTGCCCTGCGGCGGCGGGTGTTGTGGGGTGGTGGGGAGGTTCTCGTCACCGTCGGGGCGGTGCTCGCGCTGCTGGTCGTGCATCAGGTGTGGTGGACCAACCGGGAGGCCAGGGCAGGCGCCGAGCGCGAGGTCAGGGCACTTGAGCGGGCCTGGGACGGGGGAGGCGGCGACTCCCGTACGGCCGACCCGGCGGCTACGACCCCGCCCGCGCCCGCGTCCACCGGCTCGCCCGAGCGGTCCGCCGGCAGCCGACGCGGGTCCGCCGCCCCCGCTCCGGAGCCCGACTGGTCCCAGGCCTACGCCATCCTCACCATCCCCCGCCTCCACCTCCGCGTCCCCGTCGCCGAAGGCGTCGGCAAGAGCGGCGTCCTCGACAGGGGCTACGTCGGCCACTACCCCGGCACCCAACAGCCGGGCCAAGCAGGCAACTTCGCCCTCGCCGGGCACCGCAACACCCACGGCGAGCCCTTCCGGTACATCAACCGGCTCGCGCCCAGGGACACCATGCGGGTCGAGACGAGGAGCGCGACGTACACGTACGCCGTCGACCAGACGCTGCAGCGGACAGCCGCCCATGACGGGAGCGTGATCCGGCCGATCCCGCGCTCCACCGTCCGGCCCGGCTACGGCTACGACGACCCCGGCTACTACCTCACCCTCACCACCTGCACGCCGGAGTACACGTCGAAGTACCGGCTGGTGGTGTGGGGCAAGCTCATCTCCATGCGGCCCCGGTGACACCGCCGACACCGGCGATACCGGCGACACCGGTAACATCAGGGTCGACGAAGCGAGCCGTACGAGGGGAGGGGCGCCGATGATGCGGAAGTTGGCGCATCTGCGTCCTGCCGCCGTGCTGGTGCTTCTCTTCCTCGAGATCGCGCTGCTCGATACCGGCAGCCTCTCCGCGACCGTCGCGCTCGCCGCGACCGCTGCCGCCGGTTCCGCGTTCGCCGTCTGCTCCCTCCTCGCCTCGCGTGCCGCGCCCGCCGTGCCGCCCACCCGGGTGCGCACCGCCATCCGTGACCGGGCCCGCCGTACGGCCTTCCTGCCGCAACGCGACCCCGACGCCTCGGGCCGGCCACGGCCCAGGGCACCCGGGCACGCCCTCCCGGCGACCGTCGCGTAGGGCACGCACACCTTCGTCTCCGTCCGAGACGTGTGACCCCGCGCGGGTCGTCATGCCGCTATGCCGATTTCCGGCATTTCCCTGATTGCCCTGGCAATCGCTCCGGCACGACGAGACCCCCGGAGGGCTCACCCATGTCCGTTTTCGCCGACCTTGTTCAGCAACTCGCCGACCTGCTCCACCCGCTCTTCGGCGCGTCCGCGGCCGCCGCCGCGATCGTCCTGTTCACCGCGTTCGTACGACTCCTCGTCCACCCCCTCTCCCGTGCGGCGGCGCGAGGGCAGAAGGCCCGCACCGAACTGCAGCCGAAGATCGCCGAGCTGCGGAAGAAGCACGCGAAGAACCCGGAGAAGCTGCAGCAGGCCGTACTCGCACTGCATGCCGAGGAAAAGGTGTCACCGCTGTCCGGGTGCCTGCCGAGCCTGTTTCAGCTGCCCGCGTTCTTCCTGCTCTACCACCTCTTCTCGAACACGACGATCGGCGGCCAGGCCAACGAGCTGCTCACCCACCAGCTGTTCGCCGCACCCCTCGGTGACCACTGGAAGGACGCGCTCGGCGACGGCGGGGCGTTCGGGGATGCGGGGCTCGTGTACATCGGGCTGTTCGTGGTCGTCGCCTGTGTCGCCGCGTTCAACTACCGCCGTACGAAGCGGATGATGGCCGCGAATCCGGCGGTGCCGGTGGCCGACGGTGAGCCGCTGCCTGGGATGGGGGCCATGAGCAAGGTCATGCCGTTCATGTCCTTCTTCACGCTCTTCACCGTGGCGGTGGTGCCGCTGGCGGCAGCGCTGTACGTGGTGACCAGCACGACGTGGAGCGCGGTGGAGCGGGCAGCGCTCTATCGCTGATCCGGTTCGCTGATCCGGTTCGCTGATCCGGATCACGGATCAGGTTCGTTGATCCGGTCCAGTACGTGAACCAGGTATTGCGAGATGGCCGTCGACCTTGGAGGATCGACCAGTCCTCCGATGGCTGCACCCATCGGTGGGCGCCCGCGATCGAGGGAGATTGTGATCATGAAGCTGCTGCGAGTCGGTACGGCTGGAGCGGAGCGTCCCGCGCTGCTCGACGCCGACGGGACCCTGCGGGACCTGTCGGGCGTCGTGCCGGACATCGACGGACCGCTGCTCGCCGACGACGCCGCGCTCGGCCGGATCCGCGCCGCCGCGGACGCCGGTGAGCTGCCCGCGCTGGACGCGACCGGGCTGCGGGTCGGGCCGCCGCTGGCACGGATCGGCAAGATCGTGTGCATCGGACTGAACTACCACGACCACGCCCGCGAGACCGGCGCCGAGCCGCCCGCCGAGCCGGTCATCTTCTTCAAGGCCGCGGACACCGTCGTAGGCCCCCATGACACGGTGCTCGTGCCGAGGCGGTCGACGAAGACCGACTGGGAGGTCGAGCTCGCGGTCGTCATCGGGCGTACGGCCCGGTATCTGGAGTCGGACGAGGAGGCGCTCGCGCATGTCGCCGGGTATGCGGTGGCGCACGACGTGTCCGAGCGGGAGTTCCAGATCGAGCGGGGCGGGACCTGGGACAAGGGGAAGAACTGCGAGACGTTCAACCCGCTGGGGCCGTGGCTGGTGACCTCGGACGAGGTGCCGGACCCGCAGAACCTCTCCCTGAAGCTGTGGGTCAACGGCGAGCTGAAGCAGGACGGGACCACCGCCGAGCAGATCTTCCCGGTGGCGGAGGTCGTGCGGTACGTCAGCCAGTTCATGACGCTGTACCCCGGTGACGTCATCAACACCGGGACGCCGGCGGGGGTGGCGCTGGGGCAGCCCGAGCCGAAGCCGTTCCTGCGGGCCGGGGACGTGGTCGAGCTGGAGATCGAGGGGCTCGGTCGGCAGCGGCAGGAGTTCAAGGATGCGTAGGCGCTCCGCTGGGAGAGCCGGGGAACTGCGGTTGTTCGTCAGCTGCGGGTTGGTTCGTGGTTGCTCGCGCAGTTCCCCGCGCCCCTAAAAGCCTAAAGACAGGGCGTTTCGCCTACTGCTTGTCCAGGAACTCCTCCAGCGCCTCCACCACGAACCTGTGGTCCTCCAGCTGGGGCAGTCCGCTCACCGTCACCGAGCCGATGACCCCGACCCCCTCCACGTTGATCGGGAACGAGCCCCCGTGGGCCGCGTAGGTGTCCGGGTCCAGGCGGGACGAGTCCTCGAACGTCGTGCCCTTGGCTCGGAAGCGGGCGCCGACGACGTACGACGAGGCGCCGTAGCGCTCCACCACCCGGCGTTTGCGCGCGATCCACGCGTCGTTGTCGGGGGTGGAGCCGGGGAGGGCCGCGTGGAAGAGCTGCTGGCCGGCCCGGTGGATGTCGATGGCCACCGGGGCCTGGCGCTCGCGGGCCAGCTCGACCAGGAGGGAGCCGAGGGCCCAGGCGTCGTCGTGGGTGAACTGGCGGAAGACCAGGCGCCGCTCCTGGGCCTCCAGCTCCTCCAGGGGCGGGGTGAGTTCCGGGTGGAACCTCGGGGTGAGTTCCTGGTTGTGTGTCTGATGCGACTGGTTGTGCGTCACAGCGTCACCACCACTCCGTCGTGTGCCGAACGACGCGCCGCCTCCAGTACGTCGAGGGCGGATGCCGCCTCCAGCGCCGTCACCGGGTTGGGGCCGCCGTCCAGCAGAGCCTTTGCCACGGCCGCATAGTAGGCGGGGTAGTCGCCGGGAAGGGTGGGTTCGACGCGGCCGCCGCCCGTCAGGGGGGAGTCCCCGGAGCCCACTCGGCCCCACATCGAATCGGGTTCCGTACCCCACTCGGCAGCCGTGCCCGGGCGCTGCCCCTCCCGCAGTGCCGCCTCCTGCGGGTCCAGGCCGTACTTCACATAGCCCGCCTTCGAGCCCAGCACCCGGAAGCGGGGGCCGAGTTGGGCGGTCGTCGCGGAGGCATACAGGTGGGAGCGGACGCCGCCGGCGTGCGTGAGGGCGATGAACGTGTCGTCGTCCGCCTCGGCGCCGGGGCGGCGGACGACCGACTCGGCGTACACCTGCGTGACGGGGCCGAAGAGGACCAGTGCCTGGTCGACGACATGGCTGCCGAGGTCGTACAGCAGACCTCCGATCTCTGCCGGGTCGCCGGACTCCCGCCAGCCGCCCTTGGGTTGCGGCCGCCAGCGCTCGAAGCGGGACTCGAAGCGCCATACGTCGCCCAGCTCGCCGTCGGCCAGGAGTCGGCGCAGGGTCAGGAAGTCGTTGTCCCAGCGGCGGTTCTGGAAGACCGAGAGGAGCAGGCCGCGCTCCTCGGCCAGCGCCGCCAGCTCGCGTGCCTCGGCCGCCGTGCCGGCGATCGGCTTGTCCACGACGACCGGGAGGCCCGCCTTCAGGGCGGCGGTCGCGAGCGGGACGTGCGTCTTGTTCGGGGACGCGATGACGACCAGGTCGAGATCGGCGGCGCGGGCGAGCAGCTCGTCGGGGGTGGCGGCGACCCGTACGTCCGGGTGCTCGGTGCGGGCCTGCTTCTGCCGCTCGGGGTTCGACGTGACCACCGTGTCCAGGGCGAGCCCCTCGGTGGTGGCGATCAGCGGGGCGTGGAAGACGGAGCCGGCGAGGCCGTAGCCGACCAGGCCGACGCGGAGGGGAGTAGCACTCATGAAGCCCACTTTCGCAACGCTGTTGCCAAAGTGCAAGCGCCAGGGACAATGGGCGGCGTGAACAGGACGAAGGGGATGGGTGGCACGGTCGGCGGCACGGACGGCAGCACCGTCGGCGGCGCCGCGCGGCGGAGCCGCAACTCGATGCAGCTGGGCGCCCTGCGCAGTCACAACACCGCGCTCGTGCTCGACCTGCTGCGCACGGCCGGCCCCGAGGGCATCAGCCGACTCGAACTCGCCGAGCGCACCGGCCTCACCCCGCAGGCGGTCAGCAAGATCACCGCCCGGCTGCGGGAGGACGGGCTCGCGGCGGAGGCGGGGCACCGGGCGTCGACCGGGGGCAAGCCGCGTACGGTGCTGCGGCTGGTGCCGGAGGCCGGGCATGCGGTGGGCGTGCATCTGGACCGGGACGAGCTGACGGCCGTGCTCTGCGACCTGACGGGAGCGGTGGTCGCGCAGCGCAGGACCCCGCTGGACCTGGGGGCCGGTGCGGAGACGGTCGTCGAGCGGGCGGTGCGCGAGGTGCGCGAGATGGGGGAGATTGGGGAGATGGGGGAGGCGGCGGAGGCGCGCGACGTGGGGGAGGCGGCGGCCGGGGTGGCCGGGGGTGGCCGTCGGCCGGGTGCCGTGCTCGGTGTCGGGGTTGCCCTGCCCGGGCCGCTCGACCATCGGCGCGGTGTGCTGCACCGGGTCACCGGGTTCCCGGAGTGGAACGGCTTCCCGCTGCGGGACGTGCTCGCGCGGCGCCTCTCCCTCCCGGTCGTCGTCGACAAGGACACCAACGCCGCCGCCCTCGGGCTCGCGGTCGGCGGAGAGGCCGGGGCCTCCGCGTCCTTCGCCTATCTGCACTTCGGCGCGGGGCTCGGCGGCGGGCTCGTCATCGGGGGAGCGGTGCACCGGGGCACCCGTACGGGAGCCGGGGAGTTCGGGCACCAGGTCGTCCAGCTGGACGGGCCGCCCTGCGAGTGCGGTAACCGTGGCTGCGTCGAGGCGCTGTGCCTGGCCGCCGTGGCGCGGGGCGAGACGGCGGAGGCGGCCCGCGTGCTCGGCACCGCGGCCGGCAATCTGGTCGCCCTGCTCGATGTCGACCTCGTCCTGCTGGGCGGCCGCACGGTCGCCGCCGCGCCCGACACCTTTGTACGCGGGGTCGCCGCCGTCCTCGACGAACGTGCCCGGCGCGCGGGTGGGGACGCGGTGCCGGTGCGGGTCGCCTCCAGCGGGGGGCGGGGGGTCGCCGAGGGGGCGGCTCAGCTGCTGCTGGCGCCGTTGTTCGGGCGGGCCGGGGGCTGAGGCGGGTGCGCGTGTGCTGATGGGCATGCGCTGACTGGCGGGTGCTGACTGGCGGGTGCTGACTGGCGGGTGCTGACTGGCGGGTGCTGATTGGCGGGTGCGGATCGGCGTGCGTTGGGCCGGCGTGCGCTGATCGAGGGGACTTGCGCGGCCGTACGGAATGGCACCCGCCGGACCTCGTTCCCACCCGGCATGGTCATGTGATTATGCGACTGCGTACACCCGCTTCCCTCTGCCTCGCAGCAGCCGCCCTTCTCGCCGCGGCGCCCCCGGTGCGCGCCGAACCTCCCGCCGCTCTCCCCAGTTGCGCCACCGACGACGGGGCCTTCCCCCTCACCACCCGCCTCCACGGCGGCCCCGCCTCCTACGAGGCCGGCGGCGGTTACGGCGTCTGGTACCTGGACCTCACCAACACGACCGTCCGGACCTGCACCGGCATCCACCCCGTCGTCGTCCTCGTCGACGGCAAGCGTGCCCTGAAACCGTCCCAGCCCCGCCTGGAGTTCTACGGCATCCCGAAGGGGAGCCAGGACGACAGCCAGGACGGCGGCCCGACCGGCGATCCGGACGGTGCCCGCCCCCACCCAGTCCGCTTCGAGACCACCGACGAGGACGAACTCGTCGGTGCCTTCGGCGGCTTCCCCGGCTTCACCGTCGGCCCCGGCAAGACCGTCACCGTGAAGGTCCGGCTCGCCATCACGTCGGACGCCGCCCCGAACGAGGTCACCGCCAACGCGGCTGTCGTGCAACGCCACGACCGCGACGGCGACTGGGTCGGCCAGTCCAACGACTACCGCTTCACCATCGAAGCCGACCCGACCGATGCCGCCGACCCCACCGACCCGGCAGGCAAGGACGGCTCCGCCCACCCCGCCGCCTCCACCTCCCCGAACCCCTCGGCAACCCCCGGCACCGACACCGCCCGCAACCAGCTCACCCTCGCCGACGAACTCGCCCGCACCGGCCTCACCACACCCCACGGCGCCACCCTCATCGCCACCCTCACCGCCACCGCGGCCATGCTGCTGGCCGGCGCCGCGCTGCTGGTCGCCCGGAGACGCCGCTGAGCCGGCCCTTCAGAGGAAGCTACGGCGGCAGGGGCGGAGCACGGCCGTCGCCGGGCCCCAGCTCGAACAGCCCCTCCGACGCCACGGGAGCTGTCGGAGAGGGCAGGGGCCGCCATCAGCCACCGCGCCCTGCCGATCGGCCAGGCCCGGCACGCTCTCGCTGCCGAGACCGGCCTCGAACGCGTCAGACCCGTGTGGGACAAGGAGCGCGTCCTGGTCGCCGACGACGCGTGGGTCGGCCTGGAGGGCGCTCGGGTCGCCGTGGCTCGGGTGCCGTGTCCCGACGCCGGCTTCGAGACCGTGCCGGGCACCCCGCGCGAGAGGCGCCGTTCATCGGGACGCCGCCCGCCCTTCCCATGTTGCTTCGCCAGTTCACGGTGATCGACGGGGTCAGGATCAGCCACTCCTGACTACCCTGGGGGCGTCGGTACGCCGTGGTTCCGGCGCCCCCGCTCATCCCGTACGCAGGCCAGGAGCACAGCAACATGGCAGACCGAAAGCCCATCGAGTCATGGCTCACCGACATGGACGGTGTGCTCATCCACGAGGGCGTACCGATCCCCGGCGCCGACGCCTTCATCAAGAAGCTGCGCGAGTCCGGCAAGCCCTTCCTCGTCCTCACCAACAACTCGATCTACACCCCGCGTGACCTGCACGCCCGGCTGCGGCGCATGGGCCTGGAGGTGCCGGTCGAGTCCATCTGGACCTCGGCCCTCGCCACCGCCCAGTTCCTGGACGACCAGCGGCCCGGCGGCTCGGCGTACGTCATCGGCGAGGCGGGCCTGACGACCGCGCTGCACGACATCGGCTACATCCTCACCGACCACGAGCCGGACTACGTCGTCCTCGGCGAGACCCGTACCTACTCCTTCGAGGCCATGACCAAGGCCGTGCGGCTCATCAACGACGGCGCCCGTTTCATCTGCACCAACCCCGACGAGACCGGCCCCTCCGCCGAGGGCCCGCTCCCGGCGACCGGTGCGGTGGCCGCGCTGATCACCAAGGCGACCGGCAAGCGGCCGTACTTCGCGGGCAAGCCGAACCCGCTGATGATGCGGACCGGGCTGAACGCCATCGGCGCCCACTCCGAGACCAGCGCCATGATCGGCGACCGTATGGACACCGACGTGCTGGCCGGCATGGAGGCCGGGATGCAGACGTTCCTGGTGCTCACCGGGCTGACCCGGCCCGAGCAGGTCGAGAACTTCCCGTACCGGCCGTCCAAGATCGTGGACTCGATCGCGGACCTCGTCGACCGCGTCTGACTGCGGCCGATAGCGGCTCCGCCGCGTGGCGGCCGCCCCGGAACACGACCCGTACGGAGCAGTGCGGGCCCCGTTGAGGATGCGGGGCCCGTGCCGCGGGGGGAGTCTCCAGGTAACTGGAGGTTCACGATGGGATCACTGCGGGTCACTCTCTGTGCCATCGCCGCCCTGGGGGCGGTCGCCGCCATCCCGGCGGCATACGCGGCGGACGGGGGTGTCTCGATCAGTCCGTCGTCGCCCCGCCCCGGCGGTGACATCGCCCTGCGGATGAGCGGCTGCCCGCAGAAGACCGCCACGGCCGTCTCCGCGGCGTTCGTCGCCGGCGCACGCCTCACGGCAGGAGCGGACGGCACCCTCGTCGGCGAGAGCCGCATCCGTTCCACGCTCACGGCGGGCACGTACGACGTGAAGGTCGCCTGCGGGGAGGCGCCCCGCACGGGCGCCGTCACCGTCGTAGGGCAGGGGGCGCAGCCGTCCGTACGGCACGGGGCGCAGCCCTCGGCCCCCGCCTCTCCCGTGGCCCCCGTCCCCGCCGGCGGTGGCGGCACCGCACACGCCGCCGTAGTGGACGCCCGCGAGGCCGGTCCCGGCACGGCGCACACCGTGACCGGGCTGGTCCTCGCGGGCGTCGCCGCCACCGCCGTGGGGGGGCGCCGCCCCCCCCCCCCCCCCGCCCCCCCCCCCCCCCGCCCCCGCCCCCACCCCCCCCCAACAGCGGGCGCCCCCCCCGGGGGGGGGGGGGGGGCGGCGGGGGCGTCGCCGCCACCGCCGTGGCGCGGCGCAGCGCCCGCCGCAGACGCGACCCCCGCTGACCATGGCCGAGCACGAACGCCCCACCTACGGCGGCCGCCTCCTCATGGGCGTGGCCTGGGTCGTGCTGCTGCTCGGGCTGTGGCTGTGGGGGCGGGAGCTCAGCGACGTCCAGCAGGGCATATCCGCGCCGGTGTCGGGCGACGTCGCGGCGGTCGGACGGCCGCCGGAGGTGGAACTGCCGCCCGCGGTACGGCCGTTGGGGGACGCACTGCCGCAGCGCCTCGACATCCCTGGCCTCGATGTGCAGGCCCCGGTGGTCGCCCGGGGACTCGATCCGCGGGGTGCGATCGATCCGCCGCCCTACGACCAGGCCGGTGTCGTCGGGTGGTACGCGGCCGGGGTGAAGCCGGGGGCCGCCGGGGCCGCGCTGATGGTGGGGCATGTCGACACCGAGAACCGGCCCGCCGTCTTCCACCGGATCAGCGCGCTGAAGCCGGGCGCGACGGTGCGGGTGCTCCGCGACGACGGCAAGCTCGCCGAGTTCACCGTGGACGACGTCCAGGTCGTCGCCCGCGACCGCTTCGACGCCCGGCAGGCCTACGGTGCCCACCGCTCCGGGCGCGCCGAACTGCGCCTGATCACCTGCGGCGGCACCTTCGACCGGGCCACCCGCAGCTACACGGCGAACGTGATCGTCTCGGCGTACCTCACGGGCACGGGGCTGTGAGGGGCCCGAGGCGTACCTGGCCCGGTCGACGGCCCGCTCCCCCCGAAGCCGCCGACCGGGCCGGTCCTCGACCGCGCGCGCACGGGCTGCGGGAGTAACCCGGCGACCGGCGCGGGAGGCCTTCACATGACCACAGTGGGGTGGTCCGACCGGGGGCTGGGGTCGTCCGTTGAAGACTTTAGAGCCGATGAGGGCCGCGGCCTAGGGGAAGGTCGACGGGGGGCCGCGTGCGGCGCTACGGGCGTCCCTCGTCGTCCGCCTGCTCCGTCCGCTCCGCCTACTCCGCCTCCCGGCGCAGCGCGGCGTCGTCCGCGACCCGGTCGACGACCGCCCGCGCGACCTGGTCCAGGGGCAGCTGATGGCGGCGCGCGTACTGCCGCATCGCCACGAAGGCATGGTCGGCCGAGATGCTCCAGCGCTCGGCGAGCATGCCCTTGGCCTGCTCGATGCGCACCCTGCTGGACAGCGCCTGCTGCAACTGATCGGCGAGGGTGCGGCATTGGACGTACGCGGTGTTGTTCTGCAGTCCGAGCGCCGCGCAGTCGGCGATGAGCTGGGCCAGCCGCAGCGCCGTACCGTCGTCGTCCTCGGCGGGCAGGCCGGGCGCGAATACGTTGAGGGCGCCGAGCAGCCGCTGCCCGCGACGCAGGGGGACCGCATAGGTGGCGGCGATGTCGTGGACGAGCGCCCGCTCGGTGAACTCCGGCCAGCGGGCGGCTTCCCGGGCCGCCCTGATGGAGACCGGCGGCACCGGCCGGCCGGAGCCGTAGCTGTCCAGGCAGGGCCCGTCGTCGCGCTGGGCCTGGAGCAGTTCCGTCGCGATGTCCCGATGCGTGCCGCTCGCCGCCAGCGACACCGCCTGGCCCTCGTCGATCAGCATGAACCCGGCGGCCCGCGCCGCCAGTAACCGCACACAGTGGTCGGCGACGCCCTGTAAGTAGTGCACGGCCTCGAAGCCGTCCGTGAGGGTGTCCGCCGACTCCACCAACGCCTGTGCCAGCCGGATCTCCCGGGTGGACCGGTGCATGACCGCCCACTCCCCTTCCCCTGTTCCCCTGTGGATGCCGCCCCCTGCGGGCGCTCCCCGTACCCCGCTCATCAGAGCCGTCATAGTGGCTGTAACAGCTCCCCGACAAGGCTCGGCGACCTCGTATGCCCCACGACACGTATGTCAGGATTGAGCCTTGGAACAGTGCACCCGAGGGGGAGCTGGATGTACCTGAAGAGGGGGGCCTGGAGGGGCGCTCGCGCGCGGACGTCCGCGGTGGTGCTGGGGGCGGCACTGCTGATCGCGGGCTGTTCGTCCTCCGGGGACGGCGAGGAGCCGGACGACAACGCCGGCGCCGCGATCAGTCAACAGCCCAAGGAAACAGATCCGTTCTGGGTGAACCCGGACGGCAATGCGGCAGAGCAGGTGGCGGCCTTGGAGAAGGCCGGCAAGAAGGAGGACGCCGAGCAGATCCGCAAGATAGCGCAGCAGCCGACGGGCGAGTGGATCGGCCCGGAGAACCCGGAGCAGGAGGCACGCGGCTACACCGAGGCCGCCGACAAGGCCGGCCGTACCGCCCTGCTGGTCCTCTACAACATCCCGCACCGCGACTGCGGCCAGTACTCCCAGGGCGGCGCCGCCGACGGCAACGCCTACCGGGACTGGATCGACGGCGTGGCCAAGGGCATCGAGGACCGGGCGACGACGGTGATCCTGGAGCCGGACGCGGTGCTGCACCTGGTCGACGGCTGCACCCCGGACGAGTTCCACGAGGAGCGCTACGACCTCCTCAAGGGCGCCATCACCAAGCTGAAGTCGCTGAAGAACACCAAGGTCTACCTGGACGCGGGCAACGCCGGCTGGGGTCATCCCGACCAGATCTTCGAGCCCCTGAAGTGGGCCGGCATCGACCAGGCCGACGGCTTCGCGGTCAACGTCTCCAACTTCTACACGACCAAGGACTCGACCGCGTACGGCAAGCAGCTCTCCACCAAGGTGGGCGACAAGCCGTTCGTGATCGACACCAGCCGCAACGGCAACGGCCCCTACAACCAGGGCAACCCCGACGAGCGCTGGTGCAACCCGCCGGGCCGCGCGCTGGGCGAGACCCCGACGACCAAGACGGCGGACCCGCTCGTCGACGCGTATGTGTGGGTCAAGCGCCCGGGCGAGTCGGACGGCGAGTGCAAGGGCGGCCCGAAGGCGGGCGAGTGGTGGACGAACTATGCCCTGAGCTTGGCGAAGGCCAGTAAGTAGCGCCGGGTCCCCCCCCCCCCGGGGGGGGGGGGGGCCCCGGCCCCCCCCCCCCCCCCCCCCCCCCGA
>NZ_ML138678.1:0-1372799 GCF_004028635.1 Streptomyces cyaneus | reverse complement strand
TGGGGGTTGGGCCCGCCCCTTCCGGCGGGGGGGGCCCCCGCGCGGGGGGGGGGGGGGGCCCCCCCCGCGACCAGCCACGAAGCACCCGCAGTCGAAGACGAAACCCGCGGGAGCGCTACGGCACCCGAACCCACTGCGCCTTCGACGGCGTCCCCTGATCGTCCGTCACGAACAGCATGTACCACCCCGACGGAACCAGATTCCGGTTCGTCGGCACGGTCACCGTGAGCTTGTCGCCGGACTTCTTGAAGTCCAGCTTCACCGACCGCTGGTCCACGTCCGTGACGTGCGTCGACGCGCTCGGCCGGATCAGCCGTACGTTCTCGATGGACGAGGCGTGCTGCGAGGTGAACGTGCCCGTCCCGCCACGCTTGATGGTCTGCGGGCCCCCGGACAGCGACGGCTGCGCGTCCCGGTACAGATACGGCGGCGTGTAGATCTCGATCCGCTGCTCGAACTTGCCCGGCTTGGTGTTGGCCTTGTCGGCGTACAGCGAGTCCGAGCCGAAGAACATCACACGGCCGTCGGGCAGCAGGATCGACCCGGAGTGGTAGTTACGTCCCACCAGCGGGTCGGCGACCCGGTCGAGGGCGCCCGTGCCCGCGTTGTACAGGTGCGCCTGGAGGATGTTGGAGTCGCCGCGGCCCCGGTAGTCCTCGGAACCACCCGACACCAGCACGGTGTCGTCCGGCAGCACCGACGCCTGCGGATACCGCGTGCCCTTCTCCAGCGACGGCCCGTCCACGAACTTCGGGTCGTTCGCCTTCAGATCGATGAGCCGCGTCTTCTCGCTGGACTCCTTGGACTCGCCGACGCCACCGCCGCCGATCACCATGTACTTCTCGTCCTGCGCCGGCGGCAGCAGCACCGTGCCCGAGGTCTCCATCAGCTTGGAGTCGCTCAGCCCGGGCAGCTTGCTGAACTTGTTGGTGTCCACGTCCCAGATGCCCGGTTCGCGGCCGACGTTGTCGGGGCCGTAGCCCGCGTTCGAACCCGAGTAGAAGATCTTGCCGTTCTCCAGCGGGAACAGCGCCGGGTACGTCGGGAACTGCCGCACCTTCGTCAGGTACGTCCACTTCTTGGTCTTCGGGTCGTACACCTCGTTCTTGCCCGGCACCAGCTGGCCGATGTCGTCGAGACCGGAGACGCTGAGGATCTTGCCGTCGCTCAGGGTGGTGAGCGTCGGGTACCAGCGGGCCTCGTGCATCGGGTCGACCTTGATGTACTTCTCGGCGACCGGGTCGAACTCGAAGGCGTCCCGGATGCCCTGGAAGTCCTTCTTGTCGAGGGCGAGCTTCTGCGCGATGCCGTACGTGTTGCGGGCGTCGGTGCCGGTCAGGCCCTGGATCCGGTAGTTGTCCTGGGTGCCGGTCTCGTACTTGGCGCCCTTCTTCTGCGCCTCGACATAGATCCGGCCGAGACCGGGGTCGTTGCGCAGGAACTTGCCGGTCGCCTTGTCGAAGACCTTCTTCGCGCGCGGCACCAGCACCGGGTCCTTGGAGACGAAGGTCTTGCCGTTCTCCTTGCCGGTGAACTTGGTGCCCGCGGGCAGCGTGATCGGCTCGTCCGGGTTCTCGTTGTGGACGATCATCAGGCCGCCGGCCTTGGTGACGTCACCCTTGAGCTTCTCGTACCGCTTCGTACCGCCCGCGATCAGCAGATTGCCGTTGGACAGCTGGGTGTGGCCCGTGCAGAACAGGTCGTTCGGCGTCGGCACCTTCTTGATCGTGCCCTTGACCGGGTCCCAGATCCGGGTGTCGTACTTCTTCGCGTCGAAGTTGTCCTGATTGTTGCCCGAGCCCGCGATCAGCAGCACCTTGCCGGTGTGTAGAAGCGCCGCGTGGATGGTGTTCTGGCGGTACTCCTCCGGGAAGTCGACGATCTCCCACTTGCCGTTGTCGGCTTTGTACTCGGGTCTGTTGATTTGGTACTGGTGGTATTTCTCGGTGCCGACGCGATACAGCCACGGCCCGTTCATTCCGGCCAGCGCGAGTACCACCGCCGTACCTATCGCGAGTCGACGGGCGCGGCGGCGGCCTGCACGGTCGTTCATTCCTTACGTCCCCCAAGTCCACCAAGGGCGATCTGCATCGTCTGATCGTTACCACTACTGCCCGACGCGGCCCAAGTCGGCTTGTGCTGCGGCGCATGCGGGGCATGCCCGGCGTGGGGCGCGTGCTGCCCGGGCAGCGGCTGCGGCTGCGGCTCCGGCTGGTACGCCGCGGGCTGAGCCGGCGCCGGCTGGGCCGGAACGGTCGCCGCGGGCCTCTTCTTCTCCTGACGCAGCATGTACCGCCAGGCGAAGATCGGCGTCGCGGTGATCAGCATGGCGAACATGGCCCAGATGATCATCGCGGGGTGCGAGTGACCGTAGACGAAACCGGCCGTGATCGACGCGCCGAAGATCACGATGAAGTACCAGTGGTACCGGAACGTCCCGAACCACCGGTCGGGGCTGGCCGAGTCGCCCTTGGGCGTGACCACGAACTTGCTCTTCTTGCGCAGCACGGAGTCGATCAGCGCCTTCGCGTACAGCGGCGCCGACAGCGCGGACATCACCATGCCGGCCACACCGCCGGAGCCCTCGGGCTCGTGCGGTGAGACGTTGTGGCGGCGGTTCCAGACGTACAGGCCGATCTGGAGCGCGGAGGCGTTGCCGTAGAGCATCAGCCAGATCGTCGGGTCGATGTTCACACCCGAGGCGCCAAGACCCAGGAACAGCGCACAGCTCAGCGCGGCCAGGATCCAGTTGAGGGCGGACATCGGGTAGAAGATGATCATCATCGTGTAGTTGAAGAGCTTGCTCGGCGGCAGCGAGTACCAGCCCTTCCAGTACTGCTTGAGGATCGTCTCGTACGTCCCTCGCGACCAGCGCATCTGCTGGGTGAAGAAGTCCGTCCAGGCGCTCGGGCCCTCACCGACGGCGAGCACGTCCGGCGTGTAGACCGACTGCCACTTCTTCCCCGTGACCGGGTTCTTGTGGCGGTGGATCTCGAAGCCGGTGGCCATGTCCTCGGTGATCGAGTCGTACAGTCCGCCGATCTGCTTGAGCGCCTTGATGCGTACGGCGTTCGACGTACCCACGAACATCGGGCCGCCGTAGCGGTTGCCGGCGCGCTGGATGAGGGCGTGGAAGAGGAACTGCTGCGACTCGGCGGCCTTGGTGACGAAGTTGTCGTAGTTGCCGTAGACCTGCGGGCCGATGACGAAGCCGATGTTCGGGTCGCGGAAGAAGCCGAGCATCCGCTCCAGGTAGTTGGGCAGCGGCACGTGGTCGGTGTCGACCGAGGCGAAGAAGTCGTAGTCGTCGCCGTGCGCGTCGAGCCAGGCGTTGTAGTTGCCGTGCTTGGTCTTGGCGCGGTGCGGGCCCTTGGCCTGGTTCCACTTGGCGATGCCCTTGCGGGAGAAGTGGTGCACGCCGAGCCGCGCGCACACCTCCTTGACCTCAGGGTCGTCGCCCTCGTCCAGCAGCCAGACGTGCATCAGACCCCGGTGGCGCAGCTTGACCGCCGCCTCCAGGGTCTTCGTCACCATCTCCAGCGGCTCCTTGCCGGGCACGAAGGAGGTGAGGAAGGCCACTCTCGTGCCGGTCTCCGGCACCACCGGGATCGGGTCGCGGGCGACCAGCGTGGCGTGCGCGTTGGACAGCACGTTCATGCAGCGGAAGAACTCGATCAGACCGATCGAGACGAGCATCACGACGTCGAGCGCCGGCAGGAAGTCGAAGGCGGGATAGTCCCGTTCGGTCCAGTGCTCGGGCTGCAGCAGCCAGAACAGCAGGACCAGCGACAGCAGCGGAGCGGCCGCCAGCATCAGGGCCACCCTGATCCGGTGCGGCTCCTGCGATATGAGCGAGCGGTACTGGACCCGGTACGGCTTGTTCGGGTCGGGCTGGGTGAGGGGACCGGCCAGCCGGCTGTAGTGCTCGTAGTCGTACTTCGGCAGCGTCTTCTTGATCCGGCGGAACGCGCCGGTCCGGGTCTGCGAAGGCACCCTTAGCTGAGTTGTCTGAGACGGGTCGAAGTTCTGCCGGGCGCCCGTCGGCGTCGACGTCATGAGTCATCCCCCCACACGCAGGTCACCGCGTGTCTGTCGGTTCCTTTACGACTGCTCCGGTCCCCCTCGACCGTCCACAGGCGTATCAGTGGTGGGCCGTAGTCACCACATCTTCCACACCTTAGACATGGAACTGCGACCTTCCGGTTGCATCATGCCCCCCTCGGCATGCGGTCATGAACCGGGCCCCCTACCTCCCGGAAAAACCGGCAACCGGCTCCTTGCCCCCCAACTGCCGCGAATCCGCAGCATCTTGAAAACCCAATCACCAGGGTTCTACGTCGTTCCACATGATCGCAAGATGCGAAACGAGGTGTTTACCGGTCATACGCGCTCATTGTGGCACCTGTGGGGGTGTTGTGTACCCGTGGTGGATACGCGGGCGCGGATGTTGCCGAAGTGCTCCCTTATGGCTTCCTCCGCCCGTATCGCATCGCCCGACCGCACCGCGTCCACGATCTCCCGGTGCTGCCGGCAGGTGACCAGCGGATCCTGCGGAGCGCCCCCGAGATCGGTGTGGACGCGGTGGAAGGCGTCCCAGAACGCCTCCATGACCTCGCCCAGCAGCGCGTTGTCCAGCCCTCGGTAGAGAGTGGCGTGAAACGCCCGGTCGGTCTCGGCGATGCCGTCGCCGCCGTGCGCCGCCTGCTCTTCCATACGGTCGACGAGCGCGTCCAGTTCAACGAGGTCGGCATCCGGGATCCGCCCCGCGAGCCGGGACACCAGCCCCGTCTCCACGGCCTCCCGCAGCTGCACCAGCTGGAGCAGGGTGTCCTCGCCCCGGTAGTGCCCGGCGACCGTGCGGAAGGCGAGGCCCTCGATCATCGGCGCCAGCGACATCGTGCCGACGTACGTCCCGAACCCGTGCCGGATCTCCACGATGCCCATCGCCTGCAGCCCCTTGAGCGCCTCGCGCACGGAGTTCCGGCTGGCACCGAGATGCGCCATCAGCTCGGGCTCGGTCGGCAGTGGGGCCCCGGAGGGCAGCCGGCCGTCGATGATGAGCCTCTTGATCCGCTCCTGAAGGTCACGCGCTGCCATGGCCAGAGGGTATCCGGCCAAACACACCGGAAGCCCCTCGCTTGCACGAGGGGCTTCCGGTCCGAGGCGGTGTGGGCGGCGGAGCCCCCACAACGCGCGGCGCAGCCGCGCAGAAGCGCCGCCGCCCCAAAGGCGAAGGCCCCCCGCTGTTGCGAGGGGCCTTCACTGTCTGTGCGCCGCCCGGGACTCGAACCCCGGCCCCGCTGATGCTGCATTTTCCGGGGGCGTGACATCAGCGGCTCCGCCGCGGACCCCCGGACCCCCAGCCGCCCCTGCAGGGCCCGCGAGGACTCGGGAGCGCCCACCCCAAAGGCGAAGGCCCCCCGCTGTTGCGAGGGGCCTTTTCGCTGTCTGTGCGCCGCCAGGGACTCGAACCCCGGACCCGCTGATGCTGCATTTTCCGGGGGATAACCCCCGGACCCCCAGCCGCCCCTGCAGGGCCCGCGAGGACTCGGGAGCGCCCACCCCAAAAGCGAAGGCCCCCCGCTGTTGCGAGGGGCCTTCACTGTCTGTGCGCCGCCAGGGACTCGAACCCCGGACCCGCTGATTAAGAGTCAGCTGCTCTAACCAACTGAGCTAGCGGCGCGTGCTGACGTCGGTAACTCTACATGACCTCTGGGGGTGCTCCTGACCGCGGGCGAGGGGCGGGCGGGAGGTGCCGGGGGCGCCGTAAACCATTCGGACCGTCAACATGCGCGTCGGGAAGACAGTTGTGAAACTGACGGTGTGTACAGCCGCGGGCATTTCCAACCGGAGTGTGAGGGGAATCGCATGGAGACTCGGACTCCGGTATTCGAGGAATTCGATCCGGAGCGGGACTGCGACTGCCCCGGATGTGTTCACTGGCGACGCGTCCTGCCGCATTCCACGACCGGCCGCCACCCGGCGGCGCACCGGGCGCTGATCCTCGCCGCAGCGGCCTCCACCACCCTCGCCGTCGGCCACACGGCCCCGGCCCTCGCCGCCCCCCACGCCCCCGACCGTCCGGGCGTTCCCGCAGGTGACGAGCCCGAGACGCCTCAGGGTGGCAAGGCCCCCCTGCACGGCCCGGGCGGGAAGCCGGCCAAGCCGGGCAGCGTCGTCGAGACGCCCGCGACCACCCGAGCGGAGATCATCAGGCGGGCCAAGAAATGGGTCGCCGCGAGGGTGCCGTACAGCATGTACAAGTACTGGTCGGACGGATACCGGCAGGACTGCTCCGGCTTCGTCTCGATGGCCTGGAAGCTGCCCGGGAACGAATGGACCGGCAGCCTCGACCAGTACGGAGTACGCATCTCCAAGGAGGACCTTCAGCCCGGTGACATTCTGCTGTTCCACAATCCGGCGGACCCTGAGAAAGGTTCGCACGTCGTCATTTTCGGCGGCTGGACGGACTACACGCACAGCTACTACATCGCCTACGAGGCGACCCGCCCGTATGTCCGCCGCCAGGCCACCCCGTACGCCTACTGGAGCCATTCCGGCCGCTATCTGGCCTACCGGTCCAAGGGGCTCGTGCGCGGCGCGACGGGTGGGAAGCCGGACATCGGGCGGCCCGACGGCGATCCGCCCGGCGCCGGGCAGCCACACACCGCGAAGCCGGAGGACGCCGAGCGCCCGGAGGGCCCCAACCGTGGGACGCCCTACCCGGGGCGGGCGTATTTCGGCCCCGGGGCCAACAACAAGTACGTCACCCAGCTGGGCCGCATGCTCGTCGAGCGCGGCGCCGGCCGGTACTACACGGCGGGCCCGGGGCCGCGTTGGTCGGACATGGACCGCAGGGCCACGCGGGCCTTCCAGTTGGCGCAGGGCTGGCGGGGCCGGGACGCGGACGGGTTTCCGGGACCGCGGACATGGGCGCTGCTGGTGACCGGCAAGGGCAAGAACATCCCGGCGATGTGGCTGGGCGGGCACGGCGCCCCCGCGTCGCCGGCGTCGCACGCGGTGCCCGCATCCCACCCGTCACCCGCATCGCACCCGTCACCCGCGTCGCACGGGGTGCCGGGCTATCCGGGGCGGGCGATGTTCCGGCCGGGCGCCAGCAACAAGTACGTCACCCAGCTCGGCGAGCAGCTGGTGAAGAAGGGGTTCGGCAAGCACTACAAGACCGGGCCCGGGCCGCGCTGGGACGAGTCGGACCGGCGCGGCGTCGAGGCGTTCCAGCGTGCCCAGGGCTGGCGGGGCGGCGCGGCGGACGGCTATCCGGGGCCGGAGACCTGGCGACGGCTCTTCTCGTAACGCATCTGGCGCGGAGGCTGGAGGCACGCATGAGCACGACCACTTCACCCACGCCCGAGCCCGAGGGGCTCGCGGGGCTCGCGGGTTCGGGCGAGGGGCCCGCACGGCCCGCCCGGCTGATCCAGAACGAGGGGACCACCGAGATCCCCGTCCATCTGCTGTTCCGTGACGGCCCCGACCCGGTGTCCGTGCCGCTGAGGCCGACGGTCGTGGCGCGCCGGCAGGGCACGGGGGAGCAGCCGCGGCTGCGCCGCCCGGTCCAGCCGAAGCCGCGTCCCGCGCCGGAGGTCGACCCCGACCTGGCGGAGCGGCCCGCGCGGGTGCTGCCCGGGGCGGCGGGGGTGTTCGCCGGGGCCTGCGGGGCGGCCGGATGCCTGGCCACCTCGTGGTGGGCCGGGGTGCTGCCGCCGCTGCTGGTGGAGGCGCTGCGGTTGCCGGTGTCCGCGGCGGGGCTGGGGCCCGTGCAGTGGGCGGCGTACACGGGCGCCGGGGCCCTCGGGCTCGTCGGCCTCGGCGGGCTGGCGCGGGGGCGGACCGGGCGGGCCTGGGTGCTCGGGATGTTCGGCGGCTACCGGGGGACGGTCCGGCGGACCGGTCTGCTGTGGGTCAACCCGCTGCTGCTGCGCCGCCGGGTCGACGTACGGCTGCGGCACTGGCGCAGCGAGCCGATGCCGGCGGCCGACGGCAACGGGGTCGCGCTGCGCGTGGTCGTGCTGGTGGTGTGGCGGGTGCGGGACACCGCGCGGGCGACGCTCGGGGTGGACGACCACGAGACGTATCTGCGCGAATGCGTCGAGGCGGCGCTGGCCCGGGTGCCGGTGGAGATGCCGGGTGCCTCGCGGGGGTCCGTCGAGATGGCCGGGGACGCGCTGACCCGGTTGGTGGTGCGGGACGCGGAGGCGGTCGGGCTCCAGGTGTTCTCGGTGCGCCCGGTGCGGGTGGAGTACGCCCCCGAGGTCGCCGCCGCCATGCACCGCCGCCGTATCGCCGCGCTGGACGCGCAGCAGCGGGCGACCATGCTCACCTCGGTCGTCGACTCGGTGGAGGACACGGTGACCCGGCTGACCATGCGGGGTCTGGTCGAGCTCGACGACTACGAACGCAAGGCGCTGGTCAAGGACTTGACGGTGGCGTTCTGTGCGGGGCGAGGTGAAGCGGCCCCCTGATGGACCCCCTGGCTGACCCTGACGGCCCGTCGAACAAGTCCCCTGATTGGTATGGACATGTTCAACGATCAGCAATAATCTGGGACTTGGTCTAGACCTGCAAGCTCATCGAACTTCCCCCACGTTCCCAGGAGCAGCAGCATGCGCAGAAAGACCAAGCTGTACGCCGCCGCACTCGGACTCACCACGGCCGGGGCCCTGGCGCTCTCCACCGGAGGCGCGAGCAGCCACGGCTACACGGACCTCCCCATCAGCCGGCAGAAGCTCTGTCAGAACGGCACCGTGACCAACTGCGGCTCCATCCAGTGGGAGCCGCAGAGCGTCGAGGGCCCGAAGGGCTTCCCGGGCTCAGGACCGGCCGACGGTCAGATATGCAACGCCGGCCTGGGCCAGTTCAGCCAGCTCAGCGCGCCACGGACGCCGTCCGGCGGCGCCTGGCCCGCGACCAAGGTGACGGGCGGTCAGAGCTACACGTTCCGCTGGCAGTTCACGGCCATGCACGCCACGACCGACTTCAAGTACTACGTCACCAAGCCGGGCTGGAACCAGAACCACAACCTGGCCCGCTCCGACCTCAACCTCACCCCGTTCCTGACGGTGCCGTACAACGGCCAGCGGCCACCGGCGACGCTCTCCCACAGCGGCACCCTGCCGTCCGGGCTGAGCGGCCGTCACGTCATCCTCGCGGTGTGGACGATTGCCGACACGGGCAACGCGTTCTACGCGTGCTCGGACGTCACGTTCTGATCCGGCTGCGGATCTCTGAGCGTTACTTGAGACAGACCGGCTTCCCCCGGGGGTAGGTTCCCCACGACCGGCATTACCAGCAGTACCTGACCTCGGGGGAAGCGCCATGGACTCCTTCTTCTACGCCGTGCCCGGCCTCATCCTGGCCGTCGTCCTCTTCGGCGCGTTTCGCGTGGTGCGCCGCTCGCTGCAGATCCGTCGCGCCTGGAACAGCGGGCTGACGGCCGAGGCGCGCTGTCTGCGGATGTTCACGACGACCCATGGAGGCAGCGGCGACTCGTCCGTGCGCACCACGCTGCACCACGTCTACGAGTTCACCGCACGCGACGGCCGCACGGTCCGCTTCGAGGAGGAGGACGGCCCGGCGACGACGCTCGAGGGCGACTTCGTCACCGTCTACTACGCCGAGGGCCACGAGGTGGTCGCCACGGCCAAGTCCCCGGGCCGCGCAAAGCTGGCGGCGTCCACCGTCGCCTTCCTGGCGTTCTTCGGGGTGGTTGCGGTGTTCTGCGTCGGCTTCATGGTCACGTACAACCAGATGTCCGACGGCTTCGGCTTCGGCGAGGACACCGGAGACACCGTCGACACGGTCGTCGTCGACGGTGTCACGATGACTCCGTGACCCCGCGGCCCTCCACATCTGATGTGACCCTCCACATCTGACGGGCCATCAACTACCGTGCGCCGCCATGGAGTCCAAGGAGTCCAACAGTCGTACGGTCGCGGAACTCGTCGCCGGCCGGTGGGACGACCACCGGCCGGGGCTGTGGTTCGAAGGGCAGGCGCTCACCCATCACCAGGTGGCAGCGGGTGCCGCGGCCCGGGCGGCACTGCTGGCCGACCTCGTGCCGCCCCGCTCGCACGTCGGGGCGCTGCTCGACAACACCCCTGAATATCCCCTGTGGTTGAGCGCGGCGGCCCTCGCCCGCGCCGCCGTCGCCGGCATCAACCCCACCCGCCGCGGCCCCGAACTCGCCCGCGACATCCTGCACACCGAGTGCCGGGTCCTGGTCACCGAACAGGCCCACCTGCCGCTCCTCGACGGCCTCGACCTGCCCGGAGTGCGCCTGCTGCTGACCGACGGCGAGGAGTACGACGCCCTGCTCGCGCCTTACGCCGACGCCCGGCCCGACGCCTCCCGTGCCACCCCGCACGACCGGCTCCTGCTCTACTTCACCTCCGGCTCGACCGGCGCCCCCAAGGCCGCGATCTGCACCCAGGGGCGGCTGGCGGCCGCCGGGCGTTCGCTGGCCGACCAGTTCGGCGTCCGCCCCGACGACGTGCACTACATCTGCATGCCGATGTTCCACGGCAACGCGGTGATCGCCGACTGGGCCCCCGCCCTCGCGGCCGGCGCGGGGATGGCGCTGCGACGGCGGTTCTCGGCATCGGGGTTCCTGGACGACGTACGGCAGTACGGGGCGACGTACTTCACCTATGTGGGCCGGGCGATCCAGTACCTCCTCGCCACCGAGCCGCGCCCCGACGACCGGGAGCATCCGCTGCGGCTCGGCTTCGGGACGGAGGCGGGCGCCGTGGACGCGGCCGCCTTCGAGCGGCGGTTCGGGGCGCGGCTGGTCGAGGGGTACGGCTCCTCCGAGGGCGGGGCTGCCGTGCAGTGGTCGCCGGGGACGCCGCCGGGGGCCGTGGGGCGGGCGGCGCCCGGGCTCGTCGTACTCGATCCGGAGACCTGCGAGGAGTGTCCGCCCGCGGTGTTCGATGCGGCCGGGCGGCTGGTCAACGGGGACGAGGCCATCGGGGAGCTGGTCAACCGGGGGCCGAACCCCTTCGAGGGCTACTGGCGCAATCCCGAGGCGGAGGCGGAACGGCGGCGGGAGGGCTGGTACTGGACGGGGGACCTGTTCTGCCGGGACGCCGACGGCTATCTGTACTTCGCGGGACGCGGCGACGACCGGCTGCGGGTGGATGGCGAGAATCTGTCCGCCGCGATGATCGAGAACATCCTCGCCCGGTACGAGGGTGCCGTGGCCGTCGCCGTGTACGCGGTGCCGGATCCGGTGACCGGGGACCAGGTGATGGCGACGATCGCCGGGGAGTTCGATCCGGTCGGCTTCGCCGGGTTCCTGCTGGCCCAGCCCGATCTGGGGACGAAGATGGCGCCGCGGTTCGTGCGGGTGGTGGAGCGGATGCCGGTGACCGCCACGAACAAGATCCAGCGGGCGGGGCTCAGGCGGGAGGGGCTCAGGTGTGCCGATCCGGTGTGGTGGCGGCCGACCGGGGAGCGGGCGTACCGGCGGCTGACCGAGACGGACGTCCTGGCATACGTCGAAGGGCCTCTCGCTCCCACGAGAGGCCCTTCGGTGGTGCGCCGCCAGGGACTCGAACCCCGGACCCGCTGATGCTGTATTTCCCGGGGCGTGACATCAGCGGCTCCGCCGCGGGCCCCCGGACCCCCAGCCGCTTCTGCAGGGCCTGGGAGGGCCGACTTCGGCTGTTTGGGTGCGGTGAGGGGCCGGAGCCCTGGAATCCGCTGACGTCGAAGGGCCCCTCGCTCCCACGAGAGGCCCTTCGGTGGTGCGCCGCCAGGGACTCGAACCCCGGACCCGCTGATGCTGTATTTCCCGGGGCGTGACATCAGCGGCTCCGCCGCGGGCCCCCGGACCCCCAGCCGCTTCTGCAGGGCCTGGGAGGGCCGACTTCGGCTGTTTGGGTGCCGTGAGGGGCCGGAGCGCCGGAACCCGCTCACGTCGAAGGGCCCCCCGCTCCCACGAGAGGCCCTTCGGTGGTGCGCCGCCAGGGACTCGAACCCCGGACCCGCTGATTAAGAGTCAGCTGCTCTAACCAACTGAGCTAGCGGCGCATGACCCTCGCCGACCGCGTTCCGAGTGGGTTCGCGGCTGGCGACGAAGAAAATACTACCCGGTCCGCAGGGGTGCTTGTGACCACGTGGGAGCAGGTGCCGGATGGTCCGGGATCAGGGGGCAGACCTAGATCGCCAGCGACAGCAGGACCGGCGCCGCGTTCCGGTTCAGGGCGTCCGCCGCCTGGCGCAGGCGGTGGGCGTGCTCGACCGGGAGTGACAGGGCCAGGCAGCCCACCGACGACCCGGCCGTGATCGGGACCGCCGCGCACACCGTGCCCACCGCGTACTCCTGGAGGTCGAGGTGGGGGACCGTCGGCGGCTGGGACTCCAGGCGGGAGAGCAGGACCTTGTCGCTGGTGATCGTCCGCGAGGTGAGGCGGGCCATCCGGTGGCGGGAGAGGTGGTCGCGCCGGCCGTTGTGGTCGAGCTGGCCGAGCAGGCTCTTGCCGATCGCGGTGGCGTGGGCGGAGTAGCGGAAGTCGACCCACTCGTTGACCACGGGGGTGGCCGGGCCGGCGGCGTACTGGTCGATCCTGATCTCTCCGTCGACGTACCGGCTGATGTAGACGGCGGCACCGACCGAGTCGCGCAGCCGGTCGAGGGTGCGCTGGAGGTTGTCGCGCAGGGCCTTCTCGTGGCCCTGCGCGGAAGTGAGGCGGGTCAGGGCGTCGCCCGTGACGTACGCCCCGTCGGCGATCTGCTCGACGTAGCCCTCGCGGCGCAGCATCAGCAGGAGGCTGGTCAGGCGCTCCGAGGTGATGCCGGTGTGCCGGGCGAGCTCGGCGTCGGTGACTCCGGTGCTGTGCCGCGCCACGGTCTCCAGGACGCGGAGGGCGTCCTGGGCCGAGTGGTACGGCGTCGTCGGCTCGTGCTGCAGCGCCACGGTTCCCCCTGCGGTCGCACGTCGCTTTTCGATCCCGTGCCCACCGGGCCGGGGTCGAGTCAGCCAATCTCCTTCACGATAACGGGCAAGAGGCTTGTAGTGAGCGGTTGTTGACGAGATTGCGACGCCCTCAACTGCGGTCTAGCACTCTGGCATATGCCAAAGTCATGAGCCGGGCCAGGAGGCGAGTCATGACCCGGCCCGGACTCACAGCACAGCGCTGAGAAACTCCCGTGTGCGGTTGTTCTCGGGGTCGTTGAAGATCTTCTCGGGAGCGCCGGACTCGATGACCCGGCCGGAGTCGAACATCAGGACCTGGTCCGAGATGTCCCGGGCGAAATTCATCTCATGGGTCACGCAGAGCATGGTGATGTCGGTGGTGCGGGCGATGTCACGGAGGACGTCGAGGACGCCCGCGACCAGCTCCGGGTCCAGCGCCGAGGTCACCTCGTCCAGCAGCAGCACCTGCGGCCGCATGGCCAGCGCCCGGGCGATCGCCACCCGCTGCTGCTGGCCGCCGGAGAGCTGGGTCGGGCGGGCGTCGCACTTGTCGGCGAGGCCCACCATGTCCAGCAGCTCACGCGCGCGTGCCTCCGCCTCGTCCTTGGACATGCCGAGGACGGTGACGGGGGCCTCGGTGATGTTGCGCAGCACCGACATGTTCGGGAACAGGTTGAACTGCTGGAACACCATGCCGATCTTCTTACGGACCTCGCGGATCTGCTTCTCCGGGGCCGGGAAGAGCTGGTCACCGGCGACCGTGATCGTGCCCTCGTCGGGCTTGGCCAGGGTCATCAGCAGCCGCAGGATCGTCGTCTTGCCGGAGCCGGACGGGCCGATCAGGGTGACGTGCTTGCCGGACTCGACGGAGAAGTCGAGCCGGTCGAGCACCGTGTTGGACCCGAAGCGCTTGGTGACGTTCTCGAAGCGGATCAGTTCGCTGCCGTCCACCGGCGGGTTGGCGCTCGCGTCGGGTTCTTTCATCAAAGGCGTGTCAGCGGACAAGGCGTCGCTCCAGGGCTCGTACGAGAAGGGAGGCCGGGTAGGCGATGAAGATGAAGGCCACACCGATGACCGTCAGGGGCTCGGTGAACTGGAAGTTCTCCTGCGCGAACAGCCGCGCCTCGCCGAGCATCTCCATGACCGTGATCGTCATCAGGATCGGGGTGTCCTTGAGCATCGCGATGACGTAGTTGCCGAGGGCCGGTACGACCCGGCGGATCGCCTGCGGCAGGATCACCACGGTCCAGGTGCGCCGCACCGGCAGGTTCAGCGCGGTCGCCGCCTCCCACTGGCCGGCGGGGACCGCCTCGATGCCGGCCCGGTAGACCTGCATCGTGTACGTCGAGTAGTGCAGCCCGATCGCGCAGATGCCCGTGGTCAGCGCCGACCACGTCAGCCCCCACTCGGGCAGCACGTAGAAGAAGAAGAAAAGCTGCACCAGCAGCGGGGTGTTGCGGATGAACTCCGTGACCACCCCGACCGGCCAGCGCACCCAGCGGGTCGGTGTGCGCATCAGCAGCGCCCACACCAGGCCCAGCGCGAACGAGATCAGCGAGCCGAGGGCCAGGATCTGCAGCGTGAGCAGCAGTCCGTCCCAGAACTTCGGCATGAAGTCGGCGACAGCGCCCCAGTCCCAGGTCATCCGAGAGCACCTCCCGCGCCCACGCCGGTCGTCTCAGGCCGGCGCAGCTCCTGCTCGGGCGTGGGCCCGACCTGCTTGCCCAGCCCTGCCTTGAGCTTGCGTTCCAGTCCGCGCATCCCGCGCGTGAGCAGGAAGGCGATGACGAAGTAGATCAGCAGGACGTACGTGTAGATCTCCGTGCTCTCCTGCAGCGCGAGGCGCACCAGGTTGGCGCTGAAGGCCAGGTCGCCCATGCCCATGACGGACACCAGGGCCGTGCCCTTCAGCAGTTCGATCAGCAGGTTGGAGAACGGCGGGATCATCTCCGGCACCGCCTGCGGCAGCAGGACCAGCCGCATCCGCTGCCACGGCGTGAAGCTGAGGGCGATGCCGCCCTCCTTCTGCGCCGGGTCGACCGAGTTCAGCGCGCCGCGCACGATCTCGGCGCCGTACGCGCCGTAGGTCAGTCCCAGCGCGAGGGTGCCGGCCCACAGTGGGACCAGTTGCCAGCCGAACGCGACCGGCAGCACGAAGAACACCCAGAAGATCATGATCAGGGCGGAGGTGCCGCGGAACACCTCGGTGTAGAAGCCCGCGAGGAAGCGGACGATCCACAGCCGGTGCGTGCGGGCCATGCCGACCCCGAAGGCGACCGCCGCCGCCACCAGCGCGCTCAGCACCAGCAGCTGGACGGTGACCCAGATTCCTTGAAGTACGAGTTCCCAGAGTCCCGAGGTCATCCGCCGGTCCCTCCTCCGCACAGCTCCTTCGCGGTGAGGTCGGTCATCTCGGCCTCGGTGAAGCCGAAGGGCCGAAGGATGCGGAACAACTCCCCGCTCTTCTTGAGCTTGTGCAGCTCGACGTTGAAGGCGTCCCGCAGGGTGGTCTCGGTCGGCCGGAAGGCGAAGGCGCCGCCGTCGACGTGCGGTTTGCCCTCGACGAGGGGCGCGAAGGCCTTGGTGGCCTCGGCCTTGGCCGACTTCTTGACGACCTCACGGGTGGTCAGCGCCGTACCGGCGAAGACGTCGACACGCCCCGCCTCGACGGCGTTCAGCCCCGCGACCTGGTCCGGCACGATGAGGATGTCGCTCTCCTTGTACCCCGCCTCGATGGCGTACTGGATCTCGGCATAGCCGGTCCCGGTGGCGAACTTGGCCTTCTTCTCGACGATGTCCTTGTAGTCGTGCAGGCCCTTCGGATTGCCCTTGCGCACGATGAAGGAATCGAGCATCTGATAGTCGGGGTCGGAGAAGATGACCTGTTCACAGCGCTCGGGATTGACGTACATCCCGGCGGCGACGACGTCGAACTGCTGCGAGTTCAGCCCGGGTATCAGCGACCCGAACTCGGTGGGCACGGGCTGAACCCGGTCCACGCCGAGCCGTTTGAAGATCACCTTCGCCAGCTCGGGCGCCTCACCGGTGAGTTCACCGTTCTTGTCGATGTACCCGAAGGGAATCTCACCCGCGATCCCGAGCCGCACCACGCCGGCGGCGCGCAGCCGGTCGAGCAGCTCGCCACCCTCCTTCGTGGAGGCCGTGGCCACGCGTGAGCAGCCCGCCGCGCCCAGCGCGCCGAGCGCCGCCACCCCCGCGAGCAGCGACCGGCGTGTGGGGGTGCCCGATCTGTGTCCGACATGTGTTTCGACATGTTCCAGTGGTGGAGCCATGGCGGCGCGGCTACCCGAGACCATGCGATGTATGCACCCTGGAAGGCATGACTGATCGGTTCATCGAGGTGTCACTGGTCAAGCGGGGAATCCACTGCACGGCCAAACTCCTGGACGACCGCGCCCCGCTCACCTGCGCGGCCGTCTGGGACGCCCTGCCCCTGACCAGCGACGTCTACCACGCCAAATACGCCCGCAACGAGATCTACGCCCTCTTCCCGCCCTTCGCGGAAACGGAGCCGCCCCTGGAAAACCCGACAGTCACCCCCATTCCAGGAGACCTGTGCTATTTCGCCTTCGCCGGCACGGAACTCGGCACCAAGTCCTACGGCTACGACCGTGAGGTCCGCCCCGGCACGACGCTGGTCGACCTGGCCCTGTTCTACGAGCGCAACAACCTGCTCCTGAACGGCGACGTGGGCTGGGTGCCCGGCATCGTCTGGGGCCAGGTCGTGGAGGGACTGGAGGCGATGGCCCAGGGCTGCAACGACCTGTGGCGGTCGGGGGCGCTGGGCGAGTCGCTCAGCTTCCGGCGGGTGTGAGCCCGGCGATTCCGGCCTCGTAGAGCGCGTGCGCCGCCCGCAGCACCAGATCGTCCCGGTGCCGGGCGGCCACGAGTTGGAGGCCGATCGGCAGGCCGTCCCCGTCGACGCCGACGGGGACGGTGGCCGCCGGCTGCTGGGTCAGGTTGAAGGGGTACGTGAAGGGCGTCCAGCCCGTCCAGCGGCGGTGGCCCGAGCCCTTGGGGACCTCCGCGCCCGCCTCGAAGGCGGTGAGGGGGAGGGTCGGGGTGACGAGGAGGTCGTAGGTGTCGTGGAAACGGCCCATCCGGCGGCCGAGTTCCATGCGGACGTCGACTGCGGCCAGATAGTCGAGCGCGGTGAGCCGGGCGCCCACGCTGCAGATCTCCCGCAGGCCCGGGTCGAGCAACTCCCGCTGATGCGGCCCCAGATGCTGGGTCACCCGGGCCGCCCCCGTGAACCACAGGGTGTGGAAGGCGTCCACCGGGTCGGTGAAGTCGGGGTCGGTCTCCTCGACGTACGCGCCCAGCCCCGCCAGCCGCTCCACCGCCCGCCGTACCGCCGCCGCGACCGCCGGACGCACCGCCACCTGGCCGCCGAGGGAGGGGGAGTAGGCCACGCGCAGGCCGTGCACACCGCCGGTCAGGCCCGACGCGTAGGAACCGGGGGCCGGTGGGAGCGCCGACCAGTCGCGGGAGTCGGGGGTGCCGATGACGTCCAGCAGCAGGGCCGCGTCGGCCGCGTCACGAGTCATCGGGCCGACGTGCGCCAGGGTGCCGAAGGCGCTCGCGGGGTACAGGGGGACGCGGCCGTACGTCGGTTTCAGGCCGAAGATGCCGCAGAACGCCGCCGGGATACGGACACTGCCGCCGCCGTCCGTGCCGAGGGCGAGGGGGCCCGCGCCGAGCGCCACCGCGGCCGCCGCGCCGCCGCTGGAGCCGCCCGCGGTGCGGGTCGGGTCGTACGGATTGCGGGTGACGCCGGACAGGGGCGAGTCGGTGACGCCCTTCCAGCCGAACTCGGGGGTGGTCGTCTTGCCGAGGAAGACCGCGCAGTGCGCCCGCAGCCGGGCCACCGAGGGGGCGTCCTCGACCCAACTGCCCTTGTCGGAGATGGTTTTCGAGCCCTTCCGTGTCGGGCCGCCGCGCATCAGCAGGATGTCCTTCACCGTGACCGGAACGCCGTCGAGGAGGCCGGCCGGTTCGCCGCGCCGCCAGCGCTCGGCCGACTCGCCGGCCCGGGTGAGGGCCTCGTCGGCGGTCAGGCGGGTGAAGGCGTTGACCTCCGGCTGGATCCGCTCGGCCCGCTCCAGGGTCGCGCGGGTGGCGTCGACGGGGCTGAACTCTCCTTTGCGGTAGCCGTCGAGGAGTTGTACGGCGGTCAGTTCGGTGAGATCCGTCATGCGCCCTCCAGGCTCGAATCCGCGGGAATCGGGGCGAAACCGCGGGGAGTTCAGCGTCCCGGTACGTACCCGCGCTGCTTGTCGACCACGTTCAGCAGCGGCCTGCCCGCCTCCCACCTCTCGTACAACTCCACGAACTGACGGCCGAGTTCATCCCGCCAGCCGATCGTGTCCCCGCTCATGTGCGGCGAGACGATCAGCCCCGGCAACCCCCACAACGGGCTGTCGGCGGTGAGGGGTTCGTGCTCGAAGACATCGAGCGCCGCCCCCGCGATCCAGCGCTTGGCGAGGGCCTCGGCCAGGGCGTCCTCGACGACAAGCTGCCCGCGCCCGACGTTGATGAACCGGGCGGACGGCTGCATGACGCCGAAGCGGCGGGCGTCGAACATGCCGTGCGTCTGCTCGGTGAGCGGGGCGGCCGCGATCACCCAGTCGGCGCGGGCGATCAGCCGGTCGAGGTCGTCGGGGCCGTGAATGCCGGTGCGCGGGGTCCGGCCGACCAGTGCGGTCGTGACATCGAGGGCCTTGAGCGTGCGGGCGATCGTACGGCCGATGGGCCCGGATCCGACCACGCACGCGCGCGTGCCCGCGACGCGCTGCCCCTCGCGGTGCCGCCACTCCCGCGCGCGCTGCAACTCCAGCGTCCTCGGCAGGTCCTTCGCCATCGCCAGCACCAGCGCGGCGACGTACTCGGCGATCGGCTGGTCGAAGACGCCACGCGCGTTGGTGACCACGGTGTCGGACGCGGTCAGCTCCGGGCACATCAGATGGTCCACGCCCGCGCTCGCGGTGTGCACCCAGCGCGGCCGGGGGCCCTCGCCGGGCCATGCGTGGCGTACGGCGTGGGAGGTGAAGTCCCAGACCAGGAGCACGTCGGCGTACGGCAGGCGGTCGGCGAGGGTCGACTCGTCCGCGTGCTCGACGCGGGCGCGACCGGTGAGGCGGCCGAGGCGGGGGAGGGGGTCGGTGTCGAGGACCAGGAGCGTGGGCGGAGTAGTGGGAGGGGTGTCGGAGGCGGGCGGCGGACCGGGGGTGGGTGCGGTCATGCGGGTCGTCTCTCCGGGGGTGCGGGGGGTCGTCTTTTCGGGGGTGCGCAGGGCCGTTTCTCGGGTTTTTACTGGAAGTGATGGCCGTCTGACATGCGAGGTTTGACCACGCTCGCACCCGAACCTACCTTCGTCAACACGGGCGTACGTACGGTCCGTTACTCACCTGTTTCTCATAGTGAGGGGCGGTGCCCTGCCATGAGCGCCATGGACATCTCCTTCCTCGGCGGCCCTCGCCCGCAGCGCGGCGTCGGAGTCATCGCCCCCTTCGACTTCGCGCTGGACCGGGAGCTGTGGCGCTGGGTGCCGGACGAGGTCTCGCTGCACCTGACCCGGACGCCCTTCGTCCCGGTCGAGGTCAGCCTGGACCTCGCCCGACTGGTCAGCGAACACGAGACGCTCGGCGACGGCGTGCGCACCCTGACCGCGGTCGCGCCCGAGGTCGTCGCCTACGCCTGCACCTCCGGCAGCTTCGTCGGCGGCATCGCGGGCGAGCGGGCGATGTGCGAGGCGATGACGCGGGCGGGTGCGATACCGGCGGTCACCACGTCCGGGGCGCTGCTGGAGGCGCTGGCCGAGCTCGGCGTACAGCGCGTGGCCCTCGTGACCCCGTACACCGTGTCGGTGACGCGGGCCCTGGAGGAGTACGTGTCGGAGGCGGGGACCGTGGTCACGGGATGCGCGTTCATGGGGCTGACGCGGCACATCTGGAAGGTGCCGTACCGCGACGTGGCGGACATGGCGCGCAGGGCCGTGGGCGGCCGCAGGGCCGACGCCCTGTTCATCAGCTGCACCAACCTCCCCACCTATGACGTGATCCCCCAACTGGAGGCGGAACTGCGCATGCCGGTTCTCTCGGCCAACCAGGTGACGATGTGGGCTGCGCTGCGCAGGCTGGGTACTCGCGCGGTGGGGCCTTATCAGGCGCTGATCGATCCGTCGGCGCGGATCGACCCGGCGACGCGGAACGGGCCCGTGCTTCCGGACGTGCCGGATGTTCCCGAGCAGGAACAGCAGTAGAAAGGCTGACATGACCGCACTCGGATTTCTCTACCCGGGCCACTCCGCCGAGGACGACTATCCCCGCATCGAGCAACTCCTCGCCAGCGACATCCGGCTCGACCTGGTGCACACCGACATCGGCGAGGACGCGCACCGGGTGGACGCGTTGCGGCGGATGGGCGCGGCCGAGCGCCTCGCCGAGGGCGTGGAGGCGCTACGGCTGACGGGCGCCGAGGCGGTGGTCTGGGCCTGCACGTCGGGCAGCTTCGTCTACGGCTGGGAGGGCGCCCACGAGCAGGTGCGCACCCTCGCCCGCACGGCCGGGATGCCGGCGTCGTCGACGTCCTTCGCCTTCGTGCACGCGGTGCGGGAGCTCGGGGTGCGGCGGGTGGCGGTCGGGGCGACCTACCCGGACGACGTGGCCGACCTCTTCGCCCAGTTCCTGACCGCCGGGGGCGCCGAGGTGGCCACGGTGCGCGACTGCGGCATCATCACCGCGGCGGAGGTCGGAACCTGGGGCGAGGCCGAGGTCTTCGCGCTGGCCAAGGAGGCGAACACGGAGGAGGCGGAGGCCGTACTCCTGCCCGACACGGCCCTCCACACGGCAGCCCACATCCCGGCCCTGGAGGCCGAACTCGGCAAACCGGTCCTCACGGCGAACCAGGTCACGGTATGGGAGGCACTGCGCCTGACGGACCGCCGCGTGAACGCGCCGGCACTGGGGGCACTGTTCACACGGGAGCCGATCGTGCAGGTGTAGGACCTGTCTCAGCTCTGCTGCGCAGGGAGGGTCCAGGCCGAATTGTGCTGGGTGAACCCGATGTGCGGGTAGTACTCCACCGCTGCGGGAGCGGACAGCAGGACGATCTTCGCTTGCGGCGCCGCTTCCGCGGTCACCCGGATGAGCTCCTTGCCAATACCCCGCCTCTGGTAGGCGGCATCCACCGCGATGTCCGAGAGGTAGGTGGCATAACTGAAATCACTGATCGACCGGGCGATTCCGATCAGTACGCCGGAATCGTATGCGGCCGCGACCAGGTTGGATCCGTCGAGCATGCGCTGAAGGCGGCCCGGCTCGGAGAGAGGACGGCGTTCGGCGAGTCCTGAGGTCTCGTACACCCTCATCACCGCCTCGATTTCCAGGTCGGCCGACTTCACGATCGAGAAGGTCATCTTGGACAAGGTCTCGCTGGCCATGCACGCTCCCATGAGGTCCACTAATGCTGCGCCAGGGCAATGCCTGACAGATCAGCGGCTCAGTGTCGGACAGCGGATGAGTGTTCGTCAACAAGCTTCGAGACCAGCCAAGATGCTGCCGAACCACCGCCAGACCACCCCACTCTGTCAGGATCTGATCGCTGAGTTAGTCGACTCGAACGGAAAGGGGTGTTTCCCGATGAAGGCCTACACCAAGCCGACCGCCAAGCCGGTTTCGCAGCCCGACATCGTCGCGGTCGTCCGCTGAACGATGCTCTGAGGGGAGGCGCCACACTTCGGTGTGGCGCCTCTCACGTTTATCCGCGCGGTCTTCACCGCCCTCGGGCAGCAAGTTGCAGCGAAGATCGTTTTCGCCCAACACCCCTGTTTTGAGGGCCTCTTCGCATGTAAGGTGCCGGATCATGTGTGGCATAGCGGGCTTTGCCCACCTCAACGGTTCTCACATCGACGCATCCACTCGCCCCGTGCTCGAGGCGATGGCGCGAGCTCTACGGCCGCGAGGCCCGGACGACATGCAATTCATCGAACTCGGCCAGGCGGCCATGTCGTTCACCCGGCTCTCGCTCGTCGACCCGGAAGGAGGAAGGCAGCCTTTCGTCTCGCGAGACGGACTGGTGGCATTGTCCGCCAACGGTGAGATCTACAACCACCGTGAACTGCGGCGCGAGTTGGGTGAGGGGCTCTTCCGCAGCCGTTCCGACTGTGAAGTGTTGCTGCACCTCTATGAACGAGACGGCCTGGACTTTCTCGAGCGGGTGCGGGGAATGTTCGGTATCGCCGTCATCGACTTGCGTGAACAGCGCATCGTGCTGGCGCGCGATCGCATCGGCCTCAAGCCGTTGTTCGTCCATCGCGCGGGCGACACTCTTATTTTCGGCTCCGAAGTCAAGGCGCTTTTTCAGCATCCTTTGTGTCCCAGGGAGTTGGACTGGGCCGGCGCCCTCGCGGATCAGGGGTTGAACGCCGCGCCGATCATGCCCGACGCGCCGCCTCGCGACTGGTTCGTCGGAGTCGAGCAGATAGAGCCGGGCAGCATCGTCACCTACGGCCTGCGCGACGGCAGTACCCGAACGAAGAGGTACTGGTCCATGCCGGGGCCGCTCTCGCACGACGATGTCACGCCGGACGAACTCGTCGAACGCTTCCGTGGTCTGCTCGCCGAGTCCGTTCAGGAATGCCTGGTGGCCGACGCGGAGATCGGCATCATGCTCAGTGGTGGCGTCGACTCGGCGGGAATCGCCGCGCTCGGCGGGGACTCCATCGAGCACAGTTTCAGCGCGCTCAGCGCGAGCACGCTGCTCAACGGCGATGCCGACTACGCGCGTTCGACCGCCAAGGCGCTCAATCTCACCCATCACGAGCTGGCCTTCGAGGTGGGCCAGCACCCTTCCGCCGAGGATTGGCGCCGCCTGCTGTGGTTGATGGAATCACCGCTGTGCGGACCGGAACAGCACTTCAAGAGCGAGATCTACCGCTTCGTCCGGGCAGGTCGGCCGGACATGAAGGCCGTTCTGCTCGGGTCCGGTGCCGACGAACTCAGCGGTGGCTACTCCCGCATGCTGGCCGGCGGCGGTGACTGGCACGACTTCATCAGGAACCTCACCGACCTGTCCCGGCGGCGCGCGCTCGCAGCGAACGCCCCCGCCATGAACGTGTGGTGGCAGAACGGCCGTCCGCTGGTCAGCGACGAAGCGGTACGGGTCGCCTTCCCGGGCGCGCTGGGCGATGTGTACGACGATTTCGTCCAGTGGAAGGTGCGCGACTGGCAGCAGTACAACTTCTGGGTCGAGGACCGTACGGCCTCGGGCAACGCGGTCGAAGCGCGTGTGCCGTATCTGGACCACCGTATCGTCGAACTCCTCGCCGGCGTCCCGCGCAAGTACCGCCAGGAACTCTTCTGGGACAAGAAGATCATTCGCTCCGCCTTCCGGGAACTGCTGCCCCTGGACATCACCCAGCGGCCGAAGATCGCCTTCTACGAAGGCGAAGGGGTGCGCTACACCCACCTCACTTTCGCCAGGATGCTCGCGGCGAACTCCGGTGAACTGCTGGAGCAGGCGCTCGCGTCGCCGCGGGCCGCCCAGTTCCTGCAGGCGGACCATCTGCGCGGCTGCCTGAACGAGATCATCGACGGCACGAGCGACACTCACCTCGAACTGCTGCTCCGGTTGGTCAACCTGGGTCTGCTCGACGAGATGACGCAGTCGCTGCCGCCTACACAGCCGTCGTCCGCCGCGCTGCCGGTCGAGGTGGGCGATGAGCGCACCCGCGAGGAACAGCGCGCGGTCGTCTTCGGGCGGCCCGCGGTCGACCCCGCTCTGGTGCTCCGGCTCGGGGAGGACGTCCTGCTCCTGGACGGGGCGCAGGGGCAGAGCTTCGTCGCTGTGGGCGGTGAGTTGCGGTTCGTCATCGACCACGACACCGACGCGGCGTGGCTGTCGGTGCTGCGCGGCATCGACGGCGGCACGGAGCTCGGGGCGGTCTGCGCGGCGGCTGGCTGTGAGCTGGAGTCGGTGACCGAACTCGTCGATCAGTCCCTTCTCATGGGGCTGTTGGTACGTGTCGAGGAGCCGGTACCCGCCCGGTCCTGAAGCGCGTCGGCAGGCGGCGGCCGCTGATCCCGCCGTCTGCCGCTCGGGAGTGACGTCACCGCTCCGGGGCTGAACTCGTGTGTGGCTGATATTCGGGTTTGCCGGTTGGGTTTTCCGGTAGCTTCTGCGTATGCGGATCCTGCATCTTTCAGACACCCATCTCGACCGTTTCGACGGCCCCAACAAACACGGCGTGAACGCCACCCAGTCCTTGCGTCGCATGCTTGCGGATCTGGCAGCGGTGCGTGATATCGATGTGGTTGTCGTCAGCGGCGACGTAGCCGATGACGGATCGCCGGAGGCCTATGGTGCCGCGCGTGAAATCGTGGGTGAATTCGCCTCCGCGCGGAATGTACCTGTGCTCTACAGCACCGGAAATCACGACGAGCGCGGAGCCTTTACGAAGATCCTCGGTAGCGGGCATCTCGACCCGTCGGGGAATGACCGGGCCGATTCGGTCATCGCCACCGGCCGAGGAGAGCGGGCCGCGGTGAGTGTGATCGATGGATACCGCTTCATCACCCTCGACTCACTCGTGCCCGAAAAGGGGTACGGCTGGATCAGCGAAGAGCAACTGACCTGGCTGCGCGGTGTTCTGGAGGAGCCGGCTCCGCACGGAACCGTCCTGGTCTTCCACCATCCCCCGATCACCCTCGATGTAGAGGTGCAGCGCTCCCTGGGGCTGCGAAACCCCGCCGATCTGGCGGACGCGATCCGGGGCAGTGACGTTCAGCTCATCCTCTGCGGACACTTCCATCTGCAGATCTTCGGATACCTGGAGTCGAGCGCGGTGTGGGTGACCCCGGGCGTCGTCAGCAGGATCGATCTCACCGCTCCCGCGCGGACCGAGCGGGCGGTTCGGGGTGCCTCGGCGACCCTCGTCCAGCTCGGCACCCCCACTTCGCCGATGTTCCACACCCTCCATGCGCGCGACCCGCAGGTGGGCGAGACCGTCTATGAGCTCGACGAGCCGCAGCTCCGAGCCGTCATCGAGAAGCTGGGGCAGGAGAGCTGACCATGAAGTTCGTCTATTTCATACGGCACGCCCGATCGCACGCCAACCAGCAGAACCTGCTGATCGGCCGGAACGGCGAGCACGAACTCAACGACATCGGGTTGCGCCAGGCCGCGTCCCTCGGGGAACGGCTGAAGGACCAGGGTATCCGTACCTTCCGGACCTCGCCGCTGCGTCGGGCCGTGCAGACGGCCCACATTCTCACGGACACCGTCGGCTGTGCTGAGGCGGTGGTGGCGAAGGACCTGATCGAGCGGGACTTCGGTTCGTTCGACGGTATGGACCGGCCGACGTTGCTGGAGACGCGTGCCGGTCTCGGGCTCGACAACCAGGATCCGACGGGATATTTTCCGCCCGACCTGGCGGATGTGGAGCCCATCCGGGATGTCCAGGAACGTATGACACGGGCCTGGCAGAACGCTGTCGACTCGGTGCCGACCGGTGAGTCCGTCGGTCTGATCTCGCACGCCGGGACGATCAAGGCGCTGTTGTACGCGGCCCTCGGTATCGATGAGCGTCATCCGCGGGCGTTCAAGGTCTTCCAGGCCAGCTATGTCAAGTGCAAGGTGCCGGAGCCAGGGCGTCTGACCGTGCACGAGATCTGGGTCAATCCGGTCCAGTAGAGCAGGACCGAAACGCACGGAGTCCGGTCGGAGACCTCGTGGTCTGCGACCGGACTTCCGACGTGCCCGCCGATCAGCGACGAGCCGAGCCGCCGGTGATCCGCGGCCATGCCCGGACCACCAGGTCCGCCGCGTCGAGGATGCGGTAGCGGCCGTCGAAGGGGTCGTTGCCGTGATGGGCCAGGTTGGTGGTGGTGAAGCTGGAGATCCCCAGGTTCTCCAGCATGTTCTTGCGGATGTCCGGGGTCGTGAAGTCGTACACCGTGAGGTAGTCGATGCGTGCCGCGCCCGCCGCGAAGAGCGACTCCGTGGCATGCGCCGCGGTCACGCCCGACCAGATCTCGTCGTCGAACAGCAGCACCGAGCGACCGTTGAGATCGGTACGGGCACCGGCCACCAGTTCGCTGGAGCCGCTGTCGTCGCGCCGCACCTTCATGAGCATGTCCAGCGTGCAGGAGCGCATGGTGGAGATCTGCATGCAGTCGTCGTATCGGCCGCGGTCGGGACTGACGACGACTTCCGGAGCGTGCAGCGGGATCGCGTCGCTCATGAGCTGCAGCGTCGGGATCCATGTGACGGGCTTGGAGAAGTAGCCCAGGGTTTCTCGGGCATGCAGGTCGAAGACGACGAACCGGTCGATCGGTGACTGCTCGAGCATGGAGATGACGACCTTGGACCCCAGGGGCAGACCCGGGCGGTTCAGTCGATTGCTCCGGCTGTACGGAACGTACTGCAGCACACACGTCAGCGATCGAACCCCGTGCCGCCGCAGGGCGTCGGCCAGGAGCAGCAGCTCCAGGATCGCGTCGGACGGACGGAAGGACGGGGCGAGCACGATGACCGCGGTCTCCGACACCTCCGCCGGCAGCGACACGATCATCTCGCCCGACTTGAACACGGTCCGTCCGTGATCGGTGACGGGCAGCCCGAGCTTGTCGCTCAGCGATGACGCGAACGTCTGATTCGCGTCCCCGGTGCCCGGTACGACGAAGAGGGAGTAGTCGTCCCCGGTACTCATTCGCTTACCCCGATCGCGGAGGAGGTGTGACGGTGCCGGGCTGCATCGAGGAGGGCCTGGATCTCGGCCTTCGGGTCGGACGAGTCGGTGATGCCACGTCCGACGATCAGGCGCTCTGCCGCCACGTCCGGGAATTCCCGCAGGCTGCGGGCGTTGATCCCGCCGGCCAGGGCCAGTTCGATATCGGGCAGGGCGGCGATCTCCGCCAGCTGCTGCCGAGGACCCGGGTCGGTCCACAGGAAGTCGTCGTCGATGCCACGGTGGGCGATGATTCGGTTCAGCCCCAGGTCGAGCACGGCACGCGCCCTGTTGACCCGGTCCTTCACCCCCATCAGGCTGACGAGGAGGTCCACACCGCGCGAACGGGCCTCTTTGTGCGCCGCGAGCAACACCCCGTCGCTGGCAGCCGCGCAGACGATGACGAGGTCCGCCCCGGCGTCCGCGGCCACCGCCACTTCGTCCCGCCCCATGTCCATGGTCTTCATGTCGGCGATGATCTCGGCGTCGGGATATCTGGACCGCAGCTCCGTGACGATGCCGAGCCCCACGGCCTTGACAAGCACGTGTCCGGCTTCGAGGCATCGAATCCCCGACTCCGTGGCCAAGGCAGCAGAGGCGAGAGCCTGCTCCTCCGTAAAGACGTCGATCGCGTACTGTATGTGGACCATCACACCCCGTTGGATTTGGTCACGATGACGTGGTGGGAGCCGTCTTCATGTCCGACGATGATCTGCTCGACGAACCCGACCGGGAAAATTCCGGTCATCACCACGCCTGGCTTCCCACATATTTCGCTGTCCCAATCGCCCGGTGCGTCGATGACTTCACCGGGGCTCATGGCGACGATGGTCAGTCCGTTGTCGTCAGTCTTGGTGTCGGATGATTCCGAGGTGTAGAGACCGCTGAAGTACGGCACGACGGCCACGGGAACCGGACCGACGAGCTTGTCGACCAGTTTGGACTCGTCGCAGATGAGGATGCGCCGCTCGGCGAGTTCCGCCAGCGTCTTCTCCCTGACGTGCGCGCCCCACGAGCCCTTGATGACGTCGCCGGTGGGCGCCACCTGGTCGGCGCCGTCGAGATAGAAGTCGTACGAGCTCTGTACCGGGACGAGTTTGAGGCCCGCGGCCAAAGCTCGGTCGGCGATGACTTCGGATGTCGGTGTGGCCACCAGACCTGGAATTGCGGCGAGTGCCGGAAGCGCTGCTTCGACGGTGGAACCCGTTCCCAGAGCCAGTCGTGAACCGGGCGGAATCAGGGCGGTCGCCGCTGCTCCTGCGGCCGATTTTCCACCTTGCCCTTGGTGAGGTGCTACTGACATAGATTTTCCCCCAAGTCGCAGATGTGGCTACCGTGTTGCTGCACGCGGAACTAGTGATCGCTGGGACGGAAGTAAACCGGGCGGGCACATGCTCTGCAAGCGTTTGATGGAATCAGCCGGCCCTTCGCGTCCTATCTCACGGCCGTTCCCATGCGATGGCGCCGAAGTTATCAATGACCTTTGAGGCGCCCGGAATGTCATCTTCCATGGTTTCGCTCACGGCGACCGCAAGATCCCAGGAATCCACCCGCACTTCGGCGTCCAGAAGTGCCGCGAAGAACTCCGGAACTCTCAGCACGCGGCCCGACTCGAGATCGTCGACCGCGCGCGTGAGCAGTTCCCGCGGCGCCGTCGGCACGCCCCCGTCGGACAGTCGCTGCGCGATCGCGCCGACCACCTGTTTGCGCGAGGCCTCCCGGTCGAAGGTTCGGCGGGGCCGTTCGTCGGAGTGCCTGATCTCCCCGAGCAGGCGGGCACCTCGCTCGGACAGGGTGCCCGAGACCATCGCGGTGGCCACGGCACGCCGCGTCGCCTGGCTGAAAAGAATCCCCAACTCACGGACGAAGTCCGCTGGTTCGTCGGCGGAGTGCACAAGGCTGAAGATACGGTTCGGCTGACCGACGGCCCGCCGGAGGCAGTCCTCGGTCTGGTTCTCCATCCTGGCGGGGCCCTTGAGCTCGCTCAGCCGTACGGTGGCGGGCAGGCCGCCGTCCGTGGTGCTGCGGAACAGCAACGCCCACGCTTCACCGTCGATGACCAGGTCGTTGACCAGCAGGCGGTCGAGTGAGGCCTGGGTCATCTGGTACACCCACATCGAGCGCCAGACGCTCCGGTTGAAGGTGACCGGGCGTATGTCGGCCAGCTCGAAGCCGTGTCGCGCGTAGAAGTCGACGACGGTGCTCGTGGCACCAAGGGCGCACCCGTCCGGCTTCACCACCACGAGCCCGTACCTGAGGACGGTGTCGACGGTGTGATCGCCCATCAGATCCTGCAGGTCGTGGAAGGCTTCCCGGAAGTAGGGCTCTTGGCTGTAGAGGGGCGGCTTCAGCGAGTTCCGGGTCAGCGGCGCGATCTCGGGATGAGGCGCCTGATGGCTCATCTACTCAACTCCTGTTGGGCTGTTGGATGGGCGGCATCCTACTGAGCGTCAGCAAGTCTTCACCTGGAGATCGCGCCGACGCGACTCGAAGTCCCAGAGCCTGCTTTGGGAGTCTCGGCTACTGTGGCCTTTCGATCAAGTGCCCGAGAGGAGCGGTGTCTTGGCGACATCCGACGCGAACCCATGCGAGTTCTGCCAATCTGCGACCGGACACGGGGATGAACGTGACTGGTTCATGCCGTTGACGCTCGACACATCCATCATCAAGCGGCTGGGGCAGGGGATTTGGGCGCAGATTCCGCCCGACCGCCCGGCTCACCTGGTCGTGGTGGCGACGGGGGGCGTCGGCATGGGGATAGCGGCCGCGTCGACCGCGTCGGACTCGCGACTGCGCTCCGTCACTGTCGTGAAGCGGGCCTTCGACTTCGACTCCCCGGCGCTCCGGGCCGCGCCGGGCGAAGCCGTGGTCGTGCTCGACAACTCGATGCACTCGGGCAGGTCCGTCGCCACGGTCATCAAGCACCTGCAGGCCCGGGACATCGCCGTCGAGAGCGTGATCACGATCTTCGACGGTGCCAACGACTGTGAGCGGCAGGCCCGCAAGCGCCTGGAGGACAACACCGGTGTCCCGGTCCTCGCGTGCGCTTCTTGGAACGACCGGCACACCTGGACCTGACCCCTGCGTTCACCGGGATGATGCTCCGGTCGGCGTGCCGTCGGCCGACATCCGGCGGGTGGCCGCGCCGATCGTCCGGGCCAGGATGTCGGACCGTGCACGCAGGGCGACTTCGACTCCGGGGGAGTCCCGTCCGGAGGCCCGCTTCATGACGGAGGTGCCGCGCCGGCCGCTCTCACTCGTGTCGACGTCCACCTCGCAGCGTTCCGAGGCCTGCAGTACGGGAGCGACCAAGTGGGCGGTGCACAGGGCGTCGTGGACGGTCGCGGTCGTAGCAGGGTCCGGTACCGAGCCGTCGGCCGCGCGGGTCGGCATGCGGCTGCGGATGATGTCGGCCGCCAGGGCGCCGACATGTCCCGAGCGTTCGATCGCCACACAGTCGGACTCCGTCAGCGGCGCACTGCGGGTGGCGTCCAGAGGGAACAGTACGACATCCGGGAGCCCGGCCCGCAGGACCACACGAGCGGCCTCCGGGTCGGCCCAGAAGTTGAAGTCGGCAGATGGGGTGACGTTTCCCTGACCACGGGCGCCGCCCATGACGACCAACCGGCGTAGTGAACGCGCCAGGTCGGGGCGGCGCAGGAGCGCCGACGCGACGTTGGTGAGGGGCCCGGTGGCCACGAGCACGGCATTGGCGGCCTGTTCGCCCGTGAAGGTGTCGATCAGAAAGTCCACTGCCGACACGTCCTCCGCGCGGCGGCTCGTCGGGGGCAGTCCGAGCCCTTCGCGGTCACGGCCCGGACGGTGCGGCCGGGCGAGGAATCCGTGCCCGAAGCGCTCGCGCGCCCCGAGCGGTGTCGCGCATCCGGCGAACACGGGAACCGGCCGGTCCACCGCGGAGAGCAGACGCAGCGCGTTGTCGGTGGTGACATCCACAGCCGCGTTGCCGCCGACCGTCGTGACCCCCCGCAGTTCCAGATCGGCATGGCCCAGTGCCACCAGGATGCCGATGGCGTCGTCGGTTCCAGGATCGGCGTCGATGACCACCGTGAGCGATGTCATGTTTGTCCTCGGGGTGCGTGACAAAGCAGGAGAGCGGGCACCTTCCAGGTGCCACAAGGGCGTTGACCGGCAAAGACTCCTCGACGCGATGACGCCCGGGAGTGGATGCTCAAAGTATCGGCGAAGATGATCCAAGGAACAGGTGGTTCATGCACAGCGCGTTGTTCTCCAGCGTCCAAGGACCTGCCCAGACAGCTCCTTTGGAACGGCTGGCCCGTGTTCTGGAGGACGTGGGCATGCCGGAGTTCTTGGCCGCGTTTCCCGACGGACAGCCGAGCATCTCCGACTGGGCGGCGGCAACGGCATCGCTCGCCGACGATGTGCGTCCCGTCCATGAATTCCTTCTGCTCGGACGAGCCGTCGACACCCGTATTCTCCCGCCTGAGCTGCAGGAGTGTTTCCCGCAGTTGAGCGAGGTCGGAATCCTCGACCATCAGGGCGGGAAAGCCCAGTTGATCGATGCGGTCCTCATGCGGCCGCTGGGCCTGTGGCTCTTTGCGGCACCGCCTTCTCCGTTCGAGACGGACCTGTATTTCGGGGCGGACTCCGTCCAGCTCGCTCGCCAACTCGACATCGTCCCCGGCTCGTTCGTGCTGGATCTGTGCTCCGGCACCGGTCTGCAGGGGCTGGCGGCCGCCAGCAGGGGTGCCACAGTGCACACCGTGGAGATCAACGCGGCGGCAGCCGCGGTCGCCGGGGTCAATGTCGCTCTGAACGGATTCGCCGACCGGATGAGCCGGTGGACGGGCGATCTGTTCGCCCCCCTGCCGGCGGAGGCGGTGTACGACCAGGTGATCGCCAACATCCCCTTCCTCCCGGGGGTGGCCAACGAACCCGACGGCTTCGCCGCGGGGCGCGCGATTCTGCGCCGACTGCCGTCGCGTCTGGCGCCCGACGGAACGGCGTGTCTGACCGCTCTGGTGCTGACGACGCCGGAAGGGCACGTCCTTCCGGGCGGCCTGCGGGAGTTCTGCGACCGGGCCGGGCGTGGCCTGGTCGCACGGCTCGGCGAGAGCTGGCCGGTCGAGGCCGAGTCGAGCCTCGTCCAGACGCTGGCCGACGAAGTCGCCGAGGACGAGGACGACTTCGCGGACCGTGTCGACGAGATCGTCCGGGGGTTCCGGCGTCGCGGCGTGGTCGAGGCGAGGACCGCCGTACTGCACATCGGGCCTGTCGGCGGCGCGGGCGCCATCAGCTTCGTCGACTCGGTGACCGAGGGGAGAGCATGACCTGGGTACCGCCGCAGTCTCGGCCATGGGTGGTCAAGGACGTCGGGCCGGCCTCCGAGGTCGACGCGACCGACTGGACGGCGATGTCCGCCGGGCACTCCCTCTACTCGAGCGCGGACTGGATTCGCCATGCCGACCTCATGACGAACGGCCGTTGCGGGCACCTGGTGCTGTACGAGAACGACCGCCCGGTCTCAGCACTGCCCACCTACGCCTTCGAGCGGAAGCGCCCCTTCTACTACGACCTGGAGGCGGTCCTGGGTCTCGCGGGGGCCGCACCTGCCGGGGCGACGTCCTGCGTGGCCGGTACCCGGCTGGGATACACGAGTGAGTTCCTCACCGGCCGACTGACCGACCCCGATCGGAGGTCCATGGCGGCCCGCGCCCTGCTGGACGCCTTCAGGACGCGGTGCCGAGAGCGGGGTGAGGCCGGTGCCATGCTGTATGTCACGGACGACAGCCTCGACCTGGTCCTCGCTGAACTCGACCCCGAGGACCGTGTGGTGCTTCTCGACGGTGCCGTGGATCTGGCCGTGCCGGCCGGTGGGCTCGACGGCTACCGGGCCGTGGTGGGCAAGAGCCGCTGGAAGCAGTTCCGCCGCGAGATGCGCCGGTTCGAGAACGAGGGGTGCGAACTGCGGATCCTGCCCATGGGCACACACCTGGAGGAGATGGGCGCTCTCGCCCTCCAGGTCTCGCTGCGCTACGGGCACGACATGACGCTCCAGGCCGAGATCGACAAACTCAAGGACCAGGCCGAGCGGCTCAGCGACTGCATCGTGATGGCGGCCTTCCGCGCAGGCAAGATGGTCGGTTTCACGCAGTTCTTCCTGAGCGGCAGGACCATGTTCGCGCGTGGTCACGGAGTGGCCGAGGAATACGGACGAGCAGCGTCCATCTACTTCAACCTCACGTACTACGCGGCGATCCGATGGGCGGCGGCGCACGGTTACGAGCGGATCGACCTCGGCCCTGACTCCTTCGACGCGAAGGTCATCCGAGGGGGTCGGCTGCACGCCCGGTGGGCGTTGGTGGTCGCACCGCGGTGGTCGGACGACGTGGTGCGCTCCGTCCAGGAGAAGGAGTGGGAGCTGCTGAGGCACTTCCGGTCGGTCGACGAGCGGGTTGTCACCTCCACCGTGCGTGCGGTGGCGAAGCGCGAGGGGTGGGAAGCGCTCCTCGACGAGGCGCCGCCCCCGGCGACCACGCCGTGACGGGTCTCAGCTGATCCGCCCGGTCGCCTCCGCCGGTACGGGTGAAGTACGCGGCGGTGTGCGCTCGGCCCACGCCACAGCACGCGGCGCGCCCAGACCGGCGACCAGCAGTACGCCGGCCACGATCGCCCAGCCACCGACGCCGTTGTTGATGAGGAAGACGCCGGTGACGACCGGGACCACGGCGTTGGAGATCTGCTGCCCGGTGCCGAACACGCCCTGGTACCGGCCATGGGCGTGCTCGGGGGCCAGCGCGTACGACAGCGCCCAGCCACCGGCCGACGAGGTGAGTTCGCCGATGACGTGAGCGACGCAGCCGACCAGGACCAGCGCCGCCGCCGGCCACGCCGTGTCCGGCGATCCCGCCACGGCCCACAGTAGACATGCCGCCGCCAGCGCCACCCCCGAGATGCGCAGCGCCCGGCCCGCGCCCGCCGTCGTCTCGGAGGAGCGGCTGAGCGGAATCTGGAACAGGACGACGGCCAGGGTGTTGAGGACGATGGCGACCGAGTAGATCCAGGGCGGAACGCTGGTCGCCTGGCTGATCCACAGGGGCAGCGCGACCGTCAGGAGGCCGTCGTTGATCGCCAGCAGGGCGCTGATGACGGTGACCATCAGAAAGGGCCGGTCCTTGAGTGCCCCGGTCGCCGAGTCGTCGGATCGTTCCTGCGGGGCGGCGGGCTCCGTGTCCGCCGGGGCTGACGCGTTCTGATCCGTACCGGACGTGGCGACGGGGGACGTGAGCGTCTGGTAGCGCCGTAGGCGGTCGAAGAACCAGGCCGACAGCAGCAGACCGATCGCGGCGACGGCGAAGAGCGACCGGTAGAGGTCCGCGGACCCCACCCCGACCGCGACGCCGCCGATGCCCACGCCGACGGATATACCGACGTTGCTCGTCACGCGCGTGGTGGCCCGGGTCCGTACCCGTTGTTCGGGCGGCACGATCGTGGGGAGCATGGCTGCTCCGGTGACCGATGCGGAGGCGACCGCGATGGCCTGAAAGGCCGTCACCAGGAGGTAGGAGAGCAGATTGTGGACCACGATGAAGCCCAGGACCGCGCCGGCCTGAAGGGCCGTCATGAGTACGGTCAGCCTCAACGGATTCCAGCGGTCCGCGGCATGCCCGACCGGTGTCGACACCACGATGCCCAGTACGGCGGCCAGGGTCAGCCCGGAACCCACCTGGACGGCGGTGAGGCCGGCCACGCGCAGCATGTAGAAAGTCGTGGTCGCTATCAGGACACCCTGACCGACGGAATCGGCCGCCACCGCGCCGACGAGTGTTCTGCGAACTCCGGGACGCAGCATCAGTTTCAGCCGATGTGGGACATCGCCGAACCCACGCATGGACATACCCCCCTGTCCGACATGCCGGATGAATGAATCGCCGGCTCGGTCGACGTACTTGCATGAGACGTACTTGCACGAGACGTACTTGTACAAACGGTGTCATCGCCGAAAACATGATCTTGCCGGTAATTCGCTGACCCACGATACTAGTTGGGTGTCACGGGGGCTGCGGCACACCGTCGCGATGAGGTCGGCAGGGATCGACATGGGGGAGCGTGAATGTGACGAACCGTAAAAAGGTGTCCGTGGGCGGGATCTCGTTCGACGAAAAAGGCCGAATCCTACTGGTGAATCCGAGTTACAAAGCACGGTGGGATCTGCCCGGCGGAATCCTGGAGGCCGGCGAGGACCCCGTCACCGGGCTGCGCCGCGAAATTCGTGAGGAACTCGGCGTCGACTGCCGCGTCGGAGAACTGCGTGCCGTGGACTACGGCGCCTCCGACTGGGAGGGAGCCGAGATCGTGATGATGACCTTCTTCGTGGAACTGGACGCACGTACACCACGGGACTTCGATTTCACCGACGGTGAGATCACCGAGGTCGCCTACCACGATCCTGTGACGGCCCTCACGATGGTGACACCCCGTATGACCGACCGATTGCGGGTCGCGCTGCGCATGGTGCCCGAGGGCGAGCACGGCATCCTGGTGCGCCGCCCCCTCCCGACCGGGGAGCCGGCCCATCGGTGAGTGAAGGTCACGATCCGGACGTCTCTTCGGGGGAGGGAACCGCGTAGTGCCGACACGCGCGATCATCGAACTGCTCGGTGTTTTCCGGCTGACGGACGAGGACGGCGACGTTGTCCCGGTGCCCCAGGCTCAACAGCGCATCGTGCTGGCCATGCTCGCGTCGGCCGAGGAACAGGGGGTGGCCTCGGACGGCCTGCTCAGCGCCCTGTGGCCGGAGGAACTGCCGCGCTCCGCGCGCAAGACGCTCCACGGCTACATCGCCCGGCTGCGACGCCTCCTCGGGGCGGACTCGATCCTGACGCGCCCCGGCGGGTATGTCCTGAACCTGGAACGCTACGAGGTCGACGTCCGGCTCGCCCGGGCACGCATCGACGCGGGTCGGCGCTCGGCCGACCCCGACGAGCGGCTGCGGCTGTTCACCCGGGCGTTGGACCTGTTCCGCGGAGAGCCCCTGGGGGACGTGCCGTCGGAGGCCCTCCACCAGGCGCACGCCCATGTGCTGGGCGATCTGCGGCTGTTGGCCCTGGAGTACTGGGCGCGGGAGCAGATCCGTGCCGACCCGGCCGCGGCGGTCGGGCCACTGCGGGAGGCCTCGGCGGAGCGGCCCCATCAGGAGTCGCTCTGGGCCCTGTTCGTCGAGGCCCTGACGGCTTCGGGACGTAGGGCGGAAGCACTGGACTGTTATCGCCGTGCCCGCCGCCTGCTGCTCGACGACCTCGGCATCGAACCGGGGCCCGCCTTGCGTCAGGCCCAGGAGAACGCGCTGGCCGCACACCCGGAACCGCGGTCCGGGGCCGAGGAGGGCCCCGTCGGCCCCGAAACGCTCATCACCGCGTCACTGACCCGCCGCCGCGCCGAGGGGGCGGCGATCGCTGTCGTCGGTCCGCCGGGAATCGGCAAGAGCTGGGCCGCGAACGCGGTGGTGCACGGGGTCCGCCGGTCGAGTGCCGCCGAGCGGCCACCCGTGACGGTCCACGCCCGGAACGCCGAACAGGACGACCGGAGTGCGCAGGAGATCGCCGTACGCGTTCTGGGCGCCTGGGGGGTCGAGCCCAGTGGGGAACCGCTGGGCGACCTCAGGGCCGAGTGGGCGCGATCCCCGGCGCTGGTCGTGCTCGACGACGTGACGCACCCGGCCCAGTACGAGGGGATGCTGCCGGTGCCGCCGGGCGGCGGGCTGATCGTCTGCACGACCATGTCCCGGCCGGCCGGGCGGCGGTTGGAGGTGCTCGAGCTCCGTCCCTACCCGCTGGAGCAGGTCCTCGATCTGCTCATCCGGGCCCGCGCCCAGCCGTCGACGGGGCTTGCCGAGTCCGCGGTGCGGGTGTTCGACGCGGTGCTGGAGGGCTTGCCGGCGGCCGTCCATGCCTTGGCCGAGCGGATCACCGACGAGCCGGACCTGACGTGGGACGAGATCGTCGAGCGACTGCGGGACCCCAGGCGCCGGCTCGACCTGTTGACTTCGCGCTCCATCGACGTACGAGCGCGGCTGCGCGGGCCCTATGGGCGCCTGCGGGACTCCGCGCGCCGAGCGTTCCGGCTCCTGGGGTGGCTCGACGCCCACTCGTTCACCGACACGGTGGCATCGGCGGCCCTGGACCTGCCCGGGAGTGAGACCCGCGGGTTGCTCGCCGAACTGGCCCGCTCCGGGCTGGTGCGCGCGGACTACCGGGGCAACGAACGGCGGTACCGGATACCCCAGTTGGCCCGGTCGCTGGCACGCGAGATCAGCGACTACACCGACGACCGGACACTGCGCGACGCAGCAGTGCGGCGTGCCTTGCGGGCGTGGCAGTCGAACCCCTTCGCGCTGCCCGCACCGCCGACGGCCTCGCAACCGTGGGGGGAGTCGAGAGGCACTCGTCCCCTCATGCTCCCCTGAACCAAGGAGGAAGTACGTGATCGACCGTTATGTACGCCCTGAGATGTCCCGGATCTGGACGGAGGAGGCCACTTTCGCCCGCTGGGTCGCGATCGAGTCGCTGGTCGCGCGGGTACAGGCCGAGCACGGCATCATTCCCGCCGAGGCCGCCGAGACGATCGCGGCCACGCCCGGGCCGGACATCTCGGACGTACGAGAGGCCGAGCGCACGCGCGACCACGAGGTCCTCTCCTTCCTGGCCGCATGGACCAAGGCGATGCCGGACGAGAGCGCGCGCTGGGTGCATCACGGGCTGACGAGCTACGACCTCGTCGACACCGGACTCGGACTGGCCATGCGCGACGCCGTCGACCTCGTCCTGGACGCCGCCCGCGAGCTGTACCGGGTACTGGCGCGACGGGCGCTGGAGCACTGGGACACGATCTGCGTGGGACGAACCCACGGCATTCACGCCGAGCCGATCAGATTCGGCCACAAGCTCGCCACGCTCGCGTTCGCCGTGGACCGTTCCCTCACGCGTCTTTCAGCCGTACGTGAATCCGTGGCCGTCGGTACGATCTCGGGTGCGGTCGGTACGTACGCCACCACCACACCGGCGGTGGAGGCCGAGGTGCTCGCCGGGCTGGGGCTGACGGCCGAACCCGCCCCCACACAGGTCGTCTGCCGGGACCGGCACGCGGAACTCGTCGCGGCCCTCGCGGTCCTGGGAGCGAGCGTCGAGCAGCTGGCGCTCGAAATGAGGCTGCTGCAGCGCACCGAGGTCGCCGAGGTCGAGGAACCACGGACCTCCGCCTACCAGGGGTCGAGCGCGATGCCCCACAAACGGAATCCGACCACCAGCGAACGGCTCTGCGGCCTGGCGCGGCTGCTGCGGGCGAACGTCGGTGCGGCGCTGGAGGACGTGGCGCTGTGGCACGAGCGGGACCTCGCGCACTCCTCGGTCGAGCGGGTGGTCCTGCCCGACTCCTGCAACCTCGCGTACTACCAGGTCACCGCGGCAACCGAGCTGGTGGACGGCCTCGTGGTGAACACCGACCGGATGGCCGAGAACCTAGGCGCCACGCGGGGCCGCATCTTCAGCGCGCAGGCCTATCTGCAGATGACGCGGAACGGGGTCGAGCGAGAGCACGCCTACCGCACGGTGCAGCAGGCGTCACTGCGCAGCCTGCAGCAGGGGACGCAGTTCGCCGACGAACTCGGCAAGGACGGGATCGCCTTCGACGAGAGCGCGCTCGACCCGAAGGTCTTCCTGCAGGACGAGGATGTGGTGCGTACGCGGCTGCACGAGCGACTGCGAGAGCATGGCACGGTGACGCGGCCCTGAGCTCGGATCACCGGACGACGACGGGCCGGGGCGGCAATCACGGCCGCCCCGGCCCCCGCCGGTCCGTCACACTCTGCCGCTCTGGCCGCGGGGATCGTCCACGGAACGGCTCGACGCTCTGATCGCGTCGGCCGCGTGCCGGGTGGCCGCCGGGACGAGGGCACCCGCCCCCAGGAGCAGGGCGCCCAGCACAACCCAGCCCGCCGGCCCCAGCCCGAGGCACAGGCCCGTGACGACAGGCGGCGCGGCCGCCGAGCCGAGGCCCACACCCACCGCGTACGCGCCCTGGTACTGCCCGTGACGCTCGTCCCGGGCCAGACCGTACGACAGGGAATACTCGCCCGCCGCGAAGCACATCTCGGACCAGGTGAGGAAGGACAGACCGGACAGCAGCAGGGCGATGGTGACGAAGTCGGCCGTGTACGCGGCCGAGAAGAAGAAGACCAGCGCGACCACGGCCAACGGCGCGGTACGCCGCATCGCTCGCGCGCCGGCGCCCACGTCCTCCGTCCCCGCGGAGACCCGGCGCTGGAACGCGACGACGATCACGCTGCTCATGATGAACACGGCGGAGACGATCCACCGGGGCGCGTCGGTGCGTTCCGTGATCCACAGCGGCAGCAGAACCGTTTGCACCGCGTCGAACAGCACGAGCACCCCGGACAGCCCGCTGACCACCATGAAGGGCCGGTCGCGCAGCGCACCGGCCGAGGCGTGCTCGGTCTTCGGGACGGCGGACGGACGCGGGGACAGGCTGGCGACCAGGACGCACGCGACGAGACACGCGGCCACCTCGACCGCGACGGCGACCATGTACCAGCTCCGGTCGTCCGCCTGAAGGACGAGGCCGCCGAAGACGGGGCCGATGGTCATCACCAGGTTCTGCATCGAATAGACCCGCGCCCGGAAATCGAGCTTCGAGTCCCCGGCGACGGCGGCGACCAGGGCCCCCGAGACGGCGGCCTGTCCGCCCCGGCCTATGGAGATCAGGGTGATGGCGAGGAGGAACGTGGGCACCGAGTCGACCAGCGCGAGGGTCGCCGAGGCACAGGCCGCGAATCCGAAGACCGCAGCGCCCACGTTCCGGGTGCCGTGGCGGTCGGCGAGCCCACCGATGTACGGCCCCGCGACCAGCCCGACGACGGTGGCGACCGTGAGGCCGACCGACACCGTGAACGCGGGGATGTCGGCGATCCTGACGAAGAACAGCACCTGCAACGGCGCCCAGAACCCGGATCCGAAGAACCGGGCCATGAGCGCCGCCAGCAGGCGCGCCCGCTCGCCGCGCGTGGGCTCGAGGGCGGCTGCGGAATCCGGCATCGTCATCCGTGCCTGGGCTGTGCGGACGAATCCCACACGACGAGCTGGTGGCCGGACAGTTCGTCGAGGAGGGCCCGCACGTCTTCCAGAGCGGTCTCCACATCGATCGCGTACTCGGTGCTGACGGCCTGCGCGATTCCGTCGACGTCGGTGGTGCCGTCGATCTGGTTCCAGATGAAGACGGCCGTGGGCGACAGCTCCAGGGCGTGCTCGTAGCCGATGGCGAGGTGCCGGCCACGGTGCTTCCTCAGTCGGACGTTCAGCGGAATCCGCGGAACCGGCGCGCTGTCGTTCTGCTCGGTCATGGGTGTCACACCTCCAGCTCGGACGAGATCTTTCGGCACAGCCCGATGGTGTCCTCCACCCAGGCGCCGGGATTCCCGCTGTCGAAGTTCGCCATGGTCTCCGTCGCCCAGTACGTCTCGAATGTCAGGACCTTGGAGTTGATCAACGTCATGCGCCGCGCCCGCCATTTGGGCCACAGACTGCCGAACTGGCCCTCCTGCGCCTGGAGGGCGTCGACGATGTGGTTGAAGGCGAGGCGAGCCGCGATGACGGCGCTGTGCACGTCACCGGCCGCCAGCTGTCCCGCCGCGTCCTCCACCAGCCCGTCGGACTCCCGCAGCGAGATGCCGACCAGGATGACCCGGTGCGCGGAGTCACGCAGGCGCTGCTGCACGTCGGACAGCCAGCCACCGTCGTCGGCCGCGGCGGCGTAGGGCAGCCGCTCGAGCATGCCGAGTTCCGTCCTGCTCAGCGTGGACCAGGGGGAGTCCGGGCTGTTGTAGGCCTCCCAGGTGACCTTGGCGAGCAGCTGGTCGACCTGGCTCTGCGTCCAGTACTCGATGTCCCACCTGCGGCCGTTCACGTAGACGCGCTCGTACGTCAGGACGTTCGGTTCGAGGGAGACGTGCCCCGTTTCCGCGATCGAGGACTCGCGCAGCGACCCGGTGATGACGTGCACGTCCACGTCACTGGTCTCGTTGCCCCAGCCGCGGACCATGGAACCGCTGGCGAAGACTCCTGCCGTGTCCGCAGGCAGGAGGCCCCGGGTGCGCAGTTCGGGAACGATCGCGGTGAGGTCGAGTGTCTGATCACTCATGCAGTAAGCCTCCAGGACGAGTTGAGGACGGCACGGGTCCGGGCCGCGCCGGACGGTCTGGTTCGGTACGGGCCGGTCAGGACGTACGGCCCTGCTCCGCGAGGGCGTCGAGGTCGGCCGCCGAGACGGCCGGGAGATCGAAGGGGTCCACGGGGTGTTCCTCGGCTCCCGGCTCGTGGTCGAGACCGGGCGGGAGCCCTTCTGCGGCCGTGCGCCAGACTCCGACGGCCCAGCCGGGCATCAGGGGAAGGGCGAGCAGCGCCAGGACCTGCCGCGCGAAACGCGGATGCCCCTCCAAAGCGCCCTCACAGAGCAGCGATCCCCAGTCCAGCAGCGCCTCGGCCGCCGCGGGCAGGTCCACGCTCGGCAGTGTGAAAGCCGCCCGCTGTCGCCTCAGGTGGGCCACGGCCGCGTCCAGGAACTGCGGTGCGGCCTCGGGCTCCACGCCGCCGCCGATCTGCGACTGCCGCAGCGCGCCGAGCAGAGTGGCGCAGTCGTCGCCCGACTGTGCCGCGGCCTTCTCGGGCACGAAGTCCGACTCCTCGTGGCTGGGCGAGACCCGGGCCAGCATGAGCCGCAGTGCGTCCGGCGACAGCCCGTGCGCGAGCGCGTCGTTGACCCGGATGACGTGCTTGCGCGACGTGGAGAACTTCTCGCCGCGCAGCAGCATGAACCGGTTGACCACGATGTGGTCGAACGGCGCGAAATCCACCGTGGGGTCGACCAGGGCCTGCAGCGAGATCCAGCCGAAGGCGCTGTCCAGGCCGCCCACGGCGACGGTGGTCACTCCGCTCCCGGAGCTGAAGGGGTCGACCCCGGTCCGCTCGCGCTGACGTGCGCCGAGCACCCTGGTGGATCCGTACTTGCCCATCACATAGCTGGAGAACACCGACTCCGGGTGTGGCGCGGGCGTCAGCCGCGTGCTCCACGGAAGCCCCCACCACGACGGGTGACTGAGCCGCAGGGTGTCGCCGAAGACCTCGGGATAGTCCCGCACGAGATGGGCGAACTCGGGTTCCAGGACCTCCCGCATGGCCTCGGCGTTCATCTCCGCGGCCGTGCGCACGAAGACGGAGCTGACACCTCCGCGCTCGGCCGGGCCGGATGTCCCGTCGGGTACCCACGCCGACGTCATCCGCTCAGGGTGCATCCAACGCCCGCACTGTTCACAGACGTTGCCCGACTGCGGAACCTCGCAGTACGTGCACTGACCGGAGAGGAAGGCGCCGGTCGCCGCCGGAGGCGCCGGCGGGATCCCGAGGAACAACTGCTCCTCCCGCACGGTGAGCCGGCCGGCGTCCCCCAGAGCGGACGCGAGCCGGTGGCATGCCTCGGCGGCTTCCCCGCGCACCGGCTCCTGGCAGGGGTTGACGAAGTCGTCCTGCCGGATCCGCATGGACCGCAGTGCCTGTGCGGCGCGGTCGGTGAAGTGGGTGGCGATCGAAGCGGCCGTCTCTGGAGCCGAGTTCGCCGCGGCCGCGTAGGTCACGCTGCTCTCGAAGGCGTCCGATCCGGTGGCACAGGCCACCCGCGCGCCGTACATCCCCATGCACCTGGCCGCCGCGTCGGAACGCAGGTAGGGCCCGCCGAGATGGCCCAGGTGCAGTTCACCGTTGGGGGTGAGATAGCCGGCGAAGAAGAAGTACGAGGGCTTCACGGGCTGATCCGTCCGGATCCGGTCCAGAGCCCTGCTCACGGAATCAAGCACGCTGCGTCCTTCCTGAGTCGGTTGCCGTGGAGGCTTGTGCGGTGGGCGGCCACCAGACGCTGAACAAGGTCATCGGTACCGAGCCGGTGTTGTGCAGCCGGTGCCTCACCTGGCTGGGCATGAGGACGACGTCACCGGGGCCGACAGGGGTTTCCTCCTCCTCCCGCCAGACGGATCCGGTTCCCGAGGCCACCATCCAGGCCTCCAGCACCTCGTGCTGGTCCCAGTTGCTCCACAGACCGGGGTCGAGGCGCCATCGGGACGCCTTGAACGGAGCCGACGGGCGGTGGTCGATCTCCGGGAAGCAGAATCCCTCCACCGGCCCGCTCGGCGTGACCTTGAGCTGCTCGACCGGCAGCACACCAGTGAGATCCGGCTCCTGTGCCGTGCTCATTCAGCGCTCCTTCGGGGTTCTCGTGCCCAGTCCTGGGTGTCCTCGCTGCCGGATGAGTGAGGCGACGCGCCCGCGCGGCGGTCCGGAGGCAGATGCGGCTCCAGCAGCCGCTTGCCGAGGTCGGCGGCGACCGCCACCGCGATCGTGGCGGAACGCCAGGCCAGCAGGCTGAGGTTGGGGTCGGCGACGCCGCGCGCGTGCCGGGCTCCGTTCTGTACGAAGATCCTGCTCGACGCCGAACCGTCCCACTCGACCGAGAAGTCCGGGCGCAGGTTCGGGCGGCCGTCGTCCAGGGAGATCAGGGGCAGGAGCGGCCGCACGGCCTCGGGCAGGGCTTGTTCGTACCCCGTGGCCAGTACGACGAAGTCGGCGCGGACGGTGCGCTGTTCGTCGGTGAGCCGGTCCCGCACGGTGAGATCGGTGCCACGGGGGCCCGCGGTTTCCAGGCCGATCAGCTCGGTCGCGGCACTGGTCCGTACCCTCGGTCCCTCCCGATAGCCGTTACGGACGTCGTACATCCGTCGGTAGATCCGTTCGAGCAGGTAGTCCGAGACGCCGTCGCTGGCCAATTGCTGGTCGGCGAGCAACCGCATGCGCACGCCGGCCGGACGGTGGAAGAACTCCTCGCTCGCCTCCGGCGTGAAGATGTCCTCGACGAACGGACTCTCGTCCAGCGGCAGGAAGTTGTTCCTGCGGGTGACCCATTCGACGGCCACGTCCGGCGCCAGGGTCTCTTGCAGGTGCGCGACCACCTCGGCGCCGCTCTGGCCGCCACCGACGACCACGACGGTCGTGGCGTCCGCCGGTATGGAGTGGTGCAGGAAGTCGGCGGAGTGGATGACACCGGGCAGGCCGCGGCCCTGGGCGCACGCAGGGACCTTCGGTACGACCCCGGTACCGATGCTGAGGTGCTGCGCTCGGTAGGCTCCGTCCGTGGTGGTCACCTCGAAGGCGCCGTCCCAGCGCACGTCGAGGACCTCGGAACCGAATCTGACGCTGGGCAGCCGCCTGGCGACCCAGGAGCAGTACGCCTCGAACTCCCGCCGGGAGACCCGTTGCCGCCGCGTGTTCAGCAGCGTGTAGAGCTCACCTCGGCTCACGGCGTACGCGAGGACCGAGTGAGGGTTGGTGGGATCGACGGGTGTGACGAGGTCTTTGAGGAAGTGAACCTGCATTTCGGCGTCCGGAAGCATCATCCCGGCATGCCACTGAAAGCTCTCTTTGGCTTCGAAGAAAACATCGTCGGAGGAGTTCTCCGATGTGTCGAGCAGTGCGGCCAGGCTGAGATTCGCAGGCCCCACGCCGATTCCGATCAGCCGGTGCGTGATCAGGTCGTCCCCCCGTGTCATGTCGGCTCACCTTCGATGAATCGATCACGTATGTGAGCGCCGTGGCGCTCGAGCGCGGTGAAGAGCACCTCCATCGTGGATGTGTCGAAGATTTCTTCCGGACGGCGCCAGCCTCCCGGGTGTCCCGCCACCAGGCCGGCCGCGACGACCGCTGGTACCGCCGTCATGCAGGCCATGCCGGAGTCCAACGGAGTCTCGTCGTCACGGCACCAGATGTTGATGCGACGGGTCACCTCCCTGCCTCCGGCGACCCCGTGCGCGGTCAGTTGAAGATGGGTGACCTCGCGTTCGTGGGACCCGCGTTGCAGCTTCCGCCCGACGATCTCATCGGTGACGCGGCGGGGCGTGAGCTTCGTTCCCGCCACCTCGATGTCGTCCTCGTCGAGCAGTCCGCCCGCACGCAGGAGCGCGACGGCGGAGACGAAGCCCGGCCAGCGAACCGAGCGCTGTTCGACATCGGCGCCGTCGAGACCGGGTAACTCGCACAACCAGGGCACCATTCCGTCGTGGTACGACTCGAGGGAGGGCAGCCCGGGAAGGGAAGCCGGCCGAACGGCGGAGAACCTCTCCAGCGTGCGTCTGCGCCCGGAGTCGAGGGCGAAGGCGGGACGCTGTGTGAACGGCAGCGTCGTGCCGCCGAACAACAGCCGGTAGGGAAAGCCGTCCGGGGGCTGTGTCGTGAGCCCGCCGCACAGGGTCTCGACGGCGTGCACCCGGTCGAGCCCACGCACCGCATGGCCGAGCAGGATCTCGGTGAGGCCGGGTTCCAGCCCCACCGGGAGCACGGCCGGTCCGGTGCGCTCACGCACCACTTCCGGGACATACGGCTCGGGACTGACCGGTGGGCGGGTGATGCTCACCACGCCGAGACCGCTGTGACGGGTTTCGGCGAGGAACTGTTCCGTCTGGGGCCAGTGCAGGGCGAGCAGCGCGACGTCGCAGCTGCCGAGACCGTCCTGCCAGGAAGTGCCTGCCGTCACGGGCACACCGTGACGAGCCAACTCGTCGGCCACCGCCCGGGCCCTGCCTTGGTCCACGTCCACCAGGTGAAGGTGGGCCAGAGGCAGTTCCGCCACTGCCACGGCAGCCGCGGCTCTGCCCATCATGCCCAGTCCGACGACCATCAGGCGCAGGGCGTCGTCTCTCCCTTCCGCGGGGCCGTCCGTCTTCGCGTCAGGTGACTGAGTCATCGTCAGTACACCATCAGGTATTCGCTGTTCTCCCACTCCGTGACGCCGGCCGTTTCCTGGCTGCGGTCAGCGGCCCACTTGGTGTAGCGCTCCCACTCGCTGGACTTCAGGGCCACGAAGTTCTTCAGCAGGGTCTCGCCGAGGAGTTCGGACACGAGCGTGCTCTGCCGTACGGCGGTGAGCGCCTCGCCCAGGTCGACCGGGAGAGGGGCCGCCGCGGCGTCGTGCGGGTGGAGCGTGGGCGCGGTGGCCCTGCCCTGCTCGACTCCCGCGAGTCCCGCCGCGATCTGGGACGCGAGGTAGAGATAGGGGTTCGCGGCGGGTTCGCCGATCCGGTTCTCCACGTGCGACGCCGTGTCGTGCGGGCCACCCAGCACTCGGATCATGGCACCACGGTTCTCGTGACTCCACACGAGCCGGTCCGGCGAGAGGGAGTTCACAGGATCCAGCCGGCGGTAGCCGTTGACCGTAGGTATCGCGAGAGCGGTGGTCTCGGCACCGTGCTCGATGAGCCCGGTGACATAGGCCAGCCCGAGGTCGGAGAGGACCTGCGTGGAGTCCGACACGAACAGGTTGTCGCCCGCGGCGTCGGCCAGCGACTGGTGGAGATGCCAACCGCTCGGGTCGGCTCCGGCGAAGCCGGGGACGGCCATGAACGAGGCCAGGTGCCCGCTGCGCAGGGTGGCCTGCTTGAGCGCGGATCGGGCCAGGAGAACGCCGTCGGCGGCTTCGAGCGCGCTCAGCGGGTCGAAGGTGAACTCGATCTGCCCCGGGCCGGACTCGTGCTCCATCGTGCGCAAGGGCAGCCGGAGGTCCTCCGCCAGGTGCCGACCGAGTGGCGCGAGCAACGGGAGCAGGTCCGTGATCAGCAGATCCGAGTTGAACTGGTACCCCCCGTTGACCGTCTCGACCCTCGGCGCCCGGCCCTGGACGCCGAAGCCGCCGATGCCGCCGCGGTCCAGGGGATCCACGAGACGCAGCAGGTACCACTCGAGCTCGAGCCCGATGACGGGGTACAGCTCCTTCTGCGCGGCGCGGGCCAGCAGCCGCTTGAGGACTCCTCGCGAGGAGAGCGGGTGCGGATCGCCGGACCTGGTGTACTCGTCGCCCAGCATCACCGCGGTGCGTATCCCGTCGACCTGGCTCACCCGCAGGGTCAGTGGGTCGGGGACGACGACGAAGTCTCCCGCTCCGGTGAGCTCCTGGAACCCCAGCCCGGCGCCGGCTGCGAAGATGTCGTTGGGCAGGGCGTGGCCACTGTCGAAGATCAAGGGGCCCGGACTCATGTCGAGCCCGTTCAGGAGCGCGCCGCGGAAGGTCTGCGGGGTCAGCACCTTCGTACGCAGCAGCCCGTGCGGATCGGCGAACCCGACGCGGACGAAGTCGAAGTCGGCCTTGGCAGCCAACAGCCTTTCTGCCTCGTCCTTTTGACGGTCCGTCCACTGCGCGTGGCGTGCGACGAATCCGGGTCGGCCGGTGGAGGGGATGCGAGAACCGTCAATGGCCAAAGCTTGCTCCAACCTCGGGTGTCTGTGGGGGAAGCGACGCGAACTGGTCCGCAGCGGCTCCGTGCACCTCGGAGGCGATGCGCAGGGCTTTGCGATCCCGGTGTCGTCCTGCCGCGATCTGCAGTCCGATCGGCAGCCCGGTGGCCGAGCGGCCCACGGGGACCGTCACGGCCGGCTGGCCGGACAGATTGAACGTGTAGGTGTTCGGCGTCCAGGCGAGCCACTGCGTCGAGCCGCGCGCCAGGTACTCGGCGGGGGCCGGCAGGCCGGAGTCGAACGGCAGCACCGGTACGGTCGGGGTGACGAGGACGTCGAACGTGTCGAGCAGTGCGTCGTAGGCTACGCAGAGGCGAGCGCGTTCCTCGATGGCCGCGGCGAGATCGATGCCGCTCAGGCCGCGCCCCCAGCGCACCACCTCCCGGTGCACCGGGTGCAGCCGGTCGTCGTCCTGCGGGGCGGCCGAACGCGCCTCCGCGGTGGCGAGGATCGTCGCGAGCGAACCGTAGCCGTCGGGGGCGGGCGGATCGATCTCCTCGACGAGGTGACCGCGGGCCGCGAGCCGCTCGACCGCCGTGCGGCACACCGTGGCCACGGCGGGATCGGGGGACGGCGTTCCCAGCGTCGTGGCCCAGGCGATCCGAAGGGGCTCGCCGTCGTCGGCGACGTCCGCGGCTCCGAAGGCAGGCACTCCCAGGCTCGCCGGATCGGCGGAGTCGGGGCCCGCCATGACACGCAGCAGAGCGGCGGCGTCAGCCACGGTGTTCGCCAGGGTCCCGATGTGCGAGAGCCCTTCCGAACTCAGTGGCGCATAGGGGACGAGCCCGTATGTCGGCTTGTACCCCACCACTCCGCAGAACGAGGCGGGTATCCGCACGGAACCCGCGCCGTCCGTGCCCGTTGCCGCGAGGCCGAACCCCGTCGCAACCGCCGCGGCGGCACCGCCACTTGAGCCGCCCGCAGTCAAGTGGCCGTTCCAGGGGTTGGTCGTCGGCGGCCTCGTTCCGTTGAGACCCGCTCCGCACCATCCGCCAGTGGGGGACGTGGTGGAGCCGAGGACGAGAGCACCGGCGTCGCGGAGCCGGCGTACCGCCGGCGCGTCCTGCTGCGCGATGCCGGCCGGCCCGTCGCTGCCCCGGCTGTAGGGCAGACCGGCAACGGCAGTCAGTTCCTTCACGGTCAGTGGTAACCCGAGCAATGGCCTTGTGCGCCATGCCCTTTCGCCCTCCTGCGCGATGACCCGGTCCGCCTCCGCGGCCTCCCGCCGCACCTCGTCGATCCGTGTATGGCGCACGGCATTGAGGGCTTCTACGGCCGCCAGCCGGGACAGAGCCGAATCGACCGCCTCCTCGACGGTCGATTCGCCCGAGGTGAGTGCTGTCCGCAGACTGCTGAAGCTTCTGGTGCCCTGGGTATGCATGGCTCCTCGGTCTGCGTGGTGAACTGCGGGCTGGGGACCCGTCACATGAGAGCGGTCGAACGATCGGGCTGTCGGCAGCAGCGGTCCCTCATCCCCCCAAGATCGTCGGCCCCGACGCGAGCAAAATTGCTACGCGCGTTCGGCCTGGTCACGGCTGAGAACTCTAAGGAGTGTGGGGACAGTTGGTCCAGCATTTGCCTGCTGTGAAGGTTCCGTGCCCAGGTCGCGGGGTCGCGTGTCATCGGTCACCAGGGGTCTCCCGTTAGGCTGCGAGGTATGGTCGGCGCCCGCCCTCGGAGGAGCCTTGGACATCCGTACGGCCCAGCAGCTCGCATGGCGCAACAAGCTCGACAAAGGCTTCAACACTACTGATGTCCCGCTGGAGTTCGGCCTGTTGAGCGCGGAGGTGGGCGAAGCCTTCACTGCCTGGCGCACGCGTTGTCCCGAGCTGGGGGAGGAACTGGCCGACGTGCTCCTGTACTTGGTTGCGCTGGCGGAGATGAACGGCATCGATCTCGACCACGAGGTCGGACTCAAGATCGAGAAGAATGCCCGCCGCCGGTACCGGCGTGACGAGAACGGTGTGCTCGTGCGCGTCGAGGAAGCTTGACCATCCTGACCCTGGTTGTCTCGGATGTCGAGATCGGCCCTCGAAGGCGTTGCCGTTGGTGATCGCCTTCGCCGTATCCGCATTCATTCGGCCGCAGTACCGATCCGCCAGTTTCGTGCTGGCCCGGCAGGTTTCACCACCGTCGGAGCTGAAACGCATCAATGTCCTGAGTTCGGCCTGTCTGCCGGCTCCGCGCAACTTTCTCCATCCGCTCTTCCATTCGGCGTCGATCGGTGACGACAACTTCACCCGATACCGAAGCGCGGACGCGGACGGCCTCATCGACAAGGCCGTGGCCCTCAGGCGGTGCCGCCTCTTGGGGAATAACCGGAGACACCCTCCTGTTAACGCCGGGCAGGACAGCTCACAGCACCGCAACAGGAGGCACCACCCGTGGCTGCAGACGAAACCCAGTCCGAAGAGATCCGGGGCACCACCCACGGCACCGCCCCCGTCCCCCTCTCCGTACTGGACCTGGTCACAGTCAGCTCCGGCCGCACCGCCACCGACGCGCTGCGCACCAGCGTCGACCTCTCCCGCCTCGCGGAGTCCCGCGGCTTCCACCGCTACTGGGTCGCCGAACACCACTCCATGCCCGGCGTGGCCTCCTCGTCCCCGGCCGTGATCCTCGCCCACATCGCCGCCCACACCGACCGCATCCGCCTCGGCTCCGGCGGCGTGATGCTCCCCAACCACGCCCCGCTCGTCATCGCGGAGCAGTTCGGCACGCTGGAGGCCATGGCCCCCGGCCGCATCGACCTCGGCCTCGGCCGCGCCCCCGGCACGGACGGCGCCACCGCAGCGGCCCTCCGCCGCACCGATCACCTGAGCGAGGGCGCCGACGACTTCCCCGAGCAGCTCGCCGAGCTCACCCGGTTCCTCGACGACGACTTCCCGGACGGCCACCCCTACCGCCGTATCCACGCCGTTCCCGGCCCGGTCCAGGCGACGTCACCCGGCGGTGTGCAGTCCCCGCACCGCCCGCCGATCTGGCTGCTCGGCTCCTCCGGCTTCAGCGCCCGCCTCGCCGCCGTCCTCGGCCTGCCCTTCGCCTTCGCGCACCACTTCTCGGCGCGGAACACCATCCCGGCCCTGGACCTGTACCGGGAGTCGTTCCAGCCGTCCGCCGTGCTCGACCGCCCGTACGCCCTCATCGGCGTCTCCGCCCTCGCCACCGACGAGGAGAAGGAGGCCCGCCGCCAGGTCAAGGCCGGCGCCCTCAGCATGATCCGCCTGCGCACCGGCCGCCCCGGCCTCATCCCCACCCCCGAGGAGGCCGAGGCTTATGAATTCACCCCGCTGGAGCGCGAGTTCGCCGACTCCTGGAACGCCAACGTCGTCCACGGCACCCCCGACGAGGTCCGCGCCGGCCTGGACGACCTCCAGAAGCGCACCGGTGCCGACGAGCTGATGATCACGAGCAACGCGCCCGGCATGGACATACGCCTGCGCTCGTACGAACTCATCGCGGACGCCTACGGGTTGCCCAAGGCCTCCTGATCCTCGCCCTGTACACCCAGCCGATCCTCACACCCGCACCCCCAGCAACTCGGAGATACGATCCGGCGACACCGGCCGTGAGTACAGCCACCCCTGGCCGGTGTCGCAGCCGATCCGGCGCAGGCGCGAGGCCTGGGCCAGGGTCTCCACGCACTCCGCGGTGACCGTCAGCCCCAGCCGGTGGGCGAGCTGGATCATCGCCTCGACCACGACCTCGTCGGCGGGGTTCGGCGGAACGGCGGTGCTGTTGTCGCTCTCGTACTGGAAGCCCCGTACGAAGGAGCCGTCCAGCTTCAGGACCGAGACCGGCAGGCGGCTGAGGTAGGCCAGGTTGGAGTAGCCGGTGCCGAAGTCGTCGATGGCGATGCGTACGCCCATGTCGCTGAGCGCCTGGAGGGCCTGGAGCGGTCTGCCCGCCGAACCCATCACCGCCGATTCGGTGAGCTCCAACTGGAGCAGGTGCGGGGCGAGTTCCGTCTCCTCGAGGATCCGCGCCACATCGGCGACCAGGTCGGAGTCCCAGACCTGGCGTACGGCCACGTTCACGCTCACGAAGATCGGCGGCTCGTCGGGGTGCGTCAACTGCCAGTCGCGGGCCTGGCGGCAGGCGGTCGCCAGGATCCAGCGGCCGAGCGGCACGATCGAGCCGTCCTCCTCGGCCAGTCCGATGAACCGATTCGGCGCCAGTACGCCGAACTGAGGATGTTTCCAGCGGACAAGCGCCTCGACGCCGCGCAGCAGGCCGTCCTCCATGCTCACCAACGGCTGGTACTCCAGGGCGAATTCACCGCGGTCGATGGCCGGGCGGAGGGTGGAGGCGAGGGCCTGGCGGGTCATGCGGTGGGCATTGCGTTCGGGGTCGAAGAGCGTCCAGCGGTCCTTGCCGTCGGCCTTCGCCCAGTACAGCGTGGTGTCGGCGGCCTGCATCAGGGCGGTGGGTGTGGTGCCGGCCGCCTGGCGTTCCACCACGCCGATCGAGGCGGCCACCGACAGGCGTCGGCCGGAGAGGTCGAAGGGGGTCCGCAGGGCTTCCAGGACCGACTCGGCGAGGTCGGCGAGTTGCTCGGTGCCCGTCGAGTCCTCGACGAGCAGGGCGAATTCGTCACCGCCGAGCCGGGCGACCAGGGGCGGGATCGACCTGGTCTGCCCCGCCTCCTCCGCGCAGCGCGTGAGCCGTTCGGCAACCGCGGCCAGCAGGCTGTCACCGACACGGTGGCCGAGGGTGTCGTTGATCGCCTTGAAGCCGTCAAGGTCCAGGTAGCACAGGCCGATTCGGCCGGTCGTGCCGTTCTCGTCGTACGACTCCGCCTCCAGCGCCGCCGACAGCCGCTCGAAGAACAGCGTGCGGTTGGGCAGCCGGGTCACCGGGTCGTGCATCTGCAAGTGCCGCAGCTTCGCCTGGAGTTCGCGGTGGGCGCTGATGTCGGCGACGGAGAGCAGGACGCCGCCCGGCTCCTCGGCGGGCAGGGGCGCGACCGTGACCTGGACCCACAGGGAGTGTCCGTCCGGGTGCTTGAGGCGGCGGGTGCAGCGCAGTTGGGCCTGGCGGCCGCGCAGCACCTCGCGGTAGGCGTGCCAGGCGCGGGCGTCGGAGGTGAGGTCCACCAGATCGGCGGCGACGCAGCCGGCCAGCTCCCCGGGAGCCTTACCGAGCAGGTCGGCGAAGGCGGGGTTGGTGTCGGTGACAAAGCCCTCGCGGTCGACCACGGCCATCGCCAGGGGTGCGGCCGAGAAGGCGGAGGAGTAGGGGGGTACCAGAGGCGGCGCCCCGGTACGGGGGGATGGCTGTACGTTGCTCTCTGTGACGGCCGGCTGGATGAGGTCTGCCGTAGGCGTCGGCCCTTCGGACGTTCCGCTCACCGCTCGCTCCCGCAGTGCACTCGATCTCGGATGGGTCTCATCGGAATGGCCGGCCGGGGGGCGGTCGGCCGCCAGGCCGTGTCCGTGCAGGAAAGTGTCAGGAAAGTGTGCCGATCATAGAGGCTGGTCCCGGGCCCTTCCAGCCACTGTTCAGTGTTCCCATGTGACCCGACCTTCTGACAGATCGTTTCTGCCCGCACCTGGACGGCTTCTTCGGGCCCCCGACCGATTGTGACGTTCCGTGAGCGATTCGGGGGTGTTGGTTCTGACGACCCCTCGGCCCTCTCACCCATCCGGTGCAGGCAAACAGGGCGTAGTACGACAATCTGACTGAGGCTGGGTGCGGTGTCCCGTGAACCGCTCCCGGAGGTCGACGTGCCGCGTCAGTTCCCCCTGCTCCCTGGGATGAGCCGGTTGTGGGAGTGGCCCCGACTGCGCAGCACCGCCGCACTGTTCACCACGATGTCGGCACTCACCGCGACGTCCCTGGTGGCCGGCCCCTCGGTCGCCGAACCGTTCGACACGACGCCCTGCGCCCTGACGCGCACCGACGCCCACCACTCCGAGGGCCTGGACACCTGGAACGCCTCCTATCCGCGCCCGGCCCGCAAACTCGACGCGGTCATGGTGTTCCTCTCCTTCCCGGACTCGGTCCCGCGGACGACACCCGCCGAACTGACGGCCGACCACTTTCCGGCCACCACCCGCTTCTTCGAACGCGCCTCCTACGGCAGATTCACCCTGCGCCCGCATCCGCTGCGGCACTGGATCCGGATGCCGAAGCCGTCCACGGCGTACGCCATACAGCGCGACTGGCGCGTCGCCGACCGGGCCGCCTATCTGCGCGACGCGCTCGCCGCGGCGGACCGGAAGGTGGACTTCTCCCGCTACGACGTCGTCTACTTCGTCGCCGACCCGGACGCGCCCGGCGTCGACTCGGACGCCACGAAGGTCGTCAACCTGGACGCCCCGCTGCGGGCCGACGGCACGGACATCCGGCGCGTCGTCACGGTGTTCGAGAACCATCCGCCGGACCGGCTGGTCCTCGCGCACGAGACCGGCCACGTCTTCGACCTGCCGGACCTGTACCACCGCCCGGCGGACGGCAAGGGCGACTGGGACACCTACGTCGGCGACTGGGACCTGATGGGCAGCCAGTTCGGAATGGCACCGGACCTGTTCGGCTGGCACAAGTGGAAGCTGGGGTGGCTGGAGCCGCGGCAGGTGGTGTGCGTGCGGGGGAAGGGAACCCGGGGTACGCGGCTGACGCTGGAGCCGCTGTCCGTGGGGCCGGGGGGCACGCCTGTCCAGACGGGTGCGGCTGGTGCGGCGGGGGCGCGCTGGCTGTCCGGTGCGTCGAGTGCCTCCGGGGCGTACGGCGGGGTCGGCGCCGTCGGTGCCGTGCCGGGCTTCGGGCTGGGTAACGGCACCAAGCTCGCGGTCGTGCGCACCGGCCCCGAAAGCGCCCTCGCCTTCGAGGTGCGCGGGCCGGTGGGCAACGATGTGCAGACCTGTCGGCAGGGTGTGCTGGTGTACCGGGTGCGCAGCCGGGCCGAGTCCGGGGGTGGGCCGGTCGAGGTGATCGACGCCCACCCGCGCAGCGAGGCCTGCTGGGAGGAGTCCGTGTATCCGCCGCTCGCGGACGCGCCGGTCGGGCTCGGTGAGAGCTTCACGGTGCCCGGGGACGGTGTGCGGGTGGAGGTGGAGGGGCGTACCGCCTCGGGGGCGTGGACGGTGAAGATCACGGCGGTCGGGTAGCGCCTGCGCCGGGTTCGGGTAACGCTCGCGCCGGGGCTGGGGGTGCGTGGCGGCCGGGCGGTGCGCCGGGGCGAAACGGTACGCCGGGGCGCACGCGAAAAGCCCCTCGCTTCCGCGAGGGGCTTTTACTGTCTGTGCGCCGCCAGGGACTCGAACCCCGGACCCGCTGATTAAGAGTCAGCTGCTCTAACCAACTGAGCTAGCGGCGCCTGCTGACGTCGTAGACCTTAGCATCCTGGTCGGCGTGGGGAAAAATCGATATCCGAACGGCCGCGCGAGCCGCCCGCACGGCCGCCCAGAGGAGTACCTCGGGGCCGGGCAGCCAGGGATTACGGGTGTCCGGGGCGACCAGCCAGCGGGACCCCGACGGGGCGGCGGTGCCGGACCGGGCCGGAACGGTCACCGCGTCTCCCGTGCCGTGGCACAGCAGCGGCGGGACGTCGCCCGCGCGGCCGAACTCCTCCCACCGCAGCAGCGACGGCAGCCGCTGGGCCGTGCCGGGCGCGGCGAACACCAGCATCCGGCCCCGGAACATCGCCACCGGTCCCGATCCGGGCCCCTCCTCCCACAGCTGGTCGACCATCCGGCGCCCGAAGATCGCGGGCGCGCTCACGATGTCGAAGACATGGCCGCAGGCCAGGACCACGGGGGCCTCAGGGTGCTCGTCCCAGAGCGCCCGGGTGCTGCGCGGATACGGTTCTGCGGAGGCGAGCCAGGCGGCGCCGTCCGCGGTGAGGGAGGCGGGGGAGGACGGGGCGTTGCGTGTGCTGCTCATGGCAGATACATCTACCGACGGTGAGCGCGCCGTTCCCGAGAGTTCCCGGAAATCGGGACAGGGTGGGGTGCCAGGGCGTATCTTGCCCGCCTGGCATATGCCCGTGGGGCACCCACGTCGGGCCGCGACGAGCCACGTCGGGCCGTGTCGGTCACACCGGGTCGACGTGCCTGGGCCCCTCGACCCCCCGCATGAGATCCCTGCCGAACTCGACCATCTTCTTGGCGTAGTCCTCGGTCCACTCGGCCTGCGCGGCGATGTCGGCGGGCGTCAGCCGGTCGAACCGCCGGGGGTCCGCCAGCTGGGCCGCCGCCATGGCCTGGAACTCCACCGCACGGTCCGTCGCCGCCCGGAACGCCTGCGTCAGCTCGGTCGCCCGCGCCAGCAGCGCCCGCGGGTCGTCGATCGACTCCAGGTCGAAGAAGTGCTCCGGGTCGGCGGCCACCTCCGCGGGCTCGAAGAGCAAGGGCGCGGGGCGTAGCCGCGGTTCGTTCCGACGCGGCGTGGGCTCCGCCATGTTTTCTCCTTCTCTTACATCACCGATCTGGTACGTCACCGATCTGATTGCTCCCCGGCGACCAACCCCCGCAACCGGGCACCCCCCCAGCGGACCGGTCCACCGTCCATTGTCCCGCGCCCGCGCAAGTGGGCGTCGGGACAGGTCAGGCGGGCTGCCGTCAGCTAGGCCGCCACGCCACCCGATGCTCCGCGAGCCGCGCCAACACCGCGTGATTCGCCTCCCAGCCGTCGGGAAACTTCACCAGCGTCCCCAGTTGCACCGGCTCCGTCGACGGATAGTCGTCCAGCAGCTCGCTCACCCCGGCCCGGCACACCACGATGCAGGCGTGCCGGTGGCGGGAGGCGAGGACGCACAGGCGGCCCGTCTCCAGGTGGAAGGCGGTGGCGTCGGGGCGGCCGGAGAGGGGGTGGAGGACGACCGTGACGTCGTACTCGCGGCCCTGGAGACGGTTCGCCGTGTCGACGGTGACGTCTGTCACGCCCAGCTCTGCCAGTGCCGCCCGGACCGCCGCCGCCTGGTCCCGGTGGGCCGTGCCGACCGCGATCCGGTCGGCGGTGAGGGGCGCGGGATCGGGCGAGCGCTCCGACGTGGCCGCGCCGCCACGGTCCAGGAGGCGTCGTACGACCGTCGCCACCGCCCGTACCGCCTCGGGGTCGGTGCGCGGCGTGTGCCGGGCGGGCAGCTCCAGCAGGCCCCAGCCCGCCTCGGCCGCCTCGTCGATCACCCGGTCCGGCCCCGAGCCGTCCGACGGGACCGCGAAGGCGAGCCGACGGTCGTCGTGGCCGGTGCCGCTGCGGAAGGGGGTGTAGGGGTAGAAGGCGTCGGACACGAGGGGCGCGGCGGAGGCCGGGAGCCGCCAGGACACCGGCAGGCGGTGTTGCGGCAGCTCGGGGTTGTGGGCGAGGAGGGTGGTCACGGCGGACGCCGACGGGTCGTACGACAGGCCCGCCCACTGCTCGCTGCCCACGATCGCGAACGGGTCCAGCTGGCCCGGGTCGCCCACGAAAAGCGCCCGCTCGAACAGCCCCGCCACGGCGAGCAGCGAGTCCGAGCGCATCTGGTACGCCTCGTCGACGATCGCATGCCGCCAGGGCTCGTCGACCTTGACGTGCGCCCACTTGGCCGCCGTGGAGATCACGACCGAGAGGCCGGTCAGGTCACCTGCCTTCGCCGACTTGCGTACGTTCGGCAGGTCGTCCAGCGCCTTGTCGTACGGGTCGGCGTCGCTGCTGTGCAGGCGGCCCACCGGCAGCTCGGGGTTCTTCTCGGCGAGCCTCAGCACCAGGTCGTCCACCTGGGCGTTGGTCTGCGCGACCACCATCAGCGGGCGTCCGGCGTCGGCGAGTTCCAGGGCCGCCCGGACGACGAGCGTGGACTTGCCGGCGCCGGGTGGGGAGTCGACGACGACACCGCGCGCGGTGCCGTGCAGGGTGTCGCGGAGGATCGCGTCGGTGGCACGGGTGGCCGCGGCGCCCGGATCGAAGGCGCTGGTCACAGCACGTCCTCCGCGGTCAGGGGATCGGCGGTCTCGGACTCCTGCTCCCCGGGCGGCCCGCCGTGCGTCCACGGTGTCTGCTCGGGGTCGGGCAGCTTGGCCCCGCCCCGCTGCTCGTGCTCGAACGTCGTGAAGCAGATCAGGTCGCCCTTCTCCGGCACGGACCCCTCCTCCGGTTCCTTGCCGCGGCCCATCTTGTCGAGCGCGCGCAGCACGACCAGCGCGCCGCCGTCCTCCAGCTCCCCCTCGTACCCGACGAACTCCGCCGCCTGTGGCTTCCCGCCCAGCGACCGGAACACCTTGGCCCGCTCGCCCAGATGCGGCCGGTCGTCCGTGCGGACGGTGACCAGTGGGCGCGGGCTCGGCCGCTTGCCCTCGCTGTACGCCATGACGACCTCGGTGACCTCGCCCGCGAAGGCCTCCCCGGCCAGCCGCCGCCCCGCCATCACCAGCGGGTCGTCGAGCGCCTCCTGGGCCTCCAGCCGGGCCTGTTCGCGCTCGCGCGCGGCGAGCTTGTTGGCAGCGGTGACCGCGTCGTCCCGGCGCGGCTGCGGGGGCTCGCCGGCCACGACGCGGTCGCGGTGGCCGGTGAAGGACCAGCGGTCGCGGGTCCACCGCTCCTCGACCCGCCCGGCCTCGGGCAACTCCCGCAGCAGCTCCAGGCCGCGCCACACCGCGTCCCAGGTGGGCCGGGTCCGGCTCTCGACGAGGGCGCGGATCTCCCGCTCGGCGGCGGTGAGGTCGCCGAGCCGGTCGTCGGCCTCCAGCCCGTCCTCGGCAGCGGCGAGGGCGGTGCGGGCCCGGTCGTAGCGCTCGATGGCGGGGGCGAGCAGCTTGTTGTCGAACGCCGGGTCGGTGGCGGGGCCGGCCGGCGGGCACAGCAACTGCCCCTCCCGGTCACGCGCGAGTTCCGCCCGCAGTGCCGCCTCGGCGCCCGTCTCACCCTCCGGCGGCGCGATCCAGGCCAGCAGCGCGCCGAGATGCTGGTCCTCCAGGGTGGACTGGCCGGTCGCCCAGTGCCGGGACAGTACGTCCGTCATGGCCAGCAGCAGCGAGGAGCCGGGCACGCGGGCCCGCTCGCCGAAGTGGGTCAGCCAGCGGCCGAGCAGCGGCACGCGCGGGGGCGCGGGGTAGGGGGCCTCGGGGTCCTGCTCCGCCGTACGCCTGAAGCGCATGGAGCGGCCCAGGAGCCTTACGAAGTCGATGCCCGCGCGGCTCGGCACGATGAGCTGCGGGGCGTCCGCGCACAGCTCGACCTCGACCTTGACCCGCTTGCCGGTCTCCGGATCGGTCTCGTTGCGCTCGGCGGCCTCGACGTCATCGGCGTAGGTGTCGATGTACGGCAGGACGATGTCCGCCAGCTCGGACAGGAACGCGAACCTGAGGTCCCGGTCGCGCGGCTGCGGCACGACCAGCAGGTGCGGGGCGTCCCGGTCCGTGCCGACCAGCGCGCCGAGCGGGGCGCCGGCCTCACCGGCGGTGGTGAGGGGCACGAAGACCAGGGGCCGCTCGGACAGGCGCCGGTGGCGGACGGTGGCGGCCGGCTGGGCGCGGCCGGTGCTGACGGCCTCGAGGCGGGCGAGGGTGGCGATCAGTGACACGGGGCCACCGCCTCCGTGCCGAGGGCTTCCGCACGCAGCCGCGCCGCCCTGCGCAGAGCGGCCACCGCCGGGTCGTCCGGGTCGCCGGTCTCGCCCCGGGCCGCCGACAGGACGTCCTCGACCGTCGTCAGGCCGCCCAGCTCGGCCCGCACCGAACGGCCCAGCGACGTCACCGCGCCGGACGCACGGGAGCGGGCGCGGCAGTGGAAGGCCAGTTCGCAGGCGGACAGGCACTCGGGCGCGTACGTCGCCGGGACCGACTCGACGGCTGCCGTCAGGTCGGCGGTGGGCAGGTCGGGGGAGAAGCAGGTGCCGGCGGGGAGCGTGTCGGCGATGTCCTCGATGCGGGTGAGACGGGCCAGCTGGCGGGCGGTCACCGCGCGCTGCTTACGGACGTCGACGGCGGAGGCGGTGGGGAGGTTGGAGAAGTCCTTGGGGCAGACCAGGAGGACGCGATGGCGCACGCGCGGGGCGGGGGTGGCGCCCCCCTCCGGTCCCGAGCCGAGCCGGGCGGCGATCTGCTCCAGTGCCAGCACGTACACCGCCGACTGCCGCGCGGCCGCGCCCACCTTCGCCGGGTCCGCCGAACCGTCCAGCATCGGGAACGACTTGATCTCCACGACCGTCCAGCTGCTGTCCGGGTGCACGACCACCGCGTCCGGCTCCAGGAAGGCCGGGGAGCCGGCGACGTCCAGCGCGAGCATCGGATGGTCGAGCAGCGTCCACTCGCCGCTCGCCTCGGTGGCCTCCCGCAGCGCCAGTGCCGTACGGGCCGTGCGGCCCTCGGGGCCGGTCGCGGTGAGCTCGGGCACGTGCGCGTGGGCGGGCGGTTCGGCGGTGCGGTCCAGCTTCTCGTGCACCAGCCGCAGCAGCTCCGCGCCGCCGTCCGCCTTGACCTTGGCCTCGAAGGCGTTCCCGCGGGTGAAGGCGAACTGCGACTGCCCGAACACCGACGGCGAGCCCAGCGCGCCCGCCAGCGCCGCCTTGTTCACCCCGGCACCGTCCAGGATCGCGCGCCGCTTGCAGCCCGGGTTGGCGGCGAGGGCGGCCAGGGCGCGCGCGTCCAGCGCCTTGGCCGGTACGTCGGGACCGCGCAGCTCAGCGAGCCGGTGCCGGAGCGCCGTCCCCCGCGTCCTGGGGAGAGGCACTCGGCTCGGCTCCGGTTGCGACCCGGGACTCGCGCTGCCGTGGAATTCGCTCACCCGCGGAAGTCTGGCATCCGCCACTGACAATTGAGGAAGATGCGTCACCAGAGCCGACGGGGACGGAGCCGCCGGAGCCCACCGGGACGGTGTCGCCCGAGCCCGTCGCGCCCGTCGCGACCGCGTCGCGGGAGGCCGTGGCGACCGGCGCGACCTCCGCCCCGAACCGCGCCCTGACCCGGTCCGCGGTCCGCAGGACGTACGGCGCCAGCAGCAGCCCGACACCCATCACCGCGGCGCCCGCGGCCGCGTCGAGGAAGTAGTGGTTGGCGGTGCCCATCACGACGATCGTGGTGATCAGGGGGTAGGCGACGGCCGCCACCTTCGTGAGGCGCGTCCCGCCGTACCGCCACAGCATCACCCCGCACCACAGCGCCCAGCCGACGTGCAGACTCGGCATGGCCGCGTACTGGTTCGTCATGCCGCCCATGCCCCGGGGCGCGCTCGCCTCGCCGCCCCACCAGCCGTAGGAGCTGTACTGGGCCATCGTGTCCACGAAGCCGTAGCTCTCGGCGAGCAGCCGGGGCGGGCAGGTGGGCAGCAGGGTGAAGCCGATCAGGCCTATGAAGGTCGACGTCATCAGCCAGGTGCGGGCCGCGCGGTAGTGCACGGTGCGCGAGCGGAAGAGCCAGACCAGGAGCACGGGCGTGACCAGGTAGTGCAGGGACGCGTACCAGAAGTCGGCCGGGACGCCGATCCAGGGCTCGCGGGTGAAGAGGCGGTTGAGGGGGTGCTCCGCGTTGAGGTGCAGGGCCTTTTCGATGTCCAGGATCGCGAGGCCGTGGTCGACGGCGCTGCTGACATCGCCCCGGGCGAGGAGCCGGCCGGCCGAATAGCAGGCGTAGACCAGCAGTATCAGCGGCAGCTCGGTCCACCATCGCAGGCGGGTCCGCGGCGTCGCCTCCACGCCAGCTGTCTCGGCGTGCGGCATCCGATCGCCTCCCCCTTCTCGTCGCGGCGCCCGGTGGACCGGTCGAACCACTTTACGGTGTACGCGTGCGCCCCCTTCGGGCACCCCGGCCCTCAAGACGCAGAGATCGCCCCCCGGGTTGCCCGCACACAGCGTGCGCGATGATGGACCGGTTCCGCCTCTCGTTTCTCCCGGAAGGTCCCTTCGATGGCACCGCGCATCCTGCTGGCCCGGCACGGACAGACGGCATGGTCGCTGGCCGGCAAGCACACGGGCAGGACCGATGTGCCGCTTCTTGAGGAGGGTCGCAGGGGCGCGAAGCTGCTGGGCGAACGCCTGCACCGGCCGCCGCTGGACGGGCTGGCCGGGATCGAGGTCCGCACCAGCCCGCTGTCACGCGCGCGTGAGACGTGCGAACTCGCCGGCTTCGGCGACCGCGCGCGTACCTGGGACACGCTCATGGAGTGGGACTACGGCGCGTACGAGGGCATGACCCCGGCGGACATCCAGGCCGTACGGCCCGGCTGGCTCATCTGGCGCGACGGCGTGCCCGAGGGCGAGAGCCTGTCCGAGGTGACCGCCCGGGCCGACGAGGTGGTGACGTGGGCGCGCGAGGCGGACCGGGACGTGCTGGTGTTCGCACACGGGCACATACTCCGCTCCATAGGCGCGCGCTGGCTGGGCCTGCCGCTCGACTTCGCGGCACGGATCCGGCTCAATCCCACGTCGCTGTCGGTGCTGGGATGGGCCTACGGGGAGCCGGCGATCGAGAGCTGGAACGACCTGGGGCACCTGGCGGCGTAACGGTCGCCCGGCGTCGCTGTCGGCAGGATGCCGCCGCCGACTACGCCGTGCGAGGCACGCTCGCGTGCCTCTCCAGGAACGCCGACACCCCGCTCGCCCGACGGTGCGGCAGCAGCACCCGTGCCGTTCCCGCCAGCATCGTCTGCACCCGCGACGACTGCACCTGGTCCAGCAGGTCCAGCACCCGCATCCCGGCCGCGGCGGCCTCGTCGGGAAGGCCCCCGCGAGCCAGGTCGTCCGCCAGTTCCGCCGTGTACAGCGCGATGTTGCGGGTGAAGTGCGGATCCTGGAGCTGGGCCGCCCGCCCGGCGTGCCGCGCCGCCCGCCGCCAGTTGCCCAGCGTCGACCAGCACTGCGCCTCCAGGGCCTCCAGTTCGGCCTCGCCGTAGAAGGTCATCCACTCGGGGTCCGCGTCCGAGTGGCCCCGCTCGTAGAACGCCACCGCGCGGGCGAGGGCCTGTTCGCATCCGGTGCGGTCGGCGAGCCCCGCCCAGCCGCCCGCCTCGCGCAGCGCGAGCAGGGACATCAGGCGGGGGGACCCCAGGGGACGCGCGACGCGTTGCGCGGCCTGCGCCGCCCGGACCGCCTCGCGGGGCCGGCCCGCGTCGCGCGCGAGGAACGACGTGTTGCAGAAGGCGTGCGCCTCCAGCGCCGGGTCGCCCGCCATCCGGGCGGTCGCCAACGCCTCCGCGTAGTGCGAGCGCGCGTCGTCGAAGCGCCCCGAGTCGTGCGCCAGCCACCCCACCGAGATGGCCAGCTCACCCGCGCCCGAGTGGAGCCGCTCGCCGGTCGCCTGCCGGGTCGTACCGGCGTCGAGCAGCGCGTAGGCGGCACGCAGCGGGGCGGCCGCGCGCCGGTAGAGGCCGTCGGCGCCGTGCCGGTCGTCGAGCAGCCGGATGCGGCGTACGGCTTCCTCGAGCGCCTCCGCCTCGTGCCCCCCGACACGTCTGACGGGACGCGCCGCGGCCGCGGCGTCGAAGGTGAGCCCCAGGGGGCCCAGCGAGGCGGCGGCCACCGTGGCGCCCCCGCCGGTCATGAATGCGCGACGCAGCACGTCGCTCTCCTCGTGGATCTCGTCGTTCTCGTGGTTCTGCTGTGCGCCGTACGGCTCGTACGGGTCCTGCGGGTCTCGTGGGACATACGGCTCGTCGGCCCCCCACGTCTCACTCGGGGTGTGCGCCGGGCTCGTGGTGTGTACGAGGGGCGCGTCCTCGTCGGTGTGCGCCCGGCGCCCGCGTACGGACGAGCGGGGCGCAAAGCCGAGGTCGGTGAGCGTGCGGCCGGGGAACATGTGCAGGAACACCCGTTCGTACGCATAGTTGGGGCAGCGAATCTCGCCGGCCTCGACCCGTCCGACGTAACGCGCGTCACAGCTGACCCGCTCACCGATCTCGCGGGCGGCCCGTCGTACCACCGCGGCGAACTCGGCCGGCGAGCGCTGTCCACGCAACTGCCGGAACGCGAGATTCGGCCGCGGGGGCCTGGGGTACTGGGACGAGGTCAGCTCTGACGACGCCATGGCCGGGTCCTCTCGTGCGAACCGTCGAACCATGCCGGAACGAGGACGAGTTGAACCGAATATCCGTGTGGTGCCCTTGTCTCCGGCGGGCAAGAACGTACCTGCTGTAGCGGAGTCGCCACGCAGTGTTTAGCTACAAACCGGATATCTCATACGTGATCTGCCATGAACTGCCATCCTTTGCGGCTGACTTCCGCCGTAGCCGTTGCCATCGCGCCGCGTTGAACTCTTCGGACTGCAAAAGGGGTTCCGTGGTGGAGGTCGAGATGGAGACCAGCCAGAGCGTCGTTCCTCGGACGCCATCGACGACGGCGGGGCATGCGCCGACAGCAGAGTTCAGCGAGCCGCCGGAGGTGGGCTGCGACGTGGTCACCGTTCCGGCGCGGCAGGGCCTGGAGGCGGTCGACATCCTGCGGCGGGGCGCCGGCGACGGGGTGGGGCCCGTGCTGCACGACGACGGTGGCGACACGCTGGGCTTCGTGGTCCCGCCCGGCACGGCGGCCGCCTGGGACGTGCCGGGCAGCACCTGTACGGAGACCGACGGCCGGGGGCTCAGCCTGAACCTGAACCCCGAGCCGCCGGTCGAGGGCTCGGACTGGCTCCTGCCGCCCGGGGAGGCGGACCTGGCGACCGATCCCGCAGTGCTGCGGGCGGCGCTGGGAGAGGCGGCGCGGTTGATCGAGGCGGCCGACAACTGTCGGTGACGTGCGGTCGCCGGTGCGCTGCCGCACGGCACGGCTCGACAGCGGGTGGGAGTGCCCGTACCCCCTGATAATGGCCTCGTGGGAAAGTCCAGGAACCCCCGGCGCTCCGGCGCGGCCGTCGCCTCCGTCGTCGAGACCGTCGACGGCGGGCTCGCCGAGCTCATACCCGACCGGGACCGCGCGCGGGCCTGGACGCTGCTGATCGACGGAGCCCCGCAGTCGCACGTGGATCTCGACGACCCCGGCTACCTCTCCTTCGAGTACCAGCGCCGCCTCGGGCACGTCATCGACCTCGTCGCCCCACCCGGCAAACCCGTACAGGCCGTGCACCTGGGCGGAGGCGCCCTCACCCTCGCCCGCTACGTCGCCGCCACCCGTCCCCGCTCCACCCAGCAGGTCGTCGAGCGCGACGCGGCCCTGGTCCAACTGGTTCGCCGAGAGCTGCCGTTGGACCGGAACGCCCGCATCCGGGTGCGGTCCGTCGATGCGCGCGAAGGGCTCACCAAGGTGCCCGACGGCTGGGCCGACCTCGTCATCGCCGACGTCTTCAGCGGGGCCCGCACCCCGGCCCACCTCACCTCCGCCGAGTTCCTCGACGAGGTCCGCCGGGCGCTGAAACCCGGTGGCTGGTACGCCGCCAACCTCGCCGACGGGCCGCCGCTCGCGCATCTGCGCGGCCAGATCGCCACCGCTGCCGCCCGGTTCGCCGAGCTGGCACTGGTCGCCGACCCGACCGTGCTGCGCGGCAAGCGCTTCGGCAACGCGGTCCTCGTCGCCGCCGACCTGCCGCTCCCGGTCGCCGAACTGACCCGCCGCGCCGCGTCCGACCCACACCCGGGCCGGGTCGAACACGGCAGGTCCCTCACCGACTTCACGGGTGGTGCCGTACCGGTGACGGACGCGGCGGCGGTGGCCTCACCGGCGCCACCGGCGTCCGTCTTCAGGTGAGTCGGGACCCGGCACCGGCTCAAGGGACGTCAGTAGTTCCCGATCTCCACCCGCGGCGGCCCGTCGTGCCACGTGCAGAACACCGAGACCCGGTCCGCGCCCGAGCCGAACTCCACCCGGATCCACGTCTCCGTCTTCCACACCTGCATCGACCAGCCCGCGCCCGGGGTGGCGGAGACGAGGGTCGCGGAGGTCTCGCCGATGTCGAAGACCACGCGGCCGCCGTCGGTGTCGTAGCTCTTGACCTGCCCGGACGTGGTGGGAGACGGGCTGGTGCTCTTCGGCGGAGCCTTCGAGGGGGGCGGCGTGCTGGGGGGCCCGGTCGGCTTCGGCGAGGGGGTCGAGGGGTCCGAGGGGCCCTTCGACGGGGTCGGCCGGTTCGTCGACGACGCCAGTGGCTTCGACCCCTGGGTCGTCGCGTCGGCCGCCGTGATGGGCAGGGCACGCGGCCGGTCGTACACCGTGCCCGCCATCACCGTGTGGACACCCCACCACGACAGCGTGACCGCCGCGCCCGTGGCGAGCGACCAAGCCAGTACGTGTACGAGTCCTCTGCGCATCGCGGGCCATACTGCCGCACGCGTCCCAGGCGTGTCGCGCGGTTGTGCGCCGGGGTGGAGTTGCCCACAGGGGTGCGGTTGTCCACAAGCGGTGAGTTGTCCACAGGCCCGGACCGGGCTCGCTCGCATGGCGTACGGTGCGGCGCATGGCAAGTGTGCTCGTGGTCGAGGACGACCAGTTCGTACGCTCGGCGCTCATCCGGCACCTGACCGACGCCGCCCACACGGTGCGCAGCGTCGGTACGGCACTGGAGGCGCTGCGCGAGGTCGCCCATTTCCGCTTCGACGTGGTGATCCTGGACCTCGGACTGCCCGACCTGGACGGCTCCGAGGCTCTGAAGATGCTGCGCGGCATCACGGACGTGCCGGTGATCATCGCCACGGCACGGGACGACGAGGCGGAGATCGTCCGGCTGCTGAACGCCGGGGCGGACGACTATCTGACCAAGCCGTTCTCGGTCGAGCACCTGTCGGCCCGGATGGCCGCCGTCCTGCGCCGGGCCCGGTCGGGCAGCGCGGAGGCCGCCCCGTCGAGCGTGCTCCGCGTCGGCGGCCTGACCGTCGATCCACTGCGCCGCCAGGCCGAGTTGGACGGCGTGAACCTGGACCTCACCCGCCGCGAGTTCGACCTGCTCGCTTTCCTGGCCGGGCGGCCGGGGGTCGTCGTCCCGCGCAAGGAACTGCTCGCCGAGGTGTGGCAGCAGTCGTACGGCGACGACCAGACCATCGACGTCCATCTGTCCTGGCTGCGCCGCAAACTGGGCGAAACGGCCGCGAGTCCGCGCTATCTGCACACCCTGCGGGGCGTCGGCGTGAAGCTGGAACCACCCGTTGGGGAGCCGCCGCTATGAGGTGGGCACTGGTCAAGGTCTGTCTGGCGGTCACCACCATGGTCGTGGTCGCCTTCGCCGTCCCGCTCGGACTCGTCATCCGGGAGATGGCCCGCGACCGCGCCTTCTCCAACGCCGAGCGGGAGGCCGCGGCCGTCGCCCCGGCGCTGTCCATCACCACCGACCGGGACCAGCTGGAGCGGGTCGTCGCCTCGGCCGGGTCGGACGCGGGCATGGCCGTGCACATACCGGCCTCCGGTGACACGGCCTCAGGTGACACGGCCGCCGTGGACCTCGGCCGGCAGCGCGCCGCCGCCGACGACATCGCGACCGTACGGCGGCTGGGCCGCGCCTCGACCAGCGAGGTGCCGGGCGGGTCCACGCTGCTCCAGCCGGTCGCGCTGAGCTCCGGCGAGATCGCCGTCGTCGAGGTGTACGTCCCCGACTCCGAGGTCACCAACGGCCTCACCACGGCCTGGGCGGTGCTCGCCGGGGTCGGCATCGCGCTGATCGTCGGGTCGGTCGCGGTCGCCGACCGGCTGGGCGTACGGATGGTGCGGCCCGCGCAGCGCCTGGTCGAGGGCGCGCACGAACTGGGGGAGGGCAAGCTGGGCGCCCGGGTGCCGGAGGAGGGGCCGAACGAACTGCGGCTGGCGGCGGTCGCGTTCAACTCGATGGCCGACCAGGTCGTACAACTGCTGGCGAACGAGCGCGAGTTGGCGGCCGACCTGTCCCACCGCCTGCGCACGCCGCTGACCGTGCTGCGGCTGAACGCGGCCTCGCTCGGAGACGGTCCGGCCGCCGAGCAGACCCGGACTGCCGTGGCCCAGCTGGAGCGCGAGGTCGACACCATCATCCGTACGGCCCGGGAGGCCAAGCCGCAGACGGTGGCGGCCGGTCCCGGCGCGGGATGCGACGCGGCCGAGGTGGTGCGCGAGCGCATGGCGTTCTGGTCGGCGCTGGCGGAGGACGAGGACCGCAAGGTGCGGGTGGCCGGCGTGGACCGTCCGGTGCGCATACCCGTGGCCCGGGCGGATCTGGCGGCCGCGCTGGACGCCCTGCTCGGCAACGTCTTCCGGCACACCCCCGAGGGCACGGCCTTCGCGGTCGACGTGCACAACGGCGAGGACGCGGTGATCGTGCTCGTCTCGGACGCCGGGCCCGGCATTTCCGACCCCGTGGCGGCGATGGCGCGCGGGCGGGGTTCGGGCAGCGCCGGCTCGACCGGGCTCGGGCTCGACATCGTGCGGCGCCTCGCGGAGTCGACGGGCGGGGACGTGCGGATCGGGTCGTCGGTGCTGGGTGGGACCGAGGTGCGGATCTGGATCCAGCTGGACGCGCGGGCACCCGTGCGCCGCGGTCATCGGGGGTCGGTCCGCAGACGCCGGCCCGGCAAATTGGTCTCTACCTTTAACCGTCCCCGATCCCTTCCTTAAGCGCACCCTAAGGTCCCCAACAGCCGCCCGGATCAGGCGCTTTGCCCGATTCGAGGTCGCTAGCGTGCTGCCGCACCCCACCCCCGAACAGCAAAGGCAGACACGCGATGAGCACCCACCGGCGCAGGATCAGCGGCAGGTACAAGGCGATCGGCGGTCTCGTTGCCGCGGCCGCGGTCGGCGGTGGCGCCATCGTGTTCACCGGTACGGCCCAGGCGGCCGGGATCGGGGCGGCGTACACGAAGACCAGTGACTGGTCGACGGGTTACACCGCGCAGTACGTCGTCACGAACAACAGCGGGCAGACGAAGAAGGACTGGACGCTGGAGTTCGACCTGCCGTCGGGCTCGAAGCTGAGCTCCCTGTGGAACGCCGAGTCGAGCGTGCGCGGGCAGCATGTCACCGTGACGCCGCCGAAGTGGGACACGGACGGGCTGGCGGCCGGTGAGTCGGTGACGGTCGGCTTCGTGGTCAACGGCACGGGCGCCCCGGCGAGCTGTCTGATCGACGACGCGAAGTGCTCCACGGACGACACCGCGACACCCGAGCCGAGCGGCCGCCCGACCCAGCCGCCCAAGCCGACGCCGACCCCCACCCCGACCGCGACCTCCAAGCCCACCGCGACTCCCACCCAGTCGGCGACCCCCACCGCCACGCCGTCGGAGACCCCCGGCACCGGCACGGGAACGACCGCCGGCTTCGCCCCGTACATCGACACCTCCCTCTACCCGGCCTTCGACATGGCGGCGAGCGCCGAGGCGACCGGCGTGAAGAACTACAACCTCGCCTTCATCACCGACGGCGGCGGCTGCACCCCGAAGTGGGGCGGGGTCACGGACCTCGGCGGCGACGCGGTGGCCGCGCAGATCGGTGACCTGCGTGCCAAGGGCGGCGACGTCCGTGTCTCCTTCGGCGGCGCGGCAGGCAGCGAGCTGGCGACGACCTGCTCCTCGGCGGACGCGCTGGCGGCGGCGTACGGCAAGGTCGTGGACGCGTACAAGCTGACCAAGGTCGACTTCGACGTCGAGGGCGGCGCACTGCCGGACACGGCGGCCAACACGCGCCGAGCCCAGGCGATAGCCAAGCTCCAGCAGCAGCACCCGAACCTGGACGTCTCCTTCACCCTCCCCGTCATGCCCGAGGGCCTGACCCAGCCGGGCGTCGACCTCCTGTCCAACGCCAAGCAGAACGGCGTGAAGATCGACACGGTCAACATCATGGCGATGGACTACGGCCCCGCGTACAGCGGCGACATGGGCACCTATGCCGAGCAGGCGGCCACCGCCACCCAGGCCCAGGTCAAGAGCGTGCTCGGCCTCTCCGACAGCGCGGCCTGGAAGACGGTCGCCGTCACCCCGATGATCGGCGTCAACGACGTCACCACGGAGATCTTCAAGGTCGACGACGCCACCCAGCTGGTGAACTTCGCCAAGTCCAAGGGCCTCGGCTGGCTGTCCATGTGGTCGGCGACCCGCGACAAGCAGTGCGCGGGCGGCGAGAAGCCGGCCGCCGACGCGACATGCAGCTCGATCCTCCAGGAGAAGTTCGCGTTCTCGAAGGCGTTCGCGGCCTACGGCAAGTAAAGGCGCTCGCGGCCTACGGCAACCAAGGGCAGGCAGCCGACCGACCACCCATGCCACGGGGGAGCGCGCCCCGGCCGGCCTCCCCCATCCGGCCGGGGCGCGCACGACCGTCGCCCCCCGGGTTCAGCTCTTCTGCAAGGCCCGCGTCACGCCCGCGATGACGGCCGTGGTCAGCACCCAGCCGAAGGCGATCAGGGCATAGGCAAGCCCCTGCACACCGCCGTCCGTCCAGTACCAGTTGGTGCGCTGGCCCAGGCCACCGATGGGGATCAGCAGATCGAGCGTGTAGACGAGCGGCGCGAACGGCGCGCCCTCGCCCGGCTTCACCGGGGTCGGGGTGTGGGTACCGAAGACCAGGGCGCCCAGCAGGGTCAGCGTCAGCAGCCAGACACCGGCCAGCCAGGGGCGGTAGCCGTAGCCGACGGTCGCGTCGAGCAGATGACCCCAGGCCCGCGCTGCCGGATGCAGGGTGCTGCGGCGGTGGCGCTGCTTGGCCAGGAGGACCCGGCGGGCGTCGTCGTCGTGGCCGACCGTCCGGTACCAGCTCGCCAACTGCTCGTACGGCTGCGGACTGTAGCCCCGCCCCCGCCGTATCCACGCGATGCGGTGGGCGACGGATCCCCGCGGCCCGACCGCCTCCCGTCGCTCGCCGGTCTCGCCCGCGTCGGCCACCTTGATGGAGCCGTAGACGAAGCCGTCCAGCTCCACCACCTCCGGCCAGCTGTGCTCGCCTTCGTGGAGGTACGACACCTGCGCGCCTCGCAGGTCCACGGAACCGGACGGTGGCCGGGCGAGGAGGAAGTCGAAGTCGACGGCCTGCATCAGCATCCCCACCAGGGCGGGGCCGTGGCCGTCGGGCGGCCCGTTCAGGACGGCACCTTCGAAGGTCACGTTGTCCGAGATCCGGGCGCCGCGCAGCCGTACGGTCCCGTTCGCGGTGAACCCCTGCGAGAAGTCGAGCGTCGACGCCACCGCGCTGTCCAGTGCGAGCGCCACTCCGCGCGGGCCGGGGCTCTCCAGCCGCGCGCCCTTCATGAAGAGCCCACCCGGCAACTGCGCTCCCAGGAGCCGTACTTCACCCCGTGTGACCAGGCCGCCCCGGCAGAAGAAGCCCCCCTCCAAGGCCAGGCCACCGGCACCCACGGCCCAACCGCCGGGCGCGTTGATCCGGGCCCCGTTGAGGATCACGGCGCCGGACACCCGGGCGTTGATGAGCGACAGGGCGGTGACGCTGCCGTGGTAGCGCGAGGGCGTGGTGCTCTCCACGAGGGAACTCCGCAGGTCCAGGCTCCCCTCGATGCGGCTGGTACCGGCTTCGAGGCCGGGCACCCGGCTGCCCACGATCGAGATCGACTGCGTGGACGCCCCGTAGAGGTCGATCCGTTCGTCGAACCAGCAGCCGGCGACCCACAGGGCGTGACCGATCTGCGCTCCGGCGAGATCGAGGGGCCCGGTGACGCGCGCGCCGGTCAGTCTCAGCCGGGCGACGGCGCCGGCTTCCCCGCTGTTCGCACCCAGGAGCAGTGCCGCGATCACGGATGCCCGTACGGTGCGTTCGGGTCCCCACTGCCCGCCTGCCACGGGAGGGTCGCCGTCGGCCTCGCCCGGGCGCAGGTCGACCTGGCGCCCTTCGGGAAACGCGTTCCACAACTCACGCTCCGGCGGCGTCAACTCGTCGTATGAGAGCACCCGAGAAGAGTAGTGATCTCCACTCGTTCCCACGTTCTCAGTACCCGCTCTCACGTTCTGAGTGAGCGAGAACCGCGGGGCACGGCACGTCCCCTCCACATGCCGCGCCCCGTCCCCAGGCGAGAGCCCCCGTGGGATCCCGGATCCCGGCCGATCCCTCTAGATCTCCTCGTCCACTGCCGGCAACACGCCCGTCCGCGCCGCCTTGCCGTACCAGTACGCGCTCGACTTCGGCGTCCTCGTGAGCGTCGAGTAGTCGACGTACACCGCCCCGAACCGCTTCCCGTAGCCGTACGCCCACTCGAAGTTGTCCATCAGGGACCACAGGTAGTAGCCCCGGACATCGGCGCCGTCGGCGATCGCGCGGCGGACCTCGCAGAGGTGGCCGTGCAGGTAGGCGATGCGCTCCGGGTCGTGGACGCGGCCGTCGGGGTCCGGCTTGTCGTCGTAGGCCGCGCCGTTCTCGGTGATGTACAGGGGCAGACCCGGTGCCTCGCGTGTGTACCGCATGATCAGCTCGTGCAGGCCGGTCGGGTCGATGGTCCAGCCCATCTCGGTGCGGTCGCCGGGGGTCTGGTGGAACATCACGTCGTCCGCGCAGGGCCACGGCGAGTGCTCGCTCGCCCCGTGGCCGTCCGCCCGCGGGCCGTCGACCTCGGTCTCGGCCGCCGACACCAGCGTCGGGGTGTAGTAGTTCAGCCCCAGCGCGTCCAACGGCTGGTTGATCGCCGCCAGGTCGCCCTCCAGGACGTACGACCAGTCGGTCACCAGCTCCGTCGCCGCGTACAGGCTCTCCGGGTACGCGCCGTGCAGGATCGGGCCGTGGAAGACCCCGTTGGCCAGGTCGTCGATCTTCCGGGCCGCCGCCAGGTCCGCGGCGTCCTGCGAAACCGGGCGAACCACCGAGGAGTTGAGGCTGAGGGCCACCGAGTTGCGAGCCGGCATCACCGAGCGCAGGGCCGAAGTGCCGAGCCCGTGCGCCAGGTTGAGGTGGTGGGCCGCCCGCAGTGTCGCCACCGGCTCGGTGCGGCCCGGTGCGTGCACACCCGACCCGTAGCCCAGGAACGCGCTGCACCACGGCTCGTTGAGCGTGATCCACTGTTCCACGCGGTCGCCGAGCGCCTCGCCGACGATCTGCGCGTACTCGGCGAACCGGTACGCCGTGTCGCGCTCCGGCCAGCCGCCCGCGTCCTCCAGCTCCTGGGGGAGGTCCCAGTGGTAGAGGGTGACGGCGGGCTTGATGCCGTGCGCCAGCAGCTCGTCCACCAGGCGGCGGTAGAAGTCCAGGCCCCGCTGCACGGCCGGGCCCCGGCCCGTCGGCTGCACCCGCGACCAGGAGATCGAGAAGCGGTACGCCGACAGCCCCAGCTCGGCCATCATCGCCACGTCCTCGCGGTAGCGGTGGTAGTGGTCGACAGCGATGTCACCGTGCTCGCCGCCGGCCGTCCGGCCCGGCGTATGGCTGAAGGTGTCCCAGATGGACGGGGTACGGCCGTCCTCCCGCACCGCCCCCTCGATCTGGTACGCGGACGTCGCCGCGCCCCAGAGGAAGGCGGGGGGAAAGGACACGGAGGACATGGGCTCAGGCATGGAAGCGCTCCCATAGGGGGTCGTGGAGACCGACGGGTAGGAGGGGAGGGGGGAAGGTGCCTCAGGGCCGAGGCGGCGGTGACGCGGCCCTGAGGGACGTACGGGAAGGTCGTGCGAAGAAGGAAACCGGTATGACCAGGCGTCAGCCCTTGACCGCGCCCTGCATGATCCCGCCCACGATCTGCTTGCCGAACAGCAGGAAGGCGATCAGCAGTGGCAGCGTGCCGAGCAGGGCGCCCGCCATGATCACCGCTTGGTCGGGGACATAGCCGGTGCCGAGGGAGTTGAGGGCGACCTGCACGGTCGGGTTCTCCTGGTTCAGGGCGATGATCGGCCACAGGAAGTCGTTCCAGGCGAACACGAAGGTCAGCAGGCCGAGGACGGCCATCGCGGGTCGGGCGGCCGGGAAGACCACGTGCCAGACGACCCGCAGACTGCTCGCGCCGTCCACCCGCGCCGCCTCGATCAGCTCGGTCGGCAGCGCCTGCAGCAGGTACTGGCGCATGAAGAACGTACCGAAGGCCGTGCACAGCGTCGGCAGGATGACCGTCTGGAGCTGGTTCGACCAGCCGAGGTCCGCCATCCACAGATACAGGGGTACGACCGCCAGCTGCGGCGGGACCATCATCGTGCCGATCGTCAGCATCAGCAGCAGACCGGAGAACCGGAACCGCAGCTTGGCGAAGGCGAAGCCGGCGAGGGTGGCGAACACCACCGTACTGATGGTGATCGTGGCCGCGACGAACGTGGTGTTGAACATCGCGGTGCCGAGCCCGCCCTCCTCCCACGCCCGCTCCATGTTCTTGAACAGGTTCCCGCCGAACCACAGCGGCGGCGGCGTCTGAGCGAGCCGCCGGTCCGTGCGCGAGGCCGCGATCGCCGTCCACACCAGCGGGGCCAGCGAGACCAGCGCGAAGACGGTCAGGACGACGTAGGTGAGCGGGCCGGCGTGCAGCTGCTTGCCGGCGCCCATCACCCGGGTCCGCTCGCGCCGCGGCTTCGAGGCCGCCGTGCCCTTCGATGTCTGAGGAGTCATCAGTTCACCAGTGCTCATTGGGACTTCCTCAGCCGTCGGGACACCAGCAGTTGGATCACGGCGACGATCAGCAGGATCAGGAACATCGACCAGGCGATCGCGGACGCCTTGCCGAGGTTGCCGATGATCCAGCCCTGGTCGTACATGTACAGGCCGAGCGTCTGGTACTGGTGCTCGGAGCCGCCCTTCGAACCGCTCACCCCGCCGAACAGCAGGGGCTCACCGAAGAGCTGGGTCGCGCCGATCGTCGAGACGACCACCGTGAACAGGATCGTCGGCCGCAGCTGCGGGATCGTCACATGGAGGAACTGCTGCCAGCGGCTGGCGCCGTCGATCGCCGCGGACTCGTAGAGGTCGGCCGGGATCGCCTGCATCGCCGCCAGGTAGATCAGCGCGTTGTAGCCGGTCCAGCGCCAGATCACGATCGACGACACCGCGAACTGCGAACCCCAGTCGGACTCACGCCAGTTGACCGGATCGATGCCGACGAACTCCAGCAGCCAGTTGATCATGCCGCCGTCCCAGGAGTACAGCAGCACGAACACCAGCGTCGCCGCCGCAACCGAGGTGGCGTACGGGGTGAGCATCACGACCCGCCACACGGTCGAGCCGCGCAGCTTGTAGTTGAGCAGATGGGCCAGGCCGATCGCCATCAGCAGCTGCGGCACCGTGGAGATCACGCCGATGGTGAAGGTGTTCCACAGCGCGTTCCAGAAGAAGTCGGAGGACAGCAGGTTCTGGTAGTTGTCCAGGCCGGTCCAGGTCTGGCCGTCGAGGTTGGACAACTGCACGTTGTGCAGCGAGTACCAGGCCGTATAGAGCAGCGGGACCAGCGAGAACGCCCCGAAGACGATGAAGAAGGGGGCGATGAACGCGTACGGCGACGCCTTCATGTCCCAGCGGTACAGCCGGCTGCGCCAGGAATCCGGGCCCGGCTCAGGCGGCGTACCGCGACCGTGCGCGCGGCCGGCCGCGCCCGGCTGGTCACCGGGCGCGGCGTCGGCGCTCGCGGCGTGCGCGAGGGCCTGCTTGGAACTGCTCACTGGCCGAGCACGTCCTTGATCTCCTTGGACGCGGCGTCCCAGCCCTGGTCAGGCGTCTTGCCCTTCTGCTCGACCTGGAGGATGCCGATGTCGGTCAGTGCCGTGTTGATCGCCTGGTCCTTGATCCCGAAGTACTGGCTCGGGATGGTCTTCGCCGAGTCGGAGAAGATCTGCGTGATCGGCGCGTTCGAGAAGTACTCCGTGGTGGCGGCGGCCGGCTTCAGGGTCGGGTACGCCGACGGCGTCGACGGGAAGCTGGCCTGCTTGGCGAAGACCTTCGCCTGCTGCTCGGGCGCGGTCAGCCACTTCGCCAGCGCGATGGCCTCCTTCTGGTGCTTGCCCGAGGTCGGCACGCCGATGAACGAACCGCCCCAGTTGGCCGCGGTCGGCGCCGCCGCCACGTCCCACTTGCCCTTGCCGGAGTCACCGGACTTCTCCAGGATGTAGCCGATCATCCAGGCCGGGCAGGCCACCGTGGCGAAGGTGCCGTTGGCGTAGCCCTGGTCCCACGGCTTGTCGAACTGCTTCAGCTTCGCCGACATGTCGCTGGTCGCCACGTCCATGGCGACGTCCCAGGCGTCCTTGACACCCTGCGACTTGTCCCAGTCGACGGTGCCGTCGTCCTTGTAGTAGCGCTCGGCCGCGCCGCCGAGGGCCGCGTTGTAGACCGAGGAGGCCGAGTCCACGAACTTGGTGCCGCTCGGCGCCTTCTTCATGTACTCCTTGCCCAGGTCGACGTACTTGCCCCAGTCGCCCTTCCACTGCGCGGCGAGCTTGGTGCGGTCCGTCTCCAGGCCGGCCTTCTCGAACAGGTCCTTGCGGTAGCAGATCGCCATCGGGCCGACGTCGGTGCCGAGGCCGATCAGCTTGCCGTCCTTGGTGGTGGCCTGGGCGTTCTTCCAGCCCAGCCACTGCGACTTGTCGACCTCCTTGCCGAGGTCGACGAACTTGTCGGCCTGCGTCTGCACGGCCTCGGTGACGTTCATGATCTCGATCGCCTGGATGTCGTCGGCACCGGACCCGGCCTGCAGGCGGGTGAGGACCTTCGGCCAGTAGACGTCGGTACGGGTGGTGACGTTCTCCTTGATGCTGATGTCGGGGTGGAGCTTCATGTACTCGTCGTAGAGGCCGGCCTGCTTGTAGCCGAAGGTGCCGAAAGTGCCCACGGTGAGCGTGGTCTTGCCACCGCCTCCGTTGCCACCGCCCTCGTTCGGAGAGCCGTCGTCCGAGTCCTCGGCGCAGCCGGCGAGCAGCCCTGTCGTCAGCGCGGCCGCGGCCGCGAGGGCCACCAGCCGGCGGGACCCACGGGTACTCGTGCGCATTGCGTCCTCCTGTTGCCTGACGTGCCGACCCCCCGGCCAACTGCACTGTTGGGCCCGTTCGTTGTTCTCGCTGCGGCTCGGGCGGGGAACGTGCGGGATGTGTATGTGTCAGGTACTGTGGGAGCGCTCCCACAGGTGATGAGTTGAAGGTTCGTCGGTCCGGGCGGGGGTGTCAAGGGAGTGGGAGCGGAGAGATGCGTTCAGTTATCGGGCCGTTAACTGGACCCCCTTCAGTCCGTCCGGCATTTGAGGACGAGGTTCGTTCAGGGCCGAAGCGGGGTCTGGGGGCGGCAGCCGTCATGTGGGGTCAGTGGAGCAGACGGGACTGTTAGATTCCAGGCCAGCGTAAGGATCGGCGGGAAGGCGGAGCCCATGGCAACCCACGGAGCGCGGGGCCGAAGCGGCGGTCGGCCCACCCTCGAAGAGGTGGCGGCCCGCGCCGGCGTGGGCCGGGGCACCGTCTCCCGGGTGATCAACGGCTCGCCCCGGGTCAGTGACGCGACCCGCGCGGCGGTGGAAGCGGCGGTGGCGGAGCTGGGCTACGTCCCGAACACGGCGGCCCGAGCCCTGGCGGCGAACCGTACGGACGCGATCGCGCTGGTCGTGCCCGAGCCGGAGACACGGTTCTTCGCGGAACCGTACTTCTCGGACATGCTCAAGGGCGTGGGCGCCGAGCTCTCCGAGACGGAGATGCAGCTGCTGCTGATCTTCGCGGGCAGCGACCGGGAACGCCGCCGCCTGGCCCAGTACCTGGCGGCCCACCGCGTCGACGGCGTGCTGCTGGTCTCGGTCCACGCGGACGACCCCCTGCCGGATCTGCTGGCCCAGCTGGAGATCCCGGCGGTGATCAGCGGCCCGAGGTCGGCGGCCGAGACCCTGACCTCGGTGGACTCCGACAACTACGGCGGCGCCCGCTCGGCCGTCGAGCACCTGCTGTCCCGCGGCCGTACGCGGATCGCCCACATCACCGGCCGCCTCGACGTCTACGGCGCCCAGCGCCGAGTGGACGGCTACCGCGAGGCCCTGCGCGACGCGGGGTACGAGGCGGACGAGCGGCTGATCGAGGCGGGCGACTTCACGGAGGAGGGCGGCGCCCAGGCGATGAAAGTGCTCCTGGAGCGCTGCCCCGACCTGGACGCGGTCTTCGCGGCGTCGGACGTGACGGCCGCGGGCGCCCGCCAGGTGCTGCGCGAGGCGGGCCGCCGCATCCCCGAGGACGTGGCCCTCGTCGGCTACGACGACTCGGCCATCGCCCGCCACATGGACCCGCCCCTGACCAGCGTCCGCCAGCCGATCGAGGACATGGGCCGCCGGATGCTGGACCTCCTTCTCGCCGAGATAGCGGATCGCCGGCCGGCGGTGTCGCGGGGCCTGGAACGCCCCCAGGAGGTGCTGGCCACGGAACTGGTGGTGCGGACGTCGTCGTGAGCGCTGCGTGGGCGAGGTGCTGCGCGCCTTCCGCGAGCAGGAGTCGGGCTGTGTCTCGTACGGCGTCCGACTCCCGGACGGCGAGTGCTGGTTCGTGAAGGAGGCGGCGACGGGCCAGGCCCGGCGCTCCCTGGACCGGGCCTGGGCGTTCCACCGGGCGGTACGCCATCCGGTGATCGTCCCGCAGCTGCACCGGTTCGGGGTGCGGGACGGTGGCGGTACGGCGGTGGTGATGCCGTGGCACGCCGGCGAGGTCCTCGGTCGAGCGGCAGGGCGCCCGCTCCCCTAGAGGGGGCACCCCCAGGCGGTGGAGGCCGCGGAACACGTCGCCGTCGACCGCTTCATGGCCCCGGAGGAGCCTGGCGGGGGACGGCGGCACAGCTGGCGGTGCTCGACCGGGTGACGCGCGCCGACCCCGGCGAACGCTGCGGGAGCGTACGGGAGTTGGTGCGGGCGTGGCGGCAGGCGACGTCAGAGGAGTAGCAGCGCTCGCCGGCCGGTCCTGCCGTCCTGTTCCTCACAGATGCGGCACCAGCCGCCACCGCGTCTCCCCGTCCTGCTCCTCCTCGGTCGGGGCGAGCCCGGCCGCCGCGGCGACCGCCGCCGAGGCCAGGTGGTCGGGGTGGATATGGGCGACGACCGTACGGACGGACTGTCGCCCGAGCCAGGTGACCAGCCCCCGCGCCGCCTCGGACGCGAACCCGCGCCCCTGCCACGGCGTGCCGACGACCCAGGCGATCTCGGCGCCTTCGTTCTCGGTGACCGTGGCCTGGACCGTGCCCACGAGACGTGACTGTGCGCGCAGCCGCAGCACCCAGTTGCACCAGGAGACGCCGGGGGCGGGGGATCCGGCGACGAGCCGCTCGTAGCGGGCGCGCAGTTCGCCGGGGGAGTGGGGCGTGCCGCCGGTGAAGGTGTGCAGCGCCGGATCCGCCAGGACGACGGCCATCTCCTCGGCGTGCTCGACGCGCAGCGGGAGGAGTTCGAGGCGGTCGGTGGGGATGGGCTCGGCGTGTACACGGGGCTCGGACATCGTGCGCAGCTTAAGCCGAGCGTCTCTTGCACTGCTCGGAAAAAGGATCAGCCGGTGACTTCTCTTCGGAAGTCACCGGCTGATCACCAGGGTGAGTGACGGGACTCGAACCCGCGGCATCCTGGACCACAACCAGGTGCTCTACCAGCTGAGCTACACCCACCATGACCGGCTCTGGGTTTCCCCGACCGGCCGAGAAAAAGTGTACAGGGTCCGAAGGGGTGCTCGCGCACGGTTTCCGCGGCGCCCCCCGGCACCCCCCTCACACTCCTACTGAGCAGGCAGTACGTGCTTGGCCGCGATCGACTTCGCGGTCTCCGAGTCCGGGCCGGGCTGCGGTACGAAGACGGCCTCGCGGTAGTAGCGGAGTTCGGCGATGGACTCGCGGATATCGGCGAGGGCGCGGTGGTTGCCGTTCTTCTCGGGGCTGTTGAAGTAGGCACGCGGATACCAGCGGCGGGCGAGCTCCTTGACCGACGAGACGTCGACGATCCGGTAGTGGAGGTAGTCCTCCAGCGTCGGCATGTCGCGCAGCAGGAAGCCGCGGTCCGTGCCGACGGAGTTGCCGCACAGCGGGGCCTTGCCGGGTTCCTTCACATGCTCGCGTACATACGCCAGGACCTGCGCCTCGGCGTCCGCCAGCGTCGTGCCGCCGGCGAGTTCGTCGAGGAGCCCGGACGCGGTGTGCATCTGACGCACCACCTCCGGCATCGTCTCCAGCGCCGCCTCCGGCGGGCGGATGACGATGTCCACGCCCTCGCCGAGGACGTTCAGCTCGGAGTCGGTGACGAGGGCGGCAACCTCGATGAGCGCGTCGTCGGACAGCGAGAGGCCGGTCATCTCGCAGTCGATCCACACCATGCGATCGTTCATGCGACCACCCTAAAGCTGACGTCCGCTTTTGGGGCGCCCCGCGCTCCTCGTCCTCGAACGCCGGACGGGCCGAGATGCCCGCCCGGCGTCACGAGGTCACGCTCCGCTGCGCTGCCCCGGCAGGGTCGCCCGGCCTCCGACGTACAGTTCGCGCCCGTTCTCGGAGGGCGCGGACGTGCCTACGGGGGCCGGGGTGCGGCGGGTCTGCAGCGGGACCGGGCCGCCCTCCGGGTACGGGGTGAGCGGTGGGCCCTGCTGGACGGCGGGGCCCGTCGTGGGCTCCGCGTCCGGCTGCCGGTCGGCCTGGGGGCGCCGCGCGCGGTACGCCGCCCGGTACGCGGCCGGCGACGAGCCGAGCTGGCGGCGGAAGTGGCCGCGCAGCGCCACCGGCGAGCGGAACCCGCAGCGGCCCGCCACCTCGTCCACCGAGTAGTCCGACGTCTCCAGCAGGCGCTGTGCCTGCAGGACCCGCTGGGTGATCAGCCACTGCAACGGGGCGCTGCCCGTCAGCGAGCGGAAGCGGCGGTCGAAGGTGCGGCGGCTCATGTACGCGCGTGCCGCCAGCGTCTCCACGTCGAACTGCTCGTGCAGATGCTCCAGCGCCCAGGCGACGACCTCGGCCAGCGGGTCGGCGCCGATCTCCTCTGGTAAAGATCGATCGAGGTAGCGCTCCTGACCGCCGGATCGGCGCGGCGGGACCACCAGTCGGCGGGCCAGGGCCCCTGCCGCCTCGTTGCCGTGGTCCGTCCGCACGATGTGGAGACAGAGATCGATTCCGGCCGCGGTGCCCGCCGATGTCAGGACGTCGCCGTCGTCGACGAACAGCTCGCGTGGATCCACGTGCACCGACGGGTAGCGCTTGGCCAGCGTCGGTGCGTACATCCAGTGTGTCGTCGCGGGGCGGCCGTCCAGCAGGCCCGCCGCGGCGAGGACGAAGGCGCCGGTGCACAGCCCGACGATGCGGGCGCCTTCCTCGTGCGCCCGGCGCAGTGCGTCGAGCGCGTCCTCAGGCGGTGGAGAGGTGATCGAACGCCAGGCCGGCACGACGACCGTGCCCGCCCGTGAGATCGCCTCCAGGCCATGTGGCGCGGTGAGTTCCAGGCCCCCTGTGGTCCGCAGTGGGCCTTCCTCGCCGCCGCACACCAGCAAGCGGTAGCGCGGCACGCCGGCGTCCTGGCGGTCGATCCCGAACACCGACAACGGTATGGAACTCTCGAAGATGGGACCGCCGCTGAACAGCAGCACCGCGACGATCTCCTTGCGGCGTCGCCCGGAAAGTTTCCGGGCCGCGGCTTCCGGCGCGGCAGTGGAGTCGTGGCTCATCCTGCTAAGCCCCCCTCGGTGGTCGCGGCTCCTCGGTTGTGTCGCTCCTGCACGTTTCCCCTCGGTCCTGCACGAGTCCCCCGCCGTAGACAGTCAAGATCGAATCTACTGTGTCGCATCGCGCCGCAGTGGCCGGTTCGGCACTCGGCACATTGTCGACTTGGCAACTTGGCGTGAAGCATTCGATCACGAAGCGTTGCACTCACGGGCCGTGCAGGGAAGTGCGCCTCGTCGCAGTGGCCAATCCACGTAGGGTGCGCAGGGCCCCTGAGGCCCTTTCCGTGCAGGTGGAACGGGGGTTGGGGGGTGCTCTGGGCGGGGGATGCATGCGCGCCAGAAGTTGGCTGAAAAGCAGCGTGCCCGTGCGCGGAAACCGGTCAGCTGACCGGTGTATTTCAACCAGTGTGACGTCCGCCTCTATGGGCCCCGGTTCCGGTCCGGTGGTGGCGTCCGCGACGCGAGGGCGGCGGCGGGGTGCGCTCCTCGTCCTTCAGCCGCGCCGCGCCGCGTTCCGATTGGCGCAGCAGCAGTCGGCAGACGGCCGTCACGGCGGCGAGTCCGAATGCGGTGCCGGCGGCCCCGGCGAGGGAAGTGCCGTACCAGAGGAGGACCACCGGGACCAGGACGCAGCTGAAGGCCGCCCAGCGGACCACATCGGTGGCGCTGTCGTCGGAGGGCGTGCGGGGTCCGGGCATGGGTGGGTACTCCCTGGGTTCCCTGGGGCTGTGGCTCATGGATCAACGCGTGTTCGAGCGGTCGGTCACTGGTGCGGGGCGGTCCCGGCCGCGGGCGCAAGTGAATCCTGTGCAAACCGCCTGTACACCGCAGCAACCATTGCGTTACGGGCGTCCCCTCGTGCATGCTCCCTGGAACCCGCACCGACCGTGAGCGGGGATCTGGGCTAAGGAGGCGTGCCGCCGTACCCTTGGGGGTATGGGGTTGGGAAGACCATTCCCGGACACAGCTCCGCCACACACTGCTGGATCCGTCGGCGAGCTCCGCTCGCGGGCCACCCATAAAGGATCAATACGCCGAGACAGCCATGGCCGGTCACGAATTCTTCGAACCCGCAGACCGCAAGCGCCAGGTCGCCGACCCGACGGCGGCTGATCCCCTGGCGGCGGACGAGTCCCGCCAGTCCTGCGACCCCGCCTTCAAGCACGGCGTCGTCGTCGGCTTCGACGGCTCCACCTCCAGCGAGCGCGCCCTTGCGTACGCCATCGGCATGGCCCATCGCTCCGGGTCGGGCCTGATCATCGTCCACGTCGCCAACCGGCTGCCCACCACGGTGTGGGCCGGCTGTGAGCCGCCGGTCTTCGTCGATGTGCCGGACCACCGCACCGAGGTGCTCGGCCTCGAACTCGCCTGCGCCGACTACCTCGCCGAGGTGCCGTGGATCCTCGTCGAGCGCGGCGGTGACATCTGCCACGAACTCGAAGAGGTCGGGCGGGAGTACGAGGCGGACGCGATCGTCGTCGGCTCCACGCACGGCATCGTCGGGCGGATCTTCGGGTCGGTCGCGGGGCGGCTCGCGAAGCGGGCGAAGCGGCCCGTCGTTGTCATTCCGTAACTCGCCGTTGGCCCAGGTGAGATGCCACCTGGGAACCGTCGGCCCCCTTTGTGCAGCGGGCAAATCTACTGGCGCGTAGAGGTGTTTGTGCCTTTGTGAAGGGCATATATCGCACACCGCACAACTGCACAGCATGAAGGGAGCCCGCCGTGGACAATGACGTCTCTGCGGGAAACTGGATCACCACCGTGGTCGGCCGACTTGCCCTGGGTATCACCCTGTTGGCCTTCGGGCTGGGGCACACCGATGTGATCGACGGGGTCACCACCGCTGACGCCATATCAATCGCCCAGTATGTGGGCGGCATTGCCCTCTTCGTCGCCGGTCTGCTGGCGTTCCGGGACCGTGACGCAGCCTCAGGTACGGCGTATGTGGCCCTCGGTGCCTTCTGGTTCACCTGGGCCGTCTCCGCCGACGCGCAGGTCTCCGACAATGCGGCGGGGTTGTTCCTGCTGCTGTTCGCCCTCGTGGCCCTGTCGCTCACCCTTGCGGGTGGGGACCAGCTCGGTCAGGGGGCGTACGGGTTGTTCTTCGTCTCCCTCGTGCTGCTCGCCATCGGTGTCTTCTCCGACAACGGCGGGCTGGGCAAGGTCGGTGGGTGGTTCGCCGTGGCTGCGGGGGCTGTCGCCTGGTACGCGGCGACCGCGGCGCTGGCTCACTGGCCGACGGTTCTTCCTCGACGCGCTGCGGGCCGGGGGGTGACGGCCACCGGTTAGCTGCGCCGGCTGGGGGGTTGGGCGGCTCCCCGGCGACAGAGACGGACCCCCCGTGCGTGGTGGCAGCACGTGGGGGTCCGTCCTCGTTCGTCGGCCTCTGCGGGTGCGTGGGGGCTTGTCGCGCAGTTCCCCGCGCCCCTAAAGATCAAAAGACCAAAAGACCAAAAGGCCTCTACTCGACCGTTACCGACTTTGCGAGGTTGCGCGGCTTGTCGATGTCCCGGCCGAGTGCCAATGCGGTGTGGTAGGCGAGGAGTTGGAGGGGGATGCCCATCAGGATGGGGTCCAGCTCGTCCTCGTTCTTCGGGACGACGATCGTCTGGTCGGCCTTCTCCTGGGGCTGGTGGGCCACCGCGAGGATCTTGCCGCTGCGGGCCTTGATCTCCTCCATGGCGGCGCGGTTCTTCTCCAGGAGGTCGTCGTCGGGGACGATCGCGACCGTGGGGAGGGCGGGCTCGATCAGGGCCAGCGGGCCGTGCTTGAGCTCGGAGGCCGGGTAGGCCTCGGCGTGGATGTACGAGACCTCCTTGAGCTTGAGGGAAGCCTCGCGGGCGACCGGGTAGCCCCGGACGCGGCCGATGAAGAGCATCGAGCGGGCGTCGGCGTACTCCTGGGCCAGCTTCTTGATCTCCTCCTCCTGCTCCAGCATCTCGGCGATCTGGGCGGGGAGCTTGCGCAGGCCCTCGATGATGCGCTTGCCGTCGCGGACCGAGAGGTCGCGGGTGCGGCCGAGGTGCAGGGCCAGCAGGGCGAAGGCCACCGTGGTGTTGGTGAAACACTTCGTCGAGACGACGCAGACCTCGGGGCCCGCGTGCACGTAGATGCCGCCGTCCGCCTCTCGGGCGATCGCCGAGCCGACCACGTTGACGACGCCCAGGACCCTCGCGCCCTTGCGCTTCAGCTCCTGGACGGCAGCCAGGACGTCGTACGTCTCGCCCGACTGGGAGACGGCGATGTACAGGGTGTCGGGGTCGACGACCGCGTTGCGGTAGCGGAACTCCGACGCCGGCTCGGCGTCCGCGGGGATGCGGGCCAGCTCCTCGATCATCTGGGCGCCGATCATGCCCGCGTGGTACGAGGTGCCACAGCCGAGGATCTTCACGCGGCGGATCTGGCGGGCCTCGCGGGCGTCCAGGTTGAGGCCGCCGAGGTGCACGGTGGAGAAGCGGTCGTCGATGCGGCCGCGCAGGACGCGGTCCACGGCGTCGGCCTGCTCGTGGATCTCCTTGTGCATGTAGGTGTCGTGGCCGCCCATGTCGTAGGACGCCGCTTCCCACTCGACCGTGGTGGGCTCCGCCGTCGTACGGGTGCCCTCCGTCGTGTACGTGCGGAAGTCGTCGGCCTTGAGGGTGGCCATCTCGCCGTCGTCCAGCGTCACTATCTGGCGCGTGTGGGCCACCAGCGCGGCGATGTCCGAGGCGACGAACATCTCCTTCTCGCCGATGCCGAGGACGACCGGGGAGCCGTTGCGGGCCACGACGATGCGGTCGTTGAAGTCGGCGTGCATCACGGCGATGCCGTACGTGCCCTCGATGACGCGGAGCGTCTCGCGGACCTTGTCCTCCAGCTTCTCCGCCTGGGAGCGGGCGATGAGGTGGACGAGGACCTCGGTGTCGGTCTCGGAGAGGAACTCGACGCCGTCCGCCTCCAGCTTGCGGCGCAGGTCGGAGGCGTTGTCGATGATGCCGTTGTGGACCACGGCGACCTTGAGGTCGGCCGACATGTGCGGGTGGGCGTTCACATCGGAGGGGGCGCCGTGGGTGGCCCAGCGGGTGTGGGCGATGCCGGTCGTGCCCTTGAAGCGCGCCGGGACCTTGGCCTCCAGGTCACGGACCCGGCCCTTGGCCTTGACCATCTTCAGGCCCGCCGCCTTCGGGGACGTCACGACGATGCCCGCCGAGTCGTAGCCGCGGTACTCCAGGCGCTGCAGGCCCTCCAGCAGCAGGGGCGCCACGTCACGCTTCCCGATGTATCCGACGATTCCGCACATATATAGGTATTCCTAGCCGTAGACGATGCGGCGCAGCTGCCTGAGCGTGAGCTCCGGCGGTGCCACCGCCCGGTATTTGAGGTCCGCCTCGATCCGTTCGAAGATCGCCGCGTTCACCAGACCCTGGGCCTGCAGCTCGCGGTGGCGGCGACGGACGTAGTCCTCGGTCGTCTCGTCGAAGTAGGCGAGCACGTCCTGGATCACGCGCAGCGCCTCGCCCCGGCTCAGGGGCGTGGACCGCGTCAGATGATCAACAAGTTCGTCGTGCACCCGGTAGATCCTGGGGTACCGGCGACGGTTTCGCAAGAAACCTGCCCGATTTCGGGCACGCGCCTGTGGATAATCCTTAGCCGAACATTGAATCTCTCATGAGTGCCTGTTCGCGAGCTGTCCATCCCGCGTCTTGCGGTTCGTCGCCTGAGGGGACGAGTTTCAGTCGCCATGGACATTCCTCGCATGGGAGTACCCGAGCAGCTCGCCGAGCGCATGAGCATGGCCGAGCAGCACGAATATCTGCGCTCCAAGTTCTCGCGGCGCAGCATGATCAGAGGCGGCGCCGTCACACTGGGCGCCGTCGCGGGTGGCGCGTTCGTACCGGGCGCCACCGCACAGGCCGCCGTACCGACACAGCACACCGCCCCGGCCACCGAGACCGTCGACGGCGCCCTCGTCGCCCCCTTCGGCCGCCACCTCGCCTACGGCAACGACCCGCGCACCGAGATGACCGTCTCCTGGCAGGTCCCGGTCGCCGTGAAGAAGCCGTTCATCCGCATCGGCGCGCACCCCTGGGACCTCTCCCGCAAGATCGAGGCCGAAGTGCGCACCCTCCACACCCCGGCCGGCGTCGGCGCGAGCGCCGACCACACCCAGTACTACGTCCACGCCAAGCTGACCCACCTGCGCCCCGGCCGGACGTACTACTACGGCGTCGGCCACGCGGGCTTCGACCCCGCCGAGCCGCACCTCCTCGGCACCCTGGGCACCTTCACCACCGCCCCCGCCCACAAGGCGCCCTTCACCTTCACCGCCTTCGGCGACCAAGGCGTCAGCTACCACGGCCTGGCCAACGACAGCCTGCTCCTCGGCCAGAACCCGGCTTTCCATCTGCACGCCGGCGACATCGCGTACGCCGACCCGTCCGGCGCCGGCAAGCCGGCGGACACGGGCTTCGACTCGCGGGTGTGGGACCAGTTCCTCGCCCAGACCGAGTCGGTCGCCAAGTCCGTGCCGTGGATGGTGAGTTACGGCAACCACGACATGGAGGCCTGGTACTCGCCCAACGGCTACGGCGGCGAGGAGGCCCGCTTCACGCTCCCCGACAACGGGCCGGACAAGAAGAACCTGCCGGGCGTCTACTCCTTCGTCCACGGCAACACGGCGATCATCTCGCTGGACCCGAACGACGTCTCCTTCGAGATCCCGGCCAACCTCGGCATCTCCGGCGGCACCCAGACCAAGTGGTTCGAGGCGCAGCTGAAGAAGTACCGGGCGGCCAAGGACATCGACTTCGTCGTCGTGTTCTTCCACCACTGCGCGTACTGCACCTCCACGGCGCACGCCTCGGAAGGCGGCGTGCGACAGGAGTGGGTGCCGCTGTTCGAGAAGTACACGGTCGACCTCGTCATCAACGGCCACAACCACCAGTACGAGCGCACCGACGTCATCAAGGGCAACGAGGTCGCCAAGAAGCTGCCCATCGGTGGCACGGCGTACCCCGAGACCGAAGGCGTGGTGTACGTGACGGCGGGTGCCGCGGGCCGCAGCCTGTACGCGTTCACCGCGCCGGACTCGTACGAGGGACACGAGCACGAGCAGGACTCCGTGGCCTCGTTCGTCAACCTCAAGGACGGCAAGCAGAACGAGACGGTCGCCTGGTCCCGGGTGCGCTACCTCAACTACTCGTTCCTGCGGGTGGACGTCGAGCCCGCGGCGCGCGGTCACTACGCCAAGCTGAAGGTGTCGGGCATCGCCGAGACCGGTGACCGGATCGACCACTTCACGGTGGCGCGCAGGGCCAAGTAGTCGAAGTAGTCGAAGTAGTCGAAGAAGTCCGAAGCGGTTCCTGTGACGGGTTCTACATCCGCTTGAGGATCGCCTGCTTGGCCATCGTGAACTCCTCGTCCGTCAGCACGCCCGTGCGGCGCAGCTCGCCGAGTTCGCGCAGGCGGCGCAGGAGGGCGTCGTGGCCGTCCTCGGCGGACGCGACCGGAGCGGAAGGCAGCTCCGGTCGCCCGTCCTGTACGTCCGTGGCGCCGGCCCTGGCCGGGTGCGGGAGGCGGGCCTGGACCGCCGCCGCGATCAGGGCCATCAGCGGGTCCTTCTTGAAGCCCCACAGTTCCACCGAGTTGGGGTCGTACTTGGGCGGGGCCTTGGTGGGCGCGTTCCGGACGGTGAAGCGGAGGTGGCCGTTCTCCAGGCCCGCCGCCGGATGCCACTCCACGGCCGCGATGTCGGTCAGCGTGAGGGAGCGGCTGCCGGCGGCGGCCTTGGCGTCCTCCGTCTTCCAGTTCCACTCCAGGCGGACGTGGTCGCCGTCGAAGCTGGCGGTGCCGTCACCGGCGGAGACCGACAGCGGCAGGGAAGGGCCCGGCAGCAGGTACTCGTCGACCGGGCCGGCGGGGACCTCGTCGAGGAGCAGGGCGCCTCGGACCTCGTCCACGAAGTACTCGGCGACGCCGTAGCGGTCGGACTCGACGATCAGCTGGTACGGGTCGTTCGGCTCGGTGAGCCGGCCGCCCGTGGCGTGCAGCAGCGGGTCGGCGCCGTCGCGCAGACGCAGGCGCACCCGTCCGGCCTTCTTGCCCTGCTCGAAGGAGACCCCCGCCAACGCGCCCAGGGGGACGACGAGTTCACCCAGCGTCTTGCGGAACAGGCTGACGTTCTTGTCCCTGCCGGGGGTCAGCCTCAGGGCGTCGCCGTCGAAGACCCACGTGCCGTCCTTCTGGATGATTTCCGCCATGGGGTGGATTGTTCCACCCGTCTCACGAGAGAGTGGTCCAGACCTCTTGGAGCGCAACTGCTCATGGAAGGGACACGCTTGTGAGAGTCGGCTGTGTCGGACAGCACAGACAGCACCACAGAACGTTTCGCCTTCTCGGTTCCCTGCTGCTGGTCGCGATGGGCGCCTCGGTGACCGGGGCCGCCCCCGCGCAGGCGGCGTCGCCCACCCCGCTCGACCGGGTGGTCCCCGCGCCCGCCTCGGTCGCCCCGAGCGGATCCCCCTACCGGATCACCCGCGACACACACATACGCGTTGACGACTCCCGCGAGACCCGCCGCGTCGGCGAGTACCTCGCGACCGTCCTCCGCCCCTCCACCGGCTACCGCCTGCCCGTCACCGCCAACGGTGCCGGCGGAATCCACCTGCGCCTGGCCGAGGGCCCGTTCGGCGCCGAGGGCTACCGCCTCGACAGCGGCCGCAAGGGCGTCACCATCACCGCCGCGAGGGCCGCCGGCCTCTTCCACGGCGTTCAGACCCTGCGCCAGCTCCTCCCTGCGGCCGTCGAGAAGGACTCCGTCCAGCCCGGTCCCTGGCTGGTCGCGGGCGGCACGATCAAGGACACCCCGCGCTACGGCTGGCGCGGCGCCATGCTCGACGTCTCCCGGCACTTCTTCACCGTCGACCAGGTCAAGCGCTACGTCGACCAGCTCGCCCTCTACAAGATCAACAAGCTGCATCTGCACCTCAGCGACGACCAGGGCTGGCGCATCGCCGTCGACTCCTGGCCGCGCCTGGCGACCTACGGCGGCTCGACCCAGGTCGGCGGCGGCCCCGGCGGCTACTACACGAAGGCCGACTACAAGGAGATCGTCCGTTACGCGGCCTCCCGCCACCTGGAGGTCGTCCCCGAGATCGACATGCCCGGCCACACGAACGCGGTGCTGGCCTCGTACGCCGAGCTGAACTGCAACGGCGTGGCGCCCCCGCTCTACACCGGCACCGACGTCGGCTTCAGCTCGCTGTGCGTCGGCAAGGAGATCACGTACGACTTCGTGGACGACGTGATCCGGGAGCTCGCCGCGCTCACGCCGGGCAAGTACCTGCACATCGGGGGTGACGAGGCGCACTCCACCAGCCACGAGGACTATGTGAAGTTCATGGACCGGGTGCAGCCGATCGTCGCCAAGTACGGCAAGACGGTGGTGGGCTGGCACCAGCTGACCGGGGCGACGCCCTCGCCGGGGGCTCTGGCGCAGTACTGGGGGCTGGACGGCACCAGTGCCGAGGAGAAGGCGCAGGTCGCTGCCGCCGCGCGGAACGGGACCGGGGTCATCCTGTCTCCGGCCGACCGGATCTACCTCGACATGAAGTACACGGCCGACACCCCGCTGGGGCTGGACTGGGCCGGGCTGGTCGAGGTGAAGCGGTCGTACGACTGGGATCCGGGCAACTACCTTCCCGGGGCGCCTGCTTCGGCGATCAAGGGCGTGGAGGCTCCGCTGTGGACGGAGACGATCACGAAGTCTGCGGACGTCGAGTACATGGCATTTCCGAGGCTGGCCGGTGCGGCGGAGCTCGGGTGGTCGCCGGCTTCCACTCATGATTGGGAGCGGTACAAGGTGCGGCTTGCTGCGCAGGCTGAGCGGTGGGAGGCGTTGGGCATTATCTACTACCGATCGCCGCAGGTTCCTTGGTGATTCGTCTGCGGGCCGGTGGTGGCTGGTCGCGCCCCGCGGCGGAGCCGCAAATTGACACAGCCCCGCGCCCCTAAAAGAAGGGCGTGCTCGCCCCGGACGCATAGACGTGCACCCCCGGAGGACCGTACTCCGGGGGGGCCCGCCGGGCTGAGGGGCCGGACCGCCCCGCGATGGGGTTCTTCAGGTTGCCGACCAGTTGCAGGGCGCCCGCCGGGTCCGCGAGGTCGACCATCTGCTTGTTGTTGCGCAGCTGGAGGCGGTTGAGGCAGGACAGGGCGAACTCGGGGGCGAACATGTCGTACTGCTTGAACTTGTCGGCGAGTTCGGGCACCGAGTGCTGGTAGTCCCGGGTGACCTCGGCGACCGTGCGCCAGAAGTCGTCCTCCTCCAGGATTCCCTCGGCGGCGAGGTTCGCGGCGAGGAAGCGGAAGAAGCAGTCGAAGACGTCCGTGAAGATGGACAGGAGCTTCTTGTCCTCCGGGACTTCCACGCGCAGCCGCTCGACCGTCGGCGGCAGCACCGCGTCCGGGTCCATGACGGCGATCTCCTCGGCGATGTCCTTGTAGATCGCGCGCTCGACGACGCCGTCCTTCAGGACGAGGATGACGTTCTCGCCGTGCGGCATGAAGACCAGGTCGTAGGCGTAGAAGCTGTGGAGGAGCGGGGTGAAGTACGCCCGCAGGTAGCGGCGCAGCCACTGCGTCGGCGTCAGGCCCGACTGCTCGATCAGCGCGCCCGCGAAGGACGCGCCCTCGTGGTCGACGTGGACCAGGGAGGCCATGGTGGCCAGGGTTTCGCCGTCCCCGAGGGACGACACCGGGCTCTCGCGCCACAGCGCGGCCAGCATCTTGCGGTACGGCGAGTAGCGGTCCGTCGCCGCCTCGTACTCCAGGTGCCGGTAGCCGACGGCGGCGCGCTCGCGGATGATCGACAGGCCGGTCTCCCGCAGCACGGGGTCGTTGTCGATGAGCTGGGCCAGCCAGTCGTTGATGGCCGGGGTCGCCTCCATGTACGCCGCCGACAGGCCGCGCATGAAGCCCATGTTGAGGACGGACAGGGCCGTCTTCACGTAGTGCTTCTCGGGGTTGGACTTGTTGAAGAACGTCCGGATGGACTGCTGGGCCAGGTACTCGTCGTCGCCCTCGCCCAGGCAGACCAGGTGCTGCTGGGCGACCTCGGCGGCGAAGGTGACGGTGAGCTTGTTCCACCACTGCCAGGGGTGGACGGGGATGAGGAGGTAGTCGGCGGGGTCGAGGCCCTTCTCGCGCAGGATGCCGTGGAACCGCTCCACGGTCTCCTCGCCCAGCTCCTGCCGTACGAAGGACTCGTAGTCGATGCCGACACCGGCCGTGAACGCGGCGCGCGAGCGGTGTGCCGCGAGCCAGACCAGCCGGACCGGGCTCGCGGTCTCGGGGGCGTACGACAGGTACTCGTGGATGCCGAAGCCGAGCCGCCCGTTGTTCGCGACGAAGCAGGGGTGGCCCTCGGTCATGCCGGTCTCGATGGCCTGGAAGCCGGCCGTGGCCAGCTCGGCGACCGGGACCTGCGGCTTGGTGAGCTTGTAGCAGGTGCCGGAGAGGGTGGAGGAGATCTCCTCCAGGTAGACGGGCAGGACCTCGTCGCTCAGGCCCAGGGACTTCTGGAGTTCGATGAAGAAGTCCAGGGCGGCGAGCGGGCGTTCGGCCCCGTCCCGGTGGCGGGTGATCGAGTCGGCGTCGACCTGCCAGTGGTCGAGGGCGTGGGTCGTGGCCGTGAAGGTGTACCGGGTCAGGCCGTCGTCGCTGCGGACGACGTACGTGCCGTCACCGGTGGCCTCCGGTGTGATGAGGCGCTCGTGGGCGAACTCGGCGAGCGCCTTGCGGATCAGGAGGCGGTTGGCCCGCGCCCAGCGGTGGGGGGACAGATGCGCTACGGCGTCGGACAGGGTCATACGGCTACTCCTCGGGCGGCCACGAACTGCTCACGTGTGCAGAAGCTCAGCAGCGCCTTCTTCTCCGGCTTCTGGATCTCGCGCTCGGGCACGAAACCCACGGCTTCGTTCAGGGCGTGGACGGCCTTGTTGGTGACGTCCGGCTCCACGACGACCCGCTGCACCGCCGGGTCCTCGAAGAGGTGTGCCATGACGGCGGTGATGACGGCCCGCGTGAACCCGTGCACGGGCGTGTCGGTCGCGGGGGTGAGGAAGTGCATGCCGACGTCGCCGGGCTGCGGTTCGTACAGGCCGACCAGTTCGCGGTGGGCGGGGTCGTACTTCTCCATGAGGAAGACGGGCACGCCGTCCTCGTCGAGACCCAGCAGCGCGTGGTGGTGTTCGTCGGCCGCGATCTCCATGTAGGCGCGCTCGACGTCCTCCAGTTTCGCGTCCTGCATCATCCAGAAGGCGGCCTTGGGGTGGGTGACCCAGGCGTGCAGGAGCTCGGCGTCCTCGAGGGGGTCCAGCGGGCGGAAGGTGAACGTACCGATGCTCATACGGCGAACTCCTGGAAGGCGATCGTCTTCTCGACCGGGTAGTACTCGGTGCCGAGCAGCTCGCGGATGATGTACGCGTTCCGGTACGGGCCCATGCCCAGGTCGGGGCTGGTGATGCTGTGCGTGTGGACGCCGGCGTTCTGGAGGAAGACACCGCGGCCGGTGACGTCGACGGCGTAGTTGCGGGCGACGTCGTAGTTGCCCTGGGAGTCGTAGACCAGGCGGTCGCGCACGGGCTTGAGGAACTCCGGCTCGGCGTACTTGTAGCCGGTGGCCAGGACCAGGCCCTGCGAGTGGAGCTCGAAGTCCTTCTGCTGCTCCTCCTGGCGGAAGGACAGCGTGTACGTGCCGTTCTCGTACGTCGCGCCGTTCAGCGAGGAGTTGGTGAGCAGACGGGTCGGGACCGGGCCGCCGAGGTTCTTCTGGTAGAGCAGGTCGAAGATCTCGTTGATCAGGTCGCCGTCGATGCCCTTGAACAGGCCCTTCTGCTCGGCGGTGAGACGGTAGCGGGTCGGCTCCGGCAGCTCGCGGAAGTAGTCGATGTACTCCGGCGACGTCATCTCCAGCGTGAGCTTGGTGTACTCCAGCGGGAAGAAGCGCGGGGAGCGGGTGACCCAGTTCAGCCGGTAGCCGTGGACGTCGATCTCGCTGAGCAGGTCGTAGTAGATCTCGGCGGCCGACTGACCGCTGCCGACCAGGGTGATCGACTCCTTCTTCTGCAGCTCCGCCTTGTGCTGCAGATAGCGGGAGTTGTGGAGGAAGTCGCCGCCCAGGCCCTGGCAGGCCTCGGGTATGTACGGCGGGGTGCCGGTGCCGAGGACCAGGTGGCGGGCGCGGAAGAGCTCACCGGCGGCGGTCTTCACGACGTAGACCTCGGCCCCTTCGTCGTACGTCACCTCCGTCACCGTCGTGCTGAACCGGATGCTGCTCAGCTTGTTCGCGGCCCAGCGGCAGTAGTCGTCGTACTCGACCCGCAGCGGGTAGAAGTTCTCCCGGATGTAGAACGAGTACAGCCGGCCCTTCTCCTTCAGATAGTTGAGGAAGGAGTACGGCGAGGTCGGGTCGGCGAGGGTGACCAGGTCCGACATGAACGGCGTCTGGAGGTGGGCGCCGTCCAGGAACATGCCCGCGTGCCACTCGAAGTCGGGCTTCGACTCCAGGAAGACACCGTCGAGTTCGGCGATCGGCTCGGTCAGGCAGGCCAGGCCGAGGTTGAACGGGCCGAGCCCGATGCCCACGAAGTCATGGGTTCTGGTCGGGTTTTCAGGACGCGCGGTCAAGGGACTCTCCCAGGTACTGCTCGGCGTGGCCGGCGATCAGGTCGAGGACGGCGGCGATGTCTTCGGTCGTCGTCTCGGGGTTGAGCAAGGTGAACTTCAGGTAGTGGCGGGCGCCGACCTTCGTGCCCGCGACCACCGCGTCGCCGGAGGCGAACAGGGCCTTGCGGGCGTACAGGTTGGCGCGGTCGATCTCGGCGGGGTCGGTGACGGCGGCCGGGATGTAGCGGAAGACGAGGGTGGAGAGCGTGGGCTCCACGACCACGTCGAAGCGCGGGTCGGCGGCCAGCAGCTTCCAGCCCTCCACCGCCAGGTCGCAGACCTCGTCGAAGAGCTGCCCGATGCCGTCGGCGCCCATCACGCGCAGGGTCATCCACAGCTTCAGGGCGTCGAAACGGCGGGTGGTCTGCAGGGACTTGTCGACCTGGTTGGGGATGCGCTCGGTGACCATACGGCGCGGGTTGAGGTACTCCGCGTGGTAGGTGGCGTGGCGGAGCGTCGAGGCGTCCCGGACCAGCACGGCCGACGAACTCACCGGCTGGAAGAAGGACTTGTGGTAGTCGACGGTGACCGAGTCGGCGCGCTCGATGCCGTCGATGCGACCCCGGTACTTCACGGAGGCGAGCAGACCGCAGCCGTAGGCGGCGTCGACGTGCATCCAGGTGCCGAACTGCTCGCACAGCTCGGCGATCTCGGGCAGCGGGTCGATGGAACCGAAGTCGGTGGTGCCGGCGGTCGCGACGACCGCCATGGGGATCAGGCCGTCCTTGCGGCAGCGCTCCAGCTCGTGGGCGAGGGCGACGGTCTGCATGCGCTTGTCGTGGTCGACGGGGATGGAGACCACGGAGTCCTGGCCGAGGCCCAGCAGTTTCGCGGACTTCTTCACGCTGAAGTGGCTGACCTCGGAGGCGAAGATGCGCAGTTTGGCCAGGCTGTCGGACTTCGCCTCCTCACGGGCGAGGAGCAGGGCCTGGAGGTTGGACTGGGTTCCCCCCGAGGTGAAGACACCGTCGGCGTTCTCGCCGAGGCCTATTCGGGCGGTCGTCCAGTCGATGAGCTTGCGCTCGATCAGGGTGCCGCCGGCCGACTGGTCCCAGGTGTCCAGGGAGGAGTTGACGGCGGAGAGGATCGCCTCGCCGAGCACGGCCGGGATGACGACCGGGCAGTTGAGGTGGGCGAGGTAGCGGGGGTGGTGGAAGTAGATCGCGTCCCGGAGGTAGACGTCCTCCAGCTCGTCCAGGACCGCGGCGGTGTCGAGCAGCGGCTGGTCGAGGTCGATCGCGTCGATGGTGGGGGCGAGGGCGTCGACCGTGACGCCGGTGAACGGACGGTCGGTGGCGGCGAGTTTGGCTGCCACCCGCTCTATACCTTCGGTCACGGAGCGGCGGTACTGCTCCGCGGTCGTGTCATTGAGCAGGTGCGAGCGCATGGGGAGGTCCTCCGGTGGGGACGGGCCGTGAAGTGCGGGGTTCAACTTAGGCAAGGCTAACCTAACTAACTTTGGATCTGGGCAGCATCAAGGGTGACTACGGTCACTTGTGGTCGCAGTGGCTGCCCGATCGCCTTGCAGCCAGGGGCAGTTACTCCTGCGCGCGCAGCTGTTCCTCCGTCAGGCCCTGCCTCCAGTACCCCACGAAGGTGACCCGGCGACGGTCGACGCCGCGCTCCTGGACGAAGTGCCGGCGCAGCGCCTTCACGGAGCCGGACTCGCCCGCGATCCAGACGTACGGGTGGTTGGCGGGCGGGAGTTGAGCGGCGCGGATGGCGCTGACGGCCTCCTCCTGGACCAGCCAGGTGATCTCGGCGTCGGCGTCGGTCTCCAGGTCCTGGATGTCCCCGGCGTCGTGCACCTCCAGCCATACCCGGGCACGGGTGCCGGCCGGGAGGGATTCGAGGATGGCGGAGACGGCGGGTACGGCGGTCTCGTCGCCCCAGATCACCACGAGGTCGGTGTCGTCGGCCGGCCGGAACCGGATCGCCCGGTTGTCGGCGATCGCCGGGCCGAGCAGCAGGACGCGATCGCCGGCGGCGGCACGGGAGGCCCAGTGGGAGGCGGGGCCGGCCGGGGTGTGCAGCACGAAGTCGATGTCGATCTCGTCGGGGTTCCGGCGCAGAGCGCGGAGCGTGTACGACCGCATCACGGCCCGTACGTCGTCGGGGAGTTCACGCCACCCCTGCCACCAGCCGTCACCGAACTCAAGGGGGACCTGCGGCTCGCTCTGCCCCGGATGCGGCAGGAACAGCGACAGGGACTGGTCACGCCCGTCGGAGAAGAAGTACTGCAGATCGTCCCCGCCGAAGGTGACCCGGACCAGAGACGGCCCGAGCCGCCTCGTCCGTACGACCTGGAGGGAGAAGAAACGGAACGGGGCGGCGACAGCCGTGGTCATGGGGGTAACTCCTGAATCGACGTCAGGGGTGCCAACCTCAGGGGCGCGGGGAACTGCGCGACCAGCCACAACCGGCCCGCAGTCGCCCCGCAACCTCAAGTGGCCCTTGTTTAGGCGACCTTTTTGGCCTTCTCGATGGCCTCGGCCAGGCTGGTCAGCAGCGGCGTGCACTTGGCGTAGGAAAGAATCGGCTCGGGCGAACGCGCGATGACCTGCCCGGCCTTCACCGCAGGCAGCTTCTTCCAGGTCGCCTCGGTGATGTCGGCCGGCTGAATCGTCGAGGACCGGTCGTCCATCATGATGATGTCGGCCGGGTACTTGTCGACGTTCTCCCAGCTGAGGGTCTCGTACCAGCCGCCCTCCTCCTTGGCCTTCTCCGGCGGCTCGACGAAGTTCACGCCGAGGGCCTTGAAGTACTCGAGGTCGATGGAGAGGTTGGTGCCGGAGACGTAGAAGATGTCCTGGCTGGCGGAACCGGCCAGCACCTTGATCTCGGGACGAGCCTTCGCGGCCTTGCGCAGCCGCTCGGCGGCGGCCTCGAAGTCCTTCTTGGACTGGGCGACCTTGTCGGCCTTCATGTCCGCGCCGAGCGACTCGGCCAGCTCCCACATCCGCTCCAGCGGCTTGGTCAGCTGGCGGTCGTAGACGGAGATCGCGGCGCTCGGGGCGAGCTTGGCGATCTTGTCCTTGGATGCCTCGGGGACGTACCAGAGGGTGCCGGCGCTGTCGAAGGTCGTGGAGATGAGGACCTCGGGGGCGAACGCCGCGTACTGCTCGACGTTGAACTGGTCCCAGACGTTGCCGAAGACGGTCAGCTTGCTGACGTCCATGTCGCCGGCCTGGACGTCGGCCTTGCCGTCCTGCGTCTTCGTCGGGCCGAAGACGCCCTTGACCTCGATGCCGTAGTCGTACAGGGCGGCCGCGACACCGACGAAGGCGACGATCTTCGTCGGGACCTTGTCGAGCTTCACGGTGGTGCCGCGGTCGTCCTTGAACGTCCAGGGGCCGGACTTGGCAGCGGTCGTGGCCTCGCTGGAGCCCTCGCTTTTCGCGTCGTCGTCTCCGCAGGCCGCGAGCACGGCACCGAGGCCGAGGGCGCCACCCGCGGCGAGGATGCCGCGGCGGGTGAGGTGGGTGGCTCTTGCGTTGGACATGAGTACGCTGCTTTCGAACAGGGCGGATCACCGGCCGGACAATTCGAAGATAGGTTAGCCTAACCTCATCTGATGTCCCAGGGGTGGGGGCCCTTGTGATCGAAGCTGTGTGCGGGCTGTGCGGGATGTGCGCTCAGCCCGCGAGGCCCAACTTCCTTGAAATCAAGGGTTGTTGGGCCTCGCCGCGACGGGATCAGCCCGCCAGCCCCAACTCCCGCGCGATCAGCATCCGCTGCACCTCGCTCGTTCCCTCCCCGATCTCCAGGATCTTGGAGTCCCGCCACATGCGGGCGACCGGGTACTCGTTCATGAAGCCGTAGCCGCCGTGGATCTGCGTCGCGTCGCGGGCGTTGTCCACCGCGATCGTCGACGAGTACAGCTTCGCCAGCGCGGCCTCCTTCTTGAAGGGTTCGCCGGCGACCAGGCGGCTCGCCGCGTCGCGCCAGGCCAGGCGGGCCGTGTGGGCCTTCATCTCCATGTCGGCGATCTTGAACTGGATGGCCTGGTTGGCGCCGATGGGGCGGCCGAAGGCGTGGCGCTCCTTGGCGTACTTCACCGACTCGTCGACGCAGCCCTGCGCGAGGCCCGTCCCCAGCGCCGCGATGGCGATGCGGCCCTCGTCCAGGATGCGCAGGAACTGGGCGTAGCCGCGGCCCTCCTCGCCCAGGAGGTTGGCCGCCGGGACGCGGACGTCCGCGAAGGAGAGCTCACGGGTGTCGGAGGCGTTCCAGCCGACCTTGGAGTACGGGGCCGCGACCGTGAAGCCGGGGGTGCCGGACGGGACGATGATCGACGAGATGAGCGGCTTGCCGTCCGGCTTGCGGCCGGTGACCGCCGTGACCGTGACCAGGCCGGTGATGTCCGTGCCGGAGTTGGTGATGAAGCATTTGGTGCCGTTGATCACCCATTCGTCGGTCTCCGGGTCGAGCCGGGCCGTCGTACGGGTCGCGCCCGCGTCCGAGCCGCCGTCGGGCTCGGTCAGCCCGAAAGCGCCGAGCATCTCACCGGAACACAGACGCGGGAGCCACTCCTGCTTCTGCTCGTCCGTGCCGAAGAGATGGATCGGCATCGCGCCGAGCGAGACGCCCGCTTCGAGGGTGATCGCGACCGAGGAGTCCACGCGGGCCAGCTCCTCCAGCGCGATGCCCAGCGCCAGGTAGTCGCCGCCCATGCCGCCGTACTCCTCCGGGAACGGCAGACCGAACAGGCCCATACGGCCCATCTCCCGCACGATCTCGTACGGGAACTCATGACGCTCGTAGAAGTCGCCGATCTTGGGCGCCACGACGTCGTGGGCGAACTCCGCAACCGTGCGGCGGAGTTCCTCCAGTTCGGGGGAGAGACGGTGGTCCATGGTTGGTCACTGCTCCTTGTGGGAGAGGGCTCGTACGGTGCGGGACGGGCTGGGTCGGCCCAGTTGCTCGGCCATCCACGCGCTCGTGGCGACGAGGCGGTCGAGGTCGACTCCGGTGTCGATGCCGAGGCCCCGCAGCATCCACACGAGGTCTTCGGTGGCGAGGTTGCCGGTGGCGGACTTGGCATACGGGCAGCCGCCGAGGCCGCCCGCGGAGGCGTCCACCGTGGTGACTCCGTGTTGGAGGGCGGCGTAGGTGTTGGCCAGTGCCTGGCCGTAGGTGTCGTGGAAGTGGACACCCACAGCTGCCGCCGGGATGCCGGCTTCCTCCAGCGCCGCCAGAAGCGCTGTCACGTGCCCCGGGGTCGCGACCCCGATCGTGTCGCCGAGGCTCAGCTCGTCGCAGCCCATGTCGACCAGCGCCCGGCAGACCCGGACGACCTGGGGAACCGGGACGGCCCCCTCCCACGGGTCGCCGAAGCACATCGAGAGATAGCCGCGGACGTGGAGGTCCTGCGCCTGCGCCTTCGTCACCACCGGCTCGAACATGGCCAGCGCCTCGTCCACCGTGCGGTTGAGGTTGGCCTTCGCGAAGGACTCGGTGGCGCTCGCGAAGACGGCGACCCGGGTCGCGTGCAGCGACAGGGCCCGATCCAGGCCGCGTTCGTTCGGCACGAGGACCGGCAGGTCCACCGGCAGGCCGGCGACGAGCGGGAACAGCTGCTCGGCGTCGGCGAGTTGGGGCACCCACTTGGGGTGGACGAAGCTGGTGGCCTCAATGGTCGTCAGTCCCGCGTCGGCGAGGCGGCGGACGAACTCCGCCTTGACCTCGGTCGGCACGGTCGACTTCTCGTTCTGCAGGCCGTCGCGCGCGCCGACCTCGTGGATGCGGACGCGGGCGGGCAGACCCGCCGCCGGTACGGCCATGGGGAGACCCTCGACTGTCATTCCGCCGCCTCCTCGTGAGGTGCGACGACCGCCAGGACCTGGTCCATGGCGACCGTCGTGCCGGGCGTGACGTCCAGTTCGGCGACCGTGCCGGCGTGCGGGGCGGAGATGACGTGCTCCATCTTCATCGCCTCGACGACCAGCAGGCTCTGCCCGGCGGCCACTTCGTCCCCGACGGCGACCTTCACCACCGTCACGGTCCCTGGCATGGGCGCGGTGAGCGAGTCGGCGCCCGCGTGTGCGGCGCCGGTGAGCGAGGCGGCCACCGGATCGTGGTCGCGCACGTGCCAGGCGTCGCCGTCGCGGCCCAGCCAGGTGCCGTCCGGCAGGGCGGCGCGGTGGAAGGTGTGGCGGACACCGTCGAGGGTGACGGCCACACGGTCGTCCGTGACGGTGTGGGCGCCGCGCGGGACGTACTCCACGGGGTCGGTGATCCGCAGAGGGAAGCCGACGGGCCTGGGCTCGCCGCCCATGCGCCATCCGCTCGGCACGGAGAACGGATCGGTCCACCCCTCACCACTAGGCCGCAGAGCGTCCAGGCGCACGGCCGCCGCGGCCTCGTACACCTCGTCCGGTACGTCGGTGGAGACCAGGTCGTCCACCACGCGCTCGACCAGCCCCGTGTCCAACTCACCCGCGACGACCGCAGGATGCGCGAGCAGCCGCCGCAGGAACCCGGCGTTCGTCTGCACGCCCAGCGTGACCGTCTGCGCGAGGGCCGCCCGGAGCTTGCGGAGCGCGGTGGCGCGGTCAGGGCCGTATGCGATCACCTTGGACAGCATCGGGTCGTACAGGCTGCCGACCTCGGTGCCCTCGCTGAGCCCGGAGTCGGTGCGGATGCCGTCGCCCTGGGGCTCGTGCAGCTTGAGGACCGTGCCGCCCGAGGGGAGGAATCCACGGGAGGGGTCCTCGGCGCAGATGCGGGCCTCGACCGCGTGCCCGGTGAGCGTGATGTCGTCCTGCTTGTACGGCAGTTGCTCACCCGCCGCCACCCGCAGCTGCCACTCCACCAGGTCCAGGCCCGTGATCAGCTCGGTGACGGGGTGCTCCACCTGGAGGCGGGTGTTCATCTCCATGAAGTAGTACGAGGAGGGATCGCCGCCCGGCACGATGAACTCCACCGTGCCCGCGCCCCGGTAGCCGCACGAGCGCGCCGCCTGCACGGCCGCCTCGCCCATCGCCGCCCGGGTCTCCTCGTCGAGCAGCACACTCGGCGCCTCCTCGATGATCTTCTGGTGCCGCCGTTGCAGCGAGCACTCGCGCTCGCCGAGATGGACGACGTGGCCGTGTCCGTCCGCCAGCACCTGGATCTCGATGTGCCGGGGCCGGTCGATCCACCGCTCGACGAGGAGCGTGTCGTCACCGAAGGAGGCGCGGGCCTCGCGGCGGGCGGCGGCGATCTCGTCGCCCAGCACGGCCGCGTCCCGCACCAGCCGCATGCCCTTGCCGCCACCACCGGCGGAGGGCTTGAGCAGTACGGGCATGCCGATCTCACGGGCGGCGTCGGCGAGTTGGCCGTCCGTGAGCCCGCTGCCACTGGAGCCCGGCACGACCGGCACCCCGGCCGCCTTCACCGTCTCCTTGGCGCGGATCTTGTCGCCCATCAGGGAGATGGCGTCGGCGGGCGGCCCGACGAAGACGAGCCCGGCGTCGGCGCACGCGCGCGCGAAGCCGGCGTTCTCCGCGAGGAAGCCGTAGCCGGGGTGGACGGCCTGGGCGCCCGTGCGGGCCGCCGCCTCCAGCAGCCGCTCCACGGACAGATAGCTCTCGGCGGCCGGCGCCGGACCGATCCGTACCGCCGTGTCCGCCTCCCGGACGTGCCGTGCGTCGGCGTCCGCGTCGGAGAAGACGGCCACCGAGCGCACGCCCAGCGAGCGGAGCGTGCGGATCACGCGGACGGCGATCTCGCCCCGGTTGGCCACGAGGACCGTGTCGAACATGGTCTGCGGCGTCGTCGTTGTCGTCGGCATCGTCATCGTCACAGTCCCCCTCACATCCGGAAGACGCCGAACTGGGGCTCACCCAGGGGCGCGTTGGCACAGGCGGTCAGGGCGAGGCCCAGCACCTGACGGGTCTCCAGCGGGTCGATCACGCCGTCGTCCCAGAGGCGGGCCGTCGCGTAGTAGGCGTTCCCCTGGCGCTCGTACTGCTCACGGATCGGCGCCTTGAAGGACTCCTCGGCCTCCGCGGGCCAGTCCTCGCCCCGCGCCTCCAACTGGTCCCGCTTGACGGTCGCGAGGACGGAGGCGGCCTGCTCGCCGCCCATGACGGAGATCTTGGCGCCCGGCCACATCCACAGGAAGCGGGGGGAGTACGCGCGCCCGCACATGGAGTAGTTCCCCGCGCCGTACGACCCGCCGACCACCACTGTCAGCTTCGGCACGCGCGTGCAGGCCACCGCCGTCACCATCTTGGCGCCGTGCTTGGCGATGCCGCCCGCCTCGTAGTCCTTGCCGACCATGAACCCGGAGATGTTCTGCAGGAAGACCAGCGGGATCCCGCGCTGGTCGCACAGCTCGATGAAGTGGGCGCCCTTCTGGGCCGACTCGGAGAACAGGATGCCGTTGTTGGCGACGATGCCGACCGGGTGGCCGTGGATGCGGGCGAAGCCGGTGACCAGGGTCTGGCCGAACTCGGCCTTGAACTCCGAGAAGCGGGAGCCGTCGACCACGCGCGCGATGATCTCGCGTACGTCGTAGGGGGTGCGGGAGTCGACGGGAACGGCGCCGTAGAGGCCGTAGGGGTCGACCTTGGGCTCGACGGCGGGCTGGACCTCCCACGGCAGGGTCCCGCGCGCGGGGAGCGTGGCGACGATGTTCCGCACGATCCGCAGGGCGTGCGCGTCGTCCTCGGCGAGATGGTCGGTGACACCCGACACGCGCGCGTGGACGTCGCCGCCGCCGAGCTCCTCCGCCGTGACGACCTCACCGGTGGCGGCCTTCACCAGCGGGGGACCGCCGAGGAAGATCGTGCCCTGGTCGCGGACGATGACGGCCTCGTCGCTCATGGCGGGGACGTAGGCGCCCCCGGCGGTGCACGAGCCGAGCACGGCGGCGATCTGCGGGATCCCGGCCCCGGACATCCGGGCCTGGTTGTAGAAGATCCGCCCGAAGTGCTCGCGGTCCGGGAAGACCTCGTCCTGCATGGGCAGGAAGGCACCGCCGGAGTCGACGAGATAGAGACAGGGGAGGCGATTGTCGAGCGCGACCTCCTGAGCCCGCAGATGCTTCTTCACGGTCATCGGGTAGTACGTCCCACCCTTGACCGTGGCGTCGTTGGCGACGATCACGCACTCGCGCCCGCCGACCCGCCCGATCCCGGCGATGACGCCGGCGGCCGGGGCCTGTCCCTCGTACATGCCGTCGGCCGCGAGAGGAGCGAGCTCCAGGAAGGGGGAGCCGGGGTCGAGGAGGGTGTCCACCCGGTCCCTGGGCAGCAGCTTCCCGCGCGCGGTGTGCCGGGCGCGTGCCTTCTCGCCGCCTCCCAGCCGGGCGGCGGCGAGCTTGCCGCGCAGCTCCTCCACCAGCGCCCGATGGGCCTCCTCGTTGGCCCGCCAGGCCTGAGACGCGGGATCTGCCGCGCTCACAAGCTCCGGTGCCTCGTGCATCCTGCGGTCCCCTCACCAGTGGTCCACCAGTTAATGAGCGTTAACGCATTTCCTTCAGGTTAACGACCGCTAACCTCCCTGTCTAGAATTGCTTGCATGGCCACCAGAACCGACGCCCCGACCCGCCGCGAACAGATCCTCAAGGAGGCCGCGCGGCTCTTCGCCGAGCGTGGATTCCACGGCGTCGGTGTCGACGAGATAGGCGCCGCCGTGGGCATCAGCGGCCCCGGTCTCTACCGGCACTTCGCCGGCAAGGACGCGATGCTCGCCGAGCTGCTGGTCGGCATCAGCGGCCAGCTGCTGACGGGCGCGAAGCGACGCCTCGCGGAGGCCGACGGGGTGCCGGCCGAGGCGGTCCTCGACTCCCTCATCGAGGGCCACATCGACTTCGCCCTCGACGACCGCCCCCTCATCACCCTGCACGACCGCGAGCTGGACCGCCTGCGCGACAGCGACCGCAAGCTCGTACGGCAGCTGCAGCGGCAGTACGTCGAGCTGTGGGTGGAGGTGGTGCGCGAGGTCTACCCGGACCTCACCGAGCCGACGGCCCGCTCGGCCGTGCACTCGGTGTTCGGGCTGCTGAACTCGACGCCGCACCTGGGGCGGCCGGGGTCGCTGCCGGGGCGGGGGGGCACGGCGGAGCTGCTGCACCGGATGGCTCGGGGGGCGTTCGGGGCGGCCGGGGTGGAGTAGGGCTCCGATCGGATGAGCAAGGGGGATGTATGGCTGACGACACCCGCAGTGCCGCACGTGTGATCATCGACGAGAACTTGTACATGGTGCTGGCCACCGTGGGCTCGGACGGCGCTCCCTGGGCCTCGCCCGTCTACTACTCCACCGAGGACGGACGGGACTTCTACTGGGTCTCGTCCCCCGAGGTCACGCACTCCCGCAATATCGCCCATGAGCCCCGGATCGGGATCGTCATCCACGACTCACGCGCGCGTGTCGGCACGGCGAGCCCCCGTGCGCTGTATATGACCGCCATGGCCGTGGAAGTGCAGGGCGACGAGATGCTGGAGGGCCTGCGGGTCATTCCGGGCCCCGGTGAGCGCGGTGGACGCAAGCTCGCCTTGGCGGAGGTGCGCCCGCCGGCGCCGTGGCGGGTGTACCGGGCGCGGGTCGCCGCGTACTCGATGATCTGCCCGCGTGATGCGGGGCAGCCCTGCGCCGAGCACGGGCTGGATTACGAGCACCGGGGTGACGTACGGCTCTGAGCGTGACGAGCGTTACGGACCTTGACCCCTGGACGCCCGTTGATACTCGCCGGTACGGTTGAGTGAGCAAGCGCTTAGACATGTACCGGTGGAGGTGGGCGGCGTGCGCCGTACGGTGTTCAACGAGGATCACGAGGCGTTCCGGGAGACCATCCGCGCCTTCATCGAGGCCGAGGTCGTCCCGGTCTACGACGAGTGGTTCGCGGCCGGCCAGGCGCCGCGCGACTTCTACTACAAGCTCGCCGAGCTCGGCGTCTTCGGCATCCGCGTCGACGAGGAGTACGGCGGCGCCGGCATCGACTCGTACAAGTTCGAGGCCGTGATGTACGAGGAGACGTCTCGCGCGGGCGTCCAGTTCGGTGGCTCCGGCGTGCACGTGCTGCTCGGCCTGCCGTACATCAAGATGCTCGCCTCCGACGAGCAGAAGAAGCGGTTCCTGCCGAAGTTCGTCTCCGGTGAGGAGATGTGGGCGCTGGCGATGACCGAGCCGGGCACCGGCTCCGACCTCGCGGGCATGAAGACCACCGCCAAGCTCTCCGAGGACGGCACGCACTACGTCCTCAACGGCGCCAAGACCTTCATCACCGGCGGTGTGCACGCCGACCGCGTGATCGTCTGCGCCCGCACCGACGCGCCCAGCGCCGAGGACCGCCGCCACGGCATCTCCCTGTTCGCCGTGGACACCAAGTCCGAGGGCTACTCCGTCGGCCGCAAGCTCGACAAGCTCGGCCTGAAGACCTCCGACACCGCCGAGCTGGCGTTCGTCGACGTGAAGGTCCCCGTCGAGGACCTCCTCGGCGAGGAGAACAAGGGCTTCTACTACCTCGGCCACAACCTCGCCTCCGAGCGCTGGGGCATCGCCTTCGGTGCCTACGCGCAGGCCAAGGCCGCCGTCCGGTTCGCTCAGCAGTACGTGCAGGAGCGCACCGTCTTCGGCAAGCCGGTCGCCGCCTTCCAGAACACCAAGTTCGAGCTGGCCGCCTGCCAGGCCGAGGTCGACGCGGCCGAGGCCGTCGCCGACCGCGCGCTGGAGGCGCTGGACGCGGGCGAGCTGACCCCCGCCGAGGCCGCGTCCGCGAAGCTCTTCTGCACCGAGGTCGCGCACCGCGTGATCGACCGCTGCCTGCAGCTGCACGGCGGCTACGGCTTCATGAACGAGTACCCGATCGCCCGCCTGTACGCGGACAACCGCGTCAACCGCATCTACGGCGGCACCAGCGAGATCATGAAGACGATCATCGCCAAGGACATGGGTCTGTAAGGGCCTCGAAACCCCAGGAAATGACTGGCGGGTACAACTGTCTGCCATGAGCCAGGCACTACAAGATCTCCTCGATCTGCTCGACCTGGAGCAGATCGAGGAGAACATCTTTCGCGGCCAGTCCCGGTCCGCCGTCGTCCCGCGTGTCTTCGGCGGGCAGGTCGCGGCCCAGGCGCTGGTCGCCGCCGGGCGTACGGTCCCCGAGGACCGGCACGCCCACTCCCTGCATGCGTACTTCCTGCGCATCGGTGACCCGGGCGCGCCCATCGTGTACACCGTCGAGCGCATCCGCGACGGCCGCTCCTTCACCACCCGTCGCGTGGTGGCGGTCCAGCACGGCCGGCCGATCTTCTCCCTGTCGGCGTCCTTCCAGACGCACGAGGAGGGCCTCGACCACCAGACCCCGATGCCGCCCGCGCCCGACCCGGCCGGCCTGCCCACCTCCCAGGAACGGCTGCGCGGCTACGACCACATCGCGCCCGAGATCCTCGAGAGGTTCCTCGAGGCACGCGAGGCCGTCGACCTGCGGTACGTCGACGAGCCGCCGTACGGCAAGTTCGGCGAGCCCCGCGAACCGCACTCCCAGGTCTGGTTCCGCACCAACGGCAAGCTGGCCGACGACCCTCTCCTGCACGTCGTACTCGCCACGTACGTCTCGGACATGACCCTCCTCGACTCGGTGCTGCTGGCGCACGGGCGGGGCGGCTGGGCCGTCGGGGACGTGGTCGGCGCCTCGCTGGACCACGCGATGTGGTTCCACCGGCCGTTCCGCGCGGACGAGTGGCTGCTGTACGACCAGGAGTCACCCTCGGCGCACGGCGGACGAGGGCTCGGACAGGCCCGCATCTACACGCAGGACGGGCAACTGGCGGTGTCGGTGATCCAGGAGGGTGTGGTCCGGATTCCGCGGTGACGGCTCATCCGTCACCTCGCCTCAGCTCGCCTCACTCGCCTCACCTCGCGCCGCGCCCCGTCGCGCCCGGGACAGTCGTACGCCCAGGAGCCCGACAGCCAGCACGCCCACGATCGCCAGAAACACCTTGGAGTAGAGCCCCACCAGGTCGGTGACCTCGTGCCAGCGGGCGCCGAGGGCGTAACCGGCGGCGATGAAGGCGGTGTTCCAGATGAGGCTGCCCGCCCCGGTGAGGGCCAGGAATATGGGCAGCCGCATGCGTTCCACGCCGGCCGGGATCGAGATCAGGCTGCGGAAGATGGGCACGAAGCGGCCGAAGAACACGGCCTTGGTGCCGTGCCGGACGAACCACGCCTCGGTGCGTTCCACGTCCGCGACCTTCACCAGCGGCAGCCGCGCCGCCACCGCGAGCAGCCGGTCGCGGCCGAAGAGCGCGCCGAGCAGATACAGGGCGAGTGCGCCCACCAGCGAACCCACCGTCGTCCAGGCGACCGCGGCGGCGACGTCCATCCGGCCCTGGCTCGCCGTGAACCCCGCCAGCGGCAGGATCACCTCGCTCGGCAGCGGCGGAAAGAGGTTCTCCAGGGCGATGGCCAGCCCGGCGCCCGGCCCGCCCAGCTTCTCCATCAGGTCGGCGGCCCATCCGGCGACTCCGCCGACGGGCGCTTCGGGCGCAACAGCGATGATCATGCGCGCCATTTTACGAAGTCTTGACCTAAGGGCGGCGTCAGGAGGGGCTGCGGTGAAGCGAATGCAACCCCTACTCGACCAGGCCCGCCTCGCCCAGCAGGTACGCCGTCATCGGGTCGTAGAAACGCGGGCTGATGACGTGGTCGTCCAGCGGGACCACCACCTGCACCGTGCCCTCCGACTCCGCGAGGAACAGCGCCGGGTCGTTGCAGTCGGCGTAACCGACGGAGTCCACCCCGTGCTGGCCGGCGTATCCCGCCCAGCCGTGGTCCGCGACGACCAGGTCCGGCAGCGGACGGCCCGCGCGCTCAAGTCCCGTCAGGATGGCCTTCATCGGCTCGCCGGAGTGGGTGTGCCAGAGGGTGGCGCCGTGCTCCAGGACCGCCACGTCGGCGAACTGCATGACGTAGCCCTCGTCCGTCTGCAGGCCCTCCGGGATGACGACGATCTCGCAGCCCGCCGTGCGCAACGCCGCCGCCGTGGCGCGGTGGACGTCCAGCAGGCCGCCCGGGTGGCCGGTCGCGAACAGCACCCGCTGCTGACCGTCCGCCGCCTTGCGCAGGCGGCCCGCCATGCGCTCCAGGGCGGCCACCGTCAGCTCGGGGTCGATGGTGTCCTGGCCATGGCGGTGCTCCGCGTCGTCGTTCACCCCGACGCGCTCCGCCATCACCGCGAGGACGTCCTGCTCGTCGGTCCAGCGGTCGCCGAGTTCCAGGCCGAGCCAGTAGTGGCGGTCGCCGTTCGCCAGCTTGCGGTAGTGGGAGAGGTTGTTCTCGCGGGGAGTGGCGACGTCACCCGCGATACGGGTTCTGACGAGGTGGTCGACGAGCTCGGCGCGGCTGGGTGTCCCGGGTATCGGCATGGTCCCCATTGTGAGGCAGACAACTGTCGGAACGCCCGCGTCCGGTGCGCGTGCGACGCGGGTCACTGTGTAGATCACCGTTCGGTGTGGATCACCGTTCGCTGTGACGCAGGGCGAACCACAACTCCATGCGTACGTCCGGGTCGTCCAGGTCCGAGTCGAGGAGCACCGCGCAACGGGCGATCCGTTGCCGGACGGTGTTGCGGTGGACGGACAGGGCGACGGCCGTGCGGTCCCAACTGCCGTGCAGGGAGAGCCAGGTGCGCAGGGTCTCCGTGAGGGGACCGGTGAGGGGCGCGAGGAGGGCGCGGGCGTGGGCCTCCGCCTCGTCGGGGGAGAGCAGGTCCGTGAGGGCCGGGCGGTGGGTGCCGTGCCGGAACAGGGGCGTGCGGGTGGCCCTCGCCCGGGACAGGGCCCGGGCCGCCTGGGTGTCGGCCGTCGGCCAGTCGTGCGGGGTCGTGGGGGCGCTGACGCCCAGGGTCCAGCCGGACTGCGGGACCGGTTCGCGGTCCGCCGGGACGAGGACGCGTACGACGTCCCGCGCCAGGTCGACCAGCGGGGAGCCGAGCGCCGCGCCCAGCGCCGAGGCCGCGACCGGATCGCAGGGCTGGGTGTCGGGGCGGCCGTGCACCACGAGCCACCGGTCGGCGCCGAGCAGCGGGGCCACCGCCTGCGGCTCGGCGCCCAGCAGCAGCCGTACGAGAGCCGACGAACGGTCCGCTCCCGAGCCGCTCTGGTGCTCGCCGGTGAGCAGGGAGAGGAGTACGGCGGCGACGGAGGCGATGGTGTGGTCGCCGGGGTCGCGGTGCGGGGCGGCGACGCCGAGGACGAAGCCCTGGCCGGCGCCGAGGGCGTAGGTGGCGAGGTGGGTGCCGGCGATGGTGTCGGATGCGGAGGTGGGGGTTCCCGGACCCGAGGGGCGTACGACCACCGCGAGCTCGGCCAGTGCCCCGCTCACCGCCTCCTCGGGCCCCCGACCCGCCTCCCCGATCACCGCCCCCTCCGGCCCGTACAGCACCGCCCAGCCCGCCACCCGCTGGGCCAGCTGCCGCAGGACCGCACGTACCGGATCCGGGCGGGAGGCCGCTGCCGCCAGGCTCTGCTGGGCCTCCGTCACGCGCCGCAGTTCGGCGTGGCGGGCCTGGGCCATGAGCTGCCAGACCGCGCGGGCCACGCCCGAGAACGTCGTCCGGGGCGGGACCTCCAGAAGCGGCAGACCGTACATGTCGCACGCCGCCACCAGGGCGCGCGGCACCGTGTCGTGCACGGGGGCGAGCCCGAAGCCGAGCGCCGCGCCGCCCGCCGCCACGATCCTCGACACGTAGTCGTCGAAGTAGGTCCCCGAACCCGCCGCCTCCGGGATGTGCACCCCGGCCGTCAGCAGCAGCTCGCCGCCCAGCAGATACGGATACGGATCGGCCATTTCCGAGGTGTGCGCCCAGTGGATGACCGTGCCCGTGTCCGTGCCTGTGCCTGTGTCCGTGCCAGTGTCCGTGTCCCGCGGGCCGGCGATCTGGCGCAGGCCCAGGTCCTCGCGGGCCAGGAGCGCCGCGAGCGGTACCGGTGGGGTGGGCGGAACGGCTGGGTCCGGCATGTGGATGTTTCCTCCAGTCACGCAACCGCGGATGGATGAAACGTACACTTCGCAGTCGCTTTCCGGCCACCTAGTGTCGACGTCTGTCACCCCCCGGCGACTAGAGCGTTCGATTGAGGGAGGTCCCCGTGGCCGTCGACTACACAGTCATCGTCGTCTATCTGGCCGGCATGCTGGCCATGGGCTGGTGGGGCATGCGCCGCGCCAAGTCCAAGAGCGAGTTTTTGGTCGCCGGGCGGCGGCTCGGCCCGACGATGTACTCCGGCACCATGGCCGCGATCGTCCTCGGCGGCGCGTCCACCATCGGCGGTGTGGGGCTCGGCTACCAGTACGGGCTCTCCGGCGCCTGGATGGTGTTCACCATCGGCCTCGGGCTCCTCGCCCTCTCCGTCTTCTTCTCCGCCCGCATCGCCCGCCTGAAGGTCTACACCGTCTCCGAGATGCTCGACCTGCGCTACGGCGGCCGGGCCGGTGTCATCTCCGGTGTCGTCATGTGGGCGTACACCCTCATGCTCGCGGTCACGTCGACCATCGCGTACGCCACGATCTTCGACGTCCTCTTCGACATGAACCGCACCGTCGCGATCATCCTCGGCGGCTCGATCGTCGTCGCCTACTCCACGCTCGGCGGCATGTGGTCGATCACCCTCACCGACATGGTGCAGTTCGTGGTGAAGACGGTCGGGGTGCTGCTGCTCCTGCTGCCCATCGCCGTCGTCAAGGCGGGCGGCTTCAGCGAGATGAAGGCCAAGCTCCCGACCGAGTACTTCGACCCGCTCGGCATCGGCGGCGAGACGATCTTCACCTACGTGCTCATCTACACCTTCGGCATGCTCATCGGGCAGGACATCTGGCAGCGCGTCTTCACCGCCCGCAGCGACAGGACCGCCAAGTGGGGCGGCACCGTCGCCGGCACCTACTGTCTCGCCTACGCCCTCGCCGGCGCCGTCATCGGCACCGCGGCCAAGGTGCTCTACCCCAAGCTCGCCAGTGCGGACGACGCGTTCGCGACCATCGTCAAGGACGAACTCCCGGTCGGCGTACGCGGGTTGGTGCTCGCCGCCGCCCTCGCCGCAGTGATGTCCACCTCCTCCGGCGCGCTCATCGCCTGCGCGACCGTCGCCAACAACGACATCTGGTCGCGGCTGCGGGGGAGGATCACGACCGGTGAGCGAGACGAGGTGCAGGGCAACCGCGCCTTCATCCTCATCATGGGCCTCGCCGTGATCGCTACGGCCATCGCGCTGAACAATGTCGTCGAGGCGCTGACGGTGGCGTACAACCTGCTCGTCGGCGGACTCCTCGTCCCGATCCTCGGCGGACTGCTGTGGAAGCGGGGCACGGCCCAGGGCGCGCTCGCCTCCGTCGCGGTCGGCGGTCTCGCCGTCATCGGCCTGATGGCGACCTACGGCATCCTGGCCAACGAGCCCGTCTACTACGGCCTGCTCTCTTCCCTCGCCGTCTACATAGCCGTCTCCTTGATGACAAGGCCGACCGACGCGGCCGTACTCGCTGCCTGGCGTGAGCGCCTTGCCGGGCGGAACCCCGAACTCGTGTCCGAACCGGTGCCGGCTCCCCAGTAGAGTCACAGGCAGAAGTACATACGCGACGAAGCGTAGGAAAGAAGGCATTTCACGATGACTGGCAACGAGACGCCCCGCGGCCCCGTCGACTCCTCCCGTATCCCTCGGTACGCCGGACCCGCGACCTTCGCCCGGTTGCCCCGCCTCGACGAGGTCGGCCGCGCCGATGTCGCCGTGGTCGGTGTGCCGTTCGACTCGGGCGTCTCGTACCGGCCGGGCGCCCGCTTCGGCGGCAACGCGATCCGGGAGGCTTCCCGGCTGCTGCGCCCGTACAACCCGGCGCAGGACGCCTCTCCCTTCGCCCTCGCGCAGGTGGCGGACGGCGGGGACATCGCGGTGAACCCGTTCAACATCAACGAGGCCGTCGAGACGGTCGAGGCTGCCGCGGACGACCTGCTCGGCACGGGCGCCCGCCTGATGACCCTGGGCGGCGACCACACCATCGCGCTGCCCCTCCTGAGGTCGGTCGCCAAGAAGCACGGCCCGGTCGCGCTGCTCCACTTCGACGCCCACCTCGACACCTGGGACACGTACTTCGGCGCGGAGTACACCCACGGCACCCCGTTCCGGCGCGCGGTCGAGGAGGGCATCCTCGACACCGAGGCGCTCTCCCACGTCGGCATCCGCGGCCCGCTGTACGGCAAGCAGGACCTGACCGACGACGAGAAGATGGGCTTCGGCATCGTCACGTCCGCTGACGTCTACCGGCGCGGCGCCGACGAGGTCGCCGACCAGCTGCGCCAGCGCATCGGCGACCGCCCGCTCTACATCTCCATCGACATCGACTGCCTCGACCCGGCGCACGCCCCCGGCACCGGCACCCCCGAGGCGGGCGGCATGACCTCCCGCGAGCTGCTGGAGATCCTGCGCGGCCTGGCGTCCTGCAACCTGGTCTCCGCGGACGTCGTCGAGGTGGCGCCCGCGTACGATCACGCCGAGATCACGTCGGTGGCCGCGTCCCACACGGCGTACGAACTGACCACGATCATGTCCCGCCAGATCGCGGCGGCCCGTAAGGAGAACGAGGGCAAGTGACCCACGACCACGACCTGGTACTCCGCCCGACGGAGGCGCAGATTGCAGCCGCTCTGAATCCTCCCGCCGGCCGCAACGGCGGAGACCTGGTCGTGGAGACGCTGGCCGGGCTCGGCGCGACGACGGTCTTCGGGCTGCCCGGCCAGCACGCACTGGGCATGTTCGACGCGCTGCGCCGCTCCGACCTGCGGTACATCGGGCTGCGGGTGGAGAACAACGCCGGGTTCGCGGCGGACGCGTACGGCCGGATCACGGGCGAGGCTGCCCCGCTGCTGCTGTCGACGGGCCCGGGGGCGCTGACCTCGCTGGCCGCGCTGCAGGAGGCGGCCGCGGCGTCGGCCCCCGTGCTGGCGATCAGCAGCCAGATCCCGACGGCCGGCCTGGGCGGCGGCCGCCACGGCTACCTGCACGAACTCCCCGACCAGGCGGCCTCGTTCCGGGGCGTGGTGAAGTCGGTCCACACGGTCCGCACCCAGTCCCAGATCCCCTCCGCCGTCGAGGCGGCCTGGAAGTCGGCGCTCACGGCCCCGCACGGGCCGGTGTGGGTGGAGATCCCGCAGGACGTGCTGCTGGCGCAGACGTCGATCCCGGTGGTGACGGGCGGCGACGCCTTCCCCGAGGAGCTGCCGCCGCGCCCGGAACTGACGGCGGTGGCAGCCGACTTGCTGTCCCGAGCCGCTCGCCCGGCGATCATCGCGGGCGGGGGAGTGGTACGGGCGGACGCATCGAGGAAGCTCCGTCAGCTGGCGGAGACGCTCCAGGCCCCGGTCGTCACGACGCCGGGCGGCAAGGGCGCCTTCCCCTGGACGCACCCCCTGTCCCTCCAGTCCTGGATCGAGGACCGGCACACCACCGACTTCCTGGAGGACGCCGACGTACTCCTCGTCGTCGGCTCGGGCCTCGGCGAACTCTCCTCGAACTACCACACGTTCAAGCCGCGAGGCCGGGTCATCCAGATCGAGGCCGACCTCGGCAAGCTGGAGTCCAACCACCCGGCGCTGGGCATCCACGCGGATGCGCGGCTCGCCTTGCAGGCACTGCTGGAGACGGTGACGGAGCGCGAGGACGGCCGGGCGGGCCCGTCGGCGCCGGAGCGCGTCCGTGAGGTCCTCGCGAAGGTCGCCGACCGCATCGCCGCCCAGGAACTCACCCTGGAACAGGGAGTGTTGGCGTCCGTACGCCGTGCCCTGCCCGCCGACTCCCCGTCCTTCTGGGACATGACCATCCTGGCCTACTGGGCCTGGTCGGCCTTCGACGCCAAGGGCCCCAACCACATGCACTCCGCCCAGGGCGCCGGCGGTCTCGGCTACGGCTTCCCGGCAGCCCTCGGCGCGGCGGCCGCGGACCCGACCCGACCGGTCCTCGCGGTCTCCGGCGACGGAGGGGCCCTGTACTCGATCGCCGAGCTCGCGACGGCACGCCAGTACGACCTGAACGTCACCTGGCTCATCGTCGACGACGGCGGCTACGGCATCCTGCGCGAATACATGACGGACGCCTTCGGCCAGGCCACGGCAACGGAACTGACGCGACCGGACTACGTGGCGCTGGCCGAGTCCTTCGGCGTCCCCGGGGTCCGTACGACCCCGGAGACCCTGGAGGCCGACCTGGCGAAGGCGCTGTCCGAGCCCGGCCCGTCGGTGGTCGTCCTCCCGGCGGTGCTGCGGATGTTCGCGCCGACGCACCTCACGACGTGATGCCTCAGCGGCCGTCGCGCGTGTCGTCGATGTGGTCGCGGTTGTAGCAGGCGTCGTCCAGCGCGGGACCGGTCCACGGCACGGCTACCGGTACGAGCGCGAGTGCCTGCCTGCAGAGGTAGGCGGTGGAGAGGTCCCGGTGGCCGGCGATGTTGATACGGCCCCGGTCGCCGTCGTCGGCGTGGGCCGGGCCGGCTAGTACGAGGGCTGCCATGGTGAACGCGGCGAGCGCGCTGATCTTCTTCATAGCCGGGTCAACGGCATCGGATCGGCGCAGGTTATTCGGCTGCACAGGTGGTGCCCGAGCGCGCCAGGGGCCGACGAGGCCCCTGGCGCGTCCACGGCTCTACGGTGACTGAGCAGGGCCCGGTCGCCTACCAGATCGCCTCGACCCACTCCGGGTGGTCGATGAACGGGTTGCGGTTGTGCTGGTAGCTGTCGTAGATGACCTCGTTGCGGCGCTCCTCGAAGGCGCTCGGCGGGTCCGCCTCGTTCCACGCCTTGAGGACGGAGAGCTTGCCCATGTAGGGGGCGGAGCCGTTGCCGACCCTCTCGTTGGGCTCCAGGTCGGCGAAGCCGTCGTCGCCCTCGTAGCGCACGGCCATGTAGAGGATCATGCGGGCCACGTCGCCCCGGTCCGCGGCGCGCGGCGCGAAGGAGTCGGAGTCGACGGTGCTGCCGCCGCCGTTGGTGACGGCGCTGCCGCCGTTGTCGAAGTCCAGGTTGCCGCGGATGCTGTTGACCTGGACGTCGCACGCGCGCAGGTGGTGCAGGTCGGTGCCGGGGCCGGTCACCTCGCCGAAGTCGCCGTGGGACTTGGCCCAGGTGTGCTCGCGGTTCCAGTTGCCAGTGCTGCCGCCGTTGAGGGACTTGCTGCGGGAGACGCCGCTGTACAGCAGGAGGACGTTGCTGCTGTTGTTCGGGTCCTGGTCGGCTACCTTCAGCGCGTTCCAGACTGCCGAGTAGGAGATCTTCGTCTGGTCGCTGATGATCGTGTGCAGCGAGTCCTTCAGGGCCGTGCCGGACTTGCCGATCGCGTCGGCGTAGTACGTGTCGTCGTACTCCGTCGTCGTCGCGGCGGCCGGGGAAGCGGTGAGCGCCGGGGTGGTGAGGCCGACCAGGACGGCTGCCGTCGTCAGCGCCACTGACTTCCAGCGGCTGCGGCGTATGCGTGTCGCCAGCATGTGGGGTGTCCCATCTACGCGGGTTGAATGGAGGCGGCAAACGGGAGAGTGGCATGGACATGCGGTGGTGTCGAGGGCTTGCGCGTGTCCATTGGGTGACGGGAAACGGCAAATCGGGGCTGTCTACGCGAGTTGACGCGTGGTCGGGAATGCGGAACGGCCCCCGGCGGGTGGGCTGGGGGCCGTTGAACGTGGAGTCGGTCGGGGTCAGCTGACGTCCGACGGGTCCAGGCGGTAGACGGTCGACTGGTTGCTCTGGGAGGAGTTGCTGGAGTTGGAGTCCGTGTCCGAGCTGGAAGCCGAGCTGTACTCGCTCTCCTTCACCGCCGTCCCGTTCTTCTGCACCCACTCCGTGACCTCGGAGCTGACGCTGCTGCCGCCGCCGGGGCCCCCGCCCATGCCGCCGCCACCGATCTGGACGTAGTGCAACTCGCCCTTCTTCACCAGCTCCTTGAGCTTGGCCAACGTCATCGCCTTGTCGCTGCCGGACCAGCCCCACATGGAGATGACGGGCTCACCGCTGCTCAGGATCAGCTGCGCCGCGCTCTGCGAACTCGACACCGCCAGCAGCCACTTGGCGCCGTCCTGGTGCTTCTTGAGGTACGTGATGAGCTCGCTGCTCGCGCCGCCGCCCATCCCGCCGCCTCCGCCGAAGCGGCCGCCGCCCATGCCGCCCGGCAGGGCCCCACCTCCCCCGCCGTTGCCGGTGCCTGTCCCGCCGGGGGCCGTACCGCCGTCGCCGGTGCCGTTCGGCGGGGTACCGCCCATCTCGCCGGTGCCGCCGGGAGCCTGGCCGTTCTGACTGCTCTGCCCGCTCTGGCCGGCGGGCAGTTCGCCGTTTCCGCCACCCGGCATCATCTGTCCGCCGCCGTTCTGGCCGTACTGGCCGCCGGCCTGGTTGTTCTGGCCGCCCTGCTGGGTGCCGCCCGGCATCTGCCCGCCGCCGAAGCCGCCTCGGCCGCCGCCCCCACCGGGGCCGCCGCCGAAGCCGCTCCCCGTCGAAGGCCCGGCCGTCGGGTTCGTACCGCCCATGCCGCCGCCCGAACCGGACGGCACCGACCAGGCGTACGCCGCCGGACCCGCCACCGCGGCGACGATCGCCGCCGTCACGGAAGCCGCCAGCAGCCGCAGCCGGTTGCCGGACGCGGACCGGGAGACGAGCAGCCCCACGATCGCCAGCGCCATGACGACGGCGATCGCCGGCCACAGCCAGGTGTTCCAGCCGGAGGCCCGCCGCAGGAGTACGACCGCCCAGATCGCCGTGACCGCCAGCCCCGTCGGCAGCGCCCATGCCCACCGCTTGTCGGCGCGGAACGCGCGCAGCAGCATCACGCCGCCGCCTCCGCACAGCGCCGCGATGCCGGGGGCGAGCGCGGTCGTGTAGTAGGGGTGCATCGTGCCCTCGGCCATGGCGAAGGTCAGGTAGTGCAGCGCGGTCCAGCCGCCCCACAGCAGCAGCGCGGCGCGGGTGAGGTCGGTGCGCGGGGCGCGCCCGCACAGCACGAGTCCGCCGATGCAGGCGAGGGCCGCGAAGGGGATCAGCCAGGAGATCTGGCCGCCGAGGATGTCGTTGAAGAGTCGGCCGATCCCGGCGGTCCCGGAGAAGCCGCCGCCTCCGCCACCCCCGCCTCCGCCGTTGCCCTCGCCGCCGAGGATCCGGCCGAGGCCGTTGTAGCCCATGATCAGGTCCCAGGCCGTACCGTCCGTCGAACCGCCGATGTAGGGGCGCTCGTCGGCGGGTACGAGCGAGACCGCCGCGGCCCACCAGAAGCTGGAGACGGCGAGCGCGACACCAGCGATGAGCAGATTCACGATGCGCCTCACGAGCTTCGGCTCGGCCGCGTAGAGGTAGACCGCGAAGACGGCGGGCAGCGCGATGTAGCCCTGCAGCATCTTCGTGTTGAACGCGAGGCCGAAGCACACCGCGGAGCCGACCAGCGGCAGCAACTTGCCGTTGTGGACGGCCCGCAGGGCGAGCGCCGCGCCGCCGGCCATCAGGAACACCAGCAGAGTGTCGGGGTTGTTGTCACGGTTGATGGCGACCGTGATCGGGGTCAGGGCCAGCACCAGCGCGGCGACCGTCGCCGCGCCGTGGCCCCACACCCGCTTCACCGAGGCGTGCACGATCCAGATCGTCGCCAGCGCGACCAGGATCATCGGCAGCATCATCTGCCAGGTGCCGTAGCCGAAGACCCGGCACGACAGCCCCATCACCATCAGGGCGAACGGCGGCTTGTCCACGGTCAGGAAGTTGCCCGCGTCCAGCGAGCCGAAGAACCACGCCTTCCAGCTCTGCGTGCCGCTCAGTACGGCCGCGCTGTAGAAGCTGTTGAGGCTGGAGCCGGACAGGTTCCAGGAGTACAGCACCGCCGCCAGGATCAGGATCGCGATCAGCGCGGGGAGCGACCAGCGCGGAGCGGTGTCGTGGGACGGCGGCTGCGGGGGCATTGTCGCGTGGGCGTGCGTATCGGTGGCAGAAGTCGCAGAGGTCACGGCCGCATCGTGCAAATCGGGGGTGGGTGCGCGCTGTGTCATACCTGGCACCCGGCTGTGAAAAGGCAAAGGAGAACGCAAAGGACAACGCAAAGGACAACGCAAAGGACAACGCATAGGAGTCCGGAAAGAGAATTTTTCGCCGCGCGCGTACGGTGGACGTATGACCTCCCTACAGGAGGGATAGGACGATGCCCGAGCACAGGGTCGGCACACAGGAAGAGTTCGACGCAGCCCGAGCCGAGTTGCTCGCCCAAGAGAAGGAGCTCACCCGTCGCGGCGACGAGCTCGCCCGCAAGCGGCGGGAGCTTCCCTGGGTGCCGGTCGAGAAGGACTACGGCTTCGACACCGAGGACGGACCCAAGTCGCTCGGCGACCTCTTCGACGGGCGCTCGCAGCTGCTCGTCTACCACTTCATGTTCGGTCCGCCGTACGAGGCGGGCTGCCCGGTCTGCTCCTCGATCGCGGACACCCTCAGCCCCAACGCGGTCCATCTCAAGGCCCGTGACGTGACGCTGATCTGCTCCTCACGCGCACCGCTCGACAAACTCCTCGGCTACCGGCGGCGGATGGGCTGGAACTTCGACTGGGTCTCCAGCGGCGGCAGCGACTTCCACCGCGACCTGGGGTTCGTCTACACCGCAGAGGAGCTGAAGCCGTTCCTGGAGGGCGGCTACCCGGCGACCGTACGCCAGATGGCGCAGGCGTGCGGCACGGACGTGGCCAGTTACGTCACTGAGGGACCGGGGCTGAGTGCCTACACCCTCTCGGACAGCACCGTGTACCGGACGTACGTCACCACCGCGCGCGGCCTTGAGCCTGCCATGGCCTACTACGGCCTCCTCGACCGTGCGCCGCTGGGCCGCCACGAGGAGGGCGAGCAGATGCACTGGCTGCGCCGCCATGACGAGTACGGCAACGGCTAGGGGCGGAGGTCGCCGCCCTTGACCGCACTGATGAATGCCGACCAGTTGGATTCCGGGAAGAGCAGGGCGGGGCCGTGCGGGTTCTTGGAATCGCGGACGGGTACGCCGGAGGGGTGGTGGTCGAGGACTTCGAGGCAGCTGTCGGCGTTGGGGCCGCTGTAGGACGACTTGCGCCAGCCGCTCAGCGTGGCCGCGTCCGGGATGGCTCGGTCAGTCATGGTGTCCGTACTCCTTAGCAGTGGCCCTGAGCTGGGCCAGTGACTCCTTCAACGGCATCGCGTCGCTCAGTGCGAGAGCGTAGCGACTCTGCAACTGGCCGACCACGGACGGGGAGTCGTGCAGTTTCCCCATCTCCTGCCCCTCGGTGTACGCGAGAGGCGGCTGGTCCTCGAAGCACATCAGCGTGAGCATGCTCCGCATGAGTGGGTGATGGCCTACACCAAACGGCATCACATGGACGCGGATGCGTCCAGTCTCGGCGAGACGAACGACGTGCATGATCTGCTCCGCCATGACGTCCTCACTGGCCACAGGGCGTCGCAGTACCGTCTCGTCCAGCAGCACCCACACCACGGGCGTCACCGGGTCTTCGAGAATCTTCGCGCGCTCAAGGCGTGTGACGAGGCGCCTGTCACATTCCTCCTCGCTCACGCGAGGGAACGCCGAGCCCAGGACCGCACGCGCGTACCTTTTCGTTTGGAGGATGCCCGGGAAGTACGCCAACGCGAACTCGCGGATCATCACCGCCTGTTGTTCGAGTGCGAGCACTGCCTCGAAGTAGTCAGCGACCGCCACGTCGTCCTGCGGCAGAAAGGTACTCAGCACATTCCCCGTGTTTAGGGCACTGTCCAGCCGCCGCGCATCCTCCTTCGACGGCACCCGCCGCCCCGCCTCAATATGCGCGATATGCGAACGCGTCATGATCGCCCGGTCGGCCAACTCCTCCTGCGTCAGCCCCGCTGCCTCGCGCTGCTGCCTGAGCCAGTCACCGTACGTGTTGCTCATGGCCAACTCCCTTGTGACGAATGCCTGGTCACACGCGACCCTTTGGCGAGCCTAGACCGGGACGTCTCACTCTGTGAGTGGATCGCTACGGAACGGAGTTCACGACATGCGTCACCGCATCGCCCGCCTCTTCGCACTGCTGCTACGGCGTGATCGAGCGCCCCGGTACGCGGACGGGCCGACCGTCCTGCTCGGGATCGGCATGGGATCGTGCGGCATGCCCTCGAAGGTCGTGAGGGGCGCCAAGTGATGGGAGACATGAACGACGCGGGTGGCGCGCGACTGCTGCCCTGGACGGGGTCGGAGGGTAAGCCCTGTTACCTCGTCGGCGACGGCACCGGCCATGTCTCTCGCGTGGCCGACACCGTCGAGAGCGTGCAGCTCGGAATGGCTGACGACCTCCTCGACCACGTGGCCGACATGCTCGCCGACCGGCGGGCGACACCCGCGCAGCTCCGGTTCCTGCTCGCCCGGATGGGCGAGGCGTTGGCCGATGTCCGGCGCATCGCGGAGAGCCGGGGCGCGCGTCTTCCCGTACTCATCTGTGAAGAGTCCGACCGGGATCAGAAGTGAGTCGCGATTCCGAACACCCGCCGCAGCTGAACCATGTCGTGCCCGTCACGAAGCACGACGCGGGGTAGACGAACGGACGCGACGGCTGAAGTGATGGCTGCATCGCCGAGCCGTCCTCGGCGAAGATCAGCGGATGCAGATCGATCTCCCGCCCGTCCGGCGCCGTGACCACGAACCGGACCGGCCGCCAGTCCAGGGTTTCCGCGAAACCGGCGTCCGCGAGGGCCGCCATCACCGCCGGCTCCTGTTCCTGGCGGTGCATCAGGTCCAGGTCACGGTGGTCGCGGGTCTGCTCGCCGAGCAGCGCGTCGACGCCCCAGCCGCCGCCGATCCAGATGTCGGTCCTCGCCTCGTGCAGCAGGGAGATGACGGTCAACACGTCGGCGGCAGTCATCACTCTCACAACCTCTCACGCGCGTACAACCTTTCGTCCGGCCTCGTGAGTCAAGAGGGCATGACTCACGGGACATCAAGGACTCAGGGGACGTCGAGCGGGACGCCGAGCGGGACGTCAAGAGGCGTTTCCAGGCGTGCGAGAGCGTTCGTCGCGGCCGGTGTGGGTGCCGGTGTGCTCATATCGGCCGTCGCCGCCGCCACGCCCGCCGCCGCGGCGACCACGCCCACCGTCAGCTGTACGTCGGCCAAGGCCGGCCTCGCCGACAAATTGAAGAGGGACATCACCGCCGCCCTGGCCAACCGCAAGGGGACCATCGCGGTCGGCCTCTACGACCGTTCCACGAACACCACCTGCGCGCTCAGGGCCTCCAGCGCCTACGACTCCGCCAGCGTCGTCAAGGTCACCGTCCTCGCCACGCTGCTGTGGGACGCGAAGAAGCACAACCGGTATCTGACCGACCGTGAGACGTCCCTCGCCAAGGCCATGATCACCAAGTCGGACAACGCGTCGACCAGCACGCTCTGGAGGCAGCTCGGTCTGACGAAGATCAAGGGATTCCTCACCGCCGCCGGCATGACCCAGACCAAGCCCGGCGCTAACGGCTACTGGGGTCTGACCCAGATCACCGTCACCGACGAGCAGAAGCTGCTCAAGCTCATCACCGCAAGGAACGCGGTGCTCAGCGACAACTCCCGTGCCTACATCCTGAAGCTGATGGGCCAGGTGGTGTCCTCACAGCGCTGGGGCACGCCGTACGGAGTGCCGTCCGGTGTCTCCGTGGCGGTCAAGAACGGCTGGCTGCAGCGCTCCACCCACGGCTGGCGGGTGCACAGCGTCGGCGCGTTCAAGGGCGGCGGCCACGACTACATGATCACGGTGCTCACGCACGGCAACAGCACCATGAACTACGGCATCGCGACCATTCAGGGCGTCGCCAAGGTCATCCACAAGGACCTGGCGGCGAGCTGACCCTTAACGCGGCGGCCTACCTCGCGTCACCCACCCGCCCTACGGTGACCCCCATGCGCCTGAGAACCGTACTCGCCACCGCCACCGCGGGCCTGGCGGCGGCCACCTGCCTGACCGCCACGGCCACCGTCCCGGCGAACGCCCACGCCGACTCGCAGTACACCCATGCCTGTTCGCCGTCCGTCTCCCTCGACCGCTTCTCCGACGCGCTCGACAAGACGACGTACGAGGGCACCTTCGTCGGCAACTTCTCCGCGCTCGCCGTCGACCACCGCGACGGATCGCTCGCGGCTGTCTCCGATCGCTCGTCCCTGTTCAGCCTGGACTCGCAGACGCTCGCGCCGAAGGGCGTCGTCCCGCTCGCCGACGAGAGCGGCGCCGCCCTCGACTCCGAGGGCCTCGTCGTCGACCGGGACGGCACCCGGCTGATCTCCTCCGAGACCGAGCCGTCCGTACGCCGCTACTCCCGCGACGGCAAGATCCTCGACCGCCTGCCTGTGCCGCAGGCCCTGAAGGTCGCCCCGGCGGGCCGCGCCGTCTCCAACGGCACCTTCGAGGGCCTCACCCTGCTTCCCGGCGGCCGTACGCTGCTCGCCTCCATGGAGTACGCCCTCTCCGGTGACAGTGCGGGCATCGTCCGCTTCCAGACCTGGCAGCGGACGCCGGCGACGGGCGGTCACTTCGAGCTCGGCGCCCAGTACGCCTACCGCGCCGACACCGGCCTCGGCGTCCCCGAGGTCCAGGCGACCCCCGACGGCCGCCTCCTCGTCCTGGAGCGCGGCTTCACCGCCGGCGTCGGCAACACGGTCCGCCTCTACCTGGCCGACCCGCGCCGCGCCACGGACACGAGCGGCATCGAGAACCTCACGGACCCCACGGGCCAGGACGGCGTACGTCTGATCAAGAAGACGCTCCTCGCCGACATCGTGAACTGCCCGTCACTGGGAGCGACCGCCAAGCAGCCCCAGCCGAACCCGCTGCTGGACAACATCGAGGGCATGGCGATCACGGGGTACTCGAAGGGGCGCCTGAAGGTGCTGCTGGTCAGCGACGACAACCAGAACGCCGTACAGACGACCCGGTTCTATTACCTGCGCGTACGCATCTGAGCCCACCGCCCCCGTTTGTTGCGGTGGGATGAAATCGGAGCTCGTCGGCGTTGGTGCCTTCCGGCAGGTCAGGACCGACGGAGGGCACCGGCGTGGCAGCGCAACGGGGATGGGCACGACGACTGTGGGGCTACGCGTGGCGCTACCCCAAGGATGTGATCCTCGCCCTCGGCTCCTCCCTCGCCGGCATGGCCGTCATGGCCCTCGTCCCGCTGATCACCAAGGTGATCATCGATGACGTGATCGGCGACCACCGCCGCAGCATGGCCGTCTGGGCGGGTCTGCTCATCGCCGCCGCCCTCGCCGTCTACGTCCTCGCCTACGTCCGCCGCTACTACGGCGGCCGCCTCGCCCTCGACGTCCAGCACGATCTGCGGACGGAGATGTTCGGGACGATCACCCGGCTCGACGGGCGGCGGCAGGACGAGCTGTCCACCGGGCAGGTCGTCGGGCGCGCCACCAGCGACCTCCAGCTGATCCAGGGCCTGCTCTTCATGCTCCCGATGACCATCGGGAACTTCGCGCTCTTCCTGATTTCCCTGGTCGTCATGGCGTGGCTGTCGCTGCCGCTCACGCTGGTCGCCCTCGCGGTCGCCCCCGCCCTGTGGTGGATCGCGGGGCGCAGCCGCACCAAGCTGCACCCGGCCACCTGGTACGCCCAGGCCCAGGCCGCCGCCGTCGCGGGCGTGGTCGACGGGGCCGTCAGCGGCGTACGCGTGGTGAAGGGCTTCGGGCAGGAGGAGCAGGAGACCGGGAAGCTCAGGGAGGTCAGCCGGCGGCTCTTCGCGGGGCGGCTGCGCACCATCCGGTTCAACTCCAGGTACACCCCGGCGCTGCAGGCCGTCCCGGCCCTCGGGCAGGTCGCCATGCTGGCGCTGGGGGGCTGGCTGGCCGTGCGCGGGCACATCACGCTCGGTACGTTCGTCGCCTTCTCCACCTACCTCGCCCAGCTGGTCGGACCGGTCCGGATGCTCGCCCTGGTCCTCACGGTCGGGCAGCAGGCCCGCGCCGGTACCGAGCGCGTGCTGGAGCTGATCGACACCGAGCCGTCGATCAAGGACGGCACCAAGACGCTGCCCGCCGACGCGCCCGCGACCGTCGAGTTCGACGACGTGTCCTTCGGATACGAGGACGCCTCCGGCAGGACCAGTCCGGTCCTGGACGGGCTCTCCTTCGAGATCCAGCCCGGCGAGACCCTCGCCGTCGTCGGCTCCTCCGGCTCCGGCAAGTCGACCGTCTCCCTCCTCCTCCCGCGCTTCTACGACGTCACACACGGCGCCGTCCTCGTCGGCGGCCACGACGTGCGCGAGCTGACCCAGGACTCGCTGCGTGCCGCGATCGGGCTGGTGCCCGAGGACTCCTTCCTCTTCTCGGACACGGTCCGCAACAACATCGCGTACGGCCGCCCCGAAGCGACCGACGAGGAGATCGAGGCCGCCGCGCGCGCCGCCCAGGCGGACCGTTTCATCGCCGAGCTGCCCGAGGGCTACGACACCAAGGTCGGCGAGCACGGCCTCACCCTCTCCGGCGGTCAGCGCCAGCGCGTCGCGCTCGCCCGCGCGATCCTCACCGACCCCCGGCTCCTCGTCCTCGACGACGCGACCTCGGCGGTGGACGCCCGTGTCGAACACGAGATCCACGAGGCGCTCAAGCACGTCATGGAGGGCCGCACCACCCTCCTCATCGCCCACCGCCGCTCCACCCTCGGCCTCGCCGACCGCATCGCCGTCCTCGACGCCGGCCGCCTCGCCGACATCGGCACCCACGAGGAGCTGCAGGAGCGGTCCGCTCTCTACCGCCGCCTGCTCACCGACCCCGACGAACTCGGCGGCGTCTCACCCGGCCACGCCCAGCCCGCCTGCCCCCGGGAGGACACCTCCGTACGGGACGAACTGGACGCCGAGTTCGACGCCGAGCGCGGGGTGACCCCGCGGCTGTGGACCGGCGACCGCGAGCGCAAGGACCTGGCGCTGACGGAGTCCCCGGCCACCCCCGAGCTGCTCGCCCAGGTGGAGGCGCTGCCCCCGGCGGCCGAGACCCCCGACATCGACGAGGGCCGTGCGGTGCGCCCGGAGGAGTCGTACGGACTCAAGCGGCTGCTCCGCGGCTTCGGGCTGCCTCTCCTGATCAGCCTCGGCCTCGTCGCCGTGGACGCCGGCATGGGACTGCTGCTCCCGGTCCTGATCCGGCACGGCATCGACTCGGGTGTCACCCAGGCCGCCCTCGGCGCCGTCTGGGCGGCGTCCCTCCTCGCGCTGCTCGCCGTCACCGCCCAGTGGGTGGCGCAGATCGGCGAGACGCGGATGACCGGGCGCACCGGTGAGCGCGTCCTGTACTCCCTCCGGCTGAAGATCTTCGCCCAGCTCCAGCGGCTCGGACTCGACTACTACGAGCGGGAGTTGACCGGCCGGATCATGACGCGGATGACGACGGACGTCGACGCGCTGTCGACGTTCCTGCAGACGGGCCTGGTCACCGCCTTCGTCTCCGTCGTCACCTTCTTCGGCATCATGGTGGCCCTGCTGGTGCTCGACCTCCAGCTGGCGCTCGTCGTCTTCGCGACGCTGCCGCCGCTGATCGTCGCGACGTTCTTCTTCCGCCGGGCGAGCGTGAAGGCGTACGAACTCGCCCGTGAGCGCGTGTCGTCGGTGAACGCCGACCTCCAGGAGTCGGTGTCCGGGCTGCGCATCGTGCAGGCCTTCCGGCGCGAGCGGGACGGCGGCGCGCGGTTCGCCGAGCGCAGCGACAGCTACCGCAAGGCCCGTGTCCGGGGTCAGTGGCTGATCTCGATCTACTTCCCCTTCGTGCAGTTCCTGTCGTCGGCGGCCGCGGCGGCGGTGCTGATCGCGGGCGGGGCCCGGATCGACGACGCGACGCTGACGACCGGTGCGCTGGTGGCGTACCTGCTCTACATCGACCTGTTCTTCGCCCCGGTCCAGCAGCTCTCCCAGGTCTTCGACGGCTACCAGCAGGCCACGGTCTCGCTCGGCCGCATCCAGGAGCTCCTCCAGGAACCGACCTCGACGAAGGCCGCCGAGGAGCCGCTGGAGGTGCTGTCGCTGCGGGGCGAGGTGGCCTTCGAGGACGTGCACTTCAAGTACGGCGACGAGGAGGAGGCACTCGGCGGGATCGACCTGCGCATCCCCGCCGGGCAGACGGTCGCCTTCGTCGGCGAGACCGGCGCCGGCAAGTCGACCCTCGTCAAGCTGGTGGCCCGCTTCTACGACCCCACCGGCGGCCGGGTCGCGGTCGACGGCACGGATCTGCGCTCCCTGGACATCACCTCGTACCGGCACCGTCTCGGCGTCGTCCCGCAGGAGGCGTACCTCTTCCAGGGCACCGTCCGCGACGCCATCGCCTACGGCCGCCCGGACGCCACGGACGCCGAGGTCGAGGCCGCCGCGCGGGCGGTGGGCGCCCACGAGATGATCGCCACCCTCGACGGCGGCTACCTCCACGAGGTCGCCGAGCGCGGCCGCAACCTCTCCGCCGGGCAACGCCAGCTGATCGCCCTCGCCCGCGCCGAGCTGGTCGACCCCGACATCCTGCTCCTCGACGAGGCGACGGCCGCGCTGGACCTGGCCACCGAGGCCCAGGTCAACCAGGCGACGGACCGGCTCGCGGGCCGCCGTACGACACTCGTCGTGGCCCACCGCCTGACGACCGCCGCGCGGGCGGACCGGGTGGTGGTGATGCACCACGGCCGGGTCGCCGAGGACGGCACGCACGAGGAACTGCTGGCGCGGGGCGGGCTGTATGCGAAGTTGTGGCGGACGTTCATCGGCGAGTCCGAGTCCGAGGCCGCTGCGGCGTGACGGCCGTGCAACCATCCGGCATACGCCGTGCGTCCGTACACCAGTACGCTCATTGCCGGTGTGCGGGGAGGACAACACTGTGGACAGAGGAGCGATACGCCGACGAGTGGCGGTCGGCCTGGCATTGCTGACCGCGTCCGGACTGCTCGCGGTCGCGGCCCCGGCCGAGGCGCAGGCGGCCCCCACGCGTTGCGAGGGGCGCAAGGTCAAGACGTACCCGTTCGCCACCGGCACGCTGTACGTCTACAAGAAGGGCGGCTACGTCTGCGCCGTCACCAAGCCCAAGGATCCCGGCCGCAAGCAGTGGATGATGGTCAGCGTGCAGGCGCGCCGCGCCAACGCGGTCGTCGACGAGTGGTACTACAGCCACCACGCGGGACCGGTGACCGTGCACGCCGGGCAGCGGTGCGTGTGGGTGAAGGGGCGGGTGGGCAGCGGCTCGGTGAGCAAGGGCTGGATTCTGTGCTGACCGGTCCCGGGCAGCGGCTGACCGGCCTCGCCTGATCAGTCCCGACTGCGGCCTCACACCGGCCGCGCGCACCCCACCGGTTTCTCGCCGCCCAGTTGGACGTACAGGGCCGTCGACAGGGGGCAGTCGGCTCGCTCGGCGACGGACTTGGTCACCTTGTACTGCGGCTTCTGCTCGCCCTTGCCGTCGCACGACGTCTCGCGGACCTGGCCGTCGCCGGAGCTGTAGACGCAGTCGCCGACGATCGTGCGGGGGCCGCCTCCGCCGCCGGGGTCGCCGGGGTGGGGCGAGGTCAGGTTGCGCATGCAGGCGTAGCCCTGCGGGATCGCGCCGTCGCCGTCCTCGTCGGACGTGCGGCTCTGTTCGCTGATGTGGAGGACGAAGTCCGTGGTCCCGGGGCACAGCGGCCCGTCGCCCACCTTGCCGTCGTGCCGCGCCACGACCCGCGCCGCCGCCCGCTCACTGGTGCAGGACACCTCGGTGAAGCTCGTCGTCCCGAAGGAACTGCACTCGTCGACGCCGAGGAACACCGCGCCGAAGCCGACGGGCACGGTCGGCGTCGTCGCCTGCTGCTCGCTCGCGTTCGCGCTCCGGCTCTCGCCGAGCTGCCCGTCCTCCTCCGCCGCCCCCGACGAACCATGACACCCCGTCAGCAACGCGACAAACAGCGCCACCAACGCAAAGGCCACCCCCATGGCACTTCTCCCGCGCATCGCACTCCCCCCGGGTACCCCCGTCCAGCGTGACCCGATGCGGCGGGCGCACGCCAGACGTGTGGGGTCCTTTGCGTCGGTTGGGGGTGGGTACGCCCGTTGTGTGGCGTACGGGCGCTACGTCCAAAGTGCTACACCGCGCTAACTGCTCCGGTACGACAGCCCGTGCCCGATCGGATACAGCACCCGCGTCGGATCGTCCGCCCGCTGCACCGGCACCGGCAGCTTCCCGCGCGGTGCCACCCGCCCGGCGATCACCCGCGCCGCCGCCCGCAGCTCGACGTCGGTCCAGGAGTACGAGGCCAAGTAGGCGGGGACGGCGGGCAGATGGGCCACGTCGTACGGGTTGCGGATCGCGACCGCCAGCACCGGCTTCCCCGTCGTGAGGAGCTGCTCGACCAGCGTCTTCTGCGTGCTGCTCGCCGTGACGTTGTAGGTCCCGACCACCACCGCGTCCGCTGCCTGTGCCGCGGCGACGGCCCGGGCGACGGTGCCGGCGGAGGGTGCCGTACCGGTGGACAGGGCGGTCGCCGTGAAGCCCAGTTCGGTGAGGGCGGCGGCGAGCACGCCGGTCGGCGGTCCCGTCGTGCCGGACGGGGAGGCCGGGTCGGCGCCGACGACCAGGACCTTGGGGTGGGTCTTGCGGGACAGCGGGAGCAGCGACCCCTCGTTGACCAGCAGGGTCGTCGTCCGCTCGGCGATGCGGTCGGCGGTCTTGAGGTGGGAGGCGGTGCCGACGTTGCGGTCGACCCCGCCCTGACTGACGTACGGCTCCTCGAAAAGCCGCAGCTTCGCCTTCAGCCGCAGGATCCGCAGGATCGATTCGTCGAGCCGCGCCTCGGTCAACTCGCCGTCCTGGACGGCCTTGAGGACCGCGTTCCACGCGATGTCGAGGTTCGGCGGATTGAGGAGCTGGTCCACGCCCGCCTTGAGCGCGAGGACGGGGACGCGGTCGTCGCCGTACTTCGTCCGTACGCCCTCCATGCCGAGCGAGTCGGTCACCACCAGCCCGTCGTAGCCCAGTTCCTCGCGCAGGATGCCGGTGAGGATCGGGCGGGAGAGGGTGGCCGGGTCGCCGGAGTCGTCGAGGGCCGGGACCATGATGTGGGCGGTCATGATGGAGTCGATGCCGGCGCGGACGGCGGCCCTGAAGGGCGGTGCGTCCAGGGCCTCCCACTGCTCACGGGTGTGCGTGATGACCGGGAAGCCGTAGTGGCTGTCGACGGCGGTGTCGCCGTGCCCGGGGAAGTGCTTGGCGGTGGCCGCGACCTGCCGGTCGTGTGGCGAGCGCTGGTATCCGGCCACCTCGGCGGCGACCATGCCGGCCACCGCGTCCGGGTCGGCGCCGAAGGAGCGGACGCCGATGACCGGGTTGGCCGGGTTGACGTTCACGTCGGCCACGGGGGAGTAGTTCTGCCGGATGCCGAGCGCTTTGAGTTCCTGTCCGGCGATACGGCCGAGCGTACGGGCGTCGGTGTGCGAGCCGCCGGCGCCGATGGCCATGGCGCCCGGGAAGAGGGTGGCGGGCTCGCCGACGCGGCAGACGATGCCGTGCTCCTGGTCGGTGGAGACGAGGACGGGCAGGCCGCGGGGCTGGGCGAGGGACGCCTTCTGGATGCCGTTGGACAGGTCGGCGATCTGATGCGGACTGCGGGTGTTGTGCGCCCAGGTGAAGTAGATGATGCCGCCCACCCGGTACCTGGCGATCAGTTCGGCGGCCGTCCGGACGCCGATCTCCTTGAGGTTGGCGTCGATGTCGGCCTGGTCGGGGGCGGTGGCGGAGTGGCCGTAGACCCGCATCACGAAGAGCTGGCCGACCTTCTCCGGCAGGGTCATCCGGGCGATGAGGGCGCGCAGTTTCCTGTCGTCCCGGGCGTCGGCGTGGGCGGTGCCGCCGAGGGCCAGGGCGGTGGTGAGGCCGGCGCCGGCGGCGAGGACCGTACGTCTTGAAGGGTTCGCGGTGTTTCCCGTGCTGCCTGTATTTCCGGTGCTTCCTGTGCTTCCCGTGCTGGTGTCGGGCACGTGCGCTCCTTCCGGAGGTGGTGCGCTGAAGGAAACTTCCGAGAAGTCACCAATAACCGGGAAGTTTCTGCCAGTCAAGGGAATGGGGCGCAAGCGGAACCGGAACATGGACCGTAACCGGAGAGGGGCCGCCATCGGCGCAGTTGGAGGGGGGCGCGCCGATGACGGCGTGCTGCCGGCCGCGGTGCGGCGGAGAGGGTGGTCAGCGATCGCAGCCAGCAGCGAGGGCCGACACCGCACCACGGTGACTCTCCGGCAGCTTGCGGGTTGGACGAGCGGGGGTGGGGCTGGGTTCCCGGGGTTGGCCGGAATCCACGAAGTCGGTAAGGCCGGGGACACCGGGTTCCACGTGACGCGTGGGCAACGGGCGCGAGGTCGGGCGGGAGGCGGGGTGGGGCGACGGGCGAGGGCCGGTTCGGGTCCATCCCGTGGACGTCCCGGCGCCGCGGCCGACGCCCGAGTGATCATGAGGGCATGCCCGCAGTCGACATCCCCGGTTCCAAGTCCATCACCGCCCGTGCCCTCTTCCTGGCGGCCGCGGCCGACGGTGTCACCACCCTCCTGCGCCCGCTCCGCTCGGACGACACGGAGGGCTTCGCCGAGGGGCTGGTACGGCTCGGCTACCGCGTCGGCCGGACCCCGGACACCTGGCAGGTCGACGGCCGCCCGCAGGGCCCCGCTGTCTCCGAGGCCGACGTCTACTGCCGGGACGGCGCGACGACGGCCCGTTTCCTGCCCACCCTGGCCGCCGCCGCCAGCCACGGCACCTACCGCTTCGACGCCTCGCCCCAGATGCGCCGCCGCCCCCTGCTCCCGCTCACCCGCGCCCTGCGCGACCTGGGCGTGGACCTGCGGCACGCGCAGAAGGAGGGCCACCACCCGCTGACGGTGACGGCGGCCGGCGTCGAGGGCGGGGACGTGACGCTGGACGCGGGACAGTCGTCGCAGTACCTGACGGCGCTGTTGCTGCTGGGGCCGTTGACCCGCAACGGCCTGCGCATCACCGTCACCGACCTCGTCTCGGTGCCGTACGTCGAGATCACGATCGCGATGATGCGGGCGTTCGGCGTGGAGGTGCGGCGCGAGGGGGACGTCTTCGTCGTCCCGCCGGGCGGCTACCGCGCGACGACGTACGCGGTGGAGCCCGACGCGTCGACCGCGAGCTACTTCTTCGCGGCGGCGGCCGTCACGGGCGGCGAGGTGACGGTCCCGGGCCTGGGCGAGGGCGCGCTCCAGGGCGACCTGGGCTTCGTCGACGTACTGCGGCGGATGGGCGCGCAGGTGTCGGTGGGCGCGGAGTCGACGACGGTCCGCGGCACGGGCGAACTGCGGGGCGTCACGGTCAACATGCGCGACATCTCCGACACCATGCCGACCCTCGCCGCCATCGCGCCGTTCGCCTCCGGACCGGTGCGGATCGAGGACGTGGCGAACACGCGGGTGAAGGAGTGCGACCGGCTGGAGGCGTGCGCGGACAACCTGCGGAGGCTGGGGGTGGCGGTGACCACCGGTCCGGACTGGATCGAGATCCAGCCGGGTGCGCCGGTCGCGAGCGCAGTGGAGATCAAGACGTACGGCGACCACCGCATCGTGATGTCCTTCGCGGTGACCGGGCTCCGCGTGCCCGGTATTTCGTTCGACGACCCCGGGTGCGTGCGGAAGACTTTCCCGGGATTCCACGAGGAGTTCGGGGCGCTGCGCGCGAGGTTGTGACGGGGGTTGTCGGGTGAGCTTCAAGCTGGTCGGGCCGGTCCTGGAGGGCGCGCTGGTGCGCCTGGAGCCGCTGGAGCACCGGCATGCGGCGGATCTGGCGGTGGCGGCGGAGGAGGAGCGCGGCACCTACGCGTTCACGTTGGTGCCGAGGGCCCATGAGGTCGGCGACTACATCGACGCGCAGCACGCCCGCGCGGCGGCGGGACGGCTGGCGCCGTACGCGCAGGTCTCCGTCGCCTCGGGCCGTGCGGTGGGCGCCACCTCCTACTGGGAGCCGCGCTACTGGCTTTCCGACGACCGACTCGACGCCATAGAGGTCGGCTTCACCTGGCTGGCCCGCTCGGCCCAGGGCACGGGCGTGAACGCCGAGGCCAAGCTGCTGCTCTTCCGGTACGCCTTCGAGGAGTGGGGCGTGTCCCGGGTGGACCTGAAGACGGACGCCCGCAACGACCGCTCCCGCGCCGCCATCGAGAGCGTAGGCGCCCGCTTCGAGGGCGTCCTGCGCAACTGGTCCCGCTCCTGGGCCCCGGGGGAGGAGGGACGGCTGCGCGACTCCGCGATCTTCTCGATCACGACGGGCGAGTGGCCGCAGTGCCGGGAGCGACTGGAGAAGCGGGTGGCCGGGTACTTGCCGCGGGTGCGGTCAACTCCCTAGTCCAGCACGTCCGGCGGTCACTTCCCGGCGCCGGCCGGCATCATGCAGCCCGTGGGGCGTTTGAGGACGAGTTCTGCCTTCCGGATCCCCCACCCGCCCGCGGGGGGCTCTGCCTCGCGGCGGCGACGGTCACCTCCCGGCGCCGGTCCAGGCAATGTCAGCCCGTCCGGCGTTTGAGGACGAGGCCCGTTCAGGGCCGATGGGGGTCCAGGGGGCGGAGCCCCCTGGCGGGGTCGAAGGGGCGGAGCCCCTTCAAGGACGGGACGGGTAGGGGCGGCGGGGGCGAAAGAATCACTGGACCGGCACGTCGATGATCGGAAACCATCGACGCCATGACCGCCTACCTCATCCTCCACGGCTGGCAGAACCACCGCCCCAAGGACCACTGGCAGCACTGGCTGTCCGACCACCTCACCGACCTCGGCCACCAGGTCACCTACCCGCAGCTACCCAACCCCGACGACCCCGAACTCGAGGTCTGGCTGGAGGAGTTGCCCCGGCATCTCGCCACCCTCGACGCGACCTCGGAGCGGGTCGTGGTCGCCCACAGCCTGTCCGCCGTGCTGTGGCTGCACGCCGTCGCGCGCGGGCTACCCGGACTCGACACCATGGACCGGGTACTGCTCGTCGCCCCGCCGTCCGGCACCGTACTCGCACGGCACCCAGAGGTCGCCGAATTCGCCCCGCCGCCCCTGGAGTTCACCCTCCCCGGCCCCACCCGCCTAGTCGCCGGCGACGACGACCCGTACTGCGAGGAGGGCGCCGACACCCTCTACGGCCGCCCCCTCGCCCTCCCGACCGACATCCTCCCCGGCGCAGCCCACCTCGACCTGGACGCCGGTTACGGCCCCTGGCCCGCCGTACTGGGATGGTGCCTGGACCCCACCGCGGAGATCATCGCTCGTCCGGCATAGCGGCACCGTCACGCAGTTCCGGCGTGCTCGCACCGACGTACGCCACGGCCAGCACGCACAGCAGCCCGCCCGTGACGAGGGCGGTCGCGCCGGACGACCAGCCCGCGACCAGGCCGCCGCGCAGATTGCCCACGTGCGGCCCCGCCTGGCCGACGATCTGCTCGGCGGCCGTCACCCGTCCGAGCAGGGCGTCCGGGGTACGGGTCTGGACGATCGTGGTGCGCGAGACGACCGACAGGGCGTCCGCGGCACCCGCCACCACCAGCAGCCCGAGCCCCACCCACGGGCTGCTCGCCAGGCCGAACAACGCCAGCGCGGTGCCCCACGTCGCCGCCCCGCACAGCATCACCAGGCCGGGGCGGCCCAGCCGGGTGACCGAACCCGACAGGGCCGTCGCCGTGACACCGCCCACCGCGACGGCCGACAGGAACAGGCCGAGGGTGCGCGGGTTGCCGCCGAAGCGTTCGGCGTTGACCAGGGGGAAGAGGCTGACCGGCATGGAGAGGATCGTGGCGGCGAGGTCGGTGATCAGCGCGCCGCGCACCACCCGGTCGCCGGCCAGGAAGCGCAGACCGTCCAGGACACCGTGCAGCCCGGCCCGCGACGGCTCGCCTTCCGGCGGCAGCGCGGGCAGGCCGAAGGCGCCGTAGAAGGCGAGGCCGAAGCTCAGGGTGTCCAGCAGATAGCAGACGCCGATGCCGAACCAGCCGAGGAACAGCCCGCCCAGCGCCGGGCCGAGCAGCATCATCGCCTGGCCGGTGACCTGGTTGAGGGCCAGCCCGGCCGCCACCTGCTCCTTGGGCAGCAGCCGCGGCACGAACACGCCCGCCGCCGGGCCGCCGACCGCGCCGAAGCAGGAGCCGGCCGCCACCAGGGCGAGGATCCCGGCCACCGGCACATGTCCCGTGAAGCCCTGCACCGCGAGGAGCAGCACACAGACCGCCTGCCCGACGGTGGCGACCAGGAAGATCCGCCGCCGGTCGCCCCGGTCCACCCACGACCCGGCGAACAGGCCCACGCCCACCATGGGCAGCGCCTGCGCGAGACCGACCGCACCGCTCCAGACCGTGCTGTGCGTCATGTCCCAGACCTGGTACATGACGGTCACCATGGTCATGAAGCTGCCGAGCACGGACACCGTCCGCCCGATCAGCAGCCGCCGGAAGACGGGGGAGGTACGCAGCGGCCGTACGTCGATCAACGTACGGGCGAGGCTCATGAGGGCATGGCTGAACGCGGTATGGATTCGGGCACGAGGGGGGACGTTATACGGCGCCCCTCGTGCCGGGCCACCGAATTAACGGGTCCCGGGCCCGGGCCCAGGCCGACTCGATTACGGGCCGGGCCTAGGCCGACTCGTTCAGCAGCCGGGAAAGGTGCTCGCGGCCCGCGTCCAGCAGTCCGTCGAGCGGCGCGGCGGCCTCGTACCACCGCTTCTCGTACTCCCAGCACAGCCAGCCGTCCCAGCCGTGCCGGGAGAGCGCCTCCACGCACTCGGCGAGCGGCAGCACCCCTGTGCCGAGCGGGAGCGGGGTCGTGTCGTCGGCGGAGGCGATGTCCTTGACCTGGACGTAGCCGAGGTACGGGGAGAGGGCGGCGTAGCTCTCCGAGGGCTGCTCGCCGCCCAGCCAGGTGTGCATCACGTCCCACAGCGAGCCGACGTGGCGGTGGCCGACCAGGCCGAGGACGCGGATCGCGTCGGCGCCCGTGCGGTGCGAGTCGTGGGTCTCCAGCAGGATCCGTACGCCCAGGTCGGCGGCGTACTCCGCGGCCGTACCGAGGCGGCGCGCGGCGATCGCGTCCGCCGACTGCGGGCTCTGCTCGGGGTCGGCGCCGGGGAAGACGCGGACGAAGCCGGCGTCGAGGTCGTGGGCGAGGTCGAGGAGGGTGCGGATCTCCTCGATCACGGGCCCGTCGTCACCCGGTGCGGCCACGCGCGCGTACCCGGCGAGACCCAGCAGCTCGATGCCGGCCGCCTTGAACTCGCCCACCACGTCCGCCCGCTGGGCGGCATCCAGGCCGGTGTGCACCGGTTCCTCCGGGTGCGTGCGCAACTCGACGCCGTGATACCCGTGCGCGGTCGCGAGCCGCAGCACGTCGGGGAGGGGGAGACCGGGGACGCCGAGGGTGGAGAACGCCAGTTTCATGCATCCCACCTTGCCAGGGAAATGGGGGGAGGCACATCCGGCAAGGGGTCCGGGGGAGGCCGGGGAGAGCCCGGGGAGAGCCCGTGGAGAGCCCGGGGAGGCCCGGGATACTGCGTGCGGACTGTTCCGCACGAGGTTTTCCACAGTCGGCGCCGGGTGCTCGTGGCGTCGCTATGATGCCGAAAATCACCTGCATGATGCCGAAATCGGCGGCGTGCGAGCGTGCGAGGGGGAAGCATGCGGCTCGGTATCACCGTGCTCGACGACGACGGGGGACAGCTTCGCGCACTGCAGCGCTGGCTGCTGCGGGACCCCGACACGGCGGGCGCGACTCTCACCTTGCGCGGCAGGAACGCGGCGCCCGGCGCCATGGGCCCCGGGCTCGATCTGATCGACGTCGTGCTCAGCAATGCGGTGAGCCTGGGCGGACTGCTCGTGGCCGTGGCGAGCTGGCGCCAGTCGCGGGGGAACAGGCCGAGCGTCCGGGTGGAACGCGACGGCGTCACCGTCACCGTGAGCGGCACCGACGCCGAGCAGATCGAACGGCTGGTGCGGCAGCTGACCGCGCCGCCGGCCGCCGAACCGAGCAACGGCACCCCGGCAGCGACCACCACGCCCGATTGACCTCGGCCATGAGTGAACTGTCCGAACCCGCACGCAGCAGGGCACTGCTGATCGGCGCGCATTCCTTCGCCGATCCCGGCCTCGAACCGCTGCCCGCCGTATCCCGCAACCTCACCCGGCTCGCGGAACTCCTGAGTGACTCGAGCGTGTGGGGCCTGGCCGCCGACCATGTACGTGTGCTCGCGGAACCCGACCGCGACCAGGCACTGGAGGAGGTCGCCCGACTCGCCGACGAGGCCGAGGACACCCTCCTCGTCTACTACGCGGGACACGGCTTCGTGCACGAGCTGTCCAACGAGCTCTATCTGGCCCTCCCCCGCACCAACCCCCGACGCCTCTACAGCGCCCTGCGCTACCAGGACATCCGCGAGCTCCTGCTGAGCCCGCAGACCCGGGCGCGCCGCAAAGTGGTGATCCTGGACTGCTGCTGGAGCGGCCTCGCCCTGCACGGCGCGATGTCGTCCTCGGGGCTCGGCGGGATGTCCGACATCAGCGGTACGTTCGTGCTGACCGCGACGTCGGAGACCAGGACGGCGCTGGCCCCGCCGGGGGAGACGTACACCGCGTTCACCGGTGAGCTGATCGGCGCCCTCGAAGACGGGATCCCGCAGGCGCCGCCCCTGCTCACCATGATGACGCTGTACCAGCATCTGTACGGCTCCCTGGTGGCCAAGGGCCGGCCGACTCCCCAGCAACGCAACGGCAACACGGCGGGCGCGATCGCCCTGGCCCGCAATCGCTACCGACCACCCGAAGACATGTCGGACTCATCGGCCGAGGACGAGCCGCCCGAAGACACGTCGGACCCGTCGGCCGAGGACGAGCCGGCCGGCGACGCCGCGGCCGAGAAGGCAGCGGACACGGCCGACTCCGCGTCGGCGAGAAGACGTCGGGGGCGGCTCGGTCGCCGCACGGTCGTGGTGCTGTCCGCCGTGTTGGCCGCCGCGCTGGGAACACTGCCCGTGACGTTGGACGCCTTCTTCGACGAGGGAGGGAAGGGCGGATCGTCGGACGGCGGCGGATCCGGGGGCTCCGCGAGCGCGAAGAACAGGAAGGACAACCTCGTCGTCGGCATCGGCGTGAGCGTCCCCTTGAGCGGTGACCTCGCGGAGTTGGGCAAGGGCATCAAGAACTCGGCGGAGCTGGCCGTGGAAAAGGCGAACGAGGACGCCTTCGTCCCCGGTGTCACGTTCAAGGTCCAGGCCCTGGACGACAAGGCCCAGCCCGCCACGGGGCAGATGAACGCCACGCAACTTGTCGCCGACCCCGACGTGGTCGGAGTCGTGGGGCCGCTCAACGCGGGCGTCGCGGGGAGCATGCAGAAGGTCTTCTTCGAGGCTCACCTGCCCCAGATCTCTCCTGCGAACTCCGCTCCCCAGCTCACTCTGGGCACCGACTGGCTGGGCGGCACACGGTCCAGGCCGTACGACACCTACTTCCGCACGGTGGCCAACGACACGGCGCAGGCACCCGCTGCGGCCGCATACCTGTACGGAAAGGACGGACGGCGCAGGGCTTTCGTCATCGACAACAAGCTCAACTACGGCCGGTCGATGGCGGAGATGTTCAAGGCGGCCTTCCGGGAGAAGGGCGGAACCGTCGTGGGTCAGGCTCAGGTGGACCACGAACAGCGTGACTTCACCGACGAGGTGGAGCGGGCTCGTTCTCTCGGTGCCGACGTCGTGTACTTCGGCGGCGAGTATCCTGCCGCAGCTCCGCTGAGCAAGCAGGTGCACGCCGCTGATCCCGACATCCGGGTCGCGGGCGGTGACGGTCTCTTGGACGACACGTACGCCTCCCAGGCGGGCAGCGGCGCAGCAGGAGACATCTGCACCCTCGGCGGGGCTGTCGCGGAGTCGCTCAAGTCCGCCGAGCAGTTCGTCACCGACTACAAGAAGGCCGGCTATGCGGCCCCCTACGGCCCGTACGGGGGGTACGCCTACGACGCCACCTGGGCGCTGATCCGCGCCTTCAAGGAGGGCGTGCCCGTCACCGGCGAGAAGTTGCCGTCGACGGCCCGCGAGGACCTGCGGAAAGCTGTGCAGAAGGTCGAGTTCGACGGAGCGATGGGACGGGTCGGCTTCGACGGCTACGGCGACGCCGTCACCCAGCGGGTCCAGGTCTACCAAGTGCGCGACGCCGCCTGGAAACCCGTGTGACCGGGCAGGTCTCACTCCGGCGTGCCCTGCAGATCCAGGCGCCAGTCCTGGCCGTTCAGGTCCTTGCCGAAGGAGCGGTGCGGTTTTTCGGCGACGAGGGTGAAGCCGTGCCGCTGGTAGATGCGGCGGGCGGCGGCCAGGACGTCGTTGGTCCACAGGACCAGGTCGCGGTAGCCGACGCCGCGGGCGAAGTCGACGACGGCCGCGACGAGCCGGTCGCCGATGCCGAGCCCGCGGGCGTCGGGCTCGACCAGCAGTAGCCGCAGCCGAGCCGTGGCGGGGGCCTCGTCCCGTACGACCATCACGCAGCCCACCGGCCGCCCGTCCAGCTCGGCGATCCACACCCGCTCCAGATGCGGATCGTGGTCCTGCGCGAAGTCCGCGACGATCCTCGCGACCAGCCCCTCGTAGTCGGCGTTGAAGCCGTACTCGGCGGCGTACAGCGCGGCGTTGCGCTGCACGATCCAGCCGAGGTCGCCGGGGCCGGGCTCACGCAGCAGGACGTCCTCGCGCTGGGGCGGGCGGCCGTGGGACAGGATCGTACGGACGGTCGTCATCGCCTCGGCGAGGCGCGGGCGTTCGTCGGCCGGCACCGTCGACAGCAGCGAGCCGACCGACTCGGTCGCCCGCTCCTCCAACAGCTTGCCGGTCTCCCGGCCGCGCGCGGTGAGCGTGACGCGGCGGCGCCGGGGGTCCTCCCGGGAGGGCGTGCGCTCGATGAGCCCGTCCTGCTCGAACTTGTTCAGGATCCGGCTCAAGTACCCGGCGTCCAGGGAGAGTTCGGCCCGCAGATCGGCCGCGTCGGTCCGCGGGGAGTGCGCGAGCTCGTACAGGACGCGGGACTCGGTGAGGGTGTACGGGGCGTAGAGGTGGCGGCTGTAGTCGAGGGCGCCGATGACGTTCGTGTAGAAGCGGTTGAAGGCGCGGATGTCATGGACGGTCATGATCGTCGACCCCCGGATGGTTGACTCAGTCAGAGATACCGTGGGTCGAGCGTAGGACGCCCGCGCCTTCGCTGCTAGTCCTCGGCGGCCGGCCGGTAGACGCACACCTGTACGCCCGTCTTCCCGGTGACCGTGGACACGAGCTCGAACGGCCGCTTCCCGCCGTCCTCGGGGAAGATCGACTTGCCGCCGCCCAGCAGCACCGGCATCACGACGAGCTGGAGCTCGTCGACCAGACCTTCCTGGATGAGGGTCCGCACGAGGGTGGGGCTGCCCATCATCGCCAGGTCGCCGCCCTCGCGCTCACGCAGTTCGCGGATCCGGGCGACGGCCTCGCCGCCCGGGATGCGGGTGGTGTTGTCCCAGGTCAGCTCGTCGTCGCCGAGGGTGTCGGTCACGACATACTTCTTCAGGGAGTTCAGCCGGTCGGCGAAGGGGTCACCGGCCCGCTCGGGCCAGGCTGCGGCCATCGTCAGATACGTGCGACGCCCGTACAGCAGCGCCTCGGCCTTCTCCAGCCCCTCGGTGAACGTGGCGCCGAGCACCTCCGGGTCGAAGTACGGGTGCGACCAGCCACCGTGTGCGAACCCGCCGTCGGTGTCCTCCTCGGGTCCGCCGGGGGCCTGCACGACGCCGTCGAGGCTGATGAACTCGGTGATCACGATGCGCATGGAAGACACTCCTGGTTCTTGCGTTCGGGTGCTGCTCGGGTGCTGCGGGGTGCTGCTCGGGTGATTACGGCAATGGAGACCGGAGCGGGGCCCGGAAATCATCGGTGGGGCCAGTGATAGACGCGGAACGAGGGATTCGGCAGGGGGTGCGGCCCTCAAGCGGCTCTCAAGCGGCCCTCGGGCAGGCGCTCAGCGGAACGCTGGTCACGTCGTCGCCGTATTCGCCGCCGAGGTCCCGGACGAACCGATAGCACTGCTTGGCCGGGGCGTCCGCCTTTGCCCCGTATACGTCTTCGATCAGGACGGTGACGGTGGCGGTACGCCCCCTGCGCTGGACGGTCCTGACGTCGAAGTGGCCGAGCTTGCCGGTGGGGTCGAGGGCGCGCTGCACTCCGGTGGGTGTCAGCTCCATGGTGCTCATCTGCGCGATGCGGCTCCGCGCGGTGCCGGCCCAGGTGCCGATCCGCGTGCCCGGCAGGCACTCCTCGTAGTCCCGCACGGCCACGGTGGACGTCCAGTCCGAACCGGAGTCCCGGGTGAAGGTGAAGCGCAGGCAGCGTGCGATCTGAACGGAGCCGCTTCCCAGAATCACCCCCTCGCTGTCGTAGAAGTCGGCCCTGCGCGCGGTGGCGGTGAACCGGTGATGTGCCGGGTCGTAGCTGATGAGCGGCGTTTCGCTGTGCCGCCAGATCACCCCGGTCAGCGTGTCGGCATCGGCGCCGGAACCGCTCGCGGTGAGCGCATGGCTGGTGTCGTCCGCCTGCTCATGGGCGCGCCGGAGAATGGAGTTCAGGGTGTCCTGCTGCCGCTCGCTGTTCACCTGGTCGGCGTGCCAGACCGTGTACCAGAAGTACGCGACAAGGGCAGCCGGAATCATCAGCAGCACCAGACAGCAGCTGGCGGCACGCCGGGTTACGGGTCCGGCACCCTCTGGTCTTCCCCCGTTGCTCATCCGGATGATGTACCAGCCGCCGTCGCCGGCGGGGAAGTCACCGGCCCCGAAAAGACGGTGACGGAGGATCATCTCCATGGCCAGACTGGCCCGATGACGACCGGATCGGACCTCACGGCGGACCTCCGCCGCTGCCTCCAGGACGCGCGCGACGTCCTCCTCTGGAAGCTCGAAGGCCTGTCGGAGTACGACGTCCGCCGCCCCATGACCCCCACCGGCACCAATCTGCTGGGCCTGGTCAAGCACGTGACCGGCGCGGAGGCGTTCTACTTCGGCGACACCTTCGGCCGCCCCTGCCCGGCACCCCCACTATGGATCACCGGCGACGCCCCCGAGCCGAATGCCGACCTGTGGGCGACCGCCGACGAGACGCGCGAACAGATCGTCGACGACTACCGCCGGGTCTGCGCCCACGCCGACGTGACGATCGAGACCCTGCCTCTCGACGCGGTCGGCCGAATCCCCGGGGAGACGCCGATCGACATCACGCTCCACCGGGTTCTCGTCCACATGATCGGCGAGACCCACCGTCACGCCGGCCACGCGGACATAGTGCGCGAACTCGTCGACGGGGCAACGGGGTTGCGCACGGGGGACTCCAACATGGCGCCAGGTGACGTGGAGTGGTGGGACAAGCACCGGGAGCGGGTGGAGGAGGCGGCTCTCGCGGCCCAGCGGGAGCGCATCGGCCGCTGAAGCACAGGGTGGTCCGCCCTCCCGGCGCGGGCGGACCACCCCGCCTCACTACGCGGCGTGCTCCACGAAACGCCGCGCGGTCTCGGCCAGCACTTCCCGTCCGTCCCGCGCCCACAGCACGTCGTTGAACAGCTCGACTTCGATGGCCCCGCGGTAACCGGCGGCCTCGACGTACCCCTTCCACTCCCGCATGTCGATCGCCCCGTCCCCGATCTGACCGCGGCCGGTCAGGACGCCTTCCGGCAAGGGCGTCGTCCAGTCGGCGAGTTGGAAGGTGTGGATACGGCCGCCCGCCCCCGCCCGTGCGATCTGCTCCGGAGCCGTGTCGTCCCACCAGATGTGGTACGTGTCCACCGTGACGCCGACCTGGTGGGCCGGGAAGCGTTCCGCGAGGTCCAGGGCCTGGGCCAGGGTCGAGACCACGCAGCGGTCGGAGGCGTACATCGGGTGCAGCGGCTCGATGGCCAGCTTCACGCCGCGCTCCTCGGCGTACGGGCCCAGCTCGCCGAGCGCGTCGGCGATCCGCTCCCGCGCCCCGTGCAGGTCCTTGGAGCCGGCCGGCAGGCCGCCCGAGACCAGGACCAGCACGTCCGTGCCCAGCGTCGCCGCCTCGTCGACGGCCCGGCGGTTGTCGTCCAGCGCCTTCGCCCGCTCCTGCGGGTCGATCGCCGTGAAGAAGCCGCCGCGGCACAGGGTGGTGACCGTAAGGCCCGCGTCGCGCACCAGCTTGGCCGTCGCCTCCAGGCCGTACGTCTGGACGGGTTCGCGCCACAGGCCGACGTTCACCACGCCCAAATCGCCGCAGATCTCGACCAGTTCGGGCATGCTCAGCTGCTTCACCGTCATCTGGTTGATGGAGAAGCGTTCAAGTCCGGTGCTCACTGGGCCACTCCGTACAGGGCGAGCAGGTTCTTCATCCGCTCCTCGGCCAGCTTGGGGTCAGGGAACAGGCCCAGTCCGTCGGCGAGTTCGTAGGCGCGGGCGAAGTGCGGCAGGGAGCGGGCCGACTGCAGGCCCCCGACCATGGTGAAGTGCGACTGGTGGCCGGCCAGCCAGGCCAGGAACACCACGCCGGTCTTGTAGAAGCGGGTGGGCGCCTGGAAGAGGTGGCGGGACAGCTCGACCGTCGGGTCGAGGAGCTCACGGAAGCCGGCCACGTTCCCGGTGTCGAGGACGCGCACCGCCTCGGCCGCCAGCGGGCCCAGCGGGTCGAAGATGCCGAGCAGGGCGTGGCTGAAGCCCTGCTCGTCGCCCGCGATCAGCTCGGGGTAGTTGAAGTCGTCGCCGGTGTAGCAGCGCACGCCCTGCGGGAGGCGGCGGCGGATGTCGATCTCCCGCTGCGCCTCCAGCAGCGACACCTTGATGCCGTCCACCTTGTCGGGGTGCGCGGCGATGACCTCCAGGAAGGTGTCGGTGGCCGCGTCGAGGTCGCTCGACCCCCAGTAGCCCTCCAGCGCCGGATCGAACATCGGGCCCAGCCAGTGCAGGACCACCGGCTCGGCGGACTGGCGCAGGAGGTGGCCGTAGACCTCCAGGTAGTCCTCGGGCCCGGAGGCCGCGGCGGCCAGCGCCCGGGACGCCATCAGGATGGCCTGCGCACCGGACTCCTCGACGAGGGCGAGCTGCTCCTCGTAGGCGGCCCGGACCTCGGCGAGCGAACCGCCGGCGATCTGGTCGGTGCCCACACCGCAGGCGATCCGGCCGCCGACCGCCTTCGCCTCGGCGGCGCTGCGCCGGATCAGCTCGGCCGCGCCCGCCCAGTCCAGGCCCATCCCGCGCTGGGCGGTGTCCATGGCCTCGGCGACGCCGAGCCCGTGGGACCACAGGTGACGGCGGAAGGCGAGGGTGGCGTCCCAGTCGACGGCGGCGGGCGAGTCGGGCGACACATCGGCGTACGGGTCGGCGACGACGTGCGCCGCCGAGAAGACCGTACGGGAGGTCAGGGGCGCCCCCGGCGTGAGGGTGAGCGGCTCGCTGCGGGGCTCGTACGCCCGCACGCCGCCCTTGAAGTCAGGCAGTCGGATCGTCACAGCGAGATCTCCGGTACGTCGATACGGCGGCCCTCGGCCGAGGACTTCAGGCCCAGCTCGGCGAGCTGGACGCCGCGGGCGCCGGCGAGGAGGTCCCAGTGGTAGGGGGCGTCGGCGTAGACGTGCTTGAGGAACAGCTCCCACTGGGCCTTGAAGCCGTTGTCGAACTCGGCGTTGTCCGGGACCTCCTGCCACTGGTCGCGGAAGGAGTAGGTGGCCGGGATGTCCGGGTTCCAGACCGGCTTGGGGGTGAGGGAGCGGTGCTGGACGCGACAGTTGCGCAGGCCCGCGACCGCGGAGCCCTCGGTGCCGTCCACCTGGAATTCCACCAGCTCGTCGCGGTTGACGCGCACGGCCCAGGAGGAGTTGATCTGGGCGAGGGCGCCGCCTTCGAGCTCGAAGATGCCGTACGCGGCGTCGTCGGCGGTGGCGTCGTACGGCTTGCCGTTCTCGTCCCAGCGCTGCGGGATGTGGGTGGTGGCGATGGCCTGGACGGACTTCACCCGGCCGAACAGCTCGTGCAGCACGTACTCCCAGTGCGGGAACATGTCGACAACGATGCCACCGCCGTCCTCGGCCCGGTAGTTCCACGACGGGCGCTGCGCGTCCTGCCAGTCGCCCTCGAAGACCCAGTAGCCGAACTCGCCGCGGATGGAGAGGATCCGGCCGAAGAAGCCCCCGTCGATGAGCCGCTTCAGCTTCAGCAGGCCCGGCAGGAAGAGCTTGTCCTGCACGACGCCGTGCTTGATGCCGGCGTCGGCGGCCAGGCGGGCGAGCTCCAGGGCGCCCTCCAGCCCGGTGGCCGTCGGCTTCTCGGTGTAGATGTGCTTGCCCGCGGTGATCGCCTTCCTGATCGCCTCCTCGCGGGCGGAGGTGACCTGGGCGTCGAAGTAGATGTCGACGGTCGGGTCGGCGAGGACCGCGTCGACGTCGGTCGAGACGTTCTCCAGGCCCAGGCCGTGCTGCTCGGCGAGCGCCTTCAGGGCGTGCTCGCGGCGGCCGACCAGGATCGGCTCCGGCCACAGCACGGTGCCGTCACCGAGGTCGAGGCCGCCCTGCTCACGGATGGCCAGGATGGAGCGGACCAGGTGCTGGCGGTAGCCCATGCGCCCGGTCACACCGTTCATGGCGATACGCACCGTCTTGCGTGTCACGTCGTTCCCTTCGTAGGCGTCGTACGCGGTTCTGCGTGCCGCGTACGCCCCCCCAACCTGATGAGCGTCACAGCAAGCGCTTTCTATCCGATAAGAAGCTAGCCTCTGACCAGGGGTCCGGACAAGACCGTGACCGGGTTGAGTTGTTCGAGGGGACGAACAACGGGGGTTCTTGGCCGTAAGGTCTGCTCGACATACACGGAACCGTGGCCGCCGACGGCCTGTCTACGAGGAGGCAGGCCTGTCTGTGAGCAGTACGAGGTGGTACGACGAGATGCGCGACCGGAGGACGACGAGATGACGGTGACCCTGGCGGACGTGGCGGCCCGCGCCCAGGTCTCCCCCGCGACGGTGTCGCGCGTGCTGAACGGGAATTACCCCGTCGCCGCCTCCACCCGTGAGCGGGTGCTGCGGGCGGTGGACGAGCTGGACTACGTACTGAACGGTCCCGCGAGCGCGCTGGCCGCGGCCACCTCCGACCTGGTCGGCATCCTGGTCAACGACATCGCCGACCCCTTCTTCGGGATCATGGCGAGCGCGATCCAGTTGGAGATCGGAGGGCCGGGCGGCCGGGCCGGCGGCGAGCGGCTGGCCGTGGTCTGCAACACGGGCGGCTCCCCGGAGCGCGAGCTGACGTACCTGACCCTGCTCCAGCGGCAGCGGGCGGCCGCGGTCGTCCTGACCGGCGGCGCGGTCGAGGACGCGCCGCACGCGGCGGCGGTCGCGGCGAAGCTGCGGAAGCTGGCGGACGCCGGGACGCGCGTGGTGCTGTGCGGTCGGCCGCCGGCGTCGGACACCGGTGCGATCGCGCTGACCTTCGACAACCGCGGCGGCGGCCGTGAGCTGACCGAGCACTTGATCGGGCTGGGGCATCGACGCCTCGGCTACATCGCGGGCCCGCAGGAGCGCACGACGACCCGGCACCGGCTGGAGGGCCACCGGGCGGCGCTGGAGGCGCACGGGATCCAGGAGGACCCGCGCTGGACGGTCTACGGCCGCTACGACCGGCAGTCCGGCTACGAGGCCACGCTGGAGCTGCTGCGCCGGGATCCGTCGCTCACGGCCGTGGTCGCGGCGAACGACTCCGTCGCGCTCGGGGCGTGTGCGGCGCTGCGGGACTCGGGGCTGCGGATTCCGGACGATGTGTCGGTGGCGGGCTTCGACGACCTTCCGTTCAGCATCGATGCGGTGCCTTCCCTGACGACGGTGCGGTTGCCGTTGTCGGAGGCGGGGGCGCGGGCCGGGCGGATCGCCATGGGGCGGGAGGAGCCGCCGCCCGGGGGGATCGCGACGATTCGGGGGGAGCTGATGGTCCGGGGGTCTTCCGGGGGGCCTCGGGGGTAGCAGCTGCTGGGAGCTGCTCCTGTGGGGTCCGACTCCGTATGGGGTCCGACTCCGTATGGGATCCGACTCCGTATGGGATCCGACTCCGTATGGGGTTCGCGGGGTGCGGTCTCGGGGGCTGTCCCGTCAGCGGACGATGGACACGATCCGGCAGGCGGCTTCCGCGAGCCTGCGGTCGCCGTCGGTGCGGGCACGGGTGAGCGCGTCGGCCGGTTCGATGCCGCGTACGCACAGGCGCCAGGCCGTCTCCGGGTCCAGGTGGACGAGGGCGGCGGGGCGGCCGACGGTCGGTTCGGCCAGGGACCAATCGCCCCTGGTGGTGGTGGCCGTGGCCGTCCAGATTCCGCCGGCGAGGCCGTCCACGTGGACCTGGAGCTGGGTGCCGGCGGGGGCGGTGGTGTCGCGCAGGGTGTGCGGCAGGGCGCGCAGGAAGGTGTCCAGGACCATGGAGAGGGGCCTCGGGTCGGGGTCGGTGTCCTGGCCGGTGGCGTGGCGGATCTGCTGGCGGTGAGTCCAGTACTCGGTGAACTCCCGTGCGGTGTCCAGCCACAACGGCGCCGGATCGACACCGGCCCAGGAGACCCCGATCGAGGGCGCCGCAGGGTCGGTGCCCTCGAAGAGGCGGGCCACCTGAGCGCCGACCAGCTCCAGGGTGTCGGTGAGCGCGGCGGGGCTGACCCTGGCGTTGGCGTCGACCCACTGCTGGTTGATGCGGTGGATGTACGCCGCCAAGTCCTCGCCGGGCGCGAAGCCGGGGCTTTCCCTGTGCCCGTCGCGGTGCCGGGCGAGGCGCCCGTAGCAGTCGCCCAGCAGGTGCGCGGCGACATCGTGCAGGCTCCAGCCGGGCACCGCCTCCCGGGCCCAGTCGGCCGGGGCCAGTGCGCGCAGGGTGGCGATCAGGGCGGTGTGCTCGGGGGCGAAGAGGGGGCGGGCGTCGATCGGGGGGGCCGAGCCAGGTGAGGTCGGGCGGTGCTGTGTGCTGCGGGTCCATGAACTCCAGGTTGGCGTCCCGGTGTTCGGGCGGCCAACGGATTTAGGCGCCAACGGATTTACCGGTCGCCGGTCCGAGCGGGAGTCACTCGGAGCGGTCGGAGACGTCGGTGCGCTCGAGCGGTCGCTCCGGGCCGGCCATGACGAGGGCCGCGAGTACCAGGAAGGCGTTGGCGGTACGGGACTTGAGGCGGGTGAGGTCGATCGGAGGGCCGAGCCAGGGGTGGTCGGGCGGTGCTGTGCGCTGCGGGTCCATGAACTCCAGGTTGGCGTCCCGGTGTTCGGGCGGCCAACGGATTTAGCGGCCAAGGGATTTACCGGTCGCCGGTCCGAGCGGGAGTCACTTGGAGCGGTCGGGGACGTCGGTGCGCTCGAGCGGTCGCTCCGGGCCGGCCATGACGAGGGCCGCGAGCTCCAGGAAGGCGTTGGCGGTACGGGACTTGAGGCGGGTGAGGTCGATCGGGCGGGGGTCGGCCAGGTGGGGGTCGTAGGGAATGACGGTGGCGGCCGGAAAGCGGTCCAGGGCGTCGGAGCGCGCGATCTCGGCCGCGGACTGGTTGACCCCGGTGAGTGTCGCGGCGACGACGGCACGGTCCGCGAGGGCGCCCCAGCCGCGGCCGCGCAGGTCGTCGAGGATGTCCCCGGCGATGGCGAGCGCGTCCTCCCGGGCGGTGCAGCAGACGACGAGTTGGTCCGTGTGCTCCAGCACCACGTTCGCGGGGGCGTCGAGCCGGCTGGCCGCCCAGTCGGTGAGGACGACCGGGTAGTGCCGGGTCACCAGCGTCATGATGTGGCGGTACTCGTCTGCGTACGCGGGGCTCGGCGTGGCGCGCAGGGCGCGATGGGCGAGCACCTGGAGACCGGACGGCAGCAGGCTCGTGTGCCGGCGGATCTCCTCGTACGGGGCGTCCGCCGCCAGCCGCGTCAGCTGGCGCGGGGTCGAGGACGCGTCCGGGGGCAGGTGGACGTGCAGGTCACCGGCGGCAGGTGCGCCGTCCAGGGCCAGCACGGCCTGGTCGCGCAGCGCGACGAGGAGCGAGCCCAGGACCACCGTCGTGGTCACCCGGCCGGAGTTGGACTGGGCGCCGACCAGGGCGATGCGCCTGCTGTGGGCGAGCGGGCGACGCACCACGGCGAGTCTGGGGGCGCGCTCGCGGTTGCCGAAGCGGCCGAAGGACGGTTGCCGTTGCCGGGAGACGGTGGCCCGCGACGGCACGCCGGGCCTTCGCGCCGGCAGCCCGCCCTGTTCCGGTGACGGTGCCGGTGCCGGGCTCGGCGTCAGCGGCGGCGCCCCGGCCGGTCCGCGTACCGGCACCGGCGGGGCGGCCCCCGTCGCCGCCCCGCCGCGCATCGCCTGCGCGATCGCCACGTACTGCGCCAGCTTGTCGGCCACCTCGCCGGCCGCGGGGCGCGCCGCGGGATCGGGGTCCAGACACCTGAGGACGAGCTCTCGCAGCGGCTGCCAGGTGTCGCCCGACCAGCGGTGCATGCCCTCGGGAGAGCCGGGGAGCGGCGGCCGCGGACGGCTGCTGACCTGCCTCAGGAGCTCGCCGAGGTCCCTGATGTTGCCCTCTTTCGTGGGCGGGACGCCCGAGCCGTGGAACTCGCCGTCGATGGCACAGTCCGCCAGCCCCGTCAGCAGCACCGTCCGCTCCAGAACCACCACCGAGTCGGCCGAGAGGTCCGCGGGCACCAGCTCGTTGAGGTGACAGACGCTCAGCGCGCTGGCCAGATGCCATCCGAGCTGGAGGCTGGTGAGAATGTCGAAGGCGCCGGCCTGGTCGGGGCCGACGTACGCGAGAAGGTCGCTCAGGCGTGGCGGCTGGGCGTTGGAGCCGCCCGCCGACGGAAACAGCCGTACGGCGATCCACCGGGTCCGGCCGTCCTGGCCGGTGTCCAGCAGATCGGGCGCGTAACGGCCGTCCAGCCGGGCCAGCGCCTCCGCCTCGGTGTCCAGCAACTGGGCGGTGGAGGCGGGCAGTTCGGGCCGTACGGTGCGCAGCGCCACCTCCGCGCCCCGCTGGTCCACGCCGAGGTAGACGACGGTACGGCGGCCCAGGCGGCGCCCGCGCAGTTCGTAGTGGCCGAGGCGGGTGGGGTCCTGCGGGGTGAGGGGGTTCCACACCGGGGGCCGTACCACCCGGGGTGGCGGCTCGGCCGCCGGGCCGGGCACGGTCACACCGAACCGGGCCATCAGCCGGCGTTCGACGGCGGTGAAGGACGGGAAGGCGGCCGGCAGCCGGTCCACGCCCTCGGGGTGGGCGAGCCAGGCCGGGAAGTCCGGGGAGCGGCCCGCCAGTTGTTCCAGACGCCGCCCGATACGGCGTCCGGTGCGCAGCAGTTCGCCGCTCGGTACGGCGTCCAGCAGGGCCGTCTTGCTCTCCTCGGTGAAGTCGAAGACGCGGTGCTTGGCGGGCAGCGGGCCCGGTACGGGGGCGGGGTAGGGGTGGATGAGACCGCCGAGGAAGACCTCCGCGAGATGCGTGGTGCGGGCCTCCCACGGCACCGCCGACTGCACCAGGCGCATCACCGGGACGGAGACCGGGGAGACCGCGGCCAGATGGGCGGCCAGCCGGTAGGCCTCGGGGGAGGCCGCGTCCCGGAAGTGCTGGAGGCTGCCCACCTCGCGGGGCGGCGCGACGGGACCGCGCTGCCAGGGGCGGGCCAGCAGCGGCAGCTCGACGGTCGTACCCGGTGACGTCAGGAGTTCGGCCCAGGTGCGCAGGGAGGCGGCCGTGGGCTGCAGGACCGGGATGGGGACGCCGGTGAACTCGGCGAGCTCCTTGGGCAGTACGCGGTCGGTGATGTGCCAGGACGTGTTGGCGCCGCCCGGCCTGCGGGTGGTGGCCTGCCATCGGTCGGCCTGGATGCCGGAGCCGCCCCACAGGGCCGGCGGCAGGGTGTGCAGGACGGCCACCGGGCCTTTGGTGGCCCACTCCAGCAGGACGTCGTGGACGGCGCCGCCGCGCCATCCGGAGCCCATGCCGTCGCTCACGACGAGGACGAGGGTCTGGCCGGAGGGGTCGAGCAGCACCGAGGGGGACAGTACGGAGCTGTCCGGGTCGAAGGGGTGGCCGCGCAGCACGGGGCCGTCGACGGAGCGGGTGTCGATGCCGCGGACCTGGATCGACCGGAAGGCGCCGAGTCGTTGCAGGGTGGTCAGCAGCTCGGCCGTGAGCCGGTGCCACAGCAGCATCGACAGACCGTCGTCGACCACCACGACGAGGTTCAGCCAGCGCACCCGCGTGGGCCGCAGCACCACGTCGGGCAACCGGGTCTCGGCCAGCTGGGCCGCCGTGGCCGCCTCGTCCAGCTCACGCAGCCGGGGGCTCGGCCGCTTCCGCTTGAGGGGGCGCAGCGCCCGCCCGATCACCAGCTCGTCGCGCAGGGCCTTCTCCTCCGGCACGAGCAGGGGGAGAGCCGGTTTGCCGGGGTCCGCCGCCGGGGGCAGCCGGGGCAGCCCGGGCGACTGCTGGGGCAACTCCTGGGGCAGCGGCGCGGCGTGCAGCTCGGGCATCGTCAGGTCGGGCAGGTCGGAGCCGGGGACCTCGCCGTCGGGCTCCGTGACGCGCTCGTCGGGGAGCGGCTCCTGCGGGGGCGACGGCTGCGCGGGGATCCCGGCACCGCGCAGCAGGCGCCGCAGCGGCAGCTCACGGTCGTCTCGCGGCAGCCGACTGGCCAGCCACAGCACGTCCAGCACCTCATGGGCGTCGAGGTCGTACCCCGCACCCTTGAGCACACCGAGCACCGCGCCCAGACGGTCGGCTCCTGTCGCCGGTGTCTGTGGCCCCTCCCCGGCGGCCCCCCACCGCTGCCGCACGGATCACACCGTCCCCGTCAGCTGGTGGAGCACCGCGTCGAGGAGGCCGTCGGCATCGAGGTCCACGCCGTTCGTGCGCAGGAAGACGGCGTTGAGGAGCTGGTCGGTGGCGAGTTCGCCGGGGGCGCGGCGGCGCAGGAAGGCCTGGAGGAGGTCGTCGACCTCGGGGAGGAGCTCGGGGCCGAGATGGGCGGCGACGATGGCCCGCAGGCGCTCCTCGTCCGGCACCGGCAGGTCCAGGCGGATGCAGCGGCGTAGGAAGGCGGGCGGGAAGTCCCGCTCGCCGTTGCTGGTGATGACGACGATCGGGAACTCGGTGCACTGCACCCGGCCCTGATGCACCGTCACCCAGCCCTGGTGGTCGGCGGTGAGGACGTCGACGTCCGCCATGTCCTCGGGCAGCCGGGCCAGTTCGGGTATCTCGAAGACGCCCTCCTCGAACACCGTCAGCAGGTCGTTGGGCAGGTCGACGTCGCCCTTGTCCATCTCGTCGACCAGCAGCGCACGCGGCGTGGCCTGCGGCGCCAGTGCCGTGCCGAGCGGTCCGAGCCGGATGAAGCTGCCGATGCCGGGCTCCACCTCACCCCGGTCCCGGCTCAGCGTGGTCTCCCGCAGCCGCCCGATCGCGTCGTACTCGTACAGCGCCTCCTTCACGCCGGAGCGGCTGTTGACCGGCCAGCGCAGCAGCTCGCCGAGGCTCAGCTCATGCGCGACGGCTCGCGCCAGCGACGACTTTCCGGTGCCCGCGGGACCTGTCACCAGCAGCGGCCGGCGCAGATGCAGTGCCGCGTTGACGACGTCCGCGTGCTCGTGGGCGATCAGATACGGCAGCGGTGCCTCGGACCCGTCCGAGGTGCGGAAGCGGCGCCAGGGCGGCGCGGGCGGCATGGTGACCGAGCGCGGCACACCGTCTCCGCGGAAGATCCGCCAACTGCCGTTCGTGGAGGTGCTCATGGGTTCTCCTGAGGCTCTGCCAGATGCAGCCGGGGCACCGAACGGTCCGCGTCCGACCAGGCGACGACGGGGCGGCCGGAGAACTGCCGCGGACTGCCCAGGCTCATCGCCCGGTACGCCCGCACACCCTCCGGCAGGGTGTGTACGTGTACGGCGGACAGCCGGGCCACGGCATGCGAGCCCTGCCGCGGTCCGCGGTCCCAGATCACCACGGGCACCCCCATCATCAGACACGTCTGCACGATCTCGGCACGTGAGCGAGGGGGGACGTCGACGCAGACCCGGACGGCGTCCTTGTCCGCCAACAGGGCGCCGTACACCTCGTTCCGGCCTTGGGTGGGGTCGGCGAACGTCAGGGCGGCGTCCGAGTCGAGGCGTCTCCAGCGGTGGCGCCAGTCGGGATGGAAACGCTCGTGCCGGTGCAGGAGTTCCGGGCAGGTGACGACCACGGGGAACTCGGCGCCGAGCACGCCGGGCAGGTCGGGCAGGTCGGCGGGCCCGAGGGCGCCCGGCCCCTCGTCGCAGCCGCCCCCGCCCCACTCGTCGACCGGCAGGTCCAGCCCGTCCCGGTCTACGTGCACCTCCAGGACGGGCCGGCCGCGGTCGGGAGCGGCTCGGTGCAGCGACTCCAGGGCCTTCAGCAGTTCCTGCGCCGCCTGAGCCCCGCTGCGTACCGTCTCGCCGTCCACAGAGGTCTGCCGCGGACCGGTGCCCTCGTCGCACCACACCCGCAGCCGGTAGCGGTCCGCGCCGACCCGCTCCACCTGAGCCGACACCCACGCCGCGGTGGTCAGCTCGCGCTGCGCCCGGGCCCACTCCTCGGCGTCGGTACGGCGCTCCGCGAGGGACGTGCGGGGAATGCCCATCCGGTCGACGACGGCGTCCGTCCACAGCCGCAGGGACGCCTGCGGCCCGAGCGGACACAGCGCGGCGAGGTACTCGATCACCCGGAGCAGTCCCGGTACCCGCAGTCCGTCCGTGTCGGTGCGGCTGTCGCCCGACAGACGCTCCAGGTGGTCGAGGAGCCCCTTGACCGTGTCGCCGCCGGGGAAGGGGGCGGCCAGCGGCAGGGCGGCCCGTACCACCTCGGGCAGCCGGGCCCGCAGCTCCGGGTGCAGGCCGTCCAGCTGGTTCACCAGTCTGTGGTGCTCGCGCGGCGACAGCAGCTTCGGCACCTGGGACATCCGGCCGACGGCGATCAGGTCCGGTACGGCGCCCGGTTCCTGCCGGTGCAGCGCCTCGACGAGCGCGGCCAGCGCCCGGGGTTCGGTCAGCAGCAGGCTCGCGAACTCCTCCGGGGTGGGCGCGGTGAGGCTGCCGCCGGGATGGTCGTAGCCACAGCGCTCCGCCACGGCGCGGGCGTGGTCGCCGCGCAGCGTCGGCGACGGCATGAGGCGGTACAGGAGGTCGACCAGCGGCGACAGCGCCGGGTCGTCCGGATCGGGCTCCGGTGCCTCGAAGAGCTCGGCCGCGCCGGCGGCCCGTAACTCCTCCTCGACGCGCTGCCAGGGGATGCCCCAGCTGCGCCGGGCGATGTGCTGGGAGCTGTACGGCAGCGGCCGTCCGGTCGTCCGCTCGGCGGGCGGCATGACATGGCCCGCCACGAGGCCCACCACGGCGTTGTCCCCGACCGACCACAGCGGACTGCCGCTGTAGGAGGGGCCGATGGCCATGCCGGTGGCGTCGCCGTCCAGGTAGCCGAAGGCCTCGTCGCAGGTCTTGACCCGCACGTCCGCGAAGGTGTGGCTCAACCCGGTGCCGTGCCAGGCGCGCAGTGACTGGCCGACGGTCATCGGCCGCCACTGCGGTGCCGGGACCTGCCGGCTCGGTACGGTCTCCAGCCGCAGGACGGCCAGGTCGCCGAGCCACTCGTGGTCCTCGGTCTCCGACACGCCCGCGGTGCCGTCCCGGCGGCGGGCGGGCACCCAATAGGCGACGCGGGTGTCGTAGCGGACCGTCGTGGCCGGGCCGTGCAGCGCGATGGGGACCTTGTCGTCGGCCGGGTGACGGGGGTCGAACGGGGCCCGGCCCAGCGCGTCATTGACGACGTGGGCGCAGGTCAGCAGCTGGTCCCGGGTGAGCAGGACGCCCGCCCCCACACTCCGTCCGCCGGCGGACTTCAGCACGGAGACCACACAGTGCCGTGGATCGGCGGAGGCCGACCGGTCCGCCCTCACGAACCAGCCCATGCGTCAGTCCGCGGCCGGCGTGGGCTGCGTGGCCGGCGCGGGCTGCCAGGTGGCCGAGACGGTCAGATGGGCCTGCCCGTTGCCCCCGACGATGCCGAGCCTGAGGTCGTGCCCGACCTGCACACCGAAGGTGACGCTCACCTCCTGCGGCGGACGCTCGGAGGCCACCACCGCCTCGTGCACCTCCTGGAGGAACGGTCCGAGCGGCCGCAGTGTGCTGCGCAGCGTGTCGACCGCCATGGAGGCCGCCGTACGACCGCCACGGGACACGGGCACGGTGCTGCCCATGCCGTCCGGGAGGTCGGCGTCCGGTTCCTCGGGGGCGGCCCATCCGTCCCCCGGGGCGAGCTGGAACCGCACGGAAGTCCCGTCGGCGAGGTGGAGTTCGCTGAAGTCCGACACCCTTGCCATTGTGCCGATCACGGGTCGAAAGGAGACCCTGTTCGACGAGATCCGAGGGCCGCTGCTTCTTCGCCTGCTTCTGCGCCTGCCGATTCGCCTACTTCTTCGCCGCCCTCTTGGTGAGCACCGCCAGCACCGCCGGAATCAACGTCTCCACGACCCGTGACACGGCGGCCGGTGACAGGCCCGTCCGCTCGGCGACCGCGTTCGCGACCGACCCGGCCTCCTCCGCCAGCACCCCGGCCATCAGACCGCCGGTGGCGAAGCCGCCCACAGTGGCCACGCCGGTGAGCGGGGCATCGTGCGGGGTCGCCACGGTCTCCGCCTCGCCGGACAGGGCCGACACCGTCGTACACACCATCTGCCGGGCACCTGGTTCGTCGGTGCCCAGGAGCACCGCGATGTCGCCGATCCGGTCGTCGCCGAGCTCGTCGAGCACGTCGTTCTGGAGGGATGCGAGGGGGTTTTCGTCTACCTCTGACATATCTGAACGCTACGTCTGTCCTGATTTCGGGGCATTCTGAAGGTGCCGGGACGCGCCGGAAAAAAAATTCGCTGAGGCCGTACAACCCTTCCCCCACCTTGCGGGTCGTACTTGGCATCAGGACTTCTGGAGGGGGATCTGGGGGGATCGCGGGGGTTCTGATGGGGAGGGAAACCCGAGGGGCTCGGTCGACTGACCGGGCCCCTCGAAACGTTCCTACGGCTTCCTGCGGTCGGCAGGTCAGAAGAAGACCCCGCAGCGCAGCAGCACATTCGCGTACGGCCGTGCCTCGCCGGTCCGTACGACCAGCCGCGCCCCGGCCGACAGCTCCTTGAGCCGCTCGTGCGTGACCAGCTCCAGCTCGGGAAACTCGCCCTCCAGCAGCGCGGCCGCCGCGGGGTTGGCCTCGCGTACCTCCTGCGCCGCCGTCGCGCCCTCCACCGCCAGCTCGGCCAGCAGACCGTCCAGCACCTCGGCGAACGACGGCACCCCGGCCCGGAAGGCCAGGTCGACGACCCGGGGACCGTCGGGTATCGGCATACCGACGTCGCACACCAGGACGCCGTCGCCGTGGCCCAGCTCGGCGAGGGCGCCGGAGAGGTGGCGGTTCAGGATTCCGGCCTTCTTCACGGCGCCTCGACCTCCGCCGCCGTCGGGAACGACTCCTGCGCGCCCTCCTTCGTGACGGCCGCCGCGCCGACCCGGGCCGCGTACGCCGCCGCGTCGGCCAGGGCCGAGCCCGTCCCGAGCTTCCAGGCCAGCGCGGCCGTGAACGCGTCGCCCGCCCCCGTCGTGTCCACCGCGTCCACCTCCACGGACGCAACCCGCGCCACGCCCTCCGCGGAGGCCACCAACGCACCCTCGGCGCCCAGGGTCACGACCACCGAGCGGGGGCCCTTGGCCAGCAGGATCCGCGCCCAGTCCTCGGGGGTCTCGCCGACCGCCGAGTCGCCCAGGATGACCTTCGCCTCGTGCTCGTTCACGATCAGCGGGTCGCAGGCCGCGAGCACCTCGGCGGGCAGCGGGCGGGGCGGGGAGGGGTTGAGGACGAAGCGGCCGCCGTCCGCCAGGCTGCGGACGACCTCGACGACCGTCTCCAGCGGGATCTCCAGCTGGGCCGAGACCACCCGCGAGGCCTGGAAGAGGCTCGCGGCGGCCCCTACGTCCTCGGGCGTGAGCTTCCCGTTGGCCCCCGGCGAGACCACGATGCTGTTGTCCCCGGACGGGTCCACCGTGATCAGCGCGACCCCGGTCGGCGCGCCGCCGACCAGGACGCCCACCGTGTCGACGCCGGCCGCCCGCTGCGAGTCGAGCAGCAGCCGGCCGTACGCGTCGTCGCCGACCCTGGCCAGCAGGGCCGTACGGGCACCGAGCCGGGCGGCCGCGACCGCCTGGTTGGCGCCCTTGCCGCCCGGGTGGACGGCCAGATCGGAGCCGAGCACGGTCTCGCCGGCACCCGGCCGACGCTCGACGCCGATCACCAGGTCGGCGTTGGCCGACCCTACGACCAGGAGGTCGTAGTCGTACATGAGGTTGCTCCCCTGATAGATCCCCGTAGTGAGCTGCCGCCGGGCAGTGACCCGAAGCGGGCGGATCCCACCCAGGACCCGCCCGCCCCTCGGTCTCAGCCCGTGAAGCCGGCCACGTTCTCCTTCGTGACCACCTTCACCGGCACCATCACCGACTTCTCGACCTTGTCGCCCTCGGCGGCCTTCACCGCGTTCTGCACGGCGATCCTGCCGAGCTCCGTCGGCTGCTGCGCCACCGACGCGTACAGCGTGCCCGCTTCGACGGCCTTGAGACCGTCCGCGGTTCCGTCGAAGCCGATGACCTGGACGGACTTGCCGGCCTTGGAGCCCAGCGCCTTGATCGCGCCGAGCGCCATCTCGTCGTTCTCCGCGAAGACGCCGTCGATGTCGGGGTTGGCCTGGAGCAGGTTGGTCATGACGTCCAGGCCCTTGGTGCGGTCCCAGTCGGCGGGCTGCTTGGCGACGACCTCGATGTCCGGGTAGGCCTTCAGGCCCTCGGCGAAGCCGGAGCCGCGTTCACGGCTGGCGGAGGTGCCCGCCTGGCCCTGCAGGATCACGATCTTGCCCTTGCCGCCCAGCTTCTCGGCGAGCGACTTGGCGGCGAGCTTGCCGCCGGTGACGTTGTCGGAGGCGACGAGCGCGGCGGTGGTGGCGTTGTTGACCGACCGGTCGACGGCGACGAGCGGGATGTCCGACTTGTTGACGGCCTTCGCCGCCGGGGTCACCGCGTCGGAGTCCACCGGGTTGACGATGATCGTGCCGAGGCCCTCACTGGTGAAGTTCTGCAGCTGGTTGGCCTGCTGGGAGGCGTCGTTCTGCGCGTCGGTGACGGTCAGGTCCACGCCCAGCTTCTTCGCCTCGGCCTGCGCACCGGCCCGGATCTGCACGAAGAACGGGTTGTTGAGGGTCGACAGCGACAGCCCGATCTTCTGGCTCTTCGCCTCCGACGTGCCGCTGTGCAGGAGGGAGGTGGCCCCGACGACCGCCGCCGCGACCACAGCCGCGAGGAGGTACGTAGCCGCCTGCTTGCCCTTGCCACCTTGAGAGGCGCCCGCGGGAGCCGGAGTCGCTCCCGCCTTGCGCCGCACCGTGTCCAGGAGCACCGCCAGCGCGATGACGACGCCGATGACGACCTGCTGCCAGAACGCGGACACCGACAGGAGGTTGAGGCCGTTGCGCAGCACCGCCAGGATCAGCGCGCCGATCAGCGTGCCGGACGCCTTGCCCGTGCCACCGGCCAGCGAGGCGCCGCCGATGACGACCGCCGCGATGGCGTCGAGCTCGTAGCCCTGCGCGGCCTGCGGCTGCGCGGAGGAGAGGCGGGCGGCGAGCACGATGCCCGCGGCGGCCGCGAACAGCCCGGAGAACGCGTAGATCGCGAGCTTCTGCTTCTTCACCCGCAGACCGGAGAGGCGGGCCGCCTCCTCGTTGCCGCCGATCGCGTACATCGAGCGGCCGATGTACGTCCGCCCCAGCACGAACGCCGTGATCAGACCCATGCCGACCATCACGAGCACCGGCACCGGCAGCCAGCCGCCGAGCGTGTCGCCGAGGTGCGAGACCGAGTCGGGGAACGCGATGGGGGAGCCCTGCGAGATCACCAGGGACAGACCGCGGGCCACCGACAGCATGGCCAGCGTCGCGATGAACGGTGGCAGCTTCCCGTACGAGATCAGGATGCCGTTGACCAGGCCGCACGCTATGCCGGTCGCGACGGCGAGGAGGACGGCGAGGAAGACCGGCATGCCCTCCGAAGTGGCGCTCCAGGCGAGGACCGTGGCCGACAGGGCGGCGACCGAGCCGACCGACAGGTCGATGCCCGCGGAGACGATCACGAAGGTGACGCCGAAGGCGAGGATGGCGGTCACGGCCGCCTGGACGCCGACGTTGAGGAGGTTGTCCGTCGTCATGAAGTCGCCGGACAGCGCCGACATCGCGATGACGAGGACGATCAGCGCGGTCAGCGCGCCGTTGTCGAGGAGGAGGCGGCGAAGCCCCGAGGCGCCACTCGCGCCCGTCGTGCTCTTGAGCGTGTCAGTGGCCACGGGAGGCCTCCGTTCCGGTCTTCTCGGAGTTCTTCTCAGAGTTCTTCTCAGCGGTGGGGTTGCTGACGGCGAGCGCCATCACGGCGTCCTGGGTGGCCTCGGCGGCGGTGAGTTCGCCCGCGATCCGGCCCTGGGCCATCACCAGGACCCGGTCGCTCATACCGAGGACCTCCGGCAGATCGCTGGAGATCATCAGGACGGCGGCGCCCTGAGCGGTGAGTTCGTTGATGAGCTGGTAGATCTCGACCTTGGCGCCGACGTCGATGCCGCGCGTGGGCTCGTCGAGGATCAGCACCTTGGTGTCGGCCAGCAGCCACTTGCCGATGACGACCTTCTGCTGGTTGCCGCCGGAGAGCGTGCGCACATGCTGCCCGAGGCCCGCCATCCGCACGCCCAGCTGCCCCGCGATCCGCGCCGCCGCCGCACGCTGGCCCTTGAGATCGACGAGCCCCGCGCGCGTGGCCGAACGCAGCGTCACCAGGCCGAGGTTCTCCTCGACCGACGCGTCCAGCACGAGGCCCTGGCCCTTGCGGTCCTCGGGGATCAGCCCGATGCCGGCCTCCATGGCGGCGTTCACGTCATGCCGTTTGAGGTCTGTGCCGCCGACCTTCACGGCCCCCTTGTCGTAGGGATCGGCCCCGAACACGGCCCGCACCACCTCGGTACGGCCGGCGCCGACGAGCCCGGCGATGCCGACCACCTCACCGGCGTGCACCTCGAAGTCGACGTCGTGGAATACGCCGTCCCTGGTCAGCCCCTCGACGGTGAGCAACGCGGCGCCGCGGTCGGCCCGTTCACGCGGGTACTGCTGCTCGATGGAGCGCCCCACCATGAGTCGTACGAGCTCGTCCTCGGGCGTGGCGGCCGGGACCTGCCCGACGCTCCTGCCGTCCCGGATGACCGTCACCCGGTCGCCCAGGGCGGCGATCTCCTCCAGGTGATGCGTGATGAAGACGATCCCGACGCCGTCCTCGCGCAGCTTGCGCACGATCGCGAAGAGCTTGTCGACCTCCTCGGAGGTGAGCACGGCGGTCGGCTCGTCCATGATCAGCACGCGCGCGTTCAGGCTGAGCGCCTTCGCGATCTCGACCATCTGCAGGCGGGCGATGCCGAGTTCACGCACACGCGCGCGTGGCGACACGTTCACGCCGACCCGCTTCAGCAGGACCTCGGCGTCGGCGTCCATCTTCTTCCGGTCGATCATCCCGAAGCGGCGCGGCTGGCGCCCCAGGAAGATATTCTCGGCGACCGTCAGATCGGGAACGAGGTTGAACTCCTGGTAGATGGTGGCGATCCCGAGGCGCTCGGAGTCCTGCGCACCGTGGATGCGCGTCTCCTCGCCGCCGACCAGGATCCGCCCGGCGTCGGGCGTGTAGGCGCCGGAGAGCATCTTGATGAGGGTGCTCTTGCCGGCGCCGTTCTCACCGAGCAGCACATGGACCTCGCCCCGGCGCAGATCGAAGTCGACGCCGTCCAGCGCGACCACGCCCGGGAAGGTCTTCCTTATGCCCTCGATGCGCAGCAACTCATCAGGGTTGCTCACGTCGTGCTCCTTTGCACTGGGGTGGGGTTCTCACCGCACGAGCGGCGTACGACGAGACGGGCGGGGAGGGTGACGGACTGGCCGGGCCGGCCCTCGATGCGGTCGACCAGGGCCCGTACGGCGGCCCGGCCCAGCTCGCCCGTCGGCTGGGCGATCGCGGTGATCGGCGGATCGGTGTGCACGAACCACCGGATGTCGTCGAACGCCGCGAGCGCGAGGTCGTCCGGCACGCGCAGCCCACGCGCCCGTACGGCGTCCAGGGCGCCGAGCGCCATCAGGTTGTCGGCCGCGAACACGACCTCGGGCGGCTCGGGCAGGTCGAGGAAGCCCTCGGTGACCCGCCGCCCGCTCTCGGCCTGGAAGTCGCCCTGCCCTATGTAGGCGTCGGGGAGTTCGAGGCCGTACGCCCCGAGCGCCTCCCGGAAGGCCTCCACACGCTCCCGCCCGGTCGTGGTCGCCGCCGGACCCGCGATGATCGCGAGCCGCCGGTGCCCGAGCCCGTGCAGATGCGCCACGAGATCCCGTACGGCGGCCCGCCCGTCCGAGCGCACCACCGGCACGTCCACGCCCGGGATCCACCGGTCCACGAAGACCATCGGCGTCCCCCCGCGCGCGGCGTCCAGCATCAGCGGCGAGCCGCCGTCGGTGGGGGAGACGAGCAGGCCGTCGATACGGCGGTCCAGCAGGTTCCGTACGTGGTGGTCCTGGAGGTCGGGCCGCTCGTCGGCGTTGCCGATGATGACGCTGTAGCCGAGCGCGCGGGCCTCCTCCTCGACGGAGCGGGCCAGTTCGGTGAAGTAGGGGTTCAGCACGTCGCTGATGACCAGGCCGAGGGTGTGGGTCTGGTCGGTGCGCAGGGAGCGGGCGACGGCGTTCGGGCGGTAGCCCAGCGTCTCGACGGCCGCCAGCACGCGCGTGCGTGCCTCGGCGCTGACCGACGGATGGTCGTTCAGGACGCGCGAGACCGTGGCGACGGAGACGCCCGCCTCGGCAGCGACGTCCTTGATGCTCGCCATCGCCGCTCCACCTCCTTGTGGATCGTTCGTGGAGTCGATGGCCGATCCTCGTGGAATCGATTACATCGACTGTGTACGGAGGATTGGAATCGATTACACGGGGGTTAATCAAGCCCTCAACCACATCCCGAGACCGGATCGTGATGTCGCGGCGTACCCCGGGCCGGTCCAGGCTGGAAGTGCACCGGGCGTTTCCTCGAGGCCCGCGCGGGCCGGAGCGGAGGAGTCATGACGGCAGCGACTCGCGACGACGTACCCGTCGCCCTCGCGGGTGACGGCGTGGAGGTGCGCACCAAGCCCATGGGCGGCGGCATGTCCGTCGGCTACATCCGTCTGCCCGAGGGCACGGACATGGGCCCCGCCCTCAAGGGCCTCGACGGCGACGCCTGCCAGTGCCCGCACTGGGGCTACCTGTTGAAGGGCCGGCTGCGGATGCTGACCCCCGACGGCGAGGAGTACTACGAGGCGGGGCAGGCCTACTACTGGGCGCCCGGTCACGTCCCCGTGGCCCTGGAGGACTGCGAGTTCGTGGAGTTCTCGCCGACCGAGGACTTCCAGCAGGTGATCGACCACGTGACGGCGCAGGCGGGGTGACCGGCGGGGCGCCGCCTTGTCCACAGGCCGCCCGCGTTGTCGGACCCGGGCGGTAGCGTCGGATCATGTCCAATCAGGCGGGGAGTTCCACGGGCGAGCGGCGACTGGCGGTGCTCGAAGGCGTCCTGGAGCGGATCACGTACGCCAACGAGGAGAACGGCTACACGGTCGCCCGGGTCGACACCGGACGAGGCGGCGGCGACCTCCTCACGGTCGTCGGCGCGCTGCTCGGCGCCCAGGTCGGCGAGTCGCTGCGGATGGAGGGCCGTTGGGGCTCCCACCCGCAGTACGGCAAGCAGTTCACCGTCGAGAACTACACCACCGTCCTCCCGGCCACCGTCCAGGGCATCCGCCGCTACCTCGGCTCCGGCCTGGTCAAGGGCATCGGCCCGGTCTTCGCCGACCGCATCACCCAGCACTTCGGCCTGGACACCCTGAAGATCATCGAGGAGGAGCCCAAGCGGCTCATCGAGGTCCCCGGCCTCGGCCCGAAGCGGACGAAGAAGATCGCCGACGCCTGGGAGGAGCAGAAGGCGATCAAGGAGGTCATGCTCTTCCTGCAGACGGTCGAGGTCTCGACGTCGATCGCGGTGCGCATCTACAAGAAGTACGGCGACGCCTCGATCTCGGTCGTCAAGAACCAGCCGTACCGGCTGGCGGCCGACGTCTGGGGCATCGGCTTCCTCACCGCCGACAAGATCGCCCAGTCCGTCGGCATCCCGCACGACAGCCCGGAGCGAGTGAAGGCGGGCCTGCAGTACGCCCTGTCACAGGCCACCGACCAGGGCAATTGCTATCTCCCCGAGGAGAAGCTGATCGCCGACGCGGTCAAGCTCCTCCAGGTAGACACCGGGCTAGTCATCGAGTGCCTCGGAGAGCTGGCGCAGGTCCCCGAGGACGGCGGCGACCCGGGTGTCGTACGGGAGAAGGTGCCCGGCCCCGACGGCGACTCGGAGCCCGTGACCGCCGTCTACCTCGTCCCCTTCCACCGGGCCGAACTCTCCCTCGCCGCCCAGCTGTTGCGCCTGCTGCGCACCGACGAGGACCGGATGCCGGGCTTTCGTGACGTGGCCTGGGACAAGGCGCTGGGGTGGCTCAAGGGCCGTACGGGGGTCGACCTCGCCCCCGAGCAGGAGCAGGCCGTCCGCCTCGCGCTCACCGAGAAGGTCGCCGTGCTCACCGGCGGCCCCGGCTGCGGCAAGTCCTTCACCGTGCGCTCGATCGTGGAGCTGGCCCGCGCGAAGAAGGCCAGGGTCGTGCTCGCCGCCCCGACCGGGCGCGCCGCCAAGCGCCTCGCCGAGCTCACCGGCGCCGAGGCCTCCACCGTCCACCGCCTCCTGGAGCTCAAGCCGGGCGGCGACGCGGCGTACGACAGGGACCGCCCGCTCCAGGCCGACCTGGTGGTGGTCGACGAGGCGTCCATGCTGGACCTGCTGCTCGCCAACAAGCTGGTCAAGGCCGTACCGCCGGGCGCCCATCTGCTCTTCGTCGGGGACGTGGACCAGCTGCCGAGCGTCGGCGCGGGGGAGGTGCTCAGGGACCTCCTGGCGGACGGCGGCCCGATCCCCGCCGTACGGCTGACCCGGGTCTTCCGCCAGGCCCAGCAGTCCGGCGTGGTGACCAACGCGCACCGGATCAACGCGGGGCAGCACCCGGTCACGGACGGCATGAAGGACTTCTTCCTCTTCGTCGAGGACGACACGGAGGAGGCCGGACGGCTCACGGTGGACGTGGCGGCCCGTCGCATTCCGGCCAAGTTCGGCCTCGACCCGCGCCGGGACGTCCAGGTCCTGGCCCCCATGCACCGCGGGCCGGCCGGCGCGGGCAACCTGAACGGACTGCTCCAGCAGGCCGTCACCCCCGGGCGCCCCGATGTGCCGGAGAAGCGGTTCGGCGGCCGGGTGTTCCGTGTCGGCGACAAGGTCACCCAGATTCGCAACAATTACGAGAAGGGCAAGAACGGCGTCTTCAACGGCACCGTGGGCGTGGTCACCTCGCTCGACCCGGTCGACCAGCGGCTCACGGTGCTGACGGACGAGGACGAGGAGGTGCCGTACGAATTCGATGAACTGGACGAACTGGCGCATGCGTACGCGGTGACGATCCACCGTTCACAGGGAAGTGAATATCCCGCAGTGGTGATCCCCGTCACCACCGGAGCATGGATGATGCTCCAGCGGAACCTGCTGTATACGGCGGTGACCCGCGCCAAGCAACTGGTCGTCCTCGTGGGTTCACGCAAAGCGATCGGCCAGGCGGTGCGCACGGTGTCGGCGGGACGGCGCTGCACGGCCCTCGACTTCCGGCTCGCGGGCTCCTGACCCCGTTTCCGGCCCGTCGGCGGACCCCCTTCTGACCTGGCGGTTCGTGAGGCATCGAAAAAAATGATCGATCAAACGAGTCGTGAAGGTCACAGAGCACTTCCGGATGGGGAAAACAGGGGGCAGGATGACAAGTTGGCGGCACTCAGTGCCGCCAATAGGCCCAATGGTCGACCCCGAGTGCACTCTCCTGAGCCGAATGGGGGAGGGTAGAGACAGTCAGGGCAACCTCGAAGATGAGGCACAACGTCGGTGAGGGAAGACGTGAGCGACAACTCTGTAGTACTGCGGTACGGCGACGGCGAGTACACCTACCCGGTGATTGACAGCACCGTCGGCGACAAGGGCTTCGACATCGGCAAACTCCGCGCCCAGACCGGTCTGGTGACGCTGGACAGCGGTTACGGCAACACCGCCGCCTACAAATCCGCCGTCACCTACCTCGACGGCGAGGCGGGCATCCTCCGCTACCGCGGCTACCCGATCGAGCAGCTGGCCGAGCGCTCCACCTTCCTGGAGGTGGCCTACCTGCTGATCAACGGTGAGCTGCCGACCGTCGACGAGCTCTCGACCTTCAAGAACGACATCACGCAGCACACCCTGCTGCACGAGGACGTCAAGAACTTCTACAAGGGCTTCCCGCGCGACGCCCACCCGATGGCCATGCTGTCGTCGGTCGTCTCCGCGCTGTCCACGTTCTACCAGGACAGCCACAACCCGTTCGACGAGACGCAGCGCAACCTCTCGACGATCCGTCTGCTCGCCAAGCTTCCGACGATCGCGGCGTACGCGTACAAGAAGTCGATCGGCCACCCCTTCGTCTACCCGCGCAACGACCTCGGCTACGTCGAGAACTTCCTGCGGATGACCTTCTCGGTGCCGGCGCAGGAGTTCGAGCTCGACCCGGTCGTCGTCGCCGCGCTCGACAAGCTGCTGATCCTGCACGCGGACCACGAGCAGAACTGTTCGACGTCGACGGTCCGTCTGGTCGGCTCGTCGCAGGCGAACATGTTCGCGTCGATCTCCGCCGGTATCTCCGCGCTCTGGGGCCCGCTGCACGGCGGCGCCAACCAGTCCGTCCTGGAGATGCTGGAGGGCATCCAGGCCTCCGGCGGTGACGTCGACTCCTTCATCCGCAAGGTGAAGAACAAGGAGGACGGCGTCCGCCTGATGGGCTTCGGCCACCGGGTCTACAAGAACTTCGACCCGCGCGCCAAGATCATCAAGGCCGCCGCGCACGACGTCCTCTCGGCCCTCGGCAAGTCCGACGAGCTGCTGGACATCGCGCTGAAGCTGGAGGAGCACGCGCTCTCCGACGACTACTTCGTCTCGCGCAGCCTCTACCCGAACGTCGACTTCTACACCGGCCTGATCTACCGGGCCATGGGCTTCCCGACCGAGATGTTCACGGTCCTGTTCGCCCTCGGCCGCCTGCCGGGCTGGATCGCCCAGTGGCACGAGATGATCAAGGAGCCGGGCTCCCGCATCGGCCGCCCGCGCCAGATCTACACGGGCGTGGTCGAGCGCGACTTCGTTCCGGTCGAGGCGCGCTGACACCTGCCGGTGAGGGACGCCGGGGTGCCGGTGTCCGTCCCGCTCGGGACTCGCGTCTCGTGACTCGCGTACAGAGCCCTGCGCACGGCTTCGGCCGGGTGTGGGGCTCTTGTGTGTGTGCGGTGCGCAGATGTGCGCGCACGACGGTGCGCGGATAGCAGAAGGCGCCCTGGCGGCGGTCCCCCCACGGGCCGACGTCCAGGGCGCCTTCCCATGTCCCGGTGCGGATTCCCCCCACGGGATCCGGCCGGGCGTCTGAGAGAGCAGCGCCTGAATCGCTGTCTTTCGGTACTGCCGTTGAGCAGAACGGGCAAAACTCGACGTACTCATGTGTGTGCGGTCTGCCGGGACAGCGCACCCTCGGGAGGGCCGCTCAAAGCTTCCCGAAGTGCGTGCCCCGGCAACGCAACTCTGAGGAAGTCCCCCAAGACATCCCCAGATGCCAGTAAGCGCCCCCCAAGACGCTGCCTGACATCGTCAACTTAGACCTTCGAACCCCTTCGATGGTTACGTTCACATCACTGTGATCTGCGTCTCTTGCATATGTCCGTTAGATACGCAAGAGCCCCGATATGGCGATCGGGACCCAAGCGTAAGGATGATGCGTGAGCCTTGTGAAGAGCTTATGTGAGCTGGGCTTCGGACTCCAGAGGGGCCCCGTGGGGTTCTTACTACGAATTCACCGGAACGTCCGCAGCCGCAGGCTGTTCGTCACCACGAATACCGACGAGAAGGCCATCGCGGCCCCCGCGATCATCGGGTTCAACAACCCCGCCGCGGCCAGCGGTAGCGCGGCGACGTTGTACCCGAAGGCCCACACGAGGTTGCCCTTGATGGTGGCCAGCGTCTTCCGGGACAGCCGGATCGCGTCCGCCGCCACCCGCAGATCCCCGCGCACCAGCGTCAGATCGCCCGCCTCGATCGCCGCGTCAGTCCCGGTGCCCATGGCAAGACCCAGATCGGCGGTGGCGAGCGCGGCCGCGTCGTTGACGCCGTCACCGACCATGGCCACGCACCGCCCCTCGCGCTGCAGTCGCCGTACGGCTTCGACCTTGTCCTCGGGCAGGACCTCGGCGATCACCTGATCGATACCGACCGCGGCCGCCACCGCCTCGGCGACCGCCCGGTTGTCCCCGGTCAGCAGCACCGGAGCGAGCCCCAGCGCACGCAGCTCGCGCACCGCCTCGGCGCTGGTGTCCTTCACCGCGTCCGCGACGGCGACGACACCACGTGCCACTCCGTCCCACCCGACCACGACGGCCGTACGACCGCCCCTCTCGGCCTCTTCCTTGGCGCGGGCAACCCCGGTGGGCAGCGCGTCGAAAAGGCGCCCCACGGCCACGTCACGGCCCTCCACGCGTGCGCGTACACCCCGCCCGGGTACGTTCTCGAACTCCGTGACCTCCGGCAGCCGCCCGACCCGTTCCTGCGCGCCCACGGCCACCGCCCGGGCGACGGGATGCTCGGAGGCGTGCTCGACGGCGCCCGCGAGGCGCAGGACCTGTTCCTCGTCCTCGCCCTCGGCGGCGTACACCTTCTGGAGGGTCATACGGCCCGTGGTGACCGTGCCGGTCTTGTCCAGGACGACGGTGTCGACCCGGCGCGTGGACTCCAGTACCTCGGGCCCCTTGATGAGGATGCCGAGCTGCGCCCCGCGTCCCGTGCCGACCATGAGGGCCGTGGGGGTGGCCAGGCCCAGTGCGCACGGGCAGGCGATGATCAGGACCGCGACGGCCGCGGTGAACGCGGCGACCATGTCGCCGGTGACGCCTAGCCAGGCCCCGAAGGTGGCGACCGCGAGGACGATGACCGTCGGCACGAACACCGCGGAGATCCGGTCGGCGAGCCGCTGCACCTCGGCCTTGCCGTTCTGCGCGTCCTCCACCAGCTTCGCCATCCGCGCGAGCCGGGTGTCGGCGCCGATCCGGGTCGCCTCGACGACGAGCCGCCCGCCCGCGTTGATCGTCGCGCCGGTGACCGCGTCCCCGACCGTCACGTCCACCGGCACCGACTCGCCGGTCAGCATGGCGGCGTCCACGGCGGAGGCGCCCTCGACGACGGTGCCGTCGGTGGCGATCTTCTCGCCGGGCCGTACGACGAACCGGTCGCCCACGGCCAGCTGATCCACGGGGATACGGATCTCGCGGCCGTCCCGCAGCACGGACACGTCCTTCGCGCCCAGGTCCATCAGCGCCCGCAGCGCGGCCCCCGCGCGGCGCTTGGCGCGCGCCTCCAGAAAGCGGCCGAGGAGGATGAAGGTGACGACCCCGGACGCCACTTCGAGGTAGATCTGCGAGGCGCCGTCCACGCGCGCGACCGTGAACTCGAAGTCGTCGCGCATGCCGCTCATGCCCGCGTCGCCGAGGAACAGCGCCCACAGCGACCAGCCGAACGCGGCCAGTGTGCCCATCGAGATCAGCGTGTCCATGGTCGCCGCACCGTGCCGGGCGTTGGTGAACGCGGCCCGGTGGAACGGCAGCCCGCCCCAGACGACGACCGGTGCGGCCAGGGTGAGCGCGAGCCACTGCCAGTTGTCGAACTGCAGGGCCGGGATCATCGACAGCAGGACGACGGGGACGGCGAGCAGCGCGGAGACGGTGAGGCGCTGACGGTAGGCGGCCGGTTCGGGGTCTTCCGCGGTCTCCTGGAACTCTTCCTGTGCGGGTTCCGGGGGCGCCGGCTCCTGCGCGGTGTACCCCGTCTTCTCCACCACGGCGATCAGGTCGGCGACCTCGATGTCCGCGGGGTGGCTGACCTTCGCCTTCTCCGTGGCGTAGTTGACCGTGGCGGTCACGCCGTCCATGCGGTTGAGCTTCTTCTCGACGCGGGCCGCGCAGGAGGCGCAGGTCATCCCGCCGATGAGCAGCTCGACTTCGGAGGTGGCGGCGGAGGTGGTGGCGGTGGTGGTGGCGTTGGGCACACCGGAGGTGCCGGCGGTCATGCCGGTTGTGCCGGTGGTCGTGTCGGGCGTCCCGGCTATCGGCGGTTGGTCGGTGGTGCGGGCCATGGCCGGACTCAGACCTTGGCGACCAGTTCGAAGCCCGCCTCGTCGACGGCCGCGCGTACGGCTTCCTCGTCCAGCGGGGCAGCGGAGACGACGGTGACCTCGCCGCTCGTCGCGACGGCCTTCACCGAGCTGACACCGGGGAGTTCGGAGATCTCGCCGGAGACGGCCCCCTCGCAGTGCCCGCAGCTCATGCCGCTCACCTTGTAGACGGCGGTGACGGAACCCGGGGTGTCGGTGTGGGCGGTCATGTCGTTCTCCTCGTCGAGGCGTGTGCGGTCGAGGCATGTGGGGTCGACGGGACCCACGGGGTACCTCTATTTCTCCACGCTATACCCCTACGGGGTATTTCTCCAAGCTCGAGATGCGGGGGTGTGCCGGGCGGTGGAGAGTGGATCACGGCGGGGTCGCCTCGAACCCGGGAGCTCATTCATGCGTCCCTTGCGGAAGACGATGTGCGTCAGCTCGCAGTTCGGGTCGCTCGGGTCGTGTCGCGGCGTCCGAGTCGGGTGCCCACCAGGGGGTCCAGGTAACGGATCAGGGCGTACTTCAGCTCCTGGATGTAGGCCTCGCGCTCGGCGCCCTCGTGGGCGAGCACCAGCTCCAGGCCCGCCTTGTACAGGCCCAGGCACATATGGGCGGTCCGGATGAGGTCGGCCGGGGCGACGTCGGGCAGGAGCGAGGCGAGCAGGCCCTCGATCCGGGACAGCAGGGTCGCGTGCAGGGCGTCGTGCTCCTCGGCGATGCGGCCGGGGATGTCGGGGCCGTGCATCAGGGCGAAGAACACCGGGTGCTCGCAGTTGAAGGCGATGAACCGGTCCACGGCCGCACCGACGGCCTCCTCCAGCGGTGTCGTGGGATCGACCGGGGCGAGCGCCTCGCCGAACGTCTCGCGCATCTCGTGCATGAGCCGGTCACCCAGCTCGATGGCGATCGCTTCCTTGTTCGGGAAGAACTGGTACAGCGTGCCGGGCGAGACGCCTGCCTCGCGGGCGATGGCGTTGGTGCTGGCGGCCGTGTAGCCGGTGGTGGTGAAGACGGCGGCCGCGGCCTCGAGCAGCTGGGCGATACGACGCTCGCCGCGTGCCTGGCGGCGGCGCGGCTGGTCCTTCTCCTGGTGGTCCTTCTCCCGGTTGGCGGGCACGCGTTATCCCCAGTTCTCCGAACGCGATTGACAAACGCGAGTGGTCGCTCGCATTCTGGAGAAACGCGAGCGATGTCTCGTGTTTGCCAGTCTATGGCAGTGACGGCTCCATGCTGCCCGGCTGCACACCAGCGCACAGCACGGATCAGGGTGAAGGGGACACCGCACAATGACCGAAGTCAACAGGCCGCCCCGAGTCGGAGGCTGGACCCGTTTCGTAACGGCCCGTCCACGGTTGTCGCTGCTCATCGCCCTGGTGATCACCGCGCTCGCCGTGCTGGCCGGCAGCGGGGTCGCCGACCGGCTGGGCAGCGGCGGCTGGGAGGACCCGGACGCCGAGTCGACCTACGCGACCAAGGCACTGGAGCGCGAGTTCCCCGCCTCCCAGCCCAACCTCCTGCTCCTGGTGGACGCGGGCAGCGCCTCGGTGGACGACCCCGCGGTCGCCGCCGAGGCCCGGCGGCTGGCGAAGCGGCTGGCCGGCGAGAAGGGCGTCACAGGGGTCGGCTCCTACTGGCAGGCGGACTCCTCGGCGGCTCCCGCCCTGCGTGCCGAGGACGGCCACGAGGCGCTGATCGCAGCCCGCATCACCGGCGAAGAGAAGCAGATGGGGGAGACCCTGGACCGCATCGCGCCCGAGTTCCGGGGCGCGCACGGGCCGGTGGAGGTGAGCGTCGGCGGTCCGGTCGCCGTGCGGCACGAGATGCAGACGATCATCCAGGAGGACCTGGTCCGCGCCGAGGTCATCGCCCTGCCGGTCACCCTGGTGCTGCTGGTGATGGTCTTCGGCAGCGCGGTCGCGGCCCTGCTGCCGCTCGGCATCGGCATCGTCGCGATCCTCGGCACGAACGCGGTGCTGCGCGGCCTGACCGAGTTCACCGACGTGTCCGTCTTCGCGATGAACCTCACCACGGCCCTGGGCCTGGGCCTCGCCGTCGACTACGCCCTGTTCATCGTCCGCCGCTTCCGCGAGGAACTCGCCACCGGCGCCGAACCGTTGACGGCCGTCGGCACCACCCTGCGCACGGCCGGCCGTACGGTTCTGTTCTCGGCGCTCACGGTCGCGGTGTCCCTCGCGGCGATGCTGGTCTTCCCGCAGTACTTCCTGCGGTCCTTCGCCTACGCCGGAATCGCGGTGGTGCTGCTGGCCGCCGCGGCCGCGCTGATCCTCCTCCCCGCGGCCCTGGTCCTGCTCGGCCACCGGGTCAACTCCCTGGACCTGCGTCGCATGTTCCGGCGCGGGCGGCCGGCGAGCGACCCGGACGAGCCGAAGACGTCCGCTCAGGCATCCGAGGCGACGCAGGGCAGGGCCTGGACCCGCACCGCGAACCTGGTGATGCGCCGCGCCCCCTTCTTCGCCCTGGGCACCACCGCCGTCCTGGTTCTGCTCGGACTGCCCTTCCTGGGCGTGAAGTTCGGCACCGCCGACGACCGTCAGCTGCCGTCGAGCGCCGAGTCCCATGTCGTACAGCAGCACATCCGCGACGGCTTCCCGGGCAGCCCCGGCGGAGGCCTGGAAGTGCTCGCCGAGGGCCGGGCCACTCCGGCGCAGTACGCCGCCTACAAGGAGCGGATCGCCGAGCTGCCGGAGGTGCTGCGGGTCGACGGACCGCTGGTGAAGGGCGACTCGGCGTACTTCACGGTGCTGCCGAAGGGCGAGGCGGTGGACGACCCGGCCCAGGGCCTGGTGGATGAACTGCGCGCCACCCAGGCGCCGTTCGACACCAAGGTGACCGGCGCCGCCGCGGTCCTGGTCGACTCCAAGGACGCGATAGCCGAACGCCTGCCCCTGGCGGCCGCCTTCATAGCGATCGTCACCCTGCTGCTGGTGTTCCTGCTGACGGGCAGCGTGCTGATCCCGATCCAGGCGGTGGTGCTCAACGCGCTGAGCCTGACGGCGATGTTCGGTGCCGTGGTCTGGGTCTTCCAGGACGGCCATCTGTCCGGCCTGCTCGGCTTCACCAGCCCCGGCTCGATCGAGACGACCCTGCCGGTGCTCATGTTCTGCGTCGCCTTCGGCCTGTCGATGGACTACGGCGTGTTCCTGCTGTCCCGCATCAAGGAGGAGTACGACGCGACCGGCGACCACGACCAGGCGGTCCGGCACGGCCTGCAGCGCACCGGCGGACTGATCACCGCGGCCGCCGTGATCCTTGCGGTGGTGATGGTCGCGATAGGCACCTCCCGGGTGACCAACACCAAGATGCTCGGCCTCGGTATCGCCCTGGCGGTGCTGATGGACGCGATGATCGTCCGCAGCCTCCTGGTCCCGGCGGTCATGCGCCTCACGGGCCGGGCGACCTGGTGGGCCCCGGGTCCGCTGCGGCGGTTCCATGAGCGGTTCGGGCTGAGTGAGTCGGGCGGCGAACCCGAGCCGGCCACTGTGGAGGCGCGGGACGAGGAGCGGAACGAGGAACGGGACAAGGTGGCCGCGCGGAGATAGCGTTGCGCCGGTCGCGTGAGAGCCGGAGGGACGCGGCCGAAAGGGGACGGGCATGCAGGCGGTGGTGTTCGAGCGGTACGGGGAAGTGGCCGAGGTGCGTGAGGTGCCCGACCCCCGCCCCGCTCCCCACGGAGTGACCGTGCGCGTCGAGGCGACGGGGCTGTGCCGCAGTGACTGGCACGGCTGGCAGGGCCACGACCCGGACATCACGCTGCCGCATGTGCCGGGCCATGAACTCGCCGGCGTCGTCGAGGCGGTGGGCGACCGGGTGACGCGCTGGCGTCCCGGCGACCGGGTCACCGTGCCCTTCGTGTGCGCCTGCGGCAGCTGCGGGGCGTGCGCGGCCGGCGATCAGCAGGTGTGCGAGCGCCAGACCCAGCCCGGCTTTACCCACTGGGGCTCCTTCGCCCAGTACGTGGCGCTGGACCACGCCGACGTCAACCTCGTCGCCGTCCCCGAGGAGATGTCCTTCGCGACCGCCGCCTCGCTCGGCTGCCGGTTCGCCACCGCGTTCCGGGCGGTCGTGCAGCAGGGCCGGGTGGCGGCGGGGGAGTGGGTCGCGGTGCACGGCTGCGGCGGGGTGGGCCTGTCGGCGGTGATGATCGCGGCGGCATCGGGCGCGAGGGTCGTCGCAGTGGACGTCTCACCACAGGCCCTGGACCTGGCAAGGAAGTTCGGCGCGGCGCAGTGCCTGGACGCTTCGAGCACACCGGACACGGCGGCGGCGATCCATGCCCTGACCGACGGCGGCGCCCACCTCTCCCTGGACGCCCTCGGCTCACCCACCACCTGCGCCGCCTCCGTCAACGGCCTGCGCCGCCGAGGCCGGCACATCCAGGTGGGCCTGCTGCCCTCGACGTCCGGCACGACCCCCGTCCCCATGGCCCGCGCGATCGCCCTCGAACTGGAACTGCTGGGCAGCCACGGCATGGCGGCGCACACCTACCCGCCGATGCTGGAGCTGGTACGGGCGGGCGTGCTGCGCCCGGATCTGCTGGTGACGTCGACGATCGGACTGGACGCGGTGCCGGCGGCGCTGGCGGCGATGGGGACGGCGCCGGGGGCGGGGGTGACGGTCATCGAGCCGTGGAATTGAGGGTCACCACGGCGTGGAGCCGACGGTCATCCAGCCGTAGGGCTGACGGTCATCCAGCCGTGGGGTCGACGGTCATCCGGCCCTCGAACTGACGGTCATCCCGCCGTCGAGCGGTGGGCGTGCGTCGGGGCGACCGCGGTGGTCGGCCCACTCGGGTGCGAGGATCGACATCCGTACCTCGTCGATCCACTCGCCCGACTGCCACTGCCACACCGACTGCCGGTTGACACCCTCGGCGACGAATCCGGCCTTCTCATAGGCGCGCCGGGCCCGGGGGTTGTGGGCCAGGACGTGCAACGAGACGCGGTGCAGCTTGAGTTGCTCGAAGGCGTGGCCCACCATCAGCCTGACCGCTTCCGTGCCCAGGCCACGGTCGCGTCCGCCGGGGCCGATCAGTATGCGGAAGCTGCAGTTGCGGTTGGGCTCGTCCCAGTCGTTCAGGACGGCCTCGCCGACGAGTTCGCCGCTCGCCCGGTCCACGATGCCGAGGTCGAGCCGGTCGGTCTGGTCGTTCCGGCTCCCGTACCAGGCGCGCAGCCGGTCCAGTCCGAACTCCTCCTCCGGGCTGCCGGTGAGCCGTACCACCTCGGGGTCGGACAGGATCCGCGCCATCACGGGCACGTCCTCCTCCGTGAAGGGGCGCAACAGCGCCCGCTCGCCACGGAGTACAGGTTTCACGGAGAAGTCGCTCATGGAGCGACTGTGCCCCACGCGGCTGGTGGGGCACAGCTTGTTTTCCCGGAGGCCGGGAGGTCAGTCCGATCTGCGCCCTCGGTTCCCCGGCCGGGACTCCACCCAGGCCCGCACGGTATCCGCGTACCAGAAGGGCTTGCCGTGCTCCACATGGTCCGGCGGCGGCAGCAACCCGTGCTTGCGGTACGACCGCACGGTGTCCGGCTGCACCTTGATGTGCGCCGCGATCTCCTTGTAGGACCAGAGCATTCGGTCGGTCATCAGTTGCACCTCCCTGCGCGCGCCGCGGCGGCGACCAGGTGCGGTCGTCGGGGGGACCGTGCGCTGCGCTGGCGATCACAGGCGATCACAAAGCCTGTGCCCCGTGAACGACGCGGTTCGAGGAGGGGAAAGGGCCTGTGCACGGGGTGTGACGCAAGGCCCGCGTAGGTGCGACATGCGTGACAGGAAAGGTGCGTTTGTGACACAGGTGCCGCAAAGGCGCGCGCGGGCGCGAGGGCGTGGCGCATTGACAGACGCCGCCGCGATCGGCGAGCTCGTACTGCAACGCCCCTTCAGGGGCGCGGGGAACTGCGCGACAAGCCACCCGCAACCCGCAACCCGCACTCGCACACAGCACCCGGCGCCCCGCCAGGCGCCCGTTACGCCCCGCACGACCTCAAGAAGGCCCGAGTCCGCTGAGCAATGGGCAACGGCTTGTCCGGCTCACACGGATACATGTCCTGTTCGACGATCGCGAACAGGTCGACGTCCAGCTTCTGCGCAGCCTCGAGCACCGGCCCCAGCGCAGGCACGCCACCCGGCGGCTCACACATCACACCCTGAGCCACGGCCGGCCCGAACGGCGTCCCCTTCGCCCGCACGTCGGCGAGGATCTCCGGATCCACCTGCTTCAGATGCAGATACCCGATCCGCGAACCGTACGTCTCGATCAGCTTGACGCTGTCCCCGCCGCAGTACGCGTAGTGCCCCGTGTCCAGGCACAGCGACACCAGGTCGGAGTCGGTCCCGTCCAGGAACCGGACGACGTTCTCCTCGCTGTCGATGTGCGTGTCCGCGTGCGGGTGGACGACGATGCGCAGCCCGTACCGCTCACGCACCTCCCGCCCCAGCCGCTCGGTCAGCGAGGTCAGGTTCCGCCACTGCTCCGGCGTCAAGGTGTCCGGCTCCAGCACCTCACCGGTCTTGTCGTCCCGCCAGAAGGAGGGGATGACGACCAGGTGCTTCGCCCCCATCGCCTGCGCGAGCACCGCGTTGTCCGCGACGTGCGCCCAGGTCTTCTCCCACACGGCTTCACCGTGGTGCAGCCCCGTGAAGACCGTCCCGGCCGACACCTTCAGGCCACGCTTCGCCGTCTCCTCGGTGAGGACGGCGGGATCGGTCGGCAGGTACCCGTACGGGCCCAGCTCGATCCACTCGTAGCCGGACTGCGCGACCTCGTCGAGGAAGCGCTGCCAGGGGACCTGGGCGGGGTCGTCCGGGAACCAGACGCCCCACGAGTCGGGCGCCGACCCGATACGGATGCGGGACAGTGAGGACTGAGGTGACAACGACGTCATGGCGCTCAGCTTCGGCACGCATGGCAAGCGCTGTCAAGGTCTGGTCCGAATGTCTGGACAAAACATTGACAGGGCTGTGTGCCTCGGACTACAAAGCCGGGAGAGCCGGTACGAGCCGATACGAGCCGAGCGAAGGGACGAAGGGAACGCGATGGCGTACGACCTGATCACCATGGGGCGCATCGGAGTGGACCTCTACCCGCTGCAGACCGGCGTCCCGCTGCCGCAGGTCACGTCCTTCGGCAAGTTCCTCGGCGGCTCGGCGACGAACGTCGCGGTCGCGGCGGCCCGTCTGGGACGGCGGACCGCGGTGATCACCCGCACCGGCGACGACCCCTTCGGCACCTACCTCCACGAGGCCCTCCAGGGCTTCGGCGTCGACGACCGCTGGGTGACCCCGGTCCCGGGCCTGCCCACCCCGGTCACCTTCTGCGAGGTCTTCCCGCCGGACGACTTCCCGCTGTACTTCTACCGCCGGCCCAAGGCCCCGGACCTGGAGATCGACGCCCACGAGCTCGACCTGGACGCCATCCGTGACGCCCGTATCTTCTGGATCACCGGCACCGGCCTGAGCGAGGAGCCCAGCCGTACGGCGACGCTCGCGGCCCTCGCCCACCGCGCCAAGTCCGGTACGACGGTCTTCGACCTCGACTGGCGCCCCATGTTCTGGACGGACCCCGACGCGGCGCGCCCCTTCTACGCGGAGGCGCTCAAGCACACCACCGTCGCCGTCGGCAACCTCGACGAGGTGGAGGTCGCGACGGGTGTCCGGGAGCCGAAGGCCGCCGCCCAGGCACTGCTGGACGCCGGTGTCGAGATCGCGGTCGTCAAGCAGGGCCCCAAGGGTGTCCTCGCCGTCAACAGCAAGGGCGAGCAGGCCGAGGTCCCGCCGCTCCCGGTGAACGTCCTCAACGGCCTCGGCGCCGGTGACGCCTTCGGCGGCTCCCTCTGCCACGGGCTGCTCGAAGGCTGGGACCTGGAGAAGATCATGCGGCACGCCAACGCGGCCGGCGCCATCGTCGCCTCCCGCCTGGAGTGCTCCTCCGCGATGCCGACGCCGCAGGAGATCGAGACCGCGATCGCCGCGGGGGCCGTCAAGTGACCGTCGACATCGCGGAACTCGTCCGCATCCGCACCCGGCATCCCGAGGCGATCGCGGAGGCCGCCGCCCGCCGCACCCGGCGGCCCCTCCTCGGCGACTCCGGCCGGCTGATGATCGTCGCCGCCGACCACCCGGCCCGCGGCGCCCTCGGCGTCGGCGACCGCAAGTTCGCCATGGCCAACCGCGCCGACCTGCTTCAGCGCCTCTGCCTGGCCCTCTCCCGCCCCGGCGTCGACGGCGTCCTCGCCACCGCCGACATCCTCGACGACCTGCTGCTGCTCGGCGCCCTCGACGGCAAGGTCGTCATGGGCTCCATGAACCGCGGCGGCCTCCAGGGCGCGAGCTTCGAACTCGACGACCGCTTCACCGGCCACCGCCCCGAGGACATCCAGCGCCTCGGCTTCGACGCCGGCAAGCTGCTGCTGCGCATCGACTACGACGACCCGGGCTCCCTCACCACCATGGAGTCCACCGCCCGCGCCATCGACGAGATGGCCGCACGCCGACTCCCGGTCTTCGTCGAGCCGTTCATCAGCCGCCGCAGCGAAGAGGGCAGGCTGAAGAACGACCTCTCCGCCGAGGCCGTCACCAAGTCCATCGCCATCTCCTCGGGTCTGGGCGGCACTTCGGCCTACACCTGGCTCAAACTGCCGGTCACCGACAACCCCGACGACATGGCCGAGGTCATGGCGACCTCGACACTGCCCGCCGTACTCCTGGGCGGCGAGGTCGGCGACGATCAGGACGGCGCGTACGAGAAGTGGCGCGGCGCCCTCCAACTGCCCACCGTGCGGGGCCTGGTGGTCGGCCGTTCGCTGCTCTACCCGGCGGACGGGGACGTTGCCGCCGCGGTGGACACTGCCGTAGGACTGCTGTGAGGTCCCCATGACCACGAGCCGTACCTTCCGCCCACAGATCGCCTCCGGCGCGGGTAGCCGCTTTGCTTTGGCAGGAGCGAAGTGCGAGCGAAGACTCCCCGCCCGCTACGGCCCCGCGCCGGAGGTCCCCGACATGGTCCGTCGAGTCGTACCGGGCGGCGGTCGAGTCGTACCGGGCGGTGGAGCCGTACGGGAGTGGCGGATCTGCTTCCGCCCGAACCACACGGAGGGTTCCCGATGACCTCAACGACGAGGCTCACGGTCGCACAGGCGCTCGTCCGCTTCCTGTCCGCCCAGTACACCGAGCGCGACGGCGTACGGCAGCGCCTGATCGGCGCCACATGGGGCATCTTCGGCCACGGCAACGTCGCCGGGATCGGCCAGGCGCTCATCGAGTACGGCGATGTCATGCCGTACCACCAGGGCCGCAACGAACAGTCGATGGTGCACGCGGCCGTCGGGTACGCCCGCCAGTCCAACCGGCTCTCCACGCACGCGGTGACCACCTCCATCGGCCCGGGCGCGACCAACCTCGTCACCGGCGCGGCGCTGGCGACCATCAACCACCTCCCGGTCCTGCTCCTGCCCGGCGACATCTTCGCCACCCGCCCCGCCGACCCGGTCCTCCAGCAGCTCGAAGTGCCGTACGCCGGCGATGTGTCGGTCAACGACTGTCTGCGCCCGGTGTCGAAGTACTTCGACCGGATCACCCGTCCGGAAGCCCTCATCCCCTCCGCCCTGAACGCCATGCGGGTGCTGACGGACCCCGTCGAGACCGGCGCCGTCACGCTGGCGCTCCCGCAGGACGTGCAGGCCGAGGCGTACGACTGGCCCGACGACTTCTTCGCCGAGCGCACCTGGGTGGTCCGCCGCCCGGGCGCCGACCCGACCGAGCTCGCCGAGGCCGTCCGGGCGGTCAGGTCCGCCCGCAGGCCCCTGGTCATCGCGGGCGGCGGCGTCCACCACAGCCGCGCCGAGGAGGCCCTCGCCGAGTTCGCGGAGGTCACCCGCATCCCGGTCGCCTCCACCCAGGCCGGCAAGGGCTGCCTGCGCTTCGACCACCCCCAGGACGTCGGCGGAGTCGGCCACACCGGCACCGCCACCGCCGACGAACTCGCCCGCACCGCCGACCTGGTGATCGGCGTCGGCACCCGCTACACCGACTTCACCACCGCCTCCGGCACCCTCTTCACCGGCGAGGGCGTCCGCTTCCTCAACCTCAACATCGCCCCCTTCGACGGCCACAAGCTCGCCGGAATGCCGCTGATCGCGGACGCGCGCACCGGCCTGGAGGAGCTGACCGAGCGGCTGGAGATGCACGACCACCGGGTCGCCGACTCCTACGTCACCGAGTACACCGAGGACAAGGACCGCTGGGAGCACCGCGTCGACGCCTGCTACGAGGCCGACGAGCCCGACGTACGGCCGACCCAGCCGCAGGTGCTGGGCGCGCTGGACGCGATCGTCGACGAGTCGGACGTGATCATCAACGCGGCCGGCTCCCTCCCCGGCGACCTGCACAAGCTGTGGCGGGCGCGCTCACGGGACCAGTACCACCTGGAGTACGGCTACTCCTGCATGGGCTACGAGATCCCGGCCGCGATCGGCGTGAAGCTGGCCGCCCCGGACCGGCCCGTGTGGGCGCTGGTCGGCGACGGCACCTATCTGATGATGCCGACGGAGATCGTGACCGCCGTGCAGGAGGGCGTCGCGATCAAGGTGTTGCTCGTGCAGAACCACGGGTACGCGTCCATCGGCGGCCTGTCGGAGGAGACGGGTGCCGAGCGCTTCGGCACCGCGTACCGCTTCCGCGCGGCCGACGGCACCTTCAGCGGCGCCCCGCTCCCCGTCGACCTGGCCGCCAACGCCGCGAGCCTGGGCATGCGGGTGCTGCGCGCGAAGACCGTACGGGACCTGCGCGAGGCGCTCGCCGAGGCCCGCGCGGCCGACACACCCACATGTGTCTACGTCGAGACCGAAACGGCAGACACTGTGTCGGGCCCGCCGCCCGCGCACGCCTGGTGGGATGTTCCTGTGGCCGAGACCGCGACCCGACCGTCGGCGGTCAAGGCACGTGAGCTGTACGAACGGCACGTCTCGACCCGACGCCGCCATCTGTGAAGGAGAAACCGGTCATGACGAAGATCGTCAACCACTGGATCGGCGGCAAGACCGTCGAAGGCGCGTCGGGCACGTTCGGGCCGGTCACCGACCCGGCTACCGGCGCTGTCACCACGAAGGTCGCGTTCGCCTCGGTCGACGAGGTGGACGCGGCGGTCGCGGCCGCCAAGGAGGCGTACGTGACCTGGGGCCAGTCGTCGCTGGCCCAGCGCACCTCGATCCTGTTCAAGTTCCGCGCGCTGCTGGACGCCAACCGGGACGCGATCGCCGAGCTGATCACCGCCGAGCACGGCAAGGTGCACTCCGACGCCCTCGGTGAGGTGGCGCGCGGCCTGGAGATCGTCGACCTGGCGTGCGGCATCAGCGTGCAGCTGAAGGGTGAGCTGTCCACGCAGGTCGCGAGCCGCGTGGACGTCTCGTCGATCCGCCAGCCGCTGGGTGTCGTCGCGGGCATCACGCCGTTCAACTTCCCGGCGATGGTCCCGATGTGGATGTTCCCGATCGCCATCGCGTGCGGCAACACCTTCGTGCTGAAGCCGAGCGAGAAGGACCCCTCGGCGTCGATCAAGATCGCCGAGCTGCTGGCGGAGGCCGGACTGCCGGACGGCGTCTTCAACGTCGTCCACGGCGACAAGGTGGCCGTCGACCGCCTCCTGGAGCACCCGGACGTCAAGGCGGTGTCGTTCGTCGGCTCGACCCCGATCGCCCGCTACATCCACACCACCGCCTCCGCCAACCACAAGCGCGTCCAGGCCCTCGGCGGCGCCAAGAACCACATGCTGGTCCTGCCGGACGCCGACCTGGACGCGGCCGCGGATGCGGCGGTATCGGCGGCGTACGGCTCGGCGGGCGAGCGCTGCATGGCCATCTCCGCCGTCGTCGCGGTCGGCGCGATCGGCGACGAGCTGGTGGAGAAGATCCGCGAGCGCGCCGAGAAGATCAAGATCGGCCCCGGCAACGACCCGACCTCCGAGATGGGCCCGCTCATCACCGCCGCGCATCGCGACAAGGTGGCCTCCTACGTCACCGGCGCCGCGGCCGAGGGCGCCGAGGTGATCCTCGACGGCACCGGCTACACGGTCGACGGCTTCGAGGACGGCCACTGGATCGGCATCTCGCTCCTCGACAAGGTGCCCACGTCGGCGAAGGCGTACCAGGACGAGATCTTCGGCCCCGTCCTGTGCGTGCTGCGCGCCGAGACCTACGAGGACGGCGTGGCGCTGATCAATGCCTCGCCCTTCGGCAACGGCACCGCGATCTTCACCCGGGACGGCGGCGCCGCCCGCCGCTTCCAGCTGGAGATCGAGGCCGGCATGGTCGGCGTGAACGTCCCGATCCCGGTCCCCGTCGGCTACCACAGCTTCGGTGGCTGGAAGGACTCGCTCTTCGGCGACCACCACATCTACGGCAACGACGGCACGCACTTCTACACCCGCGGCAAGGTCGTCACCACCCGCTGGCCGGACCCGGCGGACGCCCCGTCCGGCGTCGACCTCGGGTTCCCGCGCAACCACTGACGCACCGACTTGAGCGTGTGGGGCCGTCCGGATCGCGGACGGCCCCATTTTTTTGCGGGCCCGGGCTGCGGTTCCCGCATGCTCGAAAGTCGTGCTGTACACGGCTTTGACGCAACGCTAACACGCGTCAAGATGCCTTTCGGCAACGAATTCCGTAGGTAATGAGCCATTGACGTGATGGTTTCCGTCAATGTTGCATCCCCCTCGTGACCGACACCCTCACCCCAGCCGAGGGCGCCGTCGTCGAGGCGTCGGACAGCCCTCAGAAGCTCAAGCGCTCGATCGGCGTCCTCGGCGGCACCCTGCTCACGCTCTCCTGCGTGACCCCCGCCTCCACCCTCTTCGTGGTCGTCCCCGACCTGTTCGGCTCGCTCGGCACCGCCACCGCCCTCACGATCGCCATCGGCTCCCTCCTGTGCATCGCCGTGGCGTTCTGCTACTCGGAGCTGGGCACTCTCGTCCCCAGCGCGGGCGGCGAGTACGCGATGGTGTCCACGCTGGCCGGACGGCTGGCGGGCTGGCTGGTCTTCGTGCTCTCCCTGCTGGTCGTCATGATCGTCCCGCCGGTGATCGCGATGGGCACGGCCGACTACCTCGCACCGATCGTCCATCTCGACCCGTCCATGGCCGGCGCCGGCGTCATGCTGCTCGCCACCCTCGCCGGCCTGCTCGACCTGCGCGCCAACGCCTGGATCACCGGCGTCTTCCTGGTCCTCGAGGTCATCGCCGCGGCCGTGGTGGCGGTGCTCGGGTTCGCGCACGCCGAGCGCGGCCCCGGCAGCCTGGTCTCGATGGAGGTGGCCGGCGCGGACGGCGGCACTGACACCGTGACGGCTCTGCTGATCGTCTCCGGACTCGCGATCGCCCTCTTCGTCACCCAGGGCTTCTCGACCGCCGTCTACCTCTCCGAGGAGCTGGAGAACCCGCGCCGCAACGTCGCCCGCACGGTGCTCGCCACCCTCGCCATCTCCACCGTGATCATCCTGGTCCCGGTCGCCGCCATCACCCTGGGCGCCTCGAACATCGACGAACTGACCGGCGGCGACATCAGCACCATGGTCACCGCCTGGTCCAACTCCGCGGTCGGCACCTTCGTCAGCCTCTGCGTGGCCCTCGCGATCATCAACGCGGGCATCGTCATGGTCATCCAGAACTCCCGCGTCCTGTTCGCCTCGGCCCGCGACAAGGCCTGGCCTCAGCCGGTCAACAACCTCCTCACCAAACTCGGCCGCTTCGGCTCCCCCTGGGTCGCCACCCTCGCGGTCGGCATCCCCGGCGCCGCCCTGTGCTTCGTCAACCTCGACACGCTGTACGGCATCACAGGCGTCTCGGTGACCGGCATGTACCTGCTCGTCGCGGTCGCCGCGCTACGGTCCCGCCGAGGCCCCCACAAACACGGCCCGGCATGGCGCATGCCGCTGTGGCCCGCGATGCCGGTCCTGCTGATCGCGGTCCTCCTGTACATCCTGAGCCAACAGGAGACGAGCTACCTGCTGTGGACGGGCGGCATAACGGCGGTCGCAACCCTGTACTGGGCGCTGTATCTCCGCCCGCGCCGGTCCACTCGGTGGCTGGTGTCGATACCGACGGACGAGCAGGCGCCCCTTTAGGGGCGCGGGGAACTGCGCGATCAACCACAACGAACCCGCAGTCGGCCGACAACAGACCCCCCCGAGCTCCCACCCGCCCTACCACGAACGCGGTAGACAAATCCCCCTCCGTACCCCCACGGAAGGGGCCGGGATTCAGCCCTCGGTCGATAACTGACCGACAGGTTCACCCCGTACCGTTGAAACATGGATCTTCGACTGCCCGGCCTGCGAGGGCGCGTACGGAGGCCGCGACGGTGGTTCGCCGCCGCGGCCTCCGTCGTCGTCCTCGCCGGTGCCGGTACATGGACGGCCGTCGCCGACGACGACGCGCCGCCGGTGCGCAGCACCGACCGGGTCATGGACATGGGGGACGGGGTACGCATCGACACCTCGTACTTCACCTCGGGCAGCTCGGGACGCCGCCCGGCCGTCCTGCTGGGACACGGCTTCGGCGGCAGCAAGGACGACGTACGGCAGCAGGCCGAGGACCTCGCCCGGGACGGGTACGCGGTCCTGACCTGGTCGGCCCGCGGCTTCGGCAAATCGACCGGCAAGATCGGGCTGAACGACCCGAAGGGCGAGGTCGCCGACGTCTCCAAGCTGCTCGACTGGCTGGCGAAGCAGCCCCAGGTCGAGCTCGACAAGGCCGGCGACCCGCGGGTCGGCATGGCGGGCGGTTCCTACGGCGGCGCGATCGCGCTGCTGGCCGCCGGGCACGACGACCGGGTGGACGCCATCGCCCCGGCGATCACGTACTGGAACCTCGCGGACGCCCTCTTCCCGAACGGCGTCTTCAAGAAGCTCTGGGCCGGCATATTCGTCAACTCCGGCGGCGGCTGCGACAAGTTCGAGACACAGATCTGCGAGATGTACGACCGGGTCGCCGAGTCCGGCACCCCGGACGCCGACGCCCGCACGATGTTGGAGGAGCGGTCGCCGTCCGCCGTGGGCGACCGCATCGACGTACCCACCCTGCTGATGCAGGGCCAGTCCGATTCCCTCTTCCCCCTGGGCCAGGCCGACGCCGCCGCGAAGGCGATCCGTGCCAACGGCGCCCCCGTCGACGTCGACTGGATCGCCGGCGGCCACGACGGCGGCGACATGGAGACGGGCCGGATCCAGGAGCGCGTGCGGTCCTGGTTCGACCGCTACCTCAAGGACGACAAGAGCGTCGACACCGGCCCGGCCTTCCGCGTCACCCGCACCGGAGGCGTCGACTCCACCGACGGCCAGGCCACGCTGAGGGGCGCGAGCGCGGACTCCTACCCCGGCCTGGAGAGCGGCCGGCAGTCCGTCTCCCTCACCGGCGGCGAGCAGAGCTTCGCCAACCCGGCCGGCGCCAACCCGCCCGCCGTCTCGGCCCTGCCCGGCCTCGGCGGCTCCGGCGGCCTCGCCCAGCTGTCCTCGCTCGGGGTCGGGGTGTCACTGGACTTCCCGGGCCAGTTCGCCCGGTTCGAGTCGGCGCCGGTCCGCGACGACCTGCGCATCACCGGCTCCCCGACGGCGACGGTCCACGTGAAGTCCACCAGCGAGGACGCCGTGCTCTTCGCCAAGGTCTACGACGTCGGCCCCGGCGGCACCCAGCAGGTGCTGCCGTCCCAGCTCGTGACGCCCCTGCGCGTCGAGGACGCCAAGGCGGGCAAGGACGTGACGATCACGCTCCCCGCCATCGACCACGACATCGACAGCGGCCACCGCCTGCGCCTGGTCCTGTCCTCCACGGACCTCGGCTACGCCTCCCCCCTCGCCCCGGCGACGTACACGGTCTCCCTCGAGGGCGACCTGTCGGTCCCGACGGCCCCCGGCGTGAGCACCGCCGCCGCTCCGCTGCCGTCCTGGGTGTGGTGGCTGCCGCTCACGGGCGCGGTGATCGCGCTGGCCCTGCTGCTGACGGCCCGCCGTCGCACCGCCACCCCCGCGCCCGACCCCGAGCTGGCCGAAGTACCGCTCCAGATCACGGACCTGAGCAAGCGGTACGCGGGGTCGGAGGACCGTTACGCGGTACGGGATCTGTCCTTCCGCGTCGAGAAGGGCCAGGTCCTCGGCCTGCTCGGCCCGAACGGCGCCGGCAAGACGACGACCCTGCGCATGCTGATGGGCCTGATCAAGCCGGACGCCGGTGAGATCCGCGTCTTCGGCCACGCGATCCGCCCGGGCGCGCCCGTCCTGTCCAGGGTCGGCGCCTTCGTGGAGGGTGCGGGCTTCCTGCCGCACCTGTCCGGCCGGGAGAACCTGGAGCTGTACTGGCAGGCCACCGGCCGCCCGCCGCAGGACGCGCACCTGGACGAGGCCCTGGAGATCGCGGGACTCGGCGACGCGCTCGCCCGCGCGGTGCGCACCTACTCCCAGGGCATGCGCCAGCGCCTGGCCATCGCCCAGGCCATGCTCGGCCTGCCGGACCTGCTCATCCTCGACGAACCGACCAACGGCCTCGACCCGCCACAGATCCGCGAGATGCGCGAGGTGATGATCCGCTACGCGGCCGCCGGCCGCACGGTGATCGTCTCCAGCCACCTGCTGGCGGAGGTCGAGCAGACCTGCACCCACCTCGTGGTGATGGACCGCGGCCGCCTCGTGCAGGCGGGCCCGGTCGGCGAGATCGTCGGCTCCGGCGACACGCTGCTCGTCGGCACCCCCACCGCCGTGGAGGAGCCGGTCGTCGACAAGGTCGCCGCCCTGCCCGGCGTGGCTTCGGCCGTGCGCACCGACGACGGACTCCTGGTCCGGCTCGACGCCGACGGCGACGCGACGCGCCTGGTCGCCGAACTCGTACGGCTGGAGGTGCCCGTCCAGTCGGTCGGCCCGCACCGCCGCCTGGAAGACGCCTTCCTCACCCTGATCGGAGGTTCCGCATGAGCACGCTCACCGAGCGCACCGAGGTCGCCTCCGGTTACCGGGCGGGCCATACGCTGCCCCTCCGGGTCGAACTGGTCCGTCAGCTCAAGCGCCGACGGACGCTGGTCATGGGCGCGATCCTGGCCCTGCTGCCGTTCGTGCTGGTCATCGCCTTCGCGATCGGCGGCGACACGGACGACGGCTCCGGCAACCGCATCAACCTGATGGACACGGCCACGGCGTCCGGCGCGAACTTCGCCGCCGTCAACCTCTTCGTCTCCGCGGGCTTCCTGCTGGTCATCCCCGTCGCACTGTTCTGCGGGGACACGGTGGCGTCGGAGGCCGGCTGGTCCTCTCTGCGCTACCTCCTCGCGGCGCCCGTGCCCCGGGCCCGCCTGCTGTGGTCCAAGCTCGTGGTCGGGCTGGGTCTCAGCCTGGCCGCGATGGTGCTGCTGCCGGTGGTGGCGTTGGCGGTCGGTACGGCCGCGTACGGCTGGGGTCCGTTGCAGATCCCCACCGGCGGTGCGCTCGACACGGGCACGGCGGCGCAGCGGCTGGTGGTGGTCGTGGCGTACATCTTCGTGTCCCAACTGGTCACCGCGGGCCTGGCGTTCTGGCTCTCGACCAAGACGGACGCCCCGCTCGGCGCGGTCGGCGGCGCGGTCGGCCTGACCATCGTCGGCAACGTCCTCGACGCCGTGACCGCCCTCGGTGACTGGCGCCACTTCCTGCCCGCGCACTGGCAGTTCGCCTGGGCGGACGCCGTGCAGGCCCGCCTGGAGTGGTCCGGCATGATCCAGGGCACGGCGATTTCCGTAACGTACGCCCTCGTGCTGTTCGCCCTGGCCTTCCGCGGTTTCGCCCGCAAGGACATCGTGTCGTAGGTCAACGGAAGATCACCTACCGGTCTCGACGGCCCGTTCCCGTGCCCTCTTCGAGACTCATCCGCAACGCTCCGTAGCGCACGTTCCGGCCCCCTGGCCCGTCACAGTCACAGAAGGCGACGTCAACGGACCAAGGGGGCACGGATGTTGGAGCGGTACCGCGTACGAAGGCTGCGCGCCGCCCTGCTCGCACTCACCGCGGCAGGCGGCCTGCTGCTCACCGGCTGCAGCGCCGGGGACGGCAGCAACAGCGGGGGCTACAAGGCGGACGACGCAAGCAACGGCAACGCCTTGCCCGCCCCCGACTACCACAACAGCAGCGGCGGAACGGGCGAGCAGAAGGGCACCGACGACTCCGACGACTCCGACGGCTCCGACGACCCGGATTCCCGCGAGTTCGCGCCCGCCCCCGACTACCTCTCCACCTTCGCCCTGGACGTCGACACCGCCTCCTACGGCTACGCCCGCCGCACCCTCGCCGAGGGCCGGCTGCCCGATCCTTCGACGGTCCGCCCCGAGGAGTTCGTCAACAGCTTCCGCCAGGACTACGACCGCCCCGACGGCAACGGCTTCACGGTCACCGTCGACGGCGCCCGCACCGACCGCGAGGACTGGTCCCTGGTCCGCGTGGGCCTGGCCACCCGGCCCGCCGAGGACCCCGGCGAACGCCCGTCCGCCGCCCTCACCTTCGTCATCGACATCTCCGGCTCCATGGCCGAACCGGGCCGCCTCGACCTCGCCAAGGACTCCCTCGGCGTGATGGCGAACCGGCTGCGCGACGACGACTCGGTCGCCATCGTCACCTTCAGCGACGAGGCCGAGACGGTCCTGCCGATGACCCGCCTGGACGGCAACCGCGACGAGATCCACGACGCCATCGACAGCCTGGAGCCCACCGACTCCACCAACCTCGGCGCGGGCATGGAAACCGGCTACGAGACGGCCGTGGAGGGGCTGCGGGAGGGCGCCACGAACCGCGTGGTCCTCATCTCCGACGCCCTGGCCAACACCGGCGACACCGACGCGGACACCATCCTCGAACGCATCGCCTCCGAGCGCCGTGAACACGGCATCACCCTCTTCGGCGTGGGCGTCGGCAGCGACTACGGGGACGCCCTGATGGAACGCCTGGCCGACAAGGGCGACGGCCACACCGTCTACGTCTCCGACGAAGCCGACGCCCGAAAGGTCTTCTGCGACGACCTCCCCCGCAACATCGACCTGACCGCCCGCGACGCCAAAGCCCAGATCGCCTTCGACGAGGCAACCGTCTCCGACTTCCGCCTCATCGGCTACGACAACCGCCAGGTCGCCGACGAGGACTTCCGGGACGACAGCGTCGACGGCGGCGAGATCGGCCCCGGCCACACGGTCACCGCCCTCTACGCGGTCCACACCAGGCCCGGCACTTCAGGCCACCTCGCCACGGCGAGCGTGCGCTGGCTCGACCCGAAGACCCGCGCCCCGCACGAGGAGTCGGGCCGGCTGGAGACCGGCTCCCTGCACGACTCCCTGGGCGTCGCCTCCCCGAGGTTCCAGGTGACCGCGACCGCCGCCTACTTCGCCGACGTCCTGCGTGACGGCGACGACACCCGAAGCTCCCTGCCCGGTACCCCGTCCCTGCGCGAACTCGAGGAGACCGCCGAGGAGTTGGCGAAGGAGACGGAGGACCGGGCGGTGCGGCAGCTCGCCGAGGCCATCGGCCAGGCGGGCTGGGCGATGGACTGAGGTACGGGCCGGTGGCTCAGTCCGCGCAGACCGAGGGCAGCGCCCGCACGAGCCCCTCCGCGTGCAGCGCGTCCAGCTCATGGCCGTACGCGGACCGGAGGGCGGCGAGACCCAGCCGCGGCTCGCACGACGGCGACGTCCGCAGCCGCTGGGTGTCCTTCAGGGCGTCCAGCAGCTGGGTGGTGATGCGGTCGAGCACCGGCCGCACCTCTTTGACCAGGTCGGGCCGCTCGGTGGGCCGCTCCTCGGGATGCGCGTCCCAGCGCGCGTACAGCCCGCGCTGCACCAGCTTGTTCGCCTCGATCTGGTCCCGGAAGACGGCCTGCACGGCCGCCGGGTCCAGTCCGAGCGCGGTCGCCCGCGCGGCGACGTCGTCCAGGATCTGCTGCTCGCGCACCGGGTCGTCGATCGGCTTGTCGGTGCCGTACTTGGCCGCAGCCACCTTGTCGGCGACCAGCAGCCGCTCGGCGAACAGTTCGGTCAGCGGGGCGAGTCCGGGGGCGACGGCGGCCGCGTGAGCCGGAGGCGAGGAGTGCGCGGCGGCCGGTGCGGCGCCGGCGAGGGACACGGCCGCGAGGGCGCAGACGGCGACCAGGGCGGACCGGAGACGTCGGGGGTGCATCGGGGAGTGCACAGGGGTTCCTTCCGTGGGGGGTGGTCGGACAGCAACCTACAGACCAGGCTCTGACGCCTTCACGGCGCGTGAACCATTGACCTTCTGTTACGCGCGAGTAAGTTGACTTCCCGGTAAGTCTGGCTGGCATCGGGAGCCGTCATGGGCGTACGCAAGGATCTGAAGCGGGCGAAGCAGCGCACCGATCTGATGGACCGCACCAGGGTCGAGGTCGTCAAGGACGCCGAGGGCGTGGTCCGCGAGGCCCGCACCCCGCCCCTCGCACCGCACCCCGCCACCGGCAGCACCGCCGACCTCCCCTTCACCAACGCGGCCGAGGCCCCCGACGCGGTGGCCCTCCGGCGTAGACGGGGCGGCACCTGGAAGCCGGTGACGGCCGCGGCTTTCGCCGACGAAGTCACCGCCGTGGCCAAGGGGTTGATCGCGGCCGGCCTCGAACCAGGCGGCCGCGTCGCCGTGATGTCCCGCACCCGCTACGAGTGGACCGTCCTCGACTTCGCGATCTGGGCGGCAGGCGGCCAGACCGTCCCCATATACGCGACCTCCTCCGCCGATCAGGTCGAGTGGATCGTCCGCGACTCGGGCGCCCGAGTCGTCGTCACCGAGACCGCCGAGAACACCGCCACGGTGACCACCGCCACCGCCCGTCACCAAGCCCCGCCCCGAACCTGGGAGTTGGAGGCCGACGCACTCACCGATCTCACCGCCCTCGGCCGGCACCTCCCCGACGACGAGGTCACCAAGCGCCGCGCCGCCCTCACCCCCGACACCATCGCCACCGTCTGCTACACCTCCGGGACCACCGGCCGGCCGAAGGGCTGCGTCCTCACCCACGCCAACCTGCACGCCGAGGCGGCCAACACGGTCGAGCTGCTGCACCCCATCTTCAAGGAGGTCACGAACCAGGACGCCTCCACGCTCCTCTTCCTGCCCCTCGCCCACATCCTCGGCCGCACCCTCCAGATCGCCTGTCTGATGGCCCGCATAGAGATCGGCCACTGTCCGAGCATCAAGCCCGACGAACTCCGCCCGGCGCTCAAGGAGTTCCGCCCCACGTTCCTCGTCGGCGTCCCGTACCTCTTCGAGAAGATCCACGACACCGGCCGCGCGACGGCCGAGAAGATGGGCCGCGGCTCCTCCTTCGACCGAGCCGACCGCATCGCCGTCCGCTTCGGCGAGGCGTACCTGAACAAGTTCCTCGGCACGGGCAAGGGCCCCGGCGTCGGCCTCTACGCCGCCTGGGCCCTGTACGACCTGCTGGTCTACCGCCGCGTCCGCAAGGAGCTGGGCGGCCGCATGCGCTACGCCATCAGCGGCGGCTCCCCGCTCGACCGCAACCTCAACCTGTTCTTCTACGCCGCCGGAATCCTCGTCTACGAGGGCTACGGCCTGACCGAGACGACGGCCGCCGCCACCATCGTCCCGCCCCTGAAACCCCGCCCGGGCACGGTCGGCCAACCCGTCCCCGGCACCGCCGTCCGCATCGCCGACGACGGCGAGGTGCTCATCAAGGGCGGCATCGTCTTCGGCTCGTACTGGAACAACCCGGCCGCCACCGACGCCGTACTCCAGGACAACTGGTTCGCCACCGGCGACCTGGGCTCCCTCGACGAGGACGGCTATCTCACCATCACCGGCCGCAAGAAGGACATCCTCGTCACCTCCGGCGGCAAGAACGTCTCCCCTGCCGTCCTGGAGGACCGTCTGCGCAGCCGCCCGCCCGTCGGCCAGTGCTTCGTCGTCGGCGACAACCGCCCCTTCGTCGCCGCCCTGATCACCCTCGACCCGGACGCGGTGGCCCACTGGCTCGCCGTACGCAAACTGCCCGCCGACACCCCGATGGCGGACCTGATCCAGGACCCCCGGATGCGCGCCGCCGTCCAAAAGGCCGTCGACTACGCCAACGAGGCCGTCTCCCGGGCCGAGTCGATCCGCGCGTTCGCCCTGGTCGAGGGCGAGTTCACGGAGGAGAACGGCATGCTCACCCCGTCCCTGAAGGTCAAGCGGCATGCGGTGACGGCGGCGTACGCGCAGGAGATCGAGGCGCTGTACGGCAACTGAGGGCCCCTCAGCCGACCCGTTCGCGGTCGCCGGTCACTCTTGCGGACGATTGCGTTCGAGTCACCGCACTCAATCGGTGCAATAAGCGTATATATGGCTATGCGTCACTATGAAGGAGGAGCCGCCCGAGGAGGATGCATGGCCCCTGAACACCGCCGGTCCGCCGTCAGACGGCTGGCGTTCGTCGCCGCCGCACTGGTCGTGTCGGCGGCCCTCGCTCCGGGCCCGGCCTTCCCGGTCCAGACCGCCTCCCACCCCGACCCGCCGCGCCCCGCGCCCGTGACGCATTCGGCGACTCCGGCCGAGCCCCCTGAGGGAAGGATCGCGCGCTTGCCGGCATTCGGCGCGTACCTCGACTACGGGCCCGCCGGGCTGGAGCGCATGAAGGAGCTCGGCCGCTGGCTGGGCGGCCATGAACCGCGCGTGGGGCACACGTATCTGCCGGGGGACCTGTGGCGCAACATCGAGGGCGGGCACGGCTTCCTCGACAGCTGGGCCAAGTGGCGGCAGGACAAGGCCGACCGGATGCTCGTGCTCAACGTTCCGATGATGGAGCGCAACGAGGAGAACGTCCCTGACGGGGAAGTCAGGCAGTTGCTGCGGCGCGCCGCGGACGGCGAGTTCGACGACCACTTCGAGGTGCTGGCGGAGCGCCTGGTCGAGCTGGGCGCGGAGGACACGGTCATCGTGCTCGGCTGGGAGATGAACGGCGTCACCTACACCCATCGTTGCGCCCCCGACCCGGAGAGCTGGAAGCGGTACTGGAGGCGCATCGTCACCGTCATGCGCTCCGTGCCCGGACAGGACTTCAGGTTCGACTTCGCCCCGAGCCGGGGCAGGGACGCGATTCCCTGGACCCAGTGCTACCCGGGCGACGACTTCGTCGACATCGTCGGCATGGACGCGTACGACCAGCCGCGCGGACTCACCTTCGACCAGCAGGTGTCCGAGCCCTACGGCCTCCAACACCACGTGGACTTCGCCCGGGCCCACGACAAGCCGATCTCGTATCCCGAATGGGGCCTGTTCCGCAACGGCGACAACATCACGTGGATGCTGCGCATGCTCGCGTGGATGGACGAGCACAAGCCGCTGTACAACACGATCACCGACTACTGCCCGCACGGCGTATGGCTGTGCTCCGACAATCCCCGCGCCTCCGCCCTGTACCGCCTGCTGCTGTCCAGCCCCTTCGCCCCGCAGCCGCACCCACAGCCGGAACCGGGGCCGTCGGTACCCGTCCCGACCGCGCCCACGGCCCCCGCCGATTCGGACCCGACCCCGACCCCGACCCCGGCGCCGGACGGGCCGGTGACGCCCACGCCCATGCCCTCCAAGCTGCCGTACTGCGCGCCGCTGGACCTGGCGAAGTGGTTCGAGGAGCAGGTCGGCGGCAAGCTCACCGTCTGCCTGCAGTGGGCGGAGCGCTAACGGTGATCGGGCGGAGCGGCGTTCGGGCGCAGGACCTGCTTGGCCCGGCGTCGCGCGGCCGCCTCGCCGGCCGCGGCCGCCAGCAGCGGGACGGTGCGCCGCCGGGCCAGCAGAAAGCGCTGGTTGGGGACGGTCTCGGGGTGCCAGCGGTACTTGTACGGTTCGTCGCCGCGCAGCAGGCTCAGCACCCGGGGCCCGCCGCGGGACGTGAGGTGCTCGGTGGACGCGTGCAGCAGCATCGCCGTCACGTCCACCTTCCGCTCCTCCCGCAACCGCGGATGAAAGCCGTACAGGTACGTGCCCGCCAGGCCTCCTGACAGCACGTTCAGATTGACCGCCACCACCTCCCCGTCGAGGAGAAACCGCGTCACCGTCGCCTCGCCGGACCGGGCCATGGGGACGACCGAGCGGACCAGGTGCTCCAGGAATCGGGGTCGGGCGTGCTCCGGCGACATCCCTCTGCCCTGCCATTGCAGCCGGTGCAGTTCGAGGAGCCGGCGCAGCGCGGCCCCGGCGTCGTCGGGGCTCACCTCGTGCCACTGGATGCCGAGCCGGGCGAGCCGGTTCACCTTGTTGCGGACTCGCTGGGCGTGCCTCGACGACAGCCGCTCGACCAACTCGCCCATGGGTACGGCCGGCAACTCCAGGCACACCGAGTCGCGAACCCGGTGACGCGGGCCGCGCCAGCAGAGGTAGACCCGCTCCATCGCGCCGCCCGGCCGCACCTCACGGAAGTCGATCAGGGCGGTGCGGGCCAGGTCGGCCAGGGCGTCCGCCAGCGCCCCGGCGCCCTGCGGGCCCACCGCCCGGTCCAGGAGCACATCGCAGAAGTCGGTGATGGCACCGCCGACCGGGACCAGTGCCGGCAGCGGGTGGTGCACCCGCATCAGCGGTGCCGCCGCCACCAGTTCACCGCTCCGGCGCACCAGGACGAGCCGCAGCCTGCCGGGGCTGCCGTACGACAGCCACCACGAGTGCAGCCAGGCATGGCTCTGGAACGGCGTCGCCGACGGGCACGCCCGGTACAGCCGTTCCCACTCCCCGGCCAGCTCCGCGAAGGCGCGCTCCTCGGTGCACACCTCCACCGACAGCGCGCGGCCGGACGCGGTCATCCAAGCGTCCCGCGGGCGTCGGCGGCGCCTGCCGGGCCGGGTACCGACGCCACGCTCCGGTCGTCGTCCTCGGCGGACCGCCGCGGCCGGGCCAGCAGCGCGAGGCCGCCCAGCAGACCGCCGGCGCTCGCGCCGACGAGCGAGGTCAGCGCCGGTGACGCGGACGACGGCTCGGTGGGTTTCAGGGCACGGGCGAGACGCTCCAGCTTGATGCCGGTGTCGCCCTTGGTGTGGTCCGCCTGTGTCACCAGCGCGCGGGACACGGCGTTGGCCATGTCGACGGCCTGGCCGGGGCTCGACGACGTCGCCGAGACCGCGACCATCGGCGCGTCCGGCGACGTCGCGACCTGCACGCTCTCGCGCAGCGTCGTCACCGGCACACCCGCCCACATCTGGGCGTCCCCGAGCACCGCGAGCTGGGGGGCCACCCGGCCGTACGCCTGCGCGAAGCCGAGCGCGTCGGTGCAGTCGGCGTCGGTCTCGCCGGTCGACACAGCGACGACGGAACTGGTCGCCGTGTACTGCGGTGGCCGCAGCAGGCCGTACGCGCCGCCGGCCACCGCACCGAGCAGCGCGCCGGCGGGCAGCAGCCACCACGCGGGCAGCCGCTTCACACGGGCGCCCGCACGGTCGGGCAGCGGGGTACGCCGATCGGGGGTGTCGGTCATCACGAACTCACTTCCGAAGTCGAGCCGGACACAACGGCCGTGTACAGATCCATCAGCTGCCGGGCGGTGCACGCGATGTCGTAGCGGTGTACGACGTCCGGGACGGTCCGCTCGCCCGGTCCCGCCGCCCGCAGCCGCAGCACTTCCCGCGCGAACGCCCCGGCGCCGCCCCGGACCTGCCGGGCGCCGGGTACCGCGTCGGGCGGCAGGTCCTCCACGGCGGGGCAGCTCGCGTACAGCACGGGCAGCCCGGCCGCCAGCGCCTCCACCACGGCCAGGCCGAAGGACTCCTCCGGCGACGGCGAGGCGAGCACGTCCATCGCGGACAGCAGGGCGACCAGGTCGGGTGCGGCATCGCCCGGGTCGGGCAGATACGGCCGCTCGCCCGTCAGCACCACCCGGTTCGCGACGCCCAGATCCCGGGCGGTGCGCCGCAGCACCTCCGCCTCGGGCCCGCCGCCGACCAGCAGCAGCCATACGTTGCCGGGCAGCAGGGCCAGTGCCTGCAGGAGCAGGACGAAGCGCTTGCCCGGGGCGAGGCGCCCCACGCCTCCGACGACGTACGCGTTGTCGGGCAGCCCGTGGAACGCCCGTGCCTCCTTGCGGCGCACCTCGTCGTACTGGAACCGGGGCGCTTCGATGCCGTTCGGGATGACCCGGATGCGCGGCCCGGGCACGCCCCAGTGCCGCAGCCGTTCGGCCACCGTCGGCGAGACGGCGACCGTGGTGTGGCCGAGGCGCTCGCCGGCCAGGTACAGCGCACGCACGCCCCGGCTCAGCGGCCGGCCCTCCAGCCGGGTGGTGCCGATCGAGTGCTCGGTGGCCACGACGGTCCGAACTCCCGCGAGCCGCGCCGCGATACGGCCGTAGAAGCAGGCCCGGTACAGATGGGTGTGGACGAGGTCGTAGCCGCCGTCGCGGATCAGCCGGGACAGACGTGGCAGCGCGCGCAGGTCGCGGTTGCCGTCCATCCCGAGGTGGGTGACCTGGACACCGTCGGCGGTCAGGCCCGCGGCGACGGCGCCGGGGTTGGTCAGCGCCACCACGTCGCACTGCGCGGGGAGGTGACGCAGCAACAGCCGCAGTTGCTGTTCCGCCCCGCCCACGCCGAGGCCGGTGATGACGTGCAGGGCTTTCATGCGGCCTCCAGGGCACGGCCGTAGCATCGGGCCAGGCGCCGCTTCAGCTCCAGCCGCACCGCGGTGTCCGCCTCCCCGACGTGGATGCGGGGCAGCGCGAAGTCGCCGGAGCCGGCCGGGCCGGGGCCGATCGCGCAGGCGTAGCGGTAACCGGCCCGGCGTACGGCGTCGGCGACACGCTCGTCGAGTCGGCCGTACGGGTAGCAGAACCCCTCGATGCCGACGCCGATGATCCCGGCGAGCCGGTGACGGCTGTCGTTGACCTCGGTGTGCAGCACCCGATCCGTGGCCCTGGTCAGATCGAGGTGGGTCAGACCGTGCGAGGCGACCTCCATGCCCGCGGCCACGGCGCTGCGGATGCCGTCCACGTCGAGCAGCGGCTTGCGCGGGCCGGTCGGCTCCCACGCGTTCTCGCCGCCGAGCCGCCCGGGCAGCACGAACACGGTCGCCGTGAAACCCCGGCGACGCAGCACGGGCAGCGCGGTGGTGACGAAGTCGGTGTACCCGTCGTCGAAGGTGAGCCCCACCAGCCCGCCCTCGGCGCCCCGGGCGCGCGCCGCGAGCAGCTCACGCACACTCACCCCGCGCAGGCCGCGGCGGGCCATCCAGGCGAGCTGCCGATCGAGCCGGGCGGGGGTGACGGTGACGTTGTACGGGTCGTCCCGGCAGTCCGAGACGGAGTGGTACATGGCCACCCAGGCGGCGGGACGCCGCTTGGGGCGGCTCCCCGCGACCGGTGGGGGTGGGGGTGGGGGATCGGGTTCGTCCGCGCGTGGCGCGGCCAGGATGTCAGCGACCATGGCGAGGCTTTCGTGTGACGGAGCGACGGAATAAATGCGCGACAGAACGTGCGACGGAGAGGAGGAGGGACCGGGCGTCCGCCGTGTCGAGGATCCAGGTCAGCAGCAGGAAGACGGCGGCAACGCAGGTGCAGCAGGCGGCGACGGCCGCAGCGGGCGAGGCGAACAGCCCCGCGCAGACCAGTCCGGCGGCGGTGGCGCACAGGGCCGCGTACACCGGTCCGGCCAGTCCGGCGACGACCCGGCGCACGCGCACGGGCACGGTGCGCGGACCCAGGCCGTGCAGCAGGAGCAGCGCGGTGAGGGTGATGCCGGCCGCGTTGGCCCCGGCGATGCCGCGCGCTCCCCAGGGGCCCACCGCCCAGACGCTGATGACGACGGTGGCGAGCGTGCCCACGCCCATCGCGCCCAGCGGGTACCAGGTGGTACGGCCGGCCGAGAAGTACGACTGCACGAGCGCCCCCACCAGCGTGTGCCCGAGCAGTCCCACCGCGTACACCCGCATGACGGCGGCGGTCGCGGCGGTGTCCTCGGCCGTGAACGCGCCGCGCTGGAACAGGAGCTGGACGATCTGCGGCGCACAGGCCACGACCACGGCCGCACCGAGCAGGACCAGACACGCCGTCAGCACCAGGTCCCGCTCGACCCGGTCCCTGGCCCGCCGCATGTCGCCCTCGGCGATGGCCCGCGCCACCACCGGGAAGGTGACGACGCACACCATCAGCGACAGCGACATCGGCAACTGGGCGACCTTCTGGGCGTAGTTGAGGTGCGAGATGGCACCTGCGGGCAGCCCGGACGCGAAGTAGCGCTCGATGAGGACCTGCGACTGCCGGCACAGGGCGAAGAGCAGGACCGCACAGACGAGACCGACCGCGAGCCGCCGCCCACCGTCCCCGTCGTAGGGGGGCATGGACGCAGACGCAGACGCAGACGCAGACGCAGACGCGGACCGGCCGGGTCGCCCGGCGAGCCGCCGCCACAGGAACGGCGCCTGTACGGCGGCCATCAGGCACCCGCCGAGCGCGACCCCGAGTGCCGCGGACCGCACACCCCAGCGGGCGGCGAGAACGAACATCGTGGCGATGATCGCGGCGTTGTACGCGATGTAGATCGAGCCCGGCGCGAAATAGCTGCGATGAGCCCGCAGCGCCGCGCTGCAGTACCCGGCCAGCCCGAAACTCAGCACGCAGGTCGCGGTCAGCCGGGTGCAGGACACGGCCAGGGACGGGTCGGGCAGCCCGGGCGCCAGCACGGAGACCAGCAGCGGCGCCCCGGCCGCGAGCAGGGCGGCCGCACCGGCGAGCGCGAGGCACAGCCGCGGCAGCGTGGCGGCGACCAGGGCGTGCACCGGGTCGGGGGCGCCGATCCCGCTCGCCCGCAGCGCCAACGCCACACTGAACGCGGGCACGAGCACGAACGCCATACCGTCCTCGATCAACAGCGTCGACGCCATCTCGGGCAACGTCCAGGCCACCAGGAACGCGTCGGTCTCCATACCGGCACCGAAGAGATGCGCCAACGCCTGATCCCGCCCCAGCCCGAGCAGCGCCCCGGCCATGGACAGCGCGGCGGACAGCAACGTGGCCCTGGCGAGGAAGCGGCCCGAGGGGGCGGCGGTTCGCCGGGCGGCCGGTGGGCCGGGGCGGGTGGGGGGCGCGGGCGGGTGGGGGGTGTGCGTGTCGGTCGTGGGGCCGGAGTGGGCGCCTGTCGGGTGGGGGGCTTGCGTGTCGGGTGCGGGTGCGGGTGCGGGGTCGGGGAGGGCCTTGATCGGGTGCGGGGCCTTCACGTCGAGCCTGTGGTCGGGGCGGTGGTCGGTGGGGAGCGGGGTCGTCACGGCGGTCGGGTGTTCGGGGCGGACGCCCTCGGCGCGCGTCATCGCTGGCCTGCTTCCGCAGCCGGGGCCGGCGCCCCGTCGCGTGCCAGCGCCCACCAGGCGGCGAGGCCGAAGCAGATCCCCGTAAGGACGGTGGAGGGGCCGCCGATGTCGGCGTACAGGAAGTTGACGAGCTGCCACAGCAGCAGCCCGCAGGCCGGGAGTGCGCAGTCCCAGGCGTGGCCGTTGTGTCGCAGGCGGCGCAGTGCGCACACCAGCAGGGCCAGCCAGCTGCCCGCCACCGTGAGCAGACCCAGCAGGCCCTGCTCGCTGAGCAGCAGCAGGTACATGTTGTGCGGGGAGAGCAGGGGCTGGCGCCGGAAGGCCTGGCCCGCTCCCTGGGTGTCGCTGCCCGACGACAGCGCCAGCGAGGCATGGCCGTCCCGGTGTGCGGGAAAGGCTTTCAGCCCCACGCCCGTCACCGGGTGCCCGTGCCACATGTCGGTGGCCGCCGCCCACATGGTGTACCGGTCCACGACCGACTGGTCCGGCGCCGCGGCGACCTGGGTGATGCTGGTCAGCCGCTCCTGCAACGCCGCGGCGCCCACGCCGAGTCCGCCCACCAGCACCACCGAGGCCGCGGCCGCCGCCGCGAGCACCTTCACCGCCCGCCGCATCCCGGCCAGCAACAGCTGCGCCCCGCAGGCGACCGCCGTGGCGATCCAGGCGCCCCGGCTGAAGGACAGCGCGAGCGGCACGAGCAGTACCAGCGCACATCCGGCCGCCACGACCCTCCCCCACCCTTCGGGCGGGGGTACCCCCAGCCGCCGCGCCCGCGTCCCGAGGGCGAGACCGGTCGCGGCCACCACGCCGTACGCGACGACGCTCGCCATCCCCATCACGTCGGACGGGCCGAAGGTACCCACCGCCCGGATGCCGGCACCCTGGTACAGGGCCCCGGTCCCGGTGAGGTACTGGTGCACTCCGACCGCGCCCTGCCACAGCGCGAGGCCGACCAGGGACCACAGCACCAGCCGCGCGCCCCGCCGGTCGCGCACCAGCAGCACCACCGCGACCGGGACCAGTACGAACACCTGCAGGTGGCGGGCCAGTCCCGTGATCGCGTCGCCGGTGGTCACGGCCCCCGCCGCGGCGACCGCGATGCCCACCACGGGCAGCCCCAGCACGAGAGCCGCCGTCCGCGTCAGCGGGCGCCGCGCCCGCCGTACGGTGTCCACGGCGGCCCACAGCACGACCAGCCCGGAGGCCGCGTCGGCGGGTGTGGCGGCGCTGTCCGGCGCGACCGGCAGCCCCAGCAGGACGACGACGGCCACGACCGGCAGGACGGGCAGGACGGGGCCGGCCCGGCGCAGCGGCGACGGCGGCGGCGCCGGCAGCGGCGGTGCCAGCGGGGGAGAGGCCGCCGAGGAAGTGGTCACCGGCGCTCAGCTCCCCGTCGGCCGTACGAACTGTGCCGCCGTGCGCAGCAGGATGCAGACGTCCTGCCACAGCGACCAGTTGTCGATGTAGGCGTTGTCGTAGCGGCACCGGTCCTCGATCGAGGTGTCACCGCGCAGCCCGTGGATCTGGGCGAGCCCGGTCATCCCGGTCCGCATCCGGTGGCGGGCCGGGTAGCCCGGATGGGCCTGGCTGAACTTGGCGACGAAGTAGGGCCGTTCGGGCCGCGGGCCGACCAGGCTCATGTCACCGCGGAAGACGTTCCACAGCTGCAGCAGCTCGTCCAGCGAGGTGCGGCGCAGGAAGTGGCAGAAGCGGCTCATGTCCTGCTCGTCCGCCACGCTCCAGCGGGTCGCCGCCTCGTGTGCGCTGGCGGGCCGGTGGGTGCGCAGCTTCAGCATCGTGAACGGCCGCCCGTCCTTGCCGACCCGCTCCTGCCGGAACACCACGCCGGGCCCGTCCATGACCCGCAGCACGACCGCGCACACCAGCAGCACCGGGCCGGTCAGCACCAGCAGCGAGCCCGAGAGCACCACGTCGAGCATCCGCTTGCCCGCACTGCCGCGCCGCCGTCCGCCCCTCGGCCACAGCAACCTGCGCGGGAAGCCGGCCAGCTGCCCCGCCCCCTCGTGACACCCGCCGAGCCCGTACCCGGGGGAGTCGGCGTCCAGCTCCCACAGCACACATCCGTACGCGGCCAGCCTCCGCAGCAAGGCGGCCTTCTCCACCCGGGTCGCGGCCCCCACGACGAGCACCGTCTCCACACCGTTCTGGATGAGCGCCAAACGTGCGTCCTGCGTGGTGGTGAGTACCGGCAGACCGGGCGCGTCGTCGATGTCGCCGAGGACTTCCGGGTCGTCGGCGACGACACCCACCGGCCGTACTCCGCAGCCCGGTTGGCGCAGCAACGCGGCCGCGACCCGCCGGGCCGCCGCGACCGGCCCGACCACCAGGGCCGGGCAGGGCCGGCGCCGCAGTGCCCGGTGCCGGCTCCCGTGCACCACCGCGCGGCCCGCGCAGGCCGCCACGCAGTGCACGGCGACGGCGCCGACCAGCATGCTCATCGACAGCGACCGCAGCGGGGAGAGCGCCACAACGGCCGCCCAGCCGACGGCGATCCGGCCACAGACGGCCGGGAGTTCGTCGAATACGCCGGGGACGACCGAGGTGTCGTACAGCGAGGCCCGCCGGTTCAGACCGATCACACCGAGCGCCAGCAGCGCGAAGACCAGCGGATACCTGTGCGGTGCGGGCACGACCAGAGCGGCCAGCAGGGCGGCGCCGCCGTCGACGAGCCCCAGGAACGCCCCGCAGGCCCACCGCGGACGCCGGGCACCCCGGCCGGCGGGCCCCCGGCGTCCGGCGGCGAGACCGCGCGGGCCGAGAACGGAGCAGGCGCCCTCGGGCGCCGGCTGCTGCCCCGCAGGCGAGGCAACGGTGCTGTCCGCGGTCATGTGGTGATGCACTTCCTGCCCTCGTTGGGTACGACCGGCGTGCCGGCGACGCCGAGCAGCTCGCGGTACACGTCGGTCATGGCGTCCGTGGCGTGCCGCAGATCGTGGGCGGCGAGCACATGTGCCCGGCCCTGTGCGCCCAGCGCCGTGCGCAGCGGTTCGTCCCGCAGCAGCTCCGTGAGCGCCCGTGCCAGCGCGCCGGGGTCCTCCGGCGGCACCAGACAGGACGGCGGCCGGCCGGGCGGAAGACTCTCGCGCGCACCGTCCACGTCCGTGACGACGACCGGCCGACCGCACGCCATGGCCTCCAGCGGGGCGAGCGCCATGCCCTCCCAGCGGGACGGCAGGACCACGACGTCGGCGGCCCGGTACCAGGGGGCGGTGTCGGACCTCGCCCCGGCGAACTCCACCGACGCGGGCGCCCCCGAGCGCAGCCTGTCGGCGTCCGGGCCGTCGCCGACCAGCACCAGCCGCGCGCCGGCCACCTGCCGCACCACTTCGGGCCAGGCCGCCAGGAGCACGTCCTGCCCCTTCTGGCGGCACAGCCGGCCCACGCACACGACGAGTGGCCCCGCCCCGGACCGCGCTCGGTCGCCCTGCGGCCGGAACCTGTGCGTGTCCACCCCGTTGGGGACCACCCGCCACGCGGCGGCGATCCCGCACCGCTCCCCGGTACGCCGCTCGGCCTCGCTCACGCACACCACGCGTGTCGCCCACCGCGCCCCGAACCGCTCCCAGCCCCGCGCCAGATGCGCCATGACGCCGTCAGCGGCCTCGAACGACCAGGCGTGCGGCTGAAAGACGGTCGGAAGGCGGCCGTGCACCGCGAGCCGGGCCGCGAGCCCCGCCTTCGCGCTGTGCGCGTGCACCAGGTCCGGCCGCACCTCGCGCACCAGCCGCGCCAACTGCCGTACCTCGCCCGGGAGTCGACGCCCCGGTGAGCGGGTCGCGTCCCAGCGGAGCACTGTGCGGCCCGGCCCGCGCAGGCCGTCCGCCAGCGTGCCGCCCTCCGGACAGGCCACCGTCACCCGCAGCCCGGCGGCGAGCTGTGCCGCCACCAGGTCCGTCACGACCCGCGCGACTCCGCCCTCGACGGGCTGAGCGACATGCAGAATGTGCGGCACGGAACTGCGCATGACCGAGGCCGCCCTTCCGACGAAAAGAGTCCGAACCAGCAACACGATGTGTGGCTCGCGTTCGGCTTCCTGGAGTCATGGGACGAGCAGCACCAGCCACTTATCCATATTTATCTCCCATCCGGTGAACGATGGTGGAATGATCGCGTTTTCTGAGTGGTTTCTCGTACGGGACCACCCGTTTGGTGCCATGGGCCGTTCGGGGCCCGTGCCCGCGGCGCAGCGGGTCTTTTCGTATGAGTTCCTGGAACTTGTCGGCAGCAGAGTTTCCACGGCGATCCCCTGTCGTTAGCCCAGGAGAACCGAGACCGAGTCACTCGCGACGCCCGAGGCGTGAAATCCCGTCCGGCGGGCGCGAGTTACTGAAGTCGAGTCCCCACGAAAGGAACATGATGAAGAACCTGAAGGCTGCTGCCGTCGTCGCCGGCTCCCTCGCTGTCGCCGGAGTCGCCGGCCCCGCCGCCGCGGTGGACATGCCGGCGCAGGGCCTCGTAGACAACGGCAAGACGGTGGCCCGTAGCCTCCCCGACGCCGCCAAGCTGCCGACGGGCTACGTGGGCAACAACGTGAAGCGCACGACGGACGGTGTGAAGCAGGGCGTGAAGAAGTCGTCCGTGGTGAAGACCCCCGTCTTCGGCGGCACGCTGCCGAACCCCGTCGACGGCCAGCTGCTCGGCGGACTCCCGATCAGGTAGGCGATCAGGTAGGCGATTCGTTTCCTCGACTTCGTCGCCCATCGGCTCGACGTTCCGGGCCGGCTCCGTATCTCTCGGAGCCGGCCCTTCGTCATGTTCTTTTATCGTCATGTTCTTTTATTCTTCGCCGCATTGGGCCAAACGAAGGAACCAGGGTGACCACAGACGGCCCAGCACCGTTGGTCCAATCGAATGGGCGCTCATTCCTCCTTGTTGGCGCTCCCTCATTTGGGCCCTGTCTGCGTACCGCTGCAGACAGGGCCCACGAGTTTGGTGCCGAGATCTCCGAAATCACCGTGCACAAAAGCCGATGGCGGCCTGCCGGGTTTCCGGCGGACCGCCATCGGCTGGAGCACTGCTCAGAACAGCAGGCCGCCCACGTACGGGGCGTTCTGCGCCTGGTCGACCTTGGCCGTGTTGCAGGCCGCGTAGTGCGAGTTCGGAGCAGCGACGCCGCCGAGAACGGCTCCGTTGGACCACGGGGCGAGGCAGCGAGCGTCGAGGAGGGCGCCGTTGACGACGGCGATCCCCTGCTGGGGTTCGTTCACGACGACCGGAGACGTCGAGAAGCCGCTACCGCCCTTGACCGTGGTGGTGTCACCGTCGGCCGCGGCGGTGCCGCCGGTCGCGAGGACGATGCCCGCGGCGATGGCGGAGATGGCCGTAACCTTCTTACGCATAAGTTGAGCCTTTCCGGGCTGCGTTCGGGATTTACCTGCTCCGAATGCTCGGAGCAGGAGTCAGAACAGCAGGCCGCCCTTGTACAGGGCGTTCTGCGACTGGTCGATCTTGGCCGTGTTGCAGGAGGCGTAGTGCGAGTTCGGCGCGACGACGCCGCCGAGAACGGCTCCGTTGGACCACGGCACGGCACAGCGCAGGTCGACGGCCGTGCCGTTCACGATGACGGCGCCCTGCTGGGGCGCGTTCACGACGACCGGGGACGTCGAGAAGCCGCTACCGCCCTTGACGGTGGTGGTGTCAGCGTCGGCCGCGGCGGTGCCGCCGGTCGCGAGGGCGATGCCTGCCGCGAGCGCGGAGATGGCCGTAACCTTCTTACGCATGAGTTGCGCCTTTCGGGCTGCGTTGGGGTGATTCAGGTGCTGCGAATAGTTCGGAGCAGAGGTCAGAACAGCAGGCCGCCCGCGTACGGGGCGTTCTGCGCCTGGTTGACCTCGGCCGTGTTGCAGGCGGCGTAGTGCGAGTTCGGTGGGACGACGCCGCCAAGGACGGCTCCGTTGGACCACGGGGCGAGGCAGCGACCGTCGACGACGGTGCCGTTGACGACGAGAATGCCCTGCTGGGGAGCGTTCACGACGACGGGGGCCGTCGAGAATCCGCTACCGCCCTTGACGGTGGTGGTCTTGCCGTTGCCGTCGTATTCACCAGCAGAGGCCAGGCCTGCAGTTCCGACGACGGTGCTGAGGGCGAGGGCCGTGATGACCGCGAACTTCTTGGACAACTCGGTTCCTTCCTGAATTCACGGTTGCGCACGCTTACGAAAAGGAAACCCGTATATGCGCGCCTAAGTCACGGCGGGAACAATCAAACGTGGCCAGATTCCTTCGGATGGCGCAACGGAGCCTGACCCGCCGTCACAACCCGCTTTACGTTCATTCCGGGAGAAGGTCCCGGCCATGCGGGAACCGGCGCGAATCACCTGGTGTTCCGGGAAAATGCGGGTGCATTGGGCCGAATGGAGCCGGCCGGAACGGCGGCCGACATGCGTCCGGCCCACCGGCAGGGGGAGGGCCGGTGGGCCGGACAGATGGTTCGCGGGTGCAGTGGGCTTCGGGCCCGCCGTGTGCGGAGGGGGAGCTGCGGGTCCGGATCCAGCGTCTGGGCCTGCTGTCGGTCTCCGGCTCCCGAGAACCGGATCAGAGTCTCAGAATTCCGGGAACAGCTCTGTCCCGCGAACATACGGGACCAAGGTCTTCACTTCTTGGGGAGCAAGGTGCCGAGCCCCGAAGCGGTCGGCGCATGCAGCGGGTGCACCTGGACCGATCCGGTTCCGACCGGGTTCTTCACCGGAATCGTGGGCTTCTTGGCGGCATTCGGGTCCATTCCGTCCAGGTAAACGCCGGACATTCCCCCGGACTTGTTCTTGTCGAACGCGCTGCCCTTTGCAACACCGCCTTCGCGGGCCAGCCGTGTCACGGCATCGGCCGCGGGCAGGATCGCCGGGCTCACCTTGGTCGGGGACATGAGCCCCCCGATCGGACTGGTGGAGATTCCCGATCCCCCGGCGGCCGACGCCGCAGCGGCCGAGCCACCCACAAGACCCGCACCGATGGCCAACGCAGCAGTGGTGAAAACTGCCTTCTTCATGATTCACCTCGCTTGAAAGTACCTCTGATCCGACGGTTGGAGAACATAGCAGTCCAAGGCCGCTGCAAAAGAGACACGTTGCTCCATACGCGTGAAATTCGCAGGGGTGAAGAATGGAATGCACAGAGGCATTCGGAGGGATTGACATCTGGTCGGCGAATCGATTGATCGTATGGTTCGTCCAGCCCGGTCGACCGCATGCGCGACCCGAAAGAGGAATTACCCTCGCCGCCATGACCACCGACAGCGTCAAGTTCACGCCGGCCGCGACCGCCGACAGGTCGCTCATCTGGTCGGAGGAGTTCAGCACACCGATCGCCTGGGGCGCCAAATGGGTCGGCGACAGAACGAGCGCCTACCGCTACTGCGATCACAACCCGGACGACAACAAGCTCGACCGACTCGACCCCGGCTGCGTGACCGTCTCGGGCGGCACGGCCACCTTCACCGCCACACCCTCCGGCCACACCCTGGAGAACGGCCGCCAGGCCTGGCGCACCGGCCTGCTCACCACCGAGTACTCCGACGAGGGCTTCCGGGTGAGGACCGGCGACTACGTCGAGGCCCGCCTCCAACTGCCCTCCCGGCTCGGGGCCTGGCCGGCGCTGTGGACCTGGAAAGACGGCGAGAACGAGGTCGACTCCTTCGAGTACCACCCGGACAACCCGCATCTGCTGGAGCTGTCCAACCACGTCAACTGCGGTTCGACGTACTACACCGACGAGGACGCCATCGCCCCGGACAGCTGGGTGACCATCGGCACCTGCTACGGCGCGTGTTCCGTCGAGTGGTACGTCAATGGCGCGTGCGTCTTCTCCGACGGCACCGGCGTCGGCGCCGACTGGTCGGCGTATCTGATCCTGAACCTGTCGGTGTGCGCCGGCGAGCACCACCCGGCGCCCTGCGGCCCGGCTCCGATCACCTTCGGCGTCGACTACCTCCGCGTCCACCGCGAGGCAGCGCGGTGGTGACCCCGACCCCGGCCCCGGGCGCGCGGCGGACCGTGGGCGGCGGCCGGGCGTTCGCCCTGCTGCTCGTGCTCACCGGGGCGGCCGGGCTGCTGGCCTCCTGGGTCATCACCCTCGACAAGTTCAAGCTGCTCGAGGACCCGGACTTCACCCCGGGCTGCAGCCTGAACCCCGTGCTGTCCTGCGGCAGCGTGATGGAGAGCGACCAGGCCGAGGCCTTCGGGTTCCCCAACCCGATGCTGGGCCTGGTGGCCTACGGCATCGTGATCTGCGTCGGCGTCAGTCTGCTGGCCGGGGCCGCCTTCCCGCGCTGGTACTGGCTGGCCTTCGGGGCAGGATGCCTCTTCGGGATCGGGTTCGTCTCCTGGCTGCAGTTCGAGTCCCTGTACCGGATCAACGCGCTGTGCCTGTGGTGCTGCCTGGCCTGGCTCGCGACGATCCCGCTGTTCTGGTACGTCACTTCTTTTCTTGTGCGCAACGGCTTCCTGCCCGCGCCGGGGCCGGTGAAGGCCTTCCTCGCGGAGTTCACCTGGGTACTTCCGCTGCTGCACATCGGGATCGTCGGGATGCTGATCCTGACCCGTTGGTGGGACTTCTGGACGAGTTGAGGCCGACCGGGTGACACCGCCGTATGGGCGTTCCGGCGGTGACCGTGGGGCGTCCTGGACGGTTACTCGTACGAACAGCCGAACCGTACGAGGAGTGAGCGATGGCCGTCAGCGCAGACGGAGTGTCGGTGGGTGCTGTACAGGGGGCGGGCGCCCCGGTGAGCGGCGAGACGGGGCGGTGGACACGGCGGGAGGCGGCGCGGCTGCTGTTCGCCTCCGTCGCCGTGGCGTTCACGCCGGTGCTCGCCGCCTCCCGGCCCTCGCAGTCCGCGGATGGGCAGCACGAGACCGGCACCCCCTTCGACGAGACCTACCGCGGCCGCCGTATCCAGGGCGCCCCGCTTCCCTTCGAGGGCCTCAGCGCCCTCGGCGTCGAATGGCGGGTCACCGTGGACGGCCGCCCGCTGCACCTGATGCGCCGCGCCGACGGCACCTGGCTGAGCATGATCGACCACTACAGCTGGTACCGGACGCCGCTGGAGGCGACCCGCGCGGCTGTCGACGAACTCGGACCCCGCCGACGGCTGCTCGACCTGGCTCCCGGGCCGTTCCACGGCGGGCACCTGCACATGGAGGCGGAGCATGGTGTACGTGCGTAAGAACGTCAGCAAGCTGACGCGCACCGAGCGGCGGCGGTTCGTCGAGGCGCTGCTCGAGCTCAAACGCAGTGGCGAGTACGACGAGTTCGTACGGCTGCACATCGAGCACTTCGTCGGCGACGGCGACCGCGGACTGCGCGCCGCCCATATGACGCCCTCCTTCCTGCCCTGGCACCGCCGGTTCGTGCTGGACATGGAGAGCGCCCTGCAGCGTGTCGACCCCTCGGTGACGGTGCCGTACTGGGATTGGACCCGGGACCGTTCGACCACCTCGGTGCCGTGGACCGACGATCTGCTCGGCGGCACCGGGCGGCCCGTGGACCGGCAGGTGATGACCGGGCCGTTCGCCTACCGGACGGGCAACTGGACCATCACGGAGAGCATCACCAACGTCGAGTTCCTCACCCGGAACCTGGGCCGCCCCCGCGATCCGATCGACCTGCCCACCCGGGACGATCTGAACTGGGCGCTGAAGGACCCCGTCTACGACGTCGCCCCGTGGGACTCGACGGTCACCAAGGGCTTCCGCAACAAGATGGAGGGGTGGGGCAGCGGCAGGGTCGTCTGGCGCAACCACAACCGGGTGCATCGCTGGGTCGGGGGCGTCATGCTCGGCGGCGCGTCCGTCAACGACCCCGTCTTCTGGCTGGTCCACGCCTTCATGGACATGCAGTGGCAACGCTGGCAGCGGCGCCACCGCAAACACCGCTATCTGCCGGCGAAGCCGCCCGGCCGGGGCAGCGCGCAGTACGGCCGGATCGTCGCCCGGCACGAGCGACTGCCACCGTGGGACGTGACTCCGGACGAGCTGGAGGACATGTCCGCGATCTACCGGTACGCCTGAGGCCCGCCTCGCCATGTCCTGCGTCGCCTCGCCTCGCCTCGTTTCGGTTCGCGGAAAAATCGGTTAGCTCCGCGGCCGATGTCCACTAGCCTCCGGGCATGGCTACCGATCCGACGGAACAACTGGTCCGGCTGTTCGCCGAGGAGAGCCGGGTGCGGGCCTTCGCCGCCGTGGCGCTGGGCGCGGGGAGCAGTGAGCAGGTCGCCCGGGCGGCGGGGCTGTCCCCGAAGGAGACGGCCGTGGCGCTGCTCCGACTGCGGGAGCAGGGCGTGGTGACGGCTGGGGACGACGGGGAACTGGGCGTGGCGTACGGCCTGTTCAAGGAGTACGCGCGGGAGGCGGCGCGGCGGGAGAACGACGCCGCGGCCGCCGGGAGCCCTGCCTCCGGGGACGACCGGACCGACCTGGTCCTGCGCACCTTCGTCCGGGACGGGCGGCTGGTCCGGCTGCCCGCGCGGTGGACCCGCAAGAAGCTGGTGCTGCGCCACATCGCCGAGCAGACCTTCGAGCCGGGTGTCGAGTACCCGGAGCGGACCGTCGACGACAAGCTGCGCGTCTGGTGCGAGGACAGCGACGACATCGACCATGTGGCGCTCCGGCGCTATCTGGTGGACCTGCACCATCTGAGCCGGAGCGAGGGGATCTACCGGCGGCCGGTCGAGGCCGCGCACGACGGGGACGCCGACATCGCCTGACCGCTGACTGACCCCCCGCCGGAGCGCCGCGGCAGCGCCGGCCTCAAGGCAGCCGTCGTACCGGTGAACCCGCCAGGTACGCCTGGATGTTCTCGACCGCCTGGCCGTAGTACGTGGCGTAGTTGGCCTGCGAGACATAGCCCAGGTGGGGTGTGGCGAGCAGGCGGGGGGCCGTGCGCATCGGGTGGTCGGCGGGGAGGGGCTCGATGTCGAAGACGTCGACGCCGGCACCGGCGATGCGGCCCTCGTGCAGGGCGGTGAGCAGGGCGTCCTGGTCGACGATCGCCGCGCGTGAGGTGTTGATCAGGTACGCCGTCGGCTTGAGGAGGGCGAGTTCCGACGCACCGAGCAGGCCTCGGGTGCGGTCGCTCAGGGCCAGGTGGACGGAGACGAAGTCGCTCTCGGCGAGCAACTCCTCCTTGGAGGGAGCCAGTTGGACGCCCACCTCGTCGGCGTACTCCTTGGTGAGGTTCTGGCTCCAGGCGGTGACGTGCATGCCGAAGGCGAGGCCGACCTGGGCCACCCGGCTGCCGATCTTGCCCAGGCCGAGCAGTCCGAGACGGCGGCCGTGCAGGTCGGCGCCGACCGTGTGCTGCCAGGGGCCACCGGAGCGCAGGGCGTTGCTCTCCTCGACGATGCCGCGGGCGAGGCCGAGCAGTAGGGCCCAGGTGAGTTCGACGGGCGGGGTCGAGGAGCTCGCCGTACCGCAGACGGTGACGCCGTGCGCCTCGGCGGCGGCGTAGTCGATGACCGAGTTGCGCATGCCGGAGGCGATCAGCAGCTTCAGCCGGGGCAGACGGGCGATCAGGGAGGCGGGGAAGGGGACGCGTTCCCGCAGCGTGACGACGATGTCGAAGTCGGCGAGGGCCGCGGCGAGGGCGTCCTCGTCGGGGAGGTGGGTGGTGAAGGGGACGACCTCCACGTCGTCCGCGAGGGGCGAGAAGTCGGCGACCTCGGTCGACACGCTCTGGAAGTCGTCGAGCACAGCACAGCGCAGCCGCACGGTGGTTCCTTTCCATGGCCAGGTGGAACGACTGTACGGAACGCGCAGTACCGTGAAGGACCTGGCCGCCGAGCCGGTCCGTGGGCCGGCAGGGAGGAACTCACCTTGTCACCACGCTTACTCGTCACCGGTGCCGGCGGCTTCATCGGAGGTCATGTCGTCGCGGCTCTCGGTGAGTCGCGGGACGTGACGCCGTCCCGGATCCGGCTGCTGCTGCGCCACCCCGGGAGCCTGCCGCCGGCCGGCGGCCCCGTCGCCGGCGCCCCGGCGGCGGATGTCGTACGCGCGGACCTCGCCGACCCGGCGTCCCTGCGCGGTGTCTGCGACGGCATCGACGTCGTACTGCACTGCGCCTCCCACATCGGCGACGACGAACGCCTCACCGAGACCGTCAACGACCACGGCACCCGCGCCCTCGTCGAGGAGGCGACGCGCGCAGGTGCGGCCCGGGTCGTCTACGTGAGTACGGCCGCCGTATACGGCCGGGGGCCCTTCACCGGAGCGCTCCCCGGCGAGTTGCCGCTCGCGCCGGTCTCGCCGACCAGCCGGTCCCGCGCCGCCGCCGAGCGGCACGTACTGGACGCCGGCGGGGTCGTGCTGCGCCCGCACCTCGTGCTCGGGGCCGGCGACCGATGGGTGGTGCCGGGGCTGGCCGGCCTGCTGGGGCTGCTGTCGGCCGGCCTGAAGGGCTGCACCGCCCGGCACTCCGTCGTCGACGTACGGGCGTTGGGGCGTGCGGTGGTCGCCGCCGGGCTGTCGGACCGGGACCTGACGGGCGCGCATCACGTCAACCACCCGGAGCCGGTGGACTGTTCGGAACTGCTGGACACGCTGGCCGACCGGCTCGGCCTGCGCCTGCCGGGCCCGCCCGTGGACATCGACGAGGCCCGGACCCGGCTCGCCGGCCGGCCGCGTGCGCTGCACCACCTCGGCATGCTCGCCGTGGACCACTGGTTCGCGGACGACAGGTTCTGGGGCGCCGTCGGGGCCGATCCCGGAACGGGGTTCGCGCGGAGCCTTGCCGAACACGCCGTGTGGTACCGGGAGTTCATGGGCCGGTGAGGCGTCGGTCCGGCACGCTTTCTCTCCTCTGCTCCCTCCTCCGTTCCTGCTCTCTCCTTCGTTCCTACTCTCTCCCTCGTTCCTGCTTCCTTCGATACACAAGGTCTTCGTGAGGTCTTCGTGGATACCCAACGCGCACTGAAGGGCAAGATCGCACTGGTCACCGGGGCCGGCCGGGGAATCGGCAGAGCCATCGCCGGGCGGCTCGCGCACGACGGGGCGCTCGTCGGCGTCCATTACGGGCACAGCGCGGACGCCGCCCAGGAGGTCGTGGCGGAGATACGCAAGAACGGCGGACGAGCCTTCCCGGTCGAGGCGGAACTCGGCGTGCCGGGCGATGCCGACGCCGTGTTCGCGGCCTTCGACGCCGGGCTGCGCGCGGAGAGCGGCGTCGAGGGCTCGCTCGACATCCTGGTGAACAACGCGGGGGTGAGCGGTTCGGGGCCGGTGGGGCAGGCGGTTCCCGAGGTCTTCGACCGCATGATCGCCGTCAACGCCAAGGCACCGTTCTTCCTCGTGCAGGGCGCGCTGCCGCGGATGCGTGACGGTGGGCGCATCATCAACATCTCCTCGCTCGCCACACGACGGGCCTTCCCCGAGTCCGTCGCGTACGCCATGTCCAAGGGTGCGCTGGACACCATGACCCTGTGTCTGGCGAAGGAGCTCGGCGGCCGCGGCATCACCGTCAACACGGTCGGGCCGGGGTTCATCGAGACGGACATGAACGCCCGGCGCAGAGCGACGCCCGAGGCACGGGCCGCCCTGGCCGCGCGGTCCGTCTTCGACCGCATCGGCAGGCCCTCCGACGTGGCCGACGTGGTGGCGTTCCTCGCCTGCGACGACTCCCGCTGGATCACCGGTCAGTACCTCGACGTCAGCGGGGGCACCGACCTGTGACGCCGCCCCGGACGTGAGGGAGCGGCAGCAAAAACGCCCTCCCGAAGGAGGGCGGAGCATGAGCGCCCCCGGCAGGACTCGAACCTGCGGCCAAGCGCTTAGAAGGCGCCTGCTCTATCCACTGAGCTACGGGGGCCGGTTGTGGTGGCCTCGGTCGTGGTGCCCGGGGTGCGGGCTGATCCGTGACGATGCCGGGGACAAGGATAGGGCTCCCGCGTCCATGTCCCAGTTGCTTCGCCTCCGTGGCTCGATGTGGAGGTTCGGTGAAGCGGTCCTGATAATCGCAGGCAGGTGCGAATCGTGCACCGCTTTTGGCCTCGTACGCCCCGGGTGTTGTGCACTCGTTATGCCTGGACTGTGCCTGTGTCCCAGTCGCCCCTTCCATCCCTTGTGTCCCGTCGGCGCGCAGACATGCTCATATGCTTCAGAATTCCCCTAAAATTGGGCATTCTTCGCATGTGGTGACCTTGGACGTACGGCCTCAGCTGCTCGACGCACTCTCCGCCCTGCGCGACCGTGTCGCCGCCGCACGCTTCCCGCTGCCCCTGGCGGGGGCCCCACGCGCGCGTGCCAACCGCGACGAACTGCTCGCGCAGCTCGACGACTATTTGGTGCCCCGCTTGAGAGAGCCCGAAGCGCCCTTGCTGGCCGTGGTGGGAGGATCCACCGGCGCCGGGAAGTCGACGCTCGTCAACTCCCTCGTGGGCAGACGCGTGACCGAGGCGGGCGTGCTGCGGCCGACGACGCGAAACCCGGTGCTGGTCTGCCATCCGGAGGATCATCATTGGTTCAGCGGGATGCGCGTACTGCCCGATCTCACACGTGTGTGGGTGCCCGAGCACGATCCGGCGGACGAACTGATGCTGCCAGGCGAGGACGGCGCGCGCGTGCTGCGCGTCGAGACCGCCGACACGATGCCCGCCGGGCTCGCCCTCCTCGACGCGCCCGACATCGACTCCCTGCTCGCCGACAACCGCGCCCTCGCCGCCGAGCTGATCTGCGCGGCCGACATCTGGGTCATGGTCACCACGGCCGCGCGCTACGCCGATGCCGTCCCCTGGCACCTGCTGCGTACCGCCAAGGAGTACGACGCCACCCTGGTGACCGTTCTCGACAGGGTTCCCCATCAGGTCGTGTCCGAGGTGTCGCGGCAGTACGGGGCGCTCCTCACCAAGGCCGGCCTCGGCGAAGTACCCCGCTTCACCGTGCCCGAGCTGCCCGAGTCGGCCTGGGGCGGCGGACTGCTGCCGGCCAGCGCCGTGGCGGCCCTGCGCACCTGGCTCGTGCAGCAGGCCCATGACCCGGCGGCCCGGGAGCACGTCGTGGCCCGTACGGCATACGGGCTTCTCGACTCCCTCAAGGCCCGCATGCCCGAGCTCGCCAGTGCCGCCGCCGCCCAGTACGCGGCCGCGCTGCGGCTCACGGCCGCCGTGGACAGCGCGTACGACAGCGAGTACGCGCGCGTGCGCAGCCGACTGCAGGCCGGCGCCGTACTCGCCGGCGACGCCCTGAAGCGCTGGCGCGCCTTCCCGCTGGACTGCTCCGCCGGGGAGCTCCTCGACTCGCTGGTGGACAGCCTGAGCACCCTCCTGCTGTGCGCCGTCACCGCCGCCGACGAGCGCGTCGACGACGCCTGGCAGCGCGAACCGGCCGCCGCCGCCCCCGAGCTGACGGGCCGTGAACCGAGGCCGGAGAGTGTCGAGCACCGCATCGGGCTGGCCGTACGGCGCTGGCGGCGGGAGCTCGAGGAGTACGCCGAGGACGAGGTGAGCGTCCATGACCGCAGCGTCGTTCCCGATGCCGAGGTCGTCACCGCCCTCGTCGCCACCGCGCTGCTGGGCGCCCGCCGGGCGCGGTCCGCGGGGGAGGGGCTCGCCGAGCGGATCGGGGCACACGGCGCGCTGCGGCTGCGCGACCGGGCCGGGCGGCTGCTCGCCGAGCACCTGGACCGGGTCATGCACCACGAACGCGAGCGCCGGCTCGCCCCACTCGACGCCCTGGAGATCCATCCGGACCCCCAGGCCGAACTCATCGCCGCGCTGTCCGTACTGCTGAAGGAGAGGTGACCGGTGACTGCCGTCACTGACCAGGACCACACGGAGCACGCCGATCAGCGGGAGGACGTCGTCACCATGGACGACGAACGCGAAGCCGGTATCCCTGCGGACGTCCACAGGGACGTCCCCGTGGACGTCCCAATGAGCGTCTCTGCGGAGGGCGCTCCCGATGCCGCGGGCGCACGCGACGCGGCGGACGCCCGCGGTGCGGAGAAGCCTTCCGAAAGCGCCCTCCCCGCAGAGGGCCGCGCGGAGGCAGGCCCCGGCGACGGCGAGAGCCCCGCTGCGGCCGAGGAGCCGGACAAGCGGGCTCTCTGGAGGACGCCGGCGAAGCGGGAGGGGCGGCCCAACGACGACCACGCGCGCGTGGGGGATGCCGACACCGACGCGCGCGGGGGCCGCCCCGACGCCGGCGGCCACGAGGGTGGCGGCCACGACGCCGGCGACACCTCACGTCGTACGCAGTCCTCGCCTCGTACGCAGTCGGTGTCTCGTACGGAGCCGTCCTCGTCCCGTACGGAATCCTCCTCGCGTCCGCAGCCACCCTCGTCCCGTACGGAGTCCTCCTCACGTCCGGAGCCCCCATCGCGCAAGGAGCCCTCTTCGCGGAAGGAGTCCTCCTCGCGTCCGGAGTCTTCGTCCCGCGCGGAGCCCGCCTCCCGCAAGGAGTCCCCTTCGCGCACGGAGCCCCCCTCACGCGCGGACTCCCCTTCCGGCACGGAATCCGCGACCCCCTGGGACGACGGGCTCATCGCACGGCGGGTGAATGAGAGCGCCGCCGCGGAGCAGCCCGCTGTCGTGGAGCCCCGGGCCGTCGGCTCGCCGGTCGTGACGCCGCTCGCGTACGACGGGGCGCTACGGTCCCGGCTCGACGCGCTGCGTGAACTGGTCGGGCTCTCCCGCACCCGGCTCGACAGCAAGACGCTCGCCGAGGCGGGCAAGGTGCTCGACGAGGCGGCGTCACGGCGCAGGCTCTCCGGTCAGCACACCGTCGTCGCGATCGCCGGCGCCACCGGCAGCGGCAAGTCGCAGCTCTTCAACGCGCTCGCCGGAGTGACCATCTCGGAGACCGGCGTACGGCGTCCGACGACCGCCGCGCCCCTCGCGTGCAGCTGGAGCGACGGCGCGGCCGGCCTCATCGACCGGCTCGGCATCCCACCACGGCTGCGGCGGCGCCCGGCGCAGAACGCGACCGCGGACGGGCAGCTGCGCGGGCTCGTCCTGGTCGACCTGCCCGACCACGATTCGGCGGCCGTACAGCACCGCGAGCAGGTCGACCGCGTTCTGGCGCTCGTCGACGCGGTCATCTGGGTGGTCGACCCCGAGAAGTACGCCGACGCGATGCTGCATGAGCGCTATCTGCGGCCGATGGCGGGGCACGCCGAGATCATGTTCGTCGTCCTCAACCAGATCGACCGGCTGCCCGGGGAGGCCACCGACCAGGTCCTCGACGACCTGCGGCGGCTGCTCGACGAGGACGGCATCGCGCTGGGCGAGCACGGCGAACCGGGCGCGACCGTGCTCGCGCTGTCCGCGCTCACCGGGGACGGCATCGGCGACCTGCGCGAGGCACTCGGCCAGTTCGTGGCGGAACGCGGGGCCGCCGCACGCCGGATCTCGGCCGACGTGGACGCCGCCGGGTGGCGGCTGCGGCCCGTGTACGCGGCGCGGCGGCGGACCGGGCTCAGCGAGGAGGCGCGGGACGAGTTCTCCGCCCGGCTCGCGGACGCGATCGGCGCCACGGCCGCGGGCGAGGCCGCAGAGCGGGCCTGGCTGCGCAACGCCAACCGCGCGTGCGGGACGCCCTGGCTACGGCTGTGGCGCTGGTACCAGGACCGGGGCGAACCGCCGACGGGACGCCTGACTCTGCGCGGCCAGACGGACGAGGAGGCCACCGCGCGCCAGCGCGTCGAACAGGCGGTGCGGACGGTCGCCGACCGTGCGTCGGCCGGGCTGCCCACGGCCTGGGCGCAGGCGGTGCGTGAGGCGGCCGTACGCGGGGCCCAGGGGCTGCCCGAGGCGCTGGACGAGCTGGCCGCGCGGGCCGGACTGCCGCCGGGGCGGCCGCCGCGGCCGGGCTGGTGGCCGGCGGCGGTCCTGGTGCAGGCCGCCATGACGATCCTTCAGGTCATCGGCGGGCTCTGGCTGGTGGGGCAGATCGTCGGGGTCATGGCACCCAACCTGGGCGTGCCGGTGCTGTTGATGGTGGCGGGCATCGTCGGCGGTCCGTTCGTCGAGTGGGGGTGCCGGATCGCGGCACGGGGCCCGGCACGGCGGTACGGCCTGGAGGCGGAACGGCGGTTGCGGGAGGCGGCGGCCGGGTGCGGGCGGGCCCGGGTGCTGGATCCGGTGGCGGCGGAGTTGCTGCGCTATCGGGAGGTTCGGGAGCAGTACGGGCGAGTGATGGGGGCGGGGGTCGCGGCGAGGTGAACTGAGGGGCCTGGGGCCTTCGGGGCGACCTCGGGTCGGGGCCGGTGGCTCACCCGTTCGGGTGGCGGAGATATCCACAGGCGGGCGGTGATCCACAGGGCTCAGCGGGCTCGGCCCGGCGGAGGCAGTCTGGCTTCGCGGCGATCGCGACGGACGCGGTCGATCGCGGTGACGGCGGCGGCAGGGACGTACCGGGGACGTACGAGAGACGTACCGGGGACGTTCCGGGGGCGCGCGGCCGTCATGTCGGACGCAGCCGTACGGGACGGGCCCGTGCGCGTATCCGCCCGGCCGTGCGGCCGGGTGAGGGAGGGGTTCGAGATGAACGAGACGACCATCTGCGCGGTGGGCAACGTGGCGACGCAGCCCGTGTACCGGGAACTGGCGACGGGACCGTCCGCGCGCTTCCGGCTGGCGGTGACCTCGCGCTATCTGGACCGCGGGAAGAACGAGTGGACCGACGGGCACACCAACTTCTTCACGGTGTGGGCCAATCGGCAGCTGGCCACGAACGCCGCCGGGTCACTGAACGTGGGCGATCCCGTCGTGGTGCAGGGCAGGCTGAAGGTGCGTTCGGACGTACGCGAGGGCCAGAGCTGGACCTCGGCCGACATCGACGCGGTGGCGATCGGCCATGACCTGGCCCGCGGCACCTCGGCCTTCCGGCGCACCCCCAGGCCGGAGGCGGGAGCCGTCACGGCACCGGACCGCCCCGAGCCCGACTGGGAGACGCCACCCGCGGAGGGCGGATCCCAACAGGCCCCGGAACCAGCTGCGGTGACGTGACGTCAGTCACTCGCAACTGCCGACACCAGAGCTGACCGAACTGCGGCTTATCGACGAATGCGTTCCGAACGACCCCGGTGGATTTGTCGATAAGCCCTGCTCGCAAGGGATCTTGGCGATAACGATTCCGAGTCGGATCGGCCCTCCGACGGGATCACAGGGAAGCGTGGTGCGGCGCGTCCCTAGGATGCCGGACATAGCTCTCGGGGCTTCTGATTCTGCTGGTGGGACCTTATCCCCCACGTCAACGGGTCCTGCTCGAAGGGGAATTCTGTGTTTTCTGCGTTCTCCGCGCTGTCGGTGCGCGGACGAGAGGCGACCCGTCTCGCCGCCGCGACCCTGGTGTCCGGGCTCGTCGCCGCCTCGGTGATGACCGGCACGGGCGCGGCCGCGGCCGACGGTACGGCGCGCAGCCAGGGCGGGGCGACCGCCACCATAGGCGGCCTGAAGACATACGGCGCGGCGGTTGTCCACGCCGACTCCGGTGACCAGGAGATCTCGGCGGGTCTGTTCGAGATGTCCGTCGACGGCGGCGGCACTCTCCAGACGTACTGCGTCGACATCCACAACCCCACGCAGCGCGACGCCAAGTACCACGAGACGTCCTGGAGCGGCACCTCGCTGGGCGCCAACAAGGACGCGGGCAAGATCCGCTGGATCCTGCAGAACTCCTACCCGCAGGTGAACGACCTCGCGGCACTCGCCCGCAAGGCGGGCGTCGAGGGCGGCCTCACCGAGCAGGACGCGGCGGCCGGCACCCAGGTGGCCATCTGGCGTTACTCCGACGCCGTGGACGTCGACGCCGTCGACCCGCAGGCCGAGAAGCTCGCGGACTACCTGGAGCACAGCGCACGCGCCGTGGCCGAACCGCAGGCGTCGCTGACGCTCGACCCGCCCGCGGTCTCCGGCCACCCCGGCGAGCGGCTCGGCCCGGTGACGGTGCACACCAACGCCGACAGCGTGACCGTGACACCGCCTGCGGACGCCGCCACCAGCGGGGTGCGGATCGTGGACAGGGACGGCAAGGCCGTCACCTCCGCGGCCGACGGCGGTCAGGTGTTCTTCGAGGTGCCCGAGAAGGCCGCGGACGGCCAGGCCGAGCTGACCGTGCAGGCCTCGACGACCGTGCCGGTGGGGCGGGCCTTCGCCGCGGAGAGCCGCAGCCAGACGCAGATCCTGGCCGGCTCCAGCGAGTCGACCGTCTCGGCTACGGCGAGCGCGGCCTGGGCGGGGACCGGTGCCATACCGGCACTGTCCGCGGCGGAGAACTGCGCCAAGGGCGGTGTCGACATCACCGCGGCCAACAAGGGCGACGCCGCCTTCACCTTCGAGCTGCTCGGGATCGAGTACAGCATCCCGGCGGGCGAGTCGCGCACGGTGACGATCCCGCTGCAGGAGGACCAGGCCTACGACTTCACCATCCAGGGCCCGGCCGGCTTCGAGCAGCGCTTCACCGGCGTGCTGGACTGCATGACGCAGGCGACCGAGGCCGACCAGGCGGGCACCGTCACCCAGACCGTCAGCGAGCCGAGCCCCGCCACGGTCGGCACCACGTCCGACGACACCAACCTCGCCGCGACCGGCGGCTCCACCATGACCCCCCTGATCGCGGGCATCGCCATCGGCCTGGTCCTGATCGGCGGCGCGGCCCTGGTCCTCGTACGGAAGAAGGAAGCGCGGCCGCAGGACTGAGCGCCGACGCAGCAGCGAGCGCCTGCCGAAATCAGCTTCGTGCCCGAGCGGCAGGCGCCCTACTGTGGCGCGATGGCGACTCAGGTGATCATTCTCAACGGCGGTTCCAGCTCGGGGAAGTCCGGGATCGTACGGTGCCTGCAGGCCGTACTGCCGGATCCGTGGCCGGCGTTCGGGGTGGACTCGTTCGTCGACGCCCTGCCCGCCAAGATGCAGGCGTCGGACTCGGGAATCACGTTCGCTGCCGACGGCGGCGTGAGCGTCGGAGCGGACTTCATGGCGCTGCAGGCGGCCTGGGCGCAGGGCATCGTGGCGATGGCCCGGGCGGGCGCCAGGATCATCGTCGACGACGTCTTCCTCGGCGGAGCGGCGTCCCAGAAGCGCTGGCAGAAGGCTCTCGACGGACTGACCGTGCTGTGGGTGGGCGTCAGGTGCGAGAGCGCGGTCGCCGCGGGCCGTGAGATCGCCCGGGGAGACCGGGTGCAGGGGATGGCAGCGCTGCAGGCGGATGTGGTCCACGAGGGCGTTGCCTACGACCTGGAGGTGGACACCACACACACCGAGTCCCTGGCGTGCGCGCAAACCATCGCGGGCCGGGTCACCTGACCGCCGGAGCGGCTCCGCACCCTGCGGTGTGCCGGCGCCGACGCAGCATCGCCTGCGGATGTCGTTGCAGAGCGGATGCATAGGATCGCCGACATGGCGCTGCGACCCGTTCATGTGATCATGAAGGCTCTTGATGGCTCGGCGGTCGGCCGGTTCTGGGCGGAAGCGCTCGGCTGGAGTGCTTACAGCCCCGGCGTGGCCACCTACGTCGGACCCGCGGGCGGCCTCGTTTGGCCGCACCCGGTCGCCATCGGCATCGACGTCGTTCCCGTCCCGGAACCCAAAACAGCGACGAAGAACCGTGTACACCTCGATCTCGCCACCGCCTCCGCGGCCCATCAGGCGGAGCTGGTCGCGCGACTGAAGGCCCTCGGTGCGACGCCCGCCCACGTGGGCCAGGGCGAAGTGCCGTGGACGGTCCTCGCCGACCCGGAGGGCAACGAGTTCTGCGTGCTGGAGCCTCGGGAGAGCTACCGGGACACCGGGCCGATCGCCGCGGTGGTGGTCGACTGCGCGGATCCGCGGGCCATGGCCCGGTTCTGGGGTGAGGCGATGGACTGGACCGTGCACGAAGTGACCGACGAACACGCGGTGTTGCGCTCCGCCAAGGCTGTCGGCCCGTATCTCGAGTTCCTCCGCACGCCCGACGTGAAGACCGTGCCGGACCGCGTCCATCTCGACCTGCTGCCGTACCCCGGTGACGACCAGGCGGCGGAGGTGGCCCGGCTGCGGGCCCTCGGTGCCACCGACCTCGACGTCGGCCAGGGCGACGTCCCGTGGACGTGCCTGACCGACCCGGAGGGCCACGAGTTCTGCGTCCTCGCCCCGTCCTGACGAGGAGCGCACGTCGAGTGAGTCGACGGCAGTCTCGTGGCTCACGCCCGACGAGGTCTCGGAGCGCATGTCCGAGGTCTTCGCTATCAGGCTCTTGGATGCTCACCTCGCGCTTTGGTCAGGGCGCTGAGGAACGCTCCGTACAGTTCACGGCGCAACGGACGATTCCCGTGCGCACGCAGCCCTGCTGAAGGTAGCGAGTGACGCGAGCACGCCCCACATCGTGAACAGTGCTGATCTGAGCCCTCAGCCCGAACCGGCGACCAGCGCCTCGCCGAGCGGGGTGCGCCGGTAGAGCACCGACCGTCCGGACCGGGCGCGGACGAGCAGCCCCGCGCCTCGCAGGATGGCGAGGTGGTCTCCCACCGCGCCGGGTGCCATGGCGAGGCTTCGGGCGAGGTGGCTCGTACTGGCCGGGGCGTCCAGCGCCAACAGCAGCCGGGCTCGGGCCCGGCCGACCAGAGCGGTCAGCGCGTCCGGTTGGGGGACGGTCGCCTGTTCGCCCCACAGGGCGGCGGTGCCGCGGGCAGGGTAGACCAAGGTCCTGGGCCAGGGGTCTTCCAGGTGGGCGGCGATATTCCCGACGAAGACCGAAGGGATCAGCAGCAGCCCGTCGCCGACGAGGCGGACGTTTCCGACTGGGGGGAAGAAGCCGATCTCGATACCGCCGGCGCGCCAGGCGATGCTCGGGTGCAGGCTCTCGATGGTCGTGGCCCATCCGTGTTCGCCGATCACACCCACCCGGTGCACGACATCGCGCTCACAGATCGCGCGCAGTTGCGGCCAGTCCGTGGCGAGCAGCTCGTGCCACGCCTGGTCCATCGCCTCGGCGATCCTGGAGACGGCGTCCGTGGAGTCCAGCACTGCGCGTACGCGGGGATCATGGGCGGACGGGCCGGTCGCGGTGGTGGCGAATTCGTGGCGGGCCGCTTCCAGCGGTGTGGCCCGGATCATGGCCAGGTCGTCTGCCCAGGTCTGGTTGAGGCCGCGCGGGGGCGGGGCGACGAAGTTCGGTCCGGACTGCGGGGTGTGCAGAGCGAGGGCGGCGTCCAGTTCGGTCTCGCGGCGAAGCCGTTCAAAGGCCGGCAGGAGCCGGGTGGCCCAGGCTCGCGGCAACGGCCGGTTTTGGCCGGCGAGCGAGCGCAGCAGTAAGCAGAGGTCCATCGCGGGCGACAGTGCGAAGCGGCTGCGCAGCAGGTCCTCGACGGAGACTTCGAAGCGGAGCACCCTGCGAGGCTACCGCCGGACGTCTGTTCCGATTCGTCCAGCGACGAATCATTGGTGAGTGGCGTGGGCGCGCGGCGAGGCTGCGCGTCATGACCCCGACCGCCGAACCCGCGCAGGGCAACCACCGTGCCACCTACCGGGAGGTGCTGGCCGAGCCGCGATTCCGGCTGCTCTTCTCGACCCGCGCCGTCGCGATCACTGCGGGCTCGCTGCGCATCACCACGTTCTCGGTGCTGGTCTTCGCGGCCACCGGCTCCGCGCTGTTGAGCGCACTGGCCTTCGGCATCGGCTTTCTCCCGCAGTTGTTCGGCTCGCTGCTGCTGGGCTCACTGGCCGACCAACTGCCGCCCCGCGCGCTCATCGCCGGCGGTTACGCCTTGGAGTGCGCCGCCGCCCTGCTGCTCGCCCTGGTGCGGATGCCGATCGCGGCAAGCCTCGGTGTCGTGGCGCTGGTCGCCCTCGCCACACCGGTGTACGGCGGCGCGTCGAGTCGGCTGGTCGCGCAGTGGCTGAAGGGCGACGCCTATGTACTGGGCCGTTCGCTGAACAACATCGCCTCCTCTGGCGCGCAATTGTTCGGTCTGGCGCTGGGAGGTGCGGTCGTCGCGGTACTCGGCCCGCACCGGGCGCTCGCGGTAAGCGCCGCCCTCTACCTCGGCTGCGCGCTCGCTGTCCGCATCCGGCTACCCCGGCTGGAGCCGGCAGAGTTCGGCGGCACACCCGGCAGCGCTCGGGGCGATGGCGGGGCCGTCCGGGCAAGCCTGCACGGTGCCGGCCTGCTGCTGCGCGGACACACGGTACGACGACTGATGCTGGCCCAGTGGCTACCGCCCGCGTTCGTAGCGGGCGCGGAAGGTCTGATCGTCGCCTACGCGGGAGGACGCCACTTCGCGCCCGGCTGGTACGCGGTGCTGATGGGCTGTCTGCCGGTCGGCATGCTTGTCGGTGACCTGCTGGTGGGTCGACTGCTACGGCCACCCACCCGGGAGCGACTGGTAGTCCCGTTGATTGCGCTGACGGGACTGCCGCTGGTCGGCTTCGCCACCCAGCCCGGAGTGGGCGTCTCGTCCTGTCTGCTGCTGCTCTGCGGCTTCGGATTGGCCTACGGTCTCGGCCTGCAACGGCCGTTCCTGGACGCTCTGCCGCAGGATGGCCAGGGCCAGGCCTTCGGTCTGCTCGGCTCCGGCAGCATGACGCTGCAGGGCGTCGGGCCGGCCTGCTTCGGCTCGGTGGCCGCAGGCATCGGAACAGGCGGCGCAATCGCCCTGGCAGGCGGCGCGGCGGTGCTTACCGCCGGCTGGATTCTCACCTGGCACCCGCCCCCCTCCCCGGTCCCGAACTACTCAACGGGATCAGAGAACGGCACCGAACAGCATGCGTGTAGTTCTCCTGCGCAGTGACCGTCACCGTCGCGGGTCGGGTCAGCCGCGAGACGTCACGCACCCCACCCCCACCCCCACGTCTGAGACCACGAACAGCCCATGGAAGGTTCATGCCGCATGATCGATGAATTCGCGAAGGACAACCTGCACAGGAGACTGCGGCGGGACCGCGAGGCGCTGCTCTGGAAACTCGACGGCTTGTCCGAATACGACGCCCGCCGACCTTTGACAGCGACCGGGACCAACCTCCTCGGCCTGGTCAAACACGTGGCCACCGTCGAGGCCAGGTACTTCGGCGAGGTCTTCGACCGCCCGTCCCCGGAACCGCTGTGCCGGTGGCAGGACTACGACGGCAGCGATCAGTGGGCGACCGAGGACGAGACCCGCGATCAGATCATCGGGTTCTACCGGCGCACGTGGGAACACTCGGACGCGACGATCAACGAGCTTCCCCTCGACGCCCCCGGCCACGTGCCGTGGTGGTCGGAGCCTTATCCCAACACGAACCTGTTCGCCATCATGGTCCACGTCCTCGGCGAGTCCAACCGGCATGCCGGGCACGCCGATATCCTGCGCGAGGGCCTCGACGGCCGGACCGGGGTGCGCCCCGAATACGAGCAGCAGATCGACGAGGAAGCCCGTGCAGCCTACTGCGCGAAGATCGAGCAGGCTGCCAGGTCGGCCGGGCGCAGGGCGCCGGCGGCCGGGGGCGAGGCGGTGAAGCTGTAGCGGCCGCGCAGGTTCAGGTTGCGGTGCTTGAGACGGGAGAGCCTGGTGATGTCCTCCTCGCGGATCGCGTGGCCCTCGGCCTGGTAGCTGGGCGACGGCGGCGTCGACGTAACGGGTCGTCCAGAGCACGATGGAGATCGTCTACGAGATCCCCGTCAACCCCTGGCAGGACAGCTCCGCGTCAGGTCGTAGCTCCTCCGCTCGTATCGTGACCGCATGCGCAACGAGCGGCACGATGAGCGGCTGTCGGACGACGAGTTGGAGCGGCCTACCGGCGACCGTGAACCGGCACCGAGCCGTGCCGAATGCGTGTGGACGACAGGTGACTAGCCGCCATCTGAAGGGGTAGCTGTCCCAGCCTGTGGCGGATTCCTGGTGGACACGCCAAGCTCCTTCTAAGCCCCTGTCGCTCACTGCATCATGATCTGTTGATGGATGAGTATGCGTGGCCCACGGGCCCGGACCTGCCGGACGCAGACATAGTCATCGGGAGCTGGGCGGCGACCATCGCAGCTCTACCAGTGGGGACCCACATAACTGGAGAGGTCATTGGCCGCCAGCCCTTTGGCGTCTTCCTACGTATAGAAGGTGTACCCGACACCGTGGCGCTGGCCGAGATAACGGCCATGCCTCTGGGGATGGAGCTGCCCGCTCTCGGGGCCTCCGTGAAGGGGGAAGTGCTCTGGCACGGCCACAACCATCAGGTGAGGGTCAGGCTGGATGAGTGGCGGACGTCTGCCGAGTGATCGCTTCTTGGGCCGTCCCTGGGCCGTGCGAGGGTGCCCGAGGTCGACCGGCGGCGGCCGACATTGACGGTCGAGTCAGCGCAGCCAACAGTGAAACCCCAGGTCAGAGCCACCCGCCCATACCCGTTTCCCCCCAGGGGTGGCGATCCGGCAAGATGGGGTGTATCTGCCCACTGCCAGATTTCAAGCTGCCGGACGGTTTCTCTTGGCTGAGTTCATTTACACCATGCGCAAGGCGCGCAAAGCGCACGGCGACAAGGTGATCCTCGACGACGTCACCCTGAACTTCCTCCCCGGGGCGAAGATCGGCGTCGTCGGCCCGAACGGCGCCGGTAAGTCGACCGTTCTGAAGATCATGGCGGGGCTGGAGCAGCCGTCGAACGGTGACGCGTTCCTGTCGCCCGGATACAGCGTCGGCATCCTGATGCAGGAGCCCAAGCTCAACGACGACAAGACCGTCCTGGAGAACGTCCAGGAGGGCGTCGCCGAGGTCAAGGGCAAGCTCGACCGGTTCAACGAGATCGCCGAGCTGATGGCCACCGACTACTCCGACGCGCTCCTCGACGAGATGGGCAAGCTGCAGGAGGACCTCGACCACGCCAACGCCTGGGACCTCGACGCCCAGCTCGAGCAGGCCATGGACGCGCTCGGGTGCCCGCCCGGCGACTGGCCCGTCGTCAACCTCTCCGGTGGTGAGAAGCGGCGTGTGGCGCTGTGCAAGCTGCTGCTCGAAGCGCCCGACCTGCTGCTCCTCGACGAGCCCACCAACCACCTCGACGCCGAGTCCGTGAACTGGCTGGAGCAGCATCTCGCCAAGTACGCGGGGACTGTCGTGGCCATCACCCACGACCGGTACTTCCTCGACAACGTCGCCGAGTGGATCCTCGAACTCGACCGCGGGCGTGCCTACCCGTACGAGGGCAACTACTCCACCTACCTCGAGACCAAGCAGACCCGTCTGAAGGTCGAGGGGCAGAAGGACGCCAAGCGGGCGAAGAGGCTCAAGGAAGAGCTGGAGTGGGTGCGGTCCAACGCCAAGGGGCGGCAGGCCAAGTCCAAGGCGCGTCTGGCTCGCTACGAGGAGATGGCCGCCGAGGCGGAGAAGATGCGGAAGCTGGACTTCGAGGAGATCCAGATCCCGCCGGGCCCGCGACTGGGCTCCATCGTGGTCGAGGTCAACAACCTCTCCAAGGCCTTCGGCGATAAGGTCCTCATCGATGATCTGAGCTTCACGCTGCCTCGTAACGGCATCGTCGGTGTCATCGGCCCGAACGGCGCCGGCAAGACGACCCTCTTCAAGATGATCCAGGGTCTGGAGACGCCCGACTCCGGCGACATCAAGGTCGGCGAGACGGTCAAGATCTCGTACGTCGACCAGAGCCGCGAGAACATCGACCCGAAGAAGACCCTCTGGGCGGTCGTGAGCGACGAGCTCGACTACATCAATGTGGGCCAGGTCGAGATGCCGTCCCGTGCGTACGTCTCCGCCTTCGGGTTCAAGGGCCCCGACCAGCAGAAGCCGGCCGGCGTGCTCTCCGGCGGTGAGCGCAACCGGCTGAACCTCGCCCTCACCCTCAAGCAGGGCGGCAACCTGCTGCTCCTCGACGAGCCGACCAACGACCTCGACGTCGAGACCCTCAGCTCCCTGGAGAACGCGCTGCTCGACTTCCCGGGCTGCGCCGTGGTCGTCTCCCACGACCGGTGGTTCCTGGACCGAGTCGCGACGCACATCCTCGCCTACGAGGGTGAGTCCAAGTGGTTCTGGTTCGAGGGCAACTTCGAGTCGTACGAGAAGAACAAGATCGAGCGGCTCGGACCGGACGCCGCACGTCCGCACCGCGCCACCTACAAGAAGCTGACCCGGGGCTGATCGATCTTGCGCCACATCTATCGCTGCCCCCTGCGCTGGTCCGACATGGACGCGTACGGACACGTCAACAACGCGGTCTTCGTCCGCTACCTGGAGGAAGCCCGTATCGACTTCCTGTTCCGTCCGGAGAAGAACTTCAAGCAGGGGTCGGTGGTGGCGCGCCACGAGATCGACTACAAGCGGCAGCTCGTCCACCGGCACCACCCGGTGGACATAGAGCTGTGGATCACCGAGATCAGGGCCGCGTCCTTCACCATCACCTGCGAGGTGAAGGACGACGACGTGGTCTACGCCCGGGCCTCGACGGTGGTCGTGCCGTTCGACTTCGAGGCGGAGCGGCCGCGCCGGATCACCCCGGAGGAGAAGGAGTTCCTCCGGGAGTACATGGATGACGCGGCCGACGAGGAGGAGGCCGTCGCCGCATGACGGTGCTCCACCTCGCCGACGAGGGGGAGGCGGCGGACCTCGCGGCCTTCCTCTCCCGGCTGCTCCACTACGACCGTTCAGCGGCGGTGCGCCTCCAGGCAGCCGGCACCGCGCTCGCCGTCTTCGGGCGGCCGCCGTCCTTCGAGGTACTGGCGATCCGCGCGGTACGGCTGGCGAAGCCGTACGAGAACGGGCTCGACGTCACGCTGGACGTGACCGTCTCCGCGGGCGAGCTGCTGGAGTCCGTCGACGAGGCGGCGGCCACGGCTGTCGTTCCGGCGGCCGTCACCGGTCCGCCCTGGGCCGGGGTGCTTCCGCCGCGCGGAGGCTGGCTTGCGGTGCCGGGGCTGCCCGCGTCGGCTGAGCTGCTGGCGATGGTCGGCGCAGGCATCACCGAATTCCGTTCCCGTACACAGGAGTTGGCGTCCGAGCGGCGTACGCGCGGCGAACTCGACCGGATCGGGCGGGAGATCTGGTCCCGGACCGTCGGGGACACGCAGCTGCCGGTGCGGGCGGTGCACGCGGCCCAGTCGCTGGGGTTCCTGCGGGGCACCGGGGATCTGGCGTTGCTCTCGTCCGGTGCGTGGCTACGGCTGCGCACGCCGTACGGGTCGATCGCCGTACGGCGTGCGGGACTTGGGGCGTTGGACGTCAGCGTGCGCTGACGCCGGTCACACCAGGGGCCACAGGGCTGCCGTCAGACCGAAGCCGATGACACCCATCGTGGTCGTCAGGACCGTCCAGGTGCGCAGGCCGCTCGCCACGTCCAGGCCGGCCAGCTTGGTGAACATCCAGTAGCCCGCGTCGTTGATGTGCGACACGGCCAGACCACCCGCGCCCATCGCCAGGGCGACCAGGGACAGCTGGCCGGTCGACAGGTCGGCGCGCTGGAGCAGTGGCGTGAGGATGCCCGCCGTCGTGATCAGGGCCACCGTCGTCGAGCCCTGGGCTGCGCGCAGGGCCAGCGCCGTCAGGAAGGCCAGGAAGAGCGCCGGGAGTCCGGTCCGGTCCAGGACGTCGGCGATCGCGTCGCCGATGCCGCTCGCCACCAGCACCTTGCCGAAGACGCCGCCCGCGCCCGCCACGAGGATCACCATCGCGACGGAGGGGAGGGCCGAGCCCATCACGTTCGCGATGTGCGTACGGTCCCAGCCGCGGCGGGCGCCGAGGAGCCAGGCGCACAGCGTCACGTCGATGAGCAGGGCGACCATCGGGGCGCCGAGAACGGTGAGGACGGCGCGGAAGGTCGAGCCTTCGGCGAGGAGGTTCTGACCGAGGGTGCCGGCCAGGATCAGCAGGATCGGGGTGACGATCAGGGCGAGGACCATGCCGAAGGAGGGCGGGCGCAGCGCCGGGTCCGAATGTAGGCGGGGACCAGGACGACGCCGTCGGGGGCGGCGCCGGCTGCCGTCAGCTCCTCGGTGAGGACGTCGGTTTCGAGGGGGAAGTGACCGCGCAGGGTGGAGTCGCCGCGGGAGGCCCAGCGGAGGTCTTCGACGGCCCAGGTGGTGAGGACCGGGATGTCCTTGACGGTCTGAGTGCCGGTGGGGTCGTCGTCGAGGACGGCCAGGCGGGGGGCCGTGCGCAGACGGGCGGCCACCTCGGACGGGCTGACATTCTTCACGGGTGGGGCATTGCGGAGCACTTCGGGCTCCGGGAGGGCATGGCGGGGTAGGGACGCTGGGGGAGTTATTCGGCGGACTTCAGTACGTAGGTGCGGTAGTCGTCCACCGTCTGGTTCATGTGGGCGTTCATCGCCTCGCGGGCCTTGTCCGGGGCGCCGGATTCCAGGGCCGCCAGGACCGCCTCGTGGTGCGCGATGGCGTTGACGCGGATCTGGGGGACCGCGGAGGTCTCGCGGCGGCCCTCGGCGAGGAGGGTGCCGAAGGGCTCGAAGAGGAGCGGGACGAAGAGGTTGCCCGTGGCCCGCATCACCGTGGCGTGGAAGTCGATGTCGGCCTGGACGAATTTCTCCGTGTCGGCCTCGTCCGCCGCGTCCCGCATGGTGGCGAGATGCTCGCGCAGCTCCGCGAGGTGGGTTTCGTCGCGGCGCTCGGCGGCCAGTTCCGTCGCGCCGTTCTCGATCAGGCGGCGGGCTTCGATGAGCTGCTGGGACAGCGAGGTGTGGGAGGAGCGGGAGGCGGCGCGCATCACGGGCTCCAGCGCCGTCCAGCGGTCCGGCGGGTTCACGTAGGTGCCGCGGCCCCGGACCACCCGTACGACGTTCTGCGCCCGCAGCTGCTTGACCGCCTCGCGCACCGTCAGCCGGCTCACGGCGGACTGCTCGGCGAGCTCGCCCTCCGGGGGAAGGGCGGCGTCGGGCGTCTCCATCCCGGTGCCATGGCAATACCCGTTCCGTGTTTCTGTTTGGCTAGGGGAAGCGATCAATGCCCGAATTCGGCAAGCGGCAGGCTCAGCCCGCCGTGTTCACCATCGACGCCGCCGCATACTCCAGGTAGTTCCACAGCGTCCGCTCGTGCTCCTCGGAGAGGCCGAGCTCGTCGACGGCGACCCGCATGTGCTTCAGCCAGGCGTCGTGGGCCGCGCGGTCGACGGTGAAGGGGGCGTGGCGCATCCGCAGCCGGGGGTGGCCGCGGTTCTCGCTGTACGTCGTCGGGCCGCCCCAGTACTGGATCAGGAACAGGGTGAGGCGCTCCTCGGCCGGGCCCAGGTCCTCCTCGGGGTACATGGGCTTGAGGATCGGGTCCTCGGCCACCCCCTCGTAGAAACGGTGGACGAGCCGGCGGAAGGTCTCCTCCCCGCCGACCTGCTCATAGAAGGTCTGCTCCTGAAGCGTGCCGCGCCGAATCTCATTCACGTCGTCCATGGTCTCAGACCGGGCGGCCCAGGACTCAAGGCCTAGGACCACCCGCACCGAGCCACCGATTCCGGTCGCCGGGGCTCGCCTCGTGCCGCCCGCCGCAGCACAGTGGACGTATGAGCGCGCAGGATCTCGGCAGGGACGCCGAGGAACTCGCCGACCTCGCCGCCTCGGCGCGGGCCGCACTGGTCGGTGAGATCGACGCGAGCGGCGCATGGGCCGACGACCCGGTGTGGCGGGAGGCCTTCGCCGCCGTTCCGCGGCATCTGTTCGTCCCGTACTACTACGTCGGCGTCGCGGGCGGCTACGAGCGCCGATGGGGCCAGAGTCCCGACCCGGCCGCGCGAGAGCGCTGGGTGCGCGGTGCGTACGCGGACATCCCGCTGGCCACCCGGCTGCGCGACGGCGAGCTGCTCTCCTCCAGCAGCCAGCCGTCCCTGATGGCGATGATGCTGGTCGCGCTGGAGGTGGAGGACGGCAACAGAGTCCTGGAGATCGGGGCCGGCACGGGCTACAACGCCGCTCTGCTCGCCCACCGGCTCGGCGACGACGACCTCGTCACCACCGTCGACCTGGAGCCGGACATCACCGAGTCGGCCCGGCAGCACCTGGCCGCCGCCGGACACCACCCCGTCGTCGTCACCGGCGACGGCGCACGCGGCGTACCCGAACGCGCCCCCTTCGACCGGATCATCGCGACCTGCACCCTGCGCTCGATCCCACGCGCCTGGCTCGCCCAGTGCCGCCCCGGCGCCCGCATCCTGACACCGCTCGCCACCGGCCTGGTCGCCCTCGCCGTGCGCGACGCCGAGCACGCCGAAGGGCGCTTCCTGCACACGCCCGCCTACTTCGTGCCGCTGCGCGGCGGGAGCCCGTCCGAAACGGAGCCCGCGCACGTGGGCGGGCTGCCCCGCCACGCCAGGGAGCACGAGCTGTTCCGCTTCCTGCTGGCCCTGACCCGCGGCAGCCTCGATCCGCAGGAGGCGTACGCGCTGTGGGAGCGCGAGGGACAGCCGCAGCGGGAGCGGTACGGGATCACCGTGAGCGGCGAGCACGAGTGGGCGTGGCTGGACGATCCCGAGGGACCGTACGCATGGGCGCTGCCCGGCTGAAACGCCGGGAGGGGGCGGTCGTACGGCACCTGCTCGCCGTACGACCGCCCCCTCCCGGTAGCGAGAGACCTAGCCGCGCCGGATCGTGATCGTCGTCCACGCGCCCACGTGCACCCGGTCGCCGTCCTGCAGCGGTACCGGTACGAAGGGCTGGATCGGTTCCTCGGAGCCGTTCACCGTGGTGCCGTTCGTCGAGTTCTGGTCGACGACCGCCCAGGTGCCGTCCGGCTGCTGGACCAGGACCGCGTGCTGGTGCGAGACGCCCGGATCCTCCGGCGGCACCGACAGGTCGATGTCGGGGGTGTCGCCGGTGGAGTGGCGGCGGCGGCCGATGGTGATCTGGTTGCCGGTGAGGGCGCGCTGCTGCTCGGGCGAGTACGCGGGCAGGTTCAGGCCCGCGGCCTCGGGGCCGGAGCGCTGCATCATCGCCATGAAGTAGTCGCGGTCCGGCCCGATGGTCGCCGTCCAGGTCGTCGGCTGCTGCGGGTAGCCCGGACCTGGAGGCGGCGGGGCCTGGTTCGAGCCGGGCTGCGGATAGCCGTAGCCGCCCTGAGCGGGCCCGGGGCCGGGGCCACCCGGTGCGCCGGGGCCCGACGACGGCGGCGAGATCACCCAGTCGTCACCACCACCGAAGGACGGGCCGCCCTGCTGCGGCGGACGGTGGGTCTCCTGCGGGAACCCGGGCGGGGCCGGCGGGCCGCCCTGCTGGAACGCCTGCGGAGCACCGCTGGTCGCGCCCGGACCGCCGGGCGGGGTGGGACCGGGCGGCGGTGGAACGGGCCGCGACGGGTCGCCGCCGAAGCCGGAGGGGCCGTTGCCTCCCGGCCCACCATGGCCTCCCGGACCACCAAGGCCGCCGGGGCCACCGGGCCCGCCAGGGTTGGGGTTGCCCGGACCGCCGGGTCCTGGGCCGAAGCCGCCGGGGCCACCGGGCCCACCAGGGCCGCCGGGATTGGGGTTGCCCGGACCGCCGGGGCCCGCGCCGAAGCCGCCCGGCGCGCCAGGGCCGGGACCGGGGCCGCCGGGGCCCATGCCGCCAGGACCACCGGGCCCAGGACCGCCAGGAGCCCCCTGACCGCCAGGGCCACCCGGACCCTGCGGCTCCGCGCCGAACGGCGGGATCGGTTCTGCCGGGCGGTTCACCTGGGACGGGCGCGAACCCTGGTACTCGTACGAGTCACCGCCACCGAACGACGGAGGCGGCGCCGACTGCTGCTGGAAGTGGGAGGGCAGGGCCGGGCCGCCGGGCGCCTGGGTGCGCGGGGCGGCCGGGGTGTACGACGTCGCCGTGTTGGTCAGGAAGTTCCACCGGCACTCCTCGCAGAACGGCGCACCGCCCTCACGCGGCGTACGGCACTGCGGGCAGAGCTCCGGCTCCGGTACGGCGGACATGGGCGGCGGGCCGCCCGGCTGACCGGTGTTCGGGCCGCCGAACGGACCGCCGGGGCCGCCAGGGCCACCGGGACCGCCGGGGGGCGGGAAGCCGTAGCCACCGCCGGGCGGGGGCGGCGGCGGAGGGGGTGGAGGTACGGCACCGGCCATGCGGTGACCGCAGACCTCGCACCAGTCGTCGGAACCCGACTGGTGTCCGTTCGGGCAGGTCGGCATGTCGGCGCTTCCCCCTCTCCTTTCCGGCCGCTTCGACCGGATTTCTCCAACCCCAAGGGGTCAGGCTCGATGCTTTTCAGGGTCCTGCTGGGGCGCTACTAGGTCACTTCTTTACACGAACAGTCTTTGTCGACCGTGTCTCGAGAGTCATCTCGTCGGCCTCCGCGACCTTCGCCTTCAGTCGCACAGTACCTGCCGCGGCATCGACCACGTCCACCACCTTCGCAAGGAGTTTCGCCGTATCCGCGTTTCCGGAGACGCTGGCGAGCTGAACGGCCCGGCCCAGTTTGGCCGTTGCTCCATCCATATCCCCCGCTTTGCGTAGATCCAGACCTTGCTGGATGACTTGTGCCAGTTCGGCTTGGCCCGTGTAGTGGGCAACCTGTGGGTTGATCGAGGTCGAGGCGACCATGTCGTCGGTCCATACGGCCCGTACGAGACCCTGGGCGCCCAAGTTCTGCGCGGTGCCGTCAGGTTGCGGGATGACCAGCGAGACCCGGGCGGCGAGCATCTCCCGGCCGAGGTCGGCGGCGGGAACCTCGACGCAGACGTGGTAGTCACGGGACTCGTCCCCCCAGGAGCCGGTGGGGTAGTCCCCGGCGCGCGGGCCGGCCTCGGTGCGGCGGTCGGTCAACTCCTCGACCGTCGGCGCGACTTGCTTGACGAACTTGATGGTCGTGCCCACCGGCGTCCACACCCGCAGGGCGACGTCCGCGACCTCCTTGCCCATCGCCGTCTCCATCATCTGCGTGAAGTCGGCGGCGAGACCTGCCGGGTCGGCGACGATGTCGGCGCTGCCGAGCAGGGCCGAGGCGATTGCTGTGACTTCTTTCACTTCCCAGTCCGTACCCACGCCACGGGCGTCACAGGTGAAGCGTCCGGCACAGGCGTCGAGCGCGGCCTTGAGGTCTTCCGGCGACTCGTGTTCGTTGCGGCCGTCGGTGAGCAGGATGCCGTGCCGGATGGCGACGTCGGCCGAGGACAGCAGGTGGTCGGCGAGCCGCAGCCAGGTGCCGATCGCCGTGCCGCCGCCCGCGCTGAGCCTGCGCAGGGCCTGCTTGGCCTGGTCGCGGGTGGTGGCGTCGGCCACGGCCAGGCGGCCGCCGCCCGGATACACCTCCTTGGCCACGTGCGTGCCGCCGATCACCGCGAAGTGCACACCGTCGCGCAGGGTGTCGATCGCGGCGGCCGTGGCGTCACGGGCGTTGCGCATCTTGGTCGGCGGGTAGTCCATCGAGCCCGAGCAGTCGACCATGATCGCCACAGCCGCGGACGGGCCCTGCCCCGGAGAGTAGAGGTGGGGCGCCGCGACCGCGCTTCCGACCGTGCCGCCGCCGGTCGCGGTCACCGTGACGATCGCGTTGACCTCGCGACCGCCCTCCGGCAGGTACTCGTTCTGGTACACGTCCACCGAGAACTGCGGCACGTTCGACTTCGAGAAATTGGCCATGTGTTCTCAAATCCCCCTAAAGAACCCCGTGATGGGGCCATGGCTGTCGACGGACCGGTCCCCTCCGGTCCGATGAGGCCGTCCGTCCAGGCTGTCCCCGCGGTGCGGCCTCAGGCCGATCCTGCCCCCATCGGCGGCGCCGGGAACGGCAGGACGGCCACTGTTACGTTGTCGTGGCCCCCGCCGTCGAGGGCGTGACCGACGAGCACCTGGGCGCTGTGCAAGGGGCGCGCGGCGGCGTCGAGGGGCACGACCTCGGCCATTTCGGCGGCCGCCTCCGCGTAGTTCCACAGCCCGTCCGTGCACACCACCACTACACCCGGACGGTCCGGCTTGAAGGAAGCGGTGTGCGGCTCCAGTTCGTAGGCGTCCGCGCCGAGCCAGCCCGTGATGGCGTGGGCGCGCTCGTCGGCGTAGGCCTCGGCCTCGTTCATCAGACCGGCCGCGACCATCTGCGCGGCCCACGAGTCGTCCTCGGTGAGCCGGGCCGGGGGCGTGCTGCGGTCCACCGGGACCCAGTAGGCGCGGCTGTCGCCGACCCAGCCGACGATCAGCAGCTCGGGCGTGACCACGGAGCCGACGATCGTGCAGGCGGGGGCGTTCTGGTGGGGGCCCTGCTCGCGGGCCGTGGCGGGCTCGGCGGCCAGCGCGTTGACCGCGTTCGCGGCGGCGACGATCGCGTCGTGCATGGCCTGCTGGGGGTGCGTGCCGCGCGGCAGTGCGGCCAGCAGCGACTCGCTCGCCGCCCGGGACGCGGCCATCGAGGCGTCGTCGGGGCGGGTCGCCGAGGACACGCCGTCGCAGACGATCGCCAGGACCGCGGGCCGGCCGTCGGGCAGCGCGGTGCCGGCGACGGCGAACGCGTCCTCGTTGCGGTGGTGGCGCAGACCGCGGTCGCTGACGGCGGCCACCGGGCCGGCGTCCAGCTCCATGTGGTCGCGTTCGCGCGGCTGGGCGTGCCCGCAGTTCTCGCAGTACCCGTCGTGGTCCACGCGGCCCGCACGGCAGGCCACGCACACCTTGGTGCCCTCGGGCGGGGTCGGCAGGTCGGTGACGACGCGCGGATCGGGCGCCTGCAAGGGGTACTCCTCGGGCTCGGGAGGGTGATCGAAACGGACGCCGGAGGCCGGGGAGACGGGGGAGCCGGTCGGGGCGGGGGGACCCGCGGGGCCGGTGGGACCGGCGAGGCCGGGCGCCGTCTGCGGGCCGGCCGGCGCACCGTGGCCGCCGGGTGCCGGGACGGTGGGGAAGCCGGGCCGTGCCGGGTGGCCGGGGGCCGGGAAACCACCCGGGAAGCCGGGATCGGCGGAGCCCGGCGGGATGCCCTCGGGGCCTGGAACGGGGGAGGTCGGGGCGCCGGGCACCCCGTCGGCCCCGCTCGCCGCCGGCGGCACCGGTGCTGCGGGCGGCGGTGGTGACTGGGGGAGCGGGGGCGTGCCCGGAGGCAGTTCGTGGCTGCCGGAGGCGTCCGGCGTGGCGGCGCCGGGCCAGCCCATGCCGGGCGCGCCCGCGGCAGGGGGTGGCGTCGAGCCGTTCATCACGATGGTCGGGTTGTCGTCCGGCCGTACGGGTACGGCGGACAGGTCGTATCCGCACGCACCGCAGAAACGGTCACCCGACTCGAGCGGCCATTCGCAGCTCGGGCAGGCGGACAGTTGGGGCATCTGCGACATCAACTACACCCACGTCCGGGGGCGGTAACGGTTGGCACGTTCCACCAGGTCGATCCTCTCCTCGCCGCCCCGTGCGAGCCGAGCCAGCGTGCGGTACGAACGCTCCAGTCCGAAACGCAGTCCCCGCTCGTCCAGGCCGCTGCCGAGCAGCGTCCGTCCTCCGGTGGCGGCGGGAGGGGCGGAACCCTGGCCACCGGAGAGTATCCAGTCCAGCGCGCAGCCGAGGACTTCCGTCGACAACTGCTCCCGGCGCGCCGGGTCCAGACCGTACGCGTCCAGCGCCTCGACCTGGCCCGCGGCCGCGGTCAGGTCGTCCAGGAACGGTACGTCAGCGGCGACCGCCGTGCGCCCACGCAGCCGGGCGCGGACGGCCGCCACGCGTGCGGCCGTGTAGTGAATGGAGCTTTCCGGAACCGACTCCAGGGTCCGCACCGCGCTGCGGCGGTCGCCGGCCGCGAGCTGGACGCGGGCGAGACCGAAGGCGGCGCTCACATAGCTCGGGTCGGTCGACCACACCAGACGGTAGTACTCGGCGGCGTTGTCCAGCTGGCCCAGCACCTCCGCGCACAGGCCGAGGGCCAGCTTGGGGGCGGGCTCGCCGGGGAAGGCGTCGTAGATCGCGTCGAAGGCGAGCGCGGCGCCCTCGTGGTCGCCGGTGACGAGCGCGGCCACGCCGCGGTACCAGACGACCCGCCAGTCGTCGGGCCGCTCGTCCTCCAGCTTCAGCAGCGCCTCGTGCGCGGTGCCGGTGTCGCCGTTCTCCAGCCAGGCCCGCACCTGCCGCAGCCGTGTCTCGGTCGAGGGCGCCGAAGCGGCGGCGAGGGCACCGAGCAACTCGGCCGGCGCGGTGGTCATCAGACCCGCGAGGAAACCGGCGTTGGGGTCGGTGGGGTCGACCCGGGGGACCGGAAGCGCGAGGGCGGCGACGGCGGCGTCGACGACCTTGACGATGCCGCCGGAAACGGCAGGCAGGTTGGCGGCGGAAACGGCAGGCAGGCCGGCCGCGGGGAGGGAGAGCTGCTGCTTGCGGGTGCGCACGACCCGCGCCCCCAACCGCGACACCTCGCCGGCCGGCTTCGGGAACAGCTCCGTGTCGGTGACCCGCACCTCGGGGCCGAACAGCGTCGACAGTGACGGCCTCGCGCGCCCCGTCTGCAGGGACACGACCTCGCGCAGGACGCCGGTCAGTTGCTCCGTCATCTCCTGCGCGGAGGCGAAGCGGCGGGCCGGGTCCGGGTCGGTGGCGCGGACCAGGAGGCGGTAGAAGGACTCGTACTGGCGGAAGACCTCGATGTGGTCGGGGTCGGGCAGGGAGTCGACGTAGACGTTCGTGTAGCCCTGGAAGTCGAAGGCCAGGACGGCCAGGGTGCGCGCGACGGTGTACAGGTCGGACGCCACTGACGGGCCGACCTCCGCGACCTCGGGCGCCTGGTAGCCCACCGTGCCGTAGATGGCCGACTCGTCGTCGTCCATCCTGCGCACCGCGCCCATGTCGATCAGCTTGAGCTGGTCCTCGGTCTGGATGGCGTTGTCGACCTTGAAGTCGCAGTAGAGGAGGTTCCGGCTGTGCAGGTGGCCGAGGGCCTCCAGCGCCTCGATGCCGTACGCGCACGCCTGCTCGACGGGGAGCGGGTCGCGCTTGCCCGTCTGCGTACGGCGCGAATTCGCGATCTCCTTCAGGGACTTGCCGCCGACGTACTCCATGACGATGTAGCCGTCGAGCGAGCCCGTGCGCTGGTCGAGGTGCTCGACGAAGTTGTAGATCCGCACGATGTTGGCGTGCTCGATCTCCGCGAGGAAGCGCCGCTCGGAGATCGCCGCCGCCATCGCGTCCTGGTCGCCGGTGTCGAGCAGGCCCTTGAGCACCACCCAGCGGTCGGAGACCGCGCGGTCCACGGCGAGGTAGATCCAGCCGAGGCCGCCGTGCGCCAGACAGCCCGCGACCTCGTACTGGCCGTGCACGATGTCGCCGGACTTCAGCTTCGGGACGAAGGAATACGGGTGCCCGCACTTCGTGCAGAAGCCCTCGGTGCGGCCCGGGCGCTCCCCGCGGGCCCGGCCGACGGGCGCCCCGCAGTCCGAGCGGGAGCAGAACCGCTTGCGCTCGGGCACCTCCGGGTTCTCCAGCACCATCGCGCGCGGGTCGGGGCGCGGCACGTCCGGGACCTGGACCAGGCCGACACCGAGCCGGCCGCGGCCGCTGGAGCCGGCGGTCGAGCCGGAGCTGCGCACCGACACCGAGCGGCCCGAGGAACGGCCCGACAGTGAGCGCGACAGCCGTCCCGACACCGAGCGCCGGGACTTCGACGACTGCGACGACGTACGCGAGCTGCCGCGGCCGGTGGAGCGGGAGCTGCCGCTGCCCGCCGAGCCGCGGGAGTCCTTGCCGCCGGCCGTCACCCCGGTGGGCGGCGAGCCGACCGTGCCGGTCGCCGAGACGACCGGGGCGAGGCCGCAGGTGTCGCAGTACAGCTCGCCGCCGCCCACGTCCTCGTACGCCCCGCCGCAGTCCGGTCGCTGGCAGGTCTGCTGTGCCTGACTCATGACGACGGCTCCCCCCTGTCCCTCATGATCCCGGCCCCCTCCGGTCCTCGGGGTCGCGCGGTCCCGGCACGCGCGGACCGCCGAGCAGCTCGGCCGCCGCGTGCTGGTAGCGCAGGACCGCCTGTTCGGCGACGCGTAGGTCGCAGGGGGCGCTCCACAGCATGCGGCGGGCCGCGTCGTAGCGCTCGATGAGGAACGGGTCCTCCGCGAGGCCGTGCCGGGCCACCTTCGCCTTGTACGCGTCGAGGCGGCCGCGCAGCTCGGCGCGGACCGCCAGGGGCGCGGTGACCGCGGTCAACGACTCGCGGGCGCGCAGCAGTTCGTCCTCCGCCTTCTGCTCCAGCGACTCCAGGAGCGGCGACAGGCGGTGCCACTGGGCGTGTCTGCGGTACTCGGCGGCCGTCGCCAGCTGCTCCTGCAGCACGGTCGGCGGGCCGCTGACGACCGGCACCTCCGTGGCGGCGATCTTCGCCAGCACCTCGCCGCGCGCGGTGCGGGCCTCGGCGAGCGTACGGTCCGCGCGGGACAGCACGTCACGCAGCTTGACCAGACGCTGCTCAGCATCCTGACGGACCGTCAGCACGGCGTCGATCTCCCGTCGTACGTCCTCCAGGGCGCGCGCCTCCCGGTCGTAGACCGTGGTGTCCGGCTTGCCCCCGCCGGGGGCCGAACTCCCCTGCGTGGGGACCCAGTACGCGAGCGGGTCGGACACCACTTGGGCGCGCAGGTTGGTGAGCGTGCGCGTGATGCGCTCCAGGTCGTCGCCGGCCGGGTGCTCGCCGGGGCGTACGCCCACGGAGTGCGCGAGCCGGCGGGTGCGCTGGAGTTCCGCGGCCAGTAAATCGATGCGGGCGGGCAGCGCCGACCAGACCGCGTCGGCGGCGACGACCATGTCCAGTGAGGTCGCGTACAGCTCGTTCATCCGGTCGACCAGGGTGACGAGCGTGAACTGTTCGCTGAGCTTGCCCGAACCGCCGTGCAGGGTGGGCGCGTTGGGGGTCGCGGCCGCCGATCCCGCCACGGTCACGGACTGGCCGCGCAGCAGTTCCGTCAGCTCCACCAGGTCGTCGCGGCTGGACCAGCGACGGCGGGAGCGGATCTCGCGGGCGGAGCGCAACGCGTCCGTGTACGCGTCGAAGTACGCCCACAGCAGCGTGATCGACGCCTCCGCGGCCGTCCAGCGCTCCTTGGTGATGCCCGTGAGCTCGGCGCCCTCGAGAAGTCTGCGGCCCGCGTGGTCCTGCAGGGCGAGGAGCGAGGTCTCGATCGCCTCGTGCTCCGCGCCGAGCCGCGCCAGCGCACGGTCCACCTCGTCCCGGTCCATCACCGGCCCGGCGGGGTCCGTGACGCCCATCGATCACCTCTCGCTGCGTTGTGTTCCGTCAGTGGTCTTCGTCAGTTGATGGTCGGTCACTTGTACCGGGCTGCGGGAGGGGTCGCCGAGGCCGACTTCTTGTCGCCCTGGTCCATGGTCGGGTGCAGCCACTTCTCGTACGACGCCTCCCAGCCGCCGTCCTTGATGTAGTTCTCCAGGGTCCGGTTGACCTGGCGTACCAGATCCTCGGAGCCCAGTTTCATCGCCACGCCGTAGTACTCGTCCGTGAACAGGCCGCCCTTGAGTTCCACGGCGGGGTCCTGCGCGGCCTGACTCGCGGCGAGCGCGCCGTCGGTGACGACCGCGTCGACCTCGCCGAGCTGCAACTTCACCAGGCAGTCGAGCTGGTTGGGGACGGTGGTCCTGATGTCGGCGGAGGCGGGGAGGTCGCCGCTCTTGCGGCCCGCTTCCAGGTTGTCGTACGCGGTGGAGCCCTTGGCCGAGCACACCTTCTTGTCGGAGAGGGTCTTGTTGTACCCGGTGATCGTCGACGTCTTGGGCGCCAGGACCTGCTGGCCGGTCACGAAGTAGGGCGCGGAGAAGGCGACTTGACCGATGCGGTCGCAGTTGATCGTCATGGTGCGGACCACCATGTCGACCTCGCCCTTCTGGATCGCCTCGATACGCCGGCTGGTCGGGATGGCCTTGAACTGCACCGCGTCGCGGTCGCCGAGGATGTCCTGGGCGATCCGGTGGACCAGGTCGATGTCGAATCCCTCCAGCTCACCGGAGGGGTTGTTCGGGTCGAGGTAGCCCCAGCGGTAGCTGTTGGTGTCGACGCCGACGATCAGGCGCCGGTCCTTGCGGGCCTTGATGGCGTCGACGGTCGGGGTTTTCCCGTCGCCGCCGGACGGCGAAAGGCTCTGGTCCTGCGGCTTCTTGCAGTCCTCCGCCCGCACCTGGCTGCTGTGGGCGACGCCCTGGCCGCCGATGACCGCACCGCCGTCCCCGTCGTACGGCTGGGACAGGGGCAGCAGCAGCGCGAAGGTCACCGCCAGGGCACAGACGAGCGCCATCGCGCCCACCCCGCCCCAGCCGCGCAGACCGGCCCGCAGACGCCGCCACGGGCGGCCCGCGCCGCCCCGGAGGCGAACCGAGTCGTCGCGTGCGTTCGTCGTCGTGCCGCGTGCGTTCATCGCCCTGCCCCCTCTCACCGGTACTCCGACAGCCTGCGGCCGATGCCGAGGACCGCGCCGGCCGCGCCCAGGACCGCGAGGACCGCGGCGCCGGTCGGGAGGCCGGTCAGCGAGTCACGGCCGTCGCCCGCGGCCTGCCTGAACTCGATCTGCTCGTGCTTGAGCGCCTTCGCCAAGGCCTCGTCGACGTTGTCGAAGCACACGCTCGTCGGCTCCTTCGCGGCGCCGATGACACGGTCGCGGGCGGCCTGGTAGTTGCCCGAGTTGTTGTCGTCGCGGGCGATGGCGTGGCGGTCCTTCCAGACCTTCATGAAGCCGTTGGCGTCCTGCACGGGCTTCTTCCCCGCCGTGTCGTCGGCGAGGCCCTCGGCCCGGACGAGCGCCTTGCCGAGCTGTTCGATCTCCTGGTCGTAGCCCCACTCGTACGCGTCCACGACCGTGCCGTCGTCGAGCTTCTTGGTGTCCGCGCCGCGGCGGACCAGGTTCAGGTTCTCGTCACTGCGGGCGGTCAGGGAGGCGATGCGGGCCTCGTGCAGCACGTTCAGCGAGCGGACGCCGTGGTCGTAGGAGTCGTTCAGGCCCGCGCGCGCGACGGTGTGGCCCACGGCCAGCCACAGCAGGACCACGGTGGAGGCGGCCGTGGCGGTGACCAGGCCGTGGTTCAGAACCCGGTTCGTGCGCTGGTAGTTGCGGCGCTGGGCCCAGGCGAGGGCGGCCAGGGCGAGCACGCCGAGGCCGGCCGCGGCCCAGGGGAACGACTTCGCGTCCGCGTAGTCGTCGCGCAGGCGCTGGTTCTCCGTCTGGTGGAGCTTCTGGGCGGCCGGCAGCATCTTCTGCTGCATCATCTCGTTCGCCGCGCGCAGATAGGCGCCGCCCACGGGGTAGCCCTGACGGTTGTTGGCCCTCGCCGTCTCGACCAGGCCCTTGTACTCCGGGAGGAGCTCGCTGAGTTCGGCGATGGTGTGCGCCGAGGCGGAGCCCGGTTCGGAGTTGGCGGCGGCGGTGACGAGTTTCGAGGCCGCCGTGCGGATGTCCCGCTCGTAGCCCTCGCGCATGGCGGGCTTTTCCTGCAGTCCCGCGAGATAGCCGCTCGCCGCCGCGGTGTTGGCGTCCGCCAGGGAGCGGTAGATGTCGGCCGCGTCCGAGGTCAGGGGCTGGCTGCGGCCCAGGACGTCGTCGGCGGCTGCCGCCCGCTCGGTCATCTGCCAGGCCGCCACGGCACCGAAGGCGACGACGAAGAGGGCGAGGAGGGCGCCGATGATCCGCAGGCGGCCGGGCTCGGTGGTGGCGGCCGCGCGGAGCTGGTCGAAGCCCTCGGCGAAGGCGGTGCGGCGGGGTCTCGCGGCCGGCGGGGTGGGGGTGGGCGTGGCGGGCCGGACGGGCTGCGGGGGCACGGACGGCATGGTGGGGGCGCCGGATGCCGGGGCGTGTCCCGGTGGTGGTGCCGTGCTGCTCTTCGGCGTCTGTGTCACTGCTGACCTCCCCCGTGGTCATCCGTCGCCGCAAGTATCGCTGCCGGGACTGACATCCGCACCGGGCTTGGCTGGATCTTGATCGGATCGCAGCGGAACGCCTGCCGGCGGCTGGGCAGGATCCCCGCACCACCCCTGCCCATGAACACGCGGCGGGAATCAGTTCGGTTCCCCCTGGGGGCCTGCGGCCGCCGGACCCCTATGCGAAGTGGGCGCGTACCCGTTCATGCACCTCCGCCCCCGCCCCCACCCGGTCCAGCCCCAGCAACGCCGCCCCCAGCACCGGACTCGCCGTGACCACACCCGGTACCGCTTTGGGGGCGCGGGCCGTGAGCAAGTCCCGGATGCCGTCGATCAGTTGGGGGTGACCTGCCGCCAGGACACCCCCGCCCAACAGCACCGGCGTCTCCTCCTCCAGCAGGTCCAGTCGGGTCAGCGCGACCGTTGCCATCGTCACCACCTCGTCGGCCAGCCGGTCGACGATCTCGCGGGCGATCGGGTCGCCGGCCATGGCGGTGGCGAAGAGGACCGGGGTCAGTTCGTGGCGGCGGACGGGGGCGATGTGTTCGAGGTGCAGGGCCTCGATCAGGGCGTACATGGTCGGCAGGCCGAAGTGGGCGGGGAGCGCGTGCGCCAAGGCCGTGGGCACTCCGCGGCCGTCCTCCGCCCGGGCCGCGTGCCACAGGGCCTCCTCCGACAGGCCCCACCCGCCGCCCCAGTCGCCGGAGATACGGCCCAGCGCGGGGAAGCGGGCCGTACGTCCGTCGGGGCGCATGCCCACGCAGTTGATGCCGGCGCCGCAGACGACGGCCACACCGCGGGGTTCCGCCACGCCGGCCCGGAGGATGGCGAAGGTGTCGTTGCGGACCTCGACGGTCGTGCCCCACGCGCGTGCGTGCAGCGCGGTCGCCAGTTCCTCCTCCTCCACCGGGAAGTCGGCGTTCGCCAGGCACGCCGAGACATGGTCGGCGCGGGTGACGCCCGCCGCGGTGAAGGCCTCCCGCACCGCCTCGGCGAGGGTGTCCATCGCCGGCTCCACGCCTACCGTCGGCGGGCGGAATCCGCCTGCGCGGGCCGTGGCCAGGATGGTTCCGTCGGCCGCCACGACCGCCACGTCGGTCTTGCTGTTGCCCGCGTCTACGGCGAGGACACGTGCGGTCATGCCCACGCGAGGTGCTCCCGGTTGTGTGCGATCAGTTGGTCGGTGAGTTTCTCCGCGTACGCGTACTGGCCGATCAGAGGGTGGGAGAGCAGCGCCTTGAAGACCCGGGTGCGGCCGCCGTGCAGGGCCGCCTCCAGGGCCAGGTCCTCGTAGGCCGTCACCTGGGCCATCAGGCCCGCGTACAGGGGGTCCGGGGGCGACATCGGGAGAGGGGCTGCGCCCCTCGTGCCCACCCCGGCCTGTACCTCGATCACCGCGTCGTCGGGGAGGAAGGCAAGCGTGCCGTTGTTGTAGGTGTTGACCACCTGGTACGGGCTGCCCGCGCCGTTCAGCAGCGCGGCCGCCAGGTCCACCGCGGCCTCCGAGTAGTACGCGCCGCCCCTCTTGGAGAGCAGTTCCGGCTTCTCGTCGAGGGCCGGGTCGGCGTAGAGGGTGAGCAACCTTCTTTCCATTTCCGCCACTTCCGCGGCCCGCGACGGTTTGGTGCGCAGTTCTCGCACCACCTCGTCGTGGGCGTAGTAGTAGCGCAGGTAGTACGACGGCACCACGCCCAGGCGGTCCAGGAGGGGGCGGGGGAGGTGCAGGTCGGCGGCGATGGTGTCGCCGTGGTCGGCCAGCAGTTTCGGCAGGACGTTCTCGCCCTCGGGGCCGCCCAGGCGTACCCCGGTCTCCCAGGTGAGGTGGTTGAGGCCCACGTGGTCGAGGTGGACGTCGGAGGGGGTCACGCCGAGCATGGCCGCGAACTTGCGCTGGAAGCCGATCGCCACATTGCACAGGCCGACCGCCTTGTGGCCCGCCTGGAGCAGGGCCCGGGTCACGATGCCGACCGGGTTGGTGAAGTCGATGATCCAGGCGGTGGGGTTGGTACGGCGGACCCGGTCCGCGATGTCCAGGACCACCGGGACGGTGCGCAGGGCCTTCGCCAGGCCGCCGGCGCCCGTCGTCTCCTGGCCCACGCAGCCGCACTCCAGCGGCCAGGTCTCGTCCTGCTCGCGGGCCGCCTGACCGCCCACACGGAGCTGGAGGAGGACCGCGTCCGCGCCCTCCACCGCCGCGTCCAGGTCGGTCGTGGTGGTGATCGTGCCGCTGTGACCCTGGCGCTCGAAGATACGTCGGGCAAGGCCGCCCACCAGTTCCAGACGGTCCGTCGCCGGGTCCATCAGGACCAGTTCCGCTATCGGCAGGGTGTCCCGCAGGCGGGCGAAGCCGTCGATGAGTTCGGGGGTGTAGGTCGAGCCTCCGCCGACCACGGTGAGTTTCATGTGTGAGTCAACCCTTTACTCCGGTGAGCGTGACGCCCTCGACGAACGCCTTCTGCGCGAAGAAGAACACGAGGATCACGGGGGCCATCACGAGAACAGTGGCGGCCATGGTGAGGTTCCAGTCGGTGTGGTGTGCCCCCTTGAACGACTCCAGGCCGTAGGAGAGCGTCCAGGCGCCCGGGTTCTCGGACGCGTAGATCTGGGGGCCGAAGTAGTCGTTCCACGCGTAGAAGAACTGGAAGAGGGCCACTGCGGCTATGCCCGGTTTCGCCATGGGGAGGACGACCCGCAGGAGTGTGCGGAGTTCGCCGCAGCCGTCCACCCTCGCCGCGTCCAGGTACTCGTTCGGGATCGTCATCAGGAACTGGCGCAGGAGGAAGATCGAGAACGCGTCCCCGAAGGCCATCGGGATGATCAGAGGCCACAGGGTCCCCGAGAGGTCCAGCTGCTTCGCCCAGAACAGGTACATCGGGATGATGATCACCTGGGGCGGCAGCATCATCATCGAGATGACCAGCATCAGGGACAAATTACGGCCACGGAAGCGGAACTTGGCGAGCGCGTACGCCACCGGGACGGACGACACGACGGTGAGGACCGTGCCCAGACCGGCGTAGATCAGGGTGTTCTTCCACCAGGTCAGAAAGCCGGGCGTGTCGAAGACCTTGGTGTAGTTGCCCCACTCCCAGGTGTCCGGGACCAGGTCGCGGGTGAGCGCCTGCTGGTCGCTCATCAGCGAGGTCAGGACGACGAACACGAAGGGCAGGGTGAAGAAGAGCGCGGCCGCTATGCCGAGGGAGTGGATCGCTATCCATTCCAGGAGCGCCCTGCGGCGGGCCGTGCGTTCGGCGACTGTTGGGTTTCCCAACTGAACGGGCTTATCCAGCACTTGGGTCATGGTCAGTCACCTGCCTGCATCAGTCCGCCCCTGCGTCGCATCAGCAGCGCGGTGAACGCCATGGCCAGCGCGAACAGCACCAGCGCGACCACGCAGGCCGAGCCGTAGTCGAAGCGCTGGAAGCCGAGGTTGTAGACGAGCTGGGGGAGGGTCAGCGTGGACTTGTCCGGGTAGCCCGGCTCGAACTGCTGGCCGGAGCCGCCGATGATGCCCGAGGCGACCTTCCCGGCCACCAGCGGCTGTGTGTAGTACTGCATGGTCTGGATCACGCCCGTGACGACGGCGAACATCACGATCGGCGAGATGTTCGGCAGGGTGACGAACCGGAACCGCTGCCAGGCCGACGTCCCGTCCAGCTCCGCCGCCTCGTACTGCTCCTTCGGTACGTCGAGCAGCGCGGCCATGAAGATGACCATGAGGTCGCCCACGCCCCACAGCGCCAGCGCGGTGAGGGCCGGCTTGGACCAGGCGGGGTCCGTGAACCAGCCGGGCGTCGGCAGACCCAGGCCGTCGAGGACCGAGTTGACCGGGCCGGTGCCGGGGTTGAGGAGGAAGACGAAGGCCAGCGTCGCGGCGACCGGCGGCGCGAGGTACGGCAGGTAGAAGAGGGTGCGGAAGACACCCGTGCCGGTCTTGATCTTCGTGATCAGCAGACCGATGCCGAGCCCGAACACCACCCGGCAGGTCACCATCACCAGCACCAGCCAGAGCGTGTTGCGCAGCGCCGGCCAGAACAGCGGGTAGTCGTTGAAGACGTAGGCCCAGTTGCCCAGGCCGCGGAAGACCGGTGTGCCGAAGCCGTCGTACTTCATCAGCGAGAAGTACACGGTGGACACCAGCGGATAGGCGAAGAAGACGCCGAAACCGATGAGCCACGGTGACAGGAAGGCCACCGTTCGAAGCGCCGACCTGCGGCGCTTCGCGCGGAGAGTGTGCGTGGACATCGACGGCGCTACTTCGCCTGCTCGATGTCGGTGTCGATCTGCTCGGCGGTCTTCGCCAGACCGGCCTTCAGGTCCTTCACCTTGCCCGACTCGTACTGGTAGCCGAAGTCCTGCAGCGTCGTCTGGTACGTCGAGCCGTTGACGGAGGCCGGCGGGGTGTTCGACTCCGGGTTCTGGGCGATGTCCAGGAACGTCTTGAAGCCGGGATCCACCTTCAGGTCGGGCGACTTCAGGGCGGCGAAGGTGGAGGGCACGTTGTGGATGGCGTTGGCGAAGGAGACCACGGCCTCGGTGTCGGTCGTCAGGTACTTCACCAGCTCCCAGGCCGCATTCTGCTTCTCGCTCTGCGGCGCGATGCCGATGATCGTGCCGGAGAGGAATCCCTTGCCGTACTCGTCGGCCTCGTCGTCCGCGACGGGCATCGGGGCGGTGCCGATCTCGAAGTCGACGCCGGCGTCCTTCGCCATGCCCAGGCGCCACTCGCCGTCGAGCTGCATGGCCACCTGGCCGGTCTGGAAGGGGTGCTTGGCGCCCCACTCGTCACCGAAGGTGTTGCGGTACTTCTCCAGCTTCGCGAAGCCGCCGAGGTCGTCGATGAGCTTCTTCTGGTACGTGAACATCTCGGCGAAGGCCGGGTCCTTGGCGATGTTGGACTTGCCGTCGGCGTCGAAGTAGGCGTGGTCCCACTGGGACATGTAGTGGTCCACGACCGTCTCGTAGCCGTGGTACGTCGGCATGAAGCCGAGCTGCTCGTAACTGTCACCCTTGCTCACGGTCAGCTTCTCGGCGACCTTCGCGAACTCCGACCAGGTCTTCGGCGGGGACTTGATGCCCGCCTTCTCGAAGGCGTCCTTGTTGTAGTAGAGGCCGTAGGCGTCGCCCAGCAGGGGCAGGGCGCAGCGGGTGCCCTCGAACTGGGTGTAGTCCAGCATCGGCTTCGGGATGAGCTTGTCGAGGTCGAGCTTCGACTTCTCGATGAAGGGCTTGAGGTCGAGGAAGGCGCCGGAGGAACAGAACTTGCCGATGTTGGAGGTCGTGAACGACGACACCACGTCCGGTCCGTTCGAACCGCCCGCGCGCAGCGCCTGGTTGAGCTTGTCGTCGTTGATGTTGCCGACGACCTTCACGGTGATGTTCGGGTGGGCCTTCTCGAAGCGGTCGACGTTCGCCTGGATCGCCTTGACCTCGGCGGGTGCGCTCCAGCCGTGCCAGAAGGTGATCGTCGTCCTGGCGTTGGGGTCGTCGGTGGCACCGGCCTCCGACTGTCCGGTGCAGGCCGTGGCGAACAGGGCCAGGGAGGCGGTGGCGGCGAGGGCGGTGGCTGCCTTGCGGGACGCTGAAGGTATGACGTTCCTGGACTTTCCGGACATGGCGAGGTCTCCCAAGGGCGGGACAGGGGTGGGTGAGGGAAGGCGGGGGGTGGGTCAGAAGGGCTCGGCTGCCGAGCTGGAGGGCTGAGCTACCGGGGCAAAGGGCTTGGCTGCGGGGGCGGGGCGGTCAGCGTGCGGTGTCGAAGACCTCGTCGCGCGTGGTCGCGAGCGCGCTCTCCAACGCGCCCCGCAACACGGGGTGCTCACGGACGTCGCCGACTACGAGCCGGGGCCTGGACGCGGCCAGCTCCTCCAGCTCGGCCTGGACGAGGGTGCGCAGCACCTCGCCGCCGGAGGCGAGGGAGGCGCCGCTGAGGACGACCAGTTCGGGGTCGAGCACGGAGACCAGTGAGGCGAGGCCGGTTGCCAGCCGGGTCGCGTAGGTCTCCAGCAGGAGCCGGCCCAGGACCGTGTCCTCCGTGGCGGCCCGTTCGACGAGGGTGGCGGCGGCCTCGGCGTACGACCCTGAGGGGATGTTCGCCATACCGAGTTCGCGCGCGAGTTGGGGGATCGCCTGCGAACCGGCCAGTTCCTGGTAGCCGCCACTGTTGGCTTTGGTTACTTGCCGGACCAGGGGTGCCCCGGGAACCGGCAGGAAACCTACCTCGCCCGCGCCGCCGGTCCAGCCGCGGTGCAGCCGGCCGCCGAGGACCAGGGCGGCACCCAGGCCCCCTTCGTTCCACAGCAGCACGAAGTCCTCGTGGCCGCGGGCCGCGCCGAGCCGCTGCTCGGCCACCGCCACGAGGTTGACGTCGTTCTCGTACTCGACCGGCATCGGCAGGGCGGCGGCGAGTTCGTCCAGCAGCGCGGGGGTGTGCCAGCCGGGGAGGTGGGAGGCATAGCGCAGCCGGCCCGTGTTGGGGTCGAAGGCGCCGGGGGTGCCGATGACGAGGCGGTGGACGTCGTCACGGGCGAGGCCTGCCGCCTTCACCGCGCCGTCGAGGGCGTCGGTGACCTGCCGCACGACGAGCCGGCCCGTGCGTCTGCCGGGGGTGGGCAGTTCGTACGACCCCACCGTGCGGCCGGTGATGTCGGCGACCGCGGCGAGGATGCGTTCGGGGGTGACATCGAGCCCCGCGGCGTACGCGGCGGCCGGATTGACCTCGTACAGCTGGGCGCCCGGGCCGGGTCGGCCCTCCGTCGTGCCGGTGGCCAGGACGAGGCCGGCGGCTTCGAGGCGGGCGAGCAGCTGGGAGGCGGTCGGCTTGGACAGGCCGGTGAGCTTGCCGATCCGCGTGCGGGACAGCGGCCCGTGCTCCAGGAGGAGGTCCAGAGCGGCACGGTCGTTCATGGCGCGCAGCACGCGCGGGGTGCCCGGCGTACCGGCGGTTCCTGCCATGGGAATCGACACCTGCCTTTCGGCTGACCAGCTTCTCAGCGATCTACGACGGAAGTCCATCCAGGATCACTGTTAGGAAAGTTTCCTATCGAGTTGTCCAGGAAGGTAGACCCGAGGGGAAGGCGGCGTCAAGAGAGGTCTATACCAGGCAACCCAGTCGTTACCCGGTGGTGCTGTGCTGCGGTGCGCGCTCGTGTCGGGGGAGCAGGAGCGGGGTCGCCAGCAGCAGGACCCCGGCGAGGGCGATGGCGGCGCGCGGTCCGGCCAGCGCCGCCAGCAGGCCCCACAGCGCCGTCATGGCCGCGGTCGTCGTCCGGCCCGTGATCTGCCATGCCGACAAGGTGCGGGTGATCCGGTCCGGTGGGATCTGCTCGAGGCGGGTGGTGGCGAGCACCGGGTTGAAGACGCCCACGCACGTGATCAAGCCGAACTCGACGGCCATGATGAGCACGAGGCCGGACGTGCCCGGGCCGACGAAGGCCAGGCCGAGGGGCCAGCAGGCGCGCAGGGTGCCGGCGGTGAGCAGTACCCGGCGTCGGCCGTACCGGGTGACCAGGCGCCGCGACAGGCGGGAGCCCAGCAGGCCGCCCAGGCACGGGACGGCGAAGGCGAGGCCGTACTGCCAGGGGGCGAAGCCGAGTTGGCCGAGCATGAGGACGGCGAGCACCGGGGACGGCGCCATGATCAGGGCGTTGACCAGGATCGTGTTGAGGAACAGGGGGCGCAGTGTGGGGTGGGTGAGGAGGTGCCGCCAGCCCGCCGGGAGATCGCTCAGTCGCAGGCCTGAGGGCGAGCCAGGACGGGCGGTCTGTTGCTTTCCGGGCTGCTGCTCTGCCGACTGTTCCCCTGCGGACTGTTGCCTCTCCTTACCGCCGATCGCCCGGATCCCCAGCGCCGACAGCAGATAGCTGACCCCGTCCGCCAGCACCGTCGTCATCGGGCCGAACACGCCGACCGCGACCCCGCCGAGCGGTGGGCCGAGCGCCGTGGCCGTCCACGTCGTGGCCTCGAAGCGGCTGTTCGCCACGAGCAGCTCCTCCGGCCGCACGAGGGACTTCAGATATGCCCCGCTCGCCGCGGTGAACGTGATGTCCGCGGCAGCGACCACCACCGACACCACCAGCAGCTGGCCGAGGCCGAGGCCGTCCAGCGCGAAGGCGACGGGGATGGACAGCAGTGCCGCGCATCGGACCAGGTCCGCCGCGATCATCACCGGCCGCTTCCGGCGCAGTTCCACCCACGCTCCGAGCGGCACCGCCACCGCCGCCCCCACCGCGAGCCCCGAGGCCGCCAGCAGCGCCACGTCACTCGCGCCGGCGTGCAGCACGACGACCGCGATGATCGGGAACGCGTCGAAGGCGAGCCGGGTCCCGAACGCACTGACCCCGTACGCCGCCCACAGCCACCCGAACTCCCGCCCCAACGACCGCTCGCCCGTCATGCCCAGCCCCAACCTCACGTTGACCGGAGCCATCCAAGCGAGGGGCGATTCCCCAGATCAAACAACCAACGGGCGTCCACGGCGTCCGTGGATACAACCAAGGGTTGTATGCCTAGGCTGTGGCCGTGGACCTCGACGCCGTGCGCACCTTCGTCGCCGCAGCGGACGCGGGCCGGTTCCAGGACGCCGCCGCGACCCTGTCGATCACCCAGCAAGCCGTCTCCAAACGCATCGCCACGCTGGAGAAGCGCCTCGGGGTACAGCTGTTCACCCGCACCCCGCGCGGGGCGCGGCTCACCATCGACGGCCAGGCCTTCCTGCCGCACGCCCGCGCCCTCCTCCAGGCCGAGGAACGGGCCGTCGCCTCCGTACGGCCCGGCAGCCGTGCGCTGCGCGTCGACGTGATCGGCCGGCGCCTCGCCCCGGCGGTTCTGCTGCACGGCTTCCACCGCGCCCACCCCGACACCGAGCTCGACGTCGTCACCCTCTTCGCCGCCGACGCGGCCGTCGCGGCCCTGCGAGCAGGCACCATCGACGCCTCCTTCCGAGCCGTGACCGTGCCTTCGCGGCAGCTGCCCGACGGCATCGAGGCCGTCCGTGTCCACGACGAGCCGGTGCAGCTCCTGACCGGACCGGGGCACCCGTTCGCCGCAGCCCGCTCGGTGACACCCGCTCAGCTCGCCGGACACCGGATCTGGATGCCGGGCATCGTCGAGGGAACCGAATGGGCCGCCTTCTACGACGCCCTCGCGGCCCGGTTCGGGCTCACCATCGAGGCGACCGGCCCCGACTTCGGCACCGAGCCGCTCGTCGACACGATCGCCGACTCCGCCGTACTGGCGACCTTCGTCGGCGCGGACACCCGCCTGGTCTGGCCCGCCGACCAGGACCTGCGCCGCATCCCGCTGCGCGACCCGGCCCCGGTCTACCCGCACTCCCTGCTCTGGCGCGGCGACAACCCCCACCCCACCCTCGCGGATCTTCGCGCCCACCTCGCCGCGACCCGGACCCAGCGCCCGCACGCGCAGACCTGGACGCCCGCCTGGGCGCGGTGACCGGTTCCGGCGGTGTCGTGAACGGCCGGGGCTAGGCTGCGCGGATGACGCGTGACCGTCGCCGTGCCCTGCTCGCCCTCGCCTCGCTCGCCGTGATCATCGCGGGCGTGTCCTTCGTCTTCTGGGCGACACGGCCCGTGCCGCACGGCGAGTGCCGGATCGCCTTCTCCCGGGTCACCACCATCGACAGCAAGCCGCTGACCGAGCGTGAGCTGGACGAGCTCGGCCGGCGGGAGTACGAGAAGGCGATCGCCGAGGGGCGGTGCGAGGCGCCGTGGCCGCGGTGGCGGGGGTGGGTCGACTGAGGTGGGCGGTGCCTACTTCGTCACGCTCGGCGGCGTCAGCGGGGTAGCCGCCTGGGCCTGCGGAGAGGACGTGTTGGAGTACGCCGACGGCGCCGCCATGCCGGCCGTCGGGTCGCTCGCGGCAGCCTCCTCCGTGGTGAGGACGGCGCCTCCGACGATCGGGATGTCGGCGGCGTCGAAGGCGCGCTTGATGCGCCAGCGCAGCTCGCGTTCCACCGTCAGGGACTTGCCGGGCATCGTCTTCGCGGAGACCCGTACGACCATCGAGTCCAGCAGCACGCTGTCCAGGCCGAGGACCTCGATCGGGCCCCAGAGAAGCTCGTTCCAGGGCTCCTCCTTGCTCATCTTCTCGGCGACCTGGTCGATGCTGCGCTTGACCTTGTCGAGGTCCTCGGAGGAGCGGACCGTGACGTCCACGCCGGCCGTCGACCAGCCCTGCGAGAGGTTGCCGATCCGCTTGACCTCGCCGTTGCGGACGTACCAGATCTCGCCGTTGTCGCCGCGCAGCTTGGTCACGCGCAGGCCGACCTCGATGACCTCGCCGGAGGCGACGCCCGCGTCGATCGAGTCGCCGACGCCGTACTGGTCCTCGAGGATCATGAAGACACCGGAGAGGAAGTCGGTGACCAGGTTGCGGGCGCCGAAGCCGATCGCCACGCCCGCGACACCGGCGGAGGCCAGCAGCGGGGCCAGGTTGATGTCGAAGGTGGAGAGGACCATCAGGGCCGCGGTGCCCATGATCAGGAAGCTCGCCACCGAGCGCAGGACCGAGCCGATCGCCTGCGAGCGCTGACGGCGCCGCTCGACGTTGACCAGCAGGCCGCCGAGGGCCGTGCCGTCCACCGCCTGTGCCGTGCGGTTCATCCGGTCTATGAGCTTGGTGATCGCCCGCCGGATCGCCATTCTCAGCACCGCCGCGATCACCAGGATCAGCAGGATCTTGAGACCTATGGCGAGCCAGGTCGACCAGTTCTGCTCGACCCAGCTCGCGGCGTTGGTCGCGCTCTCCTGGGCGTCCTGGATCGTGGGGACCGCCGGGGTCGTCGTCTCCGACGGGGACGGCGACGGGGTCGAACCGACGGCCAGTAGGACGGCGGGCAAGGACACGGCTGGTACCTCCAGTGCAGCGGCCCGCCCCACCGGCAGATGGTCAAGGTCACGAAAAGGTCACCGGCAGGGCAGGCCCACCACACTATCGGGGCATCGTGTGTGGATCGGCGCCATGTTCGAGGGAGGAATGGTGCCCACCTGGGGATGAACTGGTGGGATGAACAGTTCGTCGTCCTGGGGATGAATCAGATGTGGTCGAAAACACTCCCAGCCCGTTACCGGGAGATGGTGGCGGTTTCACCAGGCAAGAGGGGAGACTGAGTCCAGATCGTCCCGGCGCGAGCCACGCGCCGCCGACGCCCAAGGAGGCATCCGTGCCGCATGTCCTGGTCCTCAACGCGTCGTACGAGCCACTCGGCGTCGTACCGCTCCGCCGCGCGCTCGTCCTCGTCCTCGAGAACAAGGCCGTATGCCTCGAGGAGTCCGGCGCCTTCATGCACAGCGCAACCGTCACAGTCCCCGCACCCAGCGTGGTCCGGCTCAAGCGATTCGTCCGGGTTCCCTATAGGGGGCCCGTTCCTCTTACCCGTAGGGCGCTCTTCGCGCGCGACGGGGGCCGGTGCATGTACTGCGGTGGCGTCGCAACCAGCGTCGACCATGTCATTCCGCGCAGCCGCGGGGGCAAGCACGTCTGGGACAACGTCGTGGCCTCGTGCCGCCGCTGCAACCACGTGAAGGCCGACCGACACCTCTTCGAGATCGGCTGGCGGCTGCGCCACAAACCCGCCCCACCCACCGGTCTGGCCTGGCGCATCATCGGCACCGGCCATAGGGACCCGCGCTGGCTGCCGTACTTGCAGCCGTTCGGCGCGGAGGACGCCATGGCCCGGATCGACGGCATTTCCGCCTGACGATCCGGGCTTTCGCATACCCGGCGTGCCGTGCGTGTGACCGTCCGGCCCCGAGGGTCCCCCGTGCCCCCGGGGCCGGACGGTCACGTGGCCGCCGGGCCGTCCTCACCCGCAGCTCACACGTACCGCAGCTCCGCCGGGCGCACCGAGCGGTGCAGCAGGGGCAGTGAGGTGGCCGCCGCCAGCAGACATGCGGCGTACACGACCACCGGGACCACCACCGGCATCAGCGGTACGGACCCGACGGCGTCGTCGATCATCGTGGCCCAGCCCACGTAGATCGCCGTGCCGCCGGCGCCCGCGAGCAGAAGCGACGGCGCGAGCGGCAGCGCGGTCTCCAGCAGCAGCGCCCGGCCGAGCACACTCTGCGGCACCCCCGCCGCGGCCTGCGCGGCCAGTCCCCGGCGCCGGGTGGCCAGCGACTCGGCGGTGCCCACGGCCAGGGCCGACAGGGTCAGCGCCAGGGCGATCAGGATCGCGGCCCCGGAGAGGTCCAGGCCGGTGGTGTAGTACGACCTGTTCTCGGCCAGGTGCTCGGTGTTCTCCACCACCTGCAACAGCACCGCGCGGATGCCGACGAAGGCCGTGCCCACGACCGTCACCAGCAGCACCGCCGCATGCGTACGGGCCGTCGCCCACGGGTCGTCGCGCAGCCGCTCCGCCGCGATCAGCAGCGCCGGGCGCTGGGCGCGGGCGGCGAGCGCGGTGCCCAGCCGCCGGGACGACCAGCCCGCCAGCCACACCGCCGAGACGCCGATCAGCAGGCACAGGGCGAACACCGTCAGCGGGGCGAGGGCGAATTTGAGGGGGCGGCCGACGAACAGAGGATCGCCGAGGGTCGCGGCCAGGCCGACGACCACCGCCATCACCGCCAGCAGCACGGTCACCGCCAGGAATGCCCGCCCCGGCCCCTGCGTCGGCCGCACCCGCCGCACCCAGCCCAGCGGCGAGGCCACCACCCGGCGCAGCGACAGCGCGCTCACCACCGCGCCCAGCACCGGTACGGCCACGGCGACCAGGGCGATGCCGAGCCACGCCAGGGGCTCGGGGTGCTGCCACAGGCGCAGCAGAAGCAGGACGGAGAAGACCGTGGCCACCGCTGAACCGACCAGGCAGGCCAGCCCCGCCTCCAGGGCCGCGATCCGACGGACCTGGCGGGGCGTGGCCCCCGCGAGCCGCAGCGCGGCCAGTCGGCGGTCACGGTGCACCGCCCCCACGCGGGCGCACTGCCCGAGAAACCCGAGCACCGGGACCAGCAGCAGCAACAGGGCGATGATCACGCCCTGCCGGTCACTGGGGTGGTCGAGGAGTCCGGCGCCGAAGGAGACCGAGTACTGCCCTTCGATCGAGGCGATCGCGGCCACCGCCAGCCCGATCCCGGTCGCGAGCGCCGCCCCGACCGCCGTGAGAACGACCCGCCACCACTCGCGCCGGTCGGATCCCTGGGTGAGCAGCCAGGCCAGCCGGAGGTCGGCCCTCATGCGGTCACCTCCGGGCCGGTCACCGTTGTGCCGGTCACTGTCGTGCCGGGGAGCCGGAAGCCGTCGCCGAGTCCGGCGGGCCTCGTGGCTGTCGCCGCCTCCGGTCGGGCGGCGATCCTCCCGCCACCGCAGAGCTCGAACTCGAACCTCATGCCGCCACCTCCAGCGGCGTCACGGTCCCGTCGGTCAGCCGCAGCTCGCGGTCCGCGTACGCCGCCACCTGGGCGTCGTGCGTGATCAGCAGCACCGCCGTGCCCGACTCGCGGGCCGTGTGCGTCAGTGCCGTCATCACCTGCTCGCTCGCCAGCGAGTCCAGCGCCCCGGTCGGCTCGTCCGCGAAGACCACCTTCGGGCCGGTGACCAGGGCCCGGGCCAGGGCCGCCCGCTGGGCCTGGCCGCCGCTCATCTCGCCGGGCCGCAGCTCCTCCTGCCCGCGCACCCCGAACCGCTCCAGCCACTCACCGGCCTTCGCCTGCGCCTCCTGCCTGCGCGCGCCGGCGAGCAGCAGGGGCAGCGCCACGTTGTCCAGAGCCGTCAGCTCCGGGATCAGCTGCCCGAACTGGAAGACCACGCCGAACTCCGTACGCCGCAGCTCGCTCAGCCGCCGCTCGGGCAGCCGGTCCAGCCGCTCCCCGGCATACGTCACCGAGCCGCTGTCCGGGCGAACGATGCCGGACAGGCAGTGCAGCAGCGTGGACTTTCCGCTGCCGCTGGCGCCGGTGACGGCGAGGATCTCGCCGGCCCGCAGCTCGACGGAGGCGCCGCGCAGGGCCTCGGTCCTGCCGTGTGCCTTGACGAGGTCACGGGCCGCCAGCAGCGGCACCGCGCCTCCCCCTGTGTTGCTCATGCTGCGTCGACCTCCGCGGTCAGGGTGGTGAGCCGGGCCGCCGTGGTCGTCATCCAGCGGAGGTCGGCGTCGAGGTGGTTGAGGGCGTAGTCCGCCGAGAGCACGGTCGCGAGATCGGTGCCCGGCGCGGTCTTGACCGCCGTGAGCTCCCGCATCCGCGCCATGTGGGCGGTGCGCTGGGCGCGCAGATAGGCCTCGGGGTCGCCGCCCGACAGGATCGACACGACGACCTTGGCGAAGATCTCGTTCGTCACGAACGGCGCGGGTGGCGCGATCTCCCCGGCCCACTTGGCCAGTTCGCGCGCTCCGTCGTCCGTCGAGCGGTACGCGGTGCGCTCCGGACCGCCGTCCGAATCGGTGCCGTCGACCTCGGCGAGCCCGTCGCGGACCAGCCGCTGCAAGGTCGTGTACACCTGCCCGTAGGCCAGCGGACGGGCCTGCGGGAAACGTTCGTCGTGGCGTCGCTTGAGGTCGTAGCCATGGCTCGGCCCCGTGGCGAGCAGCCCCAGCAGGATGTGGCGGGTGCTCATGCCGACCATTATGTACTGCGTACATGTACTGAGTGAATAGTGATCAGAAAAATAGTTCGAGAAGGGCGGCCTGTGGAGCAGAATGTGCGGAACAGAATGTGAGACGAGGCACGTTGTTCGTTTCTGGACGTCTGTCCCCGCGCCCGGTGGGTAGGGCTGCGGTAACCCGCACGCCGTACTAGCAGAGGAGGGCACCCGTGCCCACAGCATCGGCCCTGTCCAAACCCGAGGCGCCCAGCGAGCCCGCGATGTACGCAGGCGTCTTCACCGAACCGGAGATGCACGCCTGCGTCTTCAGCGCCGAGGGCGCCTCCGCCGAAACCCCCCTCACCAGCGAACCTCCCCTCCCCGACGTCGAGCCCCTCACCAGCGAGCCGCCGCTCGCCGACGCCGCGCCGCTGACGAGTGAGGCAGCCGTCTGGGATGCGGGTATGGACACCGGTATGGACATGGATTTCCCGAGGCCGTAGATGACAGCAGAGCGGTCGGCCGAAGCCCTTGCCGAGGGTTCTGAGGGCCCTGAGGGTCCCGAGAACCCCGAGAGCCCCGAGAGCCCCGAGGATCTCCCCTCCGACGACCTGGCCCGGCTCGCCGAGTTGCACGGCGTCGCCACCTCCTACCGGCCGTCCGCGGACCGTACGGTCACGGCCTCCGCCACCGCGCTCACCCTCGCCCTGGCCGCCCTCGACGTCGACACGAGCACACCCGGCGCAGTCGGTGCCGCGCTCGCCGCGCGGCAGCGGGAGCTGGGTGAGCGGCTGCTGCCGCCGACCGTGGTGTGCTGGGGCGGGGCCGAGCCCGAGGCGCTGGCCGCGCTGCCGTCCGGCACCCACCTGCACATCGAGACCGAGCAGGGCGAGAGCCGCACCACGGCCGACCAACTCCCGCCCGGCGTCCACCGTTTGACGGCCACCGCCCCCGACGGCCGTACGGCGTCCAGTCACCTGGTCGTCGCCCCGCCCCGCCTGCCCACACCCACCGGACGCTCCTACGGCCTCCTCGTCCAGCTCTACTCCCTCCTCTCCCGGCGCTCCTGGGGCATGGGCGACCTCGGCGACCTCGGCGAGCTGGCCACCTGGGCCGGGCGGGCGCTCGGCGCCGGATTCGTGCAGGTCAACCCGCTGCACGCGGCCGTACCCGGATCCCCGACCGACCCTTCCCCCTACCGCCCGTCCTCCCGCCGTTTCCCCGACCCGGTGCACCTGCGGGTCGAGGACGTGCCCGAGTTCGCCCACGTCGAGGACCGTGAGCGCGTGCGGACCTTGCTGGAGCGGGCCGGGCGGCTGCGTGAAGCGGTACTGGAGAAGGGGGAGTTGATCGACCGGGACGCGGTGTGGGAGGCCAAGCGCGAGGCGCTGGAGCTGGTGCGCGAGGTACCGCTCGGGCCGGGGCGGCGAGCCGCGTACGTCGACTTCCTCGCGCAGGAGGGGGACGCGCTGGAGGACCACGCCACCTGGTGCGCGCTGGCCGAGCTGCACGGCTCGGACTGGCAGCGGTGGCCGGAGGGGCTGCGGGACCCGCGATCACCCGAAACCACCCGCGCGCGGGGCGAGTTGATGGACCGGGTCGACTTCCACTGCCGTCTCGCATGGCTCACCGACGGCCAGCTGGCCGCCGCGCAGCGGCTCGCGCGGGAGGCGGGGATGCCGGTCGGCATCGTGCACGACCTCGCGGTCGGCGTGCATCCCGGGGGCGCGGACGCCTGGGCGCAGCAGGAGTACTTCGCGGCCGGGATGTCGGTGGGCGCACCGCCGGACGCCTTCAACGCGCGCGGCCAGGACTGGGGGCTGCCGCCCTGGCGACCGGATCGGCTGGCCGAGTCGGGGTACGAGCCGTACCGCCGACTGCTGCGGGCGCTGTTCCGGTACGCGGGCGCGCTGCGCATCGATCACGTCATGGGGCTGTTCCGGCTGTGGTGGGTGCCGCAGGGGCATGCGCCGACGGAGGGGACGTACGTCCATTACGACGCCGAGGCCATGCTCGCGATCCTGGTGCTGGAGGCCTCCCGGGCCGGCGCGGTGGTGATCGGGGAGGACCTCGGCACGGTGGAGCCCGGAGTGCGCGAGACGCTGCGCGCGCGGGGCGTGCTCGGCACCTCGGTGCTGTGGTTCGAGCGCGACTGGGACGGGGACGGCCGTCCGCTGCCGCCGGAGTCCTGGCGCGCCGACTGCCTCGCCACCGCCACCACCCACGACCTGCCGCCCACCGCGGCCCGCCTCACCGGCGAACACGTCCAACTCCGCGACAGCCTGGGCCTGTTGACCCGCCCCCTGGAGCAGGAGCGCGCGGAGGCCTCGGCCGACACCGGCGAGTGGCTGGAGCTGCTCTCCCGGCTCGGACTGCTGCAAGGCTCGCACGGCGGCCACTGCACCTCGGAGGAGGAGGCCGAGATCCAGGCCGTCCACCGCTTCCTGCTGCGCACCCCGGCCCGCATGGTCGGCATCTGGCTCCCGGACGGCGTGGGCGACCGCCGCCCGCAGAACCTGCCGGGGACGTGGGACCAGTACCCGAACTGGCGGCTGCCGATCGCGGACGCGGAGGGGAGAGCGGTGACGCTGGAGGAACTGGCGGCGTCGGCTCGGCTGCGGGCACTGCTGGAGGTGCTGCGGGGCTAGGGCCCGGGTGACGATTCCCCGGGGCCGCGTCTCATACGGCACCCCGAGCGCGCGGCCCTTCCCGTCGTTCGATACTTTTGGCCCCGTGGACAAGAAGAACGCCCTGCGCGCCGGCGCCCTGGCTGCCGGTACGACGCTGATGATGCTGCTCATGTCGTCCCCCGCGCTCGCGCTCACGCGCGACGACGGCGACGACCCCGGCCAGGGCCTGAGCGTCATGGAGACGCTGGGCCAGTTCGTCTTGGCCCCGATCGTGCTGTTCGCGGTCATCGCGGGCCTCGTGATGGTCCTGGACCGCTCCACGGACCGCCAGCCGAAGGCAAAGGCCAAGGCGAAGGCCTGACCGGCCCGATCTGCCTGACCAGGACTTTTCCGTCCGGTCACAGCTTCCCCGAGGGCGTCGACCCTGTCGCACGTACGCGCATCCGCCGTACGTGGACGAGGTCGGCGCCCTCGGTGTTCACGCCGGGTGCGGCGCGGTCAGATACCGCTGCACCGTGGGCGCCAGCCATGCCACGACCTCCTCGCGGGCCAGCGCCACGGCGGGCGGGAACCGCAGGACATAGCGCGTGAGCGCCAGCCCGAGCAGTTGCGACGACGCCAGTGCGGCCCGCGCCGGGGCCTGCTCGGGGTCGGGGCACACCCGGCGGGCGAGCGGCAGCAACTGCTCCCCGAAGATGCCCCGCATCCGCTCGGCCCCGGCCTGGTTGGTCGCGCCGACGCGGAGCAGGGCCGTGAGGACCTCGTTCTCCTCCCACATGGCCAGAAAGTGCGTGACGAGCGCCCGGCCGACCTCGTCCCGCTGGAACGACGCCGGGTCCGGCAGCTTCAGATCTATGGCGACGGCCGCCGCGAACAGGCCCTCCTTGTTGCCGTAGTAGCGCATCACCATCGACGGATCGATGTTCGCGTCCTTGGCGATGGCGCGGATGGTGGCGCGCTCGTAACCGTCGGCCGCGAAGCGCTCGCGGGCCGCGTCGAGGATCGCCGTGCGGGTGGCCTCGGAGCGGCGGGCCGGGGTGGGGGGCTTGCTCTGGCTCTGGCTCATGTCAACAAGCGTAGGCCAACGTATGTGGGCCCACAAGCGTTGACATACTCGACGGCGCGGCTCTACGGTTACCAACAAGCGTTGACCCACAAACGTTGACCAACAAATGTTGGCCCACGAGTGTTGGCATCCAGGAGGCCACCATGAGCACCATGAACGGCACCGACACCGGCACCAGCGGCACCAACTCCACCCCCGCCACTCCCTCCACTCACCCCGTGCTCGTCGTCGGATCCGGCCCCACCGGTCTCCTCCTGGCCGGTGACCTCGCCGCCGCCGGCGTCCCCGTAGCCCTCCTCGAAAAGCGCCCCCACAAGATCAGCAACCTCTCCCGCGCTTTCGGTGTGCACGCCCGCACCCTGGAGCAGCTCGATGCCCGCGGCCTCGCCGACGAACTGCTCGCCACCGGCAGCACCATCACCGAGCTGCGGCTCTTCCGCCGCCTCTCCCTCGACCTTGGCACGTTGCCGTCCCGCTTCCCGTTCCTGCTCATCACCCCGCAGTACGAGGTCGAGCGGCTGTTGGAGCGGCGGGCGCGTGAGCTCGGTGTCGAGTTCCTCTTCGAGAGCGAGGTCGTGGGGCTGCGGCAGGACGACAGCGGGGTCGACCTCGATGTGCGCGGCCCGGACGGGGCGGTCGTCACGCGTCGCGCCGCCTACGTGGTCGGCGCGGACGGTCACCGCAGCGCCGTACGCGAGGCCGTCGGCCTGTCCTTCCCCGGGGTCTCCGTCATCAAGTCCCTGTTGCTGGCGGACGTTCGGCTCGCCGAGCAGCCCGAGAGCGTGCTCACCGTCAACGGCGCCGGTGACGCCTTCGCGATGATCGCGTCCTTCGGCGACGGCTGGTACCGCGTCATGGGCTGGAACCGCCGCCACGAGGTCCCCGACGACGCCCCGCTCGACCTCGACGAGGTCAAGGAGGTCACCCGCCGCGCCCTCGGCACCGACTACGGCATGCACGACGCGCGCTGGCTCTCCCGCTTCCACAGCGACGAGCGGCAGGCGCCGCAGTACCGGGTCGGGCGGGTCTTCCTCGCCGGTGACGCCGCGCACGTCCACTCGCCGGCCGGCGGCCAGGGCATGAACACCGGTCTCCAGGACGCGGCCAACCTCGGCTGGAAACTCGCCGCCGTCCTAGCCGGCCGGGCGCCCGAGGGCCTCCTGGACACCTACCAGACCGAGCGTCACCCGGTCGGCAAGGCGGTACTGCGCAGCAGCGGCGGGCTGGTCCGGCTGGCGAGGGCGCAGAACCCGGCGTTGCGCGCCGTCCGCGCCCTCGTCTCCGCCTTCGTCAACGCGGCCCGGCCCGCCCGGGCGAAGGCGCTGGCCCAGATCTCGGGCATCGGCTACCGGTACCCCGCCCCGCGCGGCTCCCACCGCCTCGTCGGCACCCGCGTCCCGGACGTGGCTCTGCGGAGCGGCCGCCTCTACGAGGCCCTGCGCGGTGGACGGTTCGTGCTGATCGCGCCGCAGGCCGGGGATGTCTCCGAGGGCCGGAGCGCCCGTAGGGACCGGCTGACCGTGGAGCGCTGGGCGAGCGGCCGTCGTACGACCGTGCTCGTGCGGCCCGACGGATACGTGGCCTGGGCGGCGGACGCCGCGGACCCGGCGGCCGTAGAGGCTGCGCTCGCCGCCCACGTGGGGTGAGTGAAGCCTCTCCTGTCGGGGGCCGGGTGTCCGCTACCGCGGTTCGGGTGTCCCCGCGAGCAACTCCCGCAACAGGTCGGCCAGTTGGTCGGCCTGTTCGTCGTCGAGGGCGGACAGGGCCTCCGTCTGGACGGCCACACCGGCGCCGACCGCCTGGTCGATGATGCTCAACCCCTTCTCGGTGAGCGTGACTTGCAGGCCGCGGCGGTCGTGCGGGTCGGGGGAGCGGCGCAGCAGGCCGGCCCGTTCCAGCTTGTCGAGGCGGCCGGTCATGCCTCCGGTGGTGAGCATCAGCGTCGCCGAGAGCTGGCGGGGCGAGAGTGTGTAGGGCTCACCGGAGCGGCGCAGGGTCGCCAGGACGTCGAACTCGCCGCGCGAGATGCCGTAGGGCGCGTACGCCTTCTCCGTGCGGTCGCCCAGCGTGCGCGAGAGGCGGTAGATCCGCCCGAAGACCTCCATCGCCTTGGTATCGAGGTCGGGCCGCACGGCCGCCCACTGGTCGACGATCGCGTCGACGGGGTCCTTGCGCTGGGGGCGTTCGCTCATGGGTCGAGTATCGGCGGTCTGATGCTGGCCTGCAAGAAAGTAGCTTGGTGAAAAGTGGCTCGACGGAAAGTGGCTCGACGGAAAGTGGCTTGATGGAAAGTTGCTTAGCGCTAAGCTACCTTCCACTGGCAAGCTACCCACCACTGGCCTGCTTTCCGCCGACCTACTCCTTCGAAGGGTGCCTCCCATGGCCGCCGACCGTGCCGGCAGCGTCTCTCCCGCCCTGATACTCCTCACCGCCCTCGCGCCCATCTCCTGGGGCACGACCTACGCGGTCACCACCGAGTTCCTGCCGGCCGACCGCCCCCTGTTCACCGGTCTGATGCGCGCCCTCCCCGCCGGTCTGCTGCTGCTCACCCTCGCCCGTGTGCTGCCGCGCGGCGCCTGGTGGTGGAAGTCGGCGGTGCTGGGTGCGCTGAACATCGGCGCCTTCTTCCCCCTCCTCTTCCTCTCCGCGTACCGGCTGCCCGGCGGTATGGCGGCGGTCGTGGGTTCGGTCGGCCCGCTGTTCGTCGCGGGGCTCGCGGCGGTGCTGCTGGGGGAGCGGCCTACGGTACGGACGCTGCTCACCGGGGTCGTGGCCGCGCTCGGTGTCAGCCTCGTCGTGCTGAAGGCGGCCGGCGCGCTGGACGCGCTGGGCCTGCTGGCTGCGCTCGCCTCCACCGCCTCGATGTCCACCGGGACCGTGCTGACCAAGCGCTGGGGGCGCCCGGACGGGGTGGGCCCCCTCGCCCTGACCGGTTGGCAGTTGACGGCCGGCGGCCTGCTCATCGCACCCCTCGCCCTCCTGGTGGAGGGTGCGCCGCCCGCGCTGGACGGCCGGGCGACCGTCGGCTACCTGTACCTGGCGCTGGCGAACACGGCATTGGCGTACTGGTTCTGGTTCCGCGGCATCGGCCGCCTCACCGCCACCCAGGTCACCTTTCTCGGCCCGTTGTCGCCGCTGACCGCCACCGTCGTCGGCTGGGCGGCCCTCGGGCAGGCGCTGACGCCGGTCCAGGTGGCCGGCATGGTGCTGGCGTTCGGGGCGACGGTGGCGGGTCAGCTTCGGCCGCGCACCGGGGTCGTCGTGGGCAGCCGCCGATCGTTCAGCATTCCTGAAAGGAATGGTCGAAAAGATTCGATGGACGTTACAGATCCGGCGCTGCGACGGTAGATCGAGCCCGATCACCGACCGTCGAAAGGACCTCTGTGACCGTCGTCCTCCCCAGGACCGCCACCCCCGCCATCCCCGCCACCCCCACCACCCTCACTACTCCCATCCCCGCCTCCCTCCCCAGGGCGACCGTCCTCGGCATCGCCCTCGCCGCCCTCGCCACGGTCGTCTGGTCGGGCAGTTTCGTCACCTCCCGCGCGCTGCACGACAGCGTGCCGCCGGTGCAGCAGGCGTTCTGGAGATGGCTGGTGGCGCTGGCCGCGGTGGCTCCCTTCGGTGCCCGGCAGGCATGGCGGCAGCGGAAGGTGATCCGCCGTCACCTCAAGTTCGTGCTCCTCGCCTCCCTCCTCGGCGTCACCACCTACAACACCCTCGTCAACCAGGCCGGGTCGACCACGTCCGCCGCCAACATGGGCATGATCATGGCCGCTTCGCCGGTCCTGATGGCCATGTTCGAGCGGGCCGCGGGGATACGGCTGGGCGCGCGCCGGGTGGCGGGACTGCTGACGGCGTGTGCGGGCGTCGTGCTGCTGATCGGGGGTGGCGCGGGCGGGGCCGGGTTCGCGGCAGGGGACCTGTGGATGGTGGCCGCGGCCTGCTGCTTCGCGTCGTACAGCGGTCTGCTGCGGCGCAAGCCGGCCGAACTCGGCGCCGTGGCCTTCCTGTTCACCACGTTCCTGCTGGGCACGGTCCTGCTGTTGCCCGCGCAGGGGGTCAGCCTGGCGGTGCAGGGCGGCTTCGAGCCGACGCCCGGGACCGTCCTGCCGATCCTTTACGTGGGAGTCGTCTCCTCCGCCGTCGCGTTCTTCGCCTGGAACAGGGCGATCGCACTGGTCGGCCCGAGCCGTGCCGGGGCCGTCTACTACCTCCAACCGGTGTGCGTGTCCCTGCTGTCCTGGGCGGTGCTCGGCGAGGCGACCGGCTGGACGCAGGCGCTGTGCATGGCGCTGATCCTCGGCGGGGTCGTCCTGGGGGCGGGGGCGCGTCGGTGACGTAGGTTGCCGCCATGGTCGAGTGGGACATCCGGAAGCTGCAGATCCTGCGGACGCTCAGGGAGCGGGGGACCGTGACGGCGACGGCCGAGGCGCTGCGGATGACGCCGTCGGCCGTGTCGCAGCAGCTGACGAATCTCGCCAAGCAGCTCGGGGTGCCGTTGCTGGAGGCGCAGGGGCGGCGGGTGCGGCTGACGGACGCGGCACGGCTGGTGCTGCGGCACGCCGAGGCCCTGTTCGAGCAACTGGAGCGGGCGGACGCCGAGTTGGCGGCCTACGTGCACGGCGAGGTGGGAGAGGTGCGGGTGGGCGCCTTCTCGACGGCGGTGCCCGCGTTGGTCGTACCGGCCGTGCGGGCCCTGCGGGAGGCGCATCCCGGGGTGGTCGTACGGGTACGGGAGGCGGAGGCCGGGGAGGCGTACGAGCTGCTGGCCGCCGGGGACGTCGACCTCGCGCTGTCCCTCGCCGCGCAGGCCCCGACGGCCGCCGACCCCCGTTTCACCCGCGTCCCGCTGCTCGCCGACCCCCTCGACGTCGCGCTGCCCCGCGACCACCCGCTCGCCGACGCGGACGGGCTGCGGCTCGCCGATCTCGCGGGGGAGCCGTGGATCTTCGGCGGGAGCGGGCCCTGGTCGGACATCACCCGCGGGGCCTGCGAGGCGGCCGGGTTCAGCCCTGTCCAGGGGCACTCGGCGGCCGGCTGGACGGCGATCCTGGCGATGGTGGAGGCCGGGATGGGGGTCGCGCTGGTGCCGCGCACGGCGGCGGTGCGCAGGGAGGGCGGCGTGGTGATGCGGGAGCTGACCGCGGACCGGCCTCGGCGGCATGTGGTGGCGGCGGTGCGGAAGGGGGCCGAGGAGGGGGCGGCGGTGGGCAGGGTGCTGGATGCCCTGCGGGCGGTCGCGGCCGGACTCGCCGACGGGCCGTCGCGCTGACGCGCAGGGCGGCGGGCCCGGACACCATCGACCCCCGGCCGGACGGCAGCCCGGCGCCCGACGGTCCCCTCATCGCGGCCCTGGAGGACAAGTTCGAGGTCGTCGCCGACGGACAGGCCCTGGTCATCGCGGCCGGCGCCCGCGGCCACACCCTCCGCCCCGACCTCACCACCGTCCCTTCCGCAAGTGCGCCCGGACCCACCTGATCCGCCCGACGGGCTGACCGCATGCGAAGGGGCGCCCGGTGCTGCAGCACCGGGCGCCCCGATCGGCGTAGGTACGACTACTACTCGGCTACTGCTCGGCCGCCGCGTCCGCCGCCTGCGCCTTCAGCGCCCGCTCGACACCCGACCGGGACTCCGAGACCAGGCGCCGCAGGGCCGCGTTCGGCTCGGCCGACTCCAGCCAGGTGTCCGTCTTGCTCAGGGTCTCCTCGGAGACCTGCAGCGACGGGTACAGGCCGACCGCGATCTGCTGGGCGATCTCGTGGGAGCGGGCGTCCCAGATGTCCTTGACCACCTCGAAGAACTTGTCCGTGTAGGGGGCGAGGAGTTCGCGCTGGTCGGTCTGGACGAAGCCCCCGATCACCGCTTCCTGGAGGGCGTTGGGGAGCTTGTCGGATTCGATGACCGACGACCAGGCCTCGGCCTTGGCCTCGGCGGTCGGGCGGGCGGCGCGGGCCGTGGCGGCGTGGCGCTCGCCGGCCGCCGTCTTGTCCCGCTCGTACTCGCCCGCGATCTCCGTCTCGTCGAAGCGCCCGACTGCCGCCAGGCGCTCCACGAACACCCAGCGCAGCTCCGTGTCGACGGCCAGGCCCTCGACCGACTGGGAGCCGTCCAGCAGGCCCTCCAGCAGGTCCAGCTGCTCCGGCGTACGGGCCGTCGCCGCGAACGCCCGCGCCCACGCCAGCTGGTGGTCGCCGCCCGGCTCAGCCGCGCGCAGATGGGCCAGCGTGGCGTCCGTCCAGCGGGTCAGCAGGGCCTCGCGGGCCGCCGGGTCGGCGTACAGCTCGATCGCCAGCTTCACCTGGCGCTGCAGCGACTGCACGACGCCGATGTCGGACTCCTTGCCGATGCCCGACAGGACCAGGGAGAGGTAGTCGCGGGTGGCGAGCTCCGCGTCGCGCGTCATGTCCCAGGACGACGCCCAGCACAGGGCCCGGGGCAGCGAGGCCTCGAAGTCGCCGAGGTGCTCGGTGACGAAGGCCAGTGACTCCTCGTCCAGGCGGACCTTCGCGTACGACAGGTCGTCGTCGTTGAGGAGGACCACGTCCGGGCGGCGCGTGCCCGACAGCTGCGGTACGGCGGTCAGTTCGCCGTCCACGTCCAGCTCGATGCGCTCGGAGCGCAGCAGCTTGCCGGAGTCGGCATCCAGGTTGTACAGGCCGACCGCGATGCGGTGCGGGCGCAGGGTGGGCTCGCCCTTGGCGCCGGTCGGCAGCGCGGGGGCCTCCTGGCGGATCGCGAAGGACGTGATCACACCGTCGGCGTCCGTCTCGATGGACGGGCGCAGGATGTTGATGCCCGCCGTCTCCAGCCACTGCTTCGACCAGGTCTTCAGATCGCGGCCGGAGGTCTCCTCCAGGGCGCCCAGCAGGTCGGACAGGCGCGTGTTGCCGAACGCGTGACGCTTGAAGTACGCCTGGACACCCTGGAAGAACTCGTCCATGCCGACGTAGGCGACGAGCTGCTTGAGGACGGAGGCGCCCTTGGCGTAGGTGATCCCGTCGAAGTTGACGAGCACGTCGTCCAGGTCGCGGATCTCCGCCATGATCGGGTGGGTGGACGGCAGCTGGTCCTGGCGGTACGCCCACGTCTTCATCTGGTTGGCGAAGGTGGTCCACGAGTGCGGCCAGCGCGACTCGGGCGCGTACGCCTGGCAGGCGATGGACGTGTACGTGGCGAACGACTCGTTCAGCCACAGGTCGTTCCACCACTCCATGGTGACCAGGTCGCCGAACCACATGTGGGCCAGCTCGTGCAGGATGGTCTCCGCGCGCGTCTCGTACGCCGCGTTCGTCACCTTGGACCGGAAGACGTACTGGTCGCGGATGGTCACCGCGCCCGCGTTCTCCATCGCGCCCGCGTTGAACTCCGGCACGAACAGCTGGTCGTACTTCTTGAACGGGTACGCGTAGTCGAACTTCTCCTGGAACCAGTCGAAGCCCTGCCGGGTCACCTCGAAGATCGCGTCCGAGTCGAGGTACTCGGCGAGCGAGGGACGGCAGTAGATGCCGAGCGGGACGGAATGGCCGTCCTTCTCGTAGACGCTGTGCACGGAGTGGTACGGGCCGACGATGAGCGCCGTGACGTACGTCGAGATGCGCGGCGTCGGCTCGAAGACCCAGACGCTGTCCGTCGGCTCCGGGGTGGGCGAGTTGGAGATCACCGTCCAGCCCTCGGGCGCCTTCACTGTGAACTGGAAGGTGGCCTTCAGGTCGGGCTGCTCGAAGGACGCGAAGACGCGGCGGGCGTCCGGCACCTCGAACTGGGTGTAGAGGTAGGCCTGCTGGTCGACCGGGTCGACGAAGCGGTGCAGGCCCTCGCCGGTGTTGGTGTACGTGCAGTCGGCGACGACCCGCAGGACGTTGGGGCCCTGAAGCAGGCCCGGCAGCGCGATCCGGGAGTCCTTGAACACCTCGCCCGCGTCGAGCGGGTCGCCGTTGAGGGTCACCTCGTGGACGGTCGGGGCCACGAGGTCGATGAAGGAGTCGGCGCCGTTTTCGGCGACGTCGAAGCGCACCGTGGTCACGGACCGGTAGGTGCCGCCCTCCTGCGCGCCGGAGAGGTCGAGATCGATCTCGTACGAGTCAACGGTGAGCAGCTTCGCCCGCTGCTGCGCCTCTTCGCGAGTCAGGTTTGTGCCAGGCACGCGGTCATCTCCTCGATATGTGTGGGTTGCGCCATCCTTCCACGGGACCAGCACGGAGCGCGATGTCCGTTAACCGCCGGTGGGCGGGGCGGACGCGCGTGACGCTGGGGACATGACGACCTACTTCGCACGCCCCGTCTCTGCGACGGCCCTGAAGGAGTTGCGCTCTGCTGACGACGCGGGGCGCCAAATGGTTCCCGTGACCGACGAGGAGGGCGGGTCGCCCCTGCGCTGCTGCCTGCGCCACAGCGCGCCCGGCGAGCTCATCGCCCTCGTCTCGTACGCTCCCCTGCGCCGCTGGGCGGCGGAGAACGGGGCCCGCCCCGGGGCGTACGACGAGCAGGGGCCCGTCTTCATCCACGCCGAGGAGTGCGCGGGACCGGACAGGGCCGCCCTGCCCTTCACGAACGCCCACCGCACGGTGCGCCGCTACTCGGCCGAGGGGCACATCCTCGGCGGACAGCTGGTCGAGGACGCGAACGGGTTCGCCGGGGCCCTCCAGAACGCGTTCGACGACCCGGCCGTGGCGCTCGTCCACGTCCGGGCCGTCGAGTACGGCTGCTTCCTCTACGAGGTGCGCAGGGCTTAGCCCTCAGCCATGAGGTGCGCGGGGCTAGCCCTTCAGCTCCGCCGCCACCAGCTCCGCGATCTGCACCGCGTTCAGCGCGGCGCCCTTGCGGAGGTTGTCGTTGGAGAGGAACAGGGCGAGGCCGTGCTCGACCGTCTCGTCGGTGCGGATGCGGCCGACGTACGACGGGTCCTGGCCGGCCGCCTGGAGCGGGGTCGGCACCTCGGTGAGGGCCACGCCGGGGGCGCCGGCGAGCAGCTCCTTGGCGCGCTCCACGCTGATCGGGCGGGCGAAGCGGGCGTTGACCTGGAGGGAATGCCCGGAGAAGACCGGGACGCGCACGCAGGTGCCGGAGACCTTCAGCCCGGGGATCTCCAGGATCTTGCGGGACTCGTGGCGGAGCTTCTGCTCCTCGTCGGTCTCGTTCAGGCCGTCGTCGACGATCGAGCCGGCCATCGGCAGGACGTTGTACGCGATCGGGGCCACGTACTTGTTCGGCTCGGGGAACTCCGCCGCCGAGCCGTCGTGGGTCAGCTTGGGCGCGTCGTCGCCGACCTTCTTGACCTGCTCGAACAGCTCGTCCACGCCCGCGAGACCCGAGCCCGAGACCGCCTGGTAGGTGGCGACCACGAGGGCTTCCAGGCCCGCCTCGGCGTGCAGCGGCTTCAGCACCGGCATCGCGGCCATCGTCGTGCAGTTCGGGTTGGCGATGATGCCCTTGGGGCGGTCGGCGATCGCGTGCGGGTTCACCTCGGAGACGACCAGCGGGACCTCGGGGTCGCGGCGCCAGGCGGAGGAGTTGTCGATCACCACGGCACCCTGGGCGGCGACCTTCGGCGCCAGGGCCTTCGAGGTCGAGCCGCCCGCCGAGAACAGGACGATGTCCAGGCCGCTGTAGTCGGCCGTCGTCGCGTCCTCCACGGTCACCCCGTCCAGGACCGTCCCCGCCGAGCGGGCCGAGGCGAACAGGCGCAGCTCGGTGACCGGGAAGTTCCGCTCCTTGAGGATCCTGCGCATGACCGTGCCGACCTGACCGGTGGCTCCGACGATTCCGACCCTCACGGCGACTCCCTTTACGCGTTCATGTGTGTGTCTGCGGCGTTTCCATCATGCGGCCGACCCTGGTCCACCTGTCCAATTCTTTGCCGTCCATGCCCGGGTACTGGGACACCCTGCGCGCCCCGCCGGTTCCGGAACTCCCGTGCGCACCCACTCTGAGCTGCAGAAATTCACCCTACGAGGCCCTCGTGCCGCAAGCTGTGCTGCATCGTGCGTCGGTGTGACGTACGCCTCGCAGAACTCCCGGAAACCCGGTCGAACGTTTCCGTGCACTGCGGCGTCCTAGAAGAAACGCGGTGAGGGGGGTGGCTTGTGCTGCGCAGAAAGGCCCGCCGGGCCCAAGAGGACGCTCACGGAGATCCTCTGGACGCGGCCCAGGAGCGTCGGGTGCGGGCGGTGCTCGCGCTGGGCGGGGTGCCACAGGCGGACCTGCTGGACGGGGTACAGCAGGTCCGCCTACGGCTGCTGGAGCGGGCCGCGAGCGGGCGGGAGGCGCCGCGGGACGTCTCGGCGTGGGCGGCGGTCGTCGCCTCCAACCTCGCCATGGACTGGCACAGGGCCAAGAAGCGCCAGGAGCGGCTCGGGGAGCGGCTCGCCTCCCTGCGCCAGCTCGAACACCCCTCCGGCGAGGACACCAGCCTGCTCTCCCTCGCCGTCGCCCGGGGCCTGGACGACCTGCCCGACGCCCAGCGTCAGGTCCTCGTCCTGCGCTTCTACGGCGACCTGCCGGTGCGCGACATCGCCGAGGAGCTCGGCATACCGGAGGGAACGGTCAAGAGCAGGCTGCACACGGCGGTACGGGCCCTGCGCGCCCGCCTGCACGAGGACGAGGTGGTGTGACGTGACCGCCGAGAACGAAAGCCGCAACGGTCGCGACGGCAACGACGGCTACGAGGGCCGTGCCCGCGCCGACGCGCTGATGGCCGCGATCACCGGCGAACCGCTGCCGGACGAGGCGCGCGCGGACGCCGCCTTCATGGCCGAGCACCGGTCGGCCGCCGCCGATGTGGCGCTGCTGCGGGAGCAGTTGGGACTCATCGGTCAGGCGCTCGCCGAACCGCCCCAGGCCCAGGTCCAGGCCCCCGAGCCCGTTCCCCCACGACGCCCTTCCCGCGCCCGGCGGCGTGCGTTCACCCTGGCCTTCGGCACCCTCGCGGTGGCCGCCGTCGCGTCCGTGGTGGCCGGCCTGGGCTGGCTGGTGTCGCAGGGCGGGGACGCCGGCCTTGCCTCGGGCGGCAGCGCCGACCAGTCGAGCTCCAAGGAGGCCGACACCGACGTCATGAGCCCTCTCTACCTCGCCTGCGCCCGCCTGGTCGCCGAGGGAGACGTCACCGCCGTGGAGCCGCTGCCCGCGACGGCGCAGGAGCGGATCACGCTGCGGGTGACCCGCTTCTACCACCCGAAGAAGAGCAAGGACGACGAGGTGACCTTCCTGATGGAGGAGGGCATCGTCCACAAGGGCGAACACATCCTGGTCGGCGTCCCGCGGCATGCCGCGGCAGCGGACGTCTGGGCCGTCGGTGAGAAGGACATCGCCCTCGAACGGGCCTGGATCACCGACGCGCTGTCCGACGCGGGCGAGGTCACCTGCGAATGACGAAGGGCGGGCGCCCGTACGGACGCCCGCCCCATGGTCGTACCAGGGACTACGGCGTGACCTTCTCGATCTTCACGCTGCCGATGCCCGCGACCGTGCCGCGCGCGTTCAGCAGCTGGACCTGGCCGAAGAACTCGCGGCCCTCCGGCGCGGCCGCCTGGGCGGTGACGCTGCCCGTGACGGTGGCCGAGTCACCCGTGCCGAGCTTCACCGGCGCCGACTCGTCGACCTTGACCGTGCCGAGCGTGGCGGAGAAGAACACGTCCAGGTAGTCGTACGCCGTCGAGCCGCTCGGCACCGCGTAGCCGACGACCTCGATGCTGTACTTCCCGGCGGCCGGGTTCGCGACCGAGACCGCCTCCTCCGAGTCACCGTCGGCGGAGCTGCCCACCTCGGTGCCGGCCGCGTTGCGGACGACCAGGTCGAGGTCGGCGGCCGCGTCGGAGACGTTGCCGATGGAGACGTCGAGCGAGGTCGCGCCCTCGGGCACCTCGACCGTGGTGGTCTGCGTGGCGCCCTCGGCGATGGTCGGACGGGCCGTCTTCGAGGAGCCGAGCGGGCCGCCGGCCAGCTTGCCGTCGATCGCGGCGTAGCCGTTGGTCACCTTCCAGGAGGCGGCGGCCGGGGTGCCGACCTTGGCCTCGGGGACGGTCACGGTCTCCGGGTCGAAGGCCGCGCCCAGGACGGTGACGTCCAGCGTGTACGGGTTGTCGAGCAGCGGCGACGTACGGCGCGACTCGACCTCGATCTCCCAGACGCCGGGCTGCGGGTCGGCGTAGGCACGCACGTCCGGCTTGCAGCCGTTGCCGGCGAGGTAGTTGTTGTAGCAGTTCGGCGTGCCGGTCGGGTCGGACGGGGTGCCGTACGGGTGGATGGCGATGAACCGGGTCTGGCTCTTGTCCTTCAGCCCGCCGATCGCGACCTCCAGCGACTTGGCGCCCTCGGGGACGGTCACGAAGTAGTGCTTGGTGCTGTTGCGCTGCACCGAACCGGCCGCCGAGTAGGTGTACTTCAGCGGCGCCGAGACCACGACCGTGTTGAGGACCTGCTTGTCGATGCCCTCGGTGCGCGGGTCGTCGACCTCCAGGATCGCGCTCTTGATGCCGGCCGAGGACGGCTTGGCGGCGACCTTGACGGTGACCGGCTTGTTCAGGCCGAGGCTGATCTCGTCGTCGCCGACGATCCGGAAGGTGTCCCCGGCGTTGTTCTCCAGGTGCAGCTCGTGCCGGATCGCCTTGTCCGCACCGGACGTACGGGTGATGGTGACGTCGTACGTCTTCTTCTGCCCGGCCTTGAGGCCGCCCTCGCGGTCGTATACGCCCGTGCCGAAGCCCGGGGTCTTCAGGAACTGGTCGATCGCGGTGTCGACCGGCGCCTTCACGGTGTACTCGTGGGCGGTGGCGCCGTCACGGATCGAGTCCCAGGCGTCCTCGATGTTGATGAGCCCGGCACCCTCCTCGTACGCCTGAACGCCCTTGATGTGGTCGGCAGTCGAGGTGAGGGCCGTGCGCAGCTTCGCCGGCGTCAGGGCTATGCCCTTCTGCTTGGCGGCGCTCAGCAGCAGCGCGGACGCGCCCGCCGCCTGCGGGGACGCCATCGACGTGCCCTGGAGCATGCCGTAGCCGGCCGGGAGCGAGTAGCCGGACTCGGCGACCGGGGCGCCCGGCAGCCAGGTCTGGATGGTGTTGATCGCGGCACCCGGCGCGGACAGCGTCGGGGTGAAGCCGCCGTCCTCACGCGGGCCGCGCGAGGAGAACGGCATCATCGCGTACGGCTTGGACACGACCGAGCCGTAGTTGGCGGCCCACGTCTCCTTGGAGATGGTCGCGCCGACCGAGATGACCTTGGCGGCCAGCGCCGGGTCGCCGATGGTGTTGGCGCCGGGGCCGGAGTTGCCGGCCGAGATCACCAGCTGCACGCCGTAGGTGTCGATGAGGCGCGTGTACAGCTCGGCGCGGGCGTTGTTGCCGTCGTTCAGCGCCGGGAGACCGCCGATGGACATGTTGACGATGTCGACGCCACGGTTGACGACGAGGTCGATCATGCCCTCGGTGAGCGCGACATTGGTGCAGCCGCCGGTCCAGGTGCAGGCACGGGACGCGACGAGCTTCGCGCCCGGGGCCGCGCCGTTCATCTTGCCGCCGAACAGGCCGTTCGCGGCGGTGATGCCGGCGACGTGCGTGCCGTGCTCGGACTCGATGACACCGATGTTGACGAAGTCGCGCTTCTGGCCGACCCAGTCGCCGCCCAGCGGGTCCATCGGCACGTCCTTGCGGATCTGCACGACGAACGGCTGCCGCTCGGCCACATCGGTGGCCGGGTTGTCGGTGCCGAAGTAGCCGATCTGGAAGCCGTCCTTGTACGGCTTCATCGGGGTGTCGTCACCGAAGTCGTTGTTGTTGTTGAGGTCGACACGGACCGTGCCGGCCGCGGCGTCGTACAGCACGCCCCACGAGTCGGTCTTGTCGCCGTCGCGGTTGGCGTCGCCCGCCGCGTCGCCGCCGGTGGTGTACGACTCCAGGAACGTGCTGACCTGGTAGGAGCCGGCGGGTGCGGTCCAGGTCTTGCCGCCGTAGGTGAAGCTGGGCCCGGAGACGGAGGTCACCATCGGGCGCCAGGTGCGGTCGCTGTCGAGGAGCGGGTCGGTGGCGGTGACCCAGTCGACTATCTTCCGCTCACCGGTCGTGGTCTTCTGCAGCGCCGGGTGGCCGAGGTCGATGCCCGAGTCGAGGATGCCGATGGTGATGCCGCGGCCGTCCGCCTTCGGGTGGTCATCCACGAAGTCGACGGCGCCCGTCTCGAAGGACGGGTTGTACGGGTTCTCGGCCGGGGTGTTCTTGTTCGGCGCGGAGTACGAGGTCGCGGCGGCCGTCGACGCCTTCGTGTCGACGGCGGGGTCCTCCAGGGGTATCTCCTCGCGCAGGTCGATGCCGTGCACCGAGGAGAGCTTCGCCGCCGCGGCGATGGCCGAGTCGGCCTTGCCGGTGGGGACGGTGGCCCGGACGTAGCCGAGCTTGTCGTAGGTACGGCCCACAGAGCCGACCGCGTCCAGCTGCTCGGCGACCTTCTCGGTCTGGCCGGGCGCGGTCGCGACCATCATCGTGACGTTCTTGTCGCCGTCGGCCTTGGCCTCGGCGAGCAGATCGGCGTCGGCCGAACCGAGCTTGTCGTGCGCGGACTTGACGCTCGGGTCCGCCGCGGCGGGCGCGGGGTCCCCGGCCATGGCCATGGGTATCGGCCCGGCCGCGGAGAGCGCGGCGACGAGACCTGCGGCCACGGCTATGCGGGCCGCGCGTCTCGCGCCCGGCTTCGGTTCGCGCTGGGGGGTGAGGGTCATCGGCATCCCTTGTTGGTAAAGGAGCATCGGCTGTCCGGTATGCGATACCGGACGACCGCACAGCCTTACGCAAGGGAAGGATGTTTGGGAAGAGTTGACCGAATCGAAATGGAGGGATGGGGGAAACCCCCTATGCAATTGGGGTGAGTGGGAACGAAGAGGGCAAGGCGCCCGTAATGCTGGATATTCACCTGCCGATTCGGTCCCGGGCGACTAACGTCCCTACGTGCAAAAGAAGTTGAGGGTGGCGGCCTACGCCATTTGCGTACGTGACGGACAGCTCCTCCTCGCGCGCTCCCCGGCGCCCGGCGGCGGCTACGAGTGGGTCCTGCCCGGCGGCGGCATGGAGCACGGTGAGGATCCCTACGACACGGTCGTGCGGGAGGTGGAGGAGGAGACCGGCTACCTCGTCGAGCCCACCGGCCTGCTGGGCATCGACTCCTCCCATCGCGTGTTCCCGATCCGCCGCTTCGGCCGGGCCGTCGACCACCACGGCGTACGGCTCGTCTACGAGGCCCGGATCACCGGCGGCGATCTGCGCTACGAGGCCAACGGCTCCACCGACATGGCGGCCTGGCACCCCCTGGACGATGTGACGGGTCTGACCCGCGTCTCCATGGTCGACAAGGGGCTGGCGCTGTGGCGCGAACGGCCGGCCGCGGGGCGGATCCAAACCGCCGGGAAATAGCTTCACTACCCCGGAAGATGAACACTGAGTGACCGCGTTCCGGCCGTTGAAGGAGCGGCCGTGGACGCGGAGGGTGGGCCAAGATCCACGTACGGTGATCGGCGCTGCCCGTTGCCGCCATGTTCATGCACAGGTCATCCCCGGTGCCAACGATCCACAGTGAGCGGGAGGTTCGCCTCGGCGACCACCCGCGACCACTGCCGACGCGTTCGCACTCGGGGAGACCGCGCCATGTCGCGCATACGCTCTGTCGCCAGCTCCGCGCTGGGGGTCCACCGCCGTACCCTGCTCGCCGCCACCGGAGCGGTGACCCTCTCCGCGGGCGTCGGCTACGCCCTGCGGCCCACCGAAAGCCAGGCCGCCACCACCACGACCCCCGCGAGCGCACCGGGCGCCGCCGCGGGCAACGCCGCCGCCGAGGCGCCCGTCGGTGCCTCCCGCAGACTGCCGGTCGCGCTCGCGCCGTACACCCGGGGCACCACCCTCACCTCGGTCGCCACCCCGCGCGGCACCTCCGGCTACCGGCGGCTCGGCCACGGCCCCGGCTGGAAGCGGGTCGTCCGCGAGAACCTGGCGGCGGCCAAGTCGGGGCGCGAGAGCCGGCGTACGGCGCTCGCCGCCTTCGTCCAGCTCACCGACCTGCACCTGATCGACGCCCAGCACCCGCTGCGGCTGGAGTACCTGCGCTCGACCGACGTGCACGCCTGGCGGCCGCAGGAGGCGCTGACCGTGCCGGGCGCCGTCGCGCTCGTCGAGCGGATCAACGCGCTGCGGGGCGCCCCCGTCACCGGTGCCCCGTTCCACTTCGCCATGACCACCGGCGACAACACGGACAACAACGCCAAGTCCGAGCTGGAGTGGTTCCTGACGGTGATGAGCGGCGGCCGTGTCACCCCCAACACCGGTGACCCGCGGAGTTACGAGGGCGTCCAGAACAGCGGCCTGAAGCTGTACTGGCAGGCCGACGACAGCGTCCGCGACGCCGACAAGCAGCTCGGCTTCCCGTACATCGAGGGTTTCCTCGCCGCCGCGATCCGCGAACTGCGCAGCCCCGGCCTGAACATCCCGTGGTACTCGACGGTCGGCAACCACGACGCGATGCCGCTCGGCACCTACGCCTCGCACAGCGACTCCTACCTGACCGACCTCGCCGTCGGCGGCAAGAAGCTGATGAACGTCTCGGCCGCGGACGCCAAGAAGCTCCAGGACTCCCTCAAGCAGGACAAGGACCCGCGCGGCACCGTCTTCAAGGACTTCCTCAAGGCCCACGCCCGCTCGATGCGCTCGGTCACGCCGGACGAGAGCCGGGCCCCGTTCACGCCCAGGGAGTATCTGCATGCCCACCTGAACCCGGCCCACCGGGGCCTCGGCCCGGTGGGGCACGGCTACTCGACGGCCAACCTGGACGCGGGCACCCAGTACTACAGCTTCCGCATCGCCGACGACGTCATCGGCATCAGCCTCGACACCACCGATCCCGGCGGCCACTACGAAGGGTCCATCGGGGCGGCCCAGTTCAACTGGCTGGACCGGACGCTGCGGGAGAACAAGGACTCGTACGCGATCATCTTCAGCCATCACACCAGCGAGACGATGGGCAACCTCCGCCGCGACCCGGCCCGCCCGAACGAGCGGCGCGTGGGCGGCGCCGAGGTGGTCAAGCTGCTCACCGGTCACCGCAACGTCCTCGCCTGGGTGAACGGCCACATCCACAAGAACGTCATCACCCCGCGCTCCGGCGCCGGCGGCGGCTCCTTCTGGGAGATCTCCACCGCCTCCCACGTCGACTTCCCCCAACTCGCCCGGATCATCGAGGTGGTGGACAACAAGGACGGCACGATCTCCCTCTTCACCACCCTGATCGAGTCCTCGGCCCCGCACGCCACGGACTTCACCGACCACTCCCAGACGGGCCTGGCCGCCCTCTACCGCGAGCTGTCCTTCAACGCCCCCGGCGCCCGCTCGACCCTGGCGGGCGACCGCAAGGACCGCAACACGGAACTGGTGCTGAAGAAGGGCTGAAACACGCTCAACTCCCGTATCCCTCTTCAACCTTCGCAGCACCGGCCCGGGTCTCTTCCCCCGACGCCGCTCGACGTGAGCGGAGGACAAGGGGGAGAGACATGAGCGTACGTACGACACGCATGAGCCTGGTGGCGGCGACGGCGGTGGCGCTGTCCGTGGCCCTCGCCGCACCCGCGGTGGCCGCACCCGACACGTCCCGCCACGACGCGACCCGCAAAGCCATCGAGGCCGCGGTCGACGCCGGCGTCCCCGGCGTGACGGCGACCGCGAAGGACGGCCGAGGCGAATGGTCGGCCACGGAGGGCGTCGGCGACCTCAAGAGCGGGAAACCGCGTTCGGCGCAGGACCGCTATCGCGTGGGCAGCATCACCAAGACCTTCGTGGCCACCGTGCTGCTCCAGTTGGAGGCGGAGGGGCGGCTGTCGCTGGACGACACGGTGGAGGAGTGGCTGCCGGGAGTGGTCCGGGGCAACGGCCACGACGGCAGCCGGATCACCCTCCGTCAGCTTCTCAACCACACCAGCGGCATCTTCAACTACACGGCGGACGAGGACTTCGGCCGTACGTACTTCCTGAAGGACGGCTTCTTCGAGCACCGCTACGACACCAAGAAGCCCGGCGAACTCGTCGCGCTCGCCATGACCCACAAGCCGGACTTCGAGCCGGGGACGTCCTGGAACTACTCCAACACCAACTTCGTGCTCGCCGGAATGGTGATCGAGAAGGCCACGGGCCGCCCGTACGGCGACGCGATCCGCGAGCGCATCATCAAGCCGCTGCACCTGACCGCCACGTCGGTCCCCGGCACGCGGGTGACGGTGCCGCAGCCCAGCAGCCTTGCGTACTCCAAGCTGGCCGAGACGGCGACGGGCCCGACGTACGACGTCACGAAGATCAACCCGTCCATCGCCTACGCGGCCGGCGAGATGATCTCCGACTCGAGCGACCTCAACCGCTTCTACGCGGCGCTCCTGCGGGGCAAGCTCCTCCCGCGCGAGCAATTGACCGAGATGACCACGACGGTCCCCCTGGACGAGGGCAACGGCTACGGGCTCGGCCTGATGAAGGCCACGCTGAGCTGCGGCGTCACCGTCTGGGGCCACGGTGGCGGCATCCACGGCTCCATATCCGAGGCGATCACGACGAAGGACGGCCGCCGTTCCCTCGCCTTCAACTTCAACGGGGACTGGTCGGGCGACACGGCCGCGGTGATCGAGGCCGAGTTCTGCGGAAAGGAGCCGGTGAGGGCCGGCAATCGAGCGGACACGGAGACGAAGCACCGCGTTAATTCGGATGTAATGTCCGTACCGCCTCATATCGGCTAACCCGGACTTCACGGGGATGGCTTGATATGTGTGCAAGGCGGGTGATCATGTGCGCGCGGAAAACGGACTGCGTGTGCTGTCGGTCTACGACGGTTTCTTCTCCGGCGGGGCCAGGATCGTGCACAGCGACGTGGTGCTGGGGCTCATGGAGGGCGGCCAGCACCACCGCGTGCTGAGCATTCACGGCGAGGTGCACCGGGAGGCGACCCGCCAGCGCATGGAGGACGACGCCTGCTACCGGTCGCTGACGGCGACCGGGGTGGGCGTCACCTCACTGGGCCGGGTCCTTCCCGCAAGTGGTGATCCGGCCATATTCACCGGGCCGGAGCTGGCCGAGACCGCGCGGGCCATGGCCGGGGCCGACGTCATCCTCTCCCTGAAGGAACAGCCCCTCGCCCTGCTGAACCAGGCGGGCCTGCCGCGCCGCCCGGTCGTGGTCTGCCTGCACCGCTCGGACCCGGAGAACCAGGGCTCGTCCCTGGCCGACCTCAAGGCCGCCATCGCCGACGGCACGGTGGCCGCCTGCGTCTGCTGCGCCGAGTCGACACGGGCCGCGTACGAGGCGGCCGGCATACCGTCCGACCTGCTGCACGTGATCCCGAACGGCGTGGACCTGCTCCGCTTCCGCCCCGACCCGGCCCGGCGGCTGGCCCTGCGCACGGACCTCGGCATCGAGCACCCGGCGCCGGTGGTGGTCTACGCCGCCCGCTACGACGCGATGAAGAACGTCCCGCTCTTCCTCCGCGCCGCCGCGGCGTGGCTGCGCCGCACCCCGAACGGTCACGTCCTGATGTGCGGCGCCGGCATGACCGCGGCCAACCCGGCGCTCGACGCCGACATCGCGGCCGCGCTCGGACCCGACCGGCGCCGACTGCACCTGCTCGGCGTCCGCCGCGACATGGAGACCGTCTACGCCGGTGCCGACGTGGTCGCCCTCACCTCGACCTGGGGCGAGGCGGCGCCCCTGTGCCTGATCGAGGGCATGATGTGCGGGGCCGTACCCGTGACCACCGACGTCGGCGACAGCGCGGCGATCGTGGCCGGCCGCGGCATCGTCACGGCACCGGACCCCGACACGATCGCCGCCGCCTGGACGGCCGCGGTGACCGACCGCGCCGCGTACGCCCCGGCCCTGGCGGCGAGCCGCGAACTCTTCAGCCGCACCCGCATGATCGCCTCCTACGCGGCCCTCATGGACCGTCTGCACACCGCTGTACCGACGGCCGGCCGAACGCCCTGAGGGGCGCGGGGCTGAATCACCGGCGGAGCCCCCCGCACTCGTCGATCGCCTCGCGAAGATGCCGTACGGCTTCCTCCACCGCCCCGTCCGCGAGATTCCCGTACCCGAGGACCAGGCCGTGATCGGCGTGGTCCTCGGTGGCGTGACAAGCCGCGAGGTCGGCGATGCGCAACGACCGGGCGCCCGCCGCCCGGACCACGGCGGCGGTGTCCACGTCGGCAGGCAGCCGGAGAATGAGATGGAGCCCGGCGGCGATGCCGGAGACCGGCGCGCCGGGCAACTCGTCGGCGAGGGCCCGCACGAGCGCGTCGCGCCGGTCGCGGTACCGCTTCCGGCAGGCGCGCAGGTGACGGTCGTACGCGCCCGACTCCAGCAGCGTGGCGAAGGCCAGCTGGTCGAGAGTCGGCGGCTGGGTCGCCGTCTGGTCGGACCGGTGCAGGTGCCGGGTCCAGCGGGGCGGTGCCACGATCCACCCGATGCCGAGCGCCGGGGACAGTATCTTGCTGAGCGACTTGAACAGGACGACGCGAGACGGGTCCATGCCCTGCAGGGCCGCGACCGGACGACGGTCGTAGCGGAACTCCGCGTCGTAGTCGTCCTCCAGTACGACACCGTCCACCTGGCGAGCCCACTGCAGCAGGGCGGCGCGCCGCTCGGGGGCGAGCACGCTGCCCAGCGGGAACTGGTGCGCAGGGCTGGTCAGTACGGCCCGCAGGCCGCCGTGTCCGGCGAGGTCGGCGACGCGCAGACCCCCGCCGTCCGTGCGCACGGGCACCGGGTCCAGACCCGCGGCGCGGATCACGTCGCGCAGCCGCGTCCAGCCCGGCTCCTCACAACCGACCGCGGTGATGCCCTCGGCGCGCAGGGCGTGGCACAGGCGCCGTACCCCGTCGGTCACGCTCGTGCACACCGTCACGTCCTCCGGGGTCGCCAAGACACCGCGGGAGCGGCCCAGATACTCGGCGAGCAGCCGCCTGAGCCGGGGGTGACCGCCGGCCGGCGGGTATCCGAACTCCGTGAACGCCGTGGTGGTCACCTCCGCCCGTACCGCCTCGGCCCACCGGCGGCGCGGAAACGCGCGCAGGTCCGGCAGACCCGGTCCGAGGTCGAAGCGCGCCTCGGGAGCCCGGCGCGGTGCGCGGCGCCCGGCGGCGGCGTCCGCGTCGTTCGTCCAGCGCACCCGGGTGGCGGAGCCGGTCTGCGCCTCCAGATATCCCTCGGCGACCAGCTGGCTGTACGCCTCCGTGACCGCCCAGCGCGAACAGCCCAGATCGGAGGCGAGCTGCCGGCTCGGCGGCAGAGCGGTGCCGACCTCGATGCGCCCGTCCCTGATCGCCGTACGCAGCGCCCGCTTCACCCGCTCGTGCAGCGGTCCCTCGCCGGGCCGTCCCAGGTGCAGCAGCAGATCGCCCGCCAGATTGGTCTGTGATTCCCGCATGCCATTGGACGGTATCAGCGAGCCATTCCTCGTTACCTTCGATCCATCGACGAGTGCGTGGATGTGAAGGAGGCCGTCGTGGCTGCAGTGAGGCGCTCGGTGCCGCTCCAGGAGCAACACCAGGTGTTCCGCGGCGTGTTCGAGGACTGGCAGATCAGGGCCGGTGCCCTGTCGGCCCTGCCGGACGCACCGGTCGTGCCGGACGACACCCGGCGGGGCCGGACCGCGTGGCACCGGCTGCGCACCCACTTCGCCCGGACCGCGGGAGCCCGCCGGGCCGTCGCCATCGACTGTCCGGCCGCCTGACAGCGCCGACACGAAGAGGGGCCGCCGACGACCCGGCGGCCCCTCCTCTCCCCTCCTGGCGCTGCCTTCCCGGTCCGTCACTACCGGGGCAGCACCACGACATACGCGGCCGGATCCCGGTCCGCCGCCGCCATCAGGGCCGTACGGACCACCGCGGCCTGCTGCTCCAGGGCGTCCCGCAGCTTCTTCGGGGTGATGTACACGACCGTGATGCCCAGGCGCTCCAGGTGTTCGCGCTTGCGGGCGTACTCCGACCACAGGGCGTCGTCGTCCTGCCGATGGCCTTGGCGGGGCGCGCGGGTGTCCAGCTCCACCGCCACCGCCTGCTCCGGCCAGTAGGCGTCCAGGCCGCCGAGGTGGGGGCCGCCGGGCAGGCGCAGGTCGACGTTCCAGACGGGGTCGGGCAGGCCGTGGACGTGGACCATCTCGTACAGACGGTCCTCCGCGATCGCGCGGCCCTCGGCGAGCAGGGAGTCCACCGCGTCCACCACGTGCGGGCGGGACAGGAGCTTCGCCTGGTTCAACTCCCGCACCACCGACGCCGGTTCGCAGTGGCCGCCGCGGACGGCTTCGGTCAGCAGCCGGCGTACGGCGCTCGCGTCCGTCAGTTCGGCCACCGCGTCGGCCAAGGCGCGCGGCACTGGGGCCACCGGGAGGCCCGTCACCTGCTGGGGGGTGGGCAGCGCGGGGGTGCGCAGGATGCGGGCGCAGCCCGTGGAGCGCAGCCGGCGCATACGGGGGACCAGGACGTCGATCTGGTCCAGCGCGGTGAGCGGCGGCGTGGCCGAGAAGCCGTGCAGGGTCAGCGCCGCGAGGCCCGTGATCATCGCGTCGGGGTAGGCAGGGGAGTGTCCCTCGCCGGCGTTCGGCTGGGACGGCACTCCCGGCGACCGTTCCCGCGCCGCGTACATCAGCACCGCGTGCAGGCGCTCCTCGCTGGTCGGCGGGCCGGGGTGGAGCAGGAAGACGCCGGGGAGGAATTGCTGCCAGGGGCCGCCGGCGCGGCACTGCTCGTTCATCTCGGCGGGCGAGATGCCGTGCGACTTCAGCTGTGCGGTCGTCATGACACGGCGGTGCACCTCGGAGAGGTGGCGCAGGGGGCGGGGGGAGGCCGGGGGGAGCGGGGTGTTGTGGTTCATGACCGGGAGGTTCCCGCGTCCCGTCCGCCCTTTAACCGCTGTTACACGCCCGTCGACAAATACGGACAACCCGGCACTAAAGGACGGGTGTTCGGATGCCGAGTAGGCACGGAAAACCCCTGGTCCGTTCGGGTTGGACCAGGGGTTACGGCTGCTATTGCCTGAATTCCGTAACGGTCACGGAGGGCCGTGATCGTTGGCCAAAGGTCTTATGCGGTTGACGCGGCCGCCGCCGCATCACACGCCTGCCCCCGCAGCCCCCGCGCCAGGTCGTCCCGCGCCTCCAGCACCAGCCGCCGCAGCGCCGGCGCCGCGTCCTCGTGGGCCGCGAGCCACGCGTCCGTCGCATCCAGCGTGGCCTGCGACTGCTGCAGCCCCGGGAACAGACCCCGGACCACGTCCATGCCGATCTGGATCGACCGCTCGGCCCACACCCGCTCGATCGCCGCGAAGTACTTGTCGGTGTACGGCGCGAGCAGCTCCCGCTGCGACGGCTTGGCGAAGCCCGCGATGGTCGCCTCGACGAGCGCGTTGGACAGCGCGTCGGACTCGACGACCTGCGCCCACGCCTGCGCCTTCACCGCCGCCGACGGCCGGGCGGCGAGGCAGCGCACCTGGTGGCGCTTGCCGGAGGCGGTGTCGTCGCGGGCCAGTTCGGCGGCCAGCACCGACTCGTCCGCCACCCCGTGCTCGGCCAGCGGCCCCAGGAACACCCAGCGCAGCTCCTGGTCGACGTCCAGGCCCTCGATCTTCTCCGTGCCCTCCAGCAGATCCCGCAGCAGTCCCAGCTCCTCCGCTCCCGACGCCGCCGACGCGAAGAACCGCGCCCACGCCAGCTGCTGCTCGCTGCCCGGCTCGGCGGCCCGCAGCTCCCGCAGCGCGCCCTCGGCGAGCAGCCGTTCGCCGGTCGGCCGCCACTGCGGCGCCACATAGTGGACCAGCGACGAGTTCGCCCACGCGTGCAGCATCTGCAGCACACCGATGTCGGACTCGCGCCCCGCGAACTTCAGGACCAGCTCGATGAACTCCCGCGCCGGCAGCAGCGCGTCCCGCGTCATGTTCCACAGCGCCGACCAGCACAGGGCACGGGCGAGCGGGTCGGTCACCGAGCCCAGGTGCTCCCGCAGCGTGGCCAGGGACGTCTCGTCGAAGCGGGTCTTGCAGTACGTCAGGTCGTCGTCGTTCACCAGCACCAGCTCCGGGGCCTGAGCGCCCGCCAGCTCCCCCACGACCGTCCGGGGACCGTCGACGTCCACCTCGGCCTGCGCGAACCGCTCCAGCGCGCCGCCCTCACCCCGCCGGTACAGGCCGACCGCCACCCGGTGCGGGCGCAGCTCGGGGTGCGACTCGGCGGCCTCCTGCACCACCGCCAGCTCGTCGATCCGGCCCTCCGCGTCCAGCAGCACCTGCGGCGTCAGCGAGTTCACGCCCGCCGTCTGGAGCCAGGAACGCGCCCACGCCCCCATGTCCCGCCCACTGGTCTCCTCCAGCGCGGACAGCAGATCGCCGAGGCGCGTGTTGCCGTACGCGTGCCGCTTGAAGTAGCGCCGCGCACCCGCCAGGAACGCGTCCTGGCCGACGTACGCGACGAGCTGCTTCAGCACGGAAGCGCCCTTGGCGTAGGTGATGCCGTCGAAGTTCAGCTTCGCGTCCTGCAGGTCGCGGATGTCGGCCGTGATGGGGTGCGTGGAGGGCAGCTGGTCGGCGCGGTAGGCCCACGCCTTGCGACGGTTGGCGAAGGTGATCCAGGCGTCCTTGAAGCGGGTCGCGCCCACGTTCGCGAAGGTGCCCATGAAGTCCGCGAAGGACTCCTTCAGCCACAGGTCGTCCCACCACTCCATGGTGACCAGGTCGCCGAACCACATGTGCGCCATCTCGTGCAGGACGACGTTCGCCCGGCCCTCGTACGACGCCCGCGTCACCTTCCCCCGGAAGATGAACTCCTCCCGGAAGGTCACCAGGCCCGGGTTCTCCATCGCGCCGAGGTTGTACTCGGGCACGAACGCCTGGTCGTACTTCCCGAACGGGTACGGGTAGTCGAAGTGGTCGTGGAAGAAGTCCAGGCCCTGCTTGGTCACCAGGAAGACGTCGTCGGCGTCGAAGTAGGGGGCCAGGCCCTTGCGGCACATGGCACCGAGAGGGATCTGAAGCGTCGTGCCGTCGGCGAACGTGCGGGAGTAGGAGTCCGTGACGTAGTGGTACGGGCCGGCGACGACGCAGGTGATGTACGTCGAGATCGGCTTGGTCTCCGCGAACCGCCACACCTCGTCGGCGAGTTCACCCACCCCGTTGCTCCACACCGTCCACCCCTCGGGCGCCCGCACCTCGAAGCGGAACGGCGCCTTGAGGTCCGGCTGCTCGAAGTTCGCGAAGACACGGCGGGAGTCGGCCGGCTCGTACTGGGTGTACAGGTACACCTCGCCGTCCTCGGGGTCGACGAAGCGGTGCAGGCCCTCGCCGGTGCGGGAGTAGGCGCACTGGGCGTCGACGATCAGCTCGTTGTCGGCGGCGAGGTCCTCCAGGACGATCCGCGCACCGTCGAAGACCTCGCTCGGGTCGAGGTCCTTGCCGTTGAGGGAGACGGCGGTCACACTCGGCGCGATCAGGTCCGCGAAGCTGGTCGCGCCGGGCTCGGCGCAGCGGAAGCGGATCGTGGTGACCGAGCGGAAGGTGCGCGGCGCCCCGCCCTCCGGGTCTGTGTCGCCGAGCGCGGAGCGCACATCGAGGGACACGTCGTACCCGTCGACGGACAGCAGGGCAGCCCGCTCCCGGGCCTCGTCGCGGGACAGATTCTCACCGGGCACGGGCAGCACTCCCTTGAGTTGATGTTCAGTATGCGGACAGCCCCGATCCTGTCATGCGCACCTGACGCACAGCAGGCGGGAATGGGCGGACCGACCAGGAACGTTCCCCGGGGAAACGCTTCCCCTTGAGGAGAGACATGTCGGACAAGACCCCCGTCGACTTCTGGTTCGACCCCCTGTGCCCCTGGGCCTGGATGACCTCGCGCTGGGTGCTGGAGGTCGAGAAGGTCCGCGACATAGAGGTCCGCTGGCATCTGATGAGCCTGGCCGTCCTCAACGAGGACAAGCTCGACGAACTGCCCGAGCAGTACCGGGAGCTGCTGGAGACCAAGGCGTGGGGTCCCGTCCGGGTCGTCATCGCGGCACAGGAGGAGCACGGCGCCGAGGTGCTCGGCGACCTCTACACCGCGCTCGGCACCCGCATCCACAACAAGGAAGAGGGCCCCGGCAAGGAGACCGTCGCCGCCGCCCTGAAGGACGTCGGCCTGCCGGACTCCCTCCTGGACCACTGGGACGGCACCCCCTACGAGCCGCAGCTGCGCGCCTCCCACAAGGAGGGCATCGACAAGGTCGGCCAGGAGGTCGGCACCCCGGTCATCGCCGTCCCCGGCGCCGACGGCGAGCAGATCGCGTTCTTCGGCCCGGTCGTCACCCCCGCCCCCAAGGGCGAGGACGCCGCAAGGCTCTGGGACGGCACCCTCGCCGTGGCCTCCGTGCCGGGCTTCTACGAGATCAAGCGCACCCGCACCAAGGGGCCGGACTTCTCCAACCTGTAGGGGTCACTCCTCGGCAGCGGCCTCCTCCTTGCGAAACGTCTCGGGGAGGAGGTCGCGGTCGCCCAGGTTGCCGGCGCGGAAATACGTCAGACAGCCCACGGCAGTACAGCGCCAGAGGTCGTTCACGAAGTGACGGTCCCCCTTCGCCGCACGAACCGCCGCCCTCTCCTTGTCGTCGAGCCTGCGGAACTCCTGCATCGTGCCGCAGGTCGGGCATGCCCGGCTTCTGATCATCAACCCCTCCTCGCGATCGCCGCCAGATCCGGGCTGCATCGAACAGCGGCTCCGCCGCGGGCGGTCACCACCGCGTCGACCCCCAGCCCGTAGTACAGCGCGTACTCCGCGAAGGCGTCCCCGAAATCGTTCGCTCTGGTACCCCGCCGCAGGTCGGGCCGGACAGTCTGAACGTCGTCATCAACCCCTCCTCGCCATCACCGCCAGATCCGGGCTGCATCGAACAGCGGCTCCGCCGCGGGCGGTCACCACCGCGTCGACCCCCAGCCCGTAGTACAGCGCGTACTCCGCGAAGGCGTCCCCGAAATCGTTCGCTCTGGTACCCCGCCGCAGGTCGGGCCGGACAGTCTGAACGTCGTCATCAACCCCTCCTCGCCATCACCGCCAGATCCGGGCTGCATCGAACAGCGGCTCCGCCGCGGGCGGTCACCACCGCGTCGACCCCCAGCCCGTAGTACAGCGCGTACTCCGCGAAGGCGTCCCCGAAATCGTTCGCTCTGGTACCCCGCCGCAGGTCGGGCCGGACAGTCTGAACGTCGTCATCAACCCCTCCTCGCCATCACCGCCAGATCCGGGAAGTCGGTCACCACCGCATCGACCCCCAGCCCGTAGTACAGCGCGTACTCCGCGAACGCGTCCCCGAAATCATTGGCTCCGGTACCGCGTCGCAAGTCCGCCGGCAGGAACTGGTTCTCCGCGCGGAAGGTGTACGGCCCGATCCGCAGCCCCGCCGCATGCGCGTCCGCGACGAGGGACGTACCGGCCACCGACGACTTGTCCGGCCCGATCCAGTCCGCGTACTCGGCGATCCCCCGCAGCCCCGCCGGCGTCATCATGTCCTTGTACGTCGTCGGATCACCGGACGAGACGAGATCGTACGGTCCACCCGTCGTCCCCAGCGCCTGCCACAGCGGTATCCCCAGCCGCTCCGCCGCGACCCGCTTCAGGCTCGTCGGCTCGAAGGACTGCACGACACACTCGCGCGGGCCGAGGCGGCCCCGCCGGATCGCGGCCGCCAGCTTCGGCTCCAGGGCCAGGCCCAGCCCGCGGAAGTACGTCGGATGCTTGGTCTCCGGGAAGACGGCGATCGTCCGGCCGTATGCCTTCGACAGCCCGCGCGCCAGGTCGACCACCTCCTGGAAGGTGAGCACCTCCTCACGGCCGTCGAACACGGTGTTGCGGTTGCGGACTTGCGGCAGCCGCTCCACCGCCCGCAGCGTCTTCAGCTCCGCCAGCGTGAAGTCCTCCGTGAACCAGCCGGTCACCGACCGCCCGTCCACCGTCTTCGTCGTACGGCGGTCCGCGAACTCCGGGTGGAACGCCACGTCCGTCGTCTGCGAGATCTCGTTCTCGTGCCGCACCACCAGCACATGGTCCTTCGTCGGCACCAGGTCCGGCTCGATCCAGTCGGCGCCGGTCTGCACGGCGTACGTGTACGAGGCCGCCGTGTGCTCCGGGCGCCAGCCGGCCGCGCCACGGTGGCCGATGACGATCGGCCGCCCCGGCGGGCGGGAGACGGTGTTCGCCGCAGCCGGCTCGGCGGCCGCCGCCGTCACGGGTACGGCCGCGGCCGCCGTGGTGCCCGCGGCCGCGAGCAGCAGGGATCGACGGGATCTACCTCTCGGGTGCATGCAACTCCCTTTCGTCGTACGGCAGAGGGCAGGCAGCTCTTCAGGCACGTGCCCGGCCGCGCGCCTCCGTCAGCCGGGTCAGGTGTTCCTCATAGCCCTTCGTGTAGTACGCCGCCCGGCCCGCGTCCGGCTCGACGACCGCCGTCGGCCGCGTCCACGCCCGCGCGTCCAGCGCCACCCCGTACCGCTCGGCCGCCGCCAGCACCGCGCCCCGCGCGCCCACCTCGCCCTCGACGACCCTGAGCGGCCGCCCGAGGACGTCGGCCAGCAGCCGCATCCAGGCAGGGCTGCGCGTACCGCCCCCGCACACGGCCAGCGACCCGGTGAGCCCCGCCGCCTGAAGGCAGTGCCGGGCCGCGTAGCCGATGCCCTCGCAGGTCGCCCGGACCAGATCGGCGCGGGTCGACTCCAGGGAGACACCGGACAGTTCGGCGCGCAGGCGGGGTTCGACGAACGGGGCGCGTTCACCGGAGGGGGCGAAGTACGGCAGTACGCGCACGCCGTTCGCCCCCGGAGGGGTCTCGGCCAGCAGCCCGTCGACCTCCTCGTGCCGGACGCCCGTCGTCGACAGCACCCAGTCCAGCGCCGCCGTACCGACCATCGCGGGCATCGCACGCAGCCAGTGCCCGGGGCGGTCGGTGTTGATGTACAGGCCGGCCGGCTCACCGGTCAGGTCGAGGTCGGTGGTCGCGACGAGGCTGGCCAGGCAGGTGCCGACGATGAGGAGACCGTCGCCCGGCGACGTCACCCCGGCGCCGAGCGCGCAGGCCGGCAGATCGTACGGCCCGTTCGCGATCCGCGTCCCGGCCGGCAGTCCCTCCCCGCGGGTCCGCGCGGTCGCGATCGGGTCGCTGACGGGGGCGAGGAGTCCGCGGCGGTGGGTCAGACCGAGCAGTTCGACGACCCGGTTGTCGTACGTCCGGGTGTGTGGGTCCAGGAACGGCATCGACGCGTCCGAGACGTCCGTCGTCGGCCCCGTCCCGGTCAGCCGCTGGAACACCATGTCCTTGCAGTACAGGGCGGCCCTCGCGGCATCCAGCGCCTTCGGCTCGTGACTGTCCAGCCACGCCAGCAGCGGCCCCGGACACCCTGGGAACATCGCGCTCCCCGTCCGCCGGAACACCGTCTCGAACGTGCCGTCCGCCAGCCAGCGGTCGACCACTTCATGCGCCCGCCCGTCCATCCAGGAGGCGGCGGGCCGCACCGGTCGCCCGTCCCCGTCGACCAGCCATACGCCGTCGCCCTGTCCGGTCAGGCCGGCCAGGGCGACCGGGTCCGGGGCGCGTTCCGTGACCTCCTGGAGCACGGCGACGACCGCGCCGTACAGCTCGTCCATGTCCTGCTCGACCACCCCGCCGTGCAGCGCGAGGCCCACCGGGCGGGCCGCGACGGCCAGTTCACGGCCGGTGGCGTCGAAGGCTGCGGCCTTCACCGTGGACGTGCCTACATCGATACCGACGTACATGACGCGGCTCCTCATGTTTTTGCTCGGTCGGCTTGGACGTACCTTTTGCAGCCGGTGTGCCGAATGTTTGGCTCGGTCGCCTCCGGGCGCTTTCAGCCGGTGTCGAGACGGCGATCGTGCTCAGCGCTTCGCGCCTCCGCGCTCCCCCAGAGGGGGTACCCCCAGCCGTCTCGACACCGGCGCGCCCTTCGGCTCCCTCGCGGCCGGTGTCGTCGGCCCGGTGAGGTTGGTGGGCACGCGCCCGAAACCGGCTCTCGCGCAACCGGCTCTCAGGTCAGGCAGTGCGCGAGTGGCTTTCCACGCGCCCAGCGGCCCACCTCCGCCGCCGCGATCGCCGCCGCCTTCTCCGCCACCGCGCGGGACGCTCCGCCCAGGTGTGGGGTAAGGACCACGCGGTCGGCGAGGGCGTGCAGCCGTGAGTGCGGGGGCAGGGGTTCCTGTACGTAGGTGTCCAGGGCCGCGGCCGACAAGTGCCCGCTCTCCAGCGCGTCGCACAGCGCCTCCTCGTCCAGCAGCGGCCCCCGTGCCGCGTTCACGACCACCGAGCCCTGGGGCAGCAGGGCGAGTTCGCGGGCGCCGATCAGGTCGCGGGTCTCGGTGGTGAGGCGGGCGTGCAGGGTGATGACGCGGGAGCGGCGCAGGAGGTCGTCGAGGGAGGTGATCCGCAGGCCGTGGATCTCGCCGTGGACGTACGGGTCGTACACCATGACCCGCGCACCGAACGCGCACAGCACGCGTGCGACCCTGCTGCCCACCGCCCCGTAGCCGACGAGTCCGACCGGCAGGTCCTCCAGCTCCAGGCCGCTGTGCTCGTACGTGTAGTACGTCGCCCCCTCCCAACTGCCCTGCCGGGCCAGGAGGTCATGGGCCTGCGGGATCCGGCGCAGGGCCGCCAGCATCAGGCCGACGGTGAACTCGGCGGTGGCGGCGGCGTTGCGGCCGGGGGCGTAACAGACGCGGACGTCGTGTCGCTTGGCCGCGTCCAGGTTGACGTTGACCGGGCCGCCCCGGCACACGACCACCAGCCGCAGGTCCGGGCAGGCGTCGAGGACGCGTTCGGTCACCGGGCCCATCTGGGTGACCAGCACCTGCGCACCCGCCAGCGCGTCGATCAGCTCGTCCTCGGCGTCACTCGCCTCCGTCACCTCGGCCACCGGGCCGAAGGGATCAAGGGGCCAGCCGAGAGTCAATTCGTCCACGTCGCAGGTGAGTTGGTGACCGAGCGCCTCGGTGATGAGCGACGGCAGGATGAAGTGATCGCCTGCGGCCACCACGCGCACGCTGTTCCCGTTGGTCATCGAAGGGAGTCTCCTGTCTCGGCGTCGAAGACATGGGTGAGGTGAGGGTCGGCGGTGACGTGGACGCGGTCGTCGTGGGCGAGGCGTACCTCGGGGGCGGTGAGGACGACGAGGGGGCGTTCGACGCCGTCGAGGGCGAGGGTCGCGATGCCCGATTCGAGGAGGGGCTCGTGGGCCACGACGCGGGCCGGAAGGCCGTCGGCGCCGGTGAGTGCCAGGTCCTCCGGGCGGATCCCGACGATCACCTTCCGGCCTGCCGTCACCGGTACCGGCAGGGCGATCCGCAGGGTGTCGGAGAGGCGGGCGTGGGCGTCGGTGTCCGCGATGCCGGGCAGGAGGTTGATCGCGGGCTCGCCGACGAAGTCCGCGACGAACACGTTGGCCGGGCTGTCGTAGATCTCGTAGGGGGTGCCGAGCTGTTGGATGACGCCGTCCTTCATCACGGCGATCCGGTCGGCGAGGGAGAGGGCCTCCTCCTGGTCGTGGGTGACCAGGATGGTGGTGTGGCCCAGGTCGCGTTGGATGCGTTTGAGTTCGCGGCGGGTCGTGTCGCGCTGGGCCGCGTCGAGGTGGGACAGGGGTTCGTCCAGGAGCAGCACGTCCGGTTCGCGGATCAGGGCGCGAGCCAGGGACACGCGCTGCTTCTGGCCGCTGGAGAGGCCGGCGGGGCGGGCGTCGAGAAGGGGGGTGAGGTCGACTCGTTCGGCGATCTCCTTGACCTTGCGGTCGACGTCGCCCCGGTCGGCTCGTCTGCGGGCCTTCAGGCCGAAGGCCAGGTTCTCCGCCACCGTCAGGGGTGGGTAGAGGGCGTAGTTCTCGAAGGCGACGCCGATGTTGCGTTGCTGCGCCGGGCGGGCGGTCACCGACGAACCGCCGACCAGGATGTCCCCGCCGGTCACCGTCTCCAGGCCGGCGATCATCCGCAGGGTGGTCGACTTTCCGCAGCCCGACGGGCCGAGGAGGCCGAGCAGCTCGCCGGAGCGCAGGGTCAGGTCGATGCCGCGTACGGCCTCCACCGACGGTCGGCCCCGCGCCGAATAGGTCTTGCGCAGATCACGTAGCTCCAGCTCGGTCATCGCTGCCCTTCGTCACGGTCGGTGCCCCAGGACCTGTCCGGGCGCAGACTTCGTAGGTGACCTTGTGCTCGTCCAGGTCCCGCAGCGCCTGAGCCGACGCCCCGTCGTCCACGAGGAGCAGGTCGAAGCGGGAGAGCGGGACCACCCGGTGCAGGGCGACCCTGGCGAGCTTGGTGTGGTCGATCAGCAGGACGTTGCGGGCGGCCGCGTCGAGCATGGCCCGCTTCACCGACACGATGTGCTGCTCCTGGTGGTAGGCGTAACCCCCGCGCACGGCCGACGTCGACGCGAAGCAGACGTCCACGCGCAGCTGCTCTATCGCCTCGACGCAGGACACGCCGAGGAACGACGAGTGCAGCGGGTCGTAGTCGCCGCCGAGGGCCATCAGGTGGATGCCGCGCTGGTCGGAGAGGAGATTGATCGCCTCCAGGAAGTTGGTGACGACCGTGAGGGGGGTTGTCTCGCCGAGGCGCAGTCTGCGGGCTATCTCCAGGGTGGAGGTGGAGTCGTCCAGCATGATCGCCATGCCGGGCTCGATCAGCTTCAGCGCGCGGTCGGCGACGGCGGCCTTCTCGGCGCGCATGGTCTTCAGGCGGTACTGCACGTTCGACTCGAAGACACCGGACGGCTGGGCCGTCACTCCGCCCCTGAACTTCCTTACGATGCCCTGCCGTTCCAGCTCGTCGAGGTCGCGGTGGATCGTCATCAGGCTCACCCCGAAGTGCTCGGCCAGCTCGGCGGCCGTCGCGGAGCCGTCGGCGAGGACCCGCTCGGCCATGGCGGCCTGACGGGCGGCGGGACCCTGTTGCGGGGTGCTGTTGCTGGTGCTCATCGTGTCTCGATCCGTCGTCCTGGGCGCTCCGGCCGGTCGGCCTCGAACAGCAGCAGGTTCTCAGGCCGGACCGACAGCCGGACCGGATCGTCGGGCCGCAGCCCCGTCGTGTCGGAGCGCGGGGCGACCAGCGACACCTGTTGCTCGCCCAGCCGGACGGTGACCTCGACGGACCGCCCGAGCACCTCGGTGACATAGACGGTGCCGGTGAGCTCGTGCCCGGGGCCGTGCAGGGTGATGTCGCGGGGGCGCAGCCCGATCAGTACGTCGGTGCCGGGAGCCGCCTGCGCACCGACCGGCAGCTCGATCGTCCCGTCCGCCGAACGGAACCCCCCGTCCTGCGTCACCACTCCCGGCAGCAGATTGATCCGCGGCCGTCCGAAGGCCCGCGCGACCTCCGTGTCGGAGGGCCGGTACCAGATCTCCTCCCGCGTGCCCGTCTGCACGAGCCGCCCGTCCCGGATGACCCCGATCCGGTCGCCGAGCGCCAGCGCCTCGACGGAGTCGTGGGTGACGTACAGGGTGGTCGTGCGCTGCACGGCCCCGATCGCCTTCAGCTCGGCCCGCATCTGCTGGCGCAGCTTGGCGTCGAGGTGGGAGAGGGGCTCGTCGAGGAGGAAGGCGCGGGCGGGGCGGACCAGGACCCGGCCGAGGGCGACGCGCTGCCGCTGGCCGTTGGAGAGCCGGCCGACCGGGCGGTCCAACAGGGCGGAGATGCCGAGGAGTTCGGCGATCTCACCGATCCGCTCCCGGGCCTGCGCGGCGGGGAGGCGGTGGCGCGGGGAGCGGAGCGGCGAGGCGAGGTTGTCGTAGGCCGACTTGTGCGGGTAGAGGGCGTAGCTCTCGAAGCACATCGCGACGCCACGGTCGTAGGGCTCGACGCCCCGCATGTCCTTGCCGTCGAGTTCGACCGTGCCGGCATCGGGCTGTTCGAGGCCGGCGACCGTTTTGAGGGTGGTTGTCTTGCCCGCGCCGGACGGGCCGAGCAGACAGAAGAACTCGCCCTCCGCCACGTCCAGTTCCAGTCCGTCGAGGGCCGTGTTCTTCCCGTACGTCTTGCGGATCCCGCGCAGCGCGATGGCCGTGCTCATGACTTCACCGCCCCGAACGACAGCCCCCGCACCAGATACCGCTGGATCGTCAGCGCGAGCAGCAGCGGCGGTACGACGGAGACCAGCGCGGCCGCGGCCGTGAGGTTGTACTTGGGCCGGTCGCCGCCTAGGAAGGACAGGGCGCCGACGGTCACGGTCTGGGCCTCGTTGGAGGTGAGGATGAGGGGGAAGACGAAGTTGTTCCAGGCGAAGATGAAGGCGAGCAGCGACACGGCCGCGATACCGGGCTTGACCAGTGGGATCGCCACTTTGAAGAACGCCTGCTTGCGGCTGTAGCCGTCCAGCAGCGCCGCCTGCTCCAGCTCGGGTGTGAGGTCGGCGAAGTACGACCGCATGATCCACACGATCAGCGGCAGTGTGACCAGCTGGAGCACCCACACCATGCCGACGTACGTGTCGAACAGCCCGAGCTTCTGGTACAGCACGAACAGCGGGATGATCACGGTCAGTTCGGGCGCGAACCGGAACGACAGCAGCGTGAACATCAGGTTCTCGGAGCCCTTGAACCGCCAGCGCGCCGAGGCGTACGCCGCCGGAAGGCCGACGAGGAGCGACAGGGCCACCGCGCCCAGCGACACGACCAGGCTGTTGACGAAGAACCGGACGAACGGGATGCCCTCGCTGTCGCCGAGGACCGTGCGGTAGCCGTCGAGCGTGGGCGAGAAGGAGAAGTAGGTGGAGAAGAGCTGGTTCGTGGGCTTCAGCGACAGGATCACCATCCAGGCGATCGGGAACAGCGCGAAGACGAAGTAGAGGATGAGGGCGGCGTCCGCGAGCCACCCCGACAGCCGTTTCCTGAGCGTCACTTGGCAGCCACCTCCGCCGCCTTCCGCTGGATCTTCCCCAGGTGCTTCACCAGCACCATCGCGGCGAGATACACCACGGCCCACAGCACGATCGTGTAGCTGATCCCGAAGGAGTACCGCTGGAAGCGGATCGCCTCCAGATACGCCCGGATCTGCAGGACGACGGTCGAGTCGCCCGGGCCGCCCTCCGTCAGGGCGTAGATGATGTCGAACACCTTCAGCGAGTCCATGAACCGGAAGATCACCGCGACGAGGACGTACGGCCACAGCATCGGCAGCGTCAGCCGCCGGAAGGTGTACCACCAGCCCGCCCCGTCGACGGCGGCCGCCTCGAAGGGGGAGGTGGGCAGCGAACGCAGGCCGGCGAGGGCGAGGATCGCCACGAACGGGGTGTAGACCCAGACGTCCACGGCGATGGACGACAGCAGTGCGCCGGTCGGGGTGTCCGTCCACTGGACTCCGCCCAGCCCGAAGGGTTTCAGCAGGTAGTTGATCACCCCGACGGACGGCTGGAGCATCAGCTTCCAGATGATCGCCGCGATGACGGGGGCGATCATCAGCGGCAGGATGAGGATCTTCTCCAGCACCCGCCCGACGATCGTCGACCGGTGCAGCAGCAGGGCCACGGCGACCCCGAGGACGGTCTCGACGGCAGCCGCCCCGACCGCGTACAGCACCGTCACCCATGCCGAGTTCCAGAAGGCCTCCTGCGTGAAGACGGTCTCGTAGTTCTCGAACCGCACCATGTCCGGCTGCGGTTTGCTCGCCGAGAAGTCGAACAGCGTGTAGTAGAGGCCGAGTCCGAAGGGGTAGAGGATCCCGCAGGTCAGCAGCAGGGCGGGGACGATCAGGACGTACGGGCGCAGGGTCAGCCGCCATCCCATCGCGCTAGCCCACCTTGTCGGCCAGGTCGCCCGCCAGCCCGTCGAGCACCGACTCCGCGCCCTGCCCACCGTAGATCTCCTGGAGGGCGGCGGCCCAGCTGGTGGTCGCGTCGAAGAACTGGGCCTGCGGGGTGAACTGGATCTTCGTCTGGTCGACGACGGTCTCGAAGGTCTCGATGAAGCCGGGGAGGTTCTTCATCTTGTTCTTGTAGGCGGCGTCATCGGCGATCGATTTCCGTACCGGGTCGATGTGGTTGTGCGTGATCGCGCTCTTGAGCAGGTGCTCCTTGCCGGTCGCCCACTGCAGGAACAGCCAACTGGCGCTCTTCTTCTTGCTCTTGGCGTTCATGCCGAGCGACCAGATCCACATGTTGGTGGCGAGTGACCCGTCCGGCCCCTTCGGACCGGGGTGGAAGGCGATCTTCCCGGAGGCGGGGCTCGCCCCCTCGACGGCCTGGAAGTAGGCCGCCGTGTCCGCGTCGAACAGCATCCCGGCCTTCTTCGCACCGAGGTCGCTGGAGCACTGGTACCAGGTGTACGACGTCCAGGACGGCGGCCCGCCCTGCTTGACCATGCCGGCCCAGTCCTCGGTGAAGGCGACGGCCTCCGGGGTGTTCATGGCGGGTGTGAGCTTCCCGCCCTGGACTGTGAAGTCGCGCAGGCCGTTGCGGGCGTACATGGTCATGAAGCCCGGGTGGATGGTGGCCCAGCTGCGCGACCCCCGTACGGCGATCCCGTACATGCCGTCGAAGCCCGCGCCCGGCGCCTTCCGCTTGATGGTCCCGGAGAGTTCGCGCAGCTCGTCGAAGGTCTCGGCGGGCTTGAGGCCGAGCTTGGTGAAGACGTCCGTGTTGTAGGCGACGACGTTCGTCTCCCAGCCCCACGGCAGCGCGTACTGCCCGCCCTGCCCGAGCGGCGCGCCCGCCTTCAGGGACCACTGGTCGGCCTGGAGGAGGTTCGGGAAGAAGTCGGCCTGGTCCCATTCGGCGCCGGTGGCCGAGGAGTTGCGCATCCAGGGGCCGAGGTCTTCGAGCCAGCCGGGTGGGCCGTACTGCCAGACCATGTACGCGCCCAGCATGAAGACGTCGTACGAGGCACGCCCGCTGGACAGGTCGACGGTGAGCTTGTCGAAGTAGTTGTCCTCGGGGAAGACGTCGTACTCGACCTTGATGCCGGTCTTCTCGGTGAAGGACTTCAGGTCGGCGATCAGCGCGTCCGTGTACGGGTGCTTGTTGAGCAGCGCTTTTACGGTCGTTCCCTTCTCCCGCTTCCAGTCGAAGGAGCCGGTGACGTCGTCCGCGGCCGAGCCGTCGCTCTTGTTGTCGTCACCGCCGAACCCGGCCCCGCAGGCCGCGAGCAGCGGGGTCGCGGCGGCCGCGGCGGTCAGGGCGAGGAAGCGGCGGCGATCGGGCACGTGCATGTCCATCCGTGACCTCCACGTGGGGTTCGGCCATCCGGGTGTGCTGGGTTAACACGGCGAGTCGACTCGTTAACCGAGGGTGGAACGGCGGAAGTTGGGCGTCAATCCCTCGCGCACGGGAAAATCTCAGTGCAGAGTGAGAAGTTCACGGATCGGGATGTGCGAACGGCCCGCAAGGGCAGGAGGTCCGGATGGCGGACGAGCAGGAGGCGTGGCTCGGGATCGACCTGGGGACCCAGAGTGTCCGGGCCCTGCTGGTCACCGGGGACGGCACCGTCCTCGGCGGCGGTTCGGCCCCGCTCGCCGGGCGGCGGGACGGGGCGCGGCACGAGCAGGATCCGGGGGAGTGGTGGGAGGGGCTGTGCGCGGCGTCCCGGGCCGCGCTGCGGGGGCACTCCCGGGTGCGGGTCGGCGCGCTCGCGGTGTGCGGGACGTCCGGGACCGTACTGCTGACGGACGGGGCGGGGCGGCCGATGAGCCCGGCGCTGATGTACGACGACCGGCGCGCGACGCAGGAGGCGGCACGGGCGCGGGCGACGGGGCTCGCGGTGCAGGACACCTGGGCGCTTCCGAAGGCGCTGTGGCTGACCGAGGCCTACGGTCAGGGCCGGATCACCCACCAGCCGGACCTGATCGTCTCCCTCCTCACCGGCGAACTCCCCCCGGCCGACTCCAGCCACGCCCTCAAGACCGGCTACGACCTGGAGCGCGACGCCTGGCCGACCGCGCTGCCTCAGCTGGGGCTCCCGGAGCGGGCGTTCCCCGACGTCGTACGCCCCGGCAGCCTCCTCGGTGAGGTCTCCCCGACGGCCGCGGAGGCCACCGGCATCCCCGCCGGCACCCCGGTCATCGCCGGGATGACCGACGGCTGCGCGGCCCAGATCGCCTCCGCCGCCCTGCGCCCCGGCTCCTGGAACTCGGTGCTCGGCACCACGCTGGTCCTCAAGGGCGCGTCCCCGACCCCGGTCCGGGACGCGACCGGCGTGGTCTACAACCACCGTGCGCCGGACGGGAGTTGGCTGCCCGGCGGCGCCTCCAGCGTGGGCGCCGGCGTGCTCACGGCGGCGTTCCCCGGCGCCGACCCGGCGGCCATGGACAAGCTGGCCGCCGCGTACGAGCCGTCCGGCGCGATCACCTACCCCCTGGTCTCCCCCGGCGAGCGCTTCCCCTTCCTCGCCCCGGACGCCTCCGCGCTCGCCCTGGGCGAACCGGAGTCCGACGGCGACCTGTGGGCCTCGCTCCTCCAGGGCGTCGCCTTCACGGAACGCCTGTGCCTGGACTACCTGCACCACCTGGGCGCCCCCCTCGACGGCCCCCTCACCTTCACGGGCGGCGCCGCCCGCAGCCCGTACTGGAACCAACTGCGCGCCGACATCCTGGGCCGCCCGGCCCGCGTACCGCAGCAGACGGAACCGGCCCTGGGGATGGCGGCGCTGGCGGCGTACGGGGCGGGCGCGGCGCCGGGTCTGCCGGAGGCCGCGGAGGCCATGGTCCGCACCGGCGTGACCGTCGAACCCCACCCCGACCGCACCGCACGCTTCGCGGAGCCGTACGCCCGCCTCATCGACGAGCTCACGACCCGGGGCTGGCTCCCTCCCCCGGTCGCGGCGCACGCACATGCACGCGTGGAGGTGGATACTGCTGGCTCGTGAGTACGCGGCTGCCGCGCCCCCCAGCCGTTCCCGCCGAGCTGCGGCTCCGCCGCCCGCCCAGCTGCGGGTCCCCCCGCCCAGCTGCGGGCATTCGTGCCGCCTGGGGCGGCACCCGTCCCGAAGAGAGGCGGCACCCCGCAAGCGCGGGCGAGCGCCCCAACCTCGCGCCCGCACCGACTCCGAGCACCGGCCAACGCCCCCAAGGACCACGCCCTATGACCACCGGCACGACCCTCCTCCTCACCCGTCACGGACAGACCATCTGGCACGCCGAGAACCGCTACGCCGGCGTGAGCGAGGTGCCCCTCACCGACACGGGCCGCGCCCAGGCCGAGGCCCTCGGCCGCTGGGCCGCCGCCCACCCGGTCGACGCGATCTGGACGTCGCCCCTGTCCCGTGCCGTCATCACCGCCGAACCCGCCTGCAAGGCCCTCGGTCTCACCCCGCACCGCGAACCCGGTCTGCGTGAATGCGACTTCGGGGTGCTGGAGGGCCGTACGCTCGCGGAGTTCGCGGCCGAGGACCCGGCGGCCGCGCAGGCCTTCCGCACCGACCCGGTGGCCCACCCGTTCCCGGCGGCGGAGGACCCTGCAGCCGCCGCCGACCGCGGGGCGGCCGCCCTGCGCCGCATCGCCGCCGCGCACCCGGGCGAACGCGTCCTGGTCGTGGCCCACAACACCCTGTTCCGTCTGGTGCTGTGCACCTTGCTGTCCATCCCGGCCGGGGAGTACCGCAGAGTGTTCCCGCGGTTGCGCAACGCGGCGATCAGCGAACTCCTCGTAAAATCCGACGGATCCGCCGCACTTCTCTCCCTCAATGTGCCCTGTGAGCCGGACGTCCCGTAGCACCATGTGCCCATGACGGAGATCGACACCTCGGTACCGCACTCGGCCCGCATCTGGAACTACTGGCTGGGCGGCAAGGACAACTACCCGGTGGACGAGGCGGCCGGCGACGCCTACACCGCCGTCTTCCCCGGCATCGTCACCATCGCCCGCAGCAGCCGCGCGTTCCTGGGCCGCAGCATCCGGTACCTGGTCACGGAGGCGGGCGTCCGCCAGTTCCTGGACGTCGGCACCGGGCTGCCCACCGTCGACAACACCCACGAGGTCGCCCAGCGCCTCGCCCCCGAGTCGAAGATCGTCTACGTTGACAACGACCCGTTGGTCCTGGCGCACGCCCGTGCCCTGCTCGCCTCGACCCCGCAGGGCGTGACGGCGTACGAGGACCTGAGCCTCTACGAGCCGGACAAGATCCTCGAGGCCGCGTCCCGGACCCTCGACCTGACCCGCCCCACGGCCCTGATCCTCAGCGGCATCCTCGGCCATGTCGCCGACCACGACCAGGCCCGCGACCTCGTCCGCCGCCTCCTGGCCGGCCTCCCCTCCGGCAGCTACCTCTCCCTCAACGAGGGCTCCCGAGGCACCGACCCGGCCTACGAACACGCCCAGGACACCTACAACGAGACCGGCGCCGTCCCGTACTTCCTCCGCCCGGTCGACCAGATCGCCGCCTTCTTCGACGGCCTGGACCTGGTGGACCCCGGCATCGTCTCCGTCCCGCTGTGGCACCCCGAGCCGGGCGACGAGAACGCCCGGCCGATCGGCCAGCACGGCGGACTGGGCCGCAAGCCCTGACGTCCGCCCCTCCGGCAACGGGAAGCCCCCGCGAGTCACGTCCTCGCGGGGGCTTCCTTCCTTCCGCCTGCCGTTCGTGAAGGGTGAGAAGACGATCACGAGGCAGGACGACTGTTACGGGCGGCTCGCCGTCACGGCGCCAGCAGCAGGACGTCCGTACGTGACTTGGCGGCCGCGTAACGCCTGGCCACGTCCTGCCAGTTGACGACGGCCCACATCGCCTCGATGAAGTCGACCTTCTGATTCCTGTACTGGAGGTAGAAGGCGTGCTCCCAGGCGTCGAACACGAGAATCGGCGTGGCGCCCTGCCCGACGTTGCCCTGGTGGTCGTAGACCTGCTCGACGATCAGCCGCCCGCTCAGCGGCTCGTACGCCAGCACACCCCAGCCCGAACCCTGCGTGGTCGCGGCCGCCTTGGACAGCTGCGCCTTGAAGCCCGCGAAGGACCCGAAGGACTCGGCGATGGCGTCCGCCAGCTCACCCACCCCATCGGCCGCGAGCGGCTCGCCGCCGCCGTCGCCGGTCATGTTCTGCCAGTAGATGCTGTGCAGGATGTGCCCCGACAGATGAAAGGCGAGGTTCTTCTCCAGGCCGTTGACCGCCCCCCACGACTCCTTGTCCCGCGCCTCGGCCAACTGCTCCAGCGTGTCGTTGGCGCCCTTCACATAGGCCGCGTGGTGCTTGTCGTGGTGCAGCTCGATGATCTCGGGGCTGATCACGGGCGCGAGCGCGGAGTAGTCGTAGGGCAGTTCCGGGAGTGTGTAGACGGGCATGACGGGTCCCCTCAGATCCTCTTATTGCAAGTGGCTTGCAACAACAAGCTAACAGCAAAAAGCCCCCGTGTGGATCACACGGGGGCTTTCACGCCGTAGGAGGGGGTGTCAGCTCTTGGCGCGTGCCCGCTGCCACGCGTACCCGACCGCCGCCAGGGCCACCGTCATCCCCCCGGTCGAGTACAGCTGCACCCGCGTGTCCGGCTCCCGGGCCATCAGTACGAAGATCGCCACCATCCCCGCCAGCGCGACCCAGGTCAGCACCGGGAACGCCCACATCCGTACGACCAGCTTCTCCGGCGTCTCGCGCTCCAGCCGGCTGCGCAGCCGCAGCTGGGAGACGGCGATGAAGATCCAGACGACGAGGATGACCGCGCCGATCATGTTCAGCAGCCACGGGAAGACGTCGTCCGGACGCCAGTAGCTCAGCACCACGCACACGAAGCCGAACACGCAGGAGGCGAGTACGGCGATCCGCGGGACGCCGCCCGACACGCGGCCCAGCGCCGCAGGTCCCTGTCCGCGCTGGACGAGGGAGTACGCGATGCGCGAGGAGCCGTAGATGTTGGCGTTCATGGCGCTCAGCAGGGCGACCAGGACCACGACGTTCATCAGCTGGCCGGCGCCGGGGATGCCGAGGTGGTCGAGGGCGGCGACGTACGGGCCCTTGTCGACGATCTCCTTGGAGTCCCAGGGGACGAGGGTGACGACGACCGCCATCGAGCCGATGTAGAAGAGGGCGATGCGCCACATGGCCGTGCGGACCGCGCTCGCGACGCCGCTGACCGGGTTCTCCGACTCGGCGGCGGCGATGGTGACCGTCTCCATGCCGCCGTACGCGAAGACCGAGGCGAGCAGGCCGATGATCAGGCCCTCGGTGCCGTTCGGGAGGAAGCCGCCCGCACCCGTGAGGTTCGCGGTGCCCGGGGCGTCCGTGCCCGGCAGGACGCCCGCGATCGCCAGCCCGCCCAGGACGAGGAACAGGCTGATCGCGCCGACCTTCAGCGCCGCGAACCAGAACTCGAACTCGCCGAAGTTCTTCACGGCGGCGAGGTTCGCGCCGCAGAAGACGACCATGAACAGGGCCACCCAGCCCCACTCGGGCGTCTGAGGCAGCCAGGTCGTGACGATCTTCGCGGCGCCGATGCCCTCCAGGCCCACGGCCGTGCAGAGCAGGACCCAGAACGACCACCCGGCCGTGAAGCCCGCCCACGGGCCGATCGCCCGCTCGGCGTGCGCCGAGAAGGAGCCGGAGGAGGGGTACGCGGCCGACATCTCGCCGAGCATCCGCATCACCAGCATCACGAGGAGGCCGGAGAGGACGTAGGCGATGACGATCGAGGGGCCGGCGGCGGCGATACCGGCGCCGGAGCCCACGAACAGGCCCGCGCCGATGACACCGCCGAGGGCGATCATCGACAGGTGGCGCTGCTTGAGGCCGTGGTTCAGTCCGGGGGAGACGTCCGCCGTCTGAGCGGGTGTCTCCGTGGTGCTGTTCTGCATGGGCGCGGCTCGTCCAATGCGTGAGAGGGCAAAAACGCCCACAGTCTGGGCAGCCTCTCCGCTCAGAAGGAGAGGCTGTCCACTATGCGGACACTCGCCGCACTGTGCGTGAAGCCACGCTCACGCGGCGACCGGCGTGTAGTGCGACGCGTCCCCCTCGATCGAGTAGCTCTCCTTGCCCTCGATGCCGACCGGCACGTCACCGGCGACGGTCACCCGGTGCAGACGGCGCGGCAGGCCGTCGTAGTTGTCGATGGCGTAGTGCTGGGTGATGCGGTTGTCGAAGACGACCAGCTGGTTCTCCGACCAGCGGTGGCGAAGGACGTTCTCCGGCCGGGTGACGTACGCCTGGAACAGGTCAAGGATCTTGCGGGACTCGCCCGGCGAGAGCCCCACGATCCGCTGCGCGAACCCACCGATGAACAGGCCGCGCTCACCGGTCAGCGGATGGACGCGGACGACCGGGTGGACCGTGCGGTACTTGATCGACGTGAACTGGGCGCGCTGGGCGGCCTGCTGGTCGTCGACCTCCTCGTCCGGCACGGCGTAGTCGTAGTCGTTGGTGTGCTCCGCCCACAGCGTGTCGGCCAGCTGCCGCAGCGGCTCGGGCAGCTGACGGTAGGCGGCCGCCGAGCTGGCGATCAGGGTCTCACCGCCGTACGGCGGGATGGTGATGCTGCGCAGGGTGGTGGCCTGCGGCGGGTTGAGGACGAAGGTGACGTCGGTGTGCCAGTGGTTGGCGGCGCGGCCGCGCTCGCTGTCGACGGGCAGGACGTTCGGGACACCGGCGACGGAGGAGACCGTCGGGTGGGCGGTGGTGACGTCGCCGAAGTGGCGGACGAAGGCCTGCTGGCTCTCGTCGTCGAGGTTCACGTCGTCGAAGACGAGCGCCTTGTGGACGTTGAGGGCCTCGCGCAGCGCGGCGACCGTCTCCTCACCGAGGGGCTGGGAGATGTCGACGCCAAGGACACGGGCGCCGATGTGTGCGGTGACCTTGTGGATCTCGATGCCGGACATGGGTGGGTCCTTTCAGACGAGGGCGGTTTCCCGGACGGTGTACTGGTTGGCGGGGCGGGGGAGGCCGTAGCGCTCCCGGAGGGTCTGGCGGGGGCCGTACTCGGTGCGGAGCAGGCCGCGGGCGCGCAGGATCGGGACGACGTGGTCGACGAAGGCGTCGAGGCCGGAGGGGAGGACCGGGGGCATGATGTTGAAGCCGTCGGCGGCGCCCTGCGTGAACCACGTCTCGATGGCGTCGGCGACCTGCTCGGGCGTACCGGCGAAGGTGAGGTGACCACGGCCCCCGCCGAGCCGCCCGATGAGCTGCCGCACGGTGAGCCGCTCACGCCGGGCCAGTTCGACGACGAGTGTGTAGCGGCTCTTGGCGCCCTCGATGGCGTCCTCGGGCGGTAGATCGACGGGCAGCCTGCCGTCCAACTCCAGGGTCCCGGGGTCGAGTTGCAGCAGGCTCTCCAAGCGGCCGACACCGTGCCGGTACACGATGTGGTCCTCCAGAACCCGCTCGGCCGCCCGCGCCTCGGCCTCCGTCGAGCCGATCACCGGGACGATGCCGGGCAGCACCTTGATGTGCTCGGGGTCCCGGCCGGCGGCGGCCGTACGTGCCTTGAGGTCGGCGTAGAAGGCCCGCGCGTCCTCGATGGTCTGCTGTGCGGTGAACACCGCCTCCGCGTACCGGGCGGCGAAGGCCTTTCCGTCCTCGCTGGACCCCGCCTGCACGAGCAGCGGATAACCCTGCGGTGAGCGGGGGACGTTGAGGGCACCCTCGACCCTGAAGTACGTCCCTGCGTGCCGGGGCGGATGGATCTTGGCGTCGTCGCCCCATACGCCGGCCGCCTTGTCGGCGACGATCGCGTCGTCCTCCCAGCTGTCCCAGAGCTTCCGGGCGACGTCCAGGAACTCGGCGGCACGGGCGTACCGCTCGGCGTGGGCGGGTTCGGCGTCCAGACCGAAGTTCCGGGCGGCCTCGGCACCGGCGGTGGTGACGATGTTCCAGCCCGCCCGGCCGCCGCTGATGATGTCGAGGGAGGCGAACTTGCGGGCCAGGTTGTAGGGGGAGTTGTAGGAAGTGGAGGCGGTGGCGATGAGCCCGATGTGCTCGGTGGCCGTCGCCAGGGCGGTCAGCAGCGTGAGCGGCTCCAGGGCGCCGGCGGGTCGCTGGGCGAGGTTGCTCCACAGCTGGGGGCCGTCGGCGAGGAAGAGGGAGTCGAAGGTGCCGCGTTCGGCGATGCGGGCCAGATTGACGTAGTGCGCCAGGTCCACGTGGGCGTGCGGGTCGCTCTCGGGGAGCCGCCAGGAGGCCTCGTGGTGGCCGGTGCTCATGAGGAAGGCGTTGAGGTGGAGCTGTCTGGTCATGGGTGTCCCTTGGCTTGGGCAGGTGGGGGGACGTTTTTGGACAGGTGGGGCGGGGTGGGGGGGGGACTGACGAGCGCCGGTCCAGGTATTTCAGCCCGTCCGGCGTTTGAGGACGAGGCCCGTTCAGGGCCGAAGCGGGGGTCCGGGGGCGGCAGCCCCCGGGGACGGGACGGGTAGGGGCGGCGGGGGCGAAAAACACCCGAGCTCGCGACAGCCGCCGGTCACCGGACGTCTTCGGTCACGCCCAGCGCCGCAAGCAGCCGCAACCGGTACTCACCGCGCGCCCGCGCATCACGGTCGATGGTCAGATCGAGCCCGATACGCCCCTGCTCCAGCACGAGCACCCGGTCAGCCAGCACGATCGCCTCGTCCACGTCATGGGTGACCAGCAGCACCGAGGGCCGATGCCGCTCCCACAGCTCCCGCAGCAGCGCGTGCATCTTGATGCGGGTCAGGGCGTCCAGCGCCCCGAACGGCTCGTCGGCGAGAAGCAGTTCGGGCTCCCGGACGAGCGAGCGAGCCAGCGCCGCCCGCTGTGCCTCACCACCCGACAGCTCGCTCGGCCAGGCCCGCTCGCGGCCTTTCAGCCCCACCTCTTCGAGGGCCTCGCGCCCCTTCCGCTCCGCGTCCTTGCCATCGAGACCGAGGAGTACGTTGTCCAGCACCCGCCGCCAAGGCAGCAGCCGCGAGTCCTGGAAGACCACGGACACCCGGCCCGGCGCGGTGAGCTGCCCGCTCCCGGCCACCTCGTGGTCGAGGCCCGCGACGGCCCGCAGCAGGGTGCTCTTGCCGGAGCCGCTGTGCCCGAGCAGCGCGGTGAACTGACCGGCCGGCAGATCGAGGTCGATGCCGTCGAGGACCGTACGTCCGCCGAAGGAGCGGGTCAGTCCGCGGAGCTGGACGGCGGGGCGGGTCAGCTGCTCAGTGTGCGGCGCCACGACAGCACCCTCCGTTCGACGATGCGGACCGTGCTGTCGGAGACGAGGCCGAAGATGCCGTAGACGACGAGGCCGACGAGGATGACGTCCGTCTGGCCGTAGTTCTGCGCCTGGAACATCATGTAGCCGAGTCCGCTGGTGGCGTTGATCTGCTCCAGGACCACCAGGCCCAGCCAGGACCCGGTCACCCCGAGCCGGAGCCCCACGAAGAATCCGGGCAGGGCACCGGGGACGACGATCTGACGGATGAACTGCAGCCGGTTCAGCCCCTGCACCTCGGCGAGTTCGACGAAGCGGCTGTCGATGCCGGACAGTGCGGCGTGCGTGTTGAGGTAGATCGGGATGTAGACGACGATCGCGATGATGGCGATCTTGAAGGTCTCGCCGATGCCCAGCCAGAGGATGAACAGGGGGATCAGACCGAGGGTCGGGATCGCCCGGTTGAGGTTCACCGTCCCGTCGATCAGTGCCTCCCCGGTCCGGCTGAGCCCGGAGGCCAGCGCGAGGGTGACCCCGGCGGCGAGGCCGAGGACGAACCCGGTCCCGGCGCGTTGCAGCGAGGTCAGGATGTCGTCGGGCAGGGTCCCGGCGGTCCACAGGTGGGCGCCGGTGTCCAGCACCGTCCAGGGCGCGGGGATCGCGCCGGGGTCCAGTGCCCCGGCGGCGGACGCGGCGGCCCACAGGACGATGAGGAGGGCGGGGCCCACCAGGCGGGCGGCGGGGACGCGTTTGCCGGGGGAGAGGGAGCGGCGCCGGCGGACGCGGCGGTCCGGCCGCGGATCCGGCTTTGCGAGGGGCGGTGCTGTGCTCACGGTCGTGGTGGTCATGGCCGTCACCTCCGGTACTGCGCGGGTACGGACTTCGCGGCGATGCCCTCGAAGCGGTGGTCGAAGAGAGAGCCGACGTCGAACTTCTTCACGAAGCCGCCCTCCGCGAGCAGATCCGCGGTCTCCTGCTCCCACTTGATCGCCTCGTCCCAACTCGGCGGGAACAGCGGCTTGTTGGCGAGCTCGGAGATGGACTTCGCCTGCGCGAGGGTCAGGTTCTGGGTCTTGACGTAGAACTCCTCGTTCCAGATGTCGGGGTTCTCGTACGTCCACACCTGGCCCTTGGCCCAGTACGGGATGTACGCGGCGACCGCGGCCGCCTTCGCGGGGTCGTTCAGCACGGAGACCGGCGCCCACAGCAGGTTGAGCAGGTCGACGACGTCGGTGGTGATGGTGCGGGCGCCCTTGGCCTCGTACTGCGCCAGATACGCGGGCGCCTGGGTGTTGCCGAGCGGCGCGATGTCCACCTGGCCGGACTGCAGGGCGGTGAGGAACTGGTTGCTGGTCAGCGGGACCAGCTCCACCTCGTCGTACTTCAGACCGGCCTTCTTCAGCGCCCGCAGCAGCACCACGCCCTGTGCCTGGCCCTGCGAGAAGGCGAGCCGCCTGCCCTTGAAGTCCTCGACCGAGCGGATGTCGCTGCCGGGCTTGGTGGCGAAGAGGTAGTTGGGCCTGCGGGTGATGTTGATGGCGACGATCTTCGCGTCGAAGCCCTGGTAGTACGCCTGGATCGGCGGGATGCCCGCGTTGTTGGCGAGGTCCAGTGACCCCGAGCGGAAGGCGTTGATGACATCGGGCCCGGCGCCGATGTTAAGCCAGCCGCCGACCTTGAAGGGCGGATCGCCCAACTTGGCCAGTCTGAACTGGAGTTGCTGGGTGCCCTGATACGAGGCGATCTTCAGGCTGGTTCCGGCGGGAACCTTGGCGGCGAGCGGGGCGGTGGAGGCACCCTCGGCCGCGTCGGCGGCGCTGCTCTCGGCGCAGCCGGTGAGGCCGGCGGCAGCGGCGGTGACGCCGAGCAGCGAGGTCAGGAACAGACGGCGATCGATGCCCGGGGCAGGCAGAGACGGCATGGCAGGACTCCGTAGGCCAAAGTGATGGGAATGCCGAAGTGATGGAGATGCGTGCGGAATTCCGGGCAGGAAAAGCCAGGGCGGGGGAAATTCACGCAGAACGAAATGAGCGCTTCACACGCGGCAACGTGTCAGCAACACGCGTCAGCAACAAAGAGTGCGACAGCTCACGAACAGGCTCATGACCAGCATGTTCCTGGCCATCGATGGCCCCTGTCAACATTCCGAGTTTCTGAATTAAATAGCCTCAGGTGACGCGGCCAGCGGATCCCGGTAGAGCACGTCGAGCGCCACCGAACCACCGGCCACGGCGAGCACGGAATGCGGGAAACTCGTCGGCACGACGGCCGCCGCGCGATCGTCCCCGACCCCCGCGCGCAACGCGGCGAGGCAGTCCTCCCGGTGCACGACCCCCATCTCGGTCACCACGACCGTCTCCGGGTTGAGCACGTCCAGCAGCAGCCGCGCCGCCCGCCCGACGGCACCCGCCCGCTCCACCAGCAGCCGTACGGCCTCTCGGTCGCCGGTAGCCGCGGCCGCAACCACATGCAGGGGGTTCACCCCCTCGATGACGCCCGCGTCCCGCGCCCGCCGGCACAGCGTCCGCTCGCTGAGCTCGACCTGGAGGCAGCCGACCCGCCCGCAGTCGCAGGTCTCCGTACCGCCCGGCACCGGCAGATGGGCGATGGATCCGGCCTGGGAGCGGGGGCCGTGGTGCACCTCGTCGTTGGTCGCGAACGCCGCGTCGACCACGTTGCCGACGAACAGATGCAGCACGCTCCGGCTGCCGCGCGCCCGCCCGAACAGCCGCTCCGCGTTCACCAACGCCCGCGCGTGCCCGTCCACATGGACCGGCAGCCCGGTGTGTGCGCCGAGCACATCCCGCACCGGCACCTCGCTCCAGCCCAGCAGTGGGTGCTCGACTACGGTCCCGGAGTCCCGGTCCACCCAGCCGCCCGCGGCGAACCCGACGCCGAGCGGCCGACTGCCCGGCACCTCGTCCAGCAGAGCGGCCAGCCCCTCGGCGGCCCGGGCCAGGACACCGTACGGACCGTACGGATCCGTGGCCCCCGAGTGCTTCAACTCCCGCTCGGCGACGACCCGTCCGCGCAGATCGAGCAGTGCCACCGTGGTGTAGGGCACCGCCACATGTACGCCGCCCACCACGAACCGCGAATCGTCCAGGTCGACAGGCACATGTGGCCGCCCCACACCTCCGGACTGCCGGGGTGCGGCGGCCTCGCGGATGAGCCCGAGTTGGGTGAAGCGGGCGCAGTAGTCGGTCACCGAGGCCGGCGACAGCCCGGTCAGCCGGGCGATGGTGCTGCGCGCGACCGGCCCGTGCTCAAGGACGGACCGCAGGATGACGCTGGCGCTGGTCCGGCGCCGGTCGCGGTCGGCGACACGGGGGATCGGAGACGAAGGAGATGAGGGAGATGAGGGGGACGAAAGGGTGGGTGCCGCGGTACGGGGCATGGGGAACTTCCTCGGGAGCCGGTCCGACACTGCGCCGTCTGAAGCGGGCGAGTCGTACCGGAGCGCGACTCACCGCCGGTGGCGACAGGCGGCCGCGCCCACACGTCGCAGGTCGACATGGCGACGCGACGAGAAGTTCCGGGACTGGGCGACCATGGCTCGAAGGGTAGGGCAGAAAAGGTGAATCCGACCAGACCACTAGGATTCGTTTGGTGAGATCCAACAGTCCGGCCGACAGCCCGTGAAGTGAGCGAAACGTCCCTGCCTCCGTGACCGGTGTCACGCCGTACCCGGTGTAACCGGCACGCTTTGTGCAGAGCCCACCAAGCCGTCGCTCCACCCTTTGTCGAGCGCCGACGGAGAGTGGCGTGTGCTCCCCGGGTTAGCGTCACGGAGTCCCAACCTGCCCACTCACCCGCGGAGTCCCCATGAGCACCGCTGCCGTCGCCCCCGCCCGCACTGGAGAGGTCCTCGCCGACCTGCTCCCGGCCTCCCGCGTCCGGGATGCAGCCCTCGTCCTCGGTGGCGCCGCACTCACCGGCCTCGCGGCCCAGATCTCCGTGCCCGTGCCGGGCTCCCCGGTGCCGGTGACCGGCCAGACCCTCGCGGTGCTGCTGGTCGGCACGGCCCTCGGCGCCGGCCGCGGCTTCCTCTCCCTCGCGCTCTACGCGCTGGCGGGCATCGCGGGCGTGCCGTGGTTCGCCGACGGCACCTCCGGCGCCGCGGCCCCGTCCTTCGGCTACATCCTCGGCATGATCCTGGCGTCCACCGTCGTCGGCGCCCTGGCCCGCCGCGGCGCCGACCGCACCGCGCTGCGCACGGCGGGCGCGATGCTGCTGGGCGAGGCGATCATCTACGCCATCGGCGTGCCCTACCTGGCTCTGGCCCGCGACATGTCGGCGTCCACCGCGATCGCGCTCGGCCTCACCCCGTTCCTGATCGGCGACGCCCTGAAGGCGGCCCTGGCGATGGGCGCGCTGCCCACCGCCTGGAAGCTGCTCAACCGCTGACGCAGTAGTTCCTGTGCCGCAGTTCCTGAATTCCTGCGCTGTAGTTCCCGCGCTGTAGTTCCTGCGCCGTAGTTCCTGCACAAGAGGCTCGCCGGGTCGCGCTGCGACGTCAGCCCGGCGAGCCTCTTTTGCGTGTCAGCCCTCCTGCGATCGCCGCGGCCGGCGCTGCGACCACCACAGACCGGCCGCTCCCGCCGCGATCAGCGTCGTGCCGGCCGCGCCCAACGGCAGGACGTCACGGCCGAGTCCGGTCTTGGGCAGTTCGTCGGCGCCCGGTGCGACCGGCTTGTTGTCGGTGCCGAGGAGCAGCGGGGTGGCCGGGGCGTCGGGCGACGGGTTCGTCGTACCGAACGGCACCGGGCCCTGCTGCCAGTACGTCTTCTTGCCGTCACTGGTCTGGACGGGAAGGCAGATCTTCCCGGCCTTGCTCAGGTCGTACGTCGCGTCGACGGCGTACGACTTCGACTCACCGGCCGGGAGATTGTCGATGGCGCAGTTGAAACCGCTGTTCGAGCCTTCGGGAAGACCGCTCTTCTCGATCGCTGAACAGCCCTCGACATTCTTGACCGTCAGGCCGTCGAATCCGACGACCAAAAGCCTGATCTTTCCGCTGTCCTCGGTCCCTTCGTTCTTCACCGTGGCGGTGATGTCGGTCTCTTGCGAACTGTTGTCCACCGAGATTTTTTCGGGCAGCAGAGTGGTTAGCTTGACCCCTGCCGGTGCCTCGTCGATGACCTTTCCCCCCTTGTTGCTTCCGGGGCCCTGGTCGTCCGCGCTGGCAGTGAAGGAAAGGATCATCACTGCCGAGAATGATGTCGCGACCAGCGATCCCGCGATGGCCGTCGTGCGACGAGAACTCATGTTCGTCCCCCTTGCCTGCGCCTGAATTCGCAGTACTTGAAGAGCTACCACAAGATTTCTCCGCACTATGCTGTTACCGCATGAAGTGTGACCATTGTGTTTCAGTCGGGGATGTCTGAGGCGCGGCAGAGGGGGTGCAGCGGATTGCCGGGTAATGCGGGTGACGCGGGATATGCGGGAAACGCGGGAAGCGCGGGAAATACGAGGAGCGGTGGGCTTCCCGGTTTACTGGTGACGGGGCGCTATCGCCTGGTCGAGAGTATCGGCCAGGGGGGAATGGGGCGCGTGTGGCGAGCGGTCGACGAAATACTCGATCGCCTGGTCGCCGTGAAGGAGATGCGCATCGACGGCCTCGACCCGGAGGACACACGCACGCGCCGTGAACGCACCCTGCGCGAGGCGAGGGCGACGGCGCGGATCGACCACCCCAATGTCGTACGGGTCTACGACGTGGTCGACGAAGGCGAACGCCTGTGGATCGTCATGGAGTTGGTGGCCGGCCGCTCCCTGGAACGCATCATGGCCGAGGAGGGCCCACTGGGCCCGTGCGAGGCGGCCCGGATCGGCCTGGGCCTGGTGGCGGCACTGCGCCAGGTCCACGCCCGAGGTGTGCTCCACCGGGACATCAAGCCAGGCAACGTCCTGGTGGAGTCGGAAGTGGTGAGCGGGCGGGGCCGGGTGGTCCTGACCGACTTCGGCATCGCGGCGATCCAGGACGCGAAGGCCCTCACCATGGTCGGCATGCTGGTCGGCTCCCCCGACTACATGGCCCCCGAACGGATCTCCGGCCGCCCCCAGGGCCCCCCGTCCGACATCTGGTCCCTGGGCGCCACCTTGAGCGCGGCCCTCGCCGGCCGCTCCCCGTTCTCCCGGGACACGACCCTCGCAACCCTGCACGCGGTCCTGTACGAGGAGCCCGAACTCCCCCCGACAGCAGGCCCGTTGCGGGCCATCCTCGCCGCCCTGCTGGAGAAGGACCCGTCGATCCGCCCCGGCCTGGACGACCTGGAGACGGCACTGCAGCCGGTGGCGTTCCCGGTGCCTACGCCGACGATGCCGGTGGTCGGGGGAGGGGTGCCCTGGGAGGAGGTCGGAGAGCGGGGCGGTGGGGGCGGTGAGTCCACACCGGTGACGGGTGAGCTGGGGGAGGCGGGGAGTGCGGCTGGCCCTGGGCGCTTGGGTGCGGGGTCTGCGGTGCCTGCGGTGCCTGCGGGGAGTGTGACTGGTTCGGCGTCCGAGTCCGAGTCCGAGTCCGAGCCCGAGCCCGCCCGTGACCCTGCGCCTGAACCCGCTCCATCACCTCCCCATGGGCCTGAGCCGATGCTGCCGCCCACCCCCGCCTTTCTGGAGGCCTCCCGCGTCCCGGCCCGACCAGATCCCCGGCAGCCGGACGACATACGCGACGCGATACCGCCACAGCCTCCAGCTCCGACCGAGGACGTACAAAGCGAGGAAGTACAAAGCGAGGACGTACGAACCGAGGACGTACGAAACACCACCCCTGGCACCCGGCGAGACACCGCGCCCACTCCCACTCCCACTCCCGCGCCCGAGATCCACCGCACCCCGGCCGGCGAGCCCCACCGACCCCCCAACTCCTCCACCGAACTCGCCTCCGAGCCCCGTTCGGAGCCGCGCTCGGCAACCCCGACCAGCAACTCCCGCGGCGCCGTACCCCGCCGCGCCGGCGTCTCCCTGGCGCGCTCGGAAGCGGTGACCGAGCGGCGGCCGGCCCCGGCCCCCGGACCAGGCCCCGTGCCCGCCGGTTCCCACTCTCACAGCGCCATGCCGCCCGGCGAGCTCCCCGGCCCCGCGGTGCCGGCCGAACCCCGGCGCGGGCGGCGCCGTAGCCCGATCGTCGCCGCCGTCGGAATCGTCGCAGCGGGCGCTGTCGTGGCGGTCGTCCTGGCGACCAACTCCGGTTCGCCGAAGGACAGTCAGGCCGGATCCTCACCATCACCACCATCCACGGCCGCGTCTTCCCCGGGCGGCACCCCGTCCTCCACGGTCGAGGGCACATCGAGACCGCAGAGCCTGCCGCCCGGAGCGCGCCGGGAGGCGGGCGGGTTCGCGTGGGTGCCGCCCGAGGGCTGGCGGCGGGACGTCAAGACGGGTTCGGAGGTGCACTACACCTCACCGGACGCCAAACAGGAACTCGCCGCCAAGTCGTCCCTGGCCCGCGACGACTTGATGGACTCCTGGACCAAGTCGGAGGAGAACGCCCAGCAGGGCCAGTACCGCAAGATCCGCCTGGAGCGGACGACGTTCCGCGGGCACCCGGCGGTCGTCTGGGAGTACACCTTCACCCTCCAGGGCGACCCCTGGCACGCCCAGCTGCTGGGCTTCACCGTGGACGGCAAGTCGTACCAGATCAACACGTGGTACCAGCCGGACATCGAGGCACAGGCTCTCAGCACCTACGAGAAGGTGAGGGACAGCTTCACAGTGCTGTGACAGCACATGGGCGCCGAACTCGGGCCGGAACATGGGTCGGGCCCTGAGGGGCGTAAGCACGCACCTCAGGGCCCACCAGACCAGGACGGCCAGGAACGACTATGGCGATCAGTCCACGAGACTCTCAGCCACGGAGCCGTATTCAGCCAGTCTTGACCTCGTCGCGCGCCGTATCCGAGGCAGCCGCCCCGGCACCCGCCGCGCGCCCGAAGCCGACCTTCTCCTTCACGAAGGCGATGACCAGCACGACCGCCGCCACCAGCAGCGACAGCAGCACGGTCGTGCGCCCGTCGTGCTCGGTGTCGGTCAGCATGTAGCCGAGCACGAACACGATCAGCGCGGCCGTCGCCCAGGTCAGATACGGGTACAGCCACATCTTCACGACCAGCTTCTCCGGCGCCTCGGCCTGGATGATCTTCCGCATGCGCAGCTGCGAGAAGCAGATCACCAGCCAGACGAACAGCGCGACCGCACCGGAGGAGTTGACCAGGAAGAGGAAGACGGAGTCCGGGAACTTGTAGTTGAAGAACACCGCCACGAAGCCGAACACGACGGACACGAGGATCGCGGTGCGCGGCACGCCGTTGCCGGTCGTGCGGGCGAAGGCCTTCGGCGCGTCCCCGCGCTGGCCGAGCGAGAAGGCCATGCGGGAGGCGGTGTAGAGGCCGGAGTTGAGACAGGACAGCACCGAGGTCAGCACGATGAAGTTCATGATCTGACCGGCGTGCGCGATGCCGAGCGAGTCCAGCGCGGCGACGTAACTGCCCTTGTCGGCGATGGCCTTGCTGTCCCAGGGCAGCAGGGCCACCACGACGAAGATCGAGCCGAGGTAGAAGACGGCGACCCGCCAGATGATGCTGTTGGTGGCCTTGGTGACGGCACGCTGCGGGTTCTCGGACTCACCGGCGGCGAGGGTGGCGATCTCACTGCCCATGAAGGAGAAGACGACGAGCAGCACACCGGTGAGGATGGCGCCGGCGCCGTGGGGCAGGAAGCCGCCGTGGTCGGTCAGATTCGCCAGCCCGGCCTGGTCGCTGTCGACGCCCGGCAGCAGCCCGAACACGGCCAGTCCGCCGACGACGATGAACGCGGCGATCGCGACGACCTTGATGCCCGCGAACCAGAACTCGAACTCGCCGTACGACCCGACGGAGACGAGGTTGGTGGCGGTCAGCACCACCATCACTATCAGCGCCCAGCCCCACTGCGGGACGGACGGGATCCAGCCCTCGAGGATCTCCGCACCGGCGGTCGCCTCGACCGCCAGCACGACCACCCAGAAGAACCAGTACAGCCAGCCGATGGAGAAACCGGCCCAGGGCCCGAGCGCCCGGTCGGCGTGGGCGGAGAACGACCCGGACGTCGGGTTGGCGGCGGACATCTCACCGAGCATCCGCATCACCAGCACCACGAGCGTGCCGACGAGGGCGTAGGACAGGAGAATGCCGGGGCCGGCGGTGGCGATACCGGAGCTGGACCCAACGAACAGTCCGGCGCCGATGACGCCACCGATGGCGATCATGGACAGATGGCGGTTCTTGAGTCCGGCCTGTAGGCCGTGGCCGCCGGCGGCCGGTCCGGCCGTCTTCTGAGTCGGCTGCGAAGTCATGGAACGGATTTCCTTTGAGCCGTGGGGAGCGGTTCTCGTACGAGCGGTAGTGGAGCGGCGTACGAGTCGGACCAGTGAATCCGAGGAGAACAGATTCGGGAACCTTTGATTCGTGATTGTTACTTGAGGTTCCCTTGAGCTTCCATGGCATGCGTCACAATTAACCCGGTCGACACCCGACGCTGCTGCCCCGAAACAGCCGTGTCACACTCGTTCCATGCGCGTGTATCTCGGCTCCGACCATGCGGGCTTCGAACTCAAGAACCACCTCGTCGAGTGGCTCAGGGCGGCGGGCCACGACCCGGTCGACTGCGGCCCCCACATCTACGACGCCCAGGACGACTACCCGCCCTTCTGCCTCCGCGCGGCGGAGAAGACGGCCGCGGACCCCGACTCCCTCGGCATCGTGATCGGCGGCTCGGGCAACGGCGAGCAGATCGCCGCGAACAAGGTGAAGGGCGTCCGCGCGGCGTTGGCCTGGAGCGAGGAGACGGCGTCGCTGGGCCGCCAGCACAACAACGCGAACGTCGTCGCGGTGGGTGCGCGCATGCATACGCAGGACGAGGCGACGAAGTTCGTGGAGACCTTCCTCAGCACCCCCTACTCGGGTGACGAGCGCCACACCCGCCGCATCAACATGCTGGCGGACTACGAAACGACGGGCGACCTGCCCCCCATCCCCCCGCACCACCCCCAGCAGTAACGCCCGAAGAAACCTCCACCCCAAGCCCCCACCCACCCGGCTGGGGGCTCCACGTCGCGACCACTTCCCAGCGCCGGTCCGTGCATTTCAGCCCGTCCGGCGTTTGAGGACGAGGCCGTTCAGGCCGATGGGGGTCCAGGGGGCGGAGCCCCTTCAAGGACGGGAAGGGTAGGGGCGGCGGGGGCGAAACCCTGCCGCCCACCCCCACCCACCCTCAGACAAAGAAGGAGTCACCGTGCCCGAGGGCCACACCATCCACCGGCTGGCCCAGGACTACGCCGCCGCATTCCTCGGCACAACCCCCCACGTCACCAGCCCCCAGGGCAAGTTCTCAGCCGCCGCACAACTCCTCACCGGCGCAGAACTCACCCACACCGAAGCCCACGGCAAACACCTCTTCCTGGGCTTCCGAGCCACCGACTGGATCCACATCCACCTCGGCCTCTTCGGCAAGGTCAACTTCGGCGACACCCCCGCACCCCCACCCACCGACACCGTCCGCCTCCGCCTCGCGAACAACACCGCATACGTCGACCTCCGCGGCCCCACCACCTGCGCCCTGATCACGCACCCCGAGAAGCAGGCGATACACGACCGCCTCGGCCCCGACCCCCTCCGCGAGGACGCAGACCCGCACCAGGCATACCGACGGATCTCCCGCAGCCGTACGACCATCGCCGCCCTGCTCATGGACCAGAAGGTCATCGCGGGCGTAGGAAACGTCTACCGCGCAGAGGTCCTCTTCCGGCACGGCATCGACCCCTACCGTGCGGGCAAGGACATCACCCCCACCCAGTGGGACGCCATCTGGACAGACCTCGTCGACCTCATGCGCGAGGGCGTACGCAACAACCGCATCGACACGGTCCGCCCGGAGCACACCCCGGACGCGATGGGCCGCCCACCGCGCGTCGACGACCACGGCGGCGAGGTCTACGTCTACCGCCGGGGGAACCTGCCCTGCCACATCTGCGACGGCGAGATCCGCACCGCCGACCTCGCCGCCCGCAACCTCTTCTGGTGCCCGAACTGCCAGACACCGTAGGCAGGGTCGGCCGACCTCTCAGACCGGCCGTCCGACCCGCGGCGCGCATCAGAACCCATGCGGCAACCACGGCGCCACAGCCGAAGCAAACCCCACCGACGCCTCCGCCAGCGCCCCCTGCCGCAGCTCCCGCACCCGCCCCGCCGCACCCAGCGCACCCAGGCTCACGCCCCCGAGATAGGCCGCGCCCAACTCCCGTACGGACAAAGCCAGATCCGCCGCGTCCGTCGTACGCTCGCACGACGCGCCCTTGGCGTCCCCGGACAGCCGCCAACGCCCCGCGTTCCAGGGGCAGAAGGCGTCCTCGACCTCGAACACCACGTCCACCGGCGCCTGATACGTCCGCGCCTGAAGCGCCGCCCCGACGTCCACCAGCCGTACGTGCAACGAGTCCCGCACCCGGAGCGCACACCGCCGGATGTCGGACACCTGGTGCAGCCACGCCTCGTCCATCGGCCGCCCGTACGCCTTCACCGTGGACGTCAGGTCGATGCCGAACAGGAACCGCCACAGCGCGGCCTCCGCCGCCGGGTCGAGGCCCTGTACGTCCCGCAGACGCACAGCACCCTTGGGCCCACTGGCGTCCCACTCCGGCTTGACGTGGAAGCGCGCGTACCCGACGACCTCCCCGTCCCGTTCCGCGACCACGCACTGCAACGGCGACCCGCCGCTCCGCTCGCTCTCCGGGTCGAGCAGCCCGAGCCGCTCCCAGCCGGGCAGCCGCGCGAGCATCCCCGGCCGGCCGGACACCTTGCGCGCGTACACCGCCTCGCATGCGTCGAGGACGTCGGCCGGTACGGCGTACCGCAGACGTACGTCATCGGTGCCGGGCGGCACGGACAGCCGGACGCGGGTCGTGTCGATCTCGGCGTTCACATGGAAGGTGCCGACGCCGTACCCGAACCGGCCGTAGATCTCCGGCTCGGAGGCGGTCAGCAGGGCCAGCGGCCGGCCCCATTCACGCACATCGTCCAGCTGCCGCCGCATCATCGACGTCAGGACACCGCGCCGGCGGTGCGTGGCGGCGACGCTGACCATCGTGACGCCGGCCGCGGGCACCGAGGCGCCGCCCGGCACGGTCAGCCGGAAGCTGAACGTGCCCGCCGTGCCCACACAGGCGTCCCCGTCCCAGGCGCCGATGGAACGGTCGAACTCGGTGAGCGAGTCCCACAACTCCCGCTCCTCGGACGACTCCGGAACCCCGCCGAAGGCGCGGATCAGAGTGTCGTACCAGATGTCCCACTCCCCCTGCCGCAGCACCCGCAGCTCGGGAGGCCCGGAGTGCCCGGAGTACCCGGAGTACCCGGAGTACCCGGGGTGGCTCGCACTGTCATTCGCCATGAACCATGCCTACCAGGGCATTGCGGGACGAGCGAGGGAATTTCTCGTTGGCGGCGGCGGGACGGCTTTCCGTGAAGTTCACTGTGAAGTTGAACCTCGGACGGGGGACAAGTGGGACCTCCCGTGCCAAGCAGCTGGTCCGATGGATAGGGTCCCGAACTAATGGCAGCAGGACGAGAGCGGCGCACGGCGGCCGAGACGTTCACGGCCCGGTTGAAGATGTGGTGGCACCGGGTCCGCGTCGGCGTGCGCAGAAGCGCGGTGGACTACTTCCGCGGCGACGGCTCGGACTGGATCGCACTCGCCGGCCTGCTCCTCACAGTCCCCCTGATCTGTGCCGTGACGATGGCCAACCCGGTGTGGTTCTCCCCGGCCGCGCTGGTCCTCCCCATCGTGGCGGGCGGCCTGCTGCTGCGCCCGGCGAGCCTGCTGGGCCTGTACGCGGCGGCGGCCACGGCCCTGATCGTGGAGTCGGTGCAGCTCGGCCCGTACACGGAGGGCCCGTCCCGCGTCACCCCGGGCGTGGTCCTCGTCGTAGCCGCCTGCGGCTTCTTCGGCCTGCTCATCGCGCAGTTCCGCAGCAGGGTGGGCGTGCCGTGGCGGCGCGGCGGCACGATGCTCTTCGACCTGCGCGAACGCATCCGCGTCCAGAGCAAGCTGCCGAGCCTGCCGCACGGCTGGCATCGCGAGATGGCGCTGCGCCCGGCGGGCGGCCAGTCCTTCTCCGGCGACTTCGTGGTGGCGGCCCGCACCAACGGCGGCCGCACCCTGGAGGTCGTCCTCACGGACGTCTCCGGCAAGGGCATGGACGCGGGCTCCCGGGCGTTGCTGTTGTCGGGCGCGTTCGGCGGCCTCCTGGGCAGCCTGCCCCCGCACGCGTTCCTGCCGGCGGCCAACGGCTACCTGCTCCGCCAGGACTGGGACGAGGGCTTCGCCACCTCGATCCACCTGGTCCTGGACCTGGACTCGGGCGACTACGAGCTCTACTCGGCGGGCCACCCGCCGGGCCTGCAGCTGAGCGCGGGCAGCGGCCGCTGGGAGGAGAAGGCAGCAGAGGGCCCCCTCCTCGGCGTATACGACGGCGCCCAGTTCGACCCCGTGAAGGGCACGCTCCGCCCCGGCGACGTGCTGATGCTCTTCACGGACGGCCTGGTCGAAACGTCCGACCGCGACATCGTCGAGGGCATCGACCGCCTCACCGGCGAGGCCGACCGCTACGTCGCCGGCGGCTTCCACGGAGCCGCCTGGCACCTCATCGAAGCGGTAGCGAGAGACGTCAACGACGACAGAGCCCTCCTACTGATCTGCCGCGAGGGCCCAACGACAACGACAACAACCCGCTGACCCGACCCGACACAGGCCACGTGCAGCCATCACCCACCCGCCGGCATCCTCCAGCCCGTCCGGGCCTGCGCTTCTGGACGCCGGCCCGGCATTTCAGCCCGTCCGGCGTTCGAGGCTGAGGACGCACCATCCCGATCCCCCACCCACCCGCTGGGGGCTGTGCCTGGCGGTGCTGACGGTCACTTCTCAGCGCCGGTCCAGGCATTTCAGCCCGTCCGGCGTTCGAGGCTGAGGACGCACCATCCCGATCCCCCACCCACCCGCTGGGGGCTGTGCCTGGCGGTGCTGACGGTCACTTCTCAGCGTCGGCCCAGGCATTCCAGCCCGTCCGGCGTTTGAGGACGAGGCCCCTTCAGGGCCGAAGCGGGGGTCTGGGGGCGGCAGCCCCCAGGAGCGGGGTCGAAGGGGCGGCAGCCCCTTCAAGGACGGGACGGGTAGGGGCGGCGGGGGCGAGACACTGGACGGGTGACCGAAACAGACCGAACCCCACTGTCCCTCACAGCCGTGGAGGCCATCGCCCGAGCCGCCCACGCCGCCCAGACGGACAAGGCCGGACGGCCATACACCGAACACCTCCAGGCCGTAGCCGAAGGCGTACACGCCCGCGGCGGCGACGACGCCCAGATCGCCGCAGCCTGGCTGCACGACGCCGTGGAGGACGCCGCACTGACCGAACAGTGGCTCGAAGAAGCCGCGCTCAGCCGCCGCACCAAGGACATCGTGCTGGCCCTCACCAAGCGCCCCGGCGAGCCACCCGAGACCTACGCCGCACGCATCCTCGCCACCGAGGGCGCACTACTGGTGAAGGAGGCGGACCTGGCGCACAACGCGAACCCGGCACGCCTCGCGGTCCTCGACGAAAGCACCCGCAAACGACTGACCGAGAAGTACGCACGGATGCGCGCACTTCTCGGTCTGGTCGGTCCGTTCGGCGAGTGATGCCCCGCGAGGGGAACGCTCCGAGTCAGCTCAGGCGTTGACCTTCTCCCGCTTGGCCGCCCCCTCGCGCTTCTCGCGCTCACGGGCCAGCTCCGCCGCGTCCCGCTTGAACGCCCACTCCATCTTGGGCTCCATCGCGAACCGGAACACCCGCTGCACAGGCTTGGTGCACAGCAGCGTGACCCCGATGGCCGCGCAGACGGTGACGAAGATCTCGCCGAGCGGGCGCTGCAGCCAGGCGTGGTCGAACCAGCCCTGGTAGTCCCCGGCCTTCACGACGAAGCCGTGCAGCAGATAGCCGTACAGCGTCCCCGCACCGAGCGCCGTGAACCACATGTGGCGGCGCGGCACCCAGGCGAAGAAGCAGGCCGTCAGCAGCAGCGAGCAGCCGAACATCGCCAGCACCATGACCGGCCCGCTCCACCACGGCGCGTGCAGCTCCTGCGCGGCGTCACGGTGGTAGAACCACGCCGTGTTCATACGCGGCACCGCCCACCAGCCGAAGGCCAGCGCGACCGCGAACACCGGCACGGACAGGATCCGCACCGTACGCGTGCGCACCATGTGGAAGTGCTCGGGCTTCATGATCAGGCCGAGCACGAAGTACGGCAGGAACTGCAGCACCCGCTGCAGGTCCAGGTCGTCGCCGATCTCCGGGGTGACCGTCGCCGCCATGGCGAGGCCGAGCGCGATCGGCAGCGGCCAGCGCACCATCTTCCAGATGGGAGTGGTCATCCGCCAGATGAACAGCGCGCACAGGAACCACGTCAGGTACCAGGGGTCCAGGAGGCTGATGTCCTGGCCCGGGTCCTCGTCGATCCAGCGCTTGAAGAGCGGATAGGCCGTCTCGAAGACGATGTACGGCACGGCGACGCCGGTGATCAGGCGCTTCAGCCGGTTCGGGCTGGCGTCGAAGCTGCGCGAGAAGAAGCCGGAGATGATGATGAACGCCGGCATGTGGAAGGTGTACACGACGGTGTACACGCCCTCCAGGATCCGGCTGTCACCCTTGATCGGCTCCCAGGCGTGGCCTATGGCGACGAGCACGATCGCCAGGTACTTGGCGTTGTCGAAGAACGCGTCGCGCTGCTTGGCACCGCTGGACGCTGGTCTGTCGGTCGCCTGAGCCTTCTTGCTCTGCTGGTTCTGCGGCGAGCGCGGACTCGGCACTCCGTCCACCGGCGACTGTGCCGGGGGGAGTGGCGCTCTGTTGTGGCCGTGCGGTCGCAGCGAGTCCGTCACAGACCCTCCCGCCGGAATCCGGGGGAGACGATCCAGGACCTTGCTGCGCATGCGGGGGACGAGGCAGCGTGGAACATCTGAGGCACCCTAGCGTTGTCTGTGTGATTTCGTAAAACCCGCCAGGTCATTCCTGGTTATTGCGCTCGACCACGGGTGTACGACGAACATGCACCTGCCGGACACCTGTTGGACGCCCGTCTTGTCTGGATTCATCCGGACTAAGGGGTGCATATGTGCAGGAGCTGACACCGGTGGAATGATCAGAGTGCGCAGAATTCGAAATGCCGGCGAACACGTTGTGTGTCGATGGAAACGATCCCGTCGAATTCCCTGCGCGGGTGTCCCCAGGAAATGCTGAACGGGCACGACGTGAGAGGTCGGTGGGGGCGGAGGGCCCGCACAGATCCAGCACAGGTGTGGCGAACGAAACGTCACGTGCCGCATAGCGGGGCCCGGTTGGTGGCACGATGGTTCTGGCGGGGGTGCGCGGGGTGCATCCCCGGGCCGGGAGAGCGGACCGACCGAGGGTGTGATCTGTTGTGGCCATTTCGCTGTCAGTGGTGTTGCTGTTGGCGATCATCTTGGTGGTGTTGATCCGTGGCGGATCCCTGAAGGCCGGCCCCGCCGTCGTCGCCGTGCTGTTCGGCTTCTTCCTCGCCTCTACAGGCATGGCCGACGACATCCAGCGGTTCCTCAACTCGATAGCCGAGACGATCAACTCCATCCAGTTCTAGGGTCCGTGGGGCGGCCCGGAAGGGTACGGATACCCTCGTTCGAGATCGTCGAACGGTACGGAACGGGGGAACGTACGGGATGGCGCTGCGCGAGTCGGACCCGGTGGAGGTGGGCGGCTACCGGATCGAGGACCGCCTCGGCTCCGGTGGCATGGGCGTGGTCTATTTGGCGCGCTCCGCCTCCGGTCGTCGCCTCGCCCTCAAGGTCGTGCACGCGCAGTACGCCGACGACGACGAGTTCCGCACCCGGTTCCGCCGCGAGGTGGCCGCCGCCCGCCAGGTCAGCGGCGCCTTCACGGCCCCCGTCGTGGACGCGGACGCCGACGCGCCGCGCCCCTGGATGGCCACGCTCTACATCGCGGGCGAGGACCTCGGCAGTCACGTCCGCAGCCACGGCCCCCTGCCGCTGCCGAAGTTGCGCGAACTCGCCGCCGGCCTCGCCGAGGCCCTGCGTGACATCCATCGCGCCGGCATGGTCCACCGTGATCTGAAACCGGCCAATGTCATGCTCGCCGAGGACGGCCCCCGCGTCATCGACTTCGGCATCTCCCGCGCCGCCGAGTTCGCGGCCCAGGACGTTCTCACCCAGACCGGCCGCGTGATGGGCACCCCGCCCTACATGTCCCCGGAACAGTTCTCCTCCCCCCAGGACGTGGGCCCGGCCGCCGACGTCTTCTCCCTCGGCTCGGTCGTCGCGTACGCCGCCACCGGCCGCGGCCCCTTCGACAGCCCGAGCCCCTACGAGACGGCCGTACGCGTCGTCGACGGCGCCCCGGAACTCGACAACGTTCCGCCCGAGTTGCTCCCCTTCATCCGCCTCTGTCTGGAAAAGCACCCCAAGTCCCGCCCGACACCGGACGAGTTGCTGACGCTGCTGCGCGACGGCCACGTCCCCGAGCCGAGGCCGGAGCCGACGCCCGCGGCCGAGGAGACCCGTCCCGTACGACGGCCCAAGCGCCGCAGGCGCCTGTGGCTGGCCACCGCACTGGGCGCCGCCCTCCTCACCGCCGTCACCGCGACCACGGTCGCCGTCACAGGCGGTGACGACCCCGCCCCGGGCAACCTGCCGACCGGCTGGCAGAACTGGCGCAAGATGTCGAAGGACCCGAGCGTCGACAAGGAGCCGGTGGGCGCCAGCAACCCCTTCAATCGCTGCGCCGCCACCGGCAGGTCCCTGGTCTGCGCCGGCGACGACGTCATGGCGACCCGCTTCGCCCTCGCCGACGGCCGCAACACCTGGGCCCGGCCCATCGACGAGACGGCGGACGACCTCGGCGGCAGCTCCGCGGGCACGATCATCACCGCCCGCAGCGGCCGGGTGTACGTCTACGGCGCCGACGACCGGCCCATCGGCGACGAAGGGCTGTCCCGTACCAGCTACACGGTCCAGGCCCTCGACGCCGAGACCGGCAAGGTGATCTGGAAGAGGGTCACCGGCGACGGCGACGCGGCCACGGAGCCGAGCAGCGAACGGGGCGCCTCCGTCGCCGTACCCGCCGGCATCATCACCACCTACGGCAACGACTCGAAGTACTACGCCCTGCTCGGCGCCGACGACGGCAAGGTCCGCTGGAAGCGCCCCCTGCCCAGCCCGGAGGAGCAGCCCTGCCTGCTGCGCAGCGCTGACCGGCAGGCGTATCTGGTCTGCGCGCACTTCACCGGCACCGAAATCACCAGCACGAGCGTCACGCAACTCGACCCGACCACCGGACGGCCCGACTGGACCGTCAAGGCGAAGGGCGATCAGGACATCGCCGGACAGGCGGACGGACGCCTCGTGCTGGTGAGCGCGCTCGGCGACCACCGCACAGTGACCCTGATCAACGCCAGGTCACACGTCCTGACGACCGTACGGCTCGCACCGGCCCAGCCCGAGGAATCGACCGTCTACCTCCTGGGCGGCACCCTGTACTTCACCCTCCCCGGCGGCAGCGTCCGCGCGGTCGACCCGAGCACGGGACGCCAGCTCTGGAAGACCGACTCCACGGTGGAGAAGTCGGGCGCCCCCACCGCGTCCGCCACCCGCCTGTACCTGGCGTCCCCCAGCGGCCGCCTCGCCGCCATCGACCGGCGCACCGGCACGGTCGTCGCGACCAGCCCGGGCCGCGACGACAGCGGCCTCCTCGACTTCACCGGCACCACCGGCGCCCCCCTCGTCCTGGTCGGCGACGCCCTGTACATCCCGTACGGCATCCGCTCGGTCTACACCGTGGACGTACGCACCCTGTGAATCCCGGCGGCCGACGGCCCCCTGCAAAACGATCAGGGCCAGGTCGGGGACTAACCCTCTGACCTGGCCCTGAGCCGTACAGAGCGGGCGACGGGAATCGAACCCGCGTAGCTAGTTTGGAAGACTAGGGCTCTACCATTGAGCTACGCCCGCACAGGACGCGCCGCAGGTCAGGTGACCGCGGCACTGCAGGCATCGTAGCGGGTCACGCCCCCTCGACGCACACCCGATTGCCACGCGCGCCGCCCGTCGGCCGGTGCCGGAGAAATGCGGCGGCCCCACTGCCTGCGGGCATGTACCCTACGTGTCGCACCAGCACGGGGTGTGGCGCAGCTTGGTAGCGCGTCCGCTTTGGGAGCGGAAGGCCGTGGGTTCAAATCCCGCCACCCCGACCACGACCGGTCCACACCGGCCACACGCGCGACGACCTCGGGTGATCGCGTCCCTTGATCGCCTTTGGGGCGTGTCCCCGCTGCCGTTACTATGCAAGCTGCACGCCCGTGTGTCTCTCCGTAACGAAGTCACGAAGTCCTCCGGGCGGCGAATCCGCCGGACCAGTCTGGCTCCGGCAGAACCCAAGAAGTCAGCCACAAGGAGACCGAACCGTGAAGAGCGCCGTGGAGACCCTGAACCCGACCCGGGTTCGGCTCACTGTCGAGGTGCCCTTCGAGGAGCTCAAGGACAGCCTCGACGCGGCGTACAAGAAGATCAACCAGCAGGTCACGGTGAAGGGCTTCCGCAAGGGCAAGATCCCGGCCCGCGTCATCGACCAGCGGTTCGGCCGCGGTGCGGTCCTGGAGGAGGCGGTCAACGACGCGCTTCCGAAGTTCTACACCGAGGCGGTCAACGAGGCCGAGCTCAACGTCCTGGGCCAGCCCGAGGTCGACATCACCGAGCTGAAGGACGGCGAGACGCTGAACTTCACCGCCGAGGTCGACGTCCGCCCGACCATCGAGATCCCGGACTACTCCGGCATCGAGGTCGAGGTCGACGCCGTCGAGGTCACCGATGAGGACGTCGAGAAGTCGGTCGAGCAGCTGCGCGAGCGCTTCGCGTCGACCTCCCCGGTCGAGCGTGCCGCCGAGGACGGCGACGTCGTCACCCTCGACCTGCAGGCCAAGGTCGAGGGCGAGGTCCTGGAGGACGGCGTCGCCGAGGGTGTCTCCTACACCATCGGCTCCGGCGAGCTGCTGGACGGCATCGACGACGCCGTGAAGGGCCTGGAGGCCGGTGGCGAGACCACCTTCACCTCCGAGCTCAAGGGCGGCTCGGCGGCCGGCAAGGAGGCCGAGGTCACCGTCAAGGTCACCCAGGTCGCCGCGCGCGAACTGCCCGAGCTGGACGACGAGTTCGCGCAGCTCGCCTCCGAGTTCGACACCCTCGATGAGCTCAAGGCCGACAGCCGCAAGCGCCTCGAGAACATGAAGCAGTACGACCAGGCCACGCAGGCCCAGGAGCGCGTCCTGGAGAAGCTGCTGGAGCTGGTCGAGGTGCCCGTCCCCGAGAAGCTGCTCGAGGACGAGATCAACACCCGTAAGCACAACCTCGAGCACCACCAGCTCGGCCAGATGGGCCTCGACCTCGAGAAGTACCTCGAGATCCAGGGCAAGACGGTCGAGGAGTTCGACGCCGAGACCAAGGAAGCCGCGGTCAAGGGCATCAAGACGCAGTTCGTCCTCGACGAGCTCGTCAAGCAGGAGAAGCTGAACGTCAACCAGGAGGAGCTCACCGAGCACCTCATGCGCCGCGCCGCCTCCTCCGGCATGTCCCCCGACCAGTTCGCCCAGGCGGTCGTCGAGGGCGGTCAGGTTCCGCTCCTGGTCGGCGAGGTCGCCCGCGGTAAGGCCCTGGCCGTCGTGGTCGAGAAGGCCACGGTCAAGGACACCAACGGCGAGGTCGTCGACCTGGACGACGAGGACGAGGTCGAGCAGGCCACGGAGACGGTGGAGGCCGCCGAGGGCACCGCCGACGAGGCCGCCGAGGAGAAGACCGAGGGCTGAGCCCACGGCGCCTTGTAGCTCGTAGGAAGGGCCCTGGGGATGCACCGTCCCCGGGGCCCTTCTGTCGTACCGGCGGAGCACACCGCGCTACGCCCCCGGCGAACACTCACGGAACCGGGATGGCACTGCCCGGCCTGCGCGTTAGGGTCCATGAATATGAGGGCAGGGGAGCCCCCGTTGCCCGCAGAAGACGTAAGACGGCCCGGCGCCGTCGTAAGACGAGCAGGTGGATACGTGACGAATCTGATGCCCTCCGCCGCCGGCGAGCCTTCCATCGGTGGTGGCCTCGGCGACCAGGTCTACAACCGGCTGCTCAACGAGCGGATCATCTTCCTCGGCCAGCCGGTCGACGACGACATCGCGAACAAGATCACCGCGCAGCTGCTGCTCCTTGCCGCTGACCCGGAAAAGGACATCTACCTCTACATCAACAGCCCCGGCGGCTCGATCACGGCCGGCATGGCGATCTACGACACCATGCAGTACATCAAGAACGACGTGGTGACCATCGCCATGGGCCTCGCCGCTTCGATGGGCCAGTTCCTGCTCAGCGCGGGTACCCCCGGCAAGCGCTTCGCGCTGCCGAACGCCGAGATCCTGATCCACCAGCCCTCCGCGGGCCTGGCCGGCTCGGCCTCCGACATCAAGATCCACGCCGAGCGGCTGCTGCACACCAAGAAGCGCATGGCCGAGCTCACCGCGCAGCACACCGGTCAGACGATCGAGCAGATCACCCGGGACTCGGACCGCGACCGTTGGTTCGACGCCCACGAGGCCAAGGAGTACGGCCTCATCGACGACGTGATGGAAACGGCCGCCGGTATGCCTGGTGGCGGCGGCACCGGGGCCTGAGGCCCCAGGACAGCCCCCAGCCGACCGCCTCAGCCCCTAGGAGACAGATAGTGAACGACTTCCCCGGCAACGGCCTGTACGACCGCACGCGCGCCGAGTACGCGGGCCCCGTGGCCGAGTCCCGGTACGTCATCCCGCGCTTCGTCGAGCGCACCTCGCAGGGCATCCGCGAGTACGACCCGTACGCGAAGCTCTTCGAGGAGCGCGTGATCTTCCTCGGCGTGCAGATCGACGACGCCTCGGCCAACGACGTCATGGCGCAGCTGCTGTGCCTGGAGTCGATGGACCCCGACCGCGACATCTCGGTCTACATCAACAGCCCGGGCGGCTCCTTCACCGCGCTCACGGCCATCTACGACACGATGCAGTTCGTGAAGCCGGACATCCAGACGGTCTGCATGGGCCAGGCGGCCTCCGCCGCCGCCGTCCTGCTGGCCGCCGGCACGCCCGGCAAGCGCATGGCGCTGCCGAACGCCCGTGTGCTGATCCACCAGCCGTACAGCGAGACGGGCCGCGGTCAGGTCTCCGACCTGGAGATCGCCGCCAACGAGATCCTCCGGATGCGCTCGCAGCTGGAGGAGATGCTGGCCAAGCACTCCACCACGCCGATCGAGAAGATCCGCGAGGACATCGAGCGCGACAAGATCCTCACGGCCGAGGACGCGCTGTCGTACGGGCTGATCGACCAGATCATCTCCACCCGGAAGATGAACAACGCCGACGTTCGCTGACGCGGACCCGGTAGTGTCTGCTGCCCCTTGGCACGGTTTGGGACGGTGCACGTCAAAGTGAACCGCGCCAAGGGGGGCCCGAACGGGGGGCCAGGCAAGGTACCGTCGGACATAAGGCAGCACCAGGAGCCGCTGGATTCGAAAACGTCCAGTCGTCTCCACGGCGAAGGGGAAGCACACCGTGGCACGCATCGGTGACGGCGGCGATCTGCTCAAGTGCTCGTTCTGCGGCAAGAGCCAGAAGCAGGTCAAGAAGCTCATCGCAGGCCCTGGTGTGTACATCTGCGACGAGTGCATCGATCTCTGCAACGAGATCATCGAGGAAGAGCTCGCGGAGACCAGTGAGGTCCGCTGGGAGGAACTGCCCAAGCCGCGCGAGATCTACGAGTTCCTCGAGGGGTACGTGGTCGGCCAGGAGGCGGCGAAGAAGGCCCTCTCCGTCGCCGTCTACAACCACTACAAGCGCGTCCAGGCCGGCGAGAACGGCGGCGGTCAAAGCCGCGAGGACGCCATCGAGTTGGCGAAGTCCAACATCCTGCTGCTGGGCCCCACGGGCTCCGGCAAGACGCTGCTCGCCCAGACCCTGGCCCGGATGCTGAACGTCCCGTTCGCCATCGCCGACGCGACGGCCCTGACGGAGGCCGGGTACGTCGGCGAGGACGTCGAGAACATCCTGCTGAAGCTGATCCAGGCGGCCGACTACGACGTCAAGAAGGCCGAGACCGGGATCATCTACATCGACGAGATCGACAAGGTCGCGCGGAAGAGTGAAAATCCGTCGATCACGCGGGACGTCAGCGGTGAGGGTGTCCAGCAGGCCCTGCTGAAGATCCTGGAGGGCACGACCGCCTCGGTCCCGCCCCAGGGCGGCCGCAAGCACCCGCACCAGGAGTTCATCCAGATCGACACGACGAACGTCCTGTTCATCGTGGGCGGCGCGTTCTCCGGCCTTGAGAAGATCATCGAGTCCCGGGCCGGCGCCAAGGGCATCGGCTTCGGCGCGACGATCCGCTCCAAGCGCGAGCTGGAGGCCAAGGACCAGTTCGAGGACGTCATGCCCGAGGACCTGGTCAAGTTCGGCATGATCCCCGAGTTCATCGGCCGCCTCCCCGTCATCACCTCGGTCCACAACCTCGACCGCGAGGCCCTGCTCCAGATCCTCGTCGAGCCGCGCAACGCGCTGGTGAAGCAGTACCAGCGCCTCTTCGAACTCGACGGCGTGGAACTCGACTTCGAGCGCGAGGCCCTGGAGGCCATCGCCGACCAGGCCATCCTCCGCCAGACCGGCGCGCGCGGCCTGCGCGCCATCATGGAGGAGGTCCTGATGTCGGTGATGTACGAGGTGCCGTCCCGCAAGGACGTCGCCCGGGTCGTCATCACGGCGGACGTCGTTCACTCGAACGTGAACCCGACGCTGATTCCGCGGGATGCGCGGGGACGCGGGCCGGGCGAGCAGAAGACGGCCTAGCCGCAGCACAGCCACATACGAAGGGGCCCCGGTCGACCGACCGGGGCCCCTTCGCAGTCGATGAGCCGGGCGTCAGGCCTTGACCCGGACCTCCGCGCGCACCTTCGTGGTGACGTCGATGGCCACGTCCTTGGTGATGCCCGTCGTGGCGTCGGTCGGCGACACCAGGGCGATGGTGCTGTAGTCGGCCCAGGCGCAGAACCAGTTGGTCTGCTCCTGCTTGGTCATCAGGTTCTGGCCCTTGGTCGACTGGCACTTCATGACCGCGCCGTCGAGGTCGGCGGACTCGGGCTCGCCGACCAGTTCGGTCTTCGGGGCGCTGCTGCTGCCGGAGGAGTCCTCCTCGGCGGACTTCTTGAAGGACGCGAAGAACGCGTCCAGAGCCTTCTCCGGGTCGGCGATCTCGCCGTAGGCGCCCGCGAAATAGATGTTCTTGGCCTTCGCCAACGCGCCCAGATCGGGCGTGGTGCTGTTCGGGTCGCTGGGGTCGTAACTCGAGAGGTCCGCGGTCGAGTAGGCGCCGGTCACGTCGGTGCCGTTCTTGATGCCGCTCTTCTCCAGCTCCGACGCCGAGCCGCTGCTGGACGCCCCCTCGTTGCCGATTCGCGTGTAGTCGCTGAGCAGCTTCTGCGGCGTCGCCAGCTTGTGCGCCCCGTCGTCCTCGAGGTTGCCCGCGCCGCCACCGCTGCTGCCGAACACGAAGTAGGCCCCGACGCCGATCGCGGCCACGACGGCCACCGCGCCGATGATCAGGCCGGTCTTCTTGTTGCCACCACCCGGCGCCGGCGGCTGCGGCATCCCGTACGGGGCCTGGCCGTACGGCGGCTGCTGACCGTACGGGGGCTGCTGGCCGTACGGCTGCTGGGGCGGGACGCCCTGCGGGGGCTGCTGCGGGTAGCCGTAACCGGGCTGGGGCTGGGCCGGAGGGGCCTGCTGGGGGTAGCCGTAGCCGGGCTGGGGCGCCTGGGGCTGCTGGCCGTACGGACCGGGCTGGCCGTACGGTCCGGGCTGCTGGGGCTGCCCGCCGTACGGGCCCGGCTGGTTGTGACTCATTTCTGGGTTCCCCTCCAGATGCTTATGCGTTCACGACATCCTGGCGCAAACCCAGGGGACGCACGGCATCGGGGTGCCCACCGTTACAGAACAAACGCGTTTCGGGACACGCCCGGGACACCCCTAAACTGAGCGGGTGACCGAGAACGCTCAGCAGCAGCCACCAGCGCCCGACACCGAACTGCCGACCCAGTACGCGCCGGCCGATGTAGAGGGGCCGCTGTACGAGCGCTGGGTAGAGCGGGGTTACTTCGAGGCGGACGAGAAGAGCGACAAGCCGCCGTACACCATCGTCATCCCGCCGCCGAACGTCACGGGCAGCCTGCACCTCGGGCACGCCTTCGAGCACACCCTCATCGACGCCCTCACGCGCCGCAAGCGCATGCAGGGTTACGAGACGCTGTGGCAGCCCGGCATGGACCACGCCGGTATCGCCACGCAGAACGTCGTCGAGCGTGAGCTCGGCAAGGAGGGCAAGTCCCGGCACGACCTGGGCCGTGAGGCCTTCGTCGAGCGCGTCTGGCAGTGGAAGGGCGAGTCCGGCGGGCAGATCTCCGGCCAGATGCGGCGCCTCGGTGACGGCGTCGCGTGGTCGCGTGAGCGCTTCACCATGGACGAGGGTCTGTCCCAGGCCGTCCAGACCATCTTCAAGCGGCTGTACGACGACGAGCTGATCTACCGCGCCGAGCGCATCATCAACTGGTGCCCGCGCTGTCTGACCGCCATCTCGGACATCGAGGTCGAGTACCAGGATGACGACGGCGAGCTCGTCTCCATCCGGTACGGCGACGGCGACGACGCCATCGTCGTGGCGACGACCCGCGCGGAGACGATGCTCGGCGACACCGCCATCGCCGTCCACCCCGAGGACGAGCGCTACCGCCACCTCGTCGGCCGCGAGATCGAGCTGCCGCTCACCGGCCGCCGTATCCCCGTGGTCGCCGACGAGCACGTCGACCCCGAGTTCGGCACCGGCGCCGTCAAGGTCACCCCGGCGCACGACCCGAACGACTTCGAGATCGGCCAGCGCCACGACCTGCCGTCCCTGACCATCATGGACGAGCACGCCGTCATCACGGCCCACGGCCCCTTCCAGGGCCTGGACCGCCTGGAGGCCCGCTCGGCCATCGTCGGTGCGCTGCGCGCCGAGGGCCGGATCGTCGCCGAGAAGCGGCCGTACGTCCACAGCGTCGGCCACTGCTCGCGCTGCAAGACCACCATCGAGCCGCGCCTGTCCATGCAGTGGTGGGTCAAGGTCGGTCCGCTCGCGAAGGCCGCCGGTGACGCGGTCCGCGACGGCAAGGTCAAGATCCATCCGCAGGAGATGGAGAAGCGGTACTTCGACTGGGTCGACAACCTCCACGACTGGTGTATTTCGCGGCAGTTGTGGTGGGGTCACCGCATTCCGGTCTGGTACGGCCCGAACGGCGAGGTCGTCTGCGTCGGCCCCGACGAGGAGCCGCCGAGCGGTGAGGGCTGGCGTCAGGACACCGACGTCCTCGACACCTGGTTCTCCTCCGGCCTGTGGCCCTTCTCGACCCTCGGCTGGCCCGAACAGACCGAGTCGCTCGCGAAGTTCTACCCGAACTCCGTCCTGGTCACCGGCTACGACATCCTCTTCTTCTGGGTCGCCCGGATGATGATGTTCGGCCTGTACGCGATGGATGGCACCCCGCCGTTCCACACCATCGCCCTGCACGGCATGGTCCGCGACCAGTTCGGCAAGAAGATGTCGAAGTCCTTCGGCAACGCGGTCAACCCGCTGGACTGGATGGACAAGTACGGCTCCGACGCGCTCCGCTTCACCCTCGCCCGTGGCGCCAACCCGGGCGTCGACGTCCCGATCGGCGAGGACTGGGTCCAGGGCTCGCGGAACTTCGCCAACAAGATCTGGAACGCGACGCGCTTCGCGCTCATGAACGGCGCGACGGTCGAGGGCCCGCTCCCGGAGCCGTCGGCGATGTCGTCGACGGACCGCTGGATCCTGTCCCGCCTGAACTCCGTTGTCGCCGAAGTCGACGCGTTCTACGACGACTTCCAGTTCGCCAAGCTGTCCGACGCGCTCTTCCACTTCGCGTGGGACGAGGTCTTCGACTGGTACGTCGAGCTGTCCAAGACCACCTTCCAGGCGGGCGGCGAGGCGGCCGAGGTCTCCAAGCGCGTCCTCGGCGAGGTCCTGGACGTCACGCTGAAGCTGCTGCACCCGGTGGTCCCGTTCGTCACGGAGACCCTGTGGACCACCCTCACCGGCGGCGAGTCGCTCGTGATCGCCGAGTGGCCGAGCGACAGCGGCTTCCGTGACCAGGGCGCCGAGCGGGAGATCGAGTCGCTCCAGTCGGTCATCACCGAGGTCCGCCGCTTCCGTGCCGACCAGGGCCTGCAGCCGGGCCAGCGCGTCCCGGCCCGCCTGACCCTGGACGGCACGACCCTCGCCGCGCACGAGCCGGCCATCCGCCAGCTGCTGCGCCTCCAGCCGGAGGGCGAGAGCTTCTCGGCGACGGCGACCCTGCCGGTCGCGGGCGCGGAGGTCGCGCTCGACCTGTCCGGCGTGATCGACGTCGCGGCCGAGCGCAAGCGCCTCGCGAAGGATCTGGCGGCTGCCGAGAAGGAGAAGGCCCAGGCCACCGCCAAGCTCGGCAACGAGGCCTTCCTGGCGAAGGCGCCGGACAACGTCGTGGAGAAGATCCGCGGCCGCCTGGCGAAGGCCGAGGAGGACATCGCCCGGATCGCCGCCCAGCTGGACCGCCTGCCGCAGGCGTAGGTGTTTGTACGGCGAAGCCCCCGGTGCTGTGTAAGCGCCGGGGGCCTTGGCGTCCCTAGGGGCGCGGGGCTGTATCAATATGCGGCTCCGCCGCGTGGGCGCGACCAGCCACAACGCACCCGCACCCGCCTGACAAGACATGCCACCCCAGTCCCTGGGCGCCCTGTCAGTCCCCCTCCGTAGACTGGCCCCGTGAGCGACCAGAACGAGCCCGACCCCCTCGACCCCTTCGAAGAGATCGTCGCGGCAGAAACCGACCGCGACCCCGATCTCGCGGTCATCGAGGCCGGCAGCCGAACCCTGCGCACCCAGGGCGGCCCGCCCAGCGCAGACGTGCCCGCGCGCCCCGAAGACCCCGAGGTCGACAAGGCGCTGCGCGAGGTCGAGGCGGAGCTCGCCACCCGCTGGGGCGAGACCAAGCTGGAGCCCTCGGTCAGCAGGATCGCCGCGCTCATGGACGTGCTGGGCGAGCCGCAGCGGTCGTACCCCTCGATCCACATCACCGGCACCAACGGCAAGACGTCGACCGCCCGCATGATCGAGGCCCTCCTCGGCGCCTTCGAGCTCCGCACCGGCCGCTACACCTCGCCGCACGTCCAGTCGATCACCGAGCGGATCAGCCTGGACGGCGCCGCGATCTCCGCCGAGCGTTTCATCGACACGTACAACGACATCAAGCCGTACGTCGAGATGGTCGACGGACAGCAGGAGTACCGGCTGTCCTTCTTCGAGGTGCTCACGGGCATGGCGTACGCCGCCTTCGCCGACGCGCCCGTCGATGTCGCCGTCGTGGAAGTGGGCATGGGCGGCTCCTGGGACGCGACGAACGTCATCGACGGTGACGTCGCCGTCGTGACGCCCATAGACCTGGACCACACCGACCGGCTCGGCGGCACTCCGGGCGAGATCGCCGGTGAGAAGGCCGGGATCATCAAGCAGGACGCCACCGTGATCATGGCCCAGCAGCCGGTGGACGCGGCACAGGTGCTGCTGAAGAAGGCCGTCGAGGTCGACGCCACCGTCGCACGCGAGGGGCTGGAGTTCGGGGTCGTGTCGCGGCAGGTCGCCGTCGGCGGACAGCTGATGACCCTGCGCGGGCTGGGCGGTGAGTACGCCGAGGTGTATCTGCCGCTGCACGGCGCGCACCAGGCGCACAACGCGGCCGTCGCCCTCGCCGCCGTGGAGGCGTTCTTCGGCGTCGGCGCCGCGCGGGCCGAGCCGTTGGACATCGACACCATCCGCAAGGCGTTCGCCGCCGTCGCTTCGCCGGGGCGGATGGAGGTCGTACGGCGGTCGCCGACCGTCGTGCTGGACGCGGCCCACAACCCGGCCGGCGCGCGGGTCACCGCCGAGGCGATCGGGGAGGCCTTCGACTTCAGCCGACTGATCGGAGTCGTCGGCGCGAGCGGCGACAAGAACGTGCGCGGGCTGCTCGAGGCCTTCGAGCCGATCTTCGCCGAGGTCGTCGTCACGCAGAACTCCTCGCACCGCGCCATGGACGCCGACGAACTCGCGGCCATCGCCGTCGAGGTGTTCGGCGACGAGCGCGTGCAGGTCGAGCCGCGGTTGCCGGACGCCCTGGAGGCCGCGATCACGCTGGCCGAGGAGGAGGGCGAGTTCGCGGGCGGCGGTGTGCTGGTCACCGGGTCCGTCATCACGGTCGGCGAAGCCCGGCTGCTGCTGGGGAAGGGCTGAGTCGAAAGATGCGTACGCTCTGTTCCTCGACCCTGATCGGCGAGTTGTTCGTCATCGGCTTCGCCGGTCTGGTCGCCATGAAGGATCCCGACCTGTCCATGTCGACGGTGTGGACGGTCAGCGGCATCGCGATGTTCCTGTGCGTGCTGCTGTGCGGCCTGGTGACCCGGCCCGGCGGTGTGGCCCTCGGCTGGGCCCTGCAGATCGCGCTGATCGCTTCCGGCTTCATCGTCCCGACGATGTTCTTCCTGGGCGTGGTCTTCGCGGCGCTGTGGTGGGCTTCGGTGCACTTCGGCAGGAAGGTCGACGAGGCGAAGGCGAGATTCGCGGCGCAGGCGGGCGAAAGCAGCCCGTCCGGCGCCTGAGGGCAAGCTGACACTGCGTAACAAGCTCCTGTACACGCCCTGTAACCTCATCCCACCGCACACCGGCAGTAAGAAGGAGCCCTCCCGTGAGCCAGCGCACCCTCGTCCTCCTCAAGCCCGACGCCGTCCGTCGAGGCCTGACCGGCGAGATCATCAGCCGTATCGAGCGCAAGGCCGGCTGGCAGATCACCGCGCTGGAGCTGCGCACGCTGGACCAGGAGACGCTGGAGCAGCACTACGGCGAGCACAAGGGCAAGCCCTTCTACGAGCCGCTGGTGGAGTTCATGGCCTCCGGTCCGGTCGTCGCCCTGATCGTCGAGGGTGAGCGGGTCATCGAGGGGCTGCGCCAGCTCGCCGGGCCGACCGACCCGATCGCCGCCGCGCCGGGCTCCATCCGCGGTGACTACGGTGTGATCGTCCGCGAGAACCTCATCCACGCCTCCGACTCCGAGGAGTCCGCCGAGCGCGAGGTGAAGATCTTCTTTCCGGGCCGCGCGTAGCGCTGCGGCGGTTGAGCAGAAAGGGTGTGGGGACTGAAGTCTCCACACCCGAGTGCATATGCGCGGCGATCGAGGGAACGAGTGCCCCCGATGGCCCGTCTCCACAAGCGGGGCGACTCGCCATCTGATGACAATGGCGAAGACCCTCCCGCAGTGTTCGCGAAGGCGCGTCTACGATAGAAGCCTTCACGTCACAGCACCCACTTCGCCGACCTGATAAGCCATCAAAAGCTCCCAGGAAGGCCAGACGAATCCTGATGGGGAACTCAATGTCGTTCATCGGCCGTGACATGGCTGTCGACCTCGGGACCGCCAACACGCTGGTGTACGTCAGGGGTCGCGGGATCGTACTCAACGAGCCGTCCGTCGTCGCGATCAACACCAACACCGGTGGCATCCTCGCGGTCGGTGCCGAAGCGAAGAAGATGATCGGGCGCACGCCCGGCAACATCGTTGCCGTACGTCCGTTGAAGGACGGCGTGATCGCCGACTTCGAGATCACCGAGCGGATGCTCCGCTACTTCATTCTGAAGATCCACAAGCGGCGGTATCTGGCTCGTCCGCGGGTCGTCGTCTGTGTGCCCTCGGGCATCACCGGCGTCGAGCGCCGCGCCGTCATCGAGGCGTCGTCCCAGGCCGGCGCCCGCCAGGTGCACATCATCGAGGAGCCCATGGCCGCGGCCATCGGCTCCGGCCTGCCGGTCCACGAGGCCACGGGCAATATGGTGGTCGACATCGGCGGCGGCACCACGGAGGTCGCGGTCATCTCCCTCGGCGGCATCGTCACCGCCCAGTCCATCCGCGTCGCGGGCGACGAGCTGGACAATGCGATCATCCAGCACATCAAGAAGGAGTACTCCCTTCTGCTGGGTGAGCGGACGGCCGAGCAGATCAAGATCACGATCGGTTCGGCGTACGACCTCGATGCTGACGAACACACCGAAATCCGCGGCCGGGACCTCGTCTCCGGGCTGCCGAAGACCGTCGTCATCTCCGCGGCCGAAGTGCGCAAGGCCATCGAGGAGCCGGTCAACGCGATCGTCGACGCGGTGAAGACGACCCTCGACAAGTGCCCGCCGGAGCTGTCCGGCGACATCATGGACCGAGGAATCGTTCTGACCGGCGGCGGCGCCCTGTTGCGCGGCCTCGACGAGCGGCTGCGCCGCGAGACCGGCATGCCGATCCACATCGCCGAGGACCCGCTGGACAGCGTGGCGCTCGGCTCCGGCAAGTGCGTCGAGGAGTTCGAGGCGTTGCAGCAGGTGCTGGACGCCCAGCCGCGCAGATGACGTAACTCTTCGATTCCGCCGTACGGGATGATCTCCTCTCGTACGGCGGATCGTTGATATAGAGGCATAAGCTCCCCGAAGAGCCTCGAAACCTTGCAGAGAAGCTCCGCCCACAAGCTCTGCGTACAACCTCTGCATACAAGCTCCCGTACAAACTCCGTATACAGAACCCCTCGGGTTTCCCAGGGGTTTCCGCAATTCCTATGAGGAAGGGCACGGCCGCCGCACGTGAGGGACACACGAGAGAGCCGGCTGCTCCTGGTGCTGCTGATCGCGATCGCGTTCGCGTTGATCACGGTGGACATCCGCGGCGGTGAGGATTCCCCTGTCGACGGCGCCAGGTCCGCCGCCGCCGCGGTTTTCGGCCCGATCGAGAACGGCGTGTCCGCGGCGGTCGACCCGGTCGGCAACGCGGTAGCCGCGGTCCGCGACTCCGGTGAGCGCCACGACCGGCTCGCCCGGCTGGAGCAGGAGAACGCCGCCCTCAAGGCGAAGCTGGGCAGCGACGACCGTGACCGCAGCCGACTGCGGCAGCTGGACAACATGCTGAAGATCGCGGGCAAGGGCCAGTACGGCATCAAGGGCGCCGAGGTCATCGCCATAGGAGCGGCCCAGGGCTTCTCCTGGACGATCACCATCGACGCCGGCGCGAACGACGGCATCCAGCGCGACATGACCGTCCTGAACGGGGACGGGCTGGTCGGGCGGGTCACCACCGTCGGCCCGAACACCGCGACCGTGCTCCTCGCCAACGACCCCGACTTCACCGTCGGCACCCGCATGGAGGCCAGCGACGAACTCGGCTTCGCCTCCGGCCAGGGCGACCGACCGCTGCGCGTCGAACTCCTCAACGGCAAGGCCGAGGTGAAGAAGGGCGACCGCCTCGTCACCTTCGGCTCCCAGGCCGACAAGCCCTTCGTGCCCGGCGTCCCCGTCGGCGTCGTCTCCCGAGTCGACCCGTCCGGCGGCAACCTGACCCGCACCCTGTACGTCACGCCGTACGTCGGCTTCAGCAAGCTCGACATCGTCGGTGTCGTCGTCCAGGCCCCCGCGAAGGACCCGCGCGACACGGTGCTCCCCGACAAGCCCGAGCCGACCCCCACGCCTACCGTGACGGTGACCGTCACGCCGTCCGGCGTGCCCCCGGTCGACGGCCAGTACCAGTACGAGCAAGAGCAGTAGGAGCTGAAGCCAACATGCGCGTCAACCGGATCCTGCTCTCCTCCGCCCTGATCGTGGTCGCCCTGGTGCTCCAGGTGAGCGTCCTCTCCCGCCTCCACCTCCCGGGCGCCGTCCCCGACCTGCTGCTCCTCACCGTCCTGGGCCTCGCCATGGTCTACGGCCATGTCGGCGGCGCCCTCGTCGGCTTCGGCGCGGGCCTGCTCGCCGACCTCGCCCCGCCCGCCGACCATGCCGCCGGCCGCTATGCGCTGGTGCTGTGCGTGATCGGCTACCTCGCCGGGCTCGTCAAGCCGGAGAACGGCCGGCTCAAGTCGGCCACCGGGCCGATGGTGGTCGTGGTCGTCGCCGCGATCGGAGCGACTCTGCTCTACGCCGGTGTCGGCGCCCTCGTCGGCGACACCGCCGCCCGCCATGTGGGGCTCGCCGGCCTGCTGTTCACGGCCGCGCTGTACGACCTGCTGCTGGCGCCGTTCGTCGTCCCCGGGATCATGGCGCTGGCCCGGCGCGCGGAGAACGACCCGCTCGCCGAGACCAACTCCCAGGCGAAGAAGCCCAGCATCTCCTCCGGCTGGCTCTCCGGCGGTACCGGACTGCGCATCGGTGGCCAGCGCGGCGGGCTCGGTGGGATGAAGAACGGCCTGAAGGTGAAGGCCGGGCGGGCGCGGACGGCGCGCGCCGGGCGCATCAAGGGGGTCAAGCGGCTGTGAGGGCAGCGGAGTTCACCGGAACGAGTGAGGCCAGGTGGAACCCGGCCTCGGGGGCCCTTCGTTCATCACTCGTACACAGACAGTCGTATCCGCACGCACCGTCGTGTCCGCACGCACCGTCGTATCCGCACCGGCACTCGCACTGAGAGGGGGAGGCAGCCGCAGTGACCAACATCCCCGAGACCGGCCGGACGCCACGCGTCCAGATCCGGCTCATCGTCATCCAAGTCCTCGTCCTCTCCCTCCTCGGCACCCTCGGCGGGCGCCTTTGGTACCTGCAGATCCGCGAGGGCGACGCCTACGCCAAGGAGGCGTCCGGCAACCACGTCCAGCAGGTCGTCCAGCCCGCCGTCCGCGGCTCGATCCTGGACGCGCGCGGAGTGCCGCTCGCCGACAACGAGACACGGCTCGTGGTCTCCGCCTCCCGCACCGACCTGCTGAAGATGAAGGACGACGGCAAGGCCGTCCTCACCAAGCTGGCCGGTGTGCTGGGCATGACGCCCAAGGAGGTCATGGAGAAGGTCCGGCTGTGCGACGCCGAGACCCCGCAGCCGTGCTGGAACGGCTCGCCGTACCAGCTGATCCCCATCACCGACGAGGCCACGCCCAAGCAGGCCCTGCAGATCCGTGAGCGCGCCGAGGACTTCCCCGGCATCACCGCCGAGCCGCAGGCCCTGCGCCGCTACCCGAGCCCCGGCGAGGCCAACACCGCCCAGGTCCTCGGCTATCTCTCCCCGGTCACCGACGAGGAGCTCCAGCAGGCCCAGGACACCGACTCGCCCTACCTGCGCTCCGACCAGGTCGGCCGCTCCGGCCTGGAGCGCAAGTACGACAAGGAACTGCGCGGCAAGGCCGGCGTCACCCGCTACGAGGTCGACAACCTCGGCCGGGTCATCGGCCAGGCCGAGGCCGACGCCGCTCAGGCCGGCTCCAACCTCGTCACCAGCATCGACGCCCGCGTGCAGCGGGTGGCCGAGTACGAGCTGAACGACGCGATGAAGAAGGCCCGCCAGGAGTGGGACCGCAACACCAACGAGCGGTACAAGGCCGACTCGGGCGCGGTCGTCGTGATGGAGGCCAAGACCGGCCGCATCGTCGCCATGGCGTCCAACCCGACGTACGACCCCAACGCCTGGGTGGGCGGCATCTCCGCCAAGGACTACAAGAAGCTCACCGGCAAGGCCTCCAACTACCCGCTGCTCAACCGCGCGATCCAGGGCCAGTCGGCGCCCGGCTCCATCTTCAAGGTCGTCCCGACCGCCGCCGCGGTCAACGCCGGCTATTCCTTCGACGGCCCCTACCAGTGCTCCAGCTCGTATTCGATCGGCGGCCAGGTCTTCAAGAACTTCGAGTCCAAGGGGTACGGCCCGATCAGCCTCGGCCGCGCCCTGGAGGTCTCCTGCGACACCGTCTTCTACCGCCTCTCGCACGAGGAGTGGAAGCGTGACGGCGGCACCAAGCCGAAGAAGAACGCCAAGGACTGGTTCTACAAGACCGCCCACCAGTTCGGCCTCGGCGCGGAGACCGGCATCGACCTCCCCAACGAGGTCACCGGCCGCATCCCCGACCGCAAGTGGAAGCAGGACTACTGGAAGGCCAACAAGGACGCCTGGTGCAAGTACGGCAAGAAGGGCGGCACGTACGCCGAGCAGATCGCCTACGAGAACTGCCTCGAAGGCAACCGGATGCGCGCCGGTGACTCCGTCAACTACTCCATCGGACAGGGCGACACCCTCGTCACCCCCATCCAGATGGCCACCATCTACGCGGCCATCTCCAACGGCGGCACCCTGTACGACCCCACTGTCGGCAAGGCCGTCCTGAGCGCCGACGGCAAGAGCGTGCAGGAGATCAAGCCCAAGTCGCACGGCAAGCTGCCCATAAGCCGGCAGACGCTGGCCGAGATGGACGACGCCCTCGCCGGTGTCGCCACCCGCGGTACCGCAGCCTGGCGGTTCGCCGACGTCGGCTGGCCGCAGGACAAGATCCCGATGCACGCCAAGACGGGTACGGCGGAGGTCTACGGCAAGCAGACGACCTCGTGGTTCGCCACGTACACCAAGGACTACGCGGTCGTCATGACGATCTCCCAGGGTGGTACGGGTTCCGGAGCCTCGGGCCCGGCCGTGCGCAACATCTACGACGCGCTGTACGGCGTCTCCGACGACGGCACGATCAACAAGAAGAACGCGCTGCTGCCGACACCGCAGAAGAGCCTGCCGAAGGTCCGGACGGACGGGACCATCACCTCGCCGAAGGTCTCCAAGGACCCGGCGAAGGAACAGCGGGCCAGCCAGGAGAACAAGGCCGCGCCGGACGAGCAGCAGCTCGCCGGGACGGTCGCGACGCCGACGGCCGAGAACCGGGACACCCGGCGCAGGCGAAGCAGGAGCCGCAGGCGCGGCAGCCGGAGGTTGCTCACATGACCGGCGTCAACAGCTTCCAGGTCTCCGGGTACGGGCCCGAACGGGCGGGCTGGACCCGCCTGTTCGCCCGCGACTCGCTCGCCCGTCGGCTCGACTGGCCGATACTGCTGGCGGCGACGGCCCTGTCGCTGATCGGCTCGCTCCTCGTCTTCTCAGCGACCCGCAACCGCACCGAGCTCAACCAGGGCGACCAGTACTACTTCCTGGTCCGGCATCTGCTGAACACCGGCATCGGCCTCGCCCTGATGGTCGGCACGGTCTGGCTCGGCCACCGCACCCTGCGCACCGCGGTGCCGATCCTGTACGGCCTCTCGGTCTTCCTGATCCTGCTGGTGCTCACCCCGCTCGGCTCCACGATCAACGGCGCCCACTCCTGGATCAAGCTCCCCGGTGGCTTCTCCCTCCAGCCCTCGGAGTTCGTGAAGGTCACGATCATCCTGGGCATGGCGATGCTGCTGGCGACGAGAGTGGACGCGGGGGACAAGCAGTACCCCGACCACCGCACGGTGGTGCAGGCGCTGGGCCTGGCCGCCGTACCGATGCTGATCGTGATGCTCATGCCCGACCTCGGCTCGGTCATGGTGATGGTGGTGATCGTGCTGGGCGTGCTGCTCGCGTCCGGGGCCTCCAACCGCTGGGTCTTCGGGCTGATCGGCGCGGGGACGACGGGCGCCATCGCGGTCTGGCAGCTGGGCGTCCTGGACGACTACCAGATCGCCCGCTTCGCGGCCTTCGCCAACCCCAGCCTCGACCCCGCGGGCGTCGGCTACAACACCAACCAGGCGCGCATCGCGATCGGTTCGGGCGGGCTCTCGGGCGCCGGGCTGTTCCACGGCTCGCAGACGACCGGCCAGTTCGTGCCGGAGCAGCAGACCGACTTCGTCTTCACGGTGGCGGGGGAGGAGTTGGGCTTCGTCGGCGGCGGGCTGATCATCCTGCTGCTCGGCGTGATCCTGTGGCGGGCCTGCCGTATCGCGCGCGAGACGACCGAGCTGTACGGGACGATCGTCGCGGCGGGGATCGTGGCGTGGTTCGCCTTCCAGGCGTTCGAGAACATCGGGATGACCCTGGGCATCATGCCGGTGACCGGTCTGCCGCTGCCGTTCGTGTCGTACGGCGGGTCGTCGATGTTCGCGGTGTGGGTGGCGGTGGGGTTGCTGCAGTCGATCCGGGTGCAGCGTCCGATGTCCGCGTAGGCCTTCGGCGGTGGGGCCGTTCGGGCGGTGACAGGTGGCCGAGGTGGCCGTCGCTGGGTCGCTCGGGGTTGCCCTCAGGCGCCCGCTTTCGGCTGAGTTGGTTTACCTGGGGTTCATGGCTGGTAAGCCCTGTCATCCCGTCGTCGCTCCCACTAGATTCGGTTCATGGCGGACACGAAGCGCGAAATCGAGCGGAAGTATGAATCCGACGACAGCGGCCTGCCCGACCTGACCGGCGTCGCCGGGGTCGCGGCCGTCATCGACAAGGGTGTCGCGCAGCTGGACGCCACGTACTACGACACCGCGGACGAGCGACTCGCCGCGTCGTCGATCACCCTGCGTCGCAGGACGGGAGGGTCCGACGCCGGCTGGCATCTGAAATTCCCCGTGGCCCAGGGGGTGCGGGACGAGATCCAGGCACCGCTGTCCGACGACCTGCCCAAAACCCTTGCCGGCCTCGTCCGCTCCCGGGTCCGGGACACCGAGCTGGTGCCCGTGGTCCGGCTGCGCTCCGACCGCGATGTGCGCGACCTCGTCGACGCCGACGGCCGGCTGCTGGCCGAGGTCAGCGTGGACGCCGTACTCGCGCAACGGCTCGCCGGAGGGGACGGCAGCGCCCAGTGGACCGAGATCGAGGTGGAGCTGGCGGACGGTGTCGACCCGGCCTTCCTCGACAAGGTGGAGAAGCGGTTGCGCAAGGCGGGGGTACGGCCGTCGAAGTCGGCGTCGAAGCTCGCGCGCGCCCTGGCGGAGACCGCGCCGAAGAAGCCCGACCTCGCGTCCGTCGAGGACCCCGTGACCGCGGGCGACCACGTGCTCGCGTACGTCCGCGTCCAGCGGGACGCGATCGTCGGGCTCGACCCGGCCGTACGCCAGGACGTCGAGGACTCCGTCCACAGCATGCGCGTCGCCACCCGTCGGATGCGCAGCACCTTCAAGTCCTTCGGCAAGGTCCTGGACCGGGCGGTCACCGATCCGATCGGCGACGAGCTGAAGTGGCTGGCCGGCGAGCTGGGGGTGGACCGGGATCGCGAGGTGCTGAACGAACGGCTGTCGGCGGCTCTCGACGAGGTGCCCCACGCGCTGGTCTCCGGTCCGGTCGCCGAGCGGCTGAGCCACTGGGCGGGTGACAGGCCCGGCGGGGCGAGCGGCCGGCTGATCGGGGTCCTCGACTCCCGCCGCTACCTGGCGCTGCTCGACGCCCTGGACGGGGTGCTCACCGACCCGCCCCTGCTGAAGGCGGCCGGGAAGAAGCCGGGCAAGGTGCTCCCCAAGGCCGTGCGGAAGGACTTCGGCAAGGTCACCGCGCTCGTGGAGCAAGCTCTGGAGCTGGAGCCCGGCACCGACCGGGACGTCGCCATTCACGAGGCTCGCAAGAAGACCAAGCGCACCCGCTACGCGGCGGAGGCGGCCACCCCGGCCCTCGGCAAGTCGGCCAAGTCCTTGACCAAGTCCATGAAGTCCCTGCAGAACCTGCTCGGGGAGCATCAGGACAGCGTCATGGCCCGCCAGACCCTGCGCGAGCTGTCCGCGGTCGCGCACGCGGCGGGGGAGAGCGCCTTCACATACGGGCTGCTGTACGGGCGTGAGGAGCAGCGGGCGGCGGCCGTGGAGGCCGAGCTGCCCGCGTTCTGGGACGGGAACAAGGGCGGGGCGGACGTCCTGTGAGCCCTTGGAGGTGCTGGGGGTGTCCGCGGCCGCGTTAGGCTAGATGGTCACCCCTGTCATTTCAGTCCAGCTCACGAAGGTTCGCGAGATGCCTGCCGAAGTCGCTGCGTCGGTGTTCCCGCAGCTCGAAGCTCTGCTCCCGCATGTGCAGAAGCCGATCCAGTACGTCGGCGGAGAGCTCAACTCCACGGTCAAGCCGTGGGAGTCCTGCGACGTCCGCTGGGCGCTCATGTACCCGGACGCCTACGAGGTCGGCCTGCCCAACCAGGGCGTCATGATCCTCTACGAGGTCCTGAACGAGCAGGAGGGCGTCCTCGCCGAGCGCACGTACAGCGTGTGGCCGGACCTGGAGGCGCTGATGCGCGAGCAGGGCGTCCCGCAGTTCACGGTGGACAGCCACCGGCCGGTACGCGCCTTCGACGTGTTCGGGCTGAGCTTCTCCACCGAACTCGGCTACACGAACATGCTGACGGCCCTGGACCTTGCGGGCATCCCGCTGGAGTCGAAGGACCGGACGATCGACGACCCGATCGTGCTGGCCGGCGGCCACGCGGCCTTCAACCCCGAGCCGATCGCGGACTTCATCGACGCGGCGATCATCGGCGACGGTGAGCAGGCCGTGCTGGACATGACGAAGATCATCCGCGAGTGGAAGGCCGAGGGGCAGCCCGGCGGCCGCGAGGAGGTCCTCTTCCGCCTCGCGAAGACCGGCTCGGTGTACATCCCGGCGTTCTACGACGTCGAGTACCTCGCGGACGGCCGTATCGCCCGCGTCGTGCCGAACAAGTCGGGCGTCCCGTGGCGCGTGTCCAAGCACACGGTCATGGACCTCGACGAGTGGCCCTACCCCAAGCAGCCTCTCGTCCCCCTCGCCGAGACGGTCCACGAGCGCATGTCGGTGGAGATCTTCCGCGGCTGCACCCGGGGCTGCCGCTTCTGCCAGGCGGGCATGATCACGCGCCCGGTGCGTGAGCGCTCGATCACGGGCATCGGCGAGATGGTCGACAAGGGCCTGAAGGCGACGGGCTTCGAAGAGGTCGGCCTGCTGTCCCTCTCCTCGGCCGACCACAGCGAGATCGGCGACATCGCGAAGGGCCTGGCGGACAGGTACGAGGAGGACAAGATCGGCCTGTCCCTCCCCTCCACCCGCGTGGACGCGTTCAACGTGGACCTGGCCAACGAGCTCACGAGGAACGGTCGCAGGTCGGGCCTGACCTTCGCCCCCGAGGGCGGCTCCGAGCGCATGCGCAAGGTCATCAACAAGATGGTCTCGGAAGAGGACCTGATCCGTACGGTCGCGACGGCGTACGGCAACGGCTGGCGCCAGGTGAAGCTGTACTTCATGTGCGGCCTGCCGACGGAGACCGACGACGACGTCCTGCAGATCGCGGACATGGCGATGAACGTGATCGCCAAGGGCCGTGAGGTCTCGCGGTCCAACGACATCCGCTGCACGGTCTCGATCGGCGGCTTCGTCCCGAAGCCCCACACCCCGTTCCAGTGGGCGCCGCAGCTCTCCGCCGAGGAGACGGACGCCCGCCTCGAGAAGCTCCGCGACAAGATCCGCGGCGACAAGAAGTACGGCCGCTCGATCGGCTTCCGCTACCACGACGGCAAGCCCGGCATCGTCGAAGGCCTCCTCTCCCGGGGAGACCGCCGCATCGGCGCGGTCATCCGCGCGGTCTACGACGACGGCGGCCGCTTCGACGGCTGGCGCGAGCACTTCTCCTACGACCGCTGGATGAGTTGCGCCGACAAGGCGCTGGCCCCCTTCGGCGTCGACGTCGACTGGTACACGACGCGCGAGCGCACGTACGAGGAGGTCCTGCCCTGGGACCACCTCGACTCCGGCCTCGACAAGGACTGGCTCTGGGAGGACTGGCAGGACGCCCTCGACGAGACCGAGGTGGAGGACTGCCGGTGGACGCCGTGCTTCGACTGCGGGGTGTGCCCGCAGATGGACACCTCCATTCAGATCGGCCCGACCGGGAAGAAGCTGTTGCCTCTGACGGTCAAGAACGCTGCGTCGGCGCCTAGCGGTCACTCTCACTGAGGTGGGCGAGGCACTCGATCGGGTGATTGCGGCCCTGGCTGGGGCGAGCGAAAAACAGGTGGCCGCCGCGCTGGCTGCTGTCGGGGTTTTTGGTCTTTGAGTGGGTCTGAGTGCTCAGACCTTTCTGAGGCCCGTACGGCGATGTTGAGCCCCCTCTTGATACAGAGGGGGCTCAATGCTGTCCGACGCCGGTGAGCTGCCTGAAGAGTCGGCTCAGCTTGCCTTTGGCAAGTTGATATCCAGGATGGTGATTGCTGGATAAAGTCGGATTGTTACTACTGGTTGCGGGGGCAACCAGGTCTTGGTCGGCGGTGCCGACGTCCCTGGGGAGGGCAGGTAACGCATGAGTCGTCGCTCTGCTGGTTTGGTCGGCGTCTGGGCTGAGATGCAGCGTCAGCAACAGCGCCAGATGGAAGCCGAGGGGAGACAGCACAGGGAGGAAGCTCGGCAGGCGCGGGCTTACCAGCGGCTCGCTGCTCAGGGGCATCGAGAGTTCCGGCAGGCGGAGGCCAGGCGGCGTACGGAGGAGATCGAAGCCCAGGTCGCGTCCCTACAAGGGCTGCTGGTCGCTGGTTGCCAGGCCACGGTCTTCAGAGCGTCGTCCTTGATGCACCTCGAGGAGGTTGCGCCGTTCGATCCAGGGCCGCTTGCGTGGCCTGTGCGTATGCCGGATCAGAGCCAGTACCAGGCGCAGGGAGGCTGGACCGCAAGTCGGCGTGCACAAGCTCAGGCCGAGGCGCGGGCTCATTTCGAACGCGACTGGCACGCGGCGCAGACTGCCGAAGCGCAGCGCCAGCAGCAGTTAGCGGCCGCACAGCGGGAGTACGAGCGAGGGGCGGAGGCTCAGCGGTCGGAAATACGTCGGCACAACGCCGGCATTGTCGAGGTGACCGCGGGGGTGAGGCGAGGCGAGCCGGACTCCGTGATCGAGTACTTCTCGGCCGCGCTCTACTCGTCGACTGCCTGGCCCGAAGGGTTCCCGCGGCAGGTGGCCGCAGCTTTTGACCCAGCGGCGCGGCAACTCGTCCTGGACTGGGAGATGCCCACGTACGACGTCGTGCCCGAGGCGAAAACGGTGAGGTACGTCCCCTCTCAGGACCAAGACAAGGAGACCGCTCGTCCTGTGACCCAGCGTCGGGCGCTGTACCGGGAGGTGCTGGCGCAGAGCATGCTGCTGGTGTTGCATCAGCTGTTCGCCGCGGATGAGTACGGCATCCTCGACTCGGTCGCTTTGAACGGCTTCGTGGACGCGCCCGACCCGGCGACGGGAAGGCAATCGCACATCTTTCTGGCGACTGTCATGGCTGGACGGTCGGGCTTCACCGAGCTGCATCTGGAGCAGGTGGATCCCGTCAGCTGTCTGACCGACGCTTTGCGCGGACAGCTCGCCACTCGCCCCGATCAGCTCACCTCGGTGCGGCCGAGCCGTCAGCCTCAGGAGGTCGGCAACCACGTCGTCACCCACGGTGGGGATGAGGAGCCGGATCTGTATGACATGGATCCGATCGCCTTCGAGTCTCTGGTCGCGGAGCTGTTCCGTGCCATGGGCATGCAGGCGGTGACGACTCAGCGCTCGAACGACGGGGGCGTTGATGTCGACGCGCTGGACCCCACACCCATCCGAGGCGGCAAGATCGTCGTACAGGTGAAGCGCTACCGAGCAACGGTGCCTCCAACCGCTGTGCGGGACTTGTACGGCACTGTCCAGGACCGCGGCGCCAACAAAGGCGTCCTGGTGACCACCTCGGCATTCGGACCGGGCTCGCACACCTTCGCCCGGGGTAAGCCCCTGGAGCTCATCTCGGGCAGTGAGCTTGTCGATCTGCTGCACAGGCATGGTCTTCGTGGCCGCTTGGGGCAGGGAGGGCGAGCGGCTTCCACGCAGACGACGCCGTCCGGGCCGGCAACCCCGACTGACGACTACAACGTGTTGGGCATGACGTGGTCCGGGAACGTCGCATTGGACGTGTGCGCACTCGTCTGCCGTGGCAGCCGGGTTCTGAGTGAGGAGCACTTCGTGTTCTTCAACAACCCGCAGACTCCGGATGGTTCGGTGCGAGCAGTGCCGGCGCAAGCGCCGGACAAGGCAGCGATTCGTGTTTCCTTCGACGCGCTCCCGCAGGAGGCCGATCGGTTCGTGCTCGTGGCTGCTGTTGACCCAGAGGTGAACCCGGACGCGGACCTGTCAGGCTTCACCGACGCCTGTATCCGGCTGCTGGACCCGGCAAGGGCAGAGCTCGGCCGACTTGACGTCTCGGATGGCCGTTCCGGGGAGACGGCTCTGGTACTGGGCTCCTTCCGGCACCGGCCGAATGGTGACTGGGACTTCGTCCTCGGCGGAAAGGGCTACCCACGAGGACTGGAACAGCTCCTCCAGGACTACGGCATCGAGGTGGAGTAGCACCACCACGCCCTGTGTAGTTCCGGGCGTGCCCGGCCGTGGACACCAATATTCAGGTCGACCAGACCGGGAAGAAGGTGTTGCCGTTGACGATGAAGGCGACCGCGCCAAGGCTTAGCTGTCCGTCAGATGAAACATGACCTCCAACGGCCTCGAAACGGTGGACCTCTGCCCCTGGGGGGTGATCCTTTCACTTTGGCCCCAGTCGTGCATTCAACGGCCATGGTCGGCCTCGGAGTTCTATGCTGAAGCATCATGGAACCGGTGAGCATTGGGGCTCGACTCGCATCGAGCGTCGTTGTCCCGTTGGTGAAGAAGCTGTTTGTGGTGGACGGGTCCGGTGCAGGTCTGGTAGACCGCCCCGTGCGCGTCTCCCAACTAGTCTCATTTCGCGGAGAGAAACGGACTCTCTCGGACTCTGATCTCCGCAAGGTCGCAGAAGAGTTGGTGGATCGCGCAGCGCAGTCGACCGGAGTGTCGGAGCGCCTTCCTGGTTACGAGCAAAGTGCAGTGGTGAACGCGGTCACACACTCACTCAGCTCCCTGGGGCATATCGAAATGGACGATGTCCAAGCCGTCCGGCTCGGCTATCTGGAACTGTCTCGACTCCTGCGGTCGAGAAACCAGGCAGCCACACTTGGTCTCTCGAGCGATGCAGTGCTCCTGCATGCAAGCGTCGTAGATACGGCCTGCTTGCACATCCTGCACTTCTTCACCACGAGATCTACCTTCGTGCCGCGCACATTAGTTGAGCAAAGTCGCAGGATCGAAGAACTCTCTTCGAAGATCGATGCACTTATTCTGCGGAGCCCTTCCCCGGCGGACGGCGGTTTTGAGGAACGGTATGCGCGCTACATCTCCAAAAAACATGGCAAGTTAACCATTTTCGGCCTTGATCTGTCCGAATCGTCGGCTTCCTGGCCTCTCGACGCGGCCTATTTGAGCTTAGAAGCGACCGAGACTGCGGTTGGCGAGGTTCCGCTGGTGCTCCCCGCCGAAAAAGTCCTTGCCGGGCGTGATCGGGTGCTGTTGCGAGGAGTGGCAGGTTCCGGAAAAACCACGCTGGTGCAGTGGTTGGCGGTCAGTGCCGTTCGTAACGACCTCGATGAGCGGCTCCTATATCTGCATGGCTTGGTGCCGTTCGTACTGCCTCTGCGGTCACTGACCCGAGCCGGGGCAAGGCTGCCCGCCCCGGACGAGTTGCTTGCTGCCGTAGGATGTCCGATCGCCCATGCCCAGCCCACAGGCTGGTACGACCGTGTTCTCACTGCGGGGCGTGGGTTGATGTTGGTCGACGGAATCGACGAGATGCCCGAGGGGGAACGCGAGGAAGCCCGCAACTGGTTGAAGGATCTCATCGATTCCTACCCCAAGAATCATTGGCTTGTGACTTCACGTCCCTCGGCCGTGCGAGAACACTGGCTAGCAGACGAGGGGTTCTCGGAACTGGATCTGTCGCCCATGAGTCGCGACGATGTCGCTGCGTTTATCGAACGTTGGCACAAGGCGGCCGGAAGTGCAGATGCCTATGGCAAGGAATTACTCTACGCAATACGGGCTAAACAGGAACTTGCCCGGCTTGCCACCAACCCACTCATGTGCGCACTGATTTGTGCGCTGCATCGTGACCGTAGGGGCTACCTTCCCGATGGGCGTAAAGAACTTTATGACGCGGCTCTGTCCATGCTGCTGTCCAGACGAGACCGGGAGCGTGGTGTCTACAAAGCGGGCGACATGCGTATCGGCGAAACACACCAGGTTCAGCTGATCCAGAAGCTGGCTTATTGGTTGATCCGCAATGGTCGTTCGGAGATGGATAAAAGTGATGTGCTGGACTTGCTGTCCCAAGCACTGACGGCGATGCCACGTGTCGCGGAGCAGGGCACGGTGAAGCAGATCTACCAACATCTTCTAGTTCGAAGTGGCCTGCTTATCGAGCCCATTGAAGGCACTATGCAGTTCATTCACAGAACATTTCAAGACTACCTCGGAGCGAGAGCGGCGGTGGAGAGCCTCGATTTCGACTTCCTAGGTGGTAGCGCCCACCTTGACCAGTGGGAGGACGTCATCCGAATGGCTGTGGCTCACGCGCGCCCGGCAGAACGTACCCGATTACTCACTAGTCTGGTCGAACGCGGCGACTCTTCCGCAGATATTCGCCACCGCCTGCATCTGCTGGCTGCGGCGTGCTTGGACGACGCCACAGAGCTTGATCCTTCTGTGCGAACCGAAGTTCAGCGGCGTGCCGAGCAGCTTATTCCCCCGCGTTCCATCGCCCAGGCTCGCGGCCTCGCAGAGGTCGGCCCGGTTGTGCTCGAACTGCTGCAAGGTCCGGAAGGTCTCACTTCAGACGAAGCCTACTTCACCGTCCTGGCCGCTGTTCGGGTCGGGACCGATGCAGCTATTTCTGTGTTGACTCGTTTCCGGGCCGTAGATGACTTACGGGTGCGTGCTGAACTAGCCCTAGCGTGGAGTCGATTCGACACTGAACGCTACGCTGAAGAAGTCATCGCCCATTTACAGGAGGACGACTTCTATTTCGTGGTTTCAAGCAGTCGAGAACTTCAGGCCCTGCGCAGATTCGGTGGAAGATCACTATTGAAGATAGTCTCGCCTATCAGTCCCGAGGAGATTAAACGCTATTGTGTTGCTGATCGCCTCGTAGGGCTGTGCATCGCGGCGGAACTGCGTTGTTCTTGGGAGTGGCTCGGTGATTTTCCCCGTCTTACGCAGTTGACACTGGAGACTTCCCTGCCCGAGATCGATGTGACTTCGTTGCGGCAAGTCTTTTCCCTCCGCACTCTTCAGTTACCCGCCGGAACGAGGGTGGTTGGAGTGGAACGGTTGTCTCCAGGCCTGGAGATCATCATCGGTGCTGGTTGAACGGCTCCCACGGGTCGAATAACTCGGTGCTGACGGCCTGCCATCCGAGAGAGGGAGAGATTGACCGCCGGTGCCGGGATGCGGCCAGTGCCCCTGGGAGCACGATGCGATCGCCGCATGGCTCCTCGCGCCGGGCTCGTCTGTGAGTCCGGACATTCGTCCGGGAAGTGCAAGCAGTACATGAGCGGGCGCGATCCGTGCATGGTTTTAAGCTCGTTGGCTTATGTCCGCAGATGGACACGCACATCCAGGTCGGGCCTCCGCGTCCGCCAGTGCCGACGGTCTCCTCCCGTACGCCTTGCCCGTGCTGGGGAGCAGCGCAGCCATTTCAATCCGAGGTGGAGTAGGTCTGACGATCTCTCCGTGAGAGCCTTTGCTGTATGGGGGATGCGTCGGCTGGACAGGTCGTCCGAAGGTTTCTGGCGGCGTTCCGTGTCGGTGACGTCTGCCATGGGACGGTCACCGCGGTTTCTCGGTCTGAGATGTCGGTGACCCTGGACGGCTTCCCCGACCAGCCGCTCGGGACGGTGGGGACGTTGGATGGTTCCTGGCGGCGGAGCTTCGCCGACGTTGCCGTGGTCGGACAGAGGATCACCGGCGAGGTGATCGCTGTGGATCTGGATGCGGGCCGGATCAGGTTGTCGATGGCGGCCACTGAGAACCCGGAGCTCTGGGCGTTCCTCAAGCGGCTTCGCCGTGGTGAGATCCTGGTCGGCACGGTGGCGGCGATCGAGCGGTTCGGAGTGTTCGTGGCGCTGGACGAGGGTCCCGGCCATCCGGTCTATCCCGGCGTCGGCTTCATCACGTATCCCGAGCTGTCGTGGCGTCGTTTCGAGGCGGCGACCGATGTCGTTGAGGTCGGGCAGCGGGTGTCGTGCGAGTTCTTGCAGTTCGACACATGGAACGGGGAGGCTCGGCTGTCCCTGCGGGCTACCCAGCCGGACCCCTTCCTGAAATTCGCCGAAGGCATCGTGGTGGGCCAAGGGCTGAGCGGGCGGGTGACCAAGCTGGTCCCGTTCGGCGTCTTCGTGCAGGTCGCCGAGGGCATTGAGGGCCTGGTGCACCTGTCCGAGCTGAGCTCGGTGCCCGTGGAGGCGCCGGAGGATGTCGTACAGATCGGCGATCAGCTAACGGTTGTCGTCACGAACGTCGACCGAGAGCGACGCCGACTGTCGCTCTCTCGTCGACAAGCCTGAGCGACTGCGGTTCGGATTGTGAGGCCATCCGGCAGGCCGTACTGGATCACCTCATCAAGACCGACCAGACCGCAGGGAACGGGAGGAGGGGCCCAGGAGTCCCGGCGCCTCTTGGTCCAGGCGCCGCTGGCAGCAGTCCCAAGGAGACGACAGCGCCGAGTCCGGCGGGGCGTCGCCGAGCGATCTGTTGCGGCGCGGCGGCCGCCCCGCCGGTACAGGAGCGACTGTCGGGTCGCGTCTGACAACCGATGTGGACGCAGTCCCCACGGGGCCGCAGGGGCTGGGCTCAGCGGGCGGCGCGCTCCCGGGTGGTGCGGCGCAGCCCGATGAGTTCGGCGACCGCCTCCAGCCACCGGGCCACGACCTCGTCGCCCTCCACGGGCCGGGCCACCGACGTGGCCGCATCCAGCCAGCCGCGCATCAGGTCCGAGGCCGCCGGCTCGGGCAGCAGCTCCGGCAGCCGGGCGGTGTAGCCGGTGCCACCGCTGCGGACGGTCCTGCCGAGGAACGCCACCGAGCGGGGCTGGACCCCGAGGCGGTCGAGCGTGACCGCGGCGCCCACGGCTCCGTCGCCGAACAGGGCGCTGCGACGCGGGCCCGGGGCGCCGATGCCGTAGCGCAGGAGCATGGCGACGTCGGCCTGCGCCGACTCTTCGTCGGTCTTGCCGGGGTTCATCGGTACCTCCGTTCCGGTCATCGCACGGTGACCGTGTAGATGAAGTACGCCGGGTCGTTGCCGGGGTTGCCCGTCGCGGTGCGGTCGTCGCCGTCGGGGCATTCGCCCAGCACGCAGTAGCTCATTTTGATCTTCGTGGTGCCCGCGGCGACGGCCTGGAAGGTGAAGGTCTGCGTACCGTCACCACCCCCGTCGAGACCGCTGTCCCCCTCGAAGTCGTCCTCCCGGTCGCCCTCCTGGCGCACCGTTGCATGGTCGGGACCGGGGCGCACGATGCTCCAGTCCTGGCCCATCGAGGGGTTGGCCGGGAGCGTCAGCTCGAACGTGTCGCCCGCCTCCACTTCGATGGACCGCTCGTCGGCCTCGAACGTCTCGGGGCCGACGAGGCCGCACCCGGACAGCATCACGGCCGTCAGCGGCAGGGCCAGGGCGGCGGACAGGCGGTGGTTGGACTTCACGGGGATCGGCCTTCCGTTCACTGGGCGGGCAGGTGGACGCCGTAGGCGTCGGGCAGGTCCTTGTCGGAGGCCTTGCCCATGTTGCCGTTGACGAAGTCGTCCTCGCTGACCCACGTCGTCGTTCCCCAGGGGTTGTAGACCTGCAGCATGTCGCCCTCCTGACCGATGATCATCATGGAGTGGCCGACCCGGTCGCCGTCCTCGTCCTTGCCCTCGACGCCGATCGGCACCGGTCTGCCCTCGGCGACGGCCCGCTGGATGTCGGGGAGCGCGTCCCGGCGGTCGTCGGCGCTCCTGACCTCCTGGAACTCGTACTCGCCGCCCGTGTGCGGGCTGATCTCCTTGTTGGAGATCTCGGTCTTGCCGTCGTTGTCCATGCCGTCGGGTGTCGAGCCGAAGGGGAAGTCGTACGCGTCGTTGCCGTCGCCCTCGTCGTGCATCCGCAGCTGTTCGTCGCGCAGCCGCTCCCGGAAGGCGCCAGGGTCGTCCTCCTGCCCGGACGGGCCGCCGGTGAGTTCGAGGGCGTACACCGGATCGACCATGGCGCGCCCGGTGACGACGGTCGACGGCACGCAGGTGTTGCCTTCCTGCGACCACCTCTCGCCGTTGAACCTCTGCTCGTCCGTATTGTGGTTGGAACCCTCCTTGGGGCCGCTGGTGTTGATCCCCTCGTCGTTCATGCTGTCCCCGGCCGTGGTGACCGGCGTCAAGTGCCGCTGCAGCCAGTCCGGGTCCTTGCCGTGGATCTTGTCGCGGAACTCGCCGACCTCCTTGACGTCGTACCCGGCGGCCAGTGCCTTCACGAGGTACGCCCGTTCCTGCGGGGTCTTCGCCTCGGCGAGCATCCGCTCGAACTCGGCCTCCTCACGGGCGTCGAGGCGCTCCATCGCGCGGCCCGAGCGCTCCAGGTCGTTCGCGGTCAGCAGCTCGTTCATCTCCGCCGGGCCGCCGGGGCCCGCGATGTCGGCGAGTACGAGGCGGTCGGCGGCGGAGATGTTGTCGGTCTTCATCTGGCCCGCCCGGGCCTCGGACGCCAGCTTGTTGAGGTCGCGCGCCGCGGCCCGCGCCGCGTCGTCGGCCACCTCCGCGGCGGTGTGCATCGTCTTGGCGCCCGCGGCCGCGATGCTGCGGGCCCGCAGCCGCTCCGCCTCTTCGGCGTCCTTCTCCACCATGTCGTCGAAGAAGCCGTCCTCACCGCCGAGCATGCCGAGCGCCTCGCGCAACTGCTCGCGGCCACCCTTGTCCTGGGCCTTGGCGTTGGTCAGCGCGTCGGCCAGGCGGAACAGGGCGCCGGCCGCGCCGCTGAACGCTTGCTCCATCTGCTCGGCGGAGCGCGCCGCCGCCATCACCACCTCGGACGCCCGCGCCCCGGTGCTGCCCACCCAGGCGTCGGGCAGGCCCTCGTTGGCGACCTTCTGCACCCGCCGGTGCACGTCGGCGACGTCGTCGATCTGTTTGCGGTAGGTCTTGGCGAGACCCTCGATGACCCCGGGGTCACCTACCGGCGCCGAGACGCCCAGGGCGTTGTTGATTGCCCCGATGAGATCGTTCTTGCTGTCGGCCGAGGAGATGGAGTCGTGGTACTCGGCGAGCTTCTGGCGGCGGTCGGTGGTGGATTCGCCTGCGTCGGACATGACGGGTGCGGCCTTCTGTCGTGGTGAGGGCAGGAGTGCGGACTCGTACGCGGTACGTAGGACGCTCAGCCGAAGTCGGACAGGCCGCGCGGCGGCGTGCCGGGCGCGGGCGTCGTCGTCACGCCCTCGCCGCCCGCCGCGCTCATGCCCCGGATGGAGGCGTGCTCGGCGCCCTGGTAGTTCGCCTTGGACACCCGCACCTTGTCGGCCAGCTCGTGCAGGGCGCTCTCGAGGACCTTGGCCTCTGCCTGCCAGTCACCGGCGAAGTTGTTGTACGCGGGGCCCGCGTCGGAGCCGCCGAGGACGTCCGAGGGGTAGCAGGCGGTGTCCTTGACCGCCCTGGCGATGGCACCGACGTCGTCACCCGCCGTGTCGAGTGTCTGCGCCTCGCTGTTCATCGCGCTCGTCTGGACTTGATAGCCCCCGGCGTGCCCTTGCACGGTCATGCTCGGCCCCCGTTTTCTGATCTTGAGGGCGCAATGTAGCAGGGGCCGGTGGCATGAACACAGCGACCCTCACCGCCCCCGCGCAGTTGATTTCCAGGACGGGTACCGGGAGAACCGGCAGGTGGAGGCGGGAGGCCTGGAGCAGCTTGTCCAGGACTACGGCATCGAAGTGGAGTAGCTGGGAGGGCGTCGTGAATATTGCTGTGCGTGTCCACAGATGGACACGCACATCCAGGTCGGGCCGACGGGCAAGAAGCTGCTGCCGTTGAGCGTGGTCAACAAGTAGGCGTCAAGCGGATGTTCGGCCCCGTGTGCACCATAGGGTGGACGCGGGGTCGAGTGCTGTAGGCCCGGGGGCCCGGTGGGGGAGGCGGGATGGGCGAGGTCGACGCACTGGTCATCACGGCGCTCAAGGACGAGTACGACGCCGCCCGGGCGGCCGGCTCGGCGGGGTACGCGGACAACCCGGGGGTCATGGCCTGGGAAGAGCGCGAGCGGGAGTCCACGACCCCCTACCTGGTCGGCAAGTACCTTCTGGCCGACGGCTCCCACATGACCGTCGGACTCGCGCGCCCCACGCGGATGGGATCCGCCGCCACGGCGCCTGTGGTGTCGTCGCTCGTCGAGCGACTGCGTCCCCGATGCCTCGCCATGTGCGGCGTGTGCGCGGGCAATCCGGCCGAGGTCGCGCTCGGCGACGTGGTCGTGGCCGAGCTGGCGTACGCCTACGACGAGGGCCGGCGCACCCCCGACGGTTTCGAGGGGGACCACCGCCAGATTCCCGCGCAGGACGTCTGGGTCCGTGCGGCGCAGGATCTGGTCACCACAGATCTCCCGAGCTACGGCGAGGTGTCGGGGACGGAGGCGAGGATCTGGCTGCTGGAGCGTCTCTACGCGGGCGACGACCCCAGACGGCACCCGGCACGGTCCCGTTACCTGTCCGGGCGATCGTGGGTCGAACAGATCCAGGCCCTGCAATCGGACGGCCTGGTCACGCGCGACGGCGCCGCGCTGTCTCTGACGGACGCGGGTTACTCCTTCATCGAACAGGCCGTCTATGACGACCTCAACGGACCCGCCAAGCTGCCGTACGCCGTCGCCGTGGGGCCGATGGCGAGTGGGAACGTGGTGGTGAAGGACGGCCTCACCTGGGACCAGCTGAAGAGGTGGGGCGTTCGCTCCGTCACCGGTCTGGAGATGGAATCCGCCACCATCGCGCATGTCGCGCACAGGCTGAACCTTTCCGACTGGGTGGTCGCCAAGGGCGTCATGGATCATGCCGACCCCCGCAAGGACGACCGTTACAAGCGGTTCGCGGCCCGTTCCTCCGCGGAGGTTTTGTTCAAGCTGCTGGCGCTGCGGATGGCTACGCAGAGGAGCCGTGAACAGGTCAGAGCGACGTCGCGGGTCAGGTCGGTCCATGTCATCGGCGGCGTCACCGGGGAGACCACCTACCCCGACTACGAGAAGTCCCAGGTCGCGCACGTCTGTACGCAGTTGGGGGAAGCCGTGGCCAAGGCCGGCGCGGAACTCATCGTGTGCAGCCCGTTTCCTGACTCCGCCGATCTACACACGATCATCGGTTACGTCCAGTCCGGCGTGGGGCGCGTCGTCCATCTGCACAGTCCCCGTCACCCACGCGTCGCCCAGAACCAGAAAGAGTTGCTGGAGATGCTGGGAACCGGCCACAGCGTCGAGATCAAGAACTGGTACTACCCCGGCCCCGAGGACGACGACTCCTGGGAGCAGGCGTGGCTGCTCTGCCAGATCCAGGCGCTCGAGGAAGCCGATGTGCTGATCTCGGTCGGCGGCCGTGTCGCGAAGACCGCCAACACCCTGCTGCACCTGGCCGAGGCCAGGGGGAAGCCGATCGTGCCGTTCGAATTCCTCGGTGGTGCGTCCCGACGGGCGTTCGAGCGGCGCAACTGGGCGGGTGTCCATCCCGGGCTGGATCACAGTCGGCTCAAGGACAAGGAAGCGGTCGTCGACGTCATGGAGATCGCGGAGTATCTGGTGACCGCGCGGTTGCGTAATCCGCACAACTACAGATGGCCGCCGACTCGCGCTTTCATCAGCCGTGCGTCGCCCGACTCGGAATTCGCGCAGGCCCTGGAGGTGCAACTCTCCGGTGTCGGGATCACACCGCTGATCGGCGAGCGAGAGCTGCGGCCGGACCGCATGGTCAAGCCGACGATCGAGGACGCGCTGCTCTCCGCCGATCTGTTCATCGCCCTGTGGAGCCGGTCGTACGCCTTGAGCAGGTTCTGCTACGACGAACTCGAACTGGCTCTGCGCCGACACCAGGTGGGTGAACTCCAGCTCTGGATCATCAATCTCGACGGCTCGGACATCGTCCCTCCCGCGGCTCGCAAGCTGCCGCAGACCGTGGCAAGGTCCCCCCATGCCCTGGTCGCGCTCGTCCGGGAACTGCTGGATCGGGAGAGGTGAGCCCGAGTCAGGGTGCCGAGGTGGCCGAGGTGGCCATGGGCCCGTTCGTGGGTGAGGAAGTCGGCCAGACCGTGCTCGTCGCGGAAAGCGCCCTGCGGTGACCAGGCCGACGTCGTCGTCCGGGAACGCCGTGCCGTACATGGCGCCGGCCGGGCCCGCCCGTCACCGGCGGCCGGAGCCGCCCGCCCATGATCCCGATCCCGGCTCCCGCTTCTCTTCGAACAGGCCCGGTCGATGCCGGATCGTGTCCCCGGCCCGGCATCCGCCCGGCCCGTTCCGGCGTCTACGACGACATGGACCTCGAAAAACCGCCACCGCAGCGCCAGGACCCCGAAGGGTGCCTGGTCGTCGCGATCCGTATCCCGGTGCGGATCGTCGTACTCGTGCTGGTCGTGCCGGTGCGGATGGCATGGGATGCGCTCGTCGTCGGTGGGCGCTTCCTGAACGACACGGTGCTCCGGCCGCTCGGGCGGGCGTTGCTGTGGCTCGGGCGGGCGCTGTTCGTCTGGCCGTTCGTGGCGTTGTGGCGGTACGTCGTCGTGCCCGTCGCGAAGGGGCTCGCCTGGCTGGGGAACGTGCTCTTCGTCATACCTGCGGTGTGGCTGTACCGGTACGTGCTGACGCCCGTGGGGCACGCGTGCGCGTGGCTGGCGCGAGGGATCGGGGCCGGGCTGGAGTGGCTCTACGCGCGCGTGCTCACGCCGGTCGGGCATGCGGTGATGTGGGTCCTGAGGGGGCTCGGGGCGGTGCTCGCCGCGATCGGGCTCGGGGTGTTCGGCGTGGTGGCGTGGCTGGTGCGGTATCTCCTCGTCGTGCCCGCTCTGTGGGTGTACGAGTGGATCCTCGCGCCGGTGGGGCGGGCGATCGCCTGGTGCGGCCGGGGCCTCGTGTGGCTCGTGAGCACGGTCGCCACCGGGATCGGTGTCGCGCTGTACTGGATCGCGCGCGTGCTGTTCGTGCTGCCCGCGGTGGGCCTGTACCGGTGGGTGCTCGCGCCCGTCGGCCGTGTGCTCGCCGTCATCGGCAGGGAGATCTGGGACGCGCTCGGGCACGCGTGGCGGGTCGCCGGGCGGATCTCGCTCGCCGTCGGCCGGTTCCTCGCGAACCTCTTCCGGTGGGTCTTCGTGGAGCCGGTGCGCTGGGCGTACCGGACGGTGCTCACACCGGTCGGGCACGTCGTCCGGGACGCGGTGCTGCGACCCGTCGCCCAGGCCGCCCGCAGTGTGGGACGCGCCACCCGGCAGGCGCTCACCGCCGCCCGTGAATCCGTACGGCAGGCGCGAGCCGACTTCCGGCGGATGCTGTTCGGGGAACCGAAGCAGCGGGAGGCAGTGGCCCGGCGGGAACCTCCGGGACGCGAGACACGTACTCTTGGTAGCAGTACGACCGCTCTCACGAAGGACTGAACGACACTGGGCAAGCGACAGCCCGAAGGCCCGCCGCCCGCACCCGCGGTGCAGCGCATCCGACTGCGCTACACCAAGCGCGGCCGCCTCCGGTTCACCAGCCACCGTGACTTCCAGCGCGCCTTCGAGCGTGCGCTGCGCCGCGCCGAGGTGCCGATGGCGTACTCGGCGGGGTTCACGCCGCATCCGAAGGTGTCGTACGCCAATGCCGCACCCACCGGCACGGGCAGTGAGGCGGAGTACCTGGAGATCGCGCTCACCGAGGCGCGCGATCCGGAGCAGTTGAGAGTGCTCCTCGACGAGTCGCTGCCCGCCGGGCTCGACGTCATCGAGGCGGTCGAGGCCCGGATCTCCGGGCTCGCCGACCGGCTCACGGCGTCCGTCTGGGAGCTGCGGCTCGACGGCGTGGACCCGGCGGACGCCGAGCGCGCGGTCGCGGCCTTCAACGCCGCCGGGACGGTCGAGGTCCAGCGCATGACCAAGAACGGCGTGCGCACCTTCGACGCCCGCCCGGCGGTCGTCCACCTCGAAAGCACCGACGGAACGGAAACACACAGTTCGGCAGCTGATAGGCCGACCGACCAGCCCTGTGCGATACTGCGGCTGGTTGTTCGGCACGTGACGCCTGCCGTACGACCCGACGACGTCCTGTCCGGTCTCCGCGCCGTGGCCGACCTGGCGCCGCCGGTCCCCGCAGCGGTGACCAGGCTGGCGCAGGGGCTGTTCGATGAAGAGACCGGCACGGTGACCGACCCGCTCGCGCCCGACCGCGAGGCAGCGACGGCCCCAACCGAGGCCGAGACCGCTGCCGCCGCGACGGCGCCGGCGTAAGGAAGGTTCCGCGTAGGGACGGACGTCGAAGCGCCGCCCTCGTACTCGGGAGCCACCTGGGTCGGGCAGCGCACCGACCAGAAGACTTTCGCCAGGCCGTACGCATTCGGCGTACGGAACCGGCGAGACAGGACACAGAGAGCTCCCGTGCGGCGCCCGCGCCCCGGACGGCGGCAGTCGCGCGATGCGCGAGCCGCGGACGTCACCGGCATATCGCCGGACCAGGTGCGGCGCCCGGGAGCCTGACGGGAGAAACGCCCGCATGCTCGAACCGACCGAACCCACTGAGGGTTCCGAACTGAACACCCCCAGCGACACCCTGCCGCCGCGCCGCCGGCGCCGCGCCGCGTCGCGTCCGGCGGGGCCGCCGTCGGCCGCCGCCGAGGCACAGGCCACAGAGATGGTCGAGCCGGCCATACCGGTCGCCGATGCCGCGGATGTCGCAGCGCTGACTGACGAGGCCGAGACGGCCGAGGAGAGCATCGAGGCCGCCGAGGCCCAGGTGACTCCTGAGGCTGCAGAAGCCGAAGCGACCGCAGAGGCTGAAGAGACCGCAGAGACGGTGGAGGCTGCGCCCGCCGGTCGTACGCGTCGGCGCGCGGTGCGTCGTGCGTCCGCGCCCGCCGGGGCGCCCGCGGCTGCCGAGGCGGCCGAGACCGTGGTGCCGGTGGCTGCCGCCGCGCCCGTGGCCGAACAGAGCCCGGCCGCTGCTGAAGCGCCTGCGGCTGAGAGCGCCGAGGTGACCGAGGAGGCCGCGCCTGCCGCCCGTACGCGTCGGCGTGCGGTGCGTCGCGCGTCGGCGCCTGCCGGTTCCCCGGAGAAGGCAGAGGCCGCCGAGACCGTGGTCTCCGGTGCCGAGAGCCCTGGCGCCGCCGAGGTGCCGGCCGCTGCTGAAGAGCCTGCGGCTGAGGGTGCCGAAGAAACCGAGGAGACTGCGCCGCGTCGTACGCGTCGGCGCGCCACGCGTCGGGCCTCCGCGCCTGCCGGTGGCCCGGCCGCTGCCGAGGCCGCCACGCCCGCGGCGGCTGACGCCGGCGCTGAGGCGGCCGTGAGTGCCGAGATCTCCGCCGAGGCGGAGGAGCCGGTCGAGGCTGCCGTGCCCGTTGCGTCCGCCGACTCCGGCGAGGCCGCCGAGGCTGCCGCCCCGCGTCGCCGGCGTCGCGCCACGCGGCGTGTGTCCGCGCCCGACGAGGCGTCCGAGGCCGCGGTTGCCGAGACTCCGGCCGAGACGCCGGTGACGGCGGAGACCCCCGTGACCCCCGGCATCGAGGCGGAGAGCGCCGCGGTGACCGGTGTCGGAGCGCCCGCCGAGGCGCCCACGGCCGAGGCCGACGAGGAAGCCACCCCCCGCCGTCGTCGTCGGGTCGTCCGACGCGCCGCCGCCGGGTTCGCCGCGCCCGCTCAGGCCCCCGCCTCCGAGGCGCCCGAGGCCCCGCGCCCGGCCCGGCCCGCCGTGGCCGTGTTCCAGGCGCCCGTGTTCACCGAGCCGCAGTTCCAGACGCCCCAGCGGGCCGCCGCCGAGGCCGCCGCCGAGGCGGAGACCGAGGACGTCGAGGAGTTCCCGGAGGAGCAGGCGGGCGCCTCGCGGCGTCGTCGTCGGCGCCGGGGCGGCGCGTTCGGCGAGGAGACCGAGGCCCAGGTCGTCGAGGCCGCCGCCGAGGACGAGACCGAGGAAGCCGAAGAGGCCGCCGAGGACGTCGAGGACGTCGTCGAGGGCGAAGAGGCCGAGGAGGCCGAGGAGACCGGGTCGCGTCGCCGTCGTCGGCGTGGTGGCCGGCGTCGTCGCCGCGGTGAGGCCGCGGAGGCCGAGGGCGGTGAAGGCGAGGGCGAGGAGCTCGCCGCGGCGCAGGCCGCGCAGGACGCCGAGGACACCGCCGAGCAGGAGGAAGAGGACGCCGAGGAGGCGGGCGGCGAAGAGGGCGGCGGTTCCAGCGCCAGCAGCCGTCGCCGCCGTCGCCGTCGTCGTCGCGCCGGTGACACCGGTGTCGACACCGAGCCCGGCGAGGGCGACCCCGAGCGCACCGTCGTCAAGGTCCGCGAGCCCCGTCCCGTGCGGGAAAAGGGTGCCGAGCCGTCCGACGAGGTGCAGTCCATCAAGGGCTCCACCCGCCTGGAGGCCAAGAAGCAGCGCCGCCGGGAAGGCCGTGAGCAGGGCCGCCGACGCGTTCCGATCATCACCGAGGCCGAGTTCCTGGCCCGCCGCGAGGCCGTCGAGCGCGTGATGGTCGTCCGTCAGCACGGCGACCGTACGCAGATCGGCGTCCTCGAGGACAACGTGCTCGTCGAGCACTACGTCAACAAGGAGCAGTCGACCTCGTACGTCGGCAACGTCTACCTGGGCAAGGTCCAGAACGTGCTGCCGTCGATGGAGGCCGCCTTCATCGACATCGGCAAGGGACGCAACGCGGTCCTCTACGCGGGCGAGGTGAACTTCGAGGCGCTGGGCATGGCCAACGGGCCGCGGCGCATCGAGTCCGCCCTGAAGTCCGGCCAGTCCGTGCTCGTCCAGGTCACCAAGGACCCGATCGGACACAAGGGCGCGCGTCTGACCAGCCAGGTCTCCCTGCCGGGCCGCTACCTCGTGTACGTCCCCGAGGGCTCCATGACCGGCATCAGCCGCAAGCTGCCCGACACCGAGCGCGCGCGTCTGAAGACCATCCTCAAGAAGATCGTCCCCGAGGACGCGGGCGTCATCGTCCGTACGGCCGCGGAGGGCGCCTCCGAGGACGAGCTGCGCCGTGATGTCGAGCGACTGCAGGCGCAGTGGGAGGACATCCAGAAGAAGTCGAAGAACGGCAACGCCCCGACGCTGCTGTACGGCGAGCCGGACATGACCGTCCGGGTCGTCCGCGACATCTTCAACGAGGACTTCACCAAGGTCGTCGTGAGTGGTGACGAGGCGTGGGAGACCATCCACGGATACGTCTCGCACGTCGCACCCGATCTGGCCGACCGGCTGTCCAAGTGGACCTCCGAGGTCGACGTCTTCGCCACCTACCGGATCGACGAGCAGCTCGCCAAGGCGCTGGACCGCAAGGTCTGGCTGCCCAGTGGCGGCTCGCTGGTGATCGACCGGACCGAGGCGATGGTCGTCGTCGACGTCAACACCGGCAAGTTCACCGGTCAGGGCGGCAACCTCGAGGAGACGGTCACCAGGAACAACCTGGAGGCGGCCGAGGAGATCGTCCGCCAACTGCGGCTGCGCGACCTCGGCGGCATCATCGTCATCGACTTCATCGACATGGTGCTGGAGTCCAACCGGGACCTGGTGCTGCGGCGTCTGCTGGAGTGCCTGGGCCGGGACCGTACGAAGCACCAGGTCGCCGAGGTCACTTCGCTGGGCCTGGTCCAGATGACCCGTAAGCGGGTCGGCCAGGGCCTGCTGGAGTCCTTCTCCGAGACCTGCGTCCACTGCAACGGGCGCGGCGTCATCGTGCACATGGAACAGCCGACGGCCGTCGGTGGCGGCGGCAAGCGCAAGAAGCGCGCGCGTGCCGGTGCCGGGCCCGAGCAGGTGCACGAGGCCGCCGTCGCCGCCGAGCCGGTCGAGACGGCCGAGGAGGAGGCGGAGACCGAGATCGAGGTCGCTGCCGAGGTCGCCGAGCCCGCCGCGCTGCCCGAGCCGGCCTTCGCGCCGGACGAGGAGCTGTACAGCAGCATCGCCGAGGCGGAGGCCGCGGCCGGCCGTGGCGGTCGTTCGCGGCGCCGCGGCGGTCGGCGCGTGTCCGCTCCGGCGGGTGCGCCCAGGAAGCCCGAGGCGGTTCCCACGGCTCAGGACGTGACCGTCGCCGAGGAGGTGGCGCGTCCGGTGCAGCCGGAGTCGGCCGCCGAGGCGAAGGCCGAGCCCATGGCTGCGGAGGACGCGGTCGTCGAGGCCCCGGCCGCTGAGGTTCCGGCTGCGGAGGTCCCGGCCGCCGCACCGGTCGCCGAGGAGGCCGCGCCCAAGGGGCGTACGCGGCGTCGTGCGACCCGCAAGGTGTCCGCGCCCGCCGGGTCGCCCGCGGGGGCCGAGGCCGCCGTGGTCACGGTCAGCGAGGCCGCGTCCGCGCCCGAGCCGGAGGTCGAGGCCCCGGCCGCGGCTCCGGCGGAGCAGGCCGAGGAGGCCCCGGCCGAGGCGGTCGCCGAGAGCGCCGCTCCGGCCCGTCCGCGCCGCCGTGCCGTGCGCAAGGCCACCGCGCCGACCGCGTCCGAGGAGACGGCCGTCGTGGTCGTCCCGGCGACGGAGGCGGAGCCCGGCGCCGCTGCGGAGGCCCCGGCCGCCGAGGAGGGCGTCGAGGAGACGGCTCCGGCCAAGAAGACGGCCCGTAAGACGGCCAAGAAGGCCACGGCGAAGAAGGCCGCCGCCAAGAAGACCGCGGCCAAGAAGACGGTCGCGAAGAAGGCGACGGCCAAGAAGGCGGCGAAGACCGCCAAGACGGCCGCGGCCAAGTCGACGGCGAAGAAGACCACGGTCTCGGCCGCCACCGACGAGTGACGCTCACCGAAGAGTGACGCTCAGCGACGAGTGATACGAAGTGCGGCCGGTCTCTGTGACCGGCCGCACTCCGTTGGAGCCCGGCCCGGTTTGACCCCCTCGGCCATGGCCCCGTAACCTTGACCGTCGGCGTGTCCGTGGATATAGGCACGCCACATCCCCGTAAACCTCTTCCTCCGGAGCACAGGGTGTTCCGGAGAGGCCGCCCGCGTGCGTGGTGGCTGGACTTCGGGGGTGCCGTTTTTGAGCGAGAGAGTGAGATCCGCGTGTACGCCATCGTGCGCAGCGGTGGTCGCCAGCACAAGGTTGCTGTCGGCGACATCGTTGAGGTTGACAAGATTTCCACTGCCAAGGTTGGCGACACGGTCGAGCTCTCGACCCTGCTCGTTGTCGACGGCGACGCTGTGACCAGCGACCCGTGGGTGCTGGCCGGCATCAAGGTCCAGGCCGAGGTCGTGGACCACCACAAGGGCCAGAAGATCGACATTCTGCGCTACAAGAACAAGACCGGCTACCGCCGTCGTCAGGGCCACCGCCAGCAGTACACGGCGATCAAGGTCACTGAGATCCCCGCGGCTGCGAAGTAAGGGACTGAGGAGAGATGGCACACAAGAAGGGCGCATCGTCCACCCGGAACGGTCGCGACTCGAATGCCCAGCGGCTCGGCGTGAAGCGCTTCGGCGGTCAGGTCGTCAACGCGGGTGAGATCCTGGTCCGCCAGCGCGGCACCCACTTCCACCCCGGCGCGGGCGTCGGCCGTGGCGGCGACGACACGCTGTTCGCCCTGCAGGCCGGTTCGGTGCAGTTCGGCACCCACCGTGGCCGCAAGGTCGTGAACATCGTTCCGGTCGCCTGAGTCCCCTGACTCAAGGCTTCGACCGAACGCTTCGCGAGGCGGACCTCACTTCCCAGGTGGGAAGGCGGGTCCGCCTTTCGCGTGTTACGTAGTAGACATTCCCGCACGTTCTGGAGGCACACCCCATGACCACCTTCGTGGACCGCGTCGAACTGCATGTCGCCGCGGGTAGCGGAGGTCACGGCTGTGCCTCCGTCCACCGTGAGAAGTTCAAGCCCCTCGGCGGGCCCGACGGCGGCAACGGCGGGCGTGGCGGCGACGTCATCCTGACCGTCGACCAGTCGATCACGACCCTGCTCGACTACCACCACTCCCCGCACCGCAAGGCCACCAACGGCAAGCCCGGCGAGGGCGGCAACCGGTCGGGCAAGGACGGGCAGGACCTGATCCTTCCCGTCCCGGACGGCACCGTCGTCCTCGACAAGGCCGGCAACGTCCTCGCCGACCTGGTCGGCCACGGCACGTCGTACGTCGCCGCGCAGGGCGGCCGGGGCGGGCTCGGCAACGCGGCCCTCGCCTCCGCGCGGCGCAAGGCGCCCGGGTTCGCGCTGCTCGGTGAGCCGGGCGACCTCCAGGACATCGTCCTGGAGCTGAAGACCGTCGCCGACGTGGCGCTCGTCGGATACCCGAGCGCCGGCAAGTCCTCGCTGATCTCCGTGCTGAGCGCAGCCAAGCCGAAGATCGCGGACTACCCCTTCACGACCCTCGTGCCGAACCTCGGCGTGGTGACCGCCGGTTCGACCGTGTACACCATCGCCGACGTCCCGGGGCTCATCCCCGGCGCCAGCCAGGGCAAGGGCCTCGGCCTGGAGTTCCTGCGGCACGTCGAGCGGTGCAGCGTACTCGTGCACGTGCTGGACACCGCGACGCTGGAGTCCGACCGCGACCCTGTCTCCGACCTGGACATCATCGAGGCGGAGCTGCGGGAGTACGGCGGGCTGGACAACCGGCCGCGGATCGTCGTCCTGAACAAGATCGACGTACCGGACGGCAAGGACCTCGCCGAGATGGTGCGCCCGGATCTGGAGGCCCGTGGGTACCGGGTCTTCGAGGTGTCGGCGGTGGCGCACATCGGGCTGAAGGAGCTGTCGTTCGCGCTGGCCGAACTGGTCGGCAAGGCGCGGGCCGCGAAGCCGAAGGAAGAGGCGACGCGGATCGTGATCCGGCCGAAGGCCGTCGACGACGCGGGCTTCACCGTGACCCGCGAGGAGATCGGCGGCGAGCCGCTGTTCCGGGTGCGCGGCGAGAAGCCCGAGCGCTGGGTGCGGCAGACCGACTTCAACAACGACGAGGCCGTCGGCTACCTCGCCGACCGGCTCAACCGCCTCGGTGTGGAAGAGGAGTTGATGAAGGCGGGGGCCCGCTCCGGCGACGGCGTCGCCATCGGGCCCGAGGACAACGCCGTCGTCTTCGACTGGGAGCCGACCGTGGTGGCCGGTGCGGAGATGCTGGGTCGCCGGGGCGAGGACCATCGCTTCGAGGAGCCGCGTCCTGCCGCGCAGCGTCGGCGTGACAGGCAGGCCGAGCGTGATGAAGCGGCGCAGGAGTTCGACGACTTCGAGCCGTTCTGATTCTGAGCAGGCGCGTGGCGTCGTCGTGACTGTGGGCCGGGGGCTGCTGCCCCCGGCCCTTCGCTTTGGCTGGATCGGTTAACGCCGGGAAGATTTCCGGCGTATCTCAGGGCAACCCCTTCGTCCCTCTGTGAGTCGTACTGGGCGGCGTGGATGAGGATCTTGGATTTTCGGGACCTCGCCACCGTCAACTGCCCATCGGATTCCCGGAGTCGACGTGGTCGAGGCTGTTTCGTTCAGGACGCGGCGTACCGTTGCCATAGCTGTGGCCCTGGTGGCTGCGAGCGCCGGTGTGCTGCCGTCCGGGTACGCCCAGGCGGCGACCGCCACCGTGCGGCAGGACTTCAACGGCGACGGGTACGGCGATCTGGCCGTCGCCGCTCCCAACGCCACTGTGAACGGCAAGGCCAGGGCCGGCTACGTCGCCGTGCTGTACGGGTCCGCGAACGGGCTCCGCGGCACTGCCGAGAAGGTGTACACGCAGGCCTCCGCCGGCATTGCCGGCACCGTCGAGGCCGGTGACCGCTTCGGCTCGGACCTCGTGATCGCCGACCTGGACGGCGACGGATACAGCGACCTGCAGGTGTCGGCCGACGGTGAGCAGTGGGAGCAGGGCGGCATCGCCCGGCAGGGCAGCCGGACCGTGCTGTGGGGCGGCCCCGGCGGCTTCACCTCGGGGAAGGTGCGGCCCGCCGTCGGCGACGGCCGGTACCAGAGCGGCGGCGGGACCGTCACCGGCGACTTCGACGGCGACGGGCGTCAGGACCTGCTCGACAACGGCCGCGTGGAGTACGGACCCTTCGGGCGTGACGGTGTGCCCGCCGAGGTGACCGGGGTGGAGCTCGTCGACGGTGACCTCGACCTGGTCGACGTGGTGGCCGGTGATGTGGACGGCGACGGCATCACCGACATCGTCACCGTCGCCCGCTCCTTCGACGGGGACGACCAGGGCGATCGCGGCGAGCACCTGAACTTCCTGCGCGGCAGCCGCGACGGTCTGCGGCCGCTGGTCGTTCTCAAGGACGCACAGGGCGAGAAGATCAGACCCGGTTACTCCCTGGCGGTCGGCGACGTCAACGGCGACCACCGCGAGGACATCGTCATGGGCGGCGGACGGCTCAGGTTCCTCTACGGCACGGCGAACGGCCCGGCCGACTCCGTCGCCCCTCGGAGCATCACCCAGGACACCCCCGGCATGCCCGGCGTCGACGAGCCCGAGGACATGCTCGGCCATGACCTCGCGGTCGGCGACATCGACGGCGACGGCTACGGCGACGTCCTGGCCGGCAACCCGCACGAGGACCTGGGCACGCTGACGCAGGCCGGCGCCTTCGTCGTCGTACCCGGCGGACCGGACGGACCCACCGGCGCCGGCGGCAAACTCCTCAGCCAGAACAGTCCGGACGTTCCCGGCACCGCCGAGAAGGGCGACCGCTTCGGCGAGCGCGTGCATCTCGTCGACGGCAACGGCGACGGGCGGGCCGAGCCCGTCGTTGCCGCGTTCGCGGAGGACTCGTACGCCGGTGGCGTGTGGGTCTTCCGGTCCGGCCCCACCGGAGTCACGGCCAAGAACTCCTTCGCCTTCGGTGCCCGCACCCTCGGGACGGTCGCGAGCGGGGCCTGGCTCGGTCACCGGTTCCCGCGCTGATCATCCCGGGTTCCCCCGCTGATCAGCCCCTTCACACCAACCCACCCGTCTTCCCCGCGTCAGGAATCACATGGCTTCGCATTCCCACCGCCGTACTCCCCTCACCCGCCGCAGACGCCTCGTCCTCGCCACCGGCGTCGCGGTCGTCGCCGGTGCGCTGGCGGTGCCCGCCGTCAACGCCGCCACCGAGGCCGGGGCAGGGGCCGCTACGCCGAGCGCCGAGCGGCTGCACGACGACTTCAACGGGGACGGGTATCCCGACCTGGCGATCGGCGCGCCGGGCACCACCGTCAACACCCAGGCCGGCGCCGGGTCGGTGAGCGTGCTGTACGGCTCCGCGAGCGGCCTGTCGATGTCCCGCAGACAGGTACTGAAGGGGCCGGGCGTACCTGACCCGGAGTCGTGGGAGGGCCTGTACGGTACGAACCTCCAGAGCGCGGACCTCGACGGGGACGGATACGCCGATCTGCTCTCGTCCCTCAAGGCCTACGTGATGGATGTCGAAGACGGCTATGCGGTCGAGGTCAACTGGGGTGGACCCAACGGACTTTCGGCGACCTCGACGAGGCTCACCTGGGCCCCGATGGGCCCCTGGAGCGGCCAGTTCACGGTCGGGGACGTGGACGGCGACAAGCACCCGGACCTGGTGACCCTGAGCAACGACACCTGGATGAGCGGGGAGCCCGACGGGGCGGACAGCCCGGACGGCACGGTGTTCCACGGCCCGTTCGACCGCGATGGTGGGCCCGCGAAGAAGGACTACTTCCGTATCAATCCCGAGGACCCCCAGAACTACCAGGGGATCACGGCCGGCGACGTCAACGGCGACGGCATCGCCGACCTCGCCGTGCAGTCCACCTTCGTCGACGAGTCCGACTCGCGGGGGGTCGAGCTGCTGCTGGGCGGAGCCGACGGCTTCACCTACAAGGGCATGCTCAAGGACGCTCAGGGCCGCCTCGTGGGCGGCGAGGACGTCGAGGTCGGCGACCTGAACAAGGACGGCTATGGAGACATCGTCGTCGGTCACTCCAGCGACAGCTACGACAGCGATGTCGAACTGCCCACGAAGGGCGGCGCGTTGGCCGTCGTCTACGGCGGCCCGGGCGGAGTCTCCAGTACCCGCAAGCCGGTGTGGATCAACCAGGACACGGCCGGTGTGCCGGGCGCGGCCGAGCGCGGGGACGGCATGGGCTCGGGCCTGTCCATCGGCGACACCAACGGCGACGGCTACCTCGACGTGGCGACCGGGCTGCCCGGCGAGGACTTCGACGGCCTCACCGACGCCGGCACCGTGCTCGTGCTGCGCGGCAGTGCGAACGGCCTGACCGCCACCGGATACAAGGCGTTCAGCCAGAACACCAGCGGCGTGCCCGGCACCGCCGAGAAGCTGGATCGTTTCGGCGCCGAGACCGCACTGGTCGACGCCAACGCCGACAAGAAGGACGGCTTGGTGGTGGGCGACCCCGCCGAGAACGCCGGCAACGGTTCGGTGTGGGTCTTTTCGGCCACCTCCGCAGGCATCACCGCGAACGGCTCCTTCTCCTTCGGTTCGGCCACCATGGGCCTGCCCGCGACCGGGGCCAAGTTCGGTGCCTCACTGGCGGACTGACGGCGATGACGTCTCGTACGACGCATACATCCCCGTAGGACGACCACTCTCCGTACGACCATCCCCCCACGAAAACGACAGGAGACAGCACCATGAACAGGCGTAAGGGAACCTGGCGCACGGGACTCGCCGTCGTCATGGCGGTGACGGGAGCGGCCGTGCTGCCCGCCGCCCACGCCGCCGGGGACACTCCGTCCGCCACGGCGAAGCCCCAGGACGACTTCAACGGCGACGGCTACGCCGACCTCGCCGTGGCGGCGCCCGAGGCGACCGTCGACGGCAAGACGCGCGCCGGGTACGTCGCCGTGGTGTACGGCTCGGCGAGCGGGCTCAACACCGCCTCCAAGCAGGTCATCAGCCAGAACACGGCCGGTGTCACCGACTCCGCCGAGACCGACGACCGGTTCGGCAGCGCGGTCAGCACCGCCGACCTCGACCGGGACGGGTACGCGGACCTGATCGTCGGTGTCACCGGCGAGGACTCCGTCGAAGGCGGCGCCGAGACCGGGCTCGTGCAGGTCGTCTGGGGCGGGGCGAACGGGCTGTCGGGCGGGGCGGCGCTGGCGTACGGGCACAACACCTACGACCGGCTCAGCGCCAAGGACGAGCTCACCGTCGGTGATGTGAACGGTGACGGGGCGCCGGACCTGGTCGTCGTGGAGAGCCTCATCAAGTTGCGGGTCGTCAAGGGGCCCTTCGGGCGGGACGGTTCGGCGAGCGGCGGGGAGCAGATCGTCCAGGACGACTCCGACCCGCGCTTCCTGGACCTGGCCACCGGTGACGTGAACGGTGACGGCATCGACGACGTCGTCGCCACCATGAACGACGGCGACGAGTACGACGCCCGCCGCATCACCTACTGGCAGGGCGCGCGGGACGGCCTCGCCGAGGGGGTCGTGCTCCGCGACAGCAGGGGCTGGCGGGTGCAGGGCGGCGAGTCGCTCGGCCTGGGTGATGTGAACGGCGACGGCTACGAGGACATCGTGGTCGGCCGCCCCGTCGACGGCTACGACAGCGACCTCGACACCCCGATCCCCCTGGGCGGCCGGGTCGCCTTCGTCCCCGGCTCCGCGAGCGGGCCCATAGGTACCAAGGCGATGTACGTCAACCAGGACAGCGCCGGAGTCCCGGGCGCCGCCGAGCGGATGGACGGCTTCGGTTCCGACGTCTCGGTCGCCGACGTCAACGGCGACGGGTACGCCGATGTCTCGACGGGCGTTCCCGGCGAGGACTTCAGCGGGCTGAGCAACGCCGGCGGGGCCATCGTGCTGCGCGGCGGCGCGAGCGGCCTGACCGGCACCGGCGCCACGGGGGTCAACCAGGACACCACCGGTGTGCCGGGCGCGGCGGAGACCAACGACGCCTTCGGCCGCACCACCCACCTCGTGGACGCCGACCAGGACGGCCGCGCCGAACTCGTCGTCGGCGCACCGGGGGAGAACGCGAACGCCGGGTCGGTGTGGGTGTTCAAGTCGACGTCGGCCGGGATCACCCCGACCGGCTCGGTCACCTTCGGCGCCGGCACCCTCGGCACGGTCGCGGCGAACGCGAAGCTCGGCTCCGGGTTCAACTCCTGATCCACCGCCAGACCCGTTGTGGCAAGGGCACGTTCCCGTGCCGCAACGGGTCTTCTGTTGTCTTCCTATTTGTCATGCACGCGAAGCTCGCAGTTCAGCCGACAGACCGCCCACGGGCGTGAGCATCCAAAGTGTCCAAGAGGCCAGCGAGACAGGGGAGTTCGCCGATGACCGGTGTTTCCGGATCCGTATCGCCCGACCGACGTCGTTTTCTGACCGCGGGCGCCGCGGTGCTCGGCGCCGCGGCCTCCGCCCAGCTGTGGCTGCCGACCGCCGCCCGAGCCGCCGAAACACCGCTGCCCGACGGCGTGTTCAGCCTCGGCGTCGCCTCCGGCGACCCGCTGCCCGACGGCATCGTGCTGTGGACGCGGCTCGCCCCGGACCCGCTGAACGGCGGGGGCATGCCCGACCGCGTCGTGTCGGTCGAGTGGGAGATCGCCGAGGACGAGCAGTTCGGAAAACCGGTGCGCCGCGGTGTCGCCCAGGCCCGGCCCGAGCTGGGGCACAGCGTTCACGTGGATGTACGGCGGCTGCGCCCGGGCCGTACCTACTGGTACCGCTTCCGCACGAGCGGCCAGATCTCGCCCACCGGCCGCACCCGCACCGCGCCCCACCCGCACAGCTCCGGCGGCCGGCTGCGCATGGCCCTGGCCTCCTGCCAGAACTGGCAGCACGGCTACTTCACGCCGTACGCCGACATGCTGGCCCAGGACCCCGACTTCGTCCTGTTCGTCGGCGACTACATCTACGAGTCCACACCCTCGGCGACGGCCCTGCGCAAGCACGAGGGCACGGGTGAGCCGTACAGCCTGGTCCAGTACCGCAACCGGTACGCCCAGTACCGCACCGACCCGGACCTCGCCGCGATGCACGCGAACGCGCCCTGGGTGGTCACCTTCGACGACCACGAGGTCGACAACGACTTCGCCGGCGAGATCCCGCAGGACCCCGACAAGCAGCCGCACGACGCCTTCGTGGCCCGCCTCACCGCGGCCTACCAGGCGTACTACGAGCACATGCCGGTCCGGGCGAGCGCCATCCCGAACGGCCCGCACATCCAGATGTACCGCCGCCTGGAGTTCGGCCGCCTCGCCCGGCTCAGCGTGCTGGACACCCGGCAGTACCGCAGCGACCAGGCCACCAGCCAGGAAGGCGCCCAGGACCCCTCGCTCACCATGCTCGGCGCCGAGCAGAAGCAGTGGCTGCTCGACGGACTGCGCCACTCGCCGGCCCGCTGGAACATGATCGGCTCCCAGATCATGATGGCCGAGACCGACCTCAAGGTCGGCGAGGGCAAGCTCTGGTACTACGACGCCTGGGACGGTTACCAGGTCGAACGCAACGCCCTGATGCAGGAGTTGAAGCAGGTCCGCAACCCGGTCGTGTTCACCGGCGACCGCCACCTCACGATGATCAGCGACCTCAAGGAGGACTACGCCGATCCGGACTCCGCCGTCGTGGGCGCCGAGTTCGTGGGGACGTCCATCTCCAGCAACGGCGACCAGGACCAGGCCGCCTTCCACCGGGAGTGGGACCCGCGACTGCCGGACAACCCGCACTGGAAGCTGCTCGACGCCCACCGCGGCTACCACCTCTTCGACATCCGCCGCGACGGCATCGACGCGCAGGTGCGGATCGTGGACACGGTCCGCCAGCAGACGGCTACGCCGAGCACGCTCGCGTCGCTGCGGGTCGAGGCGGGGCAGCCGGGCGTCGAGGTCGTGTAGCTCCTGTCACACCGGCAACACCCGTCACTCCTGATGGGACCTGGGACTCATCCGTGTCCCAGGTCACTCTCAGCACAGTCTCAGGAAGTGCTCTTACCGTCCTCTGACCATGGAGACGGACTGTACGAGAGATGAAATCCCTGCGAACGGCGGCGTGATCACCCCGCTGCCCACCGGCACCCGCCTGCTGCACATCGGCCCGCACAAAACGGGCACCACCTCGATCCAGGGCGCGCTGTTCGAGGCGCGGGAGGAGATGGCCCGGCACGGCGTCGAGTGGCCGGCCGGCACCCGGCATCCCATGGAGGCGGTCCTGGCGGCCTGCGCCCGCACCGGGATGATGGGCGACACCGCGCCCACCGCGCGGCACTGGGAACGGCTGCTGGAGCGGGTGCGCGCCTCGGGGCGGCGTACGTCCGTGATCAGCAGCGAGTTCTTCGCCGACGCCCCGGACGACGCGACGATCGAGCGGATCGTCGCACAGCTCGGCGGCGACCGCGTGCACGCAGAACGGCCTGCGCATGGGCTACGAGGACTGGCTGCGGCACATGCTCAGGAAGCCGCCGTACGAGAAGCCCAACCCCAGCTTCTGGCGCCGGCACCGGCACGACCGGCTGGTCGAGCGCTGGGCCCGCGTGGTCGGCCCGGAGTGGGTCACCGTCGTCGTGGTCGACGACCGGGACCGGGAGGGCCTGATGCGCACCTTCGAGGCGCTGCTCGGACTGCCCGCGCATCTTCTGCGGCCCGTTCCGGATGCCGCGAATCGGTCACTCACCCTCGCCGAGACCGAAATGCTGCGGAATCTTAATAAGGAATTCCGCACCAATGAACTGCCCGAGGAGCTCTATTCACAGCTCGTCCGGAACGGCGCCGTGATGCATATGAAGAACACGTGCACTCCCGGTCCCGGCGACGTGAAGATCCGCACTCCGCAGTGGGCCGTCGAAGCCGCCGCCGGGATCGGCGCGGAGATGGCGGAGAGTATCGAGAGAACCGGGGTACGGATCCTCGGCGACATGCGCCTTTTGTCCGCGGTGCAGCTGTCCGCCGTGCAGAAGTCCGCGACCCTGACCGGCGCGGAGCCGCGCATCGCCCCCGAGGCCGCCGCGCAGGCCCTGTACGGGGCTCTCGCCGCCGCGGCCGCCGCGCCCGTACGGCACACCGCGCCCGCCAAGTCGCGTACGGTTCACCAGACGTCGTCGGCGGAGCTGGTGCGGGTACTCGGCCACCGCTGCCTCAAGCGGCTACGGCTTCGGTGAACCTGTGCGGTTACTCACAGCAATTCGCCAGGACGCCCGGAGGGCACCCTCCACAATGACCATGCGTACAAGGTGAATGACAGGTTGCGCGCACATATGCAGCCGGGGACGCTCACCTTGCACTGCGGTAACCCCAAGTGGGACCATTTCGAAGTTCCCAGTCGCCACAAGGTAGGTCACCTGTGTCCCAGCACATAGCCAAGCCCCGTACCACCGCAGTGATCCTGGCCGGTGGTACCGGTCAGCGGGTGGGTCTGTCGATCCCCAAGCAGCTGCTGAAGATCGCCGGCAAGGCAGTCATCGAGCACACGCTGACCACCTTCGAGAAGGCCGACTCGATCGACGACATCATCGTGCTGATGGCGCCCGGCTATGTGCCGGACATCGAGAAGGTCGTCGCCAAGGCCGGGTTCACCAAGGTGAAGAAGATCATCGAGGGTGGCTCGACCCGGAACGAGACGACCGAGCGCGCCATCGACGCCCTCGGCGAGGGCCTGGCCGAGGGCGAGGACCTCAACGTCCTCTTCCACGACGCCGTACGCCCCCTGCTGTCACAGCGCGTCATCGACGACTGTGTCGTGGCGCTGGAGCGCTTCCAGGCCGTCGACGTCGCCATCCCGTCCGCGGACACCATCATCGTGACCCGCACGCACGGCGAGGACGGCGAGTTCATCACCGAGATCCCGGACCGCTCCCGGCTGCGCCGCGGCCAGACGCCGCAGGCGTTCAAGCTGTCCACGATCAAGCGGGCCTACGAGGTCGCCGCCGGTGACCCCAACTTCCAGGCCACGGACGACTGCTCCGTCGTGCTCAAGTACCTGCCGGACGTGCCGATCCACGTCGTCGCGGGTGACGAGTACAACATGAAGGTCACCCAGCCCGTCGACGTCTTCATCGCCGACAAGCTCTTCCAGCTGGCCTCCACCGCCGCTCCCGAGCAGGTCAGCGAGGAGGCCTACCGCCAGCTGCTCACCGGCAAGACCTTCGTCGTCTTCGGCGGCTCGTACGGCATCGGCAAGGACATCGCCGAACTCGCCGAGTCCTACGGCGCCAAGGTGTACGCGCTGGGCCGCTCCACCACCGGCACGCACGTGGAGAACCCGGAGGAGGTCGACGACGCGCTGTCCAAGGCGTACGCCGAGACCGGGCGCATCGACTACGTCGTGAACACGGCGGGCGTGCTGCGCATCGGCAAGCTCGCCGAGACCGACAACGCCACCATCGAGGAGGCGCTGAAGGTCAACTACCTGGCCCCGGTGCAGATCGCGCGCTCCTCGTACAAGTACCTGTCCGAGACCAAGGGCCAGTTGCTGCTGTACACGTCCAGCAGCTACACCCGCGGTCGCGCCGAGTACAGCCTGTACTCCTCGACCAAGGCCGCCATGGTGAACCTCACCCAGGCCCTGTCCGACGAGTGGGCCGGCGACAGCATCCGCGTCAACTGCATCAACCCGGAGCGCACCGCCACCCCGATGCGCACCAAGGCCTTCGGCCAGGAGCCCGCGGGCAGCCTGCTCTCCTCCGAGGCCGTCGCCCGGACCTCCCTCGACGTGCTGCTCTCCGAGCTGACCGGCCATGTGATCGACGTCCGCCAGCAGGACCCGACGGCGCCCGCCGGAAAGGCGTCCGGCTTCGAGCAGGCGCTGGCCAGTGTTCTGGACCGCCAGGACGGCGTGGCATAATCAGCAGTTAATAGCCGTAGGGAATTCAGGCCTCTGCGATTCTTCGTTCACGAAGAATTCACAGGGGCCTGAGTCCTTCACCCCTCTCACTCCTTCAGACCGGCCCCTCTCCCTGAGCAGGTTCTCCGTGATATCCACCGCTATTCGCGTCGCCCGGGTGGGCAGCCCGGCCGAGCTGGCCGCGGCGGCCCTCATGATCCTGGGCTTCCCGGCGCTCATGCTGGCCGCGCTCGTCCCGAGCGTCCCCGCCTTCGCGGCCGCGGCCGCCGTGACGTACCTGGCGGACCACTATCTGCACCGCAAGAGCAGCTATCTGGTCAACCGCCTGAGCAAGGTCCGGGCCGGTCTGTCGATCCGCTTCCTGATCAGACAACTGCTGCTGATCCTGCTGCTGGCCCGGCTCGGTTTCGCGGACGACCTGATCTACTACGGCGCGATCGCCTGCTTCATAGCGTTCTACGGCCTCCAGGCCCCGCACGGCGCGCTGGTCACCCTGATCCGCAACCGCCGCCGTATGCCGGTCGCCACCCGCAACATCGACCTCGCCTCGCGCATCCGTATCCCGGACGCCCCGCCGCGCCGGCTGCTGCACCGCTCCGCGGAGAAGATGCTGCACCTCGATCTCGCGGCCGTCGCGGGCATCCTCGTCTCGGCGTCCCTGGAGTCGGCCGTCGCCGGCTTCATCGGCATCGGCGTCACGGTGGGCCTGGGCTGCCTGTACGTGCTGGCGCTCGTCCCGTACGTCCGCGGCGCGAAGACCCCGCCGAACGCGGAGAAGGTCCTGGCCGCCGTCGACGACTGGCTGGCCGAGTACCGGCCGGAGACGGTGCTGTACTTCTCCGGCTCCAAGGACTCCGCGTACCAGGTCAACATGTGGCTGGAAACCATGGAGCAGCTGGACTCCAAGCCGCTGATCATCCTGCGCGAGCGGGTCATCCTGAACAACCTGGCGCCCACCACGGTCCCCGTCATCTGCGTGCCCGGAGGGGTGCACCTGATGAACCTGGACCTGTCGAACGTGCGCGTCGCGCTGTACGCCGCGAACGTCGGCAAGAACATCCACCTGCTGCGCGTCCCCACCATGAAGCACGTCTTCATCGGCCACGGCGACAGCGACAAGCTCGCCAGCGTCAACCCGTACAGCAAGGTCTACGACGAGGTGTGGACCGCCGGGCGCGCCGGCCGCGACCGGTACGCCATAGCCGACGTCGGTGTCCGCGACGAGGACATCGTCGAGGTCGGCCGCCCGCAGCTGGCGCCGATCCAGACCTGGCAGGGCGTGCCCGAGGGCCGGATCCCGACCGTTCTCTACGCCCCCACCTGGGAGGGCTGGGACGGCAACCCCGGCAACACCTCGATCGTGCTGGCCGGCGAGAACATCGTGAAGAAGCTGGTCAAGGCCGACCCGCCGGTCCGCGTCCTGTACAAGCCGCACCCCTTCACCGGCACCGTCAGCGCCGAGGCCAAGGCCGCCCACCAGCGGATCGCCGCGCTGGTCCAGCAGGCCGCCACCGAGCGCGCCACCGACCCGCGCTTCACGGCCGACGCCGCCGCGCAGACCGCCGCCAAGGCCGAGCTCGCCCGCATCGAGGCCCGCCTCGCCGAGCTGTCCGGCAAGGGCAAGGGCAAGGGCAGCGGCAACAGCAAGGGCGACGAGGCCGAGGCCACCCGCGACGGGCTGGTCGACGTCGCCAAGCACGAGGAGATCGCCCGGCTGCGCACCGAGTGGAACACCGCGTACTGGCGCTCCTTCGGCAGCCACGAGCACCGCCTGATCACGGGCGCCGAGCCGCGCCTGTACGACTGCTTCAACGTCTCCGACGCGATGGTCTCCGACATCTCCAGCGTGGTCTCCGACTTCATCGCCAGCGGCAAGCCGTACGCCGTCACGGACTCCGCCGAGCTGGGCGTGGAGGAGTTCAAGCGGCAGAACACGGCGGTGCGCGCCGCGACGATCCTGTCCAACAGCGCAGCCGAGCTGGGCGGCCTGCTGGACGCCGTACGCGACCCGTCCGCCGACCCGCTGGCCGAGGACCGGGGGGACCTCAAGCGGTACCTGCTCGGACCGGACGAGCCGACGTCCATCGAGCAGTTCAACACCGCGGTGGCGAACCTCGCGATCAAGGCCGACGCGCGCAACGTCGGCCAGGAGTCACGGGCGGCGGCCGGAGCCGCCGAAGGCGACCTGGCGGCCGTACCCGGGCAGCGGTTGTCGGCGGCCGAGGACGATGTGACGGCCTGACCCGCAAGGCCACTTGCAAGGCCATTTGAAAGGTTCACGGCGCGGCCCCCGAGGAGCGAATCCTCGGGGGCCGCGCCGTTTCTAGTGGGCCTCTTACGTTGCCCGAATAGCGTGACTCCATGTCAGTTCCCTTTTGTGATCTGACTCACCAAACCATGGCCGTGAGGCAACCGCTTGCAACGCCCAGCCGTCTACTAGGTAGCGAATGATGCGATACGGGGGAAATATCCCGTTGACAAGGGGGAAACGTGACCGTCACGCAGCCTGATGTGACTGTGATCATCGGGGCGTACGAAGCGATGCCGTACCTGGTCGAGTGCCTCGCGTCCGTCGAGGCACAGACCATCGACCCAGGGCGCATCGAAGTCATCGCGGTGGACGACGGCTCGACGGACGGCACGGGGGAGTGCCTGGAGGAATTCGCGGCCCGCGCCCCCATGCCGGTGACCGTGATCCAGCAGGACAACTCCGGTGGCCCCAGCGGCCCGCGCAACGTCGGTCTGGGGAAGGCGGCCGGGCGTTACGTCTTCTTCCTGGACGCCGACGACCGGCTGGGCCCCGAGGCCCTGGAGCGCATGGTCGCGATGGGCGACAAGAACGGCACCGACGTCGTCCTCGGCCGGGTCGAGGGCGTCAACCGCACCGCGCCGAAGTCGATGTGGGGCAAGACGCTGGACCGGACAGACGTCTTCTCCTCCAACATCAAGTTCACGCTCAGCGCGCAGAAGCTGTTCCGCCGCGAACTGCTGACCCGGCACAACATGCGCTTCGACGAGTCCCTGTGGACCGGCGAGGACGCCCTGTTCACGATGGAGGCCTATCTACGGGCCGACGGCATCTCCGTGGTCGCCGACTACACCTGCTACTACCTGGTGGGCCGCGACGACGGCAAGCACGTGACCAAGACCGGCGGTTACACCCTGCGCTTCGACTCCGCGCGCGCCCTGATGAACCTGATAGCCGAGCACGTCCCCGCGGGCGACCGGCGCGACCTGCTCATGGTCCGCCCCTTCCTCATCACCCTGCTGCCGCAGTTCGGGCCCAAGTACGCCAAGGACAGCGAGAAGGTCAGGCAGCACAAGCTGGAACTGGCCAAGCCCCTGATGGACGCGCACTGGACGCCGGACATCGCCCGCCGCCTCAAGGTCGAGGAGCGCCTGCGGCTGCACCTGGTCGCCGAGCAGCGCCCCGAACTCCTGCTGCCCGTCGTGGAGTTCATCAAGGCCAAGAAGCAGGCGGCGGCCCTCCTGGAGAAGAAGGGCCGCCGTGTCTACCTCGCCTACCCGCACTTCCGGGACGCGGCGGCCGGAATACCCGACTCCGTGTACCTCGCCGAACCGCGCGAGGCCCGCGCCTTCCCCGGCTACCGGGAGGGCGGCGTGGACTCGTTCCTGCGGCGGGCGGTGCGCAAGGCGCGGCGGATGCTGAAGTCCTCGCGCGAGGCTACGCCGGGTGGGCGGGCTGCTCCCGCGTGAGGGACCGTCGCTGATCCGGGATCTCGGCAGGGAGCTCCGCCGCCAGCCGCTCCTCCATCCGTTCCCGGTGCTCCTGCGCGGCCGAACACAGCGCTTGTACGGCCTCGTTGAAGCGCACCTGTGACGTGGGCTCGGCCGGCCCCAGCAGATGCCGCTTCAACTCCTCCCGCGCCTCGGCGAGTTGGTCCTTCTCCGGGTGCCGGACCGCATCCAGCAGCTCCGGCACCCCGGCCGCGTCCGGCGTCAGCACGGTCGCCGCGCGCACGGTCGGGAAGGCCTTGCGGAACACGTCCTCCGCGAGGCCACTGGTGTTCGCCACGGCGTACGGCTTGCCGCTCGCCAGGAAGTCGCTGATCACGCTCGACACATCGCTGATGAGCAGATCGGCCCGGTTGAAGCAGGCGTACAGCGCCGGCCGCGCGTCCGTCACGACCTGGTGCTCCCACTCCGGCAGCGAGGCCCAGTACGCCTCCTCCCAGGCCGCCGTGGCCCGTGCCACCGCCTCCGCCCGCCCCGGCTCCGGCGCGGACTGGAGCATCATCCGCTCGACCTGATCGGCGCTCGCCCGGACGACGGTCGTGGTCAGGGCGTCCAGCTCCTGTGCGAGAAGGGCGAGTTCGCCGGTGTCGCGCGGGCGCTCCCCCGTCCGCTCCCGGTTCGCCGCCCTGATCACCTCGCGGATGCGCAGATCGGCCGCCCCGGCGCGCGGATCCACCGACCCCGTCAGCGGATGCGGCTTGTACAGCAGCCGTACGCCGGGGTCCGCGAGCAGCGCCCGTACGAGGTTCTCGCCGGCCTCGATCACCGAGGTGTTGCCGGGGTTGCCGTCCCAGCCCTCCCAGGTCGGCGCGTAAAGGACGGTCGTGCGGTGCCCGTCGGCGGCTCCGTCGCGGTCCCCGCTCGGCGGGCCCGCGTACGGCTGTACGGCATCCAGCTGCGGGCGGCCGATCTCCACGATGTCCTTGTCCTCGACGCCGACCTCGGCGTACGCATACCGCTCGCGCGCCGCGGGCCCCGCAACCCACACCTCGTCGTAGGCCTTCGCGTACGGGTTGCAGGACGACAGCTTGTCGCTCTCCCCGTGGTTGACGAAGGTGTGCTTGAGCGTGGGGATGCGCAGGACCTGGGAGGTCTTGCCGGAGTTGGAGGGGTGGATGAGCATCCGGAGCGTGGACTGCTCCAGGTGCATCAGGGTGGAGACCTTCGGCAGGCACAGGATCGGGACGTCGGTCGGCGCGATCTTCTGCACCATGAACCGCTCCCGCAGCACGATCAGCGGACGGCCGTCCAGCTTCGCGAGCGGCTCCAGCCACATGTTCGCCTGGTACGCCGAGGACGCGCCGCCGGAGAAGTACAGGCCGACCGTCGGCCGGTACTCGGCCAGCCAGGCGTCCAGCCACTCCAGCGCCTCCCGCTCGCCCGCCGGACGACGGCTCGGCAGCAGCCGTACGAGAAGGTCGTGCAGGCCCAGCAGGGCGAGCCCGAGGGACAGCGCGATGCCGAGGGCCGCGCAGCGGGGATCGTCGGTGGCCACCGTGGTCAGCAGGCCCGCCGTGGCCGGGAAGCCGAAGACCAGCAGGCGGTGGCCGGGGCGGCGCAGCAGAAGGGGCGGGGCGGGGGAGAGGCGCAGTGCGCGGGCGTCGATGTTGCGGGTGACCACCGGCAGGGTGCGGGTGCGGCGGACCAGCACCGAGACCGCCTGGATCGCGCAGTGCAACGCGTAGAAGGCGAGGAGGCCCGCGACCAGCGGGGCGTACACCGTCTCCCGGTGCTGCTCGCCGAGCCGCAGCAGGCCCACCACCAGCAGCAGGTCCCGCAGCACATGCCGCACGGTGATGTCCGCGTGCGACTTGGCGAACACCGACAGCATGCCGCGCTGCCAGCGGAACAGCACAGCCTCGACGGCCAGGGACATGACCGTCGCCGCGAGCAGCAGCGGGACGTGCGGGCGCAGCGCCGCCACGGCCTGGGCACCGAAGGCGGCGGCCAGGAGAGCCGTGACGAGCGCTCTCACCGGGAGGCGGGACAGGGGTGTGGGCAACTGCGGTCACTCCAAGGTCGGGGCGGGACGTGGTGCGCCCGGGTTAACGCGCACCGACCTCCGGACGACACGCGAGTGTCCGGATGGTTTGGAGTGGCCGAAGCTGCCGGAACCCTGCCCCTAGGCCCTGTCGTTTGGATCATCCCGGCGTCGCGGGGTCTGGCACGCGCATCTGCCGCGTTGTCGTCACTCGCCGACGCTCCGCGTCGACTCCCTCCTCCGCCTTGCAGCTGCACGCACCAGACCCCGCTCGGGCCGGCTGAAGGCACTGCACCTCACAGCCGGCCTGATCCAAACGACAGGGCCTAGCGTCCCGACTGCAGCGCCCGCCGGATCGGCCCGCCCACCACCCGGCGGGCCCGGCGGTAGACGGACGCCGCCGGAAGCGCCCCGCCTCCCTTGCCGGCGCGGGCCATCTCGCGTCTCAACCGGTCGTTGTCCGTGGTGAGTTCGCTGATACGGCTCTGCAGCCAGCCGAACCTGGTGGTGAGCGAGGCGAGGTCGGCGTCGTTCCAGGGGCGGATGCCCGCCGGGAAGGCCAGCGACCGCATGCGCTCCTCGAAGGCGGCGCCGCCGTCGCCGTGCGTGAACGTGTTGTCCAGGCCGTTGCGGTCCAGGAACCCCGTGAACCGCTCGAACCGCTCCTGGTGGCCGCTCGTCAAGGCGCCGAAGTCGGCCTCCTCGTACAGCGACGCCGGGTCCAGGTCCTCGGGCAGCTTGTCGATCCGGCGGTGCGGGATGCCGAAGTAGCGGCACAGCTCCAGCGTGCGCGAGTCGCCGCACAGCACCGTCGCCGGTGTGCCGGCGAGCAGCGCGGCGATGTTGCCGTGGATGCGGGAGCCGAAGGAGAAGTCGAAGGCGCGCAGGTCGTCGATCCAGGTGACCGGGTCGACGTAGACGCGGACCTTGTCCTCCCGGTACATCGGGTGCTCGGGGTGCGTCGGCATCGCCGTCACCAGGCCGTTCGGGTCGGACAGGTCCCGCCAGTGCAACTGCCGTGCGTCGCTGATGTTCTGGCCGATGAAGCGCAGGTTCGGGTAGCGGGCGTGGGCGCGGGTGATGACCCGCTCCAGGCCCTGTGACTTCACCGCGTTGTGCGAGCCGTTGACCGCGATCCGGGAGCCGGCGCCGAGGGAGGCTTCCCGCTTGGTGACGGTGAGCTCCTTGCCGTACATGAAGAGCGAGGGGCAGCCGATGACCTCGACGTCCCGGAAGCCCAGGTCCTTGAGGTACTTCTCGGTGAACTCGCCCCGGACTCCGATCGAGGCGCTGCGGTCGAGCACCGCGGAGACGAACTCGCGCACGGAGGGCTCGATGCCCTTCAGGCGCGCCGCGTTGTAGCCGAGCCCGGCCTGCGCGCCGACGCCGACCACGACCACCGGGATCTTCAGCTTGGTGATCAGCCGCGTCAGCCGCTTCAACTGCGCCTCGAAGGAAGGCCGGAACGCGTTGGCGAGCGGGACGACGAACGCGTCGTACTCCTCGTTGATCCGGTCCGCCGCCGAGACCTCGGTGCGGATGCCGTTCGAGACGACCTCGGTGTGCGGGGTCTCGAGGATCTTGTGGGTGGCGTCGCTGAAGATCAGGTTGCCGGAGTTGGTGGCGATGACGTCCCGGTGGAGGGCCTCCTCCACGGAAACGACGTCGTAGGGGCTCTTACCCGAGCGGAGCAGGATGCGCTTCTCGCGGTGACCATGATGGGCATTGTGTGACACAGCGTTCAAAATAAGTTTGCACTGTCGTTGTTTTCTATAGGCAACCAACGCAACCTTTTTGCCGTATGCGACCCGTGAGCAAACAGTTACCGCTCGCCTGTCCGGGGGCTGGAATCCCCGCGCGCCGCACGATCCACTTCGCGTAGATTGCCGAGCAGGGAACCGGACGTATGCGAGGGAAAAGAGCACAGGTGGCAGGGGCAAGGCAGGGTGTGCGCGACGCCCGCAGGATCGTCGTCAAGGTGGGGTCCTCGTCGCTGACCACCGCGTCCGGCGGCCTGGACGCCGACCGGGTCGACGCGCTCGTCGACGTCCTCGCCAAGAGCCGCAGCGGCGGGGAGCGGGAGATCGTCCTCGTCTCCTCCGGTGCCATCGCGGCCGGACTCGCCCCGCTGGGCCTGCGCCGGCGCCCCAAGGACCTGGCCCGTCAGCAGGCCGCCGCCAGCGTCGGCCAGGGCCTCCTCGTCGCCCGCTACACCGCCTCCTTCGCCCGCTACGGCGTCCGCGTCGGCCAGGTGCTGCTGACCAGCGACGACATGAGCCGCCGCGCCCACCACCGCAACGCCTCGCGCACCCTCGACAAGCTCCTCGCGATGGGTGCGTTCCCGATCGTCAACGAGAACGACACCGTCGCCACGGACGAGATCCGCTTCGGCGACAACGACCGACTCGCCGCCCTGGTGGCGCATCTGGCGCGGGCGGATCTGCTGGTGCTGCTGTCCGACGTGGACGGCGTCTACGACGGCGACCCCAGCAAGCCGGGGACCTCGCGGATAGCGGAGGTGCGCGGGCCGGCGGATCTGGCCGGGATCGAGATCGGCAGCGCGGGCAAGGCCGGGGTCGGCACCGGCGGCATGGTCACCAAGGTCGAGGCGGCCCGGATCGCGGCCGCCGCGGGCATCCCCGTGGTCCTGACCAGCGCCATCCACGCCGCCGAGGCCCTCTCCGGCGGCGACACCGGCACCTACTTCCACGCCACCGGCAAGCGCTCCGCCGACCGGCTGCTGTGGCTCCAGCACGCGTCCACTCCGCAGGGCTCGCTGACGCTGGACGACGGCGCGGTACGGGCGGTCGTCGAACGCCGCAAGTCGCTGCTGCCCGCCGGAATCGCCGCGGTCGAGGGCGAGTTCAGCGCGGGCGACCCGGTCGAGCTGCGCGACAGCACGGGGCGCGCGATCGCCCGCGGGCTCGTCAGCTTCGACGCCAAGGAGATCCCGCAACTGCTCGGGCGGTCGACGCGGGAACTCGCTCGGGAGTTGGGGGCGGAGTACGAGCGGGAGGTCGTCCACCGGGACGACCTGGTGATCCTGCACCCCTGAGCGCGGTCCGGTGACGTGGGGTGGTGCTCGGTGACGTCGAGTACCACCTGGTGACGGCGCGGCCGAAAACGGGGTGAACGCCCTGCAATACGAGTCGCCCTGAGGTGGACGTTCCGCGCTGCATTGCCCCGGGGGCCAACCCCCGGACCCCCGGCCGAAAACGGGGTGAACGCCCTGCAATACGAGTCGCCCTGAGGTGGACGTTCCGCAAAAGCGCCCCGCGAGACCTTGCGGCCTGCTCAACTTTGTCTCAGGGACATTCCGTACGACCACCGAGTCGGTCACTGCGTGGAGGAGGCCGTTGTGAGACGAGTGCGCCCTGGGACGGCGCCCCGCAGTGCCGCTGGGGCCTCGTCCCGTGCGGCCGGTGAGGAGCGCGCATTGACCAGCGTCTCGGCCGGCGACCGCTACGAGGAGCCCGAGGACCTGCCCCGCCTGTGGCACGTCACCCTCAGCGTCTCCGGCCAGGAGGCCCCGCTGAAGGAGCTGCGGCGCGCCCTCGAACAGCTCGCCCACGACCACCCCTTTCTGCTGACCAGCAGGTACGCCCACGACCACGCCGAGATCCGCTACTGGGAAGAGGCCCGCGACCTGCACGACGCGGCCGCCGTCGCCCTGCGCCTGTGGGGCGAGCACCGACAGAGCGCGGGGCTGCCGGCCTGGGAGATCGTCGGCTTGGAGGTCATCGACCGCGAGACCTACCACCAGCGGATCGCGGAAGGGTACGGGCCGCCACCGGCGACCCCCGTCGGCGTCCATCCCTTCTAGCGCCACGTGGGGGTCCGGCGGCACGTCGGGGCAAAAGAGGACGAGAGGCGCGTATCGGTTCCGTCTCGGGAGATGGGACAGCGGAAGGACGCCGGCCCCGGTCGCACTACCCTTCTTTCATGACCACGCTTTCGCCGTACGACTCCATGTCCCCGGTCACCCAGGCCGCCTACCGCGCCAAGGCCGCCGCCGCCGACCTCGCCCCCCTCCCGCGGGCCGAGAAGGACGACGCGCTGCTCGCCATCGCGGACGCCCTGGAGGTCCGTACGAGCGAAATCGTCGAGGCCAACGCCAAGGACATCGCCAAGGCCCGCGAGGCCGGCACCAGCGAGGCGATCATCGACCGGCTGACGCTCACGCCGGAGCGGGTGCGGGCCATCGCCGCCGACGTGCGGGACGTCGTCGCCCTGCCCGACCCCGTCGGCGAGGTCGTCCGCGGGTCCACGCTGCCGAACGGCATCGACCTGCGCCAGGTCCGCGTCCCGCTGGGCGTCGTCGGGATCATCTACGAGGCCCGCCCGAACGTCACCGTGGACGCCGCCGCCCTCTGCCTGAAGTCCGGCAACGCCGTGCTGCTGCGCGGCTCGGCCTCGGCGTACGAGTCGAACACCGCCCTCGTCCGGGTGATCCGGGATGCCGTGGGCGGGGCCGGGCTGCCCGCCGACGCCGTGCAGCTGGTGCCCGGGGAGAGCCGCGAGAGCGTGCGCGAGCTGATGCGCGCCCGCGGCCTCGTCGACGTGCTGATCCCGCGCGGTGGTGCCTCGCTGATCCAGACCGTCGTGTCGGAGTCGATCGTCCCCGTCATCGAGACCGGCACCGGCAACTGCCATGTGTACGTCGACGCCCACGCCGACCTCGACATGGCCGTCGAGATCCTGATCAACTCCAAGGCCCAGCGGGTCAGCGTCTGCAACGCCGCCGAGACCCTCCTGGTCCACCAGGACATCGCCCCCGAGTTCCTGCCGCGCGCCCTGGACGCCCTCGCGGAGGCCGGGGTGACCGTGCACGCCGACGAGAGGGTGCTGGCGTACGCCAAGGACTCCAAGGCGACCGTCGTCGAGGCCACGACCGAGGACTGGGAGAGCGAGTACCTGTCGTACGACATCGCCGCCGCGGTGGTGGACTCGCTGGACAAGGCCGTCGAGCACATCCGCCTGTGGACCTCCGGGCACACCGAGGCCATCGTGACCACCTCGCAGCAGGCCGCCCGCCGGTTCACCCAGCTGGTCGACTCCACGACGGTCGCGGTGAACGCCTCCACCCGCTTCACGGACGGCGGCCAGTTCGGTTTCGGCGCGGAGATCGGCATCTCCACGCAGAAGCTGCACGCCCGCGGTCCGATGGGACTGCCGGAACTGACCAGCACGAAGTACATCGTCACCGGGGACGGGCACGTACGGCGCTGAGTCGCCCGGCGCATTGAAGGACTCCCCGGCGCGGGGCGCGCGGCCAGGGCATATGCGCCCGACACGCGCTCCCGGACTGCCCCCGTGCCGCACCAGAGGTGTCTCACAAGGCGGATGAATTTCCATACCGTCTGCCCAAATTGACCCCCCAGGACTACTCTGGATCCGTGCCGGAGGACGTGGGGGGCACGCCGTTCCCTGACGGCTGGGAGCCCGACGACGACCACGACCGCGGGGTGTCGGACGAAGAGTTCGCCTCCGTGGTCTTCGACGAGGCCTTCGTACGGGCGGCCGTGGTGCACGAGCCGACTGCCGTCGAGCGCCTCCTGGCCGCCGCCCAGGCGAGAGCGGAGGCCTCCGAGGCGGAAGCGCGCCGGGCACACGGCCGGGGCGAGCGGTTCGACGACGGGTACGGCCCCGACGGCCGCACCGGTTTCGGCCATGATCCCGAGCTCGACGATCTGGACGACACGGACATACTCGAGGACCGTTACGGCGCCCCCTGGGCATACGGCAAGCAGGTCCGCTGGCACCGTCCCGTCGCCTGGGTGCTCGCCCTCGTGATGGGGATCGGCATGGTCGCGCTGGCCTTCACGGCGGTCTACCGCGGCGCTTCCTCCGGCAACCGGGACCAGGTCCCGCCGCCCGCGTCCACCGGGCTGGAACAGGGCAGCGGAGCGGCTCCCTCCGCCTCCGCCGATCACTCCCAGCCCGCCATTTCGGCCATCCCGCGCACGCCCTGAACGGAGCTGTTCGAGGGCCTGAGCATTGCTGAGAGCTGCCTCACCATCCTGGTGAGAACCTGTCAGAACTTGTCGTGTACCAGGGCGTTTACCGGAGCTCCCCGCGACCTACCCTGAAGATATGGGAGGGCCTGGAGACCCACCCGAGGGGGCACCCGAGGGCGGCCCCGGAGGTGGTGAGGACGAGTACCGATCCGTCGTCTTCGACGAGTCGTTCGTCCGTGCTGCCCGCCTTCAGGAGTTCTCCGCGCAGGAGCGCATCGCCGACCACGCGCCCGCCGTACGCCGCCGTCCACCGCTGCGCCGGGGCCTGTCCCGGCAGGCGCTGATCCTGGTCCTGTTGATCGCCGTTGCCTTCGGTACGGCGATCTATATGGGTGTACGGCACCCCTATCAGAACCCCGCGAGTTCCGGGCCGCCCGCCGAGCCCCTGCGGATGACCGTCATCCCGCTCGCCCCGCAGGGCAAGGTGCCCGGGGCGAGCGACACCGACCACCTGTACGCGCAGAGTCCCGCCGCGCAGTTCCGCATCGGCGCGGAGGGCATACCGCTGCCGGCCGCGCGGCGTACCGCGCACTTCTCGGACAGTCAGGTGACGAACGCGCTGAGTATCGCCAAGGACTACATCGTGCGGTCCTCGCTGTACCCCGAGGTGCTCACCGGGGACCAGGTCCGTCCGGTGCGGGTCCTGCTCGATCCCGACCAACTGGACCAGTTCGACCAGAGCTTCCGCCATCCGGCCGCGGACGGGCGGCATGCGCCGACCGGGTGGCTGGTTCGGTTCGATCCGGCTCAGGCCGAGCTGGCCGATCGCAAGATCCGGGTGCAGGGGACGCTGCAGGCCGCGGAGACCGACTCCTCGACGCTGGAGGTCACGGCCGATCACACGTTTGTGTACGCGCTGCGGGCGGTGGGGGCCGGTGCGGATCAGGCCTCACTTTTCACCGTGCGTCGGGAGCTGCAGTTCCGGTTCGACCGTGAGGACCTGCGGCTGAATCAGGTCCAGCTGGTCGTGTCCTATGTCCAGGCGGGGCCGCTGTCCTGCGCCGAGGACTCCACGAACCGGCTGCATCCGCTGCTGGCGGGGCAGACGGCGAAGGAGGGCGGGCCGGCGGGGACCGACCCGTACGCCACGGGCGGGGCGACGGCGCTGTGCGGGTCGCTGGCGGCGGGGGCCCAGCCGAAGGTTTGAGCGGGGAGTTTTATCGCCCCCGCCGCCCCTACCCTTCCCGTCCTTGAAGGGGCTCCGCCCCTTCGACCCCGGTGGGGGCCTGCGGCCCCCAGACCCCCGCTTCGGCCCTGAACGGGCCTCGTCCTCAAACGCCGGACGGGCTGAATAGCTCAGCTGCCGGATCCTTCGTCGTCCGTGTCGTCGCGCCTCGGCTCGTCCTTCGGTGGGGCGCTTGTGAAGCCGCCGAAGCCCCTTCGCACCCGGCCGCCCAGGTCTCCCGCGCCGCCGGCGATGTCCGTGACCAGCTTCATCAGGGGGTCCTTGGAGGACTTCACGTGGGTGGCGTAGTGGGACGCCGACTCGCGGAAGGAGTCGGTGACCGACGTGTCCTTGTCCTCCGAGCGGCGCGGATAGTGGCCGTCCATGATCCGCTGGTGGTCGCGGGACTCGGCCCACTTCTTCAGCTCGGCCGCGCGGACCGTGGTGAAGGGGTGGGAGCGGGGCAGGACGTTCAGGATCTTCAGGACCGAGTCGCGCAGGTCGCCGCCCGCCTCGTACTCCTCGGCCTGCTTCAGGAAGGCGTCCACGTTCATCTCGTGCAGATGGTGGCCGCCCGCGAGCTTCATCAGGCCGCGCATCGAGGCCTGGAGGTCCTGGCCGACGAGCAGGCCGGCCCGGTCGGCGGACAGCTCCGACTTGCGGAACCACTCGCGCAGCGCCGTCACGATCGCCATGATCGCGATGTTGCCCAGCGGGATCCAGGCGACCCGGACGGCCAGGCTGGTCAGGAAGAGGAGGATCGTGCGGTAGACCGAGTGGCCGGAGAGGGCGTGGCCCACCTCGTGGCCGACCACCGCCCGCATCTCCTCCTCGTCGAGCAGCTCCAGCAGCCCCGTCGTGACCACGATGATCGGCTCGTCCAGGCCGATGCACATCGCGTTCGGCACCGGGTCCTGGTTGACGTACATCGGCGGGACCTTCTCCAGGTCCAGGATGTAACAGGCGTCCCGCAGCATGTCGTTGAGGTGCGCGAACTGCTGCTCCGACACCCGCACCGAGTCGGACAGGAACAGCAGCCTGAGGCTGCGCTCGGGCAGCAGGCCGCTCAAGGCCTTGAAGACCGTGTCGAAGCCGCTGAGCTTGCGCAGGGCCACCAGGGCCGAACGGTCCGCCGGGTGCTCGTACGCGCGCGAGGAGATCCCCGGGAAGCGCCTGCGCTGCCTGCTCGGTACGTTCTCGTGCCCGTTGTGCTCGTGGCCGTCGGACATGTCTTCCCCCATGTGCGTGTGGATGGCTCTCTATGGCTCTCTGCGGCCCTTTGCTGAGCCTTGTTCCGCCCTTTGCACCCCCGAAGCAGAGCCCAGCCTAGGCGGAGTTACCGTGGACGGGCACTACAGCGAAGGAGTTCCGCGCCATGGAGCACAACCCCGCCGCCGCCTGGCTCACCGAGGCCGCGAGCGCAGCCGAGCAGCAGGGGGCGGGGAATCTGCTCCGGGTCGTACTGATCGTGATGGTCGTGGGCTGTGTGCTGACCGCGTGGTTCCTGTTGCGGGGCTACAGGCGGAAGGACGAGTGAGCCCCCGGGAAGGTTCCCCGCGGGCCGTCGCAGGCGCCCCAACGGTGGAGTCGGCGTGATCGCCGTCATGGCGCCCGCTTACGATGGGCCGACATCTTTATCCCGCCCACACCCGATAGGTCACGCCGAAGATGAGCTTCCACAGCGCCGCTGCCCAGTTGGTCACCCTCGCCGCCGAGGGCGAGGAGCACGGGGGCAACCACGACAGCATCAGCCCGTGGCTCACCGGGGGTGGCGCCTTCGTCATCCTGCTGCTCCTGCTGTGGATCACGACCCGCTTCAACCGCGACCGCTGAGCTGCGACCAGGCCTTTCCCGGTCCGCCCGGGCAGTTGCCGCAGCTGTCGGCCGAGGCCCCTCAGGCGGGGCCGGTAGGGTCTGCACGCATGGGAGAGCAGGACATGCCTACCGGCCCCGGAAGCGGCCCCACGAACCCCGGCAAGCGCCGCCTCGGCGTCATGGGTGGAACGTTCGACCCGATCCACCACGGCCACCTCGTCGCGGCCAGTGAGGTCGCCGCGCAGTTCCACCTCGACGAGGTCGTGTTCGTGCCGACCGGCCAGCCGTGGCAGAAGAGCCACCGGCACGTCTCCCCGGCCGAGGACCGCTATCTGATGACGGTCATCGCCACCGCCGAGAACCCGCAGTTCTCCGTCAGCCGCATCGACATCGACCGCGGCGGCCCGACGTACACCGTGGACACCCTGCGTGACCTGCGCGTGCTCAACCCGGACACCGACCTCTTCTTCATCACCGGCGCCGACGCCCTGGGCCAGATCCTGACCTGGCGGGACTCGGAAGAGTTGTTCTCCCTCGCGCACTTCATCGGGGTCACCAGGCCCGGCCACCACCTCGACGACTCCGGGCTCCCGGAGGGCGGCGTGTCGTTGGTCGAGGTTCCCGCGCTGGCCATCTCGTCCACCGATTGCCGCGCGAGAGTCGCAAAGGGAGATCCCATCTGGTATCTGGTGCCCGACGGAGTCGTGCGCTACATCGACAAACGTGAGCTGTACCGCGGCGAGTGAGGCAGTGAGCCGAGAGGGGCTACCGGTGAACGACCGATACGACGCGGGGGCCGCAGGATACGAGGCCGACCAGTACGAACTCGTCGGCTACGACGAGTACGGGCGGCCGATGTACCGACAGGTCCCGCCACCGCAGCAGCCGCCCCAGCAGTCGTACGACCCCTACGCACAGCAGGGGTACGGCTACGACCCGTACGCGACCGGCCGACAGCAGCCGGCCCCGCCGTACGACCCCTACGGCAGCGGCGACACCGGCCAGCAGCCGACCACGCCCGGCTACGACCCGTACGGCACCGGCACGCACCACCAGCAGCAGGCCGGCGGGCACTCGGCGCCGTACGACCCGTACGGCCGTACCGCCACCAGTGGGCAGCAGCACCGCGTCGCCGAGCAGACCGCGTACATCCCGCACCAGGCCGGGCCGGTCGAGGAGCCGATGGCCCAGGACCGGGGGGACCGGGACTACCGCACCGAGCAGTTCGCCTTCGTCGAGGAGCCCGACTCGGACTCCGAGGACGTCATCGACTGGCTGAAGTTCACCGAGAACCGCACCGAGCGGCGCGAGGAGGCCCGGCGACGGGCACGCGCGCGTGTGATCGCGCTCGTGGTCGTCCTGGCGGTCGCCGCGGCCGGCGGCGTCGGCTACCTCTGGTACGCCGGGAAGCTGCCCGGTCTGTCGTCGTCCGACAGCAAGGAGGGCACGGCGACGGCCGTGGGCGCCCAGAAGCGGGACGTGATCGTCGTCCATCTGCACAACACCAAGAAGGGCGGCACCTCCACGGCGCTGCTCGTCGACAACACCACCACCAAGCAGGGCACCACCGTCCTGCTGCCCAACTCCCTCGCCCTGACCGGCGACGACGGCAGCACGACCACCCTCGCCAAGTCGGTCGACGACGACGGCTCCTCCGGGACGCGCGACGCGATCGACACCGTCCTCGGCACCGAGATCCAGGGCACCTGGCGGCTGGACACCCCGTATCTGCAGAACCTCGTCGACCTGGTCGGCAACATCGAGGTCGACACCAACGTCGACGTGCCCGACCCGGCCGCCAAGTCCAAGGGCGCCGCGCCCCTCGTACGCAAGGGCCAGGACCAGTCCCTCAGCGGCAAGATGGCCGTCGCCTACGCCACCTACAGCGGCTCGGGCGAGGCCCCGAACGCCCAGCTGGAGCGGTTCGGGCAGGTCATGCAGGCCGTGCTGCGCAAGCTGACCTCGGACACGCAGGGTGCGACGACCACCGTGCAGACGCTCGGGATGATCATCGAGCCGCCGCTGACCGACAAGGACCTCGGCGCCTTCCTCGCCAAGCTCGCCGACCTCGCCAAGGGCGGCGACTACAAGACGGCCCTGCTGCCCGTCCAGACCGACGGCACGCTGAGCGCACAGGCGAGCGCCAGTGTCGTCAAGGACGTCCTCGGCGGCACCGCCAAGAGCCCCGACAAGGACGCCGCCGTGCGCGTGTCCGTCCGCAACGCCAGCGGCGCCAAGGGCAACACCGACAAGGCCCGGGTCGTGCTGCTGAACGGCGGCTTCACCTTCCTGGAGGGCGGTTCGGCGTCCACCGCGGCCACGTCCGAGGTCGTCTACGCCGACGCCGCCGACAAGGAAAACGCCACCGAGGTCGCCAAGACCCTGGGCCTGTCCTCCGCAGCGGTCGCCAAGGGCGACGTGTCCGCGAACGCGGACGTCTCGGTGGTCCTCGGCCAGGACTACGAACCGTCGGCCTCTTAGCGGGCACAACACCCGGGGCACCCCACGTGAGCCGATAATCACGTGGGGTGCTGTCGGCGGTCCGTGAGACCCTTGATGTCAAGTGTCCGCCGACCGAAAGCCTTGTAGTGACCGCTACCGACCGTTCCCTCGAGCTCGTCACCACCGCCGCCCAGGCGGCCGCCGACAAGCTCGCGCACGACATCATCGCCTACGACGTCAGCGACGTCCTGTCGATCACGGACGCCTTCCTGCTGGCCTCCGCGCCCAACGACCGCCAGGTCAAGTCGATCGTCGACGAGATCGAGGAGCGGCTCCTCAAGGAGCTCGGCGCCAAGCCGGTGCGCCGCGAGGGCGACCGCGAGGCCCGCTGGGTGCTGCTCGACTACGTCGACATCGTCGTGCACGTCCAGCACAGCGAGGAGCGCGTCTTCTACGCGCTGGAGCGACTGTGGAAGGACTGCCCCGAGCTCGAGCTGCCCGAGGACGCCAAGGCCACCCGCGGCAAGGCCGCGGAGCACGCCAAGCTGCAGGCCGCGGAGGAGGCCGCCGAGCTGGGTGGTGAGTGGCGGTGAGCGCCACCGGCGAGGTGACCACGGGCCGGCCCGGCCGGGGCCGCCGCGTCATCCTGTGGCGGCACGGCCAGACGTCCTGGAACGTGGAGCGCCGCTTCCAGGGCACCACCGACGTCGCCCTCACCGAGGCCGGCATCTCCCAGGCCCGCCGCGCCGCCCGGCTGCTCGTCTCCCTCAAGCCCGACGCGATCATCGCCTCCGACCTCCAGCGCGCCGCGAACACGGCCGCCGAGCTGGCCGCGCTCACCGGCCTGGAGGTGACGCACGACGAGGGCCTGCGCGAGACCTACGCGGGCGTCTGGCAGGGCTTGACGCACGAGGAGATCATCGAGCGGTACGGCGAGGAGTACGCCGCGTGGAAGCGCGGTGAGCCGGTGCGCCGCGGCGGCGGCGAACTGGAGACCGAGGTCGCCGAGCGCGCCGCCCCGGTGGTCCTCCGGCACGCCGAGAAGCTCCCCGACGACGGCACGCTCGTCGTGGTCAGCCACGGCGGCACGATCCGTACGACCATCGGCCGCCTCCTGGGCCTGGAGGCCCGGTACTGGGAGAGCCTCGGCGGCCTCACCAACTGCTGCTGGTCCGTCCTGGGCGAGGGCGCCCGCGGCTGGCGCCTGCTGGAGCACAACGCCGGCACGCTGCCGGAGCCGGTGCTCGGCGACGACGACTGACGCCGGAGGTCCCGGCCGGGACGACCCGGGACCTGGATTTCACTTTCCGGCAGGTCGCAGGCTAGAGTTCTTCTTGTTCGCCCGCCCGAGCGGGAGGAACGCCAGGGGCTATAGCTCAGTTGGTAGAGCGCCTGCATGGCATGCAGGAGGTCAGGAGTTCAATTCTCCTTAGCTCCACAGCGAGACAACAAGATCCCGCCGATCCCTTCGATCGGCGGGATCTTCTGGTATCCGAACTGTTCGGGTCCGTCTTGAGTCACTTGGGCCTCGGAGGCGTATACCTCTCAGGAGGCGCTTTGGGGTGCGTGTTCGCACGGTTCGTACGGGTCGCGGAGGCTGCCGTGTCCGGACTGGTACTGAGGCGTCGCTGACCGTATTGGTCCGGCCGTGGCAGAATCAAACGGCCGGAAGGGAGCGCGGCCCGACGGGAGGGAGTAGCGATGCCTGCGAGCATCCTCGAAGAGGTCGGTCACCTCTTCGAAGCAGCATTGACTCGGGATACGATCACCCGCCTCAGCTGCCCTTCCTGCGGCTCCGTCCATGTCGCCCAGCTCCTTGGCGACAACGGCGGAATTTCCTACGTGTGCACGGCCTGCGGCCACAGCTGGAGCTGATCGATGGGTGCACACAGGCGAAAGTGCGACTGGTGCGGCAGCGGAACGCCGATCGTCCGTGACATGGAACCGGTGAACCCCGACTACCAGTACTGGTGCGAGGAATGCGCGCGGGCGCTGATCATAAAAGGCGATCCGATCGAGACGTACCGTGAACTCGAGGGCGAACCGATCTACGGCCGTCTCCTCGAAGAACACTGCACGCTCAAGCGCTTCTATTCCTTCGTCACGGCTTGACCTTCGTCACGGCTTGAGCTTCGGCAGGGCCTGACCGAGGCCGGGGCTCCTGAGGGCGGCCCCGGCGATCGCGAGGAAAAGGCAACCCGCCGTTCCATAGAGGGCGGACAACATCAACTCGATGCCGTTTTGGTGCAGTTCGTGCCGCCCCGGGCCGTGCGGCACCCACCACAGGGCGTACGAGCAGAAGACCAGCAGCGCGCTCACGGCGGCGGCCCGGTACGCGTGCGTGCCGAGGAGCAGGACGACCGGCAGGCCCCACACCCAGTGGTGCGACCAGGACACCGGGCTGATGAGCAGTGCCGTGACCGCGCACGAGGTCACCGCCCAGGCCCGCTGCCCACGCAACTCCGCCGCCACGGCCACGCCCAGCCCTGCCACGCCCACCACGGCCGCCGCGGCGACCCAGGCGGCCCCGGGCTCCGGAGTGTGCAGCAGTCGCGCGAGAACGCCGCGCAGGGCCTGGTTCGCGGTGTCCTCGGCGTGCCCGACGCGCCCCGCCGCGAACACCATGCGGCTCCAAAAGCGCCAGGAGTCGTACGGCAGTACGGCCGCGGCCAGCAGGGTCGCCCCCGTGAACCAGACGGCCGCCACGCGCGCGTGCCGCAGCCAGGGGCCGCCTGGGCCGTATCGGCGCCGGGCCACGACACCGGTGAGGAGCAGGAACACCGCGAAGAGCGCGGGCGTCAGCTTGACGGCCGCCGCGAGCCCGAGGCCGACGCCGGCCCAGCGCTCTCCCGGACGCCGTGACAGATCCCACAGCACCAGGACGGCGAGCAGCAGGTTGATCTGCCCGTACCGCAGCGTCGTCCACACCGGCTCGCACCACACGGTCACCGCCGCGACCCACCACACGCTCTCCACGCGCGCGTGCCCGACCAGACGCAGCGACAGCCGGACGAACACCACGAGCAGCGTGAGGTTCCCGGCCGTGCCCAGGGTGCGCATGGTCGCCGTGTCGAGAAACGTCAGTGGGGTGAACAGCAGGGCCGCGAACGGCGGGTAGGTGGCCGGCAGTCGGGCGGCCGTCGTCCGCAGCGCGTACAGGTCGCCTCCGGCCCTTACGGTCGCGCCCTCGGCCCGGTACACCATCAGGTCGATCATCGAGACGTGCGCGGCCCGCTGGGCCACCCAGAACGCGGCGAAGGAGACCAGGCAGGCGCCCAGGGCGACCGGCACACGGGGGCGGACTCCGGAGGGCGCGATCACGGTCACGGAATCCGACATTAGTGGTCGTATTGGCGCGGCCCGGAAACGATTTGGTGCTGCGCGAGGTCGACCGGTAATGTTGGCGTCGCCGCCGGGGAGACCCGCCGGAAGAAAGCAAGGGGCTATAGCTCAGTTGGTAGAGCGCCTGCATGGCATGCAGGAGGTCAGGAGTTCAATTCTCCTTAGCTCCACAGCAAGATCCCGCCGGATGGGTTTTGATCCGGCGGGATCTTTTTCGTTTGCGGAGACCCCTGGTTTCAGGGGCGATTGAGGGGCCGTCCGCGGAGGAAGGCCCCTTCACGCGCGCGTGCCCGGACTCAGCGTCCCAACGCGCGCCTGCCGCGGCCCTGGGAGAGGACCGGCAGGTTGCGCGACGACTCCTGCGAGCGCGTGTCCTCCTCGATGCGCAGGGCGAGGGCGGGGCAACGGCGCACCGCCCGCAGGGCCTTGGCCTCGGCGTAGCGCGGCACCTTCGCCTGGGCGACGGTCGGGAAGCCGTCGGCGCCGAGCTGGAAGACCTCCGGCAGGATGTCCGCGCACAGGCCGTGGCCGCGGCACAGCGTCCAGTCGACGTAGATCTTCTGGCGGCTGGGGCCGTTCTCCTCCGCCTCGGCGCCGCCAGGAATGCCCGACGGTGCCCTGCCGCCCTCGAAGAGCGGCAGAACGCCCTCCACGGGCCGTCCGCAGCCATTGCCGAGGACGTGTGCCGCAAGGTCGTCGGTGAACGCCTTGATGGTCGACTCCAGGAACATCGCGGAGCCGTCCGGGTGCGAGCACGCGCCGCGCCGCTTCACGTTCTTGGCGACCTGCTTGAGCGCCTCCAGGGCGGCGGGGCCACCGCCGTTGAGGATGTCCTCCATGCCGCGCGCGGCGGCCGGCAGACCGAGGTAGCAGGGGCCGCACTGGCCCGCGCTCTCCTCGGCCAGCCACTGGGCCACCCGCAGCGACTCGCCCAGCGGGCAGGTCTCCTGAGTGATCGGCAGGATCGCGCCGGCGCCCAGCGAACCGCCCACCGCGTCCAGGGAGTTGCGGGAGACGATCGCCTCGTTGACCGTCGCCGCGTCGATCCACTTGCCGTGGTAGCCGCCGGTCAGCACGCCCTGCGGGACGGGCGGGGCGCCGGCGAGCTGGAGGACGTAGCGCAGCGGCACGCCCGTGGGGACCTCGATGACCATGGGGCGGGCGACCGCGCCGGAGACCGTGAGCATGACGGTGCCCGGCTCGTCGTAGAGACCGGTGTTGCCGTAGCGCTCCGGGCCGATGCGGGCGGCGATCGCCAGCTGCGCGAACGTCTCGGCGTTGGACAGCAGGGTCGGGGCGCCGCCGACGCCGTTCTGCGAGGCGCTGACCTTGCGGCCGGAGGGGATCGCCGGGCCGCCGTCGATGGAGCGGATCACGGAGGCGGCGGCGCCGGTGACCATGCGCACCGGGTTGCGCTGCACGAACGCGCGTAGAGCGGAGCGGCGGCTGTTGCTGAGGCCGCGTTCGGCGAGGGCGGCCTCCATGGAGCGCTGGGTGGACTCCCGGGTGACCGCCACCACGAGCGTGCGGGCACCGAGGGCCTCGGCGCACAGCAGCGCGCCGTCCAGGATGAGATGCGGAGCACGGTTGATCATCACCGTGTCCTTGCGGCAGGCCGGTTCGTCCTCACTGCCGTTGACGACGACGACCGGCCGTACGCCGCGCTTGATCGCCGCCTCGGCGACCGAGCGCAGCTTCTTGTGGAAGGGGAAGCCCGCGCCGCCGCGGCCCTTGAGGTTGATGTTCTCGGCGAGTTTCGCGAGTTGCTCGCCGCCCATCGGTTCGAGCGGCCCGTGCACCTTCAGATGCATGGGCAGATCGAGTCTTTCGACAAGGTCGAAGCCCGACGTGAGCTGGGGAAGACCGACCACGCGGACTTCGGGCACGTCGGGCAGGGCCTCGTTCACTTAAAGCCTCCGGAAGGCGTGTTCCAAGGTTCGCCCGAACCCGGTGCGTCGAAGTCGTAGGAGGCACCGGGGAATGTTTCAGTGGCGGGACCGCTGTTGTTGTACGTGTCGTTCTGGTTGTACGTACCGAAGACGGCGTTCGTCTCAGAGGTGTCGTACACATCACTCGAGCCGTAGCCCGCGGCGCCCGAATTGCCATAGACCGGGATGTTGTATCCCGTGTCGTTGAGCGGGTCGTAGGACGACGGGGGCGCCTCGCCCACGGGCGGCGGGGAGGGGATCGGCCAGCTGCCCGAGGTGCTGCCCGAGCCGTCGATGCGTGGGATCGCCTCCGTCGGCTGCATGTCCAGGGGCAGGTCCATGCGTGAGGTCTGGTCGGCCATGTAGGGCTGCTGCCGGCCCTGGGAGCGGGGTGAGACCGCGCGGTAGGCGGCGGCGAAGCCGCCCGTGGATTCCGCCGAGGCGGGGGCCTGGGAGGGCATGCCGGGCAGGGGGCCCGTCCGCTCGTCGCGCGCCGACCGTGACGGGCGCTGGTTCTCGTAGCCCGGCAGCGCGGACCCGGACGCCGCCCGGGCGCGGCTCTCCTCCAGGTCCTCGCGCGCCCCCGGCTCGTTGCCGATGATCTGGGCGAGCCGGTCGGCGAACTTGCGCTTGACGGGGCGCGGGGAGGCGCGCAGCGCGAGGGCCGCGGCGACGGCGACCACGCACAGCTCGTAGCAGACCATGAAGAACGTCTTCGCGGGGCGGCCGGCGAACAGGCCGTGGATCAGGGCCGCGCACCAGGCCGGGTAGGCCAGCATGTGCATCGCGCGCCAGCGGGCGGCGACCGGCGCCGGGGAGGCGAACTGGTTGCGCAGGGCGCCGGTGACGCCCACGAAGATCATGAGCAGGGCGGCCAGGGAGCCCAGGCCGATGAGGAAGGCGCTGCCCGGGATCTCGTCGCCGCCGAAGAACACGAGGCTGAACGGGATCAGGGCGGCGATCGGGCTGGCGTGGTCCAGTGCCAGCTTCACGCCGATGTGCACCAGGAGGAACGCGATCGAGGCCACGGCCGTCACCCGGTGGATGCCCTGCGCGATGATCCGCTGGCGGGTGTTGAGGATCATCCGGTCCTGGGCGACGAGGCCCCAGATCACCGAGCAGGTGAGGCAGACGAGCGACAGGACGCCGGCGCCGAAGTTGAGGAACTCCTGGAGCCAGGTGCCGCCGAGCAGCACGACCAGGGGTATGAGCAGCAGAACAGCAGCGGTCGCCACCCCGTAGGCCGACCGGCCCGTCCTGGGGAGCGAACTGTTACTACGACGAGGGTTCATGGGGGCAACTCCGAGCGGTTCGGGAAGGCGGTCCCGCTGCCGCACTCTAAGTGGCTCCATACCGGGGGGTACGGCGTTTGAGTTATTGCGTTGTTATCTACGGGCTGCGAGGGACTGGCGATGTCCCATAGCGACTGTTACGCCAGGTAACAATTGAACGTTGCTCAGCTTTTCGAGGTCTTCACAACTCTCAGGTACGGAACCGGGGGCGCCGTTGTTCACGCGCGCCCCCTGTCTGAGCCTGTGGCGACCCCCACCGGAAGTCCGTCGCGACGCGCTCCGGCGCTGCGGTACCCTGACGCCATGCGTGCCGTACGCCTTCTGCTTAGCGGGCCGCGCTGATCAGTCCCGACCACCGGGCGAATCGGATGGTCGGAATCGGCGCGGCGTCCCCTCCTGTGCGAGGGGATTTTTCGTTTCCGGAGAACCGCAGCCGCTGGCAGAGACGATCGATGGAGCTTTGAGGATCATGAGCGAGACGAACCCCGCTGCCGCCGCCGAGGTGGCCGCGCCGCACCGCTACACGGCCGCCATGGCGGCCGACATCGAGGCACGCTGGCAGGACTTCTGGGACGCCGAGGGCACGTACGCGGCGCCGAACCCCAAGGGTGACCTGGCGGGCGACCCCGAGATCGTCGCCCGGCCCAAGAAGTTCATCATGGACATGTTCCCGTACCCCTCCGGTGCGGGCCTGCACGTCGGTCACCCCCTGGGCTACATCGCCACCGACGTCTTCGCGCGCTTCCAGCGCATGACCGGCCACAACGTCCTGCACACCCTGGGCTTCGACGCCTTCGGCCTGCCCGCCGAGCAGTACGCCGTGCAGACCGGCACGCACCCGCGGGTGTCCACCGAGGCCAACATCGAGAACATGAAGTCCCAGCTGCGCCGGCTGGGCCTGGGCCACGACAAGCGCCGGTCGTTCGCCACGATCGACCCGGACTACTACAAGTGGACCCAGTGGATCTTCCTGCAGATCTTCAACTCCTGGTACGACGACGAGGCCAAGAAGGCCCGCCCGATCTCCGAGCTGGTCGCCGCCTTCGAGTCCGGTGAGCGTGCCGTACCGAGTGCCGACGGCAGCGTTGACGGCGGCACGCGTGCGTGGAGCGAGCTGAGCGCCGCCGAGCGCGCCGACGTCCTGGGCGGGTTCCGCCTGGCGTACGCCTCCGACGCGCCGGTCAACTGGTGCCCCGGCCTGGGCACCGTCCTGGCCAACGAGGAGGTCACCGCCGACGGCCGCTCCGAGCGCGGCAACTACCCGGTCTTCAAGGCCAAGCTGCGCCAGTGGAACATGCGCATCACCGCCTACGCCGACCGGCTGCTGGACGATCTGGACGAGCTGGACTGGCCCGAGGCCATCAAGCTGCAGCAGCGCAACTGGATCGGCCGCTCCGAGGGCGCCCGCGTCGACTTCCCGATCGACGGCGAGCGCATCACCGTGTTCACCACGCGCCCGGACACCCTGTTCGGCGCGACCTACATGGTGCTGGCGCCCGAGCACCCGCTGGTCGAGAAGTTCACCCCGGACGCCTGGCCCGAGGGCACCCACGACGTCTGGACCGGCGGTCACGCGACCCCGGCCGAGGCCGTCGCCGCCTACCGCGCCCAGGCCGCCTCGAAGTCCGACGTCGAGCGCCAGGCCGAGGCCAAGGACAAGACCGGCGTCTTCATCGGCTCGTACGCGACCAACCCGGTCAACGGCGACAAGATCCCCGTCTTCATCGCCGACTACGTCCTGATGGGCTACGGCACCGGCGCGATCATGGCCGTACCGGCCGGCGACCAGCGCGACTTCGAGTTCGCGCGCGCCTTCGAGCTGCCGATCCACTGCATCGTCGAGCCGACGGACGGACGGGGTACGGACACCTCGACGTGGGAGGACGCCTTCTCGTCCTACGACGCGAAGATCATCAACTCCACCGGTGAGGGTATCTCCCTGGACGGCCTGGGCGTCGCCGAGGCCAAGGCGCGCATCACCGAGTGGATGGAGTCCAAGGGCATCGGCGAGGGCACCGTCAACTTCCGGCTGCGCGACTGGCTGTTCAGCCGTCAGCGCTATTGGGGCGAGCCCTTCCCGATCGTCTACGACGAGGACGGCATCGCCCACTCCCTGCCCGAGTCGATGCTGCCGCTGGAGCTGCCCGAGGTCGAGGACTACTCGCCGCGCACCTTCGACCCGGACGACGCCGACACCGAGCCCGAGACGCCGCTGTCGCGCAACGAGGAGTGGGTCAACGTCACGCTGGACCTGGGCGACGGCCCGAAGCGGTACCGGCGTGAGACCAACACCATGCCCAACTGGGCCGGTTCCTGCTGGTACGAGCTGCGCTACCTGGACCCGCACAACAGCGAGCAGCTGGTCGACCCGGAGATCGAGCAGTACTGGATGGGCCCGCGCGAGGGCCAGCCGCACGGCGGCGTCGACCTGTACGTCGGCGGCGCCGAGCACGCCGTACTGCACCTGCTGTACGCCCGTTTCTGGTCCAAGGTCCTGTTCGACCTGGGGCACGTCTCGTCCGCGGAGCCGTTCCACAAGCTGTTCAACCAGGGCATGATCCAGGCCTACGTCTACCGCGACAGCCGTGGCATCGCGGTGCCGGCCGCCGAGGTGGAGGAGCGCGACGGCGCGTACTACTACCAGGGCGAGAAGGTCTCCCGGCTGCTGGGCAAGATGGGCAAGTCCCTGAAGAACGCGGTCACTCCGGACGAGATCTGCGCCGAGTACGGCGCCGACACGCTGCGCCTGTACGAGATGGCGATGGGCCCGCTGGACGTGTCCCGGCCGTGGGACACGCGCGCGGTGGTGGGCCAGTTCCGGCTGCTGCAGCGGCTGTGGCGCAACGTCGTCGACGAGACCACCGGTGAGGTGACGGTGGTCGACGCCGAGCCCGACGAGGACACGCTGCGTGCCCTGCACAAGGCGATCGACGGGGTGCGCGGGGACCTGGAGGGCATGCGGTTCAACACCGCGATCGCCAAGGTCACCGAGCTGAACAACCATCTGACCAAGGCGGGCGGAGCGCTGCCGCACTCGGTCGCCGAGGCACTGGTGCTGATGGCCGCGCCGCTGGCCCCGCACATCGCCGAGGAACTGTGGCGCAGGCTGGGCCACGAGGACTCGGTGGTGCACCAGGACTTCCCGGTGGCCGACCCGGCGTACGTCGTGGACGAGACCGTGACCTGTGTCGTGCAGATCAAGGGCAAGGTCAAGGCCCGCCTGGAGGTCTCGCCGGCCATCTCCGAGGAGGAGCTGGAGAAGGTCGCGCTGTCCGACGAGAAGGTCGTGGCGGCGCTGGACGGCGCAGGGATCCGCAAGGTGATCGTGCGGGCCCCGAAGCTGGTGAACATCGTTCCGGCGTAGCCCTTGGGCGGTTGGGCCGGTTCGGACGTGGGCTCGGTGATCGCCGTGAAGTCGGTGATCGCCGTGAGCTCGGTGATCGCCGTGAGCTCGGTGATTGCCGTGAGCTCGGGCGACGGCTCAGGTGCTGCCGTGAGCATGGTGATCGGCTCGGGGTGATCCTCTACGGGCAGGTTCGGGGTTCTGCTGGAACTCCGGGCCTGCCTGCTGCGTTTACCGTTGAAGAGTGACGCGGTGTGTGTCGCGGCCGGTCTGAGGAGGAGCTCGTGGAAGCAGTGATCGCAGTTTTCGCCCTGCTCTTCGTGCTCTTCGTCGTGCTCGGCGCGTATGCCACCGTGAAGGTGGTCGGCGCCGCCAAGCGACGGGTCGACGAGACCATCACCCACGCCCGGCGCACCGTCGAGGACCACACCCTGCGGGCCAAGTCCTTCGCCCAGCCCGGCCCGGCCGGCGAGCTCGCCCAGCTGCGGCTGAAGCTGCGCACCTCCATGCGGGCCACCCAGGACGCGCTGCACGCGGGCGCGGCCGAGGACGAGTCCCTCAAGGAGTCCCTCGGCCTCTTCCGGCGCCTCAGCGCGCACGGGCATGAACTGGACGCCGAACTGCGGCGCCTGGAGTCCGAGCCCGACCGCGCCACGCTCGCCGAGCGGCTGCCCGACCTGCGCGAGCGCACCGAGCGCATCGTCCAGTCCGCGGACGCGCTGCGCTGGGCGGCCCGCGACCGGGCCCACCGTTTCGCCGACGACGACCTGGACGGCCTCAGCGCGCAGATCGACGTGGAGACCGGCGCCCTGCGGCACTGGCAGACGACGGAGCCCTCGTCGTCGACGCCGCCGCCCCCGTGGCCGGAGGCCCCCGCCGCCGAGGCCGCCGCGACGACCGAACAGACGTGGCCGGACAGCCCTCAGCCGCAGCGGGCCGAGGAGCCTACGCGGCCCGCCATCACGCCGCCCGGCCCTCGCCCGACGTACCCCTGGCAGAAGAAACCCCGCCCCGAGAGCACGACTTGAGGACGACTGAGCACGCGCTGATCCGGTCAAGGCATTCCCAGGTGGACGGGGTCGGACTGCCGCCCGGGCGCTACGCCAGGTAACCTCCAGCTCATGTCCCGCCATGTCGCGATCGTCACCGATTCAACGGCCTACCTGCCGCCACGGACGATGGAGCGCCACGGCATCACCGCGGTACCCCTGACCGTGGTCGTCGGCGGCCAGGCGCTGGACGAGGGCACCGAGATCTCGACCCGTTCCCTCGCCCAGGCGTTGCAGAAGCGACGCCCCGTCACCACCTCGCGTCCCAGCCCTGAGGTCTTCGCCGAGCACTACCGCAAGGTCGCCGAGTCCGGCGCCACCGGCATCGTCTCCCTGCACCTGTCCGCCGAGCTCTCCGGCACCTACGACGCGGCGGTCCTCGCGGCGCGCGAGGCACCGGTGCCGGTGCGGGTCGTGGACACCGGCATGATCGCCATGGCCCTCGGGTTCTGCGCGCTCGCCGCGGCCGAGGCGGCGGAGAGCGGCGGCACGGTGGACGAGGCCGTCACTGCCGCGGAGAAGCGGGCCGGGGGCACGGCCGCCTACTTCTACGTCGACACCCTCGACTATCTGCGCCGCGGTGGCCGTATCGGCGCCGCGCAGGCGTTGTTGGGGTCCGCGCTCGCGGTGAAGCCGCTGCTGCAGCTGGAGGGCGGCCGGATCGGACCGCTGGAGAAGGTACGGACGGCGTCCAAGGCGATCGCCCGCCTCGAGGAGATCGCGGCCGAGCGGGCGGGCAGCGCGCAGGTCGACATCGCGGTGCACCATCTCACCGCCCCCGACCGGGCGTCGGCGCTGGCGGATCGTTTGCGGGCGCGGGTGCCGGGGTTGGCTGAGCTGCATGTGAGTGAGGTCGGGGCGGTTATCGGGGCGCATACGGGGCCTGGGTTGTTGGGGGTTGTGGTTTCGCCGCGGTGAAGGGTTTGGCTGTGGTGAAGGGTTTGGCCGCGGTGAAGGGGCTGGCTGTGGTGGAGGGGTCGGTCGCGGCGAAGGGCTCGTTCACGGTGGCGGATTCGGTGTGGTGAGGGCTTTGGCTGCGGTGGCGGATTCGGCGCGGTGAGGCTTCGGCCGCGGTGGCCGATTCGGCGTGGTGAAGGTCTGGCCACGGTGGCGGTTCGTGGTGGGGGCGGATTGGCCGGGGTGGCGGGCTCTTCGGGTGGGTGCGTCACTCGTGTGGGTGGCGGAGTTATCCACAACTGGGCGGTAATCCCCGGGAATTGAGCAAGATCATCGCGGGTGGGGGCGGGTGCCCGATCCTCGTCGCATGGCACTTCGATCACGCACACGCACCACGACGGCAACCAGCGGCCCGGGCCGCGGCCCCCACTCCGACGGCCGCGCTCGCCCCCGACGACGCATGCATGTCCGGGGGCGGGCACGGCAGCGCCATGCGTCGGCGGAGGAGTTGCGGCGCAGGGCGGAGGTGATTTTCGCTGAACGGGCCGGGGAATGGCGGGAGTCGGGAGCGGGGCCGCCGCTGAGGGGGGAGGAGTATGTCCCGGGTTCAGGGGCGGGGGAGGAGCCTGCGTGGCGGGGACCTCGTGGTCCACGTGAGCTGCGTGATCCGCATGAGCCCTGTGAGCCGCGTGAGCCGCGTGAGCAGCGTGGACTCGCTTGGGAGGAGCCCGGTTGGCGTGCAGGGGCTGAGGAGTCGGAAGCGGGTCTGAGCGGCGCGCTGGGCGCTCGGGCGGGCGTCGGCATGGACGATCTGTACGGCGACTGGTCCGGGGGCTCGGGTGTGCCGCGTGTTGATGCGGCGAGGCGTCCGGATGTTCCGCGGGCCGATGTGGCGACCGGTCCGGATGTCCTGCGGGCTGATGTGCAGCTGGGCTCCGGTGCGCTGCTGGACTCCGATGTTCGGCGCGATGACACGGCAGTTGGCCCGGACATGCCGGATGCCGGCGCGGGTGCCAGTGCCTGCATCGCCGATGCCACCGCCAGTGCCGGGGCCGGGGCTGGTGAAGCGGGCGCTGGGGACTGGCGGGCGCGGGTCGGGCCGGCTTTGCGGGAGCGGATGCCGGTGTGGTTGCAGGCGAGGTGTGGGCTGGAGCGGCGGGGCGTGGTCGCGCTCACCGTGGTGCTCGTTCTCGCCGCCGGGTTCGCCGTGCAGCACTTCTGGGCCGGTCGGACGCAGTCCGTGCGGGCGCCCGAGGTGGTGCGGGCGGCGGCCCAGTACGGAGGAGGGGAGCCGGGTGCGGAGGCCGTCGCGGGTGCGTCGGCGACCGATGCGCCGGGTGCCGTGGGTACGGCTGCGGCGGAGATTGTCGTGGACGTCAGTGGCAAGGTCTGTGAGCCGGGGATCCATCGCCTGCCGGCGGGCTCGCGGGTCGCCGACGCGCTGCGCGTGGCCGGTGGGGTGCGTCCCGGCACGAACACCGACGGTCTCAACCGGGCCCGGTTCCTGGTGGACGGCGAGCAGGTGATCGTCGGTGGGCCGATTGCCGCCCCCGGGGCAGCTGCGGGCACGGGCTCGGGCGGTGCGGCGGTCGCGGGAGCCGCACCTGCCGGGCCGGTCTCCCTCAACACGGCCACCGTGGACCAGCTCGACACCCTCCCGGGCGTCGGTCCGGTGCTGGCGCAGCACATCATCGACTACCGCACCCAGCACGGTGGCTTCCGTTCGGTGGACGAGCTGCGTGAGGTCAATGGCATCGGCGACCGTCGTTTCGCCGATCTGCGGAATCTCGTGCAGCCATGAGGCACGACGTCCGCGCACCCGACCTCGCGCCTTCCCGCGCCGCCGTTCACGCTGCCTCCGGAAACCGGCTGGGTGCCTCCCACCCCCGACAGGAAGGGCCGACGGACCTCCGACTCGTCCCACCTGCGCTCGCCGCCTGGGCGACGGCGGCGCTGATGCTGGACGCCCCGACGGTGTGGGTGGGCGGTGCGGCGGTCGTATGCCTGGTCGCGGCGGGCGTACTGCTGCTGGTGCGGGGCGGTGGGGTGGGTCATGGTCGGGCGGCGGGGCCTGGGGTGGATTCCGTGTCTGGGGTGGATTCCGTGCTCGGGCAGGACTCTGTGCCCGCGCGGGACTCCGTGCCAGGACGGGACTCTGTGCCGGGGCACTTCACTCGGCCGCGTAGGCAGGGTTCAACGCCCCTGCGACTCACCTGGCCGCGTACCTCGGTCGCTTGGCCGCGCATTTCCGTCGCCGCTGTCCTGCTCTGCGTGGCCGCGGCCGCTGTCTCCGCCGGGCTGCACGGGGCCGATCTGCGGCGTGGGCCGGTGCCCGGGCTGGCGCGGGAGTACGCCACCGTGACCGCCGAGGTCGAGATCACTTCCGACCCCCGGCTCACCCGGCCCCGGGTCAAGGGGGATCACATGGCGCCGACCTCCGTGCTGATCAACGCGGACGTACGGCGCGTAGAGGAGGCGCACGGCACGGCGGTGGTGACGCGGGCGCCGGTGCTGATGATCGTCGACGCGAGGTCGAGGTCTTCTGGGGCGGGGGACGTGAATGGGGCGTCGAGGTCCCCTGGGGCTGGGGCTGGGTCTGGGGCTGGGGACGTCGACGGGGCGCCGAGACTCCCTGGGTCTGGACACCCCGACGGGGCGCCGAGGCCTCCTGGGTCTGGGATCGTCAGCGGGGCGTCGCAGCCCGCTGATGACCGACGTTCGCCCTGGTTGGGGCTCCTTCCCTCCACGCGGCTGCGGGTGACCGCGACGCTGGCGCCCGCACTGGCCGACGGGGACCGGATCGCTGCCGTACTGCGGGTGCGGGATCCGGGGGTGCCGGAGGTGGTGGGGGAGCCGTCGGGGGCGCAGCGGTTGGCGGGGCGGTTGCGGGCCGGGCTGCGGGAGGCGACCGACGGGCTGCCGACGGACGCGCGGGCGCTGCTGCCGGGGCTGGTGGTGGGTGACACCTCGCGGATCACTCCGGAGCTGGACGAGGCGTTCAAGGAGACCGACCTCGCGCATACGCTCGCCGTCTCCGGCAGCAACCTGACGATCATCCTCGCCCTGCTCATCGGCCCGCCAGGCCTGGCCCAGCGGGTCGAGCGCCGTGGGCTCGCGCCCCGCCTCGGCATCTCCCTGCGGACGACCGCGCTGCTCGGCGGAGCGCTCACTCTCGCGTTCGTCGTCGTGTGCCGACCGGACCCGAGCGTGTTGCGGGCCGCGGCCTGCGGGGCCGTAGCGCTGCTGGCCCTGGCGACCGGACGGCGCAGATCACTGATCCCGGCGCTGGCGACGGCCGTACTGCTGCTGGTGCTGTACGACCCTTGGCTGGCCCGCAGTTACGGCTTCCTGCTCTCCGTGCTGGCCACGGGCGCCCTGCTCACCCTCGCGCCCCGCTGGAGCACTGCGCTGCGGCGGCGCCGGGTGCCGCCACGGTTGGCCGAGGCGCTGGCGGCCGCGGCTGCCGCGCAGGCGCTGTGCGCGCCGGTCGTGGCGGTGCTGTCGGCTCGGGTGAGCCTGGTGGCGGTGCCGTGCAATCTGCTCGCGGAGTTCGCGATCGCGCCGGCCACGGTGCTGGGCTTCGCGGCGTTGGCGGCGGCACCGGCGGCGATGCCGTTGGCCAAGGTGCTGGCCTGGTGCGCGAGTTGGCCGACCGGGTGGATCGCGGACGTCGCCCGGACGGGCGCCGCGCTGCCCGGGGCCGGCGTGGACTGGCCCGGCAGTTGGACCGGTGCGGCGCTGCTCGCCCTCGCCACGGTGGTCTCCCTGCTCATCGGCCGGCGACTGCTGCGGCACCCCTGGTGGTGCGGTGTCTGCGGCGCGCTGCTCCTGCTGGTGGTCCTGCAGCCACCGCCGCTGACCAGGGTGGTCACGGGGTGGCCGCCGCCCGGGTGGCGGTTCGCGATGTGCGACGTGGGGCAGGGCGACGCGACGGTGCTCGCGGCGGGCGAGGGGACGGGCGTGGTCGTGGACGCCGGACCCGACCCGACGCTGGTCGACCGGTGCCTGCGCACGCTCGGCATCACCAGGATCCCGCTCGTCGTGCTGACCCACTACCACGCCGATCATGTGGCGGGCCTGCCCGGCGTGCTGCGTGGGCGCGCGGTGGGTGCCATCGAGACGACGGGGCACGAAGAGCCCGTGGATCAGGTGGAGTTCGTACGCAGGGAGGCGGCCGCCCGGCGCATTCCCGTGACGCGGGCCGCCGCCGGGGAGGAGCGGCGTACCGGGGCGCTGAGCTGGCAGGTCGTCTGGCCGCCGGCACAGCCCGCCCTGGCCCCGGACGGGCCGAACGACGCCAGTGTCACCCTGCTCGTCCGTTCGGCCGGGCTGCGGCTCCTGCTGCTCGGGGATCTGGAACCCCCGGCCCAGCGGGCGTTGTTGAGGTCACCGGCGGGGGCGCTGCTGGGCGGGGTGGACGTGCTCAAGGTCGCTCACCACGGCTCGGCGTACCAGGACCCGGAGCTCATACGCAGGGCGGCGCCGCGGCTGGCATTGATCAGCTGCGGTGCGGACAACCCTTACGGACATCCGGCTCCCAGCACTGTCGCGGCGCTGCGGGCGCAGGGCGCTGTGGTGCTGCGGACGGACGAGGACGGGGCGCTGGCGGTCGCGGGTACGGGCGCGGAGCTGCGGGTGGCGGGAGACTGAGGGCATGGATTCCGTTGAGGTTGATGCTTATCTCCGCCGCCTGGGGGGCGAGCACCCGGCGTGGCCGACCGTGGACGTGCTGCGCGAGCTGCATCTGCGCCATCTGCAGACCGTGCCCTTCGAGAACCTGTCGATCCACCTCGGCGAGGAGCTCGTGCTGGAGGAGAAGCGGCTGCTGGACAAGGTGGTGGGGGCTGGACGGGGCGGGTTCTGCTACGAACTGAACGGGGTGTTCGGGGCGTTGCTCACCGCGCTGGGCTTCGATGTGACGCTGCTCGCGGCGCGGGTCCACGGGAAGGAGGGGCGGCTCGGGATTCCCTACGACCACATGGCGCTGAAGGTGCGGACGGTGGACGGGGGCACATGGCTGGCGGACGTCGGTTTCGGGGCGCACAGTCACTATCCGCTGGCGTTCGAGGCGCGGGGTGAGCAGGTGGATCCGGCGGGTGTGTTCCGGATCGTCGAGGCCGGGCCGGACGCGGCCGGGGTACGTGGCGGGCACGACGTGGCGGAGGCGGCGGACCTGGACGTCGTCATGGACGGCAGACCGGAGTACCGGCTGGAGCGGCGGCCACGGGTGCTCGGCGACTTCGTGGCCGGGGCGTGGTGGCACAGCACCTCGCCGAGCTCGCACTTCACGCAGTCGCTGGTGTGCTCGCGGGTGACGGAGGAGGGAGGGCGGATCACACTCAGCGGGCGCGCGCTCAAGGCGACGGCGGCCGACGGGACACGTGAGGAGCGGGAGTTGGGCACGGACGAGGAGGTGCTGCGGGCGTACCGGGAGCGGTTCGGGATCGAGCTGGATCAGGTGCCGACGGTGCGCAAGCCCGACCGTGGCGGCTGATTCGGGGAGTGGGGCCACCCAGGCCGCTCGGCGCTACCGCGGGGCTACTCGGGCCACTCGGGGCCACGGAGCGGCTCGTCCGGGACCCGGCACAGGTTCGTCTCTCGAGGGTGTCTGAGAATTGCTCCGTGAGCGATGTGAGACATGTGCTGGTGCTACCCGATCGTGACGCGGCGGAGCAGGCCGCGGAGGCGCTCGGGGCGCGGTTCGGGATCGATGAGGAGCCGCGGCTGGTGCGGGATGCGCTGGCCGGGGAGGACGATGCCGAGGATGCGCAGTGGTTGGTGGTGCTGCGGGACGAGGAAGGGCGGCTGGACCCGGGGGAGCTGGACGAGTTCGCGGGGGAGTGGGACGGCTGGCGGGAGGAGCCGTAGGCCGATCGCTGCAGCCTTGTAGATAGAAGGGGCAGCGCTGGGCGGCGCCGCTCGTCCTGCCCGCTACCGGTGCCGGTGCCGGTGCGGTGCCCGTGCCGTTGCGCCAGGCCCAGGCCCAGGCCCAGGCCCAGGCGCAAGCCCAGGGGCAGGTGCGGGCTGGTGGTGACCCGGGCGAGCCGCGTTGTCAGTGGCCCGTGCCATGCTTGTCGCGATGGCCAGGAAGAGTGCGACTGACGACCTCCTCGCTCCCGTGACCCTAGCCGTGGGTCAGGAGGAGCTGCTGCTCGATCGTGCCGTGCGGGAGGTGGTGCTTGCGGCCAGGGCCGCCGATGCGGACACGGATGTGCGGGAGCTGACCCCGGACCAGTTGCAGCCGGGCACGCTGGCCGAGTTGACCAGCCCCTCGCTGTTCGCGGAGCGCAAGGTCGTGGTCGTGCGCAATGCGCAGGATCTGTCGGCGGACACGATCAAGGACGTGACGGCGTATCTGGTGTCGCCGGCCGAGGAGATCACCCTGGTGCTGCTGCACGCCGGTCAGGCCAAGGGCAAGAAGCTGCTCGACGCCGCGCGCAAGGCGGGGGCGCGGGAGGTGGCCTGCCCGAAGATGACCAAGCCGGCGGACCGGCTGGCGTTTGTGCGCAGTGAGTTCCGGGCGACCGGGCGGTCCGCGACCCCAGAGGCCTGCCAGGTGCTGGTCGACGCCATCGGGAGCGATTTGCGGGAGCTGGCGTCCGCGGTGAGTCAGCTGGTCGCCGATGTCGAGGGGACGATCGACGAGGCCGTCGTCGGGCGGTATTACACCGGCCGCGCCGAGGCGTCGAGCTTCACCGTCGCCGACCGGGCCGTGGAGGGGCGGGCGGCCGAGGCGCTGGAGGCGCTGCGGTGGTCCCTTGCCACCGGCGTGGCACCCGTCCTGATCACCAGTGCACTCGCGCAGGGTGTACGGGCCATCGGCAAGCTGTCCTCCGCGCGCGGCGGCCGCCCCGCCGACCTCGCTCGCGAGCTGGGCATGCCGCCCTGGAAGATCGACCGCGTCCGGCAGCAGATGCGGGGGTGGACGCCCGACGGAGTGGCGGTCGCGCTGCAGGCGGTCGCCGAGGCCGACGCCGGCGTGAAGGGTGGCGGGGACGACCCGGAGTACGCCCTGGAGAAGGCCGTCGTCGCCATCGCGCGAGCGGCGCGGTCGCGGGGGCGGGCCTAGGCCGACCGGCGGATCCTGCCGGGGCCGCCGGGTGCTTGGCACGCCCTCCCAGCCCCTCCGAGCCCTCCGAGCCCTCCGAGCCCACCCGAGGTTCCATGCCCTCCCCCAAGCTTCTTCGAGCCGGGGCCCCCAGCAGCGGCACTGCCCTCCTCCGCCTTGAGGCGATCGACGTGATCGGACTGATCGACGTGACTGATCGACGTGATCGAGTCGACTGCACGTCGGTGAAGAGGAGAATCGGGGTGTCAGCCGTAACGCATCCATGTGATGGAGAGGTGGCGACGGCCATGGCTGAACACCCGCACGCGACGCTCGTCCGCAAGGGCTACGAGGCCTTCACACGCGGCGACCTGGACGGCCTGCGTGGGCTGCTGGCGGGGGACTGCACGTATCACTTCCCAGGCAATAACCCGCTGTCGGGCGACTACAAGGGGCAGGACGCGATCCTCGACGTGTTGCGGCGGTTCTTCGAGGAGACGAACGGGACGTTGCGGGCGGAGCTACGGAACGTCCTCGTCGACGGTCGGGGCCATGCGATGTCCCTGCACCGCTCCACGGCTGAGCGCCGGGGCAAGCACATCGAGCTGAACGGCGGCATCGTCTTCCGGATCGTCGGGGACAAGGTCACCGACCTCGACGAGTGCTTCGACGAACTGGACAAGCTCGACGACTTCTGGTCGTGATCCACTGGCCTCGCCACCATCGCAGAGGACAATCAGGGGTATCAGCCGTAACGCATCCATGCGATGGAGAGGTGGCGACAGCCATGGCTGAACATCCGCACGCAGCGCTCGTCCGCAAGGGCTACGAAGCTTTCCAACGCGGAGACATGGACACCCTGCGCTCCATGATGACCGGGGACTGTGCGCACCACGTGCCCGGCTCCCATCCGCTGTCGGGGGACTTCAAAGGGATCGACTCGATCCTCGACGGCTACTACGGCCGGCTCTATTCGGAGACGGGCGGGTCGTTCCAGGTCGAGCTGCGCGGCATATTCGTCGACGGCCGCGGGCACGCCATGTCCGTGCACCGCTTCACCGCTGACCGGGGCGACAAGCACATCGACGAGGACGGCGGCATCGTCTTCCGGATCGTCGGCGACAAGATCACCGATCTCGACGAGTGCGTCGCCGACATCGACAAGGGCAACGACTTCTGGTCGTGAGCCGGCCATGGTGCCGTGACGCAGCCATGTGATCGTGACGCAGCCATGCCGAAGGCCCCGGCGCCCGCCCTGGGGAAGGGCGAGGTGCCGGGGCCTTCGGTTGAAGCTTCTGAGCCCGTACCCGCGTGGCGAACGCAGGCCGCGTACAGGCTCGGGGTGCCGGACGGGAGCGGATGAGAGAGGGCCCGCTCGAGTCCCTCCGGCGATCAAATCAAGTGTCAGCCCTTGAGAGCAGAGACCTTCGAAGCCAGCGCCGACTTCTTGTTGGCAGCCTGGTTCTTGTGGATGACGCCCTTGGAGACGGCCTTGTCGAGCTGACGCGCGGCAGCGCGCTGGTACTCGGTGGCCTTCTCGAGGTCACCCGCGGCAGCGGCCTCACGGGCCTTGCGGATCGCGGTCTTCAGGGAGGACTTGACGGCCTTGTTGCGCAGCCGAGCCTTCTCGTTGGTCTTGATCCGCTTGATCTGGGACTTGATGTTCGCCACTGATGAGCCTTTTCAGGTTCAGGCACGGGGCCAGGAGGATTCCGTACAAGGAAGGATCCGGGTCCCGTACCAGGTGATTTCTTGGAGTTGTGCCTCGCGCTGAGAGGGCATGAGACACAGCCACCCAGACTACCAGTGGCCCGGCCGACGGCCCAAAACGGTCGCCGGTCGCCGCCCGTGGGACCATGGAAGCTACGTATCGATCCGACCCGAGGCATAAGGCGCCTCAAGAGACAGGACCCTGCGTGCCCGCGACCCCTAACAATGTGCCCGAGCCGAGCCGTACCGACCCGGCTCTGATCCGCAATTTCTGCATCATCGCGCACATCGACCACGGCAAGTCCACGCTCGCCGACCGGATGCTCCAGCTGACCGGTGTGGTCGAGCAGCGGCAGATGCGTGCTCAGTACCTCGACCGGATGGACATCGAGCGCGAGCGCGGCATCACGATCAAGTCCCAGGCGGTGCGGCTGCCGTGGGCTCCGACCCACGACAAGAGCAACACGCACATCCTCAACATGATCGACACCCCGGGGCACGTCGACTTCACCTACGAGGTCTCGCGGTCGCTCGCCGCCTGCGAGGGGACCATCCTCCTCGTCGACGCCGCCCAGGGCATCGAGGCCCAGACCCTCGCCAACCTCTACCTGGCGATGGAGAACGACCTCACGATCATCCCCGTACTGAACAAGATCGACCTGCCGGCCGCGCAGCCCGAGAAGTTCGCCGAGGAGCTCGCCAACCTGGTCGGGTGCGACCCGGACGACGTGCTGCGGGTCTCCGCCAAGACCGGTGTCGGTGTCGACGCCCTGCTCGACCGGGTGGTCAAGGAGGTCCCCGCGCCGGTCGGCGTCAAGGACGCCCCCGCCCGCGCGATGATCTTCGACTCGGTCTACGACTCCTACCGGGGCGTGGTCACGTACGTCCGTGTCATCGACGGCCAGCTCAACAAGCGCGAGCGCATCAAGATGATGTCGACGGGTGCCACGCACGAGCTGCTGGAGATCGGGACGAACTCGCCCGAGATGCTCGGCGCCGACGGTCTCGGCGTCGGCGAGGTGGGCTATCTGATCACCGGTGTGAAGGACGTCCGCCAGTCCAAGGTCGGTGACACCGTCACCAGCCAGGCCAAGGGCGCCACCCAGGCCCTCGGCGGGTACAAGGACCCGAAGCCGATGGTCTTCTCCGGCCTGTATCCGCTGGACGGCTCCGACTACCCGGAGCTGCGCGAGGCCCTGGACAAGCTCCAGCTCAACGACGCCGCCCTCGTCTACGAGCCGGAGACCTCCGCCGCGCTCGGCTTCGGCTTCCGCGTCGGCTTCCTGGGACTCCTGCACCTCGACGTGATCCGTGAGCGGCTGGAGCGCGAGTTCGGCCTCGACCTCATCGCCACCGCGCCCAACGTGGTCTACCGGGTCGTGATGGAGGACGGCACCGAGCACACCGTCACCAACCCGAGCGAGTTCCCCGAGGGCAAGATCAACGAGGTGTACGAGCCGGTCGTGCGCGCCACGATCCTGGCGCCGACCGAGTTCATCGGCTCGATCATGGAGCTGTGCCAGACCCGGCGCGGCACCCTCCTCGGCATGGACTACCTGTCCGAGGACCGGGTCGAGATCCGCTACACCCTGCCGCTCGCGGAGATCGTCTTCGACTTCTTCGACCAGCTGAAGTCGAAGACGCGTGGTTACGCGTCGCTGGACTACGAGCCCACGGGCGAGCAGACCTCCAGCCTGGTCAAGGTCGACATCCTGCTGCACGGCGACAAGGTGGACGCCTTCTCCGCGATCACCCACAAGGACGCCGCGTACGCCTACGGTGTGCGGCTCGTCGCCAAGCTGCGCGAGCTCATCCCGCGGCAGGCCTTCGAGGTGCCCATCCAGGCCGCCATCGGCTCCCGGGTCATCGCCCGCGAGACCATCCGCGCCATCCGCAAGGACGTCCTCGCCAAGTGCTACGGCGGCGACATCTCCCGTAAGCGCAAGCTGCTGGAGAAGCAGAAGGAAGGCAAGAAGCGGATGAAGATGGTGGGTTCCGTGGAGGTTCCGCAGGAGGCCTTCATCGCCGTGCTGAGCAGCGATGACAGCGCGGGGTCGGGCAAGGGCAAGAAGTAACCGCCGGTAACACAGGGTGGCCTGGCAAACCGGTGCATCAGGGGTCCGTCGTACGCAAGTGCGGCGGGCCCCTGCGCGTACAGCGGGTAGGTCTCTGGATGAAGTGACAGGCCGTTGCCCCTTACGCGGTGGCCGGTCGGCCTTTACTCTGATCCCTGCTCGATAGTTACTCGCGAGTTAAACAACGGCTCGCGAGTGAAAACCGCCGTTATGAGCCGACCGAAGAGCCGGCTTTTGAGCCAGCCGCACAGTCGCGGGCCCCCGGAGGATGTCGTGAGCGACACACAGACACTGATCGAGAACCGTCCGCCGACCGTGGCGGCCCTCTTCCTGGAGCGCGTGGCGGCGACACCGGACGCCGAGGCATACCGCCATCCCGTACCGGCTGCCTCGGGTGAGGGCCCGGACGAGTGGAAGTCGCTGAGCTGGGCGCAGGCCGCCGAGCGGGTCTACGCGATCGCGGCCGGCCTCATCGAGCTGGGCGTCCAGCCCGAGCAGCGGGTTGCCCTCGCCTCCTCGACCCGGATCGAGTGGATCCTCGCCGACCTGGGCATCATGTGCGCCGGCGCAGCCACCACCACCGTGTATCCGCAGACCAACGCCGACGAGTCGGCGTTCATCCTCGCCGACTCCGAGAGCCGCGTGCTCATCGCCGAGGACGCGTCCCAGCTGGCCAAGGCGCAGGAGAAGCGCGCCGAGCTGCCGTACCTCACGCACGTCGTCGTCATCGACCCGGCCGGCGTCGAGACCGCCGACTGGATCCTCACCCTCGACGAGCTGGAGAAGCGCGGCGCGGCCCGGCTGGAGAAGGACGCCGACCTGGTCAAGGAGCGGGTCGGCGCGATCACCAAGGACCAGCTGGCCACCCTCATCTACACCTCCGGCACCACCGGCCGTCCCAAGGGCGTACGCCTGCCGCACGACAACTGGTCGTACATGGCGAAGGCGACCGCCGCGACCGGGCTGATCAGCAGCGAGGACGTGCAGTACCTGTGGCTGCCGCTCGCGCACGTCTTCGGCAAGGTGCTCACCTCGGGGCAGATCGAGGTCGGCCACGTCACCGCCGTCGACGGCCGTGTCGACAAGATCATCGAGAATCTGCCGGTCGTGCAGCCGACGTACATGGCGGCCGTCCCGCGCATCTTCGAGAAGGTCTACAACGGGGTCGCCGCCAAGGCCCGCGCGGCCGGCGGCGCCAAGTACAAGATCTTCCAGTGGGCCGCCGGGGTCGCCCGCGAGTACGCCAAGGTCACCCAGGACAACTTCCGGCGCACCGGCACCCACTCCGCGCCGTTCGGCCTCGCCGCCAAGCACAAGGTCGCGGACACGCTCGTGTACGCCAAGATCCGTGAGGCCTTCGGCGGCAACCTGCGCGCCTGTGTGTCCGGCAGCGCCGCCCTCTCCCCGGAGATCGGCTACTTCTTCGCCGGCGCCGGCATCCACATCCTGGAGGGCTACGGGCTCACGGAGTCCTCGGCCGCGTCCTTCGTGAACCCGGGTGAGGCGTACCGCACCGGCACGGTCGGCAAGCCGCTGCCCGGCACGGAGGTCCGCATCGCCGAGGACGGGGAGATCCTGCTGCGGGGTCCCGGCATCATGGAGGGCTACCACGGGCTGCCCGACAAGACCGCCGAGGTGCTGGAGAGTGACGGCTGGTTCCACACCGGCGACATCGGCGAGCTGTCCCCGGACGGGTACCTGCGCATCACCGACCGCAAGAAGGACCTCATCAAGACGTCGGGCGGCAAGTACATCGCGCCGGCCGAGGTCGAGGGGCAGTTCAAGGCGGTGTGCCCGTACGTGTCCAACATCCTGGTGCACGGGGCCGACCGGAACTTCTGCACGGCGCTGATCGCGCTGGACGAGCCCTCGATCCTGGCGTGGGCCGAGGAGAACGGGCTCGCCGGGAAGTCGTACGCGGAGGTCGTCGCCGCCCCGGTCACCGTCGAGATGGTCGACGGGTACGTCAGGAAGCTCAACGAGGGGCTTCAGAAGTGGCAGACCATCAAGAAGTTCCGGCTTCTGCCGCGGGACCTCGATGTGGAGCACGGGGAGATCACGCCGAGCCTGAAGTTGAAGCGGCCGGTGGTGGAGCGGGAGTACAAGGGGCTGATCGAGGAGATGTACGCGGGTACGCGCGAGGCGTAGCGCCGTAACGGAGGGGTGGCGGAGGACTGCCGGCGGCTGCGGGTGGTACGTGGTTGCTCGCGCAGTTCCCGCGCCCCTTCGGGGCGGGACGCGCATCCCTAACCGACAAGTCGGCGTATCTCGTGGACCCTGGCGCGCAGGTCCGTCAGGTTCGCGGGAGTGTCACCGGAGAGTTGGTCCTCCAAAGCCGCCAGCTGAGCGCTCAGCTCTCGGCTGTGTACGTGCTCGCGGCTCAGCAGGCGCTCCAGCTGCTGGTTCTTGCGGTGCAGGTCGAGGAAGACGCTGACCTTCGCGCGCAGTACCCACGGATCGAACGGCTTGGTCAAGTAGTCCGCGGCGCCCGTCGCGTAGCCGCGGAAGGCGTAGCCGGGCTCGTCCTCCGCGCCGGTCAGGAAGATGATCGGGACGTCCTTGGTCTGGTCGAGCCGTTTGATGTTCGTGGCGGTCTCGAAGCCGTCCATGCCTGGCATGCGGACGTCGAGCAGGACCAGCGCGAAGCGTTGCCGTAGCAGCGCCTTCATCGCCTCCTCGCCCGAACGCGCGCGCACGAGCGGCTCGTTGAGGGACCCCAGGACGGCCTCCAGCGCGATCAGGTTGTCCTCCATGTCGTCGACGAGGAGGATGCCGGCACGCTCGTCGGTCGTTGCCTCAGCGCTCATGGTGAAGTGGCCTCATTCGGTGATCGTCGGCGGGACGACCTCTTCCTCGTCGGAAGTGCTCGGTCCCGGCGCTGTGGTGGTGTCCGGTTCCGCGGCACGCTCTTGCCGCTCCGCGCCCTCGGGGTCCAGGAGGTCGCAGACGACGGTCAGGAGCTGATCCACGTCCACCGGTTTCGGTACGTAGTCGTTGGCGCCCCGCGCGATGGATTTCTCCCGGTCTCCGGGCATGGCCTTCGCGGTCAGCGCGACGATGGGCAGGTCCGTCCAGCGCGGGGTGCGGCGGATGGCGGAGATCGTCTCGTAGCCGTCCATCTCCGGCATCATGATGTCCATCAGGACGAGTTCGACGTCCGGGTTCCGCTCCAGCGTCTCGATGCCCTCGCGGCCGTTCTCGGCGTACAGGACGGGCATGCCGACCCGGCCCAGGACATGGGTGAGCGCGAAGACGTTGCGGATGTCGTCGTCCACTATCAACACCCGTCGGCCCGGGAGCACCTGGCCCGCCCGGCCCGTCTGCCACGCCTCCAGCTTGGTCGGCGTCGGCCAGGAGTCGTCCGCGTCGTGGGTGGTCGAGAAGCGCTCGGCCGACAGCTGCTCCGGCACCGGCAGCGGACGGTCCTCGGGCACCGGGCCGGTCGCCGCGTGACCGGGGCTGACGACCGGGACGTACAGCGTGAACGTGGAGCCCTTGCCGGGCTCGCTCTCGGCGACGATACGGCCGCCCAGCAGGCCCGCGATCTCCCGGCTGATGGACAGACCGAGGCCCGTGCCGCCGTACTTGCGGTTGGTCGTGCCGTCGGCCTGCTGGAACGCCTCGAAGATCACCGGGAGCTTCTCCGCCGCGATGCCGATACCGGTGTCGGTCACCGCGAACGCGATCACCTCGTCGCCCTCGTGGACGTAGTGGTGCTCGGGGTCCTTCACCCGGTTCACCCGCAGCTCGACCCGGCCCGTCGCGGTGAACTTGATCGCGTTGGACAGCAGGTTGCGCAGGATCTGCTGCAGGCGCTGCTCGTCCGAGTACATCTCGCGCGGCACGTCCTCGCCCACCGACACCTCGAAGGCGAGTCCCCGGTCGAGGGTCAGGGGGCGGAAGGTGGCGTGGACGTAGTCCAGGAGCTTGATGAGCGGCAGCTTCTTCGGGCGTACGTCCATCCGGCCCGCCTCGATCTTCGACAGGTCCAGGATGTCGTTGATCAGCTGGAGCAGGTCGGAGCCGGAGCGGTGGATCGTCGTCGCGAACTGCACCTCCTGGTCGGAGAGGTGGCCGTCCGGGTTGTCCGAGAGCAGCCTCGCCAGGATCAGCAGGGAGTTCAGCGGGGTGCGCAGTTCGTGGGACATGTTGGCCAGGAACTCCGACTTGTACTGGGAGCTGGTCGCCAGCAGTGCTGCCTTCTCCTCCAGTTCGGCGTTGGAGCGCTGCAGCTCCGCCTGTTGCATCTGGAGTTCGTCCGAGCGTTCCTGGAGCTGCATGGCCAGGCGCTGGGACTCGCCGAGCAGTGACTCCGTACGGGAGTTGGCGATGATCGTGTTGATCGCCACGGCGATGGTGTTCACGAACTGGTCGAAGAACGCCAGGTGCACGTCGGAGAAGCGGGAGAAGGACGCCAGCTCGATCACGCCGAGGAGCTTGTCCTCGAAGAGGATCGGGATGATGACGACGCTGGTGGGGGCCGCCTCACCGAGCCCACTGTTGATCTTGATGTAGTCCGGCGGGGCCTCCTCGACGAGGATCCGCTTCTTCTCGCGGGCCGCCTGCCGGACCAGGCCGTGCACCGGGAGTCCGCCGGTCTCGACGGTCGCGCCCTGCGCCGAGCCGTACCCGGCGATGAAGGCCAGCCCCTTCGCGGGAATCGTGGTGCGCAGCGCGGCGCTCTCCTCGTCCGGGTCGGCCAGGAAGAACGCGCCGTACTGGGCGTTCACCAGCGGGGTCAGCTCGCGCAGCAGCAGGTCGGCGACCTCCATCAGGTCGCGGTGGCCCTGCATCAGGGCCGCGAGGCGGGCCAGGTTGGACTCCAGCCAGTCCTTGGCGCGGGTCGTCTCGCGGAGGTTGGCCACCATCAGGTTGATGTTGTCCTTCAGCTCGGCGACCTCGCCGCGCGTCTCGACCGTGATCGAGCGGGACATGTCGCCCTGGGCCACGGCGGAGGCGACCTCGGCGATCGCGCGGACCTGGGTGGTCAGGTTCGACGCCAGCTCGTTCACGTTCGTCGTCAGGCGCTTCCAGGTGCCGTACACGCCCTCGACCCGGGCCTGACCGCCGAGTTGGCCCTCGGAGCCGACCTCTCGGGCCACGCGGGTGACCTCGGAGGAGAAGGAGGACAGGGTGTCGACCATCGTGTTGATGGCGGTCTTCAGCTCCAGGATCTCGCCGCGCGCGTCCACGTCGATCTTCTTGGAGAGGTCGCCGTTGGCGACGGCCGTGGTGACCTGGGCGATGTTCCGCACCTGTGAGGTGAGGTTGTCGGCCATGTAGTTGACGTTGTCGGTCAGGTCCCGCCAGACCCCGGAGACGCCCAGCACCTGCGCCCGCCCGCCGAGCCGGCCGTCGGTGCCGACCTCGCGGGCCACGCGGGTGACCTCGTCGGCGAAGGCGCGCAGCTGCTGCACCATCGTGTTGACGGTGTCCTTGAGTTCGAGGATCTCGCCGCGGGCGTCGACGGTGATCTTCTTCGACAGGTCGCCGTTGGCCACGGCTGTCGTCACCTGGGCGATGTTGCGGACCTGGGAGGTCAGGTTCAGCGCCATGAAGTTGACGTTGTCGGTGAGGTCCTTCCAGACGCCGGAGACGCCTCGGACCTGGGCCTGACCGCCGAGGTTTCCTTCGGTGCCGACCTCGCGGGCGACCCTCGTCACCTCGTCGGCGAAGGCGGAGAGCTGGTCCACCATCGTGTTGATGGTCGACTTCAGTTCGAGGATCTCGCCCTTCGCCTCGACCGTGATCTTCTTGCCGAGGTCGCCCTGGGCCACGGCGGTGGACACGAGGGCGATGTTGCGGACCTGGGAGGTCAGGTTGTCCGCCATGAAGTTGACGTTGTCGGTGAGGTCCTTCCAGACGCCGGAGACGCCCCGCACCTGAGCCCGCCCGCCCAGGTTTCCTTCGGTGCCGACCTCGCGGGCCACGCGCGTGACCTCGTCGGCGAAGGCGGAGAGCTGGTCCACCATCGTGTTGATGGTCGACTTGAGCTCCAGGATCTCGCCCTGGGCGTCGACGGTGATCTTCTGGCTCAGGTCGCCGTTGGCCACGGCCGTCGTCACCTGGGCGATGTTGCGGACCTGGGAGGTCAGGTTCGACGCCATGAAGTTGACGTTGTCGGTGAGGTCCTTCCAGACGCCGGAGACGCCCCGCACCTGAGCCCGCCCGCCCAGCTGCCCTTCCGTGCCCACCTCACGGGCGACCCTCGTCACCTCGTCGGCGAACGCGGAGAGCTGGTCCACCATCGTGTTGACGGTCAGCTTCAGTTCGAGCAGCTCGCCGGTCGCCTCGACGGTGACCGTGCGGGTCAGGTCGCCGCGGGCCACCGCCGTGGTCACCAGGGCGATGTCACGCACCTGGGCCGTCAGCCGGGACGCCATCGTGTTGACGGCCTCGGTCACGTCCCGCCAACTGCCCGACAGGCCCTGCACCTTGGCCCGGCCACCCAGCCGGCCCTCGGTGCCGACCTCGCGGGCGACGCGGGTGACCTCGCCGGTGAACAGGGAGAGCTGGTCGACCATCTTGTTCACGGCCCGGCCCAGGCGGCGCAGGTCGCCGCGTAACTGGCGGCTGCCGTCGTGCAGATCGACCCGTTGGGTGAGGTCGCCGCCGGCCACCGCGTCGAGCACACGCGTCGCGTTCGCCGCCGGGGCCACCAAGGCGTCGAGCACGTGGTTGACGTCGTTGACGCGGGTCGTCCAGTCGCCCGGCCCCGGGCTCGCCGAGAGCCGCTCGTCGAGTCGGCCGTGGCGTACCAACTCCCGCTTGACCCGCTGCACTTCACGGTTGAAGTGCGTACTGCGGTCCATGATCTGGTTGAAGACCGCCGTCAGCTCGGCCACCACTCCCTCACCGGCCTCCGGCAGCCTGCGGAAGTCGCCGTCTCGGGCCGCGGTCATCGCGGCGAGCAGCGGGCGTAGATCCGATGCTCGAATTTGACCGTCTTTCTGTCCGTCTTCGAGCACACGCGTAGCACGGTTCTCACTCATGGCGGCCCACTTCGGTAACTCGGTGCTTATGGGCGTGGCCAGTCTGTCACTCTGTCGGCGTCGACTGAGGCGTATTCGTCCGAACCGTTCGGGGAGCTGTCCATGGGGGCCATTCCGGCACAACGGGAGACCGTTACCCGTGCCTGTGGTGCGCCTGCGCACGAGCCGGGGCACCCCGAGACCCGCACCACCCTCCCCGGCAGCCCGCTCTCCCCGGGCTCCGCCCGCACCCTCGTGCGCAACACCCTGACCGAATGGGCCGCCTCCGGCATCCCCGGCACCGAGCACCTCACCGAACGTCTCGTCGACGACGCCGTCGTGGCCGTCAGCGAGCTCGTCACCAACGCCGTCGTGCACGCCGGTACCGATGTCGAGCTCACCTGCCGACTGGAGGAGGACACCGGCGCCCTCGTCGTCGAGGTCCTCGACCACCACCCCTCGCGGGCCCCGCGCGACGCGGAGATCGAGGCGCCGTACGAGACACCGGAGTACGGGCGCGGACTGCGGCTGGTGTCCCGCCTCGCCGAGTCCTGGGGCGTCACCTATCGCACCGGCGCCAAGATCGTGTGGGCGCGGCTGCCCGCCGAGGACCCCATCGCGGCCAGGGACGACGTCGAGGCGTACGCCGAGGAGCGTGCGCTGGAGCGCGGGCTGCGCGTCGCCGAGATCCTCGCCCCGGAGCCCCAGCGCGCCGAGCGGGACCGGGACTGGCTCAACCGGGGCGCCCTGTCGTTCCTCGCCGAGGCCTCCGACCTGCTCGCCGGGCAGCTCGACGAGAACCTGGTCGCCGCGCTGGCCGGCCAGCTGATCGTGCCTCGGCTGGCGGACTGGTGCGCGGTGTGGCTGGAGGACGAGATGGCCGGACGCTGGGGATACCCCCGATCCGGTGACGCCGAGGGCGGCGGAGGCTGGACGGCGGACGCCGTCGTGGGCACCGGGCCCCGGCTGGCCCGGGTCTGGCACGGCTCCGAGAACCTCATCGAGGAACTCCGCCGCGCCCTGGAGAAGGAGCCGCCGCATTCCCCCGACAACCACCGCACCGGGCCCGTCCCCTATCCCTGGCCCGGTGAGGCGCTCGGCGCGCGCGGGGTGCGCGGCACGGCGCTGGCGTACCGCCTGATCGCCGGCGGCCGCCCGCTGGGCACGCTGGTCATCGGGCGGGCCGACCTCATGCGCTTCCCCGACGAGGTCACCGGGCTCGTCGAGGACCTCAGCCGCCGGGTGGCCCTCGCCATCGGCGCCGCCCGCCAGTACGCCCGGCAGGCCACCATCAGCCGGGTCCTGCAGCGCGGTCTGCTGCCCGGTGCCGTCGCGGAGATCCCCGGGGTGGCCAGCGCCCTGGTGTACGAGCCGTGCGACAAGGGCGGCCCGAGCGGTGACTTCTACGACCTCTTCCCGGCCGGCGACGGCCGCTGGTGCTTCGCCATCGGCGACGTCCAGGGCAAGGGCCCCGAGGCGGCCGTGGTGATCGGCATCGCCCGGCCCTGGCTGCGGCTCCTCGCCCGCGAGGGCTACCGCGTCGCCGACGTCCTCGACCGCCTCAACCAGCTCCTCCTCGACGACGCCACGGAGGCCGCCGACGCCGCCGCCCGCGCCCTGGTCGGCCCGGTCCCACCCGGCGACGGCCCGCAGACCCGCTTCCTCTCCCTGCTCTACGGCGAACTGACCCCGTTCGACGGCGGCATCCGCTGCACCCTCGCCTCCGCCGGACACCCGCTCCCCTTGCTGCTGGGCGCGGGCGGCGAGGTCCACACGGCCGCGCACCCGCAGACCCTCCTCGGGGTCGTCGAGGACGCGACGTACACCAGCGAGACCTTCGAGCTGCGCTCCGGCGACACCCTGCTGTGCGTGACCGACGGGGTGACGGAGCGACGCAGCGGCTCCCGCCAGTTCGACGACGGCGACGGCCTCGCGACCGCGCTCGCCGGGTGCACGGGCCTGAACGCCGAGCTGATCGCGGAACGCATCCGAAGGCTGGTGCACGAGTTCAGCGGCCGTCCGCCGGAGGACGATCTGGCGCTGCTGGTACTGCAGGCCGAGTAGCGGGTTCCGGGGAGTACGCGCGCGTGCTGGACAATGGAACCCATGCCCTCCGCACTCCCCGACGGCGAGCCCGTCCCCGACGACGGCACGCTCCCCGCGTCCGCGCTCACCGGGTCCGCCGACCGCCCCCTCGGTTTCTACCTGCACGTCCCGTACTGCGCGACCCGCTGCGGCTACTGCGACTTCAACACCTACACGGCGACCGAGCTGCGCGGCACGGGCGGCGTCCTGGCGTCCCGCGACAACTACGCCGAGACCCTCATCGACGAGATCCGCCTGGCCCGCAAGGTCCTCGGCGACGACCCGCGCGAGGTCCGCACGGTCTTCGTCGGCGGCGGTACGCCCACGCTGCTGGCCGCCGACGACCTCGTACGGATGCTGGGGGCGATCCGTGACGAGTTCGGCCTGGCGCCGGACGCGGAGATCACCACGGAGGCGAACCCGGACTCGGTGGACCCGGGGTATCTGGCCACCCTCCGCCGGGGCGGCTTCAACCGGATCTCCTTCGGCATGCAGAGCGCCCGGCAGCATGTGCTGAAGGTGCTGGACCGCACGCACACGCCGGGGCGCCCGGAGGCCTGTGTGGCGGAGGCCCGTGCGGCGGGCTTCGAGCACGTCAATCTGGACCTGATCTACGGCACACCGGGCGAGTCGGACGACGACTGGCGGGCGTCCCTGGAGGCGGCGATCGGTGCCGGGCCGGACCATGTGTCGGCGTACGCCCTGATCGTCGAGGAAGGCACGCAGCTGGCGCGTCGTATCCGCCGGGGCGAGGTCCCGATGACCGACGACGACGTCCACGCGGACCGGTACCTGATCGCCGAGGAGACGTTCACAGCGGCCGGTTTCGACTGGTACGAGGTCTCTAACTGGGCGACCTCCGCGGCCGGCCGCTGCCTGCACAACGAGCTGTACTGGCGGGGCGCCGACTGGTGGGGCGCGGGGCCGGGAGCGCACTCGCACGTGGGCGGGGTGCGGTGGTGGAACGTGAAGCATCCGGGGGCGTATGCGGCGGCTCTGGCGGCGGGGCGGTCGCCGGGGGCGGGGCGGGAGCTGTTGTCGGAGGAGGACAGGAGGGTCGAGCGGATCCTGCTGGAGCTGCGGCTGCGGGAGGGGGTGCCGCTGGAGCTGCTGCGGGAGGAGGGGCTTGCGGCTTCTCGGCGGGCGTTGGGGGAGGGGCTGTTGCAGGAGGGGCCGTATGGGGAGGGGCGTGCGGTGCTGACGTTGCGGGGGCGGTTGCTGGCGGATGCGGTGGTCAGGGATTTGGTGGACTGATCACTCGGGCGAGTGAATCGGTGCGGAACGCCGGTTCGATCCCTAACCTGATTCGTAGGCTGCTCCCGTAATTGCACGGTGGCGGAAACCGGAGGGCTGCGGAGATGACCGCTGTGGACGACCGACCGATGACCACCGGCATGGTGAAGATCTTCGAGGAGCTTGAGCCCCCTGAGGGCGTCAAGATGGAGCTCCTCCGGGGGGTAATCGTGATGATGGCCAGCCCTGACATCGTGCACAACATGATCGTTGCCGATGTCCAGGACCAGATCCCGCGACAGCACTGGTTTCGCCTTCAGACCCAGGACGTGGACATCCTGGACGAGGCCAGCGAGCCGGTACCGGACCTGGTGGTCGTGGAGCGGGACGCCCTACCCGACTCGGGCCGTCTGCTGCCCTCCAAGCTGGTCACGATGGTCGTGGAGGTCGTCTCCAAGTCCAGCGTCCATCAGGACTATGTGATCAAACGTTCGATCTATGCCGCCGGGAAGATCCCCACCTACCTAATTCTCGACCCGATCATGGGGCACTGCGTGCTGCTGACGAAGCCCGCGGGCCAGGGTGACGACGCCGACTACCTCAGCCAGGAGATCATCAAGTTCGGCGATCCAGTCCCGTTGGAGGCTCTGGGGGTCGAACTGGACACCAGCGAGTTCGGAACGCTTCCTGACGTCAAGCCCCACCGCTACCCGTAACGAAGTCGATCAGCTCCTCCACCCGCCCCAACAACTCCGGCTCCAGGTCCTTGTAAGACCCCACCCGCCCCAGAATCGCCTGCCACACCGCCCCGGTGTTCTCCGACGGCCACCCCAGCGCCCGGCACACCCCGGTCTTCCAGTCCTGCCCGTGCGGCACCCGCGGCCACGCCGCGATCCCCAGCGACGACGGCTTCACCGCCTCCCAGATGTCGATGTACGGGTGGCCGACGACCAGCGCGTGCTCGCTCGTCACCGCCTCCGCGATGCGCCACTCCTTGCTGCCCGGCACCAAGTGGTCCACCAGCACACCCAGCCGCGCGTCCGGCCCGGGCGCGAAGTCGGCGACGATCGACGGCAGGTCGTCGACGCCCTCCAGGTACTCCACCACCACGCCCTCGATGCGCAGGTCGTCGCCCCACACCTTCTCGACCAGCTCGGCGTCGTGCCGGCCCTCGACATAGATACGGCCGGCGCGGGCCACGCGCGCGCGTGCCTGCGGGACGGCGACCGAACCGGATGCGGTACGGGTGGGGCGCACCGGAGCGGAGGACGTCGGCCGGACGAGGGTCACCACCTTGCCCTCCAGCAGGAACCCGCGCGGCTCCAGCGGGAACACCCGATGCTTGCCGAAGCGGTCCTCCAACGTCACCGTGCCCGCCTCACAACGGATCACCGCGCCGCAGAAACCGGTGCCGGGCTCCTCCACCACCAGGCCCGGTTCCGCCGGGACCTCGGGGACGGGCTTGGGCTTCTTCCAGGGTGGGGTGAGGTCGGGTGAGTACTGGCGCATTCGAGTGACGATAGGAGAAGCCCCGCCCGCGCGTCCCGCGGAATCACAGCGACACGCCGAATCGGGCCGCCAAGGTGTCGCGCTGGCGTCGTACGAACTCGGCGTCCACCACCGCTCCGTGACCGGGCACGTACAGCGCGTCCTCGCCGCCCAGGTCCAGCAGGCGGTCCAGGGCCGCCGGCCAGTGCGACGGTACGGCGTCGGGGCCGGCCTGGGGTTCGCCGGACTCCTCCACCAGGTCGCCGCAGAAGACCACCTCGGCGGAGCCGGGAGCGCCCGGCACGAGCACGACCAGGTCATGGGCCGTGTGGGCCGGGCCCACGTTCGCCAGCAGGACCTGGCGGCCGTCGTCCAGGTCGAGGGTCCACTCGCCGCTCACCTGGTGGTGCGGGTGGACCAGGGCGTCGATCGCCTCGTCCGCCGCGTCCTGGTCCAGGCCGTTGCGTACGGCGTCCGCGCGCAGTTCCGCCCGCTCGTGTGCGAACACCGTGTCCAGGCCCACCGCCCCGTAGACCTGCGCGCCGGCGAACGCCGCCGCCCCGAAGACATGATCGAAGTGGGGATGCGTCAGCGCGAGATGAGTCACACGGTGACCGGCGAGCCACTGCGCCTGCGTCCGCAACCGCACGCCCTCAGCGAGGCTCGACCCGGCGTCGACGATCAGCGCGCCGCCCTCCCCGACGACCAGCCCCGCCGTGCAGTCCCAGCCCGGAAGCCGGCACCGCCCCACCCCGGCCGCCAGCCGCTCCCACCCCAGCTCTTCCCAAGTCACCGTCATACGGCGACGCTAACCAAGACACCACCGTCCGGCACGGTGGTGCTGGACCGGCCTTGCCCGGGGTGTACCCCACCGCCGTACACTGGGCCGGGGACGGCTGGCACTCGGGCGGACAGAGTGCCAGGCAAGGCGCCAAGGGGACGAAACTGGAGGTGTGCGCGGATGCTGAGTGAACGCAGGCTTCAGGTGCTGCGCGCCATCGTCCAGGACTATGTCGGGACCGAGGAGCCGGTGGGCTCTAAGGCGCTCACCGAGCGGCACAACCTCGGCGTCTCCCCGGCGACCGTTCGCAACGACATGGCGGCCCTGGAGGACGAGGGCTACATCGCCCAGCCGCACACCAGCGCCGGGCGGATCCCGACCGACAAGGGCTACCGGCTGTTCGTCGACAAGCTCGCCGGCGTCAAGCCGATGAGCCCGCCGGAGCGGCGCGCCATCCAGAACTTCCTGGAGGGCGCCGTAGACCTCGACGACGTCGTGGCGCGGACCGTGCGGCTGCTCGCGCAGCTCACCCGGCAGGTCGCCGTCGTGCAGTACCCGTCGCTGACCCGGTCCACCGTCCGGCACGTCGAGCTGCTGTCGCTCGCGCCCGCGCGCGTGATGCTCGTGCTGATCACGGACACCGGACGGGTCGAGCAGCGGATGATCGACTGTCCCGCACCCTTCGGTGAGGCCTCGCTCGCGGATCTACGCGCGCGGCTCAACAGTCGGGTCGCGGGGCGGCGCTTCACCGATGTGCCGCGGCTCGTCGAGGACCTTGCCGAGGCCTTCGACATAGAGGACCGCGGCACCGTCTCGGCCGTGCTCTCCACCCTCCTGGAGACGCTCGTCGAGGAGAACGAGGAGCGGCTGATGATCGGCGGCACCGCCAATCTCACCCGCTTCGGGCATGACTTCCCCCTCACCATCCGGCCCGTCCTGGAGGCCCTGGAGGAGCACGTCGTACTCCTCAAACTCCTTGGCGAGGCGGGGGATTCGGGCATGACCGTGCGCATCGGGCACGAGAACGCCTATGAGGGACTCAACTCCACGTCTGTCGTGTCGGTCGGCTACGGTTCGGGCGGCGAGGCAGTCGCCAAGCTCGGCGTGGTCGGACCGACCCGCATGGATTACCCGGGAACGATGGGAGCGGTACGCGCAGTGGCACGGTACGTCGGACAGATCCTGGCGGAGTCGTAAGTGGCCACGGACTACTACGCCGTTCTCGGCGTGCGTCGCGACGCGTCGCAGGAAGAGATCAAGAAGGCCTTCCGGCGGCTCGCGCGCGAGCTGCACCCGGACGTCAATCCGGATCCGAAGACCCAGGAGCGGTTCAAGGAGATCAACGCCGCTTACGAGGTGCTGTCGGACCCGCAGAAGAAGCAGGTCTACGACCTGGGCGGCGACCCGCTGTCCCAGGCGGGCGGCGCGGGAGCCGGCGGCTTCGGCGCGGGCGGCTTCGGGAACTTCTCGGACATCATGGACGCGTTCTTCGGTACGGCGTCCCAGCGCGGTCCGCGGTCGCGTACGCGGCGGGGCCAGGACGCGATGATCCGGCTGGAGATCGAGCTCGACGAGGCGGCCTTCGGTACGACGAAGGACATCCAGGTCGACACGGCCGTCGTCTGCAACACCTGCAACGGTGAGGGGGCTGCCCCCGGCACCTCCGCCCAGACGTGTGACATGTGCCGCGGCCGCGGTGAGGTGTCGCAGGTGACGCGGTCCTTCCTGGGCCAGGTCATGACGTCCCGCCCCTGCCCGCAGTGCCAGGGCTTCGGCACCGTCGTCCCGACGCCGTGCCCGGAGTGCGCGGGCGACGGCCGCGTGCGCTCGCGCCGCACCCTGACGGTCAAGATCCCGGCCGGTGTCGACAACGGCACACGGATCCAGCTCGCCGGTGAGGGCGAGGTCGGCCCGGGCGGCGGTCCGGCCGGTGACCTTTACGTCGAGATCCATGAACTCCCGCACCCGACCTTCCAGCGGCGCGGCGACGACCTGCACTGCACGGTGACCATCCCGATGACGGCGGCGTCGCTCGGCACGAAGGTGCCGCTGGAGACGCTGGACGGCCTGGAGGAGGTCGACATCCGGCCGGGTACGCAGTCCGGCCAGTCGATCCCGCTGCACGGCCGCGGAGTCACACACCTGCGCGGCGGCGGCCGCGGCGACCTCATCGTGCACGTCGAGGTACAGACACCGACCAAGCTGGACCCCGAACAGGAGCGCTTGCTGCGCGAGCTCGCCAAGCTCCGGGGCGAGGAGCGGCCGACGGGGCAGTTCCAGCCTGGGCAGCAGGGGCTGTTCTCGCGCCTGAAGGATGCGTTCAACGGGCGCTGACGTGAGCTGCGGGGACGCTGCTGGGGGTCCGGGGGTCGGCCCCCGGGCAGGCACAGTCAGCCTGGGCAGCAGGGGCTGTTCTCGCGGCTGAAGGATGCGTTCAACGGGCGCTGAGCCCGTGCTGTTCCCCTTGGGAATATGTTGGCCTATGCCAAGGGGAAGGGTCGATTCGGACTTGTTCGGAGGACGTGACAACATGCCGTCATGTCCTCCGCACTGACCGATCTCTTCCCGCTTCCGATCGTGCAGGCCCCCATGGCAGGCGGCGTCTCCGTGCCGCAGCTCGCTGCTGCCGTGTCCGAGGCCGGTGGGCTGGGGTTTCTCGCCGCCGGGTACAAAACCGCCGACGGGATGTACCAGGAGATCAAGCAGCTGCGGGGGCTGACCGGGCGGCCCTTCGGGGTCAATCTGTTCATGCCGCAGCCCGAGTATGCCGACGCGGCCGCGGTCGACGTCTACGCCCATCAGCTCGCCGGCGAGGCCGCCTGGTACGAGATCGAGCTGGGGGACCCGGACAGCGGGCGGGACGACGGGTACGACGCCAAGCTCGCCGTGCTGCTCGACAATCCCGTGCCCGTCGTCTCCTTCCACTTCGGTGCGCCCAGCAGTGAGGTGCTGCAGTCGCTTCGGCGTGCCGGGACCTTCACCCTCGTCACCGCCACCACCCCGGACGAGGCCCTCGCCGTGCAGCGGGCCGGTGCCGACGCCGTGATCGTGCAGGGGATCGAGGCCGGCGGCCACCAGGGCACGCATCGCGACAACCCCGAGACCGACGGCACCGGCATCGGGCTGCTGTCGCTCATCGCGCAGGTCCGTGAGGCCGTGAGCCTGCCCATCGTCGCCGCCGGCGGCATCATGCGCGGCAGCCAGATCGCCGCCGCGCTCGCCGCCGGCGCCAGTGCCGCCCAGCTCGGGACGGCGTTCCTCGCCACCCCGGAGTCCGGCGCCAACGCCCTGCACAAGCAGGCGCTGACCAACCCCCTGTTCGTACGGACCGAGCTGACGCGCGCCTTCTCCGGGCGGCCCGCCCGCGGCCTCGTCAACCGCTTCCTGCGCGAGCACGGGCCGTACGCCCCCGCCGCTTATCCCGAGGTCCACCACCTCACCTCGCCCCTGCGCAAGAAGGCCGCCGCGTCCGGCGACGCGCAGGGCATGGCCCTGTGGGCGGGGCAGGGGCACCGGATGGCGCGTGAACTGCCCGCCGGGCAGCTGGTGGAGGTGCTGGCCGCCGAGCTGGACGCCGCGGCGACAGCGTTGTCGGCTCTGCCCAAGGGCGGTGCGGGCTCATGACCGCTCCCGTGTTCGTGGTCGAGCACCTCCCGGCCGGGGACGGGCAGCAGTACGTGCTCGACGGGCCCGAGGGACGGCATGCCGTCTCCGTGAAGCGGCTGCGGGCGGGGGAGGCCGTCGTCCTCACCGACGGCGACGGTCGCTGGGCCGAGTGCGAGGTGGTCGACACCGAGGGCAAGGACCGGCTGGTTCTGCGGCTGGGTGCGGTGGCCGAGGAACCCGCGCAGCAGCCCCGTATCACCGTCGTCCAGGCCCTTCCCAAGGGGGACCGCGGTGAGTTGGCCGTCGAGACCATGACCGAGACCGGCGTCGACGCGATCGTGCCCTGGGCGGCCGCCCGGTGCATCACGCAGTGGAAGGGCGAGCGGGGCGCGAAGGCCCTCGGCAAGTGGCGGGCCACCGCCCGTGAGGCCGGCAAGCAGTCACGCCGGGTGCGTTTCCCCCAGGTCGCGGACGCGGCTACGACCAAGCAGGTCGCGGCCCTCCTCGCCCAGGCCGACTTCGCCGCCGTACTGCACGAGGACCGCGACTACGGCAGCGAGCCGCTGGCGACGGCCCAGCTGCCCGCCGAGGGCGAGATCGTGCTCGTCGTCGGCCCCGAAGGCGGCGTCGCCCCCGAGGAGTTGGCCCTCTTCGAGGAGGCGGGCGCCAAGGCGTACCGTCTGGGCCGTACCGTCCTGCGCACCTCCACCGCCGGAACCGCGGCGACGGCACTGCTCCTCGGCCGCACCGGCCGCTGGTCCTGACCCCGGGAGGGACGTTCGCCTTGGAACTCGCCCAAGTACGGCTGCTGGTCGGCGACTTCGCCGCCTGCTACCGCTTCTACGCCGACGTCCTCGGCCTCAAGCCGCAGTCGGGGGCGACGAACGGGCCGTACGAGAAGTTCAGCCCCGCCGTCGGCTCGGCGGGCATCGCCCTTCAGGACCGGGCGATGATGGCCGAGGTGCTGGGCGAGCTGGGTGATGCCGCCAACGGGCACCGCTCCCTGGTGGTGCTGCGGGTGGACGATCTGGACACCTGCTGCGAGCGGATCACCTCACGCGGTGCGACCCTCCTGCACGGCCCCGCCCCGATGACCGACCGCATGCGCGTCGCCCACCTCAAGGACCCGGAGGGGAACCTGGTGGAGCTGCAGGAGTGGCTGCTGCTGCGCGGCTGAGGACGGCGTCGAACAGCTCCCAGCCGTCCAACTCCGCGCCCCCTGGCAGGAGTCGGCGGGCCGTCGCCTCGTCGACGATCCCGCGTACCACACCGGGTTCGCGCAGATTGAGCAGCCGCCCGGGGCCGGTCGCCACGCATCCGACGTACGAGTAGCCGTTGGAGATGCCGCGGGTGGCCGTGCGCAGGGCGCCGAGGCGGGCTCCGTGCAGGCGGACCTCGACGACCAGCGTGGTGCGGTGCGCCACGCCGGGCGCCGCCTCGTCGCCCTCCGCCAGGCGTACGGCCCAGCCGCGCTCCTCGAACAGGGCTGTCACATAGGCGACTTCATCCGGATGGTCGACCACGTCGACGAGCATTCGCACCCGGCGCCGGCGCGGTGGCGCGGGCGGTCCCGCCGGGTCCGTCACCGTGTCCGCGCCGACCTGATCGGCGTCGTCCGGGGTGCGCGGCGCGGGCAGGGCGCGGGCGGGGATCCGTGAGGGGGGCAACGGTCCTCCGGGCAGGGTGGGTTGAGCGACAGCTCGATTGTGACGTGCGAGAGCAGTCAGTGGCCGTATGCGCTCTACCGCGTCGGCGGGGACAGTGGCAGGCTGCCGTCCATGGGGGCGTTCAGGAGGATTTGGGATCGCGCCGGTCGCATGGAGCGCACGGGTCGCGCAGGTCGTCGCACGCATGTGGTGCGCGTGGCAGGCGTGGCGGGTCTCGCCGTGGTCGCCGTCGGCGGGGCGGTCGCCTGTGATCCGGGCGGGCTGAGCAGTGCGACCGTGGCCTTCACGACCGACCAGACCGTGACCGCGGAGCTGGAGCGGCAGAAGGCCGACGTGCAGTGGCTCAACTGCACGGGCTCGTACGACAACGCGGACGGCAAAGGCAACGGTGGCTCCGCCGCGCCGACGGCGAGCGAGAACACCGTGGTCAAGGTCGACTGCGAAGGCGAGACCAAGGACGGCAAGGACATCACCGTCACCGGCAGGATCACCCGGGCCGTCAGCGGCGCCTGTGTGCGCGGCGACCTCGTCGCCAAGATCGACGGCAAGGAGTGGTTCCACGTCAACGGGCTGGGCAACTGCAATGCCACGCCCTCGCCCGTCAACCCGCCCGGCAACGGACAGCAGCCCGGGCCCACGGTCACGGTGACCGTCACCAAGACCGTCTACTGCCAGGAGCGCCCGAACTGCTGGCCGGAGGGCAAGTGAGCGCACCCGGCCGGGAGTTGGGCAAGTGATCCAAAGGTCTGTCCCCGGACGCTGCCCCTGCTTATGGTGATCGGGTGACTCAGTCCGTGACGCCCGGATCGTCTTCGTATCTCCGGTATCCGCATCTGCACGGCGACCTGGTCGCCTTCACCGCCGAGGACGACGTATGGCTCGCCCCCCTCGACGGTGGCCGGGCCTGGCGGGTCAGTGCCGACAACGTGCCGGTCAGCCTGCCGCGCATCTCGCCCGACGGTACGACCGTCGCCTGGACCTCCACCCGTGACGGCGCCCCCGAGGTGCACATCGCGCCGGTCGACGGGGGCCCCTCGAAGCGCCTCACGTACTGGGGCAGCTGGCAGACCCGGGTGCGAGGCTGGACCCCTGACGGCGAGGTCCTCGCGATCAGCGCCCAGGGCCAGGCGGGCAGCCGCCGCACCTGGGCCCACACGGTCCCGCTCGACGGCGGACCGGCCACCGTGCTGCCGTACGGCCCCGTCGCCGATGTCGTCCACGGGCCCCACCTGGTGCTCGCGTCGGCGCCGATGGGGCTGGAGGCGGCGCGCTGGAAGCGCTACCGGGGCGGTACGGCGGGCAAGTTGTGGATCGATCGGGGAGCCGAGGGCGACGGTGACTTCGTACGGCTTCACGAGGAGCTGGACGGGAACATCGAGTACCCGACGTGGGTGGGGGAGCGGATCGCGTTCCTCTCCGACCATGAGGGCGTCGGGGCCGTGTACTCGTCCCTCGCCGACGGGTCCGATCTACGCCGCCACACGCCCCTCGAGGGCTTCTACGCCCGGCATGCCGCGAGCGACGGCACCCGGGTCGTGTACGCCTGCGCCGGGCAACTGTGGCTCCTGGACGACCTCGACGGCGCCGAGCCGCGCCCGCTCGACATCCGGCTCGGCGGGCAGCGCACCGACCGGCAGCCCTACCCGCTGAACGCCGCCCGCTCGTTCGGGGCGGCGGCGCCCGACCACACCGCGCGCGGCAGCGCGGTCTGTGTCCGGGGCGCCGTGCACTGGGTCACCCATCGCTCCGGTCCCGCCCGTGCGCTCGCCGCCGAGCCCGGCGTACGGGCCCGGCTGCCGCGCACCTTCCGGGCGGAGGGCGAGGAGTGGGTGGTGTGGGTGACGGACGCGGAGGGCGACGACGCGCTGGAGTTCGCGCCCGCGACCGGGCTCGCACCGGGGGCCACACCGCGCAGGCTCGGCGCCGGGCAGTTGGGCCGGGTCCTGGAGCTCGCCATGGCGCCCGACGGGAGCCGGGCGGCGGTCGCCGCACACGACGGGCGGCTGCTGCTCGTCGAACGGGAGACCGGCGAGGTCCGCGAGGTCGACCGCAGCGAGGACGGGGACGTCTCCGGGCTGGTCTTCTCGCCCGACTCGGCCTGGCTCGCCTGGTCGCACCCCGGCCCGCGCCCGCTGAGCCAGCTGAAACTCGCCAACACCACCGACCTGTCGGTCTCCGAGGCGACCCCGCTGCGCTTCCAGGACTACGCGCCCGCGTTCACCCAGGACGGCAAGCACCTGGTGTTCCTGTCGACGCGGGCCTTCGACCCCGTCTACGACGAGCACGTCTTCGACCTCGCCTTCGTGGTCGGCTCCCGCCCCCACCTGATCACCCTGGCGGCGACGACCCCGTCCCCCTTCGGTCCGCAGCGGCACGGACGCCCCTTCGACGCGCCCGACAAGGACGAGACACCCGACAGCGAGGGCACCCCGGCCACCCGGATCGACCTCGAAGGGCTCGCCGACCGGATCGTGCCGTTCCCGGTCGAGGCCGCCCGCTACACCAATCTGCGGGCCGCGAAGGACGGAGTGCTGTGGCTACGGCATCCCGTACGCGGCGCCCTCGGTGCCTCCCGGGCCACACCCGACGACCCCGAGCCCAAGACCGAGATGGAGCGCTACGACCTGCTCCAGCGGCGCGTGGAGCATCTCGCCGACGACGCCGACCACTTCGAGGTCAGCGGCGACGGCAAGCGGCTGCTGCTGTGGACCGACGGCAGGCTCAAGGTCGTCCCCAGCGACCGGCGGGCCTCCGGCGACGACGACAGCGACTCGAACATCACCGTGGACCTGACGCGCGTACGGCAGAGCGTCGACCCGTCGGCGGAGTGGCGGCAGATGTTCGAGGAGACCGGCCGCATCATGCGCGACCACTTCTGGCGGCCGGACATGAACGGCGTGGACTGGACGGGGGTGCTGGACCGCTACCGCCCGCTGCTCGACCGGGTCGCCACCCACGACGACCTGATGGATCTGCTGTGGGAGGTACAGGGCGAGCTGGGCACCTCGCACGCGTACGTCGCGTCGCGCGGCGGGTACGGCGGCGGGGCCCGGCAGGGGCTGCTCGGCGCCGACATCTCCCGCCATCCGGACGGCAGTTGGCGGATCGACCGCATCCTGCCGTCCGAGACGTCCGACCCCGAGGCCAGGGCGCCGCTGGCCGCGCCGGGGGTCGCGGTGCGGGCCGGGGACGCGATCGTGGCGGTCGCCGGGGTGCCGGTGGATCCGGTGACCGGGCCCGGGCCGCTGCTAGTCGGTACGGCGGGTAAGGCCGTGGAGCTGACGATCTCGCCGACCGGGGGTGGGGACGTACGGCATGCGGTCGTGGTCCCGATCGCCGACGAGGAGCCCCTGCGGTACCACGCGTGGGTGGCGGACCGGCGGGCGTACGTCCACGAGAAGTCCGGCGGGCGGCTCGGCTACCTCCATGTGCCGGACATGCAGGCGCCGGGCTGGGCCCAGATCCACCGCGACCTGCGGGTCGAGGTGGCCCGGGAGGGGCTCGTCGTGGACATCCGGGAGAACGGCGGCGGGCACACCTCGCAACTGGTCGTGGAGAAGCTGGCACGCCGGATCGTGGGGTGGGAGGTGCCCCGCGGGATGCGCCCGTACAGCTATCCGGCGGACGCCCCGCGGGGGCCTGTGGTGGCGGTGGCGAACGAGTTCTCCGGCTCCGACGGGGACATCGTCAACGCGGTGATCAAGGCGTTGGGGCTGGGGCCGGTGGTGGGGACGCGGACGTGGGGCGGTGTGATCGGGATCGACAGTCGGTATCTGCTGGTCGACGGCACGCTGATCACCCAGCCGAAGTACGCCATCTGGCTGGAGGGGTACGGCTGGGACTTGGAGAACCACGGGGTCGATCCGGACGTGGAGGTGGTGCAGCGTCCGCAGGACTGGGTGGCGGGGCGGGATGCTCAGCTGGACGAGGCGGTGCGGATCGCGTTGGCGGGGCTGGAGGAACGCCCGGCGAAGTCAGCGCCACCGCTGCCGGACCACTGAGCCCTCTTCGCCCCCGCCGCCCCTACCCGTCCCGTCCCTGGGGGCCTGCGGCCCCCAGACCCCCGCTTCGGCCCTGAACGGGCCTCGTCCTCAAACGCCGGACGGGCTGGATGATGCTGGCCGGCGCTGAGAGGTGAAGCCCCCTCGTCTTCGAATGCCGGGCGGGCTGGAAAACTCAGCCCCTCCGGCGTTTGAGGAGCGGGGGTCCAGGGGGCGGAGCCCCCTGGTGGGGTCGAAGGGGCGGAGCCCCTTCAAGGACGGGAAGGGTAGGGGCGGCGGGGGCGAGGAACCCTGGCGGCCCGGCGATAGCATGCCCCCGTAAGAGATCACCCGGCGTCAGGAGGCAACGCATGGCAGGGGAGCCGCAGGACGACTGTCTGTTCTGCAAGATCGCCGAGGGACATGTCCCGGCGACGATCGTGCGGGAGACGGACACGACCGTCGCGTTCCGGGACATCAACCCCCAGGCGCCCACCCACGTCCTGGTCATCCCGAAGGCGCACTACCGGGACGCCTCCGCCCTCGCCACCGCCGAACCGACCCTCGCCGCGGACGTCCTGCGCGAGGCCCAGGCCGTCGCCGACGAGGACAAGCTGGAGAGCTACCGCATCGTCTTCAACACCGGTCCCGGCGCCGGCCAGACCGTCTGGCACGCCCACGCCCACATCCTCGGCGGCCGCGGCCTGCAGTGGCCCCCCGGATAAGTCGAAGTAAGTCGAAGTAAGTCGAAAGAACTCGAAGTAGGTCGAAGTCGCCTTGTCCGTGCGTGAATTGGTTGTCCTCGGGACAGCGAGCCAGGTGCCGACCCGTCACCGGAACCACAACGGCTATCTGTTGCGGTGGGACGGGGAGGGCATCCTCTTCGACCCCGGCGAGGGCACGCAGCGGCAGATGCTGCGTGCCGGAGTCGCCGCGCACGACCTGAATCGGATCTGCGTCACCCACTTCCACGGGGACCACTCCCTCGGCCTCGCCGGCGTCATCCAGCGGATCAACCTCGACAAGGTTCCGCATCCCGTCACCGCCCACTACCCGCGTTCCGGCCAGCGCTTCTTCGACCGGCTGCGCTACGCCACCGCCTACCGCGAGACCGTCGACCTCGCGCAGGCCCCGGTCAGCGCCGACGGCGTCATAACCGACACCGGTGGCTACCGGCTGGAGACCGCCCGGCTGTCGCACCCCGTGGAGTCGTACGGCTATCGCCTCGTCGAGCCCGACGGCCGCCGCATGCTGCCCGAACGGCTCGCCGCGCACGGCATCAAGGGGCCGGACGTCGGGCGGCTCCAGCGGGAGGGGGTGCTCGGCGGGGTCTGCCTCGACGACGTCAGTGAGGTGCGGCGCGGGCAGCGGTTCGCGTTCGTCATGGACACTCGGCTGTGCGACGGGGTGTACACCCTGGCCGACGGCTGCGACATGCTCGTCATCGAGTCCACCTTCCTGGACGAGGATGTCGAACTCGCCGTCGAGCACGGTCACCTGACCGCCGGTCAAGCCGCCCGCGTCGCGCTCGACTGTGGCGTACGGCATCTCGTGCTCACCCACTTCAGTCAGCGCTACACCGAGCCCGACGAGTTCGAGCGGCAGGCACGGGACGCCGGTTTCGACGGGGAGTTGACGGTCGCACACGACCTGCTCCGGGTGCCGCTACCGAAACGTCGATGAGACCGCCGTACGATGCTTCGATGTCCCTCCCCAAAGCAGAACTGCACCTCCACATCGAAGGCACCCTCGAACCCGAGCTCGCCTTCGAACTGGCCGGACGCAACGGCGTCCAGCTGCCTTACGGCGACACCGACGAGCTCCGCAAGGCCTACCAGTTCGAGGACCTCCAGTCCTTTCTGAACCTGTACTACGAGCTCATGGCCGTCCTGCTCACCGAGCGGGACTTCGAGGACCTCGCGAACGCCTACCTCGCCCGCGCCGCCGCGCAGGGCGTGCGGCACGCGGAGATCTTCTTCGACCCGCAGGCCCACACCAAGCGGGGGGTGGAGCTGGGGACGGTCGTCGAGGGGCTGTGGCGGGCGCTGGGGAGCAGTGAGGCCAACCACGGCGTCTCCACGCGGCTCATCATGTGCTTCCTGCGCGACGACTCCGCCGAGTCGGCCATGGAGACGCTCCGGGCCGCCGAGCCGTATCTCGACCGGATCGTCGGCGTGGGCCTGGACTCGGCCGAGGTCGGCCACCCGCCGGTGAAGTTCCGCGAGGTGTACGAGGCCGCCGCCGCCCTCGGCCTGCGGCGCGTCGCGCACGCGGGTGAGGAGGGGCCGCCCGCCTACATCACCGAGGCCCTCGACGTCCTCGGCGTCGAGCGCGTCGACCACGGGCTGCGGTGCATGGAGGACCCGGCGCTGGTCGAGCGGCTGGTGCGGGAGCGGGTGCCGCTGACGCTGTGTCCGCTGTCGAACGTGCGGCTGCGGACCGTCGACGTCCTCGCCGAGCACCCCCTGCCCGCCATGCTGGACGCCGGGCTGATGTGCACGGTCAACTCCGACGACCCGGCCTACTTCGGCGGGTACGCCGGCGACAACTTCGACGCGGTGCGCTCGGCGCTGGGCCTGACCGAGGACCGGCTGCGCGAGCTGGCTCGGAACTCCTTTTTGGCGGCCTTCCTGGAGGATGACGAGGCGAGGCGTGAGAGGTATCTCGCGGAGGTCGAGGCGTACGAGTTCTCGTAGGTGAGTGACGACGCTGCGGGCCGGTGGGGGCTGGTCGCGCCCACGTGGCGGTAGCCGCAAATCCAGCACAGCCCCGCGCCCCTTCAGGGCGCTCAGGCTGCTGTTGCCTTGTCGTAGGCAGGTGCCTCCACCGCGATCTCCACCACCGGCATCGGGCGCCTGCCCGTGCCCAGCGCCACCGCCGTCATCGGTACGGCGATCACCAGCAGCCCGACCGCCAGCACCGCGCCCATGACCGGGAACCCGGCCTGCGCCGACAGCACGCTTCCGGTCAGCGGGCCCGCCGCCGTGCCCAGCGACGACGCCGAGCCGACGAGCACCGCCCAGCGGCCGCGGGTGTCGAGGGAGGCGGCGAGGCCGATGACGTACGACAGGACGATCGGGTAGAGCGTGTTCCAGGCGATCTCGCCGGTGGCGAAGGTCGTCAGGTCGGTGGCGGACGCGCTGAGCGCGATGCAGGCCGCGATGAGGGCCGTGCCCGCGCCGATGGGCAGCGCGCGGCCGAGGCGCGGGCCGAGCGCGCCCGCCCCGGTGACGCCCAGCAGCCCGGCGCCGAGCGCCACGGCGAACACCGCGCCGACCGTGGCCTCCGTCAGATGCGCCTGGTTCAGGCCGATTCGGCCGCTGACGCCCCAGAGGGAGTTCTGGGCGAGGGACCAGCACAGCATGCAGGCGGCGAGCATCAGGCCCTGGCGGCGGTGGGGGACGGGGGAGGTGTCCCAGCCCTGTCGTGAGGTGGCCGTGGCGGCGGGGAGCCGTCCCGTCAGCGGCCCTACGGCGAGCGCCGTGAGGGCGATCGCGGCGAGCGGGAGGCCGTGCCCGGGGCCGAGGTGGGGGACCGTCAGATAGACGGCGCCCGCGAGGGCGGAGACGCCGAGGAGGCCGAGGGTGGTGGCTCGGTGGGGGTCGCGCAGGGCGGCGATTCCGGTGGCGGCGACCGCCGTCGCCGTACCCGAGCCGAACCCGCCGACGAGCGTGCCGAGCACGACGGCCGGTACGGCGTGGGTGAGCGCCGCCCCGCCGTAGCCGACGACGGCGAGGACGAGTCCGATGCGTGCCAGGGTCCGCGCCCCGATCCGTTCGACGCGGGAGGCCAGCGCGAACCCCGCCGACGCCGAGCTCAGCAGCAGCGCGCTGCCGACGGCGCCCGCCTGGGTGGGGGAGAGCGGAAGCCCGGAGTCGAGCCTGCCGACGACCGTCGGCAGCAGATACGGGGCGAGGTACCCGGCCGTGAAAAGGGCAACGAGGGGCCAGGGGGTGGTGCGGGGGGCGAACACGGGCGTTCCCAGGGCATGCGAAAGAAGCGGCTCGAAGAGGGGAGGGCGCAGGCCGTCGACGGACAGGAACGCGCGAGGAATTTGTATCAAGCAGGGACAGGAGTGAAGAAGGGAGGGGGGTGTGATCTGGGGCACGTTCTGTTTGGGGAGGGATAGTGCGGGTAGAAGGTGCCCTCGCCTGGCGCTTCAGCTGCGCCAGTGCACCGACCCGCTGCCGCCGACCCCGCCGGGAACCGTCGCCTCGATCTTCGCCCTGATCTCCCGCATCACCGCGACGATCCGCTCCTCATGCCCCGCCGACAGCCGGGCCACCGGCACCGAGCAGCTGATCGCGTCCTGGGCCGGGGAGTCGTAGCGCAGGGCGAAGCCGAAGCCGACGATGCCGAGGACGCCCTCCTCGCGGTCGACCGAGTAGCCGCGCGCCCGCACCTCGGCGAGATCGGCGGCGAGGGACTCACGGGTGGTGTGGGTGTTGGGGGTGAGGGACTCGTACGGGCCCTCGGGCAGGTCGCCGTCGGGGCGTTCGGCCAGCAGCGCCTTGCCCAGGGCTCCCGCGTGCGCCGGGAGGCGGCGGCCCACCCGGCTGATCGTCCGCAGGTACTCGTGCGACTCCCGCGTCGCCAGATACGCCACGTCCCGGCCGTCCAGCCGCCCCATGTGGATCGTCTCGCCCAGCGCCTCGGACGCCTCGTCCAGGTACGGGCGTACGACGCGGACGCGCGGGTCGGAGTCCAGGTAGCTGGTGCCGGTGAGCAGGGCGTGGATGCCGATGCCGTAGAGCGAGCCGGTGACGTCGGTGCGGACCCAGCCGCGGGAGATCAGGGTCTGCAGCAGCGCGTACATGGAGCTGCGGGGCACCTCCAGGGCGTCCGCCAGCTCCTGCAGGCGTGCGGGGCGGTCGCCGCGCGCGGCGAGGAGCTCCAGCAACTCGACCGTCCGCGCCGCGGACTTCACCTCGCGGACGCCGCCTGTCTCTGACATGGGGCGATCGTAATCGGCTCGAATCGGATCGACCGCGCCATTGACTGTCACCGTTCGCGTATCTAATCTCCATTTTCATACGTGGATGATGTCTACATGGGGAGATAGCGAGGTGGGCTCGGTGAGTCTCGAGACGGACACGGTCCGGCGCTTGCGGGACGGCATGGCGCAAGGGGTGCTGTCGTTCCCGCTCACGAGCTTCCACGAGGACGGCTCGCTGGACCCGGACGGCTTCCGCGCCCATGTCGCCGCCCAGATCGCCACCGCCCCCGGCGCCGTCTTCCCCGCCTGCGGCACCGGCGAGTTCTTCTCGCTGGACGAGGACGAGTACCGGCAGGTCGTCTCGATCGCCGTCGAGGAAGCGGGCGGGCGCGTGCCCGTCGTCGCCGGGACCGGCTACGGCTGGGCGCAGGCCGCCCGGTTCGCCCGCATCGCCGAGGAGGCCGGCGCCGACGCCCTCCTCGTCCTGCCGCACTACCTCGTCGCCGCCCCGCAGGACGGCCTGGTCGCCCAGCTGGAGCAGCTCGCGGCCCGGACCCGGCTGCCCCTCGTCGCCTACCAGCGCGGCCAAGTCGCCTTCACCGCCGGGTCGTTGAAGCGCATCGCGCGTACCCCGAACGTCATCGGCCTCAAGGACGGCCACAGCGACCTCGACCGCCTCCAGCGCCTCACCCTCGCCGCCCCCGAGGGCTTCCTCTTCTTCAACGGCGCCGCCACCGCCGAGATCCAGGCCCGCGCCTACGCCGCCGTCGGCGTCCCGGCCTACTCCTCCGCCGTCCACGCCTTCGCCCCCGAGATCGCGAACACCTTCTTCGCCGCCCTGCAGGGCGGCGACCACGGCACGGTCGACAAGCTGCTGCGCGACTTCTACGTCCCGCTCGTCGAACTCCGCGACCGGGTGCCGGGATACGCCGTCTCCCTGGTGAAGGCAGCGGCCAGGCTGCGCGGCCGCCCCGTCGGCCCCGTACGCGCCCCCCTCACCGACCCGTCGGCCGCCGACCTGGCCGACCTCCGCACCCTGCTCGCCGCCGGACTCGACCTCGTAGGAGCCGCACTGTGAACCTCACGATCACCGATGTCCGCCTGACGCCGATCCTGGTCGCCGACCCGCCGCTGCTGAACACCCAGGGCGTCCACCAGCCGTACACACCCCGCCTGATCGTCGAGGTCGAGACGGCGGGAGGGGCCATCGGCGTCGGTGAGACGTACGGCGACACCAAGTACCTTGAGCTGGCCCGCCCCTTCGCCAAGAAGCTGATCGGTCGTCAAGTCAATGACCTCAACGGCCTGTTCGTCGTCGCCGACGAGGTGGCCGTCGATCAGTCCCGGGTCTTGGGGCAGGTCGACGTCGGCGGGCTGCGCGGCGTCCAGACCGCCGACAAACTGCGGCTGTCCGTCGTCTCCGGCTTCGAGGTCGCCTGCCTCGACGCGCTCGGCAAGGCGCTCGGGCTGCCCGTGCACGCGCTGCTCGGCGGCAAGGTGCGCGACGCGGTCGAGTACAGCGCGTACCTCTTCTACAAGTGGGCCGACCACCCGGAGGGCGTCGCGGCCGAGAAGGACGACTGGGGTGCCGCCGTCGACCCGGCCGGGGTCGTCGAGCAGGCGCGGAAGTTCACCGAGCGGTACGGGTTCACCTCCTTCAAGCTCAAGGGCGGTGTCTTTCCGCCGGACGAGGAGATCGCGGCCGTACGGGCCCTCGCGGAGGCCTTCCCCGGGCACCCACTGCGCCTCGACCCCAACGGGGCCTGGTCCGTGGAGACCTCGCTGAGGGTGGCGCGGGAGCTCGGGGACGTCCTCGAGTACCTGGAGGACCCGGCCCTCGGCACGGCCGCCATGGCCGAGGTCGCCGCGCGCACGGACGTGCCGCTGGCGACCAACATGTGCGTGACGACGTTCGCGGAGATCAAGGAGGCGTTCACGCGGGACGCCGTCCAGGTCGTCCTCTCCGACCACCACTATTGGGGCGGGCTGCGCAACACCCAGCAACTGGCCGCGATCTGCCGCACCTTCGGCGTCGGGGTGTCCATGCACTCCAACACCCACCTCGGCATCTCCCTCGCCGCGATGACCCACGTGGCGTCGACCGTCCCGAACCTCCACCATGCCTGCGACTCCCACTACCCCTGGCAGTTGGAGGACGTCCTCACCGAGCGCCTCACCTTCGAGGGCGGCAAGCTCGCCGTGCCCGACGCGCCCGGCCTCGGTGTCGAGCTGGACCGCGAGAAGCTGGCGGAGCTGCACCGGCGGTGGCTGGAAGACGACGGCTCGCTCCGGGACCGCGACGACGCGGCCGCGATGCGGGTCGCCGACCCCGGCTGGGTGACGCCGTCGGTGCCTCGCTGGTAGCGGCTCGCCTGCCGCCCCGGTGAGTTCGTCCAGCGGGGCTCGGGCCGGATCGCGGTGGCGTTGTCAGTGGTGAGGTGGCGTTGTCGGTGCTGTGGTGCACACTGGCCAGATCAGCACCACGTCAGGGAGCGCACCGTGACCACGCCCACCGCGCCCAACGGAAAGGGACCCTCGCCCCAGGGGCCGTCGTCCAGGGCAGGGAAGTCGTCCAAGGCAGGGAAGTCGTCCATGACAGGGGCGCCGTACCGCCGGGCCCAGGTCGACCCCCTCGCCGGCCTGCGCACGACCGCCGACCCGCCCTGGGACGTGTACCTCACGGGCCCGGTCTTCCTCGACATCATCTTCACCGGCCTCGACTCGGCCCCGGTGCGCGGGACCGAGTCCTGGGCGCGCGGGATGGGGTCGAGCCCCGGCGGCGTGGCCAACATGGCGACGGCGCTGGCCCGCCTCGGCCTGCGGACCTCACTCGCGGCGGCCTTCGGCGACGACCACTACGGCGAGTACTGCTGGGACGCGCTGGAGCACGGCGAGGGCATCGACCTCTCGCCGTCGCGCACGGTGCCGGGCTGGCACTCGTCGGTGACGGTCTCGATGGCGTACGAGGGGGAGCGCACGATGGTCTCCCACGGCCACGAGCCGCCCCCGGAGGAGCCCGCCCCCGACTGCCCGCCACGCGCGCGTGCCGCAGTCGCCTCCCTCGTCCCGGGCAAGCGGGCCCCCTGGATCGCGCAGGCCGCGAGCAAGGGCGCCCGCATCTTCGCCGACGTCGGCTGGGACGACACGGGGGCGTGGGACCTGGCTGGGCTGGCCGACCTGGAGCACTGCGAGGCGTTCCTGCCGAACGCCCAGGAGGCGATGCGGTACACGGGCACCGACTGCCCGCGCGAGGCGGCCCACGCCCTTACCGCGTACGTCCCGGTCGCCGTGGTCACCCTCGGCGCGGAGGGCGCGTACGCGGTGGACGGACGGACCGGGGAGACGGCCGAGGTCCCCGCGATCGCCGTCGAGGCGCTCGACCCGACCGGCGCCGGCGACGTCTTCGTGGCCGGCTTCGTCACCGGCACCCTGGCGGACTGGCCCCTGGCCGACCGCCTCGCCTTCGCGGGCCTGACGGCGGCCCTCTCGGTCCAGGAGTTCGGCGGCTCCCTGTCCGCCCCCGGCTGGGCCGAGATCGGCGCCTGGTGGCGCAAGGTCCAGTCCCTCGACCGGCAGGACCCCGAGGCCCTGCGCCGGTACGCGTTCCTGGCGGATCTGGTGCCGGAGGAACAGGGGAGACCTTGGCCGCTGCGGCGGGCAGTGCCGACGATCGGCTTCCGCCGCTCGGCGTGACGCCCGGCCCGGACGCAGCGCCCTGCCGGGGGGCACGCGGCGCTGCGGGGTCAGCTCGGCGTGGCCGGCGTCAGCACCACGAAGTCCGCGTTCGCCGGGTCGACGCAGACCGCCAGTCGGCCGACGCCCTCCGCGTCCTCCGGGCCCATCTGCACGCTGCCGCCGTTCTCGGTGACCTTGGCGACCGCGGCGTCGCAGTCGGTGACGTTGAAGACCGGGTGCCAGTACGGCCGCCCGTTCGCCAGCACGAGGTTCTCCTCGGGCAGCTCCATGAGCCCGCCCTGCATGCGCTCCTCGGGCAGCCCGTCCGGTGTGATGAGGGTGTAGGCGCCCCCACCGCCCGGCAGCTCCATGTCGCTGTACTGCCAGCCGAAGACACCGCCGTAGAACTCCTTCGCACCCGCGGCGTCACTCGTGTACAGCTCGGTCCACGACAGCGAGCCCGGCTCGTCCGCCAGCTCGAAGCCCGAGTTCTTCCCCGGCTGCCAGACGGCGAACTGGCCGCCCAGCGGGTCGTTGTACTGCGCCATCCGACCCCAGTCGTCGAGGTCCCGCGGCGCCACCCGCACGGTGCCGCCCGCCCGCTCCACCGCCTGCGTCGTGGCGTCCGCGTCGGTGACGGTGAAGTAGATCATCCAGGCCGAACGCGCCCCCTCCTCGGTGAGCTTGCCGAGCCCGGCGACGGTCTTGCCGTCCTTCTTGAACATCCCGCCTTCGAAGTCCTCCGCCTCCCCCATGGACTCGTACTCCCAGCCGAGCACCGCACCGTAGAAGGCCGCGGCGGCCCGGACGTCCGGGGCACCGAGGTCGAGCCAACAGGGGGAGCCGGGGGAGAGGTCAGTGGTGATCATGACGATGCCCTTTCGCAGACCGGTATGCCCCCAGCGTGGCACCGGCCACTGACACTCGCGCGTCGGATGGGAACACGTCGGGGGAGTGCGGGGCGGTCACTCTCTGGGCACCGGTCAGGTATTCCAGCCCGGCGCGGGCGATCACTTCTCAACGCCCGTCCAGGTATTTCAGCCCGTCCGGCGTTTGAGGACGAGGCCCGTTCAGGGCCGAAGCGGGGGTCCGGGGGCGGCAGCCCCCGGGGACGGGACGGGTAGGGGCGGCGGGGGCGAGGAACCCCCGACCTCAGCCCGCCGTCACGGTAACCCGCACCACCCCGTCCGGCCCCGCCACCAACACCGGCGTCCCAGCCCCGCCCAGATCCCGCACCGCCGCCCGATCCTCCGCCGACGCCGACTCCGCCTCCGTCACCACCGCCGCCGCCTCCAACGACTTCGCCCCCGACGCCACCGCCATCGCCACCGCCGTCCGCAGCGCGCTCAGCTTCAGGGAGTCCAGGGCAACGGTCCCGGCGACATACGTACGGCCGGTCTCGTCCCGTACGGCCGCCCCCTCGGGCACACCGTTGCGGGCCCGCGCGGAACGGGCCAGGGTGATGATCTTGCGGTCCTCGGGGTCGAGCGCGCTGTTGTCGGTCATGACCTGAGCATACGTAGCGACCTGCCGGCCTAACCGGCCACGGGGTACATCGCCCCGCGCCGCCCCTCCGGCGACGCCAGCCACTCCAACTTCGCCGCCGTGTCGGCCTCGTCCAGCGGCGTGTGCAGGACGATCGACAGATCCGGCCGCACCGGCATCTGCAGCACCGTCGACTCCAGGCACAGCAGCCCGACCAGCGGATGGTCCAGCTCCGTGCGGATCTGCCCGGCGTCCTCGATGTCCCGCAACTCCCACAGCGTGCTGAACTCCGGGCTGGACGCCTTAGCTTCGGCCAGTACGGCCTGGAACCCCTCGTCGTCGGGAGAGGCCGAACAGGCCGCGCGGAACTGCGCCACGAGCGTACGGGCGTTCGCGTCCCAGTTCCTCGGCCGCGACCGGTACATCGGGTTCGCGAAGAACTCGATGAGGCAGTTCCATCTCTCGCCGGGCCGCATGCCCAGCACCGCAGCGGCCGCTTCGCTGTGCAGCACGGCGTTGTAGTACTTGTCCATGATGTACGCCGGATGCGGCATCCACGCGTCGATCAGCCGCCGCAGCCCGTCGCACATGTCCTGCGGCGCCGGCGCAGCCACCTCGGGCGCCGGCGGATTCAGCCCCGCCAGCAGATACAGATGCCGGCGCTCGGCGTCGCTCAGCCGCAGCACACGGGCCACCGCGTCCAGCACCTGGGGCGACACCGAGATGTCCCGCCCCTGCTCCAACCACTGGTACCAGGAAGCGCCCACCCCGGCGAGCACGGCGACCTCCTCGCGCCGCAACCCCGGCGTACGGCGCCGCGCTCCGCCGTCCGGCAGTCCCGCCTCGGCCGGTGTCACCCGGGCCCGCCTGTTCATCAGGAACTCGCGTAACTCGCGCTGCCGTTGGCTCTTCAGCGTGCCCTTCGACACGAAAGGATCCCCCTCATCCTGTTGGCTGGTGGTGCCACCACCAGGACAACTTCCCGCTCCCCACGGCTATTCCACCACCCCCAGGCTCTAGCCCATGGCGATCGATCCCACCAGTCCCCCGACGTCCCCGCCGCGCGACACCCCCCGATTATCGACGCGCGACAAACTCATCCTGTTCGTCCTGTGCGCCGCGAACTTCATGGTCGCGCTCGACTTCTCCGTCCTGAACGTCGCCCTCCCCGTCCTCGGCGCCGACCTCGGCATGAGCCAGTCGGCACTGCAGTGGGCGGTCACGGCGTTCGCGCTGCCGTCCGGCGGCTTCCTGCTCCTGTTCGGCCGCATCGGCGACCTGTACGGCCGCCGCAAACTGTTCCTCACCGGACTCGTCCTGTTCGCCGCGGCCTCACTGCTCGCGACGTTCGCCTGGGACCCGGCGTCGTTCCTCACGGGACGCGCCCTGCAGGGCCTCGGCGCGGCGGTCATCGTCCCGTCCGGCATGTCCCTGCTGACCACCACCTTCGCCGAGGGCCCCGCCCGGGACCGCGCCCTCGGCATCTCCGGGACGCTGATGTCCCTCGGCTTCACCATCGGCGTGGTCGCGGGCGGCGTCCTGACCGACGCGCTCGGCTGGCGCTCCACGATGGGCCTGCTCGCCCTCTTCGCGCTGATCGTGCTGCCGCTCGCGCCCGGCCTGCTGCCCGAGTCCCGTACCCCCGACCGCCCGCACCTGGACGTGCCCGGCGCGATCACCGTCACCGGTGGTCTGCTGTCCCTGATCTACGCCCTGACGACGGCCGCCGACCACGGCTTCGGCCGCGCCGACGTCGTCGTGACGCTGATCGCGGGCATCGCGCTCCTGACGGCCTTCGCGGTGGTCGAGTCCCGCACCGACGCCCCCCTGGTCTCCCTCTCCATGCTGCGCCGCCGCACGGTGGCGTGGGGCAACCTGGGCGGGCTGATCACCTTCTCGATGATGTCGACGGTGGTGTTCGTCCTCACCCTGTACCTGCAGGAGATCCTGCATCTGTCGGCCTGGGAGACGGGCCTGGTCTTCGGCGTCCAGGGGATCATGGCGGTGATCGCCGGCTCGCTCACCCCCAGGGTCGTCAGCCGGCTCGGCGCCCGCCGCACCCTGGTCGCCGGGCTCACCGGCCAGGGCGCCTTCATGATCGCCCTGCTGTTCCTGAACGAGCACAGCTGGTCCGTCTGGCTCGCCGCGGTCGCCGTCTCGCTGGCGAGCATGCCCCACGTGGCCGCGATCATCTCCTACGGCCTGACGGTCACCTCGGGCGTCCCCGACGAGGAACAGGGCCTGGCCACCGGCCTGGTCACCTCCACCCAGCAGGTCGGCATCACCATCGGCATCCCGCTGCTGGGCGTCCTCGCGACGACCTCCGACGACCTGCTGTCCGGCACCCGCCTGGTCATGGGGATCGACGCGGCGATCCTCCTGGTCGGCGCGGCCCTGATCGCACTCGGCCTGCGGACCTGGCGGTCGGCCGGCTCAGGGGCGGTCGAGGCGGAGCCGGTCGGCTCTCGGTAGACCGGCCACGACCAGGTCGTACGAGTCCTCGACGAGCTCCCGGACGAGACGGTCCGGGAGCTCGCCGTCGACCGTCACCGTGTTCCAGTGCCGCTTGTTCATGTGCCAGCCGGGGACGATCAGGCCCGGGTACTCACCGCGCAGGCGTACCGCGTCATCCGGGTCGCACTTCAGATTGACCGTCAGGGGCCGCGCGTCCAGGTTCGTCAGGGCGAAGAGCTTGCCCAGCACCTTGAAGACCGAGGTCTCCGGGTTGAACGGGAAGTCCTCCACGGTCGCGTTGAACGACAGGCAGAACGTGCGCAGCTCCTGAGGGGTCACTCCGGCTTCGTCTCCTCCTGAAGGGACCCGGCGGGGGCCACCGGCTCCACGAGCACGGTCACGATCTTGTTCCGCCGCCCGGCCGCCGCCTCCGCCGTCAGCCGCAGCTCACGGCTGTCCGGCAGCTCGACCAGCGACGACGCCCCGGCGATCGGCACCCGGCCCAGCGCCTTCGCCAGCAGCCCGCCGACCGTCTCCACGTCCTCGTCGTCGTACTCGTCGAGGCCGTACAGCTCGCCGAGGTCGGTGATGTCCAGGCGGGCGGTGACCCGGTAACGGTCCTCGCCCAGCTCCTCCACCGGCGGCAGCTCACGGTCGTACTCGTCGGTGATCTCACCGACGATCTCCTCGAGAATGTCCTCGATGGTGACGATGCCGGCGGTTCCGCCGTACTCGTCGATGACGACGGCCACGTGGTTGCGCTCCTGCTGCATCTCGCGCAGCAGGTCGCCGGCGTTCTTGGTGTCCGGGACGAAGGCGGCGGGCCGCATGGCCGTGGACACCAGCTCGCTCTCCGCGTCCCGGCTGATGTGCGTCTTGCGGACCAGGTCCTTCAGATACACGATCCCCACCACGTCGTCCTCGCTCTCCCCGACGACCGGGATACGCGAGAAACCGGAGCGCAGGGCGAGGGTGAGGGCCTGACGGATCGTCTTGTAGCGCTCGATCACGACCAGGTCGGTGCGCGGGACCATGACCTCGCGCACCAGCGTGTCGCCCAGCTCGAAGACCGAGTGCACCATACGGCGCTCATCGTCCTCGATCAGCGACTCCTTCTCGGCGAGGTCGACCAGCGCCCGCAGCTCCGCCTCGGAGGCGAACGGGCCGCGGCGGAAGCCCTTGCCGGGCGTGAGGGCGTTACCGATGAGGATCAGCAGATACGGGATCGGACCCATGATCCGCGCGAGCGGCAGCAGCACATACGCCGCCGCCGTCGCCGTGTTCAGCGGATGCTGGCGGCCGATGGTGCGCGGGGACACCCCGACGGCGACGTACGACACCAGCACCATGACCGCTATCGCCACCAGCAGGGCCTCGGTGGTGCTGTCGAACTCCTGGAGGCAGGCGTACGTGACGAGCGCGGCGGCGGCCATCTCACAGGCCACGCGCACCAGCAGCGCCACGTTCAGATAGCGGGTCGGGTCGGCGGCGACGAGCGCGAGCTTCTCGCTGCCGCGCCGGCCGCTGCGTACGGCCTCCTCGGCGCGGAAGCTGGAGACGCGCGCCAGGCCCGCCTCCGCGCAGGCGGCGAGCCAGGCGACGACCACCAGGGCGATCGCACCGAGGACGAGGGGGAGGCTCATGACACGGTCGGGGCCGGGGAGGGCCCCGTCAGCCCCTTCTCCGAACGCCAGCCGTCCACGATGGCGGCCTGCAGACCGAACATCTCGGCCTTCTCGTCGGGCTCCTCGTGGTCGTACCCGAGCAGATGCAGCACTCCATGGACGGTGAGCAGGTGGAGCTCCTCGTCCATGGAGTGCTGCGTGGGCGCTTCCGCCCCCTGCTTGGCGGCGACTTCGGGGCACAGCACGATGTCACCGAGGAGCCCCTGCGGAGGCTCGTCGTCGTCCTTGGACGGCGGCCGCAGCTCGTCCATCGGAAAGGACATGACATCGGTCGGCCCGGGCAGGTCCATCCACTGGATATGAAGCTGCTCCATGGCGTCGGCGTCCACGACGATCACCGAGAGCTCGGAGAGCGGGTGGATGCGCATCCGCGCGAGCGCGTAGCGGGCGATGTCGAGGATCGCCTGCTCGTCGACCTCGGTTCCGGACTCGTTGTTGACGTCGATCGACATGGTCGTGCTGTGTCTCTACTTCCCCTTGTGCCCGGCCTTGCCGCCCCGGCCCTTGTGCGAGCCGTTCTGGGTGCCGTGCTTGCTGTCGTACAACTCGTACGCGTCGACGATACGGCCGACGAGCTTGTGCCGGACGACATCGTGGGAGGAGAGCCGGGAGAAGTGGACGTCCTCGAGGCCCTCCAGGATGTCCTGCACCTGCCGCAGACCGGACTTGGTGCCGTCCGGGAGGTCGACCTGGGTCACGTCACCGGTGATGACTATCTTCGAGTCGAAGCCGAGACGGGTGAGGAACATCTTCATCTGCTCGGGGCTGGTGTTCTGGGCCTCGTCGAGAATGATGAAGGCGTCGTTGAGGGTGTTGTGCGTCAGCAGGTAGTCCTGGGTGACGTACAGCGAATCCTCCGCCGCCACCTGGATGCAGACGGTCTCCTCACGACCCGCGGGCTCGATGCTGTCGATGAACCGCATCGGGCGACCGCCCCCTCCGGCCGCGTGGTACCTGTCCCGCTTGCGGGCGAGGCGGAAGGGCTCGATGCCCTCGGGGAGGCGGATGTCGATGACGTGGCTGTCGTAGCGGTGTGCCGCCAGGGCTGTGCCCTGCTTGCGGTCCTTGGCCAAACGACGCCGGGCGTATGCGACGCCGCCAAGCGACTGGACCAGGGCGATGATGTCGTCGCGGAGGAGGATGGACGCGGTCGAAAACTGGATCCGGCAGGTGCGGTCTTTCTGCGTCACCGGGCCGCCGTCGGAGTCGAGGAGCCCCTGGAGAACGGCGAGGCGGATCTCGGCCGTGTTGAAGAGGTAGTCGTCCGGAACGAACTTCGATACCGATCGGGTGCCGAGGAGTTCCAGCGAGCGCAGCGACGTTGTGACTGGATTCGGTACCCGGCCCCCCGGGGCGCCGGGCTTCCTGTCCCGGATGAGGAAGTAGTCATACCGTCCCTTGTGCCGCAGCCTCACCCCTGGAAGGGCTACTTCCAGCGCGGAGACGAGCTCCGGATCCGCTGTGGTGAACGTAGGGGTGATCTTGCCCGTGATGCATCCGTCCCCGAGCAGCAATCCCAACGCATACGGATCCATCGGAACCTCGCGCTCAGGAAACTCGACCGGAGAGGTGAGCAGCGGCAGCTCGTACCGGCGATAGTGCGCCGCCCGCAGGTTGCCGATCATCTCCTGAGTCTCCAGGACCCGCCAAGGCTTGTTGCGACGCGCGTCGTCACGTGTCCTGACTGTCCACAAGTGCTCGCCACAGCACAGCGTCCAGGAACCGTCCTGGGCGGTGACGCGGTAGATGTCCCGCTCCCCCTGCGGGTAGACGCCGAGAACCGGGGTCGGCTCACCGTTCGATCCAATGACGAGGTCACCGACCTGGAGGTCGCCGATGGGGCGCCAGCCGTCCGGTGTCAGCACGTTCGTAAACACAGGTTGGCTGCGTCCCCGCATATATGCCAGCGGCGCCACCTCGATAGTCCCCGCCGCCATCAACCGAGGAATCGAGTCCGGGTCCAGCATGTCGTGCAGCGCGTCATAAAGAGGCCGCAGGTACGGGTCGATCTTCTCGTACAGCGTGCCCGGCAAGAACCCCAGCCGCTCACCGGCCTCCACCGCAGGCCTGGTCAGGATGATGCGGTTGACCTGCTTGGACTGCAGGGCCTGCACCGCCTTGGCCATGGCGAGGTACGTCTTGCCCGTACCGGCGGGACCGATTCCGAAGACGATCGTATGTTTGTCGATCGCGTCGACGTACCGCTTCTGGTTGAGGGTCTTGGGGCGGATCGTGCGGCCGCGCGAGGAGAGGATGTTCTGGGTCAGAACCTCGGCTGGGGTCTCCTGGCCGTCGCTCTCTCCGTTCTCGCTTGCCCTGAGCATGGCGATCGAGCGTTCCACTGCGTCCTCCGTCATCGGTTGCCCGGTGCGGAGCACCAGCATCATCTCGTCGAACAGGCGCTGGATGAGGGCGACTTCGTGAGCGTCGCCGACCGCGCTGATCTCGTTGCCCCGGACGTGTATGTCGGTCGCCGGGAAGGCCTTCTCGATCACGCGCAGAAGCGAGTCGCCGGACCCCAGCACGGTCACCATGGGGTGCTGGGCGGGGACGGTGAACTGTGCTCTCGCCTGCCCGTGCGCGGGTGTCTGAGCTGTGGGTGTCTGAGTCATGGGCCGGCTCGTAGGCCTTGCTCGTCCTCCTCGATACGACTCGCCTGCCACTTGGGCGGCCTGGCGATTTCCAGGGTACGCCGGGGGACTGACAAGGCCGTAGGCCTTTTCGCCGGGGAGGGTTCACGGGCGCAGGGCTTCACGGCCAGTACGGATCGCGTGACGCTCCGCTTGGGATGCGGCGCCCGGTAGATGACTCGTCGGTAGTTGAGGCCGGAAATCACCCTTGCCGACCCTCGTCCCACGCGCATCAATGGAAACGGCGGTTCCGACGGACCGTCAGATTCGATTCTCCACGTCAACTGTGCACTTCAGCTGCCCACGCAGTGTGTCCGCATCCACCTGCCGAGCAATTCCCCCACCCCCACACCAGGAATTCCCCCACCTCGAAACGGAGCGGATCCCCATGAGACGCATAGGCATCGGAGCAGGTGCGGCACTGGTGACCGGAGTACTCGCGGTCACCGGCCTCGCCTTCGCCCCCGCCGCCCTCGCCGTCGCCCCCGGCACCGCCACGATCACCGCCGACTGCGGCAGCTTCGGCGGTGGCGAGGCCACCCTCACGGCGACACAGGACGGCACCGCCGCCACCATCACCGTCAACTCCTCCGCGATCACCGCGCCGATAGCGCTCGGGGAGGACTCGATCTCCTCGACACTCACCCTGGTGAAGGCGAGCGGCGGCACCACCAGTTTCACCGGCACTGAGAACCCGGCGATGGCCGCCGGTGACCCCGTCCAGGTCGGTCCGCTCAGCGGCACCGTGGCCTCCGGCGACAGCCTGGAGGCCTTCGGCGGCTCGCTGCAGATGACCGTCTTCGGCATCACCATCACCTGCACGGCGACCGGGCCGCAGTCGCCGGGCCCGTTCGTGTTCGACTGAGGCGCGTGACGCGCTGACGGAGCGCGGTCCCGGCGTCTGACGCCCGGCGCTTACAGCGCGTCGGGGCCGCGCTCGCCCGTCCGCACGCGTACGACCGTCTCGACCGGCAGCGCCCAGACCTTGCCGTCGCCGATCTTGCCGGTCTGGGCGGCCTTCACGATGGCGTCGATGACGTCGTCGGACGCCGCGTCGTCGACGACGACCTCGATGCGGACCTTGGGCACCAGGTCGACCTGGTACTCGGCGCCGCGGTACACCTCGGTGTGGCCGCGCTGACGGCCGTAGCCACTCGCCTCGGTGACGGTCAGACCGTGCACACCGATTTCCTGGAGGGCGGTCTTGACCTCGTCGAGCCGGTACGGCTTGACGATGGCGGTGATGAGCTTCATGCCTGCTTCTTGACCTTCTGCGCGGCGGGGAGGGAGGAGGAGAGGGACGAGCCGACCGGGGCGCCGTGCCCCAGGACCCCGTGATCGTAAGCGGTCTCGGCGTGCACCGTAAGGTCCAGGCCGGTGTGCTCCTGCTCCTCGCTCGCCCGCAAGCCCATGACCTTGTCGATGACCTTGCCGATGCCGTAGGTGACGAGGAAGGCGTACGCGGCCACGGCGACGACGGCCACCGCCTGCTTGCCGAGCTGCGTGAGTCCGCCGCCGTAGAGGAGCCCCTCGGCCCCGCCGGTCATCGTGGCCGTCGCGAAGACGCCGATCAGCAGGGTGCCGATGATGCCGCCGACGAGGTGGACACCGACGACGTCCAGGGAGTCGTCGTAGTTGAACTTGAACTTCCAGCCGACGGCGTAGGAGCAGACCACACCGGCGGCGAGGCCGACGACGAGCGCGCCGAGCAGGGAGACCGAGCCGCAGGAGGGTGTGATGGCGACGAGGCCCGCGACCGCGCCGGAGGCCGCGCCCAGCGTCGTCGGGTGACCGTCGCGCTTCTGCTCGACGAAGAGCCAGCCGAGCAGACCGGTGCAGCCGGCGGCGAGGGTGTTGAGGAAGGCGGCGGCAGCGAGGCCGTTGGCGCCGAGGGCCGAGCCTGCGTTGAACCCGAACCAGCCGAACCAGAGGAGACCGGCACCGAGCATCACCATCGGCAGGTTGTGCGGCCGCATGGCGTCCTTCTTGAACCCGAGGCGCGGGCCCAGGACCAGGGCGAGGGCGAGGCCGGAGGCGCCGGAGGTGATCTCGACGGGGAGGCCGCCGGCGAAGTCGAGAGCACCGAGGCGCTCGAGGATCCAGCCGCCCGGGCCCCAGGTCCAGTGGGCGACGGGAACGTATACGAGCAGCGCCCACACGGGCACGAACACCAACCACGCTCCGAACTTCGCGCGGTCCGCGATCGCGCCGCTGATCAGGGCCGCCGTGATGATCGCGAAGGTGAGCTGGAAGGTGGCGAACAGGAGGGTGGGGACGGTCCCCTGGACGCTGTCCGGTCCGAGGCCGGCCATACCCGCGTGGTCGAGCCCGCCGATGAGACCGGCGAACGCGTCGTCGCCGAAGGCGAGGGAGTAACCGCAGGCCAGCCAGACGATCGTGACGAGCGCGATCGACACGAAGCTCATCATCAGCATGTTGAGGACGCTCTTCGTGCGGACCATGCCGCCGTAGAAGAGGGCCAGGCCCGGGGTCATCAGCAGGACGAGGGCGGTGGCGGCGAGCAGCCAGGCGGTGTCGCCGGTGTCTGCCTGCGCGGCGGCGAGGGTCACGGTCGTCTCCATCGAGGTGGGGGCTCGTCAGAGATTCACCGGCATGCGTTTCCGGACGCGTACGGGTGTGTTTCGGCGAGGTTTCATTGCGCCGGGGTTTCCGAAATCTCACGGGACGGTGGGTGGGGTGCCCGTGGTGCGGCGGGTGCTTGTGGATCAGGGAGAATGGGCCTCATGAGCGTTCGAACCCAGTCATCCGAGCAGTCGCCCGAGGCCACCCACCGCGCCGGCTTCGCCTGCTTCGTGGGCCGCCCCAACGCGGGCAAGTCCACCCTCACGAACGCTCTGGTCGGGCAGAAGGTGGCGATCACCGCCAACCAGCCGCAGACGACGCGGCACACGGTGCGGGGCATCGTGCACCGCCCCGACGCGCAGCTGATCCTTGTCGACACCCCCGGGCTGCACAAGCCGCGCACGCTGCTCGGCCAGCGGCTCAACGACGTCGTACGGACGACCTGGGCCGAGGTCGACGTGATCGGCTTCTGCCTTCCGGCGAACGAGAAGCTGGGCCCCGGTGACCGCTTCATCGCGAAGGAACTGGCGTCCATCAAGAAGACGCCGAAGATCGCGATCGTCACGAAGACCGACCTCGTGGACAGCAAGACGCTCGCCGAGCAGCTCATCGCGATCGACCAGCTCGGCAAGGAGCTCGGGTTCGAGTGGGCGGAGATCGTGCCGGTGTCGGCGGTCGGCGACAAGCAGGTGGACCTGCTGGCCGACCTGCTCGTCCCGCTCCTGCCGGAGGGGCCCGCCCTCTACCCCGAGGGTGACCTCACCGACGAGCCGGAGCAGGTGATGATCGCGGAACTGATCCGCGAGGCCGCGCTGGAGGGTGTCCGCGACGAACTCCCCCACTCCATCGCCGTCGTCGTCGAGGAGATGCTCCCCCGCGAGGACCGCCCCGCGGACAAGCCCCTCCTCGACATCCACGCCTTCGTCTACATCGAGCGGCCCAGTCAGAAGGGCATCATCATCGGCCCGAAGGGCAAGCGCCTGAAGGAGGTCGGGATCAAGTCCCGGCGGCAGATCGAGGCGCTGCTCGGGACGCCGGTCTTCCTGGACCTGCATGTGAAGGTCGCGAAGGACTGGCAACGGGACCCGCGGCAGCTGCGCAAGCTGGGCTTCTGAGCCTTCGTCGCGGGCTTCTGCGGCCACGGGAGAGGCCCCCCGGGGGCGCAGCTCTGTGAGGGGCCGACCTACGCAGCGGTGGCCAACCGGCGCCAGAACGGTGCTCACCGAAAGAAAAAGCGGTGTGGCCCCTTTTTGACGAACTGAGACGGGTGAGAGGCCGGCGAGCAGGGGTTGGGCCGCTGCACATGGACATCAGCCGGTCACGGCTGGCCCTGGGCGATCGGGGCGGTGCCCTTTGAACGACTCGAATCAGTCTGGGACGTCGCCCCGGAGATGGCCCACGTCCCCCCGACCAGCCAAGTAGGGCCGAGCGGCGACAGACGGCGGAGCCGGTGTGGTCAGGGCTTGCCGGGACACCCGAGGACGCGGGCTGCCCCCGGAACTGAATCGTCAGGGCTTGCTGGGGGACATGTCCTGCAGGCCCACCACGCGCAGGAGTTGGAGGCGCTCGTAGGCCTCCGTGCCCGGGCGGGCCGTGTGGACGACCAGGAGGTGGTGGTGTTCGTGGCTGACCATGACCTCGCAGTCCAGTTCCAGGAGACCGACCAGCGGGTGCACGAAGCGTTTCGTCGCCCGGTTGCGCTGGGACACCTCGTGCTCGTCCCACAGGCTGGCGAACTCCTCGCTCGACGCCCGGAGTTCGGCGACCAGCGCGGCCGGTTCCGGGTCGTCGGGGCGGGCCGCGGCCACCGCGCGCAGGGTGGCCACGTGGGCGCGGGCGTGGCCCGCGAGGTCCTCCGGTGGGAAGAGCGTGCGCGCGGCCGGGTCCAGGAAGAAGAGACGGGTCAGGTTGCGCTCGCGCCGTGGGCGGGACATCACGTCGCCGACCAGTGCCTTGGCCATCGCGTTCTGGGCCAGCACCTCGCCGCAGTCGTTCACCACCTGCGCCGGGGTGTCGTGCAGCCGGTCCAGGATCAGCAGCAGCCCGGGGCGGACATGCGCCGAGGCCGTCTCGCGCCGCGGGGGTTCCTCGCCGGTCAGGTGGAAGAGGTGGTCCTGTTCGACGTCGGTCAGGCGCAGCGCGCGGGCCAGCGCCGTCAGCATCTGGCGGGACGGGCGCGGGCCCCGGGACTGTTCGAGGCGGGTGTAGTAGTCCACCGACATGCCCGCCAGCTGCGCCACCTCCTCGCGGCGCAGACCGGGCGTGCGACGCCGGGCGCCCGGCGTCAGGCCCACGTCCGACGGGGTCAGCCGGGCACGGCCACGGCGCAGGAAGTCGGCGAGTTCGGCTCGGTTCACCTCTCCAGCCTGCGGCAACCCGCCCCCCTTATCCAGGGACTGCCGATCCCCTGATCAACGGGTCTCTCCCGCTCTCCCCGGCCCCGTCCGAGGGTGGTCGGTGACGAGAGGAGCAGGACATGCTGACGTTGGTGACGGGTACGACAGGACAGGTCGGGCGGCGCTTCGTGCCAAGGCTGCTGGCGCAGGCCAGGGCGGGGGAGAAGGTCAGGGTGCTGGTCCGGGACGCGGCGCGGGGCGAGCCGTACGCCGAACGGGGCGCCGAGGTCGTAGTCGGCGACCTGCGGGACGCGGAGGCGCTCGGCAAGGCGGTCGCCGGGGCCGACGCGGTCGTGAACGTCGCGGCGGCCTTCCGCGGGGTGCCGGACGAGGAGGCGTGGGCGGTCAACCGGGACGCGGCCGTCGAGCTGGGCCGCGCCGCGCGGTCGGCCGGTGTGAGGAGGTTCGTGCAGGTCAGCACGGGACTGGTGTACGGCACCGGACGGGGCCGCCCGCTGACCGAGGACGACGAGATCCGGCCCGGCGGGTCGATGTGGGGCGCCTACCCCGAGTCGAAGGCGCGGGCCGAGCGGGAGCTGCTCGCGCTGGAGGGCCTGGACGTGCGCGTGGGCCGGCTCCCCTTCGTCTACGGCGAGGGCGATCCGCACCTCTCCCAGTCCCTGATGTGGGCCCGGAACTGGGCGGCCACCCAACGGCTCCAGATGGGCCATCACGCGGACGTCGCCCAGGCGCTGCTGCGCATCCTGCACGCGCCGGGCATCGCGGGCCGCGTCTACAACATCGCCGACGACGCCCCCGTCACGGCGGTCGAGTTGCACCAGCTGGGCGGCGTCGACGTCCCGGCCGAACTGTACGACCGCACGGACCCCGACCCGTGGCACGTGATCACCTCCACGGTCCGAATCCGCCGGGAACTGGGCTACCGCCCGCTGTACCCGTCGGTCTACGCGGCCCGGGAGGCCGGAGCGCTGTGACCGGCCTCCGGTTGCCTGACAGATGTCAGGGACCGGCGCCCCGAACCACGCGCGATGCTGGGTCACTCGGGGGCGGCCGAATTGACCACGGCTGCCCCGAGTGACCGAAAACGGAGGGGCGACATGATGAAGACACGGTTGCGCGCGAAGGCCGGCATGGGTGTGGCGGCAGTGCTGATGATGGGCGCCATGGGTGTGGCTGCGGCGCCGCCGGCGGCGGCCGCCCCGGCGGACTGCCCGAGGGAATACGTCTGCGTGTGGAACAACGACACGGCGTCGGGCAAGCCGACGTGGAAGTCGAAGGGGAATCTGTACGACCTGCGCTCGGAAAAGGGGGTGACCATCGTCAACAACGGTGTGCGCCAGCCGGGTGCCGACCACATCTGGTACAACCTCACCACCACGCCGGAGAACGGCGGCAACTTCAAGGGCTGCCTGCACTACCCGAACGACACCAACATGGTGACCTTCGAGGGCCCCGTCACCCTGCACAGCGCACGGTGGGGCCGCGAATGCTGAGCTGATCGCCGCCCGCCCCGCCCCTAGTCCACACCCCTGATCCGCCCCACCAGGACCGCCCCGGCCAGCCCCACCACCGCCGCCACCAGGTACAGCATCCGGTAGCCGCCCAGGTGGGTGACGATCGGCGCGGCGAGGGCGGGCGCCGCGACCTGGGGCAGGGCGTTGGCCACGTTGATGACGCCCAGGTCCTTGCCCCGGTCCCGGGCCGTGGGCAGGACGTCCGTCATCAGTGCGAAGTCGACCGACATGAACACCCCCAGGGCCACGCCCAGCAAGGCCGCCACGACGATCGCGCCCGCCCAGGTCTGCCAGATGGCCAGCAGGGCCGTGGCCGCGGCCATCATCACCCCGGACCACCTCACGAAGGGCTTGCGGCGGCCCACGCGGTCCGACCAGACCCCGCCCACCACGACCGTGGCCAGCAGCGCCACGCTGTCCACGGCGGTCAGGATCAGAACGCCCTGCTCGGGGTCCTCGTGGTGGAGGCGGTCCCGCAGGTAATACAGCAGATAGAGAAGCACCAGCGCGTTGCTGAGGTTGATCAGGAAGCGGGTCAGCCAGGCCCAGCCGAAGTCCGGGTAGCGGCGCGGGCTCAGCCAGAAGCCGCGCGCGAAGGCACCCCAGGACCACGCCGGACGGTCCGCGGCCCCGAGCCGCAGGTCGCGGTACCGCAGCACGTACGGCAGCACCCCCGCCGCCGTGAACACCGCGCACGCCACGTACCCCGCCGCGATCCCGCCGACCGCCGTCGCCAGCCCCGTGCCGACGACCGCCCCGAGGATCTGCGCCGCGCCCAACCAGCCGCCCACCACGCCCCGTTGGAGCCGCGGCACCCGGTCCGGCACGGCCGCCGTCACCGCCGCGAAGGCCGCGTTCAGGGTCAGCTGGACCAGGCACCAGCCGACCGCCATGGTCCACAGCCCGTCCGCCTCGGCGAGCAGTAGCAGCGACAGCGCGCCGCCCGCCGCGCCGGCGACGATCCACGGGGTACGGCGGCCCCAGCGGGCCGTGGTGCGGTCCGACAGGGCGCCGAAGAACGGGTTGGCCAGCAAGGACACGGCCGCGCCCACGCCCGTCACCCAGGCCAGCAGCATCTCCTTCGACATCCCCGTGCCGGGCGCGAAGTCCTCCGCCTGCTGGGCGAGGAGGATCTGCAGGGGGCCGTACCAGCCCACCCAGATCGCCACGTTGGCCAGCGACAGCGCCGCCGTCCAGCCCTTGCCGACCCGGTCGACCGGCTCCGCGAGGGCCGTGGTCACCTCTGGGCCCGGAGCAGTTCCCGGTACCAGGCGTACGACGCCTTGGGGGTCCTGGTGAGGGCTGCGGAATCCTCGAAGTCCACGTGCACCAGCCCGAACCGGCGGGCGTATCCCTCCGCCCACTCGAAGTTGTCCAGCAGCGACCAGACGAAATAGCCGCGTACGTCGACGCCCGCCTCGATCGCCTTGTGCAGGGCCCGCACATGACCGTCCAGGTAGGTGATCCGGTCCTGGTCGTCGGTCCCCTCGTACGAGCAGCCGTTCTCCGTGATGACGACAGGGGGGAGCCGGTCGCCGTAGCGCTCACGGAAACCGGTGAGCAGCTCCGTCAGGCCCTCCGGCACCACCGGCCAGCCGAAGTCCGTGACCGGGACATCCTCGATCTGTCTTACGGAGAAGGGGAGTTCAGCAGGGATCGTCAGGCCGCCGAACTCGATGTCCGTGCCCTGCGGTGCGCCCACCCGCGTCGGCGCGTAGTAGTTGATGCCGTACCAGTCGATCGGTTCGGCGATCACCTTGAGGTCGGCCGAGACGTCGCCCGGCATCAACTCGCCCAGCCCCGCCGGGTATTCGCCCAGCAGCAGCGGTTCGGCGAACAGCCGGTTGAGCAGGACGTCGTAGAAGTCCGCGGCCTCCACGTCCGCCGCCTCCCGCGACGCCGGCCACGTCGGCCCGTGCGAGTTGGCGATTCCGATGTCCGTGGCGCCGGCCGCGCGCAGGGCCCGTACCGCCAGGCCGTGGGCGAGCAGCTGGTGATGGGCGACCGGGAGGGCGTCGAACATGAGCTGCTTGCCGGGGGCGTGGGCGCCCAGGGCGTGCCCGAACAGGGTGTGTTCGGCGGGCTCGTTGAGGGTGATCCACTTGTGCACGCGGTCGCCGAGGCGGTCGGCGACGACGGACACGTACTCGGCGAAACGCGACGCCGTGTCCCGCTCCAGCCAGCCGCCCTTCTCCTGAAGGGCCACCGGGAGGTCCCAGTGGAAGAGGGTCGGGACCGGGCGCACGCCCGCCTCGCACAGCTCGTCCACCAGGCGGTCGTAGAAGTCCAGGCCGCCCTCCCGGCGCACCCGCGGCCAGGAGATCGAGAAGCGGTACGCGTCCACGCCCAGGTCGGCCAGCAGGGCCACGTCCTCGCCGTGGCGGTGGTAGTGGTCGCAGGCCACCGCGGCCGTGGAGCCGTCCTTCACCCGTCCCGGCTCGGCCGTGAAGGTGTCCCACACGGATGCCTCGCGCTCGTCGACCGCCCCCTCGATCTGGTGGGCGGAGGTCGAGACGCCCCACAGGAAGCCGGCCGGGAACTGGGGTATCGGGTTCGTCGCGCCGCGCGCATCAGTCGCCATGCGCCGGATCATCCGTACCGGCGGTAACGGAAGTCAACGGGCTGGCGGGAACAACCAGTTACGCCCCTTCCTTCAGCACCCGGCTGATCAGCTTGCGCTGCTCGTCCGTGAGCCGGGGGTCCGAGCAGTACACCGTGTTGCCGTCCACGGTGATCTGGTAGCTGAAGCCGTCCGGAACTCCGATGGGGGGCGTGCCCCGGCCGGACGCGACCGCGCGCTCGGCCAGGGCCTGCCACTCCTGGGCGTCGGGCCGCCCCGAGGTGTCCACCTCGGCAAGCCGCTCGATGCCCGCGAATCCGCCCGTGCGCCGTACCTGAATACGCATGGGTTCCTGTCTAGTACGGACTCAGAGGATCCGCACCCCGACCTGCTCCCACGCCTTCGACACGGCCTGGAGCTCCTCGCCGCCGTCGCCGAAGCGCTCGCGCGCGGCCTTGACGGTCAGCGCCGCGAAGTCGGCGAACAGGGCCCGGTCCGAGAGCTCGCCGCCGGTCAGGACGTCGTACCAGATCTGGCCCGCCTTCTCCCAGGCGTGGCCGCCGAGCGCGGTGGCGGCCAGGTAGAAGGCGTGGTTGGGGATGCCGGAGTTGATGTGGACGCCGCCGTTGTCGCGGCCGGTGCGGACGTAGTCGTCCATGGTCGCGGGCTGCGGGTCCTTGCCGAGGACGTCGTCGTCGTACGCGCTGCCCGGCTCCTTCATGGAGCGCAGGGCCTTGCCGGTGACGCTGGGCGCGAGCAGGCCCGCGCCGATCAGCCAGTCGGCCTCGGCGGCGGTCTGGCCGAGCGTGTACTGCTTGATGAGGGCGCCGAAGACGTCCGACATCGACTCGTTCAGCGCGCCGGGCTGGCCGTAGTAGGTGAGGTTGGCCGTGTACTGGGTGACGCCGTGGGTGAGCTCGTGGCCGATGACGTCGATGGGGATGGTGAAGTCGAGGAAGATCTCGCCGTCACCGTCGCCGAACACCATCTGCTCGCCGTTCCAGAAGGCGTTGTTGTAGTTCTCGTCGTAGTGGACGGTGGCGTCCAGGGGCAGGCCGTCGCCGTCGATGGAGTGGCGCTGGTAGGCCTTGAGGAAGAGCTCGAAGGTCGCGCCGAGGCCGGAGAAGGCGCGGTTGACCGTGGCGTCCTGGCCGGGGTCCTGGCCCTCGCCGCGGACCTTGGTGCCGGGCAGGGCGGTCTTGTGCTCGGCGTCGTAGATGGTGCGCAGCGGCTGGTCCGACGGTGCCTTCGCCGTCGGGGCGGCCGCGAGGGCGAACTCGGTCGTGACGCGGCGCCTGCCGCGCAGCTCGCTGTCGCGCATCAGGGTCCGCTGGGCGGGACCGGAGAGTGCGGGGTCGTCGTTCCGTGCCAGCTTGTCGAGGACATGTGGCGGTACGACGGTGCAGAAGACGGGCTCGAAGCCCCCGTTCGTCGTCATGCCCGGCACCCTTGCACTGGGTTATGCGGCTGTCACTACCCGCAACCATGATTGGTGAAATATGCGGACAGGGAGCTGCACGCTCCGTGACGAAGTGGTATGGCGCACTTTTTGTCCTATTCGCCCTCCGGGTCCCGCATACTGATACGACGCCCCGCACGGGGAGTGGCTCGGCTAGCATGCGGAGCATCATGCGTTTCGGGCTGCTTCTTCTTAGCTGCCGCGGCGAGGGCCTGTAGTCCAGGTCGACTCCCTCCCCGCGGAGCTTGGCGTTGCGTCGTCGGCCGTCCTTCCGGACATCCTGAGGAGCCCCCGCATCATGGCGAACCGCCAGCAGCCCAGCCGCATGCCGATCCACAAGTACGGCCAGTACGAGCAGGTCGACATCGCCGACCGCACCTGGCCGAACAACCGGATCACCGTCGCCCCCCGCTGGCTCTCCACCGACCTGCGCGACGGCAACCAGGCCCTGATCGACCCGATGTCGCCCGAGCGCAAGCGCCGGATGTTCGACCAGCTGGTCAAGATGGGCTACAAGGAGATCGAGGTCGGCTTCCCGGCCTCGGGGCAGACCGACTTCGACTTCGTACGCTCGATCATCGAGGAGCCGGGCGCGATCCCGGACGATGTGACGATCTCCGTACTGACCCAGGCCCGCGAGGACCTGATCGAGCGCACGGTGGAGTCCCTGAAGGGCGCCAAGCGGGCCACCGTCCATCTGTACAACGCCACGGCCCCCGTCTTCCGCCGGGTGGTCTTCCGCGGCTCCAAGGACGACATCAAGCAGATCGCCGTCGACGGCACCCGCCTGGTGATGGAGTACGCCGAGAAGCTGCTGGGCCCGGAGACGGAGTTCGGCTACCAGTACAGCCCCGAGATCTTCACCGACACCGAGCTGGACTTCGCGCTGGAGGTCTGCGAGGCGGTGATGGACGTCTACCAGCCGGGTCCGGGCCGCGAGATCATCCTCAACCTGCCCGCCACGGTGGAGCGTTCGACGCCGTCCACGCACGCGGACCGCTTCGAGTGGATGAGCCGCAACCTGTCGCGCCGTGAGTACGTCTGCGTCTCCGTCCACCCGCACAACGACCGCGGTACGGCCGTCGCCGCCGCCGAGCTGGCGCTGATGGCCGGCGCCGACCGCGTCGAGGGCTGCCTGTTCGGGCAGGGCGAGCGCACCGGCAACGTCGACCTGGTCACCCTGGGCATGAACCTGTTCTCGCAGGGCGTCGACCCGCAGATCGACTTCTCCGACATCGACGAGATCCGTCGTACGTGGGAGTACTGCAACCAGATGGAGGTCCACCCGCGCCACCCGTACGTGGGCGACCTGGTCTACACGTCCTTCTCCGGCTCCCACCAGGACGCCATCAAGAAGGGCTTCGACGCCATGGAGGCCGAGGCGGCCGCCAAGGGTGTGACGGTGGACGACATCGAGTGGGCGGTGCCGTACCTGCCGATCGACCCCAAGGACGTCGGACGGTCGTACGAGGCGGTCATTCGCGTCAACTCGCAGTCCGGCAAGGGCGGTATCGCGTACGTCCTGAAGAACGACCACAAGCTGGACCTGCCGCGCCGGATGCAGATCGAGTTCTCCAAGCTCATCCAGGCCAAGACGGACGCCGAGGGCGGCGAGGTCACCGGCGGTGACATCTGGGCGGTCTTCCAGGACGAGTACCTGCCGAACCCGGAGAACCCCTGGGGTCGGATCCAGGTCAAGAACAACCAGTCGACCACCGACACCGACGGCGTGGACACGCTGAAGGTGGAGGCCACGGTCGATGGTCAGGACACGGTCCTGACCGGCTCCGGCAACGGTCCGATCTCGGCCTTCTTCGACGCCCTGCAGTCCATCGGCATCGACGTACGGCTGCTGGACTACCAGGAGCACACGATGAGTGAGGGTGCGTCCGCGCAGGCCGCGTCGTACATCGAGTGTGCGATCGACGGCAAGGTGCTGTGGGGGATCGGCATCGACGCCAACACGACGCGGGCCTCGCTGAAGGCGGTCGTGTCCGCTGTCAACCGGGCTGCTCGCTGACGGTTCGCTCCGCGGGGTGGGCCATTCCTTCTCGCCGTAGGTCCACTGGAGAGTGGGTGAGTGCGGCGCCGTTGTGGCTGGTCGCGCAGTTCCCCGCGCCCCTTTAGGGCGTGGCGTGCCCCGGCGCTCAAAGGTCCCGCCTGCCATGTTCCGGTGGGCGGGGCCCGTCCATTTTCGGCCATTGGGCTGTGCAGGTCACGGGAAGGTCTCGTCCAGGGTGCTGACTCCGCGTCCGTGATGTGGCTAACATCACGCAAGCGCGGCGATGTTGCCGCGGCGTTACGGAGGTGCGACGTGCTGCCAGGACGGGGACAAGACGGCCGTGCCGCCAGGCTTGCGCGCATCCTGGGCACCCGCACCGCGTGGTCGGCCGTCGGTGACGGCGAGTTCTTCTGCCCAGGGTGTGGGGGCGACCGCAACTACCAGCGGCTGAGCGGGCATCGCCGCTTCACCTTCCTCGGCGTGCCCGTCCTGCCGCGTGGCGAGACCGGTCCCGTCGTGGAGTGCGCGGCCTGCCGTCGCCACTTCGGCACCGATGTCCTGGACCACCCGACCACCACCCGCTTCTCCGCGATGCTCCGCGACGCCGTACACACCGTCGCCCTCGCGGTACTGGCCGCGGGCGGCACCTGCGCCCGTCCGTCCCTGGAGGCCGCGGCGGCCACGGTGCGCGCGGCCGGGTTCGACGACTGCACGGAGGAACAGCTGGACGCCCTGGTCGAGGCGCTGGCGGCCGACACCGGGCGGGTCTTCTCCGAGCCCTGCGGTGCCGGGCTGGCCATAGAGCTGCACGAGGCGCTGGACCCGCTGGCCCCGCACCTCGCACCGGCCGGGCGGGAGTCGATCCTGCTCCAGGGGGCGCGTATCGCGCTGGCCGACGGTCCCTACACGCCCGCCGAGCGCGATGTCCTCGCGACGGTCGGCGCCGCCCTCACCATCTGCGGCGACGACGTGACCCGGCTGCTGGCAGCGGCGGCACGCACGCCGTCGTAGGCCCGGGTGCCGCGCTCTTGGTCGTACTGCGTGCCGCTCACGGCCAGGAACAGTACGGCGACGCCGGCGAGCACCTGAAGGCAGGCGCTGACGACGGCGCGGAGCAGGCACAGCAGTGCGGCGGTCAGCAGTATGACGCCGGCTGCGGTGCCCACGTAGAGCCAGTTGATCGTGAGAGTGACGTCGGAGTTGTCCGCGCCCGGATCGAACGGTTTCCAGTCGCCGCTGACGTCGATGCCGAGCAGGAAGGCCGCGAGGGCCCCGATGGCATCGAGGACGAGCAGTCCGACGGCCAGGGCGATGTCCCCGGCGACGGGCAGCCGCCGGCGGCCGGTGTGCGGGGGCGGCACGTTCTCACCGCGGAACTGCGGGAGGCCGGTGGGCGGTGCGGGGGAGGGGGCGGGGTCCGACATGGGTGCCAGCATTCCTGGAAGACAGGGCCGGGTCCTGAGTGCCTGTACTCAGGACCCGGCCTCGTGCGGACGCCGGCCCGTCACTTCATGGCCCCGCCCGCGGCCTGCCGGCGGTGGGCCGGTTCGGTCGCGCGGCGGTAGGTGAAGCGCGGCAGGAAGAACTGCGTGACCGGCCCGACCAGCAGTGCGTAGAGGACGGTGCCGATGCCCACGGTCCCGCCGAGGGTCCAGCCCACGGCGAGGACGGCGACCTCCAGCGTCGTGCGGACGAGCCGTATGGAGCGCCCCGTCACCGACGCGGCCCCGGTCATCAGCCCGTCCCGGGGACCCGGGCCGAAGCGCGCGCCGACATAGACGGCGACGGAGAATCCGTTGAGGAGGATGCCCGTCAGCAGCAGGCCGATCCGGGCCGGCAGCCCCAGGTCCTGGGGTATGAGCGAGAGGCCCAGGTCCGACGAGCAAGCGAGCACGGCGACGTTGGCGAAGGTGCCGAGCGTCGGCCGCTGCCGGAGCGGTAGCCACGCCAGCAGGACCACCACCCCCACGACAGCGCTGATGGTGCCGAAGCTCAACGACGAATGCCGCTGCAGTCCCTCGTACAGCACGCTCCATGGGTTGACGCCCAGCGCCCCCCGGACCAGCAACGACAGGCTGAAGCCGTACAGGGTCAGCCCGGCGAGCAGCTGAACCAGGCGCCGGAGCGGACGCTCGCCGAGGGGCACGTAGGTGAGGGGAGGCAGCGGACGACCGTCCGCGCGCGCGTCCCGCTGTGGCCGCCGCGCGGTGGCGTTTCCCATGGTTGCTCCTCTGGTGTCCTGGAGTGCTCCCTGCACCTGACGGCGAGTCTGTAGAGTCGGCGGCGGCAATTGGATAGCCAATTCGGGGAGATTGGTATGAACACATTGGCCAATCTGTGCCAAGTGGCCCGATGAACCACGCCGCACGAGCCCTCAGCGGGCGCCAGCTGGCCGCCCTGCTGCCCGACCTCACAGGGGCACGGCCTGCGTACCGCCAGCTGTCCGAAGCGATCAGTGCGCTGATCCTCGACGGCCAGGTCGCGTTGCACATCAGGCTGCCCGCCGAGCGGGCACTGGCCACGGCCCTCAACCTCAGCAGGCCCACCGTCACCGCGTCCTACGACCTGCTCCGCGCCGGCGGGTACGCCCACAGTCGGCAGGGCTCCGGGACCTGGACCGCCCTGCCCAAAGAGGTTCTGCCCCACAAGGTCAGCCGGGCGCTCCCGCCCTCCGACACCACCATCGACCTCGCCAGGGCGGCCCCCGGCCTGCCCTCGCACGTGCTGGCCGACGCCCTCGGCAGGGTCGCACCGCAGCTGGCCGTGCATACCCGCGCCGCCGGCTACCACCCGTACGGGTTGCCGGAGCTACGGGCCGCGGTCGCCGACAGGTTCACCCGGCGCGGGCTCGCGACGGTCCCCGAGCAAATCCTCATCACGTCCGGGGCGCAGCACGCGCTCACTCTGGTCCTCGGGCTCCTGGCCGCGCCGGGCGACCGCGTGATGGTGGAGAACCCGTCCTATCCGAACGCTCTGGAAGCCATGCGCCGCGCACGCCTGCGCACCGTGTCCGTGCCCGTCTCGGACCACGGCTGGGACGTCGAGGCCATCGAGGCCACGCTGCGTCAGACGGTGCCCCAACTGGCCTTCCTCATGCCGGACTTCCACAACCCGACGGGTCTGCTGATGCCCGACGAGGATCGGGTCCGTGTGCTGTGCGCCGCCCGGCCCGCCGACAGCTGGCTGGTGATCGACGAGACCACAGCCGATCTGGCCCTCGACCTGCCCGCCCCGCGGCCCTTCGCCTCCCACGCGGCGCCGGGCGGGCCCGGCCGGGTCATCACCATCGGCTCGATGAGCAAGACCCACTGGGGCGGTCTGCGCATCGGCTGGCTGCGCGCGCCCGCGCGGCTCGTTACGGAGCTCGCGGCCCAGCGAATCGCCACCGACCTGGGCGGCTCCGTGCTGGATCAGCTCCTGGCCCATGAGCTGCTCAGCGGTGCGGAGGACCTGCTGCCGAGCCATCTGGCGCGAGTACGCGAGCAACGGGGAGCGTTGGCCGGGGCGTTGACGGAGCACTTCCCCCGGTGGCGGTGGCAGTTGCCGCCGGGCGGGCTGTCGCTCTGGGTCGACCTCGGCGAACCCGTCGCGACCACTCTCGCCGAGCGGACCCTGGAGCACGGCGTGCGGATCGAGGGCGGGGCCTGCTTCACCACCGATCCAGGCGTCTTCGAGAACCGCCTGCGCATCCCGTACACGATGCCGCCCGACATCCTGCGCGAGGCCGTACAACGCATGGCCGCAGCCATGGGGCGTGGGCTGCGCACCCCGTCGGCCGACCGCCGCCCGCACTGGGTGGTGTGACGGGCCGGTGCCGCCGACGCATTCCCGGCCCGTCGGCGGCACCGCCACCGGCCGACCGGTCAGTCCGCTGCCCGTCAGCGGCGATTCAACGAGCCGGTCCGGAGGAGGGCCCGGTCCGGGCCCGTGGGCACGGCGTGACCTTCGTCGAGGACGTCCGGCCACTGCGGCAATGCGCCGGCCCTGGCGACGAGGGCGAACGCCACCTGCCCCGAAGTGCCGTACACCGCGAGGCCGGTGACCGTCCGGCCCCCGGCGGTGAACTCCGCGGGAGCCGGGCGGGCGAAGCCCAAGACGTCCGTACAGAATTGCGCGTAGCGTTCCAGCACGTCGGGATCCAGGTGCAGGACGAAGCAGTCCAGCGCGTCCCCGCGTCCCGCAGGCTGGGTCCGCCCGGGGAACGGGACCCATGCGCGCCCGGCCGGCAGGGCGCGGGGGTCGTGCCCGGCCAGGGGCAGCAGCGTGTGGACGACCTCGCCGATGCCGGCGACGACCGGGTCGCCCTGGGCCGAGTACGTGACCGTGGCACCGGCAGCCAGCGCGGCGTCCCGGATCGTGGCCACGTCGTCGCACAGGACGGCGATGTCCGCTATGCCCTCCCCGTACCGCGACACGAAGCCGCGCGTCGCACAGCCCGACGTGACCACCAGGCGAACGCCACCGCGCTCCAGCAGTACGGAGCTCCGGTCCACTTCGACGCAGTCCGCCGTCCGCTCGTAGCCGAGGGCCGAGACGAGGTGGTGGACCGGAGGGATCTTGTCCTTCGTGTACAGCTCGACATGCGACAGCTCTCGCACGGTCATGGGGTGAAACTCCTTGCCGGGCCTGCTAGATGCGTCCGCGTGGTCACTTCGCGACCGGCTGCGCGGCGGCGTAGTCGCGTTCGCGTTCGATCTCGGTGGTCGTTTGGGCGATGCGGCTCGTGGTGCGGCGCAGGAGCGGCGGCGCCATGACCGACGTGACCACCGCGACGAGGACGACGATGGTGTACGAAGCGGTGTTGAGCACGCCGATGCTCAGGCCGACCGAGGCCAGGACGATCTCCACGACGCCCCGCGCGTTCAGGCCCGCTCCGATGGCCAGGGACTCGTCGTGGTTCAGCTTGCCCAGCCGGGCTCCGGCGTAGCCGCCCACGAGCTTCGCTCCGACGGCGACCGCCAGGGTGATCAGCCCGGCTCCGAGCACCGAGGGGTCCTTCAGCGCGGACAGGTCGACCTGGAGTCCCGCGGTCGCGAGGAACAGCGGCGCGAGGATCGCCATGACGAACGGCCGCAGGGCTTCCAGGAAGCGGCGGCTTCCCGGCCCCAGGGAGCCGATGATGATGCCGCACAGGAACGCTCCGAGGATGGGCTCCATCTTCAGGGCATGCGTCCCGGCCGCGGACAGCACGATCAGCACGACGACGGCCGCGATGCCCAGCTCTCCCGGGTTCGTGGAACGCTCGATCGGGCGCAGCAGCCGGCCTATCAGCGGCCGGGCGAGGAACACCGTCACGGCCAGCACGATCAGCAGGTAGCCGACGGACTCGGCCACCACGCCGAGCCGGAAGCCCGCCGTCGCCATGGCCGAGACGATCGACAGCAGCAGCCAGCCCAGGATGTCGCTCACCGCGGCCGCTCCGATGATGACCTGGCCGACGTTACGGTGCAGGAGCTTCATGTCCATCAGGGTTTTCGCGATCACCGGGAGCGCGCTGACCGCGATGGCCACGCCGATGAAGAGGGCGAAGGTGGGCCGATCACCGTCCTCGCCCATCACCGATGCCGGGAGCAGGAAGCCCAGCCCGATGCCGAGCGCCAACGGAAGGAGCACGCTGCCCGCGCTGACCCAGCCGATAGCCACGCGCTTGCGGCTCAGCAGGCCGAGGTCGATGTGAGCACCGGTCAGGCCGACCAGGAGCAGCACGCCCAGCTGCGAGATCGCGCCGAGGAGGTGCATCTGCTCCGGGTTCCTGGGCAGCAGCCAGTTGGACAGGTCGGGGGCGGCGTTCCCCAGCAGGGAGGGCCCTACGAGGATGCCGGCGAGCAACTCGCCGACCACTGCGGGCAGGCCGAGGCGCAGCGCCAGCCTTCCGAGGCCGGTCGCGAGGATCAGCAGGGCACCGATCTGCATGAGCAGCACGAGGAGGTGGTCATGGCTTATGCCGGGTACGGGCGGCACTACTGGTTCCTTTCTCTGCCCGACCTGTTGGGTCGGCGATTCATCGGTCAGCGGGTGTAGAGGCCTTCTTCCTCCATGGCGCGCAGGGCGCGGTAGTCGCGCTCGATGTCCCGCGGGTCCTCGGCGGCCAGGAAGACGTATCCGGGCGAATTGATCAGGTCGGTGGTGTCGGGGAGGTACTGGCCTACGACGGCCCCGTGCGAGAGGTGGAGCAGGGTGGGCAGCGCCCGCAGACGCTCGGTCCAGTCCAGCGACTTGACGATGCCCGCCGTGGGGTTGATGAGGGCGACGTTGCGCAGCGCCCCGGCCCCCTTGACGGACGCCTCGTCGAAGGAGGCCAGCCGTGCCGGGTCCATCAGGGTGTCGGCCAGCAGGCCGGTCTGTGACGTGCCCGCGTAGCGCTCCACCACCTCCGGCGCGGTGCCGCCGCCGAGCCGGGCGCCGGACTCTATGAGGACCGGGCCTCGCTCGGTCATCATCACTTCGGTGTGGGCCGCCCCGGACACGACGCCCAGGGCGTCGAGGGTTTCGGTGACGAAGCCGCGCAGGACCGCCGCCTCGGCGGAGCCGACCGGCACCGGCTCCTCGTAGTCGTAGACGGGACGGCCACCGCTGCCGGTCCGCTTGGTGTAACGCCACAGTTCGGCGAAGCGGTGGACTCCGTCGTGCGAGACGGTGTTGGCGTAGTACTCGACGCCGTGCACCCGTTCTTGGACCAGGACCGTGGCATTGGGCTGTCCGAAGAGGTTGTCGGAGGCGAGGACGGACTTGCACGCGTCGCGCACCTCCTCCTCGGTCCCGCAGAACCGCACGTTGTCGGTGCCGGCGCTGTTCAGCGGCTTGACCACGGCCGCGGTCAGGCCACTCGCCGCGAACCACACCGCGGCCTCGTCCGCGTCGGCCACCTCCGTTCCGCGTGGCACGGCCACTCCCGCGGCGGCCGCCGTTTCGGCCATCAGCTTCTTGTCGCGCCGGGCCGCGAGCGTCTCGTATCGGTTGCCCGGCAGTTCCATGAGGTGGCTGAGGGTGTCGGCGATCATCACGCCCGACTCGGTGCCCGCCACGACCCGGTCCACGCCCAGTCCGGCGAGCTGCCGGGCGAGCGGGACGAGGTCGCCGCTGCCGTCCAGCAGGACTTCGAAGTCGTCGGCGCGGAAGCCGCGGGTGAAGAACTCCGCCATCTGCGGGGAGGATTGCACGTGCACGCAGACGCTGCCCCGGGCACGGAGTGCGGAGACGAGGGCACGGCCCGTCGAATGGCCGTCGACCACTGCGATCTTCATCAGTACGTCCTTCTCGGTCTTTCGCGGGTCAGGCCGACGTGACGGCTTCGCCGGTCTCGTAGAAGGAGCAGGCGACCCGGGCCCCACCGGTCATGCTCACGACACCCACTTCGGGGTCGGTACTGCCCCGGACCAGGCAGCCGTTGTAGCCGTCTGTTCCGGTGACCTGCGGGTCGATGAGGAACACGCCCCAGTTGAGGAAGAGTTCCTGGGTGCCCACGCCGTCGTCCGCGGGGAAGATCTCCGGGACGGGCCGGATCCGCTCCTGGACCACGTACGGCCCGTCCATCGCCGCCGTGAGCGCGGCCAGCCACTCCTCGGCGCCGACGGTCCAGCCGGGCACGATGCCGCTGCCGCCGTGCAGCAGGGTCGGCTTGAGGATCAGGTCCTCCTGGTGCGCCACGGCGTACTTCACGAGGTCGACCTCTTCGCCCGCGGCGTCCGTGGCCGTGGCCCGTACGTGCCGGGTCCACGGCAGGAACCGGTCGATGCAGGCCTGCTCCTCGGCGGTGAAGGCGGAGCGGTTGCGGTCGTCCGACAGCATGGCGAGCGCACCCTTGTTTCCGTACAGCTCCGAGTCGAAGCGGCTGAACATGCCGACCCTGCCCTCTTCGAAGGCGCGCAGCAGCGGCTCGACGAACTCTGCGTCGGCGGCGGTCTCGATCTCCTCGACGAGGAAGAAGCGGTACAACACGTCGATGGTGCGGCCCGCCACCTCGAGGCGGCCGTCGCGGTCGGTGATCTGACCGACATGACAGGGGACGGCGTCGATCCCGGCCTCGTCGAACAGTGCCGCCATGACCTTCAGGCGGGGCTCGTAGGACTTGAAGCTCTCGGGCCAGTCGACGAGGGCGACGACGGGGCGGCTCTCGCGGTCCATGTGCGCGGCGCACTCCGCGTACAGCATCTCGACGATGCCGCCGAAGGTGTCCGCGTAGGCAAGCCCATGCTGCGTGACGAAGTCGGCGAGGGCCGGGTGCATGAGCATGGCCCGGTTGATGCCGGCGTTCTCGAAACCGCCCAGGGCGCTGGTGATGTTGAGCTCCAGCAGCTTGAAGCCGTCGGCGCCGCGGTAGAGGTCGGAGCGGGCGAGCGGCAGCAGCGGCTGGCCCGCGGCCGCCGCGCGCCTGACGACGTCGGCCTGGATCTCGGTCATCCCGACCGCCCGGGCCAGAGCCGCGGTGTCACCGCCGAAGAGCCGCTCGGGCAGCTCGGTCAGCAGCCGGTGGATCTGGTACAGGTCGCCCGCGACCGAACGGCGTTCCTCGGCGGAGAGGAAGACGGGGGAGGCGAGGAACCGGCCCTTGTACGCCACCGTGACGAGTTCGTCGGCGATCACGTGCTGGGTCAGCTCGGCGGGGTCGGCTTGCCGCTGCTTCAGCAGGTCGAGGTACTCGGTGCCGAGTCCCGACCGGGGGGCGCACGGGGCGGAGAGCTTCATGGGGAGGTTCACTTTCGGTAGGTCGACGGCTCAGGCGTGGGCGAACCACTTGCGGGCACCGAAGGAGAGGCGGACGGCGACGACGGCCATGAGGCCCACACCGAGCGCGTACACGGCAGGGGTGCCGTGGCTCTTGGAGATCACGCCGGCCAGACCGGCGCCGATCGGCAGCGCACCCCAGGCGAGGAGCCGGTAGATGCTGTTGACCCGGCCCTGGAGGTCCTTGGGGACGAGTGTCTGCCGCAGCACCACGGTGACGATGTTCCAGGTCACGCTGGCGCATGCGCCCAGAGCGAGGGCGAGGCCGACGGCCCAGGCGTTGGGGACGAGCCAGATGATCAGATTGCTGCACCCGATCGCCACGACCACGCTCACGAGTGCCCACCCGTTGCCGATCCGCCGGACCAGTGGGGGCGACAGTTTCGCGGCGCTGATCGCGCCCACGGCCTGGCAGGCGACCAGCACGCCGTAACCGACGTCGGAGAGCCCCAGTTCGCGGTGTGCGTAGATGACGAGCACGGCCAGCGCGCCGGTGTAGACGAGGTTGATCGCTCCGGCCGTCAGCGACAGGTTGCGCAGCAGCCGGTGCTTGAACAGCCAGCGCACGCCGGTGGCCATGTCGGCGAGCAGCCGGGGGCGTTCCGCGGTGGGCTGGGGCAGGGCGTCGCCCGCCGGGAGCTGCAGGCGGGTGAGCAGGATCGCGGAGGCGAAGAACGTGGCCGCGTTCACGCCGAACGGGACAGCGGGGGCGAGTACGAAGAGCGACGAACCGATGAGGGGCCCGAGGAACTGGCTGCCGACCGTCTCCGACCCCATGATCCGCCCGTTCGCCGCGACGAGGTGCTCCTCGGACACGACGGACGGCACGAGGATCTGGGCGGCGTTACGGAAGAAGGTCTCGCAGGTTCCGATCAGGAAGAAACACACGTACAGCGCCCAGAGGCTGCCGAAGCCCAGCGCGACCGACGCGACGAAGGCGGAGATCAGCAGGCCGCGGAAGAGGTCGATGCGGGCCATGGCCCGGCGCCGGTCGACCCGGTCGACGAGGACGCCCGCCGGTATGCCGAACAGTGCGTACGGCAGCGTCAGGGCCATGCTCACGCCCGCGATCAGCCGCGGGTCGTCGGTCAGGGTGCTGGCCATGAGGGGCGCGGCGGCCAGCGACACCCCTTCGCCGACGGCCGAGGCGGACGTGGCGGTCCACAGCTTCCCGAACTGCCTGCCGAGCCGGGGGCGCTGTTCGACGGGCTCCGGTCTCGTCTCCGTGTCCAGCGAGCCGTCGCTCTTCACTCGGTTCTCCTTATCGAACATGGCAACCGCCGCGTCCGTACATTCGTGATCGAGGGCCGACCGGGCCGGTGACCGCGGTCTGCGGCATGGGTCCTCAGGTGAGCGGGAGCGACTGCAGGTACTGGAGGCACTGCTTGAGCTGGTCCAGGGAGACGAACTCGTCGGCGGTGTGCGCCTCGGTGATGGCACCGGGACCGCAGACGACCGTGGGGATCCCCGCACGGCCCCAGATGAGTCCGGCCTCGGTCCCGAAGGGGACGAACCGGGGGGCGTCCTTCGTACCGAACGCCTCCCGCACGAAGGTGACGAACTCGTGCGCCGGATCGATGGCGAAGGACGGGGTGTCGGAGAGCTGTTCGGGGCGGACTTCGGCGAGGGCGGACCTGGTCCGCATGTCCGTCAGCACGTCTGCGGTGGCGAAGCGTCCGATCTCGGTGGCGATACCGTCGCACTCGTGCCCGGGGATGTTCCTGACCTCGAACTCCACGACGCAGTCCTCGGGAACGATGTTGGGCTTCACCCCACCGTCGACGCGCCCCACGTTGATCCACGAGTGGCCGATGTCGAACCGGTCGTCGTGGGGTCCTTCGGACCGGAACGTCTCGTTGAGGGACTGGGCGTGGCCGATGACCGCGGCGGCGGCGGCGATCGGGTTCGGCATCAGCGGGGCGAGCGCGGCGTGTTTGGGTTCGCCCTTGAAGGTGATCCGGTGGTTCTGCTTGCCCTTGTGGCCCACCACCACGGCCAGCCCGGTCGGTTCACCGACGATGCAGCCCTTGACCCGGCCCTCCCAGGTACGCATCTCTTCGACGAGCCGACGCGCTCCGACGCAGCCCACTTCCTCCTCGTACGTGAGCATGAGGGTGAGGGGCGTGGCGAGGCGGTCCTGGTCGACCCGGGACAGGATGGCCAGGCAGCAGGCGATGAAGCCCTTCATGTCCGCGGTTCCGCGGCCGATGGCGACGCTCTCGGTGACGCGCAGCGTGAAGGGGTCGGCCGACCACGACTGGCCGTCGACCGGAACGACGTCTGTGTGCGCGGACCACACGACGCCGCGTTCACCGCTGTCTCCGGCGCCCGCGGTCGCCACCAAGTTGGCCTTGGTGCGTTCCTCGTTCCAGTGGAGCTCGCTCGTGATGCCGTTGCCGGCGAGCAAGTCCCGGATGTAGCCGATCAGTTCGAGGTTCGACTTGTGGCTGGTGGTGTCGAATCCCACCAGGCGCTCAAGGATCTCGAGCATGTGGGAGTAGAGGTCGTTGGCGGCGCTACGAATGGGGATACCGGAGGGCATGGTGGTTCTCGCTCACGAATGGGCTCGGGCGGTCGGGACCGCGGGTGTACGGGCGCAGCCGGGCACGTGCCCGGAGCGAGGGAGGGGGCTCCGGGCACGTGCGGCTACGGGTGGGGCCGCGGTCATGCCCGGGGGGAGAGCCTGCTGTGGCCGACTTCCGGAAGCGAGGGGGTCACCGGCTGACCGTGGGTGGTCAGGCGCAGCAGCCGCCGCACATGGCGCTCGTCGAGGTCCTTGGTCGTCGCCGAGTGCAGGACGCACCTGTTGTCCCAGACCACGACGTCCAGCGGACTCCACTTGTGCCGGTAGACGTAGGGCGCGCTGGTGATGTGGGCGATGAGCTCCTCGATCAGCGCGGTGCTCTCCGCCTCCTCCATCCCGTCGATCGCGACCACGCTGCCGATGATGCGGGGCTGGATGAAGAGGCTCTCGCGACCGGTGTCCGGGTGGCGGCGCACGAGCGGGTGGGTGATCTCCGGGGTCTGCTTGCGCTCCTCCGGGCCGATGTACTTCCACCGCGCCCAGGGGTCCTCGCGGTCCGGCGACCAGCGGTACTGGTGGCGCACGCGAAGCGTCCGCAGGTACGCCTTGCGCTCCTCGGGGAGCGCGTCGAAGGCGGCCTCGGCGTCGGCGAAGAGGGTGTCGCCGCCGTCCGCCGGGATTTCCAGACCGTGCAGCATCGTCGCGCTGCCGGGTACGAGTTTGTAGGAGTAGTCCGAGTGCCACCCCTGGCCGGAGGTCTTCATTTCCTTGTTCCGGCCCGGCTCGTTCTGGTTCGACAGGAGCGTGAGAGTCGGCTCTTCGGGGTGACGGAGTTTAAGGACGTGGTGTTCCTCGGGCCGACCGAAGATCGTGCCGAACTTGGCGAAAGTGCTGGCCGCTATGTCTTGTGACCGGAAGACCAGGACCTTGTGCTCCAGGTACGTCTCGTAGATCGCGCGTCCTTGCTCCTCGATCACCTCGGGGGTGAGCGGCAGCTCCTTCACCTCTGCGACGAACGTTTTGGAAAGCCGGGTCGCGATGACCGTGGAATCAGCAGCCACTTTTTTCCTTTTCCATCAAGATTTTAGGTTTCCAGGTCCTTGCAGAGGAAAACGCGGTGCGCGTGCTCGTTCTGCTCGGAATGCGTGACGACGTATTGCAGACCCTGGTAGAACGCAATGTTGTCCGTCATCTCCGCGCGGGTCCACAGCCGCACGCCCCGCATACCCGCGGACCGCGCCATATCCTCGACAAGGGAAACCAGATTTCTGCCGATTCCCTGGCCCTGGGCGGACGGGCGTACTGCGAGATTACGCAGCACGAGATATGGATCGGCCGGCTCCACCGTCACCATGCCGAGAATTCCATCCGCCGTCGCGGCGACATGGCACCGGCCCGATGCCGCGACTTTCCGGTAGTCGAGGAGAAGCGGGGCCGGCGGCTCGTCGACCAAGCCCAGGTATTTCCCGTAGGCCTCCCGCGCGATGTCCGCAAGCTGCCCGTGATCCTGTGCTGCGGCCGGACGCAGCCCGACCCGGGGACCACGCGTGGTGCTCACCACCGTGGGTCAGCCGTTCTGCGGAGCGCGCACCGCGTCCAGGGTGCGGGCCTCGCGGGTGCCGTCGAAGTACGAGCTGGCGTAGACCTGCTCACCGTCCTCGGACGCGACCTTCTCGTTGAACTCGCTGCCGACGTCGTAGTTGAAGGTGACCCGCGGATAGGCCAGGGCCTCGACGCGGCTCTTGTCGTACCGGGCGTCGATCGAGCAGAAGCGCAGGGCGTAGGCCAGCCGCGACGGGATCGGGCCCTCTTCGAGCTTGACGCTGCGGTGCAGGACGTACTTGTCGAAGATGAGGGCGTCGCCCGGCTCGAAGGAGTCCTCCACGGCGAAGTGGTCCAGCAGACTCTTCGTCTGGGGCGAGTTGATCAGGCTGTTCTTGAGGTCACTGAAGTCGGCGTAGGTGAGATCGCGGCCGGACTCGGCCTCACTCTTCATGTACTCGGGCAGCAGGTTGATGTGCTGGTACACGAACTCGCCCGAAAGGAGCTGCTTGGAGACGTACTTCATGCCGCCGCGCTGGCCGTCGGCGACGATGTCGCACAGCGGCGTCCAGATCGTGTAGCCCGCGTCCTCGCGGCGCTGGAAGCCGAAGCTCTGGGTCCCCACATGCCAGGGGAACCCAGTGCTCTTGTTCTTCTCCAGCTCGAAACCGAGGCCCTGGGTGAAGAACAGCTGCTGCTCGGTCAGTTTGGCCATGGCGGCCGAGAAGGTCGGGTCGCTCATGAGGCCGAGGATCGTCGGGTCGTCGTTGCCCACGTCGTACTTCAGCTTGCTGAAGCCCGAACCGTAGTTGTCGGACGGCGGGGCGATCTCCGACGTGCTGAGCTTCTTCATGTGCTCGATGAGATCGTCCGAGAAGATCTTATTGAGCTTCAGGAAGCCGTGCTCCCGGAAGTTCTGTACGTCTTCGTCACTGACAGAAAAATCTGAGTTAATCATGCGAGAATTCCCGGTATCTAGGTCTGCCTGATTCAGTCGCATGCGACGACTTTTTCAACGTATCAACAGGACCCGATACCTGGAAGTGTTCAAGTTGCGCGCACAAGAAACATTGCTGTCCGAAGGCGTTTAAGGTAGGCGCAGGTAGGCGATTAAGACGTCGCCCGCTGCGGTGCGACGATGCCCTCGCGCTGCTCCAGGCGCTGGGCGAACTTCAGCCACTGCTCGGCGTACTGGCGTGCCAGCCGTCCCACGAGCTCCTCGCAGTGCGGGGGTACGGCACCGCTCAGCCCCGACCATTCGGCCACGGCGTTGTGCTGGAGGAGCCGCAACAGGTTGCGCCCGTCTTCCCGAAGCCGCAGCGAGGGGTCGCGCCGGAGCTTTGCGAGCACCAGGTCGGAAGGCGGCTGTGGCGGGCGCCCGCACTCCTGCCGCTCCGGCGAGGCAGCCGGAACGGACCACAGGCCGATGTGCGCGGCGGGCGCTTCGCCGAGCGGTGCGGGCGTCACCGCGTCCTCGCCCGCCGACAGGTGGACGGCGGCCGGCGGAAGGCCCGCCTGGACGCGCTTCTTCACATCGCTGGCGGTCGCCGGTGAGATGCCCGCGACCCGGGCCACTTCGCGCAGGGACGCGTTCGGATTCTGCGCCATCATGCGCGCGGCCCGCCACCGCCCCTCGGCAGCGTTCAGCGGACGGGTGCGTCCGTCCTGCCCGAGGCGGCTGTTCAACTGCTGCCCCGCCGCGGTTGAACACGCGCGGATGCTCGCCACCGCCTTCGCGCTCAGACCCGAGGCCTTCGCGATGGCCCGGTCGGACATGTGAGGATGAGAGGCGACGACCCGGGCGACGGCGGCTCGTCGGTCCTTCAGCGAGAGCGGCAGGCCGTGCGTCACGTTGGCTCGGACGGCACGCAGGAACGCGTCGTCGTCGGAGCCTTCGAAGAACTCGACCGCGATCGTCTGCCCGCCCCGGGCCCGGGCCGCCAGCAGGCGATGCCGGCCGTCGACCACCGTCAGGTCGGAGCGCCGCACCAGGATCGGCGGCAGGCGCTCGTCCACGGCGGCCAGCCGGGCGACGTGCTCCCAGTCGATACCTTCGGTCCGCGGTGAAACCCCGGGCAGAAGCTCGGAGACACGCACCAGAACGGCCTCCGCCCCGCTTCGCGTCGGCACGTCCACCCCCGGCTCCGTAGACGCGAAATGTCCGGACGTTATCAGCTCCGCAGCTGTTCGCTGCATGTTTCCCCCTGGCACATGTGACGACGTTCCGTATCTGGCCCGACCGCCTGACCGGCGCCGGATCGCGGCGCTGCTCATGGCTCTGGACGTCTGGTTGCGGCTGGTCCGCGGCCGTCCCCGTTGTCCCATCGGAGCCGGGCATCATGATCGTGAAATAGGTATGCCGCTGTCGAGCGAAAACGAGCCAACAGAGTGCGCTCAAAAACGCCTCGGCTCGCCGTCGCCCTCGACCGCAGTACTCCCCGGGGAGTACTCCGGGCGCCCCGCCGCCCTGGGCAGTACCCCCGAACTCGCCCTCCGGCCCGACGAACCGCCCCCTTCCCGCCGGGAGTCTGGAAGCGACCCAGACACCCGGACCGGAGGGAGACCCGTCAGATGGGGGCCGTAAGGACAACTGCGCGGCGAAGGCGTGCCGTGCCCTGGCTCGTGCTCGGGCTGTGGATCGCCGTGCTCGCGATCGCCTCGCCGTTCGCGTCGAAGCTGGCGGACGTCCAGCGCGACCGTGCCATCGACTACCTGCCGGCGAGCGCCGACTCCACGCAGGTCGCGAAGATCCAGGACCGGTTGCCCGGTGGTGAGGCCACGGAGCTGGTCGTCGTCTACCACCGCGACGGCGGGCTGACCGCCGCCGACAAGGCCACCGCCGCCGACCAGATCGACCGGATCGCGAGCGCCCACCGGCTCACCGCCGAACCCCAGGGCATTCCCTCGCAGGACGGCACCACCCTGATGTACCCGGTGGCCAGCACCGAGCCGGGCCAGGACGAGAAGGCCCGCGACGAACTGGTCAACTCCGTACGGGGCATCGCCCACGGCGACGGCGGACTCGGTGTCGACGTCGGTGGTGCCGGAGCGCTCGCCACCGATGCGAGCGAGGTCTACAACTCGCTCGACGGACCGCTGCTCTACACCACCGCGGGCGTCGTGGCGCTGCTGCTGATCCTCATCTACCGCAGCCCGTTCCTGTGGCTCGTGCCGCTCGCTGTCGCCGGCATGGCCGACTATCTGTCGATGGGCGTCGCCTACGGCCTCAACCAGGGGTTCGGCACGTCCGTCTCCGGCCAGAGCTCGGGCATCATGACGATCCTCGTGTTCGGGGCGGGGACCGACTACGCACTGCTGCTCGTCTCCCGGTACCGCGAGGAACTACGGCGCATCGAGCGGCCGTACGACGCCATGGTCGCCGCGCTCAAGGGCTGCGGTCCGGCCGTGCTCGCCTCCTCCGGCACCGTCGCCGCAGGGCTGCTGTGCCTGCTCGCCGCCGACCTCAACTCCAGCCGCGGCATGGGCCCGCTCGGCACCGTCGGCGTACTGTGCGCGCTCGTCGCCATGCTGACGCTGCTGCCCGCGATCCTCGTCCTGCTCGGGCGGCGCGTGTTCTGGCCGCTCGTACCGCGCTACGGCAGCACACCCAAGGCCCGCCGCTCCCTGTTCACCGCGATGGGCAGCTCCGCCGGACGCCGGCCCCTGACCGTCCTCGCGGGCGGCGCGGTCCTGCTCGGCGCCCTCGCGCTCGGCGTGCTGAACCTCCCCGGCAGCCTCAAGCAGGAGGACTCCTTCACCAGCAAGCCCGACGCGGTCGCCGCCATGGAGACACTCGCCGAGGCCTACCCCGAGCGTGGCACCCAGCCCATCAGCGTCATCACCCCGCAGGACCGCGCCGCCGGGACGCTCACGGCGGTCCGCGGCACCCGGGGCGTCGACAGCGCGCAGGAAGGACGTACCGCGGACGGCTGGACCGAGATCTCCGTCCTCGCCGCCGCACCGCCCCAGTCCGCCGGGGAGAGCGCCACCATCGAGGCCCTGCGCGACAAGCTCGACGGCTCCTACGTCGGCGGGCCCAGCGCCCAGCAGATCGACCTGAAGGACACCAACGCCCGCGACCGCATGGTCGTCGTGCCGATCGTGCTGCTGTCCGTGCTGCTGATCCTCGTCGCCCTGCTGCGCTCGCTCGTCGCGCCGCTGATCCTGGTGGCGGCCGTGGTCGCGGTGTGGGGCGCGGCGCTCGGCATCGGCGGGCTCGTCTTCGAACCGGTCTTCGGCTTCGAGGGCACGGATCCGGGCCTTGGACTGCTGTCCTTCGTGTTCCTGGTGGCGCTCGGCGTCGACTACGGCATCTTCCTGATGCACCGGATGCGCGAGGAGTCCCTGAAGGGCGCCGAACCGGCGTCGGCCGCGCTCACCGCGCTGCGCACGACGGGCGGCGTCATCGCCTCCGCCGGGCTCGTCCTCGCCGCCACCTTCGCGGTGCTCACCAACATGCCGATGGTGCAGCTCGTCGAGCTGGGCTTCGTCATCGCGGTCGGCGTGCTGCTGGACACCTTCCTCGTCCGCACCTACCTGGTCACCAGCGCGAGCGTGGCCCTGGGACGGAAGGTGTGGTGGCCGGGCGTCCTGTCCCGCGAGCCCGAACGGCCCGTACCGCCGAAGGAACCGGAGCGGGTACCCGCCGCCGCCCACTGACCGACCGGCGCCCCTCCCTCCCGGAGGGGCGCCCCCTGACGGAGGATGACCCCGTGCAGGCAACCACCCCAGCGGCGCGCCCCCGTATCGGCGAGCGGATCATGGCCGCGATCAACCGTGACCCCCGCACCGCCCCGCACGGCACCCGCAACGACGCTCTGCTCGCGGTGGCGGCCGCCGTCGTGGCCGTGTGCCTGGCCCTGTCCACCGACGACGGCCGCCGGCCCGACGCCCTCGGCTGGACGCTCCTGGTCGCCGCCCATGCGCCGCTGGTGTGGCGGCGGCGCAGGCCACTGCTCGTGTTCGCGGCGGAGGTGGCGCTCGTCCTGCCCTACCACGCTCTCGACAACAACCACAGCGCGCCCGTCCCCGCCTCGTTCATCGCGCTGTACACGGTCACCGTCACCCAACGCCCCCTCCGCACCCTCGTGGTCACCGCCGCGGGCCTCACCCTCTCCCTGACCGCGATGCTCACCTTCGGCGAGGACAAGCAGGCCGCCGAACTGCTGCGCATCTACGGCTGGGTCCTCGCCGTCATCTTCGTCGGCATCGACGTCCGCTACTACCGCCAGTACGTCGCCGCCATCGTCGAACGCGCCGAGCGCGCCGAACGCACCCGCGAGGAGGAGGCCCGCCGCCGGGTCGCCGAGGAGCGCCTGCGGATCGCCCGCGACCTGCACGACCTGCTCGCCCACAGCATCACCCTCATCGGTGTGCAGACGTCGGTGGCCGCGCATGTGCTCTCCGCCGATCCCGAGCGGCTGGACCGCGAGACGATCGCGAAGGCGCTCGACGACATCGCCGAGACCTGCCGCACAGCGCGCGGTGAGGTACGTACGACGCTGGACGTGCTGCGCGAACAGGGCGCCGCCGGCGAGGCGCGCGGCCCGCTGCCCGGGCTCGACGGGGTGCCGGACCTGGTGGAGACGGCGCGGCTGGCGGGGGCGCGGGTCGTGTCGGAGGTACGGGTGCGTCGGGCGCCGCCCGCGGTGGGGGCGGCCGCGTATCGGATCGTGCAGGAGGCGCTGACGAACGTGGTCCGGCACGCGGGTCCCGAACCGGCCGTACGAGTCGAGCTGTACGAGGAGCAGGGCGCCCTGCGCGTGTCCGTCACCGACGACGGCCCCTGCCCCGCCACGCCCGCCGCGCACAGCCCCGGCTACGGCCTGGTCGGCATGCGGGAGCGGGCCCGCAGTGTGGGTGGCACACTCGACGCCGGACCGCGCGAGAAGGGGGGCTTCGAGGTGAGCGCAGTACTGCCCATCGGGAGTGACCGGGAGGGAGCCCGATGATCCGCGTCCTGCTCGCGGACGACCAGACACTGGTCCGCGAGGCGTTCGCCATGCTGGTCGAGTCCGCCCCGGACATGGCGGTCGTCGGCCAGGCGGCCACCGGCCGGGAGGCCGCGGAACTGGTCCGCAGCTCACGCCCCGACCTCGTCGTGATGGACATCCGCATGCCCGACCTCGACGGCATCGAGGCGACCCGCCTCATCGCGGCCGACGAGGACCTGGCCGGGGTGCGGGTGCTGGTCCTCACCACCTACGACACCGACGAGAACATCGTGGACGCGCTGCGCGCCGGCGCCTCCGGATTCCTCGTCAAGGACACCCGCCCGGCCGAACTCCTCGACGCCATCCGCACGGTGGCGGCGGGCGAGTCCCTGCTGTCGCCGGGGCCCACGGCACGGCTGATCGAGCGGTTCCTGCGCAGCCCCTCCGCCCCCACCGCGGGCGGGCCCGAATGCCTGTCCGAACGTGAGCGCGAGGTGCTGGCACTGGTCGCGCGCGGCCTCAACAACACGGAAGTGGCGGAGGCGTTGGGGCTCAGCCCGCTCACGGCGAAGACCCACGTCAGCCGCATCATGGGGAAGCTGGGGGCGCGGGACCGGGCGCAGTTGGTCATCGTGGCGTACGAGTCGGGGATGGTGACTCCGGGAAGCCTGTGACGGACAGGTCAATGTCTGACACTCCGTCAAGGGAGCTCGATGACCCTCCTGAGCCGCACCTTCAGTCGTACCTTCCTGGTCACCCTGGTCACCGCGGTACTCGTGACCTCCCCTCTCGCCATGGCAGGCAACGCCTCGGCGGACCCCGGCTGCACGTCCTCCGTCCCGTACCGCTCGGGCGAGGGCGGCTACGACACGTACCGCATCCCGGCGACGATCACGACCGCGCGGGGCACGGTGCTGGCCTTCGCCGAGGGCCGGCACGACGGTGCGGGCGACACCGGTGACATCGATGTCGTCCTCAGACGCTCCACCGACGGCGGCTGCACCTGGGGCCCGCCGGCGGTGGTCGCCCCCGGGGAAGGGGACACACGGGGCAACCCCGCCCCGGTGGTGGATCCGCACACCGGCGCGATCGTGCTGGTCACCTCCTACAACAGCGGCGATGTGACGGAGGCGCAGATAATGCGGGGCGAGGCGACGCCCGCGGAGAGCCGCCGGGTGTTCGTCCAGCGGAGCCTCGACGACGGCCGCCACTTCACTTCCCCCCGTGACATCACCACGCAGGTGAAGCCGCCGAACTGGCGCTGGTACGCGACGGGCCCCGGCCACGCGATCGCGCTCCGGCGGGGCCCGCACGCGGGACGGCTGGTGGTCCCGTCGAACCACTCGGTGGCCCCCGCGCCCGGGTCCGCCGACACCGGGCAGGAGCCGAAGTACTACGGCGCCCACGCCATCTACAGCGACGACGGCGGGCGCACCTGGCAGCTGGGCTTCGTGGACGACTCGTACGACGGCGAAAGCAACGCCAACGAGTCCACGGCCGCCGAACTTCCCGACGGCAGGCTGTACTTCAACTCCCGCGACCAGCACGGCACGAGCGCCGGCAACCGCCTCGACAGTGTTTCGAGTGACGGCGCCGAGACCCTGGACCGCCCGTACAGCGTCCAGCCCACGCTGAACGAAGTCCCGGTGGTGGAGGGCAGCGTCCTCCAACTCCCTGGCAACAAAGCCCTGTTGCTGTTCTCGGGCCCGTCCGTCCCGACCGCCCGCCAGTCGATGGCCGTGTGGCGCAGTACGGACGGCGGAGCGACCTTCACCAAGGCGCTGACGCTGTCTCGGCAGCGGGCGGCCTACTCCGACCTGGTGCCGCTCGGCCGGCGCGCGGTCGGGATCCTGTACGAGACGGGGGAGACGGGGCCGTACGAGACGATCGAGTTCCGGCGGCTGCCGGTCGCCGAGCTCCAGGGAGCGCAGCTCCAGGGAGCGCTCAGGGCGCCGGCTGGATGACGAAGACCTGGCTGTCCTTCGGCCGGCACGGTTCCACCACCGCCTCGGCTCCTTCGGAGGTCTGCGCGTCCTTGATGGCCACGCAGCCGCGGCCGTCGACTCGGAGCGAGTAGCGGCCGCCTCCGTCCGACCCGGACGGCTCGATGCGGAACGGGGTCGTCCGATCGCAGTCGTCCCACGGCTCCAGCAGCCCGACGCCCGGCCCTTCGGCCAGGGCGGTCAGGCAGCCGGGGCCGTGGTCGGGGTGGTACCAGCGGATCCTGAAGGTGTTCCCGCCGAGCGGCACGAGCGTGGTCTCCTGCGGCGCGACCTCGTCGCACGGCCGCTGCACGGCGACGAGCGACTCGTACCGAGCGCCGTAACCGTCCGTCAGGCACAGGCCGTCCGCCAGGACGGGACGGATCTGCGTACGGCTTCTAGGCAGCTGGGACTGCCGAGTATCGCTGTCGTTCCCGGAGGGGACCAGCGCCCAGACGGTGACGGCCACCAGCGCCACCAGGCCCGCCGACGCCGGCAACAGGACCGGGACCCCGAAGACCCGCGCCCCGAGTACCCGCTCGCCGAGGCGGATGCCCCGCCTCGGGCCCTCGCTCGCCGTTTCGCTCCCCGTATCGGCCGCTGTTCCGCTCGCCGTTTCGGCGGCTCCCCTTCGGGCGACGGTCTCCCGGGCCTCCAGCCACGCCGCCGCCCGCTCGCCGTCCCCGCAGGCCCGCACGAATGCGGTCAGCAGTTCCGGCCGCGGCAGGGTCCGGCCCCGCAGGACGTCGGCGAGGGTGCTGCGGGGCAACACCTCGCCCTGTTCGTCGGCGCGCTCCTCCAACTGGCGGTACGTCAGCCCCGACCGTTCCTTGAGGCCACGCATGGCGGCGGTGAACTCGGCCGTGTCACGGGCCCGTTGAGGATCCGGCTCCCCAGTGGTCTGCATGCCGCACATCGTCGGTTCCGTGATCGAGGTCGCACAATCCCGTTTCCCGCCAGCGTCGTGATGCTCCGGGGAAGATCCGGACGAGACCCGGACAAGACCCGGACACAGGGGCTGACCAGGCCGGACAGGGAGTGGACTGTCCGGGACAGCGACGGCTCTTGCTGCCGTACGGTCCGCCCCAGCAGGCTCGGTGTTGCCCGGCCGGAGCACACCCACCCATCCGACTCTCGATCACAGGGGGACACACCATGCCCATACGTCAGCGCATCGCCGCGACCGCGATCTCCGCCGTGCTGGCGGGCGGCGCGATCGGCCTCGCTCCGGCGGCCCAGGCACGTGATGTCGCGCCGGCGTCCTGCTACGGCAACGCGAACAGCTACCTCAAGCCGGCCGGGACGTACTGGCTCCCGGCGGGCGATGTCTTCAGTACTTCGAGCGCGTGCGCCGACATCAACATCAAGCCCAACACCAACCGGTATGTGAAGGTCTGCTTCGAGACCGGCGGCCGTCTGGAGTGCCAGGCGGACTACAAGCTCGCCCGCGCCGGGCAGTGGAACGTGATCGCGACGAACGTACGGGACGGCGCCTTGTTCGCCTTCGAGTTCCGCTCGGACGCGAAGTCCACCGGCAGCTGGGCCGCCTGACAGCCAGGCCCGCCTGACAACCAGGCCCGACGGGGGAACGGGGAAACGGGGGAAACGGGGGGAATAGGGGGAACGGGGGAATACGGGGAGGCGACGGCCGGGCTGCCTAGAGCAGGCCGGCCGTCGCCAGGAACTTGCCCACCCGCTCCACCTCCTCCGCCGACAACGGCACCTGAGGCTCCGCCGTCGCCGGGCATTCGATGACCCCCCGCAGATACAGCGCCGCCTTGAACGCGCCCAGCGCCGACGAGCTGCCGCCCATCCGTCCCGGGTCCCCGACGGTCACCATGCCGAACAGGGCGCACAGGCGTTCCTGCTCGACCCGGGCCCGCTCCCAGTCACCGGACCGGCACAGGCGGTCGAGATGGACGTAGCCCTGCGGATCGACGTTGGCGAGACCCGGCACCGCGCCGTCGGCCCCGATCGCGAGGGCCGCGTCGATGATGAGCTCCGAGCCGGTCAGCACGCTGAAGCCGTCGATGCCGGGGCGGCCGCGGGCGCCGGTGACGACCTGGCGGAACCCGGCAAGGTCGCCGCTGGAGTCCTTCAGGCCCGCCAGGACGCCCTCGGCGGCGAGGTCCAGGATCACGTCGGCGGGGAGTTTGGTGTGGACGGCGGCCGGGATGTCGTAGGCGATGACCGGGACCGGGGAGGCCGCCGCGAGCAGGCGGTAGTGGCGGGCGATCTCGGCGGGGTGCGTGCGGGCGTAGAACGGGGCCGTCGCCACCACCGCGTCCGCGCCCGCCGCCGTGACCTCCCGTACGTGGTCCAGCATCCTCGGCGTCGTCATGTCGATCACGCCCGCCAGCACGGGGAGTCGACCCCCCACGTGCCCTGCCACCGCCTCCACCACCAACCTGCGCTGCCGGTCCGTCAGATATGCCGCCTCCGACGTCGAACCGAGCACGAACAGGCCGTGCACCCCGCCCTCCACCAGGTGGTCGACCAGCCTGAGCAGTGACGGGACGTCCACCTCGCGGTCCGGTGTCAGGGGCGTGCAGACGGGCGGGACGACACCGGTGAGCGGGGTGGGGATGGTCATCAAGGCTCCTTGGAAAGGTGACTTTGCCGTACGAGGTCGCGGGTGGCCTCGCCCTCCTCCACTGGATGGTGACACCTGTAACGGTGCGACGGGCTCGACATGGCCGAGAACCCCGGCATCTCAGCCGCGCACACCTCGTCCGCCTTCCAGCACCGCGTCCGGAAGGGGCACCCGCTCGGCGGCCGTGTCGCCGACGGGACCGGGCCCACCAGCGGGATCGGATCGATGGGGTCCAGCAGACCGGGGGTCGCGGAGAACAGGGCGCGGGTGTACGGGTGCCGGGAGCCGTCGGTGACCTGGGCCGCCGGGGACTCCTCGACGATCCGGCCCAGGTACATCGTGATCACGCGGTCACTCATCCGCCGTACCGTCTGGATGTCGTGGGAGACGAAGACCAGGGCCAGGCCCAGCCGCTCCTTCAGGTCCAGGAGGAGGTTGAGGATCTGGGCCCGTACGGAGACGTCCAGCGCGCTCGTCGGCTCGTCCGCCACCACCAGGTCGGGGTCCAGGGCCAATGCCCGGGCGATCGCGACGCGTTGGCGCTGACCGCCCGACAGCTGGCCGGGCAGGGCGTCGGTGAGCGCGCGGGGCAATCCCACCAGGGACATCAACTCCCGTACCCGTTCCTCGCGTTGGGCCTTCGTCCCCCGGCCGTGCACGTCCAGCGGGTCCCGCAGTATCTGCCGGACCGGCAGGCGACGGTTCAACGCCGTCGACGGGTCCTGGAAGATCATGCCCGTGCCGGCGCCGACCGCCGTCCTGCGCTCGGCCGGGGTCATGGCCCACAGGTCGCGCCCGCCGAAGGACACCGTGCCCGACGTCGGCCGCTGCACTCCCACCAGCACCTTCGCCAGCGTCGACTTCCCGCACCCCGACTCACCGACCACGCCCACCGTCTCACCGGGCGCGATGGTGAGATCGGCGCCGGTCAGGGCGTACACCTTGTCCCGCGTGAACAGCCCGCCGCTGCGCGCCTTGTGCACGACGTGCGCGTCCGACAGCTCCACCAGCGCGTTCACTGCACGACCCCGCTCTCTTCGCGATCCGTCGGCGCCAGCAGAATCGCCGGGTGATGGCAGGCCGCCGTGTGCGTCGGTGTCCCCGTCAGGTCGGGGGCCGTGGTCCGGCACACCTCGCTCGCCAGCGGGCACCGGTCCGCGAACCGGCAGCCCGCCGGGAAGTCGGCGGGGGAGGGGACCACGCCCTTGATCTGCGTCATCCGCTGTTGCGCCGATTCCAGCGAGAGCACGCTGCCCAGCAGGCCCCGCGTGTAGTGGTGCGCGGGCGCCTCCACCAGATCTGCGGTCACTCCGGTCTCCACGATCTGGCCGCCGTACATCACGACCACCCGGTCGGTGACGTCCGCGATCAGCGCGAGGTCGTGCGAGACCAGGATCAGGGCGAAGCCCAGCTCCTCCCGCAGCCTGAGCAGCAGCTCTATGATCTGCGCCTGCACGGTGACGTCCAGCGCGGTCGTCGGCTCGTCGGCGACGATCAGCTTCGGGTCGCGGGACAGGGCCATGGCGATCAGGACGCGCTGACGCTGGCCGCCGGAGAGTTCGTGCGGGTAGCTGCGCAGGGTGCGTTCCGGGTCGAGGCCGACCATCGTCAGGAGTTCGTGGGGGGTACGGCGGCCTCCGCGGCGTACGACCTGCCCCAGCTGGGCGCGGATCGTCATCGCCGGGTTCAGGGACGACAGGGCGTCCTGGTAGATCATCGCCATCTCATGGCCCAGCAGCTTGCGGCGTACACGCATCGGCTCGCCCACCAACTGCCGCTGGTTGAAACGGACATGGCCGCGAACCCGGGTGCCCTTCGGCTCCAGACCCATCACCGCGAGCGCTGTCAGCGACTTGCCGCAGCCCGACTCGCCGACCAGGCCCAGCACCTCACCGGGCTGCACCTCGAAGCTGATGCCGTCGACGATGTCCACGCCGCCGTGCCGGCCCTCGAAGCCGATCGCCAGGTGCTCCACGGCCAGGACGGGTTGCCGCCCCTGGGGGAGCGGTCGCGCCCGTGACCGCAGGCGCGCCGCCGCCTCCTCCAGTCCGGGCAGTTGCAGCACCTCACCGCTGCCCGGCTCCGGCGCCTCCAGCCGGTCGTCGTCGTCCCGTACGTCGACCTCGCGCGCCGAGGGCGCCGCCCAGGCGTCCGACACGCCCTCGGAGAGGATGTTCAGGGAGAGCACCGTCACCAGCATCAGCAGGCCGGGGAAGACGGTCGCCCACCAGCCGCCGGTCAGCACCATGTTCTTGCCGTCCGCGATGACACTGCCCCAGGAGGGATCCGGTGGCCGCACGCCCGCGCCGATGAAGGACAGCGACGCCTCGAAGACGATCGCCTCCGCCACCTGGACCGTGCAGAACACCAGCACCGGGGCGGCGCAGTTGATCGCCACGTGCCTCAGCACGATGTGGGGCGTCCGTGCCCCGATCACCCGTTCCGCCGTCACATAGTCCTCGCCGTACTGATCGAGGACGTTCGCCCGCACCACCCGCGCCACCGGCGGCGTGAAGAGGAAGGCGATCGCGCAGATCAGGACGGTGATCCCGCCGCCGAACACGGCCACGAGCACGGCGGCCAGCGCGATGCCCGGGAACGCCATCACCACGTCCAGGCAGCGCATCAGCGTCTCGTCGACCGCCTTGCGGGAAGTCGCCGCGACAGCGCCGAGCAGTGCGCCGACGACCAGCGCGAGCCCGGTCGCGCCGAGCCCGATCGCCAGCGACCAGCGGGCGCCGTACATCAGCCGGCTGAGGATGTCCCGGCCGAGGCTGTCCTGGCCCATCCAGTGGTCGGCGGACGGGTGCCCGGTGCCGTCGACGGGCGGCTGCTGGTCGAGCGGGTCGTGCAGGGCGAGGACCGGGGCGAGCAGCGCCGTCAGGACCACGACCGCCAGGAAGCAGACCGCGACCTTCGACAGCAGTGGCAGCCGGCGCCAGCCGCGCAGCCGGATGCCGGGCCGGGACAGCACCTCGGCCAGACGCTTGCGGTTGAACGTCATGTCGCCTCCCGCAGGCGCGGGTTGACCAGCAGATACAGGATGTCGATGACGAGATTGACGACCACGAAGCCGGTCGCAGTCGTGAGGACGACGCCCTGGACGACCGCCGGGTCACCGTTCTTCACGGCGTCGATCATCAGCTTCCCCATCCCCGGGAGGGAGAAGATCGTCTCGATGACGACCGCGCCGCCGAGGAGATAGCCGACACGAAGGCCGAGGACGGTCAGCGGATTGATCAGGGCGTTCCTGAGCACGTTCCGGCCCACGACCACCCGCGGCGGCAACCCGCTGCCGATCGCCGTGCGGACGTAGTCCTTGTCCAGCTCCTCCACCACCGCCGTGCGCACGATCCGCGTCAGCTGCGCCGCCACCGGCAGCGACAGCGCGAAGGCGGGCAGGGTCATGGTCTTCAGCCACCCGGTGAGGGAGTCCGCCGGGTTGATGTAGCCGCCGGTCGGGAACCAGCCGAGGTCGACGGCCAGGTACTGGATCATCAGCAGCGCCAGCCAGAAGCCGGGTGCGGCCACCCCCGTCAGTGACACGACCCGGATGATCTGGTCGGGCAGACGGTCACGGTAGATGGCCGCCGTCACGCCGCCGAGCAGAGACAGTACGACCGCGATGCCGAGGCCCAGGAAGGTGAGCTGGAGGGTGAGCGGCAGCGCCGTCATGACCTGGTCGACGACCGGCGCCCGGGTCAGGGCGCTGATGCCCATGTCGCCGTGGAGCAGGTCGCCGATGAAGGCGACGTAGCGGACGGGGAGGGGATCCAGCAGGCCGTTCTCCTCGCGGAAGTCGTGCAACTGCTGGGCGGTGGGGTTGGCGCCCTGGAAGAACGCGGACGCCGGGTCGACGTCCGAGAACCGCATGACCAGGAACACGAACAGCACGATGCCGAGCATCAGCGGCACGAGCAGCGCGACGCGACGGGCGAGGATCCGGACGACGGTGACCACTCAGGGACTCCCGGTGTGGCTAGGCCCACTTGGCCTGGAGGAGGTTGATGCCGGGATACGGCTGTGCCCTTATGCCGGCGAGCTGCTTCGGGTTCCAGGCCGTCATCAGCTCGTTGTGGACGACCGGGTAGAGCACGGCCTGTTCGGCGACGATGTCGATGTAGTCCTGGATCATCGTCTTCTTCTTCTCGGTGTCCGACTCCTGGGTGGCCCGGTCCATGTCCTTGAAGAGCGCCTTGGCGACGGAGTTGTCGGCCCACTGCGTGTACTGCATCCACAGGTTCTCGGGGCCGTAGTTGTAATGCATGATCAGGTCGGCGTCGAGGCCGAACTGGTTGGGGTTCGAGGCGGCGGCCACCACCTGGTAGTCCTGCTTCTGGTCCATCTTGGTGAAGACGGCCGTCGTCTCCTGCGGGGAGAGGGTCGTCTTCACACCGATCGCGTCCCAGGACGCCTTGATGGTCGGCAGACAGTCCACGATCCAGCTCACGTTGACGGCCAGGATCTCGATCTCCAGCCCGTTGACCCCGGCCTCCTTCAGCAGCGCCTTCGCCTTGTCGGGGTCGTAGTCGTAGACGTTCTTCGCGCGCCGGTAGCTGGGGTTGGCCTCGTTGAGGAAGGAGCTCGACGGCTTCCCGTGCCCCTTGAGGGCGACCTCGATCATCTTCCCGGTGTCGATGGCGTAGTGCAGCGCCTGGCGGACCCGTACGTCGTCGAAGGGCTTGTGCTTGGTGTTGAACATCAGGAAGAGGTTGTTCATCCCGGCGCCGCCCGCGACGGTCAGCCCGCCGCTCTCCAGCTGCTGGATGTTGGCGTACGGAATGTTGTCGGAGATCTGCGCGCCGGCGCTTGCACCCGAGATCCTGGCCACGCGCGGCGCGGCGTCCACGATCGTCAGCCAGTTCATCTTCTTGAAGGCCGGCTTGCGGGGGCCGTTGTAGTCGGGATACGCCTCGAAGGTGGTGTTGGACTTCGGGTGGTGCGCGGTCTGCCGGTACGGCCCCGAGCCGATCGCCTTGCCCTTGATGGCGTCCTCCCAGGCGCCCGGCTGGGAGAAGACGTGCTTCGGCATGATCTTGGCGAGGGTGAGTCGCGAAATCCCGTCGGGGAAGGGGAACTTGAGCACCAGCTCGACGTTCTGCGCGTCGATCTTCCGCACTTCCTTCAGCCAGCCGGCGAAGAACCCCTTGGCGAGGGTCTGCGTCTTCGGGTCGAGGATCCGGTCGAACACGAAGACCACGTCGTCGGCCGTCACCGGCTTCCCGTCGTGGAACTTGGCGCCCGCGCGCAGGGTGAACTTCCAGGACGTGGCGTTCGGGTCGGCCGGGACCTGGGTGGCGAGCGCGGCGTACGGCTCGCGGGAGATCGGGTCGGTGTCGAGGAGGCCCTCGTAGATGTGGTTGTTGGCGGCCATGCAGAAGGCGGAGGCGGTCTGGGTCGGGTCCCAGCTGCCGTCGTTGCCGTAGCCGATGACCGCAGTCAGTGTCCGGTTCTGGCCACCGCCCCCGCCGGTCTCGTTGGTGGACTCCGGCCCCGACGAACAGGCCGACAGCGACGCGGAGACGGCGGCGGCCGCGCCCAGCGCGCCGGTGTACTTCAGGAACGACCGGCGGTGCAGCGCCGGCACGTCGTGGGTCACGTCGCGCACGGGTCCTCCAGCGGATGGGTGTGTGCTCCGGCGATGGGTTCGTGCTCTGCGCCGGTGAGGAGATACGACGTCCTACGTCCTCCCGGTCAGCGCGACCATAGGTGGGGTGGTGGGGGCGGTCAAGGGATCTCACACGAATGGCGCATCTGCCACAGGTCGGACCAATGGCACTGTGAAATGGCGCGAGTTGACCCCCTGTCAGGCCGTTGTCCCACAGACATGGGACGTGGGACGTCCAGGTGCGCGTACCATGCGCCGCATGCCCGGGCAGCCCAGGAACAGTCGTACGTCGGAGGAGTCCAGGAACAGCCGGATCCAGCGCCAGGTCATGCAGCTGATCATCGACCGCAGGCTCCAGGCCGGCGCCCTCCTGCCCACCGAGGCCGAGCTCATGGACGACCTCGGCGTCAGCCGCAACTCCGTGCGCGAGGCGCTGAAGGCGCTCCAGGCCCTCGACATCGTGGAGATCAGGCACGGCTACGGGACGTATGTCGGCCAGGCCTCGCTCACGCCGCTGATCGACGGGCTGACGTTTCGCACGCTCGCCCGGCAGGATCAGGATCACGACGACTCCGGGGCGCTCGCCGAAATCCTTCAGGTGCGGGAGGTGCTGGAGGAGGGGTTGATCCGGCGGGTGGCGGCGACGGTCACCGAGGGGGAGTTGGACCGGCTGGAGGCGGTCGTGTCCCGGATGGAGGTGGCGGGGCGGTCGGGACGGGCCTTTCCGGAGCTGGACCGGGAGTTCCATGAGTTGCTGTACGCCTCTCTCGGCAACGACCTCGTGCCGCAGCTCCTCGCCGCGTTCTGGACGGTGTTCCGGCGGGTGTCCGGGGCCCGTGGCCGACCCGACGACCCCTCGCCCGAGCTCACCGCGCGCCGGCACCGCGACATCGTCACCGCTCTGCGGGCCCGGGACGTGGAGGGGGCGCAGCGTGCGATGGCCGTGCACTTCAGGGGGATCGCTGCGCGGGCTGCGCAGGAGTCACGGGGGGTCGGCTGACGGCTGCCGGTCCAGTTCCTCGCCCCCGCCGCCCCTACCCGTCCCGTCCCTGGGGGCTGCCGCCCCCAGACCCCCGCTTCGGCCCTGAACGGGCCTCGTCCTCAAACGCCGGACGGGCTGAAATGCCTGGACCGGCGTCGAGGGGTGAGGTCACCTGAAATCAGCCCCTCCGGCGTTTGAGGAGCGGGGGTCCAGGGGGCGGAGCCCCCTGGCGGGGTCGAAGGGGCGGAGCCCCTGGAGGACGGGAAGGGTAGGGGCGGCGGGGGCGAGGGAATCGGTGGTGTCGGCGGCGGCGGTCAGGAATCGAGAAGCGGTGCCTCGATGCCGCCGCTAGCGTGACGGGCATGGACATCTCGATTCACGCCAGCTTTCTTCCGCACGACGACCCGGAGGCCTCCCTGGCCTTCTACCGCGACGCCCTCGGCTTCGAGGTCCGCACCGATGTCGGACAGGGCAAGATGCGCTGGATCACGGTCGGCCCCGCCGGCCAGCCCGGCACGTCCATCCTCCTGGCGCCGCCGGCCGCCGACCCCGGCATCACCGAGGACGAGCGCCGCACGATCGCCGAGATGATGGCCAAGGGAACCTACGGCTGGATCCTGCTGGCCACCGCGAACGTCGACGACACCTTCGAGAAGGTGCAGGCGAGCGGCGCCGAGGTCGTCCAGGAGCCCACCGACCAGCCGTACGGCATCCGCGACTGCGCCTTCCGCGACCCCGCGGGCAACCTGATCCGCATCCAGGCCCGGGGCTGAGCCCACCCCGCCCCGCGCCCCTACCGGCGACGTTCCCGACCGAGCTGTAGATGGAGACCACACGATGACCGCGCCGCACGTTGCCGACAGCCACGACCTGATCCGTGTGCACGGCGCTCGCGAGAACAACCTCAAGGACGTCAGCATCGAGATCCCGAAGCGCCGGCTGACGGTGTTCACCGGGGTCTCCGGGTCGGGCAAGAGCTCGCTCGTCTTCGACACGATCGCCGCCGAGTCGCAGCGGCTGATCAACGAGACGTACAGCGCCTTCCTGCAAGGGTTCATGCCGAACCTGGCGCGGCCCGAGGTCGACGTACTGGACGGGCTGACCACGGCCATCACCGTCGACCAGCAGCGGATGGGGTCCGACCCGCGCTCGACCGTCGGCACCGCCACCGACGCCAACGCGATGCTGCGCATCCTCTTCAGCCGACTCGGCAAGCCGCACATCGGCCCGCCCGGCGCGTACTCCTTCAACGTCGCCTCGGTCTCGGCGAGCGGCGGGTTCACGGTGGACCGCGGTGCCGACAAGACCAAGACCGAGAAGGTGAGCTTCAGCCGCACCGGCGGCATGTGCACGCACTGCGAGGGCCGGGGAACGGTCTCCGACATCGACCTCACCCAGCTCTTCGACGATGCGAAGTCGCTGTCCGAGGACCCGTTCACCATCCCCACCTACACCGGGGACGGGTGGGTCGTACGGGTCATCACGGAATCCGGGTTCTTCGACAAGGAGAAGCCGATCCGGGAGTACACCAAGAAGGAGCGGCACGACTTCCTCTACCGCGAGCCGACCAAGGTGAAGATCAACGGCGTCAACCTCACCTACGAGGGGCTGATCCCGAAGATCCAGAAGACCTTCCTCGCCAAGGACCGCGAGTCGATGCAGCCGCACATCCGGGCCTTCGTGGACCGGGCGGTCACCTTCACCCAGTGCCCCGACTGCGACGGCACCCGCCTCAGCGAGCTGGCCCGCTCCTCGAAGATCGGCAAGGTCAACATCGCCGACGCCTGCTCGATGGAGATCCGCGACCTGGCGGAATGGGTCCGGGGGCTCGAGGAGCCTTCGGTGGCGCCGCTGCTCGCCAAGCTCCAGCACAGCCTGGACTCGTTCGTGGAGATAGGCCTCGGCTATCTCTCCCTCGACCGGGCCTCCGGCACCCTCTCCGGTGGCGAGGCGCAGCGCACCAAGATGATCCGCCACCTCGGGTCGTCGCTCACGGATGTGACGTACGTCTTCGACGAGCCCACCATCGGGCTGCACCCGCACGACATCCAGCGGATGAACAACCTGCTCCTGCGCCTGCGCGACAAGGGCAACACCGTGCTGGTCGTGGAGCACAAGCCGGAGACGATCGCCATCGCCGACCACGTCGTCGACCTCGGACCCGGCGCCGGCACGGCGGGCGGCACCGTCTGCTTCGAGGGGACCTTGGAGGGGCTGCGGGCGAGTGACACCGTCACCGGGCGTCATCTCGGTGACCGGGCGGCGCTGAAGGAGACCGTCCGCAAGGCCACCGGCACGCTCGCGATCCGTGGGGCGACGGCGAACAACCTGCAGAACGTCGATGTCGACATCCCGCTCGGCGTGCTCTGCGTCGTCACCGGCGTCGCCGGCTCCGGCAAGAGCTCGCTCGTCCACGGTTCCATCCCGGCACCGGAGGGCGTCGTCTCGGTCGACCAGACCGCGATCCGCGGCTCCAGGCGCAGCAACCCGGCGACGTACACCGGACTGCTCGACCCGATCCGCAAGGCGTTCGCCAAGGTCAACGGCGTGAAGCCGGCGCTGTTCAGTGCCAACTCCGAGGGTGCCTGCCCCACCTGCAACGGCGCCGGCGTCATCTACACCGACCTGGCGATCATGCAGAGCGTCGCCACCACCTGCGAGGACTGCGAGGGCAAGCGGTTCGACGCCTCGGTGCTGGAGTACCACCTCGGCGGCCGGGACATCAGCGAGGTGCTCGCGATGTCGGTGACCGAGGCCGAGGAGTTCTTCCGCGCGGGCGAGGCGCGGATTCCGGCCGCGCACAAGATCGTCGAGCGGATGGCGGACGTCGGGCTCGGCTATCTCACCCTCGGCCAGCCGCTGACCACGCTGTCCGGCGGTGAGCGGCAGCGGCTGAAGCTGGCCGTGCACATGGCCGACAAGGGCGGTGTGTACGTCCTCGACGAGCCGACGACCGGCCTCCACCTCGCCGACGTCGAGCAGCTGCTCGGCCTGCTGGACCGGCTGGTCGACTCCGGCAAGTCGGTCATCGTCATCGAGCACCACCAGGCCGTCATGGCGCACGCCGACTGGATCATCGACCTCGGCCCCGGCGCCGGCCACGACGGCGGCCGGGTCGTCTTCGAGGGCACCCCCGCCGACCTCGTCGCCGAGCGCTCCACCCTCACCGGTGAGCACCTTGCGGCCTACGTCGGCGGCTGAGCCGCGATGTGTCTCACCTCGACACCGGTGATGGCGCTCCTCTCGTCCCGCTCCCGTCAGGCGCGGGAGTGGACGAGGTGGGAGGCGGCCGGGGAAGATGCGGGTGTGCGATCCAGCCACTCGATGCCTGAGGAACAGCGCCTGCGCACCCTCGTCGCGCTGCGCCGCGTCCGCGACCGGATGGACCGGGAGTACGCGCAGCCGCTGGACGTCGAGGCGCTCGCGCGCGGCGTGCACATGTCGGCCGGGCACCTCAGCCGCGAGTTCAAGACCGCCTATGGCGAGTCGCCGTACGGCTACCTGATGACCCGTCGTATCGAGCGGGCGATGGCGCTGCTGCGCCGGGGCGACCTGAGTGTCACCGAGGTCTGTTTCGAGGTCGGCTGCTCGTCGCTGGGCACCTTCAGCACGCGCTTCACCGAGCTGGTCGGCATGTCGCCCAGCGCGTACCGGCGCCAGGCGGCGGACGTGACGGCAGGGATGCCGTCGTGCGTGGCGAAGCAGGTGACCAGGCCGCTGAGGAACCGGGCGGCGCCGTTCAGCCTGGCGGCCGCGGTCAACGGAGTGGTGCCGGCCGGCGAGCCGCAGGCGTCGTGACGGCGGGCCGGGGGCGCCGTCCCCTGTGCGGCGCCCCCGGCCCCGTCGGTGCCGCGGATCCCTGTCCTGGCCCGGTACTGCGTCGGTGCTACGGCAGGGTCCGCTGGTAGTACTTGTCCTCGTCGGAGTCGTAGACCAGCTTGCCGTCGGCGTCGTAGCCCTTGACGTGCGGTGCGAGGGTGACCTGCTGGTTCAGCACGCCGGACGCCACGAACCGGCCGTGGTCGAGGACGGCTTCGGCGCTGGAGTCGCCGTAGGACACCGTCACCTTGGCCACCGACGGTCGGACGCTGCCGATCACAGCCCATCGGAACGGAAGCTTCCAGTTGCCCCGGTCGAGGAGCGACTGCTGGTAGAGCTTGCCGCCGTTGGGGTCGATGAGCACCGGGCCCTCGTCCGGGATGACGTCGGCGTCGTTGCCGAAGCCGGTGATGCCCTGGGTCTCGCCGTTCTTGATGTTGCAGATCAGGTAGATCTCCTCCGGCTTCTCCCGCACGGCGACGACGTACATGCCGTCGCCGGGCGTGTTGGAGTCGCCGGTACTGCGCATGGCCAGGACGATCCCGTAGTCCTGCGGCGTGCCCGGGTCCGTGTCGCCCGCCATGGCTCCCGACCGCTGGTAGGCCAGGCACTTCTCCAGCCCGTCCGCCGCCCGCTCGAAGGTGATCCCGTCGAGGAGCTGCCCGTCCGTGGCCGGCCGCGCGGGCCCACTCGGTGTCGGGGACGGCGTCGGCGACGGGACCCGCGTGGCACTGACCGAGGGCGTCGGCGTTGTCGCCACGCCCCCGCCCGAACCCCCACCGCTCAGCGCGTACGCCCCCACCGGCATCGCCGCCAGCGTCACCAGCACCGCCCCGGCCGCCGCCACCCGGCGCCGCCGCTCGACCACGCCCCGGCGCCGGATCGCCGGATACGGCGCCGGCGACGGCTGGATCGTGTAGGCGTCCTCGGCGAGCAGTTCCCGCAACTGCTCCTCGAAGTCCGGCTCGCCCTGTGCTCCCTGGCGCTGCTCGTCGTCGTTCACCTGCTGCCTCCTTGCCCGGACGGCGTCATCCGAGCGAGCCCCGGATACGTACGCAACTTCGCCAGCCCTTTGGACGCCTGGCTCTTGACCGTGCCGACGGAGCAGCCGAGCACCTCGGCCACTTCCCCCTCGGACAGGTCCTCCCAATAGCGCATGACGACCACCGCCCGCTGCTTGGGCGGCAGTTGGGCGAGCGCGCCGAGCAGCGCGCCCCGCTCGTCCACGCCCGCGTAGCCCGCCTCGCGCCCCGCCGTCTCCGGCGGCGCCGCGGTCAACGACTCGGCGACCCGCCGCTTGCGGAACCGGTCGCTGTTGCAGCTGACCAGCATGCGCCGGACATACGCCTCCGGATGGTCGGCGCGTGCCACCCGCCGCCATGAGCGGTACGCCTTCGCCAGCGCCGTCTGCGTCAGGTCCTCGGCATGGTGCGCGTCGCCGGTGAGCAGATACGCGGTCCGCACCAGGTGGGACCACCGTGCCCTGACGAATTCCTGGAACTGGGCCTCTTGTTCGGCCTGCATCAAGCACCCTCCCTCGCCCTCCAGACCACCGGTGCGGCGGATTCGGTTGCCCGGGGTGCGGGGCCGGGTTCGAATAGGCGTGTGGAGAGTGTGGCGGACAGCGAGAAACGCTGGGACGAGCGGGCACCGGGCGTGCTCCGGCTGCCGTCCGGGCGACTGATCCGGGGCCGGGGCCTGCGCCGCCCCCTCGAACCGGGGGCGCCGACCCCGTCGTACGGCATCTATCTCCTCGGCAAGCCACCCCCCGAAGCCCGCTGGGAAGCCCACTGGCTCCGCTGGCCGGACTTCCGCCTGCCGTCCGACCGCGCGGCCGCCCGCACCGCCCTCGCCGAAGCCTGGGAGCGGGCCGCCGTCGAACGCGTGGAGATCGCGTGCGGCGGGGGTCGCGGTCGTACGGGGACGGCGCTGGCGTGTCTGGCGGTGCTGGACGGCGTACCGGCCGAGGAGGCCGTGGACTTCGTGCGGCGGGGCTACGACCGGCACGCCGTGGAGACGCCGTGGCAGCGGCGTTACGTGCGGCGCTTCAGCTGAGCGTTTCCGCCAGGAGCGCCGCCGTCTCGACGATCAGGGCGTGGTCCGGCGCCGCGTCCTGCTCCGGCTTCGTCGTCTGGACCGCCAGGACGAGCGGGGTGCCGTTCTCCGTCCAGGCGATCCCCACGTTGTTGTTCGTGCCGTAGAAGCCGCCGCCTGTCTTGTCCGCGATCGCCCATGTCTTGGGCAGGCCGGCGCGGAGGCGGTTGCCGCTGGTGGTGTTGTTCAGCAGCCAGTAAGTGAGGAGGTCGCGGTCGGGGCGGTTCAGGGCGTTGCCGAGGACCAGGCGGGCGTACGTCCGGCCGATTGCGCGCGGGCTCGTGGTGTCCGTGGTGCGCCACGGCTCCGCCGAGTTCAGCTCCGTCTCCCAGCGGTCCAGGCGGGTCACCGGGTCGCCGAGGGAGCGGGCGAAGCGGGTGACGGCGGTGGGGCCGCCGAGTTCGCGCAGGAGGAGGTTTCCGGCCGTGTTGTCGCTGAACCGGATGGCCACGTCGGCGAGTTCGGCGACGGTCATGCCGGTGGCGAGGTGCTTCTCGGTCTCCTTGGAGTTCTCGACGAGGTCGGCCGCCGTGTAGTGGATGCGCTTGGCGAGGACCTCGCCGTCCCGGTCCAGGTCGCGCAGCACGGCCGCGGCCGCCAGGGTCTTGAAGAGGGAGCAGATCGGGAACCGTTCGTCGGCGCGGTGGCGGACGGTCTGCTTCGTGGCGAGGTTGTGTGCGAACACGCCCAGACGGGCGCCGTGTTGTTCCTCCAGCGCCCGGAGGCGGGCGGTGACGCCGTCGTCGCCGGGGGTGGCGTGGGCGGGGGCGCCCGGGAGCAGGGCGGCCGCGGTGGCGGCGGTGCCGGCTGTCAGCAGCGTGCGTCGGGTCACCGGGGGCTTGGGGGTGGAAGCGGAGCTTAAGATCTTGCTCTCCTTCGCTCGTTGGCCTTCGACGATCTCTTCAGTGATCGACGCCCTGTCTCATCCCTTGGTTGCAGCGCCGTAGACCTTCGGCGGACGGTGCGGACGGGCCGCGCTCGCCACAGTGGCCGTATGGAGAAGACCAAGGGGATCAGCAGGGCACGGTTTCTGGCGGGGGCGGCTGCCATCGGGCTGGCGGGGGCGGTGGTGCCGGCGGGGCAGGCAGCGGCGACCGGGCCGGCGCCGGAGCGCAGGGGACTGAAGGGCAGGGGACTGAAGCACCGGGGCGTCGTCTACACCGTCGGGGAGGGTGAGACACCCGGCACCGCGTGGAGTGCCGCCCGGATGCGCGAGGACGTCCGGGTGATCCGCGACGAGCTGCACGCCGGCACCCTCGACGTCACCGGCGACGGCGTCGAGCGCCTCACCGCTACGGCCGCCGAGGCCGCCGAACGCGGGCTGCACGTCTGGCTCCAGCCGACCCTGGGGGACATACCGGAGCGGGACATCCTGGAGAGCATCGCCGAGTGCGGCCGGTTCGCGGAGCGGCTGCGCCGGCAGGGCGCGAGCGTCGACTTCAGCGTGGGCTGCGAGTTCTGGCTGTTCGTGCCGGGGATCGTGCCGGGGGAGACGGTCCTGGACCGGGTCGAGAACCTCCTGAAGGGCACGGTCGACATGGAGAAGATGCAGCGCCGCCTCGCTCGCTTCACCACCAAGGCGGCGACCGTCGGCCGCTCCGTCTTCCACGGCCGCCTCAGCTACGCCGCCGCACAGGACGAGGAGTTCGAACCGGTCGACTGGAGCCTCTTCGACATCGTCGGTATCGACTACTACTCGTCCCATCGCCAACCAGCCGACTACATACGGGAGTTGCGCCACTACCTGCGCTGGGGCAAGCCCCTGGCCATCACCGAGTTCGGCACGTGCGCGTACGTCGGTGCCCCCGAGGCCGGCGGCATGGGCTGGAACATCGTCGACCACACCAAGGAGCCCAACGAGATCAAGGGCGACCTGGTGCGCAGCGAGCGCACACAGGCCGCCTACATGGTCGATCTGCTGGAGGTCTTCGAGTCGATGGGCCTGTACGCGGCGATGGCCTTCGAGTTCGTCACCCCGGACGCCCCCCACCGCCCCGACAACCCTCGCTACGACCTCGATCTGGCGAGCTACGCCATCACCAAGCCGATCAAGGACCGCCCCGACGACCCGGCATCGGACTGGCACTGGGAACCGAAGGAAGCCTTCCACGCGCTGGCCCGCCACTACCGCAGGTGTGCTCAGTCGCAGTAGAGATCCCGGGCCGGCCGTTCCCCGGTCGCCAGGAAGCGGGACACGGTGGTGTCACCGCACGCGTTGCCGTTTTCCAGGTAGGCGCCATGGCCGGTGGAATTCACGGTGACCATGACGGCCCGCCTGCCGAGGTCTTCGCGCAGCTTCAGGGCGCCGCTCAGTGGCGTGGCCACGTCCCGCTCGTTCTGGACGAGGAGGACGTTGGACGGGCCGTGCTCGGTGGCCCGCACCGGCGCCTCCTTCGGCTGCCACGGCCAGGCGGCGCACATCATCGCGTTCCTCGGCATGCCCGCGGTCAGCGGATACTTCGCCCGGCTCGCGGCGACGCCCTTCTCGTACTCGGCCGCCGACCTGGGCCAGGCACCGTCGTTGCAGATGGTGGCGGATCCGACCGCGGCGCCGTTCTGCAGCGCGGGCAACGGCGGCAGCTGGGGCGCGGGCGGCACCTCGCCCTTCTGCGCGGCCAGCATCAGCTCGGCCAGGAGCGGGTAGTCGTCGGGGTCGTAGAGGCTGTCCAGCATGGTCTGGCGCAGTACGTTGCCGTTCAGCTCCGCCGGGTTGGCGCCGGGCCAGGGGATCGGCTCGCGGTCCAGACGGGCGGCGAGGCGGAGGAAGAGCGGGCGCACCTCGGCGGCGGTGTGGGCGAGCCGGTACCGATTGCCGGGCGCCGACGCCCACTTGGCGAACTCGGGGAAGTTGTCCTCGACGCCCGCCTCGAACGCCTGCAGCCAGGCGCGCTCCGCCCGCACCGGGTCGGCGTCGTCGTTGCTGTCCAGCACGATGCGGTCGGTGCGGTGCGGGAACAGCTCGAGGTACGCCGTACCGACGTACGTGCCGTACGAGTCGCCCCACGCCGACAGCTTGCGTTCGCCGAGCGCGGCCCGGATGCGGTCGATGTCGCGGGCGTTGTTCTTGGTGCTGATGTGCTTCATCAGCTCGCCGCCATTGCGCGCGCAGGCGTCCGAGACGCGCCGGGCGTAGGCCATGTTCTCGGTGACGGACCCGTCGGGGGCGGGCCACGGGCGCGACTTCGTCAGGGCGAGGTCGCCTTCCTGAAGGTCACAACTGACCGGCGCTGAAGGCGCGTTGCCGCGCGGGGCGAACCCGATCAGGTCGTAGGCCTCCCGTACCTCCCGCGGCAGCCGCTGCCCCTTGTCCGAGGGTTCGCCGAGGCTCGTCCCCCCGGGCCCGCCCGCGATGATCAGCAGGGTGCCCCGGCGGGCCGACGGCTTCTCGCTGGGGATTCGGGAGACGGCGATGTCGATCTTCGGGCCGCCGGGGTCGGCGTAGTCCATCGGTACGGAGACGGTCGCGCACTCCTGCCGTGAATCCAGGCCACTGCCCTCGCACTTGGTCCATCTCAGCGGCGCGGGCGTACCGGTGGCGGACGCGGTCAGCGGGGTGACGAGCCCGAAGACGACTCCGGAGGCGGCGGCGATCAGGGCGGCGCTCTTGGTGATCTGCTTCATGCACAGCAGCCTGGCGGGGATTGACGGTTCGTCACATCCTGGTAACTCCCGGACCTCTACTGGGGATTACCCCCCGGCACGTACTACGCCGGACCCAACCCCAGCGTCATGATGAGCCGATCCTCCTCGGGGCCCAGGTAGTCCCTGTGCACTCCCCCCTCGGGCGAGAACCCCAGCGTCCGGTACAGCTGGATCGCCGCCGCGTTCGTCGGCTCCACGGTCAGCCGCACCTCGTGCACCCGCTCCCTGCGCAACTGCCGCAGCACCTCCAGCATCAGCCGCTTGCCCAGCCCACGGCCCCGCTGGTCGGCGCTGACGGCCAGGCTCAGGACCCAGCACACATAGCCGTCCGAGGTGGTCACGAAGAGGACATAGCCATGCAGGCACTCCCCGTCGTCGAGGACGAGGATGCGGTCGCCGTGCACGTCGAAGTGCTGGCGCAGGACGAAGTAGGGGTACGGATCGTCCGGGAAGACCTCCCTGTCCACGCGGAGGAGTTCGGGCAGGTCGGTCTCGGTGACCCCTCGCATGGTCAGTGGCCGGTCGGCGCGGTCCGCGAAGAACGCCTGGTCAGTGTGGCTCCCCGGGAAAGGGAAACGTTCCTCCGGTAGCGCCATCATCCGCCCCCTGTGTGATGGAATGGAGTCACTCGTGCGGGTGAGTACCTGTTGCCTGCCGTTTCAGGTGCTCAGTAGAGGTCCGCCCATCTTGAGCAGCGCGATCCGGGTCTTCAAGACCGCATGATATGTATGCCCCAACGCGCTCCCAGTGCGCCTCCTTTTGGTACCGTTGGTGGAATGACCCAGAGATCGTCGCAGGGCGTCCAGGTGAAGAATGCCGATGTGCCGTGGGACGAGGCATTCGACTCGATCGCCTACCTTGATCGCAATTACCGCGACTTACAGCCAGAGGACGCGGAGATCCTGCAGATCATCCGGGATCATTTCGGCGATCACTTCCGGAAGCAGGGCGTCGGGTCGGTTTCCGGTATCGATGTGGGCGCGGGCGTGAATCTCTATCCCGCACTGGCCATGCTGCCCTGGTGCGACGAGATCACCCTCTTCGAGCGCTCGTCCCCGAATGTGAAGTACCTCAAGGGCCAGGTGCGCTCCTACGAGAAGAACTGGGACAAGTTCTGGACCGCCCTGTGCCGGAAGAAGGCCTACAACTCCCTTGGCGTGGACCCGCGTGAAAGGTTCCGCGAGGTCGTCAAGGTCGAGCAGGGCGACATCTTCGAACTCAAGGAGCACGAGGGACGGTGGTCCGTGGGGACCATGTTCTTCGTCGCCGAGTCGATGACCACCTCCCCCGGCGAGTTCGCACTGGGTGTGGAGCGTTTCATGCGGGCCCTGGCCCCGGACGCCCCCTTTGCCGCCGCCTTCATGGCCCATTCAAAGGGTTATCACGCGGGTGAGCATTTCTTCCCCGCGTGTGACGTGGGAGAGTCTGATGTGTACGCGAGCCTGGAGCGGTTCGCCAGGGACTTCAAGGTCATGCCGCTCAAGTCCTCGGCGCGGGTACGCAAAGGCTATAAGGGAATGATCGTCGCCTACGGCTGGCGTCGAAATTCGGATGCGGCGATTCCGATCGACTGATCCGTGAATCTTCACAACAGAAAAGCGATATTCCTCAATTGATGGCATTGTGGCCTGTGTGAGGGGCATGGGATGCAGATCAAGCCACGCCAGCATCTGCTGGACATCTGGCAGGCGATCGCTCGCCACTCTTTCGACGGGGGAGAGTGGGACTGGGGCGAATGGGGCGGAGTGAGCAGTGTTGCCGACGCCGAGCGGCTGCTCTGCCTGCTGTACCCGGCCACCGAGATCCCCGCCTTCCGGCTGGACGACCCGGACACCACACAGGACGACGTCCAGCAGGTCCTGAAGAAGGCCGGCGGACGCCTGGACATCCCGGCCAACATCGTCACGGCCGCGGCCGAGTTCATGCGGACCCACACCGGCGAGGACAAGAGGCCCACCTTCGCCGGGGGTTACTACTTCGGGTCGGCCGACAAGACCAAGGAGCTCAGCGAGGAGCAGCGCCAACTCGGCGTGACCGACTCGTTCTCCATGTCGATCACCCTGTGCCTCGCCACGCTCGGCTTCCTCAAGGTCTACGAGACCAGGACCCGGCGCAGCGACATCAAGGAGACGATCGCCGAGCTGCGCGCGGCCACCAGCAGCAGACTCACGGCAGCCATGGTGAGCCTGCTGCGCTCCTTCACGGTCAACGTCTTCGACACGGACTCCTCCCAGGGCCGTACCCTCATCGAACTCCTCGGTCAGGGACGGCAGTCGCAGCGGCAGGTGCTCAACAAGTTCCAGAACCGTTTCCGTCCACTGCGCGCCGCGATCGTCGAGAGCGTGAGCCTCGGTATCGACGTCGAGGAAGGGCTCAAGGACGAGAACCAGCTCTTCGAATGCGGCTGGGCGTGGAGCCTGGTGAAGGACGCCCCCGAGATCGAGACCGACGAACCCATCGGGCCGCAGCCCGAGGGCGTCGCCAACGCGGTGCCGTATCTGTACTTCACGGTGGTCGCCCTCGACGGTATCCAGGACCTGTTCTCCGACCGCACCCTCACCCTCGGACTGCTCAACGCCGAACAGCAGAAGCTCGCCGAGGCGCTCCGGCTGCGGTGGGAGCTCACCCAGCAGTACTGGTCCCGTATCGCCCGCTTCGACGCCGACCGCTGGCCCCTGGAGGACCTGCCCTGGCGTACGACGGGACAGAAGCTGGAGTCCGAGTACTTCTCCCTCTCCGTCGCCGCCATCCTCGTGCACGACCTGATGCGGCGCCGGGCCACCGACGACGACCTGACCCGCACCGTCGGCGTCATGGAGCGCCTCGCCGAGCGCGGCCGTATCACCAGCCGGATGACGGTCGACGACCCCGTGATCCACGAACTGCACAACATGGGCGTCAAGCTGCCGTTGCAGGGCAGTGAGCGGGTCGGCCCGCTCATGACGTGGTCCATGACCGACTTCTCGGCCCAGCTGCTGAAGCGAACCGTCCAGCTGTGTACGCTGTCGCGCAACCTCGCCTCGCACGACCGGCTGCTCAGACTCGCCGAGGACATCTTCGACCACATGTGGCGGCGCCGCATCCGCGACGGCGAGGGCGTCGGCCTGTGGGACAACATCCACGCCGCCTATCCCGACGCGGAGATCCACAAGCGCCGCGTACCGGTGTCCTGGAGCATCACCGAGCGGGTCACCGAGGTCATGGTCCAGGCCCACGAGATGTACCGCCAGCCACCGATCCGCAGCCTCGAACTCACCGAGCTGGCAAGGGCGTTGCTCAGCGAGTCCGCCCACCTCCTGGGCAACGAACAGATGGAACCCGCGCCCACGGACGCCGGCCGGCACGGGATGGAACTCAGGAACATCGAGGTCAAGTTGCGCCGCGCCCGCAGCCTCGTGGACGAACAGCCGGGTACGGCCTACGCGTTGACGCTCGACGTGCTGGGACAGCTCGACTCGCTCGCCCGCGCCCGCGAAGCCGCGGACCGGGGAGTGTGAACCGTGCTGATCTTCGCCGCCTCCGACAAGGGAGGCACGGGCCGCTCCGTGACCAGTGCCAACCTCGCCTACCACCGGGCGCTGGCCGGGGACGACGTCTGCTACCTGGACTTCGACTTCGGCTCGCCCACCGCGGTGGCCGTCTTCGACGTGGCCGACGCCCGCGAGGCCACCGAGGAACGCGGCCTGCACGCCTATCTGATAGGCGAGGTCAGCGAGCCGGAACGGATCGACGTCTGGGCCAGGACCGAGCACCAGGTGCTGCGCGACCCGCCGCCCGGCTGCGGCCGGCTCGTGCTGATGCCCGGTGACGTCAGCGGCGGCGAGTTCGCCACCACCGACGACAACCTGCGCCGGTGCGTCGACCTGCTGATGAAGCTGTACTACGAGTTCGACCTGGTCGTCGTCGACCTCAGCGCCGGCCGCTCCTACGCCGTCGACATGGCCCTGGAGGCCACCGCACAGCCCGAGATGAGCGAGGTCACGGCCCGCTGGCTGGTCTTCCACCGCTGGACCCGCCAGCATGTGGCGGCCGCCGCGAGCCTGGTCTTCGGCCGGCGCGGCATCGTCGCCGGCGGCGTCGACCGCGGTCACGACGAGGAGGCACTGCGCGGCGCCATCCGCTTCGTACGGGCCGCCGTACCCGACCCCGAATCGCCGCTGTGGTCCCAGGTCTCGCCCACCCAGTCGGCATGGATGCGCAAGACCGACGGCGACCTCAAGCAGCTCGCCTCCACCGCCGGTATCGGCTACAGCCAGGTCCTCGGCTCCGTGCCCCTCGAACCGGTCCTGCAGTGGCGCGAGCAGCTCATCACCGACGAGGACGTGCTCGACAGCCAGATCGCCAACCAGGAGACCTGGCAGGCGCTGAGCCGGCTGGCCGCACGGCTGACCGACGACAAGTACTGGGAGGAGGCATGACCGAAGCCGTCTTCCGGGAGACCACCGCCGAGCCCGTCACCAAGTCCGTGCCGCTGTCCCATCTCTCCCTGGAGCTGGGCCACCTCTACATGGAGGACTTCGAGGCCGGGCCCGACCGGCTGCGCGAGCACTTCGCCGAGGTACGGATCTGGGTGGACGCCGTGCGCGCCTCCGCCGCCCGCCGCAGCAAGCGGCCACGCATCAGCACCTGCTTCCTGATCGACGACTACTTCACCCGCTTCTCCACCCCGGCCGAGCTGATCCCGATGGTGCTGAAGGAGGCCGAGAAGGCCGGCCTCGTCATCGACTACCTCGCCCGCGAGTCGGCCTGCGCGGTCGCCGACCGCATCGAACTCGCGGAATCGGTCATGCACCGCCTCGTCGAGTCGCCGCCGCCGGGCAGCTACGGCTCCCGTCCGCCCGTCAGCCAGACCGGCTGGCTCGCCAACGGCCAGCGCACGCCCACGATGTCCCGCAGCGCCCTGGGCGAGGTCAAGGGCTGGCAGCCGCCCCAGGAGACCGCGGCCCGCAACCACTCGGTCTTCATGGACGTGGAGCTGTGGTCCGAGAAGGACGGCTGGCGGCTGTGGTCCTGCCCTTTCCTGGCCGCCGTTTGGCAACTGGCCCGGCTGGGGCTGTTACGGCACCTCGGTGAGCCCGTGCTGGTGCCGCAGGACTGGAAGAGCGAGGAGTTCCCGCACGACTGGGACCGGCTGCCGCCGCTGATCAAGCTCACCGACACGACGGCGGCCTTCAGCGCGTACCGCACCTGCACGCTCATGCCGAACCGGTTCCTCGCCGTCGAGGACGCCGTGCGGCTCATCCTGGACCAGATAGACGTCGACGCCGGGGCGCTGCGGCAGGTCGCCGACCGGTCCGGCGGCGAGGGGATGGCGGTACCGGCCGCCGTCGCACAGCGCGCCACATACGTCTTCTACGAGGAGCCCGGCGACTCCTCCGAGGCCGAGGGGACCTGAGATGGCGGCGGCCCTGGGACAGTCGGCGCGTTCGGTCCTCGCCTGCGGCGAGGTGCGTACCTGTCTGCTGCCGTCCTTCCAGGCGCTGGACGGCCGGGCCGCCGCCCAGCTGCTCAGGCTGCGCGCCGACGACCACGTCCGGGTCTCCGAGCGGCCCACCATGTACGCCCTTTCCCCCGAGGTACTGACCGGGGTGGACTGTCGGCTGCCCACCTCCAACGGCAGCAAGGTGCGGGCCGTCGGTACGGTCGTCGCCCGCGCGGCGCTGACCGAGGGCCGTCTGTTGCAGTCGACCGCGTACTTCAGCGTCCCGGCCGCCGGCCCCGACATCCGGCGCCCCTGGGGGCAGTACCTCGTCCGGCCGGGCCTGGTCGAACCGTTCGGCAAGCTGCCCCAACAGGCCACGGCAGAGGGCGTGTTGCGGGGTGCCGGGCGCGGTGAGCTCGACCTCGGGACGATCGCCGAGGGCCTGCTGACCGCGCTCCGCCGGCACGCGCTGCTCGACCGCAGGGTGCCCTTCAAGTCCCGGCCCACACACCTGCGTTGGGTCGCTCGGCGGCAGCCCGAGGGCGAGCGCGCGTCCCTGACGAACTTCACCGTGGCCGAGGGCGGACTGCGGACCATGGAGTTACGGCTGCCGCAGGACGTCCCGGCCGCCGCCGCAGCCGGTCTGTGTGAGGATCTCGCCCTGCACGACTGGCTTTTGACGACTGTTCAGCAGATGCTGGACAACAGCCGGATCGGTGCGACGGACGGGCCCTCGGTGGTCGAGGCGCTCCATCCGGTCGTGGTGCATCTACTGCATCTGTGGATGCCGCGCGCACACGTGGACCCCGCGCTGGGGCACCTGTGGGACGTGCTGGAAGAGAAACCGGGGTTCTCCCGCCAGTGGGAGAAGCTCAGCCGGCGCATCAGAGATCGACTGGCCCTCCAGGCCGTAACGACGCCGCACCAGGCGCTCAGCCCGCGCTGAGGGCGGAACCAACCACATACAGACACGGGGGACATGACATGAGCGGAGCGCCCTTAGGAGCAGGGAACCACAACGGAGGCCACGCACCGCGCCCGGAGCCGCGCATGCCCAAGATGTTCTGGCGGATCCTGATCACCGCCTCGGCGGCGGGCGGGGCCTTCCTGCTGACCAGCATCCTGGACCAGGACGACGGGAACATCTGGCAGTGGGTGGCGTCCATCGTCATCGGCAGCGCGGCGCTGATCGTGCAGTTCCTGATCGACTTCGGGGAGCGGTTCGAGAAGGTCGACACACGCTTCAACGAGATCCTCGCCGCGACGACGCTGTTCAGCCAGGTCGACGGTTCGGTGCTGCGCTCCGACGAGGTGACCCGGCTCGTGCTCGGGTACACCAAGGTCCGTGAGCGGGGCGGCGACATCGTGCAGGCCTTCGCCGAAAAGGAGCTGGGCCGGCTCGCCAAGACGATGGAAGGGCTCGGCAGCGGCAGCGCGGACTGCCCCGGCGAGAACAACGAGTGGCTGATCGACATCACCGACTGCGTCAAGATGACCCTCGACGCCACCAGCACCTCGGTGGACCGGGAGTTCTGGACCAACGGGTCCGCCGAGCGGTATCTCGCCGCGCAGGAGAAGGCGATCAAGCGGCGGGGCGTGGAGATCCGGCGCCTGTTCGTCGTGCGGGACGCGGACGAGGTCACGCCGGAGCTCAGAGCACTCTGCGAGCGCCACCGCAGGCGTGGCATCGAAGCGCGCATAGCGGTGCGATCACTGATGGAGTCGAGCCCCAAGGTGGACGACTTCATCATCTTCGACGGCGAACTCTGCTTCGAGACCAAGCCGGACCAGGAGTCCAACCCGGACCGTACCTGGCTGAGCGCCGAGCCGGACCACATCGAGGACCGCGTCACCCAGTTCGCCAAGCTGTGGGCGGAGTCGGAACGACAGGCGGGCCCCGAGCCGCAGCCGACGGTCACTTCGGGGATGTGACGGTACGCCTGCCACGCAGTACCGCCATCGCCCGCGAGGCTCACCCCGCGGTGGTTCCACCGCGGTGCGTGAAGCTCTCGTTACAGGACGGTGATGTGAATCTCTTTTCGATGAGGTGCGGCTACGGGTGTCGTAGATTTGTCCCGTGACCAATCAGCGGGGACTCGCTTGTGCGACGCACGGGTTCGAGTCGACGCAGTCGCACGGGGGAGGTTCAACAGGTGTGGGGCAAACGGGGCAGGCGTACTTCGGAGCGGTCTCGGGGGGCGCGGGAAAACCGGCTGCGTGATGCTCAATTACGCACGCACAGCCGACATTTGATGCGCCGGCTCACGCCCAAATTGCCGCTCAGCGTCACCGCGCTGTGTGATGAGCTCGGTGAAATGCGGGGCAGGCCGATCAGGCTTATGGAGTGGGATCTGTCGGCCGACGGGCCGTTCGGGGTGCTGATATCCCGTGACCACGAGGACGTCATCGTCTATCAGGCGAAGACCACCAAGGCGCACCAAGCGCACATCATTCTTCACGAGGTGGGACACATCATCGCGTTCGACCTCCAGGGCGAGCGGCCGCCGGGCACGGTGGAGCGGACCTGCTATTCCGACCGGGACGAGCGCGACGCCGAGATCATCGCGTCGACGATCATGTACCAGGCCATTTCGATGAGCCGGCGCGTACGCAGCCACGGACTCGACGAGCCCTGGCGGCCCTCGGTCTACAACAGCCTCGTCCTCACCGACGGAGCGGTGTGAGCGCGCTCAATCTCATCGCCATCGTCACGCTTCTCGCCGGTGCGGTGTGGACCGTGCCCGCGCTCATCCGGCGGCGCTTCCGGGACCCCATGCGGCTGCATCTGTGCCTGGCGTTGCTGCTGATGGGCGCGGGGAACGTGCTGGCTCAGCCGTTCGTCCTGAGCCTCGTCGACAGCTTCACCTTCGTGGGCTTCTCCAAGATCACATACAATGTGGAGGTCCTGATCGGCCTCAGCCTCATGGTCGGCTTCCTCCGGGAAAGCCCGCTGAGGCGCTGGGCGCCGCCATGGCCCTGGGAGATCGGCGCCTGCCTCGTCTGTCTGGCGGGGATGCTCGCCATGACGGTGATTCTGCCGACCCAGTTACGCAATCACCTGCTGACGTCCGACTATCTCGTGGACTGGCGTGTACGCACCTTCTACAACTTCGGCAATTTCTACCTGTTCTTCGGATACGCGGCCAGTGCCTACCTGGCCGGGCGCCATGCCCGACGAGGGCGTTCGCTGCGGCGGCTGTCGCTGAACATCATCGCCGTCGGTCTGACCGGCCTGGCTTTCACCTGTATTTTCCGATTTCTCTGGGTGAATCTGCCGACGCTGCGGGAGCCGGGTCGGATGATCTCCTATACCGACGTCTTTTTCTTCGGTCAGGTCGCCGCCATTGTGGTATGCGTGGGGCTCGGGCTGCCCTTTTTCGTCAGCGTGGCGCAGATCGTTCGAGAGAGGCTGGAGCAGCGCAGTCAGTTCCGTGGACTCGAGGAGCTGTGGCGCCGGTTGGTGGAAGTCCATCCCGAGCTCGTCCTGGACCATCGCAGCCGCCGCCGAGATGCTTTTCTCGCGAATTCCCCCGCCGTTTACCGGCGTTATGTCGAGTGCCGCGACGGTCTGACCCGGCTCGGCCCCTATCTCCGGCTGGCGGCCGAGGAGATGTCGACAGCCGTGCCGCAGGACGACCCCAGAGCGTCCGCGCGCCTCATCGCCCACGCCCTGCATCTGCACGGCGACCGCGAGGCGCGTGAGGGCGGTCCGCCGACGGAGGCGGTCTTCGTCCTCGCCCCGCGCAGCCGCCGCAGCATCGACGGCCACGACTACGAGGAGGATCTCGGCACCCTCATCCGGCTCTCCGACGAACTGCGCGCGATGCGGACCTGTTCCGCATCGGCCTGAGGTGCCCTCGGGACCCCGGCCGATGGACGCGCAGGGGCCCTACGCCTTGTCGTCCCCGGAGGCGGGCGACTTCTTGGAGTCGTCCAGCACGTCCATGATCGACAGCAGTTGCTCACGCAGTTCGGGGGTCAGCTGGCCGGCCCGCATCGCGATCGACTGCACCTGCCGGTCGGCGAGTGCCGCCGCCCATTCCTCTTGCGGCTCCGCGGGGCGGGCGGGCGGCTCCTCGTTGATGAGCGCGCTCACCGACACCGGCAGGGTCATGTCCCGGGACTGGAAGTACTTGACGATCGCGGAGAGCACGCTGACCGTCGGGTTGGTCTGCGAGCCGTTGCGCAGGGCGGTGAGATAGCTCCGGGAGATCGTCACATCGTGGCTCGGGTCGTTCGAGATGGCCTGGGCGACCTCGGATGTGGACGGCTCGCGCAGACGGCCGACGGTATCCGCGGTGGCTGCATCGGCAAACCAGGAGTTCAAGCGTTCTGCCAGCGTAGCCATGCGTCCGACCTCCGTAGGCCTCGGCGACTCGGGGGTTCCTCTATATGAGCAAGAAGGGCGCAGTCATCGACGAGCACCCTCTGCCTACGCGCGCCCGCTTCTCACATCGCCCCCTGCTGTGAGAGTAACACAAATGACACAGTCACTGTCTCTGCTGCTACTATAGTGGACATCGAGCCGATGAAAAGTTCTTCGCGCTCGTAATATGGCAGCTCACGCTGGAGGGGATATGCGCAGCGGAACCGTCTTCACTCAGGGGCTTCGCCAGGCTGTGGGGGGCAGCCCGTTCTGGACGGTCGAGGCCGTCCGTCAAGTGCGTTACCACGTCGTCAGCTCCAACGGCCTGTTCGAACCCGGCAACACCGCCCTGCTGACCGGATGCCCCGACGCCCCGCTGCACCCGGGCGACCGGCGGCTCGTCGTCATCGACCAGAACGTCGACGCGCTCTACGGCGGCGCCATGCGTGCCTGGTTCACCGCCCACGGGATCGACGCGACGGTCGTACCCCTGCGCGCCGACGAGGCGGTCAAGCAGTGGGACGCGGTCTCGCGGGTCGTCGACGCGATGAACGACTTCGGGATCGACCGCCGCCGGGAGCCGGTGCTCGCCGTCGGCGGCGGGGTGCTGACCGATGTCGTCGGCTTCGCGGCGAGCCTCTACCGGCGCGGAACGCCGTACATCCGCATCCCCACGACGCTGATCGGCCTCGTCGACGCCGGTGTCGGCGTCAAGACCGGGGTCAACTACGAGCGCGGCAAGAACCGTCTGGGTACCTACGCGCCGGCCACGGCCACCTTCCTGGACCGGTCCTTCCTGCGCAGCCTGTCCCTGCGGCACATCAGCAACGGCCTCGCCGAGATCCTGAAGATGGCCCTGATCCGCTCCGAGGACCTGTTCGTCCTGCTGGAGTCGCGGGGCGGGGCCGTCCGCGCCGACCGGCTCCAGGGAACGACCGAGGACCTCTCCCGGGCCGCGGACGCCATCATCGCCGAGTCCATCCACCTCATGCTGGAGGAACTCCAGCCCAACCTCTGGGAGTCCGCGCTGGAGCGCTGCGTGGACTACGGCCACACCTTCAGCCCGACCCTGGAGATGCACGCGCTGCCCGAGCTGCTGCACGGCGAGGCCGTGGTCATCGACATGGCCCTGACGACCGCGCTGGCCACCCTGCGCGGCGACGTCGCCGAGGCGCAGGCCCGGCGGATCTACGACGTGATCCGGGCGCTCGGACTGCCCCTGTGGAACGACGTCCTGGACGACCCGGCCCTGCTCGACGACGCCCTGCTCGACACCGTGCGCCACCGCGACGGCCAGCAGCGGCTGCCCCTGCCGATCGGCATCGGACGGCACCACTTCGTCAACGACGTCACGCCCGCGGAACTGCGCGACGCCACGCGTCTGCTGCGCGACCACGCCCAGGGACACATCCCCTCGGCCGGTTCGCTCGTGCCCGAGCAGGTCGGCGCGTGAGCCGTACGCACCGCGGTGCCCCGACGGCGGTCGTGGTCGGCGGATCGACCGGCATCGGACGCGGTGTCGCCGACGCCTGGGCCGCGCACGGCATCGAGACCCACGTCTTCAGCCGCAGCAGGCCGGACGGTCCCGGCGCCGACCGCCTCGTATGGCACCGGCTCGACTTCCGGGACCCCGAACAGGCCAAGGAGGCGCTGCGGACCCACCTGCCCGCCGAGACCTCCCTGGTCTGCTACTCGGCGATCTACTTCACCTCCCGGCGCGAGCCGTTCCTGGAGACCGACGAGGCCGACTGGCTGGACCAGTTCGCCATCAACGTGCACGGCCTGGCCTGGACGCTGAAGGCGGCGCTGCCGTCGCTGCGGGCCGCCGCGCCCGGGCTGTTCCTGCACATCTCGTCCGAGGTGGTCTACAACGCCGGCCCGAACCGCTCCGGGTACGCCGCCACCAAGGCCGCGGCCAGCTCGCTGATCCGGTCCGTCTCCCAGGAGATCGACGCGGACGAGGTGACGTTCGTCGAGGCGCTGCCCGCGGGCATGGTCGACAGCCCGGGCATCCGCGCCCGCCGCTCTCGGGACTTCGACTACAGCGGCTACATGCCCCCGGCCGCGTTCGCCGGGCTGGCCGGTGAACTCGCCCGCACGCGCGGTGTGCCGTACGCGGGCCAGGCCCTGGTCGTGCACGAGGACGCGACCTGGTCGCCGGTCGCCGACGGGCTGCCGGTGTCCCAGTCCCGCCCCCTGGGCCGCTCCCTCCGATAGTCAGGAACCCACAGATGCCCAAGGCACAGCCGGCCGCCCCGCCGGCGACCCCCGACAACCTCCTGCCGCAACTGCGCGCGGCGGCGCTGCTGTTCGACATGGACGGCACGCTGGTGGACTCGACGGCCCTTGTCGAGTCCACCTGGGCGGGCTTTTGCGCACGGCACGGAACCGACCTCGCCGAGGTCCTCGCGTTCGCGCACGGCCGCCCCACCCGCGAGACGGTCGGCCACTTCGTCCCCGACCCGGACCTCGCGGCGGCGGAGACCCGACGGCTCGTCGCGCACGAGGAGTCGGAGACCACCGGGATCACCGAGATACCCGGTGCCGGCACGCTCCTCGCGGCGCTGCCGCGGGGTTCCTGGGCCGTCGTCACGTCGGCCGGCCGCAAGCTGGCCGAGGTCAGGCTCGCCGCCGCGGGGCTGCCGCTGCCGGAGGTCATGGTGAGCGCCGACGACGTGGTCCATGGCAAGCCCCACCCCGAGGGCTATCTGCACGCCGCCGCCGTGCTCGGCGTCGAGCCGGCGGACACGATCGTCTTCGAGGACTCCACCGCCGGAGTGCGGGCGGCCCTGGCGAGCGGCGCCCGCACCGTGGTCATCGGCGCCCTCGACGCGTTCGACGAGGTGGCGGAACGATACGCCGACTTCCGAGGCTTCCAGGTCGCCACGATGCCCACCGCCCCCGGCGAAGTCCACCTGACCGCGCCCGCCCCGACCGGAGAGCAGCGATGACCGACGCGGAGCGCTCCGCTGGAAGTGCCGCGATGTCTCGCCGTTCGCCTGCGGCGCCGACGAGGCTTGTAGCGCCCCGCGACGGAGCCGCTGATGGACGCAGCCCCGCCCCCGTTCATCGCGCCGCCGAACCGCAGCGGACTTCGCCCGAGCTGCTTGGGGCAGCGGATGGGAGCGGGGCCGGGGCGGTGGTCGGGAGCGGGGCCGGGGCGACGGTCGGTGGCGGGTCGCGAGCGACGGTTGGTGACGGGTCGCAGGTGGTGGCCGACGCGGGGTCTCAGGCGGTGACCGGTACGGGGTCTCGGGCGGTGACCGGTACGGGACCTCAGACGGCGAGCGGCGCGGGCACTCGGACGGCGACCGGCACCGGACCTCAGGTCGCAATCGGGACCGGATCTCAGGCGGTGACCGGCGCGGGGTCTCAGGCGGTGGTCGGCGCGGGGCCTCGGACGGCGACCGGCATCGGACGCCGGGTGGTGACCGGTGCCGGGTCTTCGTCGGTGGCCGGTGCGGAGTCTCGGGCGGTGGCTGGTACGGGGTCTCAGGCGGTGGTTGGCGCGGGGCCTCGGATGGCGACCGGCATCGGACGCCGGGTGGTGACCGGTGCCGGGTCTTCGTCGGTGGTTGGCGCGGAGTCTCGGGCGGTGGCTGGTACGGGGTCTCAGGCGGTGGTTGGCGCGGGGCCTCGGATGGCGACCGGCATCGGACGCCGGGCGGTGACCGGTTCCGGGTCTTCGCCGGTGGCCGGTGCGGGGCCTCAGGCGGTGACCGACGCGGAGTCTCGGGCGGTGGCTGGTACGGGATCCCAGGCGGTGGTTGGCGCGGGGCCTCGGATGGCGACCGGCACCGGACGCCGGGCGGTGACCGGTTCCGGGTCTTCGCCGGTGGCCGGTGCGGGGCCTCAGGTGGTGGCCGGTACGGGACCTCAGGCGGTGACCGACGCGGAGTCTCGAGCGGTGGTTGGCGCGGGGCCCCGCGCGGCGGTCGGCACGGGGGCCCGCGCGGCGGTCGGTGCTGGGACCCGGGCGGCGGACCATGGCGCATCGCAGGCGGTGGCTGGCTTTGTCGCGGATGTCGGGGGGACCTGGGTGCGGCTGCGGGGCGGGGGAGTGGGGGCGGCCGTCGAGCGTCTGCGCTCGCCGAGTCGGCTCAACCATCCTGGACGGTCGGTCGCGCGGCTGCGTGAGGACATGGTCGAGTTGTTGTGCCGGGCGGCGCCGCCCGGTGCTCGCGCGGCCATCTCCTTCGGCGCGGCCATCGACCATCTCACCGGCACGGTCTATGGATCGGCGCCGCTGTGGGGGTCGGAGACGACGCCGTACGACATGGGCGCCGCGCTGCGGGCGCACCGGCCCGATGTCACCTGGCAGTTGGTCAACGACGTCACGGCCGCCCTGGTGGACTTCGCCGCCACGCACGCCCGGCCCGGCGTCCGGCGCGTCGGCTATCTGACCGTCAGCAGCGGCATCGCGCTGCGTGTGGCCGACATGGAGCGGATGCGGATCCCGGTCGACGAGCGGGGCCTTCAAGGCGAGATCGGCCACCTCCCGGCCATGACCACCGGCCCCGAGCTCCAAGGGGCGGGGCTGCTGTGCGAATGCGGGGCACCGGACCACCTCGCCTCGATCTCCTCCGGGCCCGGCATCGCCCGCGTCGCCCGACAGCTGGGCCTCGACACGGGGCCGGCGGTCTCGGAGTGGCTCCCCGAGGCGCTCGCGGCGGACGACCCCCTGGCGCGACGGCTGTTGGAGCTGTGCGTCGAACCGGTGGCGCACATGCTGCGGACCCTGTGGTGCCTCGACCCGCACCTCGACCTGCTCGGCCTCGGTGGAGGCGTCGTCGAGGGACTCGGCGCGCACTACGCCGACGAACTCCGCCGCCAACTCGGCCTCGCCACCTCCTACGCCGACCGGGGCCGCGACCCGGCCTGGCTCGCCGACCGGCTGGTGTTCTGCGCTCCCGGCACGGTCGACCCGCTGCGCGGCGCGGAACGCGTCGACCGCTGGCTGCCGGGGATCGTGCCGTGAGCGGCGCGGCCCACCGTGCGCTGGTGCGCCTCCCGGCCGACGCCCGGGGCCGTACCCGCGTCGAGGTCACCGAGGTACCCACGCCCCGGCTCGAACCCGGGGACGTCCTGCTGGCACCCGTGACCGTCGGCATCTGCGGCACCGACTGGCAGATCCTGCGCGGGCTGCGGGACGACCCGAGCCGCGTCCTGGGACACGAGGGCGTGGCCCGGGTCGTCGAGCCCGGCGACAGCGGCCTGCCCACCGGCTCCCTGGTCACCGTCAACCCCACTCACCCCGGCGACCCCTCGTTCCTGCTCGGGCACAACCTGCCGGGCCTGTGGGCGGAACGCACCCGCATCCCCGCCACGGCCGTCCGCGGCAGCCTGGTCCTGCCGGTGCCCGAGGGCGCGGACCGCCCGGGGGTGGCCGCCCTCGCCGAGCCGCTCGCCTCGGTGCTCTACGGCCTCGAGATCGCCCTCGGCACGACGCGACCGGCGTCCCTGGCCGTGTGGGGCGACGGCATCGTGGGACGGCTCGCCCAAGACGCCTGGCGGCGTGAACTCCCCGGACTGCGCACCCTGTTGGTGGGGCACGGCACGGACGCGGTCGACCCGCACGACCCCGGCCTGCCCGACCTGCTCGCCGAACTGCCCGCACCGGTCGGCGTCGTGATCGCCACGCCACGCACCGGCACCCGCCAGGCGTTGACCGCGGTGGACCGCCATGTGCGGGGCACGCTCCTGGTCGACGTGCACGCGGGCCTGCCGCCGGGTCCGGTCGCGCTGTCCGCCGGCGAGCTCGACGTGGCGGCCCTGCGCGCCGACAACTGCGGGGGCGAGCCCCGACCGCCCCGCGTGCACCCCTTCGACCGCCCGTCCGGCCCCCTGCTCCTGTACGGGCACCGCGGGGTGTCGGGCGCCCATCTGCGACAGGCGGTCGAGCTCCTCCTGACCCGTCAGGAGGAGCCGCCGGGGGACGCCGTACTGACCCACGAGGTGGACCTGCCGGGCGCCGCCGACCTCGTCAACTCCGTGCTGTCCTCCGCCGGGAGGGTGGCCGACGGGCGACGGGTGCTGAAGACCGCGATCCGGATAGGGGGTGGGGGGCGATGACCGCCGTTTCTTACAGGGGGTGGTGGAGATGACCGCCGTTTCTGACAGGGGGCAGGGCCTGACCGGCGTATCCGACGAGGAACAGGTCCCGACCGCCACCGCCGTGGCCGCCCCCCAGTGGCGGATCAGTACCGACCGGCGGGTGGCGGCCCGGGTCGCTCTCGCGGAAGGGGCCGATCAACTGCATCTGGACTTCGGTGGGGCGCATCGCGGGCCGCTGCTGAGCGACCCCGTGGAACTGCGTGAGGCCGAGGCGATCGCCAGGGACGTCCCGGTGCCCGTCCTCGCGGTGAACCACGTCAACGACATCGGCCTGGCCGAGGAGCACGGCACGGCGAACCCGTCGGCCGTCACCCTGCTGGAGCGAGCCCTGGAGTGCGCGCGGAGGCTGGGGGCACGCGTCCTGCACGTCCCCGGCTTCCGGCGCAGCCTGCCGACCAGCGAGGGGCTGCGGGACGGTACCGCCGACGCGCTGCGCGTGCTGTGCGAGCGGGTCGCGGCGGCGGACCTGACCCTCGCCTACGAGTCACCCCTCGGCCCCGCCGACTCCCTCGTCCTCGCCCGCCGCGTGGACCACCCGGCCCTGCGCCTGGTCCTGGACACCGGCAACCTCCTGGACGCCGGTGAGGACCCCTCGCGCTTCGCCGACCTCGTCGGGGCCGCCGGGCTGCTCCTGCCGGACCTGCACGTCAAGGAACCCGCACACGCCACCGACGGCGGCACCCCGGTGCCGGGCACGGCCTTCGACGCCCTGCCCGGCCTGCTGCGGCGCTCGGGCGCCCGCTCGGTGCTCGTCGAGAACGACTACGCCCACTCACCGACCCGACTCAGGACGGACATCGCACTGTGCCGTACCGCGATCGGGCTCAGCCACGCCAAGGACGAACGATGAAAGCCATCCTGCTCACCGGCCCCCGCACGGTGACGGTCACCGAGGTCGCCCCGCCCGAGCCGGGCCCGGACGAGGTACTGGTCCGGGTGGCCCTGCTCGGCCTGTGCGGCACGGACCTCGGGTTTTACGACGGCAGCAGCAACTACCTCCACGACGGCCTGAAGAGCTACCCCTTCGTCCCGGGCCACGAGTGGATCGGCACGGTGACCCGCCTGGGCCCCGGCGCCGACCCCGCCCTGGCCGGGCAACGCGTCGCGGGACACAACTTCCGTACCTGCGGCCGCTGCCCGCACTGCCGCGCGGGCCGTATCAGGTACTGCCCGAACCGCAGCGAGATCGGCGTCCTCGGCCCGCTTCCAGGCGCCGGAGCGCAGCTGATCACCGTACCCGTGAGCACCCTGACCCGGATCCCCGACACCCTGTCCGACGCCGCCGGCGCGCTGCTGGAGCCGACCGCCGCCGCGGTCCACGCGGTGGACCGGCTCGCCGTGACCTCCCGCGACCGGGTCGCGGTCCTCGGCGCGGGCACCCTGGGGCTCGCGGCGGCACAGGTCGCCCAGCACCTGGGCGCCCCCACCGTCGTCTTCGACCCCCAGCCCACCGCCCGCGAACTGGCACACCGCCTCGGCCTGCGCGCCGAGGCCGCGCCCGGCGACGCGGACGCGGAGGCGTACGACGCCGTGATCGAGGCGTCCGGCAGCGTGGCGGCGGTCCGCTCCGCCGTCCGCCTGGTCGCGTCCGGCGGGCGGGTGGCCCAGCTCGGCACGCCCCACCACGCGGTCGACGCATTCGACGCGGCGGGCCTGGTCATCCGGGACGTCACGGTGCACGGCGTGCTGTCCGGAATCGGCTACTGGGACCGGCTCGTCGCGCTGGTGGAATCGGGCGCGGTGGACCTGGACGCCCTCGTCGACGGCGTCTTCCCGCTCGACGACCTGGACGCCGCCTTCGCCCGCCTCGCGGACGGCGGGCGCGCTCGGCCCAAGGTCCTCGTCCAGGTCGATCCGGCCCTGCGGGACGTGACGGGTGCTCCGGCGCGCGCGGCCTCCCGGGACACCGCGGCCGGGGCGCGCCGGTGAGCGCGGAGGCCCCGCCGGCCGCGCCGGCCAGGATCGACGCACCGACCGCAGCCCGCCTCGCCGTGCTCGCCGCGGCCACCTTCGTCTACGTCACCTTCGAGGTCTTCCCGGTCGGACTCATCCACGACATCGCCGCCGACCTGGACGTCGGCGCCGGCCGGGTCGGACTGCTCATCAGCGGATACGCCGTCGTCGCCGCCGTCGTCACCATCCCGACCGTCGCCCTCGCCGCACGCGTGTCCCGCGGTACGGCCCTGGTGGTCTCCCTACTGGTCCTGGTCGTCGCCGAGTTGCTCGCGGCGGCCGCCACGGGGTTCGCCATGATGGCGGTCAGCAGGGTCGCCGCGGCGCTGACCCACGGGGTGCTCTGGTCGCTGATCGCTCCGGCGGCCGCCACCCTGGTGCCCCGGGAGCGGGTGGGGACCGCGACCGCCGTGGTGTTCGGCGGCTCCTCGCTCGCGGCGATCGTGGGCAGCCCGGGCACGACGTTCGTCGGGGAGTTCATCGGGTGGCGGGCCACCGCCCTGCTGCTGGCGGCGGCCACGGTGGCGGTGACCCTCGCACTGGTGTGGGCCCTGCGACCGCGGCCGACGACGAACGCGTCGCTCCACGACGGCCCGGCGGGAGCCCCGCCCGGGACGGTGGACCGGTCGGCGGCGGAGCGGTCCCCCGTCGATAGGTCGGCGGCGGATCGGTCGGTGGTCGACTGGAGCGCGGTCCTGACGCTGTGCGCCGTCGCCGTGGTGCTGGTCGTCGCGCACTTCCTCAGCTACACGTACTTCGCCGTCATCGTCACCGACGTCACGGGCGGGTCGGGGGCGGTGGTCGTCCTGCTGGCCGTCTTCGGCGGCGCGGGGGCGGTGGGGACGTATCTCATCGGCCGTCACAACGACAGCTCTCCACAACGCTCCGCGGTCGTGACCATGGCCGCCTTCGCGGCGGGGGTCGGTCTCCTGGCCCTCGCCTTCGCCCCGGTCCCGACGGCCGTGCGCTGTGCCGTGGCCGCCGTCGCCGTCGCCGTGTGGGGCGGGGCGTTCGCCGCCGCGGGGCCCGTCTTCCAGACGGGGGTGATGCGGCTGGCGGGCGCGGACGCCGACCGGGCGTCCTCCGTCTACGTCACCGGCTTCCAGATCGGCATCGCGGGCGGGTCGGCCCTCGGCGCGATGCTCCTCGGACAGCCGGTCGGCCTGCTCCCGCTGGTCTCGGCCGTGCTGGCCACGGCGGTGCTGGTCGCCGTGCTGATCCGGCGTCCGGTGCCCAACGCCTGACGGCGCGTCTGCACGGCGCCTGTGTAGCTCCATCGGCAAAGCTGCTTGTATAGTGGACAGCGAGCCAATAAAATAATCTTCAGTCCGGAAAAAGGGCTGCCCGTCGCACACGAGAGGCACTGCATGCGGTCCCGTATGGCTGTCCTGATCCTGGCCATCTTCTGCGTCGGCACCGCCGAGCTCGCGCCGAGCGGCATGCTGGGCGACCTGTCCCGGGACCTGTCGGTGACCATCCCCACCGCGGGGCTCCTGGTGACCGTCTACGCCCTGACCGTGGTGGTCGGCGGGCCGCTGGTCACCGCGGCCACCACCCGGGTCCGGCGCAAGCACCTGCTCGTAGGTCTGCTGCTGGTCTCGGTCGCCGGAAACGTCGTCTCCAGCCTCGCCCCCACCTTCGGGCTGCTGGTCGTGGGCCGCATGCTCACCGCCGTCATCCACGGCACCTTCCTCGCCGTGTGCGTCGTCATCGCGGGCGACATGGCCGACGAGGGCAAGGAGGGGTCGGCGATCGCCGGCACCCAGCTGGGCATCAACCTCGCGACCGTGCTCGGGGTTCCGCTCGGCACCCTGGTGGCCCAACAACTGAACTGGCGGGCCACGTTCGGCAGCGTCGCCGTCCTCGCGCTGCTCGCCACCGTCCTGATCCTGCTGGTCATCCCGGACGGCGGCGGCACCAGCGGATCGTCCGCGGCACACGAGCTGCGTGTGTTCCGCAAATGGCAGGTGGTGGGGACCGTCCTGGCCACCGTCCTGTGCTCGGCCGGCATGTTCACGCTGATCACCTACATGGTGCCGCTGCTCACCGACGTCGGGGACTTCCCGTCCGCGTGGGTCCCTGCGGTGCTCGTCGCCTACGGCCTGGGCTCCATCGTCGGCAACACCATCGGCGGCAGGTGCGCCGACCGGTCCGTCGACGCGGCGGTGCTCGGCCTGTCCTGGGCCCTCGCCGCCGTCTGCCTCCTGTACTGGGTCGCCGCCCCCTCACCGGTCGGCGCGGCCGCCTTCCTGATCCTCTTCTCCATGGCGACCTTCGCCCTCATCCCCGGCCTCCAGGCCAAGGTGCTCTCCGCCGCCGCGGACGCGCCGACGCTGTCCCTGACCGCCAACATGTCCGCCTTCGGACTCGGCGCCGCCCTCGGCTCCTGGGCCGGCGGCCAGATCATCGACCAGGGCCTCGGCATCCGCTCGGTCACGGTCGGCGCCGCGGCGTTCACCGCCCTCGGTGCCCTGCTCATCGCCCAGACGGTGCACAGCGGCCGGCGCCGGCGCAAAGCCGTCAACGACCCGGCGCAGGGCGGCACTTCGGACCGGCAGCCCGCCGACTCCGGGACCACCGCCGCGCCGACCGCCTGAACCGGACCTCCCGACCCCGGACGTCCAGACCCAGACCTCCCGACCCCGGACGTCCCGACCCTGGACCTCCCGACCCCGGACCTTTCTCACGAGAAAGCCACCGCCATGTCGAGCAGCCTCGCGCCCTCCACCAGGCCCAAGCTTCCTTCGCTGACCGGGCTGCGCTTCATCGCCGCCGCCCTGGTCTTCTTCTTCCACGCCTCACTGATCTTCATATCGATGAACCCCTTCGCCGACCCGGACACAGCCGACGGCTTCCGCTGGCTGTTCAGCAAGGCCGGCTGGATGGGGGTGTCGTTCTTCTTCGTCCTCAGCGGCTTCGTCCTGACCTGGTCGGCCCGCCCCGGCGACACCGTCACCGGCTTCTGGCGCCGGCGCCTGGTGAAGATCTTCCCCAACCACGTCGCCACCTGGGCCCTGGCCATGATCCTGTTCGCCGGGACGGCGATCTCGGCCAAGGTGTGGCTGCCGAACCTCTTCCTGATCCACTCCTGGTTCCCCGACCCCACCGTCCATCTGAGCCTCAACGCCCCCGCCTGGTCGCTCTGCAGCGAACTGCTCTTCTATCTGCTGTTCCCGTTCCTGCTGCGGCCGGTTCTGCGGATCAAGGAGCGCGGCCTGTGGCTGTGGGCGGCGGTCATGGTCGCCGGCATGCTGGCCGTGCAGCTGGTCACCGACTTCCTCGCGCCCAGCAGCCCCCCGGCACCCGGCACCGACGTGACGGTCTGGCAGTTCTGGTTCGGCTACAACTTCCCGCCGGTGCGGATGTTCGAGTTCGTCCTCGGCATGATCCTGGCCCGGCTGGTGCTCGCCGGCGCCTTTCCGCGGGTCGGGATCGTCCCGGCGGCCGTGCTCTGCGTGGCCGGTTACGCCGCGGCGATGGTGGTGCCGTTCCTCTACGGCCTCAACCTGATGACCGTCGTACCGATCTCCCTGCTGATCTGCGCGGTGGCGCACGCCGACGCGGACGGCACCCCGACGGTGCTGCGCGGCCGCACGATGCAGTGGCTCGGCGAGGTCTCCTTCGGCTTCTACCTCGCCCAGCAGATCGTGCTCTCGTTCGTGCGTACGACGCTGATGGACAACCGGACCGTCGCGACGCCGGCCGGTGTCGCCGTCGTGGCGGCCGAGTTCGCCGGATCGCTGGCCCTCGGCTGGCTGCTCCTGGTGTGCGTCGAACGCCCCGCCATGCGCCGCTGGGCCCGCCCCCGCAGGAAGACCGCGGACCCGGCCGAATCCTCCCCGACCCCGCAGCAGCTGACCGCCGCCTCCTGAAGGGAACAGGCATCCATGACCTCGTCGTCCCCCGCTGTCGCCACCGACGGCGCCCTGGGGAGCTACCGGACCAAGCTTCCCTCACTGACCGGGCTGCGTTTCATAGCCGCCGCGCTGGTCTTCTTCTTCCACGCGACCTTCAGCGACCCGCCCATGAACCCGTTCGCCGACGAGAGTTGGGAGGAGGGCTTCCGCTGGCTGTTCAGCAAGGCCGGCTGGATGGGGGTGTCGTTCTTCTTCGTCCTCAGCGGCTTCGTGCTGACCTGGTCGGCCCGGCCCGGTGACACGCTCACGGGCTTCTGGCGCCGGCGCCTGCTGAAGATCTTCCCCAACCACGTCGTCATGTGGGCGCTCGCCATGGTCCTGTTCGCCGGGGCGATGACGCCGGTGTCCGCGTGGCTGCCGAACCTGTTCCTGATCCACTCGTGGTTCCCGCAGCACGACACCTTCATCAGCGTGAACCCGCCGAGCTGGTCGCTCTGCAGCGAGCTGCTCTTCTACCTGCTGTTCCCGCTCCTGCTGCGGCCGGTGCAGCGGATCAAGGAGAGCGCGCTGTGGATCTGGGCTGCCGCCATGGTCGCCGGGATGCTGGCCGTACAGCTGGTCACCGACTTCCTGATGCCGCAGCACCCGCCGACCCCGGAAGGCTTCGGCATCTCCCTGTGGGAGTTCTGGTTCGGCTACAACTTCCCGCCGGTGCGGATGTTCGAGTTCGTCCTCGGCATGATCCTGGCCCGGCTCGTGGCGGCCGGAGCCGCACCCCGCATCGGGATCATCGCGGCCTCCCTGCTGTGCCTGGTCGGCTACGCCGCCGCGATGGTGGTGCCGTTCCTCTACGGCCTCAACCTGATGACGGTCGTCCCCATCGCCCTGCTGATCTGCGCGGTGGCCCGCGCCGACGTGGAGGGCGCCCCGACGGTGCTGCGCGGCCGCACGATGCAGTGGCTCGGCGAGGTCTCCTTCGGCTTCTACCTCGCCCAGTACGTGGTCATGTACTCCGTCCGTACGACGCTGATGGACGAGCGGCTCTTCAGCCCGCTCCCCGGTGTCCTAGTCCTCCTCGGCTTCTTCTGCGCCACCCTCCTGGCCGGCTGGCTCCTCCTGGTGTGCGTCGAGCGCCCGGTGATGCGCCGCTGGGCCAGGCCGCCGGCCGCCCGGACCACACCACGGGACGAGGAGCCGAGCCCGGCCCCGGCCCTGCGCTGAGTCCTCCCGCGTACCCCCACGGGCCCCATGGACCCCCACGGGCCCCATGTTCCTCACAACCCCCGAGTTCCCCCCACCACCCGCAAGTTAGGAGATTCCCGTGCCCACGATCGACGTCAATGGCACCCCCGTCCACTACACCTCCCAGGGCAGCGGACCCGGACTGCTGTTCGTGCACGGCACGGCCGCGGACGGCGAGACCAACTGGGGCCACCTCCGTGAGCACTTCACCGAGGGCCGCACCGTCATCACCCCCGACTACTCGGGCAGCGGCAAGACGCCCCTGCACGCCGACGAGCTGAGCCTGGACGAGCTGGTCGACCAGGTCATCGGCGCGGCCCGGGCGGTGACCGACGAGCCGTTCGACATCGTCGGGTTCTCGCTCGGCGCGGTCGTCGCGGCCGCCGCGGCGGCCAAGTACCCCGAGCTGGTCCGCCGGCTGATCGTCATCAACGGCTGGGCCCGCAACGACGATCCGCGCCAGCAGCTCGCCGTCGACCTGTGGCGGCGGCTGCCGGACATCGACGCGGATGCCTTCGCCGCCTACAGCGCACTGCTGATCTTCTCGCCGCCGTTCCTCGCCGGCTTCGGCAGCGACGGCGTCAAGGCCACCGTCGCCGGGATCACCGCGGAGGCCGGCACCCTGCGTCAGATCGAGCTCGACCACCGCGTCGACATCACCGAACTGCTGCCCGCCATCGGCGCCCGCACGCTCGTCGTCGGCTCCAGCCGGGACCTGCTGATCCCCGTGGAGCACTCGCGCGAGATCCACCAGGCCGTCAAGGGCAGCGAGTACGCCGAGCTGGAGAGCGGCCACATGGTCGTCTTCGAGAAGACCGCCGAACTGGTCCAGCTGATCACCGAGTTCCTCGACCGGGACTGACCCCGACCGGCAGTCGCCCGTGCGGCCGGAGCGAGCGCATCCGGCCCCTCCGGCCGCACCGGGCCTGCCCACTTCCCGTCTTCCTCCGGAGAGACACCTTGTCCATATCCGCTGAATCCGCCGAATCCGCCGCGATATCCACGGAGCGTGCCCCCCGGCCGCAACAGGCTGTGCACGGCAGGCTCCCTTCCCTGACCGGGCTGCGTTTCATCGCCGCCCTGCTGGTCTTCTGCTACCACTCCTCACTCGCCCTGCCCGCCCTCAACCCCTTCGCCTCCGAAGACGTCTCCGACGGCTACCGGTGGCTGTCCAGCAACGCCGGCTGGGCCGGGGTGAGCTTCTTCTTCATCCTCAGCGGCTTCGTGCTGACCTGGTCGGCCCGCGAGGGCGACCGGCCCCGGCACTTCTGGCGCCGCCGGTTCTTCAAGATCTACCCGAACCACCTCGTCACCTGGGTCCTGGCCCTGGCCCTGCTCTCCGGATCCGCCACCCAGTGGTGGCAGGCAGTACCGAACCTCGCCCTGGTGCACGCCTGGATCCCGGAGTTCACGGTCTTCCTCGGCGTGAACCCGCCCAGCTGGTCCCTCGCCTGCGAGCTCTTCTTCTACCTGTGCTTCCCGCTGTTCCTGCGCTGGATCAAGCGGATCCCGGCGGCGCACCTGTGGCGCTGGGCCGCCGGTGTCGCCGCCGCGGTGATCGCCGTACCGGCACTGGCGTATCTGCTGCTGCCCGCGAACCCGCCGATGCCCGAGGGGTCCCCGGCGTCCGTCTGGCAGTACTGGAGCGTGTACATGCTGCCGCCGGTGCGCGCCCTGGACTTCGTGCTCGGCATGCTGATGGCGCGCATCGTCCTCACCGGCCGCCGGTTCACGGTCAAGCCGCTGCCCGCCGCGCTCGCCTGCGTGGCGGCGTACGCCCTGTCCCTGTACGTCCCGTGGCTCTACGCCCTCGACGCGGTCTTCGTCGTCCCGATGGCCCTGCTGATCCCGGCGGTCGCCCTCATGGACACCTCGGGGCGGCCCTCGGTGCTGCGCAGCCGGGCGATGGTCTGGCTCGGCGAAGTGTCCTTCGCCTTCTACATGGTTCATCTCATCCTGCTGAACGTCGTCCGAGACATCCTCGGCCCCGACCGGTACTTCGGGACCGCCGCCGGCATCGGCGTGCTGCTCGCGCAGATGCTGCTGACGCTCGGCGTGGCATGGCTGCTGTACGCGGCGGTGGAGAAGCCGGCCATGCGCCGACTGGGCAGGTCCCGCAAGGAGCCCGCCCGCAACGAGTCCGCCCGCAAGGAGTTCGCATGAAAGCCGTGATCATCGACCGCTACGGACCGCCCGAGGTCCTGACCGTGGCCGACCTGGACGAGCCTCGGCCGGGCCCCGGGGAGATCCTCGTCCGGGTGGCGGCGGTCGCCGTGAACCCGGTCGACCTGGCCGTCCGCCGCGGCGACATACCCTCCCCGGTGCTGCCGGCCGTCGTCGGCTGGGACGTCTCCGGAACGGTCGTCGAGACGGGCCCTGGCGCCACTCGCTTCCGGGCCGGTGACCGGGTGATCGCCGCACGCTCCCAACTGGCCACCGGGGCCGGGGTGAGCGCTGAGTACGTCGTCCTGGACGAGACCCTCGCGGCCGGCGCCCCCGGTAACGTGCCGCTGGAGGACGCCGCGGCGATGCCGCTGGCCGCCCTCACCGCCGAGCAGGCACTCGACCGGCTGGGCACCGACTTCCAGGGACGTCTCCTGGTCAGCGGCGCCGCGGGCGCGGTCGGCGGTCACCTCGTCCAGCTGGCCGCCCTGCGCGGCTGGCGTCCGGCGGGCCTCGCCCGCGCGTCCGACGCGCCCACAGTGAAGGAACTCGGCGCCGCCGAGGTCTTCTCGGACACCGACGCGCCCCCGGCCCGTTCCTTCGACGCCGTCATCGACGCGGCGGGCCGCCCGTCGACGATCGAGGCGCTACGGGACGGCGGCCGCTTCATCTCCCTCACGCCGTTCGCGGTACCGGAGGCCGAGCGGTCGGTCGACGTGGAGATCTACGGCGTCCAGACGGACGGCACCATGCTCGACGCCCTGGCCCGCCACGTCGAGGCGGGCAAGCTGACGCTGCGCGTCGCCCACGTCCTCCCGTTCGAGAACGCACCACGCGCCCACGCCCTCCTGGAAGCAGGCGGCACCCGAGGCAAGATCCTGCTGACGCCGACGGCTACCTGAGCGCGTCGAGGAAGCCGTTCCAGGCGGGGGCGGGGATGAGGAGCACGGGACTGTCCGAGGCGAGCTTGGAGTCTCGGACGGGCACGACGCCGGGGACTCCGTCGGCGACCTCGATGCAGTTGCCGCCATCGCCGTTGCTGTACGTGCTCTTGCGCCAGCTCGCGTTGCTCAGGGCGTACTCGTGCATCGTCTGAAGTCCTCAGCCGCCGATTGGATCAGGGTGAGGGACGCCTCCGGCGACAGTGCGGCTCCCCTGAGCAGATCGTAGGCTCGGCTCGCTCGCTTCACCACTGCCGGGTCGTCCAGGAGGCTTCCCGAAAACGAGGTCTCTGTATAGGCGGTTGGAGGAGCGTCCTCGAACTCCATGAGGCGCAGCGAGCCGTTGTTCGCCGGTGGCCCCGCCGAGAACGGAAGCACCTGCAAGACCACCTTGCGCTCGCGGGCCACAGCAGCCATGTGCTCCAGCGCGTCAGCCGCGACCTCCGGTCCACCCACCGGGACGCGGAGCACTGTCTCATGCACGATCGCCCAATACTCCGGCCTTGTAGCGTCCTTGACGATATGAGACCGCTCGACGCGGGCAGCGACCCGGTCGTCGATGAACTCGTCAGTCGCGAGCGGGTGTGTCGCCACCACGAGCGCTCTCGTGTATGCCGGTGTTTGCAGGAGCCCGGGGATGACGGAGGGCTCCCAGTCGGAGATCTTCGTGGCCAGCCGCTCCAGCTCCGCTGCGTGCGCGAAATAGTCCGCGTACCGCTCTTCCTTGATGAGCTTCCGCCACATCCGCTCGAAAATACCGTCGGTTTGCAGGGCCTCATCAATCCGCTGAGCCACGTCCAATTGTGGTTTTCGGATCGCCTGTTCGAACTGGCCGATGTAACCGCCGGAGACAAATACCCGCGCACCCAACTCCACCTGAGTGATACCGGCATCCTCCCGCCGCCGCTTCAGCTCCGCTCCGAAGAACTCCCACGCTGCCAGCCGCGAACCATTGGCCATGGCCAACCCCCTTGCACTTCCCCGCACTTGTAGAGCACAGACTCCTGCCGAGTGTAGGCGCCGCAGGTCACCATGGAGATGAAAAGGGTGAAACCCAAATAGGAGGGGAGTCACGTGACGGCACGACACTCGGCGCGCTGCGTCGAAGAAGCGGAGGAAGCAGTGAAGGAATTGCGGGCGGCGCTGGAGAAGGCAGGAATTACGCTCCCGACACTCCGGATCGATCCGGCGAGTCTTGCGCGTGAAGCCCCTTGCCCGCTCGTCGAATTGGGCCGGTGTTCGGTCGAGACCGCGCAGCGCCTCGCGGCGGTGCTGCGATGAAGCCACCGATCGGAGCGTATGTCGTCGACACTCGTTCGGGGAGAATCGGCATCGTCATGGGTCACGAGGGACCGTACGTCCAACTCAGACCATACGGCGGCGGCAAGGAATGGGACGCCGAGCCGACGACCGTACGTACGGCCAGCGCCGCCGAGCGGCTGCGCGCGGCGACGGCGTACGCGAACGCACGCAGCCGGGGTGAGGTTCCTTGACGTCGCGGCGGGCACGTAGGGTGCGGCGGCATGGCTTTGTGGAGATGGAGGAGACGCGGCGCGAAGGCGTCCCGCCGCTACCCCGTGCCGCTCACCACGCACCAGCTGTGGATGGTGTCGCTGAGCGCGCCGGTGAACCGGGACCGTGACGCCTCGCGCACCACGCTGTACCCGTTCACGCGGATCGACGACGACAGCGCCCGGCGCTGGCTGGCCGACCAGTGGGAGATCACCTCGCGTGAGCAGCTGGTCGGCCGGCTCGACGACCTGTCCCGCAGCGGCTACCGGGCCCGGGCGTACCGGCTCACCGGTGTCTCGCCGCTCGCCTGGGACGCCGCCCTGTACGTCGACATCGCCCGCCGTGGCTTCGCCTGCGGGCTGATCGGCGAGTCCGACGCCTGGACCGCGCTGAAGAACATCGTGCCGTCGGTGGCGGGGACGTACGGCTCGTGGCGGGAGTACGCCGATCACTATCTGCTCGGACGGCAGGTGTGGCGGGACGGGCTGCGCGGCATGGGGGAGGACGATCTCCCGGCCCCGCAGGCGGTGGCCGACGAGCATCTGCGGTCCCTGCTGGACCCGGCGAATCGTTCCAGCCCTTGGAACATCGCCCCCTGGGACACCATCAGCCACCCTGACCGCACCCCCTGACGCCAGCCGTACGAGACAATGACCCCATGAGTCTGTTCCGCGACGACGGCATCGTGCTGCGCACCCAGAAGCTCGGGGAAGCAGACCGGATCATCACGCTGCTCACGCGCGGGCACGGACGCGTGCGGGCCGTGGCTCGGGGTGTGCGGCGTACGAAGTCGAAGTTCGGGGCGCGGCTCGAACCGTTCTCCCATGTCGACGTGCAGTTCTTCGCGCGGGGGAGCGAGCTGATCGGGCGCGGGCTGCCGCTGTGTACGCAGAGCGAGACCATCGCACCGTACGGCGGCGGGATCGTCACCGACTACGCGCGCTACACGGCCGGGACGGCCATGCTGGAGACCGCCGAGCGGTTCACCGATCATGAGGGCGAGCCGGCCGTGCAGCAGTATCTGCTCCTCGTCGGCGCCCTGCGCACCCTCTCCCGCGGCGAGCACGCCCCGCACCTTGTTCTCGACGCCTTCCTGCTGCGGTCGCTCGCCGTCAATGGCTACGCCCCGAGCTTCAGCGACTGTGCGAAGTGCGGGATGCCGGGGCCGAACCGCTTCTTCTCGATGGCCTCCGGAGGCTCGGTCTGCGTCGACTGCCGGGTCCCCGGTAGCGTCGTACCGTCGCCGCAGACCCTGGAACTGCTCGCCGCGTTGCTTACGGGAGACTGGGAGACCGCGGACGCCTGCGAGCCGCGGTACGTCCGGGAGGGCAGCGGGTTGGTGTCCGCCTATCTGCACTGGCACCTGGAGCGCGGGTTGCGCTCACTTCGGTACGTCGAAAAGTAGAAGCAAGGGAGACGAGAGGCACATGGTCGTACGCGGGATCCTGGGGCGGCAGCGTCGGGAGTACAAGGCGCCGGAGCCGCATCCGTCCGGTGCCCGCGCGCCGAAGCTCCCCGGCGAGCTCGTCCCCAACCATGTGGCGATCGTCATGGACGGGAACGGCCGCTGGGCGAAGGAGCGCGGGCTGCCGCGCACCGAGGGGCACAAGGTCGGCGCCGAGCGGGTGCTGGACGTCCTCCAGGGCGCGGTCGAGATGGGCGTGGGGGCGATCTCCCTGTACGCCTTCTCCACCGAGAACTGGAAGCGGTCGCCGGACGAGGTGCGCTTCCTGATGAACTTCAACCGCGACTTCATCCGCAAGACCCGCGACCAGCTCGACGAGCTGGGGATCCGGGTGCGGTGGGTCGGCCGGATGCCCAAGCTGTGGAAGTCGGTCGCCAAGGAGCTCCAGATCGCCCAGGAGCAGACCAAGGGCAACGACAAGCTGACGCTGTACTTCTGCATGAACTACGGCGGGCGGGCCGAGATCGCGGACGCGGCGCAGGCCCTCGCGGCGGACGTGAAGGCGGGGCGGCTCGACCCGTCCAAGGTCAACGAGAAGACCTTCGCGAAGTACATGTACTACCCGGACATGCCGGACGTGGACCTGTTCCTGCGCCCGAGCGGTGAGCAGCGCACCTCCAACTACCTTCTCTGGCAGAGCGCTTACGCCGAGATGGTCTTCCAGGACGTCCTGTGGCCGGACTTCGACCGCCGTGACCTGTGGCGCGCGTGCGTGGAGTTCGCGTCGCGCGACCGGCGGTTCGGCGGGGCGATCCCGAACGAGGAACTGCTGGCCATGGAGGGCCGGACGGAGGACTGACGGCTCATTGGGGGTGCGGCGGGATCGGATTCGCCCCCGCCGCCCCTACCCGTCCCGTCCTCCAGGGGGCTCCGCCCCCTGGACCCCCGCTCCTCAAACGCCGGAGGGGCTGATTTCACCAGGACGCTTCACCTCTCGACGCCGGTCCAGGCATTCGAGCCCGTCCGGCGTTTGAGGACGAGGCCCCTTCAGGGCCGAAGCGGGGGTCTGGGGGCCGCAGGCCCCCAGGGGACGGTCACCCCCACTGACCCGCACTGTTCAGCGGCTCAACCTGCGGCGCACTCCGCGCACGTGCCGAAGATCTCCACCGTGTGCGCCACGTTCACATAGCCGTGCTCGGCGGCGATGGCGTCCGCCCACTTCTCCACCGCCGGGCCCTCGACCTCGACGGCCTTGCCGCAGACGCGGCAGACCAGGTGGTGGTGGTGTTCGCCGGTCGAGCAGCGGCGGTAGACCGACTCGCCGTCGGAGGTGCGCAGGACGTCGACCTCGCCCGCGTCGGCGAGGGACTGCAGGGTGCGGTAGACCGTGGTGAGCCCGACCGAGTCGCCCTTGTGCTTGAGCATGTCGTGGAGATCCTGCGCACTGCGGAACTCGTCGACCTCGTCAAGGGCCGCCGCCACGGCGGCCCGCTGCCGGGTGGCTCGGCCCTTCACGGGCGGTCCTGCCGTCGTCACCGGTTTGCCTCCTCACGTCTGCGCCTTGCCGGGCCATTGTGCCAGCCCGGACTGTCAGCGTTCAGACGCCGACCTTGCCGTCGGTCCCCCTGCTGGCCGGAATCGCGCACTCCGCGGGGTCGCCGGAGGGTTGCGCCGCGGCCAGGGCGCGGGCCCGGCGGCGGGCCAGCGGGGTTGCCAGCGCCGTCAGCGCGATGAACGCGCCGATGGTCAGCAGCACGATCGTCGCGCCGGGCGGCACGTCCTGGTAGTACGAGGTCACGGTGCCGCCGATCGTCACCGTGACGCCGATGGCGACGGCGATCGCGAACGTCGCCGCGAAGCTGCGGCTCAGCTGCTGGGCCGCCGCCACGGGGACGACCATGAGCGCGCTGACCAGCAGCAGGCCGACCACGCGCATCGCGACCGTCACCGTCACCGCCGCGGTGACCGCGGTCAGCAGGTTCAGGGCGCGTACCGGAAGGCCGGTGACCCTCGCGAACTCCTCGTCCTGGCTCACCGCGAACAGCTGGCGGCGCAGGCCGAGCGTGACCAGCACCACGAACGCCGCGAGCAGACAGATCGCCGTGACGTCCGACTCGCTCACGGTCGACAGGGAGCCGAAGAGGTACGACGTGAGGTTCGCGTTCGATCCCGTGGGCGCGAGGTTGATGAACATCACGCCGCCGGCCATACCGCCGTAGAAGAGCATCGCGAGGGCGATGTCGCCGCGGGTGCGGCCGTACCAGCGGATCAGCTCCATCAGCACCGCGCCGACGATCGAGACGATCGTCGCCATCCACACCGGGGACCAGGACAGCAGGAAGCCCAGGCCGACGCCGGTCATCGCGACATGGCCGATTCCGTCGCCCATCAGGGCCTGGCGGCGCTGGACCAGGTAGATGCCGATCGCGGGGGCCGTGATGCCGACCAGGACGGCGGCGAGCAGGGCCCGCTGCATGAAGGCGTAGTTCAGGATCTCCATCAGCTCAGCAGTCCCGTCCGGATCGGTTCGGCGTCGTGAGCCGCGTGCGGGTGGACGTGGTCGTGGCCGGGCAGCGCGTGCTGGCCGACCGCCTTCGGGGGCGGGCCGTCGTGCAGGACACAGCCGTCGCGCAGCACGACCGCCCGGTCGATCAGGGGCTCCAGGGGGCCCAGTTCGTGCAGGACGAGCAGGACCGTCGCACCGGCCGCGACCTGTTCCCTGAGCGTGCGGGCCAGGACTTCCTGGCTGGCCAGGTCGACGCCGGCCATCGGCTCGTCCATGATCAGCAGTTCGGGTTCGGAGGCCAGGGCGCGGGCGATCAGCACGCGCTGGTGCTGGCCGCCGGAGAGGGCGTTCACCGAGTCCTTGGCGCGGTCGGCCATCCCGACCAGCTCCAGGGCGCGCCGTACGGCCGCGTGGTCGGCCTTGCGCAGGACGCCGAAGCGGGTGCGGGACAGGCGGCCCGAGGAGACGACCTCGGTGATCGTGGCCGGGACGCCGCCCGCGGCGGTCGTGCGCTGCGGGACGTACCCCACCCGCGCCCAGTCGCGGAACCGTGCCCGCGCGGTGCCGAACAGTTCGATCTCACCGGCGGCGGCCGGTACCTGTCCGATGATGCTGCGCACGGCGGTCGACTTGCCGGAGCCGTTGGCGCCGAGCAGCGCGACGACCTCACCGCGGTGCACGGTGAGGTCGATGCCGCGCAGGACCGGGCGCGAGCCCAGCTCGGCGTGTACGCCGCGCAGCGAAATGACGGGCTCGCTCACGAGGTCCTCCGTAACGATCACTTGGCTCCCAGGGCGGTCTGCAGCGCCTTGAGGTTGGACTCCATCACCTGGAAGTAGTCGTCGCCCTTGGACTTGTCCGTGATGCCCTCGAGCGGGTCGAGGACGTCGGTGTCGAGGTTCGCGTCCTTGGCGATGGTCTTCGCGGTCTTGTCGCTGACGAGCGTCTCGTAGAAGACGGTGGTGACGCCGTCGGCCTTGGCCATCTTCTCAAGTTCCTTCACGCGCGCGGCGCTGGGCTCGGACTCGGGGTCGAGGCCGCTGATGGCCTCCTCGGTCAGTCCGTAGCGCTCGGCGAGGTAGCCGAAGGCGGCGTGCGTGGTGATGAAGACCTTGGACTTGCTGTTCTTCAGGCCGGTCTCGTACTGCGTGTTCAGGTCGCCGAGCTTCTTCACCAGGGCCGCGGTGTTCTTCTTGTAGTCGGCCGCGTGGTCCGGGTCGGCCTTCTCGAAGGCCTTGCCGACCCCCTCGGCGACCTCGGCGTACTTCACCGGGTCGAGCCAGATGTGGGGGTCCTTGCCGCCCTCTTCCTCATGGCCGTGCTCGTCGTCGTGCTCGGCCGCGTGGCCGCCGACCTCGTTGCCGTGCTCCTCCAGGGAGGTCAGGCCGGCTGCGTCGATCTTCGTCTTGAGGCCCGACTGCGCGATGGCCTCGTCCACGGACGGCTGGAGGCCCTTGAGATAGAGCGCCGCGTCGGACTCCTCGAGCTGCGCCCGCTGCTGGCTGCTGATCTCCAGGTCGTGCGGCTCCTGGCCGGGCTCGGTCAGGGTGGTGACGTTCACATGGCCGCCGCCTATCTGCTCGGCGAGGAAGGCCATCGGGTAGAACGACGCGACGACGTCGAACTTGTCCGTGTTGCCGGCGGCCGCGCTGTCCGTGGAGCAGGCCGAGAGAGAGCCGAGACCGAGGGCGGTCACGGCCGCGAGGGCAACCCCGGATATGTGGTGTCGTCGTACGTTCATGACAGTCATTTTCAGCAAAGTTGGAAACCATTGTCAACAAGCGTGAGCGGCCGTCCACAGAGCGCTACCGATTTGGTTGAGGGGGAGCCCCCGCCGGTACCCTGAAGCATTCGCTGTGAAGCGCCTCGCTTCGTCGCCCGTCGTCGTAATGAAGAGAGCACCGTGGCCGCCGACAAGATCGACACCATCGTCAGCCTGAGCAAGCGCCGTGGCTTCGTATTCCCCTGCAGTGAGATCTACGGCGGCCAGCGCGCCGCCTGGGACTACGGACCGCTGGGTGTCGAGCTCAAGGAGAACCTGAAGCGTCAGTGGTGGCGTTACATGGTGACGTCGCGCGAGGACGTGGTCGGTATCGACTCGTCCGTGATCCTGGCCCCCGAGGTCTGGGTCGCCTCCGGTCACGTCGCCACCTTCACGGACCCGCTGACCGAGTGCACCTCCTGCCACAAGCGGTTCCGCGCCGACCACTTGGAAGAGGCCTACGAGGCCAAGAAGGGCCACCTCCCCGAGAACGGCCTCGCGGACATCAACTGCCCGAACTGCGGCAACAAGGGCCAGTTCACCGAGCCCAAGCAGTTCTCGGGTCTGCTCTCCACCCACCTCGGCCCGACGCAGGACAGCGGCTCGATCGCCTACCTGCGCCCGGAGACCGCCCAGGGCATCTTCACCAACTTCGCCCAGGTGCAGACCACTTCGCGCCGCAAGCCGCCGTTCGGCATCGCGCAGATGGGCAAGTCCTTCCGCAACGAGATCACGCCCGGCAACTTCATCTTCCGCACCCGCGAGTTCGAGCAGATGGAGATGGAGTTCTTCGTCAAGCCGGGCGAGGACGAGAAGTGGCAGGAGTACTGGATGGAGCAGCGCTGGAACTGGTACACCGGCCTGGGCCTGCGCGAGGAGAACATGCGGTGGTACGAGCACCCCAAGGAGAAGCTCTCCCACTACTCCAAGCGCACCGCTGACATCGAGTACCGCTTCCAGTTCGGCGGCAACGAGTGGGGCGAGCTGGAGGGCGTGGCCAACCGCACCGACTACGACCTCGGCGCGCACTCCAAGGCCTCCGGCCAGGACCTCTCCTACTTCGACCAGGAGGCCGGCGAGCGCTGGACGCCGTACGTCATCGAGCCGGCGGCCGGTGTCGGGCGCGCGATGCTGGCGTTCCTGCTGGACGCGTACGTCGAGGACGAGGCGCCGAACGCCAAGGGCAAGATGGAGAAGCGCACGGTGCTGCGCCTCGACCACCGTCTGGCGCCGGTGAAGGTCGCCGTGCTTCCCCTTTCGCGGAACCCCGAGCTGTCCCCGAAGGCCAAGGGGCTCGCCCAGGCGCTGCGGCAGAACTGGAACATCGACTTCGACGACGCGGGTGCGATCGGTCGCCGTTACCGTCGCCAGGACGAGATCGGTACGCCGTACTGCGTGACGGTCGACTTCGACACGCTGGACGACAACGCCGTGACCGTGCGTGAGCGTGACTCGATGAAGCAGGAGCGTATTTCCCTGGACCAGATCGAGGGCTACCTGGCGAGCCGCCTCGTCGGCTGCTAGTCGGTTCAGCGTCTGCCCGGCTTGTGTTCGTTGCCGGGTGCGCGTTGTCTGTGGCTTGTCGCGCAGTTCCCCGCGCCCCTGAGGGGGTGGCGGGGAACCTGCGTTTTAGAGGTCCAGGTCGGCGTAGAGCGCCGCGTGGTCGGAGGCTGCGTCGGCCCTGGTCTTCACCGTGTCGAAGTGGTCGATGCCCTTCGCGGAGATTCCGCGGGTTTCGAGGCCGACCTGCTGCACTTTCGGCCACATCGGGGGCGGCAACATGAGGTAGTCGATCTTGTCCCCCTCGTTCTTGCATGTCCCGTGCGTGCCGGAGAACTTTCCGCGATAGGCGGGGTGGTCCATCACGTCGCGGAGGTCGGTGTCCCGCAGTACCGCGATGGCTTCACTGTCGGGGTTGTCGTTGAGGTCCCCGGCGACGACGACGTGCGGGGTGCGTTCCTGCGCGGCCCGGTAGATCTCCGCGACGCGCTTCGCCTGGGCGAGGCGCAGGTCCGGGTTGTCGTCGGCCTTGCTCTTCAGGTGGTTGCCGAGGACCACGAGCGGCGTGTCGTCCAACTCGACCTCGAACTCCGGGCAGTCACGGCTGAACAGGCGCCTGTCGGCGCGTGCCGGGTTGGTGTCGAAGACGTGGGACCGGACGGTCGTGATCGGGTGGCGGCTGAGGATCCCGATGTCGATGCCGCGGGGGTCGTTCCCGTCGATCAGCATGCTGTAGGGGTACGGTCGCCTGCCCAGCGCCTTGCCCAGGACCTGGGTGTTGAAGCGCTCCAGGGTGAGCCGGTCCTCGACCTCCACGGTGAGCAGGACGTCGGCGTCGACCTCGGCGACGACCCGGCCGGTGTTGTGCACGGCGGCCCAGTCGAGGTTGTCGCGGACGAGTTCCACCCAGCCGGTCCACGCCGCGCGGCCTTTCGCCTTGATGTCGATGGCGGTGGAGTTCCGCTCGGGCCGGGGGTTGAACAGGGTGTGCTGGCCGCGGGTCTCGTTGACAACGAACTGCCGTGTGCTGTCCTTGTCGCCCTTGTAGATGCCGTGCTTCCTGATGAGCTCGGCGATCCGGTCCTCGTCGGCCGCGTAGCTCTCCTTCTCCAGAAGGGAGACCAACTCGGCGTAGTCCTCCAGGACTTCCTGCCGCTCCTTGTGGTCCGTCATTCCGAAGACCTGCGGGCGGCGGAAGAGGTTCTCGGCGTTGAAGGTGGCAATACGGACGGCCATGGCGCGCCTCCTCGGGCGGCGCAGAAGTACTGCGGGGCCGACGGCAGGCGCCGCCGGGGTGACCGCACGCCGACATCTCCATTGTCCGAGCGGACGTGAACCGTGTCGAACGGAGCGGCGGCCGCTGATTGGTCCTGTTGTGCGGGAGGCGATTGGCCCTGTACCCCTGACCACGGCGAGGACAGGGTGGCCCGCATGAGTATCGCGTTCCTCCTCACCACCCTCGTCGTGGTCGCCACCCCCGGCACCGGCGTCGTCTACACCCTGGCCGCCGGGCTGTCCCGGGGCCGTCGTGCGAGTGTCGTCGCCGCCTTCGCGTGCACGCTCGGGATCGTGCCGCACATGCTGGCCACCGTCACCGGAGTCGCCGCCCTGCTGCACGCGAGCGCGACGGCGTTCCAGATCCTCAAGTACGCCGGTGTCGCCTACCTCTTGTACATGGCGTGGGCGACACTCAAGGACAAGGAGGCCATCGCGGTGGACGAGGGTGGCGCACCGCTGTCCTCGGGACGTGTGATCGTGCGCGGCGTACTGATCAACATCCTCAACCCGAAGCTGACGATCTTCTTCTTCGCGTTCCTGCCCCAGTTCGTCGACCCGGGCGAGGCGAACGCCCTGCCGCGCATGCTGGCGCTCGGCGCGGTGTTCATGCTGGCGACGTTCGTGGTCTTCGCGGCGTACGGGGTGCTCGCGGCCTCCGTCCGCAGCCACGTCATCACCCGGCCCCGGGTGATGACATGGCTGCGGCGGTCCTTTGCCGGGTCGTTCGTGGCGCTGGGGGCGAAGCTGGCGGTCACGGCCCGCTAGCTCTGGACCCACCTCGAGCGGAGTTCGTCGCGCAGTCGCCGGGCGACCTGGCCCATGAGGGCGTCGGCGCCCGGCTGTCGGCCGGCGGCCACCCGGGACGCATGCCGGTCTTGGACGACCAGGTGGAGGCGTCGGAGTCGAAGTCCGGCGCGAGGCGGTTGCGTACGAGGTTGTTGACCATCAAGCCGCCGTCGCTCAACGTCCTTGCAGGGACTTCACGTTGTCGCCGAACGTCCAGTTCTTCGAGCCGTCCCAGTTGATCGACCAGGTCATCAGGCCCTTGAGCGAGGTGCCGTAGTGCCGCCAGGCCTGGGCGACGAGGGACGGTGACATGTGGCCGCCGCCCGCGCCCGGCTGCGCGGGCAGGCCCGGTACCTGCTTGTCGTAGGGCACCTTGACGGTCGTACCCTGCACGACCAGGCCCTTGTTGAGGCAGTCGGTCTGGGCGACGAAGCCCTCGACGGTGCCGGCGGAGTAGGAGTCGCCGGAGCAGCCGTACATGCTGCCGTTGTAGTACTGCATGTTCAGCCACCACAGGCGGCCGTTGTCGGCGTACTTCTTGATGACAGGGAGATAGGCGCCCCAGATCGAGCCGTAGACCACGCTGCCGCCGGTGACGTAGGCCGTCTCCGGAGCCATCGTCAGGCCGAAGCCGGCCGGCATCTGGCCGAGTACGCCGTCGATGATGCGGATCAAGTTGGCCTGGGACGTGGAGAGTTGGTTGATGTTGCCGCTGCCGACCAGGCCCGTCTCGATGTCTATGTCGATGCCGTCGAAGTTGTACTTCTTCAGGATCGGGACGATCGTCGCGACGAACCGGTCCGCGACGGCGGTCGAGCTGAGGTCGATGCCGGCCGCCGCGCCGCCGATCGACAGCAGGATCGTCCGGCCCGACGCCTTCGCCGCGCACATCTCCGCGGGCGTGGCCACCTTCACGCCCGCGTCCATGCCGTCCTCCCAGAGCGCGGTGCCGTCGGAGCGGATCACCGGGAACGCCGCGTTGATCACGTTGTAGCCGTGCGCGGCGATACGGGAGTCGGTGATCGGGGTCCAGCCGAAGGGCGGGTGGACGCCATTGGCGGCGCCGTCCCAGTTCTCCCAGTAACCCTGGAGGACCTTGCCGGACGGCTTCGACTTCACGGCACAGGTGTCGGCGGCGGAGGCCGTGGGGGCGGCGGGGAGCTGGGTGAGACAGGCGGTCGTCAGTGCGGTGGCGAGCAGGCGCAGGGCGCGGCGGAGCATGGGGGCCTCCCGGTGGGGTGCGGTGAGGTGTCGTAGGCATGACAGTGCTCGTGGTCCAGACCTCTCGTCAATAGGTCTGGACCATTCTTAGGCGCTCTGGCAAGTATGGAATGACAGATATTGAAATCTGTCAGCTGTCATGTGAGAGTGGGGGGCATGACGATGCACACGCGCACACTCGGAACCACCGGCCCCCAGGTCTCCGCCCTCGGCCTCGGCTGCATGGGCATGTCCGGCATGTACGGCGAGACGGACCGCGCCGAGTCCGTCGCCACCATTCACGCCGCCCTGGAAGCCGGCGTGACCTTGCTCGACACCGGCGACTTCTACGGCATGGGCCACAACGAACTGCTGATCAACGAGGCCCTGCGCACCGCCCCGGCCGCCTTGCGCGAGAACGCGCTGCTCAGCGTCAAGTTCGGCGCCCAGCGCGGCCCTGGCGGCGAGTGGTACGGCTTCGACGGGAGCCCGGCCGCCGTGAAGACCTTCGCCGCCTACTCCCTCCAGCGCCTCGGCGTCGACCACATCGACGTCTACCGCCCCGCCCGGCTCGACCCGGACGTGCCGATCGAGGAGACCGTCGGCGCGATCGCGGAACTGGTCGAGAAGGGGTACGTCCGCCACATCGGGCTCAGCGAGGTCGGCGCGGACACCATCCGCCGGGCCGCCGCCACCGCCCCGATCGCCGACCTCCAGATCGAGTACGCGCTCATCTCCCGCGGCCCCGAGCGGGAGATCCTGCCCACCCTGCGCGAGCTGGGCATCGCCGTCACCGCGTACGGCGTGCTCTCCCGCGGGCTGATCTCGGGCCATGTCGCGCCCGGCCAGGAGTACGCGGCGAACGACTTCCGTGCCCACTCGCCCCGTTTCCAGGGCGACAACCTCCAGCACAACCTCACGCTCGTCGAGTCCCTGCGCAAGATCGCCGAGCAGAAGGGCGTCTCCGTCGCCCAGATCGCCATCGCCTGGGTGCTGTCCCGCGGCGAGGACATCGTGCCGCTGGTCGGCGCCCGCACCCGTGAGCGGCTCGGGGAGGCACTGGGCGCTCTGGACGTGACCCTGGACGCGGCCGACCTCGCCACCGTCGAGGCCGCCGTACCGGCGGACGCGGCGGCCGGCGAGCGGTACGCCCCCGCGCAGATGGCCATGCTCGACAGCGAACGCTGATCGCGGTGCCGGGTACCGTCTAGGCATGCCTCCGACCAGCGAAACCCTGACCGCCGAGCGCATCCTCGCCACCACCGAGGAGGTGCTGCGCCGCCACGGCCCGGCCAAGGCCACCGTGGTCGACGTGGCCCGCGCGCTCGGCGTCAGCCATGGCAGCGTCTACCGGCACTTCCGCACGAAGGCGGAGCTGCGGGGGGCGGTGACGAAGAGGTGGCTCGACCGTATGTTCGAGTCCCTCTCCGGGGTCGTCGACGCCGAGGACCTCGACCCGGAGGCACGGCTGCGCGCCTGGTTCGAGGGCCTGTTCGCCGCCAAGCGCCGCAAGGCGGGCGACGACCCCGAGCTGTTCGCCACCTTCTCGGTGTTGGCGGCCGAGAGCGGCGGGGTGGTCGGTGAGCACATCGCCGACCTGACCGGCCAGCTGACCCGGATCGTCCAGGCGGGCGTCGACGCGGGCAGCTTCACGGCCGCCGACCCCGCGACCACCGCCCGTGCTCTCTTCCATGCCACGGCCCGCTTCCACGACCCCGGTTACGCCCGGGAGTGGGAACGGCCCGGCGTGGAGGGGGAGTTGGAGGCGGTCGTGGACCTGCTGGTGCGCGGGCTGCGGGTCCGCGGCTGAGTCGTCGCCGTCGCCGTCGCCCTTACAGGGTGTCGAGCTCCTTCGTCGTGCGTCCGAGGTAGGTGACCGGGCCGGGGTCGGGTACGGCGATCTCGTGGAAGCCGAGGCGGTCGTAGAAGGCTCTGGCGGGGGTGTTGGCCGTGACCATGGACAGGTGGACGGCCGGGACTCCCCTGTCCTGGAGGGCCTGCAACAAGGTGCGCATCAAGGTGCGGCCGTGGCCCTGGCCCTGCCAGTCGGGGAGCAGGTCTATGTGCAGGTGGGCCGGGTAGGCGGCGACCTCCGGGACGAGCATGCGCTCCGGGTGGTGCAGGAGCCCGATGATCACCTCGTCCGGTGTGCTGGGCGGCCCGGAAGGCTCAAGGTAGCGGTTGCCCACCGACGGGAGCCACTTGGTGCGGAAGTCCTCCACGAAGCGGGCTGTGTCCGCGGCACCGACGACGTAGCCCACCGCCCGGCCCGCTCCGTCGTCCAGGACGAACGCGAGGTCCGGTTTGAGGACGACGTACGGGAGCGCGAAGGTCGTCGGGAAGATGCCAGGGTCCTTGTAGTGCGGTCGGCTGTCGCCGCCCTCGTGGGCCGTGCGGACGCAGATGTCCTCCAGGGCCTCACGGTCCTCGGGCCGGTACCGACGGATCCGCGTCATCGGCCGGTTCCGGCCTCCGTCGGGTCCACCGTCGCCTGGTGCGCCTCCGCCAGATGTTCCTCCGCCTTCAGCCAGGGCAGGAACTGCGCGCCCTGGCGCCAACCGCAGGTGTCACATCTGATCGTGCGTTGCGCGCCCTTGCGCTGTACCCGTACGACGTGCTCCCGTCCGTGGTGGTCCCAGCGGCTCACCTTGCTCGTGTTGATCTCCAGCATGACGCCTCCAGCGTCCGAGGACATCGAGTCCGCGTGCGCGGCGGCCCTGAGCGGCCGCGCGCAGCAAGGAGTGTGCAGCAAGACCAACATCAACGGGGACTCTTCCCCGGCGAGTTGACCAACCTGTGGCCACACCCTCACAAGTCGGTCAGGTGGCCCCGCAAGTCCGTCAGCCGATCGTGCGCGGCAGACGCAGGCTGAGCAGCCCCGTCAGCGCCACTCCGGCCAGCTGGACCAGGAGGGTTGTGACCAGGGCGTCCCGCATGCCCATCGTGGGGATCAGGGAGAGGAACAGCGTGCCCAGCGTCGCCACACCCAGGGCCAGCGACGACTGCTGGGTCGTGATCATCACCCCGCTGCCCACGCCCGCCCGTGCCGTCGGCACCTCGGAGAGGACGATGCGGAAGACGACGGGGAGTTGGAGGGCCTGGCCCGCGCCGGCGATCGCCGCCCCGGGGAGCAGTTCGACCAGGCCGAGGCCGGGCCAGGAGCGCCAGGCGGCCAGGGCCATCAGGGCCACGCCCACCGCCTGGATCGCCGCACCGGCGGTCACGACCCGGGTACCGTAGCGGGCCACCAGCCGCGGACCGGCCAGCGAGACGAAGAAGAACACCACCGCCATGGGGGCCAGCGCCAACCCCGCCGCGACCGGCCCCCGGCCCGCGCCCTGCTGCAACGCCACCGCGATCACGAACATGAATCCGCTGAACCCGATCGAGAACGGCACGATCATCACCAGGCCGCGCCGCAGAGAGGTGAGCTCGAACAGGCTCGGCGGCACCAGCGGCGTACGGCCCTGACGGTCCGCCCTGCGCTCCACCGCGTAGAACGCCCCCGCCACGAACGGGAACGCCGCCAGCGACAGCCACGTCCACAGCGGCCAGCCCGCCGCCCGGCCCTCGGTGAGCGGGGCCAGGAGCGTCAGGAGGGAGACGGCGAGCAGGACCGTGCCGGGTCCGTCGACCGGCTCGGGATGCTGGGAGCGGGTCTCCGGGACGGCCCGGGCGGCCAGGAAGAGGCCGACGAGGACGACGGGCACGTTCACCAGGAACACCGAGCGCCAGCCGGTGCCGGCAATGTCCGCCGCGACCAGGACTCCGCCGAGGATCTGCCCGGCCACCATGGACAGCCCTGCCGTCGCGCCGTACAGCCCCATGGCCTTCGCCCGGCGCTGACCGCTGGTCGCCGCCTGAATGGTGGCCAGCACCTGCGGCAGCATCGCCGCCGACGCCGCGCCCTGCGCGACCCGCGCCACGACGAGGGTCCACGCGCTGGGCGCGAGGCCGCACGCCAGCGAGGTCAGCCCGAACGCCGCCATACCGCCCAGGAAGAGCCGACGCCGCCCGAACAGGTCACCGAGCCGCCCGCCGAGGACGAGGAGGACGGCGTACGCCAACCCGTAGCCGGCGACGACGAGTTCGAGCGTGGTCTCGCTCGCCGCGAGGTCGTGGCCGATGGTGGGCAGGGCGACGTTGACGATGAAGAAGTCGATGAGGGGGAGTGCCGCGGCGAGCAGCACGGTGAAGAGGCCGAGGGCGCCGAGCGTGGGTGGTGCCGCGGTCGTCCGGGCCTTGTGCGCAGTGATGGTTTCGGTCACGGTTATGAGACTGCGGCGGTTCGGAGAGTGGTACCAGAGTGTTCTTATCCTGGTAGAAGAACCACCTGGAAACAGGGTCCGGGCGGGGGCAGGCTGGAGGCATGACGACCATGGCCCAGGAGACGGTCACCGCAGCGCCGCGCGCCCAAGCCGCGTCGGAGATCCGGCGCCACGAACTCGCCGCCTTCCTGCGCCACCGCCGCGAGCACATCGCCCCCGAGCAGGTCGGCCTGCCCCGCGGCCGCCGACGCCGCACACCGGGCCTGCGCCGCGAGGAGGTCGCCCAGCTCGCCGCGGTCGGGGTCACCTGGTACACGTGGCTCGAGCAGGCCAGGGACATCCAGGTCTCCGTCCAGGTCCTCGACGCCCTCGCCCGCACGCTGATGCTCGACCCCAGCGAGCGTTCCCATCTCTTCCAGCTGGCCGGCGCGGTCGATCCGACACCGGCGACGACCTGCCCTTCGGTGACGCCCGCGATGCGTGCCGTCCTGGAGCAACTGGAGCCGTACCCGGCCTGCTTGCAGAACAGCCGGTACGACATCCTCGCCTACAACCGCACCTACGGGCTGCTGCTGTGCGACCTGGACGCGGTGCCGCCGGAGGACCGCAACTGCATGGTCCTTTCGTACACGCACGACGAGTGGCGTTCGTCGATCGTGCACCTGGAGGAGACCCAGCGCCTGATGGCCGCCCGCCTCCGCGCCGCCATGGCCGGTCACCTTGCCGAGCCTGCCTGGAAGATGCTCCTCAAGCGCCTGCGTGCGGAGTCCCCCGAGTTCTGCGAGGCGTGGGACCGCCATGAGGTGGTGGCTCACCGCAGCAAGCGCAAGGAGTTCCTCAACCGGCATGTGGGGCGCGTCGTGGTCGACCACACGGATCTGTGGCTGAGCCCGGAGGTGGGGCCGCGGATGGTGACGTATGTCCCGGCGGACGAGGAGTCGAAGGAGAAGCTGAGGCGACTTCACGAAACCGCGCTGGCGAGGGAGATGGCCTGATCCGACGGACCCGACGGACCCGGAGATGCACTGTGGCCGGGATGTCAGTGGCGGGCGATAGCTTGGGCGCATGTCTATATCTGTTGGCCTCAGTCTCGACGTCTCCGGTCTGCAGCCGGGCGAGGAGACGGCGCGTGTCGCCCAGGCGCTGACCGAGTTCGTCATCAAGCACGATCTTGAGAGCGATGTGACGGTGGGAGTGGAGGGGCCGGGGCAGGTCTCCGCCTGGAGCGAGTACCCGATCATCGTGACCCGCTTCGGCGCGTGGGCCGACAAGATCGAGCAGGCGTCTCATGACACTGTGCGTGCCGTTGCTCCCGCCGCGCAGGTCGACCTCCGGTGGAGTTTCGAGGACGAGGACGACTAGGGAGCCAGGGCGACCAGGGACGAGGACGGCTGGGGCAGGGCGACCTGGGGCATTGCCGACCAGGCCCTACGCGCTGACTCTCGGCGCGTCGCGCACCTCGGCCGACTCCAGCCGCTCGGACGTCCGCTCAGCCGTCCGTCGTGCCCACGCCCCGCTGGTCACCAGCCCCACGACCAGCACCGCCAACCCGCACGCGGCGACGATCCACCACGCCGGGCGGGCGGCGGCGACGAACGCGGTCCGGTACGACGACGCCCCCACGCCCGAGGCCAGCACCGCGCCGACGACCGCCACGCCCAGGGTCTGCCCCAGTTGGCGGCTGGTGGAGGCGACGGCGGCGGCGACGCCGGCCTGGGCGCGGGGCATGCCGGAGACCGCCGTGTTGGTGATCGGGGCGTTGACGAAGCCGAAGCCGAGGCCGAAGAGGGCGTAACCGAGGACCAGGGTGACGTTGTGGGTCTCCGCCTCAACGGCCGCGAACAGCGTGCCGGAAGCCGTCATCGAGACCCCCGCGATCAGCAACGGCAGTCGAGGCCCGCGGTTGCCGACCACCCGTCCCGCGACCGGCGCGCAGACGAAGCACAGGGCGGCCATCGGCAGCATCCACAGTCCGGCGTGCAGCGCGTCCAGCCCGCGTACGTTCTGCAGATACAGCGTCGACAGGAAGAGGAAGCCGCCGAGTGCCGCGAACGCGCTGACGGCGACCACTGTGGCCCCACTGAACGGCGCCGAATGGAAGAACCGCAGGTCGATGAGGGGCTCGGCGCGGCGGGGCTCGTAGGCGAGGAGGGCGATGAGGGCGGCCAGGGCGATGCCGCCGAAGAGGAGGAGCTCGGCGGCCGGTGCGGTGGGCGCCTCGATGATCGCGTACGTCAGCGAGCCGAACAGGGCGATGACCAGGACCTGACCTACGGGGTCGGGGCGGCGTGGCTTCGCGGCGCGGGACTCGGGGACGTGGCGGAGGGTCAGGAGGAGGGCGGCGAGGCCGACCGGCAGGTTGATCCAGAAGATCGACCGCCAGCCGACCGACTCCACCAGCAGCCCGCCGACCAGCGGCCCCGCCGCCATGGAGATGCCGACCACCGCGCCCCACACCCCGATCGCCCGAGCCCGCTCACGCGGGTCCGTGAAGGTGTTGGTGATGATCGACATCGCGACCGGGTTGAGCATCGAGCCGCCCACCGCCTGCACCATCCGGAACGCGATCAGGGCGTCGAGGTTGGGTGCGAGGGAGCACAGGGCCGAGCCGATGGTGAAGACGACCAGGCCCGCCATGAAGACGCGCTTGCGGCCGATACGGTCCGCGGTGGAGCCGGCCAGCATCAGCAGCGAGGCGAGGACGAGGGTGTACGCGTCGATGGTCCACTGCAGGCCCGACGTGCTCGCGTCGAGGTCGCGCTGGAGGGCGGGCAGGGCGACGTTGAGCACCGTGTTGTCGAGGCTCACGATCAGCAGGCTCATGCAGCAGATCGCGAGGACCAGCAGGCGGCGGCGAGGGCTGAGCTCCGGCATCCTTGAATAGTACGCCTAACTAATGAATTTCGCCGCCGTCCGTCCGGTACGTGAGAATGGGGGAATGCCCATGACCGCCTCGCCCGTCGCCGCTCCCCTGGAGATCGGCCCGCACACCGTCCAGCCGCCCGTCGTCCTGGCCCCGATGGCCGGGATCACCAACGCGCCCTTCCGCACGCTGTGCCGTGAGTTCAGTGGCGGCAAGGGGCTGTTCGTCAGCGAGATGATCACAACGCGGGCGCTGGTCGAGCGCAACGAGAAGACCATGCAGCTGATCCACTTCGACGCGACCGAGAAGCCGCGCTCGATCCAGCTGTACGGGGTCGACCCGGCCACCGTCGGCAAGGCCGTCCGCATGATCGCGGAGGAGGGGCTGGCCGATCACATCGACCTGAACTTCGGGTGTCCGGTGCCGAAGGTGACCCGGAAGGGTGGGGGGTCCGCGCTGCCGTTCAAGCGGAATCTGCTGCGCGCGATTCTGCGGGAGGCGGTCAGCGGGGCGGGTGACCTGCCGGTCACGATGAAGATGCGCAAGGGCATCGACGACGATCACATCACCTACCTCGACGCGGGTCGGATCGCCGTCGAGGAGGGTGTCACGGCCATCGCGCTGCACGGCCGTACCGCCGCCCAGCACTACGGCGGCACGGCCGACTGGGACGCCATCGCGCGGCTGAAGGAGCATGTGCCGGAGATCCCCGTGCTCGGCAACGGTGACATCTGGTCGGCCGAGGACGCGGTGCGGATGGTGCGGGAGACCGGGTGCGACGGGGTGGTCGTCGGGCGGGGGTGCCTGGGGCGGCCGTGGCTGTTCTCGGACCTCGTGGCTGCTTTCGAGGGGCGGCATGCCGACATCGCGCGGCCTGCGCTGCGTGAAGTCGCCGACGTCATGGTCCGGCATGCCGCGCTGCTCGGTGAGTGGATCGGGGACGAGGCGCGTGGCGTCATCGACTTCCGTAAGCATGTCGCCTGGTATCTGAAGGGCTTCGCGGTCGGCTCGGAGATGCGGAAGCGGCTGGCGATCACGTCGTCGCTGGAGGAACTCCGTTCCGGCCTCGATGAGTTGGACCTCGACCAGCCGTGGCCCGTCGGGGCGGACGGGCCGCGTGGCCGTACGTCCGGCAACAACCGGGTGGTGCTGCCGGACGGGTGGCTGAAGGATCCGTACGACTGTGCGGGTGTGAGTGAGGATGCGGAGCTGGATACGTCCGGGGGCTGAGTGGGGGTGCCACAGGGGGTTTTCGCCCCCGCCGCCCCTACCCTTCCCGTCCTTGAAGGGGCTCCGCCCCTTCGACCCCGCCAGGGGGCTCTGCCCCCTGGACCCCCGCTCCTCAAACGCCGGAGGGGCTGAGTTTCTGGGGCTTCACCTCTCAGCGCCGGCCAGCATCATCCAGCCTGTCCGGCGTTTGAGGACGAGGCCCCTTCAGGGCCGAAGCGGGGGTCTGGGGGCGGTAGCCCCCAGGGACGGGAAGGGTAGGGGCGGCGGGGGCGAGGGCCTGCTGGGGGCTAGCTCGACGGGCTGGGTGTTGAGCCGTATGCCGTCAGGAAGCGGTCCCGGAATGCGCTCATTTTCCAGACGGGGGCCTTGGGGGCAGGCCGGAGGCCGTCCGTCCAGTTCCACGCGGCGATCTTGTCCAGCATCTTCGGGTCCTTGGCGACGATCGAGATCGGCACGTCGCGGCTGGCCTTGGTGCCGCTCACGCGGGACATGGGCTGGTGGTCGCCCAGGAAGACGAGGACCGTGTCGTCCGTGCCGTAGCGCTCCAGCCATTGGGTCAGGCTGGTGACGGAGTACGAGATCGACTTGCCGTACTCCTGCTTGGAACGGGTGGAGTCGGAGATGATGTCCGACGGCTTCGTGCCGGACTTCTGGATGGGCTTGAAGAGCGAGCCGTCGCCCAGGGCGTCCCAGTCGACCATCTTCGGGATCGGTGCCCAGGGCTGGTGGCTGGAGGTCAGGATGATCTCCGCCATCAGCGGCTTGTCGCGCTTTTTGCTGTGGACCTGGCGCTGGAAGGCTTCGAGGGCGTACTGGTCCGGCATGGTCGACCAGCTGAACTTCGGGCCTTTGTAGCCGAGTTGGAAGGCGTTGTAGACCTTGTCGAGGCCGTAGTACTTCTGTTCCGGCCAGGCTTTTTGTACGCCGGGCATGACGCCGACCGTGTCCCAGTCGCCGGTCTTCTGGAAGGCCTTGGTGAGGCTGAGGTGGTCGCTGGCCATGACGGTGCGGTAGCGCTGCTGGTTGTCGATCCACAGGCCGGAGAGGGTGGTGGAGTGGCCCAGCCAGCTGCTGCCGCCGTACGTCGCCGACGTCAGCCAGCCGCTTTTCGCGTGGTAACCGGCCTCGGCGAGGGCCCTGGTGCTGGTGTCGAGGGTGCTCGTGACGCCTGGGGCGATCTGCGGGTCCTCCAGTGCGCTGCGGCCGTAGCTCTCGATGAAGGTGAACAGGACGTCCTTGCCGCGCAGATCCGGTACCAGCTGGGCGGGTGGTGTGTTGCCGAACGTGTCGGACTTCGCGTCCCTCGCGAAGGCCGCCTCGTCGCGGAGGGTGTCCATCGCCCGGTGTGCGTGGACCTTGATGACGCCGGCGGTGTGGTCCGCGGCGATCGGTACGCCGGCGATCTGGAGGCCGAACGCCGTGCAGGTGATCCAGACGGTGCCGGCTATCAGGGCGCCCTTGGACGCGGGTGTCTTGTAGCGGGCCAGGAGGTTGGCGATGCGGACGGTGGCCAGGGCCACCAGGGCGATCAGGGCGAGGACGAGGAGGATGACGCCGATCGTGAGGAGGGTGGTGGTCGTACCGCCCAGGGAGTCCTTCAGGTACGACTGGGCGTCGTCGAGGAGTTCCCAGTCCAGGACGATGTTGAAGTGCCGGCCCAGGAATTCGTTGTAGCCCATGTCGAGGACGTTCAGGGCGGTCAGGGCGCCCAGGGCGGCGCCGGATGTCGCCGCGACGATCACCCGGGGGCGGCGGGGGAGGCTGAGCAGTACGGCGGCGCCGATGATGGCCTCCGCGGGGAGGCGGGTGAACTCCCTGGCCTTGAGGTTGCCGAGGGTGTTCGGCAGCTGCAGGCAGACGTAGATGAGGACGGCGGCGAGGGCGGTGAGGGTCCAGCGGAGGTTGCGGGTGGCGATGGGGTGTCCGGTGCGCCAAGCGCGGAGGCGGGCGAGGAGCGCGGGGCGGGTGGTGGGCGGTGTCTCCGTGGAGTCCTCGCTCACGGGTGTCTCGTCGGCCAAGTCGTCGTTCTTGCCGGGCTGTTGACGTAGACGTGTGAAGACAGGCACCCGAAGGTCCTTCCGTGCGAGGCCCCTGGTGGAGTGGTGTTGGCGGGCCTCGCTGGGGAGGCTGGGGGCCCGCCGTCCATCCGTACGGCCGGCCCTCAGCCCGTGTTCAGCCCCACCGCCCCAGCGCTCGGCAAACGCTCGGCAAACGCCAGGCCAACTGCCCCACAGCTCCCCTCAGCCGCCCCGCTACGCGCCCCCCACCGCGGTCAGCAGCGCCAACGGGGCCGCCGCCGAACGGGATTCGCGTACGCACGCGTGCGGGTACGGCACCGGTTCCGTGTGTGTGTCGCGGCCGTACCCGGCGAGGACCTCCGGCAGGCGGTGGCCGGTTGTCGTCGCCGCGTCGACCAGGGCGTGGGCCACCGTGCGGGCCTCGTCGTGCAGGCCGTAGCGGGCCAGGCCCAGGGTGATCAGGGCGTTGTCGTGCGGCCAGACCGAGCCCCGGTGGTAGGAGAGGGGGTGGTAGGCCGGTTGGCCGGAGGCCAGGGTGCGTACGCCCCAGCCCGAGAAGAAGTCGGGTTCGAGGAGGCGACGGCCCACCAGTTCGCCGTACTCCTTGTCCAGCAGGCCGGACCAGAGCAGATGCCCCGCGTCCGAGGCGAGGGCGTCCACCTGGCGGCCCTCGCCGTCCAGCGCCAGGGCGGGGAACGAGTGCTCCGGCATCCAGAAGTCCTGTTGGAAGCGGTCGCGGAGGTCGGCCGCCGCCTGTTCCAGGAGCGCCGCGTAGGTCTCGTCCCGCCACACCGTGCGGGACAGCCATGCCGTGCGGCGCAGGGCGTCGTACGCGTAGCCCTGGGCGCCCGCCGCCATCACCGGCCCGGCGGGGCGGGTACCGTCGGCCGAGCAGATGGCGCCGGGGGAGTCCTTCCAGTTCTGGTTGGCGAGGCCGCCCTGGTCGGCGCGGTAGACCAGGTAGCCGCGGGAGGTGAGGCCGCCGTGGTCCAGCATCCAGGCGATCGCCGCGCGGGCGTGGGGTTCGAGGCGGCGGGCCAGGGCCGTGTCGGCCGTGTGCTCGACGTATGCGCCCAGCAGGATCAGGAACAGGGGCGTGGCGTCCACCGAGCCGTAGTAACGGCCGTACGGCACCTGCCCGAAGTGCGCCAGCTCGCCGTGCCGTACCTCGTGCACGATCTTGCCGGGCTGGGAGACCGCGTCGATGCCGGTCTCCGTCGCCTGGGTCGCGGCCAGCGCGGGGAGGGTGGCTGCGGCCAGTTGGGGGCGGTAGGGGAGGGCGAAGAGGGAGGTGAGGAGGGCGTCTCGGCCCAGGAGGGTCAGGAACCAGGGGGCTCCGGCCGCCGGGACGCGCAGTTCCTCGCCGTCGGGGCCCGTGGCCGGGACCTGGAGCGAGGCCAGGTCGGCGAGGCCGCGGGCGCAGGCGGCGGCCAGCTCGGGCCAGCCGGTGGGGAAGGCCACGCCCTCCACGAACTCGCCCTCCAGGGAGAGGAGTTGGTCGGACAGGGCGGCAGGGGAGCGGGGTACGCGCAGGGGGCGTTTGTCGCCGTGCGGGCGTGCCATCACCCGGAGGGTCAGCTCGGCCGTGGCGTACGGGTCGAGCTCCAGGGTCCAGACCAGGCGGCGGGCCCCGGTTCCCGTCTCCTCGACGGCGTCGGGGGCGGGGTCGGCCGTCACGGTCGTGATCGAGCGCCATTCACCTCGCTGGTACGTGAACTCCACACCGTGGTCGAGGACTTGGCGCGAGCGGGTGGCGCCGGTCTTGGCGTACGTGCGGTGGTCGGAGCGCAGCTCGAACTGGTCGGTGAAGTCGGCGTCCGCGGTGACCGCCAGACGGATCGTCGTCGGCACCGGGCGGTTGCTGGTCACACGCAGGGACTCGATGAACGAGCCGTCCCCGACCGCCTGTTCACGGAAGAGGGTGTGGGCGGGAGGCTCGTTGCGGCCGCCCCGTGGGACCAGGACACAGCGGGTGGTGTCGCCGTCGGCCACCGGGGTGAGCGCCTCGGGCACCGCCCCGTCGACGGTGAGCTGCCAGCGGCTCAGGTGCCGGGCGTCGCGTACGAATAACCCGTCCGGGGAGCCGACGCCCCGCACGCCGCTGATGTCCCCGCCGTCGCCCACGGCGGCGAACGTCCCCCCGTACACGAGCAGATGATGCCGGTCCGTCATCCCCGGTCCCCTCCCTTGAGCTCATTGACTGCGAATTTCGTGGTGTCGTGCGGGTCCCGCGCGGGTGCGTCCCAGGGGGGCTCGTCCCGTGCGGGCTCGTCGTGCAGCAGGTCGAGCGCGAGCGCGGCCGTCCAGCCGAAGCCGGTGGCACCGCAGGCCTCGCCGGTGTACGGGTCGACGTACTCGGCGAAGTCGGAGCCGGCCGCGAGGTCCAGCACCGCCGTGCGCAGGGCGTCGGCCCGCTCCCGCTCGCCGTGTGTGCGCAGCCCCCGCTCCAGCAGCCAGTTCGTGTTGAACCAGGCCGGGCCCCGCCAGTAGCGGTGCGGGTCGAAGGCTTCGCCGAGGAGGTCGTACGACGGGGCGAGGCGGGTCGTGTCGCCGAGGCCGAAGTGCGGGCCGTGTGCCGTGCGGACCAGGGTGGCGGCGATGTCGGGCGGGAGGGTGGGCAGGAGGAGGGGGATGAGGCCGGAGACGCTGCGTTCCGGGATCAGCCCTGCGCCCCGCACGTCACGGCAGAAGAACATCCCCTCCGCCGGGTCCCACATCCGCTCGATCAGCGCCGCCGTCAGCCGCTCGGCGCGCGCGTGCCGGGCCGTGCCCGTCGCGCCCAGCTCCCGGGCGATCTCGGCCAGCGCGTGCTCGGAAGCGATGAGCAGGGCGTTGAACGCCGGGTCCTCGACCGCGAAGTCACCGCAACCGTCGGCGTACCCGCCGTCCCGGTACTCCGTCGCCAGCCGCACATACCGCCCGTAGTCCAGATCCGTCGGCCGGTCCTCGGCCGCCCCGTGGTCGAGGTCGGCGCGCCGGAAGGAGCGGGCCGGGGCCGGGCTGATGCGGGCGAGCGGGGCGTCCCAGCAGGGGCTGTTGTCCATACCCTGTTCCCAGGGGTGTACGACGGACGCGAGGCCGCCCCCGCCCAGGTCCCGCCGGTGCAGCAGATAGCGGTGCCAGGCGGCCAGGCGGGGATACATCCGGGTGAGGAAGCCGCGCGCCCGGGACAGCCCCGGGTCGGCGCGGTGCACCAGCCAGGCCGCCAGCGCGTGCACCGGTGGCTGCACGATGCCGGAGGTCTGTACGGTGCGCGGGGCGCCCGCAGCGCGCCCCGCGGTCGAGGAGCGCCAGAAGTCGGGGCTCGGGAAGTAGGCGTCGAGCGGTACGGAGGGGTTGAAGACGATGTGCGGGATACGCCCGTCACCCCACTGGGCGTCGAGCAGCGTCTCCAGCTCCGTCTGCGCCCGCAGCGGTGACAGGTGCCGCAGGCCGATCGCGATGAACGCCGAGTCCCAGGACCACTGGTGCGGATACAGGCCGCGCGAGGGGACCGTCGAGGTGCCGGTCCAGTTGGCCTCCAGTACCCGGGCGGCCCTGATGTGCAGCGAATCCGCCACGGGGGGCGGATCGTATGCAATGTCACGCTCGGCGCGACGGGCTGTGAGCTGGGCAGTGCGATCCACTCGGGGCTCCCCGAAAGACGTCCGGCCGACCGGTTCGGTCGTGGCTACCGTAGGGTTACGTCTATTTAACACGCAAAACTCAATATGTAATGCAGGGTTGAGAAACACAAGGGGGTGCGCATGACTGGGCGGCCGGGACGTACGGGCACGACGACGAAGAGCGGCGGTCAGGCCGGCGCGGGGGATCTGCTCGAACTCGTGCGCAGTGGGCGTGCCACCACGCGCGGCGCCCTCCAGCAGGCAACCGGCCTCTCCCGTGCCACGGTCGGCCAGCGCCTCGACCGTCTCTTCCGCGCGGGCTGGCTGCGGGAAGGCGCCGGTGGTCCCGTGGGCTCCCCGCTGGGCGGACGACCCTCCATCACCCTGGAGTTCGACGACGAGCACGCGGTCGTCCTCGCCGCCGACCTGGACACCCGGCACGCGCGCGCCGCCGTGCTGTCCCTGACCGGCGAGATCCTCGCCGAGCACGGCGGCACACTGGTCATCGAGGACGGGCCGGACGCGGTGCTGGGCGAGCTCGGGCGCTGGTTCGCCGAGCTGCTGGAGAAGGCGGGGCGCCGGGCCGACGAGGTGGGCGGCATCGGGCTCGCGGTGCCGGGGCCGGTGGACAGCGAGACCGGCCGGGTCGTCCAGCCGCCGATCATGCCGGGCTGGGACGGCTACGACATACGGGGCCGCCTGGCCAGAGCCTTCGGCGAGCACACGGGGGCCGGGCCGGTACCGGTCCTCGTCGACAACGACGCCAACCTCATGGCGTATGGCGAACAGCGCACCGGATACCCGGGCTGCTCGGCGTTCGTGCTGGTCAAGGTATCGACCGGGATCGGTGCGGGGGTCGTGGTGGACGGCTCGGTGTATCGCGGCATCGACGGCGGCGCGGGCGACCTCGGGCACATCCGGGTGGGCGCCGACGCGCTGTGCCGGTGTGGTTCGTACGGCTGTCTGGCCGCCGTCGCCAGTGGTGGTGCCGTGGCCCGGCGGCTGGCCGAGACCGGGGTTCCCGCGGCGTCGGGCTCAGATGTGCGGGACTTGCTGGCGGCCGGGCATCCGGGGGCGGCCGCGCTGGCACGGGAGGCCGGGCGGCAGGTCGGGGACGTGCTGGCGACCGTCGTGACGCTGCTCAACCCCGGGGTGCTGATGATCGCCGGGGATCTGGCCGGGACGCCCTTCCTCACCGGCGTACGGGAGTTGCTGTACCAGCGGGCGCTGCCGCGCTCCACCGCTCATCTGGACGTCGTGACCTCGCGGCTGGGGGAGCGGGCCGGGCTGGTGGGGGCCGGGGCGCTGGTCGTGGAGCATCTGTACGCGCCCGAGAGGGTGGAGGAACGGCTGGTCGCGCTGGGTGTGTGAGGGCCGTTCGCACCGGCTGTGTGACGGGCACGTTTCCGTCCCGGACGCACGTCCGCATGGTGAAATCCCGTCGGCTGTGGCAGCGTGATTCTCGCCACCCTTGATAAGGGTTGCGCTCAGATGAGCGGATCTTGAGAGGCTGCACTTCTCCAAGGGGTGGCACTCGGTGCCACCCCTTGATCGTTCATCGATCGAAATCAGACGTGCGGTATGGCCGCTCATCTGAGCGGAAACCCGCACCCGTGGGCGCGCTTGCGTTCAAGAAGTGAAAACATCCGCCCGTTACGGCTTGCCAAGCTTTGACTTTCGATCCACTGGCGGACGGGTGGTTACAGGCGCATGACGCGTGAGTAGACATACCCAGGCGCCTTCGATCTGGGTATGTTCCTCGCCGTCAGGGCAGCCACCGCGTCCTCGAGGGAGTCGAGACCGTGTCGGAAAACAAAGAACCCCACGTAGCGAAGTTCGTTTACGACTTCACCGAGGGAAACAAGGACCTCAAGGACCTCCTGGGTGGCAAGGGCGCGAACCTCGCCGAGATGACCAACCTGGGACTCCCCGTTCCCCCCGGCTTCACGATCACGACGGAAGCCTGCAAGGTCTACCTCGACAGTGGCGAGGAGCCCGCGGCACTGCGTGACGAGGTGAGTGCGCACCTCGACGCCCTCGAGACGAAGATGGGCAAGAAGCTCGGCCAGGCCGACAACCCTCTGCTGGTCTCGGTCCGTTCCGGCGCCAAGTTCTCGATGCCCGGAATGATGGACACGGTCCTGAACATCGGGCTCTCCGACAAGTCCGTGCAGGGCCTCGCCAAGCAGGCCGGCGACGACCGCTTCGCGTGGGACTCCTACCGCCGCCTCATCCAGATGTTCGGCAAGACCGTCCTCGGCGTCGACGGCGAGCTGTTCGAGGACGCCCTCGACAAGGCCAAGGAGGCCAAGAAGGTCACGGTCGACACCGACCTCGAGGCCGCCGACCTGAAGAAGCTGGTCACCGCCTTCAAGAAGATCGTCAAGAAGGAGGCCGGCCGGGACTTCCCGCAGGACCCGCGCGAGCAGATGGACCTCGCCATCAAGGCGGTCTTCGACTCCTGGAACGGCGACCGCGCCAAGCTGTACCGCCGCCAGGAGCGCATCCCGGGCGACCTCGGCACGGCCGTCAACATCTGTTCCATGGTCTTCGGCAACCTCGGCCCGGACTCCGGCACCGGCGTCGCCTTCACCCGTGACCCCGCCTCCGGCCACCAGGGCGTGTACGGCGACTACCTCCAGAACGCCCAGGGCGAGGACGTGGTGGCGGGCATCCGCAACACCGTCCCGCTGGCGGAGCTGGAGACGATCGACAAGAAGTCGTACGACCAGCTGATGCAGATCATGGAGACGCTGGAGAACCACTACAAGGACCTCTGCGACATCGAGTTCACCATCGAGCGCGGTCAGCTGTGGATGCTCCAGACCCGCGTCGGCAAGCGCACGGCGGGCGCCGCCTTCCGGATCGCGACCCAGCTGGTGGACCAGGGCCTGATCGACGAGGCGGAGGCGCTCCAGCGCGTCAACGGCGCCCAGCTCGCCCAGCTGATGTTCCCCCGCTTCGACGAGCACGCGAAGGTCGAGCAGGTCGGCCGGGGCATCGCGGCGTCGCCGGGTGCGGCGGTCGGCAAGGCGGTCTTCGACTCGTACACCGCCGTGAAGTGGTCGCGTTCCGGTGAGAAGGTCATCCTGGTCCGCCGGGAGACCAACCCCGACGACCTGGACGGCATGATCGCCGCCGAGGGCATCCTGACGTCGCGTGGCGGCAAGACCTCGCACGCCGCTGTGGTCGCGCGCGGCATGGGCAAGACCTGTGTGTGCGGCGCCGAGGAGCTGGAGGTCGACACCAAGCGGCGCCGGATGACCGTGCCCGGCGGGCATGTGGTGGAGGAGGGGGACCTCATCTCCATCGACGGCTCCAGCGGCAAGGTGTACCTCGGCGAGGTGCCCGTCGTCCCGTCCCCCGTCGTGGAGTACTTCGAGGGCCGGATGCACGCGGGCGCCAACGACGCCGACGAGCTGGTCGAGGCCGTGCACCGGATCATGGCGTTCGCCGACCGCAAGCGGCGCCTGCGGGTGCGCGCCAACGCGGACAACGCCGAGGACGCGCTGCGCGCCCGTCGCTTCGGCGCCCAGGGCATCGGGCTGTGCCGTACCGAGCACATGTTCCTCGGCGACCGCCGTGAGCTGGTCGAGCGCCTGATCCTGGCCGACACGGAGGCCGAGCGCGAGGAGTCCCTCAAGGAGCTGCTCCCGCTGCAGAAGCAGGACTTCGTGGAGCTGTTCTCGGCGATGGACGGCCTGCCGGTGACGATCCGTCTCCTCGACCCGCCGCTGCACGAGTTCCTCCCCGACATCACCGAGCTGTCGGTCCGTGTCGCCCTGGCGGAGTCCCGTCAGGAGCCGCACGAGAACGAGCTGCGGCTGCTCCAGGCCGTGCACCGGCTGCACGAGCAGAACCCGATGCTGGGCCTGCGAGGCGTGCGCCTGGGCCTCGTCATCCCCGGCCTGTTCACGATGCAGGTCCGCGCGATCGCCGAGGCCGCCGCCGAGCGCAAGAACGCCAAGGGCGACCCGCGCGCCGAGATCATGATCCCGCTCGTCGGCACGGTCCAGGAGCTGGAGATCGTCCGCGAGGAGGCCGACCAGGTCGTCGCGGAGGTCGAGGCGGCGACGGGCGTGCAGCTGAAGCTGTCGATCGGCACGATGATCGAGCTGCCGCGCGCTGCCCTCACGGCCGGTCAGATCGCCGAGGCGGCGGAGTTCTTCTCCTTCGGCACGAACGACCTCACCCAGACGGTGTGGGGCTTCAGCCGGGACGACGTGGAGGCCTCGTTCTTCACGGCGTACCTGGAGAAGGGCATCTTCGGTGTCTCCCCGTTCGAGACGATCGACAAGGACGGCGTCGGCTCCCTCGTGAAGCTGGCCGCGGAGGCGGGCCGCAAGACCCGTCCCGACCTCAAGCTCGGCGTCTGCGGTGAGCACGGCGGCGACCCGGAGTCGGTCCACTTCTTCCACGAGGTCGGCCTGGACTACGTCTCCTGCTCGCCGTTCCGGATCCCGGTGGCGCGGCTGGAGGCGGGGCGCGCGGCCTCGCAGTCGGAGGGCAGCGACCACCGCTGACCTCCCTCTGACTCCGGAGCCGTCGTCCGTCCCCGACCCTCAGTACCGATGGGCGGCGGTTCCGGTGCACCAAGAAGGGCGGCACCCTGTGCGGGGGTGCCGCCCTTTCATGCATCATCTGCGGAGGCTGTCAAGCTACGTCGCTGACCAGGCTAAATGGCGTTTGCTGGCGTTGGTTGCCGTTGAGCACGCGTGAAGTCGTTGTGCCCTCGTTGTGCCCTCCGCATGCTGCTGGGGCATGGCACAGAAAGTCACCGTCGCATCGTCTCGATGGCACGGGCTCATGCTTCGCCATTAGTGGACAACAGTGTTCTGTGCCACCGAACCTTGCGCCATCAGGCTTTGATCGAGTTGGCCCGGAGGGCATGCCCCACGAACTTGATCACCTACCAGTGCGCGAGGAACGAAGACGGCGCCACCATCTCCGCTGGACGAAAACCGTGCCAGGCGGCGCAGCATCGACGCGCTCTTCAAGCCACCGATGAGTCGTCGGATTCCAGGTGACGACCAGCCATGGGCCGTTCGAGCTGTCCGCAACAGGCGGAGGATCCACTTCCGGGGGTGGCAAGCGCAAGGTTTCTGCGGGAACTCGCAGTACAACTCTCCTTTGACGGTCTCCTAGCACGATGTCCTCGTCGCCCACGGCAGGGTCCCCAGCGCGCCGTCCTAGCAGTCGACGCACCGCAGCATAGGCGTCCTCGCCGGCCTTGGTACTGATCGCCTGCACAAACGGGACAAGTGCACCCCCGAGAATTGCCCCTAGCACCAGTTCGATGGAGCCGCCCCCGGCCGCCGCCGAACGGGTAACCAGTATCAATGTTGCACCGTCTGGCACACCCTGCTCACTGAGCGGGACACCGAGTTGAAGCCTCCTGACCGACCCATCCTCTTCACGCAGGTCGATGGGCGTGCTGGGCCGGATGAGGCTCGGCCCGCCATTCACCTTCGCTAGGACGGCCTCCCCAACTTCCTCAGCCGTAGCGCTGTGTGGCACCTCCGCGCATTCGTAAGACACCCCCAGGGGGGTGGACACCAACAACCGCCGGTAAGCCCCATCCGCCATGGTTCGCGATGGTCCCACTGTCAACGTGGATGCACCAGCTCTCCCCTTGGCTCGGACATCTACAGATCAGCAACCTTCGGTGACAATGATCAATCTCTGTCGGCACAGGACAAACTGTCGCGGTCGATCATGAGGGCCGAGGCAGGCCTAGTGTCGAACGTGCGAACGAGTTGCGATCGGGTCTCCTGCGCCTCCGCGCGATCCTGACGCACCTGGACAAGGAGATCGCGGAAAACGAGGCAGTGGCGATCTACCTCCGTCTCCAGCGCGACGCCGCCATGCCGCGCTCGCCAGAGCGGAAGCTCCACGCCCACGGCGGCCGCGCCTTCCCCAGGGGGGCGCCGGCCTCGGCCCTGTGGCGCAGCTCGTGCCCCGACCTCAGTTCGTCGTCCAGCAGAAGCGCACGCCCCAAGGGCCCGAGCCAGCCATCATCCACGTCGGCGACTGCACGTTGATCGAGGGCGCACCCCCATCGGATCAGCGAGCACGACGCGCGTGTCTCGCTCACGGACCCGAACGTCAAGCCCTGCACCTTCTGCCACCAGACAGTGAACTGGGCATCGACGTAGCCTGACCAACCTCGACGCACCCGGTGACCTTCGACGGCCCAGAGACGGCCAGTCTCATGCGGCACGGCAGATTTACGGCGGGTTCCCCACCCTGTATGTGACCTGCGAGCTTGCTTGAAGGACCTGCTGCCGGGGGCCTGGGGGACGGAGCGCCCAGCGGGGGCACTTCCTTGAGACGACCTTCGCGGCCCTGCCGCGGAGACCACAGCCACGTTGAGCCACCGCTTCCACCGCACGATGCGGGGAAAGTTGTGCAAAGAACTCCCCAACGTCGTAACCATGACTCAATATGTACTGAGATCGAAGGCCGCAGCCCCCCACCGGTCGGCCTTCGACATGCTCAGTCTGGTTTCAGATCAAAATCGGCAGTGATCGCAAAACCCGGGGGGGCTCTGTGCCGCTAGTTTTTCATTTCCTAAACGTAGGCCACGGCGACTGCACGTTCATCGAGTTGCCCAGCGGACGCCTCATGATGGTAGACATCAACAACAGCAAGTCGCTACCCGAAAGCGATGTTGAGGCTCTCGCTGAAGACAAGGGGCTCTCGACATACGCATTTAAACATTTCGCTTCTCTAGGAACCCGTTCATGGGAACAGCATTATCAGTCACTCTTGGTAGACCCATACGACTACTATAAAGAGAATTTCCCTGGCAGGTCCGTATTCCGCTATGTGCAGACCCACCCCGACATGGACCACATGAGTGGCCTTCATAGGTTCTTCTGGCAAGAACGCGTAAATATCGTCAACTTCTGGGATACGGCTCATACTAAAGAACTGACTGAGGATAGTTTCGACCACGGAAAATATGCATACATAGATTGGGCGGTATATAGCTGCCTACGGCTTGGCGTAGGCCCAGATAAGCCAAACGGCGACCCGCAAGAACATAAAGTTATCAAAGCGGAGCGGGGTGACAGTGCATCCTATTGGGATGAGGATGGAATTTCGGTACTGTCTCCGACTCCGGAGTTGATCTCTGCATGCAATGAACGCGAGGAGTACAACGACTGCTCGTACGTTCTGAAGTTTGATCACGCTGGCAGAAGCGTCATCCTTCCAGGTGATGCCGAGAAAGCGACATGGAACTCCATTCTGGCACGTTACACCAAGGAGGATTTGCTGTGTGATGTGTTGAAGGCTTCCCACCACGGACGGATGAGCGGATATCACGAGGAGGCAGTCAGCGCCATGGGCCCTGACACCGTTATCTGTTCAGTAGGGAAGAAGCCCTCAACAGATGCATCGGATGAGTACGCGCGGGTGGCGAATCGAGTGCTATCGACTCGCTACAACGGCTCAATCAAGGTTAAGATTTGGGACGACGGGGATATTTGGATCTCCGATCATTCCGGAAATCGCATTGCGACGATTGAAGTGTGAGGCATAAAGATGCCTACTTCCGGACCCGGCCTCGGTCAACTATTCGACGGATATAGCCGTCGCGCGCGCGTAGCCCCTGCCTTCATAACAGCTCTTCCCGTCACGCTGCTATGCGTAGTATTGGTGCCGTCGCTGGCCAATTGGAACAGGCTTTGGCTGCTAGCGGTCGCCGGCGGGACATTGATTCTTATCGATCAGCTCGTGAGGGATAAGGGCCGCGCAATACAGCCGGCACTCTGGCACTCCTGGGGCGGACCGCCTGCCACCCAGGCTTTGCGGCATAATGGCTCGACGAATTCGATATTGCTAGCTCGGCAGCACGGGAAGCTCGCTTCGTTGCTGGGTGTGCCGATGCCGAGCAGAAGGCAAGAATCCCGAAATCCTCAGAAAGCCGATGAGGCATATGAGACAGCTGTCAGGTATTTGATCTCACGCACGCGCGACACTAATATATTCCGGTTGGTATATCTCGAAAATTGCCACTACGGATTCAGGCGGAACATGCTTGGGATGCGGAAGATAGGCTTGACCGTATCCGTGACTGTTTTTCTCGGAACCGCAGGGGCTGCAATCGCATCATTTTATGCCCTAGTTGTATGGAAAGTGGGATTCGTTCTCGTCTCCGTGGTCAGCCTGTTTCTTAGCGCCTTCTGGTGGAAAGCCGTCAATTCTAGGTGGGTTGAATCTGCAGCCAAATGTTATGCGGATCGTCTTCTCGAATCGCTCGATGTCCTCCTACCGATTGACTCCGAGCAGCCGCAAGGCGAAGACCCACCTAACGGTGAGGCGCCGGTCTCCTGAATGCAGCGCCACGACGGTTTCAAGACCGGCGCGCCGGGGTCCGAACCTCGTATGACCTGCACAGGCGTGGTCATCCTCTGCTTATCGCGGGACCGTCCCGCACATGGCCCATAGGGAACTCGATAAGGCCCCCTCGTTATTGGCCTTCATAGTCGGCACACTTGCCATGGTCACCGCCGACAGCGGCATGAGACACAGGACCACGAGCAGGACGCTCTGCCCTCCGCGCGCTGGGGGTGGTCCTACCTTGCCCTCTCCCCGCTAGCGTGTACGGTGATAATATCGGCTTCGTCTAGGAGTCTGGAGACGTGGTAATGAGATTGGGTGGCGTCGCGTACCATGCCCATTCGTAGTACTTGTTGTAGGAGTTGGATGGTCCAGTCGTCCGGAATGGTTGAGCCCCATCGCGGACAATCACCGTTGCCTCTTTTCCGTCCTCCAGTACGTCGACGACAAGCTCCCATTCGTAGCAGTATTTTTGAGCCTTGGCAATGATTCTGAAAGTGGCAATTTCATATTCGGCGAGAGTGACATAATTCTTGTTGAAGTATGCTCCCTGGAAGTTGCCGGAGTCTCCAATGGATTGAGCAATCGGGTTTTGAGAATCCAGGTCAAGCCCAATCGCTATGACGTCTCCCTCTCCGGCGGAAGGGCGCATAACTCTGGTTCCCTTCGGGATTGGGTATTTGCGAACTATTTTCGCGCGCATGTTTGTTATGGCTATAGCGCGACTACGCTGCCCTTGAGCGGCAAGCAGGAGTTCTGACTGATTGACATCGGCTGCGCCTTGCCGCTTTGCCCAGTCGTAAGTTTCAGTACAGTTAGATCCGGCTCCCGGCGCATTCTGCATATCTGGCTGACCGGGAAGGGCTGCGGTCCAACCTTCGCGCTGGTCGGTGCTCGCGGCTGAAAACGATACCGGCTTAGAGCTGATTATCTTCTCAACTGTACGTGGTCCGAAAAAATCTACTGCAGCTCCAATTACTGCCCCAATTGTTGTGCTCAACAGGAAGCCTAGACAAAGGCCTATTGTTTTGAGTGACCGAGGGAGTCGACTCTGGGGGAGGGAGTGTTGGGGGCCCTCCATGGCATTCCCCTGGGTGTTTCCTTGGTCTGCTGATTCGCTCGCCATATGACTACCCTGGCCGTTGTGGAAGATTCTTGCGAGGTTTCGATAGGCCATTCGTGGAAGTGAACCGCTCTTCTAGGCCGCGCTAAGGACTGGGATGCCTCGGAGCCATCGAGGTGACGGGGGTCGCGTACAGTAATCCGCCCTCCGAACGGTTGCCGTCAAATGCTGCCGTAAAGGCAAATCCAGAGGCCTTGTGGATTGCTCCACAGGGCCTCTGGTCTGCTGTGCACTCGGCTGGATTCGAACCTGCAACCTTTTGATCCGTGGGCGCGTGCACCGCTCGTGGGGCCTGCTCGCCTACGGAGCAGGTTGACGAGCCTCCCAGTCGAGTGGCGAGTGTGCTGCCGTACGCGGTTGTACGCCGTGTTGATGTCACCTGTTGATGTCAGCCACCAGACCCCGGACCTGTGGCTTTGTCCGCGAGACCGCTACCCGTCGGACGCGGTGCAACATCCGCCGGCATGAGTCGGCTAGTGAAGCCCTCGACGCACAGCCGCTCAAAGGCGGCTACGACGGTGTCTGGTACGTCCTGCTCGATGGCCAGACCCAGCCTCGGGAAGACGAGCACTCGTTGCAGGGCGCCCACGATCATGTCGATCACCATGCGAACGTCTCCGATGGAGTCGGCGTACTCCTCCAAGCCCATCGGTGTGGACGCGCAGATCACTTCGACCTCGGGCCAGAGCTTCCGCATCATGGCGTACGAGCGCCGCTCTTCGTACGGCTTGCTCACGAGCAGGACGGACGAGACCTTGACGTCGGCCTCCGCCAACACCGCCTTCGTGAACTTGATGTTCTCGCCAGTGTTCGTGGCACGGGGTTCCAGGAGTACGGCGGAATCGGGCACCCCTAGTTGCAATGCCCGCTCTCGGTAGTGGACAGCCTCACCGCGCGGCATGCGTGCCCGGGTCGTGGGGCTGGTGGCTCCCGTGAAGACGATGACCGGCGCCATGCCCTGGTGGTACAGCTCCGCTGTCACGTCGGCCACGCCGAGGTCGTGGCTGCCCAGCCCCACGGCCACTGAACACGGCCGTGGGTCGTGGTGCATGAAGTGGTAGTCCCACAGGAGTCGAGCATCCGCCCATGCCTGTGCCGAGATCATTCCTGCCCCTTCCTGTCCTCTGCCGAGTCGGGAACCTTGAAGTCGTACTCCCACGCGAAGCGAGAAGCCGCATGGACGCCCACGGCGAACTCAACCACCGTGCCATCTGCCGTGTACGTGGTCCGATGCAGCTCGACTACGGGCTCGCCGGCGGGGAGTTGTAGGAGCTGTACTTCGTCCGCCGTCGGGATGCGGGCGAACAGGGCTTCTCTCATGTGGTCGATCTCGTATCCGGCGTCGTAGAGGACTCGGTATCCGCCGCCGCGGCCGGCAGGGCCCGGGGTGGGGTCGACGATGCGTGTCCCCTCGACGTGCTCCGGCTTGTAGTAGCTGGTCAGGGTGTGAGTCGGCTGCACGCCTTCTTTCACGAGGCGGGCGCGTGCGTACACCTCGGAGCCGACTGGGACACCCAGCCCCTCCGCAACGAGGCTGTCTGCCTCGACACGGCTCACGGTCTGCGTCTGCTCGTTGCGCTTGTACGCGCGTCCCGAAGCGACGCGGTCAGCGATGAACGCGACTTCGTCACCGTCGCGCCACTTCGCCTTGTCGTACCGGGCGATGCCCAGCCGCTTGAGCGCAGCACGCGGACGCACCACGGTGCCGTGTCCGCGTGTCGACGTCACGAGGCCTTCAGCCTCCAGGGCCTTGTAAGCCTTGTGGACAGTCTCCTTGGAGCCTTCCCCGGCCTCGACTAGCTCTCTGATCTGGGGCAACTGGGCGCCCGGCGGGTACTGACCGCCCTTGATCTGCTCCGCGAACCTGTCCGCCAGCTCGCGCCACTTCGGTGCCACGCAGAACTCCTCTCGACCTGAACAAGTGAAGCACAGTCCTAGGACTGTTGACAGTCCTAGGACTACGTGTCATCTTCATCTCAGGCCGCTCGCAGTCCTAGGACAGCGAGACGGAAGGGGCCTTCTTTGGGCTGCTTCCGGGCCGGTCAGTTCGGGACAGCTCGGCCGGAAGGCGGCCTCGGCCGCACGCCGCGAGCCCCGCGCTGGTCGTTCCTTGACATCGCGAATACGTGGGTTTCTGAGCCGTCTCCCCTGAAGTGACGGCCGCGCGGCTGCAAGACCGCGCACCTGCATCCCCAATCCCTCCGCAGTCCTACTGCTGCGGCCGGTTGCCTCCGCTGCTCGTCCTCGTACGAGCAGCGCTGAGGGGAGCCGGAAGTTCTGTCTCCAACGGCGCGCGGCCCCGGGTGGCTAGACCCGGGGCCGCTGTTCGGGCCGTTCACCCCTTGAGAGGAACACGACCCAATGAGCGACATCGTCACTGTTCAGGAAGCTGTTACCGCGTTCGCCGACTGGAACGAGCCGACGGATGCCGAGCTGGACGCCATCGAGCGGGAGATGCCGGTCATCCTCGCGGACATCGACCTGCTGGACGCGCACATCGCCACCCTGGACCGCACTCCGAGCGAGTTGGACGAGCGGCGACTGCGCCGGGCCCGCCGCCGGGCGCTGGCCGCGCGTGTGGACCTGACCAACCACGCCGTCACCGTCGCGGGCGTGGGCGCGTGATGGCGCGGGAGTTCACGGCGCAGATGTCCGTGTTCAAGGGCCGGTGGCGCGTGTACGTGGTCCTGCTGAACACCACCGATCCGTGGCCTGAGTTCAGCTTCGAGCGGGCCGCGCCAGTGCCGACGTTCACGGAGCGCGTGGAAGCGCTCAGCGTGCTCGGCTTCGAGCCGGTGCCGGGCGCTGAGTGGCGGTGGACGGAGGACAGCGAGACCCACGGTGATCCTGCCTCGCCGGTCGTTCTGATCGCGGGCGTCCGGGTGCGTTCATGGACGGGGATGGGCGCGTGAACGCCGTTCAGATCCGTTCAGCCGAGCGGGCTCTGTCGGTCGGTACGTGGCTGATCGTGGCGGGCGCGATGCTGTACTCGATCCTCACCGTCACGCCCCTCGCCGCCGTGCACACCCCCGATAAGTGGGACTGGACGGCACCGATCCTGCCGCTCGTGGTGGACGCCGCCGTCGTCATCGTCGTGCGGCTGGATGCGGTGCTGGCCCGTCTCGGAGGGCACGGCGGCAAGTGGCCGGTGGTTCTGCGCTGGATGACCGGCTGCATGACCCTCGCCCTGAACGTCGCCGACTCCGCATTGAAGAACGACCTGGTGGGCGTGGCCGTGCACGCGGTCGCGCCGCTGCTGCTGATCGTCACGGCGGAAACCGGGCTCGCCTACCGGCGTGCCATCACCGCCGCCGTCGCGGAGCTGGAAGACAAGCAGCGCACGGAGCGGGAGGCACGTGAGCGGGCTGCTGACGAACGGCGCGAGGCCGCTGTGCGGCGGGCCCGTGAGGAACGTGAGCACGCCGCGATGCTGGCCCGTGAACAGCGCGACCATGAGGCCCGGTTGGCCCGTGAACAGGCCGAGCGGGAAGAGCGGGCCCGCCGCGAGGAACGCGAGGAGGCCACGGCCCGCGAGGCTGCCGAGCGCGAGGCTCGTGAACGCGTTGAACGCGAGCGTGAACAGCAGCGCCAGGAGCGTGAACGCCGTGAACGCGAGGCGGCCGAGCAGCGCGAGCGTGAGCGTGCCGAGCTGGCCGAGCGTGAACGCCGTGAACAGGCCGAGCGCGAGGAAGCCGCCCGCCGTGAACACGCCGCGCTGCTGGACGGTCCGCCCGTGAACACCAAGCTGCCCGAGGAGCACGCCCGGCGGATCGTCGCCGCCGCAGTCGCTGAGGGCGTGTCCGTGCGGCGCGCGGCGGACCTGTGCGGCTGGTCGGTCGGGTGGGTCTCCGCCCGCTATGCCGAGCACCGCACCCCCGGCACGGGCGGCGCTGAGCTGGCGATCGCGGGCCGCTGATGGCCGCGATACCGGTCTACGTCTGGCGCCGGACGGGTTGGCCACCCGCCGTCAGCTCCGTGTGAAGGGGTTGCGGCCCGGTGGTCAGGACGTTGTGGCGCAGATCGAACGCCCCCGCCGTCGTCGTCCGCCGCTGGTCGCCTACCTCTACCGCGTCGACGACGCGAAGCCCGTGCGGCCCATGACGCCGGCCAAGTGGGCGGCTCTCGGCAAGGCCAACGCCGCCCGCCGCACCTGCCCGAAGTGCCGTAGGGACGCCGGATACGTCATCCCCGCCGAGCTAGGGGTGTGTGTGCCGTGCGCGTACCCCGACGACGAACAGCGCGCCGCCTAAACCCCTCCGACCTGGGAGTTTCGCTGTGTCCAGCCGTACCCGTACCCGCGCCGTGAAGACCGGCGCGGGTGTCCACACCGTCCGCATCCCCCGCCAGCGCGGGCGCCGCTCCGACCCGTTCCTGATCGTCGTCCCGGAACGTCCTTCCCTGGCCCGCGAAGCGCTCGGCTTCCTCGGCCGCACGCTGTGGCGCTTCCGCTCCGCGCTCGCCCCGAGCGGCCTTTCCGTGCTCGCGTTCGTGGTGGCCGCGCTGCTGCACGTGATCGCCTGGTGGTCCGCTCTCGTCATCGCGCCGGTGGCGGCCGTGCCGCTGGTGTGGCTGCTGGTCATGCAGCGCCGCCGCCCCGCGAGCGGCGCGGCGCTCGGCTGGCGTATCGGGCTGGCCGTGCTCGCCACGCTCTCCGCCGTCTGGCTGGCGCTGGCTGCCGGGTTCGGCCCGCACACCGGCCCGCTCGTACTGCTGTGGCTGCTCATCCTCATCACCGCGCAGACCACCTGGTTCATCGTCCGCCCGTCCCGCTGACCTGAGGAGAACAAATGGCACAGAACACCAACGGCCAGCGTGCGCGCGGGCCCGTGAACGACCCCAAGACCGGCAAGTTCGCCAACGCCGGGGCCGCCGCCGGCGGGTTCGTCGGCGCGCTGGGCGGCTCGATCGTCCCGCCGATCAACGTCACCGTGAACAACAACAAGAACACCGCCCGCGCGAGCGGGGTCGGATCGCACGCCCAATCCCTGCTGCCCTCCCCGGAATTCACCTCCCCGGCGCAGGTGCGGAACTACTGCAACACCCTGCGTGCGGCCGGTGTGACGCTGTCGATCGAGGTGGCCATGGCTGCCGAGATCCTCAAGGGCGTACTGGCGGCCGTGCCGGACCCCGACGGCCGCGCGTTCGGCTCCCGTATCCGCGCCGCGAAGGTGGCCCGCAAGATGCAGGGCGCCGCCAACGACTTGCGGGACGCGGCGAAGAAGGCCGCTGCCTGCTACTCGGTGTTCCAGCAGGAGTTCGAGGAAGAGATCAACCGCGTCCGTCACCGTGCCCGCAAGCCGCAGCAGCCGGTCATCGACTGGGCCCAGCAGTAGTAAGGAGGTACGACCATGGCGCACAAGTGGACCGACCAGGACGGCCGGACCTACCCCCTTCGGGTCGACGCACCACATGAAGCTCAATCCAGCGGGGGCACGGTGCGGGCGTACCTGCTGAACCGTGCCAAGCCTCACCTGCCGCCGTGGCTCGCCGTCGGCGGGCTCGGCCTGGCCGGCGGGGGCGCCAGCCTCATGTGGGCAGGCTCGGCGGGGGCGGCCGTGGGGCTCACCCTGTCGTCCGTCGCCTTGACGGCCGTGACCTGGTGGGCGGGCCGGTCCACGAGCGCACAGCGGCGCCTGCACTCCGCCATCACCGTGGCGGCCGGCTCAGCCTGGTTCACCGCCGCATCACTCGCCGGACCGCTGTCCGGGCCGCTCCCCGACCTGTACCTGATGGGCGGCGCGACCGTCGCCCTGTCGTGGAACGTCCGCATGATGCTGCGCACCTCGGACGCGTCCGGCGAGAACAGCGACAAGGGCCTGTTGGCCAAGGTCGGGCTGGCGCGGGCGCAGATCGGTATGGCGAAGGTGGAGCCGAACCGGGTCACCGCACCGGTCGCGCTGGAGGCGGGTGAGCAGACCAACGAGGACGTCACCAAGGCGCTGGCGCGGATCGCGTCCGCGCTGGACCTGCCGACGTCCGCCGTGCGCTACACCCCGGACGCCGGGTCGGCGCGGCGCGGTGAGCTGGTGATCGTGCCCGAGGACATGCTGTCCGAGGTCGTGGAGTGGGAAGGGCCCTCGAACCTGGGCGGCTCGATCGCCGACCCGCTTGATCTGGGCCGTTACGACGACGGGGCGCCGCTGCTGATCTGGCTTCCGGGTGACCCGGATGCTGGCCGCAACTCCACGCACCTGCTGATCGCGGGCGGGACCGGTTCCGGCAAGGGCGACACCGCGCTGAACCTCCTGACGGAGATCCTCTCCCGCCGGGACGTCATCGTGATGTTCTCCGACCCGAAGGCGTTCCAGGACTTCGCGCCGCTTCGTCCCGGCCTGGACTGGGGTGTCGAGGGCGGCACGGACACCGAGGTCATGGTGGAGGCCGTCAACGCCGCCATCCCCGCGCGCACGCGCTGGCTCGGGGCGCACGGCTACCGCCAGTGGACCCCGGCAGCAGCGCAGCAGCAGAACGACCCCGAGCACACCTGCCGTGCGGACGGCCGTGCGTGCGGTTGTGAGGGCATGCCGTTCATGGTGGCCTGGTTCGAGGAAGCCGCCAACACCCTGCGTGCTTTGGGTGACGACGCGTTCACCGGGATCGCTCAGGAAGCCCGCTCCGCCGGGATCTCCCTGATCGTCTCGCTTCAGCGGCCCTCGTACGACCAGATGTCTACCAGCACCCGCGCTTCTCTCCCGTCCGTGATCGCGCTCGGCTGCGACGCGCGCGATGAGGGGTTCTCCCTGCCGGATGAGGTGCTGGCCGCTGGCGCCCACCCGGGCGCGTGGGGCAACCGGCGCCCTGGCTACTGCTACGTCGTCAGCCCTGGCATCCCCGAGGACCGCTACCCCTCCCCGGCACGCACCCGCCGCTTCACCCAGCACGCGGTGAAGGTCATGGATGCCCTCGCCGCGTGGGCGCAGAGGAACGGCGCGCACGCAGACCCCGTCACGGCAGGTGCGGTCTCCGGCATCGCTGGACGCGCCTACACCGGCCGGACCAGCGCGGGCGACACGGCCGCGCCTCAGCTCACCCTCGTGAACGGAGAGGAGGACATGGAGCATGGCGGGCTGCTGGTCGACCCGGAGGACGCGCACATCGACCCCGAGGCCGAACTCCCGGAGCCCGAGGACGGCGACGACGTACCCCTGTTCGGCCAGGAGACCGGACACAAGCCCTCCCCGGAAGAGGCGCGCCAGCTGTTCGCCCGCGCGCTGGAGGAGTTCGAGAACGACGGTCAGATGATCGTCGGCCCGAAGGATTTCACCGACTGGTGCGACCGCCACCACCTCTCCCGCTCCTGGGTGTCCCTGCGACTGAAGGACGCCGCCCTGGAGGGCCGCTTGGAGGCGACGAACACCACCGGCCGGTGGCGCATCGTCCCCGCCCTCGCCGTCGCGTAACACCCCTAACGGTGTTACGCCGCCTAACACCCAAACCTCTAGGCAGACGCAGTGTTACGCGTCCTAACGCCCGACGCGTAACACCCCCTCACACCTGCCTGACACCCGCGCGCGGGCTCGCGTCACACCCATGGCGCGAGCCCGCGCGGCTCACCCAAGGGAGCCCTGGTGATCCACCCCGAGCGATCCACGGCCGTCGAAATCCACCACCCCAAACCCGTCACCGTGCACCCGCCCGCCGCGCTGCTCGTGCCCGTCCAACCGGGGCATGTCCCGGCCGTGGCGAGCGTCGTCCTGCCGGACGGCCGCGTCGTCACCGGCTACGCCATCGAGCCTGCCAAGCCCGAACCCGTCGCGGTCAAGCCGCCTGTCTCCCGCGCGGCCGTGAACATCGCTCTCGGAGGGGTCGGCTTCCTCGCCGTGTGCGGCGGGCTGCTCCTGCTCACCACGTTCATCACCGCCCTGACCGCGCTCATCACCCAGCTCATCACCCTCGCCGCCGTGATCTTCGGCGGATGGATCGCCGTGCAGGTCTTCAGCGCGAGCGGCCACCAGGGCGGAACCACGGTCAACATCCGCAAAGCCGTCATCAAGCGCAACCACTTCCACGGCTGAGCCGTCAGGCAGAAGCACGCTTGCTGAGCCAGTGGGCTTCCAGCCAGACACGATGCTCAGAGCGCAGCTGTACGGCCAATGGCTGACCATGCAGCTGCGCGTAGAGGGGATAGCAGCGAAGGCTCGGGGCTACATCGATCAGCCCGGTTCCCGGCTCTACGGCGATCTGGCCGAGGTCGAAGAGTCTGTGTATGTCGCGTCGGAGCAGCAGACCACCGTAGTCGTGGTGCTCGCCGGATTCTGCATAGCTGTAGAGGTGAGCAGCCTCAAGCACAGCTGCGGGAGCCGCACCAGTGATAGCGCACTGTTCTCCCTGCTCATTCAGGAGACGGCTGCGGAAGGCGCTCTGTCCCACACGTACCCGAACCTTGGATACCTTGTGGCCGCCCTGGATAGCAGTTCGCTCATCGCTTTCCATCTCCAGCGGCAGTTCCTCACCAGCGAGTTCGAGGAGCGCGTCACGCAGCCTCTCCCATCGAAGGGGTCGCATGCTCAGCTGGGAAGAGGGCGAGTCACACAGACTGCGCAGTTCGTCACCAGTGAGCAGCCCTTGGCCGTTGACCCAGCTCCTGCCGTGGTGTGACCGGTAGGTCGTCACGGGCTTCGTCTTCTGCCCCGGCGTATCGAACAGAGCCTCGCATTGATAGCACCGGTATGCCGGTGCCAGACGACGACGGCGCTTGAAGCCAGCCCGCTTGCACTCGGGACAGAAGTAGATCGTCTTCTCTTCGGCTCCGGTGTCGATGTCGTGGATGACTGAGACGCCGATCAGCTTTTTGCTGTCCCACAGCGCGATCACGTCACCTACTGCTACGCGAGCGTGGTTGGGAACGGTGCTGTCCCAGATGTAGTGGTAGCGCGGGTTGTCGTCATAGCCGTCATTTCCTTCGTGCTGCCGCCGGTTATCGCCCACGGCCAGCATCAGCCAAGCAGTCGTCACAACGCTCCTCCCCCAAGCACACATGCCGGGGCAGCCGCCCTCTCGCCAAAGACCGCGGCTGCCCCAAGTCCAGATCCTTCACGCAGAACTGGAGACCTACAGCATGGCCCAACCCACTGACATTCGGAGCGTGCCTGGCGCGCCGCCGACGATCGTCGCCCTGTGCGCCGGCTACGGCGGGCTGGAAGCCGCGATCCGTGCCCGTATCGGCGGCCTGGTCGCCGCCTGTGCTGAGAACGACCCCTACGCGGCGGCCGTGTTCGCCGCGCGCCATCCCGGGGTGCCCAACCTCGGGGACATCAGGAACGTGGACTGGGACCAGGTCCGCGACCGGTACCGGCCGGACGTGATCGGGGCCGGTTTCCCCTGCCGCAACACCTCCAACGCTGGACGAAGGGACGGGATCAATGGCCAGTGGTCGCGGGTCTGGAAGAACGTCGCTGAGGCTGTGGGCGTCGTTCGACCGCGCCTCGTCTTCCTGGAAAACGTGGCGGCGCTCCGCTCGCGGGGGCTGGACGTCGTCGCCGCGGACCTGGCCGCGCTCGGGTATGACGCGCGCTGGACATGCGTACGCGCTGGTGACCCCGAAATCGGGGCCCCGCACGAACGCGACCGCTGGTTCGCAGTTGCCCATCCCGCTGATGCCGACCCCCACCAGCTCGGACGGCACTGGCGGCCCCGGAACCTCGCCGAAGCGCAAGGGCGGGATGAACCTGCGCACCGCCGTCACGAAGCTGCCGGCGCCCCCGCTGCCTTGAGCCTGCTGCCCACACTGGCCGCACGGGACTGGAAGTCGGGTGCCTCCAACCTGCTGGAGCGCAACGCCCGCCCGCTCAACGAGGTCGCCGTCAATCTGCTCGCCGGCGTGGACACCACGCTGTCCGGGCCGGTCCCGCTCGACGAACGATGGGTGGCCTTGGACGGCACCGACTACGGTCCCGCGATTCGCCGTTGGGAGCACATCACCGGCCGGCTGGCGCCGCGCCCGACCGAACCGGGGACGCGAGGTAACCGGCGCCTGTCACCGCTGTTCACCGAGTGGATGATGGGCCTGCCCGAAGGGTGGGTCACCGCCGTGCCCGGCATCCCCCGCAAGGAACAGCTGAAGATCCTCGGCAACGGCGTCGTACCCCGCCAAGCCCACCACGCCTACGGCCTCCTGCTCGGCACCTCACAGGCCGAACCAGCCCTGGGGGTGGCAGCGTGAGCGGGCATCTGCACACGGCCCTCAACCTCGCGGTCAACGGCTTGCCCGCCCTGCCGCTGCGCCGGGGGAAGGGGCCGTTCGGGAACTGCCCGGCATGCGCCAAGAACGCGTGCGGCGGCCGGCCGAACATGAAAACCCCCGGCCCTTGCACCTGCCCGGCCCCCTGCCACGGCTGGGCCGCCGCCACCACCGACCCCACTGTCCTCCGCTCCCGAGAGTGGGCGCGGGCCTGGCGCGAGGCGGCGGCGGTGGCCTACCACCCCGGCGGCGCCAGCCTCACCGTCGTCGACCTCGACAACCCGGCCGCCGTCGCCTGGGCGGTCCGGACACTGCCGCCCACGCAGACCGTGGCCACCACGCGCGGCGAGCACTGGATCTACCGGGGCGCCATGCAGTCCATGAACGCCGTCCGAGACAGCGTGGACATCAAGTCCACGATGGCCTACGCCCGGTGGCTCGGCCCCGGCACCGGCGCCATCACGGCGCTACCGGAGGTGGTGTGCGCGCTGGCCGTGAAGGAACCCTCCACGGCCCGGCCGGCGCCGGAGCCCATCGCCGTGCCCGTGCTGGCCGGGGACGGGGCGTGCCGGCACCGCACGCCCGCCTACCTGGACCGTGGCATCGCCATGGCAGAGCAACGCATCACCGAAGCCCGCAGTGCCGTCCACACCACCGTCTACCGCACGTTCCTCGCCGTGCTGTCCACCCACGGCCGGTGCGGCTGCCTCACCGACGCCCATATCGCGCGGCTGTTCACCGCCGCTCAGGCCAAGGGCGAATCGCCCCGGCACTGCACCGACGCGTGGACCAACGCCCGTACCAGGTTGGGACTGTAGCCATGTCCGACGACGACAAGACCCCGGCCCGCGAGGTCATCGCCGACTACGCGCAGGCGCACTTCCGGTACTTCCGCACCGCCGACGGCACGGTGTACGCGCAGAGGAACGGACACCCCGTGGCCCGTCCGATCCGCTCCCAGGGCACCTCCGGCAGCCACCGCCAGGAACTCATGGTCGGTCTGTTCAAGGACGGGGTTGGCGTGTTCAACGGGACCGCGCTCAAGGAGGCGTTGGACCTCATCGAGGCCCTGGCGATGAGCGAGGACGTACAGTCAGTGCACATCCGCGTCGCTCCGGGATTCGACGGGGCGACGTGGCTGGACCTGGGCCGCGATGACGGAAAGTCCGTCCGCATCCACCCCACCGGATGGGACATCGCCATCCCGGACCCACGCGAGGTGTGCTGGCGGCGCACCCAGCTCACCGGCGAACTGCCCCTGCCGGCCAAGGACACCGACGGCAAGGGCATCGACCTCCTCATGAGGTTGTGCAACTTCGCCAACGCGGAAACCGAGTGCCTGGCCATCGCCTGGCTGATCGGCTGCCTCGGGCCGTCCGTGCCCGTCCCTGCGCCGTTCCTCACCGGGCCGCAGGGCGCGGGCAAGTCCACCGGCGGGCGGATGCTCGTGCGCATCATCGAGGGCATGAGCGGCGACCTGCGCCGCGCGCCGAAGGACGAAGAGAACCTCATCGCAGCCGTGGCGGCCGGATGGGTCACGGCCCTGGACAACCTCTCCCACATGACGCCGGACCTGTCCGACGCCATGTGCTGCATCGTCACCGGCATCGAGAACGTCAAGCGCGCCCTGTTCACAGACGGAGACGTCTTCCGCGTCGGATACCGCCGCCCCCTGCTCCTGACCGGCATCGACGTCGGCGTCATCCGCCCCGACCTCGCGGAACGGCTCCTACCGCTGCGTCTGGAGCGGCCCCGCGTTAGGCGCACCGAGGCCGAACTGTGGGCGGAGTACGCGGAGGTTCTCCCCGTCGTTCTCGGCTCGCTCCTGGACCTCACGGTCAAGGTCCGCTCGGTAGAGGCGGAGACCCCCACCGACCTGCGGATGGCGGACTTCGCCCGACTGTGCGCGCAGCTCGATGCGGCCACCGGCCTGGGGGCACTCACCGCGTACCGGGCCAGTCTGGACGACCTGAACGACGACGTGATCGAGGGCGATCTCCTCGCTCAGACCGTCCTCAGGCATGCCGACACCATCGAGCCGGGCGGAGCGCAGCGGATGACGTCCACCGAGTGGCTTCACTGCCTCAGTCGCCTCTACAGCGGCGAGGAACTGCGTGCCCTGCCTAAGGGGTGGCCGACCACAGGAAAGGTTCTCTCCGATCGGCTCAAGCGCCTCCAGCCGACGCTGGCCGCTCGCGGTGTGCTCATCGACACGGGCCGCACCAGCGAGGGCCGTTACCTCGAAATGACCCGCCTGGCCACCCCGCCCCCACACCAGCAGCAGCGGATGTACTAACCCGGGCTCGCGTCCCGGACAGGCAGTAAGGGGCCGCTTCACGGCGCGTCCTCTGGGCGGCGTTCCGCCGAACAGCAAGAGGAGCACGCATCGCGCCTGGTGCTCTTCTTGCTTGTTCCGGCGGCATAGCCGCCGCCCAAGGTCGTGCCGCGAAGCGGCTCCTTCTTCACGCTTTGAGGCGCCACCGAACTACAACAGACACCCCCTCTTTTGTCCTAAGAGGGAAGACGCTGCGTCATCTGCGTCATGCGGGCTGAAAAACAGCCCCTGACCTGCGGCTACAGGCGTGACGCAGACGGCGACCTCTGCGTCATCCTGCGTCATCTGCGTCATGCGATGACGCAGTCCATGACGCGCCAATGACGCACTCCGTAGCCGCTGCGTCACATAAAACCGCAGGTCAGAGGCCTACATGACGTGGATGACGCAATGACGCAGAAATCCGAACTTCGGACACACGCGGGCACCCTGCCCGCCGCCGCCCCTGATTTTTCAGGAAGGACGTCATGAAGAGGTACCTGACGACTGCGGAAGTCGCCGAGCGCTACCGCACGTCGCCCGCGACTGTCCGCTACTGGCGCTACGCCGGAACCGGCCCGCAGTGCTTCATCAGGCGTGGTCGACATGTCCTGTACGACGCCCAAGCGCTCGACAAGTACGACGCTGAAGAGATCGGAGGCCGATGCGCAGCATGACCCGAGACGGCCACCAACCTCACCAGAAGGAACCCCACTTCGCTGTCGACTCGGCTTGCTCTGGGGGGAGGGGAACTGATGGCTGACGTGTATGACCGCTGGCACCTGTCGCGACCGCCGGCCGATGCAGAGCCCTGCGCAGCGCACAGCACCAAGACGGCGACCGTGTACCCGGGCGCAGAGCACGGAGTCGGGAAGCGCTGGCAGGTGCGTTACCGGGATCTGTCCGGCAAGCAGTGCAAGGAGAACTTCGCGAAGAAGACCGCCGCGGAGTCCCGGGCCGCCAAGGTGACCGCCGAACTGGACGACGGCACCTTCGTGAACCGGGAACTCGGCAAGCAGAAGTTCAAGGTCATCGCCGAACGCTGGCAGGAGACGGCCGTACACCGTGAGCGGACCGAGACCAATGTCGAGCGGGCCCTACGGCTGCACATCTACCCGACGTTCGGCAACCGTCAGATCGGCAGCATCCAGCGGGCAGACGGCCAGAAGTGGATCAAAGAGCGGTCTGCGGTCATCGCCCCGTCGACGTTCGCGACGCCGTGGAACGTCTGCACCAGCATCCTGAAGACGGCCCATCAAGAGGGAATCATCCCGAAGTACCCATGGGAGGGCCTCAAGCCGCCCGAGGTGTTCTATCCGGAGATTCACCCGCTCGACCCGGAGGCTGTGAAGGCGCTGATCGTCACAGCGTCCCCGCGATACCGGGCCTTGGTGCGGCAGGCGGCCTCCACCGGACTCCGCCAGGGCGAGCTGTTCGGCCTGGAAGACGAAGAGCCGGCCGCTACCGTCACGGTCAAGCAGCAACTGATCGGCCCCGACAAGGGCGTGCCGTACCTGGGGGAGCCGAAGACTAAGCAGAGCTACAGGGCGGTTCCCCAAGGGCAGTCCGTTGTCGACGAGATCGAGCGGCACCGCAAGGAGTTCCCGCCCAAGGTCGTGTACATCGAGGACCGGACGAACCCGCGGAAGCCCGTGTGGCGCCATGCTCGGCTGCTGTACACGAGCGAGACGGGCGGGGCGATCCGGCGCGGAAGCTGGGCGAAGCTGTGGGCCCGCAACATCAAGCGGGCGAACGCCTACCTGGCCAAGTCCGGCAGCAAGGTACGCGTACCCGAGGGCACGACGCTCCACGACCTGCGCCACTTCTACGCCTCCGTGCTGATCAAGAACGGGGCGACGCCGAAGCAGGTTCAGATGCGCCTCGGTCACGCTAAGCCATCGATCACGCTGAACGTCTACACCCACTTGTGGGAGGCGGAGGCGGATCGGACCGCCGACATGATGGAAGCGGTCCTGAGCGATGTGCCCTGAGAGTGCCCTGAGGGCATGAAAAATGGCTGGCTTCCCAGGTCAGGAAGCCAGCCATACACCCTGTGCGGGGGTGCCGCCCTTTCGCTCTGCGTCCCTGCCTTACCGGTACTTCCACGACTGGGTGTCGCAGGTGTCGGAGCCCAGGTCGTCCACACAGAGCTGGTACTTGCCCCTGTCGACATAGATGGCCTGGTAGTCGTAGAACTCCCGGTCCTCGGTACCGCAGCCCTCCTTGCTCCCGTTGGCGTCGCCGCGCTTGGACGACCAGTCGTAGCCCTCCACCTTGCCCTGGCCGTACACGCCGTCGCCGTCCGCCTTGAGGTCGCAGACGGATCCGGACACGACGTAACCGCCGTTGCCGGTGCCCGACGGGTTGAACTTGTACTTGCCGGTGAACTTGGCCTTCCCCGGCACCTCGAGCGTGAAGTTGTGCCACACTCCTTCATCCGCCTGGGCACTGCCGCCGCCCGCCAGGGTCAAGGCCATGGCGAGGCCGGTGGCGCTGAGCGCCGTACAGGTCCTGCGCAGGATCGCGTTCATGTTCTCCCCGTTTCCGCCGCGTCCTGTGATGCGGCGGCGCCAGCCTCCCAAGGAGACCGGCGCCCGGGTACCTCGAATGTTGTAGGTTCGCGCCGGCTACGGCCGGAACGGCCCCGTCACCTCATACGTGATCCCGCCCGACGAACTGCCGCTCGTGCCGCGCTGGCTGGAGAAGTACAGCCGTGTTCCGTCCGGGGAGAACGCCGGGCCCGTGATTTCCGAGCTCGACTGGCCGTCGATCCGCAGGAACGTGGCGACGATGTCGTCCGGGGTGATCAGGCAGATCTCCATGTTGCCGCCGTCCTCGGCGACGAAGAGGTCGCCGGAGGAGGAGCCGGTGATGTTGTCGACGCCGGTGAGCGGGGCCGTGCCGTTGACGAGGGAGTCGTCGTACGCCAACTCGTAGGTGTTCGACGTCAGGTTGAGCTGCCAGACGCGGTTGTCGCCCTTGGTCGTGAACCACACCGTGTTGTCGGCGTAGTGGCAGCCCTCGCCGCCGTTGAAGGACTTGGAGCCGGCGACCTGGGAGCGGGTGGCCGTCGGGGAGCCGTCCGGGTCGGGGACGTTCGCCCAGCTGAAGGAGCCCGAGGTGCCGCTGCCCGCGACCATGACCTGGAGGGTGCCGGAGGAGAGGTTGCCCCAGGTGTTCGGGACGAAGCGGTAGAAGCGGCCGTTCGTCTCGTCCTCGGTCAGGTAGATCACCTGGCGCACCGGGTCGGCGGCCGCCGCCTCGTGCTTGAAGCGGCCCATCGCGTCCCGGCGGGTCGCCGTGTTCACGCCCCACGGGTCGGTCTCGTAGACGTAGCCGAGGGACACCTCCTCGCAGGACAGCCAGGTGTTCCACGGGGTCTTGCCGCCCGCGCAGTTCTGGCGGGTGGAGGAGAGGATGCGGTACGCGCCGGTGATCGCGCCGGTCGAGGAGAACTTAACCGCGCTCGCGCCGCCGGAGGGGTTGATCTCGGAGTTGGAGACGTAGATCCAGCCACTGCCGTCGGCGTAACAGGCGCCGCCGTCAGGGGCGTTGTGCCAGGTGTAGGACGTGCCGGAGACCGTCTGGCCGGAGCGGGCTATGACGCGGCTGCTGAAGCCGCTGGGGAGTCTGATGCCATTGGCATCGGGGGAGCCCAGCGCCCCGTAGGGGCCGGTGCCGGGCTGGGCCGGGGCCGCGTACGCGGCGCCGCGCCACAGGGTTCCGCCGAACACGGCGGCAGAGCCGCCGAGGACGGCCGCACGCAGGAGGTTACGACGTTCCACTCTCACTCCAAGAGGTGCCGTACCGCCCCGCCGTCGGTCGACGACGGGGTCGTGCGTGGGGGGCGGCATGGAACCTAGGGGCGGAGGGTGGACGGACCGTGGCCAACGCATGGCCGTCGGACGGCGTACCTGGGTGCTGCCTGTGCGCCGCTCCATGATTGCTCATGTGAGTGCCACCCGCGTGCGCTCCCCAGCGTGCTGCCCACCCGTGTGCGCTCCCCTGAGTGCAGCTCATCCGCCTCACGCACGCAATGCCGGCACCCCGCGCTTCCGCTGCCCCGGCCGGTCGGGGCCCGGGCCGTGCACCTCGCGCGGTGGTTCCGCCGACGGCAGGCGGATCACCGCGTCCAGCCCGCCCGCGGCCGAGGCGTGCAGGCTCGCCTCGCCGCCGCTCGCGTGCGCGAGCCGTTGGACCAGTGAGAGGCCGAGTCCCGTGCCGCCCTTGGGGGCGCCCGGCGCGCGCCAGAAGCGGTCGAAGGCGCGGGCGCGCTGTTCCGGGGTCATGCCGGGGCCCTCGTCGGTGATGTGCAGGTCGACCCAGGCGGGGCGGGCGTCGCGCAGGGCGCGGCGGGCCGGTACGTGCAGCCGGAGCTCCATGGTCACGGTGGAGCCCGGCGGCGAGGCGCGCAGGGCGTTGGACAGCAGGTTGTCCACGATCTGCTCGACCCCGCCCGGCACCGCGAGGACCGGGCCCACACTGCCCGCGAACAGGACCAGGGCAACCCGCTGTTTCGCGAACAGCGGCTGCCAGGTGCGGTGCCGTTCCGCGCAGACCCCGCCCACGTCGACCGGGCCCGGCGTCGCGGCGTCCTCCTCCAGGCGGGCCATCGCCAGCAGGCCCTCGACCATCCGGGAGAGCCGGTCCGTCTCGGTCACCGCGGCGGTGAGGCTGCCGAGGCCGCGGTCGGAGACGCTCGGCTCCAGGTTCTCCAGCCTCAGCCGCAGCGCCGCGAGCGGCGTCTTGAGCTGATGGGAGGCCTCGCCCGCGAACGCGTGCTGGGCGTCGAGGAGATGGGCGAGCCGGGCCGCCGTACGGTTGAACGCGGCGGCCAGGCGGCGCACTTCGGGCGGCCCCTTCGTGATCGTCACCGGCGCGGCCAGGCCGCCGTCCGCCAACTCGTCGGTGGCTCGCTCCAGTTCACGGATGGGCCGACCGGTCCAGCGGGCGATGGCGAACCCGACCACCGCGACCGCCGTCAGCACTCCGAGCCCGCCGAGGCCGAGCAACAGCCAGACGTGATGGACGCGTTCGTGCACCGTCCGGGTCGGCAGCGTGAGCCATACGGCGCCCTGCAGACCCGAGGTGTGCCGGATCGGCGCGGCGACCGAGAGGTACTCGACCCCGCCGATCGTCGACGTGCGGACGTCCACCGTGGAGGTGCCGTGCAGGGCGGCCGCGATACCGGGGCGGGAGGCGAGGTTGGAGGACATGACGGCGGCCAGCGGATGCGAGGTGGCGAGCAGGGCGCCCGCGGCGTCCACGACCACCACCTTCCCGCCGATGCGCTCGGCGCAGTGCACCACCCGGCGCGGCAGGTCCCGCTCGGCACGGCCCGCGCTGAGGGACAGCGAGGCGTACGCGGAGACCGACTCGGCCTCGTCCTTCGCCGCGCTCACCACCCGCTCCCGCTCGCTGCGCGAGTAGACGAAGCCCAGCGGGATCTCCAGGCACAGCAGGACGAGGGCGGCGAGGGAGAGGTAGCTGAGCAGCAGCCGGCGGGTCACGGCGAGGGCACCTGCTGCCCGCCCGGCTCGGCCTGCACCGCCAGCCGGAAGCCGACCCCGCGCAGCGTCTGGATCCACGCCGGATCGCCCAACTTCCGCCGCAGTGAGGCGACATGGACGTCCAGCGTCTTGGTCGGGCCCTCGTAGTGCGGATCCCACACCCGGTCCAGGATCTGCTGCCGGGAGTAGACCGCACCCGGATCCTCGGTCAGCAGCGCCAGCAGCTCGAACTCCTTCGGGGTGAGCGTGACGGGGACCTCACCGACCCAGACCTGCCGGGTGCGGCGGTCCACGACGAGCGGGCCGGGCGCGTACGAGGGCTGCGGCGCGGTGTCCTCGTACGCCGGGGGCGGCGGGGCCTCGTACGACAGCGGGGGCGTCGGTTCGTACGCGGCCGTGACCGGCGCCTCCGCGCCCGCCACCTCCGTGCGCTGGGTCCGCCGGGTCACCGCCCGTATCCGTGCCACCAACTCCCGTACGCTGAACGGCTTCGCCAGATAGTCGTCCGCCCCCAGCTCCAGACCCAGTACCCGGTCGGCCTCCTCACCCCGCGCACTCAGGATGATCACCGGCACGTCCGAGACCTGGCGGATGCCCCGGCACACGTCGATGCCGTCCATGTCCGGCAACCCGAGGTCGAGCAGGACGACATCGCCGTACGGCCTTCTCAACCCCTCGGCCCCGGTGGTCACGTGATCCACTTCCAGCCCGAAGTGCCCCAGACCCTCGGCGAGAGGCTCGGCGATCGTCTCGTCGTCCTCGATGAGCAGCACTCGTATGCCCATACGTCCTGTCTCTCCGTGAATTTGCATTCTCTGCCCTGACGTCAACACGCTACAAGAGACAAGCGCTTGCGGGGCGTTGCGGCAAAGAATGTCCAATTGCTGGACGCGCTCTGGCCTTTGCTTAACCTTCCTCTGGTGTGTGCTCCCCTACGGTTCTGTTCAACTGGTCGAACTCCCAGCTGAGGAGGCATCGTTGAAGGCGCTGCTGCACCGTGCCCGTTCGTTCAAGCGTCGGGTCGATTTCGAGAGCGGTGAATACCGGAAACTGGCTGAGGGGCAATATCCCGAGGCGCTGTTCATTACCTGCTCGGACTCACGGGTCATACCCGCCCTGATTACCGGCGCGCGGCCCGGAGAGATATTCGAGCTGCGAAACGCGGGCAATATCGTGGCGCCGTACGGAAGCCCCGGTGCGTCCGGGGAGGCCGCCACCATCGAGTACGCACTGGAGGTGCTCGGGGTTCAGGACATCGTCGTGTGCGGTCACTCACACTGCGGCGCGATGGGCGCGCTGAAGTCCGGCGACGACCTGTCCGCGCTGCCGGGCGTGGACGCCTGGCTGCAGCTGGCCCGCCCCGAACTGGCGCCGGTCCTCACGACCGCCTCCGACGACCCGTCGCTGCCCGACGTGGCACAGGGCAACGTCGTCAACCAGCTCGCCGTACTGCGGACTTACCCGGTCGTGCGGCAGCGGCTCGACGCGGGGCGGCTGCGGCTGCACGGCTGGTACTACGAGGTCGACACCGGGCAGGTGCACGAGCTGGAGGGTGACGGTCGGTTCCGGGTGCATAGCGGATGAGCGGGGCGCATGCGCGCGGGCGTACGCGTACGAAGGGCAGCGCAGCCAAGGATGGCGCAGCCAAGGGGGGCGCACCGCAGGGCGGGGGCGCGAAGTCACCGCAAGTCCGGGCCGGGGGCGGCAAGCCGCCGAAGGCCGGGGGCGCCAAGCTCGACCTCGCGGGCGAGATCACCGCCTCCCTCGTCGTCTTCCTCGTCGCCCTGCCCCTGTGCATCGGCGTGGCCGTCGCCTCCGGTGTCCCCGCCGAGCTCGGGATCATCTCCGGGGTGATCGGCGGCCTGGTCGTGGGCGTGGTTCGGGGCAGCACGCTGCAGGTCAGCGGGCCGGCTGCCGGGCTCGCGGCGCTGGTCGCGGAGACGGTGCTGGAGCACGGCGTGGCGATGCTCGGCGTGATCGTGCTGTTCTCGGGCATCCTGCAGATCGTCCTCGGGGTCGTACGCCTCGGCCGGCTGTTCCAGGCGATCTCCATCGCCGTGGTCCAGGGGATGCTGGCCGGTATCGGGCTGCCGCTGATGTTCAGCCAGGCCTACCCCATGGCCGACGCCAAGGCGCCCGGCACGCCGATCGAGAACATGGCCGGCATCCCGGACCTGCTCGCCGACATCCTGACCGACCGGCAGGCGATGATCGCCACACTGCTGGGCATCGCCACGATCGGCTTGAGCTTCCTGTGGAAGAAGGTGCCGGGCCCGGCGAAGAGGGTCCCGGCCGCGCTGGTCGCGGTCGGCATCGGCATCGCGGTCGCCGCGCTGCCCGGCGTGGACGTCAAGACGCTCCAGGTCGGCAATCTGCTGGCGTCGGTGCGGGTGCCGGGGGCCGAGCAGTTCGCCGGCCTCGCGGACACCGCGATCATCACCTCCATCCTCACCTTCACGGTCATCGCCTCCGCGGAGAGCCTGTTCACCGCGGCCGCCGTGGACCGTATGCACAGCGGCCCGCGCACCCGCTACAACACCGAACTCATCGCCCAGGGCGCGGGCAACACGGTCGCGGGCGTCCTCGGGGCCCTCCCGATCACCGCGGTCGTCGCCCGCAGCTCGGCGAACGTCCAGGCCGGCGCGAAGACCCGCATCTCCCGCACCCTGCACGGCCTGTGGCTGCTGGCCTTCGCGCTGCTGCTGCCGCAGGTGCTCGCCCTGATCCCGATCTCGGTACTCGCGGGCGTCCTCGTGCACAGCGGCTGGAAGCTGTTCGCGCCGGAGGAGTTCCCGAAGATGTGGCGGCAGGACCGGGGCGAGTTCGTGGTGATGACGGTGACGACGCTGGTCATCGTGGCGACGGCACTGCTGGAGGGTGTCCTCATCGGGCTGGCCGCCGGGATCGTGCTGGCCGCCCTGCGCATGTCGCAGACGGTGATCCGACAGCACATCGACGACGACACCGCCAAGGTCGTCATGGCCGGCAACGCGACCTTCCTACGGCTCCCGCAGGTCATCGAGGCCCTGGAGTCCGCGGCGGCGTCGGGCAAGCCCCGCATCCGCCTGGACCTGACCGGCGTGACCCACCTGGACCACGCCTGCCGCAACCAGGTCGAGGAGTTCACCGCGCAACAGCGGGGGCTGGGGCTGCGCGTGGAACTGCTGATGCCGGGGCCGGCGAAGACGGAGGTGACGGAGGCGAGGGAAGTGACGGAGGTACCTGCCGCCACCGCGCCCGAACCCACGGCCACCGCCGAGTCGGCCCCGCTGCCGGGGCCCGGCGCCGAGTGGTTCTACCTGGACACACGGCCGCTGTCCGACGAGTACGGGCGAGGGTACGACGACTATGCGCAGCGGCCGCCGCTGGTGGGGTGAGTGCCGCGGCCACCCTCCGAGCCCGCCGGTCAGGGGCAGACGGGCTCGGAGGGGACGGGGACGGGTTGGCTGTCGCGTTCCGCCCGGGTGAGGTCACGGCCGCCGAGCACCCGGCAGAGCGCGTCGGCCCAGCTGTCGGGCCGTAGCGACAACGGGTAGATGACGCTGGAGACGCCGGCACGGTAGTAGAGCAGGGTCTCGCCGTCGGGGGTGGCGTCCAGGAAGTAGTACTTCGGCGTCTCGACGTTTCTTTCGCTGTACGGCCCGAGATCGAGTGATGCCTCGTAGCTCCGCTCGCCGAGCCGGTAGGTCCGGATCTTGTTGTTGGCGGCCAGCATGTAGCGTCCCTCGCCGGTCACGAAGCCGGCGGCGCCGGGGAGGTCGAAGCTCGGCAGGGGGCCGATCTTCCTGCCCAGCGGGTCGGTGTCCCACAATTCGATGTTCCGGCTGCGGCGCAGCAGGGCGAAGTGCTCGCCGCTCGGGTCGAAGGTCGCGGCGATGTTGTCGTTGTGGTTCGTGTCGTACCGGACCGTCTGGCGCCCGCTGGGCAGATCGATGACCCGCAGATACGGGTCGCCGGTGACGACGACGGACACCCGGTCCGCGGCTGGGTAGGAGGAGACCTTGATGTTTTGACGGGTGACGTCCTGTTCCGTCACCACGCGCCCCAGGGCCTTCAGGTCATAGTCGTCGACGGCGCGGCCCGTTCGGCTGTCCCATCGCTGGATCATCGTCCCGGTGGCCGTGACGAGGCGGCCGGTGTGGTCGAAGAAGTAGTCGAGCAACGGCTGGTGTCCGTCGCTCACGGGCTCGGGCGGCATGACGGTCGTGACCACGGACACCTGCCGGAGCGACTTCGCGTCGCGCACCGCCACCTTGTTCACGCCTTCGCGCTCGGCGAGCAGGGTGCCGTCCTTGGTGAAGACGGTCAGGTCCTCGCCCTCCCAGTAGGGCTTGATCCGTGGCGCCTGGGCGATCACTTCGCTGCTGGTGCCCACAGTCCGGAGCTGTATCGACTCCCCGCCGCTGGGCAGGGCGACCACCCTCCGGCCGTCGGGCGTCAGGTCGACCCGGTGCATGTCCTGCGCCGGCGAGGTGGCCACCTCGGCGCAGAAGATCCCCGTGCTGTTCCCGGTGACGAGCAGTAGCTTCGAGCCTTCGCCCACGAGCCTCGCGTACGAAAGCAGTTTCGCCCCGCTCTCGTCCGGTTCGCGGAACGTCGAGGTGACCATGGACAGCCGTAGATCGACGAGTTTCCTGGTGCCGGAACCAAGCGCGAGATAGCGGCCACCCGGACCGAGGGCGATCGGCGTACACAGGGAGCTGTCCACATTCACGAACTGCCCCAGCCTGCGCCCGTCGGATGTCCGCACCCCCGTATAGACGGCGGTACGGTCGCCGCCTTGCTCGGAACGGCAGGTCACCGCGGAGCTGCCGTCCCCCGAGACCACGGCCTCCTCGAACGAGTCGGCGAGGACCCGGACGCTGCCGGTACGGCGATCGATGGCCAGCAGCCGTTGCTTGGCGTCGGCCATCACGGCGAGCGCGATGAGCGTGTCGTCGTCCGGCCCGAACCACAGGCGCTTCAACTGACCGCCCCGTGCCTGGGGCACGGGAATCCTGCCGCCGAAGGCGCGCCGGTCCACATCCCACCAGGCCACGCTCGTCCCGCCGGCCGCCGCCAACAGCCGCCCGTCCGCAGACAGTTGGGCGAACTCCGTGTCGGTCGTGCCGGCTTCGAACTCCGGCCCCTCGACGGGCAACTGGTGGTGGTCGCCCGCCAGGGAGCGTCCCTCCGGGCGCACGTCGTACCAGACGAGCGAGCGGCCCGCCATGTAGCCGACCCGGCCGCCGTCACCCGAGACCAGCGGATACGCGACGTACGGCGGCCCGTTCAGCTGCTCTGTGCGTACCGTTCCGCCCATCGCGTGGACGAAGAGCGTCGCCCTGCCCGTGTCGGTGCGGGCCAGCATCACGTCGCCGTCCTCGCTCGCCCGGAAGTCCTCCACGGCGCCCAGCGTGCCGGACAGGATGCGCGAGGCCGACCGGTACTGGGCGTAGTACCGCAGCAGCGTGTTCTTCGCCTCGTCCGTCGGCGAGGTGCGGTAGGCGGCGAGCGCCAGCTGGATCGCCAAGGCCGGGTCCTGGAGCCGCTGGTCGGTCGAGATGCTCGCCAGCGCCCGGGAGTTGGCCGCGGCTTCCTGTTCCTCGCTGACCGCGCGCTGGTAGAAGAACAGTGCCCCCAGGACGAGGGCCACGGCCGTGATGAGCCCGATCGCCGAGAACAGCCCCCGCCGGCGCCGGACGGCCGACCTGCGTCGGCGGTGGCCCCGTTCCAGGAAGTCCCGCTCGGCGTCGCCGATGTCGTCGGCGCGTTCGGTGAGCCAGCGTTGTGCGGTGGCCAGGACCACGGCGCTGGGCAGGAGTTCGGCCGGTTCGCCGGCGTCGCGCCAGCGGTCCAGGTCGAGTCGCACGGTCTCGCGCCAGGCGAGGAACTCGTGGTCCTCGGCCACCCATGCGGCCAGCTTCGGCCAGCCGGTGATCAGCGCTTCGTGGGCGAGCTCGACGGTGTCCCCCCGACCGGTGACCAGCAGCCGGGTGGCGGCGAGACGCTGGGCGATCTTCCATTCGGCGGGGGCGAGTTCGGATCGGGCGGCGGGTCTGCGGGCGACCGCGCCGGACCCCGCCACCGGGATCTGAACCAGGCGGGTGAACAGGCGCCGGGCGTTCGGCTCGTCCGCCTCCGTCACGGTGTTCGCCCAGGCTCTCTCCGCCTCGCGGCTGAGGGCGCCGGTCACCCCTTCGATCCGCTCGTACGCCTCGTACGTCAGCCGCCCGTGCACGGTCTGCTCGCGCCACAGCAGGTCCAGGGCCATGACGAGCAGCGGCAGGGCTCCAGGCGCGTCACCGGTGTCCTTCAGGATCCGGTCGTCCAGCCCCTCGTCGTACGTCACGTTCGGGGTGGCGGCGATCGGCGCGGTGATCACCTCACGCAGCTGGTCGCGGTTCATGGGGCGCAGCGCGTGGATGCGGTGGCCGACGAGCGGGCCGAGCCAGGGGGCGGCCAGGGCGGGTTCCAGGAAGTCGGCGCGCAGCGTGATCAGGATGCGTAATGACTCGGGCAGGCTGTCGACGGAGAGGACGTCCGTCAGTGCCGCGACGTCGGCCGACGCGGCGGTGAGCGCCTCCTCGCACTGGTCGATCACGAGCAGCAGGCGTCGGCTGTCCGTCCGCTCCAGGACGCGGGTCACGACCCCGTGCAGGCCGGGTGCCCCGTCGGACCCGAGGAGGCCGGCCAGCTGCCGGATCCTCTCCAGGCGGGTCACCTCGGGCAGGTCCGGTTCGAGCAGCGGCAGCAGAGCGGCGGCGAGGGCGGTCAGCGGGGTGCCGTAGGAGGAGGTCGGGCGCAGGACGACGGCTTCGTAACCCTCCTGACGCAGCCGGGGGATGACGCCCGCCCCGGCCAGCGAGGACTTGCCGGAGCCGGACGGGCCGACCAGGGTGACCGCCTTGTGCCCGCGCACCAGGTCGGCCACCTCGGATGCCTCCCGCTCCCGGCCGAAGAAGAACCTCGCGTCGGTCTCGCCGAAGGCGGCCAAGGGGTGGAACGGCGACTCCGGTACGGCGAGGCGCGCCAACTCCGGCCAGGGATTCAGTAGTTGGTCGGACGGGACGAGATAGGCGGCGGCCGGATCCTTGGCCTCGGCCACCACCACCATGCCGACCACGCCGACCAGCTGCTCGTCCCAGACGGGGCCGCCGCTGAACCCGGGTGCGATCCGGTAGCCGTTGAGGGACGTCATCTCGGTCTGGATCCAACCGTCGCCCTGCCGGCCGAGGAGGCGTCCCGAGTGCCACACCCCGTTGTCCCGCCCGGCCGGGAAGCCGAAGGCGGCGATGGGGTGGTGCCACACCTCGTCCGCCCGGACGAGACGCACGGGCCGGGCGCCGGGCAGCTGCTCGTCCAACCGCAGCACCGCGATGTCCTGGTCGTCGGACCACTCCTCGACCCGCGCCGTCACCGACGCCGACGTGCCGCTCAACGGCAGGTCGACCTGGATCCGCGCCCTCTTCGGGGGCCGGCCCTCCGGGGCGCCGAGGGCGGCGGTGACCACATGAGCACAGGTGAAGGCCAGGTCACCGGTGACCAGGAAGCCCGCCCCGACGGGTAACCCCAGCTCGTCCCGGACCCGCAGCACGGCACCGTCGAGCGCCCTGGGCCCGACTGCCTCTCCCGGCGCGGTCATACGTCCGCCTCGCCGACACCGACCGGCAGCTCCACCACAGACACGCCGTGCATCCCCCGCATCGCGTATGCCGTCACAGACTTCGGGGGAGCGATGCTAGCGCCGTTCGAAGAACGCCTGTGCCCTGTTCCCTGTCATGTCCGCGAGGCCCTCACACCGCGCGCACCCCAAAGGCTCCCGAACTGGCCCCGGCAGCCGTTTCGGCGCACTCTGATGAGGTACCTGGGCCCGGACCTGCCCGCGGAAGGAGCTCCGTCATGTCCGGCTGGACCGCGCACGACATCCCCGACCAGAGCGGCCGCGTCGCCGTCGTCACCGGGGCCAACAGCGGACTCGGGTACGCCACGGCGCGCGAGCTGGCGCGCAAGGGTGCCCGGGTGGTGCTCGCCTGCCGGAGCGAGGCGCGCGGGACGGCGGCCGGGGTCCGGCTAGTCGGTGAAGTGCCGGGCGCACAGGTTGAGTTGAGGCGGATTGATCTCGGGGATCTCGGCTCCGTGCGGGAGTTCACCGCGGCATTTCCCTACGACCGGCTCGACCTGCTCGTGAACAACGCCGGGGTGATGGCGTTGCCGTACGGCACGACGGCGGACGGCTTCGAGACGCAGTTCGGGGTCAACCACCTCGGGCACTTCGCGCTGACCGGTCTGCTGCTGCCCGCGCTGCTCGGCACGCCGGGCGCGCGGGTGGTGACCGTGGCCAGTTCCTTGCACGCGCTGTCCAACATCGACATCGACGACCTCAACAGCGAGCGTCGCTATCGGCGTTGGGTCGCCTACGGCCGTTCCAAGACCGCCAACCTGCTCTTCACGCACGAGCTGGCGCGCAGGCTGGCGGTGCGGGGGGCGGACGTGGTGGCGGCCGCCGCCCATCCGGGGTACGCGGACACCAATTTGCAGACCGAGGGGCCGCGTATGGAGGGGCGCCGGTTCAGCGAGTGGTTCGTGCGGATCGGCAACCGCGTCCTCGCCCAGCCCGCCGAGGCCGGCGCGCTCCCCGTCCTGTACGCGGCCACCGCCCCCGCCGTCCGCCCCGACTCCTTCACCGGCCCGTCCTTCGCCAACTGGCGCGGCTCACCCGCCCCGTCCTGGCGGGCGCCCTGGACCGTCAACGACCGTGCGGGTGAACGGCTCTGGGAGGAGTCGGAGCGGATGACCGGGGTGACGTACGACGCTCTGAAGGGGTGAGCGCCGGGCAGCCGTTCAGGCGCAGTCGGCTCGCGCACGATCGAAGCCGCGCTGCCAGAACAGCTCAAGGGCTGCCTGCAGCGCGGCTTCGGGATCGAACTGCGGATGGCCTTACGCCGCCCGCACCTCGTACGCCGCGATCCGCACCGCCTCGTCGTCCAGGCACTGCCCCGTCTTCAGGTCGAAGCGCTGCTTCAGCAGGGGCGAGGCCACGAACGGGCGGCCCTGGTGGGTGCCGGTCAGGCCGCGGGAGAGGACCGCCGCGCCGCCGAAGGGGTCGCGGTTGTCGATGGCGTACAGGGCGCCGGTGCGGTCGCGGAACAGGGCCACCTGGCGGCCGTCGGGGAGGAGGGCCGCCACGCCCCGGCCGGGGAGCAGCTGGGCCAGGTCGCAGACCGTGAACCAGTCGTCCGCCAGCTTGAGCTGGACCTTCAGGTCGGTCGTCTCGGGTGCCAGGGTCATCGCTGGGCGCTTCCTTCCAGGACGTCTTCAGCGGGGCGCATGCCGATGGACAGCAGCGGCAGGTCGGGCTTGATCTGGTCGCGCTCGGGGATGAAGCCGACGACCGGGTCGGGGGTGTCGGGGGCGTTCACGAAGGAGACGAAGCGGGAGAGCTTCTCGGGGTCGTTGATGGTCGTCGCCCACTCGTCGGCGTAGTGCGCCACGTGGTCCGCCATCAGCGACTCCAGCTCCTCGCAGATGCCGAGGGAGTCCTCCACGACCACGTCCCGGACGTGGTCCAGGCCGCCGGGGATCCGCTCCAGCCAGGTCGAGGTGCGCTCGAGCCGGTCCGCGGTGCGGATGTAGAACATCAGGAAGCGGTCGATCAGCTTGATCAGCTCGGCGTCGGACAGGTCCTGGGCCAGCAGGTCCGCGTGGCGCGGGGTGGCGCCGCCGTTGCCGCCGACGTAGAGGTTCCAGCCGTTGGCGGTGGCGATCACGCCGAAGTCCTTCGACTGGGCCTCCGCGCACTCGCGCTGGCAGCCGGAGACCGCCGACTTCAGCTTGTGCGGGGAGCGCAGGCCCCGGTAGCGCAGCTCCAGGTCGATCGCCATGCGGACCGAGTCCTGGACGCCGTAGCGGCACCAGGTCTGGCCGACGCAGGACTTCACCGTGCGCAGCGCCTTGCCGTACGCGTGGCCGGACTCGAAGCCCGCGTCCACCAACCGGGCCCAGATCAGGGGGAGTTGCTCGACGCGGGCGCCGAACATGTCGATCCGCTGGCCGCCGGTGATCTTCGTGTAGAGGCCGAAGTCGCGGGCGATCTCGCCGATCACGATGAGGCCCTCGGGGGTGATCTCACCGCCGGGGATGCGCGGCACGACCGAGTACGAGCCGTTCTTCTGCAGGTTGGCCAGGAAGTGGTCGTTGCTGTCCTGGAGGGAGGCCTGCTCGCCGTCCAGGACGTAGCCGCTCGCGCCGATCGTCGGGGCGAGGGAGGCGATGATCGAGCCGACCGCGGGCTTGCAGATCTCGCAGCCGTCGCCGCCCTTGGCGCCGTCGCGGCCGTAGCGGTCCAGCAGGTCCTGGTAGGTGTTGATGCGCAGGGCGAGGACGATCTCGTACAGCTCCTCGCGGGTCTGCGAGAAGCAGCCGCACAGGCCCTTGTCGACCTCGACGCCGGACGCCTCCAGCTCGGCGTTGATCAGCTGGCCGAGGACCTTGACGCAACTGCCGCAGGTCGTACCGGCCTTGGTGCACTTCTTCACCTCGGGCACGGTCGTGCACTGGTGGTCGGTGACCGCGCCGCGGATCGTGCCCTTGGTGACGTTGTTGCAGGAGCAGATGATCGCCTCGTCCGGCAGCGCGGACGGGCCGAGCTGGGCGGGCGCCCCGGCACCGGCCGGCAGCACCAGCGACTCCGGCGAGACCGGCGGGACGGAGCCGGTGAACGCCTTCAGCGTGCCGTACGCCTCCGCGTCGCCGACCAGGATGCCGCCGAGCAGCGTGCCGTCGCGGCCGATGACCAGCTTCTTGTACAGGCCCGCGCGGGAATCGGAGTACACGACGTCCAGGCAGTCCTCGGCGGTGCCGTGCGCGTCACCGAAGGACGCCACGTCCACGCCGAGCAGCTTCAGCTTGGTGGAGAGGTCGGCGCCGGTGAACGTCAGCTGCTCGCTCTCGTCGGCGGCGATCGTCGCGGCGGCCGTCTCGGCCTGCTCGTAACCCGGGGCCACCAGGCCGTACACCCGGCCGTCGGAGGCCAGCGCGCACTCGCCGATCGCGAACACGTGCGGGTCGGCGACCGTACGGCACTGCTCGTCGACCGTGATGCCGCCGCGCTCGCCGACCGTCAGGCCGCAGTCGCGGGCCAGCTGGTCACGGGGGCGGACACCGGCGGAGAACACCACCAGGTCGGTGGCGAGTTCGGAACCGTCGGACAGCTTCATGCCGGTGACCGCGCCGGACTCGTCGACGACGATCTCCTGCGTGCCCACACCCGTGTGGACGCTCAGGCCCATCTCCTCGATGGTGCGCAGCAGGGCCGCGCCGCCGCCCTCGTCGACCTGCACCGGCATCAGGCGCGGTGCGAACTCCACGATGTGGGAGGTGAGTCCGAGGCCCTTCAGCGCACCGGCCGCCTCGAGTCCCAGCAGACCGCCGCCGACCACGGCACCGGTCGTCGCCGTCTTGGCGTACTCCTCGATCGCGAGGAGGTCCTCGATCGTGCGGTAGACGAAACAGCCCTCGGCGTCCTTGTTCGGGACCGGCGGCACGAAGGGGTAGGAGCCGGTGGCCAGCACGAGGGTGTCGTACTCGAAGACCTGGCCCGACTTGGCCGTGACCTTCTTCGCCTCACGGTCGATCGTCTGCGCCGGGTCGCCGACGTACAGCTCGATGCCGTGCGTGTCGATGAACTCCATGTCCGTCATGGACAGGTCCTCGGGCGTCTTGCCCGAGAAGTACGAGGTGAGGGCGACGCGGTCGTACGCCGGACGCGGCTCCTCGCACAGCACGACCACGCGGTGCGTGGCGGTCAGGCCGCGCTCGGCGAGCGCTTCGAGGAAGCGCTGGCCGACCATGCCGTGGCCGACGAGCACGATCGTGGGGGTGCCGGTGGACATCAGGAGCCTCCATCGTTGGTGAGCAGGTGGAGCAGAGGGCCGCCGTCGGACGGGAGCGGCTCTGCTCCCTCCCAGGCGCGGGCGAGCGCGCCTACGGTGCCGAGTTCGCCGACGAGAACCCCGCCGACCAGGCGGTCGTCGCGGACGACGACCTTGCGGTAGGTGCCGCGGGTGGCGTCGGCGAGCTGGACGACGTCGTCGCCGGGGAGCGCCTCCGTCTCGCCGAACGCGGCGAGGTCGAAGGGGCTGTCGTGGCCCGTGAGGGTGAGCCGCGTCAGAGAGCGGGTGCCGGTGTAGCGGGCGGTGAGGTCACCGGCCAGCAACTCGGCGAGCGCGTCGGCCTGTTCGAGCGCCGGGGTGGCGAGCCCGTACACCGTGCCGGCGTGCTGAACGCAGTCGCCGATGGCGTGGATGTGCGGGTCGGAGGTGCGCAGCTCGTCGTCGACGACGATGCCCTTGCGGACGTCCAGTCCCGCGACCTGGGCGAGGCCCACGCGGGGGTGGACGCCGCAGGCCAGGACGACGAGGTCGGCGTCGAGGGCGTATCCGTCGGCCATCTCGACCGAGCGGACCGCGCCGCCGACGCAGCGCACGTCGCGCACCCGGCACTCGGTGTGGATCTCGACGCCGAGGTCCTTCAGGTGCCGCTGCACCAGCTTCGACGCGCTCGGGTCGAGCTGGCGCTCCATGAGCCGCTCGCCCTGCTGGGCGAGGACGACCTGGGCGCCGCGCTGGGCGAGCGCACGGGCCGCGGAGACCCCGAGGAGCCCGCCGCCGATGACGACCGCCTTCGCCCCCGGCCGGACCGCCTTGGACAGGCCCAGGCAGTCGTCCATGGTGCGGAAGGCGTGGACGCCCTCCGGCAGGACGTGGTCGGGGGTGAACAGGCCGCGCAGGGGCGGCAGCACCGGGTTCGAGCCGGTGGCCAGGACCAGCCGGTCGTATGCGATCTTCGAACCGTCCGCGCACTCGACGGTCCGCGCCTCGCGGTCGATGCCGGTGACCCGGGCGCGGGTGAGCTCCGCGGGCGCGGGAAGCGCGATCACGTCGGGGCTGTACCGTCCGGCCAGCACCTCGGCGAGGAGCACTCGGTTGTACGGGCGGTGCTCCTCGTCGCCGACGAGCGTGACGGGCGTACCGAGCTCGCCCAGCCGCCGGGCGAGTCGTACGCCCGCGAGGCCGGCGCCGATCACCACCACACGCGTATTCGAGGTCATGCACTTGAGCGTGCGGTGCCGGTGTTACCCGACCGCATCACATCTGTTTCCCACGGGGAACGCTGCCCTCAGCGGGGGCGGAGGGTGGGTGTGAGGGTTCGGCGGGCGCGACGGGGGTGGGCTGTGAGGTCGGACGGGGAAGAGGTGGGGCGGGTGGGGCGGGGGTGACCGAACGCCCGGTATCCGTGCAGCCACCATCGTCTACGAATGATCGCCAACCTCAGATGCTCCTCATTTACGTGGACCTCACACGTACCGCCCGCCTAAGGTCGCGATCATGCCCGACATATCGCTGGCCATGGTCGCCGCCCTGTGCCTCGCAGCCCTCGTGGCCGGCTGGATCGACGCCGTGGTCGGCGGCGGGGGCCTGCTCCTGCTGCCGACGCTGCTGCTCGGCCTCCCCGCGAACACCCCGGCCGCGTACGCGCTCGGCACCAACAAGGCGGTCGCGATCGTCGGCACGTCCGGCGCCGCGGTGACATACGTCCGCAAGGCACCCGTGGACGTGGGCCTCGCCGTACGCATCGGGCTGGCGGCGCTCGCGGGCTCCTCCGGTGGTGCCTTCTTCGCGGCCGGCATGAGCACCGAGGTGCTGAAGCCCGTGATCATGGTGGTGCTGCTCGCCGTCGCCGCCTTCGTGATCCTGCGCCCCGCCTTCGGCACGGCCCCGGCGACGGGCCCGGCCACCCGCCGCCAGGTCCTCGCCGCGATCGGCCTGGCCGGCCTGGGCATCGGCTTCTACGACGGTCTGATCGGCCCCGGCACCGGCACCTTCCTGGTCCTCGCCCTCACCGCCGTACTCCACCTCGACCTGGTCACCGCCTCCGCCACCGCCAAGATCGTCAACTGCTGCACCAACGCCGGCGCGCTGGCCACCTTCGCCTGGCAGGGCACGGTCCTGTGGCAACTGGCCGCGCTGATGGCCGTGTTCAACCTGGCGGGCGGCATGCTGGGGGCTCGTACGGCGCTGAAGAAGGGCAGCGGATTCGTGCGGGTCGTGCTGCTGACGGTGGTGTTCGCGCTGGTGGCGAAGCTGGCGTACGAGCAGTGGGTGGCTTAGCGGGTCGCGCTCCCTCGTCGAATGCTCTCCCCAGGGAGCGGTCAGCGGCTGCCGGTGAGGTGTGCGAAGACGACGACGTTGCCCTGATAGCCGGTCGTCCGTGAGTAACCGCCGCCGCAGGTGATCACCCGCAGTTCGGGGCGTGGCGCCGGGCCGTACACCTTCTTGTCGGGGAAGGCCTTCGCGTCGTACACCTCGACGGCGTCGACGGAGAAGAGCGCCGTGCCGCCGTCCCGGCGGTCCACCTCGATCGTGCTGCCCTTCTTCAGGGCGCCGAGCCGGTAGAAGACGGCGGGCCCGTCGGCGTTGTCGACGTGGCCGGCGACGATCGCGGTGCCCGTCTCACCGGGCGTGGTGCCGGCCTCGTACCAACCGGCGAGGTTCGTCCGCTCGGCGGGCGGGACGTCGAGGCTGCCCGTCCTCGTCAGACCCAGGCCCATGAGGGGAGCGTCGACCCGTATCGAGGGGATGCGGATGCGGTCGGGAGGGGAGGGGGGTAGGGCGGGGTCGGGGGCGGCGGAGTGCGGGTCTGCGGAGCGGGGGTCTGCGGAGCGCTGGTCGGCGTGCGAGCCGCTCGACTCCCCGGCCAGCCCGGCTTCCCCGGTCTCCTCGGCCCCCGCGGTCTCCCCGGCCCCCCGGGCCTGTGCCGCCGACGGCTGTGGCGGCACATGCGTCTCGGCGCCGCTGCTCAGCAGCCAGGCGCCGGAGCACAGGGCCAGTACGGTGACGGCGGATATGGCGGCGTTGGCGACGCTGCGGCGACTGCGGGGACGGCGGTGACTGCGCACGCGAGCCTCCTGGGACTCCCCTCGGGCCGCCCTCATCCCCCTCCGGGCCGCGAGGGGCGTCGGACCCGGAGGGGGAGGGGACGTGCGGTACCGGCGGACGGACAGCGGAGGGTGTCCGTCAGATCCCGTCGCCTCTCGCCCGGCGATGCAGGAGCCAGGTACCGCCCGCGGCGGCGACGGCGAGAGCCGCCACGCCGGCCGCGGTCTGCACGGGGTCACCGCCGCCAAGAGCGCCGCCGACCCCCGTCTTCACACTTCCTCTCGGATACACCTGTTCGTCACGCGGGGAGGTCAGCGTGACCTCCAGGTCCCCCGTCACCCGCCGGCCGTCCTCCGCGCAGGTCGCGACGATCTCGTACGTCCCCGGCTGCGCGCTCGGCGGCACCCGGAACCGTCCGGTCGCGTCCTGCTCGTCCGGGGCCAGCGTGAAGGACCCCGCGCCGACCGCACTGGCGTCGCCCTCCGCCGTGGCGCCGCCCCCGCAGTCGGCCGTGTCCACCGTGACCTCCCCGCCCGGCACGACCGAGGCCGGGGACACCTCCAGGCCACCACCGTCGCCGCCGTACGCGGGCGTGACGACGAGCCCCACGGCGCCGGCGGCCAGCGCGGTCCCGGTCAGCAGACGGGCGGTACGTCGCATCGATGTTCCTCCGCACTCAGCGGGGCCACGGCCCGCGACACCCCCATGTGCCGCTGCGTCGGTCGCGCCCCTGCCCTTCCGAGGTAAGGGGCAGTGGGGCGGGAGCGCTTCCTGAGGGAACGCCGAAAATGGGGTGAACGGGTGTCAAGGACGAACTCGCCAGGACCTCTGGAGCCAGCGTTTCAGCAGGTCATCGAGGTGCGGCAGGGGCACGGCGGAAAAGAACCAGAACGGCACGGGGTGCGCGTGTGAACGGGTGACCGGGCACCGAGAAAGGGAGGCGGCACCCACGCCGCCTCCCTTTCACCTCAGGCCCTGGCTTCAGCCGACGCGCACCGCGCTCCAGGCCGCCGCCACCGCGTTGTACTCCGTGCTGCCGGCCCCGTACAGGTCCTTCGCCGCGCTCAGCGTCGCCGTACGGGCGCCCGCGTAGTTCGTCGAGGACGTCATGTAGACCGTCAGTGCCCGGTACCAGATCTTGCCCAGCTTGTCCCGGCCGATCCCGTTCACCGAAGAGCCGTTGCAGGTCGGCGAGTTGTAGCTGACGCCGTTGATCGTCTTCGCGCCGCTGCCCTCGGCGAGCAGGTAGGCGAAGTGGTTGCCGATGCCGGACGAGTAGTGGACGTCGAGCTGCCCGGTCGTCGTGGTCCAGCAGTCGACCGAGGCGCCGTCCTTGGACGGCTTGTCCATGTAGCGCAGGGCGTCCCGGCTGAAGCCCGACCGGACGATCTTCTCGCCGATCAGATAGTCGCCCGGGTCGGAGGAATTGGCCGCGTGGAACTCCACCAGCGTGCCGAAGATGTCGGACGTCGCCTCGTTCAGGCCGCCGGACTCGCCCGAGTACGTCAGCGCCGCGGTCTTCGACGTCACGCCGTGCGTCATCTCGTGACCGGCCACGTCCAGCGACACCAGCGGGCCGAGCTGGGTGCCGTCACCGTCGCCGTACGTCATGCAGAAGCAGCTGTCGTCCCAGAAGGCGTTGTTGTAGCCGCTGCCGTAGTGCACGCGGTTGAACGAACCCTTGCCGTCACCGGCGATGCCGTTGCGGCCGTGGACGTTCTTGTAGTAGTCCCACGTCACGTCCGTGCCGTACTGCGCGTCCACCGCCGCGGTCGAGCGGTCGGCCGTGGTGCCCGTACCCCAGTGGTTGTCGGCGTCCGTGAACACGGTCGACGGGGCGCGGTTGAGGCAGACGGTCAGGAGGCACAGGTCCGTCTTGTTCGCGGCGTCACCCGTGTAAGTGCCGCCGCGCGTCGCGTCCTTCAGCTGGTATGTCGATCCCGACTGCGTCGTCTCCAACGGCACCGTGCCGCCGTACAGCGACTTCCCGTCGCCGGACGCCGTCTCGATGCTGTCCCACGCGTCGATCCGGGTGCCGGTCAGGGCGTCGGTCAGCACCGTGCGGGCGACCGGGTTGCCGACGGAGTCCTGGGCGACCGCGTCGGTCCGCCAGGCCAGCTTCGGGGTGCCGTGCAGGGCGTCGACGACCAGCTCGGGCTTGGCCGTCAGCCGCTTCAGCGTCTCGCCGAGGTTCGCGGCCCGCAGCAGCTTCGCCGCGAGGTCGGCCGCCTTCGGTGCCGAGATCCTGGGTGTCACGCCGGCCAGGGAGATCGGGCGCTTCGTGGCGCGGGAGGCGCTGCGGTACGTACCGTCCTTCGCCAGGTGGACGACGAAGTCGCCGCCCAGGACGGGGAGTTGGCGGTAGGTGCGGTCGTAGCGGACATGCTGGGTGCCGTCCGCGTCCACGATCACGTCCCGCACGGTGGTGTCCTGCGCGGCGGTCAGCCCCAGGCTCGCCGCGTGGTCCGCGAGGACCGACGCCGCGTTGTCGAGCGCGGTGGCCCTGGTCGGACTGTCGTCCGCGCCGGCGGTGGGGGAGAGGGCGGTGGCCAGCAGGGTGGCGCCGACGGCGGCGATGCCCGCTGCGGCAAGACGGGAACCCCGGATGTGCGGCCGTATTCGGCTCATCGGTCTCCTTGAACTGGGCGGCGCAGAGGATGCCCAAGATTCAAGGGGTCGTGCACATGCCATGACCAGAGCGAATACGTGGAGGTGTGTGAGGGGAGAGAATCGTTTCCGTGACCCTCTCTCCTCGACTCCCGTTCTTCGTCTACGGCACCCTGCGTCCCGGAGAGCCCAATCACGACCATTTCCTGCGCGGCCGCACCCACACCGAGGAACCGGCACGACTCGTCGGGGCGGCGCTGTACGACGGTCCGGGCTACCCGTACGCCGTCGAGGAACGGGACGGCAGTGGCACGGTCCACGGCGACCTCGTCACCCCCCGCCCCGAGGAGTACCCGACGCTCCTGGCGGCCCTCGACCGCCTGGAGGAGTACGCCCCGGACGACCCGCGCAACCTCTACGAGCGCATCGCCCGCCAGGTGATCCGAGACTCCGACGCAACGGCCGTACAGGCGTGGGTGTATGTCGCCGCCCCGCCCGTCGCCGCCCGCCTGCGCACGCACGGCAAGCTCATCGAGAGCGGCGACTGGGCAACCCGACCCAGCTGAGCATCACGTCCGCGCCAGCCCGACTGCCACCGGCACCATCCCCGGCGCCTGCGGCACCCCGTACCCCGGCAACCTCACACCACCGACGGCGAGTTGGACCCTCCACGGCTCCGGACCGCCCGTCCTGACCCGGCCGGCCGGGGCGTCATCCCACGGCCGGATCCAAGTCGTCGTCGAGCGCGGGACGGCCGGCCCCGTCGCGCCGCACGGCGAGAGCCCCAACCGCCGTCGGCCATCGCGCTCACCCAGAGGATCCGCGGCCGAGCGACCGCCCTCCCTCACGCCTTCACGGCGCGGTGTCGGGGCGGATGCCGGTTGTGATGCGGGCGGGGGCGAGCGGGCCGTCCGGCTGAGTCAGGCGGACGCGAGGCCCAGCAGGCCCGGTCCGGCTATGACTTCACGGCCTCCAGCCGCACCGCGCACGCCTTGAACTCCGGCATCCGTGACGTCGGGTCCAGCGCCGGGTTGGTCAGGGTGTTGGCGCGGCCCTCGCCCGGCCAGTGGAACGGCATGAAGACCGTGTCGGGGCGGATGCCGGTCGTGATGCGAGCGGGGGCCACCGCCCGGCCCCGGCGCGAGACCACGGCCACCGGATCGCCCTCGGCGGCCCCGAGCCGCGCCGCCAGCCGGGGGTGCAACTCCACGAACGGGCCCGGCGCGGCGGCGTTCAGCTCGTCGACGCGGCGGGTCTGGGCGCCGGACTGGTACTGCGCCACGACCCGCCCGGTCGTCAGCAGCACCGGGTACTCGTCGTCGGGTTCCTCGGCGAGCGCCCGGTGCGAGACGGGGGCGAACCTCGCCCGTCCGTCCGGCGTGGCGAACCGGTCGAGGAAGAGACGGGGCGTGCCGGGGTGCACCGAGCCGCCCGTGGTCGCGTCACCCGTGCTCTCCTCGCCCGTGCTCTCGTCGTCCTGCGCCGGGTCGTCGGGCCCGGCTGAGGCGTCCAGAGGGGCGTCCAGCGAGGCGTCCTCGCAGTCGTCGGAGTCCGCCGGAGCGCCGTCCATGACCGTCGGCGCCGGGCAGGGCCAGAACACCCCGTTCTCCTCCGCCAGCCTGCGGTACGTGATCCCCGAGTAGTCCGCCGCTCCGCCCGCGCTCGCTCGGCGCAGCTCCTCGAAGACCTCCTCGGGGTCGGTCGGGAACCCCTTCTCCAGGCCCTTCTCGCCGCCCAGCCGCGCCGCGAGCTCGTGCATGACCTCCAGGTCGCTGCGGACGCCCTCCGGAGCGGTGATCGCGCGCCGCCGCAGCAGCACCCGGCCCTCCAGGTTGGTCGTCGTGCCCGTCTCCTCGGCCCACTGCGTCACCGGAAGGACGACATCCGCGAGGGCCGCCGTCTCCGACAGCACCACGTCGCACACCGCAAGGAAATCAAGGGACTTGATGCGCTCCTCGATGTGCGCGGCACGCGGCGCCGACACCACCGGGTTGGAGCCCATCAGCAGCAGCGACTTGATGTCCGAGCCCAGCGCGTCCAGCAACTCGTACGCACTGCGCCCCGGCCCGGGCAGGCTGTCCGGGTCCACGCCCCACACCTCGGCGACATGCCGCCGCGCGGCCGGGTCGTCCAGCTTGCGGTAGCCGGGCAGCTGGTCGGCCTTCTGGCCGTGCTCGCGCCCACCCTGCCCGTTGCCCTGTCCGGTGAGGCAGCCGTACCCCGACAGTGGCCGGCCCGCCCGCCCCGTCGCCAGGCACAGGTTGATCCACGCGCCCACGGTGTCCGTGCCCTTGGACTGCTGCTCGGGCCCGCGCGCGGTCAGCACCATCGCGTTCTCCGGCGCGCAGAACATCCGTACGGCTTCCCGGAGCTGAGGAACGGACACCCCCGTGATCCGCTCCACGTGCTCCGGCCAGTGCGCCATCGCGGCGGCCCGCGCGTCCTCCCAGCCGACCGTGCGCTCCTGGACGTACTCCTCGTCCACCCGCCCCTCGGCGACGACCAGGTGCAGCAGGCCGAGGGCCAGCGCGAGGTCGGTGCCCGGCCGGGGCATCAGGTGCAGGTCGGCCTGCTCGGCGGTCTTGGTGCGGCGCGGGTCGACGACGATGAGCGTGCCGCCGTTCTCCTTCAGCTCATTGAAGAAGCGCAGCGACGGCGGCATCGTCTCCGCCAGGTTGGAGCCGACGAGGATCACGCAGCCCGTCTTCGGTATGTCCTCCAGCGGGAACGGCAGCCCCCGGTCGAGCCCGAACGCCTTCATCCCGGCCGCGGCCGCCGACGACATGCAGAAGCGGCCGTTGTAGTCGATCTGCGAGGTGCCGAGCACGATCCTCGCGAACTTGCCGAGGCTGTACGCCTTCTCGTTCGTCAGACCGCCTCCGCCGAAGACCCCGCACGCGTCCGGGCCATGTTCCGTACGCGTGCGGTTGAGGCCCTCGGCGATGCGGTCCAGCGCCTCGTCCCAGGTGGCGGGCACGAGCGTGCCGCCCGACCGCACCAGCGGCGAGGTCAGGCGGACGCTCGACGCCAGCACCGCGGGCGCCGTACGGCCCTTGCCGCACAGCGCCCCCTTGTTCACCGGGAAGTCCGGGCGCTCGACCACCGCGACACCCCCGTCCTGCAAGGGCGTGAGGTTCATTCCGCACTGCAGGGCGCAGTACGGGCAGTGCGTGGGCGTCGCGGAGTTCGGCATACCGTCCAGCGTGAGTCGGGCGTGTTACGTACGGGACGGCTCCCTGTTACGCGGCCGGGACGGTGACCTCCCCGTCGCCGCCCGGCCGCCGTGAGGCGCACAGGCGCCCCGCTCTTCGTCGCCGCCGGACGGTGCGGAAGTTGCCGCTGTTTCGCAAATCGCGTCACGTGTCTCATTCCGTACCGTAGTTGGCCGATCACGCCTTGTTGAGAGTTGAAAAGCCAGGGCTACAGTCGAGCCCCAGGCAAGGCGCTAGCGCAGCACGTCTGACCGCATGCACTCCGCACGGCGTTCGACATACCGGGCATGCCCGCACGGCAACCGTCATCTCGAAACAGCCCGCCAGGAGGTCCCCCGACCATGCCCCTGCGCCCTCCCGGCCCCCTGGGCCACCTCACCCCCCGCGATCAGCGCCTCTTCTGGCAGTACGGCCGCGGTCCCGCCGTCCCCGTCCCCGACCCGCTGGTCCACCGTGCCGTCGAACGGCAGGCCGCTGCCGCACCGCAGGCCGTCGCCGCCGAGCACCTCGGCGACCGCATCACCTACGGCGAGCTCGACCGCCGCGCCGACGCCCTCGCCGCCCGGCTCGCCCGAGAGGGCGTACGCCCCGGCGACCACGTCGGCCTGTTCGTGCGCCGCTCGATCCCGATGCTCGTCGGCCTGCTCGGCATCCTGAAGGCGGGCGCCGCCTACGTCCCGCAGGACATCGGCCTCGCGCCCCCGCACCAGCTCGCCCACGTCATGCGCACCGCCCGCACCCGCGTCGTCCTCACGGCCGCCGAGCACGCCCACCGGGTGCCGCTGCCCGACGGCCACCTGTTGATCACACTCGACGAGCCACAGCCGTACGCCCCGAAACCCCGCACCCCGGCACGGCCCGACGACGGCTGCTACGTCCTGTTCACCTCCGGCACCACCGGCCGGCCCAACGGCGTGAAGGTCACCCACCGCAATGTCGCCAACATCCTGCTCACCGAACCCGGCGGCCTCGGCATCCGCCCCGGCGACCGCGTGGCCCAGCTCCTCAACGTCGCCTTCGACATGGCCGCCTGGGAGATCCTCGGCTGCCTCACCCACGGCGGCACCCTCGTCGTCCGAGGCAAGGACGTCGCGGCGACCGCCCGTACGGCCGACGTGCTGATCGCCACCCCGACCGTGCTGTCCGGCATCGACCCGGCGACCTGCCCGCGCGTCCACACCGTCGCCGTCGCCGGAGAGCCCTGCCCGCGCCCGCTCGCCGACCGGTGGGCCCGGCACGCCGCCTTCCACAACTGCTGCGGCCCGACCGAGACGACCATCGTCAACACGATGCACCGCCATCACCCGACCGACCCGCTGCTCACCATCGGCCGCCCGACCCCCAACAACACGGTCTACGTCCTCGACGCCGACCGCCGCCCCCTGCCCATCGGCGAGGTGGGGGAGATGTGGGCGGGCGGCGACTGCGTGTCGGCCGGCTATCTGGACAACGACGCCCTGAACGCCGAGCGCTACGCCCCGGACCCCTTCCTCGGCGCCGGCCACCGCATGTTCCGCACCCGTGACCTCGGCCGCTGGACCCCCGACGGCGAGCTCGAACACCTCGGCCGCACCGACGACCAGGTCAAGGTGCGCGGCTTCCGGGTCGAGCTCGACTCCGTCTCCTCGGTGCTGGAGTCGGTCGAGGGCTGTCTGCGCGCGGTGACCTTGAAGCGGGACGCGCGGACCCTCGTGTCCTTCGTCTGCCCCGCGGACGTCGACCCGGACGGGGCCCGCCGCGCGGTGGCGGAGGCGCTGCCGTACTACTGCGTGCCCGAGAGTGTCATGCCCCTGCCATTCCTGCCGGAGACCGACCGCGGCAAGATCGACAAACAGGCGCTGCTCAGGATGGCGGAGGAGCGGACGCTTCAGGGGGTGACCCGATGACGACCTCGCTCAACCGCCGGGCCGTCGATCTGCCGCCGCTGATCCCGGCCCCGCGCCGCCTGCTCAAGCACCCCCGTCTGATGCACTACAACCGCCTCGCGGCCCTCGTGCTCACCGCCAACCTGGCGTTCCTGTGGGCCGGTTGGCCCCTGTCGACGCCGACCCTGGGCCACGCGGCCCTCGCCAACCTCGCCCTCGCCGTCCTCGTGCGCCAGCAGTACGTGATCAACCTCTTCTTCAAGCTGGCCACTTGGGCGCCGACGACCTGGCCGCTGAAGGTCCGCTGGACGCTGGGCAAGGTGTACCACTTCGGCGGGCTGCACGTGGGCGGGGCCCTGGCGGGGACGGCATGGTTCCTGGCGCTGGCGCTCTGCACGACCAACCGCCCCCTCATGGTGGTGAGTTGGACCCTGCTGGCCCTCCTCGCGCTGATCGTCGCCACCGCGCTCCCGCCCTTCCGCTCCCGCCACCACGACCACTTCGAGAAGATCCACCGCTTCGGCGGCTGGACGGCCCTGATCCTGTTCTGGGCGCACACCCTGCTGTCGTCGTCCGGCCCCGTTCCACTCATGGTGCTCGCGCTCGTCACCTTCAGCGTGGCCCTGCCCTGGTTACGGCTGAGCAAGGTGGACGTACGCCTGGAACGGCCCTCCCCGCACGTCGTACTGGCTCGCTTCGACCACGGCGAGACCCCCTTCGCGGGCTCCTCGACGGCGATCAGCCGCAGCCCGCTGAAGGAGTGGCACTCCTTCGCCAACGTCCCCGCACCCGGCGAGCCCGGCTTCCGGCTCACCATCTCGCGCGCCGGTGACTGGACGGGCGCCTTCATCGACGACCTGCCCGCCCGGGTCTGGGTCAAGGGCATCACCACGGCCGGAGTCGCCAACATAGAGACCCTGTTCAAGAAGGTGGTCTACGTCGCCACCGGCAGCGGCATCGGCCCCTGCCTCCCGCACCTCCTCGCCGCCGAGGTCCCCTCCCGCCTGGTCTGGGCGACCCGCGACCCCCGCACCACCTACGGCGACGCCCTGATCGACGAGATCCTCGCCGTCCAGCCGCACGCCCTGGTCTGGGACACCTCCCGGCACGGCAAGCCCGACATGGTGCGGCTCGCCTACGAGGCGTACCGCGACTTCGGGGCCGAGGCCGTCATCTGCATCTCCAACAAGAAGCTCACCTGGCAGGTGGTGCACGGCCTGGAGCGGCGGGGGATTCCGGCGTACGGCGCGATCTGGGACTCGTAACTCCGAACTCTGTGCAGGGGAGCTGAAGATGAACAACCTCAAGATCGAACGCGACGGCGCCGTGGTGACCGTACGCCTGCACCGCCCACACGTGCTCAACGCCCTCAGCGGCGACCTGCTGGCCGAACTGCTCGACGCCCTGCGCCCGTTGGACACCGACCCCCAGGTGGGCTGCTTCGTCGTCACCGGTTCGGAGAAGGTGTTCGCGGCCGGAGCCGACATCAAGGAGATGGCGGGCAGGACGGCCGCTCAGATGGCGGCCGAGGACTACTTCGCGGCCTGGGAGGGCTTCACGGCCCTGCGCACCCCGAAGATCGCCGCCGTCAACGGCTATGCGCTGGGCGGCGGTTGCGAGCTGGCGATGATGTGCGATCTGGTCATCGCGGGGGAGTCGGCGGTCTTCGGCCAGCCGGAGATCAAGCTGGGCGTGATCCCCGGCATCGGCGGCACCCAGCGCCTGACCCGCCTCGTCGGCCGGGCGAAGGCGATGGACCTGATCCTCACCGGCCGCACGATGGACGCACGGGAGGCCGGAAGCTGCGGTCTCGTCTCCCGGGTCGTCCCGGACGACCGGGTCCTGCCGGAGGCCCTGCAGGCCGCGGCGACGATCGCCTCGTACGGCCGCGCGGCCGTCACGGCGGCCCGCGAGTGCGTCGACCAGGCCCTCGAAACCGGCCTGCGCGACGGCCTCCTCTTCGAACGCCGCGTCTTTCACGCCCTGTTCGCGACCGATGACCAGAAGGAGGGCATGACCGCGTTCCTGGAGAAACGGCCGCCCGTCTTCAAGGGGCGCTGAGGGTCCCGCCATGCGGTGTGGCCGGCGGTGCGTACGGCTCCGTCGGCCACAGCCGCAGCCCTTCCCGTGCCACGTGGCGCAGGACACGTTCATGACAGGATTGCGTTGGGGAAAGGTCAGGGAAGGCATAGGGCGCCCATAACCGCCCTGAAGGGATGACCCGTGCCGTCCACTGCGCCTCCCCCCATACCCCGAGCCGCAGGATCGCTCCCGTTCATCGGCCACGCTCTGAAAATGCGTGACAACCTCGGCTTCATCGACTCGCTGCGCGACACACGGGAACCACTCGTCGAGATCGTCCTGCAACCCGGGACGCGCACCATCGTGGTCCAGGACCCGGCCCTGATCCACCAGATGCTCAAGGCCCTGGCGCCCACCCTCGACAAGGGCCGGCTCTACGACAAGCTGGGCCAGCTGCTGGGCGACAGTGTCGTCACCGCCACCGGCCGGACCCACGTACGCAAACGCCGCCAGGTCCAACCGGCGTTCGCCCACGCCGAGATCAGCCGGTACGTCGACATCATGCGCGCCGAGGTGGCCGCCACGGTCGCCGGCTGGGAGCCCGGGCGGCCCCTCGACGTACGTGAGGCGATGGTCGGGCTCAGCCTCGACATGCTGGCCAAGACGGTGTTCGCCGGCAGCCTCGACGACGCCGTCTTCCGCCGGCTGCGCAGCGACCTGTCGGTGGTGTTGAACGACGTCGGTGTACGCATCATGCTGCCCGACTGGGCCGAGCGCCTGCCGCTGCCCTTCAACCGCCGCTTCGACCGGGCCCGGGCCGGCGTACGCGCCACCATCAACACCGCCGTCGACGAACTGCAGGCCTCCGGGCACGACACCGGGGACATGCTCTCCATGCTGCTGCGCGCCGTCGACGAGGAGACCGGCAAGCCGCTGACCGGGCATCAGATCTGCTCCGAGATCCTCACCCTGGCCGTGGCGGGCACCGAGACCACCGCGTCGGTGCTGTCCTGGACCTTGTACGAACTCGCCCGTCACCCGGAGATCGAGGCCCGCATCCTCGCCGAGCTGGACGAGGTCGTCGGCGAGCGGCCGGTCGCCTTCGACGACGTGACCCGGCTGCCGTACCTGAACCGGGTGATCACCGAGACCCTGCGGCTGCACCACCCCGGCTGGCTGGTCACCCGCCGCACCACCGAGGAGACTCGGCTCGGCGAGTGGACGCTGCCCGCCGGTACCGAACTGGCCTACTGCCAGCACGCCCTGCACCGCGACCCCCAGCGCTTCCCCGACCCGCACACCTTCGACCCGGACCGGTGGACCGACCCCGCGCAGGAGCCTCCGCCGGGCGCGTTCCTGCCTTTCGGGGACGGCAAGCACAAGTGCATGGGGGACCGTCTCGCGCTCACCGAGATGGTCACGGCGCTCGCGACGATGCTGCGTTCGGTACGGCTGGAACTCGCCGAGGGCCAGGTCATCCGCCAGGTCGCCCGGCTCACCGTACGGCCGCGCGCCCTGCAGATGACCGTCCACCCCCGAAACAGCTGAGGGCCCTACCGCTGCGTGGCGAGTGCCTGCGACACCCCGGGTTCCTTCCGTCCGAGGAACCGGGGGTCCGGCTCGAAGACGGCGTCCAGGGCCGCCTTGCTCGCCGCGAAGATCTCCCGGGTGCCGCCGTAGTACCAGGTCACGTCGTGCTTGGCGTCGACCCCGACGCCGTACGACACCACCCCCGCTTCCTGGCACAGCGCGACCGCCCGCCGGATGTGGAAGCCCTGGCTGATCAGTACCGCCTCGTCGACGCCGAAGATCTTCTTGGCGCGGACGCAGGAGTCCCAGGTGTCGAAGCCGGCGTAGTCGCTGACGATGCGGGAGTCGGGTACGCCGTGCCTGGTCAGATAGGCGCGCATGGCGTCGGGCTCGTCGTAGTCCTCGCGGCTGTTGTCGCCGGTGACGAGGACGACCTCGATACGGCCCTCGCGGTACAGCTCGGCCGCCGCGTCGAGCCGGTGCGCGAGGTACGGCGACGGCTCGCCCGCCCACAGACCCGCACCGAAGACGACGGCGACGTCGGTGCGCGGCACGTCGGCCGTGGTCCGCAGCCGGTCCCCGGTCACGACGTACATCCAGGTGGCCGGAAGCAGCGCCAGCACGCACCCCGCCATCACGGCCTGCACCAGCCGCCGCTGCCCCGCACGGGTGCGCGGCAGTCGTGGTCGGGACAGCTTCGGTCTGCGCATCTGGTGGGTCCCTCCCCGGTCGGCCGACCGCCTCTTCTCGACAGTCAGGGACGTCCTGTCAGCCTCCGCGGTTCACCCCCGCCGACGTGACCAGGTTCACTTCGCTCCACGAATGCGCAGGTCACGCCGCCTCACACAGGCCTGGCACCCCACCGTGAACCCGGTGTAAAAACCCGTTATTCAGGCGCAACGGGAAGGCAACGTCCCGCCGCCACCATCGGTTCATGACGGCGTCGAACCCGCTTCACGACGAGTCCACGACCCTCCCCGGCCCGGGGGCCCACCTCGACAGTACGGCGCACATCATGAACCGGATCAGCAGCCAGCTCGCCAGCCAGCTCAGCCTCGTCTCGCTCGACGGCAGCCGGCGCCCCCACCCGCCCGCGCTCGTCGTCGTGGCGCACGGCAGCCGCGACCCGCGCGCCCTGAGCACCGTACGCGCGCTCCTCGACAAGGTCCGCGAGCTGCGCCCCGGCCTGCCGGTCCACCTCGGCCACATCGAGCTGAACGAGCCCCTGCTCCCGGACACCCTCGCCTCCCTCGGCGACCGAGAGGCGATCTTGGTCCCGCTCCTCCTCAGTCGCGGCTACCACATCAAGCGGGACATCCCCGAGATGGCCGCCGAGTCGGAGGTACGCGCACGCGTGGCCGGCGCTCTCGGCCCGCACCCGCTGCTGGTGGAGGCCTTGTACGCCCGCCTGGTCGAGGCCGGCTGGCGCACCCGCACGGACGACGCCGTGCGCCGCAGGAGCGCGGTGGTCCTGGCGGCGGCAGGCTCCCGCGACCCCGAGTCCAAGGTCGACACCAACCGCACGGCTCAGCTCCTGGCCGACCGCCTGGGTGTCCCGGTGGTCCCGGCCTACGCGACAACGGCCGCCCCGACAGTCCCGGACGCCATCCGCGCCCTGGCCGCCCGCGGCCGCACAAGGGTGGCGATCGCCTCCTACTTCACAGCCCCCGGCCGCTTCGCAACGGAGTGCGCACAGGCGGCCCCATGGATCGCCTCGGCCCCGCTGGGCACCCACCCCGCGATGGCGAAGCTGCTTCTCCACCGCTACGACCAGATGGTGGCGACGCCGGTCACGACAGCACCGGAACTGGCGTCGGCTTAGAACGCCGGGCGAGGCAGCCCACCCAGGGGCGCGGGGAACTGCGCGATCGGCCACAGACAACCCGCACCCGCGTACGAACGACTCCCGGCCGACGAGTAGGCGCAACACAGCCCTCCGTTTGTCAGTGTCTGCCCGTACTGTCGGTGCATGTACTACGACGAGTCGGCAGTAGAACGCTGGGCCCCCGAACCCGACAAACGCCCAGGCCGCACGGCCTTCCAACGTGATCGCGCCCGCGTACTGCACTCCGCTGCCCTCAGAAGGCTCGCCGGCAAGACCCAGGTGGTCACCCCAGGAACCCACAGCAACGCCTGGGACCCGAGCCCCCGCACCCGCCTCACCCACTCCCTGGAGTGCGCCCAAGTCGGCCGCGAACTCGGCGCAGCCCTCGGCTGCGACCCCGACCTGGTGGAAGCCGCCTGCCTCTCCCACGACCTCGGCCACCCCCCCTTCGGCCACAACGGCGAAGTCGCGCTGAACGAATTCGCCGAGGACTGCGGCGGCTTCGAGGGCAACGCCCAGTCCCTGAGACTCCTCACCCGCATCGAGCCCAAACGCTTCACCCCGGAGGGCTCCGTCGGCCTCAACCTCACCCGGGCCACCCTCGACGCCGCCACCAAGTACCCGTGGCCCCGCGGCGCCCACCCCACCGCCCCGGAGTCCCCGAAGTTCGGCGTCTACGAGGACGACCGCCCCGTCTTCGACTGGGTCCGCAAGGACGCCCCCGGTGCCCGCACCACCTTCGAGGCCCAGGTCATGGACTGGTCCGACGACGTGGCGTACTCCGTGCACGACGTCGAGGACGGCCTGCACGCCGGCCACATCGACCCCAACTGCCTGCACGCCGAGCCGGAACGCCAGGCGGTCTTCGCGGTCGCCATCGGACGGTACGTCCCCGAGGACACCGACCCGGCCGACCTGTCCGCCGCCCTCGACCGCCTCCAGGACCAGGAATGGTGGCCGCACGGCTACGACGGTTCGGCCGTCGCCCAGGCCCGCCTCAAGGACGCCACGAGCCAGCTCATCGGCCGGTTCTGCCTGGCCGCCGAGAGCGCCACACGCGCGGCGTACGGCAACGGCCGGCTCACCCGCTACGGCGCCGAACTCGTCGTACCGCACGGGACCCGCCTGGAGTGCGCGGTGCTCAAGGCCGTCGCCGACCGGTACGTCATGCAGCGTGCCGAGCAGGAGCGGCTCCGCGCCGACCAGCGGATCGTGGTCGCCGAACTGGCCGAGGCGCTCACCGCCCGCGCGCCCGACGGACTGGACCCGCAGTTCCGGGCCCTGTTCGACACGGCCACCGACGACCGCGCCCGCAAACGCGTGATCGTCGACCAGATCGCCTCCCTGACGGACGCCTCGGCCCGCTCCCTGCACGCGCGGCTCACAAACAGGGCGTAGACCCGCCGCGCGCACCCGCACGCAGCCGCGCTCACCCACACGCGACGGGTGAGGCCCAAGAGGCGAACGGGCACTCGAAGGTGACCCTGCGTGGCCTGATCGGGTCACCCCCTCTTCCCGCATCACGCTGCGTGCGGGACGCTCGTGTGGCGGCACCCTTACGAGGAGGCATCAAGTGGTCGACGCGGATCAGACATTCGTCATCGTCGGAGGCGGACTCGCCGGCGCCAAGGCGGCCGAGACGCTCCGGGCGGAGGGCTTCAGCGGGCGGGTGATACTGATCTGCGACGAGCGCGACCACCCGTACGAGCGGCCACCCCTGTCCAAGGGCTACCTCCTCGGCAAGGAGGAACGCGACAGCGTCTTCGTGCACGAGCCCGCCTGGTACGCGCGCAACGACATCGAGCTGCACCTGGGCCAGACCGTCGACGCGATCGACCGTACGGCGAAGACGGTGCGGTTCGGCGAGGACGGCACCGTCGTCCACTACGACAAGCTCCTGCTGGCCACCGGCGCCGAGCCGCGCCGCCTGGACATCCCCGGCACGGATCTGGCCGGCGTCCACCACCTGCGCCGCCTCGCGCACGCCGAGCGCCTCAAGGGCGTCCTCGCCTCGCTCGGCCGGGACAACGGGCACATCGTGATCGCCGGCGCCGGCTGGATCGGCCTGGAGGTCGCGGCGGCGGCCCGGGAGTACGGCGCCGAGGTCACCGTCGTCGAGCACAACCCCACCCCGCTGCACGGCGTCCTCGGCCCCGAGCTGGGCGCCGTCTTCGCCGAGCTGCATCGCGAGCACGGGGTGCGCTTCCACTTCGGGCGGCGGCTGACGGAGATCGTCGGCCAGGACGGCATGGTGCTGGCCGCCCGCACCGACGACGGCGAGGAGCACCCCGCGCACGACGTCCTGGCGGCGATCGGCGCGGCCCCACGCATCGGCCTCGCGGAAGCGGCGGGCCTGGAGATCGCCGACCGCGCCCATGGCCGCGGCGTCGTCGTCGACGAGCGGCTGCGCACCTCCGACCCCGACATCTACGCGGCCGGCGACGTGGCCTCCTTCCCGCACGCCCTGTTCGACACCCGGCTGCGCGTCGAGCACTGGGCCAACGCGCTCAACGGCGGCCCGGCGGCGGCGCGGGCGATGCTCGGGCAGGACATCACCTACGACCGGGTGCCCTACTTCTTCTCCGACCAGTACGACCTGGGCATGGAGTACTCCGGCTGGGCGCCCCCGGGGACGTACGACGAGGTGGTGATCCGGGGCGACGCGGGCAAGCGGGAGTTCATCGCGTTCTGGGTGAAGGACGGCCGGGTCCTGGCCGGGATGAATGTGAACGTGTGGGATGTCACAGACCCCATTCAGCAGCTGATCCGCTCGAAGGCACAGGTGAACACCGAGACCCTGGCGGATCCCCACATTTCGCTCGAAAACCTCGTCCCGTAGGTGTCAGTCCACCCCCGTAGAATTCACGCGTGGCAGGACGGATCAACGACGAGGACGTGAAGGCGGTACGGGACGCGGTCCCGATCGACGCCGTGGTGTCCGAGTACCTCCAGCTGCGTAACGCGGGCGGCGGGAACCTCAAGGGGCTGTGCCCCTTCCATGACGAGAAGTCGCCGTCCTTCCAGGTCAGTCCGAGCAAGGGGCTCTTCCACTGCTTCGGCTGCCAGGAGGGCGGCGACACCATCACGTTCGTGATGAAGGTCGACCACCTCTCCTTCTCCGAGGCGGTCGAGCGCCTCGCCGGCCAGGCCGGCATCACCCTGCGCTACGAGGAGGGCGGGTACAACCCCTCCCACCAGCGCGGCGAACGCATCCGCCTGGTCGAGGCCCACAAGATCGCCGCCGAGTGGTACGCCGAACAGCTGGCGACCAGCCCCGAGGCCGACACCGGACGGATCTTCCTCGCCGAGCGCGGCTTCGACCAGTCCGCCGCCGTCCACTTCGGCGTCGGCTACAGCCCCCAGGGCTGGGACCACCTCACCCGCTACCTCCGCGGCAAGGGCTTCACAGACAAGGAGATCCTCCTGTCCGGGCTCGCACAGGAGGGCCGGCGTGGTCCCATCGACCGGTTCCGGGGCCGCCTCATGTGGCCGATCCGGGACATCGGCGGGGAGGTCGTCGGCTTCGGTGCGCGCAAGCTCTACGAGGCCGACAACGGGCCGAAGTACCTCAACACCCCCGACACGGCCATCTACAAGAAGTCCCAGGTCCTCTACGGCATCGACCTCGCCAAGAAGGACATCGCGAAGGTCAGCCGCGCGGTCGTCGTCGAGGGCTACACCGACGTCATGGCCTGCCACCTCGCCGGGGTGACCACGGCCATCGCCACCTGCGGTACGGCCTTCGGCGGCGACCACATCAAGATCCTCCGCCGGCTGCTGATGGACAACGGCTCGGCCCGCGTCATCTTCACCTTCGACGGCGACGCGGCCGGCCAGAAGGCGGCCCTGCGCGCCTTCGAGGACGACCAGAAGTTCGCGGCGGAGACGTACATCGCGATCGCCCCGGACGGCATGGACCCCTGTGAACTGCGCCTGGCGAAGGGCGACGAGGCGGTCGCCGACCTGGCCGAACCCCGCACTCCGCTCTTCGAGTTCGCGCTGCGCCAGATCGTCCTGCGCTACGACCTCGACACCCCGGCGGGCCGTGCGGCCGCGCTGGACGAGGCGGCCCCGATCGTCGCCCGCATCAAGAACAGCGGCGCCCAGCACGAGGTGGCCGTCCAGCTCGCGGGCATGCTCGGCATCCTCGACACGCAGTTCGTGGTCAAGCGCGTGGCGCAGCTGGCGCGTTGGGCGCGGGACCGGGGCGGCAGAGGACAGGCGCCGACGTCCGGCCCGGGATCCCGCAACCCGCAGCAGCAGTACGACGCCGCTCCTGGCCTGCGCACCTCCGGCCCGGCCCTGACCCTGCGCAACCCCGTCTACGCCACTGAACGCGAGCTCCTCAAACTCGCCCTGCAGCGCCCCGAGTTGGTCTCCCCGGCGTTCGACGCATACGGCGTCGACGAGTTCACCGCCGCGCCCTACGCCGCCGTACGCCAGGCGATCATGGACGCGGGCGGCGCGGAGTACGGCATCCAGGACGCCCAGGAGTACCTGGTCCGCGTCCGCGAGGCGGCCCCCGACGACCAGGTCCGTGCGATGGTCACCGAGCTGGCGGTCGAGGCGATCATGCGCAGGACGGTCGACGAGAACTACGCCGGCGAACAACTCGTGACGGTCCGCCGCCGCGCCGTGGAACGCCGCGTCCGCGACATCCAGAGCCAGTTGGCCCGCCTGGGTGCGGGCGGCGACCCGGCCCAACTGGCCGCCGTACAGAACGAGCTGTGGGTGTTGCAGCAGTACGACCAGGCATTGCGGGGGCAGGGCGCGGCGGCGCTCTGAGAGATACGCGGGGATTCGCGTACGACTGGGTAACCGCCCGGTCACGCACCGGACTCAAAAAGTCACCGCACGCCCCTCGTGGCGGCGATGTGTCGTACTCCACACTGGGTTCCGGTGCCTGAGTCCTCGGAGCGCGGCCGATCCGTTCCCCACGGGTCCCACACCCCCGCGGTTCCGCTCATCGCGTACGGGACGGACAGCGGCGAGGCCGCCGACTCCGCCCTCGAAGCAGCGCTGCCGTATGCCTCGGCAGCGATCATCCTGGAGGTCGCCCCCGTGCAGACCCAGACCCTCATCCAGACCGACGTCAGTTCCGCCACCGGCGCTGACAGCACTGAGCCGGACGCGGAGGCCGACGTTCTCGTCGCGGTGCCGCCGCAGAGCCGTGTCGCGCACCACCCCGAGACGGAGCCGGAGGCCTCGCCCGAGCCCGCGGAACCGCCCGCAGAGGCCCTGGACGGCGCGGACGCCGCCGAGCCGGTCGAGGCGCCGCTGCCGGCCCGCGCCCGCACCGACAACAGCGGCCCCTCCTCCGACCTGTTCCGCCAGTACCTGCGCGAGATCGGCCGTATCCCCCTCCTCACCGCGGCCGAGGAGGTCGAACTCGCCCGCCGCGTCGAGGCCGGCCTGTTCGCCGAGGAGAAGCTGAGCAGCACCCCCGATCTGGAGAGCCGGCTCGCCCTCGACCTGGACCGCCTGGTCGTCATGGGCCGGATGGCCAAGCGGCGCCTGATCGAGGCGAACCTGCGGCTCGTGGTCTCGGTCGCCAAGCGCTACGTCGGGCGCGGGCTGACCATGCTCGACCTCGTCCAGGAGGGAAACCTCGGCCTCATCCGGGCCGTGGAGAAGTTCGACTACGCCCGCGGCTACAAGTTCTCGACGTACGCCACCTGGTGGATCCGGCAGGCCATGTCCCGCGCCCTCGCCGACCAGGCCCGCACCATCCGAGTGCCGGTCCACGTCGTCGAGTTGATCAACCGGGTCGTCCGCGTCCAGCGCCGCATGCTGCAGGAACGCGGCTACGAACCGACGCCGGAAGAGGTGGCCGCCCACCTCGACCTCCTGCCCGAGCGCGTCAGCGAGGTCCTGCGCCTGGCCCAGGAACCGGTGTCGCTGCACGCCCCGGTGGGCGAGGAGGACGACGTGGCGCTGGGCGACCTCATTGAGGACGGCGACGCGACGAGCCCGGTGGAGTCGGCGGCGTTCCTGCTCTTGCGTGAGCACCTGGAAGCGGTGCTGTCGACTCTGGGGGAGCGTGAGCGGAAGGTCGTACAGCTGAGGTACGGCCTCGCGGACGGCCGCCCCCGCACGCTGGAGGAGATAGGCCGCATCTTCGGCGTGACGCGGGAACGGATCAGGCAGATCGAGTCGAAGACGCTGAACAAGCTGCGGGACCATGCGTTTGCGGACCAGCTGAGGGGCTATCTGGACTGACGCCGTCTGCGGGCCGGTGGGGGCTGGTCGCGCAGTTCCCCGCGCCCCTAAAGGGGCGTCAGCTGCACGCACCTAAGGGGCGCGGGGCTGTGTCAATAAGCGGCTCCGCCGCGGGGCGCGACCAGCCACAACGGACCCGCAGCCGCCCCACGACACCACGCGGCACCCCCGAACGCGACTCAGTCCACCTCCGCCACCGCCTGCGCGAACTGCGCCTTGTACAACCGCGCATAAGCCCCGTCGGCCGCCAACAGCTCGCCGTGCGCGCCCTGTTCGACGATCGAACCGTTCTCCATGACGAGGATCGTGTCCGCGTCCCGGATGGTCGACAACCGGTGCGCGATGACGAACGACGTACGCCCGTGCGCCAGTTTCGCCATCGCCTTCTGGATCAACACCTCGGTACGAGTGTCGACCGACGACGTCGCCTCGTCCAGCACCAGGATCACCGGGTCGGACAGGAACGCCCGAGCGATGGTGATCAGCTGCTTCTCACCCGCGCTGACCCCCGACCCCTCGTCGTCGATCACCGTGTCGTACCCGTCGGGCAGCGTACGGATGAACCGGTCCGCATGAGCCGCCCGCGCCGCCTCCTCGATCTCGCCCCGGGTCACCTCCCGCGAGGCCCCGTACGCGATGTTCTCCGCGATCGTGCCGCCGAACAGCCAGGTGTCCTGCAGCACCATCCCGATGCCGGCCCGCAGTTCGTCCCGGGACATGCGGGCGATGTCGACCCCGTCGAGGGTGATGCGCCCGGACGAGACGTCGTAGAACCGCATCAGCAGGTTCACGAGAGTCGTCTTGCCGGCGCCCGTCGGGCCGACGATCGCGACCGTGTGCCCGGGCTCCACCGTCAGCGACAGGTCCTCGATCAGCGGCTTCTCGGGGTCGTACCGGAAGGACACCCCCTCCAGCGCCACCCGTCCCCGCAGCTCCTCCGGCCGCACCCCGGGCACGGGGTCCGCCTCCTGCTCGTCCGCGTCCAGGAGCTCGAAGATCCGCTCGGCGGACGCGACACCCGACTGCACGAGGTTCGCCATCGACGCGACCTGCGTCAGCGGCATGGAGAACTGCCGCGAGTACTGGATGAAGGCCTGCACGTCACCGATCGACAACGAGCCCGACGCGACCCGCAGACCGCCGACCACCGCCACGAGCACGTAGTTGATGTTCGACACGAACAGCATCAGCGGCTGCATGATCCCGCTGTTGAACTGCGCCTTGAACCCGGCCTCGTACAGTGCCTCGTTCTGCTCGGCGAACTGCTCGGCCGACTCCTCCTGCCGCCCGAACACCTTCACCAGGGTGTGCCCGGTGTACATCTCCTCGACGTGCGCGTTGAGCTTGCCGGTCGAGCGCCACTGCTGCACGAAGTGCGGCTGCGACCGCTTGCCGACGCGCGTGGCGACCACGAACGACAGCGGCACGGTCACCAGCGCGACCAGCGCCAGCAGCCACGACACCCAGAACATCATCGCCAGGACGCCGATGATGGTGAGCACCGAGTTGATGAGCTGGCCCATCGACTGCTGCAGCGTCTGCCCGATGTTGTCGATGTCGTTCGTGGCGCGGGACAGCACCTCGCCGCGCCGGCTCTTGTCGAAGTACGACAGCGGCAGCCGCGACAGCTTCGTCTGGACGTCCTCGCGCATCCGGAACATCGTGCGGTTCACGGCCCGGTTCACCAGCCGCGTCGCCACCGCCATCAGCAGACCGGCGACGACGAACACGGCGAGCGCGAACAGCAGCACGCTGCCGACGGCACCGAAGTCGATGCCCTCGCCCGGGGTGAAGTCGGTGCTGCGGAGCATGTCGGCGATCTGGCCGTCGCCGCGCTCCCGCATCGCCGAGAGGACCTGCTCCTTGGCCATCCCGGGCTCGAACTGCCGCCCGACGATGCCCGCGAAGACCAGGTCGGTGGCCTCACCGAGGATCTTCGGCCCGGCGACCGACAGGCCCACGCTCACGACCACGCAGAACAGCAGCGCGTAGATGGTGAGCCGCTCGGGCTTGAACTGGGCGATCAGCCGCCTGCCCGACACCTTGAAGTCCAGCGAGTGCTGATCGGGGCCGCCGCCGGCCATCATCCGCCCCATCGGCCCGGCCATCAGGCAGCCTCCGCTTCCGTCAGCTGGGAGAGCACGATCTCCCGGTACGTCTCGTTGTCCGCCATCAGCTCGTGGTGCCGGCCCGTGCCGACGACCCGCCCCTCGTCGAGCACGACGATCCGGTCCGCGTCCCGGATGGTCGCCACGCGCTGGGCGACGATGACGACGGTCGCCTCGGCGGTCTCACGCGCGAGCGCCGCCCGCAGAGCGGCGTCCGTGGCGTAGTCGAGGGCGGAGAAGGAGTCGTCGAAGAGGTAGATCTCCGGCCGCTGGACGAGCGTCCGCGCGATGGCGAGGCGCTGCCGCTGACCGCCCGACACGTTCGTGCCGCCCTGCGCGATCGGCGCGTCGAGCCCGCCCTCCAGCCGCTCCACGAACTCCTTGGCCTGCGCCACCTCCAGCGCGTGCCACAGCTCCTCGTCCGTCGCGTCCGGATTGCCGTAGCGGAGGTTGGTCGCCACCGTCCCGGCGAACAGATACGGCCGCTGCGGTACGAGGCTCACGGTCTTCGCCAGCAGCTGCGGATCGACGGCCGCCACGTCCTCCCCGTCCACAAGCACCCGTCCGTCGGTCGCGTCGAACAGCCGCGGGACGAGGCCCAGCAGGGTCGACTTCCCACTGCCGGTCGACCCGATCACGGCCGTCGTCTCACCCGGCAGCGCGACCAGGTCGATCGCCTTCAGCACCGGCTCCTCGGCACCCGGGTAGCGGAACCCGGCGCCCCGGATCTCCAGATGACCGTGCCGACGCAGCTCCCGCACGGGCGAGGTCGGCGGCACCACGCTCGACGACGTGTCCAGGACCTCCTGGATGCGCTCGGCGCACACCTCCGCGCGCGGCACCATCATGAACATGAAGGTGGCCATCATCACGGACATCACGATCTGCATGAGATAGGCGAGGAACGCCGTCAGATCACCGATCTGCATCCCGCCGCTGTCGATGCGATGGGCCCCGAACCAGACCACCGCGATGGACGACAGGTTCACCACCGTCATGACGATCGGGAACATCAGCGCGAGCAGTCTGCCGGTGCCCATCGCCATCTCGGTGAGCTCGACGTTGGCCTTCTTGAAGCGCTGCTGCTCGTACTCGTCGCGCACGAAGGCACGGATCACCCGGTTGCCGGTGATCTGCTCGCGCAGCACCCGGTTCACCGTGTCGAGCCGCTCCTGCATGGTCCGGAACAGCGGCCGCAGCCGCCGCACGATCAAGGTCACACTGATGCCGAGCACGGGCACCACGGCGACCAGCACGGCCGACAGCGGCACATCCAGGCCGAGCGCCAGCACGATGCCGCCCACGCACATGATCGGCGCCGACACCATCAGCGTGAACGTCATCAGCGCCAGCATCTGCACCTGCTGGACGTCATTGGTCGTACGGGTGATCAGCGAGGGCGCACCGAAGTGGCCGACCTCACGCGCCGAGAACGACTGCACCCGGTCGAAGACCGCCGCCCGCACGTCCCGCCCGAGCGCGGCCGCGGTCCGGGCGCCGTAGTACACGGCACCGATGTTGCACACGACCTGCGCCAGCGAGATGCCGATCATCAGGGCGCCGTAGGACAGGATGTAGCCGGTGTCGCCGTTGACGACGCCCGTGTCGATGATGTCCGCGTTCAGCGTGGGCAGGTAGAGGGTGGCGCAGGTCTGCAGGAACTGCAGCAGCACCAGCCAGGCGATGGGTTTTCGGTAGGGCCTGAGGTAGGTCCGCAGAAGTCGTATGAGCACGCTGCTTCTCTCGGAGTGGGCGGATCGGCGATGGGGGCGATTGGTTGCCCTTGGCCCCTATCGTCGAACACTCCACCCGTGTTACCTCAACCGATTAAGCCGTCAGCGCGACTCCGTACGGCCTTACGGGGACGACTCCTACCGGTCTCTTACGTTCCGCTACGCCCTCCCTATGACCGGAACGCCCCGGGATGGGTCTGCTCCCGCACCGACACGAACTGCTGCCGCACCGCCTGCCCCACCGCCAGCTCCTCACCCGGCTCCAGGACCTGCGCGGCCGCGCCCTGCCAGACCGGCGGGGTGCGCGGGTCGAGCGTGCCCTGCGACACCCCGAGTGCCCAGGCGGCCTGCCGGGCGGCGCCGATCGCCGCGTAGTCCGCGGGCTGCGGTACGACGACCTGCGCCCCGAACAGCGCGGGCGCCGCCGCCTGCACGGCGGACAGCTCGGCGGCCGCCCCGAGCAGGAAGATCCGCCGCACCTCGACACCCCGGCCGCGCAGCACGTCCAGCGCGTCGGCGAGCCCGCACAGCATGCCCTCGAACGCGGCCCGCGCCAGATGCTCCGGCTTCATCGACTCCCGCCGCAGCCCGGCCAGCGTGCCCGCGGTGTGCGGCAGGCTCGGCGTCCGCTCCCCCTCCAGATAGGGCAGCAGCACGAGCCCGTGCGCCCCCGGCGTCGACTTCATCGCCAGGTCGGACAGGCTCTCCAGATCGGGCATGCCCAGGAGTTCGGCGGCGCCGCGCAGGGTGCGTACGGCGTTCAGGGTGGTGACGACCGGGAGGTGCATGCCGGTCGCGTCGGCCAGGGAGGTGATCATCCCGGAGCTGTCGACGAGCGCCTCGGGGTGGACGGCCATCACGGACCCGGAGGCACCGAGCGAGACGACGGCGTCCCCCAGCCCGATGCCGAGCCCGAACGCGGCGGCCATGGTCTCGCCGGTCCCCGCGGAGATGAGGAGCCCCTCGGGGGTCGTACCCGCCGCGTCCGCCGGCCCGATCACCTCGGGCAGCATCGCCTGGTGGCCGAGCGCCAGCTCGACGAGATCGGAACGGTAGGCGCCGGTGGCCGCGGACCAGTAGCCGGTGCCGGAGGCCCCGCCCCGGTCTGTGGTTCTTCTCACGGGCCGCCCGAGCAGCTGCCACACCAGCCAGTCGTGCGCCTGCATCAGGACAGCGGCGCGTACGGCGTGCTCGGGCTCGGTCTTGGCGAGCCAGCGCAACTTGGTCACCGGCTGCGCGGCCTGCGGCACACACCCCACCGCCTGCGCCCACGCCTCGCGTCCGCCCAGCGCCTCGATCAGATCGGCCGCCGCGACCTGCGCCCGCTTGTCGCCGCCGACCATCGCGGGGCGCACGGTGTTGCCCTGGGCATCGAGCGGGACCACCGCGTTCTGCTGCGCCGACACGCCGATGGCCTGCACACCTTCGAGGAGCCCACCGCCGGCCGCCTCACCGAGGGACAGCAGCCATGCCTGCGGATCGACGTCGGAGGGGCGCGCGCCACCGCCGTCCGGCGAGTCCACCGGATGCGGGGCGTACCCCTGCCTGAGCACGGCGCCCGTGTCCGTGTCGCAGACGACGATGCGAGTGAAATCGGGCGAACTGTCCAACCCGGCGACTATCCCCATGGCCCAAATTGTGCCGTAGCGCTGCGCTTGCTTGGGCCGTGGGCGCCGTAGGGGTGCGTGCGGTTTTTCGGGTGCGGGTTGTGTGGGGCCGGTCGCGCCCACGCGGCGGAGCCGCATGTCGGTACAGCCCCGCGCCCCTTGGCGGCGTTGCAGACCACCTGCGTCAAGTGTTGCTGGTGCCCCAGTCGTCCTCGGCGCCGCCGTTGTGGGCGCTGCGCTCTCGCAGGGAGCGGACTCGTTGGGCCACCGACTCGGGGACTCGGTCGCCCACCTTCTCGCTGACCGTGTGGTAGGCCACGCCCGCGAAGTGGCGGCCCTGCTGTGCTGCCGACTCCGCGGTGTTGCGGACGGCGGGGTTCTGCGCGACCTGGCGCGCGGACTTCTTCAGCTGCTCGTAGCGCTCGCGTCCGGCGCGTGTGCCGAGCACGTAACCTACGGCGACTCCGATCACGAACGTGAGCCGGTAGCGCATGGCGGCCACCCTTCCCTTACCTAGGTCCCTGGTGCGGCGTCGGCGCCGGGGGGAACCGATTGGCGGAGCACCCCCCTGCTTGCGCTAATGTATGTGTCGCAGCGAGCGCACGCCCCCTGGCGAATACCCAGGTAGGTACGTTCGATGCAACGAGGCATTCCTCCGTAGCTCAATTGGCAGAGCAGCCGGCTGTTAACCGGCAGGTTACTGGTTCGAGTCCAGTCGGGGGAGCTCGGTCCTCCGTAGCTCAATTGGCAGAGCAGCCGGCTGTTAACCGGCAGGTTACTGGTTCGAGTCCAGTCGGGGGAGCATGTTGAACGAGGACCCCGTTGGGGTCCTTTTTCACGTCCGCCCTCGATTCCTGGGAACCGTGCAGGTCGAGGCGGAGTCCTTCAGGGCATGCGAAGTCGACCATACGAAGCAGGAGATCGTATGAGCGGCTATGCTGCGGCAGACGGCGCGCACACATGTACGCGACACGCCGCTATGGGGCGGTAGCTCAGCCGGTTAGAGCAGCGGACTCATAATCCGTCGGCTGTGGGTTCGAGTCCCACCCGCCCCACCAGTGGTCATCTATGCAGAAACGTTCTTACCCGCGGAAACGCGGCTGGGACCGAACTTTCCAAGGTCTACGGACAGGGGTCGGCCTCTGCGGCCGACTGCACCCCACCCGGGCGGGCGCGGGTGGAGCCCTGTTGCCGGCTGGTGGGGCCGGCGGGCCGCTCCTCGTAATGGGGATACAGAGCGGGCTCGCCTGATCGCCCCCACAGGAATGACGGCGCTGCACGTCGGCATCGCGGGCAGGGAAACGGCAGGACCCGCCGGGCGCGCCCCCGGCGGGTCCTGTCGCAGTGTGTGGCGGATCAGGCCACCGGCGCCGGCGCCCGATGGGGCACCGGGCTGGGGGCGAGGACGCGCTCGGCGAGGTATCCGAAGAGCAGCCCGAAGCCGACCCACAGCACCGCTTGGATGCCGATCGACGCGAGCCGGAACTCCCACAGGTCCGAGGCCGGGAACCCCTTGGGGATGTTGTCCCCGGAGGGCAGGAACACCACGGCCACAGTCACTGCTGCCGCGAAGGCGAGGGCGGCGGTGACGGAGGCGTTCCAGTTGCCCCAGCGGGGTGCCAGGCGGCGGCCGAGCATGGTCGCCGCGATGCCCAGCAGCACACTGAGCACGATCATCAGGAAGAACAGCGCGGTGCGCTGACCGATGGTGTCCGGGTTGCCCACCGCGGGCGGGCTCGCCGGGTACTTCAGCATCGGCACCAGATACATGAGGAGGAACGCGGCCAGCGCGGTCAGCGCCGCGGTGGCCCTGGGTGAGAACCGGCCGACTCGCCCCAGAGCGAAGCAGAAGGCGAGCGCGGCGATCCCGCCGACCGCGATGCCGAAGATCAGCATGCCGGTGGCCAGACCGGCGGTCGACTGTACGGACCGGCTGACCAATTCCTCACCGTGTTCGTGGGAGTTGGCCGACTCGAAAGCGATCGCCGCGTCGACCGGCCCTTCGCCGACGAGGTAGGCGAAGAGCAGAGCCGGGACGGCTGCGATCAGCCCGGCGAGCATGCCACGCACGAGCAGGGTGCGCACTATGGCGGAATTCATCGGTGTCCCGCCCGCCTCAGTGGCAGGGGAAGCCGAGCAGGTGGCGTGCGTCGTGCACCCACTCGTGCACGCCCTCGCCGGAGAGTACGGAGGTGGCGCCCTGCTCGGCGCCGACGAAGTACAGCAGGACCAGCATCAGGACACCGAAGAACACTGCCCAGGGGGCGAGCGCCTTCAGCGGCAGGGGTGCGACGGCAGGCTGGGTGGTGGGGGCAGGGGCGGCAGTGGACTGCGCCATGGCGAGACCTCCTCGGGAACAACGCGTCCCGCGATCGTGTGGAGCACTCGACGACGGCGTTGGGTCTGACTCACCACCGCCTCCTGGTGGAGGGGTGGCACACAGTGGCGCGACCGTGCCGGATTTGCACCGGACTTCCGTCTCGCCGTCGTCCTTGTCGTTCGAGATGGTAGGGGCAAGATAAGGATCGGCCAACATGGCGTGTGCCACCTACGATGAGCCGACCGTGGTGAGAATCAGCGAAGGGGCTCGCATGACCGTCCGGCTCACGCTGGTGTGCGCCGCCGCTGCCGTGGGGCGCGAGGTGCGCTTCGGAGACGTGGCGCTCGACGAGCGGGCGCTGCGGCGGGCGCGTGCCGCCGCCGGATCCCTGGAGACGACGACGGGCACGCCGTACGCCGCGCCCTCGCAGCGGTGCCGGCAGACCGCGCAGGCCCTGGGGTGGGACGAAGTCGCCGTCGAACCGGCGCTGCGGGACCTGGAGATGGGCCGTTGGCAGGGGCGGACTCTCGAAGAGGTGGCGGGTGAGGACCCCGCCGCTCTGACAGCTTGGATGACGGACCCGGAGGCGGCTCCGCACGGCGGTGAGTCGGTGGGTGAGCTGTGCCGTCGGGTGGCCGCCTGGATGGACGCGTTGCCGGACGATGCCGGGCGCGTGCTGGCTGTGGTCGATCAGGCGGTGGCCCGTGCCGCGGTGCTTTCTGTTCTGGCAGCGCCTGCTGAGTCCTTCTGGCGCGTCGATGTCCCTCCGCTGGCCAAGTTCGAGTGCACGGGCCGGGCGGGACGGTGGAACTTGCGGTTGGGGCACACCTCGCCGACGAACGGCTAGCCGCCCAACACGTTGTGCGGTTGGACGCGAACGGGCTGTGAGGGCGCCTCCGTTCGGCCACATTGGCTGGGACGACGTCCGGGAGGAACAGCGTGGACAAGCAGGAGCGCCAGTGGGTGATCGCCGAAGTTCAGGCCGAACGGGAGCGGTTGCTGCCGCTGCGCGAAGAGGCGACGCGGACCACGATCGAGCTGGTGAGGAAGAGCGGGGGACAGGTCTCGGAACCCGACCTCGTGCCCTATCTCAACTTGGCCTACCTGCTCGGGGTCAAGCGTGGTCGTGGTGAGGACGAGCTGATGGCCTTCGCGCTGTCGTTGGCGAACTGGGCCGTCGCGGCGGTCGCCGACCTTGCGAAGTACAGCGACCAGACCGTGGAGCAGGTCGTCGACATGTACGAGACCGCGCTGATGGCCGCCGCGGAAGTCGGCGAGGAGCCGACCTGACCCGCCCGCAGGCACCGCGCCGTCGCTGTGACCGGCGCGGTGCCGCCCTTGCGGGGTGGGGCGTTACTTGAGGTGGACGAGGCCGTCGGTGGTGATGGTGGGTCGGCCGGTGGTGCCCACCACGACGATCTTGACGGTGTGCTTGGCGCTGCTCGACCACGTCTTGGTCCAGATCGCCTGCCGGTACAGCGTGGTGGACGACTTCAGGTCGACGGTCGACACCTTGACGCCGTCGACGTAGACGTATGCCTGGCCGGAGCTGGAGGCGCGGGAGACCACCCAGGCGGCGGAGCGGCCGGTGAAGGTCCAGGTGAGACTGGCGCCCTTGGAGCCGCTGGAGTACGACTTGCCGCCGAGGTAGCTGGTGGACGAACGGGCCGTCCAGCTGCCGGTCTTGACCGCGGAGCTCTCCTGGAGGATCACCGGCGTGTAGGAGGGGGAGGACGTGAGGTAGTTGCCGGCGTAGTCGTACGCCCGCATCGACCAGGTGGTCGCAGTACCGGACTTCGCGGTCTTGGCGGCGCTGGTGGTGGTCGGGCCGTAGGTGGCCGTGGTGGGGGCGAGCAGCTTCACGGAGCTCAGTGCGGCGTTGTCGGCGGCCTGCCAGCCGAGGGTGACCGGGACGGCGGTGGTGTCGACGGTGCCGGTGCGCAGGGAGAGCTTCGGGGCGGTGGTGAAGGTCGGCGCGGTCGTCTCCGCGACAACCTTCACTGCGGCGGTCGTCACCGTCTTGCCGGACTGGTGCACGGCCCGCACCGCGACGGTGTGGCTGCCCAGGGCCAGAGTGGTGTTCGCGGAGGTGGCGGAGCCGGACGTGGTGGCCACCGTGTTGCCGTCGACCAGCAGTTGGAAGTTCTTGATGAGCGAGGCCGGTGTGGTGGCCGTCCAGCGCACGGTGATGGCGCCCTTGGTGTAGTACGTCGAGCTCGAAAGGCCTGCGCCGGCGAGCGAGGTGACCTTCAGGCCCTGCACCGGGCCGGCCGCCAAGGTGCGGATGGTCGGCAGTTGGGCGTAGAGGGAGTTGCCGGGGCACTCGGTGTTGTAGCCGTCGCGGTGGCCGGAGATCCGGTTGAAGGTGTACTTGGTGCCCGCGGTGTAGCTGGTGCCGGAGTAGTTCTTCTGGGTCGCGCCCGCGGTGAGTTGCACGGTCCCGGCCGGGTCGGCGCCGTACTGTCCGAGCTTCCAGGCGGCTACGCGGGCGACCGAGGTCAGCGCGGCGTTGGAGGCGCTGGTGGACGTGTAGTCACCGAGCACCGCGATGCCTGCGGACTCGCGGTTCCAGCCGTAGGTGTGGGCGCCGAGCACCGGCAGGTCGATGCCGCCCTTGCGGCCCTCGAAGACGGTGCCGCACTTGTCGACCAGGAAGTTGTAGCCGACGTCGTTCCAGCCGTTGACCTGGGTGTGGTACGCGTAGATGCCCCGCACGACCGATGCCGAGTCGGCGCAGGAGTAGTCGTTGCTGCCGGTGGTGTGGTGGACGAACACGGCCTTCACGTCGGCGTTGTACTCCGACGGATCCGGGCTGAGCGACTCGTCCGCACCCCAGTCGGCGCGCGAGGTGACCGGCGGCTGCGGCACCGTGGACGGCGGCGCGGAGGGCGTGGTGGCCGACGGGCTCGCGGACGCGCTGGGCGAAGTCGAGGGGGTCGAGGAGGGGGACGCGGAAGCCGAGTCGCTCGGCGTCGGCGTGGCGGAGGTCTGAGCGTCCGTCGGTGTGGCGGTGGTGACGTCTGTCGGTGTCGCTGCGTCGGTGGGCACGTCGGTGGGAGCGCTGGTCGTGGCTCCGGGGGTCTCCTCGGCGACGAAGGCGGCCGGCTCCGCCTCGGCGCCCTCGGTCCTGGTCTCGGCGTCGGTCACCACGCCCGGGTCGACCAGATTGACCTCGAGCCCGTTGGGCAGTGCACCGGTGCTGCCGTCCTCGCGGACGACCTGGACCTGAATGCCGTCGGAGGGACCGACCCACAGCGGCTCGGACGCGCCGCGCACGCCAGGCTCGGGCTTCTCCAGCGGGTCGACGTTCACTTCCAGGTCCTGCCAGGCACTCCACTCGCCGGTCTCGCGGCCGCGGGTGCGCACCTGCACCGTGCCGTCGAGCGGCTTGGTGGCGCCCGTCCACGAGACGCCGAGCATCGAGAACTGCTCGGTGCCCGTGCGCGGCAGCTCCCGCCGATCGCTGCGGGTGCCCTTCAGCGCGAGGTCGTAGACCTTCACCGGCCGCTTGGCCCGGGCCCCCGTGCCCGAATCGGCGGACGGACTGGCCACGGCGTAGGTCACCACGCCCCCGCCCCCCAGGACCACCGCACCCAGCGTCAACCACGCCCGCCGCTTCAGACTCAACGGTCTGTACGCGCGCGTCCCACGACGACTCACGTCGAACCCACCCCAGTTAGAAGGCCGTAGAAGGCCACAGAAAAAATGGTCACAAGAGGCACACCAGTCACAGCGGTGGCCCAACGTTTCCAGCGCGCCTTGGTCGACGAACATCACAGGGAAGCGAGCTGTTGTGATGCGTATCACTGGGGCATGGGCGACTGGGGCCGGTGTGCTGATCTTGGCGGTCGCCGACCACGCGATGGCCGTCCGCGGGGAGCTGACTCCGGCGTGGGGCGGCTTCCTGCTCGCCTGGGAGCCCCGGGCCGGGATGGGACGCGAGCCCGCGGTGGGGCCGTGTGGGGCCGGCCGGGTTGCTCGGCTTCCTGGCCGGTCCGATCACCGTGATCGTCGCCGCCCCCGGCCTGATCGGTGAGGCCAGAGGCTCCTCTCTGGCCCGCTGCCCCGACGGCACCGCGATGATGGTCGACACACCGCGCTGGAGCCCCTCGCCGGCCGCCCGCTACGCCGACCGGGTGCGCCTCGAGTGGCTGCTGCCGGGCCGTGGCGGCCGCCAACGCCTGGCCCGGGAACTCGGGCCCCGCCCCATCGACTTCAGCACGATTCGCTGGTGCGTGCCGATCGTGCCGAGGTCTCGATGTGTCTCAACTGCCAGCTGAAGCAACGGCGTTGGAGAGGGGGGCGCGGTTCGTCGTCCAGGCCAGGTCCGTACCGGGCCTCGATCGGCCGCACAACCCCGAGCCCTGGTACCGCGTGGTCTGGACGGATGAAAACGGTCTGCTCCATCAGGGTTGCCGCGAGCGGCTGTTGAGCACCGGGGGGATCCGCTCCTCGATGATCTTCGCGTCGGCGCTCGGCCGGCAGCCGAGCGGCTTTGAGGCGAGGAGTGGCCCGATGGCGGACCGGAATGTTTCCCGGGGACGGTCGAACCGGCGGCGCGGCAGGTGGGCCGCGGTCTGTGCGGGGCTCGGCCTGTCGATCACCGTGGGGCTTCAGGGCGTGGCCGCCGCATCCGGCCCACCCTTGCCTCCGCGGCCGCAGGGGCGGGCCCTCGACATCCCGGCCGCGTTGGCCGGGGGGCTCCTCCACCCGGACACGCCGCCCGCCGGGGCCAACGACTGGAGTTGCCGGCCCACGCGCAAGCACCCGCGCCCGGTCGTACTGCTGCACGGTTCCGCAGCCAACGCCTACAACAACTGGAGCATGCTGTCCCCGTGGCTGAAGCAGCAGGGGTACTGCGTCTTCGCCCCCAACTACGGCGGCAAGCCGGGCAGTCCGTTCCAGGCCACCGGGCCCATCGCGGAATCCGCCCGGCAGATCGCCGGTTACGTCGACCGCGTACGGAAGGCCACCGGCGCCCGCCAGGTCGACCTCGTCGGGCACTCCCAGGGAGGCGGTCCGGCGCCCCGCTGGTATCTGCGGTTCGAGGGCGGCACGGATCCCGCGCATCCGCGGCGCAACAAGGTGCACAGTCTCATCGCCCTGGCTCCGTCCAACCACGGCGGGAACATCTCCGGGATCGGCACCCTGACCACCAAGCTGGGTCTCAACCCGACCATGTCCGCCCTGGTCGGACAGGCATGGTCGGACCAGATGGTCGGCTCCGAGATGAACAGGAAGCTGGACCGGGACGGGGACACACAGCCCGGGGTCGACTACACCGTCATCGCCACCCGGTACGACGAGTTCGCCACCCCGTACCAGAACAACTTCCTGACCGCCGGGCCGGGCGCGACCGTCCGGAACATCCTGATCCAGGAGATCTGCCCGCAGGACTTCTCCGACCACCTGTCGCTCGCGTACGACACCAACGCCGCCCAGCTGGTGAGCAACGCCCTCGACCCCGCTCACGCACAGCCCGTCCGCTGCAGTCTCGCCCTGCCCGTACTCGGCGGCTGAAGTAGGTCCCGCGCCGCCCTGCCGATGAGTACCTGTACTCATGCCTGAGCGAGCCCTCCGGTCCACCTTGGTGAACAACCGATCCGGACCGATCCGAGGGACCTCCGATGCCGAATGCCTCCCGCCCGCACCGCCTCCCGCGGCTGCGCCGGCTCCTTGCGCTCGCCACGGACAACTGGCTCGCCCGGGGCTATCTGGCTGTCGTCGCCGTCGGTGTCCTGGTCATGGTCGTCTCCCCGGACAGCGGCTTCGCCCAGAGCCCGATGATGCTCACGGCGCCCCTCTCCTTCGCGCCGGTGGTCTTCCCCTTCGGGCCCGGTACCGAGGGCGGTGGGGCGGTCGAGGTGTTCGCCGTCGGCTTCTGGGCCGTATGGCTGCTCGTGTGCGCTCTCGTGAACGCCGCCGTGGTCGGTGCCCTCGTCACGAGGTCCGCGTCCGCCGCAACGGAGGGGGCGGGTGCCGCGCGGCCCCGCCCGCGGGGGGTGCGGGATCTGCTGGCGCCCGCGGTGGACAACTGGCTCGCGCGCGGGTACCTCGCCGTGGTCGCGGCGTCGCTGGGGTTCTTCCTGTGGGCTGCTTACCTGTCGCCGGACCCGGGGTTCGCCGGGATCTGGCCGCTCATGGCGACGGCGCCGTTCAGCTTCTTCGCCGTGCTGGTGGCGGGACCCGCCGAGTGGGTCTCCTCGCTCGCCTGGCTGAGCCCGCTGCTGTTCTCCGCCGTCGCGGCCCTGGCCGGGCTGTTCAACGCCGTACTGCTCGGCCGGCTCGCGCACCGGCTGCGGGCGCGGGAGATGCGCCCGGCCGTCTGACGGACACGGACGGGCGGCCCGTACGTCACTCGCAGACGATCTCGTCCCGCGGCGTGTAGTGGGTGCGGAACGGCTCGCGCTTCACTTCGCGGCCGTCGGAGTGGAAGACCCGCTCCACGATGACGTCGAAGCCCTCGAGCGGGGTCTGCGGCACGCACTTCTTGTCGGTGCTCACCTTCTTCTCCGGCTCCTTCACGTTCTCGCGCGGTCCTGTGACCGACTCGATCTCGTCGTACTTCCGGGTGCCGAGGAAGGTGATGGTCACCGAGGTGTCGGTGGCCTCGGCCTGGATGTAGATGGCGTTGCCGGAGTCGTTGTTGAACCGCAGGTCCAGGCTGCCCCAGGCGACCGTCGCCTCGCGGCCCTCCGGGTAGCGCTCGATGTAGAACGAGTGGGCGCCGTGCTCGACGGGCTTGACCCCGGCGAAGAAGATCGCGTTGAACATGGTCGTGGCCACGGCCGAGACACCGCCGCCGGGTGCCTTCGTGAACTCGTCGTTGAGGATCATGATGCCCTCGACGAAACCGTTGGCCTCGGTGCGCTCGCCGACGGTCTTGTTGAAGCTCCAGGTCTGGTTCGGCATGACGACGGAGCCGTTGATCAGTTCCGCGGCCCGGCCGATGTTCTTCGTGCGGTACGGCGCCGGTTCGAAGTTGACCGTGAAGGAGGACATCTTCTCCGTCAGGCCGAGCCGCTCGGCGTTCTCGGCGGTCACCTGCGGCTGGGTCACGCGCGCGGCCACCTCGCCGGTGCGGGCGGTGATGCCCGACTTGGTGAGCAGCGGCAGCACGGCCTTGCCCAGCGCCTTGTCGGTGACCTGTACTCCGGGCCTGGCGTCGTCGGACGCCACGACCTCGTCGCCGTCGAGGCCCAGCGTGGCGTTGTGGGGCTCGGCGGGCAGGTCGGACAGGGGCCCGGCCACCTCGGGGGCGGCGCGCAGGCCCTTGGCGTCCAACTGCGGGGTCAGCTTGCCGGCGTCGTCCGGCCGCATCGTCAGGTACTCGCCGAGGACGTCCGGGTCGATCGTGAACCGCTCGCCGGCCGCGGCGAGCCTGACCGGCGCCGACATGGCAGGCTGCGCGAACTCGCGCACCGCCCGTCGCACCTCCGCCGCCGTGACCTCGGGTTTCGTCTCACGGGCGGGCAGGGCGGTGACGGAGTCGGCCTTGCCGCTGAGGAAGGCGGTACGCAGGGGGTCGACCGAGGCGTCCGTGTCCAGCGCGTAGCCGTTGTGCGGGGCGACCTGCCGGACCTCGCCGTCCGCGAAGGTGACGGCGCCGTCGCGGACCTTCTGGTCGAGCGACTTCGCCAGCTTTCCGAGGGCGGCGTGGGCCTTGTCCTCGTCGACGCCTACGACCGGCTCGACGGTGCCGCCCGAGCGGAAGAGGCCGCCGATCACGGTGAACGGGTTGGCATCGTCGGCGCGGGCCGCGCGGTCCACCGTCTCCTCGTAGTCGAAGGTGATGCCCACCTGCCGCGGATCGACCGTGCCCTTGCGGTCACCGACCGTCACGGTCAGCTCCCGCGATCCGGCCGGGCCCAGCCGGTCCTCCAGCTTGCGGACGGCCTCCGCCCGGCTCAGGCCCCCGATGTCGACCCCGCGCACCGTCGTACCGGCGTCTATGTCCCCGCCCGCGAGCAGCAGCCCGGCGACGTACAGGCCGCCGATGCCGACGGTCAGCGCGCCGCCGGCCAGGGCGAGGGGCGGAAGGGAGGCGATGCGGGGAGCTGAGGGGGGTCGCGGGACGGAGGGGACGCGCAGGCGCATGGGTCTCCCGGGCGGATGGTCGGCTGGGACGGTGCGTCCGATGACGCGTCGCTGTGCGCGAGGCAAGCACATCCAGCTAGCCATAATCGGGCGAAAACGTAAATGTCGCAGCCCACGTATGTTTCACATCACGCGCCCGGCCATTTCAGATCACGCGCCCGGCGCCTTCACCGCCAGTACCGGGCAGCCCACGCCCAGCAGGATCTGCTGCGCCGCCGAGCCCATGATCAGCTTGCCGACCGCGCTGCGCCGGCGCAGGCCGATCACCACCAGGGACACCTCCGTCTTCTCCGCCAGGTCGATGATCTCCTCGGCGGCGTCGCGGGCGCCGAGGACCTGGCGGAGGTCGAAGTCGATGCCCAGTGCCGCGAGGTCCTCGCGTACGTGGCTCAGGTCGGGCTCCTGGGCGAAGTGGGGGTCGACATAGGCGTCGCCCCGGGTGGTGTTCACCACCAGCAGCTTCTCGCCGCGGCGACGGGCCTCGTCGATGCCCGCGCGCAGGGCCGCCTCGCCCTCGGGGGAGGGGACGTAGCCGACCAGGATGGTCATCTCGATCTCCAGATCTCTCAGGCGGCGCTTCGCGCGCGCAGGGGACGTACGACGAACCGGCCGATCAGCGGCCACACCAGGACCAGCACGATCACCGCGTAGACCGTGTACGACACCGGGCCGCCCACCAGGCCCGACAGCTCGCCGCCGGAGAGCTGGAGGGAGCGTCGGCCCTGCAACTCCGCGCGCGGGCCCAGGATCACACCGACGATCAGCGGCAGGACCGGCAGTCCGAAGCGTCGCATGGCGAAGCCGAGAAGGCCCAGGGTGAGGAGGATGAACAGGTCCAGCGGCTGGGCGTTGACGGCGTAGGCGCCCATCGAGGCGAAGAACAGGATGCCCGCGTAGAGGTACGGGCGCGGGATCTGCAGCAGCTTCGCCCACGCCGGGGCCAGGGGGAGGTTCAGGAGCAACAGCAGCAGGTTGCCGATGAAGAGGCTCGCGATCAGGACCCAGACCAGGCTCGCCTCGCGCTCGAAGAGCAGGGGGCCGGGCTGGATGCCGTACGACTGGAAGGCCGCCAGCATCACCGCCGCGGTGGCGTTGGTCGGGAGGCCGATCGCCAGCATCGGGACGAGGGTGCCCGCCGCCGACGCGTTGTTCGCGGCCTCCGGGCCCGCCACGCCCTCGATCGCGCCCTTGCCGAAGTCCTCGGGGTGCTTGGTGAGCCGCTTCTCCGTGGCGTACGACAGGAAGGTCGGGATCTCCGCGCCGCCGGCCGGCAGCGCGCCGAACGGGAAGCCGAACGCCGTGCCGCGCAGCCAGGGCTTCCAGGACCGCTTCCAGTCCTTCTTGCCCATCCACGGGCGGCCGACCGGGATCACCTCGGCCGGTTTGCGCCGCAGATGTGCGGCCACCCACAGCGCCTCGCCGACCGCGAAGATGCCGACCGCGACCACGACGACGTCGATCCCGTCGGCCAACTGCGGTATGCCCAGGGTCAGTCGCTGCTGGCCCGACACCGAGTCGATGCCGACCAGGCCGATCGTCAGGCCGAGGAGCAGGGATATGAAGCCCCGGATGCGGGACGAGCCCAGCACCGACGTCACGGCTATGAACGCCAGCAGCATCAGCGCGAAGTAGTCGGGGGCGCCCAGGCTGACCGCGAAGTCGACCACGAACGGGGTGATCAGGACCAGCAGCAGGGTGCCGATGGTGCCCGCCACGAAGGAGCCGATCGCCGCCGTGGCCAGGGCCTGCGCCGCCCGGCCCGCCTTCGCCATCTTGTTGCCCTCGATGGCCGTGACGACGGACGAGGACTCGCCCGGGGTGTTCAGGAGGATCGAGGTCGTCGAGCCGCCGTACATGCCGCCGTAGAAGATGCCGGCGAACATGATGAACGCCTGCACCGGCTCCATGCCGTACGTCACCGGCAGCAGCAGGGCCACCGTCATCGCCGGGCCGATGCCCGGCAGGACGCCCACCGCGGTGCCGATGACGACGCCGACCAGGGCGAGCAGCAGGTTCAGCGGGGCCATGACGTCCGCGAAGCCCTGCATCAGGTTGTTCAGGTTGTCCATCACGGGCCAGGCCTCACAGGATTCCTTGCAGGACACCGGCGGGGAGGTTCACGCCGAGGCCGATCGCGAACGCGTAGAACGTCGTCAGGGAGAGCGTCACCGCGATCAGGAGGTTGCGGAAGTAGTGGCGGTTGCCGAGGGCGAACGCCGTGCCCCAGAAGAGCAGGGAGCCGCTGATCACCCAGCCGAGCCGCTCGATGAGCAGGGCGTTCGCCAGGAACACCGCGATCAGCAGCAGTACGGTGCGCCAGTCGCTGCCGCTCGACAGGTCGACGTCCTCGCCGGCCTCCGGCTCACCGCGGCCGCCCCGGGCCACGTCGACGGCGTACAGCACGGCGAGCAGCACCAGGAGCGCGCCCAGGATCAGCGGGACCGCGCGCGGGCCGACCGGGTCGGTGCCGCTGGTGATGTGCGGGATGCCGAGGGCGTCCACGATCACCGCGGTGCCCAGCAGGGCGAGGAACACGCACACGCCGTACTGCGCGCGGTCCCCGCCCTCCCGGGGCGGACGGGAGTCCTCCACGGTCCGTTCGTCCTTCACTTCTTCGTTCGCTTCGGAGCTCATGCCAGCCCGAGCTCGGCCAGCAGGTCGGCGACCGCCTTGTCCTGCTCGGTCAGGTAGCTGCCGAACTCGTCACCGGTGGCGAAGGCGTCGACCCAGCCGTTCTTCTCCAGCTGCGCCTTCCACTCGTCCGAGGCGTGCATCTTGGTCAGCGAGTCGATCCAGGTCTGCTTCTGGTCGTCGGTGATGCCGGGAGGGGCCACGATGCCGCGCCAGTTGGTGAAGACCAGGTCGATGCCGGAGTCCTTGAGGGTCGGGGCTTCCTTCAGCGCGTCGATCGGCTTCTCGCTCGTCACCGCGAGGACACGCACCTGACCGGCCTCGATCTGGTCGAGGAACTCGCCGAAACCGCTCGCGCCGAAGGCGATCTTGCTGCCGAGGATGGCCGGCAGCAGCTCGCCGCCGCCGTCGTACGAGACGTAGTTGACGTCCTTCGGCTTGATACCGACGGCCTTCGCCAGCTGCATCGGCAGGAGGTGGTCGGGGCCGCCCGGCGAGGAGCCGCCGCCCACGGCGAGCTTCTTGGGGTCCTTCTTCCAGGCGGTGACCAGGTCGTCCATCGTCTTGTAGGGCGAGTCCTTCGGCACGACGATCGCGCCGGCCTCCTCGATCAGCTTGGCGATCGGCGTGGTGTCGGTCAGGGTCGCCTCGGACTTGGAGGTGTACGAGGCTCCGACGACACCCAGGCCCATCTGCATGGCCAGCTTGCCGTTGCCCTTCTCGTTCACCAGGCGCTGCAGGCCCACGGTGCCGCTGGCGCCGGGCAGGTTGAAGACCTGGACGCCGGAGGCGACCTTGGTGTCCTGCATGACCTGGGTGACGGTGCGGGCGGTGAGGTCGTAACCGCTGCCCGGGGTGTTGGGGACCATGAGGCGCAGGCCCGTCACGGGCTTCCCGTCCCCGCCTCCGCTCCCGGACTCGTCCTTGTCGGCGGTGGCACCACATGCGCTGACCGCGAGCATGGACGCGGCGGCAAGAGCTCCGACAAGTGCGGCTCGTCGAGTTCTCATGGCTCATCTCTTTCGCTTGGGCCGATCCGGCGCCATGATTGTGCGATTCCTGAGACACCCCGTCTTGGTTCTGTGACCATTGAAGGTTGAGTTCATAGTGGTCATAACGGCACGACGACAACGGAGCCAACGGAGCCAGCGGCGCCAACGGCGCCAACGGCGCCACACGCTCGCCGGTGAGCTGCTGAGATGGCAGCTCGCCATTGTCGTGATCGTGCTGGCCGCCGTCGCCGCGGTCTCGCTGGCCCAGTCGAAGGCGACCTTCGACCGGGTCGAGGGACGCCGGGTGACCGCGCTCGCCGAGGAGATGGCCGGCAACCCGCTCGTGCGCACCCAGCTGGTCCGGCCCGCGCCGGCCGAGATGCTCGCCCCGCTGCTCCAGTCCACGCTGACCAGGTCCGGCGTCACCTCGGCCACCGTCGCCGACGCCGGCGGCAAGATCGTCGCCTCGACCAACCCCACCCTCGTCGGCACGCGGATGCCGTCCGACGGTCCGCAGGTCGCCGACGGCCGCGGCTGGTCCGGCGAGCTGCCGGTGAACGGCGTCATCGAGCTGGTGGCGCAGGCGCCGGTGCTCAATGCGGAGGACGACACGGCCCGCCGCCTCAAGGCCGGGGACCACCTCGGCACCGTGATGATCGGGCGGGCCTCGCCGTCGGTCGGGCAGCGCCTGGTGGGCGCCTCGTCCTATCTGCTCGTCTACCTCGGCGTCGCCAGCGTCCTCGGGGTGGCCGGCTCCTGGCTGCTGGCCCGGCGGATCAAACGGCAGACCTTCGGCATGGAGCCGCGCGAGATCGCCGGGCTCGCCGAACACCGGGAGGCGATGCTGTTCGGGATCGCCGAGGGCGTGGTGGCCCTCGACCCGCAGCAGCGGCTCACCCTCGTCAACGCCGTCGGCCGGGGGCTGCTCGACCTGCCCGAGAACTGCGTCGGCATGAGCCTGACCGACCTCGGCATCGAGGGACGGCTGTACGACGTCCTGGCCGGGACCGCGCCCGAGGGAGAGCCCGACGAACACGCCAGGCGGGACGAGGTCGTCGTACGCCGGGGCCGCGTCCTGGTGATGAACCGGATGGACGTCACCAAGGACGGCCGCCGCCTCGGCTCGGTGACGACCCTGCGGGACCGCACCGAACTCGCCCAGCTGGAGCGCGAGTTGGGCTCCTTCCGCAGCACCACCGAGCTGCTGCGCGCCCAGGCCCACGAGTTCTCCAACCAGCTGCACACCATCTCCGGGCTCATCCAGATCGGCGAGCACGACGAGGTCGTACGGTACGTCCGCGCCCTGCGCAAACACCGCGAGTCGCTCGATCTGAACCTCACCAGCCGGGTCCGCGACCGGGCCGTCGCCGCGCTGCTCATGGCCAAGTCGTCGCTCGCCGCGGAACGCAAGGTGCGGCTGAAGATCTCCGAGCGCACCGCCCTGGAGCGGCTGGAGCCGACCGACTCGGCGGACGTGGCGACGGTACTCGGCAACCTCGTGGACAACGCGGTCGACGCGGCGGCGAGCGGGGCCGGATCCGTATCGCCGGCGGCAGGCGACGACGAGCAGGGCGCGTGGGTCGAGGTCGAGCTGCGCCAGGACGCCTCCAGCGTGGAGATCGTCGTACGGGACTCCGGGCCGGGGGTTGCGCCCGAGCTCGCGCAGGAGGTGTTCTCGCACGGGTTCACCACGAAGGCCGCGCAAGGCGGCGACCGGGGGATCGGCCTGGCGCTCACCCGGCTGGTGTGCAAACGCCGGGGCGGCGAGGTTTCGGTGACCAACACGCGGGCGGGTGCCATGTTCACCGCCCGGATGTCCGTCGGCCGTCCGGCCGACCTGGCGACGGAGGGAGTCCGGTGATCGACGTACTGATCGTGGAGGACGACTTCATGGTGGCGCGGATCCACCGCGGATTCGTCAACGACGTCGACGGGTTCCGGGTGATCGGCACGGCGAACTGCGGGGAGCAGGCGCTCACCGCCGTCGCCGAGCTGCAACCCGACCTGGTGCTGCTCGACCTCTATCTGCCCGACATGTTCGGCCTGGAGATCATTCCCCGGCTGCGGACCGCCGGCCACGACTGCGACGTCATGGTGATCAGTGCCGCACGCGAGTCGGACGCGGTCCGCGGCGCCGTACGCCAAGGCGTCGTCGACTATCTGCTCAAGCCCTTCGACGCCGGGGATCTGAGGGCGCGGCTCGAGCAGTACGCGGCGCGGCGGAGCAACCTCTACGCGGCGGTCGTCAGCGGGCAGTCCGATGTCGACCGGGCGCTGGCGCGGGGCGCGGCGCCGGTCGCCACGGCGGCCACCCTGCCCAAGGGCATGAGCGTGGAGACCGCCGAGCTGATCGAACGGGAGCTGCGCGCGACCGCCGGCAGCCTTTCCGCCGCCGAGTGCGCGGCCCGGCTCGGGGTGTCACGGGTCAGCGCCCGGCGGTACCTGGAGCACTTCAGCGTCACCGGGCAGGCGGAGGTGTCGCTGCGGTACGGGCACGCGGGGCGGCCGGAGCGGCGGTACAGCTGGCGGGACGGCTAGGGCGTCTCCCACGCCCGGCTGCGTTCCTGGTCGACGGGGCCGGCCAACTCCACGATGTCGTCGGACGCGATGTCGTGCAGCCTGATGGCCAGGTCCTCCAGGGCGCGGCTGGCGGCGAGTTCGTCGCCGATCTCGGGGATGGGCCGGTCGATGGGATTGCGGTGGGCGACGCCCCGGCCGGTGACGGCCGGTGTGTCCTGCGATGCGTTCTGAGTGGTCAGCACGGCCTCGGCGCGGGTGTCGTCGCCGTCCTCGGTGATGTGGATCCGGACGGTCCAGTTCTTGTCTTCCATCGAGATCACTTCCGTACGGGGTCGGGAACCCTACTGATGAGCGTGCGCCTGTTCCCGGGCCGGGGCCAGCGCGAGCCGACGGTTCGAGCTCGGCAGGAACCGCAAGGAGGACAAACGGCGCACGCCGTCGTACCCCGAGCTGATTCCGACCGCGGAGGCATGACAAGAGCCTCCGTGGGCACGATGTGCCGAAAGGTTGCGGAGAGAAGGCTGGTCGCACCGGCCCGAGCCAGAGAACGAGGAGGGCGCCATGAACCGCCAGGCCCACGTCCGTGTTCGTGTCACCCGCAGGCCCGCCGCTCCCCGCGACACCAGGGGCGAGATCGACCGACGCACCCCCTCGGGGCGGATCCTGCCGTACTGACACCGGGCCGCGTACTGACACCGGGCCGGGGCGTCCTCACCGACGTAGCGTGAGGGCATGCGGGTGCTGGTCGTCGAGGACGAGGAGCGGTTCGCGGCGGGGCTCAGGGACGGCCTGGAGGCCGAGGGCTTCGCCGTCGACATCGCGCTCGACGGGGTGGACGGGCTGTGGCTGGCCCGCGAGAACAGATACGACGCCATCGTGCTCGACGTCATGCTGCCGGGGCTCAACGGCTACCGCGTCTGCCGGTCGCTGCGCGCCGAGCGCGACTGGACGCCGATCCTCATGCTCACCGCCAAAGAGGGCGAGTGGGACGAGATCGAGGGCCTCGACACCGGCGCCGACGACTATCTGACCAAGCCCGTCTCCTACGCCGTACTCCTCGCCCGGCTCCGGGCGCTGCTGCGGCGCGAGGCGCGGGAGCGGCCCGTCGTGCTCGCCGCGGGTGATCTGCGGCTCGACCCGGCGGCCCGCACGGTCAGCCGGGCCGGGCGCGCCGTCGAGGTCACCGCGCGGGAGTTCGCGGTGCTGGAGTTCCTGCTGCGGCGGGCCGGGGACGTGGTGTCCAAGCGGACCATCCTCGACCACGTGTGGGGCGACGACTTCGAGGGCGATCCGAACATCGTCGAGGTGTACGTACGGCGGCTGCGCAACAAGGTCGACCGGCCGTTCGGGCGGCAGTCGCTACTGACTCTGCGCGGGCACGGGTATCGGCTCGTGCCCGATGACGGGTGAGGCCCACAAGCACATGACGGGTGAGCGATACGAGCGCAGGCTGCGGGCGGTAAGGGTCCGGGCCACGGTCGTCGTCGTGCTCGCCGTCGCCCTCGCCCTGGTCGCCGCCGGGGTCGGGCTCGTCGTCGGGCTGCGCACCGAGCTCAGCGACGACGTACGGAACGCCGCCCGGGCCCGCGCCTCGGACGTGGCCCGGGTCATCGAGGCGGGCCGCGGGGTGCCCGCGCCGACCGTGGCCGCTCCCGACGAGGAGTTCCTCCAGGTCGTCGCCGCGGACGGCACGGTCGTCGCGGCCAGCGAGAACGTCGAGGGACAGCCCGCGCTGGCCCGGCTGGACCCCGGCGGGAGCGCCTCCGTCGACACCCCGCTGGACGACGACCCCTTCCTGGTGGTCGCGGTCGGCGCCCGGGACGGCGCCCGCGAACTGGTCGTCCTCGACGGGCGGGACGCCTCCGGGGTCGCCGAGGCCACGGACACGGTGACCTGGCTGCTGCTCATCGGCCTGCCCGTCCTGCTCGCCCTCGCGGCCACCGCCACCTGGATCGCCGTCGGCCGGGCGCTGCGCCGAGTGGCCCGGGCCGAGGCCGCCCAGCGCCGGTTCGTCTCCGACGCCTCGCACGAACTGCGCTCACCCGTCGCCACCGTCCGCCAGCACGCCGAGGTCGCCCTCGCCCACCCCGAGCGGTCCGACACCGGCTCCCTGGCCGGCACGGTCCTGGACGAGGCCGTACGCATGCAGCGCCTCGTCGACGACCTGCTGCTGCTCGCCCGCGCCGACGAGAACGCCCTGCTGCGCGGTGGCCGACGGCCCGTCGACCTGGACGACCTGGTCCTGGCGGAGGTACGCCGGCTGCGCTCGGCCTCGCCGGGCCTGCGGGTCGACAGCACGGCGGTGGGCGCGGCCCGCGTGACCGGCGACGCGGAGGCGCTCGGGCGCCTGGTGCGCAACCTGGGCGAGAACGCGGCCCGGCATGCCCGCGAGCGGGTGGCGTTCGCGCTGGCGGACGCCGGGGACGGGTGGGTGCGGCTGGTGGTGGAGGACGACGGTCCCGGCATCCCGGCCACCGAACGGGCGCGGGTCTTCGACCGTTTCGTACGGCTGGACGAGTCCCGTGCGCGCGGGGCGGGCGGCGCGGGACTGGGCCTCGCGATCGTCGCGGAGGTGGCGGCGGCGCACCGGGGGCGGGTGGAGGCAGGGGTGAGCGAAGGGCTGGACGGGGCGCGGTTCACGGTGCTGCTGCCGTCGGCCGAGGAGTGACGGTGGTCGCCGGGGGAGGGGCTCAGCTCTTGGCTCAGCTCTTGTACCAGCCCCCCGTCTTCGCCCCCTCGTTCGGGTCGAACGACTGGTGGAGGCCGATGAGCGCGGCGATCAGGCGTGGATCCCAGCCGACCGTGAGGACCTGGTAGTCCTCCGCCATGCCGCGGAAGACGACGTGGGCACGGCCCGAATCGTCCCGCCAGATCACCCGGCGAGGCGCGCGGAAGCCGCCGTCGCCCCAATCGGAGAAGACCGACCAGATCGCCACCACCAGGCTGAGGGGAAACCCGAACGGCCACCACAGCACCCACCACCCCATGCGGCCCCGGAACCCCCGCAGCGCCGGGCCCGCGACCGGCTCCACCGTCCACCGCGTCCGGCCGAACCCGAGCAGCAGGCCCCGACGCAGCGTCATCCGCCCCAGCGGTGCGCCTTGCGGGTCCACCACGCGGTAGACGCCGGGCCGCCCGCTCACCCGGGACGGGGACTGCTCGGTCACCACCCTGGCGAGGGAGTGGCTGCCGCTGCTGCCATGGCCGACGACGTGGAAGGCGCGGTCGGACCCGGACAGCACCAGCGCGGGAGCGGCGGTCGTGTCGCGGTGGAGCCATACGGCACCAGGGTCGGCCGTGTTGCGGATGCTCGGGGGAGACACGCTGTACGAAACGTTGTAGGTCACTTGCCCCTGGGCCACGCATTCCCCCGGCACTACTGGTGGTTTTTTGCTGGTGGCAATGGTCTCACCCCGCTTTCTGACAGGGCGTTCAGGGGCGTTCAGGCTGCGTTCAGTGCGGGCGGGCGATGCTCGGACCATCGGACCGGCATCGAGGAGGCCGCCATGAACACTCAGCACAGGATCCTGTGGCCAGGGGCCGTCGTGGGCGCCGTTGTGCTGATGGCCGGCGCCTGTTCCGGGAACGCCGGCGGATCGGAGCGGACGGGCACCGACGACTGTGTGCGCGTCGTCGACGAGGAGACCGGCGAGACGGGCAAGGACTGTCTGCCGCTCGCCCCCGAGAACGACCGCGTCGACCTGACCGAGCCGACGTTCACGCACCCGACGCCGATCACCAACCCGCTGCACCCCACCAGCGAGGTCGACCAGGTCGTCATGGGCGGCCAGGCGGACGGCGAGGTGTTCCGCACCGAGGTCAGCACACTGCCCGGCAGCAAGACGATCACCTTCGACGACAGGACCGTCCAGGCCCTGATCCAGCAGTACGTCGCTTTCGCCGACGGCCGTATCCACGAGGTCGCCCTCGACTGGTACGCCCAGGCCGACGACGGTTCCGTCTGGTACCTCGGCGAGAACGTCTTCAACTACGACGACGGCGTGGTCGCGGACACGGAGGGCACCTGGCAGGCGGGCCGGGACGGGGCGCCCGCCGCGATGATCATGCCTGCGCATCCGGAGAAGGGTGACGTCTACCGGCCGGAGAACCTCCCCGGCGTCGTCTTCGAGGAGGTCACCGTGAGGGAGGTCGACCAGACCGTCGACGGGCCGTACGGGAAGGTCGAGGGCGCGATGACGGTGCGCGAACTGCACATGGACGGCTCCACCGAGGACAAGACCTTCGCGCCGGGCTACGGCGAGTTCTCCACCGGCAACGCGGGCGGAGACCTGGAGGCGGTGTCGCTCGCGGTGCCGACCGACTCCCAACAGGGGCCGCTGCCACGGGAGTTGGCCGCACTGGAGCGGGCGGCGCAGGCCGCGCAGGACGGCGAGGTCACCGACGCCGACCTGGGCGCGGTGCAGGGCGCGTGGTCGGCGTACCGCGACTCCGACGCCGTACCGAAACTGCTGGACCGGCAGATGTCACGCGACCTCGACACGCTCGACGAGGCCGTCGCCGCGAAGGACGACGAGGAGGCGCTCGGTGCCGCGCTGCGGGTGGCGCAGAACACCTCGGATCTGCGGCTGCGTCACGAGCCGGTGCGGACGGTGGACCTGGACCGGTTCGCCCTGTGGGCACGGCAGTTGGGGATCGACGCCGGGGCCGGGGACGAGGGAGCCGTCGCTGGTGACGTCACCAGCCTCGAACTCGTCTGGGAGCGGCTGAAGGACGAAGCGCCCCGGGCCGAGGCGGCCGCGGTCACGGCCGACCTGCGCGAGGCCCGCGAGGCCGCCGACCGCAAGGACGTGACGGCGGCCGGGCAGCTGGCGCCGAGTCTGGCGGAGGAGATCGCCGCGCTGAAGGGCTGATGCAATGACGCGCTGACGGGCCGACCCCGGCCGCGGTGACCCGGCCGGGCGCGCGCCCGGCGTTCAGGTGGCCGGGTCCAGCTCCAACGGCTCGATCTTGCCCTCCAGCATGGTGCCCAGACCCTGCACGGCGCAGATGTCGGGCCGCTCGGCGATGTGCACGGGCATGCGCGTGGCCTGCCGCAGCATCTGGTCGAACCCGGGCAGCAGCGCACTCCCGCCGACCATCATGATCCCCCGGTCGGCGAGGTCGGCGACCAGATCGGGCGGGCAGTCGCGCAGCACCTTGCCGATGCTGTCGAGGACGCCGGTGAGCGGCGTCTGGATGGCGTGTCGTACGGCGGCGGTGTCGACCTGGACGCTGCGGGCGAGACCGGTGCAGACGTCGCGGCCGTGGATCTCGGTGGAGGCGGGGCCGTGCGGCGTGAGCCCGTTGCCGGAGAGCGCGAGCTGCAGGGGCCGTACGCTCTGGCTGGGCAGCATCAGTTCGTGCTCGTGGCGCAGGTGCTGCACGATGGCGTGGTCGACGGCCTCGCCGCCGACCAGGACGCGTTCGGCGGTGACGATATTGCCCAGCGAGAGCACGGCGACCTCGGTCGCGGCCGCCCCGCACACCATGATCATGCTGGCCTCGGGCTGCTCCACGGGCAGCCCGCACCCCACGGCGGCGGCGATGAGCGTGTCCACGAGCTCCACACGCCGCGCGCCGAGCCCGACGAGCGTCTCGATGGCAGCGCGCTGGGCGAGCGGGTCGGGGTTGTGCGGAGTGCAGACCGCGGCGCGCAGGAAGGGCTTGCGGCGCAGCGTGCGGCGGACTTTGTCGCCGATGAGCTGCCGCAGCATGCGTTGCGCCATCTCGATGTCGACGACGGTGCCGCCGGAGACGGGCCGTACGACACGGATGTAGTCCGGGGTACGGCCGGTCATCCTCTCCGCGAACTCACCGACCGCGATGAGGGCGCCGGTGCGGGTGTTGACGGCGGCGGCGGAGGGCTGGTCGACGACGAGCCCGGAGCCCTTCACATAGACGCGGGTCCTGGCCGCCCCCAGGTCGACGGCGAAGTGGCAGCGGCGCAGCTGCTCCATTGTGGCGGTCATGGGGGGTCCTCCCGAGAGCGCAGACCATGGGTCCGCCGGGTGGGTGGCGGGCCTCGCGTGGGGTGTGTGGGTCGTTGTGTGCGGGGCCGGCATGTGTGGCGGCCTCCCTCGCATCGTGCGGGCGGCCGGGAGGGGGGCGCCTTTTGGAGGGGGCCGGGTGGGGTGCCGCTGAATGGGGGGTTTTGCATCTGATGGGGAGTCAGGCGGCGTGTCGGGTCACAGGGAGCGGGTGGCTTCGAGTATGGGCTGGAGGGAGTCGACGATCAGGTCGCAGCCGGCCTTGCGCAGGCGCCGTTCGGTGGCGGGGGAGTCGGCGTAGCCGATGACGGGCAGGTCCAGCTGCCGGGCGGCGGTGACCTCGGCGGCCGTGGAGGTGACCAGGAGGCTGACGGCGGGTCGGCCGAAGTGGTTCAGGGCGAGGCGGAGGCATTCCGGATCGGGCATCAGCAGCCGGCCCCGGCCGAAGATCGCTGTCAGGGGGAGTCCTGGGTAGTCCAGATGGCGGTGGACAGCCCGCTCGGAGAAGTTCGTGACGACAGCCACGGCGCGACCGGAGATGCGCAGGACGCGGACGAGGTCGGCGGCGCCCGGGGTGGGGCGGGCCTGGGCCACGGCCCGCAGTTCGAGCTCGTCGAGGCGGTCCCGGAGGAGGGGGGCGACGCTGCTGTCGGCGAACGCGCGCAGTACGTCCAGGGGGTGCACCATCTCTTCCTGGAGCGGGATCGGGCCATTGCCCTCGGCGGTGAGCGGACGGCCCGCCAGCGCGTCCTCGGGGTCGCGGTGATCGACGACCACGGAGAGCAGCTCCAGGGCGGCACTGCGGGCGCCCTTCGTGGAGAACGGCCTGGTCAGGGGGCCTTCGAAGCCGAGCAGCACGATGTCGGCGGCGCCCAGGAGGTCCGCCGGGGTCAGCGGGGCCCCGGCGGGCGGTTTCTGGGGAGCCGGGGTCTGGGGAGCCGGGGCGGGCTGCACCTCCGACGTCAACTGGACCGAGCACGTCACCGACAACCCCGGCACGGGCCACCTGCGCAGCCCGTTCTCCACGGCCTGCTGGGCGGCACCGGCCCGGCGCAGCGGATGCCGGCGGGTGATGCGGAACGCCTCGTTGTGGAAGTGCTCGATCAGGACGTTCGCGACCTGCGCGGTCTCGCCGAGGACGAAGGCGACCGGGTCGGACACATGCCAGGAGAGCTCGAAGGTGGCCGCGAAGGTGCCACCGCCGGAACTCGGGAGGGCGACCTGATGCGCTGAGCTGTGGATGGTGAGGTCGACCTCGTAGTACGTGACGTCGAGGGGGCGGCGTTTGCCCCAGGGCTGGTCCGGGTTGAGGAGGGTGAGGGCGCCGTCGGGCCGGGTGTGGACGATGGCCGTACGGCTCGGGTCCGAGGCGCGCAGGCCCAGGATGTCAGGTTTGGTGAAGGGGCCGCGTACCAGGTCGCGGGGAGCGGGCTCCGGTTCGGACGCCCGCAGGGACAAGGGGCAGTACCAGGCGATGGGCTCAGATCCGGGTGTGCCGCGGTGCAGCGGCAGGAATGCCGAAGTGCTGGAGAGCTCCGCGTGCAGCTCCGGCGAGACGACGACCGTGATGTCCGCGGCGAGCGGCTCCAGGGCTGTCCGTACGTCGGGCGCGACGGCGGGCTCGTCCACGCCCGCGATCCAAGGGCTGTGCCAGAACGTGACCCGGAACTTCGGTGGGTCCTCCAACTCGGCGAGCGCGACCGGAAGGTGGAGCAGCGCCGCGCTCACCACCGGCAGGACGGCGGCGTCGGGCTCGATGAGGACGACGTAGCCGTCCTCGCGGGCCAGCAATTCGTACTGTTCCACGACCAGCTGTGCCGCCGAGAGCAATCGGTCCGCGGCGCGACGGAGGGCGCGGTGGGCCTCCGGGTGCTCGCTCAGCCCCGGGGCTTCGAGGACGATCGTCGGGCGTGGCGTGGGGCGCAACTCGTGGTACAGCTCCTGCAGAGCCGGATCGACGGGGGTGCCGTACTGCTGTCGGTACTCCTCGTAGGACTCGTACGCCTCGATTGCCTCCGCTGTCCGCCCCACACCCTTCAGCGCCAGGATGTGCAGCCGACGGAAGTCCTCGCGGTCCGGGTGCTCCTGGACGAGAGCGGTGAGGTCGGTCGCCGCCTGCGCGAAGTCGCCCATCTTCAGGTCGAGTTCGGCGCGGGTGGCGTACAGGCTGAGGCGCAGGGCGCGCAGGCGGGCGCGGGTGGCGTGCGCGGCCGGGCCGGGGACGCCGTCCAGTGGGTCGCCGTAGAAGAGGCTCAAGGCGTCCTGGACGATGGAGCGTTGGGTTTCTGGAGTCAGAACGTCGGTGCGGCTGTCGACGATTTCCTCGCAGTGGTGTACGTCGAGGTAGTCGCTCCGGCGGTTGCCGGGCAGATGGAGGGCGTAGCCGTCGGGGAGTTCGGCGAGGGTGCCGGGGCCGAGGCATTGCCGCAGCTCTGTGGCCACCTCGCGAAGGCGGCTCACCGCCTCCAATCCCCACGGAGGCCGCTCCCACAGGCCCTTGGCCAGTGTGTCGAGACTGACGCGGCGGCCCTGTTGGAAAAGGAGCATGCACAGCACGGCCTGGGCATCCGGGGGCGGGAGGGTGAGGAACCGTCCTGAGCGCCTGATGTTCATCGGGCCGAGCAGGGTGATGCGCAGTCGGTCGGCCTCCAGCCCGCTCAGTGACCAGTCGAAGGCTGTCGAGCGCGGCAGTCGCCGTACGGCGTCGACCGGGTTCTCGCCCCGGGCCAGTTCCGCCAGCATCCGCTGGAATCGCAGGCTGGCTGGACTGTTCGAGGCCAAGTCCCTCAGCAGCGACCCGAACATGAGGAAGTCCGACCGCTCATCGTGTCCCTCCGACTGCTCCCCCAGCGCGAACCTGCTGATCATCACCGACCCGTCCGGCCGCAGCAGCAGACCGTCCCAGCCTTCCTGCCCGCGCACCAGGCCGCGCTCGTGCAGGGCCTCCAGCGCGGGCACGACGTCCGCGACCAGCTGGGCGAAGACCCGGAAGGAGACCCCCGGCCCGCTGCCCAGCTGCAGTTCGGCCAGGGTGACGCCGTCCACGAACTCGGCGACCAGGTACGGGTGTTCACCTTCCACGCCGTGGTCCAGCACGCGCACCACGTTCGGGTGCCGCAGCTCCGTCAGGGCCTGCGCCTCCCGCAGGAACCGCTCCTGCGGAGCCTGCTGAACCGGATAGCGGTGGACGACCACCGGCAGGTCGGTCCACACGTCGACCGCCGCCCACATGCGCTGACTCGGCCCCCGCCGCCCCAGCAGCCGATACCGCCCGGCGAAGAGGTCCTTGCCCCCACCTCCTCCACCGAGCCGCCGTACCGTCTCCTCCCTGACCGTCGCGAAGGCGGCACCCCCGCCCTCCGAGCCGTCGCCCGCTCGCGCCTCCGCCCGGAACTCGCCCGGCCTGATCGCCGCCTCTTCGTCGATCAACCCGCCGACCCGGGCGAGGAATTCACGGGTCCGCGCCCGCGCCGTACGCGGTAACGACCGCAGCAGCAACTCCCGTACGCCCGGCCGGAACTCGTACGACCCCGGCGGTCCCGGGATCGCCGTCAGCAGGCCGCTGAGGATGATCTCGGCGAGGTGCTGGGGGCGCGGGCTGCGGTCCAGGGCGCGTTGGACGAGGCGCATCACCGGCAGGGAAGGGTCGGCCAGGGCGAGATGGCCGGCGATGCGGAACGCCTCCGGGGACGCGGTCGCCCGGAACCGCAGCACCAGGTCCTGCGACGGCAACGCGGCGATGTCGGGGGCCGGTTCGGCGGGCGGGAGGGGCGCGGGTGGCAGCCAGGCCAGGGCGCCGGGTGCGTGGCCGCCGCCCGGTGCTGCGATCAGGGCGGCCCAGTTGGCGAGCCAGGCCGGGGCCGGTTCCAGGACGGGGAGGGGGACGGACAGGTCGTGCGAGTGGGGTGTCGCGTCGTACGGCGCGAAGGTCAACGCGGCCGACGGCGCCGCCGCCGTCGGAGCCGTGAGCAGGCCGGGGGCGGCGGGCAGGGCCGTGGTGTGCCAGAGGTGTTCGGGCAGTGGCTGTACGACGGCCAGGGGCATGCGGGTCGCCCAGCGGCGCAGGGTGCGGTACCAGCGGTCGCCCGCCGGGCCGGGGCGCCACTGCGGGCCCATGCAGTCGCTGACGACCAGGGTGACCGTGCGGCCGTCGGCGAGCGCGGGGACGTGGTGGGCGCGGCCGTCCGGGGTGGCCCGGTGCACGGTGACCGTGCGGAAGATGCCCGACTGGGCGAGCGCGGTGTGCAGTTCGCGTACCAGGGGGCGCCACACGGGCATCGTCGGGCCCGCGTCGTACACCAGGTTCAGGCGCAGCCAGCGGTCCGGCGCCGGGCGCAGCACCGGGAGCCAGACGTCGGGACGTCCGCCGAGCCGGGCGATCCGGTCGGCGGTGGCGTACTCGTCGAGGAGCCGGGCGCGGGGCGAGGGGACCTTGCGTTTGAGGGGACGCAGGGCGCGTTGCAGAGCGAGGGGGTGGGGGAGCATCGGGGGCGCCGGGGCGAGGAGCGGGGTGGTGCCGCGCGAGGGCGGGCTGTCGGGGCGCGGGGGCTCCGGGAGGTGGAGGGGGATGCGGTCGTCGGGGGGTGGGGTGGGGGACTGGTGGGGCGTGCTGCGGGGGGCTGGGGGCGGTGGTACGGCGGTGGGGGCGGGGGGTGTGTCGACGGCACTCTCCCGCAGGTGCCCGGCGGGTGACTCCCGTTCGGCCCGATTCCCTTCTGTGCCGCCCAACTGCCCGGCGAACCACAGCAGTTCGGCAAGCTCGCGAGACGTGGGCCCGGCTTCCGCGGAGGCGTCCCCACCCGTCACGGCGGTCAGAACGGCCGCCAGCCGAGCGACGGCGGAACCCTCGCTCTGCGCAGGAGCGCTCTGCACAGGAGCCTCCGGCCGGGAGACCGCCCGCCCCCGCCCCTCAGAATCCATCGCCGTCAGCCGCCGCGCTCAGATAAGGCATGAGCTGCTCGGCCAGCTTCTCCCGGGAGTCGGCTTCGAGGCCGGCGATGCCGGTGAGGTAGATGGCGTTGAGGAGCTGGTCCGTGGCCAGTGCGCCGGTGCCGGCGCGGGTCAGGAACTCGGTGATCAGGGCCTCCGCCCGTGTGTCGGGCTCGCCCAGGTGTGCGCGGACGATGTCGGTGAGCTGGTCGCGGTCGGGGCGGCGCAGCCGCAGTCGGACGCAGCGGCGCAGGAAGGCGGGCGGGAACTCGCGTTCGCCGTTGCTGGTCAGGACGACGAACGGGAAGGCGCGGCAGCGGACCCGGCCGCGGGAGATCGTCACCGGGGTGTCCGTGCCGTCGGCGAGGACATGGGCCGTGCCGTCGGGGGAGTGGCGGGCCGCGCGGACCAGTTCCGGGATCTCGTACTGGCCCTCCTCCAGGATGTTCAGCAGGTCGTTCGGGAGGTCGAGGTCGCTCTTGTCGATCTCGTCGACGAGGAGGGCGCGCGGGCGGTCGTAGGGGAGGAGGGCGGTGCCCAGGGAGCCGAGGCGCAGATGGTCCTCGACGCCGTCGGCGGCGGGGCCGTGGCCGTCGTCCCTGCGCGCCGCGTACAGGCGGGAGAGCGGGTCGTACTGGTAGAGACCGTCGGCGAGGGTGCTGCGGCTGGTGATGTTCCAGCGCAGGACGGGGCCCAGGCACAGCTCGCGGGCGACCGCGTAGGCGAGGGACGACTTGCCCGTGCCGGGCGGGCCGGTGACCAGCAGCGGGCGGCGCAGGCAGAGCGCTGCGTTGACCAGCTGGACGCTCTCGGGGGTCGGCACGTAGGTCCTCGCCCGGTGCACACGGTCCGGGGAGACCGCCGCCTCGTCGTCGGTCTCGCCGGGCGGCGGCAGCGCAGGGCCGCCGTCGAACGCCCGCCAGGGCGGCGGCGGGGGCAGCTCGGCGATGCCGTCGTGCGGCTCGTTGGTGCCGGTGTAGACGGACCAGTGCGGCATGGGGCGCTCTCTCCGGTTGCTCTCCGTTGACGGTTTCCGGCGCCGGTCAGGCGACGGGTCAGGCGACGGGTGACCTTGTGTGTACGGCCGTGGCGTGCGGGTCGGTGAAGCGGCGGGGGTCGTCCCACAGGAGCTGGATGTCGCGCGCCCAGTGGTCGTCCTCCGCGTCGGCCCGCTGGCGCAGACCGAGGACCTGGCGAGGGAGTTGGGCAGGCGGCACGCGGGTGGCGAGTCCGTCGAGGGCCTCCAGGAACGCCGTACCGGGGCAGTCGGCGGAGCCCGCGCAGTCGGCCTGGTCCGGGTCGCAGCCCTGCCGCGACCACACGATCACCGGGGCCGGTGCGGTGAGCGACGTCTCGAAGTGCGGGCGGGTGCGGGCCGAACGGGGTGTCGCGCCGAACCCCGCCAGGCACACCTCGGACTGCACCAGCGCCAGCCGCAGCTTCCTGGGGTCCTCGGCGCCCCCGCACGCGACGCGGTGCACACGGGCGCCGGTGCGGGAGTCCAGGCGCTGCCAGGCGCTGGTGAGGATGTGCCGGGTGCTCGTTCTGCGCCGGGCGTGGTCGGTGACCACCACCGGGTGGACGCAGCCGAGCGGTGTGTCGTCGTCGGGGCCCTTCTCCCAGCGGTCGACCGGCCAGTCCAGCCAGTCGCGGGGCAGCGCGAAGGCGATCAACTCGTCGGCGCCGGGCGTCAGATGACAGAAGGCGTCCTCGATCCGCTCCTGGACGTACGCGCGCAGCCGGGACCTCGGAACCGTCTCCGCCGGGACCGGATGCCGGCGCCCCGCGCTGTACGCCGACACCTCGACCCGCACCAGGTCGTCGCCGGCGCCGCTGTGGCCCAGCTCGACGAGGATGGCGCCGGTCTCGGCCGGGGGCGGGGCGGTGAGCAGGGCGTCGAGCCGCTCGGCGAACCGGGTCACGGTGCCCGGGTCGTCCACCTCGCACAGCACGAACCACGCCGCCGACCACAACGACCCGAAGCCCTCGACGGGCGGCAACGGATCGAACGGGCCCGCGGCGGCGGCGTAGAGCCGGACGGGGTCACAGTCGAGACCGGCACGGGCGGCCTTCTCGACGAGCGCGCGCAGCCGGGGACCGTCGGGGTGGCCGGGGCTCGGGGTAGGGGTGTGGTGGTGGGGTGCTGGGCACGGAGGGGGTACGTCCAGGTCGGGCACGGCATGCGGAGCGGGCATCCCAGGCGCGTGCGCGGGTCCCGGGGGCGTCCAGTGCGCGGGTCCCGGGGGCGCCCAGTGCGCGGGACGCGGTGTCGGCACGCCGTGCGGGGGCGCGAGGTCCCGCCCGGGCGCACCGTCGACGTACGCGTGCCCTGGGCTCGGCGTGCCCCGCAGGTGCGCGGAACCCGGTATCGGCACGAGGGCGCTGAGGTCGGGCCAGTAGCGAGCCAGGACGTGCGTGGGCATCATCCGGCCGGTGCGTACGCCGTGGGGGCGGGCCGCTGCCGTGACCATGCCGATGACCTGGCCGGTGTCGACCAGGGCGACCGCGGCGCCGCTGAACCCGACGGCCAGTGGCTGGCCGTGCCCGCTCCAGGCCTCCAGCTGGACCCACTCGCCGCTGATCAACAGTTGCGCCGCGACGGTACGGAACTCGGCGATCGTGCCGTCCTCGTCGTACCCGGCCGGGAACCCGTAGGCCACGAGCTTGCGGTCGCCGTGTGCCGCGTCGGCCGGGGCGAGCGACGCCGGGGCGATCGCCATCTCGCGGTCGAGTTCCAGCACGGCCAGATCGCCCAGTTCGTTGACGCGGCCGTCCCAGCCGCCGTGCGCCACGACCCGCGCGGCCGCCGGAGCGTCCCCGGGGCGCTGCGGGAAGGTCACGGTCACCGGGTCGAAGCCGCTGTTCTCGACGACGTGCGCACAGGTGAGCACCTTGTCCGGGGCCACCAGGAAGCCCGCGCCGGACACCCTGCCCCCGCACGAGATCCGGGCGTGCCACTCGGCACCCTTCAGGCCTGTCATGACGCCCCCGTCACCCTGTCGCCCCGTCGTCCGTCGAGCAGGACCATTGTTCCGGACGGGCGTTGAGGTTGTCCCGGTTTCCGACCCGGTTCCCGCCCCCGCCCTACCCCTCGACGACCCCCCGGATCACGCCCAACTCCACCAGGTCCTGCGGCCGGATCCGCAGCTGATCCGCCGTCGCCTCCACCTCCCCCGGCCCCCGCTTCAGGATCGCCGCCGCCAACTCGGGCGCGATGACCGAGAAGTAACTGTCCGGCGTGGCCCAGGTGTTGCCCGGCGCCGCCAACGCCAGCGCCCCGCCCGAGCCGCCCTCGCCGATGACCAGCGTCGTGATCGGGACGCGGGCCGCGGCCACCGCGCCGAACAGGTCGGCGATCGCGGCGCCCACCCCCTGCCGTTCCGCCGCCGCGTCATTGGCGGCGCCCGGTGTGTCCACCAGCGTCAGAACGGGGACGCCGAGTCGGTCCGCGAAGCGGATCAGGCGGGCGGCGGTGCGGTAACCGGCGGGTCGGGTGGCCTTCCCCGTCTGGGCGGCGTAGGCGACCGTACGGCCCTCGTGCGCGCCGAAGCCGCACAGCATGCCTTCGGTGTCGACGCCGCCGCAGCGGTCGCCGCTGATCGGGGCGCGGTGGGTGAAGGCGTCCAAGTAGGCCTCGGCGCGGGGGCGTTGCCGTGCCCGGGCCCTTCGGACCGCGTCCCAGCCCGTGGCGGGCAGGTCGTGCGCGCCCAGGGCGCGGGGCACCGGGGCCTCCGGCGCGGGCGGTCCCGCCAGCAACCGCAGCCAGCGCCCCAGCACCTCCCGCAGTTCCGCCGGCTGTACGACGGCGTCCGCCGCCCCCGCCGCCACCTGCGCCTGAGCCGTGTACGCCGCCGGATCCGCGTCGGGTGGGCGGACCCGGGAGCCCGCGAAGCCGACCTGGGCGCCGGGCAGGGCGAGGACGACGTCGGCCCCCGCGCCGAGCGTGGCCCAGCCGCCGCCCGTCGTGGGGTCGCGCAGGACCGCGATCTGAGGCAGGCCTGCCTCCCGCGTGAGCGCCGACTGGCGGGCCACACGCTGGAGTTGGGTCAGCGCCACCATGCCCTCCTGCATGCGGCTGCCGCCCGTGGCGACCAGCGGGACGACCGGGAGGCGGTGGGCGCGGGCGTAGGCGTACGCCGCCTCCAGCCGGTCCCCGGTGCGTTCGCCGAGCGAGCCGCCCAGGAAGCCGAACTCGAACGCCAACAGCACGGCCCGGGTGCCCGCCACGCTCGCGGTGCCGCAGACGACCGACTCCTCCTCGCCGGTGCGCTCGGCGGCACGCGCGCGTGAGGCGCCGTAGCCCTGCCAGGAGAGCGGGCCGTCCGGGCCGGACTGCCGTTGCGGGTGGGGGAGTTCGGTGAACGTGGAGTCGTCGGCGAGTCGCGCGACGACCTCGCGTGCCGACAGGCGCCGCTCAGTCATGGGTCAGGGCCCGCTTCATGATCTTCCCCATGTCGTTGCGGGGGAGGGCGTCGAGGTAGTGGACCTTGCGGGGACGCTTGTGCGGGGCCAGTCGGGCGGCGACGTGGTCCGCCAACTCCTCCGCGGGAGGTGGCGAGTCGGGATCCGCCGGGACGATCCACGCCACGATCCGCTCGCCCAGATCGGCGTCCGGTTCGCCGGTGACCGCGGCCTCCCGCACACCCGCGTGTTCGAGGAGCGCGTTCTCGATCTCACCCGCGCCGATCTTGTAACCCCCGCTCTTGATCAGGTCGGTGGCCTTACGGCCGACGATACGGACGTATCCGTCGGCGTCGCGTACCGCCATGTCGCCGGTACGGAACCAGCCGTCCTCGGTGAAGGCTGCGGTCGTCGCGTCGGGGCGGTTCAGGTACTCGGTGAACAGGTTCGGGCCGCGCACCTGGATCTCACCCACGGTCTCGCCGTCGTACGACGTGATCGGCGTCCCGTCCTCCTCCACGAGCCGCAGCTCCACGCCGGGCAGCGGCACGCCGACCGTCCCGGCCCGCGGCTCGCCGTCCGCGCGGACGCTGGTGTTCATCAGCGTCTCCGTCATGCCGTAGCGCTCGATCACGCGCTGCCCGGTCGCGGCCGTGATCCGCTCGTGGTCGTGCACGGGCAGCGCGGCCGAGCCCGAGACGAGAAGGCGGGCCTTGCCCAGCGCCTGCGCCAGGCCAGGGTCCTCGGGGAGCGCCTGGGCGATGCGGTGGTACATCGTCGGCACGCCGAACACCATGGTCGCGCCGTCGTTCAGCTCGCGCGCGACTCCTTCCGTGCTGAACCTGCCGAGGTGCCGTACACAGCCGCCGCGGCGCAGGGGGCCGAGGATGCCGAGGACGAGGCCGTGGACGTGGAACAGGGGCAGGCCGTGGACGAGTACGTCGTCGCCGGTCCACTGCCAGGCGTCGGCGAGCGCGTCCAGGGTGTGCGCGACGGCGCGGCGCGGGATCACGGCACCCTTGGGCGGGCCGGTGGTGCCGGAGGTGTAGACGATCAGGGCGGGGTCGGCCTCGGTGGCCTGCTCGTCCGGGCAGGAGCCGACGGCCCGCACGTCGACGTCGACGCGCTCCAAGTCGCGCAGGGGGGAGGGGAGTTCCTCGCCCGGTGCGGCGAGTACGAGGCTCGGCGCGCTGTCGGACAGGATGTGCCCCAGCTCCTTCTCGCCCGACTTCGGGTTGAGCGGTACGGCGGCGATCCCGGCCTCCAGTGCCGCCACCACGGCGACGGCGGTCTCCAGCGTCGGCGTCGCCCAGACGGCGACCCGGCCCTTGCCCGCGATCCGGTCCGCGAGGGCACCGGTCGCGGCGGCGAGCTCCGGGTACGTCAGGGCCCGGTCACCGAACCTCAGGGCTGCTCGCCCCGCCGGACCGGACGTGAGTGCCGGGAAGAGAGAGGACACGCGTCGTACTCCTTAGCTGTCGCTGTCTGCCGTTGTCTGTCGCTGCCGACGTGCGCGGGGGCACGCGCCTACCCGAAACCCGGCACGACCATCACCAGCCACACCACCGCGGGCACCACCGCCACCACGATCCCTCCGTACACCATCAGCTGCCGGAAGAAACGCTCACGGTCGACATCCGGTGCCGCGGCCAGCACGAGCGCGCCGTTCGTCGAGAAGGGGCTCACGTCCACGACCGTCGCCGACACCGCGAGCGCCGCCACCATCCCGACCGCCCCGATCTCGCCCTGCGCCAGGAACGGCACGGCCAGCGGGATCAGCGCGCCCATGATGCCGACGGACGAGGCGAACGCCGACACGATCGCGCCGATGTAGCAGAGCAGTACGGCGGCCAGCAGCGGTACGCCGATGCCGCTGACGCCCTCACCGGCCCAGGTGATCGTGCCCATCTCGTCCAGTACACCGACGTACGTCAGCACACCGCAGATCAGCAGCACCGTCGGCCACGCGATCTCGCCGACCGCCTTACGGCTGTCCTCCGGCCAGGCGGTGCTCAGGAGGACGGCGAGCGTGATCGCGGTCAGACCGGCGTCCAGATCGAAGGCGAGGACGGCGACGACGAGGGCGACCAGGGAGAGGAGGGTGGCGGTGCGAGGGGGTGTGAGCGAGAGGGTGGGGGCGGGGGCCGTTTCGGGGGTGGCGGTCGTGGTGGTTGTGGGGGAGGGGCGGGTGCCGGGATCTGTCGTCGTCCCTGTGCCGCTCCGTTGTGGCTGGTCGCGCAGTTCCCCGCGCCCCTGAGGGGCGTCTCCCGCGCCCTTGGTTAGTGAGTCCTGCCGCCATAGCCGCAGACCCCCGCATACGACGAACACCACACCTGCGATGACGATGTTGACGATCAGGGAGGCCAGGAACAGCGTGACCTCGTTACCGGGTAGCTTCTCCCGCTCGACGATGCCGTTGACGATCGAGCCGTAGATGCTGATCGGCGAGAAGCCGCCGCCCTGCGCGCCGTGCACGACCATCGCGCCCATCAGCAGCGGACTGATCCCGTAGCGGGCGGCGAAGCTCAGCGCGATGGGCGCGACGATCGCGACGGCGGCCGGACTCACCGCTCCGATCGCGGTGAGTGCGCCGGTGAGGGCGAACATCACCCACGGGATGAGCGCCACCCGGCCCCGTACGAGCCGGACGGAGGCGTGCACCAGCCAGTCGGTGGTGCCGTTGGAGCGGGCGATGGCGAAGAGGTACGTGACACCGACGAGGACGACGAACAGGTCGCCGGGGAAGCCGGCGAAGATGCCGTCCGCGTCGAGGTCGGCGACGAGGGTGCCGACTGCGAAGGCGGCGGCGAAGGCGAGCGCGCCCATGTTGATCGAGCGGGTCGTGGCGATGACGAACACCACGGCGAGGACGAGGATCGAGATGAGTTCGGGGGACATACGGGCTCCCGTCGTTGGGTCCCGGAGCGGTTGCGGGTTCCACACCGCGTAGTGGCAGTGGCCAAGTGGCTGAGCCAATTCGGGGTGATGGCTGGATAGCGTGGGCGCGCGGCGACGGGACGTCAAGAGGTAGCGCAGAATTGGCTCAGCCACTCGACCACTCGGTCGCCCGGCCACTCATCCGCCCCGGTGCTACGCTCCCGGCGAGAGGGGGACCCCGTGACCGACGACGCCCTGCGCCCCATGACCAAGCAGCGCCTCTACGAGCAGGTGCTCGACCGGCTGCGCGCCTACGTCGCCGAGGGCGGCCTCGGTGCCGGGGACCGGCTGCCGACCGAGCGCGACCTGGCCCAGCGGCTGGGGGTCAGCCGGGCCTCCGTGAAGCAGGCGATCGTGGTCCTGGAGGTCCAGGGCCTGGTGGAGGTGCGGCACGGGGGCGGCACCTACCTCGTGCGGGACAGCCTCGACGTGGAGCCGGTGGAGCGGATGGTCGAGCGCCGCCGGCGCCTCCCGGACGTCCTGGAGGCCCGCGAGGCGCTGGAGACGAAACTCGCCGAACTGGCCGCCGAGCGCCGCACGGAGGAGGACCTCGCGGCGATGCGGGCGGCCCTCGCGCACATGGCCGAGGAGATCGAGGGCCACGGCCACGGAGTGGAGGGCGACCGCCTCTTCCACGCCGCGGTCACCGCCGCCGCGCACAGCAGCATCCTCGCCGAGTTCATGCGCTCCATCGCCGACCAGATCGCCGAGAGCCGCACCGAGTCCCTCCGCCAGCCCCACCGCCCCGCCCGCTCCCTCGCCCAGCACCAGGCGATCCTCGACGCGATCGCGGAAGGCCGCCCCGCACAGGCCGCCGCCGCCATGCGCCGCCACGTCCGTACGGTCGCGAAGGTGCGGTTGCTGGACTGGGAGCCGGACGGGGAAAACTAGCCGCCGGTTCCACGCTGCGAGATGTCCTCACACATCTCCTTGGCGTGGGCACGTAAAGGCAATCAACGTTTTACGCCGGCGCAGGTGTGGTGTCACAGCGCTCGGTGAGGCTACTGGCACGTACCGACAACACGTACGCACCGACAAAAGGTCCTCCCCCCACATCCGAACAGGATTGGACCCACATACATGCACACCGAACTGAGGCGCTCACCCGCGCCCCGGAACACTCTCGCCTGCCCTCCGACCGAGGAGTTCGACGAACCGGACGACAAACCGGACGAGTTCGAAACACCCCAGCACAGCCACGTCCTCGCGGTCGGTACCCCCGGCCCCCGGCGCGAAAGGCTCACCCGCACCCTCGAATCCACCGGCTACGCGGTCACCCACGCCGTCCCCGGAGACGTCGGCCGCAGCGTCCAGCAGGCCCCGCCCGACGCGATCGTCGCCCTCGAGGGTCATGGCGGCGTCGAACAGGCGGTGGCCGTCGTACGGGAGATACGCACCGCACCCCAAGGCCAGGTCCTGCCCCTCGTCATGGTCACCAACGACCGTGAACCCGCCGGTGTGGCACGGCTGTTGCGCAGCGGCGCCGACGACTGCCTGCCGGAGGCCGCCGACCCCGTCGAGCTGTCGGCCCGGATCGCGGCCAAGCTGCACCGCGTCCCGGTCCCCGTCGACCGGCTGGCCCTCGACCCGCGCACCGGCCTGCACTCCGCACCCCACTTCCACGCCGAACTCGACCGCGAACTGCGCCGCCCCCAAAGCCGTCCCGGACGTCGCGACGGCGTCCTCGCGGTGGTCGGCGTGGCCGAGGCGGACGCGCTGGAGGAACGGTTCGGAGCACGGGTGCGCCGCGAGGTCGCCGAACGCCTCGCCGGGGTCGCCGAGCGCCTCGGCAACGGTAGCGACCGGCTCGGCTGGGACGAGGAGGGGCGGCTGCTCGTCCTCATGCCCGGCGTGGACGAGGAGACGGCCCGGCGCGCACTGACGGAGTTCGCCTCCGCCGTGGCCGGCACCCGCTTCGTGGTCGCCGACGAGAACGTACGGCTGACCCCTGCCGTCGGCTGGCTGCCCCTCGCGGACGCCGACGGCCGGCCCGCCGAACGGATCGCCGAACGGGCCGTCGAACAGGCCGCCGACGCCGTCGCCGAGGCGCTGCGCCACCGCGATCTGCGGCCCGTCCGCTACGAGCCGTGGATGCGGGCCGCCGCCCCACGCCGCCGCGCCAAGAAGGTCGTACGACCGCTGCTGCTCGCCCTCTCCCCGCTGCTCGCGCTCCTGGTCGGCGTGGGCGTGCCGTTCGCGCTGTACGAGCAGGCGTACACGGTGCTGGGCTGGGACGTGGCCTCGACGGTCTACTGGGTCGTGGTCGCCGGACTCGTCCTCTCCGCCGCGCTGATCCTCCTCGAATGCCTCTTCTCGCTCGACGCGCCCACCCGGCCCGCGGCGCCCGCGCAGCCGTACCCGCCCGCGAGCGCGGTGATCGCCGCGTACCTGCCGAACGAGGCCGCGACGATCGTCGACACCGTGGAGTCCTTCCTGCGCCTCGACTACCCGAACGACCTGGAGATCGTCCTCGCGTACAACACGCCCCACGCGTTGCCGGTCGAGGACACCCTGCGGGAGATCGCCCGCCGCGACCGGCGGTTGGTGCTGCTTCCGGTGGCCGGCAGCACCTCCAAGGCGCAGAACGTCAACGCTGCCGTCAGCCGAGTGCGCGGCGAGTTCGTCGGCATCTTCGACGCCGACCACCATCCCGCGCCGGACGCCTTCCGCCACGCCTGGGACTGGCTGTCCCACGGCTACGACGTCGTCCAGGGCCACTGCGTGATCCGCAACGGCGACAGCTCCTGGGTGGCCCGGCAGGTGGCTGCCGAGTTCGAGGCGATCTACGCCGTCAGCCACCCCGGCCGGACCCGCCTGTACGGCTTCGGCATCTTCGGCGGCTCCAACGGCTTCTGGCGCACCGACCTGCTGGCCCGTATCCGGATGCACGGCTCGATGCTGACGGAGGACATCGACTCGACGCTACGCGCGTTGAGCGAGGGTGCGCGGATCGCCAGCGACCGGACGCTGATCTCGCGGGAGTTGGCGCCCACCCGTCTCAAACCCCTGTGGAACCAGCGCTCGCGCTGGGCACAGGGCTGGCTGCAGGTGTCGATGCGGCACCTGGGGCAGGCGCTGCGTTCGCCGTCCTTCACACGCCGTCAGAAGACGGGACTGGTAGTGCTGTTGGGCTGGCGCGAGGTGCAGCCGTGGCTGTCGCTGCAGATCCTGCCGATCCTGCTCCACTCGGCGGTCCGCGCGGGCGGCGCGGACCGCATCGACTGGGCCACCCCGGCATGCCTGCTCGCCTTCGCCTTCACCCTCTCGGCCGGATTCGTCCAGACGGCGTTCGCGGGCCGGCTCGCCCTGCCCGAACTGCGCAGCAGGCGCGGCTGGTTCTGGCGCCACGCACTGATCTCGACGGTCTTCTATACCCACTTCAAGAACATCGTCGCCCGGCAGTCGCACCTCAAGGAACTACTGGGGGACCGCCGCTGGCGGGTCACACCCCGCGCGGCGGCGAAGGCGGTGGGGCAGGAGTGAGCACCACACGCCAAATGAGCACCACACGCAGCCCCGAACTCCAGGGCTTCCGAGGCCTGGCCGCCCTCAGCACGGTCGTCTTCCACGTCTGGCAGCAGTACTACGTCTACGACGCACAGGGCGCCCACCCGCCGGTCGACAACCCCTACCTCGGGGCGCTGATCTCCCTGGAGGTCATCGACCTGTTCTTCGTCATGTCGGCGTACCTGCTCACGCTCTCCTACGCCCGTGCCGCGATCGACGGCGAGGACAGGACCCGCCCGGCGAGGGACTTCCTCTTCCGCCGGGCAACGCGCATCCTCCCGCTCTACTTCCTCGCGGTGCTCCTCGTCTGGTCCCTGCGCAACCCGTCCCTCCCCGGCGACTGGCGCGACCTGCTGGAACACCTCACGTTCACGCACGTCTTCGACCAGCAGCGCATCTTCTACACCCTGGGCCCGACCTGGTCGCTCTCCCTGGAGATCGCGTTCTACCTCACCCTGGTCGCCGTCGGTCCCCCGGCGATCCGCGCCTGCCGCCGCCTGCGCACCCGCCGCGCCCGCGTGCTGCTGTGCGCGTCGGGCTGCGCGGCGCTCTACCTGGCACCGGTGGCCTGGATCGCCGTCGCCCACCACGCCCTCGGCATCCCGCACACCAACTGGCCCGTGTACTTCGGCCCGCAGGCCCGCCTGGGCGGCTTCGCGGCGGGGATGTTGCTGGCGGTGCTGCTGGTGGCGCTGGGCGAGCGGGGCCGTATCGGCGCACGCCCGGCGACTGTGTCGGCGGTGACCGCGGCAGCAGGCCTGTACGCCCTGTCGTACTACTCCGACCCGGAGAACACCTGGCACACCTACTACCACCCCCTCGCCGCGCTCCTCTGGTTCGCCCTGCTCTACGCCACGCTCCACATCCGCACCCCGGCCCGCCCCGGCTGGCACGCCCTGCTGCGCTCACGATGGCTGACGGGCGTGGGCCTGGTCAGCTACAGCCTGTACATCTGGCACGAGCCGCTGATGCTGGCCCTGTACGAGGCCGGCGCCCTGCCCCGCTCCCAGGCGGGCTTTCCGCTGGCGGTGCTGTTCGTGGTCGCGGCGGGGGTGCTGGTCGCGACGGTGAGCTACTGGGCGGTGGAGTATCCGGGGAGCTTGCTGGCGGCGTTGCGGGACAAGAGGGGACGACCGCGGGAGTTCTATGCGGAGCCGGTGCCGGTGCCGGAGCCGCGTCAGGAGCTGAAGCCGAAGCCGGAGCCTGCGGTGCGGTGATCAGTTTCGTCCCCGGGGCACGGCAAAAGTGAGCGGAGTGAGTACTCACTCATTGACGGAGTGAGTACTCACTCCGTACTCTCGTGGTCATGACAGCGCCTAAGGAGAGCCAGACCACCCGCCGCCGCGCCCCCGGCATGTCGCCGGAGCAGCGGCGCGCGATGATCATCCAGACCGCGATCCCGCTGATCGCTGAGTACGGCGCCGCGGTGACGACCGCGAAGATCGCCCGCGCCGCGGGCATCGGCGAGGGCACGATCTTCCGGGTCTTCGCCGACAAGGACGAGCTGCTGCAGGCCTGCGTGGCCGAGGCGCTCTCCCCCGAGCACGCGGTCCGCGAGCTCGACGCGATCGACGTGTCCCAGCCGCTGCCCGACCGGCTCGCTGAGGCGGCCGAGGCGCTGCAGGCGCACATGTCCAGGATGGGCGCGATCCTCGGCTCGCTGGGGCATCGCGGCGGCAAGCACCCCGGCACGGTGCGGGGCGCGGGCCGCGACGAGTCGACGACCCGTATCCGCGCGGCCCTCGCGGAGCTGCTGGAGCCCGAAAAGGCCTCCCTGCGCCGACCGCCGGAGCAGATCGCGGCCCTCTTCTTCGGACTGCTCTTCACCCAGCCGCGTACGGAGGACGAGCCCGATCTGACCCCGCAGGAGCTGGTGGAGGTCTTCCTGCACGGGGCGCTCTCGGGGGACGCCAAGTGAGCGCGCGGAGAAGGCGTCTGGGGGTCACGGCCCTGGCCGTCCTGGCCCCCGTCCTGGTGTGGCTGGTCGCGGACCCACTGCTGGGGCACCGGCTGCGGATCGCCGACGGCGAGCAGACGCTCGACATCGGCGCCGTGCCCGTGGCGGTCGTCGCACTGCTCGCGTCGCTCTCCGGCTGGGGACTGCTGGCCGCCCTGGAGCGATTCGGGGCGCGGCGCGCCCGCGCCATCTGGACCGGGGTGGCCGGCGCCGTACTGGCCGTGTCCTTCCTGCCGTTCATCGGCGACGGCATGGACGGCGGCACCCGGGTCTCCCTCGCTGTGATGCACCTGGCGGTGGCGGCGGTGCTGGTCCCGGGGCTGGGCGGCAGGTCCCCCGGGGCGGGATCCGGTGCCGCCGGCAGGGCAGCCGCCGACTCCTAGAAGGCTCCGGCAAGGCTCAGGGATACCACGGCCCTTGTCTCACCCTCATTCCTCAGGCCACCCGTTCCACTACGTCCGCCACCACACAGCTGACGTTGTCCGGCCCGCCCGCCTCGTTCGCCGCGTCGATCAGGGCGTGGACGGCGGTGTCCGGGGCCGGGGCGGAGGTGAGGAGGTGCCGGATGCGGGCGTCGGGGACGACGCGGGACAGGCCGTCGGAGCAGAGGAGATAGCGGTCGCCGGGTTCGGTGTCCTGGAGGCGGAGGTCGGGGACCGCGGGGGCGGTGGAGGACAGGGCCTTGAGGAGCAGCATGCGCTGGGGGTGGGACGTCGCCTCCTCCGCGGTCAGGCGGCCCTCGTCGATCATCGACTGGACCACCGTGTGATCGTGGGTGATGCGGAACAGGGCGCCGTCGCGCAGCAGATACGCACGGGAGTCCCCGATGTGGACCAGGGCGAGGCGTGAGCCCGTCCACAGCAGGGCGGTGAGGGTCGTACCCGACTCCTCCGTGCCGTTCGTCGCGTCCCGGACCGCCTCCGTCGCGCCCTGTACCGCCTCCTCCAGCAGGTTGAGCACGTTCCCGGCCGGGAGTTCCGCCGAGTCCAGGAAACGCAGCGCCTCCACCGCGGCGCTGCTCGCGGGCGCGCCCGCCGGGCCGCAGCCGTCGGCCACCGCGAGCAGCCGGGTGCCCGCGTAGGCCGTGTCCTGGTTGGCGGGGCGGACCCGGCCGCGGTCGGAGTGGGCGGAGTAGTGAAGCTCCAGCATGGTGGTGTCCTTCCTCGATGTCGCGAGCAGTTGTTCTGCGAGGAACGCGGCCAGATCCCGACGCGCCGCCGTCTCCGCCTCGACCTGCGCCCAGTAGGCGCGGATCTCGCGGGCGGCGTCGGCCGGTCGCAGTGCGCACACCTGACGGATCAGGGCCAGCGGCATGCCCAGCCGTCGCAGCCACGCCACCAGCCGGGCCTGCTCCAGCTGCTCGACGGCGTAGTAGCGGTACCCGGTGTCCGGGTCGACCCGGTGGGGCTTCAGCAACTCCAGCTCGTCGTAGAGCCGCAGTGCCTTCGGTGACAGCCGGCAGGCCTTGGCGAAGGCGCCGATCGTCAGCATGTCCTTGCGCATCCCGATCCCGTCCTGATCCCGTCCCGATCCCTGAGCCGTTCCCGTTGCCGTTCTCGATCCCTGCCGGCTCCTCGCTCCGATGCTGTGGCTTCACCGAAGGTGAAGGTCAAGCGAGCTGTTTCGGTTGCGGACGTGGTTGTTAGCCTGCGATCCGCCCGACCGTTTCGTCCGAAGGAGCCCACCGTGCCCCGCATAGCCCTCGTCACCTGCCGCCCCGGCCCCGAGGTCGCCGTCGACCGCGACCTCCCCGTGCTGGTGCGCGCGCTGCGGGACGCCGGGGCCGAGGCGGACTCCGTGGCCTGGGACGACGAGCAGGCCGACTGGGGCGGGTACGACCTCGCCGTGATCCGCTCCACCTGGGACTACAGCTGGCGGGCGGCGGAGTTCCTGGCGTGGGCGGAGCGGTGCGGCAAGGCGACCCGGCTCGCGAATCCGGCCGACGTGGTGCGGTGGAACGCCGACAAGCGGTACCTCGGCGATCTCGCCGACGCCGGGGTGCCGGTCGTGCCCACCCGCTACCTCGCCCCCGGTGACGACGTCGACGGCCTCCCCGTCGACCACGAGTACGTCATCAAGCCCACCTCGGGCGCGGGCGCGCGCTTCGCCGCCCGGTACCGGCCCGACGAGCACGACACGGCCGTACGGCAGGTCGCGCGGATGCACGCGGAGGGGTTCACCGCGATGGTGCAGCCGTATGTGCGGGGCATCGACGTCAGCGGGGAACGGGCGCTGCAGTTCTACGGCGGCCGGCTGCTGCACGCCAGCCGCAAGGGCGCCATCCTCACTCCCGGCACGCCCTACGACGAGCGCAAGATCGCCCACCCCGGCCTCGAGCCCTGGACCCCGACCCCGGCCGAACTCACCGTCGCCGAGCGCGCCCTGGCCGCCGTACCGAACGCGCCCGAGCTGCTGTACGCGCGCGTGGACCTCGTCGACGGGGAGGACGGGCAGCCCCGGGTGATGGAGCTGGAACTCGTCGAGCCGAGCCTCTTCCTCTCACTGCACCCCGGGTCGGTGCCGCGGGTGGTCGAGGCGATCCTGGCGGCGGCCGCCAACCGTTAGTCACCAACCGTTGGTCGCTGGTCGCCGAGGCGCTCGAAAACCAGTGGAGCGGCGCCGCCGTGCGCCGTTACCGTGCTGCCGAACCGAGTCGCCCAGGCAAGGACGTGCCGTTGTACACCGTGTGAGACCTCCCGAGAGCTGATGTGTCGCGCGTCGCGCATGTGCGCCGCGCTGCTTTTTGCTGCGGACTTCTCACTGAAACCGGTGTACTTCTGTGCTCAACAACTGGGTTGTCATGCCCACTTGCCTGCCGACCGTTCTCCGCCGTTGCCACACGTGCGCGTCCGAGCGGTTCCGGGCAAACGGCAAGTTTCGCGTCAACGCCAACCACAAGCTCCTCGACGCCTGGGTCCTCGTGCTCTGTACCGCTTGCGGGGACACGGCAAAGCTCACGGTCCTGGAGCGGATGAATGTGCGCTCCGTACGACCTGAGCTGCTGGACCGGATGCACGACAACGACCCCGGCCTGGCAGCCGAGTTGCTTCAGGATCCGGCCGTGCGGTGCCGTAATCGCATAGCCCTCGACTGGGCGGGCGCCTGGCGCCTCGACACCGGCGGGTCGGATCACCTGGACCGTGAGGTGGGCGATGCGATCGATGTGTCGGTCCGCTTCGCGGCGCGGATCCCCGTCCGGCCGGTGCGGCTGATCGCTGAAGGTTGCGGTCTTTCGCGGGCCGAGGTCGAGAGGCTGATCACGGAGGGCAAGCTCGTTTCGGCGGTCCGGCTGAGCGGCAAGCTCTCCGGCGACTTCACCTTCACGCTCAAGCGCTGAGCCCTCCGCGGGACCAGGGGCCTGTCCGGCAAGGTCCGCCGGGCAGGCCCTAATCGTCGACCGCCACCCGCTGCAGCAACCCCCACGTGAACTCGGCCACCACCCCCCGCCGCACCCCCTCCCCGTCCGGCGCGGTGAAGGCCAGGCCCCAGCGCGTCGGGGCCGTGCCCTCCAAGGGGCGGGCGGGGGCGAAGGCGCGGGCCGCCTCGTCGACCGTGCAGGACCAGGGGGTGAGGTCGGCGAGGGTGCGCAGGGGCGGGCTCTCGGCGTCCGGGGCGCGCACCAGCCACTCGTTCCACACCGCGCCGTTCGGGGCGAGCAGCACCTCGAAACGCAGGTCGGGCCAGAGCGGCACCGGCCACAGCCAGGCCTCGCACTCGAGGTCGCCGACCTTGCGGGAGATCACCGACTCGGGCTTGCCGAACACCGAGCGGTACCGGGAGGCGGCGGCCCGGGAGCGGGGGGAGCGGACCATCGCCTGCCAGCGCTTGTTCGCCTCGCGCATGTCGGCGAGGGAGACGCCCAGTTCACGGCGGGCGTCCTCCACCAGGTCCGGGTTGTGGTCGGCCATGCGGCGCAGCAGCACCAGCTGGAAGTGGAGCGGGGTGAAGGGTCCGGCGGGGTTCGGGCCGCCGCTAGCGGGGTGCTTTCCGGAGGGCATGCGCTCCATGGTCGCCGATCGGGCGGCGGCCGTCGGGGAGGAAGAGGACCGAATTGACGTACCGCGGGCCTCGGAAGGGCAGGACCCGGCGCAGCAGGCCCTGGGTGACCACGTACGAGGTCTCTTCCTGGTGGCTCTCCAGCGGGAAGCGGCTCAGGGGCACCCAGTCGCGGCCGGGCAGGACCCAGCCGTCGTAGCCGAGCAGCGACAGATACGTCACCACCGGGCCGATCGGCTGGATGCGGGACTCCAGCTCGATGAACAGGGCGGGCCGGTCGCGTGCCAGGATGCCGGTCGCGCCGCGCAGCACCGCGAGCTCGCTGCCGTCGACGTCGACCTTGACGAACCCGACGTCCTTGAGGCCGAGTTCGTCGAGGGTGACACAGCCGACCGGCAGCGCCGTGGCGTGGATGTTCCGCCGGACCAGGGAGGACACCCCGCGGTCGCCCGCGTCGTGCGGCGGCAGCCAGAGCCGGGCCGTGCCGGGGCGCTCGGCGGCAGCGGCCTGCACGACCCGGACGTTGGGCGGGGCCGTCGCCGCGAGGAGTCGCGCCAGGTGAGGGACCGGTTCCACGGTCACCACCCGGCGTGCCCGTCTCGACAGCCGCCGCGTCCACGGGCCGTACCAGCCGCCGACGTCCACGGCCGTCCCGCACCCGGCGGGGCACAGTTCCGCCAGCCGCGCCAGCTCCGGCTCGAAGCGCGGGTACACGGCCCGGGCCACGGCGGCGACCAGGCGGGTGGGCAACAGAGGGGCGATACGCGCAGCCAGGGTCATGGGACCATCCGTTTGAGGAGTTCCTCGTGTTCGTCGTCGGAGACCTGTTCCCCGGAGGCCGGCAGCAGCTGTGGGATGCCGTCGATGATCGGGTAGCGGCGGCGCAGGCGTGGGTTGTACAGCGCCTCGGAGCGCTCTTCCGCCTCTTGAGCAGGTACGACGAGGTGCAGCTGCCCCTTGTCGAGGGGACACGCCAGGATCTGGAGCAGGGGGTCGTCCGGTTTCATGGTGGCGTCAACTCCTTGGCACCGATGGGGGGTTGAGGAGGCGAGGGCGTTGGTGGGGGGCGGTCGTGCCTCGGCATCGACAGCAGTACGGCGAGGGCGAGCGCCGTACCCGCGACCCGCAGCGCCAGCCGCAGCGGGTCCTCCGGCAGCGCCTCGCCGAACGACAGCGTGCCCAGCACTGCCGTGTACAGGCATGTCACCGTCGTGCACACCGGCACGATCAGCGAGGCCCGGCAGCGTTGCAGTGCCGCCTGCGACATGACCAGTCCGAAGGCGCCGGTGAAGAGGAGGAGGTACGGGTACGGGGAGCGCAGCAGGGCAAGGAGCGCCCCGCCGATTCCGCTGGCCGTCAGGTAGCTCGACACCCCCTTGATGGCCAGCGAACTGACCCCGTACAGCAGCCCCACCGCCACGCCGTACTCGACGCCGGTCGTCGGCAGCCGGTGCCGGTGCCGGGCCCTGCGCTCGGCGGAGTTGTACAGCCACACGCCCGCCGCCAGCGACGGCACGCACACCAGCAGGATCAGCGGATACGGGGCGGCCCGCCCGACGCTCTCCCCGCCGTCGGGTCCGTCCCGCAGCGACAGCACGACCATCAGCAGCGCGGCGAGGATCACGCCGATCGCGTACCGCTCCCGCCCGCTGGTCTCCTCGCCCAGCAGGCGCGCCGAGAGCAGCACGAGCAGCACGAGGCCGGAGACGAAGATGCCCTGCGCGGCGGCGATCGGCAGGGTGCGGTAGACGACGAGCTGTGCTCCGAAACCGGCGGCGAGAGCGAGCGAGCCGCCGATCCACAGCGGGCTGCCGAGCACCAGCCGCAGCAGCCGGGCGGGTTGCCGGATGCTCACCTGCGGGAGTGCGGTGAGCGCCCGTTTCTCCAGGACGAAACCGAGGCTGTACAGGGTGTTCGCCATCAGGGCCGCGGCCACTCCCCACCACATGGTCCCCGCCCCCCTACGTCCTTCGTGCGTGCAGTAGCAGGATCGAAGCCAGTGATGGTCTGGCGCAGGCCAGCCTGTCGAGGGGGCGCAGGGCGCGCGGTACGCCGTGGAAGGGCGCGCCCGCGACTCGTACGACCTCGAAACCGGACGCCGCCACGAACTCCCGTAGCGCACGGGCGGTGTAGAGCCGCAGATGTCCTACGACCTCCCGTCCCGGCCGGCCGTGGATGCCCCGCAGGCTGACCTCCGAGAACACCGGCTGTACGCCCGCCAGCAGCAGGGCGCGGTTGTACCAGGCGGCCAGGTTCGGGGTGGAGAGCATGAGGTGGCCGCCGGGGCGCAGCACGCGGCGGATCTCGTCCAGGGCGGCGTCCGGGTCGACGAGGTGCTCGATCACCTCGCTGAACAGCACGGCGTCGGCGGCTCCGGCCCTGAACGGCAGCCCGCCGCCGGTGAGTTCACCGCGGACGGCGTACGGGATCCGGGTGCGGGCCCGGCGCAGGGCGTCCTGGGACCAGTCGATGCCGACGATGCGGTGACCGGGGACGGGGAGGAAGGGGGCGGCGGTGGCCGCGGCGGTGCCGTCGCCGCAGCCGATGTCGAGGATCGTGCGGGTGCCGCCCGCTGCCGCCGGGCCCAGGGCGTCGGCGAGCATGCGGGCCTGGCGGCGGCTGCGGGGGGTGCCGGAGGCGACGGGGACGGCGGGGTTCTCGTAGAAGTCGCGCAGTTCGGGGGGTTTCACAGGAGTGGTCGTCACGGGGTCGCCTCCGTGGTGTGCAGGTAGTGCTCGAAGAGGTCGCGCAGGTGGGCGCCGTCGCCATGGCTGAGCAGGGCGCGGGACCAGCGCAGGGCGAGATGGAGGCGGCCCGCGGTGGACGCGGTGGTGACGGTCAGGCCGCGGGGCATCCGGGCGGGCGCCGAGAACCACACGGCGTGCGCGCGGCCGGCTTCCTCGCCGAAGTCCAGGGGGTAGGGGATACGGCCGATGTTGCTGAGCAGGGTGGTGGAGGTCCAGGGCGCGGCGGCTCTGCGCAGGCCTCGGGTGAGGGCGGCTCGCCAGGAGACGGGGGTGATGGGGGCGGTGAGCAGGGCTGCCCCGTGGCCGAGTTGGGGGCGGGGGAGGGACTTGAGGGCGCGGGTCCGGGTGGCCGTGCGGTGCAGCAGGGTGGGCATGTGCGCCGGGTCGATCGCCGCCAACTCCTCGGGTGCGAAGGGGACTTCGACGAGCCGGGTGCCGTTGCCGATGGGCATGGTGGCGTCGCGGGGGCGGTCGTCCACGGGCATGGTGATGCGCAGGGGGCGGGGGCGGGCGCCGTGTTCTCTGTTCCAGTGGGCGATGGTCAGGGCCGTGGTGACCATCAGCTGGTCGTTGACCGTGTAGGGGGAGCCCTTGGGGCGGTGGGGGAGGGGAAGTTCGGTGACCAGCATGCCGTTGCCGGGGGAGGGTTCGGGGGTTCCGGGGGCTACGCGGGCGGGGGGTGCCCAGTTGGACGGGGTCTCCTCGGAGTGCGGTGGGGCTTGCGTCGTACGGGTGGGTGGGGCTGCGGGTGAGTTGTCCCGGCCGCCGTACAGCTCTGCGGCGGTGGCGAGGACGCGGAGGCAGGCGGGGCCGTCGAGGGCGGTGTGGTTGATGGTGAGGAAGAGGACGGTTCCCTGTGCGGTGCGTGGCTGCGGACCGTCGGCTCCGCGCGGCTGTACACCTACGGCATCAGTGGCCTCGCTGCCCTCGACCGGCCCCGGCCCCTCCACCACCTCCAGCCGTATCGGCGGCGAAAGGGACAGCGGCGGCGCCTGCGTCAGCGCCCGAGTCCGCGCATCGCGCAACGCGTCCCGCCCCGGCGCCGGAAAGCTCACCACCTCCACGTCCGGCTCCGCCGTCAGCTCCCACTCGTACCGGCGCCGATACCAACGCCCCGACACCTCCCGCATGAGGATGCGGGGATGCCGGCGCAGCGCCTCGGCGAAGGCCGTACGCAGGCGCCCCGCGTCCAGCCGCCCCGGAAGGTGGACCTCGATGTGCACCGTCTCCGGCTCCTCCTCCTGGAGACAGTGCCGGGCGACCTCGTCCACGACCGGGAACGGGACGCGTACCGCCGGCCGGATCGGACCGTCGGCGCGTGCGGGCTGCTGCAGTGCGGTCATGTGGCTTCGCCCTTCCCGGTGTCGTCGGACTCCGGCGCGGTCCCGGGATCGGTCGCCCGGAATCGTGGCTTGCGGGGCGCGATGCGCGCCGTCGGCGGATCAGGGTCCGGCCCGCCCGGGCCGCGTGCGGAGACGGTCGGCCCCGACTCGGGCCGGGGTGGCTGCGTAGGACCGTTGGGCTCGGTACCCAGCGGACTGCGCCCCCGCTCCCGATGCGGCAACGGCCGCGTCGGCGCTTGCGGGTCACCCGCCGGAACACCGCCTGCGGCGACCGGCGGCAGCAGGGCCGTGGAACCGGGCCCGCCCGTTCCTGCGACCGTCCCCTCCCGCTCCCGCACACCCACAACCCCGGCGAACAACCCGATCAACGCCAGCAGTTGAGCCGCCGGACCGAAGGCGCCCTCTTCCGCCCCCACCGGCTGCCCGGCCCCGAGCGCCGCGGCGATCCCCGCCCCGGCGAGCGCTACCACCGCGATCGGCACCAGCAGCGCATGCCTGCGCCACGCCACCACCGCCAGCGCGGGCACCAGCAGCGCGAACCACCCGGCGATGAACACGGCCACCACCGTCACGGCCACCGTGCCCAGCCACAGCCCGGGCAGCGGCGGAGCGACCTGCGGCTCATCGGGGTTCGGCGCCCGGCGGCGCCACAGCGCCAACCCGGCCAGCAGCGCGAGCGCCACCGCACTGCCGATCAGCCCGCCCTCGTACATCACCGCCGGCTCGTACGACAGCTCGACCGTGCCGCCGGCGCCCGCCGGGATCCGCCAGCCCTGCTGCCAGCCGTCCAGCCGTACCGGCGACAGTTCCTTGCCGTTCAGCGTGGCCCGCCAGCCGTCGTTGAAGTTCTCGTACATGGTCAGGTAGCTCGCCGCCCCCGACCCGACCGTCACCGCGCGCCGGTCGCCGAGCCAGTCCCGTATCTCCAGGTCACGCCCCGTCGTCGCGGCCTCGGCGACCGTGCCGCGGGTCAGCGTGACATCGGTGAGGGTGAGGGGCCCGCCGTCGCCGGCCTCGACCCGATGGTCACCGGCCGACAGGGACAACTCGGCCTCGTCCCGCCCGCGTTGACAGAGCGTCACCTCGATCTGGCGTCGCTCCATCAGATCCCGTACGGTCCCTCGCGCGCTCGTCTCGTGCAGCTTCCCGTCCACCGACACCACCGGCCCCTTGCCACATGGCAGCGAGAACGGCCGGGAGTCTCGCGGCTTAGGGGTCCGGTACTGGTCGAGGGCCGGGATGTAGGCCTCCGTCAGGCCCGCCGGCAGCTGCAGGTCCTCGCCCACCATCGGGTTGTAGAGGGTCAGCGGCGCGGTCCGGGTGATCGTGATGTCCAGGCGGTCGGTGGTGATGGGAGGGAAGCGGACCCAGCCGTTCTCGTCGACCCCGGCGATCACCGCACCGTCCGGGGAGCTGATGTTCACCTCGGTCGGACGCGTGGTGAGGCCGCCTGCCGGTGCCAGCACGATCTCTCCCACCGCCTGCTTTCCGGGCCAGCGCAGATGGATCGTGGGCCGGTCGCCCGCGATCCACGCCGTGGTCAGATCGCCGTCGGTGAGGTTGCGCGGCGACAGGCCCGCCCCCAGCCGGGCCGTGGAGTCGGCGGTCGCGACGATCCGGTTCTGCTGCTCCGGCGCCACCTCGTACAGCAGTCGGTCCAGCTCCTCGCCCGGCACCGGCACCGCGCTCGCCCGCATCTCGTACGTCCCCGCGGTGCCCGTGGTGAAGCTCCGGTGCAGGCCGGCCTCCGTGCCCGTCGGCGACAGCCCGGTGGGGTCGGCCGTACGGGACAGGGAGACGATCTCGGCGGCCGCCCCGGAGTCCTCGGCGTCGGTGGGCAGCCGCAGCAGCCGGGTCACCTGTACGTCCGGAAGGGCGATCTCGGAGAAGCCGGCCCCGGTCAGTCCGGCCCGCCGGGACACCGAGTCCGTGATCGTCAGCTTCATCCAACTCGTCGCGCCCGCAGGCGCCTTGACCGACTGCGTCGAGCCGTCCGGCCGCAGGAAGGAGCTCACCGACCCCTTCTCCGTCTCCACCCGCACCCGCGTCGGCGCCTCCCGCACGCCCTCCTGCGGCAGCGGCGTCACCTTGAACGACGACGGCATGTCGTACGAGCCGCCCGCCGACCCGCCAGCCGACCCGCCCGCGAAGGCGATCCGCAGCCACTCCCCGTCCGGCGACCCCTCCGAGCCCTCCGTCCAGGCCGTGTCCGGGTTGCCGTCGAAGGCGTTCACCGGGTCGAACTGCGGGAGATGGAAGAGCCAGCTGCCGTACGAGGACGCGGTCACCGAGCGTGCGCCGCGCAGCTCGGCCACCGTCTGGTGGTCGAGGCCGGTCGTCGGCAGGATCTGGTGCGGTTTCTCGCCCGCGTCCTGGGCGGCGTCGGGCGCGTTGCGCTCATTGCGCGTGTACGTGTACGACGTATTGGCGTTGATCAGCCCGAACCGCGTGTCCGCGCGCCGCAGCCCGTCGCCGACCACCTGCAGCTGCGGTGAGCCGAGCCCGGGATGGTTGTCGCCGGTCAACACGCTGGCCCGGCCGCGCAGTTGGGACGCCAGCGGGAGCAGCGCCTCCGGGCCGCCGGACACCACGGCCGTGTCGGCCACCGGCTGAAGCCCGGCCTGGTGCGGGCGCGGCACGTCCGCGCTCACCGGCTTGTAGATCTCCACCGCCCGCTGCCGCGGATACAGCCCCTCCACCTGGAGCGGGGTGCCCGGGGCGATCGTCCCGCCGGTCATGACCGGCCCGAAGCCCGTCACCCGCTCGTACCCCGACTGTTCCAGGGTCCGCTTCACCGTCGTGGTCGGCACCTGCCCGATCTGGTCGGGATCGAGGTCGTTGCGGACGACGACGTAGTAGACGCCGGCCCGGCTCAAGTAGTCGGCCAGCCCCGGCACTTCGCCGCCGCTCACCAGCGCCTGCTCGACGGCGTCCATGGCGCGCCGGTTGCCGGGAGTGCCGAACGGGACGTAATCCCTCTGTGCCCAGCGCGAATCGGCGACGACGTCCAGGGGCTGGTCGATGGTGGAGCCCCAGGTGTAGATGCCGTGCGCGGTGGCCGGGACGACGAGGGCGCGTGCGTCGGGGGAGTACTTCTCCATCCAGTCGGCCGTGGTCTGCCAGTACTTGGGGATCTCCTTGAAGGAACCGGGGTTGAGGATGGAGCCGTTGAGGTACGGCCACATCAGACCCGGCAGTACCAGGACGGCGGCGATCAGCGGCGCGAACCGCCGCCCCCGCACCGGCCGCGCCCCGCGCGCCTCGGCGGCCACGCCCGCCAGATGGGCGAGCCCCAGCACCAGCGCGAGGGCCAGCCCCGGCTGGAACTTGTAGATGTTCCGGAAGGGGACGAGACCGCCGTCCAGCCAGTCCTGCACGACGCCGTGGAAGGGGGCCCCGAACGCCCCGCCGTATCCCGCGAGCAGGACCAGCGCCACCGTCACCACGGTCAACACCAGCCATCGCCGCTCCGGCATGTCCCGCCGCGCCAGCCCCGCGAGCCCCAGCCCGGCCGCGAGCGCCGAGCCGACGATCACCACGACGGACGAGGCCACGGTCCAGCCGGCCGGCAGCCAGGCCTGACCGAAGTGCAGATAGGCGACCCAGTTCCCGGCGCCGCGCAGCGCCTCCGTCGCCGACATGGTCTCGGTGGTGGTCTGCGAACTCTCCACGTAGGGAAGGAAGTTCTCGCCGTACGTGCCGAGCAGCAGCAGCGGGATCACCCACCATGCGGTCGCCAGGACGACCCCCGGCACCCACCAGGCGATCAGCTTCCGCTGCCGTGGCCCGGGTGGACGGGAGAGCAGATACAGCCCGACGGGCAGCAGCGAGGCCAGGGTGGAGGCGGCATTGACGCCGCCCATGAACGGGATGATCAGGGCCGACCGCAGGGCGGCGACCCGCGCGGCGTACCGCTCATCGGTCAACGGCAGCAGCACCCAAGGCAGAAACGCACCGGGCAGTGCGGCAGCCGACGTGGACCCGACCACGATGGTGAAGACGGGCCACAGCGCATACGCGACGGCCGCCACCAGCCGCGACCCCTCGCTCCCCACCCGCAGCCGCTCGGCCAGCCGCAGCGCACCCCAGAAGGCCACCGACACGATCAGCGACAGCCACAGCCGCTCCGCCAGCCATACGGGCAGCTGTACGGCATCGGCCAGCCAGTAGAACGGCAGCATCGGCCACAGATAGCCCGAGTACTGGTTCTGGATCCCGCCGAAGCTGCCCTGGTCGGACCACAATTGCCCGAGGTCGGACAGGAACCGGCCGGGATCGACGGTGACACCCAGCTTGGTGTCGAACGTCTGCCGCCCCGGCTGCACCGCCAGCAGCAGCACGAACACCACGGCCCAGAACCCCAGCAGCCAGCGCCGCGACCGCGGCCCCTCCGGCGGGCCCGAGGCGGGCGCGGAGGTGGGCACGGCTGCCGGGGGAGGAGCCTGGACCGTGGTCGTCGTCATGGTGGACACCGCCTGAGGATGAGGAGGAGGTTCCAGGTGGCGAACTCGCGTATGCCGGGCGCTTTCACGACGGTTTCCGCGAGGAACGGCCAGTAGCGGGAGCGCGCCGACACGACCTCGACGTCGTCGCGGACGCGGACCTGCCGCAAGGTGGTGCCGATGTGCACGGCGAAGAGGTTCTCGCCGAGGGTGTGCTTGGCGGGCCGCCCGGTACGCCGCTGGTAGCGGGCGCGGGCCCGCTCGGCGCCGAGGTAGTGCCAGGGCGCCCACTCATGGCCGCCCCAAGGGGACAGCCAGTTGGTGAACGACACATAGATCAGCCCACCGGGCCGAGTCACCCGCGCCAGCTCACTGAGAAACGTCTGCGGATCGGCCACATGCTCCAGCACATTGGAGGAGAAGGTGACATCGGCGACGCCGTCCCGCAGGGGTAAGAGATACCCGTCGGCGACGACGGCTCCGTCGGGAGGCTTCTCACCGAGCTCGCCGAGGTCCGGCTCGAAGAGGTACGCGTGCGCCCCCCGCCGCCGGAACTCCTCGGTGAAGTACCCGCTGCCCCCGCCTACGTCCACGACCGTACGCCCGGCGACCGGGCCGTCGTAGGCCTCGACTTGGTCGGCGGCATCACGGGCGAGAAGCGAGTAGCAGGCCTCGGGGTCGTCCTGCTCATGGAGGAAGGCCCGGAAGAGGGCAAGGGACCGCCGAAACGAGGGGTCCTTCACATCGCCGGGCCGTGCAGTATGCCTAAAGGGGCGCGGGGAACTGCGCGACCAGCCACGACGCACCCGCAGTCGCGAGACGACCGAACCACCTCGGCGTTCAGGCGCCACGTCGCACCGCTTCCGCCGCAACCGCCCGAAACTGCCGTACCGTCCGATCCCACCGATACCGCGCCGCCCGATCCCGCGCGGCCTTCCCCATCAACTCCCGCCGATGCCCGGACAACGCCAGCGTGCACCACGCGGCCGCGAAGGAAGACTCCCCGCCCGCAAGCACCCCGGTCTCCCCGTCCACGACGGAATCCCGCAGCCCAGGCACATCAAAGGCAATGGTCGGCGTCTCACGAGTCGCGGCCTCGGTGACGACCAGCCCCCACCCCTCCACGGCGGACGGATGCAGCAACAGCCACGCCGCACACAGCAGCCGATGCTTCTCCGCCTCCGACACATGGCCGACGAACTCGACGCCGGGCCCGGCGAGTTGCTCGAGAGACGACCGCTCGGGCCCGTCCCCGACGATGACGAGCCGCCCGCCGGTGACCGGCCGCACCCGCTCCCACAGCCGCAGCAGCAGATCGATCCGCTTGTACTCGACGAGCCGCCCGACGGCCACGAACAGCGGCTCCGGCGAGCGGTCACTCAGCGGGCCCGGCTCCTCGACCCCGTTGTGCACCACACGGATACGCTCCCGCTCGACGCCGATCCCGCGGAGCGCCTGCGCGGTCGACGGCGACACGGCAACCATCAGACTCCGCCGCTGCGCCCCGGTCAGCGCCCAGTGCTCCAGTCTTCGACCGAGCCGCGCCGCAGGCGCCAGCGCCCCGCCGAACCGCATCTTCCACAGATCGGTGTGCACATGGTTGACCAGGCACAACGTCGGCCCGCTATGCCAGAGCGGAGCGAAGTACGGCATCCCGTTGCAGACCTCGACCAGCAGATCGCAGTCGCCCACCTGACGGGCGAAGGCGGATCTGGCGCGCAGGTAGTGGCCGTAGGAACCACCGGCTGACACGACCCGGTAGTCCCGGTACGCCGCCGGGCCCCCGCACAGCAGGGTGACCTGGTGGCCGAGCTGGGTGAGCCCGTCAGCGAGGCGGTCGACCAGCAGCTCGGAGCCGCCGGCGGCCTCGTTGCCCAGGTCACGGTGGGCGAGAAAAACGATTCGGCGCGGATGTGGGGGGAGCGCCGGAGGGTGCTGCTGCGACGCCCAGGGGAGGGTGGCGCGCAGCGAGGACGGCACGTGCTGGGGCATGGGTGCTCCAACTCGTCTCAGGGTGCGGAACTCAGCGTGGGGGAAGATGAGGGGTTTGGGTCCCGTGGGGGGGATTCAGAGCTTCTTGGTCATTTACGGGCGTTGTGCGTGGGGTGTGGACAGGCTGTGTCCGGGTGGGGTTGGACAGTTTTCGCCCAGCCGTTCGCCACGGCTACTCACCGGCGTGACAATTTCGGGCTTTATTAGAGCTGACGTCACGTCACATTGTGAGCGAGGGCTGCGGCATCTCGACCGTACCCGGCGATTCGGGGCGCCTACGCCCTCGTGCCACCAAAACGCCACCCACCACCGCAAGCACGCATCCCGCCCCAGCGGCCCCGATCGGCAGCGTCTCGCCCACCATGCGCAGCAGACCGCTGTCCCGCTTCGCCTGCCGCACGGCCTCCTTCTGCGTGGCCGTGGTGAACGCGATCTTCTCGCTGTCCAGCAGCACCACCGCGTCCTTGTCGCCGCCCGGCGCCCGCAGGGTGCGGCGCGGGCCGGTCTGCGCGTAGATCACCCGGCCGGTGCGCTGGTCCACGACCAGCCTGAACCCGTGGTTGGAGTACCACTCCTCGGCCAGCACCTGCGGCCGCTTCGGCTGGTCGACGAGGCTGCCGGGGACGAGCCGGGTGCCGACCTTGCGGGGCGCGACCGTGCCGGTGAACCGGTATCCCGTGTACCCCTGGACCTTCTCGGTGCCGTCGTACCGCAGGGTGATCGTGGTGCCGCCGGTGTTGTCCCACCACTGGTAGGAGCGCTTCTCGACGTCGAACGGGAACTTCAGATAGGCCTCGCCCTCGATGTACGGGGTCTCCTTGCAGCAGTGCACCGGTTTCGTCGTCCTGCGGTCCATCACCCAGCGGTGCGGGGTGAAGTCCAGCGCGTCGTGCGGGTCGGCGGCCGGCAGCGACTTGTCGGTGTCGACGGTGGTGATCACGTCCCACACGGCGTTGCCGCTGCGCTCACTTTCCGCCACATTGCCGCGCACCCGCTGAGTGACGGTGATCTTCTGGTCCGGCACGGTCTCGATCTTGTCGGTGTCGAAGACGCTGCCGGTGCCCTTGTACACGGCGGTGGTGTCGATGTCGATGGGGTTCACAGCGGCACGCGGGGTCACGTACCAGGCGAGCAAGGGCGCCAGTACCAGCAGAAACGTGCCGATGCCCAGCAGGATCAACGAGAGAGGTGAGGCTGTACGGCGCATCCGGCACTCCTGGGAAATTGACGCATGGTCGATGCACGGTCGGTGCACGGTCGTTGCCTGGCCGTTCTTGGGCCGGGAACCGTAGGCGTCCCTTGACGGAGTGTCAATGTCTTGACGGGCTGACCCGGCTTGTCGAGACTGAACCCGACAGGCAGGGGTCGGGAACAGGCTGGCACCACCGGGGTGGGGACGACCTCCGGATGCAGAGAGGCTGACCCTGCGATGTCCAGACTGCTCGCCGCCACGGTGACCGTCGCGCTCGCCGCCGTACTCGCGGTGGGTGCCGCGCTCGGCGTCGTCGCGCTGCTGGAAGCGACGCCCGACCAGCCGAACACACCATTGATCACATACGAGCAAGCAGGCCAGGGGAGTTGACCGTGGCAGCCACCTCGCCGGCCTCCGTGGCCGCCGCGGCCGTCGCCCCCCGCTCGGCCTGGCGTGAAGTGCCCCGCTTCCAGGTCCGCCGCTTCGCGGAGCTGGCCATGGCCGAGGCCCCGGCCCTCGCCGAGGAGATCCTGCGCGAGATCCGCCGCGAGTACCCGCATCTGCCGGTCGTCCTGGACGAGTCGGGCGAGCCGATGGCCATGGTCGGCATCCGGCGCGCGATCGAGGTCTTCGTCCAGCACCTGGAGACGTCCGAGGGCCGCCCGACCGTCCCGCCGGGCGTCTTCCAGGAGTTCGGCCGCGGCGAGGGCCTGCACGGCCGCTCCCTGGACTCGCTCCAGGCGATCTACCGGATGGGCGTACGCCTGGCCTGGCGTCGTTTCGCCGAGATCGGCCAGCGCGTCGACATTCCGCCGCCCGCGATGTACGAACTGGTGGACGCGGGCTACGAGTATCTGGACGGCCTCGTCGACCAGTCGGTGCGCGGTTACGCGGAGGCGGCGGCACGCCAGGCCGGCGAGCGGTTACGCCTCCAACGCCGCCTGATGGAACTCCTGCTGGTCGAACACCACCGCGGCGATCCGGCGGACGCCCTGACGGAGCGGGCGGCCCGGATCGGCTGGCCGCTGCCGGAGAAGGTCGCCGTGGGCGTGCTGCTGCGCCCGGCGCGGGAGGCGGTGGCCCCGGCGGTGGGGCAGGGCGTCCTGCTCGACATGGAGTACGAGCAGCCCCGCATGGTCGTCCCCGAACCGGACGCCGCCGGCCGCCCCGAACTGCTGCACCGGGCACTGACCGGCTGGGCGGGCGCGATCGGCCCCCCGGTCCCCCTTGCCGACGCGGCGAAGTCGCTGCGCTGGGCCGAGGCCGCCGTAGGCCTCATGGAACGGCGGCTGCTGCCGGCCGGCGACGTCCTGTACTGCACCGAGCACACCGAGGCGTTGGTGCTCCTGCAGCCGGAGGAACTGATCGACGACCTGGCGCTGCGGTGCCTGGCCCCGCTGGAGCACTGCGGGCCCACGCACGGCCGACGGCTGGCGGAGACGTTACTGGCGTGGCTGGAGACCAGGGGCGGGGCGCCGGAGGTGGCGGCCCGCCTGGGGGTGCATCCCCAGACGGTCCGCTATCGCCTGCGGCAGATCCGGGAGTTGTGGGGCGACGAGATGGACGACCCGGACCGGCGGTTCGAGTTGGAGCTGGTGTTGCGTGCGCAGCGGTTGAAGGGCGTGCTGGGGGAGACGCGCCGATAGCCGCCGCTCGGGTTGCTCTGTTGCTCGGGCTGCTCTGTTGCTCTGCGACTCAGAAGCCGTAGCGGCTCTTCAGGTGGCGCCAGAAGTCCCGGAACATCCACTTGTCGAACTCGGTGATCTGCGCGGCGGATCCGGCCTTCATGAGGAAGCAGCACTGACCGGTCGGGGTCCAGTCGTAGAAGTCGTCGAGCCCGAAGGTGTGGCCGACTTCATGCAGATAGATATGGATGTTCTCCTGGCCGAGCGCCGAGGTGAAGTACTCCTGCCCGACGCGCTGCCCCCAGTCACCGCCGGCACCGCCCTGGAACCCCTTGGTCAGCCACAGCGACTGGTCGTAGTGGCGGGCGGCTCCGCCCGGGCACTTGGAGTAGTTGCCGTCCTGGTGGAAGAACCGGCCGCAGTCGGGGGCGCACTGCGGGGCGCCGCCGCTGTCCAGCATGCCGGCGTAGATGTCGACCGAGTTGTCGCTCCACTGGAGGGTGGAGCGGTTCTTCACGGCCCAACCGACGATGTTGACCGGCACGTTCGTGTACGGCCAGGCATTGTGCCCGGTGCCGTTGCTCTCGACCATGGCGGCCATCCACTTCCCGAACTGCTTCTTCAGCGCGGCGTGGATCTGGTCGCGCAGGGCGGCGCTGACGGGGGCGTCGGACTCCCAGCGGACGCAGTAGTTGACGCTGCCGCGGTTGGCCATGACCTGGTCCCAGCCGTAGTTGCGGAAGCCGTAGAGGTTCGGGTAGGTCGACTCGACGTGGTTCCAGACCTCGCCCAGGGGCTGGACGAGGGTGGCCGGCGGATTCCACTGGTCGGCGGCCTGGGCGGGGGACGCGGTGACGGCGGGCCCGGCGACCAACGCGATGATCGCGGCGAGTACGGCGCCGAGCCGGGCAAGGCGGGTGCGCATGGTGAACTCCCTTGGTGAGGAACGGACTTCGGGACTTCACCTGCCTGTCGCCGCCGGGGCCGTGGAGGTTGCCCGCCGTGCGGTACTTGTGCGCGTCGGTCGCGTCGCGCATGGTGGCCGTATGTCCGACAAACCGGAGTTACACATCTGGCTCCAGCCCGTCAAGGGGGAACCCCTGACCGTGCGGACCAGCGACTTCGCGACCCTGGAGTCGGCGGTCGTGGCCCTGAACGAGGCCTTCGACGAGGGCCGCACCCTACGCTTCGAACTCACCGCCCCGGACGACCCCGCGAACGGCTTCGCGCTGGTCAACTTCGCCCATGTGGTGGCGGTGAAGGTGTGGCCGGAGTCGGGGAAGGGGGCGGATGACGGGCAGTACCTCTGACGCGTGAGCCGCCAACAGTCCGGCGTCCAGCGCGACCGAGGGCACGGCGAGTTTCCCCCGGAACAGGACCGCCGTCTCACCCGGCGGAGCGCTCCAGGGCCTTGGCTCCCTGCCGGTCCAGACGGGTCGACCCAACAGTGCCGAAGCGATCGAGGCCCAGCGCGGCGACCGTCCGATCCTCGTCGTACGAGAGGCCCGCCGCCTCGCCGACGGCGTGCACCAGGGCGGCGATCACTTCCGGCTGGGTGCCGTAGCCGACTCTCACGCCCAAGACGCCCCCGTCACCAGCCGTGTTCGGAGGGCCCGACGACCCGTGCGTCGACCTGGGCCGCCAGCCAGGCGGCCCGCTCGTCGTGGCCGGGACGAGCGTGGATGAAGACCGTGTGCTCGGGTGCCCACTTCTCGCAGTGGATGTCGTGGCTGTGGCACGCGACCTCCAGCTCCGCGTACTTGTACTCCTCGTCCAGCCCGAGCTCCGGGACCGGGGGCCACTTCAGGTTGTGCCAGAGGATGTGGCACCGCGTGATGGCCATGCCGGTTGCGAGTGTCTCGCGGGCCTCGACGACGGTCTCGATCCCGACGGCCACGTTGGCGGGCAGCAGGGCGCCATCCGCCCCGTACGACGTGACTCCGGCACCGGGAAAGGCGTCGGTCAGCTGTCGCAGTTCGCTCTCACTGTGTGCCCAGGCATCCAGATGGCACCAGGACGGCTCGTACCAAGTGGCGACCGCCAGCAGCCGCTCCGCGAGGTCCAACGCCTCATCCAGGTCCGTGGTCCGCAGCACGGGCCACGCACATGTGTTCCCCATGCGCGCATCCTGCCAGGCTGCCGAGGACCGGGTCACGCGGTTTGGCGGGCCGGGCCGGTGGTGCCGGCGGGTGTGCGGGCGGACGTGGCGCGCAGGCGTCGGCCCCGTCGGGTGAGCCCCCAGGGCTTGAGGATCGAGATCACCGTCATGAAGACGTACGCGGACAGCGACACGATCGGCCCGAACAGAACCTCACCGGCGTCGGGCAGCGGCCCGCCCGCGGCGACGGCGGCGACTGCGGAGTTCACGCCGGGGCGCAGCGCGAAGACGGTGGCGGTGGTCGTGGCGAGGGTCACCCAGAACTTGGTGCAGACCCACCGGTGCCGCGCCAGTCCCCACTGCGTACCCAGCGCCAGCACCAGCCCGCTGACCAGCGTGAGGAACGCGACCGGCAGCAGGAGCCAGTCGGAGAACAGCTTCATGGCCCGCACGGACGCCTCCACGGTCACCGCGGACCCGGTGGTGGCCGCGGTGATCCCGAGCGCGAGCAGCCCGAGCGTGAGCCCGAGCCAGCTCGCGGCGGCGACGACATGGACGACGAGGGAGGCCCGGCGGGCGGGACGGCTCAGTTTCATGAGCACCACCGTGCCGGGCGGGGGCGGTCAAGGCGTCTGACGGCGGGACTAACCCCGCGTACTTGTCTCGGCGTATTCGGCGGCCCTTCGGCTGCTCGGTGGGGAGGAAAGGGGCGGCGATGGGGTGAGTGGGACCTGTGGGCCCTCGGGCGGAGCGTCGGGCCGATCCGGACGGAGTTCGCGTGGCTGGAAGGCGGCGCCTTCCTCGTCCAGGGCGCCGACGTGGGCCCCGAGACGGCCCCGCGCCGCTCCCGGCTTCCACCACGCCTCACCGCCACCCTCGGCGCCGACGGCGACACGATGGAGGGCCGCTGGGAGCAGTCACCGGACGGCGAACAGTGGACGACGGGCTTCGACGTCACGTTCGTCCGCACGGCGCGCACGGCGAAGCCTCAGGGCTGAGGGGCTCAGAGCTTCAGAGCTGAGGGGGCCTGAGACCCCTGAGACCCTAAGACCCCCCTCAGCTCCTACGTGACGGCGGCGGCCTCCTTCGGCGCGGTGCGTCGCGGTGCGGGCCGGTCCAGGTGGACCACCACGGTCGTGTAGAAGCGCTGCACCGCTTCGTCCACGCTGCGGATGAAGCCGGACTCGGTGTTGCCTCGGGTGCTTCCCATGCCCTTGAAGAGGGACAGGCGGAAGCCGGTGATCCGGGTGGCGCCGCCCTTCGGCAGCATGTCCGCCGGTTCGGGGCGCAGCCGCTCCAGCGTGCCCCGGGGGCCACCCGTCTCTCCCTCCACCAGGGTTTCGACATGCAGGTCCGCCGGTGCCTCGGCGAGGCGGCGGACCAGCCGCTTGGCCCAGGTCAGGGGATAGCCCTGCTCGGGTGCGGGGATCTCGACAGACGTGCGCAGCTTGCCGGTGCGCAGGTCGGCGCCGATCGTGAGCAGGCCCGGGGCGTTCTCGACCCGGAGCTCCGCCTGGAGCCTGCCTTCCCGGCACAGCTGGTCGGCCAGCTGAACCCGGCGGGCGCCGGGGTCGGTGCCACGCCTGGCGCGTTGAACAGGGAGCACCTTCTGCCCGAGTTCGCCGCCGAGCCTGAGGCACACCTGGCGGACGAGGCGCTCCCAGTTCTCGACCACCTCAAGGGCGCGCGGGTCGCCCTGGCACAGGGTCTCGTCGCTGATGCCGTTGCGTACCGGCACCCATGCCGCGCCCATGTTCTGGAAGCCGTGGCAGCCGGAGTTCTCGTGCTGGAGGTAGTGCAGCAGTTCCTGGAGGAGCCAGGTGCGCGCCGCGTTGCCGACTCCCTCGTGCCGGATCAGCAGCTGCGCCTGATGGGCCACTTCGGCCCAGGACAGGTGCCAGAGCGCCACCTTGTGCTTACGCCGCCCGTCGATCTTGACATCGACCAGTGGGCTGCCCTCCAGCGCGACGTCGTTCGACACCGTGATCACGGCTTCGTAGCCGCGCCGGGCGGCGATGTCCATGTAGGCCTGCACCTGGTCGGCCTTGAGGGCGTTGCCGTTGGTCTTGGTCTCGACGAGTGCCGTCCACAGCTTGCCGGCCCGCTCGATGCGGATCACTCCGTCGGGGCGTCGGGGAGTGTCGCCGTGCGGCAGGGACACCTCGGTGAACGTCTCCATACGGCCGGACGGCGCCCCGAACGCGGCGGTGAGCCGCCTGCCGAACCGGGGCACCTGGGCCATGACCGACAACAGCACCGAGGTGGCGCGCATCTCCCGGTCCCGGTCGCTCTTGAGCGCCGAGACGGGAAAGAGCCTGGCCGGCTTCCAGGAGTCGTTCTCCGCCAGGGACTTCGGCGGCGTGCTGTGCGCAGGCGCCTTTTTCTTCGCCGTGCGGGGCCGGGCGGCCGGTTTGCGCGGCCCGGGTTCCTCGACGGGCCGTCGGGGGGCCGGGACCGCCTCCAGCGTCGCCGCCTCCGTCGCGGTGGCCGGTGCGGTCGGATCCGGCTGAGCGCTGCTGTCGGCCGCGCCCGGCGCCTGCGCCGTGGACCGTGCTTCTGCCTCGTCGGGAGCCTGGGCCTCGTCGGTCAGCGCTTCCGTCCCCGACTGCGCTTCCTCCTCGGCCGCATCGTCGTCGATGTCCACCCCGAAGTCCGTCGCCAGCCCCGCCAGCCCGGAGGCGTACCCCTGCCCGACGGCACGGAACTTCCACTCCTCGCCGCGCCGGTACAGCTCGCCGAAGATGATCGCGCTCACCTCGGCGGCGTCGTCGATGGCGAACCTGAGGAGGCTCTCACCGGCCGCGTCGGCCAGCCTCACCTGCAGGTTCTCCAGATCTCCGAAGCGGGCTTCGCCGTACCGGCTCGCGGCCACGACGATCCGCTCGACATCCGGCGGGACCGCTGTCAGATCGAAGCTGATCCGGTCCTCGTTGCCGTCCTCGGTCGGCGTCTTGCCCAGGAGCTGCACGCTGCCGTCGGCCGCCACCGGGTTGTTGTAGAAGTAGAAATCGGCGTCGCTGCGGACCTTTCCGTTCGTGTCCAGCAGCAGGACGGACACGTCGGCGTCGCCCTCACCGGTCGGGCTGCCCCAGCCCAGGCTGACGATCGCCGAGCCGACGTCCTCGCTCAGGGCGGCCAGCGCCACGTTCGAGCCCTTGATCATTTCGCGCACAGAACCCCCCACATCACTCACCTGAGGGCATGCGCATACGACGGCCCCCGGTGCCTCCCCGTGCGACAGATTGTGACGTGCCGCACACGGGCAACGGTACTGGCCGTGGATCGCCTCCGCGGAGCTTTCGAGCTGGTCCCCGCCTGCCCATTGCCCGGGCAAACGCATTTTGAGTAGCCTGTGTTCGTTATTCCGATCGGCTGTTGAAATTTCGAACGCAGCCTCACTACTGACACCCAAGGGAGGGGGCCGAAGGTGGGACGCCTCGTACCAGCCGTGACCAGGGCTCTCGACATTCTCGAGCTCTTCCTCGACGGGGACGGCACGCTCTCCGCGCCCGACATCGTGCGCAAGCTCCAGCTGCCGCGCACCACCGTGCACGAGCTTGTCACCACGCTCGCAGCCAGGTCGTACATCGTCCAGGTGCCGGGCCAGCCGGGACGGTACCGCCTCGGGGTGCGGCCGTACCAGCTCGGCAGCCGGTACGCCGAGCAGCTCGACCTCGCGGCCGAGGGGCAGCAGGTCGCCCGGTCCGTCGCCGAGACCTGTGACGAGACCGTGCACGTGGCGATCCTCGAGGGCACCGACGTCATCTACATCGCCAAGGTGGACTCGACGCACGCGGTGCGCATGGTGTCCGCCGCCGGGCGCCGGCTGCCCGCGCACTGCACGTCGGTCGGCAAGATGCTGCTGGCCTCCCTTCCCGAGCCCGAGCTCACCGCCCGGGTCCCCGACTCGGCCGAGCTCGTCGGTATGACACCGAACAGCATCACCGACCCGGGCGCCCTGCGCGAGGCCCTTGCGGAGATTCGGGAGCGGGGGATCGCCGTCGAAAGGCGGGAGTCCAACCCGGACGTGTCGTGCGTGGCCGCCCCGGTGCGGGACCGTACCGGGCAGGTCGTCGCCGCCCTGTCCATCTCCGTCCCCATGATCCGCTGGAGCGACGAGCGGCGCGGCGAGCTGGAGCAGCTCGCCGCCAAGGGTGCCGCCGAACTGTCGGAGCGCCTCGGACACCGGAGCGTGGCATGACGGAGCGTGCCACGGCGGCGTACGAGGTCGCCGTCCAGGCGGAGGCGGAGCTCGGTGAGGGGCCGACCTGGGATCCGGACAGCGGTCGGCTCATCTGGATCGACATCCTCGGGTCCCGGATCCACACCTACGACCCCGTCTCCGGGCGCCGCTCGGTCCGTACGACCCCGCAGCACATCGGCGCCGTCAAGCCGCGCGTCGGCGGCGGCCTCGTCCTCAACCTCCGGGACGGCGTGGGGCTGCTGGACCCGGACGACACCTTCCGCTGGCTGCACCACGAGCCCGTCCCCGGCCGCCGGGCCAACGACGCGGCCGTCGCCCCCGACGGCTCCCTGTGGGCGGGCACCATGCGCTACGACGAGGCGCCCGGCGGCGGCACCCTGTCCCGGGTCGCCGGTGACGGCTCGGTCGAGGTGGTCCTCGACGACGTGGCCGTGAGCAACGGCACCGGCTGGAGCCCGGACGGCAGCCTCATGTACTACATCGACTCGCCGACCCGTCGTGTCGATGTGTTCGACTTCGCCGACGGTCGGGCCGGGAACCGGCGTCCGCTGGTCGAGATCGAGGACGGCGCCGGGTTCCCCGACGGGCTCACCGTCGACGCCGAGGGGTGTGTGTGGGTGGCCCTGTGGGAGGGCGCGGCCGTACGTCGCTACACGCCGGACGGTGAGCTGGACCGGGTGATCGCGCTTCCGGTGCCCCGGGTGACGGCGTGCGCGTTCGCAGGGCCCGACCTGACCGACCTGTACATCACGACGGCCCGCGTCGGACTGGCGTCACCGCCACCGCTGGCGGGGTCGGTGTTCGTGGTGCCGGGGGCGGGCAAGGGGCTGGCGCAACCGGCGTTCGCCGGCTGACGCACCGAGCTGAGAAACGGCAGCCGCGGGCGGGTCACCCCGCCCGCGTCGGCCCACCGGGCCTCCCGGCGAGCCCGCTCACCGCAGCCCCGCCGCCTTCCGCTCCTCAGCCGTCAACGGCGGCCCGCTCAGCGGCGGCTTGAGGGGGCCGAACAGTGCGGCCAGCAGCACGGACGGGGCGAGCAGTACCTCGGCGCCCCGCTCCAGCGACGTCACATCCGTGACCCGCCGAGCGATCCGCCCGTTCCCGGTGGCCGTGTACAGCAGCCGGCCCACATACGCCGCCAGCAACCGGTCGCGCAGGGTGGGGCCGTTCTCCGTCGCCCCGGGATAGAACACGTCCATCCCCAGGGCCAGGTCCCACGCCGCCGACGCCGGCCGCGCCACCGCCCGCTGGATCCGCCGGGACAGGCCGGCCGCACCCCAGCCCTGACGCCGTATCACATCCCGTAGGGCGACGGCGCTTTGGGCGGCGACCGACATCCCGTGCCCGTAGATCGGGTTGAGCGCGCACAGGGCGTCCCCGAGGACGGCGAAGTTCTCGGGCCAGGCCGGCATCCGCTCGTAGTGGTGGCGCCGGTTGGCGGTCGTCCGGGTGTACGCCACGTCGGTCAACGGCTCGGCGTGTGCGAGCAGTTCGGCGATGACGGGATGCCGTAGCTCCTCACGCGCGTACCGTACGAAGTCCTCTGCCTCGGTGGGCGGTTCACCGCCCCGGGACCCGAAGAGGGTGACGATCCACCGTCCGTCCTCGATGGGCAGCAGCACGCCCCCGCAGCCGGGCTTTCCGGCGCGCGGGTCCGGCTGGACGTTGACGACCGGGAACGCCTCCCGCGCCGCCTCGGGCGCCCGGAACACCCGACTCGCGTACGCCACCCCGGAGTTGACCTCGCGTCGCTCGACCGCCGGCAGGCCGAGGTCCGTCAGCCAGCCGGCCGTACGCGAGGCGCGCCCCGTGCAGTCGACGACCAGGTCGGCCGACAGGGTCCGTTCGGGGGAGTCGTGCGTCCGGATCCGTACGCCCGTCACGGCCGCGGCCGTACCGACCGGCCCGAGCACCTCGGTGCCCTGCACCACCTCGATGCGCTCGTCGGCGAGGACGGCCGCCCGCACGGTCGCGTCCAGCAGGTCCCGGCTGCACAGCAGCATGTGGTGCGACTCGGCCCACCGCCGGTACCAGCCGTACGGCGACAGCGCCACCATGTCCGTGGTCACCGGCAGCCGGTGCGCCCCCGCCTCCCGCAGCCGTCCGACGATGCCCGGCAGCAGCTCCTCCATGGCATGGGCGCCGCCCGACCACAGCTGGTGGACGTGCCGGGCCTGCGGCAGGCCCTTGCGCGGCTCGGGGCCGGCCGGCAGCACGTCGCGTTCCACGACGGTGACACGGTCGGCGACGTCGGCCAGCGCGCGGGCCGCGAGCAGGCCGGCGAGGGAGCCGCCGAGGACGACGGCGTGGGTGGTGCGTTCAGTCATGTACGGGCACGTTCTGTGCTGGGGCGGCCGTGCGGGCACGGACCGCCTCGAGGTCGGCGGGGTGGCGGAGGGCTCGGGAGACGGCCCCGATCTCCTGGAGGAGGTCCGTGGTGTCGGGGCCGCCCGTGCCGTTGCCGTCGGCCGGGGCCCGGCTCCTGCGGTGCACGGCGTCCTGGATGGTCACGGCGGCGGCGAGCGCCTTCGCCCGGCCGGGCGGGAAGCCGAGGGCGAGCGCGGTGTCGTACGACCGCCTGCGCAGGTCCTCGTCGATGTGCCGGGCCAGCGGCAGCAGGACGTCGCGGATGAAGGTCTCCCGGCGGATCAGCCGCAGTTCCGGGGTGGCGTGCAGGACGAACCGCACGCCGGAGCCGTTGACGGCCTTCATCAGCAGGTACAGGGGCCGCAGTCGGTGGTGGGCGAGGCGCAGTTGCCAGCGGTCGTGCAGGTACTGGCCGGCGTGCGGGAGGATGAAGCCGACCGCGATCAGGATGGCGGACAGGGCGGCGACGGGCGGCGCGAGGTCGGTGCTGAGCCAGTCCAGGTCGTGGCCCGTCCAGCGGGCGGCGACCGCGGTCAGCTTGGCGGCGTCGAAGATGAGGTTGAGGCCGTAGCCGACGCCCAGGAACACCAGTCCCCAGCGCAGCCAGGCGTCGAGGCCCTCGGTGCGCACCCAGTTCCAGATCAGCCGGGACGTGATGAGGACGGCCGTGCAGTGGGCGAGCAGATAGAGCAGCGTCTCCTCGCGCATGAACGGCGTGTTGGCGTAGTACGTGTCCAGGTCCTGCACCCGCTCCACCGGCGCGTCCGCGAGGGCGAACAGCACCCACAGCGCGACGATCACGCCTGAGTACGCGCAGATGACCAGGCGCATGGCGCGGCGGGTCTCGGCGTTGCGGTCGGACAGGCCGTTGCGCCAGGCGATGATCAGCAGCAGACAGGAGCCGCAGAACGCGGTGAGCAGGGAGTACACCAGGGGTGCCGCGAAGTTCGGTACGCCCGTGACGCGGTTGACCCAGGCGATCGTCGCCGGCGCCGCGAAGACGAACACGGCACAGGCGAGCAGCAGCAGACCGCCGACCGCGCGCAGCAGCGGGTCCCGCCAGAGCCGGATGATGGTGGGCAGCTTGATCGCCAGGGCGGCGGTCAGCACGACGGTCGGGATCCAGAACGAGATGTACACCTGACCGAGAAGCCCGGCGGGGTCCAGCGCCAGCCCGGTCACCGGGCCCGCCGGATCGGCCATCGCGCCTGCCAGCCCGGTCACCGAGCCCGCAGGACCGGCCATCGCGCCCGCCGGACCGATCACCGCGCCCGCCAGATCGGTCACCGCACCCCCCAGCCCGGTCACCGCGCCGTCCTCCCGCTCCCGCGATAGCCCAGCGAACGCTGCACGGGTCCGAGCGGCGCGTCCGCCCCCTGCCCCGACAGCAGCGGCCGGAAGGCGGCGGCCAGTCGGTGCCCGAAGTCGTCGGCCTCGGCCTCGTCCCGCTGCCGGGAGCCGTCGCGGGCGGCCACCGCGAGGGCGATGTCCTGCCACCCGGGCCGCTCGGCGAGCGCGTGCGCGGCCGCCGTACCGGCCGTGTGGTCGTGGCCGTGCCCGGCGTGCAGGTGCCACAGCTCATGGCCGAGGATGACCAGTTGCTGCATCGCCTCGGCCCGCTCCTCGACGATGACCAGGTCGAAGTCCTGGAACTCCACCCACAGTCCGGTCACTTCGATCTCGTCCGGGAACTGCTCGAAGCGCAGCTCGACGGGCCGCCCGCCGCGCCGCGCGCTCATCTCGGCGCACAGGGCGTGGCACAACTCGCGGACATCGGCCGGGGGGTGGGGTCTGGCACGCAGGGCGGCGCTCAGATCGGAGGTCAGGTCGCGCATCGCGGAGCCGGCGTGCGACCGCCGCAGCCGTAGCACCGAAGCGACCCGGGCCGCCCTCTGGCGCGCGCCCGCGATGTCCATCGCATCCCCTGTTCCCCCGCCGCTCGGCGGGCCGTTCGAGCCTATGCGACCCGAAGTGTCCGCGTCATGTGATCCGGCGACCGTTGTTCAACCGGGAACGAAGCGCTCCGCGGGTGGGGCCGGGATCGGGTCGTCGGTCGTCTGCGGGGCCGTTGGGGCTGGTCGCGCCCACGCGGCGGAGCCGCATATCGACACAGCCCGCGCCCCAAGGGGCGCTCAGGGCTCGGGCGTCGCCCGGAATTCGTGCACAAGGCATTGACTAGAAAGCGCTTGCAGCCTACGGTCCCGTTCGAAGTTACGTGCACAATTCGATATCTCGAACAGTAAGGGCAGGGAATGGGACGACCTGGCCTGAACCGCAGGCAACTTCTGGCCACCGCAGGCGGCTTGACGGTGGCCGGCAGCTTCGGCTTCGCCGCGCTCGGCACCGGCGCAGACGCGCTCGCCTCGGGCGCGGACACACGGGTGCGCTACTGGAACCTCTTCAGCGGCGGCGACGGCGCCAACATGATCGCGATGCTGGACGCCTTCCGCAAGGCGAACCCCGGCATCGACGTGAAGGACTCGACCCTCCAGTGGGGCAACCCCTTCTACACCAAGCTCGCCATGGCGGCCGCGGGCAACCGCGCACCCGACCTCGGCGTCATGCACATGGGCCGCGTCACCGGCTTCTCGCCGGGCCGTCTTCTGGACCCCTGGGACGTGGACCTGCTCGCCAAGTACGGCGTACGGGAGCAGGACTACAACCCGGCGCTGTGGAAGCGCGGCGTCATCGACGGCAAGCTCTACGCCCTCCCGCTCGACATCCACGTCCAGCTCTGCTTCTACCGCAAGGACGTGCTGAAGAAGGCGGGGCTGCTGGGCGACGACGGCAGGATGATCCCGGTCACCTCCACCGACGAGTGGTTCGACGTCCTGAAGAAGGCCAAGGCCGCCCAGAAAAAGGGGCTCCAGACGATCGGCCTGTGGACCAACGACCAGAACTTCCAGTGGTGGTTCTTCGTCGCCTTCTACACCCAGCTCGGCGGCCAGTGGTTCAACGACGCCAACACCGAGGTCCTCTTCGACGCCGACAAGGCCACCCGGGTACTGGAGTTCCTCCGCAGGCACGTCACCGACGGGTACGTCATCCCCGGCGCCCCCACCGGTGAGCAGTTCATCAACGGTGCCCCCTTCACCTGGGAGGGCAACTGGTCCGTGCCGGTCTTCTCCGGCGCCGAGCTGGACTACGGCGCGACCCCGCTGCCGCCCGTCTTCGGCAAGCAGGCCACCCACGCCGAGTCGCACGCCTTCGTCCTGCCGCACCAGTCGGGCCGCGGCGGCGCCACCAACGAGGGCGCGCACGAACTCGCCGCGTACGTCGTCAAGCACGCCCTCCAGTGGGCGGCCGGCGGCCACATCCCCGCGTACACGCCGACGCTCGCCACGGCCGCGTACAAGAAGCTGACCCCGCAGAACGAGTACGTGAGCGCCATGGACCACCAGGCCACCGAGCCGAAGGTGTGGTTCGCGGGCTCCACCGGCGTCCTCGCCCAGGACCTCGGCCCGGTCGTCGTCTCCTCGACCATGGGCTCCGCCAAGCCGGCCGCGGTCGCCCGGACGATGAAGAAGCGCCTCACCAAGCTCCTCGCCTCGAAGAACCCGATGGACGGCAGAACCGCCGCGCAGGGAGGTGCGGTCGTATGACGACCAGCGCTCACATGACGACCAGCGCTCAGACCGTCGTCGCACCGGCACGCGCCAGGACGGCGACCGCCACCGCGACCCTCCGCCGCAAGCAGGGCTTCCAGCACGGCGGCTGGTTCGTCGCCCCGTTCCTGGCGCTCTTCGTGCTGTTCGTGATCTGGCCGCTGCTGCGCGGCGTCTGGCTCAGCTTCACGGACGCCAACATCTCCGGCGAGGGCGCGAGCTTCGTCGGCCTCGACAACTACCGCGAGGCCCTGAACGACTCGGCGATGTGGGAAGCGCTCGGCCACAGCGCCTACTTCACGCTGCTGGTCGTTCCGTGCATCACGGTCCTCGCCTTCCTGCTCGCGATGCTCGCCCACAACATCGAGCGCGGCAAATGGCTGTGGCGGCTGTGTTTCTTCGTGCCGTTCCTGCTGCCCTCGACGGTCGCGGCCAATATGTTCCAGTGGCTGTTCACCCAGGGCATCGGCCTGATCAACGAGACCTTCGGTCTCGACACACCCTGGCTGACCGACAAGTCGTACGCGATGCTCGCCATCGTCATCGAGACCCTGTGGTGGACGGTCGGCTTCAGCTTCCTGCTCTACCTCGCCGCCCTCCAGGGCATCCCGGACCACCTGTACGAGGCCGCGAAACTGGACGGCGCGAACGCCTGGCACCGCACGGTCCACATCACGCTGCCGATGCTGCGCAACATCACCGGCCTGGTGATCGCGCTCCAGATCCTCGCCTCGCTCCAGCTCTTCGACCAGGCCGTCGTGATGATGGACTTCTCGCCGGGGCCTGAGCTCAGCACCCGCTCCTTCGTGCAGTACACCCTCGAACAGGGCTTCACCAGCTACCGCGTGGGCTACGCCTCGGCGATGTCCATCATCTTCTTCGTGATCATCGCAGTCGTCGCCCTGGCGCGGATGTGGCTGCTGCGCAACCGTGAGGAGGGCGGCCGATGACCACCGCCGAGACGACCGCACATACCGCACGCACCGCAAGCACCGTACGCAGCAAGTCCCGCAAGCCCTGGACGACCGGCCAGATCGTCCTCACGGTGATCGGCGTCGCGGTGTCCGCCGTCTTCGTGGCGCCGATCGCCGCGGCCCTGTTCACCTCGTTCAAGTCCGAGGCGGAGGCGGCCGAGATCCCGCCGCACTGGCTTCCGGAGGTCTGGACGGTCCAGGCGTGGAAGGCGCTGTGGGAGACCGGCAACGTCACCAACTGGTTCGTCAACTCCCTGGTGGTGTCGGTCTGCGTCACCTCCGTCGTGCTGGCGGTCAGCGCCCTCGCCGGATACGGCTTCGCCCGCACGGAGTTCCGCGGCAAGAGCGTGCTCATGGGCATCGTCATGTCGGGCCTGATGATCTCCCCGGCCGTCCTCGGCGTACCCCTGTTCACGACGGTCCAGCAGATGGGGATGGTCGACACCTACTGGGGCATGATCCTTCCCCAGTGCGCGCCGGCCGCGATGGTCTACATCCTCTACAAGTTCTTCCAGGGCATCCCGCGCGAGCTGGAGGAGGCCGCGTTCATCGACGGCGCGGGCCGCTGGCGGGTCTTCTTCACGATCGTGGTCCCGCTGGCCCGCCCCTCCCTCGCGGCGGTCGGCATCTTCACCTTCATCGCCTCGTGGAACAACTTCCTGTGGCCCTACATGGTGACCAACAACCCCGACCTGATGACCATGCCGAACGGCATCGCGACCGTCATGAACTCCTACGGCATCCAGTGGGCCCAGCTCATGGCGGGCGGCCTGATGGCGGGCCTGCCGCTGATCGTCGTCTTCGTCTTCTTCCAGAGGCAGATCGTGGCGGGCGTCGCCCACACGGGATTGGCGGGACAGTGAGAGCACACAGAGCGCTGACCGCCGTACTGGCGGCGGTCCTCCTGGCCTTCCTCCCCAACTCGGCGCAGGCGGCGGTGAGTTACCCCGATCCGCAGCCCATCGGCGGGCAGGAGATCATCCACGACCCGACCGTCATCAAGCTGAAGTCCGGCCGGTACGTGGCGTACTCGACCGGTGGCGTCATCGGCGCCCGCCTCTCCAAGGACCGCGTGCACTGGACCGACGAGGGCAACGCCTTCTCCGCGCCGCCGAGTTGGTGGTACGAGTACAACGACACGGGCGACCCGTGGGCGCCGGACATCTCGTACCGGGACGGCAAGTACTGGCTCTACTACGCCGTCTCGTCCTGGGGCACCAACCACTCGGCGATCGGCGTCGCGACGTCCCGCTCCGGCCTGCCCGGCACCTGGACGGACCACGGCAAGGTGTTCTCGTCCGAGACGACCGACACCTGGAACGCCATCGACCCCGCGATCATCCGGGCGGACGGCAGGCTGTGGATGTCGTTCGGCTCGTACTGGACGGGCATCCGCATGGTCGAACTGAACCCGAAGACGGGCAAGGCCCTCCCCGGCGCCGACGTCCACCACCTGGCCACCCGCCCGGACGCCCCGTACGCGGTCGAGGGCCCGTACATCGTGAAGCACGGCCGCTACTTCTACCTGTTCGCGAGCTACGACGCCTGTTGCGCGGGAGTGAACTCCACCTACAAGATCAAGGTCGGCAGGTCCGCAAGCGTCACCGGCCCGTACGTCGACAGCACGGGCAAGCCCATGCTGGAGGGCGGCGGCGACCTGCTCCTCGCCGGCCACGGCAGGTACGTCGGCACCGGCGGTGAGTCGGTCTTCCGAGACCGAGGCCAGGACTGGCTGGCGTACCACTACTACGACGCGGACGACAACGGCACCCCGAAGCTGGGCCTGAACAGGCTCGGCTGGGTCCGTGGCTGGCCGGTCCTCAAGTAACTCCGTTCCCGAAAGGCTCCCATGAGCAAGACCACCGCCCGTTTCACCCTCGACCCCGCCTTCACCGTCGGCGAGGTCAACCCCCGTCTCTTCGGATCCTTCGTCGAACACCTCGGCCGCTGCGTCTACACCGGCATCTTCGAACCGGACCACCCGACCGCCGACGACAAGGGCCTGCGCCAGGACGTCCTGGACCTGGTCCGCGAACTCGGCGTCACCGCCATCCGCTACCCCGGCGGCAACTTCGTCTCCGGCTACAAGTGGGAGGACTCGGTCGGTCCCGCCGAGGACCGCCCCCGCCGCCTCGACCTGGCCTGGCACTCCACCGAGACCAACCGCTTCGGCCTCTCCGAGTACATCGACTTCCTCCGCAAGGTCGGCCCCCAGGCCGAGCCGATGATGGCCGTCAACCTCGGCACCCGAGGCGTCGCCGAAGCCCTGGAGCTCCAGGAGTACGCCAACCACGCCGAGGGCACCGCCCTGTCCGAGCTGCGCGCCTCCCACGGCGACAAGGACCCGTTCGGCATCAAGCTGTGGTGCCTCGGCAACGAGATGGACGGCCCCTGGCAGACCGGCCACAAGACCGCGGAGGAGTACGGCCGCGTCGCGGCGGAGACGGCCCGGGCCATGCGCCAGATGGACCCCCACGTCGAACTCGTCGCCTGCGGTTCCTCCAGCCAGTCCATGCCGACCTTCGCCGAGTGGGAGGCGACGGTCCTGAAGGAGACGTACGACCTCGTCGACTACATCTCGCTGCACGCCTACTACTGGCCCGAGAACGGCGACCTCGACTCCTTCCTCGCCTCCGCCGTCGACATGGAGTCCTTCATCGACAACGTCGTCGCGACCGCCGACCACGTGGGCGCGCGGCTCAAGTCGAAGAAGCGGATCAACCTCTCCTTCGACGAGTGGAACGTCTGGTACCTGCCCGAGTGGGAGGCGCGCGCGAAGGAGTTCGAGCAGGACGACTGGCCCGAGGCCCCCCGCCTCCTGGAGGACAACTACAGCGTCACCGACGCCGTCGTCTTCGGCTCGCTGCTCATCGCGCTGCTGCGGCACGCCGACCGCGTCACCGTCGCCTGCCTCGCCCAGCTGGTCAACGTCATCGCCCCGATCATGACCGAACCCGGCGGCCCGGCCTGGCGGCAGACGACGTTCTTCCCGTTCGCGCAGGCCTCCCGGTACGGCCGCGGCCAGGTCCTGGACGTCCGCGTGGACTCACCGACGTACGAGACGAAGAAGTACGGCGAGGCCGACCTGCTGCACGCCACCGCCGTGCGCGCCGAGGACGGCACGGTCACCGTCTTCGCGGTCAACCGCAGCCGCACCGACGCCCTCCCGCTCGAAGTCGCCCTGAACGGCCTCGACCTGACCCAGGTCGTCGAGCACAGCGCCCTCGCGGACGCCGACCCGGACGCCCGCAACACCCAGGACGACCCCGAGCGGGTCACCCCGCACCCGGTCGAGGGCACGGCGCTGAAGGACGGCCGCCTCACCGCCGTACTGGAGCCGCTGTCCTGGAACGTGATCCGGCTGGCGTGAGCCGGCTGGCGTGAGCCGGTTGACGTGACCCGGCGGAGCTGATGTCCACGCCTCGGACACTCGTCCATATTTTGGACGCTCTCAGCTCGCCCTCAGTTTGATGCCCTATGGTCTGGTCCCGTCCATCCCTATCAACCCGGTAGGAAACCTCGGGAAACTCGGAAGACGGGACCGGCCGCATGCGCACGCTGATACTGCTCGCCCTCGCGGGCCTCGGAGCCCAGCTCGTGGACGGCAGCCTCGGCATGGCCTACGGCGTGACGTCGACCACCTTGCTGCTGGCCATGGGCACCAACCCGGCCGCCGCCTCGGCCACGGTCCACCTCGCCGAGATCGGTACGACGTTGATGTCCGGCGCCTCGCACTGGCGCTTCGGGAACGTCGACTGGAAGGTCGTGGGGAAGATCGGCGTGCCGGGCGCGGTCGGTTCGTTCCTCGGCGCGACGGTCCTGTCGAAGCTGTCGACCGAGGTCGCCGCACCGCTGATGTCCCTGATCCTGCTGGGCCTCGGCGTGTACGTCATGTCCCGCTTCACCTTCCGCGGCCTGCCCAAGGACCGGGTCGGCCTGCCCCTGCGCCGCCGCTTCCTCACCCCTCTCGGTCTGGTCGCCGGGTTCCTGGACGCGACGGGTGGCGGAGGCTGGGGCCCGGTCGGGACGCCCGCCCTCCTCGCCTCCGGCCGCATGGAACCGCGCAAGGTCATCGGCTCGATCGACACCAGCGAGTTCCTGGTCGCGGTCGCCGCGAGCCTCGGCTTCCTGCTCTCGCTGAGCTCGCAGGGCATCGACTTCGTGTGGGTCGCCGCCTTCCTCCTCGGCGGCCTGGTCGCCGCGCCGATCGCCGCCTGGCTGGTGCGCATCCTGCCGCCGCGGGTGCTGGGCTCGGCGGTGGGCGGCGTCATCCTCGTCACCAACGTCCGCACGCTGCTGAACAGCGACTGGCTCGCGGTGTCCGGTGCGACGGCCGTGGCGGTGTACGTCGCCCTGTACGGGCTGTGGGCCGCTGCCCTGGCGTACTCGATCCGCGCCCACTTGAAGGAGAGGGAGGCGGTCGGGGCCGAGTCCGCCGAGGAGCGGCAGCCCGTCGGCGTCTGACCGAATCCGACCAACGGGTGTCAGGCAGTGCTGACGCCGACTGTCAAGGTCGCCTTGTAGCCGTCCGGCACGCTCTCGCCGAGCGCGGTCAGGGTCAGCGGACCGCAGGACTCGCGCGTGGTGTTTTCCGAATACGGCGAGGTCGCCTGGATCGCCGTGTCGATGTCCGGGTCGAAGAAGAGCTGCCCGGTGTGAATGGCCTCGCCGCCTGTGTACGAGTCGTCGGTGAGCGTCACGCCCGTGTGCACCCGCACAGGGGCGCCTTCCACCAACCGCGGCGACGCCGCCACGGGCGATCACGGCTTCATGTGCGGCTGTGAATGACCTGGGGATACATCGCTCAACTCGCTTGTAAATGGCCGGAGTTCGACCTGGCTGGTTCACAAGGGGCTCCCTACGATTCCAACGCCTCCGGCCTTCACAGAAACCTCACTCAATCTTCAAAGGCTCAACGAGGGAGATTGAGCGAAGAAGATGGAACGGGCCGGGGCGCAGCCACCCCCCAACCCCAAGGAGAGCTCCATGGCACGTGGACTCCTGCGATACCTGCTGAGCGGAGGCGCGCTGGCCGCCCTGCTCACCATGGCGTTGCCCGCGCAGGCGACCCCCGCGTTCGAAGACCCGCCGCCGGACAAGATCGTCATCAAGGTCGCCACGGTGAACGGCTCCGGCTGCCCCCAGGGCACCACGGCCGTGGCGGTCTCCGAGGACAACACCGCCTTCACCGTCACCTACAGCGACTACCTCGCCAAGGTCGGCGGCAACTCCGACCCTACGGACTTCCGCAAGAACTGCCAGCTGAACCTGGTCGTGCACGTCCCGCAGGGCTTCACGTACGCCGTCGCCAGCGCCGACTACCGCGGCTTCGCCTCCCTCCAGTCCGGCGCGAGCGCCATCCAGAGAGCCTCGTACTACTTCCAGGGCTCACCGAACACGCAGTTCCGCAACCACTCCTTCAGCGGCCCGCTGGGCGACAACTGGCAGGCCACCGACAGCACCGACTGGGCCCAACTGGTCTGGGCGCCCTGTGGAGTTCAGCGCAACTTCAACATCAACACCGAGCTGAGGGTCAACGCCGGCACGTCCTCGCCGGACAAGGTCAGCTTCATGACGATGGACTCGACGGACGGGGACATCAGCACGGTGTACCACCTGGCGTGGAAGGAGTGCCCTGGCAAGTAGCCCGTACGTCAGGCCGCGCCCGCTCGTGCATGCCGGGCGCGGCCTGTCGCTCGTGGGGCCAGGTCAGTTCTCGACCCCCAGGGTCAGCGTCCCCGCGTACCCGGCCGACGGCGAACTGCCGAGCGCCGTGAGGGTCAGCAGGCCCGATGCGGCGCCTCCGTCGTCGTAGATGGAGTCCTGGGCGAGGGTGGTGCGGGTGACGGTGTTGGCGGAGTACGGCGACAGCGCGCCGACTCGTGCGGTGATCGTCTCGTTGAAGAACAGCTGGCCGGTGTGGAGTTCCTGGCCGCCGGTGAAGGAGCCGTCGGAGGTCAGGGTGACGTTCGTGTGCACCTTGACGTGGATGTGCACACAGCGGCCGCGGTACCAACCGGGGTAGACCGTGGTGATGTTGGCGACGCCGCTGGAGTTGGTGAGGACGCCGCCGCGCAGGAAGGTGCCGCTGTCGGGTTCGTTGTGGCCGTTGTTGCCGACGAAGCCGGAGTACTCGCCGAGGACGTCCGCGTGCCAGATCTCCACGAGGGCGTTGGGGATCACCGCGCAGGTGTCGTCGTCGACGACGGTGAGGGCCAGCTTGAGCGGGAAGCCGGTCTTGCCCTCGGTGATGTCGGAGCGGACGTACTGTCCGTCGAGGTAGTAGGGGCCTTCGGTCATCTCCTTGGTGAGCGTGCAGACGGCCGCGGCGGCGACGGGGGCCGTGTCGGCCGCCTCGGCTGTGGGGGCTTCGGGCGCGGCGGCGGCGACGGCGAGGGTGGCGGCCGTGGCTCCGGTGGCGATCAGTACGGTGCGGCGTCCGATGGGGGTAGGGGTTGCCTTCGAAGCGTCTGTCATGGACACGGCACCGTAGGGAGGGATGCTGTTGATGGGCTGTCAGTTAAGTAAAGTGACGGCTCGTCAAGTTCCCTACCGGTCAAGTACCGGTCAAGTGGCTCGACCCCGGGGTCACGGCGTTTGGTGTGAACCGATGGCGGCGAGCGCCAACGCCTCTCTAGCGTTGGGCACATGACCGAAAACCGGATCGAACTGGCCGACGCCGTGCAGGCGGTACGGGATGAACTGATCACTGCGGCGGGCCGCTCGTCCGGGCAGGACGTGGTCTTCGAAGTGGGCGACATCCAGCTGGAGTTCAGTGTTGAGCTGTGGAGGGAGGCCAAGGGTGGCGTCAAGGTGAAGGCGTGGGTGGCGGAGGCCGGGGTTGACGGGGGTGGGGGTACGACCCGGAGTCATCGGGTGGCGGTCACGCTGAGGGCGGTCGACTCCCGGACCGGGCAGCCGTGGAAGGTGCGGAACGAGAGTCGGGGGAGTGTGGCTCGGTTCGGTGGGGGTGGCGACGACCAGTGATCGCGGGAAGGGTCGCGGACCGGGTTGTCGCGGTTTTTGGGGAGGGCCAGGGCAGTGGTGTGCTGTTCGGGACCCGGACGGTGCTCACAGCACAGCATCTGGTGGGCGGCAGCGATGTCGTCGAGGTGATTCACCCGTCGGGCAGCAGGCTGGTGGAGTGTGAAGTCGCATGGACCGACGAGGCGCTTGACGCCGCGCTGCTGCGTGCCAAGTCGATGGTGATCAGCGCTGAACGTGCCGCTCCTTTGGGGGAGCTCCGAGTGGGCAGCGTCGCCACCGGCTCTCCGCTCTCCCACTGCCAGATCGTGGGATTCCCTCGAATCCAGCGTTATGGGGACCTGGGCGAGGACTTGGAGTACGACCAGTACCGCGCGACCGTGTTGCCCATGGCCGGACGTATGAGGGACGTCCTCGTCTGCGAACTCGGCGTGCCTGCCGCGGACGAGTCAGGCGATGGAAGGTCACCGTTGGCAGGGCTGTCGGGAGCTCCGGTCTTTGCGGGGGCGGTGCTCCTCGGGGTCGTCACTGAGGTGCCCCGCGGTCGCTCCCACAGCAGGATCGAAGCCGCCTCCTGCGAAGCCGTGATGACCAAGATGGCAGCGTCGCCGAGCCGGATCCGTTGGGTCGGCGATGTCGAGCAGATCACCGACGTCCACCCCAGGGACGAGCTGTTCGAGACTCGGTACGCGAAGGACCTGGCCGCGCAGTACCGCAAGACCGAGATCTTCGGTATCGAGGATCTCGGTCGCACGGAGTCCCGCTGGGACCTCGATACGGCGTACCTGAGCCTGGAAGCCGAGTCCGCTTCGGGCGATCGCAAGGAGGTCAGATCCTCCGCGCAGCGCATCGACACTCTGCTGAACGGGCATTTCCGTACGCTGCTGCGGGGCCAGGCGGGTGCCGGCAAGACCACCCTCGTCTGGTGGCTCGCGGCCCATGCTGCGAACGGCACCCTCAACAAGAACCTCACCGAGCTGAACGGCCTCGTACCCTTCGTCGTCCCCATGCGCGAGGTGTATGCGCGAGGCGGACGGTTTCCGGCGGTGTCGGAACTGCTCGCGGCCGGCAGGGTCATCTCGGACGACGCGCCGGACGGCTGGGCCGGTCGAGTCCTGGAGGCCGGTCGCGGGCTGCTCCTGGTGGACGGCTTGGACGAAGTCCCGCCGCAGGAAAGGGAGAAGGCCCGGCGGTGGCTCTCCACCTTCCTCACGCGGTATCCGGAAACCCGATGCCTGGCCACCGTCCGCCCTGACGCCGTCGAAAAGGACTTGCTTCAGACGGAGGGCTTCAGCGAGCTGACACTCCTGCCCATGAGCGACGAGGACATCCAGGCCTTCGTCACCGCCTGGCACAACGCCGCACGCCTGGAGTCGGAGCACGTCTACGACGCGGGGCGGTACGGCGACCAACACGAACTCCTCACCTCCCTGGAGCAGGATCTCGCCTACCAGTTGGGGCAGAACCCGGCGCTCCGCGACCTCGCCCGCACCCCGCTCCTGTGCGCCGTGATCTGCGCTCTGCACCGTCGTCGCCGCGGACTCCTCCCCACGACGCGCTGGTCCCTGTACCGAGCGGCCCTCGCCATGCTCCTCGGCGGCCGTGACGCCGGGCGCGGCGTCACCCGTCCCGACGACATCAGCCTTGGCTCGGACGAACAGCACGCTCTTCTCCAACGGCTCGCCATCTGGCTCGTACGCACCGAGCAGCAGCAGATGACATCCAAGTTGGCGACGCACCAACTCGAACTCGCGATGCGGGACATGCCGCAGATCCGCGCCCAGGCGTCGCCCCTCCAGGTGTTGCGCTTCCTCCTCGAACGCAGCGGTCTGCTCCAGGAGCGGACGGACGACGCGATCCAGTTCATCCACCGGACCTTCCAGGACTTCCTCGCGGCGAAGGAGTTCCACGAGAGCGGGTATGTCCTAGAACTCCTGAATCACGCGGGCGACGAAACCTGGCGGGACGTGATCGTGCTGGCCGTCGGCCACGCGACGCGGACGGATGCGCAGCTGCTCATCGAGAGGCTGGTCCAGTTCGGAGATGTCGTGGAGGGGCGTGACGAGAAGTGGTATCTCCACGTGCTGGCCGCCCAATGTGCCACCAGCCTGCTGTCACTGGACGCCGCGCTGATGGAGATCGTCAGGGGGCGTGTACGGACCCTGATGCCGCTGCGGAGTCCTTCGGAGGCGGATGACATCGCGAGCCTGGGTGCGTGGGCCGTGGATCTGTTGCCCGGGCCGGAGGGGGGAGGCGACGCCGACAAGTTCGCCATCGAGGCCCTCACGAGGATCCGCACGGCGGACGCACGGCAGAGGCTGAAGCAGTTCGCGTTGCGATGCGGGATTCGGGTCGAGCCCTTGATCGTCTCCGGTTGGCTCCACCAACCTGCGGAGGAATACGCCCGCGAGGTATTGGCCGGCGCCCGCATCCAAAACCTGTTCGTTCAGAACAGTTCGCAGTTGGCCCAGCTGCCGTACCTGGACTCGATCCCCGAGATCAGCGTGACCGGGTCGTACACCGCGGAAGAGCTCGACGCTCATCTGCCGACGCGGAACGTCGAAGTGATCAACTTGTGGAACAACCGGAAGATCACCCACCTTGACTTCCTGCGGACCCGGAAGCAGTTGCGTGCACTGGACCTCGAGCTGCCGATGGGATCGCTCGACCTGCTGACCACCTTTGCGCCGCTGCCCGCTGTACGGCGACTGCAGTTCCGCGGGGTGCGGGACTGGGCTCACATGACGCAGGTGCGCCGCGTGTTCCCGAACCTGGACGAACTGACGCTGGTGCTCGCGGGAGACGCAGTGGCACCGTCCGACCTCGCGGCCCTGAGTGCCGAAGCGTTCGGCGCCCGCAAGACGAATCAGCTGTGGGTGGTGGACATGAATGAGAGGAACGTCCGCCAGTTCTCGGGCGAAAGCTCCAGCTGACACTCCTTCGGCGCCTTGGAGTCGCGGACGTGGATGGCGGTGGGGGTGAGGGCGACCTCGACACAGTCATCGCCGGATGCGCTGCTGTAGCTGCTCTTGAACCACGTCAGTTCGGGGGTGTTCATAGGTCTCCTCGCATCCGCTGCAACAGGCTCATGGAGTCCTTCATGGTGAGAGCCTGTGAACGCATCCTGGCATACCGGCTTTGGAGCACGCTGACCAGTTTCCGGTCGGAGACCAACTGCCCGCTCTCCTGCCCCTCGCAGTAGGCGAACCACTTGTTGTCCGGGGTTTCCAGAAGCCGCATAGGGCCCTGAAGTCCGGCGTGTGACTCCTGCACGAGGGGCATGATCTGGATCTCGACGTTCCGTAGCTTGGCGATCTCCAGCACGTGATCGATGAGCTCGCGCGTCACGTCCACCCCGCCTGTGCGTCGTAGGAACAGGTGCTCTTCGAGGATGAAGCTGAACGCCGTGTTCGGCCGTTCCCGCAGCAGTTGCTGTCGCTCCGCCCGTGCGGCCCACCGTTCCTCGATCTGCGAGTCGTCCAGCGGCGGCAACTGGTCGGCGGCCAATGCCTGCACGTAGTCCTTCGTCTGGAGCAGACCGGGAACCATCCGAGATTCGTACGTGCACAGCGTGATTGCGGTCGTCTCCAGCCGCGCCCACTGCCGAAACCAAGCCGCCAACCCCGGCTGCCGAGCCAAATGCTTGGCTGCGTTCCGCACGGCCCCCGTATTCCCCAGCACTTCCTCCGACCGCTCCGCGAACGTCGGATCCGGCATCCGCCGCCCCAACTCCACCGAGGCCACGGTGTGTTTGGACAGCCCAACCCGGTCCCCGAACTCCTCCCGGCTCAGCCCCGCATGCTCCCGCAACGCCTGCACGACCGCCCCGAACGTCCGCAGGCTGTCCGACGCCTCAGGCTCCCCACCCGTACCCACCGCACCATCGACCACCGTTGGTCACCTCCCGCGGCTATGGTCACGGCCAGTCACGAGTACTGTCCAGCCCGTAACCGCGTACGCTCCCGCACCGTACGCGCCCACCACCTGGTGAACCACCCACCGCAGCGGCCAGATTGGGCCCATGCCCGCACCCCTCACCCCCCAATCCCCGCTCACCGTACGTACGCTCACCCAACGTCTCAGCGCGACAACCCGGGGCGCCCGACTGGCCCGGCACCTGGCCCTGTCGCAGCTCCACACTTGGGGCATCCCGCACGGCAGTGACGTCTCCGATGCCGTCGCGGTGATCGTCGCCGAACTGGCCGCCAACGCCGTCACCCACGGCCGTGTCCCCGGCCGGGACTTCGAACTGCGCCTGTCGCTCCCCACCGGCAGCATCCGCGTCGAGGTCAGCGACACCCGTTCCGAAGGACCCCGCCCCCCGAAACCCGGCGACTTACGGCCCCCACGCCCCCTCGACGAACACGGCCGCGGACTCGTCCTCGTCGAGGCACTGTCCGACCGGTGGGAGGTCGTGGAGCGCGAGCCGGCGCCCGGGAAGACCGTCCGGGTCGAGGTCGATCTGCCGGGGTGGTTGTCGCTCCTGGCCGCATCGGAGCGGGCATGACAGGTGAACCGCGGTCACCGGTTCTGCTGCGCGGCGAAGTGGGCCGTGGCCAGGACGGAGCCGTCCGCCGCCAGCAGCCTCGCGCCGGACACCGTGTCCGGGGCGACCCGTGTGGGGGCGCCCCAGTGGCCCCGGCCGGCGTCGTCGAGGGGGAACTCCCCGATGTGGACCGAGGTGCCGTCCGTACGTTCCAGTCGGCAGCTGATCTCTCCGGCCTCCGGGTAGGCCTCGCGCGAGCCCGCGGTCTCGTCCTCGGACCCGGACTCGTCTGCGGGCCGGGAGTCGGAGCCGGACCAGCCGGGGCCGAGGTCGACCGACATGTACACCCAGCCCGGAGATCCGGTGTAGGCGAAGATCCGGCCTACCGGGCGATGGTCGACGGTCAGCAGGGACGCCTCGAGCAGCTCGTGCTCCGAGCCGGAGGGCTCCGAGCGGGGTGAGGAGGGGGCCGACGTCCCCTCGATGGCCGTACCCACGGCCCAGCCGCCGAAGCCGAAGCCGAGGGCGATCGCGGTGGCGGCCGCGACCGCCACGCCGGCCCGGGGGCGCCGCCGTCGCGCCGGCCGGTTCAGGCGCAGTCCGTCCGTCACCCGGGTCTCGAAGCCGGCGGGCGGCTCGCTGTCCGGCAGGAGGGAGAGCAGTCCGTCCGCGACGAGTGTCAGCTGCTCGACGTGCTCTCGGCAGGCGGGGCAGCGGTCCAGATGGGCGATGGCCTCGGCGCGCTCCTGACCGGGGAGGATGCCCAGCGCCAGCTCGTCGGCGACCGCCCTCAGCCGCTCGCAGTCCCTGTCAGTCATGATCGGCTCGCTCGGGTCCCAGAACCGTCCGTAGTTTCCCCATCGCCGTCCTGATCCGTGTCTTCGCCGTGCCCAGGGGGATCCCTTCGAACTCGGAGATCTGCCGTGCCGTCATCCCGTAGATCCCGGCCATGACCACGGCACGCGCCTGCTGGGGCGGCAGGCCGGCCACCGCGGCCCGTATCCGGGACGCCGCGTCGTCGGCCAATGCCCACTGTTCGGGCGTCCGGGTCACCACGCCGAGCAGGGCGTCGAGGTCCTCGGGGGAGACCGGGGTCGCGTTGCGGGCGCGGACGGCGTCGATCGCCAGGTTGTGCGCGATGGTCGCCAGCCAGGTCTTCACCGAACCGCGCCGGGAGTCGTAGACCTGCGCATGACGCCAAGCCCTCTCGAAGGTCTGCTGGGCGATGTCCTCGGCGAGCTGAGGGTCGTCCACCACGGCGACGGCGATACCGAAGACCATGCGCTGGAACCGGCGGACGAACGCGAGGGCGACCTCCGGGGCGCCGGTCGCCAGTCCCGCCAGCAACGCCTCGTCCGAGAGCCGCCCGAGTGGTAGGCCCAATCTCCGCATACCAGTGGATACGGCGAACCTCGCCGAACGGATTCCCCCGGTGCCACGCGGGATCACGGTCCCATTCTCCCGCTTGCTCCGGCCCGCCGAAATCCCCTGACGCGGTCCGTCCGTACCTCTGGTCAGGAACGACTTCTCACGGAGGGCCGAGACATGGCGACAACGCTCATGACGTTCGTGCGCAGGAGCGTCGGGCCCGGGCTGGCCGCCGGAGCACTGGCGGGTCTCCTCGTGGCGTGCGGAGGCGGAGACGACAACGGTGGCGGCTCGACACCGTCGACCCCGGAACAGAGCGGCGAGCCGGGAACCACCCAGGTGGACGTCAAGATGACCGACTTCAAGATGGAGCTGTCCCGGACGACGCTGAATGCGGGTGAGTACACCTTCGTCGCCACGAACGACGGAGACCACGACCACGCCCTGGAGATCGAGGGCTCCGGGACGGAAGAGGAGACGCGGACGCTGGAACCCGGAGAGTCGGCGAAACTCACCATCACGCTGAAGGACGGCACGTACGAGGTCTACTGTCCGGTCGACGGACACAAGGACCTGGGCATGAAGACCGAGCTCACCGTCGGTGGCAGCGGCTCACAGGACGGCGGCACCGACACGACCGACGGCAATGGCTACTGAGCGCACCGTCGCGCTCATCGCGCTGCGGCTGGCCTCGGCGGGGACGGCCGCAGCCATGGGCGCGATCCACCTCCACCTCTGGTACGACGGCTACCGGCATCTGGACACGATCGGCCCGCTGTTCCTGCTCAACGCGATCGGGGCCGGGCTGCTCGCGCTGTCGCTGCTGATCACACCCACCCGCCTCCTGCCCGTCCTCGCGACGCTGGGGACGCTCTTCACGGCCGGCACACTGGCGGCCCTGATCGTGAGCCTCACCTCCGGTCTCTTCGGGTTCCAGGAGGCCCTCGACGCAAAGCTGGTCAAGCCGACGCTCGCCGTCGAAGGCGCGGCGTGCGTTCTGCTGGTGGCCCTGGCCCTGCTGAGCAGGCGCGGACGGACATGACCGATGACATGACCGATGACTTTTCCGGGCGGGGTCACGGCGCGAAGTAGGCCAGTGCCACCTGGAGGATCTCCTTCTGCTGTGGCCAGCTCCCCTCCGGTCCCGCCACCAGCACCGCGTACTGCGTGCCGTTCTCGGCGACAAAGGCGCGGTCGACGACCTTGCGACGCGTACCGTCCGTGCGGTCGTACGCGTAGACCAGCTCGGCCGCCTGCTCGCCTGGGCCGTCCGGGACGTTCTGGAGGCTGAGCTCGCGGTAGTTCTTGTTCGCGCGCAGTGTCCGTGACGTCTGGCGCAGTGACTCGTACGGGGGCGGGCTGTCTGCCCCGGCGGTGTAGATCTGCACCAGACTCCGGCCGTCGGGGGAGTTGTAGAAGACGCTGTTGGACTCCTCCTGCCGCTCCCAGCCCTCCGGTACGGCGACCGTGAAGCCCGCCGTGTCCTGCTGGAGCGCGTATCCCGATGGCACCTCGGTCGGTGACGGCGTGTCCGTGGGTACCGCGGTGTCGGTGGGCCCGCCGCCCTGGGCGGTGTCGGAGGTCGTCGCCGGTGAGGGGCTGATCACGGAGGCCGCACCGGTCCCGGTCCCGTCGCCCGGGCCGTCGTCCCGCAGCGCCACCACCCCGAAAGCCACGCCGCCCGCGACCACGGCGACCGTCACGCCCGCGACGAGGGCCGTCGTACGGCGTGACCTCGACAGCGGGGCGGGCGGCGGTGTCACCATGTACGTGGTGTCATCACCTGGTCCACCTGGTCCACCCGGTCCGGCCGGTTCCACCGGGCCCTGCGGGGCGTACGCCGGCAGCGGCGGTGGTGGTGGCGTCGGCAGTACCACCGCCCCCGACTCGCCCGCCGCCTCCCAGCGCTGTGTCTCGTCGTTCCAGCGGATGCCGCCGTCCCCCGGTATGCCGCTCATCCCGCCGTCACCCTCCCAGCAGTGCCGCTACCGCCTGTGTGACCGCCGCGCCCGAGGCCGCCAGGCCCACCGCCGTGGCCGCGTCCTGGAGGGCCTGGCGCAGGCGGGTCAGCCGGCCCGGGCTCGCCTCACCGGTGTTCTGGATCTCGCCCTGCGTGTCGTCGAGCTGCCGCGTCAGTTCGTCGGTCTCGGGGCTCCTGGCGAAGGACCGGAGCTCCTCGCGCAACTGCCTCACCACCTGGAGCAGTTCCTCCTGCTCGGCGGCGAGGGCCGGGCGCGCGGCCTCGTAGTTGTTCGCCACGCCGTGCGCGCCGAACGCGAACGCGCCCTTCGCCGTGCCGATGTGGATGTTCTGAACGCCACCACGGCCGTCGCCGCCCGGCGTCTGCTCATCCGCTGCCACTGTTCGTCCTTTCCGAGGCACCGGCGGCTTCCTGGTTGTTGGCCACGCCGTGCTCGCCGAAGGCGAACGCGCCGCTGGCCTGCTCGATCAGCACGCCGCCGTTGCTGACGTTGATGATCTTCTGTTCGAACTCCTCGGTCCGGTAGCCCGCCTCGCGCAGTGCGCGGCGCACACCGTTGGCCACCCGGTCCTGGATCGTCTTCAAGTAGCGCTGGTGGTCCATCTCCTGGAAGAGCGACGCCTCGTCGTCCGAGGCCAGCTCCCGTATCGAGAGGGCCGGCCCGTCCGGCATCGCCCGGCCGGAGCCGTGGGCGGCCAGCCGGCCCAGCAGGGTGAGGGTCCGCCACACGGTGACCACGGACTGGCCGGCGGTGTGCGGGACCCGGGACAGCGCCCAGGCCGCCTTGCCGAGCAGGTTGGCGTGGAGGAAGTCGTGGGCCAGCCGGTCGGCCTCCCGGAACCGCGGCCGTAGCGGGCGCAGCACGTGCGGCGCGACCTCCAGCATCAGCATGCCGCCCTGGGTGTGCACCCGGACGAAGACGGTGGTGACCAGCTCCTCCTCCCAGCCGCCCACCTGCACCCGCAGGAAGTGACGCCGGGTCTCGCCGCCCTCCTCGACGGCGTCGGCCCGATGCCGCTCGAACTCCCCGGGGCCGTAAGGGGCGTACTGCCGGCCGGGCAGTCCGTCCACCGGGAGGAAGACGCACTCGCCGATCTCCAGATGGCGCAGTCGGTCCCGGATCGCCGCCGCGGCCTTCGGGGTGCGGGCGGTGGCGGGCTTGCGCAGGTCTTCCAGCAGGGGCGTGATTCCGTCGAGGACGGTCTGGTTGTCCAGGGGGAGCGCGGGCTTCGCCAGGTCCTCGCGCGGGCGCAGTTCGACGGACAGGGACCAGGTGTCGTACGGGGTGCCCGCGCCGCAGAACGGCCGGTCCGCCCGGTACATGACCAGCCCCGTGCGCTGTTCGGTCCGGATACGGTCCCGCAGTCGGTGCAGGCGGCTGCCCTCCGTGGTCCGCTCGGCGGGGTCGGCGGCCGCGTCGGGGAACCTCGGCCGGGACAGTTCGCCGGCCAGCGCGCGGCAGACCTGGTGGCGTTCGACGCCGACGCCCAGCGCCACCACCAGCGGCAGCGCCAGCGCGACCCAGGCCTGGAGGCGGGAGGTGTCGTAGACCAGGCTCTCGAAGGCCAGGCCGGGGACCAGCAGGAAGTCCCAGAACTCGTAGACCTTCTCCAGAAGGTCGAAGTCGTCGGTGCCCTTCGCGAACAGCGTCAGCACGGTGTAGACCACGGCGAGGCGGGCGTACAGCCGCAGGATCCAGGCCGGGTAGCGGCGGTACCAGGCGGGCCGTGGGGCCGGTCCGCGCATCCGGGTGGCCAGGTACATCAGCGCCACCGGCATCAGGAACATCAGGCTGAGCCAGCTGGTCAGCGGCACGCTGACGATCCACAGCGCCAGGATCGCCGCTGCCCAGCCCAGTTGCAGGCGCTGTGCGCGCAGGGCGTGCGCCAGGACGCGGGCCGCGTCGAAGCCGAACGACGGGGCGACGATGCGCTCGTCGTGGACGTAGAGCTCCTCGATCACCGTGTGGCGGAACGTCTCGTCGAGGTACGCCCCGGAGCAGAGCAGGCGCGTCGCCTCGCTGGCGTGCGGGGGCGTGCGCCCCACGGCGGTGCCTTGCTGCGGCACCAGGATCTGCTGCGTCACTGTTCCGTCCCCCGAGGCGTTCAGCTTTGCGTACTAGGAGAGTTGACGAACCATCACTTCAGGATAAGGAGTGACGTGCCGAGTGTGCAGTGAATAGACGGTGCGGGAAACGTGGCTGTGACCGCCGCTGTGACTGCCGTTCTGGCTGCCGCCGTGATTGCCGTTGTGGCTGCGCGGGCCATTGACGCGCAAGTGATTCGATTCTACGTTCCCGTCCGAAGTGTGTCCGATGTGACGATCGTTGTTCGAGATACAGAACGGGAGTGTTCGTATGAGCCGCAAGCGCACGACCCTCCTCGCCCTGCCCGTCGCCGCCCTCCTCGCCCTCGTCCCGTCCTCGGCGTCGGCCTATCCCAACCCCGGCCGGGTCACCGGCTCCGTCGTCACCCACGACCCGACGATGATCCGCACCTCGTCGGGCCAGTACCTGCTCTACGCCACCGGCGGCGGCATCGCCAGCAAGGCGTCGTCCGACCGCACCGCCTTCAGCGCGGGCGCCGACGCCTTCGGCAGCCGCCCGAGCTGGTGGTCGACGTACTCCTCCGTGCCGGAGGCCTGGGCGCCGGACATCTCGTACCAGGGCGGCAAGTACCTGATGTACTACTCCGTCTCGAAGTTCGGCTCGAACACCTCCGCCATCGGCCTCGCCGGCTCCACGACCGGCCGGCCGGGCAGCTGGACCGACTACGGCGTCGTCTACACGTCCAGCTCCTCCAGCGACTACAACGCCATCGACCCCAACCTCTTCGTCGACGGCGACGGCAAGTGGTGGCTGTCCTTCGGCAGTTGGTGGACCGGCATCAAGATGATCCAGATCAACCCGTCCACCGGGAAGCAGCTGTCGAGCAACACCACCCGGTACTCGCTCGCCTCCCGCCCGACCGGCACCAAGGCCGTCGAGGCCCCCTACATCGTCAAGCGGGGCAGCTACTACTACCTCTTCGCCTCCTACGACACCTGCTGCGCCGGCACCAGCAGCACCTACAAGGTCAAGGTCGGCCGCGCCACCAGCGTCACCGGCCCGTACGTCGACAAGAACGGCGTCTCGATGATGAACAACGGCGGGACGCCCGTCCTCGAGTCGCACGGCAGCGTCATCGGCCCCGGCGGCCAGTCGATCATGAACGACTCCGACGGCGACCTGATCGTCTACCACTACTACGACGGCAACGACAACGGCACGCCCAAGCTGGGCATCAACCTATTGAACTGGAGCACCGGATGGCCCGTCGCATACTGACCCTGCTGGCAGCGCTGCTGCTGGCCTTCTCGATCGGGCAGCCGTCCGCGAGCGCCGCTTCCTTCACCAACCCGATCAAGACCCAGAAGGGCGCCGACCCCTGGATCTCGTACTACAACGGCAACTACTACATGGTGACGACGAGTTGGACCGACGTCATCACCATGCGCAAGTCCACCACCCTGGCCGGCCTCGCCACCGCACCCAGCGTGCAGGTGTGGAAGGGTGACGCGGCCAGCCGCTGCTGCAACATCTGGGCGCCCGAGATCCACTTCCTCAACGGCCGCTGGTACCTCTACTACGTCGCCGGGCAGAACATCGCCGACTACAACCCGACCCAGCGCACCCATGTGCTGGAGAGCGCCGGGTCCGACCCCATGGGGCCGTACACCTACAAGAACCAGCTCAACTCCGTCTGGATGCTGGACGCGACCGTGGCGACCATCAACAACCAGCTGTACCTCTTCGGCAGCGCGACCGGCGGCGGCACGCAGAACATCGTCGCGGCCCGGATGTCGAACCCGTACACCCTCGCCACCGGCTTCTCCACCGTTTCCACGCCGACCTACGACTGGGAGCGCAACGGCACGGTCAACGAGGGGCCGGAGATCCTCCAGCGCGGCGGCAAGACCTTCCTCATCTACTCGGGAAGCGGCTGCTGGACCCCTGACTACAAGCTCGGCCAGCTGACTCTCACCGGCTCCGACCCCCTGTCGGCGTCCTCCTGGACCAAGAAGTCCACACCGGTCTTCCAGCGCAGTGACGCGAACGGCGTGTACGGCCCCGGTCACAACGGCTTCTTCACGTCCCCCGACGGCACCGAGAACTGGATCGTCTACCACGCCAACGACAGCGCGAGCGACGGCTGCGACAACGGCCGTACGACCCGCGCCCAGAAGTTCACCTGGAACTCCGACGGCACCCCGAACTTCGGCACCCCCGTCCGCCTCGGCGCCTCCCTCACCGGCCCCTCCGGGGAGCCGTCCAGCGTCTCCACCACCTACACGGTCGTCAACCGCAACAGCGGCAAGTGCCTTGAGGTGGCCGGGAGTTCGACGGCCGATGGCGCCAACGTCCAACAGTGGACGTGCAGCGGCGGCAACAACCAGAAGTGGCGCCTGGAGGACCTCGGCGATGACACCCACCGGTTGGTCAACGTCGCCAGCGGCAAGGTCCTCGACACCGAGAACTGCTCCTCCGCCGACGGTGCCGACCTGCGCCAGTGGTCCTGGCTGAACAACACCTGCCAGCGCTTCCGCTTCATCGCCACGGACAACGGCTACGTCCAGATCGCCAACCAGGCCACGGGCAAGGTGGCCGACGTGGCGAACTGCGGAACGGCGGACGGGGCGGACGTACGCCAGTGGAGCTGGTTGGGCAACACCTGCCAACAGTGGAGGTTGACTCCGGCTTAGTGCAGCCGACCTCCAGGGGCGCGGGGAACTGCGCGACCAGCCACAGCGAACCGGCAGTCGCAATGCACCCGCACCCCTACGGCGAGAAGGCGCTACCCGGTCTGCCCCATCCCCGCCGCATTCGGCCAACTCTGACTGTTCGGCCACCCGGTCGCCGGCGCAGGGGTCAGCCCCGGCCCCGTAGTACCCCGCACCTGCGCGGCCGTAAGCCCACCCCGAGCCGGCACCCCCGGCGGGGTGGGCCCAGGCATCGCCGCCGCAGCCGGCGCCAAGGGCGACGGGAACGGCGCCGGAGCGGGCGGGGCGGGGGCGGGCATGGGAGCCGGGGCGGGCACCTGCACCGGGGCCGGGGCCGGGGCGGGTGCCGGAGTCACCGGAACCGGAGCCGGCATCGGCATACCGGCGGCGGCCGGCTGCGGCTGCGGTTGAGCCGCCGCAGGCATCCCCGCCCCCATGCCCATGGCCTGCGCCGCAAGCCCCTGCATCCCCGTCCCGTTGGTGGAGCTGACCAACCGGTCCACGGCCGCCGTACCCGAGCTGTAGTTGGTCCCTGTACCCAGCTCGGGTACGGCGGCTCCCCTCCTGGACCCGTAGAGCACCTGCTCCAGGCCGGACACCAGGCGACGCACGTCCACCTGGGGGCGCACCACGAGCCGCAGGAAGCGGCTGGACGAACCGATCTTGTTGCCGCACTCGCGGACCAGGATCCGGTGCTCGGTGAGCAGCCGGTCCCGGACCACGGTGCCTTCCGCGCCGACGGGGAGGCGCACGAAGAGGAAGTTGCCCTGCGAGGGGTAGACCGTGAGGCCGGGCAGCGAGGCGAGCTGGCTGGCCATGTCGAGGCGGTCCTTGCGCACCTGATGGAGGCTCTGCGCGTACTCGGCGCCGTGGTTCTTGAGCATGAACACCACGTGCTCGGCGAAGGCGTTGAGGTTCCACTTCGGCAGCATCGAACGGACCATGCCCGCGAGCGCCGGGTTGGCGACGAGGTAGCCGAAGCGGATGCCGTGCAGGCCGAAGTTCTTGCCGAGGGAGCGCAGGACGATGACGTTCGGCCGGATCATCGCCTCCTGGACCACCGACGGCTCCTGCTCGGCGTCGGCGAACTCCAGGAACGACTCGTCGATGATGACCAGGTCCAGGTCGGCCATCGCGTCCATGAACTGCACGAGCGCGTGCTTGTGGAGGTAGCCGCCGTCGGGGTTGTTCGGGTTGCAGATCACCGCGACCCGCGTCCCCCGGGCGCGGATGAACTCGGCGTACTGGGCCAGGTCCAGGGCGAAGCCGCTCGATTCCTGCAACGGGAACATGTCGACCCGCTTGCCGGTCTCCATGGGCTGGTCGGTCCAGCGGCCGAACGTGGGGACGGGGATGGCGAGGGACTCACGGACCATCAGATGGTCGATCCAGGTGATCAGCTCCGTGGAGCCGTTGCCCATCGCCACGCACTGCGGCGGGAGTTGGAGCAGGCTGCACAGTTCGGCCGTGATCGTGTCGGCGCTGCTCGGGTAGTAGGTGATGATGTCCCGCAGCCGCGCCCCCATGTCCTGGAACATCTCCGGCGTCGGGAAGTACGGGTTGCAGGGAATGCAGAAGTCGACCGGACCGGCTCCGTCGCCGCCCTCACGCGTCAGCGCCGCCATCGACGGGCTGTGTGCCGCGGTGCTGCGGAACAGCGAGGTGACGTTGTCGGCCATGGAACCTCCGTGTTTGGGTGGCCCGCGCGGGGGAGCACGGGCCGCCCTTACATACGGAGGCTGGGGTGGCGCTGTTCAACCACTGAGAAATCGGTAAGAACTTGTGTGCCACCTGTGAAGGAGCGTCAGCGGCTGAACGAGTGGATCGTCGTCGACCGGTACGTCTGCCCGGGGCGCAGCACCGTCGACGGGAACGACGGCTTGTTCGGCGAGTCCGGGAAGTGCTGCGTCTCCAGGCACAGCGCCTCGCCCTGCCGGTAGGTGCGGCCGCCCGGGCCGACCAGGGTGCCGTCGAGGAAGTTGCCGGAGTAGAACTGCAGGCCCGGCTCGGTGGTCGCCATGCGCAGGGTGCGGCCGGAGGAGGGGTCCTTCAGCGTCGCGATCCACTCGGGGCGCGGTGAGATGCCCTTGTCGAGCACCCAGTTGTGGTCGAAGCCCTTGGCGTACAGCAGCTGCTGGTGCGCCTCGTGGAGGTCCTCGCCTATTCGCTTGGCGCGGCTGAAGTCGAAGGGGGTGCCCGCGACGGGGGCCGGCTCACCCGTGGGGATGAGGCCGGAATCGACGGGGGTGTAGTGGGACGCGGCGATCTTCAGCTCGTGGTTCTCGATCGTGCCGCTGCCCTCGCCGGCGAGGTTCCAGTAGACGTGGCTGGTGAGGTTGACGACGGTGGCCTTGTCGGTGGTGGCCTCGTAGTCGATGCGCCAGTCGCCGTGCTTGGTGAGGGTGTACGTCACCTTCATCTTGAGCGTGCCCGGGTAGCCCATCTCGCCGTCGACGGACGTGCAGTACAGGTGCAGGCCGACGTCCGAGCCCTTGGTGAACGGCTCGACGTCCCACACGCGCTGGTCGAAGCCCTTCGCGCCGCCGTGCAGGCTGTTCGCGCCGTCGTTGACGTCGACCTGGTAGGCCTTGCCGTCGAGGGTGAACCGGCCCTTGCCGATGCGGTTGCCGTAGCGGCCGATCAGGGCGCCGAAGTACGGGCTCCCCGCGACGTAGTCCTCGATGGTGTCGAAGCCCAGGGAGACGTTGGCGTACCGGCCGTGGCGGTCCGGGACCTCCAGGGACTGCACGATGCCGCCGTAGGAGAGGACCTTCATCCGGGTGCCGCCGTTGGCCAGCGCCCAGCTGTGGATCTCCGTGCCGTCGGCGAGGGTGCCGAAGAGGGACTTCACCGGCGTGTTGCCTCCGTCGCTGAAAAGAACAGGGCCCCGCCTTCCGGCGGGGCCCTCCTGCTGCACTTACGAACCGACCTTGCGCTTGTTCCATACGTCGAACCCGACCGCCGCCAGCAGCACCAGGCCCTTGATGACCTGCTGCCAGTCGGTGCCGATGCCGACGAGGTTCATGCCGTTGTTCAGCACGCCCAGGACCAGGCCACCGATGATCGCGCCGAGGACGGTGCCGACGCCGCCGCTCATCGACGCGCCGCCGATGAACGAGGCCGCGATCGCCTCCAGCTCGAAGTTGAGGCCGGCCTTGGGCGAGGCCGCGTTGAAGCGGGCGGCGAAGACCAGACCCGCCAGGGCCGCGAGCATGCCCATGTTGACGAAGATCAGGAAGGTGACCTTCTTGTCCTTCACACCCGACAGCTTGGCCGCGGGCAGGTTGCCGCCGATCGCGTAGATGTGGCGGCCGATGATCGCGTTGCGCATCACGTAGCCGAAGCCGACGAGCAGCACGCCCAGGATGAGCAGCACGATCGGGGCGCCCTTGTAGCTGGCCAGCAGCATCGTCAGCGTGAGGATGGCGGCGCCGAGCGCGACCAGCTTCAGCAGGAAGAGGTTGAAGGGCGGGACGTCCAGGTTGAACTCCTGCTGCCGGCGGCGGTCGCGGAACTCCTGGAAGACCACGAACGCGATCATTCCGAAGCCGAGCAGAAGTGTGAGGTTGTGATAGTTGGTGTTCGGGCCGACCTCGGGCAGGAAGCCGTTGGCGACCTTCTGCAGACCCTCCGGGAACGGGCCGAGGGTCTGGCCCTCGAGGAAGATCTCCGTCAGACCGCGGAAGATCAGCATGCCCGCGAGGGTCACGATGAAGGATGGTATGCCGCCGTACGCGATGAAGAACCCTTGTGCGGCACCCGCGACGGCGCCCATGGCCAGACAGAGGATGACGGCGACCGGCCATGGCAGGTCGTTCTTGACCATGAACACCGCGGCCATGGATCCGATGAACGCTGTCAGTGATCCCACTGACAGGTCGATGTGGCCCGCGATGATGACCAGCATCATGCCGATCGCGAGGATCAGGATGTAGCTGTTCTGCAGCACCAGGTTGGAGACGTTGCGCGGGAGCAGCAGGTCGCCGTCGGTCCACACGGCGAACAGCGCCACGATCAGGCCGAGGGCGATCAGCATGCCGTACTGCCGCATGTTGCGGCGCATGCCGTCCAGCACCAGCTGGAGCAGGCCGTCGGCCGCGGCCCCTCCGCTCTTGCCCGGCGGCGCGGGGGCCGGGGTCTTGGCGGTCACATCCGTGCTCATCGGGATACCTCTTTGTCCTTTGTCATCTGACGCATCAGCGATTCCTGCGAGGCCTCGGCCCGCGAGAACTCGCCGGTCAGCCGCCCCGCGGCCATCGTGTAGATGCGGTCACACATGCCGAGCAGTTCCGGCAGCTCGGAGGAGATGAAGACGACCGCCTTGCCCTGGGCGGCCAGCTGGTCGATGACCGTGTAGATCTCGTACTTGGCACCGACGTCGATGCCACGCGTCGGCTCGTCCAGGATCAGCACATCCGGACCCGTGAAGATCCACTTGCTGAGGACGACCTTCTGCTGGTTGCCGCCGGACAGCTTGCCCACCGGCTCGAAGACGGTCGGCGCCTTGATGTTCATGGACTTGCGGAAGCCCTCGGCGACCTGCCGCTCCCCGTGCTCGTCGACCACGCCCCGCTTGGCGACCTTGCCCAGCGCGCTGAGCGAGATGTTGCGGTTGATGGTGTCGATGAGGTTGAGGCCGTAGTGCTTGCGGTCCTCCGTGACGTACGCGATGCCGTGCTTGACCGCCTCGGGGACGGACTTCGTACGGATCTCCTTGCCGTCCTTGAGGACCTTGCCGTCGGCGTAACGGCCGTAGGTGCGGCCGAAGACGCTCATCGCGAGTTCCGTGCGGCCGGCGCCCATCAGGCCCGCGATGCCGACGATCTCGCCGCGCCGCACGGACAGGGACACATCGTCGACCACCTTGCGCTGCTGGTCGATCGGGTGGTGCACGGTCCAGTTGCGGATCTCCAGCGCGGGGGCGGAGCCCGCCTCCGGCTCGTGCGGGGTGCGGTCGGGGAACCGGTTCTCCAGGTCGCGGCCGACCATCCCGCTGATGATCCGGTCCTCGGTGGTCTCCGGCGCCTTCACATCGAGGGTCTCGATGGTCTGGCCGTCGCGGAGGATCGTCACCGAGTCGGCGACCTTGCGGATCTCGTTGAGCTTGTGCGAGATGATGATCGAGGTGATGCCCTGCTTCTTCAACTCCAGGATGAGATCCAGGAGTTTGCCGCTGTCCTCGTCGTTCAGGGCCGCGGTCGGCTCATCCAGGATGAGCAGCTTCACCTTCTTCGACAGCGCCTTCGCGATCTCCACGAGCTGCTGCTTGCCCACGCCGATGTCGGCGACGCGGGTGTCCGGGTGGTCGCTGAGCCCGACCCGGCGCAGCAGCTCGGTGCCGTGCCGCAGAGTCTCCCTCCAGTCGATGAACCCGCCCTTGGCGTGCTCGTTGCCGAGGAAGATGTTCTCCGCGAGGGAGAGGAACGGCGACAGCGCCAGCTCCTGGTGGATGATGACGATGCCGCGCTGCTCGCTGGCCCTGATGTCCTTGAACTCGCAGACTTCCCCCTCGAAGAGGATGTCCCCTTCGTAGGTGCCGTGCGGGTGGACGCCGGAGAGGACCTTCATCAGGGTCGACTTGCCGGCGCCGTTCTCCCCGCAGATGGCGTGGACCTCGCCCTGTTGGACGGTCAGTGTGACGTCCGACAGCGCCTTGACGCCGGGAAAGGTCTTGACGATCGAGCGCATTTCCAGGACGGGTCCCGCCATGGTCGTGCCTTCCAATCAGAGTGGGCGGGTGGTTAGTTGAGGTCGCTTTCCTTGATGTAGCCGGAGTCGACCACCGTCGCCTTGTAGTTGGCCTTGTCCACACTGACCGGCGTGAGCAGGTAGGCCGGGACGACCTTGGCGCCGTTGTCGTAGGTCTTGGTGTCGTTGACCTCGGGCTTCTTGCCGTTGAGTGCCGCGTCGACCATGTTCGAGGCGACCTTGGCGAGCTCGCGGGTGTCCTTGTAGACGGTCATCGACTGCTCGTCGGCGATGATCGACTTCACCGAGGCGACCTCGGCGTCCTGGCCGGTGACGATCGGCCACGGCTTGCTCTTGGAGCCGTAGTCGTCCGACCGCAGGGCCGAGAGGATGCCGATGGAGATGCCGTCGTACGGCGAGAGGACCGCGTCGACGCGCTCGCTCTTGTAGGCCGACGTCAGGATGTCGTCCATGCGCTTCTGGGCGGTGCCGCCGTCCCAGCGCAGGGTGGTGACCTGGTTCAGGGCGGTCTGCTTGGAGCGGACGACGAGCTGCTTCTTGTCGATGTACGGCTGCAGGACGTTCATGGCGCCCTGGAAGAAGTAGCGGGTGTTGTTGTCGTCGTTGGAGCCGGCGAACAGCTCGATGTTGAACGGGCCCTTCTTGGAGCCGTCCTTCAGGCCGAGCTTCTCGACGATGTAGTTGCCCTGGAGCTCGCCGACCTTCTCGTTGTCGAACGACGCGTAGTAGTCGACGTTCTTGGTGCCGAGGATGAGGCGGTCGTAGGAGATCACCGGGATGTTGGCGTCGGCGGCCTGCTGGAGCACGTTGTTCATCGACTTGTTGTCGATGGCCGCGACGATCAGCGCCTTGACGCCCTGCGTGATCAGGTTCTCGATCTGCGAGACCTGCTGGTCCGGGTCGTCCTCGCCGTAGACCAGCTGGGTCTTGTAGCCCTTCGACTCCAGGTCCGCGACGACGTTCTTGCCGTCGGCGATCCAGCGCTCGGAGGACTTGGTCGGCATCGCGATGCCGATGGTCCCACCCTTGGTGTCACCGCCCTCGTCCTTGCTGCCGCCCTCGCCGCTCTGGCCACAGGCGGACAGGGTCAGGGCGAGGGAGGCGGCTCCGGCTATGGCGGCGAGTGCGGCTCGGCGGTTACGCATGATCATCATCCTTGATGTGTGTCTGGCAGTGCTCGGTCGGCGGCGCGAAGACGCTTGCGGGCGGTGCGGGAAAGACCGAGATGAGGTGTGTCGGATTGTGTTCGACTGCGTCTTCTTTTGTGAAGGGGGATTGTCCGGAACGTTATGCGGGAATTTCGAACCGCTTCAGCGTCCCGGGCAGCCGTGAACCGAGAGGCGCCATGTCGCCGTCAGCCCCGTGCCGTGCGAGGAGGTCCAACGCCAGGCGTCCACGCCGTACGCGTTCCTTGGCGGTGGCCAGTGTCAGGTCCCGCATGTGGTGCCCGTAGGGGTAGATCCCGGGGGCCTTGGAGAGCCCGAACTTCAGGTAGAGCGGTGCGCCGCGCCGGATCAGCTCGGCGACCTCGTACATCCGGATGTAGCCGCCGAGATCGTCCGGGGCCTCGATGTACATGTCCATGGGGGCGGCGGAGACCCGCCGTATCTCGGTGAGATGATCCAGCGTCAGATCGCTGGGCACGTTGATCGAGTCGCCGCCCAGGTTCTCGTAGACCGCGTAGGCGGCCGGGTTGACGGGGCCGATCAGCGCGCTCACCTTGAGCGTCGTGTCCGCCGGGATGATCCCGGCGGCCCGCGCCCGGTGCAGCGCCCACAGCACGCCCTCGTCGGCGACGAGGAGGCACTTCACGCCCAGTTCCGTGGCGCGTACGGCGTCCTCGACGCACCCGGCGACCGCGTCGTGGCCCCGGGCGCGCAGTCCGGCGCCCTTGGAGTCGGTACGGGTGGAGCCGCCGATGTCCCAGGTGCCGCGCGGGCCGGTGAACAGGCAGAGCTCGATGGCGCGCTCGGCGGTCGCCTCCACCATCTCGGTGATCTCGGCGTCGGTGAGCATCCAAATACCGCTGCCCTGGCTGATCCGGTGGACCGGTACATCGAGCCGCGAGGACTCCTTGAGGACCACGGCGAGCGCCTCGGGGCCCTCCACGGAGGGAACTTCGGTGCGCCAGCGGCCGCCGCCGGGGAAGGTGTGCGGAGAGGCGTCGGAGGGGTCGAGGGCGGGCGCCGCCAGTCCGAGTGCGGCGAGCGCCTGCTCGCCGGGGCGGCGCGGCGTCGGAGCGGTGGTGTCGGTCACAAGCTGTCCTTATGTTCGATATTTCGGACGAGGGTTGCGGCTCTGGTCGTGCGGGGCTTTGGGTGTACGCCGGTACGGAGTCGTCAGGTACTCCGTACCGGCGTACGGCTCAGGGGTGTGTCATGGCCGCAGCAGGACCTTTCCGACCTTCGGGTCGCCGGACCCCACCAACTCGATGGCCTGCGGGAACTCCTCCAGCGGCAGCTCGTGCGTGACCAGCGGCAGCGGGTCGAGGAGCCCCGCCCCGAAGACCCGCACGGTGTGCGCCCAGGCCTCCGGCGCCGCGCCGAACACGGTCTGCACCTCCAGCTGCCGTACGACGAGATCGGTCGGGTCGAGCCCGTCCGCGCCCGGCGCCGGGATGCCCGTCAGGATCAGCCGTCCACCTCGGCGCAGCAGGGCGGCGGCGGTGCGCGCCGCGTCCGCGGACCCGGCGGTCTCGATGACGACGTCGAAGTCGCCGGGGAGTTCCTCGTCCTTGGTGCGGAAGTCCGTGGCGCCGAACCGCTTCGACAGCTCGGCCCGGTCCGGACGCGTCCCCACGACGAGCAGCTCGGCCGGCGAGCCCGCCTTCAGGAACTGAACGGCGAACATCCCGAGCGTCCCCGTGCCCACCACGGCAACCCGCTCGCCCGGCACCGCGTTCGCCTTGAGCGCGGCGGCCGCGATGCACGCGGCCGGCTCCAGCAGCGCCGCCGCCGTCAGATCAGCGTCGTCCGGCAGCACGTGCAGCAGCCGGGCCGGAAGCGTGAGTGTGGGGGCCATGGCGCCCGGCTGGGTGAAGCCGGTCTCCTCGTAGCCCGCCGTGCACAGGGTGGTCTCGCCCGCGTGGCAGCGGTCGCAGACCTGGCAGTTCCGGAAGCCCTCGCCCACGACCTTGCGGCCCACCAGGCTCGAAGGGACGCCGTCACCGACCGCCTCCACCGTCCCGGACCACTCGTGGCCCGGCGTGAGCGGATAGCGGACGTACCCTTCCGGCCGGTTGCCCTGGAAGACCTCGCGGTCACTGCCGCAGATCCCCGAGGCGTGCACCCGGACCAGGGCCTCGCCCGCTTCCGGCTGCCGGGGCTCGTGCGGGACGAGCCGGTGCTCGCCCGGAGCCTCGATCACGACGGCGGTGCTCACTGGGTCCTCCCGGGGCCTGGGTCGGAAGTGGCGTCGTCCGCCCGGAGGGCGGGCCGGGCGCCCGCCGCGGCAGCGGCTGATGTCCGCGTTGGTGCGTGCTCTCGGCGTGCCGGGCGGGAGGCCCCGTCGATGGACCGGATGTACTTGGGGTTTCGCCCGGTGCGGTGAGTGGGGGCACCTCCCACGCCCTTGAGGCAGTGGGGGAGCGTGCCAGGCGTCGCCCGGCAGGCGCCACTTCCGATCCAGGCCCCGATGCCGGGCCGGCGGGTGTGGGCGCTCACACGGTGCCCTTGGGCTTGCGCTGCTCCCAGCCGTCGGCCCACAGGTCGAACCGGGCCTGCTGCTGCGGGAACTCCGCGGCGGCGTCGACGTCCAGCTCCACACCGAGACCGGGCTCGTGGGAGAGGTGGAAGCAGCCGTCCTCGGGGTTCACCTGGGGGGCGCCCTTGATGACCTTCTTGATCTCCGCGTCCGCGAAGTCGTTGAAGTGCTCAAGGATCTTGAAGTTGGGGGCGGTGAAGCCGACCTGGAGGGAGGCGGCGGTCAGCACGGGCCCGCCCACGTTGTGCGGCGCGACCAGCATGTAGTGCGTCTCGGCGGTGGCGGCCAGCTTACGGGTCTCCCAGATGCCGCCGATGTGGCCGACGTCCGGCTGGATGATGTCCACGGCCTGGCTCTCGAAGAGCTCGCGGAACTCGATGCGGTCGTGGATGCGCTCACCCGTGGCGACCGGCATGTCGACCTTGGCGGCGACCTTCTCCAGCGCCTTCAGGTTCTCCGGCGGCACCGGCTCCTCCAGCCACGCGGGCTTGAAGGGCGCCAGCTCCTTGGCCAGGCGCACGGCCGTGGCGGGGGAGAACCGGCCGTGCATCTCCAGCATCAGCTCGGCGTCCGGCCCGATGGCGTCGCGCACGGCCTCGATCAGGGAGACCGCGTAGAGGCTCTGCTCGTGGTCGAGCTCGAAGTGGCCGGTCCCGAACGGGTCGATCTTGAGCGCCCGGTAGCCGCGCTCCATGACCCCCTGGGCCGCCTTGTGGTACGCCTCGGGCGTCCGCTCGGTGGTGTACCAGCCGTTGGCGTACGCCTTGACCTTGTCGGTGACCTTGCCGCCGAGCAGCTGCCAGACCGGCACGCCGAGCGCCTTGCCCTTGATGTCCCAGCAGGCCATCTCGATCACGGCGATGCCGGACATCACGATCTCGCCGGCCCGGCCGTAGTCGCCGTACTTCATCCGCTTGACGAGATCCTCGACAGCGAACGGGTCGGAGCCGAGAATGTGATTGGTCTTCGCCTCGTGCAGATAGCCGAGCAGCGCGTCGGTGTGGCCCAGCATGCGGGTCTCGCCGACGCCGGTGAGTCCCTCGTCGGTGTGCACTTGGACGTAGGTCAGGTTCCGCCACGGCGTTCCGACCACGTGTGTGCTGATTCCCGTGATGCGCACGGTACTCCCTGTCCTCTTCGGTCTGTTCGAAATCTCGTCACTCGTTCGAAATGCTGGTCGCGACAGTAGGGACGACCACATGCGAGTGTCAATGGGTCTACAAACAACGGTTTCGATGCGGCGGCGGAGACGGTCGGCGAGGCCGCTGCGACGGGGTGTGCCACGAAGGTCGCCTGGCCCTTCGAGGGTGCGTGCACGCCTCCCTGGGTGGGTACTCGGATGGCTCCTGAACAGGTAAAACACCCTCGGCCCAGCAACCTCCGCCGCTCGTCGCGTTATTCAACCGTGACGACTTCTCTGACGCAGCCCTCTTGACCGGCATGAATTGTTAGCGCTCACAATACGTCCGCATTCACCAGTCGGCCCCGACGGCATGCAAGGAGGTATGAGCGTCGTGTCAGCAGTGCTTCAACTCGCCTTCCCGCCCCGTGCCGTTGGTCCTTCCGGAACACCGGCATGACGCCGCCGGCGCCGAACGATCGGCCCTCGGTGCAGGTCTTATCGGCAGACGACCGCCAAGGAGGTGCGGCTGTGCCCCACTCGCAGCTTCGGCCGCCCACCATGGCCGACGTGGCACGCCAGGCCGGTGTGTCCCACCAGACCGTGTCCCGCGTGCTGGGGGACCACCCCAATGTGCGGGACGAGACACGGGCCAAGGTGCTGCGCGCGATCGAGGAGATGGGCTACCGCCGCAACTTCTCCGCCCGGGCCCTGGCGACCCGGCGCACCCGGACCCTGGGTGTGGTCGCCTCCAACACCACGCTCTACGGTCCGGCCAGTACGTTGTTCGCGCTGGAGGAGGCGGCGCGTGCCGAGGGCTATCTGGTCTCGACGGTCAGTCTGCGCAGGCTGACGGTGGAGACGCTGTCCGAGGCCCTGGACCGCCTCAGCGAGGGCGGGGTGGAGGGGGTCGTCGCCATCGCCCCGCAGCGGTCGGCGGTCGAGGCCCTCGCCGAACTCCGCCACCCGTTCCCGGTGGTGGCCGTGGGCACCGGCTCGGGCGCCGGGGTCCCCAGCGTCAACGTGGATCAGAGTCTGGGCGCACGGCTGGCCACCGGCCATCTGCTCGCCGCAGGCCACCGCAGGGTCTGGCATCTCGCCGGGCCCGAGGACTGGCAGGAGGCGGTGGACCGGGTCGCCGGCTGGCGGGCGACCCTCGAAGAGGCGGACGTGGAACCGCCGATGCTGTTGCGGGGGGACTGGAGCCCGCTGTCGGGCTACCGGGCCGGCCAGGAGCTGGCGGGCTGGGTGGGGCGCGGCCTGACCGCCGTGTTCGTGGCCAACGACCAGATGGCACTGGGGGTGTTGCGGGCGCTGCGTGAGGCGGGCGTGCGTACGCCCCAGGACGTCGCGGTGGCCGGCTTCGACGACATTCCGGAGTCGGAGTTCTTCGCCCCGCCGCTCACCACCGTCCGGCAGGACTTCGCGACGGTGGGCAAACGGAGCATCGCCCTGCTGCTGGACCTGATCGAGGGCCGTACCCCCGCCGGGACGTCCCAGGTCTCCATAGAGCCCCAACTCGTCGTCCGCGCAAGCACGTTCCCGTACCTTCCTCAACCGGGAGCCGCTCCCGGCTGACATCGCACCACCCGGTCGCCTTTCGCCTTTCGGGCAAGCGTGGCCGATATTTCGAACGATGATCGACAGGCTGGACGCAATGCAGCCGGTCCACACGAGTACCAACCGAGTACCAGCGGTCCATTCCCGGGCCGGCTCTTCAAAGGAGAAGACATGCTCAACAGAAGGAACTTCCTCACCGCGGCGGTCGGCGTGGCGGCCACGGCCGGTCTGGCGGCCTGCGCCAAGGAGGACGGCTCCTCCTCCAACACCTCCTCCGGCGGCAGCAAGACGATCACCCTCGGCTTCTCCCAGGTCGGCTCCGAGAGCGGCTGGCGCACCGCCAACACCGACTCGGTGAAGTCGGCCGCCAAGGAGGCCGGCTACAAGCTGCAGTTCTCCGACGCGCAGCAGAAGCAGGAGAACCAGATCTCCGCGATCCGCAGCTTCATCGCGCAGAAGGTGGACGTCATCGCCTTCTCGCCGGTGGTCGTCACCGGCTGGGACGCCGTGCTCAAGGAGGCCCAGTCGGCGAAGATCCCGGTCGTCCTGACCGACCGGTCCGTGGAGAGCGACGAGTCCCTGTTCGTCGCCCTGGTCGGCTCCGACTTCACCGACGAGGGCCGCCGCGCCGCCAAGATCCTGGAGAAGGTCCTTCAGAAGGCCGGCCACAAGGGCAAGGTGAAGATCGCCCAGCTGGAGGGCACCACCGGTGCCGCCCCCGCGATCGAGCGCGCCAAGGGCTTCAAGGAGGTCATGGACGCCGAGCACAAGGACGACTGGGAGATCGTCGTCAGCCAGACCGGTGACTTCACCCGCGCCGGCGGCAAGCAGGTCATGGCGGCCTTCCTGCAGTCCAACCCGGACATCGACGTGCTGTTCGCGCACAACGACGACATGGGCCTCGGCGCCATCCAGGCCATCGAGGCGGCCGGCAAGAAGCCCGGCAAGGACATCCTCATCGTCACGGTCGACGGTGTGAAGGACGGCTTCATCGCCATGTCCGAAGGCAAGATCAACGCGATCGTCGAGTGCAACCCGCTGCTCGGCCCCCAGTTGATGGAGGTCGTGAAGACGGTCCACGAGGGCGGCAAGGTCGAGCGCTGGATCAAGACCAAGGAGAGCGACTTCATGCAGGACCAGGCCAAGGACGCGCTCCCCACCCGTAAGTACTGACCGACCGCACCCACCGGCAGGGAGCCTCCGGCCGACCGGCGACCATCCGGTCCCGGGAGGCTCCCTGCGGGCCTGAACCCATTTCAAGAGGAGCGCTGCCATGGCAGAGCCGCGGCCCGTCCTGGAGATGACGGGCATTGTCAAAGAGTTTCCGGGGGTACGGGCTCTGTCGGGCGTCGACTTCCGGCTCTTCCCCGGCGAGATCCACGCCCTCATGGGCGAGAACGGGGCCGGGAAGTCCACCCTCATCAAGGTGCTGACCGGGGTCCACACCCTGGACGGCGGCACGATCACCCTCGACGGCAAGGCCGTACGGATCGGCAGCCCGCTGCAGGCGCAGCACGCCGGCATCAGCACGGTCTACCAGGAGGTCAACCTCTGCCCCAACCTCTCGGTGGCGGAGAACATCTTCATCGGCCGTGAACCCACCCGCGCCGGCCGCATCCAGTGGAAGCAGATACGCAAGGAAGCCGCGGAGATGGTCGACCGCCTCGGCCTCGACATCGACGTGACGGCGCCGCTGTCCTCGTACCCGCTGGCCGTGCAGCAACTGGTCGCGATCGTACGGTCGGTGGGCCACGGCGACAGCGACGGCGAGGGCTCCGGCACCAAGGTGCTCGTCCTGGACGAGCCCACCTCCAGCCTCGACCGCGACGAGGTCCTCGAACTGTTCCGCCTGATGCGGCGGCTGCGGGACGAGGGCGTCGCGATCCTCTTCGTCTCGCACTTCCTCGACCAGATCTACGAGATCTGCGACCGCATGACCGTGCTGCGCAACGGCACCCTGGTCGGCGAGCACATGGTGGCCGACCTCGACCAGGTCGGGCTGATCGAGCTGATGATCGGCAAGGCCCTGGACCAGCTGGAGGAGTTGCACGAGCACCAGCTGCGCTCCGACGTCGGCGAGACGCTCGTCAAGGCGGAGGGCCTCGGCCGCACCGGCGGTATCGCCCCCTTCGACCTGGAGATCAAGAAGGGCGAGGTGCTCGGCCTCGCCGGACTGCTCGGCTCGGGCCGCACCGAACTGGCCCGGCTGCTGTTCGGCGCCGACCAGCCCGACAGCGGCAAGGTGACCGTCGCCGGCAAGCAGGTCTCGATGAGCGCCCCCAACGACGCCATCGGCGCCGGTGTCGCGTTCTGCTCGGAGAACCGCAAGACCGAGGGCCTCGTCCCCGACCTCACGGTGCGCGAGAACATCATCCTCGCCCTCCAGGCGTCCCGCGGCTGGACCCGGCCCATCCCGGCCTCCCAGCGCGACGAACTCGTCGCCAAGTACATCAAGGCCCTCGACATCCGCCCCGCCAACCCCGAGGCCCGCGTCGGCCAGTTGAGCGGCGGCAACCAGCAGAAGGTGCTGCTCGCCCGCTGGCTGATCACCCAGCCGAAGCTGCTGATCCTCGACGAGCCCACGCGCGGCATCGACGTCGGCGCCAAGGCCGAGATCCAGAAGCTCGTGGTCTCCCTCTCCGAGGACGGCATGTCCGTGCTGTACATCGCGGCCGAACTGGAGGAGGTGCTCCGGCTCAGCCACACCATCGGAGTGCTGCGCGACCGCAAGCTCGTGGCACAGCTGACCAACGGGCCGGAGATCACCACCAGCAAGATCCTGGAGACCATCGCGAGCGGAGAGCACCAGTGAGTACCCCGGCAGTGACCACACCCTCCCGCTGGCGAGCACTGACGCGCCATCACCTGTTCTGGCCGGTCGCGGTCCTGATCGCCCTGCTGCTCGTCAACGTCCCCTTCACACCCGACTTCTTCGCGATCCGGATGGCGGACGGCCACCTCTACGGCAGCCTCGTCTCGATCGTGCTGTTCGGCTCGCCGCTGATCCTGGTGGCGGTCGGCATGACCCTGGTCATCGCCACCGGCGGCATCGACCTCTCCGTCGGCGCCGTGGTCGCCATCACCGGCGCCCTGACCTGTTCGTACATCAGCGACCAGGCTGACCAGAACGCGCTGGCGGGGGTCTTCCTCGCCATGGGCATCGGCCTGGTGGCGGCGGTCGTCTGCGGCCTGTGGAACGGCTTCCTGGTCGCCCGGATGGGCATCCAGCCCATCATCGCGACCCTCATCATCATGGTCGCCGGACGCGGTGTCGCCCAGCTGATCACCGACGGCCAGATCATCACCATCAACAGCGAGCCGTACAAGCTCATCGGCGGCGGCTACTGGCTGACCCTGCCCTTCTCCATCTTCGTGGTGGCCGCCGTCGTGGCCGTCACCGTCGCCCTGACCCGCCGCACGGCGCTCGGCCTGCTCGTCGAGTCGGTCGGCGGCAACGCCGAGGCCAGCCGCCTGGTCGGCATCCGCTCCCGGCGCATCAAGATCATGGTGTACATGTTCTGCGCCCTGTGCGCGGGCATCGCCGGCCTGATGATCAGCTCCAACACCTCGGCCGCGGACGGCAACAACGCCGGCCTGTGGATCGAGCTGGACGCGATCCTCGCGGTGGTCATCGGCGGCACCTCGCTGCTCGGCGGCCGGTTCTCGATCGGCGGCACGGTGATCGGCGCCCTCGTGATCCAGACCCTGACCACCACGATCTACACCATCGGCGTGCCCACCCAGACCAACCTGGTCTTCAAGGCCGCCGTCGTCATCGTCGTCTGCCTGCTGCAGTCCCCGAAGTTCCGGGCCAAGGTCTTCGGCGCGAAGGGCGCCCGGACCACCGCCCCGGCGGAGCCCGCCACCCCGGCCGACGCCGCCCCGAAGATGGAGGTGTCGCGATGAGCGCGACCACCAAGACCCGTACGGCAGCGGAAGGCCGTACGGCGTCCAAGCCGGCACCGGCGTCCGCGGCCGCGCGTCTGCTCGGCGACCGGCGGCTGCCCGTCCTGGTCACGGCCGGCCTGTTCCTCGCGATGTACATCGGCGGTCTCAGCCGCTACCAGAACTACGGTTTCGGTGAACCGCAGGTCTTCCTCAACCTGTTCATCGACAACAGCTATCTGCTGGTCGCCGCCGTCGGCGCCACCTTCGTCATCATGTCCGGCGGCATCGACCTGTCCGTCGGTTCGCTGATCGGCTTCACCACCATGTTCACGGCGTGGCTGGTGGAGCGTCAGGGCCTGCCGCTGCTGCTGGTCATCCCGCTCGCCCTGGGCGTGGGGGCGTTCGGCGGCTTCCTCATGGGCTATGTGATCCACAACTTCGAGATCCAGCCGTTCATCGTGACCCTCGCCGGCCTCTTCCTCTTCCGGGGCCTGTGCCTGGTCATCAGCAAGGAGTCCATCTCCATCAGCGACTCCACGGTGAGCAGCATGGCCCAGACCCGGGTGTCGCTCGGACTGGGGGAGCTGTCGATCGGCGCCATCGTCGCCCTGGTCGTCCTCGCCGCCGCCTTCTACATACTCCACTACACGCGCTTCGGCCGCCGTGTGTACGCCATCGGCGGCAACGAGCAGTCGGCGCTGCTGATGGGGCTTCCGCTGGGCGGCACGAAGATCGCCGTGTACACGGTGAGCGGCTTCTGCTCGGCGCTGGCCGGCCTGCTGTTCATGCTGTACATCCAGTCCGGTGACCCGCTGCACGCCGTCGGCATGGAACTCGACGCGATCGCCGCGGTCGTCATCGGCGGCACGCTGCTGACGGGTGGCTCCGGTTACGTCCTGGGCACCCTGTTCGGCGTCCTCGTGCTGGGCCTGATCAAGAGCATCATCCAGTTCGAGGGCACGCTCAGCTCCTGGTGGACGAAGATCGCCACGGGTGTGCTGCTGTGCGCGTTCATCCTGATCCAGCGGGCGATGACGACGCGCAAGCAAACATAGGCCGCACCTGAGCACTTGGGTCGACGTGGCCCGTCGCACGGTGTACGTGCGACGGGCCACGCGACGTTGCCGTACGGAACCGGCGCGGAGGATCGCGCCGAATGGTCGGGCTTGACCCCCACCGACCAAACTGGAAAGGCCAGTTCCGCACACAACCTTCACAGCAGCCGCTAGGAAAGGCGCGGGTCGGTTCCTTAGTCTTCCCGCGTCATGGACTACTGCCACCCGTGCCGCAGGCACCTCAACGGCGCCCTCGCCTGCCCGGGGTGCGGCACCGTGATCGAAGAGCTGAGCGGGTACGCGGGCGCGCGCGGCGAGGTGTACCCGCAGATGGCCGAGAGGCCCGTACAGGCGCCCGCGGGGGCTGTGGGGGCCGTGGGGAGCCAGGGCCCGTACGCGGCGGCGTACGAGGGGCAGTACTGGAGTGGTGCAGGGCAGTACGGGGCCGGCCCCGGGGCACACGGCGGCGATGCGGGCCAATACGGCGATGCGGCCCAATACGGCGGTGCGGGGCAGTACGACGGTGCCGGGCAGTACGGCGGTGGTGAGTACGGCGACCGGTATGTCGACGCGCACTCCGAGGAGACTGCGGCCGAGGTCGAGTCCCCGGACTCCGGTGAGGCCGGTGAGGTCGTCGAGGCGGCGTCGGTCGCGCCGGTCGGTGGACGGGCCGCACGGCGGGCGGCGCAGCGGCGTGGGCGCAGGCGCGGTCACGACGAGCGCGACGAAGACGCCGGGTACGCCGAGCAGGACGAGTACGACGAGTACGACGAGGAAGACGAGGGCGACCTGGACGAGGAGTCCGGGGAGGCCGGTGCCAGCCGTCGCGATCGCAAGGCCGCCGCGCACCGGCGCCGCCGTCGCCGGGCCCTGCTGGTCGCCGCGGGGTTCGTCCTGGCTGCCGGAGGTCTGAGCCTCGCGGAACTCGGCCTGGACGCCCCGGGCAGCAGCCCGAAGCCGGCGGCCGCCGGGGACGAGTCGGCGGAGGGCGCGGCATCGGAAGAGGTGTCCGCGTCCCCGGACGCGACGGACGGCGCGACGGGGACGGGCGGGGAGGACTCACCGTCACCCAGTCCCTCGACCTCCCCCTCGGCCTCGAAGTCGCCGAAGGACGAGGACAAGAAGAAGGACGAGGACAAGACCCCCGACAAGAGCGCCCAGTCGGCGACGACGGGCAGCGGCGGCTCGGGCACGTCCACCTCGGGCCCCGCCCCCACGTCCGAGCCGGAGACCCAGGCGCCGACGGAGGAGCCGACCGCATCGGACCCGACCCCGGACCCGTCGCCGTCGGAGACGTGCAACCGGTTCCTCTGGTGGTGCACGTAAGCCGTCCTCGTGGCGGCGCGCACACCGTTCGCTTTTCCCATGTATGTCGGCCCAGGGCTCGCCGGCCCACCGCCCGCGCCCCGGCTCCACATCACCTGCTCCGGGTGATCCCACCGGGGGTGCCGGGCTGTGACCATGCGGGCAAGGAGGTCCGCTCATGGCGACGACGCACGACGGTCCGCTCTCCCTGGCGAACAACGGTCCGCTCTCCCCGGCGGAGCGCGCGGCACGGGGCAAGGAGGCACGCGCGCGCGTGCCGCGCTCCGACCATGCCGCCTACGAGCCCGACGAGAAACGCCCGGACCCCGTCGACATCATCGACCGGCAGTCCGGCGCCCGCGTTCCCGAGCTGGTCCCCGTCCGCTACGGCCGGATGCTCGAATCGCCGTTCCGCTTCTACCGAGGAGCCGCGGCGATCATGGCGTCCGATCTCGGCGCGAGTGTGCACACCGGGCTGTACGCCCAGCTGTGCGGCGACGCGCACCTGCTGAACTTCCGGCTCCTGGCCTCCCCGGAACGCCATCTCGTGTTCGACATCAACGACTTCGACGAGACCCTGCCGGGCCCGTTCGAGTGGGACGTCAAGCGGCTCGCCGCGAGTCTGGTGATCGCCGGGCGGGCCAACGGGTTCCCCGCGAAGGAGTCCGACACCGTCGTCCGCGCCGGAGTGGAGGCCTACCGCGAGCGCATGCGGGAGTTCGCCTCCCTGCCCACCCTCGACGTCTGGTACGCGCGGGACGACTTCGACCAGATCGCGGCGCTCCTGCCCAAGCCGCCCGGCAAGCAGGAGGAGCAGCGGGCCTCCCGGGCCGCGGCGAAGGCCCGTACCCGGACGAGTCTGCAGGCGGCAGCGAAGCTGACCCGGGTGGTGGACGGCGAACACCGGATCATCTCGGATCCCCCCTTGATCACACCCCTGACGGAGCTGCTGCCCGGCACGGAAGGGGAGGAACTGGGACGGACCCTGCGGGAACTGGTGGCCGGCTACGCGGACACCCTGTCATCGGAGCGGCGGCACCTGCTGAGCCGGTTCCATGTGGTCGACATGGCGCGCAAGGTCGTCGGGGTCGGCAGTGTCGGCACCCGTTGCTGGATCATCCTGCTGCTCGGCCGCGACGACGAGGACCCGCTCCTGCTGCAGGCCAAGGAGGCGGGCGAGTCGGTCCTCGCCCCCCACTGCGGCGCGAGCCCGTACGAGAACCAGGGCGAGCGGGTGGTGGCCGGGCAGCGGCTCATGCAGGCCGCCAGCGACATCTTCCTCGGCTGGAAGCACGTCACGGGCTTCGACGGCCGCGAACGCGACTTCTACGTACGGCAGTTGCGGGACTGGAAGGGCATCGCCCGCCCCGAGACCATGGACGCCCGGACCCTCGGGTTGTTCGCCCGCCTGTGCGGCGCCGCACTGGCCCGCGCCCACGCCCGCTCGGGCGACCCGATCGCCATCGCCGCCTATCTCGGCCGCGGCGACAGCTTCGACCGTGCCCTGGTGGAGTTCGCCGGGGCCTACGCCGACCAGAACGAACGCGACCACCGGGCCCTGGCCGACGCCGTGACCGAGGGACGCGTCACTGCCCGGACCGATCTGACGGGGTGACCCGGCTCCCCTCGCGCACGGACGCCTTCGGCAGGGACGCCTCCGTCACGGACGTGCTCTCCCGCAGGCCGCGCTCGCCGGCGGTGGCAGCGGTGCGTGCGTACCAGCGGCCGTACCGCTTGGCGAGTGCCCCGGCCGAGACACCCTGGAGCAGGATGCTGAGGGCCACGGTCACGGCGACCACCCGACCCAGCGTCTGCGTCCCCGGCACCTGCTCCTCGACCACCAGCAGCGCCAGGACGACGGAGGCGAGGCCGCGCGGCCCGAACCACCCGATGTACGCGACCGTCGGCAACCGCAGCCCGCTGCCGAGCAGGGCGATGGCGACGGGGACCATCCGCACGACCGTCAGGCTGAGCACGGCGTACAGGACGATCTCCCAGGTCAGGTGCTCCAGCGCAGGGCCGAGCAGCACCGCCCCGAACACCATCAGGCTGATCGACGCCAGCAGCGCGCCGAGGTGCTCGGCGAACTCGGGTGTGCGGTCCGGGCCTTGCGGCCTGCCGCCGACGGTCCGGTGGCGGCGCACCGCGTGTCCGAACGCGAACCCGGCGACCCAGGCCGCGATGAAGCCGCTGCCGTGGGTGAGGACGGCCAGTTCGTATGCGGCGACGGCGACGCCGAGCACGTAGATCTGCCCCCAGGCCGGGGCGACCCAGCCGCGGGCCCGGGCCGCCCGCAGCAGCCGCCCGCCGAGGTCGCCGGCCAGCAGGCCCAGGACGCTGCTGAGCAGCAGGGATCGCCAGAAGGTGCCCGCGACGCCCTCCTGCGCGTAGGACGTGCCGGGGACGCCGGCGGCGAAGACGACGAAGAACGGCAGCACCAGGCCGTCGTTCAGACCGCACTCCGCGTTGAGGCCGTGGCGGACGACCGGCGGCACGGAGGGCTCCGTCATGGCGGTCTTGCCCACGGCGGCGTCGGTCGGCGCGAGGATCGCACCCACCAGGGCCAGCTCCCACACGGTCAGCTCGGGCAGCAGCGGCCAGGCCAGCAGCCAGCCCGCCGCGATGTACAACGGGAGACCGATGCCGAGCAGCCGGCCGGGCAGGAAGCCGCCCGTGGCCAGGTCGCGTCGCCGGACGGTCATGGCGTCGGTGAACAGGACCAGGGTCAGCGCGGCCTCCATCAGGGCCGTGATGGGGGCGGCGTAGTGCTCGATGTCGACGACGTCGAGTACGGCGGGTCCGATGAGGACGCCGCTCCCCGTGAACACGATCGCCGACGTGACCGGCGTGGCCGACAGTCGGCGCGAGCCGAGGGCATAGGCGGCGGTGACACCCGCCACCGCCAGCCCCGCCCAGGCACCATCGCTCATCGCGCCGCCCTCCTCAGGCCTGGCGCCCAGCCCCTTGTCCCATGGCAGCAGGGCACCGGTCGGCGCGTCCTCACCCGTCGAGGGTGACGACGGGCACGGCCCTTTGGGATCAGGCTCGGTGGTGTACGGCTGCGCGCAGCAGCCCAGTGAGGAAAGGAGGCCGGCCATGGGCACCACCGCTACTCCCCAACACCGAGCGGGGACGCAGGTCGCCGCCACCGGCCTGACACTGTTCGCCGGAGTGATGCTGTTCATCTCCGGGGTTCTCGACATCTTCCGGGGGATCATGGCGATCGCCGAGGACGACGTCTACGTCTCCACGCCCAACTACCTCTTCAAGTTCGACCTGACCAGCTGGGGCTGGATCAACCTGGCGTTCGGGGCGATAGCCGTGATCGTGAGCTTCGGCCTGTTCACGGCGAAGACGTGGGCGAGGGTCGTCGGCGTTGGCATCGCGGCACTGCTGCTCATCGCCAACTTCCTGTCCATCCCGTACTACCCGGTCTGGTCTCTCACGCTGATCGCGCTGTACGCGTTCACCATCTGGGCGCTGTGCGTGGTGCGGCGGGATCCCATGGCGGACTAGGACCCGGACGCGCGTAAGACCCGTATGGGCCTGTTCGGCGTGCCCTCGGAGCGCAGCGCGTACGCAATGGAAGGGAGGGAGGGGCCCCTGGACGAGCTGGAGTCCGCATGAGCGCCGCGCACAAGCCCTCCGCGCCCGGGCGGATCGCCCGGGCCACGGCTGCCACGGTGCTGATCGTCCTCACGTGCGTCCTCGTGCCGGTCGCACTGATCACGGTCTGGATCCACGACATCGCGCTCGACACCGACCGGTACGTGAAAACGGTCGCCCCGCTGGCCACCGAGCCGGCCATCCAGGATGCGGCCGTCGACCGGATCTCCGAGGCCGTGGACGTCCGTATCGACGGCGACCAGGCCGCCGCGGAACTCGCCGACTGGCTGCGCTCCCAGGGCCTGCCACCCCGGGCCACCGCCGCCGTACGGGGACTCGGGCCGCAGATCGACTCGGCCGTGGACGGCGCGGTGACGAAGGTCGTCACGCGGATCGTGCACAGCGATGCGTTCGCCACCACGTGGGAGAAGGCCAACGAACGGGCCCACAACGCCGTCGTGCACGCCCTCACCGGAGAGGGCCGGGGCGCCGTGGGGGTCGAGGGCGGCACGGTCACCCTCGACGTCGGAGATGTCGTCGAGCAGGTGAAACAGCAGCTTGTCGACGCGGGGCTGTCGCCCGCGGAGAAGATCCCTCAGGTCGACAAGCAGCTGGTGCTGTTCCAGTCCGAGGAGCTCGAGAAGATCCGCGAGGGCGCGGACCTGCTCGACGAGGCCGGCTACTGGCTGCCCGTCCTCACCGTCGTGATCGGCGCGGCCGGGGTGCTGGTGGCCCGCCGACGGCGCCGCGCGCTGGCCCGTACCGCGCTCGGCGCCGCCTTCGCCTGCCTGGTGGTGGTCATCGCCCTGGTCGTCGTGCGCCGCTTCTACCTGGATCATCTCCCGGCCGCCGTGCAGTCGGACGCGGCCGCGGCGGCCGTCTTCGACACGCTGCTGCGCTTCCTGCGCTACGCCCTGGTCACGACGATCGTGCTCGGGGTCGTGGTCGCGCTCGGCGCCTATCTGATCGGCCCCGGCCGACTGCCGGTGGCGATCCGCCGCGCCTGCGACCGCACCGCGGACTCGGCGGCCGGCTGGGCCTACGGGCACGAGATCCGGGCCGGCCGGGTGGGCGTGTGGGCACAGGCCCACCGCCGGTCGATCGCCCTGTCCGCCCTGGCGATCCTGGCCTTCGTCTTCGCGGTGTGGAACCGTCCCACCGCGCTCACGATCCTGGTGTTCGCGCTCGTACTGCTCGCCGTCCTCGCGGTCCTGGCGTTGCTCGCGGCCGGTGGCCGGGCCGAGGAGCGCGCGCAGCCCACCCGTGCGGGGTGATGCCGCACGGGCCCGGTCCGGCGCACGGTGAAAGGCGTCCGGCCCTCAGGAGCCGCGCGGCCGTCGCGGCAGCAGGCCGACGGAGGCGATCATGGACTATCCCCTGCTCAACGTGTTCCTGACCATGCTCTGGTTCTTCCTGTGGATCATGTGGCTCATGCTGCTGTTCCGCGTGGTCGGCGACATCTTCCGGGACGACGCGCTCAGCGGCTGGGGGAAGGCCGGCTGGACGCTGACGGTGTGTGTGCTGCCGTTCCTCGGTGTCTTCGTCTACCTGATCGCCCGTGGGCGCGGGATGGGTGAGCGCGAGCTGCGCCGGGCACAGGACCGGGAGCGGGCGTTCCGCTCCTACGTCCAGGAGGCCGCCGCAACAGGACCGAAGACGCCGGGCGCCAAGGCGGACGAGCTGGGCAGGCTGGCCGCGCTGCACGACCGGGGCGCCATCAGCGACGCCGAGTACGAGCAGGCCAAGTCCAAGGTCCTGACGTCTTGAGGCAGGTGCCGACGTGGACGGTCTGAATGTGCTGCCGCTGGCCGTGACCATGATGGCCGGCCCGCAGATCATGTCGGCGATCATCTTCGTCACGACACCCCGGGCCGTCCGGGTGTCGCTCGCTTTCCTCGGCGGTGTCGCCGTCGCCACCACCGTCGGCACCGCGATCACCTGGAGCCTCGCCTCACTGTTCGACCTGGGAGACCCCGGCGACTCCGGTTCGAGCGGCAAGATCATCCAGTATGTGCTGGTCGGTTTCCTGGTGGCGGCCGCGATCAAGAACTGGGTCCGCCGCGAGACCATTCAGCCACCGAAATGGCTGGGCACGCTCATGGCGGCGGATCCCGGGAAAGCCCTCAAGGTCGGGCTGCTCATCATCCTGCTGATGCCGTCGGACATCGTCGTCATGCTGACGGTGGGCACGAACCTGGCGCAGGCGGACGCGAACTTCGCCGAGGCACTGCCGTTCATCGCGGCGACCGTGCTCATCGCCGCGCTTCCCCTGCTGTTCCTGCTGCTGTTCCACCACCGGGCGATCGCCGCCATGCCGCGTGTGCGCGACTGGATGAACACGCACAGCTGGCTGATCAACATCATCGTCTGCGGGATCTTCATCCTGCTGATCCTCGCCTGACCGCGGCCTCGGCCCACCATGGCACCCCACCCGCTCCGGGTGATGCCGTCCCCGGCCGAGAGGCGCAGCGTTGAACATGTCAGGCCCGGAGCGCCGCCGCGACATCACGGCGGCCGGCATGTGGAGGCAACCGTGGACTACCCGCTGCTCAACGCGTTCCTGACCATGCTCTGGTTCTTCCTGTGGGTCATGTGGTTCGCCCTGCTCTTCCGGGTCATCGGGGACATCTTCCGGGACGACGGCCTGGGCGGAGGGGCCAAGGCGGGCTGGACGGTCTTCGTCTGCGTGCTGCCGTTCCTCGGCGTCTTCGTCTACCTGATCGCCCGCGGCCGCGGCATGGGTGAGCGCCAAATGCGCCACATGCAGCGCCAGGAGGAAGCGTTCCGTTCCTACGTCCAGGAGGCGGCCGCCGGCGCCCCGGCGACCGGCGCGCCCGGCGCGACCCGCGTGGACGAGCTGACCAAGCTGGCCGGGCTGCACGACCACGGCGACATCACCGACGCCGAGTACGAGCGGGCCAAGGCGAAGGTGCTCGCGGGCTGAGAGGGCTGAGCGGTACGGCTGTCCGACCGCGACCGGGGCCTCACTCCGGAAGCCGGCGGAACTCCGCCACGTGCAGCCCCAGCGACTGAAACCGCATCAACAGGCCGTAGAAATGCGCCTCGTCGTCGACCTGGCCGTACAACACGGTCTGGTGGGGGACGACGAACGTGTCCAACTCGGGGAACGCCGTGGTCAGCTCGTCCGACATCTCCCCGTCGACGCGGATCTCGTAGCGCATGACCTCATGCTGGGCGACCGGGCGCCCGGTGGCATCACCCCGGCGAGGTGACACGTCAGAGCAGGCCGAGTTCGCGGGCCCGGCGGACCGCCGCGCCGCGCCGGGTGGCGGCGAGCTTGCGGTAGATGCTCTTCAGGTGCGTCTTCACCGTGTTGACCGACAGATGCAGGTCGGCGGCGATCTCCTCGGTGGACATGAGCTGGGCCAGCCGTTCCAGGACGTCCCGTTCCCGCGCGCTGAGCGGCTCGGGGTGCGGGCCCACGGACTCCTCCCGTTGCCGCGAGTCAGCAGGCTGCGGCGAGCGGGTGCCGGTCAGCCACGCATGGTCGCGGGCGAGCGCGGGCCGGTGGAGCAGCAGGTGCCTGAGCCACGGCCCGGCTTCCAGGAACGGCCGCCTGACGTGATGCGGACGGGCGGCCGTCAGGGCCCGCAGGACCAGGCTCTGAGCGGCGGCGGAGTCGCCGAGCGCGTCGACAACCTGCGCACGGGCCAGCAGCACCCACACGTCGATGACCGGTCCCCGGTCCTCGTCGTCGGGGAGTTCGTCGAGGATGCGCAGCGCCCGTTCGCTGTCGCCCGCGGCCACCCGTGCCCGGGCCTCGGCCGCCAGGCTCTCCGGGCTGTGCGACGGCTGTTCCTCGAAGACCTTCACCGCCGCCTTCGGATCACCGTCGGCCAGATGCGCCGCGGCCGTGGCCAGCGTGATGCGGTCGCTCACCCAGGGGGAGGGCTCGGCGGGGACCAGGGGCTGCTTCGCCATGTCGTCGAGAGCCAGGAGTGCCGTACCCGGGTCACCCCTGGCGACCAGCATCCGGGAACGCAGGATCGCCAGCTCCACGGCCACGACGGGATCGCGGGAGGCGGCGGAGGTGGCGGCCGCCTGATCGAGATGGCCCTGGGCAGGCGTCAGGTCGTCACGGTCGATGGCGACGGCAGCCAGCACGAGCTGGGCCATCCCGGTCCGGTCGGACATCGGCAGCCCCGACTGCTCCGCCTCGTCGATCGCCCCCCGTGCATGCGCCTCGGCCCGGCCGGGCCGGCCGTGCAGGAAGTCGATCAGTGCCAGTCGGCCGAGGGCCTCGTGCCGCGCGAACGCCGTCGAGCGCCCCTGGGCGGCGTCGACGGCGGCGGACAGCGTCGAGCGCGCGGCATCGAAGCGGCCCGCCCACAGCTGGGCCGATCCGAGGTCGGTGAGCATGCGGGCCGTCAGCTCCGGATGCCGCTCCAGCCGGCCGGCAGGCAGAGCGCGCTCCGCCTCCGCGGCGTCCCTCGCCGCCGTCTCGGCCAGGTCCGCCGAGCCCGCCACCCGGGCGGCCAGCACCCGAAGCACCGCACAGCTCAACCGCGCCGCCGCCGCGCCGTCGCCCGTGTCGCCGCCCGGCAGGTTCTCCTCGGCACGACGCAGATAGGTGACACCCCGGTCGACGTCGTGGTGGGCCAGCTCGCGGGCCGCGCGCACCAGGTCGGGGGCCGGCCCGGACGCCTCCGGTGCCATCCTGGCGAAGAGGCCGTCCAGCCGCTCGGCGGCCAGCCCGGTCAGCAGCCGGCCGATCGCCAGATGGTCGACGAGCTCGGCGGCGGCAAGCTCCCAGTCACCCGCGTCCGCCGCATGCGGCAGGGCCTCGTCGAGCAGGCCCGCCCGGCTCAGCCACTCGGCGGCCGTACGGTGCAGCTCCGGCTCCAGGCCGGGGTGGCGCACCCGCAGATGCACCCGCAGGATCTCGGCGAAGAGCGGGTGCAGCCGGTACCAGGAGTGCCCGATGGGTTCGACGAACGCGTTCGCCCGTTGCAGTTCCTCCAGGATCGGCTCCGCGTCGTCCCGCCCGGTGAGGGCATTGGCCAGATCGGGGTGGGTCTCCTCGAGGATGCTGGTGCGCAGCAGCAGGTCCTGGGTCTCCTCGGGGTGGGCGCGCAGCACCTCGCCCAGCAGGAAGTCGGCCACTGTGCTGTGCCCGGCCTCGAAGTCCTTCAGGAAGCTCTCCGGGTCATCGGCCCGCTGCGCGGCCAGGGTGCACAGCCGCAGCCCCGCCGCCCAGCCCTCGGTGCGCTCGGTCAGCACGCGCGCGGCCTCGGCCGACAGCGGCAGCCCGTGCCGGTCGACCAGGGCCGCCGTCTCCTCGGCGCGGAAGGCCAGGTCGTCGGCGCGGATGTCGACGAGCTCACCGGCGGCCCGATAGCGGTACAGCGGCAGCAGCGGCTCCGTGCGGCTGATGATCACCAGGCGCAGTCCCTCGCCGGCGTGGCGGAGCACGAACTGCAGCTCCTCGGCGACCGCGGCAGCGCCCGCCACCCGGTCGAACTCGTCCAGCACGAGGGTCACCCGGCTGTCCCGTCCGTTCAGCCAGGCCGCGAGCCGGGCCAGCAGCGAGTGGTCCACCTCGCCGGGCCGGGCCGGGCTGCCGATGTCCTCGGGCAGGGCGATCCCGTGGTGCCGAAAGGCATGCAGTACGTAGGACCAGAAGACGCCGGGCGCGCTGTCCTGCGGCTCCACGGTCAACCAGGCGACGGCCCCCGGCTCGTAGGCCGTGATCCAGTCGGCGACCAGCAGGGTCTTGCCCGCCCCCGCGGGCCCGTTGACCAGCGTCAGTGGACTGTGCGCACCCTCGGTCAGCTGCTCGACGAGCCGGTCGCGGCGCACGAACGTCCCGGGGACCGTCGGCACCGTGAGCCGTGCGGCGAGCACCGGATCACCGTCCGGAGTCACCGCCTTCAAGGCGGGATCGCCACGGCCCCCTCCGACGGAGCGCGCCTTCACGCCCCTCACACCCCTCGGCGGATGCCCGAGCGGTACAACATCACGTTCCGATCCTCGCCCCGGACCAGGGCACCCGCAACTGGCGACCTGGACGTCCTAGGCGTCCTGGATGCCCTAGTGGTCCTGGGCGTCCACGCCCAGCATCCGCCGCAGCAGATCCCGCAGCGCCAGCCGCTCCTCCTCGGAGAGCCCCGCGAGCGGCTCCCGCGCGAACCGCAGCGACTCGCGCAGGCTGCGGGCCACCCGCCGGCCCTCGTCCGTCGCCGCCGCCAGCTTCACCCGCCGGTCCGCCGGGTCCGGGCGGCGCTCCACCAGGCCCCGGGACTCCAGGCGGTCCACGATGCCGGTCACGTTCGACGGTTCGCACCGCAGCCGCTGTGCCAGCTTCCGCATCGGGAGCGGTTCCAGCGACAGCAGGCTCAGCAGCCGCGCCTGCGCGCCGGTCAGGGCGTGCTCGGCAGCAGCCCCGTCGTACTCCTCGTGGTAGCGGGCCACGACCGCGCCGATGAGGTCGACGACCTCGAGGGTCAGCTCATCGGGGCGGCGGGTCATGTGTGGGGTGGCCATGCTCTCAGGGTACCCGGTTACTTGACATCATGAAATATTCAGGAGCATGGTTGTTTCAGGTACTGAAGTAAATTGCTGAAACCGGAAAGGCGCCCCCCATGATCAACCGCGAATGGCACCTCCTCTCCCGCCCCGTCGGCTGGCCCAAGGCCGAGGACTTCGCCCTGGTCGAGGCCGAGATGCCGAAGCCCGGCGAGGGGCAGGTGCTCGTCCGGAACAAGTACCTCTCCGTGGACCCGTACATGCGCGGCCGCATGAGCGCCGCCAAGTCCTACGTCGCCCCCTTCGAGCTGGGCAAGGTCATGCAGGGCGGTGCGGTCGGCGAGGTGGTCGCCTCCAACGCCGAGGGCATCGCCGTCGGCGACCACGTCCTGCACTTCTTCGGCTGGCGCGAGTTCGCGGCCGTGGACGCGAAGAGCGCCGTGAAGGTCGACCCGGACGCCGCGCCCCTGTCCACCTACCTCGGCGTCCTCGGCATGACCGGCCTCACCGCCTACGCGGGCCTGCTGCGCACCGCCTCCTTCAAGGAGGGCGACGTCGTCTTCGTGTCCGGTGCGGCCGGCGCCGTCGGCAGCCAGGTCGGCCAGATCGCCAAGCTCAAGGGCGCCTCCCGGGTCATCGGCTCCGCCGGCTCGGACGACAAGGTCAAGCTGCTCGTCGAGGAGTACGGCTTCGACGCCGCCTTCAACTACAAGAACGGCTCGGTGAGCGAGCAGCTGCGCGAGGCCGCCCCGGACGGGATCGACGTCTACTTCGACAACGTAGGCGGCGACCACCTGGAGGCCGCCATCGGGCAGCTCAACACGCACGGCCGGATCGCCATCTGCGGCATGATCTCGGTCTACAACAACACCGAGCCCGCCCCCGGCCCGAAGAACCTCGCCCGCCTCATCGCGACCCGCGGCCGCATCGAGGGCCTCCTCGTCGGTGACCACTACGACTTCCAGCCGCAGTTCGTCCAGGAGGTCGGCCCCTGGGTCGCCTCGGGGCAGCTCAAGTACCGCGAGACGGTCGTCGAGGGCATCGAGAACAACCTGGAGGCGTTCCTCGGGGTCCTGCGCGGCGACAACACCGGGAAGATGATCGTCAAGCTCTGACGCCCCAGGAGGGCTGTTGCTGGATTTCCGGCATGCGGTAACTTCTTTCCGAATTCTGTCGCGATCGTGGGCGCGAGTCGCGGCGGACCGAGGAGGAGAAGACACCGCATGTCCATCCAGCAGACCGACGTCCTCTACACCGCCGTCGCCACCGCCGAGAACGGCCGCGACGGCCGGGTCGCCACCGACGACGGCCAACTCGACGTCGTAGTGAACCCGCCCAAGGAGATGGGCGGCAGCGGCGCCGGCACCAACCCGGAGCAGCTGTTCGCCGCCGGCTACAGCGCCTGCTTCCAGGGCGCCCTCGGCGTCGTGGCCCGCCAGGAGAAGGCCGACATCTCCGGCTCGACCGTCACCGCGAAGGTCGGCATCGGCAAGAACGACGACGGGTTCGGGATCATCGTCGAGATCTCGGCGCACATCCCGAACGTCGACACGCAGACCGCGAAGGGGCTCCTCGAGAAGGCCCACCAGGTCTGCCCGTACTCGAAGGCGACCCGCGGCAACATCACCGTGACGCTGGTCTGACACGGTTCGTTGCGTACGGAGGAGGCCGCACCCTTGGACGTAGGGTGCGGCCTCGCCCGCGGCGGGCAACGCCCATAGGGGCGCGGGGAACTGCGCGACCAGCCCCCACACGGCCGCACCCGCGATACGACCGAACCCCCCGAGCTACTAGGCGAGTTTTAGTCAGTCAGCCAGCCAGCGCCGCGCCATGCACCGCCCTCACCAACCGCTCGTTCTCCGGCGCCGCCCCGCCAGGGAAGGCGCAACGCCGCCGCGTGTAGCCGTAGGCGAGCCCGCTGCGCGGATCCGCGAACGCCTGCGAACCGCCCGCCCCGCTGTGGCCGAACGCCCCCGCACCCAGGAACGGGTACCACGTGTCGGAGACCGCCTGGAAGCCGAGCCCGAAGGACTTGTGGGTCCGGGCCACCAGGTCGTACCCGGTCGAGTGGATCTGGCCGACCTCGGCGATCGTGTCCGGCTTCAGCAGCGGCGGCCGCCCGTCGACCTCGCTGATCGCCGCCGCGTACATCCCGGCGAGCCCGCGCGCGGCCGCGACCCCGCCCGCCGACGCGGGCCCCTTCGCGCGCACCGTGCGGGAGTTGGCGTGGTCCACCAGCTCGCCCGGGTTCGGCACATGCGTGTTGAAGGCGATCGAGGCCAGCGTGTGCGGCCCCCTCGGTACCGAGTCCAGCACCGCCTGTTGCTCCGGCGTCGGCGCCATCGGCTGCACCGAGCGGTACCGGGGCTCCAGCTGCTCGGGCAGCCCGAGGTGGAAGTCCAGGCCGTACGGCGCCCGCACCCGCTCCTCGTACACCTCCTGGAGCGAACGGCCCGTGGCCCGCCGTACGATCTCACCGGTGAGCGCGCCGATGACGAGCGCGTGATAGCCGAACGCCGTGCCGGGGCGCCAGAACGGCCGCTGGTCCGCGAGCCGTTCGGCGATCGCGGCATCGTCGGCCAGCTCGTCCTCGGTGAACCCGGCGTCGAGCCCGATCAGCCCCGCACGGTGCGCGAGCAGATCGCGCAGCGTCAGCCCGCCCTTGCCCTCGGCTGCGAACTCCGGCCAGTAGTACGTCACTTTGCGGTCCAGCTCCAGCGTGCCGTCCTGCACGAGAAGCGCGACCACGAGGTGAGCGGCGCCCTTGGTGGACGAGAACACGCCGTAGAGGGAGTCGGCCTCGCAGCCGTCACCGGTCCACAGGTCGACGACCCTGCGGCCCCGCACATACGCGCACAACTGCCCCTCGTAGTCGGGCAGTTCGCTCGCCACGAACGCGGCGAACTCCTCGCGCACGCCCTCGAAGCCGTCCTCGACGGTCCCGTGGATCTCCTGCGTCATCCGCTCTCCTCACCTGAGCCGCTTGACTGTGCCATGGCGAACAACGCCCGTCCGACCTGGGCGAATTCCCCCTTCGGGTGATCGCGGAAGAGCGGCTCGGTGCCGAAGAGCACGGCCCGCGGTCCGCTGATCACCGAGGCCTGCCCCGCCGCGTCCCCGGGGCCGCCGGATCCGTCCTGCGAGGACCGCCAGTGCCCGGAGAGGAGCGGATTCCCGGTCGCGTACGCCTGCTCGACCCGCACTCCCGGCCCGAGGTCGGTGAACCACACGGGCGCGTACACGAAGCCGTGCTCCGGGGCGCCGGCCATCAGGACACCGCCCGAATTCACCACGCGTACGACCCCGTTGGCGTCCCCGTTGCCCTCGACCGGCTTCGCGGCCAGCAGCCCGGCCGCCGAGTTGAGCGCGGCCCCGGTGGCACCGCGGCCGACCAGGCCGTGTCCGTCGAGGAAGGCGTCCAGGGCCGTCCGGGCGCCGGCGTCCAGGTCGGCGAGGTCGAGCCCCGCCGACACGAACAGCACATCCACCGCCGACCAGTCGAACCCGGCGTTCAGCACCCGCGTCGAGACCGGCGTGACCTCGAAGTTCATCTCCCGCAACGCGAACAGCTCACCCGGCGTGACGGCCGCGGCCACGCGGGTGCGGTGCAGCGGGGCGGTGCCGGTGAGCTTCGTCGCGTGGAAGGCGACGTCGTACGCGAGGGCGGCCTCCGCGGCCTGCCGACGCGCCGAGCCCGGCACGATCGCGCTGCCGTCGGCCGCGCGGCGCACCTCGACGCCCTTGCGCAGCAGGGAGTTGAGTGCCGCGACCTCGTTCGGGTCGCCGAGCCCCAACCGCAGGTCGCCGCGTGGGGCGACGTACGCGACGGAGGCCGCCGTACGGACCGGGCGCAGGACACCGCCGTACGGCATACGCGGCAGGGTCTCCACCGCCGCGCCCCACAGCCGGCCGAGGCTCCAGCCCGAGATGTCGTACATCACCGAGACCTTGTCGCTGATGTCCCGCCCGTCCGCGAGCAGCACGTTCGCGAGGCCACGCTTGGGCTGGTGCATGTCGACGACGTACGAGCCCTTGGCGTACGTCCGTCCGCCCAGCCGGAAGGACTGGGACGCGCGGGTGACCCGTATGTCATTGGCGCGGAGGTGGTCGACGAGCCGGGCGGCGGCGGTGGCCGGGCGCTGGGTGCCGGCCGGGATGACGTACGCGCGCGGGAAGGCGGTCGTGTAGACGTCCTCGGGGCCGATACCGGGGACGCCGGGGACGGTCTGCGGTGACACCGGCACCTGCGCGGCGCCCGTGGCTCCCCGCCGGAAGACCTCGATCTGGTCGGCGACGAGCGAGGTGCGCTCGGACCGCACGAAGTCGAGGGTGGCGCGCAGGGCGGCCCCGGCGACGTCGACGTTGATCGCGGACCGGCGGCGCAGCTCGGTGACCGGCAGGGTGTTGTACGCGGTGTTGTTCACCGCCAGCGGGATCTCCACCGTGTGCGCGGCGACCGTGCCGTGGAAGGCCGCGTACTGCGGGGTGAAGATCGGCGGCCAGTCGTCCCAGCCCTCCTCCTGGTCCCGGAACGGGATCTGCGCGGGCTGTACGCCGTCCTTCGCGGGCGTGTAGCCGAGGCCGTTGACGGCGGACTCCATGCGGAGGGCGTTGGCGTAGGTGTTCTTCAGGAACAGGTCGTACTCGTAGTTCTCGCCGTGCGGGGGAGTGGTGGGCTCGATGAGGGTGCCGTTGACGTAGCCGTGCAGGTCGAGCATGACGGCCGGCTGCTTGGCGACCATGATCTGCCGCATCGCCCGCACCTCGGGCTGCGAGGCGGTGACGAAGTCCCGGTTCATGTCGAAGCCATTGGCGTTGGGGCGGGTGCCCGCGATACGGCCGTCCGGGTTGGCGGTGATGTTGAAGTACAGGCGGCTGTGGGAGAGCAGGTCGCGCGTGTCGGCGTCCTTGGCGGTGGCGAGCCGCTCGATGAGCTTCAGGGAGGCATCGGTGCCCTCCCACTCGTTGCCGTGGATGTTGTTGTTGAAGAAGACGGGCGTCTTGTAGGTCCGCTTGATCGCGGCGGACTTGGCGGCGACGGCGGGTGCGTTCTCGATGAGCTCGCGCATCCGTGCCTGTGTGCGGGCCTGACGGGCGGTCTCCGGGGCGGTGACGGTGACGAGGTAGAGCCGGTGCCCGCCGGCCGAGCGGCCCGCGACCTCGACGCTCACCCGGTCGCCGAGGGCCTGCAGGGAGTTCAGCTCGGGCGCGATGGCGTGGTACGGGGTGAGGCCGAGCTTGATGGACTTGTCGGCCGGGTTCTCTGGGTCGGGGGTGAGGACCTGCCGACGGGGGTAGCCGCGGCTGTCGTCCGCGACCGCCGCGGAGGCCGCATCGGCGGTGCCGAGGGCGCGCTGGGCGGCGCTCGTGGGCGTCAGCGCCGCTTGCTGGTCGAGCGCGGCCTCGCGATGGACCTGGGGGTGGAGCGAGGGGCGGGCCGGGGGCCCGGGTTCCGCACCGGCGGTGTGCGGGGTCAGGAGCAGGGAGCCCGCCGCGGTGAGGGTGAGGGCGGTGATCAGAACGGGTCTCGCAGGAACGGTTCTCGTCGTGCGCACGCGTACCTCCTCCGGAACATTCAAAGATCGGTACGGCGAGGTGTACCTGTTCGACTCAGCCGCAACAAGAGGGAGTTGGAGTCACGGACGGCCCGGATAGCCCGGATGGCCCATGCGAGCGCCTCCGGACGGGGCATGCTGAGAGCGGACCAGCGGCGGCAGGAGGCGAGCAAAGCCCATGGCAACGATCCCTTCGCTCCCCAGCAGGGACGACGTACTCCGCATGGCACGCAGCACCACCGACATCACCGGCCAACTCCTGGACACGGCCGGAAACATCACCCGCATCGCGATCAACACCTTCGACCCCAGGGACGGTTCCGGCGCCGAGGTCCTGCGCGTACTGCGGCAGACCACCGCCGAACTGGCCGAGGCGAGCGCCTCCCCGCAGGCCCAGGAGGCCTTCTACCGCATCGTCGAGACCCTCACCCGGCTCGGCACCAGCGGGGCGCCTCTCGCGGTCCACCCGGTGAGTGAACCGGCACAGGCCCTGCTGACCGTGCTCGGCGACAGCCTGCTCCCGGTGCTGGACGCGGTGGAGCCGGCGGTGGAGGAGTTCGCGGCGGCGCTCGGCGAGCTGGTCGAGGCGACCTCACCCCTGTTGCCGGCGACGGCGGGCGTGGCCGCGGGCGCCCTGCTCGCCCTGACCCCGCTGCTGCGCTCCACGGCGGAGGTCCTGCGCGAGTCGTCCCCCGAACTCCGCCGCATCGCCGACGCGTTGACCGCCGCGCTGGCGCCCTTGATGCCGCTGCAGGTGGCCCTCGCCGAACGCGCGGCCGCCGCCGGCGCCAACGCAGTCCGCGTGACGCTCCCACCCCTCGCCGACCTCACGGAGGCAGCGGCGGCGACCACGAAGGCGGCCCGGCCGGTACTCATAGCCGGGGAGGAGCTGGTGGTCTCCGCGCTGGAACAGGTCCAGCCCCTGCTCCTCGCGACCGCGACCAGGGCCGGGAAGGTGGCCAGGGCGGCGGCGGTACGGGTCTCGGCGGCGGTGTCGCCTGCGGCGGAGCGGGGGGTTGTGGTGACGGTGACCCCGGTGTGAGGGATGCGGTGGGGTGATCGGGGGGCGCGGTGACCCGGCGCCGAAGTGACCGTGACTCGGGTGTGACAAGCCCCGACTAGAGTTCCCGTCATGCGCGATCTTGGGACCGGGTTCAGGTATCTCCTCAGGGGCCAGCGGTGGGTGGCCCGGCACGGCAAACAGTACGAGTTCGGGCTGATCCCGGGCCTGATCGCCCTGTTGCTCTACGCGGCCGCACTGGTCGCGCTCGCGATCTGGGGCGAGGACTTCGTGTCCTGGTCGACACCGTTCGCCGACGACTGGTCGAGCCCCTGGCAGGGCCTGTTCCGCGGTTTCCTCACCGCGGTCCTGTTCGCCCTGGGCCTGCTCCTCTCGGTCGTCACCTTCACCGCCGTGACGCTCCTGATCGGCCAGCCCTTCTACGAGAGCCTCTCCGAGAAGGTCGACCGCGACGTCTCCCCGGACGGCACGGCCCCCGAGTCCGGCCTGCCGCTCTGGCGCGAGCTGTGGATCTCGGGCCGCGACAGTCTGCGGATCGTGCTGCGTGCCGCACTCTGGGGCGTGCTGCTCTTCGCCCTCGGGTTCATCCCGGTCGTCGGCCAGACGGTCGTACCGGTGATCGGTGTCGTCATCACCGGCTTCTTCCTCACCGAGGAGCTCACGGCGGTCGCCCTCCAGCGCCGCCGCGTCGAACTCCGCGACCGCCTGACCGTGCTCCGCTCCCGCAAGACCCTCGTGTGGGGCTTCGGCACGCCCCTCGCCGCTGCCTTCCTGGTGCCGTTCGTCGCGGTGTTCCTGATGCCGGGCGCGGTCGCGGGCGCCACCCTCATGGCGCGGGAGCTGCTGGGCGAGGAGACCCAGGAGGAAGCGGCGCCCGCGCCCGACGGAGAGACCGTCAACTGGTGACCGGGCTGCCCGCCGCCACCTTCAGGATCGTCCGCACCTGGGCGATGATGTCCAGCCGGTTGCGCACGAACTCGGGGTCGGTCACCGACCCCGTCGCCGGGTCCGTGTTGCCCGCCCCGAACTGCAGCACCGGCGTGTGCACATGCCCGCCCGGCAGCACGTCGTGCAGCCCCAGCCGGTCCCGGAGCAGCGTCGCCCGGTAGGCGATCTCGTTGGACAGATAGTCCCCGCCGCCCCCGGCCCGCGCGCTCGACCCGGGCGTCGGCCCGTCGGGGCGTACGACGGCCTGCGTGCCGCCCGCCGGGATCTCGGTCACGCTCGTGTTGTCGTACACGGGGAAGCGCCCGGTGTCCGCGGCGACGATCTCCTCGTACGGCAGGGTCGTCGACGTCCACTGCGGCTGCGAGGCCGGGTCGGCGACGGGGATGGTCTCGGTGCGGGAGACGTTCTCGTTGTCCCCGAAGCCGCCCCGCCAGGCCCCGTTGGTCCGCTCGACGTCGAACCGCCCGACGCGCCCCTGGCTCACGGTCGTGAACAGATCGACCTGCCTCAGATACGGCCGCAGCGTCCGCTCCACCGTGCCGTCGGCGAAGTCCCGCCAGCGCACCGGGAACACGGCGGTCTCCACCCGCGCCGGACCGTCCGCCGTCTCGATCACCGTGCCGTCCAGTGCGAGCGCGGTGGCCCCGGACGGGTTGGAGATACGGATGTCCCGGTCGAGGGTGAAGGGATCGAACCCGGTGACCAGGATCCGCCGGATGCCCTTCCCCTGCGCGATGGGGGTCCCCCCGCTCGAGCGAAGCCGAGAGTGGGGGACGATGTCCGTCTGACCGCGCGAGCCCCGCTCCAACGCATCCAGCAGCGCGGCCCGCTGGGTCTCGCTCAGCGCGAACTCCGGCTGCCACGTCCGCACGTCCCGCGTCATCGACAGCCGCGCCCAGTACAGCGGCCGATCGTCGTCCCGGCTCAGATCCCCGCCCGTCGGCCCCCGCCCCTGCGCCCGTTCGACGGCCCTCCGCCACAGCGCCGATCCCTCGCGTACGACGATGCGGCGGGCCTGGGCGTAGGAGCTCGCGGCATCGAGATCGCGGGCGAACTCCGTTGCCGGGGCGTCGAATCCGGAGCGGCGCAGGATCTCCTGGGGGACCGTCCTGTCGAGGCGCTGTTCCTCGACGGTCGGCGCGGGCGCCGCTTCGGAGGCGGCAGCCCCGGCCGTGGGAGCCGAGAGGCCTGCCAGCAGGGCCAGTCCGAGGACGCCGATGCGAACGCGTATGGAATTCAAGGGAGTTCCGGTCCTTCCGTCACGGTGGGGGGTGAGACAGAGCATGCGTCGGGCGGGACGCCGGAAGTATCGCGTGACGGGAGTGGTCTACGCCATGGCGTGGGGCATCTTCGCCGCCGCCTCCCGCAGTACCGCCAGGAATTCCGCCCCGGCCGGCGACAGCGACCGCCCCCGCGCCGTCGCCGCGTACACCGCCCGCGCCGGCCCGCCCTCGTCGAGCACCGGCACCAGACACACATCGGGACGCACGGACCCGGCGGCCAACGCCGGGACCAGGGCAACCCCGAGGCCTGCGGCGACGTACCCCTGCTTGGCGGTCCACTCGCCGACGACGTGCGCGACCCGCGGCCGGAAGCCCTGCCGCAGGGCCGCGTCGAGGAGGGTGCCCTCGGGGCGGGAACTGCCGGAGATCCAGTCGGCGTCGGCCAGTCGACCGAGCCGTACGGGGCCCTTGTGGCGGGCGAGGGGGTGGGCGGTGTGGACGGCGACGTACAGGGACTCGTCGAGGAGGTGATGGAGTTCGTACGCCTCCAGCGGGGCGTGGCCCGTGGTCGAGACGACCGCGAGGTCGAGATGGCCGGCGGTCAGGCGTTCCAGGAGCACGGGGGTGAGGCCTTCCTCGCGGGTCACGTGGACGCGTGAGTGGCGGGTACGGAAGACGGCCAACGCCTGCGGCACCAGCCCGGCGTCGGCCGTGGCGAAGGCGCCGAACCGCAACCGCCCGCCGCTGACCTCGCGCAGGGCGGTGAGTTCGCGCACGGCGTCGTGGAGCGACTCGGCCACGGCCTCGGCATGCGGCACGAGGATCCGCCCGGCCTCGGTGAGACGCACACCGCGCGGAAGCCGGTCGAACAGCGGGGCGCCGCCCAACGCCCCCTCCAGTGTGGAGATCTGGCGGGACACCGCTGACTGCGTCCACCCGAGGGTGCGGGCGGCGCCGGTGAAGGAGCCGTGCCGGGCGACTTCCAGGAACGCCCTCAGCCACACGGTGGACACCTCGGGGAACTCATGCTGCTTCGGCATGGCAGCCATGCTGGACATTCGCTTGTCGCATCTCAAGTACGGGACCTAGCGTCGACGGCATGCAGATCACCATCGACAACCCGCCTTCTGCGCCCCAGCCCCTCAGCCCGTACTACTCCCAGGTCGCCCGAGTCGAACACGCCGATGGCAGCGCCCTGTTGTTCCTCTCCGGGCAGATCGCGCAGGGCGCCACCGTCGCCGAGCAGACCCGCGGCATCTTCGAGACGATCGCGGCCCTGCTCGCGGCCCACGGCGCGACCCTGGCGGACGTCATCAACATCCGCACCTGCCTCACCGACATCGGCACGCTGGACGAATACGGCACCGTGCGGCGGCAGTTCCTCACCGGCACCCCGCCCACCAGCATGACCTTCGAGGTGCCGAGGCTCTTCCGGCCGGAGGCCCTCGTGGAGGTGGAGGTCGTCGCCGCTCTCGCGGACGTGGGTGCTCGCCGGGGGTTCCTCAATTGATGGTTGCGGTTTCGAGTCCTTCGCGGTGACCTAGGAAGCATTGAGACGTGTAAGTGACTCAGCGAGGAGGCACCGCGATGGCGGGAACCCGCACCCAGGCCGATGCAGCACGTGAGGCGGTCGTCGAGGCCGCCCTCGCCGGGCTCGACCTCGACGCGAAGGCACGGCTGCTCTCCGGCCAGGACATGTGGACGCTGCCCGCGCTCCCCGAGGTCGGCCTGAAGTCCCTCGTCATGTCCGACGGCCCGATCGGCGTCCGGGGTGTGCGCTGGACCGCCGACGACCCGTCCGTCGCGCTGCCCTCGCCCACCGCCCTCGCCGCCACCTGGGACCCCGAACTCGCCCGCAGGGCAGGGGTGCTGCTCGCCCAGGAGTCCCGCCGCAAGGGCGTCCATGTGCTGCTCGCCCCGACCGTCAATCTCCATCGTTCCCCGCTCGGCGGGCGGCACTTCGAGGCGTACAGCGAGGACCCGTACCTGACGGGCACGATCGGCGCGGGCTATGTGAACGGCGTCCAGTCCGGCGGCGTCGGCACCACCGTCAAGCACTTCGTCGCCAACGACGCCGAGACCGACCGCTTCACGGTGAACAACACCGTCAGCGAACGTGCCCTGCGCGAGCTGTACCTGGCACCCTTCGAGATCATCGTCGAGAACGCCCACCCCTGGGGCATCATGACCGCCTACAACACGGTCAACGGCACGACGATGACCGAGCACCACTACCTCGTGAACGAGGTTCTGCGCGGCGAATGGGGCTTCGACGGCTACAACGTCTCCGACTGGCTGGCCGCCCGGTCGACCGTCGGCGCGATCGAGGGCGGCCTCGACGTCGCGATGCCCGGCCCGCAGACGGTGTACGGCCCGGCCCTCGCCCAAGCCGTACGGGACGGGAAGGTGGCCGAGGCCAAGGTCGACGACGCCGTGCGCAACGTCCTGCGGCTCGCCGCCCGCGTCGGGATCCTGAAGGGTGCCGAACCGGTCGTCACCGAGCTCCCCGAGACCGTCGACGGCAGCGCACTGGCCCGCGAGATCGCCCGCCGCTCCTTCGTCCTGGTCCGCAACCAGGGCGGCGCCCTCCCCCTGCGACCGAACGGCACGGTCGCACTCATCGGCGCCGCCGCCCGCGACGCCCGCGTCCTCGGCGGCGGCTCCGCCACCGTCTTCCCCGCCGGGATCGTCTCCCCGCTCGACGGCCTCACCGCCGCCCTCCCCGAAGGCACCCTCACCTACGCCGTCGGCGCCGACCCGAACAGCGAACTCTCCGTCTTCGACACCGCCTTCGAACTGCGCGCCGTGTGCCGGGACCCCGACGGCAACGTCATCGGCTCCGACTCCGCGCCGGGCGGCCAGCTCAAGTGGATGGGTCCGTCGGCCCTGCCCGAGGGCGTCACCCACGAGCGGCTGCACACCGTCCAGCTGACCGGCACCTTCACCCCGCGCGAGAGCGGCTCGCACACCTTCGGCATCCAGGGCATCGGCACCTTCACGCTCACCATCGGCGGCACGACGTACTTCGACGACGTCCAGACCCCACCGAAGGACGACCCCTTCATCACCTTCTTCGGCGAGCCCACGCCCCGCGCCGAGGCCGAACTGACCGCCGGCGAACCGGTCGAGGTCTCCCTCACCTACCTCGTCGAACACATCGAAGACACCCCGATGCAGGCGGTCATCTTCGCCCTCGCCCACCAGGACCCGCCGCGCGACCCCGACGAACTGATCGCCGAGGCTGTCGAGGCCGCCCGGAACGCCGACACGGCCGTCGTCGTGGTCGCGACCACGGAGCGCGTCGAGTCCGAGGGCTTCGACCGCACGGACCTGACGCTGCCCGGCCGGCAGGACGACCTGGTCCGCGCCGTCGCCGCCGCCAACCCCCACACCGTTGTGGTCGTCAACTCCGGCTCCCCGGTGGAGCTGCCGTGGCGCGAGGACGTCGCCGCCGTCCTGCTGAGCTGGTTCCCCGGCCAGGAGGGCGGCGCGGCCCTGGCGGACGTCCTCACCGGCACGCACGAGCCGGGCGGCCGACTGCCCACCACCTGGGGCTCCCTGACCGACGCACCGGTCAGCCAGGTCGCTCCGTCCAACGGCGAACTCCCTTACACCGAGGGCGTCTTCATCGGCTACCGCGCCTGGGAGAAGGAGGGCAGGACCCCGACGTACCCCTTCGGGCACGGCCTCGGCTACACCGACTGGACGTACGAGTCCGTCAAGGTCGAGGGGACCGTCGAGGGGAACGAGGGGGCCGAGGGGACAGAGGGGGCCACGGTCACGGTCCGCGTCCGCAACTCCGGCGCGCGTGCGGGGCGCGAGGTCGTGCAGGTCTACCTCGCGCCGACCGAGCCCGGCGCCGACCGGCCCGCGCGCCTGCTGGCCGGTTTCGCGGGGGTGGAGGCGGGGCCGGAGGAGACGGTCGAGGCGGTGGTCGAAGTGCCACGCCGTGCCTTCGAGACGTGGGACGAGAAGACCAATGCGTGGACCTTTGTGAAGGGTTCGTACGAGATCCAGGCCGGTCGCTCGATCTCCGACCGTCGAGTGGTGGCGACCATTAACGTCTGATCCGGGAGAAGTACCCAGGAACAGCCCCGGTCCAGGACCCTGACACCTGGACCGGGGCTCGTTTTGTCACGGTGGGGCCGGTGCCCGCCGAGGCGAGTGGCTCAGCGCACCGAGAAGCCGTACACCGTCTCCGAGCGGAACACCTCGCCCGGGCGCAGCACGGTGCTCGGGAACTCCGGCCGGTTCGGGGAGTCGGGGAAGTGCTGGGTCTCCAGCGCGATGCCGTCGCCCGGGGCGAAGGGCTCGCTCAGATGGTCGGCGGTGTAGAGCTGGAGGCCGGGCTCGGTGGTCGCCACCGACAGCGCCCGCCCGGTCGACGGGTCATACAGCTCGGCGACCTCCTCCGCGCCCGCCGTCACCCCCTTGTCGAGCACGAAGTTGTGGTCGTACCCGGCGCCGACCTTCCGCGGCTCGCGGAAGTCGAAGCGGGTGCCCGCGACCTCGTCCAGGGAGCCGGTCGGAATGAGGTCCGCGTCGACCGGGGTGAACCGGGATGCGGCCAGCCGCAGTTCATGACCGCCCGCGTTACCGGACTCGGCCCCGGCGAGGTTGAAGTAGCTGTGGTTGGTCGGATTCACCACGGTCGGCGCGTCCGTCACCGCCTCGTACGCGATCCGCAGCGCACCGTCGGCCTCCAGGGTGTACGTCGCCGAGACCTCCAGCCGCCCCGGGAAGCCCTCCTCACCATGCGGGCTGACCCTGCTGAGCCGCACACCGTGCTCGACCGGCGTCACCTCCCACACGCGCTTGTCGAACCCGCGCTCGCCGCCGTGCAGGGAGTTGGGCGCGTTGTTGGGATCGAGCGCGTACGTCAGGCCGTCCAGCGGGAACCGGCCGCCCGCGATCCGGTTGGCGTACCGCCCGATGAGGGCGCCCAAATAGGGCCCCGGGTGGGACAGATAACCGTCCAGGTCGGCGAAGCCCAGCACCACGTTCGCCGCCCGCCCGTCCCGGTCCGGCACCTCCAGCGACTGCACGATGCCGCCGTACGACAGGACGCGTACCCGTACGCCCGCGCGCTCCAGGGTCCAGCGCTGCACCGGAGTGCCGTCGGAAAGTGTGCCGAAGTGTTCGCTCATGCGCGAAACACTAGTTCGTGACCGCCCGGTAGGCGATCTCGGCCAGCCGCGCCTGACCGTTCACACTCGGGTGGAACCAGTCCCACTGGCTCAGCTGCTCGGCGCCGAAGCGGAACTCGTACACCGCGCCGCCGTCGAACCGGCACCGCCGGTCCTTCGCACACACCTGCTCCAGCACCTTGTTGTACGCCTCGACCCGCTCCTGCACGGTCTCGCGCCGCTGGTTCGCCGTCGTGGTGAGGGAGTCGGGGTCCCTCAGCATGGAGGGGCAGATACCCAGCCCCCACACCTGCTTGCTCAGCGGATTCGTACGGCCCTGCTCCCACAGCCGCATCAGATCCGGCACGCTCGCGACATACACCTGGGCCTTCGGCAGCGCGTCCCGCAGCGTGCCCATGGCGTCCTCGAACTGCGTGCGGAAGTCGGCCACCGAGGTCATCGCGTCGGCCGTGTCGCGGCAGGCGTCGTTCGCCCCCGCCATCACCGCCACCAACTCCGGCTCACGCCTCACCGCCTGGGCCATCTGCCCGGCCACGTCCGCCATCCGCGCCCCGGTCACGGCGTAGTTCCAGCTGTGCCGGGCCGCCTTCGCCTTCCCCAGCAGCCGTACGGCGAGACTGTCGACCTTGGCACTGCTGCCGGTCGCCCAGGAGACCTCGGGGCAGTCCGACAGGACCGTACAGGCGTCGAAACCGGTCGTGATGGAGTCGCCCACGGCCGCGATCGAGGCGGGGCTGCGATCCCAGGCCGGGGTCGGCCTGGGTGACGGGCGCGCGCTCTGCGTGTCGGTGCCGGACGGGGCCGGGGAGTTGCCCCCGACGGCGTCACAACCGGCCACGCCCAGCACAGCCGCGGTCACGGCGGCGAAGACAGCGCGCGCAACGTGCCGTCGCTTCCGCATGCCCCGGTCCATCCCCTCGTTCGGCCCCGTCATGGTTGACCCGTCATGGTGTCCAACCAATAACAACGCACGAGGGTTCCCGCCCGTCTCATGCAACGGCTCACACCCGTACAAGCGTCCTGGCGGGTGAATGGCAGGCGTTTCGCGGCACCGGGACCGACGGTACGTCACACTCCTTGCGCCGCCGCACGGTAGCCTCGCCATCAACGTGGCTGCCCGGCCACTGCCGTCCGCCAGTTCGCAAGATGTCCGCTCTGCCCGGAGGTCCCGGTGACGACACGTGGAGTTCTGTACGTGCACTCCGCGCCGCGCGCGCTGTGCCCGCACGTCGAGTGGGCCGTCGCCGGGGTGCTAGGCACGCGCGTCAACCTCGACTGGATCCGGCAGCCCGCCGCGCCGGGCACCTGGCGCTCGGAGTTCTCCTGGCAGGGCGAGGCAGGCACGGCGTCCAAGCTGGCGTCCGCCCTGCGCGGCTGGCACCTGCTCCGCTTCGAGGTGACGGCCGAGCCCTGCGCCACCGCCGAGGGCGAGCGCTACAGCTGCACCCCCGACCTGGGCATCTTCCACGCGGTCACCGGCATCCACGGCGACATCCTGATCCCGGAGGACCGGTTGAGGGCGGCCCTGGCGCGTTCGCAGCGCGGCGAGACCGAGTTGGAGGCGGAAATCGCAAAGCTCCTCGGCAAGCCGTGGGACGACGAACTCGAGCCCTTCAGGTACGCAGGCGAGGGCGCCCCGGTCCGCTGGCTCCACCAGGTCGTCTAGAGAGACCTGGGCGGCGGTCTTTTAGGGGCGCGGGGAACTGCGCGACCAGCCCAAGGCGGCCCGCACCCGGCCGAAATCAGGTTCACCAACGGCGAATGGCCCGAACTCTTCCCAGAGTCCGGGCCATCTTCAGTCAAAGCCGATCTCAGATCGTCCTGAACGCCAGCACCACGTTGTGCCCACCGAACCCGAACGAGTCGTTCAGCGCAGCGATCCGGCCCTCGACGGGCAGCTTCCGAGCCTCACCACGGACGACGTCGGCATTCGCCTCGGCCTCGGGGTCGAGGTTCTCGACGTTGATGGTCGGCGGAGCCACCCGGTGGTACAGCGCGAGCACGGTCGCGACCGTCTCCACACCACCGGCACCACCCAGCAGATGCCCGGTCATCGACTTCGTAGCGGACACAGCCATGTGGTCCGCATCGTCACCGAACACCTTCCGCAGCGCCTTGAGCTCGGCGATGTCACCGGCCGGCGTCGACGTCGCGTGCGCGTTGACGTGCACGATCTCCGACGGGTCCAGATCCGTTCGCTCCAGCAGGTTCTGCAGGGCGTGGCTGATGCCCCGACCCTCCGGCTCGGGCTGCACGATGTCGTGGCCGTCGGCGGAGATGCCCTGTCCGACCGCCTCGGCGTACACGCGGGCACCGCGCTTCGCCGCGTGCTCGGCGGACTCCAGGACGACGACACCGGCGCCCTCACCGAGGACGAAGCCGTCGCGGGCGACGTCGTAGGGACGCGACGCGCCCTGCGGGTCGTCGTTGTTCTTGGACATCGCCATCATGTTGCCGAACGCGGCGATCGGCAGCGGATGGATCGCCGCCTCCGTGCCACCCGCGACGACGATGTCGGCGCGGCCCGTGCGGATCATCTCGATGGCGTAGCCGATGGCCTCGGCACCCGACGCACACGCGGAGACCGGCGTGTGCACGCCCGCCCGGGCGCCCACGGCCAGACCCACGTTGGCGGAGGGGCTGTTCGGCATCAGCATGGGGACGGTGTGCGGGGAGACGCGGCGGACGCCCTTCTCCTTGAGCACGTCGTACTGGTCGAGCAGGGTCGTCACGCCACCGATGCCGGAAGCGATGACCGCACCGAGGCGGTCGGGGTCGACGGTCGGGTCCTCGCCGGCCCTCGCCTCGAACCCGGCGTCCTTCCAGGCCTCCTGGGCGGCGATCAGCGCGAACTGCGCCGAGCGGTCCAGTCGGCGGGCCTGCGGCCGCGGGATGACCTCGGTCGGCTCCACGGCGACCGGCGCCGCGATACGGACCGCCTGCTCGGCGGCCCAGTCCTGCTCCAGGGGCTTGACGCCGGAACGTCCGGCGATCAGGCCCTCCCAGGTAGAGGCTGCGTCGCCACCCAGCGGTGTGGTTGCGCCGATACCGGTGACGACCACGGTGCGATTGGTCGGGCTCACGGGAATTCTTTCTCCAACGGAATGGGGATTCAGCGGCGCCACCGCCGGGTGGCGGGGCAGTCAGCCCAAAGGCCTGATCGGTGGATCAGCCCTGGTGCTTGAGGATGTAGTTGGTCGCGTCGCCGACCGTCTTGAGGTTCTTGACGTCCTCGTCCGGGATCTTGACGTCGAAACGCTCTTCGGCGGCGACGACGACCTCGACCATGGACAGCGAGTCGACGTCCAGGTCGTCGGTGAAGGACTTGTCCAGCTGGACGTCCTCAACCGGGATGCCGGCGATCTCGTTCACGATGTCGGCGAGACCGGCGACGATCTCTTCCTGAGTGGCGGCCATCTTGGCGCTCCTTCGTTGTTGTTCAGGGTTGATCAGAGGGTTTTGCGCCCGCCGCGGCAGCGGCAGGTGGTGCTGGTTCCCGTGCCGGATCGCATGATCCGGCACGGAGTGCCTAGGGGAGAGTAACGACCGTGGCGGCGTAAACGAGACCCGCCCCGAATCCGATGACGAGCGCGGTGTCGCCGCTCTTCGCCTCACCGGTCGCCAGGAGCCGCTCCATCGCGAGCGGGATCGAGGCGGCCGAGGTGTTGCCGGTGGTGCGCACATCGCGGGCGACCGTGACGTGCTCCGGCAGCTTGAGAGTCTTCACCATCGAGTCGATGATCCGCTCGTTGGCCTGGTGCGGAATGAAGACGTCCAGCTCGTCCGGGGTGATTCCGGCCGCGTCCAGCGCCTGCTGGGCGACCTTCGCCATCTCGAACACGGCCCAGCGGAACACCGCCTGGCCCTCCTGCGTGATCGCAGGGAACTTGTCGACCTCGCCGGTGCGGTAGTCCGTCCACGGCACCGTCTGCTTGATCGTCTCGGACTTGTCGCCCTCGGAGCCCCAGACGGTGGGGCCGATGGCCGGCTCCTGGGACGGGCCCACGATGACCGCGCCGGCGCCGTCGCCGAACAGGAAGGCCGTCGCCCGGTCCTCCAGATCGGTGAGGTCGGACAGTCGCTCGACGCCGATGACGAGGACGTACTCCGCCGAGCCCTCGACGATCATGCCCTTGGCGAGGGTGAGGGCGTAGCCGAAGCCCGCGCAGCCGGCCGAGATGTCGAAGGCGGCGGCCTTGTTCGTGCCGAGCTTGTCGGCGATCTCGGTGGCGACGGCCGGGGTCTGCTTGAAGTGCGAGACGGTCGAGACGATCACGCCGCCGATCTGCTGGGCGGAGATCCCGGCGTCGGCGATCGCCTTGCCGGACGCCTCGATCGACATCGCGGCGACCGTCTCCTCGTCGTTCGCCCAGTGCCGCGTCTCGATGCCGGAGCGCGAACGGATCCACTCGTCGGACGAGTCGATCGTCTCCAGGATCACCTCGTTGGGCACGACCCGGGTCGGGCGGTAGCCGCCGACACCGAGGATGCGCGCGTACGGGGCGCCCTTGCTGGGCTTCAGCTTCGCCATGCTCTAGCGCTCCTTGTCAGGCACTGTGCTCTGCGATGAGCTCGCGAGCCGCGTCGAGGTCGTCGGGGGTCTTCAGCGCGAGGGTCTTCACACCGGGCAGCGCGCGCTTGGCCAGACCGGTCAGCGTGCCGCCCGGGCAGATCTCGATCAGGGCCGTCACACCGAGCTCCTTGAAGGTCTCCATGCACAGGTCCCAGCGGACCGGGTTGGCGACCTGGCCGACGAGGCGCTCCAGCACCTCGGCGCCGCTGGTGACCACCTTGCCGTCCTTGTTGGAGACGTAGGTGAGCTGCGGGTCGGCGGGGACGAGCTCCTTGGCGGCCTCGGCCAGCTTCTCGACGGCGGGGCCCATGTGATGCGTGTGGAAGGCGCCGGCGACCTTCAGCGGGACGACCTTGCGCACACCCTCGGGCTTGTCCTCGTTCAGCGCGGCGAGCTGCTCCATGGTGCCCGCGGCCACGATCTGGCCGGCGCCGTTGATGTTCGCCGGGGTCAGGCCGAGCTTCTCCAGGTGCGCGATGCTCACCTCGGGGTCGCCGCCGAGCAGCGCCGACATGCCGGTCTCGGTGATCGCGGCGGCCTCGGCCATGGCCAGGCCACGGGCGCGGACCAGCCGGACGGTCTCCTCGTCCGGGAGCACCCGGGCAAGCCCGGCGGCGGTCAGCTCACCGACGCTGTGGCCGGCGATCGCGCCGACCTTCCGGGGCAGTTCCGACGGGTCGTCGAAGAGCATGGCCGCGGAGGCCAGCCCGGCCGCCACCAGCAGCGGCTGCGCCACCGCGGTGTCGCGGATCTCCTCCGCGTCGCCCTCGGTGCCATAACGGACGAGGTCGAGCTGCACGGCGTCGGACCATGCCTCGATGGCACCGCGGACACCGGGGAGTTCGAGCCAGGGGGTCAGGAAGCCGGGCGTCTGGGCGCCCTGGCCGGGAGCGACGAGTACGAGCACTCTCACACTCTCTCTTGGGGACGGCCAGCGCCGCCCGTGGGGACAAGGACGAAGAACACGAGGGGGTTTTGTGGGCCCCCGACAAAAGCCTAGAGCTGGAGATCGCCGTCGACCAGACGCCCCAGGATCAGCGCGATGCGCAAAGTAAACGCGGAGCGTACATCGGAAGGCGACCAGCCGGTGACGTCAGTCACACGTCGAAGCCGGTAGCGCACGGTGTTGGGATGCACGAAGAGCATCCGTGCCGCGCCCTCCAGACTGCTCGCCTGTTCGAGATAGACGGAGAGCGTCTCCAGGAGAGCCGACCCGGCCTCCTCCAGCGGTCTGTAGATCTCCTCCACCAGCTGCTCGCGCGCACTCGGATCCCCCGCTATGGCACGCTCCGGAAGCAGATCGTCCGCGAGCACCGGCCGCGGGGCGTCCTGCCAGGCGGAACACGCCTTCAGCCCGGCGGCCGCGGCCTGCGCGGACCGGGTGGCGGCGAGCAGATCGGGTACGACGGGCCCCGCGACGACCGGCCCGGCGGCGTACGGTCCGATCAGCGACTTGGCGACGGCGATCGGATTGTCACTGCCCCCCGCGATGACGACCAGCCGGTCCCCGAGCACCCCCGTCAGCACCTGCAGCTTGGCGTGCCGGGCGGCCCGCCGGATGGCCTCCACGGTCAGCTCGCTGTCCCCGTCGGGCGCCGTGCCGAGGACGACGCAGACGTGCTCGGGGGAGTTCCAGCCGAGCGCGGCGGCACGGCTGACCGCCCCCTCGTCGGCCTCGCCGCTGAGCACGGCGTTCACGACGAGCGACTCCAGCCGGGCGTCCCAGGCACCGCGAGCCTCGGCGGCCTGGGCGTAGACCTGGGCCGTGGCGAAGGCGATCTCACGGGCGTACACCAGCAGGGCTTCGCGGAGGACGCTCTCGTCGCCCGGCGCCGCGACCTCGTCGATGGCCGACTCCATGACCTCGATGGTCGTACGCACCATCTCCACGGTCTGGCGGAGGGTGATGGCGCGGGTCAGCTCGCGCGGTGCGGTCCCGAAGACGTCGGTGGAGATCGCCTGGGGCGCGTCGGGATGCCGGAACCACTCGGTGAAGGCGGCGATACCGGCCTGGGCGACGAGACCGATCCAGGAACGGTTCTCCGGGGGCATGGCCCGGTACCACGGCAGCGTCTCGTCCATCCGCGCGATGGCCTGCGCGGCGAGAGAACCGGAGGACTTCTCGAGCCGCTTCAGGGTCGCGGAGTGCGGGTGGACGGCGTGCGCGGCGGCTTCGGACTTACGGGATTCGGGTTCGGGCACGGGGACAAGACTGCCTTATCGGGACGGGGGTGCGTGCCAGAGGGTTGTGATGTGCCCCGTTGCTCGGTCGGCTGTGCAGTGCCTTTTGCGGCTTTTGCAGCTGGGGTGCCGAATTTCTGGCTCGGTCGCCTGCGGGGCGCTCCAGCCGGTGTCGAGAGGGCGAACGCGCGGAGGCCCGAAGGGTCGAGCACGATCGCCCTCTCGACACCGGCGCGCCCCTCCGGCTCCCTCGCGGCCGGTGTCGTCGGACCCGTGGAGGTTGGTGGGCTCTTGCCCGGTGCCATGGCGGACGGGGGTGCACCTCCAGCCCGTCCGGCGTTTGAGGACGAGGCCTTTCGGGCCGACAGCGGGGTCTGGGGCGGCAGCCCCAGCGGGGTGGAAGGGGCGGAGCCCCTTCAAGGGACGGGACGGGTAGGGGCGGCGGGGGCGAGGAAATGAACCGGAGGGCTTCGGCGTCGGGGTCCGGCTGTCCGGCAGGGATACCGTGGGGGCGTGATGGACGTACGGCGCGCCGCGGAGCGCTATCCCGGAGGGGATCCGGCAGCGGGCATCGAGTCACGCCACGCCTTCTCCTTCGGCCCGCACTACGATCCCGACAACCTCCGCTTCGGCGCGATGATCGCCTGTAACGAGGAGCGGCTCGCCCCCGGCGCCGGCTTCGACGAGCACCCCCACAGCCATACCGAGATCGTGACGTGGGTGGTCGAGGGCGAACTCACCCACAGGGACTCGACCGGCCACGAGACCCGGGTCGGCCCCGGTGACGTGCAGCGGCTGAGCTCGGCGGGCGGCGTGCGGCACGTGGAGCGCAACGACGCGGGCAGCCCCCTGACCTTCATCCAGACCTGGCTGGCCCCGCTGTCGCCGGGCGGCGACCCGTCGTACGAGATCGTCCACGGCATCGCGGACTCGACGCCGTACGCCGTCCCGGAGGCGGGCGCGATGCTCCACGTACGGCGTCTGGGGGTGGGGGAACGGACTGCGGTGCCGGACGGGGCGTATGTGTATGTGCATGTCGTGCGCGGTGAAGTGCGCCTGGGTGGCGAGGAGTTGAGCGCCGGGGACGCGGTGCGTATCGCGGATGCCGAGGGCGTGGAGGCGGTGGGGGTGAGCGCGGCGGAGCTGCTGGTCTGGGAGATGGCCCCGCCGGCCCGTTAGGCGTGGTGTCCGAGATGCCGGAGTGGTTCAAGAGGCGTCCAATGGAGGGGTCGGACACTCGCTCGGCAGGGAAGAGCCGGGGCCATGGCCAGACGCGCAGGTGCACGCGAAGGTGCAGGGGGGGCGGGGTAAGGCTCCGAAGGGGGTTCTGCGACGACTGGGTGAGTGGTGTGCCCACCACTTCGTGATCGTGATCGTCGCCTGGCTGGTCGCCCTGGGCGCGCTGCAGGCCCTGAACCACATCCACGGCGGGACCTACTCCGACGACTTCGCCCTCTCGAACGTCCAGTCCGAGGACGGCCTCGACGTGCTGAAGCAGCACGATCCGCAGGCCGGGGGCTACAGCAGCCAGATCGTCATGCACGACGACGACAAGGCCCTGACCTCGCTCGGCTCGCAGATGTCGACCACCGTCGCCGACCTGCAGAAACTGCCGCACGTCCTGGCCGTGCAGAACCCGCTGGACGCGACCTCCTCGAAGGTCGGGCCGGTGTCGTCGGACGGAAAGACCGCCTACATCACCATCCGCTTCGACGAGCAGCCGTCCCTCCTCGGTGACAGCTACCTCGACGGGGTCGACGCCGCCGTGCAGCCGCTCAGGGCCGCAGGTGCCGATGTCGAGTACGGCGGATCGCTCGGCGAGCTGGCGCGGCCCGAGGCCGACGACCGGGTGAGCGAGCTGATCGGGTTCGCGGTCGCCATCGTGGTCCTGCTCATCGGCTTCGGCAGTGTGATCGCCGCCTGCCTGCCCCTGATCACCGCCCTGATCGGCGTGGTCGGCGGGCTGGCCTGCCTCGGGCTGCTCGCGATCGCGTTCCCCTTCGCCACGGTGTCGCCCACCCTCGCCACGATGATCGGCCTCGGCGTCGGCATCGACTACGCCCTGTTCCTCATCACCCGTCACCGGCAGAAGCTCATGGACGGCGCGGACCCGGTGCACGCCGCCGGCCAGGCCACCGCCACCAGCGGACGCGCGGTGCTGGTGTCCGGTACGACGGTGGTCGTCGCCCTCATGGGCCTGTGGGTGTCCGGCGTGAGTTTCATCGGCAAACTGGGCGTCGCCGCGGCCGTCACGGTCGTCTCGGCCGTCCTGGGCGCGCTGACCCTGGTCCCGGCCCTGCTGGGGCTGATCGGCCGCAACGTCGACCGCTACCACCTGCGCAAGCCCGTCGCCGAGACCGACGCCGAGGGCGATGCGTCCCAGGGCACCTGGCACCGCTACGCCCAGCGCGTGGAGCGCCATCCGCTGCGGTATCTGAGCGCGGGCGTCGTCACCGTCGCGGTGCTGGCCATCCCCCTCTTCTCGATCCAGCTCGGCCACATCGGCGACGGCGCCGACCCCACGTCCTTCACCGACCGGCGCGCCTACGACCTGATGACCGACGCGTTCGGCCCCGGCTCCAACGGGCCCCTCACCATCGTCATCGACCAGACCTCCGTACCGGACTCCCAGCGCTCCGACCTCGCCTCGAAGGCCCAGCAGGCCCTGAACGACGAGTCCGGAACCTCCTTCGTGACGCCGCTGACGCCGACGCAGGACGGGGACGTCCTGCTCGGCACCGTCTACTCGGCGAAGTCCCCGCAGAGCGCGGACACCACCGACCTCACCAACCGGCTCGTCGACGACACCCTGCCCCAGGCGGTCTCCGGCACCGACGCCAAGGGCTATGCCACCGGGACGACGGCCGCGCAGGTCGACTTCCGCGACATCGTCGCGAGCCGGCTGCCGCTGATCATCTGCGTCGTGGTGGGGCTGGCCTTCCTGATCATCCTCGCGGTCTTCCGCGGCCTGCTCGTCGCCGTCAAGGCGGCCGTCCTCAACGTGCTGTCGATCGCCGCCTCGTACGGCGTCGTCGTCGCCGTCTTCCAGTGGGGCTGGGGCGGGCCCGCGCTGGGCGTCAACGGCAAGGTGCCCATCGAGAGCTATGTGCCGATGATGATGTTCGCCATCATCTTCGGGCTGAGCATGGACTACGAGATCTTCCTGCTCTCCCGGGTGCACGAGGCCTGGCTGCGCACCGGGGACGCGAAGGCCTCGGTCGCCCATGCGCTGGAGATCACCGCGCGGGTCATCACCTGCGCCGCACTGATCATGGTCAGCGTCTTCGCGGCCTTCATCGTCAGCGACAACATCGTGGTGAAGATGCTGGGGCTCGGCCTCGCCGTCAGCGTGCTCATCGACGCCACGGTGGTGCGCCTGCTCATGGTGCCCGCCGTGATGACGCTGCTGGGCCGGCACGCCTGGTGGACGCCCCGGTGGCTGGACCGGATCATGCCGCACATCGACGCCGAGGGGGAGGCCGACACCCTCGGGGCGGGGCAGGCTACAGCTGGGCGAGCACCGCGTCCGTGAACCCCGGCCACGCCTCGACCGCCCACGGCCCGAACGCCCGGTCCGTCAGCGCCACGCAGGCCGCGCGCGCGTCCGGGTCGATCCACAGGAACGTACCCGACTGCCCGAAGTGCCCGAAGGTGCGCGGCGAGGACGAAGAGCCCGTCCAGTGCGGGGACTTGCCGTCACGGATCTCGAAGCCGAGCCCCCAGTCGTTGGGGTTCTGATGCCCGTACCCCGGCAGCACGCCCTTCGTCCCCGGGTACTGCACGGTCATCGCGTCGGCGACCGTCCGCGGGTCCAGCAGCCGCGGCGCCTGCACCTCTGCCGCGAACCGCAGCAGATCCTCGACCGTGGAGACCCCGTCCTTGGCCGGGGAGCCCTCCAGCGAGGTGGCCGTCATGCCCAGCGGCTCCAGCACCGCCTGCCGCAGATACTCCGCGAACGGAATGTCCGTCGCCTTGGCGATGTGGTCCCCGAGCTGCTCGAACCCGGCGTTGGAGTACAGCCGCCGCTCGCCGGGCGGGGCCGTCACCCGGTGCTCGTCGAAGGCCAGCCCCGAGGTGTGCGCGAGCAGATGCCGCACCGTCGAGCCCTGCGGCCCGGCCGGCTCGTCCAGCTCGACCGCGCCCTCCTCGTAGGCGACCAGCACCGCGTACGCGGCCAGCGGCTTGGTGACCGAGGCCAGCGGGAAACGGTGCCCGACGGGGCCGTGGGTGCCGAGGACCGTGCCGTCGGCTCGTACGACACCTGCGGCAGCGGTGGGAACCGGCCAGTTCTCGATCAGTGCGAGGCTCTGCAAGGACATGCCTGTGAGCCTAAGCCGCTCACAGGTGCAGCCGCATCGAGGGGTCCGGGTCCCGGGTGAAGCCCATCGACGTGTACAGCGGTTCGGCGTCGGCGGACGCGGTGAGCATGACGTATCCGGCGCCCCGTTCACGGAACCAGTCCAGCAGCTCCGCCATGCACGCGCGCGCGTACCCGCGGCGCCGCGCGTCCGGGTCGGTGGCGACGCTGAACACGTACCCGATGGTCCCGTGCGGATTGCCGGCCCGCCCGATGCGGTACTCCAGCGTGCCCACGACCAGCGCCGCGAGCGCGCCCGGCCGCTCCGGATGGTCGACGACGAACGCCGCGAGGTCGCCGTCCGGCTCGGTCAGTCGGCCGAGCAGGGTCGGCAGCGCCTCGGCATGCCAGTCCGTGGCACCGGCCGTCGGAGCCATCGAGTCGATCATCACCTGACGCAGCCGCAGCACTTCGGCGGCGTCCTCGGGCAGGGCACGGCGTACGAGACTCATGTCCCGCACGCTAACCAGGGCGATCACATCATGTCCCGTGGTTTTCTTACCGTTTCCGCTTGCTTGGAGCGCACTCCAAGGTCATAGCGTGGAGCGCATGACGGTGATGGAGACCACGAGTACCAGGACCGACAGCTGTGCCGCTCCACCGCACCCGCACCGGCGCCCGGAGGGCCAGGACAGCTACACGATCAGCGAGGTCGTCGCCTTCACCGGCCTGACGGCCCACACCCTGCGCTGGTACGAGCGGATCGGCCTCATGCCGCACATCGACCGCTCGCACACCGGCCAGCGCCGCTACAGCAACCGCGACCTGGATTGGCTCGACCTCGTCGGCAAGCTGCGGCTGACCGGCATGCCGGTCGCCGACATGGTCCGGTACGCCGAGCTGGTGCGCGAGGGCGACCACACGTTCGGCGAGCGCTTCGAGCTGCTGGAGACGACCCGCCGCGACGTGCTCGCCCGGATCGCCGAGCTCCAGGACACGCTGGCCGTACTCGACCGGAAGATCAGTTTCTACGCGGACGCGGGGCGCCTGTACGAGCAGGACGAGACGCACCAGCAGGACAAGACGTACGAGCAGCAGAAGACGGAACAGGTGGAGAAGGCCGGATGACGGACAGCAGGATCGCGACGGCACGACTCGGCTCGACGGGCCCCGAGGTAGGCGTCCAGGGCCTCGGCTGCATGGGCATGAGCTTCGCGTACGGCCCCTCGGACGCGGGTGAGTCCAGGGCGACCCTGGAGCGGGCGCTGGAACTGGGCGTCACGCTGTACGACACGGCGGACGCGTACGGCGCGGGCGAGAACGAGAAATTCCTCTCCCCCTTCTTCAAGGCGCACCGTGACGAGGTCGTCATCGCCACCAAGTTCGCTCTGGCGATCGACCCGGACGATCCGACGAAGCGGATCATCCGCAACGACACGCCCTACATCCGCCAGTGCATCGAGGCGAGCCTGAAGCGCCTGGACGTCGACGCGATCGACCTCTACTACATGCACCGGCGCGACGTGAACGTCCCCATCGAGGAGACCGTCGGTGTCATGGCCGAACTGGTCCGCGAGGGCAAGGTCAAGCATCTGGGCCTGAGCGAGGTCACGGCGACGGAATTGCGCGCCGCGCACGCCGTCCACCCCATCGCGGCCGTGCAGTCGGAGTGGTCGCTGTTCAGCCGGGACATCGAACCGAAGGTGATCCCCGCGGCCCGTGACCTGGACGTGGCCGTGGTCCCGTACTCCCCGCTGGGCCGAGGGTTCCTGACCGGCTCCTTCGCCAAGGCCGAGGACCTGACGTCCGACGACTTCCGCCGCCAACAGCCCCGCTTCACGGGTGACAACGCGGCCGCCAACGCCGCCCTGCTGGACCCGATCCGCACGGTGGCCGAGGCACACGGCGCCTCCCTGGGCCAGATCGCGCTGGCGTGGGTCCAGCAGCAGGCGGCACTGCACGGCCTCCCGGTCATCCCGATCCCCGGCACGCGCAAGCCGACGCGGGTGGAGGAGAACGCGGCGGCGACGCGGATCGTCCTGGGCGAGCAGGACATGGAGCTGCTGGAGCCGATCGCGGCGAAGGTGGCGGGCGACCGGTACGCGGACATGCGGTTCGCTTCTGCAGGCAGGGAGTAGATGCCCTAGGGGCGCGGGGAACTGCGCGAACAACCCACGACCACCCGCACGCGACAGTCAACCGCACCAGGCAAACGCGTCGTCCTAAAGCTCCGCCAACAACTCGGCCTTCTTCACCGAGAACTCCTCATCCGTCACCAGCCCCGCCTCGTGCAGTTCCCCCAGGTGGCGGATGCGCTCGGCGATGTCGGCGGGATCGCGCCGCGGTGCCGATGCCGGTACCGCGGCGACCGGCCCGGACTTGCGCACCGCTGCCAACACGGCCGCAGCGAACGGCAACGACTCATGCACGGGCCCGTACCCGAGCCCGAAGACAACGGCCGCCGGATCCTGATCGGCCTGCGCGGGCTGGTCGTCGGCAGAGTCCCGCCGCAGCAACCGCAGATGCCCTTCGAACACCTCCGGCGACCGCCACTCGACGCCGCTCAGCTCGCCCACCGGGAAACTCTGGTCCCCGGCCTTCCACTTAGCCGAGGACGCACCTGTCCAAAACCACCGAAACCGGACGACGTTCCCGTCGAAGGACGCCTTCGCGTCATACGCCTTGAACTGCAAGGGCACGTCAGGCGCGGCAACGAGGAACTCCTCCGCCGGCCCGGACTCCGTAAGCTGCGCCCGCAACTCGTCGGCGTAGTACTCGGCCAGCGTCTCGCGCTCGGCCGGCAGCACCAGCCGATACGGATCGCCCCCGTCCTTCAACTGCCCGGCCGCCGCCTCCAGCAACGGATCGGCGCCCGGCCGCAGCTCGACTCGCAGCGCCACCGTCCCGCGCTTGCCCGGCGTCAGCGTCACCCCGGCGATCGCCGCCAGCGGAACACGACGTTCCCCGAGGCTCTGAAAGAGCTTAGGTGTTCGAATCCCTCGTTCGTAACGGATGAGCACGGAGTCGGACTCGAACTCCCAGGCGGCATGAAATCCGGCCAGTACGTCACCCATGCGGCTCATCGTATGCGGCACGTGCTCCTCCGTCGCCACCCCGCGCAACCCGCAATTCCTGCGCCTCTACGCGCGTCCGGCCGACGCCGTGTCGGACAAACCCGCCCGACAGGCCTCGGCATCGTCGGCACACCGCACCGACTCGTACGCGCCAACCCCGATCTCGGCGAAGTTCCGCACGCTGTCGGTGCCCGGCTCGAAATACCCGGCGTGCCCCTTCGCGTCCCGCGCCGACAGCACCCGCGCGCCGAACACCGCCGACACCGGGTCCTCCCCGTGTCCCAGCCCGCCGAGCTCGAGATACGGCACGTCCTGCACCCAGTCGTCCGCGTCCCGCATCGCCCACACATGGGCGGAGGTGCGCAGCTGGGAGGCCTTCGCGACCCGCATACCGGGGCTGCCGGCCACCGCTATGTCGGCCACCCGTCCCGGCAGTGTGGGCGCGGCAAGGCCGCACAGCACCGAGCCGTAGCTGTGGCAGAACAGGGAGACGGGCGAACCGCCGGGCAGGGCCCGCACCAGCGCGTTCAGACGGATGGCTCCGTCCGCGGCCCGCATCGCCGTCGCCGAGTCGATGCCGAGCCCGTTCGGCGTGGTGTAGTCGGCCCAGGCGATCACGGCCGTACGCGTCGAGGGGCCGACCGCGCGCTCGGCCGCGTACAGGGACTGCGCCATGCCGACCGGTGCCGAGTACTTGCGGCTGGTGCGCTGGAACGTCAGCAGATCGGTGTCGACGCCGGGGACGACGACCGAGATCCGCTCGGCCTTGGTCAGGTCGCCGAACACCTCCGCGGCCCGACCGGAGCCCTCCGGGTCGAAGGCGAGGATGTGCCGGTCCGCCCGCATCATGTCCTCGAAGCGATGCATACGGCGGCCTGCCTCGCGCTGTCCGTCCGGCGTGAGCCCGACGTCGTGCATGCGCTTCTGCTCGACCTTGCGCGCCTGGTCGAGCGCGATGCGGTTGGCGCGGTAGCGCAGCTCGACGGGGGCGCCGTTCATGTTGCCGACGGCGAGCGGATAGCGGTGCGCGAGGCTGCTGCGCTGCGGGGCGCTGAGCGAGGCGAAGAAACGGGCGAGCCGGGTGGGGGAGGAATCCGCGTCCGGCAGCCGGTGTCCGGCGATGCGGCCGTGCTCCCAGGCGCTGAGCGACGCCTGGAGCGGTGTGGTGCTCCGGTGGTGGCGTACGGCGGTCCAACCGGTGGTCGCCAGCATCACGAACACCACGGCCAGAGCGAGCAGTGCGCGCCAGACGTTCAGTTGCGGGGGCGTGTCGAAGGAAGTCACTGGGAGGACACACTAGGAGAACGAGAGGGTCTCGCGTTAACCAAGTGACGGGTATCACGTTTCGATCAAGGCGGTGTTAACACGCCGACGACCTCAGTGTGTTCGCCAGCTCTCACTCAGTGCCGGACCCACCTGTTCGAGATATGAGACGGTCAATGCCCGCATGGCGTCCAGGCTGAAGTCCTCGCCCGTGCTCCACTGACGCTCCGTCAGTCGCATCACCCCGCCGAAGACGGCCACCGCCAGCCGAGGGCGCGGATCGGTGTCCATGTCGACCCCCTCACGCTCGGCGAGGATGCGCGCGATCGCCTCCTCGGTCTCCACCGAGCGCCGCAGATGGGCGGCGAGCAGGGCGGGCGTCGACTCGACCACCTTGTACATGCGCAGATACAGCTCGACCGGTGCGACGGCCTCGATCACGTCGTTGAGCGTGTCCCAGCCCTCCAGTACGGCCTGCCGCAGCGCCTCCATGGGGGCCTCGTGCAGCGGGCGCTCGCGCACCGCCTCCAAGAAGTGCGCCACCGTCATCTCCTCCAGGGCGAGGGCCGCTTCCTCCTTGCCGGCGAAGTAACGGAAGAATGTGCGCTGCGACACATCGACGGCCTCCGCGATGTCGTCGACGGTGGTGCCCTCGTACCCCTGGGTGGTGAACAGCTCCAGCGCGGTACGCAGCAGTGCTTCCCGGGTGCGCTGCTTCTTGCGTTCGCGCAGTGTTTCCATAGGTGTCAGTTACCGACTTGTGAATTGGTTTGTCAATTGTCAGAGGCTGTCATTAGCCTCGAACACATGACTAGTCAGACCACCATCGACACGACGGGGTCGGGGGGCAAGGCGCCGGCAGTCCCGTCGGACGCGACGCCGACCAAGGGGCTGCGCGGCCACCCTTGGTTCACTCTCATCACCGTCGCAGTGGGGGTCATGATGGTGGCCCTCGACGGCACCATCGTGGCCATCGCCAACCCGGCCATCCAGAAGGACCTCGGCGCCACCTTCGCCCAGGTCCAGTGGATCACCAACGGATACTTCCTCGCTCTCGCGGTCTCCCTGATCACCGCCGGCAAGCTCGGCGACCGGTTCGGGCACCGCCAGACCTTCCTGATCGGCGTGGTCGGCTTCGCCGCCGCCTCCGGTGCGATCGGCCTGTCCAGCAGCATCGCCGCGGTCGTCACCTTCCGCGTCCTGCAGGGCCTGTTCGGCGCGCTGCTGATGCCGGCCGCGCTCGGCCTGCTGCGGGCGACCTTCCCGGCCGAGAAGCTGAACATGGCCATCGGCATCTGGGGCATGGTCATCGGTGCCTCCACCGCGGGCGGCCCGATCCTCGGCGGCGTCCTCGTCGAGCACGTCAACTGGCAGTCGGTGTTCTTCATCAACGTGCCGGTCGGCATCATCGCCGTCGTCCTCGGCGTGCTGATCCTGCTCGACCACCGCGCCGAGAACGCCCCGCGCTCCTTCGACATCCTGGGCATAGCCCTGCTGTCGGCCGCGATGTTCTGCCTGGTCTGGGCCCTGATCAAGGCCCCGGAGTGGGGCTGGGGCGACGGCAAGACGTGGACGTTCATAGCCGCGTCGGTGCTGGGCTTCGCGCTCTTCGCCTTCTGGGAGACGAAGGTCAAGGAACCCCTCATCCCGCTCGCGCTCTTCCGCTCGGTGCCGCTCTCCGCGGGTGTCGTGCTGATGGTCCTGATGGCCATCGCCTTCATGGGCGGCCTGTTCTTCGTGACGTTCTATCTGCAGAACGTCCACGGCATGAGCCCGATCGACGCGGGCCTGCACCTGCTTCCCCTCACCGGCATGATGATCGTCGGCTCCCCGCTCGCGGGCGCGATGATCACCAAGCTGGGCCCGCGCATCCCGCTGGCCGGCGGTATGGCGGCCACCGCCATCGCCATGTACGGCATGTCCACGCTTCAGACGGACACCGGCAGCGCCATCATGTCCCTCTGGTTCGCCCTGCTCGGCTTCGGCCTCGCGCCGGTCATGGTCGGCGCCACGGAGGTCATCGTCGGCAACGCGCCCATGGAGCTGTCCGGCGTCGCCGGCGGTCTCCAGCAGGCCGCGATGCAGATCGGCGGCAGCCTCGGTACGGCCGTCCTGGGCGCCGTCATGGCCTCCAAGGTCGACAGCGACCTCGCCGGCAACTGGACGTCCGCGGGCCTGCCGCCGCTCACCGCGGCCCAGGAGGCCCAGGCCTCCGAGGCGGTCCAGGTCGGCGTACCGCCGCTGGCCCCGGGCACGCCGGACGCCGTCGCCGCGAAGATCACGGACGTGGCACACGACACGTTCATCTCGGGCATGAGCCTGGCGTCCCTGGTCGCCGCGGGCGTGGCGGTCGTCGCGGTCTTCGTCGCCTTCCTCACCAAGCGCGGTGAGAACGCGGAGGCGGGCGCGGGCGCGGCGCACATCTGACGCCACGCAAAGCGAACGGAGGGATCCGCGACCGGAGTTCCCCTATCAGGGTGACTTCGCTAAAGATCCCTCCCACCCGGCACGCGCCGCAGGTCAGATTGGGCCAAGCCCTCCGTACGGCATGTTCCTCGGGCAAGTTTGTACGGCGAGGAGGGCGGCCTGGGCGGCGGCGCGCTGCCGGAGGGGGACAGCGCGCCGACGGCCCGGAACTACCGCAGGATTAGCGCCCGCACGCGGGGTACTCGACCCGACGAACCCAACCGACCGGAAGGTTCTGGGAGTTGAGTTGACGATGGCGGGCTTCGGACACCGAACGCGCAGGTACCCCCGCTCACGTGGCCGGACGTGGTCACGGACCGGGCCGGATCGCGCGACGCTGGGCATCATCGGAGCCATCTGCGCGATCGCCGGTTTCTTCGTACTGGGCATCATCCTCGGCCCGGTGGCGATCGCCTGCGGCTGGCTGGCCATGAACCGCACCTGGTCAGGAGCCCGCCCGCTCCCCGCGTTGGTGGCCGTGGTGCTGGGCGCGATCGACACACTGCTGGCGATCATCTGGCTGGCGGGGACGACCACGCCGGGCAACGGTTTGTTCTAGCGCCCAAGAGCTCGAGGCATGGGGTTCGATGGCGGGAGCGGGTTGTCGGTGGTTGATCGCGCAGTTCCCCGCGCCCCTTGGGCCGGCTGCTGCGCCGCCGGCTGCCCGTCACCCGACAGCGCGGCGACCTGCGCCCGCAGCGCCCGAACCTCCTCCGTGAGCACCCGGATCGCCTCCGTCTGGCGCCGCTCCTCCACGTCGTCCATCTCGAACCGAGCTATGAACCACGCGGCGATGTTCGCGGTCACCACACCCAACAGGGCGATCCCGGACAGCATCAGCCCCACCGCGAGCATCCGCCCCACGCCCGTGGTCGGCGCGTGATCCCCATACCCCACGGTCGTCATGGTCGTAAAGGACCACCACACCGCGTCACCCAGCGTCTTGATGTTCCCGTCCGGCGAGTCCCGCTCCACCGACAGCACGGCCAGCGACCCGAACATCAGCAGCCCGACCACCGACCCGGCGACATAGGTCGTGAGCCGCACCTGCGAGGCCATCCGGGCTCGTTGCCCGACGAGCAGCAGCGTGGCCACGAGCCGCAGCAGCCGCAGCGGCTGGACCAGCGGCAGCACGACCGCACAGAGGTCCATCCAGTGGCTCCGTACGAACTGCACCCGCCGCTCGGCGAGAGCGAGCCGTACGACGTAGTCGAGCGCGAACGCGCCCCACACCACCCACTCCACCGCGAGACACGCGGACACCACCTCACGGCTCGCGTCCGGCTCGACGATCGGCACGGCATAGGCCACGGCGAACACCAGGGCCAGAGCGAACAGCGGCCGCTGGGTACACCGTTCCCAACGGACTTGCGCGAGCGGTTGCTTCATGGCCGCATCGTAGGAAATGTGAAGGGGTGGTGTATCCCGCAGGTCACCCACGGGCACACCACCCCTTCCAGCCGTTGACGCCGGTCGACGCTACGCGTCGCCTCCCGCGGCACCCGGATCCGCCGCCGACACATCGAGCAGCTGGTAACGGTCGATCGCCTGCTTCAGCACCGACCGGTCCACCTTGCCCTCCTTCGCCAGCTCGGTCAGCACGCCGACGACCACCGACTGGGCGTCGATGTGGAAGAAGCGGCGGGCGGCACCGCGGGTGTCCGCGAACCCGAACCCGTCCGCACCGAGCGACTGGTATGTCCCCGGCACCCACCGGGCGATCTGGTCCGGCACCGACCGCATCCAGTCGGAGACGGCCACGAACGGACCCTCGGCCCCGCTGAGCTTGCGCGTCACCCACGGCACCCGCTGCTCCTCCTCCGGATGCAGCAGGTTGTGCTCCTCGCACTCCACGGCCTCGCGCCGCAGCTCGTTCCAGGAGGTCGCCGACCAGACGTCGGCCTTGACGTTCCACTCCTCGGCGAGGATCTTCTGCGCCTCGATCGCCCAGGGGACGGCCACACCGGACGCGATGATCTGCGCGGGGATCGACCCCGCCGTGCCCTCGCTGAAGCGGTAGACGCCCTTGAGGATGCCCTCGACGTCGACGTCCTCCGGTTCGGCCGGGTGCTGGATCGGCTCGTTGTAGACGGTGAGGTAGTAGAAGACGTCCTCGCCGTGCGGGTGCTGTTCGTCGCCGCCGTACATCCGCCGCAGACCGTCCTTGACGATGTGCGCGATCTCGTAGCCGAACGCCGGGTCGTACGAGACACAGCCCGGGTTGGTCGAGGCGAGCAGCTGCGAGTGGCCGTCGGCGTGCTGCAGGCCCTCACCGGTCAGCGTCGTACGGCCGGCGGTCGCGCCCAGCACAAAACCGCGCGCCAGCTGGTCCGACATCTGCCAGAACTGGTCGCCGGTGCGCTGGAAACCGAACATCGAGTAGAAGACGTAGACCGGGATCAGCGGCTCGCCGTGCGTGGCGTACGCCGAACCCGCCGCGATCAGCGAGGCCGTGCAGCCCGCCTCCGAGATGCCGTCGTGCAGCATCTGGCCCTGCGGCGACTCCTTGTAGGCGAGCAGCAGGTCGCGGTCGACCGCCTCGTACTGCTGGCCGAGCGGGTTGTAGATCTTCGCGCTCGGGAAGAACGAGTCCATGCCGAACGTGCGGTACTCGTCCGGCGCGATCAGCACGAACCGCCTGCCGATCTCCTTGTCCCGCATGAGGTCCTTGAGCAGCCGTACGAACGCCATGGTGGTGGCGATCGACTGCTGGCCCGAGCCCTTCTTCACGGTCGCGTACGTCTTGTCGTCCGGCAGCGCAAGCGGCTTGGAGCGCACCACACGCGTCGGGACGTAACCGCCGAGCCCCTTGCGGCGGTCGTGCATGTACTGGATCTCCTCGGAGTCCCGCCCCGGGTGGTAGTACGGCGGGAGCCCGCTCTCCAGGTCCTGGTCGGAGATCGGCAGGTGCAGACGGTCGCGGAAGCGCTTGAGGTCGTCGACCGTCAGCTTCTTCATCTGGTGCGTGGCGTTGCGGCCCTCGAAGTTGGGGCCGAGCGTCCAGCCCTTGATCGTCTTGGCGAGGATCACCGTCGGCTGGCCCTTGTGGGCGCGGGCCGCCGCGTACGCCGCGAAGATCTTCTTGTGGTCGTGACCGCCGCGGCCCAGGTGCAGGATCTGGTCGTCGGTCATGCCCTCGACCATCGCGCGCAGCCGCTGGTCGTCACCGAAGAAGTGGTCCCGGATGTAACCGCCGGTCTCGGTGGCGTACGTCTGGAACTGGCCGTCCGGCGTGGTGTTCATCCGGTTGACCAGGATGCCGTCGCGGTCCTGCGCGAGCAGCGGGTCCCAGGTGCGGTCCCAGATCAGCTTGATGACGTTCCAGCCGGCGCCCCGGAAGATCGACTCCAGCTCCTGGATGACCTTGCCGTTGCCGCGGACCGGGCCGTCGAGGCGCTGCAGGTTGCAGTTGACGACGAAGGTGAGGTTGTCCAGGCCCTCGCGCGCGGCGATGGACAGCTGGCCGAGCGACTCCGGCTCGTCCATCTCGCCGTCGCCCAGGAACGCCCACACATGCGACTTGGAGGTGTCGGCGATGCCGCGCGCCTCCATGTAGCGGTTCATTCGCGCCTGGTAGATCGCGCCGATCGGGCCGAGGCCCATCGACACGGTCGGGAACTCCCAGAAGCCCGGCATCAGCCGCGGGTGCGGGTAGCTGGACAGGCCGTACGGCGCCTTCGACTTCTCCTGGCGGAACGCGTCCAGGTTCTGCTCGCTCAGGCGGTCCAGCAGGAACGCGCGAGCGTAGATGCCCGGGGAGGCGTGGCCCTGGAAGAAGACCTGGTCGCCGCCGTCGCCCTCGTCCTTGCCGCGGAAGAAGTGGTTGAAGCCCACGTCGTAGAGCGAGGCGGAGGAGGCGAACGTCGCGATGTGGCCGCCGACGCCGATGCCGGGGCGCTGGGCCCTGGACACCATGACCGCGGCGTTCCACCGGGTCGCGTTGAGGATCTTGCGCTCGATCTCCTCGTTGCCCGGGAAGAACGGCTCGTCCTTGGTGGCGATCGTGTTGACGTAGTCCGTGCTGCGCATCTCGGGCACGGCCACGCGCTTCTCGCGAGCCCGCTCGATCAGCCGCAGCATCAGATAGCGGGCCCGCTCCCGGCCGCGCTCGTCCACAGCGGCGTCGAGGGAGTCGAGCCACTCCTGGGTTTCCTCGGGGTCGAAGTCAGGAACCTGACTCGGAAGGCCGCCAATGATGATCGGGTTTCGATCGGATCCGGAAGCCACGCTGTTCCTTACCTGTCAGAGGGCCGTGTTTCTGGGGTTTCTGGGTGTCTGCACCGCTCCCCATCGTGTACCTCGGGGCGCCAAACGTCATCTCTACTGAGGGGTAACCGGGTCCTGGTAACGGCGGAGTACCCGCTGATGGTTCCCAAACGCCCAAAGGGGGCGGATTGGCGTGCCGTACGTCACCTTGGGACGATGATGGTGTGCCTGGAGTTGCGGTGACACGTTCAGGATCGTCACCGTTTCGGCGGTCTGAACGGCCGGGTACTTGCGCGATCCGTCCCGCCCGTGTGGACTACGGCCAATGCTTCGCGCACGCGCGTGGCTGAGTTATTTCCCAAGACATGATCAGGAGGCAACCCGTGAGCGCGACCGCGGACCACGCGGAGGAGCGGACCCTTGCCGAGAGGCTGGGGTTCCAGCCCGAGCAGGTGGTCCAGGAGATCGGCTACGACGACGACGTAGACCAGGAACTCCGCGAGGCCATTGAGTCAGTCACCGGCACAGAACTCGTGGACGAGGACTACGACGACGTTGCCGATGCCGCGGTGCTGTGGTTCCGCGACGAGGACGGCGACCTGACGGATGCGCTGGTGGACGCCACCACGTACATCGAAGAGGGCGGCGCGATTCTGCTGCTGACGCCGAAGACCGGCCGTGACGGCTACGTGGAGCCCAGCGACATCTCTGAAGCCGCGACGACTGCGGGTCTGTCGGCGTCCAAGAGCGTCAGCGTCGGCAAGGACTGGAGTGGCAGCCGGCTGGTGACGCCCAAGGCCGCGAAGACCAAGAAGTAGAAACTGGTGGCGGTGCCGGGCCGGGCTGGAAAGCCCGGCCCGGCCTCCTGCACGGGCCTCGGTGGTCGCTGCATAGGGTGGGGTCTCCACCCGAACAGCCCCACCGAAGGGACATCCACGACGATGGCGATCCAGGTCGGCGACAAGGCCCCCGACTTCGAGCTCAAGGACAACCACGGCGCCACCGTGAAGCTCTCCGACTTCCGTGGTTCCAAGAACGTCGTCCTGCTCTTCTACCCCTTCGCCTTCACCGGCGTGTGCACCGGCGAGCTGTGCGAGGTGCGCGACAACCTGCCGCAGTTCTCCGACCGCGACACCCAGGTGCTCGCCGTCTCCAACGACTCCATCCACACCCTGCGCGTCTTCGCCGAGCAGGAGGGCCTGGAGTACCCGCTGCTCAGCGACTTCTGGCCGCACGGCGAGGTCAGCCGCGCCTACGGCGTCTTCGCCGAGGACAAGGGCTGCGCGGTGCGCGGCACCTTCGTCATCGACAAGGAGGGCGTCGTGCGCTGGACGGTCGTCAACGCGCTGCCGGACGCCCGTGACCTCAGCGAGTACGTCAAGGCACTCGACACTCTCTGATCCCGGCACCCCGCTGATCCCGGCACCCCGATCCCGACACCCTGTGATTCTTCGGTATCAAGGCCTGCGGGGTACGGGAACCCGTCACTAGGATCGAGTCGTTGATCCCATATCAAACGCACGGCGGGGCTCCCCGCCCCTGGAAACCAATGGAGGACTCGTGGGAGTCAGCCTCAGCAAGGGCGGCAACGTATCACTGAGCAAGGAGGCTCCGGGCCTCACTGCGGTCATCGTCGGTCTGGGGTGGGACGTCCGCACCACGACCGGCACCGACTTCGACCTGGACGCCAGCGCGCTGCTGCTGAACCCGGAGGGCAAGGTCGGCAGCGACGCGAACTTCGTCTTCTTCAACAACCTCAAGAGCGCCGACGGCTCCGTCGAGCACACCGGCGACAACCTCACCGGTGAGGGCGAGGGCGACGACGAGCAGATCAAGGTCAACCTCGCCGGCGTCCCGGCGGACGTCGAGAAGATCGTCTTCCCGGTCTCGATCTACGACGCCGAGAACCGCCAGCAGTCCTTCGGCCAGGTGCGCAACGCGTTCATCCGCGTCGTCAACCAGGCCGGCGGCGCCGAGATCGCGCGCTACGACCTCAGCGAGGACGCGTCCACCGAGACCGCGATGGTCTTCGGCGAGCTGTACCGGCACGGCGCGGAGTGGAAGTTCCGCGCCATCGGCCAGGGCTACGCCTCGGGCCTGCGCGGCATCGCGCAGGACTTCGGTGTGAACGTCTGAGGTCACCATCCTGAGTCCGGCGCCGCATTCGTTTGAGTGCGGCGCCGGATGCGCAGGACAACCAAAAAGCATCACGCGGGGAGGACCAGCAACATGGGCGTCACGCTCGCCAAGGGAGGAAACGTCTCCCTGTCCAAGGCCGCACCGAACCTCACTCAGGTGATGATCGGGCTCGGCTGGGACGCGCGCTCCACCACCGGAGCCCCCTTCGACCTCGACGCCAGCGCCCTGATGTGCACCGGCGGACGGGTCATGGGCGATGAGTGGTTCGTCTTCTACAACCAGCTCAAGAGCCCGGACGGCTCGGTGGAGCACACCGGGGACAACCTCACCGGCGAGGGCGACGGCGACGACGAGTCGCTCCTGATCGACCTCTCGAAGGTGCCGGCCCAGTGCGACAAGATCGTCTTCCCGGTCTCCATCCACATGGCCGACGAGCGCGGCCAGACCTTCGGTCAGGTCAGCAACGCCTTCATCCGCGTCGTGAACCAGGCCGACGGCCAGGAGCTCGCCCGCTACGACCTCAGCGAGGACGCCTCCACCGAGACCGCCATGATCTTCGGCGAGGTGTACCGCCACCAGGGAGAGTGGAAGTTCCGGGCGGTGGGACAGGGGTACGCGTCGGGTCTGCGTGGCATCGCGCTGGACTTCGGGGTCAACGTCTCATAACGCGATATGAGCAAAAGTCGGGGCCCCGTGGGACCGGGAGTGGGGCCGACTAGACTTCGGGTTCAAAAGTTCGTAAAGCCGAGTGCGGCGCTCGGGAGCCCCGTACACACAGGATTGGGTAGCCAGTGGTTCTGAAAACCTTCGGCTGGTCGTTCGCGGTCACCGCGCTCGGCCTGGTTGCAGCGGTCCTCTTCGGGGGGTGGACCGCCCTCGGCATCGTGGCGATCCTCTCCGTCCTCGAGATCTCGCTGTCGTTCGACAACGCGGTGGTCAACGCCGGAATCCTGAAGAAGATGAATGCCTTCTGGCAGAAGATCTTCCTCACCATCGGCATCCTGATCGCCGTCTTCGGTATGCGACTGGTCTTCCCCGTTGTGATCGTCGCGATCAGCGCCAGCCTCGGGCCGATCGAGGCGGTCGACCTCGCGCTCAGCGACAAGGACCGTTACCAGGAACTCGTCACCGACGCCCACCCGGCGATCGCCGCGTTCGGTGGCATGTTCCTGCTGATGATCTTCCTCGACTTCATCTTCGAGGACCGGGACATCAAGTGGCTCGGCTGGCTGGAGCGCCCGCTGGCCAAGCTCGGCAAGGTCGACATGCTGTCGGTCTGCATCGCGCTGGTCGTTCTGCTGATCTCGGCGCTGACCTTCGCGGCCAACGCCCACCAGCACGGCGGCGCGCACGCCGACAAGGCGGAGACGGTTCTGCTCTCCGGTATCGCGGGCCTGATCACCTACATGATCGTGGGCGGCCTCTCCGGCTACTTCGAGGACAAGCTCGAAGAAGAGGAGGAACGCGAGCACGAGGCGGAGGAAGCAGCCGTGCGCGCCGGCAAGCCCCGCACGGCGGTCGCCCTGGCCGGCAAGGCCGCGTTCTTCATGTTCCTCTACCTGGAGGTCCTGGACGCCTCCTTCTCCTTCGACGGCGTGATCGGTGCCTTCGCCATCACCAACGACATCGTCCTGATGGCGCTGGGTCTCGGTATCGGCGCGATGTACGTCCGTTCGCTGACCGTCTACCTGGTGCGCCAGGGCACCCTCGACGACTACGTCTACCTGGAGCACGGCGCGCACTACGCGATCGGCGCGCTGGCCGTGCTCCTCATGGTCACCATCCAGTACCAGATCCCCGAGATCGTCACGGGCCTGATCGGTGTCGCCCTGATCGGCTGGTCCTTCTGGTCCTCTGTGCGCCGCAACCGCGCGCTGGCGGCAGCCGAGGGAAAAGCGGAGACCTCGGACGAGAAGACTGAGGTCTCGTCCGGGGTGTGACATCCCTGCGGGTGAGGAACGCTCTGAACGGGGCGGCCGGGCCTCCGGCCGCCCCGCCGGTTTTTCCAAATGACCGTGGTTCTTTCGTGGTGAACGCGGGTCTTTCGTGGGACGTGGGGGCGGAATGGGCTTCTTGGACGGACTCTGGCGTGGCCGGGCGGCCGAGTTCGACTCGGGCAGCGCGTCGTCGAACTCGATCGAGCTGACGAAGCGGCACGACCGGGTTTCGCTCACCAAGCAGGGGGCGGCGACCGGTCATCTCCGGGTCAACCTGGCCTGGCGTATGCGGACGTCGGACATCGGGGGCTCGCAGCGGCAGAGCCTGTTGCGGCATCCGTTCAAGGCGCTCAAGCCGCCGGAGGTGCTGGGGCACAGCCAGAGCATGGTCAACGTCGACCTCGACCTCGGGTGCCTGTACGAGCTGGCCGACGGGACGAAGGGGGTCGTCCAGCCGCTGGGCGGGTTCCTCGGGGACGTCAACGCGCCGCCGTATGTGAAGCTCAGCGGGGACGACCGGTTCGGGTCGGCGTCCGGGGAGACGATGTACGTCAACCTCGATCATCGGGAGGACATCAAGCGGCTGCTGGTCTTTGTGTACATCTATGACCAGACGCCGGCGTTCGACCGAACGCACGCGATCGTCACGCTGTATCCGAGCAATGGACCGCGGATCGAGATCGGTCTCGATGAGCGGCATCCGCAGGCTCGGTCCTGTGCGGTGGTGATGATCGAGAACGTAAAGGGGGAGCTCTGGGTTCGGCGTGAGGTGAAGTTCGTGTATGGCTTCCAGGCCGAGCTGGATCGGTTGTTCGGGTGGGGGCTGCAGTGGGGGCGCGGGTACAAGACCAAGGCGGAACGCTGACGCCGGGTCTTGGCCGGTGCGCCTGAGAGCTCGGGGCCTTGGGTTTTGTGGCGCGTGCGGATTCGTCGTGGCTGGTCGCGCAGTTCCCCGCGCCCCTTACGGCGCTGCAGCTAACGCCCGATGAATTGTGGGCCCTGGGGAGGCAGGCGGAACTCCCCGGGCTGGGCCGGTGCCGTCACCGGAGGCGGGTAGCCGTAGCCCGACTGGGCCGTGGCCGGCTGGCTGGTGGGCTGGGGGTAGCCGTACGCCGGTTGGGTCGGCGGGGGCTGCTGGGGGTAGCCGTAGGACGGCTGGGGTGGGACCGCGGTCGTCGGCTGCTCCGGGGGCAGGGGCTGGGAGACCTCCGGCGTCGGCGCGGGCTCCGCCATCGCCTCCGACTCGTCCACCGAGATGCCGAAGTCCGTGGCCAGGCCCTTGAGGCCGTCCGAGTAGCCCTCGCCCAGGGCGCGGAACTTCCAGCCCTCGCCGCGGCGGTACAGCTCGCCGCAGATCAGGGCGGTCTCCGCGCCCGTCTCCGGCTTGACGTCGAAGTACGCCAGCGGATCGCCGTCGGCGGCTGCCGCGTCGTACAGCAGGATGCGCAGGTCCCGTACGCGGTCGAAGGTGACGCCGTCCGCCGAAGCGACCAGGAGAATCTGACCGACGCCGGCCTCGACACCAGCCAGATCTGTCTGGATCGTGTCGGTGAGGCCCTCGGCGACTCGCTTCTTGCCGAGCCGCCAGACCTGCCCGGAGGGGTGCCGGGGCTGGTTGTAGAAGACGAAGTCCTCGTCGGAGCGCACACGACCGTCGGGGCCGAGGAGGAGTGCCGAGGCGTCGACATCCGGGACCCCCTGCCCGGGCGTCCAGCGCAGCACGGCGCGTACCGTCGTGACTTCGAGCGGGACGTTCGACCCCTTCAACATCGCGTGCGTCATGCGGTCATCCTGCCCTCTCCGTCCTGGTCACGACAACGCGGGGGTACACAGGCCGTGTGCGCTCGTGTTTGTCCGCGTTACCAGAAATTCATGCCCTGCGGGAACCCCTGACATGGGTATCTACGTACTATTACCGGCCACCTGTGAACAGGTCACGGGGGCCATCGAGTCACCACGGGGGAGCTCTATGCGTCATTTCGGGCACATCGCCCCGGAGGTGCGGCAGCGCCTCTTCCACCAGGAGCCGTGCGAGTTCTCCGCGGACTCCTCGGCCCGGCTGCTCTCCGCGGCCCTGGGCGCCACGCTCTACAGCCCCGCCACGCGGCCGCGGCTCGCCGACGACATCGTCAAGCAGACCGGGCGCGGCGTGGTCTCGATGGTGCTGTGCCTGGAGGACTCGATCGGCGACGAGGACGTGGCAGAGGGCGAGGAGAACCTCGTCCGGCAGTTCACCGACCTCGCGCAGCGGCAGAGCGCGGCGGATCTGCCGTTGCTCTTCATCCGGGTCCGTACGCCCGAGCAGATCCCCGATCTCGTACGGCGGCTCGGTCCCGCCGTCCGGCTGCTGTCCGGATTCGTGCTGCCGAAGTTCACCGAAGAGCGCGGCATGCCCTTCCTGGAGGCCCTCGCGAGCGCCGAGGCCGAGAGCGGGCGGCGGCTGTTCGCCATGCCGGTGCTGGAGTCTCCCGAGCTGCTCTACCGGGAGTCCCGCGTGGAGACCCTGGAGGGCATCTCCCGCGCGGTCGACAAGTACCGGGAGCGGGTGCTGGCGCTGCGCCTCGGGGTCACCGACTTCTGCTCGTCGTACGGGCTGCGCCGGGCCCCGGACATGACCGCCTACGACGTCCAGATCGTCGCCTCCGTGATCGCCGACGTGGTGAACATGCTGGGCAGAGCCGACGGCACCGGGTTCACGGTGACCGGGCCGGTGTGGGAGTACTTCCGGGTGCAGGAACGTATGTTCAAGCCGCAGCTGCGCCGCAGCCCCTTCCTGGAGGGCCAGGCCGAGGAGCTGCGCGAGGCCCTCATCGAGCACGCCATGGACGGCCTGCTGCGCGAGATCACGCTCGACCACGCCAACGGCCTGCTCGGCAAGACCTGCATCCACCCCTCCCACGTGCTGCCCGTGCACGCCCTGTCCGTGGTCAGTCACGAGGAGTTCAGCGACGCCAAGGACATCCTGAAGCCCGAACGCTGCGGTGGGGGTGTACTCAGGTCGCAGTACACGAACAAGATGAATGAGGTGAAGCCGCATCGCGCCTGGGCCGAGCGGACCATGCTGCGGGCCGAGGTGTTCGGTGTGGCCAACGAGGACATCGGCTTCGTGGAGCTGCTCGCCGCCGGAATCCCGGCCTGAACCGGGCCGACGGCTTCCATCCACGGGCCGACGGCCTCCATCCACGGGCCGAACGGCTTCTATCCAAGGGACGCATGAACAAGGCAGTGAACAACGGGGTCTGGTCCGGGAGCTGGGTCGCCGAGCGGCTCGGAGTCCAGCTCGTGGGCGACGACGAGCTCACGCAGATGCTGGGGCTCGCCCTGCGCCGCAACCCCAAGCGGGCGCATCTGCTGGTCTCCAACGTGCTCGGCAAGCACGTCCCGCAGTCACCGTCCGTGGTGTACGGCGCCGGCTTCGCCCTCGGCCGCCGGGTGCGGGATCTCTTGGGCGACGACGAGGCCGCCCGCGCGGTCGTCCTCGGTTACGCGGAGACCGCGACCGGCCTCGGCCACTCCGTCGCCGACGGCATCGGCCTCGCCCCCTACCTGCACTCCACCCGCCGCCCGGTCGCCGGGGTCGCCCGCGCGGGCGGCTTCGAGGAGTCCCACTCCCACGCGACCTCCCATCTGCTGCTCCCGGAGGACCCGGCGCTGCTGGTCGGGGACGGGCCGCTGGTCCTGGTCGACGACGAGTTCTCCACGGGGAACACGGTGCTGAACACCGTGCGCGATCTTCATGAGCGGTATCCGCGGCGGCGGTACGTCGTGGTTGCGCTGGTCGACATGCGGTCGGCGGAGGATGCCGGGCGGCTGGAGGAGTTCGCGCGGGAGATCGGCGCGCGGGTGGATCTGGTGGCGGCGGCTTCGGGGACGGTGCGGCTGCCGGAGGGGGTGTTGGAGAAGGGCCAGGAGCTCGTGGCGCGGTACGAGGCGGAGAGTGCCGCGGAGGGTGGTTCGTCGTCTGCGGGTTCGTCGTGGCCGGTCGCGCAGTTCCCCGCGCCCCTTGAGGGCGATGCCGGTGCCCCCGGCCTTGGAGCCGACGGTCGGACCACCCCCTCAGGGGCGCGGGGAACTGCGCGACCAGCCCCCCACGACCCGCACTCGGACGACAACCGCACCCACCCCCACGTCACCCGCGTAGACCTGTGCTGGCCCCACAACCTCCCCGACGGCGGTCGCCACGGCTTCACGCCCGCGCACCGCACCCGCCTCGAAGGCGCCCTCCCCGCCATGGCCGCCCGCCTCGCAGAGGCACTCCCCGCCGACGCCCGGCGCGTACACGTACTCGGCTTCGAGGAGCTGATGTACGCGCCGCTGCGGCTCGCCCGTGAGCTGGAGCAGGTCGCCGAGGGCGTGGAGGTGCGGTACTCGACCACGACCCGGTCACCCGTCCTCGCCGTCGACGACCCCGGCTACGCGATACGCACCCGCCTCGTCTTCCCGGCCCACGACGACCCCGCCGACGGCCCCGGCGAGCGCTACGCCTACAACGTCGCGGGCGCCGGCTTCGACACCGTCATAGCCGTCGTCGACTCGGTCGCCGACACCCCCGAACTGCACGCGCCCGAGGGACTGTTGGCGCAGCTCGCCGCCCACACCCCGCACGTCCTGCTCGCGGTCGTGCCGTCGTACGTCCCCGTCCCCCTGGCCATTCCCGAAAGGCACCCGATGCTGCCCGAGCCCCTCCGCGGCCCCGCCTTCTCCTCGTACGCCCCCGAGGAGGTCGGCTGGCTGCTGCAGGACCTCTCGGACGTGACGCTGGAGGCGCCGACCGAGGAAAGGGAAGAGGCCATTCAGAGCGGGGGCGCGCACTACGCCGAGTCGCTGCCCGTGGAATACCAGCCCAGCGAGCAGTACCAGGCGCTGTTCCACGCGGCGCTGGAGGAGTCGGCGGCGCGGCTGGCACAGGCGGCCGGCGCGGTCACCGAGCTCGTGCTGGCGGAGCGTTCGCCGCGCCCGGTGCTCGTCTCCCTCGCCCGCGCGGGCACTCCCATCGGCGTGCTCATGCGCCGCTGGGCCCAGTTCCGGCACGGCCTCGAACTGCCGCACTACGCCGTCTCGATCGTGCGCGGCCGCGGCATCGACGCCAACGCGCTGCGCTGGCTGGCCGAGCACCACGACCCGCGTGACGTGGTCTTCGTCGACGGCTGGACCGGCAAGGGCGCCATCACCCGCGAACTCGCCGTGGCCCTGGCGGAGTTCGAGAAGTCCGACGGCATCGGCGGCTTCGACCCGGAGATCGCCGTACTGGCCGACCCGGGCTCGTGCGTGCGGACGTACGGCACCCGCGACGACTACCTCATCCCGTCCGCGTGCCTCAACTCCACCGTCTCCGGTCTGATTTCGCGCACCGTGCTGCGCGCCGACCTGGTCGGTCCGCACGACTACCACGGTGCGAAGTTCTACCGCGAACTCGCCGGCGCCGACGTCTCCGTGGCCTTCCTGGACGCCGTGTCCGCGCGCTTCCCGGAGGTCGTGGACGCGGTCGACGCGACGGCCAAGGAGCTGCTGTCCGGCGACCGCGCGCCGACCTGGGAGGGCTGGGCGGCCGTCGAGCGCATCAGTGAGGAGTACGGCATCCACGACGTGAACCTCGTCAAGCCGGGCGTCGGCGAGACCACGCGGGTGCTGCTGCGCCGGGTGCCGTGGAAGATCCTGGCGCGGGCCGGTGCCGGCGCCGACCTGGACCATGTACGCCTGCTCGCCGAGCAGAGAGGAGTACCGGTGGAAGAGGTGGCCGAACTGCCGTACACCTGCGTGGGGTTGATCCACCCCAAGTACACGCGGGGCGCGACGGGCGCCGACGGCAAGGCGGTGAACGTCTGATGCCGGTGCTGGTGGCCAGTGACCTCGACCGTACGCTCATCTACTCCGCGGCGGCCCTCGCGCTGACCATGCCGGACGCGCGGGCGCCGAGGCTGCTGTGCGTGGAGGTGCACGAGAGCAAGCCGCTGTCGTACATGACCGAGACGGCGGCCCACCTGCTGACCGACCTCGGCGACGCGGCGGTCTTCGTGCCGACGACGACCCGGACCCGCAAGCAGTACCAGCGCATCAACCTGCCGGGCCCGCCGCCGAAGTACGCGATCTGCGCCAACGGCGGGCACCTGCTGGTCGACGGCGTCTCCGACCCCGACTGGCACGCACAGGTCCAGGCCCGCCTGGCCGAACAGTGCGCGCCGCTCGCGGAGGTGCAGGACCACCTGATGGCGTCGGCGTCCCCGGCGTGGGTGCGCAAGCACCGGATCGCCGAGGACCTCTTCGCCTACCTGGTCGTCGAGCGCGAGCTGCTGCCCGAGGAGTGGGTGAAGGAGCTCGCGGTGTGGGCGGAGAACCGGGGCTGGACGGTCTCGCTCCAGGGCCGCAAGATCTACGCCGTCCCGAAGCCGCTGACCAAGAGCGCCGCCATGCACGAGGTCGCCCGCCGCGCCGGCGCGGAGCTGACGCTGGCGGCCGGTGACTCCCTGCTGGACGCCGACCTGCTGCTGGCCGCCGACAAGGGCTGGCGCCCGGGCCACGGCGAACTGGCCGACACCGACTTCACCGCCCCGGCGATCAGTGCGTTGCCGGAGCGGGGGGTGCTGGCGGGGGAGCGGATTCTGCGGGAGTTCTTGAAGGCAACGGGGCAATGACGCTGTGCCCCGGCTGTTGCGCCTGGGAGCTCGGGGCCTTGTGAGCGTGTGCGGCTGCGGGTTCGTTGTGGCTTGTCGCGCAGTTCCCCGCGCCCCTCAGGGCGTATCCCTGCCGTCCGTCAGCCGCAGCAGCCTCCGCCGCAGCAACCGCCCCCGCCGCTCGACTTGGGCGCGGCGGTCGGGGCGCTTGCGGTGCCGCCCACCGCGACCGTCGACAGCAGCTTCACCGTGTCGTCATGCCCCGCAGGGCACGCCGCCGGGTCGGACGACTCCGCCATCGGCCGGCTCAGTTCAAACGTGTCGCCGCAGCTGCGGCAGCGGTACTCATAGCGAGGCATGCACACAGGTTAGCCCGGTCAGTGACCGCCGCCGCGCTCCTCGCGGATCTGCGCGACCACCCGGGCCACCGCCTGCCGCACCGCCGCCGTCTCGGTCAGGAAGTGCCAGTAGTCCGGGTGACGCCCCTCCAGCGTGCCGATCGCCCGCTCCAGCCGGGCGACGGAGTCGTCCAGTGGGCGCGCGTGCCGCGGATCGGGCGTGTTGCGGCCCGTCATGGCCAGCCGCTGGGCGTCCCGGATCGCGAAGCGGGTCCGGTCGATCTCCTGCTGCGGGTCCTTCTGCACGGCGTTCAGCCGGCGCAGCCGGTCACCGGCGGCGGACACCGACTCGTCGGTGGAGTTCAACAGCGCCCGGACGGTCGACAGCAGCGCGGTGGCGTCCGGCCAGCGCTGGTCGTCGCGCGCGGCCTGCGCCTCCTTCAGCTTCAGCTCGGCCTGCCGTACGTTCTCCCCGGCCCGGTCCGGGACGCTCTGCAGGTCCTGCCAGCAGGCCGCCGTGAACCGCCGCCGCAACTCGCTCAGCACCGGATCGACCTGCCCGGCACGGGTGGTGAGCGCCTGCGCGCGCGTACGCAGCGACACGAGCCGGTGATCGATCTCGGCGGCCTTCTCCGGCAGCCGCTCGGCCTCCACCCGGACCGCTTCCGCCTCCCGCGCGACCCGCTCGGCACGCTCCAGCGTCTGCGGGACGCCATGCTGCCCGGCGCCCTGGTTCAGCTTGGTCAGCTCCGGGGCGAGGGCCGCGAGCCGGGCGGCGAGGTCGTCCGCCTTCAGCCCCGATCCCCGTACGGCATCCAGGGCGTTCGAGGCGGCGAGCAGGCCCTGCCGGGCGCGCTCGACGGCCGGGGCGAGCCGGGCCAGTTGGGTCTCGGCCTTGCCGAGCAGCGGCCCGAGCCCGTCCTCGAACCGGTCCAGTTCCTGCTTGACGCGCCCCAGCTCGTCCTTGGCCTGCGTCAGCTCCGTACGGGCGCGGGCGGCGACCGAGGCCTCCAGGTCGTCGCGGTCGAGGTCATGGGCGTCGACGGCCTGGATGTACTGGTGGCTGGCCTCGTCGATACGCCGCCCGAGCGCCTCGAAGTCGGTGATCGCCCGGCGGGCGGCCGGGGAGTCGTCGACGGCCGAGATCGTCTCGATCGAGATCCGCAGATCCCGCTGGGCGGTGTCCAGCTCGTAGAACGCGGCCGCCGCATCGTCCTTCGCGGCCTGCGCCTCGGCCCGCTGGCTCTCGGCCCGCCCACCGAACCAGCGCCGGGTGCCGCCCCCGGCGAAGGCGGCGGGCAGGGCGAGTACGGCGACGAGGGGGAGGGCGCAGACGAGGGTGAGGGTGTCGCGGAGGGCGTGACGCGAGCCGCACGGAACCCGACGTACGGGCTGCGAGTCGTCCCGAGCAGGATGTCCCTGCGCGCCCGGCACTGACGGCGAGTTCGGCTGCGGAGGTGTCGCCGTCACATCCCTCTCCCGTGCTGTCATTCACCCTGCCCGGTTCATTCTCCCACCGGTTTAGGACGAACACACGGGCCGGTTAGTTCGCGGTTCGCACCGTGACTTTTCCATCGCCGGAACGGGCGGAGACCACATGGGAGCTGGTCTCGTCCCGAGGCACGGACACATCCACCGAGCCGTCGCCGGTCTCCGTCGTCACGCGGTACGTGGCCCGCGGCAGCTCGATCGTCACCGAGCCGTCGCTGCTGCGGGTCTCCACCAGGTCCGGCACGGTGCCGAGTTCGAGCCGCACCGAGCCGTCACCGGTCTGCGCCTTCACCTGGCGCGAGGAGACATCGGAGACATGCATGGAGCCGTCGCCGGTCCTCAGGTCCAGTGGACCGCTGGAGTCGGTGACCCGCACGGACCCGTCCCCGGTACGGATGCTCAACGCATCCCGGAACCCGCTTGCCCGCACACTCCCGTCCCCGTCCTCGACCTTCACGGTGACCCCGCGCGGCACCTCGATCCGGTGCTTGGCCGAGCAGTTGGTGATCATGCCGGAGCACTTCTCCCGCAGCACCAGCCGGTCGTCCTTCATCGCCCAGGTCACCTTTGGATCCGAGCCGATCGCGACGGCCCCCTGGAACCACCGCGTGACCTCGACCGTGCCGGCCTTGTTCCCCTCTGCGGCGACGATCTCCAACGCCGAGTCGTCGGAGTCGACGGTCAGCGTCCTTCCCTCCAGCGCGAAGGACCGATGCTCGGGGTCCTTGTCATCCCCGGCGGAGGCCCCGCACGCGGTGACCCCGGCAAGGAGCACCGCAACGACCCCGGCGACGGCGGCGGCGCGGGCGGGCACGGTACGGGCCATGACGATCTCCCCCTGAGACTTCCCCGGACCGGCCTTCGCGGCCCGGGATTACGACGGTGCCTCGACCGTACCGAGCCCGGACCCGGCGCAGGATCCGGGCCGCTCCCGGATCCATGGTGGGGATAACCCCAGGTTGTGCCCGGACTTTCCCGGACAGTCCGGGATACGGGTTTGCGGGACATGGCCCCTGGCAAGGTAGGCTGTCGACTCGTTCTCGGGTGCGTAGCTCAGGGGTAGAGCGCCTGCCTTACAAGCAGGATGTCGGCGGTTCGAAACCGTCCGCGCCCACAGCAGCAGAGGGCCCCGCCGTTCGCGGTCGGGGCCCTCTGCGTTTCAGTTCACTTCCTCCGCCGGCGCCTCATGGGCGTGCTTCAGCTTTGTGCGGGCGTCGATCCGGTCCGGCCCGGCGAGGTCCGACCAGAAGCGGTGGCCGCTGACGAACACCGCGAGCTCGTGTTCGCGGTGCCGGAGCTTCTCCACCTCGGCCTGCTCGTCCTCCGTCCAGCCGGGGGAGGCGGGGCGCTCGACCTTGCGCCAGCCGTTGTCGTCGCTGAATCCGTCCAGGGGCACGACCGACCAGGGAAGTCGCTTCAGCAGGGCCGAAAGCTCGGCCCGGACCTGATGCAGCTCCTCCTGACCGGCGAGGAGGTCACTCGGAAAGTCATAGGGCGTAGCCACGGCGCAATGCTACGCCTGTTCGATTTTGGGGTGCGAGTTTCTTTGGGTGGTTCATGCGAACGGGTGCTGGATGTATCGAGGCCCTCGGTCGATGTGTCGGGAAAAGTTGACACGTCGGAGACTTCCGACGCATTCTGTGGGCATGCCACCAGTCGACGTGTACAGCGCACTGGCCAACCCGGTCCGGCGCAAACTGCTCGAAGGGCTGATGGGGGGAGCGCGTGCGGCCGGGGACCTGGCCGGGGAGTTCTCGCTCAGTCGTCCCGCCGTTTCCGAGCACCTCTCCGTACTGAAGAAGGCCGGACTGGTTCGTGAGGAGCCCCGCGGGCGCCATCGCTACTACCACCTGCAGCCCGAGCCGCTCGCCGAGGTCGGCGCATGGCTGCACCCCTTCGAGCACTACTGGCGCGCCCGTATGGGTGCCCTGAGTGACGTACTGGACGAGATCACCATCGGCGCCGGAACCGGCAGCAATACCAGTACTGGTGCCGGCGCAGGCAGCACCAGCACCAGCAAGGACGGCTCTCCATGACCGTGGAACCCCAGACCATCCACTGCGACCAGTTCGTCGCCCACCCTCCCCACGCCGTCTGGCGCGCGCTCACCGACCCGGAGTTGCACGCGCGTTGGTGGGCCGCGGGAGACGTACGCCCGGAAGTCGGGCACCGGTTCACCCTGGACATGGGGCCGTGGGGCCATCAGGAGTGCGAGGTGCTCGCGGTGGAGCCGGAGCGTCTGCTGCGCTACAGCTTCGCCCCGGGCACCCTGGACACCACCATCACCTGGCGCCTGGAACCCGAAGGAACCGGCACGCGGCTCTTCCTCGAGCACTCCGGCTTCGATCTCGACTCGCCGCTCGGCAAGACCGCGTATGACGGTATGGGTGGCGGCTGGCCGGGGGTGCTGGAGCGGATCGAGCCCGCGCTGGACACCGTGGCCGGCCAGTAGCCTGCGCGCTGAAGAGTGCCTCGGGAGTGCTTCGGCTAGTGGCCGGCGGCCTTCAACTCCCCTACCAGGCGGGCCGTTACCGGCGCGGGTACCCCGTGTCGTTCCGCCGCGCGCAGCAACGCTCCGCCGATGGCGTCCAGTTCGAGGGGGCGGCCCGCCTCGGCGTCCCGCTGCATCGACGACTTGGTGCCCGGCGGGAAGGCGTCGTAGCGGGCCAGGGCCTGGGCCGGGTCGGCGGGGCCGCCGCAGGCGCGGCTGACCGCTGCGGTTTCCTCGACGAGGGACGTCAACTCCTCGCGGTGGCGCGTGCGTACGTCACCGAGGGGGAGGGCGTGGTGGGTGGTCAGCAAGGCGAACGGCGCCAGGAAGGACATCTTCGCCCAGAGCGTCGCCGTCTCGTCCTCCAGGACGCGGGTGGTGGGGCCGGCCGCGCCTAGGGCCTGCGCGAGGGCGTCGAGGTGGCCGCGGGGGACCGGGTCGCCGGTGAGGTCGATCTCGGCGAAGGGGCTGGCGTGCTCGATCTGCCCCGGCGCGACGCGAGTCGACTCGGCGCGGATGACGGCCGGCGCGACGCGGTCGGGGCGGTAGCGGGTGCGCAGGGCCTCCGGGTGTTCCACGCCGTTCAGGAAGGGGACGACCAGCGCGTCGCCCAGCGCGGTGGGCGGGACCCGGGTCAGGGCCGCGTCGAGGGCGGTGGCCTTGACCGCGATCAGGCAGGCGTCGACGGGTTCCCGGAGCTCGGTGTCCGTCTCGACGTCGGCCGTGAAGTCCCCGAACAGACCGCTGCGGACGTGGATTCCGGTCGTACGCAGGGTCTTGGCCGTGTCGTCGCCGGCCAGGCAGATCACGCGGTGGCCGGCCCTGGACAGCAGCGCGGCGAGCAGGCCGCCTATGCCGCCCGGGCCCAGTACCGCCACGGTGAGTCGATCGTTCGCCGTCATGCGATTCCTCTCGTCGGTCGGCCCCGCTGTGGTGGCCGCCTCGACGTGATCATGGCAGACGAACCCCTCTCCGAGGGAGACTGTTGGACATGTGCCGCAGTATCAAGACGCTTCGTCCGCCCGCGTTGCCCGAAGAGGCGACGGAGGAGGAGATCCGGGCCGCCGCCCTGCAGTACGTGCGCAAGGTCTCCGGCTTCCGGGCCCCGGCCGCGCACAACCAGGAGGTCTTCGACCGTGCCGTCGATGTGATCGCGCAGGCCACGGCCGATCTGCTCGACGGGTTGGAGGTGCGGGGGGCCGCGACGGCGCGCAGGGCTGGTTGATGAGCCCAGTCAATGCGCCCGGTCAACGCGCCCAGTGAGTGGGCCCAGCCAATGGGCCCAGCCAATGGGCCCACTCGATGCGCCCAGGTGACGGCTACGCCGGCTTCCGGCGCATCACGTACGTCGCCGCTGCCCCGGCGCCGAACAGTGCCGCCACCGACACCGCCGTCGCCAGCCATGTCGCACCCAGCCACTGGGCGCCGAAGTAGCCGAGGGCCACGCTGTAGGTGGCCCAGGTGATGCCTGCCAGGGCCGACCAGGGGAGGAAGTCGCGGGCGCTGCGGTGTGTGGCGCCGGCGCCCAGCGAGACCACCGAGCGGCCGGCGGGGGCGAAGCGGGCCAGGACCACCAGGGCGCCGCCGCCCCGGGCGAGGGCCGCGCCGAGACGTTCCTGCGCCGATGTCAGGCGGCGGGAGCGGGCGATCGCGCGGTCCAGTCGGGCGCCGCCGCGCCAGGCGAGACGGTAGGCGACCAGGTCGCCCAGGACGGACGCCGTCGCGGCGCAGAGCGTCAGGGCCAGAATGTCCGGGACGTCGCCGGGGACCTGACCGGTCGCGGCGCCCGAGCCCGCGGCCGCCGCCGTCGCTGCCGTGATCACCAGGACCCCGCTGGGCAGGACCGGGACGAACACGTCCAACAGCACCGACAGTCCGACCACCACATAGATCCATGGGCCCGCTGTCAGCGAACCCACGTCTCCGAGACCCTCGAACACCGCAACTCCCCGTTGTCCCCCGTGGCCAGACCGTGCCGCGACGTCGTGGGGGTGCGGCAGGGGCGGCCTATGACAGCCATACAGCGTACGCCGGGGGTGTGACAGCGGATTCATCGGGGGCTCGTGTGTTCGGCACAGCATGTTCACCCCGAACGCGCAAAGCGAACGGCGCCCGCATCCGCGTGAGCCTCGCGGATACGGGCGCCGTCGTACGGGGCACGGGGCCTGAGCCGTCAGGCCGTCACCGGCGTCTGCTCCGCCGCCGTCCTGCTCTGCGCCCCGGAACGCTTGGCGAACAGCCGGTCCAGGCCGAACGCGCCGGAGCCCGTGAAGATCAGCAGGAACATGGACCAGCAGTACATGGCGGCACCTTCGCCGCTGTTCTCGATGGGCCACAGCGCCTGGGGCTGGTGGACCTTGAAGTACGCGTACGCCATGGCGCCGGAGGAGATGAACGCCGCGGCGCGGGTGCCGAGGCCGAGCAGGACCAGGCTGCCGCCGACGAGTTCGATCACGGCGGCGTACCAGGCGGGCCAGGTGCCGGCGTCCGGGGTCTGGCCCCCGAAGGTGCCGAAGAGCGAGTTGGCGCCGTGGCAGGCGAAGAGCAGGCCGATGACTATGCGGAACAGGCCGATGGCATAAGGCTGGGCGCTGTTAAGGCGTCCGGTCATGTGGGGGACTCCCTCGGTCTGATGTCTACCGTCCCTATGAGGAACGGTGTGGGGACGGATACTGATCGGTAGCCCCCACGGTAGGTAGCCCTAATCAATACTTGCAAGTTCAACATTCGGCCAAGACTTGGCCCCGGAATCCCCACCAGCCCCGGAAACAACCGCACGTAGCGCCGCCCTGGCCACCGCATCCGCGTCCGAAAGCGTGACCGAATCCACACCCGGCCGAGCCCCCGCCGCCGTCACCCAGTGCACACCCTCCGTGGGTACACCGAACGCGAACCGCCTCGGGTGCGCCTGACCCTGACGGTCGATCAGACGGTACGGCCGCTGTGTTACGTCCAGCCCTCCCGTTTCGTAACCGTCGACGGTGTGCGGTCGGCACTGCCCTGTCTTCAGCAGCCGGGCCAGCAGGTCGTCGGCGGTGCGGCGCAGATCGGGTTCGGGCAGACGGGCCTCGACGAGGGTCGTCGCCCGGACCGCCGAGCCCGGCACCTCGGGCGAGTGCGCCACCCAGGCCCCGTCCTCCTCCCGCACCTCGAGCCGGGGCCCGAGCACCTCCACCACGCCCGCCTCCACCAGGGCCATCAGCTCCTCCACGCGCCGCCGGGGCGGTCCGATGGACAGGAAGGCGTTGAGCGGGGTGTACCAGCGGTCCAGGTGGTCCCGGCGCGAGGTGCCGGTGAGGCCGCCGTGGTCGACGATCAGCCGCAGCTCGTTGCGCAGGTCGCGCAGCACGTCGAGGGCCGACTTCAGCGGGCCCCGCACATTGCCCCGGGCGGCCTGTGCGGCGTCCTCGCGCAGATACGCCAGCAGCCAGGCACGCCACCGGCCGGGATCCGCGACGTCGCACCCCGTGTACGGGCGGGAGACCCGGTCCCAGCTCCAGCGCTCGCACTCCGGAACGCCGAACTCGTCGAGCAGGCACGCCTCTTGGGGGTCGCGGTGCGGGACGGCGAGGAAGCGCTCGGCGAACTCCGGCCGCCGGGCCTGCGGTATCAGCGCCGTGTAGTACACCGTCTCGACCTCCTTCGCCACCAACGGCCATATCTCCGCGAGGAAGTCCGGCGCCTCGCCCGACTCCGCGCGCTTGCGGAAGCCGGCGATCACCTCGGGCGTCAGTACGAGCGGAAGATGGCGGCCGTACGGCCCCTTCGCGTTGTCGCCGCGCGCCTGGTACGGGATGCCGCGCCGCGAACCGGCGTACAGCCGCGGCTCGTTGCCGGACGGCAGATAGCGCAGCCCCTCACCATCGTGGACGAAGCGGCCGCCGCGCCCCGTCGTCAACAGGGCCATGTGGTCGAAGAAATTGAGCCCCAGGCCGCGCAGCAGCACCGGTTCGCCGGGGGATACGGGGGAGAGGTCGACGTCGGCGGGGTTCGCGGGCGGCACGTAGCGCAGGCCGTGGCGCTCGGCGTACGCGGCGAGGTGGCGCTGGGTCGCGTCGGCGGCCGTCGGTAGATGTCCCTGTGCCAGGACCACGGCGGACAGGCCGGGCAGGGTGCGGCCGTCGTCGAGGGTGAGGACCTGGCGGCCGTCGGGCGCGTCGTCGAGCCGTACCGCACGGGCCGCGCAGGTCTCGACGTGTATCGCCGGGGGCGCCTCGCGGACGACCTTCGCGAACACCCACTCCAGGTACCGGCCGTAGTGCGCACGGGTCGGGTACTCGTCCGGGCCCAGTGAGCCGGCCGCCCAGTCGTGGAGGCTGGGGCCGGGCCGGACCGGGCCCGAGCAGTCCACGCTGTCGTCGGTGAACAGCGTGACCTGCGAGGACACCGTGTTCATCAGCAGCTCGGGCGACTGCGCGGTCCGCCACACGCGCCCGGGGCCGGGCGGCGCCGCGTCGATCACATGGACCGTGAGACGCACCCCGGGCGGGAGGAGTTCGGGAGCCGAGGCGCAGAGGCGTTCCAGGGCGCTGGTGCCGCGGGGGCCGGCGCCGACCAGGGCGACGGAGACCGTGGGGGAGTCCGGGGTCGGTGCGGAGGGCGGTGCAGACAAAAGGGTGACTCCCGGGCGTGTGGGGCGCATTGGAGCGATCCGCGGGGATGGAAGCGGACGGTCCGGCTCATCATGCCGTCGGGAGCGGGGCTGGCCGAGCCTTGGGGTGTGTGAGTGTGGGATGCATCACGAGCGTCACAGACTCCGCGGTGGGTTCGGGGGGATTTGGGTTCGTCGGCGGCTGCGGGTCATGTGTGGCTGGTCGCGCAGTTCCCCGCGCCCCTGGGTGGGCTGCGGCACAGCCGACCTAAAGGGGCGCGGGGAACTGCGCGAGCAACCCCACACAACCCGCAGCCGCCATCGCACCGAACGCCCCGAGTTCTCAGGCGCACGGTCTCACGGCGCGAGTTCCGGCTCCGCAATCGTCCTCAGTCGCGCCCCGCCTCCGCGAACCACCCTCGCCTGCTCCAGCCGCAGCCGCGCCGAACGCCCGCGCAGCGTCAGTGTCATGAGCTGGTTGCCGAACCACGGGCCGCCCGTCCTGCGCCAGTCGATCGGCGGCCGGGGACAGCCCCCGTGCCCCGCGAACCACCGGCCGAGCACCCGGGCCGCCCCGCTCCAGCCGAAGCGGAAGCCGAGCCGGATCGCCAGGTGAATGGCGTTGTGGACGGGCGAGCAGGTCAGCTGGAAGACCCGGGCGTCGGGCCCCTTCCCCGCCGGCCAGGTCGGCTCGGCCACGTACGCGTGATGCACGTCCCCCGACAGCACGCACACCGTCGCCGGCGCCCCCGCACCCGACCCGGCCTCCGCGATCAGCTCCGCCAGCGCGTCGAAGGACGACGGGAACGCCGCCCAGTGCTCCAGATCCGCCCGCCGCCGCAGATCCTCCCCGAACCGCGCCCAGCGCTCCCCGCGCCCGCCCCGGCACAGGGCCGCGTTCCACGCCTCGGCGTCGTGCACCAGGTGCGGCAGCAGCCAGGGCAGGGAGGTGCCGATGAGGAGGTGGTCGTACGAACCCCGCCCTTCGAGCGCCTGCTCGCGCAGCCACCGCTCCTCGCCCGGGTCGAGCATGGAGCGTGCGTCCTCGTCGAGCACCCGGGCCGCCCGCGTGTCCACCATCAGCAGCCGCACCCGGCCGAAGTCGCGCCGGTAGCTCCAGCGGACGGAGGCCGGATCGGCGTCCGCCTCGCAGGCGAAGGAGCGCAACAGGTCGGTGCCGTCGGGGGTTTCGCGTACGGCGGCGTAGAGCGGGTCGGTGGCCAGTTCGTCCGGCGTGAGATTCCCCAGGTGCTGGTGCACCCAGTACGACATCAGCCCGCTGAGCAGCCGCTCCCGCCACCAGCTCGTTTCCCGCACGTCGGCGAGCCAGGCGGCCGAGGTGTTCCAGTCGTCGATGACGTCGTGGTCGTCGAAGATCATGCAGCTGGGCACGGTGGACAGCAGCCAGCGCACCTCGGGGTCGAGCCACGATTCGTAGTACAGCCGGGTGTACTCCTCGTAGTCGGCGACCTCGTCGCCCGGCGGCTCGCTCAGGTCGCGGCGCGCGGCCAGCCAGCGCCTGGTCGCCTTGGAGGTCTCGTCGGCGTACACCTGGTCGCCCAGCAGGACCAGCACGTCCGGCCGCTCACCGTCCGGCTCGGCGGCGATCCGCGCGGCCAGCGTGTCCAGGGCGTCCGGTCCGACCGGGTCCGGTTCGCCGGCCGGCGGCGCGGCCCAGCGGCAGGAGCCGAAGGCGAGGCGGACGGGGTCGCCGTCGGCCGGGGTGCGGATGACGGAGGGCGGGAAGGGGGATTCGGGGAGCGGCCACACGCGCATGCCGTCGAGGAGGACCTCGTACGACTGTGCCGTGCCCGGGGTGAGGCCTGTGACGGCGATCAGGGCGTAGTGATGGCCGGCGATCTGGAAGGTACGGGACTCGCCGTGGGCGCCCTCCGCGCCGCGCACCTCGGCGGTGCACGGACGGCTCGCCTCGACCCAGACGGTCGCGGACGAGCCGTCGGCGTACCTCAGCAGTGGACCCAGGCGCAGTTCGGCCACGTGATCGCCCTCCTCCGTCGCCCCGTACGGTACGGAACGACGGAGGGGAACGGCGAGGTTCCGCAGATCACGGTTTGCCGAACTCCGTCAGTACGTCCTGGCTGAGTCGTCAGCAGCTCGCGAGGTAGTTCGTCAGGGCGGACTTCTCCGCCGAGTCGACCGAGAGGTCGTAGTAGTACTTCACCTGCACCCAGGCGCGCACGTAGGTGCAGCGGTAGGCCGTGCGCGACGGCATCCAGGTGGCGGGGTCCTGGTCGCCCTTGGCCTGGTTGACGTTGTCGGTGACGGCGATCAGCTGGGGGCGGGTCAGGTCGTTGGCGAAGGCCTGGCGCTGGGAGGTGGTCCAACTGTCGGCACCGGAGTCCCAGGCCTCGGCCAGCGGGACGAGGTGGTCGATGTCGAGGTCGGAGGCGGCGGTCCAGGTGGCGCCTTCGTAGACGGAGTACCAGCTGCCGCTGGTCGCGGCGCAGGAGGAGTCCTGGACGACGTTCGTGCCGTCGCGCTTCAGGACGACCTCGCGGGTGTTGCAGGTGCCGGACTGGGTGATCCAGTGCGGGAAGAGGTCGCGGTCGTAGCCGGTGCGGTCCTCGGTGGCCACGGTGAGCTGGGCCAGGTAGCTGCGGGCGGTGGCGCCGCTGACCGGCGTGGGGAGCGCCGCGGAGGCGGCCGGGGCGTTGAAAAGGGCGACGGAGGCTATGAGGCCGCTGAGGGCCGCGAGTATGCTGACCCGTCGACGCGCGTAGAACTTCGACATTGCGAACTCCCTTGGGAGGTGGGGGTGTTGGCGAGCGAGCGATCGAATGCTCGCCACGCCGTATTGCCGGGAGGTGTGCGTCCGGTAAGAAGTTAGTGACGCGTGCATGACATAACAAGGTTTATGGCGAAACGATCTCGTATCATGGTGTGCGCAGAAGGGGAGTAGCTCTTCGCCGGACCGTCGACATACTGCTCAGCTCGCCTGAGCCGGCGCCCGGAGGCAGACCTCGTTCATGGGGTCGGCCAGCGAGACCTTCGGCAAGCAGTGCACGCCTGTGTCGTACGGCACGGGCGACGAGTGCGCTGCCGTGCCGAGGTGTCGCAGCGCAGTGATCATGCGCACAATGCTCTCGGCGGGGCAGCCCGACCGATTGAGGAACCTTGATCAGCTTCACCGTGACGGCGGTCGTCTTCGGCGTCGTCTTCCTTGCCGAACTGCCCGACAAGACCGCGCTCGCCGGGCTCGTCCTCGGTACGCGCTATCGCGCCTCCTACGTCTTCGCCGGCGTCGCCGCCGCGTTCGCGGTGCATGTCGCGCTGGCCGTGGCGGCCGGCAGCGTGCTGACGCTGCTGCCGCAGCAGATCGTGCACGCGCTGACCGGTGTGCTCTTCCTGGCCGGCGCGGCCGTGCTGCTCATGAAGAAGGACGAGGACGAGGACGAGATCCGCAAGCCGGAGAACCAGTCCTTCTGGAAGGTGTCCGGGGCCGGGTTCATGCTCATCCTGGTCGCCGAGTTCGGGGATCTGACGCAGATCATGACGGCGAACCTCGCGGCGCGCTACGACGATCCGCTGTCGGTCGGGCTCGGCGCGGTGCTGGCGCTGTGGGCGGTCGCCGGGCTCGGCATCGTCGGCGGAAAGGCCCTGATGAAGCGGATTCCGCTGGTGCTCATCACCAAGGTCGCGGCGGTGCTGATGCTGGGGCTCGGGGTGTGGAGCCTGTGGGAGGCGATCGCCGGGTGAGTCCGGGCCGAGCTGAACTGTGGGTGAACGGTTTCTGGAGGCGGTAGCGGGATCGGGGCTCGGTTTTGTACCGTAGGGGAACAAAGTGGTTCCCGCCCGTTTTCCCTGACCGGCGGGCGGGGCCACCTTGTCCCTCCCGGGGGCCACCCCTGTACCCCCGGTGCCCCTCGCCCTGGAGCTGCCGATGCCGGCCACCACCGTGCCCACCACGCCCACTGTGCTCACCGCCCGTGCCCTCCTGCTCGACATGGACGGCACCCTCGTCAACTCGGACGCCGTCGTGGAACGGATCTGGCGTCGCTGGGCCGAGCGGCACGGGCTGGACGGGGACGAGGTGATGAAGGTCGTGCACGGGCGGCAGGGGTACGCCTCGATGGCGCTGCTGCTGCCGGAGCGGCCGATGGAGCAGAACCACGCGGACAACGCGCGCATGCTCGCCGAGGAGACGGCGGATGTGGCGGGCGTGGTGCCGATCCCGGGGGCCCCGGAGTTTCTGGCCTCGCTGCGGGGGCTGCCGCATGCGCTGGTGACGTCGGCCGACGTCCCGCTGTCCACGGCGCGGATGGCCGCGGCCGGGCTGGAGCTGCCGGAGGTGCGGGTGACCGCGGAGTCGGTGGGCGCGAGCAAGCCCGACCCGGAGGGGTTTTTGAAGGGGGCGGCCGAGTTGGGGGTCGCGCCGGCGGATTGCGTCGTCTTCGAGGACTCGGCTGCCGGGATCGAGGCGGGGCGCTCCGCGGGGATGCGGGTGGTGGGGGTCGGGCCGCGGGCCGGGCTTCATGGGCCGGATGTGGTCGTGGCCGACCTGCGGCAGGTGCGGGTCGAGGCTGCGGCGGGTGGGGAGATTCGGCTGTACGTCGCCTAGGGCTCGCCTGAGAGCTCGGGGCTTCCGGCCGGATCGCGGGTGCGGGTCGCGTTCGGTTGCTCGCGCAGTTCCCCGCGCCCCTTGGGACGCTGCACTGCAGCCAACCCAGGGGCGCGGGGAACTGCGCGACCGGCCACACGCGACCCGCAGCCGCCGATGAACGTGAAGCCCCGAGCTCTCAGGCCCCGGCTCTGCTAGCGCAGCGTCACGGTTCTGTCGTCTCCGACTCCAGCTTCTCCCTCGTCGCCAGGTCGTACACCCCGTATTCCTGCGGCTGGACTCCCCGTGCCCACTGGTATCTGCTGACCGCGTCCTCGACGCCCTCGTTGTAGTTGCCGCTCGCCTTCCTCGTGTAGAGGCCGAGTTGGGTCAGGCGGAGTTCCAGTTCCGTGACCTCGGGGCCCCGGTCGCCGCGGCTGAGGGTCGGGGGTTCTGGCGCCAGGGCGGCGGCGGATTCCTCCTGGGAGTCCGTGGCTTCGGCTGTCGAGGGGGCCGTCGTCGGTTCGGCCGAGCGCGATGGCGTCGGGGACGCGCTCGACCTCGACGGAGACGGTGAGGGGGACTCGCTCTCCGCGGGCGAGGGGGGCGCGGGCGGAGGTGCCGGCTGTGCCGACGTCCCGGCCGGGGAGGGCTCCTCGGAGGCCTCGCTGGTCGACGGCACCGGGACGCTCGCCCGTACGTCGTCCGGCAGTGCCTTGTCCCGTGACGGCGTCTCGTACGTGAACAGGCCGCTCGCCAAGCCTGCCGCCGCCAGTACGGCCACGAGCGCTCCGCCCACGCCCAGCAGGGCCGTACGCGTACGGCGGTGGCCGGCCCTCGCGCGCCGCGTCCCGTCCCTGTCGTCTTCCTCGTACACGGCCGTGTCCGGCTCGAACAGGCTCAGGTCCCGTGCGCTCGGTGTCGTCGCCGGCGGGGACAGGGGGGTGAGGGGCGGTGCCGTCGGCGGTACCGCCAGTAGCGGCATCGTTTCGCCGTCGCCCTCCAGCTCGACGTACGGGCGTATGCGCAGCGGATCGAAGTCCTCCGCCGCGGCCGCCTCCGCCGTACGGGCATCGCGCAGGGCCTCGGAGACGCGTTGCCCGCAGCCGCACGACGGGGTGTTGTCGGCCGCTCTCGGCGCACCGCACTCCGGGCAAAGGTGGCCATCAGGGCCGTCCGGGCCATCCGGGCCGCCTGGCCTGATCGGGCTGTCAGGGCTGTCCGGGCCGTCCAGGTCCTTCGGACCCTTCGCTCCCTCGGTTCCCCTCGGCTCTGTCACGCGTTCGTCCCCTCCCCTCGCGAACTCCCCAGATTATGCAGACGTTCCTCACGCCGCCTCCCCAACCCCCGGAAGGACCCCTTCCAAACGGACTCGACAGGCCATAACGGGGCACAGCGATCACGATGGGAGGGGTATGGAGGGGCAACGACTCGCTCGGGAGGTCTTCATGGCCGGGGACGCGCACGGTATGACGGGAAATGTGCGTGACGCGCAGCCCCCGAAGCGGGGAGTCGAGACGCACGAGAACGTGCCCGGCAACGTCCTCGTCTCCATCGGCGCGCTGCTTCTCGGCATGCTGCTCGCCGCCCTCGACCAGACCATCGTGTCGACCGCGCTGCCGACCATCGTCAGCGACCTCGGCGGCCTGGATCACCTGTCGTGGGTCGTGACCGCGTATCTGCTGGCGTCCACCGCCGCGACTCCGCTGTGGGGCAAGCTCGGTGACCAGTACGGGCGCAAGCGGCTCTTCCAGATCGCGATCGTGATCTTTCTCGTCGGTTCCGCGCTGTGCGGCGTGGCGCAGGACATGGCTCAGCTCATCGCCTTCCGGGCCGTGCAGGGGCTCGGTGGCGGCGGGCTCATCGTGCTGTCCATGGCGATCGTCGGTGACCTCGTCCCGCCCCGTGAACGCGGGCGGTATCAGGGGCTGTTCGGTGCCGTGTTCGGGGCGAGCAGTGTGCTGGGGCCGCTGCTGGGTGGGGTGTTCACCGAACATCTGAGCTGGCGGTGGGTGTTCTACGTCAACCTGCCGGTCGGGGTCGTCGCGCTCGTCGTCATCGCCGGTGTGCTGCGCATTCCGCACAAGGCGACGCGGCATGTCATCGACTACCTCGGCACGTTTCTGATCGCCGCCGTTGCCACCTGTCTGGTGCTGGTGGCGTCCCTCGGGGGGACGACGTGGGGCTGGGGGTCGGCGCAGGTCGTCGGGCTCGCCGTCCTCGGGGCTGTGCTCGCCGTCGCTTTCGTCGCCGTGGAGCGCCGGGCCGCGGAACCAGTGCTGCCGCTCAAGCTGTTCCGCGTGCGGACCTTCACGCTGTCCGCTGTCATCAGCTTCATCGTCGGGTTCGCCATGTTCGGCGCGATGACCTATCTGCCGACGTTCCTCCAGGTCGTGCAGGGGGTCAGCCCGACCATGTCCGGGGTGCACATGCTGCCGATGGTCGTCGGCATGCTGCTGTCGTCCACCGGATCCGGGCAGATCGTCAGCCGTACCGGACGCTGGAAGGTGTTCCCGATCGCCGGGACCGGGGTCACCACGCTCGGCTTGTTGCTGCTGCACCGGCTCGACATGGACAGCTCCACCTGGGCGATGAGTGTCTACTTCTTCGTCTTCGGACTGGGGCTCGGGCTGGTCATGCAGGTGCTGGTGCTGATCGTGCAGAACGCCGTCTCGTACGAGGATCTCGGCGTCGCCACCTCCGGGGCGACGTTCTTCCGGTCCATCGGGGCCTCGTTCGGCGTCGCCATCTTCGGCACGATCTTCGCCAATCGGCTCGATGACAAGCTCATCGATGCGTTTCGGGGGGTTGAGCTTCCGGCTGGTGTTTCGCTGGAGGGGCTCGAGGCGGATCCGCGCGACATCGCCGAACTGCCGGCCGGGCTGCGGCCGGCCGCGCTGGAGGCGTACGCGACCTCGATCACCGACGTGTTCCTGTACGCCGCTCCTGTGGCGCTGGTGGGGTTCGTGCTGGCCTGGCTACTGCGTGAGGACAAACTGCGGGGGTCCGTGACCGCCCCCGATGTGACCGAGACGCTGGCCAGCAACCCCGTCGAGCGGTCGTCGTACGACGAGGTGTGCCGGGCGTTGTCCGTGCTCGGTACGCGGGAGGGGCGGCGTGAGGTGTACCGGAAGATCACCGAGCGGGCCGGGTACGACCTGCTGCCCGCGGCCAGTTGGCTGCTGCTGCGGACCAAGAAGTACGGCTGGGTGGAGCCGGCGGTGCTCGCCGAGCGCAGCGCTGTGCCGCTGCCTGTGATTCTTGACGCCGCTCGGCAGGTGGAGGGGCGGCGGTTGGCTGTCCGTGAAGGGCTTGACCTTGTGCTGACGGACAGGGGGCGGGAGGTTGCCGAGCGGTTGGCTCGGGTGCGGGAGGAGTCGTTCGCCGAGTTGCTGGGTGACTGGTGGGGGCCGGATCGGCCTACCGATCTGGTCCAGTTGGTGAAGGAGCTGAACGAGGAGCTGTGCGGGTCGGATCGTGAGCAACCGGGTACCTCCGGTGGTTGAGCCGGGATGCCTGCGGCGGCCCGTTGCTGTTCGGTGGGGGTGCGCGTAGCGCCCAGGGTTCGGTGGGTGGGTCGGGGCCGCGCCGGGGGGTGTCCGTCCTCGGACCGGCGGTCGCCTTAGGCCAAGAGGTGCTGCGTGTTGACGCCGGCCACTGCGGGCGGACACCCCCCGGCACGTCCCCTTTCCGCCGTACGCGACTGCGGGCCCGTGGGGGTACGCGCGAGTTGCCTAAAGGGCCTTGCTGAACCAGTGCTCGGCATAGACGGCGTTGTTGTGCGGGGGCGTCTCCTCGTAGCCGAGGCGGGTGTACAGGGCGCGGGCCTCTGTCAGGTCGTGGCGCGTGTCCAGGATCATGCGGGTGGCGCCGAAGGATCGGGCCGTGGCCTCGGCGGCCCGTACGAGGGCCTGGCCGCCTCCCTTGCCACGCATCGGCTCGTGGATGAACACCCGCTTCAGTTCGGCGGTGTCCGCGTCCAAGAGGCGTACGCCTGCTGAACCGGCCGGCTCGTCCGCGTAGCGGGCCACCAGCAACGTGCCTTTCGGCGGCTGGAGTTCGTCCCAAGCGTGCGCGGCGATCTCGCGGTCCAGCTCGGCCGGGTCGGTGCGGTGGCCTTTGTGCAGGAGGTAGTAGCGGTCGCTGACCTCCGTGTAGTACGCCCGCCAGAGGGCGGTGGCGATGGGGGAGTCGTGGGGTTCCGGGGTGACGGTCCAGGTCATGCCGGACATTGTCGGAGGGGGAAGCAGTGGGCCCGCAAGCGAATATGACACCAGGGCCGACGGGGGATGCGGCGAATTCGGGGCCGTTTGAGGGGCGTTCTCGGGGCAACCCGGCAGACATGTCCACATTCGTGATCATTCTGATCGTGATTGCTGCGGTCGTCGTCGTGCTCGGCGCGGCCGCCCTGGCCCTGCGTGCTCGGGGTACGCGGGGCACCAAGGGGCTGAAGCGGCGCTTCGGGCCCGAATACGAGCGGGCCCTGGCCCGGCACGACGGGGACGCCGAGGCAGCCGAGCGTGAGCTCGCCCAGCGGGTGGAGCGGCACGGCGGGCTGCGGGAGCGGCCACTGGAGGCGACCGAGGTCGAGCGGTTCGAGGCCCGCTGGACCGAGGCCCAGGAGCACTTCGTCGACGCGCCCAAGGAGGCGGTCGGCGAGGCGGACCGGCTGCTCGCCGAGCTGGCGCGGGCCCGCGGGTTCCCGGACGGGGCGCAGTACGAGGAGCAGCTGTCCGCCCTCTCCGTGCACCACGCGGACCATGTGCAGGGCTACCGGCACGTCCATCGGGTCGCGCACGCACCCGAGGGGCGACCCGACACGGAGGAGATGCGCGAGGCGATGATCGAGGGCCGCGCCCTATTCGAGGATCTGATGCACGTGCCCGACAAGCGGCACGCGGCGAGGAGTTGAGGAAGATGGCGGACGTCACGAAAACTGCTCCGCTCCTCGCACACGACGAGCGCGACAAACTCGAACTGCAGGTGCAGCAGGCCGTGTCCCACTTCGTCGATCAGCCCCGGACCGCCGTCGAGGAGGCCGATCACGCCGTCGAGGAGATCATCGGCCGCTTCACCGAGGCCATGACCCAGCGCCGGCGCACCCTGCGGATGTCCTGGCAGGCCACGGACGGGGCCACGGGCGGGGCCGCAGGCGGGAGTGCGGACGAGACCGCCGACACCGAGCAGCTCCGGCTCGCCCTGCGCGACTACCGCGAGCTGGCGGAACGGTTGCTACGCCTCTGACACGTCGGAAGCGTTCGACACATCGGAATCAGCTGCCGTCCGGCGTCCCTCCCGACGCTCCCGCCACTCCCGTACGACCTCTTCCACGTCGTACGGCTTGCGGCCCAAGGGAGGGCCGGGCGGTGGCTTCAGCAGCATGTCGCGGATCTTGACGTTCACGTCCGTGATGATCTTCCGGACGATCCGCTCCGTCGGCGCCGCGTACGCCGCTGTCAGCGCGTCCTCCGCCTCCTTGCGCAGGGCGAGCCCCGGGGGCAGGACGGACAGGCCCTCGCGGGCCATCTTGCGTTTGACCCACCACAGTTCGTCGTACGGGGATTCCAGGTCGTTCGGCAGGGGTTTGCCGGCTCCGGGCAGTCTGTCGAAGTCGCCGCGCCTTTGCGCGTCGTGGATCTGCTTGTCGACCCAGGACTCGAACGGGACACCGGGAGGCTTTCGCTCGGTCATGAGTCCATTGTGCCGGACGCGGTGGTGCCGGGCGATTTATCATGCGGCGTCGGTGGCCAAAACGGCCGCTGTACAAGGACGTTTCAGGAGGAACGCACGTGCTCGAACTCACCATGGCCGCCGTGTCCGCGGCGGACGAGGGTGCCACGGCCGGCATGCTCATGGCCGACGCGCCCAGCGAGCCGGGTGCCGTGCTGCGGGTGGGCCGGGACAAGACGGTGTGCCGGCTCTCGACGCCCGACGACTGGCTGTTCGTCTCGCGGGTCCACCTGGAGTTCCTGTGCGGCCCCGACGGTGGCTGGCAGGTGAGCTGGCTGCGCGGCTCGCAGCCCGACCCGTCCTCCGAAGTGCGGCTGACGGTGGGGGAGTACGCGCAGCCGATCGCCTACGGCGGGACGGTGCCGCTGCCGAGGGGCGGCAGCGGTGAGATCGTCATCCAGGACCGTACGGCGCCGCGCAGCGTCAACGTCGGCTTCTATCACGAGGCTTGATCCCCAGGGCCTGGCGGCAGGGCCGCGCCGCTTACGCCAGCACCCGCGCCAGTGCGAAGCCGTCGTAGCCCTTGCTGCCCACCGTCTGGATCGCGGTGCCGCTCAACCTCGGGTGGCTGCCGATCAGTTCGATGGCGGCGCGGGTGCCCCGGACGTCCGGTGCGGTGGCGTCCGGGTCGGCGACCCGGCCGCCGCGCACCACGTTGTCCACGACGATCAGGCTGCCGGTGCTCGTGAGCCTGAGGGCCCAGTCGACGTAGTGGGGGTTGTTGGCCTTGTCGGCGTCGATGAAGACCAGGTCGAAGGGGGCCGGGTTCTCGTCGGCCAGCTTGGGCAGCGACTCCAGGGCCGGGCCGATCCGCACCTCGACGATCCTGTCCAGGCCCGCCCGCGCGATGTTGCGGGTGGCGACCTCGGCGTTCTTGGCGCTGTACTCCAGGGAGATCAGGCGGCCGTCGGCGGGCAGGGCGCGGGCCAGCCAGATGGTGCTGTAGCCGCCGAGCGTGCCGATCTCCAGGATGTTGCGGGCGCCCTGGATCTGGGCCAGGAGGTGGAGGAACTTGCCCTGGGTCGGGGTGACGCTGATCTGCGGGAGCTCGGCCGCGTCGCTGTCACGCAGGGCTGCCTGGAGGGTGTCGTCCTCGGGTGAGAGGTGGGCGGAGAAATACTCGTCGACGTCGTCCCAGAGCTGCGACTCGCTCATCGCCTTGCCTTTCGTATGGCTAGTTAGAAGCAGTAAGTAGAATCGCTAACTAGATGCCCTAACGAATATAGTCGCGTGCCCCGTTCCCTGTCAGGGATTTCCCTTGTCGGGCATTTCCGTTCCCCGTCCGGGATTCCAGGATCGTGGATTCAGCCGACTGGCGCAGGCGGCTGCGCCTGGGGCGGGGCCGGTGGTGGCGGTGGCGGGGGCGCCGGTGCCTTCGGGCGGCGGGACCGCCGTACGGCCAGCACCACCGCCGTCGCCGCGGCCAGGGCGGGGCCGCCCGTCACCGTCAGCAGCCACGCCGGGATGCCGGCCACCGTGCGCAGCCGGTCCTCGTGGATCACCTGCTGGAAGGTGTCGTCGGCCGCCGCCCGGCGCAGCACGTGGTCGTCGGAGATCCGGTCGGGGTACGGGAACTCCTGGCCGATCGAGGTGAGGAACGGTGCGCCCGCCGCCAACTCGGCCAGCGGGCCGGACTTCGCCGTCACCCGGCCGGCGTAGGTGACGCGGGGGCGTTCGCCGCCGATGCGGGACGCCGGTTCCATACGGTGCGCGGCGAGGACGTACAGGCCCAGTGACTGCGGTGTCTCGGCGAGGCGGGACAGGCGCATCGGGTAGACCGGTTCGTCGGCCCGGAAGGTGAGGTGCAGCGGGTCCAGGGTGCCGGTCAGCGGCTCGCCGGTGGTGGCGGGGGCCAGTTTGACGGCGACGTACTCCCAGCGCTTTTGGACGTACGGCCGCAGGGCGCCGGCCAGGCGGGGCGGCAGGGCGAAGCCGTTGCTGTCCAGCCAGCCGTCGAGGGCGCCCGGGTCGGTGGCGGTCAGCCGGGCCACGTCGAAGGGGCCGAGCCGCTGTCGGCCGACCACGTCCACGGCAGGTGCACGTCCGGCGCCGAACCGGGGCCCGCGCGGGCCGCCGCCCGTGCGGTCGCCGGTCACCAGGGGCCAGTCGCCGTCCTGGGGCCAGAAGTGGTACCGGTCGCGGTGCACGGGGGCGGTGACGTCGTGCAGTTCGTCGAAGAGGACCGGGTCGCCGAGCCGGACCGTCGCCCGCCGCGGCACCGGCATGATCCACGCGACCCGCTCGGCGTCCCCGCGGACGGTCAGCCGCATCACGACCTGCTCCCGCGTCCCGTCCCAGCGGACCACGGACTCCTCACGGCCGACCGTCACGCGCCGCGCGTCACCGGGCACCATGGCCCCGCAGCCGCACGCCCACGCGGGCGACACGAGCTGTCCGAGCTGGAGGGCGAGCAGCGTCAGGACGAGGGTGAGGACTCGGCTTCGGGCCCGCCTCCGTACCCCTTCCCGCAGTAACTCGGCCATCGTGCGCAGCCCCTCCATCCCCGCAAGTCCCTCCGTCGTGCCGACGCCCGGGCTTCAGACGGTACGGCGGATGATCCGGTTCCGGGGGCCGGTCCCGCGATGTGAACGACTCCGCGCCACTTGAGGGACCCACGGGAGGCGAGCGAACTCGCCCCCGACTATCGTCATCCGGACAAAAGGAGAGCAGACGTCAGGTGAAGACGGGGTTGCCTGCGTCTCTCCCGGGGGTGGTGCGGGCCTCTCAGGGTTCGTGACGATTCCTTACGCGTGGGACGTGTGGGACGACCGGGGCGGGAGGCCTGCGAGGCGTGGCGAATGCGGATCACGGTGGGCGACCGGCGGAGGCAGTCGGAGCCACGGCCGTCGGCACGGTTCAGGCACGCCTGCGCGTGGCGCGCCTCGGCCTGTGGCTGGTCGCCACGATTCTCGGCGTACGGCAGCTGGCCGTCGTCCTCAGCACCCCGTCCGGGGAGCGGCTGACGGATCTGGAGACCTGGGTCGGCCCGGCCGGCGTCCTGCATGTGAAGGGCTCGCTGTACGACTCGACGCAGTTCACCGGTACGCCGTTCGGCGGGCTCGTCCTCAAGCCGCTCACCCGCGCCGCCGAGCAGGCCCTCGGCTGGGGCTGGACGTTCGGCACCCTGCTGCTCGTCGCCGCGCTCGGCCTGGTCGCCGCCCGTGCCCTGCCGCAGCCGGTGAGCAGACGGACCTCGCTGCTCGCCGCGCCCGTCGCGATCAGCCTGCTCATGCTGTCGCTGCCGGTGCGCAACACCCTCTACCTCGGCCAGACCAGCATCATGCCGGTGCTGCTCGTCCTGGTCGGCTGCTTCGTCGTGCGCGGCGAGCGGGCCAGCGGCGTGCTCATCGGCCTCGCGGCCGCGCTCCAGCCGACCCTGCTGCTGTTCACCCCGCTGCTGTGGTTCACCGGCCGCCGCCGGGCCGCAGCCTCCACGGGGGCCACGTTCGCCGCGAGCACGGTGCTCGCGGTGGTGGCGATGCCGCACGACTCGTACACGTACTGGGTGCACCACATGGGCGGTGTCGGTCTCGGTGGCCGTGCCGACGACCTCGCCAACCAGTCCCTGCACGGCGCCCTGCTGCGGCTGGGGCTGACCGGCCCGCTGGAGATCGTCCTCTTCCTGCTCCTCGGCGCCGCCGTCGCCGTCCTCGCGCTGCGCCGCGCCGTGCGCTACGCCCACGACGGACAGCTCCTCCTCGCCGTCGCGATCACCGGCTGCGCGGCGATCGTCATGTCCCCCACCGCCTGGCAGCACCAGCTGCTGTGGGTACTGCTCGCGATCGTCGGGCAGGTCGGCAAACGGGCCTCCGACCGGTACGTATGGCCGGTCGCCGTCGTCCTGGTGATGACGCTGCCCGCGAAGATGATGGTGCCGGACAAGGTGGTCTTCCATCCTCTCCGTGCGGACCTCGTCCTCCTGGCCGCGCTCGCCACGGCCGCCGTCGTGCCGTTCCTGTCGCGCACGTCGCCGTACTGGCAGACGCCGATCCCGACGCGGTACGCCGACCCCGTCCCCTCCCGCTTCCAGCAGATCCCGCTGGTGCAGTCCCTGCGCCGGGTGATCACCCGCCCGAACCTGCTCTTCGAGCTGTTGCTGATCCGGGTCACCTACTACGCGTACGCCCAGATCCGCCTCGCCGCGGCCGGCGGCTCCAACTCGGCGGGCCGGGTCACCGCCGAGGAGCACGGCGCGGAGATCCACTCCATCGAACGCGCCCTGCACATCGACATCGAGTACTGGGCCAACCACGCCGTGGTGAAGGTCGACTGGCTCCGCGACTTCTTCGACTTCTACTACGAGTCGTTCCACTTCGGCGTCCCGCTCGCCATACTCGGCGTCCTGTACTGGCGCCGCCCGGTCGACTACCGCTGGGCCCGCTCGGCGATCGGCTTCGCCACCGTCTTCGCCCTGCTCGGCTTCTGGCTCTACCCCCTGGCCCCGCCCCGCCTGATGCCCGGCCTCGGCTTCATCGACACCGTCCACGGCCCGCAGGACTTCACCCAGCCCGACTACGGCACGCTGACCGAACTCACCAACCAGTACGCGGCGATGCCGTCCCTGCACTTCGGCTGGTCCCTGTGGTGCGGCCTCGTGATCCTCATCCTCGCCCCCAGGTGGTGGATGAAGGCCCTCGGCCTCCTCCACCCCCTGTTCACGGTCACCGCGATCGTCGTCACCGCCAACCACTGGGTGCTGGACGCGGCCGGCGGCGCGATGGTCGTAGCCGCGGGCTTCGCCATGACACACCTGCTCCAGGGCCCACGAGCCAGGACGGCCCCGCCGGAGGCGGCCCAGCCCAACAGCAACTCCCCGACTCCGGTGAAGGACCGTACGCCGAGCTGATCGGGGGTGCGCATGCGGAGGTGGTCAGCAGTGGCTTTCCGGCTCCGGTGAGGGGGCGTGCTCGGGGCTGATTGGTGGCGGCCGGGGTGTGGGTTCGTGGTGGGGGCTGTGCGTAAGGCGGTAGTTCTGGTCTGCCGTATTCGTGCGGTGATGTCGGCGTGATGCTTGCGGTCGTCGGTGGGTGCTGGTGGAGGCGGTGGGTGGCGGCCGCGTGCCTGGGCGGTGCCGTCCGGGCGGGGGAGGTTGGCAGTGGCTTTCCGGCTCCGGTGAGGGGTCGTGCTCGGGGCTGATCGGTGCCGGCCGGGGTGTGGGTTCGTGGTGGGGGCTGTGCGTAAGGCGGTTAGTTCTGGTCTGCCGTATTCGTGCGGTGATGTCGGCGTGATGCTTGCGGGCGTCGGTGGCCGCGTGCCCGGGGCGGCCCGGGCGGAGGAGGGCAGCAGCGGCTTTTCGGCTCTGGGAGGGGCCGGGTTCCGAGCTGGTCGGTGGCGGGGCGGGTAAGGGTGGGCGAGGGGCTGTTTCGGGCGGCCGCGTTCTTGCGGCGATGTCGGGGCGGCCGTGTGAGCGGGCGTGACCGCGTAGGTGGTCAGCAGTGGCCCTCCGGCTCCGGTGCGGGGGCGGCGTACTCCGAGCTGATGCGGTACTCGCCGGGGGCCCTGGTCGTGAGGCGGGTGAATTCGCCCTGTTGGGTGAGGCAGGCGTCGCCGTCGGTGTGGAGCCAGGGGGAGTAGGCCACGCGGAGGGTTGTCGTTCCGGCGTTCGGCATGTGTACGACGATGTCGGCGCTGGACGTCGAGACGATGCTCGCCGGGGCGGTCACGAGGGGGACCGCGTTGCGGACGCGGTAGACCCGCCAGTGGGCGTCCTGCCACACCGGCTCCAGCCACTCGGGCCGTTGTTCGCGGATGAGCTGCGCCTCGACCTTGGCGTAGCCGTCGGGCCTGCCCAGGGGCAGCACGACGAAGCCGACGGCCCAGCGGTCCAGCCACGCCCGGTAGGTGGCGGGCGAGAAGGAGCCGTCGTAGAACAGGCGGGCCCGCTCCATGTCGAGCTGCCGGTTCCAGCCGCGGGCCATGTTGACGTGCGGGGCGAGCCCGCTGGCCTCGCGGTGGTTGCGGGCCGGGACGACCTCGACTCGGGTGCGGTCGGCGCCGAGGCGGTCCAGGGCGCGGACCACTCCGTGGGTCTCGGCGGCCCAGGCGGGCACCCGCGTGGAGACGTAGAGGTCGTCGCCGGTCTTCTTGCCGACCCAGGCGACGGAGAAGACGAGGGCGACGACGAGGAGGTTCCGGCGGAGCTTGTGCAGGCCGGGGTGGCGCCGGTGGACGCGGGGCAGGGCGAGCAACGCGGCGAGGATCGCGGCCGGCGCGAACAGCTCCGCGAACCGCTCGACGTTCGTGCCGATGGGCGAGGCGACGAGGTACGTCAGGACCGTCCCGGCCGCGTAGACGGCACCGCTCCAGCGGGCGATGCGCCAGGTGCGGGGGGCGAGGAAGGTGAGGGCGAGGCCCAGGAAGAACGGCGGCCATATTCGGCCCGCGAACATCAACTGCTCGCCCTTGAAGGGGAAGAGGAGGGTCGTCGCGCCGACGGTCACGGCGGGCGGGACGAGGAGGGCGAGGGCGCGGGCGTGTTCGCGGGTGGCGAGGAAGGCGGCGCCGACGACGGCGAGGAAGAGGCCCGCCACCGGGCTGGCCATGGTCGCGAGGGCGGCGTAGACGGCGGCGAGGACGATCCGCCGCTCACGGGTGAGCATCAGGCAGGCGGCGAGTCCGAAGGCGACGCCGAGGGCGAAGGTGGTGCGGCCGGAGGCCACGTTGCACCACAGGGCGAAGGCGGCGAGCAGGGCGGGGCCGACGGGTCTTCGGACGCCCTTGGCGCGGGTGATGAGGACCGCCGCGAGCCAGGTGGCGGCGAGCCCCGAGACGACGGTGACCGCGCGGACGCCCAGCGCGGCCATCAAGTACGGCGATATCAGGCTGTAGTTGGCGGTGTGCGTGCCGCCGTACCAGAAGAGGTTGTAGGCCGAACCGCCGTGCCGCTCCGCGAAGCCGGCCCAGGCGTACTGGGCTGCCAGGTCGCCGCCCCCGGTGGCGAGGAACGCCCACCAGAGCGCGTAGAGGGGGACGGTGGGGAGCGTGGCCTGGAGCGGGACTCGGTGGCGGTCCCAGAACGTGCGCAGCGGCTGATTCTGGGCAGGGGGCGCCGTCTGCGGGGCTGGGGCGCGGGTGAGTTGCTCGGCTTGGGCCACGTGAGCGTAGACGTGGAATTGGGGGGAAGCGTTCATCGGCGGGCGAAGACGGCGACGTCACTTCCGAACGCGCAGGCCAGCAGGCCGGTTCCGTTGATGGTGAGAGCGGTGCAGGGGCCGGGGACCTGGATGACCTCCACCGTGCTGAAGCTGTCGAGGTCCCAGACGCGGATCGTGCTGTCCCGGGAGGCGGTGACGGCGACCGGGCGGCCGTCCAGGACGGTGCACGCGACGTCGACCACGGCATCGGTATGGCCTGTCATCGGCGGCCCCAAGGGCAGCAGTCCCGTTTCCAGGTCCCACACCCGCACCGAGCCGTCACGCGAGCAGATCACCGCCACCGGGAGGTCGTCGAGCAGCGTGCAGGCGATGGCCCGGGTCCACAGGCCGCGTTCGGGCTCCCCGATGGGACGGCCGGTGGTCAGATCCCACATCCGCACCGTCCAGTCCTCCGCGCCGGTGACGGCGACCGGGCGGCCGTGCCGCAGGGTGCATGCCACCGCCCGCACCGGCGCCCTGTGCCGTCTGAGAGGCGGGTGGACGGCCCGGCCCGACGGGAGTTCCCACACCCACACCGCTTCGAGGGTGCCGCCGACGACGACGGGGCGGCCGTCCAGGACGGTGCACGCCAGCTGAGTCACGAAGTCCCCGGGGGTGGTGAGCGGCGGGCACGCGGCCTGGCCCGTTTCGAGGTCCCACACCCGCACCGTGTCGTCGAGACAACTCGTGACGGCGACCGGCCGGTCGCCGAGCAGCGTGCAGGCGACCGACCACACCTCGCTGGTGTGTTCGCCCATCGGTTCACCCACGGGCAGACCCGTGGCCAGGTCCCACACGCGCACCGTGCGGTCGTCGGCGCCCGTGACGACGACCGGTCTGTCCCGCAGTACGGCGAGGTCCATGGCCTGGACGTCCTTGGTGTGACCGAGCACCGGTCGGCCGACCGCCTGACGTGGGGACAGGTCCCAGACCCGGAGGGTGTCGTCGAAACAGCCGGTGACGGCGACGAGTTGTCCGCCCACCGATGCCGGCGCCAAGTGCACGGGATCCAACCGGCCTCCCAGCGGGGGCCCCACGAGCTCGTGGGATTTCAGGTCCCAGATCCGGAAGGTGGAGTCATAGGAGGCGGTGATCGCCACCGGTCGTCCGTGCAGCTCCGCACAGGCGACGGCCATCGCCCAGTCCTCGGGGCCGTGCCGCTGGGCCAGCAGCTCACCCGTCTCCAGATCCCACAGGCGCACCGTCTCGTCGTACGCGGATCCGACGGCGACCGGGCGGCCGTCCACCTCTGTGCACACCAGCGTCAGGACCCAGATCTCTCCGTCGCCCTGGAGCCGGCCCCGCTCGCGCAGCGTCGCCAGGTCCCACACCCGAAGTGAGTTGCCGGAGTCGGAGGTGACGGCGACCGGCTTCCCCCGTACGACCGCGCATGCCACCGAGCTCACGCCGCGGGCGTGTTCTCCCAGCTTGCCCAGGAACCGGCCGGTGGTGAGGTCCCACACGCGTACCGTCCTGTCACCGGACGCGGTGACGGCGATGGGGCCGTGGTCCAGTTCCGCGCAGGCCACGGCGGTCACGCCACTGGTGTGGCCGGTCAGTGGTTCTCCCAGGGGCCGGCAGGCGGTCAGGTCCCAGACGAGCACCGTCCCGTCCTCCGCCCCGGTGACGGCGATGGGGGCGCGGTCCAGTTCCGCGCAGGCCACGGCGCTCACGGCCTCGGTGTGCCCGGACAGCGGCTGTCCGAGGGGCCGGCCGGTGGTGAGGTCCCAGACGCGCACCGTCCCGTCGGCGGATCCGGCGACGACGACCGGACGGCCGTCCAGCACGGCAGTGGCCACGGCACCCCCACCGTCCGCGTCGCTGAGGAGGATGCTGTGCACGTTGGCCGAGACCTCCGATCCGGAGGCGGCGAACGGCCTCCACACCCGCCCGGCCACCTTGCCGTTGAGCTCCTCCAGGACGGACGGCACATTGCACCGGGCGGCGTCCACCGCGAGGACGCGGCGGCGGCCCTCCGGGCCCAGGTCGCGGTGGACCTTGACGGACGCGAGGTAGATCGCGGCATGGAGTCGCGCGGCGTCACTCCCGGCCCTCAGCAGGTGGACGGCGAGCGTGTCGCAGTTCGCGTGGACCAGGTAGTCGAGGTCGGCCACCAGATCGTCCAGCAGCCCGGCGTGGACCGCATGCGTCGCCAGATGCCGCAGCGCATACGGATGTGCCCGCCCCCAGTCCGGTGACCCGTCCAACTGGTACGGCACCGCCCGCCGCAGAGCCGCGGTGAACCCCCGGTGCACACTCCCCGCATCCTGCCCCTGCCGCAGGTACTCCGCCATCGCCTCGTGGTACAGCCGGTACACCGACCGCCCGTCCTCGACGGCCTCCACCACGTACGCCCCCGCATCCCGCCGCAGCTGGTGCAGGTCCTCGTTCGTGTACGGCCGCCCCGACAACCCCGAGGCGACCGGCGCCCAGATGTCCTCCCACGGCAGCCCCTGTCCCTCGGCGTACGCCAACGGCCGCAGCAGGTCCAGGATGCGCGCGGCGCCCGCACCGAACCGCTGGTGCAGGTCGCGGTGCACGGCGTCGGCCGCGGCACTCGGAAGTGACCTGCGCCAGCCGGCGTCCCCGGGGTCGGGCAGCGTGGGCGTCGCGGCCAGGGTGCCGGCCGTGATGCGGGCGACGAGGAAGGAGTGGCCGGCTGCCGCGGCCACCGCCTGCGCGACGGCGAACCGCAGACCGTTCCCGCAGTCCAGATACGGCGACTTGGGGTGGGCGTCGATCAAGTTGCGGACCGCGTAAGCCAGTACGGCCTGCGGATCGGCGTACCGGGGCGAGTCGAGGTCGACCTGGTCCTCCCGCTCCAGGCCCAGCGCGGCCAGGAGATGAGGTCGGGTGCCCAGGAGCAACCTCAAGCGGGCCCCCGCAAGCTCCATGAGCGGTCGCAGTACCTGGCCGCACAGCGCGTTCGGCGTGGCCGCCTCGTCCAGGCCGTCGATCAGCACCACCCGAGGTCGATCGGACTCAGGCCCGGCGTTGAGGTGGTTCAGCAGATCCGCCACGGTTTCCGCCTGCGGCAGCCGCAAGGCAGCCGCCAGCGCGTTCAGCACCTGCTGGTCGGTGAGGTTCTGGGCGTACACCGCCGTACGGATCGCCCTCGGGGCCGGCAACAGCTCCGCGCTCAACCCCAGGCTCGACAACGGCACCGTCCGCCGGTACTCCGGATCGCTCACGGCGGCCAACAGCCCCAGCACGGCCGTCTTCCCGGAACCGGGATCGCCGGTGACCACCAACGCGGGCCGATCGTCGGGCAGTTCACCGAGCCAGCCCGTGATGTCCGTCAGCGCCCGATGCCGACCCGAGAACCACCAGCCCACCCGGTCCTCGTCCCGGTGCCCCATCGCCCGCCGCAGCAACCGCGTCCGGAACTCCACGTCCCGCCGCTTGTCCTGCTCGTCCCACTCGGCGGCCCGTTGCAGGGCCAGGTCGGTGTGGGACAGCTGCCTGCTGTGCTTGGCGTTGGGCAGGAACGGCGGGATCTCGCCGGTCAGGCCGATGATCTCCAGGCCGATCCGCTGGTGGTCGGGGCGCTTGGGGTTGTTGCGCGTGGCGTTGACCACCGCGTCCAGGGCCAGCAGCTCGGGTGTGTATCCGGCGGTGGCGAGGCTGGTCACCGCCTCCGACAGCAGCTCGGGGAAGGCGCCGGTCCGGGCGAGTTCGTACGGCTGGGTCGACGTGATCACCGCCAGGCCCGCGTCCTGCTCACGCCAGTTGCTCTTCAACTTCGCCATCGCCGCGAGCAGTTCGTTGCCGCCCTGCCCGGAGTAGCAGGTGTCGAGCATCAGCAGCAGCCGCCGCACCTTCGTCCCGGCGAGGATCTTGCGGACCAGCAGGTCCGGCTGCAGCGCGTCGTGCAGGTCCTCGGGGCGGGTGTCCGAGGTGAGCAGGACGTACTCGTCCTCGGCGCGCAGGAGTTCACCGTGCGCGGTGAGGTACACGGCGACGATGTCGTCCGGCCGCCGCTCCGGCGAGCGACAGAATTCCCGGATCTCCCGCAGTAGTTGGTGCTGGGTCGGGTTCGCGCCCAGGTCGGACACGTGCTCGTAGCCGAGCTTGGTGGTGAACAGCTCCACGATCTCGCGGCGCGCTTCGACGAGGCCCGGCCGGTCCCACTCCGGCGCGTGCGGGTAGTGGCTGACCGCGGTCGCGATCAGAAAGCGCCGGGGGTCGCTCCCGCTCATGGCGTACCCAGCCCCTCGGCGACCGCATCGCCCGTTTCCTTCGCGGTGAGGTAGAGGGTGGCGTCGTGGGCGTGCGAACCGTTGTGGACGACCTTCCCCACCACTCCCATCCCCGCCACTCCCTTCCCCGTCACTCCCGTGCCGAAGAACAGCGACAGGTCCTTCACCGCCGCCACCACATCGCCCTCGTCGACGACGTTCGTCCACGTCGACGTGGAGGGCCAGCCGCCCGGTTCGGGTCGGAGCCGGTCGTACACCATCCGCATCCCCAGCGGCGAGCCCAGCGTCACCAGCGCCCGCACCTGGTGGCCGGGCCGTGCGCACAGCGCCTCGTACGCCACGACCGAGCCCAGCGAGTGCGCGACGACGACCCGGGTGTCCGGCCCGATCGCCTCCTCCACCCGACCCCGCGCCGCAGCCCTCAAGTCGTCGTCCGTCAGATAGCGACGCACCTGCTTCAGGTCGAACACGAGGGCCCGCAGGGAGATGTCGGCGAAGAAGCGGGAGTGCTGGAGTACCCGTAGTGCCGTCTGTACGGCCCTCGGTGAACGCGTCAGCGTGTCCGTCGCACCGGGCGGTGGTACCGCCGGATCGGTCCGGGCGGCCTCCGTCCACCACTCCAGCAGCAGCTCGGCCTCGAAGCCTTCGAAACCCTCGTCGTCGATGTCGTCGGCCGTGAACATCGGGTCCCCGATGGCCAGGGTGTGGCCCGGAGGGCGGAACAGGTCGCCGTAGAAGGCCATCCGCATCTCGCCCGGGCCCAGGCGTATGCCACCCGCCCGGTCGAGGCCGTCCGCGAGCGCCGGTTCCCAGTCCTTCAGGAGCGTGTTGCCGCCCAGCCGCTGCTTGCCCACCCCGTGCACACCGACGATTCGCGCCATCGCCCCGTCTGCCCCGTTCCCCCGAGCCGCGTAAGTCTTCCCACTTTAGACAGGCGGGGCGGGCGGCAGGGCGGGCAACGACCAAGCCGTCCGGACGCGTTGCAGCGTGGAGCGGGCCAGGGTGTCGGCGGTGCCGATCTCGCGTTGGGCTCGGGCGAGGGCGGAGAAGGGGCCCGGGTCGCTCTCGTCGGAGGCGTCGGTGAATCGCTCCAGAGTGAGAGCGTCCGTGAAGATTCTCTGCACCGTGTCCAGGTAGTAGGCGCGGTTGGCCAGCGTGGCGCCCATCCGGGCGCGGTCACCGCCGGCTCCGGCCTGCTGGTGGATCAGATCCCCCAGTTCGGCGAGGCCGCCGTCGGCGACCACATCCCGGCGAAAGAGCTGCGCGAGTTGGGCATGCTCGTCCGAGCCGCCGGCGGCGTTGGCGATGCGGTCGACTTCGCGTTCCACCAGTTTGCCGGTCAGGTAGGTGAGCGAGCGCGGCTGGTCCTGCGATACGTAGGCGATGGCCGCGCGGGCCGTCCGCAGGAGGTCGCGCGGCATGCCGCCGGACAGACAGTAGAACAGTGCCGCGAAGGGAATCGGCAGCCTCGTCACCCGACGGGCCAGCAGGCGCTCGGCGCGCTTCTGATCGAGGGGCTCGACCCGGACGACCTCGTCGATCGCGCTGTCGAACGCGTCCCGTCGGCCGACCGGCGCCAACTCGGCGTCCCGCAGCGCCTCGTCGGAAACCGACAGCACGAACAGGCAATTCGGTATGTCGAACACGGCCTTGAGCTCGTTCAGGAAGGTGTGCGCGGAGACAGCCGGCTCGATCCGGTCGAGTTCGTCGATACCGATCACCAGACGCCGTGGCTTCTTCTCCTTGCGCAGCTCCAGTGCCGTCGCGCCGAGGAATTTCTTCAGGGCGTCCACGATCTCGGGATACGTCTGTGGCTGCTCGGCGAGCGACGACGCCCTCTTCGCCGACAGATTCCAGCTTCGCCATCCGGCACTGAGAGCCGCCTCGTCCGACTGGGTCTGCAGATAGCGAATCGAGCGTTTGTGCCGCTCGGCCTCCTGCGCCGTGCCGAGACCTTCCTTGATCACGAGGTCGCACAGCTTGTAGAAGAGGTGGAGCATGAACTCCCGCCGGTCGAAGAGGACCGGTACCGGTTCGACGAGGCTCAACTTCCCCTTGTCGACCTTGCAGAAGTTCCGCAGCAGCTGCGTCTTGCCCACCCCGCGTGGGCCCGACAGAGCAATGCTTCCGCTCTCCATGCCCGCGCTGATCATGGCCAGTTGACGGTCCGCCCGCGTCGCCACATGCTCACGGTCGGCGCGAAGCTGCCTCAGCCCCGGGGCGTCACTGATGGCGAGTACCGTGGAGAACAAGCGCCCGGCGCGCTGACTGATCAGTTCCCGTACGAAGCTCAACAGGGCCTGCTTTACGGCCTCCCTCCATTCATCCTTGGCTTGCGCTTCCGCCTGCTTCCGTTCCCGTGTATCGAGCACGGCGATCAAGTAGGAGAGGGAAAGCGACTCCCTGGACGCGGCCGAGGCGAGTCTTCGCAGTGACAGCGGCGGAAGGGCGGCCAGCACCAGCGCCCCCAGGATGAACCATTCCCAGCTGTGTGCGGCGTCCTCCGGCAAGGGTCGGTTGTGCTGGAGCTGCCAGGCGATGTGCGCCGGGTAGACGCCTATCAAGACCGCGCAGAACGGTGTCAAGAGGAAGTACGGGATCCCCAGGCTGAAGAGCAGTTGACGCCCCTTCGCCACGGGTACGCCTGCCCGCGCGTCGCGCGACAGAAGGTAGTAGACCCACCAGAGCACGAAGGCCACCGCTGCGGCGAGCCCGAAGAAGGCCAAGAAGCCCGCGAGCGTCTCACCCGCGATGGACCAGACAGAAACAGGACGGCCATCGGCCAGAGCGTCCTTCAGCACATTGCTCCAGCCGGCTGTCACCGCCGCCGTGAGCAGCATCAGCAGCGGGAGAGCGCCGGCCGCCACCAACCCCCGACGCAGCCAAAACTCCAGGCGAGCCCGGGTGACAGCGTGCTGGTATGCCGTCTGCGCTTCCTGGGTCCGCCCCAGAATGGCGTCACGCTCGGCTTGCGCCTCGGACTCGCTGACGTCCCCGAATTCGGGGTCCTTCAGCACGTCCTTCACCACGTCGTCGAACAGTTGCCCTGGTCTCAGCATCGACACGCTCAGATGCTTCCGCACCAGCACTCGAACCACACCGCCTTGCCCCCTCCCGACACGGGATCCACACCCCACTTGTCGGCCACCGAGTCCAGGAGAAGCAGCCCGCGCCCACCCTCCGCCCCCAGCGACAACTCGGCGGACACCACCGGGAGTTGACGGCACCCATCGGTCACCTCCACCCGTACCGCCCCCTCCTGCCGCAGGATCACCACCTCACAGCGCCGGTCCGGAACATGCCGTACGACATTGGCGACCAGCTCGGTCACGCCCAGCTCCACGGCGTCGGCCAGTTCATGCATCGCCCACTCGTCGAGCAGCGAGCGGGCGATGGCGCGGATGTGCCGGGCCGAGTGTGCGCCGACGGTGAGGCGGAGTCGGTACTGGGCACGGAAGGGGGCCAGGGGAGTGGGGGGAATGTATCGGTTCACGGTACGAGCGTGACCTCGCGCAACTACTTTGGGCTACGGAACAGATACAACGGGTCCCGAAGTGGGCCGAGTTGCGTGAGAGGGGTTCTGCGTGACCCACATCAACACCCTTGACCCGGGCGCCTCGCCCCTCGACTACTACGGCTTCGAGCTACGCCGCTACCGTGAGGCCGCGGGTCTGACGCAGAAGCAGCTCGGGGACATCGTCTACTGCACGGGCTCGCTGGTCGGCCAGATCGAGACGGCCCGAAAGCTGCCGACGCTGCCCTTCAGTGAGCGGGTGGACATCGCGCTGGGGACGGGCGGCTCGCTGTCCCGGCTGCATGAGCTGGTGATGCGTAGTCAACTTCCGGCCTGGTTTCAGCAGGTGGCGGAGTTGGAGGCGCGGGCGACAGAGATCTGCACCTTCCAGATGGGCATGGTGCACGGTTTGCTCCAGACCCCCGAGTACGCGCGTGCCGTACTCGGCCTGCTGGACGACACGGACCTCGACGACCGCACCGCTGTACGACTCGCTCGCCAGCGCATCTTCGAGAAGGGGAAGTCACCGGTCCTCTGGGCGATTCTCAGCGAAGCCGCCCTGCACCAGGAGATTGGCGGTCGCGAGACGATGCGCGGCCAACTTGCCCACCTGTTGTCGTTCGAGCGCAATCCTCGGATCAACATCCAGGTGCTGCCGTTCTCGGCCGGAGCGCACGCGGGGCTGACAGGCTCATTCAACCTCTACCGCTTCGAGAGCGATCCGGACATCGTCTATATGGAGGGCTACGGGAGCGGGCATCCAACCGCCAACCCGGACACCGTCAAGGACTGCTCGCTCCGTTACGATCATCTTCAGGCCGCCTCCCTCTCCCTCAGGGATTCGGCGGAGCTGATCCGACGCGTGATGGAGGAACGCTATGGAGAGCAACGCGATCCCGATGGGGACTCGGTGGCGTAAGTCCAGCTACAGCAGCGACCAAGGCGGCCAGTGCGTCGAATGCGCGCCGCTCGGGGCCCTGGCCTGGCGTAAGTCTTCGTACAGCAGTGACCAGGGTGGCGATTGCGTCGAGATAGCCGAAACCCCTCACACCACCATCGCCATCCGCGACTCCAAGAACCCGGCGGGACCGACCCTCACCCTCGACCCCGCCGCGTTCACCACCTTCGTGACCTGGACCTCGGCTACAGCCGCTGAATAATCGTGCCGGTGGCCAACCCACCCCCCGCACACATCGTCACCAGCGCGAACTCCTTGTCCGCCCGCTCCAGTTCATGAAGTGCGGTCGTGATCAGCCGGGCCCCGGTGGCCCCCACCGGGTGCCCGAGCGCGATCCCACCGCCGTTGACGTTGACCTTCTCCAGGTCCTGCTCGAAGACCTGCGCCCAGCTCAACACCACGGACGCGAACGCCTCGTTGATCTCGACGAGGTCGATGTCCTTCAACGACATTCCGGCCTTCCCCAGCACCGCCCGCGTCGCGTCGATCGGACCGTCGAGGTGGAAGTGCGGGTCGGCGCCGACCAAGGCCTGCGCCACGATCCGCGCCCGGGGTCGCAGCTTCAGGGCGCGAGCCATCCGCTTCGAGGCCCACATGATCGCCGCCGCACCGTCGCTGATCTGCGACGAGTTGCCCGCCGTATGAATGGCTGTCGGCATGACCGGCTTCAGGCCGGCCAGCGCCTCCATGGACGTGTCGCGCAGGCCCTCGTCCTTGTCGACCAGTCGCCACATGCCCTGCCCGGCGCGCTGCTCCTCCTCGGTCGTCGGGACCTGGACGGCGAACGTCTCCCGCTTGAACCGCTCCTCGGCCCAGGCGGCGGCGGCCCGTTCCTGGGAGAGCAGGCCCAGTGAGTCGACGTTCTCCCGCGTCAGTCCCCGATGGCGGGCGATCCGTTCCGCCGCCTCGAACTGGTTGGGCAGGTCGACGTTCCACTCGTCCGGGAACGGCTTCCCGGGCCCGTGCTTGGACCCCGACCCCAGCGGCACCCGTGACATCGCCTCGACGCCGCAGCTGATCCCGACGTCGATGACACCCGCCGCGATCATGTTGGCCGTCATGTGCGACGCCTGCTGCGAGGACCCGCACTGGCAGTCGACCGTCGTCGCCGCCGTCTCGTACGGCAGGCCCATGGTCAGCCAGGCCGTGCGCGCGGGGTTCATGGACTGTTCGCCGGCGTGGGTCACCGTGCCGCCGACGATCTGCTCGACGGCGTCGGCGGGGATGCCCGTGCGGCCCAGGAGTTCGCGGTACGTCTCGCCCAGGAGATAGGCGGGGTGGAGGTTGGCGAGCGCGCCGCCGCGCTTGCCGATGGGGGTGCGTACGGCTTCGACGATCACGGGTTCGGCAGCCATGGGTGCGGATCCTCTCCGAGGGCTCTGCGGAACTAGTACGCGTTCTAGTTCTGCGTTGCAGTTTGCTGACGGAGGTTCAATGCCCGCAAGGGTCGTGCGGACATTGGGGGGTTCATGGCTATTGCCTGTTGTAGAACTCGTTACTACCGTCACGGGGACCCTCGTAGCTGATGGACCGTCAGGAGCTTCCGATGCCCTGTCCCGCGCTTCCCGACGGGTTCGACTTCACCGACCCCGATGTGCTGCACCACCGCGTCCCCCTCCCGGAGTTCGCCGAGCTGCGCCGCGCCGAACCGGTCCGCTGGATCCCGCAGGCCGGCAACGTGGCCGGGTTCCAGGACGAGGGCTATTGGGCGGTGACCCGGCACGCGGACGTCAAGTACGTCTCGACGCACCCGGAGTTGTTCTCGTCCACCCTCAACACCGCGATCATCCGCTTCAACGAGCACATAGAGCGCGATGCCATCGACGCCCAGCGGCTGATCCTGCTGAACATGGACCCGCCCGAGCACACCCGGGTCCGCCAGATCGTCCAGCGCGTCTTCACCCCGCGCGCCATCCGCGCCCTGGAGGAGCGCCTGCGGAATCGGGCGCGGACCATCGCCGCGAACGCCCGCGCCCACCCCGGCCCCTTCGACTTCGTCACCGAGGTCGCCTGCGAACTGCCCCTCCAGGCCATCGCCGAGCTCATCGGCATCCCGCAGGACGACCGGGCCAAGATCTTCGACTGGTCCAACAGGATGATCGCGTACGACGATCCCGAGTACGCCATCACGGAGGAGGTCGGGCAGGAGTCGGCCACCGAACTCATCGCGTACGCGATGAACATGGCCGCCGACCGGAAGGAGTGCCCGGCGAAGGACATCGTCACGACGCTCGTGTCGGCGGAAGACGAAGGCAATCTCCGCTCGGACGAGTTCGGGTTCTTCGTGCTGATGCTGGCCGTGGCCGGCAACGAGACCACCCGCAACGCCATCACCCACGGCATGCACGCCTTCCTCACCCACCCCGAGCAGTGGGAGCTGTACAAGAGGGAGCGTCCCGCGACGGCGGCGGAGGAGATCGTGCGCTGGGCCGCTCCGGTGGCCTCCTTCCAGCGCACGGCGACGCAGGACACGGAGCTGGGCGGCAAGCAGATCAAGAAGGGCGACCGGGTTGGCCTCTTCTACGCCTCCGCCAACCACGACCCCGAGGTCTTCGCCGATCCCGACATCTTCGACATCACGCGTGACCCCAATCCCCACCTCGGCTTCGGCGGTGGCGGCCCGCACTACTGCCTCGGCAAGTCCCTGGCGGTCCTGGAGATCGACCTCATCTTCAACGCCGTGGCCGACGCCCTGCCCGACCTACGGCTGGTCGGCGACCCCCGCCGGCTGCGCTCCGCGTGGATCAACGGTGTGAAGGAACTCCGGGTCAGCACCGGCTGACCCGTCCCGAGGGAGGCAGGAGCACCCCTTTTCCCTACGCCCCGTTCCTGCCTCCCCCGAGACGACACGTTCACTTGCGCCACGGCCGTGGCGCAGGGGTGCCCCCTTATACCAGCAGCCTGCGGGGAGGGGGGTCTTGATCTGGCCGATCACCCGACGGGCGGCTGAGCCCCCGTCAGGACTGGCCGTCGGCCGGAGCAAGCGCTTCCGCCTCAGCCGCCCTTGAGGCATGTGCCCGATGCGCGCCCTGCTCAGATCCGTGTTACTTCCGGATGCGGCCGATTGCTCTTCGGAGCAGAAAGGCCGAAAGTCGCGCCTGAAGCCGGAGTCGACAGCTTCGGGAACCGGCGGCTATTGAATCTCGTTCCCCCCTTAACTTATCGTCGCAGAGACGTAAGATCATCTGCGCTCATGAGCGCACGAGATTGACCATCGTTACCTAAGCGTTGGTCGTCTCAAGTTCATCTTCGTGTTTTGCCGTGAGGCACATGCCTCGTGGACGGGGGAGGGGGATTTTCAGGTGCTGTTTTGGCGATGTTGACCGTCTCTTAGCCGTTTCTTGGCGCAGCCCTCTCACGTCCGTGGACACTCCGGACGATTCTGTAACGCTCCGAGCCCATGACCAGGGCTGTCCGGGGCGTAGTCGTCTGCGGTGAAGTCTGTTTTCCCCTTGGGAATTTCCTCAGCGGAAAGGAATACACGCATGCGCATTACCGACATCGAGATCACCCCGATCGCGGTCCAGGACCCGCCGCTGCTCAACTCGGAGGGCGTTCACCAGACCCATGCCCTGCGGTCCATCATCAAGGTGACCACGTCGAACGGGCTGGTCGGCTGGGGTGAGACCTACGGCGACGATGTCATGCTCCACTGGTTGCGCGCAGTCGCGCCGCGCCTCGACGGTGTCGACGTATTCGATCTGAATCACATCGAGTCGATCGTGGACGACGAACTGCTCACGAATGCGGACTCGATCACCACGGACCTCCCGGCCGGCGCCGGCTATCCCATGGCGAACGCGGCCTCGGTGAAGACCAGGGCCGCAGTCTTCTCGGCCTTCGAAGTTCCCTGTCTCGACCTCCAGGGCAAGTCCCTCGGGCGGCCGGTCTCGGATCTCCTGGGCGGACGGCGCCGCGACCGCGTCGAATACAGCGCGTATCTCTTCTACAAGTGGGCGGAACACCCGCAGAAGCCGTACCCGGCCGACTCCTGGGGTGAGGTACTCACCCCCGAGGCCATGGTCGAAGAGTGCCGCAGGATGGTGTCGGAATACGGCTTCCAGTCCATCAAGCTGAAGGGCGGCGTCCTTCCGCCGGCGCAGGAGATCGAAACCGTACGAGCACTGCGTGCGGAGTTTCCCGACCTGCCGGTGCGAATTGACCCGAACGCGGCATGGACGGCCGACGTGGCCATCGCGGTCGGCCAGCACTTGGACGGCGAACTCGAATACCTCGAGGACCCGGTGTCCGGCACGCGCGCCATGGCCGAGGTCGCCCGCAGGGTGTCGATGCCCCTGGCCACCAACATGTGCGTCACCTCCTTCCCCGACATCCCGGAAGCGGTGCGGGAGGGCGCCCCGCAGGTGATCCTCTCGGACCACCACTTCTGGGGAGGGCTGCGCAAGTCCGTCGAGCTCGACCAGCTCTGCGCGACCTTCGGCCTCAAGCTCTCGATGCACTCCAACACGCACCTGGGCATCAGCCTGGCCGCGATGACGCACTTCGGCGCGGTGGCCCGCTCGCTCGCCTACTCCTGCGACACGCACACGCCGTGGCAGACCGAGAACATCATCGTTCCCAGCGAGGAACTGACCTTCAAGAACGGCAGCGTGGCCGTCCCGACCGGTCCCGGACTCGGTGTCGAGGTCGACGAGGACGCGGTCGCCGCACTGCACGAACAGTGGCGCACCTGCGGGGTCCGCACCCGCGACGACGTCTCTCCCATGCGGGCCGTCGACCCGGCCTGGACCGGCGATGTGCCGAGGTTCTTCACGCTCTGATCGGAGACTGCACATGTCACGGCTATTGCTCGTCGGGGGCGGGCGCGGACTCCAGTCCGACCTGCGCCGCCTCCACCCCGAGGTGACGACGGTCGCCCTGCTGCGGGCCTCCGGTCTGGCGCTGGTGCCGGAGCTGGGCGCGAACGACTTCGCGGGCGTGCTGCCGGACGACGCGCCGGTGTCCGCGTGGGTCAAGGCCGCCCGGTCCATTCAGGAGGCGCTGCCCTTCGAACGGGTCGTCGCCCTGGCCGAGATCGACCAGGACAAGGCAGCGGCCATCGCGGCCGACCAGGGGTTCACCTACCACGCCCCGGAACTCGTCGAGCTCGTCAACAACAAGCACCGTATGCGTCAGGTGCTGGCGAAAGCCGGGCTCACCCAAGTCCCCTCGGCCCGGCCACAGTCCGTCGAGGAGGCGCTCGCCGCGGCGGCCGCCTGGGGCTATCCGGTGGTGGTCAAGCCGAGCGGTGGCCGTGGCAGTGCGGGCGTCACCGTCGTCCACGGCCCGCAGGAGGTCGAGGCCGCCTACCGGTACGCCGAGCGGTGGGGAGCGGACGTCGGAGAGCACGGGGCCTGTCTGGCCGTCACCCCTCCCATGATGGAGGGCTTCGTGAGCGGCCCCGAGTTCAGCGTCGAGAGCTTCACCATCGACGGCCGGCACCACATAGCGGCCGTCACCGAGAAGTTCGTGGACCCCCACACCAAGGTGGAGATCGGGCATGTGATCCCGGCCCGGCTGTCCGCGGCGGACCACGAACAGATCGCCTCCTACGTCGACGCCGTTCTCACGGCGCTCGGCGTCGGGTTCGGGATCGGCCACACCGAGGTGATCCTCTCGCCCTCCGGCCCGGAGATCGTCGAGACCCATCTGCGCAAGGCCGGGGACGAGATCATCGAACTCGTCCACGACTGCACGGGCTGGCATCTCGACGAGGCGACGGTGCTCCAGGCCGGGGGCAGCCCCGTTCCGGCTCCGCAGTGGTCGGAGGACGAGGCCCGCAAGGGGCTGCACTACCGGGGCGCGGCCGCCATCTGGTACGCGGGCTCCGATCAGGGAGGCACGTTGACGACCGTCCGCGGCCTCGACGAACTCCAGGACATCGAGTCGGTCCGCGACGCCCGCCCGCTCGCCCAGATCGGCGACAAGGTCGAGCCGCTGCGATCCTCACTCAGCCGGCTGGCCCGGGTGCGCGTCACGGCCGACGACGCCGACACGGCCGTCGAACTGGCCCGTGGCCACATCGAATCCCTCCAGATCGAGATCGAAAGGGAACCGTCGTGACCGCGGCCGACCGCAGCAGCGCACGAGTGCCCTTGCGGCAGGGCGGCGACGACCGGCTCCAGTCGCTGTCCGGCGACCCGCTGTACAGCGCCGGCTTCCTGTCGTTCGCCGACACGCAGCTGGCCGGCAGGGTCGAGACACACATCTACGCGCGCAGCGAGGACGAGTGGTCGGCGGCGGTCCTCGGCCATGAGTACCTCGACCGGATCCCACTGACCTTCCATCTGCCGTCCTACCTCAACGCCGTCGACGTGGACGTGGACGCGGACGTCGTCGGCGGCCGCTGGCTGGTGTTGGGCACGCCCGTCCGTTTCCGCTCGGGACTGCTGGGGGATCCCGGCGAACTGGCCCGCCTGGTAGACGACCTGGTCGACGGGGCGCGCGCGGACGGGTTCGACGGCGTGGTCGTTCCCTGGGTGGAGAACAGTTCCGCCGACCTGTGCGACATGCTGGCCGACGCGGGATTCCAGAGCGCGTTCTACGACGCCGACTGGTACTTCGACACCGGACGGCACGACTCCGTCGAGGAACTGATCGCCTCACTGCCCCGGGTACCCAGGCGGAACTTCACCAACGACCGCAAGCGGTTCGAGCAAGCCGCCATCACGGTCCGGGAGTTCGAGGTCGGCGACGAGTCCGACGTGATCGCCATGCACGCCGAGTTCATGGCGGCCTACGGACACCCGGTGCCCGAGTTCGCCGACTCCGCCTTCGCACAGTTCGCCGGTATGGGAGGCGGCACCATCGAGGTCGCGGTCGACGAGAGTGGACTTCTCCTCGGGTTCGTCATGATGCTGTCCGGCGCCTCGAGCGGTCATGTCCTGCGCTGGGGGAGGCGGCAGACGGCCGTCGACGCGCGTATCTACGCCAACCTCGGGTACCACCGCCCGCTGGAGAACGCCCTGCGCAACGGCGTCGAGCGCGTGTGGTTCGGCAAGAACGCGCATGAATTCAAGCGGCTGCGCGGACTGACCCCACAGCCCGCCTCCGTATGGGCGAAGGCGCTCCACCCGGCCGCGGAGTCCCGGCTGAGCATCGCCATGAAGGAGGCGGACGCCGCCTATCGCGCCCGCTACGAGCGATTGACCGGCTCATGCTGACGACCGTGATCATGGGCGCCGGGGTCGCGGGACGGGAACTGCACCACCGCTCACTGCGGCGGGTACGCCCGGACCAGCCGGTGGTGTTCGTCGACCCGGTGCCCCAGCAGGACGTCCCGTGGGTCCCGGACTTCGACGCGTTCACGGAGCGCAACAGGCCCTCCGATGCCGTCGTGCACATCTGCACCCCCACGCCGACCCATGTGCCGATCCTCGGCGAGCTGATCGAGCGTGGGGTGCGCAGGTTCGTGCTGGAGAAGCCGATCGCGTCGAGCAGCGCGGAACTCGACCTGCTCGGCAACTGGGTCGCCGAGGTCCCGGACCTCACGATCCTGCCCATGGCGGTCTGGCCGTACTCCGCCGCCGTACAGACCGCGCGGGACTTCGTCCGGCTGACCCTCGCCGGCTCGGACGGCGACGGACTGGTCCTGCACATGGCGCAGGAGAAGTTCCGCCGGGTCGACTCCACCCGCAACCGCGGCGGGACCACCTCCGCCTTCGACGTCGAACTGCCCCATCAGGCGCTGCTCGCACGGCACTTGCTCGGACCGGTGGACGAGGTGGAGGAGGCGGAGTGCTGGCCCGCGCCATGGGCGGCGCACGATCCGTCCTCGGGCGGCGCCAGGCTCAGGCTGCGCCATCGCAACGGGGCGGTCTCCCACCTGTCCACCGACCTCGCCGCCGCCGAGCGCCGGCGCCACATACGGCTGACGGCGGGGACCGGGACCAGGTGGTGCGAGGTCGGACTGCCGCTGAGCCGGGACAGGCCCTGGTCCCGGGTGCGCCGCAACGGCATGCCGCAACTGCGCTACGACGACCGGCCGATCGACGCCTTCCTCGACCACGCCTACGGCGCCTTCGAGGAACGAGCGGGTCTGACGTCCCCCACCGTCCCCTTCGACCACCACATCGACGCGGCGGATCTCATTTTGACAGTGCGCGCGGCGGCACGCCGCATACGAGGAGCAGATGATGCCCGTACGGTTCTTCACGACACACCGAGCCCTGGCTGAGGAAGAGGACTTCCTCACCGAGGCGTTGAACGGCCTGAGGTCCTCTCCCACCCGGACGAACGGGTCCCTGGTGCGGCAACTGGAGGACGAGGTCGCCTCCCGCACGGGCGCGGCACACGCCGTGGCGTGCAACTCGGGCACCGACGCGCTCGTCGCCCTCCTGCTCGCCGCCGGCATCGGACCCGGTGACGAGGTGATCGTCCCGGTCTACAGCTTCTTCGCCACCGCGTCGTGTGTCGTGCACGCAGGCGCGACGCCCGTGTTCGTCGACGTCGACCCGGACAGCTACGCCCTGACCGCGGACTCCGTCGCCGCCGCCGTCACCGAACGGACCGCGGCCGTACTCGTGGTGCATCTCTTCCACCAGATGGCCGACATGGAGCCGCTGCGCACCCTGTGCGACGAGCGGGGACTGCTCCTGCTGGAGGACAGCGCCGAGGCCATCGGCATGACCCAGGGCGGCCTGCACGCGGGCCGCTTCGGCGCCGGCGGCGTCCTGTCGTTCTTCCCCACCAAGACCTGGGGAGGGCTAGGCGACTGCGGTGTCATCGTCACCGACGACCTCGGGCTGGCCGACCGGGCCCGCGAGGTGGTGGCGGGGGTGTCCGCAACGCCCTGGTGCAGCGAGGCCGACGAGGTGCAGGCGGCCGTACTCCTGGCCAAGGCCCGCCGACTCGACGGCGAGATCGAACGACGACGTGAACTCGCGCAGCGCTACGACGAACGCCTGAAGGCGGTCCAAGGAGTACGCACACCCCGCCTGAAAGAGGCCCAGCAGCCCCAGAACCGCGTCTGGTACGTCTACCTGGCCGAGCTGGAACACCGCGACGAGCTGGCCGCCTTCCTGGCCGAACGCGGTGTCGAGACCGAGGCGTACTACCCGCGCACGATCGCGGACCAGCCGTGCTTCTCCGGCTCCGGATCGGGCTCCGGCCCCGCCGACCGCAGGGCGTCGTTCCCGAACGCCGAGTACGCCGCCACCCGCGCGCTCGGGCTGCCGCTCTACCCCGACATGACCGACGCAGACGTCGACGAGGTCTGCTCCGCGATCACCGACTTCTATTCAGCAAAGGCGAATTGATGGGCGACGCCATTCAGGGAAGCCGCCGACTCCTCGACGTCGATCTGCTCCAGGAGTGCCTGAAGCACACGGCGGAGTCGGACATGTACATCCTCAAGACGGCCACGAGCGCGCTGGAGGAGGCGCTCGTCGAGAACCTGCCGGGGTGGCGCGCGGTCGGCGTGAGCGGCCTCTTCGGCGCGGTCCTCCTCCTCGCCCTGAGCGCGGACGCCGCGGACGACGCCGTCCAGGGCGCGCACCTGCCGAGCCAGGCCGCCGCGGCGATCTCCGCCGGGCGCCGCAGCAGCGCCCTCACCTTCGACTCCGGCGCGCCTCGCCCCGGGGGGCGCTGGACGCTGTACGACTGCGCGCGCTCCGAGCTCCCGGCCGCGGGCTCGCCGGACGACAGCCGTCGGCACGGCGTGGTGGTCAGGGAGCTGTCGACGGTCGAAGCCCTCGCGGACCGGCCGCTCGACGCCATCATGCTGGACCTGTCCGGCTCCCAGGAACTGCCCCCCGCCGGCGACATGGCGGTGCTGTTCACCCGGGACACGGCGCTGGAAGAGCACTGGCGTGCGCTGCGCAACCACGGTCAGCCGGTCGGGCGCCGCTTCCACCACGAGTACGTCGGTGTGAACTCCCGTGTCGACGAGGTCAACGCCCGCTACCTGCTGGCCCAACTCCCCACGGCACCCGACCGTGGGAAACGGCTCACCGAACTCCGCTCCCGGCTGACTCAGGCCTGGACGGACTTCGGGGCACGACCGGCCCCCGACCTCCACGAAGGCGGCGGCGTCGTCCTGACCCGGGTGTCGGCCGACGCGCTGGCCGTCCTGACCCGGCACTCGATCCCGGTGCGCACCCTCGACCACGGAGAAGTGCTGATCCCCGTGCTCGCGGACCTGGACGACACCGAGGCCGAGAGCATCGAGCACCTGGCCGGCACGGCGAAGGGGAGCGGCGCATGACCATGGGCGAGAACGGGACAGGCCGACTCCTGGGCATCGGGGACGAAGGCGCGAAGGCCCTCGAAGACCAGATTCGGCTCCACCGGGAACTCGGCTGGCGGGCCCTCGAACTGCGCACGATCGACGGGACCGCGCTGCACGACATCCCCGACGACCGGCACGAGGAACACGCCCGCCGGCTGCGCGAGTCCGGGATCACCGTGGCCGTACTGGACACCCCGATCGGCAGCTGGGCCTACGACGTCGGGCGCCCCCTCGACGAGGACGCGCGCATGCTCGACCGGTACGCGGCCATCGGGCGCACCTACGGCACGACGCGGATGCGCGTCATGTCCTACCCCAACGACGGCCGCCCCGAGGGGGACTGGCGTCGCGCCGCGCTACGGCGCATGTCCCACCTGGCCGCGCGGGCGAGCGACCTGGGGATCACCCTCCTGCACGAGAACTGCCACGGCTGGGCCTCCACCGACCCGCACAAGTCGCTGGAAATGCTGGCCGAGGTCGGCAGCCCCCATCTGACCCTGCTGTTCGACACCGGCAACGGAGTCTCGTACGGCTATGACTCCCTGGAGTTCCTCGCCCCGATCGTCCAGCACGTCCAGCACGTCCATGTGAAGGACAGCACGACCGTCGACGGGGAGGTGGTCTTCGTCGAACCGGGCACCGGGGACTCCCGCGTGCTGGAGTGCGTCGAACTCCTCGAGGAGTCCGGATACCGGGGGCTCTACAGCATCGAGCCCCATCTCCACCTGGTCCCGCACCAGAAGAAGCGCGGCGACGCCTCCCGTATGCCGGCGGAGTACCTCGCCTACGGGCAACTGACCGAGAACCTGCTGGCGAAGGTGGTGCGCCCCGCCGCGGCCTCGAACACGGTGGAGGGGGAAGTCGGGCATGGACCGAGCTGAAGACCTCGACTGGCTCGTCGACGTCCTGTCGGTCGACACGGTCTCCCCTCTGGAGGGAGGCGACCCACGCGGCTTCGCCGCCGCTCAGGACCTGGTCGAAAAGGGCGCGGCCCAGCGGGGGTTCACCACGGTGGCACGCTTCGCCCCGGGCCTCGCCCTGCTCGACGACCCGCTCGTCCCCGCCGTCGTCACGGACGCGGCCGACGAGTACGGCCCCGACTTCCTCGCGGCACAGCCGTCCGTCGTGCTCGGCATCGGGGACGCGACGGATGCTCACCGCACGATGGTGATCAACTTCCACCTGGACACGGTCGGACCGCATCTGCCCCCGCGCCTCGACGGCGAGTTCCTGCGCGGCCGGGGGACCGTCGACGACAAGGGGCCCGGGATCGCCGCCATGACGGGAGTGGCCCGGGCGTTCGCCCGCCGACCCGAACTGCGCGAGCACATCCGCGTGCTGGTCATGAGCGTGCCGGCCGAGGAAGGCGGAGCCCTCGGCACCTACGGCACTCGGTTCGCCCTGCGCCAGGCCGGGATCGACGCCGCCCTCATGGTGGTGGCCGAGCCCACCGGCAACCGGTTCCTCGACTGCTCCAGCGCGGTGATGACCCCGCAGATCGCGGTGTCCGGTCAGGACAGCACGGACGACCACCCCTACGAGGGAACCAACGCGACCCTGGTGCTGGGCCACGCCGCGGTCCATCTGTCCCGCACCCTGGCCCCGGTCGCCGAGGAGGTGAACGCCAAGCTCTGCATCGCCGGCCTGCACACCGGCACCTCCCACAACCGGGTCTACGGGACCGGATCCCTCAAGCTCAACATCGCCTACTACGACGACGTGGCCCGGGCCCGCCTCGAAGCCGCGGTGGAGCGTGCCTTCCGGGAACTCCCGGGGCAATTCCGCTCCGACCTGGCGGGGTCGGCCCCGGCGCGGCAGGTCGCGAGCCGGTACGAGCAGGTGGTCACCCTGAACTGGCTCAAGCGCGGCTACCCGGCGCTGGCGAACCGCCATCCCCGGCTGGAGGGCGTGCTCGCCGCCGCGGGGCTGGAACGGCACGACGGCGCCGCCGACGGATCGGCCTTCACCTGCGATGCGATCTGGGCCGCCGAGCACGCCGAGTACGTCGTGGTGTGCGGGCCCGGAGACCTGGGGCGCAACGGGGCCCATACGGATCTCGAACATGTGCGGCTGCAGGACCTTCAGGAGTACGCCGAGCGGATGGAGCGGCTGACGCTCGCCTTCGCCGAACACGTCCGGTCCGGGGACCAGCGACGAGAGCAGAACCAGAGGCACGGAAAGGAAAGCGCATGAAGCTGGGCATCATCGGACTCGGTGTCATCGGCCGTGAGTTCGTCGCGGCGATCGACCGGCTCCCCGGGGTGACGCTCACTGCGGTCTGCGACGCGTCTCCCGCGCGCCTGGAGGAGTACGCCGGCCAGCAGATCGCCACCTACACCTCGCACACGGACCTCATCTCCGCGCGGGACTGCGAGGCGGTGATCGTGGCGCTTCCCAACCACGTCCACGGCCCCGTGGTCTCCGATCTGCTGGGCGCCGGACTGCACGTGTGCTGCGAGAAACCCCTGACCCTCGACCCCGCCGAGGCCGCGGAACTGGTGCGCAAGGCCGAGGAGCACGGCGTGCTTCTGCGTACGGCCTTCCACCGCCGGTTCAACCGGAACCTGTTGTCCCTGCGCGACGACATCGCCACCCGCGACGCGGCCGTCCGCTCCGTCAAGGTCCGCTACCACGAGGACATCCGGGAGCACACGGGCGGCGAGGACTGGTACCTGGACCGCGACCGGTGCGGCGGCGGCTGCATCGTCGACAACGGCCCCAACGCGCTGGACATGGCCCGGGTCGTCGTCGGCGAACTGACCCTGCGGGACGTGACCCTCGGCGACGTCCGCAAGGGCATGGAGCACTACGCCGTGCTCGACCTCGAAGGCGGGGCGGGCGAAGAGGTCAGGGTCGAACTCGACTGGGCCTTCACGGCGGGAGAGGCCAAGGACATCGAGGTCACCCTCACGGACGGCAGCGTCCTGTCGGCCGACATGCTGGAGGGCTTCACCGAGTTCAAGTCGTCGCTCGCCCACGAATACGTCGGCATCGTCGACGACTTCGTGTCCGGCGTGGCCGACGACACCGCCCATCCGGATCAGCTCGCCCTGGTCCGCATCGTCCACGACGCGCTGGAACGCGGCCGGCGCAAGCACGTCCGGCTGCGGATGCCGAGCAAGCTGCCGGTCCGCACCAGCGTCGTGCGCCTGCTGTTCCACGAGACGGTCCGCCGGGGCATGCTGCTCGCCCACGCCGGATCGGCCTGCATCCGTGCCGGAGACATCCACGAGCTGGTCGTCACGCGCGAGGACACGGATGTGGCGGGCGCGCGCATCGACCATGTGGCGTACCTCGGATTCATCGAGTTCCTCGACCCGGCGATGCTCACCCGGGGCGACACCTTCTGGATCGGGGACCGCAAGCTGGGCGTGTTCGCCGGATACGACGAGAGCCATCTCCCGAACCATCTGAACCTGATCCTGTCCGCCGACCGTCTGGTGACGGCCGAGGACATCGATCTGCGGCCCCAGGACGTCATCATCGTGCGCGAGGGGCCCCAGCGTGAGTTCCGCGAGAGCGCCGACCCCGGCGCCTGGACCAACCAGGCGCCGCAGCGGTGAGCGGTGTTCAGGTGGAGCAGGGCACCGCGAAACCGCGCTTCACCACGCGGCTGGCCATGGTGGTCGCGCACTACGGCATCGTCGGCATGGGCTACTTCGGCGTTCTGTCGGTGCTCGTCGTCGCGCTGCGGGACGAGAAGCTGACCGCGGGCCAGGTGGCCCTGTGCTCCAGCACCTTCCTCATCTCGTCCAAGGTCGCCAAGATCCCCCTCGCCGTGTTCATGGACAGGCTGCGGCCGAGCATGTCGCTCCTCGCCGGCTGCTGGCTGGCCGGCGCGGCCTTCGCGCTGCTGCCCACGGCGTCCTCCTTCGCGGCCGTCCTGGCCGTTCTCTTCCTGGCCGGGATCGGAGTCTCGATCAACGCCCTGGCCAGCAAGCAGGTCGCCGCCGAGGCCAGCGACGGCGTCAGTTCGCGGACCACGGCCTTCGCGACGATCAACGTGGCCGTCAACATCGCGAGCGCGGTGGCCGCCCCGGTGGCCCTGTTCATCATCGACGAGGGGCGAAAGCAGCTGCTGTTCATGGCGATCGGCGGGATGTACGCCCTTGCCGGAACGGTGTCCGCCTGGTCGTTGCGCAGCCCGAAGAGCACTGCGGCGGCGCGGCCGGGATGGGCCGTCTACCGTGAGGTGATCCGCACTCCGCACCTGTGGCGCCTGCTGATGGCCAACGCGTTCGGATGGTTTCTCTACGCCCAGCTCTTCAACGCCCTGCCGCTCTACGTCACCGAGAGCCTGGACGCGGGCGCCGAACTCGGACTGCTGTTCACGGCCAACGCCCTGCTCATCATCGTGCTCCAGGTCCCCCTGGGGCACGCCTTCGAACGCATCACGCGCGGCGACGCCGACCTGCTGATGGCGCTGTCCTTCGTGACCTTCGGCGTCGCGTTCCTGATCGGCGGCGCCCTGCCGGGATTCATCGGGCTCGTGGCGCTCGTCGTGGTCTTCTCGACGGCCGAGGCGATGTTCGTGCCCTCGGTGGACGTGAGCCTGCTGGAGAAGATCGACCCCACCCAACGGGCCGCGGGCTACAGCGTCGTGTCGATCGCGACCGCCGTCGGAGAGACCGCCGGGGCGTCGGCGGGCCTCACCGTGCTCGCCTGGATGCAGGGACTCCACGCCGACCGGGGTTTCTGGCTGCTGGCCGCGACGGTGGCGCTGATGTTCGCCGGCGTGGCCCGGTGGGGGCGTCCCGCCCGTGGAAAGTCGACCCAGGAGCAACTGTGAAGATTCTTGTAGTGGGGACCAACCGCCCCTGCCATCGCACACTGATGGACGCCGGCCACGAAGTGGTCCTGGCCGTCGAAGCCGACAAAGTGATCCCGGCCGACGACCAAGGGTATGCGAAGGTCGTCCCTCTCTCGTCCGACGCCGTGCAGTCCGGCACGGTCGACGACAACGACCTCGCGCCCCATCTCGGGACCGGCATCGAGGTCGTCGCCAGTTACCACGACAGCTACTACGAGGTGGCCGCCGCGCTGGCCGCGGGGCTGGACGCCCGATGCGTCGTGGACCTCGCGGTCACGCGGGTGCTGCGGGACAAGTACGCGACCCGGCTGAAGGTCGCCGACCTGGAGTGCGGCCGCGTGAACAGCGCCGTTCTCGAGCCCGGCCGGCCACTGGACTCGCTGGACGGCGTCGGCTTCCCGTGCGTCGTCAAGCCACTGGACTCGGAAGCCAGCATGGCCGTCACCTTCGTCCACGAGGCGGACCGGCTCGCCGAGGCGGTCGAGCGCGCCCGCGACGCCGATCGGACGGGCCGATGTCTGGTCGAGGAGATGGTCAGTGGGCCCGAGTTCAGCGTGGAGACGTTCTCCGTGGCGGGCCGCCACCATGTCCTCGCGGTCACCGAGAAGTTCAAGCTGCCCGAGAGCCCGGTGGAACAGGGGCATCTGATTCCCGCGCGTTTGGACGACAACGACCGGAAACGGATCGAGAATTCCGTGTGTGAGGTCCTCGACCATATCGGACTCACGGACGGACCCGGCCATTCCGAATTTATCCTCAGCCCTTCCGGACCGAAACTCGTCGAGAGTCACAACCGAATGGGAGGTGACAGAATCGGAATACTGGTGGAACTGGCCACGGGCATCGACTACATTGAACTCGTCGCTCGCCACGGCGCACTGATTCCCGTGCATCCGAGCGATTTGGAGCCGAGCCGGAAGCACCGGGCGGCCGTGTGGTACTCCGCCGACGAACCCGAAGGTGACGCCGCCACGGTGACCGAGGTGACGGGGCGCGACGCCGCCGACGCCGTGGAACACGTGGTCCGCACGGAAATCCTCAAGCCGCCGGGCGCCACCGTGTCCAGGATCAAAGGCAGTTTCGACCGACCGGCCCTGGCCATCGCGTCAGGACCACCAGAAGCCGACGTACTGGAAGCCGCCAGGACGGCTGTCTCCCGGCTGACTTTCCACTATGTGCAATGAGAACGCCATTTCCGGTGCACCGTGTGCACCGTGTGCCTCGTGCAGGAAAGGGAACGGCAATTGAAAAGCAAGGGAACGGAAAGCTCGACAGATCTGGCCGTCATCGGATTGGGATACGTAGGCCTCCCGCTGGCCCAGGCCGCCGTCAAGGGCGGCCTGTCGGTGGTCGGTCTGGACGTGAACCAACGGGTCGTCGCCGACCTCGACGCCGGCCGCAGCCATGTCGACGATCTCTCCGACGCCGAGGTGCGGGAGATGCTCGCCCTCGGCTTCACGGCCACCACTGACCCCGAGGTCCTCGCCTCGGCGGAGACCATCGTCATCTGCGTCCCCACCCCGCTGTCGGAGACCCAGGGGCCCAACCTGACCGCCGTGTCCGCCGCGGCCGAGACCATCGCCGACCATCTGCGCCCCGGCGTGCTGGTGGTGCTGGAGTCGACGACCTACCCGGGCACCACCGAGGAGGTCGTGCAGCCGCTGCTGGAGAAGAGCGGCCTGATTGCCGGCCGGGACTTCCATCTGGCGTTCTCCCCCGAGCGGGTCGATCCGGGCAACGAGACCTGGGGGATCGTGAACACCCCCAAGGTCGTCGGCGGACTGACCCCGACCTGCACCAAGGCCGCCGCCGCGTTCTACGGTCGGTTCATCGACGCCGTCCACCGCGCCTCCTCCCCGAAGGAGGCCGAGATGGCGAAGTTACTGGAGAACACCTACCGGCACGTCAACATCGCGCTCGTCAACGAGATGGCGGTCTTCTGCCACGACCTGGGCATCGACCTGTGGGAGGCGATCTCCCTGGCGAAGACCAAGCCCTTCGGCTACCAGGCCTTCTACCCCGGCCCCGGGGTCGGAGGGCACTGCATCCCGATCGATCCCAACTACCTGTCGTACAAGGTCCGCACCCTCGGCTATCCCTTCCGCTTCGTGGAGCTGGCCGGGGAGATCAACAACCGGATGCCGGAGTACGTGGTCAACCGGGGCATGAGGGTGCTCAACGAGGACCGCAAGGCGTTGGCCGGGGCACGTGTGGTGCTGCTGGGCGTGACGTACAAGCCCGACATTGCCGACGAGCGGGAGACGCCGGCAGCGTCGGTGGCACGCAAACTGATCGCTGCGGGAGCCGAACTGGCCTACCACGACCCGTATGTGTCGGACTGGCGGGTCGACGGCCGGCCGGTCGAGCGGGTGGCGGACCCCTCCGGGGCCGAGGCCGACCTCTACATCCTGCTCACCCATCACCGGGAGTACGTCGACAGCAAGGTCAAGGGGTGCCGTCCGCTCCTGGACACACGCGGGATCCTCGAAGAGGAAGGCGTCACCAGGCTCTGAGGGAAGCCGAGCGGCTGCGGGTACGGCGAAGGCGGCGGCCCCGGGGATCGGGGGGCCGCCGCCTTCGGTTCTGTCTGGCGGTGTCGGCTCAGTACCAGCCGTTCGACTGCCAGAAGTTCCAGGCGCCGCACGGGCTGCCGTAGCGGTCCTTCATGTAGTCCAGGCCCCACTTGATCTGGGTGGCCGGGTTGGTCTTCCAGTCGGAGCCGGCGGAGGCCATCTTGTTGCCGGGCAGGGCCTGCACGAGGCCGTAGGCGCCGCTGGAGGCGTTCGTGGCGTTGACGTTCCAGTCGCTCTCGTGGTCGACGATCTTGGAGAAGCACTGGTACTGGGCCGAGTCCGAGATCATCTTCTGCGCGATCTGCTGCGCCGAGCCGGCCCCGGTCGTCGCGGCCTGCGCGGGCGCGGCGGCGAACAGGGTGCCGGCGGTGGCGGCGGCCATGGCGGCACCGGCGAGGGCCTTCTTCGGAGCGGAGAGGCGACGGAAGGTGGAAACGACGGACACGGGGAGCCTTTCTTCGGGGACAGTGCGCCGCGGGCATGCCGGAACCACGCGATGCGAGGCGGGGGGCATGCGTCGGCGCCGCGGCCCTGAGGGCACGTCGGCGCCGTGCGACGTCATCCAGAGAAGCAGGCCGGGAAGGTGTCCGCAATGAGCCTGTTTGCTAGTTGTAGTCGTATGTAGGGTGAAGGTCGTTTGTGTGACGTGGCTCTCAATGCGCAGGTCAGGACCCAAATAGACGTGAACATGGCATCCGATTTGTCCCACTAGGGCGGATCGTAGGTGATGTGGGTCATGTGGGGTGGTTCACCGGGTTGCTGACGGTCCGCGCTCGGGCCCTCACCCTGTGGGAGCGTCGAATGTGACCGGGCTCTCGAAGGCCGCCCGGCGCGTGGCTCGGCGCAGCGCCTTGAGGATCGCCGGACCGAGCGTGAAGGTGAGGACGACGGTGACGATCGCCCGTCCGAGGTCCCAGCCGAGCGACGTGGCCAGGCAGTACGCGACGAAGCGGGCGAGATTGGCGAGAGGCCCGGCTTGCGGGTCGGGGGCGAGCGGCGAGCCGTCCGGGTCGAGGTAGGGCCAGCCCTGCATGTTCATCACCGTGCCGTAGACGAAGGCGGCGAGGAAGCCGTAGCCGGCCAGCAGGAGCAGCTCACCGCGGCCGCGCAGGCGGTCCGGGCCCGGCAGCAGTCCGGCGCCCATCGTGAACCAGCCCATCGACAGCATCTGGAACGGCATCCACGGCCCCACCCCGCCGGTGAGCAGAGCGGACGCGAACATCGTCACCGCGCCGAGAACGAAGCCGAAGCCGGGGCCGAGGACCCGGCCGCTGAGCACCATCAGGAAGAACATCGGCTCGATACCGGCCGTACCGGCGCCGAGGGGGCGCAGGGCGGCGCCGGTCGCCGCCAGCACGCCCAGCATCGCCACCGCCTTCGGGCCGAGCCCGGACTCGGAGATCGTCGCGGCGACGACGGCGACCAGCAGCAGAAGCAGGCCGGTGAACAGCCACGGGGCGTCCTGGGCATGCGCGCTCACCTGTGCGGTGGGCGGAGCGAGAAAGGGCCAGCCGAGCGCGGCGACGCCGACCGCGCTGACCAGGACGAGGGTGGCGATGGAGCGGGGTCCCAGGCGGACGGCCCGGGCCTGGCGAGTGGAGCCGCCGGTCATGCGAGGGCCTCCCTCACCTCGGCGACCGTGAGCCACTTCTGCGGGGCGAGGATCTTGGCCACCTGCGGGGCGAAGGACGGCGAGGCGACCACTACGTCCGCTGCCGGGCCGTCCGCGATCACCTCGCCCTCGGCGAGCAGCACGACCCGGTGCGCGAGCTCGGCGGCCAGCTCCACGTCGTGCGTGGCCAGGACGATGGCGTGCCCCTGGGCGGCGAGGTCGCGCAGCAGCGTGACGAGGCGGGCCTTCGCGGCGTAGTCCAGTCCCCGGGTCGGTTCGTCTAGGAGGAGCAGCGAAGGGCGGGCGGTCAGGACGACCGCCAGCGCGAGCGTCAGGCGCTGGCCCTCGGAGAGGTCGCGGGGGTGGGTGTCGTCGGAGATGTCCGGGAGGAGCTCGGAGACGAGGGTGCGGCAGGTGCCGGGCGCTGCGCTTGCGTCGGCGTCGGCGGCGGTGCACTCGGCGGCGACCGTGTCGGCGTAGAGGAGGTCGCGGGGTTCCTGTGGGACCAGGCCTACGGCTCCGCCGAGGGTGACGGCTCCTGCAGAGGGCTTGACCAGGCCGACGAGGGTGTTGAGCAGGGTGGATTTTCCGGCGCCGTTGCGGCCCATGAGGGCGATGGTTTCGCCGGGGGTGACGGTGAGGTCTACGTGGCGTAGGGCCTGGGTGCGGTCGCGGGTTACGGCCAGGGCTTGTACTTCGGCCGCGTAGGCCGGGGGTTGCGTGGGGGTGCGCCTGCGCTTGAACCATCGGCGGTCGGTGGGCTTTTCGCCCAATGGCTTGGGGGGTGTGGGTTGTTGGCGGGTGCGGGTTCGTTGTGGCTGGTCGCGCAGTTCCCCGCGCCCCTGAGGGGCGATTGAGTCCCGTTGCCTGAGCTGTTCCCGCAAGTCTGCCGCCCGTCGCCGCGCGTCCCGGACCGTCAGGGGCAGGGGGGTCCAGTCCGCCAGGCGGCCCAGGGCCACGACCGGCGGGTACACCGGCGATACGGCCATCATCTCTGCCGGGGTGCCCAGGATCGGGGCCGTGCCCGGAGAGGACAGCAGTACGACCTGGTCGGCGTACTGGACGACGCGCTCCAGGCGGTGTTCGGCCATCAGGACCGTTGTGCCGAGGTCGTGGACCAGGCGTTGGAGGACCGCGAGGACCTCTTCCGCCGCGGCGGGGTCCAGGGCCGAGGTGGGCTCGTCGAGGACCAGCACGCTGGGGTGCGGGGTGAGTACCGAGCCGATCGCGACGCGCTGTTGCTGGCCGCCGGAGAGGGTGGCGATGGAGCGGCTGCGCAGGTCGGTGAGGCCGAGGAGGTCCAGGGTTTCCTCCACCCGGCGGCGCATGACGTCAGGGGCGAGGCCCAGGGACTCCATGCCGTAGGCCAGTTCGTCCTCGACGGTGTCGGTCACGAAGTGGGAGAGGGGATCCTGCCCCACCGTGCCCACCACGTCGGCGAGTTCGCGCGGCTTGTGCGTGCGGGTGTCGCGGCCGGCCACCGTGACGCGGCCGCGCAGGGTGCCGCCGGTGAAGTGCGGGACGAGCCCGCTCACCGCGCCGAGGACGGTGGACTTGCCGACTCCCGACGGGCCGACGAGCAGCACCAGTTCGCCCTCCGGGACCTCGAAGTCCACGCCCTGGACGGTGGGTTCGGCGGCACCGTCGTACGTCACGGAGACGTTCTCGAAGCGGATCACGACGGCTCCTTGAGGGCGGGATTCAGGGGGGTGGGATTCCTGGGTGCGGGGCTGATGAAGGCGGGGAGCAGGCCGAGGAGGACGGCCGCCGCGGGCCACAGGGGGAGGGCCGGGGCGACGAGGGGGACCACGCCGGGGTGCAGGGCCGCCGGGTCGCGGGCGGCGGCCAGGGCCAGCAGGGCGGCGACCGCCGCGCCGGAACCGGCGACCAGCCAGGCGCGGGCGTCCCAGCGGTCCGGGCGGTAACGGGTGCGCAGGGAACGGCGACCGCCCAGGCGCAGCCCGGCCAGCGCGGCGACGACTCCGCAGAGGAGCACCGGGAGGCCGTACGTCCCGCCCTCGGCGGTGAGCAGTCCGTACGTTCCGGCGCAGACGCCGAGCAGGCCGCCGAGGGTGAGCGCGGCCGTCGTACGGCGGACGCGGGGCGGGACGTCGGCGGTGCGGCCGTAACCGCGGGCGTCCATCGCGGCGGCGAGGGCGACCGAGCGCTCCAACGCGCCCTCCAGGACCGGGAGTCCGACGTGCAGGAGGCCGCGGATGCCCTTGTCGGGGCGGCCACGGAGGCGACGGGCGGCACGAAGACGCTGGACGTCGGCGATCAGGTGGGGGGCGTAGGTGAGGGCCACGACCACCGCCACGCCCATCTCGTAGAGGGCGCCGGGGAGGGACTTGAGGAGGCGGGTGGGGTTGGCGAGGGAGTTCGCCGCGCCCACGCAGATGAGGAGGGTGGCCAGCCGCAGGCCGTCGTAGAGGGCGAAGAGAAGGGTCTCGGCGGTGACCTTGCCGCCCAGGCGGATGCCCTGCGCCCAGTGCGGGAGGGGCAGTTCGGGGAGGGTGACGATCACATGCGTGCCGGGGACGGGGGAGCCGAGTGCCACGGCGAAGACGAGGCGGATGAGGAGGACGGCCAGGCCGAGCTTGACGAAGGCCGTGTAGGAGCGGGCCCAGGGGGCGTCGGGGCGGCAGGTCGCCACGACGTAGGCGGACGTCGCTATGAGGAGGGTGAGGAGGAGGGGGTTGGTGGTGCGGGTGGCCGCGGTACCGAGGGAGAGGGACCAGAGCCACCAGGCGCCGGGGTGCAACTGTGCCCCTGCCATCACGCCCGCCGCCGCCGTGCCTGCCAGATCGCTGCCGCGCCCAGGACGGCCACTACGGCGATCCCCGCGACCAGACCCAGCGACGGGCCGCCGTCCGCCCCACCCTGCTTCGCGCCGGCCGTCTTCTCTGCGGCCGTCGGCTTCCTGTCCCCCGACACCTGCTCCCCGCAGCCCGTCTCCGGATACCCCGAGATCGCGCACAACAGGGCGTTCGTGTCGTACCGCAGGGGCTTGGCCACCGCGGCCAGGGCCTCTGCGGTTGTCGCGTCCGGGGTCACCCGGGCGCATGCCGTACGGCGGGCCGGGGGCGTCTCGCCGGACGGGGCGTCGGCCGCCGTACCGAAGTCGATGACCAGGGCCACCCGCTTCGTGCCGTCCTGCGCCGGCGTCCTCGCGCAGATCACGTCGAAGGCGGCGGCACCCCTCGGCTGTGCCGCGTCCTTGGAGTCCGCACTCACCGCGAAGCGGAAGCCCTGGACATCGCCGTCGGAGGGGCGGGCGAGGGAGGGCCCCTGGGTGGCGTAGATCCAGCCGGCCCCGTCGCGGTCCCAGAAGGACCAGTAGCGGTAGCCGGTCGCCTGGGCGGCCGGGGCCGCGCCGGTCAGGAGGACCAGCGCGGCCAGGAGCGTCGCGGCGGCGCGGCGGATCACGGTCGCTTGCCCTTGTTGCGGCCGCTCAGCAGGAACCCGATGCCGATACCGGCGACCAGGCCGACGCCGACGATCCACCAGACGCTGACGCCGCCGCCGTCGGCGACCCGCTTCGCCGCGGGCTTCTCCGAGGCCCTCCCCGACGCGGCCGCCGACCGCGGCGCCGGGCCCGTCGAGTTGAGCTGCTCGACCAGGTCCGTGCCGCCGAAGTCGCGAGGGTCGGTCCCGGTGGCGTGGGCGGCGAAGATCAGCTGGGCGTAGGCGGCGGGGCCGCTCTTGGCAGCCCACTGGGCGGAGTTCTGCTCCAGCCACCGCAGGGGCTTGCGCGCGGCCGCGGCACCGCCCTGCGCGGCGAGTGCTACGACCGCGTCGGCGGTGTTGCCGTAGTCGGGCTGGTCCTTGGCACCCGGCATCGCGGACGTGAGGTGGCCGTCCTTCGACAGTGCCTGCGTGAGGTAGGCGGCGCCGTTCGCTGCGGCCCGCTCCGGGGTGCGGTCGCCGGTGTCGGTGCAGTCGGCGCTCGCCGGCTTGCCCGCCCCGACCGGCATCCCCTTGCCCAGCGCGCCCAGCACCGCCGCGGCCGTCGCGTCCGCGTTGGCCGACAGCGCGCCCTTCTTGTCGGGCTGGAAGGCGAAGGCGCCCGCCCCGTCGCCGTCGCACGGCAACGCAAGCTTCAGCAGGGCGTCGTACGGCGACTTCCCGCCCTTCACAACCTCCGCCGGCTTCTCGCCCACGGCGGCCAGCGCGCCGATCACGACCGACGTCGAGTTCGCGTCGCTCGCCCCGCCCGCCGCGTAACCCCAGCCGCCGTCCTTGTTCTGGACCGACTTCAGCCATGAAACCGCCTTGCCGGTCGCGGCGTCGTGCCCGCCGAGCGCGGCCAGCGCCTGTACGGCGGCGGCCGTGTTGTTGGTGTCGACCGGGGTCTTCGCGTCGCAGGCCGCACTCGTGTCGGCGCGGTACGGCGCGAAGGCCCCAGTCGCGCACTGCTGGCCCAGCAGCCAGTCCACCGACTTCGTCGCCGGCTGCACGTCGACCGTGTTCTGCGCGAGCAGCGCGAGGGACTGGCGCCAGACGCCGTCGTACGTGGGGTCGGTGCCGCCGTACAGCGCGGCGGGGAATGCCTGCGACGGCGATGCGGAGGGGGTCGGGTCGGCGGCTACGGCGGGCGCGGCCGTGCCGATCACGGTGACGGCTGCCAGGACCGCGGCGCTGCGGCGGACGTACATGATCGGCGGGTGCCCTTCCCTAAGGGGAGCCGGGCAGCACAGGGGAGACCCCCGGGCGGCTCGGCTCCGTATACCTCGACGGTGCCGTGCTCCGGCCGGCTGCCGGGGCACGTGAGCCGGTCACGAATCCGTACGGGGCGATCCGGCTCACCGGCCTTCGACGACCGGTTCACGGTTGCGGGTCAGCGCCGGATTTGCACCGGCTTCCCCCTGTACGGGTGTGATGACGACGCCGTCACTCTACCGGCCCGTAGGGGAACGACTGAGGGGAGGCTGTGCGCGGGGATAGGTTCGGGCGCATGGGGATCACGGGGAGGGCGGGACGGCGGCTGCTCGGTTCGGGGCGCGCGTCCGACGTGTACGAGATCGACGAGGCGTGGGTGCTGCGCCACGACCGGGAGGGCTACTCCGACGGACTCGCCGAGGCCGCTCTGATGGAGCGGCTGCGCGCCCACGGCTACCCGGTGCCCCGCGTACGGATCGCCGACTCCTCGCGCTCCGAGCTGGTCATGGAGCGGCTGTACGGCCCGACGATGCTGGAGGCCTTCGTCGCCGGGCGGATCGACGCGCGCGAGGGCGGGGGCATCCTGGCCCGCCTCCTGCGGCAACTGCACGCCGTCCCCGGCCGCGTGGTCCACCTGGACCTCCACCCGGAGAACGTGATGCTCACTCCCGACGGCCCCCGTGTCATCGACTGGGCCAACGCGGAGCAGGGCGACCCGGGTCTGGACTGGGGCATGTCCGCGATGATCCTCGCGCAGGCGGCCCTCGCCGACGAGCAGTTCGCCGCGCCCGCCCGCGCGATGCTCACCACCCTCCTCGCCGACCCCGGCGACCTCACCGAGGACGGCCTCACGCAGGCCCGGCGCCGACGCGCCGCCAACCCGACGATGACCGTGCGCGAGGTGGAAGTGCTCGGTGAGGCGGAGGAGTTGATCCGGTCCTTCATGGCCTAGGCGGGCGCGGAGTGGGTCCGCCGAAGGCCAGATGGAGGACCCGCGAGGACAGCAGCCAGGTGCCGTCCGGCGACCTGTGGAACGTGTCCTCGTAGTGGCCCACCTGGACCGGGGGGCCCGGTGGGATCAGGTCGCCCTCGTGGCCGTCGACGCGGTACGTCGTGAAGTACGAGGTCGCCGTCGCGGTGTCGGGGGACGTCACCGTGACGAGGATGTTGGACATCAGGCGGCGCGAGAGACGGTCGGCGGGACGGGAGCCGAAGTACGCGCGCAACGCGTCCCGCCCCCGGACGACCCGCTTGCCCGCCGGCCACTCCCAGGTGCCGTCCTCGGTGAACAGCTCGGCGACGGAGGACGGTTCGCCGAGGTCGAGTCGGTGGACGAAGCCGACGACGATGCGCTCGCAGGCGCGTTCGGCGAGCAGGTGCTCAAGGCAGTCAAGTGGCTCCATGGGTATGTATTAAACGGGCGGGACCGAGGGCCGCGGTTCGGCTGGATTTCGCCCATGGCGGTCGACCGGTGTTGCCGAGCTCCACCACGAGGGTGTGCGTGACTCCCCTCGCGGCCTCGGTCTGTCTCTTGCGGATGAACCGGTATCGGGCGACGTCAGGATGCGCGGCGTGTCGGGCGACTCCATCATGTGGGTACGACCTACGGCGCGCATGATCGCCGCCCTGGGCCGTTGTGATCACTGTGCTGTCAAAAGTAAACGTGCACTTTGCGCCGATTGGCTCCTGACATGGCTGGAATGGTCCGGCGGAGGGCGGCAATCCTCTACCGTTTGGTCGGTGCGAGCGGCCCTCGGGGACGCGCAACCGTCACCCCATGACATTGCGTCTTACGGAAAACCCTTGGTCCGTCGCTACAGACGGCTGGTTTGTGTGTCGACTGGCGCCCTGACGGGCGGGATGCTGGTTCCTGGGTCCCGCTCCGGGCGGCCGCGGCGCTGGCGACGGGAGGCACACCTGGTGTTGGGAAGTGTCGAGAGCGGCGATGGTGGGAGGCTGCTCTCCTTCGAGACGTCGGGGGACCCGAAGGGGCACCCGGTGTTCTTGCTGCATGGCACTCCGGGCAGCAGGGTCGGACCGCGTCCACGCACCATCGACCTCTACAAACTGGGCATCCGGCTCATCTCCTACGACCGCCCGGGATATGGGGAATCACACCGGTTGAAGGGCCGCACCGTCGATCACGCCGCCGCGGACGTGGAGGCCATCGCCGACCACCTGAAGATCGACCACTTCTCCGTGGTCGGTCGTTCCGGCGGCGGGCCGCACGCGCTGGCCTGCGCCGCGCTGCTCGCGAATCGGGTGGCGAGCGCCGCCGCGCTGGTCAGTATCGCGCCTCCCGATGCCGAGGGGCTGAACTGGTTCGAGGGGATGGCCGAATCCAACGTCATCGCCTACGAGGCCGCTACCGCGGCGCTCGACGAGGGTTCCGTGGAATGCCTGGACCGGCTCAAGGCCAACTTGGCCAGCAACGCGGATGCCATCCGTGACAACCCTGAATCGCTGTTGGGCTTGCTGACCCCGGAGATGCCCACGGCCGACAAGGCCGTGGTGGGGCATGGCGGGATCCGAGGTCTGCTCCTCGCCAACTACCAGACCAGCGTGGTGCGTTCCTCCTTCGGATGGCTCGACGACGTGCTGTCCTTCCGGCGGGACTGGGGCTTCGAGCCGGGCAAGATCGTCGAGGTGCCACTGCTGCTGTGGCACGGTGAGCACGACACCTTCTCGCCCGTCGGCCACTTCCGTTGGCTGGCCGACCGCATCCCCTCGGCGACCCCCGTGCTGAAACCCGAGGCAGCCCACTTCGCCGCGCTGCCGGCCGTACCGGAAATACTCGCCTGGCTTCGTGACCGTGCCCGCGAACGCTTCGGGGCCGCCGTGTAGGGGTTCCGGCGGCCCGTCCGGGCCCGCCGGAGTTCGGAGCACCGCTGAGCGCTCGCCGGTGGGCGGCGAGCGCCTCGCGGATCGGATCGGATCAGACCGGGTGAGGGTCGAACTCCCAGCCCGAACGGCTCCACTCGCGCAGGGCCGAAGCGCGGGGATGGTCGGCCCCGAGCCGGGCGGTGAGCGCGCCGAGCACTTCCTCTCGCAGCCGTTCGGCGGCCTCGGCCTCTCCCAGCTCGTTCAGGACCACCGCGAGGTTGGCCGCGCAGACCAGTGGGGCGGGGTGCTGGTCGTCGTCGAGGACATCGCGGAGCCGGTCCAGTACCTCCTCGTAGGTCGCGCGGGCCAGTTCACGCTGACCCAGTGCGGCCTGGGCGTTGGCGAGGTTCATCCGGCACATCAGCGTGAACGGGTGGTCGTCGTCGAAGATCTGCGCGAAGACCCTCGCCGCCTGCTCGGCGTGCGCCAGGGAGGATGCCGCCTCGTTGGCCGTGTAGAGCAGCACGGCCAGGTTCGCGTAACAGGCTGCCGTATAGGGGTGCTGGTCGTGGAAGAACCGACGACAGTCGTCCAGGACCCGGCGGGCCAGTTCGAGGGCCTCCTCGGTACGGCCTTGAGCGCCCAGTACCCCGGCCAGGCTCAGCTGGAGCAGCAGCCGGTTGGGTGAGGCCGACCCTTCGTCGGCGGGCAGACTGGACAGCACCGCGAGCGTCAGTTCCTCCGCATCCTGTGCCCGGCCCAGCTGGCGCAGGGCGCCCGACAGCGCCTTGCCTGCGTTGATGGTGGTGGGAGAGGACGGGCCGAACTGCTCGTTGGCCAGGCATTGGCTGTAGGTACGCCGCAACTGGAGCTCGGATCCGGCGTAGTCGCCGCAGTCGAGCAGGTCGCGGGCGTAGCTGATGGTTGATTCGCGCGTCCAGGCGTGTTCCGCGCCCAGGATCTTGCTCCGCGTGTCCATCGTCGTGCGGTCCAGCCGCAGGGCGTCCGTGTACTGGCCCAGCACTCGTAGACACACGGCGTAATTGTTGGCCGCCATGAGGCTGCGCGGATGGTCTTCGCCGAACAGCTCGAGAAACCGCTCGTGGTTGAGGCGGTCGCGTTCCAGTGCCTCGCTGTACCGGCCCAGACCTCGAAGGTCGGCCGCCACACCGCCGGACGTCATGAGGATGTGCAGATCGTGCGGGCTGTCCAGGACCGCTTCCTGGCGGTGCAGTACGTCCATGCCCATGTCCAGGGCCTCCTGGTACCTGCCCTGGGCGCGCAGGATGTTGGCGATCTGGAAGCCCATGTGGAGCACCCAGCGCTCGTCGGGCCCGCTGCGTTCGACCCAGCCCTGATGAACACGCGTGCTCAGGTCGTAAGCCTGCTTCAGCTCGCCACGGCGGCGCAACTGGCGCACCCGGTCCACGATCAGCTTGCGGATGCCGTAGTCGGGCGCCGTCAGGGCCCACGGAGTTCCCAGGTGCGGCCAGATGATGCGGTAACGGTCCCAGGTGTTGTGGTCCTCGGGGTCGTCCTGTTCGGGACGGGCGGCCACCAGGGTGCGGAACACTACGTCCCGGGTGGCCTCCTGCTCCGTCTCCGTCATGTTCAGGCGCACCGACATCTGCACCAGGCGGTGCACGCGGAGACTGCGCGACTTGCGGTCCACCGTGGCCAGTGAGAGCCGGCTCAGCTCCTGGAATGCGCGTGCGATCATTTCCGTGCTGTCGAAGGCGCGCGGGCGGAACTCCTGATCGCCCCGGCTGTCCTGGCCGGTGAGGGACTGTGCGATCTGCGTGCTCTGCAGCAGATCCATGGAGATCGGTTCCGGGCTGAACCAGGCGGCCAGTTTGAGCAGTTGAACCGCCGGCGGAAAGTTCTTGTTGAGCTGCCCGATGGCCACGCTCCAGGTCTTGGAGACGTCGAGCAGCCGGTCGTCAGGGCTCAGGCCGGCCGTGTCGGCGGCGGGCTGGCGCTCGAGGAGCTTGACGTACTCGTGGGTCTGAAGGCCGCTCTCCTTGAGCACGGCGGCCGCGTGTTCGACGGCCAGCGGCAGATCGCCGAGGGCGGAGGCCACTTCGTCGGCCTCCTCGGTGCTGCACTCGGTGAGCCTGCGCTTGAGGTGTGCCACGCTCTCGTCGCGTTCGAACACGCTGACATCGACGATCTCCGCATAGCGTTCCCAGCCCTCGGAGCGCTGACTGGTGATCAGGACGTGGCCGAACTTGTTGCTCACCAGAAGGTCGGACAGATCGTTCACGTGTTCGACGTTGTCGAGGATCAGCAACCAGCGACTGTAGGGCCGGCCCAGACGCAGCGCGTCCTTGACGCCGGTCGCCGTCGCCGTCGGGTTCTTGCGCTCGGCGACGTCCAGATGGCTTGCCAGCCCCGCGAACTGCTCCACCGCGAGGTTTCGCTGATCGGCCTGGATGTGCCAGACGACGTCGTAGTCGCTCTTGAAACGGTGGGCGAACTCCAGGGCCAGCATCGTCTTGCCCACCCCGCCCATGCCGCGCAGGAGCACCGTGTGGTTGCCCGCCCGCAGCCGCTCGCGCAGAGACCCCAGCAGCCGCTCGCGTCCGGTGAAGGACGGGTTGCGGATCGGCATGGAGAACACCGACGGCTCGGCCCCGGGGAAGCGGGGACCGCCGTCGCTTGCGGCGGCCGGGCTGTACAGCGGCTGTGTCGGGGCATCCAGGGCGTTCAGCAGCGCTTGCCGGGCGGCCTCCTCGTTGGAGCCGAAACGGGCCAGATCCGCGGCGCCGCGATCGGAGAACGGCGGGCTCATCCGTACGTCGTCCACGCGGACGGTCACCAGGCTGCGCCGTTTGCCCAGGCCGTCGACGGCGTCGGTGGCCTCCCACGCCGCGCGTGCTTCCGCGGAATCCCGGTAGGCGTGGGACAGCACCGCGAGGGTCCGGGTGGCCGACTTCATCGCCGGCTCGGGGACAGCGCGTTCGGACGGATGGGGGGTGCCATGGGGCAGCAGATGCACCTGGAAGCCCACGGACTTGAGCGTGAACTCGATCCAGTCGGCCCAGGTGCGGTCGTCGGGCACGAAGCTGACATGGATGTCGGTGTTCTCCAGCGGTCTGGGCCGCTTGTACAGGGCGAGGACCCGCTTGCGCTCCGCGTCGTCCAAGCGGGGCAGTGCGGTGACCTCACCCTCGGAGATGACATCCGTCAGCCGTTCGCACGCGGCGAGCATCGAGGTGGGGCTGCCGGGGGCGTCACGGAACGGCGCCAGCAATTCCTCGTAGGCGTAGAAGGGCCGGTAGGGGATCTCCACCTTGCCCCAGTACTCCTGGGCGTCCAGCGCGCAGTGGCGACGCACGATGTCGGCGAACTTCGCCCGCATCTGCTCCCGTGCCGCCTCCAGGCGGTCGGCCTCCCCGTTCGCGTCCTCCACGCGCATGGGGACCGGAATGATGCGGATGCCCCGATTCCCGTAGAGACTGTCGATCTTCTGCGCCACGGCCTGTGCGCCGTCCATCCCCTGGCTACTGGGTGTGAAGGCGACGACCAGGGCGTCCGGCAGCAGCACGGTGCACACGTCGGAGACATCGCTCAGGCCGGTGCGGCTGTCGATCAGGACGTAGTCGTAGTTCTGGGTGAGTTCACGCTTCAGCGCCTCGACGAAGACCGGACCGTGCCAGGTGTGGTCCAAAAAGCGCATCCAGTCGAACTGCGAGTACGCCGACAGGTACTGCTTGTTCTGCGTCCCGGGCGAGACATAGTCCAGCCGCCCGCCGCCGGGAAACTCCCAGTCGACCGGGATCACACAGTGGTTGAAGCGGGCCTGAGTGGCCACCCACGCCGCTTCGGCGGTCTCCCACTCCACCTGCGCGTGGCTCTCCGGCTGCCTGCGCTGCTCCAGCACGGTCTGGTTGAAGTGCAGGAAGAGGTCGATGACCCCTTGCGCGGTCCGTAACCGGTCGCGGTCCAGGAAGGGATGCAGAAAGCGGTCCAGGCCGGGCGCGTCCAGGTCCCAGTCGACGACCAGCACCCGCTTTCCCCCCGAGGCCAGGATCCAGGCGGTGTTGGCGAGGGACATGGTGCGACCGGTGCCGCCCTTGTACGAGTAGAAGGTGACGATCTTCCCCCCGGCCGCATCCCGCGCATCCGCAGTCCGAGTGCCCGCACTCGCGCCCGCGTCGTTCTCGTCAGTCACTGGTTGGCCTCCGAACCCCGTGACTCCGCGCCGGGCCGGACGACGGGCGCGGGAAATCATCCTGGATGGAATCGAGATACCGCAAATAGCAACTCTTCGCCAACTCCGCGAACAGCCAGGCGAAGACATCGGCTTTCGCGATACCTCGTGCGGCGGTACCGCGAGCTGTGTGGGGCCGGTGCCGGGACAGATGCTGCTCCAGCAGTCCCAGCAGCCGTTCCTCGTCGCGCCGGGTCTGTGGGTCGTCCTCCGCCAGCACCGCCATCACCGCCAGCCAGGGCCGGTTGGCCTCATTGATGCGTTGCACCTGCTCCGCGGTCCTGAGGTCACCCAGCACCCACGCGTCGACCACGAGCACCCAGGGAGCGAAGGGCCGAACGGGTTCTCGCGAGGAGCCGTCGTGGGCGATGCTCTCGTAGGCCTTCTCGAACGGCACCAGTTCCGGCTCGAAGCCGAGATTGCGGGCGAGAGCGAAAGCCTGCTGGGTCAGTGATCCGGGTGCGGTGCGGTAAGGCCGCCATGATTCGGTGTCCGGTCCGTAGGAGGCCGCCTCACGCCCCGGCGGAAGCCTGCTGGTGCTCGGCGCGAGGACCGTGATCCGCAGGGCGGGTTTCGACGGCTGGGGCGCGAACGCGTCCTCCAGGCCGCGGCGATCGGTCAGCTGCTCGGCGCTGACCGGACGGGCCGGCGAGTCCGCCCAGGCCCGCGCGATGCGCTCGGCCAGCCGCCCCACGACCTGGTGATACGTGTCCGGGTCGTCCTTCTCGACCACCATGAGCCGGTAGAGACCGGACTCGGCGTAGGGGTCCGGTGCGTGCCGCTCCTCGTCCCCGCCGCCGTGCGGCAGATGGGTGGGGATGTCCAGGGCGGCCAGCGGCACTGTGGTGCCGGCGGTGGGCGGGATCCACAGGACGGGGACCACGGCCCGGCCGTAGTCCGGGCCGACCCGCTGCTTGAAGGCGGTCCACTGGCGCCCGCACAGCGGATCGGTGAAGTATCGCGGGGCGTACAGCGGAACGAAGACACGGCAGGCCGCCAGCGCCGAGCGCCATGCGTCGGACGGTGCGTCCGGGAGGTCCACGTGACCGGCCTGCTCCGCGTCCACCCCGATCAGCCGGGCCACCCGCTGCCTGAGCTCCTCGAAGAAGGTGAAGACCGGCCTGTCGGGGTCGGGCTGTCGAGGTCCCGGAGTGCGGGCGTAACTGAGGAAGAAGGCCGGAGTCGCGTCCGTCATGAGTCCCCCTGAGTGCACGGTGCGAAGACATTGCTCAGGTCGTCGAAGAGGTTGACGTCACAGGGCCTGAGCCGGGCCAGCGTGGCGACGTCGACGATCCGCTCGGCGATCAGCCACACGGTTCGCCGGTATTTGCGCCACTGCCCGGCCTCCATCAGGCCCCGCAGCCCCAGACGCTTGTAGTCCTCGTCGAGGTCGGAGCCGTGATACTGGAAGGGCTGGACGACGTCGGGCAGGACGAACCGGTCCGGCGAGGTCCACAGCACCGGGACGATCGCGCTGACGGTGTAGGGCTCGCAGCGGTGGTGCTCGGCCTGCCGTCGGACGAATCCGTCGAACTCCATTCCGCACCAGCGGCTGTTGAAGTACTGCGGTGAATACACCGGCACGAAGACCCGGCAGGTGGCCAAAGCCTCCTTCAGGTCCTTCTCCCACTCGACGCCCAGGGGCATGCGCTTGTCGAGGAAACCGACCGGAGTCGTTCCGTCGTGCGTGGTCAGCTGGAGGACGAACTGGCCCAGCAGCTCGTGAAACTCGTCCTGCCGTTTGTCCGGCGCACGCAGGCCGGCGGCGCGGGAGTGCACTTGTCCGTAGCTGTGGAAGAAATACGGAACCTGAGAGTCAGCCGGGCGGCCGGATAAATGGGATTCGGTCACCTGCGCTGCCCCCTCCAGCCGTGCGGTGCTCCTTGAACCATTCCACAGCCAAGTCCACCGAATGAGCCATAGGGAGGAGCCGGGCAATTCCTGCGCCCACCCGGCCGCGCCGGACCACGCCACGCCCCGTGTCCGTGCGCTGACGCTCCAGCCAGGCCCCCAGCCGCCCGAAGTCCCGGTCGTCCAGGGCCACGTCCTCGAACGACAGCCACCGCCGCCCGGGTTGCCCGTCGGCCTGCCGGCCGTCGGTGACGACGCAGTCGTAGCGACGCACGGGCGGGTCGGGCGAGCGGTACTCGCCGAGGTGGAAGGCCGTGCACGACTCGAAGCCCACGCCCAGCAACAGGACGCGCGTCCCGAGCCGGTAGAGCAGCCCCAGCGGGGAGGCCTCCCCGAGAAGGCAGTCGAGCGGGTGGTCCCGGGTGATGGCCTCGGCCAGCGGCCCCACCGCGGCCAGCGAGGTCTGCGGGTGCGTGCTGCGCCGGGCCCCCGGAGTCCTGCGCACCAGCTCGGCGACGGCACCCATTCCGGTGCTGGGTGTGGTGGTCGCGTCGAATCCCGGCATCGCCTGCCGGAAGGCGTCGATCTCCTCGGCGGTCATGCCCTGGACGCGTTCGCGGTGGGTGCGGGACGACAGGGAGTTGGCCGCCGTGAACGTCGGTACGACGATGGTGCCCTCGGCGCCGACGGCGGCGCGCAGTGCTTCGACGACGGTCGCCGCCCCCTGCGCTGTCGGGCCGATGCGGCGCAGTGAGGAATGCACCAGGACGACGTCGCCCGAGCGCAGTCCGAGGGCCCGGAGGTCGTCGGCGAGCGCGCGGCTGGTGTACGCCGCCGTCATGAGCCGTCGATCAGCGAGCCGACGGCCGCCCGGATGCCCGCCGCAAGGCGCAGGCCGACGGGCGTGGGGGCATCGCTCTCGGCGGCGAAGGTGTCCAGGGCGGCGAGCGCGCGCTCCCCCCAGTGAGCCGCCCGGTCCAGGGCAGCCGGTCCCGGACGGGCATGCCATGCGCGGGCCGGCGCCAGGTGGGCGTACGCCTGTCGCAGTGCCGCCTCCTGGCCCGTGCCACCGAGGTCGTGCAGGTCGCGCAGCGCCGCGAACTTCGCGTACTGCCATTCCTGGAGCAGGGTCAGGACGAGGTCCTGTGCGGTGTCGGGCGGTGCCAGTGCCAGGGCGCCGAAGGGCGGGCGGGAGGCGTCCTGCGCCGGCTCGCTGTCGAGGAGCACCAGTGTGTTCACCCCGGCCGCGAGGGCGGCGGCCTGGTGCGGGTGCCGGCGTGAGAGGAGGCCCCAGGCTGCTTCGAGGGGCCGCCGCCATGCCGCCGCGAGGTCGGGCAGCGCCCCCGCGCCCGTCGGGCGGAGGGTGTTCGACTCCAGGCTCGCCTCGAAGCCACCGAGCGAAAGGCGTTGTACGGGTTCCCAGACCGCCCCGTCGCCGTCGGCCCGCCACACGCGTACGCCGTCGGTGCCCACCCGGACCCCCTCCCTGGACCGGAGGGACCCCCCGTTCGGCAGCAGCCGTAGCCGACCGACCGAGGGCAGGCGCAGGATGTCGTGGGTGCCCACCGGGAGAGTGAGCTCCAGGCGTTGCCCTGCGCGGAAGGCCGCGGCCAGGGCGAGCACCTCGAGGAACTCGGGGTCCGGCACGGTCTGCTCGCGTGCGTCGGCGGAACACGCCCTCACCGCCCAGGCGTGGACCGCGGGGTCCGCGAGCACGAGGTCGAGGGCGGGGCCGTCCAGCTCCAGCAGAGCCTGCCAGCTGTCCTGCGAGCCGACGCCGGCGCGGTGCAGATAGGCCAGCATCGAGCGGCGCAAGTCCAACTGGGCTTCCGACAGGCGCAGTACGGCCGCGTGCTCCGGTGCGCCGCCGACGGTGAGCGCGCCGATGTCGGCGTGCAGCGGCACAGCGTGCGGCTGTGCCGGGTGGGCGGACGACTGTATGTGCTGGATGAGCTTGAGCAGGTCGGCGCAGTACACGGAAGGGTTGACGAAGCCGCTGCCGGATCTGTACCGGTGCCCGTAGAGCCCTCCGCCGCAGATGCTCACCACCGGGCATGCCCTGCACTGCGCGGACAGTCCGTCCAGGCCCAGGGCGCGAGCCTGGAAGCCGGGGTGCCGGGCGGCCTCGTCGAAGCTGTTGACCAGGACGTGATAGCCGGTCTCCGGGGCGCCCTCGGCCACCGTCTTGAGCCAGTCGGCCTGCTCGATCGCCCCGTCGGTCTCTATCACCAGCAGATCGGGACTGCCCAGCCCGAGCGCCTCGGTGAAACCGGGCTCGCCCATCGCCGCGGCCTCCACCGACTCGAACACGCGGATGCTGAACGGTCTGTCGTCCGCGTTCCACCGCTCGTACGCGGTGATCAGCCAGTCCGCGTAGTCCGTGGTGCCGTGCGGACGGTCCGGCGGGTGGTCCCATGTGGCGTGGGGGAGGAGGAAGTCCACACGCGGAGGCCGTACTTCGGCCAACGCGCCATACACCGCGTCCGGGTCGTTGGACACGTCCACGGTGCACAACAGGCCCGCGAACGCCGGACGATGGGCGGGCTGTCCGAGCAGTCGCACCGCTCGCACCGTGTCGTCGTAACTGCCCGACCCGTCGGCCCGTACCCGGTGGCGGTCGTGGGAATCCCGGTCCCCGTCCAGCGAGACGCCCGCATGGATGCGCTCACGTACCAGCAGCGCGCAGAACTCGTCGTCGAGGAGCAGCCCGTTGGTCTGCATACGCAGGTCGAGTACGGCGATGCCGTCCAGCGAGCGGCGCAGCTCACGGGCCAGGGCAGCCAGCCGTTCGGGTCCGGCGAGCAGGGGCTCACCGCCGTGCAGTACCACGGTGACCCGATTCAGCCGGTGCGAGCGCGCATGCTCGGCGATGCGCTCGGCGGTGGCCCGGACGATGCGCGGCGCCATCACCCGGGGACGACGGCGCCAGCTCTGATCGGCGTGCCGATAGACATAACAGTGGTCACAGGCCAGGTCGCAGCGGCTGTGGACCTTCACCACGAACTGACGGAAGGGCCGTGCTGCCATGGGCACCGGCACGTCGTCCGCGCTCCGTTTCAGACGGAGGAATTAAATCCTGCGGGCGCGTTGTCGCCGATCGACGAGGCCCGCCTGACGCCCCGCTCATCTTGGAGGCTCAGTGTCGTCAGACGCGCGCGGCCACGGCGGGTCGCCCTGCTCGCGGCCTGACGGGCTTCACCCACTGGGTGTGCGGCGGCGCGGTTCACTACGTCGCTGTGCATGACAGTTCCCCTCGGGTGATGCGCCCCGGAGCACCTTTAACCCGCAATTGTGTCGCGTCCCGTACTGGGCATTCCGGCGGCGGCGTCGCCAACTCGACACCTTCATGCTGCTCTTGGGGCAGGGCCGATGACAAGACGACCTCCGGCCAACCGTTCGAGGCGAACTGCCTTGTGAGGAGGGAGGAGCACGGCCTTCTCACACCGCCACGTACGCCACAGGCTCGCTCCCCGCCACCGCCTCCGCCCTCCCCAGCTTCACCAGCCGTCGCAGATGGGCCTCGGCCTCCGCGATCGCGATGTTCCGTGATCCGTAGGGGATTTGGTCCCAGGGCCGGTTCCACTCCATGCGCTCGGCGAGCTGCCAGGGGGTGAGGGGCGCGGCGAGGAGGGTCAGGAGGTCGGTGAGGCGGGTCTCGTGGTGGGTCAGCAACTCCCGTACGCGGGCGGGCGCGTCGGTGAACGCGTGCTGGTGGGCCGGGAGGATCTCGGCGGGGGCGAGGCGGCCGACGCGTTCGAGGGAGGCGAGGTAGTCGCCGAGGGGGTCGGTGACGGTGGTGTCGTCGGGGTCCTCGTACAGGCCGATGTGCGGGGTGATCCCGGGGAGCAGGTGGTCGCCGGAGAACAGGCGGCCGTGGCCCGGGAGTCGGGCCGGGTGCTCCTCCTCCAGGTGCAGGCAGACATGGCCGGGAGTGTGGCCCGGGGTCCAGATCGCGCGCAGGCGGCGGCCGGGGAGGTCGAGGAGCTCGCCGGGGACGATCTCGCGGTCGGGTGCGGCGGGGGAGAAGCCGGGCAGGGAGCGGGGGCGGCGGGCGGCGCGGAGCGGGGACACATGGGCTTCCGGGGCGCCGGCCGCGGTGAGCTTGTCCGCCATGTAGGAGAACCAGCGCTCGGGGCGGGTCGCGCGGGTGCGCCGTACGATCGCCGCGTCCGCCGCGTGCATCGCGATCCAGGCGCCGGAGGCCTCGCGCACCTTGCCCGACAGGCCGTGGTGGTCGGGGTGGTGGTGGGTGATGACGACGCCGTGGATCTCGGCGGGTGCGGTGCCGCAGGCCGCGAGCCCCTCGGCGAGGGTGTCCCAGGAGGCCGGGTCGTCCCAGCCGGTGTCGACGAGGACCGGGCCGCGGTCCGTGTCGACGACGTACACCAGGGTGTGGCCGAGCGGGTTGTCAGGGATGGGGACCTCGATGGACCGGACACCGCCGCCGTGGTCGTACACCTGCGCCATGGGCTCCCCAATCGCCGCGCCACGTTCCGGCCACCGGGCCAACTATAACTAGAACGAGTTTCGATGGGAGCCTGAGTCACCCGGGCTTGGCGTTCCGTATCCGCTCCGGGGTCCAGTACTCCCTGATCTCCTCGGGGCTCTTCGTCTCCCGGTGGACGGACACCCCGTTGCCGTCCGTGACGCCGTCCCACTGCGAGACCATCCATACGGCGCCGCACACCGCCGTCGTCATGGCCGCCGCGAACACCGCCAAGGCGCGCCTGCGCTCACGGTCTGCCGTCATCCGCCGTCCCTCCCCGTCGACTTGATCAGCGTAGGCGTCATTGATGTGCGATCCGTGGACTCCTCGTAGTGGAACTGGTATCAGTTTCAGAGATATCTGATGGACCGTCAGAGTCAGGATCCCAGTAAGGCTCCGGGGAGGCGCCGGCCATGACCGAGCTCGTGGAACACGGACAGCTGTTCATCGGCGGGGAGTTGACCGACCCCCTGGGCAAGGACGTGATCGAGGTGATCTCGCCCCACACGGAGGAGGTCATCGGGCGCGTGCCGCACGCCTCGCCGGCGGACGTCGACCGGGCGGTCGAGGTGGCGCGGAAGGCGTTCGACGAGGGGCCCTGGCCGCGTATGTCGCTCGACGAGCGGATCGAGATCGTCACCCGCATCAAGGACGGAATCGCCCTGCGGCACGAGGAGATCGCCCGAGTGATCTCCTCCGAGAACGGCTCCCCGTACTCCTGGAGCGTCCTCGCCCAGGCGCTCGGCGCGATGATGGTGTGGGACGCGGCGATCACGGTCGCGCGGAACTTCACCTACGAGGAGACACGTGACGGTGTCCTCGGCAAGATCCTCGTGCGGCGCGAGCCGGTCGGAGTCGTGGCGGCCGTCGTCCCCTGGAACGTCCCGCAGTTCGTAGCCGCGGCCAAGCTCGCGCCAGCGCTGCTCACCGGCTGCACGGTGGTGCTCAAGCCGTCGCCGGAGTCGCCCCTGGACGCCTATCTCCTCGCGGAGATCGCGAAGGACGCCGGGCTGCCGGAGGGCGTGCTGTCCATCCTCCCCGCGGACCGCGAGGTGAGCGAGTACCTGGTCGGGCACCCGCGGATCGACAAGGTCTCCTTCACCGGCTCGGTGGCGGCGGGCAAGCGCGTGATGGAGGTCGCGGCCCGCAACCTCACCCGGGTGACGCTGGAGCTGGGCGGCAAGTCGGCGGCCGTGGTCCTCCCGGACGCGGACGTCGAGGCGACCGTCGCCGGTGTCGTTCCGGCGGCCTGGATGAACAACGGCCAGGCGTGCGTGGCCCAGACCCGCATCCTCCTGCCCCGCTCCCGCTACGACGAGTTCGCCGAGGCCTTCGCCGCGGCGGCGGGCGCGCTGGTGGTCGGCGACCCGCTGGACGCGGCGACCCAGGTGGGCCCGCTGGTGGCGGAGCGGCAGCAGCGCAGGAACCTCGACTACATCCGCATCGGTCAGGAGGAGGGCGCGAAGATCCTGACGGGCGGCGGGCGTCCGCCGGGCCTGGAGAAGGGCTGGTACGTCGAGCCGACGCTCTTCGGGGACGTCGACAACTCGATGCGGATCGCGCGCGAGGAGATCTTCGGCCCCGTGATCTGTCTCCTCCCCTACGGCGACGAGTCCGAGGCCGTGAAGATCGCGAACGACTCCGACTACGGCCTGAGCGGCAGCGTCTGGACGGCCGACACCGCGCACGGCATCGAGGTCGCCCGCCAGGTCCGTACCGGCACGTACTCGGTGAACACCTTCAGCCTGGACATGCTGGGCCCGTTCGGCGGCTACAAGAACTCGGGCCTGGGGCGGGAGTTCGGCCCCGAGGGCTACAGCGAATACCTGGAGCACAAGATGATCCACCTCCCGGCCGGCTGGGAGGCGTGACCGGAGATGGGCGACCGCTGGCATGTCGAGGTCGACCGGTCGGTGTGCATCGGCTCGGCCCAGTGCGTCCACCACGCCCCCGACGGCTTCCACCTCGACACCGGCCGGCAGTCCCATCCGGCCGACCCGGAGACCGACGCGAACGAGAAGATCCTGGCGGCGGCGGAGAGCTGCCCGGTGGAGGCGATCGTGATCACGATGCTGGGGAGCGGGGAGCCGGTGTTCCCGCCGGAGGAGTAGGGGCGGTCGTCAGAGTGATGCCGGTTCTGGGCCGCGCCAGGTCCACTCCACCTCCTTGAACTCGGCCTCGTACGCACCCTTCGGCAGCGCGGCCCGCAACGGGCGCAGGTCCGAGGGGCGCAGGAGACCGAAGGCTGCGGCGGGCAGCGCTTCGAGAATCTCGGCGGCATGGGCGGAGAGCCAGTCGCGGAGGTCGAGTTCGGTGGCGAGGCGGAGGAGGTCGATGAGGACCGAGGCGTGGGTTGCGGCGACCTGCCGGAGATCGAGATCGGCGAGGGCGCTGTCGAGGTAACGGGCCACGGCGTCGCCGCGTAGTGAGCCTGCCCATTGCCAGGTGTGGGTGGAGTGGCTCAGCCGGACCAGGTCCCGCAGGTCGTGGAGCGGGAACCTCCGGGTCTGCCCGGGGATGCGGTAAGTATCGGGCTCGACGAAGAACACGCGGAAGGAGTTGAGCGCCTCGGCCAGGGTGGGGCTTCCGCGCTCCAGGGCGTCGCGGAGGCAGCGTAGAACCAGTTGATTCATCGCCGGGGTGGTGAGGCCCGTGATCCTGCTCAGAGTCAGGTACAGGGTGGACAGGACGGGGGCCAGGGCCTCGTCGGGCATCGCGGGGGCGTCGTGGACCAGCTGGCGCAGTAGTGCCTCAAGAAGAGTGATTCTCTCGAGAGGATCCAGCGAGACCGCCTGGTCCAGGCATGTGACGTACAGGTCAGGAATCGTCAGAGGGTCCTCCATGTCCCTGATGAGCAGGGCGACGAGAGCCTGAGCCGCGGTTCGGGAGTCCTGCTGGTTCCAGGCCACGGCGCTGGGCAGCTGGACCAGGAACGGATAGCTGGTGTGCAGGAGCAGCTCCGCGTCGCCGTCCGCCGTGAACATGACCCGCCTGATCACGGACGCGGCATCGCCCGCGGAGGATGTCGTGGAGGTCATCGACAGGCGCGGCCAGCCGAGCTCGTGCTGGCCGAGCGGTTCGAAGTCCGTGCTGATGACCAGGTCAGGGGCTTGTCCGGCGGGCTCGTCCGGAGCGGGGCGCAGACAGCGGTCGAGGCTCAGCGTCGAGCACAGCAGGTCCCACGACTCCGTGGACATCTGCGCCTGCCATGCCATCGCGTGCCGTCGCCATCCGGCGACCAAGTCGCCTTCGGGACCGATGAGTTGGGACGCGTGCACCTTGCCCGCGGCGAGCACCGTGATCAGCAGCAGGTTGGCCTCGTACACCGCGTCCCGGTAGGTCCGCGTCTGCCGGACCGGGACGTACCCCACATTCGTACGGCCCTCAGGGCCCCAAGCGGCCGCCCGGAACAGTCCGATGAGCGGCTCCACCAGTTCGGCCGACGGCCGATCCGGCCACGCCGCAAGCATGTCCCGCAGGTTCTGCACGAGTTGCGCCCGGTCGGTGAGCGGAGTGAACGACAGCAGGGCGTACAACTCGCCGTCGTCCGGAGGGGCTTGGCCGTCGAGGCCCCGTAGCGTCCGTTCGATCAGCCGCGCGGCCAGATGCTCACCGAACGTCGCGTGCAGGAACTCGTAGCTGCGCAGGCGTTCCTCCGTGACGACGGCCTGGGCCTCGTGCACGAAGAAGAACCGTCCGAACAACAACCCGCAGCCGCGGTCCGCCGGGGCGCCGAGTGCCCGCAGGTCCTGATCCGCCTCCTCGGCGCTGATCGCCTGCGCGCCACGGTGGAACATGCCGAGGGCGATCACCGACAGACGGTGCAGCTCACGTTCGACGGCGGCGCCCACCTGTGCCGGAGGCAGCGGGCCGTCCTTGTCGATCTGTCGGCGGACGAACTCGGTGAGCAGCCGTTCGTACAGCTGGGTGCGGCTGATGTCCTCGTCGTGCCGCCGGTGCAGCGCGTTGCCGACCGAGTCGTACAGCGCGAGCATGAGCAGCAGCAGGGGCTGGGCCGCGAGTTCCCGGTGCGGCAGGACGGCCTGCGGTGCCAGCGGCCGTAGGCCGTTGCGGTCCAGGTAGTCCGCGTTCGCGGTGTTCCAGATGGCCAGCCACCGCTCGATCTCCTGCTCCCCGAACGGCTCCAGCCGCAGCACCTGGCTGTTGCGGGGGATGTCCGCACGGTCGGCGACCACCGTGCGACTGGTCACGATCACGACCAGGGGGCGGCCGAGCTCCGCCTCACGCTCCTGGAAGCGTTCGACCTCGCGCAGGTACCCCCACTGTCGTGCCGAGTCCAGCCGCTGGGCGCCCGCCTGCAGCAGCTCGTCGAATCCGTCGAGCAGCACGACCGGGATCACCCCGGGCTCCGCCTCGGACCAGTCCGGCCAGCTCACCGACCGCCCCGTCGCCTGCCGCAGAGCGTGCTCCAGCTGCGTCTGCACGTCCGCCTCCGCCGGCGTGTACCGCAGCTCCACCCGCAGAGGGCGGAACTCGTCGGCCGGCAGCCGGGCCGTCAGGAGTTTCGTCAGCAGTGACTTGCCGGCGCCGGGGTGGCCGAGCACCACGAGGGGCGCGAGCAGGGCGGGCAGGCCCAGCAGGTACGCGGCGAAGAAGTGCTCGATCGTGTCGTACGAGGGCTGCTGCTCCCACCACTTGTCCGAGGCGACCCACTTGTTCGAGGCGACGCCGTGCTCGAAGCCGTCCTGCCGCTCCTGGTCGGCCACCCGGAAACGCGGGTTGACGTATCCCCGCGCCAGGCTCGGCAGCTGGGGGCCGGACGATTCGAGCGAGGCGATCGGGTCACGCAGCCGGGCGCGGCCGGCCGCGGAGGGCTTGTCCCGGCCCGCGTACTCGGTCAGGAGCGTTTCCAGGCCCGCCAGACCGGTCCCGCCCGGGCCGTCGGCCGTGTCCCGCACGACGGTTCCCAGCGGGGCGGTCGTCAGCGCGAACTCGGGGCAGGACGCGGACAGTTGGCCGACCAGCCACACGCAGTGGTCGTACCGGGCCCGTCGCGCGGGTGCGTCGGAGGCCGGCCTGCTGGGCGGTAACGGTGGCGCACATCCTGGCGGAGAGAGGCCTTCCGGCGGCTCGGAGGCCTGCAGCGCGCCGCGGGTCAGGAGCCGGACGAAGTCCAGCGCCCCCAGCTGGGACAGGCGATCCGCGCACTGGATCAGCGCCGCCGCGAGCACCACTTGGGCCGCCCAGAGCAGGGCACTGCGCGAGAGACCGTGCGCTGCGCGCACCCGCTGGGGGAAGCCGTCCAGCAGGGCGTCCAGGACGTAGGGCGGCCGCTCGTTCCCGTACAGCGGATGCAGGAGGCGGTCCCACTCGTACATCAGCTCCGGGCGACCGTCGGCCAGCAGATACACGGCCTTTTCCGTCCCCATGCCCATGCAGTCGGCCGCGTCGAGCCCGGGCGAGGAGGCGGGGGCGGGAGCAACGGGGGACAGGGCGGGGGATCGGTGACCGTCCGGCTCCGGCTCCGGCTCCGGCTCCGGCTCCGGCTCCGGCTCCGGCTCCGGCGAGGGCGTCGTCCGCGTGCGTTCCACGGTGCGCTCCAGCTCGGCGTGCCGGCTGCGCCACCACCCCTCGTCGATGCGCACTCCCGCGGGTGGCCGGGCCGGTGGCGCATGCCGTCGCGCGCACAGGGCCACGATCCGTCGGACGGCCTCCCAGTCCGGGGCCTTGCGCCGTCGGCCGTTGAGCAGCTCCGAGACCGAGCTGGTGCCGCGCCCGAGCGCTTGCGCGATCTCGGCCTGCGGCACATCGCAGGCGCGCACGAGGCGGCGCAGTTCGGCGCAGAAGTCCGCGACGGGACCCGCCGGTGGTGCGGCCAACTCCCAGCCCCTTCGGTACGGTTCGGCGGATACCACCGAAGCGTACGGCGTGACCTGCGTCTTCCGCCGGGAGTTCGGCGGCAGTCGGGACCTGGCCGTGGGGCGGCCGTGGCGGGCGACGATCACGGCGCAAGCCGTCGACCATCGCTCCCAAAGGACGCACCATGCCGTTCCAGCTGCCCCAGACGCCACTGCCCGTCGTGCTCACCGTGCTCGTCTTCACCGCGGTCTACGTCGGTGTCGTCCTCCCCGCGGTCTGGTCCCGCAAGCCGGCCCGACGCCAGGCGGCCCTCAAGGTGCTTGCCCAGCTCCTGGACACCTTGCGTCTCCGCAGGAGGCGGTAGCAGCCATGCCATGCCCACCACCGGGCGAAAAAATCTCCCCTTTAGGGTGTTCTATATTGCTTCGGTGGTTATATTCTGGTACTGGCCTACGGGACGAGTGAGGGAGTTCGAACCGGAGTAGCCGACTCTGGCTGGAGGCAGACGGCTTCCGCTGGGGCCGACGTCGACGGTCCGGGCTGAGAGGCCGGAAAGTCGGAAGACCGAGAGGTCGGAAGACCGGAAGGCGACCCCCATCACCTGATCCGGGTAATACCGGCGAAGGGAACCCGTCTCGTAGGTCCTTCGTGTGTCTGGGCAGGTTCTTCGTGTGCCTGGGCAGGTCCTTGGTGTGCCCGGCCGCCCAGCCGCCGCCTAAGCCCGCGCCTGCGGCGCCGTCAGGTCGATCAGCCTGCACACCGTCTCGATGTCGATCTTCACCTGGGCGATCGAGGCGCGGCCCGACAGCCAGGTGATCAGCGCCGAGTGCCAGGTGTGCTCGATGACACGGACGGCGGAGAGCTGCTCGGGCGTCGGGTTCTCCAGGCCCATGGCGTCCAGGATGATCACCGTGGTCTGCCGGGAGACCTGGTCGACCTCGGGCGAGACGCTGCGGTCGGCGAAGGTCAGGGCCCGGACCATGGCGTCGGCCAGGTGCGGCTCGCGCTGCAGGGCACGGAACGCGCGCATCAGGGTCTCCGCCACCCGCTCCGCCGCCGTCTCCCCCTGCGGCGGCTTCTTCCGCAGCGTGCCGTGCATGTGCTCCAGCTGGTCCTGCATCGTGGCGACCAGCAGATGCACCTTGGACGGGAAGTACCGGTACAGCGTGCCGAGCGCCACCTGCGAGGACTCCGCGACCTCCCGCATCTGTACGGCGTCGAAACCACCCCGGCTGGCGAGCTGCGCGCTGGCGTGCAGGATGCGCCGCCGACGGGCCTCCTGCCGCTCGGTGAGGGGCGGTGAGGCAGGGCTTGCGCTACTGGCTTCCGCAGGCATGGATCCCGTTCCGTGACAGTCGGTGAGGGTGAGTGACCGGACAGAGCATGCCAGGGCGTCGGCCGTGGCGTGAATCACCTGATCCATCGCTCACAGCGGCGCTACCTGCCGGTAGATTCAGAGCCTCTTGAACGATCAAGTCTGAAACTTGTTCTAGATTAGCGTCCCGGCGTAATCTCGCGGGACAGTGCAGGGAGAAGGGGGCCCAGAGTGACCGCTGAGGCCAGGGAGGCCGGGTCTCCACAGGACCCTGCCGCCGACGGCGAGCGACCGCTCGACATCGCGCTCCTCACCTATAAAGGGAACCCGTTCTGCGGCGGCCAGGGCGTCTACGTACGGCACCTCTCCCGCGAGCTGGCCCGCCTCGGCCACCGCGTCGAGGTCATCGGCTCCCAGCCCTACCCCGTCCTCGACGAGGGCGCTGACTACGCGGGCCGCCTGACCCTCACCGAGCTCCCCAGCCTCGACCTCTACCGCCAGCCCGACCCCTTCCGCACCCCGAAGCGCGACGAGTACCGCGACTGGATCGACGCGCTGGAAGTGGCGACCATGTGGACCGGCGGCTTCCCCGAGCCGCTGACCTTCTCGCTGCGCGCCCGCCGCCATCTGCGCGCCCGGCGCGGCGAGTTCGACGTCGTGCACGACAACCAGACCCTGGGATACGGATTGCTGGGCGAGGTCGGCGCCCCACTCGTCACCACCATCCACCACCCCATCACCGTGGACCGGCAGCTGGAGCTGGACGCGGCTCAGGGCTGGCAGCGACGGATGTCCGTACGCCGGTGGTACGCCTTCACCCGCATGCAGAAGCGCGTCGCACGCCGCCTGCCCTCCGTGCTGACCGTGTCGGGCACGTCCCGCGCGGAGATCGTCGACCACCTCGGCGTACGCCAGGACCGCATCCACGTCGTCCACATCGGCGCGGACACCGACCTCTTCTCGCCGGATCCGTCGGTACGGCAGATCCCCGGCCGGATCGTCACGACCTCCAGTGCCGACGTCCCCCTCAAGGGCCTGGTCTTCCTCGTCGAGGCGCTCGCCAAGGTCCGCACCGAGCACCCCGACGCCCATCTCGTCGTCGTCGGCAAGCGGCCCGAGGAGGGGCCGGTCGCGCAGGCGATCGAGCGGTACGGCCTCGAAGGCGCCGTCGAGTTCGTCAAGGGCATCTCCGACGCGGAACTCGTCGACCTGGTGCGCTCGGCGCAGGTCGCCTGTGTGCCCTCGCTGTACGAGGGCTTCTCCCTGCCGGCCGCCGAGGCCATGGCCACGGGCACGCCGCTGGTCGCCACGACCGGCGGGGCGATCCCGGAGGTCGCCGGGCGGGACGGCGAGACGTGCCTGGCGGTACCGCCGGGAGACCCCGGGGCGCTGGCCGCCGGGCTGGGCCGCCTGTTGGGCGACGCGGAACTGCGGGACCGCCTGGGGGCGGCCGGACGCGAGCGGGTCCTGCGGAACTTCACCTGGGCGAAGGCCGCCGAGGGGACGGTGGCCCGGTACCGCGAGGCCATAGCCCACTCCGCGGGCGGCGCCCCACGCGGCTCCGCCGCCTACGCACACGCCGTACCGGCGAGGGTGGCCGATACCCCGCGAGGGTCGGGGACCGGGCAGCGCGCGGTGGGCGAGGACGGCGACGCCGTACGCGTAACCGAGGCCGCGAAGGCCGGCGACGCCGCCCGCGTCACTGAGGTCGCCCCATGACGGCCCTCCCCGTCCACACCACCAGCACCACGAGCACCACCAGCACCACCGACACCCGCCCCTCCAACCGTTCCGATCGCGAAAGCAGGCCCCCGTGCTGACCGTCGACTTCTCCCGGTTCCCGCTCGCCCCGGGCGACCGCGTCCTGGACCTCGGCTGCGGTGCCGGCCGGCACGCGTTCGAGTGTTACCGGCGCGGCGCCCAGGTCGTCGCGCTGGACCAGAACGGTGAGGAGATCCGCGAGGTCGCGAAGTGGTTCGCGGCGATGAAGGAGGCGGGCGAGGCACCCGAGGGCGCGACCGCCACGGCCATGGAGGGCAACGCGCTGGCGCTGCCCTTCCCCGACGAGTCCTTCGACGTCGTGATCATCTCCGAGGTCATGGAGCACATCCCGGACGACAAGGGCGTACTCGCCGAGATGGTCCGGGTGCTCAAGCCCGGCGGCCGTATCGCCATCACCGTCCCGCGCTACGGCCCCGAGAAGGTCTGCTGGGCACTGTCCGACGCCTACCACGAGGTCGAGGGCGGCCACATCCGCATCTACAAGGCCGACGAGCTGCTCGCGAAGATCCGCGAGGCCGGCCTCAAGCCCTACGGCACCCACCACGCCCACGCCCTCCACTCGCCCTACTGGTGGCTGAAGTGCGCGTTCGGCGTCGACAACGACAAGGCCCTGCCGGTGCGGGCGTACCACAAGCTGCTGGTCTGGGACATCATGAAGAAACCGCTGGCCACCCGGGTCGCCGAACAGGCGCTGAACCCGCTGATCGGCAAGAGCTTCGTGGCGTACGCGACCAAGCCCCACCTGCCTCAGGTGGCCACCTCGTGACCACTCCCCGGACAGAACACCTCGTCCTGCCCGGGGTCCTCACCGCCGAGCAGGCCGCCGCGACCGTCGCAGGCATCCTCGCCGTGCAGCGGGAGGACGGAGCCATCCCGTGGTTCCGCGGGCACCACCTCGACCCGTGGGACCACGTCGAGGCGGCAATGGCGCTGGACACGGCCGGTGAGCACGAGGCCGCCGAGCGGGCGTACACCTGGCTGGCGACCCACCAGAACGAGGACGGCTCCTGGTACGCCGCCTACGCGGACGGCGCCTTCGACGACGTCACCGACACCGGCCGCGAGACCAACTTCGTCGCCTACATAGCCGTAGGCGTCTGGCACCACTACCTCTCCACCGGCGACGACACGTTCCTGGACCGCATGTGGCCGTCCGTCTACGCGGCGATCGAGTGCGTCCTCCAGCTGCAGCAGCCGGGCGGACAGATCGGCTGGCGACGCGACGACGACGGCACCGCGACGCAGGACGCCCTGCTGACCGGCTCCTCCTCGATCCACCACGCACTGCGGTGCGCGCTGGCCATCGCCGAGCAGCGGGAAGAGCCGCAGCCGGACTGGGAGTTGGCCGCGGGTGCGCTGCGGCACGCGATTCGCCGGCACCCGGAGCGGTTCCTGGACAAGGACCGCTACTCGATGGACTGGTACTACCCGGTGCTGGGCGGCGCGTTGACGGGCGCCGAGGCCAAGTCCCGTATGGAGGAAGGCTGGGACCGCTTCGTCGTCCCCGGGCTCGGGGTGCGGTGCGTCGTGCCCAACCCGTGGGTGACGGGCGGCGAGTCCGCCGAACTCGCCCTGGCCCTGTGGGCGATGGGAGAGTCGGACCGGGCGCTGGAGATCCTCCAGTCCATCCAGCACCTGCGGGATGCGGAGAGCGGCCTGTACTGGACGGGGTACGTCTTCGACGACGACGCCATCTGGCCGCAGGAGCTGACGACTTGGACCGCGGGGTCGCTGTTGCTGGCCGTCGCGGCGCTGGGCGGGCATGAGGCGACGTGTGCGGTGTTCGGCGGGGATCGCCTGCCGACGGGGCTGGACCCGGACTGCTGCGCCTGAGAGCTCGGATGTCTTTGTCGTCTGGCGGGTGCGGGTTGTCTGTGGTTGATCGCGCAGTTCCCCGCGCCCCTCAGGGCGTCAGTGGCGATGTACGCGATTGGCGATCGCGTGGCCCACGAACAGGTAGACCACCGCTGCGAGCCCGTACCCGGCCACCACCCGCGCCCACGCCTCGTCGAACGTGAACAGGTCATGGGACCAGCCCGCCAGCCAGCGGGCCGCGTCATGGATGAACTGGACGAAGGCGTTGGCGCGGTTGGCGTCCAGCAGGTACATCAGGATCCACAGGCCCAGGATGAGGGCCATGATGTCGGCGACGATCGCTATGACCGTTCCGGCCTGGTTGGAACCGTTGCGATATCGAGGGGACATGCCCCTCGGGTAGCCCTGGCGGCCTGACTGAAACCCCCTGCCCGGAACCCGAACGGTTTGCGACGTTCAACCCGCGTTCCCCGTACGGTCGTTCGGGGTACATCGTGATCACCGACGATCCTGCCCCAGCCACGGGGGGAGAACGCAGGTGCCCGCGAACAGACCCGCCCGACCCGCCACTGAAGAGCCCCGCTTAACCGTCTCCAGACCCCCGCGCCGCCGTCTGCGCAGAGCGCTGGCGCTGGCGCTACCCGTCCCCGTCATCGGCCTGGTTCTCCTCGTGGCCGGCGGGAACCTGCTGTTGCCGCTGCGGCAGGTGGTCACCATAGAGGCGAAGATGGCCTCGAAGCGGGACTTCTTCCAGGACCCCGAGGTCGAGCGGCTCCTGATGAAGCACGGCTTCCGTGTGCACATCACGAGCATGGGCTCCCGCGAGATCGCCAACCAGGACTTCGAGGGGTACGACGTCGTCTTCCCCTCCGGCCAGCCCGCCGCCGACCTGATCAGCCGCGAGCGCGCCGAGGCGAACCGCCCGGCGCTCCTGTACCGCCCGTTCGTCAGCCCCATCGTGCTGGCCACGTACCGGAACTACGCCGAGGCGCTCAGCGACCACGGCGTCGCGAAACCGCAGCAGGTCCCGGGCGGCCGACCGATGTACTACACGCTCGACATGACCGCGTTCGTGAAGCTCACCCGGGAGGGCAGACGCTGGAACGACATCGGCATCGAACGGCAAGGTGTCCACAACTCCAACAAGATCCTCGCCCAGACCTCCGACATCTGCGAATCCAACTCCGCCGGCACCTACCTCGGCCTGGTCGCCTTCGTCGAGAACAAGAACGACGCCCCGAACGACGAGACGGAGGCCGCGGCGGTCGCCCAGGAGATCAAGCCCCTCCTCGTCGAACAGGGCCTGCCGGGCTCCGAGCGGGCGGAAACGTATCTGTCCCCCGACGGCCAGAGCATCGCCCCGATCTCGGTGATCTACGAGCACCAGTTCCTCTCCCACCAGATCCGCCACCAGGCCCAGAAGGGCGGCACGGACGACGAGCGCGTCCTGCTCTACCCGTCGACGCGCTTCGTCACCGAACCCCAGCTCGTCGCGCTGACCGGCGACGGGGCCCGGCTCGGCGAACTGGTCAGCGAGGACCCCGAACTCCAGCACCGCGCCATGGAACTGGGCTTCCGCGCCCGCAACACCAACAGCGGCACGAGCGGCAACACCGCCGGTGACGAACTCATCGAGTTCCTCACCGAACGGCACATCCCCGTGCCCACCACCTCCGCCAACGACACCCGGGCGGTCCTGCCCCCGCTGCCCCTCCTGGAGCAGATGATCAAGACGGTCGGCGACTGCCCGGAACGCAAGGGCGACGTCAAGTGAGCGGCAGAGCAAGCGGGTTGGCGCTCCGTCTCGTTCTCTGTCTGGCGCTCGTGACCGCCGTACTCACCGCATGCTCGGGCGACGACACCGACGAGCCCGTACGGCTGCGCGTCCTCGCGAGCCCCGACCTGGCCGTACTCACCCCCCTGCTGGGCGAGTTGAAGGAGGCGACCGGCGTCGACCTCCGACTGGACGTCCGGTCCGACGCCGAGACGAAGGCCCCGGACCGCGACCGCTACGACCTCGCCTGGCTGTCCTCCGACCGCTATCTGCGGCTCACCGCCGAGAGCGCGGTACGGGGGTTGCAGCGCACCGCGACCATGACGTCCCCGGTGGTCGTCGGCCTCGCCCCGGACGTGGCACGCAAGCTCCGCGCCGGGGTGCCCGGCGGCCGGCTCACCTGGGCGGACATCGCCGACGCCGCCGCGACCGGCACGGTCCGCTTCGGGATGGCAGACCCCCGGCACTCCGCCAGCGGGCTCGCCGCCCTGGTCGGCGTCGCCACCGCCGCAGCCGGCACGGGCGGCACGCTGCGCCCGGAAGACGTCTCCTGCGACCGGCTGCGCGGCTTCCGCTCCGGCCAGACCCTCACCGCGGAAACGGGGCCCGCCCTCGTCGACTCGTACGTCGACCACCAGGACCGGGCCAACGCCCTCATCACCTACGAGTCCGACCTGCTCGCCCTCAACGCCACCGACCGCCTCGACGACCCGCTGGAGGTCGTCCGCCCCGAGGACGGCATGGTCCTCGCGGACTTCCCCCTGCTGCTCCTCGACCCCTCCCGCCGTGCCGCCTACGACGAGGTCACCGAGTGGCTCCAGCGCGACTCGACGCAGCAGAAGATCATGCAGCGCGCCCTGCGCCGCCCGGTGAGCACGACGGTCACCCGGGAGCAGCAGCTGCGCGAGCCGGTGGGCAACGCGCTGTACTTCCCCGACCGACTCACCGTCATAGAAGCCCTGTTGGCGGACTACGGCGACCCGAACCGACGCGCGGCCGACCAGGTCGTCTTCCTGCTCGACTTCTCGGGCTCGATGCGCGGTGACCGCATGACGGGGTTGCGCGAGGCCTTCGCCGACCTGAGCGGCGCGGACTCCACGGCGTCCGGCAAGTTCACCCGCTTCTACCGCGGTGAGCGCCTGACGGTGCTCCGTTTCGGCGGCCGCGTCCTGGAGGAGAAGACGGTCACCGTGACCGGCCCGAAGGACCTGAAGACACTGGCCGACACGGTCGCCCGAGGCGGCTACGGCGACGCCACCGCCGTATGGTCCGCCCTGGACCACGGTTACCGCACCGCCGCCCGCGAACTGGCCGCTGAGCCGGACCGCTCCGTCTCCCTCGTCCTGATGACGGACGGCGAGAACAACGCGGGCCTCACCTACGAGGAGTTCGTACGCCACCACAAGGCGCTGCCCGCCGCCGTACGCACGGGCGTCCCCACCTACCCCGTCCACTTCGGCGAGGCCGACGCGGGCGAACTGCGGCGCGCGGCGGCGCAGACGGGCGGGCGGATGGTGGACGCCGCCCACTCGTCCCTTTCCAAGGCGTTCAAGGAGATCCGTGGCTGTCACTGACGCACTGTGGTGGAGCATGTGGTGGCCGTGGATGACGGTCTGGCTGGCGACGGCCCTCGGCACGGCGGTCCTCGCGGTGGTCCTGGTACGCCAGTCCCGCGAACGGCGCCGCCGGATGCGCCGCTGGCAGTCGGCGTACAGCATCTGCCTGTACCTGGACGAGCAGTCCGTGATGGACCTCTACGAGATCGGCAACTACCGGTCGGCGCTGGAGGAGGCGGTGGAGCTGCGGACGAAGGTCGACACGAGCGTCGGCATCTGGACCCGCCTCTTGGCCTGGCTGTTCCGCGCGAAGCGCGACGTCAGCCAGGAGACGTTCCGCAAGTTCGTCCGCAAGGACAAGCCGATCAACGTCATCGGCATGCTCATCGACGCCTTCGAACGCGCCGACGTCATCGTCCACGCCGACCTGCCCACACTGACGGTCGTCCCCAACCGTGCCCTCGCCGACCGCCTCGGCGACGACCGTGAGGTACACCTGAGCCGGATAGGGGAGTTCGTCTCGGTGCGGGCGGAGTTCACCCGGGTCCCGGACGCGACGGAGGGCTTCGTCCTACGCGCGGAGTACGCCGACCAGCAACCCCCCGTCTACATACGCGTCGTGGCCTCGGGCAACGCCCGCCGCTCGATCCCCACCGGCACCTTCACGGCCCGCTGCCTCGGCAAGATGACGGGCTGGCGCGAGGACACGCGGGAGGCGACGCTGGAGGCGCTGGCGATCTTCTGGTGACGGTGTCCTCCCAGCCGGCGGTCACGCGTCATGAGTTGAGCTCGGCGAGCACCCGCAGGCTGTGCGGATCCGGCGCCAGCGCCAGCAGATCGGTCACCGGCCCCTTCCGCCACAACTCCAGCCGCTCGGCGATGCGTTCACGCGGCCCGACGAGGGAGATCTCGTCGGCGAAGGCATCGGGGACGGCGAGGACGGCTTCCTGCCTCCGGCCGCTCAGGAACAGCTCCTGAATCCGCCGCGCCTCCTCCTCGTACCCCATCCGCGCCATCAGATCGGCATGGAAGTTGCGGGCCGCGTGCCCCATGCCGCCGATGTAGAAGCCGAGCATCACCTTGACCGGGACCAGCCCTTCGGCGACGTCGTCGCAGACCTGGACCCGGGCCATGGGGGCGACGAGGAAGCCCGGCGGAAGGTCGCGCACCGCGTCCCCGTAGACGTCGGGCCTGCTCGGCGACCAGTACAACGGCAGCCAGCCGTCGGCGATCCGGACGGTCTGCGCGACGTTCTTCGGCCCCTCGGCGCCGAGGAGAACCGGGAGGTCGGCGCGCAGAGGATGCGTGATCGGCTTCAGCGCCTTGCCGATGCCGGTGGCGTCCGGACCGCGGTACGGGTGGGAGTGGAACCGTCCGTCGAGCTCGACGGGGGCTTGGCGCTTGAAGACCTGCCGTACGACATCGACGTACTCGCGCGTGGCGGTCAGCGGCGAGCGGGGGAACGGCCGCCCGTACCACCCCTCCACCACCTGCGGCCCCGACAACCCGAGCCCGAGCATCATGCGCCCGCCGGAGAGGTGGTCGAGGGTGAGGGCGTGCATGGCGGTCGTGGTCGGGGAGCGGGCGGCCATCTGCGCAACCGCCGTACCGAGCTTGATCCTTGAGGTCTGCGCGGCGATCCAGGTGAGCGGGGTGAAGGCGTCGGAACCCCAGGACTCGGCGGTCCACACGGAGTCGTAGCCGAGCCGCTCGGCCTCCTGGGCGAGGGGCACATGGTCCACGGAGGGGCCGCGACCCCAGTAGCCGAGTGCGAGCCCGAGCCGCATGTCTGCCTCCTGACGGGTTCCTGACGATGTGTCAGCTCTGTGTGGAGGCTTGCGACTGTACGACGACGGCCCCTCACCGGGAAGGGTGAGGGGCCGTCGTACGGGTTTTGTGGTTCAGCCGCGCTGGATGCCCGACGTGTCCTGCAGCACGCCACGGCGCCCGTCCTGCGTCTGCGCGACCAGGGCCGCACCGCGCTGCTCGACGGCCAGGTACCAGGTGCCCGGCGCGAGCTCGGCGATCGGGGTCGGCGAACCGTCCTCCGCGAACAGGGGCCGCGCCACGGGTACGGCGAACCAGAACGGCGAGAAGTCCGCGGCGGGTGCCTGCGGCTGCTGCGGAGCCTGGGGCGCTTGCGGCTGCCCACCGAAGGGCTGCCCAGGCTGCGGCTGCCCACCGTACGGCTGCCCGGGCTGCGGCTGCTGGGCACCCGGGTAGCCGTAACCACCCTGCGGCTGACCGCCGTAGGGCTGGGGGGCGGCAGGGCGGGGGGCCGGGAGGAGGGGGGCCTGGAGGGCGGGGACCAGGGGGGAGGCGATGGCACCGGCGGCGAGGACGAGGGCGGCGATCAGGCCGAGGATGATGCCGGCGCCGGCGCCCTCCGCGTCAATGGTCCACCACAGCAGGGACCAAGCGGCCGCGATCGTCAGGACGACGCCGACCGTTCCCAGGTCGAGGCCCGCGACCTTGCGGGGCTGGGGGAGCAGGCGAGCCACCGCGATGAGCGCGCCGCCGATCACGCCAGCCATGTATGTGCCGAGCCCGAGGCCGAGGTTGCTCCAGGCGTTCGGGATGTCGACACCTTCGCAGTAACTGCCGTCGCAACTGGCAACATCGAGAAGCGACGCGATGAACAGCAATACCGCTGCTCCGATCACCACGCCGTCGCCTCGAGTGAGGGAGCGGATATTCACCTTAGGTCCTTCGTCAGTCGTCTCAACATCGGCATCGCTGGAGGCGTCGCTGTCACCATGTCGCCGTAAGGCCCCGGTGTGAAGCGCGGGGGTGGCCCCTCATCGTAAAGACGACCTTATCGTCCGACCGACGAGGGTGTCCGCCGGGATCAGCCCGCCGATGACTACCCGCGCAGGAAACTCACGATTCCCTCAGAGATCCCTCGCGCCGCCTTCTGTCGCCAAGCGCCACTGGTGAGCTGCGCCGCGTCCTTGGTATCGCGCATGTTGCCGCACTCGATGAACACCTTGGGAACCGTTGACAGATTGAGACCGCCAAGATCCTTACGCGTGACGAGTCCGGTGCCGTCGCCGACGTAGTTGGAGGGCGCGCTGCCCGTTGCGCGGACGAAGGAGCCCGCGATGCGCTCGCCGAGGGCGCGGGAGGAGGTGACGATGGGGCCGGTGTTCGCGGCGCCCGCGTTCACCTTGGCCGGGAGGATGACGTGGAAGCCCCGTTGGCCGGCGCTGGCGCCGTCCGCATGGATGGAGACGACGGCGTCGGCGTGCGCCTTGTTGCCGATCTCGGCGCGCTCGTCGACGCAGGGGCCCCAGGAACGGTCGCCGTCCTGGGTGAACTTGACCGTGGCGCCCTGCTTCTGCAGCAGTGTGCGCAGCCGGTGGGCGACGTCGAGCGTGAACTCGGCCTCGGTGTAACCGTCGTTGGTGGATGTCCCCGTCGTGTCGCATTCCTTCCAGTTCGTGCCGATGTTCACCTTGCGGTTGATTTCGGCCGTGTGCTGGAAGTTGTTGGGGTTGTGGCCCGGGTCGACGACGACGACCTTGCCCTTGAGGGCGCCGGAGTCGGCGGTGGGAGTGGGGGTCGGGCCCGGTGGCTTGTCGTCGTTCGTGGCGGAGATCGTCGGTCCCGTGTCCGCCGGCGCCTTGGACGGCCGTACGGCCGCGTTGCCCGACGCGCCTCCGTCGCCGGGGCCGCCCACCGCCTCGTACATCACCCAGCCGAGCAGGGCTCCCGGCACGAGGGCGGCGGCCGCGACGGTCAGGGCTCGGCGGCGGTTGCGGCGGGGCTGTGGAGGATCGAAGTCCGGACCTACGTACGACACGCCTGCCACCATACGGGCCGACCACGCCCGGTGCCGGGAAGGCACGGTCGAGTGGCGCCGGAGTTCAGGCCCCTGACCCCGTCCGCTTCAGTACGCGCAGCGAGTCCGTGACCGACACCTCGGTGAACGCCCCGGACTCAAGTGCCCGGAGATAGACCCGGTAGGGCGCCTGGCCGGTGAACTCGTCCTCCGGGTCCGGGAAGACGTCGTGGATGACGAGCAGGCCGCCCTCGGCGACATGCGGGGCCCAGCCGTCGTAGTCGGCGTTCGCGTGCTCGTCGGTGTGGCCGCCGTCGATGAAGACCAGGCCGAGGGGGGTACCCCAGACCTTCGCGACCTGCGGGGAGCGGCCGACCAGGGCGATCACGTGCTCCTCCAGGCGCGCCTTGTGCAGCGTGCGGCGGAACGTCGGCAGGGTGTCCATCAGGCCGATCTCGGGGTCGACCGTCTCCGGGTCGTGGTACTCCCAGCCCGGCTGCTGCTCCTCGCTGCCGCGGTGGTGGTCGACCGTGAGGGCCGTCACCCCGGCCTGGCGGGCGGCGTCGGCGAGGAGGATCGTGGAGCGGCCGCAGTAGGTGCCGACCTCCAGCAGGGGGAGGCCGAGGCGGCCGGCCTCGACGGCCGCCGCGTAGAGCGCGAGCCCCTCGCCCATGGGCATGAAGCCCTTTGCCGCCTCGAACGCGGCCAGGATCTCGGGCTTGGGGGCCGGGGCCATGAGGGTCGGTCCTTCCAGTCGTACGGGGGTGTGGGCGCCCATGCTGCCGCACCCCCTGCCGGTGAAGCGACAGGGGGTGCGGGTGGTGTGGATCTCAGGCCTTCGCAGGCCGTCTCAGGCGCTGACCGTCTTCCCCGGCAGCGACAGGTCCAGGTCGACCGGGCTGTCGTCGCCCGTGTGCGTGGCCGACGAGGCGAGCGGGGCGTGGCCGTCGGCTCGGGCGGCCAGGACGTAGGCGCCCTGGGCGGGGACGGCGAGGGTGTAGCTGCCGTCCTCCGACGAGAGGGTGGCGCCCGCCTGGCGGCCCCGGCGGTCGATCAGGGTGACCTTGGCGCGGGCCACCGGAGTGCCCGAGGCGTCCAGGACGCGGCCGCGGAAGCCGCGCAGTGCCTCTTCGGCGCGCTGCAGGTTGGCGTCCTCCTCGCTGCTGGCGCGCAGCTGCGGGTGGGTGGAGGCCGGGCGCTGCTTGGGGAGGAAGAGGGCGAGCAGGAGGCCTACGGCGACTGCGGCCGTTGCGATCAGGAAGGAGACGCGGAAGCCGTGCATGGTGGGGATCTCGACGCCGCCGACGTTGTTCGCGGTGTTGGCCAGCACCATGCCGATGACGGCGCTCGACACGGACGTACCGATGGAACGCATCAGCGTGTTGAGGCCGTTCGCCGCGCCCGTCTCCGAGGCCGGGACCGCGCCGACGATCAGGGCGGGCAGGGAGGAGTAGGCCAGGCCGATACCGGCGCCGAGGACCACCGAGATGACGAGGCTCTGCCAGGGGGCGCTCATCAGGCCGAGGCCGGCGCCGTAGCCGATGGCGATGATCAGCAGGCCGAGGATCAGGGTGGTCTTGGGGCCGTACTTCGCCGAGAGGCGGGCGTAGACCGGTGCGGTGAACATCATCGTCAGGCCGAGCGGGGCCACCAGCAGGCCCGCCACAACCATCGACTGGCCGAGTCCGTAGCCCGTCGCCTTCGGCAGCTGGAGGAGCTGGGGGAGGACGAGCGAGACGACGTAGAACGAGACGCCGACCATGATCGACGCGAGGTTGGTGAAGAGGACGGCCGGGCGGGCCGTGGTGCGCAGGTCGACCAGAGGGGCCTGGGCGCGCAGCTCGTAGACGCCCCACAGGACGAGGACGGCGGCCGACGCGGCGAACATGCCGAGCGTGCTGCCCGACGTCCAGCCCCAGTCGCTGCCCTTGGTGATCGGGAGGAGGAAGAGGACCAGGCCGGCGGAGAGGCCGAGGGCTCCGAGGGCGTCGAAGGAGCCTTCCGCGCGGACCTTGGACTCCGGTACGGCGAGGAGGGTGAGGGCGATGGCGAGGGCGCCGAGGCCGGCGGCGCCGTAGAAGAGGGCGTGCCAGTCGGCGTGCTGGGCGACCAGGGCCGCGGCGGGCAGCGCGAGTCCGCCGCCGACGCCGATCGAGGAGCTCATCAGGGCCATCGCCGAGCCGAGCCGCTCGCGGGGCAGCATGTCGCGCATGAGGCCGATGCCGAGGGGGATCGCGCCCATCGCGAAGCCCTGGAGGGTACGGCCGACGATCATGGGGAGGAGGGTGCTGGTGAAGGCGCTGACCAGCGCGCCGATCACCATCACGGACAGGCTGGCTATCAGCATGCGCCGCTTGCCGTAGAGGTCACCGAGCCGGCCCATGATCGGGGTGGCGACGGCGCCCGAGAGCAGCGTGGAGGTCAGGACCCAGGTGGCGTTGCTGGGCGCGGTGCTCAGCAGCTGCGGCAGGTCCTTGATGACCGGGACGAGCAGGGTCTGCATCACCGCGACAACGATGCCCGCGAAGGCGAGGACCGGGACGAGGGCGCCGGAGGCGCCGGTGGTCGCTCTGCCGGTGGGCTGTTCGTTCGTCGTTCGTGTCATGTGTACCCCGAACTCCGTCTGCCCGGGCAACTATTCCGATGCTTTGGCCAGCTAACGATTTCTTGACTTTCTCTTGGGGAACGGGCCGAGGGAACGGGCCTAGGGGAACGGGCCTAGGTCGACAGCGGACTGGCCTGGTCCGAATTCCCGATGCCAGGAGCGTCGGTCGTTGAGAGCATGACAGTCATGCTCGGAGCCGCTGACGCCACCACCCCCACGTCCCGCCGTACCGCGCCGCCCACCTGGCTGGTGGTGGCGCTCGCGTGCGCCGGGCAGTTCCTGGTCGTGCTCGACGTGTCCGTCGTGAACGTGGCACTGCCGTCGATGCGGGCCGATCTGGGGCTGAGCGCCCAGGGCCTGCAGTGGGTGGTGAACGCGTACGCCATCGCCTTCGCGGGGTTCATGCTGCTCGGCGGGCGGGCCGGGGACCTCTACGGCCGTAAGCGGATGTTCCTCGTCGGGCTCGGCCTGTTCACCCTGGCCTCGCTGGCCGGCGGGCTGGCCCAGCAGGACTGGCAGCTGCTTCTCGCGCGGGCCGTGCAGGGGCTGGGCGCCGCGGTGCTGGCGCCCTCGACGCTGACGATCGTGACGGCGGCGGTGCCGGAGGGGGCGGCGCGTGCGCGGGCCATCGGCACCTGGACCGCCGTGGGTGCGGGGGGTGGTGCGGCGGGCGGGCTCGTCGGAGGGGTGCTGGTGGATGTGCTGTCGTGGCGGTGGGTGCTGCTGATCAACGTGCCGGTGGGCGCGGTGGTGCTGGCCGGCGCCGTGCGCTGGCTCGCGGAGAGCCGGGCCCGGGGCGGGCGGCGGCTGGATCTGCCGGGGGCGGTACTGGTGACGTCCGGGCTCGCGACGCTGGCGTACGGCATTTCGCAGACGGAGGCCGAGGGCTGGACGGCGACGGCCACGGTGGTGCCGCTGCTGGCCGGCCTGGCGCTGATCGGCGTCTTCCTCGTGGTGGAGTCGCGTACGGCGGCTCCGCTGATGCCGCTCGGGCTGTTCCGGGTGCGGGCGGTGTCGTCGGCGAACGTGGCGATGTTCCTGTGCGGGTCGGCGATGTTCTGCATGTGGTTCTTCATGACGCTGTACGTGCAGAACGTGCTCGGCTACACCCCGCTGGAGGCCGGACTGGCACTGGTGCCGAGCTCGCTGGCCGTGCTCATCGGCTCCAAGCTCGCGCCGCGGCTGATGCCGGCGGTGGGCGCGCGCAACGTGGCGGCGCTGGGCACGGTCGTCGCCGCCGTCGGCTTCGGCTGGCAGTCGATGCTGAGCGTGCACGGCGCGTATGTGACCTCGATCATGGTGCCGGGGATTTTGATGATGCTGGGCGCGGGTCTGGGGGCTACCCCCCTCGCGGCGCTGGCCACGTCCGGGGCGCAGCCGGGTGAGGCCGGGCTGGTGTCGGGGCTGGTCAACACCTCGCGCACGATGGGCGGTTCGCTGGGGCTCGCGGTCATGTCGGCGATCGCGGCGGCGCGGTCGGCGGGGAGCGGGACGCCGGGGGCGCTGGCTGAGACGCCGCAGGCGCTGACCGAGGGATACGCGCTGGTGTTCCGTACGTCGGCGGTGGTGCTCTTGGCGGGGACGGCGCTGATCTTGGTGTGGCTGCCGAGAAAAACGTCCGCGTCCTGAGGCAACGGTCCGGGCGGCTCATGGACTCCTTTGAATATCTAGGAGGTGCCCATGGGGGATCGCAAGGCGGCTCGGGACTCGGAGTTCCAGAGCTTTGTCATCGGCCGCTGGCCGCGGCTGATGCGTACGGCATTTCTCCTCACGGGGGAGCAGCATGCCGCGGAGGACCTGGTCCAGTCGACGCTCGAACAGGCCTACGTGGCCTGGCGTCGCGTCGGCTCGGCCGACGACCCGGAGGCCTATGTACGGCGCGTGATGATCAACGCGCATGCACGCAAACACCGCAGAAGGCTCAGGGAGTTCCTCGCGCCGAAGGACGACTCCGGCCTGGTGCGCGAGGTGGCGGACACCGGTGACCGCATCGCCCAGGCCGAGGACCGCAGCGCCCTGCTGTCGGCGCTCGCCCAACTGCCGCCACGGCAGCGGGAGGCGGTGGTCCTGCGGTACTGGGAGGACCTGACCGAGACGCAGACGGCGGAGGCGATGGGCTGCTCCGTCGGCGCGGTGAAGAGCAATGCGGCCAAGGGGATCGCGAAACTCCGCGCCATACCGGGACTGGCCGAGATGGTGACGCAGGGAGGGCGTAAGTGATGAGCGCGGACCGGGAGACGAACCACGGCATGACCAGCCACGACACGACCCACACGGACATCGCCCTCCTGCTGGCCGACGCCGCGGACGGGGTCGAGATCGGCATAGCCCCCTACGACGCGGTGCTCCGCGGCGGCCGCCGCCGCAAGGCCCGCCGCTGGGCGGTGGCGACCGTTACGGCCCTGGCGCTGGTGGGCTCGGCGGGCTCCCTGGCGGTGGCCGGGCTGCCCGGCGGGGACGGTGGGCGGGGGGTGCGGGTGGCGACGCAGGCGCCGATGGGCGAGGAGCGGCATGTGTACGAGCCGCAGCAGACCGAGCTGTCGCGGGGGACCGACGAGGGCGAGGACTGGCGCGTCGTCATCTCCGTGTGGGGACCACCGCGGGACAAGGCGGAGGCGCGCAAGCAACTGGCCGCGATGACGGAGTACGGCATCGAGGCCCCGGCACAGCCGGAGCTCTCCGAGGTCGTCGGCAGGACGTCGTACTTCGTGAGCCTCCACTACGGCACCAGCCGCCCCCGGGTCCTGGTCTTCGACACGGTCGAGAAGTGGGACCACATGGCGGGCAAGGACATCGTGTTCGGCGCGCTGCCACTGACGAAGGGAGGCACCTTGGGCCCCAACCGGCTCGCCGTCGGCCGTGTCGCCAAAACGGCTCAGCAGGTCAAGTGCACCTGGTCGGACGGCACCAGCAGCGTGGACCTGCCCAAGGCGGCCGCGGGTTCTCCGCTGAAGTGGTTCGTGTGCGTGGGGCCGAAGGGGGCTGCCAACAGGGCGGCGGAGGTGATCCAGTAGAGAGCGGGCGGGCGACCTGGGAGGCCGCGGCTACAGCCACCCCCGCTGCCGTGCCTCCCGCAGCGCCTCCGTCCGGTTGCGGGTGCCGGTCTTGCCGATGGCGGAGGAGAGGTGGTCGCGGACCGTGGACTCGGAGAGGTGGAGCTTGCCGGCGATGTCGGCGACCGTTACGCCGTCCACCGCGGCGTTGAGGACGTCGCACTCGTGGGCGGTGAGCGGGTTGGGGCCGGCGCTGAGGGCGGCCGCGGCGAGAGCCGTGTCGATCACCGTCTCGCCGGTCAGGACGCGGCGGATCGCGACCGCCAGTTCCTCCACGGGGCCGTCCTTCACCAGGAAACCGGCGGCTCCCGCCTCCATGGCCCGGCGCAGATGGCCGGGGCGGCCGAAGGTCGTCAGGATCAGCACCCGGCAGTCGGGAACCTGGTCGCGCAGCTCGGCCGCGGCGTCCAGCCCGCTGAGGCCCGGCAGCTCGATGTCGAGAAGGGCGACGTCCGGGCGGTGGACGAGGGCGGCGTCCACGATCGCGTCCCCGGCCGACACCTGCGCCACGACCTTGATGTCCGGCTCCATCCCGAGCAGTAAGGCGAGTGCCCCGTGCGTCATGCCCGGGTCCTCGGCGAGCAGGACCCTGATGGACTTGGCAGGCCGGTGGTCCCGGGGCATCTCGTTCACGAGGCCAGCGTAAGAGGAACGCGCGTGAGTGGAACGCGCTTGTCACGAGCAGGGTGGCGCGACTTCGGCGGAACCGGTTCTTGGAGTGGCGCCACCCGTCGCGATCACGTCAGACCGACGGCGTTCGTGATGAGCAAACTCACGGTCACGGAGGAGACGAAGCCGCCGCCTCCTGCGATGAGTGCCGTGGGCAGCCCGGCGCCCCCGGCACTCATGAGGATTCCGACGATGATGCCCGCGATGACCGACAACAGGGCAACGATGACAACGACGAAGACCCGGTGATTGCACACCGGCGACGGAGCAGACAACGACGATCCTTCCGAGTTCTGTCAGAACATCGGCATCCGGATCCCGTGGGAGTAAGTGCACGCGCCACCCGGACGGCCGATGTTCACGCATTGAGGCCGTATCCGCGGGAAGTCGCTCAGGGAGCGAACCCGGGGTAACCACGCGGTGGAACCGGCGTGGCCCAAGGTGTTCATGTGCATCCCCCTGCACGTCGTCCTGGCTCGTCGGTACTTGTGGACCGAGCCCGGCCATTCTACCGCCGAGGCATACAACGAGGCCTGCTGGCAAGGGAGTTGATGACTGGATGATGACTGGATAGCGACGGTTGAAGACTTGGCCGACTGCTGTGAACGGCATGCGAATCGGTAAGGGGGCCGGTGAATGTGGCTCGAACTCGTTACGGGACTCGCCGGCCTCCGGTCGCGAGTGGGTGAGGTCGAGGAACGGCCCTCCTGCGCGGCGAGGGCCCTCGTCGGCGATTCGGCAGGGCGGAAGGTGCGGCACGTCGAACCGGTGAACCGGACCTGATGGAGCGTCAGGAGCCTTCACAAGTGCAGGGCGCTCGGCTATACAGGGGGCGCCGGACTGGAACGCGTTCTAGAACGGCCCGTGACGACCTCGGTGCGGCCGACGGTGCGGACGGCCGTACCGAGGTCTCCGATCCAAGAGCGAGCCTTCAGGAGCCCCATGCCCATCGACGCGGCCAAGGCCGTTGCAGCAGAGCCCCGGACGGGTGAGATCACCTGGAACTCCAAGGACGTGCAGCTCTACCACCTCGGTATCGGAGCCGGCACCCCGGCGACCGACCCCGACGAACTGCGCTACACCCTGGAGTCCCGGCTGCACGTCCTGCCGAGCTTCGCCACCGTCGCGGGCTCCGGCTCGCCCGGCGTGATCAGCAGCCTGTCCATGCCCGGCATCGAGGTCGACCTCGCCCGCGTCCTGCACGGCGGGCAGACGCTGACGATCCACCGGCCCATCCCGGCCGAGGGCACCGCGACCGCCACCGGCCGCATCGCCGCCGTCTACGACAAGGGCAAGGCGGCCGTCCTCGTCATGCGCACCGAAGTCGCCGACGCCGACGGCCCGTTGTGGACCAACGACGCCCAGATCTTCGTAAGGGGAGAAGGAGGCTGGGGAGGAGACCGGGGCCCGTCCGCCCGCCTCGAACCGCCCGTCGGTGAGCCCGACCGGGTCGTCGAGCGGCCCGTCCGCGAGGACCAGGCCCTGCTCTACCGCCTCTCCGGCGACTGGAACCCCCTGCACGCCGACCCCGAGTTCGCCAAGGTCGCCGGGTTCGAGCGGCCCATCCTGCACGGGCTGTGCACATACGGCATGACGCTCAAGGCGGTCGTGGACACGCTGCTCGGCGGGGACGTGACCCGGGTGCGGTCGTACGTCACCCGGTTCGCCGGGGTCGTGTATCCGGGGGAGACCCTGCGGATCCGCATGTGGCACACGCCGGAGTCCACAAGGGTCGCCGTGAGCGCCATCGAGCGGGACGACGCGCCCGTCCTCGCCGACACCATCGTCGAACACACCTGAGTCCAGAACGCCGTACGAGGGGAGCCGCACCATGCGAGCAGCCGTACTGCACGAGATCGGTCAGGACAAGCTCGAGGTCCTCGACGACGTCGAGGCGGTGGGCTTCGGGCCCGGCAAGGTGAGGGTCCGGGTGCGGGCGACCGGGCTGTGTCATTCGGATCTGTCCGCGATGGCGGGGGTGCTTCCGCAGCCGGGCCCGTTCGTGCCCGGTCATGAGGGTGCGGGCGAGATCGTCGAGGTCGGGGAAGGCGTGCGGAACCTGAAGCCCGGCGACCGGGTCGTCGTCTGCTGGCTCCCCGCCTGCGGCGCCTGCCCCGCCTGCAAGCGCGGCCAGACCGAGCTGTGCCTGGCAGGTTTCATGAACGCCGGCACCCCCAACTTCAAGCGCCCCGCCGGGGACGTCTTCGGCTTCGCCGGCACCGGCACCTTCGCCGAGGAAGTCGTCGTCGACGCCGGATGCGCGGTGCCGATCCCCGACGACGTGCCCTTCGACATCGCCGCCCTCATCGGCTGCGGGGTGACCACGGGGCTCGGCGCCGCACTCAACACCGCGGACGTGGAGGCGGGTTCGTCCGTCGCCGTCATCGGCTGCGGCGGCGTCGGCATCTCCGCGATCCAGGGCGCCCGGCTCAAGGGGGCCGCCGAGATCGTCGCCGTCGACCCGGTCGCCTCGCGCCGCGAGTCCGCGCTCAAGTTCGGTGCAACGAAGGCGGTTTCACCGGACGAGCTGGCCGACGCCAAGCAACAGGTCACCGCCGGCGAAGGCTTCGACTACGTCTTCGAGGTCGTCGGCAAGTCCGCCACCGCCCGCACGGCCTACGAGAACACCAGGCGCGGCGGCACGCTCGTCGTCGTCGGCGCCGGAGCGATGGACGACTTCCTCCAGCTCAACATGTTCGAGCTGTTCTTCGACGAGAAGCGGATCCTGCCGTCCATGTACGGCGGCGGAGACGTCCTGCGCTCCTACGAGCGGACGATCGCGCTCTGGCGCGCAGGCCGGATCGACCTCGCCGGCCTGATCACCCACCGCGTGCCGCTCTCCGACATCAACGAGGCCCTGGACCAGATGCGGACGGGCACTGCACTGCGTACGTGCATCGAGATCTGAACCCACCGCCTGCGAAGGGACGTTGATGTCACTGCCACTCGAGGGACTGTCCGCCATCGTCACCGGCGCCGGGCGAGGTCTCGGCCGGGCCGAGGCGCTCGAACTCGCCCGGCTCGGCGCCGCCGTCGTCGTCAACGACTACGGGCAGCCCGGCCGGGACGGCTCGGGCGAGGCCTCCACCGGGCCCGCCGAGGAGGTCGCCGCCGAGATACGGAAGGCGGGCGGCCGGGCGCTCGCCCACACCGGTGACGTCGCCGACTTCCAACATGCCCAGGAACTCGTCGAGTTGGCGATCGCCGAGTTCGGCAAGCTGGACATCCTGGTCAACAACGCGGGCATCCTGCGCGACCGCATGGTCTTCTCCATGGCGGAGGAGGAGTGGGACTCGGTGATCCGGGTCCACCTCAAGGGCCACTTCAACACCATCCGCTTCGCCGCCGCGCACTGGCGCGAGCGGTCCAAGGCGGCGGGCGGGCCGGTGTACGGGCGGGTCGTGAACACCTCGTCGGAGGCGTTCCTCGCGGGGTCCGCCGGACAGCCCAACTATGCGGCCGCGAAGGGCGGAATCGTCGGGCTCACCACCTCCACCGCCCTCGCCCTCGCCAAGTACGGCGTGACGGCGAACGCCATCTGCCCGCGCGCCCGGACCCGTATGACCGAGGACGTCTTCGCAGGCCTCGGCCGGCCGGCGGACGGCCTGGACCCGCTGGCCCCCGAGCATGTCGCCCCGCTCGTCGGCTACTTGGCCGCACCGGCCGCCGCCCGGATCAACGGCCAGCTGCTCGTCGTACACGGCGGCATGGTGGCGATCGTCGAACGGCCGCGGGTCGCCGCGAAGTTCGACAGCAAGCAGGAGGCTTTCACGCACGACGAGCTCGATGCGCTGCTCACCCCGCACTACGCGGAGCGGCCGGCGGAGGAGACCTTCGGGGCGGCGGAGGTCCTGGCGCTGAAACGCGGATAGGTCGCGGGGGGTCGAGGCCGGCCCGCGGGTAGATACGGCAACGGCCCTGCTCCTCAGGGAGGAACAGGGCCGTATGCCGTTGCGGCGCGCGGCGTCAGGCTGGCGCCGACTTGTCAGGCTGCCGTTTCGGTTTCCTCGGCCGGCTTGCGGTGACGGCCGCGGGGAGCCGTCTCGCTGTCGTGGGACGACACCGGGCCCCGGTGCCTGCCGTGGCCGGAGGCCTTCTGAACGTCGTGAACGTCGGCCGGCCCCGGCTGGGTCGTGCTGGCGTTGCTCATCGGAAAACTCACCCCGTCAACATGATCTTTCTTACAGCCGGGCGAGTTTAACCGGACGACCACGGGCCGAATCCAGACGGCCACGCCAACCGCCACTACTTCGTTACAAGACCGCCCAACGGCGCTTGCTGCAAGGGCACGGGGCGGGCTGCGACAGGACCCGGAGGCTCCTTTTCCACCGGCATGGAAGACGGCGACTGCGGTTCTGCTTCCGGTCTTTCCTCCAGTGGTGGCAACTCCGTACGAGCCACCCCGCACCGTACCTCCCGCGTGGCGTACGGCAGTTGCAGCACCCCGTCCCGCGTCCACAACCCGGCCCCCGCCAACCATCCCTCGGGCGCCGCGAGATGACGTACCTGACGCTCGGCGGGCCGCCACACACCCACCCAGCTCCCGACCGGCCCGTCGATGCGCAGCGCCACCCCGCAGCTCTCCGGCGTCAGCACCTGCCCCGGCTGGATCGCGAACGGCGTCACCGTGCAGTCGGGCACCCGCAGGCACTCCGGGAAGCGCACCGGCAGCGTGCTGCCCAGCACCCCCCAGCCCAACCGTTCCTGCCCCGGCGAGGGAGCGTCCGAGCGGATCAGCAACAGCCCGCTGTCCGGGTCGGCGAGCAGCAACCGGTCGTCGCTGTCCGCCGTGATCTGCAGCAGCGGCGACACCTCGCCGCCCCGCTCCAGATCGACCACGACGGCCTTCGTACGGCCCCCGGACTCCCGGTCGAGCGCCAGTATCCGCCCGCCCCGGTCCAGCCACACCCCGCCCGAGCAGCGCCCCGGGATCTCCGCGAGGTGCTCGGGCCCGAAGGCGCCCCCCGCCACCAGCCACACCGCGCTGGAACGCCGGCCCACGGCGAGGGCGTACGCCTTGTCGCCGCCCGGCGCGGGAGGCAGCATTCGCAGCCGGGTCCCCTCGTCCGGGCACTGGACCGCGCCCAGCAGCAGCTCACCGGTGCCGGGCCCGGTCGGATACAGCAGCGAGAAGACGTGCCGTCCGTCGGTGGGGCGGCGGATGAGGACCCGCCCGTCGCCCATGGGCTGCACCTCGGTGCCGGGTTCCTCCGGCTGGTGGGAGGGCAGCGGCACGGCGTAGGGCTCGGGGCCGTCGAGGGTCCAGCGCTCCGGGAACCAGCAGTCGCCGTTCAGCGCGAGGCGGGCTGCGTAGGAACCGTCCGCCGTGATGGTGCATACCGCCCGAGGCACTTCGTCGTCCTCATGCTCCGCCGCGGGCTCGATCGCACAGGCCGTCATGGTCCGGTCACCTCCAGTGACGAAGCTAGTTTTCGCACGCACAGACGTGGGATCGGCGGGGTTCCCCTTTCACACAAAGGGGTGGCCGAAGACCGATTCGCCTGAGGAAACGGAGGTGACTGTGCTGGGCCGGGCCGGGGACCGCCCGATGCGGCCGGAGGTGTTCGGGGGAGTGGTGATCCACCGGCTCCGGCACCGGTGCAGCCGGGTAGCCTTTGCTTCGTGCCCCGTCTGTCTGAAGTCATCACCGCGCTGGAGAACCTGTGGCCCGCCGAGCGGGCCGAGTCCTGGGACGCGGTCGGCACCGTCGTGGGCGACCCCGACCAGGAGGTCTCCAGGGTCCTGTTCGCCGTCGACCCGGTCCAGGAGATCGTGGACGAGGCGGTGAAGCTGGGCGCCGACCTGCTGGTCACCCACCACCCGCTCTACCTTCGCGGTACGACGACCGTGGCGGCCTCCACCTTCAAGGGCCGGGTCGTCCACACGCTGATCAAGAACGACATCGCGCTGCACGTCGCGCACACCAACGCGGACACGGCCGACCCGGGAGTCAGCGACGCACTGGCCGGCGCCCTGGATCTACGTGTCGTACGACCGCTGGTGCCGGACCCGACCGACCCCGAGGGCCGCCGGGGTCTGGGCCGCGTCTGCGAGCTCGACCACCCCCTGACCGTCCGCGATCTCGCCGCCCGCGCCGCCGAGCGGCTGCCCGCCACCGCGCAGGGCATCCGCGTGGCCGGCGACCCGGAGGCGACGGTCCGCACGATCGCCGTCAGCGGCGGTTCCGGCGACAGCCTCTTCGACCAGGTACGCGCCGCCGGCGTCGATGCCTTCCTCACCGCGGACCTCCGCCACCACCCGGCGTCCGAGGCCCTCGCCCACAGTCCTCTCGCGCTGCTCGACGCGGCGCACTGGGCCACCGAATGGCCCTGGTGCGAGCTGGCCGCCGCCCAGCTCGACGAGATCTCCGACCGCAAGGGATGGGACCTGCGCGTCCACGTCTCGAAGACGGTCACCGACCCCTGGACCGCCCACGCGGCGTCCACCACCACGGACACATCTGGAGCCCCCAACTGAACGCCGAGCCCGCCGACCAGATCCGCCTCCTCGACGTCCAGGCCCTCGACGTCCGCCTCCAGCAGCTCGCGCACAAGCGGAAGTCGCTGCCGGAGCACGCCGAGATCGAGACGCTGACCAAGGACCACACGCAGCTGCGTGACCTGCTCGTGGCCGCGCAGACCGAGGAGAGCGACTGCGCCCGCGAGCAGACCAAGGCCGAGCAGGACGTGGACCAGGTGCGCCAGCGCGCCGCCCGCGACCAGCAGCGCCTGGACTCCGGAGCCATCACCTCCCCGAAGGACCTGGAGAACCTCCAGCACGAGATCGCCTCCCTCGCCAAGCGCCAGGGCGACCTGGAGGACATCGTCCTGGAGGTCATGGAGCGCCGCGAGTCCGCGCAGGAGCGGGTCGCCGAGCTGACCGAGCGGGTCGGTGCCGTTCAGGGGAAGGTCGACGACGCGACCGCCCGCCGGGACGCCGCGTTCGAGGAGATCGACGGCGAGGTGGCGTCGGTGACGAAGGAGCGCGAGGTCATCGCGGCCGCCGTCCCCGCGGACCTGCTGAAGCTCTACGACAAGCTGCGCCAGCAGCAGGGCGGCGTCGGCGCGGCCAGGCTGTACCAGCGCACCTGCCAGGGCTGCCGCCAGGAGCTCGCCATCACCGAGCTGAGCGAGATCCGCGCGGCGGCGCCGAACACGGTGGTGCGGTGCGAGAACTGCCGCCGGATTCTGGTGCGTACGGCCGAGTCGGGTCTGTAAGGCGCCTCGCACTGAGGGGCTTCGGCTGAGGGTCTGAGGCTTTGAAGGTCTGAGGCTTTGAGGGTCTGAGGGGTTAAGGGGTTCTGGTCGTGCGGGAGTTCATCGTCGAGGCCGACGGCGGGTCACGGGGCAACCCGGGGCCCGCGGGCTACGGTGCCGTGGTCGTCGACGCGGCCACGGGGCAGACGCTGGCCGAGGCGGCCGAGTACATCGGCATCGCCACGAACAACGTCGCCGAGTACCGTGGCCTGCTCGCCGGCCTGCGCGCCGCGCGCGAGCTGGACCCGACGGCCACGGTCCACGTCCGTATGGACTCCAAGCTGGTCATCGAGCAGATGTCGGGCCGCTGGAAGATCAAGCACCCGGACATGAAGCCGCTGGCGTTCGAGGCGGCACGGGTCCTGCCGGCGACGCAGGTGACGTACGAGTGGATCCCCCGGGAGCAGAACAAGCACGCGGACCGGCTGGCCAACGAGGCGATGGACGCCGGGAAGCGGGGGGAGCAGTGGTCGGCGGCGGCTTCCGTGGCGGAGCTGGAGGCGGCTGACGCGAGGGCTGCGAGGGCTGCGAGTGCCGTGACTGAGGTGGCTGACGTGGCTGAGGTGGCTGAGGTGACGGGGTCGACTGCCGGGGAGCCTGAGCCCTCCGGCCCGCCGGAAGACGCCAAGGCCGAGGCCGATGTCCGGGCCGCCCGCACCGTCGCCGCGCCTTCCTCCGGCTGGGCTCCCGCCGACATGGGGGCGCCCGCCACCTTCGTGCTGCTCCGGCACGGGGAAACCCCCCTCACCCCCCAGAAGCGGTTCTCCGGCAGCGGCGGTACCGATCCGTCCCTCTCCGACGTCGGCCGGGAGCAGGCCGAGCGCGTCGGCGCCGCCCTCGCCCGGCGCGGCACCATCCAGCACATCGTCGCCTCGCCCCTCACCCGTACCCGGGAGACCGCCGGCATCGTCGCCGCCCGCCTCGGCCTCGACGTGAGCATCGACGACGGCCTGCGCGAGACCGACTTCGGCGCCTGGGAGGGGCTCACCTTCGGCGAGGTCCGCGAGCGCTACCCGGACGACCTCACCGCCTGGCTGGCCGACCCGGAGGCCCGCCCCACCGGCGACGGCGAGAGCTTCGCGGCGACCGCCACCCGCATCGCCGCCACCCGCGACAAGCTGATCGCGGCGTACGCGGGCCGCACGGTCCTCCTCGTCACGCACGTCACCCCGATCAAGACGTTCGTACGCCTCGCCCTGGGCGCCCCGCCCGAGTCCCTGTTCCGCATGGAACTCTCGGCGGCCTCCCTCTCGGCGGTGGCGTACTACGCCGACGGCAACGCGAGCGTACGGCTCTTCAACGACACGTCACACCTGCGCGCCTGAGCCCTTGAGCCCGGCTGGCCCCTTGAGCCCGGCCGCCTCCCGCGCCAGCGCCTCGATCCGCCCCCAGTCCCGCGCCGCGACCGCGTCCGCCGGAAGCATCCAACTCCCGCCCACGCACCCGACGTTGGGCAGGGCGAGATAGTCGGGGGCCGACGCCGGACCGATCCCGCCCGTGGGGCAGAACCGGGCCTGCGGCAACGGCCCGTACAACGACTTGAGATAGGCCGTACCGCCCGCCGCCTCCGCCGGGAAGAACTTCATCTCCCGCACCCCGCGCTCGAGGAGTGCCACGACCTCCGACGTGGTGGACACCCCGGGCAGGAACGGCACCCCGGATGCGCGCATCGCATCCAGCAGTACGTCCGTCCAGCCGGGGCTGACCAGAAAACGCGCCCCCGCCGCGACCGCCTCCGCCACCTGCTCCGGCGTAATCACCGTGCCGGCCCCGACCACCGCGTCCGGCACGGCGTCCGCGATCTCCCGGATCGCCGCCAGGCCGGCCGGCGTCCGCAACGTCACCTCGATCGCGGGCAGCCCGCCCGCGACCAGCGCCCGGGCCAGAGGAACGGCGTCCAAGGGGTCGTCGACCACGACCACGGGGACGACGGGCGCGAGATCCAGGACTGAGGTCATGGCGTCATCCTGCCCACCGCAAGCAGCATGCGCAAAGAGCATTGCGCATGCTGCAATAGCCAGGAGGGCTGGAGTGAGGTGGGTGGGGCGGGGCGGGGCGTGCGTCAGTGGATCTCCGCCACCAGCACATCCAGCGTCCACGGCTTCCCGGCCTTGGCCGGCGCCTCCACCTCCACCTCGTACCCGAGGTCCCGCAGCGCCTCGACCAGCTCGGCAGGCCCGCCGGGAGCCGCCCCTGCCGTCAGCAGGCTCCGTACGATCCGCCCCTTCGTCGCCTTGTTGAAGTGGCTGACGACCTTCCGGGTCGGCGCATGCAGCACCCGTACCGTCGCCGTTCGCCCGGCCACCTCGCCCTTCGGCTTCCATGCCGCCGCGTACGCCGACGACCGCAGATCCAGCACCAGCCCGTCCCCGGCCGCCTCGGGCAGCACGTCCGCCATCGGCGCCCGCCAGTACGCGCCGAGCGCGCCGAGGGCGGGCAGCTTCACGCCCATCGAGCAGCGGTAGGAGGGGATGCGGTCGTTCACGCGCACCGCACCCCACAGCCCCGAGAAGACGAGCAGCGACCGAGTCGCCCGCTTCTTCGCCGCCGTGTCCAGCGACGCCAGGTCGAGGGCGTCGTACAGCACGCCGGTGTAGATCTCCCCGGCGGGCCGCGCCCCGGCCGTGCGCAGCTCGGCGTTCTTGCCGACCTCGCCGCGCAGCCCCTCGCTCAACCCGAGTACGTCCCGCGCCTTGCCCTCGTCACCGCTGCACAGCTCGACCAGCTCGCTCAGCACGGCCTCCCGCGCCTCGCTCAGCCCCGGCAAGGACAACGACTCCAGCTTCAGCGGCGCACCCCGACCGGACGAGGCCTTGCCTTCGGAAGGCGGCAGCAGGACAAGCACACGTACTCCTTCACTCGAACTCCGCCACAGCGTACGGCGTGCCACCCGGGCACCCTCGCCCTACGCTCGACTCATGCCCCGCCGCCACATCCGAGTGACCGGCGCCCCCGAGGCCCCCCTCCGGGCCGCCCTCACCGCCCTGCGTACCGAACTCGGTGTCTCCGGGAACTTCCCCGCTGAGGTGCTCGCCGAGGCCGAGCGGGCCGCGAAGACCCCGGTCCTCCCTCCCCGCGACCTCTACGACGCCACCGACGTCCCCTTCTTCACCATCGACCCACCCACCTCCACCGACCTCGACCAGGCGATGCACCTGTCCCGGCAGGGCACCGGCTACCGCGTCCGGTACGCCATCGCGGACGTCGCCGCCTTCGTCGTACCGTCGGGCTCCCTGGACCGGGAGACGCACCGCCGGGTGACGACCCTCTACTTCCCCGACGAGAAGGTCCCCCTGCACCCGACGCTGCTCAGCGAGGGCGCGGCGAGCCTGCTCCCGGACCAGGTCCGCCCGGCCGTGCTGTGGACGATCGACCTCGACGAGGAGGGCCGTACGTCCGCCGTCGACATCCGCCGTGCCCTGGTCCGCAGCCGGGCCAAGCTGGACTACGACGGCGTACAGAAGCAGATCGACGGTGGAACCGCCGAGGAGCCGCTGGCGCTGCTGAAGGAGATCGGGGAGCTGCGGGAGCGGCTGGAGGTGGAGCGGGGCGGGATCTCGCTCAACGTGCCCGAGCAGGAGATCGTAGAGCGCACCCGCGATCGCGACCGCACATCCGAGACATCCAAGCCATCCAAGCCATACGAGACGTACGAGCTCGCCTACCGTGCACCCCACCCCGCCGACGGCTGGAACGCCCAGATCTCCCTGCTGACCGGGATGGCCGCAGCCGACCTGATGCTGGCAGCAGGCACCGGCATCCTGCGCACCCTCCCCGCCGCCCCCGACGGCGCGGTCGGCCGCCTCCGCCGTACCGCCCACGCCCTGCACATCGACTGGCCGCACCACGTCTCGTACGCCGAACTGGTCCGCTCCCTCGACCCGCACCGCCCACCCCACGCGGCCTTCCTCCAGGAGTGCACGACGCTGCTGCGCGGCGCCGGATACACGGTCTTCCGGGACGGGAACCTGCCCGCCATCACCACCCACTCCGCGGTGGCCGCCCCCTACGCCCACTGCACGGCCCCGCTGCGCCGCCTCGCCGACCGGTACGCCGCCGAGATCTGCCTGGCCGCTGTCGCCGGTCAGGCGGTGCCCGACTGGGTGCTGGCCGCCCTCGACGAGCTGCCCGCCCGGATGGCCGAGGGCACCCGGCGCGCGGGCAGGGTGGAGCGGGAGTGCGTGGACATCGTGGAGGCGGCGCTGCTGAAGGACCGGGTGGGGGAGGTGTTCGACGGCTGGGTGGTGGACGTGGACGAGCGTCGACCCGCCGTCGGAGTGGTGCAGTTGGAGTCCCCGGCGGTCATCGGCAGGATCGAGGCCGCGGACGGGGAACGGCTGCCGCTGGGGGAGCGGCTCAGGGCCCGCCTCACCCAGGCTGATCCGGCAGCGGCGACGGGAGCGCCGAAGGTCCGCTTCGCGCCAGTGTGATTGCCTTTACGAGGCTGTCGGCGTCGTCGGCGTGGAAGCGGACGAGGCGGACGTCCCGGCGACGGCCGAGGAAGGTGAAGTGAGCGACGGGCTCGGTGAGTTGGAGCGTCACTGAGGTCTGCGCCCCGATGGCGACATCGAGCTCACCCTCGGCCCGCTCATGGGTGGTGCGCAACTCGCGCCGCACGCTTTCGACCTTCTCCAACGGTATGCGCAGATCGACGTGCGCGGCCCGCCGGATACGCAGGGAGCCGGAGCCGGAGCCGGCGTCGGCGTCGAGCACATGCGGTCGTACGACGGAGGCGGCGTGCATCCCGACGACCAGCACGATGGTGTACACGTCCAGCATGAACACCACCCGGTGCACGGCCGGATAGTCCCGCAGCAGCACGGCCATGGTGATCGACTCCACGACGCACACGAACGCGAACCCGAACATCACCGGCCCCTGCCCGCGCGCGTACCCGAAGGCGGTGCCACCGTCGCGGGTCCCATGGCGCCGCCGGGCCACCCACAGCGCGAGGCTGACGAGCAGCCGCAGCTCGTGCCGGGCGAGGACGAGCCCGGTCCGCATCACGGCTCACTCCCTTCCACGAGCATCCGCAGGGTTCGGCGGATGGCCTCCGCCTGTGCCGGGGCGAAGTCGGCGTAGAAGGCGCGCAGGAAGCTGTTGTCGGGGTCGACCTCCAGCGGCTCCGGGAACAGGTCGCGGGGCAGGCAGTCGGCGAGGGCACGGGCGGCCTCGTCGACGCGCGGATCGCCGGGGTCGGCGTCGGCGAGTTCGTCGAGCAGGGCGTAGGCGGCAAGGGCCCGTTCCTGCCCACCCGGCCGGGCGAGCGCGCCCTCCAACGCACCCAGGAGCTGCTCCCGCCCCTCGGGACCCGCCGTGGTCTCGATCAACGCGAGCATCTCGCGGTCCTTGGCGGCCATGGGGGAGTCGGCGACGACATGCGCCATGTCCTGGAACAGGGCGGCCAGTTGAGGCGACACGGGCCCTTCGGAGGGCAGTCCGCCCTCCGTCTCCAGCAAGGCCCGCAGCCGAGCCCGCCGCTCCCGGACGGCAGCCTCCTGCCGGGCAAGATCCTCATCGAGCTCGGTGAGCACCTCCACGAGATCCTTCCCGGCATCCTCGGCGAGCACGTCCCGCACCTCCGCGAGCCCCAGCCCCAACTCGGTCAGCCGCCGGATCCGCGCCAGCACGACGGCATGCCGCAGCGTGTAGTCCCGATACCCGTTCGGGCGCCGCTCCGGCTCGGGCAGCAGCCCCTGATGGTGGTAGTGCCGCACGGTCCGCGTGGTGACGCCGACGGCGGCGGCGAGTTCTCCGATCCGCATGGGATCAGTAGAAACGCTGACGTTGCGGCAGGGTCAAGCGACCACCTTCGGGGGAACGGATCGCGATCGCAGGCGAGGAGACGCAGGGATCCCTCAACCTGGCGAGCGAACGAAGAAGAGAGGGCAACACCGCGGTGGCACAGGATCCGATCACGCAGAAGCTCCTGCTCGACTGGTTTGTCGACCTCGACACTCCGGAGGGGCTTCGGGCGGAGCTCATCGAGGGGGAACTCGTTGTGACCCCGGTGCCGGACGGGCACCACGAGCATTGCATCAGCCGGATCGTGGGCCAGATGTACAGGGGATCCACGACTGACACGCAGTTCTCCGGCAACAAGGGCCTGAAGCTGAAGAGCGCGGAGGGTCACCCGCAGGACCACGTGATTCCGGATGGCACATTCGTCCCCGAGGAGCCGCGGCTCTTCCGAGGTGCCGACCCATGGATGCCCTGTGAGGGAGTCTCCATGGTGCTGGAGGTGACGTCCCGCAGGCCACAGGTCGATCGTGAGATCAAGCGCCGCTGCTACGCCCGCGGCGGCATCCCGCTGTACCTGCTCGTCGACCGCGAGGCCTCGTGGACCACGCTGTTCAGCGACCCGGAGTCGGGTGACTACCAAGAGCTTCGCGCCGCCGCCTTCGGCAAACCGCTCGCTCTGCCCAAGCCCTTCTCCTTCCAGCTGGACACGGCGGACTTTCTCTGAGGCTCCCTGTGTTGCACTGCCAGAGGGACCGACGGGGGTGCGCAATGGGTGAGCAGGCGCTGTGGACCAGGGCGAGGCTCGGCCGAGGAGGCCCCCCGCTCGATCTACTGACCGCCCGATTCGACCGGCACGTCTACGCCCCGCACGCCCATGACGAGTTCACGATCGGCGTCTGCGTCGGCGGCAGCGAGATCATCGACTACCGGGGCGCCCGCATCCGACCCGCCCCGGGCTCCATCGTCGTACTGGCACCGGGCGAGATGCACACAGGCGGTCCGGCCGCGTCCGGGGGCTACGCCTACCGAGCCCTGTACGCCACGACGCCGCTGCTGACCGACGGCACCGTCGGCACCACGGTCCCGCACTTCCGCGAGCCCCTCCTCGACGACCCCGAACTGGCCACCGCGCTACGCATCACGCACACCGAACTCGCAGCCTGCCCCGACCCTCTTGAGGCCGAGTCCCGCATACCGTGGCTCCTGACGGCCCTCGCCCGCCACCACTCCACGGCCCGCCCGACGAGCGACACGCTCCCCGGCGCCGCCCACATCGCGCACGCCGTACGCGACCGCCTCGCCGACGAACTGACGGCCCCACCCTCCCTCACGGCCCTGGCCTGCGACCTGGACCTGTCCCGCTACCAGCTCCTGCGAGCCTTCCGTACGGCGATGGGGGTACCGCCGTACGCCTGGCTCGCCCAGTACCGGGTGACCCGGGCACGCGGCCTCCTGGAATCCGGCCTACGACCGGCCGAGGTCGCCGCTCTGGTGGGCTTCGCGGACCAGGCGCACCTCACCCGCTGGTTCCGCCGGGTGCTCGGGGTGACCCCGGCGGCGTACCGCAACAGCGTTCAAGACAGCAGGGGGTAACGCGGCCGAGAGTCGCCGTATGAGTGCACGTGGCTGGTTCCTGTTCGCCCTGATGGGCGTGGTCTGGGGCATCCCCTATCTGATGATCAAGGTGGCGGTGGAGGCGGTCTCGCCGTCGGTGGTGGTGTTCACGAGGTGCGCGCTGGGAGCTGTACTTCTGCTGCCGTTCGCGATCCGGCAAGGAGGCTTCCCCCGGACGATACGACGGCACTGGCGGCCGATGCTGGCCTTCGCGTGCATAGAGATCATCGGCCCCTGGTGGACCCTGACCGACGCCGAACGCCACCTGTCCAGCTCCACGGCCGGCCTCCTGATCGCGGGCGTACCGATAGTCGGCGTCGCCCTGGCCCGCTTCTTCGGCGCCACGGAGCACCTGGGCATCCGCCGACTGACCGGCCTCACCCTGGGCCTGGCCGGCGTAGCGACCCTCACGGTCCCGCACCTGACGGGCGGCGACGCCCGCTCACTGGCGGAGGTCCTGCTGACGGTACTGGGCTACGCGACGGCTCCGCTGATAGCGGCACGGTGGCTTCGGGACATCCCGTCCCTGCAGCTCACGGCCGCTTGCCTGACACTGGCGGCCCTGGTCTACGCCCCCGCGGCGCTGCTGACCCGGCCTGCTGCGGTGCCGTCGGCCGAGGTCCTGACGGCCCTGGCCGCCCTGGGCGTGATCTGCACGGCGGTGGCCTTCGTGGCCTTCCTGGAGCTGATCAGGGAGGTGGGCCCGACGCGGGCCACGGTCTTCACATACGTCAATCCGGCGGTGGCGGTGGCGGCGGGGGCCGTGTTCCTGGACGAACCGCTGACGCCCGAGATCCTGGCCGCCTTCGCGCTGATCCTCACCGGATCGGTACTGGCGACGGCCGCACCCCGCAGCCCGGTAACATGGTCGACACGGCAGACGAGCCGGGCGGACGGCCGCGTGGAGTCCCTCAGGGGGCTTCCCGAGGAACGTCCGGGCTCCACAGGGCAAGGTGGTGGCTAACGGCCACCCGGGGTGACCCGCGGGACAGTGCCACAGAAAGCAAACCGCCCAGCGCTTCGGCACTGGGTAAGGGTGAAACGGTGGTGTAAGAGACCACCAGTGCCCAGGGTGACCTGGGCAGCTAGGTAAACCCCACCCGGAGCAAGGTCAAAAGGGGCCGCTGTAAAAGGTGGCCCTGCGCGGACGTTCGAGGGCTGCCCGCCCGAGTCCGCGGGTAGACCGCAGGAGGCCGGCGGCAACGCCGGTCGTAGATGGATGGCCGTCTCCCCGGCCGCCGCGAGGCGACCGGGCGACAGAACCCGGCGTACAGCCCGACTCGTCTGCCGACGCCGCTCGGCCTAGAACTGAGAGCACGCCGGCGCTTACAGCGTCGATCATGCTGGCGTCGTACGAACTGCGGCCCCAAAAGTCTGCCCAACACAGGGCGAGGCCAATCATCCGGGAGCAGTGAGCGGTCGGAGAACCGGCGGAATCGCGTGAGTGGTCAGACCTGCGGATCCACTGAGCGCAGCAGTTCCAGCAGCCCCTGTGCGGGAAGCAACTGCTCGTCGGTGATGGGGTCGGGGCTGAAATGCATCAGGCTGTTGCGGAAGTTCCGGCACTCCTCGAGCGCGGTCAGGAAGTACTCCTGGTCGATGGCCCACCCCAGCGCGGCCCAGTTCTCGGGGATCTTGAGCAGGTGTCCGTACGCTCCGAAAGTCAGGTTGGCGGCGGAACTCACCCGGGAGGCGCGTCCCCGAGGAACGACTGCCCTGATGCGGTCGAGCGGAATGCGCCGGTCGACCACGCGGCGCAGCCGCTGCTCGATCTCCTCCACGAGAACGAAGGGCCGTACACGTGTGCCGAACTGCACTGTCAGGTCTGAGGCCGTGATCAGACCGCACACCTTGTGGTCGTGATCGCGGACGAGGACGAATCCGGACTGCTGGATGGCCCCGATCCAGTCGAGCAGGTCGTCAGAGCGGTCCGCCTCCTGTCCTCGCACCGTCGCGGCCTGGAGATCGGCGGCCGGGTCGGCCATGCGCGCACGCCCGATCGACTCCCAGCTGACGACTCCGCGCAGCCGTCCGTCCGGGTCGAGGACGGGGATCTGGCTGTAACCGCGCAGCACCATGATCGTCATGGCGGTTCCGAGGCTGTCGCCGACGCGGACGGATTCGGGCATGCGGTTCGCCGAGTCGAGGTTGCTCACCCGGTACGCGATGGTGTCGGTCTGGGCATCCTCGTCCGGCAGGAGGCCGGCGGCGTGCGCGGCGATCTGGACGGCGGCAGACGGGTCGGTGCTGCTGGAGAGCTTGGTCACCGCACTCGCGCCCGACTCGTCGGGCTCGGCGCCACCCGCCAGCACGGCGATCTGGCTGTCCAGCGTGCCCTCGGTGAAGGGCGGCACGGTGACCAAACCTCGCGCCGCCAGGTCGTTCTTGATCTGTTCGATCGCTGCCGGATAGCGGCGCTGAGCACCCCAGACGGCGAGGAAGTCCCGGATGGACAGCGTCAGCGGCTGATCGGCGCTCCGGCTGCGGACTTCCTCGTACAGCTTCGCGGGCTCGGTGAGGGCGGCGGCTACCTCGTCGGCGTCCGGGCGCCCGGGGTCGGACTCGCCCACGGCCAGGGCGGCTACGCGTTCCGCCGCGCCGAATCGGCTGAGTTCGAAGACGGTGAGCAGGGAACCCATGCTGTCCAGGAGGTCGGACTGGATGGTCTGCCGGTCTATGTCGGTGATGAGCCACTCCGCGCGGCGGATGTGGCGATGTCCGTCGGGGGCGTCCGCGCGGTACTCGTAGTCGCCGGTCACTCGGCCGATGGCAACCAGCCCCGACCTCAGGGGGAGGACCACCAGGTCGCCACGCTGCATATCGTGGGCGAAGCGGTAGAGCTGGCCGGTCCAGTTGCCGATCGTGTACGGGCCCTCGTCGGGATAGGCGGCGGCCAACGCGGCCTTGATGTCGTCACGCGTTGCGGTTCCGGAGAGATCGCCCGTTTTGAGCCTGTCCCATCCGGTGAGGAGAAGGCCTTCCTCCAGAGCGGCCCGTTCCCGCTCCCCCTTCTCGCCTGCCCGCACCACCCAGGCCCGCATGCCGCGCCTCCCCGTGAGTACTCCGAGCACCGTGCGCACACGGTGCGTGATCAGGTGGGAGTGACCTTATAGCAGCGATGGTCAACTTCCTTAGAAAAGAGGCCACTTGACCTGTTTCACGTGATGGGTCCCGATCACCGATCCGTGCCCGAGCACAGCTCGTAAACTGATCGCAGGCAGAGCGGCCGATATGCAGGCCGGGACGAGAGGACGGGGGTATGAGAGCGCCGATGAAGCCGCTGGACACCAATACCGACCCGCGTGTGGTGGGGCCGTTCGAACTGCTGGCCCGCCTCGGTGAGGGAGGCATGGGCGTGGCCTACCTGGCGCGAAGAATCCCCCTGGACGGCCTCTCGGGCGAACTGGCCGCGGCCTACAACCTGATCGAGCCCGACGGCGACGCGGTCGAGGAGCCACGGCTCGTCGTGGTCAAGCTGATCCAGCCGAAGCTGTTGGACGGCGAGCCGCAGTACCGCGAGCGGTTCGGCAGGGAGATCGATGCGGTGCGGGCCGTGGTCAGTGACCGGGTCCCGGCACTGATCGCGTTCGAGGAGGATCCGGCCGCCGACCGGCCATGGTTCGCGATGGACTACATCGCGGGACCCTCTTTGCACACGATGGTCAAGGAGTCCGGCACTCTCGGTATCGGCCCGTACGCGGCCCTCGGTCTGGCTCTGGTGGACGCCCTGCGCGCGATCCACGGCGCGAACCTGCTCCACCGCGACCTGAAGCCGGACAACGTCGTCCTGGGGCCGGACGGGCCGGTCGTACTGGACTTCGGGCTCGCAGTCCTGATCGAGCGGTCGTCCAGCCAGGCGCTCACGAAGACCGGCACCAGGATGGGCACCCGCTCCTACATGCCGCTCGAGCAGTACAAGGATGCCAAGCACGCCAGCAGGCCCGCCGATGTGTACGCGCTCGGAGCCACGCTGTTCTTCGCCCTGACCGGCAGGTCACCATATCCGTTCGGACCGTCGGCGTCGGAGCCCAAGTGGGACGGCGTCGACGTGCCCTTCCTCCCTCTGCTGGCCAAGACCCTGGTCAGCACGCCGTCGCAGCGACCGGATCTCGACGCGGTGGAGGACAGCCTGCTCACCCTGCTCGCCGACGCCGACCTGCCCCCTGGCCTGGCGGCACAGCAGCTCAAGGAGCTCGTCGAGGCCGCGGCTCTGACTCCGGAGCTGCCCCCCGAGGCTTTCGCCGACCAGGTCGATCCGGAGGTCCGGGAGCTGGCCAGGCAAGCGGTCGACGCGGACCTGCCGGACGTCGACCCCGGGTTCTACGGGGTCATCTACACGGACGAGATCGAGCTGGCGGTGGACGAGGTCGACCCCGCCCCCGAGCCGATGGCGGAGGAGATCGACCCCGCCGCCCCCGAGCCGGCGGTCTATGTACCGACGCTGGTGGCCCCCCATCCGACCCCCACCAGCTACCCCCTCCCGCCCCCGCGCGCCCCGGAGGAGGAGCCGCAGCCCGAGACCCCACAGGCGCCACCGCGAGCCGCACAGAAGGTGGCGACCGACCTGCGTAGGCGCTACGCGCGCCGAGGGAACCTGTAGGCAAGGGGTACCGTCACCTCCCGGAGGCGCGGGGCCGCGTCGTATGCGGATCCGCCGCGTACGGGCGCGACCAGCCACAACGGACCTGCGGATGCCCTCACCGCTCAACCCCCGCGGCGCTACCCTCAACACCACCCCGCCCAACCGGAAAGGACCCTCCATGCCCGCACCCGACGGCCCCCCGCCCCCCGGCACCGTCATCGAGGTGCGGGACGAGGAATGGATGGTCCGCAACAGCAAGCAGGTACGCCCCGGCGAGTACCTGATCGAGGCCGTCGGCGCCTCCGACCTGGTCCGCGGCCAGCAAGCCCGCTTCCTCGCCCCCACGATGGACGAGCCCCGCATCCTGCGCCCCGAGGACACCCGGCTCGTCCCCGACAGCTCTCCGCACTTCCGCCGTAGCCGCCTCTTCGTGGAAGCGGTCCTGCGCAAGACCGCACTGCCCCAGCGGGAACGGCGTCTGGCGCTGACCGACGGTTTCCTCCTCGACCGGATGGACTACCAGCTGAGGCCCGCCGCCAAGGCCTTGGCGAACCCGTTGCGCCCCCGGCTGCTGATCGGCGACGTCGTGGGTCTCGGCAAGACGCTGGAGATCGGTGTCCTGCTCGGCGAACTGATCCGGCGCGGCCGGGGCGAGCGCATCCTCGTCGTGACACCCGCGCCCGTCCTCGAACAGTTCCAGCACGAGATGTGGACCCGTTTCTCGCTCCCGCTGGTCCGGCTGGACAGCGCGGGCATCGCCCGTATCGAGCGGAAGATCCCGGCGGGCCGCAACCCGTTCACGTACTACAAGCGCGTGATCATCTCCATGGACACGCTCAAGAATCCCAAGCGCTACCGTCCGTGGCTGGAGCACCTCCACTGGGACGCCGTGGTCATCGACGAGTCCCACAACCTCATCAACCAGGGCAGCGACCGCCGCGCCCTCGCGGACCTGCTCGCCGAACGCACCGACGCGCTGATCCTGGCCAGCGCGACCCCGCACAACGGCAACATGCCCGCCTTCACCGGCCTGATCCGCCTCCTTGACCCCATGGCTGTCAAGGATCCGAGCAACCCGAAGGCGGCGGAGCTGGAACACCTGATGCTGCGCCGGACCAAGGTCAGCGCCGAGGTGGCAGCCCAGCTCAAGGACCACTGGGCACCGCGAGGCGGCTCCCGCCCCGTGTCCTGCCAGGCCAACGACCTGGAGGAGCGGGTCTTCCAGGAGCTCGCCGAGCACTGGCTGGCGCACCCCGACCAGCAGGTGGGGACCGAAGACCATCTCTTCCCGTACGTCTTGCTCAAGTCCTTCCTGTCCTCGCATCGCGCCCTGTTCGCCACGGTCCGGCAGCGGCTTGCGAGGACCGGACACCAACTCCCCCAGCAGCACAAGATCACCGACGAGCCGCCGTCCGTGGAGGCGACCACCCCCGAGACAGCCTCCCTCCTGCGTCTCATGGAGCTGGCCCGCTCGATCGAGCGCGCCGCCGCCGGAGCCGACGGCCTCACCGCCACGTCCAAGCTGGCGGGCCTGGTCGAGGAGCTGGCCCGGATCGGCGTGAAGGCGGGCAGTTCCGTCCGCGCCGTCGTTTTCTCCGAGCGCCGTGAGACCCTCGACTGGCTGGGCGCGGTTCTCCCGCCGCTGCTCGGCTGGAAGGACGCGGACGACGCCAAGGCCGCCGTCAAGGTCATGTACAGCGGCTCCGGCATCTCCGACAAGATGCAGATGGAGTACGTCGACGAGTTCGCCCGCGCAGGCAGTGACGTACGACTGCTGCTGACGGGCGACGGCGCTTCCGAAGGCGTCAACCTGCACCGCCAATGCCATCACCTCATTCACTGGGACCTGCCCTGGAGCCTGATCCGGGTGGAACAGCGCAACGGCCGTATCGACCGGTACGGGCAGACCAGGCCGCCGGAGTTCCGCGCGCTGATCCTCCGGTCGGCCGTCGAGGGCGCGCTGGACGACACGGACATCGCCGAGAAGGTCCTCGCCCGCGAGGAGAAGGTGCACGCGATCCTCGGTGCCGTGGAGGCGGCGACAAAGGAGAATGACGGCGCGCTGGAGGAGAAGCGCGTGATGGAGGCGCTGTTCAAGGGGGAGGCGCCCGAGCAGGCCGTGGATGACCTCCAGTCCGTGCCAGTCGACGCTCTGGACTCCCTGGACTCCCTCAACGACGGCGGGCTCCCTCTCGCCCAGCAGCTGAACGCCGAGTTCGGCGCGGGCGGCGATCCTTACGACGACTCGGAGTTCGCAGCCGGCTTCGACTTCGACGAGGACTTCGAGGCGGACGCCGGGTTCGAGTTCGACGATGCCCCGGAGCCCTCCGAAGCGCCCGCCGCCGGAACTTCGGCGGCCGACTCCGACTCCGGCGCCCACGCCCCCCTCCACGTCGTCGAGGAGCTGCGCCTGTTCACAGACCGCCGCGACTACGTCCTCGCCGGCCTGGAGGAGCTCGCCGACCTGGAGGCGTTCCGCCTGGACACCACCGTCAGCGGCACCGACCTCAGCTTCGACACCCCGGAGGACCTCGCCGACCGCCTCGACGTCCTGCCCACCGGCTACCTCCGGGACCACGGCATCACCCGACGTATGAAGCTCACCTTCAGCCGGGACGACGCGGCCGACTCCCTGCGCCGGGCCCGGGAGGACGCCGACTCCCCGTCGCTGTGGCCGGACGCCCACTACGTGGGCGAACTACACCCGGTGTTGGAGTGGATCACCGACAAGGTGCTGGTCCAGCTCGGACGCCAGCAGGCACCCGTGATCCAGGTGGACCACGCCCGCGTGCCGGAGCCGGTCTTCCTCACCCAGGGCGTGTGGTCCAACCAGGACGGCCGCCCGACGGTCGTGGCCTGGCTGGCCGTCGACCGCCTGGGGCGGCCGGGAGAGGAGCCCCGCGTACGGGAGTTGACGCGTCAGCTTCTCGCCGACCTCGGCCTGGGGCCGAACATGCCGGACCACTTCGCGCAGGGCGACCCGACGGCACTCCAGCAGCACGTGCCGGAGGCCGTGCTCGCCACGCGCCGCGAGATGGGCCGTCGTAGGACCGAGGTGGAGGACCACGTGAACGGTCCGCTGCGCGACTACGAGAAGAAGGTCGGCCACTGGCTGGAGCAGCCCCTGCCCGGCTTCAGCGGCGGACGTACCGCTCGCGAGCGGGCCGCGGAGAACCTGGAGAAAGCGGCGGTCAGGCTGCGTACGACCGGCGCCCCGATGGTGCGGGTCCTGGCGGTTCTGGAGCCGAGCTCATGACCGTCGTCACCCCCATCACCTCCCATATCACCTCCCTTACGTCTGAAGCGATCCGGCAGGAGCGGCAAGCGTGAAGTTCGACGCGCTGATCAACGAGGGCGAGTACTTCCCGTCCTTCTACCTGGACGAGATCCTGCCCAAGCAGCTCAAGTCGGGCCGTCTGAAGGAGTGGGCGACCGAGGAGCGCCACGGCCGTCCCACGCCTCGGCAGGGGCTGCGCGACCTCACCGGGCCCTACCTCGACGTACGACTCACCGTGGGTGGCGAGGCCGAGAAGTTCAACGTCCTGCCGGACCAGGAGGCCGTTGTCGCCCAGCAGGCGGCGGCCGAGGCGCTCAAGGCCCACACCGGCGCGGAGGAGCCGCCCGTCTTCCAGCCGAGGGCCGGGACCCGCGTGTACGGCGACAGCCCGGATGAGGTGTGGCGTGCGGGCCTGGACGCCTGGCACAACCGCGTCCTGCGCGCCCTCGGCTTCACCCCGAACCCCGGCCACCTCACCGTGCACGGCGCGGCCGGTCCCGTGGCCGTGCCCGTGGCCCACCACGAGCCGGGCGTTGCCGTCCTGACCGGCGGTTTCGCCGACGACATCGCCGGCACCCGCGCCGACGGCTCGGCCAACCGCCTGCCCGCCCCCGTCCGGGTCGCCTCCGGCAAGACCCTCACCACTATCACGGACCTCGCGGCCTGGTTGCTCGCCGACCCGGCCGCCCCGCGTTACGCACTGCTCTTGTTCGGCGGGGTGTTGGTCCTCGCGGACCGTGAGAACTACGCGCGCGGACGCCATCTCGCGGTCAGCCTGGAGGTAGCCCTGCCCCGCAAGGGCGTCAAGGGCGCGAGCGCGGGCGAACTCGAAGTGATCGCCGCCCTGTTCGGCGCCCCGTCCCTCCGCCCGGCCGAGGACGGCGGCGACGACGACATCGCCCGCCTGGTGTCGGAGTCCCGCGACCACTCCGTCGGCGTGACCAACGACCTGCGCGAGGGCCTGAAGAAGTCCGTCCAGCTCATCGCCAACGAGGTCCTGGAACTCGCCCGCGACAAGGGCGTCCAGCCCGACGACCTCCCCGAATGGCTCCCGGACACGCTCGCCGACCCGAACGCACTCCCGCGTGTCCTCACCAAGGAGTCGCTGCGCTACCTCTACCGCATCCTCTTCCTCCTCTACGCCGAGGCCCGCCCAGAGCTGGACATCCTCCCGATGAAGAGCGAGGAGTACGTCGAGGGGTACAGCGTGGCCCGACTACGCGAGCTGGTGGTCCAGGAGAAGCTGTCCAGCGCCTCCCGGGACCGCCACCACTTCCACGATTCCCTGGCCCTGCTGTTCAAGAAGGTCTTCACCGGGCACCCCGTGGCGGACACGGTCACCTCCCGCGAGGCCCCGCCCACCCCGGCCGCCGAGGAGGCCGTGCTGTCCGAAGACGACGGCTACGAGGGCGTCCGCATCGAGGCCCTGAAGTCCCGGCTCTTCGACCCGAAGTCGATAAAGCTCGTCGACCAGAAGATCACACACCCCGACGACATCGCCCCCGACGGCACTGTCGCCGACCCCGCCCGCCGGCTGGACCTCCGGCTGCGCAACAAGGTCCTGCACCAGGTGCTGCGCAATCTGACGGTGGTGGAGGGCCGGGGCCGGGGCGGCCGGGGCGGCTTCATCTCGTACGCCAACCTCAGTATCAACCACCTCGGCGCGGTGTACGAGGGCCTGATGTCGTACACCGGTTTCATCGCCGACGAGCCGCTGTACGAGGTCGCCAAGGGCGGCGATCCCAGCGGCGGTTCCTGGCTGATCCGGGCGAGCCAGGTCGCCTCGGGCCGCTACCCGGACGGCCCCGACGACAGCGTGTTCGTCGGCACGGAGCTGAACCCGGAGACCAACCAGCGTGTCCCGGTCCCCCACAAGGTCGGCTCGTACGTCTACCGTCTCGCTGGCCGCGACCGTCAGACCAGCGCCTCCTACTACACGCCCGAATCTCTCACCCAGGCCACCGTCGAGCAGACCCTGCGCTTCCGCCTCGACGAGAAGGGCGAGGTCGATCCCAAGGTGCCGGAGAACGCCGGGGTCGACGCCGCGGACGTCCTGCGCTGGCGCGTGTGCGAACCGGCCCTGGGCTCCGGCGCGTTCCTCAACGAGGCCGTCAACCAGCTCGCCCAGCTGTATCTGCGGCTCGCCCAGCGTGAGCGCGGCGTCGACATCGACCCCGAGGACTATCAGCGCGAACTGCAGAAGGTGAAGGCGTACATCGCCCTGCACAACGCGTACGGCGTCGACCTCAACCATACGGCCGTCGAGCTCGCCGAGATCTCGCTGTGGCTGAACACCATGTACCGGGGCATGAAGGCGCCTTGGTACGGCCTTCACCTGCACCGGGGCAACTCGCTGATCGGCGCGGCCCGCAAGGTGTATCCGGGCAAGAGCCTCAGCAAGGGCGGCTGGCTGGTCTCCAAGGACCCGCAGAAACCCCGGCACGTGCCGCTCGGCGAGAAGCTGAAGACCTGGGAGGTGCACCAGTTCCTGCTGCCCGCGATGGGGTGGGGCTCGGTCTTCGAGAAGGTCGGCCTGCGGACCCTGAACAAGGGCACACCACAGGAGACGGTGAAGGCCGTCGTCGACGGAGTCGTCGTCGACTGGCTGGAGCCTGAACTCGTCGACGCGATGCGCAAGTGGCGCTCGGCCATGCGACGCAACCCGAAGGGCGGCCCCAAGCGGGACACCGCCCCGAAGACCAAGCCGGCGCCGACGCGGGAGCAGATCGCCGAGAAGGACGCCAAGCTGGGGCAGGGCGCGCTCGATCTCGGGCTGGAGATCTGGGAGCCGCTGTCGTTCGACTTCGCCTCGGCGGAGAGCGACACGCGTGGTGACGCCGGTCGCGCTGCCAACAAGCCGAGTACGGCGGCCAAGGACGAGGACACCGACTGGGAGCCCGGCAAGCCGACGCAGACCGGACGGCTGATCAACCTCGCCCGGCGGGTCGAGTACCTGTGGGACCTCGTCGTCATGCGGCTGAAGCTCTCCGAGCAGGAGATCGCCCGGCATGTGGACGTCTGGGGCGCCGAGATTCCGCCGGACGTACCGGAGGGCCCCGCGCCCTTGGACCGGGACGCGGTCCTTGCCGCGCTGCACAAGAAGGGCACCCCCTACTGGCGGCTGAAGCAGCTCATGAACGCCTGGTGTGCGCTGTGGTTCTGGCCGCTGGAGGAGATCGGGCTGCTGGACGGCTCGGACCGGTTCCACTACGCCCCGCACGGCGAGGACCTCACCGCCTTGAGGAAGGGCCACGACGACCGGCGAGTCGCGCTCAAGTCCCTCGACGACTGGATCGAGTTCGCCGAGGCCCTCGTCGGCAACGTCGATGTGGACGTGAAGGAGGGCAAGCAGGCCTCCATCGTGTCCTTCGAGGGCGTCCGGAGCCTGGAGGAACTGGATGAGAAGGAGCGGGAACTCGACCGCCGGATGATCGACGGACTGGGCTGGGCCCGGTCGGCGGACCTTGGGCATACGTTCCCGTGGTACGGGACGGTGACCCGGATCGCCGAGGAACGGGGCTTCTTCCATTGGGAGTTGGACTTCGCCCACGTTTTCGCGGAGGGCGGGTTCGACTTGATGGTGGGGAATCCGCCGTGGGTGAAACAGGAGTGGAGGGAGAGCGGGGTCCTCGCGGAGTTCGAGCCGTGGTTCGAGCTGGCCGAGAAGCCGAGCAACGAGGCTTGGGTCGAGCGCAAGGCCGAGGTGATGGGGTGGCCCGAGGTTCGGTCGACGTTTTTGGACGAGCTGGCGGGCCATGCGGGGATGTCCGGATTCCTCGCGTCCGTGGATACGCATCCGGAGCTGGTGGGGACGCAGCCGGATCTGTACCGGGCGTTCATGTTGCTGGGGTGGCGGGCGGTTGGCGAGCGAGGCACGGTGGGGCTCATTCACCCGTCCACGCATTTCACAGGGGCAAAGGAAGGACTCCTCCGGGCATCTGCCTATCGGCATTTGCGGCTTCATGCAGACTTCGTGAATGCCAAGCACCTATTCGCTCCACCCGTCGGTCACACCACGCACTTCAGCGTCAACGTGTACGGCAGTTCACGTGAGATCAGCTTCGAGCACATGAGTTGGCTCTTCCATCCGCTGGTGCTTAGTCATTCCATTCGTCATGACGGTGAGGGGGAGGTGCCGGGCATCAAGTACCGTGAAAATTGGGACTTGCGTCCGCATCGAAGCCGTGTCGTCACGGTGGACCAGCACACGCTCACGCAATGGCAGAAGTTGGCGGGCGGAGAGGAGCCACCTCCGTTGGCGGAGACCAAGCTCCTGTTCCCCGTCACCATCGCCGAGGAGTCGGCCATCGCCGCGCTCGCAAAGTGGCCACACCGGCTGGCTGAAACTCCGGATATCAGCCCTGGGTTCCACGAGAAGAACGACCGTACATCGGGTTACTTCAGCTGGAATCCCGGTCCAGTCGAAGGCTGGCAGGACGTCATTCTTCAGAGTTCGTTTATCGGCGTTGCGACGCCGTTTTATAAGCAGCCGCCCGAGGGTGGCTCGAAAGGAATGCGTGATTTCGAGGGCTGGGACCACTTGAACCTGGCGGTGGATGCGGTGCCACGCACGAACTACCGCTCGGCAGGCTCACGTTCGCGGTTCATCGACAAGCAAGACAGCTGGGTGGACCACGACCGGCTGGCTCAACTCTGTGGTGATCCGGCAGCGGTCGCGGCTGCGGAGGTGGATGTCAAGGCAGCCGATCCCGAGCTGGAGGAAGGCGACCTGGACAAGGCTGTCGCTGTGCTGCTGCGTGCGGCGAGCATGCGGCCGTACTCGGAGTTCTATCGGGTGGCGTGGCGTCGGCAGATCGCCTCCAACACCGAGCGCAGCCTCTTCGCGGCGCTTGTCCCGCCGGGGCCCACCCACATCCACATGGTGCACAGCGCCGCGCTGGAGACGGACCGAGAGACCGTGCTGATGGCGGGCTTCTGGGCGTCCTTGCCACTGGACTACTTCCTGCGGGCCACCGGTCGCGGCGACCTCCAAAAGGGCGAGGCCAGGGTCATGCCCGCGCCCACACCCAACCACCCGCTGGAGTCGGCCCTCCTCCTCCGCACCCTCCGCCTCAACTGCCAGACCAACGCCTACGCCCCCCTATGGGAGGAGCTCTACGACGACACTTGGCAGCAGGACACCTGGGCCGCATCCAAACGCTGGCCGAAGGGCACACCCCCGCTCACCCAGGGCATCGGCCCCACCTGGACCCGTGACACGCCCCTCCGGACGGAGTTCAGCCGCCGCGCGGCTCTCGTCGAGATCGACGCCCTCGTCGCCGTCTGGCTCGGCATCAGCGCCGAGGAACTGGTGGCGATGTACGACGCCAGGTTCCCCGTACTCCAGCAGTACGAGGAGAACATGTGGTTCGACGCGAACGGCCGGCGTATCGCGAAGGCGCACCAGCAGTACGGGTACGGCCAGCCCAAGGAGGCCTGGAAGCAGCTGAGTTCACCCGAGGCCTTCCCGGAAGAGGCCAACGTCCCGGACGGTTACGCGGACCCCCTTTACCGAGCGCACCGCAAGGACGAAATGCGGGCCGCGCACGAGGAGTTCAGCCGCCGCCTGCGCGAGGCGAACTGACCGGGCGCCGTACACACGAGAGCCCTGCCGTCCCCCGAGAGGAACTGGCAGGGCTCTCGCGTTCGTACGTGCCTCAGACGCCCGACTCCAACGCGGCCGACCCGACGAACCCGGCCCACGCCTCACGCGACACCGTGAGTACGGGTCCGACGACGGCCTTGGAGTCCCGGACGTGCACAGCGGCCGTACCGGCCGCTACCTCTACGCACTGCCCGCCCTCGGTTCCGCTGTAGCTGCTCTTGAACCAGGCGAGGCCGGATGCGACGGTCGAGGACTCAGCGTTGTTCATAGCGATCCCAACAACCCTTCGATGAACTCCAACGACTCTCGCGGAGTGAGAGCCTGTGATCGGATGATCCCATAGCGGGCGGCGGCGAGAACCGTCTGTTCTGGGTCGGTATCAAGGCTGCTGCTCGCGTGGTTCTCGGCGTACACGAACTTCTTGCCATCCTTGCGCGTGACGACCGTGAACGGCCCGTTCACACCCGCGTTGTCATCGCACTCCAGCGGCATGACCTGGATCTCGACGTTTCGCTTCTGGCCGATCAGGAGGAGTTGCTCCAACTGCCCCCGCAGTACGTCCTTACCGCCGTACCGGTGCCGCAGCACCGCCTCATCCATCACAAAACTCAACAGCGGCGTGGGGCGCCGGTCGAAGATGTCCTGCCGAGCGAGCCGTGCGGCTACCCGCTGCTCGATGGTCTCCTGATCCAAGGGCGGACGGCGCATGGCGAGCAGGGCCCTCATGTACTCCTCGGTCTGAAGCAGGCCGTTGACCACGTGCGCGGCATACATAAGCAGCTCAATGCACTCCTTCTCCAGCTGCGCCATCCCCTGAAAGAACACCGGAAACTGAGCCCGCTCCACCTGCTCCTTCCACACACTCAACAACCCGTCCGCCCCCACCACCTCATCCGCCCGATCAATCGTCCGTGGCGACGGAATCCTCCTCCCCTGTTCGTACGACGCGACCGTCGCCGCCGAGTAGCCGATCTGCCTCCCGAACTGCTCGCGGTCCAGACCGGCCCGCACCCGCAGCATCTTCATCGTCTGCCCGAACGCGGTGACCACCCCCTGCCCGGCCTTGTCCGCCGCCCGGCCACCCGAACCGTCGTCGCTCGCCCACCCGTCCCCGAGGCTGACGACCCCTTCGCCGTCCCCGCCCGTGAGGGCCTCCGCCTCCGTCGCCATGTCCACCCGCCCAGTCACAGACCACCGCTTCCCCGGGCAACGCTCCTATCGGGAACGTCGTCACGCCGCGCGCCTCGTACAGGTACGTACACCGCGCGTACACCCGCCCGCGTCGGTGCGTCACCTCTGGTAACGCTACGCGACCAGGCGAATCGTTGACGGCATGATGAACAACCCGACCAGCGCCACCGACCCCACCCAACTCCCCACGCCCACCCGGCACATCGACATCACCCCCGCCGAACACCCCGGCCACACCTTCAAGATGCGCTTCACGTCCTCCCCGCGCGGAGCCCGCCTGGCCCGCCGCCTGGCACAGGTACGGCTCGACGCCTGGGGCATCCCATACGGCAGCACGTCCCATGACGACATCACCCTGATCGTCGCCGAGCTCACCGCGAACGCTGTCCAGCACGGCCACGTACCCGGCCGTGACTTCTACTTCCGGCTGCACGCGAAGCCCGACGTCCGCACCGTCCGCGTCGAGGTCACCGACACCCGTACGGAACGCCTCCCGCACCCTGCTGCCCCGGACACCGCCCGCGCGGACGCCGAATCGGGCCACGGCCTCCACCTCGTATCCCACCTGGCCACCCGCTGGGACTGGCACCCGCGTCCCGACGGTCCGGGCAAGACGGTCTGGGCGGAGTACGCGCTCGCAGGCCCGTCCGCCCTTGTCAGCCTGGCTCGTGACTGACCAGCCGGTCCAGCATCCGCTCCAACGGCTGGTTGTCGCCCCGGAAGCTTTTGATCGACGCTTCCCGGTTCTCCTCAGGAGACAGTGAGGTCCAGTTGACCAACCAGCCCGCCCGTCTGCTCAGTTCGGCAAGGAAGGCACGCTGGGCACGGCCGTTGCCCTCGCGGAAAGGATGCAACGCGTTGATGTCGCCGTAGAGTTCGGCGGCCGCGCGGACGAAGTCGCCGCGGGCCAGACCGCGCAGGTGGTCGGCGGCTGCGAGTCGACCGAATACCTCTGCTGCGTAGGCGGCGAGGTTCTGGACCGGGCAGAACGGCGTGTCCTTCGAGATGTCCACCGTGCGCAGTTCGCCTGCCCAGTCGTAGAGATCGCCGAAGATCGCTGCGTGGAAACGGCATAAGTGCGCCAGGTCGAACTCCCCGGGCGGAGCGTGTTCGTCGACCTGGAGAAGCCGGGCGCGCGTGATGTCGGCCTCGGCGGCGGCGAGCGCGGCGGCATCGGTGATGCCGAGGCGGTTGTGCAGCACACCGTTCGGCAGGACGTAGGGGTCGTTCATCCCGCTTCCCGGCGAGTCTTGGGGTGGTGCCGGGCCAGGGCGCGGTCGACCATCTCCTCGGCCGACAGTATGCCGCGCACGTAGGCCTCGGCGTCCTGATCGGATGCGGCGGTCGGCCGAAGGCCCTCGGCGGCGAGGGAGCCCGTGGCGGAGTCGACGGCTTCCCTGCGGGCCGCGCGGCCCGTCAGGGTCTCGTACGCCTCGATCGAGAGGAGCACACCCTGCGCCTTGCGGTGGGCGCCGATCAGCACCGGCTCCGCCTCCGGGCCGGCCTCGGCCAGCTCGGCCAGTATCCGCGACAGTCCGCTGCGGGCGTCGCTCACGGTGACGATCTCAGGTACACGCATAACCTCACTGTACCCAGAATCGGGACAGAATTCTGTACAGATTTCGGTACGGAAATGGGTGTGCATCTTGGTGCGCATCTCCCGGCGCTCTGTCAGTCCCTCCTCGTAGAGTGGAACGTGATCGATTCCGATCATCGGGGCGACATCGGTAGACAGGGGGCCGGGGCACGTCATGCGACCCACACTCGCGGCGCAGACACTGCGCGACACGACGGTCGAGTATCTGACCACGACGTTCGCGCTGGCCGAGCCCGACACCCAGGAGGCCCTGGAGGACTTCCTCACCGACCCGGCCGACGGGCTCTTCCGGGGGCCGTATCTGCGGATCCGGCGGCCCTTCCGGCCCGCCGAGGACGGCTGGCAGCGGCATCTGGACTGGTATCCGGCGGACTTCCCGCCGCCGTACGCTCATCAGGCGGAGGCGTTCGCCCGGCTCAGCAGCAAGGACGGGCACCCGCCTCAGCCCACGCTCGTCACCACCGGCACCGGGTCGGGTAAGACGGAGTCCTTCCTCATCCCCGTACTCGATCACTGCCGGCGGGAGAGGGAGGCCGGGAAGCCGGGCATCAAGGCGATCCTGCTGTATCCGATGAACGCGCTTGCCGGCGACCAGGCGGACCGTCTCGGCGACCAGTTGGAGGACGGCCGCTTGCGGGAGGTCACGGCCGGGCTGTACATCGGTGAGGCATCGTCGCGGGGGAGCACGCCGTACAAGCGGGTCATGGTCGACCGGGCCGAGATCCGCCGCAACCCGCCGGACATCCTGATCACCAACTACAAGATGCTGGACCTGCTGCTCCAGCGGCAGCAGGACGCCTCCCTGTGGCGGGACGCCGACCTCGCGTACGTCGTGATCGACGAGTTCCACACGTACGACGGCGCGCAGGGCACGGACGTCGCGATGCTGCTGCGGCGGCTCGCGGCCGTGGTGGGGGCGGCCGAGGAAGGGCGGCCGCTCGGGGGCATCTGCCCCGTGGCGACCTCCGCGACCCTTGGCTCCGGGAGCGCGGCGGGCGGGCCCCGCGCCATGCTGAATGTGGCCTCCCAGGTGTTCGGGACGCGCTTCCCCGACGACGCGGTGGTGGGGGAGGACCGGCGGGACGTCGAGGAGTTCCTGTCCGGCGTCGACCACTCCATGCCGCTGCCGTCGCCCGAGGAACTCGCCGCTCTGCCCGACCCGGCGCGGACCCCTGGCGGCCTCGACGCCGTAGCCCAGGCGACCGTCGGATGCGACACCGCCGATCCGCGCGAGCTGGGGCGACGGCTGCTGGCCCACCCCCTCACCCATGCGCTGCTGCGCTCGAAGGACGCACCCCTGACGGCGGTCGCGGCTCTCCAGGGGTTCCCCGACTCCTCGGCGTGGCGTGCGGCGGCCGAGCAGGACCCGGAGACCGCCGCCACCGCCCTGGCCCGCTTCGTCGCCCTCATTTCGGTGGCCCGCGACCCGAAGGCGCCCGCCGACAAGGACCGGCCGCTGCTGCTCGTCGAGACGCACCTGTGGCTGCGGTCGCTCTCGCGCGTGCTGCGGTTCGTCGCGCCCCGGCCGGTGTTCTCCTGGTCGGACGCCGACCAGGCCGCCCTTACCGGGGGCGGTGGGACCGAGGGTGCCGTCGGTGCCGAGTCCGGCCGCGCGGAGGCCGAGCGGCGGGCTCTGAGCGTGGCCGCGCAGGTCGAGCGGCGGCGGCAGGTCCAGCGGTCCGGGCGGTTGCCCGCCGCCTACTGCCGGCACTGCGGGCGCTCCGGCTGGTCGGCGATCTGCCCCGACCGCAACCCGCAGAACCTGGTGCACGCGCCGGACGAGATCTACCGCGCCAGCGTGGCAGGCGGGGCCGCCAAGGGGCGGGTCCGGGCGATGATCGAGGCCACCCCGGCGGAGGCGGCCGAGCAGGCCCGGGCCATCCTCGCGCGCCGGGCGGCCCGCCGCGCCCGCCGGGGCGCCGCGCACGATGCCACCCTGCTGGTCCTGGAGGACAACGGCAAGGCGCTGCGCAGGCTCGACCCGGACGAGGTCCTGCTCGACGGGGACCGGATCGCCCCAGCACCGGAGAACGGCGTCTATGTGTGGGCCTGGTTCGACAACCAGGAACAGAGCGACTACGCCAAGCAGGACCGCTGCCCCGCCTGCGGCCAGGCCCAGGGCATCCGCTTCCTCGGTGCCGGTGTAGCCCCGCTCGCCTCCGTCGTCGTCACCCAGCTGTTCACCGGCGGTGAGCTGCCGAGCGAGGACGAGCACAAGCGTGACCGGCGCAAGACGCTGATCTTCAACGACTCCGTGCAGGACGCGGCTCACCGGGCCGGATTCGTGGCCAGCCGTTCCTGGAAGTTCTCCCTGCGCTCCCTCATCCACGAGCAGCTGACCGAACGTGCCGCGGCTGAACCGGAGTTCGCGGCCGACGGTGTCCCGCTCAACGAACTCATCTCCTCCATGGTCGGCCGAGCCGCGATTCCCGGGCAGCGGCTCCTCGCTTCCGTCGTGCCACCCGACCTGCACGACGTGGACCGGGTCAAGCGGCTGCTCGCCGGCAAGAAGGGCATCCCGGAGGCCACCTGGGAACTCGTCGGCGAGCGCCTCGCCTTCAACACCCTGCTGGAGTTCGGCCTCTACTCCCGCCTGGGCCGCACCCTGGAGCTCACCCGCACGATCGCCGCCGAGGTCCACCTGCCCGACCCAGAGGCGGCGGCCAAGGCGGCGGAAGCCCTGTACCGCGTGCACCTGGAGAGGCAGCGGGCCAGGCAACTGCCGTTGGCGGCAGGCGCGGAGCAGAGCGACGAGGGGGTCGTTCCGGCCGAGGGCAGTGCGCAGCGGCTGCGGTACTTCGAGGGGTACGTACGCGGCCTCCTCGAACACGTTCGCCAGATCGGCGGCATCCACCACCGCTGGCTGGACGAGTTCATAGACGAGGAGGGCCGCAACCGGCACTGGGTCTCCACTGGCCGCCCCCCGGGCATGCCCTCGTTCGGCTTCCGTCATGAGTTCGAGGCCCCGGCGTTCGTCCTCGTCGGCGCCGGCAGCGGTCGTACCGACTTCGAACGGGTCGACACCAGGGACAGCTGGTACGCCGACTTCACCAGGCGGTGCCTCGACCTCGACCGGGAGACGGCGGGAGCGTACCTGGCGGAACTCTTCCAGGAACTGGCCCGCGACGACATCGGCGCCCTGGCCCGACGGCGGACCAACCAGGCCGACAAGCAGCAGGGCCACGGCGTGTACGGGCTGACCCCCGGACACATCCGGGTACGCCCGCTCGACGACGACCAGACCGCGCTCGCCGCCCTCACCTGCCCGGAGTGCGGCTGGACCCAGACCGTCCCGCCCGAGCGGGCCTCCGTCTGGCAGGGCACGCGCTGCCCGCTCAAGCGCTGCGAGGGTGCCCTCGCCCGGCCTTCGGAGGAGGTGGGCGGGCGCGCGGCCCGTGACTACCGCTCCGACTACTACCGGCGCCTGTACCGGGAGGCCGAGCCCTACAGCGTCGTCGCGGCCGAGCACACCGGTGTCCTGAAGCGCAGGGAGCGCGAGGAAGTCGAGAAGGGCTTCCGGCGGGGACTCCAGCACACCGACCCGAACGTCCTCTCCTGCACACCGACCCTCGAACTCGGCATCGACATCGGCCAGTTGGAGGCGGTCATCCTCGCCTCGCTGCCACCGTCCACCGCGGGCTACGTCCAGCGGGTCGGCCGCGCGGGCCGCGCCACCGGCAACGCCTTCATGGTCACCCTGGCCGACACCAGCCCCCGCGCGCTCTACCACCTCGCCGAACCGCAGCACCTCATCGCGGGCCCCGTCCTGCCCCCCGGCTGCTTCCTGTCCGCGGGCGAACTGCTGTGCCGCCAGTACACCGCGTTCCTGATCGATCGGGCGGCCCGGGGCGCCCTGGAGGGGGTCATCCCCCTGCCGGACCGGGTGACCCAACTGGTCGGCCGCGAGGGGTGGCTGAAGACGTTCCGCGACGCGACGAAGGGACGAGTGGACCTCGCGGACGAGTTCCTGAGCCTGTTCCCCGAGATCGACGGGGTCCCCGGCTCCGGTGTCTCCCGCGACGCCCGCAAGACGCTGCGCCGCTACGCCGAGCACAAGCTGGCCGACGAACTGGACCGCGCCAGGGAAGCCTGGGAGGAGGAGCGTGCCGAACTCGTCCGCCGCCGCGGTCTCATCAACGAAGCGGCCGACTCGCTCCAGGAAGCCGTGGACGACGAGGCCCGCGAGAAGCGCAACCTGAACCGTGAAGCGGCCGGCGTCTCCAAGATCCTCCAGCAGATGGCTCTGTCGGACGCCCAGGGCTTCCTCGTCGAACACGGACTGCTGCCCAACTACAGCCTCGTCGAGGACGGCGTACGCCTGGAAGCCCAGCTCAGTTACAAGCAGCCGGCGCGGAAGGCACGTGCGGCCGGTAAGGCGGACGCGGGCGAGACACCCAAGTCCCGCTGGAGCAACGACCCGCGGACCTACGACCGGCCCGCCGAGGCAGCCCTCACCGAACTCGCCCCGGGCAACGCCTACTACGTCCGTGGCTACCGGCACGTCGTCGACGGCATCGAACTCGGCCCCGTCCGCCAGGACTCACCCGACGGCACACCCGTCGGGCTCCAGACCTGGCGGGTCTGCAAGGAGTGCGGTCACGTGCGCACCGGCGACCGTGCCGAGGAGGACACCACACCCTGCCCCCGCTGCGGCGGCCCCGGAATCGGCGGGCGCACGGCCCTGTTCCGCGTGGTGGTCCCGCGCAAGGTCACCGCCCACGACAAACGGGACGACGCACGCATCGTCGACGACCACGAAAGCCGCACGCGGACTCAGTACACGACCGTCACCGCCGTCGACATCGACCCGGCCGACGTCAAGCAGACCTGGCGGCACCAGAAGACCACCTTCGGCGTGGACCACGTCCGCGAGGCGGTCATCCGCCGCTTCAACCTCGGCAAGAGCCGCCACGGCAGGCGCAACGACACCTACTTCGCCGGAACCGAAGTGGCCATCACCGGGTTCACCGTGTGCCCGCGGTGCGGCGGCGCCACCGACCGCGAGTTGGGCCATGGACCCGCTCAGGACACGCTCAGCCAGTCCCTGCTCGGCCGGGCCGAACTCGCCCACCACCGGCCGTGGTGCATCACCCGGCGCCGCGACAAGCAGGCCAAGCCGGAGGACGTGCAGGTCATCACCGCCACCGAGCACCGCACGGAAGCCCTGCGCATCCTGCTCCCGGCCGCCACACTGAACGTGCCGGAGCGCCTCGCCTCTTTCTCGGCAGCCCTCCACCTCGGTCTGGCCCAGCGTTACGGCGGCGACCCGGCCCACATCCGCTCCGCTCCCGCCACCGAGCCCGACCGGGAGACGGACCTCACCCGCAACTACCTCGTCCTCTACGACGCACTACCCGGTGGCACCGGCTATCTCCAGCGCCTCGTGGACCGCGACGGCGAGGAGTTCCGAGCCGTACTCGCCGCCGCCCAGCGCGAGTTGCGGGACTGCCCCTGCAAGGACACCCCGCGTCGGGCCTGCCACCGCTGCCTGCTCGGCTATGCCCCAGAACGGGACTACAAGGACCTCGACCGGCAAGAAGCCCTGTGGATGCTGGACAACCTGCTGGGCGCCGACGGCAGCAGCGGATGGGACGTCCGCAAGGACGCGGCCGACGCCGAACTGCGCTTCGCCGACCAGGCGGAGAGCGACTTGGAGCGTCGGTTCATCGAATGCCTCGACCGCTGGCTCGCGATCCCGGGCAACGCGGTCGAGGCGGGTCACGCCTCGACACCCACCGGGCGGGACGGCAAACAGTTCACCCTCGCCCGGCCCGACGGAAGCCCCGTCCACTGGGAGGTCGTCGCCCAGAAGGACCTGCACGGCTACCGCACCCGCCCGGACCTGCTGTTCCGGCCGGTCGCCGGAGACACCACCAGTGATGGGGCACCGCCGCTTCCCATCGCCGTGTATCTGGACGGGTACCGCTGGCACGCCTCGTCCCGCACCAACCGGATCGCCGCCGATGCGGCCAAGCGGGCCCGGTTGCGCGCCGACGGGATACTCGTCTGGCAGATCACCTGGGACGACGTGGCTACCTGGGACCGTACCTTGAAGGGCGAGGCGGTACGGGACCCGGACGCCCCGGCCGACCCGCTCGACGCCGTCATCGCGGGCCGCGCGGCCGATGCCGCCTGGCCGCCGTACGACGTGACCTCGGTCGCGGGCCCCGGCGCGATGGTTCGTGAGCAATGGCGGAACGCACGACGCGACCCCGCCGAGATCGACGCGCTCCTGTTCGCCGGAGCGATCCCCTCGCTGCTCGGATTCCTGCGCGATCCCCGGCTGAACAAATGGCAGCAGTTGGCGACGCTCGCTGTCAGCGCGCCCGCCGCACAGCGGAGGCGGGATCTCGTCGACGCGGACCCGGTCACCGCCGTCGGCTGGATCCAGGCGGCCGTGCGCAGTGAGCCCACCCCGGCCGTCTCGGGGCAGGGACTCAAGCTGCTGTCCTTCCAGGACGGCTCCGGCCTGCCACTCGTCCTCGCCGGAGTCCGGCGCTCGGACGGCAAGGGGCTGCGGTGGAGCGCCCTCGCCGTCCTCGACGACCGGCCCGAGGCGGTCGAGGGGGACCGGGACGACCACCGTCGGCGGTGGAAGGCGTGGCTGTGCTGGGGCAACATCATCCAGTTCCTCGACCCCACGGGCACCGGGCAGGCCGACGGCCTCGCCCTGGCCCGCACCACACTCGACACCTTCGACGCCGCGCTGCTCGCCGCCACGGCCGGACCAGTCAGCGGGCTGCTGGCGGCGCTGCGCGACGACGCCCCGGGGACGGGGCTCGCCCTGCCCGACGACCGGCCCCAGGAGGAGGAACCGGTACCCGCCGAGACCTCCGAACCGGTGGACGACATGACTCCGTTGGAGCGCACCGCCTGGGAACTCGTCCTCGGCGAATTGACGAAATGGGGTGACCCGGAGGTCGCCGGCCTCGCCGAGGCCCTGGCCGATCGCGGAGACGTCTCGGCGGGCAATGCGAACTGGGACGTCGAGGGCGTGTCACGCACGGTCGAACTCGCCTGGCCCGGCCCTAAGATCGGAATTGTCCTGGCCGAGGACGCCGAGGACACGGATTACATGGCCCAGTGCGCGGCGGCCGGTTGGCAGGTGCGCGCGCCGGAGGGCTGGGGGGTGGAGGAACTCGCCAGTCTGCTGGGCGAGGAGGGGGGCGCGGGATGAGTTACGGGGCGGACCGTCCGGGGGGCCGGGCCAGGACACGGGTCCGGATGAACCGGCAGGCATACGGCGATCTGGAGCGCCGGGGCGGGGCTGTGGCGGATGCGGTGGGGGACTTCGTCCACCGGCTCCGTACCGACCGCAACAACCGAGCCCTGCGCCTGGCCTTCCTGCGTAAGGCGGGCGACAACGGAGACCTGTATCTCGCGCACCCCGACACCAACTGCATGGTGCTCCTCCTGTCGACCGATGGCGGGGACGAGATGCGGGTCCTCGCGGTCCGGGACGGAGCACGCGCCCGCGACGAACTCTCCCGCCTCACCGTGGAGATCAACCCCGTCTCGGGCGCCGTCGAGGTCGTCGACCAGAGCGAGGTCAGCGAGAACGTCGTCGCCCTGCCGGATCGGGCCACCCCGCTCTTCGCCGCCTACGACGACCGGACTCTGCTCGGCCTCGGCGTGGTCCACTCCCTGCTGCCGGCCATCCGAAAGGTCACCACGGACGAGCAGTTCGCGAAGCTCCTCGCCCACAACCTCCCCGAGCTCACCCGCGATGTCCTGCTGGCCCTGCGTGACCGCGTCGACCCCGCGGACGTTCAGCGGCACATCACCGATGAATGGCGTCCCGAAGACGACGTCAACCCCCATGACTGGGCGCGGGCGGCCAAGCGCCCCGTCTCCCAGGCGGAGACCGATGACGACGCCGTCCTCGGCGCGCTGGGCCGCAGCTTCGACGCCTGGCGACTGTTCCTCCACCCCGAGCAACAGCGCCTCGCCACCGGTGACTTCAAAGGCTCGGCGAAGGTGACGGGCGGCCCCGGCACCGGCAAGACGGTCGTCGCCCTGCACCGCGTACGCCACCTCGTCGACCGACTGCCACCGGGCCATACCCGCCCAGTGCTGCTCACCACCTACAACACCAACCTCGCCTTGGACCTCAAGGAGCGGCTGCGGCTGCTGGGCGGCGACGAACTGCTGCGCCGCGTCGACGTCAAGTCCGTCGACGCTCTCGCCCGCGAGATCGTCCAGGAGTCCCGCCTGGACGTGGGACGGCCGCTGGACGACGACGCGGCCATGAACCTGTGGCACGTCGTGCGCGCCGAGACAGGTCTGGAGTACGACGCCGACTTCCTGGACAGCGAGTTCAAGCATGTGATCCTCGCGAACCGGTGCGGCTCGTGGGAGGCCTACCGGCGCGTCGGCCGATCGGGACGGGGGCGTCTCAGCAACGCTCAGAAGCACGAGGTGTGGCAGCTGGCAGAGGCATACAAGGCCCACCTGGCCACGGCGCCGCGTCGGACGACGTACGCGCTCATCGCCGACCAAGCCGCCGACCTCGAACTGCAGCGCATGGCCCGTATCGAGGAACAGGCCCGCTACAAGGACGAACAGGGCGGCCGCGACCTCGTTCATCGCGAGGCGGGCAGCGGCATGTGGCTCAAGCCCCGCTACCAGCACATCGTGGTCGACGAGGCACAGGACCTGTCCGCCTCCCACTGGCGGATGCTGCGCGCCATGGTCGGCAAAGGACCGAACGACATCTTCCTCGTCGGGGACGCCCACCAGCGCATCTACGGCAGCCGGGTCGTCCTCGGCCACCAGGGCATCGAGATCCGGGGCCGCGCCTCCCGCCGCCTCACCCTCAACTACCGCACCACCCGGCAGATCCTGAGCAGCGCCAACCGCCTGATCGAGGGAGCCTCCTTCGACGACCTCGACGTCGGCACCGACTCCCTCGACGGCTATCGGTCCGTGCTGACCGGACTCGCCCCCCAGTTCTGGCGTGCCCCCGACCGGCTCACCGAGATGCGTGCCGTGGCCACCCTCATCAGGGAACGCCACGACAGCCACGGGACGCCGTACTCGGCAATGGCTGTCAGCGTCCCCGACAGAGACTCAGTCGGAGAGTTCGCCAATGTTTTCATCAAGGAGTTCCACCTGCCGGCCGTGGAACTCGGAAAGGACGGGGTGCGGTCCGACACTGACGCGGTGCGCATCGGGACCATGCACCGTTTCAAGGGGCTCGAATTCCAGCGAGTGTTCCTGACCTCGGTCGGCGAGGGGCAGGTGCCGCACCAGCGCATCGAGCAGTACAGGGTCACGAATCCCGACCGCTACAAGCAGGAGGAGCAAAAGGCCCGTTCCTTGGTGTTCGTTGCCGCCACTCGCGCCCGTGACGAGCTCATCGTCACGTGGAGCGGCAGGGCCAGCCGATTCCTCCCGACCGATGCGGACGAGACCGCCCACCGAGCCACAGATCTGCTCAGGCAGGACGGACCGCCGTCCGGATCGTCGGGGTCGGCCGTTGCCTGACCGCGGGCGGGCCGTTCTGGGTTGGGGACGCAACCCGGTACAGGCCCGAGTCTCTATCAGACCCGTAGCGCTCCAGAGTGCCGTCACATAGCCATGGAGGGCGCCACTATGCATGTTTACACAGGTCCTAGCGCCGCGGAGATGTCCCCGGTGTATAGCACGACCCGTCTGCCTCCCGGGCTCTGGCCTGGCAGCAGTCCAGGATCCGGATGTCCCCTGCGCAGGGCCCGAACGCCTCTGCCCTCGCCGCTCTCCTGCCTCTGCCTACTATGAGTTTCTCCGATCTTGCGTGAGAGGCGAGGCGGCATGGACGTCCTGGGGATCGATGCCTGTGGCAAGCAGGGGTGGGTGGGGATCAGGCTGAGGGACGGCGCGTACTCGGGCAGCCTGGTCGATGTCCGGCTCGATGCGTTGATCGAGTGTGCCCCCGGGGTGGAGACCATCGCGGTGGACATGCCGCTCGGCCTCGTCGAGAAGGGCTGGCGGGCCGCGGATCTTGAGGCGAGGGCGCTGCTGCGAGTGCGGCGCAGCAGTGTTTTCCTCGTGGCTCCGCGGCCGGCGTGGGGGGAGCCGGACTATGTGGCGGCCGGCGATCGATGTCATGCACTCACCGGTCGCAGGCTGAGCCGGCAGGCGTGGGCGCTGGCTCCGAAGCTTCTCGAGGCTCGGGCGTGCTGGCTTGCCGACGAGCGGATCCATGAGGTTCACCCCGAGGTGTCCTTCCGTGCCCTGGCCGGTGGCGTGCCGCTGGCCTACGCCAAGAAGACCTGGCGTGGCCAGAACGCGCGCCGTGGCCTGCTGGCCGCAGCCGGGCTCACGCTGCCGGACGAGCTCGGCGAGGCGGATCGCATTCCCGTGGACGATGTTCTCGACGCCGCCGCGGCGGCCTGGTCGGCACACCGGATCGCGCTGGGCATCGCGACCCGGATTCCCGAGGTCTCTGAGGTGGACGCGGTGGGCCGCGCCATCGAGATCCAGTACTGACGATCCGTCATGCGCCAGGCCGCGCTTCCCAGCCCTCGGCCCTCTGGCGAAGAGGACCTCAGAGCGCGTCCACCCCGCTCACCTTCCACCCCTCGTCCGTCCGCGTCATCGTCATCCGCACCCGGTTCAGATCCACCCGCGCCCCCGAGACCTGCGTGCTCTCGGTGACCTGGTTGACGAACAGCAGGACCACGACCTTGTCCGGGGTGGCCGAGACGACTGAGGTCGCCGGGGATTCGCCGGAGGCGGGGGCGGCGACCGTTGCCTTCACCACGCCCCGGTACTTCGTGGCCGTCGGGGCGACCACCGTCTTCGTGGTCTTCACATACTCGGCGCTGAAGTCGCCCGTCAGGTGGGTGCGGGCCGCCGCGAAGTCCTTGTCCAAGTGGCGGTAGTCGTACGACAGGACGGCTGGGGCCGCCTTGCGGGCGGCCGCGAGTGCTTCGGCTCGGGCGTTCTCCGCCTGGCGGCCGTCCTGGTACTGCCGGCCCAGTACGGCGACTGCTATCAGGGCGGCCACCAAGAGGGTGCCGAGCAGCACCGCGGTGAGCAGTCGGCGTCGGCGGGGGCGGTTCCCGGCCTCTGTTGGTGTGTCCTCCTCGAACGGCTCCAGTGACGGCTCGGGTGGGTCCTGCCAGCCGTCCTTCGGGGCGTCGATGAGTACGGTGCGGCCGGCGACGGCGACGGTGGACTCCTGAGCCGGTTCGTGGTGGCCGCGTTCCGCTCGCTTGGCCGCTGCCCGGGCGGCCGCCGTCATGGTGCGCCGGGTGCCAGGGCCAGGGGCGCGGCCTGTGGTCGTCTTCGGCATGGTCGTACTCCTTACTCGTGCCTGTGCCTGTCAGCCGACGAACTCGACGTTCGACGTCAGCCAGCGGCCGTCCCGGTGGACCAGGTCCAGCTGCAGGCGGTACGTGCGCGCCTCTCCCTGGGGGACCGCCGTGTTGGTCACCTTGCTGTCGGCGACCACCAGGACGCGGGCCGAGTTCTCGTCGGAGCGGACGATGCCGGCCTCCAGGACCTGGCCTTCGGAGACCGACTTGTTCTGGGCCACCAAGTCCGTCAACTGGTCCGTCTGTGCCGCGAACTGCTTCTTGAAGTCGCCGGTCGCGGCTGCCAGGACGTTCGCGCTGTCGCGGTCGTAGTGGCGGTAGTCGAGCGAGGTGAAGTTCAGGGCTGACTGGCGGGCTGCGGCCAGGATGTCCTGGCGGTGCTCATCCGCCTCGCGTTGTTCGAGCAAGCCCAGGGTCAGCCAGATCGTCAGTGCTGTGGTGAGGATCGTCGCCGCGATCAGTCCCGCCGTCATTGCCCTGGAGGTCACGATGCTTCTCATGCCATCGGGCCAACTAGCAGCCATTGCCACGACTCCTTTCCGAACACGGCCCGCTGGCCGCCCGTCGAGCCGATCTCGACGTTCCTGCCGTCCGGGCCGGTGGTGGTGCCGGTCTCCGGGTCGTAGGGGGTGACGTACGGCGAGGCGTACGTCGCCTGGTTCGCGCCGCCGTACGAGCGCGACGCACCCGGGGCGTTCTGCGCGCCCCGTACCGACGACTCGCTCCCGCGCGGCAGCGTGCAGCGGGCGTTCGTGTTCGCCTCGCGTGTGCTCGTGTCGGCGGGGTCGCGGCGCGTCGTGCCGTAGCCCTGGGTGCAGGCCGGGGGGTCGTCGGCGTTAACGACCATGCCGAAGTGGGTGGTGCCGTCGCCGGGGATGACCGTGTAGCTGCCCGCCACCATCACCGGGAAGGTGACCAGGGCCTGTTCCACGCCGGGCAGGCGGGCCAGGGTCACCTGGCCGCCGCTGATCAGGTTGGCCAGCAGGACCGACAGCTCCGGGGCGACCGACTTCAGGAGGGAGTTCACTTCCTGTGCGGCCGGCCTCGCGTTGCCGATCAGCTTGCGCAGGTCACCGTCGCTCGCCTTCAACTGGGCCGAGAGGGCTGCCAGGTCGCTCGCGAACGACTTGATCGACGAGCCCTGGTCCGCCTGGGTCTTCAGGACCTTCCTGGAGTCCTCGATCAACGCGATCGTCTCCGGCAGGGCGTCCGATGCCGACTCGACCAGCTCGTTTCCCGAGTCCACCAGGCGGCTCAGGTTCGGGCCGGTTCCGGAGAAGGCCTGGCCCAGTTCGTCGATCGTCACCCGGAGGTCCTTCTTGCCGACGGAGTTGACCAGGCGGTCCAGGCTGAGGACCAGGTCGGTCGTCGGCAGCGGTACCCGGGTGTTCCGACGCGGGATGTCGCTGCCGTCCAGCAAGTACGGGCCGTGGGACGTGCGCGGCTGCAGGTCGACGTATTGCTCGCCCACCGCCGAGCGGTTCGCCACCACCGCCAGCGTGTCCGCGGGGATGCGAGGCGCCCCGTCCTCGATGTCGAGGGCGATCGAGACCCCGTTCTTGCCCGTCAGGTGCAGCGCGCCGACCTTGCCCACCGGCACCCCGCGATACGTCACCTCGGCGCCGGGGAACACGCCCCCGGAGTCGGGGAAGTCCGCGCGGACGGTGTAGCCGCGGTCCAGGACTTCGTCCACCAGGCCGGTGTACTCCGCGCCTACGTACGACACACCTACGGCGGTGATGGTGGCGAAGGCCAGCAGTTGGACCTTGACCGTACGGGTGATCACGGCTGGACCCCCTTCAGCATCAGCTCGGCGAGTTCGAGGTTGATCCCCTCGGGCCAGTCGCCCGCAGCCGCCCAGGCGGCGTTGCACACCGGCGGGCACAGCAGGTCTCCGCCGCCCCCGGACGGGGCCGAAGGAGACGGCGCGGCCGGTCCGTTCGGCAACGCCGTGGGCGTCGGCACGCCCGGGACGTCCGGCACCTTCGGCAGATCCGGTACGTCCGGGAGGTCTGGGGTCTCGGGGAGCTCGGGGCCCGGGGGCTCCTCGTTGCCGCCCTGGCCGTCACCCGGCTCGTCCGTCAAGTTGCCGTAGATCCCCGCCAGATCGAGGTCCGCGGTGATGTGGAGGTTGACGTAGTCCCCCTTGATCGCGTCCACCGCGTTGCGTGGGAAGGGGTAGGTCGTCAGCAGTTCGAGGGAGTTGGGCAGGTCGTCGCCCGCCTTGTTGAGCTGTTGCAGGATCGGGCGCAGCTGCTTCAGGTTGGCGACCGTGTCGTCGTGCGAGGCGTTGACCACCTTGGTGCCCGTCCTGCCCAGCTTCGACAGCGCGGTGAGCATCCTCGTGAGGTCGCGTCGCTGGTCGGCCAGGACCTTGAGGGCCGGTGGCATCGTGTCGACGGCCTCCGCGATGGTCTCCTTCTCCTTGCCGAGGCGCTTGGCGAGGCGGTCCACGGCCTTCAGTGCCCGGACGATGTCCTGCTTCTGCTTGTCCAAGCCGCCCAGGAACGTGTCGAGCTCCTTCAACAGCGACTTGACCCGGTTCTCCCGGCCCTCCAGCGCCTTGTTCAGCTCCACGGTGATCGTCTTCAGCTGGGCCACGCCGCCGCCGTTGAGCAGGGCCGACAGCGCGGACAGCACCTCCTCGATCTCCGGGTTGCGGCCGCTGCGGGACAGCGGGATCACATCGCCGTCGCCGAGGCGGCCGACCGGGGCCGTGCCCGGCGGCTTCGACAGCGCCACGTACTTCTCGCCGAGCATGCTGGTCTGGCGTAGCTCGGCGATCGCGTTGGCCGGCAACTTCACCGAGTCGGCGACCCGCAGCCGCACGCGCGCGTGCCAGCCGTCCAGCTCCACCTTCTCGACCGCCCCCACCGTGACGTTGTTGACCTTCACCGCCGACTGCGGCACCAGGTCGAGGACGTCCCGGAACTCGACGGTGACGTGGTACGCGTCGCCGTCCGAGGCGGCTCCGCCGGGCAGCTGGACGTCGTACCAGCCGTTGAACTCGCAGCCGGTCAGCAGCAGCGAACCGACCGCCGCCCAGGCCATCGCCCCGGCCCCGCCCTTACGCAGCCTGCTCATGCGCTCGCCCCCAGGATTCCGCCGAGCGTCCGGTCCACCGTGCCCGTGACCGCGGTGCCCTGCGGCGCCTCCGGCACCTGAGGCAGCGAGTCGAACAGTTCCCTCAGCTCCGCGCAGTCGGGGTTCTTGCCGCCCTCGTCGCCGGTCGTCCTGAGCACCGAGCACAGCAGCGACGCCGGGTCCTGCGCCTGGTCGGCGTTGTTGCGGGTGTCGAGGGTGCCGGCGGCAGGGTTGTAGGCGTTGTTCAGGTTCGACATGCCTGTCGGGGCCACCTCCAACAACTCCTCCAGCGCCGCCCGTTGGGTGACGAGCACCTTGGTCACCTTGCTGAGACCCTCCACGTTCGAGGTCAGCGACTTCTTGTTCTTCTTCACGAAGGCCGACACGTCGCCCAGCGCCGTCCCGAGGTTCTTCAGCGCCGCCGCCAAGTCCTTGCGCTCGCCCGCCAGTTGATCGGCCACCTGCGCGAGGCTGCTGTTGAACGACCGCACGCTCTTGTCGTCGGCCGCCAGTGCCGCCGTGAAGACCTGGAGGTTGCGGATCGTGCCGAACAGGTCCGTGCGGCCGTCGGACAGGGTCGTGACCGCCTTGGAGAGGTCCTCGACCGTCTGGTGGAGGTTCTTGCCCTGGCCGTCCAGGTTCTCCGCGCTCACCCCGAGCAGCCGGGACAGCGAGCCGTCCTTGTTGGCGCCCTCGGGGCCGAGCGCCTCGGCCGTGGTGTGCAGGCTGTCGAAGACCCGGTCCAGTTCGACGGGTACGGCCGTGCGCGACTCGGGGATCTCGTCCCCGGTCCGCAGCACCGGACCGTCGCCCCGGTACACCGGCAGCAGCTGTACGTAACGGTCGCTGACCACCGAGGAGTTGATGACGGCCGCCTGCGCGTCCGCGGGGACCTTGCGGTCGGCCTCGTACTCCAGCTCCACCCGCACTCGGCCGCCCTCCGGCGTGATCTCCTTGACCTCGCCGATCCGGACGCCGAGGACGCGCACGTCCGAGCCGGGGTAGATGCCGACGGTGCGCGGGAAGTACGCCGTGACGCGGACGGGCTCGGGGCGCGGCCACAGGACGTAGGTGAGCGCGGCGAGGAGGGACAGCGCGGTGAACAGGGCCAGCCGCTTTCTCACCTTGACGGGGATGTTCACTGTGCCGGCCCTCCCGTCCGCGGCACCACCGGAGCGGCGACCAGGTTCTGGACGTAGGAGTCGAACCAGCGGCCGTTGCCGAGGGTGTTGGTGAAGAGCCGCACATAAGGAGCCATGAGCTTGATGCTCCTGTCCAGGCTGGATTGGTTCCGTTCGAGCATCTCCACCACACGGTTCAGGCCCTCGAGCGCGGGCCCGATCTCCTTGTCGTTGTCCTGGACCAGGCCGGAGAGCTGGATGCCGAGCGCGGCGGAGCTCTTCAGCAGTCTGTGGATCGCCTCGCGCCGCCTGCTGATCTCCTTGAACAGCTTGTCGCCGTCCTTGACCAGGGTGGTGAAGTCCGACGACCGGTCGGCAAGTACGTCCGTGACGCCGTTCGCGTGGTCGAGGAGTTCGCGCAGCGCCTTGTCGCGGGAGGCCACCGTCCGGGAGATCTGCGACAGGCCCTTGATCGACGCCCGTACCTCCGAGGGGGAGTCCTCGAAGGTGGTGGAGATGGTGTCCATGGCCTTCGCCACTCGGTCGGTGTCGACCTTCTCCGTCGTGGTGGTGAGGTCGCTGAAGGCCTGGACGACGTCGTACGCCGGGACCGTGCGCTTGAGCGGTATCTCGCTGCCGGGCGCCAACTGGCCCTTGCCCTTGGGGTGCAGGGCGAGGTACTTCGCGCCGAGGATCGTCTTGATGCGGATCGACGCGCCGGTCTCGGTGCCGAAGCCCGGCTCGCCCTTGATCTTGAAGGTGACCTTGACGTGGTCGCCGTCCAGGTCGACCTCCTCCACCTTGCCCACCTTGACTCCGGCGATCCGCACCTCGTCACCGGGCTTGAGCCCGCCCGCCTCCGCGAAGGCCGCGCTGTACGTCTCGCCGTCGCCGATCACCGGGAGGCGGTCCGCGTTGAAGGCGGCCACCGTCAGCAGCGCGAGCACGGTGAGGCCGACCGCGCCGATGACGACAGGATTGCGCTCGCGGAACGGGGAGAGGTGCGGGCGGCGGATGCGGGGGAGCCGTATGCGGGGCGGCTCGACCCGCACCCTGATCAGCGGTTGGCGGCGGGGCTTGCGGCGCGGCAGGAGCCGTACCTTCGGCAGAGGTATCCGCGGCAGCTTCGGTGGCTCCACACGGACCTTGAACATCGGCTCCGGACGGTTCTTGCGGCTCATGCCCCGCACCTCGCCCTCGCCACGTGCAGATCGGGCGTGAGTACCTGCTGTGACGTCGACTTCGTCTTCGGCAGCACGATCCGGCCGTCGAAGTCGCACAGGTAGAAGTTGAACCACGAGCCGTAGGACGCCGTCCCGGTCAGCTCGTTGAGCTTGTTCGGCAGCCGCTTCAGCACGCCCTCCACGGTTTTCTCGTTGTCGTTCAGCGTTCCGGTGAGCTCGGTCAGCTCGGCGATGTCGTCCTTCAGCGGCGGGCGTGCGTCCTTCAGCAGGCCCGAGGTGGCCTCCGTCAGGTCGCCGATGCTCACCAGCGACTGTCCGATGGGCTTGCGGTCGGCGGAGAGGCCGGAGATGACGCGGCGCAGCTGCTTGAGGAGGCCGGAGAAGCGAGCGCCGCGCTTGTCCAGCGTTCCCAGCACGGTGTTGAGGTTGTCGATCACCGAGCCGATCAGCTTGTCGCGGCCGGCCAGCGTCGAGGTGAGCGACGCCGTGTGCACGAGCAGGCTGTTCACGGTGCCGCCCTCGCCCTGGAGCGTGCGAATGATCTCGGTGGCGAGCTGGTTGACGTCCTTCGGGCTGAGCGCGGCGAACAGCGGCTTGAAGCCGTTCAGCAGGGCGTTGAGATCCAGGGCGGGCTGGGTGCGCGAGAGCGGGATCGTCGCGCCGGGGCGCAACCGGGTCCCGGCGCCCGCGCCCTCGGTCAGCGCGACGTATCGCTGCCCGACCAGGTTGCGGTACCGGATGACCGCGCCCGTGCCGGTGAGCAGCGGCCGGTCCTGGCTGACCGTGAAGGTGACCTCGGCCAGCGTCCGGTCCTTGATCCGGATGCCCTCGACCTCACCGACCCGCACCCCGGCGACGCGGATGTCGTCGCCCTTCTCCAGGCCCGTGACGTCGCTGAAGACCGCGCGGTAGGTGTCCTTCGGGCTGAAGGAGATGTTCACGATGGTGGCCGCGAGCAGGGCCGTCGCCAGGATCGTCACCAGCGCGAAGAGGCTGAACTTGATCAGTGGGGCGGCGGTCTGCCGGGCGCCCTTGGCTGTCGTACGACTCATGCCACACTCACCGCCGTCCCGCGCGCCAGCGGTCCGAACAGCAGCGTCGTGACCGGCGGCACCTCGTCGGCGGGCACGCCCAGGACCGGGGCCACCAGCGAGCCGACCGCCCGCTGCTCGGCCCGGGTCGCGGAGACCCCGAGCGGGCCGCCCGCAGCCGAACCGCCGGACTTGGAGCCGTCGTCGAGGTGCGCCCCGGGCGCCGGTACCGGCGGATGCGGCAGATCACGGCAGTTCGGCCCCGACCGCTCGCCGTAGCGCGGCTCCTCGCCCGGTTCGTAGGCTCCCTGCGGCCGTACGACCTCCAGCGTGATGTGCATCTTGCCGCCCCGGAACGCCTCCTCCGAGGCCTTCTCCTGCCGGACCAGACCGGCCAGCAGGCACGGGTACTCGGGGGAGTAGCGGGCGAACAGCTCCAGGGTCGGGCGGGAGACCCGGCCCAGGGTGATCAGCCGGCCGCCGTTGTCGTCGAGGAAGTCCTCGGCGGTGCCCGCGACGGTCGTCGTGGTCTTCAACGCGGCCGCCAGCCTGTCCTTCTGGTCGACGATCGTGCGGCTCGTGGTGACGGTGTTGCGCAGGATCTCCATCAGGTCGGGCGCCGCGTCGCCGTACACCTCGGCGACCTCGGCGAAGCGGGCGATGTCCTCGGTGAGGGACGGCAGATGGGGGTTGAGGCGGCGCAGGTAGGCCTCCAGGCGCGTGAGGTTGTCGCCGATCCGGTCGCCGCGGCCGTCGAGGGCGGTGGCGAAGGCGGAGAGGGTGGCGTTGAGCTTGCCGGGCTGCACGGTTCGCAGCAGGGGCAGCAGGTCGTTCATGAGCTGCTGCACCTCGATGCCGACCCGGGTGCGGTCCTGGGTGATGACGTCCCCGGCGCGGATCGGGCGGGCGGACGAGGCCCCGGCGCCGGCGGGCGGCACCAGGTCGACGTACTTCTCGCCGAACAGTGTCTTGGGCAGCAGGCGTGCGTGCACGTCGGACGGGATGTACGCGACGTGCTCCGGCTTCAGCGCGATGTCCAGCGTCGCCTTCGTCCCGTCCGCCCGCACCTCGCGCACCTCGCCGACCAGCAGCCCGCGCAGCTTGACGTCGGCCCGCGGATCGAGCTGGTTGCCGAGGCTGTCGGCCTCCAGGGTGATCCGCACGACCGGCGTGAACGCCTGCTGATAGACCGCGACCGACAGCCCCAGCAGCAGGGCGAGTACGGCGATGAAGACGATGCCGTACAACCGCAGTCTCAGTACCCGCGTCCGCATTCGGACCCGCATCCGGCGGCTCACCCCGCTATCCGTACGGTCGTGTTGGCGCCCCAGATCGCGAGCGACAGGAAGAAGTCGAGGACGTTGATCGCCACGATCGAGGTCCGCACCGCCCGGCCCACCGCCACGCCGACGCCCGCCGGGCCGCCGCTCGCGTAGTAGCCGTAGAAGCAGTGGACGAGGATGATCAGGACGGCGAAGACGAGCACCTTGCCGAAGGACCACAGCACGTCCACCGGTGGCAGGTACTGCTGGAAGTAGTGGTCGTAGGTGCCGGCCGACTGGCCGTAGTAGCCGGTGGTGATCGTGCGGGCGGCCAGGTACGAGGACAGCAGGCCGATCACGTACAGCGGGATCACCGCGACGAACCCGGCGATCATCCTCGTCGTCACCAGGAACGGCAGCGAGGGCACGCCCATGACTTCCAGCGCGTCGGTCTCCTCGCTGATCCGCATCGCGCCCAGCTGGGCCGTGAACCCGGCGCCGACGGTCGCCGAGAGCGCGAGTCCGGCCACCAGCGGGGCGATCTCGCGGGTGTTGAAGTACGCCGAGAGGAACGCCACGAAGTTGGAGGTGCCGAGCTGGTTGAGGGCCGCGTAGCCCTGGAGGCCGACCTCGGTGCCGGTGAAGAAGGACAGGAAGGCGATCACGCCGACCGTGCCGCCCACCACCGCGAGCGCGCCCCGGCCGAAGCTCACCTCGGCGAGCAGTCGCAGGATCTCCTTCTTGTAGCGGCGCAGGGTGCGGCCGGTCCACGCCAACGAGCGGCCGTAGAAGGAGAGTTGGGTGCCCAGTGCCTCGAGTGAGCGCAGAGGGCGATCGAGAAGTCTCATCGGTTGAACCCTTTAACCCCTCTGCGGGACGACCTGGAAGTACACCGCGGTCATCACGAAGTTCGTCACGAACAGCAACATGAAGGTGATCACCACCGACTGGTTCACCGCGTCGCCCACACCCTTCGGTCCGCCCTTCGCCGTGAGCCCCTTGTACGAGGCGACGATCCCGGAGATCGCACCGAAGACGAGTGCCTTGACCTCGGCCGCCCACAGGTCGGAGAGCTGGGCGAGGGTGGTGAAGGAGGCGAGGTAGGCGCCGGGGGTGCCGTTCTGCAGGACGACGTTGAAGAAGTAGCCGCCCGCCACGCCGACCACCGACACCAGGCCGTTGAGCAGCACCGCCACCACCATCGACGCCAGCACGCGCGGCACGACGAGGCGGTGGATCGGGTCGATGCCGAGTACCTGCATCGCGTCGATCTCGTCCCGGATCTTCCGCGCCCCGAGGTCCGCGCAGATCGCCGTGCCGCCGGCGCCCGCGATGAGCAGCGCGGTGACGATCGGCGAGGCCTCGCGCAGTACGGCGAGCACGGAGGCCGCGCCCGAGAAGGACTGGGCGCCGAGCTGCCGGGTCAGGCTGCCGATCTGCAGCGCGATGACCGCGCCGAAGGGGATGGAGACGAGAGCCGTCGGCAGGATGGTGACACTCGCGACGAACCACGCCTGCTGGATGAACTCCCGCGCCTGGAACGGCCGACGGGGAATCGTCCGGACGACGTCCAGCGCCATCGCGAACAGGCTCCCCGATTGCCGCAGGGCTCCGGTGGGCGACAGTCTCATACGTCCGCCACCACCTTCCGGTGCCTGAGCTCCGCCTCCCGCCGGGCGATCGCCTCCCAGCGGGGTGGCCGCGGGATACCTGGACCCGGCAGCAGGCGGGGAGTCAGAGCCTGACTGCCGGGAGATCGTGTGCCCTTGCCCTCGTCGCCCAGGGCGGCCAGCTCCTGCTCGACCTGGGCGGCGTCCTTCTCCTCCGCCATGCCGATCGGGCCCTGCATACGGCCGTTCAGGAACTGCCGTACGACGGGCTCGTCGCTGGTCAGCAGCTCCTCGCGGGGCCCGAACATGACCAGCTCGCGGCGGAACAGCAGCCCGATGTTGTCCGGGACCTGGCGGGCCGAGGCGATGTCGTGGGTGACGATCAGGAAGGTCGCGTCGATCTGGGCGTTCAGGTCGACGATGAGCTGGTTGAGGTAGGCCACGCGGACCGGGTCGAGGCCCGAGTCGGGTTCGTCGAAGAGGATGATCTCCGGATCGAGCACCAGGGCCCGGGCGAGCCCCGCCCGCTTGCGCATCCCGCCGGAGATCTCGCCGGGCAGCTTCCCCTCGGCGCCGATCAGCCCGACCATGTCCATCTTCTCCAGCACGATGCGCCGGATCTCGCTCTCGGACTTACGGGTGTGCTCGCGCAGGGGGAAGGCGATGTTGTCGTACAGGTTCATCGAGCCGAACAGCGCGCCGTCCTGGAACAGCACGCCGAAGAGCTTGCGCACCTCGTACAGGTCGTGCTCGCGCAGTTTCGTGATGTCCCGGCCCTGGATCGTGATCGAGCCACGCTCCGGCTTCAGCAGTCCGACGAGCGTCTTGAGGAACACCGACTTGCCCGTGCCCGAGGGGCCGAGCATGACCGAGACCTCCCCGGCGGGCAGCGTCAGTGAGACGTCCTGCCAGATGACCTGGTGACCGAAGGACTTGGTCAGCCCTTCCACACAGATCTCGACACCCATCCGGTCCACCCTTCGGCCCGTGGAGCAGCTACAGCGGCTCTGACATCTGCTCTACGGGGAGGGGGCGGGCGTCCGTCGTTTTCGTGGCGGATTTTTTTCGGGCGGGTTTCGGGCGGGTGATTCGAGGTGGCTTACGGTCGCGTGTGCGCGGCTACGGCAGTGCGTCCGCTCTCGGCAGGGGAGCGAGGAGGGCGCGGTGCGCGACGGTGCGGTGGCGGAGATGTCCGGGGTTGCCGTCGTGTCCGTCGGATCGGTGGTGCGCTGGGGTGGCGGGCTTTTTGGGTCGGTTGCCGGGCGGGTTGCCGGGTGGGTTTGCGGTCGCCCTGGCGGGGCTACGGCAGTGCGCTTGCCGTCGGTGCGGGCAGCGAGGCGGACGGCAGGGCGGCGGAGACGTCCGGGACCGCCACCGTGTCCGTCGGATCGACGGAGGGCACCGCCGGAAGGTCGGGGACCTCGGGCAGTTCCGGCACGTCCGGCACCTCGGGGGACAGCGGGACCTCCGGTGCGGACAGCACCGGCAGCGGGGACACCGGGACCTCCGGGGCGTCCGGCACCTCCGGCAGTGACGGCACGGACAACGGGAGGAACGGTTCGCCCGCCGGGGACTCCGGGGCCCTCCGTTCGCCCGATGTCGCTGTGGGCGTGTTCCCCCGAGGCGTACGGTCCGCACCCGCACCACTGTCGTCGCCCCGCAGCGCCTCCGAGCCGTCCGGCGAGGCGACGGCGGGCCGAGGCGCCGAGCCGCCCCCGTCCCCGCTGCCGTCGAGCGCGTACGGCAGCACGAACCCCGCCACCGCCAGCGTCGCCGCCGTCGAAGCCACCGCCACGGCGTGCACCTTTCCACCGCCGCGCGGCCGACCCCACCCGATCAGGAACAACGCGAACCCGAGCGTGGCGGCCAGCGACTGCCGCAGCGTCCGCCTGGCCCGGGCCAGCAGCGACTCGACGGTCCGGTAACTGAGCCCCATCTTGACGGCGACCTGCCCGACGTCGAGGTCCTCCGACTTCAGCCACAGCGCCTCGGCCTGCCGCGCCGGCAGCTCACCACTGCGCACCGCCAGCCACTTCGCCTCGGCCCGGTCGCACACCGCCTCCTCGACGGGCACGGGGCCGGGGGCGATGAGCGTCGGGCTGGTGCGCACCTCTGCCTCGCGGTTCACCTGCCGGTAGCGGTCGACGCACAGCCGCATCGTCACCGTCGTCAGCCATGCGGCGAGCCGCTCGTCGTCCAGGTCGGGGCGCTCGGCGGCGCGCAGCATGGCCTCGTGCACCGCGTCCTCGGCGTCCTCCGCACTCATCGACCTGCGCCGGGCCACCCTGAGCAGCTGCTCACGGTGGCTCCACATGCGCTGCCAACGCTCGTCGGCCGCATCCGTCTCCGCAGGCATGTCCGTCGCCATGAGGGCCCCTTCGCGCTCACCCGCCGATCTCGTGCCGTTCGGCGGTGCGCGACATTACCGCCGAGTATCGGCGGTTGTGGAGGGGGTGGCGGTCATCGAGTCCGCGCTGTTACTGGTCAGCGGACCGTCGCCGGCCGGCAGGTCGTCGCCGGGGAGCTCGATGTCCGGGGTGGGGAGGGGGAGTTGCGGCTCCTCCGTCTCCTCGGGGTCGGTGGCCGGGCGGGACGGGGTGGGGGAGGGGGAGGCGGGGGTCGACGGCGTGCGGGGCGGGGTGGTGGTCGGACGCCGGGGGGCGGGAGCCGGTGAGGAGTCGTCGTCCGGCTTCCCGGGTGACCGTGAGGGTTCGGGGCGGGCCGAGGAGCCGGTGGAGCTGTCCGGCACCACCCGGTGCCCCTCCAGGAAGTACGCGTACCAGGCCCTGACCGTGCGCAGATACGCCGTCGAGTGGTTGTAGCCGAGGATCGCCCGGTCCAGCTCGGCCGGGACGGACAGATCCCGCCCGCCCGCGCACAGGTAGCGCCCGGCGGCGAGGGCCGCGTCGAAGACGTTGCTCGGGTCCGTACGCCCGTCGCCGTTGCCGTCCGCGCCCCAGCGGGCCCAGGTCGACGGGATGAACTGCATCGGCCCGACCGCGCGGTCGTACGCCGTGTCCCCGTCGTGGGCGCCGCCGTCGGTGTCCCGGATCAGGGCGAAGGCCACGCCGTCCAGCCGTGGGCCCAGGATAGGCGTGACGGTCGTACCGTCCGACGTCACCCGGCCGCCCCGCGCCTGCCCGGACTCCACCTGCCCGATCGCCGCCAGCAACTGCCACCGCAGCCGGCAGCCGGGCGCCTCGCGCGCGAGCCGCTCCTCGGCCCGCCGGTAGGCGGCGAACACGCTCGCCGGCAGCGCCGCGGCCGTCTCCGCCGGTGCCCCGGCGCCGGCGCGCTTCCCGGTCCGCAGCGGCGGCAGCGCGGTGCGGTACCGGGTGTCGCCGGACACGCTCGGGCCGTGCTCAGCGGGCGCCCGCCCCGGTGCCGGCGCCGAGGCCCGCGCCGGAACCGCCCCCGGCGCCTGTGACGCGGTCAGCACGACCATCGCCGCCACCGCGACCGCCGTACCTCTGCCGGCTCTGACTCCCTGCCCTGCCACGTTCTGTTCCCCTCCCTGCAGACGTCTGTCCGTCGTCTGCTCTACGGGGGAGAGGGGTGGGTCCGTCGCAGGGCTTCGGCGGGGGGTGCCTGCGGCGGCTTCGGCGGGGGGTGCCTGCGGTGGGTTCTGGGCGGGTCACCTGCTGCGGGTTGTGGGCGGGCTGCCTGCGGTGGGTTTTGGGCGGGTCACCTGCGGTGGGCTCTGCACGGGGCACCTGCGGTGGGTTGTGGGCGGGCTGCCTGCGGCGGGTTCTGCACGGGGCACCTGCGGTGGGTTGTGGGCTGGCTGCCTCCGGTGGGTTCTGGGCTGGCGGCTCTCGCGGGCTTGGGTCGGGCCGTTCCCGCGGACCCGTACAGGCCGCCGCAGCGGACCCCGACGGGTCGCCACGACGGACCCCCTACAAGCCGCCCCGGCTGACCCCCTACAAGCCCGCCCAGCCGTGGCGTCACCGTTCCGGGCTACTACCGGAGGCCGGGCTTGCGGACTTGCTCTACTCAGGAGGGGTGGACCCCGGCGTTCTGGAGGCATGGCGTGGACGACAATCGCAGACTGCCCATCGTCTACGTCCGGGGGTATGCCGGCGGGACCCGAGGGATCGACAAGGCCGTGGACGACCCCTTCTACGGCTTCAACGAAGGCTCCGTGCACGTCCGCGTAGGCGCGCACAACGAGCCGCGCTTCCACCAGTTCGAGGGCCCGCTGCTGCGCCTGCTGCGGGAGGAGGGCTACGAACTGCTGGTGAAGGGAGACCAGGAGGCCTACCTCGCCGAACATGCGGAGGTTCCCGCCCACTCCATCTGGATCCACCGCTTCTACGACCGCTCGGCGACCACCTGGGGCGGCAGCCCCGAGGAGTACCAGCTGGAGAACGCCGCCGCCGACCTGCTGGGCCTCATCGACCGGCTGCGTGAGAAGACCGGCGCGCCCGCCGTCATCCTCGTGGCCCACTCCATGGGCGGGCTCATCTGCCGGTGCCTGTTGCAGAAGATCCTGCCCGAGCGGGGCCGCGCCGCCGCCGACTGCGTCGCGAAGTTCTTCACCTACGGCACCCCGCACGGCGGCATCACCTTCGACGTCGGGGGCGGATGGGCGGAGCGGATCCGGGACAAGCTCGGCATCCAGGGCGCCGACATCTTCGGCCCCCGGCGGATGTACGAGTACCTCACCCCGCAGGACCGCCTGGACCCCGACGGCCCGCCCGGCGACTGGGACGCCCGCGTGATGCCCACCGGGCCGGGGACGCTCCCCGTCGAGCGGGTCTTCTGTCTAGTGGGGACCGACCCGGCGGACTACGACGTCGCCCTCGGGCTGTCCTCGGCCGCCGTCGGGCCGCGCAGCGACGGGCTCGTGCAGCTCGAGCGGGCGTATGTGCCGGGCGCCCACCGGGCCTTCGTGCACCGCAGCCACAGCGGGCGCTACGGGATGGTCAACTCCGAGGAGGGGTACCAGAACCTGCGGCGGTTTCTCTTCGGGGACACCAGGATCGAGGCATCGCTGGTCGACTACCGGCTGTCCGACGACGGGGACGGGGACGTCGTATGGCAGGCCGAGGCCCGGCTGTCGGTGCGCGGGTTGCCCGTGGTGATGCACGAGAGGCTCGCCGCCCACTGGTGCCCGATCCAGCTCGACGCGGTCCCGGACGGGCAGGAGGCGTCGGTGTCGCTGGCGACGACCTTCCTCAACAGCGGCCTGAGGCAGTCCACGGGCGAGCCGATGCGGTTCATCCTCCAACTGCGGCTCATCTCCCTGCGCGAGCGGCACGGCATCCTCCATCTCGGCGACCATCTTGAGCAGACCGCCGACTTCGCCGACACCCTCGTCATCGACGTGGGCACACCGGAGGCCGGCCCCGGCATCTGGGCCGCCTGGAACTCGGACATCGAAGGTGCCATCCGCGACCACCACGTCGCCGGAGAGCCCCGGGTCGACGAGGACCCCACCCCCGAGCGCTGGGTCGCGCACATCGAACTGCCGACCACGGCCGCACCCCTCGTCGGCCGCGACGCACGCATCCGGCTCGTCGCCACGCCCTGGACGTGACGCGGCGAGGGCAGAAAAGCAGGTCGGCCGACGTGACCGGCGCGGATGATGCGAGGCAGACCTGAGTAAAGTGACCGTATGCCGAAGCCGCCGTCGACCGACGCGGTACCGGATGTCCTGCTCGTCGCCGGTGATCCCCGCACCTCCGAGCCGCTCTGCGCGATGCTGGAACTCGCCGGCTACCGGACCGTCGCGGTGGACCGTGCCACCGAGGCCACCGTCCGGCTCACCGAGCGCCGGTTCGATCTGGTGATCCTCGATGTCACGCTGCCGGACACCGACGCGCTCAGGCACAGTCGCCGTCTCCTCGCCCCCGACCGCCCGGCCGTGCTGCTGCTCACCGGGAGCGGAGAGTTCCTGGGCAGTCTCCCCGGGGGCGGCCCCGGCGCCGACGGGCAGGGGGGCAGGGCGGCGTCGGGCCGAGTGGCAGAAGTCCTCGCCCGGGCAAGGCAGTTGGTGCGTAGCACCGAGCCCGCCGGATGGGACGGCGCGCTGCGCTACGGCGACCTCGTGCTGGACCACGCCACCCGCCGGGCGCGGCGCGGTGAGCGCACCATCGAGCTCACGCCCGCGGAGTACCGCCTGCTGCGCCACCTGCTGGTGAACGCCGAACGCGTGCTGTCCAAGGAGCAGATCGGACGGCACGTCTGGGACGACCCGCCCACCGACGGCGCGGTCGAGCGGCTCGTCTCACGGCTGCGCCGCAAGGTGAACGGCGAGCAGGCGGCGCTGATCCACACCCGGCGGGGCTTCGGCTACTGGCTGGGCCGGGCGACACGGCCGTAAGCCAGTCATGGCCTGGATCAAGTTATGGCCTGGATCACATCGACCATGTGTCCGGGATCTGTCTGGGAGCTGTCAGACGGGTTCGCTTGACTGGCCCTCGACTTCCCCTGTCCCGGCCCTCCGCGGCCGCCCCCCACGACCGAGGAGAGCGCTTCCATGCCCGAGCCGCAGGACCTGACCAACGGCGTGAAGGACCTGGACTTCGACCCCGAAGCCCTGCGCGCCAAGTACCGCGCCGAGCGCGAGCGCCGGATCCGCCCCGACGGCAGCGCTCAGTACCGGCATCTCACCGGCGAGTCCGGCGTGGACGACCAGGACCCGTACGCCGAAGCGGAGTTCACGCGGGAGCCGTTGCACGACCGGGTCGAGGCCGTGGTCGTCGGCGGTGGCTTCGGCGGGCTGCTCGCCGGGGCGCGGCTGCGGCAGGCGGGTGTTGAGGAGATCCGGGTCATCGAGCAGGGCGGGGACTTCGGCGGCACCTGGTACTGGAACCGGTACCCGGGCATCCACTGCGACATCGAGTCGTACATCTATCTGCCGCTGCTCGAAGAGCTCGGCTACGTCCCGCGGTGGAAGTACGCGCCGGGCGAGGAGATCCGGCAGCACGCCCAGGCCATCGCCCGGCACTTCGGCCTCTACGACCACGCCTGCTTCCAGACCCGGGTAACCGAACTGCGCTGGGACGAGGAGCAGTCGGAGTGGATCGTCCGCACCGATCGCGGCGACGAGATGCGGGCACGGTACGTCGTCGTCTCCAGCGGCACCCTCAGCCAGGCCAAACTCCCCGGCATCCCCGGCATCGAGACCTTTCGCGGGCACACCTTCCACACCAGCCGCTGGGACTACGCCTACACCGGCGGTGACGCGAGCGGCGGCCTGACCGGACTCGCCGACAAGCGCGTCGCCCTCATCGGCACCGGCGCCACCGCCATCCAGGTCGTGCCGCACCTCGGGGCCGACGCGGCGCAGGTGTACGTCTTCCAGCGCACCCCGTCCTCCGTCGACGTACGCGGCAACCGGCCCACCGACCCGGAGTGGGCGAAATCGCTGAAGCCCGGGTGGCAGCGGCTCCGCATGGAGAACTTCCTCAAGGTCGTCACCGGCGTCCGGCAGGACGAGGACCTGGTGAACGACGCCTGGACGTCCAGCGCCCGACTCCAGGAGAAGCTCATCCCGACCAACTCCTACGCGGACGTTCCGGCCGAGGAGCGCGAACTCGCCTACGAGATCGCCGACTTCCAGAAGATGAACGAGCTGCGCTCCCGAGTCGAGACGATCGTCGAGGACCCGGCGACCGCCGAGAAGCTCAAGCCCTGGTACCGCTACATGTGCAAGCGGCCCACGTTCAGCGACACCTACCTGCAGACCTTCAACCGGTCCAACGTCACCCTCGTCGACACCGCCGACACCCACGGCGTCGAGCGGATCACCGAGAAGGCCGTCGTGGTGGGCGGCGTGGAGTACGAGGTCGACTGCATCATCTTCGCGACCGGGTTCGACGTCGGCAGGTCGGGCGTGCTGTCCGGGAAGCTCCCGGTGTACGGGCGGGGCGGCGTCGGCCTGCTGGAGACCTGGATGACCAAGGGCCTCAAGACCCTGCACGGCTTCACCACCCGCGGCTTCCCCAACCTCTTCCTGCTCGGCTCGATGCAGAACGCCGCCTCCGTCAACTTCGTCCACATCCTCGACGAACAGGCCTCGCATGTCGCCGAGGTCGTCGCGCAGGCCCGCAAGCGGCAGGCGCGGTACGTCGAGCCGACCGCCGAGGCGCAGGACGCCTGGGTGGCGACGATCCGCCAGAAGGCGGCCGACCTCTACAAGTTCCAGGCCGAGTGCACCCCCGGCTACTACAACAACGAGGGCAGCCCGAGGGAGCGCAGCGAGTCGTACGGCGACGGGCCGGTCGCCTTCCACGAGCTGCTGCGGCGCTGGCGGTCCGAAGGCGGCATGCGTGAGGTGCTGGTGGAGAACGAGGGGTGAGCGCCGCGATGAAACCGAGCGAACCGAGCGAACCGAGCGAACCGAGCAGGTACGACGTGACCGGCAGGCGGAATGCCGCCAGCGCACGTTGGACCATCGAGCGGCTCAACCCGCCTAGCCGGCTGTGGGGTTCCAACGGCGTCGCGTTCGGGCCCGACGGGCGGCTGTACGTCGCCCAGTTCCTCGCCGGGCAGATCAGCGCCGTCGACCCGGCCACCGGGGACGTCGAGGTGGTCGTACCGATGGACAGCCCCGTGCAGTCGCCGGACGACCTCGCCTTCGGGGCCGACGGCTCGATGTACATCGCCGACCTGGTGCCGGGGCGGGTGTGGCGGCGCAGCCCGCAGGGGAAGTACACGCTGGTCTCGGGCGACGTGGACAACCCCAACGGCATCACCTGCATCGGCGACCGGCTGTTCGTGAACGAGATGAAGCCCGACGGCCGTCTGATGGAGCTCTTCCCCGACGACCGGGACGGGCGTGACCCCGTGGTCCTCGCCGAGGGGCTCGCCCTCGGCAACGCGATGCAGCGCGGCCCGGACGGCTACCTGTACTACCCGCACATGATGAGCGGCGAGAACCCCATGCTCACCGGCCAGGTCTGGCGGATCCCGCCGGACGGGGGCGCGCCCGAGGTGGTCGCGGACGATGTCCATCAGCCGGTCGCCGTGCGGTTCGACCGGGGCGGGGTGCTGCATGTGCTGTCCCGGGGCCCGGAGGGCATCGTCACCCGCATCGACCTGCACGGCAGCGGCTCGCGGACCCTTGTCACCAGCGGCGTCGTCGGGCTGGACAACGCGGCCTTCGACGCCGAGAACCGCATGTTCGTCTCCAGCTACTCCAGCGGCGGCGTCACCGAGATGCATCCCGACGGACGCACCCGCGAGATCGTCCCGCGCGGCCTCGACGGACCGTACGGCGTGACGATCGACCTGGGCGGCAGGGTGTACGCCGCCGACCACTACCGGGTCGCGCGCCCCGAACCCTCTCCGGAGGGCGGCGTCACCACCCACTCCCTGCTGCACTTCTCGCACGGCATCGTGTCCGACGGCGAACTCCTGCACCTCACCTCGCAGTTCGGGCAGATCCAGACGTACGACCCCGGGTCCGGGGCCACCCGGGAACGGGCCGGCGGACTGCGGCGGCCGCTCGGCATCACGGTCGCGCCGGACGGCTCACTCGTCGTCGCCGAGTCGGACGCGGGGCGGGTCGTGGCCGTCGACGAGGCCGACGCCCTCACCGTGCTCGCCGACGGCCTCGACCGGCCCGTGGACGTGGCCTTCGACGCCGAGGGCCGCTGTTACGTCAGCGACGAGCGGCTCGGCGCGGTGCTGCGGCTGGAGGCGGACGGGCCGCCGACGGTCGTGGTGGACGGGCTCTACGCGCCGCAGGGGCTCGCGGTCCTGGGCGACGAGTTGTTCACGGTGGAGACCGGGCGGCGCAGGCTGCGGGCGGTGTCCCTGACGACGGGCGAGAGCCGCACCGACGCCGAGGACCTGCCGGTCGGGCCGCCACCGGGGGTCGTACCGCGTACGGAGCCCGCCCTCTTCGCGAACGGGATGCCGGGCATGGCCCGCCGGTTCGCGGGCCTGGCGGCCGGACCGGACGGCTCGCTGCTGCTGTCGGCGAACGGGGAGGGGACCGTGCTGAGGCTGGAGCCGGTCAGGACGCCGGACCCAGCGAGCGCTCCCTCACCCGGGCCAGATGCCGGGTGAAGACCTCACGGGTGTCGGGGGTCAGTGTGCGCAGGGCGACGAGTGCGGTGATCACCACGTCGCACAACTCGCCCTGCACGTCCTCCCAGCTGTGGGTGACACCCTTGCGCGGGTTCTGACCGGTCGCCCCGATCACCGCCTCGGCGACCTCGCCGACCTCCTCCGACAGCTTCAGCATGCGCAGCAGCATGCCGTCCTTGCCGTCGACCGGCTGGTTGGTGTCGAGCCAGGTCCACAGGTCGTCGATGGATGCCCACAGGTCGGCGGAGGTGCCGGAAGGGGCGGCCTGATCAGTCATGCGGGCAGCTTGGCACAGGGCCACCCGGGGCCGGGAAAGTCCGTTGAGATGCCGCCGTACGTCGGGGAGGCTCTGGTGGCATGGAGTACTTCTGCTACCACCGCGATCGGCCCGGCTCGGTCACCTCGCGCGAGGAACTGCTGGAAGAGCACTGGTCCTACATGGACCGGTACACGAAGGAGCTGATCGCCCGCGGCCCCACCTTCGCCGACGACGGTGAGACGCCCACCGGCAGTGTGCACATCGTCGACCTGCCCGATCCCGCCGCCGCCCGCGCGTTCGCCTTCGACGAGCCCAACTACCAGGCGGGCGTGTACCGGGACGTGCTGCTGCGCCGGTGGCGCAATCTGCTGGGGCGCACCATGTGGGACTTCCCCGGTGGCCGGACCGGCGGCAACCGGTACCTGGTGCTCGGCCTCGGCGCGGGAGAGCCCGCCGACCTCGCCGTGCCCACCGAGCGGGACGAACTGATCGCGTACGGCCCCCTGCTGTCCGACGACGGCGCCGCCTGGCTGGGTACGGCCGTGCTGCTCCGAGCCCCGGACCCGGACACGGCACGCGCCGTGCTGACCCCGGACCGGTATGCCGACATCGAGGTCCATGACTGGGAGTTCGGCGGGCGGCGGTGAACCCTACTCCCCGAACAGCGCCTCCTGTTCGTCGAAGAGTCCCGCCCCCGCCCCCTCCTCCTTCTCCGCCCTGTCCAGCCTCTTGTTGCGCACCCCCACCACCAGCGCCGTCACCGCGGCCGTCGCCGCCAGTGCCGTAGGAACCATCCAGCCGCGGTCGAGGACATGGCCGAGCGCGTGGTCGAGGGAGAGCCGGCCGGGGCCCGCGATCGCGAGGCCGGTCGCGGCCAGGGCGAGGGTGGCCGCGTACTCGTAGCCGCCCTCCTGGTTGAAGAAGCCGTTCGGGGCGTGCACCGCGGACGCCCCCGCCATCGCACCGGCCGCCGCCGCACCCGCCCCGGGCGTCGCGAGCCCCAGCGCCAGCAGCGTGCCGCCGCCGGTCTCCGCGAGGCCCGCCGCCGTCGCGCTCGCCTTGCCCGGCTTGTAGCCGACCGACTCCATGAACTGGCCGGTCCCCTCGATGCCGTGCCCGCCGAACCAGCCGAACAGCTTCTGCGTACCGTGCGCGGCCAGCACTCCGCCGGCCCCCAGCCGGAGCAGCAGCAGGCCCAGATCACGTCGGTCGTAAGCACTCACAGTGACTCCCGGAACAGACAGAGAGGAACAGACAGAGAGGAACAGACAGCAGGGACACACAGCAGGAACAGACCGCAGGAACAGACAGCAGGAACACACAGCAGGAACAGACCGCAGGAACAGACAGCGGGAAGGGGACCCTTGGAGTCCCTCCCCCCCTCCCGCGTATCCACCGTCGCACCGACGACACCCGGTCGGCCTGCCCGCGCGGCCGTTCGGGTGGCGGGTCGGCGGGGCCGATGTGAGGCTGACCGGTATGACGATTCAGACGTCCAAACTCAGCGACCCCGCAGTCCGCGCCTTCGTCACCGCCGTCAACGCCCACGACCGCGAGGGCTTCCTGAACATCCTCGCGCCCGGCGCGACCATGGCGGACGACGGCACCGACCGCGACCTCGCCGACTGGATCGACCGGGAGATCTTCTCCTCCAACGGCCACATGGAGGTCGACAACGAGTCCAACCACGGCCGCGACCTCATCACCCACTACCGCAACGACACCTGGGGCGAGATGCGCACCCGGTGGCACTTCGAGGTCGAGGACGACGGCAGGATCTCCCGTTTCGAGACCGGGCAGGCATAGCCCCACGGCACCGCCGACCGCGGGAAAACCCCTCGGGGCTTGCCTTCGTGTGCACTCCAGCTCCTAACGTCCTGCGTCATGGAGACCAAGCGGACTTTGGGACGTACCGGCATCGGGGTAAGCGCTCTCGGCTTCGGATGCTGGGCCATCGGCGGTGAGTGGGAGTCCGTCGACGGGCAGCCCCTCGGCTGGGGCAAGGTCGACGACGAGGAGTCGATACGGGCGATCCGGCGCGCCCTCGACCTGGGCGTCACCTTCTTCGACACCGCGGACACCTACGGTGCCGGCCACAGCGAACGCGTCCTCGGCCGCGCCCTCGGCAAGCGCCGCGCCGATGTCGTCGTCGCCACCAAGTGGGGCAACGTCTTCGACGAGGAGACCCGCACCCTCACCGGCGCCGACGACAGCGTGCAGTACGCCCGCCGCGCGCTGACCGCCTCGCTGAAGCGCCTGGACACCGACCACATCGACCTCTACCAGCTGCACCTCTCCGACGCCGACCCGGAGCGCGCCGCCGAACTCCGTGACGCCTGCGAGGAGTTCGTGCGCGAGGGGCTCATCCGCGCCTACGCCTGGAGCACCGACGACCCGGCCCGCGCCGCCGTCTTTGCGCAAGGGGAGCACTGTGCGGCCGTCCAGCACATGGCCAACGTGCTCCAGGACGCGCCCGAGATGTTCGCGCTGTGCGCGGAGCTGGAGCTGGCCGCCATCAACCGCAGCCCGCTGGCGATGGGCCTGCTGACCGGCAAGCGCAGGACCGGGCAGGCCCTGGAGGCCGGGGACATCCGCAGCCGGCCGCCGCAGTGGCTGCAGGGCTTCGAGGACGGGTCCGGCGCCGACCCGGAATGGGTCGCCCGAGTCGACGCGCTGAAGGACATCCTCACCAGCGACGGCCGCACCCTCGGCCAGGGCGCCCTCGCCTGGCTGTGGGCCCGCAGCCCGCACGCCGTGCCGATCCCGGGCTTCCGTTCCGTCGCCCAGGCCGAGCAGAACGCGGGCGCGCTGGCGAAGGGGCCGCTCAGTGCGGAGCAGGTCGCCGAGGTCGACCGGATCCTCGGGCGCTGAGCGCCACCGCTGCAGGGACCGGAATTGTGCGGCAGCCGTTCCACGCACCGGTGCGCACCTCGCGGTCCCACGCGAGGTCCACCCCCACCCGGTGATCGTGGAACGGCTGCCGCCTCCCCCCTCGGAGTGGTCTGCGGAAGCTCTGTGTTCCATATGTGAAGCTCTGATGTAGAACGAGTTGAGCATATGCCGCCGACCGGCCCCGATGTGTCGGAATTTCATATTCCGTTTGTGCAGCTTGTGGAGGCGGCGAGGGGGTCGGGGGACCTTCAGCCGCGCCCCACGTACGGCATCGCCGTCGCCAGCACCGTCGCGAACTGCACGTTCGCCTCCAGTGGCAGCTCCGCCATGTGCCGCACGGTCCGTGCCACGTCGGCGACGTCCATCACGGGCTCGGGCACCACCGAGCCGTCGGCCTGCAGGGCGCCCGTCTGCATGCGCGCGGTCATGTCGGTCGCGGCGTTGCCGATGTCGATCTGGCCGACGGCGATGCCGTAGGGCCGCCCGTCCAGCGACAGCGACTTGGTCAGGCCGGTCAGCGCGTGCTTGGTGGCCGTGTAGGCGACGGAGTGCGGGCGGGGCGTGTGTGCCGAGATGGATCCGTTGTTGATGATCCGGCCGCCCTGCGGGTCCTGCTCCTTCATCTGCCGGTACGCCGCCTGCGCGCACAGGAACGCCCCGTTGAGGTTGGTGTCCACCACGTGCCGCCAGGCGTCGTACGACAGCTCCTCCACCGGCACCCCGCCCGGCCCGAACGTCCCCGCGTTGTTGAACAGCAGGTCCACCCGCCCGAACCGCTCCACGGTGGCGGCGAACAGCGCGGCCACGTCCTCCTGCCGTGACACGTCCGTCCGTACGGCGAGAGCGGCGCCGCCGGGCACCAGCCCCGCCGTCTCCTCCAGCGTCTCGACGCGCCGCCCCGCGAGCGCCACCGACCAGCCCGCGCGCAGCAGTTCCACCGCGACCGCGCGGCCGATGCCGGAGCCCGCGCCGGTCACCATGGCGATCCTCGCGTCCGTCCTCGTCTCCGTTTGCCTGTCGTTCATGGGGTCGCAGGGTACGTCAGGGTCCGCCATCCGGAACTCATTCATCCGCCATCCGGGTGTTGTGTACGCGCCAAGCGAGTGTCGTCCCCGGCCACTCCAATGCCTCATGCATCCATCAGGCAGGGGAGGACCGGATGACCATCACCAGACACGCGCCCCAGCACGCCCCCGAACTGCGCGCCGCCGCTCGCCACATCGGCCGCCGCAGCTTCCTGACCGTCACCGGCGCGGCCGCCGCGCTCGCCTTCGCAGTGAACCTGCCGGTCGCGGGCGCGGCGAGCGCCGCCGAGCTCGACGTACGCCGGATCGACGACGACCCCTTCACCCTCGGCGTCGCCTCCGGCGACCCGCGGCCCGGCTCCGTCCTGCTGTGGACCCGCCTGGCCCCCGCCCCGTACCAGCCCGACGGCGGACTGCCCGCCGAACGGGTCACCGTGCACTGGGAGCTGGCGCACGACGAGCGGTTCAGCCGGATCGTCAGACGCGGCACCGCCACCGCACACCCCGAGTTCCACCACACGGTGCACGTCCAGGTCAGCCGGCTCGACGCGGACCGCGTGTACTACTACCGCTTCCGCACCGGCACCTGGATCAGCGAGACCGGCCGCACCCGCACGGCCCCCCTCGCCACCGCCCAGGCGAGCTCGCTGACCCTCGCCGCCGTCTCCTGCCAGGCGTACGCCGACGGCTATTTCACGCCGTACCGCCATGTCGCGCAGGACGACGTGGACGTCGTCTTCCACCTCGGCGACTACCTGTACGAGTACCCGGTCAACTCCGTCGGCGGCTACCGCAACTACACCGACCGCACGCTCCCCGCGCTCTTCAACCGCGAGACGGTGACCCTGGAGGACTACCGCCTGCGCTACGCCCTCTTCAAGTCCGACCCCGACCTCAGGGCCGCGCACGCCGCGCACCCCTTCGTCGTCACCTGGGACGACCACGAGACCGAGAACAACTACGCCGGCGACACCCCAGAGAACAGCGTCCCGCCGGAGGAGTTCCTGCTGCGCCGGGCCGCCGCCTACCGCGCCTACTGGGAGAACCAGCCCCTGCGCAGCCCGCAGCAGCCCACGGGCCCCGACATGCAGCTCTACCGGCGCCTGCACTGGGGTCGGCTCGCGCAGTTCGACGTGCTGGACACCCGGCAGTACCGCACCAACCAGGCGTACGGCGACGGCTCCCAGATCCCCGGCCCGGAGGTCGACGACCCGGCGCGCACGATGACCGGTGCGACGCAGGAGCGGTGGCTGCTGGACGGGTGGCGCTCGTCGACGGCGCTGTGGAACGTCGTGCCGCAGCAGGTCACCTTCTCCCAGCGAAAGTTCGACCTCACCACTCCGTCACGGGTGTCGATGGACGCCTGGGACGGCTACCGCGCCTCCCGCCGCCGCGTGCTGGACGGGGCCAAGTCCGCCGGCATCGAGAACCTGATGGTGCTCACCGGTGACGTCCACGTCGGCTACGGCTTCGACATCAAGGACGACTTCGACGACCCCGACTCCGCCACGCTCGGCACGGAGATCGTGGCCACGTCGGTCGCCAGCGGCCGGGACGGCATCGACAAGCCCGCCAACTGGGACACGTACATGAAGGCCAACCCGCACATGAAGTTCTACAACGGACGGCGCGGCTATGTGACCGTCGCGCTGGGGGAGCAGCGGGCGCGGGCCGACTTCAAGACGGTGCCGTACGTGACCACGCCCGGGGCGCCGGTCACGACGGCCGCGTCGTTCGTCACGGAGGTGGGGGAGCCGGGGCTCACGCAGGCGTGAGTGCGGGCGCTCGGTCCTCTTCAGGGGCCTCGCCCGGGTAGCGGACGCCGATGCGGTCCCGGACGGCGTCGAGCGTCCGCATCACGGCGAGCGTGCCGTCGAGCGGGACCAGCGGCGACTCGGTCTCGCCGGCGCGCAGGGCCCGCATCACCTCGGCCGCCTCGTGCCGCAGGCTGTTGCGCGGCCCGTCCGCCGGGTCGGCCGTGAACTCTTCGGGGTCACGGCCGTCGCGGTGCAGGACGAAGCGGTCCGGGAAGAAGAAGCCGTACGGCACGTCGATACGGCCCTGTGAGCCGGTGACCGACGCCGCGGTCGCCGTGCCGCCGACGATGGAGCAGTGCAGGGAGGCGAGGGCGCCGTTGTCCCAGGAGAGCAGGGCGCCCGTCTGCAGGTCGACGCCCTCCGCGGACAGTGTCGCGCGCGCCGCGACGTCCGACGGCTCCCCGAGCAGCAGCTGGGCGAAGGAGACCGGGTAGACGCCGAGGTCCAGCAGCGCGCCGCCGCCCTGCGCCGGGTCGCGCAGCCGGTGCGCGGGCGGGAAGGGACCGGCCAGCCCGAAGTCGGCCTGGACATGGCGCACTTCGCCGATCGCGCCGTCGTCCACCAGCGCTTTGAGCCGCCGGATCAGCGGGTTGCAGTACATCCACATCGCTTCCATCAGGAAGCTGCCGCGCGCCTTCGCCAGCGCGACCAGTTCCCCGGCCTGCCGCGCGTTCAGTGTGAACGCCTTCTCGCACAGCACGTTGTGCCCGGCCTCCAGACAGAGCCCGGCGGCCGCGCGGTGTGCCGAGTGCGGGGTGGCGACGTACACGACATCGATGTCGCCGTCGTCGGCGAACGCGTTCCAGTCGCCGTACGCCCGAGGTATCCCGAAGCGCTCGGCGAACGCGTCCGCGGAGTCCTGGGACCGCGAGGCCACAGCCACCACCTCGGCCTCGGGCAGATCCACCAGATCAGCCGTGAACGCGGCCGCGATCCCGCCGGTCGCCAGGATCCCCCACCGCACGCTCTGCTCCGCCATCGCGGCCCCACCCCTCGCTCATGCGACCCTCGGCACTCTGTACGAGCTGAGAGCATAGAGGGCGGATCACTCGGAGAGGGAGGGGCGCATGGCCGACCGTGGAGGGCCGACACAGGACGTGTCGCGGACAGCCGTACCGACGACCACCACGCAACCGCCCGGCCGCTCCCTCCGCCGCACCGGTCTCCTCGTCACCCTCGTCCTCGGCGGCCTCACCGCCACGCCCCCGCTGGCGATGGACATGTACCTCCCCGCGCTCCCGGAGGTCACCCGCTCCCTGCACGCGCCGGCCGCGACCGTGCAGCTCACGCTCACCGCATGCCTGGCCGGCATGGCGCTCGGGCAGCTGGTGGTGGGCCCGATGAGCGACCGATGGGGCCGCAGACGCCCGCTGCTGGCGGGCCTCGCCGTGTACGTCGTCGCCACCGCGCTCTGCGCGCTCGCGCCCACCGTCGAGTTCCTGGTCGCCTTCCGGCTGGCGCAGGGTCTTGCGGGCGCGGCGGCGATAGTGATCGCGCGGGCGGTCGTACGCGACCTCTACGACGGCGTGGAGATGGCCCGCTTCTTCTCCACCCTCATGCTGATCTCGGGCGTCGCCCCGATCGTGGCGCCGCTCATCGGCGGCCAGATCCTGCGGGTGACGGACTGGCGGGGCGTGTTCGTCGTGCTCACGGCGGTCGGGGTGCTGCTCGCCGGCGTCGTCTGGCGCAAGCTCCCCGAGACCCTGCCGTCCGAGGACCGGCACAGTGGCGGGGTCGGCGAGGCCCTGCGTGCCATGCGCGGTCTGCTCGCCGATCGCGCGTTCGCCGGGTACACGCTGGCCGGCGGGTTCGCCTTCGCGGCGCTGTTCGCGTACATATCGGCGTCGCCGTTCGTGATCCAGGAGATCTACGGGGCCTCGCCGCAGACCTTCAGCCTGCTGTTCGGGCTGAACTCGGTCGGCCTTGTGGTCGTCGGCCAGATCAACGGCAAGGTGCTGGTCGGGCGGGTCAGCCTGGACCGGGTGCTGGGCGTGGGCCTGGCGATCGTCATCCTGGCGGCGACCGCGCTGCTGCTGATGTCGCTCGGCGCCTTCGGCGAGGTCGGACTGACCCCCGTGGCCGCCGCACTCTTCGTGCTGATGTCGGCGATGGGCGTCACCCTCCCCAACACCCAGGCCCTCGCCCTCCTGCGCACCAAGAACGCCGCCGGGTCCGCCTCCGCGCTCCTCGGCACGTCCTCCTTCCTCATCGGCGCCGTCGCCTCGCCCCTCGTGGGCATCGCGGGGGAGGACACCGCCGTCCCGATGGCCGTCGTCCAACTGGCCGCAGCACTGGTGGCGCTGGCCTGCTTCATGGGAATGTGCCGTCCTTGGAACGGACGTGCGGATGGACGTGCGGTCGCGGAGGGAGCAGAGAACTGAGCGCGCCGAGACTGCGCGGGGACACGCCGGAAAGGGCCGGACTCGACCCCGAGGAGATCCGTCACCTCGTCCACGAGGTCCGCGACCTCACCACCGGCCCGCGCCCCTGGGCAGCCGGGACCGTGCTGGTCGTCGGGCGGGGGCCGTACCTCGCCGTCGAGGAGGCGGCGGGCTGGGCGGTGCGGTACGCCTCCTACGACGAGGAGAAGGACGCCGGGGTGGAACTGCCGCCCGAGGCGCAGGTCCCGATGACCACGGACACCCCCTTCGACCTGGCCTCCCTCACCAAGCTTTTCACCGCGGTCGCCGCGGTGCAGCAGATCGAGCGCGGCACGCTCGGCATCGACGCGCGGGTCGGGGCGTATCTGCCGGACTTCCGCGGGGCCGCCCGGCACGACGTCACGGTGCGTCAACTGCTCACCCACACCTCGGGGCTGCGCCCCGAACTCCCGCTGTACGACTGCGCCGATGACGCCGAGCGCCTGGAGAAGCTGAGGGCGGAAGTCCCCGTAGGGGTCCCCGGCACATACTGCTACTCCGACCTGAACCTGTTGCTGCTGCAGCATGTGCTGGAACGCATCACCAGCCGCACCCTCGACGTCCTGATCCACGACGGCATCACCCGTCCCCTCGGCATGACGGCGACCCACTTCGGCCCGTGCCCCGGGGCGGCGGCGACCGAGGACCAGCGGCGGCCGTGGGGCAAGGCGGACCGGGGGATGCTGCGGGGGGCCGTCCACGACGAGAACGCGTGGGCGCTCGGGGGTGTCGCTGGCCACGCGGGCCTGTTCTCCACGGGGCGCGACCTCGCGGTCTTCTGCCGCGCCCTGCTCTCCGGTGGTGCCTACGGCCCCGCCCGCTTCCTCGGCCCGGACTTCGTGGAGCTGCTCCTGACCCCACCGGGGCTGGGCTTCGCGGTCGACCAGCCGTGGTTCATGGGGGAGCTGGCCGGGCGGGGGGCGGCCGGGCACACCGGGTTCACGGGGACGTCGCTGGTGCTGGATCCGGCGACGGACACGTTTCTTGTGCTGCTGGCGAATACGGTGCATCCACGAAGACGGACGCCGGACAGCGGACCGAGGGCGAGAGCGGCGACGAGGGTGGCCCGCGCGGTACGCGAGCTGTAACAGCACCGCAGAGGGTTTTTTCGCCCCCGCCGCCCCTACCCTTCCCGTCCCTGGGGGCTGCCGCCCCCAGACCCCCGCTTCGGCCCTGAAGGGGCCTCGTCCTCAAACGCCGGACGGGCTGAAAAAACTCAGCCCCTCCGGCGTTTGAGGAGCGGGGGTCCAGGGGGCAGAGCCCCCTGGCGGGGTCGAAGGGGCGGAGCCCCTTCAAGGACGGGACGGGTAGGGGCGGCGGGGGCGAAAACCCCCTCGCCGCCCCGCGGAGTCACACGTACTTCTTCAACTCCCGCCGCGCCAACGACCGCTGGTGCACCTCGTCCGGACCGTCGGCGATCATCAGCGTCCGCGCGCCGGCGTACAGCTCGGCCAGCGGGAAGTCCTGGCTGACGCCGCCCGCGCCGTGCAGCTGGATCGCCCGGTCGATGATGTCGACGACCGCACGCGGGGTGGCGATCTTGATGGACTGGATCTCCGTGTGGGCGCCCCGGTTGCCGACGGTGTCCATCAGCCAGGCCGTCTTCAGCACCAGCAGCCGCAGCTGCTCGACCGTCACGCGCGCGTCGGCGATCCAGTTGTGCACCACGCCCTGCTGGGCCAGCGCCTTGCCGAAGGCCGTACGGGACACGGCCCTGCGGCACATCAGCTCGATCGCCCGCTCCGCCATGCCGATCAGCCGCATGCAGTGGTGGATACGGCCCGGACCGAGCCGCGCCTGGGCGATGGCGAAACCGCCGCCCTCCTCGCCGATCAGGTTGGACACCGGCACACGCGCGTGGTCGAAGATCACCTCGGCGTGACCGCCGTGGTAGTGGTCCCCGTAGCCGAAGACCTGCATCGCGCGCTTGATGGTGACGCCCGGGGTGTCGCGGGGGACGAGGACCATGGACTGCTGGCGGCGGATGTCGTCGCCGTCCGGGTCCGTCTTGCCCATCACGATGAAGATCTTGCAGTCCGGGTTCATCGCCCCGGAGATGTACCACTTGCGGCCGGTGATGACGTACTCGTCGCCGTCCCGCTCGATGTACGTGGTGATGTTGGTGGCGTCCGAGGAGGCCACCTCCGGCTCGGTCATCGCGAACGCCGAGCGGATCTCACCGGCAAGGAGTGGCTCCAGCCACTGCTTCTTCTGCTGCTCGTCCCCGAACTGGCTGAGCACCTCCATGTTGCCGGTGTCCGGCGCCGCGCAGTTCAGCGCGGTGGGCGCGAGCTGCGGGGAGCGGCCGGTGATCTCGGCGAGCGGGGCGTACTGGAGGTTGGTCAGCCCGGCGCCGTACTCGGCGTCGGGGAGGAAGAGGTTCCACAGGCCCTGCCTGCGCGCCTCGGCCTTGAGCTCCTCGACCACGGCCGGGGTGTCCCACGGCGAGGCCAGCTGGGCGCGCTGCTCCTCCGCCACGGCCTCGGCCGGATAGACGTACTCGTCCATGAAGGCCAGCAGCTTGCCACGCAGCTCCTCGGTGCGTGCGTCGAACGCGAAGTCCATGTGCGTCAGCCTTCCTGGATGCCTTCTTGAAGAGTGGTCAGACCGTGCTCGATGAACACGGGGACCAGGTCGCCGATGCGGTCGAAGCCGCGGCCGACCGTCTGGCCCAGGGTGTAGCGGTAGTGGATGCCCTCCAGGATCACGGCGAGCTTGAACCAGGCGAACGCCGTGTACCAGGAGACCGCGGAGACATCGCGCCCCGAGCGCGCCGCGTACCGCTCGATCAGCTCGCCGGGCGCGGGATGCCCGGGGGCCTCGGCGGTCGTGGAGACCGGGGAGTTCGCCATGCCCAGCGGCATGCTGTACATCACCAGCAGGCCCAGGTCGGTCAGCGGATCGCCGAGCGTGGACATCTCCCAGTCGAGGATCGCCTTGATCCGGTCGTCCTCACCGATGAGCACGTTGTCGAGCCGGTAGTCGCCGTGGACGACGGCCGGGGCGGGGGAGGCGGGCAGCTGCCGTCCGAGAGTCGCGTGCAGCTCGTCGATGCCGGCCAGGTCGCGGTTGCGGGAGGCGTCCAACTGCTTGCCCCAGCGGCGCAGTTGCCGGTCCAGGAAACCCTCGGGGCGACCGAAGTCCGCGAGCCCCACCTCCGCCGGATCCACCGCGTGCAGCTCCACGAGCGTGTCCACCAGGGCCAGCACCGCGCCCCGGGTGCGCTCCGGGCCGAGCGGCGCCAGCTGGTCGGCGGTGCGGTACGGGGTGCCCTCGACGAACTCCATGACGTAGAACGGCGCCCCGAGCACCTCCTCGTCCTCGCACAGCACCACCGGCCGCGGCACCGGGACGTTCGTCGGATGCAGCGCGCTGATGACACGGTGCTCGCGCTTCATGTCGTGCGCGGTGGCGAGGACATGGCCGAGCGGGGGACGTCGTAGGACCCACTTGGAGGTTCCGTCGGAGACCGCGTAGGTGAGGTTCGACCGTCCGCCCTCGATCAGCCGGCCGGTCAGCGGACCCTGCGCCAGACCGGGGTGCTCGCGCTCGAGCAGGCCGCGCAGCCGGTCGAGATCGAGACCGGGCGGATGGTCGGGGCTCATACGTAGCTCCTACAGGCAGATGAACGGGACCTGACTCATGATGCCGACCAGTCGGTATGTAGTCCAGTGGGGGAGCTGAACGTGATCGGAGCCACGATAGGCCGACAGCTCCCCGCGCGGTGCGCCGGGGAGCCGTCTGTGGTGTCTTCTCGGCCAGTACGCCGAGTTCAGTGGTCGTCCCAGTGGCCTTCGTGGGCGGCGTGCCGGTGGCCGTCGTGGAGGTAGTCGACGTGGTCACCGTGCAGGACGCTCTCGTGCCCGCAGTCGGCGCCGTGCTGATGGGTGTGGCCCTCGTGCGCGACGTGCCCGTCCGACTCGCACTCGTCCCAGTGGCCGCTGTGCTCGCGGTGCAGGTGACCGTCGTGCGCATAGTCGGTGTGGTCGCCGTGCGGTACCGCGGTGTGGCCGCAGTCGGCGCCGTGGGTGTGCGTGTGGGCAGGGTGTTCCACATGGAGGGTGGTCATGGTGCTCGCCTTCTCTGGTGCGGGTCGTGACGACGGACAGGCTGCCACGCGAACGGCGCATATCGGATCATTCGGGCTTGCGTGGCGTCCTGTGAGCGCAGAGGGTCGAACCCATGAAGGGCATCAGCTACACACGCTACGGCGGCCCCGAGGTGCTCGAATACGGAGAGGTGCGCGACCCGAAGGTCGGCCCCGACTCGGTGCTGGTCAAGGTGCGGGCGGCGGCGGTCAACCCGGTCGACTGGAAGTGCCGCGAGGGCTACCTGGACCGGATGCTGGAGCCGGCCTTCCCGGTGGTTCCGGGATGGGACGTGTCGGGTGTCGTGGTCCAACCGGGCGTGTCCGTCACGGAGTTCGGCGTCGGTGACGAGGTCATCGGCTACGTCCGCGAGGACCTCCTCTCCCGCGGCACCTTCGCCGAGTACGTCGCGGCCCCGCTCCGCACTCTCGCGCGCAAGCCCCGCAACCTCACCTGGGAGGAGGCCGCCGGCCTGCCCCTGGTGGGGCTGACGGCGTATCAAGGGCTGATCAAGGTGCTCCAGGTCAAGCGCGGCGAGACCGTCCTCGTGCACGCCGCGGCCGGTGGGGTGGGTTCCATCGCCGTCCAGCTCGCCCGCCATCTGGGCGCCCGGGTCATCGGTACGGCGAGCGGGCACAACCACGACTTCGTACGCCGTCTCGGTGGCGAGCCGGTCGAGTACGGCGACGGCCTGACCGAACGAGTGCGCGGGCTGGCGCCCGAAGGCGTGGACGCGGCCTTCGACACGGTCGGCGGCGATGCGCTGAAGGCGTCGGCCAACCTCCTGGCCCCCGAGGGCCGCCTGATGTCGATCGCCGACCCGGACGTCTTCGACTACGGCGGCCGCTACTACTTCGTCCGCCCCGACGCGGAGGACCTGCTGCGGCTGTCCGAGCTGGCGGAGGAGGGGGTGGTGTCCGTGCATGTCTCGGAGACGTTCCCGCTGGAGCGGGCGGCGGACGCCCACCGGCTCAACCAGGAGGGCCGTACGCGGGGCAAGATCGTGGTGACGGTGGACTGGGAGACGGAGGAGGCGGTGGCGCCGGAGGGGCTGTGGCAGGCGGCGGAGTGATCAGGTAGCGCCAGAGTGCCAGAGCGCCAGAGCCCCAGAGGCCCCACGGCCTCAAAGGCCCCAGCTCGCCTCAGAAGACGAGGGCGGCACCGCACGCAGCCAGGGCCACCGTGAACAGGACCGTCGCCGTGGCATGCCGAGGGGCGAGTGCCGTGGGTTCGGCAGAGGCGGCGAGGACGCGGATGCGGCGGTGCGCGAGGGCCAGGAAGCCCAGCCACAGCCCGAAACAAAGGGCGCAGACGACGATGCCGACCACCGAGACCCGGCCGTGCAGGGCGGTCTTCATGGCGAGTACGGCGGCCACGGTGCCGGACAGCGTCGTACGGCGCCACGCCAGGCGCGTCCGCTCGGGCTGCAACCCTGGATCCCGCACCGGCTCCGCGACCGCCCCGTTGCTCACCCTTCCCACCCCACGAGTACGACGACGACCATCGCGACGGCCACGATCGCGACCACGATGCTCAGCACCGCCGGGAACCGCGACACCGGCAGGTCCTCGCCCCGGCGCATCGCCCGTTCGCAGCGCACCCAGTGGTTGACCGCGCGCAACGAGCACAGCACGCCGGCCGCGAGCAGTGCGAGCGCCAGCCCGACGCGCCAGCCCCAGCGCAGGTCCGGCAGGAACTGGTCCACCGCGAAGCCGCCGCCGATGAGCGCGAGCGCGGTACGCAGCCAGGCCAGGAAGGTGCGCTCGTTCGCCAGCGAGAACCGGTAGTCGGGGGTGCCGCCCTCCCGCCGGATCTGCTGCGGCGCGAACCACAGCCGGGCGTTTCGTACAAACTCGATCACATGCACGACCCTATCCGGGCGGCTGCCGGCGGGCGTTGTCAGTGCCGCCCGCTACGGTTCGGGGCTGGATCTGCAGATCGCTCCGGCCGTCGATCAGCCGGTCGCTCCGCCGCTCGCTCGGTAGGCCTTGAGCCGCTCGTAGGCCGCCAGCCCGTCCGGCACCCACGCCCACTCCGTCAGCCGTCGCTCCACCTCGGCCTCGGGCAGGAAGTCGTGCCAGGCGACCTCCTCCACCTGTGGGCTCACGGGCAGCTCGCAGCGCACCTCGTACACCGCCGACCACCAGGTCTGCCCGGCGCCGTCGTCGTACAGGAACTTGAACAGGAACGCCGGTCGGGGAAGGCCGCTCACGCCGAGTTCCTCCTCGGCCTCGCGCAGGGCGGCAACGTCGTAGGACTCACCGGCGCCGACCACCCCGCCGACGAACATGTCGTACCGCGAGGGGAACACCAACTTGGTGGGCGTACGGCGGTGCACGAAGAGGCGGCCCTGGGCGTCCCGGGCTTCGATGAAGACGGAGCGATGGCGCAGCCCCTTGGCGTAGGCCTCGCCGCGTGGGGACTGTCCGATGACCTGGTCGTGTTCGTCGACGATGTCGAGAATCTCGTCAGCAGCACTCATGGGCCCATCCAAGCAGGGCTCATCCGAAGGGGGGCGTCCAAGGAGGGGCCGGGCTGACCCTGCCCCCACCTGCGCTGACGGGCAACCGCCCGCAATCGCCCTGACCAGCCCTGATGTGCGCAACCTGCCCGCCGCATCAGCCCGTATGGACCCACGTCCCGAGCCCGCAGCCCGCAGCCCGCAGCCCGCGCCGCAGCGCCGCGCGCCGGCGCCCCGTCACCCCGCCGTCTGCAGCGCCGGCGTCCGTTCCGGCTGCTTCGTCCCGCACGGCATCGCCGGGTGCATGCCGAGGAGGATGATGCCCACCACGATGCCCGCGAGTCCGGCCGCCTCCCACGCCAGTGCCCCCGCGTCCGTGCGGAGACGGTCGCCGAGGAAGCCGACGCCGCAGGCGATGCCGGCCAGGGGCTGGGCGGCGGTCAGGGCGGGCAGGGACATGCGCAGGGACGCCGTCTCGAACGCGCTCTGGACCAGGATCAGCCCGGTGAGGCCGAGCGCCACCACGGCGTACGGCTGCCAGCCGGTCAGCACCTCCGCCATGCCGCCCTCGGCGAAACGCTGGCCGGTCACCCGCGTCAGCGCGTCCTGCACGCCGTACAGCAGGCCGGCGGCCGTCGCCAGCAGTGCCGGACCGGAGCTGAGTCGCGAGCGCTTGGCGTACGTCGTGAGCAGCAGGGCCAGCCCGACCATGACGCCGATGATCAGCCAGTGCCGGAGCGGGTTGCTGGGCGCCGTTCCGCCGTGTGGCTGTCCGGCGACGATGAACGCGGTCACTCCACCCGCGAGCAGGCCGAGGCCCGTCCAGCCCTGGCGGCCCAGTGGCTGCTTGGTCTGACGGCGGGAGAGCATGAGCGCGAACAGCAGGTTCGTCGCCAGCAGGGGCTCCACCAGGGAGATCTCGCCCTGGCCCAGTGCCATCGCGCCCAGCGCCATGCCGACCACCATGAGCCCGATACCGCCCAGCCAGCGCGGCACCTTCATCAGATCGAGCAGGATCCGGGGGGAAAGGAAGTCGCTCAGTGGCGCCTTCTGGGCCGCGTTCTGCTGCAGTACGAAGCCGAAGCCAAGACAGCAAGCAGCGCTCACGGCGAGTATCAGAATTTGAAGCGACACGCTGCGTACCTCGAATCCTGCCGGGCGGACGGGATGCGTAAGGGCCGACTGTAGCGGCCCCGAGCCCGGCGTGCGCGTCCCGCAATCCTCCGATGCTGTCGGCGGCGGCGCCATGACGTACGCCACATACTTCGAACAAATCGGGCATTACGGGCGGAAGTCTAGTCACAACTACCTCACCAGTAACGGAACTTGACGCGTGTAACGCAGCAGTGGCCCTTGACGCGAACCGTTGGCTGCGGATTTGCTGTGAGTGATCGGTTGATGACTGTCCACACTTCCCCCCCCGACAGAACCCAAAACGGTGCCCCCACCTCCGCCACCCCTCGGCCGCGGCCGAAAGCGCGCAGCGCACACCTTCGACGCGGCCCTCGATGACGCCGAGCTCGCCGCGGCCCGCACCGCACTGGCCCAGGGCAGGTGGCAGACGGTCCGCTCCCTGCTCAGCCGGACCGGCGACGACTGGGACCGCAGAGGACACCGCGTCACCGTCCTCGCCCGGGAGCCGTACTGCGCCCCCTGGACCCGCGACTGGCTGCTCGCCGAACCCGACTCCGTCGACGCCGCCGTCCTGCTCGCCCTCGCCCTGGTCCGGCGCGCCCTGCGCGGCAAGGAGAAACCGGTCCGCGCCCGCGAGTCCTGCCACGCCGCCGCCGCACTCGCGCCCGCCGACCCCACCCCCTGGCTCGGCCTGCTCATGCTGGAGAGCGCCTTGGGCGCCGAGGAGGAGGTGCGCCGCGTCTTCGCCGAGGTCCGCGCCCGGTACGCCGACCACCACCACGCCCACCACCTGATGGTCGCCCGGCTCGCCGAGCGCCACCCCGGTGCCGGCCCCGACCCGCTCCACGAGGTCTACGACTTCGCCAACGCTGCCGCCGAGCAGGCCCCCGCCGACTCCCCGCTCGCCATCCTCCCGGTCATCGCCCACACCGAGCGCTACCGCGTCCTCGCGGCGGCGGGACACGAGCCCCGCGATACGGCCGCCTCCGGGCACTGGACCGGACGTCGGGCCCGGCAGGTGATGCGGGCCGCCTTCGACTGGTGGCTGGAGTGGGAACAAGAAGGCCACCCGCGCCGCCTCATCGACCTGAACTTTCTCGCCCACGCCAAGGTCTGCGAGGGCCGGAGCGCCGAGGCGGCCGCCCTGTTCCACCGCATCGGTGAGCACGCCACCCCGTCGCCCTGGGCGTACCCGGACCACGATCCGTACCCCGCCTTCCGCGCCGCCCGCGCCAACGCGCTCGGCACGGCGTAGGAGCACTGACCTGACGTGACAGCTCCGATTCGACGTGACGGCGGCGCCGAGGCGACGCAACGGCATCGGCGTGACGGTACCGACGCGACGCAACGGCTCCGATCCGACGGGACGGTGCCGGTGCGACGCGACAGGACCGACGGGACGAAACGATGCCGGTGCGACGCCTCAGTATCGACCCGACGCAACAGCTCCGACCCGACGCAACAGCTTCGACTCGACGCAACAGTTCCGACCCGACGTAACACCACCGACCCGCCCCGCCCCGACCCCCAGCACCCCACCCGACAAAGGACGGTCCCCCGATGACCACGGGCAGTTCCAGCACCAGCACAGCCACCGCGGACGGCGGCGGCATCAGTACGTTCAAGGGGCAGGACCGAGCCCTGCGCGCCGACCGGCTGGGCACGACGGGCCTGCTGCTGTCCGTGCTCGCCGCAACGGCACCCCTGATGGTCGTCGCGGGTGTCATGCCCACGACCTTCGGGGTGATGGGCGTTCTCGGACAGCCGCTGCTCTTCGTGATCCTCGGCCTCGTCCTCGCCCTCTTCAGCGTCGGGTACGCCGAGATGAGCAGGCACGTCCACAATGCCGGTGCCTTCTACGCGTACATCTCCCGCGGCCTCGGCGGCACCGCCGGCGCCGGTGCCGCGATGGTCGCGCTCGTCGCCTACAACGCACTCCAGGTCGGCATCTACGGCATCTTCGGCTTCGAGGTCTCCGGGCTGTTCGCCACCTACCTCGACACCGAGGTCGCCTGGTGGATACCGGCGCTCCTGGCCGTGCTCCTCGTCGGTGCCCTCGGCTGGCTGAAGATCGACCTCAACGCGCGCGTGCTCGGCGTTCTGCTGATCATCGAGGTCGCCCTCGTGGTCATCTTCGACGTCGCCGCGATCGCCGACCCAGGCAAGGAGGGGCTGTCGCTGCACGCCTTCAACCCCGACACCCTCACCGGCGCGGGCATCGGCACCGCCCTGTGCTTCTGCGTCGCAGCCTTCCTCGGCTTCGAGCAGGCCCCCGTCTACGCCGAGGAGACCAGCCGCCCGCACGTCCTCGTGCCGCGCGTGATGTTCCTGGCCATCGGTGGCATAGCCGTCTTCTACACGATCAGCTGCTGGGCGTACACCGTCGCCGCCGGACCTTCGGCGATCGTCGGCACCGCGCAGGAGCAGAGCGCCGGGCTGCTGTTCTTCCTCACCGAGGACCTGCTCGGCGCCGGCTTCACCGACACCCTGCACGTGCTGTTCGTGACCGGCATGTTCGCGGCGATGCTGAGCTTCCACAACGTCGTCGCCCGTTACGCCTTCGCCATGGGCCGCGAGGGCCTGCTGCCCGCCGGATTCGGCCGCACCAGCGGCGCGAGCGGCGCCCCCGGCACGGGTTCGCTGCTGCAGACCGTGATCTCACTCGTGGTCGTCGCCGTCTTCGCGTTCACCGACGACAAGCCGGCCGGCGACCCGACCGCCCCGGTCCTGCACCTGTTCACCTGGATGGGCAGCCTCGGCGCGCTGGGCGTCGCCGCCCTGATGGCCGCCGCCTCGGTCTCGGTCATCGTCTTCTTCGTGCGCCGCGGCGCAGTCGCCGCCCAGTTCTGGCGGCTGGCCGCCGCCGCGCTCGCCGTCCTCGCGCTGGCCTTCATCGTCGTCTACACCGTCAAGGACTTCGATGTCCTGATCGGGGCGGGCCCGGGCTCGTCCCTGAGCTGGGCGCTTCCCGCCGTCATCGCCCTCGCCCTGGCCGTCGGCCTGGCCCAGGGGCTGCTCCTGCGCTCCCGCGCCCCCGAGAAGCACGCCCGCATCGGGCTCGGCAACGAGGCGTTCCAGCTGGAGAAGGCGGCGACGGAGGCGTCGTAGCGGATGGAGCCGTCGTAGCAATGGGCCACTCCTGAGGATCCCGTAAGAAGTGGTTACGGAACTCTGACGAGCACCCGCGATTCCTGGTCCCGCCCGGGTCGCGGGTGTTCGAATGGACAGGTGAACCCCGAACAGCCCGAAGCCTCCCCAGCGAAGGACGAGGAGAAGGGCGAGGAGAAGGGCAAGCCCATCGGCCGCCGCGTCTTCCTCGGCACCCTCGGCCTCGGTGCCCTCGGTGTGGCCACCGCGCCCACGCTGCAGCGCGGCCTGGAGTCCTTCCTCGCGAGCGCCTCCGACAAGGACCCCACCGGCCTGACGGGCCTGCTCCCCAACGGCGGCGGTTTCCGCTACTACTCCGTCGCCTCCTCCGTACCCCACAAGAACGCCACCACCTACCGCCTCACGGTCGACGGCCTGGTCGACCACCCCCGCACCTACACGCTCGCCGACCTGCGCGCCCTGCCGCAGACCCGGATGGTGCGTGACGTCCAGTGCGTCACCGGCTGGAGGGTCCCCGACACCCCGTTCGAAGGTGTGCGTCTGTCCCGGCTCCTCGACGCCGCCGGGGTGCGCCAGGGGGCCGGGGCGGTGCGCTTCACCTGCTTCGACGGCACCTACACGGAGAGCCTCACCCTCGACCAGGCCCGCCGCGCGGACGTCCTGGTCGCCCTGCGCATGCAGGACAAGGACCTGGGCCACAGCCACGGCGGCCCGGTCCGCCTCTATGTGGCCCCCATGTACTTCTACAAGTCCGCCAAGTGGCTCTCCGGCATCACCGTCACCAAGGACGTGCGGCCGGGCTACTGGGAGGAACGGGGCTACGACGTCGACGCCTGGGTCGGCCGCTCGAACGGACGCGACGATGAGCCTACGAGTTGACGCCCCCGGCCGGTCCACCCGCGTCCGGCGGTTCACCCCGGCCGCCCGCTGGGTGCACCGCACGACGGCCGCGCTGATGGGCGTGTGCGTGGTGACGGCGGCCTGCCTCTACGTCCCGCAGCTGGCCGAACTCGTCGGGCGCCGCGAGCTGGTGGTCCGTATCCACGAGTGGGCCGGTCTCGCCCTGCCCGTGCCGGTACTGGCCGGTCTCGCCTCCCGTGCGTTCCGCGCCGACCTGGGCTTCCTCAACCGCTTCGGCTCGCACGACCGGGTGTGGCTGCGCGCCGCGTTCCGCCGTGACAAGCGGGCCGCGTCGCGTCCTGCGGGCAAGTTCAACGCCGGGCAGAAGATCTACGCGGCCTGGATCGCCGGGGCGATGCTGGTGATGCTCGGCACCGGCCTGATGATGTGGTTCACCCACCTCACGCCCCTGGTGTGGCGCACCAGCGCGACGTTCGTCCACGACTGGCTGGCCCTGACCATCGGCATCGTCCTCGCCGGCCACATCGGCATGGCACTAGGGGATCCGGAGGCCCGCCGGGGCATGCGGACCGGCTCGGTGAGCCGGGAGTGGGCCGAGCGGGAGCATCCACTGTGGCGTCCGTGAGGCGGCCGACGGTTCGGGTGAATCGCCGATCGAGGGGACCGACGCACTGAGCGTCGACGCCGATCCGTCCGTCGTACCCGTGTCCACGCTCGGCTCAGGGACCACGTCGGCAGCGGCGACGGTGAAGGCGGCCGGCAGGCGCACCTCGGTGCCGGCGTACCGGACGGCCACGTCGGCCGGGCCCGGCTCCAGGACCGGTACGACGACGGACAGCACCAGCCGGTCGCCCGACGCCGACTTCAGGACGGGCACCCCGGGTGCCTGCCGGCCCCCGATGACCACGCTCGCGTCCCGCAGCAGTTCGGCAGGGTCGAAGTAGGTGCCCGCCAGCTCGATCCCGATCGTGTCGCCCGGCCGTGCCTCGGCATCACCGCCCGTGTCCACCCCGGCGATCCGGTAGCCGCAGGCTGCGGGAGTGCCGCTCGACGAGGGCTTCAGCCGCACGGTGGCGCCGGGATGCCGCCGATGGAAGTCGAGCAGAGAGCCCAGGACGGCATGCGCGGCCCGGCCCTTGCAGGTGTCGGCCTCGCCCGCCGGAGCGGCATGGTCCCGAACGGCCTGCTTCCAGTCGCCGCCCTGTCCCTGCACGGCCAGGCAGGCGGTGGCCAGGCCACGTAGCACCGTCCACTCCGCATCGTCCGGCGTCCGCGGGATCACGTTCAGCGCGGCCCGGCACTCGGTGGGGGAGCGGAGCAGGTCGTACACGCTCGCCGGGTCCGCCGTGCCGTCGACGTTCGGCGAGTCGGGGCCGGGCGGGAGCCAGGCGGGGATTTCGAGGAGCTTGTGGCTCATGGAGGGGCTGGGGGTGGAGGGGCTCGCACTCTCGCGCACCGTTCCGCCCTTGGAAGCGCGGGGCGTGCCGGTGACCGCGGGCACGCCGAAGTGGCCGTCCGGCGACTGCTTTACCGGGGGAGGGGAGCTGCTCGGCGGACCGGTCGGCAGCTTCCGCGTGCCGTCGGAAGGCCCGGCGGTGACGATCGTGCCCCCGCCGCCCCTGCCGTCCGCAGTGACACCCCCGTCACTCGTGAAGGCCGCGGCGGCAACCGCCACCGCCCCCGCAACGAGCAGCCCCGAGATACGCATCCCGAGGGAAACCGCCATGACGCCCCCCGATTTCTCGCCCCCGACGGCTGCGGCAGCCGCCAAGGGTCACCTCATCATCGGGCCGAGGGCGCCCTTGGGGAAGCCGCTTCATCTGATCGGCAGAGTGAGTTCAGGCACTGGGACATGGCGATCCCACGAAGCGGAACCCCTGCGCGACCCGGGCTGTTCAGCCCCCGAAGTCCAGCAGCACCTTGCACGACCGGCTCCGGTCCGCGGCGAGCGCGAACGCCGACTCGGCCTCCCGCACCGGCACCACCGCGCTGACCAGACCGTCGAACGAGCCCTCGGCGGCGAGCAGTTCCAGCGCCGCGTCGAACTCCCCGTCGAAGCGGAACGCCCCCCGCAGCTCGATCTCCCGGCTCACGACGAGGTTCCCCGCGAACGGACTCAGCCCCGGCGGCAGCATCCCGAGCTGCACCACGACGCCCCCGCGCCGCACCAGCCGCAGACACGTGTCCAGCCCCGCGGCGACCCCCGACGCCTCGACCGCCACATCCACCTCGGAAAGCCGCCGCCACCCGGCATCGTCCGGATCATCGGCCCGTACGAGGCTGTCGGCGCCGGCGATCCGCGCGTACTCCAGCGCCGTCGGCAGCAGATCCGTCACCGTGACCCGCTCCGCCCCGGCCGCCTTCGCCGCCGCGACCACCAGGCACCCGATGGGCCCGGCACCGGCGACGAGGACATGCCTCCCGGCCACCTCCCCGGCCCGCCGCACCGCGTGCAGTGCGACGGACAGCGGCTCGGCGAGCGCCGCCCGCCGCAGGTCGAGCCCAACCGGGAGCGGCCTCAACTGGTCTGCGGGCACGACCACTTGGGCCGCGAACCCGCCCTGCACATGCGGGAAGCGCGCCGCGCTGCCGAGGTAGCGGGTGTCCCGGCAGACGTTGCGCCGCCGGTCCGCGCACTCGGGGCAGACCGAGCAGGGAGTGGCCGGGTGGACCGCGACGGCCGTACCGGTGGCCGGACCCGATGCCCCGTCACCGTACGAAACGACCGTCCCGACCACCTCGTGCCCGAGCACCATCGGCTCCTTGAGCCGGAAGTCGCCTACCCCGCCGTGCCGCCAGTAGTGCAGGTCGGAGCCGCAGACCCCGCCGTACCGCACGGCCACCAGCGCCTGCCCCGCCCCGGGGACCGGCACCGGCAGCTCCTCGACCCGGAGGTCGTCCTGACCGTGGATCACACAACCGAGCATCCCCGAAGCCTCCTTCACAGCACGCTCGTCATGCCGCCGTCGACGTACAGCACCTGCCCGCTGACGAAGTCCGCGGCCGGAGAGGCGAGGAACAGCACCCCGCCCACCAGGTCCTCCGTACGCCCCCAGCGCCCGGCCGGGGTGCGTCGCCGCACCCAGGCGCTGAACTCATCGTCCTCGACCAGAGGTTGGGTGAGCTCGGTCTCGATGTAGCCGGGCCCCAGGCCGTTGACCTGGACGCCGTGCGGGCCCCAGTCCGCGCACATGCCCTTGGTGAGCATCTTCAGCGCGCCCTTGGTGGCGGCGTAGGGGGCGATGCCGGGGCGGACGACCTCGCTCTGCAGCGAGCAGATGTTGATGATCTTTCCGTGGCCGCGTTCCGTCATCCGCCGGGCGGCCTCCCGGCCGACCAGGAACGCGCTGGTGAGGTTGGTGTTCAGGATCCGGTGCCAGTCGGAGTCCGTGAACTCCAGCAAGGGCGCGCGCAGTTGCATGCCCGCGTTGTTGACCAGGATGTCGAGCGGGCCCACCCGCTCCTCGACGTCCGCGATCCCGGCGGCCACCGACGGGCCGTCGGTCACGTCGAACGCGGCCGTGTGGACGTCGCCGGGCAGTTCGGCGGCGGCCTTGGTGAGGCGTTCGCCGTCCCGTCCGTTGAGGACCACCGTGCAGCCGGCCTGAGCCAGGCCGCGGGCGAGCGCGAGGCCGATGCCCCGGCTGGAGCCGGTGACCAGGGCCGTGCGGCCGCCGATGTCGAAGAGGGGGTGAGCCGTCATCGTCGTACTCCTGAAGTCGTACTGAAAAGGCGCTGGATGACCGCTAGATGACCAAGGACAACAGCAGGACCACACCACCGGCGACGACCGAGATGATCGTCTCCATGACGGACCAGGTCTTGATGGTCTGCCCGACGTTCAGGCCGAAGTACTCCTTCACCAGCCAGAATCCGGCGTCGTTGACATGGCTGAAGAAGAGCGAGCCGGCGCCGATGGCCAGGACCAGCAGGGCCGCGTGGGTCGTCGACATGTCGGCCGCGAGCGGGGCGACCAGGCCGGCCGCCGAGACCGTCGCCACCGTCGCCGAACCCGTCGCGAGGCGGATGGCCACCGCGATCAGCCAGGCCAGCAGCAGTGCCGGGATCGACCAGTCCTCGGAGATGTCCAGGACCATCTGGCCCACGCCGGTGTCGATCAGCGTCTGCTTGAAGCCGCCGCCCGCACCGACGATGAGCAGGATGCCCGCGATGGGCGCGAGCCCCTTCTCGACCAGCGGCGAGATGCGCTCCTTGCCGAACCCGGCGGGCGCGAGCAGCGTGAAGATGCCCAGGAGCACGGCGGCGAGCAGCGCGATCATCGGGGAGCCGATGACGTCGAAGACGCGCTGGACGGTGTTGGCCGGGTCGTCGATCACGATGTCGACCAGCGCCTTGGAGAGCATCAGGACGACCGGGAGGAGGATCGTGATCAGCGTGGGCCCGAAGCCGGGGAGCTTGCGCTTGCCCAGTTCGTCGGATTCCTCGGAGGGACGCTGCGGGAGCATCCGGTCCGGGGCCGGGACGTCCACCCAGCGGGCGGCGTAGCGCGAGAACAGCGGACCGGCGATGATCACGGTCGGTATGGCGACGAGGACGCCGAGCGCCAGCGTGACACCGAGGTCGGCGCCGACCGCGTCGATCGCGACCAGCGGGCCGGGGTGCGGCGGGACCAGGCCGTGCATCACGGACAGACCGGCGAGGGCCGGGATGCCGATGCGCATCAGCGAGTAGTTGCCGCGCTTGGCGACCATCAGCACGACCGGGATCAGCAGCACGACGCCGACCTCGAAGAACAGCGGCAGACCGATCACGGAGGCGATCAGCACCATCGCCCACGGCATCGAACGGCCGCCCGCCTTGGCGAGGATGGTGTCGACGATCTGGTCGGCGCCGCCGGAGTCGGCGAGCATCTTGCCGAGAATTGCGCCGAGGGCGATCAGCACGCCCACGCCGGCGACCGTGGTGCCGAGGCCGGTGGTGAAGCTGGCGATGGCCTTGTCGAGCGGCGCGCCGGCGATCGCGCCGAGGACGAGCGTTCCGAGGGTCAGCGACAGGAACGCGTGGAGCTTGAACTTGGTGATGAGCAGGACGATGACGGCGATGCCCGCCAGGACGGCGATGCCCAGCTGAGCGTGGCCGGCCGAGGTGATGGGCTCGACGGTGTCCGCTGCCAGCATCTCGACGCTGAGTCTGGTCACGGGGGTTCCCTTGCAGGTACGGGGATGGGGGACGCGTGGGGGGTGCTACGGGGGTGTATCGGTGGTGCTGCCCGGTGTTCGCCGGCGGGCTCCGCCGGTGTTCGCCGGCAGGTTCCGCCGGTGTTCACCGGTGGGTGCGACCGGTGTCGCCGGTGTCAGCCGGGAAGTTCGCTCAGCGCCTCGGTGGCACGCTCGGTGATCTCCTCGGGGCTCCCGGCGACGTCCACGGCGACTCCGGCCTCGTCGGCCTGGAGCGGCTGGAGCGTGGCGAACTGGGAGTCGAGCAGCGCGGTCGGCATGAAGTGCCCCTGCCGGTGCGCCATCCGGTCCTCGATGACCTCCCGGTCGCCCGTGAGGTGCACGAACACCACCCCGGGCGCCGCGGCCCTGAGCCGGTCACGGTACGACCGCTTCAGCGCCGAGCAGCTGACCACCCCGCCGAGCCCGGCCCGTCCGTGCGCCCAGGCACCGATGGCGTCCAGCCACGGCCACCTGTCCGCGTCGTCGAGCGGGGTGCCGGCCGACATCTTGGCGATGTTGGCCTGCGGGTGGAAGTCGTCGCCCTCGGCGTACGGGGCGCCCAGCCGGGCGGCGAGCAGAGGACCGATCGTGGTCTTGCCCGTGCCGGCGACGCCCATCACGACGACGACGTGGGGGGTACGCATCACTGCCTCGCTGTCTTCCTCGACATCCGACGTCGACATCCGACGTCGGCCACACTGAAACCCATTAGGTACGACGAATTCAAGAGTCTGTGACAAATAAGTCTGACTTTTTGATCCCGTGATCTGCCCCGTACGCTGAGTGCATGAGCACACCGGGCCGGGGGCTGCACGGCCATGTACTGGAATCCCTCGGCCCCGCGATCGCCGCGGGCGAGTACCCGCCGGGCAGTGTCCTGCGCACGGACGAGCTGGCCCAGCGCTTCGACGTGTCGCGCTCGGTGATGCGGGAGGCGGTCCGTGTGCTGGAGTCCATGCACCTGGTGGAGTCCCGCCGCCGCGTAGGCGTGACGGTCCGTCCCAAGGCCGAGTGGAACGTCTACGACCCGCAGGTCATCCGCTGGCGGCTGGCCGGCGCCGACCGCCCCCAGCAGCTGCGCTCACTCACCGTCCTGCGCTCGGCGATCGAGCCGGTCGCGGCGGGCCTGGCGGCCAAGTACGCCACCGCCGACCAGTGCGCCGAACTCACCGAGTGCGCCCTCGGCATGGTCGCCCACTCCCGCGGCCATCAGCTGGAGGGCTACCTCATCCACGACGTCGCCTTCCACCGCGTCATCCTCAACGCCTCCGGCAACGAGATGTTCGCCCGCCTGGGCGACGTCGTCGCCGAGGTCCTCGCGGGCCGCACCCACCACGAGGTCATGTTCGAGGACCCCGACCCCGCGGCGGTCACCCTGCACGTCCAGGTCGCGGAGGCGGTCCGCGCGGGCGACGCGGTGCGCGCGGAGCACCTGACCCGCGAGATCACGGTGGGCGCCCTCCAGGAGCTGGACATCCTGGCGCCGTAGAAGCGCTAGCTCAGGAACTCCCCGTCCACATACACCCACGCCCCATCGACCCGCTCGAACCGGCTCAGCTCATGCAGCGACCCGCCCCGGTAGGACGCCCGGAACTCCACGGTGCCGGTCGTGTGGAACGCCGTGCCGTCTCCCGCCGCGAGGATCTCCAGCCCCGTCCACCGCATCCCCGGATCGAGGTCGAGCCGCGGCGGCCGGGTCCGCGGGTGCCAGGTGCGCAGGAGATACGCCTCGTCGCCCTTCACGAACGCGCTGTACCGCGACCGCATGAGCGCCTCGGCGGTGGGCGCGGCAGCCGTTCCGGAGTGATACCGGCCGCAGCAGTCGTCGTACGCCTTGGGCAGCCCGCACGGGCAGGAACGCGTCGTCATGCCCGCCATTGTGCTAGCCCGCCGCCCGCGTCGGGGCCCCGGGCAACGGCGGCAGCGCCGCCCCGTACACCCACGCCTCGAACAGCTCGTCCACCGGCTCGGTCGCGAAGCGGGCCACGTGCGAGGCGAAGGCGGCCGTCGTCACCGTGCCGCCCCGGTGCAGCTGTCCCCAGGCGCGCAGCATGCGGAAGAAGGCGATGTCGCCCAGCGCGCAGCGCACCGCGTGCAGGACGAGGCCTCCGCGCTCGTACAACCGGTCGTCGAACATCGACTTACGACCTGGATCCGCCAGCCGCAGATCCTGCGGCAGAGACACCAGCAACCGGTGTGCGGCAGCGGCGAGTTGCTGCGCCGTGCGCCCACCCGACCGCTCCGACCACAGCCACTCCGCGTACTTCGCGAACCCCTCGTTCAGCCAGATGTGCCGCCAGTCGGCGATGGACACGCTGTTGCCGAACCACTGATGCGCCAGCTCGTGCGCGACCAGCCGCTCCGAACCCCGGGCCCCGTCCACGTGGTTGGCGCCGAACAGCGACAACCCCTGGGCCTCGACCGGGACATCGAGTTCTTCCTCCGTCACGACGACCGCGTACTCGTCGAAGGGGTAGGGCCCGAACAGCTCCTGGAAGAGCTCCATCATCTGCGGCTGGCGCGCGAAGTCCCGGGAGAACTCCGGCAGCAGATGCGCCGGAATGTGCCCGTGCTGCGGTACCCCGCCCAGGCCCGGGTCGCCCAGCAGGACCGTCTGGTACTTGCCGATCGACAGCCCGACCAGATAGCTGGACGTCGGCGCCGACTGCTCGTAGACCCAGGTGGTCGTGGACGCCTTCGTCGTACGGGTCAGCAGGCGCCCGCCCGCCACCACCGCGTACGCCGACGGCGTGGTGATCGAGATCTGGTACGACGCCTTGTCCGCGGGCCGGTCGTTGCACGGGTACCAGGACGGCGCCCCGATCGGCTGGCTCGCCACCAGCGCGCCGTCCTCCAGCTCCTCCCAGCCGAGCCCGCCCCAGGGGCTGTTCACCGGCTTGGGGTTGCCCGACCAGTGCACCTCGACCGTGAAGGCCGCCCCGGCGCGGACCGGCTTGGCGGGGCGCACGCGCAGCCGCCCGCCACGGTGCGTGTAGTGCGGCTGCCGTCCGTCGACCCGGACCCGCCCGATCTTGAAGTCGCCCAGGTTCAGCACGAACTCGGCGAGCGGTGCCCGTCCCGCGATGGCGTTGATCCGGGCCGTCCCCGACAGCCGGTTCGGGCCCGGGCGGTAGTCCAGTGCGAGCTCGTACCGGTGCACCCGGTAGCGGGGGTCGCCGTGCTCCGGGAAGTACGGGTCCGCGCCCGCCGTCTGCTGAACTGCCACTGCCGTCTGTGCTCCCTGCGCCGTACTGCTGCCACTCCCCGCCGGCCCACCGCTCTCCGGCTCCGAGTGGGCCGGCATCAGGGACGCCATGCCTCGATCGGATTGCCGAGCCAACGGGTGTCGTCGGGGACGGACTCCGCGGCCATGACGAGCGAGGCGGGACCCAGCGTCGTACGGGCCCCGATCGCGCTGCCGGGCAGGACGATCCCGCCAGGACCCAGCGTCGCGCCCTCACGGAGGACCACAGTATCCGTCCGCAAGATCCGGTCGTGGAAGAGGTGCGTCTGCAGCACACAGCCCCGGTTCACGGTGGCCGCGTCCTCCAACGTCACCAGATCCGTCTCCGGCAGCCAGTAGCTGTCCACCCACACGCCCTTGCCGATCCGCGCACCGAGCCCGCGCAGCCACGCCGTCATCACCGGCGTACCCGGCACCGAACCCGCCAGCCACGGCACGGCGAGCACCTCGACGAAGGTGTCCGCCAGCTCGTTGCGCCACACGAAGGAGGACCACAGCGGATGCTCACCGCTGTGATGCCGCCCCACCAGCAGCCACTTCGCGAGGATGGACACGAGCCCTGCCACGGCCCCGGCACCCAGCAGCACCAGCCCCGACAGCAGCGGCGCCCAGACGCCCAGCGCGCACAGCGCGGCGATCGTCAGCACCGCCAGCCCCGCCGAGCAGAACACCGGCACGATCCGGCACAGCTCCACCAGCCCGCGCGCCCACAGCAGCCGGGCCGGCGGGTCGTACGTCAGGCTCTGATCGCCGTCGGCCGCGGCACGCGGCAGCTTCACCGGCGGCAGCCCCAGATACGAGGTGCCCTTCTTGGCCTTCTTCGGCGTCGCCGACAGCACACCGACCAGCCCGCCGTCCGGCACGGTCCGCCCCGGCGCGGTCATCCCCGAGTTCCCGAGGAAGGCCCGCCGCCCGATCTCCGCCCGCCCGATCCGCATCCAGCCACCACCGAGCTCGTACGGCGCGGTCAGCGTGTCGTCGGCCAGGAACGCGCCCTCGCCGACCGTGGTCAGGCTCGGCAGCGCCAGCACGGTCGACACCTCGGCGCCCCGCCCGATCCGCATCCCGAGCAGCCGCAGCCACACCGGCGTGACCAGCCCGGCGTACAGCGGGAACAGCGTCTCGCGCGAGCGGTCCATCAGCTGCGTGACCGTCCAGGCCTGCCAGCCGACCCGGCTGTGCGTCGGGTGCGTGCCCTCGCGCAGACCGAGGCTCAGCAGCCGTACCGCGATCAGGAGCATGACGGCGTACGCCAGCCCGAAGGCGAGCGTCGCCGGTACGAGGGCCAGCGCGGCGCCCGCCAGGGGCGCGTCCGGCGTGAAGAACACCCGGGCCACGACGAACGCGGCCGTCCCGGCCAGCACGGGAAGCGCGGTCAGCGCGAAGCCGGTGAGGCCGTACATCACACGCCAGTACGTCCCGCGCCGCGGCCGCTCCTTGGGCCAGTTGCGCTTGGCCTTGCCCAGCTTGACCGCCGGCGCGCCCGCCCACCGCTGACCGGTGGGAATCTGCCCCGTGACCGCCGAACCGGGCGCCACCTCGGCCCGCTTGCCCACCCGGGCACCGGGGAAGAGCATGCTGCGCGTGCCGACAACGGCATGCGCGCCCACCTTCACCGCGCCGATCTCCAGCCGGTCCCCGTCCAGCCAGTACCCGGACAGATCCACCTCGGACTCGACAGCCGCGCCCCGCCCCAGCTTGAGCAGCCCGGTGACCGGCGGCAGCGAGTGCAGGTCGACATCGGGCCCGACCTTGGCGCCCAGCGCCCGCGCGTACCGCTCCAGCCACGCCCCGGTCAGCGAGGTCGCCCCGCTGAACTCGGCCAGCCGCTCGGCGGCCCACAGCCGCAGATGCACACTGCCACCGCGCGCGTACCGCCCGGGCTTCACGTCCCTGAGCAGCAGCCGCGCGCCTCCGGCGGCCAGCGCGAGCCGCCCCGGCGGGCTGAACAGCACGAGGGCCCCGACCGCGACGAGCCACCAGGGCGCCGTGGGCAGCCACGGGTAGGCGGGCAGCAGATTCCCGAGCGCGGCCAGAGCGACCGTCCAGCGCAGCCCGAGCAGCGTGAACAACGGAACGAGGAGCAGGAGTTGCACCACCTGCGCGCGCCTCGGCACCGGCGCGACGACCCGCTCCGCCCCGTCGTCCTGCGCGGACTCCTCCAGCCGCCGGGCCAGCTTCCGCAGCACCGGCTGCTGGTAGATGTCCAGGACGGCCGCGCTCGGATAGCGGGTACGCAGCCGTGTCGTCAGCTGCGCCGCGGCCAGACTGCTGCCGCCGATCGCGAAGAAGTCGACCCGCGCGCTCGACACCGGGATGCCGAGCACCTCGCTCCACTGCTCGGCCAGCCAGGCCTCGGTGCCGTACAACTCCTCGGCCGGACCACCGGTTTCGAGCCCCTCCAGCGGCCAGGGCAGCGCGTTACGGTCCACCTTGCCCGAGGTACGGGTCGGCAGCTCGTCGACCGGCGCGAGCAGCGGCACCAGCGCGGCGGGCAGTTCGGCCCGCAGCTTCTCGACGGCGACGGCGTGATCCCAACCGTCCTGCGTGACGGCGTAGCCGACGAGCAGCTGATTACCACTGCGAGCGGTCCGCACGGCGGCGGCCGCACCCGCCACACCCGGCAGCGCCTGGAGGGCGGCATCCACCTCACCGAGCTCGATCCGCCGCCCGCCGAGCTTGATCTGCTCGTCGGCCCGCCCGAGAAAGACCAGCCCCTCGGGCTCCGCCTTGACGAGGTCACCACTGCGGTACGCCCGCTCCCAGCCCAGGGAGTCCAGCGGGGCGTACTTCTCCGCGTCCTTCTCGGCGTCGAGATACCGAGCCAGCCCGACCCCGCCGATCACCAACTGCCCGCTGCCACCCATCGGCACAGGCTCCCCGGCCTCGTCGACGACGGCCAGTTCCCAGCCGTCCAGCGGCAGCCCGATCCGGATCGGCTCCTCCCCGCTCATCAGCGAGGCACAGGCCACGACGGTCGCCTCGGTCGGCCCGTACGTGTTCCACACCTCGCGCCCCTCGGTGACCAGCCGCTGCGCCAGCTCGGGCGGACAGGCCTCGCCACCGAAGATCAGCAGGCGTACGTCGCCCAGGGCCTCGGGCTCCCAGAGCGCGGCCAGCGTCGGCACCGTCGACACGACGGTGATCTCCTGCTCGACCAGCCACGGTCCGAGATCGGCCCCGCTCCTGACCTGCGAACGCGGCACCGGCACCAGACAGGCCCCGTACCGCCACGCCAGCCACATCTCCTCGCAGGACGCGTCGAACGCGACCGACAGCCCCGCCATGACCCGGTCCCCGGGCCCGATCGGCTCCTCGGTGAGGAACAGCGCGGCCTCGGCGTCCACGAACGCGGCGGCACTGCGGTGAGAGACGGCGACGCCCTTCGGCTTCCCGGTCGAGCCGGAGGTGAAGATGATCCACGCGTCGTGCTCGACACCGGGACGGGCGGCCGGAACCTCGCTGCGACCGGTGACGGTCAACTCGTGCCCGGCCCCCACGACGGCCCGTACGTCCGCCTCCCCGAACACCAACTCGGCCCGCTCGTCCGGGTCCTCGGCGTCCACGGGGACGTATGCGGCCCCGGCCGCGAGCACGGCGAGGATCGCGACGTAGAGGTCATTGGTCCCGGACGGCACCCGCACCCCCACCCGGTCACCGAGCCCGACCCCGGCGGCCGCGAGCCCCCGCCGCAGCCGCTCCACCTCGACGGCCAGCCCACGGTAGGTCAGGCTGGTCGTGCCGTCGTCCAGAGCCGGCTCATCCGGGAAAGACCGTACGGAGGCCTCGAAAACGTCGACAAGGGTGCGTGGGGAAGCCGCCGGCCCCCCGGAGAAACGTGCCGTGTCACCGAACCGCTGCTGGATCTCCGCGCCGAGCCCTGTACCGATCTCTTCGCCGAGCAGGCCGAGAGCACTGCTCTCCTGTATGGCTGCCATCCGGTCCTCGCGTCTCGATCCCGGAAGCCTCCGGGGCGCTGGCGGGCCCGCAGGTCTGCCTGGGGTTGTCCGGCTCCAGCTCCGTAACAAGCCGGAAATTTTAGTACGACGCTAGGTTCGGGCACTTCGATACGCCACTCGGAGCAGCCGTTCGGGGCGGCGGGGCGCCGTCGGAACAGGCGCTGACCTGGTGATCTTCGACCGGACGAGACTTCCCCCACACACGGCTGAGGGCCGTGACCTCACGGTCACGGCCCTCGCCATTTCGCGTGTCCGAGGGGGGACTTGAACCCCCACGCCCGATAAAGGGCACTAGCACCTCAAGCTAGCGCGTCTGCCATTCCGCCACCCGGACAAGGTGTCTGTCGTGCGGGGTTTCCCCCGCGGCGACAGAGGAAACATTACCAGGCTTTCGAGGGCGGTCCGATCACCCCCCGTCGCGGCGTGAACGGCGTGTGACGGGTCGCGGCCGGTCTTGGGCGCAGCCTGCGGGAGGGGGAGGATGAGGGGGACCACCAGCAGTAACAACGCGGGAGGAAGCAGCGTGAGCGAGACGGACACGGCCAGGGGCGTCACCGGCGAGGACGAGGTCGTGGACCTCTGCCGCGAGCTGATCCAGATCGACACCAGCAACTACGGCGACCACTCGGGTCCCGGTGAGCGCAAGGCGGCCGAGTACGTCGCCGAGAAGCTCGCCGAGGTGGGCCTCGAGCCGAAGATCTTCGAGTCGCACCCCGGACGCGCCTCCACGGTGGCCCGCATCGAGGGCGAGGACCGCTCCAGGCCCGCGCTGCTCATCCACGGCCACACCGACGTCGTACCGGCCAACGCGGACGACTGGACCCACCACCCCTTCTCCGGTGAGGTCGCGGACGGATGCGTGTGGGGGCGCGGGGCCGTCGACATGAAGGACATGGACGCGATGACCCTGGCGGTGGTCCGCGACCGGCTGCGCAGCGGGCGTCGGCCGCCGCGGGACATCGTGCTCGCGTTCCTTGCCGACGAGGAGGCCGGCGGCAAGTTCGGCGCCCGGTTCCTCGTCGACAAGCACCCGGACCTCTTCGAGGGCGTGACCGAGGCGATCAGCGAGGTGGGCGGGTTCTCGTTCACGGTGAGTGAGCAGCGGCGGCTCTATCTGATCCAGACGGCCGAGAAGGGCATGCACTGGATGAAGCTGACCGTGGCCGGCACGGCCGGACACGGCTCGATGATCCACCGGGACAACGCCATCACGGAGCTGTCGGAGGCGGTTGCGCGGCTGGGCCGGCACAAGTTCCCCGTGCGGGTCACCAAGACGACCCGGGCCTTCCTCGACGAGCTCGGTGACGCGCTCGGCACCGAGCTCGACCCGGAGAACATGGAGGGCACCCTCGCCAAGCTCGGCGGCATCGCCAAGCTCATCGGCGCGACCCTCAGCAACACGGCCAACCCCACACAGCTCGGCGCGGGCTACAAGGTCAACGTCATCCCCGGTGAGGCGACCGCGCACGTCGACGGCCGGTTCCTGCCCGGCTTCGAGGAGGAGTTCCTCGCCGACCTCGACAAGATCCTCGGGCCCAAGGTCAAGCGCGAGGACGTGCACGCCGACAAGGCCGTCGAGACGGGCTTCGACGGCGCGCTCGTGGACGCCATGCAGTCCGCGCTGGTCGCCGAGGACCCGGCCGCGAAGGCGATCCCCTACATGCTCTCCGGCGGCACCGACGCCAAGTCCTTCGACGACCTGGGCATCCGGGGCTTCGGCTTCGCTCCGCTGAAGCTGCCGCCGGAGCTGGACTTCGCGGGCATGTTCCACGGTGTCGACGAGCGGGTACCGGTGGACGGGCTGAAGTTCGGGGTCCGGGTGCTCGACCGGTTCATCGATGCGTCCTGAATTGGGCCACTGAAACGACACTTCAGTATTCGGCCAGACGTACGGGATATGGCTGGGGGGAGTGAACGCGCTCATAAGGTCGTAGCCCTATTAGTTCCTCCTCGTTACAGGTGATGCGATCAGCTACTTGTGATCGCATTGCCAACAAGGAGGAATAATGATCAAGAAGGTCGTCGCCGCTGCGGCTGCCACTGGTGGCCTGGTTCTCGCGGGCGCGGGCCTCGCCGTCGCCGACGCTGGTGCTCAGGGTGCCGCCGTGCACTCCCCGGGCATCCTGTCCGGCAATGTTGTTCAGGCGCCGGTTCACGTCCCCGTGAACGTCTGCGGCAACACGATCTCGGTGATCGGGCTGCTGAACCCCGCCTTCGGCAACACCTGCATCAACAAGTGACGTTGTGCCTCGCCCCGTGAAGTGACAGGGGCTGAGCCCGTCGGCCCCGGAGCGCGTGCCATGCGCTCCGGGGCCGACCGGCCTTTTCGGAACGTCGGTCGAATTTCCGACGTCGTCCTTTCGGAACAAGGTCGAAGGCAGGTATTCAGCAAATGCGACAGGTCACCCGCAAGGGCCTGATGACCGTGGCGGCCGCGACCGGCGTCATCGCCGCCGCGGGCGGCGCCGCCCACGCAACCGGCTCGGGTGCGAACGGCACCAGCTCGAACTCGCCCGGCGTGCTGTCGGGCAACACGGTGCAGGCGCCGGTGCACGTGCCGGTCAACGTGTGTGGCAACACGGTCAACGTCGTCGGGGTGCTCAACCCGGCGAGCGGCAACAGCTGCAGCAACCAGGGCGGCGCCTCCGCCGGCCACGGGGACTCCGGTGGCGGCTCAGGGGCGTCGACGGGTGGGCACGCCAGTGACTCGCCCGGCATCGGCTCCGGCAACCACGTCGAGGCGCCGATCGATGTGCCGGTCAACGTGTGCGGCAACAGCGTCGACGTCATCGGCATCGGCAACTCCGTCGAGGGCAACGACTGCGCCAACGGCGGCGGTGGCTCAGGCCACACCCCGCCGGGCAACCCCGGCAACCCCGGCAACCCCGGTAACCCCGAGCAGCCGGGCAACCCCGGTAACCCCGAGCAGCCGGGCAACCCGGGGAACCCCGGAAACCCCGGGAGCCCGGAGAACCCGGACGAGCCCACCCACCCCGGCACCCCGAGCACGCCGCCCAGCACGGGCGGCGAGACGCCGGGCGGTGGCTCCTCGCACGGGAACCAGCCGGGCGGCCAGTCCGTCACCCAGCCCCAGGGTGAGGCCGAGCTCGCCCACACCGGCAGTGATCTGCCGATGGGCCTCGTCCTGCCGGTCGGCGCGGGGGCGCTGCTCGCGGGCACGGTGCTGTACCGCAAGGCACGGGCCTCGGCGTAGGTCGTAGCCGTCCGGCACGAACGGATCGGGCCCCGCCTCGGCGGGGCCCGATCCGTCGTTGTTTCTCCTGCTGTCCCTGTCTCGCTGTCTTCTGTCGCCTCAGCTCACCACGTGGCCCGCACCTGGCGGATGATCCGGCGGCGCAGCCGCACCCTGCGGCTGCCGTCGCGCAGCAGGCTCAGGCGGTCCAACTCCCAGTGTCCGTACTCGGCATGGTCCGTCAGCAGGCGTGTGGCGTCCTTGCGGGAGACCCCGCGCGGTACGTACACGTCGACAAATTCGTATTCCGGCATCGCATCTATTGTGCGGGCTGGGGCCCGGTACGGATAGCGTCTGCACTATGTCTGATGCTGTGCAGCCCACCGCTGCCGAGGTACGCGCCGCCGCCGAGGCGGTCAAGACCGCGCTGGACCGCCACCTGGCAGCGGTCGAACGCCGGTCGGGTGAGGACGACCCGGCCGTCTACGAGGCGTTCAACCAGCTGGCCGCAGCCGCCGAGGTCTACGACGAGCTGCTCTACGACCGCTATGACGAGGTCACGCCCTTCGAGATCCCCGGTACGGAGGACGCGCTGCCGCCGTACACGGGCCCCGAGGAACCGAACGCGGTGAGCGTGCTGATCCGCCGCGACTACTCCGTGGTGGAGCCGCAGCGGCTGCTGGCCCAGGCCCAGCGGATCGAGGCGGCGGACTACGACGACGGCGCGGACGCTGATGCCTCCGGCACGGCGCACGGGGCGCTGGGCATCCTGTTCGGCGAGTTCGAGCCGGACGAGATCGCCTCCCGGCACAAGGAGTTCGGCCTGGAGGAGGGCGACTCCACGCTCTGGGTCACCGCCTCGGACGAGCAGGCCGTCCCCGGCGAATGGCTGGAGGCGCCCTTCGAGGGGGTCGATCCCCAGCGGGTGGTCTGCCGCTTCGACGTCAGCACGGTGTTCGACGACGAGCTGGACGACGTCGACGAGGCGGACCAGGACGACGAGGACGCCGACGACATCGAGGACGACCTCGACACGGAGCTGGACGAGGACGAGGACCTGGAGCCACTGGACTCGGACCGCTGAGCGCAGGCGACGGCTGTCGGAGGGCGGCGGTCATGGGAGCGAGGGCTTCCGTGACCGCCGCCGCTGTGTTTGACGGGGGCCCGGGGGGTGAGGGCCCGGGCCGGGGTTGGTGGTCGGCAGCGAGCGGGATCAGTCGGTCGTTGTCAGCTGCGTCGCCAGCAACGCCGGCAGGCGGGTCGTGCGGGGCTTGGCCGGGATTTCGGCGACCGCTCGGGGCAGGGCCTGTTCCGCGCCGTGGACCACGGAGAGGTGGCGGTCGGCGCGGCTGAAGGCCGTGTAGACCCAGGGGCGGCTCAGGGCTTGTGCCGCGTCGCCCGGGAGGACCACGACCACCGCCGGCCAGCGGGTGCCGGCCGCCTGGTGTGCGGTCAGGGCCCAGCCGTGCCGTACGGACTGCTCCACCCGTTCCTTCGGTACGACGACGGCCTCGCCCGCACAGGTCAGGTGCAGCCCCTCGGCGTCGGCCTTCACGACCTGGCCGGGCACCGTACGGCCCGGCGCGGGGGAGTAGGCGATGCGGTCACCGGGGTCGAAGCCGCCGAAGCGGCCGGGACCGGGGTTGAGCCGTTCCTTGAGCGCGGCGTTGAGCGCGCGGGTGCCGGCCGCCCCGCCATGACCCGGCGTGATCACCTGGGTCTTTTCGGTCGGGACGCCGATCGCGCGCGGTACCGAGTCCGCGACGAGCTGCACGGTACGGTGCACGGCCTCGCCCGCGTCCCGCACCGGCACGATCACGACCTCCTTGCCGGGCGCCTCGACCTGGTTCAGCTCGCCGATGCCGATACCGGACACCAGCTCGCCCAGCGGGCCGGGATCCGGTCGCCGCGAGGCGATCTGCGGGCAGATCCGCGCCGAAAGCAGATCGGCGAACACCCGCCCGGGGCCCGCCGACCACAACACCGCAGGATCTCCGGCCAGCACCAGCCGGGCCCCGTCCGGCAGCGACTCCGTGAGCAGGGCCGCTGTCTCGACGTCCAACTGCGGCGCGTCCAGCACGACGAGCAGATCGAGGTCGAACGCCCCGTCCGCGTCCCGACCGGGCCCCTCGGCACCGGAGAGCAGACCGGCCACGGTGGCGACACCGGGCGCGGACTTCGCCTGTGCGGGGTCGTCAGGCAGGCCCGACCCGCTCAGCAGCGCCGAGAAGCGCCCCCTGCCGACCGGGCCGTGTGCGGCCGCCCAGGCCCGCAGTCCCAGAGCCTGCGCCGTGTGCAGCAGTGCCGCCGGTTCGGTCAGGGACGCCTCCCCGCCGGTGTGGAGGACCAGGCCGTGCGCGGCGACCGCGCGGACCAGGTCGGCGGCGGAGCCCGCGGAAGCCGCGGCCCGTTCCCATTCCTCGGCCGAACCGTCCTGCTTCGGCACCGAGTTGATCAGGCGGGCCAGTCCGTCGGCGAGGCTCTCCTCCGCGAGGGCGTACCGCTCCAGGCCGACGAGGACACGGACGGGCCTCTCCTCGCCCTCCTCCAGCTCGTCGTCCCGCCGGGCCGGGGCGCCGGGCTCGTCCAAGGCGTCCTGGAAGACCAGGGCCTCGCCCTCGGCCAGGGTGTCCTGCACGGCCGTATCGGCGTCCGGCACAGCCCGCTGGGCCAGCGCGGCGGTGAGTGTGGGCATCTCCAGGGCCGTGTGCCCGGCCAGGGCCGCCTGCTCAAGGAGCCAGACGGTGACCGCCCGGCCACGCCGCTCGTCGTCCGGTCCGCACTCCGCGCCGAGCAGCGCCCGCGCGAACCCGTCGGCCTGCTCCGGCCGTACGCCGCCGACGCGCAGCAACTGCCAGGGATCCGCCCGCAGTTGGTCGTCCGCCCCCTCACCGAGGGCCGCGGCGACCTGCGGGGCGAGGGCCTCGGGCGCACCGCCTTCGTTCAGTACGCGGCGCACGGATTCGACGGTCTGCGCAGCGGGCCCCGCGGGCGCCTCGGCCACCACGGGCTGCGGCCGGCGTACCGGCTCCGGGGCGGGGCGGCGCGGTGGCTCCGGCTCACTGAACACGGTGGCCGCCGGCTTCGCACCGCTCTCCACGGCCCGTACGGCGGCGAGCAGATCGGCGGCCGTCCCGCTGAGCTTGGCCCCGCTCTCGACGGCCTTCTTCTCGGCCTTCCGCCGCTCGATCCGCTCCCGCTCGACCCGCTGAGCGGCCAGCTCGGCCTCGGCCTCCGACATCTGCGCCTTGGTGTCGCCGTCGCCGTCGCCGTCGCCGTCGCCGTCATCGGCCGCGGCGGCCTGGGCCGCGTTCTCGCCCCCGTCGCCTTCGGCGGCCCCGGCCCCTCCGGCCGGCTCTTCCCCGGCGCTCCCGGCACTCCCGGCCGTCGGCCCCCCGCCCTCCGGCGTGGCCCCCGGCGTCCCCGGCTCCGTGTCCTCCGTGGTCTCGGGCGGCTCCGTGCTCACAGCGTGCTCCAGTCGTGATCGGGATAGCGGTGCACGGGCGCCGACACGTCGTCGAGCGCCCGGCAGATCTCGTCAGGAAGACTAAGGGCCTCCACTGACAACGCCGCCGTGAGCTGCTGTGCGTTGCGCGCGCCTATGACGGGCGCGGTCACGCCGGGCCGGTCGCGGACCCAGGCGAGGGCGACCTGGAGCGGGGTCACCGCCAGCCCGTCGGCCGCCGTCTGCACGGCGTCCACGATCCGGCTCGCCGTGTCGTCGAGGTACGGCGCGACGAAGGGCGCCAGATGTTCCGAGGCGCCGCGTGAGTCGGGGGGAGTGGAGTTGCGGTACTTGGCCGTCAGGACGCCTCGGCCGAGCGGGGAGGAAGGCAGCAGGCCGATGCCGAGATCGAGCGCGGCCGGCAGCACCTCGCGTTCCACGCCGCGCTGGAGCAGCGAGTACTCCAGCTGCGTGCTCGCCAGCCGAGTCCGTATGCCCGGCGCCGCGAGCTGCCAGGTCGCCGCCTTGGCGAGCTGCCAGCCGCAGAAGTTGGAGACACCCGCATAGCGGGCGCGGCCGCTGCTGACGGCCAGGTCGAGGGCCTGGAGGGTCTCCTCCAGCGGGGTCTCCGGGTCGAAGGCGTGGATGTGCCAGACGTCGACGTAGTCCGTGCCGAGCCGGGTCAGCGAGGCGTCCAGCGCGGAGAGCAGATGGCCGCGCGAGCCGTCGAAGCGGCGGTCGGGGTCGGGCACGCTGCCCGCCTTCGTCGAGATGACCAGGTCCCGGCGCGGGACCAGCCCTTCTATGAGCCGTCCGAGCAGATACTCGGCCTCTCCGTCGCCGTACACGTCCGCCGTGTCGACGAGGGTGCCGCCCGCCTCCCAGAACGTCTTCAGGACGTCCGCGGCGTCGTGCTCGTCGGTGTCCCTGCCCCAGGTGAGGGTGCCGAGCCCGATCCGGGACACGCGCAGGCCGGTGCGGCCGAGATGCCTCTGCTCCATGAACGCCGAGATTACTGGCCAGAACCTGCCATGTGGGGGCCTGTGGATGACCAGTTTCCAGGACGGTCACCGAGGGCGCCGACGGCCGGCCGGGCGACGCCCGCCACACCGGCCTCCCCGCGAGCGGCCCGCCGCGCTAAGGTCGGCCCGACAAGGGACGTTACTGATCGGTAAGGGGAATCCGCCATGCAGCTCGGGATCAACCTCGGCTACTGGGGTGCCGGAATGGACGCGGACAATCTCGCCGTCGCCCAGGAGGCCGACCGGCTGGGATACGCCGTGTGCTGGGCCGCCGAGGCGTACGGCTCGGACGCGGCCACCGTGCTCTCCTGGGTCGCCGCCCAGACCGAGCGCATCGACGTCGGCTCCGCGATCTTCCAGATCCCGGCCCGCCAGCCGGCGATGACCGCCATGACCGCCGCGACCCTGGACTCGCTGTCCGGCGGCCGCTTCCGCCTCGGCCTCGGCGTCTCCGGGCCGCAGGTCTCCGAGGGCTGGTACGGCGTCAAGTTCGACAAGCCGCTGGCACGCACGCGTGAGTACGTCGAGATCGTCCGCAAGGCCATGACGCGCGAGCGCCTGTCGTACGAGGGGCAGCACTGGACGCTGCCGCTGCCCGGCGGCCCCGGCAAGCCGATCAAGCTGACCGTGCACCCGCAGCGCGAGCACATCCCGCTGTACATCGCCGCCATCGGCCCGAAGAACCTCGAGCAGACCGGCGAGATCGCCGACGGCGCCCTGGTGATCTTCCCCTCCGCCGAGCACCTGGAGGACACCACGATCAAGTACCTGCGCGCCGGGCGTGAGAAGGCCGGCAAGACCCTCGACGGGTTCGACGTCTGCCCGACCCTGCCGCTCGCCGTGGGCGACGACAAGGACGTGGCCACGCTGGCCGACACCTTCCGCCCCTACACCGCCCTGTACGTCGGCGGCATGGGCAGCCCCAAGCAGAACTTCTACAACCAGCTCGCCCAGCGCATGGGCTACGAGAAGGAAGCCGCCGAGATCCAGTCCAAGTACCTCTCCGGCGACAAGCAGGGCGCCGCGGCCGCCGTACCGCACGACCTGATCGACAAGACCACGCTGCTGGGTTCCGTCGACCGCATCGCGGACCGGATGGAGGCCTATGCCGCGGCCGGGGTCACCACCCTCTCCCTCGCTCCCGCGGGCTTCACGCTCGACGAGCGGATCGCCTCGCTCCGCGCCGGCACCGAGGCCCTGGAGCGCGCCGGCCTGGCCTGACGAGGGGGCACCCGAGAGGGATTTTCTGCGGCCGTGGTGGGGGCTCGGGGGTCTTCCCCGCCACGGCCGTCACGCAGAACAACGCGCGCGTGGCCGCACGGTTACGCCCCCGTCGCGGCCCGGCTGGTCATTCTTTTGGCTGAGTTGTCCGACACAGCTGTTGCAGTGCCTCTCTCACCGCATTTGACTCGTTCTTTGCGGAATCCTGCGGAGTCCGGCGTCCTGCGCCCTGCAGAGAGGTGTCCAACGATGCTTTCGGCCAAGAGTCTGTTCCAGGAGATCCTCGACAACGACGAGTCCTTCCGCCTGTTCTGCTCCATCGCGGCCAGCGGGGAGTCGCAGGGCGGCTGGGAGAACGCCCGCATCGCCGCGCTCGTCCCGGAGAGCGAGCGCCCTCTCGCACCCAAGATCACCCGGCACGGGGCGGACGAGGACAAGCACGGGCGGATCTTCAACGCCCTGATGAAGAAGCGCGGCCTGGAACCGGTGCCCGTCCCGCCCGAGACCGACTACACGATGCTCCTGGAGAACCACGGCATCGGTCTCGCCCACGACAAGCTCAAGAGCGACGAAGCGCTCACCGTCCAGGACATCGTCACCTACCTGTCGCACAGCAGGGTCACCGAGCAGCGCGCCTCGGAGCAGATGGAGTTGCTGCGCAAACACTTCGCCGACCACCCCGACCTCGGCCGCGCGGTCAGGATGATCTCCCACGACGAGGACAACCACCTCGCCTACTGCCACGAGGAGTTGCTGCGCTTCGCGGCCCAGGGACACGGCCGGGCCATCCAGCGGACGCTGCGCGAGTGCGCCCTCGCGGAGATCCGGATCTACCGGGACGTCAGCCTCGCGGTCATGGACCACATGGGGCGCATCCTCGGCTGGCCGAGGGCGAAGGCGACCGTGCTCGCGGCCGGCATCCACGCCGTGTACGCCTGGGAGCGGGTCGTGGGCTGGCGGCGGATGGTGTCCCTGAAGATGCCCGAGCGGCGCGACGCGCTCGGCGGACCCGCCACCTCGGCCCCCGAGTTCGCCTGAGCCCGAAGAACCCGCCTACAACCAGCCCCGGCGCTTGAACAGCCGGTACAGCATGACCTCCAGGGCGGCCATGCCGAGGATCAGCGCCGGATACGACCACAGCCAGCGCATCTCCGGCATGTGGTCGAAGTTCATGCCGTAGATGCCCGCGATCATCGTGGGGATCGCGGCCATGGCCGCCCATGCGGAGATCTTCCGCATGTCGTCGTTCTGCCGGACGCTCATCTGCGCCAGATGCGCCGACAGGACGTCGGAGACGAGCCGGTCCAGGCCCTCCACGGACTCGTTCACGCGCGTGAGGTGGTCGCTCACGTCGCGGAAGAAGGGCTGCGCCTTGTCGTGCACGAAGGGCACGCGCGCGCCCAACATGCCCGTGCCCGCGAGCCGGGACAGGGGCTGCGCCAGCGGGCCGGTGGCCCTCCTGAACTCCAGGATCTGCCGCTTGAAGGCGTAGATGCGGGACGCCGTGTGCCGGGAGCCGCCCCCGGTCGGCGAGAACACCTCCGCCTCCAGCTCCTCCAGGTCGGTGCCCAGCTCGCCCGCCACCTCCACATAGTGGTCGACCACGGCGTCGGCGATCGTGTACAGCACCGCCGTGGGACCGTGCCGGAGCATCTCCGGCTCGTGTTCGAGGCGCTGCCGTACGACCCCCAAAGGCGCCTCCTCGCCATGCCGGACGGTCACCACGAACGAGTCGCCGATGAAGACCATGACCTCGCCGGAGGAGACGATGTCGCTCTTCGCCTCGTACCCGACCGGCTTGAGGACCATGAACAGCGAGTCGTCGTACACCTCGAGCTTGGGCCGCTGGTGGGCGTTCAGGGCGTCCTCCACGGCCAGCGGGTGCAGCCCGAACTCCTCCGTGACCTTGTCGAACTCCTTCTCCGTGGGCTCGTACAAGCCGATCCAGACGAACGCGTCGTCCTGCAGGCGGCACAGATCCAGGGCGTCGGAGAAGTCGTCCGGCCCCTGCGTCCGGCGCCCGTCGCGATAGATGGCGCAGTCGACGATCACGGAGCGTATTCTCCCGCCGTCCGGCGGCAAACGCACCCCGTCGTACGCCTACGCTGGGCCGCATGCCCACGCTGATCCTGGTCCGGCACGGACGTTCCACCGCCAACACCGAGGGACTGCTCGCCGGGTGGACGCCCGGCGTCGCCCTGGACGAGCGCGGCGCCGCGCAGGCCGCCGCCCTGCCCGGCAGGCTCGCCGAGCTGCCGATCTCCGAGGTCGTCAGCAGCCCCCTGCAGCGCTGTCAGGAGACGATCGCGCCGCTGCTCGAGGCCCGCCCCGGCCTGCGCGCCCACACCGACGAGCGGATCGGGGAGTGCCACTACGGCGACTGGTCCGGCCGCAAACTCGCCGAGCTGGCGGACGAGCCGCTGATGGAGGTTGTCCAGGCGCACCCGTCGGCGGCCGCGTTCCCCGGCGGGGAGTCGATGCGGGCGATGCAGACCCGCGCCGCCGAGGCCGTACGCGAGTGGAACGCGCGCGTGGAGCGCGATCACGGTGGCGACGCCGTGTATCTGATGTGCTCGCACGGCGACATCATCAAGTCCCTCGTCGCGGACGCACTCGGTCTTCATCTCGACCTCTTCCAGAGGATTTCCGTTGAACCGTGTTCCATCACCGCGATCCGTTACACACGCCTGAGGCCGTTCCTCGTACGCCTCGGGGACACCGGTGATTTCGCGTCCCTCGCCCCCCGCGAGGAACCGCCGGCCGGCGACGCGACGGTCGGGGGCGGCGCGGGCGCACCGTGATCGTCCGGCGCAGTAGGGTGAAGCGGTCGAAGTAGCGCTCGTACTCACGATTTCGCAGTACTCACGATTCGCCGTACTCACGATTTTCGCCGTACTCACGATTCCAATGGAGACAGGACGTGTCCCGTCAGGTGTTCCTCTACGACCCCCCGGACCGCTTCGTGGCCGGTACGGTCGGGCTTCCCGGACGCCGTACGTTCTTCCTCCAGGCCACCGCAGGCTCCCGGGTGACCAGCGTGGCCCTGGAGAAGACCCAGGTCGCCGCCCTTGCCGAGCGCATGGACGAGCTGCTCGACGAGGTCGTACGGCGTAGTGGCGGCAGCGCCGCCGTCCCCGCCGTGGCGCCCGCCGAGATTTCCGACGCCGACCCGCTGGACACCCCCATCGAGGAGGAGTTCCGCGTCGGCACCATGGCGCTGGCCTGGGACGGCGAGGAGCAGCGCATGATCGTCGAGGCGCAGGCCCTCGTCGAGCTCGACGCCGACTCCGAGGAGGACCTCGCCGAGGCGGAGGAGCGGCTGCTGCAGGACGAGGAGAACGGGCCCCCGATGCTGCGGGTCCGGCTCACCGGCGCGCAGGCCAGGGCCTTCGCCAAGCGCGCCCTGGACGTCGTCAACGCCGGGCGGCCGCCGTGTCCGCTGTGCAGCCTCCCGCTCGACCCGGAAGGACATGTATGTCCGCGCCAGAACGGATACCGCCGCGGAGCGTGACGCCGGTGGACCTGCTCGTCGAGGGCGAGCTGACCGTGCGCGGACGCATCCGCGAGGCGTCCAACGCGGCGCTGTTCTGCACGGTCGCGTACGAGGGGCAGGAGGCGTCCTGCGTGTACAAGCCGGTCGCCGGTGAGCGGCCGCTGTGGGACTTCCCCGACGGGACGCTCGCGCAGCGCGAGGTCGCCGCGTACGAGATCTCCGAGGCGACGGGCTGGGGGCTGGTACCGCCCACCGTGCTGCGGGACGGGCCGTACGGCGAGGGCATGGTCCAGCTGTGGATCGAGGTGACGCCCGAGGCCGAGCTGCTCGCCCTGGTGGACGGCGAGGAGCCCGAGCCCGGCTGGAAGGCGGTCGGCCTCGCCCAGGTCGGCGAGGGCAGGACCGCCCTGCTGGTGCACGCCGACGACGAGCGGCTGCGGCGGATGGCCGTGCTGGACGCCGTGATCAACAACGCCGACCGCAAGGGCGGGCACCTGCTGCCCACGGAGGGCGGTCACCTCTACGGCATCGACCACGGCGTCACCTTCAACGTCGAGAACAAGCTGCGGACGCTGCTGTGGGGCTGGGCCGGGGAGCCGCTCACCGGGGAGGCGGTCGAGGTGCTCGGCGCCCTGAAGGAGGGGCTGAAGGAGGGCGGTGACCTGGCCGTGCGCCTGGCCGGGCTGATCACCGCCGCCGAGGTCGAGGCCACGCGCGCGCGTGTCGAGGCGCTTCTGACCTCCGGGAAGCATCCGGAACCGGGCGGGGAGTGGCCGGCCATCCCCTGGCCGCCCGTCTAGCAGCGGACTCCCGTCCCGCAGCGGGCACCCGTCCCGCAGCACAATGGCCGGTATCGCGCAAGAAGGCCTTACCGGCCATCCGGCCCGGTCCGGTTCGTATGCGGAACATCCGTCCGGTTAGGCTCATGACATGTATGCCTGGCCCGCTTCTGAGGTCCCCGCCCTGCCTGGTCAGGGCCGCGACCTGAGGATCCACGACACCGCGACCGGCGGTCTGGTCACCCTCGACCCCGGTCCCGTCGCCCGTATCTACGTCTGCGGCATCACCCCGTACGACGCGACCCACCTGGGTCACGCGGCGACCTACAACGCGTTCGACCTCGTGCAGCGCGTGTGGCTCGACACCAAGCGGCAGGTTCACTACGTCCAGAACGTCACCGACGTCGACGATCCGCTGCTGGAGCGGGCGGCGCGCGACAACATCGACTGGGTCGCCCTCGCCGAGAAGGAGACCGCCCTCTTCCGCGAGGACATGACCGCCCTGCGCATGCTGCCCCCGCAGCACTACATCGGCGCCGTGGAGGCCATACCCGGCATCGTGCCGCTCGTCGAGCGCCTGAGGGACGCCGGCGCCGCGTACGAGCTCGAGGGCGACATCTACTTCTCCGTCGAGTCCGACCCCGACTTCGGCAAGGTGTCGGGCCTCGACGCAGCCGCGATGCGACTGCTGTCCGCCGAGCGCGGCGGTGACCCGGAGCGTCCGGGCAAGAAGAACCCGCTCGACCCGATGCTGTGGATGGCCGCCCGCGAGGGCGAGCCCAGCTGGGACGGCGGCTCGCTCGGACGCGGCCGGCCCGGCTGGCACATCGAGTGCGTCGCCATCGCCCTCGACCACCTCGGCATGGGATTCGACGTCCAGGGCGGCGGCTCCGACCTCGCCTTCCCGCACCACGAGATGGGCGCCTCGCACGCCCAGGTGCTGACCGGCGAGTTCCCCATGGCCAAGGCGTACGTCCACGCCGGCATGGTCGCGCTGCACGGCGAGAAGATGTCCAAGTCCAAGGGGAACCTGGTCTTCGTGTCGCAGCTGCGGCGCGAGGGCGTCGACCCCGCCGCCATCCGTCTCGCCCTCCTCGCCCACCACTACCGGGCCGACTGGGAGTGGACCGACCAGGTGCTCCAGGACGCCCTCGCCCGCCTCGACCGTTGGCGTGCCGCCGTGTCCCGGCCCGACGGGCCGCCCGCCGAGGCGCTCGTCGAGGAGATCCGCGAGGCCCTCGCGAACGACCTGGACGCCCCGGCCGCGCTCGTGGCGGTCGACCGCTGGGGCACCGCACAGGAGGAGAGCGGCGGCACGGACATCGGCGCCCCCGGTGTCGTGTCGCGCGCCGTGGACGCGCTGCTGGGCGTGGCCCTGTAGGGATCCGAGACCGACAGAGGGGCGCTTCCTCCCGACGGGAGAAAGCGCCCCGATCCGTTCGTTCAGGTGCCCGTCAGAGTCGCTGGATCCGGACGCTGCGCAGCACGCTCGGCGACTGGGTGTCCCAGATGCCGATCACCTGGTGGCCGAACGCGAACGCCTGTTGGATCTGCTGGTGGATCTGCGGGTTCGGGTTGTTGAGGACCCGGAACTGGTTGTTGATGCGCAGGAAGATCTGATGCGGCTGCCCCTGGAGCGGGTGGACGATGTCGATGAAGCCGTTCGCCACACCGGAGGCCAGAGCCTGCGCCTGGACCTGCTGGGCGACCTGCTGCACCGCCGCCAGCGCGACCTGCTGCAACTGCTGCTGCATCTGCTGCTCGTTCTGCTGCGCCTGCTGGTCCTGCTGCTGGCCGCCGAACTGCTGCTGGCCCAGCTGCTGAAGCAGCTGCTGGAACGGCTGCTGCTGGCCCAGCTGCTGGAGCTGCTCCAGCGAGCCGCTCGTGCCCATGCCGTACGGCTGCTGCTGGTGCTGCTGGCCGTAACCCTGCTGCTGCCCGAACGGCTGCTGCTGGTACGGCGATGTGCTCGGGAACTGCTGGCCCTGCTGTTGTCCCATGTGACTCATCTGCGGGGTGGTGCTCATTCGGGTGTCACCTTCCCTTGATGTGATGGGCTGCGTCAGCCGGTGATGACCAGGCCGACGATCTCGTCGTCCGAGAACCACACTCGGACATCGGGCCGTCCCCCCGCGAAGGCGGTGTGGACCGCCTGGCGGATCTCCGGGGACGGATGATTGAGGTTGCGCCACTCGCCGGCCACGAACAGCCGGAGCCTGGGCGGAAGTTCACGGGGATACGGCAGCAGCTCGTCCCAGTACCGCTCGGCCTTGCCCGAGCCGACCGCCTGCGGCACCAGATGGGTCACCGCCGCCTTGATGTCGGGCCGGTTGCCGATCCGCTGGGAGACGGGCCGGCCCGGCGCGTCCTGCTGCGGGGAACCTGTCGCCCGCAGCACGGCACGCGCACGCTCGGGGGACATCGGCTGCTGGCCGGCTGCCTTGAGCATTCCCTGCAGCGCGGCCAGCGCGCCGACCACGACCGGGGAGGCGGACGACGTCCCCGAGAACGTGTCGGTGTACCAGGCGATCTCCTCGGGCCCGCCCTGCAGATCGCCGGGCTTGTCCCAGAAGCCGCCGGTGGTCGTGACCTCGCGCCCCCAGCCCTGGGCGTCCACGCGGGCGCCGTAGTTGGAGAACGCGAGCCGTGAGCGGTCCGGGCCGTGGTCGCGGCCGTGCGTGCCGGGCGGCGGGGCGCCCGCGCCGACCAGGACGGCGCCGGAGGACGGGTTGGACGGGTTGAACGGGTTGCGCCACGTCTCCGGGAAGCCGTCCGGGCGACGCTCGTAGACCGCGTCGTCGAGCGACTCGGCGCCGTTGCCCGCGGCCGCCACCACCAGGACGCCCTTGGCGGTGGCGTAGCGGACGGCGGCGAGGTCGTCCGGCCACCACTCGAGCGCGATGTAGCCGCGCTGGTCGTCACGGTCGGCGTACTCGAACCGGGGGCCGGGGCGATGCAGTTCGATCAGCACGATGTCGCCGGGGCCGAGCCGGTCCGCCGCCGCGTGGATGGCGGCCGCCGTGCCGATGCCCTGGAAGGACGCGGCCGCGGTCACCGTGTCCGGCACGATGCCGGTGATGCCGAACTCGCCCCGGTCACCGCCGATCACACCGATCACGGCGGTGCCGTGGTTGCGCCAGGCGAGGTCGGTCAGCGGGGTGCCGACGACGACGCCGGCCAGCTTGGCCGCCAGGTCCTCGTGGCCCAGTTGCCAGGAGCCCTCCACGTCGATCACGGTCACGCCCTGACCGGTGCCGCCGGGCCGCTGCCAGGCCCAGTGCGCGTCGACGCCCTCCGGTGCGGGCCGCAGATAGCCCTGCCGGCCGCTGTAGTCGGGCGTGACCGGCGCGCCCTCCTTCAGGCGCCCGCTGTCCTCCCCGAGCTGCCCGACCCGCCCGAGGGAGGCCGGCACCGCGCCCGGTTTCACATACGCCGAGTCGATCCCCGGCAGCGCGGCGATGCGCGCCCGCAGCTCCTCGGCGCGGCTCTCCCCGCCGCGCACCCGGTAGAACAGCGCGAGGTCGGGCACGTCCTCGGCGCCGGGGGCCTGCTGAAGTCGCTCCTCGCTGCCGAACAGCGGCTCCAGCGCGAGCTGTTCGTCACTGAGGAACATGTTGAGGGCCGACATGTCGGCGCCCGCCACCGATCGGACGCCCTCGGCCTGGGCGCGCAGCCTGGCCTCCGGGCGGGCGACGACGATCAGTTCCTGCTCGGCTCCTCGATAGGTGAATCCCGCTCCGTCGGGCCCCGGCCCGGACGCTCCCGGGCCCTGCGCCGGCTGTGCCTGGTCGGTCATCGTCTGCCGCTCCCTTCGGTTCCTGCGGGGGGTACCAAGTGCGGGTGGTGCGGCGCGCCTTCGCAGCTCAACCAAGCACTCCCGACCCGGTACGTCCAGACTTATTTCGCCAAGTCAGTTTTAAGTAAGTTGAATTGGGCAACCTGTGCAATCCGGCCTGAAAGAGATGTCACGCCACATACGGGCCAGATGTGTCCAGTCGCTGTCGAGAGGCTGTCTACGGCTGCGGAGGCGGTCGGCGTGTGATGGGGTGGACGAGTCAGTTGACCGTTGGACCAGCTGTTGGCCGGTCCCGTCCGCGGAAGGACGCACAGTGGCCTCCGAACACCGCTCCTTCGCACCTCGTCCCACCCGCCGCAGACTCCTCACGGCCGGCGCCGCCACCGCCGGGGCCGTACTCGTCGGGTCCGCCGGCACCGCCGCGGCAGCGGCCGGAAAGACCCGGCCCGCCGTGATCCACCTCCCGAACGGCTTCCGCCCGGAGGGCATCACCACCGGCGGCGGACCGTACGCCTACCTCGGCTCGCTCGGCGACGGCTCGATCTACCGCGCCGACCTGCGCACCGGCGAGGGCGGCATCATCTCCACCGGCCCGGGCACGCCCTCGGTCGGCCTCAAACTCGACGACCGCGGACGCCTGTTCGTCGCCGGACGCGGCCAGGGCGCCCGCGTCGTGGACGCCCGCACCGGCGCGATCCTCGCCTCGTACGTCCTCACCACGGCGACCCCGACCTTCGCCAACGACGTGTTCCTGACCCCGCGCACGGCCTGGTTCACCGACTCCTTCCAGCCCGCCCTGTACGCCCTGCCGCTCGGCCGGCACGGCGAACTGCCGGACGCGGACGACGTCGTGACGATCACCCTGAGCGGCGACTGGAGCCAGGTCCCCGGCGAGGTCGTCAACGCCAACGGCATCACCCGCACCCCCGACGGCAAGGCGCTTCTGGTGGTGCAGTCCGGGATCGGCGGCCTGCACCGCGTGAACCCGCGGACCGGCGTCACCGAGCTCGTCGACCTCGGCGACGCGGCCCCGCTCACCAACGGCGACGGCCTGCTGCTGATCGGCCGGACCCTGTACGTCGTACAGAACCGGCAGAACGCCATCGACGTGTTCGAGCTGGCCGCCGACGGCCGCAGCGGCGTCTTCCAACGCCGCATCACCGACCCGCTCTTCGACGTGCCGACCACGGTGGCCGCGTACAGGGGCCGCCTCTACCTGCCCAACGCGCGCTTCACCACGACACCGACACCGGAGACGACGTACGACGTGATCTCCGTGCCGGCCTGACGAGCCCCGTCCCCGCGGGACGGACGAGGGCGGTGCGTCCGGCGCACCGCCCTCGTCCTCACTCCTGCGACGTCACTCCTCCGACGACTCGTCGTCGTCCGTGCCGCTCGGCTTCGGCGGCTTGGGCGGCTTCGCACGGCCGCTCGGGTTGTCCCTCAGGAAGGGGCCGGCCTCCCCGCCGTCCGCCGTGGCGTGCCCGCCGGCCGACGGGCCACCGCCGTCCCGTCTGCGCAGATACCGCTCGAACTCGCGGGCGATCGCCTCGCCCGACGCCTCCGGCAGCTCCGCGGTGTCCCGGGCCTCCTCCAACGACTGCACGTACTCGGCGACCTCGCTGTCCTCGGCGGCCAACTGGTCCACGCCGACCTGCCAGGCGCGCGCATCCTCGGGCAGTTCGCCCAGCGGGATGCGTACGTCGATCAGGTCCTCCAGGCGGTTGAGGAGGGCCAGCGTCGCCTTCGGGTTGGGCGGCTGCGAGACGTAGTGCGGTACGGCGGCCCACAGCGACACCGCCGGGACGCCGGCGTGCGTGCAGGCCTCCTGGAGGACGCCGACGATGCCCGTCGGGCCCTCGTACTTGGTCTCCTCCAGATCCATCCGGCGGGCCAGGTCCGAGTCGGACGTGGTGCCGCTGATCGGGACCGGACGCGTGTGCGGGGTGTCGCCGAGCAGAGCGCCCAGGATGACCACCAGCTCCACGCCCAGCTCGTGCGCGAAGCCGAGCAGTTCGTTGCAGAACGAGCGCCACCGCATGGACGGTTCGATACCTCGGACGAGTACGAGATCACGTGGCTTCTCGCCGCCGACGCGGACCACCGACAACCTTGTCGTCGGCCAAGTGATCTTCCTCACCCCGGCGTCCATCCACACCGTGGGGCGGTTGACCTGGAAGTCGTAGTAGTCCTCGGCGTCCAGCGCCGCGAACACCTCGCCCTTCCACTCCCTGTCCAGATGCGCGACCGCGGTGGAGGCGGCGTCGCCGGCATCGTTCCAGCCCTCGAACGCGGCCACCATGACCGGGTCGATCAGCTCGGGAACCCCCTCGAGCTCGATCACCCAGTGCCTCCTTCCGACGTGCCCTCGCTTGACCACCCAACCTTACGGCGTGCGGCGGGGGCGCCCGCAGCCCCCTTGCACGGGGGAGTGAACGGATCACTGCCCCGTTCGCCACCCCGGAACACCCGCTAGAGATCCGATGTCCGACGAATGCCGAGCGGCGGGGCAGGTCGGGCGGTATCACCCACTCGTGTGGAGGTCGGCGGATCGGCCGCCGGGTGCCCTGCCGGTGCGGAACTGTTCGTCGGGTGAGCGGAGTTGCGCCCGGTTCCCGGGTACGGCGGGTCGGGCTCGTGTACCTGGCCCTGTTCGGCACGGGAGCCCTGGGGGCGCTGGTGGCCGCCCTGTACGTCCAGGATCCCGCGGCCGTGGTCGCGGCGCTGCTGCCGACCGGGGCAGGGACGTATCTGGCCTGGAGCGCTTACCGGGCGGACCGGATCGAGGCGGCGTCCGGGGCGACGGACCCCGGCGTCGTCGCGGACCGGCTCGCCGCTGCCGTACGACGGCAATGGGAGGCGGAGGCGCAGGTGCGGCGGCTGGCGGATCCGTATCCGCTGCCGGTCGCCTGGCGGGGTGCCGATCCCGACCTGGCCGAGGTTACGGCGGGCCTCGCCGGGCGGGACGGAGAGATCGGCGCGGTCTTCGCGCAGCGCGTGCCCGACCGTCGGCTGCTGGTGCTGGGAGACCCCGGTTCCGGCAAGACACTGCTGCTCGTGCGGCTCGTGCTGGCGCTGATCGAGGGCCGTGCGGAGGGCGATCCGGTGCCCGTACTGTTCCCGCTGGCCTCCTGGGATCCGACGGCCGTGGATCTTCGGGGCTGGATGGAGCGGAAGCTGATCCAGGACCACGCCGAGCTCGGTGCGGCAGCGCCGGGCGAGTACGGGGAGATCACCCTCGCCGGGATGCTGCTGGAGCGGCGGCTGGTGCTGCCGGTGCTGGACGGGTTCGACGAACTGCCGGCCGCGGTGAGCGCGCCGGCGCTGCACCGGATCGGTGAGGCGTTGCCGTACGGCTGCGGGCTGGTGCTGTCGAGCCGGCCCGCGGAGTACCGGGCGGCGCTGCGGCCGCGGACAGGGGTGCCGGTGCGGTTGACGGGCATGGCGGGGATCGAGCTCGAACCGCTGGGTGCCCGGGTCGTCGCCGAGTATCTGCTGCGCGACGCGGGCGGTCCGGGAACTCCCGAGGCGGCGCGGTGGGAGCCGGTGGTCGCCGTGCTGGGGACGGACGCGCCGGTGGCGTCGGCGCTGACGAGTCCGCTGATGGTGTCGCTGGCGCGCAGCGTGTACAACCCTCGGCCGGGGGAGGGGGACGGGAGGCTCCCGGACCCCGGTGAGCTGCTGCGGTGTCCGACGCGGACGGCGGTGGAGCGGCATCTGCTCGACGCGTTCGTGGACGCCGCGTACCGGCCGCATCCGCGGCGGCCCTGTCGGTGGACGGTGGCGCAGGCGAGGGGTGCGCTGCGGTTTCTGGCGCGGCACATGGAGCGGGGGATCGACGGGGCGGCGGAGATGGCGTGGTGGAAGCTGCGGCATGTGGTGCCGGGCGCGTTGCCCCAGGTGCTGGCCGGGGTGCTGCTGGGATCCCTGGCGTGGCTCGTCGAGGGTGTCGCCATGGAGCTGGGGCAACACTTCGCGCCCAACCCGCTGTTCATCCCCTACTGGGAGGAGCGGGGCGGCCTCGGGGTAGTGGCGGCGGGGATGTGCGCAGGGCTGGTGTGCGGCCTCGCGGCGGGCGTGACGATCACGCTGTTGTGCTCGGCGGTCACGGACGATCTCGCTGTCGCCTTCGTGGCGAATCGCCTCGCCGACGGTGGTGTGCTGGCGTTGGCGGGCGTCATGCTCGCAGGCTTCGCCTACGGCGTCCGGCCGCATCTGCGTCGGCCGGCGGACTGGAACCGGCAGGCGATCCTGACGGGAGTCGTGGCCGCGGCCCTCTATGTGCTGGCGTTCCACAACGCCTGCGGCACGGTCAACGCACTCGTCTACGGGGGGATCGCCGCTGCCTTCGGAGCGGACGGCGTGGTCGAGGGCCCCGGCGGTCCCGTCGCCCGGGTCCGGTGGCGCTGGAGCTCACGGGGCACCGTCCGGGGGCTGCTGGCCGGGACGGTGCTCGGCAGCGGTGTCCTGCTCGAGGGCCTGCTGGCAGATGTCCTGTCCGGAGGGGCCGACCGTGAATACATCGCCCCCGCCGAACCGCTCGAAGCGCTGTGGGCCGCCGAGCAGGTGGCCGCGGTGTACGCGGTCGCCTGTCTGCTCGTGCACGGTCTGCGAGCGGTGCCGATCGACCTCCAAACGTCGACCGACGGCCAGACACTCCTGACCAACGACCGTCGCACCCTGGGCACCTGCGTCCTCACCGCGGCGCTGCTCGGCACTGCGGTGATCGGCACTCAAGGCTGGTGCGTCAGACTCTGGGGCTCGACGCGGGTGTGGGGCGGGTCCGCCACCGGCGAGTTCGTGTGGCTCTACATCGTCGGCCTGGTACCCGCCGTGCTCACCGCCCTGGCCATCGGCATCCGCCAGGCCGCCTGGAGCCAGTACGCCGTCGCCCGCTGCTACCTCGCCCTGCGCGCGAAACTCCCGTACGACCTCATGGCCTTCCTCGCCGACGCCCACGACCGAGGCGTCCTGCGCCGCACCGGCGCCGTGTACCAGTTCCGCCACATCGAACTGCAGCACCATCTCGCCGGAGCCGACCGCTAGGGCCCTAGGTCACAGCGTCGACCGCAACCACTGCTCCACGCTCGCGATATGCACCGTCGCCCACGACCGAGCCGCCTCCGCGTCGCGGTCCCGCAGCGCCGCCAGGATCGCCCGGTGCTCGTGCAGGGTCCGGCTCACCGCGTCCTCCTGCGTCAGCCCCCGCCAGATCCGCGCCCGGGTCGTCGGTCCCGACAGACCGTCGAGGAGCGAGCACAGCACCGAGTTCCCCGAGCTCTGCACGATGCCCCGGTGGAACTCCAGGTCACTGGCGACGAGCTCCTCCACCGACGGAGCGTTGCCGAGCTTGTCCAACTGGTTGGCCAGCGCGTCCAGTTGCTGCTCGCTGATCCGCGACGCGGCCATCGCCGTGGCGGCCGGCTCCAGGATGCGGCGCACGGCGAGGAACTCCAGCACGGTGTCGTCGCGGTGGAAGTCGACGACGAAGCTCAGCGCCTCCAGCAGGAGTTGCGGGTCCAGGCTCGTGACGTACGTACCGTCGCCCTGCCGTACGTCCAGGATCCGGATCAGCGACAGGGCCCGCACGGCCTCCCGCAGGGAGTTGCGGGAGAGTCCGAGGCCGGCGGCCAGTTCGCTCTCCTTGGGGAGTCGGTCGCCGGGGCGCAGCGCGCCGGAGACGATCATGCCCTTGATCTTCTCGATCGCCTCGTCGGTGACTGCCATGGCCGGCCTCCCTGTCGTTCAGGACGTCGCGCAGAATGTCATGCAAGACATCCGATGTCTCAGGTCACATTATGGGGCCTGTTCAGACGAGCGCCTCCAGGTCGGCGATCACCGTCTCTTCGTCCAGCGTCGTCAGCACCCGGTCCCGCATCAGCACGCGCCCGTCGACGACCGTGTCCCGCACGTCCGCCGAGTGCGCCGCGTACGCCAGCGTGGACCACGGATCGTGCAGCGGACGCAGGTGTGGCGCGCTCAGGTCGAGCACGATCAGGTCGGCCCGCTTGCCCCTCTCCAGCGAGCCCAGCTGTTCCCCGAGCCCCAGTGCCCGCGCCCCCTCGATCGTCGCCATGCGTACGGCCCGCTCGGCGCCTACCGCCGTGGGGTCGCCGCCCGCCTTGTGCACCAGCGCCGCCTGCCGCACCGCGCCCAGCACGTCCAGGGTGTTGGAACTGACGGCCCCGTCCGTGCCCAGCCCGACGGTCACCCCTGCGCTCAGCAGCCGGGGCACCGGCGCGATGCCGCAGCCCAGCTTCAGGTTCGACACCGGACAGTGGGCGACGGACGTGCCCGTGCGGGCCAGCGCCGCGATCTCCGGCCCGGTGAGCTCCACGGCGTGGGCGAGCAGCAGGTCGGGTCCGAGCAGCCCGAGGGAGTCGAGCAGTTCCACCGGCCGCTTGCCGTAGCGCACCTCGACGGTGGCGACCTCGGTCGCGTTCTCGGCGGCGTGGATGTGCAGTAGCGCCCCGAACTCCCTTGCCAGGGCGGCTATTTCGGTGAGCTGGTCGGGGGAGAGGGTGTAGGTGGAGTGCGCGAAGACGACGGGACGGCGGCCGCCCCGCGCCGGACCGCGTGCCTCCAGATCCCGGCGGGCCCAGTCCATCCGGTCCTCGTACGCGAGCCGGTCCGGTGGCTCCGGTACGTCCATGAAGGTGGGCCCGGTCAGCAGCCGCCAGCCCGACTCGCGGGCCGCCCGCTCGGCCGCCTCGTGGAACCAGTACATGTCCAGCGCCGACGTCACCCCGGCCCGTACGCTCTCGGCCACCGCCACCCGCACCGCCGCCGCCACGTTCTTCGGCGTCAGCAGCTCGGCCTCCCACCGCAGCACCCGCTCCAGGAAGCCCTGGAGGGTGACGTCGTCGGCGCGACCGCGCAGCAGGGTCATCGCGAGGTGGGTGTGGGTGTTGATCAGGCCGGGGAGGACGAGACAGCCCGCGGCGTCAAGGCACTCCGCCGCCGTGAACCGCGTACCCAGCTCCTCGGCGGGGCCGACGGCGACGATCTCACCCTCGTGGACGGCAACCGCCCCGTCCCGTACGACGGTTCCGGCGTCGTCGACGGTCAGGACGTCACCGCCGTGGACCAGCAGATCGATCACACTCACGCCGCAGCCCCCTCCGGGCTCTCTTCGGCGAGCAGCCGCAGCGCCTCCAGAGAGACCACCGCGCCCCGCTCCACACCGGCCGCGACGACGTCCCGGTGCGGGTCGTAGACGCTGGTTCCCTCCTCGTCCACCAGCTCGTCCGCGTTCGCCCCGTCGACCACGAGCAGGCCGCCCGCGACGATCCCCCGCAGCGAGGCGGTGACCAGCAGCGCCGACAGCTCCATCTCGATCGCCGCGAGCCCGGCACCGTCGTACGAGAAGAGGGGGATGAGCCCGGGCTGGAAGGCCGCCCGGGTCCAGACGATGCCCCGGTGGTGCGGCGCGCCGGTCTCGCGGGCCGCGCGCTGGAGCGCGAGGACCGCCTCGGGCGCCGAGACCGCCGGGTACTCGGGCGGCAGCAGCTGCTGGGTCACCCCGTCGTCCCGTACGGCCGCCTCGGCGATGACGAGATCGCCGTCGCCGATACCGGGCTTCATCGCACCCGCCGTACCGAACCGCAGGATCGTGCGGACCCCCGCGTCCGCCAGCTCCTGGAACAGCAGGATCGCACCGGGACCGCCCACTCCGTGCGAGGCGACCGTGACCGGCACGCCCTTCCAACTCCCGCTGAACACACGGTATTCGCGGTGGTACGACACCTCCTCGGCACCGTCGAGCAGGGCGGCGACGGCGGTCGCACGGGCCGGGTCGCCGACGACGACCGCGTGGGCCGGGAGCCCGGTGCGGGGTATGCGGGTGACGGGAAGGAGATCCTGAGGCTGGTCCTGGGTCATGAAGCGGCTCCGGAGGGGCGGATACGGCGACGGCGGCGGGCCGTCGTGAGGAACAGGGCGCCGAGCGTGACGACGTACGGCGCGGCGTCGGTCGCCTGCTGGGGCAGGCCGAGGCCCTGGAGGCGGAAGCCCGCCGCCTCGGCGAGGCCGAACAGCAGGGCGGCGAGCAGGACGCCGACCGGGGCCGCGCGGCCGAGCATGACGGCGACGACGGCGATCCAGCCGCGGCCGGCGGTCATGTTCTCGGTGAACAAGGTGACGTTGCCGAGGGCGAGTTGGGCGCCTGCCAGCCCGCACAGGACACCGGAGGTCAGGATCGCCCCGTACTTGTACTTGACCGGGCTCACCCCGAGCGTCGCCGCCGCGTCCGGAGCCTCGCCGACCCCGCGGAGCCTGAGCCCCCACACGTGCCGGGACAGCAGCACCGCGGCCACCGCGACCGCCGCCCACGACAGATACGTGAGCGGGGTGAAGCCACCGACCAGCGGGAGCCCGGCGAGTGACGGGTCGTCGAAAGTCCCCTGTACGCCGAAGACCGTACGCAGCAGGAAGCCGGTCAGGCCGACGGCCAGGAGGTTCATGGCCACGCCCAGAACGACCGCGTCCCCGCGCAGCGTCACCGCGCCCACGGCCAGGATCAGCGAGTACGCGCCTGCCGCGAGCGCCGCCGCCAGCACGCCGAGCCAGGCGCTGCCGGTGAACCAGCTGGTGGCCACCGCCGTGAAGCAGCCCATCAGCATCATGCCTTCGAGGCCGATGTTGAACACGCCCGCCCGCTCACAGATCGCTCCGCCGAGAGCCGCCAGCAGGATCGGGGTGAGCGCGCGCAGCGCCGACAGCAGCAGATCGGAGTCGAGGAACATCACACCGCCTCCTTACGGCGGTTGAGCCGGCGGCCGGGGAAGCGCAGCCGGGCCGCCAGGAACACGATCACGATCGCCTGGAGCACCTGCGTCAGCTCGCGCGGCACCTCGGTCGTCCGCTCCATCGCGAGCCCGCCGACTTGGAGGACCGCGAAGAAGAAGGAGGAGATCACCGTGCCGACCGGGGCCGCCATCGCCAGCAGCGCGGCCGTGAGGCCCGTCCAGGTGTAGCCCGGAGCGGTGAGCGAGCCGTCGACGAAGCGGTACGGGAAGCTCAGCACCCCGATTGCGCCGACCAGTCCGGCGAGCGCGCCCGAGACGGACATCAACTTCAGGGTCAGGCCCCGGCGTTCGACACCGGCGTAGGCCGAGAAGCGCGCGTTGAGGCCGGTCATGCGTATCTCGTACCCGATGGCGGTGCGCCGATCCGTGAACCAGTACGCGGCCGCCGCGAGGGCGACGAGCACCAGCCCGACGGTCACGGTCGAGTCGCCGAACGCGGGCAGTGCCACGCCGTCGGGTATCGCCCGGGTCTGGGGGAGGCTGGAGCCGGGCTCCTTGAGCGGGTAGCGGGCCAGGTAGGAGGCCAGCGACACCGCCGGGTAGCTCAGCAGCAGGCTGCTGACCAGCAGCGGGACGCCGAGGTGGTTCTCGCACAGGGCGGCGAGGGCCGCGTAGGCGGCGCCGGCCACCATGCCCGCGACCAGGGCGAGGACGACGGTCAGGGGCGCCGGCAGCGGCGCGTACAGGCCGGTCACGGCCGCGGTGATGCCGCCGAGCACCATCTGTCCGTCGCCGCCCAGGTTGATCAGCCGGGCGCGCAGCGGGATCGCCAGGGCGAGGCCCATGCCGAGCACGCTGGTGGTCGTGGTCAGGGTCGAGCCGATGCCGTCGGCGCCGAGCGCGCCGGTCAGGACCGCCTCGTAGGCTGTGATCGGGTCCGCTCCGGTGCCGACGAGGAAGAGCGCGCCGATGACGACGCCCGCGAGCACGGAGAAGGTGACGGGGGAGCGCAGGGCTCCGGTGATGCGTGCTGGATTCATGTCAGTCGGCGGCTTCCACTCGTGCGCTCGTCCCGCCCGCCATCGCGAGCCCCAGCGTCCGTTCGTCCGCCTCGGTCTTGTCGTACGTCGCCGTGATCCGGCCCTCGTACATCACCAGCACCCGGTCCGCGAGCCCCCGGATCTCGCTCAGCTCGGCCGAGACGAGGAGTACGGCGTGACCGGCGTCGCGGTAGGCGATCAGCTGGTCGTGGATGTTCTGGATCGCGCCGATGTCGACGCCGCGCGTGGGCTGCTCGACGAGCAACAGCGGGGCGTCATGGGCGAGTTCGCGGCCGATCAGCAGCTTTTGGAGGTTGCCGCCGGACAGGGCGGAGGCCGGCACGTCGGGCGTGGACGCCTTGATGCCGAAGCGCTCGATCAGCCGCCGTGCGTGCGCCCGGACGGACGTCGGCGGCAGCAGGCCGCGGTGCGACAGGGACGTACGGTGGTGTCCCATCGCGAGGTTGTCCGCCACGGACGCCGCCGGGGCCGTACCGACCGCGTGCCGGTCCTCGGGGACGTACGCCAGGCCCTTGAGACGGCGTTCGGTGGCCGAGGCGTGGGTGATGTCGTCGTCCTTGAGTGTCACTCGCCCGGCGGTGACCGGCCGCAGTCCGGCCAGCGCCTCGATCAGCTCGCTCTGACCGTTGCCGGCGACACCGGCGATGCCGACGATCTCGCCCGCGCGGACCGAGAGCGTGATGTCGTGCACGGCGTCGGTGGACAGACCCGTCGTGTCGAGGACAACCTCGCCCGGGGTGCCGGGGGCGTGGATACGGTCCAGCTGGACCGCACGCCCGGTCATCGCGGCGGCGATCGCGTCGGCGGAGGTCTTCGCGGTGACCAGCCGGGCCACGACCCGCCCGTCCCGCAGGACGGTCACGTGGTCGCTGCCCTCCAGCACCTCGCGCAGCTTGTGCGTGACAAGGATCACCGTACGGCCCTCGGCGGCCAGCGACTTGAGCACCGCGAACAGCGCGTCCGCCTCGGCCGGCGTCAGCACGGCGGTCGGCTCGTCGAGGATGAGCGTACGGGCACCCCGGTGCAGCAGCTTGAGGATCTCCACGCGCTGTCGCAGGCCGACCGGCAGGTCCCCGACCCGGGCGTCCGGGTCGACGAACAGGCCGTGCTGCTCGGCGAGTTCACGCACTCGGCGGCGGGCGGCGGCGCGGTCCACCAGGCCGAAGCGGCGCGGCTCGGCGGCGTACACGACGTTCTCGGCGACGGTCAGCGAGTCGAACAGCTTGAAGCTCTGGTGCACCATGCCGAGCCCGGCGGCCATGGCGTCGGCGGGGCTGGCGAAGTCCGTGTCCCGTCCGTCGATCCGGACCGTTCCGGCGTCGGCGCGCTCCATGCCGTAAAGCACCGACATGAGCGTCGACTTGCCCGCGCCGTTCTCGCCCATGAGCGCGTGGATCTCGCCTCGGCGGACGGTCAGGTCGACGGCGTCGTTGGCGAGCGTGCCGGGGAACCGCTTGGTGATGCCCCGGAGCTCGACGGCGACGTCGGCCGGACCGGCGCCCCCGTCGACGTCAGCTTGCGGCGGGGTCATCGACCGTCAGCTTCCCGGCCACGATCTGGTCGCGCAGCGCCTCCACCTGCTTCAGGACGTCCTTGTGCTCGGCGATCACGCACTTCGACGAGTCCACGCCGTCCTCCAGGCCGGTCAGGCTGATGCCGCCCTCCTTCAGACCGTACGAGACGGTCGTGCCCGTCTTGCCGGTGAGGACCGCCTCGATGCCCTTCTCCACGGCGACGTCCGTGCGCTTGATCACGTTGTCGACGACCGTGCCGGGCGCCGAGAGGCACTGGTTGACGTCGACGCCGTACGCGTACGCGCCCTTGGCCTTCGCCGCCTCGAAGACGCCGTAGTTGCCGGCCGCGGCGGCCGCCATGATCTGGTCGTAGCCCTTGGAGAGCAGGGTGTTCGCCTGCTCCTTGGCGCGGGCCGAGTCGTCGAACGGGGACTGTCCGCCGACGAAACGCGTGGACGTCTCCGTCTTGGCGGCGACCTTCTTGGCACCGGCCGCGAACGGGTCGCTGTAGCGCCGGAACTGGGGTGTGTCGAGGACGTCGACCGCGCCGACCTTGCCCGACTTGCTGAGCAGACCGGCCTCGGCACCCGCGAGGAAGACACCCTCGTGCTCGCGGAAGACCGCGCAGCTGACGTTCTTGTACGTCTTCGTCGTGCAGGCGTCGACGATAAGGAACTGCTGCTCGGGGTTCTTCTCGGCCTGCTGGGCGACGATGTCGGCGAACTCGAAGCCGACCAGCACGATGACATCCGGCTCGGCGTCGACGGCGGCCTGGACGTTCTGCTGCTGGGAGGCGGTGTCCGTGGACTCGTAGACCTTCTGCGACCCGTCGTGCTGCTTCGCCGCGTCCTTGATGCCGCTGACGGCGAGCTTCAGGAACTCGTTCTGCCCGACGGCGTCGGGGGTGACGAGCGTGAAGGACTTTCCGCTGCCGCCGCTCGCACTGTCGGAGGCGTCCTTCTTCGCGGCGGCGTTGCAGGCGGTGGCCGTCGTGACCACGAGTGCGGTGGTGGCGGCGAGTTGCAGGGAACGGCGGAGTCTGCGGGGCATGAGGGACCTTCCGGGGAAGCCTTCCGGGGGACGGCAAGGTTCGCGCTCGGCGGTGAACGCGTGAGGTGAAGAGGGGGCGACGCGATAGGGGCTGAGGTGGGGGCGGCTCAGCGGGGACAGCAGTCGCCGGCACAGCGGCCGAAGTCCAGGAAGCGGCGCTTGGTGAGCAGCACTCGTCCTCCTCGTCTCGGCCTGCGGGCTGCGCGGGTGGCTGGACTGTACACCTGATGTTCGGACATGTGCTCGGCTGTCTCGAACTGTGGTTCCTCAAGGTCATGTACGGTGACGGACACCCACAGGAGCAGTAGGAGTGTCCACTTATGTCCCAGGAAGTGCGGCCCATGTCCGAGGAATTGCGTGCCGTCCACTGGACCGGAACCAGCCTTGCGCTGATCGACCAGACCGTGCTCCCGCACCGCACCGAGACGATGGACGTGCGTGACGTGGACACCCTCGTCGACGCGATCCGGCGCCTCGTCGTGCGCGGCGCGCCTGCGATCGGCGCCGCGGGAGCCTACGGCGTCGCGCTCGCGCTGCTCCAGGGTGAGCGGGAGGGCTGGACGGACGGTGAGATCCTCACGGCCGTCGCCCGCATCCGTGAGGCCCGGCCCACCGCGGTCAACCTCATGGTCTGCGTCGACCGGGTCACGGCCCGGCTGCCCGAGGGCCTCGACGCGGTGCTGGAGGAGGCCGCCGCCGTACAGCGCGAGGACGTCGAGGCGAACCGTGCCATGGGTGCGCACGGCGCCGACTGGCTGCTCGAACGCGTCGGCGCGGACCGGCCGTTGCGCATCCTCACCCACTGCAACACCGGCGCGCTCGCCACGGCCGGATGGGGCACGGCACTCGGCGTCATCCGTGAACTGCACGCGCGCGGGCGGCTGGAGGTCGTGTACGCCGATGAGACGCGCCCGCTGCTCCAGGGATCCCGCCTGACCGCCTGGGAGTTGGTCCAGGAGGGCATCCCGCACTACGTCCAGGCCGACGGCGCCGCCGCCGGCACCATCCTGCGCGGCGAGGTCGACGCGGCGATCGTCGGCGCCGACCGCATCGCCGCGAACGGCGACACCGCGAACAAGGTCGGCACCGTGGGTGTCGCCCTGGCCTGCGCGGACGCCGGGATCCCGTTCCTGGTGGCGGCGCCCACGACGACCGTCGACCTGGCCACGAAGACCGGCGACGACATCCACATCGAACTCCGGGGCGAGGACGAGGTGCTGGAGTGGGGCGGCGTACGCACGGCTCCGGCCGGGTCGCGCGGCCACAACCCGGCGTTCGACGTCACCCCGGGGCGCCTGGTGACGGGACTGGTCACCGAGCGTGGCGTGCTGGAGGTGTCGGCGGGGGAGCTGCCGGGGGAGCGGCTGCGCTGACGTCCCCGGGCCGCGGCGCCGACCTATACTCCGAACCCATGACCGACACTGCGACCTCGCCGGATGCGGATCTGGTCGGCGCGCTGAAGGCGCTGGCCAACCCGGTGCGGCTGCAGCTGCTGGTGTGGCTGCGCGAGCCCGAGCGGCACTTCTCGCAGTACGAGGCGATCGCGGACCCCGCCGAGGTGGGGGTCTGTGTCAGCCACATCCAGGCCAAGGCCGGGCTGGCCCAGTCGACGGTGTCGGCGTACATGGCCGAACTGCAGCGGGCCGGCCTGGTGCGGGCGACGCGGGTGGGCAAGTGGACCCACTACAAACGGGACGAGGGGCGCATCGCCGAGTTGGTCGCCCGGCTCGGCCGGACTCTCTAGCAGCGAGAACTTGCCCTCCGAGCCCGCCTGTTGCATTTCATATCGAGAATCTGCGATATTTCGATGCATGATGAACCTCGGAACCTTCGGCATCTACACCTTCGACTTCGAGCACCAGCCGGCCGCGCAGTTACGCGACTCGGTACAGGAGTTGGCACAGCAAGGGTGGCGGACGGTGTGGTTCCCCGAGGTGGGCGGGCGTGAGGCGCTCACCCAGGCCGGCTATCTGCTCTCCTGCACCGAGCGGCTGCACGTCGTCAACGGCATCGCACGGATCTGGTCGCGCGAGGCGGCGGCGACACACGCCGCGAGTGCCCTGCTGGCCGACGCCTACCCCGGGCGGCATGTGCTCGGCCTGGGATTCGGCGGCGCACGGCCGGGCGTCAAGCCGCTTGCGGCGATGGCCGAGTACCTCGACGAACTGGACGCGCTCGCGAAGGAGTCACCCAACCCCGCACCACAGACCCCGGTACGCCGGATCCTGGCCGCGTACGGCCCCAAGATGATCGCCCTGGCCCGGGACCGCTCCGCCGGCGCCCACACTTACCACGTCAACACGGCCCACACCGCCCAGGCCCGGGAGATCCTCGGCCCCGACGCGTTCCTGGGCGTCGAGCACGCCGTGCTCCTGGAGCCGGACCCCGACAAGGCCCGCGCGACGGCGCGCGAGCACCTGCAGCCGTACCTCAACACCCCTTACAACGTCGCCAAGTTCCGCCGCCTCGGCTACTCGGACGAGGAGATCGGGCACGGCGGCAGCGACCGCATCGTGGACGACCTCGTGTTCTGGGGCGACGTGGACACGGTGGTGGACAAGCTCCGCGCCCACGTCACAGCGGGTGCCGACCACGTCGCCGTGCAAGTGATCGGCACCGAACCGGGCGGCACCGCGATGCCGCACTGGCGGCGACTCGGCGAGGCGCTGCTGCCCCCGACGGCGCCCTGACCGCCGTACGGGTCACCGCTGGGCGAGCTCCAGCTCCAGCAGCCACTCCACCACTTCGGTGTGGTGCCGGGCCTGGCGCGGGTTGTCGCCCCAGACGTACAGCCCGTGTCCGGCCACGACCACCGCGGGCATACGGGAGTCGCGTGCCGCCTCCAGGCGGTCGCCGAGGACCTTCATGTCCTGGCTGTTGGCGATGACCGGCAGGGTCACCTCGACGTCGTGGGCGCTCTGGCCGACGCCCTTGAGCATCTCCAGGTCCTTGAAGACGATGCCGCCGGGCTCGCGGCGGCCCATCGCCACGGACGCGACCGTGTGGACGTGGACCACGGCCCCGGCCCCGGTCAGCGCGGCCACGCGCGCGTGCAGTTCGGCCTCGGCGGACGGCTTGCCGCCGTTGACCGCAGCGCCCTGCCCGTCGACCAGCACCACGTCCGCGGGCGTCAGTTCACCCTTGTCGTGGCCGCTGGCCGTGACCGCGAGCCGCAGCGGGTCACGGGACAGCACCACGGACAGGTTGCCGGAGGTGCCCCGCATCCAGCCGAAGGACGCGAACCGGGCGGACTCGGCGGCCAGGACCGCGCCCGCCTCCTCCAGGTCGAGTTGGCTGATCTCGGTGGTCACGTGCTGCTCCCGGAAGTGGTGATGGTGATCTCGTCGAACGTCCCCGCCTGCGCGTGGTCGCCGACGCCCTGCTCGTAGTACGGCTCCCCGGGCCGCCGGATGCCGACCGCGTGCCAGCCGGCCGCGCGGGCCGCGTCCAGCTCGCCGGGGCGGTCGGAGAGGAAGAGGAGACGGTCCGGCGCGATGCCGGTCGACCCGGCGATCCGGCGGTACGACTGCGGCTCCTGCTTGGGGCCCGCGTTCTCGGTGTCGTACAGACCGGAGACGAGCGAGGTCAGGTCGCCCTCCGGGCTGTTCGTGAACCACGCCCGCTGGGCCGCCACCGACCCCGACGAGTAGACGTACAGCCGTACGCCCGCCGCGTGCCATGCGCGCAGCCGCGGTACGACGTCGTCGTAGAAGTGCGACACGAGGTCACCGCGCGCGAATCCCTCGGCCCAGATGATGCCCTGGAGGGTCTTCAGCGGGGTCGCCTTGCGGTCCTCGTCCAGCCAGGCGTTGAGGCTCTTCTCGACGGCGGTGGCGTCGGCCTGCGGATCGCCGGTCAGCTCCCGCACCTGCGCGAGCGCCCGCGCCACCTCCGGGTCGTCGCCGCGCTCGGCGAGCAGCGCGCCGAACCGCGAGCGCGAGTACGGATACAGCACGTCGACGACGAACCCGGTGGCGCTCGTGGTGCCCTCGATGTCGAGCACCACGGCGTCCACGTCGAACCGCAGGTCCCGCACGCTCACGCGGCGGCCCTGTCGGCCTCGTAACCGGCCGCGATCGTGTCGTAGTCCGGGAAGCGGGCGGCGATGGTGGAACCGGTGAAGTTGCCGATCCAGCCGTCCTCCTCGTGGAAGAAGCGGATCGCGGTGAAGGACGGCTTCGTGCCCATGTCGAACCAGTGCGTCGTGCCACGCGGCACGCCCAGCAGGTCGCCCTTCTCGCAGAAGACGGCGTGCACCTCGCCGTTCACATGGAGGTAGAAGATGCCGGAGCCGGAGACGAAGAAGCGCACCTCGTCATCGTCGTCGTGCGTGTGCTCCTGGAGGAACTTCTCGCGCGCCGCCTTCGCCTTCACCGGGAACTCCGGGTCGTCGCTGGGGTGCAGGCCCAGGACGTCGACGGTGGTGAAGCCCTCCTCGGCGTTGAGCCGGTCGATCTCGGGGCCGTACGCGGCGAACACGGTGTCGCTGTCGGCGTCGAACGGGACGTCCTCGCGGATCGGCCACTGTTCGTAGCGCACGCCCAGCGGCTTCAGCGCCTCGGCGATTTCGGCGGGGTCCGAGGTGCGGCGGATCAGGGTCTCCGGTCCGGACTCGGGCCAGGTCGTCAGCAGGGTCATGGGGCAACTCCTGGAACTGGAAGGGAAGTCCGGGTACCGAGACAAGCACCCGGAGGGGGAGGTGAGGAAGGGCGCAGCGGGCGGGAAAGCCGGTCGGTGCCGGTCAGCCGCGACACATCGCGCCAGGACAGCACCGCATGCAGGGCATGCACATCGCTGTCGCGCGGGGTGTCGTCATCAGGGCCTCACTGTGCCGGTTCGGGTGCCGGTTCGGTGATCGTAACTCCGGCAGGACTCCGGCGAGACGTCAACCGGGTGTGACGTAGTCGTTGTCTCACGTGATGAGAAACCGCTTCCATCGCTTTGACGCATGGCTGAAATCGTTCCCATGATCTCCGTATGAAGACGCTGCTGCTCGTGCGGCGGCTGTACGTGGACTTGCTCCGGTCGACCACAGCCAGCTGTCGCTGACCTCACCCGGAGCTCCCGCGCGCCCGCGTTCCGCGGGCTGCCGCACTCGCCCAGCCGTGCAACGGTCGGTGGTAGCCGTGCAATGGCCTCAGGCGCGATCGTCCCCCCGGCTCCGGGTCGCGCAACTCCCCGCCCTTTCCCTGCACTTGGAGCTCCGTCATGTCCCGTGTCCGTCTGCCCCTCGCCGCGCTCTCCCTCGCCTCCGTCTCGGCTCTGCTCCTCGCGGGCTGCTCGCAGTCCACGGACGCCTCCAAGACCTCCGGCAACACCGCCGCCTCGGTCGCGGCCGCCACCGGTGCGAAGCCCGCCCCCTTCAGCGAGGGCACCGTCAAGGTCGCCCTGGTCCGGCAGAGCGGCGCCGGCGACTACTTCGAGCAGTGGGGCAACGGCGCCAAGGCGCAGGCCAAGGCCCTCGGCATCGACCTGACCGTGTACGACGCCCAGGCCGACAACGCCAAACAGGCCACCGACCTGTCCTCGGCCATCAACTCCGGCGCGCAGGCCATCATCGTCGACCATGGATTTCCGGCCACCATCCAGCCGGAGATCGACAAGGCCGTGAAGAAGGGCATCAAGGTCGTCGTCTACGACGTCGAGACCTCCACCAAGGGCGTGGTCAGCACCAAGCAGAACGACGCGAGCATGGCCCAAGCCGTCCTCGACGTGATGGCCAAGGAGGTCGGCAAGGGCGCCAAGGTCGGCTATGTCAACGTGGCCGGATATGCCGCCCTCGACAAGCGGAACACCGTCTGGGCGAAGGAGGTCGCCGCGCAGGGCTGGAAGCAGCAGTTCAAGGTCGGCAAGGTGACCGACTCCACGGCGACGGACAACGTGCCCCTCGTCTCCGCCGCGCTCACCCAGCACTCCGACGTCACCGGCGTCTTCGCCCCGTACGACGAACTCGCCAAGGGCACCGTCCTCGCCGTCCAGAACAAGAAGCTCCAGGACAAGGTGAAGGTCTTCGGCGCGGACGTGTCCAACGCCGACATCCAGAACATGACCGCCGACGGCAGCCCGTGGGTCGCCACGGCGGGCACCGACCCGTCCGCCGTCGGTGCCGCCGTCGTCCGTACGACCGCCCTTGAGTTGGCCGGACAGCTGAACAAGCCCTCGGTGGAGTTCCCGGCCGTCGCCATCACCCAGGACTTCCTGCGCGAGAAGAAGATCGAGAACATGGACCAGCTGCGGGAGGCGCTGCCCGCGCTGAACCTGTCGCAGGTCTCGACCGCCGACTGGATCTCCAATGTCGCCCACTGAGGTTCCTGCCGTCGCTCTGACCGACGTCAGCATGGCCTTCGGCGGCAAGACGGTGCTCGCCTCCGTCACCCTCGACATCGCCCCGGGCAGCGTGGTCGCGCTGCTCGGCGCGAACGGTGCCGGCAAGTCCACGCTCATCAAGATCCTGTCCGGCGTGCACACCGACCACGGGGGAGAGGTGCGGGTCGCAGGAGAACCCGCCACCCTCCACTCCCCGCTGGCCGCCCGCCAGTTGGGCATCCAGACCGTGCACCAGCGCATCGGCGAGGGCATCGTGCCCGGCCTCTCCGTCGCGGAGAACCTGGTCTTCGAGGAACTGGCGCAGGCGCGCGGCAACCCGTTCCTGAACGGCGGCCGACTGCTGGCCCGCGCCCGCGAGATCCAGGCGGGCCTGGGCCTGGACTGGAGCGACTCCCTGCTCCGCCGGGACGTCACCGAACTCGGCATCTCCGACCGCCAGTTGCTGATCCTCGCCCGCGCCCTGGCCACCCGCCCCCGCCTGCTGATCCTCGACGAACCGACCTCGGCCCTCTCCGCCGCCGAGGCCGAACGCCTCTTCACGCTCGTCGAGAAGATGCGCGACGACGGCATCGCGGTCCTCTACGTCTCCCACCGCCTCGGCGAGATCGACGCACTCGCCGACCGCCTGGTCGTCCTGCGGGACGGCCGTCTCACCGAGGACCAGGCCAAGCCCTTCGACTGGGACAGCGCCCTGCGCGCGATGCTGGCCCAGGCACAGGAGGCGACGACGGCCCGCCCGATCCGGGAAGGGGCGTCCGGGGATGTGGTGTTGTCGTTGCGCGGCGTACGGCTCTTCGAGGGCCGCACGCCCCTGGACCTCGACCTCCGCGCCGGTGAAGTCACCGGCGTGGTGGGCCTGTTGGGCGCCGGCAAGACCGAGCTGGCCCGCGGCCTGTTCGGCGCCGAGCCCTTCACGACCGGCACGGTCGAACTCGACGGCAAGCGGTACGAGCCCCGCCGCCCCTCCGACGCCATCCGGGCCGGCGTCCACCTGGTCCCCGAGGACCGGCACGCCGACGCGCTCGTCCCCGGCTGGTCGCTGGCCCAGAACATCTCGCTTCCGTTCCTGAAGTCGCTGTCCCGGCTCGGCTTGGTGAACACCCCCAAGGAGGACGCCCTCGGCCGCGACACCATCGAGGCCCTCGGCGTCGTCGCCCGCGACGAGCACAGCACCGTCGAGGAGCTGTCCGGCGGCAACCAGCAGAAGGTCGTCGTCGGCCGCTGGCTCGCCCGCACCCCACGCGTCCTCATCCTGGACGAACCCTTCCGGGGTGTGGACATCGGCGCCCGCCGTGACATCGGCCGCCGCGCCCGGGCGCTGGCCGCCGAGGGGGCCGCCGTACTCGTCCTGTCCGCCGACGTCGACGAGGTGCTGGAGGTCGCCGACCGGGTCGTCGTGCTGGCCGCCGGTGAGATCCACCTCGACGCCTACGGCGAGGACGCGGAACGCGACCGCGTCATCCAGACCATCTCGGCGTCCGTGTGACCCCGGCTCCCTGAGGAACTACGCCATGACCACCACCCAGAGCACGGAAGTCCCCACGCAGGCGGCGATCCCGCCCGCGACCTCCACCGCCGTACGCGTCCAGAACGCCGTCATCAAGTACGGCTTCATCTTCGTCACCGTCGCGCTGTTCCTGTACTTCGCGCTGAGCGAGGGCTCCTTCCGCGAGTCGGCGACCCTCCTCGACACCCTCCGCTACGTCTCCGTCGCCGCGATCCTCGGCCTCGGGGTCACCCTCACCATGGCCGTCGGCGGAATGGACATGTCCGTCGGCGCGGTCGCGGGCCTCGGGGTCTCGGTCGCCGCCCAGACGATGGTCGTCCACAACCAGATCGGCGCGGTCGCGATCGTCGCGGTCCTGGCGGCGGGCGCGCTCGCGGGCCTGCTCAACGCGCTTCTGATCGTCGTACTGAAGATCCCGGACATGCTCGCCACCCTCGGCACCATGTTCGTGATCCAGGGCAGCAAGCTCATCCTGGTCGACGGCCAGTCCATCACCCCCGGCATGACACTGGACGACGGCACCACGGCCCCCGGCAAGTTCACCGACGGCTTCCTGCGCATCGACCGCGGCACGATCCTCGGTGTCCCGATCTCGGTCCTGATCTTCGGCGCGCTGACGATCGGCGCCTGGGTCTTCCTCGCCCGCACCCGCTGGGGCCGCGTCCTGTACGCCATCGGCGCCAACCCCGAGGCGTCCAGGCTGGCCGGTATCCGTGTAGGGGCGTACCGGGCCCTGGCCTACGTCCTCTCCGGCGTCCTCGCCTCGATCGGCGGCCTGATCCTGGCGTCCCGTATCGGCCAGGGCGATGTGTCGGCGGGCACCTCGCAGCTGCTGGAGGCGGTCGCGGTCGCCCTCGTCGGCACGTCGGTGCTGGGGCGCGGTCGGCCCAACGTCTGGGGCACGGCCCTCGGCGCCGTCCTGATCGGCATCATCACCACCGGCCTGACCATCAAGGGCCTGCCGTACTACACCCAGGACGTCGTCGAGGGCGCGGTCCTCATCCTCGCCCTGGTCTTCAGCTTCACCCTGTCCAAGCGCCGCAGCACATAAGGAAGTTCGAGGAGTTCGTACGATGGGCTATCGCATCCTGGAGACCGACGACATCCCCGGCTACCTGCGCGAGCGCGGCCACTGGGGCGACGGGACCGACATCCGTGTGCGCGAGGTGTCGGACGGCAACATGAACCGCGTGTTCCTCGCCTCGTCCGGCGACGGCACCCGCAGCCTCGCCGTCAAGCAGGCCCTGCCCTGGGTCCGGGTCGCGGGCCCCTCCTGGCCGATGAGCCCCGAGCGCGCCGACGCCGAGGCCCGCGCCTACGACCAGGTGGCGAAGGTCGCCCCCGACAAGATCCCGGCGATCCACGGCTACGACCCCGAGAACTACGCCCTCGTCATGGAGGACATGTCGGACCTCGAGGTCCTGCGCACCCGCCTGAACGAGGGCGAACCGTACGGCCCGCACACCTCCGCCCGCAGCGGCGAGTTCGTCGCCCAGCTCTCCTTCGCGACCAGCGACTTCGGCATGCCGTCCGCCGAACGCAAGGCCCTGATCGCCGCCTCGGTCAGCCCCGAGCTCTGCAAGATCACCGAGGACGTGGTCCTGTCCGAGCCGTACATCGAGCACGAGCACAACCACTGGCACGAGGGACTGGACGACCTGGCGGCGGAGTTCCGCGCCGACACCCGGCTGCGCACCGAGGTCGCCGACCTCCGCCACACCTTCATGACCAGCGCCCAGGCCCTCCTCCACGGCGACCTGCACACCGGCAGCATCATGGTCGGCGAGCGCGAAAGCGCGCACGTGGTACGGGTCTTCGACCCCGAGTTCTCCTTCGTGGGCCCCGTCGGCTACGACCTGGGCCTGTACTGGGCGAACGCGCTGGTCTCGCAGGAGCGGGCGCGGGCGCTCGGCACGCTGTCCGACCACGCGGACCAACTCCGCCTCTCCTGGGAGGCCTTCGAAGCGGAGTTCCGTCGGCTGTGGCCGACCCGCCTCGACGCCTTCTTCGACGACGCGTACGTGGACCGCTTCCTGCGCCGCGTGTGGACCGAGTCCCTCGGCTACGCCGGCACGGAGATCGTCCGTCGCATCATCGGCTTCGCCCATCTGACGGACCTGACGACCCTGCCGGACCCGGTACCGGCGTCCCGGCGGGCCCTGCTGCTGGGGCGTGAACTGATCGTGCGCCGCGAAGAGCTGTCGGACGTCGACGCCGTACGGGCGGTCGTGGAGTCGCTGACCTGAGCGCACGTCAGGTACGCCCCCGGCAGGGCATGCGAAAGGGGCGGCTCCGTCGGCATGGAGCCGCCCCTTCCGATGTTGGCCGGCCCCGGTGCGGATGGGGCCGCCCTCGTGCGGTCCGGCCCGGTCAGGGGAGTGGCCGAACCCGGCGCCGTGGGAGCCTCATCCGGCGGGAATCTCCCACGGCGCCTGCGAGGCTCACTTCTTGTCGAGCAGGTCCTGGACCTTCGCCCGGACGTCGTCCGTGGCCAGACCCCGGATCGTCAGCGTCGTACGGCGGCGCAGCACGTCGTCCTGCGTCTCGGCCCACTCGTTGTCGCGGGCGTAGACGACCTGGGCCCAGATCTCCGGGGCGTCCGGGTGGACGCGCTCGCCCAGCTCCGGGTTCTCATTCGCGATGCGGGCGATGTCGAAGGCCAGCGAACCGTAGTGCGTGGCCAGGTGCTTGGCGGTGTCGGCCGCCATGCGCGGGCCGGGCGCCGGGCGGTCGGTCAGCAGACGGTGGGCGACCGCGCGCGGGTTGGCGATACCCGGCAGCGGCAGCTTCTTCGGCAGCGAGGCGATCGGCTCGAAGTCGTCGCCCAGCGGGTGGCCCGGCAGCGCCTGAAGCTTCTGCATGACCGTACGGCCGATGTGCCGGAAGGTCGTCCACTTGCCGCCCGCGACGGACAGCATGCCGCCCTTGCCCTCGGTCACGACCGTCTCGCGCTTGGCCTTCGCCGTGTCACCGGGGCCGCCCGGCAGCACGCGCAGACCCGCGAAGGCGTACGTGATGAGGTCGCGGTCCAGCTGCTGGTCCCGGATGGAGAACGCGGCCTCGTCCAGGATCTGGGCTATGTCCTTGTCGTTGACCGCGACGTCCGCCGGGTCGCCCTCGAACTCCTCGTCCGTGGTGCCGAGCAGGAGCATGTCCTCCCAGGGCAGGGCGAAGGTGATGCGGTACTTGTCGATCGGGGTCGCGAGGGCCGCCTTCCACGGCGACGTCCGCTTCAGGACCAGATGCGCGCCCTTCGACAGGCGGATCGACGGCGCTGCATTCGGGTCCTCCATCTTGCGCAGGTGGTCGACCCACGGGCCGGTCGCGTTGAGCACCAGGCGGGCGCTCACACCGAACTCGTCGCCGGAGAGACGGTCGCGCAGCTCCGCGCCGGTCACCCGGCCCTGGGTGAAGCGCAGGCCGGTGACCTCGGCGTGGTTGAGCACCATGGCACCCGCCTCGACGGCCGCGCGGACCGTCATCAGCGCCATGCGCGCGTCGTTCATCTGGTCGTCGCCGTACACGGCCACGGCCTTGAGGTTGTCGGTGCGCAGCTCGGGCACGTCCTGCGCGGCCTTGGCCGGCGACAGCAGGTGTCCGACGCCGTCACCGAACGCGGACAGTGCGGAGTAGGCGAAGACGCCCGCTCCGAGCTTCGCAGCGCCGTGCGGCCCGCCCTTGTACACGGGGAGGTAGAACGTGAGCGGGTTCGCCAGGTGAGGTGCCACCTGGCGGGAGACCGCACGGCGCTCGAAGTGGTTCTCCGCCACCAGCTTCACCGCGCCGGTCTGCAGGTAGCGCAGACCGCCGTGGAGCAGCTTGGAGGAGGCGGACGAGGTGGCGCCGGCGAAGTCGCCGGCGTCGACCAGAGCCACCCTGAGGCCGGACTGCGCGGCGTGCCAGGCGGTGGAGATGCCCAGGATGCCGCCGCCGATCACGAGAAGGTCGTACGACGCCTTGGCGAGCTGCTCCCGGGTCTCGGCGCGGCTCGGGTTGGAGCCGGAGGCCGGGCGCGTACCGAGGGCAGGCACGGACTGCAGGGTGGACTGACTGGTCATTTCGGGTTCTTACTCCTCATCAGAGCTCGCGTCAGAGCCTTCGTCGGCTCTCGTCAGCTCTCGTCGTCGTCCTCGAGCCAGCCCATGGTCCGCTCGACGGCCTTGAGCCAGTTCTTGTACTCACGGTCGCGGGTCTCCGCGTCCATGCGGGGGGTCCACTCGGCGGCCCGGCGCCAGTTGGCGCGCAGGTCGTCGGTGCTGTTCCAGAAGCCGACGGCGAGACCGGCGGCGTAGGCGGCGCCGAGGCAGGTGGTCTCGGCGACCATCGGGCGCACCACGGGGGCGTCCAGGACGTCGGAGAGCGTCTGCATCAGCAGGTTGTTGGCGGTCATGCCACCGTCGACCTTGAGGGCCACCAGCTCGTCGCCGGAGTCCTTGACCATGGCGTCGGCGATCTCCCGGGTCTGCCAGGCGGTGGCCTCCAGGACGGCACGCGCGAGGTGCGCCTTGGTGACGTACCGGGTCAGGCCGGCGATCACACCGCGGGCGTCGGAGCGCCAGTGCGGGGCGAACAGGCCGGAGAAGGCCGGCACGAAGTAGGCCCCGCCGTTGTCCTCGACCGAGAGCGCGAGCGTCTCGATCTCGGCGGCGGTGGAGATCAGGCCCATCTGGTCGCGCATCCACTGCACCAGGGAACCGGTGACGGCGATCGAGCCCTCGAGGGCGTAGACCGTCGGCTCCTCGCCGATCTTGTAGCCGACCGTGGTCAGCAGGCCCGCGTAGGAGTTGATGATCTTTTCACCGGTGTTCATCACCATGAAGGTGCCGGTGCCGTACGTCGACTTGACCTCGCCCTCGGAGAAACAGGTCTGGCCGAACAGGGCCGCCTGCTGGTCGCCGAGCGCGGAGGCGACCGGGATGCCGCCGAGCAGGTCGCCCAGCTTGCCGCCGGTGACCTCGCCGTAGACCTCCGCGGAGGAGCGGATCTCGGGCAGGATCTGCAGCGGCACGCCGATCGACTCGGCGATCTTGTCGTCCCACTCCATGGTGTGCAGGTTCATCAGCATGGTGCGGGACGCGTTGGTGACGTCGGTGACGTGCTTGCCGCCGTTGACACCGCCGGTCAGGTTCCAGATGACCCAGGTGTCCATGGTGCCGAAGAGGATGTCGCCGGCCTCGGCGCGCTCCTTGAGGCCCTCGACGTTGTCCAGCAGCCAGCGGGCCTTGGGACCGGCGAAGTAGGAGGCCAGGGGCAGGCCGGTCTCGCGGCGGAAACGGTCCTGGCCGACATTGCGGCCGAGCTCCTTGCAGAGCGCGTCGGTGCGGGTGTCCTGCCAGACGATGGCGTTGTGGACGGGCTCACCGGTGTTCTTGTCCCACAGCACGGTGGTCTCGCGCTGGTTGGTGATGCCGATGGCCTTGATGTCGTCGCGGGTGATGCCGGCCTTCTGGACGGCTCCGGCGACGACTTCCTGGACGTTGGTCCAGATCTCGTTGGCGTTGTGCTCGACCCAGCCCGGCTTCGGGAAGATCTGCTCGTGCTCCTTCTGGTCGACGGAGACGATACGGCCGTCGCGGTCGAAGACGATGCAGCGGGAAGAGGTCGTGCCCTGGTCGATGGCTGCGATGAAGGGGCCGGCGGTGTGCGCGTCGGTCACTGTTAGCTCCTGGAAGTTCCGTGGTTATGGGGCTTTACGTACGGCGCGTGCTGAGAGTTTCGGTGCTTCTCACTCGAACGGGTGAAGCTCGGTACTCCTAAGCAAATGCGACGTTGTAGATGCCTGCAGCGATCGCCGCGCCGATCAGCGGACCGACCACCGGGATCCAGGCGTAGCCCCAGTCGGAGCCGCCCTTGTTGGGCAGGGGCAGAAGGGCGTGCACGATACGCGGACCGAGGTCACGGGCCGGGTTGATCGCATAGCCGGTCGGGCCGCCGAGGGACAGACCGATCGAGACGACGACGAGCGCGACGATCAGAGCGCCCAGCGGGCCGAGGCCGTCGCCGTTGTTGTTGAGGCCCTGCGTGAGGATGGCGAGCACCAGCACGACGGTGCCGATGATCTCCGTGAGCAGGTTCTGCACCACGTTCCGGATCTCGGGACCGGTGGAGAAGACGCCCAGGACCGGGCCGGCGCCCTTCTCCTGGGCCTCGACGGCCTTGGCCGCCGTGGCCTGCGCGCCCGGACCGCCGACGATCTCCTTGTCGGTGAGGTGGGCGTGGAACTGGCCGTAGTAGGCGACCCAGACCAGGGCCGCACCGATCGCGGCGCCGAGGAACTGTCCGGCGAGGTACGTCGGAACGTCGCTCCAGGCGTTGTCCTTGATCGCGAGCGCGACCGTCACGGCCGGGTTCAGGTGGGCGCCGGACAGCGGCGCCGAGGTGTAGACCGCCGTGAGCACCGCGAAGCCCCACCCGAAGGTGATGGCGAGCCAGCCGGCGTTACGAGCCTTGGAGGCCTTCAGCGTGACAGCGGCGCAGACGCCGCCGCCGAGCAGGATGAGTATGGCGGTACCGATGGTCTCGCCGATGAAGATGTCGGAGCTGGACACCCGCGACTCCTTTGTCCTTCGTCCAGGGGACCGAACCCCGGGTCCCTCCGGGAGTTCGAGCTGCCCTCGGGGGTGAGAGCGATGCCGGCCCTTGGCGTTGTCACACTCTAGCGCGTATTGCCGGTAGGTGTTCGACAATGCCGACCGATGGACGGGAGTCTTGTCCCGGCGTAAGGCGTGCGTCAAGAGCCCTGTTATCGAATGCTCGATCGTTATCGGTTGTGTTGATTTATCGACACTGCCGGGTCGGATGCGTACTGCCACGTAGGGGACACGTGGCGTTCCTTCCGGGTGATTTAGTCTGCTGTATCCGGATACGCCGAAGAACGGAATGCCCTATGGCGTCCCGTTTGTCAGCTCTTGTCCGGCGCGGTGCTCAGAACCGCCCGGCGCCCAGATCCCGCGACACCGCGCGGGCGCAGTCCCGCACCGCCGCGATGAGCTCCGGACGCAGCTCGCCGTCCCGGCACAGCCGCTCCACGGCGCCCGTGATGCCGACCGACCCGACGGGCATGCGGCGCCGGTCGTGGATGGCGGCGGCAACGGAGGCGACGCCCTCCCAGGTCTCCTCGACGTCGGCCGCGTAGCCACGCGCGCGTGTCATGTCGAGGATGTGCTCGAAGGCGTCCAGGTCGGACACGGTCTTGTCCGTGAAGGCCTTGCGGTCGGCCTCGATCACCTCGCTGTGCGCGACCGGGTCGTACGCCGACAGGACCTTGCCCAAAGCCGTGGAGTGCAGTGGCTGCATGGCCCCGATCTCCAGCACTTGCCTGCTGTCGTCGGGCCGGAAGACGTGGTGGACGATCAGCACGCCCTGTTGGTGCAGAACGCCCAGGTAGACGCTTTCCCCGCTGGAGCGGGCCAGGTCGTCCGTCCACACCAGGGCACGCGCGCGCAGCTCGTGCACGTCCAGATAGGTGGTGCCCAGGCGCAGCAGCTCGGCGCCCAACTGGTAGCGCCCGGAGGCGTCGTCCTGCTCGACGAAGCCCTCCTGCTGGAGGGTGCGCAGAATCCCATGGGCGGTGCCCTTGGCGAGGCCCAGTGACGAGGCGATGTCCGACAGGCCGAGCCGCCGCTCACCACCTGCGAGGAGCCGCAGCATCGCGGCCGCCCGTTCGAGCGACTGGATGTTCCGTGCCATCGCCGTACTGCCTCCGTCCCCTTCGAGCGTCGACCATGCGACGTCGCTGCCGCTGTTCGGCAATGTCGAACACTACTAGTCCATGCCGACCTCCCGCTAATGGTCGGTCGGCATCCGTCCCCTTCTGTTGCGTCACCCGTATCCGGGAATCGGCCCCGCCGTCATCCTCGTCCCGCCCCGTGGACGCCCTGACCATTTGGTGGCGGTCCCGGCTACCCTGGCGGCGTGCGCCCTGTGCGGGACGGTTCCACAAGGGCGCAAAGCCGACAGCCGTCGCACTCCAGGGAGCCCCTTCATGGCCTCGTTGCCACCGACCCCTTCCGCCGACAGCCGGACCCGTGTGTCCGCTCTCCGAGAGGCGCTCGCCACCCGTGTGGTGGTCGCCGACGGAGCGATGGGCACCATGTTGCAGGCCCAGGAACCCACCCTCGACGACTTCGAGAACCTCGAGGGCTGCAACGAGATCCTCAACCTCACCCGGCCCGACATCGTCCGCTCCGTCCACGAGGAGTACTTCGAAGCGGGCGTGGACTGCGTCGAGACCAACACCTTCGGCGCCAACCACTCGGCCATGGCCGAGTACGACATCGCCGACCGGGTCTACGAGCTGTCCGAATCGGGCGCCCGTATCGCCCGAGAGACCGCCGACGCGTTCGGCGCCCGCGACGGCCGCCAGCGGTGGGTGCTCGGCTCCATCGGTCCCGGTACGAAGCTGCCGACCCTCGGCCACATCGGCTACGGCACGCTGCGCGACGGCTTCCAGGCGAACGCCGAGGGCCTGCTCGCCGGCGGCGCGGACGCCCTGATCGTGGAGACCACACAGGACCTGCTGCAGACGAAGTCGTCGATCCTGGGCGCCCGGCGCGCCATGGAGGCGACCGGCACCGATGTGCCGCTGCTGGTCTCGATGGCCTTCGAGACGACCGGCACCATGCTGCTGGGCTCCGAGATCGGCGCCGCGCTGACCGCGCTGGAGCCGCTCGGCATCGACATGATCGGCCTGAACTGCTCGACCGGCCCCGCCGAGATGAGCGAGCACCTGCGCTACCTGGCCCGGCACTCGCGCACCCCGCTGCTGTGCATGCCCAACGCCGGACTGCCGATCCTCACCAAGGACGGCGCCCACTTCCCGCTCGACCCCGAGGGCCTGGCCGACGCCCAGGAGACCTTCGTACGGGACTACGGGTTGAACCTCATCGGCGGCTGCTGCGGCACCACCCCCGAGCACCTGCGCCAGCTCGTCGAGCGAGTCCGGGAAGCCACGCCCGTGGAGCGCCGGCCGCAGCCCGAGCCCGGCGCCGCCTCCCTCTACCAGACGGTGCCGTTCCGCCAGGACACCTCCTACCTGGCCATCGGCGAGCGCACCAACGCCAACGGCTCGAAGAAGTTCCGCGAGGCCATGCTGGCGGCCCGCTGGGACGACTGCGTGGAGATGGCCCGCGAGCAGATCCGCGAGGGCGCCCACATGCTGGACCTCTGCGTGGACTACGTCGGCCGCGACGGCGTCGCCGACATGGAGGAGCTGGCCGGCCGCTTCGCCACCGCCTCCACGCTGCCGATCGTGCTGGACTCCACCGAGGTCGACGTCATCCAGGCCGGCCTGGAGAAGCTCGGCGGCCGTGCGGTCATCAACTCCGTCAACTACGAGGACGGCGACGGCCCCGAGTCCCGCTTCGCCAAGGTCACCAAGCTGGCCCAGGAGCACGGCGCCGCCCTGATCGCGCTGACCATCGACGAGGAGGGCCAGGCCCGCACCCCGGAGAAGAAGGTCGAGATCGCCGAGCGGCTCATCGAGGACCTCACGACGAACTGGGGCATCCTCGAGTCGGACATCCTCATCGACACCCTGACCTTCACCATCTGCACCGGCCAGGAGGAGTCCCGGGGAGACGGCATCGCCACCATCGAGGCGATCCGCGAACTCAAGCGCCGCCACCCGGATGTGCAGACCACCCTGGGCCTGTCCAACATCTCCTTCGGCCTCAACCCGGCCGCCCGCATCCTGCTCAACTCCGTCTTCCTCGACGAGTGTGTCAAGGCGGGCCTGGACTCGGCCATCGTCCACGCCTCGAAGATCCTGCCGATCGCCCGCTTCAGCGAGGAAGAGGTGCAGACCGCCCTCGACCTGATCTACGACCGGCGCGCCGAGGGCTACGACCCGCTGCAGAAGCTGATGGCCCTGTTCGAGGGCGCCACCGCCAAGTCCCTGAAGGCGGGCAAGGCCGAGGAGCTGGCCGCCCTCCCGCTGGAGGAGCGTCTCAAGCGCCGCATCATCGACGGCGAGCGCAACGGCCTGGAGGCCGACCTCGACGCGGCTCTCCAGACCCGACCCGCCCTGGACATCGTCAACGAGACCCTCCTGGACGGCATGAAGGTCGTCGGCGAGCTGTTCGGCTCCGGCCAGATGCAGCTGCCGTTCGTCCTGCAGTCCGCCGAGGTGATGAAGGCCGCCGTCGCCTACCTCGAGCCGCACATGGAGAAGTCGGACGCCGACGGCAAGGGCACCATCGTGCTGGCCACCGTGCGCGGCGACGTGCACGACATCGGCAAGAACCTCGTGGACATCATCCTGTCCAACAACGGCTACAACGTGGTCAACCTGGGCATCAAGCAGCCCGTCTCGGCGATCCTGGAGGCCGCCGAGGAGCACCGGGCCGACGTCATCGGCATGTCCGGGCTGCTGGTGAAGTCCACGGTGATCATGAAGGAGAACCTGGAGGAGCTCAACCAGCGCGGCCTGGCGGCGAACTACCCGGTCATCCTCGGCGGCGCCGCCCTCACGCGCGCGTACGTCGAGCAGGACCTGCACGAGATCTACCAGGGCGAAGTCCGCTACGCCCGGGACGCGTTCGAAGGCCTGCGCCTGATGGACGCCCTGATCGGCGTCAAGCGGGGCGTACCCGGCGCGAAGCTGCCCGACCTCAAGCAGCGCCGGGTCAGGACCGCGGCCACCACAGCCGTACTGGAGGAGCGTCCCGAAGAGGGCCACGTCCGCTCCGACGTCGCCACCGACAACCCGGTCCCCGAGCCGCCGTTCTGGGGCACCCGCGTCATCAAGGGCATCCAGCTCAAGGAGTACGCGTCCTGGCTCGACGAGGGCGCCCTCTTCAAGGGCCAGTGGGGCCTGAAGGAGACCCGCACCGGAGACGGTCCCTCGTACCAGGAACTCGTCGAGACCGAGGGCCGCCCGCGGCTGCGCGGCCTGCTCGACAAGCTCCAGACGGACAACCTCCTCGAAGCGGCCGTGGTCTACGGCTACTTCCCCTGTGTCTCCAAGGACGACGACCTGATCCTCCTGGACGAGCACGGCAACGAGAGCACCCGCTTCACCTTCCCGCGCCAGCGCCGCGGCCGCCGCCTGTGTCTCGCAGACTTCTTCCGCCCGCAGGAGTCGGGCGAGACGGACGTCGTGGGCCTCCAGGTGGTCACCGTCGGCTCGCGGATCGGCGAGGAGACCGCGCGGATGTTCGAGGCGAACGCCTACCGCGACTACCTCGAACTGCACGGCCTGTCCGTGCAGCTGGCCGAGGCGCTCGCCGAGTACTGGCACGCGCGCGTGCGCTCCGAGCTGGGCTTCGCCGGGGAGGACCCGGCCGACATCGAAGACATGTTCGCGCTGAAGTACCGGGGCGCCCGCTTCTCGCTGGGCTACGGCGCCTGCCCGAACCTGGAGGACCGGTCCAAGATCGCCGACCTGCTCCAGCCGGAGCGGATCGGCGTCCACCTGTCCGAGGAGTTCCAGCTGCACCCCGAGCAGTCCACGGACGCGATCGTCATCCACCACCCGGAGGCGAAGTACTTCAACGCACGATGAGGCGCCCCCCGGCGTGTGACCGGTGTGCCCCGGGGCACACCGGTTAAACCCGGCACTTCTTCGCCACACGTCGTACACTGGTCGGTCCACCGCAGGCCGGTTCCCTTCGTGGGAACCGGCCTGATCGCCCCTTCAAGGAGGTACGTGGATGACCAGCACGGTCCCCGCACCAGGAACCCGTACGGCCGAGGGCTCAGCTCTCCAGGCCGTGCTGCTCGACATGGACGGAACCCTGGTGGACACGGAGGGCTTCTGGTGGGACGTCGAGGTCGAGGTCTTCGCCGGCCTCGGCCACGCGCTCGACGACACCTGGCGCCATGTCGTGGTCGGCGGCCCCATGACCCGCAGCGCCGGATTCCTGATCGAGGCCACCGGCGCCGACATCACCCTCGCCGAGCTCACGGTGCTGCTCAACCAGGGCTTCGAGGACCGCATCGACCGCGCCCTGCCGCTGATGCCGGGGGCCGCCCGACTGCTGGCCGAGCTGGCCGCCTACGAGATCCCCACGGCCCTGGTCTCCGCCTCCCACCGGCGCATCATCGACCGGGTCCTCACCTCGCTCGGCCCCCAGCACTTCGCGCTGACCGTCGCCGGCGACGAGGTGCCGCGCACCAAGCCGTACCCCGACCCCTACCTGCTCGCCGCGGCCGGACTCGGCGTCGACCCGGCCCGATGCGCGGTCGTCGAGGACACGGCGACCGGCGTCGCCGCAGCCGAGGCCGCGGGCTGCCATGTGGTGGCCGTTCCGTCCGTCGCGCCGATCACCCCGGCCGCCCGTCGTACCGTGGTGGCCTCGCTCGAAGAGGTCGATCTGGCATTTCTGCGCGGGCTGATGGCGGCGTGACAACGGAAATGCGCTCGATGTTCACGCAGCGTGCAACATCGATAGCGCGAGAATTCCGCAAGGAAATTCGAACGTGCCCGATGGCTGAATTCCGGTGCCCACCAAGACTGTTCAGTTTGTGACGTTCGCCACGCGGGACGGGGTCGACAGGCCGGTCGGGCCGTGCCTCCCGGCCTCTTTCCGTGACTCTCCGCGTGTCTTTGTGTCCCAATTGATGGGATGGCGCACGAATCCTTCCGCTGTCAGGTTTTCGTTGCGTCCACACCCGGTTCCACTCCGTGATGGGCCCTCAACTCCGGTGGTTGCGAACCGTCCTGCGGGCGCGGACTAATCTCGTCGCGAGAACATCGCACTTACCCCGTGATCCGCCGCGACACCCCTGCATGCCGGGTACACGGAGTCGACAGCTGGAGAAACCCGAGCATGAACCGCAAGACTTTGGTGCTGCCGGCCGTCATCGGCCTGCTCGCGCCGGTTCTCGCCGCCTGCGGCGGAACCGACAGCGGCAGCGACAGCGGCGACGCGATCGTCGTCGGCACCACGGACGCGTTCACTGCCTCGAAGGAGGCTCCCGCCCCGCTCGACCCGGCCTACGCCTACGACGTCGGCACCTGGAACATCCTGCGCCAGACCGTGCAGACCCTGATGATCCAGCCGCGCGGCGAGGGCGACCCGGTGCCCGAGGCCGCCCAGAGCTGCGGCTTCACCGACAGCGGCAACGAACGCTACGCCTGCACCCTGCGCGAGGGCCTGAAGTTCGCGAACGGCGACCCCGTCACCGCGGCCGACGTGAAGTACTCCATCGACCGCGCCCGCTCCCTCAAGGCCGACAGCGGCGTCTTCGCGCTGCTGTCCACCATCGACACCGTCGAGACCCAGGGCGACCGCGAGGTCATCTTCCACCTCAAGACCGCCGACGCCACCTTCCCGTTCAAGCTGTCCACCCCGGTCGCCGGCATCGTCGACCCGGACATCTACGCCAAGGACAAGCTGCGCGACGGCTTCGAGGTCGACGGCTCCGGCCCGTACACCCTCCAGGCCGAGGTCAAGAACGACGAGCTGGTCTCCGCCGTGTTCACCAAGAACCCCAACTACAAGGGGAGTCTGAAGGTGAACAACGACAAGGTGGAACTGCGCAACTTCAAGAACGCCGACGAAATGGGCACCGCCCTCGACCAGGGCGACATCGACCTGATGACCCGCACCATGTCGCCCGAGCTGATCAAGAAGCTCTCGGCCGACTCCGACGACACCGTCGACCTCGTCGACATGTCCGGCCTGGAAATCCGCTACCTGGCCTTCAACACCAACGCCCCGGCCGTACGCAGCAAGGCCGTCCGCCAGGCAATGGCGCAGGTCATCGACCGCGGCGAACTCGTCTCCAAGGTCTACGGCTCCCAGGCCGAACCGCTGTACTCACTGGTCCCCGCCAGCATCACGGGCCATTCCAACGCGTTCTTCAACCAGTACGGCGAGCCCAGCGTGACCAAGGCCAAGTCGCTGCTGGAGAAGGCAGGCATCACCACCCCGGTGAAGCTGACCCTGCACTACACCACCGACCACTACGGCTCGGCCACCAAGAAGGAGTTCGAGCTGCTGCAGAAGCAGCTGAACGACAGCGGCCTGTTCGACGTCGACATCCAGGGCACCCCCTGGGCGACATTCCGCCCCGCCGAGCAGAAGGGCGAGTACGACGTCTACGGCATGGGCTGGTTCCCGGACTTCCCGGATGCCGACAACTACCTCGCGCCGTTCCTCGACAAGGACAACTTCCTCGGCTCGCCGTACGCCAACAGCACGATCCGCAACACCCTCATCCCGGAGTCCCGCCGCGCGGCCGACCGGCTGTCCGCCTCCAGCAGCCTGACGGACATTCAGGACATCGTCGCCAATGACGTGCCCGTGCTGCCGCTGTGGCAGGGCAAGCAGTACGTCGCCGCGGGCGACGACGTCACCGGTACGGCGTACGCGCTCAACTCCTCCTCGACCCTTCAGCTGTGGGAGCTCGGCCGCGGCGTGAGCGGCTGACGTCTCCCCCCACCCGGCGCCCCCGACCAGGCGCGCCGGGTCCGGCCCGGGATCCAGGACGAGGCCCGGGCATCTCACAACCGACGACAAGGCACTCGTACGTGAACATGCGCAACCAGTGGCCGGTCCTGCCCGTCGTGGCAGGGCTGGCCTCCGGCCTGCTGACCGGCTGTGGAACCGAAACGGGGGACTCCGGGGGGACCGGCACCTCGGTGGTCATGGGGATGTCTGACGACGTCCTGGCCACCGACCCCGCCTCCGGCTACGACCCCGGCTCGTGGCTGTTGTTCAACAACGTCTTCCAGTCGCTGCTCAGCTTCCCCAAGGGCGCCACCGAACCGCAGCCCGAGGCCGCCGAGCAGTGCGCCTTCTCCGACACGGAGGCGAAGGTCTACAAGTGCACCCTGCGGGACGGGCTGAAGTTCAGCAACGGTGACGCGCTCACCTCCGAGGACGTCAAGTTCTCCTTCGACCGCATGCTGAAGATCAACGACCCCGACGGTCCCGCGGTCATGTTCCCCACGCTCGACAAGGTCGAGACCCCGGACGACAAGACCGTCGTCTTCCGGCTCAACACCCCCGACGCCACCTTCCCCAGCAAGATCGCCTCCGGCGCCGGCTCCATCGTCGACGAGGAGCAGTACGACGCGCAGGGCCTGCGCAAGGACGGTGACGCGGTCGGCTCCGGCCCCTACAAGCTGGACAACCTCGACGACGAAGAGGCCGTCTTCTCCGTCAACGAGTACTACAAGGGCACCGCCGAGGTGCAGAACTCCGGTGTGACGCTGAAGTTCTTCCACGGCGACCAGGACGCCCTGAAGAAGGCCCTGAGCGCAGGCGAGGTCGACATCGCCTACCGAGGCCTCACCGCGGGCGACATCGCCGACATCGAGAAGTCCGGCGGCGACTCGGGAGTCGAGGTCGTCGAGGGCAGCAGCGCCGAGGTCCAGCACCTGGTCTTCAACATGGACGACCCGGTCGCCGGCAAGCTCGGCGTCCGCAAGGCCATCGCCTACCTCATCGACCGCGACGCCCTCATCAAGGACGTCTACCAGGGCACCGCGAGCCCGCTGTACTCGATCATCCCGGCCGGCATCGGCGGCCACAACACGGCCTTCTTCGACACCTACGGCGCCCGCCCCTCCAAGGCCAAGGCCGCCGCCGCGCTGCAGGACGACGGCATCACCGGCAAGGTCAAGCTGACCCTGTGGTCCACCCCCTCGCGCTACGGCCCCGCCACCGACCAGGAGTTGAAGGCGATAGCGCAGCAGCTCAACGACAGCGGCCTGTTCGACGCCGACGTGCAGTCCGTCGCGTTCGACCAGTACGAGAAGGACATCGCCGACGGCAAGTACGGCGTGTACGTGAAGGGCTGGATCCCGGACTACCCGGACGCCGACAACTTCACGGCCCCCTTCTTCGGCAAGGGCAACGTGCTGAGCAACAACTACAGCAACAACTCGATCACCAGCACGCTCATCCCGCGCACCGCCGCCGAGAGCGACCGCTCCGCGACCGACGACGAGTTCGGCCGGCTCCAGGACATCGTGGCCAAGGAACTGCCCGTCCTCCCGGTCTGGCAGGCCAAGCAGTACGCCGTTGTCCGCGACAACGTCTACGGCCTGGAGTACTGCCTCGACGCCTCCACCGTCTTCCGCTTCTGGGAGCTCAGCAAGGGCTGACGGACGGACGTACCCGCCGTACACGCACGGAGGGCGCCCCTTCTCGACAAGGGGCGCCCTCTTCGCTGCAACACGACCTCTTCGCCGAGCCGCGGGCCTTACTGTGCGCCGGGGCGCACCAGCCCGCTCTCGTACGCGTACACCGCGGCCTGCACCCGGTCCCGCAGACCGAGCTTGGTGAGCACATGGCCGACGTGCGTCTTCACGGTGGTCTCGCTGACGAACAGATCGGCGGCGATCTCCGCGTTGGACAGGCCCCGCGCCACCAGCTTCAACACCTCCACCTCGCGGTCGGTGAGCGTGTGCAGAGTGTCCGGGACGGGCTCGTCGCCGGAGGGCAGATGCGTGGCGTACTTGTCGAGCAGCCGGCGCGTGATGCTCGGCGCGAGCATCGCCTCACCGGCGGCGACCACACGGATCGCCTGCACCAGCTCATTGGCCGGGGCATCCTTCAGCAGAAAGCCACTGGCACCTGCCTTCAGCGCCTCCACCACGTACTCATCGAGATCGAAGGTGGTCAGCACCAGCACCTTCGCCGGGCCGTCCCGCCCCGGCCCGGTGATCTGCCGTGTCGCCTCGACACCGTCCATCCGAGGCATGCGGATGTCCATCAGAACCACGTCGGGTTGCAGGGCCCGCACCTGGTCGAGAGCTTGGAGGCCGTCACCGGCCTCGCCCACGACCGCAAGGTCCTGCTCCGCTTCCAGGATCATCCGGAAGCCGGTACGCAGCAGCGGCTGGTCGTCGACCAGTAGGACGCGGATGGCCACGTAAGTCTCCTTCGCTAGTCCGGCCCCATTCTGCCCTGCGTGTCCCCACCGGACTCGCCCGCCCTGACCGGCAGCGACTACATCTCCCGGGGGCCGCTGTTCTCGACTGCGGGTGCGCCGCGGGCCGGACCCCCGGCCGAACCTGGGTCAGCCACCCTCACCGGCAGCGGATACGGCGGGGGAGTGCCGCCGAATTCCGGGCAATGGGCCTGATGGTCGCACCAGCCGCACAGCTTCGTCGGCCGAGGACGCCACTCACCCGTCTCGGTCGCCTGCCGGATCGCGTCCCACAGTGCGAGCAGCTTGCGCTCCACCCGCTCCAGGTCGGCGCGGACCGGGTCGTACGTCAGCACGTCACCGCTGCCGAGATAGACGAGCTGGAGCCGACGCGGGATCACCTGCTTCAGCCGCCACACGACGAGCGCGTAGAACTTCATCTGGAACAGCGCACCCTCCGCATACTCGGGCCGGGGCGCCTTGCCGGTCTTGTAGTCGACGATCCGCACCTCGCCGGTGGCCGCCACATCGACACGGTCGATGATCCCGCGCAACCGCAGCCCCGAGTCCAGCTCGGCCTCGACGAACAGCTCACGCTCGGCGGGCTCCAGCCGGGTCGGATCCTCGAGACTGAACCAGCGCTCCACCAGCTGCTCCGCCTCACCGAGCCACGTCGCCAGCCGCTCGCCCTCCGGATCGTCCTCGAACAGCTCCACGACCTCCGGCCTGCTCTCGCGCAGCCGATCCCACTGGCCCGGGACGAGGGACTTCGCGCGCGGAGCGGTCCGCTCGGCGGCCGGGGCGTCGAAGAGCCGCTCCAGCACCGCGTGCACGAGGGTGCCCTTGGTCGCCGCCGCGCTCGGCTTCTCGGGCAGCCGGTCGATCACCCGGAACCGGTAGAGCAGCGGGCACTGCATGAAGTCACTGGCACGCGACGGCGACAGCGAAGCCGGCGCTATGGCCGGGCGCGCAGCCGCAACGACCGCCGTGGCCGCGCCCTCACCCGCCTCACCCGCCTCGACCGTCGCCACCGCACCGTCCGCCCCCGCCGGGTACACCTGTGCCCCCGCCGGGTACCCGTCCGCCACCGTCTCTGTCACCGGCGCGACGTCACTGCCGCAGTCCTCCGCGGCACCCTCCGTGCTCGTCTCCATGACCACAGACCTTACGGCCCGCCACTGACAGTGACCCAGCCGCCGCCGTTACGCCTGCGCCCGCCGGGGAAACTGAGGGGGTGCCGGGGCGAAAGGCGTCACCACGGCCGCATACCATCGACCCGAGACCCATCCGCCCGGCAGGCGCGGAAGACGCTTCGAACGAGGGGACACCGTGGACGAGAGCGGCGGGAGCGGGCAGCCGCGGTCCGGCACCGGCGAGTCGACCGAGCGCCGAACAGACCGTATGACCCCGGCCACCGACCCCACACGCCCCGACCCGGCCCCGAACGCCGAACAGCCCACGGACGCCCAGCCATTGGACACCGACCGGGACGACGCCGTACGCGAAGCCACCCAGCCACCACTCCGCGCCGAGGACCGCTCGCAGGACGAGACCCCGCGGCACTCACGGGACGCGGACGACCCGAGTGACACAGGCGGCGAGAGCGCCGACAGCGAGAGCAGCGGTGACAGCTCCGCGGGCCGGCCACCGGCACAAGGTTCCGGGGACGCGCACGACTCCACCGACGGTGAGGCCCCCCGCCGGGCGCCGGACGCACCCACAACCCACCAGGCTCCCGGCGACCCCGCTCACCACCCCACGACCCCGGCACCCCCCCAGCCCCACGCGCAGCAGACCCCCGCCCCCAGCGGCCCCGCCGACCCCCGCACTCCCGACAGCCACGAGGCCGACCACCCGAGCGCGAACGGCGCCGACGAGGGCCCACGCCCCCACGCCCCCACCCCGCCGGACGACCAACCCACCCAGCCGCCCCACCCCACCCCCGACACCCACGACCGCACCCTCGCCCACTCCGGCTCGGTCAAGACCCGCCCGCCCCAGCGCCCCCGGGATCCCCGAGGCGGGCTGCTCATGGGCCGGCCGTTCGGCGTGCCCGTGTACGTCGCACCCAGCTGGTTCCTCGTCGCCGCCCTCATCACCTGGGTCTTCGGCGGCCAGCTCGACCGGGTACTGCCCGAGCTCGGCGCCGCCCGCTACCTCGTCTCCCTCTTCTTCGCCGTCGCCTTCTACGCCTCCGTCCTCGTCCACGAACTCGCCCACACCGTCGCCGCACTCCGCTTCAAACTCCCCGTGCGCCGCATCCAGCTGCAGTTCTTCGGAGGCGTCTCCGAGATCGAGAAGGAAGCCGAGACACCCGGACGGGAGTTCGTGCTCGCCTTCGTCGGCCCACTGCTCTCCCTCGTCCTCGCCGGCGTCTTCTACGCCGCCATGCAGACCGTCGAACCCGGCACCGTCCCCGGCGTCCTACTGGCCGGCCTCATGGTCTCCAACCTCATCGTGGCCGCCTTCAACCTCCTCCCCGGCCTGCCCCTCGACGGCGGCCGCATGCTCCGCGCCGTCGTCTGGAAGATCACCGGCAAGCCGATGACCGGCACCATCGCCGCCGCCTGGATCGGCCGCGCCCTCGCCGTCTCCGTCCTCGTCGGCCTCCCACTGCTCACCCAGTCCGGCGCCCTCGGCTCCGACGCCGTCGACAACGTCGGCATGGACACCGTCATGGACGCCCTGCTCGCCGCCATCCTCGCCGCGATCATCTGGACCGGCGCCGGCAACAGCCTGCGCATGGCCCGCCTGCGCGAACACCTCCCCGAACTGCGCGCCCGCGCCCTCACCCGCCGCGCCGTCCCGGTAGAGACCGACACCCCCCTCTCCGAAGCCCTGCGCCGCGCCAACGCCGCCGGCGCCCGCGCCCTGGTCGTCGTCGACGCCGACGGCAACCCCCTCTCCCTCGTCCGCGAGGCAGCCATCGTCGGCGTACCGGAACACCGCCGCCCCTGGGTCGCCGTCAGCGGCCTCGCCCAGGACCTGACCGACGGCATGCGCGTCTCCGCCGAGCTGGCGGGCGAGGAACTCCTCGACGCCCTGCGCGCCACCCCGGCGACCGAGTACCTCGTCGTCGAGGAGACCGGCGAGATCTACGGCGTCCTGTCCGCGGCCGACGTGGAACGCGCCTTCGTGAAGGCCATGGCCCGCCCCAGCTGAACCACCGGCACACACGCGTGGTCGGCGACCCCCCGAAACGCCGGTAGGCTGTTCACATGTCCGAACCGACCGGTGCCGCCCGCAGGCGCGGGCCCTTCAAGGTCGGGGACCAGGTTCAGCTGACCGACCCCAAGGGCCGCCACTACACGTTCACGCTCGAGGACGGGAAGAACTTCCACACCCACAAGGGTTCCTTCCCCCACGACGAGCTGATCGGCGCTCCCGAGGGCAGCGTTGTCCGCACCACCGGGAACGTCGCCTACCTCGCGCTGCGCCCCCTGCTCCCCGACTACGTCCTGTCCATGCCCCGCGGGGCAGCCGTCGTCTACCCCAAGGACGCGGGGCAGATCCTCGCCTTCGCCGACATCTTCCCCGGCGCCCGCGTCGTCGAGGCCGGCGTCGGCTCCGGCTCGCTCAGCAGCTTCCTGCTGCGCGCCATCGGCGACCAGGGCATGCTGCACTCCTACGAGCGCCGCGAGGACTTCGCCGACATCGCCAAGCAGAACGTGGAGCGCTACTTCGGCGGCCCCCACCCCGCCTGGCAGCTCACCGTCGGCGACCTCCAGGACAACCTCAGCGACACCGACGTCGACCGCGTCATCCTCGACATGCTCGCCCCCTGGGAGTGCCTGGAGGCCGTCTCCAAGGCGCTCGTCCCCGGCGGCATCGTCTGCTGCTACGTCGCCACCACCACCCAGCTCGCCCGGACCGTCGAGTCCATCCGCGAGATCGGCTGCTTCAACGAGCCGACCGCCTGGGAGACGATGATCCGCAACTGGCACATCGAGGGCCTGGCCGTCCGCCCCGACCACCGGATGATCGGCCACACCGGCTTCCTGCTCACCGCCCGCCGCCTCGCCGACGGTGTCGAGCCCCCCATGCGCCGCCGCCGCCCCGCCAAGGGCGCCTACGGCGAGGACTACGAAGGCCCCAACGCCGACGGAGGCGCCGGCCGCTGAGGCGGCCCCGTGCCGCATTCAACGTACAAGCGCTGTGGTCGAGTTCCCGGAACGCCCCGGGAACTCGACCACAGCGCCTTTCTGTTGACGCAACACCAACAACCGACAATCCGAACATCGCAAGACACCCGTACGCCCCTGCGCACCCCCAACCACCGGACATCCGGCACCGCAACTCCACACCCCCGCCGTTCCCCCGGACTGTGACGTGTGGCACCATGCTGGCCACCCCCACCACCACCCCCACCGGCACAGCCCTCACAGGAGACGCTCCTAGTGCAGCAATCCGCCGTCCCGGAACTGGCACACACCCACACCCGTCCGATCCACTGGCTCGCCACCGCCACAGCCCTCGCCGGTGTCGTGGCCCTCTCCTCGGTCCTGCAGCCCAACTCGGCCACGGCGGCCCAGACAGCCGGCCCGGAAGCCAAGAACGCCCCCGCGGCCACCACGCCCCCCGACCCCACAGGCGTCGACTTCCCGCTCGAATGCGGGCCGGTGAAGGCGATCGTGGTCAAGAAGGCCACCGGAGACCTGGACGGCGACGGCAGCCCCGAAACCGTGGCCGTCGTGCACTGCGACTCACCCATGGGCACCCCGCCCGACGGCCTCTACGTCCTCACCCGGGCCACGGAAACCGCCGCCCCCCGCCTCATCGCCACCCTCATCAACCCGAAGGACGGCATCACCGTCAGTGACGTCGCCGTCCGTGACGGAGCCGTCGCCACCGACCTGCTCGGCTACTCGTCAACCGACGTACCGCGCTGCTGCCCGGACGTGAAGAACAGCGCGAAGTGGCAGTGGAAGAACGGCGCGTTCGTCCGCTCGACACCCGCCGGTGCCCACAGCGTCTGACCCACGCCACCAGCACGTGTGAGAAATCAGACAGTCGTAACACCCCGTAAATGAAAGGTCACTCGGCGTCCGGACCGAACACCTCGACCTTGTCCGAAACGCGACGCACATGGATGCACTCGCCCGGACACTCCTTCGCCGAGTCCACCACATCCGTGAGAAGCGGCAACGGTACGGGCGTTGTGGCCCCCTTGGCCTGCAGCAGCTCGTCCTCGCCGCTCTTCACATAGGCCAGACCGTCGATGTCCAGCTCGAACACCTCCGGCGCGTACTGGGCGCAGATCCCGTCGCCAGTACAGAGATCCTGGTCGATCCAGACCTCCAGCGCCTGCCCCTCGACCCCGGCCGCCTGCTCCACGCTCATCTCTCCCTGCCGTCTACTACGTCGAGCCGAACGGGAATCCGGCCAGCTCTGACGGGTGTTGAACGCTTCGAGCCTACCTGCGGCGGCTTTCCAATCATGTTCGGTGGGTATTCCCCTGGCGTGAGGGAGAGCGCAAGGGTGAAGATCGGACACACCTCGACAGTCTTTGTGATCTAGGGGTTTCAATCGACACCCACCCAGGTAGGGTCTGGAAGCGTCCAGCTCCCCTTGGAGGAGGTGAGGACCGTGGCAGCCCACGACGACGACATGAACCGCGGCATCCGCCCGGGACGAGGGTCCGACGACCCGGCCGGGCAGATCGCCTACCTTGAGCAGGAGATCGCCGTCCTGCGACGCAAGCTCGCCGACTCTCCGCGACACACGAGGATTCTCGAAGAGCGGATCGTCGAGCTGCAGACCAATCTGGCCGGCGTCTCCGCACAGAACGAGCGACTCGCCAACACGCTCCGTGAGGCCCGCGACCAGATCGTGGCCCTCAAGGAAGAAGTCGACCGGCTCGCACAGCCACCGGCCGGCTTCGGTGTCTTCCTGCAAGCCAACGAGGACGGCACCGCAGACATCTTCACCGGAGGACGCAAACTCCGCGTGAACGTCAGCCCGAGCGTCGAACTCGACGACCTCAGGCGCGGCCAGGAACTGATGCTCAACGAAGCACTCAACGTGGTCGAGGCCATGGAGTACGAGAGCGTCGGCGACATCGTCACCCTCAAGGAGATCCTCGAGGACGGCGAACGCGCCCTCGTGGTCGGGCACACCGACGAGGAACGGGTGGTACGGCTCGCCGAGCCACTGCTGGACGTCACCATCCGCCCCGGCGACGCCCTCCTGCTCGAACCCCGCTCCGGCTACGTCTACGAAGTCGTGCCCAAGAGCGAGGTCGAAGAACTCGTCCTCGAAGAAGTACCCGACATCGGCTACGAGCAGATCGGCGGCCTGGGCAACCAGATCGAAATGATCCGCGACGCAGTCGAGCTCCCGTACCTCTACCCCGACCTGTTCAAGGAGCACGAACTGCGCCCACCCAAGGGCGTCCTCCTTTACGGGCCCCCCGGATGCGGCAAGACACTCATCGCCAAGGCCGTCGCCAACTCGCTGGCCAAAAAGGTCGCCGAAGTCACCGGCCAAGCCCAAGGCAAGAGCTTCTTCCTCAACATCAAGGGCCCCGAGCTCCTCAACAAGTACGTCGGCGAAACCGAGCGACAAATCCGCCTCGTCTTCCAGCGAGCCCGAGAAAAGGCCAGCGAGGGCACACCCGTCATCGTCTTCTTCGACGAGATGGAATCCCTCTTCCGTACCCGCGGCTCCGGCGTCAGCTCCGACGTGGAAAACACCATCGTCCCCCAGCTGCTCGCCGAGATCGACGGTGTCGAAGGCCTGCAGAACGTGGTCGTCATCGGCGCCTCCAACCGCGAGGACATGATCGACCCCGCCATCCTGCGCCCCGGCCGCCTCGACGTGAAAATCAAGATCGAGCGTCCCGACGCCGAAGCCGCCAAGGACATCTTCGGCAAGTACCTCACGGAACGCCTCCCACTGCACCCCGAGGACCTCGGCGAACACGGCGACAGCAGGACGACCACGGTCCAGAGCATGATCCAGACCGCCGTCGAACAGATGTACGCCGAATCCGAGGAAAACCGCTTCCTGGAAGTCACCTACGCCAACGGCGACAAGGAAGTCCTCTACTTCAAGGACTTCAACTCCGGCGCCATGATCGAAAACATCGTGGGCCGCGCCAAGAAAATGGCGATCAAGGACTTCCTCGAACACAACCAAAAGGGCCTCCGCGTCTCCCACCTCCTCCAGGCATGCGTGGACGAGTTCAAGGAGAACGAGGACCTGCCCAACACCACCAACCCGGACGACTGGGCCCGAATCTCCGGAAAGAAGGGCGAACGGATCGTCTACATCCGCACCCTCATCACCGGAAAGCAGGGCGCAGACACCGGACGCTCCATCGACACGGTGGCGAACACCGGTCAGTACCTGTAAAAGACAGGGCGGCTGCGGGTGCCCTCACCGGGTACCCGCAGCCCACTGTTTTTCAGGCCAGAACCGGAACACGAGGCGTGCAAGGCAATGACGCAAATGATCTCCCCACCAGCGCAGAGGCGTTCTAGGCTCTTCCATACCGCCGAGTCGCGCAGTGCGGGGACGGGCACCGCACACGCAACCGAGCGCCAGCGGTATCTGTGCGGCGCCCACGACCGAGGGTGCCGCCGGGCAAGGAGGGCCGCATGACCGTACGGCGAGTAATGGGCATCGAGACGGAGTACGGGATCTCCGTCCCCGGCCACCCCAACGCCAATGCCATGCTCACCTCATCCCAGATCGTCAACGCCTACGCGGCGGCGATGCACCGGGCCCGCCGGGCCCGCTGGGACTTCGAGGAGGAGAACCCGCTGCGGGACGCGCGAGGCTTCGACCTCGCCCGCGAGGCCGCCGACTCCAGCCAGCTCACCGACGAGGACATCGGCCTCGCCAACGTCATCCTCACCAACGGAGCGCGACTCTACGTCGACCACGCACACCCCGAATACAGCGCGCCCGAGGTCACCAACCCACGCGACGCCGTCCTGTGGGACAAGGCCGGCGAACGCATCATGGCCGAAGCCGCCGAACGCGCCGCCCAGCTCCCCGGCGCCCAACCCATCCACCTCTACAAGAACAACACCGACAACAAGGGCGCCTCCTACGGCACGCACGAGAACTACCTGATGAAGCGGGAAACCCCCTTCTCAGACATCGTGCGCCACCTCACGCCCTTCTTCGTCTCCCGCCAGGTCGTCACTGGAGCAGGCCGCGTCGGCATCGGCCAGGACGGCCACGAACACGGCTTCCAGCTCAGCCAGCGCGCGGACTACTTCGAGGTCGAGGTGGGGCTGGAGACCACGCTCAAGCGCCCGATCATCAACACCCGCGACGAGCCGCACGCCGACGCCGAGAAGTACCGCCGCCTGCACGTGATCATCGGCGACGCGAACCTCTCGGAGATCTCGACCTACCTCAAGCTGGGTACGACGGCCCTGGTCCTGTCGATGATCGAAGACAGCTTCATCGCCGTGGACCTGGCCGTCGACCAGCCCGTACGCACACTCCACCAGGTCTCGCACGACCCGTCCCTCAAGCGCCTGATCACCCTCCGCAGCGGCCGCACACTCACCGCCGTACAGCTCCAGATGGAGTACTTCGAGCTCTCCCGCAAGTACGTGGAGGAGCGCTTCGGCGCGGACGCGGACGAGCAGACCAAGGACGTCCTGTCCCGGTGGGAAGACACCCTGAACCGCCTGGAACGGGATCCGATGAGCCTGGCCGGCGAACTCGACTGGGTCGCCAAGCGAGAGCTCATGGAGGGCTACCGCCGCCGCGACAACCTCGACTGGGACGCAGCCAGGCTCCACCTCGTCGACCTCCAGTACGCCGACGTACGCCCCGAGAAGGGCCTCTACAACCGTCTGGCGGCCCGAGGACGGATGAAGCGCCTCCTGGACGAGACGGAGGTCGAGCGGGCCAAGGCCAAGCCGCCGGAGGACACACGCGCGTACTTCCGCGGGCGCTGCCTGGAGCAGTACGCCGACGACGTCGCCGCGGCCTCCTGGGACTCGGTGATCTTCGACCTGCCCGGCCGGGACTCCCTCCAGCGCGTTCCAACCCTCGAACCACTTCGCGGAACGCGAAATCACGTCAAGGAGCTCCTGGACCGTTGCCGTACGGCAGAAGACCTGGTCAGGGTCCTGTCAGGCAACTGAGGGGGACTGGGACGGTGTCGGCCGGACGTCGGCTGGGCAGGGTGGAAAACCCGGCGTCCGGGAATCATCGAGATGGCCCCCGTACGTTGGAGAAACTGCGGGGCCGATGTCAGACCCGGCTTGTAGGGTCTGATCATCACCGATCGGCAGGAAAGCCGACCTGTCGACCATGTCGGGCGAACTGAGCGGGGTGAGGGATATGGCAACCAAGGACACCGGCGGCGGACAGCAGAAGGCCACGCGTTCCACTGAGGAGGTCGAGGAGCAGGCGGCAGAGACGCAGGCTTCTGAGGACCTCAAGGAGCGGCAGGAGAAGCTGAGCGACGACGTCGACTCGGTTCTGGACGAGATTGATGATGTCCTCGAGGAGAACGCCGAGGACTTCGTCCGTAGTTTCGTTCAGAAGGGCGGCGAGTAGCCTTCGAATCAAAGGCTTCGGGGGCCGTTCGAGGTGGCAAGCGAAGAGGGTGTGAAGCGTTGCTCGCGGTGTAAGCAGTCCAAGCCGCGGGCAGCCTTCGCCAGTAACAAAGCGGCTCGTGACGGGCTGCAGGCCTACTGCCGAGAGTGCTGGGCGGGGTATCACCAGGCTCGTCAGCTGGCCAAGGGAAAGAACGTGCGGCCCCGCGTGGAGACGCCCGAGGGCCACAAATTTTGTCGGTGCTGCGGCGAGGTCAAGCCGCACAGTGAGTGGCATCGCAACGCAACAGCTAGCGATGGCCTCTCGACCAGCTGCAAAGCCTGCCGGGCGGCCAAAAGCCGCGCGCGTCATTTGAAGCGCCACTACGGCCTCACCGAAGCCGAGCGTGACGAGATGGTTGCCTCTCAGATGGGGCTTTGCGTGATCTGTCTGAAGGCTCCGGCCGTACATGTGGATCACTGCCACAAGACGGGTAGGGTCCGTGGCGTACTGTGCTTCAACTGCAATTCGGCCATCGGCAAGTTGGGAGACGATCCCGACGCCGTCCGCCGGGCCGCCGCTTACTTGGAAGGAATCGCGTGGAAGCCAACACTCGTAGCACCGGGCGTCTACCAGCTGCCTTCCTGACGCCTGGGTCGTCCTCGTTCGTGGACTTTCTCTCCGAGCATCAGCCGGAGCTGCTGCCCGGCAACCGGCAACTCCCGCCCACGCAGGGCGTGATCGAGGCGCCGCACGGGACGACCATCGTCGGTGTGACGTTCCCGGGGGGCGTGGTGCTCGCCGGTGACCGTCGGGCCACCATGGGCAATGTCATCGCCCAGCGTGACATCGAGAAGGTCTTCCCGGCCGACGAGTACTCGGCCGTGGGTATGGCCGGTACGGCCGGTCTGGCCATTGAGATGGTGAAGCTCTTCCAGTTGGAGCTGGAGCACTTCGAGAAGGTCGAAGGTGCTCAGCTGTCGCTGGAGGGTAAGGCGAATCGTCTGTCGACGATGATTCGGCAGAACCTGGGGATGGCCATGCAGGGGTTGGCCGTGGTGCCGATCTTCGCGGGGTATGACGTGGATCGGGAGAAGGGGCGGATCTTCTCCTACGACGTGACCGGTGGTCGTTCCGAGGAGCATGGTTTCGCTGCCACCGGCTCGGGGTCGATCTTCGCGCGTGGTGCCATGAAGAAGCTCTTCCGTGATGACCTGAGCGAGGCCGAGGCCACGACGCTCGTGGTGCAGGCCCTGTATGACGCGGCTGACGACGACTCGGCGACCGGTGGTCCCGATGTCGCCCGCCGGATCTACCCGATCGTCACCGTGATCACCGAGTCCGGCTTCCGTCGGCTCAGCGATGACGAGTCGTCTGAGATCGCCCGTTCCATCCTGGAGCGGCGTCTGGAGCAGCCCGACGGCCCGCGGGCCGCGCTGCTGTAGGCGGCGGGTCGGTCTTATCAAGGTGATCCTGTGACTTCGACAGAAAGGGACGGATAACCGGTGTCGACGCCGTTCTATGTCTCACCCCAGCAGGCCATGGCCGACCGGGCGGAGTACGCCCGTAAGGGCATCGCCCGTGGCCGCAGCCTGGTCGTGCTGCAGTATGCCGACGGCATTGTCTTCGTCGGCGAGAACCCGTCCCGCGCGCTGCACAAGTTCAGCGAGATCTATGACCGGATCGGCTTCGCGGCGGCCGGCAAGTACAACGAGTACGAGAATCTGCGGATCGGTGGTGTGCGGTATGCCGATCTTCGTGGTTACACCTATGACCGTGACGATGTGACCGCCCGTGGTCTCGCCAATGTCTACGCCCAGACGCTGGGCACGATCTTCTCTTCCGCGGCGGAGAAGCCGTACGAGGTGGAGTTGGTCGTCGCCGAGGTCGGTGAGACTCCGGAGGGTGACCAGATCTATCGGCTGCCGCATGACGGCTCGATCGTGGACGAGCACGGCTCGGTCGCGGTCGGCGGTAATGCCGAGTTGATCAGTAACTATCTGGATCAGCGTCATCAGGACGGCATGAGTCTTGCCGAGGCTCTGAAGCTGGCGGTCCAGGCTCTGTCTCGTGAGTCGAACGGCACGCAGCGGGAGATTCCCGCGGAGCGCCTGGAGGTCGCGGTGCTGGACCGTACGCGTCCGCAGTCGCGGAAGTTCAAGCGCATCGTGGGTCGTCAGCTGGCTCGGTTGCTGGAGGCGGGGGGAGCGACCACCGAGGCCGAGAGTGCCGATGGTGCCGAGGATTCCGAGGACTCCGGCGGTTCCGAGGAGTAGCGCCTATTTCACTCGTCCAACCTTGTTTCGCCCGTACTGTGCCCCGGCCGCCCGCTCGGCCGGGGCACAGGGCGTTCACGGTGGCGTTCAGGGGGCGCTGGGTGGCGCTGTGGAGCCGCGTACGACGAGCTGGACCGGAATGTCGCCCGCTTCGGGTTCACGGCCTTCCAGGACCGCCAGGAGGGCTTGCATGCCGCGTTCTCCGAACAGTTCGGCGTCCAGTCGTACGGTGGTCAGTTCGGGGTCGATGGCGGTGGCGAGGGCGAGGTCGTCCAGGCCGGTGACGGAGATGTCGTCGGGGATGCGCAGGCCGAGGCGGCGTACGGCCTTGTAGGCGCCGGCGGCGAGTTTGTCGTCGTCGCAGATGATCGCGGTGGGGCGGGGGCCTTTGGCGGAGAGTGCGGTTTCGGCTGCGGTGCGGGCGCCTTCGATGGAGATGGGTGCGCGGATGGTGAGCAGTGATGTGCCGGGTACTTCGCCGATGCGTGCGGCGAGCTCGCGCGCGCGTACGTCGAAGGTCCAGGACGGTACGTCGGCTGCGAGGTGCAGGATGCGGCGGTGGCCGAGGGTGAGCAGGTGTTCGGCGACTTGGCGGACGCCGTCGGTGATGTCGAGGTTGACGGTGGCGGCGCCGAGGCTGCCCTGGGGGTCGCTGTCGAGCATGACGAGGGGGAGTTGGTCGCCGCGGATGGCGGTGAGGGCGTCGGCGGCCATGGAGGAGGCGATGACGCCGTCGAGGGCGGCTTGGGCGGAGGCGAAGGGGTCGCGGGCGGGGCCGATGCCTTCGGGGGAGGGGTAGAGGACGACGCCGAAGCCGTTCTGGGCGGCGATGCGGGCGGCGCCGGTGTAAACGCCGGCGAAGAACTCGGTGGTCAGGGCGGGGACGACGAGGAGGACGGTTCGGGTGTGGCCGAGGCGGAGGTTGCGGGCGGCGAGGTTGGGTCGGTAGCCCAGTTGGCGGGCGGCTTCGCGGACGCGTTCGGCTGTGGTCTCGGAGACGCGGCCGCGCCACTTGTCGCCGAGCACTAGGGAGACCGCGGCCTGGGAGACTCCCGCCGCGTGGGCGACGTCTCGGCTGGTGGGCCGGGTGCTGCCGTGTGCCACCGTGGGCCTGCTCCTTCGTCTGGACTGGTGAACAGCGCACATGGTACGTATGACGGGAGACGTTATACGTAAAACTTGACTCGGTGGAGGGCGGCGCGGCTGATGACCGGCGCATACGTGGAGATCCTCAGGGCGAGGCACGCCGCCCGGCTGCTCGCCGGCACGCTCATAGGGCGGCTGCCGAACGCTGTCGCCGCTCTCGCCATCGTGCTGTTCGTGCGCGCGGAGGGCGGCTCGTACAGCTTGGCCGGCGGTCTGGCGGCCGTGTACGGGGTTGCGAACGCCGTGGGGCAGCCGGTGCTGGGCCGGCTGGTGGACCTGTACGGCCAGCCGCGGGTGCAGCTGCCCGCCGCGGTCGCTTCCGCCCTCGCGATGGCCGTGTTCACCTTCGTGGGGATCGGACCGCTGCCGCTCGCTTATGCGGCCGTCGCGGCTGCCGGGCTGTTCACGCCGCCCCTGGAGGGTGGTCTGCGGGCGTTGTGGTCGTCGGTCCTTCACCGGGAGGACCAGGTGCACGCGGCGTATGCCATGGATGCGGTGGCGCAGGAAGTCATGTTCACGGTCGGGCCGTTGCTGCTGACGCTGGGTGCGTCGCTGTGGTCGGCGCAGGTGGCGTTGCTTCTTCTGAACGTCGTCGGGGTGTTGGGTGCGCTTTCGGTGGTCGTGTCGGCGCCTTCGCGCGCGTGGCGTTCGGAGCCGCGTGAGGCGCACTGGTTGGGGGCGTTGCGTTCACGGGGGCTGCTGGCGCTGCTGGCTGCGTTCTTGTTCATCGGGATGGCGCTCGGTTCGATCGCGGTCGCGGCGGTGTCGTACGCGGACGACCATGGTGGTGACGCGGTGTACGGCTGGCTGATGGCGGGTATCGGGCTGGGTGCGCTGATCGGTGGTGTGGTGTACGGGGGGCGGCAGTGGGCCGGTGAGCCGGCGCGGCGACTGCGGCTGCTGGTGGCGCTTCTGGCGGTGTGTTATCTGCCGCTGATGCTGATGCCGGGTGTGGTGGCGATGACGCTGCTGGCCGTGCTCGCGGGTGTGTTCCTCGCGCCGTGTATCGCTTGTGCGTTCGTGCTGGTCGATCGGCATGCGCCGCGCGGTACGGTCACGGAGGCGTTCTCTTGGCTCGTGACGACGTTCACGGTGGGTGCGTCGGTCGGAACGGGTCTGGCGGGGCCGGTCGTCGAGGTGGGCGGGGCCCTGTGGGGGTTCGCGGTGCCGGGTGCCGCGGGGGCCGTGTCGTTGCTGGTCCTGCTGGCCACGGGGCGGGTCCTCGCAGCTCCTGTGAGGGGTGCGGTGGTTGCGGCTTCATCGGAAAATGATCCAAACCGTGCCGTCGAACCCCGTTTCAGCTCGGGGGATCGGGCGTAATGTTCAGTCATGGACCGCCGCATTTTCGGGCTGGAGAACGAGTACGGCGTCACGTGCACGTTCAGGGGACAGCGCCGCCTGTCGCCTGACGAGGTGGCGCGGTACCTCTTCCGCCGTGTCGTGTCATGGGGCCGCAGCAGCAATGTCTTTCTGCGAAACGGCGCCCGCCTGTATCTCGACGTGGGCTCACATCCGGAATACGCGACACCCGAATGTGACAACGTGACCGAACTGGTCACCCACGACAAAGCGGGCGAGCGCATTCTCGAAGGACTCCTGGTGGACGCCGAACGACGCCTGCACGAGGAAGGAATCGCGGGCGACGTCTACCTCTTCAAGAACAACACCGACTCGGCGGGCAACTCGTATGGCTGCCACGAGAACTATCTGGTGGCCCGGCACGGGGAGTTCTCCCGGCTCGCGGACATCCTCATTCCGTTCCTTGTCACGCGCCAGCTGCTGTGCGGTGCGGGCAAGGTCCTGCAGACCCCGCGTGGTGCCGTGTACTGCGTGAGTCAGCGGGCGGAGCACATCTGGGAGGGCGTCTCTTCGGCGACGACCCGTTCCCGGCCGATCATCAACACGCGCGACGAGCCGCACGCGGATGCCGAGCGCTACCGGCGCCTGCATGTCATCGTGGGTGACTCGAACATGTCCGAGACGACCATGCTGCTCAAGGTCGGTGCGACCGACCTGGTGCTGCGCATGATCGAGGCGGGCACGGTGATGCGGGACCTGACCTTGGAGAACCCGATCCGGGCGATCCGCGAGGTCAGCCACGACATCACGGGCCGGCGCAAGGTGCGCCTGGCCAGTGGCCGGGAGGCCTCCGCGCTGGAGGTGCAGCGCGAGTACTACGAGAAGGCCGTGGACTTCTGTGAGCGCCGCGGCATCCGGACCGGCACGGTGGAGCAGGTCCTGGAGCTGTGGGGCCGCACGCTGGACGCGATCGAGGCCGAGGACCTCGACCGGATCGGCACCGAGATCGACTGGGTCATGAAGTACAAGTTGATCGAGCGGTACCGGGCCAAGCACAACATGACCATGTCGCATCCGCGGGTCGCGCAGATAGACCTCGCCTACCACGACATCCACCGCCGTCGTGGTCTGTACTACCTGCTGGAGAAGAAGGGTCAAGCCGCGCGTATCTGCAACGACTTGAAGATCTTCGAGGGCAAGTCCGTTCCGCCGCAGACCACTCGGGCCCGGCTGCGCGGTGACTTCATCCGCAGGGCCCAGGAACAGCGCCGCGACTTCACCGTCGACTGGGTGCATCTCAAGCTCAATGACCAGGCCCAGCGCACGGTGTTGTGCAAGGACCCGTTCCGTTCGGTGGACGACCGGGTGGAGAAACTGATCGCCGGTATGTGAGCCATACGTTCCGCGGATTGCCGGAACGCAACACGGGCGCCGTACGTTTACCGTACGGCGCCCTTCTCACGCCGTAGAGTTGCGCGCACGCCATCCACAAGATCGACCGATTACGAGGCCCCCACCGTGCGCCGACGCTCACTTCTGATTGCCGTACCCGCAGGACTGGTCACGCTCGCCGGATGCGGCGACGACGACGGGGCCGATTCGGCCGAGGGGAACGGCAGTGCCTCGCCCTCGGCTCCGGAGGCGGCGCCGTCGCCGAAGATCGTGGACGGTCCGCTGCCGGCGATCACTGCGGGCACGAAGTTCGGTGAGAAGCCGACGGTCGCCAAGGGCAGCGGAGATCCGTCGAAGGATCTCGCGGTGAAGACGGTCATCGCGGGCGGCGGCAAGGTGGTGGCGGAGAACGACTACATCCAGGCCCACTACCTCGGCCAGGTCTGGGACACGGCGAAGGTCTTCGCAAATTCCTACGATGCCAAGACGACGGCGCTCGTCCAGCTCGCCCAGGGCCAGATCTTCGAAGGCTGGCGGTACGGCCTGACCGGCAAGAAGGTCGGCAGCCGCGTCGAGATGGCCGTCCCGCCGACCTGGGCCTACGGCAAGGAGGGCAACGCGCAGGCCGGGGTCAAGGGCACCGACACGCTGGTGTTCGTGGTCGACATCAAGGACACGTTCAGCACCAAGAGCTCCGCCAAGGGCAGCGAGGTCGCCCAGGACAACGTCGATCTGCCCAAGGTCGGCACGAACACCGATGGCAAGGCGCCTTCCCTGGAGGTCCCCAAGACGGACCCGCCGAAGAAGCTGGTGGCGAACTATGTCATCGAGGGTGACGGCGACGAGGTCACCGCGGAGAACACGGTGCTGGTGCAGTACAAGGGCGTGCAGTGGGACACCGGCAAGGAGTTCGACTCGACGTACGCCAACAAGCAGCTGGTGTCGTTCTCGCTCCAGCAGGTCGTCAAGGGGTGGTCGCAGGGGCTGACCGGCAAGAAGGTCGGCAGCCGGGTGCTGATCGTCATCCCGCCGGACCTGGGCTACGGCGACAATCCGCCGCAGGGCAGCGGCATCGCCAAGGGAGCCACGCTGGTCTTCACGGTGGACCTCCTGGCGAAGATGTGAGGCCGCCCGAGGTGATGAAAGACTGGGGCCGTTGCCTTTCCACAACAAGCATGGAGCGTAAGACGTGAGCATCGACAAGCCCGAGATCGACTTCCCGGGTGGCGAGCCCCCGGCGGACCTCGAGATCAAGGACATCTGGGAGGGCGACGGCGCGGTTGCGCAGGCGGGCCAGACCGTCACCGTCCACTATGTGGGTGTCGCTTTCAGCACGGGTGAGGAGTTCGACGCCAGCTGGAACCGCGGCACGCCGTTCCGCTTCCCGCTGGGTGGCGGCCGTGTCATCAAGGGCTGGGACCAGGGCGTGCAGGGCATGAAGGTCGGCGGCCGCCGCCAGCTGACCATCCCGGCGCACCTCGCCTACGGCAACCAGAGCCCGACCCCGGCGATCCAGCCCGGCGAGACGCTGATCTTCGTGGTCGACCTGCTCGGTGTCTGATCGTCGCGTGTGACGGCGTACGACTGATCGGCGTACGACCGGACCCGACTACCTGGGGTCCATGCCTGTCCGGGCATGGGCCCTCGGCTTTTGCCACGCCACCGCGGGGCGGTACGGTCATCGTCCGTAAGCACCATAGGGAAGGCGAAGGGCGTCGATGGCCATTGCCAAGGCCGAGCGGCTCATGAACCTGGCGCTGTGTCTGCTCGGGACGCGGCGGCCGTTGAGCAAGCGCGAGCTGCGTGAGTCCATCGAGGCCTATCTGGAAGCCGGCTCCGACGACTCCTTCAACCGGATGTTCGAGCGCGACAAGGACGATCTGCGCGAGCTCGGTCTGGTCATCGAGACCGTGGAGAACCTCGACGGCGAGGTCGGCTATCTGGCCCGCCGCGACAGCAACCGCCTGCCGCCCATCACTCTGGACGCCGAGGAGGCCGCCGCCCTGGGCCTGGCCGCGAAGGTGTGGCAGCAGGCCCGGCTCGCGGGCGCGGCCAGCGGTGCCCTGCAGAAGCTGCGCGCGGCCGGGTTGCCGGAGGACGTCGACCCGTACGAGGCGCACGGCGCCCTGGAGCCGCGTATTCCGGTGCATGAGGCGGCGTTCGAGCCGCTGATGCTGGCCTGTCGGGATCGCCGTCCGGTCGTCTTCGACTACCGCAAGGCCACCGCCGCCCGCCCTGAACCCCGGCATGTCGAGCCATGGGCGCTGGAGTGCTGGCGCGGCCACTGGTATCTGGCGGGCTGGGACCGTGACCGTGGGGCCGAGCGGGTGTTCCGGCTGTCCCGGATCACCGGCAAGGTCCGCAGCCGCAGTGGCCGCTTCACGGTCGAGGTCCCCGATGTCGTCACCGTGCGGGAGACCGTGGCGAGCTGGGCGGGGGAGACCGCCGACCGCTCGGCGTTGATCCGGCTGCGTACGGGCGCCGGGTACCCCCTTCGGGCGAAGGCCACCTCGGTGCGGGAACTCGGGGACGGCTGGGACGAGTTGGAGATTCCGTACGGCCATGGGCTGGATGCCTGGCTGGTGGAGTTCGGACCGGATGTGGTGGTCCTGGAGCCTGCGGAGCTGCGGGCCGATGTGGTGGACCGGCTGCGTGCCGTGGCCAAGGGCTGAGGGGGAGCGGAGCGAGACAGTGGCAGGCAAACCGGTTCGGCCCGTCAACGCCATCGATCAGACCCGGCGGATGCTCTCCCTGGTGACGTATCTCAGGGAGCGCCCCGGCGCCCGGGTGGAGGACGTCGCGCGCGCCTTCGGCATCTCCGAGGACGAGTTGGTCTCCGACCTCGATGTGCTGCCCATGTGCGGCACCAGCTTCCGCGGCGGCGATTTGCTGGACATCGACACCGACGGCGAGCGCATCTGGTGGCGCAACCCCGCCGCCCTCGGGGCAGAAACGGCCGAGCCGTTGCGGATCGCCGCCGACGAGGCGACCGCGCTGCTGGTGGCCGCCCGGGCGGTGTCCACGCTGCCGGGGCTGCGCGAGAGCGACCGGCAGGCACTGCTGCGGGCGACCGCGAAGGTGGAGGCCGCGTCCGGTGAGGCGGCCGGCGCCAGCTCCCGGCTGTCGGTGACCTTCGAGTCCGAGGGCGGCGTCTTCGCGGACGTCGACCGCGCGATCTCCGAGCGGCGCCGCCTGTGGATCCGCTACTACTCGCCGGCCCGTGACGAGGTCACCGAGCGCGAGATCGACCCCATCCGCCTGGTCAGCGTCGGCCACACCTACGTCGAGGCCTGGTGCCGTCGCTCCGAGGCGCGCCGTACCTTCCGTCTCGACCGGGTCGCCGAGATCAAGATCCTGGACGAGCCGTCGGCGCCGCCCGAGATCGAGCTGCGGGACCTGTCGGAGGGGCTGGTGCAGCCCGCCGCCGAGGACCCGGAGGTCGTCGTCGAGGTCGGCCCGGGCGGGCGCTGGGTCGCCGAGTACTACCCGCACGACAGCGCGGATGAGCTTGCGGACGGCGGGCTGCGTATCACCCTGCGCACCCCCGACCCGGCGTCGCTGCGGCGCCTGGCGCTGCGGCTCGGCCGTGACGGCCGTATCGTCTCGCCGGCCGAGCTGGCCGACAGTGCCCGGCAGGCGGCCCGCGAGGCGCTGGCGGCGTACGACGGGGTCGAGGTGCAAGGCGCTCACCCGGTGTCCGGCGGGCAGTAGGACATGCGGTTCGGCAGGCTGGAGCGCCCCGAGGGCGAGCGACCGGAAGAAGGGGAGCAGGGGCTTTGAGCGAGTCGGCGACGTCTGGTGCGGTGGGAATGACGGTGGCGTCCGCGTTCGCCGGGATGAGAAGCGTGGCTGAGGTGGTGTTCAAGGCGGGCTGCCCGGACTGCCGGGGCAGCTTCGAGCTCGCCGCCAGCGCCCTGCGCCTCGCCATCGGCGCGACCAGCCGTACGACCTTCTACTCCTTCACCTGCCCCGACTGCGGCGCCTCCGTCCGCAAGCCGGCCGGTGAGCGGATCGTCGAGCTGCTGACGGGCGGCGGGGTCAGCACCCTGCGGCTGCACTCCACGCTGTAGGACGGTCTAGGCTCGGCGTCATGTTCTGGCCGATGTTCGCGGTAGCTGTGGGTTTTCTGGGTCTCGCCGTACTCGGTGTGCTCGCCGTGCGGGTCTTCCTGGAGGCGCAGCGCCTCGGCAGGCAGGTCACGGACTCCGCGCGGCGCATCAGCAGGGCGGCCGAGGATCTGGAGCGGGCGAGTATGAGCGCGGCCCGGGCTGTGGACTCGCTGTAGTCCGCCCAAGTATTGGGTGTGAGTCCTGCGCCGCATGCGTTTTGGGCCACTTCGCCCTGTCAACTTGACGCTCCGGACAGGTACGCTGCTGGTCGCGGCCCGGAGAACGAGGCCCGGACCGCGGACAGGGAGTACGCACGGGGATTGCCTGACGTTTACCCCTGAGCGTTACGATCGCTGGCAACACGATCGTTCGGACACATGTCCGACCGGTCGGACAGCACCCCACCCCAGCCGCCTCGGTGAGAAGGTAAAGACTTATGTTCGGAAGGCTCGGAGCCCCCGAGATCATTCTCATCCTCGTCGTCATCATCCTGCTGTTCGGCGCGAAGAAGCTTCCGGACATGGCGCGCTCGCTCGGCAAGTCCGCCCGGATCCTGAAGAGCGAAGCCAAGGCGATGAAGGACGAGGGCAAGTCCACCGCCCCGGCCGACCCGCCGAACAACAACACGAGCGACGACCAGCAGCCCCCCGCTCAGCGCATCATCCAGGCCGCCCCCGGCGACGTGACCAGCTCGCGCCCGGTCAACGAGCCGACGGACACCACCAAGCGCTGACGCAGGGCCGGTGACCTCCGGCCCGCCGCACGAGATGGGAACGTGGGTTGCTGAAGTCTGCCCGCAAAGAGGAGAAGGATCCCGAGGGGCGGATGCCCCTCGCGGAGCACCTTCGTGAGCTTCGCAACCGGCTCGCGAAAGCGCTGCTCGCGATCGTCGTCATCACGATCGTCGCCGCCTTCTTCTATCAGGACATCATCAACTTCTTCACCAAGCCGGTCCTCGAATCGGTCGGCTGCCCGAAGTCGTTCGAGGAACTGGCCAAGACGGCGCGCGACGAGAACCCGTGCGCGCAGATCACGATCAACGGTCTGCTCGCGCCGTTCACGCTGGCGCTGAAGGTGTCCCTGATGGCCGGTGTCGTTCTTGCCGCACCGGTCTGGTTGTACCAGCTGTGGGCGTTCGTCGCCCCCGGCCTGCACAAGCACGAGCGGAAGTACGCCTACGGGTTCGTCGCCACGGGCTTCCCGCTCTTCCTCGCCGGCGCCTTCTTCGCCTACAAGGTGCTGCCCAAGACCGCCGACGTCCTGATCGAGTTCACACCGTTCGGCGTCGACAACCTCCTGCCGCTCGACGACCTGCTCGACCTCGTCACGCGCATGGTGATCGTCTTCGGCCTCTCCTTCGAGCTGCCCCTGCTGCTGGTCATGCTCAACTTCACCGGCGCCATCACCGGCAAGCGCATGCTCGGCTGGTGGCGCGGCATGATCATGGGCATCACCGTGTTCGCGGCGATCGCGACGCCGAGCACGGACCCGCTGACCATGATGGCCCTCGCCGGACCGATCTGGATCCTGTACTTCGGCGCCGTCGCCGTCGCCCTGGTCAACGACCGCCGCAGGCGCCGCCGCGACGAGATGGGCCCCGCCGACGACGAGGCCTCCGACCTGGACCTGACCCCCGAGGACATCGGTGAGGTCGAGACCGTCTCCGCGAGCCGGGCGCTGCCCGAGCAGGCGAGCACGGACCGGGTCAACGGGTACGACGACGTCACCTGAGAGACGATTCCCCAAGATCCCTGAGAGACGTTTCCCGGGGATCTGAGGGACAGTGCGGCCGGGGCGCCTACGGGGCGCACCCGGCCGTTTCCGTTCCGCGGCCGTGAGCTGCACGGATCCCGGGTTTGCGGGGTGCGGATCCGGATAATGATCGTCCTGTTGTCAGTGGCGCCCGGTACGCTCGAAAGCACGATGACAGAGGACCTCTCACCGGCCGAGCGGTATGCGGCAGCACGCAGGCGCGCTGCCGAGCAGGCCACCGCGCTCGCCTCCTTCCGCGAGATGTACGACTTCGGCCTCGACCCCTTCCAGATCGAGGCCTGCCAGGCGCTCGAGGCGGGGAAGGGCGTGCTGGTTGCCGCGCCCACCGGCTCAGGCAAGACGATCGTGGGCGAGTTCGCCGTCCATCTCGCCCTGATGCAGGGCAAGAAGTGCTTCTACACGACGCCCATCAAGGCGCTGTCCAACCAGAAGTACGCCGACCTGTGCCGCCGTTACGGCAACGGCATGGTCGGTCTGCTCACCGGCGACAACAGCGTCAACCCCGACGCCGCCGTGGTCGTGATGACCACCGAGGTGCTGCGGAACATGCTGTACGCCGGGTCGCAGACCCTCCTCGGCCTCGGCTATGTGGTCATGGACGAGGTGCACTACCTCTCCGACCGCTTCCGCGGGGCCGTATGGGAGGAAGTGATCATCCACCTCCCCGAGTCGGTCACCCTCGTCTCGCTGTCGGCGACCGTGTCGAACGCCGAGGAGTTCGGCGACTGGCTCGACACCGTCCGCGGCGACACCGAGGTGATCGTCTCCGAGCACCGGCCCGTGCCGCTGTTCCAGCACGTGCTCGCCGGGCGCCGGATGTACGACCTGTTCGAGGAGGGCGAGGGCCACAAGAAGGCCGTCAACCCCGACCTCACCCGGCTGGCCCGGATGGAAGCCCAGCGCCCGTCGTACCAGGACCGCAGACGCGGGCGCGCGATGCGCGAGGCCGACCGGGAGCGGGAGCGCAGACAGCGGTCCCGGGTGTGGACGCCGGGGCGCCCCGAGGTCATCGAGCGGCTCGACGCCGAGGGCCTGCTGCCCGCCATCACCTTCATCTTCAGCCGGGCCGCCTGCGAGGCCGCCGTACAGCAGTGCCTGTACGCGGGACTGAGGCTCAACGACGACGAGGCGCGGGAAAAGGTGCGCGCCCTCGTCGAGGAGCGCACCGCCGCCATCCCGACCGAGGATCTGCACGTCCTCGGCTACTACGAGTGGCTGGAAGGCCTGGAGCGCGGTATAGCCGCCCACCACGCGGGCATGCTGCCGACGTTCAAGGAGGTCGTCGAGGAGCTGTTCGTGCGTGGCCTGGTGAAGGCCGTGTTCGCCACGGAGACGCTGGCGCTGGGCATCAACATGCCTGCCCGGTCGGTGGTGTTGGAGAAGCTCGTCAAGTGGAACGGCGAGCAGCACGCCGACATCACGCCCGGTGAGTACACCCAGTTGACCGGTCGTGCGGGGCGGCGCGGTATCGACGTCGAGGGCCACGCGGTGGTGCTGTGGCAGCGCGGCATGAGTCCCGACCACCTCGCGGGACTGGCCGGCACGCGCACCTATCCGCTGCGGTCCAGCTTCAAGCCGTCGTACAACATGGCGGTCAACCTGGTCGAGCAGTTCGGGCGGCACCGCTCGCGCGAGCTGCTGGAGACGTCCTTCGCACAGTTCCAGGCCGACAAGTCCGTCGTCGGGATCTCCCGGCAGGTACAGCGCAACGAGGAAGGGCTCACCGGTTACAAGGAGTCCATGACCTGCCATCTCGGGGACTTCGAGGAGTACGCGCGACTGCGCCGCGAACTCAAGGACCGCGAGAACGAGTTGGCCAAGCAGGGTGCGGCCCAGCGGCGCGCGGAGGCCGCCGTCGCACTGGAGAAGCTCAAGCCGGGTGACGTCATCCATGTGCCGACGGGCAAGTACGCCGGTCTCGCGCTGGTGCTGGACCCCGGGCTGCCGGCCGGGCGGTCCAACGGCCACCGCGGCTTCGAGCACCACGACGGTCCGCGCCCGCTGGTCCTGACCGCCGAACGGCAGGTCAAGCGGCTGGCGTCGATGGACTTCCCGGTGCCCGTCGAGGCGTTGGAGCGGATGCGGATCCCGAAGTCCTTCAACCCGCGTTCCCCGCAGTCCCGTCGGGACCTCGCGTCCGCGCTGCGCACCAAGGCCGGGCACATTCCGCCGGACCGGCACCGCAAGCGGCGTTCCCAGGCGGCCGACGACCGCGAGATCGAGCGGCTGCGCAAGGCCCTGCGCGCCCACCCCTGCCACGGCTGCAACGACCGGGAGGACCACGCCCGTTGGGCCGAGCGCTACCACCGGCTGCTGCGCGACACCTCGCAGCTGGAGCGCCGTATCGAGGGGCGTACGAACACGATCGCCCGTACGTTTGATCGCATCGTGGCGCTGCTGACCGAGCTGGACTATCTGCGCGGCGACGAGGTCACCGAGCACGGCAAGCGGCTCGCGCGGCTGTACGGCGAACTCGACCTGCTGGCGAGCGAGTGCCTGCGGGAGCGGGTCTGGGAGGGCCTCGGCCCTGCCGAACTGGCCGCCTGCGTCTCGGCGTTGGTGTACGAGGCGCGGGTCGGGGACGATGCGATGGCGCCGAAGCTGCCGTCCGGCAAGGCCAAGGCCGCGCTGGGGGAGATGGTCCGGATCTGGGGGCGGCTGGATGCCCTTGAGGAGGACTTCCGGATCACCCAGAGCGAAGGGGTCGGGCAGCGTGAACCCGACCTGGGCTTCGCCTGGGCCGCCTATATGTGGGCCAGCGGTAAGGGGCTCGATGAGGTGTTGCGTGAGGCGGAGATGCCGGCGGGGGACTTTGTGCGGTGGTGCAAGCAGGTGATTGACGTGCTGGGGCAGATCTCGGCGGCGTCTCCTGTGGAGGGCTCGACCGTGGCGAAGAATGCGCGGAAGGCCGTGGAGGGGTTGCTGCGGGGGGTTGTCGCCTACTCGTCGGTGGGGTGAGGGATCGGGGGGCGGGTGCGGGGTTCGTCGTGGCTGGTCGCGCAGTTCCCCGCGCCCCTGTGCGGCGTGGCGCTCGTCGCCTCTCAAGACGGGCGGGTGAGGACGGCTAGTTGCTGGGTCGCTCGGGTCATGGCCACGTAGCGGTCGACCGCGCCCTCGATGCCCTCACCGAACTCCTCCGGGTCGATGAGGACGACCAGGTCGAACTCCAGCCCCTTCGACAACTCCGGAGTCAGCGAACGGACTCGGTCCGGCGGCTGGAACGCGGGGTCGCCGATGACGCAGGCGGTTCCCTCGGTATGCGTGGCCAGCCACGTGTCCAGGATCGATTCGCGCTCCGACACGGAGCCGTGGACGACGGGGACGCCGCCGCTGCGGATGGAGGTCGGCACGTTGGCGTCGGGGAGTGCGGCCCGGATGACCGGCTCGGCCTCCGTCATGATCTCTTCCGGCGTGCGGTAGTTGATGCTGAGGGAGGCCAGGTTGATCCGGTCGAGGCCGATCCGCTCCAGCCGTTCCTGCCACGACTCCGTGAAGCCGTGCCTGGCCTGGGCGCGGTCGCCGACGATGGTGAAGCTGCGGGACGGGCAGCGCAGCAGCAGCATCTGCCACTCCGCGTCGGTCAGTTCCTGAGCCTCGTCCACGACGATGTGCGCGAACGGGCCTGCGAGCAGGTCCGGTTCGGGCGTGGGCAGCTCGGACTCGTCGACCAGGTTGCGCTGGAAGTCCGCTCGGCGCAGCTGCGTCATCAGGCCTTCGCCGTCGTCATCGGCCTGGATCAGATTGTCGACGACCTGCGCCATCCGTTCGCGCTGGACGGCGAGGGCCGCCTCTTGCCGACGCCTTCGCCGTGACGCCTCCGGGTCGCCGAGCCGCTGCCGTGCCGCGTCCAGGAGCGGCAGGTCGGACACCGTCCAGGCCTGGGCGTCCGCGCGCTGCAGCCTGCGGATCTCGTCGCCACTGAGCCAGGGGGCGCACAGTCGCAGGTAGGCGGGGACCGACCACAGGTCTCCTACGAGGTCGTCCGCCTCGATCAGCGGCCATGCGCGGTCGAAGGTCGTGAGCAGCTCCCTGTCCTGCAGCAGCGACTTGCGGAGCAGGTCGGGTGAGACCTCGCCGTCGTGCTTGTCCATCAGGATCGTGAGCAGCTCCTCCCAGATCAGGTCGCGGGCCTCGTTGTGCGCAGTGCCGGGTTCCGCTGCTTCGAACGCCTCGGCCCAGTCGTCGGCGCTGAGCCAGATGTCGGACCAGTGGGTCGTGACCGTCATCCCCTTGGTGGGCGGCTCCTCGTAGAACCTGACGGCCGTCTCGATCGCCTTCACCAGATCCGCCGACGACTTCAGACGGGCCACGTCCGGGTCGGCCTCGATCGCCGCCGCGGCTCCCTCGGCGACGAGGTCGCGCAGGGTGCAGGTCTGCACGCCCTCCTCACCGAGGCTCGGGAGGACGTCGGCGACGTAGGCGAGGTAGGGGCGGTGCGGGCCCACGAACAGCACGCCGCCCCGACGGTGACTGAGGCGCGGGTCGGAGTAGAGGAGGTAGGCGGAGCGGTGCAGGGCGACGACGGTCTTGCCCGTACCCGGGCCGCCGTCGACGACGAGAGCGCCGCGGGATCCCGCACGGATGATGGCGTCCTGGTCGGCCTGGATGGTGCCGAGCACGTCGCGCATCCGTGCCGAACGGTTGCTGCCCAGGCTGGCGACGAAGGCGGACTGGTCGTCGAGCGCGGCGTGCCCGGCAAGCCCGTCCGCGGTGAACACCTCGTCCCAGTAGTCGCTGATCCGGCCGCCGGTCCAGCGATACCTGCGGCGGCTCGCCAGGCCCATCGGGTTGCCGTGGGTGGCACCGAAGAACGGCTCGGCCGCGGGGGAGCGCCAGTCGATCAGCAGCCGTCGGCCGGTGCTGTCGGTGAGGCCGAGCCGTCCGACGTACAGGGGCTCGGAGTCGTCCGCGCCGACCATGCGTCCTAGACACAGATCCAGACCGAAGCGGCGCAGTGCGCGCAGGCGAGCGGTCAGCCGGTGGATCTCCGCGTCCCGGTCCATCGCCTGCCGGCCCGCGCCGCCGGGCGCCCGGCGTTCGGCGGCGAGTCGGTCGGTCAGCTCGGCGATCGACTGCTCCAGGCACTCCGCGATGGCCGCGAAGTGCTGCTCGTCGCCCGCGATCAGCGTCGGGTCGGCCTTGGCGGAGAGGCGGTCGGGCAGGTCGAACGCGCGGGTGGTCAGGGGGTGATTCACGTCATCAGCTCCGAAATGAGGTCGCGTGCGACCGTGCGGCGGGGCAAGGCGTCGGGACCGGCGTGAGGGACCTACCTCGCCGGTTCTCGAGTTCTGTGTTCTGGGCACTGCGTTCTGGGCGGTGGGCGGTGGGCTGTGTGGTCTGGCTCGCCCACCCCCGCGCGGTTCACGCGGGGGTGGGTGGACCTATCGGCTGCCGCGGGACCGGGCGGACCTATCGGCTGATCTCGTCGAGCAGCAGCTTCGCGGCCACCGTCGCCCCGTCGGTGCGGACCTGGTCGGCCACGGCGGTCGCCCGCGCCCGGGTCTGCGGGGTCAGGGCCGTCTTGAGCGCGACCGAAAGGGACTCGAAGGTCGGGGTCGGACCGTCGTGTGCCGCGCCGATGCCCAGCTCGGCGACCCGGCCCGCCCAGTACGGCTGGTCGGCCATCTGGGGCACCACCACCTGGGGCGCACCGGCCCGGGCGGCCGTCGTCGTCGTGCCCGCCCCGCCGTGATGGACCACGGCAGCCACCCGGCCGAACAGCTTCTGCTGGTTGACCTCACCGACGGCGAAACAGTCGGCCTGGTCGTCGATCAGGGTCAGGTCGGCCCAGCCGCGCCCGACGAGTACCCGGCGCCCCTGTGCGCGGACCGCCTCGATGGCCGCCCGCGAGACACCCTCGGCGTCGCGCATGGGGATGCTGCCGAACCCCACGTACACCGGTGGTTCGCCCGCGTCGAGGAACGCCTCCAGGTCCGCCGGGAGCGGCCGTTCGTCCGGCCGGATCCAGGCGCCGGTCTGCACCACGTCGAGATCCGCCGGCTCCAGCCACGGGGCCAGGGTCGGGTCCGCCGCCAGCAACGGCCGGTCGGTCAGGACATGGTCGCGGACGTTGTCCACCGGCGGCAGGCCGATCGAGACCCGGTGGTTGTTGACCGCGTCGCCGAACAGTGCGTTCAGGCTCTCGGTGTTCAGGTCCCACAGCACCCGGTTGTCGGTCACGCCAGGCGGGTGCGGCCGGCCGGGCCACTCGAGCGGCGGGTGGTGCGGCGACGGCAGGAAGGACGGGAAGTAGGACACGAACACATACGGGATGCCCACCTTCTCGGCCACCGCCCGCCCGGCCGCCGCGGCCGCCGGCAAGCCCGTCGCCACCAGCACATCACAGCCCTCGGCCGCCGGGGCGACCGCGTCGTACGTCGAGGCGGCCAACTCGGCCGCACGCTGCGGCAGGGTCTTCGCCGGCATCGGCGCCGTCCCGGTCACCGCCCCCTTCGTCATCGCGCGCACCTGCCAGCCGATCGGCACCAGTGGCAGGCCGAAACCTTCCAGCAGCTCCGCGAAGTCCGGCGGCGCGCACATCAGCACGTCCGCGCCGAGCGCACGGAACTGCACCGCGAGTCCCAGCATCGGCTCGACGTCCCCGCGCGACCCATACGTCAACAACAGCACACGCACTCTGTGAATCCCCCATTTTTCCGCAGGTCCTGGCTCAGGCCGACGATTCTGCGGTACGACGGGGGCCTTGCCGCAAGCCCCCTGGTGCGCTATAAGTTGAGAGTGGCAAGGAGATGGGTAGCTCTCCTTGCCTTCGCTGTTTCTCGGGACCGACGTCAGGAGCGGCCGCCCCCGAGGTACGCCCGCCAGCCCCCGTACGACGTGATGTCCTCGGCGTCCGCAAGGGCCTCAGGCTCGCACAGGAACCCCGGGACGTGGCTGCCGTCCGCCAGCTCCACGCGCCCCAGCGCCATCGGGCGGGGCAGCTCGGCGAGGAGTCGGCCGAGTCCCTCCGCCGGGAGCCGCCACACCTCGGCCTCGATCGAGGCTCCTGCCTCGAGCCCCTCGCCTCCCTCGCCGACGTGGACCAGGCCCGGTTTGGGCGGGGTGGTGGACAGGGCGTGCAGGCGGTACACGGGGGCCGTGGCGGTCGTACGGTCGAATCGGGCGCCCAGGGACAGCAGTTGCGGGTTGAGGGGCTGGTCGGAGAGGTGGGCGCCGACCACGGCGAGTCGGACCTCCGGGTGGAGCAGCCCCGCGATCCTCGCGAGCCGTTCGTCCGTGAACGCCGGGCCGATCAGCATCACGCCGAAGGGCAGGCCATCCACCTCACCGGCCGGGACGGCGACCGCCGCCAGGTCGAAGAGGTTGGTGGAGTTGGTGAAGCGGCCCAGGCGGGCGTTGGCTCCCAGCGGGTCGGCGGTCACCTCGGCGAGGGTGGGGTGGCCCGGCGTGGTGGGGAGCAACAGGGCGTCCGCGTCGGCGAGTTCGGCCTCGGCCTGCGCGCGCAGGGCGGCGAGCCGGTCCTGGTCGGCGAAGAGCCGGTGGGCCGGGATGTCGCGGGCGCGGGTGATGATGCCGGCGACGGTGGGGTCGAGGGTGTCGTCGCCCGCCGCCATCGCCTTGTCGACAAAGCTCCCCACGGCTGTATAGCGCTCGGCGACGAAGGCACCCTCGTAGAGCATGGCGGCGGCTTCGGTGAACGGCGTGAGGTCCAGGGTGTGGATCTCGGCGCCCGCGGCGGTGAGCTGCCGTACGGCTGCCTCGTAGGCCTCGGCCCAGCCCTCGTCCAGCTCGCCGAGCCGGTCCGTCGGCGGGACCGCGATGCGCCATGGGCCCGGCGTGCGCTGGGGGAGCGGGGGCAGGGCGCGGCCGGGCGGGGACGCCATGAACGACAGTGCCTGCTCGGCCTCCGGCAGCGTCCGCGCGAACACCGTCACGCAGTCGATGGACGCGCAGGCCGGGACGACGCCCTCCGTCGGGACGAGACCCCGGGTGGGCTTGAGGCCGACGATGCCATTGAGCGCGGCGGGAACCCGGCCCGAGCCGGCCGTGTCCGTGCCGAGCGCGAAGTCGACGACGCCGAGGGCCACCGCGACGGCCGAGCCGGCGCTGGAGCCGCCGCTGATCCTGGCCGGATCATGGGCGTTACGGACCGCGCCGTAGGGGGAGCGGGTACCGACCAGGCCCGTCGCGAACTGGTCCAGGTTCGTGGTGCCGAGCACGATCGCACCGGCCGCGCGCAGGCGGGCGACGACCGGGGCGTCCGCTTCGGGGAAGTAGGCGTACGACGGGCAGCCCGCGGTCGTCGGCAGGTCCGCGACGTCGATGTTGCCCTTCGCCGCGAACACGCGCCCCGCGAGGGGAAGTCGCTCCCCGCCGGACACCCGCTCGTCGATCAGCCGGGCCTCCGCCTCGACCTCCTCCCGCGGGCGCAGGTCGATCCAGATCTCGGGGCGGTCCACGGCCTCGATACGGGCGTAGGCGGCGCGGACGCGGGAAAGGGCGGTTGACATGCGGTGCTCCTTGACTGAACGTCAACTCACGGATCAGGTGGTCGAGTCGGTGGCCGGTGCGAGGACCATCAACGGTGTCCCCGCCTCGACCTGATCCCCGGGCCTGGCCAGGATCTGGGCGACCACGCCGTCGACCGGCGCGTGCACCCTGGACTCCATCTTCATCGCCTCCAGGGCGAGCAGTGGCTGTCCGGCGGTCACCTCGTCACCCGGCTGGACGTTCACCTGCCAGACGGACGCCGCAAACTCGGCCTCGACGAGCCGCCCGGCGGCCGGGATGGTCACCTCGACCGCAGGTGCGGCCGGTGCAGTCGTCTGCTCGACCCGCGCGAACTCGCCGGCCGCCTCCCAAGCGTCCCGTTCCGTCGCGAAGGCGGCCTGCTGCCGGGCCCTGAACTCCGCGATCGACTCGGCGTTCTCGGCCAGGAAGGCCCGGTACCCGGCGAGCGAGAAGGTGCCTTCCTCGATGCGCGGCACGAACCGCCCCGACGTGATGTCCGCCCGTAGCTCCAGAAGCTCCTCGGCGCCCACCGGATACCACCTGATCCGGTCGAAGAACCGCAGCAGCCAGGGCGACCCCGGCTCGAACGCCCCGCGCTGCTGCCACCCCGACCACACCTGGGTCGTACGGCCCACGAACTGGTAGCCGCCGGGCCCCTCCATGCCGTAGATGCACAGATAGGCCCCGCCGATGCCGACCGAGTTCTCCGCCGTCCAGGTGCGCGCCGGGTTGTACTTGGTGGTCACCAGACGGTGCCGGGGATCCAGCGGGGTCGCGACCGGGGCGCCCAGGTACACATCGCCCAGCCCCAGGACCAGGTACTCCGCGTCGAAGACCGTGCGGTACACGTCCTCGACCGACTCCAGGCCGTTGACGCGGCGGATGAACTCGATGTTCCACGGGCACCAGGGCGCGTCGTCGCGTACGCCCGCCATGTAGCGGGCGATGGCCTCGCGGGTGGCGGGGTCGTCCCAGGAGAGGGGGAGGTGGACGGTGCGGGACGGGACGACGAGCTCGTCGGTGGGCGGCAGGGCGGCGACCGTCTCCCGTACCTCGGCGAGGAGTTCGTGCTGCGGCAGCCGGGCCGGGTCCGTCTGGATCTGGAGGGAGCGGATGCCCGGGGTGAGGTCGGTGATCCCGTCCCGGCCCGTCTCGGCCACCGCCTCCATCAGTGCGTGGACGCGCATGCGCAGGGCCAGGTCCAGCTGCATGGGCCCGAACTCGACCAGCAGACTGTCGTCACCGCTGCGGCGGTAGGTCACGTCGCCGTCCCGCGCCAGCACACCCCCGTCGACGATCTCCGGGCGCGGCGACCCGTCAGCCTGCACGGGCAGGAACCGCACGGTGTCGCCCGGCCGCAGCTGCCCCAGCTTCCAGCGCTCGCCGCTGATCACCGTCGCCGGGCACACGAACCCGCCCAGCGACGGTCCGTCCGGGCCGAGCAGCACCGGCATGTCGCCGGTGTAGTCGACGGCGCCGACGGAGTACGGGGTGTCGTGGATGTTGGACGGGTGCAGGCCCGCCTCACCGCCGTCGGTGCGCGCCCAGCGCGGCCGGGGGCCGATGAGCCGTATGCCGGTCCGCGCGGAGTTGAAGTGGACCTTCCAGTCGGCGGCGTAGAAGTCGCGGATGTCGTCCTCGGTGAAGAACTCCGGTGCGGCGTGCGGGCCTTCGACGGCCTTGATGTGCCATGCGGCACCGAAGGAAGGGCGGTCGGGCAACGCGACCGGCGTTCCCTCGGTGGCCGTGCCGCCGCCGTGCAGTACGTCGCCCGTCCGCAGCGCGCGTCCGCCGTGCCCGCCGAACTGGCCGAGCGTGAAGGTGCTCGCGCTGCCCAGGAAGGCGGGGACGTCGAGACCGCCCGCGACCAGGACGTACGTCCGCAGACCGTGCTCGGCCGGGGTTCCGACCTCCAGTACGGCTCCCGCCGGCACTGTCACCGGCTCCCACTGCGCCACCGTCGTGCCGTCGACCGTGACCGGGGCCGGGGCACCCGTCACGCACACGGTGGTGGGGTGTGTGAACCTCAACGTCGGTCCCTGGAGCGTGCATTCGAGGCCCGGCGCGCCCTCGTGGTTGCCGAGCGCCCGGTTGCCGAGCCGGAAGGACAGGTCGTCCATCGGGCCGCAGGGCGGTACGCCGACCTGCCAGTAGCCGGTGCGGCCGGGCCAGTCCTGCACGGTGGTGAGGGTGCCGCCGGCGAGGACCTCGATGCGGGGCGTCGGGTCGGTGACGGTCGTGAGGGTCGCCGTCGAGTGGGCGGCCTCGCGGAAACGACGGTCGGTGAGCGCCGCCCGCACCAGGCCCAGGTTCGTCTCGATGCCGTCGACGCGGGTGCGGGCCAGCGCTTCGTCCAGCCGTTCCAGCGCGTGTGCGCGGTCGGGGCCGTACGCGATGATCTTCGCGAGCATCGGGTCGTACGACGTCGTCACCTCGGAGCCCGTCTCGACCCAGCCGTCCACCCGCACCCCGCGCGGGAACTCGACCCTCGTCAACAGGCCCGCGCTGGGCCGATGTTCGCGGGTCGGGTCCTCGGCGTAGAGGCGGGCCTCGACGGCGTGGCCGCGCGGTGGGCCCGGGTCGCGGACGACGTCGCGCTCGCCGCGTGCCAGGCGCAGCATCCAGGCGACCAGGTCGACGCCGTAGACCTCCTCGGTGACCGGGTGCTCGACCTGGAGGCGGGTGTTGACCTCCAGGAAGCAGGCCTCCTCGCGGGCGGCGTCGTACACGAACTCGACGGTTCCGGCGGAGCGGTAGCCGACGGAGGCGCACAAGTCGCGTGCCGACGTGGCGAGTTGCTCGCGTATGTGTGCGGGGAGCCCTGGTGCCGGGGCCTCCTCGACCACCTTCTGGTTGCGCCGTTGCAGCGTGCAGTCCCGGTCGCCGAAGGTGACCACCCTGCCCTCGCCGTCGCCGAAGACCTGCACCTCGACATGGCGGGCCCGCTCGACGAGCCGCTCCAGGAAGACACCGGCGGAGGAGAAGGAGGCGGCGGCGACCCGCTGCACCCGCTCCCAGGCCTCGGTCAGTTCATCGGCGCAGCGACATGCCGACATGCCGATACCGCCCCCGCCCCCGGTCGCCTTGAGCATGACGGGATAGCCGATGACCTGGGCTTCTTCGAGTGCCTCGGCGAGTGACCCCAGCAGTCCCGTCCCCGGCGCCAGCGGTACGCCCGCCGCCGCGGCCGCCGCACGTGCCGTGTGCTTGGCGCCGAACAGCTCCAGCTGCTCGGGCGTCGGCCCGACGAACACGATCCCGGCCTCCTCGCAGCGCCTGGCGAACGCCGCGTCCTCGGACAGGAAGCCGTAGCCGGGGTGGATCGCCCCGGCGCCGCTGTCCTTCGCCGCCTTCAACACCAGGTCGGCGTCGAGGTACGACTCCTTGGCGGGCGCCGGGCCGAGCCGTACGGCTGTGTCGGCGAGCCGGACGTGGGGCGCCGAGCGATCCGCGTCGGAGTACACGGCCACCGTGCGCTGGCCCAGTTCGCGGGCCGTACGGATGACGCGGACGGCGATCTCGCCCCGGTTGGCGACGAGCAGCGTGTCGAAGCTCATGCGCCGCCCGCCTCGGCTCCGCCGCCCGCCTCGGTCGCGCCGTCTGCCCCGGTCGCCTCGACTGCCTGGCTGATCGTCATCTCCACGGCCGTAGGGTCGAAACCGTTGCAGGGGTTGTTGATCTGGGGGCAGTTGGAGACGAGGACGAGGACGTCGCGTTCGGCGCGCAGGGTCAGGGACAGCCCCGGTGCCGAGATGCCGTCGACGATGCCGAGGGTGCCGTCCTTCTCGACCGGCACGTTCATGTACCAGTTGATGTTGGAGACGAGGTCGCGTTTGCCGAGCCCGTACTTGGCGCCCTCGGCGAGGAAGTTGTCCACGCACGCGTGCTGCGACCACGTGTGGTGGCCGTACCGGAGCGTGTTCGACTCCTTGGAGCAGGCACCGCCGACGGTGTCGTGCCGGCCGACCTCGTCGGCGACGACGGTCATCAGCGGGGTGTGCTCGTTGGACATGAGCACGCTTGACGTCGTGAGGAAAATGCCGCCCTGCGCGTGGATCGTGTCGGGCGCGCTGTAGCGGACGGACGTGTCGTGGGCGTCGTACACGAGGAAGTCGACGGCCTGGTTGCCGTGCAGATCGGTGATGGTGAGCGTCTCGCCCGCACGGACGACGGACGACCAGGGGGCGCGGGCCGGAACGACGGTCGTGGAAGTGCTCGTGGTCATGCGAGCCCCCTCGCGGCAAGGAATTCGGCGGTGTTGAGGAAGGCACGGCGGCCCTCGGGCGTGGCATCCCACAGAGGGTCGTCGGGGCCGGTCGGGGCCGCGCGCCAGGCGAGCACCTCCAGCGGGGTGCTGACGTACTCGCTGCGGGGGTCGACCGGATGCGGCACGTTGGCGATCAGCACGGTCACGTCCTGCTCGGCGCGCAGGGTCACGCTGCCGCCAGGCCCGATCGAGCCGGTGAAGTCGAGGGTGCCGTCCTCGCGGACCTCCACGCCCTGGAAGAACGACAGGGACGGCGGCAGATCCCTTGGCCCGAGGCCGTTCTTCGCGGCGGCCAGCTTGAACAGTTCCCGGCCCGCGGGGGAGGGGGACTGCGGGCTGCCGTCGCCGTAGCGCTCGGTGTTGCGTACGAGGGTGGAGGTGCCGCACAGCGCGTCGTGCCGACCGGAGGTGTCGATGACGACGGAGGCGAGGACGCGGCCCTGGTCGGACAGAAGGAGCCGGCTCTCGCCGAGGTAGGCGTTCCACTGGACCTTGACCGTGTCGGCGACGTTCAGCCGCTCCCAGGGGCGGTCGGCCACGTACAGCAGCAGATGCGCGCAGGCATCGCCGCGCAGATCGGTCAGCCGCAGCTCCGTGCCGCGGGCCAGCACCTTGTGCGTGTAGTTGCCGCCCGCCACGGTCTCGGCCCACACCAGCCGACCCGCCCCACCGGGCGGCGCCGGCCAGTCCTGGGCCGGTACGACGGGCATGGCCTCGGCCCGGCTCCCCTCCTGGGCGCGGGCGTGGTCGCGGGCTCCGTACGTGGTCTCTGTCGCCATTCGCGGGACCTCCGGCTCGGGTGTCGGCCTCCTGGTTCATTTCTGTCGCCCGACAGAAATTAGGGGCGGGGTGGGTCGGGAGGATTACCGGAGTGTTGCCGGGCAGTTACCGCGGGTTCGCGAGAGGGCCTCGCGAAGATCGTCGTACGCCCCCGTGTGCGAGGATCGAACCCATGGGTACGTCAGGTGGGCCGGGCAGTCGGCGGGTCGGCAGGCCGCGGGCCGCTGGGCGGCCGGACAGCGGGCTGGAGCCGCGTGCCGAACTCCTCGCGGCCGCCGCCGAGTTGTTCACCACCCGGGGGTATGCCGCCACCACCACCCGCGCCGTCGCCGAGCGCGCGGGCATGCGGCAGGCGTCCATGTACCACTACGTCTCCGGCAAGGAGGAACTCCTCGCCGAGCTCCTGGAGTCCACGGTCACGCCCTCGCTCGCGTACGCCCGGGAACTCCTCGCCGACGACGCGATCCCGGCCGAGGACCGGCTGTGGGCGCTGTGCCGGGCGGATGTGGAGCTGCTGTGCGGCGGCCCGCACAACCTCGGCGGGCTGTACCTGCTGCCCGAGGTGCGCGCCGAGCGCTTCGCCGGCTTCCATGCCGTGCGCGCCGAACTCAAGGACGCCTACCGCCAGTTGCTGGCCGCCACGGCCGCGGGCGGCGCACTCGCCAAGAGCGAACTGGATCTGCGTACGGATCTGCTCTTCGGTCTGATCGAGGGTGTCATCCTCGTTCACCGCTCCGACCCGGAGCGCCCGGTGTCGGTGTTCGCCGAGGCCACCGCCGACGCGGCCCTGCGTATCGCCGGCGTCTGAGGCGATCTTTCACCCGTCACGGTGAGTAGTTTTCGTACGCCCGTACGCCGTGACGCACCGTGTACGAATGTAATCCGAGCGTATAAATGGAGCCGAGCGTACTCCTGTCGCGAGCCCCATTTCAGGTGCTTGCTGAATATGACACAGCGATGATCCGGTCGGACTAAGCTCGCCCGCAGCGCACCGAGTTGAGGTGTAATCGTGCGCTTGTTCCCAAAGATGCAGAAGATTCCGACATACCCATGACGTACCCCACTGCAAGCTCCCCCTACACCCACCCGATTCATTTCAGAGGGCCCACATGGTGAGCGTTCAATCCCCGCCCAGTCGCCGTGAACTCCCGTACACGCGCGTGCTGTTGCTGCCGGCCATAGTGATGGCCGCGGCGATCGGATCCGCCGTCGCCGTGGTGGCGGAACCGGCCCGGACGGCCGTCGGCGTGTGCGGTGCCGTGGCCATGCTGCTGGTGCTGGCGTCCACGGCCGAAGTGGCCCGCCGCGGCCGCGCGTTGCGGGACCTGCGGGCCGAGCACGCCCGTCACGCCACGTATCTGGAACGGCGTATCGCCGCGCACGACGAGGAGATGGCCCGCCTCGCCACGGAGATCACGCCCAGCGCGATCTACCGACTGCGCTGTGGCAATTCACCCCATGAGGTGATTCGCGACCTCGCCGAGATCGACCCGTCCTACGGCCAACTCTCCCCGGCACAGGTCGCGTTGGTGAAGTCGATGCTCGACATCGTCGACCACGAGGAAGCCCTGCGTGACTCCGCCCAGCGCTCCTTCGTCAACATCGCCCGCCGCGTCCAGGCGATCGTGCACCAGCAGGCCAACGAACTGAGGGAGATGGAGGAGGACCACGGCCGCAACCCCGAGGTCTTCGACGACCTGCTCCGCATCGACCACGGCACGATGCTGATCGGCCGCCTCGCCGACTCCATCTCCGTGCTCGGCGGCGGCCGCCCCGGCCGGCAGTGGCCCAACCCCGTCCAGCTGTACAGCGTGCTGCGCGGCGCCATGTCCAGGATCCTGGAGTACCGCCGCATCAAGCTGGACTCCATCGCCCAGGTCAACGTCCGCGGCATCTCCGTCGAACCGGTCATCCACGCCGCCGCCGAACTCCTCGACAACGCCACGCGCTACTCGCCCCCGCAGACCGAGGTCCACGTCACCGCCACCGAGGTGCAGACCGGCATCGCGATCGAGATCGAGGACGCGGGCGTCAGCCTCAGCGAGGAGGCCCGCGCCCGGGTCGAGGGCATGCTCGAGCGCGCCAAGGTCGGCGGCGACCTCCAGGAACTCGGCGAGTCCCCGCGGCTGGGCCTGGCCGTCGTAGGCCGTCTGTGCACGGCGTTCGACATGCAGGTCTCGCTGCGCACCTCCGCGTACGGCGGTGTCCGCGCCGTCCTGGTGATCCCGCGCGAGATGCTGACCACCGACCCCGCGCCCGGCTACGCGCACGGCATCGGTGCCGTATCGGCGCCCAGCCTCGCACCCGGCGCCCTCGAGGGTCCCAAGCGCACGCCCAAGAAGCGGCGCCCCACCAGCCCGAAGATCCCCGCCACGGTCTCCATGGAGGACGACATCCCCGTCGTCACCGAGTGGACCGCGAACGGGCTTCCCCAGCGCCGCAGCCGGGTCAAGACCCCGCTCAGCAAGCGGCTCGCCGAGCAGGCGGCCATCGAACAGGCCGAACGGGAGGGCAGGCCGACCATCTGGTCGACGCGCAAGCCCGCACCCGAGCCCGAGCCGGAGAAGGACGAGCCCGTCCCCGGTGCGTGGGTCGAGGCGTTCTGGAACGGCCTCAAGGACAAGCCCGACCCGTACACACTCAAGCCGCGAACCCAACCGGCCCGCCGTGAGGCCGACGACGAGGGGGACCCCAAGTGATCCAGCAGCGCGCCAACTTCGACTGGATGCTCAAGGAGCTCCACGACGGCGTACCGGGCATCGAGATGATCGTGGTGCTCTCTGCCGACGGTCTGCGCATCGCCCGCTACGGCGGCGACCCGGACACCGCCGACCGCGTCGCTGCGGCCTGCGCCGGCCTGCAGAGCCTGGCGAGCGCGGTAGCCACGGAGATCCCGAACAGCGACGGCAAGATGAAGATGGTCCTCATCGAGATCAACGGCGGCTACTTCTATCTGATGGCCGCCGGCGCCAACGCCTATCTCGCCGTGCTCTCCGACACGTTCGCCGAGCCCGGTCTGATGAGCAACCGCATGTCCGACCTCGTCAGCCGCATCGGCGCCCATCTCACGAGTCCGTCGAGGCGCAACGGGCAGACCGTATGACTCCTCCGAAACGCCAGCGGCGACATCCGACGGACCAACCACCCCCGCAACCGGCGGCCCCGCCGGGGGTCAAGAAGAACCCGGAGCGGCTCTTCGTGGTGGCCGGAAAGGACGGTGCCGAGCGCGCCGAGCTCGACCTGGTCACCTTAATCGTGGCGAGCGCCGACCCACCGCCCTCCGCCGCGCCCGAGCAGGCGGCGCTGCTCCGGCTCTGCACGACCCCCCTGTCCGTGGCCGAACTCTCGGCCTATCTCAATCTGCCGTTCAGCGCGATGACGGTCCTGCTCACCGACCTGCTGACGGCCGACCTGGTGACGGCACGCGCCCCGCTCGTGCGTCAGTCCGTCGCCGACCGTTCCCTTCTCGAAGCGGTGATGCATGGACTTCAAAGGCTCTGACACCATCCCCGGTCCACGGACCGAGGACCAGCTGCCGCACACGGCCGAGGCCGCGGTCAAGATCGTGATCGTGGGCGGCTTCGGGGTCGGCAAGACGACCATGGTCGGCTCGGTCAGCGAGATCAGGCCGCTGACCACCGAAGAGACCATGACGCAGGCCGGCATCGGTGTCGACGACAACTTCGGCTCGGACTCCAAGACGGCCACCACCGTGGCGATGGACTTCGGCCGCATCAGCATCACCGACCAGCTGGTGCTGTACCTCTTCGGCACCCCCGGCCAGGAGCGCTTCTGGTTCCTGTGGAACGGGCTGTTCGAGGGCGCGCTGGGCGCGGTCGTGCTGATCGACACCCGTCGGCTCGAAGTCAGCTTCGATGTCATAGGGCGACTGGAGGAGCGTGGCGTGCCGTTCGTCGTCGCCGTCAACTCCTTCCCCGACGGGCCCCGTTACCCCATCGAGGACCTGCGCACGGCGCTCGACCTGGACCCGGAGATCCCCATCGTGGAGTGCGACGCACGCCGCCGGGCCTCCAGCCGTGACGTCCTGATGACCCTGATGCGCTTCCTGCACTCGCTCGCCATGTCGGGAGCGCTCAGGTAGACCCGTCCGCCGCCGTGTGGGGCGCGCTCGGGCGGGCCCGGCCGCCGGAGCCGTCCCGCCCCCGCATCCGGCGAACTCGCATCCCCTTACCGCTCACCGCTTACCGCCACTTGCACCCGCTGAATCCGTATCCGTCCGTCCAGACTCCCAGACTCACCAGACACCGGATCCACTTCGGAGCAACCACTGTGACGCCTGAATCCCACTCCACGACCGGGACGCACGACCCCTCTCTCGCCCCGCCGCCCGGCTGCCCCGCCCACGGACTCGGCCCCGGAGGACTGCCCCGGCTCCATCAGGCGGAGGACCTGAGCGAGCTGTACGAGCAACTGCGCGAGCAGCACGGCGCGGTGGCGCCCGTACTGCTCCACGACGACGTGCCGATGTGGGTGGTCCTCGGGCACACCGAGAATCTGCACATGGTGCGCACGCCCTCGCAGTTCTGCCGGGACAGCCGCATCTGGACCCCGCTCCTGGAGGGCATGGTCAAGCCCGACCATCCGCTGATGCCGCACATCGCCTGGCAGCCGATCTGCTCCCACGCGGAGGGCGACGAACACCTGCGGTTGCGCGGCGCGGTCACCGGGGCCATGTCCACCATCGACCACCGCGGTATGCGCCGCCACATCAACCGCTCCACGCAGCGCCTGGTCAACCGGTTCTGCGAGGAGGGGAGCGCCGACCTGGTCGCGCAGTTCTCCGAGCACCTGCCGATGGCCGTGATGTGCGAGATCCTCGGCATGCCCGAGGAGTACAACGACCGGATCGTCGAGTCCGCCCGCGACATGCTCAAGGGCACCGAGACCGCGATCGCCAGCAACGCGTACATCATGGACGCGCTGATGCGGCTCACGGCCAAGCGAAGGGCCAAGCCGGAGGAGGACTTCGCGACCCACCTGATCAACCACCCGGCCCGGCTCACCGACGACGAGATCGGCCAGCACCTGCGGGTCGTGCTCATCGCCGCCTACGAGGCCACCGCCAATCTCCTCGCCAACGTGCTCCGCGTGGTCCTCACCGATCCGCGGTTCCGCGCCCAGCTCAGCGGCGGCCAGATGACGGTCCCCCAGGCGGTCGAGCAGTCCCTGTGGGACGAGCCGCCGTTCAGCACGGTCTTCGGCTACTTCGCCAAGCAGGACACGGAGTTGGGCGGCAAGCGCATCCGCAAGGGCGACGGGCTGCTCTTCGCGCCCGCCCCGGGCAACGTCGACCCGCGTGTACGTCCCGACCTGTCCGCCAACATGATGGGCAACCGCTCCCACCTCGCCTTCGGCGGCGGCCCGCACGAGTGCCCCGGCGCGGACATCGGCCGTGCGATCGCCGAAGTCGGCGTCGACGCGCTGCTGATGCGGTTGCCGGACGTCGAACTCGAATGCCACGAGGACGAGTTGGAGTGGCGGCACTCGATCGCCTCGGCCCACCTGGTGGCGCTGCCGGTCCGCTTCGCCCCCAAGCCGCCGCAGGACGTGACACAGAAGCCGGGCCAGACCCAGGTCCCGCAGCAGCGGGCCACCTGGCACGTCGGCACACCCCAGCCCCAGCCGGCAACCACCCCGGAACCCCAGCAGCCGACCGCACCACAGCAGCCCGCGCCGGCGCCGGCGCCGGCTGCGGAACCGGTCCGCCCGAAGGGGGCTTGGCGGCGCCTCCTGCGGTGGTGGCGGGGCTACTGATCCGCGAGCGGAAAGAGCCGGCGACCGGCACGGGCCCGAGCCCCGCTCGTGGCACGCGGCACGCCCACCGGCCGCGCCTTCATGGCGTGCCGGTCGCCCTCTCGCCGCAACGGCTACTGGGCCGCCCAGCTACTGGGCCGCCCATTCGCTGTACGAGGACCAGGCTTCCAGCGTCCTCGCACTGCGGAAGCGGTGTGCCGTCCCCGTCACCGGATCGGTGAACTCCAGTGTCCGCGCCAGCAGTTGGAGCGGGCGCCGGAAGTCGTCGGCCGGTACGGGGGCGGTCACCTCCGGGTACAGCGGATCACCGAGGATCGGCACGCCGAGGGCGTTCATATGGACCCGTAGCTGATGGGTCTGGCCGGTGGTGGGCGTCAGCCGGTACCGGGCCGGCCCGTCAGCACGCTGCTCGACGACCTCGACGCGCGTGACGGCGTTCGGCTCGCCCTCGACCTCCCTGGCGGTGAGCACCCCGCGCTCCTTCACGATCCTGCTGCGCACGGTCCGGGGCAGGGCGAGCGCGGAATCGTACGGCGCCACGGCCTCGTACTCCTTGCGTACCCGCTTGTCGCGGAACAGCGTCTGATACGCGCCGCGCTCCTCGGGCCGCACCGTGAACAGCACCAGCCCGGCGGTGAGCCGGTCGAGCCGGTGCGCGGCGCTCAGTGCCGGGACGTCCAGCTCCCGGCGCAGCCGCGCCAGGGCTGTCTCGGTGACATGGCTGCCGCGCGGGGTGGTGGCGAGGAAGTGCGGCTTGTCGGCGACGACTATGTGCTCGTCGCGATACACGACGTCCACCGCGAACGGCACCCGCACCTCCGCGGGCAGCTCCCGGTGGAACCACACGAACATCCCCGGCACATACGCCGCGTCCGCAGGCACCGCCTTCCCGTCCGCCCCCACGACCAGCCCCGCGTCGAACATGCCCTCGACGACCCCCGGCCCCGCCCCCGTGAGCCGCTCCACCAGGTGCTCACGCACGGTGCCCCACGACCCCTCGAAGGGCAGCCGCACGCGCACCGCGTCGATCCCGTCGCGCTGCGGCAGGGGAGAGGGCGGGGGCGGGTTACGGCGTCGCATCACGATCAAGCCTACGGCGCAGGAAAACCCGTTGGGTGCGGGCCGCTCGTGTGGGGAGGATGCCCCATGCCTGATCTGACCAGCCCCGTCGTCCCGGCCGGCACCCTTGCCCGTACCTCGCAGCCCACTCTGCCCACCGGCGACGGTCTGCTCCTGCGCCCCTGGCGGGCCGAGGACGCCCCCGCCGTGCACGAGATCTTCCAGGACCCGGTCCTGCACCAATGGCACGTGAGGGCCTCCGACTCCGTGGCCGAGGTAGACGGCTGGATCGAGGAGTGGCGCAAGGCCTGGGCCGAGGAGCGGACCGCCCAGTGGGCTGTCGCCGACGCCGGTACCGACCGTCTGCTGGGCCGCGTGGCCCTGCGCGAGATCCAGCTCGGCGAGGGCACGGCCGAGGTCGCGTACTGGACCGCCGCGGCGGCCCGCGGCCAGGGCGTCGCCGCCCGCGCCACGACGACCCTCGCCCGCTGGGCCCTCGACGACATCGGCCTGCACCGCCTCGAACTCCTGCACGCCGTCGCCAACACGGCCTCCTGCCACGTCGCCACGAAGACCGGCTTCGCCCTGGAGGGCACCAAGCGCAGCGCGTTCCTCGCGCCCGACGGCTGGCACGACATGCACCTGCACGCGCGCGTGAAGGGCGACTGACGCGAACGCGCCTGGAAGCCAGAACGCCTGGTCACCCGGACTCGCAGGGCCGGGCTATCCGGCCGCCTCCCCGACCGCCGCCTCCGATACGGCGGTGGAGGCCGCCCGGCGACCGCGGTACGCCCGGAAGCCCACACCCGCGAGGACCGTCACGCCGAGGAACAGCACGGTGAAGTACTGGAAGTACCAGTGCCCGCCCGCCGGGTCGTACACCGCCGCGCGCGGCCAGGCCAGGTTGACGGTCATGAACAGGCCGTACAGGAGCGCGAGGGCGTTGACGGGGACGCCCCAGCGGCCCAGGGAGAACGGGCGGTTGCCCGTCTCGTCGGTGCCGGTCGCGGTGAAGCGGCCGCGCAGGCGGGACACCAGCAGGGGGCCGGTGACCATCGCGTACGCCAGGTACAGCATGACGATGCAGGTCGTGCCGATGGCCAGGAAGGCCTCCGGCGAGGCGAAGTTGAGCAGGAGGAGGGTCGCCGCGAGGACGCCGACCACCACGGCGGGCGCGTTGGGCATGCCGGTGCGTGGGTTGACCTTCGCGAGGCGGTGGGAGAAGGGGAGTTGGCCGTCGCGGGCCATCGAGAACAGCATTCGGCAGGCCGCCGTCTGGATGGCGAGGGTCGCCACCGTGATCGCCACCACCACGTCGGCCAGCAGCGCCCGGCCCACGCCGTCGCCCAGGCTGCTCGTGAGGACGTAGCTCAGGCCGTCGACCGCCAGTCGGCCGTCCGTGAGGCTGGGTGCGGCGAGCAGCCCGCCGAGCACGAGCAGCCCGCCGAGCAGGCCCGCGGCGCCCAGCGCGGTGAGGATCGTGCGGGGCGCGGTGCGGCGCGGATGGTGTGTCTCCTCGCTCATCTCGCCCGCGCTGTCGAAGCCGATCATCACGTACGCCGCCGTGAACGAGCCCACCAGTAGCGCGCCCAACAGGCCGGACTGGGCGGCGCCTTCGGTGTGGAAGGTGATGCCGGGGGAGCGCTCGGAGTGGGTCAGCAGCAGCGCGATGATCAGTACCGCGCCGATGATCTCGGCCGTCACACCGACGCGGTTCACCAGCGACAGCACGCGGTTGTCCATGAGGTTCACGAGCGTGGTCAGGGCCAGCAGGATCACGCCGAGCAGCGCCGCGTTGGCCGCGCCGTCCGCCGAGGTCGGCGTCGGGTCGGTGCCGATCAGCTGGAAGCCCGACCAGATCGCCGGCAGCACCATCTGCAGCGCCAGCGCCGCCGCCGCGACCACCACGATCTGCCCGATCACCATGATCCAGCCGGCGAACCAGCCGAAGGTGACGTTCGACAGCCGCGACGACCACTGGTAGATCGCGCCCGAGATCGGGTAGCGCGCGGCCAGTTCCGCGAAGCATGCCGCCACCAGCAACTGCCCGACGAGCACCGCGGGCCAGGCCCAGAAGAAGACGGGGCCGCCGAACGCGTACCCGAACGCGAAGAACTGGAAGACGGTCGTCAGGACGGAGATGAAGGAGAAACCCGCCGCGAACGACGCGTACCGGCCGAGGCTGCGGTGCAGTTCCTGGCGGTATCCGAACGCGGCGAGGGAGCGCTCGTCAGGGTCGTGCGGCGGGTCGGGGCGTGGGGCGGCTGGGGCGGTGCTCGTCATGGCGGCAACCTGCTTTCGCACAGCGGCGCGAGAATTCCTGTCGGGCGACAGAAATTAGGGAGGGGCTGTTTCGAACGCATGACGTGCTCATGTCCGAGCCGATCCTAAGTCCTCACGGATGGGCGTCGCGGGGCTCTTGCGGGAGCCCGCATTCGCGATACCTCGTGTCGTCCTTGCCGTGGCGGAAGGGCTTTCCGGTCGTACCGGCGGACGGTGTGAGTGCCTGGACACAGTGAAGGGGCGGCACCCGTGAAGGTGCCGCCCCTTGGGGTCCATCGGGCCCATGCAGGGCTACGCCGCCGGCGCCGCCCCCTCCTGCTCCGCCTCGATCCGTGCGTTCCAGTCCCGCTTGGAGGCCTGCCAGCCGTCCTCGTCGTGGCCGAGCCGCCAGTAACCGGAGATCGACAGGTCCTCGCGGGCCACACCGCGCTCGACCCGCAGCAGCTGACGCAGCTCCTTCACGAAGTGAGCCTCGCCGTGCACGAACGCATGCACCCGGCCCTCCGGGAACTCCAGCGCGCGCACGGCCTCGACCAGCGCCTCGCCGACGGGGCGGGAGCCGCGGTGCAGCCAGACGACGTCCACATCGGAGTCGATCTTCTGCTCCTCCTCGGGGCCGGCGATCTCCACGAAGGCGTACGCCGTGGCGCCGTCGGGCAGCGACTCCAGGGAGCGGGCGATCGCGGGCAGGGCGCTCTCGTCACCGACGAGCAGATGCCAGTCGGCGTCCGGGGAGGGGGCGTAGGCGCCGCCGGGACCCATGAAGCGCACAGTCTCGCCCGGCTGGGCGCGCATCGCCCACGGGCCGGCCAGGCCCTCGTCGCCGTGGAGCACGAAGTCCAGCGTCAGTTCACGGTGCTCGGGGTCCCAGGCCCGCACGGTGTACGTCCGCGTCACCGGCCACTGCTCGCGCGGCAGTTCCTCGCGGATGCGCTCCAGGTCGAAGGGCTCGGGATAGCTCACGCCCTCGGGGGAGAACAGCATCTTCACGTAGTGGTCCGTGCAGGTGTCCGCCGCGAACTCGGCGAGCCCCTCGCCGCCCAGCACCACACGTTGCATGTGCGGGGTCAGCCGTTCGGTACGGATGACCTGCGCGGAGTGGGGCTTCCGCGGCTTGCGGGCAGGGCGTAGAGCCATCGCCGGCCTCCCTCGTTCCAAGCTTAGGTTTACCTAAGTTAGCACCTCCGCCCGGCGAATGCCCCTATGAACGTTCATGAAGTGGCGCATGTCGCGCACGTACGGAACGAATTCCCCGTGTCACGAGCCCCATGCGCACGCTCAGAACCCCCTTCCCCCCCCGCGCCGGCTCCCCCGGGCCGCCCCCGGCCGTCCTCACGCCCCCAGCGTCACCAGCAGCCGCTGAAGCGAACCGCCCAGCCCCCACCGCACCGCCAGCTCGTCCAGCCCCGCCGAATCCCGGGGCCCACGCGGCAGCGTCGTGTCGACGTCGGGCAGCGGGACGTCGGCCGCGACCCGTACCACGGTCGGCGCGACGGCGACGTAGGGCCGCGACTCGTCCAGCCGCTTGCGCTGCGAGGGCGTCAGCTTCGCCTTCGGGTCGTCGACCGCCGCCATGATCCCGGCCAGGTCGCCGAACTCGGCCAGCAACTTCGCGGCCGTCTTCTCACCGATGCCGGGCACGCCCGGCAGGCCGTCGCTCGGGTCGCCGCGCAGCAGCGCCAGATCCGCGTACCCCCGGCCGTCGACGCCGTACTTCTCGCGCAGCCACGCCTCGTCGGTGAGCTGGAGGGTGCCCACGCCCTTGAGGGGGTACAGCACCCGCACCCCGCGCGCGTCGTCCACCAGCTGGTACAGGTCGCGGTCGCCGGTGACGATGTCGACCGGGCCCTTGGCCTGTGCGGTGAACGTGCCGATCACGTCGTCCGCCTCGTACCCCTCGACCCCCACGCGCGCGATGCCGAGCGCGTCGAGGACGGCCTCGATGACCGGCACCTGCGGCGACAGGGTGTCGGGCACCTCCTCCTCGTCCGGCCCGACCTCGTGCTCCTCGGCGACACGGTGTGCCTTGTAGGAAGGGATCAGGTCGACCCGCCACTGCGGCCGCCAGTCGGCGTCCATGCAGGCCACCAGCGCGTCCGGGCGGTGGTCCTTGACCAGGCGGTCGATGAAGTCGAGGAGTCCGCGCACGGCGTTCACCGGCGTGCCGTCCGGGGCCTTCACGGAGTCCGGGACGCCGAAGTAGGCGCGGAAGTAGAGCGAGGCGGTGTCGAGGAGCATCAGTCGTCCGGTCACGCCACGCATCATGCCGTACGGCACTGACACCGGCCCGTTGGTGCGCAGACAGTCGCCCTTCGATGCGCAACGCGTTGCGGTGTGCGCCTGCACTGTGGGCTGGACCACTTGTGCGTTTGCGATCACGGAACGAGGGCAGGCGCCCCGCCCGGAGCGACGCGCTTGCACATTCAACTGTTGCGCCCGTCGCTCTCTTCTCATTTGCCGTCGAGACAAGAGGTACCCGTGTCATCCAGGCTTGAGGCCGAACATCTCTACAAGGTGTTCGGCAGACGACCGAACGAGGCTGTCGAGCGGCTCCGCCAGGGGGCCGACCGGGAGGAACTGCGCGCCGACGGCACCACCGCCGCCGTGATCGACGCCTCCTTCACCGTGGAACCGGGCCAGATCTTCGTCGTCATGGGCCTGTCCGGGTCCGGCAAGTCCACCTTGCTGCGCATGCTGAACGGGCTTCTGGAGCCGACCGCGGGTCACGTCCGCTTCGACGGCCAGGACCTGACCGCGCTCGGCGACCGCGAGCTGCGCGAGGTCCGCGCGCAGAAGATCAGCATGGTGTTCCAGCACTTCGCGCTGTTCCCGCACCGCAGCGTCCTGGAGAACGCCGCCTACGGCCTCGGTGTCCAGGGCGTGCCCCGCGCCGAGCGCGAGAAGCGCGCCGCCGAGGCTCTGGAACTGTGCGGTCTGGCCGGCTGGGAGAAGTCCTGGCCCGACGAGCTGTCCGGCGGCATGCAGCAGCGCGTGGGCCTCGCCCGCGCGCTCGCCACCGACGCCGATCTGCTCCTCATGGACGAGTCCTTCAGCGCGCTCGACCCGCTGATCCGCCGTGACATGCAGGACCAGCTGCTTCAGCTCCAGCAGACCCTGAAGAAGACGATCGTCTTCATCACCCATGACCTCAACGAGGCCATGCGCCTCGGCGACCGCATCGCGGTCATGCGCGACGGCCGTATCGTCCAGACCGGCAGCGCCGAGGACATCCTGATCCGCCCGGCCAACGACTACGTCGCCTCCTTCATCCAGGACGTCGACCGCTCCCGCGTACTGACCGCGGCGGCCGTCATGGACGAGGACGTCCACGGCGACGAGGTCAGCTGCGGCTGCGAGACGGCGACGCCGGACACCCCGTTCACCGAGCTCTGCGCCATCAGCGCCCGCCTGACGCACCCCGTGGCGGTCCTCGACCCGAAGGGGAAACTCGTCGGTCGCGTCCCCAAGCAGCGCCTCGTCGGTCTCCTCGGCGACCAGCAGGGCGAGCCCGAGCCCTGCGACAACCCGCGCGGCACCCGCGACGGGAAGGTGATCGCCAATGCCTAGGATCCACTTCGGAGACTGGATCGAAAACCTGGTGGACTGGCTGCAGTCCCACCTGACCTGGGTTTTCGACATCGTCAAGGCCGTGCTCGGCGGCATGTACGACGCTGTCGACGCCGTCCTCGGCGGCGGCGAGCCGCTGCTGATGGCCGGCATCCTCGCCGTGGTGGCGTGCTGGCTGCGCGGTCTGCTGCCCGGTGCTCTGGCCTTCGTCGGCCTCGCCCTGATCGACTCGCTCGGCCTGTGGGACGACGCGATGGACACGCTCTCGCTCGTCCTCGTCGCCGCGGTCATCACCATCGTGTTCGCGGTGCCGCTGGGCATCTGGGCCGCCCGCAGCAACCGGGTCAGCGCCCAGCTGCGGCCGGTGCTCGACGTCATGCAGACGATGCCGGCCTTCATCTACCTCATCCCCGGCGTCATGTTCTTCGGCGTCGGCACCACCCCCGGGCTCCTCGCGACGATCATCTTCGCCATGCCGCCGGGCGTGCGGATGACCGAGCTCGGCATCCGGCAGGTGGACGGCGAGCTGATCGAGGCGGCGGAGGCGTTCGGCACCAGCCCGCGCACCACGCTGGCACGCGTCCAGCTGCCGCTCGCGCTGCCGACGATCATGGCCGGTGTCAACCAGGTGATCATGCTGGCCCTGTCGATGGTGGTCATCGGCGGCATGGCCGGGGCCGGCGGCCTCGGTGAGCAGGTCTACTCCGCCATCACCCAGCTCAAGGTCGGCCTGGCCGCCGAGAGCGGTGTGGCCGTGGTCGTCCTCGCGATGTACCTGGACCGGATGACCGGCGCCCTGGGTCAGCGGGTCTCCCCGCTCGGCCGGCGCGCCGCGGCCAAGGCTGCGGTCGCCGCCGCGAGCCGCTTCAGGCTCGCCCACTACAAGCCGGGCGGCGCCGTGGCGGTCATCGGCGTCGTGGTCCTCGCCCTCGTCGCGGGCGGCATGAACCTGACCGGCTCCGGCGGCAGCGCGCAGACCGCCGCCGGGAACAGCACGAACGTGGGCCAGGGCAAGAAGATCAACCTCGGCTACATCCCCTGGGACGAGGGCACCGCCACCACGTACCTGTGGAAGGAGCTCCTGGAACAGCGCGGCTACGAGACCGACGTCAAGCAGCTCGACCCCGGCCCGCTCTACTCGGGCGTGGCCCGCGGCGACATCGACTTCCAGACCGACGCCTGGCTGCCGACCACGCACAAGGCGTACTGGGACAAGTACAGCTCCCAGCTCGACGACCTCGGCGCCTGGTACGGGCCGACGTCGCTGGAGCTGACCGTCCCGTCGTATGTGAAGGGCATCGACTCGCTCGCCGACCTGAAGGGTCGGGGGAAGGAGTTCGGCGGCAAGATCATCGGCATCGAGGCGAGCGCCGGGATGATGGGCACGCTGAACAAGTCGGTGCTGAAGGCGTACGGCTTGGACGGCGAGTACAAGGTCGTCTCGTCCAGTACTTCCTCGATGCTGGCGGAGCTGGACCGGTCGATCAAGAAGCGTGAGCCCGTCGTGGTGACGCTGTGGTCGCCGCACTGGGCGTACGGCAAGTACGACCTGAAGAAGCTCAAGGACCCCGAGGGCGCCTGGGGCAAGGGCGAGCAGATCCACACCGTCGCGCACAAGGGCTTCGCCGAGAAGGACCCGACGGTCGCGAAGTGGCTGAAGGACTTCAAGCTCACCGAGACGCAGCTGACCAGCCTGGAGAACGACATCCGGGCCGCGGGCGAGGGCCAGGAGCAGGACGGCGTGCGCACCTGGCTGAAGAAGGACCCCGGCCTGGTCGACAAGCTCGCCCCGGTCGCCGGCGGCGCGAAGGCGCAGGGGCAAGACCGTCGACATGGGCTACTTCCCGTGGGACGAGGCCATCGCCGCCACCTACCTCTGGCAGAACATCCTCGAGGACCGCGGCTACAAGCCGAACGTCAAGCAGCTCGACCCCGGCCCGCTCTACACCTCGCTCGCGCAGGGGCAGATGGATGTCCAGCTGGACGGTTGGCTGCCGACCACGCACAAGGAGTATGTGGACCGCTTCAAGGGGAAGTTGGACGACCTCGGTGCGTGGTACGGGCCGACGTCACTGGAGCTGACCGTTCCGTCGTATGTGAAGGGCGTCGATTCGCTGGCGGATCTGAAGGGTCGGGGGAAGGAGTTCGGCGGGAAGATCATCGGTATCGAGGCGAGCGCCGGGATGATGGGCACGCTGAACAAGTCGGTGCTGAAGGCGTACGGCTTGGACGGCGAGTACAAGGTCGTGTCGTCCAGTACTTCCTCGATGCTGGCGGAGCTGGACCGGTCGATCAAGAAGCGCGAGCCCGTGGTCGTGACGCTCTGGACGCCGCACTGGGCGTACGGCAAGTACGACCTGAAGAAGCTCAAGGACCCCGAGGGCGCCTGGGGCAAGGGCGAGCAGATCCACACCGTGGCCAAGAAGGACTTCGGTCGGGAATTCCCCGAACTGAACGGCTGGCTCAAGAACTTCAAGCTGAGCGAGGAGCAACTCGCCTCACTGGAAGTGGAGATCCAAAAGGGCGGCGCCGGAAACGAGAAGGAATCCGCACGCCGCTGGATGGACGCCCATCCGGGGATCGAGGACAAGCTGGCGCCCGTGACGGGATAGCTCCGCAACCCCCGGCATAGAAGAATGCGCCGGGTGCGGGATTCATGCGTACGTATGCGTACGTGAATCCCGCACCCGGTTCTGTTTGCGTCGACGCCGCCCTTGGCCGGACGGAGCCCTGTCCGCGCCTACGAGAAGGATCCGGCCAACCACAGAGCGCTACGCCACCCCCCGAGTCCTCCAGCCTCGGCCAGGCACTCCACCCGCGATCACGCGGGAACACAGGAGGCTGCGGCAGCATTGAAATGAACACGGGACTTCTGCTGATCGGGGGTCAGCGGTGCCGCGCGGGCGGCCGACGGGACCGGGGAGCCGATCCCGCTGGCGCGAACCGATGGGTCGTACTCCCCCTGAGGTGTCGTCGATGCGACGGGCGCATGAAACGGTTTGCCGAACATGCGTAGGGTGCAGAGAACTCAACAGAAGGAGTGCGCCGGAAGGCGGGCGCAAGGACATCGGACCGACGAGCGAAGGAGGGAGCCGGAGCGATGGGCGACCACAAAGAACAGTCCCTTCGAGTGGGCGCGGCCGTGCGGCGGCGCCGTCGCGCGCTGGATCTCACCCTTGCCGTCGTCGCCGAGCGCAGCGGCCTGTCGGTGCCCTTCCTGAGCCAGGTCGAGAACGACCGGGCACGCCCCAGCAGAAGCTCCCTGGAAAAGGTCGCCGACGCGCTGCGTACGACCGCCGTCGAACTCCTCGCCGCGGCCGACCCGGCGTGCAGCGTGGACGTCGTGCGGGCCGACGGCACCGAGCTGGCCCCGGAGCCCCGGGTGCGGTCCCTGGTGCGCGGTCACCATCAGATGCACGCCTCGGAGTTCACCGGCGACCATGACGCCGGCCGTGAATTCCAGTACCGCAACGACCAGTTGATGTACGTCGCCGACGGCGCCGTGGAGATCGAGGCGGAGGGCCGCGCCTACCGCCTCGGCCGCGGCGACACCCTGTACCTCACCGGCGGGGTGCGCCACCGCTGGCGGGCGACCGTGCCGGACACGCGTGTGGTCGTCGTCGCGGTGGCGGAGCACATCGAGGCGGTCCGGGACCGGCCGGGGCGCTGATGCGCGTCGTCTCCCTGGTGCCGTCCCTGACGGAGGCCGTGGCCGTCTCGGCCCCTGGTGCCCTCGTCGGCGCCACGGACTGGTGCAGCCATCCGGCCGACCTGGACGTCACCCGCGTCGGCGGTACCAAGAACCCCAAGGTCGACCGGATCGTAGCCCTCGCCCCCGACCTGGTGATCGCCAACGAGGAGGAGAACCGCGAGCCCGACCTCGCCGCCCTCCGCGCGGCCGGCGTCGAGGTCCTGGTGACCGAGGTGCGGGACGTCCCGCAGGCCTTCCGGGAACTGGCGCGGGTACTGGCGGCATGTGGGGTGGGGGCACGCCCACGCTGGCTGGACGAGGCGGAGGAGACCTGGTCGTCGCTGCCACTCCCCGGACGCCGTACGACGGCCGTGGTCCCGATCTGGCGGCGCCCCTGGATGGTGCTGGGCCGCGCCACCTTCGCGGGCGACGTACTGGCCCGCCTCGGCGTGGACAACCTCTGGGCGACGCACGAGGACCGCTACCCCCGCATCCCCCTGGACGACCTGCGAGCAGCAGCCCCGGACGTCGTCGTCCTCCCCGACGAGCCGTACCGTTTCACGGCCGACGACGGCCCGGAGGCGTACCCCGGCCTGCCCTGCGCGCTCGTCAGCGGACGGCACCTGACGTGGTACGGCCCGTCACTGGCCGAGGCACCACGGGTGCTGTCCGAGGCCCTGCGAGCAGCGCACCGCTGAACAGACCGCGGACGGTGCACACGGCGGCGACGGCCCAGGCGCCGACGAGCACCAGATACAGCCCGACGGAGATCCAGCCATAGACCACGAGCCCGGTGTGCCGGGCGAGTGCCGCGGCACCGGTGACACAGGTGCCGACGGGGAAGGTGAACGCCCACCACGTCATCGCGAACCCCATGCCGTGCCGCCGAGCCCGCAGCACATGGGCGGTGGCGAGCCCGAACCACAGCAGCGCGAAGCCCATGACGGGCACGCCGTAGAGCACCGCGAGCACGCCGAAGCCCTGGCTGTACGAGGCCGGCACCACCCCGGGGGCGACGTCGGCGAACATCCCGACGGCGGTGGTGGACTGCCCGAGCGGGCCCAGCACCAGGAACAGGGTCGGGGTGAGGGCGAGGGGCAGGGGCCCGCCCGCGACCAGCCGGGCGAAGACCAACGGCAGCATCAGCAGCGTGCCGAGCAGGCTCAGCCCGAACATCGCGAAGCAGGCGAGCAGCAGGGTCTCCTGGGCCTGCCCGGGCGGCAGATGCGGCACGAGGAGCGGCCCGAGCGCGGCGGACACCATGGGCGCCACGAGCGGCAACAGCCACACGGGCGTGGCCTGCGACGGCTCGATCCGATGGCGTACGGCCATGAGGTACGGGACGGCGACCGCGGCCGTCAGCCCGAGGACCGTACCGGCGGTGAACAGCACGGCGTCGAGCGCGACCGCCGCGCCGGTCCCGATCCAGTCCCGGCCGACGGTCAGGGCACCGCCGCCGACGGCCGACAGAGCCATGGCCAGGCAGCCGTAGAAGGGCGCCGTGGCCGGGTCGAGGAGGTGGGCGCGGGCCTGGTCGCGGTGGTGGGTCCAGTGCAGGGCACGGGCGCCGAGCAGGGCGACGAGCAGCGCGAGGGAGAGGGCCCAGACGGCCGTGCAGGCGGTACGCAGCCCGGGGAGGTGCAGCGGCAGTCCGGCTCCGGCGGTGGCGACGGCTGCGGTGCCCATGACGGACGCGTACCAGTTGGGTCCGAGGTGACGGACGGCGGTGACCATACGCTCAGAGTCGTGTCCGCTGTCGTCCACGACCAGGGAGTTTGCCTCTATGGCGACATAAACTGGGCTTATGACTCAAGCGGCGGAGGGGCAGTTTCGCGTGGGAACCCTGGCACATCGCGTCCCGGATCTCGGGGCGTTGGAGCTGCTGCTGGCGGTGGCGCGGCTCGGCAGTCTGGGTGCGGCGGCGCGAGAACTCGGCATCACCCAGCCGGCGGCGAGCAGCCGGATCCGCTCGATGGAACGGCAGCTGGGCGTGGCCCTGGTCGACCGGTCACCGCGGGGATCCCGGCTCACGGACGCCGGGGCGCTGGTGACGGACTGGGCGCGGCGCATCGTGGAGGCCGCGGAGGCGTTCGACGCGGGTGCGCAGGCGTTGCGGGACCGGCGTGACTCGCGGCTGCGGGTGGCGGCGAGCATGACGATCGCGGAGTACCTGCTGCCGGGCTGGCTCCTCGCGCTGCGCGCCCAGCGTCCGGACACGGCGGTGTCGCTGCTCGCCGGGAACTCGGCGGCGGTGGCGGAGCGGTTGCTGGCGGACGAGGCGGACCTGGGGTTCGTGGAGGGGCTGACCGCCCCGACGGGGCTGGACTCGGTCGTCATCGCCCACGACAACCTGATCGTGGTGACAGCGCCGGGCCACGCCTGGTCCCGGCGTCGACGGCCGCTGGAGGCCTCGGAGCTCGCGGTGACTCCGCTGATCCTCCGCGAGAAGGGCTCGGGTACGCGGCAGGTCCTGGACGCGGCGCTGGGTGGGCTGGCGCGTCCCCTGATCGAGCTGTCCTCGACCACGGCGGTCAAGGCGGCGGCGGTCAGCGGGGCGGGGCCGGCGGTACTGAGCGAACTCGCCGTCGGGGAGGAACTGGCCATGCGGCGTCTGGTGAGCATCCCGGTGGCGGATGTGTCCCTGGCGCGGGACCTGCGAGCGGTGTGGCCGACGGGCCACCGCCCGGTGGGGCCGGCGCGGGACCTGCTGTCGCTGACGCGGGGGTAGTCTCTCGCCCCCGCCGCCCCTACCCTTCCCGTCCTTGAAGGGGCTCCGCCCCTTCGACCCCGCCAGGGGGCTCCGCCCCCTGGACCCCCGCTCCTCAAACGCCGGAGGGGCTGAGTTTCTGGGGCTTCACCTCTCAGCGCCGGTCCAGGCATTCCAGCCCGTCCGGCGTTTGAGGACGAGGCCCGTTCAGGGCCGAAGCGGGGGTCTGGGGGCGGCAGCCCCCAGGGACGGGAAGGGTAGGGGCGGCGGGGGCGAGGAAACCCGGCGTCAGCCGCCGGCGGCCCGTACCAACCCCCGCATCACCCGCAGATCCTCCCCCATCTCCGGATGCCACTGCACCCCCAACACCCACCCCCCGGACGGCAGTTCCACTGCCTCCACCGTCCCGTCCGCCGCATACGCCGACGCGACAAGCCCCTCGCCCAGGCGCTCCACGGCCTGGTGGTGATACGTCGGCACCGACGCCTCCTCCGGCACGACATCGCCGTACAGACTCCCCGGCACCGGCTTCACACTGTGGCTGCCGAACACGCCCACGGCCTCCGCGTGCCCGTCGATGTGCTGCACGAGCGTGCCACCGAGGGCGACGTTCAGCAGCTGCATGCCCCGGCAGATCCCCAGCAGAGGCAGCCCCGCCTCCAGCGCCGCGTCGATCAGCGCCAGCTCCCACGCATCCCGCGCCCGCGCCGGAGGCCCGGTGCGGGGGTGCGGCTCGGCGCCGTACCGGACCGGCTCGACGTCCGGGCCCCCCGCGATGACCAGCCCGTCCAGCCGGGCGACGGCCGCGGCCGCGTGCGCCGGGTCGTCCGGCGGGAGCATCGCGGCCAGGCCGCCCGCCCGCTGCACCAGCCGCGGGTAACCGGCCGGCAGCAGCGCCGCCTCCAGCTCCCACACACCCCAGCGCGCACCGGACTCCAGATAGGTGCTGACACCGATCAACGGCCTTGCCACCACAACTCCCTCACAGTCGACGCTTCAGTCCCGTGCCAACTCTGCCTCGGCCGCCGCCAGCGCCGCGAACTCCTCCTCCGGCGCCTTCGCCACCAGCCGCTTACGGCTGTACAGGCCGAAGTAGGCGATCGCCACCACGTACACCACCAGCGCGATCACCGCCGCCGTCACGTCCACCAGGAACGTCGCCACCAGTGCCGCGCACGCCAGGACCAGGGCGACCGACGAGGTCAGCACCCCGCCGGGCGTACGGTACGGCCGCGCGAGTTCCGGCTCGCGGCGGCGCAGGACGATGTGCGACAGGGACATCAGCGCGTAGGAGATGGTCGCGCCGAAGACCGCGATGTTCAGCATCCGGGCGCCGTCGCCCGACACCGCCGCCAGCAGGAAGCCGATCGTGCCGGGCACCAGCAGGCCCAGGTAGGGCGCCTTGCGGCGGCTGGTGAGGGACAGGAACCGGGGGAGGTAGCCCGCGCGGGACAGGGCGAACAGCTGGCGCGAGCCCGCGTAGATGAGGGAGAAGAACGACGCCACCAAGCCCGCCAGACCCGCGTAGTTCACGATCCGGCTCAGCGTCGTCGCCCTGCCGTTCGGCTGAAGGGCCTCCACCAGCGGGTTGCCCGCCTCCTGGATCGCCGCCGAGCCGCGCGCTCCCGCCGCCGCGAAGAAGGTGACCACCGCCAGCACCACCAGGACGGCCATCGACCAGCGGATCGCCTTCGGCAGCGTACGGGCCGGTTCCTTGGTCTCCTCGGCGGCCAGCGGCACGCCCTCGACGCCCAGGAAGAACCACATCCCGAAGGGGAACGCCGCCCAGATGCCGAGCAGGCCGAAGGGCAGCCATGAGCTCGACCCCGCCGCCGACGAGTCGACCGGGATGTCGTCCAGAGACCCGACGCTGAAGTCGGGCAGCGCCGCCAGCGCGAACACGATCAGGGCCACCACCGCGATGCCGGTGACGACGAAGCTGAAGCGCAGCGCCTCACCCACGCCCCACAGGTGGATGCCGAGGAAGATCGCGAAGCAGACCAGGTACATCGGCCAGCCGGACTCCAGGCCGAACAGGCCCAGCGACTCGACGTAGTCGCCGATGAAGATGACGATGGCGGCGGGCGCGAGGACGTACTCGATGAGGATCGCCGTACCGGTCAGGAAGCCGCCCCAGGGGCCCAGCGCCCGGCGTGCGAAGCCGTAGCCGCCGCCCGCGGTGGGCAGGATCGAGGACAGCTCGGCGAGGGCGAAGACCATGCACGCGTACATCGCGCCCATGAGCACCATGGCGATCGCCAGGCCCCCGAAGCCGCCTTCGGCCAGGCCGAAGTTCCAGCCCGAGTAGTCGCCGGAGACGACGTAGGCGACGCCGAGACCGGTCAGCAGCACCCAGCCGGCGCTGCCGCGGCGCAGTGTTCTGCGCTCCAGATAGTCGTCCGCCTCGGTGGCGGGTGTGCTTGTGGATTCCAGGGACATGGGCCAACTCCCCACGGGCGGCGGACACCGGGCATTTCCGGGCACGGTGGGGTCGACCGAGCTCCGGCTCAATGGAATAGATCCATACCTTTGCGATCCATACCTTTGCGGTGTCGGCCACGGGAAGGCAATACCCCTGCGTTAATCGCCCGTAAATCCTTGGCGCCGGGGGGAGCACCACCGGCTCAGCCGAGGAATCCCCGCAGCAGCGCCGCCGTACCCCCGCAGTGCTCGCGCATGATCTCCCGCGCGCACTCGGCGTTGCCCTCGATCACGGCCTCCACCAGGGCGGTGTGCTGGCGTTGGGAGTGCTCCAGGTTGCGTACGAGGAGCGGGATGCAGTCGAGCAGATCGTTGACGGTCGCCCGTACGGCCGCGTACTGGGCGGTGAGCGTCGGGGAGCCGGACAGCTCGGCGAGGGTCAGGTGCAGCAGCGTGTCCAGGCGGCGGTACTCGGCGAGCGGGGCGTCGTGCGTGTGCGCCAAGGCCTCGCGCAGCCGGTTCGCCTGCTCCTCGTCCAGCCCGTGCGCCGCGCACAGCCCGGCGGCGCCCACCTCCAGCACCTCGCGGAAGCGCAGCGCATCCTCGACGTCCACGTCCTTCAGGCGGCGGCGCAGCTCCTCCTCGCCGGGGGTCACGGGTCGCGGCAGCACGAACGTGCCGCCGTAGCGACCGCGCCGCGACTCGACCAGGCCCTGGTCCTGGAGCACCTTCAGCACCTCGCGCAGCGTCACCCGGCTGATCCCCAGCCGGTCGGCCAGCTCGCGCTCCGCGGGCAGCCGCTCGCCGCCCGGCACCAGGCCGAGCCGGACGACCTGGAGGATCTGCTCCAGGGCCTCCTCGAAGCCGTTGCCGGCCCGCACCGGCCGCAGTACCGACGTCAGTCGGTCGTCGGCCCCGGGCGCCCCGTGCTCCGTGTCCGTCTGCGACATGTGGCCGGACCCCCTTCCCAATCAATGGTCCTGCGCAATACCTTATGGCTCCCGGCTGACCGAAGTAAGCCGAATGGAGGCTCTCCCGTGGCAGACCGCACACCCCCGCTGAGCGTCGAGGAGCTGCACGCCCTCGTCGCAGGCGGTGAGATCGACACTGTCGTCCTGGCCTTCCCCGACATGCAAGGGCGGCTCCAGGGCAAGCGGTTCGCCGCCCGCTTCTTCCTCGACGAGGTCCTTCACCACGGCACCGAGGGCTGCAACTACCTCCTCGCCGTCGACACCGAGATGAACACCGTCGACGGCTACGCGATGTCCTCCTGGGACCGCGGCTACGGCGACTTCGCCATGCACCCCGATCTGGCCACGCTCCGCCGCGTGCCCTGGAACGCCGGTACGGCCATGCTGGTCGCCGACCTGGCCTGGAACGACGGGTCCCCGGTGGTGGCCGCCCCACGCCAGATCCTGCGCCGCCAGCTGGAGCGCCTCGCCGAGCACGGGTACACCGCGAAGGTCGGCACCGAGCTGGAGTTCATCGTCTTCAAGGACACCTACGAGCAGGCCTGGGACGCGAACTACCGAGGGCTGACGCCGGCGAACCAGTACAACATCGACTACTCGGTGCTGGGGACGGGGCGGATCGAGCCGCTGCTGCGCCGGATCCGCAACGAGATGGCGGCCGCAGGCCTCACCGTCGAGTCCGCCAAGGGCGAGTGCAACCCCGGCCAGCACGAGATCGCCTTCAAGTACGACGACGCCCTGGTCACCTGCGACCAGCACGCCATCTACAAGACCGGCACCAAGGAGATCGCCGCCCAGGAGGGCGTCTCGATCACCTTCATGGCCAAGTACAACGAGCGCGAGGGCAACTCCTGCCACATCCACCTCTCGCTCGCGGACGCCGCCGGCAACAACGTCATGGCGGGCTCCGCCCAGGACCCCGGCGGCATGTCGGAGGTCATGCGGCACTTCCTCGCCGGACAGCTGGCCGCGCTGCGGGACTTCTCCCTGCTCTACGCCCCCAACATCAACTCCTACAAGCGGTTCCAGCCGGGCTCCTTCGCCCCGACCGCCGTCGCCTGGGGCCACGACAACCGCACCTGCGCCCTGCGTGTCGTCGGCCACGGCCGCTCGATGCGCTTCGAGAACCGGCTCCCCGGCGGCGACGTCAACCCGCACCTCGCCGTCGCCGGACTGGTCGCGGCCGGCCTCTACGGCATCGAGCAGAAACTGGAACTGCCCGAGCCCTGCCCCGGCAACGCCTACGCCGCCGACTTCGCGCACGTGCCCACCACGCTGCGCGAGGCCGCCGAGCTCTGGGAGAACAGCCCGATCGCCAAGGCCGCCTTCGGCGACGAGGTCGTCGCGCACTACCGCAACATGGCGCGCGTCGAGCTGGACGCCTTCGACGCCGCGGTCACCGACTGGGAGCTGCGCCGCTCCTTCGAACGCATGTGAGGCCCTTCTTGTCCGACCAGCTCCAAGTACTCGATCCGGCCACCGAAGAGGTCGTCGCCACCGTCCCGGCCGCCACCGCGGCCGACGTGGACGCAGCGGTCGTACGCGCGACGCGCGCCCAGGTCCGTTGGGCCGCACTCGCCCCCGGCGAACGCGCCCGGCTGCTGCGCCGCTTCGCGGTCAAGGTCGACGAACACATCGAAGAACTCGCCCAGTTGGAGGTCCGCGAGGCCGGGCACACCGTCGGCAACGCCCGCTGGGAGGCGAGCAACGTCCGCGATCTGCTCGACTACGCGGCCGGGGGAGTGGAGCGGCTGACCGGACGTCAGATCCCGGTCCCCGGCGGCCTGGACGTGACGATCCTCGAACCGCTGGGCGTCGTGGGCGTGATCGCCCCCTGGAACTTCCCGATGCCGATCGCGGCCTGGGGCACGGCTCCGGCGCTGGCGGCGGGCAACGCCGTCCTCCTCAAGCCCGCCGAGACGACCCCGCTGACCGCCCTGCGCCTGGCCGAACTCGCCCTGGAGGCCGGGCTTCCGGAGGGCCTGTTCCAGGTGCTGCCCGGCCATGGTCCCGTCGCGGGGAACGCCCTCGTCGAGCACCCGGGCGTCGCGAAGATCGTCTTCACGGGGTCAACGACCGTGGGCAAACAGGTGTTGGTGAAGGGCTCGGCGCTCCTCAAGCGCGTCACCCTCGAACTCGGCGGCAAGAGCCCCAACATCGTCTTCGCCGACGCCGACCTCGAAGCCGCCGCGGCCGCCACCCCCATGTCCTTCCTCGACAACTCCGGCCAGGACTGCTGTGCCCGCACCCGCATCCTCGTCCAGCGCTCCGCCTACGACCGGTTCCTGGAGCTGCTGAGCCCGGCGATCGAGGCGGTGACGGTCGGCGACCCGGCCGACGAGAAGACCGACATGGGCCCACTGATCTCCAAGGCCCAGCTGGACCGGGTGCGTTCGTACGTCGACTCGGGCGCCGACGGCATCCGGGGCAAGGCCCCCGAAGGCCCCGGCTTCTGGTTCCCGCCCACCGTCCTCACCGGCGTCGACCCGCACGCGCGCGTGGCCGTCGAGGAGGTCTTCGGCCCGGTCGCCGTAGTGCTCCCCTTCGAGGACGAGGCGGAGGCCGTGACCCTCGCCAACGCCACCGACTACGGCCTCTCCGGCTCCATCTGGACCCGTGACGTCGGCCGCGCCCTGCGCGTCTCCCAGGCGGTCCGGGCCGGCAACCTGTCCGTCAACTCCCACTCCAGCGTCCGCTACTGGACCCCCTTCGGCGGCTTCAAGCAGTCCGGCATCGGCCGCGAGCTGGGTCCGGACGCCCTGACCGCCTTCACCGAAACCAAGAACGTCTTCATCAGCACGGAGGCCTGAGCCGCTCATGACCGACAACACCGAGGGAACCATCTGCCGCCGCCTGGTGGGCCGTACGGCTGTCATCACCGGTGCCGGCAGCGGCATCGGCCTCGCCACCGCCCGCCGTCTCGCCTCCGAGGGCGCCCACGTCGTCTGCGGCGACGTCGACGAGCAGCGCGGCAAGGCGGCCGCCGAGGAAACCGGCGGGATCTTCGTCAAGGTCGACGTCACCGACCCCGAGCAGGTCGAGGCGCTGTTCAAGACGGCGTACGACACCTACGGCAGCGTCGACATCGCCTTCAACAACGCCGGCATCTCGCCGCCCGACGACGACTCCATCCTGGAGACCGGCCTGGAGGCCTGGAAGCGCGTCCAGGAGGTCAACCTCACCTCCGTCTACCTGTGCTGCAAGGCAGCCATCCCCTACATGCGGCAGCAGGGCAAGGGCTCCATCATCAACACGGCGTCCTTCGTGGCCCGGATGGGCGCCGCGACCTCGCAGATCTCGTACACGGCCTCCAAGGGCGGCGTGCTGGCCATGTCCCGCGAACTGGGCGTGCAGTTCGCCCGCGACGGCATCCGGGTCAACGCCCTGTGCCCGGGACCGGTCAACACTCCCCTCCTCCAGGAGCTGTTCGCCAAGGACCCGGAGCGCGCCGCGCGCCGCCTCGTCCACATCCCGGTCGGCCGTTTCGCCGAGGCCGAGGAGATCGCCGCCGCCGTCGCCTTCCTGGCCAGCGACGACTCCTCCTTCGTGAACGCCACCGACTTCCTGGTCGACGGCGGAATCTCGGGGGCGTACGTCACGCCGCTGTAGGCCGCCCTACAGTGGCCGGGATGAGCATGACACCCTCGCCCGGCTGGTACCGCGACCCCAAGGCCCCGCATCTGGAGCGCTGGTGGGACGGTACGGCCTGGACCGAGCACCGGCGCGCTCCCGAGGTTCCGGGACCGCCGGTGCCGCTGCCGCCCGGCCCGCCGCTGCCCGGCCCGTCGTCCGCCGGTGATGTCGCCGCGCAGCGGTCCAGGGTCATCGCCCTCACCGCCGCCGGAGCCGTCCTGGTCACCGCGATCGTCACGGGCGCGATGGTGCTCGGCAAGGACGACGGGGGTACGGAGGTGAACACCGCGCCGACGCTCGCGACCTCGGAGCCCGAGCCCCGTGAGCCGGCCACCGACACCCCCACGCCCACCCCGTCGGCGTCCACCTCCGAGCCCTCCGCCGACGACCCGGCCGTCGTGGAGGACCAGCTCAACGGCATCACCCTGCCGTTGCTCGACGGCTGGGTCAGACCGCAGACCTTCAGCGAGCCCGACGTCCTCATGTCCACGGACGGCACCTACGACTGCCCCGGCGACGACTTCGGCTTCTGCCGGCACGGCAAGGTCATCTCCCGCACGGCGACCCAGAACGGCGAGACGTCCCCCGAGGCCCTCGCCAAGGCGGACATCCAGCAGGCGGCCGACGAGGCCTACGACCGCGACCGCGTCGGCCGGCGCCCCTTCGGCGGCATCGAGTCCCACCAGGTCGTCAAATCCGGCCCGGTCGAGGTGGCCGGCCGCACCGGCTACTTCGTGCGCTGGCGGGTCAAAACCGCCGAGGGACCGGGCGGGTACGTCCAGTCCCTCGCCTTCGCGTCCCCCGTCGGCACCGAGGCACCCGTCCTCGTCCGCTACGTCTTCGACGCGGGCGAGGACGGGCCGCCACTGGCCGACATGGACCGCTTCACGCAGGGCATCCGGCCCGCGACGGACTGAGCGAGGGGACGGACTGAGAGACGGGACGGACTGGGCTACAGGAAGGTGTGTCCCTCACCCCGATACGTCGGCACGGTGGCCGTCACCGAGTCCCCCTCGACGAGGTGGAGCTTCTCGAACCGCTCGCACAGCTCACCCGCCTTGGCGTGCCGGAACCACACCTTGTCGCCGAGCAGCAGATCGTCGGCGGGGGAGCCGAGCAGCGGCGTCTGCACCTCGCCGGGCCCCTCCTGGGGGTCGTACCGCAGCCCCTCCGGCAGATACGGCACCGGCAGCCGGTCGGGCCCGGCCGCACCCGAGGCCGGATATCCACCGCCGAGGACGGTCACCACCCCGACCCCCGGTCGGCGCACGACCGGCTGGGCGAACAGCGCGGCCGGACGCCCGCTGAAGGACGTGTAGTTGTCGAACAGCCGCGGCACATACAGCCCCGACCCGGCCCCGATCTCGGTGACGGAGTCCTCGGCGGCGGTGTGCTGCACACTGCCGGTCCCGCCGCCGTTGACGAACTGAAGCCCCGGCACCACGCTCCGCACCGCCCGCACCACAGCGGCCCGCCGCTCGGCGAGTTCCCGGCGCGCGGTGGCCTGCATCAGCCGCACGGCACGCGACCGCAGCGGCCGCCCCGCCAGGGCGTCCCCGACCCCGGCGATGTGCCCCTCGTACGCCATGATCCCGACCACCTCGAACCCGGGCCGCCGGGCGACGACCCGAGCCATGTCGGCGACCTGCGCGGGGGAGTGCAGCGGCGAACGCCGGGCACCGACCCGCACGCGCCCGCCGAGCAGCTTCAGCGAGGTGTCCAACTCCAGGCAGACCCGCACGACTTCACGCCCCCCGTCCCGGGACTCGTCGATCAGCCGGAGCTGCGCCGGATCGTCGATCATCACGGTGACGGCGGAGGCGAGCTTGGGATCATTGGTCAGCTCGGCGAATCCGGCACGGTCGGCGGACGGATAGGCGAGGAGAACGTCGTCGAACCCGGACCGCGCCAGCCACAGGGACTCGGCGAGCGTGAAGGACATGATCCCCGCGAATCCGTCCTTCGCGAGCACCCGTTCCAGCAGGGCACGGCAGCGTACGGACTTGCTGGCGACACGGATCGGCTTTCCTCCGGCCCGGCGGACGAGGTCGTCCGCGTTGGCGTCGAAGGCGTCCAGGTCCACGATCGCGAGAGGGGCGTCGAGATGGGCGGTGGCCCGGTCGTAACGGGCCCGGTCGGCGGCGCGCGCAGTCATGAACGAAGCCTGCCATGCAGGATTACCGCAGGGTAGGGGGATGTTCCGGGCAGATGCATACGGGGTCCCGGACTGGTTCCCGTTCGCCCAGGATCAACCCGTAGAGTGACGCGCACGCATGTGTGGGGAACGCCCCGGCCGCACGACCGCGCCGGGATGACGCCCCGCCCGTGCGGGTATGCGTGCCTGGTCGGACGAGTCCGCGCCGGGCAGACGGACAACGCGACGAAGGCCTGCGTGAGGGTGGGCCCGGGCACGAGGAAACGGGGGGTGCATGAGCACGGAAGCGCGCCGCGCCCCCGTCCCCCCACGCCCCACGGCACCCCCACCGCCCACCGCCCCACCCCGCCCGACCACACCGCCGAGACCCGCCCAGCCGCCGACACCCGGCGACCCGCAGGGCGAGCAGACGATCCTGGGCACACCGGCCACACGGGCGACCGGCGAGGGTTCGCGAACGGAGGGATCGGTGCCTGGCGGTGTCGGCGGTGGACCGGTCTCGGGGTCGCAAGGGCCGGGACACGGTGGGTCGGGCTCGGTGCCGGAGGGTGCGGTGCGTGGTGGTGTCGGCATGAGGCCGGGCTCGGCTGGTCCTGTGCCGGTACGCGGCGAAGCCGCCGTGCCGCCGCCTCGGAGCAGCGGCCTCGCCGACAGCGGCCTCGCCGGGTCGACGGGCACAGAGGGCTCAGGTGTCCCTTCGTCGCCCCCGCACGGCGACGGAACCGGCCGCACGGGCTCCACCGGCCCCGCATCCGCCACCTCGCACCACACCCCGGCACCCACAGACGCCGCCCCCACGTCCCCGCCCCCACCCCGCGCCTCGGCGCGCTTCCCGGATACGCCGCCGACGGCAGGCCGTGCCGACGCCGGTGAAGGGCGTCGGGACAGTGGCGGATCGTTGCGCCAGGAGGGCGCCGGACAGGCCGCGCCCGATGGCACACCGCCCCGCCCGGCCGACCGTCCCTCGACGCCACGTCGCACGGGCGCCCCCGCCGAGACCGCCGCGGAGACCACGTTCCGCCTCCGGCCGATCCCTGCGGCCGACAACGCCCCATCCTCAGCACGGGGCCGCGCAGGCGCCTCTCGTCAGCCGGGCGCCGGACCCGCGCAGGGTTCCGTAGGCATGCCCTCGAAGCCGGGCACCCGCCCCGGCGCCACGCCGGCCGAGCCCGCTCGCCCCGCCGCTTCCGCCCCCCTGCCTCCACTGCGTCCCACCCCGGAGCCGTCGGCCGGAGACGGATCAGCGGGCCGGGGGTACGCGGCCTCGGCCCCCGCCGGGCCCACCCACGCCGCGCAGCACGCCACGACCGGCCACGCCCCAACCGGCGCCACGACCGGCCACGGCCACACCACGAACACCCACGGCACCGCCGCGTTCTCCCCGGACCCGTCCCTCTCCTGGAGCGCCCCCATGTCGCCGGGTGGGGCACCGGGGTCGCGGCGCCCGGTCGTGTCGTTCGGGGAGCCCGAGGGGTACGACGAGCAGGCGCGATCGCGGCCCCTCGGCGTGCGGATCAGGCCCAGGGTCGCCATGGCCGCCGCCTGTGTCGTGCTCGGACTGGGCCTCATCGGCGGGGCCGTGACCGGCAGTTGGCTGATCGGTGAGCCGGGCGACGGCGGCGCTCAGGACACCTTCGCCGCGGCCGGGAGCCTGTGGCACAGCGTCCCCGTCGACAAGCTGTTCCCGCCGACGGTGCTCGGGCAGGGCGCCGGACCCGGCGGCGCCGACCGGACCTGGACGCGGATCGCCGTGGCCCCGGACACCGGCTGTGCGAACGCCTTCGACCCGCTTCTGCGCAAGGCCCTCGCCCCCGTCGGCTGCGAGCGCCTCCTGCGCGCCACCTACATCGACGCCACCCAGAGCTACGTCACCACCGTCGGCCTGCTCTTCACCAAGGCCGACGCCGCTGCGATGCGCGCGCTCGACACCGAGTTCACCAAACAGGGCCTCGACCGCCGCACCGACCTCATGCCGCGTCCCTACGGAGCCAAGGGCACCCTGGCCGCCGGATTCGGCGACGAACAGCGCGCCTCGTGGACCGTCTCCGTCCTCACCGACGCACCGGTCGTCGTCTACGCCGTCTCCGGCTGGGCCGACGACCGCACGGTCGACGAGCCCGAGCCCGCCGAGGAGGCCATGCAGTCCGGCGCCACCACGGACGTGGCCCAGGCCGGCCTCGGCCACGAGGCACAGGGCCTCGCCGACCGTATCGAACGCGCCCTGCGCAAGAACGTCAGCCCGTCCACGGAGCAGTCGTCATGAACACCGGCCCGAGCAGCGCGGCGACCACCACCGCGACCAGCACCGGAAGCGGCCCCGTCAAGACCGTCCTGACCCGGCGTACCGGCCCCCTCGCCGTCCTCCTCGGCGCCTGTCTTGCGCTCCTGCCGCCCACCGCCGCGCACGCCGACTCCATACGTGCCCGGCAGTGGGCCCTGGACGCCATGCACACCCAGGAGGTCTGGCAGACGACCAAGGGCAAGGGCGTCACCGTCGCCGTCCTCGACACCGGCGTCGAGCCCGACCACCCCGACCTGGCCGGCAACGTGCTCGACGGCAAGGACATGGTCGGTTTCGGGGCCGAGCCCGGCGACCGCGCCTGGGCCCGGCACGGCACGGCGATGGCGGGCATCATCGCCGGCCACGGACACGGCGCCGGCAATGGCGACGGCGTCATGGGCATCGCCCCCGAGGCCAAGATCCTCCCCGTCCGCGTCATCCTCGAGGACGGCGACCCGGCCCGCGCCAAGGCCCGCAGCACCCGCGGCAACGCCCTCGCCGACGGCATCCGCTGGGCCGCCGACCACGGCGCCGACGTCATCAACCTCTCCCTCGGCGACGACTCCAAGTCCGCCCACCCCGAAGCGGGCGAGGACGAGGCCGTCCAGTACGCCCTGAAGAAGGGCACCGTCGTCGTCGCCTCGGCCGGCAACGGCGGCGAGAAGGGCGACCACATCTCCTACCCGGCCGCCTACCCGGGCGTCATCGCCGCGACCGCCGTGGACCGCTACGGCACCCGCGCCTCGTTCTCCACCCGCCGCTGGTACGCCACGGTCAGCGCCCCCGGCGACGACGTCATCATCGCCGACCCCGACCACAAGTACTACGAGGGCTGGGGCACGAGCGCCGCGGCCGCCTTCGTCTCCGGAGCGGTGGCCCTGCTCAAGGCCGCCCACCCCGGCCTGACCCCGGCCCAGATCAAGAAGCTCCTGGAGGACACGGCCCGCAACGCCCCCGCCGACGGCCGCGACGACTCCCGCGGCTACGGCTTCATCGACCCGGCGGCCGCCATCAAGAAGGCCGCGACCCTCAAGCCGAAGAACCTCCAGGCAGCGGCATACGGCGAGGAGTACTTCGGCTCGGGTCCCGATGCCGCCAAGTCCGATGACGACGCGACGAGTTGGACCGCCGGACTCGCGGGCGGCGCCGGCGTCCTCCTGCTGATCGCGGCGGTCGTGGTGCTGCGCGGCCGCCGCGAACGCTACGACTTCTGAGACGTCTCAGCCTTCTCAGCCTTCTGAGGCGCGCCGGAGCGCCGGAGCCTAGTCCCACCAGAAGCACCAGTGCCTGGAGGGGACTTGGCGTTCGGCGACGTCCGTGGGGCCGCCGATCAACTGGTCCAGATCGAAGCAGTACGCGTAGTGCTCGACCGCCACGCGGGCGATCTCGGCGCGGTCGGTCGGCGGCCGTTCGACCTCCAGTACCAGTGCGTCCTGGCACGCCAAGTAGTAGACGACCGCGCCATGGCGGATCTCCCACTCCCGCAGCACCGCCTGATGCTGGTCGTAGCCGAGCTCCGGCACCGGTCCGTCGGAGCCCCAGTTGGGGGTATGAGGCGCGTGCAGGAGCTGAGGGAGCGTGGACGGCCGGTCCGCCTCGATCAGACAGACCCAGATCCCCTGGTGCGCATGGGCGATTTTCCGCGAGAAGAGCTCGCCCCGCGCATACGGCGTGAGCACGCCCATCTCCGACTCCACGACGGTCTTCTCCTGGGAGGCGATGATCTGCGCCAGCACTCCGGAGTCGGCCGGCCGCGGCTGCGCATGCCGCTGCTCCTCCCACTCCCACTCGTTCGGCGACCAGAGACTCAGGAACGGCCAGAGCCCGGTGTCGTGGTGAAGCGCTCGCAGCCGCCGCCACAGAGCGTCCCCGAGAGCGACGTTCGGGCACCTGAGCCCGTAGAGGTCGACATTGCCAGGGGAGACGGTGCGCTCCAGCTCAGGTTCGTCGATGCCGACGTCCGCGGCGATCTCGCGCAGGAACCGGACCACCGGGTGCTCCGCTCCTTCGACGAGACCGGTGCCAGGCGCTGGGAAGGAGGCCTGGAAGGCCAGTCGGCCGTCGGCTCCGTCACCGATGCGCTCAAGCAGCTCGTCGACGGCGAGGCGCGCCGCCCAGCCCTCCCTGCCGGTGGCTCGCACCAGCCGGGTGATGACGAGGTCTTCGAGGTCCGGGACGCGCTTGTTCTTCCAGATCTTGTCCGCCGTACTCACCAGCAGATCCTCGACGGTCGCGGCGGGATCCTGCCAAGCGCCGTGGGTCCCGGCGAACCGAGCGAGCTCCGGCCCGAACCCGCGGGCCAACAGCAGCTCCCTCCCCGCCTCTTCGTGAGACGACCCGGCGCCCGACAACTCGGCGACGTGCACCACCTTGCCGATGTCATGCGTCGCCGCCCCGAACAACACGGCCTCGCGGTCGACGCCGAGCTCGGGATACCGCTGCTCCACCCAGTCGACCAGCTGAACCGCGACATCGTGCACGGCACGCAGATGCGCTGCAAGACGCGGTGGGGCGTCGAGGGCGCGCAGAAGGTCCGCGACAGGCACTGGGAGCGGCCGCAGAGGCGGATCGACGGAGGCATACAGGGCTCGGGACAGCAGGTCTGACGACGACACCGCGTCAGGCTACTGATGCTCGAACCGAACGGCGACGGGAAAACGGACGGCGGTCCAGGCCCCTGAGCGGCTACGACGCGGCCGTCGCGGACGCCGACGCGGCAGCGGACGCGCCACCACCCTCCCCGGCGAACACCGACACCGCCGCTACCGCCGACGCCTCGACCAACGAAATCCCCTTCGCCTTGGTCGAGTTGCCGTCGGACAGCACCGCCACCAGATAGTCGTGGCCGTCCACCGTCACCCGCCCGACGCTGTTGATGTCCCACAGCCCGGTGGCGGTGCGCGGCAGCCAGCCGTTCTTCAACGCCCATCCCGACCCGTCGGCCGCGGCCGAGACGCCCCACTGCTGGTCGACCGCTATCTCCCCCATCAACTCCCGCAGATACGTCCGCGACTGCGCACTCAGCTCGAATTCCTCCCCGAACACCTGCCGCAACAGCGTGAGTTGATCGGCCGCAGTGGTCTGCGTCAGCCCCCAGTACATGCCGTCGCCGCCCTCGGTGTCCCTGAGCCCGAGGCGCGCATTCGCCGTATCGAGCCCCTCCGCCTTCCCGATCGCCCGCCACAGGGCCGACGCGGCGGTGTTGTCACTGTTCTCGATCATGCTGGTGGCGTACGACTTCTCCGCGGCGGTGAGCTCACGCCCGGCGTCCTGCGCTTGAAGCAGCAGCGCGGCCAGGATGTCGACCTTGACGATGCTCGCGGTGTCGAAGCGGCCGTTCCCGTACGCGGCGCTCGCACCGGACCCCACGTCCAGCACCGCCACCGACACCTCGGCACCGTCCTCGACCGTCACCGACTCCATGGCCTCGGCCAGCAGCACGTCGTGATCCACCGTCGGCTGTGCCACGGGTTCCACGGAAGCCTCCCCACCCGCCCGGACCGAAACCGACATCGAGGCCGAGGGCGAGGCCGACGGCGTCGCCGACGACGATACGGCGCCCCCGCCCGAGTGCGCCTGAGCCTGCACGTACACAGTCCCGGTGGCCGCCCCGCCGACGATGACGACGAGTACGAGCGCGATGCAGGGCAGGGGCCGGCGACGGCGGCGGGCTCTGGAAGACTCCATGCCCGCGATCGTCGGACCGGCGACTGTGCGGGCCGTTAGACGGACGTTAGATGTGTGTCAGGGAAATCTGAGATTCCGGTGAAACGCGTCACAGCCGGGTTTCCGGGGCCGCACAAGCGCAGCATCATCCCCCCGATAGGGTCGGTGACCGTGGCGAACAAGAACATTCCCGACTCCCCCTTCTCCGACGACGACGGCTCCGCCTCCCCCCGGCTGAGCGCCGCGCTCGCCGCCTGGGCCGAGGACCGCACCGCCGAGGGACCGGTCCTGGAGGCGCTCAAGGAAGCCCGGCTGCTCGTCCCGGTCGTGGCCGTGCTCGGCGAGGTGGAGGAGGACGAGAACGGGCTGCGCCGCGAGAAGAGCAGCGACATGGCCGTACCGACCCTGAAGGCCGGCGAGCGCACCGCCCTGCCCGCCTTCACGTCCACCGACTCGCTCGCCCGCTGGGACCCGGCGGCCCGCCCCGTCGCCGTACCCCTGCACCAGGCCCTGCAGGCGGCCGCGCACGAGAAGGCGGACACGATCGTGCTGGACCTGGCCGGTCCGGTGCCGTACGAGCTGACCGGGCGCGCACTGCTCGCGCTCGCCGAGGGCCGTACGACGACCGACCCGCTCACCGACCCGGCCGTCGTGGCGGCCGTACGCGCTGCCGTCGCCGCCGAACCCGCCGTCCTGCGCGCCCACCTCGGGCCCGGACAGGCCGACGGCACCCTCGCCCTCGTACTGGACCCGGCCGCGCCCCCGGCCCGGGCCGCGCGGGTGGTCGCGGAGCGCCTCGCCGCCGACGAAACACTGAGGGCCCGCCTGGTACGCGGCCTCGACCTGGCACTGCTGCCGGCCGAGGCGACGCCACCGGGCGAGCCCCTGTACGTACGGGGATGAGCTAGCCGTAGACCGGGCCGGTGTACTTCTCGCCCGGGCCCTGACCCGGCTCGTCCGGGACGATCGACGCCTCGCGGAACGCCAGCTGGAGCGACTTCAGGCCGTCACGCAGCGGAGCCGCGTGGAAGGAGCTGATCTCGGTGGTGCTCGCGTCGAGGAGCCCGGCGAGGGCGTGCACCAGCTTGCGGGCCTCGTCCAGGTCCTTGTGCTTCTCGCCCTCCTCGGTCAGACCGAGCTTCACCGCGGCGGCGCTCATCAGGTTGACGGCGACCGTCACGATCACCTCGACGGCGGGGACCTCGGCGATGTCGCGGGTCATCTCGTCGAAGTCGGGGCCCGCGGCAGACTCGGCGGGCTCAGCAGGGGTGTCACTCATGTCCCACACGATAGGCCCCGGTGCACTCCGATTAGCACCACCCCCGGGTAGCTGCTAACCTTGTGTAACGACCGGCTGGACAGCTATTGCCCAGCCCACAAGTGGAGGCTCCGACTTCCCACCTGACCGTCCTCCGGGACGGCGGGTCACCCGGTCAGGCGGCCACCATCGTTCCGTACGGACGATGGAGTCGCCCGAAGCCGCGCCCCGTGATCATCGCGGTGGTGCTCCGGTAGTGTTTTGGAGCCCCGCCTGTGATCGTCCGGGGCATTTTTTGTGCTTCGGCGCGGTTAGGTCTTACGAAAGAAGACATACGCGGCTGTCCGCCAGACCGCCGTGTGGTGCTAACCGAGGAGGATCCATCAGCGCCGAGCCCCGCATCAACGACCGGATTCGCGTTCCCGAGGTGCGACTTGTCGGTCCCAGTGGCGAGCAGGTGGGCATTGTCCCGCTGGCCAAGGCACTGGAGCTTGCGCAGGAGTACGACCTGGACCTGGTCGAGGTCGCGGCGAACGCCCGTCCGCCCGTGTGCAAGCTCATGGACTACGGGAAGTTCAAGTACGAGTCGGCCATGAAGGCCCGTGAGGCGCGCAAGAACCAGGCGCACACGGTCATCAAGGAGATGAAGCTCCGGCCGAAGATCGACCCGCACGACTATGACACCAAGAAGGGTCACGTCGTCCGGTTCCTCAAGCAGGGCGACAAGGTCAAGATCACGATCATGTTCCGTGGTCGCGAGCAGTCCCGGCCCGAGCTGGGCTACCGACTGCTGCAGCGTCTCGCGGAGGACGTCCAGGACCTCGGTTTCGTGGAGTCGAACCCGAAGCAGGACGGCCGAAACATGATCATGGTTCTCGGTCCGCACAAGAAGAAGACCGAGGCGATGGCCGAGGCCCGCCAGGCGCAGGAAGCCCGCAAGGCAGAAGCGAAGGCCAACCCCGGCAAGTCGCAGAACGCCGCGGAGGTCGACCACGACGTGGACGACGCCGAGGCGCCTGCCGAGGCTTCCGCCGAGGCGTGATCCCGGGGGACGCCAGTCCCCAGGACGTAACCGATACAAAGAGCGACGTTCCACTGTGCCCGGTTTCACGACCGGGCACCGGAACGCCACCGACGAGGAGAGAACGGCGCTATGCCGAAGAACAAGTCGCACAGCGGTGCCAGCAAGCGCTTCAAGGTCACCGGCTCCGGCAAGGTGCTCCGTGAGCGCGCCGGCAAGCGCCACCTGCTCGAGCACAAGTCGTCCCGCGTGACGCGTCGCCTCACCGGCAACGCCGAGATGGCCCCGGGCGACGCCGCGAAGATCAAGAAGCTTCTCGGCAAGTGACGTCAGCGGCGCCTGCACTGAGCGCCGTACGTCTGGACCGGGACCCAATCGTTTCCGGGCCGTGTGAGTCCAACCGCGGCCCCGCTACAAGGAGTTAAAAAGTGGCACGCGTCAAGCGGGCAGTCAACGCCCACAAGAAGCGCCGGGCGATCCTCGAGCAGGCTTCCGGCTACCGCGGTCAGCGTTCGCGTCTGTACCGCAAGGCCAAGGAGCAGGTCACCCACTCGCTGGTCTACAACTACAACGACCGCAAGAAGCGCAAGGGTGACTTCCGCCAGCTGTGGATCCAGCGCATCAACGCCGCTGCCCGCGCGAACGGCATCACGTACAACCGCTTCATCCAGGGTCTGAAGGCCGCGAACGTCGAGGTCGACCGCAAGATCCTGGCCGAGCTGGCCGTCAACGACGCGAACGCGTTCGCCGCGCTCGTCGAGGTCGCCCAGAAGGCGCTGCCGTCGGACGTCAACGCGCCGAAGGCTGCGTGACCGCTGCGCTCGGCTTGAACCGACGTGACTGAACGGACCCGTGGGTTTTACCTGCGGGTCCGTTGTGTTGGCGGAAAGATCCTTTGAAAGTGAGCCCCATGCCTTCCGGCGCCCCCGAGCTGATCTCCCCCCGTTCCCCCCGTGTCTCCGCCGCCCGGCGGCTCGGCAAGCGGAACTTCCGGGGCAAGGAGCGGCTGTTCCTGGCCGAGGGACCGCAGGCTGTGCGGGAGGCGGCGGCGTACGGGTCCACGCTCGTGGAGCTGTTCACGACCGTCGAGGCCGCAGAGCGGTATGCCGACATCATCGGGGAGGCCCGGGCGGCCGACGCGCGCGTGCACCTCGCCTCCGAGCAGGTGATCGCCGACATCTCGACGACCGTCACCCCGCAGGGGCTCGTCGGCGTCTGCCGGTTCATCGACACCCCGTTCGAGGAGATCCTCGCCGCCCGGCCGAAGCTCGTGGCCGTCCTCGCTCATGTGCGGGACCCCGGGAACGCCGGGACCGTGCTGCGGTGCGCCGATGCCGCCGGGGCCGAGGCCGTCGTCCTTACCGACGCTTCCGTGGACCTGTACAACCCCAAGGCCGTCCGGGCCTCCGTGGGCTCCCTGTTCCACCTCCCTGTCGCCGTGGGCGTACCCGTCGAGCGGGCCGTGGCGGGGCTGAAGGACGCCGGCGTGCGGATCCTCGCCGCCGACGGGGCGGGGACCGACGATCTCGACGACGAGCTCGACAAGGGGAGCATGGGTGGGCCGACCGCCTGGGTGTTCGGGAACGAGGCGTGGGGGCTTCCGCAGGAGACGCGTGCGCTGGCCGACGCCGTCGTGCGCGTCCCGATCCACGGGAAGGCCGAGAGCCTGAACCTCGCCACCGCCGCCGCCGTATGTCTCTATGCGTCGGCCCGTGCACAGCGCGCCTCCGGAGGGTGCCGCACCGTCACCGAGAGCTAGTAGGGTGACCAGCTCGGGGGCCCCTCAGCCGTCGTGAGAGGTGGGGTACGGGGATGAGTGTCGGCACGAGCAGCGCGCCGGGGGCACGGGATGTGCGGCCACCGTCCGCGTCCTGCCCCGGTGATCCCGCCGAGCTCGGTATCGATCCCGACGACCTGCCCGACGGCCTTGTCGTCGCCGACGAGCACGGGCACGTCATCTGCTTCAACGCCGCCGCCGAGCGCATCACCGCCGTCCGGGCCGCCGACGCCCTCGGGCAGCGGCTGGAGAAGGCCCTGCCGTTAGAGGACCTGGAGGGGCGGCGCTGGTGGCAGCTGACCGATCCGTACGGCGGCCTCGCCATTCGACGCAGGCAGCCTGAGCGCAATCTCCTCCTCCCCGGCGGTCGCGAGGTGCTCGTCTCGGTGCGGTACGTCCGCAGCGAGCCCACCGGTCCCGTATGCCGCGTCGTCGTCTCGCTGCGCGACACCGAGGCCCGCCGTCGCACCGAGCGCAGTCACGCCGAGCTGATCGCCACCGTCGCGCACGAGCTGCGCTCGCCGCTCACCTCGGTCAAGGGCTTCACCGCCACGCTCCTCGCCAAGTGGGAACGGTTCACCGACGACCAGAAGCGGTTGATGCTGGAGACCGTCGACGCCGACGCCGACCGGGTCACCCGGCTCATCGCCGAGCTGCTCGACATCTCGCGGATCGACAGCGGGCGGCTGGAGGTGCGCCGCCAGCCCGTCGACATCGGCGCGGCCGTGGGGCGGCACATCCAGGCGTACGTCGCCGCGGGTCAGCCGGCCGACCGGTTCCTGCTGCGCATCGAGCAGCCGCTGCCCGCCCTGTGGGCCGACCCCGACAAGATCGACCAGGTGCTCAGCAACCTGATCGAAAATGCCGTGCGGCACGGCGACGGAACGGTCACCATTGACATCACGGCCACGGCGTCCCCACGAGAAGGTGAGGACACCGGCACGTCGGTCACCGTGAGCGACGAGGGGCCCGGCATCCCGGAGGAGTCCATGAACCGCGTCTTCACCCGCTTCTGGCGGGGCAGCAAGCGCGGCGGCACGGGCCTCGGGCTCTACATCGTCAAGGGCATCGTCGAGGCGCACGGCGGCGCCGTCGAGGTCGGCCGCGCCCCCGGCGGCGGCGCCCAGTTCCGATTTACGTTGCCCGTGGCGGCCCCGGCGTATCTCACCTGAGATCCGGACCGAGCCCCACGGGCGCATTCGCATACCTCAACCCCGTTAGACTCGGCCTTTGGCACCTTTGTGTCCCAAAAACCAAGACGCTGTGTCCCGAAAACCGTGACGCACTGTCCACGAGTCGGTACGGGGACCATCCGCCAGCCAATCGGAAGCACGGGAAGAGATGTCGGCACCGAATAAGTCGTACGACCCTGTAGAGGTCGAGGCCTTGAAACCGGAAGAGATCGAGCGCATGCGGGACGAGGCGCTCGCCGCCTTCGCCGCCGCGGACTCCCTCGACGCGCTCCAGGAGGCCAAGGTCGCCCACACCGGCGGCACCTCCCCGCTGGCCCTCGCCAACCGCGAGATCGGCGCCCTGCCCCCGCACGCCAAGGCCGAGGCCGGCAAGCGCGTCGGCCAGGCCCGCGGCGCGGTCAACAAGGGCCTCGCCGCCCGCCAGGCCGAGCTGGAGGCCGAGCGCGACCAGCGCGTGCTGGTCGAGGAGGCCGTGGACGTCACGCTGCCGTACGACCGCGTACCGGCCGGCGCCCGCCACCCGCTCACCACCCTGTCCGAGCGCATCGAGGACATCTTCGTGGCCATGGGCTACGAGGTCGCCGAGGGCCCGCAGGTCGAGGCCGAGTGGTTCAACTTCGACGCCCTGAACATCGGCCCGGACCACCCCGCGCGCGGCGAGGCCGACACGTTCTTCGTCCAGGGCCCTGACGGCGGCACCGAGTCCGGTGTCGTGCTGCGCACCCACACCTCGCCCGTGCAGATCCGCTCCCTGCTCGACCGCGAGCTGCCGGTGTACGTGATCTGCCCCGGCCGCGTGTACCGCACCGACGAGCTGGACGCCACCCACACCCCGGTCTTCCACCAGGTCGAGCTGCTCGCCGTCGACGAGGGCCTGACCATGGCCGACCTCAAGGGCACCCTGGACCACATGGTCCAGTCCCTGTTCGGCGAGGGCATGAAGACCCGGCTGCGCCCGAACTTCTTCCCGTTCACCGAGCCGTCCGCCGAGATGGACATGGTGTGCTACGTCTGCCGCGGCGAGTCCGTCGGCAACCCCGACCGGCCCTGCCGTACCTGCTCCTCCGAGGGCTGGATCGAGCTCGGCGGCTGCGGCATGGTCAACCCGCGGGTGCTCACCGCCTGCGGCGTCGACCCGGAGAAGTACAGCGGCTTCGCCTTCGGGTTCGGCATCGAGCGGATGCTGATGTTCCGCCACAACGTCGAAGACATGCGAGACATGGTCGAGGGTGACGTCCGGTTCACCCGGCCGTTCGGGATGGAGATCTGATGCGGGTCCCGCTTTCTTGGCTGCGGGAGTACGTCGACCTGCCGGCGACCGAAACCGGCCGTGACGTCCAGGCCAAGCTCATTTCGGCCGGTCTCGAGGTCGAGAGCGTCGAGCACCTCGGCGCCGACCTCAAGGGCCCGCTCGTCGTCGGCCAGGTGCTGACCATCGAGGAGCTGACGGAGTTCAAGAAGCCGATCCGCTTCTGCACCGTCGACGTCGGCCAGGCCAACGGCACCGGCGAGCCCCAGGAACTCATCTGCGGCGCCCGGAACTTCCAGGTCGGCGACAAGGTCGTGGTCGTCCTCCCCGGCGCCGTGCTGCCCGGCGGCTTCTCGATCGCCGCGCGCAAGACCTACGGCCGCGTCTCGCACGGCATGATCTGCTCCACCAGCGAGCTGGGCATGGGCGACGACGGCACCCACGGCATCATCGTGCTGCCGCCGGAGACCGAGGTCGGCAAGGACGCCATCGAGCTGCTGGAGCTGGTCGACGAGGTCCTGGACATCGCCGTCACCGCCAACCGCGGCGACTGCCTGTCCATCCGCGGCGTCGCCCGCGAGACCGCCATCGCCTACGGCATCCCGCTGCGCGACCCCGCACTGCTCGACGTGCCCGGCCCGAACGCCTTCGGCTACCCGGTGCAGGTCTCGGACCCGATTGGCTGCGACCGCTTCACCGCCCGTACGGTGACCGGCCTGAGCCCCGAGGCGCGCTCGCCGATCTGGCTGCAGCGCCGCCTGCAGAAGGTCGGCATGCGCCCGATCTCGCTCGCCGTCGACGTCACGAACTACGTGATGATGGAGCTCGGCCAGCCGCTGCACGCCTACGACCGCAACCTCGTCCAGGGCACCATCGGCGTGCGCCGGGCCGAGGAGGGCGAGAAGCTCGTCACCCTCGACGGCGTCGAGCGCAAGCTGCACTCCGAGGACCTGGTCATCACCGACGAGCGCGGCCCGATCGGCCTCGCGGGCGTCATGGGCGGCGCCAACACCGAGATCGCCGACCTCCCCCAGTCTCGAACGGACTCGACCGGGGGGACCCCCATCGACGTCTCGAACGCGTCGACCGACGTCGTCATCGAGGCCGCCCACTTCGACCAGGTCGCCATCGCGCGCACCGCCCGCCGTCACAAGCTGTCCTCGGAGGCGTCCCGCCGCTTCGAGCGCGGCGTCGACCCGGCGGCGGCTGCTGCGGCCGCCCAGCGGACGGTGGACCTGCTGGTGCTGCTGGCCGGCGGTACCGCCGAGGCCGGTGTCACCGAGGTCGTCACGCCCTCCGGGCCGCACACCATCACCAGCCCGGCCGACCACCCGGACAAGGTCGCGGGCGTCGAGTACGGCCGCGAGACCGTCGTACGGCGTCTCCAGGAGATCGGCTGCGACGTGTACGGGCAGGACGAGCTGATCGTCACCGTGCCGTCCTGGCGGCCCGACCTCCTCGAACCGAACGACCTGGCCGAAGAGGTCATCCGCCTGGAGGGCTACGAGAACCTGCCCTCCACGCTGCCCAAGCCGCCGTCCGGCCGTGGCCTGACCCACCGTCAGCGACTGCACCGCAGGGTCGGTCGTGCGCTGGCCGGAGCGGGCTATGTCGAGGCGCCGAACTACCCCTTCGTCAGCGAGCAGGTCTTCGACCAGCTGGGCCTCGCGGCCGACGACCCGGCCCGCCGCGTCGTCAAGCTGGTCAACCCGCTCAACGACGAGGAGCCCGCGCTCCGTACGTCGCTGCTGCCCGGTCTGCTCGGTGCGCTGCGCCGCAATGACGGGCGGGGCTCGCACGACCTGGCCCTGTTCGAGACGGGCCTGGTCTTCCAGCCGCGTGAGGAGCAGCGCGTCGCCGGGCATCTGCCGGTCGACCGCCGCCCGACCGACGAGGAGATCGCCGCGCTGAACGCCGTGCTGCCCGAGCAGCCGCGGCATGTGGGCGTCGTCCTCGCCGGTGCGCGTGAGCAGGCCGGCTGGTGGGGCGGTGGCCGTCCGGCCGGGTGGGCCGACGCGGTCGAGGCAGCGCGGCTCGTGGCCCGTGAGGCCGGGGCCGATCTGATCGTGCGGGGCGGGCAGTACGGGCCTTGGCACCCGGGCCGGTGCGCCGAGCTGGCGATCACCGTGGACGGTGCCCAGCGCGTTGTCGGTCACGCCGGTGAGCTGCACCCGAGGGTGCTCAAGGCGCTGGGCCTTCCTGCGCGCACCTGCGCGATGGAGCTGGACCTGGACGCGCTGGAGCAGGTCGGGGACGGTACGCCTCAGGCGCCGAGCATCTCCACGTTCCCGGTGGCCACGCAGGATGTCGCCCTCGTGGTGGACAAGCCGGTGCCGGCCGCGGAGGTCGAGGCCGCGCTGCGTGCGGGGGCCGGCGAACTCCTCGAGGGGATCCGGCTGTTCGACGTGTACGAGAACGAGGAGCAGCTGGGCGACGGGAAGAAGTCGCTGGCGTACGCGCTCCGCTTCCGCGCGGGCGATCGGACGCTGACCGTCGATGAGGCTTCGGCTGCCAGGGACGCTGCGGTGGCCCTGGCGGGCGAGCGTACGGGAGCTGTTCTGCGGGGCTAGTTCGCCCAAGGGGCGGGGGACTGCTGTTTGTTGGCGGCTGCGGGCTCGTCGTGGCTGGTTGCGCAGTTCCCCGCGCCCCTTGTGGGGGCATGCCCCCACACCCCCATCGGGCGTTGTGGTCACCTCACTCAATAGGGTGACTTCTCTGGGTGATCTGGTACTTCCGGGGCATCTCTCGACAGAATCGGACCGGCCTTTCGGGGTCGGTCCGTTCTGCGTTGTCAGGGCCTATTGGGGGGCCGTCGGCATGTTCCGCATCAAGGGTCGGGTTCCCCGCAAGGTGCTGGCGTTGGGGCTGCCCATTGCCTGGGGCGCGATGGCGATCACGTACAAGCTGGCGTGCCCGCTCGCCCAGCAGGACGGCTTCGGGGCCCGTGTTGTCACCAGTGCCGTCTTCTTCGCCGTGGGTACGGGGCTGATCGTGCACGTCCGTCAGGCGTTGCTGCGTGAGCTCCGGCAGGTCCGCAAGGTCGCCGGTGCCGCGCAGAGTGCGCTGCTGCGGCCGCTGCCTTCGCGTATCGACGGGCTGAACGTCGCCGCCGCCCAGCTCTCCGCGGATCGCAGTGCCTGTGTCGGCGGTGACCTGTACGAGGTCATCGCGACCGAGCACGGCGTGCGGGCGGTGATGGGCGACGTACGCGGACATGGCATCGCCGCCATAGGCACGGTCGCCGCAGTCCTCGGCAGCTTCCGTGAAGCCGTGCACGACGAACCCGACCTGGGCCGGGTGCTGCACAGACTGGACCGGGCCCTGGCTCGGCACCTGCGCGAGCGGGCACGTGAAGAGCACCCTTCCGCGGGCCGGGAACCCGACAGCCCGGTCGCCGAAGAGTTCGTCACCCTCCTGTTACTGCAGATCGGGCGGGACGGCGAGATCACCGCCCTCAACTGCGGTCATCCCTGGCCGTATCTGCTGACCGTCGGCGGCGTCGAACCCCTCGCCCGCGCCGACCCCCTTCCGCCCCTGGGGCCCTTCCCGCTCCCCACCGAACTGCCCGCATTGAGCTGCGGCACCTTGCAGCCCGGCGACTCCCTGGTCCTGTACACGGACGGCGTCGAGGACGCGAGGGACGCGAGAGGCCGGTTCTTTGCGCTGCGGGCGGCACTCACCGGAGTCGTAGGCAACGCCCCGATCACTCCGCAGACAATCCTGCGCACCCTCTTCACGGCCCTCCTCCGCCACACAAGAGGCAGGCCGGCAGACGACATAGCGCTACTGGTCCTACGGAACGACCGAACTCCGGTCCAGTGCACGCCCTCAGGGGCGGGGGGAGCTGCGCGACCAGCCACCCCCGGCCCGCAGCCGACCAACCACCTTTAGACCAACGGCGATTAGTCGTGCGGCCAAGCCGGCGGCGGCCGTCCGCCCCGCCACGGAGTGTCGGGCAGGCAGCTGGGCGGACGGCGCGGATGCGGGCCGCCGCACTGTACGAGGGGGAGCCGGCGGCCCGGCCGGCCTCTTGCGAGGCATTTCAGTCAACCGGCTGGAAACTCTCCGCAACAGCGCGCGCACGCTGCGGATTCGCGTACTCCGTTCACACCCCGTGTGAAGGCGTTCGCACTACTCTGACGGCACCGAGCCATCCGGGGGGCATACATGCAGCCCAACACCTTGCTCGACGCGATCCTGGACGAGGCGGGGATCTCGCACGCGGGGCTGGCCGCGCACGTGAACCAGGCGGGGAGGGCGCGCGGGCTCGCGCTCAGATACGAACACACCGCCGTCGCACGGTGGTTGAAGGGGCAGCGCCCGCGCGGCCAGGTGCCCGACCTGATCTGTGAGGTGCTCGCCACCAGGCTGCACCGTACGGTCACGCTCGACGACATCGGCCTGGGCGTGCCCGGTGACCCGTCGGCCGCGCACACCACCTCGCTGTCCGGCTTCGTGGAGCGGGCCACCGCGCTGTGGCGCTCCGACGAGCAGCAGCGGCCCCACATCCTGGGCGCCCCCGCCGTCACGGGGACGCCCGCCGTCATGCCCGTGTGGGAGTGGGAGAACCCGCCCGAGGATGTGGACGTGTCGCGTGGCGGCCGGCATCGGGTCACCCCCGCCGACATCGAGATGCTGCGTGCCGCACGCACCCATTACGAACAGATGTACCGGAAGGCGGGCGGCATAGCGACCCGCACTCGGATCGTCGGCTTCCTCAACGCCGAGGCGGCGCCCCTGCTGCGCGGCAGCTACACCGATGCCACCGGGCGTCAACTGCACCGGGCCACAGGCGGGTTGGTGGCGGTCGCCGGCATCTGCGCGTACGACTCCGACGCGCACGGGCTCGCCCAGCGCTACTTCCATCAGGCGCTGCGGCTCGCGAAGGCGAGCGGGGACCGGGGGTTGGGTGCGTATGTGATCGCCCTTCTCGTCAACCAGGCGCTGTTCATGCGGGAGTTCCGGCAGGCCGTCGCCTTCGCGGAGGCCGCGCTGCGGGCGGCCGGCAAGCACATCACCCCGGCGCTCGCCTCCGACCTGTACGCGATGCAGGCGAAGGCGTACGCCCACCTCGGCGACGGCACGAGCGCCCTGTCCTGCATCCGGCGTGCCGAGCAGGCCGCCGAACGCATCCGGCGCGGATACGAACCCGACGAAACCGGCTATGTCCAGCCGGGGTTGGTCAACGTGCAGGTGGCGGAGGCGCTGCTCAGCCTCGGGGAGCTGGCGGCTGCCGGGGAGCACGCCGCGGCCGCCGTCGACAATCCCGCCCACGACCGCGGCCGGGTGCACCGGCTCGCCATGCTCAGCACGATCGAACTGCGCCAGGGCCATGCCGACAAGGCGGTGGCCACCGCGGTGCAGATGGCCGAGCAAGCCCGGGGAATGGAGTCCCAGCGCCTGCGCGACAGACTCCGGGCGGTACGCGAACATCTGGTGCGAAGCGGTTGCGCGGGCACCTCCGAGGCCGCCGAACTCATCGACGGAGCACTGCGCGTACCGCTTTAGGCCGCTGCAGGTCGGTACTCGAACCCCGACACCTCATAGTCCCTGCTGCGATATTGCCACTTACTCGACGGAAGGTGGCAGAACCGTGCAGTGGACGAAACAGAACGAACAAACTGTGTATGAAAACCGCTGGTTCACCGTCAACCTGGCAGACGTGGAGCTGCCGGACGGCCGACACCTGGACCACTTCCTCATACGGCTGCGGCCGGTCGCCGTGGCCACTGTGGTCAACGAGGCCAATGAAGTCCTCCTCCTGTGGCGGCACCGTTTCATCACCGACAGCTGGGGGTGGGAACTCGCGGCGGGCGTCGTCGAGGACGGCGAGGACATCGTCCGCGCGGCCGCCAGGGAACTCGAGGAGGAGACCGGCTGGCGGCCGGGACCCCTGCACCACCTCATGAGCGTGGAGCCCTCCAACGGCCTCACCGACGCCCGGCACCACATCTACTGGGCCGACGAGGGCGAGTACGTCGGGCATCCCGTGGACGACTTCGAGTCGGACCGCCGGGAATGGGTCCCGCTCAAGCTCGTCCCCGACATGGTCGCCCGTGGGGAGGTCCCGGCCGCCAACATGGCGGCCGCGTTACTGCTGCTGCACCATCTCAGGCTCGGGCAGGACGTCCTGCCCTGAAGTGGCGTCCTGGATCTAATGCCCGACGGCCTGCCAGATCGCCACGACGAGAGCACCCACGGCGGTGAGGGCGGCGACCGCGGGCAGCGGCCAGCGCGCGTGTTCCAGTGTGTGGATCCGGGTGTTCAGCTCGTCGATTTCCTTGGCGGTCTCCTCGGTGCGGTGCGTGAGCAGAGCCAGCCCGCCCTCCACACGGGCGTAGGCGACGTCCAGGCGGCGTCGTAACTCTGCGAGTTCTCCTTGCACGATGGGATGCTCGGGATCGGCGGTCACAGTCCGCTCCTTTCCGTAGTCATCTCGAATCCCTGGCATGCGCAGGGAAAGTGAACTCGCCTGGTGGACGCATGGGGAGAGTGTGCGAGGGGCATATGCGAGCCCGGAGCGCACACGGTGTGTGAATGGCGCGGGCCCGGCACCATCTCGGTGCCGGGCCCGTCTGCTTGGCCGGAATTTGACGGTCTGTAATCAGCCGTAGGTGTAGAAGCCCGAGCCGGTCTTACGGCCGAGCCGGCCTGCGTCGACCATGCGCTGCAGCAGCGGGGGAGCGGCGTACAGCGGCTCCTTGAACTCGTCGTACATGCTCTGCGCCACGGAGGCGACCGTGTCCAGACCGATCAGGTCGGACAGCTTCAGCGGGCCCATCGGGTGGGCGCAGCCGAGCTCCATGCCGTTGTCGATGTCCTCGCGGCTGGCGATGCCCGACTCGAACATCCGGATCGCGGAGAGGAGGTAGGGGATCAGCAGCGCGTTCACCACGAAGCCGGAGCGGTCCTGGGCGCGGATGGCGTGCTTGCCGAGCAGCTTCTCGGCGAACTGCTGGGCGCGGGCGAGCGTGCCCTCGGAGGTGGTGAGCGCCGGGATCAGCTCGACGAGCTTCTGCACCGGGGCCGGGTTGAAGAAGTGGATGCCGATGACCTGGTCGGGGCGCGAGGTGGCGACCGCCAGCTTCACCAGCGGGATCGAGGAGGTGTTGGAGGCCAGGATGGCGTCCGGGCGGGTCACGACCTGGTCGAGCACCTGGAAGATCTCGGTCTTCACCTGCTCGTTCTCGACGACGGCCTCGATCACCAGGTCACGGTCGGCGAACTCGCCCAGGTCCGTGGTGAAGGACATCCGCGCCTGCGTGGCGTCCCGCTCCTCCTCGCTGATCTTGCCGCGCTCGGCCGCCTTGGTCAGGGAAGTGAACAGCCGGGTACGGCCGATCTCCAGGGCCTCGCCGGTGGTCTCGGCGACCATCACGTCCAGCCCGGCGCGGGCGCACACCTCGGCGATGCCCGCTCCCATCTGGCCGCAGCCCACCACACCGACGCGTGCAATATCTCCGGAGATGCCGGTCACATCGACCCCTTCGCTGGTCCACGAATGCGGCAGGACCGCCGTTGTTCGGCGCCTGCTCCAAACCTGCACGTTACCTTCGGCGAAGCATGATCGATCGTTCGGGTGCCTCATGAAAGGCTGACGCAGGGCGCGATCCGGAGAGTACGGATTCGGGCTTTGTCGTCGAATTCCCGTCGTCCGCCCGAAGGGCCGGTCCGGCGGCGTCCGGTGCGTGCGATCGTAAGGCGCCGGAGCCGCAGTGCGGGCCAGGCGTCGCCGGGCAGGCGGGCATTCGACGACAGGGCCTAGGGGTGGGCCCTTGACCACGGCACACGGAGGTACGGAGAAGATGCTGCACCGCAAGTCGCGCATGTCACGTCGGGCGTTCGCGGTGACCACCCTGTCGGCACTCGTGGCGGGAGGCGGCGCGGTGGCGGCCGGTTCCGCCATGGCCGGCGGAACGACGAAGCCGGCCCCGCGCCGGGCGACCCGCGAGATGCGCGGGGTGTGGGTGGCGACCGTGGCGAACCGGGACTGGCCCTCCAAGCAGGGGCTGACCGCCGACGAACAGTGCGAGGAGCTGATCGCTCACCTGGACGCGGCGGTGGAAAACCGTCTGAACACGGTCATCCTCCAGGTGCGGCCCACGGCCGACGCCCTGTGGCCCTCGCCGTACGAGCCGTGGTCGCAGGTTCTCACCGGCACTCAGGGCGAGGACCCCGGCTGGGACCCGCTGGGTACGGCCGTCGAGGAGGCCCACGCCCGCGGTCTGCAGTTGCACGCCTGGTTCAACCCGTACCGCATCGCCAATCACACCGACCCCACCAGGCTGGCCGAATCCCACCCGGCCCGCCGGCACCCGGACTGGGTGGTGACGTACGGCGGCAAGCTCTACTACAACCCGGGCCTGCCCGAGGTCCGCGCCTTCGTGCAGAAGGCGATGCTCGACGCGGTGAAGAGGTACCCGGTCGACGCGGTCCACTTCGACGACTACTTCTACCCGTACCCGGTCGCGGGCCAGACCTTCGACGACAACGATGCCTACGACCGCTACGGTGGCGGTTTCGCGACCCGGGCCGAGTGGCGGCGGGACAACATCGACAAGCTGGTGAAGGAGATGGCGGCCGGCATCAGGAAGATCCGGCCCACCACGGAGTTCGGCATCAGCCCGTTCGGCGTGTGGCGCAACTCCGCCACCGACCCGCTCGGCTCCGACTCACGGGCCGGCGTGCAGACGTACGACGACCTGTACGCGGACACCCGCAAGTGGGTCCGTGAGGGGTGGATCGACTACATCTGCCCGCAGCTGTACTGGAACATCGGCTTCGCAGCCGCCGACTACGCCAAGCTCGTGCCCTGGTGGGCGGAGGTGGCGCGCGGCAGCCGGACGAGGCTGTACCTCGGCGAGGCGCTGTACAAGGCCGGGGATCCGGCGCAGCCCGCGGCCTGGCAGGACAAGGCCGAGCTGTCCCGGCATCTCACCTTGGCCAAGGAGCACGTGGAGGCGCGCGGGCACGTCTTCTTCGCCGCGAAGGACGTGGCGGCGGACCGGATCGGGGCGATGGCACGGGTGGTCGCCGACCACTACGGGCGGCCGGCGATTCCTCCGCGTTGACGGCTCGGTCGCGGCTGACCTGCTCGCCGAGCTACTTCATCGTGTCCCTGTGACGGATCTCGGTGTCGGGGCCGGGGGAGCACAGACCCTCGTGCCCGTCCTCGAAACGGACGCGGTACGGGGGGTTGCCCTCCTGGCCCAGGATTTCGACGATCTCGCCGACCTTGTCGTGTTGCCCGACCACCCTGCCGTGCTGGACAAGCTGGTCGCCCACGGTTGCACGCATCTGTCGGTCCTCCTCACCAGGTGCGGGAGCAGCGGTCCGTGGCCTTGAGTCTACGGCGTGGAGCGGTGGTTGGAAGTGGGTCGTTCGGCCCGCTCAGCCACGCGCCCGCTGGGTCACGGCGATGCACACCAGCACCGCCGCGGCCGTCAGCGGGGCGGCCACTGTCAGGTGCTCGCCCAGCAACAGCACCGACCACACCAGTGTGAGCAGGGGTTGGGCCAACTGCAACTGGCTGGCCTTCGGGATGCCGATCGCCGCCATGCCGCGGTACCAGACGACCAGGCCGAGGAACTGCGATCCCGCCGCGACCCACAGCAACCCGGTCACGCCGTGCCAGGTCAGGTGGACGGGTTCGTACGACAGCGCCACTGCGGCGGCCGGCACACTCAGCGGCAGACACAGCACCAGCGCCCAGCCGATCACCTGCCAGCCGGGCATGACCCGGGCCAGCCGGCCGCCCTCGGTGTAGCCGGCCGCGCACACCAGCAGCGCGGCGAAGAGGTACAGGTCGGCGGTGGTCAGAGCGCCGCCGCTCTGCTGCACGGTGAAGGCGACCACGGCGGCCGCGCCGGCGAGCGCCGCCGTCCAGAAGGTGCGCGAGGGGCGGGTGCCGACGCGCAGGGCCGAGAACAGGGCGGTGGTCAGCGGGAGCAGACCGACGACCACGGCGGCGTGCGCGGTGGTGGACGTCTGGAGCGCGAGCGTGGTGAACAGGGGGAAGCCGAAGACCACTCCGCCGGCGACCACCGCGAGGCCCGCCCAGTGACGGCGGGCGGGGAGCGGCACGCGCAGGGCGAGCAGACAGCTGCCCGCGATCAGTGCGGCCAGCACGCTGCGTACGGCGACCAGGGACCAGGCGCCGAAGCTCTCCAGGCCCCAGGCGGTGGCGGGGAAGGTGAGGGAGAAGGCGGCGACACCGAGGGCGGCCTGGAGCGTGCCGCGGAGGGGCGTCCCGGCCGGCGCGGTCGCGGTGCTGGGCGTGGCCGGGGTGGTGACTGCTATCGAGCTCGGAGCGGTAGCGCTATTCTCTGTTCCCATGCAAGAGCGTAGCAGTGTCGGTGAACTGGCGAATCAGCTGCGGCGAGAGCTGGACCGCTACTCTCCAGGTGGAAAGCTCCCGTCGAGTCGAGCCCTGGTCGAGCGGTTCCGGGTGAGCCCGGTGACCGTCTCCCGTGCCCTCGCGCAACTGGCCGCCGAGGGGCTGGTGGTCACCCGGCCCGGCGCCGGCGCCTTCCGCGCCGAGCCGCAGGCGCGGTCCGCGTCCATGGGGGACACCTCCTGGCAGGAGGTGGCGCTCAGTGCGGACGCCGCCGCGGAACTCGTACCGCGCTCGGTGGACGCCTCCGGCGTGCTGGCCTCGCTCACGGCTCCGCCGCCCGGCGTGATCGAGTTCAACGGCGGCTATCTGCACCAGTCGTTGCAGCCGGAGCGGGCGATGGCCGCCGCGCTGTCACGGGCCGGACGCCGGCCCGGGGCGTGGGGGAGGCCGCCCATGGAGGGGCTGCCGGAGCTGCGGGAGTGGTTCGCGCGCGGCATCGGCGGGCCGGGCGGCGCCGTCACGGCCGCCGAGGTGCTGATCACCGCGGGCGGCCAGTCGGCCCTGACGACCGCGCTGCGGGCACTCGCACCGCCGGGCGCGCCGGTGCTGGTCGAGTCGCCCACCTACCCGGGCATGCTGGCGATCGCCCGCGCGGCCGGTCTGCGCCCGGTCCCCGTCCCGGTCGACGCGGACGGCGTACGGCCGTCCCTGCTCGCCGACGCCTTCCGGGCGACCGGCGCCCGTGTGTTCGTCTGCCAGCCGCTGTTCCAGAACCCGACCGGCGCGATGCTCGCCCCCGACCGGCGCGGCGAGGTGCTGCGCATCGCGCGCGAGGCCGGTGCCTTCGTCATCGAGGACGACTTCGTGCGGCGGCTGGTGCACGAGGATGCGGGACCCCTGCCGCGTCCGCTGGCCGCCGACGATCCCGAGGGCGTCGTCGTCCATGTCTCCTCCCTGACCAAGGCGACCTCACCGAGCTTCCGGCTGAGCGCGCTCGCGGCCCGCGGTCCGGTGCTGGAGCGGCTGCGCGCCATCCAGGTCGTCGACACCTTCTTCGTGCCCCGCCCGCTGCAGGAGGCCGCGCTCGAACTCGTGGGCTCGCCCGCCTGGCCGCGCCATCTGCGGGCGATCTCCGCAGAGTTGAAGACCCGCCGCGATGCGATGACGGCCGCCCTGCGGCTCGACCTCCCCGAACTCGCCCTCCCGCACATCCCGTCCGGCGGCTACCACCTGTGGCTGCGCCTGCCCGACGGCGCCGACGAGTCGGCCTTGACCTCCGCCGCCCTGCGCGCGGGCGTCGCGCTCGCGCCCGGCCGCCCGTACTTCAGCGCGGAACCTCCGGCCGGGCATGTGCGGGTGAGCTTCGCGGCGGTGGCGGGGGTGGGGGAGATCACGGAGGGGGTGCGGCGGCTGCGGGCGGCTTGCGACGAGGTGCTCTAGCCGCGGGGCACCGGGGCGATGCCGCAGCTGAACTCGGCGGACGCGAAGAGCTCCGGGGTCAGGCGTATGCCGGTGATGCGGTGGGCCAGGGCGAAGGCGGCCTCGGTGTGACCCTCGAAGCCCCCGCCCTCGCTCAGGTCGAATCCCGACGCCCGCATCTCCTCGACGAGTTCGTCGGGGCGGGTGCCGTCGCGATGGAAGGGGAAGAGCGGCTCGAAGTGCAGGCGCACCTCGCCGTCCTCGTACCAGCAGAAGTGGTCCACGCCGTTCACGTTGCGGAAGTGGGAGACCGCGGTGCGACCTCGTGAGACGGGGAGCATGGCCGCGTCCGTGACGCCGAGGTAGCCGTTGACCTCGACCATCAGCGACCAGTCGCCGAGGTCCGCGACACAGACGAACAGCCCGTCGTACTCGCCCACGTCGTACGACGGTTCGTGCAGTCCGTCCACGCCGGTGATCCGGGGCGCGGGCTCGGCGCCCAGCTGCCGGAGCAGTTCCTGCGGAGTCTGCCCGCGCACCAGCGTGACGCAGTACGCCTCCAGCAGACCCTCGTACAGCTCCTCCAGCCACGCGTAGTCCGCGGCAGTCGTCGTCCCGGTCATGCCCGCAGCATCGCACCCGCCACTGACAACGCCCCGCCGACCAGGGAAAACCGCTCGACGCCACCGCCCTCGCACGGGCTCTACGAGAAGCTCGGGTTCGCCCCGCTGGAAAGGCCGGACCAATGGATGGCGCTCCACTTCCAGTTGCCGCTTCTCCTTGGCACCAGTGGCTGTACTTGAATGTCCAACAGCCGTTTTCCAGCAACTTGTCCGCCTGGTCCTGACCGCGCAGTAAGGTTTCGTCCACCCTCGGTGACGCCTGCACAACGCCTCTTGACCTGCGCACTTTCGCGACACACCATCGCCGCATGTCGCTAAGGGTCACGTTCGTCGCCGCCGCGCGCAGCTCCCCGCTGCTCGCGGAGCGCTTCGAGGACGACCGGCCGCTGGACCAGGCCGGCTGGGACGAGGTGCAGCGCGTCGCGCGCGATCTGCTGCCGCTGGCGGCGGCCGAGCTGCGCTACTGCTCACCGACCCCGCGCAGCCGCGCCACCGGCGACGCCCTCGGCTACGCCCCGCTGGTGCAACTCGCCCTGCGCGACTGTGACATGGGCCGCTGGCGCGGGCTCACGCTCGGCGAGGCGATGGCGCGGGAGCCGGAGGCGGTGGACGCCTGGCTGGCCGACCCGCGCGGCACACCGCACGGCGGCGAGTCGCTGCTCGCGTTCATCGCCAGGGTCGGCGGCTGGCTCGACACGAGGCCTGTGGAGGACGGCGGCCGGATCGTCGCCGTGGCCGAACCGTCGGTGATCCGTGCCGCCCTGGTGTACGCGCTGAAGGCGCCGCCCGCCACGTACTGGAACATCGACGTACGCCCTCTGTCGACGACCACCGTGACCGGCCGCGCGGGCCGCTGGTACCTCCGCTTCGACGGGGCGCCGGTTCAGCCCTCGCGCGCGTAGTCGGTGGTGAGGACGAGGTCCTTGGTCGGGCCGCGCACCCGCCACACCGTCCGCCAGTGGTCCTCGTCGAGGACGGTGAATTCGCCCCGGTAGAGGTCGGCCGAGCACGGGTGATCCGCGATGTACCGCCCGGACGACAGGTCCAGGTCGTGGAAGGGGCGCCCGTCGGCGAACCGTACGTCCGCCGTGCCGCGCGCGGTGCCCGGCAGGAAGCGCAGCGTCCGCTCGGCGGGCCGGGGCACGCCCTGCCAGACGAACGTGCCGGACTCGTGGTGCAGCAGCCCGCCGCCCTCCAGCGGGGCGAAAACCGTCGTGCCGGAGAACTCCCCGACCGCCCCGCTCGCGAGGTCCCGTACGGACCGCTCGACGCGCCAACTCCCGGCCAGATACGTCAGCACATCCGGTACTGGCCAGAACTCGCCCATCCGTCCCTCTCTTCCGGCGCTTCCGACACTTTCGGTACCGCGCGACCCGTTGACGCTCTTGAATCCCCTCCCTATCTTGCCGTTCGAAGTACTGATCAGTGTCTGATATTTCGAACATCGAGCCGCGGAGTATCCATGCCACGCACGCGCACCCGCTGGAGAGTCGGTCTGACGGCGACCGCCTTCCTGGTGGCCGCCGGTCTCGTCCCGGCGCCCGCCCACGCCGAGGACGTCACCGACTACGCGATCACCGTCGACCCGGCCACCAAGGGCGCGAAGATCGACGACACGATGTACGGGGTCTTCTTCGAGGACATCAACCGGGCCGCGGACGGCGGTCTGTACGCCGAGCTCGTGCAGAACCGGTCCTTCGAGTACTCCACGGACGACAACCGGTCGTACACGCCCCTCACCTCCTGGACGGTCGACGGCACCGCGCAGGTCGTGAACGACGCCGGCCGGCTCAACGACCGCAACCGCAACTACCTCTCCCTGGGCGCCGGTTCCTCCGTCACGAACGCCGGCTACAACACCGGCATCCACGTCGAGGCGGGCAAGAAGTACGACTTCTCGGTGTGGGCGCGCGCCGAGAGCGGCAGCACGCTCACGGTCACCCTGAAGGACGCCGAGGGCACGCTCGCCGCCGCCCGCGAGGTGGCCGTACGCAAGAGCGGCTGGGCCAAGTACACCGTCACCTTCACCGCGACCCGCACCAGCAGCGACGGCCGCCTGGCGGTCGCCGCCTCCGACGCCGCCGCGCTGGACATGGTGTCCCTGTTCCCGCGTGACACCTACAAGCACCAGCCGAACGGCCTGCGCAAGGACCTCGCCGAGAAGATCGCCGCCCTGCACCCGGGCTTCGTGCGCTTCCCCGGCGGCTGCCTGGTCAACACCGGCTCGATGCAGGACTACAGCGAGGCCTCCGGCTGGCAGCGAAAGCGCTCCTACCAGTGGAAGGACACCATCGGCCCGGTCGAGACGCGCGCCACCAACTCCAACTTCTGGGGCTACAACCAGAGCTACGGCCTCGGCTACTACGAGTACTTCCGCTTCTCCGAGGACATCGGCGCGATACCGCTGCCCGTCGTGCCGGCCCTGGTGACCGGCTGCGGCCAGAACAAGGCCGTCGACGACGACGCCCTGCTCAAGCGGCACATCCAGGACGCCCTCGACCTCATCGAGTTCGCCAACGGCCCGGTGACGAGCGAGTGGGGCAAGAAGCGTGCCCAGATGGGCCACCCCAAGCCCTTCCACCTCACCCACATAGAGGTCGGCAACGAGGAGAACCTGCCGGAGGAGTTCTTCGCCCGGTTCAAGCAGTTCCGGGCCGCCGTCCAGGCCGAGTACCCGTACATGAAGGTGATCTCCAACTCCGGCCCGGACGACTCCGGTTCGACCTTCGACACGGCCTGGAAGCTCAACCGGGACGCCAAGGTCGAGATGGTCGACGAGCACTACTACAACAGCCCGCAGTGGTTCCTGCAGAACAACGACCGCTACGACTCCTACGACCGCAGCGGCCCGAAGGTCTTCCTCGGCGAGTACGCCTCCTTGGGCAACGCCTTCAAGAACGGTCTTGCCGAGGCCGCCTACATGACCGGCCTTGAGCGCAACGCGGACGTCGTCAAGCTCGCCTCGTACGCCCCGCTGTTCGCCAACGAGGACTATGTGCAGTGGCGGCCCGACCTGGTCTGGTTCAACAACCACGCCGCCTGGAACTCCGCCAACTACGAGGTCCAAAAGCTCTTCATGACCAACGTCGGCGACCGTGTGGTGCCCTCCACGGCCACCGGCACGCCGTCGCTGGTCGGCCCGATCAGCGGTGCCGTCGGCCTGTCGACCTGGGCGACCAGTGCGGCGTACGACGATGTGAAGGTCACGGACGCGGACGGCAAGACACTGCTCAGCGACGACTTCTCCGGTGACGCCTCGAAGTGGACGCACACCGGCGGCGGCAGCTGGAGCGTCCAGGACGGGCAGTACGTGCAGACGGACGCGGCCGCCGAGAACACGATGGTCTCGGCCGGCGACCCGACCTGGCACGACTACGACCTGCACGCGAAGGCCACCAAGAAGTCCGGCAAGGAGGGCTTCCTCGTCGCCTTCGGTGTCAAGGACACCGGCAACTACTACTGGTGGAACCTGGGCGGCTGGAACAACACCCAGTCCGCCGTCGAGCAGGCCGTGGACGGCGGCAAGTCGACGCTGATCTCCAAGCCCGGGACGATCGAGACGGGCCGCGCCTACGACATCGACATCAAGGTGCGCGGCCGCCAGGTCACCCTGTACCTCGACGGCCAGGAATGGGGCAGCTTCACCGACGACAAGCCGGCCGAGCCGTTCCGCCAGGTCGTCACCAAGGACGCGAAGACGGGTGACCTGATCGTCAAGGTCGTCAACGCCCAGTCGGCGGCGGCCCGTACGGCGATCGACCTGGGTGGCGCGAAGGTCGCGGCCACGGCCCGCGTGACCACCCTGACCGCCGACCCGAACGCCGTGAACAGCGAGACGGAGACGCCGGTCGCACCGGTGGCATCCACCTTCTCCGGGGTCGCGGACAAGTTCACGTACACCTTCCCGGCGAACTCGATCACCTTCCTGCGGATCAAGCAGAGGTAGCCGGTCCAGGCGCGGGCCGCTGCCGCCGTCCGAGCGGCGGCGGCCCGCGCCTGCGGGTGCGGACGATCAGCCGGCCGCGGCGAGCAGTTCGCCGATCGCCGCGCGGATCGACTCGTCCGTCTCGAAGCCGCGCCAGCCGCTGAAGTAGTGCAGACGCCGGTCGAGGTCCGGGACCTCGCGCAGGAGACGGGCGGCGGGCCGGGCCGGCCCGCCGATCCGGGTCAGGTGGCGCACCGCGGGGAGCATGACCGGTAGGTAGCGGCCCTCCGCCAGCCCGCGAACCGCCGTCACCAGGGCCTGGACGGGAACCTCGGTGTCGCCGGTCGCGGCCCACAGCGCGTGCGCCGCCTCGACGCTCGTCCACTCGTCCCCGGTCCGGGCCAGCGCGCGCAGCCGGTCCGCGAGGCCCGCGGCGTGCGGGCCGAGGTCGGCCAGCCTGCGCAGATGGGGGTGGCGGACGCCGTCCCCGGCGATGACGGGACCCAGCACCTCCAGGGCCCGTCCCGGCGCGCCTCCCGTCCGCCAGTAGGCCCAGGCGGCGAGTGTCGCGTCACCGTCCCCCGGATCCGCCGACCGCGCGAGCAGGAGTTCTCGCGTCGCGTCGTCCGCCGCCCCGACGCCTCCCAGCGCCGTCGCCGCCGCCGACCAGCTCCCGTCGTGCTCCAGCAGCCGGACCAGTCGGGGTACGGCCGTCCGCGCGCCGGGCCCCCAGTCGGCGAGGACCTCGCACAGGCGGGAGCGCTCGTGTGCGTCCTCGGTGGCATCGAGCCGCTGGCAGACCGCCGGGAGCAGCCGGTCGGCGTGGTGCGGGAGGAGAGCGAGCACTTCGTGCAGCGCGGGCAGGGTGGGGAAGTGGTTCCCGCCGGCATGGATGCCGTACCTGGAGAAGGTCGACGGCGCTCCGGCCACCCGCTCGACAAGTCCCGGCACACACCGCGCGTCGTTCATCCGGGCCAGCGCCCACAGGGCCGCGTCGGCGACGCTCTCGCCCCTGCGGGTGCCGCGTCTGCCGGTGTCGTCCAGCAGTTCGGCGACCGCGTCGGCACAGTCGGCGGCCGCCGTTCCGAGGCAGGCCAGCAGTTCGGTCGCCAGATAGCGGACCTCGGCGCTCGGGTCCGCCAGCCGCGCGGCGACGGCCGGCACCAGCTCAGCGGTCGGCGAGCGCCAGCGGCGCAGCAGCTCGGCCGCCTGGGCGAGGGCGCCGATCCGGCACTCCTCGTCGAGGGGGGTCCCGCCGACCGAGTCCGTTCGAGGCTGAGGCTGGGGGAGATCGGACAGCAGGCCGAGCACGTACGAGGTGAACGAGGCCGGGGAATCGGTGAACAGTTTGCCGACCCGGTACTGGACGGCCCGCGGCCCACCCCCCACCGCACTGGTGTGCCGCCACACCTCCACGCCGGGATCCCGGACGGCGTCCAGCAGCAGGTCCAAGTGGCGCTCGGCGAGCTCGGGTTCGTCCGCTGCCAGCGCGTGCACCGCCGCCGCGCGCAGCTGTGGCTCGGGATCGCTCAGCAGCCCGCGCAGCAGGGAGTGCGCCTCTGTGCCTCGGCGCCCCACCGGCTCCCGCCGGACCGCCGAGCCGAGGGCGACGACGAGGTCGAGGCGGGTCGCGAGGTCGCTGTCGGTCCGCCAGTGCTCCAGCAAGGCGGGCAGGACGGCCTTCCCGGGGCTCGGACAGCCGGCGACGATGTCGGCGCCCGCCCGCCGGACCTCGGCCTCGGGGTCGGCCAGCAGGGCGAGCACCTCGGGCAGCGCCCGCTCCCAGGCCGCCGCCCAACCCGGGGCCAGGAACCGCTCCTCGACCCGCCCGGCCTCCGCCGCCAGCACCGAGACGATCTCCAGCACCGTGCGTCGGCACGCAATCTCCGGCCGTGCTCCCAGCCGCAGCAGAAAGGGCAGCGCGGCCGCGGCGGCGGGGCAGATCCAGCCGCCCTGATGGAAGAGCAGGTTGAGCAGGTCGTCCGCCGCCGCCTCCGCGTCCTGAGGATCCGGGCCCGCGCAGCGGCGCAGCAGAGGGGGTATGTCCTGCGCCGACCCGTAGTTGTGCTTCAGCGCCGCCCAGTCGACCGCGTCGAGTCCCTCCCACATGCGCGGGACCCTACCTTCGTCCTTCCGCCGAGGGTGCCGAATAATCCGTGCCCTGCCTTCGGCCGGAGGTGCAGACTCGCTTCATGGCCGACATGCGAGCGTTCCGGGACGAGGTCCACGGCTGGGCGGCCGGCGGCCCCGGCGAGGCTGCGAGTGATCTGGCTGTGCGGCTGGGGGTGCGCACTGCGGTGCTGCTGGAAGGGCCGAGTGACCTCGCGGCCGTAGAGGCGCTGGCCGCACGGCGTGGCCGGGACCTGGCCGCCGAGGGCGTGTGCGTCGTGGCGATGGGCGGGGCGATGAGCGTCGGCCGCTACACCGGCCTCCTCGGCCCGTCCGGCCTCGGCCTGCGCCTGGCAGGACTGTGCGACGAGGGCGAGCAGCGCTTCTACGACCGCGCCCTGCAGCGGGCCCGGGCGGCGTCGCACTCGGCCTTCTTCGTGTGCGTGCGAGACCTGGAGGACGAGCTCATCCGCGCGCTGGGCACGGCACGGGTCGAGGAGATCGTCCGCACCGAGGGCGACCACCGCGCCTGGCAGACCTTCCTGCGCCAGCCCGCCCAGCACGGCCGGCCCCGGCAGCAGCAGTTGCGGCGCTTCCTCGGCACGAAGAAGGGCCGCAAGATCCGCTACGGCCACCTCCTCGTCGAAGCCCTGGACCACGACCAGGTACCGGCGCCCCTCGACGACCTCCTTGCGAGCCTGTGACCGAGGCACCGAAACACCGAGGCACGCCTCTGACGGCAGCCGACGAAAGCCGCGCCACAAGTCTCCGTGCATACCCACTCGCCCAGATTGCATAAACGTGCATCGAAACGTATAGTCATGCCGTCTAGGAGGAGGATTCCATGGCGGTACGTGCGGCAGTGGCCGGAGCGAGTGGATATGCGGGCGGGGAACTGCTGCGTCTGCTCCTGGCGCACCCCGAGGTAGAGATAGGGGCCCTGACCGGGAACTCGAACGCAGGGCAGCGGCTCGGTGCGCTGCAGCCGCACCTGCTGCCCCTCGCCGACCGCGTGCTCCAGGAGACCACGGCCGAGGTACTGGCCGGGCAGGGCCGGAGGCATGATGTCGTCTTCCTCGCCCTGCCCCATGGACAGTCCGCCGCCGTCGCCGAGCAACTCGGCCCCGATGTGCTGGTCGTCGACATGGGTGCCGACTTCCGGCTGAAGGACGCGGGTGACTGGGAGACGTTCTACGGCTCCCCGCACGCCGGCACCTGGCCGTACGGCCTGCCCGAACTGCCGGGTGGCCGCGCCGCGCTGGAGGGGTCCAAGCGCATCGCGGTACCCGGCTGCTACCCGACCGCCGTCTCGCTCGCCCTCTTCCCGGCCTACGCCGCCGGCCTCGCCGAGCCCGAGGCCGTGATCGTCGCCGCCTCCGGCACCTCCGGCGCGGGCAAGGCGCTCAAGCCGCATCTGCTGGGCAGCGAGGTCATGGGCTCCATGACGCCGTACGGCGTCGGCGGCGGCCACCGGCACACGCCCGAGATGATCCAGAACCTCAGCGCGGCGGCGGGCGAGCGGGTCTCCGTCTCCTTCACGCCGACCCTCGCGCCGATGCCCCGCGGCATCCTCGCCACCTGCACCGCGAGCGCGCGCCCCGGCGTCACGGCGGACTCCGTCCGCGCCGCGTACGAGAAAGCCTTCGCCGACGAGCCCTTCGTCCACCTCCTCCCCGAGGGGCAGTGGCCGGCCACGGCGTCCGTCTACGGTTCGAACGCCGTTCAGGTGCAAGTCGCATTCGACGCCGCCGCGAACCGCATCATCGCGATCAGCGCCATCGACAACCTGACCAAGGGCACGGCCGGCGGCGCCGTCCAGAGCATGAACATCGCCCTCGGGTTTCACGAGAACACCGGGCTTTCCACGATCGGAGTCGCACCGTGAGTGTCACGGCAGCAAAGGGATTCACGGCCGCGGGCATCGCGGCCGGAATCAAGGAGAACGGCAACCCGGACCTGGCCCTCGTGGTCAACACCGGGCCCCGCCGATCCGCCGCGGGCGTCTTCACCTCCAACCGCGTCAAGGCCGCACCGGTGCTGTGGTCCGAGCAGGCCCTGAAGGGCGGTCAGGTCTCCGCGGTCGTCCTCAACTCCGGGGGCGCCAACGCCTGTACGGGACCCAAGGGCTTCCAGGACACCCACGCCACCGCCGAGAAGGTGGCCGAGGTGCTCGGCCGCGGTGCCATCGAGGTGGCCGTCTGCTCCACCGGCCTCATCGGTGTGCTGCTGCCCATGGACAAGCTGCTCCCGGGTGTCGAGACCGCCGCCGCCCAGCTCTCCGAGCACGGCGGCGAGAAGGCCGCCATCGCCATCAAGACCACCGACACCGTGCACAAGACGTCCGTCGTGACGAAGGACGGCTGGACGGTCGGCGGGATGGCGAAGGGCGCCGGCATGCTCGCGCCCGGCCTCGCCACCATGCTCGTCGTCCTCACCACCGACGCCGCCCTCGACAGCGACGTACTGGACAAGGCACTGCGCGCCGCCACCAAGGTCACCTTCGACCGCGTCGACTCCGACGGCTGCATGTCGACCAACGACACCGTGCTGCTGCTCGCCTCCGGCGCCGCCGAAGTCACCCCGGAGTACGAGGAGTTCGCCGAGGCGGTACGGGCCGTCTGCGACGACCTCGGACAGCAGCTGATCCGGGACGCCGAGGGCGCCAGCAAGGACATCAAGGTCGAGGTGGTCAACGCCGCGACCGAGGACGACGCCGTCGAGGTGGGCCGCTCCATCGCCCGCAACAACCTCCTCAAGTGCGCCATCCACGGCGAGGACCCCAACTGGGGCCGTGTCCTGTCCGCGATCGGCACGACGTCCGCCGCCTTCGAGCCGGACCAGCTCAACGTCGCCATCAACGGCGTCTGGGTGTGCAAGAACGGCGGCGTGGGCGAGGACCGCGAGAAGGTCGACATGCGCTACCGCGAGGTGCACATCGTCGCCGACCTCGCCGCCGGCTCCGAGACCGCCACGATCTGGACCAACGACCTCACCGCCGACTACGTCCACGAGAACAGCGCCTACTCCTCATGACCAACTCACCCGCGCGCAAGCACACCGCGCTCCCCAAGGCCCAGATCCTCATCGAAGCGCTGCCCTGGCTGGTCCGCCACAACGGCAAGACCGTCGTCATCAAGTTCGGCGGCAACGCCATGATCGACGAGGACCTGAAGGCCGCGTTCGCCCAGGACGTCGTCTTCCTGCACCACGCCGGCCTCAAGCCGGTCGTCGTGCACGGCGGCGGACCGCAGATCAGCGCCGCCCTCGACAAGCACGGCATCGTCAGCGAGTTCAAGGCGGGCCTGCGCGTCACCACCGAGGACGCCATGGACGTCGTACGGATGGTGCTGGCCGGGCAGGTCCAGCGGGAGCTGGTCAACCTGCTCAACGAACACGGCCCGCTGGCCGTGGGGTTGACCGGCGAGGACGCGCACACCATCACCGCCACCAAGCACCAGCCCGAGATCGACGGCGAGTTGGTCGACATCGGGCGGGTGGGCGAGATCACCGAGATCGACACGGGCGCGATCGAGGCCCTGCTCGCCGACGGCCGTATCCCGGTCGTCTCGTCGATCGCCCGTAGCCAGGACGACGGACATGTCTACAACGTCAATGCTGATACGGCGGCTGCGGCACTCGCTGCTGCTCTGGGCGCCGAAACCCTCATGGTCCTCACGGACGTCGAGGGCCTCTACGAGGACTGGCCCAACTCCGACGAGGTGATCAGCCGCCTCACCGCTTCCCAACTGGAGAAGCTGCTGCCGGAGTTGAGCTCCGGCATGGTGCCGAAGATGGAGGGCTGCCTGCACGCCGTGCGCAACGGCGTCAACACCGCCCGCGTCATCGACGGCCGGGTCCAGCACTCGATCCTGCTGGAGATCTTCACCGACGAAGGCATCGGCACGATGGTCGTGCCGGACGCGCAAGAGGGGGATGCCGGATGACGGGCACCGCGACCAACGCAGAGTTGACCCAGCGGTGGCAGGGCTCGCTCATGAACAACTACGGCACCCCGAGGCTGCCTTTCCTGCGCGGTGAGGGCCTGAAGCTCTGGGACGCCGACGGCAAGCAGTACGTCGACTTCGTCGGCGGCATCGCGACCAACGCGCTCGGCCACGGCCACCCCGCGATCGTCGAGGCCGTCAGCAAGCAGATCGCGTCCCTCGGCCATGTCTCCAACCTCTTCATGGCCGAGCCGACCATCGCCCTCGCCGAACGGCTCCTCCAGCTCTTCGGCCGGGACGGCAAGGTCTTCTTCTGCAACTCCGGCGCCGAGGCGAGCGAGGCCGCGTTCAAGATTGGCCGGCTGACCGGGCGGACCCACATGGTCGCCACCGAGGGCGGCTTCCACGGCCGCACGATGGGCGCCCTCGCGCTCACCGGCCAGCCCGCCAAGCAGGACCCGTTCCTGCCGCTGCCCGGCGACGTCACGCATGTGCCGTACGGCGACGCGCAGGCGCTGGCCGCGGCGGTGACGGAGGAGACCGCCCTGGTGATCATCGAGCCGATCCAGGGCGAGAACGGCGTCGTGGTCCCGCCCGCCGGCTATCTGAAGGCGGCGCGGGCGATCACCGCCGCCAGCGGTGCGCTGCTCGTCCTCGACGAGGTGCAGACCGGCATCGGCCGTACCGGGCACTGGTTCGAGTACCAGGCCCACGAGGGCGTGCTGCCCGACGTCGTCACGCTCGCCAAGCAGCTCGGCGGCGGGCTGCCGCTGGGGGCGACGGTCGCCTTCGGGCGGGCCGCGGAGCTGCTGCAGCCCGGTCACCACGGGACGACCTTCGGCGGCAACCCGGTCGCGTGTGCCGCGGGACTGGCCGTTGTGGACACCATCGCGAACGACGGGTTGCTGGAGAACGTCAAGCGGCAGAGCGAGAAGTTGCGGGACGGGATCGAGGCGCTGGGCCACCCGTTGATCGATTATGTCCGGGGCGCGGGACTACTCCTGGGTATCGTGCTCACCGAGCCGCTCGCCGCCAAGGTGCAGCAGGTGGCTCAGGACGCCGGTTTCCTGGTGAACGCGCCCGCCCCCGATGTCGTACGGCTCATGCCGCCGCTGAACCTCGGTGACGACGAAGTGGAGGCGCTTCTTCAGGCGCTGCCCGGCATCCTGGACGGGGCCGACGACGAGGCCGACGGGGACGGATGATCCGGAGAATGAGACGACGATGAGTCATGCGCAGGACCACGGGCACAACGACGCGAACGGGGCCGCCGGGCCCGCCGTGCCGCAGACCCGCACCGCACGTCACCGCCGGATCGTGGACATCCTCAACCGGCAGCCGGTGCGGTCGCAGAGCCAGTTGGCGAAGCTGCTCGCCGATGACGGGTTGAGCGTCACCCAGGCGACGCTCTCCCGGGATCTGGACGAGCTCAACGCGGTGAAGATCCGTAACAACGAGGGCGATCTGATCTACGCGGTGCCCAGTGAGGGGGGTTTTCGGACCCCCCGTGCGCCGCTGGGTGAGTCGGCCAAGGAGGAGCGGATGCGGCGGCTCTCCCAGGAGCTGCTGATCTCCGCGGAGGCTTCCGCGAACCTCGTGGTCCTGCGTACCCCTCCGGGGGCCGCGCAGTTCTTGGCCTCGGCCATTGATCAGGCCGAGCTGCAGGACATTCTCGGCACGATTGCCGGTGACGATACGTTGCTGCTGATCAGCCGGAATCCTACGGGGGGTCAGGCCTTGGCCGATCACTTGCTGAGGTTGGCGCAGAACGGCCACTGAGTGGGGTGGTGGCGGTCGTTCGCCGACTGCGGGTGAGTTGTGGCTGGTCGCGCAGTTCCCCGCGCCCCTTGAGGGGTGGCAGTCAGCCCAGTCGAGAGGCCAGGCCTCCTGTGCAGCGGACTTCATCCCCTGCTGTGATCAGTAGGGCCTCCACCCCCGGCAGCGACTCCAGCCAGCGCAGACCCTGTCGCGAACCCATCGCGAAAGCCGCCGTCGCCCAGCAGTCCGCCCAGGTCAGTTGGGGGGCCACCACCGTCACCGCCACCAGGTCCGTCACCGCCGATCGGCCGGTGCGGGGGTCGACTATGTGGGCGCCGCGTTCCACGGTGCCGGATGTGGCGACCGCCAGTTCGTCGAGGCCGGCGGCGGAGATGACCGCCGCGAGGCCGCCCGGGCGAAGGGGGTCGGAGACTCCTACGCGCCAGGGCCGCTGTGCCCCCGGCACGCCCAGCAGCTGGACGTCGCCGCCGCCGTTGACGCTCACGCCGGTCACGCCGGGGACCTGCGCCAGGCGACGGGCCGCGCGCTCGACGGACCAGCCCTTGACGATGCCGGTCGGGTCGAGGCGGCCCTGGTACGACGTGCTGAACCAGCCCTCGCTGAGCCGCTCCGCCTCGGCGCCCAGTTCGAGCACCTCGGCGACCTGCGGATCGCACCGCTCGACGGTCAGCTCACCGCGCGCCAGCCGGGAGACCTGGCTGTCGTCGCGGTAGGTGCTGAACACCTCGTCGACCCGGTGCAGTGCGGTGACCGCCTCTTCCAGTGCCGACTTGACGGCACCGGGTTCCCCGCCGCGGACGTCGAAGGAGAAGACCGTCCCCATGACCTCCTCCGCATGACGTACCGCGGCGGGAGCTTCTGCCGGTTCCGCCACCGTGTCAGCCACCGGCCTGGTCCAGGGCCGACTGGAGGGACTCCTTGTAGCCGGCGCTGGTGTACGTGGCTCCGGAGACCGCGTCGATGTCGGCGCTGCCCGCCGCCACGGCTGCCTGGTTGAGCTTCGGTACGGCGTTCGCGGTGACCTGGTCGCTCTGGCCGCCCTTGGGCGTCTGGACCGCCTCGGCCTTGGTGATCTTGCCGCCGTTGACCGTGATCCGGACCTGGACCGGCCCGTACTGGGTCTGGGCGACACTGCCGGTGACGGTACGGGCCTGGGCGGCACCCGAACCCTGCGATCCGGACCCTTGCGATCCGGAGCCCTGTGACCCCGAGCCCTGCGACGAACCGGCGCTCGCCTTCGCCTTGTCGATGGCCGACTGGAGGGATTCCTTGTACCCGGCGCTGGTGTAGGTCGCCCCGGACACCGCGTCGATGCTCGCGCTCTGCGCTGCGACCGCCGCCTGGTTGAGCTTGGGTACGGCGTTCGCGGTGATCTGGTCGCTCTGGCCGCCCTTGGGTGCCTGGACGGCCTCCGCCCGGGTGATCTTCCCGTTGGCCACGGTCAGCCGGACCTGCACGGCCCCGTACTGGGTCTGCGCCGCGTCACCGGTGACCGTGCCGTTGCCGGCCGCCTGGGCGCCGCCCTGCGGCGACTGTGCCGCCACGGGTGGTGCCGCGCCGCCCGCCGCCTGCGCGGAGGCCGGGTCCGTCGCCGGCTTCAGCGACAGCAGCAGCACGATCCCGGACACGGTGGCCGCACCGGCCAGCACGACACGCCGGATGGGGTGACTCTTCCTCATGGCTCCTACAGCTCCTGAAGTCTTTTGAGTCCCGTCGCTCACATCTCGAACGACTCGTGATGGATGCGGCGGGCGGGCACACCCGCGCCGCGCAGTGCTTCGTAGACGGACTGCGCGAAGCCGGCCGGCCCGCACATGAACACGTCGTGCTTGTCGATGTCGGGCAGCTTCTGGAGCAGCCGCTCCGCCGAGATGTCCGGCCGCTCGCCGTCCGGGCTGTTGACCGCGTACATCAGCCGGGCACCGCGCTCGTCGGCGATGGCCGCGAGCTCGTCCCACAGCGCCAGGTCCTGGGTGCTGTTGGCCCGGTAGAGCAGGGTGATGTCGCCGGACGCGCCGGGCAGCGTCTCGAACAGGGCCCGCATCGGCGTGATGCCGACGCCGCCCGCCACCAGCAGCACCTTGCCCCGGCTGCGGCGCTGGGCGGTCATCGCGCCGTACGGCCCCTCGGCCCACACCTTGGTGCCGGGCCTCAGGTCGCGCAGCCGCGAGGTGTGGTCGCCGATCGCCTTGACGGTGATCCGCAGCATGTCGGGGCGGGGCGCCGCCGACAGCGAGTAGGGGTGGGAGCTGAACCGCATGCCCGGTGCCTTGAACCGCCAGCGGAAGAACTGCCCGGCCTCCGCGCCCATACGGTGCAGCTTGCGCCCGCCGATCAGCACCGACACGATGCCCGGCGTCTCCTCGATGACCGCCTCGACATACATCCGGTGCCGCAGGTTGAGGCGGATCGGGGTGAGGATCCGGTACCAGACCACCAGTGCGGTCACGACCCCGTACAGCCCGTACCAGAAGGTCTTCGCGGACGGCTCGACGGCGAACTCGTTGCCGGTGGTGATCTGGTGCCAGAACGTCAGATACACGGCCGCGTAGGTGAGCAGGTGCACGTGGTACCAGGTGTCGTACGGGATCCGGCGGCGGATCCCCCCGATCGAGATGAACGCGATGAAGAACAGCAGCCCGGTGCCGATGGCCGCCTTGCCCATGTCCGGCAGCGTGTTGACCGAGTCGATCGTCTGCTGGACCACATCGCCGAGCGTCTTGCCGGCCTGGAGCGCGTACGCCCACATGGTGAGGAAGACATGCGCGATGACCAGGCAGATCGTGTAACGACCGCTCATCGCGTGCCAGCGCGCGACCCGGTCCGAGCCCACCCGCCGCTCCAGCGCGGGCACCCGGGCCATCTGCAGCACCACCAGCGCCATGAGATATCCGGCCAGCAGTCCGGTGATCCGCCCGGCGGCGAGGATCTTGGCGGTGTTGTCCGCGAGGGACGGCGTGTTGTCCCACCACAGCCACAGCACCGCCGCCGCGCCCGCCCATAGGGCGATCACCAGCGGGACGGCCGGGGATCGGCGCGGGCGGATGCGGCGCATCGTCTGGCGGCGGGCGGCACGGCCGCCTGCGAGCGTGGTGGTCACGGTTCCTCCGGGGACGGGAGCAAGGGGAGTGCGTGATGGGCGTGGTCCCTTGGCCCAGAGATACGTGCGGGGAGGTCCGTGTGTTCAGTGGGGATTGCTCGGTGCTCGCGTAGTACCGGCTCGGTGCTCGCTCAGTACTTGGCCATTACTTGCTCAGTACCGGGTGATCGCCGTGGTGCCGTTCGCCGTCCCGATCGCGATGTGCGGTTTTTGCCGGGGATCGGCCCACTTGAGGATCCGCCTCATCGCGTCCTTGGGCACCGACACACAACCGGCCGTCGCCCCGCGCCCCTTCACATGCAGGAAGATCCCGGCCCCGCGCCCCTTCACCGGACGCTCGTAGTTGAAGGCGATGACGAGCGCGTGCGCGTACAGCGCCCCGTACGAGATCAGGTGCTCGGACTCGGCGCCCCGGCAGTCGCGCGCCAGGGGCTCGGTCCAGCGGTTGTAGGCACGCGAGTCGTTGTCCTGGCACCACCAGGAGTCCTTGTGAACGCGGCGGTACTGGTACGCCGTCCCGCGCGGCGCCGCCTCGACACCGAAGGCGTACGGCAGCCCGTACAGCCCCGTGGGCGTCGTGTTCGTGCTCTGCTTGCGCTCGGCCCCCTCGACGAGCCCCTTCGCCCCGAAGCGGGCCGGCGCCGAACCGGCCTTCACCCACTGCCCGTCGACCCGGTCCCACCAGGTGACCGTCCCGGACGTCGAGGCGGTCCTCGGTGCCACCGCGGTGATCAGCTGGGTACCGCCCCCGGTGTCGGCCATGCGCGCGGGCAGCGGTCGCGGTGGCCCCTCGCCCGGCGCGGCGCCGAGCACGAGGAGGGAGGCGGACGCGAGGGCGACGACACCGGGGCGCATGGCTCAGACGCTAGACGGAGGCAGCGGCAACGGCAGCCCGGGTAGGCCATCCAGGCTCGTCGCGATGTGCTCCTTGTTGGCGAAGTACGCGCTGAGCGAGGCGTCGTCCTCGCGCGCGAAGCGCCTGGCGTGCAGATCGCGGTCCTCGTCGTACGTCATGAAGGGCACCGCGTAGCCGCAGGAGTCACGGACCGTGTCGGCCGTCACGACGATGATCGCCCGCAGGCCGTGCAGGCTCGGATCGATGTCCGGGAAGTGGCTCAGCAGTTCCTTGAAGCGGGGGTCGTCACGCAGCACCGCCTCGCCGCGGCCGTGCACCCGGACGATGTTGGGCGGGCCCTGGAACGCGCACCACATCAGGGTGATCCGGCCGTTCTCCCGCAGATGCGCGATCGTCTCCGCGGTGGAGCCGGCGAAGTCCAGGTAGGCGACAGTGAGTTCGTCGAGGACGGCGAAGGAGCCCTTGAGGCCCTTGGGGGAGAGGTTGACCGTGCCGTCGCCGGAGAGGGGGGCGGTCGCGGTGAAGAAGAGGGGCTGCGCCTCGATGAAGGTGCGCAGCCTGCCGTCTATGCGTTCATAGGTCTTTCCCATGTCTAACGATTATGGGTGCAACTCTTTCGCCTGTCTAACGAATTGTGGCATTCGTTCGGCAGGCGTCGCCGTGGCCGCCCCGGCCGGCGTGCCGACGGGGCGGCCACGGCTGTCCGTCACGTCACTTGGTGAGCGTGCAGGCGGCCAGGGAGTTCAGTCCCTGGGGCTTGGCCGCCGTACGGCCGATGGAGATGGCGATGCGGTCGATCGTCGACACCCGCTTGTCCTTCAGCGGGCCGAGGATGGCGTTCTGCACGAAGTTGGGCCCGCCCTGGCCGACCGAGGAGGCGAGGCGCTTGTCGGCCTCCTGGATCTGCGTGTTGAGCAGCGCGAGGTTGCGGTCGACCTCGGCCTTCGCGGTGGCGGGGACCGCCGGGAGCTTCGACTTCACGTCCGGGCAGGAGATGGTGCCGGCGGCGTTGGTGTTGCCCGCGTTGCCCGCATTCCCGGTGTTGCCCGTGTTACCGGTGTTCCCCGTGTTGCCACCGGCCTGCTTGGTGGGCGTCGCGCTCGGGGTCGCGGCAGCCGCGTTCCCGTTGGCGTTGAGGGTGCAGGGTGCCAGCGCGTCCAGGCCCTGCGGCTTGGCGGCCGTGCGGCCGATGGCCGTCGCGATGCGGTTGACCGTCGCGACCCGCTTGTCCTTCAGGGGGCCGAGGATGGCGTTCTGGACGAAGTTGGGCCCGCCCTGGCCCACGGTGTCGACCAGCCGCTTGTTGGCTTCTTGGATCTGGGTGTTGAGCAGGGCCAGGTTGCGGTCGACCTCGGCCTTCGCGGTGGCGGGGACCGCGGGCAGCTTCGACTTCACGTCGGGGCAGGAGATCGTGCCGGGACCGGCCAGCGTCCGGGCGTTGGTGCCGGCGCTCTTCGAAGACGATGTCGTCTCCCCGGCGAGGGCGAAGCCGGCGATCACCGTGCCGGACAGCGCTACCGCGGCGGCGCCGCCGATGAACGTGACGCGACGCTTGTTGTACTTCGGAAGAGCCCTGGACATGCGGATGCCTCACTCGGGTTCGGGGGTGTCGTCGTTTCCGAACGCGGCGCCTGCGTTCGGCGAGAGATACGAGTAAGCGGTTTCCCGTGTTCAAAGGATCTTCAAATTTCCTACCGCGGTCCGCCGGAATTGACGAATCATGCAGTCCTCTGCATACTCATGCATGTCAATGTGTGGTGAGCGCGCACTAGCCTGACGACCGCCTCCCCGTTCACGCCACGGGGAGGCGGTGCCACACACGCAGACCCTCCCGAGGAGCGCAGCAAGTGAGCAGCAACAGCGGTGACGTCCGGCTCTGGGGCGGCCGTTTCGCCGACGGTCCCGCCGAGGCCCTGGCCAAGCTGTCCGCGTCCGTCCACTTCGACTGGCGGCTGGCACCGTACGACATCGCCGGTTCGCGTGCCCACGCGCGCGTGCTGCACAAGGCGGGGCTGCTCACGCAGGACGAGCTGACCCGGATGATCGCCGGGCTCGACCAGCTGGAGGCGGATGTCGCCGACGGCTCCTTCGTGGGCACGATCGCCGACGAGGACGTCCACACCGCCCTGGAGCGCGGGCTGCTGGAGCGCCTCGGCCCGGACCTGGGCGGCAAGCTGCGCGCGGGCCGGTCGCGGAACGACCAGGTGGCCACCCTCTTCCGGATGTACCTCCGGGACCGCGCCCGCATCATCGGCGGCCTGATCGCCGATCTCCAGGACGCGCTCATCGGCCTCGCCGAGGCCCACCCGGACGTGGCGATGCCCGGCCGCACCCACCTCCAGCACGCCCAGCCGGTGCTCTTCGCCCACCATGTCCTGGCCCATGTCCAGTCGCTGACCCGGGACGCGGAGCGGCTGCGCCAGTGGGACGAGCGCACGGCGGTCTCGCCGTACGGCTCGGGTGCCCTGGCCGGCTCCTCCCTGGGCCTGGACCCGGAGGCGGTGGCGAAGGACCTCGGCTTCGAGCACGGGTCCGCCGCCAACTCCATCGACGGCACGGCGTCCCGTGACTTCGTCGCCGAGTTCGCCTTCATCACCGCGATGATCGGCGTGAACCTCTCCCGGATCGCCGAGGAGATCATCATCTGGAACACGAAGGAGTTCTCCTTCGTGACCCTGCACGACGCGTTCTCTACCGGCTCGTCGATCATGCCGCAGAAGAAGAACCCCGACATCGCGGAGCTGGCGCGCGGCAAGAGCGGCCGCCTGATCGGCAACCTGACGGGGCTGATGGCCACGCTCAAGGCCCTGCCGCTCGCCTACAACCGCGACCTCCAGGAGGACAAGGAGCCGGTCTTCGACTCCTGTGACCAGCTGGAGGTCCTGCTCCCCGCCTTCACCGGCATGATGGCCACCCTCACCGTCAACCGCGAGCGCATGGAGGAACTGGCCCCGGCCGGCTTCTCCCTCGCCACCGACATCGCCGAGTGGCTGGTCAAGCAGGGCGTCCCCTTCCGGGTCGCGCACGAGGTCGCCGGCGAGTGCGTCAAGGTCGCCGAGTCCGAGGGCAAGGAACTGGACGAGCTGACGGACGACCAGTTCGCGAAGATCTCGTCCCACCTCACGCCCGAGGTCCGCTCGGTCCTCAACGTCCCCGGCGCCCTGGCCTCCCGCAACGGTCGCGGCGGCACGGCACCCAGTGCGGTGGCCGTCCAACTGGCGGAGATCAAGGCGGACGTGGCGGCCCAGCACGAGTGGGCCACGGCCAAGCGCGCCTAGCATCCCCGGTCGACAGAAGGGCCCGGACATCGCGTCCGGGCCCTTCGTGCTGTCCCGGCGCGCCCGGTAACGGAAAGGATTCGGCCACTGGCCGAATCATTGACTTCCCCCTACTCGGAAGTAAGTATTCCGGTTCCCGGTCGACATTGCCGAACGCCGGTCGATCATGGTCGAGCATGAAAGGGACATCATGCGCGCGAGACGCACAAGACGAACCGCCCGCCTCCTCCTCGCCGCCGCCGCGACCGCCGCCCTGTGCGCCCTCGGTCTCATGGCCCCCGCGAGCGCCGCCGGCACTCCGCCGCCCGGTGCCAACGACTGGTCCTGCAAGCCGGATTCGGCCCATCCGCAGCCCGTGGTCCTGGTGAACGGCACCTTCAAGACCTCGTACGAGAACTGGCTGACCCTCTCGCCCGCCCTGGCGAACGCCGGATACTGCGTCTTCTCCTTCGACTACGGGGACCTGGAGACCGCCCCGATCCCGGACTCGGCGGCCGAACTGCGCGACTTCGTGAACGCCGTGCTCGGCGCGACCGGGGCCAAGAAGGCCGACATCGTCGGCCACAGCCAGGGCGGCATGATGCCCCGCTACTACGTCAAGTTCCTGGGCGGCGCGACCAAGGTCGACGACCTCGTCGGCATCGTGCCCTCCAACCACGGCACCACCAACCCGCTCGCCCTCGTGGCCGGCGCCACTCTCTGCCCCTCCTGCGTCGACCAGACCGCCGGCTCGGGCCTCCTCCAGAAGCTCAACTCCGCCCCGGAGACCCCGGTCGGCCCCGACTACACGGCGATCGCCACCAAGTACGACGAGGTCGTGCTGCCGTACACCAGTTCCTTCCTCAGCGGGCCCGCCTCCTATGTCACCAACGTCCTGCTTCAGGACCGTTGTCCGCTCGACCTCACCGAGCACGACCAGGCGCCCAAGTCCCCGCTGGTGCAGCAATGGGTGCTCAACGCCCTCGGGCGCAGCGGTCCTGCCGACCCGGCCTTCGGGCCGCGCTGCGTCAGCGCGGGCTGAGCCGCCGCGTCCGTCCGGGCCGAGGCGGACGGGCGTCGGTAGATTGGTGCGGGTCACCCGTCCGTCGACCGTGCACGGAGCCCGCCATGCCGTTCAGCCGTCTGGCCGCCACGACCACGCCGACCGCGCATCTGGGACTCGGCCTGGCCGCCGTGGGCCGCCCGGGGTACATCAACCTCGGCCGGGAGGAGGACCTCCCGGCCGAGCGCACCGTCGACGCCCTGCGCACCCGCACCCACGAACTCCTCGACGCCGCCTACGCCCAGGGCGTCCGCTACTTCGACGCGGCCCGCTCCTACGGCCGCTCCGAGGAGTTCCTCGCCGACTGGCTGCACGCCCGCCCCGACATCGACGACATCGTCGTCGGCAGCAAGTGGGGCTACACCTACACCGCCGGCTGGACAACCGACGCCGAGAAGCACGAGGTCAAGGACCACACCCTGGCGACGTACGAGCGCCAGCGCGCCGAGACCGACGCCCTCCTCGGCGACCGGCTCGACCTGTACCAGATCCACTCGGTGACCCCGGACAGCCCCGCCCTCACCGACAAGGACCTCCACGCCAGGCTGGCCGAGGCCGCCGCCCAGGGCCTCGCCATCGGCTTCTCCACCAGCGGCCCCGCCCAGGCCGACGCGATCCGCGCCGCGCTCGCCGTGACAGTCGACGGCGAGCCCCTCTTCCGTACCGTCCAGTCGACCTACAACGCCCTGGAGACCTCGGCCGGCCCCGCCCTCGCCGAGGCCCACGACGCCGGGCTCACGGTGATCGTCAAGGAGGGCATGGCCAACGGGCGACTCGCGGACCCGTACGCCCCGGACGCGCTGAAGGCCGTAGCCGAAGAAACGTCTCTGGGCTGCGACGCCGTCGCCCTCGCCCTGATCCTGCGCGAGCCCTGGGCCGGCGTGGTCCTCTCCGGCGCCGCGACGACCGTACAGCTCGCGTCCAACCTGCATGCCGCCGTGGTCGACCTCGACGAGGGCCAGCTGGAACGGCTCGGTGCGTTGGTGGAAGAGCCGGGCGCGTACTGGGAGCGGCGCGGGCAGCTGCCCTGGCACTGACGCGCGCCGCTGACGCGCCACTGATCAAGGGAAGAGTCGTGGGTGTGAGTCACACACGCCCAGTATGAGACATCAATGTCTCACATGGGCTATGGTTGTCTCATGGCCGTCGATCGTGACCACGTACTGCGCAGTGCCGCAGCCCTGCTGACCCGCAAATCCACCGCGACCATGGACGAGGTCGCCAAGGCGGCCGGGATCAGCCGGGCCACGCTGCACCGGCACTTCGCCGGGCGCGACGCGCTCGTGCGGGCGCTGGAGGCGCTCGGTATCGCGGAGTGCGAGGCAGCGGTGGACGCGGCGCGGCTGGACGAGGGGGCGGCGAGTGACGCCGTACGCCGCATGGTCCGCGAGATCGAGCCCGCCGCCGGACTCCTCGCCTTCCTCTACACCGAGAACCAACTGTTCGAGGGCGAGGAGCAGCACGAGGGCTGGTCCAGGATCGACGGCCGTATCGCCGCGCTGTTCCGGCGCGGACAGGACAGCGGCGAGTTCCGGATCGACCTCACGCCCGCGTGGCTCACCGAGGCCCTGTTCGGGCTGCTCGCCTCCGGCGCCTGGGTCGTGCAGAGCGGCAAGGTCGCCCCCAACGACTTCCACCACATGATCGTCGAGCTGTTGCTCGGCGGCGCGCTCAGAAGAGAGGAATCATGACCAGCACCCTGCAGCCGGCGACCACGACCGAGGCGGTGAAGCGCCCGGGCCGCTGGCTCGCGCTGTCCGTCCTCGTGCTCGCCGTGCTGCTGGTGGCCGTGGACGCGACCGTCCTCGGCCTCGCGACCCCCTACATCAGCGAGGACCTGAAGCCCTCCGGCACCCAGCTGCTGTGGATAGGCGACGTCTACTCCTTCGTCATCGCAGGCCTGCTGGTGTCGATGGGCAGCCTCGGCGACCGCATCGGCCGCAAGCGGATCCTGCTCCTCGGCGCCACCGCGTTCGGCGCGATATCCGTGCTCAACGCCTACGCGACGACACCCGAACTGATGATCCTGGCCCGGGCGTTGCTCGGTGTCGCGGGCGCCACCCTGATGCCCGCCACGCTCGCCCTGATCCGCAACCTCTTCCACGACCCGCGCGAACGCAGCCTCGCCGTCGGCATCTGGGGCGCGACAGCCTCCGCCGGTACGGCCATAGGCCCGATCGCCGGTGGCTTCCTGCTCGAACACTTCTGGTGGGGCTCGGTCTTCCTGATCAACCTGCCGGTGATGGTGGTCCTCGTCCTCGTCGGCATCAAGCTGCTGCCCGAATCGCGAAACCCGAGTTCCGGCCCGTGGGACCTGGTCAGCGTCGCACTGTCGCTCATCGGCATGGTCGGCATCGTGTACGCCGTGAAGGAGGCCGCCACCCACGGCTTCACGTGGCCCACGCTCGCCGCGGGCCTGCTGGGCGCGGCCGCGCTGTACGGCTTCGTCCGCCGCCAGTTCACCCTGCCGACCCCGCTGCTGGACATGCGGCTGTTCCGCCACCGCGGCTTCAGCGGCGCGGTGCTCGCCGACCTGCTGACCATCCTCGGCCTGTCCGGCCTGGTGTTCTTCCTCTCCCAGTTCCTGCAACTCGTGCAGGGCAGGGGGCCGTTCGAGGCGGGTCTGGCCGAACTGCCCGCCGCGATCGGCGCGGTGGTGGCCGGCCTGCTCGCCGGCCGCGCGGCCCGCCGCTTCTCGGTACGGGCCGTCGTCTCCGGCGGCCTCGCGGCGATCGGCCTCGCCCTGGCCGTGCTCACGGTGATCGACCGCTCGACGGGCTACCCGCTGCTCGGGGCCGCCCTGCTGGTGGTCGGCGTCGGCGCCGGGTTCTCGTTCACGGTGACGTCGGACGTGATCCTCTCCAGCGTGCCGAAGGAGCAGGCGGGCGCGGCGAGCGCAGTGTCCGAGACGGCGTACGAGCTGGGCGCCGCTCTGGGCATCGCCGTACTGGGTTCGATCGTGACCGGTGTGTACCGGGACTTCACCGGCCCGGCGGGCACCCCGGCGGAGGCACACGAGTCACTGGGCGGCGCGGTGGAGGCGTCAGCGGGGTTGCCCGCGCAGACGTCCGAGGCGATGTTGGACGCGGCCCGCCAGTCCTTCGTGGACGGCCTGGCGCTGGCGTCGGGCGTAGGCGCGGCGGTGCTGCTCACTGCGGCAGTGGCAGCGTGGTTCCTCCTCCGCGGCCAACGGCTGGACAACGCCGCTTAGGGGGCGCGGGGCTGTATCGATTTGCGGCTCCGCCGCGTGGGCACGAGCAACCACAGATCACCCGCAGCCGCCGTACCTGAGAACTCGAACGGCGCTACGCCGCCTCTTTGGCCTTGCTCGCGTACATGTCCACGTACTCCTGCCCGGACAGCCGCATGACCTCGGCCATCACCGAGTCGGTGACCGCCCGCAGCACGTAACGGTCCCGGTCCATCCCTTCGTACCGGGAGAACTCCATGGCCTCGCCGAAGCGGACCGTCACCTTACGAGGCCGGGGCATCCCCGCCCCACCCGGCTGGATCTTGTCCGTGCCGATCATGGCGAACGGGACGACCGGCGCCCCGGTCATCAGCGTCAGGCGTGCGATGCCGGTGCGGCCCCGGTACAGCCGCCCGTCGGGCGACCTCGTGCCCTCGGGGTAGATGCCGAAGACCTTGCCCTCCTCCAGGATGCGGCGCCCGGTCATCAGGGCCGCGACACCGCCCCGGCCGCCGTCGCGGTCGACCGGGATCATGCCGACGCCGGTGAAGAACCACGCCATCAGGCGGCCCTTGAGGCCCTTGCCGGTGACGTACTCGTCCTTGCCGATGAAGAGAACCTGACGGTCGCAGACCAGCGGCAGGATCATCGAGTCGATGAACGTGAGGTGGTTGCCGGCCAGGATGACCGGACCGTCGCCCGGGATGTGCTCCGCGCCCTCCACCTGTGGGCGGAACATCAGGCGCATGATCGGTCCGAGCATTGCCTTGATGAGCGCGAAGCGGGACAACGGGCCCTCCGGTGTCAAGGGATTCGGTATGAGTATGTGCAGGTGAGGACGATACTCGCGGTTCCCCGGGTCCCGCACATCGGGTGGGCCGACTTCACCGAGGCCTTACGCACTGTTGACGTACGTTTACCTGCGGTGGCGCGGCGTGGGCGGTGCGTAACGCCCCCGCCATGATGTGACGGACATCGCCCCGAGGGCCTACCCGACGCGTTCCCCGCACCGCCGGACCCATTCCGACGGGCCGTCACCCCACCTTTCCCGTACGACATTCAGCGTCACCCGCGAGTTCGGCCGGAGGTCTCCCATCCGTCATGGAGGCGCACCTACGATCGGCGCGCACTGAATGGTCGGAAGGTCAGGGAGGGCCCTCATGGGAACCCAGGAGAACGAGCAGGCGGGCGTAACCGGACGGCGGATGCTTCTCGGCGCGGCCGTGCTCGGCGCGGGCGGAGCGGTCCTCGGGCTGTCCGGTACGGCCAGAGCAGCCGAGGCCCGGCACGGCGGCAGCGGTGGAGGTGGACTGAAGAGCCTGCCCAAGCCGACGATCATCGGCCACCGCGGCGCCAGCGGCTACCGCCCCGAGCACACCCTCGGCTCCTACCAGCTGGCCCTCGACATGGGCGCCGACATCGTCGAGGCGGGTGACCTGGTCCCCACCAAGGACGGCCACCTCGTCTGCCGGCACGAGCCGGAGATCGGCGGCACGACCGATGTCGCGGACCATCCCGAGTTCGCCGACCGCAAGAAGACCAAGCTCCTCGACGGTGTCTCCACCACCGGCTGGTTCACCGAGGACTTCACGCTCGCCGAGCTGAAGACCCTGCGCGCGATCGAGCGCATCCCGGCCAACCGTCCGCACAACACCCTCTACAACGGCCGCTGGGAGATCCCCACCTTCGAGGAGGTCCTGAAGTGGCAGGACGAGCAGAGCCGTAAGCGCGGCAAGCAGGTCTGGATCTACCCCGAGCTCAAGCACCCCACCTACTTCCGCAAGCAGGGCCTCGCCCTGGAGGAGCGGATCGCCAAGGTGCTGCACAAGCACGGCAAGGACAAGCGGAACTCGCCCGTCATCATCCAGTCCTTCGAGCCGACCAGCATCCAGCGCCTGAACAAGCTGGTCGACAACCCGCTGGTGGTCCTGCTCTCCGGCCCGGCCACCCGCCCCTGGGACTTCGTCGAGACGGGCGACCCGCGCACCGTCGCCGACCTGGTCAAGCCGGCCGGCCTGCGCGAGATCGCCTCCTACGCCCAGGGCATCGGCCCCACCCTGGACCTGGTCATCCCGAAGGACGCGAGCGGCAACCTCACCACGCCCACCACGCTGGTGAGCGACGCGCACAAGGTCGGCCTGGTCCTGCACCCCTGGACCATGCGCAACGAGAACCCCTTCCTCCCCGCGAGCTTCCGCAAGGGCACCGACGCGGACGCCTACGGAGACGTGTTCGGCGCCTACAAGGTCTACTTCGCGACCGGCATCGACGGCGTCTTCACCGACAACCCGGACACGGGCGTGCTGGCCCGCGAGGACTTCGTCAACGGCTGAGCGCCACGCCCCGGTTGGGGTGACTGTCGGCCGCCCGGGCAACCCTGTGCCCGGGCGGCCGCGTCGTGCCGCATATGACGGACGACCTCGTTGCCGCCCTGCGCCCGCTGCTGCTCGCTGAGGCCTCCGCCGAGGCACCCGCCTGCGGAACGGATCCGGGCGACCTGGAACAGGCGGTCTGGCTCCGTCTCCTGGAACACCTCGACTCGGACGGCCCACCCGTGGACCCGCAGGGCTGGCTGCGCCGGGCCGTCCGCTCCGAGGCCCGCCGAAGCCGTCGTACGACGCGACGAGAACAGCCGTACGAGAGCGAGCCCGCCGCCGACAGCGAGCGTCACGACCCCGAACACCTCGCCCTCGCCTCCGCCCGCCGCCGGGCCCTGCGTGAAGCGGTACGCCGCCTCCCCGGCCGCTGCCCCCGCCTCATGGAGGCCCTGCTCTCCCCGAACGACCTGACATACCGGGAAATCGCGGGGGAGTTGGGTATCTCACAGGGCAGTCTCGGCCCGGAACGTTCCAGATGCCTGGGATGTCTGCGTCGATTGCTCACACCGGAGGTTGCGGCCCGCGGAGTGCGGGGATAGGAGTGAGGAACAACAGGCGATCAGGTGAGCGGGAGGCGTGCGCACATGGGCATGAGCGTGACCATCTCTGCGGCGACCGAGCAGGACGCGGAGCAGATCTTCAGGCTGCAGTACCTGTGCTTCCAGAGCGAGGCGGCGCTGTACGGCAACTACCGCATCGACCCGCTGGTCCAATCCCTGGACTCGGTGCGCGCGGAGGTCGCCGGCGACTGTGTCTTCGTGGCGCGGCTCGGCGAGGAGGTCGTCGGCTCGGTCCGTGGCAGCGTCACCGCGGACGGCGCCGCCGCCATCGGCAAGCTCTGCGTCCACCCCCGTCTCCAGGGCCACGGCATCGGCGCACGACTGCTCCGCGCGGCCGAGTCCGCCCTGGCGGAGGAGCGGGGCGCCACCAAGTTCCGCCTCTTCACGGGCCACCGCAGCGAGGGCAACCTGCGGCTGTACCGCAAGGTGGGCTACGAGGCGGTGGGCACGTCGAAGGGGGCGGACGGGGTCCCGATGATCGTCCTGGAGAAGCCGGCGGGGGCGTACGCCACTACCGCTTGACGGTGCGCGCCTTGCGGAGCCAGTACAGGGCCGACACCGGCAGCAGTACGGGGATGAACAGATATCCCATGCCGTAGTCGGACCAGACGGTCGCATCGGGGAACGCCGAGGGTTCCACCAGGGTCCAGGTGCCGACGATCAGGACGCCCGCGAGTTCGGCGGCGCAGCACACCAGCGCCGCCTTGCGGGCCTTCTCGCCGCCCCTGACGAGCGTGTACGTGATGAACCCGTAGACGAGCCCCGCCACCGCCGACAGCGCATACGCGAGCGGCGCCCGGTCGAACTCCGTCGCGATCTGGTACGCCGATCGCGACACCGCCCCGACCACCATCACGCCGTACAGCCACACCAGCAGAATCCCGGGCCCGCTGATCAGCCGCGTCATGGTGGGCTTTTCCTGCGTCACGGCCACCTCAGCCTCCCCAGATGTCATAGAGCCGCACCTCCAGCACGGCCAGCACCACACCGCCGGCGGCGACCGTCACCGAACCCCACTTGGACCGCTCGGCCAGCGACATGAAGCCGGCGGCCGGAATGCACGCGAACGAGCCCAGCAGATACGCCACGAAGATCGTCGTGCCCTGCTCCGGCTTCTCGCCCCGCGCCAGCAGCACGATCCCGACCACCAACTGCACCAGGGCCAGCACCGTCACCACGGCCATCCCGATGAAGTGCCAGTCCTTCGTCGGCTGGTCTCGGTACGCGGCCCACCCGCACCAGGCGGCGAGCAACAGCGCGGCGACACCGGTCACCAGCGTCAGGGCATCAAGCATGGAGCGACCTTAATACGGCCCAAAAGACCTGATGCGCCCGGCCCCGGCGGTCAGGCGGGCGGGTTCGTCGGCGACGAGTCCGGCGTTCACGCGGGCCATGATCGACGCCCGGAGCCGTGTCCGCCGGACTCCGGCGGCCCCGTAGGGTCTAGACCATGACGATCCATGCACGCGCTCTCCTGTTCGACAACGACGGCACCCTTGTCTCCTCCCTCGCCTCCGTGGACCGCTGTTGGGCGAGGTGGGCCGACGAGTACGGCGTCACGGAGGAGTTCGGCAAGGTCGAGCTGCACGGGCGTCCGGCCGTCGAGATAGTCGCCGAGCTGCTGCCCGCCGATGTCGTACCGGAGGCCCTCGCGCGGATCGAGGCGCTGGAGGTGGAGGACGTACCGAACGACGGCGTCCACCTGCTCCCCGGCACCAGGGCGTTCCTCGACTCGCTGCCCGCCGAACGATGGGCCGTCGTGACCTCCGCCACGCGCCGCCTCGCCGAGGCCCGGCTCGACGCGGTCGAGGTCCTCCCCAAGACGATGGTCACCGCCGACGACATCACGCGCGGCAAGCCCGACCCCGAGCCCTACCTCCTCGCCGCCCGTGAACTGGGCGTCGACCCGGCCCACTGCGTCGTCTTCGAGGACGCCCCCGCCGGTCTGGCGGCCGGTCGCGCCGCCGGGATGACCACCGTGGCGTTGACCACAACCCACCAGGCTCACGAGCTCGATGCCGACCTGGTGGTGCAGGACCTGTCGGCCCTGTCCGCCCTGGTCACGGACGCCGGAGTCGACATCTCCGTACGCGGCTGACACCTGTCCGCTGCTGTCCAGAATGCGGACAGCGGCGGTCGGTAAGGACCGTACGTCTGGTTTACTGATCGCATGACCACGACGAGCTGCCGCACCTTTGCGACCGAGGCGACCATGACGCCCGGTGCTCGTTGTATGTGTCGAATGTGCGCCTGCTAGAGGGCCCCTGCACCACCCCGCGCCTCGCGCCCCGAAGCGAGAGCCCGCTCATGTCCACGCGTACGCCCCGCGTACGGGACTGAGCCCCGCCCCCGCGCACACGATTCTCCTCCCCGGTTCCACCGCGCCCCCGAGAACCGTGCTGCGTTCTGGCTGCCTTCGACCACGAACGCCACGTGCCCGGCACCCACGACGTGCCGCGCACTCGACAGTGACGGAAACCCCAGTGATCACCACAACGGGCCTGACGAAAATTTACCGGGCTCACCGCTCCCACGGCCGCGAGGTCACCGCCCTCGACGGCGTCGATCTCCACGTCCGCGAAGGCGAGGTGTACGGCGTCATCGGCCAGTCCGGCGCCGGCAAGTCCTCGCTCATCCGCTGCGTCAACCTGCTGGAGCGCCCCACCGCCGGGACGGTGACCGTCGCCGGGCAGGACCTCACGGCCCTCGCGGGACGCGGTCCCCGGGCCGGCAAGGAACTCCGCCAGGCGCGCAGCCGTATCGGCATGGTCTTCCAGCACTTCAACCTGCTGTCCTCCCGGACGGTCCAGGACAACGTCGAGCTGCCGCTCGAAATCCTCGGCAAGTCGGGCAAGGAGCGCTCCCGCAAGGCGCTCGAACTCCTCGACCTGGTGGGTCTCGCGGACAAGGCCAAGGCCTACCCCGCCCAGCTCTCCGGCGGCCAGAAGCAGCGCGTCGGCATCGCCCGCGCCCTGGCCGGCGACCCCAAGGTGCTGCTCTCCGACGAAGCCACCAGCGCCCTCGACCCGGAGACCACCCGCTCCATCCTCCAGCTGCTGCGCGACCTGAACCGGCAGCTGGGCCTGACCGTCCTGCTCATCACCCACGAGATGGACGTCGTGAAGTCGATCTGCGACTCCGCCGCGCTCATGGAGCAGGGCCGCATCGTCGAGTCCGGCACCGTCAGCGAGCTGCTCGCGACCCCCGGCTCCGAACTCGCCTCCGCGCTCTTCCCGGTGGGCGGCGAGGCTTCCGGCGACGACCGCACCGTCGTCGACGTCACCTTCCAGGGCGAGGCCGCCACCCAGCCGGTCATCTCCCAGCTCTCGCGCACCTACAACATCGACATCTCGATCCTCGGCGCCGCCATCGACACCGTCGGCGGCCTCCAGGTCGGCCGCATGCGCATCGAACTGCCCGGCCGCTACGAGGACAACGTCGTGCCGATCGGCTTCCTGCGCGAACAGGGCCTGCAGATCGACGTACTGGGCCAGGAGCCCGTTCTGCTGAAGGAAGGTGCCAAGTGACCTGGTCCGAGATGCAGCCCCTGCTGGAGCAGGCGTGTTGGGACACCCTCTACATGGTCGGCTGGTCCACCCTCATCGCCGTCGTCGGCGGCCTCCCGCTCGGCATCCTCCTCGTCCTCACCGACCGGGGCGGCCTGCTCCAGAACGTCCTCGCCAACAAGGTCATCGGGCAGATCGTGAACGTCGCCCGCTCGATGCCGTTCATCATCCTGATGGTCGCGCTGATGAGCTTCACGCGCTGGGTCACCGGGACGACGATCGGCCGCGAGGCCGCCATCGTGCCGCTCGCGATCGGCGCGATCCCGTTCTTCGCGCGCCTCGTCGAGACGGCTGTCCGCGAAGTGGACGGCGGGCTCGTGGAGGCCGTGCAGTCGATGGGCGGCAACACCTGGACCGTCGTACGCAAGGTCCTCGTACCCGAGTCCCTGCCCTCGCTGATCGCCAGCACCACGACCACGATCGTCGCCCTCATCGGCTACTCGGCCATGGCCGGCACGGTCGGCGCCGGCGGCCTCGGCGACATCGCCATCCGCTACGGCTACCAGCGCTTCGAGACCGAGCTGATGTGGCTGACCGTCGCGATCCTGGCCGTCGTCATCTCGCTCATCCAGTTCGCCGGCGACTACGCGGCCCGGTCCCTGCACCGCAGGGGTGGCCACTCGGGCGCGGCACCGAAGCTGCGGCTGCTGAAGGCGTCCACGGCGACGAGCAAGACCGTCTGAGCCTCCCCCCTGATCTCCCCGTGGCACCCATCACGGGGTCGCACCACCCATAAGGAAAGGCACTTTTCGTGCGTAACACCGCCAAGTTCACCACTGCCGTCCTCGCCGCCGGAGCCCTCACCCTCGGGCTCACCGCTTGCGGCTCGGACAAGGACTCCGGTTCCGACGCGAGCGCCCCGCTGAAGGTCGCCGCCACGCCCACCCCGCAGGGCGAGATCCTCACGTACATCAAGGACAAGCTCGCGAAGAAGGCCGGCCTCGAGCTCGAGGTCAAGGAGTTCACCGACTACGTGACGCCGAACACGGCCGTCCAGCAGGGTGAGGTCGACGCCAACTACTTCCAGCACCAGCCGTACCTGGACGACTTCAACAAGAAGAACGGCACCGACATCGTGGCCGTCCCGAACGCCACGGTGCACCTGGAGCCGCTCGGCGTGTACTCCCAGGGCGTCAAGAAGCTCACGGACCTGAAGAAGGGCGCCACGGTCGCCGTCCCGAACGACACCACCAACGAGGCCCGCGCGCTGAAGCTGCTCGAAGCCAACGGCGTGATCAAGCTGAAGGCGGGCGTCGGCTACGAAGCGACCCCCAAGGACATCGCCTCCAACCCCAAGAACCTTCAGTTCAAGGAGCTCGAGGCGGCCCAGCTGCCGCGCTCCCTCGGTGACGTCGACGCCGCGGTCATCAACGGCAACTACGCGCTGGAGGCCGACCTCAGCCCGGCCAAGGACGCCATCGCCGCCGAGTCGCCCAAGGACAACCCGTACGGCAACTTCCTCGCCGTGAAGAAGGGCAACGAGGACGACCCGCGCGTGCAGAAGCTGGCGAAGCTGCTCACCTCGCCCGAGGTGAAGAAGTTCATCGAGGACAAGTACGACGGCGCGGTCGTCGCCGCCTTCTGACGGCGCGTATACGGCGTATCGCCACGCACGGGGTCCAGTCCTTCACAACGACTGGACCCCGTGGTGCAGTTCAGTGCTTTCATGCTGCATGCTGGGCAGTTCAGCAGGCCCTGAAGGTTTTCCGAAGGTTACGGAGCGGCGCATGACTAGCACCTTCCCCAACATCTCCATCAGCACGGAGCGGTTGGTGCTGCGTCCCTTCGAGGAACCGGACATCGAGGCCTTCGCCGAGATGATGAACGACGAACTCGTCACCGCCTGGACCTCGGTGCCACAGCCCTACACCGAGGCCGACGCCCGCGCCTGGATCACCGAACTCGCCCCCGCCGAACGCACCGAGGGACGCGGCATCGTCTTCGCCGTCACGGAGTTCCTCACCCAGCGTCTCGTCGGCATCGTGCACCTGCAGAACACCAACTGGCGCGTCCGCTCCAGCGAGATCTCCTACGTCATCGCGCCCTGGGCCCGCGGCGAGGGCTACGCCTCCGAGGCGGCCCTCGCCACCGCGCAGTGGCTCTTCCACGACCAGAAGTTCGAACGGCTGGAGCTGCGCACGGCCGCCGACAACACCGCCTCCCAGCAGGTGGCGCAGAAGATCGGCTGTATCAGCGAGGGCGTCCTGAGGGGCGCCTGGATAGCCCGCGCCCGAACCGACAGCGGTGAGTGGACCGACGTCCGCACCGACCTCATCGTCTGGAGCCTGCTGCCCGAGGACCTGGAGGGCGTCGGCGACGAGACCGTCGGCGGCTTCACCTCGTTCGGCGAGTGGAACTGACGGGAAGCGAATCCTCGGGCACCGCAGCTGCCGACACGCCGACCAGGTACCCTCACGGAGCCTGCCCCTCGGGCTGACCTACGACGACCTGCGCGAACCCAGGAGACTGACGACGATGGCCGACCGCGTCACGGTGATCGGCTGGGACGGCTCGCCGCTGACCGCCGCGGCACGCTCCGCCCTCGGTGCCGCCACGCTCGTGGCCGGTGCCGCCCACCACCTGGCGCTCCCCGAGGTGCCGCCCGGCGCCGAGCGCATCCGCCTCGGCAGCGTCTCCCTCGCCGCCCGCCGGATCGCCGCCCACCGCGGCACCGCGGTGGTGTTCGCCGACGGCGACCCCGGCTTCTTCGGAGTCGTACGGACCCTGCGCGCACCCGAGTTCGGCCTGGAGGTCGAGGTCGTCCCCGGTGTCTCCTCGGTCGCCGCCGCCTTCGCCCGGGCCGGCATGCCCTGGGACGACGCACAGGTGGTCGTCGCACACCGCCGCACCCTGCGACGCGCGGTGAATGTGTGCCGCGCCCACACCAAGGTCGCCGTCCTCACCTCGCCGGGCGCCGGCCCCGCCGAACTCGGCCTGCTCCTGGAGGGCGTCCACCGCACCTTCGTCATCTGCGAGGAACTGGGCACCGAACGCGAGCAGGTCACCGTCGTCACCTCCGACAAGGCACCCGACCATACCTGGCGCGACCCGAACGTCGTCATCGTCATCGGCGGCACCGTGGCAGCGACGGAGGGCGGCGGGTGGATCGCCGGCCGCGACCCGTCCGCCGCGCCGCGCGGCTGGACCCTGCCCGCCGAGTCCTACGGCGGCCTCATGGGCGAAGGCGAACTGGAACCGCTGCGCGCGGCCCAACTCGCCCGGCTCGGCCCGCGCGTCGGCGACCTCGTGTGGGACATCGGCTGCGGCAGCGGCGCCTTCGCCGTCGAGGCGGCCCGGGCCGGCGCCGCCGTCATCGCCGTCGACCGCGACCCGCAGGCCTGCGCCCGCACCGAGGCCAACGCACGCGGCTTCGGGGTCCAGCTGCAGATCGTCCACGGCACGGCCCCGCACGCTCTGGAGAACCTCGCCGAACCGGACGTCGTACGCGTCGGCGGCGGGGGAGCGGCCGTCGTCTCCGCCGTCGCCGACCGGCGCCCGCAGCGCATCGTCACGCATGCCGCGACCCGCGACGCCGCCGAGCTCGTCGGACGGGATCTGACCCAACACGGCTACGACGTCGAGTGCGCCCTCCTCCAGTCCGTCGAACTCGACACGCGGGCCTGGACGGAGCGGGAGCGCAGTGTCGCGTTCCTGCTCAGCGGGGTACTGCCCGACCGCACGGCGTGACCGCGTACCCGTCCCCGTGATCCTGTTGTCATACCGCGCGCGGTAGGCTGGCCGATCGTTGTACCGCACTCGGTCGCCCGGCACTTCGTCGGTCAATGTCCGGAAAAACACGCCCCGTTTGGGGTGGGTGTGGTACGGCGAAACCGGAGGACGCGCAACGTGGCGCAGTCCACAGCGGCCTGTCGCGGATCAGCCTGTCGCGACGGCCGAACGGCCACGACAATGCCACTCAATGGCTTTGTCGCCTTTTTTGGACGGGTCGTTCGTGCCGCTGGGCATGCACGCTCGTTCTTCACTGCGGGGGCGGTCGGTGCGCCGTCCCCGGTGAGCTGGTCGTAGAAGCACTAACCGATGGGCGAGGGGTACGCATGACCGACACCGGCCAGGTCCCGGGCGAGGGACTGCCGGAGAGCGCAGGCATGGTGGAGCAGCCGGGCGTCCCCGCGGCGCACGGTACGTACACCTACCTCTCCGAGACCACCGCCGAGGACGAAGACCTGCTGCTCCCCGGCTCCCAGGGCGCCTGGGGCAACGAGGTCGCCCCGCCCGCGCCGGAGCCGGTCGTCGAGGCCGTGCACGAGCCGGACGCGCACCAGATCTCCGGCCGCGACAGCGGCTCGGTCGACCTCAGCGCCGTCCGCCTCCCGGGCCCGACGGCCCCCACGACGCCGATCCCGCCCATCACGCCCCGACGCCCTCTGCACCTCGGCCCGCCCATCCCCGACGCCTCCGCCAGCCCGGTCCGCTCCCTCGCCGACCGCGGCGCCGTGGGCGCACCCGCCGGCCGGCCCGGACCGGCCCCGACCGGCCCCGAGTACCTCGACGCCCCCCAGCACCACGAGGCAGCGGTCCCACAGCCGGCGACCCCCTGGGGTGCCCCGGCCCACGCCGCCGTCCAGGCCCAGGTGCCGGCCCCCGCGCCGGTCGGCGTCGAGGTGCCGGCTGCCGAAACGGTTGTCCCGACCGGACCGCCGGGTGGCGAGCCGGTGGGCGTCGCGCAGGCGGTGGTGGCCCGCGTGGCCACGGAGGCCGGTACCGCGACGGGCCCTGCTCAGGGCGCTGAGGTCGGTGCGCCGGTCCCGCAGGAGGGCGTGTACGGCGGTCAGGAACCGTCGGCCGGCGACGCCGCGCCGGTGGCCGGTGCGGTGACTGGCCAGGACGCCCCTCAGATGCCGGTGGCCACGCAGGATGCGGGTGCGGGAGAGGCCGCCGGTGCCGCGGCTGCTCCGGGTGCCGACGAGACTGCGGGCGCTGCGCCCGCCATCGAGGCCGAGCAGATCGTGGCGGCTGCGCCTGCTGCGGATGCCGGCGAGGCTGCGACGGATGCGGCCGACTCCGGTGCCGGCGAGGTAGCGGTGCCTGCGGGTGAGGTCGGCACGGCCGCCGGGGAAGTTCCGGCGAGTGACGCCGACTCGGGTGCCGCGCAGGTGCCTGGAGGTGACGGTGGCCCGGTTCCCGTGCAGGCCGCGGTAGTTGGCGATGTTTCGGACGGCGGCCAGGTCGCTGAGCCCGGGCAGGCTCCGGGGGACTTGACTGCCGGTGAGGCTGCCGAGGCCGCGGAGGCTGCCGCGACTGCCGTGAGCACCGCCGCGCAGGTGACCGAGGTCCCGGCAGCTGAGGCGGACCCCGTTGCCGTGGATTCCGCGCCGGGAGCTGCTCAGGTTTCCGAGGCGGTCGACGCCGACGCCGGGCAGGCTTCCGTTACACCCGAGGCTGAGATCGGCCAGGTGGCTGAGGAGGCGGCCCCCGAGACGGCGCAGGTTCCCGAGGTGCTCGACCCCGAGACCGCGCAGGTCGCCGACGCCGCCGCTCCCGAAGCCGTCCAGCTTCTCGACGCTGCCGCGCCCGAGCCATCGGCTGCCGTGCCCGAGGGTGCCGCGCCCGAGACCCCGGCGCAGGTCTCCGAGCCCGCCGCAGCCGAGCCCGCCGAGCCCGCCGAGCCCGCCGAGTCCCCGGAGGCACAGGCCCCCGAGCCCGCCGCCCCGGCTGACGCCCAGGCGACTCCGCAGGCCGCCCCCGTCCCGCCCGTACCGGACGCCGCGCAGGCGCCCCAGCCCGTGGATGCCGAGCACATCGCACCGGACTCGCAGCCGGCCGACGCCGCCACCGCACCCACCGACGGAGCCTCCGCCGTCGTAACCCCCGAACCGACCCCGCAGACCCCGCAATCTGCCGCCGCCGAGCAGGTCGCCGCCGAGCAGCAGAGCGAGCCCCCCGTCCCGGTCGCCCAGCCCGCCGACGAGCCGGCCCCGCAGCAGCCGCAGGCTCCCGAAGCCGTCCAGGACCCCGACCTCGCGCAGGCCCAGCAGCCGACGCAGGAGGGCACTCCGACGGACGTGGACGCCGAAGCACAGGCTGTAGCCGTGACCCCCACCGCCCCCATCGCCCCCGACGCGCAACCCCACGTCGCGGACCCCGCGGCCCAGGTCCCGGACGCCCAGCAGACCCCGGACGCCGGCGCCGTGCCGGCCGAGGCCGCCCAACCGCTCGCCATGGCGGTCGCCTCGGACGCTGCTGCCCCGGACACTGTCGCCGCCCCGGACTCCACCGACCCGCAACCGACCCTGTCGGACACCGCACCGGCCGAGCCCCCCCAGCCCTTCGTCGCCGAACCCGCCGGCCCGCAGCTCCAGCCCCTGGCCGCCACCGAGTCCACGGAGCCGGGCGAGGGCGAGGCCACGGCCGTACAGCCGTCCGGCACGCCCCTGGAGCCCACGCCCGACCAGCCGTTGGGCCAGTTCGTAGCGGTCGAGGGCTCGGTGCCGACCACCCCGCACCTCGCGCCGACCCCGCCGCAGCCGACGCTCCTCCCCGCAGAGGAGGCGCCGGATCCCGTCGCCGCGGTCCCCGCACCCCGTGAGGGCGACCCCGAACTCGTACAGCACGCGGAGGACCTGGACACCCGGGCCGCCGACCAGGAAGACCAAGAAGCCCCCGCAGAAGAGAGCACGGCCGTGGAAGAAGTGAGACAGTCCACCGGCCCGGCAGCGCCCGCCTACGACGACGCCGAACGCGAGGCCGTCCTCAAGGTCATGCGTGAGCGCCGCGACATCCGCAACGGCTTCCGCAGCGACCCGATCCCGCACGAGGTGCTGCTGCGCGTCCTGGAGGCCGCCCACACCGCGCCCTCCGTGGGCCACTCGCAGCCCTGGGACTTCGTCGTCATCCGCTCGGCCGAGACCCGGCGGACCATGCACGAACTGGCCATGCGTCAGCGCGAGGCGTACGCCAAGTCGCTCCCCAAGGGCCGGGCGAAGCAGTTCAAGGAACTGAAGATCGAGGCCATCCTCGACACCCCGGTCAACATCGTCGTCACCGCCGACCCGACCCGCGGCGGCCGCCACACCCTGGGCCGGCACACCCAGCCGCAGATGGCGCCGTACTCCGCCGCCCTCGCGGTGGAGAACCTCTGGCTCGCTGCGCGCGCCGAGGGCCTCGGCGTCGGCTGGGTCAGCTTCTTCGACGAGCGCGAGATGGTCCGCGCCCTCGGCCTGCCCGAGCACCTTGAGGTCATCGCCTACCTGTGCGTCGGGTACGTCGACGAGTTCCCGGACGAGCCCGAGCTGATGCAGGCCGGCTGGTCCAAGCGCCGCCCGCTCTCCTGGGTCGTGCACGAGGAGACGTACGGCCGTCGCGCCCTGCCCGGCGAGGAGCCGCACGACCTGCTCGCCGAGACCGTCGCCCAGATCCGCCCGCTGGACGCCAAGGCGCTCGGCGAGGCCTGGGAGCGGCAGAAGCGGATGACGAAGCCGGCCGGTGCCCTCGGCATGCTGGAGATCATCTCCGCGCAGCTGTCCGGCCTGTCCCGCCAGTGCCCGCCGCCGATCCCGGAGCCCGCGGCCGTCGCGATCTTCGCCGGCGACCACGGCGTGCACGCCCAGGGCGTCACCCCCTGGCCGCAGGAGGTGACGGCCCAGATGGTCGCCAACTTCCTCGGCGGCGGCGCGGTCTGCAACGCCTTCGCGGGCCAGGTGGGCGCCGAGGTGTGCGTGGTGGACGTCGGCGTCGCGGCCGACCTCCCGGCCACCCCCGGCCTGCTGCCCCGCAAGGTCCGCGCGGGCACCTCCGACATGACGACCGGCCCCGCGATGACCCGCGAGGAGGCCAAGCAGGCCATCGAGGTCGGCATCGAGACCGCCCGTGACCTGGTGGCGGCCGGTAACAAGGCCCTGCTGACGGGCGAGATGGGCATTGCCAACACGACCGCTTCGGCCGCCCTGATCTCGGTCTTCACGGACACGGACCCGGCCGAGGTGACGGGCCGTGGCACCGGCATCAACGACGAGACCCTCGCCCGCAAGACCGAGGTCGTCCGCCGGGCCATCGAGCTTCACCAGCCCGACCCGGCCGACCCCATCGGCGTCCTGGCGGCGATCGGCGGCTTCGAGCACGCCGCGCTGGTCGGCCTCCTGCTGGGCGGCGCGTCCCTGCGCACGCCGGTGATCCTGGACGGCGTCAGCGCCGGCGCCGCCGCCCTGGTCGCCCGCGCGATCGCCCCCGAGGTCCTCGCGGCCTGCATCGCGGGCCACCGCAGCGCCGAGCCCGGCCACGTGGCCGCCCTCAACAAGCTGGGCCTGCGGCCCCTGGTCGACCTGGACCTGAGGCTGGGCGAGGGCACGGGCGCGCTGCTGGCCCTGCCGTTGGTGCAGAGCACGGCGAGGGCGATGCACGAGGTGGCGACGTTCGATTCCGCGGGGGTAACTGAGAAGTAGGCGCGGGGGCATTCGGTACGACAGCACCGGGCGCCCTGCCGAGTGGTTGTGGTTGTGGTTGTGGTTGTGGGCAGGCGTTCCGCAGGCGGAACGGGTGGGCACAACCACCCACAGCCGTGCACCCGGCGACGAAGCCCAGCCAACGGACACCTGCCCCACCCTCCCCATCCGCCCCGTAAAATCCGCACGTCAGGGCCACTGCACCGCCGTACAGAGGAGCCGCACCCTCATGGCCGAAAACCCCGCCTACCCCGTAGGCCTCCGCCTCACCGGCCGCAAAGTGGTCGTCCTCGGCGGCGGCCAGGTCGCCCAGCGCCGCCTCCCGGCACTGATCGCGGCAGGCGCGGACATCCTCCTCGTATCCCCCGAAGCAACCCCCTCGGTCGAAGCCATGGCGGACGCGGGCGAGATCACCTGGGAGAAGCGCCCGTACGAGGAAGGCGACCTCGCCGACGCCTGGTACGCCCTGATCGCCACCGGCGACAAGGACGCCAACACCCGTGCCTCGACCGAAGCGGAGCGCCACCGCGTCTGGTGCGTCCGCTCCGACGACGCCGACGCCGCCACCGCCTGGACCCCGGCGACGGGCCACAGCGAGGGCGTCACGATCGCCGTGCTCACCACCGACGCGCGCGGCCGCGACCCCCGTCACACCGCCGCCATCCGCGACGCGGTCGTCGAGGGCCTGCGCGACGGCACCCTCGTCGCCCCGCACCACCGCACCCGTACGCCCGGAGTCGCCCTGGTCGGCGGCGGCCCCGGCGACCCGGACCTGATCACCGTGCGCGGCCGCCGCCTGCTCGCCGAGGCCGACGTGGTCATCGCCGACCGACTCGGCCCCCGCGACCTGCTCGCCGAACTCCCGCCGCACGTCGAGGTGATCGACGCGGCGAAGATCCCGTACGGCCGTTTCATGGCCCAGGAGGCCATCAACAACGCCCTGATCGAGCACGCCAAGCAAGGCAAGTCGGTCGTACGGCTCAAGGGCGGTGACCCGTATGTCTTCGGCCGCGGCATGGAGGAACTCCAGGCACTCGCGGAGGCCGGCATCCCCTGCACCGTCGTCCCCGGCATCTCCAGCTCGATCTCGGTGCCGGGCGCGGCGGGCATCCCGGTCACCCATCGCGGCGTCGCCCACGAGTTCACCGTGGTCAGCGGGCACGTGGCCCCCGACGACGAACGCTCCCTCGTCGACTGGCCGTCCCTCGCCAAGCTGACCGGAACCCTCGTGATCCTCATGGGCGTCGACAAGATCGGCAAGATCGCGGAGACCCTCGTGGCGCACGGCAAGTCCCCGGACACGCCCGTCGCCCTGGTCCAGGAGGGCACGACGGCCGCCCAGCGCCGGGTCGACGCGACCCTCGCGACGGCCGGCGAAGCGGTGCTCGCCCACGAGGTGAAGCCCCCGGCGGTCATCGTCATCGGCGAGGTCGTGAACGTAGGACCGAACCCTTCCGCGTGAGCCCTTGACGTAACCGCCGGTAACCCAACCGTGCCAAGCCGTTGGCACCGCACCCAGGACAAGGCAGTATCACCCTGTGGCCGATCTCATCACCGTCGATGACCCCGACGACCCGCGCCTGCGCGACTACACGGGCCTGACCGACGTCGACCTGCGCCGCAAGCGCGAGCCGGCCGAGGGCCTGTTCATCGCCGAGGGCGAGAAGGTCATCAGACGGGCGAAGGAAGCCGGCTACGAGATGCGGTCGATGCTGCTCTCGGCCAAGTGGGTCGACGTCATGCGCGACGTCATCGACGAGCTCCCGGCCCCGGTGTACGCCGTCAGCCCGGACCTCGCCGAGCAGGTCACCGGCTACCACGTGCACCGCGGCGCGCTGGCCTCCATGCAGCGCAAGCCGTTGCCCACGGCGGCCGAACTCCTGCAGACCGCCCGCCGTGTCGTGATCATGGAATCCGTGAACGACCACACCAACATCGGCGCCATATTCCGGTCGGCGGCCGCCCTCGGCATGGACGCGGTGCTCCTCTCCCCGGACTGCGCCGACCCCCTGTACCGCCGCAGCGTCAAGGTCTCCATGGGCGCGGTCTTCTCCGTGCCCTACGCCCGTCTGGAGACCTGGCCCAAGGGCCTGGAGTCGGTCCGCGAGGCCGGTTTCACGCTCCTCGCCCTCACTCCCGACGAGAAGGCAAGGTCCCTGGACGAGGCGGCCCCGCACAGGATGGACCGGGTCGCGCTGATGCTGGGCGCCGAGGGCGACGGCCTGTCCACCCAGGCCCTGGTGGCCGCCGACGAATGGGTCCGCATCCCGATGTCCCACGGCGTCGACTCCCTCAACGTCGGCGCGGCGGCCGCCGTCGCGTTCTACGCCGTGGCCACGGGCCGCCCCCAGGCCTAGGCCGTACGGCGATGGCGCAGCGCGAGGCGATCGTCGCGGTCCTGCTCCGCGCCGACCGCGTGCTCGCCATCCGCCGCGGCCCCGCCGTGCGGCGCCCCGGTTACTGGCAGCCCGTCAGCGGCAGGATCGAGCCGGGGGAGACCCAGCGGGAGGCCGTCGTACGGGAGGTCCGCGAGGAGGTCGGCCTGACCGTCGTACCCCTGGCGAAGGTCTGGGAGTCGGAGACGGACGACGGCTCCTTCCGCCTCCACTGGTGGACGGCCCGGGCCGACACCGGCGACGTGGTCCCCGACCCGGGCGAGGTCGGCGAGGCACGCTGGGTCACGCCGGAGGAGTTCCTGTCCCTGGACCCGGTCTTCGACGGCGACCGGGAGTTCTTCGAACGGATCCTGCCCGACCTGTGACACCGGCTCTGAAGCCCACCTCCGACGCCCGCTCCTGACGCCCGCCCGTGAGGCCTTCCGGGAACGTCTCCTACTCGGAGATGTCGAAGGTCGACTCGTACCGATCGGACGTCAAATCCCCGTCCGGCGGCTCATAGCCCTGTTCCACCTGCTCCTGCGGCTGCCGTACGACGTCGTCCCCGTCGCCGCCGAGCCCGCGCTGCGGACCTTGGCAGCCCTGAGCCGCCGCGATCCCGAGCGCCACGAGCAGCGTCACCACGACGAACACGAACAGCCGCTGCCGGAGCAGTTGCGGGTTGGCGGGCCGGCGACCCGTCCCCGTGTTCCGCGGCGCCGGACGGCCGGTGCCACCGCGTGGCGTGGGCCGGCTGCCGTTGCCCGAACGCGGGGCGTTCCGTGCCCCCGGCACCGGTCGGGCCCCGGACCTGGACGACGCGGTACCGCCGGGCGCGGCGCCGTTGCTCCTCGGCGCTGCCCCCTCGCGCGCGGGGCCGGGCACCCGCGAGGCGCCGGTGCCGCGCGCCGGGGGAGTGCCCTGGGGACGTCGCTGGGCGCGCTGCGGCTCCGCATAGGTGTCGGCGAGCCGCCCGGTCGGCCGGTCCGTCTCCGCGCTGCGCGGCGCGGGCGGGCGTACGTCCGAAAGTCCCTGGGCCTCGCGGGCCGCGATCTCCTTGAGCCGCAGCGACAGCTGCAGCGTGCTGGGCCGCTCCTCCGGATCCTTCGCCAGACACGCCCGGACCAGCGGGGCCAGGGCGTCCGGTACGCCGTACAGCTGCGCTTCCTCGTGTACGACGCGGTACAGCATCACCTCGGAACTGCCGTGCCCGAAGGGCGAGTCCCCCATCGAGGCGTAGGCGAGGGTGGCGCCGAGGGAGAAGACGTCCGTGGCCGGGGTGACGGCGGCGCCGCGCACCTGTTCCGGGGCGAGGAAGCCGGGGGAGCCGACGGCCGTACCGACGTGCGTGAGCGTGGAGGCCCCCGTCGCCCAGGCGATACCGAAGTCGATGATCCGCGGGCCCTTGGGGGAGAGGAGGATGTTGGAGGGCTTGAGATCCCGGTGCACGACACCCGCCTCGTGGACGGCGACCAGCCCCTCGGACAGGGCGGCCCCGACGGCGGCGACCTCCGCCGCACCGAGCGCGCCCTCGTCGGCGACCTTGTCGTGCAGCGAGGGCCCGGGCACGTACTGCGTCGCGAACCACGGCCGATCCGCTTCGAGATCGGCGGCCACGAGCCGTGCCGTACAGCCTCCGCGAATCCGCCGCGCCGCCGAGACCTCACGCGCGAACCGCGAGCGGAACTCCTGATCCTCCGCCAGGTCGGGCCGGATCACCTTCAGCGCGACCCGCTGCCCCTTCTTGTCGGAGCCCAGGTAGACGACGCCCATGCCGCCCGCGCCGAGCCTTCTGTGAAGCCTGAACGAGCCGACGACGCGCGGGTCCTCGCGCCTCAGGCGCATCATCGCCATGTTCATCCCCGCTGCCCGGTCCGTGTGACGAGCCACAGCTTACGTTTCCGTGGGCCGCCGTGCGCAGAGGCCGCGCCCTCTCGGGGCGATGGATTGTCAGTGGTGGGTGGGAGACTTGAAGGGTGGTCAGGGGGCTGGTGAACAGGGCGACTTCGGCCTGTTTCGTCCCCCAACCACCCATCACAGAAGGGGGATTGAGCCCGTGAAGGGTGATCGCGTGGAGATAGTCGTGGACGCGGGGGATACGACGCGCACGTACGAGGTGGTGGCGAGCAGGGCGGGCCGCCGGGTGGAGACGGCGGTGCGTCGAGGTGTCGTGGAAGTGAGCGAAGTCACCCGGAACGGCTCCGTGGTGCGTACGGCCCGGTTCATGGCGAACCGGGTCCTGGCGCTGGTCGAGCAGCCGGTGCCGCGTGAGGACAGCTCGGAGAAATCGGGGTAGACCGGGCGTCCCCTCGGGGAAGACCCCGAGACCTAGGACCTCGTCTCCACCCTGGGGAGTACTCCGCAGGTCATGGCTCATCCTCCGGGAGGCCCGGCAATCGGTACGAGGGCATGACGCCCGGGGCGGCCCGGCCGCCTAGATTTGAAGTCAAGCGGCGGGTGGCAGCACTCGTCCCCCGAGGTCAGACACCCGCCGCTGCCAACGACAACTGATACAGGTCAGGAGAGGGACCATGGCCCAGACGGCACCGCGGACACTGATCCGCATGCAGGAGCGCACGGCGCTGCGCCCCCGTCGTCAGGGTCGCCGCCACCCCCTGGTGGCGACACTCATGGCCCTTCCCCTGGCGGCCCTCCTCCTCGTCGTCTTCGACGGCTGGGAGACGGTGGCCACACAGGCGTCGTCCGTGGGCGTGATGCTGGGGCGCTGAGCGGCGACCCCAGGCCCGGAAGAGCGGTCCGGGCGGGGACATCCACCCATGAAACCCCGTGGGGACGGGGGTGCGGCGGACGGCACAAATGCCGGCGCAGCTGGGGAGCTGCGCCGGCATTGCTTTTCCCTCATGCCTGCGGCGCCGCCGCGGTGTGGTGGGGATTCGCGCAGCACCTGCGTTCGGCGCCGGGCCGGGGCCCCATCAACACCGGTCGGCACCATTCAGCCCGTCCGACGCCCGAGGACAGGCTTCGCCTCGCGGTGCGGACGATCATTTCTCGGCGCCGGCCAGCCATTCCAGCCCGTCTGGTGTCCGAGGACGAGCACGCACCGTCCTTGGCCCCAGCCCACCCGCTGAGGGCTGTGCTTCGTGGTGCTGATGGTCGCTTCCCGGCGCTGGTCCAGGCATTTCAGCCTGTCCGGCGTGTGAGGGCGAGGCCGTACCACCCGCTGGGGGCTGTGCTTCGTGGTGCTGACGGTCACTTCCCGGCGCCGGTCCGGGCATTTCAGCCTGTCCGGCGTGTGAGGCCGAGCTCGTACCGTCCCTAGCCCCCGCCCACCCGCTGGGAGCCGTGCCTCACAGAGCTGACGGTCACTTCCCAACGCCGGCCCAGCCATTCCAGCCCGTCCGGCGTTTGAGGACGAGGCCCGTTCAGGGCCGAAGCGGGGGTCTGGGGGCGGCAGCCCCCAGGAGCGGGGTCGAAGGGGCGGAGCCCCTTCAAGGACGGGACGGGTAGGGGCGGCGGGGGCGAAATCTCCAGCCTGGACGCAGCCGCCCCGGTCATCCGGCCGAGCCGACCCGCCCGCCACCCCGCGTACCCTCGGCCCAGATCCTCCGCACCCAAGGGACCCCAGTGACCCCCAACCCCCTCCTCCCCCACCTCACCGCACAGGCCAAAGCGGCGGCCCACTCCCGCACAACCGCCTGTCCCTGCGGAGCAACCGTCACCCTTGCCGACCGCCCCGACGCCACCGTCGTCCGGCACGCCGACACAGTCGCCAAGGCCCACGCCCCGGACATCACCCCCAGCGACCTGACCCCCCGCCTCACCACCGCCACCCACCTCCCCGACCTGCTCCTGCCCCCGCTCAGCCCCACGCCCGTCGACCTGCACGGCAGGCTCGTGACCTTCTGGCCGTACGGCACCCCCGTGGACCCGGAAGATCCCGACGCGGCCCCCTGGGAAGAGGCGGCAACCCTTCTGGCCCGGCTCCACCGAACCCCCGCGCCCACACCCCTGCCCGCCATGCGCGGCCCCGCCAAAGCAGCCCTCGCCGTAGCCCGCCTCCGCGCAGCGGCCGGGGCAGCCCAGACTTCCGGCACAGACCACCTGACCGCCGGCACAGACCAGACCGCCGCCACAGACCAGACCGCCGCCACAGACCTGCCCCCCGCCACAGACCTGCCCCCCGACACCACCGCCGTTCTCCGCGCCTGGCACACCCTCCCCGCCTGGGCCCGCGCCGAGGCCCCCCAACCCGACAGCACCACCCTCTGCCACGGTGACCTCCACCTCGGCCAACTCGTCCGGCACCCGGCCCCCGACGGCCCTTGGCTGCTCATCGACGTCGACGATCTCGGCGTAGGCGTGCCGGCCTGGGATCTCGGGCGGCCGGCCGCCTGGTACGCCTGTGGGCTGCTGCCGCCCGACGAATGGGACCGCTTCCTCGCCGCGTACCGCGCAGCCGGCGGTCCGGCCGTCCCCGCCCACGGCGACCCTTGGCCCGCGCTGGACGTCCCGGCCCGCGCCCTCACCGTGCAGACCGCCGCCCGGGCAATCACCAAGGCCCTGGCCGAGGGCCGCCTCCTGGACGAGGTCGAGCAGTCCCTCGTCGACGCCTGTGACCGAATGGCTTCGCTCCCCCCTGAGTTGACCCAGGGATACGCAAAGTAGGGTGCAACCGACCGCAGCCGGACAGAGTCTGTCCTGGCGATACGCGAAGCAGGACCTACCGGCGAGGAGTTGAGCCGACCATGCAGTGTCCGAAGTGCCATGCGCCGATGCACACGTACAACCGCAACGGCGTCCAGATCGAGCAGTGCAGCGGCTGCCGCGGGATATTTCTCGACTACGGCGAGCTGGAGTCGCTGACCCGCCTGGAGTCCCAGTGGTCCCAGCCGGCCCCACCGCCTCCGGCCGCCCCGCAGGCCTACCCGGCCGCAGCACCGCAGGCCCCCGCCTGGGGAGCCCCGCACGGTGGCCACCACGGCGGTCACGGCGGTCACTACGGCCACAAGCGGCACAAGAGCTTCGGCCACATGCTGTTCTCCAGCTGAGCCGCGCCAGGCCGCAAAGAAGCCCCCGGTCATCGACCGGGGGCTTCGGAGTGTGGACGATACTGGGATTGAACCAGTGACCTCTTCCGTGTCAGGGAAGCGCTCTCCCGCTGAGCTAATCGTCCTCGGGACCGTGATCGACCATCGATGCGAAGATCACGAGCTACTGCGTGCGCGATACTGGGATTGAACCAGTGACCTCTTCCGTGTCAGGGAAGCGCTCTCCCGCTGAGCTAATCGCGCGGGGGATCCGAAGATCCAGTGGACGATACTGGGATTGAACCAGTGACCTCTTCCGTGTCAGGGAAGCGCTCTCCCGCTGAGCTAATCGTCCTTGGAGGTGGAGACGGGATTTGAACCCGTGTAGACGGCTTTGCAGGCCGTTGCCTCGCCTCTCGGCCACTCCACCAGGAGTGCAGGGGTTCGGGAAGATCCCCTTGTTCCTTCGAGCGGACGACGAGGCTCGAACTCGCGACCTCAACCTTGGCAAGGTTGCGCTCTACCAACTGAGCTACGTCCGCTTGTCGTTTCGGTCCGCTTCCGCGTCCCGGCGACGTGTTGAACTCTAGCGGATTCCCCGGCCAGCACAAAAACACGTTTGTGCAGCGTGCTGCGCTGCACCTGCTCAGGGACCTGCCGACGCCTCCCGAAGGGACGTGGTCAGGTCACCCGCAGGACACCCGCCATAGACTCGACTGCGTGCTCGACCTCCCTCCTCTCGCCCGCTTCGGCGACCGCGTCGCCACCGGCCTCCTCGACGTCACCAGCGACCCAGCGGCCCTGGACTCCCGTGGTTTCTGGGCTGTCTGCGCCGACTTCGAGGGCGGTCTGACCTGCGCCCGCTTCCGGGACGTACGAGAGGAGCCGGTTCCCGCCCCAGTGCCGGGGCGGTGGCAGGGCCCGGCGGCCGGTGACTGGACGTCCTCACTTGATCGTGCCGCGTACATCGCGGGCGTACGGCGTGTGCGCGAGTACATCGCGGCCGGCGAGGTCTATCAGGCGAACCTCTGCCGGGTGCTGAGCGCGCCGATCGGCCCGGACGCCGACGTGGACGCCCTCACCGCGCTGCTCGCCCGCGGCAACCCGGCGCCGTACGCAGGAACGATCCGGCTGCCGGAGCACGGTGTGGAGATCGCCACCGCGTCCCCCGAGCTGTTCCTGCGCAGGCGGGGGCGGGTCGTGGAGTCCGGGCCGATCAAGGGCACCGGGCGGACCGAGGCGGACCTTCTGGAGAAGGACTTCGCCGAGAACGTGATGATCGTCGACCTCGTGCGCAACGACATCGGCCGGGTGTGTGCCACCGGGACCGTGACCGTCCCCGACCTGTGCGCCGTCGAGAAGCATCCTGGGCTTGTCCATCTGGTGTCGACCGTGCGTGGTGAGCTGCGTGCCGACGCCGGGTGGCCAGAGCTGCTCGACGCCGCCTTCCCGCCCGGATCGGTCACCGGTGCGCCCAAGTCCAGTGCGCTGCGGATCATCGACGCGTTGGAGACGGCGCCCCGCGGACCGTACTGCGGCGGCATCGGCTGGGTCGACGCCGACCGGGGCGTCGGCGAGCTCGCCGTCGGGATACGTACCTTCTGGATCGACCGGGTCGCGGGGGCGCTGCGGTTCGGTACCGGTGCGGGGATCACCTGGGGGTCGGACCCGGAGGGGGAGTGGCGGGAGACCGAGCTGAAGGCGTCCCGGCTGCTCGCGGTAGCGTCGGGAGCGTATGAGGTGAGTGGAGAGGGACTGTCATCGTGAGGATCTGGCTCGACGGTGGGCTGCAGGACATCGAGTCCGCCCGTGTCTCCGTCTTCGACCACGGGCTGACCGTGGGCGACGGCATCTTCGAGACCGTGAAGGCGGTGGACGGCCGTCCGTTCGCGCTGACCCGGCATCTCGACCGGCTGACGCGCTCGGCGCGCGGTCTCGGCCTGCCCGAGCCCGACCACGACGAGGTCCGCCGCGCCTGCGCCGCCGTCATCGAGGCCAACCCGATGCCGCTCGGCCGGCTGCGCATCACCTACACCGGCGGCCACGGTCCCCTCGGCTCCGACCGCGGCGAGCACGGCCCGACCCTCGTGGTCGCCCTCGGCGAGACCACCCGCCGCCCCGACGCCACGGCCGCCATCACCGTCCCCTGGACCCGCAACGAACGCGGCGCGCTCACCGGCCTGAAGACGACCTCGTACGCCGAGAACGTCGTCGCCCTCGCCCGCGCCCGCCAACACGACGCCACCGAGGCCCTGTTCGGCAACACGGTCGGGCAACTCTGCGAGGGCACCGGCTCGAACGTGTTCGTCGTCCTGGACGGCGAGATCCACACCCCGCCGCTCGCCTCGGGCTGCCTCGCGGGCATCACGCGCGCGCTCACGATCGAGTGGACCGGCGCCAAGGAGACCGACCTGCCGCTGGACGTCCTGGAGCGGGCCGAGGAGGTCTTCCTCACCTCCACCCTGCGGGACGTACAGGCCCTGCGCAGGGTCGACGAGCGCGAACTGCCCGGCTCGGCGGGGCCGGTGACCGCCAAGGCCGTGCGGATCTTCGACGAGCGGTCCGGGGAGGACCTGGATCCGTGACGGGCACGGGTGAACGGAACGGTCGCGGAAATTCGGCTGTCCTCGGGCGTCGAGGCGGGTAGAACGTCCCTGATGACCACGACCCTGCGGCCGACCGAGCCGCTTCAGCACAACGAGGACGGGACCCGGTCGCGCCGCTATCAGGTGTGTGTGAACGGCCGTCCCGTGGGCGCCCTTCGCCTCGGCACCCATCCCGTCTTCGGTGACGCGGTGGCCCGAATAATGAAGCTGCGGATCGAGGAACCGGACCAGCGCCGCGGCCGCGGCACGGTGGCCGCCCTCGCCGCGGAGGAGGTGGCACGAGGCTGGGGCTGCCGGCGCGTAGAGGTGACGATCCCCGGTGACGCCGCACCGGCGCTGCGTCTCGCCACGGCGCTCGGCTACGTCGTACGCAACCGCGGCATGCAGAAGGCGCTCGGTGACACGCCGCCCGATCTGCCTCCGGGCAGCCGGGCCCGACCCATGACGGAGGCCGAGTACGGGCCCTGGCTGGACAAGAGCCATGAGGGCTACATCCGTAGCTGGGCCGAGCGCGGGGTCCCGGAGGCCGAGGCCCGGGCCAAGTCCGAGCGGGACCACGCCGCGCTGCTGCCGGACGGGCTGCGCACCCCGGATGCGTTCTTGAGCGTCCTCGAGCACGAGGGCACCCCGGTGGGCACGCTGTGGGTGGCGGCGCGGAACGGCGGCGCCTACGTCTTCGACGTCGAGACCGACGCGGCCCACCGCGGCAAGGGACACGGCCGCACGCTGATGCTGCTGGCCGAGGCCCAGGCGATCGCCGCGGGGCACCGGGGCATCGGCCTCAATGTCTTCGCGGGCAACACCCCTGCCGAGCGGCTCTACGAGTCACTCGGCTACGAGACGAGGCAGTACGCCATGTACAAGACGTTGCTGTAGCAGTCCGGCGGTCGAAGATCGCGGGCGAACCCGGCTCAGGCCCCGGTCGAGAATCAGGCGCTCTGTTCGGCCAGCAGCCGGTCCGCGATCTCCTCGATGCGCTCGCGCAGCCCCTCCTGGCTCTTGCCGCCGTCGAGTCGCTCGCCGCCGATCACATACGTCGGGGTGCCGGTCACGCCGATCGCCTTGCCCTCGGCCTGGTCGGCGTCGACGATCAGGATGTGCCGACCGTCGATCAGCGCGGTGTCGAACTCCTCGGCGTCCAGGCCGAGTTCCCTGGCCACCTCGACCAGGAAGGGTTCTCCCTTACGGTCCAGCTCCTCGACCCGGCCCAGCACGGCCTCGACGTACGGCCATCCCTGCCCCTGCTCCAGCGCCTCCTCGGCGGCCTGCGCGGCGGCGAAGGCGTGCTTGTGCTTCTCCAGCGGGAAGTGCCGCAGCCGCAGCTCCAGCCGGTCTCCGTAGCGGGCGCGCAGGGCACGGAGATCGTCGAGGGCGCTGTGGCAGTCGGGACACTGCAGCTCGCACCAGACGTCGAGAACGGGGGCGGCGGGGCGGTCGGGGGAGGAGTCGCTCATGGGCCCAGTCTCCCAGCACCGGCGCGGACGACCCAATCCGACCTGGTGCTTCGGCGGCCGTCGGCCCTGGGCTCGTGCCCGTCGGCCCTGGCCGTACGACTGTGACCGGCACCTGTGTACCGGCACCTCTGTACCGGCACCTGCGGAGGAGGCGACCCGGAGATGTCCCTGATGTCCGGCCCAGGCATGGCCGGGCGGGTGTGCCACGGTGCAGGATGGAAGCGACGAAGTGTCCTGACCCGACCCAGCCTGCCTGGAGGACCGGATGATTGCCGAGACCGTCTGTTCAGCCGTCGCCGCGGCCGGCCTGGGCATCGCGGCGGTCACGGCGTACCGCAAGCGCTTCCTCGCCGCCGCGCGCATGGTCGCGTACTCCCTGGTGCCCCTCGGCCTGGTGATGACCGGGGTCGTCGAGTGGCTCGCGGACACCGCGTTCAGCCCGACGGCCTGGGCGGGCTTCGGAGTGCTCGGCCTGTCCTGGCTGCTGTTCGCGAGCACACGCGCGGTGGAGCGCCGCCGAGGCGGGACCCGCAAGGAGCGCAAGGAGGCCCGCGCCGCGGGACGGAGCGAGGCGGTGGCGCCCACGGCTTCGGCGCCCTCGCTGGGACCGGGCTCCCGTCAGGCGGCCCGGCCCAAGACCGCACCCCGAGCCGATGCCGGCGACGACTTCAGCGACATCGAGGCCATCCTCAAGAAGCACGGCATATGACGCCCGCATGTCGGACTGAAACGACACAGTGGGTCGCCGCCCGGCCGTAAACGATCACGACTCGAACCGGACATCGCGGAATCCGGCGAACTCCCGCTCATTCCGGGCGTGTTGATCGCGCGGCGAGGGGCAACTGCGCCATCATCGCCGAGAGATGCTGGACACGACACAGAGCGAGGCCGCGTCACCTCAGGACGAGCCTCGCGGGTGCCTCTTCGCCCTTTCCCAGCCACCGCTGATGATCTTCCTTGCGGTGATCGGGTGTCTGCTGCTCATGGCTGCGCTGCACGATCTGCTGCTGCTCTGAGCCGTACCCGCGGCCCCCGGCGCCACCCGCCGGGGCCCGCGTCGACAGACGGGTCGTGTCGGTCCGTAACCAGGCGCCGCCCACCAAGCGCCGACGACCAACCGCTGCCGCTCAGCCGGCCGCTTCCTTGCGGCGCGCCCGGTAGGCGGCCACATGCAGACGGTTTCCGCAGGTACGGCTGTCGCAGTACCGCCGGGAACGGTTGCGGGAAAGATCCACGAAGGCGTGCCGGCAGTCCGGCGCCTCACAGCGCCGCAGCCGCTCCTGCTCCCCGGCCACCACGAAGAACGCCAGCGCCATGCCGCAGTCGGCCGCCAGGTGGTCGGCGACGGAGGCACCGGGGGCGAAGTAGTGGACATGCCAGTCGTAGCCGTCATGGTCCGTGAGGCGGGGGGTGGTGCCCGCGGCGGCGACCAGCTCGTTGATCAGCCCGGCCGTGCGTCGGGCGTCCGGCTCCGCGAAGATCGCGGCGAACCGGCCCCGCACCTTGCGCACCGCCGACAGATCGAACTCCGAGAGAACCCCGACATCGCTGATTTCGTGCTTTCGTACGAAATCCCCGAGAGCCGCGACGTCCGGCAGCCTGTCCGGAGTCCCGTCGTCATCCGGTGCGGTGTTCACCAGATCCACCACGGCATCGAGCGCACACCGGGTGTCATGGGTGATCAGCACGTTTCGCTCCCTGGCCTGGGGGGTCGGGCGGGGTGCCCGCCGATGCTGGCCGATGGTAGTGGCTCACAGGGCCCCCACACCGGCCGCGCTCGCACGCGGCTTCGAATACAACGCCACAACGGCGCCGACGGTTCCCGCCGAGCGAGCCGAGCCAGGACGGGACGGGCGGGGCGCGAACAGGCCGGGCCGGGGCCGGCCTCCGCCCGGGCCGGGCCCGAAGCCACCCTCGCGCCACACAGCCCCCACCCCCACCCCTCCCACAGAGCACACCAACGCCGCCCCCGCGGAGCGAAGACGGCGCTGCTGTGTGCCGTATGCAGTTGTCTTGGCCCGAGCCGTCTCCCCGAGTCGACGGCGCCGGGCGGCTTTGTGGGGCCTCGCCCTAGCTCTCCGCCAGGATGTGCGAGAGCTCCTGGTCGAGATCGAAATGCCGGTGCTCCGTGCCGGGCGGCACAGCGGCATCCGTTCGCTTCAGGAAGGACTCCAGAGCCCGTGCCGGGGCCTCGAGGAGCGCCTCGCCCTCCGGAGAGCTCAGGGCGATGCAGACGACGCCCTGGCCGTGACTGCGCGACGGCCAGACGCGGACGTCGCCGGTTCCGGTGGGTCGGTGGAGGCCCTCCGCAAGAAGGTCGCGGGCGAACACCCACTCGACGGTTTCCTCGGCTCCGGTGTGGAAGGTGGCGTGCACGGCGTAGGGGTCGGCCGTGTCGTACCGCAGGCCTGCGGGGACAGGCAGGGAGGACTCGCTCGACACAACGAGGCGCAGGTGCAGCTCGCAGCTGACCGTGGTGTTCATAAGCGCCAGGGCCTTTCGCTCAGTGTGCGCTCGGGGATTCGCACGTCGGCGAAATCGACATGCCACCTACGGTGCCGTTGTAAACCCCTCTGAGTGTTTTGCGTGTGTTTACGTAACTCTTCCGGCCGAGAACCCGTTCGCGAGGTACGCCCATTCCGGTGACTGGTTTCCGTCCGGTAGGGTTTGGCCGTATGAATACGGGGAGTAACGAGCCTGGCGGGGTTGCCATGGCGGCTGACGAGACCGAAGTGGATGGTGTGAAAGGCGACAGCGAGCAGGGCCTCGGCTCGAGAGCGCCGGAGTTCATCAAGGCGCGCCGTGTGCTGCACCTGAGCTGGCAGGTGGGCATCTTCATCATCGGCCTCGCGATAGTGGTCGTCGGCATCATCATGCTGCCGTTGCCCGGTCCGGGCTGGGTGGTGATCTTCGGGGGCATGGCGGTCTGGGCGACCGAGTTCGTCTGGGCCCAGCTGGTGCTGCGCTGGACCAAGCGCAAGGTCACCGAGGCGGCCCAGAAGGCCCTCGATCCGAAGGTGCGCCGCCGCAACATCATCCTGACGTCGATCGGCCTCGTGATCATTGCCGTGCTCGTCGGCATCTACGTGTGGAAGTTCGGCATCGTCATGCCCTGGAAGATCAAGGACCAGTGATCCGCGACGGGGGTGCGGGCGTCGGCCGGTGCGGGTTCGCGCTGGTCACACGCACCCCCTGACATGGGGTAATGTTCTTCCTGCGTCCGGGCGATTAGCTCAGTGGGAGAGCGCTTCGTTCACACCGAAGAGGTCACTGGTTCGAACCCAGTATCGCCCACCCGGATCCGGCGGCCCGCCTGCGACTGTGCAGGCGGGCCGCCGTCGTTTCCGGGTGCGGCGGTCCACGTGAGCGAGCCCTCCGGCGGTGCGGTCGGGTGCTGTTCCTGTGTGCGGGCGGGAAGTCGGCCCGGCGGGCGGGAGGCTCCCCGGCGTGCGGCCGAGGGGGGCGCAACTCATCTAACCCCCGCCTTGTGGGTGACGCCTCGTAAGGCCCAGTCCCCGCCTCGGGGCGAGTAGAGGCCAGTAGAGATGGCGCCTCGTCAACTCACCGGCGACCGGACGATTTTCGGCCGACCGGCACAGACGTACGGCAGCCCACTTCTCGTTCGATCCACCGACCGCGCGCCTCTCACCTGCGGCATCGAGCCGCCGACCCGACCGGCCCGCCCTCACGCGTCGTCAACTCGCCGCGCAAACCCACAAGAAATTCCTGTCCGAATCATTGACGCACCCCGAGGCCCCTCGTAGCTTGTGCCAGCAAGCGCTTACTTGAAACGATTCATGCAGGCGGCAATGACGCTGCGGGGAGGGGGCCCAACCATGGGAACCAGCAGGAATGTTGAGAGGCGTACGATCCTGAAGGTGGCCGGGGCCTCGGCGGCCACGCTCGGGCTCGCTGCGACGACCGGATGCGGCGGCGACAGTGGTTCCGGAGACGGGACCGTGACACTCCGTTACGCATGGTGGGGTGGCGAGCCGCGCACCATCGCCATCAAGAAGACGATCGCGCTCTTCGAGAAGAAGTACCCGAAGATCAAGATCAAGCCTGAATTCACCGACTACGAAGCGTTCTGGGAGAAGTTCCAGACCCAGGCCTCCGGCGGGAATCCGCCGGACGTTTTCCAGAATGCGGTCGGTTTCCTGCGCAAGTACGACAAGCGCGGTGTTCTGCTGGATCTCAAGACCCAGGCGGACGCCGGGAATCTGAGCCTGGACAACTTCCGCAACGGCGTTCTGGCGAACGGTCAGGTCGACGGCAAGCAGATCGGCATACCCGTCGGCGCCAACACCATGGCACTCGTCATCGACGTCAAGGCCTTCAAGAAGGCGGGCGTGGAGGCGAAGTTCGGCTGGACCTGGGACGAGTACTTCGACGCGCTGCAGACGATCCAGGACAAGCTGAAGATCGCCGGTGACACCGGCTACTGCAGCATCATGTACCTCTACGACCTGTACCTGCGTCAGAACGGCAAGGCCTTCTTCACCGACTCCGATCTCGGTTTCACCGAGGACGATCTGACGCAGTGGTGGGAGGACGGCTACAAGCGCGTGAGATCCGGGCTCATCGCCGACCCGAAGAAGGTCGAGCAGGTCAAGCCCAAGTCCGCTCTCTCGGCGGGGCTCGCCGCGTCCGAGTTCACCTGGGACAACTTCTCCATCCGCTACGAGGGCGAGGGCGAGTCGGACTACGGGCTCGCGCCGATCCCCACCACGGACGGCAAGCAGACCGGCCAGTACCTCGGCTCGCTGATGCTCAGTGCCTTCTCCGGGACCAAGCACCCCAAGGAAGTCGCCCAGTTCATCGACTTCATGGTCCACGACCCCGAGGTCGGCAAGATCATGGGTTACGACCGCGGCATCCTCGCCACCACCGAGCAGTACGACGCGTTCAAGCCCACCGACGCCAACAACAAGGGCGTCGCGGCCTACGAGGACGAGGTCGCCAAGGCCGGGGTGCTCGGGAAGATCACCCCGCACCCGTCCGGCGCCGATGTCATCGAGGCCGCCTTCCTGCGCCTCGGCGGCGAGGTCACCCAGGGCAAGACCAAGCCGGCTGACGCCGCCAAAGCGCTGTTCAGCGAGGCCAAGGCCGCGTTCGCGGGCTGAGGGGACGTACCACCATGACGCTCGTCAAGGAAGCGCCCGCGCGCCCGGCGAAGAAGCGGTCCGCCGCTCCTGCCGCCGGGCGGCGCGGGCGGCGCCGCGAGAACCTCGCCGGCTACCTCTTCATGTCGCCGTGGATCGCGGGGTTCCTGCTGCTCACGGCGGGGCCGATGATCGCGTCGCTGTACTACGCGTTCACCAGCTACAACCTGTTCACGCCGCCCAAGTGGGTGGGGCTGGACAACTTCACGACGATGTTCCAGGACCCGCGCTGGCAGAAGTCGGTCGAGGTCACGCTGAAGTACGTCGTCGTGGCCACCCCGCTGAAGCTGCTGCTCGCGCTCGGCGTCGCGCTGCTGCTCGCGCAGAAGCGGCGCGGGCAGGGTCTGTACCGGGCCGCGTTCTACATGCCCTCGCTCATCGGCGCCAGCGTGTCCGTGGGCTTCGTGTGGCGGGCACTGTTCTCGGACGACGCCATAGTGGATCGCTCGCAGAAGATCTTCGGTCTCGACGTCGGAGGCTGGATCGGCAACCCGGACTACGTCCTCTACTCCCTGGTGGCCCTGAGCATCTGGCAGTTCGGTGCGCCGATGGTCATCTTCCTGGCCGGTCTCAAGCAGGTCCCGCGGGAGCTGTACGAGGCCGCCGAGGTGGACGGAGCCGGTCCGCTCCGGCGGTTCTGGAACATCACGCTGCCGATGATCTCCCCGGTGCTGTTCTTCAACGTGCTGCTGGAGTCCATCCATGCGTTCCAGGTGTTCGGCTCCGCCTACGTCGTCTCCGACACCCGGTGCGGACCCGCCGACGCCACGCTGGTCTACACCTGTTACCTCTACCAGAAGGGCTTCAAGGAGGCCCAGATGGGCTTCGCCTCCGCGATGGCCTGGACGCTGGTGATCGCGGTGGCGCTCGTCACGGCGGTCCTGTTCTGGTCGCAGAAGAAGTGGGTGCACTACGAGGAGGCCGCCAAGTGACCAGTGCCACCACCCCTGTCGTACGCACCGCGAGCGAGCGGCGGCGCACCGGATCGATCGCCTGGCACCTGGGCGCGCTCGCCGTCCTCGCGGTCGTCCTGTATCCCGTGATCTGGGTCGTCGGCGCCTCGTTCAAGCCGAGCAAGGACATCATCGCCAGCCTCGACCTGCTGCCCACAGAGCCGGTCTGGGCGAACTTCTCCGGGCTCGCCGACGGCATCTCCGGCATCTCCATCAGCAGCTTCTTCCTGAACTCGCTGATGTACGCGGTTCTCGCCGTGGCCGGTGTCGTGGTGTCCAGCTCGCTGACCGCCTACGCCTTCGCCAAGATCCGGTTCGCGGGGCGGAACCTGCTGTTCACGCTGATGATCGGCACGCTGCTGCTGCCGTATCACGTGCTGCTCATCCCGCAGTACGTGCTCTTCCGCAACCTCGAACTCACCGACACCCTGGTGCCGCTCGTGGCGGGCAAGTTCCTGGCCACGGAGGCGTTCTTCGTCTTCCTCATGGTCCAGTTCATGCGTGGGCTGCCGCGCGAGCTGGACGAGGCCGCCAAGCTCGACGGCTGCGGTCACCTGAGGACCTACTGGTCCATCGTGCTGCCGCTTACCCGTCCCGCCCTCATCACCAGCGCCATCTTCACCTTCATCAACGCGTGGAACGACTTCATGGGCCCGTTGATCTACCTCAACACCCCCGAGAAGTACACCGTTTCGCTGGGCCTGATGATGTTCCGCGACCAGGAGGGCATCTCCAACTACGGCAGCATGATCGCGATGTCGCTGGTGGCGCTGATCCCGGTCATCGCCTTCTTCATGGCCTTCCAGCGCTACCTCATCGACGGCATGGCGACGTCCGGACTGAAGTGAGGGAGCTGAGGCGGTCATGGCGCAAGCACGAGTGAAGGCCCGCTCCTCGCGCAGGGAGTCCGTGTTCGGCGAGCGCTTCGCGGTCTTCGCCGAGGCTCTGCTCACCGGCGTGTGGATCGCCGTGGCCTGCCTCGGGGTCGTCACCTACCCCGCCGCGTTCGCCGCCGGCGCACGGCATCTGCAGCGACGTACCCGTCATGAGGACGGCGGCTGGCGGGAGTTCGTCTCGGACTTCCGCACGGCCGTGCGCGGCGGGTGGGTCGTCGGGCTCGCCGGCTGGGCGGCCGCCGCGGCGGTCTGGGTGGACGTCCTGGCCGCGCGGGCCGGGATTCCCGGCGGGCCGTTCGTCGGCGCCGTGGGGATCCTCGCCCTGATCGGACTGGTCGTGGCCCTGCTGCGGGCGGCGGCCGTCTGGACGCCGGGCGCGTCCTGGCGGGCGCTGCTCGCGGACGCCGGTCGCCGGACCGTGCTCGATCCCGCCGGGTCCTTTCTGATCGTCGGCGGGCTGGGCGTCGTAGCCCTGTCCGCCGCGTTCATCGCACCGCTGGCCGTCCCCGTCCTGGGGGCCATCGCGGCGGCCGCCGTCGCCGTGGAGGAGCGGTACCGGCAGCGCTGAGAGGCGGTGCCCGTCACACAAGGTCGGTGCCCCGGGCGCCGTACCTCTCTCTGTCATGCCCCTGCCCACCCCCTGCATCCCGCACGGAAGGAAAGGCCATGTCCCCCATCCCCCGCAGGTCCATCCTCAAGGCGGCCGCCGTCGCCGGTGCCGCCGCGCAGTTCAGCTGGGCACTGGGAGCCAAGGACGCGCAGGCCGCGCCGAGAGCCGCCGACGCCGATGCCGACCCCGTGACCCTCGACTGGCTGGAGGACGGCGGCCTGGGCGCCGCGCCCGGCTCCACCCTGGGTGTGCCGTGGCCCAAGGGCGCGTACCAGGAGGGCCAGGCGTTCGCGGTGACGGACGCCGACGGCAAGTCCGTGCCCGTGCAGTCCTGGCCGATCGCCTACTGGCCGGACGGCTCGCTCAAGTGGACGGCCCACGCGGTGAGTTCGGGCACCGGCAAGCTCACCCTCGCCGCCGGCGAGGCCGCCGTACCGGACAAGAAGGTCACCGTCGACAAGAGCGGCGGCACCATCGACGTCTCGACCGGCGTCATCACGGCGAAGATCGGCAAGTCCGGCGCCACGATCATCAAGTCGGTCACCCGCGGCTCCACCGAGATCGCCAAGAACGGCCGGCTCGTGCTCATCCGCCAGCCGGAGATCGAGGACGAGGACCAGGGCGCGGTCAAGACCGAGCGCTTCGAGGGGGCCATCTCCGACGTCACCGTCGAGCAGGAGGGCCCGGTCCGCGCGGTCGTCCGCATCGACGGCAAGCACCGCAAGGGCAGCCGCAGTTGGCTGCCTTTCTCCATCCGGCTCTACTTCTACGCGGGCGCCGACTCCTTCCGCATGGTGCACACCGTCACCTACGACGGCACCCAGGAGCCGGGCAAGGCCAGCGGCGACTTCATCCGCGGTATCGGCGTGCGCTTCACCGTGCCGATGCGCGACGCGTCCTACGACCGCCACATCCGCATCGGCGGCGAGGGCACCGGCATGCTCCGCGAGGCCGTCAAGGGCATCACCGGACTGCGCCGCGACCCGGGGGCGGCCGTGCAGGCGGCGCAGTTCGCCGGCCAGAAGCTGCCCAATCCGTCCACCTGGGACCAGCGGGTGACGACCCGGCTGCAGTACATACCCGAGTGGGGCGACTACACCCTCTCCCAGCTGTCCGCCGACGGCTTCACCCTGCGCAAGAGGACCAAGAAGGGCCACGGCTGGATCGGCGCCGGCGGCGGCAAGCGGGCATCCGGCTTCGGATACGTCGGTGGCGTCAGCGGCGGATTCTCCTTCGGGCTGCGGGACTTCTGGGAGAAGTTCCCCGCCCAGCTCGACATCCGCGACGCCCACACCGAAGAGGCCGAGGTCACCATGTGGCTCTGGTCGCCCGAGGCACAGCCCATGGACCTGCGCTTCTACCACGACGGCATGGGCCAGGACACCTTCCCCGAGCAGCTCGAGGGCCTCAACATCACCTACGAGGACTACGAGCCGGAGTTCGGGACGCCCTACGGCATCGCCCGCACCTCCGAACTCCTCTTCTGGGCCAACGAGTCGACGCCTTCAGCACAGGCCCTGGCCGAGCAGATCGAGGCCGTACGGGTGTTGCCGCAGCTCGCCGCCCCACCCAAGCAGCTCATCAAGGCCAAGGTCTTCGGTCCGGGGCTGTACTCCGAGCCGGACCGTTCCACCCCGGCCAAGGCCAAGATCGAGGACCACCTCGACTTCCTCTTCACCTACTACAAGGACCAGGTGGAGATGCGCCGTTGGTACGGCTTCTGGGACTACGGCGACATCATGCACACCTACGACACCGTCAGGCACCAGTGGCGCTACGACATCGGCGGCTACGCCTGGGACAACTCCGAGCTCTCGCCGGACCTCTGGCTGTGGTTCGCGTATCTGCGCTCCGGCCGTGCGGACATCTTCCGGTTCGCCGAGGCGATGACCCGCCACACGGGCGAGGTCGACGTCTATCACCTGGGGAAGTGGGCCGGGCTCGGCACCCGGCACGGCGTCCAGCACTACGCCGACAGTGCCAAGCAGCAACGCATCGCCAACACCACCTACCGCCGCTACTACTACTTCCTCACCGCCGACGAACGCGTCGGCGACCTCATGCACGCCAACGTCGACTCCGACGAGACGTTCCTCGTCCTCGACCCGATCCGCAAGATCCGCACCGAGCCGTACACGCCCGACCGGCACGCGCTGTCGATCGGCTTCGGCACGGACTGGAGCGGGCTCGTCTCGGCGTGGCTGACGGAGTGGGAGCGCAAGGGGCCCAAGTGGGAGAAGGCCAAGGGACGCGTGCTGTCGACCATGGAGACGATCGCCGCCCAGCCGAACGGCTTCGTGCAGGGCACCGGCCTGTACGACCTCGACACGGGCAAGTTCGCCATCGCGGACAAGCCGGTGGTCGGCGTCTCGCACCTCTCCGCCGTCTTCGGTCTCAACGAGCTGTGCGCCGAGCTCATCGACCTCGTCGACATGCCGAAGTTCAACGAGGCGTACTTCGACTACTGCCGCTACTTCAACGCGACGAAGGCGGAGCAGGCGGCGCGCTATGGCTCCAATTTCGGCAGCCTGCTGCTCTTCCAGGGGCACTCGCGGCTTGACGCGTACGCGGCTGTGAAGACCGGGGACGAGAAGCTTGCCAAGCGGGCGTGGGAGAAGTTCTACAACTCCGACGGGTACAAGGAGTCGGCGCCGTGGAAGACGGAGGAGTTGAGCGGTCCGGCCGCGCTGGTTCCGGGCAGTGAGGCGAGCTGGGTGTCCACCAACGACACGGCGCTGTACGGGCTCGCCGCGATCGAGAACCTGGCGTTGCTGGGAGACAGGATGCCGTAGCAGGTTGTGGGGAACTGCGGGTCCGATGGGGCTGGTCGCGCAGTTCCCCGCGCCCCTTTCAGGGGCGCTTCACTCCATCCTCGTCAAGACGTCCCGTACTCGGCGGACATCCCTGATGCGCTGCTCGTACGTCGCTCCGAGCGCGAGCAGCAGCAGGCCGGCCAGGGCCGGCGGCACCCAGCGGGGGAGTGCGTCGGTCACCTGGACGATGTACGGGGCGAGTTCATGCAGGGCGTCCAGGGCCAGCACCGTGCCGCCGAGCAGCAGCGGCGCCTTGAGGTGGTGCCCGGCGCCCAGCAGGGTGACCGCCAGGGCCCCGAGGCCCAGCAGCAGGGGGCGCGTCCAGTGCGGGTCGCTCCAGGCCGCGAGGAGGCTCGGCACCAAGGTGGCGGCGAGTCCGGGGCCGTACGCCGTCCAGGACGAGGCCTGCGGATCGCGGCGCCTGCGCAGGGCGCCGACGAGCAGGGCCGGGACGGTGACCGGCAGCGTGTACGCCTCCGGCGTCCCGATGTCCCAGGCCGCCAGACGCACCCAGGCGGCCAGGACGAAGAGCGCGCCGGAGGCGTAGGCGACGGGGCGGCGGTCGGCGCGGATCGCCGTGCCGGCGGTGATCAGACCGCAGAGCGCCAGCACCAGGGCGAGCATCGGCAGGTCGGCCGAGACCGCGGCCAGTCCGACGGCGAGCAGTCCGGCGAGCGCCCCTGCCACCTCGACCGGCGCCGTCCCCCGGGCGTCACCGAGCCGTGCCGCGAGCAGCGCCGCGGCCGTCGGGACCGCCAGGACCAGCAGGGCGGTGTACTGCGGCTCCCAGCCGGCCGCGGCACCTGTCGCGCAGGCGAGCGCGGTGGCGTACGCGAGCGCGGTCGGGGCCGTGACCGGGGCGAGGTGCGGCTTCCAGGAGGCTGCCGCGAAGAGCGCCGTCAGGGCTGTGAGCACGGTGAGGGTGGCCGCCTCGGTGGCCAGGGAGAGGAAGGCGAAGGGGAGGGAGGTGAGGAGGGCCAGGACCAGGGCGGTCGTTCGAGGGGTGGGGAAGTCGACAGTGATCGGCTCCGCAGGGGTCGGTTCCGTCGTCGGGGGAGCCGAGGGCTTCTCCGTCTCCGGGCGCTCGGACAGCCGTATCCAAGCCGCTGCCGCCAGGGCGCCGGCCGTCGTGGCGCCGAGAGCCACCAGGCCCACCGCATAGGGGACTTCGAGCACCGCCGGAAGGACCAGCGCCGTCGCCCAGGCCAGTGCCGGCGCACCGGTGAGGGCCCGAGGCCGCCAGAGCGTGTCACGCGCCGCGAGGAGCAGGACGACGGCGACAACCGCCAGGACGACGGGCACCGTCTCCGCGTCCGACGGCCACGGCGCGCCGACCGTCACCGCCTCCCGTACGCCACCCGGCGCCCCGGACCACACCCGCTCCGCCCACGTGACCGGACCCAGCAGCGCGATCCCCACCAGGGGCAGCGTCCACAGCAGGGCAAGCCCCTGTACGGCGGCGGAGGCCCGGGCGAACCCGCGCCGTACCGTCTCCGGCAGCCGTTCCACCCGTACCGCAGCGAGCAGCGCGATCCCGCACGCCAGATACGCCGGGACCGTCCACGCGTCCGGCAGCACGGAGCGGGCCGTGCCGCCGAGCGCGGCGACCGTGAGGAGACCGGCGGCGACGGCGAGGCCGCCCGCCTGCTTCTCGGCGACCTGCTGCCAGGCCGCCGTCAGCGCGATGCCCGCCGCGAAGAGGAGGAGCGCCGCCGCACGGGCGGCGGCGCTCGGGCCGGTGGCCGTCCAGGACAGCCAGCCGGCGGCCCACACACCCCAGGCGCCCATGCCGTACGCACCGATCACGGCGGTGATCCGTACGGACCCGGCAGGCACCCGCAGCGCCACACCCGTGTCGAACGCGGCCGTCACCAGCACGGCGGCCGTGATCCCGTACAGGCCCGCGTCGGCCGCCACCGCCCACAGGGTGAGCGGGAGTTGGGCGGCGACCAGTGCGGCGGGCAGGGGCAGACGCAGCTCGGAGGTGCGCGGCAGCAGGCCGTACGCCGTCCACAGGGCGGCCAGTACCGCCGACGCGGCCGCGACGTAGCCCACGGCGTCCACGTCGGCCAACCCGACCTCGTGCAGCGCGTACGCGTCGAGCACGGTCAACGCCAGCCCGAGGCCCGCCACCGACTCGGCCGTCGACCGCAGCCCGTGCTTCAGCAGCGGCACCGGCGCGGCGAGCACCGCCACCGTGACCCCGCCGAGCACCAGGGCCCGCCCGGCGATCCCCATGTGCCCCCAGCTGACCAGCGTGAACGCCATCGCGGCGATGGTGAGCAGGACACCGCCCAGCACCAGCAGGACGTTCTGGACCCGGGGTGCCGAGGTCTCGGGGCGCGGGGGCGCGAAGGGGGCCGGGGCCGACTGGGCCGTCGCCGCTTGCAGCGCGGTGACCAGCCAGGCCCGACGGTGCATCAACTGGGCCCGGCGGGCGTCCAGTTGGTGCAGCTCGAGGTCGAGGAGCCGCAACTCCTCGGCCGGTGGCGGAAAGTGCGTCATGCCTGGAGTGTGGTCCGCGTCACGCCGTACGGCATGAGTGTGCGTACTCAGAACGTACTCATGTACCGCACGAACGCGCCGGTCGGGCACACTCGGCCCATGGACTGGAGCCACTACCGCTTCCGCAGCCTGTGGGCCCTGCCCGCGCCGCCCGCCACTGTCTACGACGTGCTGGAACAGGCCGAGGACTACCCCCGCTGGTGGCCGCAGGTGCGTGCGGTGACCAAACTCAGTGACACCACCGGAGTGATCACGATCCGCTCCGTCCTGCCGTACGACATGGTCTTCACCGCACGCGAGGTGCGGCGGGACCGGGAGGCGGGAGTGCTGGAGATCGCCATGTCCGGGGACATCGACGGCTGGGCGCGCTGGACCCTCACTGCGGAGGGGACCGGGAGCATCGCCCGCTACGAGCAGGTCGTCGACGTGAACAAGCCGCTGCTGAGGCGGTTCGCCGTGCCCGGGCGGCCCGTCTTCCGCGCCAACCACTGGCTGATGATGCGGGCTGGGCGGCGAGGGCTGGTGGCGTACTTGGCCGGCCGCCGGCAAGGCCCTCATTAAGACGGTCATCAAGCGGTTTGAAGGAAACGCGCGGGGACCTGTATTGTTCAGTCCGTTCCCGGGCGATTAGCTCAGTGGGAGAGCGCTTCGTTCACACCGAAGAGGTCACTGGTTCGAACCCAGTATCGCCCACCGGGAAAGGCCGGTCCGCAGCAGCGGACCGGCTTTTTTGTGCGCCTCGCCTCGCGTACCTAGGCGGCTGCCGCCGGCAGGTCCGGCCGCAGGGGCCACGCCGGGTCCACCGCCTCCTCGACGCCGCTGCGCGCGAACCACGCCTGCAACCCGCGTGCCTGTGCCGCGTGCCACACCGCCTGCAGCGTGTGCAGTTCGGCGGGCGACAGGCGCTCGAGCCTGGCCGCGAAACGGCGCCCCACGGCCCGTACGACCTCCAGCGAGGCCAGTGCGTCGGCCGCCGCGTCGTGCGCGCCGTCCAGCGTGACGCCGTAGTGCGCGCACAGGTCGGTCAAGGTGCGGCGACCCTTGCGATAGCGGTCCAGATGCTTGTCCAGGACGCGCGGATCCAGCACCAACAACGGCGTCGTCTCGAACCAGCGGTCCAGCGACGAGGCGCGATGACGGCGCAACTCGCGATCCAGCAGCGTCAGATCGAACGGCGCGTTCATCACCACGAGCGGCCGGGCCGCCGTGGCCTGTCCGGCCAGTTCCTCGGCTATCTCATGCATCACCGGCGCCGGCCAGCGGCCGTTGCGCTGCAGATGCTCCTCCGTCAGTCCGTGCACCGCCGTCGCCGCCTCCGGCACCGGCACACCCGGGTTCACCAGCCACCGGGTCACCCGCGGCCGGGTGCCCGGGGCGTCCTGGACGACGACGGCCGCCGAAACGATCCGGTCGGTCTCGACGTCCACGCCTGTCGTCTCTGTGTCGAATGCCGCCAGCGGGCCCTCATACCAGCACGCCATACCTACACAACCCCTCGTTCACCCTTGGCAGCTGACGCACCGTCTTCTGCCCGTTTGGTGATACCCGGGCCGTTTGCGCCGTACGCCGGAAGGACACAACAGGAGTGCGGGTCGCTGCAGTTCAGCGGCCCGGCGCGGGGATTCACTTTGCTTGGAAGGCTGTTGGTCATGGCGATAGCGCAGCCCGAGCGGGGCGGGCTGCTGCCCGAACGAACGGGCCCCCATCGCGGTTCACTCGCCACTACCGCCTGCATGGAGACACTGCAGGTGGGCTATCTGCACGCCGTCGCGGCGGCTGCCGGGTGCTCCCTGTCGCAGCCGTTTCCGGACAACGGCATCGACTGGCACGTCAGCCACAGCGCGCCCGGCCACACGGTCGACGACGAGGTCACCATCAAGGTCCAGCTCAAGGCCACGTACCAGCTCGCGCCGAACCCGCCCGGCCGCTTCTTCTCCTTCACCCTCGACAACGACCACCTGGCGAAGCTCGCCCGCACCCCGGTCTCGGTGCACAAGATCCTGGTCGTGATGATCGTTCCGCGGTCGCAGGAACAGTGGCTGCGCGCCGGCCACGACCGGCTCGATCTGCGGCACTGCTGCTACTGGGTCAACCTGGCCGGCCACGCGATCACCGGCCGGCGCCGGACCAGCGTGCGGATACCGACCTCACGCATCTTCGACGACCGGGCCCTCTGCGAGATCATGACGCGGGTCGGGACGGGAGGCAGACCATGACGCACCGCCCCCTGGAGGAACCGGTACGACCAGCGCGGCCGCACCCGGTCGAAGCGTCCTGGGACCGTCCCCCCGAGCCCGGCGAGGTCGACCCCGCCGTGCTCAGTGCCCTGCTGCACCGGCACGGCTGGCAGCGACGCGGGGGAGCGGCCGGGCGCTACGGCCGCTGGACCCCGCCCGGACCGGGCGGCAACGGCACGAGCCTGCTCGTCCCCGAGTCCCGTGCCTTCCCCGACAGCGACGACCTGCTCGGCGAGGCGCTCGACGCCCTCTCCCGCAGCGGCATGCCCTCCGCGCGCGAGGTGCTGATCGGGCTGGCGGTGCCCAGCGACGAGGTCCGCTGGTGGCGGGACGCGCCGAGCGGGCCGGCCGGGGCCGCGCCCTGGACCGTCGAGGAGGAACTGCGCACCGCCGCCCGCCAGATGCTCCTCGCCGCGGCGCTCGCCACACGCGCGCGTGCCGGCTATTACGGCGCCCGGCACCGCCGCTCGGCCGCTGCGATGCTGGAGAACGTCCTCGTCGGCTCCGCGGCTTCAGGCCCCGGCCTTGCCGCCTTCGTGCCGGTCGCCACGGGGCGCCCGCTCGCCGTACGCCTCCACCAGGCTCTGTACGCCGCCCGCGAGGCCATCGACTACCAGCGGGCCACCGGCGGCATGGACGCCTTCGACGGCGCCGTCGAGGCGGGCGTCAGCCGCGAGCTCACCGAAGCGCTGATCGCCCTGGTCCGCGGTACCGAGGGCGCACGCATCGCCGTCGAGTGGGCGCCCGCGGCCGGCGTGCCCGAGGACTGCGCGGCCGGCGTGGAGCCCGTCGAGTTCTCGCCGGGCGACCTGCCCGTGCTGCGCGAGGCAGGGGCCCGCTATCTGCACGAGGAGCCGTCCGTGCCGGTGCGGATCACCGGTGCGGTCGTACGCATGCGCAGGTCGGGGCCGCGCGGGGAGGGCACCGTGCGGCTGCGCGTCCTCGCGGGCGCCGAGATTCCGCACGTCCGGCTGACGCTGGACGAAGAGGCGTACCGCATCGCCGGGCACGCACACCTCGTCGGGCTGCCGGTGCGGGTGCACGGGCGGCTGGAGAGCCGCGGGGGCTTCCGCAAGGTCAGCGGGGCCTCCGGGGTCGTACCGGTACAGGTGGACGAGGCGGAGAGGGACCGGCTGATGAAGTCGCTGCAGGAGGACCTCGACTTCTTCGAGGAGGCGTGTGGGGGAGAGGACGGCGGGGACTGAAGGGGGACGGTCGCAGCGCCCGAAGGGGCGCGGGGCTGTATCAGTGTGCGGCTCCGCCGCGTGGGCGCGACCAGCCACGACGACGCTGCAGACGACCGACGACCCCATGACGGCACTCCCAGCGGAGGGCTGACCGCTGATGTGACCGTTTCGCGGTCAGCCGTCCGGGGTCGGTACGATCGCGTAATGCGCGCGCTCCTGGTATGGCGCCGCACCCCACCTTCAGTCAGGAGAGACCGGTGTCAGACGTCCGTGTGATCATCCAACGCGATTCCGAGCGGGAAGAGCGCGTGGTGACGACGGGGACTACGGCCGCCGACCTCTTCGGCGGCGAGCGCTCGATCATCGCCGCGCGCGTGGGCGGCGAGCTCAGGGACCTGTCGTACGTGCTCGTCGACGGGGAGGAGGTCGAGGGCGTCGAGATCTCCTCCGAGGACGGCCTCAACATCCTGCGCCACTCCACCGCGCACGTGATGGCGCAGGCCGTGCAGGAGCTCTTCCCCGAGGCCAAGCTGGGCATCGGCCCGCCCGTCAAGGACGGCTTCTACTACGACTTCGACGTCGAGAAGCCGTTCACGCCCGAGGATCTCAAGGCCATCGAGAAGAAGATGCAGGAGATCCAGAAGCGGGGGCAGAAGTTCGCCCGCCGTGTCGTGACCGACGACGCCGCCCGCGAGGAGCTCGCCGCCGAGCCCTACAAGCTGGAGCTGATCGGCCTCAAGGGCTCCGCCTCGTCCGACGACGGCGCGGACGTCGAGGTCGGCGCCGGTGAGCTGACGATCTACGACAACCTGGACGCCAAGACCGGCGACCTGTGCTGGAAGGACCTCTGTCGCGGTCCCCACCTGCCGTCGACCCGTGCGATCCCGGCGTTCAAGCTGATGCGCAACGCCGCCGCCTACTGGCGCGGCAGCGAGAAGAACCCGATGCTCCAGCGCATCTACGGCACCGCCTGGCCGTCCAAGGACGAGCTCAAGGGCTACCTCGACTTCCTCGCCGAGGCCGAGAAGCGCGACCACCGCAAGCTGGGCAACGAGCTCGACCTGTTCTCCATCCCGGAGCAGATCGGCTCCGGCCTCGCCGTCTTCCACCCCAAGGGCGGCATCGTCCGCCGCGTCATGGAGGACTACTCGCGGCGCCGTCACGAGGAAGAGGGCTACGAGTTCGTCTACACCCCGCACGCGACGAAGGGGAAGCTCTTCGAGACGTCGGGCCACCTGGACTGGTACGCCGAGGGCATGTACCCGCCCATGCAGCTCGACGAGGGCGTGGACTACTACCTCAAGCCCATGAACTGCCCGATGCACAACCTGATCTTCGACGCGCGCGGGCGTTCCTACCGTGAACTGCCGCTGCGCCTCTTCGAGTTCGGGACCGTCTACCGGTACGAGAAGTCCGGCGTGGTGCACGGCCTCACGCGTGCGCGTGGCTTCACCCAGGACGACGCGCACATCTACTGCACGCGCGAGCAGATGTCGGAGGAGCTCGACAAGACGCTCACCTTCGTCCTCGGCCTGCTGCGCGACTACGGCCTGACCGACTTCTACCTGGAGCTGTCCACCAAGGACCCGGAGAAGTTCGTCGGCTCCGACGAGGTCTGGGAGGAGGCGACCGAGACGCTGCGCCAGGTCGCCGAGAAGCAGGGCCTGCCCCTGGTTCCGGACCCGGGCGGCGCCGCCTTCTACGGCCCGAAGATCTCCGTCCAGACCAAGGACGCCATCGGCCGCACCTGGCAGATGTCGACCATCCAGCTCGACTTCAACCTGCCGGAGCGCTTCGACCTGGAGTACACCTCCGCGGACGGCTCCAAGCAGCGCCCGGTCATGATCCACCGCGCGCTGTTCGGCTCCATCGAGCGGTTCTTCGCGGTTCTGCTCGAGCACTACGCGGGCGCCTTCCCGGCCTGGCTGGCCCCGGTCCAGGCGATCGGCATCCCGATCGGCGACGGGCACGTGGACTTCCTGGAGAAGTTCGCCGCGGCCGCCAAGAAGAAGGGCCTGCGGGTCGAGGTCGACTCCTCCTCCGACCGTATGCAGAAGAAGATCCGCAACGCCCAGAAGCAGAAGGTGCCCTTCATGGTCATCGCGGGCGACGAGGACATGGCCAACAACGCCGTCTCCTTCCGCTACCGCGACGGCTCGCAGGAGAACGGCATCCCGTTCGACGAGGCCATCGCGAAGATCGCGACGGTGGTCGAGGAGCGGGCGCAGGTCTGACGCTCGTATGTGACGAAGGCCCTCGGGGAGTTCAGCCTCCCGGGGGCCTTTCGTCGTCCTCGTGGGAGAAGACCTGCAGGAGCCATGAGGCGAACGTGCCGGTCACGGCCCCGAGCAGGCCCAGCCCCACGGCCATGACCCCGACGGCGATCACCCGCCCGCGCGACGTGACGGGAGTGACGTCGCCGTAGCCGACCGTGGCGAGGGTCGAGCACGTCCACCACACGGCGTCCCCGAAGCTCCGCATCGTCGCGCCCGGCGCCCCGCGCTCCTGGTCGTAGACGGCCAGGGCGCCGGTGAAGCCCAGCAGCAGGGTGGACAGCCCGGCGTAGACGATCACGCGCGCGTGCAGGGAGAGCCGGGGCCGTCCGTGCCGGCGCTGGACGGCTTCGTACACCTTCACGACCCGCAGCGGCCGCAACAACGGCAGCACCAGCACCACGGTGTCCAGCAGGTGCGTCCGTACGAAGGCTAGGCGCTGCCCGCTGAGCCGCCAGCACACGGCGTAGTCGAAGCCGAACATGGCCCACGCGGCGAACATCAGCGCGAGGCAGAGGTCGAGTTCGGCCTCCGACAGATGACCATGGCCCAGGACGCGGACCGCGTAGGAGGCGAGGAAGATCTGCGATGCCACGAAGAGAGCGATCTCGGTGTGCCGCCGCCAGCGGGCCAAACGACTGTCATCGTCCACCGGCCCAGCTTGGCCCGGGGCGATCGGGTGCCAGCCCCGGCGACACGCCGCGAACGGACGAAGCCATATGCTGCACGCATGACGAGTGAGCCGGAGCAGCAGTGGGGAGTGGGGATCCAGGACGCGTTCCAGCGCCTGTGGACGCCCCATCGGATGGCCTACATCCAGGGTGAGAACAAGCCGACCGGCCCCGGAGCCGACGACGGCTGCCCCTTCTGCTCGATCCCGGCCAAGTCCGATGAGGACGGGCTGATCGTCAAGCGCGGTGAGCAGGTGTACGCGGTTCTCAACCTGTATCCGTACAACGGCGGCCATCTGATGGTCGTGCCCTACCGCCATGTCGCCGACTACACCGACCTCACCGAGCCGGAGACCATCGAGCTAGCCGCCCTGACCAAGCAGGCGATGACGGCCCTGCGGACCGCGTCCGGCGCCCACGGCTTCAACATCGGCATGAACCAGGGCTCCGTCGCCGGCGCCGGCATCGCGGCCCACCTCCACCAGCACATCGTCCCGCGCTGGGGCGGCGACACGAACTTCATGCCGGTGGTGGGCCACACACGGGTGCTGCCGCAGCTGCTGGCGGACACGCGCAAGATGCTGGCGGAGGCGTGGCCGACGGCGTGATGTCTCGGCCGGGGGCGACACCGATCAGCCCGTCCGGCGATTGAGGACGAGGCCGTTCAGGCCGAAGGGAGGTCTGGGGGCGCAGCCCCCAGGGAAGGCCACCCAGACCCACCTCACACGGCTCAACCGCCGGAAGCCTACGCGTCGTACACGTCGGCCTTCCTCGGCGACGCGTCCTGCACAGCCGTACTCAGGAACGCCGAGCGCGTACCGAACTTCTCCGTGTCCACCCCGTTCTCGTCCAGCACCTTGATCGCCGCGGCATGCACCACCCGCAGCACCGGCGTGGCGGCCCGCAGCGCGTCGTCGGCCATGAAGCGGTGTCGCCACGGCTGATCCGCCCACGCGTGCCGGAGCCCGAACGGCTCGGGCAGACCTATCGTCCCGCCGAGCCAGTTCAGCAGCGGGGGATACCAGGAGATCGGGGCCCGCACCGCCAGCCGTACCACCTCGTCGGTGTTCACCAGCGGAAGGCTCACCTTGCGGGTCTCCCACGGCTTCAGCGACTTGGCGACCTCCTTCGACGGCGCCTCCGGCTTCGTGGTGAACAGTCCGTTGACCGGGCCGAGGGCATGGCCGGTCACCTCGATGCGCAACGTCTCGTGCAGCACGGTCACCGTGATCAGCATGGTGATGATCAACTGCCCGTCCCACAGCGTCCACTGGACGCCCAGGTAGTGCCGGTCACCGCTGCCGAACTGCTGCTTGTTGCAGATGTCCTGTATCGCGTGCTGCTTGACCTGGTACGCGTCGACATCCGTGCCCTCCGGCCGGGACACCGCCTTCGCGCCCTCGGCGATCGGCGTGACGATCCAGTGCCGTATCGAGGGCTTCGGGAAACCGCCGGTGTTCAACGGACCGCGCTCCAGCATGCGCAGCTGGTCATGGATCGCGCGGATGACGTCCCAGCTGCGGAAGGGGTGGATCTCCCGGTCGGCGTGGGCGGGAACCAGGTTCTCGGCCAGCTGCCAGCTGCCCCAGCGGGTGCCCATGCCGAGTATCCCCTTGGGCCCGGCGTAGAACACGGAGTTGGACTGCTGCTCCGCGCTGAGCTTGGCGAGGGACTGGCGCAGTTGCTCGGCCGCGGTCTCACCGGGGCTGCTCGGCACCGCCTCCGGAACCTTCGCGCCGACGCTGCTGCCTGCCAGCAGGCTGTCCCACCGCTCCCGCAGGTCCTTCGCCGTGCGCTCGCAGACCAGCTTGGCCCAGAACCAGCCGACCACGGGCATCACGACCGATGCGCGCGCGTACCAGGCCCAGAAGCCGGTGAACGGCATACGGATCAGGAAGAGCACGGCGAGCGCGCCCGCCGCGACGAGCAGCGCCGAGGCCAGCGCACCGCCCCGCTTCGCGTCCCCCTTGGTCATGGTGGTGCGCAGCGTGAAGATCAGCAGCCAGATCAGCAGCCCGGGCAGGAAGAGCACACCGCAGATCACCATGATGGCGCTCAGTAGCCGGTCGCGGTCCTTGCGGATGTTGTTGGCGGCCAGACAGTGGTCGACGACGACCTGCGGCTCGGTGCCGAAGGACTGGATGAGCGGCTTGCGGCCGCTGCCGAGCATGCGGTCGACCACCGCCCGCGAGAAGGCCTCACCCAGGTTGGGCCGGAAGATCTTGGCCCACTTGCGGCCTTCCTTGACGTCGGTCTGATGCCATTCGTTGTCGGCCTTCTTGATCTCCTCGAACGGATTGTCCCGATAGGCCGCCGAGGCCAGCGCGAACGTCGCCGTCTGTCCCTCGCCGGCCGTGCGCGGAACCTGCGGACCGAAGATGTCCGCGTAACCGCTCTCAACGGTCATTCCCGCCCCCGATCGCCGCACTGTCGCTTCTGCGGCCTTCCCGACTTCCGTGCTGCGCACACCTGTTGATCACTGATCAGCGTATCCTCCGCCACCGACAATCGTCGGCGGACGGCCCAATGCCGCCCGCCGACGCGGAGGGGAGCGTTCCGCAAAGGCCGCTTGTCGGCGCCGCCGTGAGAAGCCGCTCGGCGGCGCCGGGGGTCAACTACGAGGCGTCGCGCGCCTCTTCACGAATCCTTTCGGCGACCTGCGGCGGCATCGGTTCGTGCCGCGCGTACGAACGGTTGAAGCGTGCGGTGCCGTGCGACAGCGACCGCAGATCGACGGCGTACCGGCCGATCTCGATCTCGGGCACCTCGGCCTTGATGAGCGTGCGGCCACCGCTGGTCTGCTCGGTGCCGAGGACGCGGCCGCGCCGCCCGGACAGGTCGCTCATCACGGCGCCGACGTAGTCGTCGCCGACCAGGACGGACACCTCGGCCACCGGCTCCAGCAGATGGATCTTCGTGTCGGCCGCAGCCTCGCGCAGCGCGAGCGCGCCGGCCGTCTGGAACGCGGCGTCGGAGGAGTCCACCGAGTGCGCCTTGCCGTCCCGCAGCGTGACCCGGATGTCGACGAGCGGATGCCCGGCCGCAACTCCCTTGGCCGCCTGCGCCCTTACGCCCTTCTCCACCGACGGGATGAACTGCCGTGGCACCGCGCCGCCGACGACCTTGTCCACGAACTCGATGCCCGAGCCGCCCGGCAGCGGCTCCACCTCGATCTCGCAGATCGCGTACTGCCCGTGCCCGCCGGACTGCTTCACATGCCGACCGCGGCCCGCCGACTTGTTCGCGAACGTCTCCCGCAGGGAGACCTTGTGCGGCACGACGTCGACCTGGACGCCGTAGCGGCTGCGCAGCCGTTCGAGAGCGACGTCCGCATGCGCCTCGCCCAGGCACCACAGCACCACCTGGTGGGTGTTCTGGTTCTGTTCGAGCCGCATCGTCGGATCCTCGGCGACCAGCCGGGACAGACCCTGCGACAGCTTGTCCTCGTCGGCCTTGCTGTGCGCCTGGATGGCGAGCGGCAGCAGCGGGTCGGGCATCTGCCAGGGCTCCATCAGGAGCGGGTCGTCCTTGGCCGACAGCGTGTCGCCGGTCTCCGCGCGGCTCAGCTTCGCCACGCACGCCAGGTCGCCCGCGATGGCGTGCGTGAGGGTGCGCTGCTGCTTGCCGAACGGCGCGGACAGGGCGCCGATCCGCTCGTCGACGTCGTGGTCCTCGTGCCCGCGGTCGGTCAGCCCGTGCCCGGAGACATGGACCGTCTCGTCGGGGCGCAGGGTGCCGGAGAAGACCCGCACCATCGACACCCGGCCGACGTACGGGTCGGACGCCGTCTTCACGACCTCCGCGACCAGCGGCCCGTTCGGGTCGCACAGCTTCAGCTCGCGCGGCTTGCCGTCGACGGTGGTGACCCGCGGTGCCTCGCGCTCCAGCGGGGTCGGGAAGCCCCGCGTGATCAGCTCCAGCACCTCGATCGTGCCCAGCCCCTGCCGGGCGCCGTCGACGGCCGGGGCGGCGGCCAGGACGGGGAAGAACGTGCCGCGCGCGACGGCTCGCTCCAGGTCCTCGATCAGCGTCTTGACGTCGACCTGCTCGCCGCCCAGATACCGGTCCATGAGGGTCTCGTCCTCGCTCTCCGCGATGATCCCCTCGATCAGCCGGTTGCGCGCCTCCTCGATCTGCGGCAACTGGTCCTCGCCCGGCTCGGACCCCTTGCGCTCCCCGGAGGAGTAGTCGAACAGCTGCTGCGACAGCAGCCCGATCAGACCGGTCACGGGCGCGTGCCCGTCCGGGCCCTGCGGGCCGTGCAGCGGCAGATACAGCGGGAGTACGGCGTCGGGGTCGTCCCCGCCGAACGCCTCCGCGCAGATCCGCGTCATCTCCTCGTAGTCGGCCCGCGCGGCCTCCAGGTGCGTGACGACGATCGCGCGGGGCATGCCGACCGCCGCGCACTCCTCCCACACCATGCGGGTCGAGCCGTCCACGCCGTCCGAGGCCGAGACGACGAAAAGGGCCGCGTCCGCAGCTCGCAGACCGGCCCTGAGCTCCCCGACGAAGTCGGCGTATCCGGGGGTGTCCAGAAGGTTGACCTTGATGCCGTCCCATTCGACCGGCACCAGGGAGAGCTGCACCGAGCGTTGCTGCCGGTGCTCGATCTCGTCGTAGTCGGAGACGGTGCCGCCGTCCTCCACGCGGCCCGCCCGGTTCACCGCCCCTGCCGTGAGTGCGAGGGCTTCCACCAATGTGGTCTTGCCCGATCCGGAGTGGCCGACCAGCACCACATTCCGTACGGACGCGGGGTGGTCGGCCGCCGTAGCCCTGCCGGCGGCTCCGGGGTGTGCGCTCGCCTTGTCGCCCATGATCCTGCCTCCCGTGCACGGTGAGGTCACTGTGGGCGCGGGCATACGGATCCTCCCCCAGGCTTCGCCCGGGAGGTGCCCCAGCGATGGCGGCTCCGGTGACGCCCGCGGTTCTTCGAGCTTTCCACTGCCTTCACGGTGCGTCCATACGGCGGACGCGATCGCGCCCCCGCGCACCGGCGGGCCGGGCCGCCAGACCTGTGTACGAGTGCCCGGCGGTCGCCCGCACGCGCGCGTGGCTACGATGGGCCAGCCGGTGGCCAGCAAGGGCCGCACGGCGCCACACCGACCCTCGGGAAGGCCATGCTGAACAAGTACGCGCGTGCATTCTTCACGCGTGTCCTCACACCGTTCGCCGCGTTTCTGATCCGGCGGGGCGTCAGCCCCGACACTGTCACGCTCATCGGCACCGCCGGTGTGGTCGCGGGCGCGCTGGTCTTCTACCCCATGGGCGAGTTCTTCTGGGGCACGGTCGTGATCACGCTCTTCGTGTTCTCCGACCTCGTCGACGGAAACATGGCCCGCCAGCTCGGCCGCTCCAGCCGCTGGGGCGCCTTCCTGGACTCCACGCTCGACCGGGTGGCCGACGGCGCGATCTTCGGCGGCTTCATCCTCTGGTACGCCGGTGGGGGCAACGACCTCGTCCTGTGCGCCGTCTCGATCTTCTGCCTGGCCAGCGGCCAGGTGGTGTCGTACACCAAGGCACGTGGCGAATCGATCGGCCTGCCGGTCGCGGTCAACGGTCTCGTCGAGCGGGCCGAGCGCCTGGTGATCTCCCTGGTAGCGGCCGGTTTGGCGGGCCTGCACAAGTTCGGGGTACCCGGCATCCAGTACCTGCTGCCCGTCGCCCTGTGGATCGTCGCCGTAGGCAGCCTCGTCACGCTGATCCAGCGGGTCGTCACGGTCCGCCGCGAGTCCGCGGAGGCGGAGGCGGGGGCAGCGGCGGAGACAGCGCAGGAGAAGCCGCAGAACGCCTCTCAGCGGAACGCCTCTCAAGGGAGCGAGGCAGCCAAGTGAGTGCCCAGGATCGGCTCACGGACGCGCTGTACGGCCTCGGCTGGGGCACCGTCAAGAAGCTCCCCGAGCCGGTCGCCGTACGGCTCGGCCGCACCATCGCCGACCTCACCTGGAAGCAGCGGGGCAAGGGCGTGCAGCGGCTGGAGAGCAACTACGCGCGCGTGGTGCCCGACGCGACCCCGGAGCGCCTCGCCGAGCTCTCCCGCGCGGGCATGCGGTCGTACCTGCGCTACTGGATGGAGTCCTTCCGGCTGCCCGCCTGGAGCGCCGAGCGCGTCAAGGGCGGCTTCGACGTCAAGGACGTCCACTACCTGACCGACGGCCTGGACGCCGGCAACGGCGTCGTTCTCGCCCTGCCGCACCTGGCCAACTGGGACCTCGCGGGCGCGTGGGTCACCACGAAGCTCGAGACGCCGTTCACCACGGTCGCCGAACGCCTCAAGCCCGAGACGCTCTACGACCGCTTCGTCGCCTACCGCGAGGGCCTCGGCATGGAGGTCCTGCCGCACAGCGGCGGCACCGCCTTCGGCACGCTGGCCCGCAGGCTGCGCGACGGCGGTCTGGTCTGCCTGGTCGCCGACCGCGACCTGTCGGCGTCCGGCGTCGAGGTCGAGTTCTTCGGCGACACGGCACGCATGCCCGCCGGACCGGCGTTGCTGGCCCAGCAGACCGGGGCGCTGCTGCTCCCCGTCACGCTCTGGTACGACGACTCACCGGTCATGCAGGGGCGGGTGCATCCTCCGATCGAGGTGCCCGGGACAGGTACCCGGGCCGAGAAGACGTCTGTCATGACACAGGCGCTGGCCGATGCCTTCGCCACGGGGATCGCCGAACATCCGGAGGACTGGCACATGCTCCAGCGCTTGTGGCTCGCCGACCTGGAACCACGACCGTCCGACGCCCGGGACGGGGAACGTCCGTGAAGATCGGGATCGTCTGCCCGTACTCCTGGGACGTGCCGGGCGGCGTCCAGTTCCACATCCGCGACCTCGCCGAGTACTTCATCCGGCTCGGCCACGAGGTGTCCGTCCTGGCCCCGGCCGACGACGACACCCCGCTCCCGCCGTACGTGGTCTCGGCGGGCCGCGCCGTGCCGGTCCCGTACAACGGCTCGGTCGCCCGCCTGAACTTCGGCTTCCTCTCGGCGGCCCGCGTACGCCGCTGGCTGCACGACGGCGAGTTCGACGTGGTCCACATCCACGAGCCGGCCTCACCGTCCCTCGGCCTGCTGACCTGCTGGGCGGCTCAGGGCCCGATGGTCGCCACGTTCCACACCTCCAACCCCCGGTCCAAGGCGATGATCGCCGCGTACTCGATCCTCCAGGCGGCCCTGGAGAAGATCAGCGCCCGGATCGCGGTGAGCGAGTACGCCCGCCGCACGCTGGTGGAACATCTGGGCGGCGACGCGGTGGTGATCCCCAACGGCGTCGACGTCGACTTCTTCGCCAAGGCCGAGCCCAACCCCGAGTGGCAGGGCGGCACGATCGGCTTCATCGGCCGTATCGACGAGCCCCGCAAGGGCCTGCCGGTGCTGATGAGGGCCCTGCCGAAGATCCTCGCGGCCCGCCCGCAGACCAGGCTCCTGGTGGCGGGCCGGGGTGATGAGGAGGAGGCGGTCGAGTCGCTGCCCAAGGAGCTCCGCTCCCGCGTCGAGTTCCTCGGGATGATCAGCGACGAGGACAAGGCCCGATTGCTGCGCAGCGTCGACCTCTACGTCGCGCCCAACACCGGCGGCGAGAGCTTCGGGATCATCCTGGTCGAGGCAATGTCGGCCGGCGCCCCGGTCCTCGCCTCGGACCTGGACGCCTTCGCCCAGGTCCTCGACCAGGGCGCGGCGGGCGAACTCTTCACCAACGAGGACGCGGACGCCCTGGCCGAGGCAGCGGTACGCCTCATGGAGGATCCGGCCCGCCTGGCCGAGCTGCGGGAGCGGGGCAGCGAGCATGTCCGCCGCTTCGACTGGTCCACCGTCGGGGCGGACATCCTGTCGGTGTACGAGACGGTGACGGCGGGGGCGGCTGCGGTGGCTGCGGTGGCGGCGGACGAACGGGCCGGGGGCAGCGGAAGCGGTCTGCGGGCTCGGTTGGGGTTGGCGCGGGACTGAGGGCGAGCGCGCGCCGACGGTTTGTGCTCGGCGCCGGTCCAGGCAATTCAGCCCGTCCGGCGTTTGAGGACGAGGCCCGTTCAGGGCCGAAGCGGGGGTCTGGGGGCGGCAGCCCCCAGTGACGGCAACACCGACGCCCCGACCCGACACCGACGCCCCGAGGAGAACCCGGCTCACCCCGCGGAGCTAGTCTGCGGCCCGTGACCGCAACTCTGATCTGGATCCTCGTAGCCCTCGTCGCGATCGGCCTCTACCTGAGCTGGACCGCGGGCCGCCTCGACCGGCTGCACGCCAGAATCGACGCGGCCCGCGCCGCCCTCGACGCACAGCTGCTGCGCCGCGCCTCGGTCGCCCAGGAACTGGCCACCTCCGGCGTGCTGGATCCGGCCGCGTCGATCGTCCTGTACGAGGCCGCCCACGCCGCCCGGCAGGCCGAGGAGGAGCAGCGGGAGGTCGCCGAGAGCGACCTGAGCCAGGCGCTGCGGGCCGTGTTCGCCGAGACCCAGCAGGTGCAGGCGGTGCGGGAGGCGCCCGGGGGAGAGGAGGCGGCCCGCGAGCTGACCGAGGCGGTCCGCCGGGTACCGATGGCCCGCCGCTTCCACAACGACGCCGTACGGGCGGCCCGGGCGCTGCGCCGGCACAGGAAGGTCCGCTGGTTCCGCCTGGCGGGCCACGCCCCGTTCCCCTTGGCCTTCGAGATGGACGACGAGCCGCCCGTGGCGTTGGTCGACAGGGCCGCCTGACCAGCGCATTCGTGCCAACGGGCCGGAAAAGGATCCACCGGCTTCCCATTGGCCCTTGCTGTGGCCTGGTCCACTCCCGTTTCCTCGGTGCTTGCAGTAACCCCTTTTTCACCGAGTGAGGTCACCCGTGTCCACTTCCGCAAACCAGGCTCCCGAGACCGGCACCGCGCGCGTGAAGCGCGGCATGGCCGAGCAGCTCAAGGGCGGCGTGATCATGGACGTCGTCACGCCGGAGCAGGCGAAGATCGCCGAGGACGCGGGCGCCGTCGCCGTCATGGCCCTGGAGCGGGTCCCCGCCGACATCCGCAAGGACGGCGGAGTGGCCCGGATGTCCGACCCGGACATGATCGAGGGCATCATCGACGCCGTCTCGATCCCGGTCATGGCCAAGTCCCGCATCGGCCACTTCGTCGAGGCCCAGGTCCTGCAGTCCCTCGGCGTCGACTACATCGACGAGTCCGAGGTCCTCACCCCGGCCGACGAGGTCAACCACTCCGACAAGTGGGCCTTCACGACCCCCTTCGTCTGTGGCGCCACCAACCTGGGCGAGGCCCTGCGCCGCATCGCCGAGGGCGCGGCCATGATCCGCTCCAAGGGCGAGGCCGGCACCGGCAACGTCGTCGAGGCCGTCCGCCACCTGCGCCAGATCAAGAACGAGATCGCCAAGCTGCGCGGCTTCGACAACAACGAGCTGTACGCCGCCGCCAAGGAACTGCGCGCCCCGTACGAGCTGGTCAAGGAAGTCTCCGAGCTCGGCAAGCTCCCGGTGGTGCTGTTCTCCGCCGGCGGTGTCGCCACCCCCGCCGACGCCGCGCTGATGCGCCAGCTCGGCGCCGAGGGCGTCTTCGTCGGCTCCGGCATCTTCAAGTCCGGCGACCCGGCCAAGCGCGCCGCCGCCATCGTCAAGGCGACCACCTTCTACGACGACCCGAAGATCATCGCGGACGCGTCCCGCAACCTCGGCGAGGCCATGGTCGGCATCAACTGCGACACCCTCCCCGAGACCGAGCGCTACGCCAACCGCGGCTGGTAAGCACCCTCCAAGGACTGCACGTACATGACTGACGCACCCGTCATAGGCGTCCTGGCCCTCCAGGGCGACGTACGGGAGCACCTCATCGCCCTGGCCGCGGCCGACGCCGTGGCCAGGCCGGTGCGGCGCCCCGAAGAGCTCGCCGAGGTCGACGGCCTCGTCATCCCCGGCGGCGAGTCCACGACCATCTCCAAGCTGGCCGTCCTGTTCGGCGTGATGGAGCCGCTCCGCGCGCGCGTGCAGGGCGGTATGCCCGTCTACGGCACCTGCGCCGGCATGATCATGCTCGCCGACAAGATCCTCGACCCGCGCTCGGGCCAGGAGACCGTCGGCGGCATCGACATGATCGTGCGCCGCAACGCCTTCGGCCGACAGAACGAGTCCTTCGAGGCGGCGGTCGACGTGAACGGCGTCGAGGGCGATCCTGTGGAGGGCGTCTTCATCCGCGCCCCCTGGGTCGAGTCCGTCGGCGCCGAGGCCGAGGTCCTCGCCGAGCACGGCGGCCACATCGTCGCGGTCCGCCAGGGCAATGCGCTGGCCACGTCGTTCCACCCCGAACTGACCGGCGACCACCGTGTGCACGGCCTGTTCGTCGACATGGTGCGCGCGGACCGGACAGCGGAGTCCTTGTAGGATCTCTGGCGTTCGTTCATAGATGGGTTACGCGAAGGAGACAGGCAGATGTCCGGCCACTCTAAATGGGCCACGACGAAGCACAAGAAGGCCGTGATCGACGCCAAGCGCGGCAAGCTCTTCGCGAAGCTGATCAAGAACATCGAGGTCGCGGCGCGCATGGGCGGCGTCGACCTCGACGGCAACCCGACGCTCTATGACGCCGTCCAGAAGGCCAAGAAGCAGTCGGTGCCGAACAAGAACATCGACTCCGCGATCAAGCGCGGTGGCGGCCTCGAGGCCGGCGGTGCCGACTACGAGACGATCATGTACGAGGGCTACGGCCCGAACGGCGTCGCGGTGCTCATCGAGTGCCTCACCGACAACCGCAACCGCGCCGCCTCCGACGTCCGCGTCGCCATGACCCGCAACGGCGGGAACATGGCCGACCCCGGCTCCGTGTCGTACATGTTCAGCCGCAAGGGCGTCGTCATCGTCCCCAAGGGCGAGCTGACCGAGGACGACGTCCTCACCGCCGTCCTGGACGCGGGCGCCGAGGAGGTCAATGACCTCGGTGAGTCCTTCGAGGTCATCAGCGAGGCCACCGACCTGGTCGCGGTCCGTACCGCCCTCCAGGAGGCCGGCATCGACTACGACTCCGCCGACTCCAGCTTCGTGCCGTCCGTCCAGGTCGAGCTGGACGAGGAGGGCGCCAAGAAGATCTTCAAGCTGATCGACGCGCTCGAGGACAGCGACGACGTCCAGAACGTCTTCGCCAACTTCGACGTCAGCGACGAGATCATGGAGAAGGTCGACGCCTGACGCCGGGCATTCCGGCAGAGACAGCAGAGACATGAGAACGGCCCGCCGAAGAGGACTTCGGCGGGCCGTTCTCATGTGTGGCCCTGCGTCAGGCGACCGTTCAGCCGCTGACGCTCTTGAGGTCGCCGGTGTGCTTCATGCTGCCCTTGCCGTCGGCCTTGACGGTGTCGGCCTTCATGTAGTCGACTGCGCCGTCCTTCCACCAGATGTTGATGGTGGCCTTGTGGTTGCAGATGTTGTGGTAGTAGACGGTGGTGGTCGAAACGCCGTCGCCCCACGAGTAGTTGAAGCAGCCGCTGCGGCCCTCGTGCTTCGCCCTGGTGGCCGCCTGCGCGGGAGTCGCCACGGCCACACCCGCCAGCAGGACGGACGCGGTCACGGCAGCAGCCTTCGCAATGTTGCGCATGGAATCCCCGATTCTCTTGTGCAAGTGATCGACGCGAACGTGCAGTTCGCGACAACGCGGACGGTGGTCTGCCGTCCGCGACGCTCCGGAAGCTATAAGCGATCAAGTGTGCGAAGCAAAGGAGAATGGTCGGCGCCGCTCCGCTTTCTGCTGACATGCCGGTCTTGTCGGGGCATCAGGTCATGATCCTTTGCCTTCCTTTTGATCTTGCTCTGTGACCCGGTCCGGCCGGCGTCGCGTTGTCAGTGCCGCCGGATAGCCTGGCTGCGCAGGACGGACAGGGAACTGAAAACGCAGACGAGGGAAGTGAAGGAGTCAGGTGCGCGTACTCGGTGTGGACCCCGGACTGACCCGATGCGGTGTCGGTGTCGTCGAGGGCGTTGCCGGCCGCCCGTTGACGATGCGAGGCGTCGGCGTCGTCCGTACGCCCCCGGACGCGGACCTGGGCCACCGCCTCGTCGCCATCGAACAGGGCCTCGAAGCCTGGCTCGACGAGCACCAGCCCGAATTCGTCGCCGTGGAACGCGTGTTCAGCCAGCACAACGTCCGTACGGTGATGGGCACAGCCCAGGCCAGCGCGGTCGCAATGCTCTGCGCCGCCCGTCGTGGCATCCCCGTCGCGCTGCACACCCCCAGCGAGGTCAAGGCCGCCGTCACCGGCAGCGGCCGAGCCGACAAGGCACAGGTGGGCGCCATGGTCACCCGCCTGCTCCGGCTCGACGCACCGCCCAAGCCGGCCGACGCCGCCGATGCCCTCGCGCTCGCCATCTGCCACATCTGGCGCGCACCCGCGCAGAACCGACTCCAGCAGGCCGTCGCCCTGCACTCAGCCAAGGCTTCATCGAAAGGCCGTCTCGCATGATCGCGTTCGTCAGCGGCCCCGTCGCCGCACTCGCCCCCGACTCCGCGGTGGTGGAGGTGGGCGGGATCGGCATCGCAGTCCAGTGCACGCCGAACACCCTCTCGGGCCTGCGAATGGGCCAGCAGACCAAGCTGGCCACCTCCCTCGTCGTCCGCGAGGACTCGCTCACCCTCTACGGCTTCCCGGACGACGACGAGCGCCAGATCTTCGAACTGCTGCAGACCGCGAGCGGCGTCGGCCCACGCCTCGCCCAGGCCATGCTGGCCGTCCACACGCCGGACGCCCTGCGCCGAGCTGTCTCCACCGGCGACGAGAAGGCACTCGTCGCCGTCCCCGGCATCGGCAAGAAGGGCGCCCAGAAACTGCTCCTGGAACTGAAGGACCGCCTGGGCGAACCGCTCGGCGCGCCCTCCGTCGGCACACCGGTCACTCAAGGCTGGCGCGATCAGCTGCACGCCGCCCTGATCGGCCTCGGGTACGCGACCCGCGAGGCCGACGAGGCCGTGTCCGCCGTAGCCCCGCAGGCCGAAGCGGCCGCGGGGACGCCCCAGGTCGGCCAGTTGCTGAAGGCGGCCCTGCAGACCCTCAACAGAGCGCGCTGATCGACCGCCCCGACGACACCGGCGTACGACAGAACCTGCGTACCAGACCCCTCCTCCGACACCCACCGCGACCCCCGAGGCACACTCCATGAACTGGGACGACACGACCGACACCCCCGCCGCCGAGCGGCTCGTCGGTCCGTCCGCCGACCGTGAGGACCAGGCCGTCGAGGCCGCGCTGCGACCCAAGGATCTGGACGAGTTCATCGGTCAGGAGAAGGTCCGCGAGCAGCTCGACCTCGTCCTGCGGGCCGCACGCGCGCGTGGCGCCACCGCCGACCACGTACTGCTCTCCGGCGCCCCGGGCCTCGGCAAGACCACCCTCTCCATGATCATCGCCGCCGAGATGGGCGCCCCCATCCGCATCACGTCCGGGCCCGCCATCCAGCACGCCGGCGACCTCGCCGCGATCCTCTCCTCCCTCCAGGAGGGCGAGGTCCTCTTCCTCGACGAGATCCACCGCATGTCCCGGCCCGCCGAGGAGATGCTCTACATGGCGATGGAGGACTTCCGCGTCGACGTCATCGTCGGCAAGGGCCCCGGCGCCACCGCCATCCCGCTCGAACTCCCGCCGTTCACCCTGGTCGGCGCCACCACGCGCGCGGGTCTGCTACCGCCCCCGCTGCGCGACCGCTTCGGCTTCACCGCGCACATGGAGTTCTACGAACCGACCGAGCTGGAGCGCGTGATCCACCGCTCGGCCAACCTGCTCGACGTCGAGATCGAGGCCGACGGCGCCGCCGAGATCGCCGGCCGCTCCCGCGGCACGCCCCGCATCGCCAACCGCCTGCTGCGCCGCGTCCGCGACTACGCCCAGGTCAAGGCCGACGGGATCATCACCAGGGACATCGCGGCAGCCGCCCTGGCCGTCTACGAGGTCGACGCCCGCGGCCTCGACCGGCTCGACCGCGGTGTTCTGGAGGCCTTGCTCAAGCTGTTCGGCGGCGGCCCGGTCGGCCTGTCCACGCTCGCGGTCGCGGTGGGGGAGGAGCGCGAGACCGTCGAAGAGGTCGCCGAGCCCTTCCTCGTACGGGAGGGCCTGCTCGCCCGCACTCCGCGTGGTCGTGTCGCCACACCCGCGGCATGGGCGCATCTCGGCCTCACACCGCCTCGGGCACAAGCGGGGGGAAACGGACAACAGGATCTGTTCGGGGCGTGATGGTGCGGTGACGGCGAGGGCATTGGCCGGACCAGGAACCCCGGTGCCATGCTGAGCGTTGTTCCATGCATGCGGACTCGCTTAGACTCCGCCGATGCCGCCTTTGTCGACGGCATACATACCCCCAACCATCAGGCCGCTCACCATCGCGGTCGTGTGAAGGAAGTACCGACCCGTGAGTCTCGTGACCCTCCTCCCGTTCATCGTGCTCATCGGGGCCATGTTCCTGATGACCCGGTCGGCCAAGAAGAAGCAGCAGCAGGCGGCCGACATGCGGAACCATATGCAGCCCGGCAGCGGCGTCCGCACCATCGGGGGCATGTACGCGACGGTCAAGGAGGTCAGTGACGACACGGTCCTCCTTGACGCCGGCCCGGGCGTTGAGCTCCTCTTCGCCAAGAACGCGATCGGTGCCGTCCTCTCCGACGACGAGTACAACCGCATCGTGCACGGCGTCGAGCACGACCTGAAGTCCGACGTCGTCCCGGACGACGCCTCCTCCCTCACCGAGACCGACGAGTCTGCCGCCGACGCTGCCGCCGCCTCCGACGACAAGCCTGTCGACCTCGGCAAGAAGGACGAGGCCGAGGAGACGTCCGACGACGCCCCGGCCGCCGAGGCGAAGACGGACGACGAGCCGAAGAAGACCGACGGCGAGTCCGACGCGAAGTAGCCGTGTCCCGGGGCGCGCGGGCCATGCCTGCGCGCCCCGGAACATGCCGATCTCGCACGGGATCCCGACACCAGTCATGGCCGCTCGCCCGCTGACCTGGCGCGAGGCGGCCCGAGAGGGAGTACGAGAAGGTGGCAGCACCTAAGAAGGGCCGGAACGCGAGCGCCCAGAGCAAGCCAGGGCGCTCGCTGGCCCTCATCCTGATCGCCATCGTGGGGCTCACCGCGGGGATGTTCGCCACGGGGCAGACCACCCCGCGTCTCGGCATCGACCTGGCCGGCGGCACGAGCATCACGCTGCGCGCGGTCACCGAGCCGGGCCAGGAATCCGCGATCAACAAGACCAACATGGACACCGCGGTCGAGATCATGAACCGCCGTGTCAATGGTCTCGGTGTCTCGGAGACCGAGGTTCAGACCCAGGGCACGAAGAACATCATCGTCAACATCCCCAAGGGCACCAACGCCAAGGAGGCCCGGGCCCAGGTCGGCACCACCGCGAAGCTGTACTTCCGCCCGGTGCTCGCCACCGAGCTCTCCGGCGCCGCCGCGACGCCCAGCCCGTCGCCGAGCGCCTCCGCGAGCTCCTCGGGCGGGGCGACCGACAAGGCGACCTCCTCGTCCTCCCCCTCGGCCACGCCGACGGCGACCTCCACCACGCAGGGCCGCGCGGCCAGCGAAGCCCTGAAGGCGGACGCCACGCCGTCCACGAACGCCTCCGCCAGCGCCTCCCCGTCCCCCAGCAGCGGCTCCGACGACGCCACGAGCAAACTTCAGGCGCAGTACGCCGCGCTCAACTGCGTGAACGAGAAGGCCCGCGCCGACGCCGGCAAGGGCGCCAAGCCCACCGACCCCACGGTGGCCTGCGGCAAGAACTCGTCCGACCAGTGGCAGAAGTACATCCTCGGCCCGGCCGAGGTCGACGGCACCGACGTGAAGAAGGCCCAGGCCCGCTTTAACACGGAGACCGGCGCCGGCTGGACCGTGACCATGGACTTCACGTCCGACGGCCGCAAGAAGTTCGGCGACATCACCGGCAAGCTGGCCAAGAACCAGCCGCCGCAGAACCAGTTCGCCATCGTCCTGGACGGCGAGGTCGTCTCCGACCCGTCCGTCAACCAGGCCCTGACCGGCGGCAACGCGGAGATCTCCGGCAACTTCACCCAGGAGTCCTCCCAGGCCCTCGCCAACATGCTGTCGTACGGCGCCCTGCCGCTGAGCTTCAAGGAGGACAGCGTCACCACGGTGACCGCCGCGCTCGGTGGCGAGCAGCTGCACGCCGGTCTGATCGCCGGCGCGATCGGTCTCGCCCTGGTCGTCCTCTACCTGGTGGTCTACTACCGGGGCCTCGCGCTCGTCGCCGTCGCCTCGCTGCTGGTCTCGGCCGCCCTCACCTACGTGATCATGGCCCTGCTCGGCCCGGCCATCGGCTTCGCGCTGAACCTCCCGGCCGTCTGTGGCGCCATCGTCGCCATCGGCATCACAGCGGACTCGTTCATCGTGTACTTCGAACGCGTCCGCGACGAGATCCGCGAGGGCCGCACGCTGCGCCCCGCCGTCGAGCGGGCCTGGCCGCGCGCCCGGCGCACCATCCTGGTCTCCGACTTCGTGTCGTTCCTCGCTGCCGCGGTGCTCTTCATCGTCACCGTCGGCAAGGTCCAGGGCTTCGCGTTCACGCTCGGCCTGACCACGCTGCTCGACGTGGTCGTGGTGTTCCTGTTCACCAAGCCGTTGCTGACGCTCCTGGCCCGCAGCAAGTTCTTCGGCAGCGGCCACAGCTGGTCCGGCCTCGATCCCAAGCGACTGGGTGCCCGTCCGCCGCTGCGCCGCACGCGCCGTCCCTCCGCCCCCGTCGAGACGAAGGAGGCGTGAGATGTCGAAGCTCGGCAACCTCGGCGCCCGACTGCACCGTGGCGAGGTCGGCTACGACTTCGTCGGCAACCGCAAGATCTGGTACGGCATCTCCATCCTGATCACCATCACGGCCATCGTCGGCCTGGCGGTGCGCGGCCTGAACATGGGCATCGAGTTCCAGGGCGGAGCGGTCTTCACCACCCCGGCGAAGACCGCCGCCTCGGTCTCCCAGGCGGAGAAGTACGCGGAGGAGGCGTCCGGCCACGACGCCATCGTCCAGAAGCTCGGCAACGGCAGCCTGCGCATCCAGGTCGCGGGCATCGACACCAACAAGGCCGACAACGTCTCCGCGGAGCTGGCCAAGGACCTGGGCGTCGCCGAGAAGGACGTCACCGGCGAGCTCGTCGGCCCCAGCTGGGGTGAGCAGATCGCCAACAAGGCCTGGCAGGGCCTCGGGATCTTCCTGGTCCTGGTGGTGATCTATCTGGCGATCGCGTTCGAGTGGCGCATGGCACTCGCCGCGTTCGTCGCGCTGATCCACGACATCACCATCACGGTCGGCATCTACGCCCTCGTCGGCTTCGAGGTCACACCCGGCACGGTGATCGGTCTGCTGACGATCCTCGGTTACTCGCTCTACGACACGGTCGTCGTCTTCGACAGCCTCAAGGAGCAGACGAAGGACATCACCAAGCAGACCCGCTGGACCTACAGCGACATCGCCAACCGCTCGATCAACAGCACCCTGGTCCGCTCCGTCAACACCACGGTGGTCGCTCTGCTGCCGGTGGCGGGCCTGCTGTTCATCGGTGGCGGTTTCCTCGGTGCCGGCATGCTCAACGACATCTCGCTGTCGCTGTTCGTCGGTCTCGCCGCCGGTGCGTACTCCTCGATCTTCATCGCCACGCCGCTCGTCGCCGACCTCAAGGAGCGCGAGCCGCAGATGAAGGCCCTGAAGAAGCGCGTGCTCGCCAAGCGGGCCCAGGCCGCCGCACAGGGCGAGGCCCCGAACGCCTCGGCCGCCGACGAGCCGCTCGACGACGACCGCGAGGACGCCGCCCCCGCGGTCGTCGGTCCGCGCGACCAGCCCGTGTCCCGTAGCCGGGGCCGCGGCCGACCCTCGGGGAAGCGTCGATGACCGACATCAAGGAGCTGCTGCTCAGCCGCATCCGTGACGTGGCGGACTACCCGGAGCCGGGCGTGATGTTCAAGGACATCACCCCGCTCCTGGCGGACCCGGCGGCGTTCACGGCGCTCACCGACGCACTGGCCGAGATCGCCGCGAACACCGACGCCACGAAGATCGTCGGCCTCGAGGCCCGAGGCTTCATCCTCGGCGCCCCGGTCGCCGTCCGCGCGGGCATCGGTTTCATCCCGGTGCGCAAGGCGGGCAAGCTCCCCGGGGCGACGCTCAGCCAGGCGTACGACCTGGAGTACGGCTCCGCCGAGATCGAGGTGCACGCCGAGGACCTGACCGCGGGCGACCGCGTCCTGGTCATCGACGACGTCCTGGCGACGGGCGGCACCGCGGAGGCCTCGATCCAGCTGATCCGCAGGGCCGGTGCCGACGTGGCCGGCCTGGCCGTGCTGATGGAACTGGGCTTCCTCGGCGGCCGGGCCCGTCTGGAACCGTCCCTGGCGGGGGCCCCGCTGGAGTCGCTGCTGCTGGTCTGAGCCAGGTGCTCGCGCGCAAGCCGTGAGCACGCATCGCATCGCATCGCAGAACATGCCGCGCGTCTGTGCACACAGACGCGCGGCATGCGTGTGTCGAGGGGCTTGTGCCCACGACAGGTCTTGCCGGTGGTGGCCGTATGCGGCGAGACCACAGACGCGGGCCGCGTGGCCGCGTGCGACGGAGGCGCACGCCGGGCGCACGGGAGGGGGTCATACGTCAGGCGTGTGCGAGAAGGCCATGCGCCGGGCAGCCGCGATGCGCGCACGCCCTTCGCCCTGGAGCGCCGCCGGGCGGGGGATGGAGGCGCGATTGGGCGCGCGATGGCTCGAATCCTGCGTCCCGAGCCGCGCAAAGGCCGCCCGCAGGAGGCGTACGAGAGCCGTGTGACAGGCGGACGTAGGGCGGGCGTCACCCGCCGGACACCGGGGCGAGGTCTCCGGCGGAATCTTGCGGCAGTCCCTCGCGTTTCTCCGGTAGACGGCCCTCACATCGGGCTGAAGGCGATCCTGGGGCGCAGGATCGCTACCATGGGGGTCCGGAGCCTGACCGGGGGACCCGGATCGCGCACGAGGAGCCCTCTTGCCAGACGAGGCCCAGCACCTGACCGCCGCAAAGCCCGAGTCCGCCTCGGCGCCCGCGGCGAAACCCGCGCCGAACGCGTCGCACGCGAAGAACGACAGCCGCGGGACGGTCGAGCATGCCCAGTCCGCGCCCGTCGACAAGTCGGCCGACCAGTCGCGACCCAAGCCCGCCCCACCCGAGCGCCCCGCACCGGCAGTCCGCCCGAACACCGGACAGCCCGCCCGCACCGGCTCCTCCAACCGCGTCCGCGCCCGCCTCGCCCGCCTCGGAGTCCAGCGCTCCAACCCGTACAACCCGGTCCTGGAGCCGTTGCTGCGGATAGTGCGCAGCAACGACCCGAAGATCGAGACGGCCACGCTCCGGCAGATCGAGAAGGCCTACCAGGTCGCCGAGCGCTGGCACCGCGGCCAGAAGCGCAAGAGCGGCGACCCGTACATCACGCACCCGCTCGCGGTCACCACCATCCTCGCCGAGCTGGGCATGGATCCGGCCACCTTGATGGCGGGCCTGCTGCACGACACCGTCGAGGACACCGAGTACGGCCTCGACCAGCTCCGCCGCGACTTCGGCGACTCCGTCGCCCTCCTCGTCGACGGCGTCACCAAGCTCGACAAGGTCAAGTTCGGCGAGGCCGCGCAGGCCGAGACCGTGCGCAAGATGGTCGTCGCCATGGCCAAGGACCCGCGCGTCCTGGTCATCAAGCTCGCCGACCGCCTGCACAACATGCGCACCATGCGCTACCTCAAGCGCGAGAAGCAGGAGAAGAAGGCGCGCGAGACCCTCGAGATCTACGCGCCCCTCGCCCACCGCCTCGGCATGAACACCATCAAGTGGGAACTGGAGGACCTCGCCTTCGCGATCCTCTACCCCAAGATGTACGACGAGATCGTACGGCTGGTGGCCGAGCGGGCACCGAAGCGTGACGAGTATCTGGCCATAGTGACCGACGAGGTCCAGCAGGACCTGCGCGCCGCCCGCATCAAGGCGACCGTCACCGGCCGCCCGAAGCACTACTACAGCGTCTACCAGAAGATGATCGTCCGCGGTCGCGACTTCGCGGAGATCTACGACCTGGTGGGCATCCGCGTACTGGTCGACACGGTCCGCGACTGTTACGCCGCCCTCGGCACCGTGCACGCGCGATGGAACCCGGTCCCGGGCCGGTTCAAGGACTACATCGCGATGCCCAAGTTCAACATGTACCAGTCGCTGCACACGACAGTCATCGGGCCCAACGGCAAGCCCGTCGAGCTCCAGATCCGCACGTTCGACATGCACCGCCGTGCCGAGTACGGCATCGCCGCGCACTGGAAGTACAAGCAGGAGGCCGTCGCCGGCGCCTCCAAGGTCCGCACCGATGCCCCCAAGTCGTCCGGCAAGGGCAAGGACGACCACCTCAACGACATGGCGTGGCTGCGCCAGCTGCTGGACTGGCAGAAGGAGACCGAGGACCCGGGCGAGTTCCTGGAGTCCCTGCGCTTCGACCTGTCCCGCAACGAGGTCTTCGTCTTCACCCCCAAGGGCGACGTCATAGCGCTCCCGGCGGGGGCCACTCCGGTCGACTTCGCCTACGCGGTCCACACCGAGGTCGGCCACCGCACCATAGGAGCGCGGGTCAACGGCAGGCTCGTACCCCTCGAATCCACCCTGGACAACGGCGACTTGGTGGAGGTCTTCACCTCCAAGGCAGCCGGCGCGGGTCCCTCCCGCGACTGGCTGGGTTTCGTCAAGTCGCCGCGCGCCCGCAACAAGATCCGCGCCTGGTTCTCCAAGGAGCGCCGCGACGAGGCGATCGAGCAGGGCAAGGACGCCATCGTCCGCGCGATGCGCAAGCAGAACCTGCCGATCCAGCGCATCCTGACCGGCGACTCGCTGGTCACGCTCGCGCACGAGATGCGCTACCCGGACATCTCCGCGCTGTACGCGGCGATCGGCGAGGGCCATGTCTCCGCCCAGAACGTCGTACAGAAGCTCGTCCAGGCGCTCGGCGGCGAGGAGGCCGCCACCGAGGAGATCGACGAGTCGGTCCCGCCGACCCGCGGTCGAAGCCGCAAGCGCCGCTCCAGCGCCGACCCCGGCGTCATCGTCAAGGGCGTCGAGGACGTGTGGGTCAAGCTGGCCCGCTGCTGTACGCCGGTACCCGGCGATCCGATCATCGGCTTCGTCACGCGCGGTAGTGGTGTATCGGTTCACCGCAGCGACTGTGTGAACGTGGAGTCACTGTCCCGCGAGCCCGAGCGCATCCTCGAAGTCGAGTGGGCGCCCACCCAGTCCTCGGTCTTCCTGGTCGCCATCCAGGTCGAGGCCCTGGACCGCTCCCGGCTCCTCTCGGACGTCACCCGCGTCCTTTCCGACCAGCACGTCAACATCCTCTCCGCGGCCGTCCAGACCTCCCGCGACCGCGTCGCCACCTCCCGCTTCACCTTCGAGATGGGCGACCCGAAGCACCTCGGGCACGTCCTGAAGGCGGTCAGGGGAGTGGAGGGCGTGTACGACGTGTACCGGGTGACGTCGGCGCGCAGCCGGGCGTAGTCATCTGCAGGAGTACGACGAGAAGGGCCCCGTACGCGATGTACGGGGCCCTTCTCGTCGTAACGGCATTCGCCGGCTCGCCAGCTGCCCTTAGCCGCCGAACTCCTGCAGACCCTTGAGCGCCTGGTCCAGGAGCGCCTGGCGGCCCTCCAGCTCACGCTCGAGCTTGTCGGCCTTGGCGTTGTTGCCCTGGGCACGCGCCTGCTCGATCTGGCCCTTCAGCTTGTCCACGGCGGCCTGGAGCTGACCGGTCAGACCCTCAGCACGCGCGCGTGCCTCCGGGTTGGTCCGGCGCCACTCGGTCTCCTCGGCCTCCTGGATGGCCCGCTCGACGGCGTGCATCCGGCCCTCGACCTTGGGGCGGGCGTCGCGCGGCACATGGCCGATGGCCTCCCAGCGCTCGTTGATCGAGCGGAAGGCGGCACGCGTGCCCTTCAGGTCACCGATCGGCAGGAGCTTCTCGGCCTCCTCGGCCAGCTCCTCCTTCAGCTTCAGGTTCTCGGTCTGCTCGGCGTCCCGCTCGGCGAACACCGAGCTGCGGGCCGCGAAGAAGATGTCCTGGGCGCCGCGGAAGCGGTTCCACAGGTCGTCCTCGTGCTCGCGCTGGGCGCGGCCGGCGGCCTTCCACTCCGACATCAGCTCGCGGTAACGGGCAGCCGTCGGACCCCAGTCGGTCGAACCTGACAGCGCCTCGGCCTCGCCGACCAGCCGCTCCTTGGTCTTGCGGGCCTCCTCGCGCTGCGCGTCCAGCTGCGCGAAGTGCGCCTTGCGGCGCTTGGAGAACGCCGACCGGGCGTGCGAGAAGCGGTGCCACAGCTCGTCGTCCGACTTGCGGTCGAGCCGCGGCAGGCCCTTCCAGGTGTCCACCAGGGCCCGCAGCCGCTCACCGGCGGCCCGCCACTGGTCGGACTGGGCCAGCTCCTCCGCCTCGGTGACCAGCGCCTCCTTGGCGTGCCGGGCCTCGTCGGACTGCTTCGCCCGCTGCTGCTTGCGCTCCTCGCGGCGCTTGTCGACGGTCTCGACCAGCTTGTCCAGGCGGGTCCGCAGGGCGGCCAGGTCGCCGACCGCGTGGTGCGCGTCGACCTGCTCACGGATGTGGTCGATCGCGGTCTGCGCGTCCTTCGCCGACAGGTCGGTGGTCTTCACCCGCTTCTCGAGGAGGCCGATCTCGACAACCAGGCCCTCGTACTTGCGCTCGAAGTAGGCCAACGCCTCCTCAGGGGAGCCGGCCTGCCAGGATCCGACGACCTGCTCGCCGTCGGCCGTACGCACGTACACGGTCCCCGTCTCGTCGACGCGGCCCCACGGGTCGCTGCTCACAGCGCCTCCTCCACATGATGCCTGCGAGGGGCTTGTGTTCCCCCGGGCATCGTCCACAGTTTCGTCACGGCCAACATAGGCGACCGGCGGGTTGCCTGTCCGCATCCCGCGCGACCGAAATTACGCAGCTGGCGGTCAGGATTTGGTGACCGTCGCCTTGTTGATGACCACCGTCGCGTTGGGTGCGGTGTTCTGGGTCGTCGGGTCCGCGGGCTGCGCGCCGGCGTCGGCAATCTTCTTGAGTACCTTCATGCCGGATTCGGAAACGGTACCGAACGGTGTGTAGCTCGGCGGAAGCTGACTGTCCTGGTACACGAGGAAGAACTGGCTGCCGCCGGAGTGCTTCTGCCCGGTGTTCGCCATCGCGACGGTGCCCGCCGGGTAGATGTTGTCCTTCAGGCTTTTGTCCTTCAGGTTCTCGTCCGGGATCGTGTACCCGGGACCGCCGGTGCCGGTGCCCGTCGGGTCGCCGCACTGGAGCACGTAGATGCCCTCGGTGGTGAGCCGGTGGCACTTGGAGTGGTCGAAGTAGCCCTTGCCGGCGAGGAAGTCGAACGAGTTCACGGTGTGCGGCGCGGCCGAGGCCTTCAGCGCGATGTCTATGTCACCGCACGTCGTCGCCAGCTTCATCGTGTACTTCGCCGACTTGTCGACGGTCAGCTCCGGCTCCTTCTTCCAGGTCGCCGTCTTGACCTTGCCCGCGGCGGGCTTCTCGCACGGGTCCGTGGCCTTGGGAGTCGCGCTCGGCGTGACCTCCGCGCCCGCGTTCTCCTTGCTGTCGTCGCCCTTGAGTACCCCGGTCGTGTACAGCGCGAGGCTGCCGATGACGACAACCCCGAGCGCTGACGCGATCACCGAGTTGCGCATGCGCGCCTTGCGCCGGGCGGACGTGCGCCGCTCCTGCTGCCGCAAGAACTTCTCCCGGGCGAGCTGACGCCGCCGCTGTTCCTGGCTGACCACCGGGTTCTCTCCTCATGCGTCGTGTGTGTCGACCGGTACGCGTGCGTCCATTGAGCCGATCGCCCGCGTGTGCCCCGTACCGTATATGGGTTCGCTGAGGAATCGGCAGCGCCGGTAGGCTCTGACGACAGGCGGAGCCTGCCGACAAACCACCTGTGTCGACACAAACGTAAGGACGATCGTGCTCATTGCCGGGTTCCCCGCCGGGGCCTGGGGGACGAACTGTTATCTCGTCGCCCCCGCCGCCGGTGAGGAGTGCGTGATCATCGACCCGGGCCACGAAGCGGCCCCCGGAGTCGAGGAAGCACTGAAGAAGCATCGGCTCAAGCCCGTCGCCGTCGTCCTCACCCACGGCCACCTCGACCACGTGGCCTCGGTCGTCCCGGTGTGCGGTGCGCACGACGTACCGGCCTGGATCCACCCCGAGGACCGGTACATGATGAGCGACCCCGAGAAGGCCCTCGGCCGCTCCATCGGGATGCAGCTGATGGGCGAGCTGACCATCGGGGAGCCGGACGACGTCAAGGAGCTGACCGACGGCGCGAAGCTGGAGCTGGCCGGCCTGGAGCTGACCGTCGCGCACGCGCCGGGCCATACCAAGGGGTCGGTGACCTTCGGCCTGCCCGAGGCGGCGGACATCCCGCCGATCTTCTTCTCGGGCGACCTGCTGTTCGCCGGCTCCATCGGACGCACCGACCTGCCCGGCGGTGACATGGCCGAGATGCTCGACTCGCTGGCCCGCGTGTGCCTGCCGCTCGACGACTCGACCGTGGTGCTGTCCGGCCACGGCCCCCAGACGACCATCGGCCAGGAGCGCGCCACCAACCCGTATCTGCGGCAGGTGGCCGCCGGCCTCGGGAGCGCCGACGCTCCCCGACGAGGAATGTGACGAGACCTTCCGTGAGCACCTTCAAGGCCCCCAAGGGCACGTACGACCTGATCCCGCCGGACTCCGCCAAGTACCTGGCGGTCCGTGAGGCGATCGCGGCTCCCCTGCGCAACTCCGGCTACGGCTACATCGAGACGCCCGGCTTCGAGAGCGTCGAGCTGTTCGCGCGTGGTGTCGGTGAGTCCACCGACATCGTGACCAAGGAGATGTACGCCTTCGAGACCAAGGGCGGCGACAAGCTGGCCCTGCGCCCCGAAGGCACGGCATCGGTCCTGCGGGCGGCGCTGGAGGCCAACCTGCACAAGGCGGGCAACCTCCCGGTCAAGCTCTGGTACTCGGGCTCGTACTACCGCTACGAGCGCCCCCAGAAGGGCCGTTACCGGCACTTCTCCCAGGTCGGCGCCGAGGCGATCGGCGCCGAGGACCCGGCGCTGGACGCCGAGCTGATCATCCTGGCCGACCAGGCCTACCGCTCGCTCGGCCTCAGCAACTTCCGCATCCTGCTCAACAGCCTGGGCGACAAGGAGTGCCGCCCGGTGTACCGAGCGGCGCTGCAGGACTTCCTGCGCGGCCTGGACATCGACGAGGACACGCGTCGTCGCGCGGAGATCAACCCGCTCCGCGTCCTGGACGACAAGCGCGAGTCGGTCCAGAAGCAGCTCGGGGACGCGCCGCTCCTGCGCGACTACCTCTGCGACGCCTGCAAGGCGTACCACGAGGAGGTCCGTGAACTGATCACCGCCGCGGGCGTCTCCTTCGAGGACGACCCGAAGCTGGTGCGCGGCCTGGACTACTACACGCGTACGACCTTCGAGTTCGTCCACGACGGTCTGGGCTCCCAGTCCGCGGTGGGCGGCGGCGGACGCTACGACGGCCTGTCCGAGATGATCGGCGGCCCCGCGCTGCCGTCCGTCGGCTGGGCCCTGGGCGTGGACCGCACCGTCCTCGCCCTGGAGGCGGAGGGCGTGGAGCTCCAACTCCCGTCGTCCACCAGCGTGTTCGCGGTGCCGCTCGGTGAGGAGGCCCGGCGCATCCTGTTCGCCAAGGTCACCGAGCTGCGCAAGCTCGGCATCGCGGCGGACTTCTCCTACGGCGCCAAGGGCCTCAAGGGCGCCATGAAGAACGCCAACCGCAGCGGCGCCCGCTACACGATCGTCGCCGGCGAACGCGACCTCGCCGAGGGCGTCGTACAGCTCAAGGACATGGAGTCCGGTGAGCAGGCGGCGATCGGCGTCAACGAGATCGTGGCCGAGCTGGAAGCCCGGCTGGGCTGAATTCCGAAAGGGCGGGGACCGGTTCGGGTCCCCGCCCTTTGCCGTTCCCGTCGGTGTCCTGAACCGAACGCCCATACACGATCGCGCGCCTTTCCTTATGCCCAGCGAACGGTGGGCCCGCGTGCGTGTGCGGCACAATGTGCCGTGTCCGGAGAAACTCCAAGTCTCAAGTGACGGAATCGGCGTGATGAGCAAGACGACAGTCAAAGACGTCTCCACCGAGCCCGAGCCGGAGCGTGCCGAGGCGGTGCCTCGGTCGGCGGGCGGCAGCCGTGCGTTCGCCCTGATGCTGGTGATCACCGGCGCGGCGGGACTGCTTGCCGCGTGGGTCATCACGATCGACAAGTTCAAGCTTCTCGAGGCCAAGGTCGAGGGCAAGACGTTCACCCCGGGCTGCAGCCTGAACCCCGTCGTCTCCTGCGGCAGTGTCATGGAGAGCAAGCAGGCCGCCGCCTTCGGGTTCCCCAACCCGATGCTCGGCCTGGTCGCCTACGGCATCGTCATCTGCGTCGGCATGAGCCTGCTCGGCCGCGCCCGCTTCCCGCGCTGGTACTGGCTCACCTTCAACGCCGGCACCCTCTTCGGCGTGGGCTTCTGCGCCTGGCTGATGTTCCAGTCGCTCTACCGGATCAACGCGCTGTGCCTGTGGTGCTCGCTGGCCTGGGTAGCGACGATCATCATGTTCTGGTACGTGACGTCGTTCAACATCCGCAACGGCTTCCTGCCCGCGCCGAACTGGCTGAAGAGCTTCTTCGGCGAGTTCACCTGGGTCATGCCCGTCCTGCACATCGGAATCATCGGCATGCTGATCCTGACCCGCTGGTGGGACTTCTGGACCAGCTGAGGGCCGGCCCAGCCGGGCCTTCTCCGGGGCCCGGCGGGATTGTCAGTGCGGTGAATTAGGGTTTCAGCGTGGAGCCCGACCTGTTCACCGCCGCCGCAGAAGAACGCCAGGAGAAGGACCCCGCCGGCAGTCCCCTGGCGGTGCGCATGCGCCCGCGCACCCTGGACGAGGTGGTGGGCCAGCAGCACCTGCTGAAGCCGGGCTCGCCGCTGCGCCGACTCGTCGGCGAATCCGGCGGCGGCCCCGCCGGGCCCTCCTCGGTGATCCTCTGGGGCCCACCCGGTACCGGCAAGACGACCCTGGCGTACGTCGTCTCCAAGGCCACCAACAAGCGCTTCGTCGAGCTGTCCGCCATCACCGCCGGGGTGAAGGAGGTCCGCGCGGTCATCGACGGCGCCCGCCGCGCCACCGGCGGCTTCGGCAAGGAGACCGTCCTCTTCCTCGACGAGATCCACCGCTTCAGCAAGGCCCAGCAGGACTCCCTTCTCCCGGCCGTCGAGAACCGCTGGGTGACCCTCATCGCGGCGACCACCGAGAACCCGTACTTCTCGATCATCTCCCCCCTGCTGTCCCGCTCCCTCCTCCTCACCCTCGAACCCCTCACCGACGACGACATCCGCGGCCTCCTGAAGCGTGCGCTGAGCGACGAGCGCGGTCTCAAGGACGCCGTCTCCCTCCCCGAGGACACCGAGGCCCACCTCCTGCGCATCGCCGGCGGCGACGCCCGCCGCGCCCTGACCGCCCTGGAGGCCGCCGCCGGTGCCGCCCTCGACAAGGGCGAGACGGAGATCGCCCTCACCACGCTGGAGGAGACGGTCGACCGGGCCGCCGTGAAGTACGACCGCGACGGCGACCAGCACTACGACGTGGCCAGCGCCCTGATCAAGTCCATCCGGGGATCGGATGTCGACGCGGCGCTCCACTACCTGGCCCGCATGATCGAGGCCGGCGAGGACCCGCGCTTCATCGCCCGCCGCCTGATGATCTCCGCCAGCGAGGACATCGGCCTCGCCGACCCGAACGCCCTGCCGATCGCCGTCGCCGCCGCCCAGGCCGTCGCCATGATCGGCTTCCCCGAGGCTGCCCTCACCCTCAGCCACGCCACCATCGCCCTCGCCCTCGCCCCCAAGTCCAACTCGGCGACCACCGCGATCGGCGCCGCCCTGGACGACGTACGCAAGGGACTGGCCGGCCCGGTCCCGCCCCACCTGCGCGACGGGCACTACAAGGGCGCCGCCAAGCTCGGGCACGCGCAGGGGTACGTGTATCCGCACGACCTGGCCGAGGGCATCGCCGCCCAGCAGTACGCCCCGGACGCCATCAAGGACCGCGAGTACTACGAGCCCACCCGGCACGGCGCCGAGGCGCGGTACGCCGACGCCGTGGAGTGGACCAGGAAGCACCTCGGTCGCAGGCGGTCCTGAGCGCCCTGTAGAATCCCTCGAAGTGCTGTGTCCCGTGCAGTCAGAACGGGACGGTCAGCCGGAGATCCGGTCTTCGGACCGGCTCCAGGAGCGTCGCGCACCGTTCGATTGGTGTCGCGGGCAGCCCACCACCACTCGTCGCACGACGGGAACGGTCGGTGGGCCACTCGCGTGCTGCACGTATGTGCCCAGACCAGGGAGCGGCTGCCCACCAGGCCCGGTAACGGACCCGGAGGGTTTCCCCGGCTGCGGATGCGACCTCCCTCAACCCTGACGAGCCGAACACTGAGAAATGAGAGATTGTGGCGAACCAGTCCCGCCCCAAGGTCAAGAAGTCGCGTGCCCTCGGCATCGCGCTGACCCCGAAGGCCGTCAAGTACTTCGAGGCCCGTCCCTACCCGCCGGGTGAGCACGGCCGTGGCCGCAAGCAGAACTCGGACTACAAGGTCCGTCTGCTCGAGAAGCAGCGTCTGCGTGCGCAGTACGACGTGTCCGAGCGTCAGCTCGTCCGCGCCTACGAGCGTGCCTCCAAGGTTCAGGGCAAGACCGGTGAGGCCCTGATCATCGAGCTCGAGCGCCGTCTCGACGCCCTGGTCCTGCGTTCGGGCATCGCCCGCACCATCTACCAGGCCCGTCAGATGGTCGTGCACGGCCACATCGAGGTCAACGGCCAGAAGGTCGACAAGCCGTCGTTCCGCGTCCGTCCCGACGACGTCGTGATGGTCCGCGAGCGCAGCCGCGAGAAGACCCTCTTCTCCATCGCCCGTGAGGGCGGCTTCGCCCCCGAGGGCGAGACCCCGCGCTACCTCCAGGTGAACCTCAAGGCCCTGGCGTTCCGCCTGGACCGTGAGCCGAACCGCAAGGAGATCCCGGTGATCTGCGACGAGCAGCTCGTCGTCGAGTACTACGCCCGTTGATCCTTCAGCGGCCGTAGGACTTCTGCGCCTGAGCCCGTCGTCTCCCCGCCCTTTTGGGCGGGCGAGGCGGCGGGCTTTCGCATGTTCACGGATGGACTTCCGGCAACTCGGCTGCGCGCGGGCGGTAATCCGGTGCAGAGCGGCACCCCCGGCGCGATAGGCTCGGTGCACGACTTTTTCGATGTAGACCGATGTAGAGGCACGTTTCAGGGAGCGGGTGCACACAGTGTCCGGTGGAGAGGTTGCCGGGATCCTGGTGGCCGTGTTCTGGGCGATCCTGGTCTCCTTCCTCGCCGTCGCGCTGGCGAGGCTGGCCCAGACGCTCAAGGCGACCACCAAGCTCGTCGCGGACGTGACCGACCAGGCCGTCCCGCTCCTGGCAGAGGCCTCCACGGCGGTGCGCTCCGCGCAGACCCAGATCGACCGGGTCGACGCGATCGCCTCCGACGTCCAGGAGGTCACGTCGAACGCCTCCGCGCTGTCGACCACCGTCGCCTCCACCTTCGGCGGCCCCCTGGTCAAGGTCGCGGCCTTCGGCTACGGCGTGCGCCGGGCCCTCGGCGGCCGCAAGGACGACGCACCCGCCAAGGCGCCCCGACGCACCGTGATCGTGGGCCGCACGGTTCCGGGCGCGCGACGGGAGAAGCGAAACCTCCGCGGAAAGAGGGACTGAGCCCAGCATGTTCCGCCGTACGTTCTGGTTCACCACGGGCGTCGCCGCCGGTGTGTGGGCCACCACCAAGGTCAACCGGAAGCTGAAGCAGCTGACCCCCGAGAACCTCGCCGCGAGCGCGGCGAACAAGGCGATCGAGGCCGGCCACCGGCTCAAGGACCGCGCGGTGGGCTTCGCGCTCGACGTCCGCGACAACATGGCCCAGCGGGAGGAGGAACTGGGCGACGCGCTGGGCATCAACGCCCCCGTCGACCAGGAACTCCTTCCGCCCCGGCGGTACACCGCCATCGAGAACCGCAACAACCCGAAGTACGTCGAGGGATCGACGTACCAGACGTACTCGTACAACCGGAATGAGGACCACTGATGGAGTCGGCCGAGATTCGCCGCCGCTGGTTGAGCTTCTTCGAGGAGCGCGGGCACACCGTCGTCCCTTCGGCGTCGCTCATCGCGGACGACCCGACTCTGCTCCTCGTCCCGGCCGGCATGGTGCCCTTCAAGCCCTACTTCCTGGGTGAGGTCAAGCCGCCCTTCGCGCGCGCGACCAGCGTGCAGAAGTGCGTGCGCACGCCCGACATCGAAGAGGTCGGCAAGACCACCCGCCACGGCACGTTCTTCCAGATGTGCGGCAACTTTTCCTTCGGCGACTACTTCAAGGAAGGCGCCATCAAGCACGCCTGGGAGCTGCTCACCAGCCCCCAGGACAAGGGTGGTTACGGCCTGGAGCCGGAGAAGCTCTGGATCACCGTCTACAAGGACGACGACGAGGCCGAGCGCATCTGGCACGAGGTCGTCGGTGTGCCGAAGGAGCGCATCCAGCGCCTCGGCATGAAGGACAACTACTGGTCCATGGGCGTCCCCGGCCCCTGCGGCCCCTGTTCCGAGATCAACTACGACCGCGGCCCCGAGTTCGGCGTCGAGGGCGGCCCCGCCGTCAACGACGAGCGGTACGTGGAGATCTGGAACCTCGTCTTCATGCAGTACGAGCGTGGCGAGGGCGTCGGCAAGGACAACTTCGAGATCCTCGGCGAACTGCCCAGCAAGAACATCGACACCGGCCTCGGCCTCGAGCGTCTCGCCATGATTCTGCAGGGCGTGCAGAACATGTACGAGATCGACACCTCCATGGCCGTCATCAACAAGGCCACCGAGCTGACCGGTGTCGCGTACGGCGACGCCCACGGCTCGGACGTCTCCCTGCGCGTGGTCACCGACCACATGCGTACGTCGGTGATGCTCATCGGCGACGGCGTCACCCCCGGCAACGAGGGCCGCGGCTACGTGCTGCGCCGCATCATGCGTCGCGCCATCCGCAACATGCGGCTGCTCGGCGCCACCGGTCCGGTCGTCAAGGACCTGATCGACGTCGTCATCGGCATGATGGGCCAGCAGTACCCCGAGCTCGTCACCGACCGCGAGCGCATCGAGAAGGTCGCCCTCGCCGAGGAGAACGCCTTCCTCAAGACGCTCAAGGCCGGCACCAACATCCTCGACACCGCCGTCACCGAGACCAAGGCGGCCGGTTCCGCCGTGCTGCCCGGCGACAAGGCGTTCCTGCTCCACGACACCTGGGGCTTCCCGATCGACCTCACCCTGGAGATGGCCGCCGAGCAGGGCCTTTCCGTGGACGAGGACGGTTTCCGCCGCCTGATGAAGGAGCAGCGGGAGCGCGCCAAGGCCGACGCCCAGGCCAAGAAGACCGGCCACGCCGGCGCCGGCGCCTACCGGGAGATCGCCGACAAGGTCGGTGAGACGGACTTCATCGGTTACAGCGACACCGAGGGCGAGTCGACCATCGTCGGCATCCTCGTCGACGGCGCCTCCTCCCCGGCCGCCACCGAGGGCGACGAGGTCGAGATCGTCCTCGACCGCACCCCGTTCTACGCCGAGGGCGGTGGCCAGATCGGCGACACCGGCCGCATCAAGGTCGACACCGGTGCCGTCATCGAGGTCCGCGACTGCCAGAAGCCGGTGCCGGGCGTGTACGTCCACAAGGGCGTCGTGCAGGTCGGTGAGGTGACGGTCGGTGCCAAGGCCCACGCCTCCATCGACTCGCTCCGCCGCAGGGCCATCGCCCGCGCCCACTCGGCCACGCACCTCACCCACCAGGCCCTGCGTGACGCCCTCGGCCCGACGGCCGCCCAGGCCGGTTCCGAGAACCAGCCCGGCCGCTTCCGCTTCGACTTCGGTTCGCCGTCCGCCGTGCCGACGGCCGTGATGACCGACGTCGAGCAGAAGATCAACGAGGTCCTCGCCCGCGACCTCGACGTGCACGCCGAGGTCATGGGCATCGACGAGGCCAAGAAGCAGGGCGCCATCGCCGAGTTCGGCGAGAAGTACGGCGAGCGCGTCCGCGTCGTGACCATCGGCGACTTCTCCAAGGAGCTGTGCGGCGGCACGCACGTGCACAACACCGCCCAGCTCGGCCTGGTGAAGCTGCTCGGCGAGTCGTCGATCGGCTCCGGTGTGCGCCGTATCGAGGCCCTCGTCGGCGTCGACGCCTACAACTTCCTCGCCCGTGAGCACACGGTCGTCGCCCAGCTCCAGGAGCTGATCAAGGGCCGCCCGGAGGAGCTCCCGGAGAAGGTCTCCGCCATGCTCGGCAAGCTGAAGGACGCCGAGAAGGAGATCGAGAAGTTCCGCGCCGAGAAGGTGCTGCAGGCCGCCGCCGGTCTCGCCGAGTCCGCCAAGGACGTCCGCGGCATCGCCGTCGTCACCGGCCAGGTCCCGGACGGCACCACGCCGGACGACCTGCGCAAGCTGGTCCTCGATGTGCGCGGCCGTATCCAGGGCGGGCGCGCCGCGGTCGTGGCCCTGTTCACGGTCAACAACGGCAAGCCCCTCACGGTCATCGCCACCAACGAGCCCGCCCGTGAGCGTGGCCTCAAGGCCGGCGACCTGGTCCGTACGGCCGCCAAGACCCTCGGCGGCGGCGGTGGCGGCAAGCCGGACGTCGCCCAGGGCGGCGGCCAGAACCCGGCCGCCGTCGGCGAGGCCGTCGACGCCGTCGAACGCCTCGTGGCGGAATCGGCCAAGTGAGCGCCGAGACACAGGCGAGTGGCGACGGCCGGGGCATGCGCCGCGGCCGTCGCCTGGCGATCGACGTCGGGGACGCCCGCATCGGGGTTGCCTCGTGCGACCCCGACGGGATCCTCGCCACCCCGGTGGAGACGGTCCCGGGCAGGGACATCCCGGCAGCCCACCGCCGCCTCAGGCAACTCGTCGAGGAGTACGAGCCGATCGAGGTCGTCGTCGGTCTCCCTCGCTCCCTCAAGGGAGGCGAGGGCCCGGCCGCGGTCAAGGTCAGGGGCTTCGCCCAGGAACTGGCCCGCATGATCGCGCCAGTACCGGTCAGGCTCGTGGACGAGCGCATGACGACCGTGACGGCCAGTCAGGGACTGCGCGCCTCGGGCGTGAAGTCGAAGAAGGGCCGGTCGGTGATCGACCAGGCAGCCGCTGTGATCATCTTGCAGCAGGCACTCGAATCCGAACGGGTGTCAGGTAAAGCTCCCGGAGAGGGCGTCGAAGTGGTCATCTGATCGCGATACGGTAACGTTCCGCGCGATGCGCCGGTTTTCGAACAGCCGGGGCACAAAGAGAGGCGGGACGGGAGCCGGAGCTACACCAGCCGCGTGACCGCCGCCTCGCGGCTCTAGGGGATCGATGACTGAGTATGGCCGGGGCCCTGGCTCCGAACCGTGGCATCCCGAGGACCCGTTGTTCGGGGACGGCGGATGGGAAGGGCAGCAGGCCCATGCGGGCCAGCAGGCTGCCTACGGCGGCCAGCCGCAGCACTATCCGGAGCAGCCGCAGCAGCCGCAGCACTACGGCGACTGGGGCAACGGCCAGCAGGCCGCATACGGTCAGGCGCAGCAGTACCAGCAGCAGGGTCAGCAGTACCCGGAGCAGGGCCGGCAGTACCCGCAGCAGTACGAACAGCAGCAGTACGGGGGCCAGGGGCAGCAGTCGTACGACCACAACGGCTGGGCCAACGGCACACACGCCCACGCCCAGTACCCCGACCCGACGGACCCGTACGGGCAGCAGGCCGCGGCGTACGGCGGTGAGCAGCAGGACTACTACGGCACACCCGACGCGTACCCCCCGCCGGCGCCGCCGAGTCGGCGGCAGGCCGAGCCGGAGCCGCCGCAGACCGACTGGGACCCGGGTCCTGACCAGGGCGAACACGCCTTCTTCGCCGGCGGCGGCGACGAGGACGAAGACGACTTGGACGACGAGTCGGGAGGCGGCCGTGGACGCGGTGACCGCCGGGGCCGGGGCGGAAAGCCCAAGAAGCGGCGCAGCGGGATGGCCTGTCTGGTGGTCGTTCTGATCTTCACCGGGGGCGTGGCCGGAGTCGGATATTTCGGGTACCAGTTTTACCAGGATCGTTTCGGCGATGCGCCGGACTTCGCGGGTGACGGCACGAGTGAGACGGTGACCGTCGAGATTCCCAAGGGTGCGTTCGGATCCGAGATCGGTCAGAAGCTGAAGGCGGCCGGCGTCGTGAAGAGCGTCGACGCATTCGTCTCCGCCCAGGCGGAGAACCCCGACGGAGACAAGATCCAGGCGGGCGCCTATCTGTTGAAGAAGCAGATGTCCGCAGCGAGCGCCGTCGAGATGATGCTCGACCCCAAGAGTCAGAACAACGTTCTGGTCAGGCCGGGCGAGCGGAATGCGGTCGTCTACAAGGCGATCGACGAGCAGCTCGAATTGTCGTCCGGCACCACCGAGAAGGCCGCTGAGGAGAAATACAAGAGCCTCGGACTTCCGAGCTGGGCGAACGACAACGGCGAGATCAAGGACCCGCTGGAAGGCTTCCTGTACCCGGGCACCTATCCCGCCGCAAAGGGCATGAAGCCCGAGGTCGTGCTGAAGGAGATGGTGACCCGGGCCGCGGACAGGTACGAGGCGCTGGGTCTGGAGTCCAAGGCCAAGGCGCTCAAGCTGGACAACCCGCTGCAGGTCGTCACGGTCGCCAGCCTCGTCCAGGCCGAGGGCAAGACCGACGACGACTACCGCAAGATGGCGGAGGTGGTCTACAACCGTCTCGACCTCGCGAACCCCGAGACCTACGGTGCCCTGCAGTTCGACTCGACCTTCAATTACCTGAAGGGTCAGAGCAACATCGACATCAGTGAGTCGGAGATCAAGAGCAACCCGGACCCGTACAACACGTACTACCACAAGGGTCTGCCGCCCGGCCCGATCGGAAACCCGGGGGACGGCGCGCTGAAGGGGACGCTGAATCCGACTGACCAGGGCTGGTACTACTTCGTGGCGACCGACGGTGTGAACAAGACCGAATTCGCCAAGACCCACGATGAATTCCTCAGGCTCAAGGACAAGTTCAATGAGAGCAGGGGCAACTGACGCCCGCCGGGCGGCCGTCCTCGGTTCGCCCATCGCCCACTCCCTCTCCCCGGTGCTGCACCGGGCGGCCTACGAGGAACTGAAGCTCACGGGCTGGTCGTACGACCGCTTCGAGATCGACGAGGCCGCTCTGCCCGGCTTCCTCGCGGAACTCGGGTCGGAGTGGGCCGGGCTGTCGCTGACCATGCCGCTCAAGCGGGCCGTCATCCCGCTGCTCGACGAGATCAGCGAGACGGCGGCCTCGGTCGAGGCGGTCAACACGATCGTCTTCACCGAGGACGGCCGCCGCGTCGGCGACAACACCGACATCCCCGGCATGGTCGCCGCGCTGCGGGAGCGCGGCATCGAACAGGTCGACTCGGCGGCCATCCTCGGCGCCGGCGCCACCGCCTCCTCCGCGCTGGCCGCGCTCGCGCGCATCTGCACCGGTGAGGTCGTGGCGTATGTACGCAGCGAGGCCCGCGCCGCCGAGATGCGGCAGTGGGGCGAGCGGCTCGACGTCGAACTCCGTACGGCGGACTGGGCCGACGCGGACCGGGCGCTGCGCGCGCCGCTGGTGATCGCGACCACCCCGGCCGGTACGACCGACGCACTCGCCGCCGCCGTACCGGAGCGCCCCGCCACGCTGTTCGACGTGCTCTACGACCCCTGGCCGACCGCCCTCGCGGCTCGCTGGTCCATGTACGGCGGAGCCGTCGTCAGCGGTCTCGACCTGCTGGTGCACCAGGCTGTGCTCCAGGTGGAGCAGATGACGGGCCGTGTGCCGGCGCCCCTGGAGGCCATGCGAAAAGCGGGGGAGCGCGCGCTCGCGGGCCGCTAGGATCCGCTGAGTTCCGCAGGGGGCGGAGCGGTCCGAGGGGGAGTACGAGCTGTGTCCACTGGTGTTTCGCTGGCGTCCGGCAAGGGCGAGATATTCGAGATCGTCCTGCAGTTCATGCCGGACTGGGTGCAGATCCCGGTGCTTGTCCTGGTCGTGCTCCTTGTCGTCGGGTCTTGGGGCTTCAAGCTGAAGCGCAAGATCGACCGCCGGCGGGCGGTACGCAGGGGACAGACTGTCCAGGCGGCGGTGCAGCACGGGCAGGGGCGGGGCGCCGACTATCTGGGGCCGTACGCTCCTGAGCAGGCTGCGCCACAACCGGGGCAGTCGCCGAGCGGCGCCGACTTCCTCGGCGCGTACGCGCCACAACAGGGTCAGGGCAACGGCCACGCGTGATCCCTTCCGGCGCGCGGCGACGTCCATCCGCCGTCCGCTTGGTGGACCGGCGGCCGGGCTCCGGGCCCGGACGTGGGAGGATCGAAGGTGGCGGGCCAGGGCCGCGCACCTGGTCGCGCCGTCGACGTACGCGAGGACGCGCGTACGCAGGGCAGTACCAGGGCGCGAGCACTGAGGAGCACCGTTGAGCAGGTTGCGCTGGCTGACCGCGGGGGAGTCCCACGGTCCCGCACTCGTGGCGACGCTGGAGGGCCTTCCCGCCGGCGTGCCGATCACCACGGAGATGGTGGCGGACCACCTGGCCCGGCGCCGGCTCGGTTATGGACGCGGTGCGCGCATGAAGTTCGAGCGCGACGAGGTCACCTTCCTCGGCGGCGTCCGGCACGGCCTGACCCTCGGTTCCCCGGTCGCGATCATGGTGGGCAACACCGAGTGGCCGAAGTGGGAGCAGGTCATGGCGGCCGACCCCATCGACCCGGAGATCCTCGCGGGCCTCGCCCGCAACGCGCCGCTGACCCGCCCGCGTCCCGGCCACGCCGACCTCGCGGGCATGCAGAAGTACGGCTTCGACGAGGCCCGGCCGATCCTGGAGCGTGCCTCGGCGCGGGAGACGGCGGCCCGTGTGGCGCTGGGCGCGGTCGCCCGGTCGTACATCAAGGAGACGGCCGGCATCGAGATCGTCAGCCACGTTGTGGAGCTGGCCTCGGCGAAGGCGCCGCAGAGCGTCTACCCGACCCCGGCCGACGTCGAGAAGCTGGACGCCGACCCCGTGCGCTGCCTGGACGCCGACGCGTCGAAGGCGATGGTCGCCGAGATCGACCAGGCCCACAAGGACGGCGACACCCTCGGTGGCGTGGTCGAGATCCTCGCGTACGGCGTCCCCGTCGGCCTGGGCTCGCACGTGCACTGGGACCGCAAGCTGGACGCCCGACTCGCGGGCGCGCTCATGGGCATTCAGGCGATCAAGGGTGTCGAGATCGGTGACGGCTTCGAGCTGGCGCGGGTGCCCGGTTCCAAGGCGCACGACGAGATCGTGAACACGCCCGAGGGCATCCGCCGTGTCTCCGGCCGTTCCGGCGGCACCGAGGGCGGCCTCACCACCGGTGAGCTGCTGCGGGTCCGTGCCGCGATGAAGCCGATCGCGACCGTGCCGCGCGCCCTGCAGACCGTGGACGTCACCACTGGCGAGGCCACGCAGGCGCACCACCAGCGCTCCGACGTGTCCGCGGTCCCGGCCGCCGGCATCGTCGCCGAGGCCATGGTTGCCTTGGTGCTCGCGGACGCGGTGGCGGAGAAGTTCGGCGGTGACAGCGTGGCCGAGACGCGCCGCAACGTGACGTCGTACCTCGACAACCTCGCCATCCGATGAGCGGGCCGCTGGTCGTCCTGGTCGGCCCGATGGGGGTGGGCAAGTCGACCGTCGGGCAGCTGCTGGCCGAGCGGCTGGGCGTCACCTACCGGGACACCGACGACGACATCGTGGCCGAGCAGGGCCGGACCATCGCCGAGATCTTCGTCGACGAGGGTGAGTCCGCCTTCCGTGCCGTCGAGAAGCAGGCGGTGCACCGGGCTCTGGCCGAACACGACGGTGTTCTCGCGCTGGGTGGCGGTTCGATCCTGGACGCGGACACGCGCGCGCTGCTCGCGGGCCGGCGGGTCGTGTACCTGTCGATGGACGTCGAGGAGGCGGTCAAGCGGACCGGGCTGAACGCGGCCCGCCCGCTGCTGGCGGTCAACCCGCGCAAGCAGTGGCGCGAGCTGATGGAGGCCCGTCGGCACCTGTACGAGGAGGTCGCCACGGCCGTCGTCGCCACCGATGGCCGTACGCCCGAAGAGGTCACCGAAATCGCCCTGGACACACTGGAGTTGAAGGAAGCATGAGCGAGGCAGTCACCCGGATCCAGGTCGGCGGCACCGCGGGGACCGACCCGTACGAGGTCCTGGTGGGCCGTCAACTCCTGGGCGAGCTGGGCGGGTTGATCGGCAGCAAGGCCAAGCGGGTGGCCGTCGTCCACCCGGAGGCGCTGGCCGAGACCGGCGAGGCGCTGCGGGCCGACCTGGCCGAGCAGGGCTATGAGGCGGTCGCGATCCAGGTGCCGAACGCGGAGGAGGCCAAGACCGCCGAGGTGGCCGCCTACTGCTGGAAGGCGCTGGGCCAGTCCGGCTTCACCCGCTCCGACGTCATCGTCGGCGTCGGCGGCGGCGCGACCACCGATCTGGCCGGGTTCGTGGCGGCGACCTGGCTGCGCGGGGTGCGCTGGATCGCCGTCCCGACCACTGTGCTCGCCATGGTCGACGCGGCCGTCGGCGGCAAGACCGGCATCAACACCGCCGAGGGCAAGAACCTCGTGGGCGCCTTCCACCCGCCGACCGGTGTGCTGTGCGACCTGGCCGCGCTGGACTCGCTGCCCGTCAACGACTACGTCTCCGGTCTCGCCGAGATCATCAAGGCCGGTTTCATCGCCGACCCGGCGATCCTGGAACTCATCGAGTCCGACCCCGAAGCCGCCCGCACCCCGGCCGGCCCGCACACCGCCGAGCTGATCGAGCGCTCCATCCGGGTCAAGGCCGAGGTCGTCTCGTCGGACCTGAAGGAGTCGGGGCTGCGGGAGATCCTCAACTACGGCCACACGCTCGGCCACGCCATCGAGAAGAACGAGCGCTACAAGTGGCGGCACGGCGCGGCGGTCTCCGTCGGCATGCACTTCGCCGCCGAACTCGGCCGTCTCGCCGGGCGGTTGGACGATGCGACGGCCGACCGCCACCGCACGATCCTCGAATCGGTCGGCCTGCCGCTGTTCTACCGCCACGACCAGTGGCCCAAGCTGCTGGAGAACATGAAGGTCGACAAGAAGTCCCGCGGCGACCTGCTCCGCTTCATCGTGCTGGACGGCCTGGCCAAGCCGACCGTCCTGGAGGGGCCGGACCCGGCCGTCCTGCTCGCCGCGTACGGCGAAGTCGGCCAGTAAGTCCGCCGAACCGCCTTTTAAGTCCGCCGAACCACCTTTCCGTCCGATTCGCATGTGGCGATGGGCACTTCAGACCGCCCCCGGCCGTTCACCAAACGGCGGCCGGGGGCGGTACCGTTCGGTAGCGGAAGCGGGGTTCGTGCCCTGCTGCCAGCGCCAATGGCCATGGAAGACGAGATGGAGTGGCACCGGATGCAGCACGCAGTGGGTTCTCCGCTGCCGCCGCCCCACCAGCCGGGGCACGGCTGGTCGCAGGCCGCACAACACCCGGGGCAGCACCACCCGGGCGCGCCCCAGGCACCCGCCCAGCACCAGGGCCATGCCCCGCAGGGATCCGCCCCCCACCAGGGGTCGGCCCCCGTGCCCCCGCCGCCCCCGGCACCTGCACCGGGCTTCACACCCGCCGGACCGGTCCCGCCCGCGCCCCAGCACGTCCAGGCTCCGGCCCCGCCGACGCCCGACACCACGGGCCATGTACCGCTGCCGCCCGGCGGCCCCGTCGCCATGCCGAGCACCCCGCCCGCGACGGCGGCACCCGACCCGTCGGCCACGACTCTCGCGGTACTGCTCATCGGGCCGGCGGGAGCCGGCAAGACGAGCGTCGCCAAATACTGGGCGGACCACCGCAGGGTCCCCACGGCCCACATCAGCCTCGATGACGTACGCGAATGGGTCCGCTCGGGCTTCGCCGACCCGCAGTCCGGGTGGAACGACAACTCCGAGGCCCAGTACCGCCTCGCCCGCCGCACCTGCGGCTTCGCCGCGCGCAACTACCTGGCCAACGGCATCTCCTGCATCCTCGACGACGCGGTCTTCCCCGACCGCCCGGTGGTCGGCCTGGGCGGCTGGAAGCGCCACGTGGGCCCGGGACTGTTGCCGGTCGTCCTGCTTCCGGGCCTGGAGATCGTCCTGGAGCGCAACGCCGAGCGCACGGGCAACCGCCGCCTCACCGACGAGGAGGTCGCCCGCATCCACGGCCGCATGGCGGGCTGGTACGGCTCGGGCCTGCCGATCATCGACAACTCCCAGCTCGACGTCCCACAGACGGCCCAGGTACTGGACGACGTACTGGCAAGGTCCATCGCAAGCCCCCCGAACTGGTAGCCAAGGTGACTGGACGCCCTGAGGGGCGCGGGGAACTGCGCGACAAGCCCCCACTCACCCGCAGACGGCACACAACCTCGCATGGCACCCCGTCCCCCGAACGGCACCCTCCCGGCCGGCACAATCCGGGCACCGCCCACTCAGACGCCCTCAACCGGCGCCAACCCCGCGAAGCTCTTACGCTCGGGTCATGTCAGAGGTGTACGCCACCCGCCGATCCCGGCTGAGGGACCGCTGCCAAGCCAGCGGCAGCGCCACCGCGCTGATCTCCCGCCCCGCCAACGTCCGCTACCTCGCGGGCGCCGCCCCGCACGGCTCCGTGCTGCTCCTCGGCAAGACCGAAGACCTGCTCGTGTGCGCCGAACCTCCCGACGACCGCCCCACCGAGGGCCGCCCCGACGAGGCACTGCGGATCCACACCCTCCCCAGCGCCGGAGGCGACCCCGCCGTCGCCGCGGCCGACCTCGCGGCAGCGCAGGGCGGGGTCTCCCTCGCGGTGGAGGAGCACCACCTCACCGTGGCCCGCCACCGGGCCATCCGCTCGGTCGTGCCGCGCCTGCGCCTCGCCGACCTCGGCGGAGCCGTGGAGCAGCTCCGGGTGGTCAAGGACGAGGAGGAGATCTCCTGCCTCAGGATCGGCGCGGAGATCGCCGACCAGGCGCTCGGGGAACTGCTCGAATCCATCCTCGTCGGCCGCACCGAACGCCACCTCGCCCTGGAACTCGAACGGCGCCTGGTCGATCACGGTGCCGACGGCCCCGCCTTCCGGACCTCCGTCGCCACCGGCCCGAACGCCGGCCGACGAGCCCATCGGCCCACCGACCGCCGCGTCGAGGAGGGCGACTTCCTCTCCGTCTGTCTGGGGGCCACATACCGCGGCTACCGGTGCGAGATCGGCCGTACCTTCGTCATCGGTACGTCCCCCGCCGACTGGCAGATCGAGTTGTACGACCTCGTCTTCGCCGCCCAGCGCGCCGGACGGGAGGCGCTGGCACCCGGCGCCGCGTACCGCGATGTTGACCGCGCGGCACGTCAGGTGCTGGACTCGGCGGGGTACGCCCAGGGCCTTCCGGCCCTGACTGGGCACGGTGTGGGACTCGAAATCGACGAGGACCCGCAGTTGGCTCCCGCGGCCATGGGTAAACTGGACGCTTGCGTGCCGGTCACCGTCGAACCGGGGGTCCACCTCCCGGGCCGGGGCGGCGTCCGGATCGATGACACGCTCGTCGTCCGCCCCGAGGCGGACGGCGGACCCGAGCTACTCACCATCACGACCAAGGAGCTGCTCGCCCTTTAGACAGGAGCGTGCGCCGGGGTCGTCCACGTCAGTCCAGGAGATTCCGCAACCGTGGCTTCCACGAACGACCTCAAGAACGGCATGGTGCTCAAGCTCGAAGGCGGCCAGCTCTGGTCCGTCGTCGAGTTCCAGCACGTCAAGCCCGGCAAGGGCCCGGCCTTCGTGCGCACCAAGCTCAAGAACGTGCTCTCCGGGAAGGTCGTCGACAAGACCTTCAACGCCGGCGTGAAGGTCGAGACGGCCACCGTCGACAAGCGCGACATGCAGTTCTCGTACATGGACGGCGAGTACTTCGTCTTCATGGACATGGAGACCTACGACCAGCTCATGGTCGACCGCAAGGCCGTCGGTGACGCCGCCAACTTCCTGATCGAGGGCTTCACCGCCACCGTCGCGCAGCATGAGGGCGAGGTGCTCTTCGTCGAGCTGCCGGCCGCCGTCGAGCTCGTCATCCAGGAGACCGAGCCGGGCGTCCAGGGCGACCGCTCCACCGGCGGCACCAAGCCCGCCACCCTGGAGACCGGTCACCAGATCAACGTCCCGCTCTTCATCACCACCGGTGAGAAGATCAAGGTCGACACCCGCACCAGCGACTACCTCGGCCGGGTGAACAGCTAACCGTGGCTGCCCGCAACACGGCCCGCAAGCGCGCCTTCCAGATCCTCTTCGAGGGCGACCAGCGCGGGGCCGACGTCCTGACGGTCCTCGCGGACTGGATCCGGCTCTCCCGGGCCGACACCCGGCAGCCGCCGGTGAGCGAGTACACGATGCAGCTGATCGAGGGCTACGCGCAGCACGCGCAGCGCATCGACGAGCTGATCGCGCAGTACTCGGTCGGCTGGACGCTCGACCGGATGCCGGTCGTGGACCGCAACATCCTGCGCCTCGGCGCGTACGAGCTGATCTGGGTCGACGAGACCCCGGACGCGGTCGTCCTCGACGAGATGGTGCAGCTGGCGAAGGAGTTCTCCACGGACGAGTCGCCCTCGTTCGTCAACGGGCTGCTCGGCCGGCTCAAGGACCTGAAGCCCTCGCTGCGCCGGGATGAGGCGTAAGCAGGGAAAATCGCCGGAGGGCCCGCAGCGGTGGCGCTGCGGGCCCTCCGGCATTCCGGTACGACTACGCCCCACGAGGCCCTCAGAACGCCGCCGGGGTGGCCGGAACCCTAAAGTTCCGGCCACCCCGGCGGCACGTTTCTGCGAACTGGGTCGAACCCCTGGAGTGCTCAGCTCTCCTCGGCGTGGGAGACGGCGCGGCGCGCGTCCGCGTCCAGCACACCCCAGCTGATCAGCTGCTCGGTGAGGACCGAGGGGGACTGGTCGTAGATGACGGCGAGTGTGCGCAGGTCGTCCTGGCGGATCGAGAGCACCTTGCCGTTGTAGTCACCGCGCTGCGACTGGATGGTCGCCGCATAGCGCTGCAGCGGACCCGCCTTCTCGGCCGGCACGTGGGCAAGCCGCTCCAGGTCCAGGACCAGCTTCGGCGGCGGCTCGGCGGCGCCGCCCGGCGTGGTGCCCGGCAGCAGTTCCTGCACCGGAACGCCGTAGAAATCCGCCAGCTCCGCGAGGCGCTGCACGGTCACGGCGCGGTCGCCGCGCTCGTACGAACCGACCACGACGGCCTTCCAGCGTCCCTGGGACTTTTCCTCGACACCGTGGAGGGAAAGGCCCTGCTGGGTGCGGATGGCCCGGAGCTTGGCCCCGAGCTGTTTGGCGTATTCGCTGGACATATAGCTCCCCGGACACTGTGTCGACGCGACTGGCTTGGGTTCCATGCCGCGCAGTTGGTAACTCACTGTGAGGTTACGCAGCGTTACTCTGGCGCGGCAAGCCGAATGGTCCACACCGACGCTTCCGTGCTATCGGTGGCCGATTGGGCCAAGGGGGTGAATGAGGGTGCCTCCCCGGCCTGCTACGGTAGATGGCGCAAACCAGACGTCCTTTAAGGTCCGTCCCGTGAGGCGGAGAAGGAGGTCCTTTTCGTATGGACAAGCAGCAGGACGCGCAAGCGTCCGATGCCCGGCCCGTCCTCGAAGGCCCTGACATCGCGCGGGTCTTGACCCGCATCGCCCATGAGATCGTCGAGCGCGCCAAGGGCGCCGACGACGTGGTGCTCCTCGGCATTCCGACCCGCGGCGTCTTCCTCGCCCAGCGGCTCGCCGCCAAGCTCGAGCAGATCACCGAGCGCAAGGTCCCGGTCGGCTCGCTCGACATCACCATGTACCGCGACGACCTGCGCATGCACCCGCCGCGTGCGCTGGCCCGCACCGAGATCCCCGGTGACGGCATCGACGGCCGCCTCGTCGTCCTCGTCGACGACGTCCTCTTCTCCGGGCGCACCATCCGTGCCGCTCTCGACGCCCTGAACGACATCGGCCGTCCGCGCGCGGTCCAGCTCGCGGTCCTCGTCGACCGAGGCCACCGCGAACTGCCCATCCGCGCCGACTACGTCGGCAAGAACCTCCCCACGTCGCTGCGGGAGACGGTCAAGGTCCAGCTCGCCGAGGAGGACGGTCGCGACACCGTACTGCTCGGCGCCAAGCAGACCCAGTAGCAAGTCGGCGGGGACGCCTCCCTTCGGCGTGCCCGGACCTGCCCGTAATCTCCCGAACTGCCTTACGGAGCCTGACAGATGCAGCGTCATCTCATCTCGGCCGCCGACCTCACCCGCGACGACGCCGTCCTGATCCTCGACACCGCCGAGGAGATGGCCCGGGTCGCCGACCGGCCGATCAAGAAACTGCCGACCCTGCGCGGCCGCACCGTCGTGAACCTCTTCTTCGAGGACTCCACGCGCACGCGTATCTCCTTCGAGGCCGCGGAGAAGCGCCTCTCCGCGGACGTCATCAACTTCACCGCCAAGGGTTCGAGCGTGTCCAAGGGCGAGTCCCTGAAGGACACCGCCCAGACCCTGGAGGCCATGGGCGTCGACGCCGTCGTCATCCGGCACGGCGCCTCCGGAGCCCCGTACCGCCTCGCCAACTCCGGCTGGATCGACGCGGCCGTCATCAACGCCGGCGACGGCACCCATCAGCACCCCACCCAGGCCCTGTTGGACGCCTTCACCATGCGGCGGCGACTCGTCGGGCGGGACGCCGGGATAGGGCAGGACCTCGACGGCAGGCGCATCACGATCGTCGGCGACGTCCTGCACAGCCGGGTCGCCCGCTCCAACGTCGACCTGCTGCACACCCTCGGCGCCGAGGTCACCCTCGTCGCCCCGCCGACCCTCGTGCCGGTCGGCGTCGAGACCTGGCCCTGCGAGGTGTCGTACGACCTCGACAGCACGCTGCCCAAGTCCGACGCGGTGATGATGCTGCGCGTGCAGCGTGAGCGCATGAACGCCGCGTTCTTCCCGACCGAGCGCGAGTACTCGCGGCGCTACGGCCTCGACGGCGACCGCATGGCCAAGATGCCCGAGCACGCCATCGTGATGCACCCCGGCCCGATGGTCCGCGGCATGGAGGTCACCGCCGAGGTCGCCGACTCCGAGCGCTGCACCGTCGTCGAGCAGGTCGCAAACGGAGTGTCCATCCGGATGGCCGTTCTGTATCTGCTGCTCGGGGGCAACGAACCCGCCCTCACCCCCGCCCGTACCACCGAGGAGAAGTAAGACAGATGAGCAAGATCCTGATCCGTGGTGCGAAGGTGCTCGGCGGCGAGCCGCAGGACGTGCTGATCGACGGCTCCGTCATCGAGGCCGTGGGCAGCGGGCTGTCCGCCGAGGGCGCCCAGGTCGTCGAGGCGGCGGGCAAGGTGCTGCTGCCGGGCCTGGTCGACCTGCACACCCATCTGCGTGAGCCCGGGCGCGAGGACTCCGAGACCGTGCTGACCGGCACGCGCGCGGCGGCCGGCGGCGGCTACACGTCCGTGTTCGCCATGGCCAACACCTTCCCCGTCGCCGACACGGCCGGTGTCGTCGAGCAGGTCTACCGGCTCGGCCAGGAGCACGGTTACTGCGATGTGCAGCCCATCGGTGCCGTGACCGTCGGCCTGGAGGGCAAGAAGCTCGCCGAGCTGGGCGCCATGCACGAGTCGGCCGCGGGCGTCACCGTCTTCTCCGACGACGGCAAGTGCGTCGACGACGCCGTGATGATGCGCCGGGCGCTGGAGTACGTGAAGGCCTTCGGCGGCGTCGTCGCCCAGCACGCGCAGGAGCCGCGGCTGACCGAGGGCGCCCAGATGAACGAGGGTGTCGTCTCCGCCGAGCTGGGGCTCGGTGGCTGGCCCGCGGTGGCCGAAGAATCGATCATCGCCCGGGATGTCCTGCTGGCCGAGCACGTCGGCTCCCGCGTGCACATCTGTCACCTGTCGACCGCAGGCTCCGTCGAGATCGTGCGCTGGGCCAAGTCCCGGGGCATCGACGTCACCGCCGAGGTCACCCCGCACCACCTCCTCCTCACCGACGAGCTGGTGCGGACGTACAACCCGGTCTACAAGGTGAACCCGCCGCTGCGTACCGAGCGCGATGTGCTGGCCCTGCGCGAGGCGCTCGCCGACGGCACGATCGACATCGTGGCCACCGACCACGCCCCGCACCCGCACGAGGACAAGGACTGTGAGTGGGCCGCGGCCGCCATGGGCATGGTCGGCCTGGAGACCGCGTTGTCGGTGGTGCAGGAGACCATGGTGGACACCGGGCTCCTCACCTGGGCCGGGGTCGCCGAGCGCATGTCCTTCAAGCCCGCCGAGATCGGGCAGGCGAAGGGGCACGGCCGCCCCGTCTCGGCTGGTGAGCCCGCCAACCTCACGCTCGTCGACACGGAATACCGTGGGTCCGTGGACCCCGCGGGCTTCGCCTCGCGCAGCCGCAACACTCCGTACGAGGGACGTGAGCTGCCGGGCCGTGTGACGCACACGTGGCTCCGGGGCAAGGCCACGCTCGTCGACGGGAAGCTCACGTGACACCTGCAACACTGCTCGCAGCCGGCACCGGACTCGCGGTCGAAGAGAAGTCGGCCGAAGTGACCGACTGGGCCGCCCGCATCGGCTGGGTCGTCGGACTCCTCCTCTTCGTCGCGCTCGTCTACTGGCTGATGCGCGAGGGCTGGAAGTGGCGCGGCACGCTCCAGGGCGACCTGCCCGAGCTGCCCAGCGCGCCGGACGACCCCGGCCCGGCCAGACTGAGCATGAGCGGCCGCTACCACGGCTCGACCACCGCCGGTCAGTGGCTGGACCGCATCGTGGCGCACGGCCTGGGCACCCGCAGCCGGGTCGAGCTCACGCTGACGGACGCGGGACTGGACGTCGTACGCCCCGGGGCGCCCGACTTCTTCGTCCCGGCCGCACAGCTGCGTGAGGCCCGGCTCGACAAGGGCATCGCCGGCAAGGTCCTCACCGAGGGCGGTCTGCTGGTCGTGACATGGGCGCACGGCGAGCGGCTGATCGACTCCGGGTTCCGTTCGGACCACGCGGCCGAGCACAACGAGTGGGTCGACCTCATTAACTCCATGATCAACACCAACAGCACGGAAGGCGCCGAACGATGACGACCTCCATCCAGGGGACCGCCTCGCAGAGGCACAAGGCGGCTCCCGCCGTACTCGTCCTGGAGGACGGCCGCATGTTCCGCGGCCGCGCCTACGGGGCCGTGGGGGTGACCTTCGGCGAGGCCGTGTTCTCCACCGGCATGACCGGCTACCAGGAGACCCTCACCGACCCGTCGTACCACCGCCAGGTCGTCGTGATGACCGCCCCGCACGTCGGCAACACCGGCGTCAACGACGAGGACCCGGAGAGCAAGCAGATCTGGGTCGCCGGGTACGTCGTGCGCGACCCCGCGCGCGTGCCCTCCAACTGGCGCTCCCGGCGCTCGCTGGACGACGAGCTGCGCCACCAGGGCGTCGTCGGGATCTCCGGCATCGACACGCGCGCGTTGACGCGTCACCTGCGTGAGCGCGGCGCCATGCGCGTCGGCATCTTCTCCGGCAACGCGCTGCCCGACGAGGGCACCATGCTCGCCGAGGTCCGCCAGGCACCTGAGATGAAGGGCGCCGACCTCTCCGCCGAGGTGGCCACGAAGGAGGCGTACGTCGTCCCGGCGATCGGCGAGAAGAAGTTCACCGTCGCCGCCGTCGACCTCGGTATCAAGGGCATGACCCCGCACCGGATGGCCGAGCGGGGCATCGAGGTGCACGTGCTGCCCGCGACGGCGAGCGTCGAGGACGTCTACGCCGTCAACCCGGACGGCGTGTTCTTCTCCAACGGCCCGGGCGACCCGGCCACCGCCGACCACCCGGTCTCCGTCATGCAGGCGGTCCTGGAGCGCGGCACCCCGCTCTTCGGCATCTGCTTCGGCAACCAGATCCTGGGCCGCGCGCTCGGCTTCGGCACCTACAAGCTGAAGTACGGCCACCGAGGCATCAACCAGCCGGTGCAGGACCGCACGACCGGCAAGGTCGAGGTCACCGCGCACAACCACGGCTTCGCCGTGGACGCCCCGCTCGACAAGGTCTCCGAGACCCCCTACGGCCGCGCCGAGGTCTCCCACGTCTGCCTCAACGACAACGTGGTGGAGGGCCTCCACCTCCTCGACAAGCCGGCCTTCAGCGTCCAGTACCACCCCGAAGCGGCAGCGGGCCCGCACGACGCCGCCTACCTGTTCGACCGCTTCGTATCCCTGATGGAGGGCCAGCGTGCCTAAGCGCACCGATATCCAGTCCGTCCTGGTCATCGGCTCCGGCCCGATCGTCATCGGCCAGGCCGCCGAGTTCGACTACTCCGGCACCCAGGCGTGCCGCATCCTGCGCGCCGAGGGCCTGCGGGTCATCCTCGTGAACTCCAACCCGGCGACGATCATGACCGACCCGGAGATCGCCGACGCCACCTACGTCGAGCCGATCACCCCGGAGTTCGTCGAGAAGATCATCGCCAAGGAGCGCCCGGACGCCCTGCTGCCCACCCTGGGCGGCCAGACGGCCCTCAACACGGCCATCTCGCTGCACGAGGCGGGCACGCTCGAGAAGTACGGCGTCGAGCTGATCGGCGCCAATGTCGAGGCCATCAACAAGGGCGAGGACCGCGACCTGTTCAAGGAGGTCGTCGAGGCCGTACGACAGAAGATCGGCCACGGCGAGTCCGCGCGCTCGGTCATCTGCCACTCCATGGACGACGTCCTCGCGGGCGTCGAGACGCTCGGCGGCTACCCGGTCGTCGTCCGCCCGTCCTTCACCATGGGCGGCGCCGGCTCCGGCTTCGCGCACGACGAGGAGGAGCTGCGCCGCATCGCCGGCCAGGGCCTCACGCTCTCGCCGACCACCGAGGTGCTCCTGGAGGAGTCCATCCTCGGCTGGAAGGAGTACGAGCTGGAGCTGATGCGCGACAAGCACGACAACGTCGTGGTCGTCTGCTCCATCGAGAACTTCGACCCCATGGGCGTGCACACCGGTGACTCGATCACCGTCGCGCCCGCGATGACGCTCACCGACCGCGAGTACCAGACCCTGCGCGACATCGGCATCGCCGTCATCCGCGAGGTCGGCGTCGACACCGGCGGCTGCAACATCCAGTTCGCGGTGAACCCCGAGGACGGTCGCGTGATCGTCATCGAGATGAACCCGCGCGTGTCGCGTTCTTCGGCCCTCGCCTCCAAGGCGACCGGCTTCCCGATCGCCAAGATCGCCGCCAAGCTCGCCGTGGGCTACACCCTCGACGAGATCCCGAACGACATCACGCAGGAGACCCCGGCCTCCTTCGAGCCGACGCTCGACTACGTGGTCGTCAAGGCCCCGCGGTTCGCCTTCGAGAAGTTCCCGCAGGCCGACTCCACGCTGACCACCACCATGAAGTCGGTCGGCGAGGCCATGGCCATCGGCCGCAACTTCACCGAGGCCTTCCAGAAGGCGCTGCGCTCGCTGGAGAAGAAGGGCAGCCAGTTCACCTTCGTCGGCGAGCCCGGCGACAAGGCCGAGCTGCTGCGCGAGGCCGTACGGCCCACCGACGGCCGTATCAACGCGGTCATGCAGGCCATCCGCGCGGGCGCCACGCCCGAGGAGGTCTTCGAGTACACGAAGATCGACCCCTGGTTCGTCGACCAGCTCTTCCTCATCAAGGAGATCGCCGACGAGCTCGCCGAGGCGCCGGAGCTCACCCCCGAGCTGCTCGCCGAGGCCAAGCGGCACGGCTTCTCCGACCAGCAGATCGGCGAGATCCGCGGGCTGCGCGAGGACGTCGTGCGCGAGGTGCGGCACGCGCTGGGCATCCGCCCGGTCTACAAGACGGTCGACACCTGTGCCGCCGAGTTCGCGGCCAGGACGCCGTACTTCTACTCCTCGTACGACGAGGAGACGGAGGTCGCCTCGCGTGAGAAGCCGGCCGTCATCATCCTGGGCTCCGGCCCGAACCGCATCGGCCAGGGCATCGAGTTCGACTACTCCTGCGTCCACGCCTCCTTCGCGCTGAGCGACGCCGGGTACGAGACCGTGATGGTCAACTGCAACCCGGAGACCGTCTCCACGGACTACGACACCTCCGACCGCCTGTACTTCGAGCCGCTGACGCTGGAAGACGTGCTGGAGATCGTCCACGCCGAGCAGCAGGCCGGTCCCGTCGCGGGTGTCGTCGTGCAGCTCGGCGGCCAGACCCCGCTGGGTCTTTCGCAGGCGCTGAAGGACAACGGCGTACCGATCGTCGGTACGTCCCCCGAGGCCATCCACGCCGCCGAGGACCGCGGCGCGTTCGGGCGCGTGCTCGCCGAGGCAGGCCTACCGGCCCCCAAGCACGGAACCGCGACCACCTTCGCCGGTGCCAAGGCCATCGCCGACGAGATCGGGTACCCGGTCCTGGTGCGGCCGTCGTACGTGCTCGGCGGGCGCGGCATGGAGATCGTGTACGACGAGACCCGGCTGGAGTCCTACATCGCCGAGTCGACCGAGATCAGCCCCTCGCGGCCGGTCCTCGTCGACCGGTTCCTGGACGACGCGATCGAGATCGACGTCGACGCCCTCTACGACGGCGAGGAGCTCTACCTCGGCGGCGTCATGGAGCACATCGAGGAGGCCGGCATCCACTCCGGCGACTCGGCGTGCGCCCTGCCGCCGATCACGCTGGGCGGCTTCGACATCAAGCGCCTGCGGGCCTCCACGGAGGCCATCGCGAAGGGCGTCGGGGTCCGCGGCCTGATCAACATCCAGTTCGCGATGGCCGGCGACATCCTGTACGTCCTGGAGGCCAACCCGCGCGCGTCCCGTACGGTTCCCTTCACCTCGAAGGCGACCGCGGTGCCGCTGGCGAAGGCCGCCGCCCGGATCTCGCTGGGCGCGACCATCGCCGAACTGCGCGCCGAGGGACTCCTCCCGGCGAACGGCGACGGCGGCGAGCTCCCGCTCGACGCGCCGATCTCCGTCAAGGAGGCCGTCATGCCGTGGTCGCGGTTCCGCGACATCCACGGGCGCGGCGTCGACACGGTCCTCGGCCCGGAGATGCGCTCCACGGGTGAGGTCATGGGCATCGACTCCGTCTTCGGCACGGCGTACGCCAAGTCGCAGGCGGGCGCCTACGGTCCGCTGCCCACCAAGGGCCGCGCCTTCATCTCGGTCGCCAACCGCGACAAGCGATCGATGATCTTCCCGGCGCGTGAACTGGTCGCCCATGGCTTCGAGTTGCTCGCCACGTCCGGCACCGCCGAGGTCCTCAAGCGCAACGGCATCAACGCCACGGTCGTGCGCAAGCAGTCCGAGGGCACCGGCCCCAACGGTGAGAAGACCATCGTCCAGCTCATCCACGACGGCGAGGTCGACCTCATCGTCAACACCCCGTACGGCACCGGCGGCCGCCTCGACGGCTACGACATCCGTACGGCGGCCGTGGCGCGCTCGGTGCCCTGCCTGACCACGGTCCAGGCACTCGCCGCCGCCGTCCAGGGCATCGACGCCCTCAACCACGGTGATGTGGGCGTCCGTTCGCTCCAGGAACACGCGGAACACCTGACCGCGGCCCGCGACTAGCAGCCCTGAGGGGGACACCGGAAACGGTGTCCCCCTCTTCATGAGGGAATCATGTACAAGATCTTCTTCAATCTCGTCTTCAAACGAATGGACCCCGAGAAGGCCCACTACCTGGCCTTCCGCTGGATCCGACTCGCCGTCAGGATCCCCGTGCTGCGCACCTTCGTCGCCGCCGCGCTCGCGCCCCGCTACAAGGAGCTGCGCACGGAGGCCTTCGGGCTGCGCATGCACGGCCCCTTCGGCCTCGCCGCCGGCTTCGACAAGAACGCCGTCGCCATCGACGGGATGTCGATGCTGGGCTTCGACCACGTCGAGATCGGCACGGTGACGGGGGAGGCGCAGCCGGGCAACCCCAAGCAGCGGCTGTTCCGGCTCGTGAAGGACCGGGCGCTGATCAACCGCATGGGCTTCAACAACGAGGGCTCGCTGGCCGTCGCGGCCCGTCTGGCCTCCCGTAGGCCCCTGTTCAAGACCGTCGTGGGCGTCAACATCGGCAAGACCAAGGTCGTCCCGGAGGCGGAGGCCGTCGGCGACTACGTGAAGTCGACCGAGCGGCTGGCGCCGTACGCCGACTACCTGGTGGTCAACGTCTCCTCGCCGAACACGCCAGGCCTGCGGAACCTCCAGGCCACCGAGGCGCTGCGGCCGCTGCTGACGGCCGTGCGCGAGGCCGCTGACCGTATTGTCGCGAACCGCCGTGTCCCGCTCCTGGTGAAGATCGCGCCCGACCTCGCCGACGAGGACGTGGACGCGGTCGCCGACCTGGCCGTCGAGCTGGGCCTGGACGGGATCATCGCCACGAACACCACGATCGCGCGCGAGGGGCTCGGTTTGAAATCCGAATCCTCCCTGGTGAAGGAGACCGGCGGTCTCTCCGGCGCGCCCCTGAAGGCGCGCTCCCTGGAGGTGCTGCGGCGCCTGTACGCGCGCGTGGGCGACCGGATCACCCTCGTGGGCGTCGGCGGCGTCGAGAACGCCGAGGACGCCTGGCAGCGGATCCTGGCGGGCGCCACGCTGGTCCAGGGATACAGCGCCTTCATCTATGAGGGGCCCTTCTGGGGTCGCGCCATCCACAAGGGGCTGGCCGCGCGCCTGCGCACCAGCCCGTACGCCACCCTCGCCGACGCGGTCGGCGCCGACGTCAGGAAGGCCGAGGAAGCCGCATGACTGCTCTGGAACCCTTCGGTGCACGCCTCCGCCGCGCGATGGACGAGCGTGGCCCGCTGTGCGTCGGAATCGACCCGCACGCGTCCCTGCTCGCCGAGTGGGGCCTGAACGACGACGTGGCCGGCCTGGAGCGGTTCAGCCGGACGGTCGTCGAGGCGATGGCCGACCGGGTCGCCGTGCTCAAGCCGCAGAGCGCGTTCTTCGAGCGCTTCGGGTCCCGTGGCATCGCGGTGCTGGAGAAGTCGGTGGAGGAGGCGCGGGCGGCCGGTGCGCTGGTCGCGATGGACGCCAAGCGCGGCGACATCGGCTCGACCATGGCCGCGTACGCCGAGTCCTTCCTGCGGAAGGACTCCCCGCTGTTCTCGGACGCGTTGACGGTCTCGCCGTATCTCGGCTACGGGTCGCTGTCGCCGGCGATCGCGCTCGCGCGCGAGAGCGGCACCGGTCTGTTCGTGCTCGCGCTGACCTCGAACCCGGAGGGCGGCGAGGTCCAGCACGCGATCCGCGCGGACGGCCGGAACGTCGGCGCGACGATGCTGGGGCACCTGGCTGTCGAGAACGCGGGGGAGGAGCCTCTGGGTTCCTTCGGGGCCGTCGTCGGAGCCACACTCGGCGACCTGTCGACTTACGACCTCGACATCAACGGTCCGCTCCTCGCGCCCGGCATCGGAGCACAGGGAGCAACCCCGGCCGATCTTCCCCGGGTCTTCGGTGCTGCGGTACGCAACGTCGTCCCGAATGTCAGCCGGGGTGTGCTGCGGCACGGACCCGACGTCGTCGCGTTGCGTGACGCGGCGTCACGCTTCGCTGAGGAGATCCGAGCGGCTGTGTCGGTCGACTGACTGTCGTCAGAGACGTTCGAGTCGCTCGCGTCAGTCCTCCGATGAGTGGCCCGGGGGCGACTTGAGTCTGAATACATCCTCAAATCCGGGGCATTATGTCCTAAATGTCTGGCCTGACGGAGGCTGACCAGGACTTTTCCGCTGTTCTCGCTGACTCTGGCGGACTTGGCCGCTAGTCTCCGACGAGTGGGGACACCTCCCACACTCCTAAAGCAGTGGGGGAGAACGGGCAGCGTGTTGCTCGTAGCTCCCCAGGTGTGGGGCGACTAGGTTCCTCACCGGTCCGTATCCGACAGTTCAACATCCGAGGTGACGTAGGCGTGGCTCTTCCGCCCCTTACCCCTGAACAGCGCGCAGCCGCGCTCGAAAAGGCCGCCGCGGCTCGCCGGGAGCGGGCCGAGGTCAAGAATCGACTCAAGCACTCCGGCGCCTCCCTTCACGAGGTCATCAAGCAGGGCCAGGAGAACGACGTCATCGGCAAGATGAAGGTCTCCGCCCTGCTCGAGTCCCTGCCGGGCGTGGGCAAGGTCCGCGCCAAGCAGATCATGGAGCGACTCGGCATCTCCGAGAGCCGCCGCGTGCGTGGCCTCGGTTCGAACCAGATCGCTTCCCTGGAGCGTGAGTTCGGCAGCACCGGCTCCTGAGTCCGGGTACTCCGGACCGGGAGTCCCGGGCACTCCGGGATTGCTGGAATAATCGCTGCATGAGTGAACGTCCGCGACTGACCGTGCTCTCCGGCCCCTCCGGGGTCGGCAAGAGCACGGTCGTCGCCCATATGCGCAAGGAACACCCCGAGGTCTGGCTCTCGGTGTCGGCGACGACCCGCAAGCCGCGTCCCGGCGAGCGGCACGGAGTCCACTACTTCTTCGTCACCGACGACGAGATGGACAAGCTGATCGCCAACGGCGAGCTGCTGGAGTGGGCCGAGTTCGCCGGTAACCGTTACGGCACGCCGCGTGCGGCTGTGCTGGAGCGGCTGGAGGCGGGTGAGCCGGTGCTCCTGGAGATCGACCTCCAGGGCGCCCGGCAGGTCCGCGAGTCCATGGCCGAGGCTCAGCTGGTGTTCCTGGCTCCTCCCTCCTGGGAGGAGCTCGTGCGCAGACTCACCGGACGTGGCACCGAGCCGCCCGAGGTGATCGAGCGCCGCCTGGACGCGGCGAAGATCGAGCTGGCGGCCGAGCCGGAGTTCGATGTGACCTTGGTCAACACCTCCGTCGAGGACGTGGCGCGCGAGCTGCTAGCCTTGATGGACGTTGTGTGATCGTGATTGATCGTTGAAGCTTGGCCGTTTCGCTCAGGCTTGATCATTCACACTGAATCTTTCCCATCCATCGGAAGGTAGAGCGTGTCCTCTTCCATCTCCGCGCCCGAGGGCATCATCAACCCGCCGATCGACGAGCTCCTCGAGGCCACCGACTCGAAGTACAGCCTCGTGATCTACGCGGCCAAGCGGGCCCGCCAGATCAACGCGTACTACTCGCAGCTCGGCGAGGGCCTCCTCGAGTACGTCGGTCCGCTCGTCGACACCCACGTCCACGAGAAGCCGCTCTCGATCGCCCTGCGCGAGATCAACGCGGGTCTGCTGACGTCCGAGGCCGTCGAGGGCCCGGCGCAGTAAGTAGTATTTTCAGCTTTGAGCTGGCTTTTCCACAGGCCCGGCAGCGTGACTGTCGGGCCTGTGGTGTGTCATGGAGTCGTCGGTTCGAGTCGTCGGTTCAACGAGTGGGAGGCCCGCGGTGGACAAGCCCAAGGTCGTTCTGGGGGTCAGCGGTGGCATCGCCGCATACAAGGCCTGTGAGCTGCTGCGCAGACTCACGGAGTCCGGGCATGACGTCCGGGTCGTGCCCACCGCCTCCGCGCTGCACTTCGTCGGGGCCGCCACCTGGTCCGCCCTGTCCGGCCACCCCGTCTCGACGGAGGTCTGGGACGACGTCCACGAGGTTCCGCACGTGCGCATCGGCCAGCAGGCCGACCTGGTGGTCGTCGCACCGGCCACGGCCGACATGCTCGCCAAGGCCGCGCACGGCCTCGCCGACGACCTGCTGACCAATACCCTGCTCACCGCCCGCTGCCCGGTCGTCTTCGCGCCCGCCATGCACACCGAGATGTGGGAACACCCGGCCACGCAGGAGAACGTGGCGACGCTGCGCCGCCGCGGCGCCGTCGTCATCGAGCCCGCCGTCGGCCGCCTCACCGGCGTCGACACGGGCAAGGGCCGACTGCCCGAGCCTGCGGAGATCTTCGAGGTCTGTCGCCGGGTCCTGGCCCGGGGCGCCACCGAGCCGGACCTCAAGGGCCGGCACGTCGTCGTGAGCGCCGGCGGCACCCGCGAGCCCCTCGACCCGGTCCGCTTCCTCGGCAACCGCTCCTCCGGCAAGCAGGGCTACGCCCTCGCCCGCACCGCCGCCGCCCGCGGCGCCCGTGTCACGCTGCTGGCGGCGAACACCGGGCTGCCCGACCCGGCGGGCGTGGACGTCGTGCAGGTCGGTACGGCCGTACAGCTGAGGGAAGCGGTCCTCAAGGCGTCCGCGGACGCCGACGCGGTGGTGATGGCGGCGGCGGTCGCGGACTTCCGCCCGGCCACGTACGCCGCCGGAAAGATCAAGAAGAAGGACGGTCAGGACCCGGAGCCCATCGTCATGGTGCGGAATCCGGACATCCTCGCGGAGATCTCGACCGACCGCGCCCGCCCCGGCCAGGTGATCGTCGGCTTCGCCGCCGAGACGGACGACGTCATGGCCAACGGCCGCAAGAAGCTGGCACGCAAGGGGTGCGACCTCCTGGTGGTGAACGAGGTGGGCGAGCGCAAGACCTTCGGCTCGGAGGAGAACGAAGCGGTCGTTCTGGGCGCCGACGGCAGCGAGACCCCCGTACCGCACGGGCCCAAGGAGGCCTTGGCCGAAATTGTGTGGGACCTGGTGGCGCGGCGACTGGGGTGAATGTTTGATGCGCTGCGGGCTTCTGTCGAGCCTTGCTCGATTCGGGTGTGGCGCCCCTGGCCAAGGGCGTGTGGCATTGGGCAGAATGCCCGTGCCGCAGGTCACAGCGCTCCCGAGAGGCGAGACGGGGGGCCTGTAGCCGAACGCGACAGATAAACTGTCCTCGGACGACGCCGGGCGCAGCCCCCGTCCCGTCCGCCAATGATCAGCCAGCAGCCGCTGCAACCACAGGGAGCGTTGTGTCCCGTCGCCTGTTCACCTCGGAGTCCGTGACCGAGGGTCACCCCGACAAGATCGCTGACCAGATCAGCGACACCATTCTCGACGCGCTTCTGCGCGAGGACCCGACCTCTCGGGTCGCCGTCGAGACCCTGATCACGACCGGCCTGGTGCACGTGGCCGGAGAGGTTACGACCAAGACGTACGCGGACATCGCGACGCTGGTCCGCAACAAGATCCTCGAGATCGGCTACGACTCCTCGAAGAAGGGCTTCGACGGCGCCTCCTGCGGCGTCTCCGTCTCGATCGGCGCCCAGTCGCCGGACATCGCGCAGGGCGTGGACACGGCCTACGAGTCCCGGGTCGAGGGCGACGAGGACGAGCTGGACCGCCAGGGCGCCGGTGACCAGGGCCTGATGTTCGGTTACGCCTCGGACGAGACGCCGACCCTGATGCCGCTGCCGATCTTCCTGGCGCACCGCCTGTCCAAGCGCCTCTCCGAGGTCCGCAAGAACGGCACGATCCCCTACCTGCGCCCGGACGGCAAGACGCAGGTCACCATCGAGTACGACGGCGACAAGGCGGTCCGCCTGGACACGGTCGTGGTCTCCTCGCAGCACGCGAGCGACATCGACCTCGACTCGCTCCTCGCGCCCGACATCCGGGAGTTCGTGGTCGAGCCCGAGCTGAAGGCCCTCCTCGACGACGGCATCAAGCTGGACACCGAGAACTACCGTCTCCTGGTCAACCCCACCGGCCGCTTCGAGATCGGCGGTCCGATGGGTGACGCGGGCCTGACCGGCCGGAAGATCATCATCGACACCTACGGCGGCATGGCCCGCCACGGCGGCGGTGCGTTCTCCGGCAAGGACCCGTCCAAGGTGGACCGCTCGGCGGCGTACGCGATGCGCTGGGTCGCCAAGAACGTCGTCGCCGCGGGCCTGGCCTCCCGCTGCGAGGTGCAGGTGGCGTACGCGATCGGCAAGGCCGAGCCGGTCGGCCTGTTCGTCGAGACCTTCGGCACGGCCAAGATCGACGCCGAGAAGATCGAGAAGGCCATCGACGAGGTCTTCGACCTGCGCCCGGCCGCGATCATCCGCGACCTGGACCTGCTCCGCCCGATCTACGCCCAGACCGCGGCCTACGGCCACTTCGGCCGTGAGCTGCCGGAGTTCACGTGGGAGCGGACGGACCGGGTGGAGGCGCTGCAGAAGGCTGTGGGGCTGTAAGGCCTGACGCCCCGGTTTCTGACGAGGCCCGGTTCCCTTCGGGGGGCCGGGCCTCGGCGCTCGTCAGACGTCGTACGGCTGGTCGGTGTCGTCCTCGGGTTGGTGAACCGGTCCGGTGCCGTTCGCATGCGGAGGCGCCTGACTGCCGCCGAAACGACGACGTATCTCCTCGGCGGTCACCGTGTCCCGGGAGGCGATCGCATCCGCGACCTGATCGGCGATGAGCGCGCCCTCGTCCTCGCCGGGGCGGAATCCGACCTGTCGGAAGAAGTCGGAGAAGACGTCCGCAGGAGTGACGGCGCGGTCCTCGAAGGGGGGCTCCGGCCCGATGTGCCGAGCCGTTGCCCAGTCCGGCTCCGGGGGAGACGGAAACGCCTCCGGGACCAGGTAACGGAAGGGTTCGTCGACCTCCCGGTCGTTCGCCGCCGAGGAGAGCCTGGCCAAGAGGCCGATGTCCTTGACGGTCTTCTCGACGTGGTCGTCGTTCTTCGCCAGCCACCACACGACCGCGCTGCCGGTGCTCGTGAGCACGTCGTCGCCCAGGTACTCGCGCTTGTTCTGCTCGTACTTGCGCTGGTGTTCCCACACGGCCTCGTCCTTGCGGATCGCCGCCAACCTGTCCAGCCGTTCCTGGTCCTCTTCATCGAGGGTGAGTTCGACTTCCAGGGCCATGGCGTGCAGATAGCCGTCGCGGTCCGGCTCCATGACGCCCAGTGCGGCGTTGAGCTGATGCTGGACGAGAGAGCTTCTGAAGGGGTGCATGGCGGACGTGATCCGTCCGGCGCGGGCGAGTACCGACTCCACGGCCAACGCGCCCGGGTTGATCAGCTGGTCGCTTGCCATGGGGTCGACCGGGATCCAGCGGACTCGGGCCGAGAACAGGAAGTCGTAGTCGGCCTCGCCGCTGGGCAGCGGGATCCGGCTCACGTACTGCTCCTGACGTTCCACGGGTGGGGGAGCAGGCTGCTCGATCAGGGATCCGGGCGGGAACGGATCGCGCTTGCGGGCTCGGATCGCCGAGTACGTCGCGATGGACCATGCGGCGAGGAGCACCGCGCTCGCGCTCAGCCACATCCACAGGGGCCAGCGCAGTGTCAGCCCGAGGATGAGGACGAGCAGTGCGCTGATCAGGCTGAGGAAGGCCGAGACGGTCTTCTGGCCGGAGCTCATGACGGGGACACCTCCGGGTCGGGCGCCGGCCGTGTGAAGCGGGCGCGCTGTGCGGTGTTGATCGATTGCAGGAGGCGGGAAGCCAGTCCGGGTGAGACATTGCGGCGGGCATCGGCGTAGATACGGCTGAGCACCGGATAGCGCGCGTCGGACGCGTCCACGAGGATGTTCAGGGCCGCTTCCACAAGGGCTTCGCCGTCGACCTGGTCCGCTGTGGCCAGCCAGTTTGCGGTGCATCGAGTCCAGCGCTGCGGGGTGAGCAGCTCGAAGGCCATGCGCCAGCAGGTAGTGAGCCATTCCCGCGTCGGTGCAGCGAGCAGGAAGTTGTCGGGGAACCCCGCGAGGTCCAGGAACAGATCCGCGTCGGCGCGGTGGTACCGCTCGGATTGTGCGGTGGCCAGCCTGGCGAGCAGACGCCGTTGCAGTCGGACATCCTGACTCACGTAGTCGAGCAGGGCCCGGCGGGCCACGACACCTGGGTGCGGCTCGTTGCGGGCGAGATGGTGGAGTCGTACGAGTGCGGGTTCCGGGTGGTGGATCGACATCACCTTTGTGCAGACCTCGACCAGAACTTCGCGTAGATGCTTCGGGGGCCTCCCGGTGCTCCAGGTGTAGATCTTCGATCGGAACTCGGCGTCCCACTGCTCGTGTTCGACACCGCGTTGGAGGACGTGGGCGGCAGCTAGTACCTCGGTCGTGCGGTGTGCCGAGTCCTGCGTCCACTGCTCGACGAGGGCGGTGAGCCGTTCGGACTCGCCCGTGCTCAGGCACAGGTCGGTGAATCGGACCACGAGGTTCGCCAGGTCCGTCTCGTCCAGATCCCGCAGCCTCACGGCCTGCTTCAGCCAGGTGCTCAGCGGCTCCCGAACGTCGGGCAGGTTGGCCCAGAAGTAGTCACGCGCGGTCTCCGCGAAGTGTGGCTGAGTGAAGCGCACCCGTGAGTCCGAGCCCAGTTCGGCTCCGACTGTCTCCAGCCGTACGGAAAGGCTCTTGTGTTCCAGGAGCGGGCGGTCGTCATGGGCCGAACCCGCCTCCTGCACGAGGAGGTTCGTCGCGCGGTGCACGACCTCGGCCCGTGCGCCCTCCAGCATGGCCGCGGTGAGGAACAGGGCACGTTCTCTGCCCTTGCGCACTCGTCGTAGAGCCTCGGCTACGTCACTTGTACGGTCCGTCTGAGCCGCGAGGGCGGCTTCGCACCACGCGGCGAAGTCGCCGTGTCCACGGGCAGCCGCAATACGCTCGGCCAGCCGGGCCAGATCGCGCATGGGAGGGGCGGTGTCCAGGTACGTGTGCAAGGCGGAGGGAGCCAGATCACGGACGTTCCCCTCGACTTCGGCGAGCCACAGATGCCGGTTCACGGCTTCCCATGTGTTCGGCCGGCCGATCTTCCTACTGAACTGCGAGAACTGGGGGGAGAGTTGCTCCCTTGACTGATGGGGCAGCACGATCGCGAGGAACGCGCCCTTGCGGAGGACCTCATGGCGGAATCCGGACAGTTCCGAGTGGACGGCCTGCCATGTCCGGTCGTCCGCCGAGGACAGGTCGAGGAGCATCCGGTCGCGCCCACCGACGAGGTCGGGGGAGAGCCAGCGCCCTGAAGGCGTCTCGGGCTTCTCCGGCGTGAGTTCGTGGTACGTGCCTCCGTCGCGCGGGAGCTCGCACAGGAGGACTTGTGCCGCCGAACTCCTGCCGCTGCCGGGTTCCCCGTGCACGATGACGGTGTGCTCGCCCACCAGGACGTCGTATGCGTCATTGATGCCGGGCGGGCGCGCGAATTGGCGCTGCAGGTTGATGAGTTGGTCCTCGGCGACACGGCGGGGCGTGACCTTGGGCGTCTTCAGGAGGGGCGGGTCCCCGAAGTAGTTGTGGACGGTGTAGCTGTCGCCGTTCCGGTCGCTCACTTCTCTTCGTCCTCCTCCGGACGCGAGCGCCCGAAGTTCTGCCGGATGCCGCCTGCGTTGCCGCCCTGGAAATAGTTGCCGCCGTCGCCCATGCGCACGTTGCTCGGGCCGATGTGCACCGGGCCATGAGCCTCCCGGACGGCACTGACGTCGCCGTTGACCGTGCTCCCTTGAACGGACGCTCCGTAGACGTCACCAGTCGTGTTGTGGTTCGAGGCCGAGGACGGCTGTTCCGTGGACGCCTCTCGGTCGGCCGCGGCGAGTTCCGGCACGAGCTTCGCCAAGGTGTCCCCGATCTGCTTCAGGTCGTACTCCTTGTTCTGGTGGTCGTAGCGCAGGCTCTGGCAGTCCGCGAGCTTCCTCAGCGGCGCAGGGAGATCGTCCTTCGCGGGGCGTTCGGTCCTGCGGCCTATCAGGACGGGAATGACGCGGATGTCACACAGGAACGCCTCCTGGATCTCCCTGCGCACCCAGTCGCCGTCGCTCTGCAACGCCTCGTGCCCGATCCAGCCCGGGCCGATCAGGGCCAGCAGCACTCCGCTGCGCCGCACACCGTGGATCAGATGTCCGTCGAAGGGCGTCCCGGGCGGGATCGACTTGCTGGCGTAGTAGATCCGCTCCTTCCCGAACCGTGCGGACAAGGCTTCCTCGATGGTGGCGGCGGCCTGGTGGCCGTCGCCGGTGCGGTAGTTGATGAAGACGTCGGGCATGGCAAATCGGCCTCTCTGTAGGTAAGGGCGCAGGACGGGAACGCGAAATGCGTGGCTCAGGGAGCTGGGGCGAGGACCGCGGTGAGACGTGAGGCGACGGTCAGGTACGACCGGTTGCGGGGATGGCGGGACAACGTGCGCGACAGACGGCGCAGGTCCGTTGCGACGGTCGCGGACGACACGTTCACGGCGAGCGGAAGTAGCTGCTCGGTGAGCCGGCAGGCATGGTCGATCTCTCCGGCCAGAGCGTGTGCGAGGGCGCGGCGGACGCCGTAGCGGACTTGGGTGCGCCAGGCGTCGGGGGGTAGTCGTGCGCACTCACGGTCGAGGATTTCGGATGCCGCCTGTGGCCTGCCGAGGTCGACCAGGGACCAGCCGGTGATCATGGGGACGGGGTCGATGAGGTGCGTCGTGCCCAGGACCGGGGCTCCGGGGGCCGGGCCAGGGTCCTTGGCGAGGAGTGTGCGCGCTCGGTCCAGGCTGTGCATACAGGCGTCATGGTCGCCGGCGAGCGCGTGGCCCTGTGCCTCGCGCTGGGCGGCCAGGCCTCGGATGCGCGGAGGGAGACGGTCGGAGCGCGCGCCCTCGGCCAGGGCGACGGTGTCGTCGGGCTCTCCGCGGTAGTACGTGATCAGTGCTCGGCGTACCAGGGCGTACGACGCCAGATCCTGGTCGCCGGAAGCCTCGGCCAGGTCCACGGCATGGGCGGTCCAGCGCAGTGCGCCGTTCTCGTCGCCCGCCTCCTGGGACAGCCAGCCCGTGTACTCGGCGAAACGCGCGGCAAGGGCGAGCAGTTCACGGCCCGGCCGGGAGCCCGTCCGCGAGGCGAGCGCACGCAGTGCACACGTCTGTTCGGCCACGACGGGAAGCAGCACGCTCGGGGGCGACATCTGGCCGAGGCGGCGGTACTGGTCCAGCAGGGCGCGGTGGACGCTCAACAGGGGCTCGCCGGGGACCGTGACGTCGAATGCCGGTGTGTCGGGGAACCGGGTGCCGGCCGCCATCAGGTCATCGGTGTGTCCGACCGCCAGGATCGCCGCGGCTCCCACGGCCATCACTTGTCGACGTGACGGAGAAGCCGGGGACCTCGGGGGCTCCGCGGGATCCTCGTCCAACCGGGGCGCGGTACCTGCGGTATCCCTCTGCGGCCGTGCCGGGGCCAGGGCGGCGAGAGTGCCGTGTGCGCCGAGTGCGGCGTCGCACAGGCGGGCCAGTTCGGGGGAAGGGCGCTTGCGACCCGTCTCGATCTTGCTGAGCTGCCCTTTGCTGTAGTGCACCGCGGATGCGAGCTGCGCCAGTGTGAGTCCGCCCGCGATGCGCAGACGCCGTAACTCCGCGCCGAACACAGGTGGCTGCTCCAGCACCTGAACCCCCCTTGAGTCGACGTCCCTGTTCACTCGGGCCGTCCGGTCACCTCAGCGTCGGCCTGGTGAACGACTCGAGCAAGGCGGGCCGCGGAGTTTCCCGTTTCCAGTTCTGATACCGGGCCGGAGGGTGCCGGAAAGCGTGGCTCGAAGTCGGCGGCTGAAACGATCACGGAAATGGCCGACGAGTCGCGCTTGCGGATTCGTACGCTGATGATCTCCCGGTCCGACGGCGGGCGGTGTGGCCGAATGGTCCGTGCAGAGTGCGCTCCGCTGCCGTGGAGGAGCTCCGGCGCCGTCGGTTGTCAGTGGTGTTTGGTAAGAATGCAAGCGTGAGCAGCGAGAACGGGCAGATGGGTGGTGGGGCCGAGGGGGCGCCGCCCGAGCAGCTTGCGCTTATTCGGGAGAGTGTGCGGAAGGCCAAGGTGCCCAAGGCCAAGCCGCGGACGTGGCGGGGGGCCGCGCTGGCCAAGGAGTTGCCCGTGGCGCGGGTGCTGGTCGACAAGGGGGTGCTGCATCTTGATCGGTACTTCGACTATGCCGTGCCGGAGGAGCTCGACGCCGATGCGCAGCCCGGGGTGCGGGTGCGGGTGCGGTTCGGGGCCGGGCGGCACCGGGTGCGGGAGGGGCGGCGTGAGGGCGGGGGGCTCATCGACGGGTTCCTGGTCGAGCGGGTTGCCGAGTCCGACTACTCGGGGCCCCTTGCGGCGCTCGCGCAGGTCGTGTCGCCTGAGCGGGTGTTGAGCGAGGAGCTGCTGGGGCTCGCTCGGGCCGTTGCCGATCGGTATGCCGGTGGGCTTGCCGATGTGTTGCAGCTGGCCGTGCCGCCGCGCAGTGCGCGGGCCGAGCGGCGGGCTTCGCCGGAGGCACTTCCGGCTCCTGGTGCGCCCGAGGTGGGGTCCTGGGGGCGATATGAGCGGGGCGCCGTCTTTTTGGAGGCGCTGGCCTCCGGGGGTGCGCCGCGGGCCGTGTGGAATGCGCTGCCGGGGCCCGAGTGGAGTGAGGAACTGGCCCGAGCCGTCGTCGCGACGCTGGCTTCCGGGCGTGGTGCGCTGGTCGTCCTGCCGGACGGACGCGCCGTCGCGCGGGTCGATGCTGCCCTGACCGCCCTGATGGGGGCGGGGCGGCACGCGGTGTTGACCGCCGACGCCGGGCCCGAGAAGCGGTATCGGGAGTGGCTCGCGGTGCGGCGGGGGGCCGTGCGGGCGGTCGTGGGAACCCGGGCCGCCATGTTCGCACCGGTGCAGGACCTCGGGCTGGTCGCGCTGTGGGACGACGGCGACGACAGCCACAGCGAGCAGCATGCCCCGCAGCCTCATGCGCGAGAAGTGCTGTTGCTTCGGGCCGCGCAGGACAAGTGTGGATTTCTGCTGGGGAGTTGGAGCTGCACCGTCGAGGCCGCCCAGCTGGTGGAGAGCGGCTGGGCCCGGCCACTCGTCGCCGGCCGGGAGGGGGTACGGGGCGCGGCTCCGCTCGTACGGACCGTGGGGGACGCGGATCTTGCGCGGGACGAGGCCGCTCGAGCCGCTCGGCTGCCGACTCTCGCCTGGCAGGTGGTGAGGGAGGGGCTGCGGCAGGGCCCGGTCCTGGTGCAGGTGCCCCGGCGCGGGTACGTGCCGCGGATGGCCTGTGCCAACTGCCGGGCGCCCGCTCGGTGCCTGCACTGTGCCGGGCCCCTGGAGGCGCAGGGCTCGGGGGGCGATCTGCGGTGTGGGTGGTGCGGACGTGACGAGGGTGGCTGGCACTGTCCGGAGTGCGGAGGGTTCCGGTTGCGGGCTCAGGTGGTGGGGGCGCGGCGGACCGCCGAGGAGTTGGGGCGGGCCTTTCCCGCCGTTCCGGTGCGCACCTCCGGGCGGGAGCATGTGCTGGACACCGTGCCGGGCACGCCCTCGCTGGTCGTGAGCACGCCGGGGGCCGAGCCCGTCGCCGAGGGCGGATATGCGGCGGCCCTGCTGCTGGACGGCTGGGCCATGCTCGGGCGGCCCGATCTGCGGGCGGGGGAGGACGCGCTGCGCCGCTGGATCGCGGCTGCCTCGCTGGTACGGCCGCAGAGTGCCGGGGGGACCGTGGTCGTCGTTGCTGAGCCCACGCTGCGGCCTGTGCAGGCGCTGGTGCGGTGGGATCCCGTCGGGCATGCGGTGCGGGAGCTTGCCGAGCGGGCCGAGCTGGGGTTTCCGCCGGTGTCCCGGATGGCTTCCGTGGCCGCGCCGGGGGAAGCGGTCGCCGAGTTCCTCCGTACCGTCGAACTGCCGCCGGAAGCCGAGGTGTTGGGGCCAGTGCCGCTGCCCGTCACGGCGGCGGGGCGGCCCCGGCGCGTGGGGGCACCGCCGCCCGGGGAGCACTGGGACCGGGCGTTGATCCGGGTGCCGCCTGGGCGTGGGGCCGCGTTGGCTGCCGCGTTGAAGGCCGCGCAGGCGGCGCGGATGGCGCGGGCAGGTGGGGACGCGGTCGCGGTGCGGGTTCGGATTGATCCGCCTGACATCGGGTGACACTGCCTGCCGGGTGCCGGGTGCCGGGTGCCGGGTGCCGGGTGCCGGGTGTCTGGGGCCTGATGCCGGGTGCCTGGGGCTGGGGCCTGGTGCAGGGGTGCCGGGTGCATGATGCCGACCGTCCCCTAGATGATCCCTTGGCCATGAGTCCGGCTTTCCGGCTCCCGGCATGCCGCTGCCCTCCCGGTTGCGTTCCAGGAGGGCAGAGTGAGGGGACGTCAGCCGTTGCGCGGGCCGGGGAACGCCGTGGGTCGGGCCTCGTCTCGGAGAGCGGGGCTGCCGGCCGTCGGCTGTGTCGGCATGGAGCGGGCCGCGGGGACCGTCGGCACCGTGGGGAGGGCGGTGGTGACGTTGACCGTCCGGGATCCCGAAGGGTCGGTCGTCCGCTCGTTCTCCGCCGCCGACTGGGCGGCGGCGCGGCGGGCGCCGTAGCGGCGGTGGACCGCCTGCTTGGTGACGCCGAGGGCGGAACCCACCGCGTCCCAGGAGAAGCCGAGTGAGCGGTCGAAGTCCACGGCTGCCGTGACCAGGGTTTCGACACTGTCCCGCAGCTCCTGGGCGAGACGGACCGTCGGGGCGGGGGCGCGTCCGTAGACGACGAAGCCCGTGGAGGGGCCGGAGCGGCGCGGGCGGTAGACGTTGCCCAGCTGGGCGGTGAGCGTGCGCAGTGCGTCCACCTGCCGGCGGACCCGCTCGATGTCCCGCACCAGCAAGTGCAGGCTGGCCCGAGCCTGGGCGTCGTGGGTTGCGTGGTCGGCCATGAACAAGCCTCTCGAACCGGCGTATAAAAGGAGAGGGCCGCGGGTGCGGTGCGTGCGGCCCGTTGTGGTCAACTCTTTCTTGACCAACGCGGGAGTGCTCCGCGGGTCACGCAGTGGGGGCGTGTGGGCATATGCCTACGCCCCTGGGTGGGATGTACGCCGTCGGCGTCTTTCCGTGCGGGGGCCGATGCGTGATTGTCCGCGCGTAGGGGGGAGCGCGTGCGTTCGTCGTGCTGCCGACGTGAGCCCCCGCGCCCCGCCCCCATAGACTTGTGCGTTGCCCAACCAACCCCGCCCGAGAGGCCCGTACCCACCCATGAAGCTTGTCTTCGCCGGTACCCCCGAGGTCGCCGTTCCCGCACTGGACGCTCTGATCGCCTCCGGGCGGCACGAGGTGGCCGCCGTCGTCACGCGGCCCGACGCGCCGGCCGGGCGTGGGCGCAGGCTGGTGGCGAGTCCGGTGGCCGAGCGGGCCGTGGAGGCCGGGATCGAGGTGCTCAAGCCCGCCAAGCCGCGCGACCCCGAGTTCCTCGAGCGGCTCAGGGAGATCGCGCCCGACTGCTGTCCCGTCGTCGCCTACGGCGCCCTGCTGCCGCGCGTCGCCCTCGACATCCCGGCCCATGGCTGGGTCAACCTGCACTTCTCGCTGCTGCCCGCCTGGCGCGGTGCCGCTCCCGTGCAGCACGCCATCATGGCGGGCGACGAGATCACCGGGGCCTCCACCTTCCTCATCGAGGAAGGGCTCGACTCCGGGCCCGTCTACGGCACCGTCACCGAGCAGGTCCGGGCCACCGACACCAGCGGCGACCTGCTGACCCGCCTCGCCTTCGCGGGCGCCGGGCTGCTCGCCGCGACCATGGACGGGATCGAGGACGGCACGTTGAAGGCCGTACCGCAGCCGTCCGAGGGGGTCACCCTCGCACCCAAGGTCAACGTCGAGGACGCCCACATCGACTGGACCGCGCCCTCCCTGCGCGTCGACCGTGTCGTGCGCGGCTGCACCCCTGCCCCGGGTGCCTGGACCGTCTTCCGCGGCGAGCGGCTCAAGCTCATCCAGGTGCAGCCGGTGCCCGGGCGGGACGATCTCGCCCCCGGTGCGCTGATGGTCGGGAAGAACAACGTGTACGTCGGGACCGGGTCGTACGCCGTCGAGTTGCTGTGGGTGCAGGCTCAGGGCAAGAAGCCGATGCGGGCCGCGGACTGGGCGCGGGGCGTGCGGATCGGGGACGGGGAGATCCTCGGGGTCTGACCAGAGGGGCCTGGCCAATGGGCCATCGAGGCCTGACCGACGGGATGGCCTCGGGGCGTAACCAGCCGTACGCCTTGCCGGTGGTGCGACGTAGGCTGGTCGTACATCTCATCCAGCAATCCGGAGCACCTTTTTCGTGAGCGACACCTCCCGTCGGCCCCGCAAACCCGGCAAGCCCTACCGACGGCCCAAGAAGGACCCCGTCCGCGTTCTCGCCTTCGAGGCGCTGCGTGCCGTGGACGAGCGGGACGCCTACGCCAACCTCGTACTGCCGCCGCTGCTGCGGAAGGCCCGGGAGAAGGGCGACTTCGACGGGCGGGACGCCGCGCTCGCCACCGAGCTCGTGTACGGGACGCTGCGGCGGCAGGGGACGTACGACGCGGTCATCTCCGCGTGTGTGGACCGGCCGCTGCGTGAGGTCGACCCGCCGGTGCTCGATGTGCTCAGCCTCGGTGTGCATCAGCTGCTCGGGACGCGGATTCCGCCGCATGCCGCCGTGTCCGCGTCCGTGGAGCTCGCGCGTGTCGTGCTCGGTGACGGGCGGGCCAAGTTCGTCAATGCCGTGCTGAGGAAGGTCGCGCAGGACGATCTCGACGGGTGGATCCAGCGGGTCGCTCCGCCCTACGACGAGGATCCCGAGGACCATCTCTCCGTCGTGCACTCGCATCCGCGCTGGGTCGTCTCGGCGCTGTGGGACTCGCTCGGTGGTGGCCGGGCCGGCATCGAGCGGTTGCTGGAGGCCGACAATGAGCGGCCGGAGGTGACGCTGGTCGCGCGGCCGGGGCGCGCGACGACCGCGGAGCTGCTCGGTGAGGAGGCCGCTGTGCCGGGGCGGTGGTCGCCGTATGCGGTGCGGCTGGCCGAGGGCGGGGAGCCCGGTGCGATCGAGGCCGTACGGGAAGGGCGTGCGGGGGTGCAGGACGAGGGGAGTCAGCTGGTTGCGCTCGCCCTTGCCAATGCTCCGCTGGATGGGCCTGACAAGCGGTGGCTCGACGGGTGTGCCGGGCCCGGGGGAAAGGCGGCGCTGCTCGGGGCGTTGGCCGCCGAGCGGGGGGCCATGCTGCTCGCCTCGGAGAAGCAGCCGCATCGGGCGGGGCTCGTGGCCAAGGCTCTGGAGGGTAATCCGGGGCCCTATCAGGTCATCGCTGCGGATGGGACGCGGCCGGCCTGGCGGGACGGGAGTTTTGACCGGGTGCTGATGGATGTTCCGTGCACCGGGCTGGGGGCGTTGCGGCGGCGGCCGGAGGCGCGGTGGCGGCGGCGGCCGGAGGACCTGGAGGGGTTTGCGCCTCTGCAGCGGGGGTTGCTGCAGGTCGCGCTCGATTCTGTGCGGGTGGGCGGGGTGGTGGGGTACGCCACCTGTTCGCCGCATCTTGCTGAGACGCGGGCCGTTGTGGATGACGTGTTGAAGCAGCGGGCTGATGGTGAGCTGATCGATGCTCGGGCGTTGTTCCCCGGGGTGCCGGAGTTGGGGGAGGGGCCCGATGTGCAGTTGTGGCCTCATCTGCATGGGACGGATGCGATGTATTTGGCGTTGATTCGGAAGGTCCGGAGCGTTCAGAAGGTGGGGTGAGGCGGGGCGTCTGCGTGCGGGCCCCGCTGGGGCTGCCGCCCCAGACCCCGCTTCGGCCCTGAAGGGGCCCTGTCCTCAAACGCCGGACGGGCTGGGTCATGCGGACCGGCGTTGCCGAATGCCGGTCAACCGCCCCGCTCAGCAACCCCCTCCTCCGCCTCCGGAACTGCCGCCGCACCCCCGTCCTCCCGCGCCAGTCGATGCGGCCACCACACCTTCGGGCCCGCGTCCAGGAACAGGGCCGTCACCAGGACCGAGCGGACGATGAACGTGTCCAGGAGTACCCCTAGTGCGACCGCGAAGCCGATTTCGGCGAAGGCGACCATGGGAAGGGTGCCGAGGGCGGCGAAGGTGCCGGCGAGGACCAGGCCGGCCGAGGTGATGACGGCGCCGGTGGCGGCCAGGCCGGTGACGACGCCGGGGCGGGTGCCCTGGTGGGTTGCCTCCTCGCGGATGCGGGTCGTGAGGAAGATGTTGTAGTCGATACCCAGCGCCACCAGGAAGACGAAGACGAACAGCGGGAAGTCGGTCGACTCGCCCGCGTAGTCGAAGAGGTGGCGGAAGGCCAGGGCGCTGATGCCCAGCGCGGCGGCGAACGACAGGATCACCGTGCCGACCAGCAGGAGTGGGGCGATCAGGGCGCGGAGCAGGGCGCAGAGGATCAGCAGGACCACGACCAGGACCAGCGGGATGATCACTATGTTGTCGTGGGTCGTTGCTTTGTCCATGTCCAGCAAGGCGGCCGTACCGCCGCCCACCTGGGCGTCCGCGTCCGGCACGGCATGGACGGCGTCGCGGACGCGTTCGACGGTCTGTTTCGCGGCCTCGCTGTCGGCGGGGGCGGTCATCGTCGCTTCGAAGAGCACCTTGCCGTCGTACGACGGTTTCGTGCCCGGGGGGAGGCCCAGTGAGTCGGGGACGACGCCCCGTGTCTCAGCGACCGTGCGGCCCACCTGCACGGCCTGCGCCTGGTTGCTGACGATGACCAGCGGGTCGCCGCTGCCGGCCGGGAAGTACTGCTCGGAGACCTCCTGGCCGGTGATCGAGTCCGGCTTGTCGGTGAACGCGTCGGCGTTGCTCAGCCCCTCCGCGCGCATTTGGATCATGCCGAGGGAGCAGACTGCGAGGGCTGTTGCCGTGACGGCCCAGACCATGCGCGGACGGTGGGCGATACGGCGGCCCATGCGGGCCCAGACGCCTCGCTTGTCAGGGTTCTCCGTGCCCAGGTGCGGGATCACCGGCCAGAAGATCCAGCGACCGCAGATCACGAGGAGAGCGGGGAACAGGGTCAGCATGGCCAGTAGGCCCACCGCCACGCCGATCGCGGCCACCGGGCCGAGGCCTCTCGTCGAGTTCATCTCCGCTGCCAGCAGCACCAGCATGCTCAGGACGACCGTCGCGCCGGAGGCGATCACCGCCGGGCCCGCGCGGTGCAGGGCCAGGGCCATCGCCTCGTGGCGGTCCTCGTGGCGGCGCAGTTCCTCGCGGTAGCGGGCTACGAGCAGGAGGGCGTAGTCCGTGCCTGCCCCGAAGACCAGCACCGTGAGGATGCCTGCGCTCTGGCCGTTGACCGTCAGGCCCCCGTGTTCCGCCAGGAGATAGATGAAGGCCTGTGCGGTGAACAGGGCGACGATCACGGCGATGAGGGGGACCAGGAGCAGGGTCGGGCTGCGATAGGTCAGCAGGAGCATGACGATGACTACCGTCATCGCCGACAGCAGCAGCGTGGAGTCGATGCCCTCGAACGCTTCCGCGAAGTCCGCGGACGTGCCGCCCGGGCCCGTGATGTGCACGGCCGGCCCGCCGCCCTCGTCGACGACGTCCCGGATGGAGTCGACGGCGGGCGCGATGCGCTCCCAGCCCTTCTCGTCCATGGTGATCGGAACCTGGACCTGGGCCGCGCGCGGGTCCGCCTCGCGGTCGAAGACCGGCCCCCGCGTCTCGGCGCCCCGTATGCCGTGGTCGGTCAGCTGCTTCAGCTCGGCCACGTCCTCGGCGATCGCCGCCCGGTCCTGCGCCGTCAGGCCGCTGTCGCGGGCGTAGACGACGACCGCGGGGATCTGCTCCGGCCTGAAGTTCTCGGAGATTTCCAGGACTTGAGTGGATTCCGCCGACCCCGGCAGCCAGGAGGCGGCGTCGTTGTCCTGCGCGTCGGTCAGCTTCTGGGCGAACGGCGCCGTCAGGAACAGCACCGCCAGCCACAGGACGAGCACCACCCACTTGGCGCGTCGCCCGCAGACCAGATGCGCGATGCCCCGCCGGGCCGACCGGGACTGGCGCTTCTCCTGGTTCTCCTGGTTCTCCTGGTTCTCCGGGTGCTCCGAGTTCCCCTGGGTCTCCGTCATGGCCACCCCCGCAGCCGGATGTGGAGCAGGTTGGCCGCCCAGCATGGCATGCACGAACCGGACACAACATCCGATGAACGTCTCAGGTCTGTACCGGCGCGAACATTCGTGCTCCGGCATGGCAGTCTTGGGTCATGGCCCCGCAGATCAGCCCCAGCATCCTGTCCGCCGACTTCGCCCGCCTCGCCGACGAGGCCAAGGCGGTCGAAGGAGCCGACTGGCTCCACGTCGACGTCATGGACAACCACTTTGTCCCGAACCTCACGCTCGGCGTGCCGGTCGTAGAGTCGCTGGCCCGTGCGACGGACACTCCGCTGGACTGCCATCTGATGATCGAGGCCCCCGATCGGTGGGCGCCCCAGTACGTGGAAGCGGGGGCCTCCTCCGTCACCTTCCATGTCGAGGCCGCCGCGGCACCGGTGCGGCTGGCCCGCGAGATCCGGGCGAAGGGCGCGCGTGCCTCCATGGCGCTCAAGCCCGCGACGCCCATCGAGCCGTACGAGGATCTCCTCCCGGAGCTCGACATGCTGCTGATCATGACGGTCGAGCCGGGCTTCGGTGGTCAGGCGTTTCTCGACATCATGCTGCCGAAGATTCGCCGCACCCGCGAGTTGATCAGCAAGCACGGCCTTCAGCTGTGGCTCCAGGTGGACGGCGGTGTCGCCGCTTCGACCATCGAGCGGTGTGCCGAGGCGGGCGCCGATGTCTTCGTCGCCGGTTCGGCGGTGTACGGGGCCGAGGACCCGGCCGAAGCGGTCCGGGCACTGCGCGCTCAGGCGGAGGCGGTCACGAAGACCGCAGCCTGGGCATGCGACCACTGAGCCAAGACAACGTGAACGGCGCCCATCAGGGCGGATCAAGAGCGCCGGATCTGCAAGGATGAACGGCGAATCCAGAGTGTGAACAGCAGTGAGGAGATCGCCGTGTCGGGTATGTCGGCGGGCCGGTCAGCCATGCGGATGGGACCCGCTGAGCTGGTGCAGGCGGCGGCCATGGCCCGCCGCTTCTACCTCGAGGGCAAGTCCAAGATCCAGATCGCGGAGGAGTTCGGCGTCAGCCGCTTCAAGGTGGCCCGGGTTCTGGAGACCGCTCTCGAACGGGATCTGGTGCGCATCGAGATCCGTGTGCCGGCCGAGCTGGACGCGGAGCGCTCGGACGCGCTGCGCGCCCGGTACGGCCTCAGGCATGCCGTCGTGGTCGAGTCCCCGGCCGAGGCCGAGGAGTCGCCCGACCCGGAGAACCTGGGAGAGGTGGCCGCCGACCTGCTCGGCGAACTGGTGAACGAGGGGGATGTGCTGGGCCTGGCCTGGGGCCGGTCCACCATCCATATGGCGGCCGCCCTCGACCGGCTGCCGCCCTGCACGGTGGTGCAGTTGACCGGTGTGTACGACGCCGGGACCGCCGAGCGCGGCTCGGTCGAGGCGGTACGCCGTGCCGCGCAGGTATCCGGCGGCGACGCGCACCCCATCTACGCGCCGATGCTGCTGCCGGACGCGGCCACCGCGGTGGCGCTGCGCCACCAGACCGGGATCGCCCGTGCCTTCGAGTACTTCGACAAGGTCACGGTCGCCTGTGTCTCCATCGGCTCCTGGGAGCCCGGCATCTCGACGGTGCACGACATGCTCAGCGACGAGGAGCGGGCGCACTACGCCTCCCTCGGCGTCGCCGCCGAGATGTCCGCGCACCTCTTCGACGCCGAGGGACGCCGGGTCGGACGGGACCTGGGGGAGCGGTGCATCACGGTCAAGGCCGACCAGCTCCGCCGTATCCCCGAGGTCGTCGCCATCGCGGGCGGGCAGCGCAAGGCGGCCGCGATCGACGCGGTGCTGCGGTCGGGGCTCGTCACCAGCCTGGTGACGGACACGGCGGCGGCGGACGTGCTGATGACGGCGGGCCAGACGCCGAAGCCCGCGCTCAACCGGTCCGACCCGGACGGACACTGACGAGACGTCAGCACAGGGGCGGCCCGCCCGGGCCGCCCCTTCGTTCATCGACGATCACTACGACCTTGGCGGTACTGGGATGACGGAGCTCGTGGTCACGCTGGACCTCGACGGGGTCACGGACAAGGCGGGCCTGATGGACCGCTGCGCCCGCGCCCTGGACCTGCCCGACTGGTTCGGCCGCAACTGGGACGCCCTGGCCGACTCCCTCTCCGACCCCACCGTCTGGCCGGCGGACGCCGTCGAGCGAGGGCTGCTGATCGTCGTACGGAACTGGCGGCCGTACGCGAAGGCGCGGCCCGACGAGTGGGAGACCGCGCAGGAGGTCTTCTCGGAGGCGGTGGACCGGACGCCGGCACTCTCCGTGACGGTTGCTCTCGGAGGATCCTCCTAGGGGCCCTCTGACCTGCTCGTATGAAGCGACCGTGCATCGCAATCCGGTCAGCATGGGACAATGAAGTACGTGCTCTTCCCCCTGGCTGACCTGTCCGGGGGCCACCTCTGATCGACTGGGATGTGCAGCACGTGCGTTTCCTCAACGACATCCAGCCCGCGTACGACCTGACGTACGACGACGTCTTCATGGTCCCGAGCCGCAGCGCGGTCGGCTCGCGGCAGGGTGTGGACCTCAGCTCCCCGGACGGCACGGGCACCACGATCCCGCTGGTCGTCGCCAACATGACCGCCATCGCCGGCCGGCGTATGGCCGAGACCGTGGCCCGGCGCGGCGGCCTCGTGGTCATCCCGCAGGACATCCCGATCGACGTCATCACCGAGGTCGTCTCCTGGGTGAAGAGCCGCCATCTCGTCCTCGACACCCCGATCGTGCTGGCCCCGCACCAGACCGTCGCCGACGCGCTGGCCCTGCTGCCCAAGCGCGCGCACAACGCCGGTGTGGTCGTCGACGACGACTTCAAGCCGATCGGCGTGGTCACCGACTCCGACCTGTCCGGCGTGGACCGCTTCACCCAGCTCGAAGTGGTCATGTCCCGGGACCTGCTGCTCCTCGACGCCGACCAGGACCCGCGCGAGGCCTTCAACACCCTCGACCACCACAACCGGCGCTACGCCCCCGCCGTCGACTCCGACGGCCGCCTCGCCGGCATCCTCACCCGCAAGGGCGCCCTGCGCGCCACCCTGTACTCCCCGGCCGTCGACGCGAACGGCAAGCTGCGCATAGCGGCCGCCGTCGGCATCAACGGCGACGTGGCGGGCAAGGCCAAGCAGCTGCTCGACGCAGGCGTCGACACGCTCGTCATCGACACGGCGCACGGTCACCAGGAGTCGATGATCGCCGCGATCAGGACCGTGCGGGCGCTCGACCCGCAGGTGCCGATCGTCGCGGGCAACATCGTCGCCGCCGAGGGCGTCCGGGACCTCATCGAGGCCGGTGCCGACATCATCAAGGTCGGGGTCGGCCCGGGCGCGATGTGCACGACCCGCATGATGACCGGCGTCGGCCGGCCGCAGTTCTCGGCCGTGCTGGAGTGCGCCGCCGAGGCGAAGAAGTACGGCAAGCACGTGTGGGCCGACGGCGGTGTCCGGCACCCGCGCGACGTCGCCATGGCGCTCGCGGCCGGTGCGTCCAACGTGATGGTCGGATCCTGGTTCGCCGGCACCTACGAGTCGCCGGGCGACCTCCAGCACGACGCGCAGGGGCGTGCGTACAAGGAGTCCTTCGGCATGGCGTCCGCGCGTGCCGTGCGCAACCGTACGTCCGAGGAGTCGTCGTACGACCGTGCCCGCAAGGCCCTGTTCGAGGAGGGCATCTCCACCTCCCGCATGTTCCTCGACCCGGTCCGCCCGGGCGTGGAGGACCTGATCGACTCGATCATCGCGGGCGTGCGGTCGTCCTGCACCTACGCCGGCGCGGGCTCCCTGGAGGAGTTCGCCGAGAAGGCCGTCGTCGGCATCCAGAGCGCGGCCGGCTACGCGGAGGGCAAGCCGCTGCACGCCAGCTGGAGCTGACACCAACTCCCTTGTTCACGGCCCCCGTTGTCCCGTTCGCCGGGAAAATCGGGGGCCGGTTCGCGTGCCGGCCCTTCGCCTGATAGCTCGGGCTCAGCTGTATTCGGGCGGGTGCGGGTAGTCGGTGGCTTGTCGCGCAGTTCCCCGCGCCCCTGGAGGGACATCCGCTGCACGTACTCAACGGGTGAGGGCACTTGTGCAACGGTCGAAAGCCGCCGCGCAACGAACACCCACCCAGCCCCCAGGAACGCAATGATCTTGCGGACACGCGCAAGGTTGCTGCATTACAACGGCAACGCCGCTCCTCATAGGCTGTCGCCTCGTACGTGGCGTGGCAGGGACCCCGCTCGGTGGGTTCCTGCTGTCGCAGGGTGCCGCCGGTCCCCGCCGCCCTGAGAGGCAGCGACGAAGGAGTCAGCGCGTGCTCGACCAAGGCGCACCCCCGCAAGACCGCACCCAAGCAGGCCCACCGTCCCCGGGCCTCGGTGCGCGGCTCATGCGTCGCAAGCCCGTGGAACACCTGGTCGCGGAGGGTGGCCAGGGTGATGGAGGGTCTCTGCGGCGCTCCCTGGGCCTGTGGCAGCTCACCATGATCAGCATCGGTGCCACCCTCGGCACCGGTATCTTCGTCGTCCTCGGCGACGCCGTCCCGGAGGCCGGTCCCGCGGTCACCCTCGCCTTCGTGATCGCCGGCCTCACGGCTCTGTTCTCGGCCCTGTCGTACGCCGAGCTGGCGGGCAGCATCCCGGTCGCGGGCTCCTCGTACTCGTATGCGTACGCAACGATGGGCGAGCTGGTCGCCTGGGTCTGCGGCTGGTGTCTGGTGCTGGAGTACGGCGTGTCGGTGGCCGCCGTCGCCGTCGGCTGGGGCGAGTACCTCAACGAGCTGCTCAACGGGACCATAGGCGTCACCATCCCGGCCGTGCTGTCCTCGGCGCCCGGTGAGGGCGGGGTCATCAACCTGCCCGCGCTGATCGTCGTGCTGCTCGCGATGACCTTCCTGCTCGGCGGCGTCCGCGAGTCCGCCCGCGCCAACACGATCATGGTCGCCGTCAAGATCGTCGCGCTGGTGCTGTTCTGCGCGGTTGGTTTCATGGGCTTCAAGTCCGGCAACTACGCCGACTTCATGCCGCTCGGCATGGCGGGCGTGAGCGCCGCGGGTGCCACGCTCTTCTTCTCCTACATCGGCTTCGACGCCGCCTCCACCGCCGGCGAGGAGGCGAAGGACCCCAAGCGGGACCTGCCGCGGGCGATCATGCTCTCGCTGATCATCGTCACCGCGCTGTACGTGCTCGTCGCGGGCGTCGCCGTCGGCGCCTGGAACTGGACCAAGTTCGAGGGCTCCGAGGCCTCGCTGGCCGCGATCATGAACGACGTCAGCGGCCAGTCCTTCTGGGGCACCCTGCTCGCCCTCGGCGCGGTCATCTCCATCGCGAGCGTCGTGCTCACCGTGCTCTACGGCCAGACCCGCATCCTCTTCGCGATGTCCCGCGACGGCCTGGTGCCCAAGGCGCTCGGCAAGGTCCACAAGAAGACCGGGGCGCCCCGCCTCAACACCGTCATCGTGTCCCTGTTCTGCGGCGCCCTCGCCGCCCTCATCCCGCTGGGCAAGCTCGTCGACGCCACCAGCATCGGCACGCTGTTCGCCTTCGGGCTGGTCAACATCGCGGTGATCGTCCTGCGTTACCGGCGGCCGGAGCTCGAGCGCACGTTCAGGGTGCCGTTCGGGCCGGTGCTGCCGGTGCTGGGTTTCCTGTTCTGCGCGTACAACATGTTCAGCCTGGACACCGTGACCTGGGTCGTCTTCGGGTGCTGGATGGCCGCCGGTCTCGTGTTCTACTTCCTCTACGGCTATCGCCGTTCCCGTCTTGCAACACCAGAAGTGAAGTGAACAACCCGCAGTGCTGAACGATCTCGACGAACGCATCGTGCACGCCCTCGCCGAGGACGCCCGCCGCTCCTACGCGGACATCGGGCAGCTCGTCGGCCTGTCCGCGCCCGCCGTGAAACGGCGCGTGGACCGGCTGCGCGCCACCGGAGCCATCACCGGATTCACCGTACGGGTGGACCCGGCGGCGCTCGGCTGGGAGACCGAGGGGTTCGTCGAGATCTACTGCCGGCGCAACACCTCGCCGGAGACCATCCAGCGGGGGCTGGAGCGGTATCAGGAGGTCGTGGCCGCGTCCACCGTCACCGGTGAGGCGGACGCGGTCGTGCAGGTCTTCGCCTCCGACATGCGGCACTTCGAGCGGGTCCTTGAGCGGATCGCCGGGGAGCCGTTCGTGGAGCGGACCAAGTCGGTGTTGGTGTTGTCGCCGTTGTTGCGGCGGTTTTCTTCCGGGTCGCCTACGTAGCGAGTCGGCTTGGGGCGGTGGGGGCTCGTCGCGCCCACGCGGCGGAGCCGCCCTTCTATCCAGCCCCGCGCCCCTGAGCGGCACGTTCGCGCACCTTCCTCAGCATGCGCCGCACGACCAGTGTGTGGCCGCGCGTTCCGATCACGAGGAACCGGTAGACGCGGCCTGTCGGGCCCGGGAACGCGGCCCGGGTCTCGGCGCGCACCCGGGTCTGCCCCGCGTCGGCCTCCTCCAGGCGGAAGATCAAGGCGTACGTCGAGAAGCGGTGGCTTCCGGCGAGGGCCAGCTCCCTCCCCGGCACCGCCGTGGCCACATGGAACCCGGGGATCGTCGAACCCTCGGCCGGTGGCCGGGGCCCGGAAGTGGTGCGGTCGGCGCAGTCGAGCAGGCGGGCGACGGTCTCGGTGGACCGGTCGGCGAACTGGTGGCCCACCGTCTCGCAGAGGGCACGCCAGACGGCGTCCGGCGGCGCGGCGACGACCGACGTGTGCGCGTCGACGAACGGCAGGTCGAGTATCTCGGCGGCGGCGTCCATGAGGGCCCCCTCGGGCTGACGGTTCGGCTTTCGCCCAGCAGTCTTGCCTGCTGCCACGCTCGCCGGCCTCCTCCGGCGGGCGGACGTCCCTCGCCGCTCGGCGGAGGCGCGTTGCGTCCCTCTCCTCCTTGCCGGTGACATCGCCTGGGCTCCTGGGCTCGGCCCGCCTACCATCGATGCCATGACCTGGCGACATTGATCCACCAGCCGTGCCTCCCGAGGGCCGCCTCGGACGCCGTACCCCCGGTGTCCGAACAGTCCCTGCGGGAAGGCCTCATGACACTCTCACCTGCGCGTGTGCCCGCCTCCGGTGTCCGGCGGCTCACGGCGACGCTGTACGGCTACTCGTTCCTCGACGACTTCGTCCTGCTCTACCCGGTGTACGCGCTGCTGTTCGCCGACACCGGACTGTCGCTCTGGCAGATCTCCTCCCTGTTCGCCCTGTGGTCGATCACCGGCATCCTCCTGGAGGTCCCCTCCGGCGTCTGGGCCGACGCGGTGTCGCGCCGGCTGTTGCTGTGGCTCGGCCCGCTGCTCACGGCCGTCGGCTTCGGGCTGTGGGTACTGCTCCCGTCGTACTGGGCCTTCGCGGTCGGCTTCGTCCTGTGGGGTGCGGGCGGAGCGCTCGGCTCCGGTGCGCTGGAGGCGCTGGTGTACGACGAGCTGGACCGGCTGGGTGCCTCCGACCGGTATGCGCGGGTCATGGGCCGGGCCCGGGCCGCGCGACTGATGGGGACGATGGCCTCCGCCGGACTCGCCGGGCCTGTCATCGCGCTGGGCGGCTACCCTGCCGTCGGCGCGGCGAGCGTACTGGCCTGTCTGTTGACCGCCGCCGCGGCGAGCCGGTTCCCGGAGCACCGGGTGCGGCCGGAGAACGGGGGCGACAGCTGGGCGACGACCCTGCGGACCGGACTGGCCGAGGTCCGCAGGGACCGTTCCGTGCGTGGTGCGCTGCTGCTGATCCCCGCCGTCGCCGCCGTATGGGGGGCGCTCGACGAGTACACCCCGCTGCTGGTCCGGGACATCGGCGTCGCCGAGGCGACCGTCCCCTATCTGATCCTGCTGATCTGGGCGGGCGTCACCGCCGGAAGCCTGCTGACCGGACCGGCCGAACGCCTCGGCACAAGAGGGCTCGCGGCGCTGCTCGCGGGCGCCGCGCTCGCCCTGGCCGTGGGAGCCGCGGCCGGCACCACGGCCGGCATCGCACTGGTCGGCCTCGCCTTCGGCGGGTTCCAGCTGGCGGAGGTGCTCGCCGACGTCCGCCTCCAGCACCGTATCGACGAGTCCCGCCGGGCCACCCTCACCTCGGTCGCGAGCCTGGGCACCGAGCTGGGCACGGTCGCCACGTTCGGCGTGTACGCGTTGCTCGGCACCGACCTGGCGCACAGCACGGTGTTCGCGGTGCTGGCGATCCCCTACCTGGTGACGGCGCTGGCGCTGGCTAGAAGTCGGGCCGCCACGGTACGACCGTGAAGTCGCCCGTCCCCTTCTTGACCTTCTCGAAGGGGGCGGAGCCCACGCACTTGGGCAGCTCCTTCGTCTCGACGGGGCTGCCCGTGGACGCCCAGCTGTAGCCGAGCCGGTCCCGGCCTGCGACGTCGTGGACGGTGATGCCGACCCGCTTGCCCTTGGCGCCCGGCAGGTCGGAGGAGGTGATGACGCCGGACACGACGGCCACCTTGCCGCCGGTCAGCAGGCAGTCGACCTTCGCCTTCGCCCGGGCGCCCTCGCCGTTCAGGTAGTGGCTCCACTCGAAGGAGCCGGTGGCCTTCGTCGGGTCGGCGGTGTCCTTCGCCGCCAGATGCGCGTCGAACGAGAACGTGATGTCGTCCCCGGCAGAGCGGTACAGCTTGGCGGTACCGGTGAGCGCGGCGGCCTCCCGCTGACCCGGTGCGTCGGACGCGGCGGCCGCTCGCTGTCGCGGTTCGTCCGAGGCGGTCGCGGCCGAGGCCGCCGCCCCGGCGGTGAGCAGCAGTGCGGAGCCGAGCACGACGATCTTCGTACGGCGCTTCATGGCGGTCCTTTCCGCAGTTCAAGTGGACAGTCCCCACTCTCCCGGCGCCACGCCCGGACCACATCGCGCCGGGGACGGGACCCCGCCTCAGCCGTCCGGCGGGGGAGACCGTTCGGGCGTGCGCTTCGAGGAGGACCGGGGCTACGACCGAGGTCGCGCAACGAATCGCCGCCGACGCCCTGGCGCACGCAACGAACCGCTCACCGGCGCGCAACGGCTCCTTCTTGTCCGCCCTGCTCAGCCGCCCGTACCGTCTACGTGGCCCCTACACGGCCCCCTGCCCCCCTTCCGCCCGGTGAGGAACACGCATGCGCACCGCCCTGCTCCAGAGCTCCGGCCGCCCCGGCTCCACCGTCGAGAACCTCAAGGTCCTCGACGAGGCCGCGGGCCGTGCCGCCGCCGCGGGCGCCGGGCTGCTGGTCGCGCCGGAGATGTTCCTGACCGGGTACGCGATAGGCGACGACATCGCCCGCCTCGCCGAACCCGCCGACGGCGACTGCGCGGACGCGATCGCCGAGACCGCGACACGGCACGGCCTGGCGATCGCCTACGGCTACCCCGAGCGGGCCGGGGACGCCGTCTTCAACTCCGCCCAGCTGATCTCCGCCGACGGCACCCGGCTCGCCAACTACCGCAAGACCCACCTCTTCGGCTGCTTCGAGCGCGACCATTTCGCGCCGGGGGACCAGCCCGTCGTCCAGGCCGAGCTCGACGGCCTGCGGGTCGGCATCCTGATCTGCTACGACGTCGAGTTCCCGGAGAACGTCCGCGCCCACGCCCTCGCCGGCACCGACCTCCTGATCGTCCCGACGGCGCAGATGCACCCGTTCCAGTTCGTCGCCGAGTCGATGATCCCGGTGCGGGCCTTCGAGAACCAGATGTACGTCGCGTACGTCAACCGGGTCGGCCAGGAAGGGGAGTTCGAGTTCGTGGGCCTCTCCACCCTCGCCGGTCCCGACGGGGTCGCGCGCACCCGCGCCGGCCGCGGTGAGGAGCTCGTCCTCGCCGACGTCGACCCCGTCCTCCTCGCCACCTCCCGCGAGGAGAACCCGTACCTGAAGGACCGCCGCCCCGGCCTCTACGGGTCCCTGATCTGAGCCTCAGCCGCCCCCGCAGTCTTTGTCTGTGCCAGTTTGTGCAAGGAGCCCGAACCCCATGACGTCCACGGTGCCCAACGCCGTCCAGCACGCCGACGAGCAGCAGCCGCCGATCACCATGTTCGGCCCGGACTTCCCGTACGCGTACGACGACTTCCTCGCCCACCCGGCGGGGCTCGGCCAGATACCCGCGACCGAGCACGGCACCGAGGTCGCGGTCATCGGCGGCGGGCTCTCCGGCATCGTGGCCGCCTACGAGCTGATGAAGATGGGCCTCAAGCCCGTCGTGTACGAGGCCGATCAGATCGGCGGCCGGCTGCGGACCGTCGGCTTCGACGGCCCCAACACCGAGGAACTGACCGCGGAGATGGGCGCGATGCGCTTCCCGCCCTCCTCCACGGCGCTCCAGCACTACATCGACCTGGTCGGTCTGGAGACCCGCCCGTTCCCCAACCCCCTTGCCGAGGCGACCCCTTCGACGGTCGTCGACCTCAAGGGCGAGTCGCACTACGCCGAGACGATCGAGGACCTCCCGCAGGTCTACCGGGACGTCGCCGCCGCCTGGAACAAGTGCCTCGAAGAGGGCGCCGACTTCTCCGACATGAACCAGGCGATGCGCGAGCGGGACGTGCCGCGCATCCGCGAGATCTGGGCGAAGCTCGTCGAGAAGCTCGACAACCAGACCTTCTACGGCTTCCTCTGCGACTCCGAGGCCTTCAAGTCCTTCCGGCACCGCGAGATCTTCGGCCAGGTCGGCTTCGGCACCGGCGGCTGGGACACCGACTTCCCCAACTCCATCCTGGAGATCCTGCGCGTCGTCTACACCGAGGCCGACGACCACCACCGCGGCATCGTCGGCGGTTCCCAGCAGCTGCCGCTCAGGCTCTGGGAGCGCGAGCCGGAGAAGATCGTCCACTGGACCCACGGCACCTCGCTGGCGAGCCTGCACGAGAACGGCGAGCCCCGCCCGGCCGTGACCCGGCTGCACCGCACCGCGGGCAACCGCATCACCGTGACCGACGCGAACGGCGACATCCGCACGTACCAGGCGGCCGTCTTCACCGCGCAGTCCTGGATGCTGCTGTCGAAGATCGCCTGCGACGATTCGCTCTTCCCGATCGACCACTGGACCGCCATCGAGCGCACCCACTACATGGAGAGCTCGAAGCTCTTCGTGCCGGTCGACCGCCCGTTCTGGCTCGACAAGGACGAGGACACCGGGCGGGACGTCATGTCGATGACGCTCACCGACCGTATGACCCGAGGGACCTACCTGTTGGACGACGGTCCGGACAAGCCGGCCGTCATCTGCCTGTCGTACACCTGGTGCGACGACAGCCTGAAGTGGCTGCCGCTGTCCGCGAACGAGCGGATGGAGGTCATGCTGAAGTCGCTCGGCGAGATCTACCCGAAGGTCGACATCCGGAAGCACATCATCGGCAACCCGGTGACCGTGTCGTGGGAGAACGAGCCGTACTTCATGGGCGCGTTCAAGGCGAACCTGCCCGGCCACTACCGCTACCAGCGGCGCCTGTTCACGCACTTCATGCAGGACCGGCTGGCCGAGGACAAGCGGGGCATCTTCCTCGCCGGTGACGACATCTCCTGGACGGCCGGCTGGGCCGAGGGCGCGATCCAGACCGCGCTGAACGCGGTCTGGGGCGTCATGCACCACTTCGGCGGGGCGAGCGACCCGACCAACCCGGGGCCGGGCGACGTCTACGACGAGATCGCGCCGGTCGAGCTGCCCGAGGACTGAGCGACCGAGCCGGCGGAAGAGGATCAGATCCCGGCTGCCCGCGCCTTCTCGTACACCTCCGCGGCGACGTCCTTGAGTTCCTGGGCGTCGCGCACGGTGCTCTGAAGGTCGACGAAGATCTCGTCCAGGCCTACCTCGGCGTACGCGGCCAGGTCCTCGACGATCTGGTCCACGCTGCCGTGGAAGGGCTGACGGTCGGCGCCGTCGTACCCCTGGGCGGAGTAGCGCGCGTTGGTGCGCACCACCGTCTGGATGGGCTCCGTGCGACCCCGCTCGGCGGCCAGGTCCTGCAGCTGCTGCCACTGCTCGGCCAGCGACTCGGCGCTCAGGGCGACGGGCATCCACCCGTCGGCGTGGTCCACGAGCCGGCGTTGCGCCTTACGGTTTCCGGCGGCGAGCAGGATCGGGATGGGCCGGGCGGGCTTGGGGCCGACCACGGCCGGGGCGATCTTCGTGATCCGGCCGTCGTACGACACCGGATCCGGCCCCCAGACCGCGCGGCACACCTCGATCACCTCGTCGAGGACCTGGCCGCGCTCCTCGAAGGGACGGACGGAGGCGGCCGCGTACTCGTCGTGCGACCAGCCGGTGCCGAGGCCCGCGACGACCCGCCCGCCGCTCGCCGCGTCCAGGGTGGCCAGCGACTTGGCGAGCTGGAACGGCACGTGCAGCGGAGCCACCAGCACACTGGTGCCGAGCCGGGCCCGCTCGGTGGCCGCGGCCGCCAGCGTGAGCGTGACCAGCGGGTCGGCGACCCCGCGGTAGTCGTCCGGCCAGGGCAGGCCCTCGATGCCGTACAGGCCCTGGGTGGCGGGCTCGGGGAACAGGGCCCGTTCGTACACCCACAGACTCTCGTAGCCGACCGCCTCGGCGGCGCGCGCCACGTCCGGCACGTCCCTGCCGAGGTCGTACTGCCTGTTCTGGGGGAGTGCGAGTCCGAGCCGAGTCGCCATGCCTGTGCTCCTTTGCAAGAGGTCCAGTCATGTCGAACGTACAACGTTCATCTACGAGTTGAGGCGCCTCGGCACAGGAGTGGCCGGATCAGTCCGGCAGTGGCGTGAGCAGCATGCGTCCCGCGAACCCGACCGCCCCGTCCAGCCGCTCGGTGAACTCCTCGGCGACGTCCGGCAGTCGGCGCAGCGCCCACAAGGCACGGGCCGCCGACCAGGTGGCGTCGCGGGCCCGCTCCAGGCTCCAGGAGCCGAGCAGATGGGTGAGCGGGTCGGCGATCTGGAGCAGGTCGGGACCCGGCATCAGATCTTCGCGGATGCGCTCCTCCAGCGAGACGAGGAGATCACCCACGCGATCGAACTCGTCCTCCAGATCGGCGGGTTCGCAGTCGAGGCTACGACAGGCGTCCACCACGGCGAGCGCCAGGTCGTGCCCGATGTGCGCATTGATGCCCGCGAGCGCGAACTGCAGCGGTCGTACGCCGGGATGGCGGCGCATCTGGAACAGGGGCCGCCAGCAGGCGGGCGGACGCCCCTCCTCGTCCGCCGTTCTCACCGCCGCGAGATACCGCTCCGCGAACCGCACGTCCAGCGTGATCGCGGCCCGCGCGTCCGTGAACCGGCCGCCGTCGATGTGCCGGTCGACCGCCTCCGTGACGGTGAGGTAGACGCGGTTGAAGATCGCGACTCCGTCGGCTTCGGGCAGGGCCGCATCGAGGGCGCGCATACGGGAGATGACCGCGTCCACGGGTGTGGTGAATTGTTCGCATTGCGCCATGGGGGCAGAGTCCCAGCTTTAGGCTGGCGGGAGTGTCGGCGGGCCCGGCGCTTCCCCAGAACGGGGGAACGCGCTCGCTGTGGGGGAGGGGAGCGGGACGGTGCCAGGCTTACGTGCCCAGCGACTGGCCGCACGCAGGTCCGAGCGCAGGAGGGCGGCCCGGCGCCATGCCATGGTCGTGGCTGCCTCCGTCGTGGTCGCCGTCGGCACCGCGACCGGCATGATCTCCGCGCTCGACGGCAGCCGGGGCTCCGACGAGGCCGGGCCGCCCGAGACGACGCGCTCGCCGAGCCTTCAGTCCCTGCCACTCGTCCCCTCGGCCTCCCCGTCACTGCCCAAGTCCCCTTCGCCGACGCCTGCTTCACCGACTCCGAGGAAGACAGCCGGCGCTACGCCCCGCACGCCCTCGCCGACCACGACCGAGCGGAAGCAGCAGCCTGCCGTGGTGTCCGCCCGCCTCTACCGCCACCCCGACTCCCAGGTCCTCGAGTGGGTCCGCGACAACGCCGGCGACCCGCGCCACGCCGTCATAGAGTCCCGGATCGCCGCCCAGCCGGCCGCGGTGTGGTTCGCCGACTTCACGCCGGACACCATCACCGCCCGGGTCCGCGCGGTCACTTCGGGCGGGTCCGCGCTGGGGCGGGTGCCGGTCGTCGTGCCGTATGCGATACCGGACCGTGACTGCGGCGGGCACTCCGAGGGCGGGGCGCCCGACCTCGACGCCTACGACGCCTGGATCGACAGGTTCGCCGCGGGACTGGGCTCCGGCGATGTCATCGTGATCCTGGAGCCCGACTCCATCGCCCAGTCCGAGTGCCTCTCCGGCGGGGAACGCGCCGACCGCTTCGCCTCGTTGGCCCGCGCGGGCCGCGCCTTCAAGGCCGCGAACCCGAAGGCACGCGTCTACTACGACGCCGGACACTCCGGCTGGAACACGCCCGCGAAGCAGGGGGAGCGGCTGAAGCAGGCCGGCGCCGCCTCGGCCGCGTCCTCCGACGGCATCTTCAGCAACGTCTCCAACTTCCACGCCACGGCGGACGAGATCGCCTACGACCGACAGGTCCTCGACGCCCTCGGCGGCCCGGCGGGCCTGGGCGCCGTCATCGACACCAGCCGCAACGGCGCCGGAGCTCCGGCCGACGGCGAGTGGTGCGATCCGGCCGGCCGCAAGCTGGGGCGGGTGCCCACGCTCAGCACCGGTGAGGCGCGGATCGACGGCTACCTGTGGGTGAAGCTGCCGGGGGAGTCGGACGGGTGCAAGGGGAGCCCGGGGACGTTCACGGCGTCGTACGCCTATGACTTGGCGCGCTGAGCCCCATCACCGGAACCTGGCCCGGTACTCGCTCGGCGTCGTGGCGAGGCGGCGGCGGAAGGCACGGATGAGGGTGTCGACGGTGCCGAACCCGCAGCGGGAGGCGACCCGTTCGAGCGTGTCGTCGGTGGTCTCCAGGAGGTTGCCGGCCAGCTCGACCCGGGCCGCCTCGATGTAGGCGTGCGGGGTCGTGCCGAGTTCGGTCTTGAAGATCCGGGTGAGCTGCCGGTCGCTGACGTGCGCGTACGCGGCCAGGTCCGGGACGGTCAGGCGCCGGCCGATGTTGTTCAGGATGTGATGCCGGAGGTCCTCGATGCGCCGCGTCGTGGACAACTGCTCCAACGGCACGCTGAACTGGGACTGCCCGCCGGGTCGTTTCAGGTACATCACCAGCTGGCGGGCGACGCGCAGCGCGACCGCCTCGCCGAAGTCCTCCGCGACCAGCGCGAGGGACAGGTCCAGGCAGGCGCTGATCCCCGCACCGGTCCAGACCTCGCCCTCCTCGCGGATGAAGATCGGATCAGGGTCGACCCGCACCGCCGGATGGTCGGCGGCGAGCCGCTGCGCGGTCGACCAGTGCGTGGTGGCGCGCTTGCCGTCGAGGAGCCCCGCGGCGGCCAGGATGTGCGCACCGACGCACACCGAGGCCACGCGCCGGGCGCGGGTGGCCAGCGCCTTCACCCGGGCCACCGTGCCGGGCTCGACGACGGGGTGGATGCGGCGCTCACCGTCGCCCTCGACCTCGACCGAGCCGGGCACCAGCAGTGTGTCGATCGCCCGTGCGCAGACCTCGTCGAACGTGGTGTCGGGAAGGATCCGCACGCCGGCCGCCGTCGTCACCGGCTCCAGTGTCTCGGCGGCCAGCACGACCTCGTAGCCGACCCGCTCCGTCGTCTCGCGCGGGACGAGGGAGAACACCTCCGGTGGGCCGGTGACGTCGAGGAGGTCGACGCCTTTGAACAGCACGATCACGATCAACCGGTTCACGGTCCCCACCCTGCAATCCCCCGCTTCGCTCACGGACACGGGCGTCGGTTTCTGCAAATAGCGCGTCATTGCCGACACCCCGGTTCGCGCCATAGCGTCGCATGTGTGTTCAACAGTCTGTTGAACAACTTACTCAAGTCCCCGGAAGAATCCTGTCCCCGGAAGAAACCTGGAGAAGACCTGTGGCAAGCAAGACGCTGCGCGAACTCGGTGGCGCCGACACCACCCCCGCGGCCCTCGCGTCCTCGACCCTCATCCTCGTCGACTACCAGAACACCTACACCCGCGGTGTGATGGAACTCGACGGCTGGCAGCCCGCCTTGGCAGCGGCGTCGGACCTGCTGTCCCGTGCCCGCCGGGCCGGAGCCGAGGTCATCCATGTCCAGCACGACGGCGGCGAGGGTTCGCCCTACGACATCCGTACGGACATCGGCCGGATCCACCCCGATGTGGCGCCGATCGACGGTGAGCCCGTGGTCGTCAAGCAGGCTCCGGACGCCTTCCACGGGACCGAACTCGGCAAGCTCGTGGACGAAGCCGGGAACGAGAACGTGATCGTGGCCGGGTTCATGACCCACATGTGCATCGCGTACACGTCGGCGTCGGCGGCGCTGCGCGGCAACAAGCCCACCGTTCCGGCGGACGCGTGCGCCACCCGGTCGATCGTGGACGTGTCCGCCGACGAGTTGCACCGCAGCGCGCTGGCGGCCATCGCCGACGCGTACGGAGTGGTCGTCGCCTCCGGCAAAGAGCTGGCCTGACATGACGGAGCGGGAACAGAGGCGGCGGGAGGAGAAGCAGGGCAGCAGGTCCCGCCGTGGGTTCCTGAAGGTCGGCGGTGCGGCCGTCGTCGGCGGCGCCGGGGTGTTCGGCGCCACCCGGCTGGGCGACACCCCCGCGCGGGCGGCGGACGCGGACGCGTCGGGCACGACGACCCTGCGGGGGCTCAACGGCCTGGCCGACCAGCCCGCTTCGCTCGCCTCCGCCACTTTGATCATGGTTGATTACCAGAACACCTACACCCGAGGTGTGATGGAACTGACCCGCTGGCAGGCGGCCCTGGACGCCGCGGCCGAGCTGCTGCACGCGGCTCGCCAGGCGGGCGGGAAGGTCATCCACATCGTCAACGACGGCGGGGAGAACACCCCGTACGACATCCGCCGGCCGATCGGCCGGATCCACGACAAGGTCAGGCCCGTGAAGGGCGAGCGGACCGTGGTGAAGAAGGTCCCCAACGCCTTCGTGAACACCGACCTCGGCAGGCTCGTCGACCAGGCGGGGAGCAAGAACCTCGTGATCGCCGGGTTCATGACGCACATGTGCGTGACGTTCACCGCCGAGGGCGCGTTCCTGCGCGGGAACAAGCCCACCGTGGTCGCCGATGCCTGCGCCACCCGGCCGCTGCCGTCGGTCGGGGGCGGGCTGTCCGCCGAGCAGATCCACCAAAGCGCGCTGGCGACGATCGCCGACCTGTACGGAGTCGTCGTTCCCACCCACACCGCGCTGACGTAACACCCCGCAGTTCTCCCTCTCCGGCCTCCCAGCAGCCCCACGCTGTCGGAGAGGGAACCTTCCTTTCCTTGCATTGCTCCCCGCGTCCCGGCCCTTCGCGGCTCCCGGCGGGTCAGTTCCCCCCACGCCACCGCTCCCCACGGCGGGAACACCTGACGACCGATTCGTTACGGAGAGCAAGTCATGGCAACACGACGGACATTCATAGGCGGCGCGGGCGGCCTCGGCGCCGCGACGTTCCTGGGTTATACGGCTGCCCAGCCGAACGCGGCAAACGTCCTCGACGCCGCTCCCGCCGCGGAAGCGGTGGACGCGGTCGGCGTAGTGGACGCGGCGGGCACCCAGACCGCCGCCCGGGACTCCATCCGCGCGGTGAACGCGGCGATGCGCACCAACTACGCGGCGCTGAAGGCCGACCTGGTCAAGAATCTCGGCCCCGTCATCGTCGTGCAGAACGACGCGAAGGGCGGGACTTTCACCCTCATCCACAAGGGCAAGCAGTACGTCGAGCACCCCGTGGCGGAGGAGTTCGAGCTGGCGAAGTCCATCGCCCACGTCCCGCTGGGCATTTACTCCACGCTCGCGGAGTACCTGTCGGACAAGGTCCCCAACGTCGCCAATGCCGACCGGATCGATCCCCACGACCTCGACATGGTGGCGATGAAGGGCCCCGCCACCGACGCCTGGACGACGCCGCTGCAGGCGTTCGCGGACAAGCTGACCACCGCGAAGAACAACCTTGCCGCCGCGAACCTGCCGCAGGAACTGCACGACTCCTGCGCGAAGATCCTCGACGAGGCGCTGACGTTCATCGCCGACTCCATCCGCGCCCGCGCCTTCGACATCGCCTCGTTCCAGGTCTTCGCGAAGCGCGTCTACCCGTCGATCCGGATCAACATGCAGCATGCCGCCGCGGCGCAGATCTCCGGCGTGCAGGGCCTGTGCAGGAAGTGGCGGGCGCAGATCGGCGAGGCCGCCTGGGCCGAGCTGTACACGGTGGTGCTGTCGATCTGGACGACGTCGGTGCTGAACCAGGCCGAGATCATCATCAAGCCGATGATGAACCAGAAGAAGGTGGACACCCACCTGATCGACATCCCCACGGCGCAGCTGCCGTCGGACCCGATCGGGGTGGCTCTGGACAACCTGGCGCGGATCGTTCAGGACAACATCGCCGCGGAGCTGGTGTTCGTCTCCGACACGAAGGTCGCCGACGCCCTGAAGGGCAAGGAGGACCTGCTGTCCGACGAGATTTTGAAGGAACTCGGCACGCCCGTCGCCGGCGGGGCTGCCGGTGCGGCGGCGTTCCGTACGGCGGGCAAGGCGAAGTGTCCGGTCAACCACGGCGTGAGTGTCTGACCGGAACGCATTTCGTGAGCTCGGCGGCCCTCTCCTGGGACCGAGGAGAGGGCCGCCCTCACGTCCATGGGGGGAAACACACGTGAAAACCAGGCTGTGGCTCATCGCCGGCCTGATTCTGCTGACCATCAATCTCCGCGCGGCGATCACGGGGACGACGCCGCTCATCGGGAACGTGCAGGAGGCACTCACCCTTTCCGACACCCAGGTCAGCGTGCTGGCGACGTTGCCGGTCCTGTGCCTGGGCGTCTTCGCCTGGCTCGCACCCCGCCTGGCCCGCCGGCTGGGAACACACGCCGCCGTGTGCGCCGCCGTCGGTGTTCTGGCGCTCGGCACCGTGGTGCGGGCGGTCCCGTGGCCGACGGCGCTCTTCGCCGGAACGGTGTTGTCCGGGGCCGGTATCGCAGTCGGGAACGTGTTGTTGCCCGCGGTCATCAAGGACCACTTCGCCCAGCGCATCGGCCTGTTCACCGGCCTCGCCATGACCCTGATGGCCGTCTCCGGCGCATTCGCCGCCGCGGTCGCGGTGCCGTTGTGCACCGCAGCCGGATGGCAGCCGGCCCTCGCGGTGTGGGCGGTGCCCGCTGCGTTGGCCGCGGCGGTGTGGTGGCTGCTTGCCGCCCCCGGAGCGCGCGGCAGGCATCGCGGGTCGCAGCCGCCTGCCGCGCCGAGGACGACAGGGGGATCTGGCGGATCATTACTGCGATGCGCGCTGGCCTGGTGGGTGTCGGCGTTCCTCGGGCTGGTGTCGCTGATGTTCTACGTGCTGGTGGCGTGGCTGCCGCAGATCATGCACGCGAGCGGCTACACACGCGGCCAGGCCGGGCTGATGATGTCGGTGATGCTGGCCATCGGCATCCCGCTGGGGTTCGTCGTCCCCGTCGTCGCCGCCCGAATGCGTAGCCAGAGGCTCCTCGTGGTGGCCGTGATCGTGGCCAAACTGATCTCGCTCGCCGGACTGCTGCTGGCCCCCGCCTTCGGCTGGGTGTGGGTGTGCCTGCTCGGCGCGGCGACCGGCGGCGCCTTCCCTCTGGCCATCACGCTGCTCGGGCTGCGCACGGACGGCCCGCGTGCCGCCGCCGACCTCTCGGGAATGGCGCAGACCATCGGCTACCTGCTGGCCGGCCTCGGCCCGCTGGCCATAGGGGTGCTCCACAACGCCACCGACGGCTGGCGGGTGCCTCTCACCGTCCTGATCGCCCTGGTGGTACCGGAGGCGATCGCAGGACTCCTCGCCGCCCGCCCCGGCCACGTACGCCCGAGCCGCCGCGAAGACGATCCGGCGCCGCAGACGGTCCCCTACAAGTACAAGCAAAGTGGGTGCCGTACGAGCACAGTGGGTCCCGTCACTTCACGAACCGGTACTTCAGATGGGTGGCGAGGGGCGTTTCGACCACCCTGACCGGCGTGAGATCCCGCCGCCCGGCGCCCAGCCCCTCGAAAAGCCGCAGCCCGTCTCCGAGGAGCGCGGGCACCACGTGCAGCTGCAGCTCGTCGATGAGCCCCTCCCTGAGGTACTGCTGCACCGTGCTCGCGCCCCCGGCGATGTCCACGTTCCTGTCCCCGGCGGCGGCCTTCGCCTGGTCAAGCGCGCTGTGGATGCCGTCGGTGACGAAGGTGAAGATGGTGCCGCCCTCCTTCACCAGGGTCGGCCGGGGGCGGTGGGTGAGTACGAAGACCGGGGTCCGGAACGGCGGGTTGTCGCCCCAGAACTCCTCGCCCGTGTCGTACATCATCCGGCCCATGACCACCGCTCCGGTGGCGTCGAACCACTCGCGCATCAGCTCGGAGTCGCGGTTCTCCTCCCCACCCGTCATGCCCTGGCGCTCCCGCCAGCTCGCCAGGTTGTGGATCCACTCGAAGAGCGGCTCGGCGCCGTTGCCTCCCGGGTTGTCGATGGAGACGTCGGTGCCGGCGACGTAGCCGTCGAGGGAGATGGCCATATCCGCGGTTACGGTCACGATGGGGTGCTCCTGGAGTCCTGGGATGTGCTGCCTTCACCCTCACGTCGATCGGGAACCGGCGCATTCGACACCAGGCGTCCGATCGGGCAGCCCGCGGTCGCGGCCCTCAGGAGCGCGGCTCGGGAACCGCTGCGTCGTCCGGTCGGCTGACCTTCGGGCGGTCGCGGTCGCCGGCGCGCAGGACGCCCGCGAACACGGCGAGGCCGGAGGCCAGGACGGTGACCACGCAGAACGACACCATCAGGCTGGTCGCCTGGGCGAGCCCGCCGATCGCGCCGGGGGCGACGAGACCCGAGGTGTACGTGATCGTCGCGACGCCCGCGATGGCCTGACTGGGGTTGGGGCCGCTGCGGCCCGCCGCCGCGAAACACAGCGGGACGACCACCGCGATGCCCAGACCCAGCAGTGCGAACCCGGCCATCGCCACGGCTGGCTGGTCCGACACGACGATGAGCAGGCCGCCGAGCGTGGCGAGGACGCCGCCGGACCGGACCGTGCGCACGGCGCCGTAGCGGTCCACCACCTTGTCGCCGGCGATCCGGGCGAGCGCCATCGTGAGGGTGAAGCCGGTCGTGCACGCCGCCGCGAGACCGGCCGACGTGTCCAGCTGGTCACGCAGATAGACCGCCGACCAGTCCAGGCTCGCGCCCTCCGCGAAGACGGCGCAGAACCCGACCGCGCCGATGAGCAGCGCCGAGCGGGGCGGCAGCGCGAACCGGGGCGGCGGCTCCTCGTCCTCGGCGGGCTGAAGGTCGAGCACCCACTGGCAGGCCAGGACGCCGAGGAAGGTGAGGGTGGCCGCGGCGAGCGCGTGGTGCAGCCGGGCGTCGCTGCCCAGGTGTGCCGCGAGCGTGCCGACCGCCGAGCCGATCAGGGCGCCCGCGCTCCACATGCCGTGCAGCCCCGACATGATCGACCGGTCCAGGCGGTTCTCGACCTCGACGCCGAGCGCGTTCATCGCCACGTCCGCCATGCCCGCCGTGGCGCCGAAGGTGAACAGGGCCAGGCACAGGGTCAGCAGGTTGGGGGCGAGGGAGGGCAGCGTGAGGGCGAGCGTCCAGCAGGCGATCAGTGCGCGCAAGGCGTTCCGGGCGCCGAAGCGGTGGCTGATGCCGCCCGCCAGCGGCATCGCCACGGAGGCGCCGAGCGCGGGGAAGGCGAGCGCCAGCCCCAGCTGGCCGGCGCTGACCCCGGCATGGTCCTGGATCCACGGCACCCGCGTCGCGAACGAGCCGGTGACAGCGCCGTGCACGGCGAAGACGGCCGCCACGGCGTACCGGGCGCGCTTCACCAGCCGCTGTTCGTCGACCACTGCGCTCATTCTGCGGCCCCTCCCTGGTTCTCGGCCCACCGTCGGTTCCGGGCCTGCGATCGCCGCCGTAAACTATCAGGGACCCTGCCTGATAGATAGCGGATAAACCAGCCGTGGGAGGATCCCGGCATGCCCGCATCCCCGAGCACCGCCCGGGCCATCAACGACCGGCTCGCCCTGCGCCTGCTCCAGCAGGAAGGCCCGTTGACGGCAGGGCAGTTGAAGCAGCTGACCGGCCTGTCCCGGCCGACCGTCGCCGACCTCGTCGAACGCCTCACCGCCGCCGGCCTGATCGGGGTCGTCGGCGAGGCGGGGGAACAGCGTCGCGGGCCGAACGCCAAGCTGTACGGCATCGTCGCCGACCGCGCCCATCTGGCGGCGCTGGACATCCGTACCGAGGGCGTCTCGGTGGTCGTGTCCGACCTGGTCGGGGCCGTACTCGCCGAGGCCTCGGTGCCGATCGGCGGCGACACGGGCACCGGGCCCGCCGTGGAACAGGCGGTGGCGCTGGTGGAGCGGGTCGTGAAGGAGGCGGGGGCGGACCGGCTCCATACGGTGGGGATCGGCGCCCCGGGCCTCATCGACCCGGTCAGCGGCGAGCTGCGCGACTCCACGGGCCTGCCCGAATGGCACCGCCGCCTGGTGGCGGCCCTCCAGGAACGGTTCCCCGAGGCCCGCGTCAACGTCGAGAACGAGACCAACCTCGCCGCCCTCGCGGAACAGCGCGACGGAGTGGCCCAGGACCGGGACACCTTCGTCCTGCTGTGGCTGGGCCACGGCACCGGCGCGGCCGTGGTCCTCGACGGCGCCCTGCGCCGCGGCGCCTCCGGCGGCACCGGCGAGATCGGCTTCCTGCCGGTGCCGGGGACTTCCGGGCTGCCCTCGGCGGTGGACTGCGAGGGAGGATTCCACTCGCTGGCGGGATCGGCCGCGGTGGTGGAGCTCGCGGCCTCGTACGGCTTGAGCATCGAGGACGTCACCGTGCATGAGCCGCTGGCGGCGGGGGTGGTGAGGGGCGCCGTGGCGTTGGTCGCCGGGGGTGGGGCCGCGGGGGCGGGGGACCGGCGGGTGGTGCGGGGAGGGGCGACGCATGCGTCGGGCGGCTCGGGGCGGGATGAGGCGACCGGTGTCTCGGGTGGCACGGGGCGGGTTGAGGGGGACCGTGCCTCGAGTGTCGCGAGCCCTGCCTCGTCCGCCGACGAGCGAGCAGCGGTGACGCGGACGATCGCCGGCATGGACGGCGGCACAGGGGCACCGGGCCCGTCGGACTCCTCGGTGCGAGCCGAACGACATTCCACCACCGAGCCGCCCGCTGCGCTCGCCGAACCGTCCCGCGTCCACGACACGGCCCCTGTCGACCGACCGCACAGCGCGGCGTCCGCCGACCAGCCTCACCACACGGTCCCCGCCGACCGTTTCCTCGACGCCCTCGCCGACCGCCTCGCCATCGGCGTCGCCTCCGTGGTCGCGATCCTCGACCCCGGTTGTGTGGTCCTCGGCGGAGAGGTCGGGCAGGCAGGCGGGGACGTACTGGCCCGGCGGGTGGAGGAGCGGATCCGGCGGATGTCGCCGTTGGTGACGGTGGTGCGATCCAGCGGTCTGGGCGGCGGCGCCGTGCTGCGCGGAGCGCTGCTCACCGCGCGGGACGCCGCGCAGGACGAGCTGTTCGCGCCACCGGACCGGTGACCCGCACGGCTGCTTGTACCCGCGCCGGCCTGACAAGCCGCTGGCCGTTGGAGGGCAGGCCGAGGCACCTGCCCGGGAAGTCCCGGTGAGGGTGTGGCCCGGCCCCGAAACCGCCGGTGGGGCCGGCTCGTCCCTGGACCCACCGGTGAGGATGTGGCTGTCCCTGGGCCGGTCGGTCAGGGTCTGGCCCGTCCCGGAACCGCCGGTGCGGGCGTGCCGGCCCCCGGAAACCGCCGGTCAGGGCCAGCCCGCCCCCGCACCGGCGCTCAGGCGCTGCTTGCCCCGCCCCGGACCATGGGAAGGCGGCCGTACGGAAGCGGACGGGGCGGCCGCGGCCTCTGCTCACCGCGCCGCACTGGGCGCGCTACAGCTCCGGGGGCCGCGGGCGCGGGAGGCGTCGGCTCGACGACCAACATGCCGCGCCAGCCCTGCTGGCTTCTGCGCCGGGCGCCGCTCGCGCTCCTGGCTCCTACGCCGGGCCGCTGTCCGCGCTCCTGGCTTCCGTGCCTAATCGCCGCTCGCGCTGCTGCCCCCCGCCGCACCACCGCTCAGGCGCCGCCCGCGCCCACCCTGAAACGGCCACTAGGCCACCCGCGCCCGCGGCCCCCGGACCATGGGAAGGGGGCCGTACGGAAGCGGACGGGGCGGCCGCGGCCTCTGCTCACCGCGCCGCACCGGGCGCGCTACAGCTTCCGGGCGCCGCGGGCGCGGGAGGCGTCGGCTCCACGACCAACATGCCGCGCCAGCCCTGCTGGCTTCTGCGCCGGGCCGCTGTTCGCGGTGCTGGCTCCCGTGCCTAATCGCCGCTCGCGCTGCTGCCCCCGCCGCACCACCGTTCAGGCGCCGCCCGCACCCACCCCGGACGGCCGCCAGGCCACCCGCGCCCCTTGGAACCGCAGGTCAGACGACCCGTGCGGTCGGCCCGGTCCGGTCAGCCCTCTGTGCCGCCCCCCGCTCCGGTCAGCCCCCTGTGCTCGACCCCCAGCCAGGTCAGCCTCCCCGTGTGATCGGCCCCCGCCCGGTCAACCTCCCCGTCCGCTTGCCCCCGGCCCAGCCAGCCCGCGCCGTCCAGTCAGACCCCTCGCCCCCCGATCTCCCGCCCCCCGATCTCCCGCCCCAGATACTCCTCGAACGTCCCCTTGCCCACCGCCCGCTCCGCCGCCAGATGCCCGCCCGAGCGGAACCCCCGGTACCCCTTGCCCCGCAGCGGCACGCTCACCACGGCCCGCTTCCGGCCCGTCGCCTTGAGGTAGGCGCGGGCCAGTGAGTCGAGGGTCCGCACCTCGGGGCCGCCCATGTCATCGACCCGCCCCGCCGGGGCCGCGAGGGCCAGTTCGGCGAGGCGGTCCGCGACCTCCGCCACCTCCACGGGCTGGTCCTTCACGCCGGCCGGGAGCAGCATGACGGGCGGCTTGGAGAGGATCCCGAACAGCCGTACCAACAGGTCGTGGAACTGCGTCGCCCGCAGCACGGTCCAGCCGAGCCCCGACTCCTCGATCAGCGTCTCCACGGCGAGCTTGGTCCTGTAGTAGCCGAACGGCACCCGGTCGATACCGACGATCGAGATGTAGACCAGGTGCCGTACGCCCGCCTTGCGCGCCGCCGCGATCAGATGCGCCGCCGCCTCCTGGTCACCACCGCTCGGCGAGCTCGCGCAGTGCACGATCGTGTCCACGCCCTCCACCGCCGCGTCCAGGCCGGGGCCACCCTTGCGCAGATCGACGGCGTACGGCTGGGCGTGCCGGCTCAGTACCCGCACCTCGTGCCCGTCCGCGCGCAGCCGCTCGGTGACGAGCCGGCCGAGCGTTCCGGTACCGCCGGTCACCAGGATCGTGGTCATGCTGTTCAGCCCCTTCGGACGCCGGGCGCTCCCGGACGGAGCGCCCCTTGTTCAGCTGAGACCGAGTACCCGCGTGAAATGTGACAGCCCTCGATGCCCGATGCCCGACCCCCGACGCCGGACACCAGGCAGCAGACACCAGACACCAGACACCAGACATCCTGAGGGTCTCCGCGGCGCCCCCTACACCGCCCGCGCCAGCTGCCGCCGTACGAACTCCAGCTTGTCCGGGTTCACCACGGCCCACGCCTGCGTGATCGCGCCGTCCCGCAGCTCGAACGCCACCACCGAGAGCAGCGTGTCGCCCGTCCACGCGGCCAGCGCGGTCGAGCCGTTGACCTCGACAGCCGTGAACTCCAGGCCGGCCAGGAACGTCCGCGTCGCGCCCACCAGGAAGTTGAACACCTTCTTCCGGCCCTCGATCGGCCGCCGGGCCGCCGTGACCTTGCCGCCGCCGTCGCTCGACCAGACGACGTCGGCCGCCAGCAGCTTCTCGAGCCCGCTGAGGTCGCCGTCGCGGGCCGCCGCGACGAAGGACGTGACGAGCTCCTCCCGCCGCTCGGGAGTCGACTCGAACCGCGACCGCGCCTCACCCACCCGCTGCACCGCCCGCCGGTACAGCTGACGGCAGTTGGCCTCGGTCAGATCCAGCACCCCGGCGATCTCCCGGTGGCCGTACGCGAACGCCTCCCGCAGCACATACACGGCCCGCTCGGTCGGTGTGAGCCGCTCCAACAGCACCAGCATCGCCATGGACACGGCGTCGCGCTGCTCGGCGGACTCCAGCGGTCCGAGCGTGCCGTCCGAGGTGACCACGGGCTCCGGCAGCCAGGGCCCGACGTACTGCTCGCGCCGGGCCCTGGCCGAAGTCAGCCGGGTGAGACAGAGGTTGGTGACGACCTTGGCGAGCCAGGCGGCCGGATGCTCGATCGCGCTGCGGTCGGCGCCACTGAAACGCAGATACGCGTCCTGGACGGTGTCCTCGGCCTCCTCGGCGGAGCCCAGCATCCGATACGCCAGGCCGAACAGCCGGGGCCGGTGGGTCTCGAACTCGTCGGCGCTCGCGGTCGTCATGCCGTTCACCTTGCCAGAGCCGCCGCAGCCACCAGGACCGGGCCTTGGGAGACCCGGCGGCGGGCAAGGGCCGTCGTCACCGCCGCCGGGCCGTCTGCGCGGTGTCCGGCGGGCCCCGAGGTCCTGCCGCACACCCGGTCATCGATGTCCGTGCGCTCTCCAACTCGAAGAGGCCGCACAGGGGGAAGGGGTTCCCCGAGGGGTTCCCGAACCCCGAAGTCGGTCCTGTCCGGGGAAGTTGCGCCGACCCTAGAGAGGACTAGACCAGTGAGTCAATAGGTATGGACCAATCTGGACCGAGGTCGAGTCGCGGAAATCCAGCCATACGACCTGTGAGGCACCCCACAGCATTCGCCTGCATGGACCCCGATCAGGCGTGGCACACTGGCCCTGTACCAGAAGCAGCGCACTCCGGGGTCGGTGAAAGTCCGAACCGGCGGTTACAGTCCGCGACCCGGTCGCCTCCAGCGGCCGGTTGACCAGGTGAAATTCCTGGACCGACGGTTAAAGTCCGGATGGGAGGCAGTGCGCGGCGGGCGGGCATTCGTGCGCGCCGCCGTACCGGTTCGTCATTGCGGCGAGCCCTGTCCGGCGTCGCCCCCGGTGTCCCTGCTCGTACATTCTGTCGTCATCGACAGCCCCGGAGTCCGTGCCCGAATGAGGCAGGAGGACCCGGGAAGTGTTCACCGGAATCGTCGAAGAGCTGGGCCACGTCACGGCTGTCGAGAGCCTCGACGACGCCTGTCGCTTCCGACTGCGCGGCCCCGTCGTCACCGAAGGCGCGAAGCACGGAGACTCCATCGCGGTCAACGGCGTATGCCTCACGGTCGTCGACCACGAGGGCGACGAGTTCACCGCGGACGTCATGGCCGAGACCCTGAACCGCTCCAGCCTGGGCGTCCTCACCGTCGGCTCCCGCGTCAACCTCGAGCGCCCCACCGCCGTGGGCGCGCGCCTCGGCGGCCACATCGTGCAGGGGCACGTCGACGGCACCGGTCAGGTGCTGGAGCGCAAGCCCTCCGAGAACTGGGAGATCGTCAAGATCTCGCTCCCCGCGGATCTCTCCCGGTACGTCGTCGAGAAGGGCTCCATCACCGTCGACGGCATCAGCCTCACCGTCGTCGACGCCGGACCCGACTACTTCACCGTCAGCCTCATCCCCACCACCCTCGACCTGACCACGCTCGGCCAGAAGCAGCCCGGCGACCCGGTCAACCTCGAGGTCGACGTCATCGCCAAGTACGTCGAGCGGATGCTGGGCGACCGGCTCACCTCCGAAGGGGCGACGGCCAAGTGAACTCGCTGAACTCCGAGGCCTTCGTCCTGTTCGGCCAGCACATCCTCTGGTCGGACATGATCGGCAACCTCTTCGGCCTGGCCGCCCTAGCCCTCGGCTGGCGGCGCTCCATATGGACCTGGCCCGTGCAGTTCCTCGCCGGCCTGATCCTCTTCGGCGCCTTCTTCGGCCACCTCACCGGCAGCGCCGGCAAGCAGGCGGTCGTCATGGTCGTCGCGCTGTACGGCTGGTGGCAGTGGCAGCGCGGCAAGGGCCAGACGGAGGACGGCCACATCGCCGTACGGTTCGCCACCTGGCGCGAGCGCGGGGCGATGGTCGCGGCGGCCGCCGCCGGCACCGTCGCGGTGGCGCTGCTCTTCAAGGCGTACCCCACCCTGTCCTGGGACCCCTGGCCCGACGCCTACATATTCGTCGGCACCATCGTCGCCATGTACGCCCAGGCGCGCGGCATGGTCGAGTTCTGGTTCGCCTGGCTGCTCGTCGACCTGGTCGGCGTGCCCCTCAACTTCGCCAACGGCTACGCCTTCTCCGGCTTCGTCTACGTCATCTACGGCGCACTCGTCCTGTGGGGCATGCGCGACTGGTGGCTGCGCTCCCGCAGGGACGCGCGGCCCGTCCTGGAAGGAGCGCCGGCATGACCACGGCACCGATCCTGTACAGCACCGACGGTTTCGAGGACCTCACGCTCGACCCGATCGAGCGGGCCATCGCCGACATCGCCGCGGGCCGCCCGGTCGTGGTCGTCGACGACGAGGACCGGGAGAACGAGGGCGACCTCGTCGTCGCCGCCGAGCACGCGACCCCCGAGATCGTCGCCTTCATGATGAGTGAGTGCCGCGGCCTGATCTGCGCCCCCATGGAGCCCGAGGAGCTCGACCGGCTGGGACTCCCGCAGATGGTCGACGACAACACCGAGTCGATGAAGACCGCGTTCACGGTCTCCGTGGACGCCTCGCCCGAGCACGGAGTGACCACGGGCATCTCGGCATCCGACCGGGCGACCACCCTTCAACTGCTCGCGAGCGGCAGCGCGCAGCCGTCGGACCTCGTTCGCCCCGGCCACATCTTCCCGCTGCGCGCCAGGTCCGGCGGCGTCCTCGTACGCAACGGCCACACCGAGGCCGCCGTCGACCTCGCCCGGCTCGCGGGACTGCGCCCGGCCGGTGCCATCGTCGAGATCGCCGGCGAGGACGGCGAGATGCTGCGGCTGCCCGAGCTGATCCCGTTCGCCCGCAAGCACGGCCTGACGATCATCTCCATCGAGGACCTGATCGCCTACCGCCGCTCCGCCGAGCCCACCGTCCGCCGTGAGGCCGAGACCCGGCTCCCCACCGCCCACGGCACCTTCACGGCGTACGGCTACCGCTCCACCGTCGACGGCGTCGAGCACGTCGCCCTCGTGCACGGCGAGATCGGCGACGGCGAGGACGTCCTGGTCCGCGTCCACTCCGAATGCCTCACCGGCGATGTGTTCAGCTCCCTGCGCTGCGACTGCGGCCCCCAGCTGGACGCCTCCCTGCAGCGCATCCAGGCCGAGGGCAGGGGAGTGGTGGTCTACCTGCGCGGACACGAGGGACGCGGCATCGGCCTGCTGTCCAAGCTGCGCGCGTACGAACTCCAGGAGCGCGGCCGCGACACCCTCGACGCCAACCTCGAACTCGGCCTGCCCGCCGACGCCCGCGACTACGGCGCCGGCGCGCAGATCCTGGCCGACCTCGGCGTGACGAGCGTCCGCCTGATGACCAACAACCCCGACAAGAGCGACGCCCTCGTGAGGCACGGCATCAAGGTCACCGAGCGCGAGCCGATGCCTGTACAGGCGGGCGAACACAACCTCCACTACCTGCGCACCAAGCGGGACCGGATGGGACACGACCTGCCCTGGCTGGACAAGGCCCCCGCGGCCTCCCTGTCCACCTGCACCAACCAGTAAGAGCACAACCGAGGAGACCTGAGAACGTGAGCGGCAAGGGCGCACCGGAGCTGTCCGTACGCAATGTGGGTGACCTGCGGGTCGCGGTCATCGCGGCGCAGTGGCACGAGAAGGTGATGGACGGTCTGGTGGACGGCGCGCTGCGCGCCCTGCACGACCTGGGGATCGACGAGCCGACCCTGCTCCGGGTCCCCGGCAGCTGGGAACTCCCGGTGGTCGCCAAGGTCCTCGCGGGCCGCGGCTACGACGCGATCGTGGCCCTCGGCGTCGTCATCCGCGGCGGCACCCCCCACTTCGAGTACGTCTGCCAGGGCGTGACCCAGGGCCTGACCCAGGTCTCGGTCGAGACCGGCGTCCCCATCGGCTTCGGCGTGCTGACCTGCGACACCGAGGAACAGGCCCTGGACCGGGCGGGCATCGAAGGCTCCAACGAGGACAAGGGACACGAGGCGGTGACGGCGGCGGTGGCCACGGCAGCCACGCTCCGCTCAGTATCTGAACCATGGCGCTGACGAAACCCGTATGTGGCATAGGCTGAGCGTCACCATGTCCAAGAAGACGTTCGAGGAGCTCTTCACCGAGCTCCAGCACAAGGCCGCAAACGGCGACCCCGCCACTTCCCGCACCGCCGAACTGGTCGGCAAGGGCGTCCATGCCATCGGCAAGAAGGTCGTCGAGGAGGCCGCCGAGGTCTGGATGGCCGCCGAGTACGAGGGCAAGGAAGCGGCTGCCGAGGAGATCTCCCAGCTGCTGTACCACGTCCAGGTGATGATGGTCGCTCGCGGCATCTCCCTGGACGACGTCTACGCCCACCTCTGAGCACCAGCAACCCGCACACCGTAAGAGCGAACGAAGGAAGCCGACCTCATGCTGCGCATCGCCGTCCCCAACAAGGGTTCACTGTCCGGCCCTGCGGCGGAGATGCTGCATGAGGCCGGCTACCAACAGCGGCGCGAGTCCAAGGAACTGCGGATCGTCGACCCGGAGAACGAGGTCGAGTTCTTCTACCTCCGCCCCCGCGACATCGCGATCTACGTCTCCTCCGGGCAGCTCGACATCGGCATCACCGGCCGTGACCTGCTGATCGACTCCGGCGCCAACGCCGAGGAGATCCTGCCGCTGGGCTTCGCCCGCTCCACCTTCCGCTTCGCCACCAAGCCGGGCATCGTCGGCCACGACCTCGCGGACCTGAACGGCAAGACGGTCGCCACCTCCTACGAGGGCATCGTCGCCAAGCACCTCGCCGACCACGGCATCGACGCCTCCGTCGTCCACCTCGACGGCGCCGTCGAGACCGCCATCCAGCTCGGTGTCGCCCAGGTCATCGCGGACGTCGTCGAGACCGGCACCTCACTGCGCAACGCCGGCCTGGAAGTCGTCGGCGACCCGATCATGAAGTCCGAGGCCGTCGTCATCCGCCGCACCGGCGCGGACGGCGAGGAGCCCAAGGTGCAGCAGTTCCTGCGCCGCCTCCAGGGCGTCCTGGTCGCCCGGACCTACGTGATGATGGACTACGACTGCCGCGTCGAGCAGCTCGAGAAGGCCGTCGCCCTCACCCCGGGCCTGGAGTCGCCGACCGTCTCCCCGCTGCACAACGAGGGCTGGGTCGCCGTCCGGGCCATGGTTCCGGCCAAGGAGGCCCAGCGGATCATGGACGACCTGTACGACATCGGCGCCCGGGCCATCCTCACGACGGCCATCCACGCCTGCCGCCTCTGACCCGAGGGGCCGTACACCGATGTCCTCCGAACTGCCCACCCTGCCCGTCACGTTCCGGCCGGGCCGCACCCGGGCCGTCCTGCTCACCGCAGGCACCGCGATCTTCGTCGTCATCACGGCGGTCGCGCTGCTGCTGGAGAAGCTCGGCCCGGGCGAACGCCTCAGCTTCATCCTCACCGGCGCGCTCATGTTCGGCGTGCTGGCCATGCTGGCGCGCGTCAAGGTCGTCGCCGACGACTCCGGTGTCACCGTGGTGAACATCGCGAGCAGGCGCCGTCTGGAGTGGGCCGAGATCCTCCAGGTGAACCTCCGCCCGGGTGATCCCTGGGTGTTCCTCAACCTCAGCGACGGCACCAGCCTGCCCGCGCTCGGCATCCAGCCGGGTATCGCCAAACAGCGTGCCATCGCCGACGCGCGCGCCCTGCGGGCGCTCGCCGAAGCCCGCGCCATCAAGGACCCCCAGGATCATCAGGGCTGACTCGTCAGGGCCATCGGGGCTCACTCCGAGACGTTCACCCTGCCGTAAATCGCCATGTCTTGATTAATCTGTTGGCGGAGGCGTTTTCTGGCGCCTCCGCCACTGATGTTCCATCCGGTCTTCAGAGGCCCCCTGCTACCCGAGGAGTGATTCCCTCCAGCGATGGACGGATCGTCCTGTAGTACCTGCGCCGCCCCCTCCCGACATACCGGGGCGGCGGCATCATGAGCATCCCCTTGCTGCTTCTGGCAGCCGCGTTCCTCCTGATCCTCGCCAACGGCTTCTTCGTGGCCGCCGAGTTCGGCCTGGTCACGGTCGAGGCCACGGACGCCGAGAAGGCCGCCGCCGAGGGCGACCGACGGGCCCATCGGGTCGTCGAGTCGCTGAAGGAGCTGTCCTTCCAGCTCTCCGGCACCCAGCTCGGCATCACCATCACCTCCCTCGTCGTCGGCATGCTCGCCGAACCGGCGCTCGCGGAGCTGCTGGGCGGCCCGTTCACCGCGATCGGCGTTCCCGAGGGCGCGGTGTCCGGGGTGGCCGTCGTCGTCGGCATGCTGCTGGCCTCGGCCGTGCAGATGGTGATCGGCGAGCTCGTGCCCAAGAACTGGGCGGTGTCCCGGCCGATGCAGGTCGCGCGCTTCGTCGCCGGCCCGCAGCACGTCTTCGCCCGCCTGTTCCGCCCGGTGATCGCCGCGCTGAACTCCGTCGCCAACCGCCTCGTCCGCGCCATGGGCATCGAGCCCGCCGAGGAGCTGGCCTCCGCCCGCACCCCCGGCGAACTCGTCTCCCTGGCCCGCCACTCCGCGCAGGCCGGCGCCCTGGAGCAGGACACCGCGGACCTCTTCGTACGGACCCTGTCGCTCGCCGAGCTCACCGCGCAGCACGTGATGACGCCGCGCGTGAAGGTCAGCGCGCTCCAGTCGTCGGCGACCGCCGAGGACGTGGTCAACCTGACCCGCGCCACGGGCCTGTCCCGCTTCCCGGTCTACCGGGAGAAGATCGACGAGATCGTCGGCATGGTCCATCTGAAGGACGCGCTGGCGATCCGTTCGAGTGAGCGTCTGCGCACCCCGGTCGGCCGCATCGCCCGACCGGCGCTGCTCGTCCCCGAGACCCTGCCGGTCCAGCCCCTCCTCGCCCAGCTGCGCAGCGAGCAGCCCATCGCCGTCGTCGTCGACGAGTACGGCGGCACGGCCGGTGTGGTCACGCTGGAGGACATCGTCGAGGAGATCGTCGGCGAGGTCCGCGACGAGCACGACGGCCAGGACGTGCCCGAACTCGCCGCGGCCCCGCCGGAGGACGGCCGGCCCGCCTGGGACGCCGACGGCAGCTGCCGCGTCGACATCCTCCAGCGCATAGGACTCGACGTGCCCGAGGGCCCGTACGAGACCGTCGCCGGACTGGTCGCCGACCTGCTCGGGCGTATCCCGGCCGTCGGCGACAAGGCGGAACTGCCGGGCTGGCGGCTGTCGGTGCGCCGGGTCGGCCACTACCGGGCCGAGCGGGTCCGGCTGGTCAGGACCGGCGCCGTGGTGGAGGTCGCCCGATGAGCGTGCTCCAACTCCTCTTCGCCGCGCTGCTGGTGCTCGCCAACGGCTTCTTCGTCGGCGCCGAGTTCGCTCTCGTCTCGGTCCGCCGCAGCCAGATCGAACCGCTGGGCACGGCACGGGCCCGCCAGGTGCTGTACGGCCTGGAGCGGCTGCCGCAGATGATGGCGGCGGCCCAGTTCGGCATCACCGTGTGCTCACTGACGCTCGGCGCGGTCGCCGAACCGACGGTGGCGCATCTGCTGGAGCCGGTGTTCGAGTGGATCCATCTGCCGCACGGCCTGATCCATCCGCTGACCTATGTCATCGCGCTCGCCGCGGTGGTCTTCTTCCACCTGGTCATCGGCGAGATGCTGCCGAAGAACCTGGCGATGGCGGCGCCGGAGAAGGTCGCGCTGTGGCTCAGCCCCGGCCTGGTCTACTTCGCGCGCTTCTGCAGGCCCATCACCGTGGCCCTCGGCGCGGTCGCCCGGGCCATCCTCCGCCTCTTCCGCGTCGAGCCGAAGGACGAGGTCGAGGCGGTGTTCACCAGCGAACAGCTCAACCGCCTCGTCGAGGACTCCGGCCAGGCCGGCCTGCTCGACCCCGAGGAGCAGGAACGTTTGGAGGACGCGCTGGAACTGGGCTCCCGCCCCGTGACGGACGTGCTCCTCAAGCGCGAGTCCCTCGTCACCGTCAGCCCGTCGGTCACCCCCGGCCAGATCGTCGCGCTCACCGCCCGCACGGGGTACTCCCGTTTCCCGGTGGCGGCGGAGAACGGCGCCTTCATGGGCTACCTGCATGTGAAGGACGTACTGGATCTGGAGGAGTCGCAACGGGCAGTGCCGCAGCAGGTGTGGCACCCGATGACGACGCTGCGCTCGGAACTGCCGCTGGACGACGCCCTGACGGTGATGCGCCGCGCCGCGACCCACCTGGCCCAGGTGGCGGACGCCTCCGGCAAGGTGCTCGGACTCGTCGCGCTGGAGGACGTACTGGAGCTGCTGGTCGGCGAGGTACGGGACCCGGCGCACCGGGAGCTGCCGGAGGTGCGGGTCACGGGCCCGCGGGTGAGCAGCGGGGAGCCGGAAGGGGCGCTGGCCGGCTGAGAGACACCGCCCCTGAGGACTGGGGAGCCGCAAGAACGGCCGGCTGAGCCACGCCGTTCCCGCGGCCGGTCGTGCCGCGGGCGCGGCGTCCACTGGCGGTGCTTGTATCCCGCGCTGCTTGCGGGCGGTCTTGCGGCTGGGGTGGCATCCGTGCGGGTGGTCCTGGCATCCCGCACGGCCTGTGGCGGGCCGTGCTGCGGGGGGCGGTGCCCACCCGGCGGCACCCGCCCCTGCGTACCCGCGCTTGCGGGCGTCCGCGCCGCCGGGTGGTGGCCCATGGCGGCGCTTGCCTCTCGCGGTCCTGCCGCGGGGGCGGCGTCCACTTGTGTGCTTGCATCCGTCGCTGCTTGCGGGCGGTCCTGCGGTTGGGGTGGCACCCGTGCGGCGGTCCTGGCATCCCGCACGGCCTGTGGCCGGCCATGCTGCGGGGGCGGTGCCCACCTGGCGGGACCCGCCCCTGCGTACCCGGCGGCTGCGGGTGCCCGCGCCGCTGGGTGGTGGGCAAGGGTGGCGCCTGCCTCTCGCAGTTGTGCCGCGGGGGCGGCCTCTACTTGCGTGCTTGTATCCCGCGCTGCTTGCGGGCGGTCCTGCGGTTGGGGTGGCACCCGTGCGGCGGTCCTGGCATCCCGCACGGCCTGTGGCCGGCCATGCTGCGGGGGCGGTGCCCACCTGGCGGGACCCGCCCCTGCGTACCCGGCAGCTGCGGGCGTCCGCGCCGCTGGGTGGTGGGCAAGGGTGGCGCCTGCCTCTCGCAGTTGTGCCGCCGGGGCGGCCTCTACTTGCGTGCTTGTATCCCGCGCCGCTTACGGGCGGTCCTGCGGCTGGGGCGGCACCCGTGCGGCGGTCCTGGCATCCCGCACGGCCTGTGGCCGGCCATGCTGCGGGGGCGGTGCCCACCTGGCGGGACCCGCCCCTGCGTACCCGGCAGCTGCGGGCGTCCGCGCCGCTGGGTGGTGGGCAAGGGTGGCGCCTGCCTCTCGCAGCCGTGCCGCCGGGGCCGTGCCCACCTGGCGGCATCTGCATCCCCACGCAGCCTGCGGGCAGTCGTGGCGCTGGGATGGCACCCGTTCCACGGACGGCGCACCCCGCAAGCGCGGGCGAGTGCCCCCACCCCCGGCAGCAGCTACGGCGCCGAGCGCTGGTCGGCGCCCGTCACATCGCCGATGGATCCTGCGGCCCCCGGCCCGACAGCACTTCCCCGTACGCCTGCATCAGGTCCGGCAGCCGGAGTGTCGACAAGTCGTCCCTGGTCAGCGCCCCCGGATAGGTCGTCAACCGCAGATCCCGATACGCGCAGCTCTTCTCGTACAGCGTCCGCAGGAACCGCCCGTTGCCCAACTCGTCGATCCACCCCTGGTCGACCACATGCCCGGCGATGGACCGCAGCTCGTCCAGTGCCTCCTCGTCCCACACGTCCCCGTTGTCCCCGGCGAGCACCTCGCCGATCGAGGTGAGTTCGAGGGGCCGGTAGGACGGGAAGTCGACGCGGGTCGTGAAGCGGGACGACAGGCCCGGATTGGCGGCCAGCAGACGGTCCATGCCCTCCGGATAGCCGGCCAGGATCACCACCAGGTGGTCCCGGTTGTCCTCGGCCCGCTTCAGCAGTACCTGGAGGGCCTCGTCGCCGTAGGCGTCGCCCTTGCCGTAGCCGGAGTTGGACAGGGAGTACGCCTCGTCCACGAACAGGACACCGCCGAGCGCGGAGTCGATGAGCTCGTTGGCCTTCACGGCCGTCTGGCCCAGGTACTCGCCGACCAGATCGGCTCGCTGGGCCTCCACGAGGTGGTCGCCGCCGAGGAGCCCGAGGGCGTAGAAGACGCGGCCCAGGATGCGGGCGACCGTGGTCTTGCCGGTGCCGGACGGGCCGGAGAAGACGAAGTGCCGTTTGGGCGGCTGCACCGGCAGGCCCTGCCCGGTGCGCAGCCGGGCCATGTTCAACTGGGCGGACAGCGCCTTGACCTGGCGTTTGACGGGCTCCAGCCCCACCATGCGCTCGAGCTCGGCGAGCGCCTCCTCGAGTAACCCGGGGTCGGTGGGCCCGGCGGGCAGCGGCTGCTGCGATACGGCCGTCTTCTCGCGCACCGCCGGATCGACCACCGACGGCAGTGGACCGGCGGGCGGCAGGTCGGGGTCCGGCAGCCTCAGGTCCCGTCCCTCGATGCCGAAGAGCGGATCGAACCCGTCGGGACCTTCGACCACGTCCTGCCCGACCCCGGTGAGCGTGATCGCCGCGAGGTCGGCGGCGTCGTCGTAGCCGTCGCCCTCGGCGATCGCCGCGAGCCGGGCCGAGGTGTCCATGAAGGCGGGGTCGACACGGTGCACGGCACGGTAGAGCGGGAGGGCGGCCGCGGACCGGCCCGTGCCCTCGTGCGCCCGGGCCAGCCAGTACCGCAGCTCCTTGCGCTGCGGCTGCTCGCTGCGGCAGCGCATCAGCGCGGCCGACAACAGCGGCTCGGCCTGCCCGTACGTCTCCAGCCGTACCCGCGCCATCCCGCCGAACAAGCCGGCCTCGATGCCGAGCAGCGGGTCGTCGAGCAGCGGGTCGGTGTGCCGGACTAGCTGCTCCCAGTCCTTGACGAGGTAGGCGCGGCAGGCGTGCAGGAAGCGGACCTGGTGGTCGGTGTCCACGGGCGGGAGCCCGGCCAGCGCGCGGTCCAGCTCAGGGACGTGCCGGCCGTCCAGCCAGTGCGAGGCGTGGGCCAGCAGCAGATCGCGCGGGCTCTCCAGGACCGGCTGCACCCACCAGCCCAGCCAGTACCAGGAGTTGAGCGTCCGCCGGTGCCGGGTGCGCTGTTCCCCGAAGCGCTCCCGGTGCCGGAACATCCGCAGCAGCGCGGTCGTCGTGTCGACGCGCAGCGCGTGCAGCCCGAGCCAGCCGTCGGCCATCCCGGGATCGATCCGCACCGCGGTACGGAACTCCTCCTCCGCCTGCGGATACGCCCCCATCGTGTAGGCGTCCACGCCTCGCAGCCAAGCGAGGTCGGCCGGGGCCTCGGGGCCCTGCGTGCCGAAGTCCATCACGTCCCCCCACAAACCGTGCCCCCGTCGGTTGGCCGACCGGTCGCGCGTCGACCGCCTTGATCGAACCGCCGTACCGCGGACCGGAGTTGCAACGGTGCGCAGAGCAGCCGTCCGTAGGGCGCACCGAGGGCATCGTACCTGCGAGGGTGCAGCCCACCCCAGAGTGCCGCACGGGCCGTTTGGCGAGGTGGGAGCAGATCGGGCCCACCGCACTCGGTGACCGAGGGTGAGCGAATCGCGCCTCTCGGCGCCCGGGAAAAGGGGTGAGGGCAGAACGAAGCCCCCGATCACGGGGGAACAACCGGGGGCTTCGCGTGTGTGGGCGGCTTCGAATAGCCGCACATTGAGAACGTAAGACCTGTACGGGCCCCGGGTCAAGCCGAGTTGAAGCACTCCGGGAACTTCTCCCGCAAGGCTCTTCACAAGTTCAGCACATTGCCGATGGCCCGTCACCGTGCGTGATGGACTGGTCCGGTCCAACGGTCCCAGCAGGCCCAGGAATCACCTCATATCCCTTGCCGCACTGCCGAACCAGAAGATCGGCGAACGGCCGGGACGGGTCATGTGCGAAGTGCTCGCGCTCCGCCCTGACCCACCTGTCCCAGAACTCCCGCTGCTCCTCCCCGTCCCGCGAGCGCCCCCGGGTCCACGACTCCTCGTGGGCCAGCTCCATCCACAGCAGCCGGGCAAGGTGCGGGCGCAGTGCGCGGCGGCCGGCGCCGACGCCCTCGATGACGATCACCGGGGCGGGCGGCAGGGCGAGGGGCGGTCCGAAGCGGCGGGCCCGCCAGTCGTAGGGCGTGTAGTGGGCGGTCTCGCCGTGGGCGAGCGGTTCGATCACCTGGGTCAGCAGGCGCTCGGTCCACTCGAACAACTCGTCGTGGCTGGCGATGTCGTCGAGGTGCAGCACCGGGGCGTCGCCGAGCGCGCGGGCCAACTGCCCGGCGAACGTGGACTTTCCGGAGCCGGCGTGCCCGTCCACGCCGATGAGGCGGACCGGTCCGCAGGACGGGGGGAGGCGGCGGAGCCGCGTGGCGAGGTCGTGAATCGTTTTTCCTGAAGTGCAGCGAGGGTGGGCATATTTCGTTGGAACATTCTAGTAGCGGGTGAAAGCGGGTGGTGGGACGGGATGAGAAAAGGTGTCGCTTTGAACTAGCTGCCGGATGCCCGCAATGCCGCCGAAAAACTCCGGCCGCCACAGCGAAATGTGCGTTCCGGTTGAGACCCATGCTGAGTAAGGTGCCAGGTGCGCAACTGTGAGGTGCCGTAACGGGGGATGGGCTGGGACACATGGCCGCGGGGTTATTCGAAGGGCAGTATGTGTGGCATCCGGCGGCCGACGACCGCTTGCTCGCGAGCGTATGCGTCGATGTACGCGCCGGCCGTTATCTGAGCGCCCGCGACGCGCTGGCCGAAACCCATGGCGACTTCGGTCTGCGCGCCCACCGCTCTCTCGTGCTCGCCTCCGAGGCCGCCGACTCCGACCTCGTCGAGCGCTGGCTTGCCGAGGAGCCCGGCCCCGAGGCGGCGCTGCTGTGGGCGCGGGTGGCCGTGCTGCGGGCGCTGCGCGCGGCCGACGCGCGGGACTCCCGGGCCGAGGCGCTGGAACGGATAGCGCTGGCCGCCTGTGACCGGGCCGCGACGGCGGACCCCGCCGACCCCACACCCTGGGTGGCCAAGCTGGCCATGGCCCGGCTGCACCGACTGCGCGACCAGGCGCCGCACGGGCTGCTCACGGCGCCGCCCGGACCGTGGCGCCTGTTCGCCCACGTCCTCTCGCTCGACCCCTGGCACCGTGAGGCCCACCACCGCTTTCTGGCCTGCTTCTTCACCCGGCACGGCGGCTCCGTGACCGCCGCCTGGGACGTCGCCGCCTTCCTCGGCCAGCGCGCGCCCGCCGACTCGCCGCTGCGGCTGCTCCCGCTGGTCGCCCTGGTGGCGAGCTACGACCCGACCCAGCTGCTCGCCGACCGCGTCTGGGAGCAGCCGCAGTGGCGCTCGACCGCGCTGGCGATCCACCAGAACTGGCTTCCGGCGGTGGCCGAATACCGCTTCACTCCGGTCCTCGACCTGGCCTACCTCGCACACGCGTTGGTCATGGCCCGGTGCGAGGAGGAGGCACGCGCCGTCTTCGCGGCGATGGGGCCGTACGCCTCCCGGATGCCCTGGTCCGCCTTCGGCGACCCGGCCGGACAGCTCTCCCGGGCGCGCCGCGCCTGCGGGCTGCCCGTGCCGAGCGTCTGACGGACCGCAACCCCCCACCAAGAGAAAGGTCCAACCCGTGTCAGAAGGGATATCGGCTCCGCGTGCCAAAGCGCGCGGGGGCGCGGTTCCGATCGCGCTCGACGACGATGCGACCCTGCATGCGATGGGTTATCCGAGAAAACTCACGCGACGCTTTCAGGCATTCGACAATTTCGCCATCTCATTCACCATCATCAACATCATCTCCGGAATCTTCTCGGGCTTCGGGTTCGGTTTGAACGCGGGCGGCCCGAGCATTCTCGTCTTCGGCTGGATCGGCGTCTCTGTCATGGTGCTCTTCGTGGGAGCAGCGATGGCAGAAGTCGCCTCGGCCTATCCGACGAGCGGCGCGCTCTATTTCTCCGCCGGAAAGCTCGCCAAGCGGCACAAGGGGGCCTGGTCCTGGTACACGGGCTGGCTGAACTTCGTGGGCCAGGTCGGTGGCACAGCGGCCACCGGGTACGCCGCTGCCACCTTCCTCCAGGCCTTCATCGCCCTGCAGTGGCCCTCGTACGAACCGACGCTGCACCGGACGGTGCTGATCACGGCGCTGATCATCGTGCTCCAAGGGCTCGCCAACACCTACACCGTGCACCTGGTGGCCGTACTGAACCGGATCTCCGTGTGGTGGCTGCTGAGCGGACTCGTGGTTATCGTGACCGCCCTGATCGTCATGCCCGAACATCATCAGTCGGCGTCGTTCGTCACGCATTTCGCGAACAACACCGGTTTCACGAACGGGCTTTACGGCGGGATGCTCGGTCTGCTGGTCACCAGCTGGACCTTCACCGGCTTCGACGGCAGCTTCCACATGTCCGAGGAAACGGTCCGGGCGACGGTCAACGCGCCGAAGGGGATCACGCGGGCGATCGGATACTCGGCGATCGCGGGACTGCTGCTGATGCTCGCATTGGTCTACAGCATTCGGGACTACGACCGTGTGGCGAGCGCCGACGCGCCTCCCGTACAGATCCTGATCGACGGGCTGGGACTGGGGACCGCCAAGGTGGTGCTGCTGATCGTCATCGGCGCCATGCTCTTCTGCGGGCTCGCCAACCTCACCAGCAACACCCGGCAGATCTTCGCCTTCTCCCGGGACGGCGCGATGCCCGGCTCCCGCTGGTGGCACTCGGTCTCGCCGCGCACGCGCACGCCCGTCAAGGCGGTGTGGCTGGCGGTGGCCTGCTCGCTGGCGCTGGTGCTGCCCGGCTGGTGGTCGCACACGGCGTTCACCGCCATCGTCAGCGTCAACGTCGTCGGACTCTTCCTCGCGTACGCCGTCCCGATCCTGCTCCGGCTGCGACTGGGCGACGAGTTCCAGCCAGGGCCCTGGCACCTGGGCCGCTGGGGACGGCCGGTCGGGGTCGTCGCGGTGACCTGGATCCTGCTCAGCAGTGTCCTGTTCATGCTGCCGCAGGCCTCGCCGATCACCGCCCACTCGTTCAACTACGCGCCGATCGCGCTGGGCGTGGTCCTGGCCGTGGCCACGGTGTGGTGGTTCGCCGCCGCCCGCCGCCGCTTCCACGGCCCGGTCAGTTACGGCCGCCCGGATGAGGTCGCCGCCATGGACCTCGTCTGACGACGCATCACCGGTAGGGCCTCCAGGCGGTCGAGCGTCTGCAGGCCCGTCGTGGCTGGTCGCGCAGTTCCCCGCGCCCCTTCGGGGCGCGGCGGAACCGTCGGCAGTAGCCCTGCCAGTGGTCGACACCAATATTCGTAGACGCGCCAGGGACCGCAGTGCTGGAAGACGCCGCCGCCTGCGGCCATAGTTGGCGGACAGCCGTGCCCTGGACCCGCCCGACTCGGACACCTGGGGGTCTTCCGCCCATGAGCAGCGCCGAACAGCCGTCCCGCAGAACCGTCCTGGTCGCCGCGGTCGCCGCAGCCGTCGTCGGCGGCGGCAGTGCCGGCCCTGCGGTCGCCGCCGACACCACCGCCGATGGCGCGGACCCCGAGCAGGCCCCGGCCCGCGCCGTCGACAACCGCGCCTGGACCACGTACACCGACTGGCGCAGCGGTGCCGCCGAGGGCACACGTGCCGTCGCGGGTGCCCGCCCCGGCATCGTGATCGCCACGCCCGCCGGCACCACCGACTACACGGACCCGCACACCGGCAAGAGCGCCCGCTGGGAGTACGCGACCTGGACCTCCCCGGTCCACCGGCTCACCGTCCCCTCGACCGAGGCGATCGCCTCCTGGAACGCGCACACCCCCACGGGCACCTGGCTCCAGATCGAACTCCGGGGGACGTACTCCGACGGCACCGTCACCCCCTGGTACGTGCTGGGCCGCTGGGCCGCCGGTGACCAGGACATCCGGCGGACCTCGGTCGACGACCAGAGCGACGGCAGGAGCAGCGTCTGGACGGACACGTTCGCCATCGACGACCCGGCGACAGGCCTGCGCCTGGCTTCGTACCGGCTGCGGCTGACCCTCTATCGCAAGCCCGGGACCAAGCTCACCCCCACCGTCTGGCGGGTCGGCGCGATGGGCTCCGACGTTCCCGACCGCTTCACCGTCCCGGCCTCCGCCCCCGGTCTCGCCCACGAGCTGACCGTCCCGCGCTACTCGCAGGAGACCCATGTCGGTCAGTACCCGGAGTACGACAACGGCGGCGAGGCCTGGTGCAGCCCCACCTCCTCGCAGATGATCGTCGAGTACTGGGGCGGCCGGCTCACCCAGGAGCAGCTGGCCTGGGTCGACCCGGCGTACGCCGACCCGCAGGTCTGCCATGCGGCCCGGTTCACCTTCGACTACCAGTACGACGGCTGCGGGAACTGGCCGTTCAACGCCGCCTACGCGGCCACCTTCGAGGGCCTCCAGGGCGTGGTCACCCGGCTCGGCTCACTCACCGATCTGGCGACGCTGATCGCGGCCGGCATCCCGGCCATGACGTCCCAGTCCTTCCTGGAGGGGGAGCTGACCGGGGCGGGGTACGGCACCGCCGGGCATCTGATGACCGTCATCGGCTTCACCGCCGACGGCGACGTGATCGCCAACGACCCGCACTCACCGAGCAACGAGGCGGTGCGGCGCGTCTACAAGCGGCGCGAATGGGAGAACGTCTGGCTCAGGACCAAGCGGTATGACGCCGGCGGCAAGGAGGTCTCCGGCTCGGGCGGCGTCTGTTACCTCTACTTCCCGGCGTCTCCGACCCCGCGCCAGCGTGCCGCGCTCGCGGCGGTGGGCGTGCGCTGAGCCGCTGGGGCCTTTGCGCTGTGAGCAACGTCTCTGCCGCAAAAGCCGTTCCCGGTGGCAAGGTGGGCATATGACCGCGCACTCAGCCACCGCCGCCCGCGTCCGCACCGGCGGCCCCAAGGGAGACGGCCCGAAGCTCGTCGAGCACATCATGGGCTGGACCCTCGTCGTGGTCGTCGCGATGCTCGTCACCCAGCTCGGCCTGCTGTGACCTGACCCACACCGGGCGCTTTGATCGGACATATGCCGACCGTGCAGTCGAGCGTTCCCATCAGAGTCGATCAGACTCGAACGGCCAGCCGGTGTACGTCTGCCATACTGCCGATGTCCCGCAGCCCGTTGGAAATCCAGGGTCTAAATTGAATATTAGTCAACAGCGCGACGCGGCCCGTCCCCGGGCCCGCGGCACCGAGCGTTCGGTGGCGCGCCGTGCCGAACTCATCACCATCGGGCGGAAGTTGTTCGCCGACACGTCGTACGACGCGCTCTCCATGGACGACATCGCCCGGCAGGCCCATGTCGCCAAGGGGCTCATCTACTACTACTTCCAGTCCAAGCGCGGGTACTACCTGGCCATCATCCAGGACTCCGTCGCCGATCTGGTCACCTTCGCCGCGAGCGGGCTCGAACTCCAGCCGGTGGACCGGGTCCACCGCACCATCGACAGCTATCTCCGCTACGCCGAGCACAACCAGGCCGCCTACCGCACCATCGTCAGCGGCGGCGTCGGCTTCGACACCGAGGTGCACGCCATCCGGGACGGGGTGCGCGAGGCGATCGTGTCGACCCTCGCCGAGGGGGCGTACGGCCGCACCGACATCGCCCCGCTCGCCCGCATGGGTCTGCTCGCCTGGGTGTGCAGCGTCGAGGGCGCCACCCTCGAATGGATAGACAGCCCCGAACTGAACCGCGACACCATGCGTGAGCTGCTGGTGAAGACGCTGGGCGGCGCCATGCGCGCCATCGAGGAGATGGACCCCTCCTACCCGGCCCCGGAGCCCGCGCGCCGGGAGGTCTGACGCGGCAAGGGGCGGAGGCTCGTGGTCCTCCGCCCCAAGTCCCCCGTGGGCCCGGCTACTTGATGGACTTGATCAGCTCACCGTTCGCGGTGTCCCCGCTCAGCTCCCAGAAGAAGGTCCCGCCAAGCCCCTGCCGGTCCTTGTACTTCATCTTGGTCGCGATGGTCGCCGGGGTGTCGTAACTCCACCAGTCGTCCCCGCACTTGGCGTACGCGGTGCCGCCCACCGTGCCGGTCGCCGGGCAGGTCTGCTTGAGCACCTTGTAGTCCTCGAAGCCGTCCTCGTAGGTGCCCTTCGCCGGGCCGGTGGCGGTGCCGCCGGGCGCCGACTGGGTGACGCCGGTCCAGCCGCGGCCGTAGAAGCCGATGCCCAGCAGCAGCTTCGCGGACGGGATGCCCAGGCCCTTGAGCTTGGCGATGGTGGCGGCCGTGTTGTAGCCCTCCTGGGGGATGCCCGGGTAGGAGTTCAGCGCCGAGTGCGGTGCCGTGGGGCCGGTGGTGGCCCAGGCGCCGAAGTAGTCGTACGTCATCGGGTTGTACCAGTCGACGTACCGGGCCGCGCCCGCGTAGTTCGCCGCGTCGATCCGGCCGCCCTCGCTCGCGTCGGCCGTGATCGCCGCGGTGACCAGGTTCCGCTTGCCGAACTTGGCGCGCAGCGCCTTCATCAGCTCAGGGAATGCCTCCCGGCCGCTGGTGTCGCAGGTCAGGCCGCAGGCGTTCGGGTACTCCCAGTCGATGTCGATGCCGTCGAAGACGTCCGCCCACTTGGAGTTCTCGACCAGGTCGTAGCAGGACCGGGCGAAGGCCGCCGGGTCCTTGGCCGCCTCGCCGAAGCCGCCGGACCAGCTCCAGCCGCCGAACGACCAGACGACCTTGAGGTTCGGGTGGAGCTTCTTCAGCTTGCGCAGCTGGTTGAAGTTGCCGCTCAGCGGCTGGCCCGCGGTGTCCGCGACGCCGTCCACGGACTCCTCGGCGGTGAACGGCTTGTCGGTGTCCGCCCAGGAGTCGCCGAGCGCGCACTTGCCGTCGACGACATTGCCGAAGGCGTAGTTGATGTGGGTGAGCTTCTTCGCCGAGCCGGACGTCTCGATGTTCTTGACGAAGTACTGACGGTCGTAGATGCCCCAGTCGGTGAAGTAGCCGACCACCTTCGAGCCGGCCGCCTTGCGGTCGCCGTCCTGGTCGGGGCCGTTCTGGTCGGCGGTCGCCTGGCCGGCGCCGGCGAGCAGGGTGGCGCCGAGGGCGGCGGAGCATACGGCGGCCAGCAGCACGCGGCCGCGAGCACGGGAAGGGAGCGGGGTGTGCATCGGGTGTCTCCTCGCAGGGGACAGAGGGGATCGCACGCATCGCACGCTGATTGGCATGAACGCGGGAAGCGTTGGACCGAAACGGTAGGAGGACTAGACCATTTGGTCAATGGTTCGGACCAATTCGGAGAGTCGGGACGGAGTCGGAAAGTTTCTTGGAGTAAGCGGTCGTTAACTGGTGACTCGATGTTCCCGATCGGGCATACTCACCGCAGAGCCGCTGGTCAGCAGCTTCCGCGATCCGGGAGTGGAGCATCGGCCGGTACCCGAGACACCAGGCGGAGCCGCCCCACCCAAGGCGCGTGACCGTCGACTTTCCCGAACGGGAGGAGAGCGTCGCCATGCCCGACCGCGCCCCGCAGCCGGTGGACCGTCAACTGCCCACGGACGAGGCCCGGGATCTGATCTCGCTCGTCCGCGACATCGCGCAGCGCGAGATCGCCCCGAAGGCGGCCGAGGAGGAGGACGCCGGACGCTTCCCGCGCGAGGTCTTCACCCTGCTCTCCGAATCCGGGCTGCTCGGTCTGCCGTACGACTCCGAGTACGGCGGCGGCGACCAGCCGTACGAGGTCTACCTCCAGGTCCTCGAGGAGCTCGCCGCGGTCCGCCTCACCGTCGGCCTCGGCGTCAGCGTGCACACCCTGTCCTCCTACGCCCTCGCCGCCTACGGCACCAAGCAGCAGCAGGTCGAGCACCTGCCCGCGATGCTCGGCGGCGGGCTGCTCGGGGCGTACTGCCTCTCCGAGCCGTCGTCGGGATCGGACGCGGCGTCGCTGCGCACCAGGGCCGTACGGGACGGCGACGACTGGGTGATCACCGGCACCAAGGCCTGGATCACCCATGGCGGCATCGCCGACTTCTACACCGTCATGGCGCGCACCGGCGAGGAGGGGCCGCGCGGGATCACCGCGTTCCTGGTGCCCGGTGACGCGGCGGGGCTGAGTGCGGCCGCTCCCGAGAAGAAGATGGGCATGAAGGGCTCGCCCACGGCCCAGGTCCATTTCGACGGCGTCCGGATCCGCGACGAGCGGCGCATCGGCGACGAGGGCCAGGGCTTCGCGATCGCCCTGTCCGCGCTCGACTCCGGGCGGCTCGGCATCGCGGCCTGTGCGATCGGCGTGGCGCAGGCCGCGCTGGACGAGGCGGTGACGTACGCGACCGAGCGACGGCAGTTCGGCAAGCCCATCGCCGACTTCCAGGGCCTGCGGTTCATGCTCGCCGACATGGCGACCCAGATCGAGGCGGGCCGCGCGCTGTATCTGGCGGCGGCACGGCTGCGCGACGCGGGGCGGCCGTTCGCCAAGCAGGCGGCCATGGCCAAGCTGCACTGCACCGACACGGCGATGCGGGTCACCACCGACGCCGTGCAGATCCTCGGCGGGTACGGCTACACCGCGGACTTCCCGGCCGAGCGCTTCATGCGCGAGGCCAAGGTCCTGCAGATCGTCGAGGGCACGAACCAGATTCAGCGGATGGTCATCGCCCGTCACCTAGCAGGTCCCGAGGGACGCTGAACTGACCGTGCTTGACCTGCGGCGCCGCGAGCCGGATCCACTCCGGGTCGTGGCGCCCGGGCAGGGTGCGGCCGCGGTCGGCCCAGGTGCGCATCAGCTCGCGGTAGATGGGCGGATCCGGCTGCTGCGGAGGCGCCGGCGGAAGCGTTCCCGCGGGCCGCGGAACGAAGATGCGGCGCTGAGGCCCGGTCGCCGAATAGGTGGGGGGCATACCAGGGCAACGCGGAGGTGGGGGGACAAGTCACCGCCAGCCGGAATCGGGCGTGAGTTCACGGACGTCCGGCTCCCTCTCTGGTCAGGTCACGCCGTCTGACGTACCGTCAGGCCACCCGCCTCCAGGGAGGTTTGCCGTGGCCGACGACGACCGCCCGGTACCGCTCGACGAGTACCCGGTGCACCAGGTGCCCCTGTCCATGAAGTACGTCGCGACCAGCGACCGCAACGCATACGACCGCTGCATCTTCCACGTCCTCGACCATGAGGGGCGTGCCCTGCTGATCCTCGGCCTCGGGGTGTACCCGAACCTCGGGGTGATCGACGCGTACGCGACGCTGAGGGTGGGAAACACCCTGCACGCGGTCCGGGCGTCGGACGCGCTCGGCGAGGACCGGATGCGGCTCGCCGTCGGTCCGCTGCGCATCGAGGTCGGGGAGCCGCTGCGACGGCTGCGCCTGACCTGCGACGACGAGGAGTTGTCGTACGACATCACCTGGACCGCCGACTTCCCCGCCCTCTGGGAACCCCACCACCTGCAGCGACGCGGCGACCGGCTCAGCCTCGAAGGGCGCCGCTTCGTGCAGGCGGGGGGCGTGGCGGGCGTCGTGCGCGCGGGCGGTGCGGAGTTCCGTGTCACTCCTGCCGGCTGGACCGGCACCCGCGACCGCAGTTGGGGCGTGCGGCCGGTACCGGGGGAGGAGGGCGGGCGATTCGCCGAGGAGCATCCGACCGAGGGCTTCCACTGGATCTGGTGTCCGGTGCGCTTCGAGGACCGGTTCCTGATGGTGATCGTCCAGGAGGACGCGGAGGGATACCGCTCCCTCAGCGAGGCGACGATGGTCCGCCCCGGCCACCGCGACCGCCAACTCGGCTGGCCCCAGGCCGAGATCACCTACCGCCCGGGCACCCGCCACCCCGAACGCGCCCTCATCCACGTCGGCGACATACGCAAGCCGCAGGAACTGGAGGTGGAGATCCTCACCTCGTCCCCCCTCGCGATCGGCGCCGGCTACCCGCCCGCCGACGACTGGCAGCACGGCACCTGGCGGGGACGCGGCTGGACCGACCGCCGTACCTACGACCTCTCCGACCCCACCGCCCACCCCCTCGCCGCGTACGGAGTCACCGATCACGCCGCGCGCTTCCGGCTGGACGGCCGGGTCGGTCACGGCATCTTCGAGCACGGCTCGTTCGGACGGCACCACCCGAGCGGCTTCACGGACTTCAAGTCGGTTGCACCGTAGGGGGTTTGCGACATGGCAGCCACGGCACCCCGCCCTCGCACGACCACCCGTGACCCGGAGGAGATCACCCGCCGCCTCACCGCCTGGCTCGGCACCCGGCTGCCGGGCGCCAAGGCGGTCGGCGTCACCGCCCCCGAGTCGAACGGCATGTCCAGCGAGACCCTGCTCTTCGACATCGAGCACCCCGAACCACCGGTGCGGGCCTGCGCGTTGCGGCTCGCGGCGGACCCGGCCGCGTACACCGTCTTCCCGGTGTACGACATGCCGCGGCAGTACCGGACGATGCGCGTCGTGGCCGAGCACACGGACCTCCCCGTACCGAAGATGCTCTGGCTGGAGGAGGACCCCGGCCCGCTGGGGGCGCCCTTCTTCGTCATGGAGCGAGTCGCGGGGCGCGTGCCGCCGGACGTCATGCCGTACACCTACGAGGGCAACTGGCTGCACGCGGCGAGCGACGAGGAACGCGAGCATCTCGAAGCGGCGACGGTCGGGCTGCTGGCCCGGCTGCACGACCAAATACCGGCAGGGGAGGCCCAGTTCCTCGCCCTTCCAGGTGAAGGTGACGCACTGCGTCGCCATGTCACGGCGCAACGCGCGTACTACGAATGGGTGGTTGACGGACTCGCCCGTTCACCGCTGATCGAGGACGCGTTCGACCGCCTGGAGGAGCTCTGGCCCCGCGATCCGGGCACGCCGGTGCTCAACTGGGGCGACGCACGCATCGGGAACGTCATCTACGACGGTTTCGAACCCGCGGCCGTCCTCGACTGGGAGATGGCGGCACTCGCCCCGCGCGAGGTCGACCTCGGCTGGACCGTGTACCTGCACCGCTTCTTCCAGGACCTGACGGTCGCCTTCGGGCAGCGCGGGCTGCCGGACTTCCTGCGTCGCGACCGGGTCGAGGCCCGCTATGCCGACCTCACCGGTCACACCCCGCGCGGCATGGACTTCTACACGCTCTACGCCGCGCTGAGGCATGCCGTCGTCATGCTGCGCATCGCCTACCGCCAGGCCCACTTCGGCGAAGTCGCCGTACCGGCGGACCCGGACACACTGATCCTGCACCACGGCAGCCTGCGAGCCATGGTGCAGGGCAGTTACTGGGATCGCGCGATGTGACGGTGGCGGTGAGCGCTCAGCTGGTCTGCGCTCAGCTGCTGTGCGCTCAGGCGGCGTGGCGCCGCATGACCGGGACCCTGATGGGGCGCGAGCCCGGGCCACCGACGTGCGAGAACGGCTGGGTCCGCCAGTTCAGCCCCTGAGGGAGCGTCAACAGAAGGGCGGTGTCCTGCTCCTGAGGTTCCGCCGACTCGTCCGCCGAACGGGCCTCGGCGGCCAGGCGGCCCGTACCGGCACAGACCGTGAGACCGAACGGGTTCCACGGCGAGGCGCACAGCGCGTGCTCCGGCAGGACCTCCTCGTCCGCCAGCAGGGCGATGGGCTGCGCGCAGTCCGGGCAGATCACCCGGTACATCTCGAAGGTGTCGTACGCGTCGAGCTCTTCCTCGTCGAAGGCGTCGGGTTCGACGCCCTCCGGAGCGGGCTCGACGACCGGCTGGAGCCGCTTGGGTGCGGTACGACCAGGACGCTTAAGACTCTGCATGGATTTCTCCCCCTCGGGCTGGGCCGTGAAGGCGCTGCGGCCTCGACCACAGCAAGCACTTCCCGCCCGGTCTCGGCGGTAATCACGAGAACATCACGGAGCCTGTTCGAGGCCTGTGGCGTTCGTCACATGCCGCCCGCAGGTGCCCGGCGCGGCCGGTTTGTCCCTCAGTCGGCCCACAGACGCCTCTCGGCGACATCACAAACCGGGCATGACCTGGGCTGCTCAGGTATCCGAGGAGATCAACCGCACTGTAGGTTCTGCGTCATGGAGGAGCTGGACCGACAAATCGTGCAGCTGCTCGTCAAGGACGGGCGGATGAGCTACACCGACCTGGGCAAGGCCACGGGTCTGTCCACGTCGGCCGTGCACCAGCGGGTGCGCCGACTGGAGCAGCGTGGCGTCATCCGTGGCTACGCCGCGGTCGTCGACCCCGAGGCCGTGGGGCTGCCCATGACCGCGTTCATCTCGGTGAAGCCGTTCGATCCCAGTGCGCCGGACGACATCGCGGACCGGTTGGCCGGCGTGCCCGAGATCGAGGCCTGCCACAGTGTTGCGGGGGACGAGAACTACATCCTCAAGGTGCGGGTGGCCACGCCGCACGAACTTGAGGAACTGCTCGCTCGGCTGCGTTCACTGGCGGGGGTGTCCACCCGGACGACGGTGGTGCTGTCGACGCCGTACGAGGCGCGGCCGCCGAGAGTCTGAGGGCGTTGAGGGCGCCCCTGCCCAAAGCCGTCCGGGGTGAGGCGCGAGACTGTTCTCCATGAGTGAGTCCAGCGCCCCGCCGAAGACCGTCCTCCTCCGTCGCGGAGAGGTCCACAGCCCCGCCGACCCCTTCGCCACCGCGATGGTCGTGGAGCGTGGGCAGGTTGCCTGGGTCGGGTCCGAGGGGGCCGCCGATGCCTTCGCCGACGGTGTGGACGAGATCGTCGATCTGGACGGTGCTCTGGTCACGCCGGCGTTCACCGACGCTCATGTGCACACCACCGCCACGGGCCTCGCCCTGACCGGCCTCGATCTGTCCGGCGCGCCCTCCCTGGAGGCGGCTCTCGCTCTGGTGCGGGACTTCGCCGCCGCCCGCCCGCAGGACCGGATCCTCCTCGGCCACGGCTGGGACGCCTCCCGCTGGCCCGGCGGCCGCCCCCCGACGCGCGCCGAACTCGACGAGGCCACCGGGGGCCGCCCGCTCTACCTCTCCCGCATCGACGTCCACTCGGCCGTCGTCACCACGGCTCTGCTGGAGATGACGCCGGGGAACCTCGATGCGGTGGACGCCCCGCTCGTCGCCGGCGCCCATCACGCCGTACGCGCCACCGCGCTGGCCGCGATCACCCCCGCTCAGCGCATCGAGGCCCAGCGCGCCGCCCTCGCCCACGCCGCCTCCCTCGGCATCGGCACCGTCCACGAGTGCGGCGGGCCCGACATCTCCTCCGAGGACGACTTCACCGGGCTGCTGCGGCTCGCCGCCGACGAGCCGGGCCCCCGGGTCGTCGGCTACTGGGCGGAGGGGGCCGAAGAAGGAGTCGACAAGGCGCGGGAGCTGGGCGCGATCGGCGCGGCGGGCGACCTCTTCGTCGACGGCGCCCTCGGCTCGCACACCGCCTGCCTGCACCAGCCGTACGCCGACGCCGCCCACACCGGCACCGCCTACCTGGACGCGGCCGCCGTCGCCGCCCATGTCACCGCCTGCACCGAGGCCGGCCTCCAGGCGGGCTTCCACGCGATCGGCGACGCCGCCGTGACCGCCGTCGTGGAGGGCGTACGCGCCGCCGCCGACAAGCTCGGCCTCGCCCGCATCCGCGCCGCCCGCCACCGCGTGGAGCACGCGGAGATGCTCACCCCGGAGACCGTCGCCGCCTTCGCGGAACTCGGCCTGACCGCCTCGGTCCAGCCCGCCTTCGACGCGCTGTGGGGCGGCGAGGACGGCATGTACGCCCAGCGCCTGGGCGCCGAACGCGCCCGCTCCCTCAACCCCTTCGCGGCCCTGCTGCGCGCCGGCGTCCCGCTCGCCTTCGGCTCCGACAGCCCCGTCACGCCACTCGACCCCTGGGGTACCGTCCGCGCCGCGGCCTTCCACCACACGCCGGAGCACCGCGTGTCCGTGCGGGCCGCGTTCACGGCGCACACACGGGGCGGATGGCGGGCGATCGGGCGCGACGACGCGGGCGTCCTGGTGCCGGGCGCGCCTGCCGACTACGCGGTGTGGCGCACCGAGGAACTGGTGGTCCAGGCCCCCGACGACCGGGTCGCGCGCTGGTCCACCGACCCCCGTTCCGGCACCCCCGGCCTGCCCGACCTGACGCCGGGCCGCCCGCTCCCGCTCTGCCTGCGCACGGTGGTGGGCGGACGAACGGTCTTCGTACGGCCGGGCGAGTGATCTCCCGGGGTGGCGCGAACCCGATCGGTCCGCACCACCCCGTCGTGCGACCTGCGCATCCTCCGCGCTGACCAGGGGATTGAGTGAATAACCGCAGGTCAAACGGCTGTTGACAGGCGGAGGCCCGGGGCCGATAGGTTCGGCCGAGTCCACCACCGGACGCCCGACCGGGGAACCGCGGAACTTCCCCGAACCCGTCGCAAAGCCGCTGGGTCAGGGACGGTGTGCCGCACCGGGGCACCGCCACTGGGAGCCAGGCTCAGCGCTCGCGCGGCGACGACGGAACGTTCCGGCCGGTCGGGGAGGTGTGACCCGGGTGGGGCCCGGGCGCTCAGTAGACAACGGCTTTCGGTCGACCCGCAGCCAGCGGGTCCCAGGTCGGCCCGAAGGGCGCCGGGCCCCCATCCGCAGCAGAAGGCGCGAGTCGGCGCACAGTCACACGAAAAGCTGTACTTACCCCGCTCTTGTGGAATCGACACCACCATACGAACGTGTGGTCGCGTCAGCGCAGGCCGCGACCACTATGGTGGACGTCTGCGTACGGGACATGAAGGGGCAGCAGTGAACGACGGCGACGGGACCCTCGCGGCACAGGACCGGGGGAAGCAGTTCGGGCCGCTCGGCACGGCGTTGGTGATCATTCCGACCTACAACGAGGCGGAGAACATCAAGAGCATCGTCGGCCGGGTCCGCAAGGCGGTCCCCGAGGCGCACGTGCTCGTGGCCGACGACAACAGCCCCGACGGCACCGGCAAGCTCGCCGACGAACTGACCGTCGAGGACGACCACGTCCAGGTCCTGCACCGCAAGGGCAAGGAGGGCCTCGGCGCCGCCTACCTCGCCGGCTTCCGCTGGGGCATCGAGAAGGGATACGGCGTCCTGATCGAGATGGACGCCGACGGCTCCCACCAGCCCGAGGAACTGCCCCGCCTGCTGACCGCCCTCAAGGGTGCCGACCTGGTCCTCGGCTCCCGCTGGGTACCGGGCGGCCGGGTCGTGAACTGGCCGAAGTCCCGCGAGTTCATCTCCCGCGGCGGCAGCCTCTACTCCCGTCTCGCCCTCGATCTCCCGCTGCGCGACATCACCGGTGGCTACCGCGCCTTCCGCCGCGAGACCCTCGAGGGCCTCGGCCTGGACGACGTCGCCTCTCAGGGCTACTGCTTCCAGGTCGACCTCGCCCGCCGTGCGGTCAAGGCCGGCTTCCATGTCGTCGAGGTGCCGATCACCTTCGTCGAGCGCGAACTCGGTGACTCGAAGATGAGTCGCGACATCCTGGTCGAGGCGCTGTGGCGGGTCACGTCGTGGGGCGCGCGGGAGCGGGTGGGCAAGCTGATGGGGCGCACGAAGCCGTCGTCGCCGTCGCGGCCGTCCCAGTCGTAACCTGCGGCCCAGCAGCGGTCACAGGTGCCACAGGTGCCACAGGTGTCACCTACGACCGCGCAGGCGGCCTCGGTCGTCCCCTTATCCCGCTCTGAGCCGGGCCCAGGCACACTGGACTCATGACGACTGGCGCACCGACCCCCACCTATCCCGCCCGGCCTCGGCGCTCCCGAGTGCGGACTTTTCTGCCGCTGGGCATCGCGGCGTGGCTGGTGCTGGAGATCTGGCTGCTGACCGTGGTCGCGGACGCGGCGAGCGGGCTCTTGGTGTTCCTGCTGCTGCTCGCCGGCCTCGTGCTCGGCTCGGTGGTCATCAAGCGGGCGGGCCGACGCGCCTTCCAGGCCCTGAACGAGGCGCTGCAACGCGGCGGCACCCCGGCGAGCGGCGGTGGCAACGGCCTGATGATGCTGGGCGGCCTGCTGATCATGCTGCCTGGTCTGATCTCGGACGCGGTGGGCCTGCTCCTGCTGATCCCGCCGGTCCAGAAGGCCCTGAGCAGCTATGCGGAGCGGACATTCGACCGGAAGCTGCGTGAGGCGACCCCGGGTTCGTTCGGCGATGCGTACCAGCAGGTGCGTATACACCGTCCCGACGGCAAGGTCGTGCAGGGTGAGGTCATCAGGGACGAGCCGGGGGACGCGCCGGAGGGCCCGCGCCCGCCGCTGACCCGCTGACAGACCCCGCCGCTGACCCGCCTGACAGACATGGAGAGAAGCCCGGTGCCACCGAGCGCCGGGCTTCTTTCTTGGCACACCAGATGTTTTTGGCAGGCCAAGTCATTTTTGGGCACGCCAAACCGCGGGCGCCGTACGTCGACTTCACGTACGGCGCCCGCGGTTACAGGCGTTGCCTGGTCGATCCCCGCCCAAGCCCCGTGGGGGGCTCGCAGGGGTTAGGCCGACTTGCGGCTGTCCCGGGGATGAACCGCGATGTTCATCGCCCCGGAGCGCAGTACAGCAAGGCGCTCCTCGAGGACCTCTTCGAGTTCCTCACGGGTACGCCGCTCCATCAGCATGTCCCAATGCGTACGCGCGGGCTTGGCCTTCTTCTCCTCAGGGCCGTCGCCGTCCACAAGGAGTGCCTGGGCCCCGCAGACCTTGCACTCCCACTCCGGCGGGATCTCCGCCTCGACCGAGAAGGGCATCTCGAACCGGTGCCCCTTCTCGCATGCGTACTCCACGGCCTGGCGCGGGGCCAGGTCGATGCCGCGGTCCGTCTCGTAGCTGGTCACCACGAGGCGCGTGCCGCGAAGAGCTCGCTCACTCATGAATCGTGCCTCCCGGGCTTGTCGCCCACAGGACAGGTGTCGCTGTCGTCGTCATCCGGTCAACGTCCGGTCGGCGGTAAAGATTCCCGATCGGTGTCCCGTTCCGGGTGATGCGTCGCCGTCGTAGCCGCAGCCTTGCTGACCAATGTCGTACCCACCGGCGCCCGGTTTGTCACATCTGCTAGCAGATGTAACCCAGCGTTTCGGCATCTTTGACGCGCAGTAACGGTACGCCTGGCAGGCCAAACGCGTACACTACCGCCCTTTCACTCGGAACGCTAAATCGTTGTCGGGACCGGATTGCCCGCGTCGCTGATCGCGCGGCGCACCGGAACCCTCGCGAGCAGGGCGAATCCGATGATGAAGAAGGCCACCAGGGAGATGATCGCGTCCCGATAACTTCCGGTCAGCTGGTAGGTGAGCCCGAACAGAAGCGGGCCGAGCCAGCTCATGCCGCGGTCGCTCATCTCGTACGCCGAGAAGTATTCGGCCTCCTTCCCCGGCGGGACGAGATGGGAGAAAAGGGAGCGGGACAGAGCCTGGCTGCCGCCGAGGACCAGCCCGATGCCGGCCGCCAGCACGAAGAACCACACCGGTGCTCCGGCCGGCAGGAAGTACCCGGCCGCCAGCGTCACCGTCCACGCGACCAGCGAGCCGAGGATCGTCCGCTTCGCGCCGTAGATCCGGGCCAGCCGCCCCATCGCGAGCGCGCCCACCACCGCCAGTACCTGGACCAGCAGTACGGCGCCGATGAGCGTGGACTGCTCGAGGCCCAGTTCCTCGGAGCCGTAGACCGAGGCCTGCGAGATCACGGTCTGGACGCCGTCGTTGTAGATGAGGTAGGCGAGCAGGAAGGCGAGGGTCAGGGGGTGGCGGCGCATGTCGCGGACGGTCGCCGCGAGTTGCCGGAAGCCTGGGGCGGTCGGTTTCTTGGCCGTCTCCTCGTTCGTGCCGCTGGCTGTGGCTGCGGCTTTGGCGGACCTGCGGTCGTGCAGCCGTAGCAGCGGGATGAGCGTGAAGGCGCCCCACCACAGGCCCGCCGACGCGAGACAGATGCGGACGGCCATGCTCTCGGAGACGCCGAAGGAGTCGTGGGCCAGGTACAGGGCCAGGTTCACGATCAGCATCAGCGAGCCCGATGCGTAACCGAAGGCCCAGCCCCGGGAGGAGACCGCGTCGCGTTCCTCGGGCGGCGCGATCTGCGGGAGATAGGAGTTGTAGAGCATCATCGCGACCGACTGCGCCGCGTTCGCGACGACCAGTAGGAGGCCGCCCAGCAGATAGCGGTCGCCGTCGAGGAAGAACATGGCTGTGGTGGCCGTGGCCCCCACATAGGCGGCGGTCGCGAGGAGAGGCTTCTTGCGGCCGGTGCGGTCCGCTGCCGCGCCCACCAGGGGCATCACCAGGACGGCCACGATCACCGACAGGGACACCGAGTACGCGAAGAAGGATCCCGCCCGCACCGGTATGCCCAAGGGGTGGACGAACCCGTCCGCGTCCGCCGCCTCCCTGGCGACCGACGTCAGATAGGGGCCCAGGAACACGGTGAGCACGCTCGTCGAGTAGACGGAGCACGCCCAGTCGTAGAAGTACCAGCCGCGCTGCTCGCGCCGGCGCCCGGCGGCCTCGTCGGCCGACTCTGTCCGCACGGTTCCGGTGCCCACCCCGCGCCCTCGCTTCCCCGTGATGATCCCGCGCGCGGGTGGAGACGGGGACGGGGGTCAGACCCAGACGCCGCGGTCCTCCATGACCTTGCGCAATGTGTCGATGTGATCGGTCATGATGCCATCGACTCCCAGATCCAGGAGCCGGTGCATCGCATCGGGATCGTTGATGGTCCACACGTGCACCTGAAGCCCGCGCGCGTGGGCGGCCCGTACGAAGCGGTGGTCCACCACCTGGATCCCGGACTGTGTCTCGGGAACCTGGGCGGCGACCGCCGAGCGGCGCAGCGCGGCCGGCACGCCCCACGAGCGCAACCGCAGATTGAGCACACCCCGGGTGCCGTACGACGTCGCGAGGCGGGGCCCGGCCAGCCGCTGGGCGCGGATCACGCGGGCCTCGGAGAAGGAGCCGACGCAGATCCGGCCCCAGGAGTTGGTGCGCTCGATCAGCTCCAGGAAGGGGTGGAGCGCCGGTTCCGCCTTGAGGTCGACGTTCCAGCGCACGTCGGGGAAGGTCTCCAGGAGCTCCTCGAAGAGCGGTACCGGCTCCTTGCCCGCCACGCGCGCGTGCCGTACGTCGCCCCAGGGCAGGTCCGAGATCCGGCCCGCCCCGTCCGTCACCCGGTCCAGCGTCGAGTCGTGGAAGGCGACGAGCTTGCCGTCGCGCGTGGTGTGGACGTCGGTCTCGATGTACCGGTAGCCCATGTCGACCGCCCGCCGGAACTGCAGCACGGTGTTCTCCAGGCCGTCCGCCGCCCCGCCCCGGTGGGCGAAGGGGATCGGGCCGGGGTGGTCGAGGTAGGGGTGGCGTATCCGCGTGGTGCTCACGGACGCAGTATCGCGCGCCGGGGTTGCCCGGTGGCAACGACCGCGCTGCCGTCCGATGCCGAGGGGACGGCGAACACGCGCAGGAAGAGCTGGGCGAGCGGGCCGATGGACACCGCGTACAGGACGGTGCCCACACCGACCGTGCCGCCCAGGGCGAAGCCGGTCACCACGACCGTGATCTCCACGGCCGTGCGCATCAGGCGGATCGAGCGGCCGGTGCGCCGGTGCAGGCCGGTCATGAGGCCGTCCCGGGGGCCCGGGCCGAAGCGGGCGGCGATGTAGAGGCCGGTGGCCACACCGTTGAGCACGATGCCGGTCACGAGGAGGGGGATCTGTACGGCCAGGGTGTGCGCCTCGGGGACGAGGGCGAGTGTGCCGTCCATGGCGATGCCGACCACGAAGACGTTGGAGACGGTGCCGAGGCCGGGGCGCTGGCGCAGCGGGATCCACAGGAGCAGCACCGCCGCGCCGACGAAGATCGATACGACGCCGATGGTCAGGCCGGTGAGCTCGGCGAGGCCTTGGTGCAGCACGTTCCAGGGCTCCAGACCCAGGCCCGCCTCGACGAGCAGCGCCGAGCTCGCGCCGTACAGCGCGAGCCCGACGTAGAGCTGTGACAGCCGCCGTATGAGATGCCCTTGTGTGAACCGCTCTGTGGGATGCCCCTGCGTGGACAAGACGTGCCCCCCTGTGGTGGTAGTGGACTGATGCATGACACCCTGTGGCTTGGTAAGCAACACCATCCATGGCCAATTCGGGGAAGGTGGACTGGAAATCATGGCGCAGTGGACTTCCGTAGTGGGGGCCGCGCAACTCGCCCGGCTCCTCACCTCCCAGCAGGACCGCCCCGCCGGGCCCGGCACCAAGCGCCCGCCCGCGTACCGGTCCCTGGCCGACGGCATCCGACTGCTCGTACTGGAGGGGCGCGTCCCGGTCGCCGCGCGGCTGCCCGCCGAGCGTGAGCTGGCCCTCGCCCTGTCGGTGAGCCGTACGACCGTGGCCGCCGCGTACGAGGCGCTGCGCACCGAGGGGTTCCTGGAGTCGCGGCGCGGGGCCGGGAGCTGGACCGCCGTACCGGCCGGGAACCCGCTGCCCGCCCGTGGTCTGGAGCCCCTGCCGCCCGAGGCACTCGGCTCCATGATCGACCTGGGCACCGCGGCGCTGCCCGCGCCCGAGCCGTGGCTGACCCGTGCCGTCCAGGGCGCCCTGGAGGAGCTGCCCCCGTACGCCCACACCCACGGCGACTATCCGGCCGGGCTGCCCGCGCTGCGCGCGATGATCGCCGACCGGTACACGGCGCGCGGGATCGCGACCATGCCCGAGCAGATCATGGTGACGACCGGCGCGATGGGTGCCATGGACGCGATCTGCCATCTGTTCGCGGGCCGCGGTGAGCGGATCGCCGTCGAGTCACCGTCGTACGCCAACATCCTCCAGCTGATGCGGGAGGCGGGCGCCCGGCTCGTGCCCGTCGCCATGGCCGAGGGGCTGGCCGGCTGGGACGTGGACCGCTGGCGGCAGGTGCTGCGCGAGGCCGCGCCCCGGCTCGCCTATGTCGTCGCCGACTTCCACAACCCGACCGGGGCGCTGGCCGACGAGGACCAGCGGCGGCGGCTGGTGGACGCGGCACGGTCGGCGGGAACGGTGCTCGTCGCCGACGAGACGATGACCGAGCTGTGGCTCGATGACGTTCTCGAGATGCCGCGACCGGTGTGCGCCTTCGACCCCGCCGGGTCGACCGTCATCACCGTCGGGTCGGCCAGCAAGGCCTTCTGGGCCGGGATGCGGATCGGCTGGGTGCGGGGGGCTCCGGATGTGATCCGCAGCCTCGTGGCCGCGCGCGCGTACGCCGACCTGGGGACGCCTGTGCTGGAGCAGCTGGCCGTGAACTGGCTGTTCGGCACGGGGGGTTGGGAGCAGGCCGTGGAGCTGCGGCGTGGCCAGGCCCGGGAGAACCGGGACGCGCTCGTCGCGGCCGTACGGCGGGAGCTGCCCGAGTGGGAGTTCGAGGTGCCGAGGGGCGGACTCACGCTGTGGGTGCGGACGGGCGGCCTGTCGGGATCGCGGCTCGCCGAAGTCGGGGAGCGGGTCGGGGTTCGGGTACCGTCCGGGCCTCGGTTCGGGGTGGACGGCGCTTTCGAGGGGTATGTGCGGCTGCCGTTCACCGTGGGGGGTGCGGTGGCGGAGGAGGCCGCGGTGAGGTTGGCGGCGGCGGCACGGTTGGTGGAGAGCGGGGTGACGGGGGCGGGGGAGTCCGTGCGGCCGTTCGTTGCGTGACGGCGCCCGGCGTTGAGGGCCGGGCGGTGGTGGGTCGCGCAGCCCGGCGCCGGCGGGGTTCCGCCCTTCTTCGGGGCGGGCGCCGCCCCAGCGGCACGATTTGCCCCCAACTGCGCCGACCTTACGAAGTCTCGGCCACCACAGCGTCCGCCGGCACCGGCTCCGGCGTCTCTTCCGTCTTCTCCAGCCTTCCCAGCGGCTCCGCCTCCAGCGGCGTCGTCCGCGCCGGCAACAGGTCCAGTACCGCCTGCCGGTGGGCCTCGCTGGTGGCGTCGTCGTACGGGTCCGGGGTCGCCGGGACCTGGAGGCGGTGGACCGGGCCCGTGCCCAGGCGGGCATAGCCGCGGCCGGGTGGGACGTCGGCGACCGGGGTGGTGTGCGGGGGAGCGCCCAGGACCGACTCCAGTTGCTGCGCCGTCGCGGGGCCGAGCACGACACGCGCGCGTGTGTGCTGCCGTACGGCATCGCTGAGCGCGTCCATGCTGTCCCACTGGTCGGCCACGACCACCGTGACGCCCGCCGCCCGGCCGTGCCGCAGGGGTACCTGGAGCAGGGACTGCGGGTCCTTGCGGTCGTCCGCGGCGGCGAGGTGGGAGAACGCGGTCGGGCGGTCCAGGAGGATCCACAGCGGGCGCTTGGTGTCCTCCGGCGGAGGGTTGCCGATCTGACGGGCCCGGTTGGTGGCGATCAGGCGTCGCTCCGTCTCCGTAGCGGCCCACTCCAGGCTCGCCAGCGCCCCGGCCAGCCCGCACTCGACGGCCAGGACGCCGTCCCGTCCGATCAGGCAGGCGTACTCGCCGGTGCTGCCGCCCTCGACGATGACGACGTCGCCGTACTGCAGGGCCTGCAGGGCGATCGAGCGCAGCAGGGTCGAGGTGCCGCTGCCGGGCTGGCCGATGACGAGCAGGTGGGGCTCGGTGGAGCGGATGCCGGTGCGCCAGACGACCGGCGGAACGTCGCGCTGTTCCGCGCCGAAGGTGAGGGGGAGCCTGCGCTGGACCTGTGTCGGGTCGGTGAAGCCGAGCACCGTTTCGCCGGGGCTCGTGACGAATCGCTGGGCGGCGACGCCGGTGGGCAGCGGGGCGAGGACGGTGACCGTGAGCTCGTTGCCCTCCTCGTCCCAGGCGAAGTGGTACTCGCGGCCACGGCCGGACTTCGTGGTCAGCAGATGCTCGATCCGCGCGCGGGCCTGGGCCTCGCCGTCGGTGAAGTAGGCCGGGTAGCGGATCAGCAGACTGCTGACGCGTCCCGTGCCGTCGAACTCGTATTCCGGGAAGGCCTTCTCCCACTCGCCGCCGTGGGCGTAGAGCGGTGCAGGGTCCTCGGCGGCGGAGAAGTACGGGACCAGCGCCTCGTACAGCGACCTCAGCCGCTCCGTCTGCGATTCGTCGGGCCCGTCGGGCGTCGACGGCCCCCGGTCGCGGCCCTGCCAGGCTGCCGCCGCCATCAGGGTGATGACGGCGAGCAGCGGCCCGTACGGCACCAGTGCCACGACCAGGATCACCGAGGCCACCAGGAACAGCAGCGGTCCACGCCTGTCCTTGGGGGTGTCGGCCCACTTGCGCCGCCCGGCCGAGGCCAGCCGGCGCAGTCCACGGGTGATCGTGATCAACGGGTGGAGGACGTCGGAGGCGCTGTCGGCCGCCGTCCGGGCCAGCTCCCGGCTTCGGGCGATCTGCGCCCGGGCCAGCTCCCGGTTCCGGGCGATCTGCGCGCTGCCTGTGCTCAGGATGCGGGGGAGGGGGCGGCGGGCCACTGCTGTCTCCTGGTGGTGCGTACGGGCGGGAGAGGCGGCGTCAGAACTGGATGCCGCCCAAAAGGCTTGCCAGGCTCTCGCCGCCGGCCTTGATGCTCGGGGCGATGGCGGTGCTCGCCAGATAGAAGCCGAACAGAGCCGAGATGAGGGCGTGCGACGCCTTCAGTCCGTCCTTGCGGAAGAAGATGAAGACGACGATGCCGAGCAGAACGACGCCTGAGATGGAGAGGATCATGTGAGCGCTCCTGGTTGGTGGGGACAGTCACCATGAGTACTTCCAGGCTCACAGGATGTATCCATACGATAAAAGGTGCAACTGGGTGAAATTCGGCAGATTTCCTTCTGATGGCGGAGTGTCGCTGATCGGATGAGCAGGGCCGTTGCGTCCTGCCGTGTCTGCGATGATCTTTGCCGCGGACGCATCGGGTCATGTGCCGCGCGAGCCAGTACCCTGGCGAATCACTCGTACGGCCGAGACCGCTCGCCGGCCGTACCCGTGCTCCCCGCAGTTCCCGTAGTGCCCGCAGTTCCCGTAGTACCTGTAGTTCCGTAGTGCCTGTGGTTCCCGCAGTCCCCGTGTTCGTAGTGAGAGGCGGTCCGCCGATGACTGAAGCCCCCGACCCCGAGGTCGTGGAGCTGGCGACCAAGATCTTCGATCTGGCCCGGCAGGGGCAGACGGAGGCGCTCGTGGCGTATGTCGACGCCGGTGTTCCGGCCAACCTCACCAACGACCGCGGCGACTCCCTCGTGATGCTCGCCGCCTACCACGGCCACGCCGACGCGGTGCGCGCCCTGCTCGTCCGGGGTGCCGAGGCCGGCCGTGTCAACGACCTGGGCCAGACTCCCCTCGCCGGTGCCGTCTTCAAGGGTGCGACGGAAGTGATCAAGGTGCTGCTGGAGGCCGGTGCCGACCCGGCCGCGGGCACCCCGTCGGCCGTTGACACGGCCCGTATGTTCGGCAAGACGGAACTGCTCGAACTGTTCGGCGTGCACTGAGCCGAGCTTTCTGACCAGCTAAAACACGGAAAACGGGGGAGGCGGTACAGGGCCGCCGAAATTTCGGTCGCGGCAGATGGAAGTGCCGAGTCATCATGACGTCGTGATTCACGGACGCGATGGCTGGGCAGGTGTTGCCGCACCGCGCGGGCCGTGATGCGGTCCGCGAGGGCCACTGACGAGAGGCAGAGGAAAATGGTCTACAGCAAGCAGGAAACGGCGGGCGCCCCGACGTGTTGTCACGCGGCCAGGTGAAGCAAGATCCCCGGTTGCGTCGACGCTTGATGTGAGGCTGTTTCCCATGTTCGAACCGGTCATAGCGCCCAGCGGTACGCTGCTCGGCCTGCTCCAGCGGGGTCGCGGCGACGGCACACTGCACGCGCTCACCGCGCCGCGCGCCGAGGCGCTCGCGGCTCTGAACCACTGTGTGCTGCGGGACCCCCGCCACGACTGGCAGGTGGAGAACCGCTCCCTGTACTACGCCCGTCTCTACCTCGACCTGAACGGCGAGCTGGACGAGATCGAGGCGCACCTCTTCGACGTCGAGGACGCCCTCGACACCGAGGAGTCACGCACGGGCCTGGCCCTGGCCGTCCTCGGTCACCTCGCCTCCTACGGCAGGCGGGACGCCCTCGAACTGCTGCGCAGGTATGCCGCAGCGGGCTCGAACTGGGCCTGGGCGCTGGACGAACTGGCGCTCAGGGACGACGACGCCGGGCTGCGTGCCCTCGCCGCGCCCGTCCTGGCGCGGTTCCCGGCCGATCCCGAGGGCGAGGCCGAGTTGGCCGCCGTCGTACGCGATGCTTTTGAGCCACGGCCGTGGCGGCTGTGGGCCGAGGATCCGCGCGAATCGATCGCCACGCGCGTGCGTGCCGCTCAGGAGGCCGGCTGTTTCGACCGCTGGCAGCGGCAGATGCGACCTACCGGGCCCCGTCCGGGGTGGAGCGTGCAGGCGGTCTTCGAGTGGGCCCAGCAGGGTCTCGAGCGCGGAGCCGCACTCCATGTGCCCGCCGCTCGGTGCCTCATGGCCGTCGCGGGCCCCGAGGACCGGCCCGAGATCGTCGCCGCCGCCAAGGACGGCACCGACGGAGCCCGCTGCACCGCCCTGCGCTACCTCGCCGACAGCAACGATCCGGGCGCCCTCGATCTGATCGAGGCGGCTGTGATCACCGGATCGTCGGCCGTCGTGGAGGCCGCCCTCGACGCCTTCGAGCGGATGCGCAGCATCGCCGCCGTCGACCGCGCGCGTGGCTGGGCCCGACGGCCCGACCCGCTCGGCGCCGCCGCCGGACGCATGCTCGCCTGCCGGGGCGGAGCCGAGGACAAGGACCTCGTCCTGGCCGCCCTACGAGAGGCCGTACGTGGCGACGGCCCCGACGCGCCCACCCTGTGGACCCTCGTCGACGGCACCGGACGGCTCGGCATCGCCTGCGCCGCCCCCGTGCTGCGCCATATCTACCGCGAGACCGCCTCCTCGCATCTACGCGGCCGCACCGCTCGTGCCCTGGCCGCAACCGACCCCTCGTTCCCGTCCGGATTCGCCGTCGAGTGCCTCTGGGACTGCGAGGAGTCCACCCGAGAGATCGCCGCCCGGCACGCGGAGACCGGCGACACGCGGGTGGTCGAGCGACTGCGCCGGCTCGCCGCCGACCCGGCCGAGGAGGACGAGGTCCAGACGGCCGTACGCAGCCGGTTCGGGCCGGACGCGACCACTGGCTGATCACCGGGTTTCAAGGAGGGTGGGACATGTGTTCGGGTTGTGAATGTCGCGGAGATCCGCCTGCCGGGTGAACTCCGGATGACCTGCGGGTCGGGTGCGCATGGACGTGACCTGACCCGCTCGGGGGCGCAGCGGAACGCTCATGGGACGTTTGTCGTTCGGAAAGATCCACTTTGACGCGGCCACGTCCAGTGCGGCGACAACACCGGTATGCGAGTCGTCATCGTGACCGAATCCTTTCCCCCCGATGTGAACGGCGTGGCCCACTGCGCGCTCCAGACCGCCCGACACCTCGTCGATCGCGGTCACGCCCCCATCGTCGTCGCCCCGGCCCCCGCCCCCGGGAACAAGGCAGCCGCCTCTCTGGCGCCCTGCCCCGTCGTCCATGTCCCCTCCCTCCCGCTCCCCGGCTATCCCCAGGTCAGGGTCGCGCTCCCCAGCCGGCGCCTCGCCGCCGCGCTGATCCAGCACCAGCCCGACATCGTGCACCTGGCCAGCCCCTTCGTCCTCGGCGTCCGCGGCATGGCCGCCGCCGCCCGGCTCGGCATCCCCGCCGTCGCCGTCTACCAGACCGACCTGGCCGGATATGCCCGCACTTACATGGGTGCCGGCGAGGCCGCGGCCTGGCGGCGCATACGGTCCGTCCACTCCGCCGCCGACCTCACCCTCGTCCCGTCCAGCGCGTCCATGCGCGATCTCGAGACCCATGGGGTGCCCCGGCTCAAGCTGTGGGCACGCGGCGTGGACACCGCCCGCTTCCGCCCCGAACTCCGTGACGAGGCGCTGCGCCGCGAACTCGCCCCGAACGGCGAGATCATCGTCGGCTATGTCGGGCGGCTCGCCCCGGAGAAGCACATCGAGCTGCTCTCCGGCGTGTGCGGCCTGCCGGGCGTGAAGGTCGTGATCGTCGGCGACGGGCCGAGCCAGCCCGCTCTCGCCGAGGCGCTGCCCGGCGCGGTCTTCCTGGGCCGCCGCGGCGGGGACGACCTCGCCCGGATCTTCGCCTCGTTCGACGTCTTCGCCCACACAGGCCCGTTCGAGACCTTCTGCCAGACCGTGCAGGAGGCCATGGCGAGCGGTGTGCCGGTCGTCGCGCCCGCCGCCGGTGGACCGCTGGACCTGGTCGACCACGGCCGCACCGGGCTCCTGGTGCCGCCGCGCGACGCCGACGCCGTACGGGACGCCGTGCGGGCCCTGGCCGCCGACCCCGCGCTGCGGGCCGCGTACGCGTCCGCCGCACGCGCCACGGTCGAGGGCCGCACCTGGGCCACCATCGGCGACCAGCTCATCACCCACTACGAGGCCGTGCTCAAGGCACGGAGGCCGGCGGTGGCGGTGTGAACACCTCGATGAACACCAGGACGCACACTTCGGCGAACACCTCGCTGCGCATCGTCCGGCTGGCGAACTTCGTCGCCCCCGCCTCCGGCGGGCTGCGTACCGCGTTGCGTGAGCTCGGCAAGGGCTTCAAGCTGGCGGGCCACGACCCCGTCCTCGTCGTGCCGGGCGAGAAGTACAGCGACTGCGAGACCGAGCAGGGCCGCGTGATCACCCTGCCCGGCCCGATGCTGCCCGGCACAGGTGGCTACCGCGTGCTCGTCGACAAGCGGCGGGTCGCGGCGCTCCTGGAGGAGCTCGCCCCCGACCGCCTCGAGGTCTCCGACCGTACGACGCTGCGCTGGACCGGCAGGTGGGCCCGCCGTGCCCGGGTCCCCGCCGTGATGGTCTCCCACGAGACCGCCGACGGTGTGCTGCGCACCTGGGGCCTGTCGGAGAACCTGTCCCGGCGCGCCGCCGACGCGCTCAACGTCCGTACGGCCCACACGTACTCGAAGGTCGTGTGCACCACCGAGTTCGCCGAGCGGGAGTTCGTGCGGATCGGCGCCCGCAACGTCGTACGGGCACCGCTCGGCGTGGACCTGATGAACCGGCGTCCCACCCTGCGCGACGCCGCGCTGCGTGAGACACACGCGCGTGCCGACGAGAAGCTGCTCGTGATGTGCTCCCGGCTCTCCGTGGAGAAGCGGCCCGGCACCGCGCTGGACGCCCTGGAGTCGCTTCGCGGACGCGGTGTGCGGGCGGTGCTCGTGGTGGCCGGGAACGGCCCGTTGCGGGCGCGGCTCGAACAGCGGGCGCAGGAGCGCGACCTGCCGGTGACCTTCCTCGGGCATGTCGCCGACCGCAGCCTGCTCGGCGCCCTCCAGGCCTCCGCCGACATCTGCCTGGCTCCCGGGCCCGCCGAGACCTTCGGGCTCGCCGCGCTGGAGGCCATGGCCTGCGGTACGCCCGTGGTGGCGAGCGCGTCGTCCGCGCTGCCGGAGGTGATCGGCTCCGCCGGGGCCACCGCGGCGGACAACGGGGACGCCTTCGCGGACGCCGTGGAGATGCTGCTCGACCGTCCCGAACGCGAGCGGCGGGAAGCGGCACGCGCGCGTGCCGAGTGCTTCGGATGGGGCACGGCGGTGGACGCCTTCCTCACCGCGCACGACGCGGCGGTGCCGGTGCGTCCCTTCGCGCGTGCGGAGGGGGCGGCATGAGACCGCTCCGCTACGTCGCCCTCGGGGACTCGCTGACCGAGGGGGTGGGCGATCCCGTGGGGAACGGGTGGCGCGGCTGGGCCGCGCTGCTCGCCGGCGGGCTGTCCGAGCCGTCCGCCGAGTTCACCAACCTCGCGGTCAGCGGGGCACAGACGCGGGACGTGCTGGAGACCCAGCTGCCCGCCGCGCTGGCCCTGCGCCCGGACGTCGCGTCCGTCCTGGTGGGCGTGAACGACACGCTGCGCAGCACCTTCGACATAGAGAAGATCGCCGAACGCCTCGACAAGGTCTACGCGTCCTTCACCCGGCAGGGCACGGCCTTGCTCACGGCCTGCCTGCCCGACCCGGGCACGATGCTGGGACTGCCCGCGGTCCTGGGCAACCCGCTGGCTCGGAGGCAGCGGGCCGTGAACACGGTGGTCCACACCTTGTCCGAACGGTACGGGGTGGTGCATCTGCACGCGGTCGACGACGCCTGGATCATGGAACGCACGATGTGGAGCTCGGACCGGCTGCATCCCGGAGAGCGCGGGCACCGGCAGATCGCCCTGCGCTTCCACGCGATGCTGGCGCACAGGGGCATCGCGACTCAGCCGGCGCCCTCGCCCGAGCCCGAGTTCCCGCCGCCCACCAAGTCGGCGAGCCTGCTGTGGCTGGCCACCGCGGGCACCGCATGGGTGATCCGGCGGTGCAACGACCTGCTGCCCCAGCTGCTGCGCCTCGCCGCCACCGAGATGCGGCACCGCGCGAAGGGCACCAGCGGGCGGCTGGACCTGCGTGCGGCACAGGCGGTGTCCAGGGCGCTGGCCTCGCTGTCGGCGCCGGAGCCGATGCCGTCGCCCGGCCATCGGCCGGTGTCGGATCCGAAGACCTTGCCTGAGTATCAGATGCCCTTGCCCGAGCATCAGCCGTCGCCGGAGCGCTGGCCGTCGCCGGAGCGCTGGCCGACGCCGGGGCAGCGGTCCGTGCCGGGGCAGCGGTGTCTGCCCGAAGGGCTGTCGGTGCCCGGACAGCGTTCGGTCCCGGAGCAGCAGCCCGCACCGGAGGCGGCGTAACGCACGCGCGCGTGGCGGGAGTCAGCGACGGCGTACGGCCACGAAGCGGACGGGGGTGCCCGGCACCGCCTGGGCGGCTGCCGGGAGGTCGGCCGCGCGGACGACGGCGATCACCGGGTAGCCGCCCGTCGTCGGGTGGTCGGCCAGGAACACGACCGGCCGGCCGTCGGGCGGCACCTGGACCGCGCCCAGGACGACGCCCTCGCTGGGGAGTTCGCTGGTCACGGCCCGTTCCAGGGCGGGGCCCTCGGTGCGCAGCCCGATGCGGTTGCTCGCGGGGGAGACGCTGTACAGGCGGGAGGTGAAGACATGCACTGCGGCGGGGGTGAACCAGTCGTCGCGCGGGCCCGGCGTCACGCGCAGGACCAGTTCGGCCGGGGGCGCCGGCTGCGGGGCGACGTCCACGCGTGCGTGAAGCTCTGCCGGTTGGCCCAGGGGCAGCACCGCGCCGTCCGTGAGGGGCGGCGGGCCGAGGCCGGACAGGAGGTCCGTGGAGCGGCTGCCGAGGACCGGCTCGACGGCGATGCCGCCGGAGACGGCCACATAGCTGCGTACACCGGAGATGGCCGCGCCTACGTCCAGGAGCGCACCGGCGGGCACGCGCACCGCAGCGCCCCAGGCGACCGGGCGCCCGTCCACCGTGACGGGGCAGGGCGCGCCGCCCACCGCCACGGTTACCGCCGAACGAGGCCGCACCGTGCAGCCGTTGAGCGTGGTCTCCAGGACTGCCGCCTCGGGGGCATTGCCGACCAGCCGGTTGACCAGCGCCGCCGCCGGCCCGTCCAGCGCCCCCGACCGGGGCACGCCGAGGTGGGCATGCCCGGGGCGACCGAGGTCCTGGACGGTGGTGAGCGCCCCGGCGCGTACGACGGAGAGCGCGCGGTCGGTCATGAGCTCCCCACCGGAACGAAGCGCACGCGCGTGCCCGGTGACAGCAACGCGGCCGGCACGCGCGTGTGGTCCCACAGCACGGTGTCCGTGGTGCCGATCAGCTGCCAGCCACCCGGCGACGAACGCGGGTACACGCCCGTGTACGGGCCCGCCAGCGCCACCGCACCTGCCGGTACGGCCGTTCGCGGAGTGGCCCGGCGCGGGACGTCGTAGCGCGGCGGCAGGCCGGTGAGATAGCCGAACCCGGGGGCGAAACCGCAGAATGCGACGCTGAATTCGGTGCCCGCGTGGATCCGGGTCACCTCGTGCGGGCTGACGCCCCAGTGCGCGGCGACCTCGGCCAGGTCCGGGCCGTCGTAGCGGACCGGGAGTTCGACGACGTCACGCGCGTGCGGGGGAGCGGGCGGGACTTCGGCGCTGGTCAGTTCGGAGGCCAGGCGGGCCGGGTCCGTGAGGCCGTCGAGCAGCACGGTCCGGGCCGCGGGGACGATCTCGCGGACCGACAACGAGCCCTCGGTACGGCGCCGAAGCAGCTCCGCGTGCAGTGCCTGGGCCTCCTCGCCCGAGGCCACCTCGACGAGCAGGGCGTCGTCGCCGACGGGCAGCGCCCTCATACGAAGGCCTCCACCCGGACACCCGACTCCTCCAGCCGCGCCCGCACCCGGCGGGCCAGCTCGACGGCGCCGGGCGTGTCTCCGTGCAGGCACAGGGAACGCGCGCGTACCTCGATCTGCGTCCCGGCGCGGGAGGTGACCACGCCCGAGCGGGCCAGGCCCACCGAGCGCTCCACGACGGCCTCCGGGTCGGTGACCACGGCGCCGTCCTGGCCGCGCGGCACGAGCGTGCCCTGGTCGGTGTACGCGCGGTCCGCGAACGCCTCCGTGACGGTTGGAAGTCCGGCCTTGGCGGCCAGCTCCAGCAGCCGAGAGCCGGGCAGGCCGAGCACGGGAAGCGTGGCGTCCGCGAGGAGCACGCCGTCGACGACCGCGCCGGCCTGCTCCTCGTCGTGCACGACGCGGTTGTAGAGCGCACCGTGCGGTTTGACGTACGACACGCGCGTGCCCGCCGCTCGCGCGAAGACCTCCAGGGCGCCGATCTGGTAAGCCACTTCGGCCGCCAGCTCGGCGGGCGGCACGTCCATCGCGCGCCGCCCGAACCCCGCCAGGTCCCGGTAGGACACCTGGGCGCCGATCCGCACCCCGCGCTCGGCCGCCTGCTCGCACACGCGCCGCATGGTGGCCGCGTCCCCGGCGTGGAAGCCGCAGGCGACGTTGGCGCTGGTGACGACGGACAGCAGCCGTTCGTCGTCGGTGAGCTGCCAGCGGCCGAAGCCTTCGCCCAGGTCGGCGTTGAGATCGATCGAGCTCATGGATCCTTCTGTCTCTCGTGTCAGGCGCTTTCAAGCGATGCGGTACTGCTCGTCGCGCGCGTCGGTGAGGAACATCTGGCCCGGTGCGTGCGTGATGGCGAACGGCGGGCGCGAGGCCATCACGGCGGCCTGCGGGGTCACTCCGCAGGCCCAGAACAACGGGATGTCGTCCGGTTCGGCGTCCACCGGATCGCCGAAGTCGGGGCGGCCGAGATCCGTGATGCCCAGCGCCGAGGGCTCGCCGCAGTGCACGGGGCTGCCGTGCACCGCCGGGAGGAGGCCGGTCTCCCGGAGCGCCGCGGCCAGGTGCTGCGGCGGCACCGGGCGCATGGACACCACCATCGGGCCGTGCAGCCGCCCCGCCGGTCGGCACTGGCGGCTGGTCACGTACATGGGGACGTTGCGGCCCTGCTCGATGTGGCGGATCGGGACGCCCGCCTCGGTCAGCGCCCACTCGAAGGTGAAGCTGCAGCCGATCAGGAACGACACCAGGTCGCCGCGCCAGTGCGCTCGCACATCCGTCGGCTCCTCCACCAACTCGCCGTCCCGCCACACCCGGTAGCGCGGCAGATCGGTGCGCAGGTCGGCGCCGTCGGCGAGAACGGTGGACCAGGAACCGGCGTCCGTGACGTCGAGCACCGGGCACGGCTTGGGATTGCGCTGGCAGAACAGCAGCATGTCGTACGCCCAGTCGGCGGGCACCGAGATCAGGTTGACCTGGGTGTGGCCCGCCGCGACCCCGGCCGTGGGGCCCGTGAGGCCCTCCCGGAAGCGGGCGCGCGCGGTTTTCGGGCTCCACGCGTGCGCGTGCTCGTCGACGAGGGTGAGCGGGCGGTCTTCGGTCACGAGGGTGAGCGCGCGGTCCTGCGAACGGTTCACACCAGCTCCTTCCCGCGCGTCTCCGGCAGCCCGAGCAGGGCCAGCGCGGCGATGCCGTAACCGATCGCGCCGAAGACCAGCGCGCCGCCCACGCCCCAGCTGTCGGCCAGGAAGCCGACCGTGGTGGGGAAGACGGCGCCCACCGCGCGGCCGGTGTTGTACGTGAAGCCCTGTCCCGTGCCGCGCACCGCCGTCGGGTACAGCTCGCTCAGGTAGGACCCGAAGCCGCTGAAGATCGCCGACATGCAGAACCCGAGCGGGAAACCGAGCACCAGGAGCAGGGTGTTGGCGCCGTCCGGGATATTCGCGTACGCCAGGATGCAGGCCGCCGACAGCAGCGCGAAGAGCCAGATGTTGCGCCGCCGACCCAGCCGGTCGGTGAGGTAACCGCCGGTCAGGTAGCCGATGAAGGCACCCGAGATCAGGAACGTCAGATAGCCGCCGGTGCCGACCACCGACAGCTCGCGCTCGGTCTTCAGATAGGTCGGCACCCAGGTGGCGAGGGTGTAGTAGCCGCCCTGGACGCCGGTGGAAAGCAGCCCCGCGAAGATCGTCGTACGCAGCAGGCCGGGCTTGAAGATCGCGGTGAAGGAGCCTTTCTCGGCGCTCTGTTCGCGGACGGCCACCGCCTCGGGGGCGTCGTGCACCCGGCGCCGCATCCAGATGACGAGCAACGCGGGCAGAGCGCCGGTCCAGAACATCACGCGCCAGGCCAGATCGTCGTCGGCGAGCGAGAAGACCAGGGTGTACATGATCGCGGCCAGCGCCCAGCCGACGGCCCACGAGCTCTGGATCGCGCCGAGCGTGCGCCCCCGGTGCTTGGCGCTCGCGTACTCGGCGACCAGGATCGCGCCGACCGCCCACTCGCCGCCGAAGCCGAGACCCTGGAGGGCACGGAAGACCAGCAGCGTCTCGTAGTTGGGCGCGAAACCGCAGGCGACGGTGAAGACCGCGTAGGTGATCACGGTGATCATCAGCGCCTTGACCCGGCCGATCCGGTCGGCCAGCACGCCTGCGAGGGCACCGCCGATCGCGGAGACCACGAGCGTGACGGTGGTGAAGAGGCCGGTCTGGCCACTGTCCAGGCCGAAGTACGCGGCCAGCGCCACCATGCTCAGCGGCAGGGTGAAGTAGTCGTACGAATCCAGGGCATACCCACCGAAAGCGCCCGCGAAGGCGCGGCGGCCGCGCGGTCCCAGTGCGCGCAGCCATGCGAACGCGCCGTCGTCGGCGGCGCGTTCGTCAGTGGTGGGGTGGGCGTCTGTCAGAGCCTGCGGTGGAGGGGTCGTGCTCATGGGCACCTCGCAGAGGGGGGACGGAGGGTGCGGAACTGAGCTGAACGGTGAGCAGTAAGGTAGAGGATCGTTGAACGATCCTTCAATACCCGTGTTGTTTCGTTCTCGTGTCTGCGGTTGAATTCCGGGCATGGCAGAGCAGCTGGGCGGACTGGCCGACGACCGTGCCCTCCTGGGGCGCACGAGCACGGCGGAGCGGGTCTCGGACATCCTCAGAAGCCGCATCGCCGAGGGCTTCTTCCCGCCCGGCACCCGGCTGTCGGAGGACAGCATCGGAGGGGCGCTCGGTGTGTCCCGCAACACACTGCGCGAAGCGTTCCGGCTGCTCACCCACGAACGGCTGCTCGTCCACGAGCTGAACCGGGGCGTGTTCGTACGGGTCCTGACGGTGGAGGACGTCGAGGACATCTACCGCACCCGGCGGCTCGTCGAATGCGCCGTCGTCCGCGGGCTCGGCGAGCCGCCGTACCCCTTGGAGGGTCCCGCGCAAGCCGTCGCCGAAGGGCAGCGCGCGGTGCGCGAAGGTGACTGGAAAGGGCTGGGGACGGCCAACATCCACTTCCACCGGGAGCTGGTCTCCCTCGCCGGGAGCGCCCGTACCGACGAGCTGATGCGCAGCGTCTTCGCGGAGCTACGTCTGGCCTTCCACGTCGTCGACGATCCGCAGCGGTTGCACGAGCCATACCTCGCGCGCAACCGGGAGATCCTCCGGGCCTTGGAGGCGGGCGACAAGGGTGAGGCCGAGAAGGTGCTCGCGGTCTATCTCGACGACTCGCTGGAGCGGGTCGTGGAGGTCTACCGGCGGCGGGTGAGCGCCCCGTAGCCGCACGACCTGCAATTCCGGCTTCCCCGGCGCAACGCGTTCGTTTGGGTCGATGTCAGACCCAGGACCTAGTCTGTGCACCGTGACTTCGCCTGCATCGACGGACCGTGTTCCGCCCCAGCTCAGCGCGGGGCCGCGCCCAGCTCCGGGCCCGGCCGCCGACGAGGGGCTGGCGCGGCGGCTGCGCGCGCTCGCCTGCACCGCGCCGCTGCACGACCTCGACGCGCGCAAGGCCAACCTCGCGGGCGAGTACTCGGTGTACGGCATGGCGGAGGTGGCACTCGCCGCCATCGACCTGGTCACACTCAACATGGACTTCGACACGGGCGCCGACCACGACCAGATCGTCGCCCGCCTCATCCCGCGCATCGCCGCCCAGGCCCCGCAGCGCCCCGTCGCCGAGCACGAGCGCGTGGCCCGCTGGGTCCTCGAGAACCTGATCAACGTCGGGAGTGTGGACCGAGGCTTCCGGGCCGTATACGGCACGTTCGCGTCGGACGGCAGCTATGTCCGCCGTGACTACGACTTCAAGCTGATCGAGGAGGTGCCCGGCCCGGGAGGGACGGTGTATCTCCGTACGACGGACGAGGCGGTCAACGTTCTCGTCGGCGCCCTCGACACCGACGTCACCAGCGCGCAGATCGCCGCCGAGGTCAAGCTGGAGGTGCTGATCAACCGCGGCCGGCTCGCCGACGCGCAGCTGGCCGCCGAGCAGGCCCGCTACCGGACCGTGCAGTACTCGGAGACGCTCCGCAGGGCTCTGGACGCGACCCGGCGCAACGTCCGCGCGGTCGACTGGCTGAACGCCGTACCGGACATGATCGCCGAGGCACTCGACCACGTCGCCGACCGGTACCGCCATGAGAACGCGATCCTCACCAACATCCGCAAGGCACGCGACGAGACCGAGGACCCGGAGCACAAGCGCCGCGCCGCCGAGCTCGTCGACATCGTCAAGGACTGCATCCGACGGCACACGCAGCTGCAGTCCCGGCTGCTGGAGGCCGGGCCGCTGTTCCGCGCCGAGCAGGACCGGCAGGCCTTCGCGGCGCCCATGACGACGTCGGGGACAGACCTGTACGGGCACCTCCTGGCTCCTGTCCTGCCGTTGCCCCTGGAGCAGTCCGTCCGGGTCACGGACGCCTTCTTCGCGCGCGGTACGGGCATGCGTACGCCGGTGTCCGTGCGGGTCGCCGATCTCGTCGACATACTGCTGACGCCGCCCGTGGAGCGGGAGCACCTGGGCGCCGAGATGCCCGAGCCCGACCTCATCGCGACGCCGGACGACAGCCGGTTCAGCGAGGAGCAGCTGGCGGCCGCGATGGAGTTGCTGGATCTGCCGGCGGATGCTCCGCGGCGGCTGTCCGGGCTGTTGGCCCAGGCGCGGCGCCAGGACCCTGATCTGCCGTACCTGGTCGCCTTGTTGGCAGTTCATGCAGCCAGCCCGCCGGTCGGCACGGCTTATCGCCAGGGCGAGGAGAAGCTGCTCTTCGCCGTGGACGACGGGACGGAGCTGGACGATCCCGAGTTCGGCGGGGCCGACCTGATCGTGGGGACGGCTCTGCTGGATGCGGCGGGGATGGCCGCCGGCAGAACGGAAGCAGCATGAGCCGCGCCGAGAACCGTACGTATGAGCAACACCCCACCAAGGAGCCGAAGCCGTGACCGAGCACGTCGATCGGAGTGAGCCGGAGGCCGCCGCCCCGTCGGCGACCGCCGCCGTCACCCCCGCCGATGCCGCCGACGCGGCTCGGCTGGTCGCCTTCGGGCTGCAGCCCAAGTTGCAGCCCGCGCGGGATCAGGAGTACACGGAGCTGCTGCGGCGATACCGGGAGGATCCCCCGTTCGCACGGCTCGCGGACGCCGTGGCCGCCGGGCTGGGGCTGGTCGTGCTGGAGGTGTCCCCGCGCGCAGGGATGGCCGTGACGGCCGCCGAGGACTCCGTGTTCGCCGTCCGCATGGGCGACTACGCACGTCGTACGTCCGCCGACGGCAGCGACCGCTTCCTGCACGGGCTGGCCCATCTCGCCATCGCCGCCATGGCGTTCCCGCGGCCCGAGGACCTGGCCGACGACGGCTACATCGGGCGCGTGACGGTCAACGGCGTCGACGCCTTCGTACGCCAGGCCTGCCGACGGCTGGAGGAGCGTGCCGAGGAGCAGGGCGAGAACACCGATCCGGCGACGGACGCCCCCGGGCTGGAGGCCGCCTGGCGGATCTGGGTGAGACGCAGCGCGACCGGCGCCACCAAGGACGCGCGCAGACTCGCCGGTTCGACCACCGGCATCGTCGGCAAGGCGGCCGCCTTCCTCACCGACTCCGGGTTCCTGCAGCGCACCGGCGACGACAACGGCGGCACGTACCGCACGACGGCTCGTTACCAGCTCCAGGTGCGTGACATGGCGGGCACTGCCGCCATGGCCGAGCTGCTGGAGCTGGGCGTGGTCCCGGTCACCGACGGCACGCCGAGCCTGCTGCCCGCCGAGGACACGGACGACCTGGAGCTGGTGGCCGACGCCGGGCTGCCGTTCCACTCCGCCTGACGCCGTCGCCCCTCGCTCCCCGCCCCCGAACTTCCCTGATCTGACGAAGACTTACGAGAGTCCGCCATGTACGAGCTGTCCCGGGTCCGCCTCTACTCCATCGGACCGGCCGGTGCGCGCTACGCCGACACCGTGCTGGACCTGCGCGGTGTCGGCGAGCCCGTGCCCGACCCCGCCCCGACGCAGGCGGAGTTCTTCGAGGAGGAGCCCGTCGGTCCGCCGCGTCGGCCCGCGCCCGCCGGGGTGCTCTTCCTGGAGAACGGCGGCGGGAAGTCGGTCCTGCTCAAGCTGATCTTCTCCGTGATGCTGCCGGGCCACCGCAACACCCTCGGCGGCGCCAGCTCCGGTGTGCTGCGGAAGTTCCTGCTCGCCGACGACTGCGGGCATGTCGCGCTGGAGTGGCAGCACACGCTCACCGGTGAGTGCGTCGTGGTCGGCAAGGTGAGTGAGTGGCGCGGGCGCCAGGTCTCCAACGACCCGCGGAAGTTCGCCGAGGCCTGGTACTCCTTCCGCCCGGGGCCCGGGCTGAGCCTGGACAACCTGCCCGTCGCCGAGGCCACCTCCGTACGGCCGCCCGTCGAGGGCCAGTCGGGGGCGCAGGGGCGCCGCCGCACCATGAAGGGCTTCCGGGACGCCATCACGGAGGCGGGCAAGGCGTATCCGCATCTGGAGGTGCACTGGGAGGAGATCCACGACCGCTGGATCGAGCACCTCGGCGACCTCGGCCTCGACCCCGAGCTCTTCCGCTACCAGCGGGAGATGAACGCCGACGAGGGTGAGGCCGCCGGCCTCTTCGCGGTCAAGAAGGACTCCGACTTCACCGACCTGCTGCTGCGGGCCGTGACGGACACGCGTGACACCGACGGCCTCGCCGACCTGGTCAGCGGCTTCGGCAACAAGCTGGGCCGACGCGCCGAGCTGATCGCCGAGCGGGACTTCACCGCCGGGTCCGTCGACCTGCTCGGACGGATCGTCGAAGCCGCCGACGCACGCTCACGCGCGCGTGACATCCACGCCGGCGCCGAGCGGCGGACGCGGACCCTGGCCCGGCGGCTGTCCGCGCGCGGTGTCCAGGAGCGGGTCCGGGCGGGCGACCTCGCGCAGCGGGTCACCGCCGCCGCGTACGCCGTCACCCACTCCGAGGCGGCGCGCGAGCGCAGCGCCCTGATCGCCGCCGAACTCGCCTACCGCCACGCCTCGTTGGCGCTCGCCGCGGCCGAGAAGTCGGCGGCCGCCCAGAAGCGCGAGCTCGCCGAAGCACGCACGCTGCACTCCGCCTGGCAGGCCGCCGAGACGGCCCTGCGACACCGCGCCGCCGCCGACCGCGTGGCACGCGTGGCCGCCGCGATCCAGGAGGCCGAGCGGGACGCGGCCCCCGCGCTCGCCGCTCGCGCCAAGGCCGCCGTCGATCTCGTACGGGCCCTGCACTCGGCCGCGGAGAGCGCCGAGACCCTCGCCAACGAGGGGGAGGAGCGGTCCGCCGCGCTCCAGGAGGTCAGCGAGTCCGCGTACCGGGACTCCACCGCCGCCGCCACCGAGGCACAGCGGGCCCGCAGCGAGGTGGGGCATCTGCGGCAGCGGCTGTCCGAGGTCGAGCAGGAGACCGCCGAGGCCGTGCGCGCCGGGTGGCTGGACGACAGTGCACCCGACGCCGACCCGGCCCGCGCGGCCCTCGCCGCGAGCGACGCCGAGAAGACGGCCGTCGCCGCCTGGGACACCGCGCGCGAGGCCTCCCGGCGAGCCTCGGAGCACGCGCGTGAGGCTGCCTCGACCGAGTCCCGCGCGGAGTTGACGGCGGCTCGCGCGGCGGATGCGGCCACGGCGGCGGAGCGGTCGTACGAGGCGGAACAGCGCCTCGCCGAGGCGCTGGCGGGGGAGGAGCGGCTGGCCGAGCTGCTGAGCCTGCCGTCAACCTCGGGCGCGGAGCGGGCCGTAGTGCCCGCGCCCCGGGCGGGAGGGGACGGCGAGTCCGGCAGGGCGGTCGATGCCCAGGCCGGGGCGGCGGCCGCAGGGGACGACCTGCGGACCGGCTCCGACACGGCGTCGCGCGCCCGGACGGGCAGCGCCGGCGCCGGAGGGCCCGCCGACCCCAACGCTTCCCACCCCCTCACCGACGGCACCCTCACGCCTGAGGAACTCGACCGCTTCGCCGACGAACTGCGCGAGCTGCTCGACGACGGCGTCTCCACCGCCGAGCGGCAGCTCTTCGACCTGCGTACGGCAGCCGCCGACGACGCCCGGATCCTCGGCGCGCTCGGTGACGGCGGGCTGCTGCCGCCCGGCCCTGACGTGCTGGCCACCGTGGAGTTCCTCGGCGAGCAGGGCATCCCCGCGCTGCCGGGCTGGCGCTACCTCGCCCAGGCGGTCGACCCCACCGACCACGCGCGCGTGCTGGCCGCCAGACCCGAACTGGTCGACGGCGTGATCATCACGGACCCCGACACGCATGCGCGTGCCCGCGAGGTGCTGAGCGACGCCGCACTGCTGCCCCGGTCGGCCGTGGCGGTCGGTACGGCAGCCGCCCTGCTCGCTCCGACCCCGGCGCCGGATTCCCAGCACGGCCCCTCTCCCGACGTGTTCCTCGTACCGCCGAACCCCGCCATGCACGACGAGCATGCCGCCGACGAGGAGCGGCAGGCGCTGCGCGCCCGGGCGACCGAGCGGGACGAGGAGATCCGCACGCTCGCCGCGCGGCTCGGCAAGGACCGAGAGCTGGCGGCACGGCTCGCCTCGTGGCGGACCGGCTGTCCCGCCGGGCGGCTGGTCGAGCTGGCGCAGGCGGCCCGGGAGGCGCGCGCGTTCGCCGAGGAGTCCGAGGCCGAGCTGGCCGAGGCGCGGACAGTACGGGCCGAGGCTGACGAAGCCGCCGCCGAGGCCGCCCAGGTGCGCGACGAGCGGCAGGAGGCCGCACAGAAGGCGCGGCGCGCCGCAGACGCCCTGGCCGGGCTGGCCTTCCGGCTGCGCGAGCGGGCCGGCTGGCAGGTCAAGCTGCGTGAACTCGCCGACGAAGCCACCGAGTCCGAGGCCCGCGCCCAGACCTGCCTGGAACGGGCCCGCGCCGCCGACGAGGACCGCCGTGCCGCCCAGCGCGCCGCCGACGACGCGCGCCGCACCGCGCGCGCCCTGCGCGCCGAGCGCTCGGAGATCGCGGGCGCCCCGGACGACGTACCGGACACGGGCGCCGACGCCCCGAAGGCGTCCCTGCCCGCCCTGCGTGAGGCGTACCGGGCCGCCTCCCAGGTGTACGAGAAGGTCGGTGTGGGCGCCGATCTGCGCGCCGAGCAGGCCCGCGCGGAGAGCGACGAGAGCGCGGCGCGCGCGGAACTCGACCGGCTCAGCAACAAGGTCCGTACCCGGGCCGAACAGCTCCTTCAATCACCCGACGGCTCCGACGGGCCCTCCCGGCAAGCGGCCGCCGCGCGCGCGGAGGAGCTGGTCCAGCTCCTGGAGACCCGCATGTCCAGCGCGAGCGAGCAACTCGGCCGGCTGCGCGGCGAGGCCGAGCGGCACGCTCCCGAGGACGGCGAAGCGCACACCGAGCTTTCCGAGGAACTCCAGCCGCGCGATGCCGAGCACGCGCAGGCACTGCTGCGCACGGCGACCGCCGAACTTGCCTCCCGCACCGAGGCGTTGACGCAGGCCCGCGAGGCACATGCGGAGCTCCTCGAAGCGCACCGCGCCGCCGAGGACGCGGCCGGCGGCTTCGACGAGATCGCCGCGATGCTGCGGGACCTGCTGCGCGAGCACACCTTGGAGGAGGAGCAGGAGGAGACCGAGCCGTACCCCGGCAGCCTCGACGAGGCCCGCCAATCCGCCGCGGAGGCCCGCCGTTCGCTGCGCGGCTGCGCCGCCGACCTCTCCGCCGCCGAGGGCGCCGTACGCGAGGCGAGTGACGTGCTCGTACGGCACGCCAACTCCACGCGCTACGAGCAGGTCCGCACCCCCGCTCGCCAGCAGATCCGCGAACTGCCCGCCTCCGCGCTGCCCGAGCACGCGCAGAAATGGGCGGACGCCTTCGCGCCCCGACTCCGCGTGCTCACCGATGAGTTGGCCCAGTTGGAGCGGAACCGGGACTCGATCGTGGACCGGCTCCGGGGCCTGGTCGAGTCGGCGCTGGCCACCCTGAGGTCCGCCCAGCGGCTCTCCCGGCTGCCCGAGGGGCTCGGCGAGTGGTCCGGCCAGGAGTTCCTGCGCATCCGCTTCGAGGAGCCCGACCAGGCCACGCTCACCGAACGGCTGGGCGAGGTCATCGACGAGGCGACACGGGCGGCGGTGAAGAAGAACTCCGACCTGCGGCGGGACGGCATGTCCCTGCTGCTTCGGGGTGTTGCCGCTGCGCTCCAGCCGAAGGGCGTCGCCGTCGAGATCCTGAAGCCGGACGCCGTGCTGCGTGCCGAGCGAGTGCCCGTCGGACAGATGGGCGATGTGTTCTCCGGTGGCCAGCTGCTCACGGCCGCCATCGCGCTGTACTGCACGATGGCGGCGCTACGGTCGAACGACCGGGGCCGCGACAAGCACCGGCACGCCGGGACACTGTTCCTGGACAACCCGATCGGGCGCGCCAACGCGACGTATCTGCTGGAGCTCCAGCGAGCCGTGTCGGACGCACTCGGCGTCCAACTCCTGTACACCACCGGCCTGTTCGACACGACAGCGCTGGCAGAGTTCCCGCTGGTCATCCGACTGCGCAACGACGCCGACCTCAGGGCGGGACTGAAGTACATCAGCGTGGAGGAACACCTCCGCCCGGGACTGCCGCAGCAGCCCCAGGCGGGGGAAGCGGGGCACAGCGAGATCACGGCGACACGGATGTTCAAACGGCCCGCACCGACAACGTGACCGAGCTGTCCGCGTCCCTCTTCACGGTGCCGGACGGGCGGTAGAGCTTGAATTCGCCGAAACTCACGGCGAGTTGACCTCCTTGGTCGGCGTGGCCGCGCCCTCCAGGCTGTGCTCGGCGAGGACGCCCGTCCGGTGCCGCTGGACGAACCAGTAGTAGGCGAAGCCGCCGCCCGCGATGACGGTGACGAACAGCACCGCGCCCCACTGCAGATACCAGTGGTACGGGGCCGTTGCGTTGTAGACCGAGGCGCGCGGCCAGATCAGATTGAGCGTCATGCCCGCGCCCCACACCACGGCGACGATGTTGACCAGCAGCCCCCACCGGCCCAGGGAGAACTTGCCGTCGCCCGCGGGCCGCCACTTGCCGCGCAGCCGCGCCACCAGCATCGGCGCGGTCACACCGAGGTAGGCGAGGTAGATCATGATGATGCCGATGCTGGTCACGACGGTGAAGATCTGCGGCTGGCGGATGTTGACCACCAGGATGGCCAGGGCCAGGACCCCGATGATCACGGTCGGCAGCACAGGGGTCTGGAAGCGAGGGCTGACCTTCGCCAGCAGTGAGGACGCCGGCAGGTTGTTGTCCCGGGCCATCGCGAACGCCAGCCGGATCGCCGCCGTGTGGACCGCCAGAGCGCACACCGTCACGGCGATCAGTACGCACCACAGCATCGCCTTGCCAGCCGTGGGGCCGAGGACGTTGAGCACGACGTACTGCAGGCCGTCCGTGGACAACTTCTCGCCCTTCAGGCTGGAGACGCTCATCAGCGCGAGCAGCAGGATCAGGCCGCCGAGGACGAAGGAGGCCACGATGGCGCGGATGATGGCGCGCGGCGCGTTGCGAGACGGGTCCAGGCACTCCTCACCGAGGGAGGACGCCGTGTCGAAGCCGTACATGACGTACGCGGACGCCAGCGAGGCCACAAGGAACGCGCCCAGGTATCCGGTGCCGTAGCCCGCACCGGTGCCGTTCGTCTCCATGACCACCTGCGGGCCGCGGGTGATGTGGATGGCGAACAGGACGATCAGTACGACAGTGGCGATCAACTCGATGAACACGCCCGCCGTATTGATCCTCGCCATCAACTTGACGCCGAAGGCGTTCACCAAGGTGGTGAAGAGGATCAACACCGCGGCCAGGATGACCGCGTTGGTCGCCACGTCGTACTTGCCGGTGCCGTCCCCCACGATCTGGAAGGCCGACGAGATTTGGGGGAGCGTCAACTGGTAGGCCAGCGCCACGGCCGAGATGGACACTATGGACGCGATCAACATCATCCAGCCGGCGAGCCAGCCCAGATGCGGATTGCCTATCTTCTTCGACCAGTTGTAGACGGAGCCCGCGACGGGATAGCGGGCGGCCAGCTCGGCAAAACAGAGGGCAACCATGAACTGGCCGACGAACACCATCGGCCAAGACCACCAGTAGGCGGGGCCGCCGCTGCCGTAGCCGAAGTAGAACAGCTGGAACGTGCCGGTCAGGATCGAGATGTAGCTGATCCCGGCGGCAAAGGTGTGGAAGTTGCCGAGGGTGCGCTTGAGTTCGGGTTTGTAGCCGAACTCGGCGAGTTCGGCGTCGTCGTGACTGCGTGGACTGGTTGGTTGCTCCATGGTCGACATGAGCGGACTCCTCGGGGACCGGGGAAAGGGAGGGGAGTGGCTCGTTGCGGGGAGCCGGGATCAAGGACGGGTGATGAACCTGCTGCTACCCGCGAGTCAGGCGAACCACCCCTGCGGAGAGGTATTGGCGTTGCGCCAGATGTGCTTCGCCTCGTGGTACTCCGCCGCTCCGAGGCTCCGAGTGCGCGACATGATCTCGTGCGATGCCTTGGGCCGGGCAAAGCCCCTGGTCGAGGCGTGGCCGCCGGTGCCGATCGCCCGCACCGTGCCCTTGCCGCTCGCTGCTTGCAATGACCCTGGCCAGGAAGCCGTTGGCGGGACACGGGATCAGGTCGACCATGTTCGCCACGCGAGGGCTGGGAGGCGGCGGCGGATCGCGTGGGCATCCACCATCTCGTGCGCAGTCCGCAGTCCCACTGTTGGGGCCGAGCGCAGTGAGCCGAAGACGGTCGGCTTGCCGGAGCGTCCGACCATAAGGCTGCCGCGGAGGTGGCGGTGTCCCGGCCTGCGGCGCCCCCAGCCCCGTCGTACAGCTCGTGGCGCGCAGTAGCAGCGGGAGGTACGTCGGGTCCTCGAAGTACGGCTGCCGGGTGCTGCGTGAACCGCCGTGGCTGGAGCCGCGGTTGTGTACCGAGCCGAACTTCTCCAGGCCGAGCACGAGGGGGCCGCGCGAGGAGATGTGGTGGGCGGTGGCGCTACCCATGCCGCCGAGGTCGATGACGATCACGTCGTAGGAGCGGGACACCGGCATCCCCTATCGACGGATGCGGGTCATCTCGGGGTCGAAGATCGGCTCTTCGGCGACGTGGGCGGCACCTTCTCGCCGAAGTACTCGATGTGCACGGGGCACCAGTTGCCAGGGCAGGACAGGGCAGGCGGCCACGCGTACGCGGCACAGCGGCCCAGCGTGTAGCCGTACGAAGACCGCCGTCCCCTCCGTGGACCGCCCACGCGCGGCGCGCGCTGGTCCGCGGAGCAACCAACCACGGCCGATCATGGTCGAACTCCGGCGTCCGGGGTGGCCCCCTCGGAGTGGCCTCGGGCCTGCCGCTGCGGGACTGCTCAACGGACCCGGCGGCCCGGACCGACACTCGGCCCGACCCAAGCTTGGCTCGGCAGGCCCGGCTTGGCTCGGCAGGCTCCCTGGGAGCCGCTCCTCAGCCCTCGGTGCTGGGTCGTTCAACCACGTTCAGGAGTGCGACAGTTGGCTGGCCCCGCCCCGTCGGCGTATTCGCTCCTGAGCCCGCTCGGCCTCCCGCGTCTGGCGTCGAACCCGGCGCCGCTCGCGTCGCAGGATGCGCGCTGTGCTGCTCGGTGTCGAGACCACTCCATTGCGCTGGTTCCACACCTGGCGGGTCACCCAGACGTCGAGCGCGCCCCAGGTCGCCACCACCGTGCTGACCACACTGCTGATCACCATCGGGAACGCCAGCCACGACCCCGCCAGGGTGCACAGGAAGGCCACCATCGCCTGTATCAGCGTCACCGCGATGATCAGCACCGCCCGCACCGAAGCCGTCCGCACCGGATCCGGCATCCTGCGCCGCCGGGCGGGCTCCTCGACCCACAACGGCCGGTATGCCGACCACTCCGGTGCCGCCCCGCCGTCGGCAGCCCCGGCCAGGCTTCTGGCCGTCGCTGCCTTGCCACCGGAGCCGGCCGAAACATCGTGCTGATCCGTCGTCACCGCACTTGTGACCGCCGGAACATCACGGCTACCCGTCTCTCGGCCTCCACCCGCCGGAATGTCGCGATCCAGTGCTTCGGGGCCGCGCCGCGCCGTCACACGCGCAGCCGCCTCGTCCTCGGGCGCTACGCGCCGCTCCGCCGTGCCCATCACCGTGTCACTCCCCACCGCCAGCAGACCGCTTGCCCCGTGTCCGAAGACGCGGCTCCCCAGTGGCTGCCCGGCTTGCGCTGTTTTACGCCGCCCGGGGACTGGATGCGGCTCCTGTGGCTCATTCCGCCCCCATCTCCCATAGAGAAGGACGATCGACGCGTACCGAAGATTCCCGAGGAAGATAAATTTCTGGCCAACTGGCCTGGGAGACCGGCCGGATCCGTCCTCGGCGGCGCCCCGGGATCAGGGGAGGCAATCTCCCGCAATGGCCGGACAACTCCCCATGTCTCGTCGCCGGTGCGGAAGTTCAGGTTCCGGATGGCTCTTCGAGTTACTTGTGCGTCGGTAGTAGGCTCGCGCCAATTGTTGACGCACATGTGTGCCCCCTGACCAATGGGGGTTTGAGCTGGGGGAGGCCATGCGCTTTCGCGGGAAGTCGATCCGCCGGAAGATGGTGGCGCTGCTTCTCGTGCCGCTGGTGTCCCTGACCGCGATCTGGGGTTTCGCCACGGTACTCACGGGGCGGGGTGTGGCCCAGCTGTTCACGGTGTCGTCCCTCGTCGAGAAGATCGGCTACTCCACCGAGGACGCCGTCCGTGTCCTGCAGCAGGAACGCCGCCAGGCTCTCGTCTATCTCGCCGACCGCCGGGCCTCGGACGCACTGTCCGCGCTGCGGGAAACCCGGAGCGCCACCGACGCCGCCGTAGCCGAGATCCGCAAGAACGCCAAGGACCCCGACGTCCGCGACGGGATGGACGAGGGCGACGCCGAGCGTCTCAATGCCGTCCTGGACGCCTTCGACGGCATCAACTCCCTGCGCCGCAGCGTCGAGGACGGAACGGTGACCCGCTCCCAGGCCCTCGGCCTGTACAACCGGCTCGTCGACCCCTGCTACGCCCTGCTGGGCTCCCTCGACGGGATCGACAGTGTGGCGATGGACAAGCAGGCCCGCGCCCTGCTCAACGTGACCCGCGCCCGCGAACTGCTCTCTCGCGAGGACGCGTTGCTGAGTTCCGCCCTGGTGGTCGGGAAGCTGTCCCGCGAAGAGATACGCGCCGTCTCCGACCTCGTGGCCCAGCGCACCCTCATGTACGACATCAGCCTGTCGGACCTGCCCTCGTCCGAGCGTGAACGCTACGAGCGCTTCTGGGACAACGCCTCCACTGCTCCACTGCGCGTCGCCGAACAGGCCGTCATCTTGTCCCAGGCAGGAAGGCCCAGCAGGGTCGACGCCAAGAGCTGGGACACCGCCGCCGGCAGCGTCCTCGACGAGCTCAGCAAGCTCAACGACGAGGCGGGCGCCCGCTATCAGGACCGCGTCAGCCCTGTCGCGATGGGTGTCATCCTCAAGGCCGCCGTCGCCGGTGTCCTCGGGCTGCTCGCCCTGCTGTTCTCGCTCTTCCTGTCCGTGCGCATCGGCCGCGGCCTCATCCGCGATCTGCGGCAGCTGCGACTGGAGGCCCACGAGGCATCCGGCGTGCGCCTGCCCAGTGTGATGCGCCGCCTCTCCTCCGGCGAACAGGTCGACGTGGAGACCGAGGTCCCACGACTGGAATACGACAAGAACGAGATCGGCGAGGTCGGCCAGGCCCTCAACACCCTGCAGCGCGCCGCCGTCGAGGCCGCCGTCAAGCAGGCCGAACTGCGCGCCGGTGTCGCCGAGGTCTTCGTCAACCTCGCCCGCCGAAGCCAGGTCCTCCTCCACAAGCAGCTCACCCTCCTCGACACCATGGAACGCCGGACCGAGGACACCGACGAACTCGCCGACCTCTTCCGCCTCGACCACCTGACCACCCGTATGCGCCGGCACGCCGAAGGCCTGGTGATCCTCTCCGGCGCTGCCCCCTCCCGACAGTGGCGCAAGCCCGTCCAGCTCATGGACGTCGTACGCGCCGCGGTCGCCGAGGTCGAGGACTACGAGCGCATCGAGGTCCGACGTCTGCCCCGCGTCGCTGTCACCGGACCGGCCGTCGCGGACCTCACGCACCTCGTGGCCGAACTGCTGGAGAACGCCACGGTGTTCTCCCCGCCGCACACCGCGGTCCAGGTCCTGGGTGAGCGCGTAGCCAACGGTTTCACCCTCGAGATCCACGACCGAGGCCTGGGCATGGCGGCCGACGCCCTGCTCGACGCCAACCTCCGGCTCGCCGAGACGCCCGAGTTCGAGCTGTCCGACACCGACCGGCTGGGCCTGTTCGTGGTCAGCCGGCTCGCCCAACGGCAGAACGTCCGGGTCTCGCTGCAGCCGTCGCCGTACGGCGGCACCACAGCCGTCGTCTTCATCCCTGACGCGCTGCTCACGGACGACGTCCCGGACACCAACGGCATCGGGTTCCGTCTCGACCGGCCCACTCCGTCGAAGGAGGCCGAGCTGGAGGAGGCGCGTCGCGCCGCCCTCGCCCATGTGCCGGCCCGCGTGCCCGGCCTGCCCGCCTCGCTCCTGGACGGCCCGGTCGAGCTGGAGGCCCCCGTCGACCTGGACGCGCTCAGCGACTTCCCGGACCCGCTCGAAGACGAGGACAGCGAACGCGGCGGCCTCTTCCGCCCGCGCCGCGCTCTCGCCCATGTGGAGGACGAGGCCCCGGGCTCGCTCGGCGAACACCCGGTCTCCGGCATCCACGGCGGACCGGACCGGTCCGACACGGACGACGACGTGAGCGCTCCGGTCCCGCTGCCCCGCCGTCGGACGCCCAAGCTGGTCAGTTCGCACGGGCGCCCGGTCACCGAGCAGCGTTCCCGGCGAGAGGAGACGGACGCGGAGCCTTCGGCAGGCCCGAGCCGCCCTGAGCCGAACGGCCTCGCCCCGCTGCCGACCCGTCGCCGCGGTACTGGACCCCGCGGCGAGCTGACCGGTGCCCAGGACCGGATCGGCGACCGCGCCGACACACCGCCCAGCGCCGCGCACGACCGAGGCGAGCCGCCGGAGCCCGCAGCCCTCCCGAGGCGCACGCGGCGTGCCGCGATCGCATCGAGTGGGCCCGGCCACTCCGCTGCGAGCACGGCTGCGGCACAGCGGGAGAGCGGCTCAGGCTCGGGTCCCCTGCCCCGGCGCGTACGACAGGCCAGCCTGGCTCCGCAGCTCAAGCAGGGCCCCGCTCGGCGCACCGAGGAGAGCACGGAACTCGTCGAGCGCGACGCGGACGAGGTACGCAGCCGGATGGCATCGCTCCAGCGCGGCTGGCAGCGCGGCCGCCAGGAGAACGCCGCGGGCGACGACGCCCACAGCGGCACAGCACAAGGAATGACTAAGGGGGACGGTCGATGACCGCACCGAAGGCGACCGGCCACACCGCGACCAACCAGTCCGGCGAGCTCAACTGGCTCCTCGACGACCTGGTGGACCGCGTCGCCAGCATCCGTAAGGCCCTCGTGCTCTCCGGCGACGGCCTGCCGACGGGGGTGTCCAAGGACCTGACCCGGGAGGACAGCGAGCACCTGGCCGCCGTCGCGTCGGGATTCCACAGCCTCGCCAAGGGCGTGGGCCGCCACTTCGAGGCGGGCAACGTCCGGCAGACGGTCGTCGAGCTCGATGACGCCTTCCTGTTCGTGACGGCCGCAGGCGACGGCAGCTGCCTCGCCGTACTCTCGGACGCCGACTCGGACGTCGGGCTGGTCGCGTACGAGATGACGCTCCTCGTCAAGCGGGTCGGCGTGCATCTGGGAACCGCTCCGCGCACCGATCTGTCCTCGGGCGGGTAGTGGGATGGCATGAGCGCTGACGGTCAGGGAAGAAGCCACTGGTTCGACGACGAGGCCGGGCCGGTCGTCCGTCCGTACGCCATGACACGCGGCCGCACCACCAGTGCGGCCCAGCACCGACTCGACCTGATCGCGGTGGTCGTGGCGGAACAGCACGCGGACGATCCGGAAGCGGACTCGATGCTGTCCCCTGAGCACGTGGACATCGTCGATCTGTGCCGTGACGCCCCGCAGTCCGTTGCCGAACTCTCCGCCGAGCTCGATCTGCCCATCGGCGTCGTACGGGTCCTCATCGGGGATCTCGTGGACGGGGAATTCGTCCATGTGAACCGGCCCGTACCGCCTGCCGAGCTGGTGGACGAGAGTATTCTGCGCGACGTGATCAACGGCCTGCGGGCGCTGTGAGCGGCGTGGAAGCGGGGTAGTGACGTGACAGGCTGGCAGTTCTGGGTCGACCGTGGCGGCACCTTCACGGACATCGTCGCGCGACGCCCGGACGGCCGTCTGCTGACCCACAAACTCCTGTCGGAGAACCCGGCGCGATACTCCGACGCGGCCGTCGCGGGCGTACGCGAACTGCTGGACGGCTCCCAGGACCAGCCCATCGAGGCGGTCCGAATGGGCACGACGGTCGCCACGAACGCCCTTCTCGAGCGCAAGGGCGAGCGAACCCTGCTGGTCATCACCCGCGGCTTCCGCGACGCCCTGCGCATCGCCTACCAGAACCGGCCCCGCATCTTCGCCCGCCGTATCGAGCTCCCCGAGCTGCTCTACGAACGAGTCGTCGAGATCGACGAACGCATCGCCGCCGACGGTACCGTCCTGCACGCTCCCGATCTGGACGCCCTCGCCGGGCCCCTTCGGGAGGCGTACGACGACGGGATCCGTGCCGTCGCCGTGGTCTGCATGCACAGCCACCTCCACCCCGCCCACGAACAAGCCGTCGGCGACCTCGCCGCCCGCATCGGGTTCCCGCAGATCTCGCTGTCCAGTGAGGTCAGCCCTCTGATGAAACTCGTCCCGCGCGGGGACACCGCCGTCGTCGACGCCTACCTCTCGCCCGTGCTGCGCCGCTACGTCCAGCACGTCGCCGACGAACTCGAAGGCGTACGGCTGATGTTCATGCAGTCCAACGGCGGTCTCGCCGAAGCCGGGCAGTTCCGCGGCAAGGACGCCATCCTCTCCGGCCCCGCCGGAGGCATCGTCGGCATGGCACGCATGTCGCAGCTCGCCGGCTTCGACCGCGTCATCGGCTTCGACATGGGCGGCACCTCCACCGATGTCTCGCACTTCGCCGGCGAGTACGAACGGGTCTTCACCACACAGATCTCCGGCGTCCGCCTGCGCGCCCCCATGCTGGACATCCATACCGTCGCGGCAGGCGGCGGCTCGGTCCTGCACTTCGACGGCTCCCGCTACCGCGTAGGGCCGGACTCGGCGGGCGCGGACCCGGGACCCGCCTGCTACCGGGGCGGCGGCCCGCTCGCGGTCACCGACGCCAACGTCATGCTCGGCCGCATCCAACCCACCCACTTCCCCAAGGTGTTCGGCCCCGAGGGTGACCAGCCCCTCGACAGCGACCTCGTCCGTGAGCGCTTCACCGCCCTCGCGCGCGACATCCGCGAGCAGACCGGCGACGACCGTACCCCCGAGCAGGTCGCCGAGGGCTACCTGCAGATCGCGGTCGCCAACATCGCCAACGCCGTGAAGCGGATCTCCGTCCAGAAGGGACACGACGTCACGCGCTACGCCCTCACCACCTTCGGTGGTGCGGGCGGCCAGCACGCGTGCATGGTCGCCGACTCGCTCGGCATCCGCACCGTCCTCGTCCCGCCCATGGCCGGCGTCCTCTCCGCGCTCGGCATCGGCCTCGCCGACACCACGGCCATGCGTGAACAGTCCGCCGAGGCACCCCTGGAGGCCACCTCCATGCCCGGTGTCCTGAAGACCGCGGACGACCTCGAATCCGCTGCCCGCACCGAACTCCTCGACGAGGGCGTCCCCGAGGACCACATCAAGGTCACCCGCCGCGCGCAACTCCGCTACGACGGCACCGACACCACCCTCATCGTCGAACTCACCGAGCCCGACAGGATGAGGCGCGCCTTCGAAGAACGTCATCGCGCCACGTACTCCTTCACCCTCGACCGCCCGATCGTTGTCGAAGCCCTCTCCGTCGAAGCCACTGGCATCACCGAACCCCCCGATCTCTCCGCTCTCGCCCCCTACGAAGCCACCCCTGAAGGCAGCCCGGCCACCCCGCAGACCGTCCGCCTCCACACGGGCGGCACCTGGCGCGACGTACCCCTCCACCGCCGCGAGGACCTGCCTCCCGGCCAGACCGTCACCGGCCCGGCGATCATCACCGAGGCCAGTGCGACGACCGTCGTCGACGACGGCTGGCAAGCCGCGACGACCGACGACGGGCATCTGGTCATGGAACGCGCGGCGATTACGCAGAGTTCCGAGATCGGCACAGAAGCCGACCCGGTTCTCCTCGAGGTCTTCAACAACCTCTTCATGTCCATCGCCGAACAGATGGGCGCCCGCCTCGAGTCCACCGCCCAGTCCGTCAACATCAAGGAACGCCTGGACTTCTCCTGCGCGCTCTTCGACCCGGACGGAAACCTGGTGGCCAACGCCCCGCACATCCCCGTCCACCTGGGCTCGATGGGCACCAGCGTCAAGGAGGTCATCCGACGCCGCGGCTCCCGGATGCGCCCCGGCGACACGTACGCCGTCAACGACCCGTACCACGGCGGCACCCACCTGCCCGACGTCACCGTGATCACCCCGGTCTTCGACACGGACAGCACAGCGAACACGGAGGGTGAGCCCGGAATCCTCTTCTACGTCGCCTCACGCGGCCACCACGCCGAGATCGGCGGCATCGCCCCCGGCTCCATGCCCGCCGACAGCAGCACCATCGAGGAGGAGGGAATCCTCTTCGACAACTGGCTGCTGGCCGACAATGGCCGCTTCCGCGAGGAGGAGACCCTGCGCCTGCTCACCGAGGCGCCCTACCCCTCCCGCAACCCGAAGACCAACCTCGCCGATCTGCGCGCCCAGATCGCGGCCAACCAGAAGGGCGTCGACGAAGTCGCCCGCATGATCGAGAACTTCGGCCTCGACGTCGTCCAGGCGTACATGCGGCACGTCCAGGACAACGCGGAGGAAGCAGTACGCGGCGTGATCGACGCCCTGGACGACGGCGAGTACGCCTACGAGACCGACTCCGGCGCCGTCATCCGGGTACGCGTGCGCGTGGACCGCGAGAACCGCTCCGCCACCGTCGACTTCACCGGCACCTCCCCCCAGCTGGCCACGAACTTCAACGCCCCCTTCTCGGTCGTCAACGCGGCAGTCCTGTACGTCTTCCGCACCCTGGTCGCCGACGACATCCCGCTCAACGACGGCTGCCTGCGCCCCCTCGAGATCATCGTGCCGCCCGGTTCCATGCTCGCTCCCGAACCCCCGGCGGCGGTCGTCGCGGGCAACGTGGAGACGTCCCAGGCGATCACCGGCGCCCTTTACGCCGCACTGGGCGTCCAGGCCGAGGGCTCCGGCACCATGAACAACGTCACCTTCGGCAACGAACGCCACCAGTACTACGAGACCGTGGCTTCCGGATCCGGCGCGGGCGACGGCTTCCCCGGCGCGCCCGTCGTACAGACCCACATGACCAACTCGCGGCTCACCGATCCCGAAGTGCTGGAGTGGCGACTGCCGGTACAGCTCGACGAGTTCGCCGTACGGCACGGCAGCGGCGGCGCCGGGCAATGGCGCGGCGGGGACGGCGCCGTGCGCCGCATCCGGTTCCACGAGCCCATGACCGTCTCCACGCTGTCCCAGCACCGCAGGGTCCCGCCGTACGGCATGGCGGGCGGCGACCCCGGCGCGCTGGGAGCCAACCGCATCGAACGCGCGGACGGGACCATCACCGAACTCGCCGGAAGCGACTCGGCCGACGTCGGCCCCGGCGACGTACTCGTCATCGAAACCCCCGGCGGCGGAGGCTACGGCCCACCGTCGCGCGACCCCCATCAAGCAGGAGAAGAGATCGATGATCTTCGGGCGTTCTGAGCGCGGGAAGCCTCCGGTCGAGCCCGTCACGCTCAAGATCCTGGTGGCCGGCGGCTTCGGCGTGGGCAAGACCACCCTCGTCGGCGCGGTCAGCGAGATCAGGCCGCTGCGTACCGAGGAACTGCTCACCGAGGCCGGGCGCCCGGTCGACGACACGAGCGGTGTCGAGGGCAAGCGCACCACCACCGTCGCCATGGACTTCGGCCGCATCACGCTGCGCGAGGACCTGGTGCTGTACCTCTTCGGCACGCCCGGCCAGGAGCGGTTCTGGTTCATGTGGGACGAGCTCTCGGAGGGCGCGCTCGGCGCCGTCGTCCTCGCCGACACCCGCCGTCTCGAGGACTGCTTCGCGGCCGTGGACTACTTCGAACGGCGCTCCATACCCTTCCTCGTCGGCGTCAACTGCTTCGAGGGAGCCGCCCGTTACCCGGCGGAGGACATCCGGCAGGCCCTCGATCTCGACGACGGCGTACCGCTGCTGCTGTGCGACGCCCGTGACCGGGAGTCCGTCAAGGAGACCCTCATCGGCGTCGTCCAGCACGCGATGGCCTACCAGGCGGACCGCCGTCAGACGGTGAGCACCTGAAGCCCGACGCAGGGGTGCGGCCCGTACCCCCGCCGACCGGGGTACGAGCCGCGGCTCAAGGGCACGCGCGCGTGGCTCGAGCGGAGCGCACGCACGCGTGCACCGATCACGGCTCTCGCCGTCTCCCTCAGTTGTCGCCGTCCTCCTGCCAGCCGAAGCTCTTCTCCACCGCCTTGTGCCAGTTGTGGTACTCGCGGTCACGCACGGCGGCAGTCATGGAGGGCGTCCACTCGGCGTCCTTCGCCCAGTGCGCCTTGAGCTCGTCCAGGTCGTTCCATACGCCCGTGGCCAGTCCTGCCGCGTAGGCGGCACCCAGACAGGTCGTCTCGGAGACCTTGGGCCGGATCACGGGCACGTCGAGCACATCCGCCTGGTGCTGCATGAGCAGGTTGTTCTTCGTCATGCCGCCGTCGACCTTCAGGGTCGTGATCTGCACCCCGGAGTCCTGATACATGGCGTCCACGACCTCGCGCGTCTGCCAGCTCGTCGCCTCCAGCACCGCCCGCGCGAGGTGCGCCTTGGTGACGTACCGCGTCAGTCCGGTGATGACACCGCGCGCGTCGGAGCGCCAATACGGGGCGAACAGGCCGGAGAAGGCGGGCACGATGTACGCGCCTCCGTTGTCCTCGACGCTTGCCGCCAGGGACTCGATCTCGTCGGCGGTGCGGATGATGCCGAGCTGGTCCCGGAACCATTGGACCAGCGCGCCCGTTATCGCTATCGACCCCTCCAAGCAGTACACGGGCGCCTCGCTGCCGATCTTGTAGCCCATGGTCGTCAGCAGCCCGCTCTTCGACGGCACCGGCCGGTTGCCCGTGTTGAGCAGCAGGAAGCTGCCCGTGCCGTACGTGTTCTTCGCCGTGCCCACGTCGTAGCAGGCTTGCCCGAACACTGCCGCCTGCTGGTCGCCCAGGGCCGAGGCGACCGGCACACCGGACAGCTGCCCGACAGCGGTGCCGTACACCTCGGCAGAGGACTTGATCTCCGGCAGGATGGCCTCGGGCACGTTCATGGCGGACAGGATCGAGGAGTCCCACTGCAGGCTCTCCAGGTTCATCAGCATGGTGCGCCCGGCGTTCGTCACGTCGGTGACGTGGTGCCCGCCGTCCGTGCCGCCGGTGAGGTTCCAGATCAGCCAGGAGTCGATGGTGCCGAAGGCGATCTCGCCACTTTCGGCGCGGGCCCTGAGGCCGGGCACGTTGTCCAACAGCCAGGCCGCCTTCGGGCCGGAGAAGTAGCTGGCCAGCGGCAACCCGGTCTGCTCGCGGAAACGATCCTGCCCATCCGAACCACCGAGTTGGTTGCACAGCGCCGCAGTACGCGTGTCCTGCCACACGATCGCGTTGTGCACCGGCTTGCCCGTCGCGCGGTCCCACAGGACCGTCGTCTCGCGCTGGTTGGTGATGCCCAGGGCGCTGAGCTGGTCGGCGCGCAGCCCCGCCTTGGCGATCGCCCCGGCGACCACGGCCTGCACCTTGGACCAGATCTCCGTGGCGTCGTGCTCCACCCAGCCGGGCTTGGGGAAGATCTGGCGGTGCTCGCGCTGGTCGACGGCCACGATGGCGCCGTCCTGGTTGAAGATGATGCAGCGGCTCGAGGTCGTGCCCTGGTCGATAGCGGCGACGAACTTGTCCGTCATGACGTCCCCTTCGTCGGTTCCTTCAGAAGGCTGCGTTGAAGATGAGCCCGGACAGCACACCGCCGATCAGCGGTCCCACCACCGGGATCCACGCGTAACCCCAGTCCGAGGTGCCCTTGTTGGGGATCGGGAGCAGGGCGTGGACGATGCGAGGGCCCAGGTCACGGGCCGGGTTGATGGCGTATCCGGTGGGACCACCGAGCGACAGACCGATGCCGACCACCAGGAACGAGACGATCAGAATCGCGGTGCCGGACACGCCGAGCCCCTTGGTCAGGCCGAAGGCGAGGATCGGCAGCACCAGCGCGATCGTCGCGATGATCTCGGTGATGAGGTTGGCCACGACATTGCGGATCGCGGGCGCGGTGGAGAAGATCCCGAGGGTTGGCTGAGCGATGTCCTCGTCGGCGTTGGCCTGGAACTGCGCGAAGTAGACCAGCCAGCACAGCACCGCACCGAGGATCGCGCCGACCATCTGGCCGGCGATGTAGATGTGGACCTTGTCCCATTCCCCGGTGTCGATGGCGATACCGATCGTCACGGCCGGGTTGAGCTGTCCGCCGGACAGCGGTGCCGCGGTGTATGCGCCGGCCATCACGCCGAATCCCCAGCCGAACGCGATGACGACCCACCCCGCGTCCTTCGCCTTCGAATAGTTGAGTACGACGGCGGCGACGACTCCGGCCCCGAAGAGGATCAGGATCGCGGTTCCGATGACCTCACCGAGGAATATGTCTCCGTTGCTCATGGCGGCTCCTAGGGCCTGGCCGGGACGATCGGCCCCGGTTCTCCGTGCGGGGTGCGTTTCCCACGGCGACTTCAGCCGAAGGCAGGGAGGTCCCGCGCCCCGCCCGGCGTCCGTGACGAGCGTGCCGTCGCAGCCGACTCGCCCGTGGGGGAAGGGAGCCATGGTCCAGGTGGAACCGCGCGGCGCAGTGCGTGGATACGCCGAGAATGTACGGCGATGTCGACCGACACCGGGAAGTGTTCACCGGCGTCCAGGGGGCGTCAAGGTCGCCGACGCCAATGGTTGGGGGCGCACCGACGGGTCCTGGACCGTCGCCCACGCGGCTCGTGGCACGCCCGATCGGAGGTGGGACGGACTCCGAGGCTCTGCTGAGGCCGGCGGGGAGGCCAGTTCCCGCTGAACCCGGCAGGGGTCGAAGACCATGGCTGTGGTGAGGCCGCACGGACGCCCTTCGGCCTCCGACGACCTCGTAGGGAAAGCGTCTCACCCCCTGCTCGGGTCCGCCACCGCCCACTCGGCCGGGGCCGTCGCCGCCTCCTCCCCACGCAGGACCTCGTGCCCGGACAGCCCCGCGCGGCCCAGCACCCAGCTCGCCCCGCTCAGTGACTTCGCGGCCTTCTTCAGCGGGGCCAGACAGGCGGCCGCCTGGCGGTGGTCCGTCACGCTCCCGGCCTCGCACAGGACCGTGGCCAGGGAAAGCGTGACGGGACGGCCACCTGCGGACCAGGGCGCGTCCAGCACGGAAGCGGCCAGCGGATTGAGCCCCTCCGGATCCGCGAGCACCAGGAAGTCGTCTCCGCCGATGTGCCCCACACGGGTACTGCCGGACGCCGCGTGCTGCAGCGCCCGTCCGACCGACCGGATCAGCTCGTCGCCCGCCGCGAACCCGGCCCCGTCGTTGACCTGCTTGAAGTGGTCCACATCCAGCCAACTCAGCGCGAACGTCCGTCCGTCCGCGATCCGCCGGTCCACCTCATCGGTGATCGCGTCCGAACCGGGCAGCCGCGTCAGCGGATTGAGCCCCGCGGCCTCCTCGACCCGGGTCTCGGCGAGGGCCCGTACGAGGTCCGCGAGCCGTACGACGCCCACGCACCGGCCGTACCGGTCGACCACGGCCACATCGTCCGAGGTACGGTCCCGGTCGCCGACCGCGACCACGTCAAGCACCTCCCACGCGGTGGCGTCGACGCCCACCGTGCGCGGCGGATCCCCCAGCTTGGCCGCCGGCCGGTCGGCATACAGGGCATGGCCGTACCGCCCCGACATCGACAGCAGGAACCGGGAGCGGTGCACCGACCGCACCGGGACGCCGTTCCTGTCCACCAGCAGCACCCCGGACACGTCCGGCGAACCGGTCAGCAGCGCTCGCACCTGGCCCGCGGACGCGGTGGCGGGCAGCAGTGCGGCCGGCCGCACGAACTCCCGCACCGACGGCCCCGAGCGCGGCGTCACCGCCAGTCCGGGGGAGCGTGGCGGAACGTATACCTCCGCTGCAGGCAGCCGTGCCGGTGGAGCGAACAACTCACCCTGAGCCAGTTGCGCGCCGGCCGACCGTGCGGACGCGCACTGCAGTTCCGTCTCCACGCCCTCGACGCACAGGAGCGCTCCCAACTGCTCGCACAGCGTCCGCATCCCCCGCACCGCCGCCGGCCGAGGGAGCAGGGACGCGTCGAGTTTCACCAGGTCCGGTGTCATGTCGGTGAGCAACCGCAGCGGCACGTCCCCGTCGCCGATGCCGTCCGCGCTGATCCGGAACCCCTGGTCCCGCAATGCGCCGATGGCCTCCAGTAGCGCGTGCTGGGGCACGTGCGTGTACGGCGGACCGACGTCGATCGTCACCTCCCACGGCAGCCGCCCCGCAGCGCGCACGGCGTCGTGCAGCGGTGTCAGTCCGCCCAGGTCGGCGAGGGTGCCGGCGAAAACGTTGACGTACAGCGGCAGTAAGGTCTCCTTGCGAGCCGCCGTACGGAACGCCAACACGGCGAGTTGGCCGTCGAGTTCGGGATCGCGGCGGGCCTCGGCCAGGACGTCGCCGGTCTCCGGGCGGGCGAGTATCTCCAGCCCCGCGACTCCTCCGGTCGTCAGATTGACCACCGGCTGAAAAGCGAAGCGGAGAGTATCCGTCCAGGAGGGCACGGGAGCATGATCTCGCCGCCGGCAGAGGCCCGAGCCCAGTTCATGAGACGTTCACGCAGCATTCCGGGTGGGTCACACAGCGTAGACAGGCCTCACCTTCCTTGCTCGTACGACGGCGACACCACGCTCGTAGAGCCGAACGCTCGTGTCCGTAGCACCGCCGCGATCACCGCACCGCGATCACCGCCGAGCCGTGCCCGAACAGCCCCTGATTCGCCGCGATCCCCACATGCGCCCCGGCGACCTGCCGGTCACCGGCGGTGCCCCTCAACTGCCAGGTGAGTTCGCATACTTGGGCGATCGCCTGGGCCGGCACCGCCTCTCCGAAGGAGGCCAGCCCGCCGCTCACATTCACGGGTATGCGTCCCCCCAGCGCCGTCGCACCCTCCCGCAGCAGCTTCGCAGCCTCTCCCGCGCCGCACAGCCCCAGATCCTCGTACCACTGCAACTCCAGGGCCGTGGACAGGTCGTACGCCTCCGCGAAAGAGAGTTCCTCGGGGCCGATGCCCGCTTCCTCGTAGGCCGCGCGCGCGATCGACTCCCGGAACGTCTCGGCCGCCGGTTGCACCGCCACCAAGGAGTCCGTCGCCATGTCGGGCAGATCCAGGACGGTGTTGGGGTACCGCGGCGTCACGGTGGACACCGCCCGGATCCGCACCGGATCCCGGGCCCCGTGCCGACGCGCGAACTCCATGCCGGCCAGCACGAGCGCCGCCCCACCGTCCGAGGTCGCGCAGATGTCGAGCAGCCGCAGCGGATCGGCGACCACCGCAGAGGCGGCGACCTCCTCGGCGGTGACCCGCTTGCGGTAGCGCGCATACGGATTGAGCGCACCCAGTGCGGAGTTCTTCACCTTGACCTGCGCGAAGTCCTCGGGTGTGTCCCCGTGCACGGCCATCCGCCGGCGCGCGTACAGCCCGAAGTACGCCGGATTGGTCGCACCGAGGACGCGGAAACGCAGCCAGTCCGGATCGTCGGGCCGGTCACCGCCCGCGGGCCGGAAGAAGCCCTTGGGGGCCGCATCGGCGCCCACTACGAGCACCACGTCGGCGAGCCCCGAAAGTATCTGTGCCCGAGCGGTGTTGACGGCCTGCGCCCCGGACGCGCACGCCGCGTACACGCTCGTGACCCGGGCGCCCTGCCAGCCCAGCGCCTTCGCGAACGTGGCCCCGGCGACATACCCCGGATAGCCGCCTCGCACTGTGTCCGCACCGACGATCGACCCGATGTCCCGCCACTCCAGTCCCGCATCGGCGAGTGCCGCGCGGGCCGCCGCGGCCCCGTACTCGACGAAACTGCGCCCCCACTTGCCCCAGGGATGCATGCCCGCGCCGAGCACCGCCACCTCTTCCGTCATTCCGCCACCCCCGTCGGCCGCCACTGCCAGGTCGTCCAGATCGTCTCCGCGTCCTCATGGAGCACGCCGGGAACGACCTCCACCTCCATGCCCACCGTCAGATCGGCGACGGTGACCCCGGGAACCGCCTGCCCCAGCACCACGAGGCCTTCGGACTCCAGCTCCACAGCGATCAACGCGTACGGCTCCCACGGAAGTTCCGGATCGGTCACATAGGGTGACGGAGGTCGATACCGGCTGTCCGTGTACGACCAGACGCGCCCGAGCCGCGACAGCGGAACCTCCTCCAGATCGCCGCCCGCGCAGCCCGGGTTGCGGCAGTGGGCGTCCTCGCGCGGAAAGAAGACCGAGGTGCAGTTCGAGCAACGGGTGCCGAGGAGCCGGAAGTCGTCCCCGTCACCGGCGAACCACCCGGCGACCACAGGCGTGCGCGTGCGTGGCATAGCCCCTCCTGGCAACAGATCTGACGGGACGTCAGAAGTGTGCCACGGGCAACCGGAAACCGGCAGGACGGCCTTACGGGTGGACTGCATCCGATCACTTCCCCGGCGGAACACATTCCTGATAGATGCAAAAGACATGACACGACTCTCGACCGCGGTACGAGGACTGGTCACCACGCTCGCCACCGTGCTGGCCGTGACCGTCGCCCCCCACGCCGCCCAGGCGAAGACCGAGCCCAAAGCGCCGAAGGACTTCGTGGCGCTGAGAACCGTGGACCCCACCATCGTTCAGGAGATGCGGTACTTCACCCCCCACAACTTCGTGGGCGAGCGCATCGACGGCTACCGACAGCCCCTCTGCATCCTCACCCGACCCGCCGCCGAAGCGCTCCACAAGGCTCAGAAGCAGCTGTTGCGCCAGGGCTACACGCTCAAGGTGTACGACTGCTACCGGCCGCAGCGCGCCGTCGACCATTTCGTGCGCTGGGCCGAGGACCTCGACGACCAGACCACGAAGGACGAGTTCTACCCGAACGTCGACAAGACCCGTCTGTTCGTGGACGGTTACATCGCCGAGAAATCCGGCCACAGCCGCGGCTCGACCATGGACCTGACGATCGTCCGGCTGCCCGCAAAGCCCACCAGGCCGTACGTCCCAGGAGAGCCCCTTGTGCCCTGCTACGCACCCCAGGGCGAGCGCTTTCCCGACAACTCCGTCGACATGGGCACCGGCTTCGACTGCTTCGACACCCTCTCCCACACCCTCGACCAGCGCATCCAGGGCGAACAGCGCGCCAACCGGCTGCTGCTCAAGAGCACCCTCGAAGCCCTCGGGTTCGTGAACCTCGCCGAAGAGTGGTGGCACTACACCTACAAGCCGGAGCCCTATCCGGACACCTACTTCGACTTCCCGGTCTCCAGGAAATCCCTTACACGGCAGTAGTGACCGGCCCCCGGAAGACGCCCTTCCACTGATCGGATACAGTCCGCCGCGTGTCCGAAACTCAGCACTCCGCCCCCAACTCCGCTGCAGACTCCCATTGTTCGAGCTGCGGCGCGCCCTACGGAGAGGGCGTCTCCGGCTGGCCCCGCACCTGCCCGGCGTGCGGCACCGTGGCTTACCGCAACCCGCTTCCGGTAGCGATCGCACTCCAGCCCGTGTACGACACGAAGGGCACCGCCCTGGTCGTCATCACCCGAACCGTTGCCCCCGCGCGCGGAGGCATCGCCCTGCCCGGCGGCTACATCGACGACCGTGAGGACTGGCGGCAGGCCGTCGTCCGCGAACTCAAGGAAGAGACCGGCATCGATGCGGCCGGCCGCGACGTACGCCTCGTCGACGCGATGAGCTCTCCCGACGGGCATCTGCTGCTGTTCGGCCTCCTGCCGGAACGGCCCGCCGACCGCCTGCCGACGTCGGCCGCCACGGACGAGACCGAAGGCTGGCACCTCCTGCGCAGGCCGGAGGAACTGGCCTTCCCGCTGCACACGCTGGCCGTCCGGGCGTTCTTCGAGGGCCGCTACGTCTGACCTCAACGCTCGCCGAGCCCTCGTATGCGCACCGGATGAGGTGACGGGATCACGCCGTCATCAAGCTCCCGCTCGACGACCAGCTTCCGGCCCTCCCAGCGGGTGACGTAACGCTCGATCTCCGGTTCGTCCCAGCCGTCACCCGCATCCGGCACCACCAGCCCGCCCCCGGTACGTCCCTGGGCGGGCGCCCACACCTCCAGTTCCAGCCCGCCGTCGTCCCCTCGTACGGGGACGACGGCGCCCGAGCGCGCGAGCACCGGGATCCGAGACAGGGGTGCGTCGACGAGAACCTGCCCCGGCCCCTCGTACACCTGCTCCGTCGCCGTGTCGTACCAGCGTCCGCGGGGCAGCTGTACCGCTCGCCGGTCCGCTCCCGGATCCAGCACCGGCGCGATCAGAAGGCAGTCGCCCAGCAGAAACGCATCCTCACAGTCGCGCAGCGCGCGGTCGTCGGGCGCCGACCACCACAGCGGACGTACATAAGGCGCCCCGGTGTGCCGGGCCAGATGCGCCAGCGTCACGAAGTACGGCAGCAGCCTCCGACGCTCGACGAGCGCTACGCGCGCGTGCTCCAGCACCTCGGAGCCGAATTCCCACGGTTCCCTGCGCCCCGCGCGCAGACTCGCGTGCGTGCGGAACAGCGGTAGATACGCGGCCAACTGGAACCACCGCAGATACAACTCCGGCGCCGGACTCCCGTCGAAGCCGCCGACGTCCGGCCCCGAGTACGGCACCCCGCACAGCCCGAGCCCCATCACCAGCGACAGCGACGCTCGCAGCCCGGGCCAGCCCGTGGCCACGTCCCCGGACCAGGTCCCCCCGTAGCGCTGCATGCCGGCCCATCCGGAGCGCGAGAAGACGAAGGGCCGCTCCTCGGGCGCCAGTTCGCGAACGCCCTCGTAGCCTGCCCTCGCCATGCACAGGCCATAGACGTTGTGCGTCTCCCGATGGTCACCGCCCCGCCCCTCGAGGGAGTGCCGGGCCGAACGCGGCAGCGTCGACTCCCCGAAGGCGGCGAACGAGGTCGGCTCGTTCATGTCATGCCAGAAACCCGAGAACCCCTGTGCCAGCCGCTCCTCGTAGAGGCCACCCCACCACTGCCGCACGCGCGCGTGCGTGAAGTCCGGGAAGACCGCCTCCCCGGGCCAGACCACTCCCCGCACGAGCTGCCCCGAGGCGTCCCTGACGAACGCGTCTTCGGCCGTCCCGCTGTCGTACACGGCATTGCCCGGCGCGGCCTTGACCGCAGGGTCGACGATCGACACCAGGCGGATGCCGTCCCGCCGCAACTCCTCGGCGAGCTGCGGCAGCTTGGGGAAGCCCTCCTGGTCGACCGTGAACACCTGGTGCTCGTCGTAGTGGTCGATGTCCAGATGGACCGCGTCCAGCGGCAGGTCCCGCTCCTGGTAGCCCGAAGCGATCCGCCGCACCTCCTGCTCGCTGCCGAAGCCCCACCGCGCGTGATGGTGCCCCAGCGCCCACGCGGGCGGCAGTGCCGCCGCACCGGTGAGAGACGCCCAGACGAGCAGCACGCGCGCGGGAGTGCCCACCATCACCCAGCAGCGCAGCGGACCGCCGTCCATCCGCAGTTCGCTGGTCCCCGCCCGGTCATGCCCTGAGCCGGCACCTTCCTCGCCCTGCCGCAGCGTCACCGTGCCGTCCCACGACGTGTCGTGGAACATCAGGTGAGTGCCCGCATCGGCCACCACCAGCTGCACGGGCATGGTGATGTACAGGGGGTCGTCGCCAGGGCCGAAGGCGCGGCCGGGGTCGGTGTTCCACAGCCGGTACTTTCCGTCTTTCAGCCGAGGCCCCGACGCCCGTCCCCCGAGCCCGAAGAAGCGTGCGTCCGCGGCCACCTCCGACCGCTGCATCCACCGTGCCGCCCCACCGTCCACGGGCTCCCACCAACGCGGCGGCAGATCACGGCGGAGCGTCACTCCACCGGGCGTTTGCACCTCCACCGTGCCGTGCCGCGAGATGACGAGGGTCACCCGCTCGGCCACGACCCGCCAGCCACCGTCCTTGTCGGGCTCCAGCATCGCCCGGGGATCCGGTTCCGGGCAGCGGCCCGCGAGCGCGTACGACGGTTCGGGAGCTGCCCCGTCCCAGCCCCAGAAGACGGCGCCGTTCGCGGCGACGGTGATGCGCAGCTCGGACCGGCTGAACCGGATGACACCGCCGCCCGGACCGGGCCGCACCTCCTGCACGGGCCCGGGCACCCGAGCCCGCTCGGCGCCCCGAGGCGGCAACCCCGCGGCGTCGACACGCCTCCGGCGCCACGCCGCCCGTACGGTACGCAACCCCTGGGCCGCTCCCACAGAACCGACCACCTTCATCGAACGCACCAGGTCACGACCGTCCATGCTGCTCAGCCTGCCATTGACCGCCCCACACACGCGTGCCGTTCAACTGCCGTTCACCTGTGCCGGGACCACATCTTCACGACACGGACTGTGTGGGGCGCACCCTGGTGCAGAAGTCGATCACATGGCATCGTCCGTGTCATCCGCGTCACGCGCACACCCCGCCGTGCGCGGAGGACGCACACGACGCGCACAGTCCGGGAGCCGCCCCATGTCGACCGTGAACCCCCAGCCGCTCTGGCAGCCAGATCCGGAACGCATCGCCCAGGCTCGGGTCAGCAAGTTCCAGGCTTGGGCCGCCGAAAGCCACGGCGCACCCGCCGAGGGCGGCTACGCGGCCCTGCACCGCTGGTCGGTCGACGAGCTGGACACTTTCTGGAAAGCCGTCACGGAGTGGTTCGACGTACGCTTCTCCACCCCCTACGCGCGCGTGCTGGGCGACCGCTCGATGCCCGGCGCCGAGTGGTTCCCCGGCGCGGCCCTGAACTACGCCGAGCACGCCCTGCGCGCCGCCGCGACCCGTGCTGAGGAACCCGCCCTCCTGTACGTCGACGAATCCCACCAGCCCAGCCCCGTGACCTGGTCCGAGCTACGCCGCCAGGTCGGCTCCCTCGCCGCCGAGCTGCGCGCCCTCGGCGTACGCCCCGGAGACCGCGTCAGCGGCTACCTCCCGAACATCCCGCAGGCCGTCGTCGCCCTCCTCGCCACCGCCGCAGTCGGCGGCGTATGGACCTCCTGCGCCCCCGACTTCGGCGCCCGCAGCGTCCTCGACCGCTTCCAGCAGGTCGAACCGGTCGTCCTGTTCACCGTCGACGGCTACCGCTACGGCGGCAAGGAGCACGACCGCCGCGACACCGTCGCCGAACTGCGCCGCGAGCTGCCCACCCTGCGCGCCGTGGTGCACATTCCCCTGCTCGGCACCGAGGCCCCCGAAGGCGCACTGGAGTGGTCGGCCCTCACCGCCGCCGACGAGGAACCCGTCTTCGACCAGGTGCCCTTCGACCACCCCCTGTGGGTGCTCTACTCCTCCGGCACCACCGGCCTCCCCAAGGCCATCGTCCAGTCCCAGGGCGGCATCCTCGTCGAGCACCTCAAACAACTCGGCCTGCACTGCGACCTGGGCCCCGAAGACCGCTTCTTCTGGTACACGTCGACGGGCTGGATGATGTGGAACTTCCTCGTCTCCGGCCTCCTCACCGGCACCACGATCGTCCTCTACGACGGCAGCCCGGGCTATCCCGACACGGGCGCCCAATGGCGAGTCGCCGAACGCACGGGAGCCACCCTCTACGGCACCTCGGCCGCGTACGTCATGGCCTGCCGCAAGGCCGACGTGCACCCTGCACGCGACTTCGACCTCACCAAGGTGCAGTGCGTCGCCACCACCGGCTCACCCCTGCCGCCCGACGGGTTCCGCTGGCTGCACGACGAGGTCCGCGACGACCTCTGGATCGCCTCCGTCAGCGGCGGCACGGACGTGTGCTCCTGCTTCGCTGGAGCCGTGCCCACCCTGCCGGTGTACGTCGGCGAGCTCCAAGCGCCCAGCCTGGGCACCGACCTGCAGTCCTGGGACCCCAGCGGCAAACCCCTCGTCGACGAGGTGGGCGAGCTCGTCGTCACCAACCCCATGCCGTCCATGCCGATCTACTTCTGGAACGACCCCGACGGCAGCCGGTACCACGACAGCTATTTCGACACATACCCCGCCGTATGGCGCCACGGCGACTGGATCACCGTCACCTCACGCGGCTCCGTCGTCATCCACGGACGCTCCGACTCGACACTCAACCGCCAGGGCGTGCGCATGGGTTCGGCCGACATCTACGAAGCCGTGGAGCGCCTCCCCGAGATCAAGGAATCCCTCGTCATCGGCATCGAGCAGCCCGACGGCGGCTACTGGATGCCCTTGTTCGTGCACCTGGCCCCCGGAGCCGTGCTCGACGAGACCCTCCTGAGCCGAATCAAGCAGACCATCCGCGAACAGCTCTCACCACGTCACGTCCCAGACGAGATCATCGAGGTCCCCGGCGTCCCACACACCCTCACCGGCAAGCGCATCGAGGTCCCGGTCAAGCGCCTTCTCCAGGGCACACCGCTGGAAAAGGCAGTCAACCCGGGCTCCATCGACAACCTCGACCTTCTGCACTTCTACGAGCAGCTCGCCCGCAAGCGAGCCTGACGGGAGTCATGTGCAGGTCACGGTGTCGGAGCCGCTGTGACCTGCGTGAGCTCGCCTTGCCCAGCTCTTTGTCCCCTTGCACAGACGGCGTTGTCAGTGCTCACGGTTACTGTGAGTGAGCATTGATCGACTGCGCACAGGGGGAGACATGGTGCACACCGACCACCAGACGATGCGACGCATCCTGCGCCGCGAGATCGCCGGCACGATCGGCCTGCTGACCGACGAGCACGATTTCCGTGCCATGCGGCGCTACCGCAGCTTCACGTTCGACGACCACAAGATCTATCTGCAACAGATGGAGGCCCTCCTCAGGACACGGGCCTCCCAAGGCAGCCATACGACGATCGCCCTCTTCGACCCGGACGAATACGCCGAGTTCTGCGCGGAAACGGGCCTCGACCCCGACATCCCGTCGAGCCGCACCCGCTTCACCGCCGAACTCGCGGCCACCGGACCCACCGTCCCCTACGAGGGCCAGTCCCTCGCAGACCTCGTCCCGGCCCTCGTCGACGAAGCCGTCCGACAAGCCACGTGGGAGTACGCGTCCACACTCCTGGCACGACTCGGCGCCTGCGCCACCTGCGGCGAGGACATCGGCCGTGCGGCCTTCACCCGTGCATCGAACCTCCTCGTCCGCATCCTGGATACGGCCCAGCCGGGCAACCGACACCTCGTCTGCAGCGTCACGGGGCCCCCGGAAACACTTGTCGCGGTCCTGCACGCCGACGAAGACGCCCAGGGCGCCACCCACCTCGACGAGGCCGAAGCCCTGGAGTTCACGACCGTCCTGGCCCTCGGCATCGCCACCCAGAGCCCCGGTGGACTCGTGATGCGGACCAGCGCCCCCGACACATCCGACCGTATCTACGGATGGCGCCTGCGCGGAGACGGGCTGGAACCCCTCACCGCGGGCGAGGTATTCGACGCCTACTGCACCGACATCGAGTCCGGCGACCTCATCTCCCCGGAATCAGGCGTCGACTACTGCGTGCCACCGGATCTCGGAAGTGAGGAAGCGCCGCCGGGACACCACCACTGAACGCCGGAGGGGCGCCCCACCCGCAGGTGGAGCGCCCCTCACAAACCGGCGTGCCGGCCGTCCCGCATCGGCTACTCGCCGGACAACACCGCCTGAGCCGCATTGCGCGCCTCCTCGGCGCTGTCCGTCGCCCGCGCAGCCGCAGCGGCACGCTCGCACTGCGCCAGCGTGTACTTCGCCAGCGTCGCCCGGACATAGGGAATCGACGCCGAACCCATGGACAGGGAGGTCACACCCAGACCGGTCAGCACACACGCCAGCAGCGGATCGGACGCCGCCTCACCACAAACGCCACAGCTCTTGCCCTCGGCCTTCGCCGCCTCGGCGGACAGCGCGACCAAGTCGAGCAGAGCGGGCTGCCACGGGTCCTGCAGCCGGGACACCGCACCCACCTGACGGTCTGCGGCGAAGGTGTACTGCGCGAGGTCGTTCGTTCCCAGCGACAGGAACTCGACCTCCTGCAGAATCGAACGCGCCCGCAGCGCGGCCGACGGAATCTCCACCATCGCACCGAACTTCGCCTGCAGCCCGGCCGCACGGCACGCGTCGGCGAACGCCTTCGCATCGGCACGGTCCGCCACCATCGGGGCCATGACCTCGAGGTAGACGGGAAGCCCCTCCGCCGCCTTCGCCAGTGCCGTCAGCTGGGTGCGCAGCACCTCGGGGTGGTCCAACAGCGTCCGCAGACCGCGCACACCCAGCGCCGGGTTCGGCTCATCGGCCGGCGTCAGGAAGTCCAGCGGCTTGTCCGCGCCCGCGTCCAGCACACGTACGACGACACGACCCTCGGGGAAGGCCTCGAGAACCTGCCGATAGGCCTCGACCTGCTTCTCCTCCGACGGCGCCTTCTTACTGTCGTCGAGGAAGAGGAACTCGGTACGGAACAGACCGACACCTTCAGCGCCCGCCTCAACAGCGGCCGGGACGTCGGACGGACCCCCGACATTGGCCAGCAGCGGCACCTTGTGGCCGTCGGCGGTGGCACCCGGACCCGTCGACGCCGCGAGCGCGGCCTTGCGCGCGGCCGCAGCCGCCTCCAGCTCCGCCTTCTTCTCCTCGCTCGGGTTCACGAAGATGTCGCCGGTGCTGCCGTCCACGGCGATGACCGTGCCCTCGGCGAGCTCACCGGCACCCGGCAGCGCGACCACGGCCGGCACACCGAGCGCCCTCGCCAGAATCGCGCTGTGACTGGTCGGCCCGCCCTCCTCGGTGACAAAGCCGAGAACGAGGGTCGGGTCCAGCAGGGCCGTATCCGCCGGGGCGAGATCGCGCGCCACAAGGACATAGGGCTCGTCGCTGTCCGGGACACCCGGCATCGGGACCCCGAGCAGACGAGCGACGATACGATTCCGCACGTCGTCGAGGTCAGCCACGCGACCGGCAAGGTACTCGCCGGCACCCGCCAGCAGCTCGCGGTACGCGGCGAAAGCGTCGTACACGGCGCGCTCGGCCGTGCTGCCGACGGCGATACGCCGGTCCACATCCGCCATCAGCTCAGGGTCCTGGGCCATCATGGCCTGTGCCTCGAGCACCGCCTGGGCTTCGCCCCCAGCCAGATTGCCGCGCGCCATCAGGTCGGCTGCCACAGCCTCCACGGCCTTACGAGCGCGCCCCTGTTCACGCTCCGCTTCCTCGGCCGGAATCTGCTTGGCAGGCGGCTCGAGGACCGCCGTTCCCATGTGCCGAACCTCGCCGATCGCCACACCGTGACTCACGCCGACGCCTCGCAGCGTTGTCTCCATCTCACCCGTCTCCGTTAGTGCGGCGGGTCCCGCCGCCGCGGTGGTTGTCGTGCCTACTTGCCGCCATACGACGGCGCCGACCTCACTTCCAGAGGAAGAGACTGTCGCCGGCCTTCACATCGCCGTCGTCACGCAGATCGGAGAGGGCCTCGGCCGTGGCCTCGAGGGCCACGATCGGGCACACCGGGGACTTACCGGCTGCCTCGACGGCTACCGGGTTCCAGCGCACGATGCCCTGGCCGCGCGTCACGGTGTCGCCCTTGTTCACGAGGAGTTCGAAACCCTCGCCGTTGAGCTGCACGGTGTCGATACCGAGATGAGTGAGCACACCGTGCCCCTGCTCGTCGACAACGACAAAGGCGTGCGGGTGGAGAGAGACGATGACTCCGTCCACGGGCGATACGGCTTCGGAGGGTTCACGAACTGGGTCGATCGCGGTGCCCGGGCCGACCATGGCCCCGGAGAAGACCGGATCCGGCACGGATGCCAGTCCGACGGCGCGTCCTGCCAGTGGGGACGTCACGGTGGTCATGGGAAGCCTCCCAGGGGTGGAGATCGATATGGGCCGTCGCTGCCTGTGCGGGCGGCACACTGTTCAGCAGGGTATGTCACATGAAGTGCAGGTTCCGCGCGAGCACTTCGGAGTGGTCTAGACCATACCTCAAACCGATTTGCACCCGCTCCGCGGCCGCGTGTACAGTCGTACTCCTGCTTGGGGCTGAGCGACGCGATACGCGTCCAGGCCTGGCAGCACCCAAACTTGTCAGATCCTATCTCGGGGTCACCTTCTGCATGTCCGCAGAACGGTGGTCAGAGAGCCGGAAAAACACTGATAGAGTTTGGAACACCGAAGGGAAGCGCCCGGAGGAAAGCCCGAGAGGGTGAGTACAAAGGAAGCGTCCGTTCCTTGAGAACTCAACAGCGTGCCAAAAATCAACGCCAGATATGTTGATACCCCGTCTCCGGCCATCAG